>JBHJGZ010000014.1:0-53882 GCA_050331295.1 Myxococcota bacterium | reverse complement strand
CGACGCGGGACCGAAGGACGCCTTGCATACGGTGCTGATGGTGCACGGCAACCCGACATGGTCGTTTTTGTACCGCAACATCGCCGCAGACCTGCTCGCGGATGGCCACCGGGTCGTCATCCCCGACCACCTCGGCATGGGCATGAGCGACGTGCCACCGACCTCGGCCTTCCACTACCGGCCGCGGAGCCACGCCCGGAATCTGCAAGACCTCGTCGCGGCGCTAGACCTGCAGAACCTCACGATCGTGGTACAAGACTGGGGCGGGCCGATCGGGCTCGATCTCGCGACCCGGCAGCCCGAGCGGATTGGTCGCATGCTGATCATTAACACCTGGGCCTGGTCGATCGACATCGACGACCCCGGGTACGCCCACCAGATGGTCCGCTGGTACGAGCAGGTCCAGCTCGCGGACACGGTCCCGGACATCTTCTGCCGAGCCTTCCTGCCCGGTCAGGCCGCGGCCAACGCCCTCGAGGCCGACCCGTCCGGGGGCGCCGTCTACGACGCCGTGTTGGCCTCATACATCTCGCCCCACATCGTTCCGGAGACCGGAGCCTACCGCCACGAAGAGCCGTGCGCCCCGATGCAGATCTTTGCGGAGTCGATCTTCGACGACGACGCCTTCCAGGCCGAGATCGAGGGCCGACTTCCTACCCTGCGTGGCACGCCCTACGTGCTGCTCTTTGGCCTGTCCGACATTCTGTTCGGCGCGCAGCGCTGCGATACGACCAGCAATACGCCTTGCCCGAGCGACGCGACGTGCGAGTGCGACGCGGATCTTCTGCCGGACCGGGTAGAGGCCGACTGCGCGACCGCCCCGGAGGAGTACTTCGTGTGCAAGGACGCGGACGGAACTCCCCTCGAACCCTTCGCGGACCAGTTCATCGAGCGGCTGGGCGACGAGGGACTTGTGGCGCGCGAGTCGGAGCCGACGTCGGATCACATGGTCCAGGAGGCGGCGCCGTATCGGGTGGTGGCGGCGATCCGTCGGCTGATCGAGGCCGCGCCCTGAGGCATCTCGTCTCGTGCCCCGTGAAGGCGTCTCCACCGTGACCCCATCTTCAGGATGAGGTAGCGAGGAGCGATGGCGCGGGAGGCCGAGGGGCTGAGGCCGAACGTCGACGCACCGGACGAGCCTCCGCCACGGCTGCGCCTGCATCACGACCGAGACCAGAGCATCTGGCTCGTGTCTTGGGAGAAGGCCAATCGAGGCCCCCGCATCCTCCGAAGGGACGTGTTTCGGGCCCTGCTCTCGTACGGAGGGATCGAGAGCATCCCGCGAAGATTCGACAACGACAGGACGCTGCTCCTCGTGAGTCGAGGACGCCAGGGGGCCAGCTGGCCGATGGGAAGCTGCACCATTGCCGAGCAGCTGATTCAGCCGGGTGAGAGGCAAGTTCGGGGCCGTTCGCGGTCACTCGGTCGACGAGACCGTGACGTGGTTTATCGGATGGGCTGACGAGGCCGGGGATTCTGGCCGAGGGGGGTGATGGCCAGTTTCCGAACCGGCTAGAGTCTGCGGCCCATGCAAAGCGCCCCTATGCTTCGGGCCATCATCGGGACGGGCCGCAGCGGCACCACCTGGCTGGGCTCGTTGGTCGACACCCATCCCGACGCGGGTATGGACACCGCCGTGTCCGCCTTCCATCGCTGAAGCGAGCTCGACGAGATGGCGCATCACATCCAGGGGTCTACGATTTCAACTCCAAATCGCTCGAAGTCCCGAGTGTTGTGAGTGACGACCGCCATGCCGTTGATGGCCGCCGTCGCCGCGATGAGAGCATCTCGGAATGGGGCGGGATTGGGGAGATGAAAGGAAGCGGACAACCTTGCGACCTCCGGCGTAACGTCGAGGATCCGTCTTTCGAAGGCGGGAACGACACCCTTATCCAGCCAAGTCCGCAGAAGGTTACCTTGTGCAGGGTCGCGATGCTCAACGAGAAGCACACCATGCTCAAGCTCATGGAGAGAGATGACGGACATGAACATTGCCGGTGCGGCGACGCTTTTGGCCCAGGCTGTGACTCCGGTGTTCGCCTTTCCGGCCCGTGCCTTCCTCAGCTCCGAGATGATATTGGTGTCCACGACAAACATCAGTCGAACGCTGCTGGCGCCGCGGTATCGTCGATACGGGGCACCTCGAAGACGACGTCCTCAACACCAGCGGGGGTGCCGAGGAGAGCGACAATGTCCTGCGGCACACCAGCGAGCCGCTGGTAGTCTTCGAACGTCAGCAGGACGTGCGATGGACGTCCGCGGTCCGTAATGTAAACGGGTCCTGCCTCGGCTGCTTTCTTGGCCCGCCCAGTGTCTTGGTTGAACTCGCGGCTGCTCAATCTCGTAGGCATGTATAAACGTTGCTACAACCTGGAGGGCTTGGCAAGCGACGACGGGTGGATGGACAGGCCCATGTTGCCGCCGAAAATCGGGTTTCGGTTTGGGTCCGAAGCGTGTGGGCGTGTGAACGGAACGGGCCGGAGGTCTCCGGGTCTCCGATGGAGGTCTGGGCCGAACTCGAGAACCGGCTCCGAGCTCTCCGTCCTTCGAGTCATGCCGGTTTCAGCCTCAATGAACGGGTCAGTGGACAGACCGGGCCGCAGGCGCCGGAGATGGGGCGCACCGTGGGAGCCGGTCGAGCCGAGATTGCGAGCCTGAGTTGGCCCGAAGTCTGAGGCGGGCCGGTGCCGATGAGGACGTCGATGCGCTCGGGCTGGATCCACTCGGCGGCCAGCTGAAGACGACGGGGAGGCCGTCCAGACCGATGGCCCCGTCCTCGAGCGCTGCGTAGGGCGTCCGCAGGATGGTTCCTTGACCCAACAGCGCCTGGACGTGGTCGACGTGTAGCCTCCCAGATCGGTGCCACAGTCGATATCTTCGTTCCAGGCGCCGCCAGCCGCCCGCACCACCTCTTCCGTCAACTCTTCCGGAGGAACAGGCAGGCTCAGTTGCTGGCTCGAACGATAGAGCGTCGCTCGAACAAACCGGCCGCATTCGGCGATCTGGTCGGGCAATGAGAGACCCTCGAAAACAAATACAACGAGGCCGCGCTTAGCCCCTGACATACGATCCATTACAAGGAGCGAATCGCTTCGCTACCCCAGAACAGACCTTCTTGCGACTCAGCATTCCGTCACCGAATCTCGGCCAAGGGGAGCCGGATCGTGAACACCGAGCCTTCGCCGAGTCGACTCGAGACCTCGATGTTGCCTTGGTGCTTCGCAACAACTGACGCGACAGCCGCGAGCCCCATTCTCAATCGAACTCGATGCCCTTGGTTCGAAAACTTCACCTCGAACAGCTCTTTCTGATCTTCCTCGGAGATGCCCACGCCGGTGTCTGCAACGACGATCAGGGCATCGTGACCGTCCTGCTCGGCGCGAACCGAAATCTCCCCGGATCCCCGTATCGCCGTGACGGCGTTCTTGAGCAACGCCAGGAACGCTTGGTTGAGCTCGCTCGGCCAGCCCAAGACCGGAGGGAGCGGCTTGAGGCTGCGCGTGATCTCGATGCCCTCCGGGACAGTCGGCGCCAAGAGCATCAGGGCGCTTTCGAGTCCCTCGACGACGTCGGCCTGCTGGTAGTCGGCTTCGTCCAAGCGCACGAATCGCTTCAAACTCGTGACCAGCTCATTCATGCGTATCGTGGCGTCCCGATTGGTTTCGACCACCGTCCGAAGCGCATTCCGCACCACAGAATCGCCTTCGAGTCTTTCGGCACAACGCTCGAGCACCGACTGGTTGCTGTGGATGACTCCGAGCGGGGTGTTCACCTCATGGGCGAGGCCCGCCGCGATGTCCCCCAAGAGCGCCATTTTCTCGGACTCTATCAATTGCGTCTGCGCCTCCTTCAGCTCGGCAAACCGCAGTCGATGAATCTCAGCCTCCTTTCGGGCAGCCTCGGTCTCCATTCGGATCTGCAGACGCTGAATCGCGTTTCGACTCTTCTGGTCGAGAAGCTCGTTCTGCAGCTGGGTATGGATCGAGAGCTGTCTATGGGCTTCCCGATAGTCCGAAAGTCGTTCGTATATCTCCGAAGCCAACCCGTGAAGGCGCGTTCGGTCCGGAAGGGGATCCTGATCCTCGGCGTTCGCAAGAGCCACCCGAAGAATCGTCTCGGCCTCCTGAAGCTTTCCCTGGCCCAGAAGAAGACGACCCTGGGTCACCCGGTGACGGGTGGGCAGCGCATCCCCGACTTCTGCGAAGTATCCAAGCGCCTGCTCGACGTGCTCATCAGCCGCATCTTCCCGCCTTAGAGCACGGTAGGTTTCTGCCATCTCTGCATGAGCCAGCCCTCTCATGGCCGGGGGCGCATCGGAACGAAGGATTCGGAGCGCCTCTTCCTGGTAGGCGAGGCCCTCTTTCAGCCAGCCAATCGACCTACACAGCGAAGCCAGTCGACTCAAAATCCGACGAACCCCGACTGGATGCTCGAGCTCTTCAAAAAGCCGCTTCGCTTCTCGAAGGCTCGAAAACGCTCCGTCGACATCCCCCGAGGTCGCCAACACCCCTCCGATCGAAGACAAGGCCCAGGCTTCCCACTTCTTGTCTCTGATGCTTCGATTCAGCTCCAGCGCTCGATAGCCGAAGTCCAGCGCGGTCGAGTAGTCGCCAAGAACCTCGTGAGCGGTCGAGAGGAGATCCAGCATGCGGGCCCGACCCTGCATCTCGCCCAGGTTCGTGAAGGCTTCGAGTGCTCGGTGTGACAGCGCAAGCGCGGTTCGGGTGTCGCCCGAGAACACGTGGAACACCGCCTTCGCCCGCGCCACCATCGCAAGCCCAAGACCATAGTCCGCCTCGATCGCGTATCGCTCGAGCTCAGCCACGAGCGGCTTGGCCCGCTCGGGTTCACGAAAGAGCATGCTTTCGACCATCCCTCCGAGGGCATCCAACCGAGCAGGGTCGGTCGCTTTCAGAGATCGACTGGCTTCGAGGCGAGCCTCCAGCTGGGCACGATCGAGGTTTCCGAACACCGAACCGGATTTACGTGTCCTTGACCTGAGTCCAAAGAGAAGACCCACAAAGCCCGCTGGGTTCGTCGAGATTGTACCGACGACAAGACTTCTGAAGCTCTGCCCCAGTAGCCGATGACGAAGCATCGAACCATCGCCCGCTTCGCTCGACTCCGCGATGTGGCCGGAGATCACTCGACCTGCCTTCCGATCTCGTCCCGGATTGGGCCGACCGACCGCGGACGCTTCGAGGCCGGGTTCCTTCATCTGCCGGCCAATATGCTCGTGGATTCGCGATGGCGGCGAAGGCCTCGTTCATCGCGGTTTCGAGCTGCGGATCGCCATGGCTCGGGCGATCCGCAGGAAACTCTATCTCGATGTCCGGGCCGACCCCAACACCTTCGATGACGTTTCCATCCAGCAGCACTTCGTTTACGGCCAAATAGAGCAGATAGCGGGCGGCAAGCCGCTTGGCGAAGACGCCCTTTCCTAAGGTAAAGGCGCCTTGCGTCCGTTGTCCGACCAGGATCGCCCGGTCGCCTTTGGCAAACTGATAGGCCAGCGCTTCTTTGCCCGACCGGGTTCCCTCATCGATCAGCACGACGACCGGCCCCAGGAAGGCGTCCGGATTCTTCTGCGGCGTAGGCTGCTGGCCCACCCTCGTCCCATCCCTTTCGATGAGCGCAAAGGCAAAGAACTGACTGCGATCTGCATAAAAGAGGTCGAGATACTCGTACCAGGCGCCACCGAATCCTCCTCGAAGATCGACAACGACGGCATCCAAGTCGAAGAGTTGTTCACGCACGATGCGAGCAAAGGTCGCCAGCGTCTCTTCACCGAGACCGGTCCACAAATGGACGTAGCCCACGCGCCGACCGTCGCGCTCTTCGATGGCTACGCTGTTCTGCATCGCCTGAAGCATGTCCATGATCGGGTTTCCGAAGACCGGCGACACTTGGACCATCAGCGATGTCCGGCCCCTTCGGACTTCGAGGACTTGGGCCTTCGGTCCGAACTGCTTCACTGAAACGAAAGCTTCCCCGTCAATCGCGACGATTTTGTCGCCGCGCTGCAGTCCCGATTGATCTCCGGGAAAGTCTTCCCAAACCGCTCGAACGAAGTTTTCATCGGTAAGCTGGACGCCGATATGATGAAGTTTCGGTTCGTCGCTTTGCTCATGGGTGAAAAGGCACCGAAGAACATAGAATCCCAGCTCATCATCCGTGTAGAGATAAGTGTGCGACACTTCAAGCCTTTTGAGAAAGGGATTGATGACGTCGCGCGCGAGGGCTCCAACATCGCCCACCTGGCGAGCTTTGGCTTTGAGATCCAAATAGTTTGTCCTGGTCAGCCAGCTTTCGCTCCGGGCCTTGTCATAGAGCTCGGCCTGCATGGCCCCCCAAACGTCCTCGAAGACGCCTTCTGGACCCTTGGCTTGGGGTGGGGGTTCGGAGGTCGTCGCACAACCCGAGACCAGGAGCGCACACACGAGCTGGATTCGGAAAATCATTGCGCTCTTTCCGTAGCCGGAATCCCGCGCCGCGTCTTCCCCGGAGCCGGAGTCGCCCACCATCCCGGAACGGCTCGGAGGCCAGTTGGGCCCCGTCCGGTCGAAGACTCCCGGGCTGCGGATCTGATTGTTCCATCACGCGTCTCTCCAGGAGAACGTAGGGGTGTGCGTCTCGGACGAGCCATGACGGTCACGGTCCCCAAATTCGGGCGGCGCCTTGCTCTTCACGCCCACGGGGGACGACCAGCTTGAAGGCCACGACGTTCGCGGAAGAGTCGACCGAGGTCGTCGCGCGCCACGAGCCTTCCAACGTGAATGCTGTCCTGGTTCTCGTGAAGCGAGGGCAGGTCGGCTTACGACGCATCCACGAAAGCGAGACGATCGGTTTCTTCCGGACTTTCGTCGTCCCTCCGGGATCGGGTCCCGTGTACGCAAGCCACGGAGGGCGACTGGCGGGCGTCGAGTTCGAGTTGGTGCCATGGGAGGTTCAAGGGCTTCTGGGCCGCCTCCTGGAGCCGAGCGAGGGCGTCGTCGACCTCGAATCCTTCCGATCCAAGAGCTCTCCCGTCGCCAAACTGCTCGCAGCAGCCGACCAGGGAATTCGGTTGGCCGACCTCAAGACCCTTGTCCGCGGTCCAGTCGTCCGCTCGAAGGCGGCATGCTCCCAGGTGATCCATGCGTGGACGAGGCTGAGTGCCACCTGGGGGCGCATTCTAGTCCGAGACCTCGCATGGGAGCTCGGCTGGAGTGAGCGCTACTTTCAAAAGCGCTTCGTCGCCGAGACCAGGTTGCGGCCGGTCTTTGTCGCTCGGCACTTTCGTTTCGCCGCAGCACGCCATCTCCTCGAAAGCTCCAAACAGCCGATCGCGGACATTGCGGCGCAGACCGGCTTTGCCGATCAGGCACACTTGAATCGCGAGGCGAAGAGGCTGTTGGGCGTCACGCCGAGCTTCATCCGAGTGGTCCGGTTTGCCGATCTGCCCGGAACTCCAGCCCCTCGCAGCAGTTCGGATTTGTTCAAGACCCGACGCTGCCCGTGACCTGAGACTGCCGACGAGGAGGAACACGAATGTCTACAATCAGCTATATCGAGATGGGCAGCGGCAATGCATCGCTCAGTAGCTCGTTCTTCGAGAGGCTCTTTGATTGGAGGTTTCATGCCATGGACGGCTCAGAGGGAGGCGGCTGGTTCGAAACCTCATCGATCCGGGTGGGACTCCACGGTCGTGACCATGAATTTGGGATCGTTCCATACTTCCGGGTTCAGAGCATCGAGGTGGCTGTAGCCGACGTTCGAAGGTTGGGCGGCCAGGCCGACGACCATATCGCCAACGAGCCCGGGTTCGGACGTTTCTGCAACTGCAAAGACCCTCAGGGAATGAGGTTCGGTCTTCATGAGCCGCCAACCTGATTCCTTGGTTCGACCATCCCTCGCGGGGTCAGATCAACGGTCGATCGAGCAAAGCGACGGTGCAACTCATCGACCACGTGCGTGTGCTCGCGCCGTACGGTCTATCGATCGACGCCTTCTATTTCGACGCACGGCAGAGACCATTCAGAAAGATGTCCAGGCCCATCCTGAGGCACGATTCGTGATTAAAGTCGGAAACATCCACGCGAGGACCGAACCTGGCGTACCCTTGGCACCTACATTCTAGCCGATGGCATATCGACTGCAGAGCCGCGGCATCGACCTCGTGGCGTTCGATGTCGCCGCTTCAGCCGGGACCGCATGGGCGTGCATGAATCGAAGGTGTGGCGTGCACAAGCTACCGGGACTACGACGAAAATCGTGGGCCGCGGACGGAGCGGCATTTCGGAGATTCGATGCGCCGACGGCCGAGGGGTTTGCGGGTGTCTACCGGATCAAGTCTCTCACGGCAGCCCAACCTGCTCGGACCTCATCCGTCGCGCCAGCCATCGACTGAGCCCTAAACCATCGGCTTCACGGTCTTTTCTCACTTCCTCTGCTCTTGTCTTCCCTTCACTGCACCGAGTGCGCTCGACGTGGGAGCGCATCGGCCGCATATCCGTCCGGTGGCTGCCGTTCTCGTCATGCTTGCGCTGGCGGCTCCGGAACAGATGCTTCAGGTTCCGGCCGTCCATCTCGATGCATCGAGCTTCTCGAGCCAGCCCTACCTGGTCGACCTTCCAGAAACCTGGGCCTACTGGCCGACCCAGCCAAACGCAGCCACTCCGCCCGAGGCATTGACGCAGGCACGACGAAGCTCGGCCCTCTCCCGGAGCGGAGCGGGCTGGCTCGGACTGGACATCGTGATGCCCAAGGACGGACCGACAACCCTCGGGCTGTGGCTCTTCCACCTGGGGGACGTCGAGGTGTTTTGGGATGGTGGACACGTCGGCGGAAGAACACGCGAGGCTGTACCTTCAGCCGAGCTTCGGTCGCCACAGCCCATCGTGCTGTCGTCACCACCGGGACGGCATCGTCTCCGTGTCTTCTTGCACAATCCTTGGGCTGCGTCGCTGTCCAAGATCTCTGGCGTGAACGGCGTTCGGGCGAAGATCGGAGATCCGGAGCTGGCGTCGAACCCCCATCTCGAAGCCCTGCTCGGTCACAGCGAGCTGCATGGCTTGTTCAGTGGGCTCGCGTTGACGCTCGCCCTGCTTCACGGACTTCTGTTCCTTTCTCGTCCGAATCGACGCGACAACTTGAACCTCGCTCTGGCGGTCACGACGGCTGGGGCCCTCATGTGGGTTGGACACCGAGCCGTCTCCTCCCAGACCGTGGCCGACTTCTTCGCGTATCGGGTCGTCGTAGCATGGCTCATCTTGGGCACCGTCACCGCGCTCGCAGCCTTCTTCTGTTCGGTGTCGAAAATGGGTCTTCCCCGTTGGTTTCCATTCTTCGTTGCCAGCGGAGTTGTCGCGACGTTCATGGCTCCATGGACGGGGGTTGGTCCGCTCCTTCTCTTCACCTATCTCGGCCTGGGCCTCATACTCCGCGCGTTGTTCCTGGCTTTCCGAAACCGAGTGAACGACTCGTCTTTGCTGGCCCTTGGAGCCGGTGCGTTCATCGTTGCGGGCGCCCTCGACATTCAGTCGTTCTTCACCGGTGTGTACCTCAGCGAAAACATCCTCATGTACGGGTTCGGGACTTTTCTCATTTCCATGTCGGTCTTCATCGCTAGGGATTTCGCCCGGACCGAATCGGAAAGCAATCGACGCGCGGTCGCCCTCGAAGAAGCTACGAAGAGGGCTGCCCTCGCAGCGGAGCTTGAACGCGTGAATCACGAGCTGAGGCAAACGCAAGCCGTCTTGGTCCAGAGCGAGAAGATGGCCGCCCTCGGGCAGCTCGCCGCTGGCCTCTCCCACGAGATGAATACACCCCTAGGCGCGATTCAAAGCGGACGACAAACGATGGAAAGAAGCATCGAGAAGCTGAGAGGCTCAGCGACCGACTCCGACGCTCTTTCGACGCGCGTCTTTCGAATCCTCGACGACTCGGCCCAGGTCGTGGGAGACGGGGCGAGCCGGATCGCTACGATCGTGCGAAAGCTCAAGAACTTCGCCCGACTCGACGAGTCGGCCCGTCAGCGGGTGTCGGTGCGAGCCATCGTGGA
The DNA here is from genome assembly GCA_050331295.1 of Myxococcota bacterium. Lineage (GTDB taxonomy): Bacteria > Myxococcota > Kuafuiibacteriia > Kuafuiibacteriales > Kuafuiibacteriaceae > Kuafuiihalomonas. The sequence continues at coordinate 43,840 of JBHJGZ010000014.1, read as the reverse complement.
CGACACGCTGGGTATGCTGGAGTCGACCTGGCCGGAGAACATCCGCCGAAGCGTCGACGTGGATGATGGTCTGGAGCTCGACGGCTATCCGGGTGAGCTGAACCAGATGCTCTACCAAGTCGTCCAGAACGCGCTCCAGGCTCAGCCAGACGGCGGCGAAGTCAACCTGCGGGCGAAACGGGAGGGCGACATCATCCACATCCACATCGAGGACCGCGGCCCCGGCGTGCAGCCCTCACTGAGAGACCGGATCTTCGATCCCGGATTCACGACCCGAGGGGTGGGCGTCGGCGTGGGCCTCGGACTATCCATCGCCTATCGCATCGCGGAGCGTCATGGAGGAAGGATTGACGTGGCCGACCGGACACCGAACGGCGCGACCTTTGCGATCACGTTGAAGGCAGGCTGAACGTACGGCTATATGGGTCACTGGCGTAGCCAGACCGAGTCGGGCTCGTGAATCGGGCCCGGTCGAGTTCCGCCCTGAATCCTCGAGCCGGCTCATGCACCTCCTTTCAATATCCGCGTCTTGGCGAACCGTCGCCATCGTTGCCGCTCTCGCGTCGTGTCCGCTTCGCGTCGTCGCGGGACCGGCCGAAGCGACCGAAGCGACCGAACCGAACGAGGAGGCCAAAGCGGCCGAACCGGACGACGATGACGCGGGCAAGTCGGCGCCGATGACGGATGAACATGACGTCGCCGACGTATCGGCAGGACCTGGCGAGCCCAATCGACTTTGGGGGGTCGAGCTTCCCGAACGCCTTGGTCCGGCGTATCTCGATGCGGGCGCCGGCCAAGTTCGGCTGGGGCTGGTCGGGCAATTCCGCCTCGAACTGATCTCCGCCGAGCTCCCCTCCGGTCGCGAAGGCGATGTGCTGGTCCTGATCCGTCGACTCCGGACCGTGATCGCCGGGCGTTTTCTGGAGGACCGGATTCGTTTCGCCGTTCAGGCCAACTCCACGCCGGGCAACTTCGAGCTGGTGGACTTCTGGATCGATCTTCTTCTCCTGAGGACGCTGCGCCTCCGGCTCGGACAGTTCAAGATCCCACTCGACTGGTACCGCCAGCAATCCTTCGCGCGCCTCCTCCTGGCCGATTGGTCTCTGACGACCTCCTGGTTCGGAGCGGAACGGCAGTTCGGGTTGATGGTCTACGACGCGGATTCGACCGCCGGAGGCTTCGACTATCGACTGGGAGTCTTCACCGGCCAGAACCGTCGGGCCGGGCACGCCTTTCAGCTGCCACGCCTCTACGGCGAACCCGTGCTCAACCCCTCCAGTGTCGATGGGATCGGCGAGGTCGACGCCGTGCACCCGGAGGTGATCGGAACCATTCGTCGCACCTCCCCTGGTTTCTCGGACGCCAGTCTCTCGGACCGGCAAGGCGGCCCGCTCCGAACGCTGTTTGCGGTGAGTGCGGCCTACGACGCGCAACCGGAAGAGGCTCGAGACTTCACGGCGCGCTTTTCGGCCGAGGCCTGGATGAAGCTTCACCACGTATCGCTGGTGGCCCTCGCGTACGCCGGGTTGGTGGAGCGGACCCAGCAGAACGACATCATCTTCGGGAACGCCGGCGTCAATTTTCAGGCCGGCTACCGCTTCACGCCGCATTGGGAGCTCGCGTTCCGGTACGCCTATATCCAGCTGAGTCGAGCGCTTTCCGACGACGCGCGAGACCGGGCTCAGGCGCTGCTCGAGGAGGCCGCCACGCCGGAGGCACAAAGCGAACTCTCGCTTCAGCTGAGCGGCGCCGGCGAACTGCGATGGCAGCACGAGCTGTTGGTGGGTTTCACGTTCTTCCTCATCGGCCACAGCCTCAAGTGGCAGACCGACGCCGGATGGCTCCACAACGAGTTCCGGAGCCGGTCCGCCGAAAACGTTCGAATGAGGACCCAGATCCAGCTCGCGTTCTAATCACGGGGCACAATCCATTTAACCGAAACAGGTTCCCGATTCGGGTGCCTCTCCTTCTACTCAGCGGTCACGCGCCAGATGGTGCCTGGGTTCTCATCGATGGCCACGTACGCGTAGCCATCGCGTCCCATGACGATGGAGCGGATCCGCGATGTGGTGTCGAGGACCACCGTCGGATCCTCGCGAGTCCCGGTGCCCGCACCATCCAAGAGGACGACCAGAGCTCGGGTGCCGCCGAGCATCCCGACCAGGAGCGACTGGTCCCATCCTCTCCATTGGGTGCCGACCAGAAAATCGCAGCCGGACATGCCTTGCGAGTCCGATACCTTGTAGCTGGGCTGGATGACCCCAGGGATCGATGGGTCGCTCATCAAGGCGCCGGTATATCCATTGTAGTTACCCTCCCCGTCGTTGGGGTTCCAGCCTCCGTTTCCGCCGGCCACGAGGCGGGTGATCTCGTCATCCTGATTGGGCCCGTGCTCGCAGATGAAGGCCTCCCCAGTGCCGGGCCGAAACGTGATTCCTTGTGGATTTCTCACTCCGACGAAAAAGATCTCGGGTCGCGCACCCTGAATGCTCGGATTGCCGGGCGCCGGATTCCCGTCGCGGGTGACGCGAAGAATCTTTCCGCCCAGCTCTCGTACGTCTTGAGGCACGGTGGCCCTTCGGGTGTCACCGGTGGTGATCCAAAGGTTTCCATCGGGACCGAACCGGATGCGGCCCCCCGAGTGGGCCCCGCTCGACGCATAGGTCATGTCGGTCAAGATGTCTCGATCCTCCACCAGGGCGTCACCGTCCAGCGAGAGCGTCCAGCGGCGGATTCGATTGTCCGTGGCGCCCGCGCGATCGGATGCCATGAATGCGTAGACGTATCGATTGGTCTCGAAGTCTGGATCGATGGCGATGCCCAGCATTCCGCTCTGACCCTGAACCACCAAGTCTTCGGGCGGTTCCAACACCACTCGCGTCTCCCGGGAGCCGGGATCGACGGCTCGTATCCGGCCGTCGCGCTCGGTGATCAGCATCGTGCCATCGGGAAGAAACGCGAGATCCCAGGGCCGGCCGATATCGGTGATCCACAGTTCGTTTGAAAGGATGGGCGCATCGGCAGCTACTGCCACGGCCTCGAAGGTAAGATCCGGGAGTCCGTTGGTTCGGGCGATCAAGGTCTGGGCCCCGGGCTCCGGACCCAGGATCCACGCGCCCACGGAGGCTCGACCCTCGGTATCCGTCATGGCGACGGCGCCTTCGACCGACCCATTGCCCGTGCCAACCTCGAAGGTCACGGACCGATTCAAAACCGAGGCTCCGCCTTGAGTGGTGATTCGAACTCGAGGCGCGACTTCGACCGCGCTGTTGATCTGTGCGCTCTGATAATTCCCCGCGTCGATGATGAAGCTTCCGCTGGCGTCGGGTAGGCCGGTCGCCTCGAAGAAGATCGGCGCCAGTCCTGGCACCTCGCCCATCAAGCGATTCAATCCGGGGGTTGGTCCGAGCACCCATCGCGCGGGGGCCGCGGTTCCGGCGTCATCGGTCCGAACCACTGCGCCCTCCACGGCGCCCCCGCCCTCCAGCACGGAGAAGATAGCCTCGACGTCCGGCACCGGGATGCCGTCGCTGTCCGTAACCCGCAACCGAGGTGCCACCGCGACGCTGGTGTCTACAATGGCGGACTGCCCGTCGCCCTCGACCAGCTCCGTCAGCGTCGGAGATCCCGGGTCCTGTCCGACGCCGAGGTCGTCCGGACCTTGAATGCCCGTATCGCCTTGATCGGCTGGGCCAACGCGGTCGTCGAGGTCGGGCTCGGAAGAGCCGAGCGATGCTTCACCGCACGCCAGGACGCCGAGGGTCCAAAGCAATACGAAGGCACGCGGTCTTTGGGTTCGCACGGGCTCGGACCATACTGAACATTGCGCGCGGATTCAGCGACGGAGTGCACGGTTGGGCCGAAGAGAGGACCGCGAGTCCGACCGAGCGTGGAGAGTGTGTGTGCCGCGCGGCCAAACGCACACTCTCCGCCGAGTTCGGCGCGCCAGAAGGTCGCACTCGCGCCGACCCGAACTCAGATCTCACTTCACCGAGCCTTTACAGACGCCGGTCAGGCTGCCCTAGTTCCAGCCGGCTTTTTGAAGCGGTCGAGACCACGGCATAGCCGACGACCAAGCGCGATACGCGCTCACCATGCCAGAAGCGTCCATGACACCATGAAGATTCAGTGAACCGTGGCGAAATTGGTGAAGATGGTGGAGCTCCGCGAAGCGCGCTGAAGGCCGATCGCTCAGAGCACACCAACCGCTTCGAGCTCCTCGAGTACCGCGTGCGCGCACTCGACGGGGATCTCGAGCGGCAAGAAGTGTCCCTGCTCCGGGAACTCACGCACTCGGGCGTGGGGCACGGCCTCGATCATCTCCTTCCAGAGCGGAGGCGTCATGAACACGGACGGGCGAGCTCGAATCAGCACCACGGGAAGCTCGATGCGTCGAAGGGCGGGGATGGCGTAGGGCGGCCGCGCGTAGCTTCGAGCCTCCCACGCCGGCGAGAAAGCTCGAACGTAGTCGCCGCCAGGACGCTGCATGAGCATTCCGTCTACGACCTGGATGAAGTCTGCATCAGGGATCCTTCGGTAGGCGCGGTGGGTCCGGAAGTACTCGACCGCGCGTTCCAAGCTGGGCCACGCGTCCGGAACCTCGAAGACCCCGCGTACCGGCTGAAATCTTCTGGCAATGCCGAACGGCACCCATCGAACGGCCAAAGCCTTGGGCCGGGAAAGGAAGGCCGATTCGATCAGGACCAGAGCTCGAAACAGGTCGGGCCGGCGGGACGCAGCAAAGATCGTGGAGGTCGCACCGAGCGAGTGGCCGATCCCGATGACCGGCTCACTCGCATACCGTTCGAGATGGTCGATGAGATCGTCGGCATAGAGCTGCCACGAGAAATCCGAAGGAGGAGGCTCGACGTCGGGCCGAGCCGGTCGAAGAGCCAGCGAAGCCAGCTTCAGCCGTTCGGCGAGGGCCGAGAGAAAGCGCTGGTACGAACGGTCCGTGAACCCCATTGCGAGGTATACGTGGGCGGCCGGTCCCCCGACGCCGAGGGTGGTGATGTGTGGCTCGGTCGGTGGCATGCGCGACCTCTCCGCGCGCCCGCGCTAGCTCCCTCTTCGAAGGAAGGCAAGCATCACTCTCCCGCACCTGCATCAAGCCGGGAAGAGCATTGGATCGAGCCGATTGAGTTTCGCCTTGATGGTCGAGACCACCCCTTCCGTCGTCTCGACTCCGATCCGGGCAAGCTCTCTGGTACGCTCGAACTCCGACAGGTCGAAGGCCGTCACGTCGGGCGCAATCACGATGTCAGCCGGGGATACGCCCACTGCATTCATATTGTGGTTCTGGACGATGTTCGCGCGCAGGAGAACCTTCAGGATCGAGGCTGAGCTGATCTGCCCGTGCGACTGTTCTGCTTTGAGTTCGACGAACGCTTGCTCCAATTTGGCCGTGACGGTGGAAGCGATGACGAAGTTGCAGTCTTTCTGAACCAGAACATTCGCCGGAACGTTGTTGACGAGGCCTCCATCGACGAGAGCCTGTCCCTCTCTCACGATAGGCATCGACAGGCCTGGCACATTGATGCGCACTGGGGACGAGACGTCTGATCCTCGGTATGCAATCCATACTGCGGCTGGATCTGACGCATGTACGGTTGCGGCGCAGAGCGTTGCCGGCCTCTCATCTGAAGGCGCCGAGCGTCATCACCTTCCGCAGAATTCCGTGCAGGTCCGGTGTCGAAGGGGTGTAGGTACCCGGCTCCCCAAACCGTGCAAAATGGGTCCAATCTATTCGGTCCGTATGTCGACGAAACCAACGGTATTTTTTGAAATTAATTGATGAAGTACTCCTGAATGAGAGCATCTAGACACTAGATCAAAATAGTTCCACATCCGACTTCCACTCTAGATATCGGACTTCATGCTCCTGATTCGCCTTTCTGAGGATTTTCGCGCCTGATTCGGTGTGATCTTTCGTCTGAATAGTTCGCCTGGAGAGAACTCGGTTCGGCGCACAGCTCCTGGCGGGCCTTCCAATGTGTAATTCTCGGCACATTACCCTTCGCGAGCTGGAATTTTTATTTCAAATGTAATCCCCGTCAATTGACCAGAGCAGGCTCCCCACTTACGGGATTAAATCGATATCAAGAATTTTCAAATCAGGAGGAACTCGACGTGATCTACAACATTCTTTGTATACCGAAAACCGGTCCAAAGCCTGACCAGGATGTGCATCTGGTGGCGGCCACTCATCCCGCGCCAACCTTCGGGCTGATGAAGCAGTGGATGCGCCCATGGGCGGCAGCAATCGCACTGGGGCTCATCGGATGCGGCCCTACCCCTTCCCAAGAAAGCTCGGGAGTGCCCGCCGGAGACGAAGGACCATCCGATGCATCCAATGAAGCAGGGGCGGATGAGTCTGAAGAGAGAACTGACAGCGCGGCTGAAGGATCGACCTCTGATTCCTCCATGGGGATGCCGCTCGCACTTCGAGGCATCCCCGATCCTGTCCTCCACGAGCTCACGGACGCGCCTTCGCCCGGGGATTCAGGCTTGGTTGGGAAGAGTCAGCTTCCCGGAGCGGGCGGGACCATCGACAAGTTCGGCGGTCGCGTCGAGCGCTGTTTGCAGCGCGGCGGAACGCTTGCCGAGTGCATTGAGACCGCGGGCCTGTGCCTTCTGGGGGAGACCGCTCTCGCCGAGTTGGCCGGTGCACTGTTCGATAGTCTCGGGCTGACGGAGCTCACCAAGAACTACTATTGTGACAGCGGATGCTTCCATTGCTGCTGGGTCCCCGGCGATGGGCCAGGTGGAGCCGGCGGTGGATGCCACACGTCGTTCGACAGCTCGGAGGGGCCGGTCATCAACTGTGCCCCCGGGACCTACGGAGCGGGCACCGTCGGCCTGGGAGAGGCGCTCATCCTGGGCGACTCCATAGGCCTCGGGATCTGCATCGGAGGTGTTCAGCAAGTGTGCAATCACATGCCCCTCTGTAACGGCGCCGGGTCCACCTCCTTCCCCACCGGCGACGAGGAACCCGGTCAGAAGAATGCCCGAAACCACCAGATCAGCAGTGAGCCACCCCATCCAAACATGACGGATCCCAACGCGGTCGTCCTCCGCGTCAAATCCTTCGAAAACGCGATGCGTCGTAACTTCTTCGGCACGCAACGCGACACGCCTGCGAGCGTCCGAAGAAAAGCCTATGTCGACTTCATCACGTCTCGCGGCGAAGTCGACTGGATGAAGAAGCTCGAAACCACAGAGCCCTTCAATCGAGCGTTCGAGATCTTTGCCGTCAGGGACGGAGAAGGGGTCCTCTCACCCGCGGCGAGCTACCAGCAAGGTCTCGTCATGCAGGCCAACCTGTCGTTTCTCGCCGCGGTTCCCAATCTCATCGACCGAATCGCCTATGTCGAGTCGCGCTACTGGACGGAGGACGAGAAGACCACGTACCTGGAAGGCATCGATCCGGAAGCCGAGCTTCGGAAAACGATGAGCCCCCTCGTGCTGGAGGCCGTCAAGAAGGTTCCGATCCAGGATTGGCGGCTCCTCGCGCGACCGGCTCCCAACGAGGTCCCACTCGAGGTCCGCACCTACGATGGCTTCATCCTCGGCCGAGCGCCCCAGGTGCACGTCGCCCAAGATTGCATAGAGCAGGCCGAGGTCACGCTGGCGATCGCGGTCGTGGACCCGGAGCAAGCCCACCAAGGGAGTCGACCCTACCCGGTTTTGGTCGATTGGGGTGATGGCAGCGTAACGCGCCACCAGCTCGATCCCTCCGGATCCGTGCACTCCGCCACGCATCGATACGCCGAACCCGGCACGTATCTCGCGTACGTGACCGTTTCGAATTCGACTGGGCTTCGCGGGGTCTCCGGGATCGTGGTCGAAGCTCCCCAAGGTTCGTCGGAACCGGTGGAAGGACCGTCCGTCGCAACGGTGCAGCTCGACGATGTGGTCGCTTACAGTCCCGCGACGAGCCGCGCAGGAACGCTTTCCTTCGAGCTGGCGGTCTCCCGAGGTCCGGGGCTCGAAGAGGCGATCGGATGGAGCGACGCGGTCACCCTCGCCCAAGCTGGTCCCAGCCCGTTCGGTGACCTCGTCGGGTACAACGAGCCGATGACCTCGTTCGAAGGCATCGTGCTCCGTCCGTTTCACACCGACGGCTACTTCTACGATTCCGTCTCGTTCGAGGCTCCCTCCATCACCCTCGGTATTCACGACGCCGAGGTCGGAGCACTCGCGACCGTCACGACTCCGCTGACGGCCGATATGGTTCGGGTCTATTATCGAGGTGCGACCCAACCGGTTCCTCCGGAAGCTCTCGAACGTAACCTGAACGGCGAACTTCGACTGCCCATCGACCGTGTGAACGACTCTCTTCCCGACGGTTTCTGTGCGGATGGACCATGCCGGATCGTTGACCGGATCGAAATCGATCTCCGTCCGGACATGCTCCCTGCCCACCCCGCACTGCCTCGTCTTTTGCCGGCCGGGCTCATGATCGGCGACAGTGCTTCTTGGGTGGAGGATGTGCCGAATGAATTCATTCCGGTCCAGCAAACGGAGGCGGTTTCAGTGCCCGGCTCGTGCAGCCCTCGGCTGGAGCCGTTCCAGGTGACCGCAAGACCACCGCGTCGTTCTTTCGTCACCGAGCTCCTCATCGAACCTTCGGCTCCCGTGGTTTCAAACGGAGCGCCGACCCTGCTTCGTGCGATGGCCACTCTGGAAGATGGACGCACCGTGGACGTGACCGAACGCGTGACGTGGTCATCGCTCGACCCGAGCATCGTGGAAGTATCGAACGGCGTCTTCACCAAGGGAGAAGTCATCGGCGGTATCATCCCTGGTGAAGGGCGTATCGTGGCAACTCTCGGAGATGCATCGGCCGAGACTTCGGTGACCTACCGCGCACCCAGCCGGGGCTATCGCTCCTATCGCATCCTGTTCGACGAGATCCATGGTCCGTTTGGGCGCTTGGGGATCTCGAGCGCTGAACTCCTGGTGGAGGGACGCATCCTCGAGAACCTGATGACCTCGGAAAGCGAAGGACGGATCGGGCCATTCGAAGCGACTCTGGAGAGTTCCGCGGGCGCCGACCCAAGCTTGGCGTTCGACGTTTCCGGCTCCGTATGGTGGAGTGCGCCCGAGAGTTTCAGCGCGGAAGCGCCGCATACGGTGCTCGAGGAATCAGTCTATCTCCAGGTGAACTTCGAACAGCCGGTCCCCGTGAATGGTCTCCGGCTGCTTCGCATGGGCGGCATTCTCTTTCCCTCCTATGGACCTCAATTCCCAAAGACGTTCCAGGTCTGGGGGTCGAATGACGGCGTCAACTTCGAGCGCGTCGCCGGCACGAGTCTCGAGGATTGGAGAGAAGCGCCGGTCGTCCTCGAGTGGGACGTCCCCTGAGGAAGGTGGACGACGGACGGCGTTACCTGATTGCTCACACACGCTGAATGGATGCCTCGGCATCGACGATTCTCGGCTCTCCTCGACACCGCGGGCGCCTGAAGGAAGTATCTGTGCCCATGGCTGAAAGGCAACACGTGGTCATTGTGACCGGCGCCGGCGGAGGTATTGGTCGAGCGACGGTCAGCGCGCTGAACGAGGCCGGTGCTGCGGTCGTCCGCCATCGTAAACGCGCAGAAGATGATGACGCCGACGCGACCAACCTGGTGGTGGGCGCCGACTTTCGAGATCCCGAAGGTCCGAGATCGCTCTGGGAGCAGGCGCTCGCGTGGCGAGGGCACGTCGACGTCGTCGTCAACAACGCGGGCATCATGACCGAAGCCCCGCTGGATGCCGACCCCGCGACGTGGCGCGCCGCGTGGCGCGAAACCCTCCAGGTCAACCTGGTCGCCGCCGCCGAGCTGTGCCGACTTGCCGTGCCCCACTTTCAGAGCCGCGGAGGTGGAGTACTCATCAACGTCTCCAGCCGGGCCGCCTTCCGTGGCGATACTCCCGAATATATTCACTATGCGGCGTCTAAAGCCGGGCTGGTCGCGTTGACGCGCACCATTGCCCGCGGCTTTGCCGCCGACGGCATCCTCGCCTACGACGTAGCCCCGGGTTTTGTGGACACGCCGATGGTGGCCGGTTTGATCGGGCAACACGGGCGGTCCCAGCTCAGCCTGGCCATCCCGATGGGCGACCTGGTCCCGGCCGAAGAGGTGGCCGCAACCATCGCATTCTTGGCCACCGGCAAGGTTCGGCACGCCACCGGAAGCACGATCCACATCAATGGAGCATCCTACGTCCACTGAATGACGAGTCGTGCCTCGAACCCGCGCTACGGATCGGGGGATGAGGTGTCGCGGACCACCCCGCCCTCGACCTCGACCTCGAGGTCCGGTAGCTCCGGCAAGCATTCGGCTGGCGGCGTCCACGCCATCCACGTCACCGCAGCCCGCTGCGGCAACCGCTGTTCGATCTGACCGGTGCCGCGGTTCACCAAAACCGCATCGAACTGTCCGGTCGTACTCAACGATCCACGCCACAGCGTAGCCGAGTCGGCGAGACCCGTCTTGGCCGGGTCATGGTAGCTCCGCAAGGCGTGGTGCTCCGGGAGCTCCACCACGAGTTCGCTGTCGGCCATCTTGTTGACCCAAATCGGCTCGCTGCTGTGGGCCCACTGATACGCACCGCGCTTTCCGCCCCACGCCACCCGCAGGGGTTGGCCGCGCTCCACCGCGTCGAGAAGGGCTCTTTTGCTGCCAGCGAGACGCTCGCCCTTTCCGTCGTTCCGATAGAGCACACGCCACTCCGCGCGACAGCGATCCAGATACGACTCCGGACTCTCGCACCACATCATGGGAACGGTTCGGCGTGCCACCGAGCCCTGGCCGAAACGGCCCTGCAGAACGCCATCGGTTCCGACCATACCCGTCCAGGAGCCCTTCTGCTCGGAGAGCTCGAGCGATGGAGCATCTCGATGCGGGACCTGGGTATGGATCGAGCCGAACTGGGCGAAGACGTGGGTTCCGCGTTGGGTCAGAAAGGAGCCGTCCACCCAATGGACTACGACCGGCTCGCCATTCTCGTCGGGATGGTACCAGCCGATGCGCAGCCGCGCACCGGCTCTCAGGGCCGAAACCACCTGCGCTGGAGATCCGAGCTTGGTTTCTCCCTCAACCGTCGTCCCAAGGAGCGGGTGGGGACAGTCGAGGACCGGTGGAGAAGCAAGGACGATGACACTCAGCAGAGAAAGCATGCAGGTCCATAACTGGAATTCGCCCTCGTGGATTCCGGAGTTTCAGACTCACGAACTGAATCGATCCTTCGAAATCTTCGAAGAACGTTCAGACCTCGTTCTTCTTCCAGTCGCCACACCGAACCAGGGCCACACCAACAAACGCGGCTACGCTGTAGCTGATCGCCGCGGCGGCAAAGACACCGGAGGTGCCGTCCCCTGCCGGGTGCGCGAGGAGGTACGCGAGTGGGATCTGTAAGCCCCAAGGCACCCGACGTTGATCCAGGCTGGCGTCCTGGTGTCACCGGCGCCCGCGCTTGCTCCTCGAGCCGAAAGGCTCGGGTATACCGGCGCCTCTACGGGGCGCAGACTCGGCACGAAAGAGGTCGTTCCAGCGGCCGCAGATGGAGGGCCAGGCCGAGGACGAAATCAGCGTCGTCGCTCAATCACGACCGGGAATCGGCCCGACGACGATGCCACAAAGCAAGACTTACCTTTGTGGCGACTCGGAGGCGACGTCACCCCCATGCAACCGCAATCAAGATTGCGGTCCATCCGTAGATGATGCCGACGCTCGAAGCAAAGCCGAGCGAGGCCGCAGCCACCTGGCGCGGCGGACCACCGAGAACGAAGGCGTTCACGCCGAACGCTCGAAACACATAGGGGAGCGGATTCAGCCAGGCCCCAGCCGCCAGGGCGATGATGGCGGTCCAGCTGACTCGGACCTCGAACGCCACCAATACCTGGGCGGCCAAGCCAAGCATCAAGGCCAGCATGATCCAGTCGAGGTGGGCAGAACCAACTGGCTTGACGTTGGGCTTGCCGGCCCATCCCCGAGCCCAGGGTTGCATCGGAACGAGCATCCCGAACCCGAGCAACGACGACCACAAGATCGCCGCCCCGCCGCTGACGACGAGAACGCGCATGGCCTCGGCCGGCGAGGCTTGGTCCAACCACCACATGCCACCGAGTCAACCCCATGGCGCGGCGGCAAGACTTGTCAAAATCTGCTGCAGCCCACGGGATGCGCCCGTGTCCCGGAATCCTCAGCCGCCTCCCCACATCGATTTGTGGGACGACCTCGCCGTCGTGGTGAGCGCCTTGGGAAGCGTCGCTGCGCATGCCCACGCGAGCTCGGCGTTCGTCGTGGGTCTCGACCGTGAATTCCATGTTGGACAAAGGGGCGCGTGGAGGCGCACCCACGGCGCCTGGATTCCGGCGGGATGCCACCATCGACTCGAATGTGACGAAGGCCTGATGGCGATTATCTATCCCATGGGTCCGCCCCACGGATCGGGGGAACTGCTGCGAAGCTTGCGCCCGGAACGCGTCGAAGCGCTGCGCGACCATCTGCGCGCCGCGGTTCGGGGACGGCTGTCACGCCAGGAGATCCGAAACGGGCTGCGGGTCAGGTTGTCGGCGACCGACCGGCGCGTGACCCATCCAGCGCGGATCGACCCTCGGGTGATCGCTTCGCTCGAGCTCCTGAGGACCGCGCCCGACCAGGCCCAGTCCGTCGCTGGCGTCGCCGAGATGATCGGACTGTCTGCAACTCGGCTCATGCACCTGTTCAAGAAGGAGCTTGGCGTTCCGTTTCGGAAGGTTCGGAACTGGGAACGGCTCCGTCATGTCGTCGTTCAACACGCAGCCGGCGAAAGCCTGACGATGGCGAGTCTCTCGGCCGGTTACGCGGATTCGTCCCACTTGAGCCGTGCGTTCAAAGGCATGTTCGGGATCTCGGCGTCTACCGTATTGAACAGCCAGACTCGGGTTCGCATCGCCGACCCAGATGATCGCTCGCCCTGAAGTCTGCCGATTCGATCCAGACGAATCGCCATGCCGTCCAAGGTGATCGCACGCAAGCCCTCTCCGCACGTCGAACCCCACTGCAGAATGCCTCGATTGCCGCCTCGAGCGATCGAGGACGGGCGCAACCTCACATGTCGTTGCGCGCGTGCGGTGCGACTTTCTCGTCGTTATGTTTGCGCCGGTAGGCATGACGCCTCGAAGGCGTTGCGCAGGTTGACGGCGGTAGGCGTGGAGGAATAGGCCGGCTTTGGGCGCTCGCAGCTCTCAACAGCTCTTCCTCTGTCCGTTGCCCGGAAGCTGGGCTGCGGACCGGGATCAGCCCGTAGGTGTCGAGTCACATGGAGAAACGCGGCTTACGTGAGGAACTACCGAAGCGAATCTTCGTCGTTTCTCTTGCAGTCGTCTCTTTGGGAGCCGCCTTCGTTTACGGTGCGCTCGCGCATCGGAAACGTCTCCCGCCGATCCCCCAGTTGATCACCGCGTACGAAACGCTCTTCGTCGACGGCTTTCGGCCGCGCTACTACCACTTACAGCCGTCCCGCGGCCGCGGGGCCGGCGTCACCATCAATGAGACGCCGTCCGATGGTGCGCTCGTACTCATCGTGGGGTTCTTCGCCGAGGAAAATCAGATCCGCCTGATGAGGCGCGATGGAACATTGGTCAGGAAGTGGTCTCCGAACTACTTGGAACACTTCCCCGACGGGGAAGCTCGCCTGTGCAAGATTCTCTCTCCTCTGCGAACCGACATCCATGGCGTCCATGTCACGCCACAGGGGGAGGTCGTCTTCAACTACGAGTACTGCGGCAGCGCCAAGCTCGACCCGTGTGGAGAGTTGATCTGGAAGGTCGATAGAGCGACCCATCATTCGCTCGTGCCGGCGGAGGCGGGGGGCTACTGGACGCTGGGCCGGCTCTATTGGGCGGCCGCCGAGGAGCCGAATCGACTCCCACCCTTCTCCTCTTCGGCCCGGAAGGGCCAGATCTTGAAGGAGGACACGCTCCTCCGCATCTCTGAAGATGGGGAGATTCTGGAAGAAGTCTCGATCCCCGGATTGATGCTGGGTCAGGACGTCGAGGCGCTGTTGACCGCGATCGGAAACACCTTCGATTCGGATGACATCGACCGCACCGAAGTCATGCACGCCAACAAGGTGGCCGAATTGCCGTCAGACTTCGCCCACGCCTATCCGTTGTTCGCTGCAGGCGACCTCGTCGTGTCCCTGAGAGACCGAAACCTCATCATGGTGCTCGATCCCGAGACCAAAAGGGTGAAGTGGCATCAGACCGGTCCTTGGTTGCGGCAGCATGACCCCGAGTTTCGTCCGGATGGGAGGATCTCGGTGTTCAACAACAACGTCTATCGCACCGCATACTTGAACGAGAGAGTTGTCCTCGGTACCCCGCATCAGACGAACATCATCGCGGTCGACCCCGTGAGCCGCGAGACCGAGGTTCTGTTCGGCGAAAAGCCCGGTCAGGAGATGCTCTCCGTCATTCGCGGGCAGCATGAAGTCTTGGATGACGGCGGTATGCTGATCACGGAGTTCGATGCAGGCCGCGTGTTCGAGGTGACGCGTGATGGAAAGATCGTATGGGAATATGTAAATCGCTACGATGACGAATTCGTGGGCGAAATCACCAATGGAAACATCTATCCGGCCAATTACTTTACGGTCGAATGGGAAGAGTGCGAGTCATGATGAATCCCTGTAAACATCCTAATCCAAGGAATGGCAAGACTGCCGAGACGCGTCTCGGTCGCCTGTACCTCGCCGGGCTGGTTGCGACGGTTCTCCTGACCACGCCAAGTCCCGCGCTCGCCTACGTGGGACCTGGTGCCGGTCTGGGCGCCATCGCCGTCACGGTGGCTCTTCTTCTTGGCGTCCTCCTGCTCGCGGTCGGGCTCGTTTGGTATCCGCTGAAGCGATTTCTCAGGACTTTCAAACGAAACGAGGCCGCGAACCCCGGAAACGGTCCGACAGACGGACCGGAATGATCCTCGAACTCCTCGTCTCGCTCCTTGCGGTCTTCGGCTTCGGCCTCGCACTTTCGTGGAGCCGAATCGTGCCGGTGGCCCGCGACGCCTTGAAGGTGACCATGCAGGGGCTGTCCTCGATGACGGACAGCGAGCTGGATGATGATGCGAAAGAGGTGGCGGTACGGCGAGCTGGGTTTCAACTGATCTTCGCCAGCTTCAACATCTCGTGGCGCTTCGCAGTCGCCCTGGCGGCAGCAGCGGTGCCGATTTACCTGGGGGACGGGCTCGGGTTCGTATCGAGTCACGCGGTCTTCGGGCTGATGCTGCGGTGGGACTACATCATCGTCGTTTCCATCGTCGCGATGGGCCTGACGGAAGTGCTTCGACGGCGGCGTCCGGCCGGGGACGAGGAGACCACCCACGTCAACCGTTACTCGGCGGCGGACCGCATGATTCATGTCATGGCCTTTTCGAGCCCGGTCGTGCTCAAGACCGCTTCCGCGCTCGAAGACCGTTTGTGCTCAAAGCCTACCCAACAGCCATCCGGCCCTCCCATCTTCATCACATCACTGGCCAGGGGTGGGACCACGGCTCTTCTCAATGCCCTGCACGATGTCACCGGGATCGCGACCCATACCTATCGCGACATGCCGTTTTTGACCGCCCCCATCTTGTGGAACCGGGTCTCCGGCGGACACAAGCGCAGCGTCGATCGACACGAGCGGGCGCACGGGGACGGCCTCGAGATCGACCTCGATACCCCAGAGGCGTTCGAGGAAATCATTTGGAAGATGTTCTGGCCGGAGCACTATCGGAAGGCCTCGATACCGCTGTGGAGACCAGAACACAGGAAAGCACATGCCGAGCGTTTTCTAGAACGTCATATGGCCAAGATCATTCACGCACGTACATCCAAAGACAAGGACGGCGAAGCGGACAGCACGCGCTACTGCTCAAAGAACAATGCCAATGTCGCAAGGATACCGTACTTGCGAGAAGCCTTCCCTGATTGCGATATCATCGTCCCGGTGAGGCGACCGGAATGCCACGCCGCCTCTTTGCTTCGACAGCATCGAAACTTCCTGAAACTCCACGCGGAAGACGAATTCATCGAGAGGTACATGCGCGATATCGGACATTTTGAGTTCGGCAATCTCCACAAGCCGTTTCAGTTCCCTGGGTTCAGTACCGACATCTACCATCCGACCACCGGGAATTACTGGCTGAACTATTGGATCCACGCATTTCGCAAGATCTTGGCGGACAGCGATCGATGCATCTTCGTCCTGCAGGATGACCTGCGTTCGTCTCCGCAGGCCACCA
This sequence comes from Myxococcota bacterium, assembly GCA_050331295.1. Classification (GTDB taxonomy): domain Bacteria; phylum Myxococcota; class Kuafuiibacteriia; order Kuafuiibacteriales; family Kuafuiibacteriaceae; genus Kuafuiihalomonas. The sequence continues at coordinate 27,584 of JBHJGZ010000014.1, read as the reverse complement.
TGACGGGCTTGTGCGGAGCTCTGAACGTCGACGGGGACTCGCTGGCATTTCACGGCTACTTCCGCTCGAGCGCGGACCGGTCACCCACGGATGCGTACGAGCAGCGATTGTACGAAGAGGCGGCAACACTGTACCGCCAACTCGAAGAGCGGGCGCTCCGCAGCGCAAGACAAGCTGCGAGCGTTTCGTGAACGGATGGTGCCAAGACAGCGCGACTACTCTAGCCTTTGCAAGACATGACCCCCGTTTGGGGAGGGGGGCCCTGGCCTGCCATTCAACCGTCGGGGCGCGAGCGGCTGCGCATTCGATGGAATCGATCCTGTCGGCTCGGGCCCTCGGTGCCCGAGTGCGTGTGCTCATCCCTAGTTTTCGGTGGGGGCCACGGGACTTGATGCGAACAAAGGCTGATGAGGCTCCACCGAAGATGCGCCGAGAAAGACGGCAGCCTGCTGCAAGGTGTGAAGGAACTCCTCGAATCCACGCTCATCGAACTTGACGGTCGTGTGGGCAAAGTGGATTTCGCGAACACCGCAATCCGTCACTTCGATTGTCGCGACGGAGCTGATGCCGGCGAGGGTGCGAGGGCAAGGGGCTCGGCGCGAGCCCAGTTTCGGGTGGTTCATGATGAGAATGAATCGCAGATTCAATCTCAGGTCAAGCCGACCCGAATTTGGGTCGGCAGGACGAAAAACCGGGGCTGGAGTCCAACCGCCTGCCGGCAGCAGCTAGCTCGGAGGAGGCACGAGCCATACCCCCGTTGAAGCTCTGTTCTCCGTGGACGGCAGGACATGTTGCAAAGAAGAGGGGCTGAGCGCACCGGACTCGTTTGACATCACGGTGCGCTCAGCTGGTTTTCTCAGTCGCGTCCGAAGAACCGCGAGAAGCCGCGGCGGTCGATCTGCCCCCGAAGCTCTCCGGCCGGGAAGAGGTCCGAATGCGTATTCACGTACGCCACACCCGAAAAGATGGCCTCGACCAGGCCTTGGAAGTCATTGGCCTCCACGCCTTGTGCGGCGGGACCGATCACGTCTTCGGCCCGGACGGTGCCGGACACCACTCCGCTCTGGGGACACGGCGGAGCGCCGCCCGCGTTCGGATTGCCGGTGTTGTCGCACAGAAACGTCGACACGCCGCCGTTGGCGCCCTTCTGACCGATGTGAATGTGTGTGAACAGGACCTCACCTTCCAAACTGTCGATGGTCAACTCGTACTCGATGCGGTCGCCGAACAATCGGAAGGTCGCGCTTCCGGATCCTTCGCTGATGATGGACGGAACCTCTTCGAGACCGGAGAGGTGGGCCGAGAATCGAAAACCTCGGTGACTCGCTTCAGCCGCGTTCGATGCGGTCACGGCGATCAACACTCCGATCGCCGTCAGTATCGTCTTCTTCATTCTTTCTCGCTTTCTGCGCGCATGCGCGGTGTGCGCGTCCCGCCGATGGACGGGCTCTGCCAAGCGAGAGCGCCTATTCATGAACCCATGGCGATCATGAAACAAAGCTATGTCCGGGTTGGCGCGGCCCCCCCCGGCGAACTCACCGAAGATCGAACGACGGTCCGGCGAGATGCATCGGGAGCGAGCCGCGGCCGAGCCGAAACCCCCGGGCGCATCGTTTGGGGCAATTCGATGCCGCATCATCCCAGATGCTGGATACATGGTGATGCGAGAAGCCCCGTCCGCCGTGAAGCAGGCCATCGAACGGCATATCACGTCGGGAGGTGATGTTTCGAAGGCAGACCTGCGCGTCGCCGTGTAAGCATAGGCATCGAACGATGGGATGGTACGCAGACCACTTCTTCCCCTGGCTCATCGAACGCCTCGAGGGCCCCGAAATCTCCGCCCTGCGAAAACGATGCGTCGCCCCCGTCGCGGGCGAGATCATCGAGATCGGATTTGGAACTGGCAAGACGCTCCCCTTCTACGGGAGACGGGTGACGCGCTTGACGGCGGTCGAGCCCTCCCGGGGAATGAACCGTCGGACCGAGGTTCTGCTGCACTCCGCTCCGTTTCCGACCGAGCTCGTTCCTCACGGTGCCGAGGCGTTGCCGTTCAAGGACGCTTCGTTCGATGCCGCGGTGTGCACGATGACCCTGTGCACGGTGGATGACCCGAGTGCGGTCCTTCGTGAAGTGGGGAGACTGCTCCGCCCTGAGGGTCGATTCCATTTCCTCGAACACGTTCAAAGCGAAGATCCTCGACTGAAGCGCCGCCAACAACGACTGGATCCCCTCCAGCGATGGCTGGGCTGCGGATGTCATCTAACGCGGGACACCGAAACCGCGATTCGAGAGGCGGGCTTCGAGATCGAAACCATTGAAAAGATCATTCTCCAGGACATGCGCGGATTCGACCCGCGTTTGGTTCCAATGATCCTCGGAGTCGCGGTACCACGACTTGCACCCGCCGACTCGAGGCCTGAACTGGAGGCACATCCTCAACGATGAAGGCCCTGGCACGGTGGATCGTCGACCCGGACGAAGGGATCTAGTCAAGATATCTGGAATACGCAGTGGTGGGACACGGTGCGGCACTTTAGCCTCGGCACACCCTCTGTCGACACACGGAGCCGGTCGAAATCGAGGCCATCCTGAGTCAGCACCTGGCTTCGAGGCAAACCGACGTGGTAGCCCGGTTTCGGTGAAGCGGGTCTTCAGCGCCGCGTTCGTGATGCTTGCGTTCTCGTGTCGCGAACAGTCGGCTCCGGATCCTTCACCTCCGTCCAACCTGGCCGAGGTTCGAAACGTTCGACGGGAACCGCCCCATTACGTGCCGGCTGAACAGTGCCGATCTTGTCACCAGGAGGCATGGAAACAGTGGAAGGGGAGCCATCACGACCTCGCCTACCAGCCCGCGACCCCGGAAAGCGTCGTGGCGCGCTTCGAAGGACGAGTGTCCAACGACGACGGCCAGACCGCGTTTCGACGAGACGGCGCACGATTCGTGATCCGCGGCCCAGGGCCGGATGGAGCCGTGCAGGACTTCGAGGTCGCCGCCACGTTCGGCATCGAGCCTCTCCAGCAGTACCTGGTCCAGCTGCCCGGGGGACGCCTTCAGCCCCACAACCTCGCCTGGGACGTCGAACGCAAACGGTGGTTCGACGTGTATCCGGACACCGAGCTCCTTCCCGGAGACCCCTACCACTGGACGGGCCGAAACCAAGGTTGGAATGCGATGTGCGCCGACTGTCATTCGACGCAGGTCGAGCGAAACTACAATCCCGAGACAGACCAGTACGCGACGACTTACGCCGACGAGGACGTCGGATGCCAGGCTTGTCATGGACCGGGCTCGCGTCATGTCGCTTGGGCCCGAGAACCGAACTCGGTTCGCGACAAGGGCTTGGTCGTTCAGACCTCGACCCTCGCCCATCGGCAAGTCGACCAATGTGCAGGATGCCACGCCCGACGGGGACGCTTGACCGTCTCTTCGATACCCGGAGCTCCATTCCTCGACCAGTATCGACCGGCGCTCCTCCGAGAGGGTCAGTACCACGCCGACGGACAGATCCTGGACGAAGTGTTCGTCTACGGATCCTACCTACAGAGCAAGATGTATCATGCCGGCGTCGCCTGCAGCGACTGCCATGGCATACACGACCTTTCGGTACCCGCCGGCAACGCAGCCTGCGCGACGTGCCACAACCCGTCCCCGCCGGTGGAGCGCTTCCCCAGCCTGGCCGCCAAAGCCCGCGACTACACCTCGCCTCGTCACCACCGTCATCCGGCGGGCAGCGAAGGCGCTGCATGCGTCAACTGCCACATGGTCGAAACGAACTATATGGTGGTGGATGGGCGAAGGGACCACTCCTTTCGGGTGCCGCGACCGGACCTGACCGAAGCGATCGGGACGCCCAACGCGTGCAGTACCTGCCACACCGATCGCTCGGCCGCCTGGGCGGCCTCGCGGGTCCAAGATTGGTTCGGTGACCGCCCGAGCCACTACGGGTCCGTATTGGCGAAGGCGCGACGCGGAACGGTGTCTCTGACTTCCCTCGCCCAACTGGCGGCCAGCCCCAAAGCTCCGGGAATCGTCCGGGCCACCGCCGTGGAGCATCTGGCGGCGATGGGACCGCGAGCCTGGGGTGCCCTCAACCCATTGACGGAAGATCTGGATCCGTTGGTGCGGGCATCGGCGGTGTTGGGTCTCCGCGGCATGCCGGAGGAGCCCCTCGCGCGGGTCGCACAACATCTCTTGAAGGATCCGGTTCGCTTGGTCCGCCATGACGCGGCGCGCACCCTCGCCTCGGCCCGCAAACACTTGAGTCCATCTCTCCGGACCGAGCTGGACGACATCCTCGAAGAGATGGAGGCCACTTCGAGGTCCGAAAGCGATCTCGCAACCGGCGCTCTGTCGCTCGGGCTCCTCATGGAAGCGCAGGATCGCCACGATGAGGCACGCGCGGCCTACCTTCGGGCTCTGAGGCTGGATCCGAAGCTGAGGCCCGCCAGCTTCAACCTCGGAAATCTACTCAACGCACGAGGCGAAAACGAAAAAGCGGAGGCAGTCTTTCGGGCCGCCATCGCCCACGCCCCCCACGATGGGGAGCTTCGGTACAGCCTCGGCCTGCTTCTCGCGGAGATGGAGCAATGGAACGAAGCGGTCAAAGAGCTCCAGAGCGCGACGCGACAGATGCCGGAACGCCCGCGAGTTCGCTACAACTACGCCCTCGCCCTCGAGCGTTCTGGCGATCCCAAACGTCTCGCGGCATCGGAGCGCGAACTTCTTCGAGTGCATGAAATGCGACCGGACGACCCTGACTACGTCTTCGCGTTGGTCTCTCACTACGCGCGACGCAAGGCGTGGTCCCAGGCCCTGCCGTATGCCCAGAAGCTGGTCGAGCTCGTGCCCGGAGCCCCAGGACCGCGTGCCATGCTGAATGACCTTCAGCTTCGCGCAGGTCGTACCGATTAGTGGCGACGCGTTGGCTCGCCATGGGTCGCGTTGCGGGCTGCGCACGAGCGCATGATCGTGACCCAGAGGGATGACATTGTTTGGGGGCACTGTTAGCCACAGCTCATGGCAATTCGAAATATCGGCCTGATGATAGGACTTTCTGTTTTCTGGTTTCCGGCTCTGGTCTCGGGCCAGAGCAAGCCGAACATCCTGGTTCTCTGGGGCGATGACATCGGCCAGTCGAACATCAGCGCCTATACCTTCGGATTGATGGGCTACCGGACGCCCAACATCGATCGCGTCGCTCGAGAAGGTGTGATGTTCACGGACTACTATGGCGAACAGTCATGCACGGCGGGTCGGTCCAGCTTCATCACCGGTCAAAGCGTTTTCCGAACCGGACTTTCGAAGGTTGGCTTGCCGGGCGCGGACCTTGGTATGCAAGAGGAAGACCCGACCATCGCCGGCCTTCTCAAGGCACGTGGCTACGTGACGGGTCAGTTCGGAAAGAACCATCTCGGCGACAAGGACGAGCATCTGCCTACCAACCACGGTTTCGACCAGTTTTTCGGGAATCTCTACCACCTGAACGCGGAAGAAGAGCCGGAAAACGAAGACTATCCGGAGGATCCAGAGTTTCGAAAGCGCTACGGACCAAGAGGCGTGATCAAGTCCAGCGCCGATGGGACGATCGAAGATACTGGACCCCTGACCAAGAAGCGCATGGAGACCATCGACGACGAGACGGTGGCGGCGGCGCTGGAGTTCATGAGGAGCGCCCACGAGCAGGAAAAGCCATTCTTCATCTGGTGGAACGGAACCCGGATGCACTTTCGCACCCACGTGAAAGACTCGCTTCGTGGGATCTCCGGCCAAGACGAATACTCGGACGGGATGGTCGAACACGACCGCCACATCGGGCAGTTCTTGGCCGAGCTCGACAAGCTCGAGATCGCCGACAACACGTTGGTCTTCTACTCCACAGACAACGGCCCGCACATGAACACATGGCCCGACGCGGCCATGACCCCTTTTCAAGGGGAAAAGAACACCAACTGGGAGGGCGGATGGCGGGTCCCGGCCATGGTCCGCTGGCCAGGAAAGATCGAGCCCGGCTCGGTCATCAACGAAATCGTGCACCACATGGACTGGCTTCCAACCTTTCTGGCGGTCGCCGGCGAATCCAAGATCAAGGACAAGCTGAAGAAGGGCGGCGTGAAGGCCATCGGGCGCGAGTACCGGGTCCACCTGGACGGCTATAACGTCCTCCCGCTGCTCACCGGAAAGGAGAAGGCGTCTCCTCGAAATGAAATCTTCTACTTCTCGGACGACGGCGATCTGACGGCGCTGCGCTACCAAGACTGGAAGATGCTGTTCCTGGAGCAGAAGAAGAAAGCGACGTTGCGAGCCTGGATCGAGCCATGGACGCCGCTTCGCGTCCCGCTGCTCTTCAATCTCCGACGGGACCCCTATGAGCGGGCCTACTTCACTTCGAACACCTTCTACGACTGGATGATCGACCGCGTCTTCTTCCTCGTGCCCGCGCAGCAGTACGTTCAGAGGTTCCTGGCAACCTTCGAAGAGTTCCCGCCGCGACAGAAGGCGGCGAGCTTCACCATCGATGACGTCCTGCAAACGATGAAGGACGGGTCATCGGGCGGCTGAGCAAAATCGCTTCCGGGGTGCCTTGCCGATGGCGGGAAACTCCTTTGTTCCAGCCAAGGTCTTTTTTCTGCATCCTTCTTCCCTCGGCCCCGTCAGCCTTCTGGAGACGTCGCCGTCCGCGGCGCCCAGAAAGGACTGTTTCATGACTTCTGAATCCAGCCATCCCATCCGCGTCCACATAGGACTCACTGTCGCCGACATGGAGGCGTCCATCGCCTTCTATAGGGCCCTCTTGCAGGTCGAGCCCGCCAAGGTCAGACCGGGGTATGCGAAGTTCGAGTCTTCGGCCCCCCACCTCAATCTTGCTTTGAACGAGGGTCAGCCGACGTCTCCGGGGACGCATTCCCATTTCGGTATCGAGCTGCCGTCGACGGAAGCGGTGAACGCAGCGCAACAAAGGCTGCAGGAGGCCGGTCTCCTGACGCGCGCCGAGTCGCAGGTCACCTGCTGTCACGCGGTCCAGGACAAGGTGTGGGTCACCGACCCGGATCGGAACGCCTGGGAGTTCTTCGTGGTCACGGACGCCGATGCCGGGTTCGCGCACCCCGTCCCCGGAGACGTGCCGGCCCAAGCACCCGAGCCGGCGTGCTGCGCGCCCGCCTGCTGCCGGTGAGCGGGATGCGCGCACCGGAGCCCTCGGAGTTTCGGACCCGACTCGCGGCGTTCGTGCGGAAGCGAGTCCGAGACCCGCATGATGCGGAGGATCTCGTGCAAGACATCCTGCTGCGCATGATCGCTTCTCTCGATTCCCTGGAGGACGGAACCCGCATGGAAGCGTGGGCCTATCGGATCGCACGAAACGCCATCGCGGACTACTATCGGGCCCGGCCGCCTCTTCAACCGGAACCGCAGGTGACTGCACCGCAAACCACGGACGCTTCACCTTCCGGACTCGGGGCGCGCGATGCGGAATCCGAGGCGAACGACAACCAGCTGATCGGCCTGTGGCTTCAGGGATTCTTGGCAACCCTCCCGGAGAAGTATCGGGACGCGGTGTGGCTCTCTGATGTCGAAGGCCTTCCGCAGGCGGAGGTCGCACGTCGGCTTCATCTCTCGGTGCCCGGCGCCAAGAGCCGGATCCGCCGGGGGCGTCTCGCCCTCAGAAAGCTCCTCGCCGCGTGCTGCGATGTCACCTTCGACCCGCGTGGGAACGCCATCGACTGGAAAGCTCGGAAAAACTGCGGCGCGTGCTGAGAAGGCGGTGACCAGCCGTCGGCCGGAGCGCATCCTCGCGAGGGTCAGCCGGCGGCCGGAAGCGCAGCCGGCATCCGGGCCGGGCTCGGGCGTTGCCGATGGACCGCCCCGCTGAGAATAAGAATCAGAACCATAAACACCCAGAATCAAAGACCTTTTCCTCTTTGGCTCCCTCGGAGGTTTCGGTATGACTTGATTATGTCCAATACAAATATTTTGGAACGATTGAATGACGCGGTCCAGGTCGAGCATACGCTGGCGATGCACTGTCACCAGTATGAGCTGACAGTGGCCGGTCTCTGGCGGCTCACGCTGGCACCCTTTTTCCGCGACCTCGGAGACGAAGCGCGGGACCACGCCCGCAAGTTCGGTCAAAAGCTGGTCGCGCTCGGCGCCACGCCGACCTGTGCCGTAGACGACGTCGCGAACGTCGAGAACCCCGCCGAGATGATCGCTCGGATTGTCGTTCTCGAACGAAAGGCCATGGAGCTCTACAAGGAGGCACTGTCGATGGTCCCGGACGAGGATGTGGCCCTACGTACGATGCTCGAAGACCAGATCGAAGCGGAGCAGCGGCACATCGAAGAGCTCGACCTCGTGGCTGCCCCGATGGCCGCGGACGCTCCGGACGAACTCGCGGTCCGCCGCGCTTCTTGAGTCCGCTCCCTGGCCTTCAGCCACAACAGGGCAAAGCCCCGAGCATCGGGCCTGATGCGTCCAGTGTGCCGGGCCAATAGGCGCCGTAAGAAGACACGAGCCAGGCGTCCCAAAAATGCGCTGACCGCGTGACCTCCGGACCTCGCCACGGGATGGTCTCCGGGGTGGAACCCCGTGCGCAATTTGGATTGACGCCGGCTCGAGCGATCGGGCTCGCCTTCGGGCTCGCGCTGGGTATCGGTGGATGGCTCCGGTGGTTTCTGGCCGGGGCGGTCGAGCTGCCGGGTGCGTTCTCCCACTGGCGCCATGCCCATTCTCACCTCGGATACTACGGGGTCCTCTTTCCTCTGGCCTGGGCGGCCTGGCGACGCTGCGGCATCTCGATTCCGAGCCCGCATCTCTTGGCCGCCTACTTTTTGGCCACCTTCATCGCCGCCGTCGGTTTCGTTCGGGCCGGCTACGGGCCGGAGGCCATCGCGGCAAGTACGCTGATCGCGGCCATCTGGCTGATTTCTGCGTGGCCGCTTCGCCGTCGGCTCCTCACGAGGGATGATCCCCTGGCGCTGATCCTTCCGGGGGTCGTGTTGGCGGAGGCGTGCGTGCCCCCGATCGCGTTGCTGCTCCGGCGGGACCCGGACCTGGCCCGAGCCTTCGTCTCCACCTTCTTGGCCCTGCTCCTTCTCGTGGTCGTCGTGCCATCGGCCCTCGCGGCTCAGCAGGTTCGGTGTGGCCCCTGGCCCCTTCTGTTGATGAGCTCGACGTCGGCTGCTGCCGCCCTGGGCATCTGGCCCCACCCGGTCGCGCGTTTCGGCATGGGCCTCTTCGGCCTGACGCTGGGAATCAGCGTGGTCCGCGGCCCTCGAATCGACCTCGCCCTTCGCCTGGCCTGGGCAGCCGTGGCCCTCGGCCTCATCGCCCTCGCAGCCGGACTTCTTCCCAATCGTCGCCCGGTGATCATCGGAGCGATCCACTTCGTGATCCTCGCCCCGGTGCTTCAGAGTTTGATGCCGTTGATCCTTCGTCATGCCCCTTCCACCACCGGATGGCTTCTCCATCACGCGGCGGTCGCACTCATGAGCGGCGCCCTCGTCGCACAAGGCCTGGGCAGGCCGAGCTGGACGTCCACCCTGGCCGCCGTGGGCGGCACCGCCGTGATCGGTTGGTGGATGATTCTGATGTTCCGCTCCCGCGGCTGGGCTCCTCGCTCCGATTCGACCGAAGCGAAGGCATCGGCTTCACGCAGAAGGCCCGAGCCGGAGAAACCGACCACGGATGAAACGCGTCGATGACGGCGCTGCGAGCGATTGCGGCCTCAAGCGAGAGATGGAAGGTCTCTCTGGGTTCGGTCGCTTTCGAGATTTCCGGTGTTCAGAGTGGTCTTCGGCTCGAACAAGACCACGCTGCAGGTCGGAAGGGCCACCGGACAATGCTCGACGCCCTTCGGCACGATGATGTACTCCCCGGGCCCGAGCTCGATGTCGCCGTCCCGCAACTTCATGAGCAACCGGCCATGAATCACGAGGAACAGCTCGTCTTCGCCTTCATGATGATGCCACTCGAAACTACCTTCGAGTTTGACCAGCTTTATCTGAAAGTCATTGATCTCGCCCCCTATCCGGGGCCGCCACGTCTCCGAAAAGCTGGCAAACGCGTCGTCCAAGTTGACCTTCTCGAGTTTCGACATGAAGCCTCCCTCCGCTTCAGATCAAGCGGGTCATGAATACACTGTTCGGGTCGTCGACATAGTCGCCGAAAGGCCCGCATTCCTCGAATCCATAGCTCGAATAGAACGCCCGGGCCGGGGCAAAGTAGGGCCAGGAGCCTGTCTCCAGACTCAGGCGCTCGATGCCTTCGTCCCGGGCCGACTGCACGACCGCTCGAAGGATCCGACCCGCGATCCCCCGTCCGCGGGCGGACTCTATCGTGTGGAACGCCTTGACCTCCCCATGGTTCGCGCTCAGGCGACGCCACGCCCCCACACCGACCAACGTTTCCGGGTCCCACGCGGTGAACAGGCGCAGCTCCGGATCCCGAAACGCCTCGAGGTCGAGGGCATGAGCGCTCCCGGGTGCCGTCTCTTTGCGGCTCCGCTCGGCGTGGACGACCAAGAGACCGCGAACCTGCGGGTCCTCGAGGTTACCCGGTCGGACCAAAATGCCCCCAGCGCTCACCAAGCCCAGAGGAGGAAGCGAAATCGACCCGAGGTCAACTTCGCGCTCCGATGGGGAGAGGAAACTGCCTGCCTTCGGCTCCTTTCGGTCCGAGCCGTCGGCGCGGCCGAGACGAGGCAAGCGGCTGCCAGCGCAGGCGGTCCGAGCAGATGGGCGCCGCAAGACCATTCCAAAGCCGCAAACACCGCACATTTTCGTCGGGCGGAACGCATTTCTGTGATTTGAGGCCGGCCATGACGAAGCCATCGATCGCGCTGCTGTCCCTCTTCACGCTCCTTGCCTCCACGCCCGGGCGGGCCGAAGACGCAAAGGCCACCGCCTTGATCAACGAGGTGCAGGCCAAGGTGGGCACCATGGCCGACCTTCACGCCCTCAAGGACGTGGAGTACAGCTACACCTACCGACGCGGCTCCGATCTCAAGATCGATCTTTCGATCGAGCGCTACGTGTTCGACGGAGAGCTTTCCTACGGACGCTATGTCGTCCACGAAGTTTTCGTGGCGCCCGGCCAGGAAGGCGAAGTGGTGCAGGCTTATGACGGAAGCCAGGTCCAGGCGACCATCGACGGTGCGCCGATCGAGGACCCGAAGCAGATCGGCCTCGCTCAGTTCATGCGCCCGACCAACTTTTACTGGTTCGCCATGATGCAGAAGCTCAACGACCCCGGCGTCGTCCACGAGTACCTGGGCACCCGGACCGTCGACGGCATCGACTACGAGGTGGTGGACATGACCTTCGAGTCTTCGGGCGAGAAGAAGACGGACAGATATGTCCTGTACATCAACCCGAAGACCTCCCTGGTCGATCAGTTCTTGTTCACCATCGTCGACTTCGGAGTGACCGAGCCGTTCCTCATGAAGGTGGAGCACGAGCGCTTTGGAAAAGTCATGCTCCCGGTCCAGCGAAGATACGCCGAGGCGAACTGGGAAGGGACCATCAAGGACGACGTAGCCTGGAACGAAGAAATCATGACCGCCATCAACTTCAACAACGGCTTCACTCGGGCCGACTTCACGCTTTAGGGCTGATTCCCTTCAAGGGACCACACACTCACACCCGGAAACCGACCCCCAGGTGGGCGTCTCCGGCCAGCGCGAACGGACCGCGCCCCAATCGTTCCCGAAACACTTCATGAAAGGCGGCCTCGAGCGCGGCCGTCTTTCCGTCGTCCAGACTCTCGAAGACGTTGGCAGTTCCCGGCGACATGCGGGGCAGGTGAGACCACAACCAGGACGGAGACTCGAACGTCCACAGATGACGAACCGTGAAGACCCGCACCGCATCGAAGCCGGCCGTGCTCATCGCCGCCGTCAGTCCCTCCGGCGTGGCGATGGCCGCCCAGGGCACCTCCGCCGCTCCGGCCGGCCCGGTAGCCGCGGCCGAGTGCGTGGGCACGCCGCGCTGGAGCGCTTCACCGAACAGCTGTATCAGCTCGTTTCGCGCTTCCGTCCAAACACCGACCACTGCGCGGCCTCGGGGGCGCACGACCCGATGCAGCTCTCGAAAGCCGGCCGCCAAGTCGGGAAACAACATCAGGCCAAACATCGAAAACGCTCGGTCGAACGCTTCGTCTTCCAGGTCGAGGGCTTGGCCATCCATGACGGCTATCCGAAGATTGGAAAGCCCCTCGGCGCGGGCCCGACTTCCAAGGACCCTCAGCATTCCGATCGAGAAGTCCGTGGCCAGCACCTCGGCGCCCTGCCTCGCCGCTTCGAGACTCAGCGCCCCGGTCCCCGCAGCCACATCCAAGACCTCCATGCCGGAAGCGATCGAAGCGAGGTCCAGGGCATCGCGGGCATACTTCGCCGTGAATCCGCGCGTGGCCGCGTCGTATGGCCCCGCGCTCTGGTCCCATCGAGTCGAATCTTGAATGGAAAGCTTCTCGGACACGGCGTCGGCTCCTCGTCGAACAAGGCCCTTCTCGGCTCACCGGTCCCGAGAACCGCCCTGGCCTCTCAAGGCTTCAGCACGGGCGAGGCAAAGGCGAGCGATTTCGGGAAGTGTGGACCTCAAGCCGTGATCGTCGTCGACGACGTGGAGCTCGACGTTGGGGAGCCCCTCGACGATCGGCGCCACATCGCGCAGCGGCACCACGTCGTCCTGCCGGCCGTGATAGATGGTCGTGGGAACAGTGGGCTGCACCGCCGCGTCGTGCCCGAACGCATCCTCGATGAAGGTCACGCTCAACGGCAATCGATGCGGCGGGTGTCCCACCTCGAAGTCGAGCTGTCCCTCGGAGCGCCACCTTGCCAGTTCCTCGGCGCGCTCCGGCCGCCGCCATCGGTCGGGGTACCGATAGGCCGGGCACAGAAGAATGAGTTCCACGACCCGGGGATCATCCCGGGCCAGCAAGCTGCCGATCCACCCACCCAGGCTCGAGCCCACCAAGAGCGTGCGGTCGAACAGGCACCGGCGGGCCCGACGCAGGCTTCGGGTCACGGTGAATTCGAAGAAGTCCGCATCATCGGCCAGCGAGGGCGCCGCCATTGGCGTACCGCTCGGCTGGATGGCACCTTGGACCGCCGCGCCCTTCGGCGACGTGGGACTGCTGCCGAAGCCGTGCAGATAGAGGACCCCGAACGCCGAGACGTGCTCGGGCAGCGCCGGCAAGTGGTGCGGCAAGCCGGGCCCCTCCGGAAGCGCTTCAAAAAAGGCGACGAGGTCGATGCCGTGGAGTGCACCCAGCGCCTCCGCCCCCTCATGGAGATGCTGGCGCGCCTTGGTCCAGAGCTTTCGGTGGCCTTCGGCCTCCCCCGAATCGGCCTTGTGGAGACTCGCCGCCAGCTGGATGAGCCCCTTGAGCGCCACCGCCGTCCCATCATCGGTGGCTGCGCGCCAAGCATCCTCCCAATGCTCATGGGCATCGAAGAATCGACCCTCGTGCCAGGCGGTCAGGCCAGCGTTGAATGCTTCGAGGGACATGCCCCAGCGTCGCATATCCACGCGAGGGTCGTCACGGGCCGCGACGTCACGGGACTGGAACACGAAGCGTGCGGCGGTGGACGTCCTTCTCGGGCATCTCCTCCGTCGGAGCGCGCGAAGCGCGGTTCAACACGAATACGTCTTCGTCGACCTTCCGATATCGGCGGGCCAATCGGGGTTCTCGGCGCACCAGGTCCACAAAGTAGCCGTCCGAGGTGTGAAGCACCGCCGGCGCATTCTCCAGAAGCGCGCGGGTGATTTCGGACCACTGGTCCTCGGTGTAGTAGCGCGCGATCTGGGGCGGGGGCACGAAGGTGTACGGAACCGCTGCGTCGGCGATGTAGAAATAGCGAAGGGGGCCGAGCTCCGTCGTGTCGAAGAGCAGGTCACCCACCTCGAGATGTGGCACGAGGCGCCGGGTAGCCGGATCCCGAGCCAAGTACGGGATCCAGCCTGGGGTGAAAGGCGGATTGCGAAGCGAATTTCCAACGTACGTGATCAACCCGAGGACTGCCACGACGGCCAACCCGCCGGCCCCGAGTGCCCGAATACGTGGTCCAACGCCCGCGACGACCCACAAGACGACGGTTCCGAGAAGCCCATAAGATCCGATGAAGCCGAGGTGTGCGAGGTCCGCTCGGGTCACTTGAAGGACCGGAGGGAGGGTTGCAGCGGCGGCAACCGCGCTCACGGAAAGCAGCGCGAGCCCCGGAAAACGGATCGAGGACGTGAACCGAGACTTCGGCCCAAAGACAGCGAGCCCCGCCTTTGAGAAGACGTATACAAAGCCTCCCACCGCCACGACCGGCGGCACCCGCAGCGTCTCGGCCAGGATCCGCCCGAAGAGGGGCCACGGCGCATCGAGCTTCTCATAGAATTGCACCATGCGGTCGAACGCCGCCGCATAGCCGACCACATCGGTTTGCCCAAAGGCGTACGATTGAAACGGCCATATCAAGCTGTCCCGGACCATGTCCGTCCAGGCGCCCTGGGAAAGAAGCGCGGTCGAGACGACGGCCATTGCAACGCCGACCCCGACCACGAACCAGCCGGAGCGGACCACTGCGCCCTTCATGCCCCCGAGGTTCGGCCAAGGGAGAGCGAGGCTCCCCAATAAGGCCATCAAGGCGGGAAGTCCCAGCGACAGCACCGTCAACGCCGAAAGCGCCGCGAGCGCTCCCGCCGACCTCCAGTGGCCGGGCTGCGGATCCTCCGTCGTCACCGCCACCAATGCGGCCAGCAGCAGCAGGTCCGCGGTCCAGTGGGGATAGCTCGCCGCGTAGGTCGACACGAAGACGGTGGCGTGAATTCCGGCCGCGCCGAGGCCCGCAGCTTCGCCCCGCCAACCGCGGCCGAACAATCGGGATACGATGAGTGCAAGACAAGCTGCACTCAGACTCACGATGGTCGCGGTCAGGAGCCGGGCCAGGGTGTAAGACCGTCCAAACAGCGAGAACAAGCCAGCGTACAGGTAGTAGTGGACCGGACCCTGAAACTGAAAGAAGTCACGGTACATGACCTGACCATCTGCGATGCGCGCAGCATCGTAGTTGACGGTGCCCTCGTCCCATCGGTGCAGAACCCGAGCCTCCGGCTCCATCACCGTGGGCGTTCCAACAAAAAGAAGCCGATGGTGAAGGAGGAGCGCGAATCCAAAGGCCAGGGCAGCGAAGAGCCGCTCCCTGGGGAGAAGCGTCTGCCGGCGTCCGGACCGAAACACCGAGCCCATGTTCCCGTGCAGCCGGCCCCACCGGAAGGCCTCGGCATTTCAAAAGCGCGTACAGCGAGCTCGGCATTTTTGCAGCTTCGGCCCGTCGCAATGGATCCCCTCGGCCTCCGTAGCCTCCTGCCAGGACTCACCTTTTGGGATCGCAGATACGGGCGGTCGCATTACGAACACACTTTGTTCGAATTGCGAAGTTGAGAACGATTCTCATTTACATTCGGTATGCGAACGTGTTTCGGATCATCGCGGATGGAGGTCAGGGCATCGAAACGAGGTCCGGAGCGAGCCCCGGCGCCCCATCCGGGAGGACCCCCATCATGACATCAGTATCCATCCGACACCTTTTCCTGAGCGGGACCATCGCATCCTTTGCGCTCGTGGCGCGGGGACGACGTCGAAGCCCCCGTCGAGACCAATCCAAATGAGGTCATCACGACCGTGACCCTCACCTTCACCCCGGTCGGAGGAGGCGCATCCGTGCAAGCGCAGTTTCGGGATGCCGACGGGGATGGAGGCGAGAGCCCCGAAATCAACGGCGTCACCTTGGTCGACGGGACGACTTACACCATGGACGTGGAGTTTCTGAACGAGCTCGAGACGCCGCCCGAAGACATCACCCCGGAGATCTTCACCGAGCGGGACGAGCACCAAACCTTCACGGTCGGAGACATCGTCGAAGGGCCCGCCACCTCGGTGACGTCGGGGGCATTGATTCGGCACGACTATGCCGACCAGGACACGTTTGGCATCCCGATCGGTCTCACCAACACCATCGAAGCCCTCACCACCGGAAGCGGAACCTTCAGCTTCGGCCTGCGACACATGCCTCTGATCAACGGCGAGCCGCAGAAGCGGGCCGGACTCGCGGCCGAGGTCGCCGATGGAGGTGGCTTTTCATCGATCACCAGCGCGACGACCTTGCCCGGTTCGTGGGACGTGGTGGTCGACCTGCCCCTCACCGTGGTGGAGTAACGGGTGCGCTGCTTCGCGACCATGGTAACGGTCGCGGCCTTCGCCGCGTTGCAGGCGCCGGCAACCGCCGCCGGCGCCGAGCTGGCCGAAGACGTCAGTCGGCTGAGGACCGAGGTGAACGAGCTGGCCCACCGGTTGGCAGCGGAGCGCCGACGCATTCAGGACACGTTGGCCGCGCTCCGGGTGGAGCGGGCCGAGCTCGAGAGGCAGCTTCGTTTGGAACGAATCCGAGCCGAGACCCTGGCGCGTCTGGAGCGGGAGCGGCAGCGTCGGGTCCAAGTCCTCGAGACCGAGAGCGAGGCCCGGCTCGAACCGCTTCGGCAAGCGGTCCAAGTCGCCAAACGGCACGTGGAGCGAAGCCTACCGTTTCGGCGTCAGGCGCGACTTCGTGCCCTCACCTCGATTCAAACGAATCTCGCTCAGCTCCGACCCTCCTCGGGGGACGCTCTTTCTCGGCTCTGGCGTTTCGTCGAAGAAGAAGACGAAATGACCCGAGAGCTCGGGCTCTCTCAGCAGCCTGTCATCCTGGAAGGCCAAAAGCAGCTGGTGGACGTGGCGCGGGTGAGCATGGCTCTCCTCTATGTGCGGACCGTCGGCGGAAATCCTGGCTTGGCGCTGCGAACACCATCCGACCCAAATGGGTGGGTATTCGAAATCATCTCCGACGCTGAAGCTCGAGCCGCCATCCTGGGTGTCTTCGAAGCGTTCGAGGAGAATCGCCGGTTCGGCCGCCACCGCCTGCTGATCCCAGCTTCCAATTGGGAGGCGTTCCAATGAAGTACGCAGTCGGTTTTCTCGCCATGCTGGGTGCCTCGACGGCGCACGCAGCAACCGATTTCGAAGAGGCCCTCCGGGCAGAGGCACGCAGCCTGCAGGCGGAAGCCGAAGCCCTGGGTGGAGCTTTGCGGGAGGCCGAATCGGCCTCTCGAGCCGCCCAACAGTCCCTCGAAAGCGACATCGAGGGTCTGACTGCCGCGCTGGCCCGAGCTCGAGCCGACAACGCGGGCCGTTCGGAGCGCATCCCGGCCGGAGCCTCAGCCGTCTCCCTCGAGGCCGAAACACGCCGGACCGAACAGATCCTGGGCCGAGCCAAGGCGTGGCTCACCGCCCGAAGCGCCACTGTGGCCGAGACGGCGGACATCGCCGAGATTGTCGACCGAGCTCTCGCATTCGTCCGTCGACAAGGTCAGTTGCATATCGAGTCCGGAGAGTCTTTCGGGCCCGACGGCGTGGCCCGAGTGGGGCCCCTGCTTCGGTTCGGATCGGTCGGCGCCATCGCTCGCATCGACGGTGACGCCATGCCCCCCAGACCGCTCGTCCTCGCGGACGACGGCTCTCTCCGGGCCGCCTCGGTGACGCAGCTCGCGCGGCCAGCAGACACCGGATCGGGAGTGTTGGTGGATGCCGTGCTTCAAGACCCCGAAGACCCATCGGCCGTCGCTCTGGCGGCGGAGGAGACGCTCTGGGATTGGCTGCGCCGGGGTGGCCCGATCATGTGGCCATTGGCGCTCCTCGGTCTGGCCGCTGCGCTCCTGACCCTCGAACGCATCGCAGCGCTGGTGCTCGCATCCATCCGGGTTCAACGGTTCGAACGTACCCTCGGTCTTCGGGGCGCACTTTCCGCCGACGGACAAGCCGGCAAACCGCCGGTGGAGCATGCCCCCCAACGGCCGGAACCGGACATACTCCTGGCCCCCGCCGCGATCGCCCACTCGGCCGACGAGCCGCTGGCACGATTGGAGGAGCGGACGACCGACGCGCTGTACCGAGCCCGAGCCCGGCTGCGGCGGGGACTCTTCTTCCTCGCCGTCGTCGCCTCGGTCGCACCACTGGTGGGTCTGTTGGGCACCGTGACCGGGATGATCGGAACGTTTCGGGTCATCACCGAGCACGGAACCGGTGATCCTCGGTTGCTGTCGGCTGGAATCTCGCAAGCTTTATTGACAACGCAACTTGGATTGACGGTGGCGGTCCCAGCTCTTCTGGCCCACGCCATCCTGGTCCGGGTGGCAAATCGGATACTGGCGCGACTGGAAGCTCTGGCCGTGGACGGACTGCGCCGAAGGGAGTCGAATGATGACGCATGAAATCCAAGGCTTGATGGAGACAGGCGGTTGGCCCGGGCAGGTGCTGGTGGCGGTCAGCCTGTTTCTGTGGGCTTCGGTCTGGCTTCGGGCCCGGGCTCTCGGGGGCTCGGTCTTGACGGCGTTTCGACAGGAGGCGCAGCGGGTCCAGCAGGAACCCGGGGACACTCTTGAAGCCCTCCGGGACCGCACCGCAGATCGGCTCACGGCGGGGCGGGATGTCCTTCGCGCTCTCGTCGTGGTCGCCCCCTTGCTCGGTCTCCTCGGCACCGTAGGGGGCATGGTCGAGCTGTTCGATTCGCTGCACGGCGGAGTCACCGCAGTCGGGCGAGGCTCGGTCGCGGGAGGGATCTCCACGGCATTGGTGACCACCCAACTCGGGCTGGTGATCGGGGTTCCCGGTCTGGTTGCGGCCCGCTTCCTCGAGCAGCGGGAGCGCAAGCTCCGCGACGGCCTCGATGAGATCCTGAACGCACTGACCGTCCCCGAACACCCGCCGAGGGAGGCGACATGAGACTTGGATCCATCAGTGGTGAAGACCTCGACCGAGACGAGGAACCGAATGTCGCGCCCCTGATCGATATCGTGTTCATTCTTCTGATCTTCTTCGTGGTCACGACCACCTTCGCCAAGGATCTGGGGCTGGAGGTCGAGCGGCCCGAGGCCCAATCTGCTCGAGAACAGCCCTCCGCCATCGTTCGGGTGGCGATCGACCGAAACGATGCCTTGACCGTGGATGGAAGGGCGACCAGCCCTTGGCGGCTTCGGGCAGAAGTAGAAGACCGGCTTTCGAGCTACGCCGAAAAGTCGGTGCTGGTGGTCGCCGACGTGGCGGTGCCCGCCGAGACCCTCGTCCAAGCCATGGACGCGTGTCGACTCGCAGGCGCTACTCAAGTTGCGCTCGCGGTGGAGGAATCCCGATGACCTTTCGATCCGTATCCCTAGCCGTACTCTTCGGCGGCAGCCTCACTGCGGCCGAGCTTCTGTTGGTCGCAAGTCTCAGCGCCCCAACCACTCCTCCCGAGCCGACAAAACGGGTGCGCAAATCAGTCGTGGTCGACACTCCTCCTCCGCCCCCGGTTCCGAGGGATCAGACCATGAAGCCCCTGGAGGCGGCACGGATCCAGAACCGCTCTGCGCCACCTGCCCCGACGCCCCTCATCCAGCAGGCTGCGTTGCAGAACCTTCCACCCATCGACGGTCTCAGCCTGGCGAGCGCACTTCCTGGTCTCACCCATGGGCTCGGCGGCGTGGGCTTGGGCCTCGCACGGATGACCGAGCCGGACCGAGAAGCTATCGTGCAAAGACGTCCAGCACCCCGGTATCCAAACGACGCCCGACGTCGCGGCGTGGAAGGCTTTGTGGTCTTGCGCATGCGGGTCAACGTGAGGGGACAGGTCGACGATGCGGTCGTGGTGGAGGCTGAACCTCCCGGCATCTTCGACCGGAGCGCCAAGAGCGCGGCCCTTGCCTACCGGTTCAGTCCGGCGCGCTCGGGCGGACGTTCCGTGGCCAGCACCGTCGAGCAGAAGATGAACTTCCGGCTGCGATGAAGTTCTGGCCGTTCTTCCTTGCCTTCGTACCGGTCTGCGGGCCGTCCGCGGCGGCCGCACCGGAATCGGACACGGTTCGAGACCTCCAGGAGCTCATCGCTTCTGGACGCCTGGACGACGCCTCAGCTGCCCTCGAAGGATATCCGGAGCCAATGCGCTTGCGCTTCGAAGGACTCATTGCCCTGGAGCGCGGAGATGTGGACCAGGCGGTGCGTGCGTTCGAGGGCGCGGCCGAGCATGCACAGGATCCCTCGCTCAGACTTCATCTCGCCCACGCTTATCTTTTGAATGGACAACCGAAAGCTGCCCTCGAAACGGTTCAAACCGCGAGCTCGGCTCAGGCCTCCATGGTGGCTCAGCCGCTGATCGAAGCACGGGCGCGACACGCGATGGGAGATCGGTCGGGCGCCTATGCAGTGTTGCGTCGAGCTTCGATCGTCTTCCAAGACGAGATCCGTCCCCTCCTGGAACTGGTGGCGATCGCCCGCGAAGCCGGTCTCGCCACCGAAGCGCGTTCGTTCGCGCGGGGCCTCCTGACGCGGTCGGAAAGATCCGGTCTGGCCCCAGACGCAGCGCGCGCGCTGTTTCACTTGTTGAGCGAGGACGAGGATGCGCTGCCCATCCTAGAGAGCATCTCTGCAAGATTTCCTGACGACGGTGACCTCCGGGCTCGGCTGGCCCGGGTCTACGCCGGTCTCGAGCAGTGGTATGCAGCGGCCCGGCTGTTCGACGACGCCACGCGACTCGGTGCCGACCACGCTTTCGAAGCGGCCGATCAATACCGCATGGCGGGCCGCTACGAAGCTGCTCGTCGCGCAAACGCCCGAATCCGAAACGAGCCGCGAGGGCGCATTCAGCAACTGACGATCCTGTTCGAGGGCGGCGAGTACGCCCGGGTGGCGGCGCTTCCGAATCCGCCACGAGACGCCGCATCCCGGTATCGTGTGGCCTATGCCCACTACGCGCTGGGCCAGCGAGGCCGCGCGGCCGCCCTCGCTCGAGCTTTGGTCCGCACCGGGGCATCGGGCCCCTACGTCCAATCCGCTCACGCCCTTTTGAAGGCCATGGGTCTGGCCACCGACGACAAAGCGGTTCCCGAGGCCGAGTCGGAGCCTCGATGATCGACCCGGCCACCATCGTCATGGCTGGCACCTTCTTTCTGGCCGCCCCGGCCTCGGCCGAGGGCTGCACGGGCATCGTGACCGGAAGGGTGGTGGACGCTGCCAGTGGCGAGGCGCTTCCTCGGGCGACCGTTCAGCTGAAGGCCGGACCCTCGGTAGAAAGCGACGAAGGAGGCCGCTTTCGCCTGGAACGAGTGTGCCCCGGGCGCCTCACCCTTCAGGCTCGTCGTGCCGACTATCGGGCCCGAACCGAAACGGTTGAAGTCGCTTCAGACGAGACGAGATCCGTCGACGTGGTGCTCGAGCCCTATCGGGTGACTCGGATGGGGGACGTAGTGGTAGAGGTCCCTCGCCTGGCGCCGAGCGAAACCCAGGCCACCGGAGCACTTTCCGGAGCCAGCCTGGAGCGGACGCGCGGGCGCAACTTGGCCGACGCGGTCGCGGAGATTCCAGGCGTCACCGTGCTCCGGTCGGGCGGCACCGCCAAGCCCATCGTTCGGGGCCAATCAGGATCTCGGGTTTTGGTCCTGTTCGATGGCGTTCGACACGAAGGCCAGGACTGGGGCCTCAACTTTGGCACCGAGATCGACCCGTTTCAGGCCGGCTCCATCGCGGTGGTGAAGGGCTCGGCCGGCGTCCGTTACGGGCCGGACGCCATTGCCGGCGTCCTGCTGGTGGAACCTCCGCCACTTCTTTACGAACCCGGGGTCAGAGCGGACATCGATCTGGTCGGCGCGTGGAACGGACGCCGCGGGACGGTCGCGGCCCGACTGGATGGAGCACCGTCCATTGTGCCCGGCCTGGCGCTGCGGGTGGAAGGAAACTATAGCCGCGGGCGCGCCCTCGAAACGCCCGACTATCCCCTCGACAACACGGGGATCGAGGAATGGAACCTGGGCGGAAAGATCGGCTACCGAAGGCCGGGCTTCGAAGTCGAGCTTTCGTACAGTCACCTGGATCTTGCGGCCGGATTGTGTACCTGCACCCGCATCGCGAGTCCCGGCGACTTTCAGGCCCAGGTGGAGCTCGATCGCCCCTTGGGAGAGCCCCTGTTCAATACCGATGCGGAGGTCGAGCGCCCTTTTCAGGACGTCACCCACGACCGCGCCATCGCGAGGGTCCGAGCCGAGCTCTTCGACCTCGGAAGTCTCGAGCTGACCTACGCGTATCAACTCAACCTGCGGGAGGAATTCGATGTGGTCCGTCAGGCGGTCAGCGGCCCCCAGGCCGACTTCGAGCTCCGAACCCACTCCGGCGATCTCGTTTTTCGGCATCGCCCCGTCCGTCTCGGCACGAAACCGGTCTTGACGGGCCTGGCGGGATGCGCGTTTCAGTTTCAAGAAAACCTCTTCTCGGGTCTGCCGCTGATCCCCAACTTTCGGAGCATCGGAGGCGGCATCTTCGTCATCGAGCGCCTGTCGGTGGGTGACTTCGAAGTGGAAGCCGGCGCGCGATTCGATTTTCTCGAGCGAGATACCTTCTTGACCGAGCCCGCCTTTCAGCGCCACCTCAGTCGAGAAACCCTGGATCCGAACGACTGCGAAAGCTCCGGCGGCGCCGCCCGCTGCCCAAACAGCTTTCAGGCCGCCTCGTTCACGCTGGGAGGAATCTGGCGGGCAACCGAAGCCCTCACCACCAAGCTCGACCTCTCCTCCGCGGCCCGCATCCCCACTATGGACGAACAGTTCATCAACGGCACGGCCGCATCGTTTCCGGTGCTCGGCATCGGAGACCCGGGCCTGGGGCCCGAAACCAGCTGGAGCGTTTCGGGTACGGTCATCGCCGAAACCGGCTGGCTCTCCGCGGAGGCCTCCGGATACTGGAGCTTCATCGATGACTACATCTACTTTGCGCCGGAGCTGAACGCAGCCGGCGATCCGGTGATCGACGTCCTGGTGGCCGGGGCCTTTCCACGCTTTTCCTATCGCCCGGTGGATGCCGTGTTTTACGGAGGCGAGGGGGCTGCCACCCTGCGCCTGGGACCCTTCGACCTCGGGATCGAAGGCGCGGTGGTGCGGGCCCGCGATGTGGAAAACGATGCCTTTTTGGTGTTCATCCCGCCGGATCGCGCCAGTCTCTCGCTCACCTACCACGCGCCGTCGTTCGGTCCGGGCTTCGAAGATACCTTCTTCACGGTGACCGGAAGCTACGTGGCGGAACAGACCCGCTTTGATCCCGAGGCCGACCTTGCGCCGGCGCCCTCCGATTACGCGCTCCTCGGCGCCGCCGCGGGTACGAGCTTCGAAGTGGATGGCCAGGCCTTCCGATTCTCGGTAGAGGCGACAAACCTCCTGAACCAACGCTATCGAGACTACACCAGCCTGCTCCGGTACTTTGCGGACGAGCCGGGGCTTCAGATCTTGGTGCGGCTGGGCGCGACGTTCGGCGCCCCAGCGCCATCCCGCTGAATTCCTGGACCACGCTCAGCGACCGGAAAAAGACCGCGCGGACCCATCGAAGGTTGCCACGCAGACTCGAACCCCTGAAGGGGCATCTTGGAGCCAGCCCGTGCACCGC
Source organism: Myxococcota bacterium (assembly GCA_050331295.1). Taxonomy (GTDB): domain Bacteria; phylum Myxococcota; class Kuafuiibacteriia; order Kuafuiibacteriales; family Kuafuiibacteriaceae; genus Kuafuiihalomonas. The sequence goes on along the minus strand of JBHJGZ010000014.1, from coordinate 4,108 downwards.
AGCAAGATCCGCATCTACCTCGAAGACACCGACGCCCAGGGCGTCGTCTACCACGCGAACTATTTAAAATACTGCGAACGAAGTCGAACCGACATCTTGATGGACCAGGGCTTCACGTTGGCGGAGCTCCAGGCGCAGGGCTGGACCCTGGTGGTCCACGAGATGAACATCAAATTCAAACGCCCGGCCCGACTTCACGATGACATCCTCGTGTTGACCACCGCGCGGAAGAGCTCCGAATTCCGGGTCACGTTTCATCATGATGTGTTCCGAGACGGCGAAGACAAGCCGCTCTTCATCGCCGACGTTCAGGTGGTCGCCATCGGTGCAGACGGCGCCCTCGTGGGCATGCCGGAGGGACTGCTGTCGACGCCGGTGGCTTGAGCCGCAAGCGGCCGGTCACGGGTTGCCTTCTTCGGTCAGGGGCAGCCTCCGCCCCTTCCGGCGGAAGACGTAGTTCACCCAAACGACCGCGTTGTGTTCGTGGGTGCGCACGAGTCCAGACGCCCCTGGGATGAACCGATGAAGATAGCCCACGCGAAAGGTCCAAGGAGGGGTCTCGAGCCCGACCAAGAGACTGATCCGGTTCTGGTCCAAGAAATTCGGACCCGCCTCGCCAAACAGATTGACCAGGACTTCGTCCGCCACCTGAACCAACGGCCGACCGACCGCCGTCTGCGCGAACCGGTAGCTCAAGACCGACTGCAGTCGCAACCGGAACGTGAAATCGAAGCCAGAAGCGTCGGCTCCGAGCTCTTCACGAAACCGAAAGTCGGTCCGTATCCGCTGCGAGAAACTCCAGGCATCGTCGAATCGCACCGGGATGAATGCTTGCGCCCACGGTCGAAGTTCGTTTCGAAGGAGCTCGTCGTTTCCGTTGTCCAAGAGCAAGTGGGCGAAGCCGGCGGTGATCCGTGGTCCGGCCTGAAAGTTGTATGTGAGTCCCCCGCGGGTCACGAAAAACGCACCGGTGTTGTAGTGGGTGTCGAACCAGACCGACCACACCGGATTTAGGTACCAAGCACTCATGAAACCGGCCCAAAACGAGGGCTCGGACCGGTTGACGACATCCTGTGCGACGGCGACCCGCGGCGCCCCGAAGAGCGCCGCGCCGACCAAAAGAGCAATCGCGGGTGCGCCGTGTCGCGATCTGACATAGCGGCACACCATGGGTTCGGTGCTCGGGCGGTGGGCTCCCTTCGCGCTGGCGCTGGCGGCGATCGGCGTCGGCGCCGCCGGCGCCTGGTCCTCGATGCTTTCGGTCGATTCCACGGCCGGGGTGGCGCTTTCCATTCTCTTGGTGGCGGCCATCTTCTGGATTGCGGAGCCGGTCCCCCTGTTCGTGACCGGCTTTCTCATCCTCCTGCTCAACATCGTGTGGATGACTCCGGTGCTCGTGGCCGACGGGTCGGATATCGCGTCCTCGGCATTCATGTCCCCCTTTTTCTCCGACGTCATCCTGCTCTTTCTGGGGGGCTTCGTCCTTTCGGCTGCATTTCAAAAGTACGGCATCGACGAGCGGATCGCCGATGCCGTGCTCCACCGGACCGGAGACCGACCCGCCATGGTTTTGGGCGGCGTCATGGTCACCACCGCCGTGCTTTCCATGTGGATGAGCAACACCGCGACCACCGCCATGATGCTGGGGTTGTCGGGTCCGCTGCTGTCCAGCGTCGATCGCCTGGATCCGTTTCGAAAGAGCCTCCTCCTCGGCATCCCCTTCGCCGCCAACCTGGGTGGACTCGGGACGCCCATCGGCACGCCCCCCAACGCCATCGCCATGCAGTGGCTCCGCCAGGACGGGACCCCCATCGCTTTCGGAACCTGGATCGTGATGGCCGCGCCGATGCTGATGGCTCTGCTCTTGGCGGCGTGGTTTCTGCTCCTCCGCGTCCACCGGACCGAGCTCCGTCGCATCACCGCCACCGAAACGTCCGAGACGCTGGATGAAAGCGGTCCCGGAACCCGTCTGGTCATCGGCGTGACGGTGGTAACGATTCTGGGCTGGCTCACCAACGCGATTCACGGATTATCGACCGGCACCGTGGCGCTGCTTCCGGTTTTGGTGTTCTTTGGGGCCCGCATCCTGAGTTCCGACGACTTCCGGCAGCTTCCCTGGGACGTGCTGTTCCTCGCGGGCGGGGGCCTCTCGCTGGGGGTTTCGGTGTCCGAGTCCGGCCTCGCCGAGTATGGTGTGAGTCTCGTGCCCATCGAGGCGGCTCCACTGGTGATCGCAGGCGGTTTTGCGGTCGTCGCGAGTCTCTTGAGTACATTCATGAGCAATACCGCCACCGCCAATCTTCTGATTCCGGTCGCCGCGGGTCTGCCCGCCGAGCTTCAACGCCCGGTCCTCTGCGTCGTCGCCTTCAGCTGTTCGGTCAGCATGGCGCTGCCGGTCACAACGCCTCCCAACGCCATCGCGTTCGGCTCCGGTAGCCTTCAGGTCAAAGACATGGCCAGTCTGGGCAGCATCATGACGGTCCTGGGGATTGTCTGTGCCTTGCTGAGTACGGTCTGGTGGCGGATGATCGGGGTCTTCTGAGGAGTTCATGCGCGTCCACCGTCAACAGTGCCAGGCTTGCAAGAGCCGAGAGCTTCAAAATCTTCTGGTTCGCGAGTCCGGGCGAAATGATGTGGTGATGGTGCGATGCGCGAAGTGCCGTCAGCTGGTCGCGCGCTATGAGCTCCAGTCCTATTATCATCACGGCAAAGGTTTCGAGTCGTGGATCCGAAGTTACCGAGGCGCCACCGAGAGCGGACGCGCGCTTCACGAAGCGTTCAACGCAGCTCAAGAGACCGCGGTCGACCAGTTCGGCCGGGTCGTCGAGCAGTTGGCCAAGGAAGGAAAAGAATGACCGCACCCTTGAAGCCCCTGAAGCATATCGTCGTCGGCCAGCGGGACCTCGAGGAGCCGGCTTCGGTTCCCCCCGCAGCGCTTCACCTGGCTCAGGCCCACGATGCCCAGGTACACCTGGTTCACGTGGCTCCAAAGCTGCCTGTGCGCTTCTGGTACGACGCCCCTCTATCTCCTCAGGAGCTGCACGATACCTTGGTGGAGGTACGAACCGAGCGTCTCACCCCTCTGGTCGAACAGCTGAATGACGCGGGTGTCCGAGCGCGATGCGTCGTCCGGGTCGGCTCGCCCCACATCGAGCTGATCAAAGAGGCCGCGTCCGTCGACGCCGATCTCATCATGGTTCGCGATGAGCCCCAGCCCGGCGACTCCGAGCTGGGCTTCGGTACCGTCACGCAGAAGCTCCTCCGGATCTCGGCTCGGCCGGTCCTGGCGGTTCGGGGGGACCAGGCGTGGAAGCCGCAAAAGATCATGGCCGCCATCGACGTCGATCCTTGGAAGGGTGAAGGCAACGACCTCAATCGGTCCATCCTCCAGCACGCAGCCCGACTCGCCCACTTCGCGGGCTGCGGCCTCCATGTCGTCCATGTTTGGAAGATCTGGGGTGAGCATCTCCTCCGCAGTCGCGGACACCTGACGCCGACGGAAGTCGACGCCCTTCGTCAGAATGCAGAAGACCGGTGCAGAGCGACGATGGAAAGTCTTCTTGCAGACGTCGAGCTGGACGACGTCGAAGTGCACCTCGAGCTGGTTCGAGGGGAGCCCGACGATGCCATCCCAAAGACGGTGCACGATGCCGGCGTCGACCTGTTGGTGATGGGGACCGTCAGCCGTTCCGGCCTGGCGGGACTGGTCATCGGGAACACTGCAGAGCGGGTGATCCACCGTATCGGTTGCGCCCTCCTGGCCATCAAGCCCCCGGACTTTCAAAGCCCCGTCGACATGGACCCGTGAAATCGGCGCGCAGCGCCCAACGGGCGCGAAGACGGGTCGCCGGAATTCCATTCCGGCCGGGACCCGAAGACCCGCAAGCCGAAGGCGCGCAGGCCGCAAAGCGGCCGTAGACGGGTCGCCGGAATCCCATTCCGGCGGGGACCCGAAGACCCGCAAGCCGAAGGCGCGCAGCGCCCAACGGGCGCGAAGACGGGTCGCCGGAATTCCATTCCGGCCGGGACCCGAAGACCCGCAAGCCGAAGGCGCGCAGGCCGCAAAGCGGCCGTAGACGGGTCGCCGGAATTCCATTCCGGCCGGGAC
>JBHJGZ010000013.1:0-19299 GCA_050331295.1 Myxococcota bacterium | reverse complement strand
TGAGCTCACCCAACTGAGCGAGACGTTCGGCGGATATGACGAGCTGAAGTAGGCTCGAGGCCGGATGCTCGTCGCCCCGTTCAAGGTGGTGCTGGACGCGAACGTCCTGTTCCCGTTCTCCCTGCGGGACACGTTGCTGCGGGCAGCCGCCGCCGGGCTCTTTCAGCTCTACTGGTTCGAGGACATCCTCGACGAGACCACGCGCAACCTCGTGGGCACCGGCACGATCTCCGACGAACAGGCGGCGCGCCTTCGGGCCGCGATGACCCGTGCGTTTCCGGAGTCGATGGTCATCGGCTACGAGTCGCTGGTTGACGTGATGCCGAACGAATCCAAGGACCGCCATGTCGCCGCCGCTGCGGTGAAAGCGGGCGCACAGGTCATCGTCACCAACAACCTGAAGGACTTCCGAACGTTGCCCGACGGCATCGAAGCGCAGTCGGCCGACGAGTTCCTATGCAACTTGTTCGACCTCGTTCCCGGTGCGCGAGCAGGCGGCGGCGCTCCTGAACCCGCCTCGGTCATTCGGCGAGCTGCTTGGGGGGCGCGCGAGACGGTCCCCGAGTTCGCTCGCGGCGTGGCCCACCACGCCGGCACGACGTTGCCTTGAAGGCCTTCAGCCGCCCTTCAGGCTTGGGGCGTGGGGAACTCAAGCGCTCTGTGAACCCGAGCGACCAACCCGGCCCCGCGGAGTGGCAGATAGGCGTCGGGAAGGACGGCCACACCCCACACACCCTCCACACAGAGCCGATATAAACCCCTAGGCCAAATGGGAGGTCCCGCGCAGGTCCCGCCGTCAATCTGTCTTGCTGTCGGGATACCGAAAACCTGAGTGATTTCGGGACTCCGGAAGAGGGACTCGAACCCCCGACCTAGTGGTTAACAGCCACCCGCTCTACCGACTGAGCTATTCCGGAATGGCGGCTCGGTTGCCGCGAGCGTGGGAGTCTAGGCGGCAGCGGCTGGGAGTCAAGGCTGAGTTTGGGTTTGCGACCCTGGCGCTTCGAGCGTTGTCCAAGCATTCCAGGCCCTTGGTTCCGTGCGGCTTTCCGAGAGGTTCGGCTCGCCCGGGGCGGCCGCGTCCGCGAGACCGACGGCGGCCGGTCGGAGCCAACGAGCCATGGAGACCAGCAGCATGTGCGGGAGGGTTAGGGCGCTCACCAGCACGACCGCCGCCGCCGACGCCGTCGCGATATCGAGTCCGGTCGAGGCGCCAAAAGACGTCAGGGCCCAAAGGGCGAGGAGGCCTCCCGAGGCCGCGGCCGCGAACGGAAGCGCGGCGCCCCCGAGCTCCTCCCAGGCTTCCCCGCTTTGGGCAAACCGGGCCTTCATTTCCCGCACGTGGGCGAGCCCGTGCCACAGGGTGAAATAGACGAGGAACGAAAACAATGGCGGGAGCACCACGAACATGCCGGTCAGGACCGCGGTCTGAATCCACTCGTGAGCGGTCGAGCGCCAGCCCTCCCGCCGGCCTCCAAAGGCTCCGGCAGAGCGAGGGAGGGCGAAGACGAGCAGGTTGCTGGATAGCATTGCCGCCGTCAGCGCAAAGGCCATGGTCGAGGACACCGTGGGAAGCGCGACGGACAGCGCCGAAAGCACCGGGCGCACCGCGTCGGCGTGAACGAGGAGCGGGACGCCCACCACTAGCAAGCCCCGCGCCACCGACGCCAGGCCTCGATGCAAGTCCGTCATGCGGTCGTCCTGCACTTCCCCGGCGCCCAAATGAAGCACCGAAAGGACCAAGAAGAGCACGAAGGCGAGCTGCGGCGAGGCCCACCAAAGGAGAGCCTGAAGCGCCGCCGCGCCGAGATAGAAGCCGTAAAACATCCCGCTCGCGCCGCCCGGGACCACCCGGTCGAAGAGCCAGCGATCCAGGGCGCCATGGGACAGGCCCAAAGCGAAGAAGAGAACCAGCGCGACCCCGGCGTGAAGAGGCGTGAACCCGACCTTGAACGCCAGCTCGATGGCGACTGGGACCAAGGCCAGACCCCAAAGGCCGTAGTCGATGGAGGCACCGCGAAACGTCATGTCGCCCTTCTCTTCAGACGACTAGGTCCCGGCAGCGCCAGCCTGACTCCCGGCGAAATCGTTCTCGGAGATGCTCCGACGAGCTCTTCCAGAAACGGCGCTTTCGGAAGCGAAGAAACCAGCTTTGCCTCGTCCCAAAGGCTCGTTTTCTCGCCCAGAAACGAGAGCACCGTATCGAAGCGGTTTCGAAAGAAAAGATTCGTGAACAAGGTTGCCCCAAGCTCCGGCCGGTTCGTCAAGACCTTCAAGAAGAGACGATCCAAGAACCGATGTCGCATCTTGCTGCGGGTGCGCACCCTCGGAACGCCGTGCTTCGAGAGTCCACGAACCAAGCTCTCGACCTGGTCGACTGTCCGTCTGAGCGTATAGCCGCTGCTGGGTTTGGTCATTCCTCCCGCGCGGCCCAGATGAAAGATGTGTTGGCCGGTCCTCTGAGGGACCTCGGACGCGTCCATGGGAATCGCACCGTACTCGGTGCGAAGATACCTCCACTCGTCGGTCCATCGTCCGAGGTACGACGCCAGATGCCGGTCATAAAACGAACGAGGTCGCCGCCGATGAGAGATTTCGGTGAACTCCACCAATGCCCGATGCGGCGTCGTGGGCACGACATACATGAACGAAGTCGCACCGCCTTCCTCGGAACCTCGAGGGAGGTCGAAGTCCATCAACGTCACGCTCTCGGCGTCGAAAATGGGTCGCGAGGTCTCGACCTCCCATCCTCCGAAATGCTGGAGGAGGGGCCGCTCCAAACGCGGCGCCCTCACGCTTTGGAAGAGCCAACGGCTCGAGACCACCCTGCCGTCCACCCTCGTGAGCGCACCGTCCGGAGTATCGAACATGTCCTCCACGCGGCCGCGAAGAAACCGAACTTGCGGATGGGCCTCGAGTTCATTCAGCAGACCGGTGCAGAAGGTCTCCGCCCGGATCATGTGGTACGGCTCTCGGTCGAGCCGTCGCGTCACGCGCTCCGTCGACGAAGCCACCGTCATGTGACGCCAGGTCTTCTCGACGTACGGAGCCAGAAACTCCGGGATCTCGCCCCAGAAACACCAAGTCCGAGCGGGGGCACGGTCGAAGGAGGAATCGATGAGCACGATGCGCCCATCCAAATCGGGCGCGTCCACGAGCTGTTTTGCCATCAAAAGGCCGGAGAGCCCGGCTCCTGCGATGACGTATTCCCCGTCGTACACCATGATTCCTCCTTTGCCCGTTCACGGCTCGCCGCGTGGCTTGATGAGGCGCAACACCACGCCCACTGCCGCCACCACGGCGCCGGTGCCGACAAAGCCCCGGGTTTCGGCAAAGGGCCAGTCGGCGCCGGTCAACCAGGCAGCTCCGCCGAGAAGGAGTCCGACAGCCCCCACGCTGAGCAGCACGTTGCTTGCGGTCACGTAGTGGCTGCCGGTCTCTTCATCCCTCACGGCGTACTCCACTCACCTCGGACGAATACACGACCACTCAGGCCCGGACCGGCTCGGCCGCCACGCCTTCGGCAGTGATCCCTTCGGAGGCCATCTTCGACTTCGCGATGGCGTAAATCATGAGGCCGTAACCACACTTCGCCGCGATGTCGGCGAGGCTGTAGCCCACCTGAAGCGCCACTTCGCCGCCGGCACCTCCGCCCAAGCCGAAGAGCGGCATCATGTAGGCGATGGGATAAAAGCCCCACGTCCCCAGCAGAAGCAGCTGCGTGTTTCGAAGCAGGACTCGCGTCTGCTCCGAGTTGTCCGCGGCCGCCTTCCCGAGCTCGGCCCACAACACATAGACGATGTAGACGAACGGAATCGTGGACAAGAAGCCCCACAAAGCGCGTGGCGCGAAGTCGTTCGTGATCTCACCCGGATAACCGAGTCCGATCATCAACACCGAAGCGATGACCAGCTTGGTCATCAGGGACGAACGCTGCTTGCCCTTCAGCGCAAGCACCGCCACCAGCTCCGCCACGAGGAGCGGAACCGTCAAAAGCCAGTCCACGTACCGGTACGCGTCGTTGAATGGCTTGCCGGTGGCCACATAGGTCCCGGCGGCCGAGAGCTCGTACGCGGCGTCCCAGCTGCTAAAGATGCGGAGATAGTGATATCCCGCAATACCCACCACCAGCGCCGACATGATCAGCGCCGGACGGTACTTTGGGGCCACCTGGCCCCGCGCCATCACGAAGAAGGCGAAGGAGCCCAGCATCGCGGCGATGCTGAGCGAAAGCACGTTGTACACCACCTGGAATTGTCCAATTGTCAGTTCAGGCATTTCCCTTTCCCTTTCCTTGAACCTGTCTTGAACAGGTTCTGCCTATGTCCCTTAGAAGCCTGGCCTGAGTCTGGGAAGAAAAACTGCTCATAACCTGCTCAAGCGCCGTAGACGAACGAGACGGCGAGGAAAGTTGCGCTCTTCTGAAAAAGTTTTGAACATCCTCCGCGTGACGAACCGCGCGGAGCAGGCGTTTTACCGGATCGGGGCCGTCTCTCGCCTCACCGGATTGCCATCGAACACCATCCGGACCTGGGAGCGGCGCTACGGCGCGGTGGCCCCAGCGCGGTCGCCGGGCGGCGGCCGGTTATACTCGGAAGACGATATCGAGCGCCTACAGCTCCTCAAGACCCTGTCTCGCCGCGGTGACGCGATTGGCGAGATCGCCGGCCTCTCCACCGCACAGCTTTTCGACCGCAGCACCCGAAACACGTCACCGGTGACACCAGCGCCGCCCACCGAACATCTGCGCGTCGCGCTTCTGCACGAGACCTTGGGGGACGCCCTTCAGCGGCAGTCCGCCTGGGAGGTGGTGGCGGAGACGACGTCCCCCGACGCCTTCGTGACCGCCTTGACCCACCAGCCGCCCGTGGATGTGGCGGTGCTGGATCTCTCGCTGCTTGCCGGCGAAGTCGAAGCCGCGTTCGAGAGGTGCGTCGAGGCAACCGGGGCCGAAGTGATCGTGGTGACTTACCACTTCGCGTCTCAGCCGGTTCTCGAAGCGTTGGCCGATGCAGGAGCCCGCCTCCTTCGCGCGCCGATTCAGCTCCCGCTCCTCGAACGGATCGTCAGCGAGCAAATCTGGACCTGGGCTGGAGCGTCACTGGAAGAGCCGCCGCCTCCCATCTACGACGCAAAGCAGCTCTTTCAGCTTCAGGCGCTCTCGAGCAAGATCGATTGCGAGTGCCCTCACCACCTCGCTCAGATCGTGGAGACTTTGGTCAGCTTCGAGGATTACAGCGCAAAATGCGCGAACCAAAGCCCGGAGGACGAAGTGATTCATACCGCCCTTCGAAGAGGCACCGGCCAGGCCCGGACACAGATGGAGCGGCTCCTGGCCCGCCTCGTCGAGTACGAGGGGTTCGAGCTCTAGTGGCTGGCCTCCTCATGGTGCACCCTCGAATGAGAAGAGGGGACCGGCCGAAGCTCCTGCAAGAGTCGTTCGACCGGCCCGAGGGTCACGTTCGAGCCTCAGTAGGGCTCGTCGGGCGGTGGGGGGGCACCGGCTTCGGTGTTGGCTGCACCGGGCGACGGCGCGGCGTTCGTGAAGTCCGCCGCGGCCGAAGCGACGCCGAACCCGGAACCACCGAGAAACTGAAGCGAGGCGCCCGCACCCGCCGCCGGGACGAACTCGACCGTGTCCGCGCCGGTGGCTGGCCAGATCCCCGCTGCCACCGCCACATCACCTCGGTCTCCGGCGGTGCTGTCGCTTCCCCAGCGGACGTAGTCCACGATCGCATCCGCAACCGCGAAGGTGTTGGTGGTGTAGATCCCGAGCCCTGCCGCGATGCCGTCCAGATCCACCGACGATGCGAGCAAAATGATCTCACCCGGCGACAAGACGAGATCGTCTCCCATCAAGAGCGTCAGGTTGGCGAGCTGTTCGTATGATCCCACTGCGTAGCACACCCACCACGCGCTCATGTCGACCTCGCCCGGCCCGAGGTTCACGAGCTCGATGAAGTCACCATCGACCCCGAGGTCGTACCGTATCTCGTTGATGGCCACATCCCTGGCGAAGCCGGGGCCGACCAGGACCTCGTCACCCACCACCACCTGGGTCCGCAACTCACCCGGCGGATTCGCGGTGGTGTGAATGTTCACGTAGTACTGCGCCTCACGAAACGCGGCTTCGATCTCGTCAGGGGTGTTTTCAGGCGCAAGCTGGTTGTCGGCTACGAGGTCGAACCTCCCGAACAGGATGCCGCTTCGGGTGTCGTCCGGGCGGGTTTCGAGGGTCAGGACATATGCCACCGGCCCCGTCGCCTGCGTAAACAGCTGGGCTTCCTCCCGGAGCGCTCGGTGCACGTGGCCTGGGCCGAACGTACCGATGGGCATCAGGTCCCCGGCCAGGCCTTCGAAGGCACCGATGACGGCGAACTGGCCATTCCAAATGGCAAACGCAGCGGTTCCTTCGGCGTCGCTCGGGGTGGTCACCGGCGGCACTTCGTTGTCCGGTGAGAGGGTGCGCGACCCTGCCAGATCCGCGGCCGAATTTGGAAATCCGAAGGAAAGCGCCTGTGCGACGTAGTCGGTGCTCGAAGTCGAGAGGTCGTCCTCACCCGATAGCAGCGACAACGCGTTGTTCTCGTCGGCCGCGGGGACGAAATCGCCCGAGGTCCACACCCCGGCTGTCACCGCCTCCGTATCTCGCACGTCGGCGATGGTCGCAGCACCCCACTGAATGTAATCGGCCAGGTTCGCAGGGTTCGCGAAACCGCCTCCCCGCCAGTACAACGCGAGCGCGCCTTCGGCCCCGAAGTCCTCCGGCGCCCGGAGCACCAGGAGCTCGCCCGGTTCGAGCACGAGATCCCCGGCTCCGAAGATCTCCAAGGTGGAGAGGCTCACGTAGACACCGACCCGTAAGCAGAAGAAGAAGCCGGAGATGTCCACGGTGCGGTCTCCATTGTTTCGAAGCTCCACGTAGTCCACGAAGCGATCCCCGGCCTGGTACACCTCGTTGATCAGGATCTGGCGAGCGAGGTCCGGCGTAGCGTCGTTGACCTGACCCGGAGTCGGGAAGCCGTTGCTGAAGTCGGACGACCGGGACAGGAGCTCGGGCCCGCCGTTGTAGCTGAGGCTCTGGCCCTCGGCCGCAGCCGGCACGAAGTCGAAGCTACCGTCCTCGAACTGCGTCCAAAGTCCGGCCCGAAACGCGACGTCGGCCCGGTCACCGGCGCCATCGCCGTTCCCCCAGCGCACGTAGTCCACGATGTTGGCTTCGTCGCCAAAGCCATCGTTGTTCAGATAGAGACCTAGGCCCGCCGCGTCGGCCAGATCCCGGTCCGGGTCCAGCACGATCACTTCGCCAGGGTCCAACATGAAGTCGTCGCCTTCGATGATGCTCAGATTCGAGAGCCCCGCATAATCGCCGATGGCGAAGCAGAAGAAGTATCCGCTGATATCGACCGGTGTGTCCCCCAGGTTCTGAAGCTCGATGAAGTCCTCGTCGGTCGATGTGTAGCCCACCTCGTTCAGCACCACGAACGACCGGTCCGGCAGCGGCGTGGTCCCAAAGTCTATCTGTGCCCGAAGTTCGCCCGATGGATTCAGCATGGTGTGGACGTTGAAATAGTAGAGCCCATCTTGAAGGGCTTGAAACCGATCATCCGGGACCGCTTCTGCCGGCAAGACGTCTTCGTCGAGCCGATTGAACACGGAGATTTGGGCGCTCAAGCCGTCGGTGGCCTGCACCACGTTGGCCACATACGCCACCGGTCCCACCGCTTCGCTCGGGAGCTGGCCCCCGGAGGGCTGAGCGAGATGGACGTGCACCGGACCGAAGTCTGCGATGTCCATCAACGGACTGGTCAGGCCCTCGAAGGCTCCCACCGCGGTGATCCAATTGGGTCCGATGGCCACGAGCACGTCGCCGCTCGCGGTGCTGGGCTCGACCACCGGCGGGACTTCGACGTCGGGAGAGAGCATCAGCAAGACGGATTGCGTCGTGACACCGATGGCGAGGCCCGGAGAAGCCACTGCATTTTCGTAGTCGTCGACGGGATCCGCCTCGTCTCGGGTACCGTCGAACGTGAGCGCTTCGCCCTCGCCCGCCGTCTCGATGAACGCGAAGCCGTTGGCGGTCTCGGACCAGATTCCTGCCGCCACCGCCACGTCGGCCCGGCTGTTCTCGACGTTCTCTTCTCCCCACTGGACGAAGCTCAAGATGGTGTCGGGGTCGGCGAACGCGCCCGGCACCTCGTAGAGTCCGATGGTTCCGGTCTCTTCGAAATCCTCGGGGGCCCGGAACACGATCCGCTCGCCTGGCTCGAGGCTCAAATCGCCATCTCCCACGATGCTCAGGTCCGCGATGGCGGGGTACACGCCCACCCGAAGGCACAGCGCGAACCCAGAGATATCCACGGCCTCGTCGTCCAGATTCTCGAGCTCCAAATAGTCGACGTCGAGATCTCCGCCATAGAACACCTCACTGATCACGACCTGAGGAGCGTCGTCGGGCGGCGGGATGTCGCCGGTCGTATCGCCGGTGGTGTCTCCGGTCGTATCGCCCGTGGTGTCACCGGTGGTGTCTCCGGTCGCCGAATCGGTGTCGGCAGAATCGTCTCCGCAGGCCGCGAGCGCCGCGACAAGAACCGGTATGATGATCTTCGTTTTCACAATTCCTCCTGTAAAGAATGCAATTCAGATTGCATCTGCTAACGTACGGCAGGAGCATAAGGAACGAGCGGGTTCGCACAATCGAATCAGGACATGAGTCGATTCATGACTTCCATCAGTCTCACCTATGGAGAAGACTGCAACGAGCGTTGCGTCACGTGGCCATTCCGTCCGGACTATGGTGGCCATGAGTGCCGCCTATGGCCAGCGTCCAGAGGGGAGGGTCTCCGCGAAGAAGACCACGGAAGTCGTCCATGGCTGCCATGAGCGACGGCTATGGCCGGAGCTGCCGGTTTCCTTTGGAGTTTGGGCGACCGTCAAACACGTCGAGGCAATGCGACTTCCGCCGAATCGGCTCATCTTCACGAAGTTCGACGCACCCACCGGAACCGGAACGCGGTATGTTTTGCGGCCGGAACCCCGCACCAACATGACGACGAGCCGTACCAAGATGAATGCCCGAACCACCTGGGTTCTGGTGTGCGCTCTCCGGACCGCCGCCTGTCTCGATGGTCCACGGGACCCCGAAGAGCTGCCGTTTGTGTTTGGCCTCGAAGGGGTCGCGGCGGAGGACGCTCCCCGCATCGAGAGCGACCCCGCGTTCGCGGACGAGGTCCAGACGTTTCCCGGGGAGCTGCCTTATCTCCGTGGCTTTTGGAACGACGTCCCGACCTGGTATTGGCACATCCCCGAGCCCGCTTCCGATGCCATCGCGCCCGTCTTCCGCCTGGAGCGGGACGGCGTCCCGTTCGGGCTGCCCATCATCGACGTGATCCCCGGCCAGAACGGCTACAGCCCCTGGTGGCGGGTGCATCGGGTGCCGGTGACGCCTCTGTTCGACGACCAGAAAATCTGGTCCCGCGAGGCCGTGGACGCGGCCTTGGAGCTCGGCCTGGTGGAAGCACCTGTCCCGACCGAGCAGGTCCTGAGCGCCCCGGTGGTGCGGTCCGAGACCGTGGTGGATCTGGGCTTCGGCCTCCGGGCCACACCCACCGATGTCTGGTACCGAAACCACCGGGTGGCTTGGGTTCGCTTCTCTCTCGAGCAGCGCCTTCCCCAAGAGGTTCGAAACATTCCCGTCCGAACCCTCTTTCGGGTCCAACGTGAAGGCCAATCGTTTCTGTTGAACGAGCGGGAAGCCAACTTCGACCTGGACGGCGACGGGGCCCTTTCCAGCACCAACGACCTGTTCGACGTGGGCCCGAACAGTCCGCTCTACACACCTGCTTGGACCGAGGTCCGGGTTCGGGCGGTGAGCGATCTCCAATCGTTCGACGACGGAACTCCGGAGCTCACGTCGGCCTCCCAGGTGTTGGATGACGAGGAAGACCTAGTCCTGAGCGTCGGACCGGGCGCCGAGCGGGTCTCTTGTCCCCTTCAAGCCACGCGAGGAGAATTGTGAGGCGGCCCGCCACCATCTTCTGTGTACTCGCGAGCACCTCACCCATGGCTTGCGGCGGCCTCGAGCCCGAGGTGGGAGCGCTTCAGGCCGCGCGATGCTTCAACGAGGACTCGGACCCGTCGGTGGATGTTTCGTTTGGGCAAGACATCCTTCCGCTGCTCCGCGGCGAGACTCCCGAGGTCGGCTGCTCGTGCCACATGCCGGACGAGCCCGACCCCATCGGGTTTCAGGTCTCGGGTCTCGATCTCAGCTCCTTTGCGAGCCTCCGAGCCGGTGGGGCGGTGAGCGGTGCCGACATCGTCGTTCCCGAGCAGCCCTGCGCAAGCATACTTTGGCAAAAGACCGGAAGCAGTCCGCCTTTCGGGGCACGGATGCCTTTCGACGGCCCCCCGTTTCTCACCGATTCGGCGCGACGTCTCCTCGCCGATTGGATCGCGGAGGGCGCCCAAGATGACTAGTTTCGGACGTTGCGCCCTCATTTTGGCTTTTGCAGGACTCGTTGCGGCCTGTTCGACCGCGAGTCCCGGGCGGCGCGGCGGGCTTTCGCCCACCCAGGTGACCGAGCTCCCCGAAGACATTCGGGTGGCCTACGAACTCTTTTCGATACGCTGCTCGCGCTGCCACACCCTCGCCCGCCCGTTGAACTCCGGGATCACCGACCCTCGGCACTGGCGGATTTATGTGGCCCGAATGAAGCAGATGCCGGGCTCGGGCATCTCCCGTCGCGACGCCGACCGGATCTTGCAGTTTCTGGACTACCATTCGGCGCAGGTCCGGGCCGGAAGAACGAGCGGAGGGCCCGTACGGGACGTGTTCGAGGCCATCACGTCGACCCGAGCTTCGGAGGCGCGGGCCGCTCCTCCGGTGGCGCGCGAATTCGAGGAGGACCCGTCGTCGCCGTGAAAACGCGCATGCTCGCCTCGGTCCTGGTGGTGTCGGTGCTGGGTGGGGTCGCCTCGGTGTCCGTGTACTCTGCGGCCGAGGCCTTCGAGATCGAGCGAAATTTCGCGGGTTCGCTTCAGCTCGATTACCTTGCAATCCCCACCAACGACCAACCTCGGGACATCGCTCTGGACGGTTTCACGGTCGAGCTGGCCTTGAAGCTGGTGGTGGACTTCACCGAGAACGCCTCCGCCAACGTGAAGGTCTGCTACGGCTGCCACGGTTTCGAAGTGGCCATGGCCTATGTCGACCTTCGCCTCGTGGACCAGCTCAACTTCCGCTTTGGAAGGTTCACGCCTCGGTTCGGAGATTTCGCGTTGCGACACGACCCCGCGAACCATCGTGCAAACAGCAAACCGCTCATCTACGATATGGGTCGGATGCTGCGGCGGCTGGAGTACAACAACAGTATCCTGCCGATCCCCTATGCCGAAAACGGGGTGGAGCTCTACGGTACTCAATGGATCTCGGATGACGTACAGCTGGACTGGGCCGCCCATGCGGTGAGCGGACTACGTGGGAGCGCGGGGGCGTTCGACATCGACTTCGTGCAGTCTCGCTCCCCCGCTCTCTATTACATCGACAACAACAGCGAGCCGGCGGTGGGCGGGCGGCTGGCGCTCACCGTCAACTGGACGGACTTCATCAGCTCCACCATTGGCGCCAGTGGGATTTGGGGACGATGGGATCCGGACCGCGAGAATGAGTACATCATCGGAGGCGCAGATCTGTACTTCCGCATCTATGCCCTCTCGGTCCGGGGAGAAGTCGTCTTCCGCAAGACCGAGTTCTCTTTGGGCGAAGACCCCCAGTCACGCTTCCGGTTCGCCGTGGTCGACGATTTCTTCGTCAAGGACGGCTTTTATGCAGAGGTCGAGTATCCGTTTGGGCGGTACCTCGAAGCATTCTTTCGCGTCGACGGTCTCCGGCAGCGCGGCAACGTCTTGATCGACAGCCCCCTCAGTCGACGGAGCGCGGTGCTCCGCTACACGCCGGGCGTCAACATCGTCCTTCACCGCTCCCTTCGTTTGAAGCTCTCCACGGAGTTCTGGGACTTCTCGGATTTCCAGGACGAGGTCGGCGTCCATGCCGGGATCACCGCCAACTTCTGAGGCCACCATGTCGGGTGAAGAGACGCTTTTGGGAGTTGTCGTCGAGGGTCGGTACCAGATCCTCGAGCGCCTCGGTGAAGGTGCGATGGGCAAGGTTTATCGAGCTCGTCACCTCGCGCTCCAACAGGATGTCGCACTCAAGGTCTTCCGTCCGGAGCTCCGACAAAACCGAAGCGATCTCGCGGAGCGCTTCAAGCTCGAAGCCCGGATCGCATGCCAGCTCGACCACCCCAACAGCGTGCGGGTCTTTGACTTCGGAGAAAGCGAGGAGGGCCTGCTCTTCTTGGCAATGGAGCTGGTCCGAGGCGAAGATCTTCATTCTCTGCTCGAGAGTCAGAAGCGTCTGTCCGGCGACCGGGCGGTGTCACTCGCGCTTCAAATCGCTCGGGCCCTGACGAAGGCCCACCATATCGGCATCGTGCACCGGGAT
Source organism: Myxococcota bacterium (assembly GCA_050331295.1). GTDB lineage: Bacteria > Myxococcota > Kuafuiibacteriia > Kuafuiibacteriales > Kuafuiibacteriaceae > Kuafuiihalomonas. The sequence goes on along the minus strand of JBHJGZ010000013.1, from coordinate 6,797 downwards.
CTGAAGCCCGCCAACGTGCTCTTGGTTCGAGATGTCTCGGATGGCTTTTCGGATCAGGAAACCGGGAACGATGAGACGGTGAAGGTTTGTGACTTTGGCCTGGCCAAGCTCCTGGAATCCGACAGCTCCTCGACCAAATCCGGCGCCATCTTCGGAACCCCGAGCTACATGGCTCCCGAGCAGGCTCGGGGAACCGGAGTGGACGCGCGGACCGACGTCTATGCCTTGGGGGTGTTGCTCTATCGAATGGTCGCCGGCCGCCTTCCCTTCAACGCCATCACGCCCATGGGCATGCTCATGGACCACATCCTCAAGCCGGCGCCGCGTCTCGAGACCCACGTTCCCGAAATCGAGCCGGCCTTGGCCGAGCTCATCCATCGATGCCTGGAGAAGGACCCCGAAAAGCGACCCCAGCGGATGGCGGAAGTGGTCCAGAGCCTGAAGGTCTTGAATGGAGGCCTGAGCGTGGACCGATCGGAGGCCCCGGATCGCTCGACGGCACCGGCCCATCTCTCGGTACCCCACGCCGCCGTGGCGTCCATCGACCGGACCGAAGCACCCCCAACACCATCCTCGACCGGTTCGATACCAGCCAAGGCGCACCATGCGACCCGTCTGGCCGCTCTGCTGACGGTGACCTTTGGGCTCGTGTTCGCGGGAAGACTTGCGGTGGAACGACGAGAGCCTCGGCCTTCGCCCGCCGAGACTCCGTTATCCGGACCTCTCCTTCCGGTCGAGCGGTCGAACGGGACGTCGGAGACGCTTTCCGTGGTCCACGCCCTGAGCCCGACGGACACCGACCGACGCATGCCGAGCACCGACCGCACCGCGCCGAATCCAGACCTCATCGAGCCGAACGTGGGCCGCACCATACTGCAGGCCGAGGAGGAGACGAGCGGGCCCGGCGAATCCGAGGCGCCAATCCTTCCGAAAGCGACCACCGCCCAGCTTGGAGCCGAGTCCGGCGACGGTTCGGCCTCCGGGACGCGCCTCGCGGTGGAGACCGCGGCATCGGATGCCCGCGCTTCACCGGCGCAGTCGAAGCAAGAACGGAGGCCCGCGCCAGGATCCTTTCGGCCTTCTGAACCGTCTTCCACTCCCGGCGGCTCCAGATCGCCGGCGGCTGCGACAAAGCTCCCTTCACACGAAAGATCGCCGCGAGCCGGCCAGCCTGCTTCGAGCGTTCGCGCCGCAGAACGCACCGAATCCGCGGAAAGCACCGAATCCGCGGAAAGCGCTGAATCCGCGGAAAGCGGTGAATCCGCCGAGCCGGGTGAGCCGGCTGAGACGACTCCACCGTCTGCGCGGACTGTCATCGCGGATCCCAAGACCCGGGGCGAGGGGCTCCATCGGCCGTCGCCGCCCGAGCTTCAGGTCGTCCTTCACACCCTGGACACCACCGGCGGCATTTCGAAGCGGCGGTGGGAGGATGCGCTGGCCAAGATGATGCCGAAGGCCGTCGACTGCGTGAAGGCCCTGGCCGGGTCGATTCAGTCCGGTCGAACGCGCCGAACCGTGGAAGCGACGTGCACCGTCGGCATGGCGGGCAGCCTCGACACCCTGGAAGTGGATGACCGCCAAATCCCCGGGGCTTCGGACTGTATCGAAGACCTCCTTCGCGACGCCCGGCTTCCGAAACCCGACACCGGAACGGCCAGGGTTCGCTTTCAGCTTTGTCTCGAAGTCGATGAATCCCACCCACCACCCGAGAGCGAGGACTCCTGATGGAACTGACTCAGCTTCGCTACTTCATCGCGGTCGCGGAACACGGGAGCATTTCGGGTGCCGCACGCTCTCTCGAAGCGAAACAACCCACGTTGAGCGTTGCCCTCAAGAATCTCGAAGACGAGCTGGGCGCTACTCTGTTCCATCGGGACAGCCGGGGCATCTCGCTCACTGCTTCGGGTCGGGAGTTTCTCACCGCTGCACAAGGGGTGTTCGAGCTGCTCGACCGAGCGCAATCCACCGTTTCAGGCCTCGAAAGCGGAGACGTCGGGCAATTCGTGGTGGGCTGCCACGAAGCGCTCGGCGCCTACTTCCTGCCAGGGTTCATGGCGACATTTCTTCATCGCTTTCCCCGCATCCAGATCTCGATTCGAAACGCCCCTTCCCCGCAAGTGCGGGATGATGTGCTGGATCGCCGGGTGGATTTCGGCCTCTGCGTGAACCCCGAGCCCCATCCAGACCTGGTGATGGTGCGGCTGTTCCGCGACGGAGTCGAGGTCTACGTCGCCGAGGCGGAACCCGTTCCCTCCAACACCATCGATGCCCTGGCCCGAATTCGAAAAGGCCCCCTCATCGCGGCTCGGCGCATGCACCAAGTTCGCGATATCTTGGCCCGCTTCGAGGCGGACGAAGTCATGCCCGACCGGATCATCGACTGCGGTGATCTTCACGTGGTGCGCTCCTTGACCGCAGCCGGCGTCGGCGTCGGCCTGCTTCCTCGAAGGGTGGCCTCGGACGATGGGGGCCCAAAGGTGAAACGGCTGCACAAGAACCTCCCCGGCTACCCGGACCTCATCAGTCTCTTGTATCGGGCCGACCTTCATCGGACCCGCGCGGCGCTGAAGCTGAAAGACGCATTGACGGCCCACGGCCGCCTCCTTCAAAGCGGTGACCCCAACGAAGGCTCGATCCTGCCGCCTTGAGTGCGGCCCGGCCGTTGCCCGGACAACCCTCGGAGTTCGAAGTCGCCCGAACCCGACCTACCCGCCGCTTTCCTCGCCGTCGTCGTCATCGTCATCGTCGTCGTCGTCGTCGTCGTCGCCAATCCCATCTTCCGGAGCGGAGGGAGCGCCCAGCGACAGCGTGACCGGCACCCGTTCCGCATCCACCGTCACGGTCGTGCTGAAGGCCTGGGCCTGGCCGCCGGCTTGAAACTCCGCCGTGACCTCCGCCGCGCCGAACGGCACCCCCGCGAGGTCCACCGAAGCCTGAGCCTCGGTTCGGTCGATGGCGGTCACCTGTTCCGTCGAGACCTCGGAGCCTTGACGTACGGAAACCAGGATGACCGCCGCATCGCCCGGGACATCCACCAAGTTGACGTCCACGGTGCCCGCCTGACGGTCGAGATTAGGCCCACATCCGATGCCCAGCACCCACAGCAAAGTCAGGCCGATCCGCCCCATCCCTCTTCTTGTACGTCGAGAAGCCCGGATTCAGCGACGGCCCAGAAGTTTTTTTCGCTGGGGCGGCCCGCTCCGCCGTATGGATCAGGGCCCCATGTTGTGCCCGGAGGCCGACGCAGAGCTACTTCGGCGATTTCGAACCGGTGACCGGGCCGCGCTCAGCCGAGTGTACCGGCATCACGCCCCGGGGGTCATCCGTCTGCTCCGCCACGGCTTCTCGTTCCGAAGTGACGGGCGCGCCTGCCGATTCGGCGGCTGCCGGAGCCGATTCGATCTGGAAGACCGCCTTCACCAAACGTTCGAACGGGCGTTTCGGCCGGAGGCACGGGCCCGCTATGACGGGATCCATCCTTATGAGCATTTTCTCCTCACCATCGCCAAGAACCTGGTGATCGACGAGTTCCGCCGGAAGGAGCACGCCCTGCTGGAGTTCACCAGCGAACCGCTGGAACCGCCGGATTCTTTCGGCTCGGAGGTGGACACCCTCGGAGGATCCGCCGATCTGTCGGGTCGGCCTGAGCTGGATGCCGAGGCCCAAGAACTGATTCGACTGGTTCAGGTCTTCAAGACCCAGCTTCCAGAGCGGGAGCGACGCGTGTTTCTCCTGCGTTACGAAGATGGCTTGGATCATCCGCAGATCCAGGCCCGTACCGGGCTCAGTCCGTCCCGGATAAAGACTTCGGAACGCCGTATCCGACAGCGCTTCTTCGCCTACATGAAGGCCAAGGGCTACTTCGAGGGCCGTGCCGTAGATGGTGCCGGTTGGGTCAGGTGGGCCTCCGCCGAGGAGTCGTCCCGATGAAACACGTCTCGGACCTTCAGCTTCAGCGCTACTTCGCCGGCGACATGCCGGTCGCGGCGGGAGCCCGCCTCCGAGCCCACATCCGCCGATGCGATCGATGTCGGATGAGCTTCGAGCGCTGGGCCGAGGCCGAGGCCGCCCTGGGTGGAGACGCTGCGCCACCCGGTCTCCTGGACCGGGCTCAGGCCAGTGCGCTGTCGGAGAAGGACTCCCATCGACCGCGCCAGACGGTAGCCTTGGGAGCCGCTGCGGCCCTGGCGGCCGGAGTGGTGGCCAGCGTGTTCGTCTTGGAACCTTCAGAGTTCAGGCCTCGCGGCGTCGGTCCGTCCGACGGCGCTTTCCAGGAATCGAAGTCGATGATTCGAAGCGCCCTCGTGGCAGTCCCCGCTGGCGATACCTTCGAAGTCCACGACGCGCGGGACAATCCCGAGTCGCCCCGGGGCAGCCACCTCCGCATCATTCTGGAAGATGCGCACCGTATCAGAGCCGTCCGGCTTCACCCGGCGAAGGGTCCGGTGCGCCTCTTGGCTCCGCCGGCGACATCCATCCCGACCGAACCGAGCGCGGGATCCGCAAAGACCGAAGTCGAGCCTCCCACCATCGACCTTCAGCTGCCGAGCGACCTCCCGCTGGGGCCGGCGGAGCTCCGGCTCGAAACGAGCGTCGGGAGGGCGACGTTGCCCCTTCGGATCACCGGGCCATGATGCACGTTCCGCTCTTCGTCCTGGGCCTGATCGCGCCGCTTCAAACGCCGATGGAGACCCACGTGATCATCGTGGCCCACAACCGGGCCCATGATGGAAGTCTCGAACCGCTCTCCTTTGCCGACGACGATGGGGCCAAATATGCGGAGCTCTTCGCCTTGACCGGGGCGAAGGTTCACTTGCTCTCGGTGATGGACGCCGAAACGCAAGCTCTCTTTCCAGACTGGGCGGCCCGAGCCCGGGTTCCGTCCCGACGCAACCTCGAACGCACACTCGAACGGGTGTTTCAGGACCTGAAAGACCGCCGGAAGCGGAACCAGCTCTATTTCATCTACGTCGGTCACGGGACCCTGGAAGGCAACCGCGGCATCATGCACCTTCACGATGGGCCGTTTTCGCGACGTCGTCTGTTCGAGACCGTGGTCGCCCCCTCTCCCGCCGACCTCAACCACATCGTCATCGATGCATGTCACGCCTATTTCATGGTGGCCAAGCGGGGCTCGAATGCGAGCCTCGACGAGGCCTTCGAAGATTTCCTGGAGAGGGATGATCTGCAGCTCTACCCCAACACTGGGGTGATCGTGAGTACCTCCAAGGCCCGGGAAGTTCACGAGTGGTCCCGGGTTCGTGCCGGTGTCTTCAGCCATGAGCTTCGCTCCGGTCTCCGGGGTGCCGCCGACGCATCCGGGGACGGCGCCGTCACGTACATGGAGGCCGAAGCGTTCGTCGCTGCCGCCAACGCCACCATCCCGGACCCGCGAGCCCGCCTCGATATCTTCGTAGCCCCTCCGAAAGTGTACCTGGACGCGCCGTTGTTCGACCGAGAGTGGACACGGGAGCGGCCGCGCCTGGAGATCCCCACGAGCCACGCCGGGCGCTACTCGGTACACGATGACCGCGGGGTTCGAATCGCAGACTTCCATAGCGGCCCCGATGCGCAGGTGAGCTTGCTCCTCGGACCACGGCCGCAATTTTTCGTGGAGGACGACCGGGATACATACATCGTACGACCCTCGGTGAGGAGGGCCGTGTCCCTGGCCTCTTTGTACGCCGAACCCAAACGACAACGCACACGGGGCGGAGAGGACCAGCAATTTGCCACCCACCTCTTCGAGATCCCGTTCGGACCCGCCTATTTCGAAGGCTACCGGGCCTCCGCGCTTCGGCCCGAGCCGGTAACTGTGGAGGCTCGGGCCTCCAGCGGCCCTCACTTCGTACGACCGCTGGCCTGGGCCACCAGTGCGGCCGCCCTGGCCGCCGTAGGCACCGGTATCTACTTTCGGGCGGAGGCCGGACGCGATGCCGAGGCATTCCGGACCGCAATCGGTGGTCCCGAAGTCACGGACCCCCTGCGCGACGAAGCCGAGGGTGCCACCCGAACCTCCAACATCTTACTCGGTGTGGGAGGTGGACTCGCCGCGACCGCGCTCCTGTTCTGGCTTCTGCCCGACGATGCTTTTTGAAATCGCCGTCGCTGAAGCGGCGGTGCGAAGCGTATGGACCCTCGAGCCATGAAGAACATCTTGCGAACCATTCCGATTTTCGGACTCGCGCTCTCCGGCTGCGGCGACGGCGGCGCGACCCTGGAGGGCCAGATCGACCCAGCCGTCGTTTCGGCAGGAGGCAGCGCCCTCCGCGTCGTGGGCGAATCCGGCCCCCCCGAGGACACCTTGCTCAACCCCGACGGTGCCTTCTTGGCCGCCGTGCCGGCCCGGGAGCGTCTGGTCGTGGGCGTTCTGAACGCGAACGGCCAGATCCTCGGCGTCATCGTCTTCCAGGACCAGGAATCCGGCGAGGCCGCCAACAGCGTGATGCTGGACGAGGGTGAGACCTTCGACATGGGGAACGTGGGTGATGACGACGACGAGGTCGCCGCTCCGCCGGCAGCGGATGACGACGACGAGGACTCCTGCAGCGATGCATCCGGACAGACCCGCACCTCATCGCTGCTAGTGGCTCGTGTCGACCTGGAGGGTCGAGGCCGCGAAGCCGAGGATTCCGACGACGACCACCGGCCCGACGTGCTCGACGACGACGATGACGGCGACGGGATTTGCGATGACGACGACGAAGACGACGAAGCCGACCGGTCCGACGACGACGACGACGGGTCCGACGACGACGACGACGGGTCCGACGACGAAGACGACGGGTCCGGCGGCG
>JBHJGZ010000012.1:0-123236 GCA_050331295.1 Myxococcota bacterium | reverse complement strand
GGGCTCGTCCTCGAGGCTGAGGGGCCTGTGCTTGCGGTTGAGGGGCCTGTGCTCGAGGCTGAGGGGCTTGTGCTCGAGGTTGAGGGGCCTGTGCTCGAGGCTGAGGGGCTTGTGCTCGAGGCTGAGGGGCCGTGGCTTCGGGCACCGGGGGTGGTCGGCTCGCTGGAAGCGGGACCACACCTGGATTCGGATCCGAGAGCATGCCGGCGTCGAAGCTCGGAGGCATGCTCCGTGGCGGTTCCCGTGACGGTTCCGGTGGGGGAGGTGGACGTCGTTTGGGCTCGGATCGTACCACTTCCGATCCTGGATTGGGCGAAGGGTGGCTCGGCCGCGCCGCCGCAGGTTGCGGTGGGGGGGCCTCGGGAACGTCGTGCAGACGGGTCGGCGCCTCGAACACCGACTCCGAAGGGTGACCTTGTCCCCGCGGGGGCCGCGGGGGTGGAAACCGAGAGGGGGGACTCGGTGTGGGCGCCTTGACCTCATCCTTGGTGATGAAGGCCGAGTTGAGCGCATCATCGAGGGACCCAAAGCTGAGAGACGGTTGCTCGCTGCGACCATCCGTCGGTGATCCCTTGAGCTCGGCCGAGATCAGGTCGCTGAGCTCGCCGGCCGGATTCATGGTGAAGCTCCCCCCGGGGGGCGGTTGACTCCCGGGGGGCGCGGACGGTCGCGGCGACGGTGGCCGCGGTCCATCGTTCCTGACGAACTTGATCTTGAGGGTCGTCGCGCCGATCTGGATCTCGTCCCGCGCCGTAACGTAGCAGTGCTGTATCGGCGAACGATTGACTCGAGTTCCGCCCGGAGTTCCCAGGTCGAGCAATGTGGCTTGCCCCTGGGACTGGCTCAAGATCGCATGGTTGGGGCCTACACCCGACTCATCGATGTGCAGGTCGGCCTCAGGTCCGCGACCGATCACGACCTCGGGTTCCGTGAAGACCTCGCTTCCGACGTACTGCCCGTTTCGGAAAACGAATACTTGAAGGACCGAAGATTCCGTCATGGCCAGCAAGCTCACTCGTCGTACACGGTCCGGATCGTCAGATGACGAAACGACTTCCGGCGACGCACCATGCTGGAGATATTCGTCTCTTTCCGGCTGAACAGAACTACGGCACCACTTTTGTTGGTCTGTCCTTGGATGAGGCGATCATCGAAGTCGATGCGGGAAGGGCCTCGAAAGCCGCCTGGCGGAGACACCGATTGTTCGGATGCTGGGGTCGGCGCTGGGGCTGATGTCTGGGGAGCGGGCCGCTTTCTCCGGCGGCGACGCTTTTGCGGCGCGGCTTCTGCTGCTGAAGAAGCCGCGAGCTCCCCCAGCTCGGCTGCTCCAAAGAACAGCGCGAAGGCCAACAGCCAACGATTCATGTCGATGAGAGCTATCGGCAGCCTAGGGCCAAGTCAAATCAGGGACTTGGTAGGTGACTCGAACCGATGACGTGCGACGTGGGTCAACCTGCTTACTCTTTTGGAACGAACTGTGAACAGAGCGCGTTGGTTGTCCTACCTTTCGTGATTGAACTCTGGGGTCGCCGGCCCCCGATGTCAGCTTCCCTTGGGGTCCCGAAGCCCCCAACGACTCAATCGCTTCGACGTGCTGCCCCCTTTCGACGTTGGCACAGCGCGTGCTCTAGCGCGGGGCATGAAGGCGACTCTCATCAATACTTTTTCTATCAGTCTGGCGCTCGCGTTTGCGCCAGTGGCTTTCGCCCAGAGTGGAAACGATGGTGGCGAATGTTCCGGCGGTTTGTGCGGCTCTCCCAATCAGACCGGCGGTGGCGGCTGCGGCTGCGGCGGCGGCTCGATCCTCATCAACTTCTCCGACATCGGTGATACGTATCAATTCGCCGACGACTACGACAGCGATGGTTTCGAAGACGACTTCGACAACTGCCCCTTTGCGGCCAACTTCGAGCAGCAGGACACGGATGGCGACTCGGTCGGCGACGTGTGCGACAGCTGCTTGAACGCAGCGAACGCAGAGCAGACCGACACCGATGCCGACGGTGCGGGTGATGCGTGCGACAGCGACATCGACGACGACGGCTTCGAGAACGACGTGGACAACTGTGTGTTCGTCGCGAACCCCTCGCAGAACAACGCCGACAACGACCAGCTCGGCAACGCCTGTGACGACGACGACGACAATGACGGTGTCCTCGACGTGTCCGACACCTGCGCCTTGGTGCCGAACGTGGACCAGTCGGTGATCCCCGAGAACGCCCTCTGCGACGGCGACCAGGACGGCGACAGCATCCCGGACTCGGTGGACAACTGCCTGACGGTTGAGAACATCGGTCAGGCGAACCTCGATGGTGACGAATTCGGCGACGACTGCGACTTCGACATCGACAACGACGGGATCGACAACAGCGACGACAACTGCGAGCGGATCGCCAACCCTGACCAGCTCGACGAAGACCGTGACCTGGTGGGCAGCGCCTGCGACCAACGCCTCTGCTACGTGGTCCGCCGAGTGGAGGACATCGCGGTGGGTGCTCCGGTCGCCGACCCGAATCACTGCCTCGACCCCAACGTGACCTTCACCGTGCTTTCGCTGCCGTTCGACCTGGTCGAGGTCGGCCAGGAGCGACGTCTCCAAATCTTCGCCAACCGCGACGACCAGGTCCTTCGCTACGAGTGGCGGGTCCTCAACCGACCTGAAGGGAGCGACGCGGGCATCCGCAATGCGACCGGAAGCGCGAGCCAGGAGGGAACCAACCTCGTACGGCAGTACGACTACGTAGACGGGCCCGCGACCTTCACCCCGGACATGCCGGGCCTGTACACGCTGGAGCTTCGGGCGGAGTTGGCTCAGCCGGATCCGCTGTTCCCGGGTGCGAACACCGCGGTGACCACGTTCGAGTTGACGGCCGAAGGTGAGGATTCGTCTGGCGGCTGCAACACGGCGCCCGGTCAAACCAACACCGCTATCGTTTGGCTGTTGACCGTCGCGGGTTTCGCTTTGGTGCTCCGACGTCGCGTGGCGTGAGACCAAAACCCACCTAGTCGTGAACGACGGACTCGTTCACAATCATGAGAGGCCGAGGCTGTCCGTTGAGGAGGCCTCGGCCTTTCGCCGTTCGTGGGAGGGATAAGTGTACGCTCACCAAAACCAGCGAGCCTTCATGAGGTGGTTCTTCTTGGCAGGATTGATTGCCATGGCGGTGAGCCATGGCGCGTGTACCGACGATCCGCTCCAGCCCAAATCCAACATCGAGCTCAACACGGTCGACAATCTGCTCGAGCTTCAGGGCGAGTTTTGTACCGACCCTCCTCGGCCCAACGACTTCCCGGTCAAGATTCTGTTCATCATCGATGGTTCCGGTTCGATGCAGTTCGTCGATCCGAACACGCTACGGGCGCGGGCTGTCGAAGAAGCGATCACCCGCCTTCGGGTGGAAGGCAGCGCGGTGTCGTTCGGTATCATTCGCTTCAATGAGTCCGATGTGGTTCTCACCAAACCCGGGGCGGAAGTCACGGCGGGCGACCCACTGGGCGTGGACTTGAGCGGCGCTTTCACCCAAGACTTCCAGACTCTGGCCTCGGCCGTCGGAGGGCTCGATGCGGCGGACTCGGTGACCGACTATCAAGGTGCACTTTCCACCGCGTTCAATCTTCTGGCTCAGGACATGATCGCCGTACAGCGCGTGGATCCGGCGGAATTGGCACGGACGCGGTACATTCTTCTCTTCCTCTCCGACGGGGACCCGTTCCCCAGCTGCTGTTCAGTGGAAAGTGAGGATGCCGGACTCTGCAGACGGGACACCAACATCTTCTTTTGTGAAGATCCGGAAGCGATCCGTCAGAACCCAACCCAGCTGCCGTTCATCGAAGCGGGCGTGGATTACAACCAGCCCTACCAGATCTTCGACGTCGTTCGCGATATCATGGAGCTCGGCGAGAACTTTGGTGTCGGCGAGATTCGTCTGAATACCGCGTTCCTTTTCGACGAGTCGTTGGCTGACAATCTCGACCCGAACGGCTGTTTCACCATCGGGGGCGTGAACTTTGTCTGCCCGGACGAGGCGCGCGACCTTCTGGGGACCATGGCCAGCATCGGTCAAGGGGTCTTCCGCGACTTCTCGACTGCGGAAGAGATCGACTTCCTCAGCTTCGACATCACGAGCATTCGGCGGGACAATGTGTTGGCCAATTTCATCGTCAGCAACGACAGCTACATCGCCACCAGCCAAGGCCTACGAGAAGATACCGACGGCGATGGACTTCCCGACGAAGTGGAATTCAATGAACCCATCGCGTACTTCTGCCCGAACCAAGTCGAGGATTGTCGGAATCCCAATCCGAACTGCACCGGACCCGACGGAGAGATCACCTGTCGCGAACTCGAGGGAAGCATCCTTGCCGCGTGCCGCGAGCCAGGGGTGCCGACTCCGGCTGGATTCGCCGAGTGCAGCAACGTGGAACGGCTCGAGGGGCGTCTCTTCCGGGATGTCGATGGCGACGGCTTGTCGGACCGAATCGAGTTCTCGCTGCGTCGGAACGGATTGAACCCCAGCGAACCCAATCCCGGATGTGACCCCGACGATCTTCGAGACATCGATCTCGATGGACTCAACGCCTGTGAAGAAGAGCTTCTTCGTACGTCGACGGATCTGTTCGACACCGATGCCGACGGGATCCCGGATGGCGTCGAGGTTCAGGTGGGGACCGAGCCCAGGGAACCGGAGGTCAGGCGAGATTCGGACCTGGATGGTCGTGAGAACGCCGATGAGATCCGATTCCACACCGGAGTCGGCTTCAACGAGGCCAGCGAACGAAACGGTTTGAATTATCGATACGTGACCCAGGCCATCGGAGAGAACGACCAAGGCGGCCAGTGCTATGCGTTCGAAATCCGCAACATCCAGCTCGGCACACCCCTCGAGCGTCCGGGCGACGACGGAAGCTTCAGCCGGAACGACATCTACCTCTACATGGTCCAAGACGATGGAAATGTAGGGGGCTCGATCCGCGCCGCGTGTGTTCAGGCTCGGTACGTCGCCCCCGACTTCAAAGAGCCTCTCATCGGGCGGGTGAACCTCACGCCCGCCGACTTCTTGCCCCCTGAAGACGACGATTACCTCCAGAACTGTCTCGGACTGAATGGCCTCGGGGTCCCCGTCGACCCATTGCTCGATCCCGAGACGAATCCGGATGCGGTTTCCGGCCCAGGACAGTAGAGACGTGGTGACGTCCTTGGGAGTGAATCGAAGTCGAACGACGAGCGAGGTCGGGCTGGGCCTGGTTATGGCCTTGGTGAGCGTCACGGCCTGCACCGACAGCGATCTTTTTCAGGTCGAAGGCTTGGGCACCTCCCCGTTCGACAACAAGTTGGCCATCCAAACGGACTTCTGCACCGAGGACCCCACCACACTGGATTTTCCGACCAAGATCCTCTTCGTGGTGGACACCAGTCAGTCCATCAACCGGACCGACCCGGAAGGCCGCCGACTCCTGGCCGTCCAGGAAGTGGTCGATGCCTTCATCGACGACCCGGGGGTCTCCTTCGGGATCATTCAGTTCTCAGGTCAGGTTTCGACCCTGACGTCCACCACGGGTCAGGATGGGACGATTCGGGATGGTTTTACCCGCGACCGCATGGAGCTCGATACGGCCATCGTACGCCTCGGCGTCGCCGAGTCGACGACGGACTATGAAGGAGCTCTTGCTCAGGTGCTCAGGCTTCTTTCCGCCGACATGCTGGACAGTGACGAGGAAGACCTCTCGAGGTCCCGGTACATCATCATCTTCTTGTCGGATGGATTGCCGAATCCGGTGGACCCGCCTCAGAACACCCGAAGCTCGATTTTGGAGCGGATGTCCGAGATCGCGGAACTCGAAGAGATCTTCCGGCCCGCATCCCTCAATTTCCATACCGCACTGGTACTCGGCGCCACGCGCACGGGCTTTCGATGTACCGACCTGTTCTTGGAGGGCGGAGATGAGGACTGTGAAGCACTGAGTTCCGCCGCCCTCTGTGCGACCAACCCGGATTGCGTCTTCATCGGGGTGGAAGACGAGGCGATCGACCTGTTGTGCGCCATGTCGGAGGTGGGCAACGGGACCTGTCGAAGTTTTCCGAATGGGGAAGAGATCAATTTTCTGCGGATCGACTTCAGCAGCATTCGCAGAGTGTTCACCTTGAAGAATCTCGTCGCCTCCAATCAAAACGCTCGGCCGCGGCTGCTCTTCGAGAACTCCCTCGATCAGGTTGGAAGAGCGGCTCCCGATTCGGACGGGGATGGCCTGGACGACGAAGAAGAGACGCGGTTCGGGACCGAGCTGCTCATGGCGGACACCGATGAAGACGGCTTCAACGACTTCGTAGAGGTGTTTCTCGGGGCGTCCGGTTTCGACCCATTGGACCCTTCGGATGCGGACTGCACCTTCGGACTCGACCGGGTCGACACCGATGGAGATGGCCTCCTGGACTGCGAGGAGCGATTCATCGGAACGAATCGTTTGATCCCCGACACCGAGGCCGACGGCTTCCCGGACGACATCGAGCTTCGGAACGGTACCAATGCTTCGGAAAACGATGTCCGAAACGACCTCGACTTCGACTCGGCTCGAAACGGCGATGAGCTTCGGGGCCACTCCGACCCGTCGGTGAACGACGCCGCTCGAAGAGGTGCCATTTCCTACCGCTACGAGATCGAGGAACGGGACTTGAACGACCTCGACCCGGACGATCCGAGGGTCAAGATCCTGGAAGAGGGACGCCTTTGTTACGACGTCCGCATCGAGAACATCACTTTGGCGGAAACACTCCCGGAAGTTGGCGGGCGAAATCGAGTGTACATCTACATCAACCAGGCGCCCTTCGACGATCCAGAAGACTTCGGCGTGTTCCGAATCGCCTGCGTTGAACAGGCGTTTCAAGCTCCGGATTTCCGAAACCCGCCTTTTCAAGAGGTCCAGATTCCCAGCGAGGCGTTCAAGGCGCTGACCGATTTCGATCCGGATGTCGATTGCACGGTGGGAACGCCGGTTTCCACCGTCGAGGAATAGAAAGATGAAACGAACGACGTGTACGATGCTCGGCTTGCTGCTGGCTTGTGGGACCGACGATGGTTCCCAACCGGGCGGTTCCGACGCAGGCCCGTCCGACATGACCAATTCAGCCCAAGATGTGTGCAGTCAGACGGCGCCCTGCGACCTTCCCGTGGGCACATCCCAAAACGAGTTCGTCTTCCCGGAAGGGGACGTCGACTCGTTTTCCTTCATGGCTGCGGAGGGCGACATCCTGGATATCTTGGTGCAGAACCAGGTGCCTCGAAGCGTCGTCAGCCTCCGTGCAACATTGTTCGGTCCCGATGGTAGCGCGGTAGCGGCCGGTCAGAACGGACTTCCCCCCAGTCAGCCTCAACGATTCTCCATTCAGTACTCGACGCGGGAGACGGGGGTATATCGACTCGACGTCTTCGACGTGGGAAACGACGACGAAGACGACCGGAATCCCTTCACGGTCACCGTCAACATCCTTCCCCAGGACGACCCGTTCGAGCCCAATGACGCTCCTGAGGAGGCTTCGCCGTTGACGCTTCCCACCGTCGTGACCGGCGGTCGCATTGCCAGTGACGGGGATGAAGACTGGTACAGCTTCAACATTGCCGATGGGGGCGTGCTTCGAATCATTCCCAGCGGTGCCGGGACCGAGGCCACCATCCGCTTCGCGTGGGCGCTGTTCCGGGCCGACGACCCGGATATGCCCCTCGCTTTTTCCATCGAGGGCTCGAACGGAAGCTGGCCAGAGGAGCGAAGAGCGGTGGGTCTCGATGGCGGAACCTATCTGCTACAGGTCCGGAGGGCCTCCGGCGACACATCGAATCCGGCTGCCGTGTACACCTTGGACCTCTCGGTGGAGTCGGATCCGGACCAAAATGAGCAGAATCCGAACGAGTCCCTTTCGACGGCCACGCCGATCGCCCTCGGCGCATCCGTGACCGGCTTCATTGCTTCGAACTCCGACCTGGACTTCTATCAATTCGATGTGACCGGCGCTTCGAGCGGCAATCCGAAGGTCATTGCCGTCACCCTCGAGCGGACCGGAAACCCCGACCTCACGATTCTCCCTCAGTTCAGGATCGGTCGCGCCATCAATCTGGGGGCTCCAGACGAGGAGTTCGATGACCTGGTGCCATGCGAGGGCGACAACGACCCTTGCCTTTCGCTTCGTCGCTTCAACGACGGAACGCTGACCGAAGCTCGCTGTCACGACACCGAGTCGTGCCGGACGGCGCATCCGATCACCCAGGACGGGACCTATTACGTTCTGGTTCAGGACTTCCAAGACGACGCATTCGACTTGGATACGTCTTACCGACTCACGGTCGAAGAACTCCCGGTCCAGGCTGCGGACCCCGACGAGGACTTCAGCTTCGGCCGCGACAACGCCCGGGTAGTTCCGCTCGAGACGTCCACCACTGCTGCCACGCTCATCTTCCAGCAAGTGACGGGCTTCATCTCCTACGTGGGCGACGAGGACTGGTATCGCTTCGACGTTCCCACGGATGGATTCGAGGGCAATCCGAACCAAAACGGGGATTGGGAGCTGAGCTTCGAGTTCTTCGTGGATGGCCCGTCCGAGATCGAGTACTCCGTGTTGATCGACCGCCCGCGCGGCGGCGACGGAAATCTCCCGACAACGGTGCAATCCGGCGGAATGAGCTGTCCGATCGACGACGTACCCCCTTCGGTCCAGCGTCCCGACCCCTTCGAGTGCGATGAGAGCGCCAATCAGCATGCGATCGATGTCGGCGCGCTGGCCGAACCTGACCCCGAATGCGACGTCGTCTTCCGAGAGGATGCCGGCGATGGCCAGTACTTCATGAGGGTCCGGGACGCGGGTTTCATAGCTGGCGATGACTACGACCTGAGAGAGAGTGCGCGGTATCGGTTCAGGATTCGGTTCGTGGGGACCTGCCGAGGAGCCCCAGGACCGTGCGCAGACAATCCATTCAACGCAGATCGATGTCCCAGACCATGACCGCGCAGCACCCCCCGCGTCGGGATGTTCTTCGGCGCGAGGAGAGCGGGAGGCGTCGGCCCCTGGGGGGCTGGTTCGGGTGGGTCTGGGTCGCCGTGAGCGTGGCGTGCGGCACAGAGATGCCGATGGAGAATGGTCCCTCCACGGAGCCGGAACGGGTCGAGCCGAAGATGGTCATGTCTCGGACGGACATCTGCCTGAACGTCGAGCCGTTTCCGGTCGCCGACGAGGTTCGGGCATTCGGCTTTGTTCTTCTCAATACCGGTCGAGAAGACCTGATCATTCGTGGGGTCTCGCTGAGCGGCGACGCGCGGAGCGCGTACACCTTGGTTTCGTTCGAGGACACCCTGGAGAGGGACTGTATCCAGGGGGCCTGCCGCATCCCGTACAATGATTTCGCCGGCATCAAGATGCGACTGGTTCCGCCGGAACGTGGGTGGGATGCGGTCAGCATCCACATCGAGAGCAACGATCCGGATTGGCAGGACCAGCCGTTGACGGTTCGGCTCCTGTCGGCCGCCATGGCGCCATCGGACCCGCCGGCTTTCGACCCTGGGCCGAGGCCGGTGGGCACCGAGTGCTTTTGCGTGTTCCCGGTACCGGAGGAATGTGCAGGGGAGGCGGTCCAAACCGGTGGTCCATGACGGGACCCGCGCGCCGGCGGACCACTGACCTTCCAACCCATTGGCCCACGAACTCCAGGCCGACCTTCCGAATGGCCCCGCTCCGATTCTATTGAGCGATGCCAACCACCGAGGCGGAGACCGCGGTGAACTCGAAGGCCACCGAGTAGCCGTCCGCCATGGCGGGGCTGGTGGTGCACGGCGCACCATCCACGGGGGCAGCGACCTCTTCAAAGCAGGCGCTCGGGTCTGGCGGACACGTCGCGCTTCCTTCGCCATCGCAGCAGCGGCTGACCACGGACTCCGCTCCGAGATAGAGACACTCCAGTCCATCTCCGTCCAAGTCGATGTCGGGCTTCGGACCCGCGAAGATGGTGACCAGGTCGATGAGCTTGGAGTCGTTCGGCACCGATCTCGGGCAGTTCGTCGAGAAGCTTGCGCTGCAATACGGGTTTTGAATGTTGGCCATCGTACGAATCGGCACCGCGCCCCCTAGAACGCCGCTGGTGATGCGGCGAAGGTCAGAGGGGACAACCGCTTTCACGTGGGTCTGGGCGATGCGCAATTCGGGATGAGGTGGTGCACCAATGGTGAGCACGAACTGAATCGTCACCGGAGCCAAGGACTGCAAACGACCTCGGTCGATGCGGGCAGGAGCGCGGGCGGTGGCCTGAGGTGGGGTGCCGATCAGACTCTGTGGCGTGATCTGAAAGGTGCAGCAGTCTGCCTCGCCAGCAGGCACTTCGAAGTTGTTGGTGGAATTGGGGGGCTGGTCGGCGTCAGAGCCTCCATAGATCTTCAAGGTCATGGACCGTTCGTTGCCTTGATAGGGATCCTCGAGGCCGGCCAGCTCCATGAGCAGGATGGACTGACCCGACTCGAGGCCCTGCGCGATCTGGGCATTGGGTAGATCTCCGACATCGCCCACTTGATTGTCGATGCACCCGGCCGGCGTGCACGCACCATCCAAATCGAAGCCTTCCCCGGCCGAGGCCAAGGTGATGGTGTCGACCACGAAGGATGGACCGGTGCCGGGAAGGTCGTCGAATCCATCCACGACGGACACGAATTCGTTCTCGAGCCCCGGGGCCGCTCCGTCGTCGACCACCGGCGCTCGCCCCAAGCATCGCCCCAAGGCACTACAGCGAAGCCCCTTGGGCCGGCAGCCGGTAGGGTTCCCGCGACACTCGGGTGGCTCTCGGCAGTCTTTGTCCGTGAAACATTCGACCTCGCATCGGCCGTTTCGACAGAAGCTTCCCTCTCCGCAGTCGAAGTTGTTGTCGCACCGGATTTCACAGCCCTCTACGAAGACCGCTGCGAGCAGAAAGGGAGTCCACCGCACCGCCGGATGTTATCCAACGGTCGAGTTCGGAGCTAGTGGACCGGGACAGCGGTTTTTCGACCCGAGGCCTGGTAGGCTGAATGTGATGGGGAAAGGTGCCCCTTGGACGTGGCGGTGGTGGGGACCCGTCGCCGTCGTGTGGTGCATGGCTTCCACAGGGTCGGCCGACGCTCGGGACACCGGCTCCGAATGCCGGAGCAATCCGTACGTGTCTCGCGCGAACGATGAATACGATCGTTTGGAGTTCGACCGAGCCGGCCGGACGCTCCAGCGGGCCTTGGAGCATGGCCGCAATTGCAGGATGGATCTGGCCGAGATCTACCGGCTCCGCGCCCACGTCGACGCCATCCATGGGCGCCGCGAAGCATGCCGTCGGGGATTCGCATCGTTGTTGGCGATTGAGCCTGGATTCGCGATGGCGCCCGGGACCGCGCCCAAGATTCGAAGCTGTTTCGAGGAGGCGAGAGACCTTCCCGAGCTCACGTTGAGGTTGATGCACCAGCCGCCCATGAAGGCGGTCGAACCTGACGTCCCCTTGTCCCTCGAAGTGGCTTTACACGACCCACTGCGGTTGTCCCATGATGTGCAAGTCCACTTTCGTCGCTCCGGTGTCCCCGTCTACACGACGGTTCGGGCCCGGGCCGACGACCGGGTGTCGGTGGAGATCCCAGCCCTTTCGCTGCCTTCCACGTCTGAAGCCTACACCGTGGAGTACTTCGTCCGCGCCGTGAATCGATGGAACGGGGTCTTGGCGGAGGCGGGTTCGACGGAGGCGCCACTCGAGCTCAGCGTGGTCAAAGGAAGAGGAAAGCGAGCCTTCTACAAGACCTGGTGGTTTTGGACCCTGACTGGCGCTGCCGTGGCGGGGGGCGTGACGTCGGTGGTGCTCCTGACCTCAGAATCCGATGCCTTCACGGTGCGAGCGGTCGATGCGACTCCCACGGGCAGTCCTTGAACGGAGCCTCCCGGTTCGAGCCGGAAGAACGTTGTCGGTTGGCATCCTGCTCGGAGCTTTCCTCGGATGTTCGGACGTCAACGAGGAGGTTCGGCTCGTCTTCCCGTCCAGTGAGGAGGCCGAACTCGTGGAGCGTCTGGTGGTCACGGTGTTGGATCCCATCGTGTCGAACGCGTCCGGCGATGAGACCTTGGTCCCCTGTGCACGACTGTCGACATTTGCTCCGCTGCGCGCGCTCGAAGTTGGAGCCGAAGTCCAAACCGAGGACGTTCCGGCGCATCGAGTCCAGCAAGATTTCGAGTATCCCCTCGTCCACGATCTGGAGTTTTCTTTCCCCCGTCCGGTGGGCACCGAACGAAATCCGTGGGGCGCGACGGCGGTCCTGGTCGAGGCGCGAGGTCCGGCGGTGCGGTTCGGAACCGGCCCTCCCCAGTCACGGAGACCCTCGACGCTGCTTCTCGGCTGCTACTGCGTGCGTACTCTCTCGGGCCGGCATCCGGATTCGGATCTCGACGCCGAGGTGACAGCGGCATGCCCCCCGATCGGTGGAAGCCAGGGAACGCCCCAGGCCAGTCGCGAGGTCATCATGGCGCCGCCCTCGAGCCCGGAGTTCGAACTCAGGGTGTGTTCGAGGGGAGCGGCCCCCGAGCAAGGCACCATGCGGCCGGGACCGGTGGCCTGTCTCGTTACTCGACTCTGTGGCGATGTGCCTCCCGGTCAATCGTGTTTTGATTGTGAGGCACCGTGTCCAGAGCTCGCTTCCCTTGCCGATGCGGTGGTGGAGTTTCGAAGCTCCGGAGATCTCCAGCCAGCTCGTCAACTGGTCTTGACCAATCGTTTTGGTGAGGCTCGCCCAGCGCTGGAGAGCCGTCGATGTCCGATCGGGTCCAGTGCTTCGATGGAGGCTCGAATCTTTGGGCGGCCCGAAACCAGCATGCCCCTCGACGTGCGGTGCGTACCGGCAGTAGGCTCGGTGGTGCACGAGACGAGTGTTCGAGGATTGGGAGATGCCAGCCGAATGGCGGCGGTCCCATCCGACGACGCGCTCGTCGTACTCCGCTCCTCTTCCGATCCCAGCGATGTTCCGATGACGACTGCGGTCGTGGTCTCCGGCCCGGCGGCCACGCGCACCGCGTCGGTCCAGCTCGCCGACCGAATCGGGATGGACGTGGTCTCGTTCGAAGCTGGGGCAGGCCGTCGGTTCGTGGCCGTCGCCTCTCGTTGGACCCGCGCGACCGACGCGAGCGATGAGAGGATCGCGGACCACAACGTGGTCATCGACGTCTTTTCTTGGAACGGCGTCCAGCTGACTGCCCACGCCGTCCTGGACCAACCGTGTGCGTCCTGCACGTGTGGGAGTCTCGATGCGTGTGCCGCCCAGGATGATTGCGGCCTCGGCGAAGCATGTGTTGAAGGCCGATGTCAGGATGCCCTGTGTTCCTGCGAGCTCACCGTAGAACCCGGCGAGCTGGCCGAGCTTCGTGCAGCCGACGTGAACGCTGACGGTCTGACCGACCTCACCGGCGCGACGCCTCGTTCGGGCGGCTTCACGACGTGGTACGGGCAGCCAGAGCCTCCGTATTTCTCGACGGGACATCGAAGCTGTGAATGCTCGAAGATCACGCCCTTCAACCAAAGCTATCACCTCTTGAACTTCGGAGCCGGTCCAGCCCTGGATGTGGCGTTGGCGTCGGACCGAGGTCTTCAAGTCCGATACGGAACGGAAACCGAAGCTCTCGGCTTCCGCATCGGGTGTGGTGGAACGGAGCGTCTAGGACCGAGTTTCGAGGTTCGGGCACTGCGCAGCATTCCGTTGAGTTGCCCGGCTGGAGCGACCGACTGCCCGGGGTTTGATGATCTGGTGTTTTCGGATCGGCGGCCGCTCTCGGAAGACCCGGTGTTCTGGGTTCGGGGCGGGGAAGAGCGAGCGGCGGGCATTCGAGACTTGTTCGAAGGATCTCCCAGAAGCGGCCGACTCTTCTCCCGGGCCGACGGAGTCATTCTGGGAGAGGTGCTGGAGATCCAGGTGGGCGACGTCGACGGAGATGGTGTTCGTGACTTGATTTGGATGCATGCCAATCGACGACGACTGACGGTGACCATCGGAGACGGTCGGGGAGGCTTCGCGGAAACGCTGGGGCCGCCGGTGGACGTGGTGGATCTGGTCGAAGGTGCGCAGTCCTGTGACTTGCTCGACGAGTTCGTGGTCCAGGACATGGACCGGGACGGGCGCGACGAGCTGGTTTTCGCGTGTCGGGAGGGTGGAGCACTCACGATACTGGGGCTCGAACCGTGAGGTCGGCTTGGCTCACTCTGGCCGCAATCCTCTCGAGCTGTGGTCCCGGTGAAGTGCCGATCCGTCTGCAGTTTCCAAACTCCGAAGCCCGAGACGCGGTTCGACGTTTGACGCTGTCGGTGTACGTGGATTCCGTTTCGAGTCTTTCCTGCGACGGGGATTTCAGTGGAACTGCAGCGCGAGGCGAACGGCCCGATGTAGAACCTTTGACGCAAGGAGACTTTCGATGTGCACCGGAAGACCAGACCCAATGTCAGAATGCTTGGTTCGAGAGCGCCGTACGACTGGAACAGATTCCCTCCGGGAGGGGCATCGTCTATGTCCGCGGATTCGCGAGCGTCCAAGCCGACGCGGCACCGGTGTTCGAGGGTTGCTCAGACCGATTCGATACGGAAGGTGATGCTCTGGTGACGATGCGTTTCGTGCGGCCCCAAGGGACGCGGCTCGAGCTCGAAAGTGGGTCCTCCATGACGGTAGCGGACGCGTTCGAGATCAGGGGCCGGGTTATTGCACCCGATCCACGAAACGCCGAAGGGAGCCGGCGAGCGGTGGTGCTTCCCGGCTACCCGGTCGCTGTCCACGTGGAGCCGGGGGGTGCTCGGCTCGAACTCGAAGCGGCGAGCGTGACCTACCGCTCGAGGGCTGACGGCAGCTTGTCGATTCTCGGCCGCATCAGCGAGAGCGGAGTCGCCATGGTCGGACTCTCTGGGGAAGGTTTGCCAGATGTGCAGGTGAGATTGACGCGCCTCTCGCCCATGGTTTTCTCCCGCATCGAGGTGATTCCACCGGTCCCCGGCGGGCGGCCGGTGGACTTCGTGACGGGAGACTTCGACCTCGATGGACAAGTGGATGGAGCCCTCCTCTCGTGCGGTCCAGACGGGGCCTGTACGTTGGGTGAACTCCTCGTCGAGCCGACGGAAGCCACCGCGGTCAGTATGCTGACCGTCATTTGGCGCCTGAGGGAACCGGTGCCGACGAAAGCGCAGTTCGGCCGCGTGCCGGTGGACCTCCGCTTGGTCGATCTTCCGGGTGAGCCGGCTCGACTGGTGACCTTGAGTGCCCGCACCTCGGACTGTTCGGTGGTGGCGTGCTCGGCAGGCGATTCTTGCCGGTGCGAAGACGACCAGGGAGTGTCTTGTGTCTGCGAGGCCAGTGAGCTTTCGTTGTGGCGTTCGGACGGGACGAAGAATCTGGTGGTCGATTCCCGGTACGTGACGACTGGGTCGACCGCAGTGGCGGTGGAGCCGCTGATGGGGATGCAAGACCCGGAAGATGTGCCAAACCGTTTCGCGGTCGCCACCCGCGGCCGGTTGTTCGGCGGCATCGCTTGCTTGGACAACTGCGCTTGCCCTCCGGGCGAGCGATGCAGTCCGATCGACGGCGCGTGTGAGGACATCGAGCCGGCGATCGAGATCGCCACCCGGAGTGGACCACTCGGCGTTTTGTTCGACCCAACGCGATGTGCATGCCGGGACGGTCCGCTCGCTACGGACCCCGGCTGCGCCGCCCCGCCGCTGCCGTTCTGTGAAGCCATTGCGCCCTCGTTCCCGGAACGCAGCGACTTGTGCGGGAGACCGATCCCGCCTGCCGTGCCTGCGGGTCCTCCCCTCACGACTGCGGCTCCTCGGAACCTGGTCACTCTGGATGCCTCGGCCCAAGTCTTCGTCCTCGGTGCGGCCGGAGGTTTGGATTTTGTCGTGGGAGCCGGCTACCGATACACCCATCGTGTTTCGAGGCGGGTCAACGATCGCTTCGATGGACTCTTTGTGGCCGACATCGACCCGGGGCTAGAGCTCGAGGCGCCGCGACCCGATCTTCTTTATTGGTCGCGCCTCCCCTGCGAACGGCTCGAAGGGGGCTGCGGGCTCATCTCGCGAGCGGAGCCGCGCGGATGTCTCGGCGTGCTGGCTTCCTCCGACGAGGCCGCCGTGTCCAGCCTACAGCTCGATCTCGATTCGGCGGATGTATGTAGGCGCTTCGACCTCGACTTCGAACCCGCCGGCGCATGCTCCGGTGATTTCGATGGAAACGGAGCCACAGATCTGGCGCTTTCCTCTGCCTCGGACGGCGTCGTGCGACTCATTCGAAACGATCGGTTTGGAGGTCTCGGCGTCGTGACCGACCGGCTCGAAACAGATGCCGAAGCCGGAGGCCCTCTGGATTGTCGGGACATCGATGCGGACGGCTTGACGGACATCGTGATGGTCTCCCGGCCCGACCGTCGAATCTGGATCTTCAGCGATCCGGGCTGAGCTCTCATGTTCCGGGTGAAGCGCAACCAGCATGGTACCATCGACATCGCGGTCCCGCGGTGGGTGATGGTCTGGCTCCCGATGGGATGGGTCGCCACGTTGGTGGCCGCTTTCGCGCTGGGAACGTGGTGGGGGGCCCCCGGCGCCCGATGGGTCGAGGCGGAGCCTGTCGAAGCCGACTTCCCAGCGGTCCAGGACCCGCCGCTGGACGTCGCGACGAGCGCCGACCGGGAAGCGGCGGGAGTCGAGCCGGATGCGGGCGGAGAAGACTCGGTGGGGTTCGCGGATGCATCGACGGCAAGCGAAGCTCCGGCATCCGCTGTACCGGCGGAGAACTCATCCGAGCAGGACGAATCCACGGAACCCGAGTCCACGAAGACCGAGTCCGCTGCACCGATCGAGTGGACCGAGAGGGTGCCCGAATCGGGTTGGGGCGTGCAGATCGGAGCATTTCCCTCTCGGGAAGAAGCAGTCGCCTTCTTGCGCTCCCTTTCCGCGGTCCGAGAACCCATCTTCCTTTCGACGGTGGAAATCCCGGGCCGAGGCACGTTCACGCGACTGCGGGTCGGTCACGTGGATACGAAGCAGCAGGCGGAACGACTGAGTCGAGAATGGGCACGTCGTGTCGATGAGCAACCGTTGGTGGTGGGCTACCCATGATCCTGATTCTGTCGTCACCGGTTGCGGGTCTCGAAGCCGTCACGGCCGGGTGCAAGAGCGCTGCCGAAGCCGAGCAGGTCGAAGTCGAGATCACATCGATGCGGGACGTCCGAGAGGTGGTGGCACGGTTTCGACCACGGGCCGTGATTCTGGCCGCCTGGAGAGACGCCGAGAACGCGGAGCGAGATCCGGATCGAGCTTTCCGAATCAGCTCGGAGGCCGCCATCAACATGGCGGCGGCTGCCCTCGAGTTCGACGCGGTGCCTTGTTATCTTTCGGTGGCGGACGTGTTTGGCGCCGCGGGCGGTCCTTTTGGCGTCCAAGACGAGGCGAGCCCCATGGCACCGTTTGCAGAAGCAGCGTTCCGGGGCGAGGTCTTCGTGTCGCGGGCCAGTCGCGGCCGAGCTTTGGTGGTGAGGAGCGGACCTTGGGTCGAGGGTATGCAGGAAGACGTGCGAGACGGTCGGGCTTTTCCGAGGTCCTCCCGCATCTCTCCCATTCGCGCCTTCGATCTCGGTGTGGCCCTGGTGGGCTGGTTGGACGCGAAGCGGACCGGAGTGGTCCATGCCAGCTCCGATGGGCCCGGCGTGTGGGCCGAGGATTTGGTGCGTCGCTTGGCGGCCGAGCTCGCGGCCCCGCCGATGGTCTCGGACCAGGTGGAATGGGCGCCTTCCGCGGTCCTTCGACCCACCGATCCTCCGCTTCCGCCTTTCGACCGGACGCCGCTGAAGTGGACGGCGCGAGACCAGCCCACAGCTGGATCTCCCGAGCCTGCGGCGACGGCCTCGGGAGCCGAGACCGCGGTGCGCCTCGACGAGCTGTGCGTACGAGTGGTCGAGCTTCAGCCCGGTGCACCGTGGCGGGTGCCGGCGCCGGGCATTGTCCGGGTCGAGGAGGGCAAGCTCCTCTTCGAATGCACCGGCCAGCCAGACCAAGTGTTGGCGAAGGGAGACATGGCCGCGGTCCGCGCTGGGCGCCTGTTGCCTGTCACCACCGTGAGGCTGGCGTTTTCGACCCGAGAGAGCCTCTGAGTGCTTCAAAGGAGAGGGGGGACCCCCCAGCGCCGGAGCACCTCTCCGTGGATGCGCCGGCGCAGGCTTCGGATGGCGTCGGGTCCGAAGCGGCCCAGCACCCGGTTGCTGAGGAGGACGGCAATGAGCCGCTGCTCCGGCTCGATCCACAGGCTGGTGCCGGTGAAGCCCAGGTGCCCGACGGCCCGACGCGACCAACCTGGCGCGGTCCCGCCGGGCGTAGCGCGGTCGAAGCCCAGTCCCCTCGGTCCCGGCTCGTCCCACAGGCGCTGGATGATATCCGGCACGAATCCAGGGGATTCGGTGCCCGCGTAGGCATCCAGCGCGCGCTGCGCCCAGGCGGCCACCCGGTAGGCCGCTCCAAAGAGTCCGGCGTGTCCGGCCACGCCGCCCATGGCTCGGGCGTTGTCGTCGTGCACAAAGCCTGAGTTCCCCATCTTCGTCGGCACCACATGGCCCGGCACGCGGCGAGGGCCTCGACGACGGTCGAATGCGACCAAGCCTTCTTCCGTCTCGAACCAGCTGGCCAACGTCCGTCCCGAGAGTCTCTCGATGCGTTCCCCGAGCAAGATGAAGCCCAGGTCGCTGTAGCGCACCCGCCCGTCGGTCGCGGTCGGCGTCTGCCGGCAGAGATCGACCACTCGCTCGTACGCGGCGTACGTCCCAGGCCGGATCTGTCCGAGCTCTCGGTCGAAGCGACGGTGGGCAGGATAGCCTGCGTCGTGCCGCAAGATGGACTTTACCGAGACGTGGGGGGGAGCCCCTTCGATTCGGTGGTCGAGATGATCCAGTCCGAGTCGCCAGAGCTCCGCGAACGCGAGGGTGGTCCAGAGTTTCGTCAAGGACGCCAGGTCGAAGACGTGGTGTCGCTGCAACGGCTCGCCCCGACCCGCAGTACCGAACGCCGCGTCGAAGACGACGTCGCCGTCCTTGTGCACCACGAGCTGGATCGCCGGTGCCACGCCTTCGGCAACCGCGCGCTGAAGCATCCCGTACAGCATCCGAGATTCAGGTCGTGCGGAGAGACAACGTATCCGCGTCCAGTTCGCCGGGGACGCCCAGGGGCAAGACCCGGTTTCGCCATCCATGACCCACCGGCACCCCGCTGAGCACCGGCACACTCCAGCGTGCCACCCGTTCCTCAACCGTCTGCAGCGCCGCGGCGTCGGCCGAAGGTGGATCGCCTCGGACGAAGTCGCCGACGGCCACCCCCCGCACTTGCCGCGTGAGTCCGCTGAGTTCGATCTGGGTTAACATTCGATCCAGTCGGTACGGTGCTTCGCCAGTGTCTTCCAGCACCAGCAGAGTGTCCGCTGGCCACCGACTGAACGGCGTCCCAACGAGGGAGGCGAGGAGCGCCACATTGCCGCCGAACAGAACGCCACGGGCTCGGCCCGGCACGATGACGCGATCGCCGCTCAGCTTCACCTCGGGCGGGCGTCGGTGGCGAGACGCGCATTGGTGGAGGGTTTCCTTCAGAGAAAGCTGCTCTTCCTTCGTCAAGGCTCCGAGTTGGGTCACCACCGGTCCGTGAAGTCCAAAAGCGCCAGTCTGGGTCCACCGCGCCACGTGGAGGGCGGTGAGATCCGAGAATCCCAGGATCGGTGGTGTGCTGGGCCCCAGCGCCCCCCAGTTGAGGGCGGGTAGGATCCGGTGAACGCCGTAGCCACCTCGAGCCGCCATCAGCAGATCAAGGTCCGCTCGATTCAAGAGCGTAGAGAATCCATTCAAGCGGTGACGATCGGAGCCTGCAAGATAGCCGTCATGTGCGTCGATGCCGGGCGCCTCGATGACA
The DNA here is from genome assembly GCA_050331295.1 of Myxococcota bacterium. Lineage (GTDB taxonomy): Bacteria > Myxococcota > Kuafuiibacteriia > Kuafuiibacteriales > Kuafuiibacteriaceae > Kuafuiihalomonas. Next base: position 103,293 of record JBHJGZ010000012.1, on the reverse strand, counting down.
TCGTGGCCCCAGGAGCGCAGAAGGCCTACCCCGGACGCGTATCGAGTCGGTGAGATGGGACCCGAGAGTGCGAAGATTCCGATACGCATCTCAGGCGGGGCTCCAGGAGTGAGAACCGTCAGATGAGTCGGTGCAATCGGCCAAGAAGAAAAAAAGGGGGCGGGCCCGAGACTGCCCCAACTCGGACCCGCCCGAGAAGCTCCATCGACGTCGGCGGCCCGGGGAGGGGTCGAACCGCCGCGTCTCCGGCGAGAATCGGAACACCGACCCTCGTTGGCGAAACCGATGCAAACGGGCCTTCATTCCCAGGCCGCGTTTTCGCATCAAAAAGATTCGAAGGCCAGGTGGAGCCCCAGCAGGTATTCCTGATTCCCTTTGCTGCCGAGGATGGGACTCGGGATATGGCCGTAGCTTGAAAAGCCGGAGTCGAGGGCCGTTTGCGTCACATCACGGACGATTCGTTCCGAGACGTCGGTACTGCGCAGGATGCCTCCATCCACCTCTTCCGGTGATGCCTCGAACTGCGGTTTGACCAGGAGCACCGCGTCGCCACCCGGTCGAAGCAAGCCCCGAAACGTCGGCATGAGCGTTCGAAGGGAGATGAACGAAACGTCTGCAACGAGAACGTCAAAAGGGCCACCCGCGGTTTCGGCATCGAGGTGACGGGCGTTCGTTCTTTCCAAGAGACGAACACGCGGGTCCAACCGGACCTTCTGAGCCAGGATGCCGTAAGCCACATCCACGCCGAGCACAGAGCTTACCCCTCGCTGCAGGAGGCAGTCCGTGAAGCCCCCGGTGCTGATTCCGATGTCGACGGCGCTCTTGTCCGCGACGTCGATGGAAAACGCGTCGAGACCCGCTGCCAGCTTTTCTCCGGCCCGCGAAACGAAGCGCCGAGGCTGGGTCTTCAAGCGGAATCGACTCGTCTCGGGAAGCTGCTCGCCCGGGCTCAGCACCTTCTTTTCGGAAGGGCTCCCGGGGAGCGCCCATAGGACGTCCCCTTTCATGATCAACCCCTGTGCAGTGTGAACGTCGGGGACGAGTCCCGACGCTGCGAGCAATCGGTCTGCGCGATGTTTCAATCCTTGCCTCGGCGTCGCCGCTTCAATCCTCACCCTCGGGCAGCACTGCGTCCGAATCCTGAGGTACGAGCTTCCCTTGAGAAGAAAGTTGCTCCAGCCGGCGTTCCGCATCGTCGAGGCGGTGATGACCGAGACGGGCCAGGCGCACCCCTTCCTGGTAGGCCTCGAGAGCCTCCTCGAGGGGCAGGTCTTCCCTTTCGAGTCGGTCGACGATGGCCTCTAGCTGGCGAACCAACTCCTCGAATGGATGTGTTTCTGCTTCTGGCTTCACGAACGCCCCTTCTCCGACTCCACGGACGCCACCCGCGCCGAGAATCGACCTTCCGACAGCTGCACCCGCACCCGGTCGCCGGGTGAGAGGTCGCTGACCGAACGCACCAGGCGGCCCTGGTCTGTATGGACCAAGCTATAGCCCCGTGAAAGCACCGACAAGGGACTGAGGCTTTCCAACCGACTCATCGCGACGGCGAGCCGCTGCCGGTGCTCGGCCAGATGTCGTGCCATGGCCGCGTCGAGGCGTGGCTCAGCCCGGTCGATACGGCGACCGAGGCCCTGGATCCGTCGCTTCGGTGCCGCAGCATGAAGGCGCGACTGAATCTGATCATGGAGCGTGCGGAGGTTCCGAATGCGCCTATGCCATCCTGCCTGCATTCGGGTCAGCGCATCATCGAGGTCTTGCCGGTTGCGATGGATCAAGCGGTCCGGAGCGGAAAGCCGGCGAAGGAGGATCTCCACCCGAGCACGATGGCGTCCCATCTCACCCAAGGATGCTCGATGCAGTCGCTGCTCGAGCCGCGAAAAGCCGAACCTCAACTCCGACCGAATCGGGACCGCCGCCTCAGCCGCCGCGGTGGGTGTCGAGGACCGAAGATCCGCCACCAAATCGGAGAGCGTCGTATCGGTCTCGTGTCCAATGCCGGTCACCACCGGAACGCGGCAGTCCGCGATGGCTCGAGCGAGGGCTTCTTGATTGAAGCTCCAAAGGTCTTCGATGCTCCCGCCACCTCGCACCAAGAGGATGACGTCACACCCTGAACGGTCCAGGCGTCGAAGCGCCGTCACGACCCGGTGGTGTGCTTTCGGCCCTTGAACCGGAGTCGAGCTGACCCGTACGTGCGCCTTTGGGTCGCGTCGCCAGATCGTCCGAAGGACATCCTGAAGGGCCGCGCCATCGGTGCTGGTGACCACTCCGATGATGGAGGGAAGCATGGGCAAGCGCCTTTTCCTCGACGGGTCGGTCAGACCTTCGGAGCGGAGCTTGTCCATCCGAGCTTGGAGTTCCGCGTGCAGCGCTCCGACACCGCGAGGCTCGAGGGTGAACACGGTAAACTGCAATCGACCTTGCTTGGGGTAGATGCCGGGCCGGCCGAGGACGTGAACCTCCATGCCTTCCCGGGGAGAAAACCGGATCCGTGGTCGATGGCTGCGCCAGACGACGCAATCCAGGCGAGCTTCGGCGTCCTTCAAGGTGAAGTAGATCTGCCCGCTACCATGGGGCCGCCACTGGGCAATCTCGCCGGAAACCCAGACGTTGGGACCCGCGCTCACCGCGTCGTCGAGGCCTCGGACCAGCTGCCCGACCGTGAGAATGAGGCGTTCGGAAGACCCGCCCGAAGATGGTGCGTCCGCGGGCTCCGGATTTCCCTTATCCTCCGGGGATCCGGTGGCGTTGTCCACGTCATCTTCACCGTCCGGGGGATGGGGGTCGGGTTGCTCGCGAACCTGCGAACGGAAGGTGAATGGGAGCTGAGGCACCGCCCTGAACCGTATGTGAGGGAGGGGGCGGCGTCACCCGCATCTTGGCCCGAATCGGTTCCGAGTCGGGATGTCATCTTGGGCGCACGGGACCTCCGTGCGAGGATGCCCGCATGATGCGAAGCCTCGGGATCCTGGTTGGATTGGCGGTAGCGGGAACGAACGCCCAGGCCCAGATCTACAAGTACGTCAAGGACGACGGAACCGTCGTGTATACCGACAGTCTGGCGAAACTCCCGAAGGAACGACGAATCTACTACAACAAGCTCGCGGAGGAGCGAGCCCAAAAAGCGAGTGCCGTCCAAGCCGAGGTTGACCAGGATACGGCAGCCCGGAAGGCGGCCGAGGCAGAACGCGCTCGGTTACAGGCCGAAGCCAAGGCTCGAAACCAAGCCCGTCTGCAAGAGCTGGACGCGGAGATCGCTCGGCTTCGCTCCAAGAATCAAATTCGAGAGAAGGAGCGGGATCGGTGGACGAGCTTGTACCGCCAGACCAAGCAACGTCTGCAGGAGAGGCTGAAGGCCTTCGAAGATACCCAGCAGGCGTATCAGGCGTTGGCGGTTCAGGCCGAGTTCGCGCTGTTCCCGGGCCAGAAGGAGAAGAAGTTCGAACTCTATCGTCAGATGAAGGCCCTCGAGACCGAAATCGACGACCTCAATCGACGGCTGACGGTCGAGATCCCGGAGCAGGCCCGAAAGGCCGGTATCCCACCGGGTTGGGTCCGCTGACGGGCCTTCCTTTGGACCGGAGAAAGGTCGAAGCGCTTTACCGCTTGATGGGGTCGGGATAAGTCTCCTTCGCATGGCCGACCCCGAGGAGCCTGAGATCCCCCCGCCCTCCGAGGGGGGCAACGGCGGTGGTACCGGCGGTCAGATGCAGCCGGTCAATCTCGAAGACGAAATGCGCACGTCCTACCTCGATTACGCGATGAGCGTGATCGTCGGACGTGCGTTGCCCGACATCCGCGATGGCTTGAAGCCGGTTCACCGCCGCGTCCTCTACGCCATGAACGAGGCGAGCAACTTCTACAATCGCCCCTACAAGAAGTCGGCCCGCGTGGTCGGCGACGTCATCGGCAAGTATCACCCGCACGGTGAGTCTGCGGTCTACGACACCTTGGTTCGCATGGCCCAGGTCTGGAGCATGCGTGAGCCTTTGGTGGATGGGCAGGGCAATTTCGGCTCGGTGGACGGCGATCCACCGGCCGCGATGCGATACACCGAAGTGCGGCTGACCCGGTTGGCGGGCGAGATGCTCGCCGACCTCGACAAGGACACCGTCGATTTCGTCAACAACTACGACGACCAGGAAACCGAACCCACCGTACTCCCGAACCGCTTTCCCAATCTCTTGGTGAATGGTGCCCAAGGGATTGCGGTGGGGATGGCTACGTCGGTTCCGACCCATAATCTCCGAGAGGTCGTGGATGCGTGCATCAAGCGGATTCAGGAACCGGAGACCGGTCTCGATGGCGTGATGGAGATCTTGCCAGGTCCCGATTTCCCAACCGGGGGAATCATTTCGGGTCGCGATGGAATCCGACGGGCCTATCAAACTGGCCGGGGAACCATCAAGATTCGGGCGGTTGCTGAAATCGAGGAACGGAAGAAAGGCGGCTTTCAGATCGTCGTTTCGGAACTTCCGTATCAGGTGAACAAGGCAAAGCTCATCGAGCGCATCGCAGAGCTGGTGGGTGAGAAAAGGGTCGAAGGTATTTCGGACGTTCGAGACGAGTCCGACCGCCGTGGACTTCGTGTCGTGGTCGAGCTTCGCAGGGACGCGAATCCGCAGGTCACGCTGAATCAGCTGTACTCGCACACGCTTCTCGAATCTTCTTTCGGGGTCAACTGCCTGGCTATCGTGCACGGCCAGCCGAAGCTTTGCAGTCTTCTCGACTGTCTGGACAACTTCATCGAGCACCGTCGTGAGGTCATAACCCGCCGCACCGCGTTTGAACTGGCTGAGGCAGAGCGTCGATTTCACCTGCAGGTCGGCCTGCTGATTGCCCTCGACAACATCGACCGGGTCATCGAGATCATCCGAGGTTCGGACGACCCGCCCCAGGCCAAGGCTCGCTTGATGGACGAGGCGTTTCCGGGCCTCGGCAACCTGAGCCAGCTGGTGGAAGCGGAAGACCAGCAGGTCGACGAAGCTTTGGAAGCAGGAATCGTCCATCTCACCGAGCGTCAGTCCCAGGCCATCTTGGACATGAGACTTCATCGCCTCACTGGACTCGAAGCCGACAAGATCCGGGATGAAGCCAAGGGTCTCAAAGACCAGATGGCCTCGTTGCGTCAGATTCTCGCCGAGGACGAAGTGTTGATGCAGGTCATCCTGAAGGAGCTCGAAGAGGTCCGCGACCAGTATGGGAACGATCGAAGAAGCCAGATCGTGGGTGATGTCGGTGTCTATACCGATGAAGATCTGATCGCCGAGGAGGATATGGTCGTGACCTTCTCCCACCTCGGCTATGTAAAGCGCACTCCGGTGACCGAGTATCGGGCGCAAAAGCGGGGCGGTCGCGGCGTGGCTGGGGCCGACACCAAGTCCGAGGATTTCGTCGAAAGTCTGTTCACGGCGTCGACCCACGACTACCTTCTGGTCTTTACGAATCGCGGCAAGGTCTATTGGCTCAAAGTATTCTCGGTCCCTCAGATGAGCCGAACGGCCCGGGGTCGCCCGATGGTGAATCTGCTCCCGATCCAAGCCGAGGAGCGGGTGCAAGCTGTATTGCCGGTACGAGAGTTCATGAGCGGCTATTTCGTCATGACCTGTTCCCGGAAGGGTGTGGTGAAGAAGACGCCGCTTCAGGACTATTCCAGACCGCGAGCGGCCGGGATCATCGGCGCCGGCATCGCGGAGGGCGATGAGCTCATCGAAGCCGCTCTCACGACGGATGAGAACGACGTGCTTCTGGGCACCCGCGACGGCATGGCCATCCGATTCAAGACTCGGGATGTCCGGGCGATGGGGCGTCCTTCAGTCGGTGTTCGAGGGATCAAGCTGGCCGATGATGACGATGTGGTCGGCATGGCAGTGCTCGGTGAGAGATCTTCCATCGTTTCGGTGACCGAGCGTGGCTACGGCAAACGCACTCCCACCGATGACTATCGCGTCCAGCAACGGGGCGGGCGCGGAATGATTTTGATCAAGCTGAACGAACGGAACGGTCCGGTAGCGGGGGTGCGTCAGGTGTTCGACGATGAGCACCTGATGGTCATCACCAGCAAGGGTGTAGTCATCCGCATGTCGGCCATGGATATCTCTTCGCTGGGGCGCAACACGCAAGGCGTTCGCCTGGTTCGGGTAGGGCCCGGCGAGCGTGTGGCAGCGGTGTGCAATGTGGCCGAACCCGACGTCGATGGCGAGGTGTCGCCGCCGGTCGAGACATCGGCTCCAGATTCAGACATCGAAGATGACCAGGCGCAGGACCCAAGCTCGGGAGAAGAGGCCAGCGACGATTCGGGCGACTACGAACTTGGGGACGAGAATGGGCCTGAGGGCGACGACGAGCCATGAGCACGTCCTCCGACCGATGGCGAGGGTCGGAAGGAGGGCCTCCGCCGAGTACCTACTTGGCGATGGAGATCGCCGACGACCAGCGGGTCGGCGCCATCGCCCAGGAAGAAGCCCTCGTGGATTCGGCTCTCGACGAGATGGAACAGCGCCTCCTCGAGGCGGATCCCCGCGAATCGGCCGCGCTGGCTCTGACCCTGGCCCGAGCGGGTCGAAAAGGGTCGGGCGCTTCTCTGGCTCGTCTGCGCTCTCGACTGCTCCGTGAGCACGAAAACGACCTGGCAAAAGCGGTCCTGGTGGCGATGGAGCTTCTTCCGCTTCGCCCGGGGCGGAAGCTGGAACGAGCCGATAGCGGCTATCGTTGGACGGATGACGCCACCGGAGAAGAAATCTTCGTGGACGATCCGCTGGCAGCTCATTGGCACGCGTTACACCGGTGGGGTCCTGCGCTCCGGCCGCGCATTGATGCAGTCGGGCTATTCTTTGGATCCGACACTGCGGAGTCCGAAGCAATGGATGCGGTGAGAGACGGTCGCGTGGTCCTCGTGACCTTCGAGTCGATGAATCCGGCGCGGCCTCATTCTGCCCTACGGATGTGCAAGGCAGGATTCGCACGGGACGCCGGGTTGCAGACGATGACCCGTTGGTCGGAGCTTCGAAGCCTCGGCTGGATGACCGATGGAAATGAAAGGTTGCTTGCGTTCGAGCCCTTGCAGGGCGAGCCTCAGGAGTTACCTTCGCGTCCCAGCTGCGGGGTCGAGTCTCTCCTGAGCCTGATGAATACGATCGCGAACATCGCTCGGCCGCAGCGCTGAGGCGCGACGGCGGATTCTCGCCGTCGTCGCAACGACGTCCTGGTACCTCCGGTCCGTGAAAATGTCCGCAAGACGCTCAGGTTCGGGTCTGGGATCGACGACGCGGGTGCCGCGGGGTACGGGGAAGCAGATGAGGCAAGGACTGCTCTTCAGGGCTGCACTCCTATTTGGTTTTGGTTGTTCGGAGCTCCAATCACAGACCACGAGCCCGGCCAGCCAATCCGTCGATCCAGTGAAAGCCGCGTCTGCCTCGGACGCGCCGGCGCCCCAGACTTCTCCTCAAGAGACGTGGGTCGGCGCGCCTCGTGACATCTCCGATGCTGTCGAGGCAGCGGGTCTTCGGCTTCCAGTTGGATTCGACGCGACCGTGTTTGGCGACCTGGAAGGAAAGGCGAGACACATCGTCGTGCGAGAGAATGGGGATGTGTTCGTCTCGGTCCTCGAACCGAACCGCATCGTTGGGATGCGGGATACCAACGGTGACGGGCGCGCCGACCTGGTGCGTGCCTTCGAAGGCGGTGGTGGGACCGGTCTTGCGCTCAACGGCGGTTATCTCTACTACAGTTCGACGACTGCTGTATTTCGTCGCAAACTCGACGCCGCGGAACTGCTTCCCTCGAACCCGGCAGAGACGGTGGTTTCTGGGTTTCCGGAGCAACGACAGCACGCGGTCAAGACCCTCACGTTCGATGGAGAAGGTCGTCTCTATGTCAACGTCGGGGCACCCTCCAACGCGTGCCAGAAGGAGGCTCGAACCGCTGGTTCCCCCGGCCTCAAACCCTGTCCGCAGCTCGCACGTCAGGCGGGCGTTTGGCGCTTTCCTTCGGCGACTGGTCTCACCCAATTTGACGGCCGTCGGGTGGTCACCGGAACTCGAAACATGGTGGCGCTCGAGTTCAATCACGGCAACGGCCAGCTCTACGGCGTTCAGCACGGCCGTGATCAACTCAACACTCTGTTCCCCGACCTCTACGATGCGGGGGACAACGCAGAACTCCCATCGGAGGAGTTCTTGGTCTTGCACGAGGGGTTCGTAGGCGGATGGCCGTACACCTACTACGACCACCGAAGAAAGGAACGGATGGTCGCACCGGAGTACGGAGGGGATGGTGAGACGGCGACCACCGAGGACTATCCGGACCCCATATACGCCTTCCCAGGACATTACGCGCCCAACGATCTGGTCTTCTATCGGGGAGCCATGTTTCCGCAACGATTCCGAGACGGGGCTTTCATCGCGTTTCACGGTTCTTGGAATCGTGCGCCGCTTCCCCAAAAGGGTTACCAGGTGGTCTTCGTTCCCATGTCCGGCTCGGAGGCGTCGGGTCGAGCCGAAGTGTTCGCAGACGGATTCGCCGGCAAGACTCCGTTGCGTTCGAGCGGCGAGGCGGAACACCGGCCCACCGGTTTGGCGGTGGGTCCGAAGGGGGCACTCTTCATTGCAGACTCCGTCGAAGGCATGGTCTACCGCATCACCCATGAAGGCTAGGCTCGATGGGCCACCGGGAAGAGACGATGGTTTCGGTCGATGACCGTGAGGGGACGGAACGGGATGCTTCGAGCCGCTGGGATCGTGGTGTTGGTGACAGGATGCGTGGCCTGTGTGTCGTCATCGGGGACGAACCGTCCGACTCATGGGCGCACCGAAACGGCGCCACCCAACGAGGCCGCTGCGACCGTCCCACGGCCTTCGGACGACGAGATCGTCGACGACGCATTCGCGTTGCACCTCGACCGTTTTCGAAGGGCGGGCGGGAGTCTCGAGTTGTTGGGCCGCCTGCGGAAGGATGCCTATAGCTATTTTCGCTTCGTGGCGGAGCCTTTCGCGCGGCGGGTGTGCCAGGCACACGAAGATCTCCGATGGGAACTCCCGAGCGTGGTCCTCCACGGCGACGCCCACTTGGAGCAGTTCGTGGTCACCGATTCGACCTTCGGCCTCGAAGACTTCGATCAGTCGGGATTAGGGCCCGCGGTGGTCGATCTGGTCCGGTTCGCCTCGTCGGTCCACGTCGTCTGCTCCGGACCCCAAAGGTCCTGCGACGCCCGGCGCCTGGTGCAAGCATTTCTGGCGTCCTATCGAGATGCCTTGGGTCGGCCTAGAGAGCCCAACACCGTTCCCCCGGTGGTTGAAAAGCTCCGCCGGGCCCATCCGGGCCCTTCTCCCGAGGCTTTTCTGCAATGGGCAGACTCTTTGACGACTCCGCTCGAACCGGAGGTGCAGCAGCGGGTCCGGCGCGCCTGGCAGGGATTCGTTGACCTGATGGTGGAGAGCGACAGCACCCGTCCTGCTGCGTTCTACCGGATCCGCCGCCTTGGCGCCCTCCAGCTCGGCGTCGGAAGCGCGCTCGACACCAAGTTGCTGGTCCGAATCGAAGGCCCGTCTCTCGATCCCTTGGACGACCTCGTCTTGGAAGCGAAGCTGCAACGGTCCTTTCAGAATGTACCATGTGTGGAGACGACCCCGACCGGTGGGATGTTCCGGGTCATCTACGCAGTGGTCACCATCGGTCGCCGGGTGCCCGACGTGATCGGCTGGGTACCCATCAGCCAGCAACGCCGACACCCGGTTCACTATTGGGTCAATTCGTGGGACCCGGGCTACCGGGAGCTGGAGGTGGGGCACCTCGAGACCGCCGCGGAGCTGGAACAGGTGGTCCGGGATGTCGGTCTGCAGCTAGGGTCCTCGGTCGTTCGCGGCGTTCCAGACGCCATCGCAGGGCAATTTCGCCAGGCCCATCTCCGGGCTCTGGAACTGACCCATGGTCGGGTCGTGTCTTTAAGCGAGAGCCTCGCCCAGGAGATCCTGGAAGCCTGGAAGCGTTTTCGCAACCGACCTCCGCCAGGGTCGAGTTGAAGTCTTGTGTCTTTAGAACCTCAAGACGTAGCGTCCGCCCCGTGATCCGCACGTTTGCTACATCGGTTTTGATCGGCGCGGCCATCGGTTGCGCATCGTCGACCCCCAAGGAGTCGACTTCCGCGAAGATGCCGGTCACCTCGGCTGAGGCTCTGGATGAAATCGAGGCGTTTCGGGAACGGTTCGGGCTCCCGCCACCTCCGCCGCCGACGTCGCCCACGAGCTTGGTGGAGGTGCGCGAAGTCATTCGCTCCGACGAGCTCCATCGATATCCGGTCGCGCGTTCGTATACTGACGGTCAAACCGGGGTGGATGCACTCACCCTGAGGAGTCTCCTGGAGCTTACATCGGCCAGCGGCATCCGTACCGTGAAGCGTGTCCTCGCCGAGCAGCGGAAGCAGCTCGAAACCGAAACATCGCAACTCCAACTGCGATCGAGTCTCACCGATGCGGACCGGGCGCGGCTCGAGGATCTGCAAGAACGCGTTGCGGCCTACTATCGGGTGGATCGCGCTTTGCTCATCCTGTTTCGTTCCAATCTGGAAGCGGGGACGCTTCTCGCGAAAGAGGTACTTCGTCGCTTCCCGAATCATTCCGAAGGACATGTAGCTGCCGCGTTTTCGCATCGGCTTCAGCCGAACTGGGCCAAGTTCGGGCAGGAAGACGATTATCTCCGGGCAAACGGTGTAGAAGGTCCTGTTGTGGCGTTTTTGCGCGCCATGGCGGAATGGGAGCGTGGTCGAAGATTGGAATCGTGTCGGCAGAGATTGATCGCCCTCCGAAACCAGTATCCCGAGCTCATTCGGGTGCAGGCTGAGCTGGTCCTCCTTCAAGACGATATCGAGGAGACCTGGGCGGAGTTGAAGCGCCTCGAGCAGGCCAGTCCAGATCATTTTCTCGTGCGCCTCGCCGGGCCTTCGATCGAGCGCGAATACCAAAGTGCCCGCAGTATCCGAAGCGCCGTTCAATAGCGCAGGCGGCGTCCACGATACCGTCGTAACCCGTTTTCGTGCTGTCGATGTCCGCGATACGGACCGAACGAAGCCGAGCGCCTAGAGAACGAGCAGGAAGAGCGTGCCGGGTCGGCCTTCGGTTCCTCGGGGGCTGGGGCTCGAGAGTTCGACGCGACCTCCATGAGCGTCGACAATGCGTTCCACGACTACCAGTCCGAGCCCGGTGCCGCGCTCCTTTCGAGTCACGTAGGGTTCGAACAAGTGCTCTCGAATGTCTTCGGGCACGCCCGGACCGTTATCTTCCACCGACAACGTGAGTCGGCCCGTGTCTCGGGCTTCGAGCCAGACGGTACCGCCTCCCACCGCTTCCAGGGCTTCGAGCGCGTTCTTGACCAGGTTGGAGAGGGCCCGGAACATCATCTCGGCATCGAGCGAATGAATCGAGTCGTCGATTCGCCCCAGGACCACCTCGCTTTCGGGGTGCGTGGCTCGATATGCGGTTTGAACCCGCTGCAGGAGGCCCACGATTGAGGTGGGCGAGAGGGTGGGCGTCGGCAGGCGCGCGAACTCCGAGAACTCTCCGACCAAACGATCGATGCTCTTGACGGCTCCGAGCACGGTCTCGGTGGCGTCACGGCTGATGACCTTCAGTTCCGCGTGGCCTCGTTGAACGGCCTTGTTTACGGTTTCCATCGCGACGCGGATGGGAAAGAGGGGATTCTTCACTTCGTGAGCGACGCGTCTCGCTGCTTCGCGCCATGCGGCCATGCGTTCAGCTCGACGCAGCTTGGCCTGCGTAATCTCCAGCTGTTCCGTCATGTCGTTGAAATCCATGGCCAAACGTCCGAGCTCATCGAGGCGTTCGATCTCCACGCGGGTCGACAGGTCGCCCTCCGCAACCCGTCCAGCAGCTCTGGAGAGCTGAAGTAGGGGGCGACTGACCGCCCTTGCAAACAACAATGCGACCAGGAGTGCCAGTCCGAGGGACGAAGCGAAGAGATACATCTCCAGCCGCAGCAGTCTCGCCCGCGCTTTCGGCCACGGTCCTTCCGACAACGTCACGACCAGCCGCGCAGACTCGGCATCCAGCGTGCGAAGATCAAAAGAACGCCGTGCGCCTTCGGGCGGTTCGAGTTCCCCAGACCATGCCGGATGGTGCAAAGACCATCTGCCGTTGGCCATTTCGACCAGGCCGTCCAGCCGATCATCACCGATCGGGCGGCCGACCCACACCGAGTGCAAGGCGCCGGAATGGTCGCGAAAGTGGGCAATACCCACCCAGGCAGGCGTCGATCGGGGAGGGTTCCCGGGACCGATCGGGACTGCCATCCCCATGTCCGGCTGTGCCGTGAACGTCGGAGCTGGGAGGCCGATGCCGGCCGGAAGGTGTTTGGAGCAGGCAACGTGGCCTGCGATGGTGCGCACCTCGGTGCTCGCCGTCGTCGATCCGACCGACGCGGTCTGGAGAGGAGAAGGAGAAGACAGCCGGACGACTTCGGCCATCGCGGCCGGGATACGTTCGAAAAGGGCGGGCATGATTTCGTCACAATCCAACCTTTTGTCTTCGAGATCTCTGGCCAGGCGTCCGGCGAGCTGAGCCATCGCCTGCGGTTGGCCTCGAACGAATTGCTCGATACGTTCCATGGCATCCGAGTTTTGCTCACGGAGTGCGGACTGCATCGAGATATCGGTAAACATCAGCGCCGCGATGTGTGCCGCAGAGGTAGGAAGCGTGACGATCAGAAAGAGCAGTGTGAGCTTCCAGGCGAGGCCGCCCTTCATGGTCGAAGATGTCCGGGTCGGCGTGGATCCGACCAGTCGGCGAGCTCGCTGGTCTGCGCAAGCGGCTGCGGAACACGATAGTGGACGGAATAAAGAGGCAGGATTCCCGCTTCGACCGCCGTGGCCTGAAGTCGAGAGACGGATCCCGAGAGAATGGCCTCCCGAAGCTGATCGGGGGGTAACCGATTGTGCAGCGGTCGGAGTTGCCTCAGAAATGGGGGCGTTTGGGTATCGGACCACACTCTGAGGATTCGGAGGTCGCTTTCTGGACCCGATGCTCTCCGACGAAGTGTCACGGAGAGTCCGGCTCGGGCTAGATCCAGCTGGAGGCGCTCCAGAACGCGTTGCGGGACCGCACCATCGGCCGGAACATCCAAATCAAAGACGTTGCGGGCCGGGACTTCGGGAAGAGGACCCCTGAGCGTCCTGGCAGGACGAGCGGAGTAGGGAACGAATCCGACCAAGGCTTCCGGGTCGACGACCGCACGGATGAAGCGCACCACGTCCGAGCCAGCATCGATTTGAAGATACGTATCTGCAACGTAACTTCCTGATTCGGATGCTCGGGCTGCCATACCGGAGGGGGCAAAAACGATGGCGTCGAGGAAGGGGCGGCCGGAACGATGGGCCGGAAACGCGACCAATCGATCCGTTCCGAACGAGAAAGGGCCTGTGCCCAACCAGACGGACTCCTTTCGGATCGCTATCGGCGCGGAGGAAAGAAGGGCCGGCCAACCGGAGGGACGATGGCGAAGTTGGATGCGCACCGAGGCCAAGACCGGGTCACTCTCGATCGCCTGTTCGGGTTCGCCGTCGAGAAGCGGAAGAAGATCCAAACATCCGTTGCGGGCTGCCAGGACCAGGGCCTCGACGACGTGGTCTGCAGTGAGCACCCCGCCGTCGTGCAGACGTACTTGCGTCCGAAGCTGAATCTCCACCTCTCCGGCGCCGTCATGATCGGCTGCGGGCACACCGCGAGCCAAGACCGGTTGGCCATGGGCGTCGAACAGGGGCTCGAAGGCCGCGTGTTGTGACACGGTGTCGGAGAGGCTGAGCGGATGGCAGGTCGGCCGGTTGGTGCGAGCTTGGTCCTCGATCCGAAGCTCGCCCCCGTAGCTGGAAAATGGAGCCGCCGTCGCGAACCCCCAAATGAGAACGGTCGTGATCAAGGCCGAGTCTCCAGCGGAACCCGGACCAGACGTGGATCCAGGCCGTCCAAGAGGACTATCAATCCCTGGGTACTCCACGTGATGTCGCGGACCGGGTCGGGCATCGGCGTTCGGCCCAGGAGAGGACCTTCGATGTCCCATAGGTGGACCGCCTCTGGCTCGCCGGCCTGGTGGATGGATCCTACGGCGAAGGTATCTCGACCGAGCTTTCGGACTCGAAGTCCTCGGCCGGAATGGAGGGGTGTCTCCACCAGCCGCGTGCCATCGACCCTCACGACCCGATGCGTCTCGTCGACCATCCAAAAGCTGCCGGCGCCTTCGACGATATCGAAGAACGGCCGCCATACCAAGCCACGTAAACGGTCTCGCCTCCGGACGAACACGTGGGAATCGAGGAGGTTGGTGCCCGGATTGTTTCGGGCCACGATGAGTTCATCGGCCCGCCGGGCCATCGGCAGCCCCGAGACGAAGCCAACCCATTCCATGTGTTCACCAAAGGCGAGTTCTCCACCTTGCTCGAAGTCGGCTTGAGCCACCCACAACCGGCCCGGCTCCACACCGCAACGCAACCGGCCGAGACCGGAGCGAACCTTGATGACGCTCTGGCCGAGCGGTTCGAGTTCGAGGCGGTTGTTCGCCGTCAAGTCCAACACCTCGTCCCTCCCAAGAACAAACACGTGTTCTGCTCCCTTCGCGTCCAAGCACGCTTCGGTAGCCAAAGCCGGGCCTGGGAGACGTTCGAGCAAGACGGGGGCGCCGAGACGCATCCCTCCACCCGCTCCGTGGAATCGAACCGCGATGAGGCGAGGAGCGGAATCCGTCGACCAGATTCCGGGATCCGCCTGCCACGCTTCGACGCGTGCCTGCGGGCCTTCGCTTCGAAGGACGAAAAAGACCTCGGCGCCGGACCGGGCAGCCGCGATCATGCTCTTCTTCGAGCAGTCCGGACTTCGAATGCCAGGGCCTCGAGTGTGACCGGTGAGCGCGCTTCGCAAAGCCCCTTCCAGAGCATGATCGTCTCGAGGTGCAGTGCAGAATGCATAAGGCTCCACCGGGTCGAGGGTCAGAAGACGCATCAGTTCCACCAGGACCGAAGCGATGGGTGCGCTGTTCATGGAAGGCGTTCTCGAAGGGCCAAGGCGTACGGTACGGTCACACCAGAACCGAGGTGAACATTTAGGTCTTTCAGCGCGACGCGGGCGCCGCTCGAGTTCCCTCCGTCGAGATTCAAGGCCGCGCGCAACCGAAGGCCCGGGCCCAGCACGGAGCCCTTCAGCAGCGCGACGAGTTCGAACAGCGTGGGGCCCAAGCCGGGCTCGGTGTGCACCACCACGAGTGCCAAGCGGCCATCCTCGCTCTCGCCGATCACGGTGCGACTCGCCCGCTGCCCGTCGTCTCGATAGATACCCGGGCCACCGCCAGGCTCGATCAGTCGTGGACCCGCTTGAATGGCAAAGCGTGTCTCGGCGCCAGGCTCGAAGCTGTCCCTGCGATGGAGGTTGATGTGGTGGTCGACGGTCAGGACTCCGCTGCCGGCCGGACCTCCGTGGCCGATGAACGGGTGGAGAACCTCACCGTTGGACACCAGCAAGCCAGTAGGTTTGTTCTCGGGCGTGAAGAAACTGCCGTTCACCACGACCTTCGCGCCGGGGGCCATCGAGTCCACCTCCAAGCCACTCGGATTCTGCACAACCTCCGGGACGTAGCGGTCCAGTCCGGCATAGACCGCCACCAACGTCCCAGCGCGGGTGCGACCCCGGTACACGGGCGCCTCGAGGACGTCGATACCTTGGTCCTGCGTGCGCTGAATCTCGCCGACCCGGAGCTCGCCGATCCGTCGGCTGGTCCACCAGAGGGTCACGCCGCCTACGAGAGCAAAGCCCAGCGCAAGCCCCCAATGACGTCGCGTCATTGATAGTCTTCCCATATCCCTCGGTCGGCCGGGACTGCGGGCTCGAAGAGTTCGGTAGGCTCCGTTCCGGGCAGGAACGGCTCGGTGCGGGCGCCTTCCGTTTGCAGCGGGGCCAGTCGCGCCGACTCGGGCTCGACGTGGGCGAAGACGACATCGGCCGGCGGCACGAACTCTCGAGGAGTCGTTCCGACCAAAGCGGCCCTCATGAAGTCGAGCCAGATGGGAATGGCGGCTCGACCTCCGGTCTCCCCAGGGCCCAAGGGTCGATTGTCGTCGAATCCGACCCATACGCCTGCCACCAGATCTGGCGTGAAGCCGACGAACCACGCGTCCCGAGCTTCATTGGTGGTTCCCGTCTTTCCGGCCACCGGCCGACCGAGGTCTCGCACCGCTCGTGCGGTGCCATCTTCCACGACGGACTGCATCAGGCTGGTGACCTGATAGGCTACGCCCGGTGGGACCCGCAGCTCGGGCGAGGCCTGCTGCTCGAACAAGACTTCATTCGCCGGGGAGACTACCTTGCGCAGGAAGATGGGTGGCGCATACCGACCTTGATCCGCAAACGTGGTGTAGGCATTGACGATCTCGAGCGGCGTGACATCACCCGACCCGAGGGCCAGGGTGAGGTTCCGGGGGAGGGCACTCTGGATGCCGGCGCGACGCGCCATTTCCACCACGGGCTCCACGCCGACCCGGTCGATGAGCTCGACGGAGCACAGATTCTTGGACAGCGTGAGGGCTTGTCGCAGGCTCAGCTCTCCGTCGAAGGAGCCCCCGTAGTTTTCGGGCTTCCAGCTCTTTCCCGTCCATGGGTCACGATACACGCGAGGGGCATCCAAACACTTGCTGACCGGCGTGAATCGCCGGGATGCGAACGCCGCCGCGTAGACGAACGGTTTGAAGGTCGAGCCCGGCTGACGGCGTGCCTGGACCGCTCGGTTGAAGCGACCGGCGCCGAGGCCGCGTCCGCCGACCAGAGCCCGAACCTCTCGGGTGTGGGGATCGATGGCCACGAGGGCGCCTTCCACCAGCGGTTCCTGTTCTAAGACTCCCGTCACTTTTCCCTGGTTCTCGTCCACGGCCCGTACATCCACCACGTCCCCAATGGCCAGCACGTCGGAGGGCTTGCGAGGGCGCTGCGACCACGCGCCATTTCGGTCGGGCCGCGCCCAGGCCAGACCGGTGCGGAGCGGCAAGACGACCTGCACTTTTCCGAGATTGACCGTGGCGGTGCGGGCGGAGTCGTCAACGTCCGTGACGACCCCAGAGTGAACGCGCCCCACCTCGAAGGGTTCGAAACGTGCGGCTTCCAAGATGGCGTCCACTGGGTTCGCTGTTGCGACGTCGGCCGAGGCCAGATTCCACACGGCGCGTCCGGAGGCGAAGTCGACCTCGTCCAGACGAGCCTGAAGTCCATCCAGAAGCTCCGACAGTTCATTCCGCTCCAGGTGGGTTCGAGGCCCTCGAAAGCCTCGCCGTTTGTCCAGGACCCGGAGGCCAGCCTCCAGAGCTGCCTCTGAAGCCTTTTGCTGACTTGGGAGCACGCCCACGAACACCTTCAATCCGCCGCCCACCGTGGCTCGTTCCCCGAAGCGCTCGATGAGCAGGCGCTTGACGTGGGCCGCGTAATGGCTGTTTTCGAGTGCGGCGTCTTCGGTTCCGGCCAGGCCAAGGTCGGAGGCCGTCGCCCGCGTTCGCGTCTCTCCGTCGATCATGCTCAGAGTCTCCATCCGCTCCAGGACGTAGGCGCGGCGTTCCCGGGCTCGTTGCGGATGCCGGTAGGGGTCGAGACGGGACGGAGATTTTGGAAGTCCAGCCAGGAGGGTCGCCTGCTCCAGGTTCAGACGACCCACGTCGACCCCGAAGTAGATGCGGGCCGCCTCCTGAATGCCGTAGGCACCGTGGCCAAAGTAGATCTGATTCAAATAGAGAAAGAGAATGTCTTCTTTTGAAAGGGCTTCCTCGATTCGCTTGGCCAAAATCAGTTCTTTGAGTTTCCGAACGTAGGTCTGCTCGGGACTCAGAAGAAACGTCTTCACCGTCTGCTGGGTGATCGTAGAGCCACCGCATCGGGTACGGCCGGAGACGGCATTCTTGAAGGCACACCGGAGAATCCCGAGATAGTCGACCCCTTCGTGACTGAAATAGTCTGCATCTTCTGCGGCGATCACCGCGTCCACCATGACTTTGGGGATGTTTTCGAAAGCCACCACGGTTCGGCGTTCCTGGGCGAATCGGGCTACCACCTCGCCGTCGTGCCCATAGACCACGGTGGCTTGCGGGGGCCGGTAGTCGTTCAAGGACCGGAGCGTTGGGAGGTTTTGGGCAACGCTCACCAAGACAATGAATGCCGCGGCCGAACCGACCGCGAAAAGGACCAGGATGATGGCGCCGATCCAGAGCAAAATGCGGCCCCTCCGGCGCGGAACCGGGGTGGGTTCTTCCAGGGTGTCCTGCTCGAGAAGGTCCACGCGACGACTGAAACACTCGAACCCCCGCCCGGCAATCCGCACCCATGGAACGGCGGATGACTTGAGTTCGCGCCGGTCCGACCGATGAAGGGCAATGTATGGGAGCCGCGCTTCGAGAAGTTCGCCGCGTGGTGGGGCGACGGTACGAACTCAAGCGCCTCCTGGGCAGCGGCGGGATGGGCGAGGTCTGGGAGGCCCGCCACCTTTTCACCCGTCGGTCCGTCGCGGCGAAGCTCGTGCACGCGTCCGCCGTACGCGGCGACCCTCAGGTGGCCGAGCGCTTCTTCGACGAAGCGGCTCTGCAGGCATCGATCCGGCATCCCGGGGTGGTGGAGGTCCTGGATGCCGGCCGCGAACCCGATGGCACCCTCTTCTTGGTGATGGAACTGTTGGAGGGGCACGACCTCGAATCGGTGCTGCGCCAAGGCCGGCTCCGACCCCGAGAGCTCCTTCGGGTGATGATCCGCCTGCTGGACGTCGTCGCGGCGTGTCACGCCCGCGGGGTGGTGCACCGAGACATCAAGCCAGCCAACATCTTCCTCGCCCGCTCGGAGCTGAGGCCGGTGGAGGTCAAGCTCTTGGATTTCGGCATCGCGTCTGGCGAAGGTGGAAGTCCATCCGTCGACGTCATGGGGACCCTCGACTTCATGAGTCCAGAGCAAGCTCGAGGCGAGGTCCTCGGTCCCGCCACCGATATCTACAGCGCCGCGGCGGTGCTCTACCGAGGTTTGACCGGTCTGTCGCCCCATCCCGCGACACATCTGAGCGAGTTGATGGCGATGTTTCGTCAGCGGCCGTCGCTAGGCCAGGTTCGCCCGGACCTCCCGGCGGACATCTCCGAAGTGGTGGAGCGAGGTCTTTCACCATATCCAGATGAGCGATGGGCAACGGCCGAGGACATGGCGCAAGGCCTCGCCCTCTGCGATCACGAGGCGCTGGGGCGCCTTTCGGCCGCCCCCAAGGGTGGATTCGGGCAGGTCACGGCGAGCGTTCCACCATGGGCGAAGCCGAGGATGGCCGACGCCACCCAGACGACCCGAGTGGATCCGACGGTGGTGGTGGCGCGGCCGTGGGTGAGCGGTGCCGGGTTTCCCTGCCATCAACCTCCAACGCGGCCCCGGGGTTTGGCAAGCGGCATTGGATCCCCCACACTGGCTCGGTGAGTGACAGCCCTGAGTTTCGGCGTTCGAGAGCGCATCCTTGGCACGGTATCGACATGGGTTCGCGGGCCCCCGAGATCGTGAATTGCTTCATCGAGATGGTGCCCACTGACACCGTCAAGTTCGAAATCGACAAGGACAGCGGCTTCTTGCGGCTCGACCGACCACAGCGATACTCCAACGTCTGTCCGGCCCTCTACGGCTTCGTGCCGCGCACGCTCTGCGACACGCGCGTCGCAGAGCGGTGTTCGCCGGATGTGGTCGGAGATCAAGATCCGGTGGATATCCTCGTTTTGACCGAGAAGTCGGTGGGCCATGGAGACATCTTGCTGGAAGCCAAACCGATCGGTGGCTTTCGCATGATCGACAACCGTGAAGCGGACGACAAACTGGTCGCAGTACTGGCGGGGGACGCGGTCTTCGGTCAGATCAATGAGCTGGCCGGTTGCCCGTTCACCCTCGTGGAACGTCTTCAGCACTATTTCATGACCTACAAGACCGGCCCGCACGATACGCGTCGGGCGGTTCAAATCGTCGAAACCTACGACCGTTCCGAAGCGCAGGAGGTCATCAAAGCGGCGGCAGAGGACTATCGGGCGAGATTCGAAGCCGCCGAACCCTGAAGTTCGTCGAGGAAGCGCCACCGGAGTTCTTCGGACCGGGCCGTGGCAAAGGACGGTCCGCGGTCCACGTAGGTTTGCTGGTGCCAGTAGTTTCTCGGGTCGCGTGCGAGAATCAAGCTCCGTCGGTTGCCGCACTTTCGCTCGAGAATCGGTGTGTCATGAGCGCCGCCGAGGTCGAACTTGAGGCGCAATCCCTGGGCAGTTCGTTCATAAGAGAGACTTTCGGTGCTCCATTCGTCGTAATCGCCTCGGTGGAACCAGCCGCGGCCTCGACCTTTTCGATCCGGCCGCTGAAACTGATAGATCGCGAACTCACTGCGCCCCGTCACTCGCTGCTCGTGCATCCACATTCGCGCAAAATCATGCGGTTGTTCGTCGGGACCAAGCTCGGCTGACATCGTTCGCTTGCGGTACCGAACTCGGCGGTTCTGCTCCCGAGGGTCCGATTCCAACGTGAGCCATTCGCCTCGGGTAGAGGCGTGGCCATACGGACAAGCGGCATTGACGGCAATGCGGGTCGAAGCTCGCTCGCCGCTCCGCAGGAATCGAATCTTGAGCTTCGCTCCGCGGAGTTCGTACCGGAACATGTGGGTGTAGTTCAGGGCAGTCTTTCCGAAACGGTACAAGCCGAGCCCATTCGGATGAAAGTAATAATACCGAACATCGTCCGGTTCGGCGAGATCGGTTCGCTCCCAAAGGCCGTGGAGGCGTCGAGTGTCGGCTTCGGATTCGGGCCAAGCGAGCCACGCCGACGACACGACGCAGCAAAGAATGAGCGCTACACGAGCAATCCAGCTTTTCACGCTCAAAAGCTAGCATCCTCGAGCACATCCTCGAAGGGGAGCCAAACAATCCTTGTATGACGCGGACTTCACCCGGCACCTTCGTCGTCGTGTTGCGAATCAGTTGGGTGATCCCGCTGTTGATGATGTTCGGGACCGCATGTCCCTCTGAGCGGCCGACGGAATCCGAGAACGCGAAGTCGGGCGCGAAGCGAATCGCGTATGAAGACGTAAGCCGGTTGGTGCGAGGAGACCTCCCCGAGATCCGGGAACGGGGGGAACTTCGGATCATCCTCTACGGAAACGCCCCAGGTCTTTTGCCGCGGCTCGGGAATCCAGCCATTCAAAACGAGACCCTGGCTGAGGATTTCGCCCAGCAGTTGGGCCTGACCCCCGTGTTCATCGTGGTGGAACGGCAGGAAGAACTGCTTCCAGCGCTTCTAGGAGGGAAAGGAGACCTCATCGCGGCCCAGCTCACGGTGACTTCGTCCCGTTCGAAACGGGTCGCCTTCGCCCGGAGTCGACTGTCCGTGGACGAGATCTTGGTCGGCCACAAAACCGCGGATTCGCTGGTCTCGACCGAGCAGTTGGACGGGCGGGTCGTGCACGTCCGTCGAACGTCGAGCTATGCCGATACGCTCCGGACCATCGAACGAGAGCGCGACATCGACATCGACATCCGTTGGGTCCCGGAAGATCGGTCGACGGTCGACCTGATTCTCGACGTCGCTTCGCGCAAGGTCGAGCTCACCGCGGCCGACTCCAACATCCTGATGTCCGTCCAAGCGATCGAGGACGATATTCGTCCAGTTTTGACCCTGGCCGAGGACCGCGAATTGGCGTGGGCAGTGCGTCCAGAGTCGAAGCTGCTCCGGTCGGCGGTGGACCGGTATGTTCTCGAGAGGGCACTGACCGAACACGATACGACCGCCTACAAGGCGGATCTGCCCGAAATCGAAGAGAAGGGTGTCCTTCGGGTGCTCACTCGGAACAATCCGGTTTCCTACTTTCTTCACCGCGGTCGGCAGTACGGTTTCGACTACGCGTTGATGAAGCGTTTCGCGGAAGACCTCGGCGTCCGACTTCAGGTCGTGGTGGTTCCCACCCGAGACCAGCTCGTTCCCTGGCTTCTGCAAGGCCGAGGCGACGTGGTCGCAGCCACGCTGACCGCAACCGAGAAGCGCGCTGGATCGGTGCGTTTCAGCACCCCT
Source organism: Myxococcota bacterium (assembly GCA_050331295.1). GTDB lineage: Bacteria > Myxococcota > Kuafuiibacteriia > Kuafuiibacteriales > Kuafuiibacteriaceae > Kuafuiihalomonas. Next base: position 81,208 of record JBHJGZ010000012.1, on the reverse strand, counting down.
TACCTGTTCTCCGAGGAAGTCCTGGTGAAGAAGAAGGGATCGACGTCGCCGAGCTCCTTGGACGGCGTCGTCGTCCACGTGCGAAGGTCCTCCTCCTACGCCGAAACGCTGCGAGCCATGCAGGCATCTGGGACTCAGGTGGTGATCGAGCCGGTGGATGAAGACGTCGAAACGGAAGAGATTGCCCGGTGGGTCGAAGAGGGAAAGGTGCGGTTTACGGTGATGGACAGCTTCCTCCTCGAAGTCGAGCAGGCCTATGGGTCCGAACTCGAAGCCGATCGCGTCCTGGAGTCGGCGCCGGCGCCCCCGAACGTTCCGCGCAATCCAAAGGCTGACGGCGAACGTGGCCGCCCGGTGTGCTTTGCCACGCGGCCCAAAGACAAACAGCTCGGCCGAGCCCTCGACAGCTACGTGGAAAGAAGCTTTAGGGGTCTTCACTACAACATCGTCAAAAAGCGTTACTTCGACGACGTTCGCCGCATCGAACGGGCAATCGATCAACGCACCGGACGAACCGGACAAATCTCCAAGTACGACCACTTGTTCCGCAAGTATGCTCGCCGTTATGGGCTCGATTGGCGCCTGATGGCGGCACAATCGTACGTCGAGAGCCGATTCGATCCATCAGCGACGAGTTGGACCGGAGCTCGAGGCTTGTTTCAGCTCCTGCCTCAGACTGCGCGGTCCTTGGGGTTTCAGGACACGAATGACCCGGAGCAAGGCATCCATGCCGGAATCAAGTACATGGCACGACTCCTGTCGCGATTCGACGCGGATATTCCGCTCCGAGAGCGGATCTACTTCGCTTTGGCCGCCTTCAACGTGGGCCTGGGTCACGTCTACGATGCCCGCCGACTGGCGGAGCAATCGGGCAAAGATCCGTCGCGATGGTTCGAGAACGTAGAAGAAGCGATGCTGCTGTTGGCCAAGCCCGAATATGCGCAACGCGCACGGCACGGGTATTGTCGGGGGACGGAACCGGTCGCCTATGTTCGGCACATCCAAGACCTGTACGAGAGCTACGTGAAGGTGGCTGAGCTCTAGCTCGCCGACCTCGACGGGCCTGCCGAAAGCGACTACGTGTTGTGGGGACAGCTGGGTGGGTCGCCACACGTTCCGTAGAGTTCCATCCGGTGACGGGTCACGATGAACCCGTGCGCGGACGCGATGCTTTCCTGAAGAGCTTCCAGTTCCGGATTGAAGAACTCGATGATTCGACCGCACTCCGTGCAAATGATGTGGTCATGATGCTCGTCTTCGCCCTCCGAGGGTTCATACCGAGTATGTCCGTCGCCAAATCGGTGGGGTTCGGCGAGACCGCACTCCGTAAGGAGTTTCATGGTCCGGTAGACCGTAGCGAGACTCACCTGTGGGTCGGCCTGTCGAACCCTCTCCAAGAGGTCTTCCACCTTGAGGTGGCCGCCCGCTCGGAAGAAGACGTCTGCGATCAGTTCCCGCTGACGCGTGAACTTGAGGCCGTTCTTGGCGACGTAGGCTCGAAGCGTCTCCAGAGCCTCTTCGTTCGTCGAGGCGTTCAACGGTGTCGGTCTATCACATCTGGCGAACGACGACACCGGGGGCCGGTCGTTTGGAGAAAATTTGCGAGGAGTCGAGGTCCATCCGGAGTACCGATGCTTTCCGGATGAAACTGAACGCCGAAAACGGGGAGCTTTCGGTGGGCAAAAGCCATCAGACAACCGTCGTCCGCCCACGCGAGAGGCTCGAGCTGCGCCGGCAAGCTGTCCTGACCCACGGCCCACGAATGGTATCTCATCGCAGAGAATGGTGAGGGAAGGTGCAGGAATAGGGGGTGACGGTCGAAATGAACTCGACTCGTCTTTCCATGCATGATCCGCGGCGCGCGAACGATTGTGGCTCCGTACATTCGAGCCAAGAGCTGATGCCCCAAACAAATGCCGAGGATCGGGATGCGCGCCACCCAAAGCCGGACCAGGAGCGGGGCGAGGCCGACGTCCCCATCGCTTTGGGGATGCCCGGGGCCCGGACCCAAGAGCATCCGCTCAGGTCGAAAACGCTCGATCCGACGTGGGTCTACCCGGTCGCACGGCTCGACCATGACATCTGCTCCCAGCGTTTCGAGGGCCTGGACCAGATTGAATGTGAACGAGTCGTGGTGGTCGACGAGCAGAATCCTTGCCCTCGCCATTCCGTCGCCGCTAGCAGATTTCGAGTGCGGGTGCTGCTGCAAAGGGTATCTGAAGCGTCGGTCACGGTACATGATGGCGTCGTGGGGACAATCGGTCGGGGCGTTTTGCTCTTGGTCGGTATCGGTCCGGAGGACGGAGAGGAGCAGCTGTCATGGATGGCGCAGAAGTGCGCCGCATTGCGAATCTTTCCCGACGAAGAGGGAAAGATGAATCGTTCGGTGGCCGAGGTGGATGGAGAGGCGCTGGTGGTCAGTCAATTCACGCTCTACGGAGACGTTCGAAAGGGACACCGACCGAGCTTTGTGAAGGCGGCGCCACCCCAGGCGGCGGCGTCCGCCGTGGACCGATTCGTGGAACTTCTCGCTCAACGGTTGCGTAAGGTCGAGACCGGGCGTTTCGGAGCCGCGATGCAGGTCCGGCTGGTGAACGACGGGCCGGTAACGCTTTGGCTGGAGCGAGACTAGCCGGTCCTCAGCTGGAGAGTCGGGCTCTCGTGCGTTCCGCTGACTCGAAGGCCGAGGCGAGGTCGCGGCTCGAGGATACGTCACGCCAGCCTGCGCCGGGATGCTGTTGGATCGTTCGCCACAACGACCGTTGTGAAGGGCTCAGAAGGTCTTCGATAGCTTCGCCCTCTGCGATGCGGGCATTGACGCGACTCGCCTGTCCTGGCGTGAGAGGCAGGTAGCGCGCCGCGCTTCGGCGCAATGCGTGTTTGTCGTCCTTGGGACTGCCGCGCAAACGGTCGTCCGAAACGGTGATGGCTCGAAAGGAGGGTTCTGCTTCTCGGCGCTCTTCCTCGTTTCGGACGAATACGTGGGTCGCACACCCTTTCCGGGCCACCCGGCGGTACAGCTCGGACCTCGAGACCCCGCCCGGATCGAATGAAACTTCGACCACCTCACGGCCGCCCAGAAAACCCGTTCGAGTCGCTACGACCCCTTCGATGTCTCCGATACAGGCCTCTCCGGTCCAGAAGCAATACATCGAAAAGATTGCTCGCGGCGGGCGCGAAGCGACGGGCAACGAAGCCAGGTACGGCGGCACCGGCCGGGAATGGGCCTTCAGCGCTGCGACCATCGTTTGGGCCAGGCCGCTGACGTCGTAGTTTCCGGCTAAGCGAGGGGCGAGTGGTTTCAAGTTCGCGTCCACGACGCGTACGACGGGGTTGTTCCAACTCGGTTCGCCAAACGCCTGAAGCACCTTCCGATCTTCGCCTCCAAGATTGTTGAAGACCGCCAAGGGTACGAACTCGGTTTCGGCTGCATCCACCAGTAAGGGATGGGTGAGCACCGCCTGTCCGTACCGAACGCAGGTTTGGCAACCCGGGACTTCGTCGAACAGGATGAGGATGGGTTTGCTCGTTTCGCGGGCGCGGGCTCGGGCCCGCGCGAGGTCCCGGCCCCAGTCGACGGCGCCGAGTTCCGGATGGGTCGAAGCATGGGCGAGGAAGACGAGACGGTCGGAGACCAGGACGCAGGCGGCCGCTGCGGCGACCAGGGCTACATGCTTGGCTTTCACGGATCGCACTACGGGCGACCCGAGGGGAAGTTACGATCCACCACCTGGTGTTCCGTCTTGACGAGGAATCGGGGTCTTCCCGGGGCAGATCCTCGCAGAAACTGTGCCTCGCTCCAGACCCATGGTACGACTTAGAGCGGACCACGCTGGGTGGGCTCCATGAGTAACGGAAACGACGACAAAGGCCGGCAGCCGCCCCCCGACGACCGCACGCTTTTGGACCCGTTGAGCCACGAAGAGCTCAAGGCGTTGCGCGAGGCGCGCCAGCGCATGCAGGCCAAAAAGAAGACCGAGCCGCCCTCGAGCGCCGTCAAGCACCACATCGTCATCGGTCCGGAGGATACGGAGCAAGACACCCAGCCTCCCCAGACCCCGTCCGCGCCGCCCCGCCGAGCCCTCCCCACCTTCGACGGGGATGTCACCCTAGAGAAGCTTTCGGTCTCCTCGGCGCCTACGTATGCCGACCCGCCTTTCGAAGACCAGCCCACCATCACGCCGGGACAGATGAGGCGTTCGGACGTCGGGTCGGAGCGGGAGGGTCCGAGTACGGACCCCGACAACGAACCCTTGGATGCGCCCTGGGCGGAAGACCTTGCGGAGCCCGAACATCCCGGTCGTACGGCGGAACCATCCAAGCCGGAAGCGACCATCATCATGTCGCCGGCCATCGGTTCGAACAATCCAGCCTCGCCTTTGGACGCCACCGCCGTGGCACCTCCGTCGGAGCAGCCCGACCGCCGTGGCGCCCACATGATCGAGCCGTTCGAGGCGAGTTCGCCCCCTCCGGCCGATCGTCCTCCCGATGAAGAGCTCCGAGCGGGGCAAACCGGATTCGGGGAGAGCACGCTCATGTGGATGAAGCCGGGCAAGCAACGTTCGGTTCAGCCTGGATCCACCGTGATCGGTGGGGCACCCAAAGAGCGGCCATCGAACGTGAAGTCGTTGGCACTCGGTGTCGCCTTTCTGATGGTCTGTCTCTTGGGGGCGGTGGTGCTGGCATGGCCCCCGTCCACCGGAGTCATCGAGTTGGTGACCAAGCCGTCCGGCGCTCGTCTCTTCATCGACGGCCAGGTCCAGGAGCAGAACACGCCAGCCAGGCTCACCCTTCCGGTCGGTCAACATACCTTGCGGGTCGAAAAGGAAGGCTTCGAGCCGCAAACCATGGCCATCGAAATCCAAGAGGGAGACGGGGGGAGAACCGATATCGATCTCGTCCCGGTGAGTGAGCCTGGGCTGATGACCGTGGTCATCAGGGTGGAACCCGTCAATGCAGACGTCACGCTGGACGGTGACGTCCACGCCGGTGTCCGTACCGTCCACCTCCCCAACATCGACCCTCGTAGCGAGCACCGGATTCGGGTCGAGGCCCCGGGTTATCTCAAGACCGAGCGCATTATTCCCAAAGGCGAACTGCAAAAGAGCTATCGATTCGAGCTCGAGCCCGACGTGGAATGATGTCGCGCCTTGAGTCTAGCCGGCGCGAGGGATGGCGGTGAACTCGGGTTCGTGTCACGTTTCCATGCCGTGGAGCTTCGCTCGGCTGCACCATCCATTCGTTTTCCGGACCCTAGCGGCCGTTCCTTGCAGGCGGTCGTCGCTTCGGCGCCGATCGGCGCGGTGATCGAGCTTGCACCGGGACGCTACGTCGGTGGCATCACGATTCGACATCCAATGACCATCAAAGGTGCCGGGGAGCTGACCCGAATCGCAGCTGATGACAGCGGGTCCGTCATCGATATCGACTGTGAGGAGCCTGGCCTCATCTTTGTGGAATCGGTGGCCATCGAATCCGGTGCAGCCGAACGCGGCGGTGGCGTGCTGGTTCGACGGGGGCGAGTACGCCTTTATAACGTGCGGGGTTCTGCTTGTCGCGCGCGAGAGGAAGGCGGCTTTCTTTACGTGGGTGGGGGTGAGGTCGAGGCCTCATTGGTTCGCATCAATGGATGTCGGGCGGCCCGCGGAGGAGCCATCGCCCTGGAGGGGTCGGTCAGTCTCGTACTGAAGGACAGCGACATCCGTGACAGTGAGGCGGACTTTGGGGGAGGCATCAGCGTTCGCGGACGAGCGATGCTTCGTCTGGATGGAGTCGCTCTGGGAAAAACGCATGCAACGCAGCCTTCGGGAGGACAGGCAATCTCCATCGGTGCGGGTCACGCTGCCGTCAATCTCGTCAAGGTTCGTTTCGAAGACGTTCCTCTCGGTCAGCCGATGACGGTTGAACCGGGGTCCACGGTGAGCTTAAAGGGCTGCGACCTTCCGTCAGATGTCCTTCGCAACCCAGGTATTGCGGACGAAGGCGAAAATCGCTGGCGCTGAACCCATGCGGGACGTTGCCGTCGAAAACGTGGCGGTCGAAGCGCCCAAGCGTTTCGGCACTTTTCTCGGGGTGTTCACGCCGTCCTTTCTTACCATCCTGGGCGTCATCATGTACCAGCGTTTGGGCTGGGTCGTAGGTCAGGCTGGGTTGACGGGGGCGATCCTGATCATCCTGCTGGGGCATGTCATCTCGATCCCCACCGGCCTGAGTGTCGCTTCCATCGCCACCAATCACACCGTCCGTACCGGCGGCAACTACTACATCATCTCACGATCTCTGGGCCTCTCTGTCGGCGGCACCATCGGGCTTGCACTTTACCTGGCGCTCGCCCTGGGCGTGAGCCTCTATCTCATAGGTTTCGCAGAAGCCTTCATCGCGGCCACTGGATTCACGCCCTTTGCGAGTCAAGCCGACAACATCCGGCTGTTCGGTTCGTCCGCGTGCTTACTCCTCGCGGTATTGACGCTATGGAGCACCTCAATCGCGCTGAAGAGTCAGCTCTTCGTCATGGCGGCCATCGCGATTTCCCTCGCAAGCATCGCGTTCGGGCCTTCAGTACAGCTAGACCCAGCAACTCAGCTTCCCAGTGCGGGACCTCCACCGAGCGCGGCGACCATCTTCGCCGTCTTCTTCCCGGCAGTCACTGGCTTTACGGCTGGTGTGGGAATGTCGGGGGATCTGAAGGATCCGCGTCGCTCAATCCCGATCGGGACCATGTTGGCCATCGCCGCGGGATTGGTGACATATCTGGCCCTGGCTGTGGTTCTGGCGTGGCGAGCACCGCCCGAAGTCCTGAGGACCAACTACAACGTCCTCCGAGAGATGTCGGTGGATGCGCGACTGGTGACCGCTGGTGTCTTTGCGGCGACGCTCAGCAGCGCTTTGGGTTCGTTACTCGGAGCACCGAGAACACTTCAGGCTTTAGCTTTTGATGGCATCGTGCCGGAGGCCTTGGGGCGCGGCCGCGATGAGCCGCGAGTCGCCATGCTGGTGACGTTGCTGATCGCCGAAGCGGGCATTCTGTTGGCGGAACTTGATGTAGTCGGCGCCATCATCACGATGTTCTTCCTCACTTGCTACGGATTCCTCTGCTTGACGTGCGGCCTGGAGCGTTGGGCGAGTCCGGATTTTCGACCGCAGTTCAAGGTTCCGGTCTGGGTGAGCTTGTTTGGCGCCCTCGCGTGCTTTCTCGTGATGTTTCAAATCGACGCGCTTTCGATGTTCGTCGCGATCGGCCTCATGAGCGGCACCTATGCAGTCATTAAGCGACGGCAGCTGGTACTCGGCAGCGGCGACACGTGGGGAGGGGTATGGTCCGCGGTCGTCCGTATGGGGCTGATGCGTTTGCAGCAATCTACGAGCCGAAGCGCGCAACGCAACTGGCGTCCGAACATGCTGGTGGTTGGGCGCTCTAGAACCCGAAATCCGCTGGTCGATTTTGGAAGGTCACTGGTGGCGGACCGCGGGCTGCTCACGCACGTACACTTGATGGAAGGTGAGCCGCCGAAGGCGCGGACCGACCGCCTGCTCGAAGAAGCCTACCCCGGAGTGTTTGCGCGCATCCAGGGCTGCGAAGACATCTACGACGCCATCCCCCGACTGGCAGCCAACTTTGGGCTGTCGGGAATGGAAACCAACACGGTCCTCTTGGGTTGGCCACGCGAGGCGGCGCAGCGACGGCGCTATGCCCAGATGATCGATTCCTTGATGCAGCTCGACTTGAGCGTACTCATGCTTCGTTACGACGCTCAGCGAGGCTTCGGCAAATACGAACGCATCGATGTGTGGTGGGACGGAGAGGCTTCTACCGGTCCCTTGATGCTCACGCTGGCTCATCTCTTGACCACCAGCCCGCTGTGGAAGAGGGCTCGCGTTCGGGTACTGGTGAATGGTCGGGTAAGTCAGGACGACGAAAGAGCCCGTCGGTCGCTAGATGCCATCATCCTCGAAGCCCGGGTCCGGGCCGAGGGGGTCATCTTGCCTCCGGTGACGGGGAGCTCGGCCACCGCCGACCGCATCCGGACCGAATCGAGCCGCGCCGACCTGGTTCTGATACACGCCATGGAGGCTGATGGAGATCAGGGCTTCGTACCGACGAACGACAAGCTCATTCGCCCGCTTGGTACAACCCTCCTGGTTCGACCATCCACTTTCTTCGCGCAGAAGGCGAAGGTCTTCGATCCGGCGACCATCGACATAGGAGCCGTGGATGAGAAGCTGTCGGTGCCGACGCCGGTACCGGAATTGTTGGTTCCGCTGCGGACCCTCGAAGACCAACTTTCCGAATGCGTAGAGCGTTTCGCTCGAAGCTTCGACCAGCCGGCCGCTTCAGAAGAGGCAGAACTGCTTCAGTCGGTGTTCCAGGCGGCTCATGACATTCGACAGCTCGAACGGCGGCTCGAACGTCGCGGCGGACGACGGTCGGCCGCGCGAGGGTTGATGGAGTGGGCGAGATCTCGATTCAACCAGTCGGTCGAAGCGAAATTGGATTCTGCTTTCGGGAGCCGTTCGAGCGATGCGTCCGCTCGGTCGCCCTCCGCTTGGGATCGGCGTTTGAAAGAGGCCCTGCAACGCATGACAGAGGATATCCAAGATGCTTCGGCCAAGCTCCCCGAAGTCATCGAGATTCCAACCGAGCCAGCGGACTGGAATGCAGAGCCGAAAGACGGGGTACGGAGGCGGCTCAAGAAGTTTAGAATCCGCCTCGGGATGCGTTGGCTTGGTCGACCCCCGCCGATGCGTGCCATAGATGTCCGACGACCGGCTGAGGAAGAACTCCTCCGATTCATCCAGCAGGAGACGGACGGAATCGTGTATTCAGCTGGATTGAGGCGCCAGCAGGCTATCTTGCGCGCTCGGCGGACCGTTCATCAGGTTCAGCGATTCTTCGATCGTCTCATGGCCGAGTTGGATCAAAGTCAGGAAGAAGAGCTTCAGGTCGAAGCACTCCTTGCTCAAGTGGGAGCCCAGGCCGACAGCCTGGACGACTTCGTCCGTTCCGTCGGAATCCCGGCGGCGGAGAAGGAATCAGTCCGAAGGTTTCTCCAAGAGCAGCTTCAGAAAGCGGCAGCAGAAGTTTCATCCCGGTTGACCAGCCCCAGACAGCGGAAGCGAACCAGTCCACCCAAAACACGCGCGCCGGAACCCGCTCGTTGGGCTGAGCGTCATCGATCGTTCGTCGATGCGCTTCGATTGGATCTGCGGGTCGAAGCCTGCATGGCAGATGCGCGGAGGACGCTTGCTTCGGTAGCCAACCGACTTCGGCGGGAGCTTCAAGGTGGGCCGATCGGCGCCATCGACCGAGCCCGGCAAGTGATGTTGCGTGTGGTGGAACTTCGAGAGCGCTACGAAGGAGCTTTGAACGATTCGGCGGAGCTCGAAAGGTCTTCGGGAGAAGATATGGACGAACTCGGCTTCCGGCGAGACTTCATCGCAGCAGCCGACGAACTTCGGGCCGCATTCGACCAGGCGTATCGTCCCGAAGTTCAAGAGATGGTGGAGCTCTTGCTCACAAACCTCGCCCGAGGAGCAGAGCGACTGCCGATGTACGTCGTGCTTCCGGCGGATCTTTCCGAGCCCGGTGCGGACATCAATGCGGGACTGTTGACCGTGCCGTCGCGGCGGCTCGCTCAATCGTTTCTGGATAGTCGATTGGCCGCACCGGTCCGGCGCGGATTGGAAGAGCTTCCCGAAGCGGTAAAGGTGGCTCAGGATACGCTGGTCGATGCCGTCCGGCTGGTGGCGTTCGAGCTGGAGCAGGCCGCTGCGGCGGGAAGACAGGATCGACCCGAAGACGTCGAAGAAGCAGGGACTCTCGCTCTCGGGGGCACGCTGGAAGACCGAATCCAAAGGCTGCAGAACGCCCAGGAAGACTTGGAGACGTTTCTTCAGCGTCAGCAAACGAATCTTCTCGACGATGGCACATCCACGCTCAGCGACATTCGTTCGGTCGTGTACGGCTTGCAGTCCGCGGGCAGCGTGGGGCCGCCCAGTCGGCCGATGGTCGAGGCGATCCGAAGGGTGCGGGAGAGGGCCTTCGACTTCGGGGAAGGCATAGCCCGACGGGCCGAGCAGATTCGGGGTGCTCGAACCCGCCCCACGACGCCCAGCACGGTCGTGGATGCAGTCCTTCAGCTCCGCGATGCACTCGCGCCGGACCCGGAGGTGCAAGCAAGGCTTCCTTTGTTGTACCGACGGATGTTTGGTCGTGCAGCCCTAGAGACACCGGACCTCATGGTGGGCCGAACCACCGAATTGGAAGAGCTCAGCGCGCTGTGCGCGCGCTGGGAATCAGGCCTGGCTGGTCCCATCGGGGTAGTCGGCGAGCCTCGTAGCGGCAAGACCACCCTCGTCAATGTTTGGTGTAGACGGCAGGAACGATCCATATTCCGGGTGATGCCTCCTCCGGGCGGGAGCGCTTCGGTCGAAGACCTGAACGCGGCCGTCGCCCGCGCGGTCGGGGCGCGAGAGGGGCAATCCGCCGAATCGGCCCTCCGAAGCTTGGCCCCCGGAGCCATCGTCTTGGTGGACGAATTGGGAGCGTGGCTCGAGCGCTCGGCGGACGGAATGTCCGCGATCAGAACCCTGTTCCGTGTATTCCGGCGGCTCTCGGATCGGCATTTCTTTGTCGTCGTGGGGTCTCGATTCGCATTCCACTTGATCGAACAGCTGCTCGACGCCTCATCGATCTTTCTGTCATACGTCCGATGTGGTCCTCTGAGTCGAATCGATCTGGAAGCGATGCTGCTCCTGCGTCAGCGTACCTCCGATTTCGAGTTGGAGCTGGAAGGAGGCTCTCGATGGTGGAGCTCGAGACTCGGAAACCCAATGGACAGACTCTACGCACGAACGATGGGTAATGTCGGTGAGGCGGTGGATGTTTGGCGGAGGTCCGTAACGTCGGTGACGGAACGGAGGATCCGGATTCAGATCGCCCCAGACGTCGATGCGTCGGTGCTGGAGCGTCTACCACTTCGTTGGAGCGTCGCTCTTCAAGCGGTCAGCCTCTACCGGAGTGTCACCGTTGCCCGCATGGCTCGCACCTTTCGATGTTCGCGGGAGGAGGCACAAGGACTCCTTCTCGACCTTCAGCGGGCATCTCTGGTGCGGTCGGAGCGAACCGGTACATGGGACCTCGACCCGGTCCTTCAGGCACACGTCCTTCGGGCGCTGCGGAAAAGGCACCTGCTTCCATGATCTGCGCGTTCGTCTGTGGACTGATCATGGTGGGCCAGGTCGATTCCACGCCATCGATCGCGACCGCTTCTACCTCCACCACATTCACATCTTCTGTCGCCCCGACGGCTGGGACATCCAGCGTCGGTCGCGAACAACGGTCCATCTTTCCCTGGACCGGTGAGCAGTTTCGAGAGTTCTTTTTCCCGAGCGGGGAACCGGGCACGCCTCCAGCGCCGACTGTCGATATTCCCGCGGAATCGCCGGGTTCGCCGTTGCTGCAGGCATTCCTGCGGACGCTGCTCTACGCGGCCATCCTGGCGGTGATTCTCGGCGGAGGACGGCGGCTCCTTCCGATGCCGAGGCGCCTGCGATCGCTGCTCCCATTGATCGAAGTGGGCATTTGGCTGGGCTTTCTCGGATGGGCCTCCTCCGTGTGGATTCGCTCGGACCCTTTGTGGGGTTTGGTCCTTCTGGGGCTCTTGGTATCCAGCACCCTTCCTCTCGCGTGGTCGCTCAGCGGAGACCTTTTGGCCGGCGTGTGGATCGGACTCGAAGGGGGACTCGACGAAGGACTCAACGTCTATGTCGATGGCCGAGCCGGAGTTCTCAAGCGATTGGGGGTTCGGTGGGCGGAAGTCGAGACCGAGGACCGCTGGGTCTATCGAATTCCTTACCGAAAACTCCACGAGCAGATCGGGGTTCGTCGTTCCGATTCCAATGTGTTGGTGCGCGTCCACCTGGACGCACCGCAAGCGATGGACGGCCAACGGATCTTGCGCAGGGCAGTCGAGGTCGCGCTGAGCTCACCCTGGTGCTCGGTCGTGTCATCCCCACGGGTGCGGACCGACGACGAAGGCCACATCATCCTGGAGTGTTATGCGGTGGCGGAGGATGGGGTCCCACTGCTTCGAGCCGATCTCATGGCGGCATGGAGCCGCGCTTTCGATTCCTCTACGCCGCCCGCGCCGAAGGCGACTTCCGCCCGGTGAGGATTCGGCGTACCGACTTGGGTAGTGGCCAGTCCTTGATCTTCCGCTCGGCAAGGCGGAGCCGGAGCGCCATCGATTCCATTCGGTCGCGGACCTCGATGTCGCCCATCTCATGCATGTCTCGCATCTCTTCGAACATTTCCTGGATGCGCTCCGTGATCAGCGTGCAAGCTTCCTTGGTGTGACGATCTTCAGACCTTTGACCGACGGCCTCGATCACACAAACGAGGCGCGCGGCGCGTCGTTCCAGTGTACCGAGGGCGTGAGGGTCGATGACGGCAGGTGGATGAAAGTGGTTCATGGGTCTCTGAGACGGCAATCGGCCGCTCAACCTGGATCATCAGCCCCAAATTTGGATCTCATGCGGGGTGATGGCCGTGCGGCGCAGGGTGATCTGCCGAAGGGTGATCCAACTCCAGTTTCGTCTCTTCCAGCGTGATGGTGACTACGGCGTCATCGACGGAGTGAAGTCTCTTGACCGATTCAAAGATGCGATGAAACGCGGGTTCGCGCTCTCCGAGGGCGCGTAACCATCCTTTCAGACGATTCAGGGCCACGCGGTCGGGCCGCTCGAAGCGCGAGTCGGATCGGACGCGCTGCACAAAGCGATGAAGCAGCTTGAGCGTATTCCGAGGCGTAAACGGACGATCGTCCCACCCGCGCATGTATCGGAAGCTGTTGGGGTTGCGAAACGCACCTCGTCCCAACATGAATGCTTCACATCCGGTGGTCTGGCGGCAGGCGTGAAGGTCCACAGGCGTCATCACATCGCCGTTGGCGACGACGGGTATCGACACCGCCCGGGCGGCGACACCGATGGCTTCCCAGTCAGCGTGCCCCCGATACATCTGCACCTTGGTCCGGCCATGAATGGTGAGCCAGGCGGCACCACCGTGTTCGGCGGCTCTTGCCAGGTCCACGACGCGGTCTGCCCGGTCGAAGCCGAGGCGGATCTTCGCAGAGACCGGCACCTGGCATGCGCGAACGACGGCTTGGACAATGGCTTCGATCCGGCCTGGGGTCTTCAGCAGCGTCGCACCACCGTCATGGCCGTTCACGCGTTTGGCGGGGCACCCGAAGTTCAGGTCGATGCCCTGCGCGCCGAGTGACTCCGCGGTTTGGGCCGACGCGGCCAGGATCGCCGGATCGCCTCCGAGAAGCTGCACCATCACCGGCGTACCCTTCGGCGTCCGACCCCCGTGACGGAGCTCGGGGCAGGCATGGAGGAAGACCTTGGCGGGCACGGGACGATGGGCGACTCGAATGAACTCGGTGACGCAAAGGTCCATGCCCCCGAGCTCGGACAGGAGGTCACGGACGATGGCGTCCGAAATGCCCTCCATGGGTGCGAGGGCCAGACTGGTATGCTCTGGAGCCAGCCAGGACATGTTTCCGGGTGAAGGTATGGAGAGGCGGAGGCAAGACAAGAGGAGTCCGGTTCGAATTTTCGGGGGGGGGGCCAGGGTAATCGTCAGACCGCTTCCTTGACTGAGTTTGGGCTCGGCCTAGAATCCAGTCTGATGCCCCGGACCTTGTGGCTCATGGCGGCGCTGGCCTGCCTGCGTTGTGGCCATTCGTCGGGTGTGGAGCAGGAGCTGTCTCGCCTTCGACGTGATGTTCACGGGTTGAAGACCGAGCTCGCGGAGACGCGAGGGGATCTGGAGACATTGCGCAGCGAGGTCGGTGTCTTGAGGGTCGCTCAGGCAGGAGTCGATGGGAAGCGAGCGAGCTCAGCTTCGGCGGCTCGTCGATCCCCCGATCGTTCCGCTCCGGTCAGAGGTATGTCCGCCTCGAGCGCCGGGGGCGCGAGTCGGGGCGGCAACGGCATGTACAGGACCTACGAAGAGGCGCCTGTCCGGAGCTACGAACAGGCCCCCGCGCCGAGCCTGCCGGTCGTCCGCATTTCCCGGGATGGCACGCCCATCGAGGACGTGGGCGCGGTGGATGATGGGAGCCCGCCCATCCTCATCAAGATGGGACCCACTCCACAGCCTCGCTTGGTGGTGGACGAATCGGTTCTCCGCAAGCCGGACCCAGTCCTCCATGGAGGCACGACGACTCGGCCCGGCCGCGACGCGGCTGCGGCGCAAAAGCAGTATCAGCAGGCCTTGACGGTGCTCCGAGAGGAACGGGATCCGGCGCGGGCAAAGGCGTTGTTCGTGGCTTTTCAGACCCAGCATCCCGACTCCGACTTGGCCGACAATGCGGTGTACTGGGCGGGCGAAGCCGACCTGATGCTGACGGAGTTCGCGCTGGCCGAGCAGAGCTTTCGGAGACTGCTCCGAGAGCATCCGAAGTCCAACAAGGTTCGCTACGCCCTCCTTCGACTGGGTGAGAGCCTGATCCATCAAGGCCGCGTCGAGGCCGGCTTCCGTTATCTACGCGAGGTCAAACGCAGGTTTCCCGACAGTGAAGCCGCGACCGAGGCCGAGGCCAAGCTGGAGACCTGGAGTCGCCAGTCCAGCGGCCAGATCGGAGGTTAGATGAGGAGGAACGTTTCCCGATGATGGTCGGTCGAGTCTTTGGTGCCGCTCTGTGCCTGGCCAGCCTGGCATGGGCGCAATCCGACGATGAAGGTTTTGGGGGCCCGGAGGGGGATTTCGAAAGTGAGATCGAGACCGAGGAACTCGGCTTCGAGCCTCGAACTCCACCCGAGCCGCGGACCGCGGATCCCTCCGACGTCCGCCTGGGTGAGGCCCGGACCGTACAGCCGGGGGACACGCTTTGGGACCTCAGTACCCAGTATCTGAACAATCCTTGGTACTGGCCGAAGGTCTGGAGCTACAACCCTCAGCTCACGAATCCCCACTGGATCTACCCCGGCAACGAGGTTCGGTTTTATCCGGGCGACGAGAATCTGCCGACCGCCGTCGACGTAGCGACGGAGAGCTTCGACGACAGCGACTTGTTGATTCCGGGCGAGCTGTCCCCCGATGACCTCGTACGAAGCTCGGGTCCCATCGGGTCCGCGGTACCGGACTCGATATGGTCCGCCTACATCGGCTACATTGGTTCAGACTCGCAGCGCTTCACCGGACAAGTAGTCGGATCGTTCTCGGAGGCGGTTCAGCTCGACGACTACGACATCATCTACCTTCAGATGCGCGGACCGGTGAGTGGCGGGGACGAACTCGCCGTCTATCGTCGTCTCAGGGAGATCAATCATCCGGTGACCGGACAGTTCATGGGATACGCGGTGGCGGTCATCGGCCAAGTACGGGTCCGGGACTCAACCCCGACGGTGACTTCGGGCATCATCAGTCGCACGTTTCGTCCGATCGAGAGGGGCGACTACGTGGGGCCGTTCCCGGCCAATTGGGGGCAACGGGTCGATCCGACGCCCAACCAGGCTGAGACGAATGGATACATCGTAGAAACGACGGAAGACCTTCTGGTTCTGGTGGGAGAGCACCACTACGTTTACATCGACCGAGGACGACGAGACGGGGTGCAGATCGGAAATCGCTTCCAGGTCATCCAGCGCGGAGACGGTTTCACTCGAGACGTGAACGGTTTTCCATATGAAGAGGTCGGTACCGTGATGGTCATCGACGTTCAGGAAACCGGCTCCACCGGTCTGGTCGTGGAGTCGGTCCGGTCCCTTTCCGTGGGGGACCGAATCGCCATGCGCGCGGAGTGAACCCGGCGTCGTCTCACCTTCGGGCCAGGTACAGACCTCGATCTTGACGAACGTCGCCGGCGACTTCCAGTTCCGACAGAGCCAACAAGACCTCCTCCAACGAGGCGCCGAGGGACAAGGCAACCGCCTCCGCGTCCATCGGTTTTCCGTCCAGTAGCTCGAGGATCGGATGCCGGTCTCGAGAGTCCCTGGCTTTCAGGCCCAGCGACGTCAGGAGGTCTTTCGGGTCGTCCAGCAGTGCGGCCCCCAGCTTGATCAACGTGTTCGGTTCAATGGAGAGCGGGGCACCCGGAGGCCCTGGTACAGCCCAGACCGGACGCCCAAACCGACGGGCAAACGTCGCGGTGGAAAGGCTACCGGATCCCGCTGCTGCTTCGACCACCACGACGTGGTCCGCGACCCCCGCAATCCATCGATTGCGCTGGATGAAGGAGGACCTCCGGGGGGGCAGTGTGGGGTCGGCCAGCAAGGCACCGTTGGCCGCGATGTCTTCGAACAGGATGCGATGCGCACGGGGCGAGGGTCGGTCGATCGGTTCCAGAACCACTGCCGCGGTGAATCCTCCAACCTCCAGGCATCCTCGATGCGCAGCGGCGTCGATGCCGAACGCGCCACCCGACACCACGCACACGCCGGCACGGCCCAGCTCACGCCCGACGCGAGTCGCAAACGATAGCCCGAGAGGAGTCGGTCGTCGGCTTCCGACCACCGCGACCCGGGGTCGCGGTAAGGGGGACCCACGCCAGCGAAGCGCCTCAGGTCCGATTCCACGCAGGCCTTCGGGATAGTCAGGATGACGGCGGTCTACGCGATGCACGAAACCGCGTCGTAATGGAACGCATGAGGGGCCACAACGGCCCGGCCACGGCGGAACGAAAACCCGACCCGATGCGGGGTCGACGGGCCGCGGTGCGGTCGTCCTTGCTTGGTGCGTCGGGAGTCATTAATCCGGTTCAATGCATTCGCCGGTGACGGTGGTCGGAGGTGGATTGGCCGGCGCGGAGTTGTCGCTACAGCTCGCACAGCGCGGGATCCCGATAAGGTTGTTCGAGATGAAGCGAGTGCGGCCCACGCCGGCTCAGGTGAGCCACGATATGGCCGAACTGGTGTGCTCGAATTCGTTCCGAGCCGACCAGATGGAAAACGCCGTGGGAGCCATCAAGGCAGAGATGCGAATGGTCGGCTCCTGGCTCATGAGCGTGGCGGATCGCTGCTCGGTTCCGGCTGGCGGCGCGTTGGCGGTGGATCGACACCGCTTCTCCGCCATGGTGACCGAACTGCTCACCCGCCATCCCCTCATCGAGGTCCGCGAAGAAGAGGTCACGGAACTCGTCGGACCGGATGCACCCGAGACGGTGGTGGCCACGGGACCTCTCACCAGCCCTGCGCTCTCCGAATCCATTCGCCGTGCAACGGGATCCGACAAGCTCTATTTCTATGACGCCATCGCACCCATCGTATCGGCGGAAAGTATCGATCGAGACATCGTCTTCGAAGCCTCCCGCTGGAACAAAGGCACGGCCGACTACCTCAATTGTCCCATGAACGAGCAGCAGTACTCGGAATTCATCGCAGCGGTCTGCGCAGCCGAAAAGGTGCATCCACGAGACTTCGAGGAGGAGCGTTTCTTTGAGGGATGCCTTCCCATCGAAGTCTTGGCATCTCGGGGCAAAGACGCATTGCGATTCGGGTGCATGAAGCCCGTGGGCCTCGATGACCCGCGCACCGGCCGTTGGCCGCATGCTGTGGTTCAGCTCAGAGCCGAGACCCGGTCTCGGAGCGCGTTCAACTTGGTGGGATTTCAAACCCGCATGAAGTGGGGGGCTCAAAGACAGGTGTTTCGCATGATTCCGGGGCTCGAAGCCGCCGAGTTTCTCCGGTTCGGTTCGATTCATCGGAACACGTATCTGGATGCGCCGCGGCTGTTGGACTACGGACTCAGGCTCCGTTCGCAGCCGAACCTGCGTTTTGCGGGTCAGATCACCGGAGTCGAGGGCTACGTCGAATCCACGGCATGTGGGCTCAATCTGGCTTTGATGATGCTCGGCGAGCGAGCGGGGCTGGAGGTGATGCCGCCGGAGACCTCGACCCTGGGCGCGCTCCACCGACACATCCTCGGCCAGGAGCGGGACGACGGGGCCCACGTGCCGTCGAACATCCACTGGGGGATGGTGCCTCCACTCCCGGGTCGCCACCGGAAGTCCGAACGCAAACGGATGCTGGGGGAGCGGGCCATTCGCGACGCGTCCGCATGGTGGACGGACCTCGAGCCACGGCTCCCGCCATTGACCCACCCCATCGGGCTTCCGGCCGACGCGCCGCACAGAGGTGACGCGTTTCCGGCGATGTCCTAAGCTGAGCGCGATGCCGACGGCCGTCGCTGCGCTCGACCTTTTCCTCGACCATCTCGAGCACGAACGGAGGCTGTCGCCGGCTACGGTCAAGGCCTATCGCTGCGACCTTCGGCCACTGGTGGGGGGGCTCGTCGGGCCAGAGGATGGTTGGGACCTGGTTGATCCGGAAGCCCTTCGCGGCGAGCTCGCCCGATTGGGTCGAAAGTGTCAGGCTCGAACCCGAGCTCGCAAGCTATCTGCTCTGCGGAGTTTTGGTCGCTACTGCGTTCGCCGAGGCTGGTGCAAAAGCGATCCCGCGGAGGAGCTGGTGCGTCCAAAGCTGACCGGAGGCCTGCCTCGACATCTCACGCCCGACGAGAGCGTGGGGCTATTGGAGTTTCCTTGGCAGGATGGCTGGCGCGACCTCCGGGACCGTGCCCTCCTCGAGCTCGCGTACAGCTCGGGACTCAGAGCTGCCGAGCTGGTAGGTCTCGACGTCGAGCATGTAGACCTCCACCGAGGAGAGGTCCGGGTCTGGGGGAAAGGAAACAAGGAAAGGCTCGTCCCATTCGGGCGCAAGGCGGGTCGAGCGATTCAATCGTGGGTCGACTCCGAGCATGGACCGCGTAAGGGACCGCTCTTCATCAGTCGTCCGGGAAGAAGAATGAGTGACCGCAGTTTGCGTCGTCGCCTTCATCGAAGGGTTCTGGAGGTGGCGCTCGGACGTCGAGTTACCCCACATATGCTCAGACATAGCTTTGCAACGCACCTGCTGGAGGGCGGAGCAGATCTCCGGTCTATTCAGCAGATGCTGGGACACGCTTCGCTCGGGACCACGCAGCGATACGTATCGGTTTCGGTGGATCACCTGCGTTCCGTCTACGATGATGCCCATCCCCTCGGAGCGAGCTCAGACCCCGATACCTAGGGCACGGGAACGGCTTGACCGCCGAGGGCCGGGCCTCGATGCAAGGGATCGTGCATACTGCAATCGGGACCACCATCGTATGTGCTCGCCGACACGGACGGGTAGCCATGGGGGGAGACGGACAAGTGAGTTTGGGTCAGACCATCCTCAAGTCCAACGCGCGCAAGGTGCGCAGAATGAACGAAGGGAAGGTCCTCTCTGGCTTTGCGGGCTCGACCGCTGACGCGTTCACCCTATTTGAACGTTTCGAAAGCAAGCTTGCGAGCTACAACGGCCAGCTGGTCAGGGCAGCGGTCGAGCTGGCCAAGGACTGGCGGACCGATCGGTTCTTGCGAAGGCTCGAGGCGATGCTTACCGTGGCCGACCTCGAAGTCACCCTGATCCTCTCCGGCAACGGGGACGTCGTGGAACCGGACGAAGGCGTCTGCGCCATCGGGAGCGGAGGACCGATGGCGCTGTCTGCGGCGCGGGCCCTGGCCCGGTACACCGAGCTCTCGGCGCGGGAAATCGTCCAACAATCCCTCGAAATCACTTCAGAGATCTGTATTTATACCAATCGAGCGATCACGTTGGAGGAGCTGCATCATGGATGAGGCGATACTGCAGCGGCAGTCCTTCACGCCCCGCGAAACGGTTGGGGAACTCGACCGCTATATCGTGGGGCAGGCACAAGCGAAGCGGGCCGTGGCGATTGCGCTGCGTAACCGTTGGCGACGACAGCGGGTTTCAGAAGAGCTCCGAGACGAGATCGTCCCCAAGAACATCTTGATGATCGGTCCGACGGGCGTGGGGAAGACGGAGATTGCCCGTCGGTTGGCCAAGTTGATCAAAGCCCCGTTCGTGAAGGTCGAAGCCTCGAAGTTCACGGAAGTCGGCTACGTCGGAAGAGACGTCGAATCGATGGTTCGCGACCTGGTCGAGGCTTCGGTGAATCTGGTTCGTGAAGAGGCGGAGGCCTCGGTCAAAGGGCGGGCCGAGGAAGCGGCCGAAGAACGTCTGCTCTCTCTTCTTCTTCCAGCTCCGGGTGCGTCCACGCCGGGGGCGCCGGGAGGTGAACGGACCTTCGAGGGCCGACCCGTCGATGCGGAATCTGAGGGCCACCGTACCCGCGAGACTTTCCGACGAATGCTGAGAGACGGAAAGCTGGATGAGCGTCAGGTGGAAGTCGAGGTGACGGCCAAGGCGCCCATGTCCTTCGTTCAGAACTTCTCCACCGAGGGCGTTCAGGACATGGTTTTTCAACTGCAAGACATGATGGGCAGCCGCTCGACTCCCAAGAAGCGGCGTAAGGTGACGGTGTCGGAAGCCCGGGAGATCCTGACGCAAGAAGAGGCTCAAAGGCTCGTGGACATGGAACAGGTCCATCGGGACGCGCTGGAACTCGCCGGGCAAGCCGGCATCATCTTCATCGACGAGATCGACAAAGTGGTGTCGGGCGCTGGTGAAGGTCGCGGCGGACCCGACGTTTCCCGGGAAGGCGTTCAGCGCGATCTGCTTCCCATCGTTGAGGGGAGCACCGTGACCACCAAGTACGGACGCGTCAGCACCGACCATGTTCTGTTCATCGCGGCCGGCGCCTTCCATACCAGCAAGGTCTCCGATCTGATCCCAGAACTGCAGGGGCGCTTTCCCATTCGGGTCGAGCTGAACGGTCTCGACCAGAACGATTTCGTCCGGATTCTGACAGAGCCGAAGAATTCATTGATCCGGCAATATACGGCACTTCTGGAAACGGAGGGGGTCGACCTCGAATTCACGGACGATGCGGTGGTGGAACTCGCCCGGGTCGCGGCGCAAGTGAACGCGTCGGTCGAAAACATTGGGGCGCGCCGCCTCCACACGGTCCTGGAAACACTCCTCGAAGAGGTCTCGTTCGACGCTTCGGAACGCGGAAGCTCACGGGTGGTGGTGGACCAGGCCATGGTCAAGCAACGGCTGATCCACGTGATGGAAAGCGAGGACCTTTCCCGCTTCGTCCTGTAGGGTGCGCACCATGGAGTCTTGGGTCGACCGCGGCCAACGCGTGCTGGTGGGGAATTACCGTCCCGCGCCCCTCGTCTTGGACCGAGGGGAGGGGGTTTACGTATACGACCGAGACGGACGAAAGTACCTCGACATGACCTCGGGGATCGCGGTCAGCGCCCTCGGGCATGGCCATCCTCGATTGGTGGCCGCCGTCCAGGCCCAAGCGGCCAAAATCCTCCATACCAGCAATCTCTACTGGAACCAGCCTTCGGTTGAACTGGCGGAGCGCTTGGTGGCGGAGTCCTTTGGAGACCGGGTGTTCTTCTGCAATTCCGGTGCGGAAGCCAACGAGGCCTGCATCAAGTTGGCGCGTCGATACCACCATGCGCGGGGCGATGAACAGCGCACGGAGATCGTGTCGTTCCGGCGGTCGTTCCACGGACGGACCATGGGTGCGTTGGCGGCAACGGCCCAGCCAAAGTATCACGAGGGCTTCAGGCCATTGCCGGGAGGGTTCGTTCATCTGGACGTCGGGTTCGTGAACGCCCTTCGTCGAGCCACTGGCCCCCGGACCGCGGCCATTCTCATCGAGCCGGTCCAGGGTGAGGGTGGTGTGCGTCCCGTTCCGGTGAGCTTTCTCCAGGCGCTTCAGCAGCGGGCCGACGAGGTGGGCGCTCTGCTCATCGTGGACGAAGTCCAGTCTGGGTTCGGGCGGACCGGCGATGTGTTTGCGTATCAAGGGGCCGGCATCCGACCCGACATCATGGCTTTGGCCAAAGGGATCGCGGGAGGCGTCCCCATGGGTGCGATGGTAGCCCGCGAGGCGGTCGCACAGGCTCTCCAGCCTGGCACCCATGGCACGACTTACGGGGGCAGCCCTTTGGCCTGCGCGGCCGGGTGCGTCGTGATGGCCGAGGTCGCGCGCCCCGAGTTCCTTCAGCACGTGCAGCGCGTGGGCTCCGAGCTGATTCGGGCGCTTCGTTTGTGGGGGAGCGGGCTGTTTTCCGAAGTACGCGGACGCGGCCTAATGGTGGGAGCGGATCTACGTCCCTCATGTGGGTGGTCGGCTGCCGATGTCGTGCATGCGGTTCGGGAAGAGGGCGTCTTGCTCCACGTGGCAGGTCCCCGCACCCTGCGGTTCGTCCCTCCGCTGATCGTGGAGTCCGTCCACGTCGAGGAAGCGATCTCCGCCCTGGACCGGAGCCTGAGCCGTCTGCCCCGGGCTGCTTGACGCGCCTTCAGTCCCGTGGAAACTGGTCGGCCTCCGCGTGGCCGAGATCGAGGACGAAGACCGCCTGCGCCGCCGTGACGGCCTGGATCTCACCCGACTGCCGCTGGATCCCGACGAAGGCCAACTTGCGGCTCGTCTCGACGAACCGATGCGGCTCTCGGACGCAGCCTTGATGATGGGCTGGGACGTTCCTCGCACCCGTCGGGTGGTGCGGCGTCTGGTCGAGAAGAACGCCGTCCTTTGGGGAGAAGGTGCGGGCGATGCGAACGACCCCTACGCCGGATGCTCATTTCCGTCTCCCCTGATGACTGCCGCGTGTGACCTGTCGGAGGCGGAGCGGAAGCGGGTGATCTGGACCTACGAGAAGCTCGATAAGTGGACCCACTACGACCTGCTGCAGGCCAAGAGGAGAGACGATGCGGCGGCGATCACGCGTCGCTTCCGGGAACTCAGTCTCGAGTGGCATCCGGATCGATGGCGCCGGGACCTCGGACCGTTCCACCGGATGATCGACGCCATCTTCAAACGCCTACAGGTGGCGCGCCAGACACTGTGCGATCCCGCACTCCGGGAAGCCTACGACGAGCAAGTTGCGCACTTGATTGTCGATGAGGAGGACCTGGCTGAGATGCGGCTCGTCCAGCGTCGAAAGACGAGGGATCTGGTCCGTCAGCAGGAGCGACTGGAGCGGCGAAAGCGTCGAAACCCGGTCATCAGGAACCTCGAGAAAGCAAAGGGCCACGCCGCAGAGGCGCGGTCCCTGGAGGAGAAGGGGGAGATGGTCGAAGCGCTTCGGGCGGCCCAGATGGCCCTCACCTATGATGAGCGCAACCAGGACTATCAGGAAGCGGTGGATCGGCTGACGGAGCTGGCGGCGGACCTTCGCATCGAAAATCCGATGAAACGCGGCCGCGCCGCGGAGAGTCTGGCCAAGTGGGACGAGTCCATCTTCTTTTACGAAGAGGCAGTCCGACTGGCCCCAAAGCACGCCGAACCCCGCAAACGGCTGGCGTACAACTTGGTGATGGGTGGTCGGGACCCGAACGAGGCGCTTCAACACGCCGTGAAAGGTGCGGAAGGCCTCTCCAACGACCCGGAGGCTCACTACATCCTCGGCCTGTGCTACGACAGGGCAGAGATGAAGAAGGCGGCGATTCGGGCCTTCGGTCGGGCCGTCGAGCTCAAGCCCAACTTCGGAGAAGCCAAGAAGCGACTGAGAAACTTGCGCTGGGGTTTCTGAACGGGATGATGGCCGGAGCGAAAGCCGCAGACTAAGGAGGAACGTTGGCGCACGACCCCATCATTGGCATCGACTTGGGCACCACGAACTCCTGCGTGGCGATCGTCGAAGATGGGGTTCCGAAGGTCATTCCGAACCGAGCCGGTTACCGCACGACGCCCTCCATCGTGGCGGTGGCAGAGAGCGGTCGCCGGCTGATTGGGCATATTGCCAAGCGACAGGCCATCACCAATCCAGAGGGCACGGTGTACGCCTCCAAGCGTCTCATCGGCCGAAAGTGGAACTCGCCCGCGGTGGCGGCTGCCCTCGAGACCTGTTCGTACCGGCTCATCGAAGGTCCACACCACGATGTCCGGATCAGCCTCCGAGACAGCGTCTACAGCCTGCCGGAAGTGAGCTCCATGATCCTTGGCGAGATGAAGCTGATCGCCGAGCAGTATCTCGAGGCCGAAGTGAGCAAGTGCGTCATCACGGTACCGGCCTACTTCAACGACGGACAACGACAGGCCACCAAGGATGCCGGTCGCATCGCCGGACTCGATGTCGTTCGGATCATCAACGAGCCCACCGCAGCAGCTCTGGCCTACGGATACGGCAAGAATGTCGAGCGGCGGGTCGCGGTCTTCGACTTGGGCGGCGGCACCTTCGACATCTCGATCCTGGAGATCGGAAACGGGGTCTTCGAGGTGATGGCCACCGCCGGCGACACCTACTTGGGTGGAGAGGACTTCGACAATCGGATCATCGAATGGTTGGTGTTCGGCTTTCTGAAGGAGCACAAGATCGATCTCCGCAAAGATCGGATGGCGCTCCAACGGATCCGTGATGCGGCGGAAAAGGGCAAGATCGAGCTTTCCGGCACACCTCAGACCGAGGTCAATCTTCCCTTCATCATCTCGACGGGCAAGAATGATGCCCTTCACCTCCAGCGCACTTTGACGAGGGACAAGTTCGAAGACCTGGTCATCGATCTCTGCGAGCGGTGTATCCAGATTTGCGACAAGACCCTCAAGGATGCAGGCATCGACAAAAAGGATCTGGACGATGTGCTCTTGGTGGGAGGTCAGACCAGGACTCCAAAGCTACAAGAAATGGTGCGGGAGTTCTTTTCCTTGGCACCGTCCAAGTCGGTCAATCCCGACGAGGTCGTCGCGCTCGGGGCGGCGATCCAAGGCATTTCGCTCATGGATGAGCGGAGTCGGGTCCTGCTGCTGGATGTCACGCCTCACAACCTAGGCATCATGATCGTGGGCGGATACTTTCAAACGATCATCGAGAGGAATACGACTGTACCCACCAGCTCCAGCCATACCTTCACCACGGTCCGAGACAATCAGACTTCGGTTCGCATCATGGTGTTCCAGGGCGAATCGGAACGAGCCGAAGAAAACGAGTTGCTGGGGGAATTCATTCTCTCGGGCTTGCGAGAGGCTCGAAGAGGCGAGGTGGAGGTCGATGTCACGTTCGAGATCTCTGCCGACGGTATCGTCTCGGTAGCGGCCAAGGACCTCGAGACCGGACTGCAGCAGAGCATCACCGTGACCGCCACCTCCGGGCTCACCGAAGAGGAGATTCGTCGCATGGCGCAGGAGGCGAGCGAGTACGCCGTCGCCGCGAAGCAGAGCGACGAATTCAGTCAAGAACGAGCACATCACGAGTCCCTGCTTCGAGATGTGGACGCCGTGCTCCCTGGCGTCGAACCGTTCATGACCGGAAGTGACTTCGGCAAGGAGGCCCTGGCCAAAGCAAAGGCAACCTTGCAGCGAAGCCGAGACGCCATCGGAGCGGTGAATCTCGAAGCGTTGAAGCAGAACCGGGAACCCCTGGAGCGGACCTTGCGAATGCTCCGCGGGGTCGCCCAGAAGATGAGTGATGACGGGATGGTGAGGTAGTCGTGTCTGGAGGGCCAGAGGACTATTCGGCCGAACAATGCATCGAAGCGGGTACCTACTGGTTTGGTCGAAGCGACCTCGAGGCCGCGGAAGCCTGGTGGCGCCGGGCGCTGGAGATCGAACCGGGAAACGCCAAGGCGCTGGAGTGTCTGCGCTTGGTCCTTCGGACCACCCGGACCGGCTTCAAACAGAACTCTTGGTCCACCTCGCAACCCCGAAATGAATCGCCGTTCACCAACCCGAAGGCCCCCGAACTCACGTCCAGGCCCTATCTCGAGCCCCGGCCCCGCAACGTCGATGAACCCGCCGTGTCCGGTACGTCTGTCGACCTAGGTAGTCTCGACCTCCCTGACGAGCCCGCACTGCCCGGCCCGGTCGAACCCGACTCGCCAGGTCCTCCGGTACACACGGGGAGCTGGCCCCTGATGCGCAATCAAGGCACTGGACCGATCATGCGCCCACTGGGAGGGCAGACCTCGGGGGGGCGTCGAGCCGGGAGCCGACCAGGCCTGCTGAGCACTGACCCTCTCGATTTTGTTTCCGACGGGCCGGACCGTGCGGACATGGACTCGGATGAGCCGGATCCTTGGGCGACGGGTCCCGCCGTGACGGTCCCGATGGTGGTTGAAAGCGACGAGGCGTTCGACGCCGTGGCCGAGCCGACGCCGCTGCCGGAGCTTGAAGTCCAGGGATACTTTGACCGGTATCCTGCCACCCAGGCCGAGATTGAAGACTACCTGCGGGCCACTGGAGACCTCACGCCGCCGCAGGGGGAAGGTCCTCCGGCGTCGGTTGAGCCAGAGGCGCAGGATCCATTGCAACGAGCCCGTGACCTGTTTTCGCTTCACGACTTCGACGGTGTGGTCGAGGAGTTGGAAGCACTGCCTGCGAACGACCGGACCGAGGAGGCACGAACCCTCTTGGCCGAAGCGCGGACGCAGCTGATTCGCATGTATGAATCCAAGGTCGGCGACTTCGAACGGGTACCTCGGGTCAACGTGACGGAAGACGAGGTGATTTGGCTCAATCTCAATCATCGAGCCGGATTCATCCTTTCTCAGATCGACGGCTCCGTGACGTTCGAGGACCTCGTAGCGCTTTCAGGCATGCCTCGACTGGACACGGTGAGAATCCTGGCCGAGCTGATTCAGCAGCGGGTGATCGAATAGTCCGCTGATTGCTCCGAATCGGCGCTGCGGGTGGGCTGCGCGCGAACGTCGCAACCATGCTCACGGCGGACTCCCCGTCAACCGGTGGTCCGTCGGTGCCGCGCCGTTTGGACCGGGAGCGCGGCCTGGTGAGGTCGATGGAGTTGACGGCTCGGGGTTCGGGCCTAACCTTTGGCCGCTGCGGCGGAGGCAGCAGCAGGAGAACCAATGAATCCAGAACGACTCACCGTACGATCTCGGGAAGCCCTCGCAAAGGCACAGTCCATGGCGGGGGAACGCGGCCATCAAAGCCTGGAAGCCGAGCACCTTCTTCTCGCCCTGTTCGAAGACCGCGAAGGTATGGCGGTCGCAGTGGCCAAGAAGGTGGGCATCGATGATGCCCTGGTTCGACGGAAGCTGGAGGAGCGGCTGAATGCCTATCCCAAGGTATCCGGCTCGGGGGCTGGCCAGATGTACGGAGGCGAAAGCCTTGGTCGTCTTTTGAATGGAGCCGAGAAGGCTGCAGAGTCTCTACAGGACGAGTACGTGTCATCCGAGCACTTCCTGCTGGCTGCTCTCCGTGACGGATCTTTCGAGTGGATGGTTCAACTCGGATGGACTGAAAGTGCAATCCTCCAGGCATTGAAAGACCTTCGCGGGCAGGAGCGAATCCAAGACCAAGATCCGGATGCGCGCTTCAACTCACTCGAGAAATACTGCGTGGACCTCACGCAGAAGGCCCGCGCCGGTAAGCTGGATCCGGTGATCGGTCGGGATGAAGAGATTCGTCGAACCATCCAAGTGCTGTCGATGCGCCGAAAGAATAATCCGGTGTTGATCGGAGAACCGGGCGTCGGAAAGACCGCGATCGTCGAAGGGATCGCTCAGAGGGTGGCATCCGGGGATATTCCCGAAGGTCTGCGAAACAAGCGTCTTCTGATGTTGGATCTCGGCGCATTGGTGGCGGGGGCAAAGTTCCGGGGCGAGTTCGAAGAGCGATTGAAGGCGGTGCTCAAGGAAGTCACGGGTGCCGACGGCCGGATCATCCTGTTCATCGACGAGATACACACGCTGGTAGGTGCCGGGGCGGCAGAAGGCTCGATGGATGCATCCAACATGCTGAAGCCAGCCCTAGCTCGGGGCGAGCTCCACTGCATTGGAGCCACCACCATCGCCGAGTATCGAAAACACATCGAAAAGGACGCGGCGCTCGAACGTCGATTCCAGCCGGTCTTGATTGAACCACCTTCGGTCGAGGAGACCATCGCGATCCTCCGCGGACTCCAGGAGCGATACGAGGTCCACCACCGAATCCAGATCCGCGACGGTGCGTTGATCGCCGCGGCAAAGTTGTCGGACCGCTACATCGCGGACCGTCACCTCCCAGACAAGGCGATCGACCTCGTAGACGAGGCGGCATCATCGCTGAGGATCGAAATCGACTCGGTTCCCAAGCCGATCGACGAGGTCGAACGCAAGATCCTGCAGCTCGAGATCGAGAAGACGGCTTTGGCTAAGGATGAGGGCGCCAAGGACCGAAGGCTGGAAGTGGAACGTGAGATCGCTGACTTGAAGGAACACGTCGGGGCGATGAGGGCCAAGTGGCAGATGGAGAAGCAGGCTCACAAGGACCGCGCAGCCGCAAGGCAGCGAATCGATGAGCTGCGGACCAAAGAGGAAGTCGCGCTCCGGAACAACGACTTGGAAGGTGCCTCCGCAATTCGGTACGGTGAACTGCCGGTTGCGGAAAAGGCACTCGCGGAGGCAGAAGCCGCTGTCAAAGCTCGGTCCGGTGACGACGCGTTTCTGAAGGACGAGGTGACCGACAAGGAGATCGCAGCGGTGGTTTCGCGCTGGTCGGGGGTGCCGGTCGCCAAGATGCTGGAAACCGAAGCGGAGAAGCTGGGTCGAATGGAAGAGAGCCTCGCGAACCGCGTGGTTGGCCAGCGAGCGGCCGTTTCTGCGGTTTCTAGGGCCGTTCGACGCGCTCGCGCCGGCCTCAAAGATCCACGTCGCCCGGTTGGAAGTTTCATGTTCTTGGGTCCAACCGGGGTGGGAAAGACCGAGCTCGCGAAAGCCTTGGCCGAGTTCTTGTTCGCGGACGAGGCGAGGGTCATCCGAATCGACATGTCCGAGTACATGGAAAAGCATGCCGTCTCACGACTGATAGGAGCTCCACCCGGCTACATCGGGCATGATGAGGGCGGAGCTCTGACGGAGGCGGTTCGGCGTCATCCCTATTCGGTGCTTCTCTTTGACGAGATCGAGAAGGCGCACCCTGAAGTCTTCAACGTGCTCTTGCAGGTTCTGGACGACGGCCGACTCACGGATTCCAAGGGAAGGACGGTGGACATGAGCAACACCGTCATCATCATGACCAGCAACCTGGGCTCCGACGCCATCCAGGACGCCGAACCGGGCCAGCGCGATCTGGTCGAACAGCAGGTCCGGGCAGCGGTTCGGGGCTTCTTCCGTCCGGAGTTCCTCAACCGCGTCGACGATCTGATCATCTTCGACCGGCTGAGCCGCGAGGACATGAGGGCAATCGTTCCCATCCAGCTTCGGGAGCTGACGGTGCGACTCAAGGATCGCGAACTCGATTTGGTGGTTTCCGACCAGGCGCTCGACCTTCTGGCCGAGCTGGGGTACGATCCAAAGTTTGGTGCTCGGCCCCTTCGCCGGGTCATTCAAACCGAGCTCATGGACCCGCTCGCCACACGGCTCATCGAGGGGGTACCGCCCGGCACGCAGCGAGTGGCGGTGGATGTCGACCCCGAGGGTCGATTCCAGGTCAGCTTTGATTGACGGTATGGGACGCTGAGGGCAGTCACGCCGGGGGGGCTTCGCCCCACGCCCCGAATTTAGCCATATTCACAGGAGCCTGTTCCTGTTATGGGCCTCCGTCGCGGCTTCATGTCGCGACCGCACATGCGCGTGCCGAGCAGCATCGAAGGCAGCCTTCGATTCATCATCGCCGCCTTCGTGATGACCGGGTGGGGTCTGATCCCGAACTCGGCGCTAGGGCAGAGCATCGAGGCCCTGGAAGGTCGGCCCGTAGAACGGCTGGCCTTCGAAGGCCTGCTGAGGGTGGAACCGGCAGCAGTAGAATTGGTGCTCACCACGCGCGTTGGAGAAGCATTCCGGGTCGAGGCGGTCGCGGAAGACGTCCGAGCCATTTACGGGATGGGGTTTTTCGAGGACGTACAGGTCTTTGCCCGCCCGACGTCGGGGCAAGGCGTCCTTCTCTCCTATGTCGTTGAAGAGAAGCCGGCTATCCGCAACACGAGGATCGTCGGTAACTCTCGCGTCTCGACGGAGGACATCAAAGAGGTCATCGACATCCGCCCATTCACCATTCTCAATCAGACTCGGGTTCAGCGAAACGTCCAGAAGGTCCGGGATCTTTACAACGAGAAGGGATTCTTCTTGGCAGAGGTCGATTCCCGTATCGAGTCGGTTTCCGGTGGTCAGGTCGACGTCGTGATCGAGGTTCGAGAAGCCGCCAAGGTGCAAGTTCGCTCCATCAAATTCGTGGGCAACCGTGCGTTCGACGATGAGACCCTCAAAGGTGGCATCGAAACTCGAGAGGGAGACTTGTTGTCCTTTCTGACGGAGGCAGGCAAGTATCGGCAAGACGCATTCCAGATCGACATCCTTCGCATCACCAGCCGCTATTTCGATGACGGATATGTCAACGTCCGCGTCGATCCTCCGGATATCGAGATCTCGCCGGACCGACGCTTCATCTACATCACCATTCGGATCGAGGAGGGGGAACAGTACACGGTTGGGGACGTCGGGTTCACTGGCGACCTGGTAGAGCCTCCCGAAGTCCTCGAAAGGCTCTTGGCGACCCAGGAGGGACAGATTTTCTCCCGCAGTCGATTGAGTGATGATCTGCTCGGGCTCAAGACTCGTTACGAGAACTACGGCTACGCATATGCCAACATCACGCCACAGACAGCGGTAAATCCCAAAGACCGGACCATCAGTCTGACCTTCGATATCGACCGCGGCCAGCGTGTCTATTATGAGCGCATCAACATACTGGGGAATACAAAGACTCGAGACAAGGTCATCCGGAGAGAGCTCCGCATCTTCGAAGGCGAATTGACCAGCGCGACGCGACGGGAGCTGAGCAAACGCCGCGTGGAAGCACTCGGCTACTTCGAGACGGTGGAGTTGCGCACGCGAAGAGGCAGCACCGACGGATACCAGGTCGTGGATGTGGAAGTGAAGGAACGGGCGACCGGTACGTTCCAGGTAGGAGCGGGCTTCTCGTCCATCGAGAACTTCATCTTCACCGCTCAGATCGCCCAGCAAAACTTTCTGGGGAACGGTCAATCTTTCCAACTGTCGGCGTCCCTTTCCAGCGTTCGACAGCTCTTCAACCTCCGATTCGTCGAGCCGTACTTCCTCGATACCGAGTGGTCATTGAGCCTGAACGCGTTCAACACCGACCTTCAGTTCAGCAACTTCAATCGAGAGGCGAGAGGTGGTGAGATCTTGTTCGGCCATCCCATCAACTTCATCTCCGAGTTCCTGAGGTTCAGCGCAGGATATCGAATCGAGTTCGTCGACTCATCGGACGCGTTCGGCACTTCGATTCCGCTGTTCGCACCATTGAATAACTCGGGTCGGATCTCTCTCATCCGCACGATCCTGAGCTATGACATCCGAGACAACCGGTTGTTCCCGACCCGGGGGATGTTTCATACCCTCTCGTTCGATGTTTCCAGTACCGCTTTGGGGGCAACATCGAATCGCTCTTTCCAACGGCTTCGGTTGTTCGCGCGATTCTATCATCCGATCGTCTGGAAGTTCATCGGAAGGCTTCAGGTCCGGGTCGGTTGGTTGAATCCAGACAGTGAGACGCAGTTTGCGCCGTCCGAGAACTTCATCCTTGGCGGTATTCAGTCGATTCGAGGATACAGTCCGCTCTCGATCGGACCGGAGCGACAAGCGTTTCCAAACAACTCCGGCACCGGAGACGTCGATCCGACCGCCCGGGACTTCGTGTTCATCGAGGGCGGCAACAAGGAGTTCCTGGCCAACTTCGAGATCGAATTTCCCATCGTGGAATCGGTGAACATTCGCGGCGTCTTCTTTGTCGATGCCGGGAACGTGTTCGGTACCGATGAAAACTTCTTCTACATCAATGACCGAATTCGGGGTTCCGCCCGTGGTCCCGACGACCCACTGTTCTTTGATTTCGGAAGCCTTCCACTGGGCCTGTTCTGGTCCGCCGGGTTTGGGGCTCGCTGGTTTTCGCCCATTGGACCGTTGCGTTTCGAATGGGGCTTCCCTTTGACGCCTCGTCCCATCGATACGCAGTCCCCGTTGTTCGAATTCAGTATCGGCAACAGCTTCTGATGCTGCTTCCATGGGATGTCATGACCGGCGGGCGCATCGAACTGATCGAACTCGAAGGAACACCTCGCGAGATGGGTCGAGCTTTCGGCGAACAGTGCCGGATGGACATCGAAGGGCTGTATGGCGTTCGCGTCGAGAATGCCATCACTCAAGCCTTGAACTACGGTCAGCGATCGGTGGACGAAGCCGGGCTTCACCGCGTGGCGGCGCGCTGCCTGCAGAAGCTTCAGGGATGGCGGCCGTGGATCCTGGAAGAGCTGAAGGGCATCGCGGAGGGGGCTCGCCGGACGACGGAAGAGATCTGGACCATGAATGCTTTGACGGATCTCCGAGACCTGGTGGCCTTTGGCGATGGGGCGTGGACTCGGGCAGCCAGCGACGAAGGGTGCACCGCGCTGTTGGCGGATCGATCGGAGGCGGGTGGTCGGACCTTGGTCGGCCAGACCTGGGACCTGGCCAGCGACAATCTTCCCTTCCTCCGGGTGGTCATGCGGCAGCCCCTCGATGGAGCGTGGACCAAGAGTCTCACGTTGGTTGGCTGCCTCACCCTGCTCGGCGTCAACGAAGTCGGGATCGCGGTGGGAACCACCAACATCCGCGCCACCGACAACCGGATCGGAGTCGGGTATCTGGATGTCCTGCATGCCGCCCTCGCTGAGACTTCGTGTGAGCGGGCAGTTCAAGTCGTGGAGACCGCGCCTCGAGCGGCCGCCCATTTTTATTGGGTAGCGGATCGGAACCGAGTGGTTGCGGTGGAGTGTTCCGCTACGCGGTGCGTCCGCCGGGAGGTCGATGGCGCCTACGTTCACACCAATCACATGACGGAGTCGGAACTCGAACACCTGGAGGTACAGGGCACGCCCATGGCGTCTTCCTACGCACGCCATGCGCGGATGTGGGAGCTGGTGGCCGAGGCGTCTCGGCCCTTGGAACCGTCGTGGCTCAAGAGGGCCCTCGCGGACACCGAGAATGGTGAGCTGGCCATCGATCGAAGAGACTTCGCGGGCATTTCAACCAATGCTGGACTGGTGGTGCGGCCGGGCGAGCCAGACATGTGGGTGGTACACGGCCCCGCATCCAGAGGATGTTGGTTCGAGTTTTAGCTGACGTGGTGGGTGCAGGTGCGGCCCCGACGGGAAGGTACCCGCCCTGAGCACTGCAGGCCGATTTGACGCCAGCTCCGACTGCCGTAAGCCTAATCTGAGTGAGTCTGATTCCGCTGGGGCTGGTGTCTACCTTGGTTCTTGGCCAGGTCTCGGAACCTTCGGGGGCCCGGGTCCAGGCCATTCAGGCCGTAGAACGAGGCCTGTTCGTGCAGACCGACCTCGGTGCCGGGGTCAACGTCGCGGGTTTCGGCAGCGCAGATGGGAGCGTCGGTGCATCGCTTTCGGCCCATCTGGGCTATGACATCCTGCCGGTGTTCAACATCGCCGTGGGCGGCTTCGCAATGACGGTGCCGAACGGCAGTAGTTTCGACGCCGACGCGCCCGCTTCGGGTTCGGACGACTTTCTGGTGGGCGCTACCGCACGGGCGCAGCTCGCCGTTTTGACCTCCGAACGCGACTTCCTGTGGGTGCGGGGAGAAGGGGGAATCGCCTTCGCGCTCCCGGGTGATGAGCCCGACGCGGTCTTCGGTGGCGCCGTGACATACGAACACTTCACCAAACTCCGACACTTCTCCCTCGGTCTGACGGCGGGCGCCCTCGTCTTCTCGCAAGACCCTCTGGCGGTGAGCATCCTCGTGACCCCGACGCTCAAATTCACGTTTTGAATCAGGGGCTTTCGTCCATGTCGGGTTGCCGATAGCCTGGTGGTCAGATGAGCATGGAAGCTCGGAGCGAGGAGTCTTCGTGGCCCGCTCCGGCCGGGGCCGATTGGTCCAAAGCCGATCTGTTGAACGAGCGGGGGGTCGCGGATCCCGGGAAGGTCTCTGCGGTGGCGGGACGACTGCGGCGAGACCAGCGTTTCGAAGCCCTGGCGAAGGCGCTCAGCTTCTCGGCGGAACACGCCCCGACCCCGGAGATTGGACGGCAAGCTTGGTTCGAGGCGGGCCGAGTTTGGCAGGAGGATCTCGGTTCGCCTCGGCGCGCGGAGCCATTCTTTTCCAGGGTCTTGGCTACCGACCCTAATCATCTTCCCTCCATCGAATCGCTAAGGGACATCTGTGTTCGGGCTGGTCGCTGGGAGGAAGCGCTCGAGTTGTGCGAGAGGATCGCTGCCGCCCACTCGGGTTCGGCGAAGGCGGTCGCCCTGAAGACCGTGGCCGAGCTCGCAGAGGAGCAGCTGCATCAAGACGACCGAGCGCTCCGTTCGTTGCGAGCCGCGCACGAGGCGGACCCACACAACGACGATGTCCTGCAACACGCTTTCGAGCTGCTCCTGCGACAACACCGATGGGTCGAGTGTCGGGCGGTCTTGGAAGAGCGTTCTCGATTCAGCAGCGTGGCGTCCGATTTCAAGCGCCTCGGGGTGCAGCTGGTGCAGCACGCTCTGTTTCACGGTTTGGCTCGAGAGTGCCTGGAGCGGGCCCGTACGCTGGGAGATGGCGAAGCGCTGTCGTATCTGGACGCCCTCGCCGATGCCGAACGGAGTTGGGAGGAGCGCGCCCGAGAGCTCGTGGCCGAAGGGCTGGACACGCGAGACAAGTCTCAGGCGGCTGAGCTCTACGTGCAGGCGGCCGAGCTGTACGTCGCCTACGGACAGAACCTCCTCAAGGCGGATGAACTTCTGAACCGGGCGATCCTCCTTCGTGGGTTCGGGCCGGTGATCCGTTACCTGGAGTGGGTATTTCTTCCTCAGAACCGTCGCGATGAGCTGCTCCGTCGGCTCAACGGCCTCCTTGCTTCGGTGAAGGACTCAGCGACCAAGGCGGACGTTGCGCTTCGCGTCGCGCGCCTCATGGCGGCGGACGAGTCCTCGGACCCGGACCAACTCGCTGCAGCCTTCCGTCGGGTCTGTACCCTCGACCCGAAGAATCGAGAGGCCGCTCACGCAGTGGTGCGCATCTTCCGGGAGACGCAGCGCGTGCCGGAAGCCGCGCAAGCCCTGGAGAATTTCCTCGCTGCGGTCTCCGACGAGTTCACGAAGATCTCCGTCCATCTGCAGCTTGGTCGTATCTATGCCGAGGTGCTGGGCGACTCGGAGAAGGCGCAAGCCCATTTCGAAGCGGTGTTGGCCCATCGGCCGTCGCATGTTCAGGCGGCAACGGCCCTTCGCGCTCTGTACACCGATGGACGCGAGCAGCCATTGCTGCTCGGAGTCTTGAAGGTCTTGCTCGAGTACATGCCCGACGTGTCGAGCCGGGTCGAGCTTCTGTCCGAGATGGAACGGGTCGCAGACCAGGTTGGGCCGGACGAATCCTTTTCGGTGGCGAGACGTCGATTCGACGTCCTGCCGGCCGACGAAACCGCGCGAGAGCGTTTCGTCTTGCTCGGGACGGAACTCGGTCGCCATCACGCGGTCGCGTCCGGTCTCGAGGAGGCCGCCGTCAGGCTCTCGTCACCAAGTCTGTTCAAGGCTGCGGCAGAGGTTTATCAAAATCGCCTTCCACGTCCGGAAGACGCGGTACGCTGCTATCGACAGTCGCTGATTCACGATCCACAAGATGCGGAAGCTCGTGCGGCTCTCGAGTCTCTGCTTCGTCAACGAGACGATCCCCGAGCCGTGATCGAGTTGATCGAAAGCCAGCTTGCCCGGGCCGAAACGACTGACGAGAAGAAGCAGTTGCTCTCCAAGCTCGGAGAAATCTATCGGACCGATTTGGGGGAAGACCGGGCATCGGCTCAGCAATACGAACAGATCCTGGAGCTGGCGCCGGAAGACACCGGGGCTCTCGTGGCGCTCGAAGAACTGGCGGTTCGACTGGGGGATGCCGAACGCCTGGAACGGGTTCTCAGCCGACGTGAACGACTCGCCGATTCACTGGACGTCGAACACGACATCATGGTCCGCCGAGCGGCGCTCTTGGCCGATACTTTGGGGCGGCCCGAAGAGGCGGCGGAGCTCTACATCGAGGCGTTGGCCCGACAACCCGAGAGAGCCGAAACCGTGGCGGCGCTTCAGTCGCTTCTGGTCAAGGAAGTGGCCTCGTCGAAGATTGCCGGGTCCCTCGAGCGCGTGTTCGCACATCAAGGAGAATACGCAAAGCAGGTCGACATGCTCTCCGTGCTGATCCAGCACGAGCCATCAGCGCAAGTTCGCCGGTCACTGGCCCTTCGCGCGGCTCATCTGTGCGACAGCCGGCTCAATGCCTTGGGCTCTGCCTATGACTACCTGGCGATCGCCCTCGATCTCGACCCCACCGATGAAGCGGTGAAAGACCATTTGCTGGAAACCGTCGAGCGCATTGGTGGTCACGACCGAGCTGCGACGCTGTTTCAACGTTTGCTGCGGCGCGACCTGCCCCTGGCGGTTCGGGCCTCCTTGGCCACCGCCCTGGGCGATCTGCTGGAAGGGCCGCTCGGTCAGACCGCGGAGGCCACGGAATGGTACAAGCAAGCGCTGGAAGCCGATCCCGCGTCGTCCCCCGCCATCGCAGCGCTCGAACGTTTGCTCGGGGCTCAGCAGCGCCACGATGAACTGGCGAAGCTGCTGATCGCTCGGCTTCGGCAGACCGACGACCGGGAGACGAAGGTAAGGTTGACGTTTGCACTGGGATGCATCCTCGCCGATGCCTTGCAGGCGCCGGACCAGGCGGCCGAGCGTTTTCGACAGGTCATCGGGCTCGACCCGGAGCACCGCCCCGCACTCTCACGATTGGCCACGCTGCTGGAATCGGAAGGACGAAATCGGGAGCTCGTGAGCACCCTTGACCGCTGGCGTGGGGTGGTTCAGCCGGCTCGAGAGAAGGCAGAGCTTCTTGCATGGTCCGCCGACGCGCTGGCGGCGGCGGGCGAGCCAGAGGAGGCGGTGCGACGCTACCGGCAGGCCTTGGAATTGGTGGCCAAGCTGCCCCGGGCCCTTGCGGGCCTCGAACGGCTGATGCGTTCCGGCTCAGGGAACCACCTGAAGGCCTTGGCCGGTCGGATGCTGGTGCCTCACTACCTGGAAGAGGCGCAGTATCGCGGGGTCCTCGAAGCGTACGAGGTGCAACTCGGGGACTGCCGCGAGGGTCCGGAACGGCGAGATCTGTTGAACCGGATGGCCCATCTGTCCCGACACGAACTCGCGGACACCGGTCACGCCTTCGACATGAGGGTGCGCGCGCTTCGGGAGGGACTCTTGGACAGCGCGGGTATGGAAGAGATGGCCCAATGGGGCCTCGAGGCTCACCGCGCTCAGGATCTGGCGGAGACTCTCGCGCAACACATCGCCGACCATCCGCAGGACGTCCAGGCGCTCCGTCTGTATGGACGGCTTTGCGACGGAGAAGCACTCGATCCCTCCGGGGCTCATCGCGCTTGGGAGGCTCTGCTTCACTTGGAGCCGACGGACGCCGAAGCGCTGGAAGCCCTCGAACGCTTGATGTCGGCGGGGGGTGATCCGCTCCGCTTGGCGGAAGTCTTGGCGGCGAGGGCGGATGCGGCCCCGGACGAATCTCGAGTCGACTACCTTCGAAGAGCGGCAGCGCTTTGGGAAGAGGTCTCTGACGATCCGAGCCGAGCCATCGAATGGCTGGAACAGGCGCTCGCACTCGATCCGTTGGACAGTCATATCCTTGAAGAGCTGGCTCGGCTCTACGAGAAGGAGGGCCAGACCGAGGCGCGACGAGATCTCCTGCGTCGGTTGGTGGACCTGCGAACCAGTCCGGTCGCGGTGGCCGATGCCCAGGTCGCGCTGGGACATTCCTGCTTCGAGCTTGGACAGCTTTCCGAAGCTGCGGAGGCCTACGCTTCGGCCCTGCGCGGAGTACCGGATCACGGAGCGGCGCGGGAGGGACTGGAAGCACTCCTGGACTCTTCCCTGAGAATCCGTGCAGCCGAGATTCTGGAGCCGATTTACCGACGGGCCGGAGACTGGGGTCGGCTCGTCCGGGTTCACGAAGTCCTGGCTTCAGCCGCTTCGGATTCTTCGGAGGCTCTGGAGCGCGCGGTGGCGATCCGATCACTTTATGCGGAGCGTCTCGGGGCTCCGGTTCAGGCTTACGAGGCGGGCAAGAAGGCGTATGTACTTTCGGCTGGAGACCCGGAGCATGGCCGAGCCTGGATGCGAGTCGCGGCGGCGGCGAACCAGCAACAGCTGATGTTGCAGGACCTCCGAGCCCTAGCAACCCAAGGCACGGTTTCGGAGCTTTCGATTCGAGCTTTGGTTGCCCAGGCGTCGGACGCGTGGGACCGCCCCATCGAAGAGCGGCTCCACGCCTGGCGAGAGCTGGTCCATCAACACGAAAGCCGAGAGCACCTCGATGCATTTATCGAGGTCGTCGCCCAGGGCGGCTCCCCTCACGAGTTGGCGCAGCTGCTGCAGCGTCGCTCGGAGATCGAGCCGGACCGCGTCGGGCAGGCCAGGTTTGAGCGCCGACGCGGAGAAGTCTTGATGAGGATCCGCGACCCTCGTGGTGCGGCCGAAGCCTTTCAGACATCCCTCACGGCCGATCCTTCTCAGCTGGATCTTTACGCGAAACTCGAAGGACTCCATTTAGAGGGGGGACAATTCGAGGCCGCCGCAAAGCTCTTGGAGCAGTGGGCACACGCCGCCCCCGAGATGGCGAACGACCTTCGTCTTCGTGCGGCCCGCCTTTGGGCGGATCGGCTTTCAGAGCGGTCGACGGCCGTGTCGATGGTTCGCGACGTCCTGGAGTCGGCCTCGGATCCTTCAGAGGCCGTCGAAACACTCGAGACGTGGCTCGATGCCTGGGATGACGACCGGGTCCACGCGGTCGCGGTGGCGGAGACCCTGGAGCGGCATTACGAGAGCGCCTCGGAACCAGCGCGCTTGGCCGACGTTCTGCGGGCCCAGGTGGAGCTCGCGGGGGATCCGCAGACCCGCACGAAAATGGGGATTCGGCTGGCCGAGACCTACGGACAAGCGCTCGGACGGTCCGACCTCGCGTTTTCCGCCGCGGTTCGGAGCTTCGCCGAGCTGCCCACGGATTCCGAAGCCTTCGAGTCGGCGGAGCGCTGGTTCACCGACGAACGTAAAGACGAATACGCAAGCTTGCTTGCCCGCATCGTCGACTCGGTGGAACCGGAGCTACAGCTCCGATTTGCCCGTCGAGGCTTGGAGTTGTTGGGGACCGAGTCCGATGACGACCGAACGATGCGACTCCTTTCCGTTGTCCATCGGCTCGACCCAGACGACCAGCAGACGTCCAAGGCGCTCGAGCGTCATCGACGACGTACGGGTGACGCTCGAGGCCTCGTCGCACTCTATCGCGAACAGATCGAGCGGTCGGAGTCCGAGCGCGAGCAGGCGGAGCTCTGGGACAAGGTTGCGAAGGTTGCCGAAGTGGAGATTCGGGACGAGAGCCTCGCCCTCGAAGCGTACCAGAGGCGGGCGCAGCTTCCCGAGTGGGGATTCGATTCTCGGAGCCGGTTTGCGGCGCTTTGCGAGCGCACGGAACGGTGGGACTTGCTCGAGCAAGGGCTTCAAGACCACGCCGAGACCGAAACGGACCCCGACAAGAAAAGTCGACTCTGGCTCCGGGTTGCTCAGGTTCGTCGGGACCGGCGCGAGGACTGCTTCGGTGCGATCGATGCGTATGCGGAAGTCCTCGCGGTTCGACCTCGGGATCCCGGAGGAATGTCAGGCCTCGGCGATCTGATGAGAAGCGGGCCCGTAGAGGTGCGGCGTCGGGCCGCCGAAGTCCTGCTGCCTCACTTGGAGGACGCGGACGCGTGGGAAGATGTGGTCCAGGCGCTCATCCTGAAGGCGGAAGCGGCGAACGACCTCGAGGACCGCAAGAAGAGCTTCATTCAAGCTGCGGCCGTGGCCGACGAACGTCTTGGTCGACCGAGCACATCGCTGGAGTTCGTGCTTCATGCACTCCGGGCGGACCCCGACGACCCACCTCTGATGGCGCAGGCCGAAGCCCTGGCCGACCTGGCCGGAAAGTCCGACGACTTGGCTGGGTTTTACGCCGACGTGCCGGAAGAACGTTGGGGGACGGCCGCCGCGACCCAAGCACATCGTTGGCTCGCGGCGTATTACGAAGAGCGGGATGACCGGACGCGGGCCGTCGGCGCGCACGAATTGGTCCTTCGCCATCAACCGGACGATCCCCGGTCCCTCGCGGCGATGGAGCGCCTCCTGGAAGGCGGCGACTTCTCGGCGCTGGTGGAGGTGTTTCTCCGGCGGATCGCGGGAGCCTCGGGAAACGAGGAGCAAGTCTCCTTGCTGCGTCAACTGGCCGACCTGCAGGCACTGAGAGCCGGTGATTCCGCGGGCGCAGTGGTGACGCTTCAGCGGCTCTTGGAAGTTGCCCCTGGTGACGAGGGCGCGCTCGGGCGCTTGGATCGCTTGCTGGAGGAATTGAACCGTCACGCCGAGCGTAGAGAAGTGCTGGAACAATGGGTAGAGTCTGCGACCCATGACGTACAACGGACCGCTGAAGTCCGCCTTCGATGGGCTGCAGTCGAGGCTCGAGAGCTCGGAAATCTATCCGGCGCAGACCGTCTGGTTCAGCTGAATCTGCTCGCGCTACCGACCCATGAGCGGACGCGAACCTTCGTGGAAGAGTTGTGGCGCGAAGCGGAGGAACGGCAGGATCTGGCTCGAGCTCGGCGGCTGGCGGACGTCCTCGCCGACGCCTGTCGGTCGGCCGCAGATTGGAGTGGGCTGAGCGAACTGCTCCCGCGGATGGCAAACCTTCAAGGTGAAGCGCCAAAACGGTCTCGGATTTGGCGAGAACTCGGCCAGGTCTATGAGGACCGCTTGGAACAACCAGAGCTCGCGTTTGCAGCCTACGCACGCGCCGTCGCGCAGCTCCCCTCGGATACGGAAGCAACGGAGGCTCTGAAGAGAACCGCGGAGGCCGGTGGTCTTTGGGAGGACTACGTCGACGTCTTGGGCGAGGTTCTTTCGACCCGGCCGGATCCGGAGGTCCACGTCCGGTTCCTTCGAGAGCGGTCACAAGTGCTGGACACTCTCCTCGACCGTAGTTCGGAAGCCATCGAAAGTTACCAGGCTCTGCTGGAAAAGGTTCCCGATGATGACGACGCGCTGGAAGCCCTCGAGCGTCGCTTCGACGGAGAAGAGCGCTGGGCCGCGTTGGTGGAAGTGCTGGAACGCCGGGCCGAGATTTCGGAAGATCCCGAGCGTTGGCTACGTGCCGCGCAGCTTTGGGCCGACCGATTGCAGGAACCAGACGAGGCACTCAGAACCGCACAAAAGGCGAAGGAGTTGGCGGTGTCTCCCGAGACGCGACAGGCCGTGACGGTGCTTCTGGCTCGGCTTCTGCCTCCGAGTCCCGAACTCCTCGAGGTCCTTCGCGAGCTCGAGACGGAGAGCCGTCCAGGACGTCCCCGGCAAACGGTCCGGCTGCGGCTTGCTCAGTTGGCCGAGTCATCCGAAGTCGACCAGCCCGAGGAGGCCATCGCCGCGTACCAAAGAGTTCTGGCGGACGAGCCCGGCCACGAAGGGGCGCAGGAAGCACTGTCGGAGCTCTTCGAGCAACAGGGGAAGTGGGTGGAGTTGGTCGACGTGCTGCAGAGCCGCATGGCCCGGGCGCGAAACGACCGTGAAGCAGGTGAGCTGCAGCGCAAGATCGCTCTGGTTCGCGGTACCCGGTTGGGTGAAACGGAGGATGCAGTCAGGGCGTGGGAGGATGTACTCCGACGCAACCCGAACGACTTGGAGGCCCTTGCGGCCCTTCGCGAGCTGCACCGCGCGAAGGAAGACTGGGGCCCCATGGTCAAAGTGCTCCGGAGCATGATCCCGCTCCATGCCCGGGCGGAGGAGAGCAAGCCGATTCGCTTCGAGCTGGCCGACATCTTCGCAGAGCGGCTCAATCAGAAGCAGGAAGCGGCGGAAGTGGGCCGCAGGATCCTCGATATCGAGCCGCACACCCACGCCGAGTTGATTCGGCTCGAAAAGCTATTTCGGGATGCGCGGGCATTTGCGGAAGCGGTTCGCGTGCTTCACCGACGCGCGGAACTGACAGAGACGGCTGGGGATCGCGCCGACGTGCTGATGGAGGTGGCCCGGATCTACGAGCAAGACATCGGCCGCACTGCCGGCGCCGTGTCTGCATACGAAGCAGTATTGGACTTCGATTCCCGCCACGTGGACGCGTTCGACGCACTATGCCGGCTTTGCGAACAGACTGGAGACTACCGAAGACTGGTAGAACTGGTAGGTCGTCGGCTCGAGACGATCTCCGACCCGGACCTCCGACGGGACATGCATTTGAAGGTTGCCGGTATCCAGGAGCGTTGGCTGGGGTCCAAGGACCTGGCGTTCAGCGCGGCGTGCGCGGCCTTCATGGAAGGCGGGCAGGACCAAGATGCTCAGCAATGGATGGAACGACTGGCGGCCGAGACCGACAACTGGGACGTCGTCGCCGACCTGTTAGAAGAGCAGATGGAGCAGGTGTCACTCGCTCGAGCATTCGAACTTCGGCTCCGCGCAGCGGAAGTCTGCATCGACCACCTCCAGGAACCCGAGCGGGCGGAGCGCCACCTGGAGCTGGCCATGTCGATGCAGCCCGGCCAAAAGGACGCCGCCAAGCTGTTGGCCGATCTCCTGACGGCCCAGGAACGGTGGGCTGATGTGGTGTCGCTGCTCCGAGACCAGGTCGAGTTCACGCCGTCCGTCGAAGAGAGGGTCGACATTCTGAAGGTCGTCGCACGGATGACCGAAGAGCGCCTTCTCGACATCGAACCTGCGATCCGCGCTTGGCAAATGGTGTCGGACCTTTCGCCGGGCGATGAGGAAGCAGCGGCCGAACTCGAACGGATCTACCGAACCGACGGTCGCCCACAGGCTCTGTTCGAAGCTCTGGAGCGGCGACTGGAACGGCTGGATCCGGGAGAAGCAACCCAGCGAGAACGACTGGCCATTCGAATGAACATGGCACGGGTGCTCGAAATGGATCTTGGGCGTTCCGGCGAAGCGGTCGAACTCTACCGAGACGTGTTGGCCGAACACGGGGCTCATCGGCCGGCACTGGACGCCCTCGAGAGCATTCTCATCCAGGAAGAACGCTGGAGCGAACTCCTCGAGACCTATGAGGAAGCGGCCCATCAAGCAACCGACGACGAAGCGCGCGTCAGCCTCTTGACCCGGCTAGCGGGTGTACACGAGGAGCGACTGCGAGACCCCGAAGCAGCCTTGCGCTGTTTGGGTCAGGCGCTCGCCATTGACGGTGCGCATCGACCTTCTCTGAGGACCGTAGAGAGGCTTGCCCGGGGTCGAGGCGACTGGCTCCGGGCGGCGGAGGCCCTCGAAGCGCTGCTCGAAGGGAGCGAGCCGGAAGAAGAGGCGGAGCTCCTCGAGCGACTCGGCGGCATCTACCTCGATCATTTGCATCGGCCCGATGACGCGGAGCGCATCCTTGACCGGTCTCTCGAGCTGAATCCACGCGCGACCGAAACCATGCTCGCTTTGGAACGTCTCTACGAGCAACGCGGGGATTGGGGTTCGGTCATCCAAATCCTGAGGCGTCGGGCCGAGTCGGAAACGCCCGGGCTTCCGGCGGCGGTGGAGGTACACCACCGCCTGGGGAGGGTCCTCGTTGACAAGGCATTCGATAG
Organism: Myxococcota bacterium; assembly: GCA_050331295.1. GTDB lineage: Bacteria > Myxococcota > Kuafuiibacteriia > Kuafuiibacteriales > Kuafuiibacteriaceae > Kuafuiihalomonas. The sequence continues at coordinate 37,658 of JBHJGZ010000012.1, read as the reverse complement.
GGAAGGAGCACGGGCGGCGTTCGCCCGGGCGCTCGAAATGGATGAAGGCCATGTTTCGAGCCTCGATGCCATGGACGCTCTTTCTCCGCCCGGCTCCAGGGAGGGTCTAGCCTGGGCCCAGAAGGCAGCCCATCGCACCGCCGATCCCCTCAAACGAGCGGAACGTCACTATTCGGTCGCACAAAGGGCGCTCGATGATCTCGACGATGTCGACTTGGCGGTCGAGAACCTGGAGGAGGCTCTGACTGCCGACCCGGAGCACCTCTCAGCCCGAAGCGACGTTTCGGATCTGCTGTTCTCGGACGAGCAGTGGGAACGAGCCGAACTTCACCTGCTCCGACTCGTCGAACGTCTGGACCCGGTCGCGCAGCGGGAGGAGCTCGGAAAGCACCATTACCGTTTGGCGTATATCGCGGAACGGTCCGAGGACCTCGACCGCACGCTGCGACACTATCTCCGTAGCTACGAGTACGATCCCGGATATCTTCCAACCCTCGAAGGCTTGGGGTCCGCGCTGGTGGACGCTGAGCGTCACGAGGAAGCCCAGGGGATATTCCAAACCATCCTGGTGCAGCATCGAAGCTCGCTCACTGATGCCGAGGTCGTCGATCTACATCATCAGGTCGCACTCCTCAGTGTGAGGCTGGAGCAGCCCGAGAAGGCGACCAAGTCGGTTCAGAAGGCACTCGCGATCGATCCACACCACGGGCCTTCACTTCGGACCGGCGCCGATCTATTCAGCCAGGTCGGACGCTACGAAGACGCGTACGAGCTGCGGCAGCGCCTGATTCCGATCCTCGACGAAGAAGAGCGTTTCGAGGCCTTGCTCGTGCAAGGCACTCTGTGTCGGGACCTCATGAACGAGCCGTTCCGGGCCATCGACGCACTCAATCAAGCTCGGGCCATGCGTCCTGACGACCTTCAGGTATTGGAAGGCCTGGTCCCGTTGCTCGAGTCGACCCGTCAAGCGCACCAAGCGGTGGCGACCCTGGAACGTCTGGCCGAGCTGAGCGCGGAGCCGGCCACCAAGGTGAAGTTCTTGTTGCAGGCTGCCGATCTCGTGTGGCGCGAAGAACGAGATCATCAGCGCTCGGCTGCGCTGTACGACCAAGCTCTGGATCTCGAGCCGACGAATCGGTCTGCGTTGGAACGGCTCGAAGGCATGCTCTACGAGGCGCGGCAGTGGACATCGCTGGAAGAAGCTTATCTCCGGATGATTCAGCGCCTTCCGAAGGACGGAAAGAAGGCCCGAGCGGCCCTCTGGCGGACCTTGGCCGGCTTGTACCAGGAAGTGCTTTCGGCCCACGACAAGGCGCTGAAGGCTTTGGAAGTGGTCTGCAAGCTGGAGCCTCAAGACATCCAGAGCGGGGTTCGGCTCGCTCAAATGCTTCGACGAGACCCGGCTCGGCGGCAAGAAGCCATCCTTCTCTGTCAACGAATCTTGCCAATGCTGGACGACCCGACCGATTCGGCGCGGATGCTCTATGAGCTGAACTATGAAGCTGGGCAGTACGACCCGGCATTCTGTGGGCTGGGCGCGCTGGTGTTGCGCAGGGCTGCAACCGAAGACGAGGTCCGTGCATACCGCCATCTTATGGACAAGGCGCCCGCGTGGCCCCAGAGCGCTCTGTCAGACGCTCAATGGCGGACCATGGTTCTTCATCCCTGGTGCCGTGGACCGATCGGACAAGTAGCATCCATCCTGTATCACCACGCCCCCGAGCTCGTGGCCGCGCGCCGGAACGACATGGGCCTCCGGAAGAAAGAGAAGGTCGACCTGTCGGCGAGAGGTAAGCACGCCCGGGCTGGCCTCCATTTCTTCGAAGTGTGGAGCAGGGTCGCGATGGCGTTGGGCGCCCGGGACGTCGAGCACTACCACCGTCCCGGATCGGTTCAGGCTCCTGTGCTTCTCCCGGGCCGACCGACGGTGCTGTTCGTCGGCGAAAAGCACGAAGTGTTCGGAACGTTGCCGCCTCGGCATTTGGCCTGGGTCATCGGGCGTCAAATGAGTTGCGTTCGACCTGAACTCGCCCTCGTTCAGGCCCTTGCGCCCGGAGATTTCATTGCCCTCATCGAAGCTGCGGTGCGACTCATCGTCCCGCAGGGCAGTGGGGTTAAGCACCCCGTCGACGACCGCGTGATCACCGCTTGGACGCGAGCCCTTCAAGCCGAGGCCTCGGAGCGCATGCGCACCGCCCTGGCTGGTCCGGTCAAAACCGGGCTCCAGCAAGGCGTTTTTGAGAACATCACGGCGTATCTGGAGGGGGCGGAGCACAGTGCGTCCCGTGCGGCTCTCCTGGTTTCCGGGGATTGGGTGGTGGCCGCGCGCGGTTTGGGTGACCCCGATGCTCTCTTCGAGGTCCCGTACGCACGGCGCGTGCATCAACTGATGCTCTTCAGCTTGGGCACGGAGCTGCCTACACTTCGCGAGGGTCTCTCACTTCAGGCTCGCGTCTGAAGCGCAGGGCAAGGGTTTGGCCGAAAGATGCCCCAACCTGGCCTTCGGGCCGTTTCCTTGACGACGGTTCCATGTATTTCTACGCTCAGGCGCCTTTTCCATGCGGTTTGCTTGTGACCAGTGCGGGGCCAAGTATCAGGTCGCAGACCACAAGGTCGGCCCGCGCGGCGCCAAGGTGCGCTGCAAAAAGTGTGGCCACGTCAATATTCTTCGACCGAAGCCACCGGAAGAGGACGTTTCGGACGCATCCGTCGACATCGAGCAGACTTCGATATCCGTCGAACTCCCGAGCTTCGAGCCCGAAGGCCCCGTGCACGTCGAAGCGGAAGTCAGCAACGGGGCTCTCCCACACGACACGCCCGGATCGGAATCGAGCCCCGCGGACGATACTGCGTTCGACGCGACCCACGTGGATCTTCGTCCTGAGACCGCGCAGTTGGTGAACGAGACGGAATCCGGGTCCAACGGAGAAGAGCTCAAGCGACTGGGCGACTCGCTCGCAGCAGAGCTGGCCGACGACCTGGCAGGGACCCTGGACAGCATGGGATCCGGGCCGTCGTGGAGTGCCTCTTCCTCCGCTCCGACCAAATCTGTTTCCGGCGCCAAGGCTTCGCCGGTCTCGCCCCTTCCTCCACTGGACGACGGCGATACGGGTCCAGGCATCGAGAAAGAGATCGGCTCGGCCTTCGCCGCCATGTTCGGGCCCGAGACCTTGGCTGCCGACGCCGAGCCTATTCCTCCACATGCCGCCAGCTCCTCCACCACGATGCCCCTTCCTTCCTCCGACGTGGCCGACGAATCCCGGCCCGACGGGGCAGTCTGGTTCTTTGCCATACGGGATCAACAGGTTGGACCCGTGACCCTGGAGGAGCTGGAGCAGCGTTGGGTCAAGGGTGAGATCGGACCCAATCACCTGTGCTGGAAGGACGGCATGAGCGACTGGACGCCGATTCGGTACGTTTCGGATCTCTCGAAGCTGCCCGGATTCGAGTCCCGCCTGGAGGAGGCGGCCGAGGCGACGTCCGAAGATGTGTCGTACGAAGTGTTGCCGTCCCTTGCCCACATGAATCGGGGCGGCCCTGCACCCGATGACGCGGTGCCAGTCCCTGGATGGAAGCCATCCGCCGCCAGCGCGCTGGATTCCCTCGCGGCGGAGGAAATGGCGGGGCCAGCACCTGAGCCGGTGGCGACGGCCTCTCCACTCGCAAGTTTTCCGGCGGCGGAGGGTCCTCAGGGACCGCCGCCACCTCCTGCGTCCGGACCGTCGATCAGCGGTCCAGCACCGGCTGCGGCGGAGGCCCCTTCAGCAGCCGGACCGGCGCTTCGGGCCCACGGTCGGCCCCCTCGGAGAGTTCCGGTATGGGCCTTGGCGGTGGCGGTCGTCGTCGCGGTGCTCGGTGTGGGGGGCGCCGGGTGGGCGCTGCTCATGAGGCCATCGTCGCCCGCCACGCCGGTGGCGCAGGCGCCTGCGCCGAAGTCCTCGTCCGCCGACCCAGGTCCGACCCAGCCCGAGCCGTCCACATCCGCCCCGGACGAAGAGACTACGGACGAAGGGGGCCCATCGGGTTCCGCGTCGGAGGATCAAGCGGTTCAGCCGACGGATGAGGCTGAACGCGTCCCGACCTCCGCTTCGGAGCCCGATTCGCCCCGCGCCGCTCCCGAGCCGGTGGCAAAGACCGAAGCCACGAAGGCAGCGCCGAAGCCGTCCGCCAAACCGGAGTCTCGACGGACCGAGCCGGCGGCGAATCCCACACCGAAGCCTCCTCCCCGGAAACAGCGGACCTCACCCGCGCGTACGCCGCCCCCGCCGGCACCGTCCCGAGCCAGCAGGGCCACGACCGATGTGGACGACCTTCTCGGCTCCGCCACCACGCAAGAAGAGCGCCTGCCATCCCAACCCGACCAAGGTGACGTGCTCGCGGTTCTGCGGAACAACGGCCAGGACGTGCGACGCTGCCTGGAGCGGCACAATCAGTCGGACTCGGAGCTCAGGGGAACGATGCGGGTCAACATCTCGGTCGTGGGAACCGGTCGGGTGAGGAACGTATCGATCACGCCCGCACAGTTCCGCGACGCGGAAGTCGGTCGCTGTGTGGATGGCGCCATCCGGCAATGGCGCTTTCCGAAGTTTTCCGGCGCCGCATACCCCATCGACTTCCCAGTCCCGGTCGGAAGGTAGAACCGTGGTTGCGGTGGATGTCCTCCACCCTGGAGCCGGGATCATTCCACTCGGCCGATTGGGTCCTCGAGAGATCGACGAACTTCGTTTGATGCTGCGGGGAGGCTCGGTGGTCGACTGGTTCCGCCTGCACTTTGATGAGCCGGGCCAGATACAGGCCTTCTTGCGCCTGAACGAGCTGGATCCAGAAGACGCGTCGGACCGAGCGAGGCTCGAGGATCTGCAGAATCGTTCCATTCAATACCTCAAGACTCACCTGAAGTACCGGGTGCCGGAGCGACTGAGCAACGCGACCACCGAAGAGTTGTTCCTTATGGCCTCCGGCCAGGGAAGACGGGGACATCGTCTCTACGCGTGCTTGACCCTCAAAGTGATGCACATCCTCCACCACGTCGAGGCTCACGAGCTCTTGTCGATGCTTCCGATCTCGAATGCCGAGATAGGAATCCTCCTGCACGCGAAAATTGAACGGGTGGTCCGAGGTTTGGTGGAGCGAAGGTTTCCCATCGTCCATTTCGCTGGGAACGCGAAGACCTTGAACTCCATCATCAGCAAGCTCTTGGCTAAAAAGGACACCGTTGCCGCTCAGGTGTTCGACCGCCTCCGGTTCCGACTGGTGGTGGAGCGGTTGGATGATGTTCCGACTCTCCTGGTGGCACTCTTGAGAGAGGCACTCCCGGTCAACTATCTCCTCCCGAGTCAGTCAGAGAACACACTCGTGGACCTCGACCCTACCTTGGTGAGGGCGGGCAACCTTTCGGCGCTCCGGGCCCTGCAAGATGCGTCCATCCTAAACGAATCGGAACCTCTCAGCCCCAGGGAACGGCCCGAAAACGAGTTCTCTGGACCCGACTTTCGTTTGGTGAACTTCGTGGCCCAGGTGCCGATCCGCGTGGACCGAGTCGTTCCGTTTCAAAGTCAGAGGCTGATGGGTTTGGGGCCTGTGGTGTTCGGAACGGTGGAGTTTCAGGTGATGGACCGGAGCACGGCAGCTCGAAACGAAACCGGCCCCAATCGGCATGCCATGTACAAGAAGCGACAAATGGTTCGGGTGCGGGAGCGCTTGGAGCGAGGGAAACGCAAGAAGAGCGGCCGCCGCTCGGAACCCTAGTTCCAACGCGTCTTGTCGTCGTCGTCGGACCGAATGAGACGAAGTTCTCGCTGGATCTTTCTCTTCTGGCGCTTGAGCTGCAGCCGACGAAGCATTTGCTTCCAGCGACTCGGTCGCCATAGCCCCCGACAAAGAATGAACGCGGCGCCGATGCCTCCGAAATGAGCGCTGGCGGACACCGCGCTGAAGGATAGCGCGGTGAGAAGCTGAATGCCGATGATCAGGAAAACGAACGTCATGCCGCTCATGGCGCCGAGGAGAAAGAAGTTCACTTGGGTCTTGGCGTGGGCGAGACCCCAGGCAACGGTCACGCCGATCACCGCGCCGGATGCGCCCAGGTGGCGGGTGTGCTGAAAACCATCGAGCCAGGAGGAGAAACCGGGTGCGTAGGCCAAGGCCCCAAGCAGCACCGTCAAGAGGCCTCCACCGAGCCCGAAGAAAAGGTACCCGCGGAGAAACCGCTTTGGACCCCAGAATGCCTCCATCTGGGTCCCAAAGATGTAGAGCCACAACATGTTGAAGAGGAGATGACCGGGACTTACCGGGTCGTGAAACCACATGTACGTCCCGACCTGCCAGACCATGCCCTTTCTCAACACGTCGAAGGGACTCAAGAACAACCCGTCGATGAAGGAAGCGCCAGTGCGAAGCAGAATCAGTTCCGCCACATAAAGAACGACGTTGGCGATAAGGAGCCCGCGGACCATGGGCCCGGGCGGTCTGCCAAAGAAGGCGGATTGCGTAGAAGGCATGACGTAGGCGTCAACCCGCAATCAGGCGGGGTCCTTCCGCATTCTCCAACATGACCTCATCTTCGCCTTCCAGGTCTTGACCGAGCCAGACCGTGCTCTCGGCGGGCCGATTCAGAAGACGCTCCAGTCGGTATGTGGACCGCTCGTCGACAGGACCCACCAAAGTGAGGAGCGCATCTTCCCGACGGAACAAGCGGTTCGCAAAGTGGAGGAGGTCGTCCGGTCGTACTTCGAGGATCTCCTTCTGCTGCGCCTCGGCGGACTTCTGCACGTTCATGAGCGCACTGGCACCGTACCAGCCGCACAGTTCGTTGGGGTCATCCAGGGCAAACTGGAGGTCCGCCAGGTGACGCGTCTTCGCGCGTTCGAGTTCATCGGTTTGCACGGGGTCGGCCTTCAGACCCTCCAGCGTGTCGAGCATTTGCTCAATGGCTCCGAAGAGCTTCTTCGGTGTGCAGGCGACTTCGATGTCGAACGCACCGGCGTCTCGGTAAGCGTCGACGCCCACGGAGAGCGAGTAAGCGAGTCCTCGCTGCTCGCAGATGGCCTGTCGCAACCGAGAGGCAAAACCGTCATCGAGGATCCGACGAAGCACCATGAGGCGCCCAAAATCGTCGTGATTTTCGTGGGGAGCCGGAAACGTGAGCAACGCAGAGACCTGGGCATCGTCGGTGGGCTGAACATGGATCGGAAGCCTCGACCGAGGTTTGGGGGCGGGCGGGTCTGGGATCTCGGCGCCCTCCGTCATCCTCGAAAAGGCTTGCTGTGCCCACTGATGGACGCGATTCGGCTCCAAAGGTCCCGCGACCACCAGAACCGAGTTCCGGGCGGTATAGAAGCGGCGGTGAAATGCGCGGCATTCGGCTTCCGTCAGCGACTCCACCAACTCGAGGTCGCCCGCGACCGGGAACGCCATGGGGTGGTCGCCCCAAAGAATGCGGCGTGAAATGCTGTCGAGGTCCAGGTCGTGCCCCTCGGCGTCGAGGCTATCCAAGATCTCTTCCACCACCACGTCACGCTCTACGGCCAAACCGGTGAGCAAGGGCTCCGTTGAAACCTCACCCAGCAAGGAAAGACCGGCCTCCAAGTGCTGCGGAGGCACGGTGATGTGAATGGTGGTCGCGTCCCTCTGCGTGAGACCGTTGATCTCCCCTCCTAGCGACTCCACCGCCACGTGAAAGTCGAAGCTGGAGGGATGGGACCGTGTTCCTCGGAACAACAAATGTTCCACGAGGTGAGCGATGCCGTTTTCTTCCGGGCGCTCATAACGAGGACCCGACCGAACCATCAGTGCACAGGAGGCGCTGTGGACGTGCGGGACGTCGAGCAGCACGACGCGAAGCCCGTTGGAGAGGGTTCGGATGTCCGCGTTCAGCACGGCGGAGACACTCGAAAAGCCGCCTCAGCGAGTCAAGCGGATGCTCCAACGTACTGATTTTCTTCTGAAATCCCTCATTCGCGCCCCCTGCCTCGTACTTTCGAGGACTTGCGCGAGCATCCGTACCTACCCTTATGCAGACGCGGCCTCCGGAGCGCGCCCGTAAATGCCAGGCATCCTGGCATCTTGGCTATGAGCTAGCGTAATCGAGAAGATGGTTCCCCCGGATTGGGCGGAGCGGACCTCCAGACGCCCTCCGTGCTCGATGACGATCTGGTTCGTTAGAGCTAACCCTAATCCAGTTCCCGTCAGCTTGGTAGAATAGAATGGGTCGAAGATTCGGTCCCGGTCTTCGCAAGGAATGCCCGAACCTTCGTCCTCCACCTCCAGGACGACATCCGGTGCCTGCAAACGGGCTCGCAAAATCACCGCTCCGCCTTCGGGCATGGCTTCCCGCGCGTTGCGGACGAGGTTGAGCACCGCCTGTCGCATCTGGTCGGGGTCGACCCACATCGATGCGCCTCGTGCTGCATCCAGGGTCGTATCGACCGTGACGCCGGACGCACTGCACTCCGGTCGAACGAAGGAAGCCAGGTTGGAGAGGAACGCATCCACCGGAACCGGCTGCAGTTCCGGTTGGGGGAGGCGGGCAAAACGGAGGTACTCGCTGGTGAGCTCGGTGAGTCGGTCGATCTCGCGTCCGATGGCCCGACAGAGCAGGGCCGCCTCATGAGCATCGGGCCGGTCCCGAAGAAGGTCTTCCAACATTTCGGCGTTGAGTCCGATCGAAGAGAGGGGATTGCGAATCTCGTGGGTGACGTGCGCGCTCATCCGCCCGATCGCGGCCAGGCGCTCGGACCGAATGAGGGCTTCTTTCGTTCTCGCAGCTTCGGTGACGTCTTCGACCGCGACGACCCAGCCGACCGCGTCACCCTGCTCGGTCTGAAGCGGGGCCACCGTGACGTGCACGGTCCGGTCACCCAGCGGACAGGCTTGGGCGGTCCGAACGCGAGGTCCACAATCATCATCGGTCGAGGAGTCGTCGAGGCCGACCGCGGCCAGAGCCGCCTGGCCCCAAGAATGGTCCTGCAGGCGCACGCCCAGCATCTTGCGAGGGTCCAGCCCCCAAGCGCGCTCGGCGGCCGGATTGATGCTGGAGACCTCGAAGTCCCGGTCCGTCACCACGAGAGCGGTGCCGAGACTGCGTACGATGCTTTCATGATACCGCTTGAGCTCGTCGACCCTGCGGTATGCGTGTTCCAGTTCCGTGGCCTGCTTATCCAGTTCGCGCTCCCGATTCTTTAGAGACCGAGCCATCCACTGGAGCTCTTCGGCCAGGACGCCCAGCTCATCGCGACGGCGAACCGGCATCGGCTGGTCGTAGTCGCCCCGAGAGAGGGCACGGGCATATCGGACCAAGGCGCCCATCGGGGCCACCGCTCGACCGGCCATGGCGGTGGCGCCCAAGCCGACCAAGCATGCGAGCAGGACCATGGCGAGGATGCGCCAGGTGGCGCGACGCTCTTCCACGAGGGCGGAGCGCACCAGGTGGTCCGTCCGGTCGGAAATGCGCTTGTTCAGCTGGTAGGTTGCTCCACGGAGTTCTGCTTCCAAGGACCGAGAACGCTCCACCATGCTTGGCTCCGCAGGGCCCTCCGTACCGAGGGCTTCAACCGTCAGCTCGGTCAAGGCGTCGTGACCTTCACGAATCAGCTCGAGGTCGGCGAGAACGGCGTTCACGAAGCGTGCGTCGAATGCGCCCTGCAGGAGCAGCCGCCGCATCTCGCGCTCCGCGCCTCCAATGACGTCGGGGTAGTAGCGCTGGCCGATCCGCAGGATCGCGTTTCGACTGGGCTGGGCTTGTTCCTCCAACGCGCGACGCAGGTCTCGGAGCCGATTCTGCTGAAGGGTTTCGACCTGGGCAGAGACCCGAGCCAGCGGGAGCTGACCGTTCTCGAGCGCCTGAAGATTGGTGGACAAGTCCCGGATCTCACCGACGCCGACGACGGCGGTGGCGCCGAATCCGAGCAACAGGGCCACGAACGCCACAAAGACCTTGGCCGCGACCGACACCGTCCAGAACACCAGAAAGACGCGGCCGTCACCAGTAGGAACATCACCCTTGCCGCCATTTCGCGAAAGGTGACTTGTCCGGCTGGCTCGGGTCGGCGAGAACACCGTGGTGCTCGTCGCTTGGGCATTGACCGCGATGTTCACCACCGAGGGCCAGGTGGTGGACATGGTCGTCGCGCAGGTGGGCGACGATGTGGTCACCCTCAGCGAGTTGGTTGCCGAAACGGGACGGGTTCTGGTGGAGACTCGAGGTCCTGGAGTGGCGTTGGAAGGCGGGTTGCCCAGGTCCTTGCTGCGTTCGGTGCTCCAGTCGGTGGTGCATAACGCTCTGCTTCATCGAGAGGTAGACCGTCTCCAGCTTCCGGCGGTCTCAGAGGATGAAGTCGAACTGGAGTTTGCGCGCTTCATCGAACGATTCGACGACGTTTCGGAACTGACGCGCTTCTACGATGCGTACGGGTTCGAGCCGCCGGAGGCGGTGGGAAAGCCGCCGGAACTTCTTCGTCGCCTTTTGGCTCGTCGTATGCGGGTCGACCGCTTTCTTGAAGTGAGGGTCGGCCTCGGCACGAAGCTTCCGCCGGGTGCAGTGGCCTCTTGCCTGAAGGCGCGCCCGGAACGGTTCCGGGGCCTGTCGGAACGGGAGGCAAGGATGAGGGCGGAGACGCAGATCCGTGCACAACTCGAGCGGGAGAAGCTGGAGCAAATCCTGGCTGAGCTGAAAGAACAGACCTCGGTACGTTACGCACCGGGTTTCGCACCCTTGGCCGAGTCGGCCCCGACGCCGGAGTTTGTGTGTCCGCTGACCGAATCTTCGAGCTGACGGCGGCGTGCCTCGACCAGGTAGCGCGGTGGGGTGAGGCGCCGGCCACCGGTTGGACCGTAGAGAGCCTCGAGAAGCATCTTCGCGGCCCCCACACGGTGGGCTTGGGTCTCAGGAATGCCCATGGCTGCTTGCAAGGGATCCTGGTGGGTCGAAGACTCGAATTCGAAGCAGAGCTCGATCTCCTGTGGGTAGCCCCCCACGCACGTCGCGTCGGTCACGGCCGCCAACTCTTGTCCTCGTGGTTGAGTGCCCTCGACGCAGCCGGCGTGGACCGCGTCTTCTTGGAAGTGGGGAGCGGCAACCTGGCCGCGGTAGGCCTTTATCGAAAACTCGGTTTCGTCGAGGTGGGTCAGCGCGCTCACTATTATGGCGACCGCGACGCCCAGACCATGAGGCGCTCGAAATTCGCTTCGTCCGGGAAGCCCACCTAGCGCTGAAGATGGCGACCGGGCACCTCTGATTCGGATGCGATGCGTGCAGCGCCCACCGATGGTTTGGATGCTCGGGGTCGGCGTCGTGATTTGTTGCGGAACCGCGGAGTTGAGCGTCCATGTCCATCGAGTCGTCGACGGCGATACCTTTGAAAGCGGTGAAACGCGGGTCCGGCTTTGGGCCATCGATGCCCCGGAATCGCACGCGTGCTGGGGCGAGGTGGCGACCCGGGCGTTGCGGGGCCGCATCGAGGGAATGCAGGTTATATTGCGTATCCCTCCGAAGCCGGCACCCGAGTTGGATGCGTACGGACGACGGATTCGCGAGGTTCTCTTGGAGGGCCGGTCCATCAACCTCGCTCTCCTGCGAGAAGGTCATGCCTGGCCGTCGGGTCCGGTGGCGCCGCACTGGGCGCGAGCGGCCCGCGCAGCCAAGTCAGCCGGGAAGGGTGGTTGGGGTGCCTGTGGTTGGGACCACCCGATTCGATGACGCCGGCCTCGAGCGCGACGGTTTGTGTGTTTTGGTTCTCGCCGGAGGGAGCGGTCGACGACTCGGTGGGGTGGACAAGGCCTCCCTACGACACCCGAATGGCGATCGTCTCGTGGATAGGGTCCTCCGCTGCGGAGCGGGGGTCCAGCCGCGACGCCTCGTGATGATGGGACCGGAGCGCAACCTTGGCCCGGCTACGGATGGACCCGAAGTTTGGATGGACTCCGGTCGAGGACCGGCTCGAGCCGTGGCGGAGGCCGCAGCCCGAATCCACGAAACCTGGCTGTTGGTCTTGGCGGCCGACCTTCCGCGCCCCAGCCCTCAGCTCCTCAGCCGAATCTTGAGACATCGATGCCCCGACGTGGACGCATTGGGCGTCCTCGCGGGCGGCCGCTGGGCCGGTTTGGTGGCGATGTTTCGTACCCTATATGCCGCACGGCAGACCGAGCCATCATTTCGTACCTGGTTCCGCTGCAGCCGAACCCGATGGATTCCGAGTCGTGAACTCCTCGGCGTCGAACGATACGGGCTCTTGGATGTGGACCGGCCTCGTGACCTTCATTGGTTGGAGCCCACGTCGCGCCGCGGGCGCAAACGGCACGGTGTTGGACTTGCCGGAAGGACCCGCCGCCCGCCATCATCGGACAAATGCTTCGGCAACACCTGCCTCCCATCGATGCGTACCTCGCCGACGCTGCGTCGATGAGCCGAGGCACGTTCCTAGCGCGCTATCCGTGGCCCTGGTTGGTGGTCCCGGAGCCGAGCTTCGACATCCTCTCGCGAATTCAGCGGCCCGAGACGGTGATCGCCCAGGCGCAGACCCAGAATGTCGAGTTGCCCAACAGCCCGAAGTTGCGAGGGGCCAGTCTGGACGCGCTGTGCCTGGAGCTTCGACCCAAGAGCGACCGAGACCTGCTCACCGCAGTGATACAGATCGGTCGGAGCCCCGAAGCCGACGTCGTCTTGCTGGACGACAGCGTGTCTCGTCTTCATGCCGAGCTTCGATGTGATCGCCGGTCCGGAATCGTAACCCTCACGGATCTGGAGGCGAAGAATGGCACGTGGGTAGGATCTCAGCAGCTGGAGGCCATGGCCCCGGTCGAGGTCTCGTCGGGCTCGGTGGTGCGGACGGGGGCCCTCTTGATGCGGTACCACGACGCCCCAGGATTTCTGGACTGGCTCGAAGAAGGGGCACCACGAAGCGGTGCTTCGCCGGGCAAGTGGCCCACTCAGGAGCCGTAACGCAGAACCCGCGGATTGACCTCTACCTCCTCTCCGTCCTGCAAAGCGGCTTGCCAGGCCGGGAAGATGTCGTTGAGCTTCGTGTTGGTCAGCATCCCTTCGATGGTCGAACGGCGCGGCCCAAGTCCGGCCTCGTCCGGGAGGCTTTCGGAAATGAGGCGCAGGACCACGAAGGCATCTTCGGTTTCCACGGGTTGTTCGGCGTAGGGCGCATTCGGCTCGATCTTCCAAATCATCTCGCTGACGGCCGGCGCCACGCCAAGCTTGGGGAGGTACACCTGATTGGCGGTGATGGGCCCGGTGGTTTGGGCCTGGAGGGGGACATCGGTCTTCAGCGTTTCGAGCGTGGCTGCGAGGCTGGGCTCGACAGACGCTGCATCGAGCAGCCGGCGGGCGAGCGCGCGAGCCTCGAACTCTGCCTGCGCTCGGGCCGCGAGCGACCGCTTGATCTCCGGTTTGGCGTCCTCCAACTTGATGCGTATCGGCTCCTTGAACTCGTTCACCCGAATCAGGTGGAGGCCGAAGCCCGTACGAATCACCGGCGAAATCTCACCAGGCTGCATGGAGAAGGCCTGCTCTTCGACCTCTGGGAGGCCATTGCCTTCAGCGAAGCAAGGCATCCGCCCTCCCTGGGCCCGGCTGGGATCTTCGGAGTATTCCGCCGCGACCTCTTCGAAGGGGACCCCCTTAGCCAGTCGCCGCGCGGCTTCCTCGATCCGCCTTCGCTTCTCGGTTCGAGCCTTTGGCGGAAGCGCCTCGTCGATGCGAATCAGGATCTGCTGAATGCAAACCTGACGAGGGACGTCATACCGGGTGGCTTTGTTTTGTCGGTAGTACTCGGCGATGGTCTCCGTGAGGTCGGATTGGGACTCTTCCCAGGCCGCGACGTCCTCGGCGCTGAGTTCCCGGTCGTCGGTGGCGAATGCGGCCTTCGAAATCTGGACGAACTCGGCGTTGCGCTTTGCCTCCTGGATCCGAAAGGCCAAACGAACCTCCGCATCGGAGGGGCGCACGCCTTGGAACGCCGAAAGCAGCTTCTCAGCAAGGAGGCGTTCCCGTTCGGATTCCTCGTATTGCCGGTCGGACTGTCCGATGCTGTTGAGCACCCGCTCGTACCGGTCCCGACTAAAGCGACCGTCGACCTGGAAATAGGGGCGCGACACGATGGCCTCCCGCAGAGCCGCATCATCCACCGCGAGGCCCATGTCTTTGGCTCGCTGAGCCAAGAGCCGGGTCGTGATCATTTGGTCGAGGACCTGCTTTCGAAGTCCGGCCCGCTCTGCCGCCTCCCGGTCGTACTTTGGATTCAACTGCTGCTGTCGTGAGTACTCGGCAGCGTACGCGCTGTTGAACTCGGACTCCGAAATCACGGACCCGTTCACACGGGCCGCGAAGGCCGACCCGCTCGATGCCTGGTACGAAGTTCCGAATCCGATCATCAGAAGGACCACCAGGCCCAAAAGGACGAGCACGACGGGACTGTTCTTGTTGCGGCGGAGCGCACTCAGCATCGGCTGGGGTGTATCGGAAGAAATTGAAGTTTGGGAAGGCCTTTGGTACTCCGAGCCATCCCGGAAATGCTGAAGTGGCTCAGTGGATTCGTCCCGACCGACATGGCCATTGACCTCGGTACCTGCAATACCCGCTTCGCGGTTCGAGGCGGCGAGATCGTCGTGGACGAACCCACCGTGGTGGCCGTGGCCCGCGACCACACCGGCGTTCGCAAAGTCAGCGCCGTCGGCCGAAGCGCCAAGGAGATGCTGGGGAGGACACCGTCGGGGATCGAGGCGATCCGCCCGATGCGGGCAGGGGTGATCGCGGACTTCGAGTCCATGTCCGCCATGCTCCGGAGCTTCATTCGGCAGATTCAGGGGGGGCGGACCCTCTCCCAGCCGCGGACCATCGTCTGTGTCCCGGTCGGTGTGACCGAAGTCGAGAAACGAGCGGTCCGAGAGGCGGTCATGCAAGCTGGCGCGCGAGAGGTGCATCTCATCGAAGAGCCCATGGCGGCGGCGATCGGGGCAGAGCTTCCCATCACGGAACCATCCGGCAACATGGTGGTCGACATCGGCGGAGGCCGGACCGAAGTGGCCGTGATAAGCCTCAGCGGCATCGTCTTTTCTCACTCCGTCCGGGTGGGAGGCGAGCGTCTCGACGAAGACATCGTCCAGTACGTCAAGCGAGGCTACAATCTGTACCTCGGTGAACAAACCGCAGAGGAAGTGAAGAAGCGAATCGGCTCAGCCACCGCCACCGGCCCATTGGAGGAGATGGAAGTGCGAGGCCGCGACGTGGTGGGCGGTGTACCCAAGGGCGTCGTTCTGAACTCGGACGAGGTCCGGGATGCCCTGTCCGAGACGGTCGGGGCCATGGTGGAAACGGTGCGGGTTGCGCTGGAGAAGACACCACCCGAGTTGGCGGCGGACATCGTCGACCGCGGGATCGTGCTTTCGGGGGGCGGGGCCTTGCTCAAGAACCTCGACGTCAGGATCCGAGAAGAGACAGGGCTTCCCGTGATGATCGCGTCTGACCCGACGCGGACCGTAGTCCGCGGCATGGTGTCCACGCTAGAACGCATGGACCTGCTCAAGGACATCGCCATCAGCTGACTCGAGAAGGTGGTGATGTCGCGAGGATATCGTGGGTCCACCTTTCCCTTCGGCGCAGCGGTCGGCATACACTCTCCGGGTCGGGCATGCGGTTATGGAAACGCTACCGCCGATGGATCTCCGCGGTGCTGGTTCTGGTGCTCCCGCTCATCGTGTACCGCGCTCACGCACGCGCACCTCACCTGGCAAACCCATTCGAGCACGTGGTCCGGACCTTGACGACGCCGATACAGAGCGGCCTCACCCAGAGCGTAGGATGGATCTCGGACGTGTGGGCACGGTACGTGGATCTGGCCGACGCCCGACGCGAACTCTCCTCCCTTCGCATCCAGTACGGCCAGTTGCGACGGCGGCTCGATGAATTGGAGCTCGTTGCGTCGGAGAACCAGGCCCTTCGCGGGCTGCTGAGTCTGGACCAGCGAAGTCCAGAGTCCGAATTCGTCATGGCGCGGGTCGTGGGGGCCGGGTTGGGTGCTGGAGGAGAGACGGTGATCATCGACCGCGGTAGCCTTCACGATCTTCGAGCTGGTTTGCCCGTGGTCTCGGAGGAAGGGCTGGTGGGGAGTCTCTCCAAGGTATCCTGGACGTCATCGGAGGTGATTCTGATCTCGGATGAACGAACCGCGGTGCTGGTGGAGAGCGTGCAGACCGGTGCCCGCGGCCGGCTCCGAGGCAATGGTCTCCGGGTGAGGATCGAGGACGTTCTTCGAGCGGACGGGCTTCACGCCGGTGAGCGATGGGTCACCAGCGGACTCGGAGGTGTGTTCCCCGCGGGCATTCCGGTGGGTTCCGTTTTGGAGGTTCGAACGACTCCGGATCGGCCGATGCTCGAAGCCGACATCGAACCGGCGGCGGGACTTCGGCGACTTCGGGTCGTCGCGGTGGTCAAGGTTCCGCAGCGGGCAGAGCCTTTGTACACTCCAGATTCCCAGCTGCCCCCGCGGCTTTGGTCGACGGAGGAGCCATGATCGGAGCGAGGGGACGACGGACCCTCCGGTTTCTCATTCTCACGGGACTATGCCTCCTCCTGCTGGTGGTGGAGTCGGTGGCCGAAGGGCTCGGGACGTCTGAGATGGCCTTCGCTCCGATGTTCATGGCGTTTGCCGCGCGGGAGCTGGAGCCGAGGGTCGGGCTCTCGGTGGCTCTTGCAGGAGGCCTTTCGGCCGACGCGTTGTCGGGCGAGCCGAGTGGTATCGTGTTTGGGTCCCTGCTTTACGGCTACCTCATTCTGCGTTCGACGCCGGGCCGCCGAACGCAGGCCTCTCCCGCTTCGGTCGTTCTCTTGAGTGGCTGGTCGACGATACTGGTGTCGGTGGTTAGAAACTTGATGGCTGCGCTCGCCGGAGCCGAAATTCCCGAATCAGCCGCGGTCTTCTCCGCGACGATTCTGGCCATGGCCACCGCCTGGCCGGTGTTCGCCGCGTTTTCGTACCTGGATCGAAGATTTCGACCCCGGGATGAGCTGCGGGCTCTCGCATGATCACGCAGCTGCCCGGACAAGAGCATCGAGACCCTTCTGAGGCTCGTGGCCGGGCGTTGGCCCTCGGAATCATCGTGGTTCTTGCCTTTTCGGTTGTGGGCATTCGGCTATACCAGCTTCAGATTCGGAGCGGATCCGAGTTTCGGCTCAAGTCGCTCAACAACTTTTTTCAGACCAAGCGTATCGAACACGAACGGGGAGAGATCGTCGACGCCAGCGGCGTGGTGTTGGTGACGAATCGACAGGCGGTTAACGTATACGTCACTCCGGCGTTTCTCCCAGACGCCCGTCGAGCGGTGAGGACGCTGGCTCGCGCGATTGGACTCAGTCGCAAGGAGGCCGACGAGAAGCTGTTGGCGTTGGGGCAGGTGGCCGCCCAACACGGACCTCCCATTCTGTTGTTGGACGGCGCGAGTGCCTCGGCCATCGCCCGGCTTCATGAAGCCCGCGCGTCACTCGACCTGCCGAACAAAGCGGTCGCGGTGCTCCGGCGCGGACCGCGCCGGTACGCGGTCTATCTCGATTCCCGATACTTCCCCACCACGACCCTAGTGTTGGAGCGCTTACACGCTTTGGCCCGGTTGGACCGCCGAAGCTTCGAACAGCTCGAGCGACGGGTGAGACTCACTCGCGGCCTCAAGCGCTACCAACAGATCCTGGTTCGTCGCGACGTTTCGCCCGAGATCGAGGCGCCTCTCCTATCGGAGGTTCAGTTGGGCAGGCTTCCCGGAGTGACGGTGCGGCGCGCCTCGGCCCGTGAGTATCGGTTCGGACGGACCGCGGGTCATGCCTTAGGGTACGTGAACCAGCTCTCTCCCCGAGACCTCGACGTCCTTCGGGAACGGGGTTACCGCCTCGGCGACTCCATCGGTCGGGCCGGGGTGGAGCGAGCATATGAGGATGAGCTGCGCGGTACCGATGGCGCCGAGACCGTCGTGGTCGACGCCAAGGGGCGTCTTCAACGCGGACGTTTGGCGGATGTGCTCAGAGCCGAGGTCGGCGAGCGGGTTGCCGCCATCCCCGGTCATCGCGTGGTCTTGAACCTCGATGTGCGACTTCAGCAAGTGGCGGAATCCGCCTTTGACGGCATCGCTGGCTCGGTCGTGGTCATGGAGGTGAACACGGGCCGCCTGCTCGCGTTGACCAGCACTCCATCATACGACCCCAATCGGTTGTCCGATTACTTCGACCCCGAAGAGCGCGCGCTTCTGAAAAGCCTCCGGCAGCGACGCCCATGGCGCTTCCGCGCCATCCAGGACTACTTCGCGCCGGGGTCCACGTTCAAGATCGTGACCGCCTTGGCGGCTCTCGAAGAGAAAGCGGTGCGGTCGACCGAAAGGGTATCGTGTCCGGGATCCTTCGTGTTGGGAGATGCGCGATTTCGCTGCTGGAAAGAACACGGTCACGGAGCCATGAACCTCTCCGATTCCCTCAAACACTCCTGCGACGTCTTCTACTACAACATGGGTCGTCGTCTCGGTTTGAATCCCATCGCCAGCGTTGGCCGCCGGATGGGCTTTGGCCAGCCTACGGGGGTGGACCTTCCGTCGGAATCTCGAGGCATCATGCCGGACGAGCGGTGGTACGATAAGAATCTTCCGGAAGGCTACACCTTGGGGGCGGCGGTCAATGCGTCCATCGGACAGGGGGCCGTCGTAGCGACGCCGCTGCAACTCGCGGTCGCGTACGCAGCGTTGGCCAACGGAGGGACGGTGCTGGAGCCTCGAATCGCCCGACGGATCGAGCGCTGGGACGGCGAGCTCCTTCGACGGATCGAGCCTCGGGTTCGCGGCCAGGTCGAGCTCGATCCGGAAGCGATGGCCCTGGTTCGCGACGGCCTCCGCCGGGTTGTGAACGAACCGGGTGGAACCGCGTACGGTAAACGTCTGAGAGATCTTGTGGTCGCAGGCAAGACGGGTACGGCGCAGGTCGCTCGCCTGGGTCAGGACCGACGCAGCTCTCGAAAAGCGGATTGGCGGCTGCGGGACCACGCCTGGTTCGTGGCGTACGCGCCGGCGGATGATCCGAAGGTCGTCGTCGTGGTCTTCAACGAGCATGGCGGAGGGGGATCGTCCACCGCGGCGCCCATCGCCATGAAAGTGGTGAAGGCGTGGAACGACCTCTACGGGGAGGCGGTGGCGGCGGTGGGTCCGTGATCCGTACGCTCCAAAATCTCGACCGAGGGTTCGTGGCCACCGTTCTGGCCCTCGTGATCCTGGGCCTGTACAACCTCGACTCCGCCGGGAAGCCGCTGGGCCACGCGCTCCATGCCACGCATGCGGCTCATCTGGTCCTGGGATTCGCATCCGCCGGGTTAGTGGCCTGGCTCCACTACAGAAACCTGGAAGGCCTCGCATACCCGATCCTGGTCTTGGTTTTGGTGCTTTTGCTGGCCACGATGCTGTTCGGTCGGGTCGTCAACGGTTCCCGGCGCTGGTTGTCTCTCGGATTCATGTCCATCCAAACGTCGGACCTCGCGAAGCTGGCGTTGATCATCGTCGTGGCCCGGACCTTTCACGGAGAGCGTTGGGGAGGGGTGCTGACGCTGGGGGACATCTTTCGTCCGCTGAATCTCAGTCGACCGCTCTGCATGCTCCTGGGCGTGACGGTGTTGGGCATCGCAGGAGACAGTCTCGCACCGGCCAAGCTGCAGGGAGTGAAGAGGAGCGGTCCCGCGCCGGTGCTCACGTCGAAGCATCCCATGGTCCGGATCGGGCGAACGGGGGAGGCGGACCTTCGCTTGCCCTTGGCCGGTGTGGACGCGGAGCACGCGGAGGTCACCCGCGAGTCGGACGGCGTCTACATGCTCCGCGACCTCGGCAGCGACGGCGGCACGTTCGTGAACGGCGAGCGCGTCGAAGCGACGCGTCCGCTTCGCCACGGTGACCGAGTGCGCTTCGGGAGCAGTCCTCGGGCTGAGCTTCGATTCTCGGCCCAGACGCAAGGCATTCGTCCTCTGCTCCCATGGCTCCTCGTCGTCAGCCTCGGGTGGCTGCTCTTTTCTTGGCTTCACATCCGGAATCGTACCCGGACATGGTCCGACATCGCCGCGCCGGTGGATGTCGTGTTGCTCCCGTGCGCTCTGGTCCTCGTTCAGCCCGACCTGGGCACGACTTTGATTCTGGTCCTCATCGCGTTTTCGATGATCCTCTTCGTAGGACTTCGGCCGAGCTCACTGCTCGCGTTGATTGGAGGCGGGGCTCTGTTCGGAGTGGTCGCCTGGTTCGCGCTCCTCAAGCCCTATCAGAAAAAGCGCGTCGTCAATTTTCTTCAGCCGGAGGCCGATCTGGCCGGGGCCGGCTATCATCAACACCAGTCGCTCATCGCGGTAGGCTCGGGGGAGCTGTGGGGCAAAGGGCACGGCCAAGGCACGCAAACCCAGTTGTCCTTCCTGCCGGAGCAGCAAACGGATTTCATCTTCTCGGTGTGGGCGGAAGAGCAGGGTTTCGTGGGAAGCGCCCTGGTGGTCGTGCTGTTCGCTGGACTGCTGTTGCAGCTGTTGAGGATCGGTCTTCGGGCCCGAGACCGTTTTGGATGTTTGCTCGTGGTAGGCGTCACCGCCATGCTCTTTTGGCACACCGTCACAAACATGCTGATGGTGTTGCGACTGGCACCGGTGGTGGGTGTTCCGCTCCCGCTTTGGAGCAACGGTGGAAGTTTCGTTCTGACCACGATGGTGGGACTGGGAATCGTGGTGGGCGTCGATGTCCGGCGCAAGCTGTTCTGAGGTCTTCAATGATTCGCGACGCCGATTCCATGGATTGGGAGGACCTGGTTCGCCTCAACAATGCAGAAGTCCCCCATGTCTCGAGGCTGGAAGTCGCAGAGTTGGCGACGCGGTGGAAGGACGCGGACGCGATTCGCGTTTGGCAGCTTGAAGGTCATACGAGGGCCTTCACCGTCCTCTACGGTCCGAACTCGGACTACCCGAGCAAGAACTATCGGTGGTTTCGATCTCGATGGACGAGATTCTACTACCTCGACCGAATCGTCGTGTCGCCCCAGTTTCAGGGACGCGGGATCGGTCGTCGCATGATGGAAGATGCTTCGGAACTTGGGCGGGGTCAATCGCTGTTGACGTGTGAAGTCAACCTTCAGCCTCCCAATCCCCGTTCCATGGCTTTTCACCTGCGACTCGGATTTCGAAGACTGGGCGAACAGTGGAGCGAACAAGGGCGAAAACGAGTCGCCATGCTGGGACGCGACCTCATCGACCGATCGCCGGGTCAACTGTAGCGTCGCGCACCGAGGGTCACGGCGGTGGTCATGGCTTTGTGGGTGTCCGGGTCCTTGGCCGACATGTTCAGGATGCCATCCTGGCTGAGCCGGAAGTCGACCTGAACCCGGACTTGACCAGCCGGCGCAACCCGGATGCCGGAGAATGTGAATTCGCCGAGGAGCTCGTTCTCCTGCGCCACGGGGCGCTCCCCTTGATAGATGCGCATCTGCATGTCTTCTTGCGAATCCATGCTGGTCGTAAAGGCGAGCTGAGCTTGGTTCGGGACCGAGGTGTTTCGCGCAAAGATGGGATGAAATTCACCCCGAGCGTTCTCGATGCCAATGGCGATGGGCAGGACGTCCAGAAGCTGAACCTTGAGGTCCGAATTGTCCTCCAGAGAATATGCATACATGGCCGCGCCGATGGCGACGGCTTCATCGGGATTGACTTGCCGCGATGGCGCCTTACCGAAGAAGGCGGTCACGGAGGCCTGAACCGCGGGCATGCGGGTCATGCCTCCCACCAGAAGGACGTGTTCGATGTCCTCCGGGCGAACGCCGGCATCTTCCACGACGCGCCGGCACGTTTCAATGGTGCGGTCTACCAGGTCCACCGTTTCGGCTTCCAGGATCTCCCGCGTCAGCTTGAGATCGATGTCCAACGGCTGCCCTTCCGGGGTCATGGTGATGAAGGGAATATTGAAGCTACATTCTTTCCGATCGGTCAGGTCGATCTTGGCCCGCTCTGCAAGATCCTTGATTCGCTGCATGGCGATGGGATCTTGTCGAAGGTCGACCTTCGGGGCCTCTCTCCCGAAAGAACGCAAGACCCAATCGATGATCCGGTTGTCGAAATCGACCCCACCGAGAAAAATATCTCCACCGGTGGCGCGCACCTCGAACACCCGGTCGCGGATCTCGATGATGGAGATGTCGAAGGTCCCGCCTCCGAGATCGTAAATGGCGACGAGTTCGCTCTGGAGACTGCGACCGACGCCAAAGGCCAGCGCCGCGGCTGTGGGCTCGTTGATCACTCGAAGGACATCGAGACCGATGATGGATCCAGCCTCTTTCACCGCCTGCCGCTGACGGTCGTTGAAATACGCCGGCACCGTCACCACCGCTCGATCGATGGGCTCCCGAAGGTAGTCGGCGGCGACGTCTCGTATCTTCTGTAGGATCTTCGCGGCGACTTGGGGCAGGCCGTATTTGACCCCATTCACTTCCACCAGCACCTCGGCGGTGTTGGCCTGCTCGTGGATGCCGTACACGAAGTAGTCGTGGATCTGTCGCATGGTGGCCGGGTCGTATTCCCGGCCCATCAGGCGCTTCGAGCCGTAGATGGTATTGGTGGGATTCAGCTGCCACTGGCGCTTCGCCTCGTGACCGACCAGCTCGTTTCCCTTCTCATCCACCGCGTAAATGGACGGGATGGTGTACTCCCCACCGCGATATGGGATGAGCTTCACCTTCCGGTCTTCGCCTTCCACCACCGCGGCGCACGAGTTCGTCGTGCCGAGATCGATCCCGATGATGCGAGACATGAAACGACTGAAACTTAGCCAAGGCTGGAGTTTGCCGAAAGAGCAGCCGACTCGGGGCAACCCGATGGCCGCGCAAGGGCCCGTGGGGGAAGGCAAAGGTCTGAGATCACTAGCTTTTTGTTCGCGGCCTTGACGTCGGCGAATACTTGGGTTCCCTCGATCGAGTGCCGGAACCGGAGGTGTTGCGGGAACGCCGCCAGCTGGATGCTTTCTTGGCGTCGGTGTCGGATGCGCCCTTCCTCGCCCTGGACACCGAGACGAGCGGACTCGATCCGCATCGTGATCAGGTCTTGTTGGTCCAGTTCGGCACCGGTTCGACGCAGGTCTTGATCGACGCGGCGGCGGCGACTCCAGATTGGATCCGCGCCATCTTTCGACCCGATCGCCCAGTCGTGATGCACAACGCGTCGTTCGACCTCAAGATGTTATGGCAGCGGTTCGGGGACGAGGCCGCCTTGGCACAGGCTTCGGTCGCCGACACCCAGACGGCGGAACAACTCCTCCGAAACGGACGGCGCACCGACGTGGTGATGCAGGGATACTCGCTCAAGGCGTTGGCGGAACGCTATGCGGGCATGGAGCTCGATAAAACGATCAGGCAGGGTTTCTATGGGATCCAAAGCATCGCTGACCTTTCGCCGACCGAGCTTCACTACGCCCGCCGAGATGTCGAAGCCACGTGGAAGGTCTTCGCGGCGCAGCTTCCAGAGGTGGAAAGGGAGGGGCTGCTGCGGGCCTTGGCTCTGGAGGGGGCGGCAGCACCCGCGTACGCGCAAATGGAACTGAGGGGCTTCCCGGTTGACGCGAAGGCCTGGTCGGGACGACTCGACCAGGTTCACGAGGCGAAACGCGTCCACCGAAAGGCCCTGGACTGGGAGTTTCGAGAGGTCGTGGACCGAGACCTGTTCGGCGAGACGACTCTCAACTACGACAACGACCAGGATGTGCTGGCCGCGTTGGAGCGCCTCGGCGTCCGCGTCCAGAGCACCCGCCGTGAGGTTCTGATCTCCACCGGACATCCCGCGGCCAAAACGCTGGCCGAGTATCGTGAATCGCAGCGAGTGGTCGCCACGTATGGCGAAGCGTTCCTGGCCCACGTGCATGCGCAGACCGGACGGCTCCACCCGAGATTTCGAGCGATCGGCGCTCCGACGGGTCGAAGCGCCTGTAGCGAGCCCAACCTACAGAGCATCCCGTCGGAGAGCGGTTTCCGTTCATGCTTCCGAGTCCCGGAGGGACGCCGTCTCGTGGTGGCAGACTATGCGGGTGCCGAGCTTCGGATCTTGGCCGAATACGCTCGAGATCCCGTGTTCCTGATGGCGCTTCACGAGGGTCAGGACCTTCATGCTGTGGTCGCAGCGCGAATGTTCGGGGTCCCGGTGGACCGGAACCATCCACTCCGCGCGCGAGCCAAGGCCATCAATTTCGGTCTGGCCTACGGCATGGGCGCGGGTGGATTGGCCGAGCAACTAGGGGTGACCGTCTCCGAGGCCGAAGGACTGATGGAGGCCCATTTTCGGGCCTTTCCGAGCGTGAGACGCCATCTGGAAGAGGCCAGCCGTCGGGCTCTCCGCCAGGGCTATGCGGAAACGCTGGCGGGTCGAAAGCTCTGGTTCACGGATGCCCGTCGAGAGGGCAGGGATGAAGCCAGCCTGATTCGCATCGCGAAGAACATGCCCATTCAGGGTACGAACGCCGATATCATAAAAATGGCTCTGGCCCGCATCGTTCGCCGGACCTCGGAGGAGGGCCGAGATGCGTTCGTCGTCAACATGGTGCACGACGAGGTCGTGGTGGAGTGCAGCGAGGAGGATGCGGAGGCTACGGCCGCGATCGTGCGGGAAGAAATGACGTCCGCCGCTTCGGACCTTTTGACCCATACGCCCGTGGAGGTGGAGTGCTTCGTCGCTCGGAGCTGGACCAAACCAGACCCGGTCACGGCGGCGAACGCCGAGGGCCGTCAAGCGTCGGCGGTCGTTCGCGAGGCTGTCTGAGGTTCCAGGGCGGTGCTCGACGGCTCCATGTGAACCATCGCTCTCCAAAGCGGGCCATCCGGGTCATCCACGGGGCCAGTGGATACCTCCCAGTCCAGGGCATGGGCATGTCGGGTGACCTGCCGAAGACCGAAATGTTCCCGCGCCTTCGCATGAAGGTCGCTCCGATCCGGACGAGGGTTGGTGATGGTGAGCTCCGTGTGGTTGCAGCGCGCGACCACTTGACCTCTCCCCGCGCGGGCAGCGGCTTCCTTGGCGTTCACGGCGAGATTGGCCACGAGATCCGCGGCACGATCATCCACTTCACGGCAGGAGCGACAACTCGGGTCGCAATCTAGCTTGTCGACTCTGAGCGCGAGCAGCTTGTCCAGTCGCTCTTCGCGCCGCATCAGGATCCGGGAGTTTGCTTCGATGTCATCCACCAGGGGGCCAAGGGAGCGGTGCGTATCGGAGGACACGAGCGAAGCGAGGCGCAATCGAAGAGAACTCGTGTTCAAAAGCAGCGTCATGACGTGGTTGTTCCAATCGTGACGGTCTCGCTGAACCGCTTCGTCGAGGGAACGCAGGTCCGGAGCGGGACGACGTCGAGAGACAACGCTCCCCAGCATGAGCCCCAGCAGCAGGGCAGCCAGCACGAGGCCCACTTCAGCCACAAATGCATTCTTGAGGCGCGCATTCCGCCAGGCAAGTCCCGAAGAGGCGTTTCCAGCCGGCTCTCCAACGTCATCCGACGATGCCTCGGCCGCGAGCGGGACACGCGCAGAGCAAGCCGTTCTCGGCCGTCGTGTCCGTTCGGGAAAGTACGGACTGTCCGTTCCATCAGGCTTCACGGCATCGAGTTTTCGGGCGCTGGGGCCGTTCGGGCGAGGAAGCGTCGGGGCGAGGAAGCGTAGGGGCGAGGAAGCGTTGGGGCGAGGAAGAGATCGAGGCAAGTATCGGGCGGGAGATGATAGGCTAGGCGCTGAACCCCTCGTAGTCGGGGTGGGCCATCCGGTCGGCGATGCGAAACCAGTCCTTCACTTCCTTCAGCCAGTGGGTCGTCTTCAAGAAATCGACATCGATTCGCTCGGGTTGATTGTCCACCAGGCAGTCCGCCACATGTACGAACGTGACGAGGTCCGTCTCGGCGTGGGGCACGAGAAGAGGCTCGTGGTGATAGCGAACCACTTCGAGGATGGGAAGGGGCATGCCCCAAGCGCCCAAGAGATACGCACCGGCCTCTCCGTGGTTGATCCCGAGCGCTTTCGATTCGGCAGCCAGCAGCGGAATCTGCTCGCTTCGAGCAAGCTCCTGGGCACGCCGATGGGCGCCAGGTGTGGCCATGTCCAAGACCATGCAGCCGACGTCGTGGAGGAGTCCGGCGAGAAACGCGTCGTCCTTGAGCCGAGCGGGTGCGAAGGCCGCTGCCGTCCTTCCTACGCAAAAGGAATGGTCATAAAGGCGGTCCATGTCCATCGAGCAGGCATGGCCGAGACCGTCGTATACTTCGGAAGCCAGGACGATGTGTTTGACGGTCTTGATGCCGAGCAGCGAGACCGCGTGCCGAATGCTGTGGATGTGGGTGTGTCGGGTGAAGAAGCCGGCATTCACCCGATGAAGCACACGCGTGCAAATGCCGGGGTCGCGTTCGATGACCGCTGTGACATCGTGGAGGCCAAAGTCCTCGGCGGCGGTCACGTCCTGGAGCCGGGAATAGGTTTCGGGCCGATGGGGAAGTTCTCGGACACTGCCCAGAAGGCCTCGGACCGCCTCCGAGGTCACGACTTTGTCGAGGAGGGTGACACGCGCCAAGAGCTTTTGGAGCACATCGGGGCCATGAAGCGGGCTACCGATACACTGATGGGCGAAAGGCGCCGCCCTTCTTGCGATATCCGTCAGTTCGTCAGAC
Organism: Myxococcota bacterium; assembly: GCA_050331295.1. Classification (GTDB taxonomy): domain Bacteria; phylum Myxococcota; class Kuafuiibacteriia; order Kuafuiibacteriales; family Kuafuiibacteriaceae; genus Kuafuiihalomonas. The sequence continues at coordinate 10,988 of JBHJGZ010000012.1, read as the reverse complement.
CCGGAGAAGACGACCCGTATGATTTCCGGGTGACTCCTCGAGACCTCCGTGAGCAGCGCTGCAAGATCGCTCTCGGGGAGGGTGGCATTCGCGATCAGAAGGTGACACGGACGTTTGGAGAGGATTTCGACCGCAGCGGAAGACGATGCGGCCAGGTCGAACGCCCACTCACCGAGGTGAGCCAACATCTCGTGTCCGAGAGCCTTCAACGCGCGAGGCTCCCCGTCGACGAACAAGACCCGCTTCACTCGAACTCCGAGCGCGAAGCGTATCGGCCGCCCATCCGTGGAACATAGCGGACCGCCTGCTTCCCCACAAAAAGGGGAAGGGTTCGTAAGGAGCACCTCTTGTTCGGGCGGCACCTTCTACAGCACGGCAACCCCACGCGAGAGGGCCGCAGCTTCGTGCCGCTGGCCCCCGAAGAATCCCCGACCCCGGGAGCCGACTCCCAGGGGCGGCTCGAAGATGCCGGCCGGAAAAGCATGAGGGTGGAGGGAATCGAACCCGCAACCTATGGATTAAGAGTCCATTGCTCTGCCAATTGAGCTACACCCCCGAGGCTGGCCAACGGGGCTTGAACCCGCGACCTATGGAGCCACAGTCCATCGCTCTACCAACTGAGCTATGGCCAGCGCGGACGCACGGTACTAGCCGAAGGGACACCGAGCGTAAAGAGCGGATGCGCGGTTGACCGGCCGCCCTGGGCGAATTCGCGCCAGAAGGGACTCGAACCCCTGACCGTCGGCTTAGAAGGCCGCTGCTCTTCCGGCTGAGCTACTGGCGCGGGATCTGCGGTTCGGGGCGAGAGGATTCGAACCTCCGACCCCCTGCTCCCAAAGCAGGTGCGCTAGCCAGACTGCGCCACGCCCCGTCCGAGGAGGAAGCTTAGAACCCAAAGCCTGGTCTGTCGTCAATCTCTTGCCCACCCGAAGTGCTGCCTGAGGAGGGGGAGAATCTTCGACAAGGCCTTCCCTCGGTGGGAAATCCGATTCTTCTCTTCCGGGTGGAGCTCGGCCATGGTGCGTCCGTCTGGGAGCTCGAAAATGGGATCGTATCCGAAGCCCCGGTCACCGCGAGGCTCGGTGGAGATACGGCCCTCGCACACGCCCTCGACCCCGACGGGGGAGCCAAATCCGCAGAAGATCATGGCGCACACGAACCGGGCGCCTCGACGCACCGGTTCGACCCCGTCGAGCGCCCTCAGGATGGCATCGCTGCGGTCTGCGTCGGTGCCCTCGCGCCAGCGGGCAGAGCGCACGCCGGGGCGGCCGCCCAGATACTCGACCTCGAGACCCGAATCATCGGCCAGGACCGCGGCGGCGCCCAGCGCGTCGGCCACGTAGGACGCTTTGATGCGTGCATTCTCCAGGAAGGTTTCACCGACCTCGTCCGGCATCTTCAGGTCCGGATAAGACTCGAGCGCGCAGACCTGCACCTCCGGAAGCGCGGCGGCGATTTCACGTGCCTTGCCCGGATTCCGGGTCGCGACGACCAACCTGGGGCGGATCGTCACTCCGCCGACTCCAGGGCACGAGCCTGCGCCTGCATCACGCCCATCAGGCACTCGGCACCGAGATTGAGCATCTCGTCCAACTGACTTCGGAGCAGCGGAGCCTTCTCCGCCGTCCCCTGAATTTCGACCACGGCCCCGTCTTGGGTCATGACGAGATTGAGGTCGGTCTCGGCCCGCTGATCTTCGGTGGAGTCCAAATCCGCGACGACGCGACCATCGACGACCCCCAAGGACAGCGCCGCCACCTGGTAGGTCATCGGACTGGCTTGAACCTGACCGGTTCGTTGGAGTCCTCGAATCGCGAGGGCCAAGGCGACCCAGCCTCCGGTGATGGAAGCACACCGGGTGCCTCCATCGGCCTGAATGACGTCGCAATCGACGGTGACACTCACCTCGCCCAGCCGGTTCAGATCAACCGCCGCCCGAAGGCTCCTCCCGATGAGGCGCGATATCTCCTGCGAACGACCGCTGGGCTTTCCTTGGCTGGACTCACGACGGTTTCTTCGGTCCGTCGAACGCGGCAGCATGGCATACTCCGCCGTAACCCAGCCCCGACCTCCATCGGCCATCCACGGAGGGAGGCGGGTTTCGACAGATGCGGTACACAAAACCTGTGTGTCCCCGCACGCGCACAAAACCGAGCCCTCCGCCCATTTGGTGTAGTTCGGCACGATTTCCACGGGTCGGATCTCGCCCGCGGAACGTCCGTCATGTCGCTGAGCCACGAGCCGCGCACAGTAGCGATTCGGGGTCGGAATGCAATCCGGAGCGGCTAGCCGTTTTACCGGCCTCCCGAGCTCCCAGGTGGGCTCACGGCTCCCTCCGGACGAATGCGGCGACGCCGTCGGCCAAAGCTTCGCCCAAAGCCCTTCGGGTTTGGGCTCGAGCCAGGGCCCGTCGCTGATGGGGGTGCGTGACATAGCCTGCCTCCACCAATACGGCTGGCACCTTTGCGTCGGTCAAAACCGTGAACGGAGCCTGCCGGAGGCCGCGGCTCGGGCCCATACCCGCCACGCCGGAAAGCCGGGATTGGATCGCGCCACCGAGGTCGGCCGACGCGGAGCGCGCAGACTCGATGAGGAGGTCCGAGAGAATGCGGTCCACCGGGTCGCTGGGCCCGGTGCTCGCGCCGGCACTGGCCTGTTCTCGGGCCACGAGGGCCGCGGTGAAGTCGTCCGTCTGAAGGACTGAAGCGAGATAGGTTTCGGTTCCACGGCGTTTGGGCGACGAAGACGCGTTGACGTGGATCGACACGAAGGCCGCGGCATTCAATCGATGGGCGAGGTCGATGCGGTCTCGAAGACTAAGGTCATGGTCTCCGTTCCGAGTGAGCTGAACCTGGACACCGAGTGTTGTCAGTCGGCGCGCAGCTGCCTGGGCGATGTCGAGGACCACGTCCGCTTCCTCGATGCCGTCTCGCACCGCTCCTCTGGCCTCACCTCCATGCCCGGGGTCGAGGACCACCCACGGAGCAGCGGTCGGCCACGCCGCCAGCAGACAGACCATCAACATCTCACGGACTCAATCGCTCCATCATCCGAGGAAACGGGATCGACTCTCTAAGATGATGAAGCCCGCAGATCCATGTCACGGCACGCTCGATGCCCATGCCGAAGCCCGCATGGGGAACGGTGCCATACCGTCGAAGGTCTTTGAACCAACCGAACGCTTCCTGGGGGAGACGGTGTTCCTCGATACGTTGCTCCAGGGTTTCGAGATCGTCCTCGCGCTGTCCACCTCCAATGATTTCGCCATAGCCCTCGGGCGCGAGGACATCGACGCACAACGCGAGTCCGGCGTCCTCGGGATCCCGTTTCATGTAGAACGCCTTCACCTGATGGGGATAGCGATGAATCATGACAGGGCGGTCAAAGAGGCGGCTCAGCACGGTTTCTTCGTCGGCGCCAAAGTCGTCGTCGTACCGAGCTCGTTTCGCGGCGGAGAGTTCGGGGGATTCGTCGCCATCATCTACCATGGAGGACACCTGTGGCGCTCGGGACTCGGATCCGGCGGGGCGCCGATCCGCGCGACCCTCGTCGATGGCTTGATTAATCAGATCCACCGCCTCTCGATGGGTGAGCCGTGGGAAAGGGGGCTTGACCCGTTCCAAGGCTTCTACATTCCGACCGAGTGCTTCCAGGTCCTCCCGATGTTGGTCGAGAACCCGGGCGACGATCGCGCTCAAGAATTCTTCTGCGAGATCCATGTCGCCTTCGAGGTCCATATGGGCGACCTCGGGTTCCACCATCCAAAATTCGGTCAAGTGACGGCGGGTCTTGCTCTTCTCCGCCCGAAACGTGGGACCGAAGCAATAGACCCTGCCGTGGGCCATGGCTCCGGCTTCCATGTAGAGTTGGCCGGACTGGGTGAGGTACGCCTTGTCATCGAAGTAGTCGACTTCAAACAAGGTCGACGTGCCCTCAACCGCGTTGGGCGTGAAGACCGGAGCATCGATCAGGACGAAGTCACGGCTGTCGAAAAAGTCCCGCACCGCCCGGATCACGGTGTGTCGAATCCGCATGATTCGATGCTGCCGCGAGGAGCGCAGCCAAAGGTGTCTCCGGTCCATCAGAAACGCGACCCCGTGCTCCTTGAGTGAGATCGGATACTCGTCCGCGACCTGGTGCACGGTGATGGTCTGGGCGTGGATCTCGAACCCGAGCGGGGATCTCGTGTCCTTGGCCACCGTTCCCTGGACCGTGAGCGAAGACTCTTGAGTGAGGCGCTTGGCTTGGTCGAAGGTCTCGGTCGTGACGTCGGCCTTCGCCACCACGACTTGAACCGTCGCGGTCCCGTCTCGTACCTGAAGAAAATGGAGTTTGCCCGAAGACCGCTTGTTGTACAGCCATCCGCGAAGGTCAACCGACCGGCCGACATATGCGTTCAGGTCGTTCTGGATATCGGATATCGTCAAGTGCCGCCACCGGCTCATGCGAGGCCTCCTAACAGCTCAACTCCCGCGCGTCACCTCTTCCAAGGTTCGTTTGAACAGCTCGCTGTCGGGTTCGAAAATCAACGCCGTCCGGAGGTCGCGGGCCGCGGCGGCGAGGTCGCCATTTCGAATCGATTCCTGGGCTTTTCGATACAGCTTCTGGCCCTGCGGCGTACGTCCATGGCTCTGCAAGTGATCCTGTCGGATCTGCTGTTCGGTCTCATCAGTATACCGAAGCTTTCGCTCACGATCCGGACCTTGAATATCTCGCGTGTAGCGCTTTCGTTTCACGGGATCTCGTAGAATCGTGTAAGCCTCCGCGACCCGCTTGGCGATGGCCAACACCGCTCGCCTCAGTTCTTGGTCTGGTGAACTGAAGAAGGCGTCGGGATGGTAGTTCCGTTGGAGCTGGTGGTATTTTTGTTTGAGCTCCGAAATGGGCGCGTCGGGCTCACAACCCAATGTCTGGAAGTAATCGAGACGGTCCAAGCTCTGGGCGATGAGCTTGGTCTGGGCCGCCCACTCCGGGTGAACGTTCGGGTCGGTCGTCGCCATCGTCCGTCAGCGGTTCGATACCATGAGGCCCTCGTTTCTGAACATGGCGTCGTCGACTTCGGTCTCACTGAGGCCACTGCTCAGATTGATGGTCGTACTCGCCTGAGCCCCGGTCTCGATGTCCCGCGCCGAGACATTGACGATGCCATCGGTGTCGATCTCGAAGGTCACCTCAATGGAGACCTCGCCCCTCGAGGCCACTCGGAATCCCGAGAATTCGAACTCTCCGAGGAGTTCGTTCTCCTGTGCCATGTTGGACTCCCCCTGGTAGACCTTGATCCGGACCCGCTCTTGATTGTCCGACGCGGTGGTGAAGACACGGGTCCGATCGATGGGAATCGGAGTGTTCTTGTCGATGATCTTCTCCGTGTAGCCGCCTACGGTTCCCAGGCGGAGCGTCAAAGGAGTCACATCCAGGAGATACGTGGACTGATTGGCGTCGAGGAGCGCATGGGCCTGGATGGCGGCGCCCATGGCCACCACCTCGTCGGGATCGACGTCGGTCAGGGGCTGCTTCTGAAAGTAGTGGCGGACCGAGCTCCGGATGATGGGAAGGCGCGTAGGACCGCCGACGAGAATGACACAGTCGATGTCGGAAGCCGTGATCCGCGCGGACTGCAGGGCTTCGTCACACACCTTGAACGTGCGTTGGACCAGATCCATGACCATTTGATTGAACTCGGCCCGGGACAACGTGGTCGAAAAATCGACCGAGTATCCGTTCTCGTCGGTGTAGATGAGGGGGATTTGCAGCTGGACCACTTCGTGTTGGGACAGACCGATCTTTCCCTTTTCAGCCGCTTCTTTGAGCTTCTGGAGCGCAAACTTGTCCTCTCGGAGATCGACGCCCTGCTGTTGAAGGAAGGATTCCGCCAACCAGTTCATGATCCGGTCGTCGAAGTCGTCGCCGCCCAGATACGTGTCTCCGGCCGTCGAGATGACTTCGAAGACGTCGTCCCCGATGTCCAGCACCGAGATGTCGAAGGTCCCACCGCCAAGGTCGTAGATCGCGACCCGTTGATTGTATCCCTGGCCGAATCCGTACGTCAGTGCCGCCGCAGTGGGCTCGTTGATGATCCGGAGGACCTCGAGACCCGCGATCTTTCCGGCGTCTTTGGTGGCCTGGCGCTGATTGTCGTTGAAGTACGCCGGAACCGTGATCACGGCCTTCGTAATGGTTTCACCGGTATGGGCTTCCGCGATCTGGCGCATCTCTTTGAGCACGATGGCCGACACTTCGGGTGCAGAGTATTCCTGGTCACCCATGCGAATTCGAACCGAGCTGTTGGGACCTTCGATGATTTCGTAGGGTACGACCGTTCGCGCCTTGCGGACTTCCTCCGAAAAATAGAAGCGCCCGATCAGTCTTTTGGCCGAGTACACCGTCTTTCCCGGATTCGTGACGATCTGCTTCTTGGCGTCGTTTCCCACCAAGACCCGACCATCGTCCAGGAACGAGACCACGGAGGCATGGGTGCGCTCTCCCCATTCATTGGCGAGGACGGCGGGTGCCCCGTCTTCTATGACGGAAACGCAGCTGTAGCTGGTTCCTAAATCAATCCCCATCGCTCGTTCGGTCACCGCATTGCCCTCACGTATCCGTCTCGACCGGACAGTATGCCGGCATGGGCTTCTTCGCAAAAGGGGTGCTAGGAGAAACCGGGATCCGAGACAGCCACCGCAATTCTCGACCTTGCTTGCCCGTCCGGTGTGGGCTCCGTAATCTGACGACAGGGACCGAAGATATGTTTCTTCTGGCTACGCGCGCCAACGACGCGATCTACATGCCCGCCTTGCTGCATGAGCTCAACGCCGAGTTGGAACTAGGAGGCGTCGAAGCGCCCGCTGTCTGGGGCGTCGGCTTTTACAACGACGACCGCGCCCTCACGATCCGTCGGCCTACCGACGCTCCGCTGCAAGGAGGTCTGCATCCGTTGGCGCCAGACGTTCAGACCCGAATGCTCATGGCCTGCGCAACCCGCGCCAAGGGCGGAGCGCCGGGTCCCCACCGATTTCGACGCTGGCTGTTTGGGCACAGCGGCAACCTCGAGTCACTCAACGTGATGCGGGACGTCATTGCGCCCAAGCTGCCCGATTTCATCCGCCAGCAGCTTTCCCGAGGTTCAGCCGGTGAGATGGCATTCGCGATGGTGTTGGCGGAGCTTCGACGTTCCGGTGTGCTCGACGATCCCCTGGCGGCCGAGGCCGATGTCCGAGCTTCGTTTGCGCGCGGAGTAGACGCCATCCGAGGCCTTTCGCGTGAGGCGCCGGAGGGTCCCGTGCGAGCCAGTTTTGCGGTGGCGAACGGTCGGCACTTGGCCGTGGCGAGCGCCGGAGCGCGGATCGCGATGCGCGTGCGAAATGGTTTGGAGTCCCTGCCAGACGGTCCGGTCGACCCGGCGCGAACCGACTTCAGTCAAGTCGTGGAGGCGCTCAAGAGCTTCCGGGCAGTGGTGGTCGCTTCGGAGGCACGGGGCCCAGGCTGGGAAGCGCTCGAAGATGGGCAAGTGATCGGTGTCGATGGCCAACTCAACGTGCACCCGGCACGTACGTGACGCACACCGTTGTCACGCCGATTTCGTCGCTCCGTCGCACGGCTCCGAGGCGGCTCGGCCGCGGAGGTCGGATGGGTTGACTCACCGAGCGGCGCACGTTGCCATGTGGAATGCCGCGCAGCATGACCGGATTTGGTGCGGCGCGGTCGGAATCACACGTCGCCTCTCTCTCGGTTGAAGTCCGCACCGTCAACCATCGTCATCTGGATGTTCGTTGGCACGTTCCGGCCGAACACGCTGCCTTGTGCGCAGAACTGGAGCCCGAGCTGAAGGGACGTTTCCTCCGGGGACGAGTCGATGTGCGCCTGTCAGTTGATCCAGGAACTCACGAGCACGCGCATGTCGTCGACATCGAGCGAGCACGGACAACGGTGCAGCAGCTTCGAAGGACAGCGCAGGAACTCGGACTACGGGACGACTTGAGTTCCTCGTGCTTGCTGCAGATCCCTGGCGTTCTTCGACGAGGCGTGGACTGGGATCCGGAAGCCCTCATGTCTCCCTTACGCGAGGCGTTGCTCCGGGCCGCGGATGAAGCCGTGGACATGCGCGTTCGGGAGGGCGCTGCCACGGCTCGCGATCTGAGCGGCCATTTGTCATCGATGAAGACGCAGGTCGACGACCTGGCCACACGGCTGCAGGATGAGGCGGGCCGCCGGGCAGGTCGTTTGAAACGGCGGCTGGCCGAACTCCTGGGCGATCACGCGGTCGACCCGACTCGACTCGCCCAAGAAGTTGCGGTTCTCGCCGATCGAAGTGATGTGACCGAGGAGATTGAGCGATTCGGGAGCCACATACGCCAGTTCAAGGTCATTCTGGGTGAAACGGGACCGGTGGGCCGGAAGCTGGATTTTCTGGCGCAAGAGATGTTTCGCGAGGTCAACACCATCGGTTCGAAGGCACCCGATGCTTCATTCGAAGTCGTGCACTTGAAGTCGGACCTCGAGAAGGTTCGAGAGCAGGTTCAGAATCTGGAATGAGCATGAAACGAGGGATGCCCATCGTGATATCTGCCGCTTCTGGAACCGGCAAGACCAGCCTGTGCCGACGTCTGCTCGACACCCTGAGTCATACGACTCGGAGCATCTCGTACACGACGAGGTCGCCTCGGGGCGAAGAAAGAGATGGCCGAGACTACCATTTCATCCGCGACGACGAATTCGACCTGATGATTGAACGAAATGCTTTCATCGAGTGGGCGAAGGTCTTCGACCATCGATACGGGACGGGCTTGGATGCAGTGGAGGCCCAGCTGGAGCGAGGGTTGGACGTGCTGTTGGATATCGACGTTCAGGGAGGGGCACAGATTCGCGATCGGCTTCCGGACGCGCTGTTGGTGTTCTTGCTCCCGCCTTCCATGGAGGAGCTCAAGCGAAGACTCGTGAATCGAGGAACGGATGGGCCAGACGTGGTGACGCTGCGGCTCGAGAAGGCGCGGGGTGAGATCGCGCAGGCACGCGACTATGATTTCATCATCGTCAACGACGACTTCGACCAGGCGGCCGCGGACCTTCGGGCCATCATCCGAGTCCAGCGAATGCGGCTGAATCGACCGCTCGAACTTCTGGAGCAGTTGGCTCTTGAGGTGACTCCCTGAAGGCCCAAAAAAAGGGGCTGCGTTGTCGTTTCATCGTTGACGGCACCACCGTGGGTCCCTATACCCCCCCGCACGTTTGAGGCGGGCGGGCGCCGAACCCACGGGGACGGAAAAACAGCCCTGCCTCTTGACAGCGACCAAGCCGTGAGGTGAACTCGCTGCCCCTTCGACGCAGGCGATGACGCTGGTCATCTGTTGAGCCTCGTAGGAACGACAACGGTGCCGCGAGGCACGACTGGGTCCTTGAAAACCGAACAGCAATCTAGGGTTAAATGATTGGCCCTTGAGATTTCTTTTTGCCTACGCGTCCCTCGTGAGAGGGGCGCTACGGATCGATTTTCCAAGTTTAATTGGAGAGTTTGATCCTGGCTCAGAACGAACGTTGGCGGCGCGCTTAACACATGCAAGTCGAACGCGAAAGGTCTTCGGACCGAGTAGAGTGGCGCACGGGTGAGTAACACGTGAGTAACCTACCCTTTGGTCTGGGATAACAAGCCGAAAGGCTTGCTAATACCGGATAAGACCACGGTGTCCTCGGACGCAGTGGGAAAAGTTGGGGACCGGAGACGGCCTGACGCAGAAGGATGGGCTCGCGGCCTATCAGCTTGTTGGTGAGGTAATGGCTCACCAAGGCTTAGACGGGTAGCTGGTCTGAGAGGATGATCAGTCACACTGGAACTGAGACACGGTCCAGACTCCTACGGGAGGCAGCAGTGGGGAATTTTGCGCAATGGGCGAAAGCCTGACGCAGCGACGCCGCGTGTGCGATGAAGGCCCTTGGGTCGTAAAGCACTGTCAAGCGGGAAGAACAGTTTTCGGTTAATACCCGGAGACTCTGACGGTACCGCTGGAGGAAGCACCGGCTAACTCTGTGCCAGCAGCCGCGGTAATACAGAGGGTGCAAACGTTGTTCGGAATTACTGGGCGTAAAGAGCTTGTAGGCGGCATGTTAAGTCGACTGTGAAAGCCCATGGCTCAACCATGGAAGTGCAGTCGATACTGGCACGCTAGAGTCCCGGAGAGGGTGGTGGAATTCCCAGTGTAGAGGTGAAATTCGTAGATATTGGGAGGAACACCAGTGGCGAAGGCGACCACCTGGACGGGTACTGACGCTGAGAAGCGAAAGCGTGGGGAGCAAACAGGATTAGATACCCTGGTAGTCCACGCCGTAAACGATGAGCACTAGGTGTTGCGGGTATTGACCCCTGCAGTGCCGACGCTAACGCATTAAGTGCTCCGCCTGGGGATTACGGCCGCAAGGCTAAAACTCAAAGGAATTGACGGGGGCCCGCACAAGCGGTGGAGTATGTGGTTTAATTCGACGCAACGCGCAGAACCTTACCCGGCCTTGATATCGAGGGAAAGCCTTTGGAAACAAAGGCCCTCTCCTTCGGGAGACCCAAAGACAGGTGCTGCATGGCTGTCGTCAGCTCGTGTCGTGAGATGTTGGGTTAAGTCCCGCAACGAGCGCAACCCTTGCCGTTTAGTTGCCAGCGAGTAAAGTCGGGCACTCTAACGGGACTGCCGTCGTCAAGACGGAGGAAGGCGGGGATGACGTCAAGTCCTCATGGCCCTTACGGTCGGGGCTACACACGTACTACAATGGGCGGTACAGAGCGCAGCGAGCTCGTGAGAGTAAGCGAATCGCAGAAAACCGTCCTCAGTTCGGATTGCAGTCTGCAACTCGGCTGCATGAAGGCGGAATCGCTAGTAATCGCGGATCAGCATGCCGCGGTGAATACGTTCCCGGGCCTTGTACACACCGCCCGTCACACCATGGGAGTGGATTGCACCAGAAGTGGGTGAGCTAACCTCCGGGAGGCAGCCCCCTAAGGTGTG
>JBHJGZ010000011.1:0-209314 GCA_050331295.1 Myxococcota bacterium | reverse complement strand
GACCTGCTGGGCCAGCTTACGTTCACCAACGAGACCGGATTTCAAGGTCGGACGTTGGACGGAAGCCTTCAGCTCCTGGCGGTGTGGAATCTCTACGACGGAGGCATCCGCTACGCCGACCGCAAAGGCTTCGGTGCGGAGCGCGAGCAGCGCCGACTGGAGCTGGAACGGCTGGAACGGACCGTCGAGTTGGAGATCCGTTCGGCGTTGGCGGATCTCGACCGGGCCCGGGCTGCCGTTCGGCAGGCCGAAGACCGGGTTCGAGTCGCGGAGTTGAACGCCGAAGATACCCGGGAGCAGTTCAACAGCGGTCTCGCCACCGCGCTCGAGCAGGCGGACGCGAACGTCGAGCTCTTCGAAGCGCGAGCGGCGCGCGAGGAAGCTCGATTCTCCCTCAGTGTGGCCGAGCTGGAGCTGGGGCGACGGGTCGGCGCGAATCCGCCCGGATATCGAGCGCCCGGCGACCAACAGACCTGAATCGTCGAGCGGGAGCATGCCGGAAGGGCCAGAGATCCATCGACAAGCGGACCGTCTCCAGCGCGTTCTGGCGGGTGAGATTGCGCAGGCGGTCTTCTTTGCGTTTCCTCATCTTCGGGTGCGCGGCGAGCGGCTTCCCGGTTTGCGGATCACCTCGGTCTCGGCCCGCGGTAAGGCGATATTGACAGCATTCGAAGATGGAACGGTCGTCTATTCCCACAATCAACTTTACGGTCGATGGCTCGTCCGCCGCCTCGGCACCGAGATCCGGACGAATCGTCAACTGCGCTTCGCGGTCGAGACCGACCGGCACCAGGCGCGGCTCTACAGCGCGTCGTCGATTGAACTCCTCAATGGAGACGTGAACACCCATCCTTATCTCTCGAAGCTCGGACCCGACCCGCTCGGAGAAGGCGTCACGAAGGTGATGATTCACGACCACATCACGAATCCCCGTTTCGCTCGCCGCCGTCTCGATGGGCTTCTCCTCGACCAAGGTTTCGTGGGCGGGATCGGAAACTACCTTCGGAGTGAGATTCTGTTCTACGCCGGCCTCCATCATGGGCGGTCTCCCCAGAATCTGGACCCGAAGGAGGCCCATCGCCTCTCCGGAGCGATTCATGAAATGATGTTTCGCTCGTACGGAACCGGTGGCCTGACCAACGATCCGGAGTCGGTGCGTGCGCGGAAGGCGGACGGAGCGCTTCGGAAAGACTATCGACATTATGTATTCGGCCGGGCTGGCCGTCCGTGTCCCCGGTGTTGCCGTTCGATCGAACGGATAGAGGCCACCGGACGCAGGCTCTACTTTTGTCCCGCGTGTCAGACCTGATGGAGGACGCGCTCCAGACATTGTCGGACTTCATCGATGCCGAAGGGCTTCAACAACCATCCGGTGGCTTCTGAAAGGCCCGCCGATCCGTTCTTCAGTTCGTTTGAATACCCGGACGCGATGATGACCGGTACCTGACGGTCGATATCTCTGATGCTCTTTAGGGTATCGGCTCCGCTGAGCCCGGGCATGGTGAGGTCCAGGAAGATGATGTCCGGGCACTGTTGGCCGTGAAGCAGTTGGAGAGCCTGGGAGCCGCTCTCGACCAGGTCGACGTCCAAACCCAGTCGCTTCAGGATGCGCCCCATGACGGAGCGAACCAATGCTTCGTCATCCACCACCAACGCTCGACGCCGAGCGCGCGGAGCGCTGGGGGTACGAATCGTTGGAGAAGAAGAGAGGGCTGGTGCGGGTGGGCTCGCCGGCAAGTAGATGCTCACGCAGGTACCACCCTCGATGCGATTCTCGACCGCGATGGCACCTTTGTGTCTCCGGATGATTCCGAGCACCGCGGCGAGTCCGAGCCCATGGCCTTCCGGTTTGGTCGAGAAGAACGGGTCGAAGACCTGAGCGAGTGCTTCGACCTCGATTCCATGACCGGTGTCCTGGACCTGGATGCGAACGAGGTCCTCGGTATCGGTCCAGTCGTAGACGATGCCTCGGGAGGGAGAGACACCGGTGACGGTGGCGGTTCGAATGGTCATGCCGCCTTCGCCGGCACCGATGGCATCTCGAGCATTGACCACCAGATTGGAAACCACCTGACGGAGTTGAAGCCGATCCCCGTAGTGAAACACGGGTTCTGGCGTCAGGTCGTACTCCATCCGGACGGCATCATCCGCCGGCACCAGCTTCTCGGACACGAGCTCGTTCAGGTCGACGACCTCGGGGTCCATCGGTTGGCCCCCCGAGTAGGAAAGCAGATGACCACACAGCTCCGCGGCCCGTCGTGAGGCCCCAGCCGCGATGAGGAGGGAGTCGTTCGCAGGGTGCTCGGACGGAAGCTCGGATTGTGCGAGTTCGATCTGTCCCAGGATACCCACCAGCAGGTTGTTGAAGTCGTGGGCGACGCCCCCCGCCAAGAGACCCATGCTCTCGAGGTGTTGCATCCGCTGCATGCGCCGCTCGAGCTCGCTTCGTTCCTCCTGGAGTCGTCTACGCTCGGTGAGATCGATGGCAAAGCCCGCCACCAGAGGAGTCCCATCGGGTGCTGGCACCGGGAACTTGAGATCGGTGACATCCAGACTCCGCCCCTCTCGGTCGAGCAATACGCCCTCCCAGCTCACCATGGTGCGACCGGAAAGCACCTGCTGGTCCACTTCGATCAAGCGGCGGGCGATGTCGGGCGGAAAGAGGTCCTCGGTTCTTCGACCTTCGAGCTCGCACCGGCTTCGACCGAGCAACGCGGCGGCCGCATCGTTGGCGTAGATGTGCCGACTCTCCTCGTCCTTTATGTACATCCCCACAGGCGCCCGATCGAATAACGTGCGAAAGCGAGCTTCACTGTTCTTGAGAGCTTGATGTTCCTTCTCCTCGTCGCTTCGGTCCTGGATGAACCCGAGCATCCGGGCTGGGGCGCGGCCCGCGTCGAAGGACAGCTGACCATGACTTCGGACCGGCAACATGGATCCGTCCCGCCGGATCAGTCGGTACGCAACCGCCAGCGGATGGTGCTTACGGAGGCAGTTCTGGATGGCCTGGTCGTATGCTCCCACGTCCTCCGGATGGACGAACTGGAGGGTGTCACAGTAGCGAAACGGAGCCTCATCGGAGCGAAGATCGAGGGTGTACAACAGTCCGTTGGACCAGCGGATCTCGTCTCGTTGGACATCCCATGACCAGACCCCAGCCGAGGCGGACTCCAAGAGCCGAAAGAGGTCTTCGACCGAAACGACGGCGGGTGCGAATTTCGCCATCGGATCCACCCATCCGAGCATAACAGGAAGCGGACTTGTTGTTGGGTCCTGGATGAACTCGGGCAGACCCGAATCGAAAGGGGCTAGAAGTTTACGACACGCAGGCCCTGCCGTTCTTTATCGGTTTGGGTCTTGCTCACGTTTTCCAGCTTCAGGATGCCGCGAGGACACATATGGGCGCACATCCCACAACCGACACAAGAGGCGCGGGTGAAGCTTTCGTTGTTCTGCGCGTAAGAACGGACGTCGATCCCCATCTCGCAGTACGTGGAGCAGTTACCACAAGAGATGCACATGTCCTTCTTCACGCGGATCCGGAAGCGGCCGAACTTCTGCGAGATCCCGAGCAGCGCGGCCATCGGACAGAAGTTTCGGCACCAAACCCGGGGTCCGAACAGCGGGTAGAAGCCGGTCCCCACGACTCCGGCCAGAACCTGCGTCACCACCACTCCATACCAGTACCGCAGGGGTGAGACCGCTGCGGAGACCGGGGACTGGGGCGCACCGAAGAGGAAGTCCAGGAAGACGATGGCGGTGGTGCCGACCGCCACGATCAACACCGTATGGACCGTGACCTGCTCGAAGCGCCACGACCTGGTGGATGTCGCGGTCAGATGGCGCCACGGGTCTCCGAACGTATTGGCCAGACCCCCGCAGCCGCAAATCCAAGAACAGTACCATCGTTTGCCGAGGAAGACGGCGAGCAAAGGAACCGCCAGCAGAGACCCGAAGAAGCAGTAGGCCGACAAATAGATGGGCAAGCTGGTCAGGGTGTCAGGCATGAGATAGTCGAATTTGAGGGGCCAAAGATAGGAGAAATAGAAGTCTTTGCTGCCCATGGCCTTCATGATGAAAGGGACCGAAAAGCCAAAGGACAGCTGTACGGCAATGTTGGTTCCGATACGTAATCGGTTGTATCGGCTGTTTCCGTGCCTGATGAGGTAGTAGATTCCGCCGCCGACCATTGCGACGCAATAGAGGGCTCCGTAAAGGAACCACCGGTTGCCGAGACCGAGAGACCGTGCGAGTGGGTCGAAGGTCGAAGTGAAGTAGAGGAGTTCGTAGAAGCCGATGATGGCCAGGGCGATGACGAGCCCGAGGGCGCTGCGATTTCTCCATCCCACGCGGAACGTGGGAAGCAATCCGTTCTGTCCTTGTTGGTACATTTGTTGTCCTCTGCTCAAGCAAACGTGAAACGATTGGGTCCCGGGATCGCGGGATTCGGCGTTTCGGGTCCAAGGGTTTGCCGTTTGACCGCATCCGGAATCTTTAAGGGTGGGACGAATTCTGTGTCGAAATTCGCTTCATTGAGGTGGTCCAAGACCCACTCCAGCGTTCGGCGTTCGATGATCCACTGATTGAGGACCTCATGATCCCATCTTCGCCCCAGCAAATTGAAACCGATGACGCGACCGTCTTGAACGACGATTCGCGTCGTGCTGCGTACCGAGCCGATTTCTTCATAAAACCAATTCTCTTCTCGCTCCACTTTCATATTGACTATA
The DNA here is from genome assembly GCA_050331295.1 of Myxococcota bacterium. GTDB lineage: Bacteria > Myxococcota > Kuafuiibacteriia > Kuafuiibacteriales > Kuafuiibacteriaceae > Kuafuiihalomonas. The sequence goes on along the minus strand of JBHJGZ010000011.1, from coordinate 204,584 downwards.
CCAGCCATGGTATACTCGATATCCATTAGTTTGGCGGAGTTGTACCAAATCGGTCGAGCGTACGTGACGCGCTCTTCGCACACCGCACGGCCCGCGACTCGGCCTTGGTCGCGTCCGGTGTACCAGAGTTGTTCGGGGCGCTTCGACCCGTCGAACCACTCGACGGCGGCACAGTCTCCACACGCATAGATGCCTTCGATGTTGGTCTGAAGGTCTGGTCCCACGACGATACCGCCTCGGCGATCCAGCTCTACGGGTCCGCCCTGGAGCCAATCGGTGTTGGGAATGACGCCGATGGCGATGACCACCGTATCGGCTTCGAAGCGGGCGCCGTTGTCGCAGCGTATGGCGTTCACCATTCCACCTTCGTCCGTCTCGATTTCCTCCACGTTGTGGTCGAGCAGAACCTGGACCCCGTGCTCCGACATGCGATGGGTGATCCAAGTAGCTTCCCGTTCTTCGATGGCCATTGGCCAAAACCATTCTTCACGGATGAAGAAGCTGGGCTCGAGCCCTCGATGGACCATGACTTCGATCGCCTCGATCCCGATCAATCCGCCGCCGATCACGGCCGGCTTTCGGCCCAGGTGCCCGCGCTTTTCGGCTGCTACCGGACGAGGACGGTACGGGGAATCGTCTGTCGAGTACTTCAGATGATGGTCGGGCCGGGGGGGTCTTCCGGCTCGGCTCGGCCCGCCTGCAATCTCCTTTTCCAACCATTCGAGGTCTTGCATCGTGACGAAGTGGCCGATGCCGGTGGCGTCCGAACCTTTCCACGGACCGGGACGTGGCCGTGAGCCACAGGCGATGACCAATCGGTCGAAGGGGAGGGGACCGAGGCCGCCGGCCAGATGGACGCAGCGCGTCTCCACGTCGATACCCGTCGCGCGGGCCCGAACCCTGCGCAGGTTCTTGAGTGCATACGCATCTCGCTCCAGAGGTTCGATGCATCGATGACTCAGCTGGCCCGTGAAGACCCACATGAGAGCCGTTCGAGAGAAGAAATGGTCGGACTCTTCGGAGACGATGGTGACCTCCCAGTCTGGCCTTCGGTTCTTCACCGTAAGAGCCGCCTCCATCCCACTCACTCCGTTGCCGATAATGACGACACGCACGCATCCTTATACACACACCTGACCGGGGTCCGACTGTGACCGCATTGCGTCAGTGCGTTTCTTGCGGAACTGCGACAGGAGCCGCGGCCAGTCGTTCGCTGAGGGAAGGGCTTCGAGCGCGACCAATGGTCTTCTTGGTCTTGACCGCGTGGGGAAGGGGTCGTTCGGGGAAGGTGTGTGGTTTCGCGCACCGGCTACGGTCCAACTCCAGCGAGCCCAGCTCACCCTGATGTTGGCTACCCTGATTCCCACCATCCTCATGACCGCACTCGGAATCGTCCTTTTGGCGGTGGGAAGTCAGTCCTTGAACCTGAATCTCGTGGCCGGAGTCCTGCTCCTGGCCTTCTGTACGACATCTTTGACCGGCTACATTCTGGGGTCCATCTTCGTCTATCGGGGTGCCTCTCTGGCACGGGTGCAGAATGACTTTGTCAACTCGGTTTCCCACGAGCTTCGCACACCGTTGACGTCGATTCGCATGTTCATCGAGACGCTCCGGGACGGGCGTGTCGAAGAACCCGAGGAGCGGCGGCGCTGCTTGGACCTCATCTTCACCGAGGTTCAGCGACTGGAGGGCCTGGTGGGACGGATCATCGACCTGTCCAAGTACGAGGCAGCTCGGCGAACCCTGGTGTTCGAGCCCGTCCCTGTGCAGGAGATCTTCGACGAGGTGGTCAAGGCCTTCGACGCGGCGACCCTTTCGGACCCGAATCCCGTCGAGGTCGAGGTAACGCCGAGCGACCTCAAGGTCCGCGCGGATCGCTCTTCGCTCTCGGTGGCGATTGGAAATCTGGTGATGAATGCATACAAGTACAGCCGGCCCGGTCCTGCCCGCATACGCATGGCGGCCCGGGTGGCGAGCGAGCGCTGGCTAGAGGTGGTGATCCAAGATGACGGCCCCGGGATCCCACGGCATGAGCGAAAGCGGGTTTTCGAAGAGTTCGAGCGGGGTGCCCATGCCATCAACAAGCGGACGCCGGGCAGCGGGCTCGGCCTCGCGATCGTGAAGGCGGTTGTCACATCACACGGCGGGCAGGTTGACCTGCGGAGCCGGAGCGGTAAAGGCACCGAGGTGCGGCTTCGGCTGCGACGTGCCGCATGACCGGGGGACGGGCCATTCTGATCGTCGAGGACGACGATGCCATCGCAAGCGGACTTTCCTTGAATCTCAGACTCGAGGGATTCCTGCCACACATCGTGCAGGATGGGGACGAAGTGATGGCGTGGATCCAGAAACACGAGCCGGTCCTGATGCTCTTGGACATCACGCTCCCGAACCGAGACGGGCTGGAGATTCTTCGCGAGATCAGAGAGAACGGCCGGTCTCTCCCAGTCATCGTGCTCTCGGCCCGACAGGGGGAGTTCGACAAGGTTGCTGCATTGCGTCTCGGCGCGGATGACTACGTCACCAAGCCCTTCGCGCTGGCTGAACTCTTGGCTCGAGTGGAAGCGGTGCTTCGACGCGCTGGTGTCGAGGCGCCATCGACCGCCATTCATTTTGGCCCCGTCACGGTCCGCCCGCATGAGCGACGGGTGGTGGTCGGGGATGAGGAAATTCGACTCACGCACCTCGAGTACGAGCTGCTCCTGTATCTCGTCCGGCGCCCGAATCAAGTCGTATCGAGGGAAGAGCTCTTGCAAAACGTCTGGGGCGTTCGGGTCGCCGGTTCTCGCCGAACCGTGGACAACTTTGTGGCGCAACTGCGGCAGAAGCTGGGCGAGGACCCGGAGAACGCCCGGTACTTGCAGACCGTACGGGGCAGCGGCTATCGGTTCGTGCCTTGAAGCCGGTAGGGAATCAAGGGCATTCCCCATTCTTCCAGTCCACGGCATACTTGGTGCGCCCGACTCGCCAGCGGCCTTCCATGAATTGCTGCAGTGGATAGTCGGTTCGCGACCCTTCTTCGTTGTTCCAGTACAAGCGGACCACCGGACCCTGTTGGCCTTGTTCGATGGCCCACCGACCCGACGATCGGGTGCGACCGGCGCCTCCGGCCCAGTCATCGTTCTGTCCTCGTTCCACGTCGTAGTCGCCGCCCACGCTGTATCCGTATTCCGACCGATCACGGAAAGTCCCATTTGAGCAGAAATCGATCTCGCTGGACGAGTAGGACGAGTGCGGACGCATGATGCTACCGGTGGAAAGGATGAAGAGTGCGGAACCGCCAATGCGGGCAGCAGCCTGGCCGGTGGGGCCGCCGGCGGCCTCGGGTGCTTCCGGCTGCGGCCGGTTCTGTTGCGCTTTCGCCGGACCCGGGGAGCCGGCTCCAGAGCCGGGGCGATTCGACGTGCGGACGTAACGAATCGCCCCGGAAACCGACTCGATCACCAATACGTCCTTGTCGAACCAACCGATGAAACCCAAGGGTTCGCCTTGTCCTAACCGCATCAGGCCCATGAGGTGGTCTTCATCGACCGACGCCTGCAACTCAGCCTTCAACGTTCCCAGGCTCAGAGTCCCCCGATAGGAGCCTTGGGCGCGGTGAAGCTCGATGACCGAACCACTTTCGGCGTTGTAAAACGTCCCCGCGAAGCCGGGCTTCGCCTCGGCCGAACCGAGTCCCAGGCCGGCGGAGCCGAGCGACACGAGAAAGAGCGTAGTCGAAAAAGGGCGCTTCATACGGGGGGAGGATGCCCGGTTCCTCGCAGGAAAACACGCCCCATTCATCGCGACCCTACTCAAGAGAATGTCCTTCAGGAGCCCTTCGTGGGTGCCGGTCAGCCGGCGCCTCCTTCCGCGAGACAGATCGACTTCGATGGAGAGGCTCGGCGCTGGTGGCCGCCGCGAGATGCGACTGTGTGGTCGGGCCCCTTGGTCCAGCCAGGGTTGACCGGCGATTGACGTCACCGCCGGTGCTTCGCATGGTAGCCTCGATGAAAGGTTCTTGGACCCCCGTCGCTTTGGCCATTCCGGTGTTCTTTCTGTTCATCGGAATCGAGGCGTGGGTCGCATGGCGCTCCCAGCGTCATGTCTATCGGTCGGGAGATGTCGTGGCCGACCTCGGCTGTGGCGTGTTTCAGCAGCTGGTCTCCCTCTTCGCCCGAACCCTGCTCGCGGCGGGCTATCTCGGGGTCTATGCTTCCTTTCGATTTCATGAATGGGCGTCCAACAGCGTCGTGACGTGGCTGGTCGCGTTCGTTCTCGTCGACTTCTGCTACTACTGGTTTCATCGAACCAGTCACGGAGTGAGCTTCATGTGGGCCGCTCACGTGGTCCATCACCAATCCGAGGACTACAACCTCGCAGTGGCGCTCCGACAGGGGGCTGCACAAGCGTTCTTCAGTTGGGCCTTCTATCTACCGCTCGCGCTCCTCGGCATCCCGCCTATCGTCTATTTCACATGTCATGCATTGAATACTCTCTATCAGTTTTGGATTCACACACGCTTGGTGGGCCGCCTCGGACCCGTGGAGTGGGTGATGAACACCCCCTCTCATCATCGTGTACATCACGGTCGCGACCCCAAATATATCGACAAGAATCATGCCGGGACATTCATCGTTTGGGACCGATTGTTTGGAACGTTCCAAGCCGAAGAGGAGGAGCCAACCTACGGAATCACACACGCGGTGAACTCGTTCGACCCGATTCGGTCCCATATCAAACCGTGGCAAGAACTTCTGCATCGGAGCCGGTGTGCGCGAGGTTGGGACCGATTCTGGGTCTGGCTGAAAGAGCCGGGCTGGACACCAGAAGGGGTGACCTGGGCCCCCGCGAAGCCTCTGGATGCGCCAAAGTACGAGCCCAGCGTATCTGCCGGGACGGGGCGCTATGCGTTGATCCAATTCGCGCCCTTGGTGCCGCTCACCATGGCGCTGATCTACGTGCGCGCGTCCGGTCCCTTCGACATCAAGCTCTTGACGGCGGGATTTGCGGTTTGGACCTTGGTCAGCCTGGCTGGCGCCGTCGAAGCCCGCGCGTGGGCGGTCCGAAGCGAAGGCGTACGACTCTCGTGCCTGCCTCTGGTTGCCGTCGTGTTCTGTCGTAGTTTCGGATTTCCCGGGGAGGTGCCTGTTTTGCTGGCGCTGACCTTCACCGTCTTGGGCTTTGTGCTCCGGCTTCCCTTCGCCCGGATTCCGCGGATGGGCTGATGGAGGCCGAGCTGGCCAGCGAGCGGTGTGGAGGGGAGCTCAGTCGAGGCTCAACCCGAGCTTCGCGCATGCCTCCGAGGCTTGGCCCCGCAGCCCGCGCGGTACCGACCGATACATGGCTCTGGCGCCCGCGAGGTCCTTGAGCCCGCAGTAGGCGGCGGTCATCCAGACGTAGATTTCCGGACCCACGCCGTCACGAAGACCGCGCCGGCCCACCATGAGGGCCCGCCGATAGCGTCCGGCTTCCACCGCTCGTTGGGCGCGATCGACCTGCTGCTTGTCCTGGCCGGGAAGTCGAGGCTGGTTCCGGGCTGACGGGGCCGGGCGGGGCGAGCGACGGGGGCGGGTCGAGGCTTCGGGAGACTTCGGTCTAGGCCGTGCCTGGACTTGATGCGCGGCGTCGTCATCGCGCGCATCGGAGGCTGCTCTGACCCTCGAATCGGTGGCCGTTTCGGCTTGGGCCAAAGACGGGTCTTCTTCGCCCTCGGTGGGGGAAAAGGCGTCCGATGCCGACATTCGACCGTCGGAGGCACTGACCGCTTCGACCGCTGCCGGGAGCGGGAGCGGCTCTTCCAGTGCCTCGACGTTCACTGGCTCGGTGCGCAAGGCCAACATCGCGACACCGAGCATGGTCAGGGCGGCTACTGCGGCGCCCACCGCCCACGGTCGGCCGCCCCGCCGCTGAGGCGCCGACCGAGACGGGATCTTCTCGGTGGGCTCCTCGAACGCGGCCAAGAACTGCGACATGCTGGGAAATCTCTCCGCCTTCTTCTTGGCCAGGGCCCGATGAATCGCGTGCCCGACGCGACGGGACACCGACGTCGTCATGGATTGAATCGGCGTCGGGTCTTCGCTCGACACCTTGTACAACACCGCCGGAACCGAATTCGCGTCGAAAGCCGGCTTGCCGGTAAACATCTCGTAGGCGATGGCCGCCAACGCGAACTGATCGGTGGACGCGTCCAAGGCCGTGTTTTCGCCCCGAGCTTGCTCGGGGCTCATGTAGCGCGGTGTCCCCAGGAGCTCGGTGTCCTGGGTGACGACCGTCATCGAACCGTGGACTTTGGAGATTCCGAAGTCGAGGACCTTGGCCAGGACGCTTCCATCCTCGGTCGCGCAGAGGAAGATGTTTTCGGGCTTGAGGTCGCGATGCACGATGCCTTCGCGATGAACACGGGAGAGGGCGGACCCAACCTGGCGAACGATGGCAGCCGCTTGGTCGGGGGCAAGCGGGCCTTCGTCCAGCCGATCCCGAAGACTTTGCCCTTCGAGCATCTCCATGACCAGATACGCCCGGCCGTCCTCCAGCACGTTGAAGTCGAAGACTTGGACGATGTTGGGATGGCCGAGCTGACTCGTGATCTCGGCTTCGCGTCTAAACCGCTGGAGAACCTCCTGACTATGATAGGCGGTCTCGTGTAAAATCTTGATGGCGACCGGGCGGGGCAGTCGAGTGTGTCGGGCACGCCAGACGACGCCCATGCCGCCGCGCCCGAGGGGTTCGACCAGGGTGTAGGTTCCGTGAAGGACGCTTCCGGCCACCGGCTCCGGCACGGCACCAAACTACCACGACTCGTCGCCGAGTCGGAATTTGGCTAGGCTCCGCGCGATGCGCCTCAGACCGCACCATGGTTTCATTATTCTCGTTTCGTGCGCCACCGCCGGTGAGCCACCGCCCCTCATGGTGGACCAGGTGGTTTCGAGCCAGAGGTTGAAAGGACCCGAAGCCCTCGCTTTCGAGGTCATTCAGTCGAATGAACGAGCCCTGGTCAGGGTCTCAGGCCAACCTGGACCTCATGATGGCCTGGTGTTCGACTGCGAACTCCAGGGGGACTTGGCCGATCGGGAATACGTGACCCAGATCGATGGCCGAGACTGGCGCCTGTTGGTCCGACGCAAAGGCGATTGGGTTACGTATCTTCCGGGCGCTTCGGGTGTCTCATTGGAAGAGATTTCAGGGAATGTGGACGCCAAGTCGCTCCTTCGCACACATCTCGACCAGCGGAAGTCGGGTCGTCTGGCCGAAGTCGCGCGCTTCGATGAAGAGGGGGCAAGAGCCGAGATCCAGTCGGAGCTCGAAGATGATTTCGCCGATGCGGGACGAGCCTGCGGAATCGATCTTCAGGTGGTCGTCGATTGGTCGAGTCTACGCCGGGAGGACCTGATGCGGTATTCGATCAGCAGCTACTGCTCGGCTCCCGCAGGGGCCCTCCAGCGAGCCTGCGAGACCCCCGAGGTGAAGACGTACTTGGCTCCGCGCGTGGAGACGGTGCGATGCACTTTCGAACCGACGTCGCGCCTCGCTCTCCAGGACGACGAACTGATCCACGCCGTCGAGTTCGAGACCCCCAATCGTGCGCAATGGGCTCGGCAGCAGATGGACCGATTCGAGGTCGCGCCTGGCCGGACGGTTGAAAGGGCGCGTCACGAACACGCGGCGGTCGTCTGCAGGATGAAGAACGGACCCGGAATCGTCGTGCTCGGACCCGACGAGAGCGAAGAGTTCGGCGGCATCTCATACGGTCGGAACCAGCAGCTGTTCCGACAACCCGAACGCCCCTATCTGAGCGGTGGTTGGTTCTTCGAGCCGCGGTTTCCGAATCCACGGCACAACGCCAACTTTCGGGGCTACGACATGCGGGTGTATTCGAAGCTCCAAACCGAGGATGGAGCATGCACCCTCCATTGTGGGACCGCATCCGAGGAGCTCACCCGTGTGGAAGGCGATGACAAGCGAGCCTTCTTCGAGGCTGCTCGCTTCGAGCGATTGACAGATCCACGTAAAGCTTACGCTCTGGCCCGAGACCGGAGGGGACGCTACTTTTACGTGGATCATGGCGCGACTCGGGATACCGAGAAAGACTTTCGGCTGTACATTGGTCGGCCTGGGCGCGTGGTGCGTCAGAAGATGAAGGATATCGTAGCCGATTCCGAGGGCGAGATCTTCGAGAGTGAGAACGGAAAGCTTCGACTCCTCCTGGGCAAAGACGAAGCGGAATGGATCGCCCGCGGTCGACGAATCAAGCTCCTCCGGATCCCGGTTTCGGAGAACTACGAGCTCATTTATGGACGTCTCGGAGTCTATCTGGGGGTGCCGCTTCAGACGCCGTGTGACGACTTCGGTTGATCAGTGGGCCTCGGCCCAGGAAGCACCGCTTCCGACTTCGGCCACCAGCGGTACATCCAGCTTCACGACATTTTCCATGTGGTCGACGACCAGGTCGGTGACCGCGGCTACTTCCGGGTTCGGCACTTCGAATACCAGTTCGTCATGGATCTGCATGATCATGCGAGCGCTGGATCCAGAGCTCTCGAGAGAAGCATCGATGCGCTGCATCGCGAGTTTGCAGAGATCGGCCGCGGAGCCCTGAATTGGGGTGTTGGCCGCAATGCGCTGGCCGGCCTGCTGCTCCATGAAGGCGTGGCTGGAAAGCTCGGGGATGATTCGACGCCGGCCAAACATCGTCTCTACGTATCCCGTCTCCATCGCACGTCGAATGGTGTCATCGAGCCACGCTCGAACGCCGGCATACGTTTCGAAGTACCGCTGAATGTAGGCTTCCGCTTCCTTGCGAGGGACTCCGAGAATCTGACCCAGCGCGGTCGCGCCCTGACCGTAGATGGTCGCAAAATTCACGGTCTTCCCGACGTTGCGCTGCGCTGGAGTGATTGCTTCCGGCGGTACCGAGAATAGTTCGCTCGCCGTCCTGCGATGCACGTCTTCCCGCGCCTGAAAGCTTTCTTTCAAACGAGGATCACCGCTGACATGAGCCAGAATGCGGAGTTCGATCTGACTCCAGTCGGCGGAAAGTATCTGATGCCCGGGCGGTGCGATGAACGCTCGTCGGATGCGCTTTCCTTCCGGGGTTCGAATGGGAGTCCGCTGAAGATCCGGATCGGTCGATATCAGACGCCCGGTCTGGCTGGCCGTTTGCTGAAAGTCGGCGTGGATGCGCTTGGTTTCGGGATGGACCGCATCGTGAAGTACATTCGTATAGGTGGTGATGAGCTTACTGATCTTGCGCCACTCCAGAATGACGTCGGCGATCTCGTGTTTGGGTCGAAGGCGCTCCAAGACTTCCGAGTTGGTGCTGTACCCGGTCTTGGTGCGCTTGACGATGGGGAGCTTCAAATCCTCGAACAGCACCTGGCTGAGCTGCTTGGTGGAAGCCAGATTGAAGGGTTGGCCGGCGAGGTCGTGGGCCTGTTTTTCGAGGTCGACGAGCTGGTTTCGAAACTCATTGCCCATCATCTCGATGTCTTCCCGGTCCACGAGAATCCCATGGAGCTCCATTCGGGCCAAGACGCGAGAAAGAGGCAGATCACGTTCGCGAAGATGTTCGATTTGGTTCAGTGCTTCGAGTCGTGGCTCGATCTCCGACCACGCCGACCCGATTGCGTCGGCCCGGTGGCACGCGAAATCCCTTGCTTCGTCTGCGACCACCGCACGGGGATGAACCTGCGACTGACCCGACCCGACCAATCGCTTAAGTGGACGCAGGGTACGCTGCAAGAACTCTTTGCTGATCTGGTCCAGTCGGTGAGGTATGATCTTGTTGGGGTCGACGAGAAAGGAGCCCAACATCGTATCGCCGACGAGGCCCTTGATCTCTACGCCTCGAGCCAAACCGAGGAGGAGAAGGTGTTTGGCGTTGTGGACGACCTTGGGGCGGGCTTCGTCCTCGAGATAGGCGATGAGAGGAGTTGGAATCTCTCCGGGCTGGATCGAAACATAGAACGCCGAGCCAGGTTGGGCCGAGAAAGCCATCCCGACGAGGTCGGCGTGAGCTGGGTGTTCCGGACCACGCAGCGGTTCGACGGCGACGAGACCTTGCTGGGATTCGAGCTCTTCAGCCGCTTCCTCGGCGCCCACGAGCCTATAGCTCGCCTCGCGGTCATCAACCTCTACTGCTTGTCGGTCGGCATCGTCCAAGAGACTGAAAAACTCCAACATTCGAAACAGGCCGTTCAGCTTGGCCGGCTCGGGCTCCGATAGCCGAAGGTCTTCGAGATCGAAGGGAAGAGGGACGTCACACTTGATGGTAGCCAGCTCCTTGGACAGACGAGCGTTTTCCTGATGCTCGGATAGAGCCCCTCGCTGACGAGGTTTCAGATCCTCCAGATGATCGAGGATCGATTCGAGGCTGCCGTAGGTCTCGAGGAGGGTGGTCGCGGATTTCTGGCCGATCCCGGGAACGCCCGGAATGTTGTCGATCTTGTCACCGAGCAACGCCAAAAGGTCGACAAACTGCCCTGGCGGAACGCCCCACTTCTTCCTGACGAGCTCTGGGTCGTAGGTGACTTCTCGCATCGCGTCCAACATCTTGACGTCGGAAGCGATCAGCTGAGCGAAGTCCTTGTCTCCGGACACGATGAGGACTTCGATGCCTCGAGCTCGGGCATTCGCGGTCAGCGTGCCGATGACGTCGTCGGCTTCGAAACCGTCCACGGTGTGCTGAGGAAAGTTGAAGGCTTCGACGACCTTTCGGATCCAGGGGAGTTGAATCCTGAGTGGCTCGGGCATCGGTGCTCGGTCTGCTTTGTACCCGCTGTAGCGTAGGTCCCGGAAGGTAGGTCCGGAAGGGTCGAAGATGACTGCTCCGAAAGTCGGCTTGCGGCCTGCGAAGAGCTTTCGAAACATGGTTGCGAATCCGAAGCTCGCGTTGGTCGGGATACCTTCGGAGGTTTGGAGATTGCCGGGGAGTTTGTAGAAGGCGCGGTAGGCCATCGCCGTTCCATCGACGAGAACCAGCTTGTCGCTCGCGCTCACGGATAGAGTCTTGGTGGCGAGGGCGCCTCATCCAACGATGCGGCATTCAAGCGAAACCCGCGAACCCGACCAGAGGCTCCCCGAATCACTTCGACGGCGACGGGAGGGGGTGTATCGAGCCCGTCTTCGGAGACGGCGTTCGGCGGCATGCCGGAGCCGGCCAGGGCGCTCAGCGCGAACCACTCTGCGACCCGGGCCACCAGAAAGGGGCCGACCAAGGTGGTGTAGGCCAACACGACCCCGGAAACCCAGGCCTATTCGGCCTCGACTTGCATGATTTGCTTACCGTTGTGGGTTCCGCAGCTCATGCATGCGCGATGGGGCATCTTGGGTTCGCCACAAGAGGGGCAGGCGGTGTAATTCGGCGCCGTCAGAGCGTCGTGGGAGCGCTGCTGCTTTCGTCGGCTGTTGGACTTCCGTTTGCGTGGGACCGCCATGGCATCTCCTTCGAAGAGCCCGGGAAGGTGAAGCAAACCGCTCCGGATTTCAAGGCAATTCGCCGATGGAGGCTCCCGGTATCGGCGTTCGGGCTACGCTGTCTCGTGCGGTGCGCCGGCTTCGTTCAGGATCTGCTGGAAGAGACGCTGCGTATCGTCGGGATGACACAGTTGGGATCCGTCCGTCATCACCGCGGCGGCGCCTGCGGCGACGCCGAAGCGGGCCGCATCCTCCGGCGAGAAGCCCTGACACAATCCATGGACGAAGCCGGCCACCATGCTGTCGCCGGCTCCCACCTTGCTCCGAATGGGCACTGTGGGCGCCCGAACCTGCAGATGGCTTTGCCGACCCACCACCACCGCTCCGCCTGCACCGAGGGAAACCAGGAGGAGCTCGGTGGGGCTCCGGTCCAGGACGCTCCGCGCTGCATCCACGATGGCGGCATCGTCCTCCAACTCTCGGCCCACCCACTGTCCCAGCTCTCTAAGGTTGGGCTTGAACGCAAACACGGGGCTTCCCAAGGTCCCGGTCAACGCCGGACCGCTGGTGTCCACAACCACGCGGGCCGGAGCAGAGACGGACGCCGCCAACTTGCCATAGAAGTCCTGCGGAACGCCCCGCGGCAGGCTGCCGCTCAGGACCACGAACTTGGGCAGCGGCTTGAGGTTCGAGAGACGCTCGACGACTCGGTCTTGGCAGTCCTCGGTGAAGATGGGGCCCGGGAGATTGAAGCGAAACTGAAGAGAGGAGCTGCTTTCGTAGACTGAGAAGTTCTCTCGGGTCTCCTCGACGATCTCGATGGGCTCGTGTGGAAGGCCCTCGCTGTCCAGCAGGCGGCCCAAGAGCAGGCCGGTCCCGCCCCCGCTGGTCCAAAGAGCCAGGCTGGTGGTCCCGAGCCGGACCAGAGCGCGGGCCACGTTGATGCCGCCGCCGCCCGGCTCGAGGGCAGGATCCGAACACCTTAGCTTGTGCTCGGCGAAGACGCGCTCCACCACCGCAGAGCGGTCCACGGCAGGATTCAGCGTGACCGTAACGACGTCCACCATCGCCGCCCTTGTATCAGTACTCGGAGGTCACGTCGCGAACGGCTTCGTCCACCATGGCCAAGAGCCTGGACCGCACTTGCTCTTTGCGCGCCCGCCGCGAAAGCGCGGGCTCTCGGTCGGCCAGTTCGTCGTCCAAGGATTCATACATGATCCGGAGCTCCCGCTTGAGCCGCTTGAGGTCCGACACGTCGACGGACATGGCTCAGTTGATGGCCGTGGTCGAGCGATTGCGTCCCGGTCACGGACCCGATGCCGGATCCGCGGGTCTCAGTCGACAGGCGTCGACTGGGTCTGCAGCGACCGAATCGGGGCCGGACCTTCCGCCGTTTGAGATGTCAGAATGCGAAGGCCACCGGCGAGCGCGATGAGCGCGGCGGCCAGGGTCGCCATCCAGAGCCAGGCGCGAATCGGCTGGGGTCGCGTGTCCGCGTTCCGCTGGAATCCGGAGAAGGTCAGGATCTTTCCTATCTGGTCGATGTACTTCTCCGCGTTGGCTTGGGTGGGTTTTCTCTTTGCCGCGTCTCGGTACCGGGCCAGCGCGAAGTCGATTCGACCGAGGCGCATGCAGGTCTGGATGAAGCGTTGGTGTGCGTCATCGGAGCCAAAGCGGGTCTCGAGCCCGCTCCAGGCCTGTTCCAAGCGCCGCGCCCCGGCGGCCAGGTCCATGCTCTCGTCTTCCTCCCGCACCTGTCGCACCGTAACCTGCAGGGAACGGCCACCGCCTCGGGCCAACTCGAGGAAAGAGTGCAGAAAGGTCCGGTCGTGTTCGCTTTCGAGGACCAATCGAATCGCCATGTCCTCTCGACTGGTTCGGATCACGTGGCCGGCAAAGGCCATGGTGTAGCCGCCAAACGCCATCCACTCCGCCAAAACCGGCGCCCGGAACGGCAGCGGATGAGGGCAGGCAATCACCAGACCGCTCATCGACGCCCGTTCGAGCCTTCCCCGCGACGTGGGGCCGTTCGGAGAGCGTACGTAGGCTGGGATGTTGGCCCTCCCGAGGTCGTGGTGCTGCTGATTTGGCTTGGGGCTCAGGTCCGAGGACGCCTCGAGGCTCTCGGTGGTCAGCATCTCAGACTGAAACACCTCGAAGGCTTCTCGTGGCGACATGGGATCTGGTCGAGATCCATGACCCGCGTGTTCCTGCCGCCTGCCCACTCGCTCATCTTGTCGTCCCAAAATCCGATGATTTGAGGGTCAGAATGACCCTTGGGTTCTTCAGGCGCCCGTAGAAGCGCCGATGAACCCTGCGGATGAAGCGCGCAAATCGACGGGGATTCTCGCTCGTCGAGGTGATGGTTTCGAGCCTGCTCCTTGGGCTCGGCGTTGCGGCCTTGGTGGAGTTATTCACGTCGAGTTCGAGCGGCCTTCGCATCAGTCGCAATCGAAGTGTCGCCACGCAGCTCGCGCTTCAGCGGCTGGAACAACTGGCGGCCTTCGGTATCGACGGGCTTCCCGGCTGTGGGTTCGGCACCGGCTGCCGCGAGGGCATCACGACGCTGGCTGCGCCGCAGTCGGCCGCCGCGGGATTCGATTGCACTCAACTGGTGAGTGACACCGGATTCTCGGGGGAACAAGCCGGGGACCAGAACGGCCGATTCAGGGTCGACGTCTCCGAAGTCCCTCACCCAGATCCGAACCAGATACCAGGCGCCACCCTCCTGAGGGTCAGCGTTTGCTGGTCGGATCGAGGAAACACGATTCAGCAGGTTCAGCTCGAACGCTTGGTCGTACCGGAGGTGTAGCCGGTGCGGTCGCCTGGATTCACGCTGGTAGAGATGTTGGTCAGCCTGGCCATCGGCTCGGTGGTCGCCATGGCGGCGGTGACCTTTGCGGGTGACCATGTGCGGCTGCTGTCCATCACCGAGGATCGCCTCGACATGAATCAGGATGGTCGCGCGGTGCTGGAGCTTCTGGCACGGGACCTTCGTCACGCTGGGCTCGGCGTCGGCTATCGGGCAGACGGTGAGTTTGCCGGGCTGCGCCGGGGCGCATTCTCCGTGCCCGGCGGAGCATCGTTTCAAGCGAACGATCGCTCGTTCTCGGCCGGCGGGATCTCGGTTGTGACCGATGACCTGGGCGTCCGGTTTGCGCTCGGTGACGTTCGGACCATCACCGAATTCGACGCGACCCAGGGTGTGATCTGCGCAGGAGGACGATTTGCGTCCGGGGAGGTCGTCGTCTTGATGGCCCAGCACGGACAATACGCCCACACCGCTCGGCTCATCGATGTTCAAGCAGGCGGCTGCCAGGACCATGGCTGCGCAGATGGATGCGAGTCCTTCTATTATGAATTCGACTCATCCTATGAAAGTGGCCCGACGGCCATCACCTCTCCCTACACGCAAGGAGAGCTTCTGGGTGGATATGAAGAAGTCGTCTATTACGTGAACGAAGACGACTTTTCGGGCCTCCCGAGTCTGTTCCGGGCCGACGTGAGCGCTGGCCGGCCGTGTTCGGATGCATCCAGTTGCGGAGCGGTGGTGGGCACATCCGTCGAAGCGCTTCAGGTACGGGTCTGGATGTTGGATGAGGCGCTCAATACGTGGATCGACGTCACCGCGGAGCCATCCATCACGGAAAGCGCGCCGCTCCGGGTCGATCTTGAGCTGGTCCTTCGCGCCGATCGAGAGCGGGAAGGAGCGACTCGAAGCATCGAGTCGGTCTTGGCCGGCGGCGCTTGCTACCCCGGGCCCTGTGGAAGTCAAGACCATCACGTTCGGGATGTCGTTCGGACCTCGGTGGAGATTCGCAACGCAGGAAGGATGCAGCTGAAATGAACCGACGCGGCTTTTCACTTCCGGTGGTGATCTTGAGTCTCGGGGTGGTCACGGTATCAGCGCTGGTTCTCTTGGACGTGGTGAACGTCGACATCCGACTGTTGGGTGCCGAGCGGCGGACGCTGGAAAGCCGTCTTCAGGCCGAAGGAGGGCTCATGGAAATGATGAATGACCAGAGGCTCTTGGAAGCCCTTCCGGATTACGCTTCGAACTCGCTGTCTGCCGAAATGACCCCGCCGGACGATTCGATGTTCACCCACGGGTCCGCGTCCTACGAAGCTCAGGTGCGGCTCATACGTCTGGCACCGCTCTTGGAGAGCTCGCAAAGCAAACTGCAGGCGGTCGTCTACGAGCTGGTGGTGGACGCCCAAGATGGCTTGGACGGACAGGCAGGAGTCCGGGCCGAGATCTACAAGTTTGCATCGAAGAACAACGGCCTGATTCAAGAGAGCAAACACGCCCGCTAGGACCGACCATGATCGCATATTTGCCACTCATCATCGTTGCTCAGTATCCCGACGCCGTCGATCACTTGCGGGCGGAGGACGTGAAGCCTCAAGTGGGTCTGATTCTCGACCGCTCCTGTTCGATGGGGTGGGGATGGCTGCCCACCAACTGTACGTGGTATGCAGACAACTACAATTCGAGCTCTCTGGACTTCAACAAGAGCGACCAAATGAAGTCGGCCCTGGTGGGTTGTCGTTCCTCCGACGATGGGGTCCTGGACCGATGGGCGGAAGATATCAATTTTTCCATTTATGAGTTCGGCTCGGGAACACGTCGAAACGCCGAGTTCGGTTCGGATCTCGCGGAGCTCGAGGAGGGGGTCCTCCGGGTCCCGGTCACCGGAGGCACCCACATGTCCCGAGCCCTTCGGGATCACGGTCGCTACTTCGACGACTACTTCAATGGCTCCAACACCGAGGTGTGTATCCCAAACTTCCTGGTGCTCCTGTCGGACGGTGACCCGAACGGTGGAAGCGCGAAGTTCAACTGGGAGTGCACGCCGCCGACGGAGAAGCGGAACGTGGGGTCGAACGAGCCGCATCGAGGCGCGGCATACATGTGGGAGCATCCGGATCTCTTGTGCGACGTTCCCGGTGAGCAAAAGATATCAACCTATACCGTCGGCTTTGGAGCTCCCGGTTCCTTCAATCCCAACTATCTTCAAAAGGTCGCCGACTCTGGCGGAGGTGCTTATCATTACGCATCCGATGTGGATGGATTGAATCGAGCCTTTGAAGGGATTATTTCGTCCCTTCGGGCCAGGAGCGCACTTTTCTTTGCACCTCTCGCCGTTGAATCGGGCTCACTGTTTCCGGACAACTACGCCTATGTGAGCTCCTTTCGTCCGGAGCAAGTCGGCCCATGGGTGGGCAATCTGAAAAAGTACTGCGTGCTTCCTGATATCTTGGAAGGTGGACTCTTCGACACCACAGACGAAGATTGCTTGTTCCAAAGCCCGGACGGACTCGAGCTTTGGACCAATACCGAGGCTCGAGACCTGTGGAGCGGAACCGACAGCATCGCTTCCGACGTCGGCGGGGCCGGCTCCGTCATCGGAGAGGTGATCGGCCGAGCCGGATCGCCGCCGCCCGAGCAACCGTACATTCGCAACATCTTCACGTACCGCAATGGGGCCGAGGAGTACGTCCCGCTCGACCCCGATCATTGGTCGGAGGCCGACACCTTCACGAACGGTTGCCATCGCCATCGCTTGATCAACAGCCTTCACGGATACGCAGCAGAAACGGACTGCGATTCGGGTCAGCCCATCTCGGTCGCAGATTGGCCGCTGGGCGACCCGGTTCACTCCAATCCGGTATTCCTGAGATATGGACCCTGCAACGATGAAGACGAGGATCCAATCCCTGGGAACTGCTATGTCGCACTTCCAGCCAACGATGGAATGCTCCATATCTTCGAAGCGTCCAGTGGTCGGGAGACCAGTGCACTCATTCCCGGCGAGCTTTGGACCCCCAGTTCGATTCCCAACAGCTTGATGAAGGACCGCTTCGATCAACCCGGTCTTCGGTATACCCACCGCTTCTACCTGGACGGACAGGTGCAACTCGTACACGTCGACGACGACGGCGACTTCGAAATCGACAAAGACGAATCCGCATTCCTGCTCTTCGCCTTGGGCCGCGGAGGCAGGGCCTACTATCTTCTGGACGTGGCCGACCTCGGCGCCGAGGGGACCCTGGAAGCGACCCGAAACCCGATCTATCCGCTGGTGGCCAAGACCGGTACGGTCTTCGAAGAGCTGCAAGATTCGGTTTCACACCCTTGGGTCGGACGTTTGTACGCGAAGGGTGACGCACCGGTCACGGCGGTGCTCGGCTCTGGGCACGTAGCCGAGCTCGATTTCGAGGAAGCAGCGGAGGCGCCGAGGCTCCTGCGACCTCCGGAGACACCGGGCGTTCGGGTGGAGGGAGCGTGCGTTCCGGCCGGGGATGGCGCCTCGGAAGGGATTCAGCCTCCTGGCTTCTGTAACGCCTTTCATACGCCCGGTTGCAGTCCCATGCTCGGCAATTGCTATGACGGTGCAGGCCTTCCGGTGGACCTGGCGACGCCGCCGCTGACGTTCAGTGACGGGGTTCATGAGACCCGAGCGATCCGGCTCTTCTTCCAAAGCTTCGATCTCGACTCGGGGGACGTTCTGTCCATCGAGGACAACAGCGGGCAGGTCATCGGTTCCTTCACCGCTGATGCCCTGAACGAGGCCTGGTCGCCATGGGTCTACGATGACGAAGTCGTGGTGCGACTGACGACCGATGGGGTGGACCAGGGTCGAACCGGTTACTTGATCTCGGAGGTCGAGATCGTCACCGGCGTTTATCTGGAAAAGCAGGATCCGGGCGATCCGGACGGGTCTGGGCCGTTTCCAGGATTCGAGCTGGGCGAGGACCATCAACCGGAAGTGTGGGCGGTTGATCTCGACCGGTGGAATGGGTCCACGGAGAAGATTCCCTTCGAAGCGGAAGCGGCCAATGCGGCTGTGCGCCTCCGCGTGACCCGAGACTGCGGCGGTGGAGGAGACCTCAGTCCCGCAACGGTATGTGTCGATGCCGATGATTCACCAGATCTCGAACACATGGTGTGTCCGATCAGTGGAGAAGTCTCGGCGTACCTCGAAGGCGACACCGCGACGGCGCTGTATTGGGGCGATGAGTGCGGTCAGATATGGAAAGCGTCGACCTCGGACGATGGACAGACCTGGTCCGCGAGACGACTGGTGAACCTGAACAACGGGCACAAAGGCTATGGTCCGAACTTTCGGAAGATCTTCACGCGTCTGGACGTGGTTCAGAGCCGCTGCCCCGGGAAAGAGGTGGTAGGCATCTATTTCGGCACCGGCGACGTGCAGCGTCCCGGTGCATTGGACCTGCTCCAGGATGAGGAGTTGACCTCTGGGCACGATATCGTGGGTGTGGTCTGGGACGACGGTTCACACCACGGGAACGCCACGCAAGCCAAACTCGAGGACGTTTCGAAAGTGGACGTCATCGACCCGGTGAAGATTCACGCTTCTGGCAAGATTGGATGGTTCTTCGAACTGGGTGAGCACGAGAGGATGATCCGAGATCCACTGGTCGCCGAAGGTGTCGCCTTCTATCGCTCCTATGCTCCGGTTCCTTCAACTGTGGCGTGCTCGACATCGAGCGGCGTCGATCGCATTTACGCCGTCGACAACTGCACTGCCGAGGCGGCGTTCGACGCCGATGGAAATGGTCTTCTGGCCCGCAGCGAGCGGGTGAAGTGGGAAGGTAACACCGAAGGCGGGGCGGACTTGTTCGTACATGCACCCAAGGGGACCGGGTTGATCATCAGCCACGGCGACATCACCGTCAGTCAGGAGGCGGAGGTCAACGTGCGCCGTCGTCGGCCTGGTCTCTTTCTGTGGAGGGAGCTCCGATGATCGCCATGATATTGAGTGGATGCCTGTTAGCGGCAGGGGCTTCATCCGGTTCGGCGGAGATCTCCGTGCGCGCCAAGATCGAGCGGATCGATGACGATTTCGTCTTGGTGGAACGAGGCCTCACGCCGGAGCAGCTGAGGAGTTTCCGCAATCGACAGTATCCGGAAGTCTTCCGACCGGAGTTGATTCGAAATGGTACCATCTACCAGGACCGACTGTATGTTCTCTACCGCTTGTCGCCGGACGTTGCGGCGCAGATCGTTCCCGATCGATGGCAGGGCTTGAACGCTCGACTGCGGCTTGAGAGAAATCGTCACGGGCATCTCGTGGTCACCCGCCTCTTCCGCGAATAGCCCAGCCGGTTGAGCCCCGCTATGACGAGGGACCGAAGTATTCGGGGGCGTTGCCGGCCTTCCATTTGATGTTGCAACCCATGCTGGGGCGCTGCTCCTCAGGGGCTGGCTGATGGTTCAAGACGGCTTCGATCGCTTTCTCGAGGTCTTCTCCGGTCGGCGTACCACCTCCCGGCCGACTGGAATCGTACTGGCCACGATAGGTGAGACGATGGTCCCGATCGAAAAGGTAGAAGTCCGGCGTACATGCGGCTCGATAGGCCTTCGCGACATCTTGAGATTCATCAAACACGTACGGGAAGGTGTACCCACGATTCTCGATCTCCTCGACCATCTTGATGGGAGCATCGTCTGGATAATTTTCGACATCATTGCTGTTGATGGCGATGACCCCAACGCCTTTCCGTTGGATGTCGGTGGTGAACCGAGCCAGATGGTCAGCCAGGTGCTTCACAAACGGACAGTGATTGCAGATGAACATCACCAGCAGCGGCTTTCCTTCGAAGTCTTTTCGACCGAAGGCCGTTCCGGCCGGTGTCAGAAGGTTGAAGTCGGGTGCGACGGTCCCGAGTGGAAGCATCGTACTTTCGGTTCGTGCCATGGTGCTTTATCCTTTCTTTTGAAGCTTAGCCCAGGTGTCCTTGAGGCCAACGGTGCGATTGAAACAGAGTCCTTCGTCTTTGCTGTCTCGACAAAAGTAGCCGAGCCGGAGGAATTGATAGGTTTGGCCGGCTTGGGCCTCCTGAAGCGAAGGCTCCCCAACCGCGTGAGGCATCGTCACCAGAGAGTTCGGATTCAGGACAGAGTGAAAGTCCTCTGCTGCGGCGGGATTTTTCTCCGTGAACAGCTGGTCGTAAAGACGGGCCTGCAGCGGTACGCCGTGCCGGGCGCTCACCCAGTGCAGCGTTCCCCGGACCTTGCGGCCATCGGGTGCCTCTCCTCCTCGAGAGGCGGGGTCATAGGTGCATCGAAGCTCCACGATTCGACCGGTGGAGTCCTTTCGAACTTCCTGGCAGGTGATGAAGTAGGCGTGCTTCAGCCGAACCTCCTTGCCGACCGCGAGTCGGAACCATTTTTTGGGAGGATCTTCCATGAAATCATCCCGCTCGATGAAGATGGTCTGACTGAACGGGACCTGTCGGGTGCCAGCATCGGGGTCTTCGGGGTTGTTTTCGCACTCGATCTCCTCATCTCGGTCGTCCCGGTAGTTGGTGATGACGACCTTGACCGGGTCCAGGACCGCCATGACCCGCGGTGCCGTGCGATTGAGCTCTTCGCGGATGGCGAACTCGAGCTGGCCGTATTCCACGGTGCTGTTGGCTTTGGCCACACCAAGCCGCTTGGAGAACGCTCGGATGCTGGAAGGTGTGAAGCCGCGACGGCGGAGACCGGCAACGGTGGGCATCCGTGGGTCGTCCCAACCATCGACAATGGCTTCGTCGACGAGAGCCTTCAATTTGCGTTTGCTCATCATCGTATATTCAATGTTGAGCCGAGCATATTCGATCTGCCGAGGTCGTGACGGCAAAGGAAGGTTTTCGACGAACCAGTCGTAGATTTCTCGATTGTTCTCGAATTCGAGCGTGCACAACGAGTGCGTGATGAGTTCGAGGGCGTCGGAGACCGGATGGGCGTAGTCGTACATTGGGTAGATGTTCCACTTGTTCCCGGTCTTGTGGTGACTCACCCTCCGAATTCGATACATCAATGGGTCTCGCATCTTCATGTTGGCGGCGGCCATATCGATGTTGGCCCGGACGGTATGGGTCCCTTCCGGGAACTCACCCCGCCTCATGCGCTCGAAGAGATCGAGGCTCTCGCTTACGGGACGGTCTCGGTACGGGCTCGGTCGACCGGGAGACTTGACGGTTCCGCGGTACAGCCGAATCTCATCTTCACTCAGGCTACAGACATATGCCTTGCCGTCTCGAATCAGGTGCTGAGCCAGGCGGTAGAGCTCGTCGAAGTAATCGGACGCATGGTAGAGGTGCGAACCCCAGTCGTAGCCCAGCCACCGGATGTCATCCATGATGGCGTCGGCATATCGCTGCTCTTCCTTTAGGGGATTGGTGTCATCGAAACGCAAGTTGCAGTGGCCACCGAATTCTTCCGCGACGCTGAAGTTCAGAACGATGTGCTTGGCGTGACCGATATGAAGGAAGCCATTCGGTTCGGGGGGAAACCGCGTCACGACCCGGCCGTCGTTACGACCGGCTCGGAGATCGGCGGCGATTTGGGACCGGATGAAGTCAGTTGGGGCCGGGGCGTCCACCCTCACGATGTAGCGCGGAGCCCCAGCCAAGCTCCAGAGATTTGTGCCGCGTAGCTCAGCGATCGATCACGACGAAAATGGTCGCGCCACGACGAACAACACGAAGCAGAATGTCTCCGTCCGCTTCTCCGAGACGGCGGGCCGCCTCCTCGGGGGTGCCGACATCCTGTCGGTTCACTTCGACGATGACGTCTCCGACGCGAAGCCCGGCACGAGCGGCGGGACTGTTCGGCTGCACACCGGCCACCACCGCCCCGTCCGAGAGTCCTTCGAGGCCAAGGCGCTGCCGCGTCGTATCGGTCAGGGGCGCCAAGCGAAGTCCGACCGCGTCCTTGTCTTCCTCGGCCGCTGGACTGCGCGGCGCGCCCTCGTCGCCCTTCTCGGTGAGGCGAACATTCATCGTCTTGGAACGTCCATCTCGCAAGAGTTCGAGCTTCACCTTCTTATCGCCGCCTTTGCTGGCGATAACCAGGCGGAGACGCGCAGCTGTATCGACCTCTACACCGTCGACCTTGAGGATGATGTCCCCGGGCCGAATTCCAGCCTCTGCCGCCGGACCGTCGGGCATGACGTCGGATACGAGGACACCTCGGGTGCCCTCGACCCCGAACTTCTCGGCCAGCGAGGGATTCAGGTCCTGAATGAAAACACCCAGGAAGCCGCGAGATACCTGGCCATCGTCCAGGAGGTCGTCCATCAGGGTTGATGCCATGTTGCTGGGGATGGCGAACCCGATGCCTTGATAGCCGCCGCTTCGACTCAGGATGGCGGTGTTGATCCCGACCAGTTCGCCCTTCATGTTGACCAATGCGCCCCCGCTGTTACCGGGATTGATGGCCGCATCGGTTTGGATGAAGTCCGCATAGTCGACAATCCCCACGTTGGTTCGCCCTTTTGCGGACACGATGCCGAGGGTCACGGTTTGCCCGACGCCGAAGGGATTTCCGATCGCGATCACCGCTTCCCCCAAGCGAAGCTCGGAGGAGTCACCGAACTGGAGTGGCGTGAGGTCGTCCGGCGGGTCCGTGAGTTTGACGACCGCAAGATCGCTTGCTGGATCAGCCCCGATGACCGTCGCCTGGTATTCACGCTCGTCAGACAGGACGACTTGAATCTGGTCGGCGTCTTGGACGACGTGGTTGTTGGTGAGAATGGTTCCATCCCTCGTCACGATGACGCCAGAGCCCAAGCTGCGCTCGTTTCGTTGGGCCGGACCGTTCGGTCCCTGGAAGAAGCGACGGAAAAAGGGATCCTGAAAAGGCGAACCGGGGCCGAACTCTTGGGCAACCACCGTCTTGGTGGAGCTGATGTTGACGACACTCTTGACCGCCTGCTCGGAAACGTCCGGCAACCGATCGAAGACCGAACGATTGTCGCGGTCTTCCGCCGGCGAAAACACCGCGGGCGTGGGTGTGGGCGCGGTCTTGGATTCAGTTTCCTGGTTTGGCTGGGCTTGGACCGACGTGTTTTGACACGCGAGCGCGGCCACGATGGCTAGGGTCGGAACGCCCAAGAGGGCGGACGTAAGCTTCATGCAATGGTCTCCTTGATAGTGACGTGAACGTTGTTCACGAATCACGACCCGTAAAATGCTTCGGAAATTCCCGTGCAAAGAAGGACCCGATGAAATCCGGGTAAACCAGAACTTTCCTGGGTTGACTCCGATTCACGCGGGGCTCTGGGTTCGGTGAATGTTCGTCGACCAGCTCAAGCAAAAGGCCTCCGCTGCGATGAAGGCGCGGGATACGGTTGCGAAGGACGTCCTGCGGGTCGCGCTGGGTGAAATCCAAACCGCCGAGGCGCGGGCCGGGCAGTCCCTCTCGGAAGACGACGCGCAGAAGATCGTGAGGAAGCTCGTCAAATCCAACGAAGAGACTTTGGCTGCGGTCACCGATGCCACCGTCCAAGCGAAACTGCGGCGGGAAATCGAGGTCCTCAGTGGGCTTTTGCCTCAGGCGTTGTCGGTCGACGAGATCGTTCGGGCGCTTCAGCCGCTGACCGACCAGATACGAGGGGCGAAGGCCGATGGGCCTGCAATGGGCATGGCGATGAAGCACCTCAAGGGAAGGGGCGCTGTCGTGGAAAGTGAGGACGTGAAGGCGGCGGTGGCGCAGATCCGGGCCGGTTGAGTGGACTCTGTGTCGGTCATCCTCTAGCAACCCGACGGTGAGAATTTGCGTCTCGCACGGCCTGGTCTTTGCCTTGGTCGCGGCGTGCGAAGTGGCTCCTCCCGATACCGGAGTCGACGGTGGTGGCGTCGTCGGCGATGGAGGGCCGGGGATAATCGCATGTTCCGTCGACACGCCGTGTCCGGAGGGCCTTCGATGTGTACGAACCGGCTCCAGTACCGTAGCTGCCGGCCAGGAAGGCATCTGCGGCGACATCGACGTCGCGTGTACGAGTGATGACGAATGCGGTCTTCTTCGTTTCTGCACGGCCATCGGAGTGTGCGCCCCGGTTCCGGTGCGCTTCACGGCTTCGGTGGATCGTCAACCCGACTTTCAACTGGAATGTGTTGATGACGACGACTGCGGCGGGCGACTTTGCGTTTCCGGCGTCTGTAAGTCGTGCACATCGGAGCTCACCTGCCCCAGTGACGCGCCGTGCTTTGATGGTCGTTGCTTGGTGGATTTCTGTCTGACTGATTCGGAGTGCCCTGGCAACATGGACTGCGTCGAGCGACGCTGTTCAGCAGCGTGCGCCGAAGAGGGCTTTTCATTCGAAGTCTTCTCGGGAGTGGTGGACGGTTTGACCATCTGTCCGGGGGAGGTCGAGCGGTTCTTCGTCACAGCCACCCCGGATGAGGCGTGGCTTTTCGTCTTGTCGGCGGAGGAGGCTTCAGTAGAACTCGACGCTACGGTGGTCGACGGGATGGGCCCGGTCGACCTTTCCATGCTCCGCCTTCCGGGGCTGCTGGCGTTTCAGGTTCCAGCCGCTTCGTCCAGCGACCCGGACCGAATCATCGAGGCCTCGGTGACGTCCACGTCGGGATTCGTCCCGTACCAGCTGCTGGTCGAATCCGTCTCCTGCGCGGAGGATGCCCTCACCATGCTCGGCGACTCTTCGGTGCCCCTCGTCGATTCCGAAGCGGAGCTGGCCCTTCGTTTGTGTGGATCCGGAGCTCGGACGTTGCGAGCGGAAATTCCCGCCGGGCCGCCCGTGATTCAGAGCGGAACCTTCCCGGCCGCGGCCGAGGTTTCGGCCGAGGTCCTGGTCTTGTCGGGTTCACTTACGGGTGGTGTCTCCGAAGACGACGACATCGGCCGTTTCCAGCGGCAGTATGCCTTCGATGCCGACGGGGAGTCGGGACTCCAACTCACCTTCGACCTGTCGGATCCCAGCGGCGCAAACCTCGATGTGTCCAGTCGAGTGCAGCTCCGGGACGGGGTTGCTTCAGATCCCGTGCTCACGAACGTGCCGCTCTCCGCCGATCTCGGGGGCGCGACCTGTGCCTTCGAGTGGCCGACCGGCCCGCATGACGCGTTGATTCAGCTGCCGCCCCCGACCGGTGAGGAGGACAGACTCACGCTGGAGGTGGCCCCCTCCGACGGTGACCCCGGGATCCTTTTCGCGGCCCTCCTGTCGAACCCAGTGGAGTCGGAGACCCTCGCCTGCGAAACGGGACTTGCGCCAGGAATCCCGGCGCGATTCGACCTGCAGACCGACGCCGACACGCTGTTCGTCAGTGGAGACCGGGCCGGACTCTCGGTCGATGTCTCGGCGGAGCGCCGGGCTGTCCCGGCTCCGGACAACGATAGCTGTTTGACGAGCGCCTTGGTTCCGGCTTCCGGAGTGTTCGAGACCACCGTTTCAACGTTCGGCGGTACCGACACGGTTTCGAACGTGGTCGGTGAGCAGTGTGCCGACCCGGGGCCGTCCGATGGAAGCGACCGATTCTTCACCTTCAACCTGAACCCGGGCCAACGGGTCGAGGTCTCGTTGGAAGGACCGCCGGGAGGCTACCTTTGGGTGAATCGAGACTGTGCGGTTCCCGCCGACACATGTCTTTTCGCGGACAGCCTGACCGTTCGGGAACGAACAGTTCGAACTTCGGTTTCGGCCGAGCTTCCGGAGGCCATCTTCGCGATCGTCGAAGCCGAGGGAGAGGCGGATTTCACGCTCCGCATGGCGTTCGACCCGGAGTGCACCATCGCGACCGAAACCAGCGACTGCGCGGCGGGAACGCAATGCTCCGCCAACCTCTGCACGCCGCCGCCCCCGAATGACGGGTGCCCCGGAATCCCATTGCAGGTTGTGAACGGACGGGCCAGCGTTCAAGCCTCCAACGAAGCGGCCCTGAGCGGGCTCGACACGCCGGGTATCGAAGATGGCCCAGATCTTTTCTATTCAGTGGTGGTGCCGGACGGGACCGAGCAGCTCATCGCTCGCGTGGTCGAAGCGACATTCGATCCGGCGCTGGTGGTTCGCTTTCAGCAGTGCGGTGCGTCGGGGGGGCAACGAGTCAACCTGGACATCGCGTCCGACCAGCAGCCTCTTCCCCAGGTCTTGATCTCGGATCCACCGCCGGGGACCTATTTCGTGGTCGTGGAGTCGCAATTCGGGGAAGGAAGCTTCGACCTCGAAGTGCTGCTCCAATGAGCCTC
The DNA here is from genome assembly GCA_050331295.1 of Myxococcota bacterium. Classification (GTDB taxonomy): domain Bacteria; phylum Myxococcota; class Kuafuiibacteriia; order Kuafuiibacteriales; family Kuafuiibacteriaceae; genus Kuafuiihalomonas. The sequence goes on along the minus strand of JBHJGZ010000011.1, from coordinate 178,192 downwards.
CTTCGTCTCGTGCGACTCGAGCTGTGAGACGGAGTCCGGCACGGCCCCACACTTCGACCACCAAGAAAGGATCGAACGACGGGTTCTCTTTGGAGGTGCCGTCCGGGTTCCGGAGATGACGGACGGCGTAACCGGGAGGACTACGGACGATCCGAGTCGCGCCGTAGTTCATCGAAGCGTGGGTGTGTCCGTGAATCCAAAGCTTGGGCCGGCCGGCGTACACGAGGTCCTCGCAGTCGTGGACGAAGAAGTTGTTGCTCGGCGAGTGGATGAACTGAGGCGCACGAGGATTCATGGTAAGGTGCGGAAGAGCCGTGCACAGCCGCATTCACACGGTGATGCTTCGCCGCGCCGCATGCCTGGCCTTGGCTTCGACGATCTGGTCTTCGGGTTGCGTCGAGGACCAGAAGGCCGACTCTCGCTGCGTCCTCGATGGTCAGACGTTCCGGACCGACGTCAAGAGCCGCTGGCGGGATTACACCCTCACGACCCTCAATCGAGCTCCACGCGAGAATCTGGTCGCCGGTCTTCGCCTTCTTTCGGCTGGCGCCAAGAAGGCAGAGGCGCGGTCCGCCCTCGACCTGGGCGCCGGCGCCGGCAATGAGACCCGGCACCTTCTCGCGGAGGGATTTCGGGTGCACGCCATCGATGCGGATCCGTTTGCGGTGGCGGTGATGGAGGAGTGCGCGCGCCAGCAGGGGCTCGCGGCGCGGCTCACCACGCAGCAGGCGACGTTCGAGACCATGACCCTCCCCGAGGCCAGCTACGACCTGGTGAACGCGAGCTACGCCCTCCCGTTTGCGCGGCCCGAGACTTTTCCCAAGGTGTGGACGCGGGTCGTGGAGAGTTTGACCGAAGGAGGCGTGGTCACCGCCCATTTCTTCGGCCCCGAACACGGATGGGCAGAGAATCCGAAGATGACCTTCTTCAGCGAAGCGGAACTCCGAGCACTTCTCGCTCAGCATCCCCTCGAGGTGCGTTTTTTCGAGGAAACCAATGCTGTCGTCGAGACTGCCACCGAGGACCCCACCCGCTTTCATGTCTTCGAGGTGCATGCGGTCCGTCGGAGTCCCTGAAACCATCACGGTGCCGGGTTCAACGTGTCGTGGTTCTTCGTCATCGAGGACGCGCCTTTCGCGTGACCACCAACGTGGCCATGATGATGAAGAGGGCCCCCAGAGCGGCGATGGGGTGAGGAAGCTCTCCGAAGAACGTGAATCCCCAAAAAGCGGCGAAGAGGATCTGGACGTAGCTGATGGCCGTGGCCCGCCCTGCCGCTTCCAGGTGGAGGCCACGGGTCATCTGCACCTGCGCCAGCTGGGTCGTGATGCCCACCATCAGCAGGTAGACCCACTGAATTCCCTGCGGCCAGACCGCCACTGGGATCACCGAAGGCAGGGAAGCGGGGACGGCCACCAAAGGAAAGTAGAAGACGATGACCAGTGGGTCGTCGGTCTCCCGCAGCTTTCGGACGAGCACATAGGCCGTTGCGCTGAAGCAGGCCCCTACCAGCGCGATCCCGACGGCGCCGAGGTTCAGCTGCGCACCCCCGAAGAGGAAGGTCGGTCGCGCCACGAGAACCACCCCGCTCAAAGCCGCGAAGGATGCTGCGGCATCCGGCCATCGGAGCTTCTCGCGAAGGACCAGGGCCGCCAGCACTGCGGTAAGGACCGGATTGGTATATTGAATCACCGTCGCATCGGCGAGGGGGAGGTGGGTGACGGCGTAGTAGAAACACCAAAGTCCCCCGAAGCCGGCCAGACCGCGAGCGAGCAGGAGCTTTTTGTTGTCGCCCCACATGGGGATCTTGGCGTGGCGGAGCATCCACGCCGACATCACGAGGGTGACCACCGCTCGGGCCAGGACGATCTCCTGGCTCGGGATCCCCGATTGCCCCGACAGCTTCACGAAAACGCTCATGATGGAGAACAGGAACGTCCCTCGGAGCATGTACATAAGACCGGGCGTCACGCGCGGTGAGCCTGCACGCCGAGACGCGAGACGGAAACAGAAGCCGTGTTTTGGCAGTGAAGGCGCGAGCGCGGCATGAAGCGTCCGGATCAGGCCTCTGGAGCGTCGCGGCGGGTCCCTCGATCAAGAGGCGCTTACGTGGATATATGTCCCTCATGGTCCGGGCCACGACCAAGAACACGACGGAAGGGGAGTGCCGCTTTCGGTGGCGAAGTCCCAACGTGTCGCGGATCGAGAACCTGGCCGACATCATCTTCGCGTTGGCGCTCGCGCTCATTGGAACCATGGATCTTCCTCGGAGCGCTGCCGAGCTGGCGGGCATGTGGCGAAGTCTGCTCGCCACCGGATTGTGCTTCGGCACGGTATTCGTCATCTGGAACGCGCACTACACCTTTTTCCGACGGTACGATCTGATGGATGGATGGACGGTCTTCCTCAACTCCGTCCTGTTGTTCGTGGTCTTCGGGTTCGCATATCCGCTCAAGTTCCTGATGGATTTCTTGGTGGAGTTCTTCACCCTCGGATTTGATTCCGCGGAATCGATCCAAGAGGTGATGACCTTTGCCCAAGCGCGTTGGGTGCTGATCCTCTATAGCGTCGGATACGCGATGGTGTTCGGGGTGTTCGCGGCGCTGTATCGGCACGCCTTGAACGATGCGGATCGCATGGAGCTGACCCCCACTGAGCGTGTGCTCACCCGCGCATCGACCGAAGGGGCTTTGGTACACGTCTGCGCGGCCGTCCTGGTCATCACCAGTGCGCTTTTGCTCCCTCCGTTCGGGGTGCCGCTGGCCGGCGCCCTCTATTTCCTGATCTGGCCCGCGCTGCAATGGATCGACAGGCGCCAAGCCCGGACGTTGGCCCATCTCGGCGAGCCATGAGTCCGCAGGGCAGGGCGGGCGATCCTCCGTCGGGGGCGGGCTCAGAGACGTCCCCAAGGGGATTTGAACCCCTGTTGCCGGCGTGAAAGGCCGGAGTCCTGGGCCACTAGACGATGGGGACGAACAGGCGAGGCGATATCTGTCACCACAACGGTTCTGTCAAGTTTTGGTGTGCGCCGGGCGCGCTCGGCGGCCCGAATCGGCGCGCTATCGCCCTCGAGGCCGCGATTTCGTGACCCATGCCCCTTCGTGATCGGCCCTGACCGAGTCCTGACGGAACCGTGAATGGGCGTGCCGAAAATTCACCGTAGTCTATGCGCATGACAACTCGCGCGATGGGGTCTGAGGGCTCCGCCGGTTCCGGAAAGCAAATCAACTGGATCGGCAGCCTTCCGTTTTTTGGGGTCATGGCGGCGGCTGTAGTCGGCCTCTTTTTCTTCGAGTTCAGCTGGCAGGCGGGCGTTCTGGTCGCGGCCAGCTACTTCGTCCGCATGTTCGGGATCACCGGCGGGTACCATCGTTATTTTGCGCATCGAGGCTACAAGACCAGTCGATGGTTCCAGTTCGTTCTCGCGCTCCTCGGCACTTCCGCTTCGCAAAAGGGTGTCCTCTGGTGGTCTGGACACCACCGGGACCACCACAAATACTCCGACGAGGAAAACGACATCCACAGCCCGAAACACGGCTTTTGGTGGTCCCATATCGGCTGGATCCTGGCGCCCGACTATGTCGAGACGCCGCAGGCCCAGCTTCGAGAGTTCGGGTCTTACCCTGAGCTTCGTTGGCTGAACAAGCACTGGTCGGTGCCCCCCATCGCGCTCGCCGTGATTCTCTACCTCACCGGCGGATTGTGGGCCTTGTATTGGGGCTTCGCGGTGGCCACCACGCTCCTTTGGCACGGAACCTTCACCATCAATTCGCTCTCCCACGTCTGGGGCACGCGTCGCTACAAGACCTCGGACACCTCCCGCAACAACTTCCTCCTGGCCATGCTCACCATGGGCGAAGGCTGGCACAACAACCACCATCACTACGGCTCGACCGCCAATAACGGCTTCTTCTGGTGGGAGATCGACATCACCTACGTCATCCTTCTCGGCCTCGAAAAGCTCGGCGTCGTGTGGGATCTTCGCCGGCCGCCGGCCTGGGTGCTGGAAGGAAGGGCACGGAAGCTGGGTGCCGTCGGCGAAGCGCTCGAGACCCACAAGGGGGAAGCCGAAGAAGAGCCTGCCGCGAAGGCCGCTTAGTCTCGCCTCATCGCCGGCATGGCGCGAGCTGCGCCGCAAACGCATTCCGGCCCGCCGAATCTGCTACCGCTTGAACAATCGGCTCAGGACCGCCGGCGATCTGCGCTCCGCGTCGGTCTTCTTCTGCATCCGGCTCTCGATCAAGCGCAGCTCGCGCGTCGCATCGGCGTGTTTCGGGTCGAGTTCGCACGCTTGCTTCATGTGGTGTGCGGCTTCCCGGAGGCGGTTCTGCTCCTTGAGAAGAAGACCCGCCCAGTAGTGCACGTGAGCGTTCTTGTCTCCCAAGGTCTTCAATGACTCGAGGATGAGCGGATAGCCTCGGTCGAAGGCTTCTTTTCGATCGAAGCGTGGATCCGCCAACATCGCATGGGCGAACTGGGCCTTGTAGATGGCGGTGACGGGATCTGCTTCCATCGCGTAGCTGAAGTACTCTCGGGCTTTTGCAAAGTCGCGCTTGCGGACCATGACCACACCCATCTGAGATTTGGTTTCTGCGTCCCGGACCAGTTCGACCCTGCGCGAATCACCGCGAACCCGGTTATCGGAGAGGATGGCCAGGTACTCGGCCCGGAGCTTGTCGTTCGAGAGGACCTTGTAGGCTTCGTTGAGCTGGGCCGCGATGTCCCGAGCTTTCTGGGCGACTGCGTCGTCCACGTCGGCCGGCAGGGCGTCCGGATGGTAGCGTTTGGCGAGGCTCTTGTATTGCTCCCGAGTACGGTCGACGTCGGTGGCTTGCGTGATGCCCAAGAGCTCGAAGTGGTTGAGGCTTCCGAGCTTTCGGTGAAGCTGTTCCACGTCCTGGATCCGTTTCTTCGTTTCGGCACTCACCACGCGAGCTGCGCCCTGCGCTTCGGCCGCCGTGCACGCCTCGGAAGGCCGTCCGTGGTTCGGTCTCGAGCCTTGGTCGATGCGCGCTTCGTCGGCTCGTTCACTGCTCAACGGCCCGAAGGATAGGGCGGTGCCCTTGAGAAGGGTCGCGGTCGGGATCGGCACCGCCCGTCCCGCCGGCATCGTTTCCAAACGGTTGAGCAACTCCAATTGCCGAAGCAAGATCCGAGTGGGTCGCCGCGCGCGAGTCGCACGCTCGAGTTGGTCGGGCTTCCGGGGTCGCTCCAGATACTTGAGGAGCGCCGCGGTGCCTTCCTGCGGATGACGTATGAAAGCGCCGGCTCCTCCTGCCCGCACGAACACCGCCTTTCCGAGAAGACGTCGAGCCAGCGCCCGAATCTCGGCGTCAGAGACCGTTAGGGGAAAGCGTTCGAGCAAGACCGGGAGCAGATCGGTGAGGACCGCGGTATCCTCGCAAGCGTCGCCCGGGCGCGCTTCCCAAGAACCGCACGTCCACGCGAAAAGATCCATGAGGCGTCGCGCGTTCTGCTCTTGAATGCCGCGCTTGACGTCATCCGGCGAAAGACCGCCCTTGACCAACAGCGCGCCCACCAAGGGGTGGGTGCCGGGCTCGGCACAGGTCTGGGCGTCGACCGCCCGTCGCAACTCGGTTTGCCGGACAATGCCGCACTGGACCAAGACGTCTCCCAGGCGATGGGCTGCTCCGGCTTCGCGAAAGACGTTGGTGACCTTACCCGCGGACAGATACACGTCGGCGCTCACCTGCTCCCCTCGAAAGCGGAGGCACCCGGAGAAGCTGCACTGCATCGCCGCGGCCAGAAGGTCGGACGGAAAGACAGCGCCCAGTGTGCCCGACCGCTCCGATGCGAGGTTGACGGCCATTCGGTTCCACCGATGTACAGCGGCCCGGGCGGGAACTCTACCCTGGGGACTTCCCGTTACGGGGCCACCGTCGTCATTTGAGAAAGGGCTGAGCCGCGGCTTCAGGACCCTGCTACCCTCGAGGGGTGCTGACGTGTGTGCTGCTTTCGGGACTGTGGTTCGGCAGTGATTTCGATCTCAATGAGGCACGTCGAGTCATCGACCGCGCGTTCCTCACGGAGCTGGCGCAGGATTTCGAGGGCGCCCAGGATGCAGTCCATGACGTCCTGACCGAGCACGGCTCCGCCGCGTCCCTGTCTTCCAAGGCTCTGCTCGAGAAGTATCTCGACGACCTCCGACTTCGGCGGGAAGCGCTCACCGGCTCGGCTCCGGATTGGGCGCGCGCTTTCCGAACCCTCCGTGACCGTCCCCCGCACTGGTCGGATCTCTTCTGGGCCCGGCTTCCCTTCGACCCGCCGGAGGCGGCGCTCCGGTTGGAGCTGCGAAAGGCGACGGGACTCTCCAGGGAGGCGATGGTTCAGCATTCCAGGAAACGGTTCGAGAAGAGCGGGATGATGACCCAAATCGAGCCATACCGTTTCGACGTCAGGATGGAGTTGGCCGCGACCGACACCACCGAAGTTCGGCAGAGGAGCCAGGTCGAGGCGGAGGGTGCCTACACACTCTATGACCGATGGGCCGAGCCCCGAATCGTCGGCAGTCGTTCGGACCGAGTTACCTCGACCCGAAAACGAGCCGAAGAAGCGACCCACTGGGCAGCGAGACGGGTGCTGGACCGACTGACCGAATGGGTCGTGTTCGACGCCCGCCTTCGGGTGCTGGAGCGTCCGGTCAGTCGTCCACCATCTCGATCAACGCCGCCGTGATGTTGTCGTTTCCGCCTTCCTCGTTGGCGGCGTCCACGAGGCGATGGCAGGCCGTCTCCAGCTTGTCCGACTCCAAGATGACCTCCATCATGTGCTCGTCGTCCAGCATGCCTGACAACCCATCGCTGCAAAGAAGGTAGATGTCTCCCGCTTCCGGCTGCAGCCGCGCGAGATCGACCTCCACGTCCTCCTTCATTCCGAGGGCTCGAACGATGACGTTCTTGTGGGGAAAATTTTCGATCTCCTGCTCCGTCAATCGGTTCGCTTTAATGTAGTCATTGAGCAACGAATGGTCGTCGGTCAACTGCTCGATGCTCTTCCTTCGAATCCGGTAGGCTCGGCTGTCGCCGACGTGCCCGAGGTATGCACCCTCGTGCGTGAAAAAGGCGGCCACGATGGTGGTGCCCATTCCCTTGAAGCGGGGCTCTCGGCTGGCGGCCTCGAAGATTCGCTGATTTGCAAACTTGACGGCCGTGATGAGACGGTTTTCGTCGTACCGAAGACTTCGGTCTTCGCGATAGGGCCACGTCACTTCCTTGTCCTGAGTGGTCATACGGAAGAAGTTCATGATGGTCTCGACCGCCATCTGACTCGCGACTTCGCCTGAGGCATGGCCCCCCATCCCGTCAGCGACGATGTATAAACTCTCGGCGGGAAGAAGCGCGAAGTTGTCTTCGTTGTGCGTACGCTTCATCCCCACGTGGGTGAGGCCGGCATAACGGAGCTTCACGGGGAAGCGGAAACATCGGAGGACTCGAGTTGCGAGTCAAGATGACTGCGCTTGCTCGACCGTTTGGTGCACCCAGTCGAATGAAACTCAAGCATCGTCGAACGGGTCCGACGAAGCGCCGGCAAAACCATGGGTGCCCGATGACGGGACCGGCTTCGCAAAATGAGCCGAACGCGCCACGTGCTCGGGATCCAGCGCCTGCCGACGCATGCGTCCATTCTCGTCTCGGAACACCACCTCGGATTCAAACAGGCCTCCAGCCGGGAGATGGACTTCGTCCAGAACGATGCACCGCTTCACTCTGGCGGCAGGATCGATGACGCTGTTCTCCCACACCACCGATTCGTTCGCGGGGCCCGCCGCAATCCCTTCTGACCACGCCCGAAGGTGTAGACCGAGATAGCGTTCGGGCGTCGAGCATTCCCACCATCGTCGATGGGTCACCATGGCGCGAACATCGCCCGACGCGAGAAGCGGCATCACCACATCCTGGACGGTGTCGGAGGGCCGGGGCTCGATCCGGCTCAGAGCGGTCGGTCCGAAGACTTGAATTCCGGTGAACGCAAGCGGGGCTTCGCTTTCGGGCGTTCGTCCGGCCCCGAAGCCGGTCACCCGCCCGTCTTCGACGTACACCTCTCGAAACGCCTCCCGCTCGAGATTTGGCGTCAAGACCATGGTCACCCCGACTCCCGGTGGGTGGTGGCTCATGATTGTGCGGAAGTTCACGTCCGTATGGATCTTGCCGTTCACCACCAGAAGTGGCGCGTCGGTTCGGAGCAGGCCTTGTTGAATGGCCCAGCCGATGCCCCCGGCGGTTCCCATGACCGCGGACTCTTCCGAGAAGCGAATCGCTCGGCCGGCGAGGGCATCGCGGACCGATTCGCCCTTGTAGTGAAGGTTGACCACCGGCGGGTCGAAGCCGGCGGCGTGCAGCTGGTCGGCCAACCGTTGGACCAAAGGTCGTCCGAGGAATGGGACGGCTGGTTTGGCGCGGCGAAGGGTCAGGGGTCGAAGCCGGGTGCTCAGACCCGCCGCCAGGATCATGGCCTGCACCGCCCGAGTCTGCGCGAGTCGTCAGCCCGAGAACAGGGAAGAGATCGAAGCGGAATTCAGATATCGTCCCGCGCGTGGAAGGGGAGGGTGGACGGCGCGAGACCCCGACCGACCGGCTCGGCGACGTGCTTCTCCAGCGTTGGAGAGCCGGAGACCCGCGCGCCTTCGCGGAGCTGTTCCGCGCATACCGCAGCCTCGTGTACGGCGTGCTCAAGAACCTTCTCCCGGGGGATCCGGAGCTGGACGATGTGGTGCAGACCGCGTTCCTCGAAGTGTTTCGAAGTCTTCCCAGCTTCCAGGGGCGATCCAAGCTTTCATCTTGGGTGGCGCGCGTCGCGCTCCACGTCGGCTATCACCACCTTCGGAGAAAGAGAAGCCGGCCGGCCGACTACCGAACCGAGCCCGTCAGTGTCGAGATGCACGATGATCGGTCCGGTTCGGACCCAATTTCCGGCGTGCTGCGCCGAGAAGCGTTGGAGCGTGTGCAGGCCGTCTTGTCTACTCTGGCGCCGAAGAAGCGTGCGGTTTTCATCTTGAACGACATGCAGGGCCTTCCACAGGAAGAGGTGGCGAAGATTGTGGGTGCCAGCGTCGCGACCGTGCGAACACGCCTCTTTTACGCGCGGAAGGAGTTTTGGCGGGCTGCCGCGCAAGACCCGGTTCTCCGTGCCTTTGCCGATGAAAACGATGGGGTCGAGGTCGACGACGTCGAGGTGAACTCTGGATGATGCGGATCGTGACCCTCTGTTTTGCCAGCGCGACCTTGGTCCTGGTGCTGGGGGTGGCGAGCGTGTGGAGCGACCTGGTTCGCGGTCTCACGGAGCCTATGGAGGCAGGACCGTCCGCTTCGAAGCGGGTGCTGACCGTACCCGAAGGAATCTCAGCCGTCGGTCTGTGGCGCACCTGGGCCAACATGGGCCTGGTCCGAAGGTCCTGGACGGTCGAGGTCTTCCTGGAACACTTCGCCGAGCCTCGCCATCTTCGACCGGGAGAGTACGCGCTCTCGCCGACCCAATCCGCACTCCAGTTGCTGGCGCAGGTGGAGGCCGGGGACGTGGTGACGTACACGGTGTCGATTCCGGAAGGGGCACGCGCCACCGAGATCGCCGCGCGGCTGGACGCCGCGTCCATCGTGGATGCCCGGGCGTTTCTCCGCGCGGTGCGGGATCCTGGATTGGGCCGGATCCTGGGCGTCGAGGTGGTCCGGCTGGACGGCGTGCTCTACCCCGATGTGTACGCATTCGCGAAAAACATGGCTCCGGAGGCGGTCATCATGTCGATGGTGCAGCGCTTGGGCGAAGTCTTGGAGACGTTATGGCCGGCTGCCGAGGCGCGACGGTTGACGCTGCGACCGTGGATTGCCCTGGCATCGGCGATTCAGCGAAGTCCGGTTCCCCCGAAAGAGTGGCGCCTGTACTCGGCTTTGCTCTGGACCCGCAGAGAGATGGGGTATCGCCTGGAACCCGAAGAATGCCCGAGCACCGGCCCCTGTGCCCTTTTCGGCCTCGAACGGGATTTCGGCCGCCGTTGGCCGGAGGTCGAGGGCGCACCAGGGCGATCGGCGCTCCGGGCCGCGGTCAAGCCGGCTTCGGGCGTTCCACGATTTCTCGTTCGCACCGATGACGGCCGAACCGTCTATTGTGTCGATCTCGATTGTTTGGACGAGGCGATGGGGCGGATCCGGCGGCCGGTCCCGCCGATTCCGCCAGGACTGTCCCCGGAAACCGATCCTTGAATCCCGCTCGCTGGAGACTACTTTCACTCCTGACCACCACGCGTTAGCGTCGTTGTGATGACCCTCAGTGTGGCGCAGATCGCGCAGCTGCAAGATTTCGACGAGTACAAAGAGCTCCACTGGGAAGGCTCGTTCGACGAATATCTCGAATTGGTCCGTAGGGACCCCAACGTGGTCCGCTCAGCGCACCAACGGGTCTATGACATGATCGAGTCCCACGGCCGAGAGGAGTACATCGACTCCCGAAAGCGCCTGGTGCGCTACCCGTTCTTCCGAGACGAGCGAAACGGAGGCCAGGACGCGATCTACGGTCTCGATATCCCCTTGATGCGGCTCGTCAACGTGTTTCGTTCGGCGGCTCTGGGGTACGGCACGGAGAAGCGCGTGCTCCTGCTCCACGGTCCCGTCGGATCCTCCAAGTCCACCATCGCGCGCATCTTGAAAAAGGGCCTCGAAGCGTACAGCCGGACCCCCGAAGGGGCTTTATATACTTTCGAGTGGCGTCTCCCCAAAGACTTGGAGTGGGTGGCCGGTGCTTCGGTCTTCAAGAGCCCGATGAATGAAGAGCCGCTCAAGCTGATTCCCCACGAATGGCGGAACAACGTATTCGAAAGCCTCGGCCTGTACGCCGACAAGTTTCAGTACCCGGTCCAGATCCGAGGAGACGTGGACCCCGCCTCTCGCTTCATCTTCTCCGAACTGATGAAACACTACGGCGGTGACTGGGCGAAGGTGGTCGGCCACGTGCGGGTGAAGCGTGTCATCTTGTCCGAGAAGGATCGCGTGGGGATCGGGACATTTCAGCCCAAGGACGAAAAGAACCAAGACTCCACCGAGCTGTCCGGAGACATCAACTACCGAAAGATCGCGGAGTTCGGCAGTGACTCGGATCCTCGGGCCTTCAACTTCGATGGTGAGTTCAACATCGCGAATCGAGGCATCATCGAGTTCATCGAGGTGTTGAAGCTCGACGTCGCCTTCCTGTACGACCTTCTGTCTGCCTCCCAGGAACACAAGATCAAGCCTAAGAAGTTCGCTCAGACAGACATCGACGAAGTGATCATCGGTCATACCAACGAAGCGGAGTACAACAAGCTCTTGAACAACGAGTTCATGGAGGCACTGCGGGACCGTACCGTCAAAATCGACATTCCGTACATCACGCGGCTGGATGAAGAGATCAAAATCTACGTCAAGGACTACAATCCGGTCCGCATCAAGAAGCACATCGCACCGCACACCCTCGAAGTGGCAGCCATGTGGGCGGTTCTGACCCGGATGGAGGAGCCGAAGAAGCACAACCTGACGATTCTACAGAAGATGAAGCTGTATAACGGAAAGAGTCTTCCCGGTTTCACGGAGGACAACGTCAAGGAGCTGCGGAAAGAAACGGTTCGGGAGGGCCTGGACGGAATTTCGCCCCGGTACGTGCAGGACAAGATTTCGAACGCCTTGGTTTCCGAAAAGTCGGAGGGGCATCTTAACCCGTTTCTTCTCATGAACGAACTGGAGGCCGGCCTCAGAAACCACTCCCTCATCACTTCGGAAGATCACCGCAAGCGGTATCGGGAGATGATCTCCATCGTGAAGCAGGAATACGAAGATATCGTGAAGAACGAGGTTCAGCGCGCGATCTCGGCCGATGAAGAGGCGGTTCAGAAGCTTTGCGCCAACTACATCGACAACGTGAAGGCCTACACCCAACGAGAACGCGTGAAGAACAAGTACACCGGCCAGGACGAGGAGCCAGATGAGCGCTTGATGCGTTCGATCGAGGAAAAGATAGACATCCCCGAGTCCCGGAAGGACGACTTTCGTCGGGAGATCATGAACTACATCGGGGCTTTGGCCATCGAGGGCAAACAGTTCGATTACCGAACCAACGAACGTCTACACAAGGCGCTCGAATCGAAACTCTTCGAAGATCAGAAGGACTCCATCAAGCTGTCATCGTTGATTTCGAATGTGGTCGATAAGGAGACCCAGAAGAAGATCGATATCGTAAAAGAGCGAATGATTCGGAACTTCGGATACAATGAGGAATCGGCAACCGATGTTCTCAACTATGTCGCCTCTATCTTCGCTCGGGGAGATGCAAAGTCATAGGTCAATTATGAGTTTGAGAATTGAGACGGACCACAGTCGATTCAAGCAGATCGTACGGGGTAAGATTAAGCAAAATCTTCGGAAGTACATCCAGAAGGGTGAAATGATCGGCAAGCAGGGCAAGGATCTGGTCTCGATTCCGGTTCCCTCCATCGAACTCCCTCGCTTCAAGTTCGGACACAAAGATACCGGTGGTACCGGCCAAGGTGACGGAGAAGTGGGTGATGTCTTGCAGCCGGGACAGGTCGAGCCAGGCGAGGGGCAACAGGGCGCCGGCGACCAGGCTGGACAGCACATCCTCGACGTAGACGTCACCATGGACGAGCTGGCGGAAATGCTGGGAGAAGAGCTTCAGCTGCCGAGGATCGAGCCACGAGGCCGGGAGCGGATCGAGAACATCAAGCTCCGCTACTCCGGCGTGGCACCCATTGGTCCGGAATCGCTTCGTCACTTCAAGCGCACCTTCAAGCGGGCGCTCCGGCGGACGATCGCGTCGGGTCAGTATCATCCGGACGGGCCGGCCATCATCCCGATTCGCCAAGATGTTCGTTATCGCTCCTGGAAGCCGATCATCGAGCCTCAGGCCAACGCGGTGATCATTTACATGATGGACGTATCGGGTTCGATGGGCGACGAGCAAAAGGAGATCGTGCGCATCGAGTCCTTTTGGATCGATACCTGGCTTCGATCTCAATACAAAGGAATCGAAGCCCGGTACATCATCCACGATGCCATGGCCAAAGAAGTGGACCGGGAAACCTTCTTCCATACCCGCGAGTCGGGCGGCACGATGATTTCTTCGGCCTACAAGCTATGTGCACGGATGGTCGAGGATGAGTATCCCACGTCGGAGTGGAACATCTATCCTTTCCACTTCTCGGACGGCGACAACTGGTCGGCCGACGACACGGGTCAGTGCATCCGGCTGCTCCGGAACAAGATCCTGCCGGCAGCCAACATGTTCTGTTACGGGCAGGTGGAGTCGCCGTACGGTTCGGGACAGTTCATCAAAGATCTCAAGGAAGCATTTCCAGGGGGCGTCGACGAACACGTTCTGACTTCGGAAATCAAAGACAAGGAAGCCATCTACGGAAGCATAAAAGACTTCCTCGGGCAGGGCCTCTAGCGGTCGAGGGAAGAACTCAGATCACCGTACACCAGACGTCGTCACCGGCTCGAAGGCCCAAGATGCGACGCGTGTCTTTCGAGGTCATCAGGCTTCCGCCCTCCACGAAAGCCGCGCCAAGCGTTGCTCGAAACTGGGTCGGACCTTCGGGCTGGCCAGTGGCCATCAAGCGACGTTGGGCACCCATTTCCCCAGCTCCCGCCGGTCGCCCGCCATGTCCCAAAACCGCTTGCTCTTCCTCAGTGGAGACCTCTCGAGTGCTCAGCCGAAGGCGTCGTGCTTCACGGATCGGCAAGATGTCGTTCACGCGGGCATGGAAGTGTGGACCACCATCAAACGGATCGATCCGACGACTGTATTCGAAGCCGATGGACTCGAGCATCGTCCGGACGGGCTTGGTGTCTTCACCGACCTGACCGATCAAGCCTCGGACCTCGGGAGGGAGGAGGCTCGCATACAGGGGAGATTGGGGGAACAGGGCGTAGATGAACTCTTTGTTGGCGTGACTCAGTTTGTCCGCTTCCTGATAGCTGAGACCAGTAAAGTGTCGACCGAGGTGTTCCCAGAGCAAGGAGCGTCCGTCGCTCTCCAGCGGTGGCATCAACTCTGCGATGATGAATGACTGAAATCGCTCGCGGTACATGGCGACGAACAAGAAGCGGATGAACGACAGCGCCTTTCCGAGGCCCATCGAGCGGAACGCGGGGTCCAACACCAGTGCACCGATCTCGGTAGGACCTCGGTAATTGAAGCCGAGACGTAGGGTGACATGGCTGAAATGGCGGTCCAGTGTCACCGAATAGCGCTCGTCGTCGATCACGTCGAAGAAGACGTGCGGGGTGTCGGGCTGACCGTGCTGGGAGTAGATCATGGACGTTCCAGCCAGCCGTTTGGACCGGATGCCCTCCAGAACGAATAGGTAGTGTCGTTGAAAGACGTCCAGCTTGCCCGTGAAACTCTTTCGAGCGGTCTGGATGATGGATCTGAGGACGGCTTCGTCATCCGGCATGTTGACGGAGTCGAGGTGCCCGGCCAGTCGGTGGATCTGCGGGAGGTCTCGGGGCTGAACCTCGCGAAGGACGAAGCGCTCCGACTCGAAAGGCGCGCTCGATAACGCTTCTTCGGAGGGGGAGGGTGAGGCTGAGGGACCTTTTCTTCGGGAAGAGCGGCGGCGGCTGGTTCTTCCTCGTTTGAGAGCCATGCCCGGTCACGGTATCACGACGGGCGTGAGCCTTCGAATTTCCTCCGGGGCGCTGGCGCGTATCCGGCGTCGCATGCAAAGCGCGCGAGAGGAAGCATATCGCGCGTCGGAGTCCCAAGAGGGTGCCCAGCTCGGACGGCGCAGCATGCGTTGGATGGACGATGCGGTGGTGGCGTTGGTGCATCACGCGGCCGAGGTGCTGGGGGTCGATACGCACGCGTTTCTCCAGCACCTGCAGCCGGTTGCTCTTGGAAGCTATGGACGAGGTGATTTCTGTCCGCACTCCGATGTCGACCTCATGCTCTTGAAACCCGACGGACCGTCGGCGATCGAGGGTGGGGCGGACCTCCTATTGTATGCGCTTTGGGACCTCGGCCTACAGGTGGGTCATGCGGTCCGGACGGTATCGGAAGCGGTCGAAGTGGCGATGGATGATCATACGGTACTCTCCGCGCTGATCGAATTGCGACCAGTGATGGGAGATGCAATCCATGGCCAGCTTAGAGCCCGGATCGATCAACTGTTTCGAGAAGCCGACCGAGCACAGCGTTTCATCGAAGCGAAGCTGGAAGAAGCAGAGGTTCGGCGCGCTCGTTTCGGCGGAACGGTTTACATGTTGGAGCCCAACGTGAAGGAGAGTCCGGGGGGGATCCGAGAACTTCACCTCGCCCGGTGGGTAGCCTATGCGCGATGGCGGGTCGCGGCACCATCGGAACTCCTCAAACGCGGGGTCCTGTCGGACAGCGAAGGACGGCGGCTTCTCCGGGCGCAGGACTTCATGTTGTGGCTCCGCTGGCACATGCATCGATTGGCGAAGCGTCGACAGGACCACTTGCGGTTCGACATGCAGGAGAAGCTGGCCCGAATCGGCGGCTGGCGGGGGCAGAGCCAGGAACCTGGTCGGGGCGGCTCCAACGTAGAACGACTGATGAGGGCATACTACTTTCATGCCAGTGCGCTGGAGGCTCTGGCCAAAGATTTGGTCGATCGGGCTACCCAGTCTCCCAGCACCCGCACCGCCCCGTTCATGACGATGAGAAAGGCGCCTGGCGGTTTCAAGGAGTGGAACGGACATCTCACGGTAGCTCACCGAAAGCAGTTCTCGGAGGACCCCGCCGCGTTGGTTCGCTTGTTCAAGGTAGCCCAGGACGAAGCCATTCCCATCTATAGCTACACCCGCAATCTCATTCGGGATGCGACGCAAAAGGTGGACCGGTCATTCCGACGCCGGAACGACGTCATCAGCGAGTTGTTTTGGCTGATCGAAGATCCGAAAAGCGACGGAAGCATTCTCGATGACTTCCATCAACTCGGCGTGCTGCGAACGCTCATTCCCGAGTTTCGCCGCGTGACGGCCAAGTGGCAGCACTCGCTCTACCACGTCTACACCGTGGATGTTCACTCGCTCCAGGTTCTCAAGAACTTGAAGCGTCTCAGAAGTGGTGCCTTGGTCGACCAAGTCCCGAATCTGACCCGGTGGATGAGCGAGCTCTATCGACCCCATGTCGTCTATTTTGCGGGTCTGCTTCACGACGTGGGCAAAGGCTGGCCCCGCGATGACCACTCGGCGCGAGGTGAACGGGTGGCGCGAGCGGTGGGTGCTCGATTCGAAGAAGCCAACGTGATCGAGTGGAGCTCGCGAGAGACTGAGGACCTCGCATGGCTGGTACGGGAACATCTCTTGATGTCGGACGTGTCCCAGAGACGAGACATCTCGGATCCGGTGCTCCTGGCCGACTTCGCGAGGCGATGCAAAACGGCGGAACGGCTGACGATGCTACACATCCTGACCTTCGCCGACATGTTGGGCACCTCTCCCAAGGTGTGGACCACGTGGAAGGGCGCCCTGCTCGACCTTCTCCACGAGAACGCTTTGATTCTGTTGAACGGGGATAAGGAGCAGAGCCTTCGTTTGAGTCGAAGACGCGAACGTCTTCTGCGAGAGCTGGAGGTGGAGGCCCAGCGGAGACCTGATCTGGAACTCAGTCCCGAGGCGGTGAAGTCGTTCTCCGACGTCATGCCGCCCCGATACATCTTCGGCTTTTCACCTCGGCGGATGGCGAGGCATGTGGAGATGTGGCGAGATGTCTCGGCATGGGGCGGGGTTGCGATCCACACCAGCCATCTCCGCCGAGAAAAGAGCACCCGCTTGACGGTGGTCTGCCCCGACCGTCCCGGATTGCTCGCGGTTCTCGCCGGGACCTTGGCCGCGAATCGCATGCAGATCCTGTCGGCTCAGATCTTCAGCATCGAGCGAGGGCTCGAGCCGCCGAAGGCGACCCGGAGCTTGGAGCCGACGGCATCGGCCACCTATGATCTGGTTGGAATTTCACCGGAGCGTCGGACCGAGCAACTGGCCCTCGACGTTCTTCACGTCACCGACGAGCAGGGCAACATCCAGGACGACCCGGCGGTGTGGCGGCGCTTTCGGAGCGATCTGGAGGAGGTTCTCTTCGCCCGAATGGACGTTCACGAGCTCTTCGAGCGACGACGTCCGCTGTCGGGGCTGGCTCCCCGGGCGATGCCCGCCATCAAGATCGACGTCGCCTTCAACAACCGAGACAGCGCCAAGGAGACCATCATCGATGTGTGGGGCCCGGATCACCTCGGTGTCCTGTACCACCTCGCCGACGCCCTCACCCGCGCCGGCCTTTCCATCAGTTTGGCGAAGGTTTCCAGCCAGGGGGGTCGGATCGCGGACGGCTTCTATGTCACCGACGCGGAGACGGGCGAAAAGATCCAGGATCATGGGCGGCAAGCCAGGATCCGCGCCGCGCTGGAGGCTGCCTTCGAGCGGAGCCAAGACCGCCCCCGCAGCCTCTCCGAGATCGTGTAGGCCGCCGTTTCCGCGCCTAGCTGGCGGCGTTGCCGTCGGGCGTTTCCAGCCGGCCAGCGACCAGGCGGCGTTGCTGCGCTTCGGCCACCCGAGCCGCGGGACTGAGCAGTCGCTTGGCTGGAACCTCCGGACGGAGGTGACGCAAGCGCCCCTGCTGAGTCTGATACTTCTCGATCTGCGCCTCCTGGGCCCGATACGGGACACCACGAACCGCGTTGGGTCGATAGACCGCATCCCGGCCCAGCCGCCAGCTGGATGTGTTGTCACGAAGGAGCGGCTCCAGAATGTCTTCGATGACCCGTGCCTTGACCTCGGGATCCAGGAGCGGAAACACGACTTCGATCCTTCGATCGAGGTTTCGCGGCATCCAATCCGCGCTGCTGGCGTAGATGAGGTCGTCTCCTCCGTTGCGCCACCACGTGATGCGGGAATGCTCCAGGAAACGATCGAGGACCGAGATCACCTGAATGTTCTCGCTGACGCCCGGGACCTCCGGCCGAAGACAGCAGATGCCCCGCACCACCAAGCGGATGGGGACGCCTGCTCGGCTCGCTTCGTACAGCGCTTTGATGATGGCTCCATCCACCAAGGAGTTCATCTGGGCGACGATCCCGGAGGGCCGTCCGGCCCGTGCATGCTGAATCTCCACCCCGATCCGGTCGAGGATGTGCTGACGCATTCCGAAAGGGGCCACTCCCAGGTGGTTCATCTCCGGGAGCTCGGAATAGCCCGTCAGGACGTTGAAGAGAAGGAGGGCGTCTCGGGTGATGCCTTCGTGGGCGGTGAAGAGGCCCAGATCGGTGTAGAGCCGAGCGGTGCTGGGATTGTAGTTGCCGGTGCTCAGGTGCACGTAGCGCGCCAGCCTGGCACCCTCGCGCCGGATCACGAGGAGCATCTTGCAGTGGGTTTTGAGTCCAATGAGGCCGTAGACCACGTGCACCCCGGATTGCTCCAGCTCCTTGGCCCAGGCGATGTTGTTGGCTTCGTCGAAGCGGGCCTTCAACTCGACGAGGGCCGTGACCTCCTTTCCGGCCTCCGCCGCACGGGTCAGGGCGCGGACCAGCGGAGAATCGCCGCTGGTTCGGTAAAGCGTCATCTTGATGGCCATGACGTCGGGGTCCGAGGCCGCCTGCTCGATGAAGTCCACGACGGGCCGAAAGGACTCATAGGGGTGATGGAGCAGCACATCCCCTTCTTCGATCGACCTGAAAATGGTGGGGGCATAGCCGAGACGTGCCGCGGGGGCGGGCTGAAACGGTTCGTCGCGATGCTCCGGCGCATCGAGCCCTCGGATCACGTCCCACAGGTCACCGAGTTTGACCGGGCCGGGGTTGCGGACCAGTTGCCGGTCTTCCAGGCCGATGGCGTCACGCAACGTTTCGGCCATCTCGGCTGAGGTGTGTTCGCTCAACTCGAGGCGCACAGGCTGACCTCGTTCTCTTCGTCGGAGCTCATCCTCGATACTGGAAAGGAGGTCGTCGACCTCGTCTTCCGCGATGTCGAGGTCGCTGGCCCGGGTCACGCGAAAGCTGGCCGCCTCCACCACGCGATGACCCGGAAAGAGCTCCGAAGCGAAGCAGGCGATCAGGTCCTCCATGGCGACGAACTGAGGGCAACGGTCGCCCGGAAACGCCCGGAAGCGGGGAAGCATGGAGGGGACCTGCACCACCGCCCAGCGGCTCCGATGTTCATCGCTGGAGCCCGATGCGGGCGGGGAGGCCGAGCCCAGGCTGAGTCGGAAAGCAACGTTGAGTGTTCCGCTCCGCAAGAGGGGGAAGGGATGAGCCGGGTCGATGGCGATGGGCGTGAGGCAGGGATGAACCTCCCGCTGATAATATGCGTAGGCCTCACCGCCCGCGGCGGCTGGGGCCACCAAACGGACCAGCCTCTCGGCTTCCAACAGAGGCAACACGTGGTCCAGGAACGTGGTGGAGATGCCGTAGCTGAGGGCTCGGGCCTCCTCGTAAGCTCGATTCAGGATTTCCAAGGCACCCATCCCGTCCGGGCCGCGCGCTGCGTCGAGGACCGATACCCAGGCCTCTCGGTCCCGGCGTGCCTGGGCCACCGAACGTTCCAGGCCTCCGATCCGGACCATGAAGAATTCGTCCAGATTCCTCGAGGCGATGGCCACGAACTTGAGCCGCTCCACCAAAGGAACGTCGTTACGGCGGGCCAGGGCCAGGACCCGACGATTGAAGTCGAGCCAGCTCAGCTCGCGATTCAAGTACAAGCTGGGGTCGTCGAGATCCAAGGAACGAAGTGTACTCGATCCGTCCCCGACTTCGAGGGTTCTTGCCGGAAAGGGCTGGGCTGATATGCTTTCGGCCATCCGGTCCACGGTGAAGAAACCTCAATCGTACTCGATCGAGCAAGTCCTGGGGGCCAATGGGATCGCATCCAGATGTTTGCCAGGCTTCGAGCCTCGCCAACCTCAAGTCGAGATGGCGCAGGCCCTCCTGCAGCGGATGAACCAGGGGGGGGTGGTGGCCATCGAAGCACCCACTGGAATCGGCAAGACGTTGGCCTATCTGGTGGCTGCGATGCTCTCAGACCGGAGGGTTGTGATTTCGACGCACACCAAGACGCTTCAGGACCAGATCGTCGATAAGGACCTGACCCTCTTGGCTCGCCTGGCCCAGGCCATGGGTCGCCGCCTCGAACGGGCGACCCCCGACGCCCCGCCGGCCGACGCGGAGGTCGTTCGCACCGCGCTGATGAAGGGTCGAAGCAACTACCTATGCCTCGCTCGACTGGACCGCCACACCGCCCAGCGTTCGTTCAGTTTCGAAGAAGACGATGTCTTCGGTCAAATCCGCGCCTGGTCCCAGACGACCGAGCGCGGAGACCGGGCAGAACTGCGGGTGCTGAACGAGTCGGATCCTCGATGGTTCGACGTGGATGCCCGCTCCGAGGTGTGCATCGGAACGAAGTGCCCGCGGTATGACGCGTGTTTCGTGGTTCGGATGCGAAGGGAAGCGCAGCGAGCGGATATCATCATCGTCAACCATCATCTCTTGATGTCCGATCTCGCGCTCCGGGCGCAATCAAGGTTGTCGGGAGACGGGCGGATTCACTTCGAGATCGTTCCGGAGGTCGACAGCCTGATCCTGGACGAAGCTCATGGTTTGGAGGCGGTGGCCTCCGACTACTTCGGTGGCACCGTCTCCCGCCGCATGGTCGAGCGCCTCACCAAGGACGTCACGGATTTCGTGGCCGCGGCGCCGGAGACGCCCGCCGCTCTCGGCATGTCCGCCACCC
This sequence comes from Myxococcota bacterium, assembly GCA_050331295.1. Lineage (GTDB taxonomy): Bacteria > Myxococcota > Kuafuiibacteriia > Kuafuiibacteriales > Kuafuiibacteriaceae > Kuafuiihalomonas. The sequence continues at coordinate 157,451 of JBHJGZ010000011.1, read as the reverse complement.
AGAGCGGGGCGGCCGCCTCAGACCTTTTTCGGTCGGTTCCGCGGTCGCCGGGTCGGGCCCGGATTTCTCGAAACGCACCGGAGTTCGAGGATGCGCGTCGGAGGCTCGAATCGGTCGAAGCTCATTTCGAGCGCCTTGCGGCCACCCTCGAGGAATTCCAGAGCGGGGACCTCAACGCCGCTCATCTGGCCCGCCGGGCTCGAGGCCTGGCCGAGTCGTTTCGTTTCGTTTTGAGGGCCGAAGACCCGGACTTCGTCTATTGGAGCGAAGTGCAGTCTCGGAATGTGGCTTTGGGGGCTTCTCCCATCGAAGTCTCCAATCTTCTCCGTCTCTATTTGTTCGAAAGATTCCATTCGGTGGGCCTATGCAGCGCCACTCTGTCCACTGGCGGCGACATGAGCTACTTCCTGAGCTCCACCGGGACGCCGCGGGACGCGGATGCTCATGTCTTTACTTCCCCGTATGACTATCGGCGACAGGCGGCGCTGTTCGTTCCTCGAGACGCGCCCGACCCGGATTCGGTGAACGCAGCCGAGAAGGTGGTGTCCGCCAGTCGGGCGCTCATCGAACTGGTCGGAGGCGGTGCCCTTCTGTTGTTCACGAGCGTGCGTTCGATGAATCAGGCGTTCAAGACGCTTCGCGGGTCGCTGTCGTTTCCGTGCTACGTGCAAGGTGAACTCCCGAAGCGCGAGCTGATCGCGCGTTTCGTCGACCGCGCTCCAGCCGTCTTGTGTGCCACCGCGAGTTTCTGGGAAGGCGTCGACATTCCTGGGGATCCGCTGCGACTGGTGGTCATCGACCGGCTCCCGTTCGAGAGCCCCGCTGATCCGTTGGTCGCGGCGCGGGCCGAGCGAGCCCGGAGTCGAGGCGAAAACCCGTTCACCCACCTTCATCTTCCGCGGGCGATTCTTCGCTTGAAACAAGGGTTTGGACGTCTGGTCAGGAGTCGGACGGACCGCGGCATCGTGGCGGTCCTGGATGGGCGCATCTCCGACCGGAGCTATGGGGCTCGGTTCGTGGAAGCGTTGCCGGACGTGCCGTGTTTTCGTGCGCTCGACGACCTCAGGGCGTGGTGGGACCGGTCGGCCGGAGATGGTCCGCTGGACCGGCATTCGGAGCCGACTTCGTGAGTTTGAAGCCCGACGAAGTTCGTATCACGGAGCCGAAAGGCCTGTACCGATGGGCGCGTCCCGCGCTGTTTCGTTTGGGGGCCGAGACGGCGCACGACTGGACCATGGCGGCCGCAGGCTTCGCGAGCCGAATGGATTGGGCCTGTGCCTTGGCCAAGCGCGTTTTTCAGGAGTCCCTTCCGCCTTCGGTCGCCACCGAGTGCCTCGGCCTGAGATTTCCGACGCCGGTTGGACTGGCTGCGGGACTCGACAAGGATGGTGAGGCCATCGATTTCTGGGCGGCGCTGGGCTTCGGGTTCTTGGAGGTCGGCACCGTCACACCCGGCACCGGCCAGCCTGGAAACCTCGCGCCTCGACTGGCTCGATTTCCACAACAGGCTGCGCTGTTGAATCGGATGGGATTCAACAATCGTGGGGCGCCGGCTCTGGCGGCGCGCCTGGCGATGCGGCGGACCAAGATTCCGGTGGGTGCCAACATCGGAATGGCCAAGGCGACGCCGCTCGAGCTGGCGGCTCAGGACTACCGGTCGGCCGCGGCAGCGGTGGGTCCGGTGGCCGATTTTCTCACCATCAATGTGTCCAGTCCGAATACGCCGGGGCTTCGACGCCTTCAGGCGGTGGAGCACCTCCATCCCATCCTCGACGCGGTGCGTTCCGCCGCGCCGGAGAGACCCATACTCCTCAAGCTGTCGCCCGACCTGGAGGATTCGGAGCTGGACGCTTTGGCCGAGTGGGCCCTGGCGGAATCGGTCTCGGGGCTCATCGCCACGAACACCACCCGCAGAACGGATCTTCTGACGGCCGGAGTCCCCTTCGAGGGGGGCGTGTCAGGGTCACCCCTGAGAAGCCGCGCCGAGGCCGTGGTCAGGCGGCTCTATCGGGTGCTGCGGGGGCGGGTCCCCATCGTGGGTGTGGGAGGCATCGACTCGGGCCCGGCCGCGTACGCCCGGATCCGCGCCGGAGCGGCCCTCGTACAAATCTACACGGGTTTCGTTTATGGTGGCCCAGCGATCGTGAACGAAATCACCCAGCACTTGGCCCGGTGCCTGGACCGCGATGGGTTTCGAACTCTCGAAGCCGCCGTGGGTGCCGATGAAAGGCATACCTGAGGTCCCATCGTGCAGTTCAACGTTCGGAGCAAAGAGCTCACCCTCAAGGTCGTCTATTACGGACCCGCGCTGTCCGGGAAGACCACAAACATCGAAGCGCTCCACGGCTTTCTCGACCCGGACGCCCGAGGCCGGCTCATGACGTTGGACACAAAGGGAGATCGAACCTTGTTCTTCGACCTCCTCCCGGTCCATTTCAAGACGCGGTCCGGCTTCAAGGTGAAGCTCAAGTTGTTCACGGTGCCAGGACAGATCGTTCACGAATCGACGCGCCGGATCGTGTTGGCCGGATGCGACGGGGTTTGCTTCATCGCGGACGGAAGAAAGGGAGCTCGGGAGCAGAACAACGAGGCGTTCGCTGGGCTTCTCAAGAACCTCAAGGCCAACGGACTCGACCCGGCAGTGGTGCCCACGGTCATTCAGTTCAACAAGATGGATCTCGCCGATGCGATCGGTGAGCGAGAGTTTAAGGAGTACGCCCGGAGCGGCAGCGAGCCCGTCTACAGGGCCATTGCCATCAAGGGGGCTGGGGTGGTGGAGACGCTCAAGGGCTGCCTCGACCTGTTGTGGCAGCATCTGGATCGTGAGCACGACTTCAAACGCAAGTTCATGGTCTCCAAAGAGGAGTTCATGCAGTCCATCTTCGGAGCCATCAATGAGCAATCTGCGGCGGAGGCTGGCCGGTGAGCGGACCTTCACGACTGCCGGTCGTGAATCCGTCCGGCACGATGGACCTTCAACCGGTCCGTCGGGGACCTCGATCCACTCCTGGCGGTTCGGTCCTGGACCGACAGGTCGCGCTGGCCGAGCTGTTGGACCTCAATGCATTCAAAGATATATGCGCCAGCTTTGTCGATCTCTATAAGATAGGAATCAAGATATTCGACAATGATGGCACGAAGCTGGTCGACATTCGCGTCGGCAACGGCGACTGGTGCGGCTATATTTTTCAGAACAGCGTAGGCCGCCCCAAATGCACGGCACTCGTCACGAAGATCAAGACTGTCGACTATCCGGGCCTTTCGGATGGGAAGGTCGTCGAGCAATACTGCTTCTCGGGCCTCAAGTACGTGATCATGCCGATCATGTATACCGGCGACATGCTGGGACGCGTCATCTATGGGCCGTTCCGGCCGGCGGATCTCCGGCGTCCGTCGGAAGAGGTCAGCGCGTTTCCTGATTTCGACCCCGAGCGTCTGTGGTCGTACGGAGAGAAGATTCGACGGGCGCCCGACGAAACCATCATCAAGATCTTGAACAACTTCCGGGGTGTGGTCGAAACCGTGACCTTCATTGCGATGAAGTCGCTGATGACGCAGCGCCTCCACGTCGAATCCATCACTTCGAGCTACAATGAACTCTCGGAGTCGAACCGCCGACTGAGAGAGTCGCTGGAAAAGCTGCAGGAACTCGACCGGATGAAGTCGAATTTTCTCGCCACGATATCCCATGAGCTTCGGACTCCCCTCACGTCGGTCATTGGGTATTCCGAGATGCTGCTGGAGGGACTCGCGGGCGAGCTGAACGAAGATCAGTGTGGCTACGTCAGCACCATTCGCGACAAGGGCGAAAGCCTGCTTTCCCTGATCAGTTCCCTCCTCGACATGTCGAAGATCGAAGCGGGCGAGATGCATATGCGCTTCCAGACCACCTCGGCCGCACCGGTGGTGGAGCAGGCCCGTTCCTCCATCGTACCTCAGGCCAATAGGAAGCGGATCGACGTCTCCGCGGACATCCCTTCCGACCTTCCCGAATTTCGCGCCGACCCGGCTCGCCTCGCGCAGTGCCTGACGAATCTCCTGGGGAACGCCGTGAAGTTCACTCCGGAGAACGGACGGATCCAGATCCACGTGAACAAGTGGTCGGGCGCGCTACGCCGGGACGAAGGAGGACGGTTCGGTCAACCGGATCGGGCATTCATCCGTTTCGACGTCCAGGATGAGGGCATCGGCATTCCTGCGGACAAATTGGAGCGGGTCTTCAACAGCTTTTACCAGGTCGACAACTCGATTACCCGGGAGCACGGTGGGACGGGGCTGGGTCTGGCCATCGTGAAGCGGATCATCGAGGCTCACGGCGGCGAAGTCCGCGTGTGGAGCGAAGAAGGCCGGGGCACGCGCTTCACGCTCCTCATCCCCGCGGACGCTGATTGAAACGCGGTTTTTATCGGAGCCTGGTTCCCCGAGTAACGTGTTTCTAAACGGTGGACTTGTATTTCGCCAAAAACTAGGCTCGGTCCATTCGAATGGAGGCTCCGCTCAAATATGACCGGGTGTTGCTCAAACTCTCGGGCGAAGCGTTGGCCGGAGACGGCGTCTCGATCAATCCGCGCGTGCTGCGTCAGATCGGAGAAGAGGTCGCGTCCATTCTGGCCAAGGGCGTCCAGGTCGCTTTGGTCATCGGCGGAGGTAACATCTTCCGCGGCGTTTCGGCGGCGACTCAAGGTATGGATCGCGCGACCGCCGACTACATGGGCATGCTGGCCACGTCCATCAATGCGCTTGCGCTGCAGGACGCCCTCGAACGCACCGGCATGCAAACACGGGTGCTCAGTGCCATCGAGATGCAGGAGATCGCAGAACCGTACATCCGGCGTCGCGCGGTCCGGCATCTGGAACGCGGCCGCGTGGTGATCTTCGCGGCCGGCACCGGCAATCCATACTTCACGACCGACACGGCTGCGTCCCTTCGAGCCATGGAGATCGGGGCTGACGTCATCGTGAAGGCTACGAAGGTCGACGGCGTTTACGAGCGTGACCCCATGAAAGACCCGAGTGCCCGTCGTTTCCGCACCGTCAGTTATCTGGACGCCTTGAACCGCGGCTTGAAGGTGATGGACTCGACCGCCATCTCACTGTGCATGGACAACGAATTGCCCATCGTGGTGTTCGCGATGAACCGGCCGGGCAATCTGGCCCGGTTGGCCGCCGGAGAGGACGTGGGAACGCGTGTTCATCCGGGACCCACAGAGTTCGCAGACGACACCGGTGAGGGCTGACCCAGCGTTGGGCACTCCTTCCAGAAGAACGCGAGGAGAGCACAGAGCATGCAAGAAGAAGTAATGACCGAACTCGAGACTGCGGGCCACCAAGCCGTGGAATCGCTGCGGACGGCACTGACGCGGATCCGGACCGGACGAGCGAACCTGTCCATGCTGGACAGCGTTCGGGTCGACTACTACGGATCCAAGACGCCCCTGAATCAGGTGGCGACCTTAGCCGTCGCAGACCCGCGACTCATCACCATCAAGCCGTTCGACCGCGGGATGGTCGGGGAAATCGAAAAGGTGCTTCGAAACAGCTCCGACCTGGGCATTACGCCACAAAACGACGGGGAGAAGATCCTGCTTCCGATCCCTCCGTTGACCGAGGAGCGGCGACGCGAGTTCACCAAGATCGCCAAGCAGAAGGGCGAAGAAGCCAAGATCAGCATCCGAAACGCACGGCGAGACGCCAACGACCACACGAAGAAGCTCGAAAAGGACGGAGACCTTCCGGAGGACGACGCCAAGAAGCTCGGAGACCGGATTCAGAAGGTTACGGACGACCTGGTCAAATCCGTGGATGAGATCGTGGCCAAGAAGGAGAAGGAGATCATGGAGGTCTGATGCCATTGGAGGCGTCCATTCGGCTGGCCCCAGGGCCGCTTCCCCGTCACCTGGCCATCATCATGGATGGCAATGGTCGATGGGCAGAGGTTCGGGGCCGACCCCGGATGGAAGGGCACGTCATGGGTGCGCAGTCGGTCCGGAGCATCGTGACCACCGCAAGGGAGAGCGGCATCCGAGCGCTGACGCTCTATGCCTTCTCGGTGCAGAACTGGGGGCGCCCCCGGGACGAAGTGGATGCGCTGATGACGCTGCTCCTGGAGTATCTGGTCGACGAGCGCACCACGATCTTGGAGAACGGCATCCGGCTCCGAGGCATCGGTGAGATCGAGCGACTCCCGGCTTCCGTTCGGCAACAGCTGGCGTTTCTCGAGGACAGTTCCTCCTCCAATGCCGACATGATCCTGACCCTCGCTCTGTCGTATGGCGGTCGTGAAGAGATCGTCTCGGTATGTCAGCGCCTGGCGCGAGATGTGGCGGCAGGACGCATCGCCTGGGGCGAAATCGACGAGGCTGCCATCGATCGCTACATGTTCACCAAGGATCTGCCGCCGCTCGATCTGCTGATCCGAACCAGCGGCGAGATGCGGCTGAGCAACTTCCTGCTCTGGCAAGCCGCCTACGCGGAGATCGTGGTGACCGACGTGCTCTGGCCGGACTTCGGGGAGGCCGAGTTTTTTCAGTGCATCGAAACCTTCCGGCGCCGGCAGCGTCGGTATGGATTGACGGGACCGCAGATCGCGGAGACTTCGTCCGAGTAGACTGGTGCTGATTCGCGTCTTGTCCGCCTTTTCGGCCCTTCCGGTGGTGTTGGGTCTCCTCTGGATCGGCGGATGGGCGTTTGGCGCGCTGGCCCTGGTGGTGGGCGCGGTCTCCCTCTGGGAGTTCAATGCGATGACGCAGCCCCCGGAAGACACCGGGGCCAAGGCGGTCTTCACCGTGCTCGGCGTGGGGCTACTGGCCTTGGAATTGACGGGGACGCTTCGGGGCGGAGTCGCGCTCTTGGCGGTTGGGTTCTTGCCGATGGCGTCGGTCAGCTACTACCTGGTGCGTACCGGCGACGTGGCGACGGCCGCGGCTCGAGGAGGCCTCGGGGTCCTCGGAATGACCTGGGCTGGGGGCCTGCTCGGAGCGACCTGCGCCCTCCGTTTGCTCCCCGACGGTTTTTCATGGCTGGTGCTCGCCTGCGCCTTCGCCTGGGGCAGCGATTCGGGCGCTTACTTCGTGGGCCGCTTTCTGGGCCGCACCAAGCTCTATCCCAAGATCAGTCCGGCCAAGACGGTGGAGGGAGCCCTCGGCGGGATCGTGGTCGGCACCGCAATGGGGTTCGGGGTGTGGTTCGTGGTCGGACCCTCCGAGATTCCTGCTACGCACCTGTTGGTGATCGGGCCCATCGGCGCCTTCATGGGCCAGGTTGGGGATCTCACGGAATCACTCTTGAAGCGTTCCGTAGGGGTCAAGGACTCCGGCCGCTTCATGCCGGGCCACGGTGGCATGTTCGACCGAATCGACGCGCTCCTCTTCGCGGGTCCGACCCTCTTGGCCTATGCGCTTTGGGTGGCTGATGTCCCGATTCGATGGCTGTCCTGGCCGCCGTGAGACACGTCACGCAAACGTGTCGAGAATCGTTCGGTGCGGTGACGCTAGATGCCCCGGCCTTCGGGAACTAGACTCCCCCTACGCGCAATGGACGCACCTTGGAGCTTTGGTCCGACTTCGGTGGCCGCCTTTATTCTCTTCATTGGAGTCTTGATCTTCGTGCACGAGCTCGGCCATTTCCTGGCTGCAAAGCTCTTCGACATCAAGGTGCTCAAATTCTCGTTGGGGTTTGGACCCCCGCTGCTTCAATTCCAGCGGGGTGAGACGACGTACCAGGTGGCTGCGGTGCCTCTCGGCGGGTTCGTCCGGATGCATGGCGACAATCCCAGCGAAGAGCTGGAAGGGCCCGACAAGGAGCGGGCCTTCAACAGTGCTCCCGTCTATCAACGCGCCATCGTGGCCCTAGCCGGTCCGTTCTTCAACCTGACCTTCCCGATCATCTGTTTTTTCGCCTACTTCCTCCTGGGCCCGACGGTTCAGGCGCCCATGGTGGGGAAGGTCGATCCGGGGCGTCCCGCGGCGCAGGTCGATCTGGCTCCGGGAGACCGAATCCTCCGGATCGACGGGCATCGCGCCTACAGCTTCGAGCGGATGAGCGAGCTGATCAGTGACCGAGCCGGTCAGAGTGTGGCCCTCGAGATTCAGCGGGGGTCGCGCACGTTTGTCAGCCACATCGTCCCCGACAGCACCCGGACCAAGAACCTGTTCGGCGACGAGCGTCAGCGCGGCATCATCGGCGTTCATGCGGAGTTTTTCGGTACGCGGGTCGGAGTGGCTTCGTCGGCCCGGGCGCCCGATGCCTTTCGGACTGGAGATGCCATCCTGCGGGTGGGCGAGCGGGCGGTGGAGACCGGGCCCGAGCTGGAGGCCGCCTTTCGGCAGGTTCGGGGTCAGCGGGTGCGGGTGACCGTAGCCCGGAGCGGCAACGTCCAGGTGGGCTCGCTGGTCCACGCCGAGCTTCCGGAGCCCCGCACGTTCATGATCTCGGTTCCGGCCGATTTCGAAACCCTGGACGACCTCGGTCTCGGCCCGGCGCCGCAATTCATTCGTGCCGTGATTCCCGGTGGGCCGGCCGATCAGGCCGGAATCCAGGCCGGCGACCGCGTGGTCGGCGTAGGGGGCCAGCTGACGTTGAACTACCGCTCGTTCCTGGAGCGGGTCCGGGAGCGCGAGGGCGAGCCGGTCCAGGTCGAGCTGGCGCGGGACGGACAGGCGTTTCGCACCACGCTGGACCCGGTCGAGGTTCGGTGCATCCACGACGTGAGACTGAAGCCGGCCACGGAGATGGACGCTGGCTTCGGTGATGGTCCGGTCTTCTCCCGTGAGCCGTTGTGCTCTGAAATCCAGGCAAGGCAGATTGCGCTGGCTTCCTGGTCCTCCAATGTTCCCGTGCCTCGGGAAGTGGTGAACCTCACGGTCTCGGAAGCGTTCATGGCCAGCGTCCGGGAGACCGGAAACGTGATCGGCAGCGTCTTCACCGGTCTCGTCAAACTGTTCGCCAACGAGGTGAGTCTTGACAACGTGGGTGGGCCCCTTCGGGTCTTTCAGATCGCCGCACAGGCGGCGGAGCTGGGCGTCTTTGCCTATCTCGGGACGCTGGCCGCGGTATCCGTGAACCTCGGTCTCATCAACCTCCTGCCGATTCCCGTGTTCGATGGCGGGCACTTGCTTTTCTGCCTCATCGAAGCGGTGAAGCGACGACCGCTGTCGGTCCGCGCTCGAGAATATGCCAGCATGTTCGGCTTGGTGTTCATCGTTGCACTGATCGTGTTGGCGCTCCGCAACGACATCCTGGCGCTGGGTATCTTTTGAACCTGTTGCTCATCGAGAGCTCCACGTCTCATCCGCAGGCCGGATGGGGAACCGGTGATGACTGGCGCACGGTGACTGCGGACCGCGGCGGTCTGGCACCCAAGCTGGCGGAGCTCCAGATCGACTTCCATCGCCTGGACGCCTATGGATTCAGCGTGGGCCCGGGCTCGTTCACCGGGCTTCGGGTCGGGCTGTCTCTCTTGAAGGGACTGGCCTTCGTGTATCCGGCACCGGTGGTTGCCGTGAGCTCGCTCCGCTTGTGGGCGGCGTCGGCGTTCGCCGCGCATCCCGACGTCAACCGGGTAGGCGTGTGCCTCGATGCGCGGCGATCCCGCGTGTTTGCGGCGGTCTTCGACCGGGTCGAACCGGAGACGGCGGCATCCGAAATGCCGGAGGCGGCGTATCCCATGGCCGAGGCTCGATTGCGCTTCCTCGAGGAAGCCGAGGGATGGGTGGGGGACCCGGTCCAAACCCTCGACCTCTCTCCGAGATACCTCGAGCTCCCGAGACCTGATGTCAGGACGTTCCGCGACCTCTGCGTTCAGGCCGTTGCCCGAGGGGAAGGCTTGGAGGCGGCACTAGTAGAACCCCGGTATTATCTGCGGACCGAGGTCGAGGAAGCCCTCGATGCTGCCCAAAATGCGGGACAGCCCAGCGATTCTCCGCAGTCGACACGTTGACGCACGGTGACGGGATTCCCTAGCGTGACAGGGCTTCCAGACGTCAACCCAAAATTAGGAGCGTGTATGTCGAAAGCATCTCAGGACCCTCGAGTCATGGTGGAGCGCCTTCGCCGAGAACATCAACGATTGGATGAGCGCATCCAGAGCTTGGATCGGTGCGTTTACCTGAGTCCCGCCGAGCAGGTCGAACGGAAGAGGCTTCAGAAACTCAAGCTGGTCAAAAAAGATCAGATGCTTCGACTCGGGGTCGCCGGTATCTAGGCCGCGTGGTCTGCGTTGCCCTGGTCGGCGCGCATGCGGCGGTGGCCAAGTCCATCGTGAGGTGTGCCGGCGATCGTGCCTTGCCCATCGAATGGTTGTGCGCCACGACGCCGGAACAGCTCGAGGCCGGGTTCGTGTTGCTGGAGCCGTCTCTGTTGGAAGCGGCGGACGCGTTCGTGGTGTGCTTCGACCACCCGGTGGGACGTGCCCTTCTCGCGCGACCGCCGGATGGCCGCCGCGTCATCGACGGCGTGGGCCTCACACCCGCCGCCGAGGTTTGGCCCGGCGCCATCGGGCCCCTGACCTTGGTCGTCGACGCGTTGCGTGCCCTTCGACCCCGGCGCGGGAGCGCGGTCATATTGGAATCGGCCGCTCGATTCGACCAGGCAGGTCTGGACGCACTCACCGAGCAGACCCGTGCGGTCTTCACGATGCGTGATGCCCCGGACTCGCCCGTCGAGGCGCTTCTGGCCTTCAACGTGAGCGCGCCCGAGTCGGAGGGGTCGGACGCCTGGACCGACCGGCTGCACGGGACCACCCGATTCCCGTGGCAGGTCACGCGGCTTCAGGTGCCCACGTTCTCTGGGGAACTCATGGTGTTGGAGCTGGAGGTCGAGGAGGCAATGCCGACCCGAAACGAGGTGGAGGCGCTTCTTTCGGAAGGCCGCACCCTTCGTCTCAGGCCCGGTGGGCTCGCCAGTCGGGATGGCGTCGATCGGGACGATGTGCTGGTGGGCCAAGTTCAGGTGGACGGGGAGAGGGTGCGCCTGGTCGGCGTTTACGATCGACTCCGGCGCGGAAGCGCGCTCCAGGTCCTGGAGCTCCTCGAAGGCCTGGTCTGACTCGTCAGATTGACGCGTGTGACCCTGAAGTCGCGACTTCTTGGCATAGAGGCCGGCTTCGTCCACGGTCCATGCTTTCTCTTGTGCGGGAACGATTCTTGCGGCGAAGACGGACTCCATGAGCGGATGGTTCCTCATCGGCGTCGGTCTGACCTTGGGTCAGTTCCAGACCGGCAATCCCTCCCTCACGCTCAATACGGTGCTGCGACCAGAAGCTCGGCTGGTGGGTCTGAACGACCTGGTCGGCGACAACGACGCGCCCATCGAGCTGGCATGGACCGGTACGCATGGTTCGGGTTTTCTTTATGAGGTAACCTACGATTCGGCCCGCACCGAGGCCAATCCGAGCCAACCCCTGGTGCTGCTGGATGAGACCCAGTCTTTTGGGGAGAATCGCGATACATCCATCAGCGGCCAACGGACCTTCATCGAGATCCGACCCTCCCAGATCGTGGCCGCTCCAGAGGGTGTGACCATCGGTGACATCGACCCGGAGACCGGTATCATTTTGGTGAACGACCTGGAGCGCTCCATCGTGATCCGCGTCTTTCCGAGCGGTGAACCCACGGCGGAGCCGCCCCGGGCGGCCACGGCCTCGTACGTCTTCACCATCGACACGATCCCTCCCCCGCCTCCGGAGGTGGCGTTCGTCTCGCCGGGCGAGAACCGTCTGGTGGTGGAGATGTCGGTCACCGAGGACGGGCTGATCGACACCCGAGAGCAAAACTTCCTGGATGTCGCCTTCTGCAAGACCGACACGGCCACCGTGGGCCAGGGGGACATCGACGCTTTCAATGCCCTCGACGAAGACGACCGATCGCTGGACGCCTTCGTCGACGTATGCGGGGACAACCCGGTCTTCCTGGATGAGGGCTTCAGTGGAACGGTGGACGAGATACCGGTGGAGGACCTCACCAACGGCGTAGCAACCTTGTTGGCGGTTCGCGCTGAAGACAGCCTGGAGAACCAGGGCGGTTTCTCGCCCATCTTCGTGGAGACTCCGGTGCCGGTGACGGACTTCTTCGAGCTGTTCAATGAACAGGGTGGTGAGGAGACCGGCGGTTTTTGCTTCATCGCCACCGCCGCCTACGGCTCCTACGCGCACCCCGTGGTCCGGGTGCTGCGCGGATTCCGAGATGCCGTGCTGAATCGGAGTCTTTTGGGGACCGGCTTGATCCGAGCCTACTATCGACTGGGTCCCGCCTGGACGGAGGAACTGGACCAGCATCCATGGGCCAAGAGGACCGTGCGATTCATGCTGCTCGGTGTGGCCATCTTTGCAGGGAGCGCGGTGCTGGTCCCCTTGGGAGCACTTCTGGCGATGGTTGGACTCGCGTCGATCCGATGGTTTCGGCGGAGGCTTGGCTGGGGTGTGCTGGTGTTCCTGGCTTCGAACGGCCTCGGTTCGGAGGCGTGGGCTCAGCAGATCACCCGAGGCCGGACCGCTGCCCCGACCCGACCCGAACCAAGTCTACCCATCGGGCTGGGATTCGAATTCAAGGGCGGACCGTACCGGCCCGCGTTGGCCGACGACCCCGCGTTTCAAGAGATCTTCGGTGATGACTCGGGGGGAGGGTTGTCCACGGCTCTGGCCTCCTTCGGCACGGAACTCCAACTCTTCCGAGGCTTTGGATCGGCCGGGCTCTACGGCTCTGTGTCATTCACCCGGTATTCGGGCTCCGGCCTGTTCGAGGATGGGACCGCGAGCAACGACAACACCGCCCTCAACATCCTTCCGGTCACCGCGCAGCTCTTCTACCGGGCCGATTTCATCGTGGACCGAACGCCGGTGCCCCTGGCGCCCTACGTTCGGGGCGGCTTCGCGTCGTATTTTTGGTGGACCACCGATGGCTCGGGAGACATTTCCCGGGCGGAGAACGGGACACCCAGCGATGAAGGGGACGATGCCATCGGTCGAGGCAGTGTCATCGGCTTGACCGGTACGGTCGGCCTCTCCATTCTATTGAACGGAATCGACCGCAACGCCACTCGGGACCTTTTCAATGCCACGCGGGTACGCGGCACCTATATTTTTGCCGAGCTGGTGGCGAGCAACATCGATGACTTCGGAGGAGCCGGATTCGACTTTTCTGATGTGACCTTCAATGCAGGATTGTTCATCGAACTGTGAACCGAACCCTGCGCCTGTTCATCGAATACGACGGCACCCAGTTCTCGGGGTGGCAGACTCAGGCTGGGGTTCGGACGGTGCAGCGGGCCCTGGAGGATGGGGTTCAGGCCATGACGCGAACCGTCGTGTCGGTCCGGGGTGCAAGTCGGACCGACGCTGGGGTACACGCGCGTGGACAGGTGGCGGCCTTCGACACCGACAGTTCCATCAGCGCCCTCAGCTTCGAACGCGGGCTCAACCGCTACTTACCCGACGACGTCGTGGTGTGGCGGGTGGAGGAGGCCGAGCCGGGCTGGAACCCCAAGCGTAACGCACGGGGCAAGCGCTACACCTACTGCTATTGGACCGGATTCAGCCCGCCGGCGCTCGAACGGCATCGCGTATGGCACGTGCGCGGAGCGCTCGACGCCGAGCGCATGCACGCGGCCGCCCAGCAGCTGAAGGGGACCCACGATTTCGAGTCGTTTCGGGCGACGGGCTGCGTAGCGCGGCACGCGGTCCGGTCCATGTACGACCTCAGCGTTCGTGTCGGTTGCCAGAGGCGGGTACACCTCGAGGTGGTCGGCAATGCCTTCGTACGGAACATGGTTCGGATCATGGCGGGTACGCTGGCCGAAGTCGGACTCGAGCGACGCCCACCTGAGCTCGAGTCGGTTTTGCGCGCTCGAGACCGCGCCTCCGCCGGCGTCACGGCGCCTCCGCAAGGCTTGTTTCTGGACGAGGTGGTATACGACGAACGATTGCCCCCGCGGCCCCGGGATGATGAGCATTGGGGGGAGTAGCCCATGGGACCCATCGTGCGCGGATTGGTGTTGGTAACGAGCACGATCTTCTTCTCGTTCGTGAGCTTCTTGGCGCTTCCCTTCGGAGGACGGCGCTTGTCCCAGGTGGCGTCCCTTTGGGGGCGCGTCACGCTCTATCTGTGCGGGGTTCGCGTCGACGTGGAGGGCAGTGAGCATTTGAAGGGTCATCGCTCCTTCGTCGTCATGTCGAACCACAGCAGTCACTTCGACGTGTTGGCCCTCTTTGGAAACTTGGACCTCGATATGTGTCCGGTCGCCAAACGGGAGCTCGGGTTCATTCCCGTGTTTGGCTGGGTATTGGTGGCGGGTGCGGCGGTGATGGTGGACCGTCGGGACCGCATCCGGGCGGTGGAGAGCCTCAAGCGGGCGGGGGAGATCGTGCGAGGTGGGCGAAGCGTGCTCCTCTTCCCTGAAGGAACCCGAACGCCGGATGGGATGTTGGGCCCCCTCAAGAAAGGGCCGTTTCACTTGGCGCTCGAGGCACAAGTACCCGTGCTGCCGGTGGGCGTTCGAGGCTCCGCGGCCGTGCTTCCCCCACGGGGGTGGAAGGTTCGGCCCGGCAGGATCACCCTGCACATCGGCCAACCCATCCCGACCGCCCATCTGTCCAATCGCAAGGCGGAGGACCGGGTGTGGCTCACGGAGAAGGTAGCCGGAGCGCTGGCCGAACTTTCGGCGTCGTCGTCCGGCGAGCCGGAAGAGGCGGCCGCCGCACGCCTTCGCTCCGTGCCGTAGTCCAGCTCCATCCTGGTCGGCCCGAGCTGGGGCGCAGTTGTCTTGACAGCCTCGAATCCAGACCGTATCACCCCCAGCCCATGTCCGAAGAAGCAACCTCTCCGCGGCGGGTGACGAACCTGCGGCCGACGCGCTCTTTTCGGCGCGAAGACGTGGAGCGAAAGTGGCTGTTGGTGGACGCGAAAGGGCGCTCGCTGGGGCGGCTCGCGTCCGAAGTGGCCAAGCTGCTTCGCGGCAAACACAAGCCGACCTTCACCCCGCACGACGATGTCGGCGACTTCGTCGTGGTGATCAACGCCAGCGAGGTGGAGATGCGCGGCAACGACAAGCTCTTCAAGACCGTGCACAACAAGCACACTGGCTACTACGGCAACATGAAGAGCATCACCGCGGCCGAGATGCGGGCCCGGACCCCGAGCAAGCTGGTGGAGCTGGCGGTGGCTGGCATGATTCCCCGGGGTTCGCTCGGGAACCGCATGATGAAGAAGCTCAAGATCTATGGGGGCGCAGAGCATCCCCATGCCGCACAGAAGCCTGAGCCGGTGGAGCTTCCGGCGACCACGGCCCGCACCTGACGAGCACCCCTGAGGAGAGTCCGAGGAAGTCCTGATTCATGGCGCAGCAAGAATTTTATGCGACCGGTCGGCGCAAAGAGTCGGTCGCCCGAGTGTACCTTCGACCTGGAAACGGGGAGATCACCATCAACAAGCGACCGGTGGACCAATACTTCGGTCGCGAAGTGCTGCGCATGATCCTTCGCCAGCCACTGGAGCTGGTGGAGCAGGACCAGAAGTGGAACATCTACGTCAACGTGACGGGGGGTGGGCTGTCTGGACAGGCGGGTGCCGTGCGCCACGGGATCACGCGAGCCTTGATCGAAGCCGACCCCGACACCCGATCTGCCTTGAAGAAGGCGGGCTTTGTCACCCGGGATGCTCGGATGGTGGAGCGGAAGAAGTACGGCCGACCCGGCGCCCGCAAGCGGTTCCAGTTCTCGAAGCGCTGAAGGTCGTTTTCGCCCGAGGGCCGGGGCGCCATCGGCCCACCCTCGACGGGCGCCGACCGGTCTGACGGAGCGCTCGATGGCGGTCCTTTCGCGACGGCATCTGCTTACCGGCGCTCTCCTGGGTACGAGCTTCGGACGCTTGGCGTACGGCGCGCCTCTCTACCCCCGCTTCCGTCCATTGTCCCTGAGCGAGCTCTACGCTGGAAGGCTCCGATTCAAGGACCGAGAACCCGCCGTGTCCATCGGCCTCGGTCGAGGTCTCTCCGACGTGAGGGTCTCGTCCTCCATGCCGTTGCGTCTCATCTTCGAGGAAGCGAATCTGCCCAAGATCGAGTTCGTCGAAGGGGAGATTCGACTGCGGCCAAACGCTTTGGAATCCGGCGCGCGGCGGTTCTGGGTGCAGGCGGAGCGCTTCGACTACGGCGCCCGGCCCGACGCGGAGGCGTCTGCAAAGGCCTGGGCAAAACGCGGTCTGAGGGTCTCGATTCAGGAGAAGGGTGTGGTGATGGCCCTCCGAGGCAACGTCCTCGACACCCGCCATCTTAGGGTCTGGGTCGGCGGGTTTCGTCGCCGCGAAGACGCAGACGCCTTGCGGGACCGTCTGTTCGCGGAGGAGGGCCGGTCGTCCGCCATCCAGGTAGAGAGTGTCGAACACCCCAGAGGAACCGTGGACGTCATGCTGGGCGGCCGGACCCTCTACCGGGCCCGAGGCCCGGTGTGCGTCACGACCGCACGAACCCACAACCTTTCTTGGGGGGACGGTGGCGTGTATCGGGGCGACTTTTACGTCGTTCCTGACCACCACGGAGGCCTGAGCCTGGTGAATTCCGTGGGTGCGGAGCGGGTCCTGTCCGGTCTTGTCCCCGCCGAGATGTTCGCTTCCGCCCCGCTGGAAGCGCTGAAGGCTCAAGCCGTCACGGCTCGAGGCGCACTTTTCGCGAAGCTGGGTCAGCGCCACTTCGATGAACCGTTTCACCTGTGCTCAGACCAACACTGTCAGGTGTACCGAGGGGCGGACGGCGAGGCTCCGCGCACGGACCAAGCGGTTGCGGCCACCCGGGGCCTCTTGCCGATGCGGGACATTCCGTCGTCGGACCCGGCAGTCGAACTGGTTCCGAGCCTCTACAGCTCCACCTGTGGTGGATATTCAGAAGACAACGATGCGGTCTGGGACCAACCCGCAGATCCGAGCCTGCGTGCCCGCATCGACGGGAGTCCCGAGGACCCGGAGCTTCGGCCGTTCGCGGCCGGCCTGAATGAAGACAACATTCGAGCTTGGGTCGAGGCCTGGCCAGACACCTTCGAATCTCGGTCCAGCTTTGTTCGGCCCGATCGCTATCGATGGCGGCGGACGATGGAGGCCGAGGCCCTCTCGGGGGCGACCGCGGATCTCGAGGTGGGGCCGGTGGTGCGACTCGAGGTCTTGGGCCGTGGCTCAGGAGGACGGGTGACTGGGCTTCGAGTGGTGGGGCTTGACGGCACGAAAGTCATCTTGCGGGAGCTGCCGGTTCGGAAGCGATTCGGGCTAGACAGCGGGATGTTCGTTCTGAACCACGTTCGAGACTCCGACGGAAATCTGCTCTCGGTCGAGTTCGTCGGTGGGGGCTGGGGTCATGGCGCTGGGATGTGCCAGATGGGAGCGATCGGTCGAGCTGAAGCCGGTCAGTCCTTCGAAGAGATTCTGGCTCACTATTACAGTGGCGCCCGGGTCATGAAGATCTATTGAGACGAGGATTCGCATAGCCGTAGCCGGATCGGACCCTTCGCCGTGCTCGGGTCGACCGCCCGGCCTTGTTGGGTGATCTCGATGAGCCCTCTGGCCACCAGGCGGCGGGCCGCGCGCCGTGCTTCCTCCATGTGGGGACGCCAAGTCGCCTCCCCGTAGGCACGACGGGCTGCTTCACTGGGACAAATGGTCTTTCCTCGCGCGCGCTCACGCAGCAGGGTGAGGATCGCGTTCTCGAGGGGATCGGTGCGGGGCGTGTCTCGCCGAGGCTTGGATCGCCGGCAGGCATCGCTGCAGTACTTGACGTGGGCCCAGTCTTTGGCCCACTTCCGGCGCCATTCGATGCGTCGGCCACACACCGCGCAGACTTTCTCGTCGGCTTCAGCCATCGAGCACCGCTTCCGCGAAGGCGAGACCCGACAGATAAGCACCCTCGACCCGCCCGCCGCTGAGGTAATCGCCGGTGAAGCCGATCCGAGTGGCCGGACTCCAGAGCGCGGGGGGAGCTGCGGCTGCGTCGCTGGGAGCGCTGTAGCGCCACCGGTGTGCACGAGCGAACGACGGCTCCATCTCGGTTTGGCTGATGGCGCGAAAGGCGGTCCAGAGGGCCGAGATCACCGAATCCTCATCTGCTTCCAGGTGCCGTTCCGACCATTGGGGCCCTGCGTGCAACACCCAAGCTTCCCGGGGTGGACGACCGGGTTTGCTGCCATTTCGGCAGATCCACGACAGTGGACCTTCATTCACGAAGACACCATCGAACGCCAGGGGCACCGGCGCATCGAACGCCAACATGACCGCCCAGCAGGGAACCATGACGGTGGCTAGGGCAGGGTGGGGGGAGCCGGAGGACGCCGTGGTCAACGCCGCGGCCTGCACCGGCGGTGCCGTGACCAAGACCGCGTCGGAGGCGGCGAGAACGCGACCTGCTTCATCCAACACCCGAGCTCCATTCGAATCTCCTTCGACCCGCGCGGCCGCGGTTTGCGTTCGAAGGTCGAGACCGCGGGCCAGATCCGAAGCCATCGCGTTCATCCCGGGGACTCCGACCCATCGCGGCGGCCCGTTGCGCTTGGGCGTGAGGGTGTGCTCGGCCCACACCGCGATCCGACCGGACCAACGCGCAACCACACCACGTCGCGCCCAGTCTTGGGTTGCCACTTCAAACCGCGGATCGCGCACCGTGAAGTACTGGGCACCGTGATCGAAGCGAAGGTCGTCGCCCGACCGCCGGGTAGCAGTGCGCCCCCCGGGACCGCGCGCCTTTTCCAAGACCTGCACGGCCCAGCCTCGGTCAGAGAGGGTGCGAGCCGCGGTCAGCCCGCTGAGGCCGGCACCGACGACGGTCAGACTCGGAGTGCTCACGCTTTTGCGCGAAGGGTCTTTTCGATGAAGAGTTCGCCCGCTCGGTACGATGAGCGGACCAGCGGACCACTCGCCACATAGCCGAAGCCCAGGCTCCGGGCCCGGTCTGCGAATCGGTCGAAGACCTTGGGATGAACGTACTCCAGGACCGGCAAGTGTTTGTGGGAAGGGCGCAGATACTGCCCGAAGGTGATGATGTCCACGCCCGCATCCCGGGCGTCCCGCATGGCCTCGTCGACTTCCTGCTCGCTTTCGCCCAGGCCCAGCATCAGGGAGGTTTTGGTCAACATGCCCGGCGCCATCTCCTTGGTCCACCGCAACACATCCAGCGACTGGGCGTAGCTGGCCCGGGGGTCGCGAACCGTGGGCGTGAGGCGTTCCACGGTTTCGAGATTGTGCGCCAACACGGCGATCGGACTTCGCACCACCTTTTCGAGTGCGCTGCGGTCACCCATGAAATCGGGAATCAGCATCTCCAGCAGCACATCCGGCGACTTTGCCTTGATGGCCCGAAGACAATTGGCAAGGTGGCCTGCACCGCCGTCCGGCAATTCATCGCGATTGACCGACGTGAGCACCACGTAGCTCAGACCCATCTCGTGCACGGCGTCGGCCACATTGGCCGGCTCGGATGGGTCGAGCGGAGGCGGTCGCTTGGCGGTGTTGATGGCGCAGAACCGACAGCCTCGCGTGCACGTGTCTCCCATCAACATGAAGGTCCCGGTGCCGATGCTCCAGCACTCCCCGATGTTGGGGCACCGCGCTTCCTCGCAGACCGTGGCCAGCTTGAGACGCCGGGCTCGGTGTTTGAGGGTCGTGTAGCCCTCGCCGCCAGGTGGTCGGATCTTGAGCCAGGCGGGCTTGCCGCGCTGCAGCGGCCCGGCCGCGTTGCCGTGCTCGTCTTGAAGGATGGGAAGGGACGACCTCACCCACCCAAATTGGACCATTCTGGCCTTTGGGGCCAACGAAAAGGCGAATCGTCCAGTTCGGGAGGCGGTCTCGATTCGGCGCCGGAGTTCGGTCTCGGCTGGGCAACGTGACGCGGGTCCTGAAAGCTGGTACGCGCCGCTTCAGGCAACCGGCCTGCGTTGTGAGAACAGCCATGAAGCTCGGATATTTTTGCAACACATATCCGATGGCCAGCCAGACCTTCATTCGGCGCGAGTTGCTGGAACTCGAGCGCAGGGGGGTTTCGGTCCGTCGGTACGCACTTCGTCCGTGGGCGACCCAAGTGGTGGATCCGAAGGACGCGCGCGAACGTGCGGAGACCCAGTACGTCTTGGGCGAACAGCCCTCCGGGATCCCGTCCGCGCTGTCCACGGTCAGCACACTGGTGCGGGAGCCTCTTCAGCTGGCGGCGGGCCTCCGTCGAACCTTCGACATGTGGAAGGGCGGCGACCGTTCGCTTCCGAAGTACCTGGTGTGTCTGGCCGAGGCGTGCCGGCTCAAGCAGCTGACCCAGAGCGACGACGTCGAGCACCTTCACGTGCACTTCGCCACGAACGCGGCGGACGTCGCGCATCTTTGCCACGCGATGGGAGGGCCCAGTTACAGCTTCATGGTCCACGGACCAGAAGATTTGGACCGCGCCCCTGGCCTCAACTATCCCCACAAGGTCCGCGACGCGAAGTTCGTATCGGTCATTAGCCACTACGCGCGCTCTCAGGTCAGCCGCTGGATCGATCCGGCCCTGTGGTCTCGGCTGCACGTAGTGCGGTGCGGATTGGACGACCAGTTTCTTCGGGAACGTCAGCCGTCGCCGGTTCCGGACCGTCCGGTGTTCGTGAACATCGCGCGGTTTTCGTCCCAGAAGGGCTTGGGGATTCTCATCGATGCGATGGCCAAGGTGGTGGAAAGCCGTCCAGACGCGCGGCTGGTCTTGGTAGGGGGCGGCGAGCTGGAAGACAGCTTGCGTCAGCAGGTTGCGGAACGCGGAATCACCGACGCGGTGGAGTTCGCGGGCTGGGCCACCACGGAAGAGGTGGTGTTCCATCTCGAGCAAAGCCGCGCTCTGGTGATGTCCAGCTTCGGCGAGGGTCTCCCCGTGGTGTTGATGGAAGCGCTCGCCTTGGGTCGCCCCGTCATTTCCACCCTGATTTCCGGGGTGCCGGAGCTGGTCCAGACCGGCAAGAACGGGTGGTTGGTCTTTGCCTCCGACATCGATGGCTTGGCCAACGCCATGTTGGAGTGCCTTCACACTTCACCCGAGCGCCTGACCGAAATGGGGGCTTGGGGACGCCGCGCGGTGGAGAACTCGTTTTGCATCGAAGGCTCGGTCAGCAAACTCCTCGAGCTCTTCGGGCTCCCGGCCCTTCCGGCGCCGCCGCCCGCCGTCGAGGCAGGTGGAACGGCGGCCTGACCGCCGCTCCACCCCCCGGCTTTAGTTGGCCTCGGACCAGTCCGCGTCGATCACGTTCTCGTCCTTCTTCTCGGACGATTCTCCGCCGCCTCCGGCCGCACCATCGGTCGGGCCCTGTCCGTCTGCACCGTTGGACGATGCGGCCTTGTAGAGGTGCTCGGCCATCTTTTGAGAAGCCGCCTTCAGCTTGGTCTCCGCAGCCTCCCAGGCGTCGGTGTCCCCCTCCTTCTTCAGGGCCTCGCGGGCCTCCTCGATGGCGGTACTCACCTCCTGGCCGAGCTCGACCGGAAGCTTGTCCTTGGACTCGTTCATCGTCTTCTCGACGCCGTAGGCCAGCTGGTCCAGCTGGTTCCGGCGCTCCACCATGCCCCGACGTCGCTCGTCTTCGTCTTGGTGGGCCTGCGCCTCTTGCACCATCCGGTTGATCTCGTCCTCGTTCAGACCCGAGGAGCCTTCGATGCGGATGGACTGCTCACGACTGGTGGCCTTGTCCTTCGCCGAAACGTTGACGATGCCATTGGCGTCGATGTCGAACGTGACCTCGACCTGAGGCATGCCCCGAGGTGCCGGCGGGATCCCGTCCAGCACGAACTTTCCGAGCGACTTGTTGTCGCCGGCCATCTTTCGTTCGCCCTGAAGCACGTGGACCTCGACCTGACTTTGATTGTCCTGGGCGGTGGAGAACACCTCTGACTTCCGGGTGGGAATCGTGGTGTTCCGGGAAATGAGGGGCGTGAACACGCCGCCCAGGGTCTCGATGCCGAGGGACAGGGGCGTCACGTCCAAGAGAACGATGTCCTTGGCGTCGCCGGTCAGAACCCCACCCTGGATGGCGGCGCCGACCGCCACCACCTCGTCCGGGTTCACGGTGCGGTTCGGCTCCTTGCCGAAGAACTTCTTCACCTCTTCCTGGATCAGCGGGATCCGGGTGGAACCACCCACCATCACCACTTCGTCGATCTCCCGGGGCGACTTCTTGGCGTCCTCGAGGGCGCGCTTCACCGAATCGAAGGATCGCTTCACCAGATCCGCGACCAAGGCCTCGAACTTGGCCCGAGACAGCTTCAGCTGAAGGTGCTTTGGACCGCTCTGGTCCGCGGTCAGGAACGGGAGATTGATCTCCGTTTCGAACGCGCTCGAGAGCTCGATCTTGGCCTTTTCCGCGGCCTCCTTCAGGCGCTGCATGACCATCTTGTCCTTGCTGACGTCGATCCCGGTGTCTCGCCGGAACTCGTCGGTCAGGTACTGGATGATCACGTTGTCGAAATCGTCTCCGCCCAGGTGCGTATCGCCATTGGTGGAGACCACCTCGACCACGCCGTCCCCCACTTCGAGCACCGAGATGTCGAAGGTTCCGCCGCCGAAGTCGTACACCGCAATGACTTCGTTGGCCTTGCGATCGAGACCGTATGCGAGCGCGGCCGCGGTGGGCTCGTTGATGATACGCTGGACGTTGAGCCCGGCAATGCGCCCGGCATCCTTGGTGGCCTGGCGCTGCGCATCGTTGAAGTAGGCGGGAACCGTGATCACCGCCTCGGTGACGTCTTCGCCGAGTTGGCTCTCTGCCGCGCGCTTCAGCTTCTGCAGAACCTTCGCGGAGATTTCTGGCGGCGCATACCGCTTGTCGCGGATCCGGATCTGCGCGTCGCCGTTTTCCGCCTTCTCGACATGATACGGCACTCGAGCGATCTCGCTGGAGATGGCGTCGTACTTCATCCCCATGAACCGCTTGGCGGAGAAGACGGTGTTCTCTGGGTTGGTGATGGCCTGACGACGCGCAACTTGGCCGACCAGGATTTCCCCCTTATCCGTCCAGGCGACGACCGAGGGGGTGGTGCGACTACCCTCCTCGTTCACGAGGACCTTGGTCTCCCCGCTTTCCATGACTGCGACCACCGAGTTGGTGGTACCAAGGTCGATTCCAATGACTTTCTTGCCCATTCCTAAGGTTGCTCCTGTTCCTGGTTTGGCCCGCTTCCGGGTCCGCACGGGAAACTAGACACACCCCTGAGGCCGTCAACCGAAGGCAACCGCCGGGGCCCAAGGAAGCCGTCAACGTGTGCCATTTCACGCTTTTCCCGTCGAGGGTGCGCGGTGTGGATCACCGCTTCGGTGCCTTCGGGTTATTGCCGGGGTGCGCCCAAGCCTCGGATTTGGCAAGGGGAGGAGCGCATCAGGTGCTCAATATGAAAACCAGTTCGACCATTGTGGGGTTCGTCATCACGGCCGCGATCGGAGGCGCCATCGGCTACGCCATCCGGGACGCGCAGGACGTGTCCAAGAGCCCGAAAAAGATCCAGGCCGAAGTACGGCCTCTGCCGCCCTCGGACGCCAAAGACAAAGAGACCGTCTATAAGGTTCCGGTCGGCGACGCCCACGTGAAGGGGCCCTCAGACGCGCTGGTGACCATCGTCGAGTTCTCGGACTTCCAGTGCCCCTTCTGCGCCCGCGTGCTTCCGACGCTGGACCAGGTTCGCAAGACCTACGGCGACGACGTTCGAATCGCCTTCCGGCACAACCCGTTGCCCTTCCACAAGGATGCGCCACTCGCCTCCGA
Organism: Myxococcota bacterium; assembly: GCA_050331295.1. GTDB lineage: Bacteria > Myxococcota > Kuafuiibacteriia > Kuafuiibacteriales > Kuafuiibacteriaceae > Kuafuiihalomonas. The sequence continues at coordinate 133,726 of JBHJGZ010000011.1, read as the reverse complement.
GTACGTGTTGGCGGCCGGCGCCCAGGGCAAGTTCTGGGAGATGCACGACGAGGTCTTCGCCAACCAGAAGACCTTGAAGGAAGACGACCTGAACGGGATGGCCGAGAAGATCGGACTCGACCTGGCCGAGGTGAAGGCGTTCATCGCGTCCGGCAAGGGCAAAGAGATGATCGCGGAAGACCAGAAGCTGGCTCGACAGATCGGGTCCGGCGGCACTCCGTCTTTCTTCATCAACGGCGTGAAGCTCTCGGGGGCTCAGCCGTTTCCCGCCTTCAAGCGGGTGATCGATGCGCGTCTCGCGGAAGCCAAGGCCTTGGTGGCGCAGGGCGTGGCGCGGAAAGATGTGTACGCCAAGCTCACCGCGAATGGCCGAACCACGCCGGCTCCGGACCAAAATCGGAAGCGGAGGGCCCAAGAGCCCCCCGACACCCGGCAGAACCTGCAGTTGGCGGATCACGCTCCGGCCAAAGGCGGCGACAACCCGCTGGTCACCATCGTGGAGTTCTCGGACTTTCAGTGTCCCTTCTGCTCTCGGGTCAATCCGAGCCTGAAGAAGGTCATGGAAACCTATGGCGACGACGTCCAGATCCGGTTCCGTCATCTCCCTCTCGGCTTTCACAAGCGAGCGCTTCCGGCCGCGAAGGCGTCGATGGCGGCGGCCAAGCAGGGCAAATTCTGGGAGATGCACGACCTGCTCTTCTCGAACCAGAAGGCCTTGGAAGACGACGACCTGAACGCGTACGCGAAGCAGCTCGGCCTCGACGTTCAGCGCTTCAAACGGGACATGAATTCCAAGGAGGTCGCGGACCAGGTCGCCGCGGACCAGGCCGCCGCGTCCAAGGTCGGCGCCCGGGGAACGCCGACGCTATTCGTGAACGGGGTGCCGGTTCGGGGCGCGCAGCCCTTTCCTCGCTTCAAGGTCGTGATCGACAAAGAGATCGCTTTGGCCAAGAAGCTGATGGAGTCCGGCGTGAAGCGTGCGGACGTATACGAAGAGGTTCTGAAGCGTGAAGCCGGCAAGGGCGGAACCGCCCAGGCTCCGACGCCGGCCGCCGAGGCCGAACCGGTGGAGATCGAGCTCGGCCGAGCCCCCATCGATGGCGACAAGAATGCACCCATTCAGGTGGTGATGTATTCGGACTTTCAGTGCCCGTTCTGTAGTCGCGTGAATCCGAGCATCGACCAGATGAAGGAAGAGTACGGCGACAAGGTGGTGGTAGCGTTCAAGCATTATCCGCTTCCCTTCCACAAGGATGCGAAGCCGGCGGCCATCGCCAGCTTGGCCGCTCACCGGCAAGGCAAGTTTTGGGAGATGCACGAGAAGCTGTTCGCCAACCAGCGGAACCTGAATCGAGATGCGTTCGTGAACTACGCCAAGGAGCTCGGCCTCGATACGGCGAAGTTCGAGAAGGACCTGGACGATCCGGCCCTCGCCCAGTGGGTCGCGGCCGACATGGCGGAGGCCCAAAAGTTTGGGGTCCGGGGCACGCCGGCCACGTTCATCAACGGCCGCCTGGTGTCCGGAGCTCAACCGTATCCGCGGTTCAAGGCGCTCATCGACGCCGAGCTCGACAACTCCTGACGTCGTCGCCGCACCGGAGTTTTCGTGACCGGTGGGCTCACGGTTCGACGGCCGCCGAGTCCGTCGGGCCGACTTCCTCCAAAACCAACTTCGGAAGGACCGGGTGCTGGAGCCAACGCTCCAGCCAACCCGTTTCGCCGGTTCGGAATCGAAACCGGCGATCGGGCCGCGGGATGCCCTGGCTGTCTTGCTGATCGAGCCGGACGATCAGATACCGGTCTACCTGGTCCACCGAAAACGCGGAGGCGAGGGCTTCTCGGTCCCTCCGGGACAGGGCCTCACCGTCGAACCATGCGACCTCTGCTGCAGGGGGAATGTCCCCTTCGAGCAATCGCGCCACGGGGGGCGCCCAAACATGGGTCCGGTCCAGGTTATAGAGGACTTCACGGCGATGTCGGAGGGCAGGGTGGAAAAGGATCCACGCGGATCGGCTCGTGGTCGCGTGAATGTATCGGGCGGTCGCCATCTTGATCTGTTCGGGATCGTAGGCGGCACCGTGATACATCGTGCCTCCGACGCGTCGACTCTCCACCAGCGTCGTCGCTCCGAGCCAAAGTGTATGTCCCAGGAGCAGCAGACCGGGCAGTGGGCGAACCCATGGCGCGATGCGCGGGGCGCGGGGCCACCCGGCGACCATTCGCCCGGCATCCACCGTGAGCTCCGCCGCGAAGATGGCCACCGGCACCGCCAACATCATCGAGCGATAGACGTGGATGTTGGCGGCCTGAGGAAACAGGAACGCCCACACCACGTTTCCGAAGACGAACGAGAACGGGATGATGTCACGGGCGGTCGGCGTTCCTCGAAGAAGGCGCAGACCCATTCGAAGGAGGCCCAAAAGCGCGAGCGTGACCAAGACGCCGCCGTACATGCCGCCGACGAACCTCGATTGCTGGCGCACGAAGCCACCCCAGTCGCTCGACAGGCGGTAGGTCAGGGCCCCCCAGGTGTTGCCGAGGCCATCCTGAGCGTGGAAGTGGACGTAGAGGAGAAAGCTTCCGATGACCAATATCGCAATGAGAGTTGCGCTCAGTCCGATCCACAAGTCAGCGGGGATCGCGAGCCACTTCGGGCGGCGATCCCAGAGCCAAAGGGCCCGACCCCCCGCGTGAATGCTGACCATCGCCACCGACAGATACGCTGCCCAATCGGAGCCCAGCGCCAGGATGAAGCCGAGCAACACCACCAGAAAGTTCTGCCGTGAAGGCTTGGTGATGAACGCCGCGTACCCGGAGACCGCGAGCAGCAGGCCCAGGATGGCTGGAGGCTGAGTGTCTGGATTGTGGGCGAACGCCGTGGTCATGGGGCATACGCAGTAAACGGCGGTAGCCAGCACCGCGGTGGCGCCGTCCCAGTAGCGGTTCACCGTGAAACCGAGCAGCAGGGCGGTCAGCAGCGTGATGACTAGGGTGGGGAGCCGAACGGCCCATACGGTATCCCCGAGCACCGCCACCGACGCCACGATGGGCGGATAGAAGACGAGAAAAGGGTGGTGGAGGCTGAAGTCTTCCGGGCGCGGCGGCGCGTATCCGGCTCGAGGCGCGGTGCCCAGGACGCCGTGCCTAAGGGTGACCCGCGCCGATTGTCCCCATTCCCCGGTGTGAAAGCCGTAGTGCCCCCAATGGACCGGCTCTGCGATGCCCGTGAGTCCGCTGAGCGAGAGAAGCCCGGCCAGGGTCCAGAGGGCCGCGTGGGTTCTGAAGACGGTCATGCCCCGGGCGGCGCTTAGGCCCGAACGCCGCCGGGAGCAAGGGTTGCGTCAAATCGCGCCGGCTTTGGCGTGACGCTGCGTCGACGAGAAGAGCGGGCAAAGCGATCTTGCACCCGCCCCGCAATCATTGCAGCGTGTGGGGCTCCGATGACCACCGCGCTCTTCGTGTCGTTGGCCTTGGGGGCGTCGGTCCCCGGAGCCGAAGCCCTCCAACAGGACATCAACGCCTACTACGACCAGCGGCTCGACGAGCTCTTCAAGTATTTTCATGAGAATCCCGAGCTTTCGTTCCGGGAGTTCGAGACTTCCAAGCGATTGGCGAAGGAGCTGAGAAATCTCGGCGTGGAGGTCACCGAAGGGGTCGGAGGCACCGGACTGGTGGGTTTGGTGAAGAACGGGCCCGGGCCGACCGTGATGGTCCGGGCCGATATGGATGGGCTTCCGGTCAAGGAGAAGTCGGGTCTCCCATACGCTTCCACCGCCACCCAAAAGGACATCAACGACGTGGTGCAGCCGGTGATGCATGCGTGCGGACACGATGTACACATGACCGCGCTGGTGGGGACGGCCAAGATGCTCATGGAGCGCAAAGACCAGTGGTCTGGGACGCTGATCTTGATCGGTCAACCGGCGGAGGAGCGCATCGGCGGAGCGCGAAGGATGCTGGAGGACGGGCTCTATACGCAGTTTCCGAAGCCCGAGTATGCGCTCGCGTTCCACGTGGCCAGCGACATCCAAGCCGGGAAGATCGAGCTCGTTTCAGGCCTCGCCTACTCGAGCTCGGACAGCGTGGACATCATCGTGAAGGGCGTGGCGGCCCACGGTGCCAGTCCGCACCAGGGCATCGACCCGGTGTTGGTGGGGTCACACATCGTCGTCGCGCTTCAGAGCTTGGTGTCGCGCTCCATCGCGCCCCTGCAACCGGGCGTGGTGACGGTGGGTGCCTTCCATGCCGGCTCCAAACACAACATCATTTCGGATGAAGCGCGGCTCCAGCTTACGGTCCGCTCCAACGACTTGAAGGTCCGCGATGAACTCCTCGACGGCATCGACCGGATCGCCTCGGGCGTCGGTCGGGCGTTCGGTCTTTCGGACGACATGTTGCCCCAAGTCGTCCGTTCCGAGGAGTCGGTGCCCCCAACCCGAAACGATCCCGAGCTCACGGCTCGGATCCGGTCCGCCTTCGTGGAGCACTTCGGAGAGAGCCAGATGCACACCGAGCCGCCGGAGGGCATGGGGGCAGAGGACTTTTCCCTGTTCGTCTCCGAAGAGACCGGCGTCAAAGGCGTCTATTTCAACGTCGGGGGTACGCCGGCCAGCGGCCTCGACACGGCTGCCTCGCACCATTCACCTCTCTTCAAGATTGCGCCGCGACCCTCCGTTACCACCGGTGTCGAAGCCATGGTGGTGGCGGTGATGGAGCTGATGCCCAAAGCGGAGTCCTGAAGACCAGGAACATGCCGACTCAGGTCTTCTCGATACACTTGCAGCTGGTCTCGATGGGCTCCTTGGCCCCGGCCCAGGCCTTTTCGTAAGCGCTCCGCACCTCGGCCGCTTCTTCCATGCGCTCCTGAAATTCGAGGGCACGGCTCAGTCCGTACAATGACCAGCCGTTGCCCGGCCACTTCTCGAGGTCTTCTCGATAGACCCGCTCGGCGTCCTCGTACTTCTCGGCTTTCAAGTACACCGCGCCAAGGGTGTGGCGTACCGGCTGGAGCCACATGGGGGGCTCGCCGTAGCCGAGCGTGTCTTCGATGATCACCGCTTCTCGAAGGGCGGTGGCGGCTTCGTCCCAGCGCCCCTTCTGCAGCTCCATCTCACCCGTGATGAAGAGCTCACTGACCAGCAGAAACTTCACCGCCGTGCCGTAGGTGTCCCATCCCGGTTCTTCGGGGATGGCCTTCATCGCGCGACGAAAGGCCAGTTGCTCCTCCTCCGCCTTTTCGAATTCGTGCTTGGCCGCGTAAGCCACCGCGCGATGGGCTCGCCACACTGCGGTGGTCACGGGCAGAAACGCAGGGGGGGCGGGCTCTGCGAGAAGCGCGTCCCAGCGGCCGAACCGCTTTTGAACATCGTAGACCGAGCACATCCAGGGGTCGAAGAAGGGCGCGATCAGGGTGAGGGTCTCGAGCGGCATGTCCTCCCACATTTGCCGCGCCGCATGCATGGCGAGGTCCTCCTGGCCCGTCATCATGGCCGAGAACGCCAGCATGTGGGAATTGTGGGTCATGTATCCGTGCTGCAGGCCCTGCTCGGGGGAGAGGACCCGATAGGCGTCGTCGGCCTCCATCGCTTTTTGGTTCTGTTCAATGGAACGGTTCCACATCCCCACCTGGGCGTAGATATGGGAAGGCATGTGGAGGAGATGTCCGCTGGCTGGCATCATGTCGCTGAGTCGGTCCGCCGCCACCAGGCCGCGCTCCTTGTCGAAGCTCGGCTCCACCGCGTGGATATAGAGGTGATTGGCTCCAGGATTGTTGGGAAACTTCGCCAAGGCGCGCTCCAGGGTGGCGATGATGATGGGCGTATCTTGCAGCGCGGGTTGTTCGTCGGCGTCGTATAGCTTCCAAGGATGCTGGACCATCATGGATTCGGCGTAGAAGGTCGCCACGTCGGAGTCGTCGGGGAACTTCGCCGCGACCTCCTTCATGGCCTCGGCGTACGCCACATCCAGGTCCCTTCGGTCTTCCGGCGGGTCTTCCGCGTAGCGAGCGCCGAGCGCCTCGACCAGAGCCTTTTCCACCGGCGTTTCGTCATCCAAGGTCGCCCGGGCGCGCTGGAGCGCTGCCCAGGCCGCAGCGCTCCGAGCCTCGGGCATGGCCGGATCGTTGTAGTTGGGTCCTTGTGCCTGCGCGATGCCCCACCATGCCATCGCACACCCCGGGTCCAGCTCAGCCGCCCTCGTGAAGGCCCGGACCGCTTCATCGTGGTTGAACGCGTACATCCAGTTCAGGCCATGGTCGAAGTAGGCCTGCGCCTCGAGGGACTTCGTGGTCACGGTGCGGGTGTGGGAGCCCATGCCTTCGAAGAGCTGCGGCTCGCCCATCGTGCCGTAGGCAGGGCGACCTTGGGTCTCGGCGGCGTCGGCCTTCGGGTGGGTCTCGATCTTCGGTTCGGCGGACTTCGGTTCGGCGTTCGTCGAGTCTCGGTTCTGAACGCACCCCGAGAGGGACGAGGGAGCGAGGAGCAGTGCGAAGAGCGCGTTCGGGAAGATGCATGCAAGGTTGCTCGGGAGAAGTGTCCGCATGGTGTGGATGCTTTCGTTCGTTTGCGGCGCCACCTTCGGCGCCTGCGGACCCTAGTCCAAGCGATGCGGCGGCGTCACCCGCGCGTTGCGGTGGAGACTTTCGGCCACCTCATCTGGGCCGAGCCTCCGCCCATCACGCCAGTCGTTCGCCTGAATTTCGCCTGAATTTCGCTCAAAGTTCGACCGAGCGACTGGTTCATCGAAAGGCGTGCGCGAACATCACAGACAGCGCGGGGCCCAAGACCGGACTGCAATGCCGGCAACGCGCAATGTTTGACGGACCGCGTCTCTCGGGTTGCCCGGGTCTCCTCCGCTCGGCGATCTTGATCGCGAGGAGGTGCACCATGAAAGCGTTCGGTTTGACCGCGCTGGTCTTTTTCGCGACGTCGTGTGCCACGAGCGGCGTGAAGACCGGGGCGACGAACGAAGACATCATTCAAAAGAATCCTGACGAGATCGAAGCCTGTGTCCGCCAGATGAAGGCGAAGCTGGCTGGACGGTTCGACTGGACCTGGCTCGAGCGGAATCCGAACACCTTGGACATCCACACGGGGCGGCATCCGATGCTGGCACGACACGAACCGGAAAACGGAGAGTTCAGGCTCTATGGGTTCGAAGGTGAGCGCCCGACTCTTCGACAAACACAGATCATCGAGGGCAACGAGATCGTTTACGTCTTCCACGAGGGACACGGAAAATCGGTACAAGACCTGACGGTGATCACCGCGTGCCACGAACGGGCCGGAGAGTTCGTGGTGGAAGAGCTCGGCGCGTTTCAATGGAAACACGAGGGTCCGTGCTGGGAAATGAAGAGCGTGACGGAAATGACCGCCCAAGGTCTGGTCTCCACCCATTACGTGCGGCCGCGGGGAAGTGAGGAGAGTTGGAGGTGGCAGGCGTCGATGGTTGCCACACCGGTCCCCGGTGCCGCCTCCCGATCGGAGACGGCGGAGCGGTCCGCGAAGTCACCTCACTAGCTTCCTTGCGCGAATTATCTGCGTGATACTGGGCTCCTCGGCTGCGGGTCGAGGAGCCCTCATGGGCGCAACCGCCGGCGTCGTTTCGGACCAATGACCGTGATAGACGCGCCTCGATGAAGTGGGACAAAAGGGTTCTGTACGTTCTGATGCTCTCGGGCGGGTCCGGGCTGGTGGCGATGGGTTGTTCGTCGGATTCCGATGATTCCGACGACGGGATGGCGCCGACCGATGGAGGCGCGCAGGACTCCAGCAGCGGCGATTCAGACGGAGGAGGCCCTGACGATGCCGGTGGGAACGCCGACGCCACGATCGGTGACATGGGTGGGAGCGCGTTGGCGCTTCCGGCCTGCACCGCTTATTGCGACTATTTCATTCGATGCGACGTCGGTCCGGTCGACGAAGATACCTGTGACGAGGAATGCCTCGACGGTTTCTTCGTGCTCGGGACCGGCGGGACGGGGTGCGATGCCGCGGTGGCCGACGCAGAATCGTGCTTCGATGGGCTCTCCTGCGACGACGGGCCGGGTCAGTCGGCGTGTCTTGCCGAACTCGCCGGGGCTGGAACCGCGTGCAGCGGCATCCTGGATCAAGGCCCGTGCGATTGCTCGGAGTGTCCGCAGCCGGGCTTGGTCAACCTGTGCGAGGGCGTCAGCAGCGCCCTCTGCCGGATGCCTGCCACCACCGAGGAAGAATGCTGCATGGACGCCTTCGAGGCGTGCGGCGGCTGAGCGGCATCTCAGAACACCAAGCGCAGAACTTTGAAGACCCCCACCGTGAAAAGGGCGGCGGTGGGGACGGTGATGATCCACGCGGCCACGATGCGTCCCAAGATTCCGAAATCGATCCCGCCCCCTTCGCGCAGGCCGGTGCCCACGATGGCGCCGGTGGCGGCGTGGGTCGAGCTCACCGGCAGACCCAAGAGCGATGCGCCGACCACCGTGCTGGCGGCGGAAAAATCGACGCTGAATCCCTTGAAGTTGTCGAGCTGTGTGACCCGTTCGCTGAGGGTCTTGATGACTCGATGGCCCAACAATCCAATTCCCAGCGCGATCCCCGCCCCGCCCAGGACCAGGATCCAGAGGGGGACGCCGATGCTCTTCACCATCTCTTCCGTCGGCAACTGGCCTTGCGACTGAACCACCAGGTACACGGCAAAGACAGGGCTGATGGCATTGGCTACGTCATTGGCGCCGTGGGCGAAGGCGACGTAGCTGGATGTGCCGACCTGGAGGCGCCGAAAGATGAGCTCCGCCGATTCTCGGCTGTCCTGCATCTGGAGGGTCACGCTTCGGAGCAGTCCCTGACTGACCAAGGTGGCGTACGGAAGCAGGACACCCAGAAACAGCAGATATTCCCAGAAGCTGGCCGGACGAAAGGCGGCCAAGGTGGATCCTTTCATGAGGATCAGGACGAAGACGGCCACCGTCACGGCCAGGATGTAAGGAAGGTAAAAACGCACGCGGTCCATCACCCGGGGGTCGCTCCCGAGGATGCCGGTTTGGATGAAGCTGTAGAGTGCGTAGGACATGAAGCCGGCCAAGAACGGCGAGACGAACCAGGAGATCACGATGGACGTCAGGATGCCCCAGTTGACGGTGTCCATGCCTCCGGCCACGACGCTGACGCCGATGAGGCTCCCGACGATGGAGTGGCTTGAGCTCACCGGCAGACCGGTGAGGGTGGAAATGAGGACGAAGAGGCCGGCCGCCACCAGCACCGAGAACATGGCGACGGTATAGACGACCGGATCGGAAAACTCGCTCGGATTGAGGACCCCGGTGACCAACTTCGCCGAGACGTGACCCCCGATCATCACCGCACCCAACAGATTCATGAGGCCGGCGATCAGAACCGCCTGCCTCATGGTGATGGCCTTGGCCCCCACCGCGGAGGCGAAGGAGTTGGCGACGTCGTTGGCGCCGTTGTTGAAGGCCATGAACAAGGCACCCAGCGCGGCCAGAATCAAAATCAGGGTGAAGTCCATGCGGCACGCCTCTAGGACAGTTGCAGAGTCGGGACCAGGTGGGTCCTCGAGATTCATCCGTGTGTCAGTTTGGTGTCTCGACCCGCGAAGCTGCGTGGGCCGAGCGGCGAACACGAGACCGAAAAGTCGAGGAGAAGTTCCCGGGAAGGCACGAGAGAACAATCGAGGGCGACCTTCGAAGGGAGATTCGTCAGGATAAATTGCGGCCCACTCCCCGTGTGTGGGGCGGAAATGGTCTTTGGAGGCCCGAGACGCCTCCACCGCGTCGATGCTGTGACCTCGCTCACGGAAGCCGGCGCGCACGCGCTGCCGCTAGGGCAGCGGAGGACGCTGGGCCCGGCGCGACAACGCCTGCTGCACTGCCTGGATGAGGAGCACGATGGGCTTCGAGAAAGGTTGGAGATTCCAGGAATTTCTTCATGGTTTCGCTCCGTGGAACCGCCCAGAGGGTGGCGCCCGAGCATTTGAGTCCCTGTGGATACGATCGTGGAAAGGCCGTAATTCCTGCCGTGGGCGGGCTGGACGCGCCGCCAGAGCCGTGAACGGGCGACAACTTCAACGTCAGGCCTCTGTCGGCGTCGCTGGAGCGCGACGGTGTATGACAGCTGTTTCTGCAGGCGTGCATGGACTCGTATCCAGTGGGCTGATTGCCCAGCTCCCTGGCCCCGGATGGTCGCCAGATGATCGGTCGTTTCAGGCCGCCGAGTCCGTGCACTTCGTCCTCGCGCAGGTTCGGTTGACGAATGCTACGGTGTGGGCGGCCGAATCCGGGAGGCCCAATCATTTTCCGCGCTTGGCGACCCAGGTCCTTTGAGGCGACCCTCACTCGATGAAGCGACGGTGCACTGCCTGGGTCTGTTCCATGGCGCTGGTCTCTGGATGCAGCTCGTCCACTTCGGACGTCGCGGACCCGGTGAGTGCGGTGTTCGAGACCGGCATCGCCTCGCATTACGCGGACAGCCTCGCCGGTCGTCCGACCGCGAGCGGTGAGCCCTACGACCCGCAAGAGAAGACGTGTGCGCACCGAACGCTCGCACTCGGAACGGTGGTGGAGGTCCACACGCTTCGGACCGGCAGGACCGCGCGCTGCCGAGTCAACGACCGCGGTCCATACGCCAAGGACCGCGTCCTGGATGTGTCCCGCAAGGTCGCGGAGGAGCTCGGCATGGAGGGCGGGATTGCAAAGGTCGAGCTGCGCATCGTCGCGTCCGAGGAGCGCGACGACGAGGAGATCTAGTGTGGACCGGCGCAGCGATTTCGACCGGTGCTCACGGTTGCCCCTTGTGTCGTTCGAGGATCATTTCAAAGCCGCCGAAGATCATTCGTTTCCCGTCGAAGGGCATCGGGTTTTGGTCGGGTTGAAAGCGCGGATCCTCCATGGCCTTTTTCAGGCCTGCGTCCCGCGTCTCCTTATCGGGCCACATGATCCAAGAGAACACCACGGTCTCATCGGCTTCCGCCTTCACCGCTCGATGAAAATCGGTCAACTCTCCCTTGGGCACTTCGTCTCCCCAGCATTCTACTTGGCTGAGGGCGCCGTGGTCCTTGAAGACGGGCCAGGCATCTCGGGCGTGTTTCAGAAAGGCCTCCCGTTTGTCGGTCGGCACCGCTGCAACGAATCCATCTACGTACGTCATCTCGTCTCCTTTCTTGGAGCCATCGCCTCTGGGCTGCGCGTCGCCGGCAGCAACGTTGCCGAAGAGACGCCATGAATCCGAGAGATTCATGGGTCGACTCCAGACCTTACGGGTAAGTCAGATGCCTCGCCGAAGCCACACCCCTTTTTGCGAGGGAGGCCGATGAACTCTCGCCCGCGTTGGTTTGAGCGCGCTGAACGAAGCCGACGAGATCTACCGGTCGATGGCGGCGCGGGGGCGTACAGCCGTTCGAGCAAAGTCTTCGGCTCGAGGAATGCGAGGCGGCCGCTTCAACGTGGGTGGACAGCGGTTCCGCGGCGATTTCGAGCGCCGGGCGACGTTCCGGAGCATCGGCCCGAGGGCCCAACCCTTGGATCCAGTCATGGGGAACTCGAAATGCTTTCCCGGGTTGGTGTCCCACCGATACGGTTGAAAGGTGGCTGAACAACCGGCACCGCACCGCCACCGCGCCGATGACTCCTCGAGCACCGAGGAGCGCACGTGGCTCGGCCGGGTCCGCGAGCTTCCGTTGCCCGCGTACCTCGAGAAGTGGCGACAACGCTTCCGTACCCATCCACAAACCGGCCTTCCATTGACGCCTCTGCGTCAGCATTTGGACGAAGGCACGCTCAACATCGAGCAGCTCGCGTTTTCCACCGGCAAAGGCTTGCGCTGGGCCCTGAAGCTGTTCGCCCCCGCATGTTTCCTCGTCTTCGTGGTCAGCTTCTGGACCCCGATCCCGTGGCTCGAAGAGGTGCTTCGGGCGTGCTCCACGGCCGGTCTGATCGGTTTCGGAACGAACTGGGTGGCCATCAAGATGTTGTTCCGACCCCGGGACACACGACCCATTTTTGGACAGGGCCTCATTCCGTCCCAGAGAGACCAACTGATCGCGAAGGTCGTGGACGAAGTGGTGGAGAAGCTCATCAACGAAGAGATCATCAACCGAGAGCTGGATGAGAGTCGCCTTATCTCCCGTCTGACCGAGGAGACGGCTCGAGAGGTCCGGCAGTTGGTGAGGGATCCGGAGTTCGTTCGCGACACCAAGCAAATGGTGCTCACCTACGCTTCGAAGTACGCCCAGAGCGAAGCGTTTCGAGAAGAGATTGCATCCGAGGTTGAAATGCGCATCGAGAGTGTGGCGGGAACCCGGCTTGCGCATCGTGTCGTTGGGGGACTTCGAGGGCTGTGGCGTGAACCAATGCTTCGGCTCGTCAACAAGGAGCTGGACGAGCTGCCGGAAACCTTGGACCGCTTGGTAGGCGAAATCGACAGCGCGCTGGACCATATTCCTGGTTACTTGGAGTCACACCAGTATCAGATCGATGCAGCGCTGACCCGGATCACCATGGCCCTCATCCGCGAGATCGATGTGCGCCAGCTGATCACGAAGCAGCTCTCCACCGTCACCAGCGACCAGCTCGAGCAAGGCTTCCGAGAGTTCGCGGACGACAAGCTCAGTTACATCACGCTCCTCGGAGGCATACTGGGATTGATCGGCGGCCTCGTCATCATCTGGCCGGTGTACTCCATCGGTGCCATCGTGGCCCTGATCGGCGTTCTCGTACTCATGGACTTGATGCTTCATGCGGTGTTCAAGTGGCTCAAGGGCCCGGAAACCCAGACTTAGAGGGTCGATGCCAAGAGCGTGGCGATGGAGAGGAAGCTGAAGAAACCCACGACGTCGGTCACGGTGGTGAGGATGATGGACGAAGACTGCGCGGGGTCCTGGCGGGCAGCCATGAGGAGCATCGGGATCACGGCGCCGGCGAAACCAGCTGCGGTCATGGAGCAAACCATCGAAATCCCGATAACCCCAGCGAGGCCATTTGAGCCGCTCCATACGTAGACCGCAATCGAAGTCGTGAGGGCTACGGCGATCCCGTTGGCAGCCCCGGCGCCTACCTCCTTGAGCGCGACGCGAAACCACTGGCGAGTCCGAATCTCCCGCAAGGTCAATCCGCGCATCGTGACCGCCAACGCCTGGGCACCGGTGTTGCCAGACTGGCCTGCGACGACCGGCAGAAGAACCGCCAACGCAGAGTAGGTTGCAATGGTGGATTCGAAGATACCTACCACGGCCGCGGCCAGAAACGCAGTGAGCAAGTTGACCTGCAGCCATGGAAGACGCTTCCTCACCGCGAAGCTCACCGGGGAAAGGGCGCGCTCATTTCTGTCCGCGCCGACCATGGTCATGGCCTTGGCGACGGCATCACGCTGAGCGGCCCCGACCAGCTCTTCTTGCCGCAGGACTCCGAGGAGATGATGGTGTACGTCGACCACCGGTAGACTGACGCCTCGTTGACGATCGAGCGCTTCCAGGACGTCCTCGCGAGACGACATGGCTTGGACCGAGGGTGTAGGTGAGGTTGCGATGGTTTCGAGGCGCTCGGATCGAGGTGCGAGCACCAGCTCACTCAAAGGGACCGACCCCACCAGCTTGCCCTCCTCGTCGACGAGGAAGATGTCCTGGATCCGTTCTCGCTTCAGAATCTTGAGGCGACTGACGACCTCGGAGACCAAACTATCCGGCCGAAATGCCGTGACCCGCGGGTTCATGAGTGCACCGGCCGAATCCGGCGGATACGTCATCAAAGCAGTGATCTCGGTTCGAAGCCGAGGCTCGAGAAGGTCCAAACACCGTTCCAGGGTCGGTTCGTCGACTCGGCTGAGCAGACTCGCCGACCGATGCGGTTCGAGGGCGTTTAGAACTTCCTTCGCGGTATCATCGGTCAATCGAATCAGCACGTCCACCGCGACGTCGGGGGTGAGGCGTCGCATCACCTGGATGCGGGCTCGAGCTTCGAGGGTGGCAAGGTACGCAGCGAGCTCTTCCGGGGACGCTTCTTCCAAGGTCTTGAACGCATCCGGACCCCAGAGCGACAAGGCCAATCGCGCCAGCGTGTCGTAAGCGGTGGTCAGGTCAGCGGCCATGATTCTTCTCCGTCCTGGATCCATGGAACAACGCTTCGAACATGCCTCCAACGCCGGTGCTGAAGAGATCTCCCAGCGCTTCCGAGGTCGACCACTGATCCTGGGGTCGAAGGTTGGGCTCTTCGGCTTCCATCGACCGGAGTGCTTCGTAGGAGATCATGCCGACGAAGACACCGGTCCCATCCACCACGGGCATTGCGGATTGCGTCCTCCAGCCTTCATGGGATGCGATCGACCGAAACGGCGTACGTGCCGAAAGGCGCGCGAAGTCCCTCAACAGGATGCTGGCAATGGTTTGTCGCTTTCGTGCCGACGTCAGGTCTTCGAGCATCGTGATACCGACCAGCACGTGGTCAGAATCCACCACCGGTATGGGATGCGTGGCTCGGATCAGCTCCATCCGAGAGCGCGATAGCGTCTCGCCTACCGTCAATGGATCCTTCAGGATCAGGACGTCTGGATCAGCGAGGGCTCCGGCTGTGCCGGGCCTTTGTTCCATCAGCATTCGGATGCGGCGGCGACGGTCGTCTGGGAGCACCTCTGCCAACGCGACCGCCCGTGACGTGGGGAGCCGGCGAAGATAGGCGGCTGCACTTCGGGTGGGCATCGTCGAGAGAAGGTCCCGCGCGCTGCTTTCCGGCAGCTTCTGGAGAACTCGACTCGACGCGGTGGGGAGCATGGCGCGGAGGACCTCGATGGCCTCCTCCGGCTCCAGCTCCGCGATGACGCTGGCGCAGGCCTGCGGGTCGACTTCTTCCAGCGTCCTTGCTGCTTGCTCGGGATGACTTCGGATGACGCTCTCCGCCAATCTTTTCTTCAGATTCTCGACCATTGCGCGCTCGTACCGTTCAGGCTTGTGTGGCGGGTGACAACACGAACACGGGTGATGAGGGCGACTACGTGTCTGAATCGGAGGAGCGAACAATGACGGCGTGGCTGGATGTGGAAAAGTGGCAGGAGGCGGCATGGTCGATGCTGCAGGAGCTGACCGATGCCGCGTCGGTGTTCCTTCCGAAACTGGCTGGCGCGGTGCTCCTGATTCTTCTGGGGTGGGCTGTGTCGCGTCTGGTGCAGCTGGTGGCGAGGTTCGCTTTCCGGCGTGTGGGTCTCGACCGATTGGCCGACCGTCTGAAGCTCAATGACTCGCTGCAAGGCGTCCTTCAGGGGAAACCGGTCTCCCATGCACTCTCTCTTTTGCTCTTTTGGGTGCTCTTTCTCTTCTTCTTTCTTCTCGCCGCCGATGTCCTCGAGCTGAGAGCGGTCACCGCAACGACCGATCGTCTCTTGGCCTTCCTCCCGCAGCTTCTCGGAGCGGTGATCATCATCGGGTTCGGTGTCATCGTGGGCCGACTCATTCAAAGGGTGGTCGAGTCGGGTGCTGCGCTCGGGAGGCTCGACGTCGCGCCGAGAGTGGCGGCGGCGGCCAATCTGGCCGTCGTCTTCACGGCCAGCGTCATCGCCATCGACCAGTTGGGCGTCTCCACCCAGATTCTCGTGTCGGTTGTGACGGTCCTCGCGGCATCGCTCGGTCTGGCGATGGGCGCCGCGTTCGCCTTGGGGGCTCGGCCTGTCATCGGGCACATTCTGGCAGGGCACTTCCTGCGGAGACGGCTGACGGTGGGTGACGAAGTGGAGTTTGATGGCCTTCGAGGCGTCGTGGATCGCGTCGGGCCGACGGATACACTCTTTCGAGATGGTGAGGCCTTTGTGAGCGTCCCCAACAGCACCCTGCTGGAACGCACCGTCAAATGGTGAGCCAACTTTGGATGCGGGCCAACGGTGGACCGTGATGAGAGTTGCCTTCAACTCTCGATTCGCCCACATTTCGAACGTTGTATGGACGCGCGAAAATCAGGTGTCGTCGATGTAATGATTGCAGGAGCGGCGAAATCAGGAACTACGTCGATAAAGGCAAATCTGGCCGAGCACCCGCGAATCGTGGCTCATCCTCAAATGGAGTTTGGCTATTTTCAGGATCCGAGAGAATATAAAAGGGGTTTCAACTACGCATGGAATAAGTATTTCGATAGGTATCGAGCGCCAGACGGTAAATTGATGATGGCGAAGAATGCCGGGCTCATGTACAATCGCGAAGCGATAATCCGACTTCGAGACCACAATCCACGATGCCGTATCATCCTCATCCTGAGGGACCCAGTAGATAGAACGTATTCTTCATTCTTGCACTCTGTTGCCAACGGCGCCCAGGAAGCCGCGCCCTTCGACACCTATATTCGAGAGGTCGTCGCCCGCAAGACTCTCCCCGATTACAGGATACATGTGGAAAGGAGCGCCTATGCCTCGTATCTATCGGATCTTTTCGAGATGTTTCCACGAGAGCAGATCCACATCATGCTCTTCGAGCATTTCAAGGAGGATTCGATGAGAGCCATCCATCAAGTATGCAACTTTCTCGACATATCTTCCGATACTTTATCGGGTGCGCCTCGGAGACACAATGAGACCAAAGCCGTGCGCTCCGCGACTTACGCACGCGTCATTCGCTACGTGCTCAACGAGAGAAACCCTGTCAAGCAGATGGTCCGTGAAATCCTTCCCCATCGAACCGCACTTCATTTGGCGGAAGCGTTGAGGAAGTCAAACCGCACAGGGTCGAGGCCCAAACCTCTTTCCCAGCCGAGTCGCCGGTTTCTCCAAGATTTCTTTGAATCACACAACGAGGACCTGGAAAGCCTTCTGCAGTTGGATCTGTCGTGCTGGCGCAAACCTTGGAACGCGTCGACGGAAGCCGTCTAGGGGCCTCAGAAGAGACAGGGCACCGCGCGAGGAGGCGACGTCGAGATCGTGTCGTCATCTTCTGGGAAGAATCGCGCGCTTCGAAGGCTCACCGTGGGAGCCTGGAAGAAGCGATCCCATCCGGCTGTCGCCGCGAGCTGCCATGGGTTGAGTGTCCTCTGTATCTCCAGCTGGCTCCAAACCAGAGGCTCCGCTAAGGTCCCGCGCCATGCCGAGCCTTACCCGACGCGAAGCCCTCGCGGGACTCGCGGCTGCCGCCGCAAGCGGTTTACCTCGTTCATCAGGAGCCGCAACCGCGAAGTCCGAGTTTCTGAGTACGGATATCGGAGCCTTGGAGAAGGTCTTGGTGCATTCGCTCAGTCGGCATGACGATGTCCTGGGCCAAGAGGATGAAGGGATTCTTCCCGTCGTCGAAACCGACATGCTCGCCGCGGAGCGACAGCATGCGGCGTTGATGGAGCTCTTGCGGAAATCGGGTGCTGAGCTCATCGAAATCCGGGACGCGCTGGCCGGAGCCATCGAGGTCACCCGGAGTACCGGTGTCTTGGAGACCTGGGTGCGGACGACTCATCCGAGGTTGCCGTGGGATCCCAAACGCATCACCGCGGATGTTCTTCTCGGCCGCGACGAGTCGACCCATTACGTGTTGGGTCCGGAAGGCGACGCTCGACTGTTGGTGTCGGACAGCGTCTCGACGATCTGGACCCGCGATTCGGCGTTCATGAGCCCGCAGGGGCTCGTGATCTGCAACGCCGCATCCCGTCGCCGCCACCGTGAGAACGTGTTGCTTCGATTCCTCTACCGCCACTCGCCGATGCTCGACGCATTCCCGGTCGTCTTCGATGCAGTGCAGGAGGGCCTGATCATCGAAGGTGGAGATGCCACGGTGGTCGACGAGCGCACGCTGTTCCTCGGGACCGGAAACCGCACCGACCCGCGCATTGCTCCGATCCTCGCGCGGCGGCTCGACATGGACGTATTGACGGTCCAAACCGTGGCCAAAGACCACATGCGCCGCGGACCATGGTCTTCCTCCGGGAAGGCCTCTGCTCTGCGCGCTCTGGTGCTTCACCTGGACACATTCTTCACCCTGGTAGGTCCGAAGCACGCGCTTTGCGTTCCCATGCTCCTGGAGAAGGAGCACGCCGAAGACAATCCTCTGGCTCAATTCATCCGCGGTGCCCGGTCCGAAACGAAGATGCCCACGGACGAGGCGAAGGCGGCGCTCACCATCTTGAAGGGCCTGGGTACCGTCCGCATGTTTCGCCGCGGATCGGGTCGTGAAGAGGACCTCGGCGGCATCAAGCTGGTGGACTACCTGCGCTCGCAGGACTACCGCTTCACGTTTACGGGGGGCGAGCTGCCCGACGGCGATCAGGATCGCTACCGACACTTCATGGAAGTGACCTATCCGGAGCAGCGCCGGCAGGCCTCGAACGTCGTGCAGGCCACGCCGGGACGGGTGATCGCGTACTCGGGCAACCCGGAGACGGAAAAGGCGCTGAAAGCATCGGGTATCGAAGTCGACACGTTCCCCGGGCGCGAGCTTTGGGCCTGGCACGGCGGACCGCACTGCCTGACCCAGCCTCTGGTCCGCTCGAGGCCATGAAGGCTTCCTCGGAAGAGGAGATCGTGGTCGCGAGCAAGGCCGCCTGCATCCGCCACTTCTAGGCCGATCCGCGTGCGGGCAGAAAGGGCCCCGAGGGTCCTTCTAAGGTGGGCCGTCCTCCAGGTCGGTCTGCTGAGGCGTCCGCATGATGAAGAAGGCCACCATGGCGATGATGTAGGCGACGGCGAGGATGTTCACCAGGGCCGCAGCGAGGTCGCCCACCACCCGGGCACGAGCGGGAGGGGCGGTGGGCCGGAGGCCAGGCGACGCCGGGAGCAGCGGGTCTACGCTTTCGGGTGCCCGCAGCGCCGCTGCGATTTGAGATGCGGTGTGCGGCGGTACACGCAGGGGCGCGTCACGGGTGAGGCCGGCGATTCCCGGGCCGGAGTCGCCGAGCGGGTTGTCGTCTGGCGGTACGACGGCGGCGAGCACGACCTGGCTGGATACGGTCTCCAGCGTCTTCTCTTGTCCGGGGTAGGTATGGGGCGGGATGCGGGCAGGCCGAAGCATCGGGTACCGAAGCGTCAGCCGGGGGTCCGAGACCGGTGCGAAGCTCCGAAGCTCGACGGCGCCGTCCTCCAGCAGCTCGAGCACGCGCGGGTGGCCGAGCTCCGCCATCAGGAGGATGGCGTCCACTTCGCCGTTCGCCAGCAGCGAGCCCGCGTCGTCGACCGCGACGATCTCGAGCCTCTCCGTCATGCCGAGCGCGTTCGCGACCAAAGAGGCCAAGCGGTGCGAAGGCCCTCCGACGGGCTCCACGCCGAGCCGGATGGTCCCTTTCCGGGGACCCACGCGCGGGCCGCCCGGCGCCAGAACGTGCGCGAGGCGCGAGCCGACCACGCCCACCGCTTCAATGCCTTCTCCCATCTTGAAACCGCGGCCCGACGGCACCAGGAACTCTGCGGCGCCCACCAGGCCGAAGCGGGAGCGGCCGCTCCGTACCGCTTCGGCCGGGTCCGACGTCGAGCTGACGCGCAGCCGCCGCACCGGCATCACCTCGCGAAGGGCTCGAGCGGCCTGAATCGGCAGGTATCCGACATCGTCGGCGGTACCGATGGCGAGCGGCAACTCGTGCCGGGTCACGGTGGCCGTCTCCGTCTCGGGAAGCAGGCCGACCCGCTCGAGATGGGCACGGGCCACCTCCCGGTAGTCGTCGCCGCGTCCTTCGACACGCGCCACCATGTCCCGCATGGCGTCCGTGTCGACCTGACCCGCGAGATCCTTGAGCACCTCCTCGAGCTTTGGATGCCGCTCGAAGGTATCTTGCCTCGCGAGGGCGGCTGCCTCGTAGGAGGGATAGAAGCCCAGGGCGTCCTTCAGCAGCACGAGCCCGTACTCGGTCACCCGAGGATCCGTCGAATAGACTTCAGCCGCGTCCGCACGCCCTTCGACCAGCGCATCGAACCAGGCGGAGCGTTGCTCGGGCGGAAACCGAAGGACGGAGCCCAGGGTGAGGCCGTAGCGGCGAGCCAGGGCCGGGATGCCGTCGCCAGAGCGACGGGTGGCCTCGGTGTCGCTGGCAAAGCGCAGCGGCCCGTCCAGCTTCGCCAGGTCGCCGATCTCGGTGAGACCGCGGCGAAGCGACACGTCACGTCTTACCGCGATGGCGTAGTCGTTTCGGACGCCCAGGCGCGGCCCGAGCGCGAGGCCCAAGGGCTGCACGATGCGCCGTGCCGCTTCATAGGCGGCTTCCGCGTCGGTGGTCGGCGGAAGTCCGCCCAGGCCCAGCAATGTCCCCGTGTATTCGGGATACACGTCGAGCACGCCTTCTTGAAGACCGCGCAGGCACACCCGGCCCTCTCGATAAGGAATCACGCGCTCGACGGGGATGCCCTTCGACTCCGCGCGCAGCGCGATCATTTCAGCCAGGAGCTTCGACTCGCTGAAGCTCTTGCTTCCGACGTACACCTTGTCCAGGCCGCCGCAGGCGACGAACAGTCCAGCCAAGAGCGCCACGGGGACGCGCGTCATGGCTCGCTCCGCTCGGTCCGCAGAGCGCGCAAGAACGCTACGATCTGAAACACCAATATCAGCGTGAACGGCACCGCACCGAACACCGCCATGGCCTTCGCCACCTGCACACTTCCCGACAGCAGCACTGCCACCGTGATCAACGCGATGGCGCCGCCCCAAATGAGCTTCAGGCTCGGTTTGGGCTCCAGGTTGCCCTCGGAAGTCATCATGCTGACGACGAAGGTGGCTGAATCGGCGCTCGTCACCAGAAAGATGAAGACCAACAGGACGGCGAGGGTGCTCACGAGCTGAGGCTGTGGCAGATAAGACAGAAAGGCGAAGAGCGCCTTCGCCGGATCTTCGTGCACCAGAGCCGAAAGTCCGCCGCCTCCCGAGAGCTCGATCCAGAGGCTGGTTCCACCCAACGCCGCGAACCAGAAGAGCGAAAAGAGCGTGGGCACCAAGATCACGCCCACGCAGAACTCGCGAATGGTTCGGCCACGGCTGATGCGGGCGATGAAGATGCCCACGAATGGGCCCCATGCCACCCACCAGACCAAATAGGTGAGGGTCCACGCGCTCGACCAGTCCATCTGGCCCTCGTAGGACAGAAGGCGGAAGGCGTAGCTCGGAAGGGCTGCGATGTAGTCGCCCAGCGAGTTCACGAAGCTCTCCATCACGTAGTTCGTCGGGCCGGATAGTATGACGAAAAGCAGCAGGCTGATGGCGAGCCCCATGTTCACGTTGCTCAAGATCTGGATGCCCTTATCCAGGCCAGTGGATGCGGAGACGAGATAGGCCACGGTCACGACGGCGAGAATGAGCAGGCTGACGGTGGTCGTCGGGACCAGGCCGTACACCTCCCAAAGTCCGGCCCGCACTTGCAGGACGCCCATCACCAAAGATCCCGCCAGTCCAAAGACGACGGCGAAGACGCCGATGACGTCGGCGGTGATCCCGATCCTTCGCGTGAACGCGCTGCGTGGAAGCGTGGCACGAAGAGGCGTGGAGATGAGACCGGGCATGCGGCGTCGAAAGACAAAGTAGGCCACCACGAGGGCGCACGAGGCGTAGATGGCCCACGGATGCAGACCCCAATGAAGAGCGGTCAGAACCATGGCAAGACGCGCGGCCTCGGGTGAAGAGGGGACGGTGCTGCCGGGCGGTTGCGCGAAATGGGAGACCGGCTCCGCGACGCCCCAGAACACGAGCCCCGCACCCATGCCGCCGGCGAAGAGCATGGAGAGCCACGAGAACGTCGAGAAGTCGGGGCGAGAGTCGTCGGGGCCGAGGCGCACGTTGCGGTAGGGGCCCAGCGCCAAGAACGCGGCGAGCACCAGAAAACTCGAGCAAAGGAGAAGATAAACCCAGCCCACTGCGTCGAGCATGAAGCCGACGGCGCCGGAGGCGACCGTGGTCATGGCGGAAGGCGACGCGAGACCCCAGACCGCGAAGACGCCGACGGCGATGAAAGAAAAGTTGCGCACGGACGTCGGATTTCGCATCGGTTGCTGTTCGGGCTCGCCGAAGGTAGGCCGGTCGTCAAGCCGTGTTCCGTACGCGGAGCGCACAACGCCAATATCCCCGCGATTCCGGCGAGCGACTTTGACGTTGAGCGCCAAAGATCATCTTGGCGACACGGAAACGGCGCGCCTTCGGCGACGTTGAAGGTGTTGGCCGGATCCGGGAAGAGCTCCGGGAAGTACGCGGCCAACACATCCTGCTGGCCGCCGGTGAAGCCGAAGCGGTCGGCTGCTCACGGTCACGGTTGATCGGCATTGGAGAGTCGTCCCCTTCATTGCCATCGGCCTTGGGCATGGCTAGACGGGGGCATGCAACAGTTCAGGGCTCTGGTGGCGGGAGGTCTGCTGCTCGTTGTGGGTATGGGCTGTGCCACCACCCAGCGCATCAAGGTTGAAAGCGACGTCGTCGGCGCCCGGGCCGGGCTCGAACTCATCGACCGGAAGGGCAAGACGAAGCAGACGCGCATTGAACCGACCCCTGCCGAGTTCAAGGTCACCTACCGAAAGGGCCGGAAAGGCGCGACCGGCCGAGGGCTCATGATTGCGGGAGCGATCTTTGGGGGCATGGCTCTGGGTTTTGGCGTCAGTGCGGGGGTCGCGGGCGACGACGGTTCCTTCGACCAACTCGCGGCGGTGGCCGCTGCGGGGGTGACGGGGGCCTTGGGTCTCATCTTGGCGGTCAGCGGATTCGTGGTGCACGTGACCGATTCCGGGTTCGAGGGACCACAAGAGGTTGTCGTGCACGTCGATGCTCCGGGACGGCCGAGCGTCGATCGGGTCTTGGTCCTCCCCAACTCTGGGAACAGACACGGTCCCGAAGTCATCAAGCTGAATCCTTGACAGCATCCCATCCCGAGCTGCTGTCACGCGAGGTTTCAAACGAAGCCTCCGCGGGAGGCAAGACCCCCGAAGCGACGGAAGACGTGCCGCCTGTCAAAGGCATCATGCTCTGGAGGCCCGGACGAAGGGGTCGGCTGGTCGAGACGGCTCGTGGTTCCGCCTTTGGGTGCAGGACGCCCGAGGCAGGTCGGAGTGGCGCGTCAGGGTGAGCGTTCGACCAGCACAACCAGCGTTTCGGGCCGAACGCCATCATGCTTCATGGCGGCTGTCCCGGCGTCACTCTTGACCACCGCCTCGAAGGCGCTCAGATCGGTGACGTCCATCGATACGCCGACGCGGTTCGGGTGGCTTGGGTCCACGTAGGTCCGAATGTTCGTCGCCACGGAGGCGAACACTTCGCCTCGCTTGGGCGAAGCGAGCCAGTGGGCAACGTCGTCGACCTCATGTGTCGCGATCAGTTTCGTCATCTCACGAATCGTCCGGCTCGACGAACGTTCCGACGACCGCCAAATCCTGGATGCGGCGATCTTCGGTCGGCGGCGTATCGGCAATGTTGAAGGCGTTGGCCGGATCCGGGAAGAACTCCAGAAAGTACTCGGCCAGCGCATCCTGCTCACCGCCGGTGGAGCTGAAGCCCGTCTGCCGCTCGGGATCGCAGTTGGTCAACACCGGAAAGTCCGGCTGGTCATTGTCGTCCACATCCGGGTCGCCGAAGCCGACAAAGTCATAGATCTGTCGGCGGTTGGGCAGTGCGAGGAGCGCGAAAGGATAGTCGTCTCCACCGTTGGCCAAGAAATTCAACGTGACCAGGTCGAAGGTGTTGCTCGCGGCCGCCTGCTCCAGCCCACCGGAGTAGAGCGCGGTGTCGGGCACGCCGTTCGCGTCGGTGTCGACCCAAAGGTCTTGGATCCTGGTACCAGGCGTCAGAATGCCGTTCACGTTGTCGTCGTCGTCGAACGTCAGGACCTGCGCCGTTCCGTTGGGGTCATAGCCGAACCAGATCCCGCCCACCTGTGGGAACTGGCCCGGCGTCGCGCCAGGCGCGGTGGCGGCTACGGTATGCTCGAGAAGGGTCTTGAGCTCGATGCCGGTCACCGAGAGGATGACGGCGCCGTTGTCGAAGCGCAGTGTCCCCCGCAGGTGGCCTTCGCTCACGTCGCCTTCCTCGGCGTTTGGCGCGACCACGTTGGACGGCGGTCGGAGCTCGGTTTCGACGCCCGTGACCACGACGTCGCCGATTTCGGCCCGGATGCCGCCGCCGTTCTTGAGGGCCAGAACGTTCGTCAACTCGTCGCACTGCTCAGAGTACCACTTTAGCGAGTCGGCGCTGAGGTTCCCCAGATTGGTCTCCTCGGTTCGCACGACGCTGCGTCGGCCTTCGAGAAAGACGTCGGTATGACCGATGACGTTGTCGAACTGGGTGACGATGACGGTCTCAAGCGTGTCCCTCATCTCCACCGCGGCGGCGACGGGGGCGCCGCCGGAGAGCATGACGTTGTCGTCGGTTGACGCGTACGTACCGCTCACGACCTCGTCGATGGACGCTGGAATCACCACGCCGTCTTCGTCGAAGGTTACCACCAGGCGTCCTAGATACTTGTAGTCGCCGTCCACGTTGACGATGAGCAGCGGATTGCCGTCAGCATCGGTGGTTTGAAAGGGATAGTCTTCGTCAAACGCGTCGTCGCCGGGAAAGAGGGTATCGTTGCTGTCGCCCATGCGCGTGTTCGATCCACCGGCGACGATGATGTCCACGTTCCGGAGCTCCTCGGCTAACTCCTTTTCGAAGGCCAGCTGCTGAAGGTGTGCGAGCACGATGATCTTGTTGATACCTCGTGCGAGGAGGGCGTCGATGGTGGGCTGCACCGCCGCAGCGAGCTGCGCGATGTCCGAAGTGCTGCCCGCGACCGTCAGGCCGCCGGTGGTGGTGATGGATGGGAGGTCGGGCGTCGAGACACCAACCAGGCCGATGGTCTCGGCCCCGACTTGGACCGTCGCGCTCGGAGCAACCTGCGCTCCCAGCAAACGGGCATCAATGCCCCCCCCACGCACTATGAAGTCCGATTCTTCGCTGAAATCGACGTTGGCGGCGAGGTAGGGGAACTGGGTCCCTGGAAACGACGCACCGCCGCCCGATTCGGCGGCAAGGGAGTCAGCGAATTCGCCCGGCCCTTGGTCCAGCTCGTGGTTGCCGATGGCCGAGGCCTGCACGCCGAGCTGGTTCATGATGAAGTGGTCTGCGTGCCCAGGCTCGTTGCTGCCCGACAATGCCCGGACCGAACCGTCCTCCGCTGCGAACCACCGAGGTCCAGGAATCACATTGTCCCCGGAGGATACGAAGAGGGTGGTGGGCCCAAACACCGGGTCGTTGCGGAAACCGTCCACGAGGGCAGAGAACGCGTCGATGTTGTCGAGGGCGATGGCCTCGTTCCCGTCGACATCGGCGAAGTGGAGGAGCTGGAGCGTGAAGGCCTCGCCGGCCTCAGCGCCCGTGCCGTTGCACACGAAGTTGGTACTGGTGATTTCGTTCGCGTCGAGAACCCCGTCACCGTTGGTGTCGAGACCGCTGTCGACCCGAACCCCGCCGGTGGCGCAATCGTCGCCCGCTTCGATGGGCGTCTGGGTCACGAGTGACGTAAGGCCATCCGAGCCGTTGTCGCCGGCCGGGCCTTCGGCACCGGCCATGCCGTCCATTCCCGGAGCGCCATCTTCGCCGTCGCACGCGGTGAGCGCGAGGACCGCGAGTAGGCTGCAACCGCCAGAAAAGAAGAGTCTTTTCATTCTGTTCCCTCCCATGGGTGACGTGGAACATGGTGCGGGTCGGAGGCAATCGGGTTACGCGAAGGCAACAACGGTATGGCAACCGTCGATTCTGACTCCGAAGGCGGACTTTGTGCAGGCCTTGCGGTCGCGCCTCGTCTCGCTCGCCCGCGATGTGAACACGCCCCTGTGTCCGACGGATAGTTCGCGACTGTCGAGAGTAAGACCGTGCCCCGCTACGAGACGGCGGCTGCCGATTTCCTCGGGAGGAATCAACTCAGGCGAAGGGTTCCGGGACCTTTCTGTGCTCGACCTGCAGGCTCTCGGCACAGGACGAAGAGGCGCTTCCGACATCGGCAGGACGAGTTGTCGAAGGACTTCTCGAGCTGGTGGCCGAAGTCGTTGATCTGATCGTCGCGGCCCCTGCTGCTCATTGCAGCTGAACCTTGGGACCGGAAGAGTTCGGACCCGGCTTTCCAAGCCAAACAGGCCGTATGGCGCCATCCGCACCGCTCTCTTGATCAGGCCTGGAGACCACGGTAGTTCCGGACCGATGGGCAGAGTTGGGCTGTTTCGGTGGGTGCTTCTCATCACCCTCGCTTGTGGCACGGAAGCAGGGGAGGACTCTGGGACGGCCGAAGACGATGGGAGTGGCGGCTCGGGCGGCTCCTCCAGCAGCTCTGACGGCTCCGGCAGCTCCAGTGGAGGGGACCCCGGAGCGGTCGCGGAGTGTATCACTGGGCTCGGGCCTCTCGACCAGTGTAGCGGGGACCTGCCGGCCACTTGCGACCAGTGCGACGGCGCGGACTCGAGCTGCGAGCGCGTGATCTGGGGCGGGGCGGTCCTTCGCGACATCGAGCCTGGCGGTCCTCTCGCGCCCGGGATCAACGCTTTCGGCGTCGACGACTTCCCGGTGTTTCAATGCTCGGTCTCCTGCTCCGTCGACGCCGATTGCGATGGGCTGGACGTCAATGACGGGGAGACGTCGTTCTTTGTCCGGGGTCAGGACTGGCGCTGCGGAGATGGAGGCTTTTGTGAGGTGTTCGCCTTCACGCAGGGCGACTCTTGCGAGTTCTGCGTCGGCGCGTGCCGCGGCATCCCCGGCTGCAACTGCGACGACGTCTGTTGAGCATGCCGGTCGCGAATCAAGCCCAAGCCGGTCCCAGCCGCGCCTCACCGGGCGCCAGCAAGCTGCTCTCGCATCACGCCATCATGATCCTGGTGGCCCCGTTCACCCGCCGCGGCTACCGGGTGGATCTGGCCGCGAGCGACCGGGCGCAGGGGATGTTGACGTTCCGGGCCGTCGAGGTGCCGGCCGTTCCGGGTGGGCACCCAGCCCTGAAGTCGGTGCTGCGGCTGGAGCGGCCGCACCGCTTGAAGGTTCGAGTGATCCGCCGCCTGGAGGCAGCCGACGGACAGACCGCGACCGTGACGGCGGAAGGGGACGATCCCGAGGCCCTCTTGGATGCGCTCGAGCGCATCGAGCCCGCTCGCCAGTTTCATGTGGTCGAGGGGAGTTCGCTCGAAGCGAACCCGCCGATGATCACCCGCAGCTATGGGACCGAGGTGTGGCACACCCAGCCCTCCCGGCCCGGTCTGTGGCGGGCCCGAACCGCGTGGCCGCGGTTGACGAAGGCCGAGGCTCGCCTGGGGCCGCTTCACTGTGCGGCGACGGATCAGGAAGGTCGGGCCCTCGAGATCCGGTTGACGGCTCGGAAGGGTACCTCCCTCCAGTTGCCGACCGATTTCCTCGCCGTCCTCGGCTGGAGCTGGCGTCCGCTCCGCCGCATGGACCGATCCACGTGGGTAGGGAGCGTACGCCCATGGGGTTGGCCGTCCGAGCGGACGGCTCGGCTCGAGAGACAACTGGACGAGACGGTCACGCACATCGTCGAGACGCTGCCGGCGTCGCCGGCGCTGTTTCACCGGCGGCATCGAGCTGCGCGATGGCGCGCCGCCTTTCAGCGCGCTCTGCCGCTGCTCTTCATCATCGGGATGACCTTGGGGATCACGGCGGCCGTCTATCTGCTGCCGAAGAGCCACGCGGTTCAGATGCTTCTCCTCTACACCTCCATCGCGGCGATCGCCGGCCTCAAGATGATGGACAAGGCGTGGCGGGTGGAGATTCCAAAACCGCCCCGTCCTTTGTCTCAAACCCGCTGGGCGCCGGACGCATAGCGAACCCCCGCGCCCTCGCGGGAGGGCGTCCCTCAATCCAACACCAGCTTGCGTCCAAACGGGGGCTCGAGGTCGGCCTGGTTCCGGGGCACCGCCCAGAGGACGAAGAAGCCCGGCCGGTAGCTCGCCGGCCCTTTGAGATCGGTCAAAAAGACGCCGATGTCTGGTCTCCAACGTTCCGCTTCCTCGAGCAGTGGCGAGAAATCGGTGTCCCCGCCGCCGCGAAACCGAATCTTCCCGAGGTCGGTGAGCCCTGGCTGATAGTGCGCCACCGAACGGACGCGGTCGTCTCCCACGATGACCACCACGCGGGCTTCGTGCCGGCGGGTGATGGCGGCGATCTCGCTGGAAAAGCGTCCGAGCAGCGCTTCGTCGATGGAACCCGAGACGTCGACCATCACCGCCAGCCGCGCGACACGCTGGCCGGAAGACCAGCCCGGCTCCCACGGCATCCGTCGGCCCGAGGTCATGCGTCCCTGGTGGGCGATATACGCGCGCGAGGGGCGGGACCACGAAAGGGCTCGGCGCAACGAGAGCCCTCGGGCCAGCTGGGTACGGAGCAGCTGCTCCCACGGCGTGTGGACCTTGGGCAGGTCCGCGAGCAGCGCGCGCAGCATGGAATGGGTGCCATCGCCGGCGTGCCCGCGCAGCACCCGTTCGCGCCACTCACGGGCCAACTCCGCCTCTTCCTCGATCCCGCCGGCCCCTTCGTCGGGGACCAGATCCCGACGGAGGAGGTCGCCCAGGAGCCGCGTTTGCCGCGCCTTTGGGCCGTCGGTGCGCGGACCGGACGCGCTCTTCTCCGCCCCGTGGGACGTGGTCTCGCCGCGGCCTTCTCGGTTCGGCCGGTCGCCCCGGTTTCGCCCGCCGCTCGGGCGGCGATCGTCGATGGCTCGGTAGAGACGCTCGACGTCCCACTCCAGAAGCGCCCGGGTCGCGTCTTCTCGCGTGCCGAGCACCTCACGCAGCAAGTCCTCGAGCCGCACCGCCCTCTGATCGACCTCCAGCCAATCGAGGTGGCTCAGAGCGCTGATGACGATGGCGTCGGCGCATATGTTGAAGAGCTCGAGGTCCACGTCGCCGAGCTGGCGCTGCAGCTCTTTGTAGCGTGCGACGTGCCGGAGTGCGACGTGCAGGACCTCGTGGGCGACCACGCCCGTCTGAAGGGAGAGCGACAGCCTCTCGAAGCTCCGGCCATAGCGGATGGTGGTGCCGTCGGTGGAGGCGACCACGTCGCCGGCGACGCGGTCGTCGTCGCGGTGGTGGACCCAGAGCGCGAGGCTTCCGGTGGATGGGGCGTGCTCCACCATGCGCTGGATGGCCCGCGTCCCTCGATGCACGTAGGGGCCGAGCGCGGGTCCGTCGCGGTCAGAGGTCACCTCGAACGCCTCGCTTCTCGAGATATCGACGGTACGCTGGGCTCTCCAGCACCGCCCCCTCCAGGCCCCGTTCGAGAGCTTTCTCGAACAGGAGTTCCATGGCCAAGGTCTGCACCTCGCGGATCGGGAGCGGCACTGCGCCCTTTGCGTCCGGGAGCTGCTCGATGATCTGGAGCGCGCGCGACAGGGGAGCGGGCTCGGTCGCGGCGGCGAGCAGGGCGTAGGTCATGCCGTACAGGCCGTCCAGCGTCCCGGGTAGAAGCGCGGCGGTCTCGGGTCCGGGCCGGGCTTCGAGGAGACGGACCACGTCGGCCCCCGCCTGCAGCTCGCGCAGGACGCCGAAGAACTCGGCCGCGTTCGCGGCCCCGAGTCGTCCTTGGACGAAGGTGCGTTTGGCTTCGGCCGGCAGGCCGGACTTCATGACGTGGGAGACGTCTTCCCATCCGCGGGGGCTGGCGCCGATCAGGTGGTCGTTGGCGACCTGGGCTTGGGTGTCGTCGAGCTTGTCCGGCCGGACCTTGAGATAGGCCATGACCTCGGGGGCGAAGTCGTGGGCGAGGGCGTAGTCGAGGAACGCGCCGATCACGGTCTGCACGTTGAAATGGAACATCCGGTCCGCCAGCGCGGTGCCCATGTCGTGGCTGACGGCGCCGTGGAAAGCGGCGTTGCCGGCGGCGACCACGAGCCAACCGTTGGGCAGTCGGTAGCGGCCCACCCGGCGATCGAGGATCAGCGAGTATGCCGAGATCTGAAGCCGCTGGTCGGCGGCGGTCAGCTCGTCGAGGAAGAGAATGCCGTCTGGCTGATCCGCGGTGGGGAGGAACTCCGGCGGAAACCACACCGTCTTTTCCTGGTTGTCGTCGGCGTAGATCGCGCCCCGGATGTCGACGGGCTCGATGGTGGTGAGCCGAAGGTCGACCAAGGGCACCCTGCAGTGCTCGGCGACCTGGCGGACGATGGATGACTTGCCGACCCCGCGCGTGCCCCACAGCATCGAGGCCCGGTGGCGGAGCACCGGGTCCTCGAACTGGGAGATCAGGGCTCGCTTCGCGGCGGCGATGGAGACCGGCGGGATGTTCATCATTGTCCCTTGCATGATGGGTCGCCAGATCCCAGTCGAGCCGCGCGCTTGCTTCCGAACGCCCACCCGGCCGGGTCCGGAACCAGGACGTCGTCGCGGAGATGCAGCTCGGGCTCATCAAGAATCATCCACCCCCTGGACCGCCTCGAGCCAGCTCGAATGGAGGCGTGAGAAGCCCACCGAGCAGTCTGGAAGTACGGACATGCCGAGCCCCGGGACGAGGCTGAAGGTGCGGTTCACCATCGACGAGCTCGGCCAGCATGTCCTCCGGAGCGTCCAAGGTGTCCTGATACGTAGCCTTGGTGCTTCGGACCTCACCCACATCGGCCAAGGTATCACTCGGGGCGAAGCGGGCGGATGTATCGGGTCTACCCGAAGGTGTAGCCTTGCCTGCACAGAGTCGCGAACGGCAAAGCTCTCATGCGGAGGTCGGCGTCTCGAGGAAGTCGTCGACAGCTCGGCGTATGCGAGCTCATCGACGCTGACCCCACAGCGTTGACCCGTTCCATCCACGAGTGATCCGGTCCTTTCTGTGGCGTCAATGAACCAAAAACCCAGCATGGACCCGACATGCTGTCCGCTGTGCGGCGCGTCCAATCGATGCGGCGTCGCCTCGGGGAGCAGCACCTGCTGGTGTTTCGAGGTGAAGATGTCCGAGCACGTTCTTGCCCAGCTCCCGGAGGAAGCTCGAGGCGCCGCGTGCATATGCCGAGCCTGTGCAGAGGCCGACTCCAGCGTGAGTCCGGGAGAAGAGGCCCAATGAGCTCTAGAGCGTGACTCGCGTCGAGACCCTGGGCGAAGAGAGGCCATCATGACGTTCGACCCGGAGCCGATCCAGACGACGAAGACCGCTCATCCGCGCGTGGTCTCTCTGCTCCCCTCCGCCACCGAGATCGTCTGCGCGGTCGGGGCGGCCGACGGACTGGTGGGGATATCGCACGAATGTGACCATCCTCCATCCATTCGAGACCGCAGGGTCTTGACGAAGTCTCGCGTCGCGCCCGTCGGCAGCAGCCGCGCCATCGATCGTGCGGTTCGGTCCGCGGCCCGAGATGCCCTGAGCGTGTACCAGGTCGATGAAGTCGCGCTGGCCGAATTGGCGCCGGACATCATCGTGACCCAAGACCTTTGCGAAGTGTGTGCCGTGTCCCTCGACGATGTGCGTTCGGCGGTTGCCCGGGCTCATCGCGACGATATCGAGATCATGAGCCTGAAGCCGACCCGTCTTCAGGACATGCTCGATGACGTGAAGCGCGTGGCGACCCAGCTCGGGCGAAGGGAGCAAGGTGTCCGGGTCCGAAGCGCGCTCGAATCCCGGATCGAAGGGATCCGGCTCCGGTCGGCCGCGGCGTCGACCCGCCCTCGGGTAGTTTCCATTGAGTGGCTCGATCCGGTCATGCTGGGCGGGACCTGGATGCCCGAGCTCATCGAGCTCGCCGGCGGCACGCCATGCGGCGTTCGAGCCGGTGCCCCCGCGCCGACCGTGAGTCCGAGCGATCTCGTCGCCCTCGACCCGGAGGTCGTGTTGCTGAAGCCCTGCGGCTTCACCCTCGAGCGCACCCTGCGGGAGCGAGATGTGATCGAGACCCAGATCAGGGGACCCCTCGGCTCGAAGGTGCGCGTGGTCGCCACCGACGGCAACGCCTACTTCAATCGCCCGGGCCCCCGACTCGTGGAGTCTTTGGAGATCCTGGCCGCCGTC
Organism: Myxococcota bacterium; assembly: GCA_050331295.1. Classification (GTDB taxonomy): domain Bacteria; phylum Myxococcota; class Kuafuiibacteriia; order Kuafuiibacteriales; family Kuafuiibacteriaceae; genus Kuafuiihalomonas. The sequence continues at coordinate 101,869 of JBHJGZ010000011.1, read as the reverse complement.
CTCCACCCTGAGCTCTTCCCGGATTTTGTGAACGCCCACGCATCGGTCATCGTCCCACTCGACGCCCGCTGAGCCCGTTGTCATCCGCTTGGCTTCTTGGCCACGGCGGAGAGCTCGAGGCGCGCGGGACGATTCAAGGCTCTCGTTCATGCTTTGGTCGCGTAAACGCGACGCAGCCTCGCGAACCACTCGGCCCCATCCTCGGGTTTGGAATCGTCTTCGGGGAGTGACAGTCCGGCCAGCTCGGCGATATGACTTCGGGCCCACTCGGGGTCGATCTCTGTCGCCTTTCTTTTTGCCTTCGGATGCTTGGGATCGACCTTCTTGGCGAAACCGCAGGAAGCGGTCTTCGACATGGCGGACAGACTCCGGAGGAAGATCTCGGGACCCAATTTCTGGGCCAGCGCGGCGAGCTTTTCGGGCGTTCGATCCTTGGTGGCGAGAAGTTTATCCAGCGGTTTGGGCTTCTCGGAAGGTTTGGCTCTGCCCTTCGCCAGGGCCATGAGATGCTCGCGGGCCCACGCGGCATCGATCTTGCCGGCGGCCACCGCCGCATTTGGATGATGCGGGTCGAATCGCTTCACGGCCGCGCGCAGGCTCGTATCCTGAATCGCATCCACGACGAGTGCGAATTGTCGGTCGCCAAGCTCCGACCGAATCCTCGAAAGCTCACTAAGCCCGAATGCCTTTGCCTTGAGTGCCTGCTCGAAGGCCTTGAGGGCTGGCTTGCGCATCTGAGGAGCCAAGCTCGACGATAGTGAGCCGTCTGCAAGGAGCACTTTGAGAAGGGAGACCGGGTCAAACAGCGTGGTCGCCATCGAGCACCTCCTCGATTTCGTTCGTGAGCGCATCGAGTTGATCAAGCATCGCGGACCATCGCTGCTGATACGTAGGAAACGAATCGTCTACAACCTGAATCGCCTGGGAGACCTTGATCGAATCCGGGATATGGGTCTTGAACATCCCGTACACCCGGTCGTCGACCGCAGCCGCCTCGTCCATCTTCCGGAGGTATTCGCGGTGCTGCTGTGTATTGGACCGAACGCGCGTCGCAAGCACATGCGGCATCGAGCGCCGCCGACCGCTGTGCTGACGCTTTCGTTGTCCAGCAAGGTAATTGCAGAATTGCGGCAAACCTTGGACCGAGATGAAGTCTGGAATCGTGGGTGAGATGACGAGATCGACGAGCCGAATCGCGGCTTCAGAGAACGGAGAGATGCCGGGGGCACAATCGAATAAAACGTAGTCGAAATCGCGCCGCATCAAAACAAGATCTCTCTTGAGAATTTGAGCGAGCTTCGTTTCCACCGCCCGAAGCCCCAGCTGACGGTTGTTCAGGTCGATGATGATGTCTCGTTCGAGATACCGCATCTCCGGGGATGCGGCGAGCAAGGTGATGTCCAGCTTCTCACCCTGATGGGTTACATGGGCCAGCCCCTCTGAAAAGTAGGTTGAGGCTGGGATGGGACTCTCTCTTCGAAGCGAAGCGTCCACGTTCGTTTGGAAGTAGTGTTCAATCGTGTGGCCCCGCTTCAGAACCTCTGCATATCCCGCGATCCCGATGACGGAGACACTGGCATTGGCTTGTGCATCCAGGTCGACAACCAATACCTTCTTGTCCTGAGCGGCAAACGTGTCGGCCAAGCTCACGGTGGTGGTGGTCTTGCCGACGCCCCCCTTCATGTTCGCTACGGCAATTGCATAACCCATCCGCAATCTCCCCTTACGAGAACTCTCATCAATGATTTTACTCCTGGACGTGGCATCCCTCGTCCGAGCGATTGCATTGCACGAATTGGCCCTCTCGTCTCGGGTCGGACCAAGCACGGCTGTTTCCTCGACCCGGCCGGCACGCGGAGAGGGCACGTCGGCCCAAGCTCGTCCGGAGCACCAATCCGAGAAGGGCTCCTCTCGAGCCGTGTCCGCCATCGAGAACGGCAAGACCGACTTTAATCCTTAGGCCAGCTAATGATTTGAGACTCAGCTCACCTGCGACGGAGAGAGACCCGTTCCGAACCCCTGTTGGACCCCCTCCGCGGGTGAGTCGAAAACCTTCGTTCACCACTCAAGGGGCGCGAGTTGAGCGAGCGACGAGAGTTTTCCTAGATTTGGCTGGCGATGCGACGAGGGGTGGGCCCTCAGACCCGGTTCCTGGGCTTGTTCGATGCCCGACTATGAAGGGATCTGCCCACAAAACAATCCATGCTTGGACAAGGGGATCGATCCCGAGAAGGGGGCGCGTTGGCGCACCATCCAACCTGGTTTGAAGTGCTCGGCCGTCCGCATGCCGTCTGGAGGATCGCGCACAGGAGTCGTCCAAATCTTGCGACAAGGGTGCAAACAACGCACCATAAAGTTCCGGCACATCACAGTCTTGATGTAGTGATGGCATCCGTTTCTGCAATAACCGAAGAGAATTCGATCGACTGATATTCGCATCATGCCAAATATGCAATATATTCATATTTGGGATTTCAATGATCGATTGACTATCTATTGAGAATTGACTAGGCTAGCAAACAGGTAGAAAAATTTACTGGCTCCTAGCCATCAAGGAGAACATCGCCATGTTGAGATTGCTCCTCGTTGTGACCCCTATCTTTCTCCTGCCCCCTACTATCTCGTTGGCCCAGACCTGTCGATCTGGCGAACTTTTTCATCCTGGCACGGGTCGTTGCGCGCCGATTCACGAAAAACGGGTAGATGGGGCCGGTACGGATCCGGCGGTACCGAGCCTAGAGCAGATCAGGATGGGTCCTGCAAGAGCTGCGGAAGCGATACCTCCGCCGGGAGGCATTGGCGCCGGAACGCTCTATCGCCCCGGAATGCTTACCGTGAATGACGAGGCGGCGTTGTACACCAAGATGTTCATCCAGCTCGCCGGGATCGCACCATCTAATCTGAATCTTACCTGGTTGTTTACTACTGCTACGAACCGAACCCAAAAGGGCGTCGAAGTCGTCGGAATCTACTACAAAGACGATCTGCATGGCAGTCTCGGCGTCTTCGACTGGTCATGTTCACCTGAGTACCCATGCTCAAATGACGTCACAGGGCCAGCCTGGATTTGGGTGCGCAAGTTCGATGAGTTTCCATGTAATGTTCAGGATTATGTAGATCTCGCAGGAAATGCGCAGAATGTCATTGAGTATTCGAATCGATCTACTAAAGTTCTATATAGCTCTCCAGGGCAATGGACAAACAGAGTCTATCTGTGGAACTACTGTACCGATGCTTGGGATCTTGTCTACGATCATGAGTATCGTGTGGATCAGGAAGACTGTAGCATGACTGGGGGGTGTGGCTGGTGGGGCCCTATTCTCGAGACTTTTCTGTCTGAGGGCGAAACCGTCTTTCCAGAAATCAACTCGCTCGGCTTCGAAGACTCGGCGCTGGTTCATGATGGTGTGTGGAGTGAGCTCAACCCAAGTGAGACCACTTTCGTCGAACCGGAAGCGCCCTGGATTCTCTCTCATCTCGACCCGAATCGGAGCTTTGGCATCGGAAATGTCTTTGTTGAGGCTCTTGCCGTTCGTAGCTTCACGTTGGTCGATGCAACAGCGAATGAACCGGTGGTGGGATTTGATCCCATTCTGGAAGGCGCAACAATCAATATCCAGCAGGTGGGGAGGTCCCTGAACGTTCGAGCCAATGTCACTTCACGGGTGGAGAGCGTAGAGTTTGGTCTAAATGGAAATCCAAGGTTTCGTGTTGAAAACTGGCCGCCGTATGCGCTCTTCGGGGACTCCGGGAACAGCTACTTCGAGGGAGAGTTGGCTAACGGTCCGCATACGGTGACCGCGACGCCGTACTCCGGCGATAGAGCCTCCGGAGAGGTTGGTGAATCGCTGGAACTGAACTTTACGGTGGTTGATGACCCTGTAGACCTTGGGGTCAGTCAATTCGTGCTGGTTGACGCGGATCGCGATACGGACCTTTTCGTGTTGGAGCAAGGCGATGTGCTCGACCGGTCAGCGCTACCGGAAAGATTGAATATCCGAGCGGACGTGGTCGGAGAGGTCGAGAGCGTGCGCTTTTGGCTAGAGCCCGACGGTCGGGTTCAGACTGAGAACGTGGTCCCGTACGCCCTGTATGGGGACACAGGAGGCGACTACTTCCCTGGAACACTCTCCGTGGGCGCTCACACCCTGCGCGCGGTGCCATTCGAAGGAAATTACGGAAGTGGAGACATGGGGATGCCACTCTCCATCGATTTCGAGGTGGTGAACGACTGAAGTTATCAACGGTAGCCGAGGTCGTGTGTCCAAGAGAGACTGTGTTCTTCAGGTCGAGCGCCGGGGCCGACGCCAAGTCCCCGGCGCCTATCCATACCAGGGCCCACCGCGGTTAGGTCTCACCTGTCGCACGTACGACGGTCACGAGTGAGCCCTCAAGCAGGCTTGGGCACGCGATAGAACATGGCGTAGAGCGGCGGTACCACCAGCAAAGTCATGAACGTGGAGAACACGAGGCCGAACATGATGACCACAGCCAAGGGCCGCCACATGTCACCGCCGCCCAAATAGAGGGGAATCAGTGAGGCCACGGTGGTGGCCGTGGTCAAAAGGATAGGCCGCACCCGTCGCTGAGAGGCGCTGATCACCGCACGCGCGGGAGCGTGGCCAGCGTCCAGCTCAATCTGGATTCGAGCCAAGAGAACGAAGAAGTGGCCCGCTTCGCCCCTGATCCTGTGCGGAAACCGACGATTATTTCCAGCCGCGCACCATCGAGGTTGGTGGCGGCGCGAACTTCGACACGATGGGTGCGATGGCGCTGAGAAGTGCTGCCATGGCGACGCGCCTTCCGCGAGGGGAGCGGCTACTTGCCACGCGGGTGGAGGAGTCCAAGAGAGACCGTGTTCCTGATATGGAGCGCCGGGCCTAGCGCCGCGCGGCGCACGCCCCAATTCAGGTAGGGCGTTTCTGAGTTCCGCACAGATTCAGCCATCTGCTGAGGGGTCAGGCTGGAAGAGCTCCGACAGGAAGTAGCGCGGCTGGGCGGTGAGGTCCGGGCGGCCCGGGCGCGGCACCGACGGTTGAGGCGGTAAGCCAGCAGGTGCAGACAGTCGTCTCCTCGATTCCCGTCGAGATGGACATGATTCGACTTCTCAGAGCGTCATTCGCCTGGCCGTCATGACGACGGACGAGTGGCCGAGAGCTCGCTCCAAACAGGATCCGGGCGGAGCCGACCGCAGCCGCTCCGATACTGGTGAGCAGCAAGCAGAAACTGGGCAGCGGCCCATCTGGGACGTCTTCGGCCGAAAAGGGTCAGAATCGCCTGATGCCCGGGAGAAGACTCGAACTTCCACTCTGTTGCCAGAAGCGGATTTTGAATCAGATTCTGGACTGAGGAATCACCAAGGATTTCAAGTGCCTGGCGTTCGGGGTAGCAAGAGGGTAGCTCGGCGAGCAGACTGAGGGGAGGGTAGCAGCATGTCCGCTTCCAAGAAGAGCCCCAGAAAGGTGGCCGGGACCTGGCTGAAGAAGGGGGTCTACTATTCGAGAGACCCGGAGGGCCGGGCCGTGTCGCTGAAGACGTCGGACCCGAAGATGGCCGAGCTGCTCGTCGCCAAGTGGAAGAGCCTGAAGTTCGAAGAGGAGTTCTTCCCCAACCGGGCCGTCTACACCAAGGGAACGACCCTGAAGGAGGCCGTGGTTCAGTACCTCGCGGAAAAGGCTCACAAGAAGTCCATCGACGACGACCGCGAGCGACTCCAGAAGTTCATGGACCACGTCGGTCCAGAAACGAAGCTGCTGAAACTGGAGCGGAAGGACTTCGTCGGGTTCCTCAACGGCCTGGACGTGAAGCCCGCCACCCGGAACCGCTACAGGGCCGCGCTCAACACCATGATGAAGGTGTCGGTCCAGAATGGCCTGGCCACCGAGAATCCGGTCCAGAACATCGAACTCCTGCCGGAGCACAACGAACGGGACCGCATCGCCACTCAGGAGGAACTGGAGAAGATTCTGGAGGAGGCCGACGACGAACTTCGTGCGCTGGTTACCATCGCTTTCTGGACCGGCATGCGCCTGGGCGAAATCCTCGGCATCCGGCCGAACCACATCGACTGGAAGGCCAAGTCCATCAAGCTCGGGAACACGAAGAACGGCCGGTCCAGAACCGTGCCGATGCCACCTCCAGTGGAGGCGGTGCTGAAGGGCCACGAGAGGTTCCTCTCGACCAGCCAACAGGCTTCGAAGCGCTTTCACGACCTGGTTCAGCGCCTGGGCATCGAGGACCTCCGGTTCCATGACCTGAGGCACACGGCATGCACCCGGATGAGGGCCGCGGGGGTGGACCTGTTCACCATGGCCTCCATTTCGGGCCACGAGAGCCTGGAGATGCTCCGCCGATACCAGACCATCACCCCGAAGGACCAACTCTCCGCCATGAAGCGGGTGATGAAGCTCAGCGACGGCTGAACGCTCTCTGACGGTCCTCGTAGCGCTCGACGTCGGACAGTCGGACCCGAACCTGCCGACCGACACGGAACGGCCTGAGGGACCTCTCGTGGTCTCTGAGGAGCGTGTCTACGGTCCCCAGGCTGACGCCCCAGCGCTCCCCCAGGTCTTTCCGCCCCAACGTGACCCTTCGCACCTCCCGGGGTGCCGCTGCTTCTTCCCGATTCAACGTATGACCTCCTACTCATCTCAACGCTCGGGGCCGTCGGCTGCGAGATTGCTGGGTCAAAAAACGGGCTTCCTGGGAGCTTCGTCTTTGGCACCCGCCGGGCTCCAGGTGGATGCTCGGACTCAAAACTGAGATATTACGAGGGTTTGGCGGTCTAAAGCGTCAAGTAGAATAGTTCACGTTCTGGACTAATTCTTCATGAGTGTGGCGGGTTGGTGAAATTTACAACTTTTCGGGAATATGTGGTTTCGCTGCGGGAGTTCCTTCCCATAACGAAGCGGCCTCCGGAGGCCGCTCGCTCGGGCTTCGCCCTCCCTCCCTGTCCTCCTTGAGGCCCCTGACCTAACGAACCCACGGTTCGTCGGTCCCCTTGCGGGACCGACCCTTTGCCCGCAGGGCAAAGCAAGAAGCACTAACACTGGGTCTTCTCGGTCGTCTCGCTTCGCTCGACGACATCACCGGCTCTCGCTCCGCTCCAGCCGGTGATGGTCATGGCTTTGCCTGAGAAGGCTGAAGGAGAAAGGTGGAAACCGTTCGGAGGAGACTAGCCTCTTCTAAGTCCAGAAGGCCAACAAATAAAGGGACCGTCTGAAGTCCAGAAAAGCAAGGCCACCAAAGTCCAGAGTCCAGAATTTGAAGTCCAGAATCCCTTCATCCAATAGTCCAGAAACCCACTTCCGAGGTGTTCCAGGCACATCCAGAAAGTGGCGCATTGGACAGGCTGTGTATCCGGACTTCTGTTTCTGGCTCAAGACGGCATCGGGGAAGCGGGACCGCGGCCGGAGATTCTGGGCAGCAATATTCTGGCCTGAGGCGCTCCCTCCGCAATCGCGAGGTCCAGAACGGACGGCCCCTGGCCAGTCCTGGTCGGCTCCTCAGGGCGGCATCCCGGGTCCGGGCCGCGGCCGGATATTCTGGACAGAACAAATTCTGGTCTGAAGCGCTCCTGGCGGAATCGCGAAGTCCAGAACGGGCGGCCCATCAACCGTCCTGGGAGCCGCATTCGGGGCCTGTCTGAGGGGCTCCTCGCGGAGGACCCAGGCACGCGACCTGGGCCGGCGAAATTGCACCCGATTCGGCGCCTGGGGTAATCTCGCCTGACGGGGTATGAGCGAACCGGGCAGGAGCCGACATCGGGGTATCCACCCCAACTTGGGGAGCACACGTTCGCCCCGGGCGTGACCGCACGAGGATGCTGGAGACGACTTCCAACTTTGCCTTCCTCAAGGCCCACGACGACGTGTTCCTCCGCCTTGCCCAGGCGGCCGAACGGGCCTTCGTTCCGGACCCCGCGACCACGGTCATCAAGCTGAGGCAGCTCGGGGAGGCCTTCGCCAAGCACGCAGCGTCGGCTGCCGGTGTCTACGCCGGGACCGGCACCAACCAGCTCGACATCCTGAAGGGCCTGGAGCGGAACCTCATCATCGAGGGCCGTATCAAGGACCTCTTCCACATCCTCCGGCGGGAGGGGAATCGGGCGACCCACGAGTTCAGCGCGGACCACAAGGTGGCCCTGGACCAGCTCAAGGTCGCCTACCAGCTCTCCATCTGGTTTCACCGCGCCTTCGGGTCCGCCAAGGGCTTCAAGCCCGGGCCCTTCGTGAAGCCCGAGGACCCCGAGGCCGCCCGCCTGAGGGCCGAGCAGGAGGTTGCCCGGCTTCGGGCAGAGCTGGCCGAGCGGGACGAGAAGCTCAAGCTCAAGGGCGAGCTGGCCCAGGCCGAGGCTGCCCAGCGCGAAGCTGCGGAAGCTGCAGCCAAGAAGGCCGAGACGGAGCGCGCGGCCTGGGAGGACTTGGCCGCCAGCTTCGAGAAGGACCTCAACGAGGCCCAGGCCCGGTTCGAGCAGACGGTTGCGGACCGCCAGCAGGCGGTCGAAAGCCAGCCCGACCGACCCGCGGTCCAACAAGAGATGCAGAAGGCCGCTGTGGCCGCCTCCAACGCCCTCGACCTGTCCGAGGACGAGACAAGGCTCATCATCGACGAGCAGCTCCGTCAGGCCGGCTGGGAGGCCGACAGCGAGCTTCTCCGGCACAGCGCCGGCGCCCGCCCCCAAAAGGGGAAGAACCGCGCAATCGCTGAGTGGCCCACAGCCGCCGGTCCGGCCGACTACGTCTTGTTCATCGGCCTCACCCCCGTCGGCGTGGTCGAGGCCAAGCGCAAGCACAAGAACGTGGCCGGCGTGCTGACCCAGTCTAAGCGGTACTCCATCGCCTACCGCTTCGAGGCCGGCCAGCAGCTCGCCCCCGGCGCCCAAGGCTACACCACCCGGCAGGAGACCCACTCCATCGCCGCCGACCGGGACCCAACGACCCTCTCCGGAGCCTACGGCTGGTACGCCCGGGATGAGAACGACACGCCTCAGGCCTACCGGGTGCCCTTCCTCTACGCGACCAACGGACGGGAGTATCACCGACAGGTCGAAACCAAGAGCGGCATCTGGTTTCTGGATGCCCGCCAGCCCGCCAACCACCCCCGGGCGCTCATGGGCTGGCACAGTCCAGAAGGGCTTCTGGATATGCTCGAACACAGCGTCGCCGAGGCCGAGGCGAAGCTGAACGACGAGCCCTTCGACTACACCGGCCTCAGGGACTACCAGCGGGACGCGGTCCGCGCCGTCGAAGAGGCCATCCAGAAAGGCCAGCGCAACCACCTGGTCGCCATGGCCACCGGCACCGGCAAGACCCGAACCGTCATCGGTCTCATCTACCGGCTCCTGAAATCTGGACGGGTCCGGCGGGTGCTCTTCCTCGTGGACCGCACCGCCCTCGGCGAGCAGGCCCAGAACGCCTTCAAGGACATGCGCCTCGACCAGAACATGACCTTCACCGAAATCTTCGAGGTGAAGGAGCTGGGCGACATGAAGCCGGACCCGTCAACCAAGGTCCACGTCGCCACCGTCCAGGCCATGGTCCGCCGCGTTCTGGAGACCAAGGAGGACGGCCAGCAGCTCGGCATCGACGCCTACGACCTCATCGTCGTGGACGAGTCCCACCGGGGCTACAATCTGGACCGCGAGATGACCGAGGGCGAGATGGAGCTTCGCGGCTTCAACGAGTACGTCTCGATGTACCGCAGGGTTCTGGACTACTTCGACGCCATCAAGGTCGGCCTCACCGCCACCCCCGCCCTGCACACCAAGGAGATATTCGGGGCCCCGGTCTACAGCTACAGCTACCGCCGCGCCGTCGTGGATGGCTGGCTCATCGACCACGAGCCCCCCACCCGCATCGTGACCCGCCTGGCCGAAGCCGGAATCCACTTCGATAAGGGCGAGCAGGTCCCCGTGCTCAGGCCCGGCGGGGTCACCGACCTCAGCGAGCTGGAGGACGAGCTGGACTTCGAAGTCTCGGCCTTCAACAAGCGAGTCCTGACCAAGGAGTTCACGCGGGTCGTGGCCGAAGCCCTCGCCGAGCACATCGACCCCGAGAAGCCCGGAAAGACCCTGGTCTTCTGCGTGACGGACCAGCACGCCGACGACATGGTGGCCGCGCTCAAGGCAGCCTTTGAGGCCCAGTGGGGCGAAATCGAAGACAACGCCGTCCAGAAAATCACCGGCGCTACCGACAAGTACATGGCCCAAATCCGCCGGTACAAGAACGAGAAGCTGCCCAGCATCGCAGTGACGGTGGACCTCCTCACCACCGGCATCGACGTTCCAGAAATCGTCAACTTGGTCTTCGTCCGCCGGGTCCGGTCCAGAATCCTCTACGAGCAGATGCTCGGCCGCGCGACGAGGCGCTGCGACCACATCGGCAAGGAGGTCTTCCACATCTTCGACGCGGTCGACCTCTACCAGGCACTCGAAGACGTGACCGACATGAAGCCGGTGGTCACCCAGGTGAACATCGGGCTCGACCAGCTTCTGGACGAGCTGGACGGCGAGCAGGCCCACGCCATACCCGGCACCGAGGACGACCGCACCCACGCCCACGACGTTCTGGACCAAATCGTGACCCGGCTCCGGCGCGCGGTCCGGCGGCAGGAGGACCTCCAGAATTCACCTCCAGAAGTCGAGATGGCCCGGCAGTCCATCGAGGACGTCTTCGGCGCCGAGCTGGCGGAGCTGCCGAACGCCCTCCGCAACATGGCGCCCTCCGAGGCTCGGGACCTGTTCCGGACGAAGCCCCGGCTCCGCAAGCTCATCATCGACCTGTTCAGCGCCCTGCGAGGAACAGGCGATGGCCTCCTAATCAGCGAGCACTCTGACGACCTCCAGGCGGTGGAGCAGGGCTTCGGTCAGGGCCAGAAGCCGGAGGACTACCTGGAGTCCTTCGGCGCCTTTATCGAGCAGAACAAGAACGAGCTGGCCGCCCTTCAGGTCGTTCTCCAGCGCCCCCGAGACCTGACCCGAGAGCAGCTCCGGACCCTGAAGATGGAGCTGGCCAACGCCGGATTCCCCGAGGCCCACATCAAGGCGGCCTGGAGCAAGATGACCAACCAGGACATCGCTGCCAGCATCATCGGCTTCATCCGCCAGAAGGCCCTTGGCTCACCCCTCGTGCCCTATGCCGACCGCGTCGCTCAGGCGAAGGCTAAGGTCCTCGGCATGGCGAGCTGGAAGCCGGGCCAGCGGAAGTGGATTGAGCGCATCGCCGCCCAGCTCGAACAGGAGGTCGTCGTCGACGAGCAAGCCTTCAGCTCCGGCGCCTTCAAGGCCAAGGGCGGCTACAAGGCCATCGACAAGCAGCTCGACGGCAAGCTGGACCAAATTCTGGACGCCTTCGGCGACGCGGTCTGGGACGACGGGGAGGCCGCATAACCCATGGAGTCGGAATCTGGTCTCAGTGATGTTTGGCGGAACATGCTCCGGCTGGGGCTCGGCGCCCTGGCTCATGCCCATCGTCACGCATGCTACATGAGCATGGAGAACGACCGATGGCCGGACCTCGCGGTGCTTCAAGCCGCCCATGCCGCCGAAATCATCGTCAAGGCCCGAATCGCACAGGAACATCCCCTCCTCCTTTTCGATTCGTTGCCCACCCGAAAGAAGGCAAAGAGCCAGCGGCTTGAGCTGCTGGACTTGGTCGAGCACGGCCGCACGATTCAATGGTCGGAGCTGCCGGAAAGACTTTGGGCAGCGGCTGGTATTGAACTCGCCGACGAAGAGCGTTTCCGAGAATTCGGAAAGCTAAGGAATACGATTCAGCACTTCGCCGCCCCAGAGGGGCTCAACCTTCAGGAGAAAGTCCTGCGGTTCACCTTCGGAATCGTGGACCCGCTCTTGGTTGAGTGCTGGGGGCTCTGCGCTGTCGACTACGACGAAGACTACGAGCCCTACGTCTACTTCGTTCCGGTGATTATCCAGAACGAGATTGAGTTCGCGGTCTCTAGGGCCGCCGCAGAAACCGCCAAGGACTGGGACGTCGACTGGAGTGAGATGAGACCAGACTACCGTCAGCGACTCGAACGCCGCATCGCGGAAGCTATGGCTACCACGGAGAAGGAAGACACTTGAGCAACACCCAGGACATCGTTCAGAGGCTCTGGAACCTCTGCCACATCCTCCGCCACGACGGCGTGGGCTACCACGAGTACGTCATCGAGCTGACCCTCCTCCTCTTCCTGAAGATGGCCAAGGAGACGGAGACTGAGAGCAAGCTCCCGAAGGGCTACCGCTGGGACGACCTCCGCAAGCTGGAGGGCACCGAGCAGCTCGACTTCTACCGGCGGATGCTCATCGACCTCGGCAACGCGAAGAGCCCGCTGGTCCGAGGCGTCTACGGCGGCACCGGGACCCGCCTCACGAAGCCCACCCACCTCGAACGCCTGGTGAAGAGCATCGACGCCCTCGACTGGTACAGCGCCCGCGAAGAGGGCCTCGGAGACCTCTACGAGGGCCTTCTGGAGAAGAACGCCGCCGAGCGGAAGAGCGGGGCCGGGCAGTACTTCACCCCCAGGCCGCTCATTGACTCCATGGTGGCCCTCATGAAGCCCAAGCCCGGCGAGGTCGTCCAGGACCCCGCCTGCGGCACCGGCGGCTTCCTCATCGCCGCCGACCGCTACGTGAAGTCCCAGACCGACGAGTTGTTCAACCTGTCCGACGCCGAGCAGAAGTTCCAGATTCAGCAGGCCTTCGTCGGGGTCGAGCTGGTCGCGGACACCCGGCGCCTCGGCCTCATGAACTGCATGCTGCACAACATCGAGGGCCCGCCCGGCACCGAGGGCTGCCTCAGGCTCGGCGACACCCTGAGCGGCGACGGAGCCCGGCTGGAGCCCGCAGACGTCATCCTGGCCAACCCTCCGTTTGGGACCAAGGGCGCCGGAAGCGCCACCCGAGACGACTTCACCTACCCGACGAACAACAAGCAGCTCGCCTTCCTTCAGCACATGTACCGGGGCCTGAAGCCCGGAGGCCGGGCCGCGGTCGTCCTCCCCGACAACATCCTCTTCGAGGAAGGCGTCGGTCGAGACATCCGCCGCGACCTGATGAACAAGTGCGACCTCCACACCATCCTCAGGCTGCCGACGGGCATCTTCTACGCCGGCGGCGTGAAGACGAACGTCCTGTTCTTCACCCGGGGCAAGAAGGACACCGGCAACACCAAGGAGGTCTGGGTCTACGACCTCAGGGCCAACATGCCCTCCTTCGGCAAGCGGACCCCGTTCACCCGAGAGGACCATCTGGCCCCCTTCGAGAAGGCATTCGGCAAGAGCCCGCTCGGCAAGTCGAAGCGCACCGACGAGGGCGAAGAAGGTCGCTTCCGCTGCTTCAGCCTGGAGGACATCGAGAAGCGGAACTGGAACCTCGACATCGCCTGGCTCCGCGACGAAGACGCCGACTCCGCCGAAGACCTCGGCGAGCCTGAGGACATCGCCAACGAAATCCAGGTCGAGCTGAGGACGGCGCTGGAAGAGCTGGAGGAGCTAACGGCGCTCCTGGAGTCCCCGACCACCACCGAGGAAGAGGCTGCGGAATGAGCGAAGACGGCCTTCCCTCTGGTTGGCGCTGGCAAAAGCTGACCGACATCACAAAGCACAAGTCCGGGAACTCGAAGCTCATCAAGGGCAAGCTTCATCCAGAACCAGCCGATGGACGGTACCCGGGATTTAGTGCTTCGGGTCAGGACGTCTGGCTCGACCACTTCGAGCACGAGGGCCCAGCCATCATTGCCTCTGCTGTCGGCGCCAGATGTGGACGGTGTTTCCGAGCTGACGGAAAGTGGAGCGCGGTTGCCAACACGCACATCATCTGGACCGGTCCCGAAATCGACCGAGACTTCCTTTGGCGCCGAATCAACGACCAGTCGTTCTGGATACGTGGCGGAAGCGCTCAGCCCTTCATCAAGGTCAAACCTTCGTTCGAGCGCCCCTTCGCTTTGCCCCCAATCGAACAGCAGCAACGCATCGTCGAGAAGGTGGATGCGTTGTTCGCGCATTCGAGGAAGGCCAAGGAGTCGCTCGACCGGGTGCCGGCGCTCCTGGAGAAGCTGAAGAAGTCCATCCTCGCCGCCGCCTTCCGAGGCGACCTCACCAAGGACTGGCGCGAAGCCAACCCCAACGTCGAACCCGATTGGCACCGCGGCCTTTTGGAGGAGGAGCGTGCCCGAATTCCAAAGAAGTCGAAGCATGGGCGGCTTTGGGGAGCAGGAGCATCCCAGTCGACACCAGAGGTGGAGCTACCCCCCTCGTGGAACTGGGTGCAGGTCAAAGACCTAGGCTTCGACCCGGGCGATGTCGTCCAGATTGGCCCAATGTCTATGAAATCCAGCGAGTTCGAGGACTCGGGCGTCCAAGTTCTCAATGTAGGATGCGTCCAGTGGGGCTATCTCGAACTGAGTAAAAGCAACTACCTTCCGTTTAAGCGAGCAGAAGACTTCGGTCGATACCGTCTGCAGACCAACGACGTCCTCTTCACTAGGTCGGGGACCGTAGGGCGCTCTGCGCTGGTAACAGCTGAGGCAGATGGGTCGCTCATGACCTTCCATCTTCTTCGCGTTCGGGTTTCGCCCAGACTGTGTCTGCCTCGCTTCCTCTATCTGGCTTTCCGTGGGGTTCCTTCCATCAGAAAGGCTATCGAGCGTAGCTCGATGGGGAGCACACGGGCTGGCTTCAACACACGATTGCTTCAAGAGCTGTATGTCCCGCTACCCCCACCGGAAGAGCAGCTAGAGGTCATCTCAAGGGCTGACGAAATGCTGCGACGCTGTACCGAAGTCGACTCGCAGCGAGAAAGGGCCTCCGCTCTACAAAGACAGCTCGAAAGGTCGGTGCTGCAGCAAGCGTTCCGCGGGCACCTAACGGACCGACGAGATGCCGGAGAAGCACCTTGAAACTCGTCAATCATGAACTCGGCACATCAGCACTGGCCGCTGGAGGACGGAGGCTCGGATGTGGTTGATTGACAACTCCTTCATCGGCAACTGGGAGACGCTCGATGCCACCAGCCGTATCAGGGTAGTGAGTGCCATCGACGCCGGTTTGGGGGTCCGTCTTTGCTGGGAGACTATCAGAGAGGCGCTCAACGTCGGGCCGCGGCAGGAGCTTCTGCTGGGGAGAGCTAGGCTACTTCACGCGGCGTCAGTGCAAGCCCCTTTTCGAGATGCTTGGGAAATCCTGTTCAGCGAATTACGAGGGAGCCCGGACCCGAGTTGGTCTTCGGCGGACCACTTGCGCTTCCGGGAAGGCATGGCCGGTCTAGCACGTGGAGGTGCCCCTGGCCGGTCCGTCACTGAAATCCCCTCTGAGATTCGGGCAGAGAAGGAGAAGAGCCTCAAGGGCTACAAGGAGCTGAAGGCGAAGTTCTCGAAGCCGTCGCTCCAGAAGCCATGGGACTCAAAAGTCTCCTTCGACGAATTCGTAGGCACTTGGTGGAAAGCCCACGCTGATACCATCACGAAGTTCTACCGCGATAGGGACCCTAGCATCCGATTCGGGGTTCGAGACGTCTTGGCCGACCCGAACTCCTTCCCCTTCGCCTGGGCATGGCCAATGGCCGAACCAGCGCTCATGTACCGGCACGCTGCCCAGCGGCGGAAGGTCCATGAAGGCGACTACTTCGACACGCTTCGACTGGTGTACCTGGCGGGCGTGGACGGCCTCGTTACGGACGACAAGGGCCTGACCGAGCTGGTCCTCCTCGTCTGGGGCGATAGGAAGACAGTCATCAACACTCCAGAGTTCGTGCGGAAGGCCGGAGTCCAGACCCTACCCGAGGAGCCTGCGCAGTAGATGGGGGGTGGTCCTCCCCCGATTTGATTGTGAGAGGGCGTGTGCAACCGGAAACATGGGTAACAGATCAGACCGAGAACATGGGTAACACCGCCCCCTGACACCTTGGCCTGCGGCTTCCTCCTTCCTGGCGAGGTGGAGGTGGTCTAGGAGGCGCCCACGGATTCCGAGCCGCAGGCCTACGCGCGGAGATTGCTGCGACGAGCGGGAAGGCCGCCAAGGAGTCTGCAGAGGCCCGCGAGTATGACAGGCCCTCGGTCTGACGACTGACCGGGCTGTCCGAAAACTTGGTAGCAACAGCACGGTATGGGTAGCCTTGAGGTGTGAAAGGTCCGAGTCGGGTATACGCATTCACCGTCACGCCCCAGTGGGGCGAAGAGAATCCGGTTCCTTGTGAAGGAGGCCTGGTGGACATCTCGAATCCGAGTCTTCGGAATGCGCTCCGAGGTGCGGCGAACCTCCTGGCCCGGGACCGTGTCCCCATCACTGTTCGAGCGCACGGTTCGGGGGCACGGCAGTCGAACTTCAGGGAACAGGTGCTGCGAACGGTATTCGGACCCACGACTTCGGCCAAGGCAGGTGCGCGCGAACTCGCCAACATTCTCAGTCGCAGCATGGACAACAGGTCCCCACCTGTCGGACTTTTCGTCTGTGCTGTGGACCATGTAACGACCGAAAAGCGTGACTGCTACATCTGGTTGTTCCCCCAAGAAGAGGCGTTCTCTTTCGACGGAGGCCAGATACAGTTGGAGGTAATCTTCAGCAAAGAGTCTCAAGCCAGGAAAAGTGCCATCTTTGGAGGCAAGAACACCCGGTCGCACTTCTGGAAAGGACATGCGCACGACGCCGGTGCCCGCGATGGAGCCATGACCAAGTGGTGGCTTGAGCGCTTCCTGGATTCGGATTTCGCCGTGACCAAGGAGGAGGGCTCGATGGTCTTGATGAGGCGACTGAAGGTGCTGAGTGCGGCCTGCTCAGACCTGGAAGACAAGAAGGTGGTTGCAGACGCCATCACGAGTCTCCGTCGTCAGGCTAGGACGGAGTGGTCACTGCAGGGCGTCGCGCAAGACCTTCTGCCTGAGCACATGCACGAGAAGTTCATGGAAGGCATCCAAGATGAGATGAGGCATGGTCGATTCGAGCTAGACAAGGCTGGGCTCGAATCACTCTCCCCGTATCGGGTGTTTCGACTGGCGGGTGATGTCATGGTAATGGCTCCGATGAGCGACAAGAAAGGTGGGGCCAGCGTGAGCGACACGGAAGGTGGGACCAGCGTCGAAGTGGAGGATGGCCGGCTCATTGTTTCTGGAGAGATTGAGGAAGAAGATGTCAAACACCGAAAGCCTTCGAAGAAGGTACGAGCTAGTCCGACCTCGCTTGGCGGAGGTCGCCGAGTCACTGCAAGAGATGGTTGAGTCCGCCTTGACGGGATTCCGCCGCATCGACCGAGTTTCTTTTCGGGCGAAGACGGTTGAAAGCTTCTTGGGTAAGGCCGGAGCTGTTCGAGCTAATGGAGAGCCTAAGTACGGGCACCCGCTAGAGACCATGGAGGACCTCATCGGTGGGCGCGTTCTCGTTCACTTTCGCGATGACATGCGCCAAGTTCGCGAGCGTCTTGTGCCTAGCCTGTTTCGCGTTCTCGAGGACTTTCAGCACGAACCCGAGAAGCCCTGGGAGTTCTCGTATGAGTCGAGGCACATCATTGCTCAAATCCCGACGTCGGTAGAGCCAGAGGGGTGGTCGTCGCTGGATGAGCGGCCGATGCACTTCGAGCTGCAGATTAGAACTCTGCAGATGCATGCATCGGCGGAGCCGACTCATGAGCCCATCTACAAGAATACTTCGAGGGACAGCGCGCTTGAAAAGAAGGCGGCATGGGTTGCTGCATCGGCTTGGGGGGCGGACCAAATCCTCGAAGAAATCCGCCGGCAAGCCGACTCGGAACCCAACTGAGAATGCCGACGGGCACTCAGCCCCACCGGTAAACGGGCCGCTTCAAGTCTTCATCCCCTGGCCTTGCCGGGGCCATACCAATGGCCTGCCAGATTTTTACGAACCAGAATGCACGAGCCCGAGTGGCGAGCTTCCCGAGTCGGATGAGAGGACGGCCGTACGCACCCTCAAACCAGTGCGCCCAGACGACGATGAGCCCATCATCGAGAAGGAACGCTTCCAGCCTACCGCCCTCCAGGATGTCCGGCTCCGGGTGCAGGTCGATGACTTGGGCAAGCAAGGCTCGTGTGGTCAGGGCTTCGACTTCTGCGACTTCGGAGTCGGTGACCTCTTCTTCGCCTTCGCCTTGGGCAACGCCTTCGTCTGCTTCGCCTTGCGTTTCGGAAGACCACTCCCGAGCTTCGGGATGACGTAGACGTTGCTGAGGAGGTTCTGGGCGACCTCCAGGGCGGCCTCCAGGTCAGCCTTGGAAGGCGGCCTGACCTCGTGGGCGGCCTCGTTTCCGAGGAGGCGCGTTCCATGAAGAACCTCGGCGTTCTGTTTCGTGAGGTGGTCGGGCACGAGTGCGTCGATTCGCTCCTCCAGATTGGAGCCCCCAGCGTCAACCTCCTTGCATACGGCCTCGACGAGGGCACGAACGCCGATGCCGGTCAGGATGCGCTGACCTCCAGCCATCGCGTGACGGACCTCTTGGTAGATGGCTTGCACCCTCCGTGGTAGGTGTTCCTCGTGTCGGACTGGGGGAGGCATCTCAGCGGATGGTGGGTACCTATGGACTCGGCCGCCATCGCCGTACGGTTCAGGCATGTCCTCGCTCGTCCATTCAAGAACTCGGAGGCTGAAAGTTCCACAGCCGTCACACTTGAGAAACTGAGCCCTCTCATTGAATTCGACAGTGAAACCCACGTCGAGCGTCTCGGACTCGGACCAACCGTCCTCAGCTAGGACGGAATGGTAGGTATGCCGGTCGCAGCGGCCGCAACGGAGGCGTTCCATGGGGACCGAGTCTCAGCGACCTGTTCGGAAGTCCAGAGTTGGCTCTAGCCCCGTCGGCCAACTTGGCTACGGTATCCGTCGTCCGGTCCTCCTAAGGCGTCTACGCAGCACGGGGCTGGAGGGTGGCTCGGATGGGAGGTTCGAGGGGTAGCAAAAGGGTAGCAGGCGGACCGCATCTCCTTGGCCGTGGTTGGGTTTCCCTGGGACCGGTGTCGTCAAGCTGAAAAGTACAGGATTCTGGACCGGAGAGGCTGATTCGTGCCAGATTCCGCGTTGCCCGGGGCGAGACTTGAACTCGCACGATGTCACCATCAACGGATTTTGAATCCGCCGCGTCTACCATTCCGCCACCCGGGCGTGGGAGGAGGGGGAGGGTGCAGGGGTTGCTCGGCGGGGGTCAAGATTTGGATGGCCTTCCCGGGCTTGCCCCGTAGGCCCACTCGGGGCTTGCCGGCATTTGAAAGCCATGGGGTCGAATTCTGCTTACGCTCGCGCCAACGTGCGTGCTTCGGCTTCGGACACCGCCGGGCGCGGGGTGCTCGGTTGCTGCGGCCGCAGCGCGTTTGGCCATGGCCGTTGCCTTCAGGTGGCGGTGGGCCCGCTGGCGGTCTTCTTCGGGGCGGCGCTCGCCGCCTGCGCGCATCCGCCGCCGCCTTCGAAAGCGGTTGGAAAGGGGCCGCCGCCCTCCGATTTCTACGTCGATCCCGAAAGCCTGCCGCTGGACCGGGCCCCGAAGCTGCTGGCGCGCCTTCGAAGCTCCCCCCACGACTACTATCGCTTCATCAATCAGCGCTTCGCCCAGTCCGTCTGTATGGCCTTCGACGCCGAGGACCTACCGTCCGTCAATCTTCACGGAGATGCGCACCTCGAGCAGTACGCGGTGACCGACCGGTCCCGAGGACTCACCGACTTCGACGACTCCGCCACCGGACCCCCAGTGATCGATCTGTTGCGCATGATGACGTCGGTGATCTTGGTGTCGGAAGACCTCGGATGGACGGCCCAAAGCACCGCCTTTCTGGAACGCTTTCTCGAAGGCTACCAGGCGGCGCTGAAGCAGCCCGACATCCTGGGGCGCCGCCCGCGCCTGGTGCCCGAACTCCGGGCCACGTTCACGCGGTCCCGGGCCGACTTTCTGGCTTGGACGGAAACCGTGACCGAGCCGTTTTCGGACGAGGTGTTGCCGGACATCCAGGTCGCGATCGAGCCCTACGTGCATCGGATGGTGGAGAGCGAGCCCAAGGCCCACGACCCAGCCTTCTTTCGGGTCAAGCGGGCGGGGAGGGTGAGACTCGGGATCGGCAGCGCCCTGGATACGAAGGTTCTCTTGCGGGTGGAAGGGCCCACCGAGCGCGCCGATGATGACGTAGTCTTGGAGGCCAAACAAGTTCGGGACCTGGGCGGCGTCTCGTGCATCAACGGATCGAACCGGGTCGATCCCTTTCGGATCCTGATCGGTCAGTCCCGGATCGCCTATGCGCCGCACCGTCTCGTGGGATACGTGCGCTACAAAGGTGAGACCTTCTGGATACACAGCTGGGCCGACCACTATCGGGAACTGGACGTGGATACGATGCTGGCCGAGCCAGAGGATCTCCTGGAGATCCTCTTCGATATCGGTCTTCAGCTGGGGCGTGGCCACCCGAACCAGATTGCAAGCCCACTGGACGACGAGCTTCGAGACGTGTTGGTGGACTTCAGCCGGGGCGCCCGACCGAGCCTGTTTGCCTTTGCCCGGCGCGCCGCTTCTCGGACCCGGGTCGCTTGGGAACGGTTCCGGAGGAATACCAAAGACTTGGTCGCCTCCGGGTCCGATGGCTCCTGAGTCGATTCGCGCATCGGGACCTGCTAAGGGGGACCGCCATGAGTCGACGCTTTTTGGTCATCGCGAAGTCCCGGGAAGGGATCGTGGAGTTTTCGGACGATGCCGGCCGGGCCGCACTCCTCCTTGAAACCGAAAAGCGCGAGGCCACACCATCCGAGATCGGATCTTCCTTCTGGGACGCCATGAAGAAGGCCGGGGTCGATCCCCTCAGCCAGAACCAGTTCATCATCCACGAGAACGACCGCGAAGGGACGCTCATCGCCTCGCTTCATCCGGTGCTGGAAGGTGCCCGAGTGGTCTGGCTGGTCCTCTACCGGGCCGACCGCAATGCGAGCTGCTTCAAGCCCCTCGGCTCACGCCAGCGCATCGCCGATGCGTTGGATTTGGCGTTCGGACAGCTCATTCAAGAGATCAAGCGACCCCACAAGCCATGAAGGCCACGAGGCGGACCTGGCCCCGAGCCGGCCCGCCCGCGCGCCCGCGCCATCAGGCCGAGTGCCAGGTGTTCTCGTCATGCAGAGCGCTTTGCCAAAGCTCGGGGGTCATAGGCCAGATTGGGCGACAGCCACTTCTCCATGAAGCGAAGCTCCACGCCCCGGCGCTCCGCATAGTCTTGCACCTGGTCGGCCTCGATCTTTCCGACTCCAAAGTACTGAGATTCGGGGTGCGAGAAGTAGAATCCGCTCACCGACGACGCCGGCATCATCGCAAACGACTCCGTGAGCCGGATGGAGATCCGCTCCGGCGCTTCGAGCACCCGAAAGAGCTTCGCCTTTTCGGTGTGGTCGGGGCAGGCCGGGTAACCGGGGGCCGGCCGAATCCCCTGATACTTTTCCTTGATGAGTGAATCGTTGTCGAGCCGCTCTTCCGGCGCATAGCCCCAAAGCTCGGTCCGCACCCGCTGGTGCATCCGCTCGGCGAACGCTTCCGCCAACCGGTCGGCCAGCGCTTTCACCATGATCGAGTTGTAGTCGTCGTGGTCCTTGTCGAATTGGGCCACCAACTCTTCGATTCCGATCCCCGACGTCACCGCGAAGCCCCCGACGTAGTCCGCAATCCCGCTTTCCTTAGGGGCCAAAAAGTCGGATAGCGCCAGGTTCTTGCGGCCCGGGGCCTTCCGGGTCTGCTGGCGAAGGCAACAGAAGCGCTCCACCACCTCGGTTCGGCTTTCGTCTCGATAGACCTCGATATCGTCCCCCACCCGGTTGGCGGGAAAGAATCCCACCACCGCCCGGGCCTCCAGAAGCTCTTCGTCCACGATGCGGGACAAGAGCGCTTGCGCATCCGACAGGAGCTCTCGAGCCTGCGGTCCCACCACCGGATCATCGAGCAAGGCCGGAAAGCGCCCGTGCAGCTCCCAGGTCTGAAAGAACGGCGTCCAGTCGATGGCCTCCACCAGCTCCCGGAGCGGATAGTGGGTGAAGGTCTGAAGGCCGAGCTCTCGGGGTCGCACCGGAGGATGGGCCCTAAAGTCCGGCTCCAGGCGGTTCGCGCGGGCGTCGGCAATCGACAGGCGGTCTTTGCGCTCCTTCTTGTTCGCGTGCTGCTTTCGGACCTTCTCGTACTCCGAGGCGATCTCCTTCACGTACGGCGCTTTGTGCTCGTCGCTGATCAGCTTCGAGACGACGCCCACGCTCCGGGATGCGTCGGTCACGTATATGGTGGGGCCATGGTAGGCCGGCTGAATCTTCACCGCCGTGTGGACCCGAGAGGTGGTGGCGCCGCCGATCAAGAGCGGGATGTCGAAGCCTTCCCGCTCCATTTCCGAGGCCACGTTGACCATCTCGTCGAGCGATGGGGTGATGAGCCCCGAAAGACCGATGATGTCCGCCTTTTCGTTCTTCGCTGCCTGCAGAATGGCTTGCGAGGGCTGCATGACGCCGAGGTCGACCACCTCGTATCCGTTACAGCGAAGGACCACGCTCACGATGTTCTTCCCGATGTCGTGCACGTCCCCCTTCACGGTGGCCATGATGATCTTGCCCTTGGCGCTGGAGCCGCCGCCTTCCTCCGACTCCTTCTCGATGAAGGGGATGAGGTAGCTCACCGCTTTCTTCATGACCCGGGCCGACTTCACCACCTGGGGGAGGAACATCTTCCCTTCGCCGAAGAGGTCGCCGACGATGTTCATGCCCTTCATCAAGGGGCCTTCGATGACGTGGATGGGCCGATCTGCCTGCTGTCGCGCCTCTTCGGTGTCATCCTCCACAAAGTCCGCGATACCCTTGATGAGCGCGTGGGCCAGGCGGTCGTCCACCGGCTTCTTTCGCCATTCCAGATCGTTCTTCGATTCCTTCGATTTGTCTCCCTTGACCGTCTCGGCGAACTCTACCAGCCGCTCCGTCGAATCTTCCCGTCGATTCAGGAGAACGTCTTCCACCCGCTCCAAGAGCTCGGGGGTGACGTCGTCGTACACCGCAAGCTGTCCGGCATTCACGATCCCCATGTCCATACCCGCTCGGGTGGCATGGTACAGAAACGCAGAGTGCATCGCCTCGCGGACCGGGTCGTTTCCTCGAAACGAGAACGAGATGTTGCTGACGCCGCCGCTGATCTTGGCGTGGGGGAGACCGGTCTTGATGTCTTCGCACGCGCCGATGAAGTCGAGGGCGTAGTTGTTGTGCTCCTCGATGCCGGTGGCGACGGCGAAGATGTTCGGGTCGAAAACGATGTCCTGGGGGGGGAAGTTCAGCTTGTTCACCAGGAGCTCGTACGAGCGCTTGCAGATCTCGAACTTTCGCTCCCGGGTGTCGGCCTGACCCTTTTCGTCGAACGCCATCACGATGACCGCGGCTCCGTAGTCCAGAACCTTTTGCGCCTGCTCGAGAAAGGCCTCCTCCCCCTCTTTGAGGCTGATGGAGTTCACGATGCCTTTGCCCTGGATGCACTTGAGACCGGTCTCGATCACCGACCACTTCGACGAGTCCAAGACCACGGGGACCCGGCTGATGTCGGGCTCGGCCGCCACCAGGTTCAGGAAGGTGTGCATCGCCTCCTCGGAGTCCAGCATCCCTTCGTCCATGTTGACGTCGATGAGCTGGGCTCCGTTTTCGACCTGTTGCCGGGCGACATCCAGGGCCGTTTCATAGTCGCCCTCCTTGATCAGTCGACGGAACTTGGCCGAGCCGGTCACATTGGTCCGCTCGCCAATGTTGGCAAAGCGGCTGTCCGGTCCCAGGTGGAAGGGCTCGAGACCGGAGAGGCGCATGATGGGCTCCAACCTCGGAATCGGGCGCACCGGGCGGCCAGCCACGGTGTCGGCGATGGCCTTGATGTGTTGCGGCGTGGTGCCGCAGCAGCCGCCCACGATGTTCAAGAACCCGCTCTCGGCGAAGTCCTCAATGTGCTCCGCCATCTGGGCTGGCGTCTGGTCGTATTCCCCGAACTCGTTGGGGAGGCCGGCGTTGGGGTGGGCGCTCACGTAGCAGTCGGCGACGCGAGCCAGCTCTTTCAGATACGGGCGAAGCTCTTTGGCTCCCAGCGCGCAGTTCAGCCCGACCGAAAACGGACGTGCGTGGGCGATGCTGATCCAGAACGCTTCGGTGGTCTGACCGGAGAGCGTCCGGCCGCTGGCGTCGGTGATGGTGCCGGAGATCATCACCGGCACGGCGATCCCGGTTCGGCGCTTGTACTGGGAGATGGCGAAGAGAGCGGCCTTGGCGTTCAGGGTATCGAAGACCGTTTCCACCAAGAGGAGATCCGCGCCGCCGTCCATGACGCCTTCGATGTTTTCTCGATACGCCTCCACCAGCGCATCGAAGCTGACATTTCGATAACCGGGGTTGTTGACGTCGGGCGAGATCGAGCAGGTGCGGTTGGTTGGACCCAACACGCCGGCCACGAAGCGCGGCCGCGCCGGATCTTTGTCGGTGAACGCGTCGGCCACCTCTCGCGCCGCTCGCGCGCCGTACAGGTTGATGTCGTAAACCGCCTCTTCGAGGCCATAATCGGCCTGGGCGATGTGGGTGGCGGAGAACGTATTGGTCTCCAAGATGTCGCTTCCCGCCTCGAGATAGGCGCCATGCACCGCCTTCACCACATCGGGTCGAGTGATGTTCAAGACGTCGTGGTTGCCCTTGAGGTCATGACCGTGGCCTTCGAAGCGGTCGGCTCGATAGTCGTGTTCCTGGAGCTCATACTGCTGAAGCATGGTGCCCATGGCGCCATCGAGGACCAGGATGCGCTCTTTCACCACGGTGTGGAGTCGTTCGATACGTTCTTTGAGATCCATCATATGTCCTTTGGACGGCGTCCGAGGGCCGTCACGATTTTGAAGTTCGGTTTGCGCTTTTCCTGGTGCGTGATGCCGCACTCCAGAATCTCCAGACCCGCATTCTCGATGAGGCTCGAGACCTCATCCACCTCGAAGCCCGTGTTCAGATGGTCGAAGGGCTTCACGTGGTCGAAGAACTGGTGACGCAGGAGCGTCTGAATGACGACGGAGCCCCCCGGTCGCACGACACGGGCGCACTCCGCCACCACACGATCGGCGTCGTGCGCGTAGGTCAAAGCGTGTAGAAGAAGAATGGTGTCGAAGCGCGAGGCTTCGAAGGGGAGTTCGTGCATGTCACCTTGCACGAAGCTCACGTTGCTCATGTTGCTGAGCCGCCGGCGGGCCGCATTCACCACCCGCTCGCTGCGATCGATACCCACGATGGACCGAGCGCGCTTGGCCACGAGCTCCACCAGCGCTCCATCCCCCGAGGCGACGTCCAAGACGTCCCCGAGCTCCAACAGCGTGATGAGACCCCGGGCCGTGGATTGCCAGGTCCGTCCCGGCGAGTAGTGCCGTTCCATCCGGCCAGCCACCGTGTCGGCCCAGTGCTCGCTCTGGCTCCGGACCTCGATGAGGTCCCGGGCCCTTTGCAGGTCCTGCTCGAGGAGCGGATCTTCCAGGTGGCCTCGAACCTGCCGCCAGAGGCCCGCCGCCTCGGGCGCCTGCGCCTGCTCGGACAGGTGGTACAGCGATCCCTGCCCCCCGCGGGTGGCCGAAACCAGACCAGCCTCCCGGAGGCGGCCGAGGTGAGTGGACACCCGGCTCTGCGCGACACCCAGGAGACTGGTCAATTCCCCCACCGTCAGGTTGAACTCCGAAAGGAGCACCAATAGCCGAAGCCGGGTGTCGTCCGAGAGGAGACGGCAGAACTCATGAGTTCGACGCAGGTCCATGATTGGGTGTTCCACCTCCGGAGGGAGCCAATCCGCTTATCCGGATGCGCGGATTGGCAGGACTTTGCCGGTTTTTGCGGCGACCGTCAACACGGAGTGCCGCATCTCGGCAAAGCCCCGAGAACCGCGAAAGATTGGGTTGCGAATCGCGCGGGCACCGCGTGTCCAGCCGCCTCCCAGGTGCGACCACCGAGCCGCCTCACTCAGGTGCATCCCTCGCCGGCCCACCTTTGAACCAGTCCGTGCGCACACACCGTCTCGGGAGACCCTGGCAACGTGGAAGGTCCGAAAGGCCGAAGTCGTCCGAATGACCAAGGAGTAGGGGGAAGAAATGACCGAAGGGCGAACGCACCCACTATCGAGGGATGGGTTGGGGAGGGGGTCGAGTGCGACCGCCCTTCGGACCTTGATGAAACGCCGGCGCGGCGAGATCCATTCCGCGAGATGTGGTGTCGACGCGGTCTTTTGAAGCGCGCCTTGGGTGCGGCGGCCTTCGTCCCGGGGAACCCTCGCATCGGGGCGCGTCGATGGCCCGATCCCCCGCATGCTCGGGCGCGCCCACTGGCGGAGTGGCCGTTCATGGCGGGAGATGTTCGCTCTTCGCACGCGGTGTTTCTGACCCGCGCGCCGACCGCAGAGGCCGCAGAACGGGCCGAGCTCGAAGTCTCGGTCGCGGGCTCCAAGCGGGTGCTGGGGGCCCAGGAGGCACGCCGGGGAGATGGCCACAGCCTGCAGTGGCGGGTCGAGCTGGCGCCCGAAGCCCCGGTGCAGGCCAGGCTTCGAGGGGCCGGTGCCTCGAGGGGGGATGGTCCGCAAGTGAGCCTTCGGACGCCACAGGCTTCCTCCGCGACGGTCCACAAGGCGGTTCGCTTCGGATGGAGCGGCGACATCGTGGGCCAGGGCTTCGGCATCGATCCCGAACGCGGAGGCCTGTTCGCGTTCGAGAGCGTCCGCAAGGAGGATTTCGACTTCTTCGTCCTTTCCGGCGACACCGTTTACGCGGATCAGCCGCTGCGGGCTCGGCTGCCTCTGCCTGACGGAACCACCTGGAACAATCTGGTCACCGACGAGAAGGCCCGCGTCGCCGAAACCCTCCCTGCATTCCTGGGTCAATACGACTACAACTGGGTGGACGGTCACTACCGAAACCTATGGGCCACCACCCCGGTGGTGGCCCAGTGGGACGACCACGAGGTCTTGAACAACTGGTATCCGGCGGAGATTCTGAAAGATCCGCGCTACCAGACCCGGGCCGTCCACCATCTTCAGGAGGTCGGTTGGCGAGCGCTCCGGGCGTCGCTTCCCATCGATGCGCCCATGGACCGACTCGATCGACACCTCGCCTACGGCCCGTTGCTCGACGTCTTCGTGTTGGACGCCCGGAGCTTTCGGGGGCCGAACCTCTTGCAAAACGAACGGTCACCGATGCTGGGGGCCGAGCAGGTCGACCGACTGGTTGGACTTTCGGGGACGCTCCGCAAGTCGAAGGGATTGTGGAAGGTGATCGCGTGCGACATGCCGCTCGGGCTCCTGGTTGGAGATGGGCCGGGTGCCGTGGAAGGCTTCGCGGATGGGCGTTCCGGTCCGCCTCGGTTCCGCGAACGGGAACTGGAGGTGGTGCTCCGTCATCTGCCCGAGAACGTGGTCTTCCTGACCGCCGACGTGCACTACGCTGCAGCGCACCATTATGACCCGGCCCGGAGCGCCCTTTCCAAAGGGGCCTTCTCGCCCTTCTGGGAGTTCGTGGCGGGTCCCCTTCACGCCGGGCAGTTCGGTCCGGCCGTCCTCGACTCCACCTTCGGGCCGCGGGTGGTGTACGCCAACCGGCAGAAGGGAGACCCGCAGAACGTTCCGCCGTCGGTCCACTCGGTGTCGTACGGAAGCGTGGAGATCTCCCCGGATGGCCGGCTCGACGTTCGGCTGGTGAATGGAGCCGGTGAGGTCCTTCACCGTGAGACCTTGGAGCCTGCGTAAACTCGGAGTGTTCCCACCTGATCCGAACGGGTCCGGATGCTAGCGTAGGTCCGTGGCGGAGCAGATTCTCGATTCCATCCTCGACGCCATCGGCCACACACCGATGGTTCGACTCAACCGGGTCGGTGCCGAACACGGCTGCGAGATCCTCGCGAAATGTGAGTTCTTCAATGCCGGGGGCTCGGTGAAAGATCGGATCGGACGAAGAATGCTCCTGGAAGCGGAGCGGTCCGGCCGCATCAAGCCGGGCGACACCCTCATCGAGCCCACGAGCGGCAACACCGGCATCGGTTTGGCCCTGGCAGCGGCCACCCGCGGTTATCGGATGATCATCACGATGCCGGAAAAGATGAGCCGGGAGAAGCAGGTGGTACTCGAAGCCCTCGGCGCCGAGATCATCCGAACCCCGACCGAGGCGGCCTTCGATTCGCCGGACAGCCACATCAGCGTCGCCAAGCAGCTTCAGCAAATCATCCCGAACAGCCACATCCTCGACCAGTACGGAAACCCAGACAATCCGCTCGCCCACTACGAAGACACCGCGGAGGAGATCTTGCAGCAAACCGATGGCAAGCTGGATTACTTCGTGGCCGGCGCCGGAACCGGCGGAACCATCACCGGCGTCGGCAAGCGTCTCAAAGAGGTCGTGCCCGACGTGAAGATCGTCGGCGTCGACCCGGTAGGATCCATCCTGGCCGGACCCGGCCCCGTGCAATCTTACAAGGTCGAAGGCATCGGTTATGACTTCATCCCCGAGGTTTTGGATCGAGGGATCGTGGACGAGTGGGTCCGAAGCGAAGACCGAGACTCGTTCATCCTGGCCCGGCGTTTGATTCGCCGCGAAGGGCTCTTGGTCGGCGGGAGCAGCGGCTCTGCGATGGTGGGTGCGTTGGAGGTCGCGAAGCGCGCCCCGGGCAAACGCATCGTGGTGCTGCTTCCCGACTCGGTCCGCAACTACATGACCAAGTTCGTGGATGACACCTGGATGAAGCAGTACGGATTCGCGGAGAGCAGCTGGGCCACCGAGACGGTGGCGGACATCGTGGCGCGCCTTCCGCGGCGTCAGGTGCAGGTGGCCACCGGCAAGGACAGCCTCGGAGAGTCGGTCAAGAAGATGAAGGACCACGGGATCAGCCAGCTTCCGGTGGTGGACGGAACCCGCGTGGTCGGCATCGTGACCGAGTCCGATCTCCTGGGAAAGCTGGTAGAAGGGCACGCCAACCTGAGCACCAGCATCGCCGAGGTCATGTTCCGGCGCTGCGATACGGTGCGACCGGACCAACCGGCCAAGGCACTCCTCGAACTCTTCGCCAACGACGAAGCCGGGATCGTGGTGGACAACGAAGGAGCGCTGGTGGCCATCGTGACCAAGATGGACATCGTGGAGGATTTGACCAGCCGCGTGTCCGCCGCGTCTTGACCGGTCTTCCCACGGGGCCGTCCCAAAGGCCTCGCCCAAGCACCCTCGCCCAAGCGGCCTCCCCCAAGCGACCTCCCCACGCGACCTCCCCACGCGATCGGCTTACGTGGTCGGCTTACGTGGTCGGCTCACGTGGTCGTCGGTCCAGCCCCCAAGGTCCGGTCCGGTTCCAACGTGTCCGCGGTTCCGAAGTCAGCGGCCTCGAAGGGTCTGGGCCACCCGCAAGACGTCGGCCAGGACGCCAGCGGCGGTGACCGCACCACCGGCCCCCGAGCCTTGGACGATGAGCGGATATTCCTCGTACCGCGCCGTGGTGAATGCCACGAACGCTTCGGAGCCCCGAAGGCGCGCGGCTGGGTGAGTCTGTGGCACCGCCATCGGGCCCACCGTCATCACCGGCTCGCCGCGCTCCGGTGCCGACGGGTCGATGCGCGCCAGGTAGCGGAGGACCCGACCGCTCGCCCGATCGTCCGAAAGCTTTCGATCGATCTCCGGTTGATGGTCCCGAAGCTTCTCGTAGAAGGCATCGAGGTTCGCTTCCGAGATGATGTTTTCGGGAACCAGCGGGGTCAGCGCGACATCGGAGAGCTCGATGGACATGCCGAGTTCTCGAGCCAGGATCAACGCTTTCCGCGCCGCATCCAGGCCCGACAAGTCGTCTTGCGGCTGAGGCTCGGTGTAGCCGAGCTCCTGTGCTTCCCGTACCGCGTCCGCCAACGGCTGCCCGGACATCATCTGGTTGGTCAGGTACCCCAAGGTCCCGGAGAAGGACCCTTCGATGAGGCGCACCTGGTCGCCGGTCCGGACCAAATCCTTGAGGGTCTCGATGACCGGAAGACTCGCGCCGACCGTGGTCTCGTAGACGTAGAAGCGACTGTTGTCCCGCGCTTCGGCCAGCAGCGCATTTCGACCTTCCATCGAGATGGTGAGGGGCTTTTTGTTGGCCGCCACCACGTGGATCCCTCGACCGAGGGCTTCGTGGTAGAGAGACTCCATGCCGTCGGCTGCGGTGGCATCCACCAAGATCGGCACCGACAGGCGCCGGAGTTTCTCTAGGACTTCGATGGAGACCGGGCCCTGCGGCCCCATGTTCATGACGTGGGCCCCGTCCATCCGGCCCTTCCAGGCCCGGGGATCGATCCCGTCCGCATCGAACACCAGGCGATCCTGGCCGGCCAGACCGACCAGTCGAAGATCGATGTCGTGGTGGTCTCGCAAGATGGATTGCTGACTTGCGATCTGTTCGAGAAGCTGGCTGCCCACCGTGCCCTTGCCCAGCACGCACAGGTTCACGGTCTGATGGGCGAAGTTGAAGGCGTCGTGCACCGCCCGAACCCCCGAGGCGGTATCGGCGGCCGGGATCACGCAAGAGATGGAGCGGCTGCTGGCGCTCTGGCCGATGGACAGCACGTTGACGCCCACCGCACCCAGGGCCGCGAACATCCGGCCGGCCACGTTGGTGTGTTGGCCCATCGCTTCGGCCACCAGGGTCAACAGGGTCACCGGCAGCTCTACCCGGATCGGCTGGAGTTCGTGGCTTTCC
The DNA here is from genome assembly GCA_050331295.1 of Myxococcota bacterium. Lineage (GTDB taxonomy): Bacteria > Myxococcota > Kuafuiibacteriia > Kuafuiibacteriales > Kuafuiibacteriaceae > Kuafuiihalomonas. The sequence goes on along the minus strand of JBHJGZ010000011.1, from coordinate 71,191 downwards.
AACTCGGCCCGAAAGTCGCTTTCCAACGCGAGGACCGCCTTGTCCGCTTGGTCGATGGGCACGACCGCCGAAAGGGCCTGGCCGTGCGCCGACTGGGTCGAAAGCCACACCGTGATCCCGGCCGTGTCCAGAGATCGCTGAACCCGCTCTGCCATCTTGGGGCGCGCACCGAGCCGGCGAACCTGAATGTCCAGAAGGGCGACGTTCTCCAGCGACGTGACGGAGGTCGGCCGGTTCCGATCCTGCACGCCGGTTTCATCCACCAGTGTTCCAGAGTCGTTTCGAGTGAAGGTGTTGCGAATCCGAAGCGGGATCCCGGACTCGATGAGCGGGATCATCGTCCGCGGGTGGAACATCTTGGCGCCAAAGGTGGCGAGCTCCAGCGCTTCCATGTAGCTCAGCCGCTCCAGAGGGTAGGCGTCCGGAACGATGCTCGGGTCGGCGGTCATGACGCCCGAGACATCGGTCCAGATCGAGACGTCTCGCGCTTCCAGGCCTCGTGCAAGAAGAGTTGCGGTATAGTCGGAGCCATTTCGGCCGAGGGTCGTGGTGCGGCCGTCCGGCGTTCGGCCCAGGTATCCGGTATGAACCGTGACCAATCCCGACCAGGACGTGCGAAACGACTTGATGCGGGTCGAGGAGGCTTCCCAGTCGACCTGGGCTCGACCGAATTCATCGGAGGTCACCAGCCAATCCCGGGCATCCACGAAGATGCTCTTGATGCCGGCACCGTTCAGGAACTCGCTCATCAGCATCGCGCTCAGGCGCTCTCCGAACGACTGAATGAGGTCCAAAGACTGGGGTGTGTACTCGCGCAGAAGGCTCACGCCGTAGAGGAGCTTTCGCAGATTGGAGAGGAGGGCCTCCACCTCCGACTCGACCTTCAGGATCTCGCCGTTGGTGCCCAGGACGTCCCGGGCATTGGTGATGGAGATGCGGTGGACCTGATCCACCAGGCCCGCCGCGATGTGCTCATCGCCCACCGAGGCCCGAGAGGCCGCATTGATCAAGAGGTCGGTGGTTTGACCCGCGGCCGAAACCACGACCGCAAGCGGGCCTTCGCGGGATTCGTCCCGAATGATGTCCACCACCCGCCGGACCCGGTCGGGTGTCGCTTGGGAAGAGCCGCCAAACTTGGCGACGCGAAAAGATGGGTTCATGGTTTTACTCGTCCGCTTCAGCCATGGCGCGGCCCAGGACAACCGTCATCGCGTCCCATTCGATGAGAAACCCGTCATGTCCGTGGAGGGAAGAAATCTCCAAGTATCGGGCGCGGGATCCGAGTGTCTCGGCGGCGGCCAGCAGGTTTTCGGGGCGGAACAGCTGATCGGAATCGATTCCGATGAACGTGGTCCGGGCCCGCCATCGCTCCAGACTCCACGGTCGTGGGGTCCAGCTCTCGGTGTCCTCGGGGGGCGGCGGCGGACGCTCCACGTCGTGGTGGTCCATCGCCGAGAGCTGACACAGATAGGAAGCGGCGTCGAAGCGACGATCCAGCTGTCGGCCTTGGTATTCGAGGTAGGTCTGTACGGAGCCGATCACCCGCGGATCCACGGCCGGCGGGTGGCGACTGACGAGACCCGGCTCGGCGCGATAGGTCATTTGGGCGATCTGGCGAGCGAGCTGAAGTCCGCGGTGGGGATGATCCGGAAAGCCTGGATCGGCCAGGATGGCCATACGGCCGATGTGATTGAAGCCCTGCATCCAGGGCGTCGCCCGGAGCGTCGATGCCACCGGCGCCACCGCCCGGAACCGCTCCGGCGCCAGCATGGCGAGGTTGCAGCAGACCATCCCGCCCAAGGAGCCTCCGGTGGTCAGGCGTACGGTGTGGATCCGAAGGGCATCCAGGGCCAACAGGATGGCTCGGGCTTGGTCCCAAGAGGTGAGGGGCACCGGCATGTTGGGCGGGAGTTCGAAAGCGCCCTTGCCTTCGGAGCGGGGCGGCTCGGCCATTGCGTCGAGGGTCGGAAAACGCGGATCTCGGGGCCCGAAGCTTCCGTAGCAGGAGCCCAGGTTGTTGAAGCACAACACGGTGTGCCGGGTTGGGTCCAGCACCTTGCCCGGTCCGATGAGCGGCGCCCACCATCCGCCTTCGCCCCCCGCCACCGCGCTGCCGGTCAGGGCGTGAACCAGCAGCACGACATCGTGAAAGCCGTCTTGCTCCGGGCCCCAGACCCAGGCCCGGAGGCTGGATTCCGGAAGGCGGACGCCGCAGCTCAATCCGAAGCCGGGCAGCGGAACGTCGAACTCCCTCGCATTCACGGGCCCAGCCTCACCAAACTCCTGACCTTTAGTCGACGCGTTGGAAGAGATCGGTGAGGGCGTCACCGGTCAGGTCGGTGACCGAGCGGACCTCGTCCGAAAAGCGCTGAAGCGACTCGGTGCGGGCGTCGCCGATGGCGATGCTTCTGATCTTGAAGCCCTGGCGCCGTTGGGCTTGCTGAATCCGCGCAACCAGGTCCGCCGAAACCGGGGCTTCGCCGTCGGTGATGAACAGGACATCGCCTCTCCGGTACGGTTTTTCGGTGAGGCGAGAGAGCGCCAGATCCAAGGGCTCGGTGAAGCTGGTCCCGCCGCCCGGGAAATGGTCGGTGAACGCGAAGAGGGCCGAAGGCTCGATGCTGGAGGCCCGCGGGGCGGCAAGCTCGGTCTCGAAGAGATCTGGTCCTCCGCTGAAGACGACGCCGAGGCACCGACGCTTCTGGCGTCGTGCGATCTCCACGAACGTCAGCGCCACCGCTTTGGCCCAGATCTCTTTCGAGCCCGACATGGACCCGCTCCCGTCCACGCACACGATCATCGGGCCCTTGCTCTTGGGGCCCTTGAGCTCGTAGCGCAGCAGCTCTCCCTCGGCGTATCGCCTGAGAAACTCCCGGTGGAGGGGCCCGGGACGAAGGCCCAGAAGCTCGGCCGGAAGAAGGTTTTCGAGCTCCGCCCCCATCGCCACGTCGTGGAGGGTCTGGGGCGAAAAGCTCAGCTTCTTTCGGCGGGCTTCGAAGGCGACCTCCTTGAAGGCGCCGAGGAGCCGCGCCAGCAGCCGAAGCTTCTGCTGTTTGGCCAGGCGGCGACCGAGCTCCATCCGCAGGGCGGCATCGCCGCCGGCGCCGGTACGCCCGCCACCCAGTCCGAACGCCCGCATCGCATCTTCGACGTCCACCATCCCTTGGTTGAGATCCGCCAAAGCGCCGGAGACCTCGTGGTCGAACCCCACCGGAAGCTGCTCCGCCGACTGGTCCAGCGCCTGACGTTGGGCCTTGGTCTTGGACCGGAGCTTGCGCTGCTCCGCGTCGAGCTCCGCTTTCAGGCCCTTCTTGAGCTCCTCCGGCCAGGGGGCGTCCTGCAGACGTTCTCGCTGGCGCTCGAGAAACGCTTGGGATTCCTCATCCTGGCTCGTTTCCATGCCGGTCATGAGCTCGCTGGCCACCAGGCGGTCCTTGGCGGTCAGGGCGTCGGCGATGCGGTGCGAAAGGAGCGAAACCGCCTCCATCGCCCGACCGGCATCCAGCGCCGAGTGGGCCCGCAGCGTCTCCATCTCCGGGTCTTCGAACACCGAGCGGACGATGCGACGGTTCATGAGACTGGAGGCTTCCACCTCCGCCTTGGGCAAGATGCGAACGTTGAGCTTGAACAGGGCCGCGAACACGTCGAAGACCAGAGCCTCCCCGTGAGGAAGGATCCGCTCCAGGCGGTCGATGCCGTCCTGAAGAGCGGGACTCCTGGAGCGGACCCGATCGAAGGATTCGCGGTCGAAGCCGTCGTGCTCCACCACCTGGACCGAGCGGCTCGGGCTCTTGTTCAATTGGCGGCTCCCAGCAGGCTGGCCTGCATGGATTCGATCTCATTGCGCAACTGAGAGAGACGACCGGCGTCCCGGCCGTGCTGCTCGGCCTCCTTCACCATGCCGGCCAGGCGCTCCGAGAGCTCATGCAGCTTGGTGTGTGCTTCCAGGGCGGCGCGGGCGCGACTCTGGGCGTCGGGCCAGTCTCGCTGGGCGTAGCTGAAGACTTCTCGGGCCAGACCCGAAATCTTCCGGGCCTCGTCTTCGAACCCGCGCGCGAGCTGGTTGAGAACCGCCTCGACCTTGGGCTGGTCCTCGGGATCGGTCCACAAGACGTGGGCCAGCCAGTGAAGGTCCGCCGTCACCACTTCGGTCCGACCCTGGAGCACCGCCGCCGCGCGCAGCACGTCCAGACTCAGGCGGAATCGGCGGTCGGAGGGAAAGATGGCCTCCGCAAACAGCTGGTGTCGCACGCGCCCCAGGTCATGAATGATGGAGTCCGGGATCTCGGTCTGGTCCACCGTTCGGCGGAGCTGCTCCAGGTCTTTCTGGGTGAGACAGGCCGACGGCTCGTCGGTCGAGATCCGAAGCAGGGCCTGAAAGCCCGCGTCGTCCACGTAGCCCACCTGAAAGCGCAGCAAGAACCGGTCGAGGAGTGCCCGAAGCTCCTCTTCCTCCGGCAGCTCATTGGACGCGGCCACCAAGGTTTCGAGGGGAACTTCCAGCATCTGGCTGCCTTGGTGGAACCGGCGCTCGTTCAGGACCGTCAGCAGGGCGTTGAGGATCGCGCTGTTGGCCTTGAAGATCTCGTCCAGAAAGACCACCTCCGCTTCCGGCAGCTTTTGCGCCGTGACGCGCTGGTATCGCCCTTGCTCGAGGGCGGCCAGGTCCACCGGACCGAACACTTCTTCCGGCGTCGTGAACTTGGTGAGGAGCCACTCGAAGTAGCGGGCATCGGTCAGGGCGCCGCACAGCCGGCGGGCGAGGAGCGACTTGGCGGTGCCCGGGGGCCCGAGGAGCAGGACGTGCTGGCGCGCCAGAAGGCCGATCAGCAGGCCATCCACTTCGCGGTCCCTCTGCACGAAGCTGCGCTTCAGGTCGGCGCGCACTTGCCTCAGGGTTTCTAAGCCCTCCACCGGACCAGGGTAGCTTGCCGGAATGGGAAGCCCAAACCGGAAGGCGCGTCGGCGTCTAGTTTTTGGAACGCTCGAAGTGGACCACGTCGATGAGAACCGTGGCCGCGAACGCCAGGGCCTTCAGGGACGGCGCCGGGACCATCTCGAGCTCCACCCCGAAGTTGTCGGCATCGGTGAAGAGCTCCTTGCCGAGGCCCGACCATCGCTTCCGGATCGCCCCCATCGTCTGCCCGTGGCGCCGAAGCTCGAAGGTCCAGGGCCGGAAGAACGGGCCGAACACTTCCATGCGCTCCCCGGTGACGTGGTCTTCGATCTCATAGATCCGCCGAAACCAGCTCCAGCGCTGCCGGATGGTGCCAAACGGTTGGCCTCCGGGTCCCGAGACCTCCAAGACCGAGAGCCAGAACCGAAACGGGCGCCTGAGCCGGAGAAGGACCTGCTCCGACGGGAGCTCGACGATCTCCATGCGGAAGGGCCGCATCGGCCCCAAGAAAAGCCGAGCCAGGAGTTCCAGGGCGCCGGAGCCAACCTCTTGCGCGCGCAAGACCGGCATCCGGCTCTGGTCGAACACCTCGTAGCGATTCCGCATCTCGAAAGAGAGCAGGATCTCGGTCCAGTTCTTCCGCTGGCGAACCGTCAGACGCTCGAAGGACTGAAACGGACGGATCAGGGCGCTGGCCGATGGGTCCACGCGTACCGGTATACCAACGCCTCGGACCCGAGCTCTAGGTGACGAGGGGTGGGGCAAGCTCGGACCGGTCCCCCCGAGGCGCCGCCCGCGCGTGTCGGAAGACCGTTGCTCCCGCCGACCGGCAGCGGTAGCGCGCCTGCACTTGGGTCCCCTGGCCGCCATCTGCGCCGCTGCCACATGGGCCGTGGCGTCCCTGTTCTTTGCCCGGGCGGGGCGGGGCGTCGCCGCTGCACCGTTGAACCTGGCCAAGTGCGCCATCGCCGCCGCCGCCATGATGGGGGTGGACGGGGTGCTGGCGGGACGGATCTGGCCCGAAGACCTTCGGATCGAGGATCTGGGGTGGCTGGTGGCGTCCGGCCTGTTGGGGCTCACGGTGGGCGATACCGCGTTCTTCGAGGCGCTGAATCGACTCGGACCCCGACGGGCCCTCTTGTTTTGGGCGCTGGTGCCCCCGCTGACCGCCTTGCTGGCGGTTCCGCTCCTGGCGGAGCCCCTCACGTTTCCCATGGTGCTGGGGATCGGCGTCACCATGGCCGGTGTGGTCTGGGTGGTGCTGGAGCGGACCGGTGCCGATGGATCTACCCGGGGCCAGGTGGCAACGGGTCTTCTGTTCGGGGTGACGGCGGCCTTCTGTCAGGCCCTGGGGAGCGTGCTTCTGAAGCGGGGCGGGACCAGCTTGTCGTCGTTGGAGGTGACGCTGGTTCGGTTGGTGGTGGGCACCGTCGGCATCACCATCCATCTCGCGGTGGTGGGACGCCTGGCGGAAATGCGGGTCTTTCGTCGGCCCCGGATCCTCTGGGACGCCACCCTGGGCACCCTGGTGGGCACGGTCGCCGGGCTGTGGCTGGCGGTGTACGCCCTTCAGCACACCTACGCAGGGGTGGCGGTCACCTTGAACGCCACCAGTCCCCTGTTCGCCCTCCCGCTATCCATTTGGGTGCTGGGGGAGCGGGTCACGCTGCGCGCGACGGCCGGAGCCCTGGTGGCGGTGCTGGGGGTGGCGCTCCTCCTCTTGTGATTGCCCCGGGGCGCCAAACAGGCGCCCGGCCAAAGGCCCGCCGGCGCTGGTGTGATGGAGAGGACCGTCCTAGGTGTCGGCCGTGGGGCCGAAGTATCGCCGCATCGTTCTCGGGCGGCCACTGGATCTGATGCTGAGCCTTCGGCTTCTCCGGTTCGGCCCCCACGATCCCACTTTTCGCCTCACGCCGGATGGGTTTTGCAAGGCGGTGCATACTTCGGAGGGCCCTGGGCTCCTCGAGGTGCATCGACGGGATCCGGTGACGTTCGATGCCTACGGGTGGGGACCGGGCGGGCCCTTTCTTTTGCACGCGGTGCCCGATTTTCTCGGCTTTGGGGACGAGGATGACGGTTTCGTGCCCGATCACCCCGGACTCCTGAAGCTTCAGCGGTCTCTGCGGGGGCTCCGGCTGGTCAAGACGCCCACCGTCTTCGAGACCTTCGTCCCGCTGGTGTTTCAGCAGCGGGTCGCCTGGCGGGACGCGGCGTGGTCGTTTCGGGAGATCGTTCGAAAGTTCGCTGACCCCGCGCCGGGCCCGGCCCGGAAGCCCCGTTTGATGGCGCTGCCCTCGCCTCGGGTCTGGAGAGAGATTCCTCAGAGCTTCTATCAGGAGAAGGGAGTCGATGCTCGGCGCGCCCAGACCCTCAAGCGGGCCGCGTCGTCATGGCGCCGCATCGAAGAGACCCGCACCATGAGCTTCGAGGCGGCGGCGCGGCGCCTCGAGGCCCTGCCCGGAATCGGCCCATGGACCAGCCAGAACACGTTGGGTTTCGGCTCGGGGTGGGCGGATGCGGTGCCCCTCGGGGACTACGATCTCCCGCGCTTGCTGTCCTATGCCCTGACCGGGGAGCCGAGGGGCTGGGACGACCGAATGCTCGAGCTGCTGGAGCCCTATCGAGGTCAGCGCTTCCGGGTGATCCGGTGGATCCACGAATCGGGTGTTCCGACGCCTCGGTTCGGGCCGAGACGCGGCTCCGGACCGGGCCCGGGCCGGACGAGGCGGTTCTGAGATCGGTCGAGCCGGTTCATCCGACACGGAGTGCACTTCGGCGGAGGAGAAAGTGGGCGCTCGACATCCGATGGATGGAACCGAGGATTGGGACACCGAACACCGAGGCCCACATCGACGGTAGTGTGTGGGATGGTGAAAGGACAAGACCCGGAGCCAAGATTCATTCCATCTTCCGGGGCTCAGAATGACACGGTGTTGGGGGCAACACGGGGTGCAACTCTTCGCCGCGTGAGGCAGGGTGGGATGTCATGGATCTCGATCGGCTCGAGGAGGCGCTGGAACTGGCGGCAGTGCAGGGTCGCCTCGCCGAGGCCCGGACCCTGCTCCTGGCCCTGGTGGACGGGGGCGGCGGGGCCCGACCGGCCCCGAAGTTCATTCTCCAGTCCCTGCGGATCGACGGCCGAGCCGGGTGCCGGTACGAGGACGTGACCTCTGAGCTTCGTCGGTTCGGGCACGAATCGCTCGTGGCGCCGGCCATCGTCGACCGCCTTCTGGGCGACGAAGTCTACGAACGAAACCCGGACATGGTTCCTCCGTTCCTGCTCCGGCCTTTGGAAAAGTAGGAGTAGGCATCGTGCTCATTCAGATTGCGTGGGCCCTTTGGGCCGCCGGGGGCGTGGCCCTGGTATGGCTTCTCTCCAGTAGCCTTCGGGTGCGTCAGATCGTGCGGCTCGACCAGCAGCTTCGGAGCAGCCTGGTGGATCTCGCGATCCTGCTGGCCGAGCGCCGGGTGGAAAAGGGGGACCACCGTCCGGCCGAGGCGGTGTTCGGCGAGGTGTTTCGGAGGATCATCAAGGACATCGACGATGACACCCTGTACGCGCCGCCGGCCGGCGGGCAGATCGGGGGGTGGTCCATCGCTTTGGCCCTGTTGGCCAGCGGAGGCATCTTGATGGTGCCGGCGCCGTGGGATTTGGCCATCGGCGGTGCGGCCGTCCTCTTTCTCCTCGCGATTCTCACCCAGGTCGGAACGCCCGGAACCAAAGAGCGATTCGCCGAAGACCAGGATGTCGATGCCTTTCTGCAGTACGCTTCGCCTCAGGTGCGGTCTCAGCTCCGGTGGGGGATCGAGCGGCTTCGCAGCCTCAAACGCGACGGAGCGCGGGCACCCGGCGGAGAGCATCGCACCAACGGGCACGGCGGGGACGGACCCGCACAGGGCTGACGCGTCGACGCGCCTTCCGATCTGCTATGCGTTTGCGGCGTGGGTTCCCAACTGACTGAAGCGGAGGGTGTTGCGAAACGGATCGATGACCAAGATCTCCGTATTGCCCCAAGGCTGTCGGGTGGGACCGGACGCCCATTTCACGCCGTTCTGTCGGAATCGCGTTGCCCAAGCGTGGATGTCGTCCACGAAGATCTAAACCTCGCTGCCCACGTGTCCTCGGCCGTGCTCCGACAGATGCATGAAGAGGTCGCCGTGCTCGATGCCCTTGTGAACCGGGAACCCGGGCTCGTGGCGATGCTCGAAGGCCACGGTGAAGCCCAGCTTCTCGACGTAAAAAGCCTTCGCCCGGTTGCCGTCGTCGATCTGAAGCACGGGAACGACGCGATTCATGGTGTGGCCATGAAGGGGGTGTGCCGCCCGGGCGTCACGGTGGCCACGAGCACCGAGCCATGAGCACCCACCGGACGAGCACCGACGCGACGAGCACTGACGCGACGGGCATCGACGCGACGAGCACTGACGCGACGAGCATCGACGCGACGAGCATCGAGAGCGTGCCCCAGTGTTGCAGGAACTGCGAAGCACCGCTCGTGGGGCCGTACTGTGCCGAGTGCGGTCAAAAAGACGCGGAGGTGGCCCGGCCGTTCACGTCCTTGCTGGCAGACTTCTTTGAAAGCACCTTTTCTTTGGATTCTCGGGTGGCCAGAACGGCCGTTCTGCTGCTGGCCTTCCCGGGGCGACTCACCCGGGCGTACTTCGACGGCCAGCGCGCCCGATATCTACCGCCGCTCCGCCTGTTCTTGGTGGGATCGTTGATGTTCTTCGCGATCTTGGGAGTGACCGACCGACATCTCTTGAGGATCGTCGTGTGGCGGTCGGCAGTGGAAGGGGAAGCCTCGCCAGCACCCAAGACGGACGAAGACTCTGGGTATTCGGCGAAGCTCACCATGTTCTCACCCGCCGACGAGCCCTCGCACTCGAACCTTCGGCAAGAGGATGTCGACCGGATCCTCTCCGAGCCGAAGCTTCCGGGCTTTGGTCGACGACTGGTTCGGAGTTTTCAACGCGCCATCACCGACCCGCAGTCGTTCAACGCCAGCTTGAACGTGTGGATCCCGAGGATGATGTTTCTCTTGGTACCAGTCTTCGCCTTGGTGGTCCGGCTGTTCTATTGGGGCAAAGGTCGATACCTGGCCCACCACGTCTTCTTCGCGCTGCATTTCCACACGTTCATCTTCGTCCTCCTCACGACCCTCGTGGCGCTGGTCCCCAGCATCGGCGGTTCCCTGGGGTTCTTGGTGTTCGCGGTGGGCATCGGTCTCTATCTGCTGGTGTCGATGAAGACCGCCTATGGGCAATCCTGGCTGGTGACGGTGCTGAAGTGGTGGGCGGTCTGGACCATCTACACCGGTATCTTCTTCGTTGCGCTCGGGGTGACGGTCCTGGCCGCCGTTCAGCAGCTCTGACGAGACGGGCTCTAGCCGCATGTGGCCGGGGCATCGATGGACCGAAAGAATCGTTCGCCGCCTTCATCCATCGGATAGATGAGCTCCACCCTCAGCTCTTCGAGTTCGAGGTGGCTGGCCGCGCTGAAGCGAGCCACCGTCATGATGGTCTCGATGACCTGCTGATTCCCGATCCGGTACCTCGGCGTCACGATGGCGCTGCCGCTCGACGGGCTCTTGAGAGGAGAGGGATCCTTCGGCGCGACCATCGCGTCCAAGCGATCGATGAGATCGTCGAGAACGCTGTCGTCGGGATTGTTGAAGCGCTCCTCCACCAGTCGTTGCCGTGAGCCGAGGACGACATCGTCGAAGTTCTCGAGGGCATCGCGGAGCTCCCAGAGGATATCGATGGCGCCTCGCCCCACGCATGTGCTCCCGAACAAGGTCTGTGCCGCCGCATTGGCGTCCCGAATGACCCAGGCGCGGTCGATGACCGTTGCTGGATACGGGCGATGCTTCTCCAGCATGCGCTCTACCAGATCGCGGTAGCGGGACAGTTGAGGCCCTTCCAGAGGCTCTTCTGAATAGAGCGGAGAAAATCCGGCGGAGAGGAGCAACTCGTTGCGCCCGCGTTTGGGCACGCCGAGGGCGTCGGCCAGACGATGGACCAGATCTTCGCCCGGTCGCGACCGTCCTGTTTCGATGAACGACAGGTGGCGAGCCGAACCATTGATGGCGGAGGCCAGGCTCAGTTGGCTCATCCCCCGCACCGCGCGCCAGTGCCGAAGCTGCTGGCCGAAAGGCGAGGCCTTCATGGCGAGTGTATAGCGAAGCGGGAGCAAGGGCGCACTTCCCGGTTCGGGAATCGCGGGCTGCGATTCGCCCGGCTACGGTCGGGCAGAACCGAAAGGAGGAGTTCATGCGGGTACGGATGGTGTTCGTGGGTGTGTTGACGGTGGTCTTTGGCATATGGGCGGCGGCTGGAGCCTTCTTCGAGCCGTTGGGTAAATCGATTCTGCTCCTCGCCCTATGGCGGTGGCAGGCCGAGCCCATGACCCCGGCCGGGCTGAGCGGCCTCGCCATATCGGGCGGCGTGATGGTGGGGTGGGGCGCGACCTTGATTCAGCTTTGTCGAGCGCCCGGCTTGAGTCAGGCCGAATTCGCGGCCATCGTGCGAACCGGCGTTTGGGCCTGGTTCGTGGTCGACGGTGCGGCCTCTATCGCCGCGGGGGCGGCTCCGAACCTGGTGCCGAATACGGTACTGCTGGCGCTGACGCTATGGGCCACATCGAATCGCGGCGAAGCAGCGGGCGCTCGCGCCCCCGGGTCCGAGCCGCTCGAACGAGCGACGACCTGACACCGGGCGCCCGCTTCGTGAAGCTCAATCCGTCACCCTCCATATGCAACCCGGGCTGCATCGCTTCGGCGAGGTCTTCCGAAGAACATGGCCAGGAGTCCTGCGAGAACGGTGAGGGCGGCAAACGTCCATGCGGCGCCTTGGGGCGGAAATCGGGGTGCGCCGAGGCTGGTTTGAACCACCCCGTAGAGGGTGGCGAATCCGATCGCTGCCGCCGAGGCCCATAGAGAGCGAACCTGATCTTCCGGAGGCGCTCCCACGGCGCGAAGAACCCAGGCTTGCACGAACAGAATCTGGATGGCGTGAAGCGGAATGCCGTGGGGAAACTTCATGACCCCGGCCGAACCAAAGGTCTCCGGCGCTGCACCCGCGGCCAGTTGGTTCTCGCCGATCACCGTGATCGCGATGCCCAATCCACAAGCAAGCGCCAGATAGACGAGGCCCGCCCGCATCACGATGCACTCATCCGGTTGCAAGTTCGACTGACGAAAGGCGCGGAAGGTCAGGAGCACGATGAGTACGGTCGCCCAGAGGATGAGGATGCCCATGAGGTTCGTGACGACGCTGTCGAAGGGTGTCTGGTGATTGAAGTGAGAGGGCACGCCGCGAAACTGCTGAAGGTCGATGAGAGCCACTTCGACGACCAGGGCCGCCCCGAGACTCGAGAACAGGGCATCGTCTCCGCGATGAGAAGTCAGGCGGTTGATCACCCAAGTGAGTGAGAGAAGCGTGACGCCGGTGGAGAGCCCGAAAAGAATCGGTTTTCGCATCGAGACCGGGCCGGCCAGGCTCGCCCCGTCCACGGCCCACCATCCGGAGTAGATGAAGCCGCTCACCATCAGCAGGACTCCGCTCCAAAAACACACCAGGGCACCCTTGCTCACGACGATCGAAACACAGTCGCGACGCCCAGATGTAAAGGCTTACCGTACGCCCCAAACCGATCGGAGGCTTGGCCAAGCTGCCCAGGGCCAGCAGCCGGCCCGTCTATCCCATAACCGACTGCGGCATCATTCGAGAGCCTCGAGGTCTTTGACGATCCGAAACCCCAGATGCTCCGTGCTGAAATCCGGTTCGAAACCCTCTCGGGCCGCGACCCGGTAACGCCGGCAATAGTCTTCACTACACAAAAAAGAGCCACCCTTGATGGTGAAACGAGGAACGCCGGGTTTGAATGGAGTCACGGTCCACTCCCAGACGTTGCCGATCATGTCATAGGCACCGGTCAAACCGGGCTCGAAACACCCAACTGGCGCAATCCCGGCAAACCCATCGTGGGCGGTATCGAGCACCGGAAACTTGCCCGACCAGACGTTGGCCCGCGCTTCCCCATCCGGACTGCGCATGCCCGATTCCGGATCGTCCGCATCGAAGAGCCCGAGGCTTGCCGCGTATTCCCATTCCACTTCGGTGGGCAGGCGCCCCCCGGCCCAGTCCGCGTAGGCGCGGGCGTCATTGAGGGTGATGTGAACGACTGGATGGAGCTCCAGACCGTCCAAGTCTGTTCCCGCGCCTCGGGGCGTTTTCCAGGTCGCCGTCGGGTCGAGTTTCCACCAGGACATGAAGACGTCTGGTGTCTGGCTCTCGGTGAATCGGGCTGAGCCACCGTTGCGTTCCGCCTCGGTGACATAGCCAGTGGCCGCCACAAAGTCCGCGAACTGGCTGTTCGTCACCTCATGGGCTTGCAACCGAAATGGCGATACGAACACTTTTCTTGCCGGGCCTTCCTCGGGATAGACGGCATCCGCGCCTTTCACAAAGCCTCCGCCGGGAATGTCGACAAAAGCTCCGAGTCCCTCGCGATCGAGCGCGCAGCCATCGGCTGCCTCGGATGATCGTTCAGGCCCTCCGAAACCGGCCAGCACAGCCCCGACCACGACGCCTGCCGCGGTCAGGGCGCCGATGACGAGGGCAAGTCTCGGTACGCGGCTCATCTCATTGCGCAGCGAGGACCTCCAAAACGCGGTGGCACGTCTCGAAATCGCTGGTCCGGTTCTGACCGGTCACGGTCTGGTGTTCCTCATGGATGGCATCCTCGATTGCGGCGCGGTCGGTGCGGTTCAGAGGTCATGTGCTTCTTTGCGTGGCGATTCTCTCGAGGATGCGGTGCGCGGTTTCGTATCCGCTGTTCTGGTTCTGCCCCGTGATCAGATTTCCGTCGATGGAGGTATGCGTGGCGAACGGGTCGCGCCAGGCGTGCTGGCACTCGTAGATCGCCCCAAGCTTGCGCAGTTCCTCCTCCGGGTGCTTTGGCGTGATGGCGATGCCGAACGTATTGATCTGGTTGTTGGTTACCCCGGTCACGCGGCGGCCTTTCACCAATGGTTCGCCATCAATGCCCTTGGCGCTGCAAAGCCCCAACGCACCGTGACATACCGATCCAAGTATCTTCCCGGACGCATTCGCTTTGGTCACGACTTCCGCCAACACGTCGCTTTGCGCCAGGTCATAGGCCGCGCCCCATCCGCCGGCCATGAAGATCACGTCATAGTCGTTGGGGTCGACGTCGGAGATCGCCTTGGAATTCTTCAGTTTGTGCATCGCGTCCTGGTCCGCCATGAAGCGGCGATCATCGTGGCTCGCCAGCGGCCAGGACCAGGACAAGGGCTGGACTGGAATCTCGCCGCCTTTGATCGATGCCATATCCACGTCCATGCCTGCATTGATGAAGGCGTAATAGGGCACCGTGAATTCGGAGCCAAAGGCGCCAGTCGGCTTTTTGGTGGGATCCATCCGGTTATGGCTTGTGCACACGAGCAGGACCCGCCGTCCCTTGAGATCGAAGTCCGGGATTGTGTAGTGCCGGTGGATCCCCATCGCTTGGAGGAGTTTGGGCAAGTAGCGGTAAATGGCGAATGCCAAGAGGAGAAGAGCAACGACGGTGAAGATGATCCAGTTCATGGGTGTACTCCGTTGAAACTTTTGAGATTGGCTGACCGCGCAGCCTAGGCTGCGGCGCGTCGGATAGTTATTCTTGCAAAGCGAACGGCTGCATAGATTGCCAAAATCAGTGCAATCACGACGCCGACCAGGCCGACCAGATACGGCCAGTACTTGTGCAGCGACTTCGTCGCGATCTTCTTGAACAGTTCCTTGAACGCTGAGTCCTCGGGACCAAGTTCAAAAACGCCCACCGTTTGGGAGTAGGACCGGTACTCGGCCTTCATGTCCTCAAACAGTTCGGGCCTCTCCGAGGACAGGTCCGTGGTCTCACCAGGGTCGGTCGACAGGTCGTATAGCCGCCACTGGCTGTCGCCGAGGGGTGCAGCAAGGCGAGTGATCTTCCAGTTCCCGCGATACAGCGCCGCGTTACCGCTGACCTCAAAGCCGAAACTCTCCTGGTCAGAGTAGCTCGTTTCGGCTGCTCCCGTCAGGACCGGTATGGCGCTGCGTCCGTAGAAGGTGTCCGGGTCGTAAGAAACGCCGACCGCGTCCAGCAGCGTCGGGACCAGATCGGCCACGTGGATCGGAGCATCTACGATTCCAGAGGCGGTGATTCCGGGGCCCGCGATCACCAGCGGCACACGCAGGCCACCTTCGCTGCCGTAGAACTTGTACAGATCGAACGGTGCGGAGGAGACCGCCGCCCATTCCGGCCCGATGGCCGTCAGGCTGCGGGGCTGGCCGAGGTTGTCGTAGGAGGTGTCGAGGCCCTCGATCAGCTTGACGCCCTCCAGCAATGCCGTCTGCAACGCCCCCTTGAACTCGGTCTCGGCGGCCTCGGCCCCGTTGTCCGAAGTGACGATGACGATGGTATTCTCCAGTACGCCGCGAGCTTCGAGATGGTCCAGAAGCCGGCCGATATTCGCATCGGCGGCCTCGAGCATGCCGGCATTAACCTGCATTTCCCGAGCCGAGATTGCCTTGTCGTCCGGGGAAAGGTCCTCCCAGGCACGATGCGTTTCAGGTGCCGGGGCCAGCTTGGTCGTGGGTGGCACGAGGCCCAGAGCCATGGTGCGCTCGAGTTTTTGGTCGCGCATCACGTCCCAGCCCGCGTCAAAGACGCCATTGTATCCATCGATATAGGATGTCGGCGCTTGAACGGGGATATGCACGGCCTGGAGCGACAGGAACCCGAAGAAGGGTTTGTTGGGGTCACCCTGGTCGACGTACTCGATAAGTTTATCGACCAGGGAGCGCGAGGAGTAGTAATCCTCGGGCAAGGTGACCGGCTCACCATCCTCGAACCAGTCCACATCGTCATAACCCGGCAGGTAAGGGCTGGCGTCGTAGTTGCTGCCGCCGGTCGCGTCCATCACATAAGACCGGTCAAAACCGAACTTGTTGGGCAGGTTCGCCCCGGTCTTACCAATGCCCCATTTGCCGGTGACAAACGTCTGATAGCCCGCGTCTGAAAGGAGCGAAGCGATCGTCTTCTGATGCTGCTCCCATCTCATGGAATAGCCGGGAAATTCTTGCATCTCCGGCGTCACCGTCTCCACCAGGGTGCCCATGCCGACTTGATGGTTGTCCATGCCGGTCATCAGCATCGCCCGGCTCGGGCCGCAAAAAGGTGAGGAATAGAAGCGCGACAGCATCGCGCCGTCCTTCGCCATGGCGTCAATGTTCGGAGTTCGCGCATAGCCGCCATAGGCGCCGAAGTCTGAGAAACCGACATCATCGAACAACACCAGCAGGATGTTCGGCCGGCCGGTTTGAGCGAAAGCTGGCATCGCGGTTGGAGCAGACACCAAGACAGCGGTGAGGAAAGAACGATACAATCTTCGCATCGGAAAGCACCTCGGGCAAAACAGGGTCACGGACCGACCTTTCTTGCACCTGGCCGGCGCGGAACTTCATGAAGTCGGCGTCTTTTGGAAAGCTCTGCCCCGGCCAAACAGCATTCCGTTTTGACCACACCCGCGAACCACCTGATCGCCGTCCCCGCCGGGCCCACGCGTTCCCAACCACGTCCGATGCGGCCGCATCACTCCGCCCGCTGCGGACCCACGTCTGAGGTCGCCGCAGGAGGAGCGGCCCTGGCCCCCGGGCGACCGTGAGCTCGAAGGGAGAGAGCGAGCCGCACGGCCCATCGACGACCTGATGACCAACGGAGCACGGGCACGCGATGCGGATTCTTTCGCTCCGACCTGGCCGAAGATGCCGGGCGTGAGCGGGCCCAGAGTACAAAGAGCCGCCGCGCTGGAGCACTTCAGGTGAGAACTCGGCACCGGCGTGTCGCGATATCGTGCCGACTGTTCAAGCCGTGACCCCGGGCAATCCGCCCTCGTTACCCGGCCAGCGGTTGGAGTGATGCGGAAGGATCGGCGCAGAGCATGGGCTGACCAGACGTTCTCAGTGCGGGCCGCGGTTTGCACGGCCCCGCTGCGCCGCTCGAAACTCGGTGGGCGTGACTCCGGTCCATCGCTTGAAGCTGCGTGCGAAATTGGACGGGGTCTCGTAGCCAAGCGCGTGAGCGATGGCCTGAATCGGCTGAGCGGTGCCCGCCAGCAACTCCCTCGCGCGGCTCTCGCGCACCTGATCCGTCAGGTCCCGATATGACGTGCCGCTTCGCTCCAGATGACGGCGCAGACCGCGTTCGGAATATCCAAGTGCCGCGGCAGCCTCTGAAAGCGGCACGGCGAGGTTTCGGCCCTTTTCGAGGAAGCTCAGGACACGGCTGCGCAGCGTGGTTTCATAATCTGCCTCTACAGCCAGCTTTTGGCATAGTTCGAGAAGACGCAAATGATTGATGGGGTCGGATGCCGGCAAAGGCTGGGTCAAAAGCTCCGCCGGGAAGACCAGCCGGTGCTCTCGCGCCTCGAATCGGATGGGGAAGCCAATTCCCGCGCTCATTTCAGCCCAGCCCTCGGGCTCACTCGTTGTCATCTCACCGTACGACACGACGCGCGGCGCGCGCAGTATCGCCTTGAACAGACCATTGCACGCAATCAAGGCGCTGCTCATTCCGAAATAGGTGATATCCTCGAACGGAAACTTGGGGCGCAGACAAACCGCCGCAGCGCCGCGTTCCAATTCAGGGCTGAGGTCCGGGAATCTGAAGTCGATTGCCGGAAATGTCAGAAAAAAGAAGCGTCCCAAAACCCCGAGGGCGTCTTTGAAGCGGGCCGCATTCATCGCAGCATAGGCTGGGAGACCGACATAGGTCGCCTCAAACCTTTGGGCGAGCGTGATCCCGAGATGAGGGTCGCCGGTCTGTTCCATCGCATTCAGGAAGAATTGTCGGAGCGGTGCGAAGCCGGTTCGAAAATTCGGATCATGCAGAAGCACCGGGGTCAGGCCTGTCCCAGCCAACAACGCTTCGGCATCGTGACCATCTTCGCAAAGCGTACGGAAGACAAAGCCTGGGTAGTTCATCGGTAGCGCCGGATCATCCGGCGCGAAGGTCTTTGCGCTCATTGATGAGAGCTCCCGACTGATGGCTATCGTTTACACGATAGCGTGTACTGAGGCGACCCAGCAAGCGGCCGCCGAGTATGAGCAGTTTTTCCGGCGCGGTACGCGGGCGTCTTCCGTCCAACGCGGCCCTGATGTCGGTTTCCGCCGCTGGCGAAGCCTTCCCACCACCTCCTCAAACCACCCGCGATTCGGTCGCGGACGGCTTCGTCGAGCATCCAAACCCGCATTGGCACCGGTCCGCCTCAGGCTTCGGACCCACTCCGTCTCGAGATCCAGGTTCAACCGGCTCCCGCGGCGCGCGAGACCTCAGGGGCAACCGGCTCCGTCCGTCCAGAGACCCACAAGTTCTGCTGAACCCCTGCATCCGTTCTGCTGAACCCCTGCATCCTTCCGAAGACGAAGAGCCCGGAGCTGGACGACGACGGAAACCGAGCTCAGAATCGTCGGTATGGTCACGGCTTCGACTCCGAGGTTCACTGAAGCCGAATACCTGGCGCTCGAAGGCGTAGCGGAGACTCGCCATGAGTGTATCCAAGGCGACATCCTCGGCATGGCCGGTGCGGAGTTGGAGCACAACCAGATCGTGCAGAACATCCGGCTTGCCTTCGGACTCTAGCTTCGTGGCCGTCCATGCCGAGTCCTTGGCGGCGACATCACCGGCGCGAAGACGAAGGATGGGCGATCAAGACTATCTTTGAAGGTCAGGTAGACTTGCACGAGGGCTTGGCCTTGGCGTTTGCTGACGCATACGACCAGGTCCCCTTCGAAACACCCAAGACGTGATCACGACGGAAGACCGAGAGCACACCTCGCGTTGACGGGCGCGTCTCCGCCGCGTCGGTCTCAACCCGAGCTCCGATGAGAGAGCTCACTCGATCCTTGTGGCCTCGAGGGACTACAACACGCGGATGTCGTTCGAACCGTCTTGTCGGTAAGAGCGTCGGGGCTGTTTCTCCAGGGCGCCGACAGCCATGTTGCCCCGCCCTCAGGTGCATCCGACCGAGTCTCGAGGAGCGAGACACTGCAGGGGTTTAGAGTATGGAGCCAATCGGGATCGAACCGACGACCTCTTGAATGCCATTCAAGCGCTCTCCCAGCTGAGCTATGGCCCCATGTGGGCGCCTGCGCGCCCGGGGAAAGGGTTGGTATCAAAGCCCGTTAGGGGCGTCAACGTTCGGCCGCTTTGGGAGGTCGGATGCCGGCCAGTTCCACAAAGCGGCCATGGTGGAGCTCGCGGACTTCACCGCCCGTGTCCAGCCGGGCGGCTCCACCTTCTGAAACCCCGACGAAGGTGCCCTCCAAGGTGGTGCGGTCGTCAGTCCACACCGCGCGCTCTCCCAGCCCGAACGCCCGGGGGCGCCACGCCGCGACCACGGCGGAGGGCCCTTGGCTCTGAAGGAGCTGCAATCGCGTATCCAGATGCTGGGCCAAGGCCCGCGCCAAGCCTTCCATATCTGGCACCGAAGCGGAGGCGCCGTCGGCCAGGCCTTCGACCGAGACGGCATCGACGCCCGGACCTCGGTCCACCTCACGCAGATTGAGGCCCACCCCGAGGACGATGTGCTCGACCCGGTCGGTGCCCACCGAGCCCTCGACCAGGATACCGGCCAGCTTGCGCCCGCGCTGGGCACCTTCCGAGACCCAAACGTCGTTCGGCCACTTCAAGGCCAGCTTCACCGGGAGCCAGGGTTGAGCCAAGTCCAGGACGGCGAGTCCGCCCACCAGCGAAAGCAGGGGAACTTGCGCCGGGTCGAGGGCCGGTTGAAACGCGAACGATGCGTAGAGCCCGGCGCCCGGCGGCGAAGACCAGGCTCGACCGTGCTGCCCGCGCCCCGCGGTTTGGTGATCCGCCACGAATGCCACCGGAAGAACACCGCCGGACGCGATATAGGCGGCCGCCTCATCATTGGTGGACGCGGTTTGCTTCAGGCGAAGAACGCGCCACCGACTCTCCGCAGGGTCGGGCTTCGTCATGGCTGCCATGATAGCCGGCGCGTCGCGGCGTTGGACGTCAATCCCAATCGAGACCGATGTCGGCGGCTTGGGCGCTATGGGTCAAACCGCCCATGGAGATGAAATCCACGCCGGTGGCGGCGATGGACGCAAGACGTTCTTGTCTGACGCCGCCGCTGGCTTCCACCAAGGCTCGGCCGCCGACGCGCTGGACTGCGACCCGCATTTGTTCGTCGGTCATGTTGTCCAGGAGGATGACGTCGGCTCCCGCTTCGACCGCTTCTTCGACCTGCGCCAAAGTGTCGCATTCACATTCGATCTTGAGCAGGTGGTGATTGAAGGTGCGCGCCTTTGTGATGGCCGCCGTCACCGACCCCACCGCTGCGATGTGGTTGTCCTTGATCAAGATGCCGTCGAAGAGCCCGGACCGGTGATTGAACGCCCCCCCCGCCCGGACTGCTGCTTTTTCCAACGCCCGCAGGCCCGGCGTGGTCTTTCGGGTGTCCACGACCCGGCAACGGGTTCCGGCCACCTCCGCCTGCGCGGAGCGAGCGCGGGTCGCGATGCTGCTCAGTCTCTGAAGGAAGTTGAGGGCAGTTCGTTCCCCCATCAGCAGCGAACGGGAGGGACCTCGAACCGTTCCGAAGCGTTCGCCTGCTTCCACCCATGCCCCGTCGGTGCGGGCGAAACGAACGGCGAGCTGCGGGTCGATCTGAGCGTAGACCTCCTCGGCCGCGGCGGTTCCAGCAAGGCACAGCGCTTCACGGGCCACGAAGTGGGCCTGCCCCACCACCTCTTCGTCCACCACCACCGACGTGACGTCCCCGGCACCGATGTCTTCTTCCAGGGCCAGAGCGACGAGCCGTTTCGACAAAGGATCCAGAGTCATCGTTCGACTCAAAACCGGGCCACGGCGGTGGCATAGAAGCCAACCATGAAGATGTCCTCGGCGCGAAATCGACCGCCCACCGAATCGTATCTAGGGTCGAAGAACGCGGAGCGCTCGTCCTGGCCGAGGCTGTTCGACTGGTTGATGGTTCCGACGCACGGGGACGACCCGCAAATGGCGCCGACCGCCGACGGCGGATCCGTGTCCTCGCCGGGTAATTCTCCAGTGATGAAGTGGTCGTTCTGAAAGCCGATGTTCACACCGGCCACGAAGCTGAAGATGCGAGAGGGCTGGAGGCGAAAACCGAAATGGCCGTCGAACTGAAAGTGTTGCTCGACCTGGTTGAACTCGCCGCATGGAACGCCCGGCAAGACGGGAGCGCCGGTCTCCGGATCGGTGAGACAGCTGATGCTCGGATCGTCCACCTGCCGGCGATAGTTCGCGGGATTCGCGAAATCTACTCCGGTGATGAGGTCGGACGCGACATTGGTTTGGTCGAAGTCGGGCAGGTAGTCGCTGAGGGGACTTCGGGTGCGTCCCGAGCCGATGAATCGAAAGACGACCCCGAGGTCGATGCCGTAGTAGCTTCCTTTGGTTTCGTTCTGAGCGAAGATGAGTTCGGTGCCGGTGCGCGCCCGGGCGATGATGGGCGGGTTGTAGCCCAGTTCATCGAGCCGCGAAATTGCCACCGGCAGCTCGATGCCCAAGATGAAGTACGGATCCAGAGCCGGCGTGCCCCAGGTGCTTCGCTTGCTGAGGCCGACCGACACATCGAAGGTGGTTTGACCGAGGCCGACGCCACCCGTGCCGTCTTCGCTCGGGAGCGCATCGGTGTCGGCCGGGTCCCATGGGTCCCCGGTGGGAACCGTAACATCCAAGGCGAGGGTCACGGTGGGCCACGCCCGATATGACGTGTCCGTGATGGGTGACCACGCCAGGCCGATCTGAAGGTCGCCGAAGCCGGCGCGGTTTCGCTCCTGCGGGACGGTCGTGATGGGAAATCGAAGGGCGAAGTTGGGGTCGTTGGCGTTGGGGCTTCCGAATATGGTGGAATTGCCCTCTACACCCTCGGCAAACTCGATGTCCGTATCGAGCTGAAACACGATGGGGGCGGTCACACGCAGCTCGAGGTCGCTGTAGATGCCGACGCGGGCTCGAACCAAGAGTTCGCGTCGGATCAGCGTGTAGTCCAGCTCGCTGACCTCACGCGCTTCACCCCCGGGGGCGTTGACCACGAACTCTCGCGAGATCGCCGCCTGCTGAAAATCCTGGCGGAAGCCCACGCCCAGCCGGAACTCCGGGAGTTTTCGGGTCGGTCCAACCCCTTCCAGCACCTGTACCGGGAACGCGGCCGAAGCCGGAAGGACGGGAGCAGCGCTGCATACCGCCGTCGCGATGAATGCGATGGAGCAGCGAACGGCGTTCATGTTGCCCAAATGGGGTAAACCGGGCCTTAGGTGGCGTCAAGTTGAGGCGCGACGCATGCGGCGCTCAGTCCTCGGGGTCTCGAAGGTGGAATTCCTTCATCTTGTTTTGAAGACTCTTCCGCGAGATCTCCAGGCGACGCGCGGCTTGGGTGACGTTTCCCTGGGTCTCGGCCAACGCCCGCACGATCAACTCTTTTTCCACCGATTCCGCGTGCTGCCGGACGATCTTCTTCAGCGGCCCGACCGAAGAAGATGATGGCGAGGAGAAGCTTCCGCTGTCGTGCAGGCTGGCTTCACGCAGTCCCTCCGGCAACTCGTCTGGAGTGATCACGCCGTTTTCGCTGAACAACACGGCGCGCTCCATCACGTTCTCCAGCTCTCGAATGTTTCCAGGCCAGTCATGGCGCAACAAGACCTGCATGGCCTCCGTTGAAACGTCATCCACCTCTTTGCCGAGACGTCGCCGGTACTTCTCCAAGAAGTGGTCGACCAACAGTGGAATGTCGTCGAGGCGCTCGCGGAGAGGGGGAAGCTTCACCGACACCACGTTGAGGCGATAGTAGAGGTCCTCTCGAAAGCGACCGGACTGGACTGCGGCCAGGAGGTCGACGTTCGTGGCGGCGACGAGACGGACGTCGACATGAGTGCTGGCGATGCCGCCGACCCGCTGAAACTCGGACTCTTGAATGACCCGGAGCAACTTGACTTGCATTTCCGGCGGAATCACGCCGATCTCGTCCAGGAACAGGGTTCCTTCGTGGGCGAGTTCGAAGCGACCCGGCCGGCTTTCGACCGCACCCGTGAATGCCCCCCGCTCGTGCCCGAAGAGCTCCGATTCCATCAACTCCTTCGGAATGGCGGCGCAGTTGATCTTGATGAAGGGTTTGTCGATCCGGCTCGAATGCGCGTGAAGAGCGCTGGCGATGAGCTCCTTTCCGGTCCCCGATTCACCGGTGATCAAGACCGTGGTCGGACTGTTGGCTACCTTTTCGATGGTGCGAAACACGTGATGGAGGGCTTCGCTGCTCCCGATCATGCCGAAGCGTCCGGCGGCCACCGTCGAGTGGGCCGGGTCTGCTTCTTGGTGCGCCAGGGCGCTGGTCGCGGCGGCCTTGGCGATGACCGTCTCCAGCTCTTTGCGGTCGAACGGCTTGGTCAGGTAGTCGAAAGCGCCGAGCTTCATGGCGTGGACCGCGGTATCGACGGTGCCGTGGGCCGTCAGCACGACCACGGGAATCCGGGGGTAGTGGCGGCGGGTATGGGCCAGGAGCTCCATCCCGTCGGTCTCCGGCATTCTCAGGTCCGTCAGGATCACATCGACGCCCTGGTGGGCCAGCAGGGCCTGCGCTTCGCCGCCATGAGCGGCCGAGAGCACCTCGTACCCTTGCTGACCCAGCATGGCGGACAGGACCTTCCGGAGGTTCGGCTCGTCGTCGACGACGAGGATGCGACCCGTGATGCTCATCGGAGCGGGCGGACGCTAGAGCCGCCGCGGGTGGCAGGCAAGGACCGCCCGGTTCGGAGAGCGAAACCGTCCCGGCGCCGCCGGGAGACGTCGAGACGGTGTTTTTCGGTGACCGCGGAGTGTTTCAGGCCGTTGCGGACCGGCGTTGCGCGCTGCGCCGAAACAAAAGGACCAAGCGGTACGCAAGCCAACCTGCAGCGAGGCTGTTGAGGATCAACCATGAACGGTCCAGGAATCCGCCGAGACCGGGCATGCCCACCAGATCCCAGGGCAGCCGGACCGCGAACCACATCAGCAGTCCCGACCATCCGGCCACGAAGCCGAGGAGGAGGGCGCGAGTGCCCCGCATGTGAAGGAGCCCAACCACCAGCAGAAGCGGAAGCACGATGCTCGCCCAGATGAGGGACGACGCGATGCCCAGAAGGCTCGCGCCGGTGAACGACCACGCCGCCAAGCCACCGCCGAGCAGAGTGCCGGCCAGCGCCCGGCGGGTGGAAAATCGTGCGAACAGACCCACGACCAACGAGGCCAGCGCCGCGAGCCATCCGGCGCCGTCGGCGCGGTCTTTGGCGCTTCGGACCGCGGCGGCGGCGTTGACGAGGCCGTGCCCATAACGAGGATCGAAGCCTTCCGGTCCAAGGTCCTCCGCCGTCTCCTGCAGGATCCGCTCGACCTCTTCAACCCGGTCGACACCGGTGGCCATCACGAGCGCGGCCAGGCCGGCCACGTGAGGGGCAGCCATCGATGTACCTTGGAAGTGCAGATAGCCATCCAGCCGATCCACCGCCATCGGAGTGATGGTGTTCTGAAGAATGCCGGCGCCTTCACCAAGCTGCTTGTTGCCGCCGGGTGCGGCCACGGCGATCTGGGCCCCGTAGCTGGAGTAGTAGGCGAGCTGCCGGTCCGGTCCGACCGAACTCACGGCAAAGGCACCTGGGTAAGCGGCCGGATACTCCACTCGGGCCCGGGCACCGTTGCCGGCCGCACAGACCACCACGACCCCCTTGGACCGGGCGTAGCGGACCGCGGACTCCATCACGAAGGACCGAGGGCCCCCTCCGAGGCTCATGTTCACGACCTGGGCGCCTTCGTCGGCCGCGAAACGGATCGCATCCGCGATGTCTCCCGCGGTTCCGGCGCCTCGTTTCGACAAGACCTTGAGGGGCATGATGGCGGCCTTGGGCGCAACGCCCGCAACACCAACGCCGTTGTTGGTGGTTTGGGCGATGGTACCGGCCACGTGGGTGCCGTGGCCGTGGTCGTCGTTCGGATGGCTGGTGTCGGTGATGAAGTTGTAGCCCTCGACGAACGCGGTCCCGGCCAGGTCTTCGACCCTCCGAAACTGCTTGTGATCCTCGAACGCCACGCCGGTATCGATCACCGCCACCGTGACCCCCTGTCCCTGGCTATGGGACCAGGCGTCCGGCACCCCGATCATGGGAAAGGACCACTGCTCGGCGAAGCGCGGGTCGTTCACGGGTTGAGGCCTGCGAAGGCTGGGCCCCTCGTCCGACGGGAGGGTCCGTGAGGGCTCGGGGGGAGCCTCGATGAGTCGATACACGTAGTTGGGCTCGACCCACTCGATCAGGGGCAGGTGCGGCTCCAGACCCGCCAGCACCCGCGACAGATCGCCCGGAGAGCGGAGCGCCGCCACATATAGTCGCTCGTCCTCGGCGTGGACCGAGTTGAGGTGAAGGTCCAGTCCCAGCTCCTGCGCGATGGTCTCGACCTGCTGCGGAGTGACATCATCCCGAAGGTCGAACAGGAGCTCTTCCCCCGGTGCCCAGGTTCCCGCCGATATCGGAGAGGGCCACGTGAGGGCTATGGTCAGGCTGAAAATGGCCGACGTCAGCACCCGATCACAGTGACCGCTTCGGCCGACAAAACGCAAACCCGGGCCGCCTTTGGGCAGGGTGAGGTAGCCTCAGCGTCCGTCCTGCGGATCACTCCGTCGCCTGACGCAGAGCGCAGCCCCCTGAGCTATGGGGTTCTCACATGGATGGATGTGAATCCCGCGAGCTCCAGCTGCGGGCGGATCACCGCGGCGTCCCCTACCAAAAGGACTTTCATGGCGTCCGATTCGAAATAGGGGCTTTGGGCGGCTCGCACCGCATCCGCCGGCGTCGCTTCGTACCGAGGTCCCAGATCTCGGAAGTAGTCCAGTTTCAGGTCGTAGAGGAAGAGAGCGCTCGCCGCGCTGGCCACCGAGCCACCGGTCTCGAATCGCCCGGTCAGGGAACGCACGATTCCGTCTTTGGCTCGCTGGATCTCATCGTCGGTCGCCGGACGTTCGGCGAGCCCTTTGAGCTCGCCGAAGAACTCCACCAGTGCGGCTCCCGTCACGTCGGTTCGGATCGCCCCATAGGCCACGAAGCCGCCGACGCCTCGCCGAAACGACACCTGGCTGCCGGCCCCGTACGTGTACCCCTTCTCCTCCCGCAGGTTCAGGTTCACGCGGGAGGAAAAGGTACCGCCATACACTTCGTTGAGGAGTCTGATGGCGAACTCATCCGGATGCCCCTTGGCCGGAAGCGGGCGTCCGAGCACCACCATGGTTTGGGGCCCGGGCTTGTCGATCAGCACGATCTGCTCCCTCGGAGAGGCTTCCACAAAGGGGATGGGGTTCGAAGGTCCCTTGCCTTCCCATGCGCCCAGCTTCTCCTCGGCCAGCGCCAGCGCCTCGGCATGGGACAGGGCGCCGGCCACCACCAGCGCCGACGCGTCGGGAGCCATGAGTTTTGCGTGTTGGGCCTTCACGTCGGCCAGGGTCAGCGTGGAGACGGTTTCCAGGGTGCCGCTGGGCGGGTGCCCGTACGGGTGCTGCGCCCCGTACAAGAGCTCCGCGAACTCCGAGAACGCGATGCCTTGAGGTGAGCCCAGCTGCCGGGTCAAAGACGCGATGCGTTCTTCCTTTCGACGCTGAAAGCCTTCTTCGTCGAGGCGGGGCTCGCGCGCGGCCAGGGTCAACAGATTGAGCAGGTCCGCAGCATGACGAGCCAGCCCGCTCACGGCCAAGGAAGCGCTGTCTCGGTCGGCCCCGCCCCCGAGCGAAGCCCCAAAGTCGGCGACTCGGTCGGAAAAGGCGAGGGCGTCGTACGGGCCGGCGCCTTCCTGCATCACCTCGTACAGAAGACTCGTGAGCCCGGCTTTGCCCTGCGGGTCGGCAGCCGCCCCGCCGCGGGTCACCAAAGAGAAGGAGACCAGCGGGAGATTGGTCAGCTCCACGCTGTAGACGTGAAGGCCGTTGGGCAGGACCGACCGCTGAAACTCTGGAAGAACCGGGGGCTCGGCCGGCGGCACCGCAGGCCGCTCCGCCCTCCAGGCTTCGTCCGCCGGAGCCGACACCGCCAACGCGAGGGTCGCGAGCACGAGGGCGTTCATGGGACGGCCCTTTGGCCATCGACGGCGTGGAGCCGGGTGACCGGTGCCGATTTCGGGCGCCCGATGATCACCACCCGATTGTCGGTCAGGGTCCGGCGCGCCGCGTCGACCACGTCGGACACCGTGATGCGGGCGTGGCGCTCGACGTCCCACGCCAGTCGCCCTGGGTCCCCCACGAGATGGTGATACGACTGAAGCACTTCCGCTTTGCCGCCGAAGCCGCCCAGCTGCTGAAGGCCGCGGTAGGTGTTCGTTTCCCAGGTGTTCTTCGCCCGCTCGATCTCTTCCTCCGTCGGGGGCCGGCTCTCGAGCTCCTGGAGAACGGTGTCCACCGCAGCCAGCGCTTCTTGGGCGGTGCGACCCGACTTGAGAACGATGTCGATCTGGAAAATGCTGGCTGAAAGATATTCCGGATAGGAGGCAGTGACGCTCTGGGCCAACGGGTCTTCGAAGGACACCTTGCGGTCGAGTCGAGAAGAGCGGGTGCCGCTCAGAACGTGGGCCAGGATATCGAGGGCGGCAGCGCCTTCGCTCAGGGCAGGCGGCCCCAGCCACGCCACCGAGACCTTCTCGAGCTGGCCGACGGGCTCCTCGAATTCCACCATGACCGGACCCTCGAGTTCGGGGGCGTCGGGAACTGCACGGTCCGGTTTGGGGCTTCCGGTGATGCTCCCGAAGTACTTCTCGACCATCTTCCGAACCGTCTCCGGGTCGAAGTCCCCGGCCAGGGTCAAGGTCGCGTTGGCGGGGGTGTAGTACGTCTTGAAGAAGTCCACGACGTCGCTCAACTCGGCCGCCGCGATATCCTCCGGCGAGCCGATCACGTTGCCGTAGTACGGATGGGGCCGGGGAAAGAGTTCCTGGACCAGGCGTTCCGACATGAGGCCGTACGGGCGATTTTCGATGGATTGACGCCGCTCGTTTTGCACCACCTCGATCTGGTTTTGCAGGCTCTCTTCGGTGACGGCTTCCAGCAGGTAGCCCATTCGGTCCGATTCCAACCACAGGGCGGTTTCCAACGCATTGGAGGGCACCGTTTCGAAGTAGTTGGTTCGGTCGAAACTGGTGGTTCCGTTGGCATTGGAACCACCGACCTCCTGGAGGATCTGAAAATGTTGGTCCTCCGGCACGTGGGCGCTGCCCTGGAACATCATGTGCTCGAACAGGTGGGCGAAGCCGGAACGCCCGGGTGGCTCGTGGAGCGCGCCGACGTCGTACCAAACGCTGACCGCCACCAACGGAAGCCGATGGTCTTCGTGCAAAATCACCGTGAGACCGTTGGAAAGCTGGTAGCGTTCATAGGGGATCTGCGGGCCTCGCCGAATGTCGTCCTCGGCGCGCTGCGATGGGGGCACGGTGGCACATGCGACCAGGGATGCCGCCAGTGCCAGTGCCCACCGATGTGGGAAATGCATCGCGCGATGTCTTAGCGGCCACTGGATCCGGGGTCGAGTCCGAACCGTCAAGTGCACGCGCCGACGCGGGCTGCTATGACCGACCGCGTGGACCCGTTCGCCGGCATCCGAGACGCGTGGAAGTCGGCCCGTCGGCGACTCGGCAGTTTGATCGAAGAAGAGACCAAGCGGGCTGCGCTTCACATCGAGCTCATCAAGATGGTGGAACCCCACGCTTCCTCGGACCGGGTCGCTCAAGTGTTGCTGCAGCGGTGGAGTACCGTCGCGGCGCTGGAAGGTGGCTTCACCGGAGCGGCCGGATTGTTCGGCATCCCGGCCAACGCGGTGCTCTTCACGTACTGTCAGGTGGCGGTTACGGTCTCCATCGCTCAGGCGTACAACGTTCGCCTGACCGGGCGGAGCGGCGAGGATGCGGTCCTGGACGTGATCGGTCGCGTCCACGGCCTCGATGGTTTTCGCCGAGCGTCACCCCGGGTGTTGGGCGCCATGGCCGGTCGCCTCGCCACACGCCGCGGATTTCGCTTTCTGGGCCGGTGGGTTCCGTTGTTGGCCGCTCCCTTGAGTGCGCGGATGAATCAACGTGACTTGCAGCGCACCGGCTGGGAGGCGCTCCGGCGGTTCGGGCGCGTGGTGTTGTCACCCGGGGCGGAGCTTGCGTCCGAAACACCACGAGATTAAGCACCGGTTCGGATGGCGACTCGGAAGAAGAAGGCGGGCTCAAAGGCGGCGACAAAGAAGAGGGCGGGGACAAAAAGAAAGACCGCTTCAAAGAAGAAGGCAATCACCAAGAGGAAGACGACGAAGAAGAGCAGCTTCAAGAAGAAGGGTCTGAAGAAGAAAACAGCTACAAAAAAGAAGGTTGGCGCAAAAAAGAAGGTCGGCGGAAAGAAGAAGGCTTCTATCAAGAAAGCAGCGGTCAAGAAGACGCGTCCGAAGAAGAAGACGGCCAAAGCCGCCCCTCGGAAAAAGACAGCTGCCAAAAAGAAGGCATCTTCGAAAGCCAAGTCCGCGCCGACCGCACGGGGCAAGAAAGCGGTCGACGAGGGCGATGTCCCGGTGGTCGCACCGCCCGAACCGCAGCCGCCCCCCGAAATCGGCGCCCCCGGACCAGACTTCCTGCTCCAAACCGACGCGGGGGAGGAGCTCTCGCTGGCGGACCTCAGCGGGCGCAGGGTCGTCCTCTATTTCTATCCACGCGACAACACGCCGGGATGCACCGTGGAAGCTGGCGGTTTTCGGGATCACCACCCCGATTTCGAAGCGAGAAATGCGGTGGTCTTGGGGGTCAGCCGGGACTCGGTCAAGAGTCACGCCGGATTCAAGTCGAAACAGAATCTACCCTTTACGCTTCTTTCAGATCCGACCGGTCAGACCATCGCTGCGTATGGGAGTTGGGGTCAGAAGAAGTTCATGGGTCGAACATTCATGGGGATTCAACGCACCACCGTCATCCTGGATGAGGACGGCATCGTGCGATACATCTTCCCAAAGGTTTCGCCAAAGGAGCACGCCCAAGAAGTCTTGGACGCTTTGGATGAGCTGGACTGAGCCTTCGTGTCCCCCACCCATCCTACCAACCTCGTGTCCCGCTGGGTTGGCGGGTGGGCGCGGTGCTCCAGTCGGCGGGCCGTCGCCTGGGGTGCGCGGATCCTGAATCTTCATGACGGTGATGCAGAGCGTCCGCTGCACGAGTACCGCTCGGTGGCAGAGCTCTTCGACCGCGGGGCGCGGCCGGAGGCTCGGCCCATCGACCGGAGCCCGAACCGGGTGACGAGCCCGTGTGATGGGCGCTTTCAGGGCGGCGCCCTCCTCGATGGAACCCCGCTCGTCGTCAAGGGACAGCGGTTATCCGTGGGGCGGTTCTTGGTCAGCCCTTCGTGGCAGCGGCGCGTCGCGCACGGAAGCTTTTTCTCGGTCTATCTGGCGCCCTCTGACCTGCACGGTGTGTACGCCCCGATGGACGGCTGCTTGCTGGAACGAATCCACGTGCCGGGGACGTTGTACCCGGTCAATCGATGGGGGACCCGGCTGATTCCGGATGTTTTCGTTCGAAACGAACGAGTCATGGTACTCATGGCGTCGGCGAATCTTCACGTGGTGGTGGCGCTGGTGGGTGCGACCAATGTCGGATCGATTCATTTGACGGCGGAACCCGACCTTCGGACCAATCTCGGGGGCGAGACGACGATTCGCCGATTGCCACCGATCGAGGTGCGAGCCGGTGCCGAACTCGGTCGGTTCCGTCTGGGTTCCACCGTGTTCGTCTTCACCGAACGCAAGTTGAGCTTCCTCAAGGCTCCGAACGACCGGGTGCGATACGGGGAGCCGGTGGCCGAGCTCAGCTGAGGCCGCGGGTCAGTTCGCCTCGGCAGGAGCGCCCCCGAACCCTTCTTCCTGCCTGTGGGAGGCAGCCTCGGGGCGAGAAGCGGCTGCGCTGGCGGTGGCAGCGTGAAGCCATCGATAGAGCATTTCGAGCTCGGGCCAGCGGGGCTCTCGCCTTCGCGCCTCCTCCAGGGCGCCCCGGGCCTCGGCGAGCCGACCTCGAGCCAGGTGCACTCGCGCCAGGGCAGCCCATACCGACGCCTTGCTCGGCGCCGCCGCGCGGGCACGCTCCAGGTCCTCGGCCGCGGCGCCCACGAAACCCTTCTCGAGGCGGGCGCGAGCCCGCTTCTCCAGCGATGTCGCGAGGGTGTCGTGGTGGCGGTGGAGGTTCCCGAGGAGGTCGAGTTCCAGGTCCAGAACGTTCAGGCACGCCGAAACGTCGATTCGAGTTTCACACTGGATCCTGACTGCCCCGTCCCAAGCAGCCAGATTGGCAGGATCCGACCGAGCCACCCGAACGAATGCGGCGGCCGCTTCCTCCAGTCGTCCCTCGTGCTCCAGGTGTCGCGCTGCGGCGAGGGGATCCGAAGGACAGCCGACCGTATTCAACGCGGCGACGACCGCGAGGCCGGAGATGCTGCCAAACTGCCTCGTAGCCTCCATATGATTGCGAAAAATGACCCGAAGTTGATCTTGACGCCACGGCTCGGATTCACCATACCCCCTCGGCGCAATGACACCCCAGGTCATGTTGATGACGGTCCCCGCCGCCGGACTCGTCGCTCTGATTTACGCCTTCATCTCCTCGCGCTGGATCAATGCTCGAGAGACCGGAACCGACGAGATGCGCAACATCGGTTCCTACATCCGGCAGGGCGCGATGGCGTTTCTTTCGCGTGAATATCGGATCCTCGGCATCTTCGTGGTGGTCGTGGCGGTGCTGCTGGGGATCGCGAACGCAGGTCGACCGGACTCCAGTCCGCTCGTTGCCGCTTCCTTTGTCCTCGGCGCCTTGTGCTCCGGGCTGGCCGGCTTCTTCGGGATGCGGGTCGCGACGGAAGCCAACGTGCGCACCAGCGCGGCCGCCCGCATTGGCCTCGCCCCGGCACTGGCGGTGGCGTTTCGGGGCGGGGCAGTGATGGGCATGTGCGTCGTCGGTCTCGCGCTGATGGGTCTCGGACTGCTCTTGGTGGGCTACTACGAGGGCCAGTTGTTCCAGACCGCAAGCGGCGCCATCGACCATGGCAAAACTCTCGCCGTCATCTCCGGATTTTCGCTGGGGGCGTCGTCCATCGCTCTGTTCGCCCGCGTGGGCGGCGGCATTTACACCAAGGCGGCCGACGTCGGCGCAGACCTGGTGGGAAAAGTCGAGCAAGGCATTCCTGAGGACGACCCCCGAAACCCCGCCACCATCGCGGACAACGTCGGTGACAACGTGGGCGACGTGGCCGGTATGGGGGCAGACCTTTTCGAGTCGTACGTGGGCGCGATCATCGGCGCCATGGTGATCGCCGCATCGTACGGCATCGAGTATCCGGATCGGGCGTTCGAAGCCATCGTCCTTCCGATGGTGCTGGCTGCGGTCGGCATTCTGGTCTCCATCGGCGGGACCTTCCTCGTCCGCACCAGCGAAGGCGGCAATCCACAGTCTGCCCTCAACCGAGGCACGTTTGGAGCCGCAGGCGTCATGCTGGTCGCGACGTACTTCGTGGCCGAAGCCATCCTGGGCTCGGAGGGCATTCCGGGAACCAAGATCAACGGCCTCAACGTGTTCATCGCCACCGTCGCCGGGCTGGTGGTGGGCATCCTGGTTGGCGTCATCACCGAGTACTACTGCGCGAAACACCGAGGCCCGGTAAACACCATCGTCGCCGACTCCGAGACCGGTCCGGCCACCAACATCATTTCGGGCCTCGCGGTGGGCATGCAGTCCACCGCACTGCCGATGCTGCTCATCGCGCTGGCGGTGGTCTTGGCCTATCAGAGCTGTGGCCTGTACGGCATCGCCATCGCCGCTCTGGGTATGCTCTCCACCACCGGGATCCAGCTGGCCGTGGATGCGTATGGGCCGATCGCCGACAATGCAGGCGGGATTGCGGAAATGAGCCATCTGCCGCCCGAAGTCCGGGAACGAACCGACAACCTGGACGCGGTCGGCAACACCACCGCGGCCATCGGAAAAGGCTTCGCCATCGCCTCGGCGGCGCTCACCGCCCTCGCGCTCTTTTCTGCCTTCCAGAAGGCCGCTCGGATCGATTCCATCGACGTTTCCAATCCCGTGGTCATGGCGGGTCTGTTCGTCGGAGCGATGCTTCCGTTCCTTTTCTCGTCCATGGCCATGCGGGCGGTGGGGTCTGCCGCCAACGACATGATCAAGGAAGTGCGGCGCCAGTTCCGCGAGATTCCCGGGTTGATGGAAGGAACCGCCACCGCCGACTACGCGCGTTGCGTGGACATTTCGACCGCCGCCGCGCTGCAGCGCATGATGGCGCCTGGCCTGATGGCGGTGGTCTTGCCGGTTCTGGTCGGATTCTGGGACAAGACCGCCCTCGCCGGAATGTTGGCGGGTGTGACCGCTTCGGGCGTGGCCATGGCGATCTTCATGGCCAACGCGGGTGGTGCCTGGGACAACGCGAAAAAGCAGGTGGAAGAAGAGCCCCGAAATGCAGAAAAGAATACCGGCAAGGGTTCGGACAAGCATACGGCGGCCGTGACCGGCGATACCGTCGGCGACCCCTTCAAAGACACCGCGGGCCCCTCCCTGAACATTTTGGTCAAGCTGATGAGCGTGGTGGCCCTGGTGATCGCGCCGCTCATCGCCGGGTGATCATCTCCCATCCCCTTTCTGATTCGGTTGACCGCCGGCGGCCGCTAGCGGTTTCGTGCCCGAGGCGTGCGCCCCGAAGCACCCCAGCGGAGGCTGACCTTCAGTGCCCAAACGTACCGACCTCGAGCGCATTCTCATCCTGGGCTCAGGCCCCATCGTCATCGGTCAAGCCTGTGAGTTCGACTATTCCGGAACCCAAGCGCTGAAGGCTCTTCGAGAGGAGGGCTACCAGGCGATTCTGGTCAATTCGAACCCCGCCACCATCATGACCGACCCGGAGATGGCCCCGCGCACGTACGTGGAGCCCATCGTTCCGGAAGTGGTGGCTCGGATCATCGAGCTCGAACAACCGGATGCCTTGCTGCCGACCCTCGGGGGTCAGACTGCCCTGAATTGCGCGGTCCGCTTGGCGGAATCGGGCGTCTTGGCAAGGTACGGCGTGGAGCTGATCGGCGCCAGGCTCAACGCGATTCAAAAGGCCGAAGACCGGGAGCTATTTCGCCAAGCGATGGGTGTTATCCAGCTCGATGTGCCCGATTCGGGTGTGGTCGCCTCACTGGACGAAGCCTGGCAGGTCCAGAAGCGGATCGGATATCCGGTCATTATTCGTCCCTCGTTCACCATGGGCGGAACCGGCGGAAACATCGCCTACAACCGAGAGGAATTCGAAGCCTACGTCCGCTGGGCGCTCGAAGTTTCGCCTCAGGGCACCACGCTTCTCGAGGAATCGATCCTCGGCTGGAAAGAGTTCGAACTCGAGGTGATGCGGGACCGGGCCGACAACGTGGTCATCATTTGCACCATCGAGAATCTAGACCCGATGGGGATCCACACCGGTGACTCCATCACGGTGGCACCGATTCAGACCCTGACCGACAAAGAACTGCAGCGCATGCGGGATGCCGCCCTCCGGATCATTCGAGAGATCGGCGTGGACACCGGCGGCTGCAACATTCAGTTCGGCGTGGATCCGAAGACCGGACGCATGGTGGTCATCGAGATGAATCCGCGGGTGAGTCGTTCGTCGGCTCTGGCCAGCAAAGCGACGGGATTCGCCATCGCGAAGATCGCCGCCAAGCTCGCGGTGGGCTACACGCTGGACGAGATCCCGAACGACATCACCTTGACGACGCCCGCCAGCTTCGAGCCGGCGATCGACTACGTGGTGACCAAGATTCCTCGCTTCGCGTTCGAGAAGTTTCCCGGAACCGACCGCCGGCTGACCACCCAGATGAAGTCGGTCGGCGAAGTCATGGCCATCGGCCGCACCTTTCGCGAGTCGTTGGGAAAGGCCATCCGCGGGCTGGAAAATGGAGCTGATGGTCTCGAAACCGAGGCGATATCGCAGGTGGCCGGTGTCCCGGTGCAGCTCGGATTTACCGGACCGGGGACGTCGGAGTTTCTGGACAAGCTCCTCACGCAAGCTGGCCCGGAGCGATTGTGGGTTCTGGCCGAGGCGATGCGGTGCGGGATGAGCGATGAAGATCTGCACGCCCGGACCAAGATCGACCCGTGGTTTCTGTCCAACATCCGAGAGGTGGTGCAGGCGGAGCGTGAGGTCGCGGATGCCGAAAGTCTGACCTTCGACGTTTTGCGGCAAGCCAAGCGAAACGGGATCAGCGACCGAAGGATCGCCCAGTTGCGGGGTGTGGATCCCGAGAGCGTTCGGAAGGCCCGCCAAGACGTCGGGGTGGTTTCGGTCATGAAGCGGGTCGATACGTGTGCGGGGGAGTTTCAGTCCGAAACGCCGTACCTTTATTCCACATACGAGGACGAAGACGAGGCTCGGCCCAGCGACGGGAAGAAGGTGATGATCTTGGGCGGTGGGCCCAACCGAATCGGCCAAGGCATCGAGTTCGACTATTGTTGTGTTCACGGGGTGATGGCGCTGCGGGAGCAGGGGTACGAAACCATCATGGTGAACTGTAACCCGGAGACGGTCAGCACGGACTACGACACCGCCGACCGCTTGTACTTCGAGCCCCTCACCTTGGAAGACGTGCTTCGGATCGTGGAAATCGAAAGGCCCGAAGGCGTGATCGTCCAGTTCGGCGGTCAGACGCCGCTGAAGTTGGCCGAAGGACTCGACCGGTTGGGTGTTCCGATCCTCGGCACGTCGCCGGACGCCATCGACCGCGCGGAGGACCGGGAGCGATTCGCGGCTTTGGTGGCGAAACTCGGACTGCGTCAACCCAAGAACGGCGTAGCGCGGAGCGTCGACGAGGGGGCTCGCAAAGCCCGAGAGCTGGGCTACCCGGTGATGGTTCGCCCGAGCTACGTCCTGGGGGGCCGAGCCATGGAGGTCTGCCACGACGAGCCTTCTTTGGTGGACTACATGCGTCGAGCCCTGGACGCGACCCCCGACATTCATTCTCGCCCGGTGCTGATCGATCAGTATCTGGCGAGGGCCATCGAATTGGATGTCGATGCGGTGTCCGACGGGCATTCGGTGATCATTGGAGGCGTCCTCGAGCACATCGAAGAAGCCGGAGTGCACAGCGGCGATAGCGCCATGGCGACGCCTCCCCACAGCATCGCTCCGGAAACGGTGGCTCTGGTGGAAGCTCAGACCCGTGCTCTGGCGCGGGAACTCGACGTGGTGGGCCTCATGAACGTCCAGTTCGCCATCGTCGATGGCGAACCCTATGTTCTCGAAGTCAACCCGCGAGCGTCCCGAACGGTTCCCTTCTTGTCGAAAGCCACCGGCGTTCCCTTGGCCAAGGTCGCGGCTCGCGCGATGGTCGGTATCCGCCTCGAAGAACAAGGCCTGGTGGCCGACCCGAAACCCCGATGCGTGGCGGTCAAGGAATCGGTCTTTCCGTTCGTAAAGTTTCCGAATGCCGACCCCATCTTGGGTCCGGAGATGAAGTCCACTGGCGAAGTCATGGGCGTGGACGCGGAGTTCGACCGCGCCTTCGCGAAGGCTTGTCTGGCTGCCGGCGTCAAGCTCCCCGAGCGCGGCACCGTCTTCATTTCGGTGGCCGATTCGGACAAGGAATTGATGGCAGGGTTGGCCCAGCGCCTCGTGAAGTTGGGTTTCGACCTATTGGCGACCGGCGGTACTGCAAGCTACCTTTCTGAGCGCGGGCTTGACGTCAAGCGGGTCAACAAGGTCTACGAGGGCCGTCCACATGTCGTCGATGCCCTGGTGAATCGGGAAGTTGCATTGGTTTTCAATACGACCGTGGGGAAGAAGGCGATCGCCGACTCGTTTTCGATTCGCCGTCAGGCACTGATGAGCAACGTGCCGTATTTTACCACCGCCTCGGCCGCCGCAGCCGTGGTCGGGGCCATCGAAGCCCTCGGGACCGGAGATCTGGTTCCGATGGCACTGCAGGACCTGGTCAATGAGCGAACGTGAACCAATGACCGTCACGGGCTACCAGAGGCTCAAAGAGGAACTCAAGGATCTGAAGACCGTCCAACGCGTGAAGGTGAGTCAGGACATCGAGGAGGCCAGAGCCCACGGGGACCTGAGTGAGAACGCCGAATACCACGCGGCCAAAGAGAAGCAGGCTTTCATCGAAGGCCGAATCAAGGAGCTGGAAAGCAAGCTCGCTTTGGCGGAGGTCATCAATCCCAGCGAACTTTCGGGAGAGAAGGTCGTGTTTGGCGCAACCGTCACGGTCATGGATGTGGAGACGGAAGAAGAGTCTCGATATCAGATCGTCGGTGTCGAAGAGGCGGACATCAAGGAAGGAAAGATCTCCGTCACGGCTCCCATGGCTCGGGCCATGATCGGTCGCCGAGTCGGCGACACCACCACGGTTCGTCTTCCGAAGTCCGGAGCCAAGGAATACGAAATCATAGACGTCGAGTTCGTCTAGTTCTCTGGGGAGGAGAGCTCGATGGAGGACGCATCGCTGGCCGCGCTTCGGCGTCCCTTGGAATTTGCAGCCCGAAACGATTTCTCGAACCTCGAGATCCTCAAATCGGCTGAACACATGCTTCGGTCCCAGATGCATCGCGCGTCCAGCGTCTTGCAGGACGCGGCCCGAAGCGAGCTGGAATCGCTGATATGTGGCTTCGACGCGGCAGAGCTCGACGAAAAGAAGCTACGAGTGTCACGGATGCTGGAGGTGTTGAGCCGCGCGACGGGCGAAGCCGTGAAATCAGGGTCCGGTGGGGAGGAAGGGGGCGCGAAAAGGTCTCGGGGGAACCAACCACGACCTCGTGCTCTCTTGGCCGCGGCTCCGGCTCTTCCTGCCGGTTCGGCCGATCCGCCTGCTCCTGGTGGTCGCGTGCCTCCGTCGCAGGCCACGCCGGCCACGCTCCTTACCCGGATGGTCGGCGTCGGGCCCAAGACCGCGGAACGATTGTCGAAGAAGGGGATACTGACCGTGCAAGACCTCTTGTTCTTGCTTCCGCGAACCTACGAAGACCGGGGCACGGTTCGCCCCATTGCGTCCATCACGGACGGGGATCGGGCCATGGTGGAGGGCGAGGTCATCATGGCTCGGGCTCGCATGGCCGGTCGGGGGAGGAGGATCTTCGAGGTGGTAATCGGCGACGGGAGCGGTCGTCTCACCCTTCGATTTTTTCGATTTCGTCAGCGGATGATGGAAGAGCGCTTTGCGCCCGGCCATCGAGTCAGGGTGACGGGTGCAGTGACCCGTTTCGGCTCGATGCACCAGATGGTCCACCCGGAGCTCGACGACGTCGGTGGACCTCCGACCGGAGGGATCGTTCCCGTGTACCCCGACGTCGAGGGGATTCCGGCGCGGACGCTGCGGAACGTCGTGCAGCGGGTGGCAGCGACCTGCGCCCACCAGGTGCATGATCCGATTCCGCCCGAGATCTTGGAGGCGCATCGTCTACCCGAACTTTCGAAGGCCGTCATGGAAGCCCACGGCACCGGAGGCGCGAGCGCAGAGCGGCTGGAACAGATGCGCAATCGACTGGTGTTCGACGAGCTCCTCTATTTCCAGCTGGCACTCGTCATCCAGCGGAGTCTCCGGGCTTCGGTGCCGGGCCTCTCCCACTCGGCCGCGTCGCAGTGGAAGGATCGAGCTGCGCAGCTCTTCTCGTTCGAGCTCACGTCGGCCCAAGAACGGGTGTCGGCCGAGATCGCTCGGGACCTGGAGGCCCCGCGGCCGATGAACCGACTGCTCCTGGGAGATGTCGGTTCCGGAAAGACCGCAGTGGCGATGCTCGCCGCCGCGGTGGTCAAGGATGGAGGCCGACAGGTGGCGCTGCTCGCGCCGACCGAGGTCTTGGCGGAGCAACACTTCCGAAGCGCGAGCCGAGATCTCCAAAGCCACGGCTATCGGGTGGCCCTTCTCACCGGCTCGACGTCCACCAAGTCCAGAGCGTCGCTCCTCCGTTGGATGCGGACCGGTCATGTCGACGTGGTGATCGGCACCCACGCACTGCTGGAGCCGGACGTCGCGTTTCGGGACTTGGGTCTCGTGGTGATAGATGAACAGCATCGCTTTGGGGTCGAACAGCGCGCTCGCCTTCGGGCGAAGGCCAAGGAGCTGGAGCCGGATGTGCTGGTCATGACCGCAACCCCGATTCCCCGAACGTTGGCGTTGACCGCGTACGGCGACCTTCAAGTGTCCGTGATCGACGAGATGCCTCCCGGTCGGACCCCGGTCACGACCCACGTGTGCGTCGGAGATGAGGTACGTACGGCCTACGCAGTGATTGAGTCGGAGGCGTCAGCCGGTCGACAGGCCTACATCGTGTATCCGCTCGTGGAGACGAGTGAGAAGCTGGACCTGAAGGCGGCCACGGAGGCGGCGGAGGAGCTGACGGAACGATTCTCCGATTTCGAGGTCGGGCTCCTCCACGGTCGCATGAAGTCGGACGAGAAGACCAAGGTCATGACTCGGTTTGCGCAAAATCAGATCCAGGTCCTGGTGGCCACGACGGTCATCGAAGTAGGGGTAGATGTGCCCAACGCTACGGTGATGGTCATCGAGGGTGCGGACCGATTTGGACTCAGTCAGCTTCATCAGCTGCGAGGCCGTGTCGGACGAGGAACCTGCCCAGGGGCCTGTTTCCTGGTGTGCGCCCGCCCCGAAGCTCGTTCACGTCTGGACGTTCTGCAGATGTCATCGGATGGCTTCGAAGTGGCCCAGCGAGACTTGGAACTCCGCGGACCGGGCGAAATCCTAGGGACCCGCCAATCCGGCCTTCCAGACCTGGTTTTGGCCGACCTGGTCCGCGATGCATCGGTCGTCGAACAGGCGCGTGAGCGGGCGCAACGCATCATCGATGAGGATCCGTCGCTGTCTCATCCTCGCCATCACGACCTCCGAACCGAGCTTTTGCGTCGGTTCGGTCATCGCCTGAGCCTGGCCGAGGTCGGTTGATGGAATCGAATCGGAACACGCAAGATGTTTTGCGAAGGTCGCTCGTCGCTCCGAGGACCAAGGTTACGACGCGATGAGTCTTTCCAATCGGCATCGCTTTCGCGTCATCTACGGTGATACCGACCGAATGGGTGTCGTGTATTACGCCACATACTTTCGCTTCTTTGAGGCGGGGCGCAATGAGCTGCTTCGCTTTGCCGGGATTGTGTATCGCGATGTCGAAGAGAACGAAGGACTGATGCTGCCGGTGGTCGACGCCTCGGCGCGTTATCGTGCGCCAGCCGGATACGATGATGAGCTCGAATTGCGAACTTTCATTGCGCACGTTGGCAGTCACACTCTCCGGATCGGCTATGAATTGCGGAAGGTCGACGATGGAGTTCTGGTCGCCACCGGCGAAACGCGACATGCTTGTGTGAGCAGGGATGGAGCGGTATGTCGATTGCCGCCCTCGATCCGGGAGAAGCTCGAACATGGTGATGACGCGTGAACAAGCCAAGGAGCGAAACCTCGCCCTCGATGCGATTCGCGTCACCGAGGCGGCGGCCATCGCATCTGCGCGGACGATGGGTCGGGGCGACGTGCATGCGTCGGAGAACGCCGCGGCCGAAGCCATGCGCCGCGCCTTCAACAGTCTCGAGATCGCCGGCACCCTGGTGATCGGCGAGGGGGAGCCGGACGAGGCTCCTCAATTGTTCGTCGGGGAGAAGGTTGGGCGATGGGAAGGAGACGACCCCCTGATCGAGATCGCCGTCGATCCTCTGGAGAGCAGCCGGATGTGCTCGACCGGTCAGCCGAACGCCTTGTCGGTCCTGGCCATGACCCGGGGCGGACACTTCTTCCGGGCGCCGGACATGTACATGGACAAGATAGCGGTGGGGCCCGCGGGGCGAGGGATCATCGATATCGATCAGTCACCCACATGGAACCTGCAGGCGGTGGCCGATGCGAAGGGTGTCTACGTCCAGGACCTCACGGTCGTCGTGCTGAACCGGCCGCGACACGAACAGCTGATTCGGGAGGTTCGGGAAGCCGGGGCCCGGATCCGACTCATCTCGGACGGAGACATTTCCGCCGCCATCGCGACCTGTCGGGAGGAAGAGACCGGTATCGACATGCTCATGGGGGCGGGAGGCGCCCCCGAAGGGGTTCTGGCCGCCGCGGCCCTGCACTGCGTGGGCGGCGACATGATGGGTCGGTTAAAGCCCCGGAATCTGGAAGAGGCTGAGCGGGCCAAGCGAGTGGGGGTTGAAGACCCCAGCCAGATTCTGACCCTCGAAGACCTCGTGAATGGTGAGATCCTGTTCTCCGCAACTGGGATAACCGATGGCGATTTCCTCAAGGGGGTGCGATTTCGGCGAGGTGGGGCCTTGACCTATAGCTGCGTCATGAGGAGCAAAACGCGGACGGTGCGATTCATTGAAGCTCATCATCGATTCGACCAACGGCCCAATTTCGGCGTCCTTTGAAGCGATGGGTTCGAGGAGGGAGGCTGGGTGCTTCCCCCAAGCTTGCTCGCGCGCTGGATCGATGAGGATCATGGAGGTGAGGTGCTCGACGCGTACATCATAGACGCGCTCAAGCGAGATGGAGAGCATCGCAAGACGGAGCGGGACCGTCCCCGGATCCATATCGATCCGGAACGTTCGGAGCGCTCCGAGCGTTCGGAGCAGCCTGATCCTCCCGTGCGGGATGATGCGGACGAGGACGAAGACACCCCTCCGGCTGAAGAAGAGACAACCATTCGCATCGACCTCTGAGCTGGGTCCTGGTATGGCGCCCACAAAGGGGTCACCGTCATGCTGGACATCACGCACATCCACGCTCGAGAGATCTTGGACAGCCGGGGCAACCCAACCGTCGAAGTTGAAATCGGTTTGTCTTCCGGAGCCCGAGGGCGCTTTGCGGTGCCCTCTGGAGCATCGACCGGCGCGCACGAAGCCTTGGAACTTCGGGACGACGACCCGGAACGCTATGGCGGGAAAGGCGTGCAGAAGGCGGTGACCGCCGTCAACGACGAGATCGCTCCGGCTCTTCTCGGCTACGACGCATCCGATCCGTACGACATCGATGCCACGCTGCTGTCGCTGGATGGCACCGACAACAAGTCGAGGCTCGGGGCCAATGCGATCCTCGGGGTCAGCATGGCATGCGCACGGGCGGCCGCCAGTGCGTTCGAACTGCCGCTTTACCGTTACCTCGGCGGCGTCAATGCGCGCCGCCTCCCGGTGCCCCTCATGAACGTCATCAACGGCGGTGAGCACGCCG
Organism: Myxococcota bacterium; assembly: GCA_050331295.1. GTDB lineage: Bacteria > Myxococcota > Kuafuiibacteriia > Kuafuiibacteriales > Kuafuiibacteriaceae > Kuafuiihalomonas. The sequence continues at coordinate 28,962 of JBHJGZ010000011.1, read as the reverse complement.
ACAACGCCTTGGACATCCAAGAGTTCATGTTGGTCCCGTACGGGGCCGATAGCTTTTCGGAGGCTTTGCGCTGGGGCGCCGAGACCTTTCACCATCTCAAGAAGATCCTGAGGGGCAAGAAGTTCTCGACCGCAGTAGGAGACGAGGGTGGCTTCGCTCCCGACCTCGGCTCGAACCGAGAAGCCTTGGAGCTGCTGATGGAGGCCATCAAGGGCGCCGGTTACGTGCCCGGGGACGACATCGGTTTGGCCCTCGACGTTGCGGCCAACGAGCTCATGGATGGAGCCAACTATCGGCTCGCCTCGGAGAATCGGGTGTTGGAGCCGAAGCAGATGGTGGACTACTTGTCCGAGCTGGTTTCCGATTTTCCCATCGTCTCCATCGAAGACGGACTCGGGGAGGATGACTGGGAGGCGTGGACCACCTTGACCGAACAGGTCGGCGATCGATGCCAGCTCGTGGGCGATGACCTGTTCGTCACGAACGTGCAGCGGCTTCAGCAAGGCATCGAGCGGCGGTGCGCCAACGCCGTGCTCGTGAAGGTGAACCAGATCGGAAGCTTGACCGAAACCCTCGATACGATGGCGCTGGGACAGGCCCACGGATACGCGATGATCGTGAGCCACCGGTCCGGCGAAACCGAAGATTCGACCATTGCGGACTTTGCGGTGGGTACTTCGGCCAGCCAGATCAAGACAGGCTCACTTTCCCGCTCCGACCGGACCGCCAAGTACAACCAGCTGCTTCGGATCGAGGAAGAGCTGGGACCGTCCGCCCGCTACGCGGGCTCGGAGGTCTTCCGCCGCTGACTGTTCGAGTGGTGAGCGCCGCAACGCGATGTTTCATCGTCGCTTGCTTTGGAACCGCTTCTTTTGTCGGCGTTCCGCTGGACGCAGCGAACGGGTTCGGGCCGTCGCATGCTCAGGGCGCCGCGCCGTCCTTCGTGCTGAATCCTGGTCTTGCGCATCCGTTTGCCGATGCGGTCCGGCTCGACGAGGGATGGGTGGTCCGGGCGGGGGACGACCTGACGTGGGCGAGACCGAACTACGATGACCGGGATTGGACGCCGGCGCCGAACCAGTTCAGGGCCGATGACCTGCCGTCGGACTTCGAGAACGTGGGATGGTTTCGGCTCAGTCTCGAAGTGCCGTACGAGCTGACTCGGAGACCTCTCGAACTCGTGTACCGCCACGTGGGTTCGATGGAGGTTTATCTCGACGGGCGGCGAATCATTCGTCGGGGCCTCATTCAGGAAACCCTCGATGGCGGCGAGACCGCGGCTCAGGATTGCTTCAGAAACGACGTGCGGATCGAATTCGCGGAGCCCGGTCGACACGTGCTCGCCGTGCGCCTGGCCTCCACGTGGACGCCATTTCTCGACACGGTGAACTGGCGGACCGCCGCTCGGTCGGGTTTCGCGTTCTTGATCGGGCCGGAGGACACCGGACGACGGGTCAGGCTAGAGGCGCTCAGGCGCCGATTGGTTCCGGTGATTTGGTTCGCGGGTGTCTCCTTTTCGGTCGCGGTTCTTCAGTTCTTCCTCTTCTTCTTCCGTCGGCAGAGCCGAGAACACCTCCACTTCGCGCTCGCGTGCGTGATGCTCGGCGGGATCGGACTCGCCACCCGAGGAATGTACTATAGCGACACAGTTCTCCAGATGGGGATATTTTTTACGATATTCAGAATATCACTCATCTGGGTGTCTTATTTCTTCCTGCGTTTTGTGCAGACGCTGTGCTTCGGTGCGCGACCGCTCTATGTGAAGATTTATCTTGGAGTGGCGATCTTCTTAACGCCTCTGGCATGGTGGCTTCCGGTAGCCCTGGTCTATGCTTACTCCCTCTTTCTCCTGGCCGACATGGTCAGAACCGTCATCTTGGCGGTATTCAAGGGTCGACCGGGTGCGGGTTGGTTGTCGATCGGCATGGGTCTCGGTGCGGCGGGAGCCGCCGTTCAGATGATTCCCATGCTTTTTGGTATAGAATATGAAGGATCGATCTATGTGTATGGCTTTGTTGGGACGTTCGTGGTTGTCTCCGCTCTCCTGGCGCGGAGCTACGCGCACGCTCATCGTGACCTCGAGGTCCAGATGGAGCGAGCCATCGAGCAGGAACGAAGAGCCAGAGACGAGGAACTCGCTCGAAAGAGCCTCGAGGTAGAGAACGAACGAAAGGAGATGGAGCTCGAGGCCGCGCGGAAGCGGGAAGAGGTCTTGGCTCAGCTCTCCGAGGCCAATCGAGAGTTGAGGTCGACCCAAGCTCAACTCGTGCAATCGGGCAAGATGGCTGCCTTGGGTCAGCTTGTGGCGGGGGTCGCTCACGAGATCAATACGCCGGTGGGCGCGATCGGGTCGATGCATCAATCCATGAGCGTGGCACTGGAGCGTCTGCGCAGCGCGATCGTCGAGGGCGAAGACCTGGAGGCGCAGCGGCCGGCGATGACCCGCTACCTGAAAGTCTTGGAAGATGGCAGTCGGGTGGTAGGAAGCGGAAGCCAACGGGTGAGCGCCATCGTCAAGCGGCTGCGCACGTTCGCCCGCCTGGATGAGGCGGAATTCAAGGAGGCCAATCTCAATGAGGGACTGGAAGATACGCTCCTCTTGATGCAGCACAAGGTGAAGGAAGGCATCCGTATCGAGACCGAGCTTTCCGATCTGCCGCTTCTTCCGTGTTTTCCGAGCCAGCTGAACCAGGTCTTCTTGAACCTCCTGGTGAACGCGGTCCAGGCGATCGAGGGGCCCCAGGGCCGAATCGTCGTCCGGTCTCGGCGCGAAGACGGTGCAGTCATCGTCGAGGTCGAAGACAACGGCGTGGGGATCCCGTCTCAGCACCTCTCCAAGATCTTCGACCCCGGTTTCACGACGAAGGGCGTCAGGGTGGGAACCGGTCTCGGGCTTTCCATCAGCTATCAGATCGTGGAAGAGCATCAGGGGAGAATCGACGTCGAGAGCACGGTGGGGCGGGGAACAAAATTCACCGTCTGGATTCCGACCGACCTCGACCGACGACTCGGAAAGGCCATGGACTCATGAAGCGATGGTGGGTTGGAATCATGGCGGGCACTGCCGCAGCGGGTGCCGGATTCCTGGCTGGGCCCCGGGCGCGGGCTCCGAGTCCGGCGGTCCCGGTCCCGCCGGTGCCGGACGTCGGTGGACTTCAGACCTGGGTTCAGAAAAGCGAAGAGCAGTTCGATGACCTGGTGGAAGGCGCGGAAAAGCGGGTGGTCTGGGCGTCGGAGCCCGGAGAGTCGACGGCGGTCTCCCTGGTGTACCTCCACGGGTTTTCGGCGAGCCGGCAGGAGTTGTCTCCCGTTCCGGTCCGCGTTGCCGAGGCTCTCGGTGCGAATCTCTTCGAGGCCCGCCTCACCGGTCACGGACGTCCCGGGTACGCCCTTGGATGGGCTCGAGCCGACGATTGGCTCCGGGACTACCGGGAGGCAGTCACCATCGGACGACGACTTGGAAGCCGAGTGGTGTTCCTGGGATGCAGCACCGGGGCGACCTTGGATGCGTACGTTTCGTCGGCCGGTGTGGAGAGTCCGGATGTCCATGTTTGGGTGTCGCCCAACTTCGGCCCCCGGGCCGACGGGGCCGAGCTGTTGCTCTATCCATGGGCCAAGTTCTGGATCCCGTGGGTGACGGGAGACCAACGCACTTGGGAGCCCGTCAATGAACGGCAGGGACGGTACTGGACCACCGAGTATCCGGTCCAGGCGCTGTTCCCGATGCAAGCCTTGGTGGATGCGGCCCGCAATGCGGATCTCGACCACATCGGAGCCCCTGTCTTGGTTCTCCACTCCACCGACGACCCGGTGGTCGAGCCGCAGGCCATCGTGGATGCTTACGGACGACTGCGTTCAAGCAAGAAGAAGCGGGTCGCCTTCACCGGACTCGCCGACCCGCACGTACTGGCCGGCGACATCCTGACTCCGGACAATACGGAGCGGGTCGTCCGCGAAGTCGTGACCTGGTTTCGTTCACTTTGAAGAGGCCGAGACCGGAAACCGCTCTCCCTGCTCATTCCTCCTCGTCTGCCAGCAAGTCGTCCTTGGTCTTTTCCAAGAGCGGGTCGACGGCGTAGTCGGCAACCTGAACGACATACTCGCTCTCGCTCGACTTCACGTAGCGGCGGTTCTTGTTCTCGATTTCGGCGCCCACCGAAAGGGTCTTGACCTCGGTGGTGGGAGGTAGGGTCCCGGCTATGGTGGACGTACCGACGGTGAGTTTAACCACGGCGGTCGGCTCTTCCAGGCCGAAAGAGGGCTTCACGGTGGTGCCTACCGGTGTTTCCAGGTTCACGCTCCGAGCCTTGTTCACCAGCGTGTCGACTTCCGTGGACTTGATCTTCTCCGTCGAGCCGAGCAGGGCCCACTGATTTGAAACCGGGTCGCGCTCCAGCTTGATGTTGCCGTTCTCGTTGGTGAGCTCCACCGCCCAAACCTGGTCTTTGGGGATGTCCACGTAGGTACGGTCGACCCAGTTCCAAGCCCGGTTTCCAGCGTCCGAGGTGCCGAACCCGTTGACCAAGACGACTTCGTCTTCACCCTCGATTCGAAGGTGGGTATTTTTGAACGAAGGCGAAGTGCCGAGGTAGAACGTCGTGGTCCCGGCGCCGGTGTGGAGGGCCACCTTTCGCTCGTACTTGTCCGCCGAGACCTCCAGCTTCTCGTGGTAGCGCGGCGAATTCAGCACGGTGGTCCGACTCATCAAGTCGGCTACCTTGTCCAAGAAGCTGTCGACCTCCGAGCCTTTGGCTGGATACGCATCGGCATCTTCCAAGACCCAGTCGGTACCCTTTCGAACCAGCCGAACGGATTCTTCCGCATCCCCCGAGGGACCTTGGATCTCCACCCGATTCACCTGCTCTGGTTCCAGCTCCGGAAACAGACTTCGACTTTGAACCGAAAGCTGGTCTTCCTGAGCAAAGGTCAATCCGAGCAGGACGACGACTTGAAGGCCGAGGAGCCCGAGTAGGGCTTGATTCAACCGATTCACGACGAAACCTCCGCCTTTTCGAGGGTCGTTGGCGCGGTCGAGCCTCCGGACAGGTCCAGGGGCTGCAGCTGCCGGCGCCGACCGATCGTGAACACGATCAAGAGGGCCAGAAGAATGACCACGATCCCGTAGTTGATGAGCTCCCACTGACGACGGGTCGACGCTTCCATCGGGATGAGGGTCCGAGCGAAGGTGCTCCGAGACCGGATACTCAAGAGGTCGGTGTCCTCGACGCCCCAATCGACCAGGTTCTGCGCGAGCTGCAGGTTGCTCGTTCCGGCCTGGCGAGAGAGCTGAAGACTCAGGTCACTGACCACCGCCGTCGAACCGACCAGCACGAAGCGGGTCGTATCCGGAGACTGTTCGGTGACGGGATCCCCGTTGGGCGACTTCTCATCGGCGAAGGCGGACTCGAAACTCCCGACCCCCAGGACGGCCAAGGTGTGGGTCTTCCGGTCGTCCCCTTCCGGGAATCCGTTTTCGCCGTAGGCTTGAAAGTCGGGTTGCACGTTGGTGTCCTCGGTCGTCCAGGCTTCGGGCGAGCTGGTGAGGAGCGCGGTGTAACGAGACGCCTTCTCCTCCGCGTCGTCGGCTTCCGGCTCTTCGGCGATTACCACCGGCGCGGCGAACGGGACGGTCAGACTCGGGATCCCGCCGATGACGGGTGAGTCGGCCAAGCCTTCGCCCCGAACGTCGACGAAGAACGGGTAGCTGACGGTCCGGATCTCCTGCACGGTGAAGCCGCCGACGTTCCGCTGGATGGGGATCTGAATACCTTCGTTTTGAGGATCCATGACCATGGAGGACGTCAAATTGAGACCGTATGCTTGGTACAGTTCCGCGAGCCCCGAGTTCACTTTCTCGACCTGGAGCGCCCCTCCAAAGCCCGGATTGATGCGAAAGGGGGCATCGTAGATGATCACCGTTCCCCCCCGCATGAGGAACTGGTCGATGGCGAACCGCTCGTTGTCGCCGAAGTCCTTGGGCGCATACACCACCAGGACGTCCACATCGGAAGGAACCCTGCCGGACTCCAAGGCGACGTCTTCTACCCCGTAGTTCTCCGAAAGCGTTTCGGTGAGCGCCTGTGTGAAGTCCTGGTTCTGCTGCTGTCGAAGTTGCGGGGGCAGGTTTGGATTGGGCGGCTCGACCTCGGGTTTGACGAGGCCGATGGTCTTGAGGAAGCCCGGCGCGGCGCGTTCGAGAGAAGCGGTGATGGTTTGCTCGAGTGCGGCCTGACTGAGGTCGTCCCCGATGGCAACCCGCTCGTATCGGTCGCCCACCTTGAGCAACAGATGGAGATAGAAGGGCTCGCCTCCGAGGAGGGACTGATACGGTCTGAATCCGAACTTCTGTCGAAGGCTCTCCGGTGTCTCGGCTGCGTCAGAGGCGGAAGGGTCGACCGAACGAAAGATGAACTTCCCGTCGGCCTGCTCCTCGAGCTTTCTGGAGACTTGTTGAACTACGTCCGGCAGCTCCGCGTAGTTTGGAGGGAGTGTTTCGGGCGTGATGAACGCGGTGAACTCAGCCGGTTCGTCGAGGTCGGCGAAGACGGCGTCCAAGGTCTGAAAACCAAAGGCGACCTTCTTGATGGCCCGGGTGAGATCGTATTCCAGATTCCGAAGCCGGACTTCGATGTTGTTGTAGCTGGTACCCGAAACCTCGATCAGCTGGTCGAAGTTCAGGACCTCGTATTCGTCTCCGTACTTCACCAGGATGCTGAAGTATGAGTTGACGACCTCGACGTCGAGCCGGTCGGCGACCCGGAAAGGGAAGCTTCGAATGTTGTAGAGCTGCCGCGCTTCCTTCTCGAGCTCTTCGTCTTCCCTCGGATCCACGTACTCGGTCACCACGTTGTTGCCGCCGATGACGCCATACTCCTCGATGATGTCCCGAATCTGCGGGACCATCGGTGCCAAGAGTGGATGGGTCTTGGACGAGAAGTAGCCCCGGACCAGAAGAGGCTCATCCAGGCTCCGCAGGATGTCCTTCGTGACCCGGCTGATGGAGTATTCTCCGCGCTCCGTGAGGTCCGCCCGGACCAGGCCGATGCCTGAAATCAGGATGTTGAAGACAACGAGGTTGACGGCGACCAGAACCGGCATGAGGACGGCGTTGCGTCGCTTCGTCGCGCCCTGGTTCCCATCACTGAACCCCTTCATCTGGAGGCTCAGGATGTTGAAGGCCAAGAAGGCGCCAATGATGCTCAGGTAGTACGCGAGGTCGCGGAGATCCAACACGCCCCGCCGGATGGATTCGAAGCGGCTCCCCGAACCCAGGGCGCTGAGAATCTCAGCGCCTCGGTTGCCGACAGACTCGACCAGAGGGTCAGAGCCCAGGAGGTACAGCAGACCACAGACGACGACGCTCAGGATCAAGGAGATGATCTGGTTTTCGGTGATGGACGAGATCCACAGGCCGATCGACAGATAGGCTCCAGCCAGTAGGAGTGCCGCGAGGTATCCTCCGAGCACCGGCCCCCAGTCTAGGTCGCCCAGCATCGAAACGGTGACGGGCACACCCAGGGTCAACAGGAGGGCGACCGCCACCAAGCCGAGCGAGGCCAAGAACTTCCCGAGCACCAAATGCCCGGTCTTGACGGGCAGGGTGAGCAGGATCTCCAGCGTTCCCACTTTCTGTTCTTCGCTCCAAAGACGCATGGTCAGGGCGGAGCACAGAAAGATGAGCAAGACCGGAAGCCACGAAAACAGCGGCCTGACATCAGCGATGTTTCGTGCGAAAAACTGCTCCACCCAGAAGAACGTAAAGAGGGTGACGAACAGGAACGTACCCAAGAAGATCAGGGCGATAGGGGACAAGAAGTAGGCTCGAAGTTCTTTCCGAGCCACCGACATCACGTGGTTCAAAGGTATTTACCTCCTCAAGCCGCAGCGGTCCCGGTGGAATGGGCCAGGTCGCGGAACACGGTCTCTAGGTTTTTGGCGTCGGGCCGTAGCTCCGCCAGCTGCCAACCCTTGTCTTTCGCCAGCGAGAAAATGCTGGGGCACAAGGTGTCGCTCTTGTCGGCGGTGACGCGGAAACGGCGGAAGCCGGCCGCGACGGCAGCTCCGTTTGTCGCCTCAACGGACCGAACACCAGGTATGGTGCCGAGCTCTTGCTCGACGTGGGTTGCGTCCTCGGAGATGGAAACCACCGCATTGGAAGTCGAGGTCAGGTCGTCCAGCCGCGCATCGGCTCGAACCTGACCGTCCATGACGATGATCGCTCGATGGCAGGTGGCTTCCACCTCGCTCAAGATGTGGGTGGAGATCATCACGGTGGCATTCTGCGCCAAACGCCGGACCAGGGTTCGAATGCCCATGATCTGATTCGGATCCAGCCCGTTGGTGGGCTCGTCCAGGATCACGACTTCGGGCTTGTGAAGGATGGCGGCGGCCAGGCCGACGCGCTGCCGAAAGCCTTTCGAGAGACTGCCAATGGGTTGCGTGAGTCGTTTCTCGAGTCCGGTGCTGTAGATGGCCTCGGACAACAGGTCTCGCCGTTTGTCCTGCGGGATGTCCCGAAGTTCGGCCACCATGACCAGATACTCCTGCACCGCCATGTCCAGGTAGAGCGGTGCATTTTCGGGGAGGTAGCCCAAGCGCCGCTGGACCTCGATGGGAGATTCGACCACATCGAATCCCGCGACCCGCGCAGCGCCCTCGGACGGCTGAAGATAGCCGGCGAGGATCTTCATGGTGGTGGTCTTCCCCGCGCCGTTCGGACCGAGGAGCCCGATGATTTCGCCCTTCTCGACGGTGAATGAAACGCCGCTCAGGGCGCTCACCGATCCGTAGTTCTTACCCAGTCCCTCGACTTCGATGATGCTCACGAGGTTCGTCCTCCGATGAAGGCAGTCTGGCACGACCCGGCGTGCCGCGCCGGCCGGAAGCTAAACGCCGCGCGTTCCGAGTCAAGCGCCATTTCTCCTTCTGCCGCTTTGGAATAGGCTCCCGTGGTGGCTGGATCGAAGCCTCGTTTGTGGCGTCTGGAGCTGCAGGTTCGAACCGGACCCGATTCCGGGAAAGTCTGTACGGTCGACCGAGACGTCATCACGGTGGGCAAGATGCCGGACTGCGACCTGGTCTTGACGGACCCAACGGTTTCGCGCCGACACCTGCGCATCACCCGCCGGGAAGAAGACCAGTGGTTGCTGACGGACACCGGATCCACCAACGGAACGTTTTTGGAAGGGGTCCGTGTTCAAGAGGCTCCGATTCAGGAGGGTGCCCTGCTCACCGCGGGCAAGGTGGAGATCGCGTTCGTACCGACGCGGGAAGACGTTTCGGTTCAGCCTTGGCCCGAGGATCGATTCGAGGGCATCATTGGTCGCTCGGCTGCAATGCGGCAGATGTTCGGGTTGCTCGCCCGCGTCTCGGCCACCGACGCAACGGTCCTTTTGGAGGGCGAAACCGGCACTGGAAAGGACCTGGTGGCGCGAGCCATCCATCGTGCATCCCGGCGGGCAGATCGGACTTTTCGCATCGTGGATTGCGGTGCTGTCCAGCGTCAGCTGATCGAGTCAGAACTGTTCGGACACGAAAAGGGGGCCTTTTCCGGTGCTTATACCCAGCGTATCGGGGCGTTCGAGTCGGCGGATGGAGGAACCGTTTTCATCGACGAATTGGGGGAGCTCGAACTGGACTTGCAGCCCAAGTTGCTCCGAGTGCTGGACGCCCGCGAGGTCCGGCGAATCGGAGGCGCTCATCCTACGCCCGTGGACCTGCGGGTGATCGCATCCAGTCGACGCGACCTGGAACGAGAAGTGGAGCGAGGGGCGTTTCGCGAGGATCTCTTCTTTCGCCTCTCGGTGGTTCGAATTCGCATTCCTCCCCTCCGAGAACGAGCGGAAGACATCCAGCCCCTGGCCGAATCGTTCTTGGACGCGGCGGCATCGGCCCGCGGGATCAAGGCCCCCCGCCTCGAGGCGCGCACGCTGGACCGACTGACCAGCCACGACTGGCCCGGCAACGTTCGGGAGCTCAAGAATACCGTGGAACGGGCGCTCCTGCTTTCGGCCGTTCGGCCCGGCGACACGCTCGAGGTGGACGGGATATCGGCGGACGTCGCCCGCGGCGCAGGTCCCGCGAGCACACCGTTCGATCCGAGTCTCTCGTTTCAAGAGGAGAAGGAGCGATGGCTCGAGACGCGGGAGGAAGCGTACGTGCATTGGCTCCTCTCCGAGCACGACGCCAATGTGAGCGCTGCCGCTCGGGCGGCCCGCATGGACCGAAAATACCTGCACAAGCTGGCCAAGAAGTATGGGTGTGGGTAGGCCGGCTCAATTCGAGACGGTACGAGGGCCGAACAGACGCCCGAGCCACCCCTGCGATCGGCGCACCGCGGCACGACGTTTCTCCGCCTTTTGAAGGCTTTGCTTGAATGACGGGTTGCTGGGTGCACTTTCCACGGCCATCCGAAAATAGCCGATGCCCCTCTCGAGATCGTGCTGGTGCTTGATGGCGATCCAGCCCAGGCGATGGGCGCAGAGTCCTCGGTACTTGGTGTCCAGGCCGGCCTGGAGAATGGAAATGCTGCCCAGGATATCTCCCACGCGCTCGGCTTCGTTGGCCCTTTGAATCGGGGACATCTTCTTGGGCGCCTTCTCCGGCACCCGTTGGCCAGAATCGGGCACCGTTTGCAGCAGTTCTCGAGCCGCGGTGCAATGCGGGTCGTAGGCCAAGGCGAGCTTGAGGTGGTTCGCGACCCGCTCACAGCCTCCCGACGCCAGCATGGCCCTCGCCTCTTCCACCAGCTTGAGGGCCTGGTTGCGCGCCTGTTCCGAACCGGGTGGACACTGAGGGTAGGCCATGGACTCACCGTGCGCGCATCGGCGCACCGCACTATAGAGTCAAAGTTTTGACGGTTGCGCAACGGTGCCACAGACAGAAACGCCATTGTCACACCGGCCTCATCGGCCTGGACGCCGAAGGCGCATCGAATCGGGTAATGAGATGTGGGATGACCCATCGTTTCTGGGCGCTGGCACGCCCCGTCGGGAAGCACCTCGAACTCGGATCAAAGCGGCCAGGTCGAAGGCGGGAAGGGCGGAGGGCGAAGGAGCCGGCCGCGTCGAGCTTCAGGGCAGGGGCTCGGGCGGCTCGGGTGGAGGCGGCTCGCGCCGAAGAATCGTTCCGTTGGCGCCTACCGCAAATACGACGTCCCGGTCGTAGGCGAAGTCCTCGGTGAGCTGAACCCGTTCGATCGGCGCCGTCCACACGTCGCGCAAGTCAGCTTCGACGGTGGTGTCCTCGACCTCGTATCGTCCTCCGTTGAAACGAACGGCTACGCCCTGCCATCCCACGATATAGACGTCGTTTCCGCCGCGACCATGGATTCCGAACAGGAAGGTGACCGGGATGTCGTCGGCGCCGCGATTGGTGATTCGCCTCCACTCCGAGCCTTGAAGCTCGAGGATGGTGCTCTGGAGCCCGACCGCAAAGATGTTGTTGTTCCCGGTGCCCCAGATTCCTCGCAGGGGCTCTTCGATTCGGGTATCCAACGCGACGAAAGAGTCGCCAATTCCGAACGAACGAAAGGCTGCCCCGCGAGAACCCACGATGGTGTATTCGTTGCCGTTGGGGGTCCAGACGCCAGCCAGGGAGACGCGGGGTTCGATGATCTCGCCCGAAAAGGCGCCCGGTACCCGCAGACGACGATAGTCCCACTCCACGCCATCCCAGACGAAGATGGTTCCTTGGTCGCCGACCGCCAATCCGCTGTTCTCGTCATGGATATGAACGGCGAAGAGGTCCTGAGTCAGTGTGGAGGTACCGACGGCTCTCGGTGCTTCGACCCAAACTCCGTCCGGCATCCGCTCCAAGATGGTGCCCTCCCATCCAACCGCGAACACGGGTGGTGGGATGAAAGTCGGGTCGGTGACGTCGACGTTGTTCGGCAGTGGGACGCCGAAAACCGAGGTCAAGGGAAGTGTGGGGGTGATGGTCGAGGTCGTGACGATCACTTCTCGAGTCCATTCGACGCCATCGTAGTGGACGATCCCTCCGTCCCATCCCACCGCCCAAACATCGTCGTTGGCGCGACCCCAGACGGAAAGATATTGAGTATTCAGAGGGACGGGTTCGACGGACCAAACGATGATCTCCTCGTCGAGGACGTCGGTCACTTCATCCGCATCGCCACCGCCGCCACACGCCACCAAAGCCAGCACCGCTGATAGGCCCGCGACGCGGGAGGGCTTCGTCATGGACGGCATCATAGATGATTCGAACGCCTCCGAAGAAGGTGGGTTGTGATCGGTCTTCGGCCCACATCGACCCACGGAACACTCCGGACTACCTCATGTGTGAAGTGGCTCTCATCATTGGTTAGTCTTTTCTGACCTTGAACAATGGGGTTGGGGCTCAGGAAGTGAATCAACTATCATTCGGGGGTGCGCAGGTGTTTGTTTGCGACCGCGCTTCTTGCAGCAACCGGGTGGAGCTGCACGGAGTCCAATCTGATCGGACTCCTCGGCCAGGAGCCATTTCTTCCGAACAAGCTGATCTTGGACGGCGTGCTTTGCACCGACGACCCGGCAACTCGCCGGTTTCCGGTCAAGATCCTCTTCGTCGTGGATAGCTCCTCGATCATGCGCGAGGCGGCTCCGAACGGAGAGCACGTCAATGCGGTCGAGGACATCATCAACAACAACCTTCCGATTCCCAATGTCGAAGTGGCCATCATTCGATACGACGACCGCCCGGAGTCATTGATTCAGGTACCGCTGGATCTCGGAAGCACTGGATTCAGCCGCGACGATGCGCTGATTGAAGCGGCCCTTTCTCAGCTTCGAAACGGTGCTGGAGGACGAGACACCGAAGCCGCCTTTTCCCTCGCTCGAAGCTTGATCACCGGCGATGCCTTTCAAGCCGAACGAGGTCCCTTGTCTCGGACGAAGTATGTGATGGTCCACGTGACCAGCGGCTCTCCATCGCCCGCCATCTTGCCCGAGCGCTGCGAAGACCGCGTCGAGCTTTCCAACGATATCTGTGAAATCGCGCTGCTCGATGAGTTGGTCAAAGAAATGCGCGACCAGCTCTTCGAGCTCGGCGCCGCAGAATTCAACTTCCACACCGCGTTCGTGGAGCCGGCGGTGGTCGAAGGGGTGACATGTGATCCGGATACGCCAGCGTGCGCGGGTGGCTTGAGCTGCGTTCAGGTCGGCGGAAATCGACTGACGGGACGATGCATCGAGACCTGTGCTTCCGATGCCGACTGTGTCCTGGATCCGAATCGCCCGGTCTGCGCGACCGTGGATGCGTCGGACGGGACGGCGATCAACTACTGCGCCCGAACCGAACTCGATTGCTTCGATGGCGTTGACAACGACGGAGACGGCGAGGACCTCGACTGTACCGACCGCGATTATCCATACGATTGCCAGGGAGAGGATGGGTGTGAGTCTTCCTGCCGTTCACAGTGCCGAACCGACCAGATCGGAAGTCAGCTTTCCCTCATCACGGGAGGGCAGCTGCTCAGATTCCGTACCTCGGACGCCATTCAGCTGAGGGATATCGATTTTCGAAGTACCCAAGAGCGCTTCGTCCTGAAGGAGTTCATCGTGACGAACCGGAACGTGATCCCATCGGAAACCGGCCTCATCATCGACTCGGACGGAGATGGTTTGGGCGACGAGGAGGAGATCCAGCTAGGGCTGGACCCTTTGGTCATCGATAGTGATCGCGATTTCTACAACGACAAGCTCGAGCTTCTCTTTCGTCCGTTGAACTTCGACCCACTGATCGTGGACACCGTACCGACTTGCGTCGATCCATCCATCGACCGGGACGGCGATGGGCTTCAGGACTGTGAGGAGGATTTGCTTTCCACTGATCCGACCTTGTTCGACTCCGACGCCGATGGGTTCCCCGACAACGTGGAGTTTCAGGCCGGCACCAACGCGCTGTTCCGGGACGGATTGGACGACATCGATATCGACGGGGCCAACAATGGGACGGAGATTCGAAATCACTCCGACCCGCTGTCAAACGATGCTCGGATTCGTTCCGAACTGTCCTACCGCTATCGAGTGACCGACCTCGGCCCCACCGAAGACCGCAGGCAATGCTACGACGTCCGAATCTCCAACATCACCTTGGTCGAGACTTTGGATCAGGGTTTCGGTCCAGGCTTCAACAACATCGATGTGTACTTCGGCCAGGTGCCTCAAACCAACCTCGAAGGTCTCGGTCTGTTCAAAGCGACCACGATCCGGGTTCAATACATCGAGCCGGATTTTCGGGACCCGCCCACGCCCATACTCGAGCTTCGCGAGCAGGATTTCGTCTTCGTCGAGCCCTGAGCGGTTCCGTCGATGGCCGGTTTGGTCCGTCGCGGTCTGGGCCGGTGCGCTACGCTCAGTTGGTGCGGGCCGGCGTGGTTTGGGCCAGCGCCTTCTGAAGATCCTGTACCTTGAAAGCGAGGTCACTGTTCTTCGGGTCCAAGGTGAGGGCGCGCTCGTAAGCGACTTTGGCGGCTGGAAGGTTTTCCAACGCACGTTCGATGGAGCCCAGTAAGGCGAACGCTCTCGACGACTTCGGGTCGTACCGCGTGGCTTGCTCGGCGGAGCGTCGCGCATCGTCGTACCGCTCGAGCTTGGCCAGGGCACCAGCTCGATAGATGTGGGCGGGAGCGAAGGTCTCGTCCGACTCGACCGCTCGGTCCAACTGTTCCAGGGCGGCTGCGAATTCCCCCTGCTGCAGAAGAAGGCCTCCGAGCTCGGCTCGAGCTTCCACCAAACTGGGATTGAGTGCGAGAGCCTTGCGATAATGGCTCATCTCGGCCGTCCGATTGCCTTCGGCTTGAGCCACTTTGGCGAGTCGGAAGTGGGCCAAGGCGAAGGTGGGATGACGTTGAAGGCACTGCTCGTACAACGTCCCGGCATCATCATAGGCTCCTTCGGCTTCGAGCAGCCGCCCGAGGAGAAGGGTCGCCTGGCGGTGACCCGGCTCGAGCTTCAAGGCGTCGCGGAGCGCGGCTTCGGCCTGGGTGCCCTTTCGTCGTTCGTAGTGAACCTCGGCGAGAGAGACCAAAATGTGGGCCGATTCGGGGTCGAGTTGCTGAGCCTGTTCCAGTTCCTCGACCGCCTTTTCGTAGCCGTCGAACGTTTGGAGCGCGGCGTAGGCCATGCCGAGCGCTTCCCTGGCCTTGGCATCGTCGGGCGCCAGCTCCTTCAGCTTCAAAAGATAGGTGATGGCTTTGTCCGGCTGGCCTTGGTCGAGATACGCCTGGGCCATGCGACGATAGGTCTTGGCGTCCTGAGGCCGGTTGTACAAGGCCTTCTTGTAAAGGTCTACGGCTCGGTATGTCTGTCCGCGCTGGTAGTACACCTCGCCCAAATGGAACTGCGCCTCCGGAAGGTCAGGTCGGAGGGCGAGAACGGTTTCGAATTGTACACCTGCCTCCTGCAGCTCACCGCTTCGAAAGTAGGCGAGACCCAGATTGAAGATGGCGTCGACATAGGACGGGCGAAGGTTGATCGCGGCTTGAAACGCTTCGATGGCCGCAGCCCGGTCCCCGATGCGGTCCAAGGCCACGCCCAGGTTGTTGTGGGCTTTGGCGTACTTGGGTCGCGAGTCGATCGCAGCTCGGTATTCGGCCACTGCGTCTCTGTAGCGACGTTGACGGAAGTACAGGACGCCGAGGTTGTAGTGTGCATCAGGCTCCGCCGGATCGATTCGAAGCGCCCGTGAGAGCGATCTCTGCGCCTTGTTGTTCAGGCCGAGATTCGCGTACATCTTGCCCAAAGCGACGTGGGGTCGCGCGTAATCGGCTTCCAGCTCGACTGCTTTCAGGTAATCGTCGAGTGCTTCCTCCTCCTGCTCCAGTCGTTCACGCGCTTCGCCGCGATTGAAGTACGCGACCGCGAAGTCCGGTTGCAGGGCGATGGCTCGGTCATACATGTCGATGGCGTCCTGGATGCGACCGGACCTTCGATAGGCGAGGCCGAGATCCATGGCCAGGATCGCGTTCTCCGGATCCGCGCGCAAAGCCTTTTCATAAGTCTTGATGGCCGCCTCGTCTTTACCCAACAGCTCATGGAGTGCTGCCAGCATGTAGAGGCTCTCGCCATCGGTCCGGTCTGCGGCCGAGAGTTGATTGAGAAGCATGAGAGACTTCTCGGGCTCCCCAAGATGAAACAACACCGCGGAGAGTCGGCGCTTCGCATCTGCATCGCTGGGGTTCTCGCGAAGCTTCGCTTGCAGCTGATCCTTTTCTTTTTGCAGAGCATCGGTGTCGAAATCCGGTTTGTAGGATTCGTCATCGATGAAGGGTTCTTCGGGCTCCACCGATTGGGCCCAGCCGGATCCGGGGAGCAAGAGCATGAAGGATAGGAGGCCGAGGACCAATATCCTCATGCCGCCCGCCAGGCAGGATGTGTTTTTCTCCGAGCCAACTTTCGAACAACGCGAGTGCTCTCGGACTCGCCATCGGAGGTTCGCGTTCATCAGTCGTCGAGCCAGCGCGAACCCAGGGCTCCGCCGGTGGCCTCCTGAAGTTGTTGGGTCGCCGCTATCCAAGCCTCTTCTTCCCGAGTGAGCTGCGTGAGTGCACGCTCCACGTCCTGGTCCGCGTCGTCTACTTGCGACTCGTACTTTGCGACCTGCTTTTCAAAGTCCTCGATCTTGATCTTCGATGCTCCGGGCACGTTGTTCTTCTTGACCAGGCGCGCCTTCGCCAACTCGAACTTCGCTTGCGCTACGATGAGCCTTCGGTCTTCGACATCGAGACGCTCGCGTGCCCATTCGAGACGCGCTTCGAGGTATTTGATTCGACTCTTCTGCGCGGCCACCCGAAAGGCTGCGATCCGGCTTTGCTCCGAGTTCTTGCGAGAGGAGAAGGTCTTTTGGTCCCGCTTTGCAGTATCGAGCTTGTCCCGCGCGCGTTCGATGTCGTCCTTGATGGCGTCGATTTCATCGACGACCTGGTAGCGGGCATCGACGGCGATGTTGAGCTCGTTCTCGGCGTCGAACAGCAGAAGACGATTCTCGATGGTGAGCTTTTCGAGGACCTTACCGTTCACGCGCCGAGAGGGAGCCGATGCGCACGCTGCGAGCGCGAAGGCGCCTACAACGACCCACAAGCACGCTGAATCAGTACGCTTACGAGCTTTCATCAGCCTTCCGGACATGACTGGGGCAGGCTATCATCGCCGGCATGTTAGCGCACGGGTCGGACGGACCCCGAGTGTCGGTTTTCTGTCTGGCTTCGGTCGTGGTGAGCGCTTGGGCTTGCGGTAACGATGCGTCAACGAGTGGGACCTCTGCTTCCCGCTGCAGTCCCACCGAGCCCCCCGAAGTGCTTGAATCGTCGCTGGCCCCGTTGAAAGGGACAATACTCGTTCGGGATACACAGCGTCGTGTGATCGACCCTGCAACGGGAATCGCGCCCCCCGCATTCGCGCAACAGGGTCGCCTTCAGGCCGCTTTTCGTACCGTCACATCCACTGGCACCGACGATCCGGCGCTGCAGCTCAGTTCATTGTGTGAGGGTGTGGTGGGCGTCGGCGAGCCCGCCGTAACCGAAGTCTTCGATGTGGGTGCACTCTCGTTCGACCTCGGAGAAGGACTCTTCGATGTGATGCCGGACGAGCAATCGTTGTACAGGTTGGTGGAGGTGGGGGCTTTCGTCCCCATGGTGGGGCGTGAAGTCCGGGTTCAGAGTGACTCATCGAGTCAGTTCGGAGCCTTCGACGTGTCGATTCCAGCCGCGACGCCTTTGGACCTGATCGCACCGAGAACGGACGGTCTGTTCGAACTGCTACCGGCCGGCTTTCGTTTGGAATGGGACCAATCGGGAGATGGAGACGCCGTACTCCTCACGATCTTGCCGGATCGTGAGCCCGGCGATCGGACCTTGGGCGGTCAGATCCGGTGCGTGGTACCCGACACAGGCTGTTATGACGTACCCGCTAGCGCGGCGAGTTTTCTCGTGAGCGACCTCAACGCCCTGACATTCACCGTCAATGTATCTCGCATCCGCGCTGAGCGTACCGAGATCGGAAGTGACGCCGAGCTGGATGTGAGTCTCGAATCGCAAGTGACCTTTACCGTGGTCCGAGGTAGCTGACGGCGAGCTTGGCCGGGGAGCACACGCAAATGAGAAGTCGACTCGCGCTCATCAAGGACTGGATCCTCCCTCTTGCTAGCCTCGGAGTCTTGGGAGGCTGTGGATTTGGAGCCGAAGGCACCTTCGTCGACGGACGAAGACTGGACGACTGCTTCGACACGATTCCTGCGTGCAGCGTCACGGCCGGCTGTCGATTAGGTGGAGACCGCTACATCGAGACGAATTTTCCGGGCTCGGTGAACTTCATCGTTCCGGCGCCGGCGGAAGCCGAGATCCGGATCGGCATGTTCTTTCGAAACGCTCGCGCGATCGGTCTAGAGACCCAGGTGTTGGTCAACGAGCCGGGGTGTTTCGAGACCTACGAGTGGGTCCCGCCCACCGCGGACATCTTTCGGCTGGCGGGGGAAGACCAGACCCTGATCGTCACCCAGCAAGTCTTCTTTTCGGGCGAGCATCTGGTCGAGATCTTTTCGGACTCCACCACCGAGGTCTTGATCCGAGCGGAGGTGGAGGCGGCCGGGGGAGGGCAGCGGTAGGCGAGCGCGCGTCGTCCGGGAATCAGGGCGTCAGCGGCTCGACGGTGGCCTCGAACTCACCGGTGAGCGTCCGTTGGGTGTTTCCTTCCACCAGGAACGCGAAGCTACCTTCAGCGACTTCACCCACGCCGGAAAAGCGCTCCAACGTGACCCCCATGCTCTCCGAGCCGATGGGGACCGGGGTCAGATTGGCCCCTTCCGAGGCGCGACGCCGAACGGTCAAGAAGCTCGGCCCGTAGGTCCGCCCCTCCTCGATCACGACGTTGGTTCCGATGATGGCGATCTCCAGGAACGCGGCGACCTGCGTCGGGTCCTCGGCGGTGGGTACGCCGTACTGGACTCGAAGGAAGGAGCCGTTGAAATCGATCTCGACTTCTTCGAAGCCGAGAATGCTGTCACAGAAGGAGCCGTCCAGGAAGTTTGCACCTCCGGTGTCACCGCATTCTTGCGATCCTTCTCCTCCGCATGCGGAGGCCAAGAAGGCAGGAAGCATCAGAGCGCAGAGTGTCGTCTTGCCGAGTTTCATCACGGGATTTCCAAAGAAAAGAGGAGGTCGTTGTTTCGAACGTCTCTGAAGACGACGCCGAGGCGCTGGTCCGGGCCGAAGACCACCAGACCGTTGTGCTCGCCCACGAAGCCTTGGCCTTGCCCATCGTCCACCATGTAGGTTTCCCAACCGGTGCTCTCGAGACGGGCGATTCGAACCTCACTCTGGTCGGTCAGGCCGCCCGGGCAATCGAGGTCTCCAGCTGGGCCACAGAAAGTATGGGCCACGACGACTCGACCTTGGCCGTCAAAGCCTACGCTCGGGTAGAGGCCGGTACTCCCGCCTTCGGATACCCTTTCGACGGTCCATGTCGCGCCTTCGTCATCGGAGTTGGCGACCACCAGGTCTTCGTTGTCGCGGTCGAAGTAGGCGAGCCAGAGCGTTCCGTCGATGGGGTTCGTGGCGATGCTGGTGCGGTGGACGGTGCTCACGGAGTCCACCTGGGTCAGCGTGAAGTTGCCGTCGGTGCCTTCTACAGCGACCCAGATCCCCAGATTGTCGAGGTCTTCGGGGGGCTCGTCCAGGTAGTAGGCGACCGCAACCCTGAATCCGCTGAATCGCGTGATGCTGTTGAACAATCCTCCAGACCGCGCGATGTCCACGGCCGTCTCCAATGGGCTCGGGCCCTCTCGAATCAGCTCCAAGTCCGCCCGCCGGAAGTCCTCGTCCGCGAAGTTGAAATGCTGGTCTCGAAAGGCGACTGCAAACCCGCTCCCCACGCTGGCCAAGGCAGGATGGAAACCGACTACGGTGCCTTGAACACAGTAGTTCTGAATGCCGAGGGCCGAGCAGTCCTCACCTCGATTCGAGTCGTTGGCGATCAAGCGCTCGTTCCAGACACCATTGGACCGTTCGGAAACCATGAGGTCCGATGCCCCGTCAGCCGGGTCGGGAGGCGGAGCATCGTCATCGCCTCCGAGGTAGGCAACCACGGGCTCTCCGCTGACGAAATCAAAGCCGAGGCCCTGGCCGCGCAGCAAGAGGTCCGTCTCGTCGTCGGGTTCGTTCTGGCCTGGCTCCACCACGGTTTCGATGGACCACGTGCCATCGCTGCTCCTCTGGGCGAAGCGGATGGTCCGAAGAAAATCGGTCTGATTGACCTGCTCGAGGAACCCATAGGCCACCGAAGGCAGGCCATCCGAATCGACCCGAGCGGTTGCCAAGTCTCCGACTTCTGACGCGGTCCCGAGACCATCGATGATCTCGAAATCGAACTCGAGGCCTCCGGTGGGTGTGCTCATGTCGGAGGCTGTGGCCATGTCTCGCATCGTCGGGTCCGTGCCCCCGCTCTCCGAGCTACATCCAATCAGCAGGGCGATGATTGCTCCGTATCGCTTCACGAATGTCCTCACTGTACCTGGGCCAACGCGGTCGGCGCGGCCGGGTGAAGGTCGGGAGCGCGAGGCGGTACATCGTCAACGCTGCGCGCAAGCTTCGCGGCTCCGTCGTAGTCTCCAAAATCCACCATCAGCGCTACCAGGTTGGCGGATGCATAGGCGTGCCCAAGATCGGCGGCCTTCTGAAATTCGAAGTAGGCCTCCTGAGGTTTGCCCATCAGAAGGTCCGCCATCCCCACCTGATTGTGAAAGCGCGGGCTCCTCTCGTCGATCTCTAGGCCGCGAATCGCCATGAGCTTTGCCTTGGCCGGTTCGTTGGCGGCCAAGAAGTAATCGGCCAAGCTGCCGATCGCCTCCACGTCTTTCGGATCCTTGGTCAAGCGAGTCTGGAGTTCGTCCTTGGTTTGAGCAGGTGCGCCAGAACCGGAGGCCACGCCGGCGACGCGGACTTCGGGGCTGCGTTGAACACATCCGAGTACAGCCCCAGTGAACACCTTTAGCTGGCGGGCCTTGGAAACGCAGGTCCTGAAATACTCTTCGCTCTTGTCTGAAATGGCCTGCGATTGTTGTGCCACCAACGTTCGGTATTGCGTGACTTCTTCGGGGCTCAGTTCCGGAGGTACCGGTGACTCGTCCAAGAAGCGGGCAAACTGCTGGTAGGCGAGGGCTACTCGATGGAGAGCCGCGACCGCCCATTCGCCTCGATTGAAGCCGACTGCTTGCACCATGACCTCTTCCAGCTCATTGAGCAGCTCTGCTTTCGCCTGCACCGCGGCCTGCGCGTCACCATCGACGCCGATTTGTTCGTACTGCTTGAACACGACGTCGCCCAAGAGAAAGGCTGCTCGCGCTGCGTCGTCCTGCACCTGTTCCGAGGATGAACGACCCGCGGCGTTGATGGCAGCCCGGTAGTTTTGGACCGAACGAGTGACATCGCCCGTCTTCTGGTTGGCCAGACCCAGCATCAGATGAGCCCGGACGTTGGACCGATCCTGGGCCAGAACGTCTCGAGCTGCTGCCTTCATGCCGGCCCAATCGCCCAAGGCTTCGTACGATTCCAACATGGCGGCCGCGTATTCCGATCGTTGGTCGCGGGCCCGAACTACCCCGAGGAGCTCTCGGTACGCGCCGATGGCGCCGCGATGATCTCCGATCAGCTCCTTGATGCGGGCGGCTTGCGCCAGCATGCGTTGAGCGGATGAATCCCTGGGGAAGCGTTTATAGAACTCTTCGAGATACACCGCGGCCTCTTCGTAGTCCCCGGTCTGAGAAGTGAAGCTTGCCAGCGTACCAAACACATCCCCGAGGTATTGGGATTGAGGATAGGCGCCGATGAACTGATTGCCGGTCTCGAAAGTCTTGTCGAAGTCGCGAGCTTCTTTGTACTGAACGAACGCCGTGTACAGCGTCTTCTCTGCGACCGGCGAATCTCGATTCTGTTCCCAGAACGACTTGAGTTTTTCCCCCGCGTCTCCACCCGCTTGTTTGTTGGCGGAGGCGGTGAGGATGACTTCTCCGATCTGACGCTCTTCGGCCGACTGGGCGGTATTGAGCAAACGTCGGCGGAATGAATCGTTCCCGAGACGACTGTTCGCGGCGAGGCGCTTGGCCGCCTCCGACATCCCGGCGAAGTCCTGTTCTTGGGCGTAGGCGTCCAGGATCAACTCGGCGACCGAGGTCGCATCCTGGTGAGTAGGGTAGGTGGCGATGTATTCTTCGAATACACCAATGGCTTTGTCGAAGTCGCCGCCCTGGAAGTAGCTTTTTCCAATGTTGAGCTTGATGGTGGGGACCCGAGCCGACTTCGGAAAGGTCTCAACATACGAGATGCCGTTCCGGATCAGCCCTTGCTGGGCCCAGATTCGGTCGAACCGGGGCAGGCGTTCCCCATCGCTGCGCAATGCCTCGTGGAACGACGCACACGCGTTGTAAAGATTCTCTTCCAAGAGCCGTGAATCGTCTGCAACGAGGATTGCAGCCTCCTCGAATCGGTCACCGGCGTCTAGGTAGGCTTTGGCTTCGAACAGCGTGTCTGCGAGGTTCTGCACGATGTCTCGGTAGCTACTGCTCTCTGGAAACGAGTCAAGATAGCGCCGATAGGCGGCCGCGACACGCGGCCCGTACTTGCCTGGGTTTCTTTTCAACAGACGGTCTTGTGACTTCGTGGAGAGGTCTCGTGCGTACAGCTCGAAGTCCTTCTGCGCAGCTTCTCGTTGGGCCTTGGGGACACGCCAGTCGAATCGATAGTCATCGAGCGCGTCCAGCATGGCTTCGACATCGCTGTGGACGCGAGCGTAGTTCACGCCCTTGGTGTCGGATTCATAGATTCGTGAGCCGTAGTCCAAGCTGGTTTCCGCGTCGTACGACAGCCTCGTGATCTCGCGATAGACCATTGAAGCTGCCTCGTAGTTGGTCTTGACGAAGTATCGCTTCCCCAACTTCTCGAGTGCCAGCAGGTACATGTTGCGGGAGGACGAAAGCCTCCGGAAATACTTGAGGGCGCCCTTCGGGGGACGGACCTCGGTGTACGCATAGGCCAGGTCGGTCAGCGCCTCTCGCTTCACGTTGATCCCTGCGGCTTCGGACGCCCGGTTGCTGTTGGGCAGGGAGTCGTCGCTCACCTTTGCGGCCTGCTCGAACTGTACGAAGGCGGCTTTGTAGTCCAATCGATTGAGATGGACCCAGCCCATCTTGAAGTGGGCCAAACCATGGGTGGGGCTCTTGGGCTGGTCGAGAATCTTCTGATAGTAGCCCTGAGCGCCGGCGAGATCCTGCTTGTCGAATCGATAGTCGCCCAGAACCAGATACGCATCCAACACGAGCTCACTCTTCGGGTATTTCGAAACGAGCTTCTCGTAGGTAGCTATCATCTCGTCGTACTGACCGAGCTCTCGGAACTCGTGGGCCATGAAGAACAGCACCTGGTCGTTTGAATCGTAGTTTGGGAAGTCCAGCAGGATGCGCTGATAGGTCTCGACCGCCTTTTCTTTCAGGAGCCGGGCGGTAGGAGCGACTGCAGAACCCTTGGCTGTTTCACCGCGCTCTTCATGGACCAAGTAGAATTCGTAACGGGCCTGCTCGACGTAAAGCTCGGCCAAGCGAAGATAGATATCTGGCAGGAACGGGGCGCCCCGGGAACGACTGATCAGTTCTTGGGTGACTTCGACGGAGTGCGCCACCTTGGAGATGTCTCGGCGGAGCTTTTCGATCAGCTCCTCACGCTGTTGAGTCTGGGTTCGAAAGCCTTCTGAGCCGGGAACCTGAGCTCGAAGCGTAGAAGGTGTGCTCAGAATCAAGACCAAGGCCGAGAGCCAGGCGACCGTCCGCCGAGCGGAGCGTCTTCGCAACGCTGTCCGTTTCAGGCATTTTGACGCGGCGCCCGTTCCCCAGAGGGACGTCGAGGCGTCGAGGCGTCGGGGGAGATGGAGCGGCTTCACTGGGCGCCTCCCGCATCGAAGCAACGATTCTCGATGAAGAAATCGTACTGACTCAGCTCATCGTTCCAGAATTCATCCTGAAACGCGAAATAGACCTTATCGCCGGCCGCCGGAATCGACAGATCGTCGTCTTCGGTTTGCCGACGAGCATCTTCTTTACGAAGCCTACGATAGATGGCGAGACCAACTTCATAGTCGAGGAGATACATCTGCTCTTCGAACTCCACGAGCTCCTCGGCGTGACGGCGCGCTTCGGCCGACAACGCAGCGTTGAGGCGGAGATCCGCCTTCTGAGAGGCTAGCCGATAGATGGTCCGAAGCTGCTCGTCGAGACCGGTGGTAAGCCAGGAGCCGCCCACCAAGTCGATTCGGTCTGCCTCTCGGGCCAGCATCCGCCGAAAATCCGCCATCCGACCGATGCGACCGTCCTGCAAGGCCGCACGCCGAAGCACACTGTCCTCTTTCAAGTCGATGCGATCCCGGATGTTCTCGAGGGGAGATTCGTAGCGAAACCGGAACCGGCGGATTTCACGCTTGGCGGGGATGTAGTGGCAGAGATTGGTATAGAGAAGGGAACGCAAGAGAAACTTCTCAGGCGCATAGAAGTCTCGATAGCTCGGAGCTTCTAGAGCGTAAAGAATTCCCATCGTCTTTCGGAAGTCTCGAAGCCAGTAACTGGTCCAAGCTTTCTCTAGGAAGAGCGAGGCCTCGGATACCGAAAGCTCGGGAACTTCCACCGAGTTGTAGATCTTGAGAGCGTCCTTGTACTCCTCACGTTCGTAGAGGACTCGAGCCAAGGCGAGCCGGCAGAGGTTTCGAAGCTCTCGGTCTGCCTCTGGGTGCGCGAGGGCGAGGCGAAACAAACGCACTGCCTGGGGATCCTTCTTCTTCTTGAGGCGCTCCACCGCCAAGGCGTAGATGGCCTTGGGCTTATAGCGGTCCTCTTCGTCGATGGTGTCGAACAGCTTCTTCGCCCATTCGACGCGGCCCGCTCGGAGGTCGGCCAGCCCCTGATGGTAGCGGACGAAGGACGCGATGTAGTCCGGCAAGTAGCCAAAGTCACTGTCGACGATGAGCTTTTCTTCCAGGAGTCGCTCGTCGTGGGGCATCTCCATGAGCTTTTCGATCTCGATCAGGGCCTCCGGAAGAATCTCGGGACGAGTTCGATTCTTTGCGACGTTGTAGAGGTACTCGGCTGCCGCGTGGTTGAAGTCCATCCGGGCCAAAGACAAGCCGAGGAAATACTCGGCCCATTCGTAGTTCTCGACCGAGCTATCGTTGGTAGCGACGTAGTCGTACATGACGGACGCCGCGTTCTTATAGTCGTCTGAATAGAACGCTCGAAGACCCTCTTCGAACCGTTCTGGAGCAGCGGTAGGTCGTCGCCGCCCGTCGTCAGATTCGTCCGCCGATACCTGAGCACCTTCAGCCGCCTTCTCGACCGCACCGATGGAAGCCGCGCCGGCTCCGGCCGGGGCAGCGGGTGGTGGTGGTGTCGTCGCCGGAGGGGCAGACGGCTGCGGGGCCGGCGTCGGCTCGGGAATGGGCGGCGGCGGCTCGGCTGGCAGGTCGTCGAACGACTCGAAGGTCTCGAACTCATCCTCGGCATCTTCCGGCATGGAGAAGTCTTCTTCCATGTCCTCCGGCAGCTCGAAGTCTTCGAACTCATCGTCGCCTTGGGACCAACCGGACGCTGGAATGGCCAACAAGGCGGCCGCGGTCAGGAGTGATACCGTGATTCGGAGCTCATTTCTCATCGGACTCCGACTCCTTGATCACGACGATGTTGGGATTACTTTCTGGGTAGAGCTCATCGAGCTTTTCGAAGCCGGTCGTGTTGTCGACGACCTTCTCGGTACCGATTTCCGTCGCTCGGACCGTGCCGAAATTGAAGGAAATCGAAAGAAATCCGTGAAAGAAGAATTCCACGTCGAGGTTTTCGGCCACGGTCTCGAACGTCGTGATGCCGCGTAGGTCCAGACGGGCGGAGACGACCTGTCCGAAGAAGAAGCGTACCCCGGGCCCGAATTGGGCCTGAGGGCGGAAGCTGTTTTCGTCATCGCCGCTGAAGTTGGCCACGCCTCCTCCCAAGGCGAAGTAAACACCTTGGAAGACGACGTCGCGGTTGAGCACCGCCTGCTTTCCAAAGAAGGGACTGACGATGGCCGAGGTGGTGAGAAGATACTGCAGTCGAGGTTCCAGTTCGGGCTGTACCTCGAAGCTGTCCAGGAGTTCGTCTTCGAGGTTCGTGCTGATGTTGGCGCTGTACTGAAAATTGACCGCTTCCCAGGCCCAGATATCCGAAAGGTGAAGCGTGTAGGCGCCGCCCAACGAGATTCCGACGAAGAAGGCGTCGTTCGGGATCACTCCGGTGGAGACCGAAAACTCGTGTACGAGTCGATAGGGACGCTCGTCGACCGCAATGATCTCCCCGCTGTTGAGTTGGTCTTCAATACCAGCCCGAGCGATGGACGCGTTGGATGTCATCGCCAGGACCAGTGAAGAGAGCGTAATGGCGCGGTTCATATGTCAGCTCCGAAGTTGTAGGAGATCCCGAGATTGATCAGGAGCACGGCGTCGACCTGGAAGTCGTCTCCATCTTCGAATGGAGGGCGAAAGGAGGCGAAGAGGCGCGTGTCAATCCGTGCTGACCAGTTCTGATTGAAATAAAGCCGATAGGCGAGAGCGGGGCCGACGGATGGACGGATATCGGTCAAGGTCCGACCGATATCGATCTCGTCGAGGCTGGGCTCTTCTTCGGTCGTACGATTTCCAAAGATCACGCCCGCATGACCGCCGACGCTGAAGGCGTGGTTGACTTGACGGCCATTGAGGAAACTCCACTTGCCGTAAAGGGGCGTGAATTCGACGCCGGTCGTCGCGATGAAGCGAGGAGCCGCAAACTCCGAAGACGTGGGCTGCGCACCGAAGACCTCGACGAGTTCGTCGGTGAGGTCGGTGCGGGTGAGGATGGCTCCAGAGACGCTGACGATCTCCCAAGCCAAGAAGTCATTCAGATGACGGGTGTACGCGAGGGTGACGGAGAAGCCTTTTCGATACGGGTCGGCGGGAAGCGCTCCAACCGAGAATCGGAGCTCGTTGGCCAGCTGGTACTTTCGCTTTTGAATGGCGAGCTTGTCGTAAGCGCTCTGCTCCTGGGCGTGGGCCGAATGGGTCGAGCCCAGAAAAAGGGCCGCTGCGACGAAGCCGAAACGGGTGACGCGGCGCATGGAGTGACCTTTCAAAATGCCGACTGACTGAAGACGAACGGATAGCTGATGATGACGCTGCCACCGGTCGGTCTTGGAAATTGCCATCGCTTGATGCTCTGCATGATGCAGGAGGCGACGGCGGGACTGCGAAGCGTAGAGCTCTTCAAGCGAACGTTGGTTGCACGGCCGCTCGAGGCAATCGTCCACTCCAGGTTGACCTTACCCTTCAAGCTGGGGTCCTGGAGCAGGTTCTTTTCGTAGCAGTACTGTACTTCGTTGATGTGGGAGTTGATCACTTTGAGGACCGCTTCTCGCGAGATGGAGCCCTGCGTTTGGAGGCTCCGCGACGTGACACGTCGGACCTTGCCGCGAACCTTGCCGCCTTTGGTGCCGATCTTCGCAAGACCAGAGCCTCCCTTGAGAAGCTCGGCGCTACCGCGGGTGAGGAGCTTACCTCCGCCTCCGCCGCCGACACTGACCTGCGATGAAGGTGTTTTTCCAACCAAGGCGCCGACGCGATAGTTGGAGCCGCCTGGCGTCTTGACGGCGTCGACGTTCGAGACGGCTTGCACCATCGCCTTCTTCCCGGGAGCGGCGATGTTCATTTTGCCCAGAGCGCCGAGAACACCTGCCTTCTTCACGACCTTCTCGGGCGAGCCTTTCGGAGGGCCGGCATTCTCCGCCTTGGCCACCTTGGGTGGTGGACGGCGTCGCCGTACGGGCTTTGGTTCGGGTTTCGGCTTCGGCTTTGGCGGCGGGGGTCTCTCCAGCTCCGGTTCAGGTTCTGGCTCTGGAGGAGGAGGCGGAGGCGGTTCGGGCTCCACCTCGACCTCTCGGATCTCGTCCATCTGGAGCTCGACGTATTCTTCGCGGGCTCGCTCGACGAATTCGGGTTGAGACGTCGTCAGCGCCACGAACATCATCGCCATGATGTGAGCGATGACAGCACCCCCCATGGCATACCGAGCCTCTGTCGGAAGCTCGAGTTTCAGGGGATCCTCGGTTATCTTGGGAAGATCTACGAAGCGCAGGTGGTAGTCGGTCTCGCCCAAGCTCACGGAGAGGTGCCCCCCCGCTTTGACCGGAATGTTGAATGCGTCCGCTTTCCGTCCGGCGGCGCGGTCGGGGGTCTTGAGTTGGTCGAGGGAGATCCTTCGATCATCCTGTTCGAGATAGCCTTCAGCTCGGGCGGGGACCCGAATCGTGGCGTTCCCGGGTCCCATGAGCTTCGCCAGGGGCAGGCCCTTGTGTCCGCCGGCCGGAATCTGCTGGTTGCGATGCCGACGACCCAAGACCACCCGCTCCCCTTTGTCCCGGAGCAGGCTGCTGGCTTGGACCGTTCCTTGGTGCGCGACGACGAGCTCGAGCGCCTCGCGGCCAGCACGCGGTGCGGGTTGAGTCAGCTTATCAACCAAGCTGAATCCCGGGGGCGTGTTTGCCTCGACTTCTTCCGGGTCGAGTTCCTCGTGCTCTGCGGCAGAGCGATTCAGAGGAGGCGGTACCGTTGGTCCCGTTGGACCACGGTTGTCCGAAGACCGGGCCGGCGCTGGGTCGGGGCTCAACGGAGGCGGGATGTCGCGAGACGGTGCGTCGAAACCATCGAACTGCGGGAGCTGGGGTAGATCGAACGAAGAAACCCCGTTCTCCGCAGGTCCAGGCTGCGGCTTCGGAGCTGGCGACTGAGGGGCTCGCCCTCGAGGCTGAGGGGCCTGTGCTTGCGGTTGAGGGGCCTGTGCTCGAGGCTGAGGGGCTTGTGCTCGAGGTTGAGGGGCCTGTGCTCGAGGCTGAGGGGCTTGTGCTCGAGGCTGAGGGGCCGTGGCTTCGGGCAC
>JBHJGZ010000010.1:0-147108 GCA_050331295.1 Myxococcota bacterium | reverse complement strand
CGTCGGCCCCGGCTTCCGGAAAAGCGGCGATTCGTCTGGGTTCGCGGGTGCTGGGTCGGGCGCACGGGGGGCGAGGGGCACCAACCGGGGGGGGGGGGGCACGGGAGCACAAGGAGAGCGAGGCCCCAAAACATGCAGCGGGCCTGCCTGTAACTGTCCGACCGTGCCTTCTCCCGCACCGGTTGTGGCCTTCGGCTCCCCGTCGGCCGACCCAGCACCCGCGAACCCAGACGAATCGCCGCTTTTCCGGAAGCCGGGGCCGACGCGGGTGAGAACCGCAACCGCGGCCATGGACCGCGCCATCACGGCGGCTCGGGACGGTGATTTCCGCTCCACGATACTCTGGGCCAAGCAGGCCCTACAGTTCGATCCGCGCTTGGAACAGGCCTACCTCCTGCTGGGTTCGAGCTGCGAAGAGCTCGGCGATACCGAATGCGCCCGTTCCGCATACCGACGCGGGCTCGAAGCGCTCCCTGATTCGGCGGCACTGCTGCGTGAGCGCGGCTTGTTACAGCTCCAGGACAACGATCCTCGCGCTGCCATCCAGGATCTGGAGCGCGCCTTCCGGCTCGCGCCCGACCCGGAAACGAAGACCGACCTCGCCTTTGCCTACCTGTTTTCGGAGCAGCCACAGCGCGCGCGCATCCTTTCCCGGGAAGCCGTGGAATCCAAGCCCGACTGTTTCCTGTGCTGGATGGGTCGAGCGGAAATCCTTACCCGTCTCGAACGGCATCAAGATGCGGTCCAAGCCTATCGAACCGCGTACGAGCTCGATCCCAAGGCCAAAGATGCAAGGATAGGCATGGCGCAGGCATTCTTCCGGCTCGGTGAGTACGAGCAATCACATCTCATTTTCGAGGAGCTCGTCTCTCGGGATCCAGAAGATGGCCGACTCCGCGTACAAGCAGCGCAAGCGGCTCTGCAGAATGGTTCGTATCGCGCCGCCATCGAGCATTTGGAGTATCTTTCGAGCGCCAACCCAAACGATCGAGCTCTTCACCAGTACCTGTTGAAGGCTCAACGTGCCGCGGGTGATGAGGCGGCGGCCAAAGAGACCGAACGCAAACTGGACCGAATGAACTAAGCGGCTAGCCGCGAACCGGGGTCGCCTTCAAGGCAGCCCTTCCTTGCTTTTCATACACCTGGAATCGCACGGTACGACATCCGTACTTTGAAACGAGGGCGTCTCGGTTTCGGACCAGCTTCTGACTGAAACGGTCGAACCCGGGGTCGCCAGCTTCGCCTATCTGACGCCGGAGTGCCACGAAGCTCTGATAAACCTCTTCGAAGTGCGCCAGGTCCTCGGCGTCGAGGCCATCCTTGTCCAAGGCATCCATGGAGTCCGATGAAGCAACGAGTGGAGGTCGACCTGGACCGGTTCGAAGGTCGGCCGGCACCTGTGCGACCACCGTGGACTGATGCGGAGCACGAGTCGCGGATACGTTCACCTCACGCCGTTCTGGAGCCACCGTGTGCGTCCGACGGGGCGGGGTGATGTCAGGCGAGGAGGCGGTCGGAGCGGCCGGGCGTGAAGGGCCTTGCCGCCGCAAGCTCGGTACCACCGGTTCCGAGGGAGCGAACGTATCGGCGAAGCTTTGGTCCAACGACGATTCTTCGTCTTGCCTCAAACCCGCGGATGGTCCCTCGGGACCCATGCTTCCTCCCCCCCGGATGCTTCCCCCCATGGACAAGTCATCTGTTCGGTACGGGGAGAGCGTTTCCCGTTGGGGTGTTGCACCGCGGACGGCGGCGGCGGACCGGCGGTACCCGTCCGCCTTGCTTGGCCGCGGCTCGCTTTCGGGCTCTCCGAGTGAATCGATGGCGGCGGTCACCGCTCCGTCCGAATGAGGAAAGGGATGCTGCGATATGGGCTGAGTCCGCTGCGCGTCGTCCGAAGAAAAGACGAAGGGCGTCGGAGCGGATGGATTGGTACGGCCGGGCATCGGAATCGGGTCCGCGCCCGACGCGGCGAAGGTCGGTGCATCGTGGTGATGCTCCGGCGTCCATCCGTGAGCATCGGCCGCGTCGGCCCGAGCTGAGCCCAACTCTCCAGGCTCTTCCGGGTTGGATGGTCCCGAGACCATTGCCGGTCCTATCGGTTCGGACGGAGCCGTTTGGGGAGCAAACTCGGGAGGCAGGATAGGTTGCGGATGGCTGATCTCGTCGAAGAACTCCTGAGCCTTCCGAGGTTGGCGCTCGGAGTCCGGGAAGACGTCTTGAGACCCGAGCGTGACCGCCTCTACGGGCTGCGGCTCGGGCGCCGCTTTCGGTACCGCCTTCGAAGCTTGGGGCGAAAGAACCGACGACACGCGCGTATCGTCCAGGGCCCGAAGGTCGGCGGTTGAGCCCGGGAAGCCTCGACTCGGGATGCGCTGCACCATCATGTTGATCAATCGGACCAGGCGCCGATAAGGACGGCTGACTCGAGGCTCCGGCAACTCGACTTCGCCTTGTCCCATCTGCACACCACTCAGATGCGATTCGATCACCGAGAGAGGACGGACGAAGGTTCGCGAATTTACGAGTCCGATCAAGAGAGCGAGCATCAAGCTCACGGTCATCGCTGTCAGCACCAGCTCTTGCCGAGCCCCCAGGTTGACGAGCGTGGCACCCGAGCGCACGACCACGCCCCACACCAGGTCGGTGCTTGCTGGAACGAGACGATGTACCGCGGTCAGCCCGAGGCCATCCGCGTGATGATCGACGAACAGAGGAAGAAAAGGAACGTTGGGCGCCGCCAAGCTCGCTTCTATGGAACCAAAGTTGACAACACCCTTCATTCCGTCCGTGAGCTCTGCCGCATAAGCCTCTTCCGCCGGAGACGGAAGAGTCGAAGCGACCACGTCGCCGTCGTGTCGAAGGAGAACGTCCGCGCCGAGATCAGAAGTGAGAGACCGCAACCAGTCTTCATCGAGCGGAGTCGCTTGCAGCAAAGCGCCCTCCGCGTGACCGTCAACGACCAAAGGCGTCGCCACCATGAAGTACAATCGGTCGTCTGCGGCCCACACCGTATCGAAGGCGTCGCCGTGCTGGGTCCGCAGGAACACGGGGTGCCCCGCGAACGAACGAGACACGGTCGAGCGGCCCTCTTGAGTCGTCACCAGTTCGCCTACCGGCGAAAGAATCCATGTGAACCCATCCTGCGGATTGGCTGCCTTCAAGAGCGTCGATACGCTTTCGGCGGCTCGCTGTGTGCGACTCGGTTCCGTGACCTTTCGGGAAAGATCACGGAGCGACTGGATCCGTTGATGCGCATGAAGCTGAAGTCGCGCCTTTAGACCGTCGGCGGCCAGTTCCGCCGCGACCTTCCCGGCCTGTCGGCTCCGGGATATCTCCGCTTCCGTATCGAGGTACAAAGCCGCTCCAAACGGAAGGACGATGCAAAGAAGCATGATGAGCACATGCCGAATCCAAAAAGCCATCATGGCTGCAGCCCTCGTCGGAGAGCATCGCTCCGCCTCTCTCTGCTTGCACCGAGCGCCGGATCGACTGGTGGAACCACACCCAGGTCCATGACTCGCCGACTCCCTTGCACCTCGACCGCCTCTCGATGGATGACACTCTCCGAGGTCACCACCAGCAGCTCGTACTGTCCCTGAGGAAGAGAGGCCGAGAATCGACCGTTCGGTTCGGGAAGCACCGCAACTCCGACTTCGCCCACGAACGTACTGCCGCGGATGAATGGATGCTCGACCACGCTGAGGGTGCGAATGGCATCGCCCTTCGGCCCCGCGGTGCACGTGTGCACGATGGCCTCGCCGGGATTCACGGGACCGATGTCTTCCGTATCCAGTTTGAGGGTCAGAGGCATCGGGTGCCGATTGAGTATTTCCAGTTTGCCATCCACAGCGCAGCTGCTCACCGCGGGAAGAAAACGATAGCCGTCGATGACCACCTGGTACGGACGATCCGGCGCAGGAATCGGAAGCGTGTCGACCGCCTTGAAGAAGAGCGTCGTCTGGACGGTCCGGCTCTGAAAACGAGTGGACGGTTCTGCCACTGGCGTACGAACATATCCTGCCACGCGGGGCGTCGAAACCTCGACGTCCAGGGCCACGGGAATCTCCAAACGCCCCTGAACCTCGGTCGCCATCGCTCCTCCGACGCTGAGCTGGGAAAGCCAAAAGACTGCGTATTTGAGGTACTTACGCATGCTGGAGGCCCTGGTTTATTGGCACCTCCCGGCCGAGCTGTCAAACGAACGACCAGCGCTGCCATGAAGGTCGATGCACGTACCCAGGTCAGGTTTGCCGCAGCCCTCGTTGCTTGGACCAGCGGAGCCGCTTCGATCCTCCTTCTCGATGATCCGCGGCTTCGCTTCGGCAGTTTTTTGGCGTGGATGACCCTAAGCGTGATGGGCTGGCTGACCATGCCTTCCCTCGCCGGGTGGCGCCTACGGCTCGTCATCGTGATCGGAGCCGCGCTGAGGGTGGCATGCGTCGCAAGCGCTCCGGCATTTTCGGAGGATGTCTTTCGTCACGTGTTCGAAGGCAGGGTAGTGTGGGAGAAGGGACCGCTCTTTCCGTTTCTGGTCCCGCCAGCCCAGGCACCCGCGGCATCGGTGTCAGACGACCTTCTCGATGATGCATGGCTTCGGATCAATCACCCCGAGCTGCCAACCATCTATCCCCCGGTCACACTGGTCACATTCGCGATGGCCGGAGCCTTGGCGGATGCGGTCGGCCTCGCTCCACTCTCGGTGCTGAAGACCTTTTTGGTCGTGGCAGAGGCCCTCGCATGCGTTCTGATTGCCAAGAGTTTGGGCCGATCAGCCGTCGCCTTCTTGTGGATGTGTCCGCTCGCGATGTTCGAGATCGGCCGGGAGGGCCACGCAGAAGCGTTGAGCCTCTTGGGCTTCGCGCTTGCGATTTGCGGTTGGCGCTCGGTCCGGCCTCGTTGGGGCCATGGTGGCTTCGCCGTCGCGGCGTCCACGAAGCTTCACGGTGTCCTCGGACTGGTGGTGGGTGCGCGAACCACGCGAAGCGGTGTCCTGCCCGCGCTGCTTCTGATGGCGACGGCGGCCGTACCGGCCATCATCTTGGGAACGAGGGGCATCGAAAGCCTCTCCGCGTATGCTCAACGATGGCAGTCAGGGGATGGAGCCTTCGGCCTGATTCTGTGGGTCGTGCGCTCAAGTTTGGACGCGGATTGGGTGCGGGTCGCCGGCGTGACGCTGACCGCTCAACAGCTGGCCCGAATCACCGTAGCCGCCATGCTCTTCCTCATCGTCGCTCTGACGCTGCGTCGAAGGCCGAGCCCAAAGGCCGTTCCCGTCTTGACCGGACGTCTCCTGCTGATCGCCGTGCTTCTTTCTCCCACCCTCCATCCTTGGTACACGTTGTGGCTTCTGCCCTTTGCGGCCCTGGAAGGCCTGGCTACGGGCCGCTGGGGCTTCAAGTCGGCCATGACGCTGCTCATCGCCGGGTCACCCGTGCTCCACTACCCGGGCTTTCTCGAGCTCACCCAAGGTCGCTGGGAAGAGTGGGTCCTCCCTAGGGCGCTCCTCCACGGCGCGGCGTGGCTCCTGTTGTGGGCGCCGTGGCGGATGCTCGTCCGGCCGAGCTCGGGCGCGGGGGCCACTTCGCGTTGACGCGCCACCGACATGCACCTCAGAAGGCGCGGGGTGGCGAAAATCCACCGGAATCCCCACGAAGCGCGGCTTGTGAGTCGGTTCAGGGACGAACCCGTCCCGGGTGCGTGGAGACGCGACCGCAGCCTTCGGTCTCGCCCTGCCCGTCGATGGACCGTGCCGTTGCTCGCTTCCGTCGGTTTCTGCGTGATCGGCTTGGCCTGGCTTCCCGCCGCAAGCGCAACCCCTCCACCACTGGCGGGCGTTTCGGATGGCTCGGAGGCGCAGATGATCCTGGTCCTACCCGTCCAACCTATCTTTCGCTCCGCGGAGACCGCCAAGGCCGAGGCGGCCACCGCCATCTTGGTGAAGGAGCTCTCTCGAAGCGACGACATCCTGGTCCTGAGTGCGGTCAGCCCCCACAGGACACCCAAAGGTGTCCTCGAGGCTGATCGACATCTTCGGGATGCAGCGCAATCAGCCGAGACAGAGCGGCGCATCGCCGAGGCCATCCAGCACCGACAGGCACTTCTGACCCGTCTCGAATCCAACATCGACCAACGCACCGACGCAGATATCTCTGTCATCTACGTCGCAGCGCACCACGAGCTGGCGCGCGCGCTGACCTGGGGGTTACGGGATGCCCACGCCGAGCCCGTGCTTCTCCGCGCCGCTTCACTGAATCCGACCCTCGAGTTACCCGCCGCCCACTACTCGCGCTTGTATCGTGCACGTTTTCGAGACGCGCTTCTGGAGGCCGAAAAGGGGCCTCGTGCCGAGGTCCTGGTGCGGTCCGTGCTCCCTGGCCTCCCCATCGAGCTGGACGGCCGCCCGATGGGTGAGGCACCCCTGCTCTTGGAAAACGTCCTCCCGGGCCGCCATGTCCTCACGGCAACTTCCGAAGTTCTCGGTCGGATCCATCGACTGGTGGACGTGGGACCGAATCGAAGGGTCGAAGTCACGATGGCCTCGGAACGAACGTCAGGTGGCCAGGAGCTCGGCATGGTATCCCGATCCGTGGCGGAGAACACGTTGTCCTCCGAGGCGGTCCGGTCGGCGCAGACCTTGGGACGGGCGGCCGGCGCCCACTACGTCTTGATCACGGGCATGGCCCGCGTGCTGGACATCTTCAAGGTTCACCCGTTCCTCGTATCCGTTCACTCTGGTCGGTTGGCGACAATCCGTCCCCAAGTCCTGGACCTGGCCTTGCTCACTGCCGGATCGGATCTCGGGTCAGTCGTATCGTCCGTCGAGCGCGCAACCAGGTCCTTCGAAGGCTCTTCGCGGAGCATGTCTTCCATCGAACCGTCGGCGCGATTCTCAGCCGCCGTACGCCGAGTCGACGCGGAGCCCGCATTCAAAGCGGCTCCAGAAACACCCGAGCAATCCACACCGCGACGAAAACGACCGGTCCGGGCCGTAAGAGACCTCGACCTCGAGCAATGACCGAGGGGCAATCTGACAACTGACACCAATGGCCGACCGAAAGCCAACAACCCCATGAAAGCGCTCTTCATCCACGGGCTCACCAAGCGATTCGGCGACTTCACGGCCGTTGACCGCGTCGATCTCTCCGTCGAGCCAGGCGAGATCTTCGCCCTTCTCGGTCCGAACGGAGCTGGGAAGACCACCTTGATCTCCTGCGTATCGGGTCTGGTTGAGCCCGATGCGGGCACGATCCAGGTGTTCGGCCACGACGTGGTACGAGACTTCCGAACAACCCGTCGCCTGGTGGGATTGGTTCCGCAAGAGGTGAACTTCGACCCGTTCTTCACCCCCCATGAAAGTCTCATGATCCAGATGGGTCTCATGGGCCAACGTCCAGATCCCCAATGGGCAGATGACTTGCTTAGGACGTTCGCGCTGGAACATCGAAGGGATGCTTACACGCGAACGCTTTCCGGAGGCATGAAGCGAAGGCTACTCCTCGCCAAGGCTCTCGTTCACCGCCCCCGCCTGCTCTTTCTGGACGAACCCACCGCCGGGGTGGACGTGGAACTCCGGAGAGACCTTTGGCGAGAGGTACGGGCGCTGCGCGCCGGGGGGACGACCATCATCTTGACGACGCACTATCTCGAAGAAGCGGAAGAGCTCAGTGACCGTGTCGGTGTTCTGCGAAACGGCTCCCTCGTGCTCGTTGAACCTCGAGAGCAGCTCATGGACCGACATCGGCAGTCTCGATTGACCATCCAACTCGACTGCGACGTCGAGACGGTCCCGGCCGACATCGAAGGCGGGCAGCTCACGGACCCTCGTACCCTCGTGGTGACCTGGCATCGTCCCGAAGACCTCGAACGCACCATCGCCCAAGTTCGGCATCACTTTCCGATCCGTGACGTTAAGATTCACCAAACCACGCTGGAGGACATCTTCTTGGACTTGGTGCAATCTGAGAAAGCATCGGCATGATCTCCATCGCTACCCAGACCTTGTTGCGCAAAGAGGTCCAAAGATTCGGCAAAGTTTGGCTACAAACCGTACTGAGTCCCCTGGTCACGACGAGTCTTTACTTCCTGGTGTTTGGCGTGGCCCTTGGGACGCGTCTGAGAAGCATCGACGGCCTGCCATACATTGAATATGTCATACCTGGACTGATGATGCTGGCCATCATCAGCAATAGCTTCCTCAATTCGGCATCGAGTCTCTTTCAAAGCAAGGTCAATGGTACGAGCATCGACCTGATGGTGGCCCCTCTCGGACCAGCCGAGATTGTTTTCGCATACGTGTCGGCATCGGTCCTTCGAGGTCACCTCGTCGGGTTGATGGTTTGGGCAGTCTCGCTCGGCTTCGTCGGATTCAGAATTCATTCTTTCATTTGGACCATATTCTTCACCTTGCTGGTGTCGGTCGCCTTCGGTGCATTCGGGCTGGTCGTAGCGGCCCATGCCCTCAAGTTCGACCATGTGGCCGTGGTCCCCAACTTCGTGTTGACACCGCTCACCTTCCTCGGCGGGGTGTTCTACTCACTGGATATGCTCCCAGAACCCTGGCAGAGCCTTAGTCGCATCAATCCGGTGTTCTACATGGTGAACGGCCTACGATACGGAATCCTGGGAGTCAGCGACACCGGGGTTTCGACCTGTGCCGGCGCAGTATCCGCGCTGACCGCCGCTTGCCTCTTTGCCGCGTATCTGGCCGTTCGAAACAACGAGCGCCTCCGTCTGTGAAGCCATCGCGGTCTATTGTCCACCCGTCCCCTGACTTCTGAGGTTCTCCACTTCTTTTCTCGCCTCTGGATGATTTGGTTTGAGCTTCAAACAGAGCTCCCACCACATGATGGCTTCTTGCCGGCGCCCCTCCCGTCCACATATCCGGCCCAGATAGACGTAGGCCTCGCACATCGGACCGTTCTTCAAGCTTCGCTTCAGTAAGCCTTTGGCTCGCTCTACGTTCGGCGCGTGGGACGGCGCCCGTTGGTACTGCACCCAACCTTGCAGGGCGATGAAGCGCGGTTCCGGATTGAGGCGGACGGCCTCCGCCAGAACCCGGTCTGCGCCGGACCAATCCGAACGACCCGCCATGGCATGTCCCTGCTCGAAAAGCTGCTCGCTCCGGTTGATGGTGTTCGGGTCCGTCGGCAGTCCTTGGACGCTTCGGTCCAAGTACTCATCATAAGCGGAGCGCTCGGTGGGTTTCGAAAGCGTCTCGTAGGCGGAGGTAATCCGTTCGAAAATCTCCGAAACCATCTGTTGTCGACGCGGGTCGAGATCTCGATGGCTCGTAGGATGCCAGTCCTTAGCGAGCTGAAAATAGCGAGACTTGATCATCTCTTCATGAGCGCTCGAAGAGACTCGAAATATCTCATAGAAGTTTTGCGACATGATTTGCTCATGGACCTCGTCGATG
The DNA here is from genome assembly GCA_050331295.1 of Myxococcota bacterium. Taxonomy (GTDB): domain Bacteria; phylum Myxococcota; class Kuafuiibacteriia; order Kuafuiibacteriales; family Kuafuiibacteriaceae; genus Kuafuiihalomonas. Next base: position 137,693 of record JBHJGZ010000010.1, on the reverse strand, counting down.
TGCGACCGATGAGGCGCATCCTCCTCGAACGCAGCCATGGCACGGGCAAGTCGTATTTCTTCTGGGCCCAACTCTCCGAACACCACCATTCCACTCACTACCATCGCGAAGACTTGGGGTGCGAACCGTTGGAGGTCACCGTGCCGGCAGATGTCTCGATATGAACGCGTTCCATCAATGAGCGCGGCAATGTTGTCCGCCGAGAATACCCGACGGAACTGCGGCAATCGTTCCTCCAGGTAATCTGTCGCAATCAATGGGTTGTCTTCGATTCCGGCGAAGAACCGGAAGATCTCAGGCGGCTGCACGTACCTCTTCACGCCGTCAAACACCAGCATGACCGGGTCGAAGCGTCCCTCGGGCACCCGACCCACGAAGGCGTCCGTTTCCCGCCAGCGAAAGGTTCCCTTCCCCATTCCCACCGCCACCGGGAGCGTTTGTCCGGCGAGCAGACGGTAGGCGGTCGCCAGGTCTGATTCGCTCACCATCTTGAGCTGAAGCAACGCCTGCTGAAGCGTACGACCCTGATTCCTCATCAGGTCGAGACACCGGTCGAGTTCCTGCTCGGTGAGCCTCCCTCGCCGAGAAAGCAGTGAACCCACGTTTTCCCCTTCGGCATTGGATTGCATGAAGACCGGGCGACCCTCGCGAAGGTAGATCCTACGATGAGTCCCTTGGTCGTGCAGATCCAGAATTCCGGTCGAGCTGGCCTGAAGAATCGCAGAAAAGAGGAGCCCGACGGGCGCGTCGAAGAGACTTCCAGTTTCTGGAATGGGTTGAAATGGCGAACTCGACCACGTCTTGGGTTCGGTCCGGGCGTCTGGGCGTTGGATGGGGGCCGAGGGCGGCGGATCACTCCGGACCCGTTCCAAATCCATGCTGTTGGAGATGATTCGCCGGGATTCCTCGACCGCATCCGAGACCCGCTTGATGAGCGCGGAGATCTCCAAAGGCTTGGAGATGAAGCCTGCGATATCGTATCGCGAACGCGCATCGGCCATCGTGGCTGCATCTCGGATGACGCCGCTCATCAGAAATATCGGGATGTTTCGATGGCGAGGATCGCCACGCAAGGAAGCGGCGATTTGAAGGCCATTACCTTTCGGAAGGAGGAAATCGATGAGCGCAGCATCGATGATCTGCGTCGCCAACAAGGACTGGGCCGAGGTTTGATCCTCGGCCACCAGCGGAGCCCATCCTGCTTTTCGAAACGACTCACTCAGCAGCCGGCGGATCGACGCTTCGTCATCCACCACGAGGATTCGGAACGCCATGTCGAGAGTGCGCAATGCTACGCGTCAATCCAGCTCGAGCCAAACCCGGGGCAAGGCAAAGATCCGGTCTCCTCGAGCCGTGAGCAACAGCGGCATCCAGCGGCGTAGTTCCGGAGAAACCCATGAAGGCCACGCCTCTTCACCAGCGTCTTCGCTGGAGTCACCGGAAAAAATCCGGCTCAATTCCGCCGGGAACGAGCGCCGAGAACCAGGAAGGACCACGAGATCCGAGACGCGCAGTCCGGCAGACCTTCGCACCCAAGCCACCGCATCCATCAGGCCTCCGAACTCATCGATCAGCTGTCGTTCTTTGGCATCTCGGCCCGACCAGACTCGGCCCTCGGCCACCGAACGAACCTGTTCCTTCGAGAGGTCGCGGGATTTCGATATCACCTCCAGGAAGCGGTCGTAAAAGAAGTCGACTCGCTTCTCTGCGATGGCTTCATCGCCTTTTTCAAAGGGAACCAACCACGACCCAAGACCCGCGTGTTCGCCTCGTTCGAAAACCTCGGCGAAGATGCCGAGTCGTGCCAGGAGGTCGGCCGCGGTGACCCTCAGGGAGAACACTCCGATGGAGCCGGTGATGGTGGAGGGTTCCGCAAAGATGATCCCGGCCGGGGCGGCAACGAAGTAGCCCCCGCTGGTGGCAATGTCACCCATGCTGGCCGCGACCGGCTTGCGACGCGCCAACCGCTGAACGGCACGAGCGATGCGATCCGACGCCACGGCGTCTCCCCCGGGGGTATCGATGCGGAGTACCACTCCCTTGATGCTGGGGTCCTCACGGGCTCGGTTGAGGCTGTCGATGATGGTATCCGCTCCGCTCGTCGTTCCAAAGCCCAAGGGAAGCCGGAGAGAGGAACCTTCGGTGATCGGCGCGTCGACATAGATGACCGCGATCCGCGCCGGGTCGGCCCATCGAGGGCGCTCGGGTTCGACATAGCCATCTGCAGGAACAATCGAAACCGCTCCGAACCTTCGGCGCACCCAATCTCGAAGCTCATCGCTGTAGACGACATCGTCGACGAGTCTCTTTTCGACCGCTTCCTGAGGAGTGGTCGTACCGAGGTCGATGACAGCTCGCACATCATCCTGCTTCAGATCTCGGGACGAGGCCACACCCGCGATGAGCTCATCGAAGGTGACGTCCAGAAGAGCGTTCGCCGCCTCACGGCCTTCGTCGCTGGAATTCTTCCGGGTGTACAAATCGGGAGCCGTCTTGTACCGGCCACGTCTCACCGCCTGTACCTCGACCCCGAGGCGATCCAACCCCTCACCGACATAGACATAGGTCGCCGAAATACCATTCAGATTGAGAGGGGCAACGGGCCGCATCAGAACCTGGTCGCAGGCCGAGGCAACGAAGTAATCGATGTCGGTTCCCGCCTCGAGATGACACGCGAATCGCTTTCCGGCACTTCGCGCACGCAGGATCCCTTCCCGAAGCTCGGATGCTTTTCCCCATCCGATGTCGAGGCGTCCGATTCGAAGAATGGCGCCGGCAACCGAAGGGGAACGCAGAACGCGATCCAAGAGCAACTGGGCTTGTCCGTAGACACCAAATTCGAACCCATTGAAGAGAGAAAAGGAGGGTGAGGGAACCAGATCACCTTGGAGGCGGGCTTCGAGAAGCGACTCTCGGGGGACGATGGACGGTCTGGGGCGGGCCCTAAACACCGCATTCGTAGCGATCGCCACCTCGTCGTTGACGGACGCCACCGCCGTTTCGAGTCCAACCCGGAGCAGATCGAAGCGGACTTGACCGTTGAAGTCGGCGAAGTCGTGGTCGAATGAAAAGCCAACGGTGAGACCGTTCAACGGTTCTACCTGGACCAAGAAGTCGAGCTCCAGGGTATCACCATTCAGCGGGCGGCCTTCGTCGACAGACCACTCGGAGGAGACGAGAAGCCGCTCCGTCCCTGGCCTCAAGGCTACGCCGACGTCGTAGCTCCGCCCCACGACCTCATCTCCAACGTCCTGCACGGCAAACCCAAAGCCAACCCACTGCCAGGGCCTCCACTGGGTACCGAGGCGCACAAATCCTTGGCCTCCGCTCCCGAACTCGTCTCGAATTTCCACCGTCGCCCCCAACGACACCGTGTCGCCTCGCAGTGCAGCACCGAGCAGACCCCGTTCCGCCGTTCCACCTTCCAAGGGATCGCTGAAGTCGTACCCCGCCCCCAACGTCAACACGTTGAACAGTTGCAATGCACCATACGCTCCCCCCGAGTGGATACGGCCGCCCACGTCCGGCGTCTGAACGACACCATCGAACTCGAAGCCATATATGAGTCTAAGCTCCGACCCAGACAGAAATCCGAGTCCGGCCGGATTCGACCGAAGGGCCAAACCATCGGAAACGTCGGCCGAAAGTCGCGTCGGGATCGGTGTGGAAGCTGAAATCAGGCACAGCAGCGCACTCGCTTGACCTATCACCGCTGGAGGTAAAGCGGGAATCGAGCCGCGGCGCCACTCGTTGTCGCCTCAGACCGACAAGGCCTCCAGTCGGTCGGAGCTTCGCATGTCGTCGATCCGGGCGGCCAGTTGAGCCAGATTCTGCTGATCGAGGGATTCGCGAAGCCGATTCTCTCCCTCGTTCAAGACGCGGGAAGCGATCCTCCCGAAAGCATCCGAACTGTTGTCCAGAGCCTCCACGTTGTTCCCGTGCCTGAGCGCTCGGAGGACGTCGAACAGCGTGGTTTGGTCGGGGGGCCGAGCTGGAAGAAAACCGATGCCTTCCCCCAAGGCTGCTTCGGCCAAAAAACCAGCATCCACCAGCTCTTCGAGAACCTGGTTCGCAATGCGAGGCGGAACATTGGCGTCATCGATCAATTGCTGCGTAGGCACGGGTCCGTCTCCTCGACCGAAGCGCAATGCCACCGCGAGCGCGACCTGGGCCGCCACCAGCTCGCGCTCATGCTGGGAGACGGGTCTCTCAGGCTCGTAGGTTCGCGCCGACTGGATCGCGAAGGTCATGACGGCTCCCAGAAGCGCAATGTTCCAACTCAAATAAACCCAAACTATAAATAAAGGAATTGCCGAGAGCGAGCCATAGATCGCTGAATACGTTATGGCGTTAGCGGCGTACACGGCATAGAGGTTTTGGGCCAACGCCCAAAACAAACCGCCTACCAGTCCTCCTACCAGTGCCGCATCCCACCGTACCGAGGTGTTGGGAACGATCTGGTACATGAATCCAAAGAACAAGCAAGTGAGAGCGGTGGCCCCGAGACGACCCAGAATCTGGGCGCCGATCAACTGATCTTCGACGGTGCGCACGAAGTCCGAGGCCGCGATCGCCGCCGTCAGCGAGAAGGTCAGACCGACCACCAGAGGGCCCACGGTGATCAAAGGCCAGAAGACCTGAAACCGCTTCAACCACGAACGGCCTCGCGTCACCCCCCAAATATCGTTGAACGCCCGCTCCACGTCGGCCACCAGGAAGATCACCGTCACGAACAAAAAAGCGGTACCAATGGCCCCGACGCGCCCCGCATTGGCGCCTTGAATGAACTGGTCGAGATAACGAACCACGGTCTCCTGCTGAGCTCCAGCCAACGACCGAATCACTTCCTCCCGAAGCTTGTTTCCAACCTGTTCGAGTCCTCCGAACGCCGTGAACAACGAGAAAGCCACCGCCAGCGCGGGAACCAAGCTCAGCAACGAAACGTAGGTCAGTGCCGCCGCGCGCAACTTCAACCGTTCCCGCGCAAAGCTGGAAACGACTACGTAGAGCATCCGCGAAACCACCACCAGCATTCGACCGAAGTATGGGGGAAGCCATGCCGGGTAGCGCTCTTGGTGCCAGATCTCTTTCAACCAAAAAGACCGTATGCGGTTCCAGAACCTCACCATGGCGGCGCCCCGACGATAGGATCCGAGGATCAGGATTCCAAGTTGCAGCGAGCCAAAAGCGCCCGAAGTTCCTGACCGCTCACTCGATTCCTTCGCTTTTCCGGGTTGATGGACCCAGTGTCGGCTGCTGTCTGGACGATGTCCGCGACGCTCGGTACATCATCGGGAGTGATCGCGCCGCGGTTGGTCCCCACAGACTTGGTGCGAGACCTGGGGCGCGGACGACCCTTGGAGGCGGGAGCGTCCGCCGCTTGGAAGCGACTGATCGGTCTCGACGTCGGCCTGGAAGGCTTGTCACAGCTCTTCCAGCCCAGTTTCCCGGGGGTTCGAACATTCGCCGTCGAAGGACGCGCTGCGCCCGACCAGGCCTTCGAGGTTACGCTGGTCGGGGTCTCACGCAGGGGCGTACCGGTTTGGACCGGAAGTCGGGCGTTCGTACGGGGTCGCGACGGCTCGCTCGAGCTCCACCGCGGATTCGACCAGGTGGACGAGGAATTTCGGCATCGAAACATCACCGTCGACCTGATCCAGCGCGAGCTCGAAATCCTGGAATCCTTCGGAGGTGGTCCCTCTTCTCGACTGACCGCCGACGCCGAAGGCGTCGGACGCTACGTGTGCGCACTTCACGGATTTGCCTTCTCGGATCTGACTGCAGAAGGCCCGCCGGTCAGAAGCGTTCGAGCCTTCGAACCGGACGGCGACCGGGACCGACTACGGGCGTCGGCGGAGCGGCTGGCCCGTGTCACCGCAGAACGCTTGAACCTGACGGCCGAATTGAAGGTTCTCTTGACAGCGCTCTCTCGAGCAGAAACTCCATGGGACTTCGCACGTCTGACGCTCCCGGGCATGACCGAGCTGTACACGGCTGGAGACGACGGACAGATGGGGGTCGGAGCATTCGGCCGGATGTTGCTCCTTTCGGAGCAGACTCCACCTTGGCGGGCCGCTCTTCCCCTTCACGCTCATCATCCCGACGCGAGACGAGGGGCCGCGTATCGTCGTCGAAAAACGACGCAGTCGGAGCTCCGACTCCAGAAAGAGCTCGCAAAGGCCATCGAGGACCTCAACGGAAGACAGCGAAGTACGCGGGTGCGGGGACTCAAGGTTCTCAGTGCCATCGCACCGAACAGCGTCATCAGCCAGATCCGTCCTTTGATGAAAGATCCGGACCGTAGGGTGGCTTCTTTGGCCCGAGCGACCATTCAAGACATGGCCGGGACCTATCTGCAGAATAAGTTGCACGGCTACGGTCTCGAAACCTCCCATCCCGCCGCCAAACGAGCGCTCGCCATACGAGTACTCGCGGAGCACTTCCCAAATCGACTGGAACCTTCAGCTCCAATGTTACGGGTGGATCCCGACGCGCGCATCCAGAAGGCGGTGATCCCGCTGGTGGCGGCTGGACCGGACGCAGGCCCATCCTTGGCCTCCATGCTCGCTGCCAATCCCCACTTCGAAAGCCGCGCGAGACCCGGAGTAGAAGCCCTCCGAATTGAGCTGATCGAGCGCTTGACCGTGCTCCGGGACCCGAACACCCTACCGGTGCTGATGGCGGCTTACCGTCGCCAGCCCTCGCCGCAGCCCCCGGAGCAGCTCGCCTTGTCGAGAGCATTGGTCGTCTTCCCGGATCCCCGGGCGCAAACGGTTCTCGCCGAACCGCGGACGCCCGGCGTCACACCTCTGATCCCTTGAGGTGCTGCCGGTCCGGGTCGGCGACTTGACCCGACCTCCGTGGCAGTCGACACTTGGTTCGGGCCATGCCCACCTATAACTACAAGTCTCGCGAACTGATCGCGAAAGTTGTGTACTACGGACCCGGGCGCTGCGGTAAGACGACCAATCTTCAGCAGATCCATGCCAAGATGAGACCGGAGACTCGAAGCGATCTGCTGAGCGTGGCTACGGAGACCGACCGAACCATCTATTTCGACCTCCTCCCGTTGAACCTGGGAACCATCAGCGGGATGAAGTTCATGGTTCGTCTGTTCACGGTCCCAGGCCAGGTTTATTACTCCGAGACACGAAGACTGGTGCTCAAGGGTGCGGATGGGGTGGTGTTCGTCGCCGACTCCCAAAACCACATGATGGACGAGAACCGTCAATCGCTCCAGGATCTCAAGACGAATCTGGCCGCCAACGGTCTCGATTTCTCGTCCCTTCCGCTGGTTCTGCAGTGGAACAAGCGTGACCTGCCCAACCTCATCTCCGAAGCGGAATTGGACGCCACCCTGAACGAACGCGGGGTCAAGAGTTCGCCGGCGGTCGCCTCGGCGGGCACCGGGGTATTGGAGACCTTGCGAAGCATTACCCTTGCGGTTTTCAACCACATCAAGTCGGGTGGAAAGACCGCGCCCCAATCGAGCGCAGGCCGACCTGCGCCAGGTGCTCGCCCGAGTGCACCCAGCCCATCTCGGAACACCGCGACCGGAGGTCTCGGCATTCCCAACTCTGGAACAGGGTCGATGTCACGCATCCGGCCGAACGTACCACCTCCTCCACCCGCCGACGGCCCTCAGGCGGTCAAGGTCGACGTCAATATGGTGATGGATGAATTCCGGAATCTGGCCGTGATGCATTCCGAAATGTCCGAACGTGTGAATCGGGTCGAGAACGAATTGAGACGATTGAGCCAAGAGAATCAGGACATTCGGGAGCTTCTTACCCGTCGCTCACATTAGAAGACCGATTGTATCGGTCCGCTCTTGCCAACGCGCCTTCGTTACGGAACCGTAGAGAAGTGAACGAGGGGCCTCAACGCGCCACGTTGGCCTTGGCCAGGGAGAGGTCGGACCAGGACGCTGAGGTCATCGACCTGGTGCGTCTGCCGCCCGGCACACGCCCTACCCCCGTAGCGTACCTCGATTACGAAGAGGTCTCGAAGTGTCGCGTCATGGAGTGCCAGCACTACCAAACGTGTCTCACCTTCGCGGCCGAGGTTCGCTGGCGAAGCTTTCACTGCCGCCAGTGTCCGCATCATCCTGACCGGAACTCCTCGCCAACGCCCGAGAACGGCCGCTTGATCCGTCTTCGGTAGCATTGGCCGGTCCTAGGGTAGAGGGCGGAGAAGGGCTCCCCAGCCGGAGCGAAATTTGAGAGAGAACCGAGTTTGGAGTCCCGGTGGCCCTCGTTGAACGCTTGGAGCCATGTTAGTTTCGGCGTCGCCGATGGAGCTGAACGACATTCTGGCGGTTGCGATCCAAGGTGGTGCTTCCGATATCCACCTGAAAGCGGGCCTGCCGCCGATGTTTCGGATCAATGGGAGCCTTATCCCGGTCAAGGACGGCAAGCGGATCGCGCCGGAAGAGATCCAGCGCATGGCCGTTGCCATCATGAACAATTATCAGCGGGAGCGATTCAAGCAATTCAACGAATTGGATCTCGCATACGGGGTTCCCGGGCTCGGTCGCTTCCGCGTCAACGTCTTTCAACAACGCGGCACGGTCGGCATCGTGCTCCGAGTCATCCCGTTCAAGGTTCAAACGCTCGATGAGCTCGGGCTACCTCCGGTGCTCAAGACCATCGCCCTGGAAGAACGTGGCCTGGTACTGGTTACCGGTACGACCGGTTCAGGAAAGTCGACAACCCTCGCCGCGATGATCGATCACATCAACACGAACCGAACCGTGCACGTGATGACGGTCGAGGACCCCATCGAATTCTTGATTCGCGACAAGCGGTCCGTTGTGAACCAGCGAGAGGTCGGGGTCGACACGATGTCCTTCAGCTCAGCGTTGAAATCGGCCCTGCGTCAGGACCCGGACGTGATCCTGGTTGGCGAAATGCGCGATCTCGAAACCATCGAGACGGCGCTCCTCGCGGCAGAAACCGGACACCTCGTGATGTCGACCCTCCACACGCTCGACGCTACGGAAACGATCTCCCGCATCGTTTCCGTGTTTCCACCCTATCAGCAGCGTCAAATCCGACTGCAGCTCGGCGCGACGCTGAGAGGGGTTCTGTGTCAACGCCTGGTTCCGACGCGAGATGGCCGAGGACGCGTTGCCGCGCTGGAGATACTCAGGAACACCGCCCGGATGCGAGAGCTGATCGAAGACAAGGAACGGACCAAAGAGATCACCGAAGCGATTGCAGACGGCAATGTCAGTTACGGGATGCAGACCTTCGACCAAGCGTTGATGCAGCTGTTCCGCGCCGGCAAGATATCCTACGAGGAGGCCCTGAGGCAGGCAACCAACCCGAGTAACTTCGCCCTCCGCGTGCGGGGCGTCGAGTCCTCCTCCGATTCGAAATGGGACGGTTTCGATACTGCCGAAGCTCGATCAAACCCGCCATTGGCGCGATCTCCCAGTCGCCCGAAGCCGTGACGGACCAAGCTTGGAACGCACTGCTTCGGATCATCACCCCGCGAGCCCATGGCCGAGCCGAGCTGAGTCGAAAGCTTCGTCAAAGGGGCTGCGACGAGGGTGCCATCCGTCTCGCCATCGAAAAAGCGGAGGACCTCCAGCTTCTTGAGTCCGAAGACGAGCTGGCCAGCCGGTACGCACAGCAGCTACGAGAACGCGGCGCCACGCCGCTCGCCGCGACACAGAAACTCGCGTCCCGCGGGTTCGCATCCGATGTCTCGGACCGAGCCATCGACACCGTTTTTGAAACGTGGAACGGACGAATCGAGGCACTCCGAATGCTCGAATCGGAACATGATCTGGAGCGAGCCGCCCGGCGCCTTTCACGTCGTGGCTTTTCGGCCGATGACCTGGTCTGGGCGATGAGGCACGTACGTCAGTCGCGCAGAAAGGACGAGCCATGACTTCAGGCACACACTCAGCGCGCACTTCACGCCCCTTTCCGGGCGACAGAAACGAAGCCATGATAGAAGGCGGCAACGTGCTTACCCACTTGGCACATACTCAAGAGAACGACGCAGGTCGCAAGTACGAGATCCTGCGCACCGTCAACCGAGGGGGCATGGGCGAGATCGCCATGGCCCGGGTCCGGGGGACCAAAGGTTTCGAGAAACTCGTTGTCCTCAAGAGGCTCCGGGCCGATGCCGAACGAGAAGACCACGTTGCGATGTTCGACGTGGAGCAAGAGGTGATGTCGCGGATCGAGCATCCCAACATCGTGAAGGTCTTCGACCAGCCGGTGATTCAGGGTGTTCCGTATCTCGCCATGGAGTACGTTCGAGGTCGAAATCTCGACCAGTTGATCCGAGCATCCGACCAGCAAGATGAACAACTCGGTCTGCAATTTGCGCTGACGCTCATCGCGGAGGTGCTGCGTGGCCTGGCTTTCGTACACAGACTCAAGGACAGTGAGGGCCGCGCGCTCGGCGTGGTTCACCAGGACATGACGCCCAGCAACGTCATGCTGTCCTTCTTTGGAGAGGTGAAGATCACCGACTTCGGTATCAGCTATGTCACCAGCCGAGACGGAGGTCTTCGCAAGGGTGTTCTCAAGGGCAAGCCTCGCTACGTGGCGCCGGAGGTATTGGCCGGGAAGCGCGTGAACAACCGCGCGGACATCTATGGCGTCGGGACGATCCTGTTCGAGCTCCTGAAAGGAAAGGCCCTCTTCGCGCGGGCATCCGTCAAGGAGACGCTCGGTGCCGTCGCGCGCAATGAGCTCCCGGACTTCGGGCAGGAGTTTCCTCAGCACGGCCCTGGCCTCCGAAAGCTCTTCGAACGCTCCCTCGCCAAGGACCCTCAAGACCGATATCGAACCGCCGAAGAAATGGCGGCCGAGCTGCTCCGCGAGCTGAGCAGCCTCGGTGGACCCATCGCACCGGCGAGCCTCGGACTCTTCCTGAGAAAGCTGTTTCGGGACGATCCCGACATCCCCGAGATGGATCCCGAACTGGAACAGGCTCTTCTCGCCGGCGAGGTCGAGCCGCATCAGGCCCTCAAGCCCAAGGACCTCGATGCGACCCTCGAAGAACTCGACCGCTTGCTCGGTAATGGTAGCGGCGCTTCTGGCGGCCTGGACGTCTTCGACGTGAACCTGCTTCCCCCAGAGGTCACGCGGGAGCTTTCCGGCATGAGCGACAATGACCCCTTCATGGCGCTCACCCCGATCCCCGACTTCGTCTGGGACGCCAAGGACGACGAAGATCTGTTGCGCCGGGCGCAAGCGACCTTCCGACAGGGTCCGTCCCTGGTCGAGAGAGTGCCGGCCGAGCCATCGGGACAGTCCCCCGAGGCTCCAGCGCCTCGTGCCGTCCAGGACGGCGCTTCCGAAGCGGAGACCGAACCGCAACGTGCGGGAGGGGCCAGTCCTGCCGGCGCCTACTCGATGGTTCGCGCTCGCGATTCGGAGAGCGAGGAAGTCACATCGGCCATGCCGAGCCAAAGCCCATTCTGGGTGGGCATGGCCCTCGGTGGTCTGGCCGGCGCCGCCGCCGGAGCGGTTGGAACGGCCTTCCTCGCCGGTCTTTTGGGCTGAGCGAAAGCTCTAGTCGGCCGGCTCTGCGATGCGCAGCGCCAGCTCCAGCAAAGTCCGGACGCCAAAGCCCGTGCCTCCCTTTGGAACATGGCCCTGCTCGTTGGCCGCACTGACTGGCCCGGCGATGTCGAGGTGAGCCCAGGGAACCTTGGGATCCACGAACTCCTTGAGGAACAACGCAGCGGTTATGGAGCCACCCCAACGATCCCCGACATTCTTGATGTCCGCAATGTCGCTTCGCAGCACTTCCTTGATCTCCGAAGCCAAGGGAAGGCGCCAAAACAGTTCACCGGACCGCTCCCACGCGGTCTCGATCAGATCCTTCATCGGCCCGTCTTGATAATAAGCTCCAGCCCTCTGCCGGCCGAGCGCCACCATGCAGGCCCCGGTGAGCGTTGCCAAATCCACCAAGAAGTTGGGTTTCAGGTCTTGGGCGTAGGCCAGGGCGTCGGCGAGGACCAGTCGTCCTTCCGCATCGGTGTTCAGGATCTCCACCGAAATTCCCTTCTTCCCGGTGATGACATCGCCGGGACGAATGGCGTTGCCATCCGGCATGTTCTCCGCGGCTCCAACCACTCCATGAACGACGAGATTGGGCTTTACGGAGGCGATCGCCTGCATCGCACCGAGGACCGCCGCAGCCCCACCCATGTCGATCTTCATTTCCACCATTCCTTCACCGGTCTTGAGCGAAAGCCCGCCCGAATCGAAGGTCAGGCCCTTACCCACCAACACCAAGGTGGGCCACGCCGTCTTTCGGTCATTGGGCTCGTACGTGAGGTGGATGAGTCTGGGCTCGTTTCGGCTCCCTTGCCCCACGCCGAGGTGAAGGTTCATGTTCTGTTTTTCCATTTCTCGCGGACCCAAGACTTTCCAGCCCAACTCGAAGTTCTTCGCGAGCTTGCGGGCCCGCTCCGCCAGCTCGTTCGGGGTCAACAGGTTCGCCGGAAGGTTCGTGAGGTCCCGCGCGAATCGCACCGCTTCGGCGACGGCTTGCCCTCGCTCGACCATGTCCCGCAATCGCATGGATTCGAGACCCGCCACGTCATCGGCCTGAAATGCGAGCCGAACGTCTTCCAAGATGACGGGGCGTACCTCTCGCGTCCTCAGGTCGTCATATCGATAGGCACCGAGTTCCGCCCCCTCGGCCAAGGCCTGGAAGACCCGGAGGAGCTCTTCGGGTTCGGCCGCGATGTCCGGCACCTGCAGCGCCACCGACTGGGCCGAGACCTTGACCGCGTTGCGAGCAGCGTGCCCAGCGAAGGCTCGAGCACTCTCTCCCGTCGCTCTGGCCTTCTCTCCGAGACCGACAACCAAGACTCGCCGGATAGCGCGACCCGCAGGCGTGGTCACCACGACCGTCTGGCCCGGTCGACCCTTGAAATCCTCGTCCTCGCAGCACCGAGCAAGGACACCGTCGAGGGCTCTATCGACCTGTGCGAAGACGGGCCCCCAGTCGGGCTGGTCAGCAAACACTGGCAACGCCACGAGGTCGACGGGAGCTTCGAGCAGAAAGTCCGTATGCAAGGAAAACTTCATCATCACCCCGTTATCGACGTTGGGAGGTAGCGAGGCAAGGGAGGACCCTCGAAACGTCCCACCGGTCCCGGTGGGGTGCGACTGTTGCCGCGCCACGACCTTGCCATCGCCGCGGACCCGAGGCCCGAAAGGCATCCTCGCCCGGCGAGGCTGGCGAAACCGGCGGGGTCGCTGCTACCCTCTCGTCGTTGCTGGTGCTCCTCTTGGCGCTGTCGAGCCAGGCCGAACTTCCGGACACGAGGATGCTGTTGACCGAGCAATTCGGAGCGACGGTCGAAGCGACGGATCCTGTTCGCCTCAGACCCGGCCGAGCGCGCCTCGTGCTGCACCGGATTTCCGTTCCTCACGATCGGCTGGAGGGCCTTGGAGCACACCAGGTGCTGGCGGTCGTCCATCGTACGACGGGTCCCGATGACGTTCGAGTGGACCCTCGGGTCGACGGGCTCGAGCTGCAGCGAGAAGGGAATAGTGTGGCCCTCACGCTCACGGTGGCCGTTCACGCTGCGCCCACAGCTTTGCCCAGCGACCCCCATCCGCTTTCCTACAGCATTGAGCTGCTGGAACGCGGGCGCCGTCCACGTGTGATCACTCGAGCCGAGTGGGTCGGGACCGTTCAGGTCGAAGCGTTTCGTACATCGAAACGGCTCATGGCCAGAGCCTTCTACGGATACCGAATGTTCCGCCGGGATTCGATTCGCTCGGTTCGGATCCTTCATGCCCGCGGCGTGCACGTTTCGCTCCAAGAGAACGGTCGGGTGCCTCCCCTCGTCGGCGCCCGACCCGAAACGGTGGCCATCCTCGGGGCGTTCGAGAAGAGCCGCAGGCGAATGTGGATGGCGCGCAGCGTACTGGTCACCGCAGCAAAGCGAGCCTCGCCTGCGATGGCCGACGTCGCCCGACGCTTCCTCTCGAACCTTCACGCACCGCAGCACGAGTGGAAGGGCCTACCTGATATCCCCATTCGCTCCGAAATATCGGCTCGACCCAAGGACAGCCAGGCGGACGCCCCGGAGGTGCTCGAACCGGTCACCAAGTACGAGCTCGGAAGCGAACGCCCCGAGCCGGAGCGGGAAACTCCAAACCAAGAAGTCTCCGTCCCTCGACCAACGGAAACGCCATCCAACGGGTCCGATGGACCCACGGAGCTGGGCACGGTCGACAAATCTTCCACCGCAGGTTTCGGCGCGATGGGAAGCTATGGTCGCAGCCTGACGCTGGACGACCCCAACATCGCATTCGGAGCCTCGTCTCGATTCCTATACGCCGAGGCCACGACGCTCTTCTCGGCCCGAACCGCCACCTTCTTCTTCTTCGCGCAGGTGGCGTTGACCGATGCTTTCGGCCTCGAGGCGACCATCCCAGCCCAGTACGTTGACCTGGACGAAGTTGAAGCCGAAAGCGTATTCACGGCCGGAAATCCTCTGCTGGCCGCGAAGTTCCGCTTCCATCTCCCCAAGATCCACCAACGCAGGCCAGCGCTCACGGTCCGGATCCGGTATGCAATCCCGGTTTCACCGTCGACCCTTCTGCCTCCCACTTCGGTGGTCGCCGAATCATTCACCCAGGAGGTCAACTTCGTGGACAGTTTCGCGTTTCAACCCGATCTGCACGACATTGGTGCGGGAGCCAACCTGGCCTGGCGGCACAGGAGCCTGGAGTCCATCACCCAACTCTATATCGACTATTTCTTTCCGGTGGCTTCAGAGGAGTCGCTCACTGACTTCTTTGGAATCAGCTATGGAGCGTCGGTGGCGTACTATCCGCTGCCGCGTGATTACATCGCGCTCATCGCTGAAGCGCGAGGAACGAGCCTTCTTCGAAGCGGGGGTCGGACCGGTGCGATCGCCAATGTCGGAGCACGCGGTCGCATCTTTCGCCGCTTCGAACCGGCCGTCTTCGTCGGTTTTCCCATGGGTGCCATCGACGGCGCATCGGGGGTTCAGATCGGCGCTGAATTGCGTTTCTCCTACGACGTCGAGCGGCCTTGCCAGACGGGGCAAATCGACTTGGAGGAGGGTCGTTCTCGATGATCAGGCGGCTTGCGTCGGGACCCTGGTTAGGTGCGATGACGGTCTATGCCGGCTTCTTTCTCTCGTGCAGCAACGAATGTCTGACGACATCGGACGACTCGAGCACGCCCAGCCCGGCAGTGGAGTGCCGGTCCAACGAGCTTTGCTATCGAGGGCAGTGCGTCCCAGGCTGTGCACCGGGACTGGAGCTTTTCGAAGCCTGCGAGACTGATCGCCAGTGTGATGAGCCTCGAGGGTCCTGCGTAGAAGGCTTTTGTAGCGCGTGCACGAACGGAACCTCCTGCGTGCCAGGCCTCGACGTGTGTCAGCCCATAGCGGTCATCCCTCGTCCCGACCCTCCACCCCGACCCGACGACGGCTCGCGAATTCCGGCCGGTCCACTCGATGCTTCGCTGCCCGACGGTCTGGTGAGGTTTCCCGACGACGAAGTCCCTCCGCCATCCGACCGCGAAGTCACGCGAGCCGTTCGCTTCAACTTTGCTCAAAGGCGGTTCTTTCGCTCGGATGGGACACTGGAATTTGGAGAGCCGAGGGTCCAGGTAGACGCCTGGGACGTGCGGGGCACGGGAGCAGGGCTGACCTGGAAGCCGGAGTTCGTGCCGGCTAGAATACAGACAATATGGGTCGACGATGACGGAATGGAACTCCGTGACGAGCAGTGTGAACTTCGAAGGTTGACGACGCCCACCGTTTCCATATCGCGAACGGACCTGGGCACGATCACCTTCACCGACCCCTCCCTCGATGAGGGGCAACGGTCGATCTTGACCGAGTACGAGGCGGTCTTTCGGCAGGGCCGCTATGTCAGCACCCCAATCGGACCCCCGGAAATCGAGCTGTTCGTTCCATCGATTCCAGGCTCTCCCCTTCAGGGAAGCGTGCTCCTTTCCGGGACGGGTCGGCCAGGAATCACCGCCGGCGGCTTCAGTCAGTTGAGCCATGTCCCGTTCGATGTGGTCCCGACATCCAGCACCGCAGCCAATCTTGCAAGCGGCTGGCGGATTCGAGGAGACCGAGAGCTGGTGGTCAGCTGGCGCAATCCGATTCGAACCGGTGTGCTGTCGGGGGAGGCGGTGTTTCTCGAAATCAGCGCTCCCCAGGGCGGCGTGGAAATTGCCTGTGAGGAACCTGAAGGACCGAATGGCTCCGACGAGATCGTCGTGCGAACGCCAATGCTTCGCACGTTTGTCGAACAGGCGGGAGCCGGGGGCTTCGCCCTTCGTTTCGGGCGGAAGAATGAGCGGGTCGTCGCCATCCGGCCAGGCCCCGGAGAGCTGGTGGCGGCTGTCCTGCGGGTGAGCCTGGAGTACGCGGCCCTCGTTCTGTCACTGCCTCCTCCCGATTGATCCCGTTGAGTCACGGGTACAGAAGCGAGGTCGCAGCGGTGGCAAAAGCGAAGGCGGCAAGCACCAGGAGCCACGTCTCTCTTCGCCATGCGGGCCACGCCGCCGGACGAGCATTGCAGGACGAGGCCGGGCGGAATGGGTTCGAAGAGGCTTCAGGACCTTCGGCCGAATCGAACGAAGCGTGGACGGTCGAAGGCTCAGGGTCTGGCGACGGAGGCTCGGATGCAAAGCGCTCGAGGAGTTCAAGGGCGAGGGCCTGGAGACTCGAATCGTTCCGACCTTCAGGCGCAGTCTCACCCACGACAATTCTCGAGAGCGGAGCGATCGTCCGTTTCTGGATTGTCGACCCGCTCCAAGCACTCCCGGAGTGCCCGACAATGCTCCCGGCGCGAAGGCGTTGCACCATGGGCCCGAACCAGGTCAGCGTGTGCCGCACAGAAACGCGGATCCAGAGAAGCGGCTCGTCTCCAAGTTTGGATCGCCTGGGATGGGCGACCGAGCTCTGCATAGAGGTGGCCCAGACGGTGGTGAATTTCGGCCGAGCCAGGATTCCGCCGAAGCGCCGGCAGCTCTCGAGCCAGAGCTTCATCCTCTCGAGCACAGAGTTCGTAAGCCACCGCCAAATTGTGGCGAGCTGACACCGAAACCTCCGAGGGCTCGGAAGTCCTCAAGACGCGCACGAACGCATCGATGGCCGGGTGACAGCGAGCCGTTTCCAGAAAAAGGACACCCAAGTTGTAGCTGCACATCGGATTGTCAGGGTCGAGTTCGAGACACCGCTCGAATCTCTCCTCCGCCGACCGGTACCGATCAGAGACCAGGTCCATGAAGCCGAGATGGTGAAAGGCATTGAAATTGGTCGGGGCCAGTTCCGTTAGCCGCAAGAGATGAGAACGAGCCAGGGCGAAACGCGCACGACGGGCCTGAAGGTCACCCGTCTTCCCGGCGATCATGCCTTGCCGCATCAAGCACGTACCCAGATTCTCCCGACCATCGGTGAATCGGGGGTCGATCCTGATGGCCTCCTCGAACTCTTCGCAGGCGAGTGCATAGCGAGGAGGCGTTCGACGAAAGAACGTGATCCCGAGATTGTTGTGAGCCTCGGCGAAATCTCCATCCCGAGCCAGTGCATCTTTGAAATGTTGCGCCGCCACGTCCAGGTCTCCACGACAGTTGAGCGCGACCAGGCCCAAGCAGTTATGTGCATGGGCGAACGACGTCCCGTATTCGAGTGCCAACCGACACCGTTCTTCGGCCTCTTCACACTTACCCGCCTGGAGATACTCGATTCCGACGTTGTGATGGATGACCGCATCAGGATGAACGGACGGAGTCGTGCATCCTGCTGCGATCCACATGAACGCCATTCCTCCCCAGAACGTGGGAACGAAAACCGCCATCCCGGCCCTCGACACATTGTCCTTGTCCTGGAACACCGCGGTGCAGTCAATGTGGCGCCAGCGAACGAAACGATTGTTGCATGCCGGTGTGCCGAGAACGATGTCATTCATCCTGCACGTGGCGCTCACCACGGCGTGGCTCGGGTCCGCTCACGCCCAACATCGAAACCATCGACTCGGATTCGAGGTCGGCTACGTCCGTCTCGATCAGACGGGTGTGAAACCAAACGCGCCTCACTTCGGCGCCCGCATCATCCACAAGCTCGTCGAGCATTGGTGGATATCGAGTCGATTCGGCATCGCGTTGCCCGGCTCTCCCGCCGGATCCGGAATGCCACGGCTGGTTCGGTTTCAGATCGTTCCGCTGGACATTCGATACTACCTGGCCACCGACGCCGTTCGACCCTTCGTGGGGGCCGGGAGCGTCATCGGTCTGGAAGCCTCTGGATTCTCCGAGGTCCATTGGGGTCCCGGCGCGTTGGCCGGATTCGAGCTGCGCGTGGGCCGCGGCGTTTCCTGGGGCGTGCAGACCGACTGGAACTACATCGTGACGCGACCCAGAGGGTTCTGGTTTTCGACGGTGGCGCAGGTGAATTTCGGGTTTTGACGAGAGCATGACACTGGGTTGTCAACCCCACCTGACGTGGGGATGAATTCCCATCCGGTCGTCTGGACAAGCTCGAAAGCGCTAGCCTAAAACGGGGTCGTGGTGGGTCGGGCAACCCTGGAAATCGAGCTGCGTCCCCTCTTGAAGGCGCTGCAAAATCGTTTATCCGGCTTCGGGGATGTGAAGCGGTCGCGATCGAACGGCGTGGAGACCTACGAACGCCAGGGCATACCGTTTCTTCAGCTGGAGCTGCGCAAGGATCACATGTTCCTCGATCTCTGGCTGCCGGAAGCCGATCTGGAGGCGGCGCGGTCGTCCGGCATCGCGAAGGCTCACCCATTCATGGGCGACGACGCGGTGCGGGTCCGGTTCGAGAGGGCAGAAGATTTGGCGAAAGTGGCCCGCTGGCTCGAAGTTTCCCATGCCCACGCGCCCAGACGGACGCCGTCCGGGCCGGCGGACGCTCGCCCTTGACCTGCCGTCGAGTCGACCCGGAAGAAGCACCGCGATGGACAGCGGGCTGAACATGCGTTCACAATGCTCCAACCATGCTGCCCCCGCAGATCGAAGAGGTTCATCCCTTAGCATCCGCCGTCGAGCGTCGGGATCGGCGAGGGATCCCGATCCAGCGTCGTTTCTCCTCGGTCGGCATCGATCCATTCGACGCCGTCGAGTGGACCACCCATGCCATTCAGATCATCGATGAAAGCGGCCACGCCGTGTTTTCGCAGGACGGGGTGCAGGCGCCCTCGGCGTGGAGTCCGCTCGCCGTCAAGGTCGTGGCGTCTCGGTATTTCCGCGGCCATGTAGGCGACAAGCGTCGGGAAACGTCGGTCCGAGCCCTTATCGGCCGTGTGGCCGAAACCATCGCGGAGTGGGGTCGGCGAGATCGGGTATTCCAGGACGAAGCCTCGTACGCCGCGTTCCGCGACGAGCTGGTGGCCATGTCGCTCCACCAGCGTTTCGCGTTCAACTCGCCGGTCTGGTTCAACGTCGGAGTCGATCCGCAACCTCAGTGCTCCGCCTGTTTCATCAATTCGGTCGACGACTCGCTGGAATCCATCCTGGAGCTGGCAAAGACCGAAGCCCGGCTTTTCAAGGGAGGAAGCGGGACCGGAACCAACCTATCGGTGATCCGAGCAAGCATGGAGCGGATCCAAGGAGGCGGCACGGCGTCGGGTCCGGTCAGCTTCATGCGGGGCTTCGATGCATTCGCGGGCGTCATCAAGTCCGGCGGAAAAACGCGTCGAGCGGCCAAGATGGTCATCTTGAACGCCGACCATCCGGACATTCGAGACTTCATCGACGCCAAAGCTCGTGAGGAGCGAAAGGCATGGGCCCTGATCGAACAAGGCTACGACGGCTCGTTCAATGGCGAAGCCTATCAATCCGTCTTCTTTCAAAACGCCAACCATTCGGTACGGGTCACCGACGACTTCATGCGGGCAGCGTTGGCCGGCTCCGAGACGTCCGATGACCGTGCGGGCGCAGTCGCTTCTCCAGCTTGGCCACTTCGTGCCGTCACCACCGACGAGGTCATCGATACCGTCTCGGCCCGTGAGCTCCTCATGGATTGCGCGCGGGCCGCGCACGTCTGCGGGGATCCGGGCATCCAGTTCGACACGACCATCAACATCTGGAACCCGTGTCGCAACTCGGGTCGCATCAACGCGTCGAATCCCTGTTCCGAGTACATGTTCTTGGACGACTCCGCCTGCAACCTGGGTTCCTTGAACCTGTTGCGATTCCTGAATGCCGACGGCGAGTTCGACATCCCGGCCTTCGAACACGCCGTCCGAATGGCCATCATCGCGCAGGAGATCATCGTCGAGAACAGCAGCTACCCGACGGACCGCATCGCCGCCCACAGCCACGCTTTTCGCCCTCTGGGACTCGGGTACGCCAATCTCGGAGCGCTTCTGATGCAGCTGGGCCTTCCCTACGACTCCGACGCTGGCAGAGCATGGGCGGCAGCGATCACCGCATTGATGGGCGGCATGGCCACGGTCGCTTCCGCCGAGCTCGCAGCTGCTCGGGGCCCCTTCTCCCGGTTCGAGGAGAATCGAGAGCCGTTTCTGGAGGTGTTGAGTCGGCATCGCTCCGCCGCGCATGCACTCTCCCCCCAAGTCGCGCCGCAGCTTCGCGAGGCGGCTTGTCGTGCATGGGACAGCGCCTTCCAGCAGGCCAGTCAGTGGGGCGTACGCAATGCTCAAGTCACCGTCATCGCACCCACCGGGACCATCGCATTCATGATGGACTGCGACAGCACCGGGATCGAACCCGACATCGCCCTCATCAAGTTCAAGCGGTTGGCAGGTGGAGGCACCCTGGAAATCGTCAATCAATCGGTGGAACCGGCCCTGTTGCGCCTGGGCTACGAAGCTACGGAGCGTCGAAACATTCTCGACTACATCGACCGGGAGAAAACGATCGAAGGGGCACCGGGATTGAAGGAACACCACTTGCCGGTGTTCGACTGCGCGTTCCGTTCTCCTCAAGGTTCGCGAAGCATCAAACCCGAGGGACACGTTCGAATGATGGCCGCGGTGCAGCCTTTCTTGTCCGGCGCCATCTCGAAGACGGTCAACGTCCCTTCGGATGCGACCGAAGAGGATATCTTCTCGCTCTTCGTTTCAGCCTGGCGCGCCGGCGTGAAAGCGGTGGCAGTCTATCGAGACGGCTCGAAACGGACGCAGCCTCTGTCGACGTCCAGAAATGAAGGGACGACGTCGGCGACATCGGTGGTCCAGCGTCGTCGTCTCGAGGCCGAACGAGCCTCGCTTACCCACAAGTTCTCCGTCGGAGGACATTCCGGCTACATTACCGTCGGCCTCTATCCGGATGGGACACCCGGCGAGATCTTCATCACCATGTCGAAGGAAGGTTCCACGATATCGGGTCTGATGGACACGATCGCGACGTCAATCTCCCTGGCCCTTCAGTATGGAGTGCCCCTGCGAGTGCTCGTGAACCGCTTCAGCCACATGCGCTTTGAGCCAAGCGGCTTCACGGGCAATCCGGACATTCCCATGGCCAAGTCCATCGTCGACTATATCTTTCGGTGGCTGGGTCAGAAGTTTCTCCGCGACGATGAGGCGAGTGTCGACTCGACGCTTTCGAAACGACACGAGGAGCTGATGCAGTCTGTCCTGATGCAGCAGCAAATGTCGCTGCCGATGATGACCGCTTCGCGCACCGCCAGCGATGCGGACGCACGGGAGCATGACCTGTCGTGGGCGGACGCCCCACCGTGCCATGTGTGTGGTTCGATCACGCTTCGTACCGGAACGTGTTACGCGTGTCCCAATTGCGGAGCCACATCAGGATGCAGTTGAGGCGCTTCGCTCCGGCCTGGGGCAACGCCCGAAAAGGAGCGACCCCGAGTCATTGCAGTTTGACCACCGTCTTCTTGCCTTCGAGATAAAGAATCACGGTGCGAGGTCGGTAGCGGTCGTCGGGTCTCCGACCCAGCGCGTCCCGGAACTCCCGCTCGACCTCGAGGCCCTTGATCTGGTTCGGAAGGAGTTCTCCGCCTTCGAACTCGTACCTGTCGTCCAAGATCACTCGAACCTCCTCGATCGTGGAATTCGAGAGGTTGCGGATCAGAAGGAGATTCGAAGGAAACCCCTCCTCGAACCAGACCTCGGTCGAAGGGCTCGCGGAAAGAAACCAGACCAAGAGGAAAGTCAAGACGACGTCCACGCCCAACGCGGCCGCGATGTAGAGCCGCTGCCGCGCGAAGCGATCAGCATTCTCGTAGGCGTCTTTGGCATCCGTGGCGGCGTCCTTGACGCGACTCCACAGAGCGTCTCCAGCGTGTTCCAGTCGGCTCAATCGAACTCCATCTTAAAACACGCCAGTCCATCCCAACATAAGGGGAGAGCTGACGGTCGGCGTTTCGGCGTCGGCCCCCCGACCAGACGCTCGATGCGCCTGAGGAATGAGCCATCCAAGGGTTGTCCCAAGGGCGGCACCCGCCACCACATCGGTGAAGAAATGGCGACGGGCGGCCATCCGCAGATAGGCCACCAAGGTCGCAGCCGCGTAGGCCCCTGCGATTCCGCCAATGCGAGGTCCGTTCGATTGCACTCGATCGTCAATGAGGACGGCAAGGAATGAGGCGCCTGCAAAAGCAACGCTGGTATGCCCGCTGGGGAACGAGAGACGAGCATCTCCCTCGAACCTTTCGTCGAGCGTAAACTCCGCATCATAGGTCAACGGTCGTGGCCTTCGGATGATCAGTTTCGTCACCGTCGTCGCAAGGACCGTCGCACCGAGTGTCTGAAGCGCGACTACCGAATCATCCGCGAAGCGCTGACCTCCCCCTTCCTCCAGTTCGAAGGCGGTCCCACCTGCGTAGCCGAAAGGCGCAATGAGGAAAGACAGGAGAAGGAGATCGGAGAGTCTGGCTGCCTTGTTCCACTTTGGAACGACGAGGGTTCGGTCGACCGCGTTGATTCGGCCGGGATCACAGAGACCGAAGGTGCCCGTGACACCACTCTCGACGGAGTCCTCCTGCGCATGCTGTTCTTCAGGAAGCGGGGCCCGGGTCTCTCCCCGGCATGGCGAAACGCCACTCCAGTCCTCCTTCTTGGAATCGATGGTCAGTGCGGTCAGCCATAGGCCTCCCGCCACCAGGCCATGAGGAGCTGCTCTTAAATCAAACGTATCTTCAGTGGATTGACTGTAACTTGGCCCAGGTGAGAGCGTGACCAAGACGAAAAGCGGCCAGGCAGCACCTCGCACGCCCAGTTACTACACACGCCCTGCCTGCGTTGTCGACCGTCAGAGCGTCCAGCCCAACCATCGCCACAGCCCTGGGTCGTCCAAACTCTCGGCCAAGAAGTCCGGCTGGGCAGCAGCGAGGGTGTCTCGGTCCGTACAGCCCGCACAAACGCCGACGGAACGAGCCCCCGCGCGCCGGGCAGCGTCCACGTCCCGTTCCGTATCTCCAAACAGGACCGCTTCCTCCGGACTCACGGTGCGGCCCGCGTGCCGTCCAGCCCTTTCGAGGGCGCGCTGCACCAGCACGGCGCGGTCCCCATGGTCGCTTCCAAAACCGCCGAAAGGGAAAAAGGCGTCCAGTCGACCCGGGCGCAACTTCATGCGCGCCCCCGCCTCGATGTTCCCGGTACATAGACCCAATGAGTAAGCCCGGCGGACCGCTTCCTTCAGGATCGCTTCGACACCCGGGAGAACTTGATAACCGTCTGCGCGATCGACGAGGCTGACTTCGAGGTGGGCCAGGTATCTAACCTGTAGCTGCTGTACCTCATCCGGCGCCGGTGGGCGCCCGAGCCTGGTCTGAAACATGACCTCGTAGATCGATGGATCGGTGTTGCCATCAAGGCGGACCCCTCGAAGCGAGTGAGCCACACCAAACATCTCTTCAAAAGACCGTTCGAGCGCGTACCGACCGGCTCCGGCAGTGCGCACGAGCGTCCCGTCGATATCGAACAAAAGGAGCAAAGCTTCAACCCTTCCCGACAATCCTGAGATCAGTCGAGCAGCTTCCAGTCCGTCAGGATCTCAACGCCCTTCTTCGTGACCAGCACGGTGTGTTCGAATTGTGCGCTGGGACTTCCATCCGTGGTTCGCACGGTCCAGCCATCATTCGGATCGAGCCAGGTGTCTGGAGGTCCAGCATTGACCATCGGCTCGACCGTGAAGATCATGCCGGGCATTAACCGAGGGTTGGGCCCACGCGTCTTGACGTGTGGAATCTGGGGCGCCTCGTGAAAGCGTCGACCGATACCGTGCCCCACGTACTCACGGACCACGCCGTACCCAAAGCCTTCCGCATACTCTTGAACTGCGGTTCCGATGTCTCGTACTCGACCGCCGGGCCGAATCGCCGCGATCCCGCGATACATGGCCGCTTCGGTGACTTCAACCAGCTGCCGAAGCGCCGGCGCAGGTTCACCGACGAAAAAGGTCCGGGAAGTGTCTCCATGAAATCCGTCCAGGATCGAGGTCACGTCGATGTTGACGATGTCTCCCTCCCGAAGAACCTCGGTTTCGGACGGAATGCCGTGACAGATGACGTCGTTGACCGAAGTGCACACCGATTTGGGAAACGGTGGAACGCCCTTGCTCGGATCGGCACCGTAGTGAAGCGGAGCCGGAATCGCCCCCGCCTCCAGGGTGAACTGATGAACGAATCGGTTGATCTCATCGGTGGAGACGCCGGGCTTCACGAGTTCAGCCGCTGCGCGCAGCGTGCGGGCAGCCAATTTGCACGCTGCTCGCATCCCCTCAATCTCCGCTTCGCTCTTGATATGGATATGCTGAGTCACGGAACCCGGGGAGCATGCGAAAGAACTGACGTCTTGTCATCTAACTGCGGGTGGATTCGGCGCAACGACCGATATACGGCGGTCGGTAACGCCGATAGGATCATGCCTGAGACACACCAAAGTGGTGCCGCAAGCCAGATTCGAACACTCTGGCGAGCCAGAATCTCTGGTCCCTGGTCTCGGAGCTGTTGTGGACTCCAGTGCTGGAACGGCACGGCGTCGGTCACCCAAGCCAGGCCGAGGTGGAGTATGAGCACCACTCCAAGCAAGAGCACCGTCAACGCGCCCATCGATGCCACCTGCGCACGGAGCAGCAACCGCGCCCGAGCGAGGGGGCTGACGGCCTCTCGTTCGCCGTACGGTCCGGTCCCCTCGGCTGCGATTACGGGAAGCAGCAGGACGTATGCCAGGAGGGGTCTGCACAGCCTCACCGTGAACATCACGGCCAAGAAGAACATCAGTGCTGTCCATGAGAGATGAAGAACCGGATGAAGCACCAGCGCTGTGAGACTGGTACAGAGACCTCCGACCAGCCAGACGCCGAAGGTGCCGCCCAGGGCCATCCCGCACGCACCCAGGCCATGCACCCATGACTTGAGGACCAGACCCCACCGCCCTCCCGACTGGCGAAAGGCGGAAAGCACCCGCTCTCGGCTCGAGTCCCCGTCGAGCGCCAGGACCTGGCTTCCCAAATAGACCGAGCTCCAAAGCAGCCCGGACATGCATAGCGCACACAGGCCCCATCCCCCGGCCACCGGCCACAGCGTCGACGGCGTAGGATGAGTCAGTGCGTCGACCAGAGCCGGACCACCCGCTATCCAAACCGTGTACTGAAAGCCGGCCAAGGCCAACGCCGAGGGTCCGTGCAGCCATAGCAGGGGCATGAAGGAACGAAGCATCAGGGAGAAACCGTCTTCGACCCAGCCGACGACGGGTGAGAGCGGGACCACGCTGAACAACCTTTCGGACTCCACGTCGCAGAGCAAGGAGCGGGCTTTCCGACTCCGGACTGAAGATGTCGACGATGAAACCGAACGAACGCGGTGTGAGGTGGATCTGGACCGGGCTCTTGTTGTGCACGGCCTGCCGCGCCGGGGGCCTCCCTCCGGAGCCCGAGCTCCTTGCGGCCGGAGCCCATGTCGGCACCGCATCGGTCGACCGCCAAGACCTGACCGCAGTTCTGGGACGCTTCTCGGCGCAGCTTCGAATCATTCGGAGCCACCATCAGGGCGCTCCGAGCTGGCCGCTGGCCGCCATACGAAGCTGGCGCCTCCTCCTGAATCACGCCGAGGACCGGCTTCGATCCGGAATCACCGCGACGGAACACCAAGCCCTTCGTTCCAGCCTCGAGGCCGAGTGGGCGCAGACCTCCAGAACCCTGGGAACCGGGCCCGAGTACCTTCACCGACGGGCCATGCGGCTGACGCGCGCGCTCGACCTACGTCTTCAGAACCGCCGACCCAAAATGGGATCGACGATACCCGCGTGGCCCCTCACGCCGGTGGTCATCAGCAGTCCATACGGTTGGCGGCGCGACCCGATTCGGGGCCGCGGTCTGAGATTTCACGAAGGCGTGGACCTGGTGGGGCCCGCCGGGGCCGCCGTTTCGGCGATGCTGGCCGGCCGAGTGCAGTTCGCCGGGTGGAAGGCAGGGTACGGAAAATTCGTGGAACTCGACCACGGAGATGGATTGAGCACCGTGTATGCCCATCTGCATTCGATCCGGGTGGAGACCGGACATGTGGTGGGCCAGGGAGACTCGGTTGGCACGTTGGGCAGCACTGGACGTTCCACGGGGCCTCACCTGCATTTCGAAGTTCGAAGGAGCAGTGAGCCCCAGAACCCCGAAGAGTTTTTGCGGGGCGTTGAATACCTCGTCGACGCCGAGCCCACCGAAAATCGAGGTTGAATCTGGATTTCGGCGCTTTCGAACCGCGAGCGCGTGAGCCCTCGCGTGGGTCCAAAGCTTGCTCGACGGTGCGGAGTGGTGAGCCAGGTTCGAAGCGCCGTACTCATCGGGATTGAGGCCGTTCCCCTGACGGTCGAGGTCGAGCTCGCGTCCGGCGGCATCCCGCGCTTCGACATCATCGGACTCGGAGACACTGCGGTAAAGGAGTCGCGACATCGGGTACAGGCCGCCCTGCGAAGTGCTGGGCTGTGGGAACATCGGGCGCCGGTGATGGTGAACCTCGCGCCTGCAGATCTTCGAAAAGACGGTGCGGCCCTCGACCTCGCCATCGCCTTGGCGCTCCTCCATGCAGCCGGCCGCCTCGAACTCCCCGACCCGAGCCGTTTTCTGGTGGCGGGGGAGCTCGGGCTTCAGGGCGATATCCGGCCGATCCGAGGTGCGCTGGCCTTCGCTACGCTGGCGCAGGAGGCCGGATACGACACCCTGGTGCTTCCCCCCGACAATCACCATGAAGCGGCCGCCCTGAACGAGATCCGAGTCCTTTCATCTGCCACCCTGCGAGAGCTGGTAAGTCTTCTGTCCGGTCGTGGGCCGGACCGCAGTCCACCCCCTTCGGCCCCTGCGCCGCGCGCAGTGGATTCGATGCCCGATATCGAAGACGTGTGTGGTCACGGGATGCCCCGACGTGCGCTCGAGATCGCGGCCGCGGGCGGTCACAACCTGATGCTCGTCGGGCCCCCTGGCTGCGGGAAGACGATGTTGGCTCGTCGACTACCCGGACTTCTTCCGCCCATGACCCAACCGGAAGCGGTCGAGGTGACCAAGGTTTGGTCGGCGGCGGGACTCACCCACCGAGTGGGGCTGATCCGGGAGCGACCCTTCCGCGCACCACACCCATCGGTTAGCCAAGCCGGATTGATCGGCGGCGGGAGCACGCTGAAACCCGGCGAGGTCTCACTCGCCCATCGCGGCGTCCTCTTCCTGGACGAAATTCCAGAGCTTCCTCGCCGGGTGTTGGAAGCATTGAGGCAGCCGTTAGAGGATCGGGTGGTAACACTGGCCCGGGCTCGTCATTCGATACGGTTTCCGGCGTCCTTTCTCCTGGTTGCGGCCATGAATCCATGTCCCTGCGGTTGGCTCGACCATCCCAAGCGGCGGTGCGTGTGCTCGGTCGACCGGATCCAACGGTACCAGCAACGCTTATCCGGACCTCTGCTGGACCGCTTCGACCTCCTCATCCACGTCCGTCCAGTTCCCCCTGCTGATATTTTCAAACGAGCCTCCCGCAGTGAAGGCTCATCCGAAGTTCGAACCCGCGTCGCAACGGCGCGGCGTCGGGCCCACGCCCGCCAAGGTTGCATCAACGCCGAGCTCTCGGGTAGAAGATGGGATGCACTCGGACTGGGCTCCGAAGGTCAACGCTGCCTGACGCGCGCCGCGGATTCGCTCGCTCTTTCGGCTCGAAGCATCGACCGCGTACGCCGGGTCGCTCGAAGCATCGCGGACCTGGCTGGATCCACGCAAATCGAAAATCCCCATGTCCTCGAAGCCCTCCAGTTCCGGGGTACACTCTGAATCTATTTCTTGTTTCGGGGTCGACCTGCCTTCTTTTTCCGTGATCGAGTGGACGAGGTCCGGGTGCGCGGGGCGCCAGAGGTCTCGGTGGAGGCCCGCGGCGGGCGCCTTTTCGGCGCCTCGACGGCCTTCGATGCGGCTCGTGAATCTTTCCGCCCAACGCTTGGTGCGTTCGGAGTCCGCGCAGCCGTCTGCCACTCTTCCAGCGCCCGTTGAAGCCGGTCGATTTGCAGGTCGATGGCCTCCCGCTCCCGGATCAGAGCTTGGATGGCGCGCTTGACGTCCTCCTCGGCCCGAAGCTCCGCGCCTTGTGGGGTGTCGCGCGCCCGGGAGAGTCCTGAATCCTGACGACGGGCCATCATCTGCTGGTACGAGCTAGACGTCGGCGCGGCAAGCGCATGAACGTCGACGCGGCGAGCCACCCCAAGTACAATCTCGGCCGTGGTGGCCATCCTGAATCGGTCGCTCGAGTTTCCTGAGCCGACCAGCGCCAACCGGGACGGCCTGGTAGCGGTCGGCGGAGATCTTTCAGTCGAGCGGCTGCTTTTGGGATACCGGAGTGGGATCTTCCCCTGGCCCATTTTCGATGACGATCTGATGACTTGGTTTTCGCCGGACCCACGCGCGGTCCTAGAGTTCGACGAGCTGTACGTCAGTCGCTCGCTTCGAAAGAAGCTCAAGCGATTCCATATGACGGTAGACGTTTGTTTCGACCGGGTCGTCGCCGGCTGCGCGGCCCCGGCCCCCGACCGCCCCAGCACCTGGATCACGACGGAACTCGCGCGCGCCTACCTCGAACTTCACCGCCGAGGCCATGCCCATTCAGTGGAAACCTGGCTGGATGGAAAGCTGGTCGGCGGCTTGTACGGCGTCGCCGTACAGGGTCTTTTTGCGGGCGAGTCGATGTTTTCTCGGGTCGCCGACGCTTCCAAGGCTGCCCTTGTAGAACTGGTTCAACGTCTGGTTCGAGGCGGATTCACCCTCCTCGACATCCAGCAAGCGACGCCTCACATGGTGCGCATGGGGGCTCGCGAGATCTCCCGCCGCGCCTACCTGGACCGGCTGCAGTTCGCGCTGACACAAGAGACATGTTTCCCCGTCGACTGAAGACCATGACCCGTTCGTGACCGTCTCGCCGGATATGCCGCCGATTTGCGGCACGGGAAGACGGAAATCGGTGGGTCGGTCCTCGAGATGGGACCGCCGAGGGCGCGCCGAGCGGTGATGCCCCGGCACGCGACTTGAACAACGCCATGCATGGCCATCGAAGAGAAGCTGAAGCTGTTGAAGAATGCGCTGGGGGAGATCCAGAAGCACTTCGGACGCGGATCCATCATGATGATGGGGGGAGAGGACGCGGTCCCGATCGAACCCATAGGGACGATTCCCTCCGGCTCCATCGGGGTCGACGCCGCACTGGGGATTGGAGGCCTACCGAAGGGCCGGATCATCGAAATGTTCGGACCCGAATCATCCGGCAAGACTACCTTGGCGCTTCACGCAATCGCCAATGTGCAGGCATCCGGCGGAGTCGCAGCGTTCATCGACGCCGAGCACGCCCTCGACCCGCGATGGGCTCAAACCATCGGCATCGAGCTGGAGCGGCTTCTGGTGTCGCAGCCAGACCATGGTGAGCAGGCCTTGGAGATCACCGAAACGCTGGTTCGCAGCAACGCGGTCGACCTCGTGGTGGTGGATTCGGTCGCCGCCCTGGTGCCCAAAGCAGAAATCGAGGGTGAAATGGGCGACAGCCACATGGGCCTGCAGGCCCGTCTCATGTCCCAAGCGATGCGGAAGCTGACGGGCCACATCGCTCGCTCCGGATGCGCCCTCATCTTCATCAATCAGGTCCGACAGAAGATTGGCGTGATGTTCGGCTCGAACGAGACAACCACCGGGGGCAACGCCCTCAAGTTCTACTCTTCGGTCCGACTCGACATTCGGCGCGTCGGGTCCGTGAAGGTGGGTGAAGACGTCGTCGGAAGCCGAGTTCGGGTGAAGGTCGTCAAGAACAAGGTCGCTCCACCCTTCCGAGATGCCGAATTCGACATCATGTACGGCCAAGGCGTTTCGTGGTCCGGGGAGCTCTTGGATCTGGCGTTGGCCAGAGAGGTGATCGAAAAAAGCGGGAGCTGGTATTCCGTGGGCGACCATCGGCTCGGACAGGGCCGCGAAAAGGCGCGTGAGTTCCTGGCCTCTCGACCACACCTGTCTCGAGTGCTCCGTTCGGTGCTTCTGGAGGGAACGGAAGCCGCAGCGCTCCACGAGCCATCCCTGTATGCCTGCGCGGAGGCCTCGCGGGCCGCTGATGCGCCAAGCCCGAGCAAAATGGTCTCAGCCCCGACGAACGCTGACTCAGAGCCAACTCAGCCGACTTCATCATCATCCGTCGATTCGACCCTTTCGGACGAAAAACCGGAACGACGAAAACCGTCCACTTCGCCGTCCAAGAAGTCCGCCGCGTGAGCAGCTTCGATCTGTCCGTGGCGCGGCAAAGCCGCTAACAGTCAGTGGAAATACTGCGATGGACGGTCGGTCTGCATGGCGCTCGTCGCTCGTGGTCTTGGTTATTGGTTGTGTAGGCGCACCGGGTTCTGACACGTCTAGCTGCATGGCGACGCCTCCCGACCCCATAGCTCTCCCTGGCCTCGAACCCGTCGCCGACGGCCTCGCAGAAAGGTACTGGACGGCGTTCCGCGATAAGGGCGATGCATACGAGCCTCGCACCCATCACCTTCGAGACTCCGGCAAGCCCGAATACATCAATCGTCTCATTTTCGAGACCAGCCCGTACCTTCTTCAGCATGCGCATAATCCGGTCGACTGGCACCCTTGGGCACCCGAAACCTTCGATAAGGCGGCCGCCCTCGATCGGCCTGTTCTACTGAGTGTTGGGTATTCTACCTGCCACTGGTGTCATGTGATGGAACGGGAGTCCTTCGAAGACGTCGAGATCGCCGCGTTCATCAATCAAAACTTTGTGGCCATCAAGGTCGACCGCGAAGAACGACCCGACGTAGACAGCGTCTACATGACCGTCGTGCAACTCATGACGGGAGGTGGCGGATGGCCCATGACCGTGGTCATGCTGCCCGATGGTCGACCTTACTTTGGAGGCACGTATTTTCCAGCTCGTTCGGGAGACCGAGGGGCTCGCGTCGGTTTTGTCGACATCCTCCAACGTCTGGTGGAAGTGTATCGACAGGAACACGACAAGGTTTTGTCTAGCGCAACCTCCGTGTCCCGCGCTCTCCAGCAATCAGCTCAGCGCGAGGTACCCGAGGCCCTACCCAGCGGCGAAGCTTTGGCCAAGGGCGCCCAGTGGGCGGCGAAACGCTTCGACGCGGTGTTCGGCGGCATCGGCGGCCCGCCGAAGTTTCCGACACCGGCGCGGTACGAGCTCCTCCTCCGCTACGCGCGCCGCGCTCGCGACCCAGGCGCCCTTCATATCGTAACGCACTCCGTCCGCGCGATGGCCGACGGCGGAATCTACGACCATGTCGGGGGCGGTTTCGCTCGGTACTCCACCGACGCGCGATGGCTCGTGCCGCACTTCGAAAAGATGCTGTACGACAACGCTCAGATGCTTCGACTTCTGATCGAGACCGGGCAGGCTTGCGGCGATCGGCGCTTTTTCGAAGTTGCCTCCGATGTCGCCGACTATGTCCTGCGCGAAATGCTGGACGACGAGGGCGCCTTCTTCTCGGCGACGGATGCCGACAGCGAAGGTGAGGAAGGCAAGTTCTTCGTTTGGACTCCCGAGGAGATCAGGGAGGTGCTCGAGCCCGAACAGGCGAGGCTGGTGATGAGCTTTTACGGCGTCACCGAGCGAGGCAACTTCGACGGGAAGAACATCTTCCACCGCTCCCAATCCATCGAGGCGTTTTCCGCCGCCGCGAACTTGGAACCGGCGACCGTGAAGGGGGTTCTCCAGGAAGCCCGTCGAAAGCTTTATGCCGCCCGAGCTCAGCGGATCCCTCCCCTTCTCGACGACAAGATCCTCACCGAGTGGAACGCCCAAATGATTTCGGGTCTGGCTTTGGCCGGGTTTGCTCTGAGCGTCGATCGCTACATCGAGACGGCCGTGAAAGCCGCCGAGTTCATCGAATCGAACCTGGTCCGAGACGGACGATTGCTCCGTTCCTACCGATCGGGCGAGGCCAAACATACCGCGGTCCTGGAAGACCACGCGTTTCTGGTCGACGCGCATCTCACCCTGTTCGAGACGACGGGTGACCGGAGATGGCTCGATCGAGCGCTCCATCATCAAGCCGTGCAGGACCGGCATTTCTGGGATGCCGACGGCGGCGGATACTTCGCGACGGCAGACGACGCGGAGGCTCTTCTGGTGCGCGAGAAGGCTTTTTACGACGGCGCGCAGCCGGCTGGAAACTCAGTCGCCGCCTTGAACCTTCTGCGGATCTACCAGCTCACCGACCAATTCAACGCGTTGGAGCGTGCCGAGCGCACACTCCTTGCCGCCGGGGAGCCGTTGGCCCACGGGGCGATTGAAAACCCAAAAATGGGTCAAGCGCTCGATTTCTACCTCGACGAACCGCTTCAGATCGTGGTCGCCGAAGGTTCCCACGACGATCCCACCATCGCCCGAGAGCTCTGGAACGTCCTGCGGAGGACCTTTGTCCCCAATCGCGTGCTGGTTCGGGTTGGCCAAGCGACCAATCCAGGACTTCCGATCACCGAAGGGAAAGTCGCGCGAGATGACCGGACAACGGTGTACGTATGCAAAAGCCAAGTTTGCGAGCGTCCGACATCGGATCCGGAGGTCCTGGGCGAGCTCCTGAAGAGCTTCGTGCCGATGGACGTCGCGCCGATTCAGGTCGAAGGCGTTCCGTGACTCAGGGCCAGCTTCCGGGATCGGCCAGTGTGGTCGTCTCGTCGAAGCCAAACATGATGTTCAAGCACTGAATCAGCTGTCCAGCGCCTCCCTTCACCAGATTGTCGAGCGCACCAAAACAGACTGCGGAACGAACTTCTCCTCGCTCCGGCCCAACTCGAACGCCTACCTCGACGTACTGACTGCCGGATACCGCTGCGACTTCCGGTTCTCGGTCTTCCGGCACCCGGACAAACGGCTCATCGCGATAGAATTCGATGAAGTGAGCGGTCAACGCGTCCTGCGTGACGGAGGCGGGGAGCGTCAGGTGCGTCACGGTAAGGATCCCCCGAGACAACGGAACCGATACCGGCACGAAATCGAAAACCAGATCATCGGCTCCCGCCGACCGGAGTTCCTGCTCGATCTCGTAGGCTTGCACATGCCTCAAAGGCGCGTAGGGCCTCAAGTTCACCGAGCGCACCGGATGATGCGTCGTAAGCTTCGGTTGCGCGCCCGAGCCCGAAGAACCGGTCATGGCGGTGACGGAAACCTCGCCCTTGAGCCAGCCGGCTCTGGCCAAGGGCAGAAGTGAAAGCTCGACGCAGGTCGCGAAACACCCGGGCCCCGCGATGCCTCGAGCGTCCCGAAGATGGTTTCGATGTATCTCGGGAAGGCCGTAGACGAAGCGTTCGAGCAGTTCTGGATGGGGGTGCGGCCGTCCGTAGCGTTCTCCGTATTCCGCTGCCGACCGGAGGCGAAAGGCAGCCGACATATCGAGCACGCGAGTTCCCGAAGCCACCAATCGCGGCACGACATCGAGTGACACGTCGTGGGGCAGGCCCAGCAGGGCTACATCGACTTCTCCACCGACCTCCTCCAGGTCCACCGACTCGAAACGGAGATTCGTGAGTCCGGAGAGATTCCGGTGTACGGACCCCAAACCTTCACCGACGTGCTCGACGCTCGAAACGTGCGTGAGATCGATTCTCGGATGGAGGAGCAGGCGTCGAATCATCTCCGCACCTCCATATCCCGTACCACCCAATACGGCGGCTTTCAGTTTCCCGGTCACGTTCGGGATGTCTCATCGAGCGGCAAAGCTTGTCGAGCAGAGCCCGGCCGACTACACGCTCGACGATGGACCGGCGCGAACGGCGCGAAGACAAGAGACGACGCATCATCGATGCCGCAGTGCAGATCTTTGCGGCGAAAGGTTTCTTCGGATCTCGAGTGTCGGAGATCGCGGATGCTGCCGGCGTCGCGGACGGAACCATCTACCTGTACTTCAAGTCCAAAGACGAAATATTGATCTCCCTCTTCGAGGAGCGAATGACCGAAATCAACCGCCGGTTCGCGGCGATCCTGGCCGAGTGTCCGGAGCCAGAAGAAAGACTGCGCAGATATCTGACCGAACACCTTCGCTTGGTGGCCGAGCAGCCGAAGCTGATGCAGGTCCTGACGGTGGAGCTGCGTCAGTCGGTTCGATTCATTCGGGAGTATCGACCCAAGGGCTTTGCGAAGTACCTGGCACTCCTGGGGTCGATACTGGAAGACGGAAAAGCATCGGGCGCATTCCGGCCCGACATGGATACCGGCCTCTTTCGACGCGCCCTGTTCGGTGCGATCGACGAGATTTCTTTGGAATGGGTTCTTCGGGCCGGGTCCAGCCCGATGCCGGACCCAGAGAGGGTCGGCGACCAAATCGCGCGATTCGTGCTGCGAGGCCTGCGACCCGACCGACGCGACGAGTCGGGCCCCGGTGCGCTCAACCCTTCGCCTTGATGGCCGCGAGCGCCCGTTCTTTCGCTTTTCGGCCTCGTTTCCGCGCCAGCTTCTCTTCCGGCGTTTGCTTTGGAGTCCGATCTCCCAGCCGAATCCGGGTCATATCCAGCAGTCGAGCCTTGGAATAGGTCTCGAGCTTCCCTTCGAAATCCGCGTCTGCGGTGTGACCGGCGGCGGTTCGAGTCTCCACGATATGCTTGATCAGCTTGACGCGATCCCCGAAACGTTCCCGCACCGTTTGCTCCACCTGCGCGAGGCGAAGGAGCTTGCTGTTGCTCAAGCCCATGAGGCGGGAACGGGTCTCGGACTCGCTGGTGTCGCCCTTGAGTCGGTCCGCAGTCTTGACCAATTCCTCCACCAGTTTTTCGCGGGAGCCGAAGCGGTGATTGACGGTCTGAAGGGGTGTCTTTTTCATCGTGTCTCCTGCGCGCCGAGCTACCTTCGGCATGGCTGAGAATGAGGGCGGGACGATAGCGGATCCGCGGGCTCGTGCAAGCAAACATTGGTTAGGCCTGCCCGCTTCACCCCTACCGGGGCTGCCCCGGTGGGGTGGGTCCGCTACAGTGTGTTGGATGGGGCGGACATGGGTATCGGGCGCCTTGGCCACGCTTCTCGGAGCCTGCGCCGAAGAAGCCGGCCTCGAGCTTCCGGTCGCCGACTCATCCCGGATTCTGCTCTATTTCCCGGTGGGAGACGGCGCCCGAGGTCTTGTCCGAGGGCGAGGAAGACCTCACACGTTCCCGCCGGCCGCGGTCCATACCGCCGCGATCCGGACTTTCCCGAGCGCGGACAACACAATCACCGTACCGGTTGGACCGGACGGGGGCTTCGACTTCGCCGTGGTCGCGTCCGGACGAGAAATCCTCGAGGTCTCGGCGCTGGGAGATGACGATGTCCAAGGTCCCGCGGCCTTCGTCCAGATCCCGCCGCGCCCGCTCCCGGTGGGGCGGCAGCTGTGCTGTCGAAGCCCCGCTCGGACCCGAGGCCGATGTGTCCTCCGTAGTCGAGCCGACCAGGATTATGGCCTCGACCTCGAGGCTGGCGAACGAGAAAGCTCCGCGTGCCCAACCCCCGAAATCCCGTTGTTCGCGTGCGAAGACGATCGAGACTGCCTGATTTTCGAACGCCGTCACTACGAACTCGACCCTGCCACCATCGAGCTCACCCCTCCAGACCCAGACGGGCAGGTCACCCTAAGCGGGACCGTCGAGCCCAATGCCCTCGTGCTGCTGGAGAACCGAAGGCTGACCGGCGTGGGACGCCCCGGACCCATCGAGCGGCATTCCGTGATCGCCGCGGAGGATGGAACGTTCCGATTCGAGAATCTCTCGGCCCGAGGGGACGACGAGTTCGTGCTCGAGATGGTGGACTTGAACGACTTTCGCTCCGCCCCGATTTCACTCAAGACTCCCGACGCGGCGGTCCTGGCCGTGGACATCGTGGAGGCGTGGCCCGTCACCGACCTGAACAACGGGGCCGGTGCAATCCTCGGCCTTCGCTTCTTTGTAACCGGTCAAGATGATTGGGGCATGTGTCCAGACAACCAAGACTTGGACCCTGCCTACTGTTTCAGTGGCGGACTCGACTTCGACGACCTTCGAATCCTTTCCGCCGATATCAACGGAACGCCCATTCAGATGTGTCCAGCCGTCGGAATTGCCGATGTCGCGGAAGCCTCGTGCTCGGTTGCACCGGATTTGGTTCGGCTCCGCGTCGATGGACCCCTTCGAGGGGTCGACGGTGATGTGCGTGCTCCGCCACGGGCCGCGGTGATCCTCGTGGACCTCACGCGGCGAACCGAAGCCGTCGAGAACCGACGGCCCTATTTCTTGGGCCTCGTGGAGTACGTTCGCGGCCTCCCAAGGAACTTCGAAGTCGGCCTGGCGTACATGGGAGGCCGGCTCGCCCCGCCGATCGGCCTGCTGACGCGCGAAGGGGCAGCCGAACGACTCGGGGCACTGGGATGCATCGACCGAGAGACGGGTTGCACGCTCCCCGAGCCCGCTGGGAGAAGCGACCCGTTCCAGGCGGTCTTCGAAGCCGCCACGGCCTTCATGGCCGAGCCGAGATTTCGGACTTCCGGTCGGATCCTCCTTACCGCCCTGGCAACGCCCGAGCTGCTGCCGGACACCCAGACGCCAGGGAACAGCTTCGAAAGGGCGCTGAGCGTCGTGCAGCCCCGACGGGATCTGCCGGGCATTCCCGTAGACGTGGTCGCCTGGCTGGACGAATCCCTCCAGACCTCCGACGGTCAAACCCTGGGCGCACTGTTGGACAGTCTTGCCGCCTTCTCCGGCAGCCCCGGCCGTCCAGGCCGCACCTTTCGGGATTCGGGCCTCACGCGGCCCGACGTTCATGACGTGCGGCGCCTGCTGCGCGACGCGCGCGGCACCGCATCTGGCGGTTTTCTCATGCTTTATGAGCTGCTTCCGGCCACGGTGGAGGGCCTGGACTCGGTGGGCAAGCTAGGGGATTTCAGTCTAGAGGTGGAGGTCCGCCTACAGGATGCTGTGACGACAGCGACCTATCGAGGTCCCATGGAGTTCCTTCAGGTGGATACGGATTAAGGAGATTGGGTTGGATTCAGCACCGATGGGCCGATTTCGAAGCAAAATGATAACCCGCACGCTGGCGCTCAGCGTCGCCTGTGGTGCTCTTGGTTGGGGAGGCTACGAGTACTCGAATTGGCGAGCCGGTTTCCCGTCGCCCAGTCAAGCGTTGGCAGCCGCAGGCGAAGCAAGCCTTCTTGCAGCATCGGAGGAAGAGAGCAAGAGCCGGTACCGCATCTCTAGTCTCGCGGTCTTCTCCAACGTTACCCTGCACATCAAGGACAACTACGTAGACCCGGCTCGTATCGACCCCCCGGAGATGCTCGCGGCTGCACTCGAAGAAATTGAGCGGCAGGTCGCCGAAGTTCTGGTGGAGCGAGTCGGCCCGAGCCGCATCAAGGTCCGCGTCATGGACCATGAAAAGGACGTCTTCATCGACGATGTCGGTAGTCTTTGGTCCGTGAATCTCAAGCTTCGTGAAGTCTTTCGATTTTTCGAGCTCCACCTGCCTCCCCAAGACGATGTTCGAGATATCGAATATGCCGCCATCAATGGCGCCCTCTCTACCTTGGACCCGCACTCGGTCCTTTTGAAGCCAGAGGCCTTCGCAGAGATGAAGACGTCTACCAAGGGCGAGTTCGGAGGCTTGGGCATCGTCATCTCCATTCGTGACGGGAAGCTCACCGTGATTTCTCCGCTGGACGGCACACCCGCGAGTCGAGCGGGACTGAAGGCGGGAGATCAAATCACCCGAATCGGAGAGGTCTCCACTGTCAGTATGCCGATCGAGGAAGCGGTGCAGCTGCTCCGTGGGCCGGAGGGCTCTCTGGTGACGATCTGGGTGTCCAGGGAAGACTGGGCCGAGCCACGCGCTTACGAACTCAAGCGAGAACGTATCAAGATCGAGTCGGTCGAAGGCGAGCTGCTCAGCAGGAACGTGGGCTATATCCAGATCAAGAACTTCCAGCAAAACACCGGCAAGGATTTGGAGACGCAACTTTCGAAGCTGAAGAAGGAAGCCGCAGACGACGGTCTGGTCGGCTTGATCCTGGACCTTCGAAACAACCCCGGAGGCCTGCTGGAACAGGCGATCCGTGTCAGCGACAAGTTCGTCACGAGTGGCGATATCGTAACCACCGTCGGATATGGAAACCAGCTTCGTGAGCCGAAGAGGGCCCGATGGTCTGGAACGGAAGCCAAGCTGCCGCTCGCAGTGTTGGTGAATCAGGGCTCGGCCTCCGCCTCGGAAATCGTAGCTGGCGCGTTGAAGAACCTGGACCGAGGCACCCTGATCGGCGAACGAACGTTTGGGAAGGGCTCGGTTCAGGTCCTTTACGATTTTGCAGACAACTCCGCGCTGAAACTGACCATCGCCCAATACCTAACACCCGGCGGGGTTTCCATTCAGTCGGAAGGCGTCGTTCCGGACATCGCGTTGCACCCGGCTTGGATCGAGGAGGATTCGGCTCGCCTGTTCTACGAACCAGACGTCCATCGCGAAGCGAACCTGGAAAAACACCTCGACCGCGCCGGCAACCGCGCTTTTGAAACGCGCCCGGTGGTCGAATTGACCTACCTGGTGGAACCGACAGAGGACGGTTCTGAGACGAACACAGAGAACGACTATCTGGTTCGGTTCGCCCAGGAGTTCCTCCTTCGCACTCGGAGCAGCACACGACGAGAAGCGCTCGAGGCCGGCGAATCGTTTCTGAAAGCCAGGGCCAGCGAAGAACAGGCTCGAATTCACGAACGGCTCGCGAGCATCGGTGTCGACTGGAGCGAAGGTGAAAACCAAGCGTCCCCCGAACTCGAGTTGACGCTTTCTCTGATGGACCACGAAGACGGCATCGTGAGCGCCGGTGAAGAGGTTCAACTCGAGGCCTCCGTCACCAATCGGTCGTCTGCGCCCCTGCACCGTCTGCGGGGCGTCGTCGATTCGGAGCATCCTGCGTTCAAAGGCCGAGAATTTCTTTTTGGACGCGTCGAACCCGAACAGACCATTCGATGGACCGTGACGACGCAGGTCCCGAAGGACGCGTGGAATCGGTCCGACCGCCTCAGGCTCGTCCTTTCCGACGACGCGAACGAACTTCCGTCTAGTGTGACGCTCGACCTGTTCACCCGAATGGCTCGGCGGCCAGAGTTCGCATATTCCGTGCTGATCGATGACCGAGAGCGGGGTGACGGCGACGGTGTTCTGGAGGTCGGTGAGGCCGTGGATCTCAAGGTTCTACTGACCAATGTCGGCGACGGCTTGGCCGAGGATGTGACCGTTCGACTCAAGTCCGGAGCCGGGGAAAATCTGTTCCTGGAGCGCGGCCGAGACCAGCTGGAGAGCGTCGAGCCCGGCGCCTCCGCCGTTTCGACGTTGAAGTTTCGGATCCCCGAAGAGGCTGACGGGACGCAGCTGCCCCTCGAACTCGCGATCTACGATTCGGGGACCGGCGCTTGGCTCGAAGACCGGTTTTCGCTCGCGGCTCGGGCGCAGGATGGGCGTCGCGGCGTTCCATTCGAAGCCTGGGTCGAACTGGACCGCGGCGCAGAAATCCACGACTCGCCCGAAGCACGTGCGGACCCCGTGGCCACGGTACAACGAACGACCCGCGTGAGAGCCGTTGGGCGGAGCCACGGTTTTGTTCACGTCGAGTTTCTCGAGGGCGCAGTGGGTTTTGTATCGGGGGACGCTGTGCAACGGGAAGTCGCCGTCAACGATGACAAGGCCGTCGAGGAACCTGACTCCATGGCCATAAAGGTCGCCCAGAATCGAATCCCACCCCGAATCGAACTGGACGCCACTCTGGGCACCTCCATCGAGGCCGCGGACGTCGTACAGCTCAAGGGTCGAATCCTGGCTTCCACCTTGAGGGACTACTATGTCATTTTGAACGACGAGAAGGTGTTCTTCGACTTCGTCGAGGAGGCCTCGAATGGCTCGAAGGCGCAGCCTGTACCCATCTCCGTCCCGTTGGCCCTGGAGCCGGGCCTCAACAAGATTTTGGTGGTGGCCCGGCAAGACGAACAGCTGATGGCGATCCGTTATGCGTTTGTGTCGCGTGAGGCATCCCCGGGCTCCGACCAAGGGCCCGCGGTCGCCGAGGCCAGAGAAGACCCGAGATCCTCCAATCTCCAGGATCGTTGACCCGCAGCAGCCTCGGTCATCCGACCGATTCCGGGCGTCCCGTCGACCGCCGACCATGGTGACATGGAACTATGGGTCCCGATGGTGCTCGCATGGTCCGGCACGGTGGCGTGCGGTTCCGATGACGGTGCCGAACAACGTCACGGCAAGTACCCTCGGGCGGACGACGACTCGATTCAACTGAGCCGAACGCCAAACTGGACGGTCGAGCTGCCGGTGGGGGCCGTCCATCCCGGCCTCACCATCATGCTGGAGGCCGACGGACCCATCGGTCCATCAGCCTCGATTGAACTTCGACCCGGGGGAGAGAGGCCATGGGCGGCCCTACGGTTGCTCCATATCGCCGGCCGATGGGCGGTCTACCAAAGCGATGAGCCCATCGACGTCGGTGCCGAGCTCCGGGGCTCACGGCTCCCTTGCCGAGCCGTCCGGGTGGCCCTCCACGCCGCGTCGTCGACGGAGAGCCGTGCATCCCCACCCGTCCAGGGCCGGCCAGGTCTCCCGCGCCCGCATTTTCGGAAGGGGGTCACCGGCCGCCGAGAATGGGGCGCAGCCTCACCCCGATGCACGGCCTCGCGGCACGAGCCCCGAGAGATCACGCTCCACCACACTGCATCGTCCGTCCGCGACGACGACGACGCGGCCTCCCATGTTCGCATCTTGCAAACGTTCCATCAGGAGGGTCGAGGCTGGTGCGATATCGGATATCACTTCTTGATCGCGCCCTCGGGAGAGGTCTTCGAGGGACGGCCTCTGCACCGGACCGGTGCCCACGTCGCCGGTCACAACTTGGGCAACATCGGTGTCGCCCTGCTCGGGTGCTTCGACTCGCATGGGTGCACTTCGCCGGAATGGCCAACCAAAGAGGCTGTTGAAGCCGTCCGGAGGTTGACCGAACATATCGCGGACGTGGCGGGGGGGGGCTTCGAGGTTCCCGTCGCTCCTCACCGCGCTCATGCCCAGACCCTTTGTCCAGGAAGCCGCGTCATCGCCCGGTGGAATACGCTCCAGTCTTCTCCTCGCCGGGCGGAATGGAGCCTACCGCGGGACCCAAACGGCTTGGACGATGAAACCCGCGGCTCCGTCCCGCCCGAAGAGGCGCCTTCGATCCAGTCTTCCAGCTTCGAAGCCCCCGTGGGGTGTGCATCGATTGGCCCACTTCCGCTCCATACCTGGGCGATAGGGACCTTGGCTGCCCTCACCGCGCTTCGACGGCAAGCCTCAGCCCGGCGAAAGGGAAGCGCACCGCGTCGAAGACTAAGCCGGTAAAGCGGT
Source organism: Myxococcota bacterium (assembly GCA_050331295.1). Classification (GTDB taxonomy): domain Bacteria; phylum Myxococcota; class Kuafuiibacteriia; order Kuafuiibacteriales; family Kuafuiibacteriaceae; genus Kuafuiihalomonas. Next base: position 95,881 of record JBHJGZ010000010.1, on the reverse strand, counting down.
ACGACGGGCTTCCTCTGCTGCCTCGTCCAGCCGCCTGACCGTCAAGATCCCTTGCTCCACGAAGTAACGTCCGATCGGTCTTTGCATCTGCCTCTGCTTGGCCAAGATGGCGATCCGCTGAACGGGCTTCATCCAACCGGCCTTGACCGAAAACGAGCAGAAAGGGGTTTTTGCCTCCTTTTGCCGAAGGAGCTCGATCACCTGCTCCAGGCTCAGAATTCCCCATTCGATGGCGATGCGGCCTACCGGAGGACGCTGTTGACGCTGCCAGTGCACCGCTTGAATCAGTTGAGAGAGGGTGACCAGCCCTTTTTGGACCAAGAAGCGGCCGAGCAGAGGTCGCGGAGGCGCCATGAGGTCCCGGAAAATGGTCTCCCGGTCACCAGAGACTTGGGCTTGTCCCTTCGACGGAGGCCTCAGTGTGGCGACGTGCTTGGGGGCGGGCAGCGCCGGGGTGGTGCTCTTGAATCCCGGCACAGGTCGTACGGTCCAAGGTCCTCGAGCCAATCCCGACGGTTGGCCTCGAGTCGCGGGGGCGACCACCGACGGCGCCGCGACCGACCGCATCTCGACGAAGCGGAGCGGTCCGGCGTCGGTCTGTCCAGAGGTCACCCAGACCGACCGCGATTCGCCCATCACGTCTCGGATCAGCCGATAAGAGTTCCGGACCGAAGCGATGCGCGCGGCCACTTCCGATGGCGTTTCGCCCTTTGCCAACCGGGTATTGGGGTCGAGATCGACGGCTCGCTGCCGATAGGCCGAAGCGAGGTCTTCGAGTGTCAGGACCAATCCCTTGGCCGGAGCACTTCGGGAAAAGATATTTGAATAAGCCAGAAACAGAGGATGCCGGGACTGCTTCATCGATTCGCATGATTGACTGTCGAATCCCTGACGGTCAACGAACTGACACCATGAAATCGACCGACCCAGAATGGGTCGTTCGCGCAAGAAGGCCTGCAGCTTGGCTTTTCGCGTTGTCAGTTTCGTGGCTCGGGGAATTCATGAGCTGCCAAGCTGCCTCGAATTGATACAATCCGAATGGTGCTCGCTATCGCCATGTCCCTGTGGGCCTGTACCCCGGTCTCCGAAACGGATCGGATTTTGCTGGTCGTCACAGCGCCCCCAGACGTCTCGCATTCCATCGAGTCGGCCGTGCGCCAAGACATCGTGAACTTGAACTACGACTGGGTCAGCGCTTCTCGGACCGAGCACATTTTGGCGGAAGAAGGGGGCGCGCAGAAGCGACGACGGGCTGTCGTCACCGCCCAGAGTCGAGTCCGTCGAGCCGAGAATCTCTTTCGTGAACTCGAGGATGAGCGCGCACTCCAGGTGTTGACGGAAGTCATTGCAGAGCTCACCACGGTGCATCAAGAGCCCGAAGCGGTGGCGCTCCTGGCCCAAGCCCACCTTCTTTCTGGAGCGATTTTCATGGCTCGAGGGCGTATCGACGCCGCGCGCTCCCGACTGAGACGGGCCCTCGACTTCAATCCAGCCCTGGAGCCATCGCGAACGCGCCTTTCCCCCCAGGTCCTCGCGGAACTGGCTGCTCTGCGCGCGTCCCAATCCGCCCGCCCCCAGGGGCGACTGACCGTGAAGACAAGACCTCCCGTGCTTCAGACGAAGATTTACGTCGATGGCCAGAGCATCGGCGAGGGGCCCATGAGAGACCGAATGATTCCCATGGGACGCCACCTCTTGCGGGTGAGCGCGCCGGGATACTCGAGTGCACTGACGACCTTTTCCCTGGACGTGGACCGGACGTTGGTCATCCAGCTCATCCCGGACCGAGAAGCCGAAAGGGTCGGTTCACTCGGCGCCCAGATGCGGGCCGGAGAAGACATCCGTCCGACGCTTCGGCTTCTTTCTCGGCGGTCGGGCGCCGACAGAACCTTGGCGGTGGCGCTGACGGCCGCACCGGATATCGCTCTCGACGGAGCACCTGAAATCGGAGCGCGGCTGGTGTTGGAAGGATGCGGCGAAACGAGGGTCGACGCTCTGTCGGACGTATCGCGTGCCGCTCGGCAACTCGCGTCGTGCGAATCGACTTCCGACACACCTCGTCAATTTGCAGCCCCACCTGCGCTCGTGAGCAATGGTTTGAGCACCGCTTCGGAGGTTCCCGAAAAGTCGGCAGTCTACGGGCGCCCTTGGTTCTGGGCGACGGCAGGCGTCATTTTGCTCGGCGTCACCACCGCAATCGTCGCCGCGCGATCGTCGGGCGGTCCGCCCGACGCCATCGAAGTCGACGTGGTTCCGAGGCCTTGAGAATTGGAACGGGACCCTCAGCTCCGCCCGCAAAGAAAAGCAGCGCCGAGTGCCTTGAGGGAGAGCTGCCCTTCCGGTACTTGCCACCCCCCATGGTCGACGTTGGGACCAGCCTCGCGGTGAGCGAGGCTCCGGAGCACGACCTCCTGGAGCGCGTCCTCGAATCGGCCGGAGACGCATTCGCAGTGATGGATGCCAGCGGCATCATCGTGAGGATCAACGAGAGCATGGCCCGTCGGAGCAGCTCCCAGGCCTGCGAGCTGTTGGGCCGCCATTTCCTCGACGTTGCTCCAGTCGAGCTCCGGTCGGCCTACCAGAGCATCTGGTCCGACGTAACCCGAACCGGGCAATCCGTCACGTGGTCCTCGGAATTCGCGGGACAAGTTTGGGAAGACAGTCTTCGGCCGGTGAAGTCGGACCATCAAGCGTCCCCTTGGTTCCTCATCTACGGCCGAAACATCACGCAACAGCACGAGACTGAAGTTGCGTTGCGCGAAAGCGAGCTTCACGTTCGGACTTTGGCCGAGGTCACCGACTTCGGTATGGCCATCGTCAATGATGGCCACATCGCGTTTCTCAACCCAGCGATGCACCAACTCTTGGGGACCGAAGAATCCGCGTCTACACCGGATGCCTTGGTGACCCATGTGAATCCACAAGACCGCACGACCTTCCTGAAGATGTGGAGGACGGATTCCGAGCAAACCGATCGTCAGACCATCCGCGTCCGGGTCGAATCACTTGGCCAGGAACGGCTGATCGCGATGTCGGCGCGACGCATGAACTCCGGTCAAAGGTCCGTGGTGGTTTGGGCCACGGACTTCAGTGCTCAGGAGCAAACGAACCGGCAAGTGATGCAGGCGGAAAAGGAAGAGTCCCTCGTGGCTCTGGCCGGCGGTCTCGCCCACGATTTCAACAACATCTTGGTCAGTGTTCTCAGTGGCGCATCCCTCTTACAGGATGAGCTGCCGCCTGACCCCAGAATGCATGAGCTGTGTGCCATGATTACGGACGGCGCCCGAAGGATAGCAGACCTCACCGGAAAGCTCCTGACGTACTCTCGTGGCGCCATTTTCAAGCCTCGCCCGACCGACCTGAACGACGTCGTGCGGGGGGCTATCCAGCTCACCGAGAGCTCCATTGGATCCCATGCCCGAGTGCATGCCGAATTGGACCCGAACATCATCCCGGTCCGAGGCGATGCCTCTCAGCTTCAGCAGATGGTGGTGACCCTCCTGGTCAATGGCGCGGAAGCGGTCCAGAGTGAGGGTGGGAACATTTGGGTCCGGACACGGCTAGAAGCCAGCGAGAACGGAGACCGCGCGACCGTGGTCCTGGACATCGCGGACGACGGTGAAGGCATGAGCCCCGAAACGCAGCGTCGCCTCTTCGAACCCTTCTACACGACGAAGTTTCAAGGCCGGGGAATGGGCTTGGCCGCGGCAGCCGGCATCATCAAGGCTCATGGCGCGACGGTTCTCGTAAACAGCTGTCAGCATCAGGGTTCGAAGTTCTCGGTCCAGTTTCCGGTGGATTTGGGCCTGAACTGTGGCTGCGCTCAGGAGCGAGATGTCGCCTCGCGCCCGAAGCGAGTTCTGGTCGTCGACGACGATGACATGGTCCGGCGGGTGGTCGACCGAATTCTTCGGCGGGCTGGTTACGAGGTCAAACTGGCTGGTTCAGGTCGAGATGGAGTGGAAGCGGCTCGGGACGGCAACCTAGGCGTCATGATGGTCGACATCTTCATGCCGGGCATGAACGGCGACCTGGTCATCGAGGAGGTCCGACGCCTCAACCCCCACCTCCCCATCGTGGTCTGCAGCGGGTACGGTCGGGAGCAGGCACTGGCCCAAATCGGAGAGGCTGCGATTCAAGAGTTCTTGATGAAGCCCTTCGTCTCCGACGACTTGGTCGCAACGGTGGAACGTGCTCGCGGTGCGGAACTCAGGCCTTGGGCAAGGACATCACGAACGCTTGACGGAGCCTCATGAGGATGGCCCGAGCTTGACTGAGATGGGAGCAGTCCTGTGAAAGGCCCGAGCGGACGATGCAATCCGCACAGTACGCATAGAGCATCTGCAGCTTTGGCCCCAAGCTGCCCGGTGGTCGAGCTTCATGCAGGTGAAGCAAAATGGACACTGCGCGTTCCATCAGCTGCCCCCTGGATGTAACCTCGGGTTGATGGATTCGGAGAAGCAGTTCATCGATGGTTTGGATGCAGAGCCGACAGAGCTCGTCCGCAAGCTCACCGGGCGGAGCTGTGCGAATTTTCGTCTCGACATAGGTACGAACGGGTCCTTCGGGAAGCTTCACCACACCCTCACATGATAAGCGCCAGCACGTCGGCGGGGGATAGCGCACCGACCACCGTCGCTTCGCGTGCAGCCTCGCCCACCACGCCCCGGGCCACGTCGTCGGCCCCGGTGGGGTCCAACGGCTGGGGGGAACCGAAAGACTCGTGAACCGACCCGAGAATGCCGGCTTCCACTTTCGACCGAGTGACTTCCAGGCGGGCGATCCGTCGTTCGACGTCTCCGAGGGCCTGATCCGTCAGCGCGACGACCTCCTCCCTGAGCTCCCCCGATCCGCTGGCCAAGCCTCGATACGGTTCGGTGGACATATCTGGAAGGTACAAGGAAGGATCCAGGCTCTCGAGCAATCGAGACTCGAGGGGCAGCAGAACTTCTCCCGGGGCCGGATCGCGAGGAGGCACCTCGGGCCACTCCACGGGGCCCCGAAATCGGCTCAACGCGACCACGTGGTCGATGCTTCGCGCGGTGGCGGTGGCAAAGTCCGATCTGCCTGCGATGCCTGAGTCGAAGCTGCCCCGCAGCGTGATCAAGCGGTCTCGAACTTCGGACAGGATCTCCCTCGTGAAGGCCATCGCGGAGGAAAGCTCGAGGGCGGTTGAAAAGTGCGGACGGGCTTCGCGGACCGGGAATGCCACATCCGCGGACTCCGTCCGAGGCGCTGCTTCGGCCGCTTTGGGCCCGAATTCGGACATTCGCTCAACCGAACGAATCCCAAAAGGTCCGATGCTGTCGACCGGGCTGGTCATCACGCCTCCTTCCCCAGCCATTCGTCCGATTGAAGCCGACCTGGAGCGTTGCGGTGGGCCGAGGCTTGCGCGCGTCTCATCCTTTGACCTGCTTCCCCAGGCGAGACGCAGATTCTCGCCGCGGGACGGCTCGTGCATCGTCGTGGCACGCGTCAGTCACGGTTCGAGGAGTCGCGTCGCCTCCTGACGAGCCTCTTCGTCGTCGGATTCGGAGATGAATCTCCGCAGGAGAAGCTGTCCGGCCCGTCTGGTTTCCGGGTTCGAGACCCAATGTCGACCGAGAACCAAGAGGGATTCGATATCGTCTCGCGCGATCGCCTCCTCCAGGAGACTCACGGAGAGTTCAGGAGCCAGCTCGAAGAGCACCCATGCCGTGAGCCGAAGGCCGCTACGCGGCAAGTCGGCTGAAATCGGGCCTTCCGCCAGGCCTTCCGCTTTGGAAGCCAAGAGACTCTTGGCTTCCTCGGTCCTTCCCAGGGCGTCGAGCCAAGACGCTTGGAGTATCCAGGCATCGATGTCCTCAAGGCCGCGCCACAGGTCGGGCAAGCCTTCGAACTCCTGCAGCTCGATCCTCAGCGATATTGCCAATCGCGAGGCATCGGGAGCCGTCACGTCTTCGCTGCGGGCGACGGGTTCCACCAGACTCAATGCCCGTTGGAACTCTCCTTGGTCTTTCAGGAGCCGCGCCAAGAGCAGCCGCTGCATGATGGTTCGTCGCCCCGGTTCGACCTTCTCGAGAACTTCCTGTGCGTCCTTCCTTCGATTCTGTCGAATCAAAGCGCGAGCCAATAGCTCCGGTGCTGCCAAATCCGCTCGGATCCGCTGGGCCCTTTCCAGGTACCGACTGGCACGGGATACCTGATTCGACTCTAGACAAACCCGGGCCAGTCCTACTCGATTCGCGGCACTGAAGGCGCGAATGAGCGCCTTGGGGTTCAGACCCTGGCGCAAAATTTCATCGTATCGGTCCTCAGGGAAAAAGTCTCGGTTCGGCGCAAACCGGAAGGGCGCAAACCTCACTTCCGTAATCTGGACTACGCCAAGAGGGACCCGGCGTTCACCGAACTCGGCATGGGCGAGACGAACCGAGCCCCCGCAACGAGCGAGGCGGGAGAGGAAACGAATCCTCGCCATTCGCAAGGCATCCTGCGGCTCGGGTGGCTCCGACTGGTCGAGTCGGGTTTGAATCTGCCGTGCCTCGAACGCGCGCCCGAGTGAGAGCCATACATCGGCCAGAGCTTCCATGAACTCGGCGGATGAGTGGTGAGATTCAGGCATGGAACGCAGCCGCTTCACCGCGAGTTTGGGTCGACCGGCCCGAAGCGCCGCTACCGCATCCAGCAGCGTCAAGCGGGCCTGTTCGTAAGGATGCGCATCAGGAATCGTTGCCGGCTCCGGAATCCGTTCCAGCCGCAAAGCCGTCACGCCGAGCTCGAAACGGATCACGGGGTCGTCCGGAAAGTCGGCCATCAACCCCTGGTAGACCTCATAGGCCGCCTCTCCGGCGCCCAAGCGCCGCTGGAGACGCGCAAGCTCGAGGCGAGTGTTTCGACGGCCCGGACTCAATCGCAATGCGCGGACCAGGAGTTCGAGCGCAGGGTCGAGTTCACCTCGCTGGACGGAATGAAGGGCATGCGCGATCAGGCTCTTTGGTGAGTCTTCAGGACCCGCAAGGTCATCGTTCCGACCGATCAGGACCGAAGCCAACTGGAATTCGTCGTGGCCAGAGTGCACGACCCGAGCCATCGCCGTCTGGGCCGCCTCGAGGTCTTCGATTCGGTGCCCGAAATCGGCGTAGAGCCGCGCCGAGGCCTCCGCCGCGAGACCCTGGAGTCGGTCACGCACTTTCGGGTTCGGAGGGTCCTTGGGTTCCTCCGAGGTGAGGGCTGGCCCTAGACCAGCAAGGTCACGATAGCGTCCACGCTCCAGTTGGGAAGCGACCCGAATCAGTCGATCCGGCGCATTTCGCGGTGCCGTGACCCAACCCACCACCGCACCGAGCCCAATCAGCCCAACCCAAACCCATACCCACCGAAAACGCATCGGACCCAGAGTTTTGAATTCTCCCCGGTCTGTGGGTGTATCGCACGTAGAACTTCGTTGATAGTGCACGTCGACAGACCGACACGCGCGTCGAGGAACACGCGATGACGCTTCAGTACGAAATCATTGAGCGCGTGGCCGCCGGTGGCATGGCGGAAGTCTATCGAGCCCGAGCCTTTGACGACAGCGGTGTAGGTGGTGAGGTCTGCATCAAGCGTATTCTCCCGCACCTGACCCAGGATCCTCGGTCACTCTCAATGTTCGTGGACGAAGCGCGATTGGCGGCCAACCTCAATTGCAACCAGATTGTTCAAGTCTACGACCTCTGCATGTCCCCCACCGGCGAGCACTTCATCGTGATGGAGTATGTGGACGGAATGGACCTCGCGAGGTTCCTTTCCACGTGTCGAGACCAGGGCATTCAGGTCCCGGTCCCGGTCGCGACTCGGGTCGCCGTCCAGATCTGCAAAGGCCTCCAATACGCGCACGACAAGACCGATGAAAGCGGTCGTAGTCTCCGCGTCATTCATCGCGATATCAGTCCCCAAAACGTCCTTCTTTCCAGGACCGGCGAAGTGAAGATCACCGACTTCGGGATCGCCAAGTCCGCCATCGTCATGACGACGACCGCGGTCGGAATCCTGAAAGGCAAGTACGGTTACATGTCTCCCGAGCAAGCATCGGGTTTGGAGCTCGACCAGCGCAGTGACCTCTTCAACGTCGGGATCCTGTTGTACGAGATGCTCGTCGGTGAACGATGCTTCGCGGGGGAGAGCGACCACTCAACGCTGGAGCTCATGCGGGAGGCGCAGGTGGTTCCGCCCCGCAGATTGCGTCACGACATCAATCCCGACCTCGAACGCGTGGTCCTGAAAGCTCTGTCACGAGATCGCCGGGACCGCTTCGCTTCGGCGCATCAACTGGAGCAGGCCATCATTCTCTGCCCGGGAGCCTTTCCCGCAGATGCCGATACACTCGCCGCGTTCATTCGAAGATTGGAGGATCTCAGCCAGTCGCCCCGGCGAGAAGAAACCGGCGTGCTATCCCTCGCTTCCATCGTATCGGGTCCCGACGACGCCTCGTCGGGAGTTTCGTCCTCGCGACCGGCAGCATCGAATGAGGAAGCGGAGCCCCGACGGCCTGTTTGGTTCCGTTCTCGTCCTCCCATTCAGGTCTTCGGGATGGCAGCGGCGACCCTCCTGGCCTTTCTCTTGGCCCGTTTCGCCGCGTCCACGGACCCGTTGAGGGCGGTGCAACTCGGGCCCTCACCACCGTCGGGCAATGATGAAGTCACCATGCTCATCGATACGGTGCCGAGCGGTGCCCGCGTCATCTTCGATGGCGTGGAGATGGCCGGTGAAACGCCTCTGATCCTCGACCGTCCCCGGGACGACGTGGTTCACGAGATCGAGGTTTTCTTGAAGGGCCAAGGCTCTCAAACCCATCGACTGTCCTACGGAGACGGCGCCTTTCAAGCGGTGCGGCTGAAGCTCGCCGATACAAGCACTGTCCCGATGGCACTGGTGCGGTTTCGAACGTTCCCGGATAGCGAACTCTGGATTCACGGCCGCCGGCGAGCCATGGGCCGCGAAGGGGAGGTCAAAATCCCCGCCCTCCGGCCGGTCCTGCTCTCGTTCCGCGGGCCCGAGGGGCAGCAAGCCGACGTCGAGGTGGAACTGGGAGACGGTGCGGTGCGGGATGTGGTCGTAGATCTCGAATCGCCGGCCTACTGAAGCGTCGCGGCTTCGAGGGCGAGGTCGTGGTCGACGAGAACCGTGCGGACGTATTACCGCACCGTCATGATCCCTGAACGGTCGAGCGAGTTGCTCAAACGCGGGCAAGCGGTGATTCCAGGCGGCGTGAACAGTCCGGTCCGGGCTTTCAAGAGCGTGGGCGGGACCCCCCGTTTCATCTCTCGCGGACAGGGGTGTTCGATCTGGGACGCCGATGGACACGAGTACATCGACTATGTCGGGTCGTGGGGACCAATGATCCTCGGGCACGCGGCGCCCTCGGTCGTGCAGGCCATCCAGGAAGCCGCGCACCGAAGCTCTTCCTTCGGAGCCCCCACCGAGGGGGAAGTCGAGTTGGCGGAGCACGTGGTTCGACGGGTTCCTTCGGTGGAGCGGCTGAGACTCACGTCGTCCGGTACGGAGGCGGCCATGAGTGCCATCCGGCTGGCTCGAGCCGCCACTGGTCGAGACAAGATCCTCAAGTTTGAAGGCTGCTATCACGGTCACGCGGACTATCTTTTGGTGCAAGCCGGGTCCGGCGTCGCCACGTTGGGCCTTCCAGACTCACCGGGCGTTCCTGCGGCCTTTGCTCAGCATACGCTTACGGCCCCGTTCAATGACCTCGAGGCTGTCCAAAGAGCATTTGAGGCCTTCCCAGAGGACATCGCGTGCGTCGCAGTGGAGCCCATCACCGGGAACATGGGCGTGATCCAGCCGGACCCGGGCTTTCTGGAAGGGCTTCGCGACCTGACCCGAGCGCACGGTGCCTTGCTTCTGTTCGACGAGGTCATGACCGGCTTTCGCGTTCACCGACGCTGCGCCCAGGCCCTTCTGGGTGTCGAACCGGACCTCACCGCATTCGGCAAAGTGATCGGAGGCGGGATGCCCCTCGCGGGCTTCGGAGGCCCCGCCCGCGTCATGGACCTCCTCGCCCCGGTGGGACCGGTCTACCAGGCGGGCACCCTTTCGGGAAACCCTTGCGCTGTGGCGGCCGGCCTGGAAACCTTGCGGGCCCTGGACGACGAAGCGCCCTACGCTCAGCTGGAACGGCAGGGGGCGCGCCTCCAAGAGGGCCTCCAACGAGCTCTTCGCGAAAGTGGCGTCCCGGGCTGCGTTCAGCGGGTCGGTTCGATGCTGACCCTCTTTTTCAACGAAGGGCGTCCGGTCCGGTCTTTCTCCGATGCCAAGGCTTGCGACCATGAGCGCTTCAGCCGATTCTTCCATCTCATGTTAGAGCGAGGCGTCTATCTGCCTCCGAGTGGGTTTGAAGCCATGTTCATGTCCTTGGCCCATTCCGAGGACGTCGTCGACCAGACCATCGAAGCAGCTCGAGCTGCGCTAAAGGCCATGGCCTGACGGCTCCGAGCTGGCCGATGTCGCATTCCCGCGGGTACTGACCGGCACGTCCTGTTCACCCCCGATGAGGTTCACGAGCGCTGGTCGAAGGTCGGACAGGGTGGCCTCCAAGTCTGGATACCGCTCGTCGAGTCCGTCCCGCGTCATTCGGTCGAATACATCATCGAAGCCGCTCGGAACCCCAGGCCTTGCCTCGGAAGGCATGGGCGAGCGTCGTCCCGGCAGGCGTCCGACCAGAACCTCGTAGGCTAGCATTCCGAGGGCGTACACATCGGTTGCGGGCGTGGCCTCGGAGGAGTCTCGGGTCAGCCGTTCCGGTGCGAGATAAGGAACGACGCTGCCTCCCACCATGATAGGCGGCGAAGATGCCTGGGCTGTTTCCGCCACCGGTCGTTCCGTGATGGTACTCATGCCAAAATCGGAAACGCGCACGTTTCCGAATCCGTCCACCAGAAGGTTCTCTGGCTTGAGTCCGAGGTGGAGGACCCCCGCAGAATGGGCGTAGCGCAGAGCCTCGGCCGCCTGAAGCAACACTCGAGCCGCGTCCGGCAAGGCAATACCTTCCGTCGAAGCATCGAGCATCGTCCTCAGCGAGCCAGACGCCAAGTCCGTGACCACGTACGGCACGTCGCGCTCGGCGTTTTGGTCCAGAACCGGGAGGATGAACGGATGTGCGAGCTGAGCCGCAGCCTCGACCCGGGCACGCCATCGCATCGTCACCTCGTCCCGCCGAAGATAGGTCGCGACGGCGTACATCGCCTTGGCCTCCTTGATGGCGACCACCCGACCGAGGCTCAGATGCCGTCCCTTGAACACCGTCGCGATGGGTCCCTCGGCCAGGAGCGCTTCCTTCTTGAACCGACGATCCAAGATGTCTTCGATGGTGCTGCTCGACGGTCTCGCCCTGACCGAGGACGGAGCGGGCAATGTGCTCCGCACCGATGGAGGCGGCACCGGCTCCGGAGGTAACGAAGGAACCGAAGACGACTCGAGCTCCTTTGCGAAATAGCGCGCAAGCTTCGTCTGAAAGCTGGCCTCGTCGATGCCTTTCGCGAGCAGGTCACCTTGCTCGGTGACTCTTACCTCGTTGGCGCCGTTGTCGGCGGCGATGTATTCGTTCCGCTCGAGAAAGCTGCGGTACTCACCGAAATTGAGCGAGATGCTGTGGTCGAGGACCCGTTCGGCCTCGGTGAGCGAGACCTTCTCGCCAAACAAGTCTTTCCGCTGGAGGGTGCGCAGGATAAACTTCGATTCCTCCAGCAGAATCTCCAGCGTAAGAGGGGCGCCCGGACGCTTCACGAGTCGTTGGATCCTCCGGCCGTCGGGAGTTGAAGTCAAACCGTGCGGCTTGCGTCGGTTCAACGGCTGGGGCTTAGTCGCGGCGGTGCCCCGAGGCGAAGACGACTTGTACGCGGTGCTGGGCGTCAGCAGCTCCGCGACCCAGTCCGAAATCCAGGCCGCCTACAAGAAGCTGGCGCGAGAGCTCCATCCAGACGTGAATCGGTCATCGGACGCTGAAGATCGCTTCAAGCAGCTCGTTGATGCGTACGCGGTCCTGAAGGACGAACGCAAGAGGGCCCGGTACGATGCTTTCGGGGCGCCTCAACATGGGGCGAATTCCAGTCGGCGCGGAACCCGCTATGAAGACATCCGGGTCGGCACGGAGGACCTGCGGACGGGCACTCGGAGTCGCTGGCGAAGAGCGACGAGGGCGCCGGACGTTCGAGTCGAAATCACGCTGGCGGAAGCATACCGTGGGACCACCGTCATGGTGGAGGTGCCCCCGAAACGTCCTTTTGGGGGCCCCCATCGGGTCAAGCTCCACATTCCTCCCGGCGCTCGGAGCGGGGACCGCCTGCGCCTCGACAGTCCTCCGGTCACGGTGGTCCTCACCGTCGATCCGGGCCCTTTCGAGCTGGAAGGCCGCGACGTGCGGACCCAGGTCAACGTGAGCCCGTGGGAAGCGGCTCTGGGTTGCACGTTGTCCTTGGACGCACCTCAGGGCGTCTTGGAACTGAAGATTCCTCCCGGCACGTCATCGGGTACAGTGCTGCGCCTCCGACACCAGGGCCTCCCGGTCAAACCGGATCGGACCGGTTCCGCTGGCCACATGTACGTTGAAGTGATGATCGCGGTTCCGAAAGAGCTGACCCAAGAAGAGAGACGACTCTTTGCCGAGCTGGCAGAGGTCAGCCGGTTCTTCCCGCGCTCCGGCACGCCACTCTGAGCCAGCAGATTTCGAGATGGCCGTTGGCAAGACCGCCGTGATGCAGGAAACTCGTAGGCGGTGTCCGAAGCGTTTCAGACCGGGCAGCGTATCGCGGGGTACGAGCTTCTGTTTCGGCTGGGCACCGGCGGGATGGGTGAGGTCTGGGCGTCTCGGCGAGCAGACGCCCGGGGAACCGGAGCCATCGCCCTGAAGCTCTTGCGTTCGGACCGACCGGATCGGCGAAGCCCCATGTTCTTGGACGAGGCCCGGACCGCCGTGGCGCTCCGTCATCCTCACATCGTTTCGACCTTCGAATCAGGCGTCGAACGAGACCTCATGTTCATCGCCATGGAGCTCATTCCGGGACCTTCTCTTCATTCGCTTCAGAGGGCGGTCAAGAAGGCAGGCGTCTCGTTTCCGGTGGCCTGCGTTCGGGACGTGGGACTGTCGATGGCCGGTGCGTTGTCCTACGCGGCTTCCGTCCGCGTAAACGGGCGACCGCTCGGCCTCATCCACCGCGACATCTCCCCTCACAACATTCTCGTTTCATCGACGGGTCGGTGCTTTCTGACCGACTTTGGCGTGGCTCGAACCACCTACCAGGTGCATGAAACTGCGCACGGCGAAATCCGAGGCAAGCCTGGGTACATGTCACCCGAGCAGGTCAATGAAGAGCGACTGGATCATCGATCCGACATCTTCTGTCTCGGAATCGTCCTGTGGGAGCTCCTGACCCAGAAGCGTCTCTTCAAACGAGGCACCCTGCTCAAGACTCTGATGGCGGTGTCCGAAGACGTGGCCCCGGACGTGCGGTCGCTCGAACCGTCGATTCCGAGCCCGCTCTCCGAAGTCGTGGCTCGATGCCTGCAAAAGGACCCTACGAAACGCTATCAGGATCCCTCGGAGCTCGAAGCTGCGCTGGCGGCGCTCGCTCATCTCGGCGGACGCTCGGAGAGCATGTTGAGCCGCTTGGTTCGCGATTGTTATCCGGAAGGCGCCTTCGACGTCCAAGCCAAGGTCTCCGAGGCCCTTCGCTCGCCTTTTCGCGCCGGGGCGACGGATCAAGGTCAGTCCGATTCCGGGCCTGGCTTCACCGAAGCGCGCGGACCGAGCTCTTCGTTTTCCCACGCAAGTCTTCCTGCCCACGCGATGCCTCGCAAGGTCGCGCTCACCCATGCTTTGCGGACCACCGAGTCTGCGGCCACATTCTCCGACACCGAAGCCCGCATCAAGGCGCCGCATCCCATCTCGCTCGCCGCATTGGGGCTGGGAGCGGTCGGTCTCGCAGCCGCAGTTGCGGTCTTCGCGCCCGGCTTCTCCAAAACGCTGTCGATCGAGAAGCTGCCCGAGCAACCGGAGCCCGAACCGGAAGCTCTCTTCATCACTCCGTCGGAACCCGAAGACTCGGATCCCCCCAAAGCCGACCCCGCCCTCACCGCCCGCCTGTTCGAAGCGCTGAAATTCCGGCGCGCCGAAGACCTCAAACAGGCGCTCGAGGCCGGTGCACCGGTCGACGTGCCCAACAGCGGTGGCTGGCTTCCCATCCATGTTGCGGCACGAGGAAACGACGGTCCCGCCCTTCGACTGTTGGTCGATGCAGGAGCGTATCTGGAAGCCAGGACGTCTGACGCGCAGTACACCGCCCTTCACCTCGCGGCCAAATACGGCAACACCGAAGCCGTCAGGATCCTGCTGTCGGCCGGCGCCGATCCGAATTCCCGGTCGAGCCTCGACGACACCCCGCTCCTCTCAGCGCTCGACGACCGAACCCTGCAAGTCGAGGATGTTCTTCGGATCTTGCTGGATGGGGGCGCCGACCCGAATGCAACCGGACATATGGACCACCGAGCGGTCGAACGCGCGGTCGTCCAGAACCACGTCATGGGTCTATCGGCCCTCCTTTCGTTCGGCGTGAAAGTTCCTCCCCCGCAGAGTCGGGTCGTTGGGCTGGCCGCGCTCGAGAGTTCGCCCGAGGTTTTGCGTCTCATTCTTTCGAATGTACCGAGACGCGCGATACCGCGTAGCCTTCCCAAGAAGGCCCGAGCGGCGGGTCGCCGTCGAATCGCCCGGATGTTGGAAAGGCGGCTTTAGGCCGGGCCGAGCTGGACGGTATCGCAGGAGCAAATCGCCGAGTGAGGCTCGGCTCCCCACGCCGAAAACCGCCGCTCGAGCGCCACCACCACATCATCGAGATCCTCGACGACCGCTGGGCAGTAGACAATCGCCAGAAACTTCCGAGTACCTTCCACGACCTTTCCGCGCATCGAATCCTTCACGGGATTGGCCACGGGTTGATCCTCTGGAAGCGTCACGGTGCACAGGAGATCTTGAAGATCAATGGTCTGGCCGGCCGCGTTGAACACGTACGCCTCTCCTGCATGCCCGCGTCGAAGGCCATAGGTGTTCGTTTGAAGCTTTTCCGGGTCGACCAGGGAGATGGGAAGCATGGATTCGAGAGATGTCAGATTGATGATGTCCACGGCTGGGAACACCCGAGGGAAGCGCTCCCGGGCGGCCTTGCGGAGGTACTCGCTGGCCGGCTTGCCCCGGCCGGATGGGCGGTAGCGCCCGTGTCGCAGCATCGCCCGGACGGCCGACACCCGATGCTCCGGAGCCTGCTCCGTGATGTCGGGCGCGCGGGCCAGCTCGTCTTCCAGGACTTTGGGCAACGGAGTGGCCGGACGGTCCATCAAGGCCAAGACCAAGCCCAACCGCACGTCTTCGACGTGACTCTCAAAACGCACCACCTGAGGATAGTGGTCAGCGGACTCTCTGGCGATGCCTCCCTTTCGGTCTCGTGCCGGTACCGTGCATCGATGCGGGGCTTTCCACTTCAACTTTTTCGGCAAATCGGTACAGTCCGGCCGCCTTGGTGGACGACGCCGTCACGGTCGCCGGGATCGACCTCGGTTCCAATAGCTTCCACATGATCGTCGTCCGGCGAGCCGGCGACGGCAAGATCCAGGTGCTCGACAAGCTCCGCGAACCCGTCCGCCTCGCCGCCGGCGTCAACGGGCAACGCGAGCTCGGCACCGAAGCGATGAAGCGAGGATGGAAGGCTCTCGAGCGCATGGGTGAACGGCTTCGCGAGCTTCCACGGAGTCACGTGCGGGCGGTCGGAACCAACACCCTCCGAGTGGCCAAGAACGGATCGGAGTTCTTGGACAGAGGTCAAGAGCTCTTGGGTCACCCCATTCAAGTCATCTCGGGGGCCGAAGAAGCCCGGCTGATCTTCCTCGGAGTCGCTCACAGCGACTACATGGAGTCTGGTCGACGCTTCGTCATGGATATCGGCGGCGGCAGCACCGAGGTGATCATCGGTGAGGGGTTCCGGCCGCTGGTCAAACATAGCCTGTACATGGGCTGCGTCTCTTTCTCCGAGAAATACTTCGCGGATGACAAACTCAATCCTGGCAACTTCGAGCATGCGGAGATCGCGGCGGCCAAAGAGTTGCGAGCGATCCGGGAACAGTTCCGGAAGACGGGCTGGGACGCGGCGTTCGGAGCCTCGGGTACGATCCGGGCCGTCGCCACCGTGGTCGAGGAGAACGGATGGAGCAAAACGGGCATCACTCTGGAGGCTCTGACGAAGTTGAAGCAGGCCATCGTCGACGAGAAGAAGCTTTCGAAGCTCTCGTTGCGCGGTCTGGATCCGGAGCGAGCGCCCGTGTTCCCGGGTGGCGTCGCAGTCCTATTGGCATCGTTTCGGTCCCTGGGGCTCGAGAGCATGCAAGCCGCGACGGGAGCCCTTCGAGAAGGGCTCGCGTACGAGCTCTTGGGTCGGAGCCACGATGAAGACGTTCGCGATCATACGATGCGGGCCTTTGCGGAGCGATACCGCGTCGACGTGGCCCACGCAAGTCGTGTTGCATCCACCGCTTGCCTTCTCTTCTCCCAACTCGAACACGAATGGGGCATACGTGGGGACGACGCGGCCCGATTCCTGATCTATGCGGCTACCCTCCACGAAATCGGCATGTCGATTTCGTATACCGGCTACCACAAACACGATGCCTACATCATCGAGAATGCCGAGATGCCCGGTTTCAGCCGAGAGGAACAGGCGATGCTCGCCGCGATCCTCCGGGCCCATCGCCGCAAGCTCCGAAGAAAAGACTTCAAGCACCTCTCGGCGCAGCGCCAGGCATTGGCCCAGAGCTTGGCCGTGATTCTTCGCCTGGCGGTCAGTTTGCACCGAAGCCGTACCGATGAAGCCCTTCCGGAGCTCAAGGTCGATGTGGTCAACGAAAACTCTCTGCTGCTGCGATTCCCGCCCGGCTGGCTGAAACTCCACCCTCTGCTGCAGGCGGATCTCGAGAGCGAGGCCGAGTATCTTCGCGCGGTGGACGTGGAACTGAGCTTCGTCTGAGCTTCGTCTGACCGCCCACGCACCTCGACGTCCGCTGCGTGATCGACTACAGACCGTTCATGGAATTCATCGACGAACTCACACAGCAGCTGGGCATCGAGACGCCGAAGGCCGAGGCCTTGGCAGGGGGTATGTTGGGTGTGGTCCGAAATCTCGTATCCGAGAAGCTCGGTCAGGACCAAGCGGCAAGATTCGAGAGCGCGGTCCCTGAATTGCCGGCTTGGCAATCCCAAGCGGAAAAGGCCATGGGCGCGGACGCAGCGACCGGAGCAGATTCGGGGCTCGGGGGGCTCCTCACGAGTGCGCTTTCATCCCTCGGGGGAGAGTTGGGCGGAGCCGCCGGATCCGCTGCACTGTTGGTGCCGATTCTCGGAAAACTCGGCATCGACGAGAGTCACATCCAAATGGTGATTCCAGTCATTACACGGTTTCTCAATCAGCGGCTGGACTCGGATCTCCTTGGCCAGCTGGCTCAGTTTCTCCCGTTTCTCACGGGAGCTTCGGGAGACGGAGACGGCCTGGCCGGCGTCTTGGGCGGCCTGCTCAGCTGAAAGACGCGCCTTTGCATCCAGGCGAAACGAATTGGGAACCCAGCCGCCTGGCGCCTTCGAAGAAGAGTCGGGAACATCGATGCATGTCGCGACGGGACAACTCCGACATCGCTCATATCCAGAACTTCGACCCGACCCTCTGGGAAGAAGATGACTTTCTGCCTGAACCTCACGAACTCGTCGTCGATCTTCGGTCGACGGATCGTCATCTCCTCACCGTCCACATAGATTGCGCATCGCAGTTTCTCGCTCCGACCCAAGGAAGATTGGCAGTCGGAGTCGCGGACAGTCCGTTTGGACCTGGGCATTGGTGGGCGGCAAACCTCGCGTGTCCAACCTCCGGAGTCTTTCTTCGGGGCCCGCCGCTCGGTGTTCGCACCCAACTCTGCTTCAATCCCGAGGACGCCCAACGAGCCGTCCTGGGCCATGCGATCGGTTGCGCTCTGTGGCGCGGCGACCGCAAGCTCGTGGAGCGTTTCGTGCGAGGGGTCTTCGACCGTCCTCGACGGATACTTCGCGCCTTGCTCAGGGGCCCAGCGCTCTCCGTTCAGACGGAGGCAATCCCGGGCCACGGCCTCTCGCGTTCCAGCTGAGCAGCCACCGAAAGAAGTCGATCCTCTCGTCCCCACGGTCCCATCATCTGGACTCCTATCGGCAACCCCTTCTCCGACGGAGTCGAGGGGACGGAGATGGCCGGAATTCCCGTCGCATTCGCGAGCGGCATCCACCCCACGTATTCCAGCAGCATCCTTTCGACCTGGTCTTCGGTGCCGCGAAGGTCGAGTTCTCCCAACCCAATCGGCGGTCGCATCAAGGTCGGAAGAAGCCACACATCGTAGCGCTCGAACCAATGCCTCATGGTTTCGGCCGCTTTCGCGAACTCCAGCTCAGCCATCCAGAGATCTACCGGCGTCAATCTATCTTGCCATCGTGCCATTCGCAATGTGAAGGGCTCGACCCTCCCAGGCAGAGCCACTGCGGTCCGAAAAAGCTGATCATTGTCCAGGAAGCGACGGCTCCATTCGGGAGCCTTCTGCAAGAGCAGCTGATGAACTCTACGAAAGAAGACACCCGCAGCCGTGCACCACAGGACGCGGAACGCCTTGGCGAAGTCTTCGGAATGTAGCGGCGGTCGCGCGAGCTCGACCGAATGTCCGAGTGCCTCGAGGACATGGGCGGTATCCTCGACCGCGCGTCGTACGTCCGGATGTGCCCGATTTCCGAGCACTCCGGTCACGTCGTAGGCGAATCGAAGCTTCCCTTGGGGTTCGGAGTCCAGTCGCAGCTCCGGGCCTCTCAGCCTCCGGCCAGACTCGGAATCTCCATGGATGACCTCGAGGAACGCTGCCGAATCGCGAACGGTTCGACTCACGCATCCCTGCACAACGAAGCCCTGGGGCGGGTCCAGTGGTGCCAACGGGTGCCATCCACGACTCGGCTTGAGTCCGACCAGACCGCAAGCCGAGGCCGGAATCCGAATCGAGCCTCCGCCGTCCGCTGCGTGGGCCACCGGGACCATTCCTGCAGCCACGGCAGCCGCTGCACCTCCACTGGATCCGCCGGGTGAAGTGTCGAAGTCATATGGATTTCGGGTGGGACCATAGGCGCGAGGCTCCGTTGTGGGGACCAGTCCCAACTCGGACATGTTCGTGCGTCCGATGGGCACGAATCCGGCGGCGAGGATACGCTGAGCCACCGGATGGGACTCCTGAGACCGGAAACCTCGAAGCAACTTGGACCCCATCGTCATGGGGAGACCCGCGACGTCGAGCTCGTCCTTGAAGAGGAAAGGAACGCCCGCGAACGGCGCATCGTCGTCGGTTCGCAGGTTGGCCAAAGCCTCGAACGGATCGAGGCGATGAATGACGGCATTGAGACGGTCGTTGCACGCATCAATGCGGGCCGCCGCCGCGGTCACCAGTTCCCGCGCGCTCACCTCTCTCCGCCGGAGACGTTCGGCCCAGCCGAGGGCGTCGTCGGAGGTGTATTCCACGTTCCGGAAGCTAGCAGGGCCTCATCGCTCCAGATAGAGCTTGGCGATACCCGAGATGTTGTCGCCCCCGTGACCGGCCCGTACCGCGTCGTGGAAGACACGCCAGACCGCGTCCGCCACCGGAACCGAGGCTCCCGCGGCGTGTGCCGACGAGAGGACATAGCCAAAGTCCTTGTCCACCAGGTCGATGGGAAATTGCGGTGCGAACGAGCGGTTCGCCATCAAACGCCCCATCCCTTTCATGGCTGGACTGGTGATGGGCAGCTGCTCCAAGACATCGAGTATGCTCTGGAGCTCCATCCCGCTGCGGGTCGCCAGGCCCAAGACTTCCGCCAGTGCGGCGGTCTGGATCCCGAAAAGCGCGTTGACGCAGAGCTTGACGACGGCCCCCATGCCCGGATCACCCACCGGGTGAATCGAGCTCGCGCAAGCCTCGAGAAGTGGCCGCGCCCGTTCCAGGTTCGGCTCGCTACCACCGACGAAGTAGATGAGCTGACCGGCCTCTGCTTGGGGACGGCTGCCTGCCACCGGAGCCTCCAAGAATGGGAAACCACGTAGCTCGGCCTCGCGACTCAGCTGGCCGACCCATGCCGGCGTGAGGGTTGAGGACTCGACGGCCAGTGCGTCCGGTTTCATGGACTGGAATGCCCCGGTCACCGAATCCAGCCATATGGACCGCGAAGCCTCGTCGTCCCGCACCATCGAGACCACCGCATCGGCATCCCGAGCTGCTTCCTTCGGCGTTTGGAAGACTGAAGCGCCTCCCTTCACCAACGGCTCGGCGCGCGCCTCGGTGCGATTGAAGAGCTGGAGCGTATGCCCCTCATTGTGCCAGCGCTCGGCCATTCGAATGCCCATCGCACCCAATCCCAGAACAGCAACTCGCATCATCTCCTCCTTGCTGGTTCAGCTTCCAGGCCCTGAGGGAGCCGGACACCGACGGCCCGAAGGTAGCTCCACAAAGCCTCCCGGCAAAGACCGCATTCCGCATTTCTGTGATGCGTATGCCGCATCAGTTTTCAGAAGACCTCAAAAGGATTCGTCATTACCTTGAGGGAATGGATAGCGACGCTCTGCAGATTCTCATCCAGGTCGCCCGTACCAAGAGCTTCGCTGCAGTGGCTCGAGAACGAGGTGTTGCAGGGTCTTCCATCTCCCGAACCATCGCTGCTTTGGAACAGGAACTCGGTGTGCGTCTACTCCAGCGCAACACACGAAAAGTCTCCGTCACCGAAGCCGGTGAGTCGTTCATCCACTCGGTCGAGCCTTTGGTGAAATCGCTCGAGCGCGCCAAAGCCCGTGTTCGGGATGCGGCTCGGCACCCTCGAGGCCTCCTGCGGATCACCGCGTCCCCGACCTTCGCTCTGCTGAATCTCGTGCCGTTGCTGCCGGAGTTCTCGAGACGGTACCCCGAAATTCGTCTCGAGCTCGTTCTGACGGACGCCCTCCTGGACCTGACCGAAGGAGCGTTCGACATCGCGATTCGACAGGGTGATTTGCCCGATTCATCGATGGTGGCGCATCGCTTGTGCACGATGACGTACGTTTGTTGCGCGGCGCCGTCTTATCTTCGTGACCACGGCACTCCGGAAAGGCCGGTTGAACTGGCGGAGCACCAGTGTCTTCGCTACCCGGTGCGAGGCTACGGCGCGCGTTGGCTGTTTCGCACCAAAGGTTCGCGGCGAACCATCTCCGTGTCGGTGTCCGGCTCGCTGACACTGTCCCTCGGAATGGCCATCAGAGAGTGCGCGGTTCGGGGAATGGGCGTGGCAGTCTTGCCACGCTGGAACGTGGCCGCGGACCTCGCGTCGAAGCAGCTCATTCGACTTTTTCCTCGCCATGAGGTGACGGCCTCGACCTTTCGGACCGCGGCATGGCTCCTCTTCCCTTCCCGCGCGCATCTTCCGCCCAAAGTCCGGGTGTTTCGCGACTTCGTGAAGAGCGCCTTTCGAGCCGGCGCCCCCGCGGAGCGGGGAATGACGCCATTCAGCGAGGGTCGAGGGTAGCGCGCACACCCCTCGATTCGTCTTCCTCGAGACCGCTGGGCCCCTCCCAGGCATCGAACACCGGCTCATCTTCCCGTACGAGAAACGGGGACGCCGTCGGCTGTTCTGCCGTCGTCGGAGGTCCTGATGGCACAGATCCTGTCTCTTGTTCGAATTCGGGCTCTTTCCGCGCGTCGATGCCGGAACCCCGTTCGTATTCTCGACCGGGGCCGGGGGCGACGAAGCCGAGCTCGAGCTGGTGAGTCCTGACGAGGAGACCCCAGGGTTGCGACACGACGAGGAGTGCAACACCCCAAACGACCCAGGCCAGCCCAAACCCGACATCCCCGCCGAGCCTGAGAGCCGTTCCCATGAGGGCAGCACCACCCAGAATGCCCGAGCTCCACAGCAACATCTCCGGCATGCGTCGGCGCAGCGTCCAAAGGCTTCGGATGCCGACGAACGGATGGAGCACGAGATCACCCAAGCTGAGGACCACCGCGAAGGTGGCCGCGATCGGCAGATACATCGCCATGGCGCATAGTGCGAGTCCGGCCAGCCAGCGCTCGGGAAGCACGCCAACGACGAGCAGCCATCCTCCAAACCATACCCAGCCCGCAAAGAGCATGCGTACCGGCGCCAGGACCAGTCGAAGGCCTTGCTGAACCTCCGCCGTGATCCGGAACTCGCTCTCTCCCTCAATCCCCGACTCGACCCGACTCACCATCAGAATGCCGGTGAATCCACTCAAGAGTCCCAGCCCCATCAACCGCCCGACTCGTTCATATGGAGACGGCGACCACTCGGCACCCAACCAAGTCGCAGCGCATCCCCAGACCAGGCATGCCGGGATGAGCAGCGACCAGGACGGTCTGGCGACAAGACCCATTGCGCTTTGGCCAAAGAGGTGCATTCAGTGAGACGCCAGCTCCATTTCCACCAGGGTGTGGCAATGGTTGCAAGACCCCAGGTAATGCCCAAAGACTTCCCCTCGGCTTCCAGCGGCGTCCGCAACTTCAGCCGCGGCCACCATGGAACGAAACGAAACCAAGGCCTGATGAAGATCCGACCCTTCGGCTGGAGGGTTTCGGATCGGGGGCGTGACGCGAGCGCGGCTGAGGACGGCGACTCCTCTCCTCCATAGACTGTCGGAGCGGCTGACCAGCGCGTCCCACATCCGAAGCGCGGCCCATGCATGATGGGCCGGGTCCTCGGGGTCCAGCTCGGAGGGTGGTGGCGCCTCGAAGCCGAAACGGACCTTGGCCTCCATCGCGCTATGACAGCTTCCGCAAGTTCCGGCGACCCGCGCCGTCCCAATTGCGGCTTCCGTCGTGTCCTGGGCTGCCAGGACCTTTCGAGCTTGAGACTGCATCGCTTCAAAATAAGGCTCCCAACCCGGTGGAAGATCTCCATGCGCTTCGTGCTCGGCAAGCCACCTCGCCTGATTCTGAGCCTCTTCGAGCTCACCCTGCACGAGGGCGTTCTTCATCTGGTCTACCCGGGCAAAATGCTCCTGCATGTGATCGTGCAGCGTTCGATCCCTTGCGCTCGCCTCTGGAGCGACTGGTTCGGATGGAGAGGAATCGCCGGATCCAGGAATGTCATCACCTCCCTGGTGCTCGAAATCGCTTTCGGCAACCGACGCGTCGGACGCCGAGGACACCGATCCTTTCACTGGGGTCTCAGAGGTGCTCGATGGATGCTCGACCGACTCCTGATGGGCTGTAGGCCGTCTCGACTCGCAAGCGATCATGATGACTACCGTGCATGCAGCCCAGCTTACTTTACGGCGTGTACCTTCCGACGTCATGGCGTCTCCATAACGCCGATCGGCAAAGTGGCACAACTCGACTCATTTGCCGAATCGCGTCAAACGATCAGGCGCGTTGCGCCATTTCGTCGCGTGTTTCGTTGGTCGAGGCAGTGACCGAAGAATCTTCATCTTCTTCGTCTCGGAAAACTGGATCTGCCCATTGTGACTGTCGGCGGTCGAAACTGTCGCGGATGAACTCTCGCATCGAAGCCATTTCACGCGCCGTCAAGCCCTGACCAATAAAAGCGAAACCGTACTGCGCGAGCATCAGAACCAGGCAAACCGGAACCGCCCATAGCATCGTTGGAGCCTCGCCTGCCATCCATTGCGCCAGGCCGAAAAAGCCGAGACCGAGGACCAGAGTCCCGAGAACCCCATACCCGGCCATGTACAGAGTCCAAACGTTCGGGCTCGGTGCGAAGCGGCCGGTCAGCAAAGTACCACGCTCGTGTTCCGTGGCTTGAAACGAAAGCCAAGGCGACCATGGATGTCGGTGATGTCGTGGAACCTTGAGCTGAATGTATGAGCCACTCACGTGTCCCGTCCAAAATTTCTTCCGCACTCGGAAACGCTCTTTCAGAACGGAGAGAACCTCGTCTGGTTTGAGCGCAACGACCAGGTCGAAGTGAGGCCTGAGATGGGGACGGCTCACGAAGCTTCTCCTGGGTCTCGTGCACCGCTTCTGGAAGTGGAACGTCGTACCTCGGTGTCGTCGTACAGGATGCGCATCGCGGGCGTCTCCAAGTCGTCCAGTTGACCGCTACGGACCATCCAAACGAAGGCGGTGACCGCCGCGACCGCGATCAGGATTGCAAGGGGTAAGACGATGTAGAGGACTGCCATGTTCCCTCCGAACGAGGATCCGAAGACCCTCTCGAATGTTCCATCGGGTTCCTGCCAAAACGGAAGCGAAACGAATTCGTAACCACAACCAGAGAACTCACGGGCATCAAGACTGCGGCGAGAAGGGGGTTCAAGGAGCCGGTCATGGCCAAGGTTGCACCAAGCACATTGTATATCAAAGAGAAGACAATGTTGTTGCGAATGGTGCCTCGGGTTCTGCGCGCTCCGCGAACCAAGTCGCCCACGTTTTCGATCCCGGGAGTCTGGAAAAACACGTCTGCCGCCGCAAAACAGGTCTCGGCCCCCCCGTGGACCGCGATCCCGACCGTTGCAGCGGCTAGGGACGCGGCATCGTTCACGCCATCTCCGACCATGACCACTGCGCCGTTCCGAAGTTCCACTTCGACTCGCTGAAGCTTCTGTTCTGGTGTCAATCCGCCTTCACACTCGGCAGGATCGAGCCCAAGTCGCCGGGCGACTGCCTCCACCACCGACGGAGCGTCTCCAGACAGGACTTTGACGCGAAAGCCCAGTCTCTGGAGGTCAGCGAGCGAGGATGCCGCCTCCGGCCGCAGTTCGTCCGCCAAACCTGCGGCCGCGACGACGGTCCCGTCGACCGCGATCCACACCGGCGTCAGCGCTTCCTTGGCCCATGCCTCGGTGCGACGTCGAAAAACGCTTCCACCGGTTGCCCGCTCCTCCACGAAACGTGGATGACCAACCACGATGCGTTTGCGGTGTTCGCCACTATCGACCTTCGTATCCAATCCGCCGGATTCCACGCGGGCGTCCAGCAACGCATACCGAAGCGAAGGCACCTCCATCGCCGTCCGCAGGGCTCGGCCCACTGGATGCGTCGAGTCGCGCTCCGCCGCGGCGACCCACGGACGCACCCAGTCCGGTCCGTCGAAACGACAGACGTGCATACGCCCATGAGTGAGGGTTCCGGTCTTGTCGAAAAAGAGCGTGGCGTTTCGGAGGGTGCCCAAGTTTTCGAGGGCAGTCCCGGAGCGGACGAGGATCCCGCCCCGGGCGGCCTTCCCAATCGCCGCGGTAATCGCCAGCGGTGTGGCGAGGCCGAGGGCACAGGGGCAACTCACGATGAGCAGCGCGACGGCATGGTCGATGGCGTCGGCCGGCGAAAGCCACGACCACAGCGCGAAGGTTCCCAGGGCCAGCATCAGCACCACACCGACGAAGTAGCCGGCCACGGTGTCCGCGAGCTGAACCAGCGGCGCCTTGCTGCGACCGGCCTCCACGACCATGTTCGCAATCTGACCCACCCGAGAAGCCCGTACGCTCTTCGTAACCCGGATCTTCAGGACCGCCTCGAGGTTGGTTGTTCCTCCCAAAACCTCGTCGTCGGGGCGGACGGATACGGGATGCGACTCCCCGGAGAGAAGGGACGCATCCACCGAAGAACGCCCCTGCTCCACGATCCCGTCCGTCGGAATGCGTTCGGTGGGCCAGACTTCCAGGCGATCCCCGGGTTGTACCGCCTCCAACGCAACCCGCTGACTTTCTCCCCGACCGTCCAGACGACGGGCCCAGGAAGGCGTGAGCGCATAAAGGAGCTCGGAGCTCTCGCTGGCTCGACGCTGCTGTCGCAGTTGGAGAAGGCGACCGACCAGCAGGAGGAAAATGAGCGCGGTAACGGAATCGAAGTACACGTCGCCGGTGCCCCGAAACGTGTTCACGACGCCCCCCATGAAGCCCACGCCAATACCGATGGAAATGGGAAGATCCATGTGGAGCACGCCGGCGCGAAGTCCGGACCAGGCTCCGGCAAAAAAAGGGGCTCCCGAGTACAGCACCGCCGGGATGCTGACGACCAGGCTCATGAACCGAAAGAAGTCTCGGTGTTCGATGGCCATGCCCGAGAACCAACCGCTGTAGAGCGCTGCGGCCATCAGCATGACGTTTCCCGCCACCGCACCTGCGACCCCGAGCCGCACGAGCAGCCGTCTCTCCTCGTCTCGTCGATTGTCCTGACCCGGACGAGCTGGATGGGCCGGATAGCCCAGCCGGGCGAGCCGTCGCGCCACTTCCGAGAGCTTCCGCGTTTCAGGATGCCACACCAGGGACAACCGGCCCCGGGCGAAGTTGAGTCGCGCTTCACCCACGCCCGCTTCCCGGGTCATCGCCTTTTCCACGAGCCACACACAGGCCGAGCAATGAATGCCTTCGAGGTAGAGCTCCGTCGCCATCCATCCATCCGGACGCGGCGTGCAGTGCTGCTCCAGGAATGCGGGATCATCAAGTTCATCGAAGCGTTGGTCGGTTGCTTCAGCCGCGCGATTGGGCCGGGCGTCCCGGAGCTCGTAATAAGCCTCGAATCCCGCGGCGTGAATCACCTCGTAAACCGTTCGGCAACCATGACAACAGAATTGGCGTTCATTGGCCGGTCTCACCCATGCAGGCGGTACCGGAAGACCACAATGGTCGCAGTCTATCCTGCGACCAGAGGCTTCGGAGGTCTCATTTGGAGCATGCGCCGACCGTCCTGGCGGCCCGCCCGAGGTCAAAGAAGCCTGCCGGGAAGATGGGCGAGCGTCAGTGGCACTCACTTTGGACCTCGCCAGGGGGCGCCCCCTCGAAGGCCGAGATTCCGTTCGAGTTCTCCATGACCATCGGGATGCCCCTTTGTGTGACGGTCAAGATGCCCATGACCACCAGTGCCACGGGCATGATGATCCCGAGCTTGGGTCCGATGAAATGGGCCAGGCGCTGAACGCCGAGACCAGCCCCCAGCATTGCGGGTACCGTACCCAGCCAAAATGCTGCCATGAACAAGGCACCGTACGCCGGACTGCCCGTGCCGGCTGCGGTGACGGCGAAACCGTACAGCCATCCGCAAGGAAGGAGCGTCGACGCCATCCCGAGGGCCAGAGCGCGGAAGACCGGGGGCTTGTCCATCAGCCGGGGGAGGAACTTGGAGAGCAGCCGATTGAGCCAGGTCGGGGAGGGCGAGACCCAGCCATGACCTTTGCCCAAGGCCTGAACGAGCAAGACGAGCCCCCATGCGACGATCAACCCTCCCGAGACGAGGGCGGCAAGGCCTCGTACCCCGGCGGGCGCGCTCGCGAGATTGATGGCAGCCCCAAGGGAACCGGCCAACGCACCCAGGACCACGTAAGTGAGCAGACGGCCCGCGTTGTACGTGAGATGCGGCAGCATGGCCGTTCCACGTTGCGCTCCGGCATCCCCGGCGTAAAACGCCACGAATCCCCCACACATGCCGACGCAGTGAAAACTCCCGAGCAGGCTCGCGGTCACTGCCGCCAAGAGAACCTCCGTCATCGAAGCTCTTCCCTCTGAACGTGGACGAATCGATCATCGCGTCGGACAGCGGAAAGACGCACTTCCCAAAGACCTTCTCTCTCAAAAGGACGATTCAATACGTACTCCCCAGGCCCGTCGGGTCGCATAACGGCTGCGATCCGGTTTTGAGCCCGGGCGTTGTGAAACACTTCGACTTCGACTGTGGCTCCATCCACCGGTATGCCCGCGCTGTCGAGCAGGTGCACCCTCAGTTCGGTCGCAGTGAACTCCATGTCTACGTTCCAACCCAGCCGATCACTCGCTGCCTGTTCCGCACGCTGTACGTCCCAATCTACGGCCTTCGCGTAGTAGTCCGGCTCCACCGCGAACGATGGGTCGTTCGTCGCTCGGATGATCAGGTAGACATTGGCGCCGACCGACACCAGAAGCAGCCCGATCAGCATGTACGGAAACCAGGCGCCGTTCTTCACGAGCCCTTCTCCGGCCCGAGGAGCAGAAACGGCAATTCTGTCTGGAATCCGGCGTCGTCTTCCACTCGAACCCGGATATCGATGCGCCCTCCCTCGAAGCGTTGGGCTGGTAGTGTCACGAACACCGGGGTGGTCATGCTGTCCCCTTCCGCCACCCGGAGCGGGAACTGCGGTGCAAGGATCGCGGCCGCATCGACCTCGGGGATGGCGAGTCGGTAGGTTCGCGAATCGTTGGTGCGATTGACGATCTTCACGCGAAGCTGGTTTCGAACCGCGCCGTCGTCGAGCAGCACATAAGGGGCGTTGAGTTGCCTGAGCACCGTGACGTCGGCGGTCCCTTGGCTATTGAAGAGAAATACGGCCATCACCAGCAAACCCACGATGATGACCGGGTACGCGACCGCTCGGGGCCGAACGATGCGGGGCCGCTCATCCCGCGTCAGGGCGTTTTCCGAGGACAGCCGAATCAAGCCCCGAGGCTGGCCGATCTTGTCCATGACCGAATCGCAGGCGTCCACACACTGCGCACAATTGATGCACTCGAGTTGAAGTCCCTGACGGATGTCGATACCCGTCGGACAGGTGATCACGCAGGCTCCGCAATCAATGCAAGAGCCGCTGCCGTCGCCGGCGGTCCGAGCCTTCAGTCGAGCCCGGGGCTCCCCGCGAAGACGGTCGTACCCAACGATGAGCGAATTGCGGTCCAACAGCGCGGATTGAAGTCGTGCATAGGGGCAGACAACGGTGCACATCTGTTCCCGGAAATAGGCAAAGTCGAAGAAGACCAGCCCGGTGGTCACCGCCATGACCAGGAAGCCTCCCATGTGGTCGAAGGGCGAACCCGTCATCCAGGTCGCGAGCCGTTCCCAACCCACGAAATATGAAAGGAACTGATTCCCGAGAACAAACGCGACCAGAAGAAACACAGCGTACTTCAGTAGCCGTCGCGGATGGCGCAGTCCGACTTTGTCGATCTGACGCTGCTTGCCGGGGCCTCCCTCGATCCAGCGTTCGATCGGCCGGTAGACGAGTTCCATATAGACGGTCTGAGGACAGCCCCATCCACACCAGACCCGGCCGAAGAGGGCCGTCACCCAGAAGATGCCGAGAAAGATGCTCAGCATGAGGAGCATCAGAAGCGCCGAGTCCGTAGGGTGGAAGGTGAAGCCAAACAGATGAAAACGCCGCGCGGCTACGTCCAACAACATCGCGGGGTGACCACCGACCTCCACGAAGGGCAGGATCAGAAAAGCAATGATGAGCGTGTATCCAGCCCATTGGCGTGCACGCAGATACCGCCCGGGCGAGAGCCGGGGCCGCATCCATATTCGGCTCCCGTCATCTCTCAACGTGCTGAGCACGTTCTCGCCTGGGCTGAGTACGTTTTGTCCCATGACTTCCTCGTGATTCGCCGATGGGCGAGGATCTCGACCCGGACCAACCTCAGTTGGTCTCGAGTGCCGAAAGCTCGACCTTTTCCCCTTCCGGAGGCTTTCCTTCGCGATTGGTTCCGCGCAACGTCCCCACGTATGCCGAGAGTTGAATCATCTCTTCCGGAGAGAACTGTTTTCCCCAAGCCGGCATTCCCTTTTCCAGAACGCCCTCGGAGATCACTTTTCGGATGGCCAAGAGACTCCCGTCGGCATGCAGCCAATAGGCGTCGGTGAGGTTCGGGCCCACGCTCCCCTCACCCTGCTGGCCGTGGCACGGCGCGCAGTACGTCTCGAAGTTTTGCTGACCGGCTCGGACCTGATCTGCTGAGCGCATGGCCGCGATCAGTGTGTCTTCCGAAAGGTTCGCCAGCATCGTCCGCTCACGCTGCTCCTGGAGCTTTCGGAACTCCGCCATCTCGACCTCGTACTTCTCGAAGATGCCTGCGGCACCATAGATGTGGTAATATCCGTAATACCCGACCGAAAACACGATCGATCCTACGAAAAGCCAGTTCCACCAAGCGGGGATGGGATTGTCGAACTCTCGAATGCCGTCGTACTCATGGTCCAACAGCTCATCGGTTACCTTCTTGGCCATCGATAGAATCCTTTTTTAATCCTTGTCGTCTTCCAGGGGGAGCCGAGCAGCCCGCTCGTACTCCTCTTTCCGGGTGAACAACCGCACCACCACCCCGATGAACACGGCCAGAAAGATGACCAGAGCAACCTGAGGGTAGAACGAAAGGTCCATGCTGCTCATCAACTCGCTGAGTCTCATTGCACGCGCTCCGCTTCCGCCACCGGCTCATCCTCGGCCGGCGCTCTCTTGATGTCGGTGCCCAGGCGCTGAAGATAAGCGATCAGCGCAATGATGTCCTTGCCGTGCAAGTCAGGCCCGCCCTGAGCGATGATCTCATCCGCCACCTCGTCGGCCTGTTCTTTCGCCATCGCCTCACCCTGCTGAATCGCAGCTCCATATGGAACGCCCAACATGGCCATGGCGTCGACCCGAGGCTGGATCGAAGTGAAGTCGATGTCGTCGGCCAGGAGCCACTGATACGGCGGCATGATGGAACGAGGAGTCGTGCTCCTCGGATTTTCCATGTGGCGAACATGCCAGAGGTGAGGATACTTTCCTCCCACCCGATGCAGATCTGGCCCGATTCGTCGGGATCCCCATTGGAAAGGCCGATCGTAGATGAATTCTCCGGGTTTCGAGTATTCGCCGTAGCGCTCCGTCTCCATGCGAATCGGCCGCACCATCTGCGAGTGACAATTGTAGCAGCCTTCACTGACGTAGATGTCTCGACCGTAGAGCTCCAACGGGGTGTAAGGTTCGACCGATGCAATCGTTGGTACATTGGAACGAATCAAGAACGTCGGAATGATCTCGAACAACGACGCAACGAGTACGGCTACGGTGGTCCAAACGGTGAAGCGGAAAGGCTTTCGCTCCCAAACACGATGCCATTCGGCCCGGGCGATGTAGTTCCAGACCGACACCAGGCCGGGCGTCTTTCCTTCGGGCACGATCGGAGCGGGCTCCGGCCCGGTATACGTGGCCGCCAACGGCGGGGCGCTGTCGGTGACCGGAGCATACTGCGCCGGCCGATTTCGCCACGTCATGACAAAGTTGATCAGGCACAAGACCACACCGAACACATAGAGCGCTCCGCCCACCGCCCGAACGTAGTACATCGGCATGAGGCGAAGGACGGTCTCGACGAAGTCCGGATAAGCCAGGCGGCCCGTCTCGTCGAATGCCCGCCACATCAGCCCCTGCGTGATTCCTGCAGTGTATATTGCGACGATATAGAAAAGTATCCCCAGTGTCCCGATCCAGAAATGAATCTCAGCCAGTTTGTTGCTCCAAAGCTTCCCGGTCTGAAAAATCCGAGGGGCCAACCAGTAGATCATTCCAAAAGCGAGAAAACCATTCCACCCGAGAGCCCCTGAGTGCACATGAGCAATCGTCCAGTCCGTGTAATGAGAAAGACTGTTGACCGACTTGATGGAGAGCATGGGTCCCTCGAACGTCGACATTCCATAGAAGGTCACGCCGACGGTGAAGAATTTGAGGACCGGGTCTCGAGCCACTCGGTCCCAAGCGCCACGCAAGGTAAGCAGCCCATTGATCATGCCGCCCCATGAAGGCATCCAGAGCATCAAGCTGAAAACCATACCCAAGGTGGAGGCCCACTCGGGGAGCGCGGTGTAGTGCAGGTGGTGCGGGCCTGCCCAAATGTAGATGAAGACGATCGTCCAGAAGTGCAAGATTGATAGGCGATAGGAAAAAACTGGCCTGTTGGCGGCTTTCGGCAAGAAGTAGTACATCAGCCCGAGAAAGGGCGTCGTCAAAAAGAATGCGACCGCATTATGGCCATACCACCACTGCATGAACGCATCCTGAACTCCGGCGTACAGAGAGTAACTCTTAGTTGCGAAGACGGGAAGCGCGAGATTATTCAGTACATAAAGAATCGTGATTGCAACAATCGTCGCGATGTAAAACCAAACCGCTACGTACATGTGACGTTCACGGCGTTTGGCCAACGTTCCAAAGAAGTTGATCGCGAAGACCACCCATATGACAGCGACCGCGAGGTCGATGGGCCATTCGAGTTCGGCGTACTCCTTTGATTGGGTGATGCCGAGCGGCAAGGAGATGGCGGCGGCGACGATGATGAGCTGCCATCCCCACAAGTGGATGCGGCTCAACGTATCGTTGAACATGCGCGTCTTCAGGAGCCTCTGGGTGCTGTAATACACTCCAGCGAAGATTGCGTTGCCGGCGAAGGCAAAGATGGCGGCGTTGGTATGCAAGGGCCGAAGGCGCCCAAACGTGAGGTACGGAAGACCGAAGCTCAGCTCGGGAAAAGCAAGCTGAACGGCGATCAGCAGACCGGCCGCAGTGCCCACCAGGCCCCAAATGACGGTGAAGGTAGCGAATTTACGTGTGATATCTTCGTCGTAGGTGAAGGTCTCGGCCTGCATTCCTCGATCTCCCAATCTTTCTCAAATCGGAATTCCGCCCTTTGGGCGGGACTGAGGGCGGGAATGCAACGGCGATGCCATGGATCCGGGTGCGCAGATGCAGCGCGAAGAAGCGGTACCGTTACGCCGATGTGACCGTGACGAAGGGGGAGACACGAAGCGGGAACGCTTCCGCACCTAGGCGCCCAAGTCGTTCGATCGTTCGCTTTGCGACTTTGCCGCCTTCACCTGACTGTGTATGGGGCCCATCATGAGCGCGCTCTATACGTTTCGTGTTCGAGACATCGACGGCGAGGATGTGGATCTTCGTACGTTCGAAGGCCGAACGCTCTTGCTGGTCAATCTCGCTTCCCGCTGCGGCTTCACGCCGCAATACGCAGGCCTTCAGCAGCTCCATGAACGGTATGAGGACCGGGGGTTCAGCGTGCTCGGATTCCCTTGCAACCAGTTCGGAGCTCAGGAGCCAGGCAGCGATCCCGAGGTCAAGGCGTTCGCCACCTCCAAGTATCAGGTGACCTTCCCGCTCTTTGCGAAGATTGAGGTCAACGGCCCCAATCGACATGAACTGTATGCCTGGCTCACGACCCAACCTACGGAACCGGAGGGCCCTGGAGACATTCGATGGAACTTCGAAAAGTTCCTGGTGGACCGCACCGGTTCCGTCGTCGGGCGGTACTCGTCGCGAACCACTCCCGCCGACCTCATGGCCGAAGTGGAGAGGTGGCTGGGGCGAGACTGACGGTTTCTCCCCTCATCGATACGCTCTGCTGCCCTTCCATTCGAGCCAATCTCCGTCCTCGACCCAAATGCCTCCCATGGCTAGAGCCTTCGGCCGGGCCATCACGTAACAATAGGCTTCGAGCCAATGGCCCATGGCCCAGACTGGCCAGAATCTGCGAACGTATAGCGGATCTCGAGCTCCAGCCTCGGCCCCCTCATACCGGTCGAGCTCCCTCAACTCGGATTCTGGCTCCAGGAGCCAAGCGAGATCACCCCGAACTTCTTGGATGGGTTCCGGCACCAGAGCCGGATATCCCGCCCCGAGGTGAAACAAATGACCCCAGGTCCGTGCAGCAACCCTCGGACCTGGGAGAAGATGCTCATGCGTGCTTCCAACCCGCAGCGTACCGTAGACGAACAAGGGCATGGTGCACAACACAGACATCACGCGAGGGAATAGAGCCTCTGAGCGGCGACGCGCATCCAGAATCGCATCGTTCTTCGACGCGTGTAGATGGAATGTCCGAAATTGGTCGCGATACAGTTTGGACCACTGGTGGACTGATCGCCGTAGTCGACGAGCATCGTGTGGCCACCCTCGTGCACCCGTTTTCGGTGTTCGAGGTTCTGCAGCCACTTGCGAGGATCGTGCCCCAGACCCAACACCTCATCCAGTTCCGTGTTGATGCGTTTCAGCGAAGCGGACGTAGACGGCAAATCCGAACCGGCTACGCCCCACTGCTGAATATAGTCTCCATCTCGAGTGGTCAGAACACCGTCGAGTCGGCCCCCCATTGGTTCCGGACCCCGGTGATTGACGATGTGAAGGATGCGCTCATGACTCGGCGCCGGCCAGCCGTACCTCGCCGGCGTCCCCAGCGTGACGACGTCTACCTCTCGGCGCTGAAGCTGATGCAAGTGCATTTTCAGCCAGTCGATGTCTTCACCCAGCTCTCCGGCGAGTCGAAGGAGCGTCGGCGCATGGGAACACTCCGTCAACATCTGAAGGAGCAGCGCAAAGATCTGTCCGGCGTGACTGTGACCCACCAAGAGAACGCGGCCTCGCTCGCCGCCCTTGAGTTCGTCGAGTCGCGCCGAGATGTGATACGCCAACTGAGCCGCAGCATTGAGCCTGGCGCCGTGCGTGTTCTCCGAGCTCCACACGAAGAGCGAAGCCGGGACACTGGTCGACTCGGCAAAGAGCTTCACGTAACCTGGCTGGAAGTTTCCACGATCTCGATTGAGCTGACTGGTCGCAGTCCTCCAGAGCACACCCACCCGGGAAACGACTCCATTATCCATTCGTGGATAGAGTCGTTGGATGGACGACAGCAGCGAAAACGGGTCCGTACCTACAAACGTGCCATGAACGAAGACGGCGTAAATGACGCCTGCGTGCCGCGCCGCCTCCCCCAGCCCGGCCATCTCCCGGCGCCACCGTTCCGGCTGATCCTGCAATCGCGTGCTTCGCGGCGCGACTTCGTCATGCACGCGAAAGGAGCGCACGCTGTGACTACCTTCAACCGGTTCGGCGTCATAGCGCTGCGGCAAACAGACGACTCGTCTCCGCGGAAACAACGAACGCCGACGCCGACGCGAGAAGACCCACGCGAGGCCCCCTACCAGGAGACCGCTCACAACAACGAGAACGAGGCCTTCCATCGGCGCGGTTTCAGCGACCAGGACCACTTCGTGTCAACCGATGCGCAGTTCGGGTCGTTGCCCCCGAAGCCCTACCACATGGCGTCTCCCATCTCCGGAGTGACCGGGTTGGTCCGAGCAAACGGGGTGCCGATGCATCGAACGATTGGATAACCAGCTCACCCCCGTAGTATGTGGACGGGCGTGGAGGAGGCTGTTCAGAGTATCTGGGGCAAGTTTCACATTCCTCGGGGTTCCTGCGGTCGGTGGAGGATCGGCCCTCTTCACTTGATCATCGAGCGTCAGGAGTACGAGTGGCGCCTCGGAACGCTGCGCGAAAGGGAATCGTTCGCCGACACCATGGGCGTACTGGTTCCGGCCCGGCCGCCGGACGACCGAGAGCCCTACTACTGGACCCGCTATGGGACGACGAGCCCCGACCTCAGACTCGATATCTCCCCCCGTCTTCCGGATAGGTCGGTCGTCACGCGACCGGCTCACGCGTTCGCGATCCCGCCCCAAGACGAAGTACGAATCTTCGTCACATCGCCGGTCTGGATTCGCCTCGCCCCGGGGGCGGATGGGGCTCGGCGCTTGGCCGACTTTCCCATCTATCGACCATCCGACACTTGGTTCGGTCCACCGACACAAGAAGGACATCTTTGCTACGCGTCACGGACCTATTGTTGTCTTCACCTGTCGGAGTTCGTGCTCCAACGACACCGGGCCACGACGGCGGTGCGGATTCAGAATCGGACAGACTCGACTCTGGTACTGGAGCGTATCAGTTTGCCTGTCTTTCGACTTGCGCTGTTTCAGACGCCGAACGGAGTTCTCTGGACCGAAGAGACCACGTTGGTGCGTCGAGACGTGACCGACTTCGCGGATGTCAAGGTGGCGCGAAGACCGCCTCCAGAGGCCGAGCGAGCGAAGTTCATCTCTCCTTCACGGCGCCAGGAGGATGGTCCCTTCCGCGCCTTCTCCTCCCTTCTGAGGTAAGCGGATGAAGAGCGTGAGCTTTGAGAGTGTAGCGGAGTGGATGCTGGGCTTGGGACCGAACGCGCTCTCCTACACCGGGGCGGTACTGGTCTTGATCCTGGGCCTTTGGACCGCGTCTCTGATCGGCCGCCGACTACGGGTGCCGGGCTTCAGCACCAAGACGAACGTCTGGTTCCGACAAGTCGTTCGCTATCTGCTCGCCTTATTGGCCATCGGAATCGCGCTGAGTCTCTTCGGCGTGAACCTAGCAGTTCTCTTGGGCGCAGCGGGGGTCTTCACCGTGGCCATCGGTTTCGCATCGCAGACCGCCGCTTCGAATCTCATCAGTGGATTGTTCATGATGGGGGAGCAGCCCTTCGGAGTCGGCGACGTGGTGGACATCGAGGGCACGATGGGAGAGGTGATGTCCATCGACCCGTTGTCGGTGAAGATTCGAACCTTCGACAATCTTCTCGTGCGTGTCCCCAACGAGACGGTGTTGAAGACGAGGGTGGTGAATCTGACCCGGTTTCCGATTCGACGGATGGACATCTTGCTGAGGGTCCGACTGACGGACGACCTGCACCGAGTCATCGAACTGCTCGAATCGGTGGCCGACGACAACACAGCCTGTCTGGAAGAACCGAAGCCGTTCGTCTTCGTGGAGGCCTTCCAGAGCGACGCCATCGAACTGAAGCTCACGGCCTGGACGGTGACGGAACAGTACTACGACGTGAAGAATGACCTGACGATTCAGGTCAAGAACGCTTTGGCTGAAGCGGGATTCGAGTTTCCGCTGCCTCAGCGGGTCGTTTCGTTCGCTTCCTTGCGCTCGAGGAACGGGTCCTCCATCGAAGCCGCCTCATGGCCGGTCGTTTCGAAGGCGGAGGATGCTGAAGAGCAATCAGGAACCGAGCACACAGATCCGCCGCACCCAATCGATCCGGATTGAGGGTCTTTCATGAGCGGTCGTTCCCACGAAGCTCAGGCAGGAATCGTCATGAAGTCGACATACTCGCCATGGGTCAGACAGTGGGCCCAGACCCGAACCGTATCCCCCGGCTCGAGGTCTTTGGGCAGTTCGGCGAGATAGACGGTGTTCTTCCCGGAGTCGGCCGTGATGTCACCACCTCCAAACACCGCAAAGGAGCTCTCTTCACCTTCCTTGGGCGGCCACTCGGCGTATTGACTCTTGGTCTCTAGGGCGTCCTCGACCGTGGCTTTTCGGATTTTGACCCAGTTGTACCAGTGCCCTTCGTTGTTGTTGTCAGGTCCACGGGCGGCATTCGGATGTCGGACGTAGCCTTTCGAAGGGTCGCCCCACATGATGGCAACCATACCGGAAGGCACCGTAATCTCCCCGAGATCCGGCACGTATGGCAGGTGCTTACCGAGGTGCTTCTTCACCCCGTCCGGGCCGTTGATGCTGGGTAGGTACGACTCCGGAATCTTGCCCGCGTTTCCACGCTTGCGGTTGTAGGCGATGGGATCCCAGGCAGCAGGTTTCGCGGTGGGAATCGCGGTCACGTCGTCGTCCGATGGCTTGGACGATGGCTTCGAGGCGGCTTTCGAGCCGGAAGCAGACGGCGTTTGTTTCGAGTGGCTCTTGTCTCCAGGGGACTGGGTGCAAGAGGTGACGAGGGGCATCAAAGCGACACCACCCGTAGCTTGGGCAACGGTTTGTAGGAAAGTTCTTCGGCTTTTGCTGTCGTGCATCTCAGGGTCCTCAGCGCTCGGTTAACACACTGGCGCGCATCTGCGTAGACCGACCGTCGCCTCCTCCGTCACGCCGATCTGTTCCCGCTTGAATCGTCGTGCGCCAAGAGTACGACGATTGCCTTGACCTGTACCGGAGACCCGGTAGGCCGGCGCCCATGCCACCGCGGATTTTTTACGGATGGTGGGTGGCTTTGGCTTCCACCGTCACCTTGGCATTCACCTTGCCCGGGCAGACGGTTCTCGTCTCGGTCTTTACACCTCATTTGCAATCCGACCTTCGGCTGACGGCCACCGAGCTGAGCTTGATCTACATGATGGCGACATTGACCGCGTCTCTGCCGATGACATTCGTCGGCCGACTCGCAGACCGCTTTGGCCCGCGCCTCGTCACCATCGCGGCCACGCTGGGCCTCGCCATATCATGCGTCTGGATGGGAAACGTCCGGTCCGGCTGGGGAGCGCTGTTGGGTCTGGCCGGTCTCCGTATGTTCGGGCAAGGCGCCATGGGACTCCTGAGTGGACATGCCGTGGCACTCTGGTTCGAAAGCGAACTCCGTCGAGTGGAGGCCCTACGGAGCGCAGTCATGGGTCTGGCCACATCAGCGTTCCCGCCGTTCACGTTTTGGCTCATCGCCTCTTGGGGTTGGCGATGGGCCTACCCATCGTTGGGTGCCTTGGCCGTGATGGCGGTGCTCCCTTTGGTGATCGGGGTACAAAGGGACACACCCGAATCCATGGGCCTACGGGTGGATGGCAGAAGGCACGACCCGACGCAGGCCGCGAGCGCAAAGTCGGCATGGACGGGCCTGACGCTCGCCCAAGCTCTCCGGACTCGAACGTACTGGGTACTTTTGTCGGTGGCGGTTCTTCACGCCAGCCTCGGAACCGGAGTGCTGTTTCACAATCAGGCGCTGGCCGAGGCTGGCCAGCTTCCGCTTTCCGTGAGCGCGCTCGGATTGAGCGCATTCGGAGGTTCGAGCCTGGCTGCGACGGGTCTCTTGTTCCTGTTGGGTGCGCGTCTGCCGTACCGCCCTGGTCTCGTCGCGATACCGGTGGCCCTCAGTTTGTCCTGCGCGGGCATCGGCATGGCCCGAAGTGCTGCCCTTTTCGTCGGTTCGATGATGCTGCTCGGCATCGGAATGGCGTTGATCCAGGCCTCGCTGACCCCGTGCATCGCAGTTGCCTTCGGTCGGAGACACCACGGTACGATTCGCGGTTCCGTGATGACGTGGGTCGTGGCTGGAACGGCGCTGGGTCCAGTGCTCCTCGGCGTGAGTGTCGATGTATGGGGGAGCTTCCAACCCGTCCTGTTTGCAGCGGCGGTTCCAGCGTTCCTCCTTTGCCTCGCACTCCTGCGGATTCGTTTGGACGAGCCGTCCTCCTCCGTCGCGTAGTGAGAGGGCCCTCACGCCTCAATCGAGGTCATGGGTTTTGAAACGTTCCTTCGAAGCGTCCGTACCGTGGGCGAAGGAGGCATCCACACATGAAGATCTGGAAAACCGCGATCATGGGATTCGTGACTGCGGCTTTGGCTGCTCCGTTGGCTGCGGAAGCATCTCCCGCATTGCATCGCGCTGGGTTGGCATACCCAGGCATTGAGCATGCTTCGGACAAAGCCGAGCTCACGCCGGTCCGAGGAAAGGGCTTCCGAGGCCGACGAGGACGGCACTTCCGACGCCGACGATTTGCGCATCGTCGGGTCGGACCTCGGCACTTCAAACGCCTTCGGAGAAAGCGTGGACTCGAGATCCAGAGGTTCCGTGGCAAGCATCGGAAGCTGTTTTTCGCACGCGTGCACGGCGGCAAGGTCTACGCGTACTGAACACACCGATTCGCGGCGCTGCCGGTGGCTTCTTCACGACTCCTGAGCACTCGACTGGTCGGACCGTCGGAACTGCGGTAGAGCACTCGCCGTGCACATCGAACCCACCTCGTCGCAACTCGGCATGCTGTCGGAGGTCCCGGACGACAAGCCCTTCGTGATGCTCAACTTGCTTCGCTACCGAGCCGAGGCGACCTATCCCGATATCCTCCCAGATGGCGTCAATGGTTCCCCCTGCGACGGACGAACCGCGTACCAAAGATACGCGGTTCGGGCCATTTCACTGGTGACGGCAGTCGGCGGCTCGGCCCTGTTTCGAGGTGCTGCAGGTGCTCTCGTCATTGGCCCGAGTGAGGAGTCTTGGGATGACGTCCTTCTCATCCGGTATCCGTCGGCCCGCGCGTTCTTTCGGATGATCCAAGACCCGCAATATCAATCCATCGCGGTTCACCGAACGGCAGCCCTGTCCGACGCCCGGCTCCTCCTAATCTGGGAATCCGCTTCGAGCTGACTCAGCCTTCCGTCGCGTCAACGCGCTCCAGCCGAACAGGAACCCCATTCAGGATCGCATTACCCGAGAATTCGTCGACCTGACTCGGGTCGGTCAGATCGTTGACGCTCACCCCTCCAACGCGACGGGCCACTCGGCCTTTCACGCCGTCCCTGCCATGACCATATCCGTGGGGTAAACTGACTACGCCCGGCATCATTCCGTCGTTGATCTCGATGATGGTCACGATCGTTCCCGTCGCCGACATCACGCGCACACGATCACGGTCTTCGACACCGATCACTCCAGCATCTCGAGGATGAACTTGAAGAGTACAACGGTCGCGCCCGCGATTGAGGCGCTCGAGGTTGTGCATCCACGAGTTGTTGCTTCGAAGGTGACGTCGTCCGATCAGTGTCCAAGCGGGAGGTTCGTCTTGAAGCGATGCTATCAGCCGCTGGACCTCCGATTCGAGTCGGGGGGGCGAAGCCACGATCTTGTCTTTGGGCATCCGAGCCAGCAGGCACGTCCGGAGAGGCCCGAGGTCCACACCGTGCGGCGCATTCCGAAGGGCCTTCAGACTCATTCGCGGACTGCTGCGACCTCGGAGCGAACCATAGGGTCCAGCTCGAAGCCCCATGTCGATGATCGGATCCGGGCCCAGTCTCTCCAGGAGTGCCAGTCGAACACGATCTACCGAATTCAACCGACCTCGCTGCCTCAGAATCGCCCGTTCGAGCGCCACCAGAATCTCCCAGTCGTATCGGGCGGTGTTGGACTTCGGAAAGACCGACTGGGAATGCTTTGCAGTGTTCCGGACCGCGAACATGTGGAAGATGACGTCGTAGTGACTCCGCTCGAGCGGCGAGACCGGAGGGAGGATCACGTCTGCGAAACGCGTCGTTTCGTTCAAATAGAAGTCGACACTGACCATGAAGTCCAGATGGGAAACGGCCTTCTCCAATCGGTGCCCTCCGGGGGTCGAAAGGACCGGGTTCCCGGCATGGGTGAATAGGGCCCGGATCTGTCCGGGGCCCTCCGTCTCCATCTCCTCGCTGAGCACGGAGACCGGAAGCTCTCCACCGAACTCGTCCAGACCCCGGACCCTGCTTTGCGAACGCCCGTGACTGCCGGCCTTGGCGCGGAACGGTCCAGGAAGCGTCAGAAGGTCAAAGGCTGGCTCCGGAAACATCGCACCGCCTTCCGCGTCCAGGTGACCCGTCACGAGGTTCAAGGTGTTGATGAGCCAGTGACAAAGCCCTCCGAACGCCTGCGTGCACGTGCCGAGGCGACCGTAGACAACCGCTCTGTCGTTCGAGACGAGCATGGATACGAGCTCCTCGATGGAGTCGGGGTCCACGCCGGTGCGCGCAGCGGCAGCCTCGAGCGTGAAAGGCTCGAGCCAGTCTTTCAGCCGGTTCAGTCCGTCGACGTATCCAGTGAGATGCCGGAGTCGCACCGCATTTCGATGGAAGACGAGACGAAGCATCGAGGCCAAGAGCACCGCGTCGGTGCCAGGCCGAATCGGAATGTATCGATCGGCCACATCGGCGGTTTCGGTTCGTCGTGGATCGATGACCACGATCTTGCCTCCCCGCGCCTGGACGGCCTGCATCCGCCGCTTGACGTCCGGTGCAGTCATGATGCTGCCGTTCGAGGCCAACGGATTGCCGCCGAGTATGATAAAGCAATCCGTTCGGTCGATGTCTGGAATCGGCAGAAGAAGCTGATGTCCAAACATGCCGTAGGCGGCAAGGTGATGAGGAAGCTGGTCGACCGACGTGGCCGAGAATCGATTCTTGGTGCGCAGTGCTCTGACGACGCCCCGAACGAAGAGCAGCGCGCCGTGGCTGTGTACTGTGGGATTGCCCAGGTAGACCCCTACCGCATCCGTTCCATGCTGCTCTTGGACGGAGACGAGACCCTGGGCCGCTCGCTCTATGGCTTCACCCCAGCTCGCAGTGCGCCACTTTCCATCCCTCATCTTGATGGCCGGTTGTCGGAGTCGGTCCGGGTCGCGATGGAGCTCCACGAGAGCCGGCGCCTTTGGACAGATATGGCCCCGAGAAAACGGGTCCTCGGTGTCGCCCCGGATGCTGACCACTTCACGGCCCTGGGTGAGCACGGTGAGACCGCACATCGCTTCACAAAGGGGACAGGTGATGTGGTGGGTTTTCATTTCGACGCACGTGGTAGCCCGATCCGAAAACTGAAGACCAGACCCTGTCCGCTCACACGAGCTTCATTGAGTTCGAACCTCGAACGCCGGACGGCTTGACTGGCCTTGTAGGCCTCATGAGAAGGATTCCCCGAAGACAAGTCTTCGTTCATCGGCCAGTATGGAAGACATGCGATGTGTACCCGCCACGAAACCGAACGGTTCCCTGGATGTTGTCGAGCGCGAAACGCCGTCCCCAGGTGTAGGTGAAATTCGAATCAAAGTGGAAGCGTGTGGCGTGTGCCATAGCGATGTCTTCGTGACCTCCGGAGGCTTCCCTGGCCTGAAGCTCCCGCGCGTGCCAGGACACGAGATTGCAGGAAAGGTTGACGCACTGGGCGAAGGCGTGACCGCGTGGTCCGTAGGAGACCGAGTCGGCGTTGGATGGCATGGTGGTCACTGCTTCGAGTGCGACAGTTGCCGGTTGGGCGACTTCTTGAACTGCGTTCGTGCACGTATCACCGGAATCCACCACGACGGAGGCTGGGCAAGTCACGCTGTCGTTCCATGGGAGTCGGCTGCACGCATTCCCGACGACCTTCCTCCGGAGGAGGCTGGGCCCCTTCTGTGCGCCGGCGTCACCACCTACAACGCTCTTCGAAACAGTGGGGCGCGCTGGGGAGATACCGTCGCCATCCAGGGCGTGGGCGGCCTCGGACACTTGGGGATCCAGTACGCTCGACAGATGGGGTTTCGAACGGTGGCGATATCCCGCGGTGCGGACAAAGAGTCCCTCGCGAAGCAACTCGGAGCCCACGTCTATATCGACGGTGCCGACAAAGATCCGGCCGAGGCGTTACAGTCGCTGGGTGGAGCCGACGTCATCCTGGCTACCGCACCCAATGCCAAGGCCATGAGCAGCGTGTTTCGAGGCTTGAAACCGAGGGGTAGACTCCTGGTCGTTGGAGCGACACCGGACCCGCTCGAGATCCCGGCCTTCGACCTCTTGAGTGGCAAGAAGGTCGCAGGCTGGCCGAGCGGAAGCGCCATCGATTCAGAAGCCACCATGAAGTTCAGTACGCTGACCGGTGTTCGTCCTCATATCGAAGAGTTCCCCCTCGAGCGGGCAGCCGAAGCGTTGGCCAAGGTCACCGAGAACAAGATCCGGTTTCGGGCGGTTCTCATCCCGTAGCCGACAAGCTAGCCTTCGCGCTCTGCCTGCAAATGTATCTCCATCTTGAGATTGCAGCGGGCATAAGGCGATGGGCACATTTCAACCTCCGAGAATCCGAGCTTTCGGTAGAGCGAGATTGCGGGCTCGAGCCGGGTGTTGGTCTCTAGGGTCACGCGCTGCCCACCCCTTCTGCGAGCTTCGTTCAGCACCGCTTGGCCAAGTCGATAGCCGACGCCTAGCCCACGCGCGTCTTCTGCTACCGTCATCTTCGCCAACTCGAACGCGGGCTCATTGGGGATGACGAGCATCGCAGCCGTACCCACCGCCCTCGCCCCGCGTGTAGCCATGAAGATCGCGCCACCCGGTTGCAGGACGTGTGTCCAAGGATCATCGAGAATTTCTCGGTCCTGGGATTCGAGCTCAAAATAGCGCTGGATCCATGCCTCGTTCAGCTGCTTGAACGCCGCCGCATCCGCATCGACGAACCCTCGAACGATGACGTCCACAGACCGAAGCTCCCGCTCAGCGGCACGATTGTAAACCGTTCATGACCAACCCTCGAGACGGTGCTAGCCCGGCGGCATGGACCTCCTCTCGGCCGGACTCCTGCTCTTTCTCATCATCGACCCGTTCGGGAACCTTCCGGTGTACATCTCGACCCTCGAGCGAGTCCCGGAGAAGCGTCGACAGCGGGTCCTCATTCGGGAGCTCCTCATCGCCCTCGCCATTCTTCTCGCTTTTTTCTTCGCCGGGCGCCCGGTTCTGCATCTGATGCAGCTCCGGGAGCCAGCTGTAGGGATCGCTGGCGGCATCATCTTGTTTCTGATCGCGTTACGGATGGTGACTCCGGGTCGAGCGGCAGATAGCCAACCGGAGGTGGGAGGAGAGCCGCTCGTGGTTCCGCTGGCGGTCCCCCTCTTCGCCGGACCTTCGGTCCTCGCGACGTTGCTGCTCTTCACTTCACGCGAGCCTGATCACCGATTGAAGTGGCTTGGGGCCCTGCTCCTGGCCTGGCTCGCGAGCTCCGCGATTCTTCTCGCCGCACCTCTTCTGTATCGGATCTTGACCCGGCGAGGATTGATCGCACTGGAACGGCTGATGGGCATGATCTTGGTCGCGCTGTCGGTGCAGATGCTCCTGGACGGCGTTGCTGCGTATTTTGGACTCCCGGTACCCGACTGAGGGCGCCCAACTCATTTCTCCAGAAGTGAAAACACCCCATCCCAGGACTCGTCAGGAGGCGCATCCATGTACCGTCGAGACCTATGCGCCATGACGCGCGCCGACTCGTCATCATCCTCGAGTTCCTCGAACAACGATCTTGCGTGGCTGAAGCGACCTTCAAAATATTCGACGAGTGCGACCTCATAACGCCGTGCGCGAATCAGCGTCGACTCGTCCACTTCGCCCTCGAAACCGAGGACCTCGTACACATCTATCCCTTCCGTTCGCCCCACCACTGCAACGCGGTCGAGTCGGCGCCGCACAATGGAGTCATCGAGCCGCGCTTCCGTCGCCCCGCTGATCATGATTTGGGTACCGTACTGCTTGTTTATGCCCTCCAAACGGGAGGCCAGGTTCACTGCGTCGCCGAGCGCCGTATAGGAGAAACGACTGGGCGCTCCAAAGTTTCCTACCATGGCGTCTCCGGTATGGATCCCCATCCGAGTGAACAACTGATCGGCTCGCTCCATCGCCGCAACAGCATCGCGCAA
This sequence comes from Myxococcota bacterium, assembly GCA_050331295.1. GTDB lineage: Bacteria > Myxococcota > Kuafuiibacteriia > Kuafuiibacteriales > Kuafuiibacteriaceae > Kuafuiihalomonas. Next base: position 51,067 of record JBHJGZ010000010.1, on the reverse strand, counting down.
TCGGATGGCGGTGCGCACTGCCTGCAGCGGATGATCGGGAACGCTCCGCGGAGCGTTCCAGAAAGCCATCACTCCATCCCCGACGAATTTGTCGACCGTTCCGCCAGACTGACTGATCTCACTGACCATCGTTTCGAAGTATACGCCCAAGACATCCGCAAGCTCTTGCGTCGGCATCTTCTGGGCAAACGACGTAAAACCACGGATGTCCGAGAAGAAAAGAGTGACCTCTTGTTCCTGTCCTCCCGGCTCGGGATCCACCCGTTCCGCCAATAGCGTTCGCACGAGCTTCCCAGGCACATACTTTTCAAACGCGCGCAGGCCCACCTTCAAATGGGCATAAGCCTCTTGAATCTCGGCGATCTCCTCGAAACGAGATGCTCGAAATCTCCGCTCCTCCAGCTCGAGCCGTTCGATGCGGCGGGTTTCTCGGGCAATGGCCAAAAGGGGCCCAGCGAGAGTTCGTGCCAAAGCCAGCCCCAGAAGAACGAACAAAGTGATCACCGACGCCGCCACCACGGCGCTGGTGGTCAATGATGCTCGTATCGTGGAAAGGACGGTCGCTTCTTTCACGACGGCTCCGACCCGCCAGTCCCGCCCAGCGACCGGCATGAGATCTCGTGCCATTGCAAGATAAGCTTCACGATCGACGAGCACTCGTTGAAGGCCAGGTTGCGCGTTCCTCGGCCGTTCCCGAGACACATGATTGTATCCGAGTGTCGCAACCTGGGGAAAAGGCGCTTCGGAAACCTTGGGGAGTCGAAGCTCCGTCGGATCCTGGTGCCCGATGTTGAGCTCGCCTTCGGAGATCGCGACCAGCTGGTCGTGTTCGTCGGCAACGAAGACAATGGCCTTCGAAGCGGAGAGATTTCGCAGGTAGCGATTCAAGTGAGACAGCGCCAGAGTCGCCGAAACCACCCCGGCCACCTCGCCAGACGGCGTTCGAATGGCGCGCGCGGCCGTGACCACGGGCTCACCGGAGTCCGCATGCGCGTATGCGCGCGTCCAAAAGAGGCCGTGGGTTTCGGATGCGCCCTGAAACCATGGCCGACGACGGGGATCGTAATCGTGTCCTGGGTCGACCCGACGCGCTTCGACCTCTTGCAAGCCTTGACCCGGGCTTCGGAGTGTCCAACTGGTCTCTCCGTTCAGGATCCATTTCGTGTCGAGCCCCCCACTCGGGTTTCGGCTCACCAGCACAAAGTTCCCGTCGGCCGCGCCGAACTGCGCATAATAGAGGTCCGGTCCGGACTGGACCAACGCGAAGAGCAGCATCTCGACCCGGTCGAGATGCGTCGACAGCTTGTCAGTTTCATTGGCGAGGACCACCGCACTCACCTCCACTCGGGCCGCGACCTGCTCCAACAGTGCTTCGGTCTGGGCGGCCACGAGCCCCACGGAAGAGCGCATCAAGGCGCCGGTGGCGGTCCGAAGCGCCTGGGTCGACCCACGATGGTTGATGAGGGTGATGGCAATGGCGAGAGACACCGTTACGAAGAGGAGGCTCGCCGCGATGGCGACCCGGAGCTTCAGCCGAAACGGATGCTGAGGGCTGGAGGAAGATGCCAGAAGGGAAGGGCTCGGTACGGGCACCATGATTCGCCGACCAATCTATCCGACCCGAAAGCCTACGAAGGCCTCTCGAGCCCTCGCGGGTCATCATTGCTGTCCACGGTCGAACTCATTCGGGTCGAACGCCGACGGACACCGAAGACGAAGATGAGGAGCCCGAGGACGAAGAGTGCGGCCAAGATCCCGACCAGCTGGAGAACTCGATAGGCAGCATGGTCGATGAGCCGTCTTCCGGACGCTTCGATGCCACCTAGCACGGCCTCTCGCTCCTCCCGGAGCGCGGCCAGGACCCGACCTCGTTCCGCCCGTATCGCCTGCAGCACCTCCCTGAGGTCTTCGTCGATCTCGTCCAAGACCGCGGTTCGTTCCCGAGAGATCCGTTCGAACGCGTCTATGGTGGTGCCGTTCGCGGCATCGACGACCGCTTTGCGCTCCCGTGCGACCAGGTCCGGTGCTGTTTGGATGAAGGTCGTAAAGGCGTCCAGCTTCTCGGGCAAGACCTCCACCAAGTTGAGTAGACTCTCGAATCGTGGGTCCTCCATCGCTTCATCCAAAACGAGTCGAGCCTGCCAGCCTGCCCGCTTGGGAAGGTAATCCGCGTACAGCCGGCTACGATTCATCAGCTCGGTCATCTGAGTTTCGACCTTTTTCACCGCGCTCAATGTCCCACCGCCCTCTTGGCCTAGAGCGGTGGCAAACTCATATGGAACGGGCGCCCGAAGGAACTCGAGGTCTTCGATTGGATTTGCTTCGGCAAATTTCACGATCTGAGGCCACGCATCCCCCGGACCTTTGAGCCCTCTGGCTTCGCGGAGCTCGGTGCCCAAATCATGGATCAGTTGTTCGAGCCGAAGGACCGCTGCCAAGAGCTGCGTCCGCTGCGGTCCAAACGCCTGCTCTCCTCTGGGTGCCTCGAGAAACCGCATCAACTGAACCACCAAGGCTTGAAGGTCGAAAGATGATACCCACGGATCACCATGGAACGCGGCAAGATACACCGCCGATGTCGCGTTGATCTTCCAGACCCGGAGGTTCTTACGGATTCGGGGGTCGCTCGAGGACCGGGCGGCTCGGTTGGACGAGGCCTCGATCTCGGCTACGAAATAGGACGCATACTCCTGGAGGGTCGCCCGAATTTCACTGGAAGTGAGCTCGGCCTCGACGTGCTCGCCGACCGGAGTCTGTTTGGCGAGACCACCACAAGCTACAAGCCCAGAAGCAACCAAGGTTGCGAATCCTAGGTGAGGTGTTCGCGGGTTTACTTCGGCACCGGTCGTCATGCTTCGGCGCACGATGCCACCCCACATCTCCCCCCCGTGATAGACGTGCATGACACCTTGGGTCCAGCCCTCGTTCGGGTGCTGGCGACGGAAACGCAGCCGCTGCGAAAGCGGGCCACGGCCGAACTCAGGCGGTCGGGTTCAGGTTCTCTTTCTCGAAGACGTAGACGTTTCCGAGGGCGAGGTCGGCAGGCCCATCCCATCGAAAATAAGCCTGATTGAGGCGATAGAACAGCCGCTTCGCGGGGCGAGCAGGGACCGACGTATAGGCTTCCGTGAACTGTCCCGCGAATCGGTCTACCAGCCGAAGGCCGCGGGTTTGCAGAAACTCTTCCACGAACTTGGGGTCCATCTTCCGGACCATCAAGCCGCCCCCCTCCTGCTCCCGCCACTCTTCGAGCCCGCGAGGCGTCCAGTTCCAGGGATGCACCGGACGACCGAGGGTCTTCTTCACCCCCCTCAACAGACGCTCCCAAGCGACCACGTGAAGGGAACGTGCATTGTTCTCGCCGATCGCGATGCGGCCTCCGGGCTTCAGAACCCGAGAGAGCTCGCTCAGAGCCTTCTCCAGCTCCGGAATGTGCATCAGGACGCCCCAGCAATTCACGTGGTCGAAGGACGCGTCCTCGAAGGGAAGCTCCAGCAGATTGCCCTGCCGGAGCTCCACCCGGTCCTGCAGTTGAAACCTCTCCAGATTCTTTCGGGCGTTTTCCAGTGCCGTTTCCGAGAAGTCGATTCCGGTGACTCGAAGGCCATGATCCGCCAGCCGAAGCAGATGGAAACCGTACCCGCATCCCGCATCCAGCACGTGCTGACCCGACCGTGCTCCGAGGGCGGCCACGATGCGCCGAAAGACGGCATCATAAAACGCATCCAGCTGCGGGTTGAGATAATCGGATTCCCACTCCGTATGGATGGCCTGGCCCGCGAGAAAGGAGGCCGACTTGGAGGTTCGCTCTGCTTCCATGCGAAGATGCTGCCACACTCCGCACCCGGCAGGGAGGTGCCGAGAATGCGCGCTGGCGATCCAGGCGACGTTCCACGGTTCCGGACCGGTCAGCCGGTACCCGGCCATTCGTGTTCTTGAGCGGGTGGAAGGTCGTCAAAGGCTTCTCTTCGACGTCCCCGTTCGAGATGGCGTTCGATGACTTCCTGGGCGCTGGTCAGGACGCTCGAAAAGAGGTCTTGAACCGCGGCGTCGATGCGCGCACCCCCCAGGCGCTCCACGACAGCGACCCAAAGCTCGCCGTCGACCGAAACCTCACAACCCTCCGGATGAGGATGAAATGCATGGGTCCCCTCGATGCGCACCATGGGACCCAAGTACGGAGCTGAAATCCGCCAGTGCCCCTGAAGACGCTTCTCATCCCAGCTCGATCGGTCCTCCCAAACGAACATCCAAGCCGGCACGAGCAGTTTCAAGACGCCAGGCAGCACGGAAGAATCTCCGACCCATCGATGCACGAGCTGGAGCATTTGGCCCTCATGCACGGCCGACCGTCGTTGCACGCTCGCCACACCCGGAAGCTCGGGACCGAAGTCCATCAGCTCGTCGCGATGGATCTCGAACACGCGGCGTGGACTGTGCTTTGACCAGTAGCGATGCGTGAACTTCACGGATGGGTCTCCATATCCATCGAGCCGAAAGACGTCCCAAATCCATCAGAGGTTCCCGCGACATACAAGCGAGCCGTCACGAGAGCATCGAACGGTCCAGACAACGACCGGGCACACGGGTCCGGCAGCAGCCGGGCAGCGGCGCGGCACCGCCGCGCAACAGGCGACGGCCTTGATCTTCTCGGTGTTCCCCTCTAGAGCCTGGAGTGTTCCGTCGACGTCGACGGCGCCAAAGGCATGAGCGACCGCGGCGGCATTCAGGTTTCACAATCCGGCTACGACATCGTGGCGGTCGGGACAGGCTTCGCCACCAGCTTCTATCTGTCGGAGTTCCTCCGCTGGGCAGCGCCCGGCGCCAAGATCTTGGTCCTCGAGCGAGGCCCCTTCCTCACCCACGGGGAACGCTTGCTCCGTCGCGATGGCGCAACGCCGATGACTCGTGGCACGTTTCCCGTGGATCCGTCCCAAGAAATGACCAACCTGACACCAGCCCGACCATGGTACTTCGGATTTGGGCACGGTGGCGGATCCAACTGCTGGTGGGGCACGACGCCGCGCATGATGCCCGCCGACTTCGAGCTTTTCTCGCGATTCGGCGTGGGTGCCGACTGGCCGATCGGCTACGATGACCTGGAAGAAGCCTACTGCGACGTCGAGGACGCCATGGGCGTGTCGGGCTCCTCCCGGTTCACTCCCTTCCCGCGCAGTCGGCCGTACCCTCTCCCGCCGCATCGCATGAACGATCCGGACTACGCCCTTGCAACCCGGTTTCCGGATGCGTTCTTCGCTGCGCCTGCTGCGCGTCCCAGTCGTGCCTATCGCGGGCGGCCAGCGTGCTGTGCGTCCCATCGATGCAACCAATGTCCGCTGGATGCGAAGTTCACGATCCTGAATGGGATGCGCAACGTCTACGAAGACCGGCGGGTGGAGACCGCATACGATTCCACTGCGTTGGCGGTCGAGATCGAAGCTGGGCAGGCGACCGGTGTGCGCTTTGAAAGGCAGGGCCGCGAACGCGTCGTGCAAGGAGACCTCGTGTTGTTGGGGGCCAACGCCATTTTCAATCCCTTTCTGCTGCTGAAGTCCGGGCTCGACGGTCCACAAGTCGGTCGCGGTCTCGTCGAACAGGTTGGTCGGGCCGCGTTCGTCAAGCTACGCGGTATGTCCGGATTTCAGGCCTCGTCCACCCACGCTGGGCATGGGTATTCGATGCATCGAGACGAACTGCGTTCTCGACAGGCCGCATGCCTCATCGAAACTCGCGGCGCACCGCTCCTTCGTAAAGAACGAGGGAGATGGCTCGAGCACTACGTGATGCACTTCATCTACGAAGATCTACGCCAAGACCAGAATCGGGTGACCGTGGACAAAGAAGATCCGAATCGGCCCCAGGTGGAATTCCACGGAATCTCCCCCTATGCCCGGCTCGGCCTCCGCCGGCTCGAAGAGGATGTCGCACCTCTCATGGAAGCACTGCCCGTCGAGTCCGTGGAGTTCGAGACGGAGGACTCCAGAACTCAGTTCCACATCGCTGGAACATGTCCGATGGGCGAAGACGAAGAGCGAGGCGTGGTCGACCGACAACTCGTCCATCATCGAGTGCGAAACCTCGTCGTTGCCGGCGCCAGTGCATTTCCGACGTGTGCGCCCGCAAACCCAACCCTGACCCTGTCCGCCCTTTCGGTGTACGCGGCGCGGAAGCTGTTCGGGAAGGAGACCTCTGGATGAGGCGCCGATTTGGGCGACGGCTGCTCCTGGCTGGCGTGGCAGGGGCAGCAACCGGAGCCGTCGGGCTCGGCGTAGGATGGCGCCCCAGCCGACTGTACATCGTCGCGCTCGAGATCCGGCGCGAATTCGCGTTCCTCAGGGTCGACCAAGAAGCCGTCCTCCGATTCCTGGAGGACTACGAAGAAGCGGTTCGGGCCATCTCAAAGCGCTCCGCTCTCCCCGGAGTACCCCTGGACCCGGGAGTATCAGAGCGCTTTCTGCTCTCGACGGACCTCTTCCCTTCAGCCGATGTGCGTCGAGACCTGAAATACACGGGACTATACGGCTGGATGGCCTGCGCAAGCCCAACATCGCATGGTCCTTTGAGCGACGAGGAGCTTGCTCGCGGCGAAGGCAGAGAAACGTTCCTGGCCCGGCACCCTGAATACCGTTGACCGTTTCGCGGCAGCGCGTCGTTCGATGGTGTCTGCCGCTCCCTCAAGCGGTCTTCACGCCGACGATGGGCCGGGCACGGTCGCGAACTTCCAGGCGACGCTCTTTCGCAATGGCAAAGTAGTTCGTGGTTCGACGGGGATGAACGTGGCTCTCCAGGAAGCCTTTTAGGGAGAGCCCGTCGTGGTTATGGGCCACGTGCTGGGGAAGAACCACCACGTACTCGAGATGTGCAAACTCCCACCATAACTGTTCCCGCGCCGAGCTCTCCTGCGGACTCCAACCCGGCGCACTCTCGAACAATACGGTGGGACGGGATCCGCCAAGGACCTGTCGCCCCCCACGGATGACCTCCAGCTCTGCTCCTTCGACGTCGATTTTGATGGCATCGACCTCGGAAGAAGGCGCCACGTCATCCAGACGCCGCATGAGAACCTTGACTTCACGTAATTCGTCTTGAAACTCCAGGCGCCGCTTGAGGGAACTGTAACCCGAGCGCTTGTCGTTCACGAAGAACGGTACCTCTCCGTCTGATTCGCCGAGCGCACACGAAAAGACTTCTACGTTTCGAAACCTTCGACGGAGATTCTCGGCCTTCTCGGGTACCGCTTCAACCGCGATGATTCTTGCTTCCTTGTTGTGATGTCGAACTTCCGAAACGACCGAACCGATGTGAGCTCCGATGTCGATGAAGAACGAACCGGGCGCGCATAACCTCGTGATGATCTTCGTCGCAAGCTGGTCATTGGCAATCATCCCGAGAGATTCCGGCTCGAACAACGCGCTCCGAAAGATCTCGAGCTTAGCGCGGGTGGCGAGGGCGAGACGACCGATGGAATGACCGACGAGCAACTGTCTCATCGCGTTCCTTGTCGAGCTTCCACCGCAAACAGTCCAGCTTCACCTGGTGCAAGCAAGGCAGCGGCGTATGCCTCGGTCAGCGGACTCGCGGCGGTTTGACCGCCAGCATCATCATGTTCTTCCACAACGCGGGTTCGAGGGGACTTTGCCGAAGCGCTCGGAGACCGAACTCGAGAGCCGTGCGCCGGCGACCTTTGGCGTGCTCGCGCCAGGCACAAGACACCAAGTGGCCACTCAGCTGTACGCGAGGGTCGAACGGCTTTTCACGGTCGACGACGGGAGGCTGGGGCGGTTGCCCCCGCATCAGGTCGTCCTCTCCCGTTTCCCGGCGTTGCCGTCGAAACTCATTGGCCGTGCGGTCGTAGAACTTCCGCGTCTCGCTCCCCATCGAGTGGGTGATGGTGGCGTTGTGGAGTCGGTAGGATAGTGAAAGGATCGGAAGGTACATGATGCGGCAATGTTCGGCGAGCCGGAACTGGAAATCCTGGTCATCCAAGAACTTGAACCATTCGCGTGTCCCACCGATGGCCCGAACCGCGTCCGCGCGAATCACGAAGGTCCCGATGTGAGTACGTGGCTTGCCGTCGAGAAGTTCTTGGGTGCTCTCGAGCGGTTCGTCTCCCGTGTGCGTACGGGCCCGATTTCGCCCGTTCACGTCCATCGTTTCGAAGGCTCCGCTGACGGCCCCAAACTCGGGATGAGCCTCGAGCCATTCCACCCGTCGCGCGAGACTTCCCAGGGGGCAGAGGTCATCGCCATCGATTCTCACGATGTAACGACCTCGGGCATGGCCAAACGCTTCGTTGATCGCGGCTGCGAGCGAGGTGCCGGGACCGGGGTAGATGCGAATCCGAGAATCTCGAAACGCCCGAACGCGTGGGATCGTGTCGTCGGTACACCCGTTGTCCATGAGAACGAGTTCGAAATCGATCTCTCGCTCCGCCAGTATGGAGCGCATGGTCTCTTCCACGGTGGAAGCAGCGTTGCGGACACTCATGACAATGCTCAGGATGGGTGACTCAGCCATTTGATTTTCCAACTCCTCGGTTCTGGTGGTGTACCTCACAGTATCGACAAAAGCGTCGCCATGCCTAGGGCACAACGAATCGAGTCGTCGATCGTCTCAAGGCGGGCCGATTCCCCATCGGCGAAGCGAGCCGGTCGCGGGCTGACACGCGGGTCCACTCTGGGCCGTACGAGACACCGTACTCGCCGTTGACTCCTCGCCGAGTGATTTGGGCGCAACGCGTCATTCCATCGCCGAAGCGTTTCAACGCTCCGCCCAACGCTTCCCACCCCGGTCGGGCCCGAAGGCTTCCCACCCCGGTCGGGCCCGAAGCTTCGACCCGTCCCGAACTGGGACTTCAATAAGGGAGCCTCGTTATGAATTACCTATTGAAAATCTCGCTTCTGCTCTCTGCCGTCGTGGCCGTCCCCCGGGGCCGAAGCGTAGTCGGTCCATCGGCCTCACGTCGTGACTTTGTGGTGGGCGATCCTCAATCATCCAGAGGAGGGCGACTCCGCCGTCGTGGAGGCGCCGGAGGTATCGGCCCCCTCTTCGCGGTGACGCAGTAACTCATCCAGGAGCGGATGCCGGAGTCTCCGTGGCGCAGTGATGGCGACGAACTGCTCAGCTAGACCCGGCAGCCGATGGTGCTCCATCAAAATTCCCGCTGCCAACTCATCCTGCACCACGATGGGAGGCACAACCGCCAAACCGTCATGCATGCGAGCCACCAGCCTCAGCATGGCCATATCGTCCACCTCGGCGACAATACGTGGTCGGACGCCCAATCGTTCTGCGAGGGAGTCGAAGCCGGTACGGATCGCGGACTCGACCGGTGGCGTGACCAAGGGTTCTCGACTCAACAACGACTTCAATGGACCTGGTGAGGACGAACGAGGTCGTCCGATCAAACTCACCGGTTGTTCGTCGATGAGATGTGTCACCCAGGCTGTGCCCTCTCGGCGCGGGGGAACGTGATCGGATAGCACGGCATCGAGTTGATGGGCCATCAGGCGCCGGATGAGATCATTCATGGTCCCCGACCGCACCACCAGCCGACTTTCTGACCTATTCAATAGAGGACCAAGAAATCCAATCTGGAAGTTGCGCGAGAGAGTCGCGAGAACGCCGATACGCAACGTACGTTGCGCCGACTTGGCGTCATCCTCGAGCACGTCCAGCAGCTCGTCCCCCAACGTGAAGATGGTTTCCGCGTAATCGAGGGTCGTTCGGCCTGAGGAGGTGAGCCGCAGACCTCGGCCCGTCCGCTCGAACAGCCGGGTGCCTAGGCTCTCCTCGAGTTTACGAAGTTGAACCGACACCGCGGACTGCGTGACATGCAGCTTGTGAGCGGCGCGGGTCAGATTTCCCTCCCGCGCGACCGCCCAGAAATACCGGAGGTGCGGATAGTTCAGCTCCGCCACGACGCCCGACTCATGCCGTGCCACGTTCGCTTTTGTAAATATGTGATGCGTCAAATTTGAATTGGACGCAACGAATGGCGTCGGGCTACGCCCTGCGTCACGCCGTTGCCGGGCGAAATACAGGAGAACACCGCATGACAATTCCTTGGACAATGATTGCCCTGATTCCCCCCGGGACGCTGGCCTTGGTGGGCCTGCTGTCCTTCATCCAACCCGGGCCACGCCCCAGATGGGTCGGTCCCGCCGTGAGCGCCGCGTCATGGCTCGGTCCACCGATCGCGCTCACGCTGGCCACGCTGGTGAGCCTCCAGGAGACCATCGTCAGTCCCCTCCTGGGCGCCCAAGAGCTCGGTGCGTCGGTCCGACTGGATTCGCTCAGCGTGTTGATCTTTTCGATGGTCGCGCTCCTGGCCGTGATCGTCATTCGGTTCAGCCGCACCTATCTGGACGGCGACGGGCGCCAGGGCGCCTTTCTCGGCCAGCTGGGCCTGACCATTGCCGCGGTCGAGGTTCTGGTCATTTCCGGTAACCTCCTCCTCTTTCTCGCCGCTTGGGTCGCCACGAGTCTCTGTCTTCATCAGCTCCTGGTCTTCTATCGAGACCGTCCCGGAGCGGTGGTCGCCGCTCGAAAGAAGTTCATCGCAGCCCGAATCGGCGACGCGAGCATCATCGCGGCAGGCGCTCTGCTGTACGACTGCTTCGGTACTGGCGATCTGGGGACACTGTTCGCCCGAGCCGCCACGGCGGAAGCTGACGTTCGCGTGGAGATCGCAACCCTCCTTCTGGCCTGCGCCGCTCTCTTCAAATCGGCTCAATTTCCTACCCATGGTTGGTTGGTCGAGGTGATGGAGACACCGACGCCCGTCTCCGCTCTTCTCCACGCCGGCATCCTCAACGCCGGTCCCTTCCTGGTCCTGCGCTTCGCCAGCTTGATGGAGTTGGGGACCTACTCGGCAATTCTGCTGGTTGTCGTCGGAGGGTTCACCGCCCTTTTCGCGTCGGTGGTCCTTTTGACCCAACCCACCATCAAGGTCGCCCTCGGATACTCGAGTGCCGCCCACATGGGCTTCATGCTGTTGGTATGCGGTCTCGGCGTCTATCCGGCGGCGGTGCTGCATCTGGTGGCGCACTCGTTCTACAAGGCCCATGCGTTTCTCTCGTCGGGAAGTGTGGTGGATGTGGCCCGCTCCAAGCGTCTGGCCCTGCCGAATCGTCGTCGCAACCCGTTCCGGGTGCTGGCGAGTCTGCTCTTGGCCGGCGGGATCTACATGGGGCTCGCGATTCTCCTCGGATTCACGCCGGCTGAGGACCCGTCACTGATGGCAGTCGGTGCGATCCTCGTGATGGGCCTGGCTCAACTGCTCGCGCCAGCGCTGGACTCGGCAGGGACCACCGCCGCCATGTTACGGACCACGGGACTGGCGGTCGGGGTCGGCCTCGCCTTCTTTTCACTGGAAGAAGGCGCGCGTTTGCTGTTGCTTTCGTCGCTGCCCGAGGCCACCGAACCATCCACCACCGTCATCGGGTTGGCGTGCCTGGTACTCGTCGCCTTCGGCGCGGCCATTCTTCTCCAGATCGTTGGCCTGAACCGTCGCTCACGCCTGAGCCAAGTCGGGTACGTTCACCTCCGCAACGGCCTTTACGCCAACGCCTACTTCGACCGGTTGGTCGGTGCCCTTCGCAATTGAGCCTTCACACCTTCAGATTTCAAAGGAGATACCGCCATGAACGTCAGCCAAGTCAAACACCTCAACGAACCCCTCAAGCTTCTCGGTCAACTCAGGGTCGCCTGCAGCCGTATCGCTCCAGTCTGGCCCCTGGAGAGTTTCGTCGCCGTCAACCCCTACATGGGACTGCTCGAGCAAGACTTTGCCGAGGCCGCACGGAGGTTGAGGCAGGTCGGCGGAGCCCGAATGACCATGCCCACCCGCTTCTACGTGGATGCCTTCGATAGCGGCACGTTTCACCTCGAAGATGTGGCGAAGGCACTAGCCGATGCGGGTGACAGCACCGACGCCAAGACCTTCATCGATGCGGCTCGAGCCGCTGCCCGGCAAACTTCCGAACCCCAAGCGAGCGTTCCCAACGTTGCGGACCAAGCTGCGAGCCTGACCGGGAAGACATGGGGTCGCCTCGTCACGGAACGCGTTTCGGCCTGGGCCGCTGCGTACTTCGACGAGGGCCAAGCGGAGTGGGCGCCGGACCATGACGAAGGTAGCCTGTTCGGCGCTTGGAGGGCCGAAGCCATCTTGGATCGAACGCCGGAAATCATGGGCATCCGCGGGTTTCGGGCCACCGTTGCCGCCCTTCCGGAAAGCCCTCTGGAGGCAGCCTCGCAGGCGCTGGCCCGGCTCCAGGTTCCGGAGGAAGGGCTGGAACTCTATCTCCATCGCTTGCTCATGCGGGTTGGGGGGTGGTCGGCCTACGCGGCGCGGGTTGTGTGGGACCGTCGCCTCTACGAGCAGGTCGAAGACGACACCTTGGTCCAGTTCCTTTGCGTACTGTTGTGTTGGGAGGTCGCTATCCTCGACGCCTTTGAGGCCCAAGGGCTGAGGGAAGCGTGGAGCAAGGCACGAGCCGGACTCGCCGACATGGTCGGAGCCTCTGGGCGGGACGATGACCTCGAGCGAAACTTGGTGCTTCATGCCGCGTATGAGCACGCCTCTCGGCGAGAGATGGTGAATCGCATCAATCGAAAGAGCCCGCATCTCGCAAAGACGGACGCGTCGGAGCGCCCGCGGGTTCAAGCGGTGTTCTGTATCGACGTTCGGTCGGAGGTGTATCGCCGACACCTCGAGGCGGTCGACGCCAGCATCGAGACACTGGGATTCGCCGGCTTCTTCGCGTTTCCCATCGAGTTCGTACCGCTCGGTCACGAACGAGGCCGAATGCAGTGCCCGGTGCTTCTCACACCAGGCGCTCGGGTGATGGAAGGTATGCCCAACGCGGAGACAGAAGCCGCCGCTGTTCATGGCCGCCGCGTAGCCCACGAGGTGAAACGAGCCTGGCAGGCCTTCAAGATGGGCGCGGTGTCCTGCTTCAGCTTCGTGGGCCCCATTGGCCTGGCCTACCTGCCCAAGCTGTTCACGGACGGCTTCGGATGGACGCGACCGGTCCCTCACCCCGACGATGAAAGTCTCGACCGAGATGCCATTCACGCGAAGACTGCTCGACTCGAGCCGGCACAACATCAGGGGATGAGCAGCGGAATCCCGTTGGACACGCGGGTCGAACTGGCTGCTGGAGCTCTCGGTGCCATGTCGCTGACCAAGAACTACGCCCGCCTGGTCATGATCACCGGCCACGGCTCAACCACCGTCAACAATCCCCATGCGACCGGACTGGACTGCGGCGCCTGCGGGGGCCAGACCGGCGAAGCGAACGCCCGAGTCGCCGCATCGGTCTTGAATGATCCCCAGGTACGAATGGCTCTCGTAGACCGGGGAATCGAAGTTCCGGACGACACCTTCTTCTTGGCCTGTCAGCACGACACCACCACCGACATGGTCACGATTTTCAACCGGACGGAGGTGCCCGACAGCCATGCGCAGGATCTCGCCGATCTGGAGACCGCGCTCGAACAGGCCGGCAAAGCCTGTCGCGCCGAGCGGGCCGGACGGCTGTACCTCGGGTCGGGGCGGAGCGTCGATGACGCGGTCATGGCGCGCAGCCGCGACTGGGCGCAAGTTCGTCCAGAGTGGGGACTCGCTGGGTGTTCGGCCTTCATCGTCGCTCCGCGCCACCGAACGGAGGGGCTGAACTTCGAGGGACGGTCGTTTCTGCATTCTTACGCCTGGGAGCAGGACGACGGGTTCGGTGTTCTTGAACTCATCATGACCGCACCCATGGTAGTCGCCAGCTGGATCAGCCTTCAGTACTACGCTTCGACCGTCGACAATCGCTTATTCGGCTCCGGAAACAAGACGCTCCACAACGTCGTCGGCACCGTCGGTGTGTTCGAAGGAAACGCGGGCGACCTCAGAGTTGGGCTGCCATGGCAGTCCGTTCACGACGGAACCTCACTTCAACACGACCCCGTCCGCCTCAACGTCATGATCGAAGCGCCCACGGAAGCCATGAACGCCGTCATCGCCAAGCACGAGATGGTCCGTCATCTCTTGGACAACGGTTGGCTTCATCTTTACGCCATGGATGGGAGCGGGCGACTGTCCCATGAGTATCGAGGTTCGTTCGAATGGAGCCGAATCGACGAGGGTCAGTCGTCCATTCGCGCTGACGCCTCGCCCGCCTCGTTGGCCCTCTGAGAGGGGCTCGCCGCCGAAGCTCGCACGTGAGGAGGCCGGGCGGAGCATGGCTGGCGTCCGGGCCGTCGGCGGCGGTGCCCATCCTCTTGGAACCATCGGCCGCCCCACCTCGTGCCCACCCCGAAAGAGTGGACTCGATGTATGCACCTTGATCGTGTACCACTGGTACATTACCTCTGCCGCGCTTCCATCGCCTGTCTTCCAGCCACCAGACGCACATCCTGTCTGTAGCTCGAGCGGAGCTCGCTCGAGGCGCCTCGTACAACGAGGTCATCGCCTCGGCGGGCATCTCGAAGTCGAGCGCGTACCACTATTTCGATGGGAAGAACGACCTGGTACCAGCGGTGGTCGCCGACGTCCTCGGCGAGGTGGAGACACTTCTCGGCCCGTGGCTCGACGCTCCCGATCGCGACGGGTCTTGGCGAACCCTTCGCTCTGCCGGCGATCGGCTGCAGGAATATCTCGAGACCCATCCGGACTCACGTCGCGTGCTCGCCTCATATCCCGAGCACGCACGCGCACACGACATGTCCCGTTGGTTTGGTAGCCTGATCAGCAACGGCATCGCGGTCGGCGCGATCCGTGACGACCTTCCCCTCGCGCTGCTCGTCGAAGCCACCGTCGCCGTGTTCCAGGTCCTGGACAGTTGGGCCCTAAGGACCCTTCGCGAAGAGGACGGGCGGATCGACCTCGAGCTCGGCTGGGCTCTGGTGAGTGGTCTCTGGACCCGGAGTCGCGCTCCATGACGACGGCACGCACAGCGGTCACGATTCCCGCGTGGCTTCATGACGTGTTCGGTGAGCGACAGAACATCGCGGAGCTCACCTCCACCGTCTGTTTTGCCGGTGTCGTGACCGCCCTGCTGGCCTTGGAAGCACCGGCTCCATGGGAAACGGTATCGCCTTGGCGTATGTGGCTCGCGCTCGTCATCATCTTCGACGTTGCGGCCGGCTGTGCCGCCAATTTCACCCGAGGGACCAATGACTTCTACGCTGCTCGACCCCGCAACCGCTGGCTCTTCATCGCCATCCACGTGCACCTTCTCGCGGTTCGCGGCTTCTCCATGTTCCTTGGGGGCCCGCGCTATCTGGCTGGGCCTACACCATCGGAAGTGCCACACTCGTCAACGCCATCACCCACCATCCGTCTCAACGCTTCGTGGCTGGAATCCTGCTCGCCCTCGGCGTGACCGCGATGACGGTCCTTCGGCCTGGCGGTGACTTCTTCGCCGGCGTTTCGGTTCTGTTTCTCGTCAAGGTCGCCTTCGCCTTCTCGGTTGATCACTATCGACTTGGGTGAGCTGACGGCTGGAACTCCCGCGCCGATCCACAAGCCCAGGAGTCCATAGCGAAAGCATTGAAGCTCCAGATTCCCATCGAGCTGGAGCCTCCTCAGCAGCATGCCCAGTCCCATCCACACAACCAGAATCCCGATGGTTCCGACGAGCAGGACCCAGGCACCGCGACCGATCGAGCGGGGAAGTGCCGCTTGGATCCAGCGACGCTCGAGGTCGATTCCAATCATTAGTCCCACGAGGGCACCAACGAGTCGAATCGAGCCGGCCTGGACAGTCGGATCGAATACGGTTCTCACCGCTCCGTAGAGCAGCACCGCCACCAGTGGGATCCACGCCCTCGACCAACTCCTTGAGGTGGCCGAGGGTTCAACTCGGAGCCAAAGAAGGAACAACCCAAGCAGAAGGGCCCCGAGCACCCCACCGGCCACGACGTCGTGCACATAGTGGACCCCGAGGTAGGGACGAGATGCCGCCACCAAGACCGCGACGCCGACCAAGGACGTCGCCAACACGCGCTGCCGACGCCAAACGTAAGCGAGATACAACCAAAGGGCAGCCGCCATCTGCGCGTGACCCGAAGGAAAAGACCATCCGTCCGCGGCGAACTCGGGATGAATATTGGGGCGGACCTCCTGCACCGCACCCTTGATGAATGCGTTGATGAGCCCCGCTACGATCAACATCAACGTCGCCCGAGCGAAGATCCGTTTGTCGACGAACCAGTAGCCGATGGCCACAAAGAAAAGGAGGAAGGGTTCATGACCCAAGAATGTGAAGAAGAGAAAAACGGCATCGAGGGTTTCAGTTCGGTACGACGCGATCGAAAGGAGCTGCTGCGAAGCGAGGTCCATCATTGTCGGCCCCTCCATGACCGATCCATGTGCATCCCGCCAGTCGAATGACCCGGACGGTGCCTCCGGGCCGTCATCGGCCCGGTGCCGCCTCAGGGATTCAGCGTTTCTTCGTTCAGGGGACCGAAGAATCCTCGGGGCTGCCACGAACAATCGCAGGCGGACCCCCCGCACATGAGATCTCCGACCACCCAAACATCGTCGGCGTCGGGGTTGCTGTTCGGCACGGTCAGGAACTCCACATTGCCACTCGGCAGCAAGATCGTCGTCGTGGCATCGGACATGGTCAGATCCGGGAAGCCTGAAAAATTGTGGATCGCATAGCGGTAGGTCCCCTGAAAACACCGGGAAAGGGTGATGACCTCCGGTCCAAAGCTCGACGTGTCATCGGTGTCGAGAAACGCCCAGGGCGGTCGAGAAAGGCTCCCCTGCGAACCGAAGAAAACACGGAAACGTCCTGTACAGGAATCATCCTCAGGATCGCACGGGCCGGTGAGGTGGGAGTCCAGATCGCTCGGCTCCTCTCCCCACTCCAGCGTCGCCTGAAACTTGGGTGCTTCCACCACGAGCGGCGTTTCGAGAGTTTGACACGCATCGGTCCCACACGCAGCGACAGCGTCGGACGCAATCACCTCCACCGGGTCCGTGACTTCATTGGAAGACAGGCCGAAAAGGCCGGCTCGGCCGCCGCGCTTCACCTCCAGGCAGGCACACCCGTCTTCGCCGGTGGTCGCATAACTGATGCCTGCGTAATCGACACCCTGGGCCTGAACCGCAATACCGGGCGAAGATCCCCCATCGGTGTCTTCGACACAAACGTTGACGCAGGTCGTATCCATCACTTGGTCCGCATTCCACCACGCGAGTTCGGACACCATACCTTCGCAGACACCGTCACCGCATCCGGTGAGCTCCCCCTCTTCGGTCCAAGTCCCGGTCTCGTCATCGAAGCGCCAGAGAGGAATGGAGTCTCCCTCGAAATTGGACACCGGCATGGTGACCTCCGCTGATTGAGCGAGTTCCGCTGGGGCACCATCCATTTCGGAAACTTCGATCGCCATCGCTCCGAAGCTTTCGAGCAGGCCACCTAAGTTGGTTGTGAAGTCACCGGGAAAGGCTTGCAGCTCGTCCGGGTCGTCTGCGCGGAGGACGGCGAGACGAGCCATCACCGGCCCGCTTCCCACGAGCGCCCCTGGTGGGAACTTGACTTCGCAGTCTCCGACTGAGACCGAGCCGCCGGCTTCCTTGTCAATCTCCTTCTCGGCCGCGAACGGAAGGACACGTATTTCAATATATGTGGAGCGTCCCTCCACCACGGTGACGGTCTTTCCGCCCAGTGCGTACCCCTCCTTCGTCGCCTTGATGAGCTGGCGCCCCTTCGGCAGTTCGGGAATCACGAAGAATCCTCCTTCGTTGGTCATCACCGTGGCGCCAGCTGAAGTGAGCTCCGCGTCGGCTATCCGATTGCCGGCCGCGTCGATGACTCGCCCATTTATGACCCCGGTCTCCGAGTTGGTGGCATCGGTCCCGTCGCTGCTTTCGCTACAGTGAGCTGAGGTGACAACCAGAGGTGCGAGGCAGAAGAAAGGACAGACTCTCCATCCAATAGACTGAGCGCATGCTAGACGCATCGAACGGAAGCGCGGTCTCGAAGTGTCCACTCATGAAGCACTATCCCTCGACGTTCGGAGCAACAAGCCATCGAGCGGCAGTTTCAGCTCGCGGAAGCGCGAAGCCGCGAACAGTGCGTGAACGTGCATTCAAGCTCCGAATTTTCGGTAGTCCTTGGCCTCGGCATCGCACGGTTTTCGCCATCCAGCGGTCGTCTGACGCTGGACGGCGAACCGTGGATGCCAAATGAGGATCGAGGTGAGCTCGAGTCAGTTCAGGTCGAACCGGTCGAGGTTCATGACCTTGGTCCAAGCCGCGGCAAAGTCGCGCACGAACCTCTCCTGGGAATCCGCGAACGCGTAGACTTCCGCGACCGCTCGCAACTCCGCGTTGGAGCCGAAGACGAGGTCGACCTCCGTCGCCGTCCATTTGAGATCCCCCGTTTGGCGGTCACGACCTTCGAATACGCCGTCGTGTTCGGCGGAAGGCTTCCACTGGGTGGACATGTCGAGCAGGTTGACGAAGAAGTCGTTGGTCAAACGTCCTGGCCGTTCCGTGAACACCCCATGTTTTGTACCTTTGGCGTTTGCGTCCAAGGCCCGCATTCCGCCTACCAGCACCGCCATTTCGGGGACCGTCAGGTTCAGCAGATCAGCTCGATCGACCAGCGCAGCCGACGGAGACCGCTGGGCGTCTCCGAGGTAATTCCTGAATCCGTCGGTCTTCGGTTCGAGGAACGCGAAAGACGCCACGTCGGTCTGCGCTTGAGACGCATCCGTTCGGCCCGGGGAGAAGGGCACTTCGATGTCATGTCCGGCGTCCTTGGCCGCCTTCTCGATGGCGGCCAAGCCACCCAGGACGATCACGTCGGCCAAAGACACCCGCTTACCGCCCGATTGAGCTCGATTGAAGTCGGTTTGCACCGTCTCTAGCTTCTCGAGGACTCCCGCCAGCTCGGTGGGATTGTTGACCGCCCAATCTTTTTGTGGCGCGAGGCGAATCCGCGCACCGTTCGCCCCGCCGCGCATGTCCGTGCCGCGGAAGGTCGACGCCGAAGCCCAGGCGGTTCGTACCAACTCGGACACGGATAGGCCCGAATCGAGAATCTTCGACTTCAGGCCCTCGACGTCCCGGGCGGTGACCAACGGGTGATCCACGGCGGGAACGGGATCTTGCCAGATCAACTCCTCCTCCGGGACCTCAGGTCCGAGATACCGGGCCCGCGGTCCCAAATCTCTGTGAATCAGTTTGAACCATGCCTTGGCGAAGGCGAGTCGAAACTCTTCGGGATTCTCATGGAAGCGCTTCGCGATCTTCTTATAACTCGGGTCGAACTTCAAAGAGAGGTCCGTCGTGAACATGATCGGTGAGTGGCGTTTCGAAGGATCATGCGCATCAGGCACCAGCTTCGAGGCCGCCTCTGCCTTCGGAATCCATTGAATGGCGCCGGCTGGGCTCTTGGTTTTCACCCACTCAAAGCCGAACAGATTGTCGAGATACTGGCTGGACCATTGAATGGGACTCGCCGACCATGCTCCTTCGAGGCCGCTGGTGACCGTGTCTTCGGCATTGCCTTTTCCACAGCGATTCTTCCAGCCGAGGCCTTGAGCTTCGACGCCCTCTGCGGCGGGCTCTGGATCCAAGCATTCCGACGGCTTGTGGGCCCCGTGGGCTTTGCCGAAGGTGTGCCCGCCAGCGATCAGTGCGACCGTCTCCTCGTCATTCATCGCCATCCTCCCAAACGTTTCGCGAATATCCTTGGCGGCGGCCATCGGGTCAGGCGTGCCGTTCGGGCCCTCTGGGTTCACGTAGATGAGTCCCATTTGGACCGCGGCCAGCGGCTGCGCCAGTTCCCGGTCGCCGCTGTAGCGCTTGTCGGCGAGCATTTCGGTCTCCGGGCCCCAGTAGACCAGCTCGGCTTCCCAATCGTCCTCTCGACCACCGGCAAAACCGAACGTTTCGAAGCCCATGGACTCCATCGCGACGTTTCCGGTGAGCACCATCAGGTCGCCCCATGAAATGCTTCGCCCATACTTCTGCTTGACGGGCCAGAGCAGGCGCCGCGCCTTGTCCAGGTTCGCGTTGTCGGGCCAGCTGTTGAGCGGTTCGAACCGTTGCTGGCCACCACCGGCGCCACCGCGTCCATCGCTCACCCGGTACGTACCAGCGCTGTGCCACGCCATGCGGATGAAGAACGGGCCATAGTGACCATAGTCCGCCGGCCACCAATCTTGCGAGGTCGTCATCACCGCCTCGATATCCTTCTTGACGGCGTCGAGGTCGAGGCTCTCGAAGGCCTTCGCGTAGTCGAACGCTTCTCCCATCGGATCGGACTCGCTGGCGTTTTGCCGGAGAGGCTTGAGATTCACGGTCTCCGGCCACCAGTATTCGTTCGGCTTGGGTTGTCCTGGAGCAGGATTGGCTGCGACGGGCACCGATTCCGTCGACGCCTCTTTGTCGTTGTAGGGCGCCTCCGACTCGGGTGCCGCCTGCTCCTGCTTTTCCGCGCAGGCTGCTGACGCGGCGAGCGTCAAAGCAGCTGCAGTCACGAGTCGTCCAAATGTCACGTTGAGTCTCCCGTTGTCATTGCGTCCCATGTCTTTACTCCTTGTTTCGTGTCGGGCTGATGCGATGTTCGGCAATTTAGCCTGCAAACCGAACTACGGCGACTTCGTCGAAGTGGGCCGCAGTCGACCCGCCGTCGTGCCCTCGTTCCCAGCAGAAAGATTGGTCTGCGTCTCCTGTCCCGTCATCGGCGCAGAATTCCTATCGCTGGGGTGGGTGCGTGTAAATAGATCGATTCCAACCATAGATGACATCAAACCTGGAAGGAGACCGCAGAACGTACCGCTCCCCGACGGGTCCCCCGGCCAAGGAAGACGATCTGGGCGGTTCGGGTGGTCGCTTCGCCTTGCTGTCCACATGTCGAACGAAGCTGACCAGCCGTCGGTCCCTCAACCGCCCTGTGGTGAGCACGACCACGGATATCATTCGAAGACGCGAGGGGACGCTATCAGTTGCGCAAAGCGTCTAACTCATCTAGCGGACTCTCCCATCGGGCGAACCGAGCGACCCCGAATCCGAACGCGGGCTCGTGTCCGATCGTCACCAACTCTGTCGCTCCCCAAACTGCCTGGTCGCCTACAACCAAAGCGAGACGATACAGGCTGAAAGAACCATAGATTGCGATTCGACGACCTCGGGCTCGATCCCGCCCTCCTCCAGAACATTGCGCGAGAGGGCTACCTAACCCCCACGCCCATTCAGGCGCTGGCCATTCCTCCGGTCCTCGCAGGCCGAGATCTTCTCGGCCTGGCCCAGACCGGGACCGGAAAAACCGCGGCATTTTCGCTCCCCATCCTTCACGCCTTCGCTCAGCTGAAGAAGACGCCGCGTTCCCGCGAACCTCGCGTGCTGGTGCTGGCGCCGACCCGTGAGCTTGTTGGACAAGTCGCGCAAGCGTTCGACACCTACGGGCGAGGACTCGGTGTCCGAACCGTCGTCGTCTATGGCGGGGTCGGACAAGGCCCCCAGGTCGAAGCCTTTCGGCGCGGCGTCGACGTGGTCGTGGCGACTCCGGGTCGACTTCTGGATCTGCTGGCTCAGGGTCACGTGAGGCTCCGAGAAGTCGGAGTCCTGGTTTTGGACGAGGCGGACAGAATGCTCGACATGGGATTCATCAAGCCCATTCGGAGGATCGTCTCCCATCTTCCCCAGGACCGGCAGAGCCTACTGTTCTCGGCTACCATGCCTCAGTCGATCCGCACCCTGGCGGATGAGCTGCTCCGAGATCCCGTGGAAGCGGCCGTCGAGCAGAAGATGAAGAGCGCACCTCGAATCGAGCAAACACTCTATCACGTGAGTCAGGCATCGAAGCCCGACCTTCTTCGGACGGTGCTCTCGAGTCCCGATGTCGATCGGGCCATTGTCTTCACGCGGACCAAGCGCGGAGCGGACCGGCTCGCCACGAAGCTGGGACGC
The DNA here is from genome assembly GCA_050331295.1 of Myxococcota bacterium. Classification (GTDB taxonomy): domain Bacteria; phylum Myxococcota; class Kuafuiibacteriia; order Kuafuiibacteriales; family Kuafuiibacteriaceae; genus Kuafuiihalomonas. The sequence goes on along the minus strand of JBHJGZ010000010.1, from coordinate 29,142 downwards.
ACGTCGTTGGAGGCCGCGGTCATCCACGGAAACAAGTCACAGAACGCACGAACGAGGGCGCTGGACGCCTTCCGACGGGGGAAGACGCGCATTCTCATCGCGACAGATGTCGCCGCGCGAGGCATCGACGTGGACCACGTGAGCCACGTGGTAAACTTCGACCTTCCCAACGAACCCGAAAGCTATGTTCACCGTATAGGTCGCACCGGACGTGCGGGCGCTTCCGGCATCGCCCTGTCATTCTGTGATCCCTCCGAACGCGGCTATCTCAAGGACATCGAAAAGCTCACCAAAAAGGCGATCCCAGTTCGAAGGGACCATCCGTTCGCATCAGTGGAAGGCGCCCCCACCGAAGAGCCTCCGAAGCCGGGTGCAGGTTCGAAGCCACCTCCACCGACTCGACGCAGGCAGAACAGCGTTCCCAAGACGACGTCGCCCCGTCGCCGTTCGCGAGGCCTGGGTTAGGCGCCGTGCCGGGAGCCGATTCTTAGGCCACACATGATGGTCCGGCCTCGGGTCAATTCGGCCGGCTGGGCCGTTTCGGGGAGGCCTGCCCTCGTGCTAAGTGGAGCGCGATGCGCAGGCGCCTCGCCCTCGGCCTTGCGGGCCTCGTTGCGTCTTGGGCGACAGATGCGCGGGCCGAGAGCGGCGTGACGCTGGGCATCGACATCGGCATCCATCGGGTCGACGACAACTTCGACATCGACGGTTCGTGGGGTCCTGCTTTCGCAAGCCGTGTCGGATACCAGTTCGACTTTCGGGTGGTTCGCGTCATCCCGGAGCTTCAGATCGGATATGGCGCACGCGGCCTTCCCGAGTTGTTTCAGGGGGTCGGGGGTGTACGCGTCAGCTTTCTCGACTGGCGGCTGATGCCCGTCGCCTTCGCCCATGTGGGCGGCGTTGCGGGAGACCTTTCAGGTTTGGCCTGGGATGCAGGGGGAGGTCTGGACGTGGCTTTGGGCGCTGTGACGGCAGGCTTGTTTCTGGCATATAACCGCATCGAGGAACAAGACCTCGACTTCGCGGCGCGGCCGGATGACGCGGCGGCCTGGCAATCGGTGCAGCTCGGCGCCATGTTTACAGTCGCTCTTTAGCGTTTCGCCTTCCGCCCCCCTGCGCCTTGCGGTGCTGATGGGTGGTAGGTAGGTTCCGCGCGTGCAACGCAGCTTGGTCCTCGTCGGCTGGAGCATCTCAGTGGTCCTGACTTCGTCCGGGTGTGCATCACAAGAAATCCCCAATCATCCGGTCAGAGGGATGACGGACCGGGTCCGTTCTCGGATCAACCGCCTCGATCTGGTTTTCTCAGACGAGGTACGAGCCGCCACCGTGAAGACGCTTTATTTCGAACTGGAGGATTTGGTGCTCGAGTATGAAGCCCGGCGTCTCGGCTTCGTCCAAGAACTCTCGGCGCTTCAAACCGATGCGCCAGACTTCGAAGCAAAGGTTGCCAAGGTTTTTGCCAAGGCCAAGAACGAATCAGAAGCCCTGATGAAGCGATACATCGAGGTGCAGCTCCTCCTGCGAAAGCACGTGACCCCCGAGGAGTTCGCGGTCATCGATGCCTTGAGGTGACGAATGAAGTGGGTCGCCATTGCATTGTTGATCAGCTACCTCACCGGGAGCGGAGACGACACGCAAGCATTTCGAGGACTGATGAAGGACCTCGGGCGGGGCATCGAGCAGGTGGTTGCCGTCCCAGAGCGACGGGCGTCCGCGCTCGAGGAAATCAAGGCGCTTCGAGCTGCATTTGCCGAGTATCGAGAACGCTTGAGCGAGGTCGGAGCATGTATCGAGCGCTGGGACCGGACCTACGATGTTCGGGCCGAGAACTACCGCGCTTGCGATCCCGGGAGAGGCGAGCGGTGGGAAGACTTTGCAGCCGCATTTCTCCGCTTTCGCACGACGCTCCAGACCGTCCTCACCGATGCCGAGTGGCGTGAGCTCGACCGATTGATTCAAGAGAAGGCGGGAAGGCTTTGAGCAAAGTCCAATTCGGCGCCATCATCGTGATCCTCGGTCTTCTCCTCAGCACGAGCGCGCGCGCTCAACGCCCCGGTCCCGGCGGTCCCTATACGACCCGTCGATTGGTCGTATCCCGATACGTGATCATCACCAGCTTTGGCCCCCTCGCGCCCGCGCTCTTCGGTCAGAGACTCCCCTTGGAGAGCGGCGACAGCGGCATCTTCGTGACGCGCCGGCAGGCACTCGACCCGGCCTCCGAGCCAACCCTGGGCTTCGTGGGGGGCGTGATGATCGGAGGGTTTCCGAACTTCGAGTTTGGGGCCGTCTTTGCAAACATCGAGGTGGTGGGCGCTCGAAACTTCGTCGTCCTCCCGCCTCCCATCATCATGACCTATCAGTTCCCCTTCGATTCGGTGGATATTGGCCTCCGGCTCAACCTGAGCGCCGGGTCTCCGTTCAGGCTGTTCCCTGGTGTACCGATCCGGATTCGCCTGCCCAAGACTCGAATCGATACCGGCGTGTTTCCGTCGGTCCAGTTCCTGAGCTCTCGGGACGACGGTCCGGGAACCATCTCGGGTCTCAATCTACCGGTTCGGGTGACGTATAACATCAGACCGCACCTCTTTGCTGGCTTTGAGACCGGTTTCGTAGAGCCCGCGTTCACGGAAGCGCATGACCACGTCATTCCCTTGGGCGTGGTCGGTGGCTACACCTTTCTCAACGGCTCGAAAGTCATCGACTTCAACATGTCCTTTGTCTGGGACAACTTCTTGTTTCTCGACCCAGCTCCCGGAGAAGATGCGGTGCAAGCCGGCTTTTTTCGCTTCAATGTTGGACTGAACCTTCAGTTCGCCCTCCTGTGAAGTCGACGGGTCTGTTCATCGAACGCGGAATCTTCGTCTGATCAATCCTCATCATCCAGGGCAGCGAGGGCTCTCTTCGGTGCCACCATTCGATACCCCCCGATCAGGAGCTCTCGGACATCATCCCAATCGACACTCTCATCCAAACGGACACCCACCCAACCTTGGGGACCAAGATACTTGGGCCGGTAGAAGCGATTCGCATCCGAGGCAATCAGCAACTCCTGGACACCCTTCGGCGCCTTGACCCAGACTGCTGGCCGCCCGTCGTCGTAGTGCCCATCGTGGTACGTTGCGAAGGTCTTTTTGCCGCCCCACCAAGTCGGCGCTCCATGCGAGATCTTCTCGCTTGTTTCTGGCAACGTCGCGATGGTTTCTCGCAGCTGTTCGAGCCAACCCATGGCTCCAACATGACCGACCGCCGTCGGGTCGTCCATTCGGGTGCCCCGCGTTCCCTCGAGCCGATCCGGCCTCGAGCACGCTCAAAGCTTCTTGACCATTCTTCGAACCGGGACCGCCACCCCTTGCGTCGTCGGTACGTCGAAAGCTTCAACGACGGTGTAGCCGGTCGCCCGATACAGAGGCTCGCCGGCAAGGGTGGCAACGAGCTCGGTCCGACGAAAACCTTCCGCCTGAGCCGCGTCTTCGCACGCCTCGAGAATGGCACGCCCCACGCCCTTCCGCACGTGATCTGGGTGGGTGTACATGGCGCGAACGCGGGCCGGCTCCACAGTCGGATCCAAGAAGGCCGCGTTTCGTCCTGTGGTGTGGTCGCCCCCGAAGAGGGTCGCCCGGCGGGACCAGCCTCCACAGCCGATGATGGCGTCCTGCTCGACCGCCACGAAGTAGGTACCGTCATGCACCAACTGGCTGTCGATGCCCATGATCTCGAACGACGCAGCAACACCCTCGGCTGGCAAGAATGGTTTCAGCAACTCAGAGATCGCCCGGTCCATGAGCAGCTTCATCGGGCCCATGTCCAAAGGCGTTGCGGTCCGAAGACGAAACGATGCTTTGCCCACGCCTGGAGCGTGCCGTCCAGTGGCACGACGTGTACAGATGGACAAGTCTGGCCGAGGAACCTGTTCTCCACCAGCGCGACGAAGGTTCTGCGGCGCGGTGGTTTGTGATAGCCGACGCCCATGCAGAGTCGACGCGCTTTCATGGGTCGAATCGCCGGTCTCACCTCGAGCGCGGTGCTCCCGGTTGGACGTGTCCTTGCCGCACCTCCCGCGATGCCCGATGACCTGTTTCTCATCGGGCCCACGAAAGGCTACACGCCCGCGGTCGGGACCTTGGTTTCGATGCTCGACTGCATGCGCTTCTTCGTGGTCTCGAATGTCACCGGGCTGAGCCAGACCGAGCTCGATTGGCAGCTCGACGATAAGTCGAACTCCATCGGCGCCATGCTTCTTCACCTGGCGGCCACGGAACGCTACTACCAGCTCAACACATTCGACGAAGTGGCGTGGGGTGATTGGAGCGAAGAGATCAAGGCCAAGTGGGACGTCCCGATGGCGCTCGGGGAAGAAGCCAGAAAGCAAATCAAGGGACACTCAGTCCATTACTACCTGGAACAACTCGAAGCGGTCCGGAAGGTCACGAAGATCGAGCTCGCACGACGAGACGATGATTGGCTCGCCAAAACCACCACTTTCTTCGCACAGAAATCTACGACCAACTACGCGAAGTGGTTCCATGTCGCGGAGCACGAGTCGAACCACAATGGTCAGATCAAGCTCATCAAACGCCGGCTTCCCGCAGTCGCCGAATGACGTGAGCCGCGCGCGGTCCCCGGGAAAGGCTCTGCAACGGGATGGGCCGTCCTTGCTCCCGACGACGGACGTTGGATCTGCCGTCGGGAGCCCTTGGTCATCGTTCAGTGCCGGTCGAAGAAGCGGCAGATCCACCTTCTAAAGACGCCACTGCCCCGTTCGCGTGGATCGAAACAAGGATTGGGTTGTTGGCCAAACAACTCCAGCACCTTAGCCAGGTCAATGTACTTGAAGTTGACGTTGAAGTTCTGGATCTCTCCGTCGTCGGGGTCACCGAAGACCACCTCGATCTCGTTCGAGCCGTCCTGCGTAACGAGGAGGCCCCGCGGGAATCCGGGCAAGGCCCCCGAGAAGATCTCGAGTCCGTCGGATTCTTCAACGCCATCGATGGATGCCTTGCTTCGAATCGCGAACGAGCCGAGATACTCCAGAGTCGCCCGATCGAAGACGGCAAACGTCGCGTCGCCTTGCGACGATACGACCAGGAGTCCCTCACCGTCCTCCCCGTAGTAGATGGAGACGCCTTCCAGATCTGGCTCGAAGAACTCGCTGTCGATGGGAGCGACGACCTCAAAGCGGTCGGAGCCGTCCACCTCAGCATCGAACGCCAACAACCCGAGTTCCTCTTCTACGGTCACGTATCCGATGCCGGTCTCGCGGTCGATGGCGATCCCTTCGGACTGAAAGTCCTCCGGGTCCTCACCGTCCGGTACCGGGAGCATCAGTTCACGAACCTTCTCGAAGGTCACCTTGCCGCGACGCCGCTGTAGGCGTAGTTGCGCGATCTTGGCGCCGTCGCCCTGAGTGACGAATACGTAATTTTCGTCATCGGCCGGTGAGACGTAAGTCGCAAGACCGTAGGCGGTTCGCTCTCCGTCATCCACGCCGAAGATGGTCTCTGGAATCGAATTCGACGTGACATCGACCAAGGTTCCATTGTTTCGAATTCGAAAGATGGCAAGCGTATCGTTCGCTCGGTCAGAAGCGATAACCAGATCCATCTGCCGAAAGGCATCGTAGATGACGTCGACATTGTTGTAGCGAATGCCTTCGGGCTCGATCCTTTGAAGCTCGTTCCCCGTCAGGTCGTAGACGCGGAGACCTCCGTTCTTCATCGAAGTGATGACTGTACTTCGCAATGTGTTCCGCGGGTGTATCCAAATGGCTGGATCGTCTGGGTCTGGCCCTTCGGTCAGGTCGAAGGGGCCGTCGAAGCGAATCTCGTCTGGGGTCTCCTTGTCGGAGGTGATCGTAGGGATCGTTCGAATGTCCAGCGCGAGTGCAACGAATTGATTGGCTTGAGGTCCGAACGCGCTGAAGTTGTCGTCGGAAGCGATAATCAGCGTCGGGCGACCGTCAGGAAGGACAGGCCCGAAGGCGAGGCCTTCTATATTGTCGACCACGATGCCAAAGTCTCCAAGATCGGCGAGAAGCTCTTTCTGGACCAGCTCGTCCACATTGATCTCGAGCTCTCCCTCTTCGATGCTGGTCGGGATGCTGGCCTGGTCGATCACGTTGGTAGCGCCTTGAGTGCGCGCAAGGTAGAGCCTCCCGGTGTATCCGCGGCCCGGGGCACCGATGGAGAACGATCGCTCCAAAGCCAAGAGCGTGCCCTGGTTGTCGATCGCGATCAGTTCCACCAGTCCACTGTCCGCAAATGCGTCCGGCGGGCTCGGCTCGTTGGCGATGGGATCGACTTCATAGACGAACTCCGCAACCGGCATGCCCGTCTCGAGGTCGTATTTGACGATCCGCGCGGCCGAGCCGGTTTCGACCGATGACGGATCACCGTCCTGGACGAGAGCACTCTCGGTCGCCGTATACAGGGTCCTCTTGTCCGGCGTGATCGTGAGGCTTTCGAAACCAAGGTTGTTCCGGACACCCTGAAAGTCATCCGTCCCCTTGAACTTATCGTCCACCGGCAGCTCTCCCACCACCATTCCATCCGGACTAACTTCGAATATCTGGGGAAAGCGGCCATCCAGGTTACGCTCGGAGGAGATGAAGAGATTGCCGCCGGCATCGATGGCGATGCCCTCAGGATCTGGGTTGATCTCATCCAGCGTCAGGCCATCCTGAGACAGTGCGGTCACGCTCAGGAATGACACGTCGCCCGAGTCGAGCGCACCGTCACTGAGATCGATCGCCAATTCATAAAACCGGGGCGTGCCATCGGATCCCGCTCCCCGGTCGTCAGAGACAGCCAGGAAGTTGCTGGTCACGGGGTCGAAGACGATTCCCGAGAGCCCCCCCACAATCGTTCCCTCAAACTCGAAGCCGCTCTCGATCTCGGCGATCCCCAGAAACTCGACCCCTTCGACGAATTTCCGAAACTGGGTCGATTCGTAGCTGCTCCACCCCAAAGCATCCGAGTTCGAGGTTACGCCAAGCGCGACGATCGCAGTCCCTGCAGTGATGATCGCCTGTCTCAGGCTGTTCCCATTTTTCGACATGAACGTTGCCTCCCTTCGGTTCCAGTCGAATATGAGGTCCGGAGCATCGGTCGCGCCGAAAACCCGTGGACTCGAACCGGCGGGACCCTGTGGGGCGGGATGTCTTGGAGTCAAAAAGAGAAGATTGAACTCTTGGTTACGAAAACATGGCCAACGATGGCGAGCCGCATCTCCTGCGGGAGTGCTCAGCCTTGAAGGGCCTGCATCATCTCGGCCATCTTTTGCTTCAGCTTTTCGATGGCTCGAAACGGCCGTATCATGACCTTGAAGTCGATGATCCGTTCCTCATCATCAAAAGTGATCAAGTCGATGCCGTTGACCACGAGGCCGTCCACTTCGGTGATGAATTCCAGTGCGGCATGAGGCCCGTCGAGTAACTCTCGAACATAGCGCCAGTGGTCATTGACGAGGACGCGCGCCGCCGCCTGAAGATAGAGGGAAGTCGCCATCTTCCCCTCCACCGGTCGATGCAGGACCGGGGAGTGAAAGACGACATCGTCATGGAGCAAAGCATCCAAATGGCGAAGCTGCTCATCGGTTTCCGGCTCCCCAAGGACCTCGTGCCATCGGGCCACAGCGTCGGACTTCATCCTGTCGAAATCCAATGGACGTCAAGGAATGGGCAAGAGGAGAGAGACTTGGGATTCCAACACGGCAATTCAGTCGGACTCATCTCCGAGACGTTCTCAGTCGATGTCGGGCTCGGGTTGCGTACAGCACCGGCACGACGAACAAGGTGAGCACTTCGACGGCCATGCCGCCCAGGATGGGCACGGCCATGGGCCGCATCAGGTCCGCGCCGCGACCGGTCGACGTGACCACTGGAAGAAGGGCGATGAACGTCGTAGCCGTCGTCATCAGGCACGGCCGGACGCGTCTCAGGCCGGCCTCGAGCGTCCGCGCGCGCACTTCCTCGGCCGTCGAGGGTGGATGACGTCGGAAGCTCTGCTCCAAGTAGGTCGCCATCACCACTCCGTCATCGGTGGCGATGCCCACCAGCGCGATGAACCCGACCCAAACCGCCGCCGAAAGCTGGATCGGACCCACGCCGAACAGGCGGCGCATCGGTTCGCCGAACACCTCGAACGCGAGAAACCATTCCGTGCCGAACGCTCCGAGCAGAATGAATCCACCGGAGAACGCGACAGCAACGCCGGCGAAAATCATGAGCGCCACCTGCATGCTCCGAAACTGCAGGTAGAGCAGCATGAGTACGACCAGGAGCGTGAGTGGGATCAGCAGCAACAGCCGCTCTTGGCTCCGCTGCTGCGCTTCCCAGGTGCCGGCGAAGCGCCAGCGGGCCCCGGCCGGGACGTCGAGTCGGCCCTCCTCGCGAGCCGCCTCGAAGGCGGCCTGGGCCCGGGCGATGACCTCGGACTGGGAGATTTCGGCCTCGCGATCGAAGACGACGGTGCTCGTCAAGAATCCATCCTCGGCCCGAATGCTCTGAGGTCCGCGTATATACCGAATGTCAGCCACGGCTTCGAGGGGGATTCGGGCCCCAGTGGGTGTGTCGATCCGAAGAGCGCGAAGCTGGGAGATCGAACCCCGTTCTTCGCTCATGTGGCGTACCCGGATGTCATAGCTCTCCCGCCCGTCCTGAGTGCGAGCGAGAGGTTCGCCTCCGATGGCCACGCGAAGGAAGTCTTGCGCGTCACCAATATTGAGACCATGGCGCGCCAGCGCCTCCCGATCGAAGTGGATCTCCAAGTATGGCTTGCCCACCACCCGATCGGCGAACACCGTGTCGGACCGAATTCCCGGAACCTCTTTCAAGAGAGCCTCGATCTGTCCACCGAGCGCTTCGAGCGCCTCGAGGGAGGGCCCCTGCAGCTTCATGCCCAAGGGTGAGCGCATTCCGCTTTGGAGCATGACCTGCCGGGTCTCGATCGGCTGCAGCCTCGGCGCACCGGTCAGGCCCGGCATCGTCGCGGCGCTTCGAACCTCCGCCCAGATGTCCTCCGGAGTGCGAATGGAATCTCTCCATTGTCGGACCCGTTCGCCGTCTCGGTTCTCCCCGAACTCGGGGACGTACGTCACCACCGTCTCGAACATCGAGATCGGTGCGGGATCCAGGGCGGTGTCGGCGCGCCCCAGCTTGCCGACCACCCGATCGACCTCGGGGATCTGGGCGATGCGCGCATCCATCATCTGCAGCAGGCGCAGCGCCTCCCCGAAAGATGCGTGCGGCATGGTGGTCGGCATGACCAGATAGCTCCCCTCATCGAAGGGCGGCATGTACTCTCGACCGAGGCCGGGGAACGCGTCGAACAGGAGCACCGCGCCTCGGGTGCCCTTCATTTGCGCCGGGATCCACCCGAGCAGAGTCGGAGCACCCACCGCGACGAGCAGCCCGATCGCAACCACACCGGCCGGAACCATTGAAAACAGCCGTCCGTGCCGAAGGCATGCATTCAATAGCTGCGGGTACACATGCATGAAGACATGGAGGGCCCCGAGGAGGATGAGCAGAAGCACCGAAACGAAACCGAGATTGACGAAGAAGGCGTGACCCCGACCAAGCGGCATCCATGCGCCGGTGAGCAGCACGCCCACGACGACGATGAGCACCGTCATCACCACGTTCTTCGCCCGATTCGACGATCGTTCCGCTCGGGGTCGGAGGAACAATCGTGCCAAGGTGGGCAGAGCGAGCACCGCGAGGATCAGCGCTGAGATCACCGCGAATGTCTTCGTGAACGCCAGGGGCCGAAACATCTTTCCCTCTTCCTGAGTGAGCGCAAAGACCGGGACGAAGCTCAGGATGGTGGTCAACGTCGAGGTCATGACCGCGGGTGTGACCTCGGCCGCAGCCATCGAGACGGTCCTGAGTCGGCTCTCTCCTTCCACGCGGTCCTGGAGCCGGGCCGTGATGTTCTCGACCAAGACGATGCCCATATCCACCATCGTCCCGATCGCGATGGCGATCCCCGAAAGCGCCATGATGTGCGCATCCACGCCAAACACCTTCATGGCCAAGAATGCCCCCAGCACCCCGAGCGGAAGCAGCGACGAGATGAGGAGTGCGCCGGCCACGCGCCTCAGCATCACCAACACCACGAGGATGGTGATCAGAAGCTGCTGAAACAGCGCCCCTGACAGCGTGCCCAGCGTCTCTAGAATGAGCCCGCTTCGGTCGTAAAACGGGAGGATGGCCACCCGCGATACAGTTCCATCTTCGAGATTCTTGAGGGGCAAGCTTTCCTGCAACTCGGCAACCCGGCTTTTGACGGCCCGGATCACCGAGAGCGGGTTCGCGCCTTCCTGCACCACCACGACGCCTCCCACGACCTCGGCCCCCGAGTCGTCGAGCGCACCCCGTCGCTGAGCAGGGCCGAGGTGCACATGGGCCAGATCTTTGACTCGAAGCGGCACACCATCGCGCAGACCGACGACGGCCTCACCCACGTCATGGACACCGTTGGCGGTCCCTTCGCTTCGAAGGATGTACTCGACCCGATTGATCTCTGTGGTACGTAGCCCGGCGTCGGAGCTGGACCGTCGCACCGCTCGCGCCACATCCATCAGGGTGACGTTCGCGGCCTCCAGGGCGTCGGGATCTACGTCGACCTGGACTTCCTGCACGTATCCGCCGACCGAAGCGACCTCACTGACGCCCGGGACCGACTGCAGCGCGTATCGAACCGTATAGTCCTGAATCGACCGGAGTTCGTGGAGCGACCACCCTCCGACGATCTCTCCGTCGGGAGATCGGCCCACCAGCGTGTACCAGTACACCTGACCCAAGGGCGTCGCGTCGGGCCCTAGGGTCGGCGTCACCTGTGGAGGGAGCAGCCGAGGCGGAAGCGACGAGAGCTTTTCCAACAAGCGGGAGCGGCTCTCGTAAAAGCCCATATCCTCCTCGAAGACCACGAAGAGGATCGAGAATCCGAACATCGAGGTGCTACGGATGGTCTGCACGCCCGCCACCCCGAGAAGCGATGTCGTGAGCGGAAAGGTCACCTGGTCTTCCACGTCTCGGGGGGACTGGCCCGGCCAATCCGTGAAGACGATCTGTTGGTTTTCGCCTACGTTCGGCAAAGCATCCACGACCACCGGATCGCGAGGAAGGCGCCCGAACGAACCGTACGGGTCATCCGGGCCGGCAGAGTCGTACGAATCGTACAGACCGTACGAACCGGGGAACGGACTCACTACGAGCCCGGCCAGCACGAGCAGGACGAGGACGGCTATCACGACCGGCGCCCGCCCGACGACGGACTGCAAACCAGAGGTGAAGACAGGCTCGCTCACCGCCGCTCTCCCGGCTGCAAAGTCTCTCCCACCTCACCGCAGGTGCGCATCTGGGCCCCAAAGTATGGATTGTTGATCTCTTGGCCAGTCTGGAGCCAGGAGGCGCCTCGATCCCCACCGACCATCGGGCAAGACGTGATTCGAATTGGAACTTTGAGTGGATTGCTCCGGTTCTTCAGCATTTCCAATAGAAGCGAGCTCGCCTCCTCGAAAGCGCGACGGGCTTCCTCGAGATCAGCGGCCCCCACCAAGCGGTCCAGGACCGCTTCGAGCCGAAGCGCCACCGGATCATCGAGCGCACGGGAAGCGGTACGGGCGCGCCGAGCGCTGTGCTGGGCGGCATCCAGCGCGTCCGCGGCAAGCTGCTCCTGCGTCTGTACGTAGGTCTCGACCAGGCGACTCCAATGAGGATCTGGATTCGAGTCCCGCGACATGGCCGACGGTCCGCCACGGATCTGAAGGTCCGCGTCCAGCACGAAAGCCCCTTCGACAACCACTCTCTCTCCGGCTTCGAGCCCGGACTCGACGACGTATCCGTCATCGAGCTGAGCGCCCAGTTCGACCCGGCGGGCCACATACGTCGGTCGTTCCGTGTATGGTCCTTCGACGTAGACCAACGATCGGCGACCCGTGAAGATCACCGCGCTCTCTGGCACCGTGAGCGGTGAGTCGTCGAAGTCATCCGCGCGAACCGAAGCCTCTACGTACATACCGGGCCGGAGCTTCTGCCCCTCGTTTCGCACCTCGATTCGGACCTGAGCCACGCGGGTGACGGAATCGACGGTGGGGTCCACGAACTGAACCGTTCCGGCGAGCTCGAGCTTCGGTGCGGCAGGCACGCGAAGCTCGACTTCGGCACCCAAGCTCATCTGACCGACCTCGGACTCATGAGCATCGAGCTGGACCCAGAGCCTCGACAGGTCGGCCACGCGATAGAGCGGGTCGCCCGCCTTGACGTATTGGCCTTCCGTCACCAACCGCTCGAGGACGGTACCCGCTACCGGAGACCGTATTGCGACCTGCGTGGCGGGCTCTTCGCTCGACGCCATGCCCTCGATGGTTTCGGAGGGTACCCCGAGAAGCGCCAGGCGGCGACGCGACGCCTCGACCGCCGACCGCGCCGCAGCTTTGGCCGACTGCTCGGCTTGGCCGAGTGCATGAAGTTGCTGCACCGCAATTCGCAAGTCTCGTTGCGCGGCATAGATCTCGGGGCTGTAGAGCACGGCCACGGTCTGTCCTCGCCGCACCCTTTCGCCGGTGGCCGCCACCAGGAGCCGTTCGATACGGCCCCCCACCCAGGCGGTCACAGACCTCAGGCGCGTCTCGTCCAGCTCCAGCCGGCCGAGCAGGCGACGACGTCCGGCAGAGCGCCGCTGGCCCACGACGGCCGTCTCGATCTGCGCCAAGCGGCGGGCGCGCGAATCGAGGGTCAGCGTCGCCGAAGTGGGTCGGACCTCGCCATCGAGCGTGCTTTCGTCCGAGACCGATACGGGAACCAGGTCCATTCCGCAGACCGGACAATCACCGGGGCCAGACCGACGGACCTGGGGATGCATCGAACACGTCCACACCGTTTGGTCGTCGGCGCGGCCGTGGTCGTGCGAAGCCGAATGTGACGATTCGACGTCGCCCGGTCGTCGCTCCGCCGGGGCCCAACACCAGCCGAGCGCAAAGGAGAGAAGGGCAGCCGTCGCGATGGGCCATGCGCGTCGAGCCAAGGCGAGGGCATTCGGATTCACGACGACGCTCCCGGTTCGATCCCATCGAGCGAGCGTCCGGTGAGTCGTTCCAGCTCGGCCCAGGCCCTCGCATGCGTCGCGCGGGCTTCGGCCAGCTCGAGGCGGAGCTCGAGCTCTTCTTCCAGGGCGAGCAGCACCTCCGAGACACCTGCCCGCCCCACTTCATACGCGGCGTTCACCGAACCCTGAAGCGCCTCGGCTTGCGGAATGAGGGTGCCCTCGTAGCGAACGATGCGTTCATGGGTCTCGAAGAGTCGAGCCACGGTGGCTTCGAGCTCCGCGGCCACTCGAAGCCAAGCGCCGCGCCGGGAAGCGCGGGCCGCCGTAGCTTCGGATTCAGCCTGTCGGATCTCGCTTTGATAGCGGCCAAGCCACAGAGGAACCGTCAGCCCGAACGAAAGGATAATGGGGTCCTTGCCGCTCTCGGCGACGCCTTCGATCGGGGCCTCGCCCGTCACGATGTAATCCGCACCCACCCTGAAGTCGGGCAATCGCTTGGTCCGGGCGGCCCGAGCTTCCGACACGCGAGCCGCCTCAAGGTCCGTCCATCGGGTGACCTCGGGATTTCGACGCACGTGCTCCCGCAGGGAAGCCAGATTCTCGGCCGGAAGCTTCACGGCCGGTTCGGTGGTGGTGGTCGCGATCTTCAACCCCGGATCGGCGCCGATCGCGGCCAGAAGCCGAGCCTGGTGCCGACGCGTCAACGATTGGTGCCGGGTCCGATGATCACGGAGCGACTGGAGTCGCAGCTGAACCTGCAGAAGCTCGGCAATGGATTTCTCGCCGGTTTCGACCCGAGCCTGAATGGTCTCGACGAGACCGGTCAGGATGCGCTCATGGTCGAGCCGAATCCGGTGGCTTCGCTCCACTTGCCACAGTTCCCAGTACGCCGACGCCACGTTCCGAACCAGGACGAGAACCTGGGCGCGAAAGGCGTCGCCCGCGGACGCGGCGGCCGATGCCATGGCGTCGGTCGCGGCGCCGAGCCGGCCCGGCCACGGGAAGGCCTGCTTGAGGGAGATGCGGTGAAGCTGAGGCCCCACTCGGGTTTCGACGGATCGAACGAAGCCTCCGTACCCGACTTCGGGATTGGGCAGCCGACCCGCACCCGCCGCGCCCTCGACCGCGGCGCGCCATCGGGCGTGGGCCGCCTGCAGATCCGGCGATTCTTTGAGCGCATACGCGACGAACCGCGGAAGTGCTCCGTCGAGGCGCTGGAGCTCGACCCCCATCCAAGGACCTTCAGCGGCTTCTCTTTCGAACGCCGCACCCGTCTGGATGACCGGCGATGGCTGCCAGGCCCTCAATGCGTCGCGCTCGGACGAAAGGTCCGCGTGCGCGCAGCCGGACAGCGCCGCGCAGACCGCGACGCGGATCCCGGACACTCGATTTTTCATGATTGATCTCCTAGGAGCCACGCGACCAAAGACGCAGCTCGGCCTGCGCCGAGTTCGGAGACTCGACACTCGTCACGAAAAGACCGAGCTCGGAGATCAGATCACCAAAACGACGAATCGACGAAACAGAAGGCCAGGGGGCGGCGTGGGGTCGGGCCCAGGGCTCGGACGCAAGCCACTGGAGGCGGCGGCAAGTCGCACCCGTCCACCGTCGGTGAAAGCGAAGGTCGCCCGCGGAGCCGCTTCGGGCGTGGATGCTTCACGCTGCGAAAGCGTCGGGGCAGGCGCAGAGGCCGATGCGGCCTCGACTGCACAGCAGCAGGGGGGCTCATCGAGCTGCGCTTGCCGAGAAACCCCATCGACCTGAGCCTCGTGACAGCAGCTGTGGCCTCCGCGCGCGAGCCAGTCGCAAAAACACGCATCGAGACCGGCCGCGGCAAAACTCAGCGCCAGAATCACCGCGGCGCACCCGCGGCCGATCTGCGTCACGAGCACCACCCGAGGACGCTCTCAGGATCCGCGAGATGGTGCAACTTCGGAGCGTCACTCATTCCGTGCCGCGGAACCTCATGAAACCGGTTGCGGGAGCCCTTCCACCACCAAGCTGACCTCCTCTTCGAAGTGCGGGGCCGTCCCCTTGTCGACCTGCAGCGCTTCAGGCCCATCTTCTTCGGATCGAACCGAGAAGGGAAAACGGATCTCCCAGACCGACCCCTTCTCCACCTCGTGGCTCGAGCACCGGAGTTCGGCTCCGATGTGCTGCGCCAGTCGCTGGACCAGGCTCAATCCATATCCCGTCGGGTCACCTTCCTGGATCGCGTCCTCGAGACCCACGCCATCATCTCGGACCGCCAGGCGAGCCCAGCCCTCCCGCGCGTCGTCGAAACCCATCTCGAGCCTGATCGAGCCCACGGGTCCCCGGAGCTCAGCAAGATGTCACCTTCGATCTGATAGGCAACCGCGAGCATCCCCGGTGCGTCAACCTTCGACAGGAGACTCCGCGACCGCCGATTCGCCTCCAGAGCCTCCTCATAGCGCCCCAAACGTCTCAAGGATACTCGCCTTGTTTACGAGCGTTGCCCCGGTGATCCGGTCGTTGCCTCCGTCCAGTTCATCGTCCACGAATCTCAAGGCTTCCTCAAACTGGCCGAGAGAGGTGAGCGTGGAGGCGAGGTTCGCCTTAGTTAGCGACATCACGGATCTACATATGGAAGGTTCTTTCCGATCCGACATCGCTTTGCGACAGAGGTCCCGTGCTTCGTAATAATAATGCAGAGATCTAGGATAATTGTTCTGACGAAAAAACGTCAGCCCTATGTTTGTATGTGCTGCAGCTCGACAAGGAAGGTCTTCTTCCAGGCATAATTTCGCGGCTGAGCGAAAGCTCGACATGGCGCGTTCGATCTCGCCGTCTAGGAGCCACGTTCCTCCAACCAGCCGGAGCGCGTCGGACTGCTTGCGCTTGTCGCCCATATGCTCGGCGAGCTCCGCGGCACGCCGAGCATGTCGTCGAGTCTCGGCCGTCCGATGGTACGGGGCTTGTTGGGCCAGATCCCACAAGGCCTGGAACTTCTCCTCGTCGGTCGAGGCGGAAGTCAACTTCTCCTGGAGGGCTCGGGTCTCGTCCGCCGGCTCCGCGTGTGGGATCGTGGTCGCGACGAGAGCCATCGCCGAGATGGCAAAGATTACGCCACGTCTACGGTTCATTTCCTCTCTCATGCAGCGGAGATCCTCACCGTCGAAGCTTGGCACGAAAGGTCTTCGGTGAACCAGGCGGGCCGATGACACTCAATACCGAGCGCGCATAGTTTGCTGAGAATACGAGCATCTGGACGCAATCAGATCATAGACGACCAGATAATCTCAGATTGAATTTCCATCAATTGGAAGCACGTCGTCGGGTCTTGCTCATCTTCGTGTCAAAGGCTCGACGCGACACCGCCCGCGTGCGCCGCGTACTCATGGCTCCTGACGACGCACGTCGACATCGGCCGTCCCATCGTCGAAGACAGGATCATGGAGGCAACGACAGAGGAATCGGGCCATAGCTCGAATCGACGATGGCTCCGCTGGGGACTGGCGGCGGTGCTCGTCGTGTCCGTTTACGCCGCGATCGGGGGCCTCATCGTGCCTTGGGTGCTTCACGGAGAGCTCGAGAAGCGACTGACCAAAGCCACGGGATACCCGTCGGAGATTGCGTCGGTCGCCACCGATCCGTTCCGATGGTCGACAACACTCGAAGGCATCAGAATCGGGCCCCCTGGGGACCGCGCCATCTTCCGGCTACAGCGAGCCCATACGGACCTCGGGCTGATATCGACCCTCTCGGGTGCCTTGACCCTCGAGGTCGTCGCGTTCGACCGACCGCAGGTTCAGGTGACCCGGGACGCATCGGGTCGCGTCGATGCGATCGAGCTCGTGGAGCGCATCGTCGCCTATTTGGGAGGATTGGACGCGGTGGTTCGGTTTCTAAAGGAGCTGCCGCCGGTCGCCATCGAGGATCTCGCCATCACCTCGGGGACCACGAGCTATCGGGACGAGACCACCGATCCCGTCTTCCAGACCGCATGGGCGCCCGTTTCCGTGTCCGTACAAAAGCTCAGTACCCGGGCCCGAGGAGGCGGGGACCTGAGCTTCCAGGCCCTCACGGAGACGGGAGAGAGCTTCGAGTGGATTGGAAAGCTTTCGCGACGCCCCCTGGCGATGACGGGATCGGTCGCCGTGAGTGGCCTTCAGCTGGGTAAGTACGCTTCGGTTCAGTTGGAAGTGGTCCCACTTGAAACGACGGGTGGCCGCTTGGACGCTTCGGCCGCCTACGAAGTGGGGTTCGGCGAGGACGGGCTCTATGGGGCGCTCCGGCAGGGGAAGGTCGACATGACGGACCTGTCGCTTCGAATCGGTCGCTCGGACGCGGACTTCCTTCGGGTGGGGCATCTTGCCATCCGCCAGGCTCGAGCTTCCTATCCGGCGCTCGAAGCCTTTGCCCGCTCCGTCGAGGTGGAGGGCGGGAGCCTCGAGGCGAGCGTGAACGACGAAGGACGCACGTCGCTGGACCCGTTGCTGGAGCTCGGAATGAAGACATTCACGTCCACCCTCCCGATGGGTTTGACCGTCGAACGAGCCAGGGTTTCTGATTTCTCGATCACCGCCCGACACATCCGAACACCCGAGCCCGACGTGACCCTTGCGCTGCGCCTGAACGATGCGCGCGCTTCCGGCTTTCGACTTCCCGCCACTTCGACCGCCACGTTCGGGCTGCGGCTGAGTTCCGAGGTGTCTTCGGGCGGAACAGCCTCTCTCACCGCACGGGTGGGAGGAGCGTTCGACCGCCTCATGGGCTCGGTGGAGGTCAGAGAGCTGGATCTGACCGTGCTTCAGCCCTACGTCGTCTCCCTGGCCGATGCGCAGCTCCGTTCCGGCCTGGCTTCGCTACGCGGCGACATCGAAGCGCGGCTCTCGCCGCTCACAGGTCGGTTCACGGGAGCCGTCGAACTGGCGTCCCTCCGGGTCGACGACCAACCTCGTCGTCAGGGCGCGCTTTCGTGTGCGGCGATCGAGCTCGGCGCCGTTCAGGCGGAATGGGGACCCATGGCCGCACAGGCCGACGGCGTCGAGTCGGAATCCGTCACCCGGCTGCCGGTCCGCGCCCGCGCGCAGGCCCTCGTTCTGCGGAAGCCGAGTGCCGAGCCGGGCGACTTCCTGTTTTCGCCCCGGCTCGGCGACGAAGCCGTCCGGCTCGCAGAGATGGTGGAACGACTCTCGATACGCGGGCGAGGTCGAGCCTACCGCTCACGGGCGCTTCGGTATGGGCCCGTGGAGCTCGAGGCTGTCCTCCGCCTGGCGGGTCTCCGCCCGCCGACCGTCGTATCCGTCGACCTGCGCGACGTTCAGCTTCCCCCGTTCAGCAACATCGCCCAGCGCTACGTCGGTCACGTGATCGACTCGGGGGAGCTCGACGCCCGGCTCCGGTACACCAAGACCGGTCTGCGTCTTCGAGGACGGAACCTGATCTTGCTGCGCGACCTCAACCTCGGGGACAAGGTCGACAGCCCGGACGCGATCAAGCTTCCCGTCAAGCTGGGGCTCGCGCTCTTGAAGGACAAAAGCGGGACCATCGACTTCGACGTCAGGGTGGCCGGGCGGCTGGACGATCCGAATTTCAAGCTCGGACCGGTCATCACCGACGCTGCCCTCGAGATGGTGGGCCGGGCGGTTGCATCTCCCTTTGCCGCGATAGGGGGACTCTTCGCCGGCAAACAGGAGCCCGATGTCGTGGAGTTTCAGGCCGGGACCTCCACCATCGGCCTCGACGCTCACGCCCGGTTGAGAGCTCTCGAGAAGAGCCTCTTCGAAAGACCCGAGCTGGTGCTTCGCATCGGCGGTCGATGGGAGCCGGACAGCGACCGCATGGCCTTGATGGCGCGAGGAACGTCGCCGGTCCAGGACTGGACACCGGTCCTGAAGATGCTCGCCGACCAAAGGGCAAAGGCGGTGCAAGATTCCATCGGGCAACACGGCCGGATCGAACAGGGTCGGCTGCTCGTCGACACTTCGACCACGGGAGACGCACCCAGTGTTCGCCTCGGTCTCGAAGCCCGTTGAGCCAGGTCCGGAAACGCTTTTCTCGAGTGTCGTTCAGAAGTAGCGACCGGTCTCGTGGATCAGGCGGAGATCGCAGCCAAGGTCGAACAGCTTCGAGAAGCGCAGGCCCGTCTCCTGCGGACCAAGCCAGGGCACATTCCGTGCGTCATGTGTCCCGAGTGCGGGCGAATGCACATGGTTTCGTTGCGGGTGACCGAAACCACCTGTCGGTCCGGCCATACCTTCGAGAATCCGCACTTCGGCGCCGAAACCGCACCCGAGCCGGTGCCCCGGAGCAAGCGCCTGAAGCAAGCCAAGGAGGCCAAGCCTCAGCCGGAGTCGACCCAGCCAGCCGCCGACCGCGAAGCAAGCAGAGGAGGCGCAACGAAGCTGTCGGGAACAGAGACGAGGCGACAGGCCCTCGAAACTCCGGACGTGGGCCGCGTGGTATTGGCCACGATGTTGTATGTGGGACTCATTCTCGGCGGCATCGCAGCCGGCGTGTATTGGTTTCACGCTTCGCGCTCCGACGCGGAGGCTCCCCGCGTGATGCGGCCCAGCGACGCGGGTTGAGGCCGATCTCCAGCCCTCCGAACGAACAAAGCCCGCTCCGGGCCGAAGCTCGGAGCGGGCTCGAAGCGCAGCGAACCGCGCCCTCAGTCAATGCTCAGCCGTTGCCGATGTCCTGCGTACCGACGCGAGCACCGTCATCCTTGGTGATGATCACCGTGGAAGAACGCGGTCGCTGGTTTCCGTTGCCGATTTCCGTCGCGTCCGCGCCAGGACCCGAAGCGTTGGGCCACGACGCGTCAACGCCGTTCCGGGAACCTTCAGGGTGCTGCACATTGATGAACAGCGCCGTGCCACCCGCGTTGCGGGCAACGCCGGTGATTTCGCAGCCGATCGGACCCACCAGGAACCGTCGGATACGCTCCGGGTTGTTGCCTGCCGTGATGCCAGGACCACCCACCGCGTCCGGGATGGCGATGAGCATCTGATCCTCGGAGTCCGGAACGCCCGTGGACGGCTGGCCGCCATCGGTCTCGATGATGAGCTCACCGAAAGGCCCGAAGTTCAACCCGTCCGGATCCTCGAACTCGTTGTCGGCGGTCAGGCCGGACAAGTTGTCGGTCGCCGTCGCGGCCGCACCGAATACGAAGATGTCCCACGCGAAGCCGAGAGCCGCCGGATCGTTGCCGTTTTCCCGAAGACGGATGATGTGTCCGTCGGGCGAGCCACGCGGGTTCGCGGGATCGACACCGAACTCGCGTCCAGCGAGCGCCTCGGTGACTTCATCGCCGCTGCTCTGTCCGATCGCCGCCATCACCGCGCCGGGGTCGAGCTCCGAGAAGCTCTGACGGTCGCTGTTGTTGGTGAGGGTGAAGTAAATCTCGCCGTTGAGCGGATTGACCGCACCCCACTCGGGTCGGTCCATCGGAGTGCCGTTGACCACGAAAGCCGCCGCACGCGTGTTGACCGCGATGTCCGCCGCAGTGGCCAGTTGGTCCGTGAACAAGCCGTTGAAGGTCGATCCCGCATTGGCCGCCGTGATGTCCGCGTTGTCTGGCGTCAACGGGATCCACACGCCGGTCTGAATTCCGGTGAGCGGATCCTGGTTGAACTGAGCCACGAACAGGGTGCCCTCGTCCATGAACATGTCGCCCGTGTCGATGCCTTGCGGCAGCGAGCTGTCGAAGGTGTTCGCCGAGACCCACTTGTAGATGTATTGCAGCTGGTCATCGTCGCCCATGTAGAAGACGGCCGGTTGACCGTCGACAAAGGTCCCGGGCCAGATTCCTTCATGGGCCATCCGACCGAGCGAGGTTCGCTTACGCGGAGCTACGTCCGGGCGGAACGGGTCGATCTCGACGATGTAGCCGTACTGATTGCCTTCGTTCCGATAGTCACCCGAGCCGTTGTCGGGAGCGCCGTCCACCGGGGTGACGTCGTACCGCGCGAATACCTCTTCATTGGTGCCGATCGCGGCCGTGGCATCTCCAAAGTCAGCCCAGTTGAAAAGGCCGAAGGGCACGCGGAACCCGATTCCGGCCAGGAAGTTCGGAAGCGGCAACGTTGTGAGAGCCGTGTTGCCGTCCAATCCAAGAGCACGGAAATCCCGGAAGTAAAGGTCGTAGTTCTCTTCGCAGGTCAGGTAGGTCCCCCACGGCGTAAAGCCATTGCCGCAGTTGTTGAGCGTGCCGCGCCCGCGGGTTCCATCCGGGCTGAAGCGGGTGAAGAGCTTCTCGTCGCCCGCGGCAACGCCGGTGATGTCCATCTCGGTGTCGAAGCCGGTGATGCGCTTGTTGACCGGCGAGGTCAGGTCCACACTCCACTGATTGGTGTCGGCGTCGCGAACGATACGAATCACCGAAACGCCGTGCGAACGAGCCTCTCGGAGTGCCTCGTCGATTTCCGTGCGGCGAGGGAAGGACTGCTCACCGTCTACCGCATCCACCGGCAAGTTCCCGTTGGCGTCCACGACGAAGAGGGTCCCCGTCGTATCCACGGTGCCGCCTGCGATGGCTTCTGCCGGCTGCGGCGAAATGAACTGCTGGTCGATGTTTTCGTGGTTGATGCAGAGGATGCCTTCGTCGGTAGCAGTCGGGTCGAAGACCAGGTTGCCGTCACCGTCGGTGGTGGTGCCGAAGAAATGCATGCCGTCGTGGTGATCGCCGATGCGGAAGTCATAGCTGGCCGCGTCGTCGGTGGCGGGCGCCGTGGTCGAGGCAGCCGAGACGCCTTCCGCGATGGGGTCACCCCAGGAAACCAGCACCTGGGCGCTGAAGCCCGCCGGCACCGTGACGTTGTCGTCGCCGTTCTGAGGAATGGCGTCGAAGTTGAACTCGATGAAGTCAGCCGCGTCCGCGCCCGGGCCAGCCGAAGCGCCACCGGCGGCACCCGGTTCACCCTCTGGGCCCTCTGGACCCGCTGGGCCGGCAGGACCCTCTGGGCCCTCAGGACCGGCAGGACCCGCGGGACCGGCCGGGCCTTCAGGACCCGCCGCTCCGGCAGGACCCGGCTCACCCTGTGCACCGTCGTCTCCGCAGCTCGCCAGCATCATGCCCATCGCGCCCGCAGCAGAGGTCTGGAGGACCGTACGCCGGGATAGGAGGGCATTAATAATTGTTCTCATGGGAGTGCCCGGCTCGAAAACAGTCTTTTCTCCGGCCGGCTTCTCAAGCACGTCTGTCATTGTGTCTCTTTTCCTCTCTTGGTCGGGGTCAGAATCGCACCCGAGCGGACACTTACTGGAGCTGCGTGTCGGGAATGTGAACTTTTCAGATCACATTGCGCAACAGAGCGGGAATGGCGAGAGCGTTCGGAAACTGCCGATGGCAGTCGCACCGGTGTTCGTTCGAACTCCGGAGGCCTCGAGTTTTCACAATCCGGTTTCTTCGGCCTTGTCGAAAACTGATGAAGGCTTCGTCGCAGGCCGCAAACGGGGACCACTGCAATAATTCAGAAGCAATGCGTAGGAACGGTTTGGTTAAATCTTTCCCCGACGGTTAAAGCTGCGCATCGAGTCCTGGCCGATGGCTCAGGTCGACGCGTGCCCGTCATGGGTGCGGGTTGGCTCCCACCCTCGATCGAGAGGGGCTGCACGAGCACAATCGAGTCCGAGGGTACGCGCTTCGTGCCCAACCCAGGAGGGTTGGCCCCGCCGCGGGGCATGCTAATGGTTGTCGCGGCTCGACCTGAGTGACTGCCTGAGATCCTTCTCGGACGGGAATCGGTTGTGTATGCCTCGGGGCCGATGCCCGGGCTCAGGACGTGGGAGGGAACCAGGTGAGAGAGGAATGGTGCAGGGAGATGAGAACTCGACCGTCGAGCTTGTGGTAGGCGAACGTGTAATCGGCGCGCGTGGCGTTGCCGTCGCCGTCGACGAACGTGTAGTGCCCCATGTCTTTGTAGCCGAGACCACCGGCCTTCAGAATGGGGCCGACCTCGCTCTGAAACTCGACCTTCTTCCATCCCCGGTGGAGAAATCCATGGTCATGAGGATAGTCTGCGTCGCCGCCCACGAAGTAGGAACGAGCTCCTTGACGGTCCAGCCGAATCACGTCGGCCAACGTCGGCTTGAAGAGTAATGGCTCGTCCGGCGTGCCGAAGTCGTAGAGTTCGAGCAGCGCTTCGACGTTCTGCTCGGTGACGGCTTTGGCCCACGCCCTTTGAGCGGCGATCACTTCCGCCTTCGTCATGGGTTCATACCTGCGTTCGGACATTTCGCGTCTCCTCTTCGATGGCTATCATTGGCCCGCTGTACCGCGACCTGCTTCGGGCCTCCAGTCGGTCCTCAGGCCTGAGGTCGCCAGCCCATGGGTCCTGAGCGTCCCGTGTCGGTCGATGCAGGGACCAGTACATACCCCACACGTTGAGGCAACGATCCTCGGCGTTGGCTCTCGAAACCGAACTGCCCCCGAAACACCATCGAGATGATCCTGACTCCTTCATGCCTAAATATACAATGATATCAATGAGATATGCGAGCTCGTCCATGTCGATTGCGGCCTATGCAGCACGTACTCCGCGGTGTGACTCCGCCGGCCTAGGCCTAGGGATAACTCATCGCGACGGACGTCAGGGGACGCTCATGGAAAAGGCGCCTCGGGACGCAAGAAGAGCGACGCCCGACGCATACGGACCAAGCGCTGCGCTCTTCAGCGAGAGCATCGACGAGGCCGCGGGAGCGAATCACCTGGAGGAGTCTCGAACCGGAATAGGTTGTGTGGCCCTCTATTCATAGCCGAGTTGACGGAAGAGGTCTGGGGATTGCTTGAGGTATCGGTCCCGGTTGGTCTCGAAGAACCATGCATCCGAGACGCGGTCGTTGTTCTGAAGCCGCGCGTCTCTCCAGTTGGTCCCGGGAAAGTTGAAGCGCTCCCAGTCTTCGTTGATGAAGCTGATGGCTTTGACGTTCCGCTCGTAGGCCAAAGAGAAGAAGTCTTGACCAGAAGACGAGCGCGGGTGGAGACCGGGCAGAGACGCGCAGATTTCGGCACTGTGACGGCCCAGGCCAACACGGGCCGTCCGGCGAGATCTAGAAGGCGCCCCAATCTTGCTTGCCGGGTATATAGTATGTCGGACAGATAAACCTGAACATCCCTGCGAACCGCTGCGCTCTCTTCAGATTGTCCTGGCTCTCTTGCCTCATGGCCTTGATCTCCGGGCTCTGAAAGAGTTCCTCGAAGTGGGCATCAGCCGCCGAGTTTTTGGCGTCCTCGGAGGAAAAGAGGTTGCGTATCGCCTGGAGTTCGCCCGGATCCAGCCAGATGCCTGCACACTTGGGGCACTCATCGATCTCCACCTTGCGCTTCACGCTGAACGCGCGGCGCATCATGGTCACCTCCGGATGTCGTGGGCTCTGTAACCGGGGCGCGGTGTCGATACTGTCGTCATGGTAGGGTGCACAGGCTTCGATTAACTTCTCGCCGGCGCACTCAAAAGGCTCGTCGAATTTAACGAGCTCGAAGTTGTCGAACCATATCCCCCCACAGCCGGTCGACACATCAACCTTGATTCCGTTGATCTCGACCTCCTGCATCGGCTCTCCCGTGCGCGGACACTTCATGAGAACCATTTAGCCCATGTTCCGAACGCGGCTCAACTTACCGGCCCGGGATCTTCCGGACCAGTTCCAGCTTGGGACTCCTCCACTCGCTCAGCTCCAGAGCCCTGGATTTCTCTCCGTGGGCCAGCGCCGATTCCTTCTTCTCCCGTCGAGCCGAACGGGCATGATGCGCCTCAGCTCATGCGACTCCCGACGCTTCCTCTCCTCTTCGCGCTCGGCGCCTGCGCCCATGAGGCCTCGTCGTCCTCCGATCCCGGTCCAGCGAGTCAGGCCGAGCAGCCCCCCAAGGACCCGGCGCCCATCGCTTCGACCGAAAAGCATCCGTTCTCGGTCCTGGACATGCTGGCCATGGACCGGATCTCGGGCCATCAGGTGTCACCGGACGGTCGGACGATCGTCTTCGTTCGTCGCGTCACGGACCTCGAGAACGACCGAGGCCGTACCGACCTTTGGTCCATCCCGGTGGCCGGTGGCGAGCCGAAGCGCTTGACCGATCATCCGGAGTCGGAGAGCAGCCCCCGCTGGTCCCCAGACGGGGCCACTCTCTTCTTTCTGTCCTCCCGCGGCGGGTCGTCCCAGATCTGGTCCATGTCCGCCGACGGCGGCCCAGCCACCCAAGTCACCGACCTGCCGATTGTCGTCGCCAACCTGAAGGTCTCCCCCGACGGACAGACCCTCGCGTTCTCGGGTGAGGTCTTCGTCGACTGCCCCGACCTCGAGTGCACGCAGAAGCGTCTCGATGACCAGAAGGACTCCAAGCGCACCGGGCTCACATATGACCGGATCTTCGTCCGCCACTGGGACACGTGGAAGGACGGCCGCCGCTCCCATCTGTTCGTCATCCCGGCCAGCGGAGGACCGGTCCGAGACCTCACGGCGGGCCTCGATGCCGATGTGCCCTCCAAGCCCTTCGGCGATGCGGGAGAGTTCACCTTCTCTCCCGACAGTCAGCACATCGTGTATGCCGCCCGCGACGCCGGCGCTGGAGAGGCTTGGTCTACGGACTTCGATCTCTACCACGTCCCGGTGGCCGGGGGCCCATCCCAGGAGCTTACCGCCGACAGCCCGGCTTGGGACACGCACCCCGTCTTTTCGCCGGACGGGGAGACGCTGGTGTGGATGGCCATGCAGAGAGCGGGCTACGAGGCCGATCGCTTCCGGATCAAGGCGATGGACTTGGCTTCAGGCCAGGTACGCACCTTGACCGAGGCCTGGGACCGTTCGGCCCGGTCGGTGGGCGTCTTCCCCGACGGGGGCTCGCTGCTCGTTGTCGCCCAGAACTTGGGCCAGCGCTCGATCTACAGGGTGGACATGCGCTCAGGAGAGCCGACGCTCCTCGTGTACGAGGGCTACAACGGCGCTCCAAGGTTCGCCGGCGACGACATCGTCTTCACGCACCACACCCTCGTGCAGCCGACTGAGCTTTACGCGATCCCACAGGCCGGCGGTGAGGTCCGTCGGATCACCCACATCAACGACGCCAAGGTCCGAGCGGCCAAAATGGGAGAGCCCGAGCAGTTCTCTTTCGAGGGAGCCGAGGGCGACACGGTCTATGGCTACGTCGTGAGGCCCGTCGACTTCGACCCGTCCCAGCAGTACCCGATCGCCTTCCTCATCCACGGAGGGCCCCAGGGCTCTTTCGGGAACATGTTCCACTACCGCTGGAACCCTCAGGCCTACGCGGGAGCCGGCTATGCCGTCGTGATGATCGACTTCCACGGCTCGACCGGCTACGGCCAAGCGTTCACGGACTCCATTCGGGGGGACTGGGGCGGGAAGCCGCTTACCGACCTCCAGAAGGGCCTCGCCTACGCGATCGAACGCTACCCCTGGCTCGACGGCTCGAACGCCTGCGCCCTCGGTGCCTCCTATGGCGGCTTCATGATCAACTGGATCGCCGGCGATTGGCCCGAGCGATTCCGCTGCCTGGTCAACCACGACGGCGTTTTCGACCAGCGCCCGATGTACTATTCCACCGAGGAGCTGTGGTTCCCCGAGTGGGAGCAGCGCGGCCCCTACTTCGAGAACCCGACCCAATACGAGAAGCACAACCCGGTCGCCCACGTCGGCAAGTGGAAGACGCCGATGCTGATCGTTCACGGCGCCCGCGACTACCGAGTCCCGCTGACCCAAGGCCTGGGCGCCTTCACGGCGGCGCAGCGGCAGGGCGTCGAGAGCAAGCTCCTCGTCTTTCCCGACGAGAACCACTGGGTGCTGCGTCCCAACAACAGCATCCAGTGGCACGAAGCGGTGTTGGCCTGGCTCGAAACCTACCTCGAAGGATAGGGACGCCGACTCGCTAAGCTCTTTTGGAGCGAACAAGACGAGGGAGAAGCGAAAGAGGGAGAGGACCTCCCTCGGGATGCTGGGACAATTGTGCCGTTGCGAGCCAGGGCGATCGCCTCGAGGCGTACTTCAGCCTCTGGTTCGGGAGTGGGAGTGGTGGTCTGGATACGCGGAAGCAATGGAGTCTGGGGCCGCTCGCTCCCCCGCCTTTGTCCGCAACGCCGTTGGCCGGCTCGATAAACTCGACGAAGAGCCCACGCGGACTCGACGAGCAACGACTCGTTGCGACCCACACTCTTGGAGGTGTGGACCGTTTCCTCGTGCGCGGTGGCTTGGGACCGCTCGGTCGAGCGCTGACGGGCGTCCTCCGCCAACTTGGGTTTGAGCGGACAGTGCAGCCGCGTGCCGCTGTGAGCGAGGCGGCCGACCTGCAACCGAAGCTGCGCTCTGCCACAACCTAGCTAGATCAGGTCGGCGTCGAGCTTTGCGAGCCGCTCGAAGCTGTTCGTCGGGCAGACCTGGAGCACGACAAGCCGCGTACACTCACGTCGGAGATCAAAAAGCCTCAGTCGAGAGGTCGGTACAGATGCTGCTTCGCGCTTGGGCGCCACGGCTGGTACCGGCGCGCATCCGCAGGCCTTTCCTCGATGGAAAGAGCCCGGCTGAATGAGTACGAGTGGTAGCTCGTCCGACTCGACGACAAGCTGTCCGTGATCTACCTTCGTTGTTATGGGTTTTCATGAGGAGGCCGACAGCCTTTGATCTAAACAAAGTATTGCTCTGTGGGGTCGAACCAGTGTGGTGCACATGGACGATGACCTCCTTTGGAGGAGCCCTTCACGCGTCTGTTCATGTCGCTTGCGGCTCGCTTAAAAATTTCGAAAGCTTTTCGTTATGACGAACGGTCTTCGATGTGTTTCTAGCCGAAAGGGCTGTGGCGTGCGTGCCGGGGCAAGTTGGACAGAGGTTGGCCGACAACCGCCGCTCGATTGTCGAGTTCGATTCCATTGGGTTGAGACGCTCGCACTTATTCTGAGCGTGTCGGTGCTGGGGTGCGGAGAAGGCGAATCAAGTTTTTGTGAGGCCGATTCAGACTGCCGGGCGGGCCAGGTCTGCAATCTCGACCCGGAGCGAGGGGGCGTGAACGGATGTCTGACGCAACGGTGCGCCATCAACCAAAGGGTGGAAAACAACGCCTGCGCGGCGTGCCCGCCGGGCACGACCAACCCGGCGGGCGACGACCCTTCAAGCTCGGACACTGCGTGCGACGCTATCTTCTGTGACGAAGACGAGCGCGTCCAAAGCAATGCGTGTGAGGCGTGTCCTTCGGGGACGAGCAACGCAGGCGGCGACGATGCATCAGGCTCCGACACCTCATGTGATGGGACCGCTTGCGCGTCCAACCAAAGGGTCTTGGACAATGCCTGCGTGGCCTGCTCGCCCGGTACCACCAACGCGGCTGGAGATGACCCTACAGGCCCCGATACCGCGTGCGATACCTCCTCGTGCGGGGTCAACGAGCGCGTCCAAAACAACGCCTGTGTGGCGTGCCCGCCGGGTACCACGAACGAGGGAGGTGATAACGCTTCGGGCAGCGATACCGACTGCGTCGCGATGCTTTGCATGGAGAATGAGCGCGTTCTGAGCAATTTGTGCGAGGCGTGCCCGCCGGGGGCCACGAACGAGGCCGGGGATGACGCTTCGGGGGCCGATACCTCCTGCGACGGGACCGACTGCGCGTCCAACCAGAGAGTCGTGAACAACGCCTGTGTGGGATGTCCACCAGGTACGACGAACGAAGCGGGCGATGACCCCGCAGGCCAAGATACCGCATGCGACCCCATTGAGTGCATGGAGAACGAACGCGTCGAGAACAACGTGTGCGTGCCCTGTGGCCCCGGGACGACGAACGAAGCCGGAGACGACGCGTCTGGCAATGACACCACCTGCGACGATGCGTGCTCTCTTGCTTTCGGAGACGGCGTCACCTGCGACGTTTTCAACGAGGCCTATGTCAAGGCGTCCAACACCGACGAGGGCGACCTTTTCGGCCTCTCGGTGGCGCTTTCGGGAGACACGCTGGCGGTCGGCGCCCCGGGTGAAGACAGCAATGCCACAGGGGTGAACGGCGACCCGACCCGCAATGCAGCTTTTCGTAGCGGTGCCGTGTACATGTTCACGCGGAGCAATGGGATGTGGCGTCAAGAGGCGTACCTCAAGGCGTCCAACAAGATCGGAAGAGCGACGTGAAGGGAGACAGTGT
>JBHJGZ010000009.1:0-596193 GCA_050331295.1 Myxococcota bacterium | reverse complement strand
GTGCGGGCCTACTCGGTGCCGCCTACGGCAGCTTCTCGATGGCGGTGAGGTCGCGCATCATGTTCTTGTGGTGCGCCTCGATGGTGCCGCCCCCGATCTCGAGGAGCTTCGCGTCGCGCCACAGTCGCTCGACGGGGTACTCCTTGCAGTAGCCGGCCCCGCCCATCACCTGCATCGCGTAGTCGGCGACGGTTTTTCCGACGGGTGCGGCGAATAGCTTGGCGGCGTCACTCCCGATCCGGTTCCTCACGTCGGGGTTCACGGTTCTGGCGACACTATACACGAGCGCCTTCGCCGCCTCCGTCATCGCGTAACCGTCGGCAATGTAGCGTTGGACCTGTCCAAACTCCGTCAACGGTCGGCCGAAAGCGACACGGTCATTCGCCCAGTCCAGCATGATGTCGATACATCGGTCAGCGATACCCAAGCTCATGGCGGCCAGTACCAACCGTTCGAGCTCCAGGTTACGCATCATGTGCACCAAGCCATGCCGTTCTTCACCTAGGAGATTTTTAGTCGGCACTTCGCAGTCCTCGAAAACCAACTCGGCCATGGATGAGCCGCGCATACCCATCTTCTTGATGGGCTTGGACGTGGAAAAGCCTGGACAACTCCGGTCGACCAAGAAGGCTGTGATTCTTCCGTCTATCTTGGCGTAAACATAGAAAACGTGACCTTCGGAGCCATTGGTAATGTACGTCTTCGAGCCATTTAAGATGTAGCGGTCCTTCTTCTTTTCGGCCGTAGTCCGCATACCCAACACGTCGGTTCCGTGTCCCGGTTCGGTCATGCCCATTCCGCCTATCCATTCACCGCTCAACACCTGGCCGAGAAAGCGATCCTTTTGTTCGTCATTCGACGACCAGTAGAAGTTGTTCACGAACAAGACCGAATGAGCGAGATAGGCCAGGCAGAAACCGGGATCCGATTTGCTGAGCTCGTGATGCACGATCACGGACGCCACGGCGTCGAGACCCGAGCCACCGTGTTCCGCCGGTATGGTGATGCCAAACAGGCCTAACTCCGCCAACCGCCGAAACAGACCCAGGTTGAACTGCCCCTTCTCATCAGATTCCGACGCTTGTGGTTCGACCTCTTTCTTCGTGAAATCTGCCACCATCTCGCGGAGCATCCGGTGCTCTTCCGTCGGGTTGAATAGGTCCATCTCTTGAGGAGAGCATCTCACGAGAACCCGAAAGCCCAAACCGTTTTCGATGACCGCAACGTCCGTCGACACGCTCCGGGACCAACCAAAATGAATGGCTATTCAGATCCGAAGGAGCGGACATGTCGCCTCAGTCGAGATGCAATCCGAGGCGCTCACGGGCCAAGGCATGCAGTGAAACACACGGTCGAGCACCGACGTGAGAGATGACCTCGGACGCGCACAAGGCGCCGAGTCGCGCACTGATCACTGGGTCCATGCCGTGGGTCGCCCCATAGAGGAATCCAGAGGCGAAGAGATCACCCGCACCCGTCGTATCCACGACGCCCTTGTAGCGAACAATGTTCACGTCGTGGCTGTCGGGCCCATCCAAGATTACGGCTCCTTTTTCGCTCCGCGTCAGAGCCGCGAGTTCGACCTGCCCGTTCAACGCGCGAACCGCTTCGTCGAAGTCTCGAGTCTCAAACAAGGACTTCAGCTCATTCTCGTTCGCAAACAAGATGTCGACGTGGTGCCGCACGAGTTCCAGGAACTCCTGGCGATGGCGGTCTACGCAGAAGGTGTCCGAGAGCGTCAAGCTCACCCTTCGTTTCCGCGCATGAGCGATCTCAGCCGCCTTCAGGAACGCCTTCTTCGCCTCTGGCGGGTCCCACAAGTAGCCTTCGAGATATACAACCTGACTTCGAACGATCAGTTCTTCGTCGACGTCATCTTGGGTGAGATTCACGCAGGCTCCCAGGTAGGTGGACATGGTCCTCTGAGCATCCGGCGTCACCAAGATCATGGAACGTGCGGTCGGAGGCCCGGCGGTCGCGGCCGGGGTCCGAAACCGGATTCCAGCCGCGCGAATGTCGTGTCCGAAGACCTCGCCCAGCTGGTCATCTCGGACTTTGCCGATGAACGCACCGACACCACCCAAAGACGCGAAGCCGGCCATGGTGTTCGCCGCGGAGCCGCCCCCCGACTCCGTTGCGGGAGGCATCTCATCGTACAGGGTCTCCGCCTGGTCTCGGTCCACCAGGTTCATGCTGCCCTTCACCAGACCCTTCTTTTCCACAAAGGCCTCGGGAGTCTGGGCGATGACATCGACAATCGCGTTTCCGATCGCCGTGACATCGATTTGTTCACTGCTCATGGTCTCGGGATTCACTACGCGAACACCCTCCGCGTCCACCGATTCTTCGCCACTTCTTGCCGCGAAACACTCCGTGGCGCATGAAAACGCGCATGACCGAGTGGACCCATGCGCAGCAAGCCGACGAAGGCACCACGAAGTTCGCCATGAAGATCTTCGTGGCGTCCTGGACTTTTTCTTTCGTGGCTCTTCTCGCTGCCTACCTCGTCCTCCGGCTTCAAGCTGACGCCTGGCCGCCCGCGGGACAGCCGGCGCCACCGCTGCTGTTCACCGGTCTGGCCACCTTGATGGCCGTGGGAAGCAGCGTGGTCTTGCAGCTTGGCATCAACGACATGAACCGAGGGTTTGGGCGGTCCATCATTCCCGCCCTCGGGTTCACGGTTGCGTTCGGAACTCTGTTTCTGGCCTGCCAGACCGTCGCAGGGGCGCAGGCCTATGGGTGGGGACTTCGGCCCGGCTCCAGCGCCTACGGCGCATTGTTCTGGGTGACGGCCTTGTTTCATGCCGCCCATGTCGCCGTCGGAACCGTGGCGTTGGGCGTGCTTTTCCGGCGAGCTCGTCGTTCCGGTCTAAGCCCGAGACGCAAGCTCTCCATCGAGCTTTGGGCCTATTTCTGGCACAGCATCGGCCTGGCGTGGATAGGCATCTTCATGGTGATGGTCGTCCCGCGGTAGGCCGCATTGTCCTTCTCAGACCTCGACGAGGATCTCGGAACGCGTCTTCCGACCGATGTCCGGTACCTGGCAGTCGGAGGCCGGATATCCGACTGGAATCAAGAGGAAAGGCCGCTCATTCGACGGTCGCTGCAACACTTCCGACAGGAATCCCATCGGGCTGGGAGTGTGGGTCAAGGTCGCTAATCCGGCGTGATGCAAGGCGGCCAGCAAGAAGCCCGTGGCCAGACCGACGGATTCTTGCACATAGTAGTGCTTTTCGTCGGCGTCGACTCCATGTTTCTGCGCCATCACGGCAATGAGGGCAGGCGCCGTCTCCAGGAACGGCTTCGACGCATTGGTGCCGAAGGGGTGGAGGTCGTCCAGCCACCGCTGAGGCGCCCGTTCGCCGTAAAAGGCTTCTTCTTCCTTCTCCGCAGCCGCACGGATCCGGGTCTTGACGGCCGAATCCGTCACCAGCACGAAGGTCCAAGGCTGCTTGTTGGCCCCGCTGGGAGCCTGTCCGGCGCTTTCGATGCATGCTCGAACGACCCCCACCGGAATCGGATCCGGGCTGAACGCTCGAACGGACCGCCGGGTCCTCATCCGTTCCAAGAACGCCCGTGCTCTTCCCTCCATCTCTTCTTCGGAGAGTCTCTCGAACGGGAGCCGAATCATCGGTGGCGACATGTGCCTGGTTCTCGCACGAGCCCGCCGTGAATGCGACGCCCGAGGGGACGACCCGCTTCGGTCCAACCTTTGTGAACGCGCTTGCCACCCGGCGCGAGCGTGATGAAGAAGGCATCATCGCCTCGGTCTCCGTCGCGCTCTCCGGCCCTTTGGTTCCGGCCTCCTTATTGGACCGCCCCCATCGCTTCTCGATCCGGGCTCGCTGCGGGCCCGACGACGAGGTGGTGGAAGCTCATCTTCCCGACCCCGGGCGTCTGAGTGCCACCCTGGTTCCGGGAGCGAGGGTTTGGCTCAGGGCATCAGATTCGCCGCGGCGAAGAACCGCCTGGACCGCCGTGCTGGCCCAAGCGTCGGAAGGGATACTGCTCTCCCTCGACACTCAACTCCCCAATCGGCTCGTGAAGGCAGCCTTGCAGCAGAACGCCTTGCCCGAGTTCGACGGTTTCGATCTCGAGCGGACCGAAGCCCCGGTGGGACGCTCGAGGTTCGATTTTTTGCTCCGGGACCGAATGGGACACGCGTTGTACCTCGAGGTGAAGGGGGTCACCTGGAGTGTCCGCGGCGTAGGTCGCTTCCCGGATGCGCCCTCCGCCCGAGCAGCGCGGCACCTCGCGGAAGCGATTCGCATGGCCGGTCGGCCCGCGACCAGTGCATGTGTCCTCTTCATCTGTCAAAGACACGATGTGGAGGCGGTGGAGCCGGCCTCGGACATCGACCCGGTCTTTTGTTCCGCCTTCGCCGAGGCTCGCGCCGCCGGCGTTCGATTCATTGCGCGCCGTTGTCTGGTCACCCTGAGCGAGGTCACTTTGGGTATTTCTCTGCCCGTCCGAGGGCCCTGACCCGCTTCAGCGAGTCGCGTCTGCGGTTGAAACCAGGGAAAGGGAGGTCTACGTCGAGCATGGTGGGGGGATGGAAGGACGCGATGAATCGCCGACTTGGAGGTCTGCTCGGCCTCGAGCCGGGGGACCTTCGCAAGGTAGCACCCCTCGTCGCCGCGTACGCCCTGACCTTGACCACTCTCTATGTGCTGAAGCCCGCCAGAAACGCCATCTTCCTGGACCGATTGGGGGTCGAGCAGTTGCCATGGGTGCTCCTTCTCGTCGCTGTCGTCGGGGGCATCACGACCAGCCTGTACAGCCGCACGGCGTCCACTTTGGCAACGGAGCGGTTGGTTCTCACGACGTTCGCGGGTCTGTTCATCGTCCTGGTCGGCTTCCGCTTCATGGTTCCTCTGGATGCACCTTGGTCGGTGTTTCTGTTCTACGTCTTCGTTCAGGTTTTCGGGCTTTTGACGACCTCCTTGATCTGGCTGTGGGCCAACGCCTCTTTCGACCCCCGGGAGGCGCGTCGGACCTTCGGTCTCATCGCCACCGGCGGCATCGCAGGGTCGATTGCAGGTGGCTTGTTCACCGGACAGATCGCGGGTCTGGTCGGAACCCTCAACCTTCTCTTGATCGCGGCGGGATCCACCTTGGTAGTGCTCGGCATCCTCGTGTGGGCCCCGCCAACCCGGAATCAACCACCCGCCCAACGCGAGCATGCAGCGGACGACATCGCCGACTTTCGATTGCCTCATCTTCTCGCGGCCAATGCCGGCATGATCGCGGTCGCAGCCGTGATCGTAGATGTTCAGTTCAATGACTTGGTCGCCCGGACCTTCGTCGACGCAGATCGCAAGGCAGCTTTCTTCGGCCGATTCTTCGCGGGGATGAGCTTCTTCAGCTTGTTGTTTCAGATGTTGGTCACCCCGTGGCTGTTGCGTCAACACGGCGTGGGTCCGGCCTTGGGCGTACTCCCAACGGCCATCGGGGCGGGTGCCTTGGGCATGCTGGCGGCGCCGGACTTGCCATTCGGTGCACTGGCGAAGGCCGCAGACGGAAGCTTTCGTCATTCGGTGCACAAGGCTGCAAGCGAAGTAGTGTTCCTCCCGGTACCCGGCTCGGTCAAGCGACGAACGAAGTTGATGATCGATACGTTCATCGACACTGCCGCCACGGGTCTCGGCGCGCTGTTGGTGCTGGCATGGACCGGAGTGATCGGGCTGACCTACGGATCTCTCACGCCGATTCTGTTGTTGGTGCTTGCAACGGTCGGCCTCATCACCTTCCGGATCCGAACCGCATACGTAGACGCCTTTCGTCGGGCCATTGAGACGCGTAAGGTCGATGTTTCGTCCCTGTCGACGGGCCTCGATGAAGCCGCGGTACTCTCCGCCCTCCAGGTTGCGCTTTCGTCCGACAATCCGAGGCAAGTGCTGTACGGACTCGAGCTGGCTTCTTCCCTTCGGTCCTCCGCGCTGACACGGACCTTGAAAAAGCTGCTCGGGCACAAGTCGGGTCCGATCCGCCGACGTGCTCTCGAGGCGCTCGGTCAACCGGCGGACGCGCTCCCTCCAGAGACGCTGGCTGATCTGGCCGAGCGGGACCCCGAACTCGACGTCCGGTGCGAGGCGTGGGTGCAGATGGTCTCCCGCGACAGCGGGGACGCTGCGTCTCGCTTGGCGAAGCTGTTGGATGGACCCGACCCGGAAACGGCGCTTGCGGTCCTTTCTCATCTACCGTCCTCGACGCTGGCCGAGCGCCTCCTGACCTCCGACCGGGTCGAGGCTGCTGCGCGAGGAAACGTCGGGACACAAGCAGCCTTGGCGGGGGCCTTGGCTTCCACCGGCCAGCATCTGGACGCGCTGATGGTCCTGTTGGAGTCGGCGCCTTTTTCGGTCCGCCAAGCCGCCATCGAAGGCATGGCCAGGAGCAAGAATCCGGAGTTCGTCCAGTGGTTGGTACCGGCTCTGTCGAATCGAAATCTTCGCGGCTCGGTTCGACGCGCCCTCGCCGCACTGGGACTTCCGGCGGCGATGGCCATGGACCGCTTGCTAGACGACCCGCAGGTTTCATTGACGGTCAAGCGGGCCGCCATCTGGGTTCTGAGCGAGATCGAAGAGCCGGAAGCGGCCCGGGCGCTGGTCGTCCACCTCGGAACGCTCGAGCCGATCCTGGCTCGAGAAGCCATAGACGCCCTGCTTCGCATCCGTCTTCGAGGTCAGACCCTTCCCCAACGCCGGCCCTTGAATGGAGCATTGGATGTACGGTTCGACCAATTGGAACTCATCGACCAAACGCTGCAGCGTCTCGGCCCGGTCACATCGGCTCGTTGCCGCTTGTTCAGGCGGGCCTTGGAAGAACGTCGCGAAAGTTGCGTGGATGAGGTCTTCGCCATGTTGGCCATGCTTCAACCGGCAGAAGGCGTCCTCGACGCCTACCACAACCTTCATCGGCCCGGTCTGTCTCGAGCCAACGCCATCGAGTTCCTGGAGAATACGCTCCCTGCCGGCATGCGCGGCCGTCTGATCCCGGTTCTAGAGGGGCACACCGCGGAGAGACCGAACTCCGATGCGGTCCTGGAACAATGGCTGCACCAGCCGGATCCGTGGCTCCGGGCGTGTGCGGTCTTCGCCTGGCCAGACCTGAGGGGAGCCGAGCTCGCGATGCTCCCCTGGGAAGACGCCAATCCTCTGGTTTCGGAGACACTCCGACATGTCCGCAGGGCTGCCCCGGCCCGATGAATCCCCAATGCTCACGGTGATCGAAAAAGTGATCCTCCTCCAAAACGTCGACATCTTCGCGGAGGTTCCCAGCGAACTCTTGGCCTACCTGGCCGCTATCGCCGAGGAGGTCGAGTTTCCGGGCGACCATGAAGTCTATGCCGAAGATGGTCCCTCGGACGCGATGTACCTAGTGCTCTCGGGCCGGGTCAGGCTCCATCGGGGCGACGTGGAGGTCACATCGGCTCGAGCCCACCAGGCCTTCGGTACCTGGGCCCTGTTCGATGACGAACCGAGGCTCGCCACCGCCACCACCCTGGAACCCACCGAGGCCCTCGTGGTCCGAAGGGATGATTTCATCGATGTGCTGGCCGACAACGCCCGAGTGACGCAAGCGGTGCTCCGGGCCGTGGTGCGACGTCTCCGGAGCCTGGGCCGAAGCGTCCGGTGACGCTGGACCAATTGTACTGGCCACCGCCCCGACCGGCGGCGTAGAGGGCCAGACTGAGCATGAGCGACGGAGAGACCGAGTGCATCGTCATCGTCGACGATGAAGAGATGGTGCTCACCAGCCTCAACGCCTACTTGACGTTGGAGACGGAATACCAAATCGCGACGTTCACCAGCGCGAGTCATGCGCTGGCTCACATGAAGGAAAACCGCGTCGATCTCGTGATCTCCGATTACCTCATGCCCGAAATGGACGGCATCTCTTTCCTGGCCCGAGCTCGAGAGATTCATCCCGAGGCGCCGCGCATCATCCTAACCGGATACGCCGACAAGGAAAACGCCATCAAAGGGATCAACGAGGTGGGCCTTTATCAGTACATCGAAAAGCCCTGGGACAATGATGACCTCCGCTTGATCATCCGGAATGCGCTGGAAAAGCGGCAGCTCGTAAACAAGCTCAGGGCGAAAGTGGAAGAGATCAACAAAGCCTATTCGGATCTTCAAGGCATCCAGCACGAGATTCTCAAGACCTTCGTCTAGCGCAGCCTCTTCCACATCAGGACCCTCTCGGCCATCGGGAAACCCAGTCGCGCCTCTTGGGTCCGCAGGCGGCGAAGAGGTCCCACCAGTTCGTCCGCACCGATTTCTACGAAACCGAGCTTGCGATAAAAGGGCGCGTTCCACGGTGGACTACGCATGGTGGACAACACGATCCGCTCGAACCCGTTGTCGCGCGCCCAAACAAGGATTCTTCGGACCAGCTTCTGGCCCAAGCCTTTTTGCGTGTGTTCGGGGCGCACATCGATCTCCGCGAGTTGAGCCCAGGCTCCGATTCGCGCGCCGAGAGCGAAACCCAGCGGCCAGTCGTTGGAATCGACCGCCACGAACAGTCGCTGCGAAAGACACGCCCGTCGAAGCTCGGTCACTGAAACGCCGTGCATCCGATAAAGGTCCGACACGCCGTACGGTGCGAAAAGAAGAGCTGCCGCCTCTTCGATTTCCTGGATCGCGTCGATTTCGGATGAACGGGCACGCCTTATCGTTCCCCAGGGTGCCAAGCATGAGTGGCCCTGATCGCCGTCGGTCCGCGGCACGTCGGGACAGGTGCACGAAACCGAACCGGACGCAACCGAACCGGGCCGAAGCTCCGGCTAGTGGGTGAGATGAATCTCCAATCGACCGTCACGGATCTCGGCGCGACCAGACTTGGCGGGAACGTCCAGATCCAGCACCACACGGGAAAAGCGTCCATGACGACCGAATCGAACTGCAGTGCCAGGTGCCTTGCGCATCACCTCGGGTTGGTTCGTGACTCCAAACACATCGACCACGAAACGGTCCGGTTCATTCAACACGTAGGCGGCACGAACCCGGGCCTGAGCCGGCACATCGAACACCACGTCTGCATCTGATGCTGGCGCTGGTTCGGGTGCCGGAGGTTCTTCCACTGCTGGCGGTGTTGTAAGGGTGGGAAGCGGCAAGGGATCGAGGTCCGGCGAGGGCGTCGGCCTCGGTTCCGGGTCCAGTACGCTGGGGTCCGCTTGCCCCATGAGAACGCGATGCGTGGACGGGCTCAAGCTCGTGGGGGCCTCGGACGGGATGATCTCTTCCACCACCGGTCCTGAAATCACGGCGGACGACATGTAGACGAACAGCCCTCCGGCCACGGCCAGCATCACGGCCCCGAGCCCGATGCTCACGGCGGGGGTGAGACCACCCGCACGAGCGGCCGCGCGGTCAAAGGAAGGGAGCAGCGTCAAACGACGCTCCGGTACGGTATCGTGCATCAAGTCCTCCTCGGGGGACCATCCCTGAAGGGGATCCCAAGCGCCCGGTTCCCCACGGGGGTCGGGCGCCGGCCCATCGGTCGGTGGAACGAACGATGGGCCCGTGATGTCGCTGCAGAGATCTTCCACCTCTCGTTGGATCAGGGCATGGCTCTCGGGTGATATCTCCAGGAAGCGCACGCCATAGCCAGCGCCGGTTTTCCTGCGACGGGTGTGGGTTACCTCGGCCTCCGGCACATAGACGTTGAGTCCATCCGACAACGCAAACTCCGCCGACAGCCGAGTCCCCACCTGAGCCGGCGCGTCCGCATCCAAGAACACGCCTCCTTCGGAGAGGTCCGCCATCGACAGCGCCTCGTCCGGCTTTCCCCAGGGCGGGCCGACCCGAATCAGTCGATGCACCGGAACTCTGGGACTTTGCCGACGTTCGAATTCCATGGATGTGGACGCCTGGGACATTTGACGGGGATAGAGCCTCAACCTGGATCAGTCGTCCAATTTTCGGATCCTTGAGCCAAAACGACCAACGGTTGACTGCTCCGTCCGGCGGGGTCAGGAGCCTCGCGTGACCCAGACCGCGCGCCCCCATCCGATGCGCTCGAAGGCGCAACTCGACGACACGATTCAGCGCGGCCTCGAGTGGAGCCGTGAGGCCCAGGCCCCAGACGGACACTGGGCCGGTCGCCTGCAGACCAATTCATGCATGGAAGCTCAATGGCTGGTCGCCCTCCACGTCCTCGGGCTCCGAGACCACCCGCTGGTTCCGGGTTTGGTGCAGGCCGTCCTGCAGGAGCAACGAGATGACGGCGCCTGGCACGTCTACCACGACGCCCCGGGAGGGGACGTCAATACCACCGTGGAGTGCTATCTTGCGCTACGTTGCTTCGGTCATGAGCCCGGGTCGCCTCACATGGAAGCGGCTCGAGAGTGGATCCTCGCCCACGACGGCCTGAACAAGATTCGCGTATTCACTCGGTACTGGCTGGCTCTGGTCGGCGTCTGGCCCTGGCGGCACACGCCAAATCTTCCTCCGGAGATCATCTTCCTGCCGAAGTTCTTCATCTTCTCCATCTACAATTTCGCCTCCTGGGCTCGAGCGACCCTCCTTCCTTTGGCGTTGCTCTCGTCCCGAAGACCGGTGGTCCCGCTTCCGGGCGGTGATCAACTCGATGAACTGTTTCCGGGCGGTCGTGATGAGTTCGATTTTCGGCTGCCGAGACGGTCCAAAGTCATCAGTTGGGAGAGCCTCTTTCTGGTCGCAGACCGTTGCCTCCACGGGATGCAACATTTCGGGCTGACTCCGCTTCGATGGCCGGCCCGCGCGTGGGTGCGCGATTGGATCGTTGCGCATCAAGACGCGGACGGTGTGTGGGGCGGTATTCAGCCACCTTGGGTCTATGGTCTGATGGCGCTGCACTTCGAAGGTTTCGCGCGCAATCATCCGGTTCTTCGCGCCGGACTCGAAGCCCTCGAGGACCCGCGGTGGCAGGTTCGAGACGGTGATGCAAGGTACATTTCGGCAAGCGTATCGCCCGTCTGGGATACCGTCCTCACTTTGCAAGCGATTCAGGACTGCGAGGCGGAACGAGAAATGCAGCCGGAGCTCGACCGGGCGGTGGATTGGCTGCTCAGCAAACAGATCCACGAAGACGGAGACTTCAAGGTCAAGGTTCCCGACGCACCGGCCGGGGGCTGGGCTTTCGAGTACGAAAACCGTTGGTACCCGGATGTGGACGACACCGCTGTCGTCGTTTCGGCCCTGGCAAGGGAGCACCGCCGACGGCCGAACCCGAGACTCGAGGTTGCGCTCGAAACCTCCACCGAATGGATGCTTCACATGCAGAGTGCCAACGGAGGCTGGGCGGCATTCGATAAGGATAATGACCGAGCCTTTCTCACCAAGATCCCCTTTTGTGACTTTGGAGAAGCGTTGGATCCGCCGAGCGTCGACGTCACCGCTCACGTGGTGGAGGCTTTGGCCTATCAGGAACGCTTGGATGATCCACGTCTCCAAGCCGCCTTGCAGTTCTTACTGAATGAGCAGGAAGCGGATGGACCTTGGTTCGGACGATGGGGTGTCAACTATGTCTACGGTACTGCATCCGTGCTCCCGGCCCTGAAGGCCGCGGGGTACGACGTGACTGAGGCTCCGTTCAGCCGGGCACTCGACTGGATCGTGGCTCATCAGAATCCCGATGGCGGCTGGGGCGAGAGTTGTGCCTCATACATCGATCCCAGCCAGCGAGGGGTCGGCCGGAGCACCGCCTCCCAGACCGCTTGGGCCCTGATGGCTCTCGAGGCCGGCAGACGTTCTTCGGACGTGGGGGCCGCGGTGCGGGGAATGGAATTTCTGCTGGATTCCCAGAACGAAGGAACGTGGCGGGAGGAACAGTACACGGGAACCGGCTTTCCCGGCTACGGTGTGGGGCTACGCATCGAGCTGAACGACCGCACCGAGGAGCGTCTGTCTCAGAGCGTGGAGCTGAGCCGAGCGTTCATGATCAACTACCACATGTATCGTCATTATTTTCCGCTGATGGCCCTAG
This sequence comes from Myxococcota bacterium, assembly GCA_050331295.1. GTDB lineage: Bacteria > Myxococcota > Kuafuiibacteriia > Kuafuiibacteriales > Kuafuiibacteriaceae > Kuafuiihalomonas. Next base: position 584,226 of record JBHJGZ010000009.1, on the reverse strand, counting down.
GCCGGATGCGAAAGTGGCTCTACACGTCGGACCACGCGAGCTGAAGGTCACGCGAAACGTCGGCCCAGTGCATGGAGACGACGGGACCGACACCGCCACCGTCCGCCATGCGGAGCGCCTCTTCGGCACGCTCGAGCATCGACTCCAGATCCGGACACATGGGCATGAGTTGCGCGACGCCGATGTGCGTACCGTCGGCCAGCGAAGGACGCCGGACCAGGCTCTCGGCCAGAGCGCACGCTCCGTCGATGTGCACCGAAGGCAGGCCCACGATACTCAGACCCGGCGCAACGCCCACGGCGATGGCGCGACGAGGCATCATCTCGCACGGCAGACGGTCGCCACCGCCCACCAACAACAAAGAGAATGAACGACCCTCCGCCTGACATCCTCGCAGCGCCGCCTCCAACGGCGCCCGCTGCTCGGAAGTCATGAGGTCGTGTACGGTGATCCGGAGCGTCTTCGTAGAGTCCGGAAGCGGCGAGGCCATTGCCGACGGACAATAGCACAACCTCCTTTGACGAGCCGCCACGAAAGGTGAACATGTCGCAGTGGACGTCGGTCTGTTGCTCAAAGCACTCCTCGTGTTCGCCCTGATGATCGCGGTCATCCTTTTGAAGAGGGCGAGCCGAAGCAGTACGCAGGCGCGCCGGAAGCAGGCAGGCCTGCGGGCGAAATCACGGCCAGACCGGTCGAGTTAGCAAGATGACGCGCCCCGTCGCAGTGGTTGGTCTCGAGCTTCACGTACAACTCATCACATCTCGCAAGCTGTTCACGCCTGTCGAGGTGGGCAGCGTCGACTTGAAGCAGGTCGGACCCAACTGCATCATTTCGTCCTACTGCTTCGGAATACCGGGGGAGTTGCCCGTGTTGCAGCCTGAGGCGGTAGACGCCGGACTCCGACTGGCCTTGGCCCTCGAAGCCGAGATTTCTCCACGCAGCGTCTTTATTCGCAAGCACTATACTTATCCTGATCTCCCCAAGGGATATCAGATTACGCAGGAGCCACCATTGGCGCTCAACGGCACACTGCGTTGGGAAGGTGGCGAAGTCCGGGTTCAGCGCGTGCACCTCGAGGAAGACGCGGGGCGCCACAAGCTCGAAGAAGGCCGAGTCCTCGTCGATTACAACCGAGCCGGTGTTCCTCTGGCTGAAGTGGTCACCGCCCCAGAACTCTCGTCGGGCGCGGAAGCAGCGGGAGCCTACCGCGGCCTTCACACCCTCGCGGTTACCTTGGGTCTCAACGAGGGAAGAATGGAAGAGGGGGAACTTCGATGTGATGCGAATGTATCCATCCGAGATTCGTCCACGGGGTTTGCGGGTCCCCGATGCGAACTGAAGAATCTCAACAGCTTCCGGTTCGTGGAGGATGCGGTCTCGGCCGAGATCGATCGACAACTCGACTTGCATCGTCGAGCCGTGGCGTTCCGGGCGGAGACGCGAGGGTGGGACCGAAAAGCCCGAAAGACGTTCGCGCTCCGAGCCAAGGAGACGGCCTTGGAGTATCGATTCCTGCCGGAACCCGACCTTCCCGCCCTTAGGGTGGGCTCGAGCCGACTTCGGCGCCTCCGCGCGGAGCTACCGGAGCTTCCCGAACAGCGGGTCGCTCGTTGGCGAGCGCTGTCGATGCCGAAGGAAACCGCCAGGACGCTCGCCCGCCTGCCGGTGTGGGCCCGTCTGGTGGACGAGGTCGGCGCCGGCTCGCCTGTGGTGATCCTCGAGGCCGCCCGTCTGTTCAAGTCGGTGGGACTGGGGCTGGCGCAGAGGGTGCCGGAGGTCGGGAGCAAGCTCTCGCTTCGGCCGGAGGACATCCGCTCTCTGTGTCGAATGAGGGCGGACAACCAGATCACCGCTGCCATCCAGGCCACCGTCTTGGAGCGCTTGGCCATGCAGAAAGACAGCCTCAGCGAACTTTTGGCCGAGCTTCAACCTATCCAAGACCCAGAAGAGCTGGGGCGACTGATTCGAATCGTGGTGGCTCGGCACCCCGACACGTGGACCGAGTTCAGCAACGGCAAAGTAAAGCTCGAGTCGTTCTTCGTGGGTCAGGTCATGGGCCTGAGCCACGGACGCGCCAGCCCACAGGAGGTCAAACGCTTCATCCGAGAACAGGCTCAAGCGTCGACGAGCTTTGAGCGTACCGATGAAGGAATCACCCCTTCGAAACCGTGAAACGAAACTTGGTGAATCCCGCCTTAGCACACGTCTTCATCACTCGGTCGATGGTCTCGAATTTCAAGCGCTTGTCCGCAATGAATAGGATGACCTCGTCCTCTTCCTTGGGCCGCTCGTTCTTGGCCAAACGCTGAGCCGTCACCCGGCGGAGCGCTTTCTCCAAGGACGGAACGAATCGATCCTTGTCCAGGTCGGTCAACCGGCCATTGTCCAGCTTACCGACCGGCTCGTCTTCCACGAAGATTTCGTTGAGCCCAACCGCCACGGAAAGAGACATCTTGAGGGAGAGCTCCGAGGTCGACTTCGGCATCTTCACCTTCTGTACGGAGGTCAAATCGAGGGTTTGGGCCCCAAACGACGCCATCAAGAAGAAGATGATGTTGGACAGGATGTCCATGAGAGCGATCAAGTTGAACCCGGTCGGATTGGTCCCTCCCTGATCGACCAAGCTCTTCTTCTTTTTCTTTTGCCCCAGACTCATGGGTCACCTCGCCATTGAAGAGACGACGATGGCAGGAAACATAGCGGGTACGACAGGCTTGCCGTCCACTTCCATCTCTCGTTCCCGGGTCACGTCCATGGTGTCGATCAGCATCTGATAGGTCACCTCCTCGTCGCAGACGAGGACCGCATTCTTCGACTTGCGGAACTTGTCCTTGATGGACCAAAGATGACGGCCGATCGCTTCTCCGTTGATGTCCCCGTCGACCCCCGGGATCCTCTTGCCGTACACCTCGAGCTCTTCGGGGAGCATCTCGTTGTTGGCGGCGGAAATCTCGACCGCCCCATCGGCATCCAGCTTGATCGTGACGGTCACTTTGTCCTCTTCGGTCGCGGTGTCGTTCTCACCCGATTCCGAGATGGTAGGAACCGAAGCCGGAACGATGGCCACGACCGCCGCTCCGAAAGACGCCATGAGAAAAAAAATGATGTTGGACAGGATGTCCATCAGCGCCGTCAGGTCGAAGGCGGTCGCTTCTTCGTTGCTTCCTCCAGCCATGGCGATCAGCGGGCGGAACGCATCTGACGGTTCCGGTCCAGAATGCGTTCCCGGATACGGTTGATGGCGTTCTCCATTCCTTCGAGGATCATGTTCTGGCGGCCGTTGAGAACGATGAAGGTGATCGCGCAGAAGACTGCGATCGCCAGCCCGAAGAACGTATTGTAGAACGCGACGGTGATGCCTTTGGCGAGGACCTGCTGTCGTTCCGCCGCGTCCTCGGCCGTCGCGCCGCCGAACGCTTCGATCAGACCGTGAATCGTTCCCAAGAGTCCGACCAATGTGGCGAGGTTACCGGCTTGCGGCAGGTACGCGGTGAATCGCTTGAGGCGCGGTATCTCGCGAGAGGATGATGCCTCGTAAGCCCGCTCGATCTCTTTGTCGGATTTATCAGCCTTGAGCAAAATGTCTTTGATGATGGCGCCGAGGGGATGATGGGCCTTCTGGCTCGCGAGCTGTACGGCGTTCGCGTAATTGCCCTGATCCACCGACGCCACGACCGAGTCGGCGAACGACGACGTCGACATGCGATATTGAAACCAGAGCTGATAGGTCCGCAGGATGACGATCGCTACGACGGACATCGAGATGCCGAAGTTCACGTACATCATGAAGCCGCCGGCCTGAAGGGTCTTGAATACCTCCCACATGTTGTCAGAACGTATCCCGGCCAAGGACGGGTCGCAAGCCTGGCACCCGAGCCTTCCCAGAGTGAGGCTCATGACGTACCGAGATCATGCAGGAAGATGTGGGCGGGCGTAGGTTCGCTTGAAGCGAACCATGGTCAGCGCATCAGCGTTTCCGTCAGCAGGGCCAAGCGTCGAACATGCCTCCAGTGTGAGCAACCTACGTGCCAGTGCGGAGAAGTCACGCGCGAGCACGAAGTTCTTCGCTCACCGGGTGTCGGCGATCGGTCAGGCTCCGAACCGCCGGATCGACAGCGTCGTATCGTTGACACGACTGAGGTCACGAGACGAGCGACGACTTCGATATCCCGCACTCATCGTCGTCCCTTGAGCCAGGAAAACAATCCGGCACCCCGAGGCGCTCCCCCGGACGCCGGTGAGGGGTTCGACCCGCCATTCTCGAAGGCCCAAGGCAAGATTCGGGAGGGTTCCACCGCTGGATCCAGCGAGGCGGCGCTCCCATTCACGACCGCCTCGAGCCTCAGGTCGGCCTGGAGCCGAAGAAGCAACCTAAGCTCCCCGTGGGCGTCCGCCGGCAGGTGGACACGGCCGACCGGCTCTCGGTCGTCCGGCGCGAGGCCCTGAAGAACCACGACATCGGGCTGCTGATGGCTCATCGGCACGTGAAATGTCCTCTCCGAAGGGGCCTCCGTGCCGCGGTCAAAGATCCACCATCCTCCCTGACTTCGCGAAGCCACCCGGATCGGCTGCGCCAGCACCTCGATCAGGCGGGGCTCTCGTCCCGCTTGAATGCGGTCCCCGAGCAGAGCCGCGCCCGTCGCCGCCGCGTCCGGTTCGAGCTCCTCCCAGAGCGTCTTCGGGAACAAGTCGCGCAGGCTTCGCCGAAGCCGGGGCAGGTGCAGCCCACAACCCGCGAGCAAGACACGGTCCACCACGGGTCCCCCGTCCGGAAGGATCTGCTGAACGACCTCCATGACGCCGTCCACCAGGGGGGCCCACATGCGCTCCGCCTGTTCGATGGTCAGTTCGACGTGGAGACGAAAAGCGTCGTTGTTCAGCAGAGGCTGGATGAGCTCGGCGGTCGCCGTGTTCTTGATGCTCAGTTGTTCCTTGAGATCTCGTGCGCAGGTTTGAACGCTGGCCCAGAACTCCGGGGTCTCGGCGGGCCTCTCACCCGTCACATCCTCGACCGCCTCCGTCAAAATCGGTGTCAAGGCACGGTCGAAGTCCACGCCCCCCAAGCGAGGTGTACCCCCCACCGCCCGCATGCGAACCCGACCCCCCTCGACCTGAGCCATACCGAGGTCCAGGTGCCCGGCTCCCATCGAGATGATCAAAACGTTCTCCGCCAGGGTGGGATTGGCTTCTGCGAATGCGATGGCACACGCTGCGGCTTCCCCCACCACTCGCTCGACATGAAGCCCTGCAAGTCGACCTGCACGCGCAACCGAGGCTCGGGTCCGCGGGCCAGCCCAACCAGGAGCCGTCAAGACCGACCGGTTCACCCGATCCGGGAGCACCAAAGCACAACCCTCCCGAACCTCCTTCAGGAGAAGCGCCGTGATCTCTTCCAGCGGAATCCGAAAATCTCCGATCCGGACGGCCGCCTCGTGGGCCTCCCCAGGGACCAACTGAAACCATTGGCGACCCGCAAGGCTTCGGACCGTCGCCGAGTCATGGGGATGGCCCATGAGTCGCCGGAGATCCCGGACGCCGTATTCCGGCGTTCGTTCCGCTCGTCGTGCAGCCGGGTCCCCGACGATCGTCTTGCCGGACGGTTCGATGTGCACCACCGAGGGCAGAGAAGGCAGTCCTCGGCGGGTCGGTACGACCTGAACCCGTTCGTCCACCACGGCCGCGGTCCGGATCCATGCCGTGCCCAAGTCGATGCCCACCACCAATCGGCTCTTGGATTCGAGGGTCGGCTCGTCCATCTGTCCCGGAAGGCTGCCGATGCTGCGCATCGGCTTGGGTTCCGGAGTGCCCTCGAACTCGAAGGGATGGTTTCGGACCAGCTCGATCCGGGCCAGAGGCGTCACCTCCCCCGACTCCAGCGCTTCGGCCGGAGCCTCGGTGCTCGCAGCTTCTTGCGACTCGTCCCAAAGCGTGGGGGGCGTCGCCGACGCGGCGTAGTGGGCCGGTGGGGGACTCATCTCCCAATCGTTCGACTCCGAAGGGTCGGGGGGTTCGTGCAGCGGGTCGGCATCGGGCGAGGATTCGGGGGCGCCGAGCAGGAGCGGAACCTGCGGCACCTGGAGGACATCTCTCGTTGAATCGACCGGCGCCGGAATCGGTTCCGGATTGACCACCGTTGCCTCGAGGTCGGAGGTCAGATCGGGCCGGGTGACCATCCGGCTCTGATGGACCTCGGCCAGAACCAGGTCCACCTTGGCCTGGGACGCAGGAGACCAGCTGCACTCCAGGTCCATCTCGAACGTGGTCTTTTCCTTCTCGGCCTCCACGCAGCGAAGGACCCGTCCGAGGCCTTCGAACGCGTGAGAACCATCGCGGTACAGGAGCAGCACTGAGACCTCGGTTTCGGGCGGCAGGCTTACCTTGGCCGGCAGCCGGACGCCCGACGATCTGAGGCGATGGCCGAACGTGTCGGCCACCTCCTCGAGGCGCGATGCCTTCAACCGCACACGCAGCCGCTTCACCTCAGGTTCATCCCGTCTCCGCCGAATTCTGCTCCGGCTTGCGTTCCATACCAAACCCGAAGCTCGACTCGAGAAAAGGGCGCCTCGGTTCGAAACCCGGTTGACTCCTCGAAAAGACCGGAGCGGGTTACGCGGCCGTGCTGGTGATGAAGTTTGGAGGCTCGAGCCTCGCGGACCGACCGCAGATAGAGAAGGCCGCCCACATCATCGCTGACCGGAGCGACCGTCGACCGGTGGTCGTATGCTCGGCCCATAGGGGAGTGACCGACCTTCTGCTCCAAGAGGCCCGTCGAGCACAGACGGGCCAGCAAGCCGGACAAGAGGTCATCCGCCGGCAAAGGACCATCGCTTCGGACGTCGGGCTTCCGGAGTCGGAGCTCGAGACCCTGTATCAGGAGCTTCTGGATACGCTCCGCGGCATCAGTTTGCTCCGTGAGATGACGCCCAGGATCCGCGACCTCGTTCAGAGCTTCGGCGAGCGGATGAGCGTGCGGGTCGTCGCCCATGTCCTGTGCTCGATGGGCCTGGACGCGAAAGCCTTTGATGCGTTCGACATCGGATTCGTGACGGACGCCCACCACGGGTCTGCGAGGCCCACACCCGAAGCCTATCGTCTGATCCCGTCACGGCTCGAAGGCGAGTTGCGGAAGGGGACCGTGCCGGTGATCACCGGCTTCGTCGGCCAGACCGCCCGGGGCGACATCACCACCGTCGGACGCAACGGGTCGGACTACTCCGCCGCCGTACTCGCCGCCGCTCTCGGCGCGGAGGAATGTCAGATCTGGACCGATACGGATGGCGTCATGACGGCGGACCCAAACTTAGTCCCAGGTGCGCGCAACATCCCACACATGAGCTTTGCCGAGGCAAGTGAGCTTGCTCGCTACGGTGGACGCGTGCTCCACCCGAGCACCTTGGTTCCGGCCATGGAGCGGAACGTTCCCGTCCGCGTCCTGAACACCAACCGTCCAACTCACCCTGGGACGGTGATCACGGAAGCCGAGGGCCACCAGACGATCGGCGAGATCACCTCGATCGCCTACAAGGAGCATCAGACGGTCCTCACCATCGAGAGCTCGACGATGCTTGGTCAGCCGGGCTTCTTGGCTCGAGTTTTCGGCCTGCTGGGTGACGCACAGGTCGACCTCGACATGATCTCCACGTCGGAAGTCACAGTCTCCATGACGACCCGTGAGGCCCTCGACGACGAGGTCCTCTTGGCGAAGCTTCGGAGTTTTGGCCGCGTCGAGGTCATGAGGCAGCGCGCCCTCGTATGCATCGTCGGCCGCAAAATCCGGTCGGAACCCCTTATCAGCGCCCGAGTGTTTCAGGCCTTGGCGGAGGCCGAGGTCGAAGTGGGGATGATCAGCCACGGCGCCCATTCGATGAATCTCGGCGTCATGATGGCCGACGCCGACGTGGCCCGTGCGGTCCCCGCTCTTCACGCCGCGTTCTTCGGGGCCTGACGGCGTCGATTCATCGCGGCCGAGGTGCGCGGGCACGGGCGACCCAGAAACCCGCCGCTGCGAGGAGCAGGACCGTGGCCACCCACCCCATCGCTCCGGATTGAAGCCCCGGCGGAGACTCGAGGGCCAAAAGCCACAGAAGAGACATCATCGCGGTAAACCCTAGACCAGCCCCCACCCCGCGGCTCCATCTCATGCCGGACGCCGCCGCGCCGGGCGTCAATGGATGGACGACCACGTGGAGAACCAGGCCAGAAACGAGGGCGTTGAGGATACCGACGGCGAACGTCCCCTCGAAGGGACCACATGCGAATCCGATCAGGGTGGCGAGGCCAAGACCGGTCAACATCCACGCGGCGGCCCGTGGCCCCTGTTCCCGTGTCACGGCAAACCAGATGAACAAAGACATGGGGAGGCGATGAAGGATCACCGCCATGGACAGGGCGAATCCATCCTGGACAGAGCGGAGCGCGGCGCCGTCGACCCCGGCGTGAACCCAAAGACCCAGCGCCGCCATTCCCGATGTGGCGAGGGGCGACCATCGGGGCAACCTGCGTGGCGGCGCGGCGTCGGGACCCGAGCTCGACACCGTCCTGGGCTGCGCGCTCCGGCGCACCAGGCGGCTGACGGCGAAGGCGGCGACCATGACGCCAAGGCCCCACCAGCCCGCGTGCACCCAAGCGTCCGGAATGAGATGGAGAAGCAGGAGCGCTCCCAAGCTAACCAAGAGGAAACCCTCCATGACACCGGATGCCTGGTCACCGAGCCCTTTCCTCCCGGTCAGGGCGTGGATCGCGGGGCCCGCCAGGAGGACCAAGAGGGCTGCCGCCAAACCGGTCATTGAGCCGCCCATCACCCGGCTAGGGTGCCGTTCCTCGAGACCTCGTGCAACCGGATTGCAGAACAGACCGTGGAACTGGGCGGAACTTCATGATTTGGAACTGGGCATGGGCACGGATTTGAAGTTCCGCACCGGTGTTCTCGAGGCCTTCCCGGACATTCTGACTCCGGAAGTGCGAGAAGCGATGGGGGTCCTGGTTCCCCTCGACCGCGACCGCCAGGACATCATGCGTCGGCGGAACGAGCGGCGTCAGGCCCGCGCTCGGCAGCGGCAAGCCATCGGATTCTTGGATCCTTCCACGATGATTCCTCGTACCTCCTTGAAGGTCGCGGATGTTCGAGACGGACGTTTTCAGGGCGCCGACATTCCCGCCGCCCTTCGCCGTCAGTGGATTCAAGGCACTGGGCCAGGAGCCAAGCCCAATTCGACCACCGAGAAGAGCATCCGGAACGTGGCGTATGCGCTCCTTTCCGGGGCCGACGGCTGGATGTTCGACGGGGAGGACGCGCTGGGACAGATCTCCACCATGTCTTTGGAAAATCAGCGCAATCTGAAGCTGGCGCTACAGCGAGACCCCATGTTCATGGCCGCGGCGCGGCCCGTCGCCGACGAGATGAATGCTTGGGCCCAGCAAGCGTTGGGTCGAAGCATCATCGAGGACTGGGAGCGTCAACTCGACTTTACCACCGTCATCTTCCGGGCCCGCGGCCTTCATCTGGACGACCGACACGTGGCACGAAGCGACGACATCGGCTTCTCGGCCTCCATCGTCGATACCGCGATGTTCGTGGTGAACAACGCGGAGAGGCTCGTTGAACGGCAAGGCTGCGTCGTCATGTACCTCCCAAAGATCCAGACCTGCGAGGAGGCCGCCCTTTGGAACGATATCCTGTCGTCTCTCGAGAACCACCTCGGAATGGCGACCGGACAGATCAAGACGTATGTCCTGGTCGAACAGTTGGAAGCGTCTTTTCAATTGATGGAAATTCGGGCCGCTCTCGGACCTCACTTCGTGGGCTTCAATACCGGCCGATGGGACTACATCAACAGCGTGGCCGATGCGATGGCATGGGACGAAACCTTCATCAATCCCAACATCGATGCCATCGGCATGACCTACGGGTACATGCGGACCTACGAGGACCGGGTGCGCAGGGCGGTCAACACCCCCGACCAGAATGGGCATTGTGCTCTGTGGCAAGGCGGTATGGAACCAAACATCCCCGTCGGTTCGAAGAGCGGAGTCGCGGCCGGGATGAAGAAGGCGGTCGCCGGCGGTGAGCGAGAGCAACAAGCCGGAGCCAGCGGGAAGTGGGTCGCGCACTGGAAGATGGTCCACATCGTTCGGCCAGTCTGGCAGGAACAGGGTTCTCTCAACCAGCTCGGCCGCAGCTTCCCCGAACTCACCTACACCGAGCAGGACGCCAAGGGGCTGATTCAGCTGGAGGATGCCCCGCGAACCGTCCGCGGAGCCAGAGATCTACTGAGTGTAGCCCTGCAGTACGGAAACGCATTTGGACAAGGCTTCCAAGCCGCCGCCCTCAAGCCTGCAGATTTCTTCGGCGACGACGACGTCCTGTACCTGATGGAAGACATGGCGACGGGAGAGATCCGCGTCAGCATTCTCTGGGAGTGGCTTCACAAGGGTGCGCCCTTGACCGCCGACGATGCCGAGACGGGTAAACGAAAGGGGGATCCCTTTGACCGAGCGCTCTTCGAGCGCCTGATGGAAGAAGAATACCAAAAGCTCCTATCGGCCTCGGACCGGGATGTTCACGACGACTCCAAGCAGACCACCCTTCCGATCGCCCGGGCGATCGTCGAAAGGACGGTGACGGAACCGGTCAAAGCACCATGGTACATCGACCTCCTTAACCTGAACCTCAACAATCACGACTTGCAGGAGGCAGTGCGACGGATCGAAGCCTACATGACCGCGTGGAAGACCAAGGCGGAACGCCTGACCCACAACCTGGACTTCGCGTAAGCGCTTGACCTCGACGCCGGTGCGCCGGCTACCGTGGAACATGCGATTCTGGGTCATCCTGGCGCTCGTCGGAGTCGCATTCGGGTTGGCGGGTGGCTTCGAGTGGAGCCGGCAACGAATGCGGGCGCAGTTGTACGCAGAACAGCTCGAAGCACTGGCCGGCGAGTATGGCGAACTGCGAAACGCCTACAACACGGCGGTCGAGCGCTCCGCGGTCACCGAATTGGTGGTGGGGTCCGACCGCAAGGTGGAAGTGGTGGTCCGGAGCGGGAGCGAGGTCCTTCAGCGCATTCCGACCTCGTTCGACGCGAACCAAGAGCTTTTCGTCGACTACGTGGTCCGTCGGAATCGCCTCATGATCCGGCGCCTGTACGACGACGACACGCCTCCAGCCTCGGGTCTCGTCGTATCACCCGACTTCGAGCCCGTGGACTGGACGGATCCGGATCTGGCTCGGGGCCTGACCATTTACCGAGGCGACTTGGAGCCCGGTCGCTGGGTGGTCACCGTCAGCGGCTCCGGCGCCCTCGACCTCACTCGGATTCCCGAGGACGACCCTCGAGCGCTCGTTTTTGCCCCCGAAGTGCAGGATTTTCGAGCGCTCGAAGAAAACGTGGCTGAGCGCATGGCCCGCGTGAGCTGGCGCGACCTTTTGGCCACGGCCTGGCAAGCTTTTCGCCCTGAGCGTCGCACCGCGGAACCTTCGCCGCATTGACCTCCCCTTCGACCGTCCAGCCCCGAACTGGCTCGGACGAAATACGCCATGAGCATCAATCGTGTCGGATGGTGAACACGCGATGCAGGCGGAGGAGCTCGATCACGCTCACCACCGCCGGGCATGGATTGAGGAGGATCACAGCATTCCCCTTTTCTGCCACACGCTTGTGAACGCTGACCAAGGCGCCAACCCCTGACGAGTCGACGAACTCGACCTGGGAGAAGTCCATAACCACCTCGTCGACCGACGGTTTCCAGTGCGCCTTGACCTGCTGCCGAAAATCGGCCGCCGACGTGATGTCGAACTTGCTGTCCCGAACCCGGATGGTGAGGACCTTCTCGTCCTCAGAAAAAACGAACTCGAACATATTCTCGCCCCCGATGCGTGCCTTCTCCCCGTGACCGAGCTGCGCCCGGAAATGACCTCAGACCAGTTTGACTGCGGCTGTTGCCACCCATACCGTCCGCCTCATTCATTCCATGGTACGGGCACGATCGGAACCCCAGCCGGAACCCCAACCGGCGTCGGAGCACGCATCTGAGGATGCCATTAACACGGAACTCAGTTTCGACCCAGGGACCATTCTCGACCATTGGGAAAGGACGGCGGACCGCGGCACGGTACGCGCTTGGCGACGCAGACTGGCGACCAAGAAGTTGGCGTGGCGCGCTACGTACCGGCTGGCGGAAACGCTCAAGCGTTACCTCGATATCACGGGGTCTGCCACGGCGCTGCTCATCTTCAGCCCAGTTTTTGCCGGCACCGCACTGCTCATCAAGATCGAGGACGGAGGCCCCATCTTCTTCCGGCAAAAACGTGTCGGCAAAGGGGGCCGAATGTTCGACATGTTCAAGTTTCGCTCGATGGTCGTGAACGCCGAAGCGCTGAAGAAAGAACTCGAAGAGCTCAACCAACATCAGGAAGGCGTGACCTTCAAAATGAAGGACGACCCACGGATAACCCGAGTGGGCCGAGTGATTCGCAAGTTTTCCATCGACGAGTTTCCGCAGTTCTTCAACGTCCTCTTGGGCGACATGTCGCTGGTCGGACCGCGCCCGGCGGTTCTGCGCGAAGTCGAGAAATACCGGGCGGTCCATCTCCGCCGGCTCATGGTGAAGCCCGGCATCACGTGCCTGTGGCAGGTGGGCGGACGAAGCGAGATCGACTTCGAAGGTCAGGTGAGGCTGGACCTCGAATACATCGCGTCCGAAAGCCTGCTTACCGACATCAAACTTCTTCTCAAGACCGTGCCCGCAGTCCTCAAGGGAGAAGGCGCCTACTGATGAAGTGGACCCTGGTCCTTCCTGATTGGGCCCACCTCGACACCATTCGACGAAGCTCTCTTCCCTTCGCGCTGTGGCAGGTGGGTCCGCAACCGCTCCTGCACCACTGGCTGGACGAAGCAGTGGACCAAGGGGTGAAGGAGGTCCACATTCAGTGCAGCGACCGTCCGGGGGAGGTTCGGAAGGTCATGGAGAGCGCACACCTCTGGCCGATCCATTGGACCCTAGAGGCGGTCCCGCAAACCGAACCCACCGAGAAGGCCGCCTTCGTCGACAGGCTCCCCGGACAGGAACCGTATGACGGGCCGCCGACGGATGGCTGGGCCCTCTTGGACCGGTGGTTCGAGCTTCGACGAGGTTGGTTCGACCGGGCGCCACACCATGTTCCCCACTTCGAGCGGCTTGCATTGGGTCGGTTCACGCAAATCCATCCGACCGCCGAGATTCGGATGCCGGTTTGGTTCGAAGACTTCGTTCAGGTCGGCCCGCATTCGATCGTGGGGCCTTATGTCAGTTTGGGGGAAGGCGCGGTCCTAGACGGTCCGTCCCAGGTGGAAAACGCGGTCATCACGAACCAGACCATTCTGGCCGGATACACCGAGCTGAAGGATGCAATCTTGGATGGTGGACGCCTCATTCATCTGCGTCACCGAGCACAGATTCCCAAGTTGGACATTCTGATTTCCGACAGCTTGCGGAGACGAAACGCAGAGCCTTCCGCCGCCGAACGGGCGACCGCCGCCCTTCTTTATGGGCTGTCAGAGGTAGCGGCCCGGATGAGAGGTTCGGCAACGCCGGCAAAGCTCCGCAGCTTCGACGGGCTCGAGTTGGAAGAAGAATCCCAAGGCCCGCTCTGGATTCGAAGGCGTCGGTGGCTCAAGGAAGTGGCGCGGGGCAAGATGCGTCTATGGGGCGTGCTGCCGCGAACCGAGGAGCAGCTGACCGCGCTTCCGGAAGAGTGGCGCCAAATTCTATCGCTGGCCCCCAGGGGAGTCTTTTCGTACTCCGACCTGCACGGGGCTCACCAGGCCGACACCGACCTCGAGCCGATTCACGCGGTGTTTCAAGCCACCGCATCGCGGGAGGCGATGCGAGAGGTGTTCAAAGAGAACTTCTGGAGGCTGGTGACCGTCGATCCCGACTAGTTGACCCATCCGCGGAGCGTGTCCAGCAACCTTCTTTGCGTCTCAAAGGTTTCCTGCGCGCAGTGACAGTCCTGGTCCTCATCGCAGCCCTCGGCTTCTTCCTCCCGCAGCTTCATTTCGTACGCTTCGGCGGTCGGGAACTGACGAAAGAATACCTCGAGGGAGAGCCGCACGAAGTGCAGAAGGTGCGGGAGCGCCTCCAGGTCGCGTACGGCTGCCTGCACGCCGCAGCAGCGGGCCCGTTCGGAGACGTCGTCCAGCTCGGCCGAGAGTCCCGGGTAGCAGTCCGCCAACTCTGCCAACGCCTGCTCGAGCTCTTGGGTCCGCGACGGACCCATCTCTTCGCCATGGGAACGACTGTACGGCCGGTCCTCCCGCGATTCGACGGAAAGGAGCGCGTATTCGGCTTGATCCAAGAACCGGCCAAGGACCTCGTCATCGAACGTTTCGGTGGGCTGGATGGTTCGTGCGTGCGCCCTCATCTCGCGGTGATGGAAACTACATGCGCCCGCGCAACCTCGACAACAAGCTTCCGACTCCCGATCTTCCGGACCGAGGTACTTTTTTCGAGCTAGGCTCGAGGGTGAGCGCGATCATAGGCCCTGCGAAGGTGCTCGGTACCCAAATGCGTGTACACCTCGGTGGTCCGTAGGTCTGCGTGGCCCAGCATCGTCTGAATCGACCGGAGGTCCGCCCCACCCCGAACCAGCTCGGTCGCGAAAGCGTGCCGCAGCACATGGGGCGAAACGGAATCGGGAACGCCCGCCTCTTGGGAAAGACGTCGAATCCGCAGAAAGACGGCCTGCCGGCTGATGCATCCGCGTCCCGATCGGCCTGGAAAAACCGCATCGTTCAGCTGGCCTCGAAGGGCCCGGGGCCGCTCCACCTCCAAATAGACCCGAAGCATCGACCCGACCCCGGGGGCCATCGGAGCAACCCGCTCCTTGCTGCCTTTCCCGAGGACTCGAAGAAAGCCTTCCTGCAGGTACAGCCGGTCCAACGTCAGGTTACACACCTCGCTCACCCGAAGGCCGGAGCCGTACATCAGGCCGACCCAGGCGGTGTCTCGAGCCGAACTTCGGGCGAGATCCAGGATCCGCAACACCCAAGCGTGCGAAACCACCCTTGGGAGCGGACGACCGACCTTGGGCAGGTCCACAAACGACGCGGGATCATCCGAGCGGTGACCGCGGGCCTTGAGGAAGCGGAACAACCTTCGGGCTGCGACGAGCTTCCTGGCCTGGGTTCGCGGACTCCGGCCGGCTCGACTGACGTCCTGCAGCCAATCGCGCAGGTCCTCCGCCGTCATGACCGATGGACTCCGACCGCGGCTGTGGTCCCGCAGGTCGCGGAGGTCGCGTCGATAGGCGAGGAGGGTGTTTTCGGCCAGATGCCGTTCAAATCGGAGGTGGAGGTCGAATTGCTCGAGGACGTCGTCCCACTCCATGCGTCACGATCCTACGGCTGCGACCGCCACGCCAGAAATTCGCGAAGGTCGCCTTCGACGCTACGGACGCGCTCACCAAAAATATCCACGACGCTCATCATGAGCTTCAAAACCGCCTGTGGTTTGGTCCTCTGAAGTTGGGCGATGTCGCGCCGACTCAACTCGACCACGGTGCTGTCGACCTCGGTCGTCGCGGAACAAAGACGAGGCCCGGCCCTCAGCAGCGCCGCCTCGCCCAACGTCGC
Organism: Myxococcota bacterium; assembly: GCA_050331295.1. Taxonomy (GTDB): domain Bacteria; phylum Myxococcota; class Kuafuiibacteriia; order Kuafuiibacteriales; family Kuafuiibacteriaceae; genus Kuafuiihalomonas. Next base: position 568,615 of record JBHJGZ010000009.1, on the reverse strand, counting down.
CGGCGCCGCGAGGACCGCCAGGGTTACGGCGCGCCCCTCCGGGCCCTGGACCAACAAGCGGACCCGTCCTTCGGCCATGACGAACATCGAATCCCCGATCATGTTTTCCACGAACAACGGGGCTCCGGCTGGCACGTTCTTGACCTGCGCAATCGACGCCATGATCTGGAGCCCGGTTTCGGTGAAGCTTCGAAAGAGCTCGGTGGATTTCAGCAAATGAACGACGTCGATGTGCTGCATCGCGTCCCGCCCGAACGGAGTAACAGGGCTTTACATGGAGAGCAAGAACGCGGGTCGCGATGCTATCGGAAGCCGGCACGGCCGGGCCGCGGATCCGAGACCGACGAACCTTCGGACAATTGAAGCATCACCTGAGCGCCGGCGGGAACCACCTCGACGGGAGCTCCCGACTCCAGGAGTTTTTCGGCTTCCATGACGTCAATCACAGCCTGAAGAATCTCTGGGTCCTGGCGGCGAATTTCGTTTAGCGCGACGCCGACCACCTGAGGCCGACGAGCGCTGGCCTCCGCCATCTTCTGAGAGACTCGCTTCGCCGTCTCGCTTTGAATCAACCCGACCCGATTGTCCCCGTCCTGCTTCATGGCGGAGGTCACCTGTACCAAGCGTTTGACCACCTTCTCCGTGATGTTGTCGACCATCTGCCGATCTGTGAAAGATACCTTGCGGATATACACGGAACCAAGCCGGTAGCCCCATTTCTCCGACAACGGCGAGACCGTTTCTCGAACGGTTCGACTCAATGTATGGCGATCTTCCAGCATCTTCTCCATTTCGAGGTTGCTCAACGCCGAGATCGTTGAGCTTGCAACGTTCGCTTCGAGCGAACCTTCCGGGTTTGCATTCTCGAACAGGTACTTCACTGGCTCTACGACCTGCATCTCGTACCAGATCCCCACGCCCATCGGCGTACCTTCTTCCGAGTTGACCATTTGTTCTCGCAGGTACTGTTGACGCAAGGCGACGTTCACCTTGTATCGCTTTCCGAAAAAGGGAATGAGCAACGCAGCCGGACCAAATCTTTGAATGGGGAAGCGAAGTCCAGGTTCGTCGAGCACACCGATGACACGACCAAAAAGAGTGAAGACCTGCGCCTCGCTCTCCCTGATCACCGCATAGAGTCCAAAGGACTTTGCGATGTTCAAGACCACGGGAAGGATGAGAGCGCCCAGGAGGAATCCGAGTCCAAGTTCCACGAAAACCACGTTCAGACTCCCAATCCGACATCCGACACCTGGACGATCCGTCTGGCGTTCGCCAACAGCGGAACCCGAAGGTTTCGAAGATAGGAACGCAGGGCGACCGCGCCTCCCTCCGCTTTGATTTGAAGGAGCGTTCCCGCCAATTCCCGGAGAGGCGCGACCTCCGCTTCCGCATTGTTGGCGGCAATCTCGACTGCCCGATCGCTCATGGTGATCTGTTGCTCCGCATCGGCCCGAGCCGTACTGATGTCAGCCGCCACCTGATTGCGCGTGCTGTTGATGGCCGACAGGGCCCGGTCGACTTCGGTCGGAGGGTCGATGGTCGTAATCAATGCGGCGTCGAGCTCTATCCCGTACCGGCCCACCGTGACGCGGCATTGCTGCTCCATGTATTCGTTGAGCAGCGGCAAGTTCTTGCGGAGATCGTTGATGGAGACGCCTTCGGAGAGCTCCGCGGCCATACTCCCGCTCCGAACGTCAGCACCATCTATTTCCGGCCCGAGCACCGAACCCTTGGGATCGATGAAATTCGCGATCCTTTCCCGCAGCACCGACACGAAGAACCCGATGACGTGCTCGAGAGGACTATCGACTGCGAACAAATAGGCGTAGAGATTTCTCTCACTGACGCGGAATCGGATCTGGCCGTTCACTCCGGTTGTCAAGTTATCCTTCGTGACCGCTTCGATGGTGTGCTGTTCTTTGGTCGGGTCCCACGTGAGCTCGACGGAACGCGTCGCGACATTGACCTTGTGCACCTCCTGCCACGGCCATTTGAAGTACGGACCTCCCGGCTTGATCACCCGCAATCGTGGGTACTGATAGCGTTGCAGCTCATCTTGCGACAAATGGGGGTCCTGGACCCAGCCTCCTCCGGGCATCCGTTGGGCGCGACCGAAACTCGTGATGACCGCACGTTCATCGGGGCGCACCGTATAAATGCCGGAGGCCAAGGAACGCCAGCCGAAGACCAATGCCAAGCCCAAGACCAATCCCACCAAAAACATGGACCGGGCGTGCCCCGGACCGAGTTTCTCCGCAAGGGGTCGACCTCGGCTTCCAGCGACGGCTTCATCGAGTGCTGGACCGCGAAAGCGGTATGTCTCACCGCCGCGATTCAGGATGAGACGGGCACACCGAAGAGTGAGTGCTTATAGGCTTCCGTGATCCGAACATTCAGCATCGTTCCAGCCGGCACGAGGCCATCGACGTGAACGGCTCGAAACGTACCGGTGCGTCCGGTGCTCCGCGCGCCATCGCTTCGCGACGGACCTTCCACCATGACCCGGTAGACCCTGCCCACCATGCTCTCCAACCACGACCGGGTGATCTCTTCCTGCCGTTGTTGAAGGGTCCGAAGACGCTGAAATCGAACCTCGTTCGGTACCGAGGGTTCGATCTTCAGAGCGCGGGTGCCTACCCTTTCGCTGTAAGCGAAGGAATACGCGGAATGGTATTGGACCTCTTCGATCAGCGACATCGTTTGATCGAAATCTTCGTCCCGCTCGCCCGGGAAGCCCACGATGATGTCGGTGGTCAACGCGACCTCTGGCGCCACGGATCTCAGGGAGTCCACAATGTCCAGATACTCCTCTCTCGAGTAACCCCGACGCATGGCCTTGAGAATCGATGTGCTTCCCGACTGAACGGGCAGGTGCATGTGGGGACAAAGTTCCGGGATGTCGCGGAACGCCGAGATCTGTTCCGGACTGAAGTCCTTCGGATGGGGCGACGTGAAGCGAACCCGTTCGATCCCGGGAACCGACGCCACGCGGTGCAGCAGTTCGTGGAAAGGGACGTGGCCATCCTTCTTCCGGCGCCCGTAGCTGTTCACGGTCTGTCCGAGGAGAACGACTTCCTTGGTTCCGTGGTCCGCCAGACGCTGAACCTCGTCCACGATATCGTCCGCCCGGCGACTCACCTCACGCCCGCGGGTGTACGGAACGATGCAGAAGGAACAAAACTTGTCGCAGCCCTTCATGACGCTGACATACGCAGTGGCACGGACGGGACCGAACCTCTCCACCGGAGGGAAGCTGTAATCGTCCCGGGTCAGAAACTCGGTTCGGACCAAACGTCGCCTTCGGCCTCGCACGGCGTGGACCATCTCCGGGAGCTCGGCCAGATGGTCTGGACCAAAGACGATGTCTGCATGGGGGACTCGCTCCAACAGCCGTTTTCCTTCTTGTTGGGCAACGCACCCTCCCAATGCCAGTACCAGCTCAGGGTTTCGGTGCTTGAGTCGCCCCAGCACGCCAGCTCGAGAGCGGAGCTTGTTCTCGGCCTTCTCCCGGACGCTGCAGCTGTTCAACACGATGACGTCCGCCTCTGCGGGGTCGTCGGTAGGTAGATATCCCTCCGATGCCATCAAGCTCACCATCCGCTGGGTGTCGTGCTCGTTCATCTGACACCCGAAGGTGTCGATGTACACCCGTCGGGTCCCGAGGCCGTCACCGAAGGACGGCATGCCCGCCTGTTCGGGGGCCAGGTACGGAATCGCGTCCGCACCCTGAACGATGGGAAGGCGCATGGGCGTTCCCATCTCCCACAACCGAGCCCGATCTCAAAGCCCGGATGTGCGAGCGCTGCGGAGCCGAGCCCGGCCGGGTCATCGATGACCGCGCGCTCATCCCCATTCGAAACACGCGGCCACCTCCATATGGGGCGTTTGAGGGTACAGGTCGAAGGTGCGGAGTCGGCGAAGACGCATCCCGCCTTCCATCAGCCGTCGCGCATCCCTGGCCAAGGTGGCGGCGTTGCAGCTCACGTAACCAAGCCATCGGGGTCGGCACTCGATGAGTCCCTCGCAGACTGGCTCCGCGAGACCCGTTCGGGGGGGATTGACCACGGCGACGAGCGGCCTCTTGGACGCCCAGCGCTCCAGACGGAAGACAGCCCGCTCGACAGGCTCCGGCCAGAGTTCTACCTCGGGGAGCACCCTTCGGATGAGCGCCAACGCCCCGCGGTTGTGCTCCACTGCAACCAGCCGTTCCGGCATCCGTCGAGCCAGCAACCTCGTCCAGTTCCCCGACCCCGCATAGAGATCTGCCGCCACCGATAGGTCTGGAAGCCAGTCGTCCATCGCTTCCAGCATGGCGTCGTTGCCGGCGAGATGAGCCTGTCCGAAGCCCCCAACCGACACCCATCGTATCCCCTCCCGGTCACGGACCGCCACAGCACTCTCGGCATCACCCCAAGGGAGGCTCCCAGCACCCCGGCCCGCAGCAGCGCGCGACGATGCATGTCTTCGATGAAAGAGCACCTGCGCTCCGTCCGTCACGCCCCAGATGTCTTCGCCGGTCGCGGGGGCGGGGTCCGGCTGCAGCTCGGAGGGCATCCGCCGCAGTGCCTCCTGAAGCGGCTGCTCCAGGATGGGACAGTCTGGAGCTACCACCAACGCGTGGCTCTTCCGAGCTCGGTAACCGACGGAGGATGTCTGCGCCCACCACCGGACTCGAGCCCGAACGCCGTAGGCATGTGAGAACCACCCGTCCTCCACGCACACACGCGCCAGGTCGATTCCGCCCAGGCGAGCCATTGTATCGAGGACCGCGCGGTGCTTCAGCCGTGCCTGCTCCGCATAGTCGATGTGCTGTAGAGCGCAACCCCCACACACGCCGAAGACCGTGCACGCTGGATCAACCCGACTGGAACCGGCTGCCTCGACCTCGAGAACGCGAGCCTTCAGCAGCTTCTTGCGGACCTCCTGCACTTCGACGATGACCGTCTCCTCGGGTGCAGCACCCTCGACGAACATGACCCGACCATCAGGGCCACGAGCGATCACTTCCCCCGCCGAAGTGAGTCGAGCTTCCGTTCGAACTCGGAGTCGACTCATTCTCCAGCCGCGCGGATGAGCTCCTCGACTCGATTGCGCGTGTCGTCATCGAAATCGAGAAACTCGACCCCCATACCTGGATTTTCGCTGGAACGCCGATCCGAGGTCCATACGACGACACCATCCAGCGCAAACGGCGCGTCGCCATCCGGAAGACTCAGCCGGATGCGGATCTGCTCCCCAACCGGAAGCGGCAAGGAGGTTTGCACGAACAATCCATGCGGAGAGATGTTTCGACTGTAGTCGGTGATGAATCTTCCCATCGTACGATAGTCGACCTTGATCTCAGCCGGCACTCGGGGCGTTCGTCGCTGGTCGTCTCGCACGTGTTGAGTTTGGTCCGACCGAACGAACCTTGCAACACGTTGACCCCCTTCCGCCGCAACGATAGACCCGAGCCATGGACAAAGTGCTGGGGAGCGCCGAACAAGCGCTGGAGGGCCTCGCGGATGGCATGACGCTCATGGCGGGAGGCTTCGGCTTGTGCGGAAACCCAGAGAACTTGATCATTGCGCTCCACCAAAGCCGCAAGAAAGACCTCACCATCATATCGAACAACTGTGGGACGGATGACTATGGGCTGGGCATCCTGCTCAAGTCGCGACAGATTCGAAAGATGGTCTCGAGCTATGTCGGGGAGAACAAAGAGTTCGAACGCCAATTCATGAGCGGTGAGCTGGAAGTGGAGCTCGTGCCGCAGGGCACCTTGGCGGAGCGAATTCGGGCCGGGGGCGCGGGGATCGGTGGATTCTTCACCCCAACCGGCTACGGAACTCAGGCGGCCGAAGACAAGGAGACCCGCGAAATCGACGGCAAGCACTACGTGTTGGAGTCCCCCCTGACCGCGGATTTCGCGCTGGTTCGCGCGTTTCGGGCCGACCGCTGGGGCAACTGCGTCTTCCGGAAAACGGCTCGCAACTTCTCTCCCATGATGTGCATGGCGGCCAAGGTTACCGTCGTGGAAGCGGAGGAGATCGTCCCGCTCGGCAGTCTGGACCCGGATGCGGTCCACGTCCCCGGAGTGTTCGTGCAGCGCGTGGTCCTCGGACGCCACTATGAGAAGTGGATCGAAAAACGCACGGTGCGGCCCCGTCCTTGAGCTTCGAACCCAGGAGAAACATCATGACCCTCACACGAGAACAAATCCTTCAACGGGTGGCGCTCGAATTTCGAGACGGCATGTTCGTCAACCTCGGCATCGGCATGCCGACCCTGGCCGCCAATTTCATTCCACCTGGGATGGATGTCGTCCTTCACTCCGAAAACGGAATGCTCGGAGTTGGCGCATTCCCCTTTGACGGGGAAGAGGATCCCGACCTCATCAATGCGGGCAAACAGACCGTGACGGAGGTCGCTGGCACCACATTCTTCGACAGCTCGACATCCTTTGCCATGGTGAGAGGCGGACACATCGACATGACGGTGCTGGGTGCTCTTCAAGTCTCGGAGAGGGGTGACATCTCGAATTGGATGATTCCGGGAAAGATGGTGAAGGGCATGGGCGGCGCCATGGACCTCGTCGCCGGCGCAAAACGAGTGGTAGTGGCTATGGAACACGTGACCCGAGATGGACAACCGAAGCTCCTCGCGTCGTGTACCCTGCCGCTGACCGGCCTGGCATGCGTGCACCGAGTCGTCACTGATCTCGCGGTCGTCGACATCACGGAGCGTGGTTTCGAACTTCGGGAGCTCGCGCCCAACGTCAGCGTCGACGAGGTTCGCTCCAAGACGGATGCCGACCTGCATGTCCACGAGGTCTGCGCGATGCCCAGCTCGGTGACCGAGCTGCGCACCTGACTCATTCTTCGTGCAAGAAATCGCGAAGCAAGGCTTCCGCTTCATCGGGCATGCTGCGTAACTGGTCCGGTCGTTGGGTGATGGTCTCGAGGTCCGCCGTGAGCGGCGCCGCCGCCCGAGGCTCCGAATCGGGCGCCTGATCGAAAGGTCGCTCGACATCCTGCGCACCCAGGAAAAGGACGGTGCCCACGATGGCATCGACAAATCGCCCTTGGTGTCGGACCATCAGGTCGACGTTTCTGCGCCGAGGGTAGGTTTGCGCCACGACGGGGCGGTCCCATCGGCGTCCCCCTCCATGGGAGCTCACCACGCCTCGACCTCCCGATGCCAAGACCACTTCCACCCCCACCGGAAATGCGCGGAGCATGTTGATCAGAAGGTCGACCAGGTCCGGGTCGAATCGACGGCTTCGGTCCCGCGCCAGCAGGGCCAGGACGTCCACCGGATGGCCTCGCACCTGACGTCGCAGCCCGAACCCGGTGGTGAGCTGCATGTAGGTTGCGGCGAGACCCACAATACGGGCGGAGAGGGTGGGACGCGCCACGGGGGACTTTCCACCTTCGGCTGGTTCGACCCCAGGCCGGTCGATGGGCCCGATGGGCCGCCGGTGGTTCGCAAGGATTGCGGTCCGTTGGGCGGTCGATGGACTCACGTTGGACCGGGCCAGCCCCCGAAAGAAACCACGTTGCACCGCTTCATCGTCCAGCACCGGAGACCTGGGTTCATCGACCCCCAGGTGATGAACTGCGGCCCCGACCCCCAAATCCATCAATGCGGCGCGCTCGAGTCCGAGGACTTGACCCACGGAGACGCTCAGGGCGCACACGCCAGCCCCCTGCTGCTCCCGTCGCCAATCCGGGACTTCGTGGTTCGCGAGGAGGAGGAGTGCCCCCGGCGCCAAAGTCGATGCTTCAATCAGATCTTGTACGACCCGCGCCAGCCGGGTTCGTCGGGCCTCCGCAAAACCATCTTCCTCCCCGGCCTCGCCCAGATGACTTCGCAGGGCGATCAGGAGCTTGGCGTAGACGCGGATCGCCCGCTCGTTGGGATCGATGCGCGCGTCCCCGCTTTCGCTCGAGAACGCCTGAGGTGGGAGAAAGCTGAGTTGAGCGTCCGAAAGCTGGTCTGGACTCACTTGTCCTTCCCTTCGCAGCAGATCGATCAGAGCCTTCGAACTCTGAAAGGTCGGAGGACTGCCGACCACCAGACCTCCCATCTGCTTCGCTTCGAGGGCCCCACGGATGCTCCGAGTCACGGCCAATGATGAACCATCCAGTTTCAGACGCGCATCGTTCAGCATGGTCGTGTCACCGATGAACACCATCCGAAATCCGCCGGTGGCAGCAAAAAGGGCTTGCGTGGCATCGAACAACGTTCGGACCGCATTCTCGAAAGCGCGGTTGCTCTCATCGTGGATCCGCGCGGTGCGGAGCCCCATGAACAGCGCCGAAACGAAGCTCTTGGCCATCTCGGATACTCGTTCCGAAAGGATCCTCCCCTCGCTCACGCCACACCTCCCCGGAGGCGTTCGAGAACCGACCTTGCCTCGCCTCGGACGGTCCGATTGCGGCTGAGGGCGGCACGCTTCAAGGCTTCCACCGCATCTTGATGCTGAACCTGAGCGAGGGCGTGGATGGCGGCGGTTGCCGTCTCCTCGTGGGCTCTGCGCGCCATCCACGAATCGGCCCGGCCCACCATGGGGTCCAGATGCGGAATCGCGCGGGGCCCCAGCACCGTTGCGAGACCGATGGCAAGGGCGCTTTTGACCGAAGCCGGTTCCTCCTCGAATTCGGGCCGCTCGACCGCGTTGACCAGGGCGCGTCGCGCTCCCTCGTCACCTCGCTGAGCCAGTGTTTCCGCCGCCGCCACTCGAACCCGAGGCGCCTCGTCTCGGAGCAGCTCCGAGAGCACGCCGGACGCGAACTCGAGGGGAACGCGGTCGATCTCGTTCACCAGGGCCATGCGAACCTGTGGTTTGGGATGGCGCTGGATGTCTCGCAGAAGCGACCGGTCGCGCAGGCGATCGAGGCGGCTCAGGATATAGATTCCTTCCCGAGCCGCGAACCCGATCTCGTTTCGAACCAGTTCCTCCGCTGCCGCCGGGTCCTCGAGACCGAGGTCCAAGGCCAGGTCGGAGAATCGTCGCCGGATCTCGGGCTCCCGAAAGGTCGGGAGCGCTTGGACCAAGCTGGGGGCCGCGCGGCTTCCAGCCGCTTCGAAGAACTCCCGGACCAGATGCTCGACGTCGGGGCGCTGCTGCGCCAGGGCGCTGACCTGACGGAGCCGGACGTCGGACAGCGCCTGTTCGAGCCAACCATCAACGCGGTTCAGGTGAAGGGAAAGAGCGCGCACCCCCAGCACAATATCGGTGGCGAGGCGCACGTCCTCATCGAGCAGCGCGGCATCCAAAAGGTCCAGCAGGCTGCTGAATCCGAATTCGACCTCGGGCATGGCCTCCGGAGCCTCGGACATGATGGAGAGAATGTCCGTCATCATCCCGCGGTACGGGCTTTCGGCCTGGCCCTCCAGTCGGCGTGCATAGGCCGGCAGAGCCGGTAGGGCGGACGCCGGATGAAAACCGGGCGCGAGATCGTCGATGGTCCCGATGGCATCCGCCAGCGCCTTTGCCGCTTCCTCGCTCGCGTCAAGGTTCAGCCCGTGAAAGAGCGAGCCCTCTGGTGCCGACTGGTAGAGGGCGCGCACCACCGCATCCACCTGCTGGTCGTGGGCTGCCTCGCTGGCAGCATCCGTGACGTGGACTTCCACCGTCACGTATCGCACGTGCTCCAGGTCGCACCGCCAAAGATGCGTGACGATGTCGTCCTCCATCGACCGACTGGCCTGCCCCAAGTGGAAGGCGAGCACGACCTGATCCAGCTCGCTCGGCGTCAATCCGGCCAGCAGGTCGAGGCGCCGAATGCCGTCCCGATACAGAGCGAACGGCAGACCCTCGCCCGTGTCCGGGTTCTCGAGCACCGAAACATCTTGGTAAATCAACGCGTCGGGAAGCACCCGCAACGAGACTTCAGCCACCTGACGAAATACGGCCTCCGTGGCCCGATTCAACTCGTCCCTCATCAAGGCGAGGGCCTGGTTGTTGGCCGAGTAGAGGCTCCTGGAGCGGATGGTCCGCGCCATCAGCCGCATCATCTTGGCCACGTCGCGAGAGATGGCGGTAGGGGTCCCGCTCGGCATCTCTCGTGGGTATACACTAGGTCGGCAGCTTACACGATCAAACCGCTTTCCGTCCTCGATTCCCGGACAGGTCGTGGGGGTTCAGCGACGCGACCTTCGCGTCCTCTGCCGGATGGCTTGCCGGCGTTCCGGCGACAGCTGGCGCCATTGTTGAATCCGAGCTCGGATCTTCCGGCGCTGCTCAGGGGACAGCTCCCGGAGATCCCTGGCCGCTTGCAGGAGCTCTTTCTGCTCGGCCGCCGGCAGCCGCTGAAACATCCGATACCTCTTCCGCATCTGGGCTCGTTCCCGGGGACTTGCCGCCTGAAAGCGCTGGAAAGCTTCCCGAACGCGAGAGCGCTCGGCGGGCGTCATGTCCCGAAACCGACGCGCAGCTTCGAGTAACCTCTGGCGACGCTCAGGCTCCATCGCCTGCAGCTGCTCGAGCCGCTGCCGAAGAACTGCCTTTTCCCGGGGCGAAAGGTTCTGGACCCGTGCCACGTTCTCGGGCGTCGGCACCTCGGGTGGTTCTTGAGCGGACGCGAAGCGGAGTCCGCTGAGACCAAAGATCAGCACTGCCGCCGTCCCTCGGAGCATTCGGAAGAACCAACACGTCACGGTCCATCCTCCAGGATGGGCAGCGCTTCGATGACCGACCAGTCCTTCAGGAGCTCCCAGTGCTCCAGAATGTCCAGATATCGCGCGAGCTCGCGGTCCTCCGGCGTCAAGCGGGTCGCGGGGGAAACGACCGCGGAGGATGTCGATGTCCGCGTCGCGGTTTCGGCGGCGTCGGCCGAGGTCCCGAGACCCATGCCCAGCACGAAGATCCACCCCCATGCGTCCTCCATCAGCCCTCATCGCTCGGGAGCTTGCGGATCACGTCCAGGTCTTGCAGCACGTCCACCAGTTCAGAGGCCTCCATCGCCTCGAACAGTTCGAGGTCCGCAAGGAGCCGAGGGTCGGGCAAGGGTTCATGCGGCCCAGCAGGGCCCGGTGGGAGCCCGACCGCGACGATGATGCCAGCCGCCGCCAGCGCGGGCGCCAAGATGAACATGGGATGTCTGGGCCATCGCCGGGCCCGCCGCTCGTCCTCCTCTTCCAGGCGTGCCCGGAGCGCAGCGTCGAAGGCCGGACTGGGCTCCACGTGCCGAGCCGGTAGCAATGAGCTCAATCGCTGCAGCTGGCGATACTCCACCTGACAGCGGGCGCAACTCTCCAGGTGGCGCTCGTCCGCCGTGGAGACACGGTGCCCCCAGGCGATGGCGGCGAGCGTTTCAGGTTCGAGGCAGCGGCTCATGACATGGCCTCCCTCGCGTGGGCTGCTTCCTCGGCCTCCATCCTCTGGCGCAGACGTTCGAGGGCGCGATGAATCAAAGACTTGACGGCGGGGACCGACGACCCGAGGGCCGAGGCAATCTCCTCGTGACTGAGGCCCTCGAAGCGGGCCATCAGGAAGGCGGCGCGCTGCTTCTCCGGCAGACCGTGCAGGGTCTCCTCGAGCCTTCGCGTCAGCTCCCGAGCCTCGAAGTCGGCTTCGGGCCCAGCCCCGGGACCGAGGCTCAGCTCAGCGTGGTCGTCCAGATCCTCGCGCGCTACCCGATACTCGCCCCGCCGAACCTCGTTGAGACAAAGATTGGTGGCGACCCTATAGAGCCACGCGCGAAACGAGGCGGACGGCTCATATCGGCGGGTCGTGTACACACGCACGAACACGTCCTGGGCCAACTCTTCGGCTCGATCCTGCCTTCGTACGTACTTCATTGCGTAGCTCACCATGCGCCCTCGATACCGGCGGAACAGCCGTTCGAACGGGGCCCGATGTCGGGTTCGCACGAACTCAGCCATCCAGGCGGCTTCCTCTTGAGCCGCTGCGTCCAGCACCACCTCTGCAAACCCCCGACTCGTTCAAAGTTGCGGGTCTCCGGCCAAAAATCCAATGCCCACCAAGAGCTGATACGCATCTGGCGCATTTCCGAACACGCCACCGGTCGCGAAGTAGGCGGATTCCAGGGTCGCGGCCCAGTGTGACCCCAAGAACCAGGTGACGTCGAAGTCGACCTCCACGCCGTATAGCCGCGCTTCAGGGTCGACACTCTCGGGGATGGCGCGCTCGAAGGCGGGTCCGACGGCGCGGAGGCCTTCGAGGGCCGGCGGGAACAGGCTGAACAGCCCCGCCACGGTAGCGGCGAGTTCCAGCGGACCGACGCCCACAGACCCCCGCATTCCTGGGGCGATGAGACCGCTCCCATCCGGGGCGAGATTTTGAAGCGACGGCTGCTGCTGTACCGGCGACGAGGTTCCAGCCAAGAAGATGGACGTGAAGGGTACCACCGGAGCCAGGCTCGGGAACGCAGCAAAGGTCCGGTCCCCCGGCGGCCCCAGGTCGTCGTCACCGGTCAGGAACAAGAAGAAAGGCGACGCACCGAATCGGTCCCAGCTCAGGTCGAGCTCAGCCTTGACCAGGCCCGAGAGGAGTCGGACCCGCTCCTCGAACGGCTCGGAGGTCACGACCGGGGCCCTGCCACGAGAGACGGGGAGCTGTCCGCTGACCGTGGTGCGCCCCAGCCCCAACATCCCGTCGATGCGAACAAGCAGGGCCGGACTCCTCCACTCGAACCATGCGCCGGTCCAAGCCAGGGGACCTCGGGTCGAGTTCACCGATGCGCCCTCGAGTCCATCCGAAACGAAGGCTGGGAAGCGCACCAACGGAACGAAGGCGCCTTCGTCGTCCCAGAACAGGGCGCCGAACGTCCCGACCTCGAAAAAGGTGAACGGAAACCGCACCTCCAGGTTCACGAGCGGACTGGTCTTCAGATCCTCCGTGAATCGGCCATCCGGAAGAAACGCCGACAAGGTGACCGCAAACGGAATCGGGTCGCGGAGGAGGGAAAGGTCGAAGTCGAACAAGCCTCCGAAGGCCGCTGCGTCGAAGATGGCTCCGTCTCCGACCCGAGGTCTCAGCTTCCCAAACCGCAGGACCATGGTTCCGTCGGCACGGGGCTGGACGTCGAGGTAGGTGCTTCCGAGAAGCGCGGTGGTTCGAGCGTGTTCTCCGAAAGGGCGTCCGTCCCCGAAGACGCCATCGTCGGTGAAATCGATGAGACCGGTATCGAGCGTGATCCTCCACAACAGTCCCGGAAGCGGCTGACCTCGAGCCGAAATTCGAGTGAACAACTGCGCACCCACCGATTCGAGCCGAGCATCGGGGTCGTCCGCCCGACGTCGTGCCCCGATGTCCTGAAGGGAAGTGATCTGGGTGAGTCCAAGGATGTCCGGCGTAGATTGGACGGCCCCCCGCGCAAAGCCGGTTCCAGAGACCTCCACCGCGTTTGCCCGAGACGCCCCGAGCCACAATCCCATGCACAATGCAGCGGTCCCAGCATGTTTCGTGGCCGACGGATGCATGGTGGCTATACTCGCCGGACGGAATGCGCCGAGACCTCTCCCAGCTGATAGATATCCGGTCCGGCGAAGGTCCCCTCGTCCTGTACTCGGGTCTCGTTTTGTTCGGCGTGATCGGCGCGCATACGATGTTGGAGACGGCCCGAGATGCCCTCTTCCTCGAGCTGCTTCCGGCCGGGCGTTTGCCATGGGTGTACGCGCTCCTGGCCGTCATCGCTTTGGTGGCGACCCAGCTGAACAACCGCTTCGTCATCTCCTTTGGGCGCCGCAACTCTCTGGTTTGCACCCTGATCCTGGCCGGTTTTGGCACCGCCATCTTCTACCTGCTGCCGAAAACCAAGCTGGTGGTCTTCTTCTTGTACACATGGTCGGGGACCTTGGGGACGGTCCTGGTGGTGCAGTTCTGGATGGTGGTGGGGAACATGTTCACCGTCACCCAGGGCAAGCGTCTGTTCGGTCCTCTGGCGGCGGGGGGTGTGGTCGGAGCCGTCATGGGAGCGAGTCTCAGCATTCCTGCGCTGCGCTACGCAGGGACCGCGAGTTTGCTCCCCGCCGCCGCGGCCATTTTTCTGGCCAGCGCCGCCCTGGTGACCTGCCTGGAATCGGACGAACTCACGCCAGACGTTTCGCGAGCCCGGAAACAAAGACCCAAATGGAGGGGCGGATTTCGCGCGCTTCGTAGTCAATCCTTCCTGCTTCGGCTCGGGCTCTTGACGGCCCTCGCCACGATGACGGTGCTCGTCACCGACTTCCTCTTCAAGTCCGTGGCCGCGGACAACTACTCGGGAGCCGAGCTCGGGCGCTTTTTCGCCCGATACTACGCGGGCCTCAACATCGTCGCGCTGCTGGTCCAGGTCGGGGTCAGCGGTTACCTCGTTCGACGGACCGGGACGATCTTGGCGTTCGTGGTCCTGCCTTTCCTCCTGGTGTTGGGGGCCACCGGAGTGCTGGTCGCGGGTGGAGCCACCCTGGCGGTGCTCCTCACGAAGGGCGCCGACGGTGCTCTTCGCCACTCGCTGCACCGGATTTCGATGGAGCTCTTGTGGATGCCGGTCCCTGAAGAGACCCGCGCTTCGAGCAAAGCCCTCATCGACGCGGTGGTGGTACGGGGCAGCCAGGCCCTCGCCGCGGCAGGCCTGCTTTCGCTCGGCGCCTTTGGATTGAACGAACCCATGGTGCTGGCCGGCATCGTGCTGGCGCTCGGCCTCATCTGGATCGCGCTGGGCCTGAGACTGCGGGCTCCGTATCTGGAGCTTTTTCGGGCCGCGGTTCATCGGACCTTGCCCGGCTCGACCCGAGGCCATCTTCAGCTCGACCTGCGGTCGGTGGAGATCGTCGTGGAAGCGCTCTCCAGTCGGGAGCCGGACCGGGTCGTGGCGGCCATCGACCTACTCGCGGCCAACGACCGCTCCAAGCTCATCCCGGGCCTGATCCTGTACCACGAGTCCGACCAGGTGCTGATGAGGGCCCTGCAGGTCATCGCAACGCCGGAGCGCAAAGACTGGATCTCGCTCGCCGAGCGTCTTCTGACCCACAACAACGAACAGGTCCGGGTCGAAGCCCTCAAGTCGCTGGCTCGGGCCGGCATTCATCACGCTCTCGAAGGGCGACTTCTGGATGTCAGTCCCAACGTACGCGGGCAGGCTGCATTTTGGCTCGCCAACATGGAATCGAAACATCCCCTGGAGCATCCGGCCGTCATCCAGATCGTTGAAATGGAAGGCTCGGCCGGCTCCCGAGCACGGCTCGGCTTGCTCCAGGCGGTGCAGGATTCCGGCGATTCCAGGTGGGCGGAGTTGCTCACCCAGATGGCAGACAGCCCGGATCCGTCGGTCGCCGAGGCGGCAGTGGCTGGAATGGTGACCGTCCGGGACGCTCGTTTCATCGCGATTCTGATTCAGCAGCTCGAATGGAGAGAACGACGGGCGATGGTTCGGGAAGCGTTGGTCGCGTTGGGCGACCGCGCCCTGGACGTGTTGGAGCGTTCCTTGCGCGACCATACCTTACCGCTCCACGTCCGGATTCATGTTCCCCGCTCGGTCGGCAAGTTTCGAAATCAGCGGGCGGCAGACATCCTCCTCGATACCATCATGAGCGAGAGCAATGGCGTCGTGCGATACAAGGCCCTTCGAGGTTTGGGTCGTTTGGTCTCCGAAACCGATGTATCGGTGGACGTACGCAAGATCGAGCGTCGAACGAAGGTCGAGCTGGAGGAATACATTCGCCTTCTGGCGATGTGGTACCCCCTCCACCGGGCGTATTCCGAGGTATCCGACAAGGTGCGCCCTTCCCTCGACCTCTTGCTTCAGCTCTTGCAAGACAAGCAGCGCCAGGCCATGGAACGCGCCTTTCGTTTGCTTCAGATCGCCCATCCTCGGGAATCCATCCAAAGCGTCGCGCTTGCCCTTCAGTCCTCCGACCGACGAATGAGGGCCAAAGCATTGGAGTATATCGATGCCCTCACCCTGACTTCCGCCGTCACCAGCATCCGAGAACTTCTTCGGATCATCGGCGACGACCTTCCAGTGGGGGAACGGCTTCGCCGAGCAGAGCCATACCTGAGCGACCGCATCGAAGACTGGCGAAGCGCGCTGGGACGGCTCATTCGGGAACCGGACGAGGCACTCGCCGGGTTGGCGGCGTACTTCGCGCTCGAACTCGGCGAACGAGACCTCAGGGAAGAGGTGGCCACCGTCTCACAAGAGCGCTCTACGACGGGAACCCTGAGCTCCTTCATCGAACTCATGGCGGCGACGGAGGAACCTTCGGGTGTCATCTGATCCGAGCAGCATTCGCGTCGAGCACGAGCTGTTCCTTCGAAGCTTCTTCGCGAGCCAGCCCCCTCAGCGGGTGATGCGTCAGTTTGCCGCGGTGCTGAAGGACGCCTACTACACGGATGGTGAGGTCTTGTTTCGTGGGGGCGATACGGCGATGAACATGTATTTCATCGTGGACGGCCTGGTGTCCTTGAGCGCTGAGGGAAAAGAGCCATGGCTTTACGGCCCGTCCTCCGTGGTGGGCATCTTGGATGCGAACCTGAACCGCCCCTACGCACGGACTGCAACCGCCCTCGAAGAAACGCATGCGCTCGTTCTCGATACGAGCGAATACTACGACATCATGGAGGACAACTTCGATTTCGCCCGAACGGTGCTCCTCGACGTCTTCCAGATGGTTCACAAGATCGCGCTCAGATTGCCGCCCAACGAGGTATTTCCGCGCCAACGCATCCGAAGGATCGAGCGGCCTTGGCTTTCCGTTCGCCGACTGAATGAGGTGCAGAAGCTCATGGTATTGCGGGCTTCGGACTTCTTTCAGAACGCACCCATCCAGCCGCTGGTGGTCCTGGCCAACTCCTCCGTGGAGAAGCGGCTGAGTCGAGACCGAATCCTCACCAAGAAAGGTGATCCGCTCACCCATCTCTGGGTGGTCGGCGAAGGGCGGCTGCGAGTCGAAAACGACGATCCCCGGATCGACGGCCTCTTCGAAGCGGGTTCCCTGGTCTTGGGAAGTGCGGCCTTCTCCACCGGTACCACGCCCTATACCGTCACCGCCGACATCCCGAGCCTCGTGATCGGTGTGCCGTTCGAACTGATGTGGGACATGATGGAAGACCATTTCCGCCTGGCGAGATGTGCCTTCGCGATGGTGGCTCACGAAAATGAACGAACTCGAGCCCGCATGGCGGAACTCAAGGGCAGCACGCGAGACCTGGCTCGCCAGGTGGAAGCTGAGCACCACTGACGTGCCCGCCGGACGAAGACGCACCTCGACCGCCATCGACGTGGGCCGGTATACGATCTTCGCCCGCTCCGTCGGCGGTATCGAGACCTGCTATCAGATCCCGGCGCTGGATGTGAATTTGGACATCGGCCGCTGTCCGGATGGCGCGGAAGCTCAGGCCCGCCTGTTCTTGACGCACGGTCATATCGATCATGCCGCCGGGCTTCCATACTATGTCAGCCTCCGGGCTTTGTTTGGCCAGGCTCCTCCCCGGATCTTCTGTCCCAAAGAGACCCGGCCGGTCCTGCACCGGATCCTCTGCGGCTGGGACGACCTTCAATCCGATGCTCTCAGATGTTCATTGGTCGGCGTGTCACCGAACGAGGTGATCCCCATCGGTTCACGGCACTCGGTCCATGTGGTGAAGGCCCACCATCGGATCGAGGCGGTCGGCTATGTCATCGTAGAAAAGGTCAAGAAACTCATCCCCGAACTCCAGGCCTCAGACCAGGAGACGGTGGAAGCCAGAGCTCGGGCCGGAGAGACCGTGGATGCCTGGGTCGATAGACCCGAACTTTGCTTTCCCGGCGACACGACCATCAATATCTTGGAAGAGCCGCAGGTTCGGACCAGTCGCGTGCTGCTCCTGGAATGCACCTTCTTCGGAGACCGAATGCGGCCGGAGCGGGCTTGGTCTGGCGGTCACATCCACTTCCGGCACATAGCCGAACGAGCCGACGTCCTCGAGAATGAACACCTCGTCTTGTGCCACGGCTCGATGAGACACAAGCCTGAGGATGTGGTGCGCGAGGTTCGACGAGGCCTGCCGGAAGGACTCCTCGAACGCGTCCGAATCTTGACGACCGACGGCGTCCTTCACCTTGGCCGCCCCCCCGGGACTTCGACCTAGGGCCCGAGCTTTTCCAGTTCTCTCGACGCCACGTCCTCATAGCAGGATGGACAGATGCCGTGGCTGAAGCGAAGATCCAGATGCTCGGTCAAGTACGCTTCGACTTGGGTCCAGTAGTTCTGATCGTTCCGCACCCTCTTGCAGTAAGAGCATATGGGGAGAAGCCGGCGAAGTTGCTGAACGTCTCGGAGCGCTCCTTCCAGTGCACGAACCCGTTCTTCTAGTTTGTCTTGGAGCTCCAGGATGCGAACACCATTCGTCAATCTCGCTTGCAGTTCTTCTCGATGGAACGGTTTTCGCACGTAGTCGTCGGCTCCAGCTCTCAAGCCATTCACAACATCGTCGGGGGCATCTCGGGAGGTCAGGAGGATGAGATACCTCGGGGCGGCTGTTGGCTTGGTGCGGAGCTCTCGACAGACATCGATGCCGTGCAGTCCGGGCATCATCCAATCCAAGAGGGCCACCATCGACCTGGGCTCATGTTCCAGGACCTCCAGCGCTTTGGTTCCATCCTCCACCAACGTAGGCGAGAATCCCCAGGCCTCCAGGGCTCGCCCGGTTACCGCTCGCTGAGCCCGGTCATCGTCGGCCACCAATATCCGCATGGGTGTCGTGTAGCCTTCCATCGGTCCGTCAACCGACTTCATGAGGCGGTGTCTCGGAAGGAACAGGCAAGTCGAGGCCGGCCATCGCGTGGAATCCAGCGTCCACGAAGATGACCTCGCCCGTGATGCCCTCTGCCATCCCGGAACACAAAAAGAGCGCAGCATTCGCCACTTGTTCCGGCGTAATGGGCCGGCGCAAGGGAGACTTTGGGGTGGTGGTGTTCACCATGTGTTCGATGTCGCCGATCGACTTGGCGGCCCTGGACGCGTACGGCCCGGCCGAAATGACGTTGACCCGTACCGAACGCTCGCCTGCGAACCACGCGAGGGTTCGGGCGTCGCTTTCCAGCGCCGCTTTGGCGGAGGACATGCCGCCCCCGTAAAAAGGTACCGTTCGCTGGGCGGCGAGATAGGAGAGCCCGACCGCGCTCCCGCCCGGCCGGAACCGCGACAGGCCCGCCTGGGTCAAGGCGACCAAGGAGTACGCAGAGACGCTCATGGCTTGGAGGTACGCATGACGGGAGACCTCGATGTGGGACTTCTGAATCTCCGGTGAGAAGGCGACCGAGTGGATGAGAATGTCAAGGTCACCTCCGGTCAGCGCGTCGAACCGCTTCATCGCCCCTTCGATACTCACATCCTGCTCCTGGTAGCCCTTCATCTTGCGTTTATCGTCCGGGATTTCGTCCCAGTGGTCGTACTCGACATCGCACCCGAACATACCATCGGGTTGAAACTCACCTTGCGCCCCATAAGGGAGTTGGCGAGCCTCGGCATTCTTACCCCGGGTCAGAATTCGCTCGACGATGGAAAGGACGCGAGGGTGGCAGGCGAGATAAACCGAAGCGCCGGCTGCCTTCAACGCTTTCGCGATGTGCCACCCAAATCCCACGTCGTCCGAAACTCCCGTGACGAAAGCATTCTTGCCGGAAAGGTTTAGGGGACCCATGGGCGCCCAAAATCAAGAAGCGCATGCCAGTGCAACCCACCAGGCCGATTTATGGTGCAAGCGTGACAAGTTTCATTCCGAACATGGCAGGTTCCGGTCATCCCAATTCCCGAACATGACGTTCTTCCGAGTCTGTTCGACGAAAGTCTTGGAGCCGCTTCTCGAACTCGCGCCGGTCTCGGTTCTCCTCAATGTACCCAATACGAACCCTTCGATACAGGTCCGGCAAGACCTCTCGACCTGTCTCGGTCATCATACTGCGTCGAATGAGGCGCCGTGCCCGCTCCTCGTTGAGTTCGGTCCAGTGCCTGTACCTTCGACCGGGGCGTGAAACGCTGGGCGCGGGTACGTGATGCCGCCTTCCGGCGCCGGTCGATGGTAAAGCCTCCTCGGCTCCGCGGTCTCGGTGATCTTCAAGGTGACGGCGCCTGCTTCCCCCAGACCATCGGCTTCCGTTTCGCGTCCGAAAGGGCGGGCCGCTCAAACCTCGGGTCCAATCGATACAGCAGAAGAGCGAGGACCGTGAGCGCCCCGAGGAGGAGCGCTGCGCACCACAGATGTACGACCTGAAGCGCGCGCGGAAAACCGTAGTCGGAGAGCCCGACCCCCGCCCCGACCTGGACCGCCACCAGGCCGAGGACGGCGCGGCACGTGCGCCTCAACCAGGAGTCCTCGGCGTCCAGGACGCCAACCGCCCAGACCAGAAGGAGCAAACCAGCCGTCAGGAGGATCGCATAGTTTCGGTGTATTCCATGCACGATCCCCAGTTCTCCACCCCACATCTCTCGCGGAACCCCAGCCTCGGCCAGAGCTTGCACTTCACCGCGAACCCAGGCACCCAGCGCGGCTTGAACCAAGACAAGACCTATCGCCAGCAGCGTCGTGCGGGCGACCCAGAGTCGGCGCCCCCCAATTGGCACCAAAGGTCCCCCAGACGGGAAGAATGCGGAAACGGTCGCGTAAAGGAGCAGGCTCACGATCACCAGCGCGAAGCCCAGATGCGCCGTCAGGACCAAGGGGTGAAGGCTGCTCTGCACGACCTGGCCGCCGAGCCAGCCCTGGAACACCACCAGGAGAAAAGCAGCCACCGTGGGCCACAGGACACGAGGAGACCGGCGATGTCTTCGAACCGCGAAGATGAGGGTCGACAAGATCAAGAGGCCCACCACGACGCCGATGAGGCGATTGATGTACTCCATCCAGGCCAGCACCACGTTGAACTGAGCTGCATCGAATTCAGGCGGTACGCCCGAAGCGTCGAACGGGGGAATCCATCCTCCGAAACAGCGAGGCCACTCCGGGCATCCCAGGCCTGCCCCGGCGGCGCGAACCAGCCCCCCTACGCCGATCAGGAGGTACGTCGCGGCGGTCGTGGCGATGGCGAGCCGCTGGAATCCGTCGAGCTTCACGAGCGCCCATCCTTCTCAACGAAGACGGATTGGCAAGCGCACACCTCCTCCCGGGGCTCGCGTCGCGGATCTGCCGGTTGTCGACCCAGGTTTCGCGGAACGCTCCTTTGCTCCTGGGCGGGTGCCTTGACGAGCCTCGTCGGCTGCGCCGATTCCTTCGAAACGCCGGGACCCGGGGGCTTTCAGATCCTGGTTCAACCCCTCAACGTGGTGACAAGGGCGGTTTCTTCGCCCGACCCTTCGGGAACCGTGTTCGTAGGCGGAGGCACGTCGGTCCCGACCCTGCTCGCACTGGATCCGAGCCTCGAGCTGTTCGGGATTCCGTTGCCCGGCACCATCACCGACGGTCTTTCAGCGGTCGCCACGAACGCCGAGGGCGACGTCGTCGTCGGCACCTTGTCCGGCCAGGTGTGGCGCATCCTCCCGGATGTCGTCCTGCTCGCGGACGAGGACGCCCCCGTGGTGGACATCGTGTCGGACGGTTCGATCGGATGGGTGTATGCGACGGAACAGGCGTTGGCCTGGCTCCCCGTCCCCTCCGTCCCCGATGTCCAACGCGTCCCACAGGAAGATCTCACCGCCGTGGACATCGTCGACCTCGGACCGGAGGCGCCCTCGAGGGTCGTTGCGGTCGGTCCGGTGGTGGCAGTCGGAACCCTCGAAACCCCCTTTCAGGTCGAAGCAACCCGCCTTTCACCGCCGGGATCGGACGGGCTTTCCGTCCCCAGCGGCCGGGTGCTCGCCCCGTTCGCTGGCGGTCTCCACGTGGTGACCGGTCAGCGCATGGAGGTCGCTCAGATCCCGAGTTCCGGGGCCGCCGTGATCGCCGAGTCCGCGGAAGGTGACGTGTGGCTCGCCGACGAGGGCACTATCGGACAGTGGCGCGGCAGTGACAGGTTCGAAGAGCTGGTCAATCCGGTCGACTTCCCTGCCCTCGAAGGGATCCGCTTCTTGGATGCCGCCACAAGAGACGATTCACTGACCGTGGTGGGCAGCTCTGGAGAAACCGGCGTCATCGTGTTGGTGTTGCCGGATTGAGCCCGCCCCTCATCCAGGCAGGGTCTCATCCTCATCATTGAACCCCAGGGGGTACAGAACGTCTTCGGTGGGAAGCTCCATGGTGTCCCGCGATTCCACCGACACGCTGATGGACTGGCGGTCATCCTGGTTTCCGTCCAGGAACCGAACGAAGCGGTAGGGCTCGGAGTCGTCGTCGATCCGGCCCAACCGTTCCATCAGCTGAGTGCCGGAAGACAGCGGAAGCCGAACTTGGAGCACGGTGCCTGGGTCGAGATCAGTTTCGAGCCAAAGACCTTCGGCCGAGAGTCCTCTGGCATAGTCGGCGTCGAATTGGGTTTCTCCGTCGACGCGATACTGAACAAGAAAGCTTTCTCGACTCATGACGCCTCCAGCCTATCCTGCACCAGTCCGAGAAACATCCTCGCACCCGTATCGATGAGATCGTCGTCGAAGTCGAAATCCGGATGGTGACATCCGGGTGTTTCGAAGCCGGGGCGGCCTGCTCCAACCAGGAAATAGGCTCCCGGAATCTTTTGGGTGTAGAAGGCAAAGTCTTCACCTCCGGTGATGGGAAGCTCCCGGTCACTGACCGCTGCCTCACCCACCAGGCGGCGAGCCACCCGCTCCACCGCCCGCACGCACCGTGCATGGCTCGAAAGCGCGGGGTAATGCGGCACGATCTCCACCTCGATTTTGACGCCCATGCTCTCTCCCACGTGGTGGGCCAAGCTTTGCAGACGAGCCACCACCTTCTTCGTCGTTTCGGGGTCGAAGGTCCGAAGGGTGCCCGTCAGCTCGGCCCGCTGAGGAATGACGTTGCGAACCGTACCGGCGTGAAACGTGCCGAAGCTCAACACCGCGGGTTCGTGGGTGGACAGATTCCGCGCCACGATGGTCTGGGCGGCACCGACCAGCTGACAGGCGGCCACGATGGTGTCGCGGGTGGCGTGGGGCTGACTTGCGTGGCCACCCTTGCCCTCCACCCGCACGTCGATGCTGGTGACCTCGGCCATCGTCGCCCCTTCTTTGACCCGGATCTCGCCCTTCGGGAACGGCGGCCAATTGTGCAAGCCGTATATCTCATCCACGCCGTCGAGAACCCCCTCTGCCACCATGACCTTAGCCCCTCCGCCGCGAACCCCTTCCTCCGCCGGTTGAAAGATGAGTCGAACGTTTCCGTCGACCTCGTGGCGGTGCGTCGCAAGCTGGGCTGCGGTGGCCAGCAGAATGGCGGTGTGACCGTCGTGGCCGCACTTGTGGGACACTCCATCATGGACCGACCGGTACGGGAGCGGTGTCTTCTCCCGGATCGGCAGCGCGTCCAGGTCCGCCCGAAGAGCCACCGTTCGGCTCGTTTTCCCTCGCTCGGGGCGCAGGTCGGCCACGACTCCGGTCTCCGCCAACTCCTGCGGCGCATAGCCGTATGCCTTCAGCCATTCCATCACCACCTTCTGGGTGCGGTGTTCCTCGAACCCGAGTTCCGGGTGCTTGTGGATGTCGTGTCGGACCCCGCGCGCCCGGTCGACGACGGCCTCCAGTCCATGAGTGAGCACCCCCAGAGCCCTACCGCTTTCGACCCCGGTCCGGCAAAGACCGCCGCCTCGCCGAAAGGCCGCGCCGTCCGTGGACCGTGGGGTCCGGCTTGGGCCTCGGGGACCGATGCGGGGCCGCCCCGAGGTCAACCGATGCGATTTCTTGCTCTCCGGGCCGGACCCGGCCCATCATGGACCGTGGCGCTGGGCCAAGGTTCCCTCCCACTGCTTGCCGCCATCCTGGGTGCGCTGGTCGGTTCGTTCTTGAACGTGGTGATTGCACGATGCCCCCATGGCGAGAGCATCGTCTGGCCCGGCTCCCGCTGTCCCCATTGTGCTGACCCAATCCCTTGGTATCTGAACGTGCCGGTCCTGAGCTGGCTGGCCCTCGGGGGGCGATGTCGGCAGTGTCGGCGCCCCATTTCCCTTCGTTATCCGGTGGTCGAGCTGCTGACCGCCCTTCTCTTTGTGGCCTGTGCGGCACGATACGGCGTCCATTGGGGAACGCCCTTTGGGTGGCTCTTTGTCTCCGGACTGGTGGTCACGACGTTCGTGGACTTGGACCACTGGGAGATTCCCGATGAAATCAGCCTTCCGGGCATCGTTCTGGGCTGCCTCCTCCGCCCCGGCGTATTCGACGTTCCCTGGTGGAGCGGGATCGTCGGCGCACTCCTGGGGGGGGGCTTTCTGTGGCTCGTCCGCGGGTTCTATCTCTTGCTCCGCCGCGTCGAAGGCATGGGTCTGGGCGACGTGAAGCTCCTGGCCATGATCGGGGCCTTCCTCGGTCCAGGGTCGCTCCTGCCGGTCATCCTGGTGTCCTCGGTCTTCGGGAGCGTGATCGGGTTCATCGCCCTGTTGGCCGCTCGCGATCCGCATCCATCCGAGATCCGGCCCGAGGCCTCGACGGAGGCGGAAGTTCCGGATGGCGGACCGGACGAGGGCTGGACCCCTCCTCCCAACGCCATCCCCTTCGGCCCTTTTCTGGCGCTGGGCGGCATTGCCCAAATGCTCCTGGGTCCGTGGCTCGCGCGACTTCTCTTCGGCTGGGTGTGAAGGACCGGGCCAGCCTGCGGCAGCCCCTCATCCTGTACGCCCTCCTCTTTCTCTCGGCGGCGGCGCTCGTCGTTCTCACCCTGGCCAGCGTGGCGATGGTACGGACCAGCCAGCGGGCCTACCGCCGGGCCGCGTTGGCTCAGCTTCATCGCCTGGCCCGACTGCCTGCACCCGAGCGCGCCCGGGCGGTCCTGGACACGCCCCTGGACGAAGTTTCGCTGGTGGAGGTTTCGGCGCAGCAGCGTGCGGGCCCAGTCAGTCTCGAGGAGGCCCGTCGGGCCGAATGGGCCGGGCGAGGCTCCCTCCTCGCGGTTCGGGTCCGCCGGGCCCCCGAGGAAACCTTCCTGGTGGCTCGGTTGGACCTGACGATTCCCACCTCGATGGCATTCAGCGAAGTCAGCCGACTGGCGCCACTGGTGGTGTTCGGTACCCTGATTCTCTCCGCTCTGCTGGTGTTCGTCACCAGTCGTCTGGTCATCAGACCCTTGGGAGACCTGGCGGCGGCGGCCGAAGCCTCGGCATTCGAAGAAGAAGAAGAGGACTCGAGCCTCTCCCAGGACCGGACCCTCCCGGCCAACGAGATCGTAGAAGTGGCCCATCGCTTCCGCCGGACCGTGAAGAGACTTCGAAGCGAGCAGGACGTCATCCGAGCCCAAAAGGAGGAACTGGAGCGGATGCAGGAAAGCCTGATTCGAGCCTCCAGACTGGCCAGTGTCGGGCGCCTCGCCGCCGGTATCGCGCACGAAGTAGGCAATCCGTTGGCTGCCGTGAAGGGCTACCTGAGCTTGATGAAGTCGGGGCTCGAACCCGCCCAGCAAGCCGACGCCGTCTCCCGAAGTCTGCGGGAAGTGACCCGAATGCACGACACCATCAAGAAGCTCCTGACCTTCGCGCGCTCGGGAGAAGATGAGGCGGGTCCGATCCGGTCCGTCCAGCTAGCGGCCGTGATTCTTCAGGCCCGCGACGTCACTGCAGGCCATCCTGCGCTTCGAGATGCACGATGGCGAATGCACGTCGAGTCCACCGATCGCGTCTGGGCTCATCCGGACCGACTCGGCCAAATCTTCGTGAACCTCTTCTTGAACGCTGGCCAAGCCATGACCGAGGCCAACAGCTCGCCCATGATCATCGAGGTGACGGTCGAACGAGACCACGATCGCCGTCTGGTTCATGTAGACGACACCGGACCTGGAGTTTCGACCGAGATCAGAAGCGTCGTCTTCGATCCCTTCTTCACCACCAAGGAACCGGGCGAAGGGACCGGCCTAGGCCTTGCGGTCTCCCGGGCCATGGTGGAGGCGATGAACGGCGATCTCCGACTCGCCCGGGCACCCGGCGGGGGGGCCCGCTTCACTGTCGAATTGACGGCAGCCGAGCCGGATAACGATTCGACGTCCCGGCCGGAGTCCGACTAGACTGCCGAGGTGACCGAGACCCGTCGCATCCTGGTGGTCGACGACGAAGAGAGCCTTCGTCACATGCTGAGTCTGACCCTCTCGAAAGCGGGCTTTCAGGTCTGGACCGCGGGCTCCGGAGAAGAAGGCCTCGAGGCCCTTCGGAAGAACGATCCCTTCGACCTCTGTCTCTCGGACATTCGAATGCCCGGAATGGACGGCCTCGCTTTCGTCGAGCAAGGTCTCCGGCTCGGCCGCGGTCGCCCCACGTTCATCGCCATGAGCGCCTACGGCGACGAGCAGGTTGCGGTCGAAGCGCTTCGACGAGGGGCTTTCGACTACGTCTCCAAACCCTTCGAGGGCGACGACCTGCTCATGAAGCTCCGGTTGGTCTTGGAGAAGCGAAGACTCGAGAACGAGAGGCCGTCGAGCGAGGACAGCTACCCCCGGGCCCCTCACGGCACCACCGGACTCGACGACGTGATCTCTGTGGCCGATTCGATGGAGCGCGTGTTTCGCGTGGTCCGGAAGGTCGCGAGCTATCCCACCACCGTGCTTTTGACGGGGGAGACGGGCACCGGGAAAGAGCGCGTGGCCAGCGCGATCCATCGAGAAGGTCGAAGAGCGTCCGAGCCATTCGTTCCGGTCAACTGCGCCGCGATTCCCGATGCCCTTCTCGAGAGCGAGCTCTTCGGCCATGCAAAGGGCGCGTTCACGGACGCCGTGCAGGACCGCCCCGGACTGTTCGAAGTGGCGGACGGAGGCACCTTGTTCCTGGACGAGGTCGCAGAGTTGCCGGTCACCCTCCAGGTGAAGCTGCTCCGGGCGCTGGTGGAGAAGGAGATTCGCCGGGTTGGGGATCACAGGGTTATACCCGTCGACGTGCGGGTGATTGCCGCCACCAGCCAGGACCTCGAGGCCATGGTTCGGGCCGGAACCTTTCGGCAAGACCTCTTTTACCGACTCAACGTGGTCAGCATTCATCTGCCGCCTCTTCGGCACCGGCAGGAAGACATTCCGGTCCTGGCGCAGCACTTCGTGGAGCGCCTCGGGCAGAGGCTAGGCCTCGCCCAGCCCTGTATCGAGCCCGAAGCGGTGCGGCTTCTTCGGGCTTACGACTGGCCCGGCAACGTCCGGGAGCTGGAGAACGCCATCGAGCGGGCCTTGGTGCTCTCGGAGTCGGAGGGAAGGATCACTTCGGCGGACCTGGATGGGCGCTTCTCGGGACGACCGGAGATCGCCACATCCGACCTGACGCTGCCGGGCGGAGACGATCAACTCTCCCTCAAGGTGGTCCTTCCCAAGGTGGAGCGGGCCTTGATCCGCAAAGCCCTGGCGAAAACGCGGGGAAGCCGCGTCCAGGCCGCCGCACTCCTGGGCATCAGCCAGCGCGCGTTGCTGTACAAAATGAAGGAGTACGATATCTCCTGACGCGCCGAGGCGGGGGCGGAGCAGGAAAGGAGATGGGTAGGCCCACTCTGCCTTTCTTGACGGCATCTCGGGGGTCGAAGAGGATCCCACGGCGCCCAGGGAGGGAAGATGGCCAAAGGAAAACACGCAATCGGTCTCGACATCGGCTCTGGCTCCATCAAGTTGTGCCAACTCAAGCCGACGAAAAAAGGCTATCAGCTCCTGGCGTTCGGCATGGTCCAGCTCCCCCCTGAGGCCATCGTCGACGGGGCGTTGATGAACAGCACAGCCGTGGTCGACGGAATTCAAGAACTCTTCGCCTCGCAGAAGATAAAGCACAAGCAGGTCGCGACCTCGGTGTCCGGACATTCGGTGATCATCAAGAAGATCAGCCTTCCTCAAATGACTTCAGAAGAACTGGAGGAGTCGATTCAATGGGAAGCTGAGCAATACATACCTTTTGACATCAACGACGTGAACATCGATGTCCAGATTTTGAACACCGAGTCGACGCAGGCGGGACAAATGGACGTGCTTCTGGTCGCGGCCAAGAAAGACATGGTCAACGACTACACTGAAGTGATCCAGAGTTCCGGTCTCGACCCGGTCGTCGTCGACATCGACGCTTTTGCGGTACAGAACCAGTTCGAAGTCAACTACGAGGTGCCGCGCAGCGAGACCGTCGTCTTGGTCAACATCGGGTCATCGGTCACCAACATCAACGTCATCGCAAACGGGATTTCCACCTTTACCCGCGACATCAGCATCGGCGGCAATCAGTTCACGGATGCGGTCCAGAAGGCTCTGAACGTGAGCTACGATGAAGCGGAGGCCCTGAAACTGGGCGGCACTGGCCCGGAAAGCGATGCCGTGGTACCCCAAGAAGTAGAACGGGTGCTGCAAACCGAATCGGAATCCATCGCCAACGAGATCCAGCGCTCCCTGGACTTCTACTCCGCAACTTCCGCGGATGGCCATCTGTCCCGCATCTTCCTGAGCGGCGGGTCCTCGAAGATTCCTGCCTTGGTCAAGACCATCGAGTCTCGAACCGGCGTGCCCGTGGAGGTGCTGAATCCGTTTCGGAACATCGAAGTGAGTCCGGGAAAATTCGATACCGACTACCTCACCCGCGTCGCGCCGATGTCTGCGGTTGCGGTCGGGCTCGCTTTGAGGCGTCCGGCGGACCGATGAGGGCAGGAGGCGCGACGGCATGATTCGCATCAACCTACTGCCGGTCCGGCAGACTCAGAAACGACAGTCGGTCCAGCAACAGCTGCTCATCGGTGCCGGCGTCATCATCGGCGTCCTGCTCATCAACATCGTATGGACGGCAGCGGTATCCAGCGCAGCCGAACAGAGACGGCAAACGGTGGCCCAAAAGACGGAAGAGCTTCGACAGATCGACAAGATCATCGGCGAAGTGAATGCGTTCATCGAAAAGAAGAAAGAGCTCGAAGAAAAACTGAAGGTCATCGACGACCTCAAGCGAGGGAAGACCGGCCCGGTCAAGGCGCTTGACGACCTTGCAACCGAGATACCGAATCGGGTCTGGATCACCGAATTGGCAGAGGCGGGTGGTTCCATGACCATCCTCGGACTCGCCATCGACGCCGAGGACGTGTCGATGTTTCTCAAAGCCATGGAGAAATCCAAGTACTTCGGTTCCGTTCGGCTCTCCTATTCGAAATCGAGCGACCAAGAGAATGCTCGAATCTTCGAGTTCCGGATCACGTGTTCCGTGAACTACTCGGCGTGAGGTGGGCTCGTGGATGAACTGATTGCCCGCATTGCCAAAGTCCCGATCGGTCAGCGCGTCCTGGCATTGGCCGGGATCGTGGTGCTCCTGACCGTGGCCAACTACTTCTTCTTCGTTTCACCTCGAAACACCCAGATCGAGCAGGCGGATCGGCAGATCCAGGATCTGGACAGCAAACTCATCCAGAAGACGGCCATCGCCCGGAACCTGCCGCGATACCGAGTCGAAGTGGAACGCCTGAAGCAGCGTCTGAACGAAGCCCTCACCCTGCTGCCAAACGATGCGGAGATACCGGAGCTCCTTCAAAAAGTGGCAGCCCGGGTGGAACAGTCCGACTGCGAGTTGTCGAACTTCGAGCCACGGGGCGAAGTCGTTTCGGGCTTCTACGCCAAGATCCCGGTCCAGATGGCCATCGAGGGTAACTTTCACTCCATCATGGTCTTCTTCGACAAGGTTTCCAAGCTTTCGCGGATCGTCAATGTTACCGACATCAAGCTGACCGCACCCGAAGTGGAGAACAAGAAGGTCGTTCTCACCGCAACCTTCCTGGCCACGACCTTCAAGTTCGTCGAAAATACGACAGAGCAACAGGCCACTGGCTTTCAGGGAAGCCAAGGAAACTGACCATGACGAGGACTGCACCCCGATTGTACATCAGCGCAGTCTGCGTGTTCGGCGTTGGACTTTCGGCGTGTGGCTCCACGTGTGGCGGGGGTTCCGTCGCCCCTCCCAGCAATGCTCGACGCGGACTGAACGTGCTCACCGAAGGCACGGCCGGAGGAACGTCGCCGGGGAGCGACGGGACGCCGGAAGCGACCACGCCTTCGCCGGCCGCGACGTCGGACGATCCGGGCGAGATTCCATACGCCTATTCGCCCATCGGCAAACGAGACCCCTTTCGGAATCTGTTCGATCAACTCGAGCCCGATGAACGGGAACAAGAGCTCACCGACCTTCAGAAATTCGAGTTGGACCAGCTTCGCTTGGTCGGCGTGGTCTCTCGGATCTCCACGCCATACGCGATGGTCGAGGACCCAGAAGGCCGAGGACACACGCTGGTCCGCGGGACCCTGATCGGTAAGAACTGGGGACAGGTATCATTGATCAAAGAGGATTGCGTGACCGTGAAAGAAGAGTACCGAGATTACACTGGGCGCAAAGTCACGAACAAAACATCCTTGTGTCTACCCAAGCCCGAGGAGTTGAAACTTGATTAATCGACCGGGCCTGACAGGCTGTGCCCAGGGAAGGGGACTCTGATGCTGCCTCAAACCACACCGCTGGCCGGAAGCCTCGCGGCGTTGTTCGCGTCGGTCCCGTCGGGGTCCCAGACCACCATGCTCGAGCATGTCGAGACGGCTCGAGACGGCGATGTGCGGACCATCCACATCAAGACGACCCGTCCCATCGAATACTCCATCTCCCGGCTCGACGAGCCAGAGCGGATCATCATCGACGCCGAGAACCTTGCGGCAGCCGAGCCCCTTCCCGAATTGGATATTCGGGACGGCATCGTCCGCCGGGTGTGGACCGAAGCGCGGCCTGAGGGCGCCCTGAGAATCGCGGTCGAGCTTTCCAGCCCTCGGGACTATCGGGTGGTGGAAAAGGGCAAGGAGCTGGTCCTCCGCATCGAGGGTCCGTCGGCCGCCCCGGCGTCACTGGGGGCGATGAAGCTGGACGTTGCCGGGTCTCGGCCCATGTTGGTGGCGCCCCTGAACGGGACCATCGGGCCCGACGCAGTGCACATCGAAGCGCTCCGAGATCCGCCCCGGCTGGTGGTGGATCTCGACCGCGCGTCCATCGAGCCCCCGTTTCAGCGGGTTTCCGTCGAGAAGCTCGGCGTCGTGCGGGCCCGGATCGCCCAAAAATCGGGTTCGGTGCGGGTCGTCCTCGACCTTCACACGGAGCCGCCGCGGGTCGAGGTCGACACCGTTCGGAACACCCTTCGGATCCTGCTTTCGGCGCCGCCCACGGCGCGTCCCTCGAGCTCCGCGTCCACCCGAGACTCCGGAGGCGCCCCAGCCGCTGACCCCGAGCCGGACCGAGCCCTGTCGTCGGTCCCTCCGGCTCCCGAAGCCGAGCCCGCGTCCCCGCCACCGGAGCCCACACAGACCGCGGTGAGGCATGCCGTCACCGACATCCGTTTCGAGCCCCGAGACGGATTCGTCCGCTTCACGGTGGAGATGAACGGGTCCGACTTCGAAATCATGGAGGCAGGCACCAAGGCCGCACCCCGCCTGGTCTTGCCCGCGGCCCGACTTCCGAAACGGCTGGAGCGGACCTTGGACGTGACCGAAGTCTCGCAGGGCGTGCTGTCCGGAATGTCCAGCTACAACGGTCCTGGAGGCGTCGTCTTGGCGGTGGGTCTGGGAGAAGACACGGAGCATCGACACTGGCGGAAGGAGAACCGCCTGATGTGGGATTTCCGGCCTCGAACCCGGACCCTGAGTTACGCGCCCGAGTCCACCGCCGGCTACAAGTCCGACATGGTCGAGGGTTTGGGTCGACTGACCACGGGGCAGCGCCGGTACACCGGTCGTCGGATCTCCCTGGACCTGAAAGATGCGGACATTCAGAACGTTCTCCGCCTGCTGGCCGACGTCTCCCGCCTGAACATCGTGGCTTCGGATGACGTGCAGGGCAAGGTCACCATCAAGCTGAGAAACGTCCCATGGGACCAGGCCCTCGACATCATTCTACGCTCAAAGCAGCTGGACAAGGTTCGGGAGGGCAACATCATCCGAGTGGCGCCACTGGAGACGCTGCGAAGGGAAGAGGAGCTTCGCCTCGAGCGACAACGGGCTCAGGTGGAACTGGAGCCCCTCACGGTTCGACTCATCCCCGTGAGTTACGCGGTGGCCAACGAGATTCAGGCCCAGGTAACGGCCCTTTTGTCGCCCCGGGGAAAGGTCAACATCGACAAGAGAACCAACGTCCTGATCGTCGAGGACATCGCCGACGTGCTCGCGAAGATTGAGCGACTGGTGCGGACCCTGGACACCCAAACCCCGCAGGTGCTCATCGAATCCCGGATCGTGGAGGCCTCCACCAGCTTCTCGCGAGAACTGGGCAT
The DNA here is from genome assembly GCA_050331295.1 of Myxococcota bacterium. GTDB lineage: Bacteria > Myxococcota > Kuafuiibacteriia > Kuafuiibacteriales > Kuafuiibacteriaceae > Kuafuiihalomonas. Next base: position 536,350 of record JBHJGZ010000009.1, on the reverse strand, counting down.
CCAGTGGGGCGGTACCGTGAACTTCAGCAACCAGTTCGGAAACTCCACTGGCCTGAACTTCCCGGACAACATTCGGATCTCCGGCGGTGCCGACGACGCGACCAACAACGTGACGGAAGGCGTGGCCGCGAACCCGCAGTACGCCGTGAACCTGCCGGCCGCCGTGGGCTCCGGCGGTGGTGGCGCCCTGGGCCTGATTTTGGGCTCGGTGGACGGCTCGGCCCTCATCAACCTTCGGCTTTCGGCCGCCGAAGCGGTGGGACGGATCAAACTGGTGTCGGCTCCGAAGATCGTCACCATGGACAACAAGGAAGCCCGGATCCTCTCCGGCGAGCGGGTGCCCATCACCGTCATCACCGCCAACGGTCCCACCACCCGCTTCATCGATGCGAACCTGGAGCTTGGCGTCACGCCCCACGTGACCCAGGACGGGGCCATTCTGATGCAGATATCCGCCAAGAAGAACGAACTCTCGGACCGGGTCGACTTCCTCGGGGTACCCGGAATCGTCACCAACGAGGCCACCACCGAGATGATCGTCCAGGACGGGGACACCGCAGTCCTGGGCGGACTGTACCGCCGCACCAACACCGAGAACGAGTCCTACGTTCCCTGGATCGGTCGGGTGCCGATCCTGGGATGGCTGTTCAAGACCACCAGCCGCTCCGACACCCGGGATGAGATTCTGATCTTCATCTCGCCGCGGATCGTGAACCGGCAAAGCGCCTTGGTGGACCCCAGCGGATCATGAACGAAGCGCCTTCTCATCCGGTGTTCGTCTCGGGTCCGCCGGGCGTCGGAAAGAGCGCGGTGGGCCGCCGTGCGGCAGAACTGTTGAAGGTGCCCTTCTTCGATACAGACCACTTGATTCGGCATCAGCTCGGCGCATCCCCGGCCCAGATCCTCCAGACCGCCGGGGAACGGGTCCTGCGGACGGCGGAAGCCGAGGCGCTGAAGGGATTGGACTTCAGCCGTCCCTCGGTGGTGGCGTTGGGGGGCGGCACGCTGACCCGGCGCGAAACCCACCAGGGACTGCGTCATCACGGCCTCGTCCTCGGGCTCGCGGCACCTCCTGACCAGCTGTGGGCCCGGATCGCCGCGGACGCCGAAGAGCGACCCTTGGCTCCATCCCCATCCGCATTCCGGACGCTTCTCGAGAACCGAGACGGCGTCTACCGCTCCGCCGATGCGGTTCTCGACGCCACCGGGCAAGTGGACCAGGTGGCGGCGGAGGTGGCGAAGCGATCCCGCGAGCTCGGAATCGTGCGGGCCCAAGTGGGCGACACGATTTCGAGGGTCTTGGTCGGTGTAGCCCTCGAAACAGCGCTGGAGGCCAGCTTGCGCCTCCTGTCTCCATCCCGCCCCGTCTTGTTCATCGAAGACGAGGCCGTCCCGGAGCCCAATCGAAACGCCTACTTCGAGGCGGCGAATCGGGCCGCACCGGGCGCATTCCGGTTCGGCGTGCCGGGCGGAGAGGGCGTCAAGACCTGGGAGACGCTCGGCTCGGTGCTCGAGCTTGCCCTCCAAAAAGGATGCGGACGGCAGAGCGTCGTGGTGGGCCTCGGCGGAGGGGCCACCTGTGACCTGGCCGGATGCGCGGCGGGGCTTCTCGGCCGCGGCGCGGATCTGGTCCTCATTCCCTCTACCCTGTTGGCCCAGGCGGACGCCTCGGTGGGGGGCAAGTGCGCCGTCAACACCTCGGCCGGCAAGAATCTGGTGGGCCTCTTCCATCCGGCTCGAGACGTCTTGGCGGACGCGACGCTCCTTCACAGCCTGCCCGAAGCCGAACTCCGGTCGGGATGGGCAGAGGTCTTCAAGATGGCGGTGATCCGGGGTGGACCGCTTTGGGAGCATCTAGCCGCAACCGCGCATGCGGGCGGCATTCCTTCCCCCGAGGTGATCCGGCTGTCCATTGCCGGGAAGGCGGCCATCGTGCAGGACGACCCCTTCGAGCGCGGCGTCCGAAAGACGCTGAACCTGGGCCACACCCTGGGCCACGCCCTGGAACGGGCCACCGGCTTCGGAATGCGTCACGGCGACGCCGTCGCCCAGGGGCTGGCGGCCATGGTTCGATGGAGCGTCCATCGGGGCTTCCTTGGGGCGGACCGCGGAAAGGCGATCCTGGACCGGCAGGCATCCCTCGGCCTGCCGATACGAATGGGGCCCGGGGCGCTGGAGGCGGCGCTGCCCCACCTGCGCAGCGACAAGAAGGGGTCCTCCCGGCGCGGGCTGGTGGTGGGCGTCCGGGACGTGGGCGATGTGGACCTAATCGAGGTAGAATGGGCGCAGCTCGGCGAAGAGCTGAGCCGTGTGGAGAACCTTCAATGAACCGCAAATGTTGGATGTCGCTTGGCCTGGCGTGGGTCGGAGTCATGGGGTCGGGCTGTGAAAACCCGGATTCCGGCTTCGTCTTCAATCGCTTCATGGCCATCGACGACGAGTGCGAATTCGACCCCACGAGCAACCCGACGCTTTTGGCCCTGACCTTCGACCCCAGCTTCACGGGAAGCGTCCGACTGTTTGCCGACATTCAGAACAACCTGGTCGCGCCCGACGTCATCGTCGACGAGGAGTCTGGCGAGGTGCTCTCCACGCCCCGAGACATCTTGGTCGAGGAGTTCGCGGTTCAGTTTCAGTGCGACAGCTCGGTCTTTTCGGGCCTCACGAACCCCTTCTTCCTCCTGGATACCCTGGTCCCCTTCTGTTTCGACACCAGGGATACCGACGCCGACGCCATCGGCTTCGACGTGGTCCCGGTAGCGGCCAACGTCCAGTCCAACACCCAAAGCACCGTGACCACGCCGGTGATCACGCCGTTCCTCGGAGCCCAGGTCAACACGGTGTTTGCGTTCGCCACTCAAGCTTCGGCCTGCTGCGACGTCGCCGGCGCGCCCCCCGGATGCACGGACTTGACCAATACCGGTTCCCTCGGCTCCAGCCCCAACCCTGCCTGCATGGACCTGGCGATGGGCCTGGAGAGTGGCCTGGTCGAGCCGTTTCAGATTCCAGGGCTCTTGGAGCTCGCGCGGTTCACGAGGGCCTTCGCGACTCCGCCGGACATCGGGTCCCAAGGTGCACCCGCCAGCCTCAATCAACCCCTCTTGCTGACGGTCTTCGGAAACTATCGCGGGGTGACGACGTCTGGGAATACGGTGGTCAGCAACGACGCGGTCTTTCAGCTCGGCATCTGCCGGGGCTGCCTCAACGGCAGCGAAGAACGAGCACGTCTGGATGGCGATGACGAATTGGCGGACGCGCTGGTCTCCAATGCGAGTTGTTTCAGTTTACCATGAGCACAGAATTTCGGACTCCACTTCGCGCCATCTGCACCGCTCTTCCTGGAGCGGTGGCGGCGACGGTCATGGGGTCTGACGGCATTCCGGTCGAAACGATACAATCCGCCCCCAACGCCGTGGACGTCGGCTCGCTGATCGTGGAATACGCGGCGATCTTGGAACAGGTCCGGCGAAGTGCGCAAATGTTCGAAGCAGGGAACCTCGAGGAGCTGGCCATCGCTTCCGAGCACCTGGTCACCATCATTCGACCCCTCACCGTCGAATACTTTTTGGCGTTGGCCATGCTGCCGAGCGCCTCCAGCGGCCGTGGGCGGTACCTCCTTCGCGTTCACGCCCATCGTCTCGTTGAAGCGTTGGCCTGAGTCCTTCGATGCTCAAGGTGCTGGTCCTCCACGGTCCCAACCTGAACTTGTTGGGCGAAAGAGAGCCTGCGCTGTACGGAAGCACGTCGCTTCAAGAGATCAACGCTGATCTTGGGTCCCTCGCCGCAGAGCTCGGGGTGGAGGTGGAATGCCGGCAGAGCAATCACGAAGGTACTCTGATTGACGCGGTGCAAGAGGCCCGAACCACCTGTGCCGCCCTCTTGATCAACGCAGGAGGCCTCACGCACTCGTCGGTATCCCTTCGGGACGCGGTCTCGGCGGTGTCCGACCAGATCAAAGTGGTGGAAGTCCATCTCACCATTCCCGAAGCACGAGAGGTGTTTCGTCACCAAAGCCTTCTGGCTGGGGTGGTGCACGGCCGGATAGAAGGGTTTGGAGCCGGCTCATATCGGCTTGCCCTGAGGGCCGCATCGGAGCTAATCGGCGCCGGTGGCGACACTCGAAACCAGTGATTTTCGCAAAGGGCTCAAGATTTTATACAACAACCAGCCCCACGTCATCATCGAGTTCCAGCACGTCAAGCCGGGCAAGGGCAACCAGTTCACCCGGACCAAGCTTCGAAACCTGTCCACGGGGGGAGTGGTCGAGCAGACATTTCGCTCCGGCGAGCGGGTCGAGGATCCGGAGGTGGAAGAGCGCACCATGACGTTTCTGTACAACGACGCGGAGGGTTATCACTTCATGGATTCGAAGACCTATGAGCAGGTGGCCTTGCAAGAAGACGTGCTCGGCACGCAGAAGGACTTCCTGCTTCCGGAGATGCCGTGTGACATCATTCTCTGGAAAGGACGCGCCCTCAACGTCGATATCCCCTCCCAAGTCGAGCTCGTCATCACCTACTGCGAGCCCGGCGTGAAGGGCGACACCGCCACCAATGTGACCAAGCCGGCAACCGTCGAAACCGGCGCCACCGTCAACGTCCCGCTGTTCATCAATACCGGCGACAAGATCAAAGTGGACACCGCCTCCGGGAGCTACCTCGAACGCGTCGCCATCGGCAGCGGGAGCTGACGGGTGGGGACCCGGAAGAGCGCGACCAAGTCCAAGACCACGAAGAGCACCCCGTCTAAGAAGCGTGCCGGGAGAGCCCCGCTCCAGAAGAGTGGTTCCTCAGCCGGACGCAAGGCGGCGCCGCGAACCCCGACGAAAGCGGAGCATTCCCCTTCGACGTCCGATGTCCGTGCCCATCGGTTCCGCGAAATCGTAGGCGTCTTCAACGCGTCCGGCCTGGCCGAGCTGGAGTACCAGGACAGCGACATCACACTCCGGATTTCCCGGTTCCCGGGCCGAAGCTCTACTCCGGCGGCCGACAGCTCACCCATCGATCGTTACGACCCTGCTCCACCCGTCGCTCCTGCAAAACCCCCGTCGGAGCCGGCCCGCGATCTTCACACCGTCCTATCCCCCTTCGTGGGAACGTTCTACCGTGCACCATCTCCAGAGGCGCCCCCTTTCGTGGACGTGGGTCAGCGGGTCATCAAAGGCCAGACGCTTTGTATCGTGGAAGCCATGAAGCTGATGAACGAGATTCCGAGCGACGTGAATGGCTCCGTGGTCGAAGTCTTGGTCGAGAACGGCGAGGTGGTTCAGTACGGTGACCCCCTGTTCAAGATCAACGCTCCGTGATGAAGGAACCTCGACCCTTCAAGAAGATCCTGGTTGCGAATCGAGGCGAGATCGCCCTTCGAATCATCCGGGCCGCGCGGGAGCTCGATATTCAGACCGTCGCAATTCACAGCACCGCAGACGCGGAGTCCCTCCACGTTAAGTTCGCCGACGAATCCGTGTGTATCGGACCGCCTGCTCCGGCCAAGAGCTACCTTCACGTCCCTGCCATCATCTCCGCCGCTGAGGTCACCGGTGCGGATGCCATCCATCCCGGCTATGGGTTCCTTTCGGAGAACGCCAACTTTGCTGAAACCTGCGAAGCCAGTGGGTTCCAGTTCATCGGACCCAAATCTACCGCCATCCATCTGATGGGTGACAAGATCCGGGCGCGAAAGGCCATGCAGGAGCTCGGCCTGTTCGGACTTCCGGGCTCTCCAGATCCGGTAAGTGACGACGCCACGGCCCTGACAGTCGCCGACCAGATCGGATTTCCGGTCATCATCAAGGCGGCTGCGGGCGGCGGTGGCCGCGGCATGAAGATCGTAGAGAAGCGCGGTGAGCTCTTGCAATCATTGCGTCTGGCTCAGCGGGAGGCGGCATCCTCATTCGGCTCCGGCGAGGTGTATATCGAGCGCTTCATCCCCAAGCCCCGACACATCGAGTTTCAGGTCGTGGCGGACCTGTTCGGGAACGTCGTCCACTTGGGGGAGCGCGAGTGCTCGGTCCAGCGGCGCTATCAAAAGCTGGTGGAGGAGTCTCCTTCGCCGGTCATGAGCGAAGAGAAGCGCCGTCAAGTGGGCGAACGCATCGTTCGAGCCATGAAGAAGCTGGGCTACACCAACGTCGGAACCATCGAATTCCTCATGGACGAAAGTGGTGAGCTCTATTTCATGGAAATGAATACGAGGATCCAAGTCGAGCACCCCGTCACGGAAGTTATGGTACGCCGGGACTTGGTTCGCCTCCAGATTCAGCTGAGTGAGGGCTTGGAGCTTCCTTTTCGCCAGGAGGATGTGACATTCCGAGGCCACGCCATCGAATGCCGCATCAACGCCGAAGATCCGGTGACCTTCGCACCCTCGCCTGGCGTCATCCAGACCTGGCACACGCCGGGTGGAGCCGGGATTCGCGTGGACTCTCACGTCACCAGTGGAACCACGGTTGCTCCGCACTACGATAGCCTCTTGGCCAAGCTCATCGTGCACGACATCGACCGCCCCCACGCGATTCGGCGAATGAAGACGGCCCTCCGCGAGTTCGTGGTGGAGGGGATCTCGACGAACATTTCGTTTCACAAGAAGATTCTGGACCACCCAGGATTCATGAATGGCGACTACGACACAACCATCGTGAAGCGCATGCTCGCAAACTGATGAATCCGACTACCGTACTCCATATCATCACCCGACTGGATCTCGGTGGTGCTCAGCAGAACACCTTGGACACCTGCTTTGGCCTGGACCGAAAGCGCTTCAATGTGGCTTTGATGTACGGGCCTGGCGGCCCCCTCGATGAACTCGCCTTGCGCCTGCCCCCATCAGAGCGAGAAATCATCGGGTCCCTGGGTCGAAGCGTTCGTCCGTGGCGAGATGCGGTCGCCGTTTCGGAGATGCGAGCTCGGATCGGCGCTCGCCTGCGGCACCACATCGACCGAGGGGGCGCTCCAGAGCGCTTCATCGTTCACACCCACAGCAGCAAGGCCGGCGTCCTGGGACGGCTCGCGGCCCGATCTCTCGGCATCCAAAACCTGGTTCATTCGGTGCACGGCTTCAGCTTCCATGAGGGTCAGGCGGAGCCTATCCGACGCGCCTTCATCGCGGCGGAGCAGCGTTGTGCGGATTGGACCCGGGTCTTCATCTGCGTGGGCCGAGCGAATCTGGCCGAAGCTCAAAGCCGGGGCATCATCAGACCGCATCACCAGGCGGTGGTGATCCGCTCCGGAATGGACCTTCAGCCCTTTCGGGCGGCGGTCGAAGACCGGTACCCGTCCCGCCGGGTCCTCGGCATCCCACCTCAGATGCCCCTCTTCTTGTCGGTCGCGAATCTAAAACCCCAAAAGGATCCCTTGACCCTGCTGGAAGCCTTCGCGCGGGTCAGTCGAGATGAGCCAAGGGCGCGCCTTTGGTTTGTCGGAGATGGTGAACTACGGAGCTCGGTAGAACGTCGGATCGCGCGGCACAAGCTGGAGAACCGGTTCGTCCTCATGGGCTGGCAGACCAACGTTCCTCAACTCATGGCGGCCAGCGATGTCGTCGTCCTGGCTTCGCTTTTCGAAGGCCTACCTCGGGTCGCGGTGCAGGCGGTCGCGGCCGAGCGCCCGTTCGTCGGCACCCGGGTGGACGGCACCGGCGAAGTGATCCGGCACGGCGTGAACGGATTCCTGACGGAGCCACGGAACCCACAACGCTTGGCCCACTTCATGTTGAAGGCACTCCGAGAGCGTCCCGTCGACCCTGCGCCGCAAGCACGGACCGCGGCTTGGAGTCTGATGAATCTCATCGAGTGTCAGCAGGAGATCTACGAGCGACTGATCCGCGGAGAGAGGGTCCCACGCCGACAAATGGGCTAGTGTCGACCGATTCCTTTCTCCAGCAGCTGCTGCCCGCGGAGGGATGTGCCTTCCACGACATCATGCTTTTCCTTCAGCTTTCGAATACGCTCGGAAGCCACATCCCGCCAGAGGGGATCCAGTCGAAGCCGGGTCCCAACTCGCCCTTCTCCCGGGGGAATCGATTCGAGAAGATCCAACGCTCCATCGAGATCGCCGTCGATCTTCGAAAGATTCGCCATCTCGGCCACGGCATCCCAGTTGTCTGGGTCGAGCGCCCTCGCCTTTTGAAACGCGCGCTGCGCTTTGCGTAGGTCGCGCGAGGCGTAGAGCACCAGACCATAGTTGTGCCACACTGCACTCACGTTCGGATGCTTTTGAGCCAGCTCGAAAAGAAAGATCTCAGCAGATTCGAAGCGTTCGGCTTCGGCCAGGGCGATACCGATTTGGAGCTGACGACGGAGTCGCTCCGCCGGGTCCTCCATGGTCCGCGTTGGTTCTTTAGCGTTGTTCAATCCGGTCATGACCAGGCTCGCGAACGCGCCAACCAAGACGACCAAGGTCACGAACGCCGCAATGGGATGATTCCTCATCAGCTGTCCTCGAATTTTTTCAGTTTGTAGCGGAATTGACGGAACGTCAGACCCAGCAGTTCCGCGGCTCGGGTCTTGACGCCTCCGGCCCGATCCAATGCTTTTCGGATCAGGCTGAACTCGAAATCATGAAGCACGCGCTCGAGATCGATCCCTTCCTCCGGGAATGCCGGTCCGTCGCCGCTCACTTGAACCGCGCGGCTCGGGCGGGAATCGGACAGGCGAAGCTCCTTCGGCAATTGTTCAACCGTAATGGATGATCCTCGAGCCAGCGCCACTCCACGTTCGATCGCGTTTTCGAGCTCCCGCACGTTGCCCGGAAAAGTATAGTCGAGAATTCGTTTCATCGCTTCCGGGTCCACGCCCTGAACCGGGCGATCATATTCGCGGGCGTACTTCCGTACGAAGTGTTGGGCCAGAAGAGGGATGTCATCAGTCCTTTGTCGGAGTGCGGGCAAATCGATGCGGACGACGTTCAAGCGAAAATAGAGATCCTCGCGAAACCTCCCCTTATCTGCTTCTGTTTCCAAGTCGCGATTGGATGCGGCGATGACCCGGACATCGACCTCTGTCTCGTCCAGAGCTCCTACCTTCTTGACCTTCCGTTCTTGAAGAACCCTCAGGAGCTTGGGCTGGAGTGCCAACGGAAGCTCGCCGATCTCGTCAAGAAAGATGGTGCCACCCGACGCAGCCTCGAACAGGCCCAGCTTCTCTTGGTCAGCTCCAGTAAAGGCACCCTTCGCGTGACCGAACAATTCACTCTCGATCAAGGCCTCGGGAACCGCGCCACAGTTGACGGGAACGAATGGCCCATCCCGCTGACCGCTCGCCAGGTGGAGGGCTCGGGCCACCCTTTCCTTTCCGGTTCCGCTCTCGCCGCATATCAAGGTCGTCACCTTGACCGGCGCCACGCGCTCGATGATGTCGATGACCTCCTTCATGGCTGAACTCTTTCCGAGGAGCCCGCCCACCGTGCTGGCCTGGATCAGCTCTCGACGCAGCCGGTCGTTTTCCTCCACCAGCTGGCGCTTGGTGATGGCTTGACGGATCAGAACCCGGAGATCTCCGGCCAAGTGAGGACTCTTTTCGAGGTAGAAGGTGGCGCCCAAGGAGATGGCCGTCTGTGCCTTCTCGCGGGTGCCGTAAGCGGTCATCAAGATCACCTCTGGTGCCGGGTCGAGTCGCCGGGCTCGTTCCACCACCGTCATCCCTTCATCACCGCTCGCCAACCGGAGGTCGGTGATGACGAGATCGAAGTTGTCCTTTTCGAGATGTCCCAGCGCCGTTTGCACGTCGGATGCGAGAACGGCGCGGTGTCCGAGGCTGTCGGCCAACAGCTCGATGGCATCCCGGATGCCCGCCTCATCGTCGACCACCAATATCCGGCCCATCGCTACACTGCTTCCGGAAGCGGGAGATTCGAAGTCACCACCGTAAATCGCACCGTCACCCGGGTTCCCGCCCCGACGCGGGAATCGAACCACATCTCTGCTCCGTGCGCCTCGACGATGGAATTGCTGATGGCAAGGCCCAAACCGCTTCCACGTTCCTTGGTCGTATAAAAGGGATCGAAGATCTTGGACTTGAGGTCCTCGGTGACGCCTGGGCCATCGTCCGCCACCCGCAGAAAGGCGCCCTCCGAATCCTCCCCGGTCTCGACCCATATGGTCCCTCCCTCCTGGACCACCGCATCGCGCGCGTTCCGGATCAGATTCCAAACCACCTGCAGCATCAAGTCGGCGTCCACTCGCACCTCGAGGGGTCGGATCGAACGCACCAGTCGAATGCCCGGATCGAGCTCATTCTCGAAGACGTCGAGAACGCTGGTCACCGCGCCCGCAAAATCTTGGTCCGCAACGTGGAGGGTTCGGGGTCTGGCCAGTGCCAAGAAGTCCGTGATCAAGCCGTTCAGCCGATCCGCTTCTCGGGTTACGTTGCTCATCAACCGCCGAACCGATTCCGGTGGGTCGAGGCTGGCCGCCAGCACGTCGATGGACGCGCACATGCTGGCCAGCGGATTCCGAACCTCGTGGGCGAGACCGGCAGCGAACTTCCCCACCAGCGCGAGGCGCTCCGATCGCGCCACCGCGTCCTTGAGCCGCATCACGTCGGTGACGTCCTGGAACACGATGATGGCACTGGACTCCGATTCGCGGTCCAAAGGCGCCACTGAAAATCCGAGACGAATGACTTCGCCGCGGCCTCGGTTGAAGTCGGCCTCGAATCGGGCCCGACTGGGTTCCTTGAATCGGCTCTGCACCGTCTGACGCCACGCCGGCGCCATGGCTGGCACCGCCCCTTCCAGGGTCACACCGGTAAGCTCGAGACGCGGTAGCCCCAGGATTTGACAGGCTGCGTCGTTGACGAAGTGGATTCGCCCCGACGCGTCGACCGTCATCACGCCGGCCGGCAGAGCCGCCAGGATGGATGCATGAACGTCCCCAAGACGCCGAAGGTCCTGCTCCTTCTGAGCCAGCTTCTCCCCGGTGGATCGGAGCTTTTCGGCCAGGGTGCTGGCGAGGAGGGCCATCAGCAGCATTCCCAAGGTGTGACCGCCGTAGGAGAGCAAGACGCTTCCCCATCGGTCTTGCACGCTGGGCAGAGGCCCGAATGAGCCGAGCAACTGAACAAGCATGACACCGCCAAACAGGACGCTGGTGGTTGCCGCGGCCAGCAGTCCGCCTGGCCGGTACAGCGTCATGCTCGCGGTCAGAACCACGAAGACGTAAGCAAAGGTGAACGGCGACTCGGTTCCTTGGGTCATGACCACCAATGCCGTGACCAATACTGCGTCCAGCACGACCTGAAGGTATGCCAGGCCGCGAACCAGCTCAGTGAACCGCAAGAGAACGAGATAGATGACGGAGAGGCCGTAGGTGACGGCTACCAGCCCAAAGCGCCACGGACCCACGCCCTCCGCCGCAACCGGCTGCATGACGAGGTCCACCACCAACACCACCAGGACCAGACTGACGACCGCCAGCCGGAGCGCGGCCACCGCGAACAAGCTCTTCGCCAGAGACGCCCGGGCCGCGTCACTCGAAGTTGGGGACTGCAGGGTTCGCAGACCCATCACGCCCTACTTGATGTTGCCAGCCAGCTCGAAGATCGGAAGGTACATCGCGATGATCAGACCTCCCAAGAGGCCCCCGAGTCCCACCATCATCAAGGGTTCGAGGAGCGAGGTGAGGGCCGCGACCGCCGTGTCCACTTCGTCCTCATAGAAGTCGGCGATCTTCTGAAGCATCTGATCCATCGCTCCGGTCGACTCCCCTACCGCGATCATCTGCACAACCATGGCTGGGAACACGCCGGTCTCGGCCAGAGGATCCGCCATGGTTCGGCCTTCACTGATACGCTCCCGAGTATAGTGAATCGAGTTTTCGACGACCTTGTTGCCGGCCGACTTGGCGGTGATCAGAAGCGCATCCAGGATCGGGACGCCGGAGGAGATCATCGTGCCCAGCGTTCGCGTGAATTTCGCCACTGCCACCTTTCGAAACAGAGGTCCGAAAACGGGCGCCTTGAGGAAGATCGAATCGAGGACGAGTCGACCTCGCTTCGTCTTGCCGACAGCCCGCACCAAGAGGACGAGCACCGCCAAGGCCACCAGGGCCGGCACGAGATTGGCGCGGAGGCCGTTGGAGAGGTCGATGACGAACTGGGTCGGTGCCGGAAGCGCTCCGCCAAAGTCTTTGAACATCTTCTCGAACACCGGGATCACCCAAACGAGCAGAACCCCGGTCACGCCGACCGCAACCAGTGTGACCATCGATGGGTAGACCATCGCGCCCCTCACCTGAGAACGGAGCTTCTCGGCCTTCTCCATGTAGGCCGCGAGCCGATTCAGGATGGTGTCGAGGATACCGCCCACTTCACCTGCGGCGACCAAGTTCACGTACAGCTCATCAAAGACTTTTTTGTGCCGAGCCAAGGAATCGGCCAACGTTGCGCCTTGCTCGACGTCCACACGAACCGCGTCGATGATCTTCTTGAAGTGTCGGTTCTGCTGTTGCGACCCCAGAATCTCCAGGCACTGCACCAAGGGGAGACCGGCATCGATCATGGTGGCGAATTGACGCGTGAAGACCACCAGTTCCTTGGCCTTCACCCCACTGCCGATGGGCGGCAGGTGGATCTCGATGGGCTTGCGTTTGACCTTGGAGGCCTGAATCTGCTGTGCGCGAAGGCGCTCGGTGACGACGTCGGCGTTGGCCGCCTCCATGAGGCCCGTGCGAGCCTCGCCCGCTCGGGTTGTGCCTTCCCAGATGTAAACCGGCATGCGGATCCGATGCTACTGGATCGGCCCATCCGTCGCAAAAGGGAGAATGACGGCGCCCCTCAGGCGAACCACCGCCGCTGGGTAGGAAGCTGTGGGCAACTTCATCGACCCGGGGGCCGAGGTCGTCCGGTTCCGGCAGCCGGTGCCTGGGGCCGTGATGGCGCGCCCGACGAGAGCATCTGACGGAGCTCATCCTGGTCCGAACTCCGAAGCAACCCTTCCTCGAAGGAGATCACTCTCCGTTGAATGAGCCCCACCAACGACTGATTCATGGTCTGCATGCCGAACCGAGACTGTCCGACCTGCATTTGTCCGTAGATCTGATGAACCTTGTCCTCCCGGATCAGGTTTCGGATCGCCATGTTCGGAACCATGACCTCGACGGCCAGCGCGCGCCCACTGCCCGACGCTTTCGGGATCAGGGTCTGGCTCAGAACGCCCTCGAGCACCATGGACATCTGAGTACGGACTTGGGGCTGCTGGTTCGGCGGAAAGACATCCAGAATGCGGTTGATGGTCTGCACCGTGGAGTTGGTATGCAGGGTGGCAAAGACCAAGTGGCCCGTCTCTGCGATGGTCAGGGCTGCCTCGATGGTTTCATGGTCTCGCATCTCCCCCACCAGGATCACGTCCGGATCCTGACGCAAGACATACTTCAGTGCCTTCTTGAAGGTCCCCGTGTCGGCCCCTACCTCACGTTGGTTGACGATGCAGCTCTTGTGGGGATGAAGGTATTCGATCGGGTCTTCGATGGTCAGAATGTGTTCGTGGCGCTCGGCGTTGATCTTGTCCACCATGGAAGCCAGAGTCGTGGACTTTCCGGACCCGGTTGGGCCGGTGACCAAGACCATGCCCCGCGGCTTTGCGGCAAGCTCGGCCACCACGGGGGGGAGTCCGAGCTCCTGAAAGCCCATGATCTTGAACGGAATCGTGCGAAACGCGCCAGAAACCGCACCGCGCTGCATGTAGATGTTCGCGCGGAACCGCGACAGATTCTTCACGCCAAACGAAAGATCGAGTTCGCTGTCTTCCTCGAACTTGTGCTTCTGGGCATCAGTCAAGATGGAGTAGCACAACTGGCGGGTCTCGGTTGGCGTCAACGGAGGAGTCTTCAGCGGCACCAAACGCCCGTCGATTCTCAGCTGCGGGGATGACCCGGTCGTGATGTGCAGATCGGACGCTCCTTTTTCGACCATTGCCTTGAGGAGCTGATGAAGATTGGCTTCGAGCATTTCGTTTCGATTTCCTGCTTGCGTCAGTCTTGAGCTGAGACTCGAGTGACCTCTTCAATTGAAGTAAACCCCTCTTTCAACTTGCTCACCGCCGCCATTCGCAATGTCTGCATTCCCAGTCGAACCGCTTCCGCCTTGATCTCGGCCGCAGACGCTCCATTGATCACGAACTCCTTTAGTTCCTCGTTGAACTCCATCACCTCGTAGACCGCCACCCGTCCCTTGTATCCCGTCTCAGAACACGTCGGGCATCCTTGGCCCTTGTATACCTGAAAGGTTCCGATGTCTTCGTCCCGCACCTGAATGTCTCGAAGCGCCTGCTCCGGTACATCGATGGGCACCTTGCAGTCCGCGCAGATCCGTCGAGCCAGCCTTTGCGCGAGGATCAAATTCACCGAAGCAGTTACCAGGAATGGCTCGATGCCCATATTCAGGAGCCGAGAAACGGTCGAAGGGGCATCGTTTGTATGGAGGGTCGAAAGCACCATGTGCCCGGTCAACGCGGCCTTCACCGCGATCTCCGCGGTCTCGAAGTCTCGGATCTCCCCCACCATGATGATGTCGGGATCCTGTCTCAAAAAGGATCGCAGAGCGGCGGCGAAATTCAGACCGATGTCGTCATGCATCTGCACCTGATTGATGCCATGCAGGTTGTACTCGACAGGGTCTTCCGCAGTCGAAATATTGACGGTCGATTTGTTCAATTCAGACAAAGCCGAATAGAGGGTCGTCGTCTTCCCGGACCCCGTCGGCCCGGTCACCAAGCACATGCCAAACGGCCTCTTGATGGCTGACTTGAAGGCGGCCAGTGGCCGGGGCTCGAAGCCGAGCTTCGTCATGTCCAGCTGAAGATTTCCTTTATCCAGCAGCCGAAGAACAATCTTTTCCCCGAACAAGGTCGGAAGGCAGGACACGCGGTAGTCCATTTCTCGACCCTTGCCCAACTTCAGCTTGATGCGTCCATCTTGGGGAAGCCTGCGCTCTGCGATGTCGAGCTGACTCATGATCTTCATTCGGGACACGATGGCAGCCTTCAATTTCAGGGGCGGCTTCATCATTTCGTAAAGGACACCATCGATTCGATATCGGACGCGAAAGTCCTTCTCGTATGGTTCGATGTGGATATCAGATGCGCCCTTCTTGATGGCATCGATCAAGATCAGGTTCACGAGCTTGACGACCGGCGCATCCTCGGCTGAACGCTCCAGATCGACGATGTTCGAAGAATCCTCGTCGAAGCCGACTTCGATCTCATCCTCATCGAACTCGGCCATGACATCGTCATAGTTCAGCTCGCTGGACGTCTCGTGACGCGAATAGTACTTCTCGATCGACTCCCGAATTGCCCCATCGGATGCAACAACGACTTCGATGTTGTAGCCGGTCAAAAACTTCAAATCATCGATAGCGAAGATGTTCGACGGGTCGGCCATCGCCACAATCAAGGAAGCGCCAGCTCGATTGACGGGGATGACCTGGTGCTTTTCCGCAACTTCCTTTGGAACGAGCTTGATGACCTCTGGGTCGATCTCGAATTCCGAAAGGTTGATTGACGGTACGCCATATTGCTTCGAGAGGAACGACGTCAGTTCGCTCTCCTCGATGTATCCGAGTTTGGTCAGATTGAAGCCGAGCCGCCCCCCCATCTTGCGCTGAGATTCCTGCGCCTTTTGAAGCTGCTGAAGGGTGATCAGATTCTCGCGAACCAGAAGTTCACCGAGGCGCCCGGGCATACGCTCACGGTAGTCTCGGCCTAATTTGGTGTCAAAACTGGGTACGGACCGTGGTCATGAAGTCGAGCATTGCCTTTCGAATCGGCTCAAGTTGTGCGCCGGTCCAGAGAGCCAAGGAGAGCGCCCCCTGCTCGGCCAGCATCCGACGACCATCGCGAAGATCCATCCCCTGGCCCGCCGCCCAGGCCGCCAAGGCTGGGTACTCACCGTCCGGTCGATAATTCAGGTCGAAGAGTGGCGCCGTGGCGGCCTGGTCACCCATCCCTCGGAGGACCTGGAGGCCAGCTTCCGCGGCCACCTCTGGAAGGCACGATACCACCAGCGTGACGCCGGGCTGCGGCACCAGCCCCACCGGCCGAGCGCCAAAATCATCGACCCAGGGTTGAGCGCGCCGGGCAGCAACCAGGATTTCGCCGGCACCGCGTCGTCGTAACGCCCACACCACCGCACGCGCCGCTCCTCCCGCCCCGAGTATCAAAACCCTCTCGAACCAGAGGTCGGGTTCGGTCGTCCACCATCGAAGAAGGCCAGGACCGTCGGTGTTGTCGCCCACGACCCGGTCTCCGAAGCAAATCGTGTTGACGCCACCGATCTCGTCGGCGGCATCGGTCGTCTGCTCGGACATCTGAAAGGCGTCGAGCTTGTAGGGGCTCGTGACGTTGACACCCCTGGCACCCTCACGACGAAGCATGTCCATCTGCTCCCGGAACGTTTCGACGTCGCGACACGAAATGGCCACATACTCGACGTCCACGGAGAGTGCTTTCGCTGCCGCCGCATGCATTCGGGGAGAAAGCGAACGGGAGACGTCTCCACCGAGAACCGCGAGTTTCATTTGGTGTGATAACGCCGTGCTGCCTCGATGTCCTTCGTCACTTGTGCCACCAGGGCTTCCGGAGTCCCAAAGCGCATCTCGTTTCGAATGCGATGGAGAAAGTCGACCTGGACTCGAGTGTCATAGAGATTCGGTTCCGCGTCGAGCACGTGGGTTTCAACCGAGGTCATTTCACCCCCGAACGTCGGCCGGAGGCCCACGTTGGTCACGGCCGGCCACAGCTCCTGGCCTCGCTGGTCGACGGGACTCAATCGCGTGGCGTACACGCCATGGGCGGGCAAGATTTCCGCATCCGCCGCCAAGTTGGCGGTCGGAAACCCGAGCCTTCGGCCCCTTTGATCCCCCTTGATGATGGGCCCGGTCAACGCGAAGGGGCGGCCAAGGAGCTCAGCCGCACCCTCGACGTTTCCATTCTGAACGAACTCCCGAACCTTGGTGCTGGAAACTGCGAGGCCGCCGATGTCCACGGCATCTATCTCCAAGACCTCGAACCCGTGATGCTTTCCGATCTCGCGAAGGCGTTCCGGATTGCCTTGGCGCCCCTTGCCGAAGGTGAAGTTGAAACCCACGACGATGGCCTTCGGCGACAGGTGAGCACACAGCCATTCCGTCACCCAGGTATCCGCCTCCAGGGCGGCAAAGGAGCGGTCGAAGGTTTCGACGACCACCCTCTGAATCCCGAGCCTCTGAAGGTAATGAACCCTTCGGTCCAATGCCATCAACGTCTTCGGGGCAAAGCGAGGGGCCAAGACTTTGGCCGGATGGGGATCGAAGGTGTAGGCCACCGCTTCGACCCCCAGCTCCTCGGCGCGCAACACCGCCTTACCAACCAAAGCCTGATGACCCTTATGAACGCCATCAAAGGTGCCCAGTGTGACGACGGAGCCGGGAAGCGGCGGCATCACCGTTCGTACGCCTCGAAACCACGACTCGTTCGGGCCGAACGATGGCACTTTCTTCACAACCCCAAACTAAAGAAGGCCCGGCGGGCGGACAAGTCGAACGTCTCAGCGCGGGCGCGGACGACGGTGCGTCCGGTTATCGGGCCCGGCCGCCGGGTCACTCCGTCCAACGCGAAAAGGTCAGACCTTGCCTTGGAGAAAGAACGTGATGACCAAGGTGAAAAGGACCAGCGATTCGGTGAGGGCCAAAGCAATGATCATCGGCGTTTGCACCCGGGGGGCCGCCTGAGGGTTGCGGGCGATACCTTCCATGGCCGCGGCGGCGGTCCGCCCTTGCCCGAGGGCGCCCCCGAACGTTCCGACTCCCATGCCGATACCCGCGGCCAAAGCCACCAAGCCTCGACCGATGCCTCCATCTTCACCGGTTTGGGCGAAAGCAGGCCAGGACGCCAAAAGCACCGGCAGGACGGCAAGAATTGTGACGATATACTTTTTCATCTCATGTTCTCCTAAAGCGATCCGGTTCGTGCAACGAGCCTCTTCTCTCTCTCTACCGACCCCACGTTTTCGTTGCGTCAAACCACGCGTTGTTGGTCAACGGGCGGGTCCTAGCGTCCCCTGCCCCTTTGCTCAAGGCGTTTGATCCCGAAATCGCAGGAAAGAGCCGGCAAAAAGACCGAACACCATCAGTGGGCGGCCGCGGTCGCGCCGTGAGCGTGATGCTGAGCGTGCTCCTCGATTTGATGCTCGATCTCGCCCAGATAGACACACGAGAGCATGCTGAAAATGAGGGTCTGAACCAGGGCCACGAAGAGCCCGAGGGCCATGAACGGGATCGGGAGAAGAAGCGGAAAGATGCCGACGAACACGGCCAACACCAAGTGGTCGCCCGCCATGTTGCAGAGCAATCGGACCGCCAAAGTGATGGGCCGAACGCAATGTGAAATCAGTTCGATGGGGAAGAAGATGGGCGCAAGCAGCCAACCCCACCATTCACCCACCGGATTCGCCATGTGTGTGAAGTAGCCAAGGCCCAGCCTATAAACCGCATAGACATTGTAGTAGATGAACACCAGGGTCGCGCATGCGAACGTCGTGTTGAAGTTTTCGGTGGGCGGAAGAAACCCGGGAACCAGGCCGAGCAGGTTCGAAAACAGGATGAAGAAGGTCAGAGGTCCGATCAGCCAAAAGTGACGGATCGCGGCCCGCCGACTCATCGCAAACTGCATGATGGTGAAGACGCCCTCCATCAACAGTTCAACCAGATTTCGAGGCGTGAGCTTGTCATCCGGCAAGATGTCTTTGGATCCGTTCAAGCCCCGACGGGCGAACAACGCCAAGACGAGCATCAACAAGGTCACGAGGAGAATGGCGGCCAGATGCTGAACGTGGACCGGATTCTGAAACATCCAACTCGGTCCGAAAGCTTCCAGCGCCTGCTCCGCATCCCCGTAGCCGGGCAAGAAGCTGAGCCAAGACTTTCCGTGAGGCATGCTGGCGTCCTAGCTAGCGACTTTCGACGTGCGTGTCCCCCATTTCTGCCGAGGTCTGAGCCCGAAGCCGCGCTTCCTGAGCCGCAATGGCTCGCTGCCCCTCCTCGGACGCTTGTCCGTTTTGCGCACCGAGAACAACGGCCAGGAGGCCAACGCCGAGCCCGATGGTGAACCCAAGGGGATCTACTAGGGTCAAGGCCAGCCAGGCGCCGGCCAGGACCACCCCCAGCTTCAAACCCAGGAGCACCGCCGCCACGGTCACGGTGCCGTCTGGAGTCAAAAGCCGCTGGGCCAGCCAGACCAGCCCGACGCCGCTCCCGACGGCCAGGCCCGCCCCGACCAGCAGTCCCACCGACAATCCAAATCCGTCCGTGAGAAATCCGAGGCACCCGGCCGGAACCGCCAGGACCAAGGCCATGCGCAAGATGGCCTTCGTCAAGATCTGACTCAGCATGATGGCCGGGTATCAGGCGGAACCGCAACTGGCCAGCGCCGCGGCCGAGAACGGATGGGCGCGGCGGGGGTCTAGACGGATGGGCGCGCACCGGACGACATGGCACTCCAAGGGCCGCCGTCTCATGACACCCGCCATCGCCCAACTGAAGGCGCTTCACCTCGATTTCGAGGTTCTGGAGTACGCTCCCGACCCCTCTCACCCGAGCTATGGGCTGGAGGCGGCGCAGCGTTTGGGCGTGTCCCCAGATCTCGTCTACAAGACTCTGATCGTCACGAACGGTTTCAGTCACTTCGTCGCGGTCGTTCCGGTGACCCACACGCTGAGCCTCAAGAAGGCGGCCAAGGCGTTCGGCGAAAAGAAACTCCTGATGGCGGCACCCCGAGAGGCGGAGCGCGTGACAGGCTTCTTGGTCGGAGGCATCAGTCCCGTGGGGCAAAGGCGGCAACTCGACACTCGGATCGAAGAGCGCGCGCGGAGGCTTTCGAAGATCTACGTCAGTGGAGGCCGACGCGGACTGGAACTCGGTCTCGCGCCCGGCGCGCTCCTCGAGGCCTGCCATCGCGGAGCATGGGCTCCGCTCTGCATCGATTCCCATTGACGGCTGCAGCCTATCGGACGGCCTCGGCCGAGTCGTGTCGACTGCCCCTCAGGATCCGTCCAGAGCCGTCACGAAGTTGAGCACGCCGACCCCGACACCGGCGACCCGCTCTTGCCCAGACAGCTCTCGGTTGACGTCGACCGGCTCGCCCGTCAGGGCACGGGCGGCATCGGAGAGGTGCGCGCCCGACGTCGTGCCCGTCGCCGCCTCGGTCAAATGGACAGAGCCTTCATAAGCGCTCATCAGGGCACCGACGGCGTAGTACGCCCCTCCCAGGGCCGTTCCGCTGACGGCGCCCAACGCCACGGTTGTGTCCATCGCGGTTTCTCGTGTCCACAACGCCGCGGTTACACCTCCTGCGTAGCCTGCCGCAACCTGCAAGGCGCCCTGCAGACCACCGGACTCTTGGCCCGATTCGACCATATCCACGTAGAATTCGACTGCTGATTCACCGGCCTCGGCCCCTGGAATCCAGGTGGGAGGACGGCTTTCGATGGGATGCGTGCTCACGGGGTGACGACCCTTCAAGGGTCGCGCCACCGTTGGGGAGCGAGCTTCGGGTCCTCCGAAGCGTTTTGGCACCTCGACGCAGCGCGGCCGGCGCCGACGGACGGTCGGTCGGACAGTCTGCGGTACCCTGCGCGAATCCTTCGGGTTCCTGGCCCAGGAGGCTGCGGCGTGTGGCGGTTTGGGAACGGCGTCACGAATTCGCAGGGCACGATGTTACCGCCAGCCCCGACACCCTCCTGCCACCGGCTGACCCCCGCATCGGCATACTCCCTGCAGATTGTGCCCGAAGGGAGAGATGAGCATGGGTCCGTCCACCAGCGCTCCCGGCGTGGAGCGCGCGCAGCACCAGTTCGAACTCTCCATCGTGCGGATCGGCCCGAACACCGTCATGAGGACCCTTCAAGCCATGCGTGAACTGGAGGGGGCCTCGGCGGCAACCCAGCTTGCGAGCGCGGCGCGACTGCCTCCGATTCCCACGGACCAAATGATTCCGGAAGCGTGGTTCGTCCGGACCATCGAAGCGCTGCGGACACAGCTACCGAGTGAGCGGGCGGAGCGCGTTTTGGCACGGGCAGGCCGGCTGACTTCGGATTACGTCCGCGCCCATCGCATTCCTCCGTTCGCTCGTCGGCTGCTTGGGATGTTGCCGGTTCGAATCGGGCTTCCTCGCCTCCTCGCGGCCATCAAGCGGCATGCTTGGACATTCGTGGGTGCGGGGTCGTTTCAGGTGCTCGGACCGTTCCCAGGGACCCTGATTTTGAGAAACGCGCCCACGTGCCGTACCACCGACCCGACCTTCGGCGGAAGCTACTATTCCGCCGCCTTCGAGGGCCTCCTCCAAATTGTCTCGGACCGACTTCGAGTTCGTGAAGTCGAATGCGGTCGCGAAACGGGAAAACACGTCTGTCGTTTCGACATCCATTTTCAACCTTACGAAAACAGCATTGCGCAATCGGCCTAGAGCGGCCTCGGGAATCCAATCATGCGAATCGTGCTCATCCATCCCAACTACCACTCCGGCGGCGCCGAGATCGCGGGCAATTGGCCCCCGGCCTGGGCTGCTTATCTAGTCGGCGCCCTCAAGAAGGCGGGCTACGAGGATGTCCGCTTCATCGATGCCATGACCAATCATCTGTCCGACGAGGAGTTGGCTGCGAAGCTCCGCGAGGAACGGTCTCCGGACATCATCGGCAGCACCTGCATCACGCCGAGCATCTACAAGGCGCAGGACACGTTGGCACTGGCCAAATCCATTCATCCAAACGCGACGACCGTCTTGGGGGGCATTCACGCGACCTTCATGTTCTCACAGGTCCTCGCGGAGGCACCGCAGATCGACTACATCGTACGGGGCGAAGGTGAGGAGATCCTCGTAAATCTGGTCAAGGCCCTAGACGAGGGCCGACTTCACCGAGACCGGGAGAAGATCCAAGGCCTCGCGTTCCGGACCGAATCGGGCATCATATCCACACCGGCTCAACCACCCATCAAGGACCTGGACCGCCTCGAGCCGGAGTGGGGTATCCTGGATTGGGACAAGTACATCTACCTTCCGCTCGGGGTACGGGTCGCCATACCCAACTTTGCGCGTGGCTGTCCCTTCACCTGTTCCTTCTGCTCGCAATGGAAGTTCTGGCGCACTTATCGAGCCCGGAGTCCGAAAAACTTCGTCGATGAGATCGAACGTCTCGTCAAGGAACACAACGTGGGCTTCTTCATCCTCGCCGACGAAGAACCCACCATCAATCGGAAGAACTTCATCGCCCTGTGCGAGGAGCTGATCGAACGCGACCTCGACATCAAGTGGGGCATTAACACCCGGGTCACGGACATTCTACGGGACGAAGACGTCCTCCCTCTCTACCGAAAGGCTGGGCTGGTGCACGTCTCGTTGGGAACGGAGGCGTCAGCCCAGCTCAACCTCGAGCGATTTCGCAAGGAAACGACGGTCGCCCAGAACAAAAAGGCGATTCAGCTCCTGCGCCAAAACGGCATCGTCGCGGAAGCGCAGTTCATCATCGGATTGGAAAACGAAACGCCGCAAACCATCGAAGACACCTACAAATGGGCCATGGACTGGGGCTGTGACATGGCCAACTGGATCATGTACACCCCGTGGCCCTTCTCGGACCTCTTCGAAGAGTTGGCGGACCGAGTCGAGGTCCGCGACTACGCTCGGTACAACTTCGTCACGCCCATCATGAAGCCGGACCAGATGAGCCGCAGCGATGTCCTCCATGGCGTGCTTCGCAACTACAAGCGGTTTTACATGAATCGCACGTTTTTCAGTTATCCATGGCTCAAAGACCGATTCATGCGCCGATACATGCTGGGGTGCCTCTGGGCGGTACTCCGGTCCGGTTTCGAACGTCGGTTCTACGACCTCGGGCGGATCGGATATCGGGGCCAACGGCAGGTGGATTTCAAGTTCGATCCGAACAGAGTGCTCAGTCCCACCGAGCTGGTGCAGCTCAATCGCAGCCGCACCAGCGTGGCCAGCAGCTACCACGCCGCCGCACGGCAAGAAGGGCCCGTCGACGAGTTCTTCGACCCTCGTGGTTTCGCCCGGCAGCGGGCCCGAGCCAAGCGTCAGGCCGAAGCAACGGAGACGCTCAAGGATCCCGACGAGAGGGTTGAGGCCTAGGCCGAGTCCGCGGCTCGGCTCGTCCCCACAGCCAGTTCGAGTGCTTCCGGTGAGGGAAGGTACAGACTTCCATCGACAAGAAGAGTACACCATCCGGCTGTGAGTCTTCCTGCGAAGACAAGACGACCGGGCCGCCGCTCTGATGCAACAACGCCCCCAACCCAGCCCCCGTCGTGCTGCGGTGGTCACCCTGGTCCATTTCGAGAGCAGGACGTCTTGTCCTGTTTTGCCCCCACCCTCGGCCCGTGGCTGGACCGGGTGGCACATCGTCCGGGTGCCTTGGTCATGGTCGGCGACCGCGAAGGTCGACCCGAAGCGACCACTTGGCTCTCGGCCGACGGTGCGGGCGCCGAGGTGCTCGGACGTCATCTCGAGTGTGGATTACGAGTCGGCCCCCTGCATCGCGACGTCTCGCTCCGCCATCTGGCCATCCTGATTCGACCGGATCCTCAACCGTCCTCCGACCGGAATCCCGACATCGTCAGCCGCGTCATCGATCTTCACACCAAGAGCGGTTTTTGTGTTCCGGATGGGCGCCATCTCTCCAGCCTGGAGGGCCGGGGCCTCCTGACGCTCGGCCTGTCGGATCTCTTCGTTGCCCTGATCCCCACTGGGTGGGGACCCTCCCGGCAATCTCTGGAGTCCCTTCGGTCGAAGTACGGGTTCGAAGAACGCAAGTCCCATTGCTTCGACGCTACCCGCCAGCAAACCCACTCCAGCCGAGCTACGCTCTCTTGGGTCGACCCGATGGATCACGCATGCAAGGTCCGAGGCGAACTCCGTGTCTTCGACGGCCTTCGCACCCGGTCGTTTGAAGTGAACGAGAGTCAACTGGCTGGCGGTCTCCTCATTGGCCGCTACGATCGATGCGAGCTTCAGTCCTCGGAGCTTCAATACCTCTCTCGAGTGCACAATCTGCTCATCACCGATGGAGACGACATCCTCTTGGTAGACTGCGCGAGCACCTGCGGAACCTTTTCAGAGGGTCGTCCGGTTCGAACGCTGCAGGTCGAGAACGGGTCGGCCTGGCGGGCGGGCCCACTGGACATCCGATGGGTCCGAGCCGGTGATCCGCCCGATGAGGCTAGCCATCCGTATCGCGACTCGCCTCCCCAGCCGCCGCAATGACCGCGCGCAGCCCGAGCCCAGAACCCACGAAGATCCCGAGAAGCGTGAGCCACGGGTCTGTTCCCAGCCGAGCGTCCGCCCACGAACCCAGCAGCAGACACCCGATGATGCTGACGGCGAGCTCGATACCCAGCGCACTGTATCTCGCGATGCCGGTTGCTTTACGCCGAGCCAACGTCGGCCTCCCCCCAGGCGAGCTGAAGCGCAGCGACGGCGGCCGGTCCCGCGACCTCGGTGCGCAAGGTGTACGGACCCAGGAACAGGCATCGCCAGCCAGACGCGACAAGTTCGCAAATCTCTGAGGCATCCAGGCCCCCTTCGGGTCCGACCAGAAGGTCGACACGCCTCGGCGGAGGCGTCCGCATGAGATGCCCAACGCTCGTGCAGGAGTTCGCTGAAAAGCCTTCCACGTCCGGTGGCACCGCCGCAAGCCGCAGGTCGCCGCCAGCTTCCTTCAACACCCCGGGCCACTCGATGACGGGCGACACCATCATTCGATACGGACGCCCGGTGATGCGGAGTGCATCTTCGGCGATCCGTTCCCATCGGCCCACGCTCTTCTCGCGCCTTGCGACGGTTCTTTTCGAAAGGAAGGGTACGAGTCGACGAACCCCGAGTTCTCCAGCGAAGCGAACCACCACGTCCATCTTGTCCGCTTTGCCCACCGCTTGAAAGAGGGTGAGGTCCGAACCAGACCCCGGCTCCGCCGGACAGCGCTCGATGATGCGCAACTCGACTCGATGCGTCGCCATGGTTTCGATCCATCCCCGACCCATCATGCCGGCGCCGTCCACCAGCGACAGTTGGGACCCGACCTGCATCCTCAAAACCCGTGTGAGGTAGTGGCTACGCTCCGCGTCCAAAGTGAGGGTCGCGTTCGAAAGCGCTCCGGGCGGAACCGTGATCCGTTTCATGATGGCCGAAGGAACTCCAGCATGACCCAGTCTCCATCGGATTGAGAGTCCGACGGCGAGAGCCCCTCCTTTTCGTAGGCTCGGTTCACATCGGCGGACTGATGCCCGAGAAGCCCCGATAACAAAAGCCTGCCGCCCGAGGCGACCCTATCCGAGAGAACCGGAGCCATCTCGACCAAGGGTTCCGCCAAAATATTGGCCATCACCAACGGATATGTCGATGAAACGCCTTTCCGGCTGAGATCGCCAACCCACCACTCGGACCGATCCGCCAGACGATTGCGTTCCGCGTTCTCGCGCGCCACCCGCACCGCCTCCGGGTCGACGTCGACCCCGTGTACGGTTTGCGCACCCAGCATCAATGCAGCGAGGGCCAGAATCCCGCTGCCGGTTCCGACGTCGAAGACCCGAGGCGGAAGGTCCGACAACGCCTCCAGGCGATGAAGAATCAGGCGCGTCGAGGGGTGGAGCCCGGTACCGAATGCCATCGACGGATCCAACCAAAGCACGTGCGCAGCGTCGTCGGGACAGGGACACCAGGTGGGAAGAATCTGCAGACGGCCGATTCGAAGGGGCTGAAAGTGAATCCGCCAATGCGTGGACCAATCGATGTCCGAGTACGTGTGGTCCGAGACCTTGACGATGTCGAGACCATGAAAGCGGAGGGCGGCGACGATGCCGTGCGCATCCAGAGGAAGGGGCCCATCGGGGGCCACGATCAGCGTGAGTCGATCCTCCTCCTCGTGGACTTCGAAACCACCGATGTTTTGGTCCTGCAGCGCAGCCCCCGCCGCTTCGAGGAGTTCCTCGGCTTCGAGGGCGTCGGTTTCCAGGTCGATGCGCAGACCTCGTGTACCCACCGTCGTCACTCCTTCCGTCCAGTGCTCGGACCGTCCGTGGAGGGCCCCGCGACGACCCGGACCGGAGCAAACTCAAGCATCGTCCGGGCCACCTCGTGAACGGATGCGGGAGTCACGGCAGCCAGCTGGTCGGCAACCCGCAAATAGGCGTCGAAACCGAGGCCATAGGCCTCCATCAGCGCCATGGACGATGCCCGTGAACTCGCACGTTGCAGACCGATCTCGTGGATCCCGAGCAGATAGCGCCGAGCACGCTCGACTTCCTCCTCCAGGACACCATCGCTCACCACCGACCGGAGATGGGACTCGACACCGGACCATGCGAGCGACTCCTTTTCCGGGCTCGTCGCCACGTAGACACCAAAGCACCCGGGATGCAGTCCTTCCAGGTGAAAGGAACTGACGGAATACGCCAGGGATTGTCGATCCCGAAGATCAATGAACAGGCGGCCCGCCTGGCCCCCGAGGATCGCTGCCAATACCTCGGCCGAAAATCGACGCGAGTCCGAGAAATCGAAGGCTGGAAATCCCAGAACGCAGTGGGCTTGCTCTCGGGGGACGACGACCCGAGACGGCCCGACGCTCCACGTCCGACCCACGTCGGACCAACGAGGTCGTTCGACCAAGGCCAAGGAACGGATCCCATCCGGCGCCGGCTCGGACGACGCCCTCATCATCCAGGACTCCAAGCTCTTCAAGGTCGACGGTGCGTCGACATCTCCAACCACTGCGATCTTGAGTCTGGCCGGATGGAGCTGCGTCCGAAATGCGGACTCGATATCTGAGCGGGTCAGTGACCGGAGCGTAGACTCGGTGCCGGTCACCGGCAATCCGTACGGATGAGCGCCGTAGAGTTCGGATTGAAACCGTTCGAACGCAATGGAGCTTGCGCTGTCTCGCCGGCTCCAAACGTCCTCGATCTGACTTCGTCGTTCTCGCTCCAGCTCTTCGGCATCAAAACTGGGCTCCAAAAGGCACTCGAGGAACAGTTCCATCCCGCGAGGCCAAGCTGCGGTCAGAAAGTCTCCTGACAAGCCGAGAGAATTTCGTCCGGAAGCACCGGTGATGCCCGCAGCCATCTCGTCGAGCGCATCGGTGATGGCTTCGGCGGTGCGACGCCGGGTTCCGCGAACCAATAACCTTCCGGTCAATTGCCCCACACCGTTGTCATCGGGAGTCTCTGCGAGCAGTCCTCCCACCGCGGCTGCCCGAATGGATACTCGAGGGACACTTCGGTCTTCCTGGACCACCACCGTGCAACCGTTCCGGATCTGTGCTCGCAGACATCGCGGCGTGGGCCACTCGACTTGGACTGCCTTCGGTTTCGCTGCGACGGGTCCACGACCTTGCAGCTCACGCAGCCATTCCGCTTCCGTGAGCTCTGTCGCGTGGTCCGCCGGCAGCAGCAAGGAGGCCGCAAAACGAGAGGGGTCCAGGAATCGACGGGCGACCCGAGAGACATCCTCAGGCTGCACCCGTTGTAGCGCCTCGTAGTATGTGGCTTCGAATCCGAGTGATCCGGCAGAGGTCGAGAAGAAGCCGAGTTTGCGCGCAAACCCGTCCGTCGTTTCGGACTGATAGACCCGTTCCGCATTCAGAATCGCTTTTGCCTTTTCCACTTCGTGAGCGCTGATGGCGGGAGCGTCCACGAAGGAAAAGATCGAATCGAGCAGCGCACGTATCGCCTCCAAGGAGTGGTCACCGTGAAGCATGGCTCCCACCACAAAAAGTCCCGGATCCCTCGGAGTGTGGGCGAACGCAAAGACATCGCTCACGAGCTCGCGTTCTCGTTTCAGGTGACGATACAACCGTGAGGATTCGCCGCCACCGAGCATGATGGACAGAACATCCAGCGCCGGGCTGTCGGCATCCTTGAGGTCCGGACCGTGCCAACCGAGTTGAATGTGGGTTTCCTGGACCGGCCTTCGAAACACCTGAAGCCTGGGACCCGAAAGAGGCGGCTCGAGGGGTCGTGTGGGGCGCGGACCAGCCGACGATGCCTCCGGCCGTGAATGAAAGGCTTCCTTCATTCGCTCGTGGACCCATTCCTCCTCCACGTCTCCAGCCACCACCACGGTCAGGTTTTCTGGGCGGTAGAACGAACGATAAAACTCCAGGACCTTTTCACGCGTGAAGCCTCGGACGGAGGTCTCGGAGCCGATGACCGGGCGACCGTAAGGGTGTACCGAGAACAGTGTCGAGTAGAGCCCTTGGCCAACGATCTGGGCCGGATTGTCCTGGGCCCGACGAATCTCTTCGACCACGACCTCGATTTCTCGACTCAGTTCGAGCGGGTCGAAGAGGCTCCTTTGAATGGCGTCCGAAAGGATATCGATGCCCGTCTCGACCTCTCGACTGGGCAGCGTCGTGTGGTACACCGTCTGGTCGAAGCTGGTCCAGGCGTTGATGTCGCCTCCGGCAGCCTCGATTTCGCTCGCGAGCCCCCCGACCGGACGACTGGTGGTACCTTTGAAGAGCATGTGCTCGTGAAGGTGAGCCAATCCTGCCTGATCCGGACGTTCGTCGGCGGAGCCAGCCGACACCCAAACCTGCGTCGAAACGACCGGCGCCACGGGGTGAGATTTCACGACGAGTCGTGTCCCGCCGGGGAGCACGCGGAGCATTGAAGGAGTGCGCGGTGCAAACGGCCCTTGGGTCAAGCAGGAACCAGCCCATCCCTCGTTAGAATGCCGTCCACGACCTCCACCATGGTTTCCGCCGAGATGACGGGCGGCGTGAACGCGGGATGAAAGGCGCCATGGCGCCTTCGAACGAACGCTCCCCGAAGTCCCGCCGCCATGGCGCCGTGGACGTCCCAGTCGTGGGCAGCGACCATCCACACATCTCCGGGAGGCCGACCGATGCGGCCGCACGCAAATCGATAGACCAGCGGGTCGGGTTTGAAACTCTCCGCCTCCTCGACCGAAACGACCTCATCGAAGAAGCCTTCCAAGCCTGCGTGTGCAATCTGGGCTTCCAGCAAGGCCCGGGACGAATTGCTGAAGGCCACCGTCTTTCGCCCATTCCGCCGCAGCCGGGTCAAAGCCGGAACCACGTCGGGGTGAGCCGGAAGATGAGCAAGAGCACCGAGAAGCTCGTCCCGGTGCGCGTCGCTGAGGGAGGTACCGTTCGCCTCTGCGGCCCGGTCCAGGCCCCGTGAGGCCAGCTCCCGAAATCCCGTTTTCACGCCGGTCATCGCACAGACGGCAGCGGTATGGAGGAGCCTGGCAAACCACAGAGGCAGCACCGCCTCTGAACCGAACGCGGTCCGAAACACGTGACCGAGGTGACTCAAGTCGAGGGTTGTTTCATTCACGTCGAAAAGGACGGTATCTTTCATGCCTGGACCCCAGATCAGTCGCGCAAGCAAGTCCAGCAAGCCGCATCTGGCCCCGATCAACCGCTCGACTTTGTCTTGCCGATGCACTCGACCCGCCCTAGGTTCGGGCGGTCATGACGCGTCGGTTTCTCGTCGTTCCTTTCCTGATCGCGGCTTGTGGGAATCCGACGGTGGTCCGGTCTCCCCTGCAGGACCGCATCGCAGCCGAGGAGCTGTGTACCGAGAACGGGGATGCATTCGACGGTCTCGCGGTGCTGATGGTTCCTGGTTCCGCCCAGACACTCGGTCTTTCGGAAACTTCAACCATCGCCGAGGCTGGATGCATTCGACTCTTTTTCGAAGAGGACGGGGAGCCCGAGAGTCCCGACCTGGACATCGCCCTTCCCAGCGACCTCAACCTGGTCTCCGGACGACGTGAACTCGTTGCGGACTGTAGCTTCGCCCAAGCACTGGTCGCAGACCCGAGCACCGACCAGATGCTGGTCGCTGCCGTGGGAACCGGTGACTTCGACGGTTCGGACAACTTGAGCACCCTCAATCTGGAGGCGACCCTCGAGTTCGAGGACCCAACCGCTGAAGACCTCATCGTCTTCTCGTTGTCCGCGCGCGAGCTTCAGGTCCGCAACAACAGGTGCCGAAACGACTTCTGAACCCTTCACACTCCGCGTTCTCGTGATTGAGGCCGCCCCCAACGGTGGCGACGGCGATGCCGTCTGAGCATCACGCGCCGGCTAAAGCCTGGTCGAGGTCTGCGATCAGATCCTTCGACGACTCCAGTCCCACGGAAAGCCGCACCACATCCGGACCCGCACCGGCCGCGACCAGCTGCTCCTCGGACAGTTGGCGATGGGTGGTGGACGCCGGGTGGATGATCAAGGACCGCGTGTCCCCCACGTTCGCGAGGTGTGAAAAGATCTGACACCGTTCGACGACCTTCCGACCCATGTCGTATCCACCCACCACCCCGAACGTGAAGATGCTCCCCCCTCCCCGGGGGATGTACTTGTTGGCTCTGGCCCGCTCCGGACTGGATTCGAGTTCGGGATGAGCGACCCACGAAACCTTGGGATGACGGGCGAGCCAGCCGGATAGTTCTCGGGCGTTGGCCACATGCCGTTCCATGCGCAAGGGCAAGGTCTCCATCCCGGTCAGGATGTAGAACGCGTTGGTCGGTGAGAGGGCGGGTCCCAAGTCTCGCAAGCCGACCGCCCGGACCTTCACCGAGAACGCGAAGTCCCCGAACGTCTCGTAGAAACTGAGACCGTGGTACGCGGGGTCCGGCTGGGTCATGTACGGAAATTTGCCGCTCTGGCTCCAGTCGAATTTTCCCGACTCCACGACGATCCCCCCCATCGAGGTGCCGTGGCCAGACAGGAATTTGGTGAGGGAGTGGACGATGATGTCCGCACCCCACTCGAAAGGGCGGCACAGATAGGGAGTGGCCATCGTGTTGTCCACCACCAGGGGGATTCGAGCCTCTTCCGCCACCCGAGCCCAGGCCTCCAGGTCGGTCACCGATGCCGACGGGTTGGACACGCTTTCACAAAACAGGGCTTTGGTCTTGTCGGTCACCGCCGCTTTGACCGCGTCGATGTCGTGCGGATCCACGAAGGTCTTGGTCCAGCTGAACCGCGGAAACATGTGGTTGAACTGATTGATGGAGCCTCCGTAGAGGTACTGCGCAGCCACGACGTGGTCTCCGGGCTCGAGCAACGTGAAAAACGTCAACAGTTGAGCGGAATGGCCCGAAGCACACGCCACTGCGGCCCGCCCCCCCTCCAGGCTCGCGACCCGTTCTTCGAGTGCGGACACCGTCGGGTTGCCGATTCGGGTGTAGATGAACCCAAATTCCTGAAGATTGAAGAGAGCAGCTGCGTGGTCCGGATCGTTGAAGACGAAAGACGTCGTTTGGTAGATCGGAACGCTTCGGGCGCCGGTGGCCGGATCCGGTTGCGCCCCGGCATGGATGGCGCGGGTTTCAAAATCCCAGTTCTGTTGTTCTTCGCTCATGGATTCATTCCTTTCGGCCGGCGACTGCTGATGATGCCCGAGTTGATTCCCCCCCAGGAAAGCTCACCGCACAGCCGGCTGTACTCGATCTTCGGGCAGCGATTCATGACCACGGTCAGCCCCGCCGATTCGGCACGGGCCGCCGCGGCGTCGTTGCGGACCGTCAACTGCATCCAAATGACTTCGATGCCTTTCTCGTCCTTCAGGCGGATGGCGTCATCCACGATGCCAGCCGCCGCTTCCGAATTCCGGAAGATGTCTACCATCTCGTACGGTCCGGGAGCCGCCTCGAGGCTTTCAAATACGGTTTCTCCGAACAAGGACTGACCGGCCGCGCGGGGATTCACGGGCAGGACGCGATACCTACGGCTTTGCAGATACTTCATGACGAAGGCGCTCGGTCGGGTCCACGTGGTGCTCGCACCCACCATCGCGACGGTTTTGACGCGACGCAGAATCCGGCGGAGGGCCTCATCGCTGTAGCGGTCGTGACTCGGCACCGTCCGCTCTGGCAGACGACGCCCCGCGCCTCAGGTCAACCCTCTCCCGGCGTCGGCTGGCCAGCCTCCGGCCCCTTGGTCGTCCACGTCATACGGTTGTCTCGACGGAACATGTGCCAAGCGGCACCTGAGGACGCCCCTCGCTTCGGCTGCACAAGGAGTCCGAAGCGTTCGTGTTCTGAAGCCCCCCGTGGGATACGGGCTCGGCAAGACCTCTTGCAGAGATGAGATTCGCGGCGCCGAACACGACCCGCACCACACGAAGAGGGCGCCATCGAACTTCGGTTTGGCGCAGTGGATCTGACCGCATCGAACGCCGAAGACTTTTGGTGGACGGGGGTCGATGATAGGCAGCCACCATGAAATCGGACTCTAGACTATGGACGCGCCTGCTGACGTGGAGCGCGTGTGCGGTTCTGAGTGCGCCCGGCTCTGCCGTCGCAGAGGACGAGGCTTCTCAATCCGAACCGGAAAAGCCCGCCCCATCCATGCAGCCTGACACCCAGGTTCAACGCCTCCGTCCAAGGAGGGTAGACACCCAGAAGCTTCGGGAGCGCCTGAAGGAGGCTCCGGGCTCGCCTCGGGCGCCCGGCAAAGGAGCCCGGCGGCCTCCTCCCATCCCTCCCGTCGTCGTGAAGGAGCAGCGCGCGTCGGTGGCCGAGGAGGCCCGCAAGCACCTGGGAGGACGTCCGGTCTCCTCGGCCTATCGCCGAGAAGCGTACCGCCACGCAGAGCGGCTCGCGCGGATCGAGCGAGTTCGCGAAGTTGCCTTCTCCCTGGATGACAACGAGTCCGCCGCCCGCGCAACGCGCCTTCTGAAAGCCGAAGAGGCTCGCCATCGAGCTTGGCTCGACCGGCTCGTCCCGACCGACACCGTCGATGGTGGAGCGCCATGAAGCATGCGGCGCTTTTCACCGCATTCATCGCCCTGATGGCCGCCTTCGGCCCGGCGTGTACGGCTGGCTCGTCGCCACCCGAGGGCGAAGGTTCGGCTGAAGAGAAGTCCAGCCCACCATCGCATCCCGCGACCTCCACGGTATCCGACGCGGTCTATCGAACGCTCCCGGTTCCAGCGGACTTCGCGGAGAAGGCGGTGACCGACATCGACGAACGAAACTACAAGGACGTCCTGCGCGAATTGGAAGCCGACCTTCAGACGGAATAGCAGGGGACGGACGCGAAACGGAATGGTCGCCCGGAGGTGAATCCGGGCGACCTTCATGACGACGCGAGCCCTATTCGGCGGGAGGGGGAGGCGGGGGGATATCGCCCAGACCGAAGCCCTGGTCGTTGGTGATGTCGATCAGGGTCAGATCCAAGATGCCGTTGGCATCGCTATGCGAAATCGCACCCAGCTGCTTGAAGCCAGGGCCGGTGGGGAGACCGTTCCATTCGAAACTGATGGTCTCGGTCTGCCCCGTCGTGGCGCTGGTCGGCGCGGAAATCGCCAGATTCCCGGCGTCGTCCACCAGCCCGAACTGATTCACGAACAGCGCGAAGTCCGCGGGAAGACCACCCTCCGTGTTGAACCCGTGAACGAAGACCAGGTACGGGTCGTCGATGTTGGGGTCGTTGAGAGGGAAAGGCACGCTGAACGATTCGTTCGAATCGCCCGTGGCGCTCGAGCCCAGCAGCGCGCACGAGAAGTCCGGGCAGTAATAGACGTAGATGTCGAGGTCGTCGTTCCCCGAGGTGTACTCGTTGAAGGTCGCGAAGCGGACCAGCGCGGTCCCTTCAGGCACCTCTTCGAGAAACCCGATCGTGGTACCCGGACCAAAGAACGCGAACGTGTCGGTCGGATCGTCCTCGACGGTCCCCAAGAACAGAGTCGGGTCGTTCAAGCCGTGAACCTGGGCCGTGTACTCGCCGGTGTAGCCGAAGCTGACGTCGAAGGCGTCGCTCCCCGTCGGGCCCTCTCCGAACACCACATCCGGCACCGTGAGCGCCGATGCCTGGACCGCGATGGGGCTCCGGACCTTGTACCGGAGGCCCTGCCAGGTGATGGAGCCAAAGCTGAACGCGTCGGGGGACGCGCCTTCCTCCGCTCGGATGATCACCTCGAAGTCACGGCTTTCGCCTTCGGCCAGGAACATGAACGATGGCCGGACGTGAACCGAGTAGCCATCCGGCGCGTCGACGTGGGCATAGAAGAAGTTGCGATTCTTCCGTCCGAGTCCGCGCTGGGCCACGCTGGTCACGGTCCGCTTCACCGTCACCTCGCCCGCCACCTCCGAGGCCACGATGCCCGGATAGTTCAGCTGCAGCGGGTCGAAGGTCACACCGTCCGCCTCGAGAAGGGCGCAGGTCTCTTCATCGAAGAAGATGCCCTGACCGCAGGCGTACCCCGCGTAGTCCACGGGGCCGGCGTCGTAGACGAGGCCCGGATCCAAGGCCTCCGAAGGCACCACCATGCCGCCGCCGATATCAAAGGCGGTGGTCAGATCGTCCCGGAACGTCTCCTGGATGTTCTGACGCGCGGTGGTCATGTACGCAGACCGTGCCTGGGCCGGAGACCAGTCGGGGTGCGCTTGCCTGATGAGGGCCATCAGACCCGCCACGTGAGGGCTCGAGAACGAGGTTCCCTGCAGGGTGGAGAAGAGCCCACCTGCTTCATCCAGGCCTCCCAGAGGCGAGCCGGCCGAAAAGATCGCCACACCCGGTGCGGCCACATCGGGCTTCAACAGGTCCGGCGTGAAGCCGTTGGGACCTCGGGACGAAAACGAAGCGATACGGTCCCCGCGAGGCTCCGCAATGTCCGGAGAAAGACGGGCGGACACGACTTCGCCGCCCTCCAGCGTGGTCTGCACCAACTGACCATCGAAGAACCCAATCATGATGCCGGGAATGGTCACGTCGGCCCCGATGCCTCCCATGACGATGGGATCGATCCGGAAGTCGTCCGCTCCGTCGTTGAAGACCACGATGGCGCTGGCGCCTGCAGCCTGAACGTTCAGATACTTATCATTGAATGAACACGCACCGCGGCTCACCAGGGCGATCTTCCCGGCCAGTGCCTCGGGGTTCGTGATGGCCTCGCACGCGAGAAGCGGCTCCGCCACCGCGACGTCGGCCACGATGTCTCCGGTATCCTCAAGGGTCACCGGTCCGGCACCCTCGAGGCCGATGTAGGTGTCGGCGATGGAGGCGGGGGTTTGAACCTCGAGACCGGTGGCGGTGACGTCCGGGTCCTGCATGGCGGCCACCGAGGTCACCCAAGGTGCGGTGGCGGGAGAGCCCACCGTTCCGGGTTCGGGGCCGTTGTTGCCGGCGGAGGTCACCACGAAGATGCCGGCCGCCGTGGCGTTGAAGAGGGCCAGGTCGAAGGCGTCACCCAGAATGGGGCTGTCGCTCCCGAGGGAGAGGTTCATGACGTCCACGCCGTCCGCGATGGCCTGCTCGATGGCCGCCACCAGGTCCACGTTGGCGCAGGTGCCGGTCGGCGCGGTGGGAATGGACCAGCACACCTTGTAGTGGGCGATGTGGGCTCGGGGCGCCATGCCCGCGATGTTTCCCACGAACTCGTCACCGTCGATGCCGTCGGTCGTTGCGTTGCAGGCGGTGGTGCCCGCGACGTTGGAGCCATGGTCGCCGAAGGGCCCGCAGTCCCGAGCCGAGAGGCATTCACCCGGGCTGAAACCGAGGTTTTCTGTGTCTTCGGGGTCGAGAAAGCCATCCCCGTAGAAGCGCGCTTGGACCAGTTTGTTGTTACATTCAAAAGGCTGGTCTTCGGGATTGAAATCCGTGTTGCCGAATTCACACGCGGTGCCAGTGAACGATTCCGGCGGTGGGTCGTACGCGACGAGTCGGCCGCGGTCGCCCCGGATCGGCGTCTTGACGTCGGCGAAGCACGGGTGCTCCGGCCAGATGCCGCCGTCGAGGATGGCGACCACCACCCCTTCGCCGGTGATGCGTCGCCGCCACGGCCCGCCTCGCTGGTTGAGGCCGAGGAACGCCGGAGTGTTGTTGGTGTCCAGGTTGTAGAGCTTTCGCGGTACGACGCGAAGCACGTCGGGCCGAGCCGACAGGGCCCGAACCTGGGCGTCGGTGAGTTCGGCCGCGAATCCGTTCACCGTCAGCGCGTAGTCGTAGGTCTCGGTGGCCGAGACGGCCGAAAGCGCCGCTTCGTGCTGCGCCCGCAGATGGGCCACGTATTGGCGCACTGCCGGGCTATTGGCGTCCAGCTTTTGGCCAGCGTCCGGCTTGGTCGCCGCGAGGCCGGGCACGCCCCCTTCGTACGCGGCCGCGGCCGGGTCCTTCATCATCACGATGTACTGCTGCCCCTTGGCGGAAGCGGCAGAAGGCTGCCCCGCCATCACGGCCGCTGTTCCCACGAGACAAGCGGCCGAGCGGATCAGCCATGTGTATTTGTTCATTCGAGTTCCTCCCAATTCTTGAAACGGTCTCAGAAATTCGAGATGCGACAACTATGCGCTTGGACACTCAGACCACGGATACCGCGTCACACGAGCGTGCCATTGTCACAGCCGTCACCACCGGGACCTTGGAAAGCCCTCGCCGTGACACACACGTCAAGTGAGGTGTGGCGCTTTTTGAAGATTTAACATCGTGAAATGCTAGGATTTCACCCGTGACGCACTGTGCACTGGCCATCGCACATGTGGGATCTAATCTTACAGTAATGCACGGATGACAAGGATGTGAAACTGGGTGTCAGGTTTCTGAGGGGGCGGGCCTCAAGACCTCCCGCTCTCCCTTGGCTCCGGTGGCGGGTCCCACGATGCCCCGTTCCTCCATCATCTCGATCATGCGCGCGGCTCGGTTGTAGCCCACCCGCAACCGGCGCTGCAGACCGCTGATCGAGGCCTTCCGACTCTCGCAGACGATCTTGACCGCCGCATCGTAGTGCTCGTCCTCATCATCGGCATCGTCTTCTCCTTCGACCTGGTCTTTGTCACGCTTCGCCAGAATGGAAGCGTCGTACTTGGGTGGGGCCTGAGCCTTCCAGAAATCCACCACGCGCTCGACTTCCTCTTCTGAAACGAAGCTTCCGTGGATCCGTTCCGGATTCGGGGTGGCCACGCTCGAGAGCAGGCTGTCGCCCATACCGAGAAGGTTCTCGGCCCCGGGGGCGTTGATGACGGTGGCGCTGTCGTGACGCGAGGCGACCCGAAACGAGAGGCGCGAGGGAAAGTTGTTCTTGATCACGCCGGTGATGACGTCGGTCGAAGGCCGTTGCGTGGCCAGGAGGACGTGAATCCCCGCCGCACGGGCCTTCTGGGCGAGACGTTGTACGGAAGCCTCCACGTCGCGGGGCGCCACCATCATCAGGTCCGCGAACTCGTCGATCAGGACCACGATGTAGGGCAGGTCTTCCGGCAGCCCCTCGTCGGGCCATGGGTCGTGAACGACCTTTCCTTTCTTGTCCACGAGACGGTCCCTCTTGCTGCCGCCGTCTTCTCTGGCGTCCCGGAGCCGCTGAAGACGCCGGTTGAAACCGTCGATGTCCCGGACCTTGAGGTCGGAAAGGAGCTGATACCTCCGCTCCATTTCGTCGACCGCCCATTGAAGGGCGCGACTCGCCTTTTTGGGGTCTGTGACCACCGGAAGCAAGAGATGAGGAATGTCGTTGTACAAAGACAGTTCCAGCATCTTGGGGTCGACCATGATGAACTTGACCTGCTCCGGTGTGGCTTTATACAGAATGGAAAGGATCATCGTGTTCACGCTGACCGATTTTCCGGAGCCGGTGGTCCCGGCGATGAGCAAGTGCGGCATCTTCTTCAGGTCTCGAACCTGCACGTCGCCTTCCGCGTCTTTGCCGAGGGCCAGGGTGAGAAGAGACTTCGACTTTCCGAAGCGGTCGTGGGCGACGAGCTCCTTCAGATAGACGTTTTCGCGTCGCACGTTGGGAAGCTCGATCCCGACGACGCCCCGACCGGGAATCGGCGCGACGATCCGAACGCGGACCGCCTGCATGCTCATGGCGATGTCGTCGGAGAGATTGGCGATCTTGCTCACTTTCACCCCAGGCGCTGGCTCGTATTCGTAGGTCGTGACCACTGGGCCAGGCCGTATGGCTGCAACCCTGCCTTCGACGCCATACGTTCGAAGCTTCTGCTCGAGGCGGGTGGCCCGGGTTCGAAGAGACGCCGGGTCGACCGGCGTGGGGTCGTCGCCCTCATAGTCCAGCAGATGCAAAGGGGGGAGCTCATACGTCAGCCGGTCGGTTCCGGTGGACACGACCTTTGCGGTGGACCTGGAGGCATCCACGAAAGCAGCCGGCGCGGCGGGCTTGCGTTCCAAGATCACCGGTTCAGAGGCCGGCGGGCCAGCAGTGGGGTTCGCAGTTTTCGAGACCGGGTCGGAAGGCTTGGGACGCCGCACCGGCAGCGCACCGACGACCCGCTCCGAGTCGGGACGCGCGTACGTGGCTGGGCTCGACGGGAGCGTTTGGATGGCTGGCTCCGGCATCCCCGGTTCCGAAGGCGAGGTACGCGCCTCGGCTGCGGACAATTGGTGGGCCGCGGAACCAGTTCGGTCGACCTCTTCGGTTTCGGGACTCGGCGCGGAGGAAACCACGACACCCAAAGACCGGGAGCCGCCAGAGGCTGCGTCGGCTGCCGGTCGGGCGACCACGGCTCCTGCGGAAGCCGGTCGGGTGACCTCGGCTCCTCCGGAAGCCGGTCGGGTGACCACGGCTCCTGCGGATGCCGTTCGGGTGACCACGGCTCCTGCGGATGCCGTTCGGGTGACCTCGGCTCCTGCGGATGCCGTTTGGGTAACCTCGGCTCCTGCGGATGCCGTTTGGGTGACCACGGCTCCTCCGGAAGCCGTTTGGGTAACCTCGGCGCCTGCGGATGCCGTTTGGGTAACCACGGCGCCTGCGGATGCCGTTGGAATGACCTCGGTTGCGTCCGGATCGATCTGTACGCCCCGACTGATCTCGAAGGCGGGCACCGGCCCCGAGGATGAGCCGACGTCGGCCGGACTCGAAGGGGCCGCGGCCGGAAACCGTATGGGCAACCGTCTGGGCAACCTCACCTTCCCGGCCAGTCGGGTCAGCGCACGTGCCTGGAGACGGCACCAAGCGAATGCGCGCATCCATGCCTCCCCCCCATCTCGGAGTGCACCACGTAGCGACCATCGCGATACCGCCAGAATCCCCAGAAGGATGGCTCCCGCGCCCGTCAATGCCGTCCCCAAAGGCCCCACGCCGCTCGCCAACGTGTCGGCCAGGTACTGTCCGACCGCCCCCGCGGCTCGGGATGGTTCGTCGGGACGGACCCGCCCAACCAGCTCGAGGAGGACGGAGAGCCCCAGGAACGCAGAGAGCGATCCGATGCAGCGCGCCCAATCGAGTCGGGGCAGGCCCGTGACGAGGACCAGCAACGGCACAAAGGCCGCCGCAAGGACCAAGACATAGGCGAGGGAACCGAACGCCGTGATCAAGAAGCTCGAGACGGTCCATCCGAAGGGCCCCATCAAGCGTTCACCCCGGGTGAAGACCGAAAAGGTGAGGGCGAGCCCGAGCAGCATCACCGAAACGATGATGACCTCGCGGGACCATGATCCTTCGTCGGAGCCCCGTCGGCTGGATTGGGTTCGGGACATCGGCTTCAGTTTGAGACGTCGGCCCTCAAAGTGCAAAAGTCCGGCCCGCGGCTGCCCGCTTCAGGAACTCCTGGACGAAACGACCCGGTTCGAAATATCCAGCCGCACGATGCGTCCGAAACGCGTGGTCCCTGTATGTTTTCCGTTGCTCATGCTTTGCGCTGGTCCGCTGTCGGCCCTCGCGGAGGGGAGCCCCGACTCCGCGACGGAAGCGGTTCGCATCGCCGAGAAGGTCCAATCCTTTTATGATGAGGTCCAGGATCTCGAAGCGCAGTTCGTGCAAACCTTCTTCCGCAAGTCCATCAGTCGAACCACCGAGGACCGCGGCACACTCTACGTCAAGAAACCCGGGCGCTTCCGCTGGCACTATCAAAAGCCCTATCCGCGGGACGTCTATGTGAAGGACAATACCGCCTGGATTCATGAGCCGGAAGAACAGCAAGCGTATCGACAGGCCATTGATCCGAACGCCTACGCCGAAGAGCTGTCGTTCCTGACCGGCGAGGGGGAGATCGCCAAGAGCTTCGTCATCGCTTCGGTGGACCCTCGGAAGCACGAGCTCGAACCAGGGCTCGTGGGTCTGGAGCTCCGACCGCGAAAACCGGTCCGGTACACCCGGTTGGTTCTCGGCGTCGAGCCTGAGACAGGCCGCGTAAAGACCACGATCCTCTTTTTGGCGGACGGCGCGACGCCCGGCATCGCGGGTGGCAGCATCAACCGCTACGATTTCCGAGACATCCACATCAATCGAGGCTTGAAGGATGGGCTCTTCACGTTCAGTCCCCCGAAGGGCACCGACATCTTGAACTAGCGTCCTCGGACGATCCGAATGCGGCGACCGTACCTGTCGATGAACACAGTACTCGCCGGCGTGAGCGAGGGGAACACGATCGGGCGAAATGGCGGCTCGTACGGCAACACCTTTTGCAGATTATCCTGCACTCGAAGCTGCTCCTGGATTTCCACCGCGCGCTCCTCGTGGCGTGACATGAACAGCAGAAGCACGCCGATGAGTCCGAGGGACCAGATACCCCAAACCAGAGCCGTCAACACAAACGCTGCACCAAAAACCCGCGAGACCCGCGCAGCATAGCGGGTCGCTCGCACCGGCCCACATCGCCGAACCAAGAGCGCTCGGAAGATCCGTCCACCATCCATGGGAAGCGCCGGGATGAGGTTGAACAGCGCCATCGCCGCGTTGAGCAGAGCTCCGTACGCCAAGAGGTCGATGGGCGCCATGTGAGAGACCGACAAGGTCGCGCCGGTGGCCCAAGCCGCGATTCCGAACATCACGGCCAGCGCCACCGAAACCAAGGGCCCCGCTGCGGCGATGAAGAGTTCATCCGATGGCCGTTTGGGCGCACTCTTCATCAGCGCGACGCCGCCCAACAGATGAAGGTGAATGCCGTCGATGACGACGCCCAGTCGCTGAGCGACCACCGCATGCCCCAATTCGTGGAGCAGAACCGAGCCGAAGAGGAGGAGCGAGGCCGGAAGACCCAGAGGACCCCACTGAAGAACCAGCAGGCCCGCCGTGAGCCACAGGCTCACGTGAATCTTGATCGGGATGCCCCGAATTTGAGCCACTTGGAGTGAGCCCATCAATCCCTTCATACGCACCTCGCGACGCTCGGCAACCGTCAATCCTTCCCGCAGCCTCGAGACGTCAGTCCAGGCGCGACAACCGGTTGTTCAGGCGGTCGATGCCCTTGCCCGCGAAGGACTTCTTCTGTGTCCCCGACTGATACAGCACCGTGAAGGGAAGCACTGACACATCCTTCAACCAAGGGTTTGCGCGCTTGAAGTCGGTGAGGCCTGGGCGGTCGATCAAGAGCTTGCCGAACCGCACATCCTCCGGCGCGGCCCCACCTTCCAGGAACGTGGACAGTTCATCCGTCCATTCCTGGCATGCAGCGCAATCCGTCTTTCCGATGACCAGCACCGCTTTCGGACTCTCGAGGAAGTCCTTCCAGTTCTTACCGTCGATAGACTCCAGTCGATTCATATCGCCTCATTAGCCACGAGCGAGGAAGCGTCGAGCCGGAACCGTCGTCCGGGCGGAAAAAAGGGTCCCTCCATCCGGCGGGACCCTATAGTTGGTCGAAATTTAGACCCAGTCTAAGCTGTCTGGTGCTCAGGCGACGAAGCCTTCGCCCTTCTTCCAGTCTGCGCCGCACATTCCACCGCTTTGAAGCGCCTGGACGGTCCGCAATACTTCGGCTGGGCTCCGGCCAACGCTGAGGTCGTTGACCGAGTGAGACCGAATGATGCCCTTGTCGTCCACGATCACGGTGGCCCGGAAAGCGATGCCCTGGTCTTCCTTGAGGACGCCGAAGGCGCGGCTCACCTCGTGGTTGGTGTCGGCCAGCACCGGGTGGGTGATGGTTTCTTTGAAGGTGTTCTTGTCGGCGAACCAGGCCTTGTGGCTGAAAAAGGAGTCCGTGCTGGCGCCTATCACTTCGATGCCGTCGTCCTTGAAATCGTCGGCCAAGGCCTGAAAGCCGCGGATCTCGGTTGGGCACACGAAGGTGAAATCGAGGGGGTACCAATAGAGCACGTGCCACTTGCCCTCGTAGTCCTTGCTGCTGAGGGTCTTGTCTTCACCGTTCACGTAAGCCTGAGCGGTCCAATTCGGGGCTTTCTGTCCAATCATCGTCATCGTTTGTGTCTCCTCGTTTAGAGTGGTTCTAAACCGCGACTGGGACTAGCACGGGCCGACCTCGGGTTGAACGCAGATCGCCCAAACCCCCAACTCCCTCTTATTTTCCCCTACATCTGACACGTGACTCCACCGACATCCCTGAACTACCTTTGATCCGGCACCGATGGGCACCGACCCTGGACAGCGGCGCGGAGCGCGGGCGGCCTACGTCGCCGTCGACGGCCCGGGCTTCCGCGCCCGAGCCATCTCCCTGAAGGAAGGCATCACCAGCATCGGAAGGCTTCCGACCAACGACATCGTCCTGGCCGACACCTTGGTGAGCCGCCACCACGCCCGGATCAGCCTCTTCGAGGAACGTGCCACGCTCCAGGACCTGGGCAGCCACAACGGATGTTTCATCAACGAGCGGCGCGTCTACACCTCGAGTCTGAAGGACCAAGACGTGATCCGCATCGGCGGATTTCGGCTCACGTTTCGGGTCGGGGAGGCTCCGGCACATCTCGCGGCCGAACCGGTTGGTCCA
The DNA here is from genome assembly GCA_050331295.1 of Myxococcota bacterium. Taxonomy (GTDB): domain Bacteria; phylum Myxococcota; class Kuafuiibacteriia; order Kuafuiibacteriales; family Kuafuiibacteriaceae; genus Kuafuiihalomonas. Next base: position 493,727 of record JBHJGZ010000009.1, on the reverse strand, counting down.
AGCGGGCCGATCCGCCGCGGACGCACCGCGAGTCACGGCGGAACGGAACTTGCCCCGCTCCTTCTCAAGCTGATCGACATGGTCATCCTGGGACACGCGGATCGTCCCTTGGACCGCGCGTGCGCAAGCCTGGAGCACGCCTTCCAGACCGAACGCTGCGGGGTCGTTCGAGTGAAACGAAACGGACGACTTGCGGTCGCCGCCGGTCGATCAGAGGGCAGATCGACCGATGCGCCCGGTTTGGATCCCGCCGTCATCGAGTGGGTGATTCGAAGACGGTTCCCGGTGGCTGTGAGCAGCCCCATCGATGACCCGCGATTCCCGGGCAGCGAGACCCGAAACGTCGTGGCCTGCGTACCCATCGGTGCTCAGAGCGAGCTCTTGGGTGCGCTCTACCTCGAGCGACCTCGCCCTCCCGTTTCCCTCTCCGACCTCGATGCCCTGCAAGGCGTGGCCAGTTTGCTCGGAGCCTGGTTTGTTCGACACGAAGCCGAACAACCCCCCTGGAACTTGCCCGGAGCGTCGGCGGTATCGACGGAGCCGGAGGCCGTCCGTCCCGGCCACCAGCCGGCGGTTGCGCTCACCCTCGAACTGAGACCCTCCGAAGGGACCGCGGCTGACGCAGCCTCCGAGCACGACGACGGCGGCTCGGAGTGGGGGGAGATTCTGAGGTGCGTCGTCGACGTGGCCGCCCGCAAACAGGGGATTCTGGCGGGTCTCGAGGAGGGCCGGCTTTCGTTGGTGTTCTTCGACGACCGCCGCGGTGGCTCGGTCACAGCCTTGGGAGCGGTGGCCGAACTGGGAGGCCTGGCCACCGTGGGGCGTCTTCGGCTGGGCGTCGCCCGAGGGTCCGTGCACGTCGAGGTCTGGGTCCATCAGGGCGTCCGGCGCCTGCTCGCCCGAGGCACCGCCCTTTTGTCGAGCGCCCGCCTCGCGCAACGTGCGCCGTGGGGAGGAGTCAGGATCGGTCCGGGTTTGGACCATCATTTCGTTCCGGACGCTCGGACGCGCACCGAAAGTGGCCTCACCCCGGAGACCGAAGGAGAGCTCGAGCTTCCGTGGGCCGACGTCAGGGGTATGATTGCGCCCCAACCGTGAGTCTCGCCGATCGATTGTTCCGCCTCGCTCGGGCCGAATGGTCCTCCCTGAAGCGCCGCTTCACCCCGGTTCTCGATGACACCGATCCGTGGCCGAGTGTCGACGCCGAAAACGTGGATGGCGCCGATCCGTGGGATCGATGGCGCCCGGAGCCCGCGGGTCGTGAAGATCGCGCATCGCGGCTCCGACGCGCGTACGCGAACTTGGAGCTGCCTTTCGGCGCCCCAGCGGCCGAGGTCAAGTCAGCTTACCGACGCTTGTTGCGAGCCTATCACCCGGATCGGCAGCAAGATCCGACCAAGAAGGCGGCGGCTACGGAATTGGTGCGAGAACTCCGTATCGCCTACGAACTCTGCATGAGGCACGCGGGTCCGGCGTGAAAGCGGCGCAACCCTGATTCGCTGGGCGCGACTCGGCGATGAAGCTTGAAATGTGAAGGCCAAGAGGGGAACAAACTCCAAAAAGATGTCCACCGAGTCCGTCGTCCCGCTGCCCCGGAAAAGAGGGCCTTCTCACATCATCCCTTCCGCCGTGATCCGGTTTTCCGGTGATTCGGGGGATGGCATGCAGCTGACCGGGACGCAGTTCACCCACACCGCCGCTCAAGTCGGCAACGATCTCTCGACGTTTCCCGATTTCCCGGCCGAAATTCGCGCTCCCGCCGGCACCACCTTCGGTGTGTCGGGGTTTCAGCTCCATTTTTCGAGTCAAGAGATCTTCACGCCCGGCGATCGTCCCGACGTCTTGGTGGCCATGAACCCCGCCGCGTTGCAGGTCAACTTGCCCGACTTGAAGTCGGGCGGCATCTTGGTGGTCAACAAGGACGCGTTTACCGCCAATCATCTCGCCAAAGCCGGCTACGAGAAGTCGCCGCTCGAAGACGGGACGCTGGATAAGTATCGCCTGTTCAGCTTGGACATCAATACGCAGGTCGAGAAGATTCAAGAGGGCTACGGGCTTTCGTTCAAAGACGTGAACCGAACCAAGAACTTCTGGACGCTGGGCCTTCTCTATTACCTCTACGACCGGCCACTCGAGCCCACCCTCGACTTCATCGAGAAGAAGTTCGGGATCGGAGCGGTCGCGGAGGCCAACCGACGCGCGCTCAAGGCCGGGTTCCTGTACGGCGAGAACTCCGAGATTTTCCAAGAGACCTACGAAGTGCAGGCTGCACGGCTCAAGCCCGGTCTCTATCGGAACATCAGCGGCAACCAGGCCACCGCCTGGGGGGCGATCGCCGCTTCTGAACGCTCCCAGGTGCCGCTGTTCTACGGGAGCTATCCGATCACACCGGCGTCCGATGTCCTCCACGAGTTGTCGAGGCACAAGTCCTTTGGTGTCCGGACCATGCAGGCCGAGGACGAGATCGCTGCCATCACGGCCGCCATCGGTGCGTCGTTCGGCGGCAACCTCGCGTTGACCGGATCGTCGGGCCCTGGGATCGCTCTCAAGACCGAAGCGTTGGGCCTCGCAGTGTCGACCGAGCTCCCGCTGGTCGTCCTCAACGTTCAACGAGGAGGCCCTTCCACCGGTCTACCGACCAAAACCGAACAGGCCGATCTGCTCCAAGCCCTCTATGGTCGCAACGGAGAATGTCCCCTGCCGGTGCTCGCGGCCGCGACGCCCTCGGACTGCTTCGTCATGATGATGGAAGCTTTTCGCATCGCCCTCAAGTACATGACCCCCGTCTTTCTGCTCACCGATGGGTACATCGCCAATGGTTCCGAGCCATGGCGGATCCCGGAACCGGACGAGCTCCCCGACGTCAAGGCGACCTTTCTCACCGAAGGCTATGACGGGTTTCATGCATTCGATCGAAACGAGGAAACGCTCGCTCGCAACTGGCCCCTACCTGGAACGGTTGGCCTCGAGCATCGGTTGGGTGGGCTGGAGAAGAGTCGAACCACCGGCCACATCAGCTACGACGCCGAAAACCATCAACAGATGACGCTGCTTCGCCAGGACAAGATCGACCGGATCGCATCAGACATTCCCAGAACCCACGTTTTCGGTGATCCCGAAGGGGGCGAAATGCTGGTTCTCGGATGGGGTTCGACCTTCGGTTCGATCCGGCAGGCGGTCCATTTCCTTCGCGAGTCGGGGCGCAAGGTCAGCCATGTCCATCTGCGATACATCAACCCGCTCCCGGCCGACCTCGACGAAGTGCTGAGACGGTACGACCACATCCTGCTCCCGGAAATGAACCTGGGACAGCTCTCACTGGTACTCCGAGCCAAGACTTTGCTTCCGATTCAGCCTTTCTCGAAGGTTCAGGGAAAGCCGTTTCAGGTCGAGGAGATCGTAGCTCGAGTCGAGCAGATGCTCGGATGAAAAGGAGTCCGCCATGGGCGACAACAAACTGACCAAGAAAGACTTCGCAACCGACCAGGAAGTCCGCTGGTGCCCGGGATGCGGAGACTATGCGATTCTCGCGTCGGTCCAACGGGTGATGCCAAAGCTCGACATCCCAAAAGAAAAGATCGTGTTCGTTTCGGGGATCGGATGTTCGAGTCGTTTCCCGTACTACATGAATACATACGGATTCCATACGATCCACGGTCGGGCGCCAGCCGTCGCCACCGGGCTCAAGCTCTCGAATCCGGATTTGCAAGTTTGGGTCGTCACCGGCGACGGAGATGGGTTGTCCATTGGCGGCAACCACATGATTCATGCTTTGAGACGGAACATCGGCGTCAAGATCCTCCTTTTCAACAATCGGATCTACGGTCTGACCAAGGGTCAGTATTCTCCGACGTCGGAAGCAGGAAAGAAGACGAAGTCGACACCGTTCGGTTCCGTCGACGAGCCGTTCAACCCCGTTCGTGTCGCCATCGGAGCCCACGCCTCGTTCGTCGCAAGGGCGTATGACCGGGATCCAAAGAACCTGGAACGTGTCCTCGAACGGGCCGCTGCCCACCAGGGATCGGCCTTCGTCGAGATTTTCCAGAACTGCAACGTCTTCAACGACGGAGCCTTCGATGACTTCACCGGTCGCTCGGTTCGCTACGAACGACAGGTGTGGCTCGAGCACGGCAAGCCCGTCCGCTTCGGACAGGACCGGGCCTTCGGTCTCGTCTTGGATCCGCCGCCATCGTTTTCGCCCCGAGTGGTCCGCGTCGGAGTGGACGCCCCGGAAGAGGCTCTCCTCGTGCACGATGAAGCCCAGGACAATGGCGTGCTGGCGCAGATCCTCGCGGGAATGGAGCCCCCCGACTTCCCGGTCGCGATGGGGGTCTTCAAGGCCGTCCAGCGAAAGGCGTTCGAGTCGTCCGTGCACGAACAACTCTCGACGGCCGACGGGGGGCCTCGCAGTGTTCATGATCTCATCCGCTCCGGGGACACTTGGCGGGTCGAATGATCTCGAAATCCTAGCCAGCAAGGCGTGTTTCAGGTCTGGCCCTCAGGCCTTGCTTCCCCCTTGATATCGGCACCTGTATCCGACAGAAGGCACCGTGCCTTCTTCCCTGCCTCGACGATGTCCGGTGGACTTCAGCCCCCTCAAACCCGTCTCCTCCTCCGAGGATGTACTTGGCGCGGTTCGACGAGCCCGAGACGCACAGGTGTTCTGGCGTGAGCAACCGTTTCAAGCCCGAGTCCAAGCCCTCCGGAAGGCAGCCTCCGCCATGCTTCGCAACCGAAACGAAATCATTCGGCTCGTGCGCGATGAGATGGGCAAATGCACCGCCGACGCTCTCTTCACCGAAGTGCTCGGTCCTTTGGAGACGCTGAACGGATGGGTCGACGTCGTCAAAGTCGCGGCGACCGGAGAGCCGATCCGACTGAATCCACTCGGATTCCCCGGCAAGAAGGCGCGTCTTCGACTGGTCCCGCGGGGCGTGGTCGGCGTGATCGCTCCCTGGAACTTCCCGGTTGCCGGTCTGTATCGAAGTGTGTTCCCGGCGCTGCTTCTGGGCAACGGCATCGTCGTCAAGCCCTCCGAACATACGCCAGAAAGCTCGAATTGGTTCGTCGCACACCTGGCTGCCCAGCTTCCCCCGGACCTGATCGCCTCGGTCTTCGGAGGACCGGACACCGGTCGGACGCTCGTGGAGAGCGGCATCGATGCGTGCTGCTTCACGGGCTCGGTCGGCGCAGGACGGGATGTCCAACGTCGATGTGCGGCCCTCGAGATTCCCTGCAGCGCCGAGCTCGGCGGCAACGATGTCGCAATCGTCCTGAACGACTGCGACGTGCCGCGGACGGTAGCCGGAATGACTCAGTGGTCTCTTCAAAACAACGGTCAGGCCTGCGGGGCCATCGAGGTGGCTGCCGTCGAAGCCGGTGTGGCCGATAGCGTGGCGGCGCGCCTTTCGGAGGCCTTCCGAAAGCTGGCCCGTGGCTCACTCGAGATGCAGTCACCCCTCGCCCACCAGGCCCAGCTCGATACCGTCGACGCGCACGTGAGAGATGCTCTGGATAAAGGGGCTCAGCTGCTCTGTGGGGGACGTCGGGCTGGCGACGGCCTTTTCTACCTCCCCACCCTTTTGGACCACTGCCGAGAAGACATGCGGGTGGTTTCCGAGGAGACCTTCGGTCCCGTGCTGGCGCTGGTTCGCGTACCCCACGCCCATGAGGCGACCCAGATGGTGAACCGTGGCCGATTCGGGCTCACCGCGTCGGTTTGGTCCCAGGACATCGAAAGAGCCGAGCGCATCGCGGACCGACTGGAGGTGGGAAGCGTCACCATCAACAACCATGCGATGACGAGCGCGATTCCGCAGCTGGCGTGGTCGGGTTGGCGGGACTCCGGGCTCGGTATCGCCAACAGTCGATGGGCCCTCACGACGTTTGCGCGGCCCAAATCCATTCTCGTGGACACGAACTCCGGTCCGGATCCGTTTTGGCTCCCGTACGATGGGCAGCTCATCGAGTTGGGTCACCGTCTCGCGGAGATCCAGCTCGGTCAGCTGCTCCGGTCTTATCGGATTCCGGGACTCCTGCGCGGAAGAAGAGAGCGGATCAAAGCCTTCTTTCACATGACGTAGCGCGGCGGAAACGGGGCGGCGCCTTCGTTCAGCTGATCGGCGCGAGGTGGCGATTGAAGAAGGAGAGTGTCCGCACCAGCGCCGATCGCGCGGAAGGCGCGTGAAAATCGGCCCGAGCATCACAGTTGAAACCATGGTTCGCCGGATAATGATGGAATACGCCGTCCGGGAGCTTCTGCTTCACGTGTTCCTGAGCCTCGGAAGAGATGAAGGCGTCGTTCAAAGCGAGGTGGTACTGAACCGGCACCCTGGGACTCATCTCATCCACCCACGTGGGTATCTGGCCTCCGTAATAGGAAACCGCGCATTTCACGTCCAACCTGCAGGCCGAAAGGAACGCCCACGAGCCACCCCAACAGTAGCCCACGACCCCAATGGGGCTGCGTTGATGGGCGAGCACGGCCCGCATGTCGAGTTCCGTCTTCTCTCGAGGGATCCGACCCACCAACCCTCGACCCTGGGGAATGTCGGTGTAGGGCACGGTGATGTCTGATCCAATGCGGTCGAACAATCGAGGCGCCACAACTCTGTACGAAGCGTGGGCGAACGACTCGACGACCGACTTGATGTGCTCGTTCACTCCGAAGATCTCTTGGATCACCACAAGGGTGGCCCGGGGCGCCGGCGGCGCCGCCACGTAGGCGCTGACCTCATGGCCATCTTCGGTCTTGAAGGACTGATTGTAGGTATGCATGGCCATCCGAGGGTGCCACGCCACCGCGGGATGCGAAAAGGAGCGACGGCATTCGAGGCTTGGCGCCAGCGCTGAGGGAGGTCTGGGGCCAGAGTCTGGGATCAGAGCTACCGGGCTCAGGTCTGAGCCTGTGGCTCGGAATGGGCGACGGCGCCCTGCGCCTCTGGGGGTGCCTGCTCCGCGTCCCTCGCCCGAATGCCTTGAGCCGCATCCCCCGCGTAGGCGCGCATCCTCATCTCGGACATGTCGAGTCCCTCGAACTCGTGCTCGGCATCCACCCGTATGCCCATCGATGACCGGAGGAGCATCCAGGCGCCGAAGGAGAGGGAAAGCACAAAGGCACCGACGGCCAGGATTCCGATGCACTGGACCCCGAGAAGCCCGAAGCCGCCCCCGAACAACAGCCCGCTGCCCACGTCTGCGGAAAAGCGAGCCTCCGCGAACAGGCCCACTGCCACCGTTCCCCAGACACCGTTCAAAAGGTGGACTGGAATCGCGCCCACTGGGTCGTCGAGGCGGAGTCGGTCCAGCAGTCCAACCCCCAACACCACCAGGGCCCCCGCCACCCCACCGATCAACACCGCGGAGCCGGCGGACACGAATGCGCACCCGGCCGTGATTCCAACCAGTCCGGCCAAACAGCCATTGATCATCATGGTGAGGTCGAATGCCTTGGTGCGAAGGTGATTGGTCACGGTGGCGCCAGCCACCCCAGCCATGGAGGCCAACAACGTGGTGGTGGCGATGTGGGCGATCGCTTCGGGGTCGGCTGCCATGGTGCTCCCGGCATTGAACCCAAACCAACCCAGCCACAGAATGAACCCCCCAGCCGTCGCAAGCGCCAGATTGTGACCGGGCAATGGCGTGACCCGTCCACCCTTCGAAAAGCGGCCCATGCGCGGCCCCAGGACCACGGTTCCCGCCAAAGCTGCCCATCCACCGACCGCATGAACTTGGGTGCTGCCCGCAAAATCCCAAAACCCGAGGCCCGCCAGCCATCCTCCACCCCAGATCCAGTGGCCCGTGATGGGATAGAAGAGGCCGGTCAGCAGCGCGGAGAAGGCGAGGAAAGTCTCGAAGCGAATCCGTTCGGCCACGGCGCCGGAAACGATGGACGCGGCCGCCATCGCGAAGCAGGACTGAAAGAAGAACTTGGCCTCGAGGGGCACCGCGGCCCACGAGAGGCTGGAAAACAGGCCCGCATAGGATTGACCGGTGGCGGGACTGTTATCGCTTCCTCCGAGCAGAATTCCACCCCATCCAAACAACGGGTTTCCGTCGGCGAACATGATTCCGAAGCCCACGACAAAGAAGGCGAGACCTGCGATGGAAGCCACTGCAAAGTTCTTCGCCAACACGCTGACGGCATTTTTGGCGCGGCAAAGACCGGTCTCCAGCAATCCGAAGCCGGCGTTCATGAAAAACACGAGGATGCCAGCCATGACGACCCAGACCGTGTTCAGGGCCACTGTCAGGTCGACGCCGTCGTCGGCTCGGGCGGTGGTCGTCCAAAGAAACGCGGTCGCGAACGCGAGGAAAGTCCGAGGCACGAACCGAAGCTCGACGGAGTTGACGCGGGAGGGCAAGGGGAAAGGGTTTGCGCCGACGGATCGAGCGCCCGCCCCACCGTCCGGGGCCGAACCCATCGCCAGCGCTCCCGCGGCAAGATAGAACCGTCGGGCCGGATGGGGGAGGAGGAACCGAGGCATCGGCGCGGAGCCAGGGTGGCCGGCAATGAACCACGGCACCCGGTCCCAAGACGAGGCGTCCGAGGACCGGAGCGGAGCATGCTTCTGCCGCTTCGCATCATGTTGGCGTTGGCGCTGCCCGCCTGCGACGGCGACCTCGAAGGGCTCCGACAACCCGTCATCTTGGCCCCCTCGACGGGTGGTTTGGAAGACTTGGATGTCGAGGCCGTACCGCCGCTGATGCGAACGTGGGTTTTCGGCGAGGATGCCCTGCCGGTGAGGCGTCCCGACCAGGTGCTGAACGGGATCCATGAGACCATTTTCGAGGAGCTCGCGCACGTCCAGCGGACGGATCTGCTGCGTTTCGAGCTCGACTACGGGCTGACGGCGTCGGTCTATGTGTTTCATCCCGACGTCCCGAACCGAATCTTGGTCCTCTATCAGCTCGGCCATCAGGGCCTGACGGCCGGGGTCGCCACGGTCGCGTCGCTGACGGCGTGGGGGTACACGGTGCTGCTCCACGCCATGCCCTTTTACGGACCGGATGCGGAGTCGTTGACGGTCTCCGTTCCAGAAGGGACATTCGTGTTGTCGAGTCACGACTCGCTGCTCCAGCTGGATCGACACGGATACCGTACCTTCCAGCTGTTTTTCGAACCCATCAGTCGAAGCCGAGCCCACGTTCAAAGCCGACAGTCCTTCGACCAAGTCGTCATGCTCGGCTTGTCGGGCGGAGGTTGGACCACGGACCTCTACAGCATCCTGGACCCCACCCTTTCGGCGAGTTACTCGGTGGCTGGCTCGATGCCGTTTTCCATGCGTGAACGGCCGGACATCGGCGACTTCGAACAGCTTCGTTCTCGAGACATCTATGATCTGGCCAACTTCGAGGCCATCTATGTTCTGGCGGCGGTCCACGGACGCCATCGACAAATCCTCAATCAGTTCGACGACTGCTGTTTCGCCTGGGACGAACGAGAGGATGAGGTTCGGGCCTATGAATCTCGGGTGCAGGAACGACTCATCCAAGAGGGCATCTTCGAAGGATTCGAGGTGCACCTCCTGCCGAATCGGACCCGGCACGACATCCATCCCGAAGCGCTGGAGCTCATGGACGACGAGCTCCGGCCATCGCGATGAACCCTTGGATGCTCGCGTGACGACGAACCGGTATGGGTCATGGGGATGGCCCTTCGTTCGCAGCTTCTCATCGCCCTGGTGGTCCCGGCCCTCCTGGTCCTGATCACGGTCGTCTGGCTCGCCGAAGTCTCCGCGTCCGCATCTCTGGAGGCAGCCCTCGGCCGTCGTCTCGTCGCGGTGGCTCAGGGCGCGGCGCAGCTGGTGCCGGCTCGCTTGGTCCGGGTCCAGGCGGGGGATGACGAAGCGCGTACGGTGCGGAACGCCCGACGTCGTCTCGCTTCGCTGGCCCGCACCACCGAGGTCGCGCGACTGGTGGTGGTCGACCTCGCCGACAACGGAGTCCTCGTGGATTCGGAGGGGGAGTTCGTGGTCCGTCAACCTTTCCTGCGAGGAGCTGCCGATGCCTACGAGCTTCGTCGCGTCAAGGACGGCCGAGGTGTCGCATCCGTGCTGTTCAAAGGGCCTCGGGGGCGAGCGTACAAGAGCGGATATGCGCCCCTCTCGAACGAAGATGGAGAAGTCGTGGCGTCCGTCGCGGCCAGCGCACCCGCCGACTACACCGCGGCGCTGGACGCGCTTCGGGCCAACGTTTTCGGCGCTGGCATGATCGGAATGGCCCTGCTGATCCTGTCGGCTCTGGCGGTGGCCAGATGGGTTTCCGTCCCCCTGGCCCAATTGGCGCGAGGCGCAAAGGGGATCGCGGAGGGGAATCTCAAAGCGAGGATGCCGGTGCGCGGACCGGCCGAAGCTCGGGTGTTGGCCGCCACCATGAATCGGATGTCGGACGCTCTCAACGACCGCGACGCTCGCATGCAAATGATGCTGGCGGGCATCGCCCATGAGGTCAGAAATCCCCTCGGTGGAATTGAACTCTTCGGAGGACTGCTGCAAGAAGACCTGCCCGAGGATGACCCCCGACGCAAATACGCGGATCGAATCCTCATGGAGCTTCGAACCCTTTCGAGGGTGGTCAACGACTTCTTGGAGTATGCCCGAGAGCGTGCGCCGGTCAGGCTCCGAACCAGCCTCGCGGATCTCGTCTCCGATGCCTGCGAAGTGGTCCAAGGACAGGAAGGCCACTGCCGCGTGCGCACCGATGAGGTTTCCGAAGCCTACGTCGAGGCGGATCCAGACCGGCTCAGGTCTGCGGTGCTCAATGTTCTTCGAAATGCGTGCCAAGCCGCCGGTCCGGAAGGCAACGTGGTGGTGCGGGTCAACGCGAACGGACAGACCGTCGCCCTCACGGTGGAGGACTCAGGGCCAGGTATTCCACCCGAGCAACGAACTCAGATCTTCGAGCCCTTCTTCACGACGAAGCAAAAGGGAACCGGATTGGGATTGGCCTTGGTCCAAAAGACCATCCGAGAGCACCTCGGAGCCATCGAAGTGGGAGCATCAATCCTGGGGGGAGCTCGATTCACGATTCGCCTCCCGCGCGCATCTTCAGTAGTGTCCGAGTCCGATGGGTCGTCTGCTGGTCATCGATGACAACGAAAGCATCCGGGAGGGCGTGCAGGTCGTCGCGGTTCGAGCTGGGCACGACGTCGAAGTCGCGGATTCTGGTGTCCGCGGCCTCGAGGCCTTCGACGGACAGGCCTTCGACCTGGTTCTGACGGATCTGAAGATGGACCAGGTGGATGGAATCCATGTCTTGGAGCACGTGAAGGCCAAACGGCCAGACACTGCGGTGGTGATCATGACCGCCTATGGCACCATCGAAAATGCAGTCGAAGCCATGAAGCTGGGAGCTTTCGACTACGTTCAAAAGCCCTTCTCACCGAGCGACCTTCGAATGCGAATCGATCGGGCTCTGGAGTGGCGACGCCTGCAGCAAGCGCAAGACAAGCTGACGGGTACCCAACGAATCTTGACCCAGCCGACCTTCGACGAGGACGGCACCTTCATGGGCATGGTGGGGACGAGCCCTCGCATGACCACGGTCTTCAATCTGATCGAAAAGGTCGCGCCCAGCGAGACCAATGTTCACATCTTCGGAGAATCGGGAACCGGGAAAGAGCTGGTGGCCTCCGCGATCCACCGGCTTTCGAGCCGGGCCGACGGTCCTCTGATCACCGTGAACTGTGGCGCGATGCCGGAGACCTTGATCGAGTCGGAGCTGTTCGGGCACGAGAAGGGGGCGTTCACCGGAGCCGCCAAGCGCAAGCTCGGTCGCTTCGAACTCGCGGATGGCGGAACCATTTTCCTGGACGAGGTCGGTGAGCTGAGTCCGGCGGTTCAAGTCAAATTGCTGAGGGTGCTCCAGGAAAAGAGCTTCGATCGTGTCGGGGGAGAGCAACCCGTTCACGTCGACGTGCGCATCATTTCGGCGACCAATCGCGACTTGCGCGCAGACGTTGAGTCGGGTCGCTTCCGTCAAGACCTGTTCTTTCGCCTGCACGTGATTCCCATCGACCTGCCCCCGCTGCGGGAACGAACAGACGATATCCCCGCGCTGGCTCGCTTCTTCATGAACAAGCTTCGGGGCCGTACTCACAGTTCTGTAAGTCGATTCACACCGGAAGCCATGGGCCTGTTGCGGGCCTACCGCTACCCGGGCAACGTCCGAGAGCTGGAAAACATCGTCGAGCAGGCCTTGGTGTTCGCCGACCCTCCCGAGATTCGGCCTTCAGACCTCCCACCGCAGGTCACCGGCAACCAGCCCCACGCTGGTCGGTCCATTCCCATTCCGAGCGGGGATGTTGGCCTCAACGAGTTTCTGGAAGCGGCGGAGCGCCAAATGATTCTGGCGGCCTATGAGGCGGCCGACGGCGTGAAGACCGAAACCGCGCGCAGGCTCAAGATCAAGACCAGCGCCCTGTATTACAAGCTGGAGAAGTACGGCATCGGGACGGTTGCAGGAAGACCTGCCGGAACATCGGACAAGTGAGCCGCACCCGTTTTCGCCTCAGAAATTCGAGAGTTTCGTAGGGGCATTGGAGGTTTACGGACGCGGTATGACTGTTGCAGCCTAGAGGTTCGTGTCGAGCCGTGCCCACGGGATCCTGGCCCCGGTCATGGGAGCTGGGTGGTTGGCCCTCGTGTCGGGGCCCTGGACGGGAGGCACGGCATGGGCGCAGCCAGAAACCGTCGACCGGCTCCAAACCCTCGTGGCCTCCGCCGAAAAACTGGTCCTCGAAGTCCGAAGTGACGAAGCGGAGCTCGCACGCCAGTTCGATCAACACCGACTCCTGGAACGCATGATCACCGCCCGAAAGGCGGATGGAGACCGGAGCAGCCCCGAACTGAAAGCTGACTTGCGCGCTTCCTTGGAGCTCGAAACGACCATCAGGGCCACCTTGAGCCGGCGCGACCGTCGGCGCGAGGCCGCACGAGCGCAGCTTCGAAACGGCATGACGGTGGTCGATGCCGCGATCCGAGAGCAGCTGCCCCGGCTTCGGTCCGGTCCGCTGGCCGATCGGCGTCAGGCCGCGGCTGAGATCAACCGGCTGCGCGCACTGCGGACCACCCTGGTGCACCTGGAGACGCAGATCGAGCCCCGACCCGAAGGCTCGTTTCTGAACTGGAAAGACCTCGCTTTGGAACCGTCCCCCTCCGACTCCCCGGAAGACCTGCGGGACAAGGCCGACTTCGTGGAAGACGCCCGCGACAAGCTCAGGGCCAAGCGAGCTCGGCTCGCTCGGTTGTGGCGCCGGTCTCGTCAGGAGAAGGCGGTCGCGCGCGCCGCACGCGAGTTCGCGGCCGACGTCTCGTTGTTCGACGAGGAGTCGCGAAGTCCGCGGATTCAGCGGCCCGTGGTGCCGACCGGGGGGTCGAATCCGGTTGCGGAGGGCGGCGGCTCGAGCGGGCAGGACGGGGCCCCCAGTCCCCAAGCCCCCTCGCAAGGAGACTCGGATGGCTTTGCCCCAGCGCAAGGTCCCGAGAGCCCGACGCCGCCGTCTGGCGACTTCATCAGCGACCCCGGGACAGGGGATCCGTCGGCCGACGCCCCCGCGACGCCGAACCCGCCAGCAGGGGGAGGCTCCGGCGGGGGAAACGGAGGAGCCAATCCGAACGGTCTTGGCGTGATCCCACAAGAGCTTACCCCGAACTACCTCCTCAATCTCAACGTCGACCGGCTTCCTCCGGAGGGCGTCGACGTCGAAACCATGCGTCGATTGATCGAAGAGCTAAAGCAGCTGGACGAGGCTTTGGCGGCCCGCGCCCTGTCCATGCGCCAAGCGGCTGAAGACTTGGAGCAGGAACCGTAGAAGAGGAGTTTTGTGCGGGCGGTTGTCGTCGTCTTTGGCCTCTTGGGTGCGGCGACGCCCGCGTGGGCCGGCGGACAAGGTTCTCTTCGGGCCTCGCTCGGGGGCGAATTCGACAGCAATGCGCAGCGCGCGGTGGAAGACACGGACGAGGCCACGGAAGGAACGCCGTTTACCGGGGAACAGGTGGCCGACGGCCTGGTCCGCTTCATCACCGAGGCCCAAGGCTCCTGGACCCCATCATCCCGATGGAATCTCGGTGGGCGACTGACCGTCGGCGCCAAGCGCTTCCTCTCGGAAACCGAGCAAGACCTCTTGACCTACGACATTCTGATTCGTGGCCAGCACCGAATCGGGCGCTGGTTCGCAGAGACCTATGCCGCCAATAAGCTGAGCCGCGTCCGAAACGGAAGCCGGGACTACAGCCTGACGAGGGTGGGCCTGTCTGGCGGCCTTCAATTGGGGCCGGCGACGCTCATCGTCCTTGCGGAATTCTGGGAATACGACTTCGAGGTGTTTCCGGACGTGAACTACATAAGCCCTCGGCTGACCGTGACCACGCGATGGCAGCTGTCGCAGGCCTTCCAGCTGAGCACCAGCGTCACCGGTGTCTATCGGGACCACGAAGGCGAAGCCACGGAGCTCGTCGACGGCGTTCCCGTCCTGCGTCCGGGTGTTGGGCGCGAAGATCGTGAGCTGATGCTCCTTGGCGCGTTGGACTACGGCGGACCCTTTCTCGCCGGAGTCTGGTACATCGGACGCCTTCAACGCTCCAATTCGGACACGGAGAACATCGACCGTCATCGCTTTGGCGCCTACGCAACCGTGGGCCTACCATGGCGTCTTTATCTTTCCTTTCGTGGAGCGCTCCAATTCAACTTCGGCCGTTCGGATACCAACCTGCGGCTCTCGGGAGACGCCGACGAGAACCAGAACTCGTTGCAGGTGCAGCTTCGCCGTCAGGTGACGCGACGCCTTTCGGTCGAGGTCGGCTACGCGTTGTTCGCCAATCAGTTCAGTTCGCAGGAGACCGATGTCAGCCTGGTGGGGACGCAAGGCGACTTTTTGCGTCAAACCGTCTTCCTCGGAGTCACCGGATATTTCGAGGGACGAACGCGAAGGCCTTGAGGCAACCCTGCGACGACGGAATAATGGGTCCATGGCAGAGCGGGCAGAACGGCACCATGTCGAATTGAAGTTGGTCTACGATGACGGAACCACGTTTTCCACGGGACGGGTACGCGATGTGTCGGACACCGGTCTGTTCATCGAAACGGCCGCGCCTGCTCCGGTCGGCACGGTGCTGCAGCTCTTCCCGGTCGACCAAGAGGCCGGGGAGCTCTTCGAGATCGATGCGGAGGTCGTGCGCGTGGAAGAAGACAATCCGGATACGTCGACCCTGGGCGGGATGGGCCTTCGATTCAACGCGCAAGCCAGCGACCTTGCGGCGATTCACCGGCTGATCGAAGCGTTGGAAATGCGGGAACAGAAAACGGTGACGGACCCCTTCCTCGGTTTGAGGATACCGGCTCCCATGCCGGAATCCCTTCGAATCATCCTTGGGACGCCCGACTCACCCGAAGCGGGCTGAAGTCCGGCCGAAGGTTCCGTGCGCCCCGAGGTCTCGCGTCAGCGATTCGAGACCATCGAGCCTGGGCACGAGGAAGAAGACGAGGAGCCCGGTCTTGCCTTCATGCGTCATGATCAGTTTCCTTTCCGGGCGGGGCTCGATGTGCGTCGCGAGAACGAAGGGCGGGGGGAGATGGCGCTGGATCGGACAGGACAAAGCCATCTCGTTTTAGACGAAGCCCACGAAGTGCATCTCCTCGACGTGGTCGACACATTTTCTGAACGATTGGTCAGTGCTCGAGATGAGGACGACGCCCAGGCTCTGATGCACGAAACCGTGCAGAGCCTGGGCTTCAAGGGGTTTGGCTACGTGGTTTGCGACCCGCTGGCCGAGGTTGCACGCGTGATGTCCGACTACCCAGCGGATTGGATCGAGAGATATCGTCGCGCAAAGTACAGTGCAGTGGATCCGGTGGTGTGCCGAGCTGCGCGGGGAAGCGAAAGCTTTCTTTGGGGTGAAGCCTCTTCGGACCCGTTGGGTCCCATGACCGCCGCCCAGCGCGACGTCATGGCGGAGGCCAGGGAGTTCGGTGTCGTGGCGGGTGTCGCCACGCCGGTGGCCAAGCGCCAAGACTCTCAGGGTTTTGGGGTGGTGAGCCTCGCGTTCGACCCGAAGCACGTTCGACGGCGCTGGTTACGGGTGCCTCTCGCCCTGCCTCATCTGATTTCCCAGGCTTTCCACGCCCACATGGTCCGGATTTCCGGTCGTCACTGCGTTCGACCGAGCCTGAGCCAGCGGGAGGCAGAGTGCCTAACGTGGTCGGCGCGCGGGAAGACCCGACCGGAGGTCGCCATCATTCTTCAGATAAGTTCCCGCACCGTCGGCTTTCACATCGAAAACGCGAAGGCCAAACTGGGTGCGGTCAACGTCACCCACGCCGTCGCGTTGGCACTTCGGGCGGACCTGATCTCGATCTGAGCCGGAATGTCCTCGGCGATGGCCGCAATGCGCTCGGCACTGGCCGGTCACGGTGTCCGCTACGGCAAGGAGGTGCGGCTTTTTTGGAGAGCCGACCTGTCGGCGCACCCAGGGCGGACAGGGCCAAAAGGGCCTCAGGAGCTGAAGGAGGATCCGCAGCCACAGGTGGTCTTGGCGCTGGGATTATCGAACTTGAACCCAGCTCCGGAAATCCCCATGACGTAGTCGATCGAGGTACCTTCCAGATGCATCGCGCTGATGGGGTCGCAGTACACCGTCAGCCCGTCGAACT
The DNA here is from genome assembly GCA_050331295.1 of Myxococcota bacterium. Taxonomy (GTDB): domain Bacteria; phylum Myxococcota; class Kuafuiibacteriia; order Kuafuiibacteriales; family Kuafuiibacteriaceae; genus Kuafuiihalomonas. The sequence continues at coordinate 477,077 of JBHJGZ010000009.1, read as the reverse complement.
TCATCTCGAAGTCGCCAAAGCGAGGCTGGTCGTCGAAGTCGAGACCGTACTGAAATCCTGAGCATCCTCCGCCCTGCACGAACACCCGAAGACCGTGATCGTGAAGGCTCTCTGCCTCGATGGCTTCCTTCACCATCTCGATGGCTTTTTCCGTTATCAGGATCGGTGGCTCTTCGTTCGGTCCGAGGACCACGTGCGTTTCGCTCATGGCACATTTGTATCACCGCTCCCTCGGGCGACAAACGGTTCGCCGCAGATCGATGGTGTTTCGCGCGTCCATCAGGCTATCCCGGCGTCATGCCCTCGTTTGACCGAAGCTTCGAGGTCGCGGCGTCGCTCGAGGCGGTTCGCGGTTTCCATGGCAGTCCGGAGGCCCTTCGGACTCTGACGCCCCCGCCGGTCATCGTCCGACTGGAGAGCTTCGGTCCCATGGAAGAAGGGATGGAGGCGGTCTTCACCCTCTTCGTGGGCCCATTGCCGATACGTTGGCGAGCCCGACACGAGAACGTGGGTTCGGATGGCTTCGACGACGTACAGGTGGAGGGTCCGATGAAGGCGTGGCGTCATCGTCACCGATTCCACGCTCAGGGCCCCGAAAGGACGCTGATCATGGATCATATCGAGTACCAGCATCGGTCCGGGTTTCTCGGGGTGTGGACGCGGTGCATGTTCGGCCGTCCGGCGCTGGCCACCACGTTTCGCTACAGGGCTTGGGCGACCCGAAAAGCGCTCGAGAAGCCGGGTCCGTAGCGCGCCCGGTTGCGCACCGCGACCCCGCGGTCGGACGCACGCACGAGCTCGGTGCAACGGGCACGATTCTCCATGTCTCATGGTGTCTTCGACGGGGCGTGCTACGGTCCCGCCATGACCCTGCGCGAACTAGGCCAAACCGGACTGGTCGTGAGCCCCATCGGTTTGGGCATGGCCGGACTCGGGCGGCCTGCATACATGAACCGCGGACGCGATACCGACTTCCCCGAAGGCCGAAGTGTCCAAGAGATGGCCATGCGAAGTTTCTCCGTTCTGGACGCGGCCCGAGCGCGTGGGGTGCGCTACATCGACGTCGCCCGTTCCTACGGACAAGGCGAGGGATTTGTTGCCGACTGGATCCAGCGGTCGAACGTCGATCCAGGCGAGGTCACCATCGGCTCCAAATGGGGCTACACGTACGTGGGCGCTTGGCGGCTCGACGCGCCGGTGCACGAAACCAAGTCTCACGACATTGCGACCCTGGACCGGCAATGGGAAGCCACCCGAAAGGTCCTGTGGTCGCACCTCGACCTGTACCAAGTCCACTCGGTCCGACCGGACTCGACACTGTTCGAAGACGCCGCGCTCCTAGAGCGCCTTCACCTGCTCCGAGAGCAATTCGGCGTGCACCTGGGCGCGACGGTCACCGGCCCGGATCAGGCAAGCGCGATTCGGCGGTTGATGGACCTTCACGTCGAGGGCTCCCGCTTGTTCGAAACCGTGCAGGCCACCTACAATCCCCTGGAGCCCAGCGCCGCTCCGGCGCTGGAGGAGGCCCATCGGGCCGGAATGGGCGTGATCATCAAAGAATCCTTGGCCAACGGCCGATTGGCCCCGGGCCGCCACGACCCTGAAGTGGCCTCCTTGGCGCGGGCAGCTGTCGAGCGCGAAGTACCCCTGGACGCCTTGGTCCTGGCCCTGACTTTGGAGCAGCCTTGGGCCGACGTGGCCCTGAGCGGCGCCGTCACGTGCATGCAACTCGAAAGCAACCTGAAGGCCCTCACATTGCAGCCAGACGATGAAGTCCGTCGCCTGGCGCTGGCACTCCGCGAAGCACCGGATGCCTACTGGAACGCTCGTTCGAACCTTCCTTGGAACTGAGGGCTCCTCCATGTAGACCGGCGCAGTGGCGTTTTGTCGTGACCCGGAACTGCTTCCGGAGGCAGCGCTCACGGATTCCGGTCCTCTGCAGGCCGCTTTCCGCGTCCACGGCGCCCAATCGTTCCGCCAAGCTGCGCGATGGATACAAGGTCTTCCTTTTCGCAGGCCGGTTCGTTCGGTCCTGGCGGAGTCGGTGGGGACGTGCAGCAGCAAGCATGGGGCCCTGAGGGCGCTGGCCCGAGAGCTCGGGCTTGCGGTGGAGCTTCGGGAGGCATCTTTTGAGGTGGTCTTAGAGAAGGTGGCATCCTTGGCCCCCGACGTGGCCTCGAGGATGATGGCACTCGGGCTGGAAAGCTTCGTGGAATGTCACAGCTTTCTCGCGGTACAGCAGAAGCGGTTCGACCTCACCTGGGAAGCGGATGGCTCCGAGCACTGTCTCCGACTCCTGGGTCCAATCGTGCGGGAGTGGACCATTGAACCCGAGGACCTGCCGGGGAAACCGGGCCGTCATCGCACCCTCATGATGAACCGCATCTCGCCGCGACCGGAAATCGAATGGACCATCCGCGAAGCATTCATCGAGAGTTTGAGCCAAGCGCACGTTGAGAATGACTGCCTGGAGGTCGCGACCGCCGACGACGTGTTGCCTCTTCGGCACCACGTGCTCCGTCCCATGCAGGGTCCGGAGGCGGCCGTCTATCCCCACGACGACGACGCTCGGACGCTGCATCTAAAGATTGTGAATGCCCAGGGGGTCGTGGCCATCGGGTCCGTCATGCCAGAGGGGCACGCCGACGAGCCCTCGGGAGGCTTTCGGATCCGGGGCATGGCGAGTGTGCCGGAGGTGCGAGGTCGAGGGTTCGGTTCTCGAATCCTCAGGGCTTTGGTGTCGGAATCGGCTCGACTCGGGGCTCGCTATGCATGGTGCAACGCCCGAATCGGAGCGGTGACCCTCTATCAGAGGCTCGGTTTCGCGGTCGTTTCCGAACGGTTCGACCTGCCGCCGATCGGACCTCACTATCGAATGATGCGCCGCCTCGATGGCCGACGCGCAGCGGCTCCAAAGATCTAAGCACTCAACAACTGATGGGAAACGAGTCGGCGGTAGAGCCCGTCGTCCCGGCGCATCAGCGCTTCGTGGCTTCCTCGCTCTTGGACCGAACCACCATTCATCACCACCACCTCGTCGGCGTCTTTGACGGTGGAGAGTCGGTGCGCGACCACCAGCGTCGTCCGTCCTTCTCGCAGGCGGTCCAGAGCTTTCTTCACTTCGGATTCCGCCTCTGCGTCCAGTGCCGACGTCGCTTCGTCCAAAATCAGGACCGGTGGGTCTTTCAGGATCGCCCGCGCAATCGCAACTCTCTGCCGCTGTCCTCCACTGAGTTGAATGCCCCGCTCTCCCACCGCACTCTGAAAGCCATCCGGCAGCTTACGAATGAAGTCGATGGCATGGGCGGCCTGTGCGGCCTGCGCCACCGCCGCGTCACTGGCGTCAGGTCGCCCGTATCGAATGTTCTCGGCGATGCTGGCAGAGAAGAGGACGGGCTCCTGGGCCACCAGGGCCATCTGCTTTCGAAGCCATCGAACGTCCATCTCTTGGATCGGGCGTCCGTCCAAGCGGATCACGCCGGAGGTCGGATCGTACAAGCGAAGAAGCAGCTTCACGATGGTCGACTTCCCTCCGCCCGAAGGGCCCACCAGCGCGACCGTCTTGCCCGGCTCGATACGCAGGCTGACATTGTCGAGAACGACCACGTCTGGTCGAGTCGGATAGGCAAATCCGACCTGCTCCAATTCGAGCGCCCCCCGAGCCCGAACCGAATCGACCGGCTCGGCCCGCAGAGTCGAGGGCTCGATGGTCGTCTCTCGATCGAGGAAGACGAAGACTCGACGAGTGGCCCCTGTCGCGCGCATGAGGTCGCTCCAGAGGTCCGCCAAGGTACCGAGTGAAACCGCAAGGATCAGCGTGTAGAGGACAAAGGAGGCGAGTTCACCGCCGGTTATCACTCCCCGAACACTCAAGTGGCCCCCATATAGAAACACCCCCAAGACGCATGAATAGGCAGAGAGCGTCGCCCCCCCAAAGAATGACGAGGTGGCAGCGATGCGCCGCTCACTCGCCGCATAGGCAGCCTCGACGCGGGCGCGATAACGAGCCGCTTCTCGAGGTTCGGCGTTGAAGGACCGGACCGTTCGGATGGAGCTGAGCGCCTCTTCCGCGACCTCGCTTGCCCGAGCCAGTGCTTCTTGGGCCTCGTGAGACCTGCGCCGCACCACTCGCCCGTAGACCAGCGCCCCCAGCCCGATCAGTGGCAACACGAGCAACATCAGCAAGGCCAGTCGGACCGAAATCGTGAACAGGAGCACCGTCGCGCCCACGGCCCCGACGATGCTGCGGAGGGCCATCGAGACGTTCACGCTCACCGCATTCTGGATCAGCTGGGTGTCGGAGCTCAGCCGACTCAAGAGCTCGCCGGTGCGATGACGGTCGAAGAATGACGTTTCTTGCTCGAGAAAGCGCGTGAGGAGTTTTTGGCGAAGCTCCGTCACGATGCGTTCGCCGGCGGTGGTGAAGAGGTAGTAGCGAAAGGAGCCGGCTACCGCCTGGACGACGAACAGCACCAGGAGCACACCTGCTGTCCGGTTGAGCACGCTCAAGTCCGCCTGCTCCAAGCCCTGGTCGAAGAGGGACTGGACCAATCGAGGCGCAGCCAGCGTGGCTCCGCTGGCCAAGAGGAGACATGCGGTGCCCACCACCATCCGCCCGACCTGGTGTCGAGCCAACGCGAGAAGCCTCAAAAAGCCCTGACGCTTCATCGGTCCAAGGTGAACTCGGTCGGCGGCAGGGGTCATGCAAGATGTGGATCTCTCGCATCAGCGGGTACGAGAAGATGATGCTCCCTTGAAGATAATTCCGAACCAGAATTCATTCCTCGGACGGTGGGGGGCATCGAGCTCCACGCCGACCTTGACCCTGTCAGGCGTCCGATCGTTCAGCCGAAGAACAGCATCGATGAACTGGGGATCCCGCGAACCCTGGACCCGCAAGTCGTGCGCATGAACGCGTTCATGGTCGTTTTCGACCCAAATCTGCACGTCGCGAGGTCCGTAGCCCGATCCATGAAGCGAAAACACGAGGTTCTGAGGTCGGGGCAGGACGGTCCAAGCGCCGAGGGGAAGGGGAACCGGTCCCTCGGAGGTCTGCCCATATGCCTGAATGCGGCCCGCCGGTCCCGAGGAGGGCGCCGAAGCCCAACCGCGCCAGCCGCCAAGCTTCGCGTAAGCCCCAAATCCCGCGGAAATTGCGAGGGCTAGAAGAAGGCCCAGCCAAATGATGGAGAGGAGCGATTTCACATTCTTGGCGGAGGCCTGACATGAAAGTCGTAGTCCGGGAAGACCTTCCAATGCGCCGCGACAAACCTCAGGCGATTGCTTGCCCAGCAGTGCGGTCCACTGTTTGCTCCGCCGCGCCGCGGGGGCCCGGCGCTTCGGTCGGACGAAACTCTGAGTAGCCGTTGCATGTTCTCGACCGGTCGGAGCGTCGGGGCCCCCAATCTTACCAAACCCTGAATATCCACGGCATACTCCGGTCGAACCGAATCGGGACGAAGAAATTGTCTCCATCGGTTCGGGTCCGCATGCCGGTTTCGATTCAGAGCGCGGTGGTCGGAACGCTCGTCACCTTCGCGGTGATGGCCAGTGTGGTCTTGCGACGACGCCATCGTCGTTCCGACCGAGTGTTCGGAGTTGCCTGTGTGTTCCTGGCTTTGTGGTTCATTGCGGGCCTGGTGGGCGAACTGGGTGCAGGTCGATGGAGTCGTTCCGAGCTGGCCGCCTCCGCTCTCTTGCCTCCCGCCCTCGCCCGCCTGTTCGAAGAGTTGGTGCCAGGAACCCGACTACGTAGTCGGAGACTGAGACGCCTCGTTCTGCCCATCGGACTGATCCTGGCCGGCATCAGCCTTTCGACGTTGGCGGACCTTCCCATGGTCCGAGCCGCGATCGGAGCCGCAGTGCTCATTTCGATCCTCTGGGCGAGCCGGTCGCTGCTGCAGGCCACGAGCACGGAAACGCCGGTCGAGCGGGTCCGGCGGCGCTACGTGGCCTTTGGCGCGTCTTCGGTGGCGCTCGTGTGTACCTTGACCGCGCTCCCCTGGATTCCAGAAACCACCAAGGTCATCGGCCATACATCGGTCATGGTGTACGTGTTCTTCCTCTCGCAAGTCATATTGCGAGAGCGACTGTTGGACCTGAACGAGTTCATCGCTCGAATGTCGGTCCTAGGTGCGCTCGCCCTTCTCTTTGCGACCGTGAGCGCGCTATTGATTGGAATCAGCGCAACACCTTCCGGTCGTCTCTTCAATACCGTGGTTGGCATCATGATCGCATTGACGCTCTACGAGCCCCTCCGGGACCGTATGGAGCGGAAGGTTTTCGAACTCTTCTTCCGGGAGAGATTTCGCTTCGTTCAGATGGTGCAAGATCTGAGAAATCGAATGCAGCGGAGCATTCTCGACGCCCGCTCCATGAGCCGACGTCTGGTGGACGAGCTGTACAACAGCCGCCGGGCCACTCATGTGGCTGCCTATCTCTTGGACCCGGACGAACGAGGATTCACACTCGCGGCACATCGCGGTCCTGAACCCGCCCTTCACGTGAATCCCCAGGAGCTGCCTGAACTCTACCAGGCCATTTATCAACATCCAGGCACGCTCATCGCCGAAAGCCTGAGTCCGCAATGGCAAGGAAACGATGAATCGAAGGCGCTGATGGAAGCCATGCGTCAGGCCAACGCAGATGCGCTGTTCGCCTTCCAGTCCGAGGACGCCATCATGGGTTTTTTGGCTCTTCGAGACGACCGCTCCCCTGAAGCCTATGCCTCCACGGAACTACGAGAGCTTCAAGGACTTGCGGACACCGCCGCGACCGTCCTCTGGAACTCCAAGCTCGCAGAATCGGTGCGTGAAAAGGAGCGCCTCGCCGCCCTGGGAGCCATGGCCGCCGGCCTCGCTCATGAGATCCGCAATCCGTTGGGGGCCATCAAGGGAGCAGCAGAGGTCTTGGACACCGACCGGTCGGGACTGGAAGGGGAGCTTCTGACGGTGATCGTCGAGGAGACCCGGCGACTGAACGGCGTCGTCTCTCAATTCTTGGATTACGCGCGTCCCTATCGCGCAACCCTTCGGACGGTCGACATCAATGACGTCGTTCGGAGCACCGTCCGTCTTCTGGAAGTCGAAGAACACAATCGCGGGAGACTCGAACTCGAGCTGGAATCCGAAAGCGCTACGGTCGAGGCGGATCCGGAACAACTGAAGCAGGTCGTTCTGAACCTCTTGCTCAACGCCCTCGAAGCCAGCCAACCGAGCGACGAGCCGCCTCGCATTACCGTCCAAACCCGCCTTCGCCCGCAGCGGGACGGGGTGGAGCTGCGGGTTCGAGACCGGGGCATCGGCATCAAGAGCGAAGACCTCGAACGGATCTTCATTCCATTCTTCACGACGAAACACTCGGGAACCGGACTCGGCCTGGCCATGTGCCAGCGGATCGTTCAAGCCCACGGCGGAAGTATCTCCGCCGCCTCGGTGCTGAACGAAGGCACGGAATTCGTGGTACGTCTGCCCTTCAACCGAAGGAATGGAGACGCAGCCGCCCGCGGCTAGACGATCGGAACGCAACGGCAAGCGTTGAGGTCGCAGGTTTCGGACGGCCCGCAGCCCCCGCAGTCATCGGGACACGCGCATTCGCATCCTCGGCTCGGATCACACACTTCGTTGCCGGAGCAAGCGGCAGTGCATTCGGCTGGACACTCGCACGTACACGCCGCCTCGTTGCAGACCGCACCCTCGACGCAGCCGCAATTCTCGGGGCAAGCGCATGCACAGTCGGCTCCTGGGTCGCAAACCGCATTGCCCGAGCACGCGTCGTCGCAGCCGGCCTCGCAGACGCACGCACATAGAGAAGCGTTGCATTCCGTATTTCCGTCACAGAGCCCACCGCAGTCGCTCGGGCATTCGCAGGTGCACGTGGAGCCGTCGCATTCGGCCAGCGAAGAACCACACGCGCCGCCGCAGTCTTCGCACAGACACGAACACGAGTCGGATTGGGCGTCGCAAAGGGAGCCGACCGAGCATGCACCCCCACAGTTGGCTGCGCATTCGCATTCACAGGTGGTGGGATTGCAGACTTCGCCCGGCCCGCAAATTCCATTGCAGTCGGCGCATGCGCAGTTGCAGTTGGCGTCGCACGCCTGACCATTCGCTTCGCAAATCTCACAGATGACCGGATCACAAACGCAGACGCCGAGGTCTTCGTCACAGCGCTTGTTCACCGGGCAGTCTCCACAACGAGACTGCGGTGGCTCCCAGAGTCGGTAGGAGATCACGACGACATCATTCGGTTGGGGCCGGAAATCGAAGCCGCGAAAGAAGATGCTGTTGCTGGCTGCGTCGTAGTCGAAACCGTTATCCCGGTCGCGCGGGACCAAGACCGTTTCGGTCGACCCGACGCTGAGCCGAATGACGCCAACCTTGATGGTGGATGAAATGGGATTGCCCGTCAGGGTGTATTGCGAGGCCGCACCGGACACCGCATCGATGATTGACGACAACGCGTCACCCGGATCTCGACTGCACGGCGTGTACTGCGCACCACCCGTCGCTTGCACCACCTCGAGGTAGCCCCGGCCCGGCTCGTTTCGGTTCGCCGCACAGGCGTAAGCTTCGCAATCCACCGGGGGCGATTGAGGCGGGATGACCTGAGCAAAGGCGATTCCATTGTTCGCCACGATCTGATCGATGTAGGGCTCGACGATGCTGTCGATACACTCCTGCTGACTGGAGTCGGGCTCAACCAAGCAGACCGCGCCATCGTCGGTGTTGAACGTATCTCGAATCCCGGTTTCACAGACCGGTTCGTACCCGTTGCACCGACCGCCGTCGGACGTGAGTTCCTCTGCGAACTCGTCCGAGACGTAGATGACAGCAAGGACGGCATCGGCGCGAAGCTTCAGAGGATCGACTTCACCCGGCAAGGACCGCGGCAGCGCTTCATCGATGGCGTTGCGGGCGGCTTCGAGACCGAACTCGCACCCGTCGGTCCCCGAAACGTCGCGAAGGTATTGAACGAACAGGTCGGGATCCGTCGTGAAGCCAGCCCCTCGAAGGTCCCCCCCATTTCCGGGGAACTGGATCTCGTTGCTCACATGGGGCACGACACCCATTCGGAAATCCACGTCGTTCTGATCGAGTGCGTCGACGATGACGCTGGCCGCGCTCACGATCTGCTCGCGGTCCTCGTTGGTGGACCCGGAGATGTCGGCCATCCACAGAAAGTCGGCGACAGAGCGGTCCTCCGCCAAAAACGGGTCGCATTCCTTGCCCGAGGACGCCCCTGTTTCCGCCAGCGAGGTTCCATTGACCAGGTCCTGCAGCACGATGGCCCGATTGTCGGTTCGGTCGTCGAACGCGGTTCGGTCCAAGAAGGCCCCCAACACCAGGATCTCATCTGGCCGGACGAGGACCTGCTGAAGATGTACGTACTCCGTGGCGTTCGTACCGGTCGGCGGGGGCAGGCCGGTCAGCTCCGCTTCCCCCAGTCCGGTGAGGCCTCGAACCAACAGATTTCGCACTTCACCGGGACTCACCCGCGGGCCGGCCGACGCCACATCGTACACCCCCGAGACGACGGTTTCGAACCCGTCATGGGATCGGATGTTCCGGCCACTCAGTCGCGGGCTGCGCGCAAGACCCGCATCGGCGAGGGCCACATTCGCCCGTGCGTCGATGGCCAGCGACTGGGCGGATGCGGAAGCCGCCGCCTCCGGAAGAAGCGGGAGCCGAAGCGCGAAGCCAGATATCTCGGCGGTCAGGTCATCGAATGCAGCGACACGAACATCTGGGTCGCTGCTGGTGGCCGGCACCAGGCCGAAACCGGGTGGGAGAGCCAGGGTCCAATGTCGGTCCTCCTCGAACGCGATGGCCGCCAGGTTCTCGTCGGCGCAAATCTGAAGGATGCCCGGAATGCGTCCCGCTCGGGGCTCATCGGGGTTGGATGGGTCGAAGCCGGCGAGCGTCTCGTCGCCATCGTTCAGGCCGTCTCCATCCGTATCGGCGAGATTGGGGTCGCTTTCTCCCGGGTCGACTCGGCCGTTCCGGTTCGCGTCTTCGGCGCCATCGGCCAAGCCGTCGCCGTCCGTATCGGACGCGACCCCGACCGTCGTGGTGGTGGGATCGAGATCCTCAGGACCTCCGGGCGGGCATTGCCCGTCGTCGAGCGCTCCGCCCCGCCCGAGTTCCAGACCATCGGGCAGGAGGTCTCCGTCGGTGTCCGGCACCAGAGGGCTGGTCCCGAGGGCCAGTTCTTCGCCGTCGGACAGCCCGTCGCAGTCGGTATCGATACGGGTTGGATCCGTCTCGAAAGGCTCCCGGATTCCGTTGAAGTTGGCGTCCTCGTCTCCGTCGAGCAGACCGTCACCGTCGGTATCGCGGTCCAACGGGTCGGTCTCTCCTTCGTCGAAGATGCCATCGCGACTGCGATCTTCCACGCCGTCGGAGAGACCATCGCCGTCCGAGTCCGGCGACGTACCATCCAACTCGCCGCTGTCTCGCCGACCGTTTCGATTCCGGTCTTCGATTCCATCCAGCAGGCCATCACCGTCGGTATCGTCGAGGCGCGGATCGAGTTCGCCGCTTTCCCGGGCACCATTGCCATTCCCATCTTCCGCTCCATCGTCGATGCCATCCCCGTCCGTGTCCGCTTGGGTGGGAACGGTGGTCGTGGAGGGATCGTCATCGGCGGGCACCGAGACGCATCCGGAGCCCGGGATCGGCGCTTGTCGACCCAGCTCGGTTCCATCGGGAATGCCGTCCCCGTCGGTGTCTGGGTTGGCCGGATCCGTTTGCTGCCCGTCCGGAAAGATACGAGCGAACTCCTCTTGGTCGCTCAATCCATCGCAATCGAAGTCCCGGAGATCGTTGTCGTCGTTGAAGGGGTCTGGAAACGCAGGGCCCCCGTCCGAGGCGCCAACCCCCATGTCGGCATCTTCGGAAGCTCCGCCATCTGGACCTGGTGACACCGGTTCGTCGGCGAAGCCGAAGTCGAAGAAGCCGAGATCCGGCCGAGCTCCTGCTCCCCGAGGAACCGTTTCGCCACAGGCAACCGCCGTCACCAGGGCCATCAGCAAGGCAGATTGACGCAGCATGGAGCTCCGGTCTTGTATCATCAGCATCGAAGCAGCAAAACCGGCGACTTCGATTCCACCTGCGGTTTAACGAGTGTCAGCCCGCTCACGCAACTGCCGCAAACGCGCTTGGACCCGGGACCGCTGATGTGGGTGTAGAGCGGACGTTGCCGTGGAAGCCAGCTCCACCACATCCAGCGCCTCCGAGATCCTTCCTTGCTCCTGAAGGATCGCCGCCTTTCGGAGCAGGAGTTCGACCCGGTCGGACGGGAATTCGGCCTGTCTCAGGCCCTCGTCCAAAACGGACAGCGCCGCGTCCGGTTCAGCTGGATTCAGTTGGTCCACGCGCTGGAGGACGCGTTCGGTCCGAGACGACCACGGCCTTTGTGAGGACCTCGCAGCCCGGAGGGACGATGACTTCGGTGCAGAGGCCCCGCTTCCGAGGGTTCCGACGCCGTGCGGGACGGGATCTCGGCGAACCGGTTCCCTCGGCCGCAGCTGCGGCGCCGCCGCCTCTTTCTCTCGGTCGGCGGGAGCGCTTGGACCCGACCGATCGAGCGCGGGAGAGGTTCGGCCTTCGACCTCTTCGAGGGTCGGGGCGCGCTTGGACGCCAAACCGGCCACGCCTTCGGCCTCTTCCGAGTCATCACCGGCCGTCGTCGCAGGAAGCCTGTCGCGATCGGCGTGCACGGCGGCGGGCGGCGGGTTTTCGGGCCTTTGAAAGGTGACGGTGATCATCACCACTGCCAAGCCGGAGAACAGCGAGGACCAAAACCACCAGCGGGGACGTGACGAGGCTCCGGTCCGCGCCCGGGCGAGGACTCGGGTCGTGAAGCCGAGGGGAGGTTCACGGGGCGTCTCCTCCTTCTGCATTTCCTTCCACAGCGCCTGAATCGTCGGCGCCGCGCGAACCGTGCTCCGGTCGGCGGGATCCACGTGGTCCATGGCGTTTCGGTCTTCCAGGGCCCTCACGAAGTGGTCATCGCGATTCGTCATTTTCGTCCTTCCAACCGGCATCCACCAGCGCGCGCCGAAGTGCCTCCAACCCGTACCGCATGCGGCTCTTCGCGGTGTTCTCGGAAATGCCGGTGATCCGGGCGATCTCCTTAAACGCGAGACCCGCCTCCTCCCGAAGAAGAAAGACCTCCCGCTGTTCGACGGGGAGCGCGTCGACGGCTCGACTCAATGCCTGGCGAAGCCGGGCCCGTTCTACCCCTACATCCGGTCCAGCTTCGGTGGACGCCAGGGTGTCCAAGGGAGAGGTTCCATCCCGTCCTGACGTTCGGTCCAGTGATTCGGTCTTTCGAAATTTCCCCTTTCGGCCGGCGTCGATGCACACGTTCCGGGCCACCGTGAACAGCCACGCCCGAAACGAGGCTCGTCCAGCGTACGAGCCAAGACGATGGAAGACCCGGACGAACACGTCCTGACAAAGGTCGTCGGCTCGATCTCGGCCCGCAGTCCGTGCGCAAAAACGATGGACGGCTCCGTAGTGTCGCGAGACGAGCGCTTCTGCGGCCGCGGATGAGCCGGACAGAACCGACCGCACCAGCTCTCGGTCCTCCCGCGGGTCTTCCGACGATTCCGCCGAGGGTCGTGGTCGAGGCGCCGTCACTGCCGAGACAAGAGGTCCAGATATTCGTCTCGAGTGAACACGCCGTTCTCGATCAAAATATCCACCAAAACCCGCAGCGCCCGCTCCTGCTGTGACTGGGCCACCGACAGCTGATTGAGGAGCGCGTCGCCGGGATCCGGAGACGACGGTCGGTTCTGAAAGTCGCTGGTGGGTCCAGCGATCCATCCACACATGCGGTCCACCGTGGCCTCGATTTCACGTTCGCCTGCGATGGATACGGAGACCTTCAGGCCGGTTCGGAAGCGAACCTCGTCCACCAACGTGACGTTCGTGGGATCTGCCATGGCGAGACGAAGGGCGCGGCCGGGCTCGTCGAATCCTTCGGGACAAATGGCGTTGTCGCGCAGGAACGTCTCGGTGAGTTTCTGGAGAATCTCAGCCGGAACCCAGGCCCTCTGCAGGTTGGCGGGCCGTACGCCCAGCTGTCGAGAAAGGACGCGGACCAGCACCGCTTCGCTCACGTAGCCCCGCTCGACCAAGACGCGACCGAGCCGTTCTCCTCGCCGCTCGTGCTCGGCCATGGCCGCCTCCAGTTGCTGCGACGAGATGACACCGGCCCGCGTCAGCAGCTCTCCCAGCCGAACTTTCTGGCCCATGCGCGTTCTTCGTCCTTTAACCCGGACTTCGGGTTGGTGACCAGGTTGCGTCAGGGTCCGATCAACGGTTCGACCTCCGCGCCCTCGGGCGGGCGCAGGACGAACACCGAAGGGTCGGGCGGATGGCCAAAATCGACGTCCCGCATTCGGATCGACAGATCCACGCGGGACGTCCGGATCTGGAGGCGAGTTGGCGCGTCACTCTCCCCGACGGCTTCGAACCGTGAAAAGCGGACATCCACCCCATCGAGTTGGGCTCGGAGGACCCGAGGCGCGTTCGGATCCACCCAAATCTGAAGGTCGCGAGGCTCCGCCCGGTGTCGAAGCTCTAAACGCCAAGCTCGGGGATCGTCGTCGCCTTCCACGGCGACGGGGTCCCAGTCCGCAGGCTCGGGCACGCCGCCCAAGAGAACATCCACCAGGCCGTCGGGCGCAAGGGGGACGGGCAGAAGACGACTCACGGCACCTGCGGTTGCGGGGCCCACGTGCCACGTGGTCCGCGAAAGCCACCACAGGGTCGTTCCGTCGCTGGCCATGATATCGAGGGGCTCCCGAAACGGTGAAAGCACCTCGATTCGGAATCGGTCCGGGCGGGCCGCCAGCAAGACGGCCCGGAGACGAGCACGACCGTCCGAGGCGTAATATTCGATGTCCGCTTCCGCCGAAAGAGTCTTCAGCGACCGAGATGGTCCCACCAGAGACGCGAACAGCGCGGAGGCCTCCGGCGCAGGCCCCGATGGCGGACGGATCCCGGCACACCCTCCCAGCGCCCAAATGCACCCCCACCAGACCGTGGCACGGGCCGCGGGACTCGAAGGCCGATGCATGGGGAGGTGGATGACCGGCGGATTTCCTCGTGTCGAGCCGCACCGTACCAATCCCAACCCGCGTGATGGCAGGCCCTCGCGGATCTCACGGCACGAGGTAACCCAACCGAATCAGGCTCTCCGACTCGGAGCGACCCCGGGCCGTGGCCCGTTGTGCCCGTTCATGGTCACCCGCGCGTCTCAGCACTTCGGCTCGCGCCCACCACAGGCCGGGGTCATGGGGGAATCTTCGGACCGCGAAGTCGGAAAGCGCTGGGGCTTCCGAGTCGTCGCCGTGCCGGATCCACGCTTCGATCGCACGCGGCTCGTCCGGATCCATCGCCACTGCCCGTTTTGCGCGATCCGGGGACTCCGTCCAGAGCGCGAGCCACGCAACTCGGGCCGCCGCTTCGGTGCCCTCGAAGGCATCCCAGGAGGCGAGGGCCCATCGCAGCGTATTGGGGTCGGGGGCGTGGAGCGACCGGGCCATCAAGCGCCAGCGTTGCGTCCACGCCTGTCGGGGAACCAAGGGCATCCGTTCGAGACGGTCATCGGCGGCCGCGCGACCGAAACACAAGGCCCACTCCGGGTGGAGGCGGGCCCGAGCGTCCAGCCCCAACGTTTCAGATCTTTGTAGGATCTCCCTTGCCACCTCCTCGTGGCCCGCTGCCCACGCTGCCCGGACGCGAAACGGAGTCGAGTCGTCACCCTTGGGAAGCGGCGGTCCGACGTAGGTGCCCTCTACTTTCGAGCGAATCCACGCCTCGAAAGTCTTCCGGCGCAGAGCGAGATCCTTCGTCTCGTCGGCGAGCGCCACCGCCGGGCCGACTTCGTCGCGGGCCAGGTGCATGCGGATCCGAAGCTCGATGGGAAGGCTCGATGGGAGATCGCTCGTCGCCCACTCTGGCCGTCCGGCGTCGAGGAGAGCCTCCGCGATCCTGGCGGAATGGCTCGGCCACCCGAGCCGCCAATCTCGAACCCATCCGGCGGTACCAAGTCCCATCCCTCCGGCCCACCGGATCGCCGTCTCCAGGGCGATCGGGTCACCGGGGCGCAAGATGGCCTGCCGCCGAGCCAGCTCGGCTGCTTCCAGATAAGCGCCGGCCCGCCTTCTCGTCCAAGCGCGAAGCCGCGTGGTTTTCGGAGACTCCGGCAGCCGGGATGCACGCGCATCAGCCCAGAGCATGGCCACGTCCGGCCTGGCCCGCATGATGACCTGGACGGGACCCGACGAAAGGGTCGAAAGCTGAGGCGTCTGGAGAATCGCCGTTCTCCAGATGTCGTCCAAGTCGGCTCGACCGGACCGATGGACGACTCGATGGAGATCGAGGGTCGCCTCAAGCCACGCGGGCGTCGTGCGATGTTGGACCAGGCCTCGACGAATCCAATCCAAGGCATCCCGAGCGTCATGCCTCGCAAGGGCGAGCGCGAGCCGCTGTTCGAGGTCGAGGGGCCCCCATTGCGGGGCTCTATCCGAGCGGCCTCGTGCCAACTCCACCTGGAAGAGTAACCCCCGAAGAAAGCGACTCGACTCATCGTAGACCCGCGCCAGCAAGAGATGGCGGTGAGCCGAAGCCCACGCGCCCCGGGCCTCGGCTTGCATGGCCATGATCTCGTGGGCGTAGGTTTGGGCACTGAGCGGACGCGGAGCCGGATCGGTCTCGCCCCGTGCCGTGCCGGGACCAAAGCCCACCGCCCAGAACCAGAGGGTCAGGAACCATCCAGGGCGGAACCCGCGACCGAGGCACGTGACGGTGACGGATGGTCGAACCATGCAGACAGCCGAGGCCCTAAGCGTCGAAGTCGAGCTGCAGGCTGATGCGTTTGGCCACGAGGTTCACCTCGACCACCACCGCGTCCAGCTCGTCACCAATGTCGGTCTTTCGAAGTCGGTCGCGAGCTCCCTCCGTCGCGAGGGGGCCCGAGGAGAACACCAAGCCTTCCAATCCCGGCTCGAATTCGATGAAACAACCGAAATCCGTCTTGCTCACCACCATGCCCCGAACCTTGCTACCGGGCGGGAAACGACGGTCCGCGTCCGTCCACGGATCGTCCTGCGTCTGTCTAAGGCCCAGTTTCAGTCGATGCGCCTTCCGTTCGACTCGAAGAACCTTGGCGCGGAGCCGCTCTCCTTGCTTCACGAGCTTACGGGAATCCCTTTCCCGGCCCCAGGTCATGTCCGAAACATGCAGAAAGCCCTCAACGCCGTTGACATCCACGATTACGCCGGACTCGACGAAATCGCGCACAACGCCCTCCACCGTGGCTCCGACGCGTATCTGGGAAAACAGCGACCGCCGTTCGGTCTCGAGGATGCTCCGTCGGGAAAGGACGACGTTGGCTCGACTCTTTTGGCACCGGATCACCTTGAATCGAAGTCGCTGGCCCAAGACGTCTTCGGGGTTCTTGGGTGTACGCAACGCAACTTGCGAGGCCGGAACGAATGCCCGGAGGCCCACGTCGACCGAATACCCCCCTTCGACCACCGAAACCACCTCACCCTCCACGTCTTGGTCATCATTCATCGCCCGTTCCAGAGCATCGAGAAGTCGAAGCTTCTGTGCGCGATCCAGCGAGCCCAAGAACGCCTGCTTGGATTCGCTCCATTGATCTACGAATACCCAGGCTGGCTCTCCGACCGTGACCGGCGCCCCGCCCAGCTCGGCTGACGGCACGAAGGTCTCGGTCCCGTCGGGCAGCCGGACCAACTTCGACCCGTCGGGCCCTTCGGCGTGCACGTGCCCAAGAATGACTTGGCCGTCTGGTCGGGATTCGGTTGTTTCCGCCATGAGATCGAAAGGCTACCCGATCTGCTGCGCGGTTCCACCATCAGAACACTGGGTCGAGCAGGGGGCGGTACGGGACGAGCGGAGCGGCCGCCCAGCCGATCATGTGAACACGACTCCCGAGAGCTCTTCGGACACCTCCCACAGCCGACGAGCAACGGCCTCGTCCTGGGCCCGGCCGGACATCGACGCTCGACCTGGATGGCCAAAGATCTCGAAGGGTCCATCCGGCCCGAAGTACTCACCGCCTTTCACCTCCGGAGCGGTCGCGGCGAAGAGAAGTGGCAACGAACCTTGGGCCGGTTTCATGGCGGTCAAGCGGGTCAAGACGGAGAGAACCTTTTGATGACGCTGTAGATCCGTGGCCGTTCCACCTGGATGAGCGGCCACTGAAATCATGCTGGCTTCCCGACGAAACCCGTATCGGCGGTGCAGCTCCAGGGCGAACATGAGACAAGCGAGCTTGCTCTGGGCGTACTCTCGAAAGGCGTTGTATCCGTTCTCGCTTCGGAAGCTCCCAAAGTCGATCCGTCCCCCTCGGTGAGCCAAACTGCTGACGCTGACCACCCGGGGTCGGTCGGCTCGGCGCAGCATCGGGAGCAAGAGGCCCGTCACGGCGTAGTGTCCGAGATGATTGACCCCGAACTGAAGCTCGAATCCGTCTTCGGTCTTGCTGGCCGGCGGGAACATCACGCCGGCGTTGTTGATCAGCACGTCCACCGAGCGATGACGCTCCGCCAACGAAGACGCGAAACGACGGACCGAGTCGAGGCTCGCCAGGTCGAGATGCAGAAGCTCCAGGCGCTCCGCGGCATCGAGGGTCGTCCCCGAGCCATGAGCGCTCCCGGAGGGCATCCGGCCCAGCATGCTCTGGAGCGCGGCCTGTCCTTTCTCTAGGTTTCGGCACGCGAGCACGACCCGGGCGCCTTTCGCCGCGAGGGCTCGTGCCGTTTCATAACCGATCCCGGTGTTCGCTCCGGTGACGACGATGAGCTTGCCGGTCTGAGAAGGTACCTGGTCCTCCGTCCATTTCACGTCGTGAACCTGCCCGAAGTCGCACCCGGGGCAAAACATGTTGTGGATGCTGCGTTCGCGGAGAGCGGTCGCGGTCGGGTCTCCGCAGGTAGGTGGGAAAGCGAATGGGAAGACCAGGCCGCCAGACCCCGAACTAGGTCATCGGGCAATGGAGCCGTCAAATGAAGCCGCTGCCCCGAGCGCGGGTGACGAAGGTCGAGCGCGTAGGCATGGAGCGCGAGACGGTGAAGATCATAGCGCTGCCGAAACAGTCGATTGTGCCGACCGTCTCCATAGTTCACGTCTCCGATGATGGGACAGGACATGTGCTTCAGATGCAGCCGTATCTGATGCCGTCGCCCAGTCCGCGGCCCAACCTCCACAACGGCGTACCGGGAATCATGGAAGTGTCGGACGAAGTGGGTCCGGGCGGACTGCTTCTCCCCGCCCCACCGGTCGGGGACGGGATGGTCGACCACACCAAACTCTGGGGGGATTCCGCGTACGAGAGCGATATAACGCTTGCGCACGGTGCCTCCGCGAAACTGTTCGTTCAATCGGCGGGCGCTGACCGAATCCAACGCGAACACCAGCACACCGCTGGTTGGACGGTCGAGCCGGTGTACGGGGTGCACCATATGCCGAAGCATCCGGCGAAGACGCTGTACCATCGGGAGCGTCGGGTCCCCAAAGCCTCGGTGCGTCAAGACGCCAGCCGGTTTGCTCACCGCGACGAGATAGGGGTCGCGGAAGAGTATCCGAATTTCCATGACCTTCCGGTTCGTCAAAGTGATAGCTCAACCCGATGAGCCTGAAGGACAAAGTCATCTTCATCACCGGGGGCAGCCGTGGAATCGGCCTGGCCATCGCCAAGCGAGCAGCCCGCGACGGCGCGAAGATCGCCATCGCGGCGAAGACGACGGAACCGCATCCCAAGCTCCCCGGTACCCTGTACACCGCAGCCGAGGAGATTCGAGAGTCGGGAGGAGAAGCGCTCCCTTTGGTCTGCGACATCCGGTTCGAAGATCACGTTCTTGCAGCGGTCGACGAAACCGTGAAGACATTCGGCGGCATCGACGTTCTGGTGAACAACGCGAGTGCGATTCAGCTCACGGGGACCCTCCATACGCCCATGAAGCGCTACGATCTCATGAACCAGGTCAACGCCCGCGGGACCTTCTTGTGTAGCCAGGCCTGCTTGCCGCACCTCCTCGACGCAACCAATCCTCATATCTTGATGAACAGCCCTCCCTTGAACCTCGATCCTCGATGGTTCAAGGGGCACGTAGCGTACACGATGGCGAAGTACGGGATGAGCATGTGTGTGCTGGGTATGTCGGAAGAGTTTCGAGACGAAGGGGTCGCAGTCAACGCTCTGTGGCCCCGGACACCCATCGCGACAGCCGCCGTGATGAACCTTCTAGGGGGCGAAGACATGATCAAGGCCTCGCGGCACCCTGAGATCATGGCGGATGCGGCATATACCATCCTGAATCGAAGGAGCAGAGAGTGTACGGGTAACTTCTTCATCGATGATGAAGTACTCCGAGAAAGCGGTGTCTCGGACTTCGACCGCTATGCCGTCGACCCCAGCCGTGAACTCATGCCAGACTTCTTTTTGTGAGGCCTCCCTGCATCGGAGCCCCCACGAATCCCATTCGGGGTTTCGGGAGGTGCACCCTTGGCATCCTCAGCATCGCGTTCGCTGGCTCGTGTGGCGATTATTCGTTTCCGTTGCCGGCTACGCCGGACGGAGGCGTCGTGCCGAGCCTCGATACCGGCATTCCAGACGCCGGGGTCCCGGACACCAGCGGTCCCCGACCGGCCGAGTGCGACGACACGGACTTCCCCACCGGGGTCGCCCGAACCGGCAACGGTCTCGTCAATGGAACCACTGCGCCCTCCGTCGTAGCGCTGACGCCGGGGCAGATTCAGGCCCTCGTTTCGGTTTGGAGCGACACGGGGTTCTGCTCGGGCATCGTCGTAGGCCCCGGGTCGGTCCTCACCGCCGCGCACTGCACCATCGAATCGAACTTGAGCGTGCGCTTCGGTCGCGACGCATTGCAGCCTTCGGCTCGCCGAGACGTCATCTCCATCGCCGTCCACCCGGAACTCGACCTCGCCATGCTCCGGCTGGCGGAAGACGCACTCTCGGATCTGGACGTCACACCCATCGCCCTCGGCCGTCACTCCATAGGTCTCGACGACATCGGAACCCTGGTCGAGGTCGCGGGGTTTGGGTTGAGCGTGGAACGCGACGGGCTGTTGGGTTTCTTGGCCTCGCCGCTAGTTCGGGTCGGTGCGGAAACGGTGGATGTCGACGGTGGCGGCCGACAGGGCCTCTGCTTTGGTGATTCGGGCGGGCCCATCCTCATGGTCGACCCGAACGAAGAGGATGTTCGAGTGATGGGCGTGCTCTCGGAGGGAGATCTGGATTGCATTGGCGAAGATCGATACGCATTGGTCGAGCCCGGCCTCGCCTTCCTGGAACGGGTCGGGGCGCCCCTTGCAGGTTCTGGCCCGCCGGTGTGCGGTCGGATCACCGAACGAGGTGGATGCTCGTCCACGGGCAATGCGCTGGCGTGCACGGGCGACGGGTTGTCGGAAAGCATCTGTCCCGTCACGTGCGGATTCAACGGAGAAGGCTACGGCTGCATCGACGCCCCTTCGGACTGCGGCGATGTCCCCAGCACCGGTCGATGTTCCGCAAACACTCTATCGTGGTGCGAGGAAGGGGTGGTTCGCCAACGGCAGTGCGACGCTTGCGGCGAGACGTGCCGATTCGTGCCCGAGGGCGACACCTACGCCTGCGTGTTCGAGGCCTGCGGCGATTTGGGCAGCTCTGGCCGGTGCGCCGGCGACACGGTCGTCGAGTACTGCGATGTTTCGAATCGCTTCCGCCAGTTCGATTGCGCGTCCATCGGCCAGCGGTGTGCCGTGGAAGCGGGAAGGGCCCGATGCGTGGTCCCCCCCGGAACTTGCGCCCGCCTCGGAGGGCGCGGAGAGTGCCAGGGCGACCTTCGTATCTTCTGCCAGGGAGCCGACTTCGGCTGGGATAACTGTGCTGCTTTCGGAGCCCGCTGCCTGGCCGGTGAGTGTGTTCCTTGACGCGCCGGTCCATGGCCGATTGTTGTGCTTCGCGATGGACGTCTTCCCCCGAACCAAGGCATCGCTTTCCTCGTCATGCATCTCCGCTACAAAGTCGCTGCGGTCCAGGCTTCGCCCGTGTTTCTGGACCGCGAACGCACCATCCTCAAGACCGCGGACCTGATCGAAGAAGCATCCCGGAACGGAGCAAAGCTCATCGCCTTCCCGGAAACCTTCATTCCGGGCTACCCGTGGTGGATCTGGCTGGGTTCGCCGGCGTGGGGGATGCAGTTCGTTCAGCGCTATCACGACAACGCCCTGGTCATCGGGAGTCCCGAGTTCGAGCAAATCCAAGAGGCGGCCCGAGACCACGAGATCATGGTGGTCTTGGGACATGCTGAAAAAGACGGAGGCAGTCTCTACATGGGTCAAGCCATCATCGACGAACAGGGCGAGTTGGTGGCGAGCCGACGAAAGTTGAAGCCAACCCACGTGGAGAGAACCGTTTTCGGAGAATCGGACGGAAGCCACATCGCGGTTCACCAGACCCGCCTCGGCCGAGTCGGCGCCCTTTGCTGCTGGGAGCATCTACAGCCACTCACAAAGTATGCGATGTATGCCCAGCACGAGCAGGTGCACGTGGCCGCCTGGCCGAGCTTCAGCGTGTACCGAGGGATGGCTCACGCCCTCGGTCCAGAGGTGAACAACGCGGCCAGCCTGATCTACGCAGCAGAAGGTCAGTGCTTCGTCATTGCTCCCTGCGCCACCGTGTCCCCCCAGATGATCGAGATGCTGGTGGATGGGCCGGACAAGGAGCCGCTCCTGAAGCCAGGTGGCGGATTCGCGATGATCTACGGGCCGGACGGTTCGGCCCTCAATTCCCGACTTCCCGAAGACGCAGAAGGCTTGGTGTACGCGGATATCGACCTCTCAATGATCAGCCTGGCCAAGTCGGCGGCGGACCCGGTGGGGCACTATGCTCGACCGGACGTGACGCGGTTGCTCTTCAACGGCCGCTCCGCCCCGATAGTGGTCGATTTCGAAGACGCGCCCGAACAGGAAGAGCCGGACAAACTCCCCTCATCTCGGCCCGACCGCAGCGCTCCGTAGCGAGCCGCTCCCGTTCAAGGAACCCCCGATCTCCCTGCGCAGTCTTTCGGTTGCAACCGCCGGCGCCATCCGAGCGTCGAAGGCTCGTAGCTGAGCGTTTGGTGAACGCCGTCTCCGCGTCTGGAAGCTGGAGGGCCGAATACGCCCCCTCGTCGAAACCGGTTCGAGCCAACGTGCCGGCCTCCTCCGCCCGTGCCGACGCCTGACGGTTCAATTGGAAGAGCTGGACCTGGAGGTCTTGCACCGCGTCCTGGACAGCTCCCAGCACGCGTCGGACCAGCTCGTCCAAGTTCGCTTCTTCTCGCTGCAGTTCAAGTTGCGTACGGTCGATGTTTGCTTTCGTTGAGAGCTCTCGCTTGGTAGGCCCACCCCCGCGAGCATGCGACCGGGCACGCCTATAGTTATGCATCCTTGGTCTGCGGTGCGCGAGGCGGAGCTTCCTCGATGGCGTGAACCCTCGACGGCTCCGGGACCTCCAGATCCTCGACCACGACGGGCGACTTGACCGACACGCCGCGCAGCCATCGAAGAAAAGGACCGCCGGTTACGAACGCCAGCAAATCGGCCTGAACGCGCACGTCTGCCGGTCGCCCCGTCCACTGAACCGCATTGCGCAACGTCCCATGCCACCAAAGCGATGCGCACAGTCCGCCGCGGAGCGCTCGCAGGCGAACCCGCTCCCGCACGGTGGGAAGGTGAATGCGTCCGCCTTCCGCGAACCAGGTCGCGACCTGTTCTCGTCCCTCGGGTGAGAGAGCCTTCAGGAACTGACGGGCCCGGCGTCGAGCAGAGCGATGGTCGGATTCCCTTTCCGACAGGCCCACAATGGTCTCGTGGAGCACCAACGGCGGCAGACACCATATGGCGGCCGACCCCGGCTCCAGGAGAACGGACATGATTCCAGCTCCCACCATCACGTCTTCGGAAGCGACGACACCGATCCGGTCGAGGCGGATCCCAAGCCCCGCCCCACCGTCCACCAGAACCGGACGCATCGCTGGTCCTTCGGTCGTGGCGAACAACGGTGGAATCTCTCGACCCAACCGACGAAAACCGGACCGGAGCGCCCGGAGCGCCTGAATGGGCACCTCGGCTTCTCCGAGCCGGTCGCGTCGGCGTGGCTCCCCATTCATTCCGCCCGGCCGGTGACTGGCGACGAGTCCGGGCCCCAGCCGGTCCATCAGTTTCATGTCCGGCGATGCCCCCCCGGGAGGCCGAAACGATTCACGATACTCGATATCCGTTGGAAGCCCGACGTCCTGGTCCTGCAAAACCGAATCCAAGAATCTCGACATGGCCCGATGAGGGCGACTGAGGTGATGAATGCGCTGGACCGCCGTCCGGTGCCCGGGAATTCGATCGGAAACATCGATCCATGCGTCGAGCGCCGAGGGATCGCCTTGGGCATCCAACCGATGCGCCCGCAAGACCCACCAGCGGGGGTCCGGGTCGAGCTCACGCAGTCCCTGAAGCGCCGCTTCCAGGGTCTCGTCGTCGTGACTTCGAAACGCGGCCCGTTCCGCCGCCCTTCGAAACGCCAAACGCGCCTCGCTCAATCGACCTCGGCCACGATTGAATTTCGCCAAGGCAAGCCACGGGCGAGCTGAAACGTCGTGGTCCCCGTCGTATTCGAGCAAGGCAGAAAGGTCTTTCGTCGCCTCCAAAGACGGCTCAGCCTCCAACGACTCCTCGAGTAGGGCACGCGCTTCACCCCGATGGTGTTCCCACAGCCACGAGGCCGCGATGCGAAGCGCCGATGCACGGGATGGCCCTTCACAGTGACTGGCGAGCTTTCGGAACGCCTGTGCTGCCGCCCACAGGTCATGGGTTCGATAGCGGTACACCGCCAGCCGATAGGACAGGTCGCCCCGGTTCGGGGCTGCGGCCAAGGCCTCCTCCAAAGCCACGGCAGCTCGATGCGGGTCGCCCGCGAGCTCGCCGTAAAGCCGACCCGCTTCGGACAACAAGGTGGCGCGCACGTCCGTCGGTACCTCCTGGCGTGCCAATCTTTGACAGAGTGCCGCGGCTTGAGCGGTCCGTCCGGCCCGGATACAGTAACGCGCCAGTCGGTCCAACGCCGCCATGGAAGAGGACAGCTCCAGTTCCCGCTCGCCGAACCTGGCCGCCGCCTCCCATTCACCGTGGTGCTCTTTGGACCGGGCCATGCGTCGAAACGTGTCCGCCAACTCGATTCGGGTTGCGTTGGCCTCGTGGTGAAGAAGAAACGCGGCACCGAGTTCGTAGAGATCGGCGAACGTCTCCCGGCGCTCGAGGATCTCCGCCGTCCCCAGGAGCGCCGCCCGATGGGCGTAGTCTCGGGCGAGGATGGCCCGATACGCCGTCAGCGCGCCCTCTTCATCCCCAATCCTTTGCGCCAATTCGGCAGCCTTTGAATACCACCGTACCGAAGCCTCGGCTTCGGCCGAAAACTGAGCCGCATGCACGTAATGGGTAAATGCCTGTCGAGGGTCTCGGTCTTCGATGAGACCGGCGATTCGAGCCTCCGAGGCCACAGCCATTGGATCCGCCCGCAGTACCGCACGATGAATCTGGAGCGCTTTGGGCTCGTCCCCGAGCTCCTCATCCGCGATCCGCGCTGTCTCCCGAAGGATCTCCATCGCATCTGCCCCCACCGAAAGGTCGGCGGCTCGCATGCCCCACAGCAAAGCGATGCTCCAGTCACTCCGATGCTGCGCCATCTCAAACAGGGCCAGAGCAGCATCGCGGTTTGCGGCGTCGCAGGCGAGGGCCGATTCGAATGCAGCTTCGGCTCGGGCTTCATCCATCAGCTCATCTCGCGCGAGAACCCCCGCCATGACCCATGCCTCGGCCGCAGCCTGACCATCGAGATCCCGCGCCAGCCGTTCGTAGAGCTGAACCGATTCTGCTCCGTCACCTCTCGCGCCGGCCACTTCGGCGGCCAGTCGGATCACATCGACGTCATTCTCGGCCTCACGAAGGGCCTCATGCAGATGATCCCGGGCGGCGTCGGGCCGAAACTGAACGTTCATGGCCAATCGCGCTAGCGCGAGCCGTGCCCTCGCTCGGACCTGTGCATCCGAAGAAAGCTCGACCCGACGATGCAAGGCTGCATCGACCTCGGACCAGGCCATTCGCTCCGTCAGCAGCCTTTCGAGAACCAGGGAGAGTTCCAAGTCGAACGGGCCGTCTCGATCTTCGCGACGAAGTACATCGATCGCCGCCTGCTTGTCATCGAGCTGCACATCCAGGACCGAAGCCAACGACAAATGCAAAGCTCGGCGGAACTCGGGTTCCGTGCAAGCCGCGATGCGCCGCTCCAGCACCGCACAGACGGACTGCCAATCATCTCGGCGCCGATAGGTCTCCTCGAGCAACGAAAGGAGCTCGTCGTCTTCCCGCGTCTCACGAAGCACTCGATCCGCGATCGATGAGCCTCTGGTCAGGTCTCGGAGTTCATCGATGAGGCGGCGGACTTCCGCGCGCGCCGCGACGATCCGCACTTCGGGGTCGGGATCATCGAGCTTCGCTTCAAAACCGTGGTCGGGTTCGAGGTCGGTCGGCGGCGGAGGCGGCGGCGCAAACAACGAGCCGGTGCCGAGTCTCCCATGCAGCTCGTCGATCCGTGCCCGAACCCGAGATGTGTCGTCCGCCGCCCCGCGCTGAATCACGCGCTCCAGAAACTCGAGCAGCCTCTCCTCGGCTCCGAGGGCATCGTACAGAGCCTCCAGCCGGCGACTCGCCTCCTGATGGCGAGGGTCGTCCTCTAGGATCTGTTCGTAAACGCGGACCGCTTCCTCCGGCCGATCGAGCGCCTGGCTGTACAAATGGCCGAGGCGGAGTCGCAAAAAGGTTCGGACGAGGGGGTGTTCCGAGTCGGCCAGAGCGTGTTCGAAAGTGTTCGCGGCCAGTTGGAGGTCCTTGGACATCAGTCCCAATCTGAGCACCTCGTCCTGCAGATCTCGGTCTTCGGGCGCGAGCGCGAGCGCGCGGGTCACCGCCATCAAGGCGCGGTGATTGTCGGCCATCTCCTCTTCGTAGTGCTTGGCCAACTCTCTTTCCAACCGAATGCGATGAGGTCCACTTCTGCGGTCTTCACTGTGCGCAGCCAGAAGGTCCGCCATCGCGTCGAAATGGACCCGGAATGTCGCCGACGACTCGACGTCGGGCAACGACATGCCATCCTCACCCCATTCTTGAAGTGCGGCCCGAAGAT
Source organism: Myxococcota bacterium (assembly GCA_050331295.1). Taxonomy (GTDB): domain Bacteria; phylum Myxococcota; class Kuafuiibacteriia; order Kuafuiibacteriales; family Kuafuiibacteriaceae; genus Kuafuiihalomonas. Next base: position 450,818 of record JBHJGZ010000009.1, on the reverse strand, counting down.
GCGTGAGGGCCCGATCCCGGTCCGCGAGAGGGCCCAGATGAAGCTGCGCGAGCTCGTAGCACAACGCAGCTCGAAGTTTGGGATCTTCGCACTCCAACACCGCCTCTCCGATGGCGATGGCGAGGTCCAGATGGCGACCCGTCTTTTCGGCCAAACCCACCAGACGCGGCAACAACCGCAGCGCATTGGGGACGATACCGGTCGCACGCAGCAGCTCGTCCATCGCCCGGTCCGGGTCGGACAGCTTCTCCTCGTGAACCTCCGACAGATATTGCCTGAGGGTCGAATGCCTTCCCCGGTCTTCGGTCCGCTCCAACTGTTCGCTGTAGAGTGCGATCAAACCAGTGGCGTCATCCAGTTCGTGAAGGGTGAGCGCGATGCCGAGGAATGCCTCCGGGTCGGCCGGCGAACTCTCGATGGCACGGCGGTAGAGGCCATGCGCCCCGAGCGAGTCTCCCAAATTCTCTCGATAGATGCGGCCCGCTTCCAACCACGCTTCTCGGGCCAGGTTCGCATCGTCGCTCAGGGCTTCCGCACGCTCGATGCATGCGTCAGCCAGCTCCCGCCACGCTTCGGCCTCGACCGCAAATGCTCGGAGGCTCGCCATCGCCTCGTCAGAACGAGGTCGCTCTCGAACCGCGCGAATGTATTCTTCGAGTCGGCTCAAACTCGACCTACGCTACACCAGGCCCGAGTTGCGGGATAGGGAGGCCCAAACCAGCTCAGCGCAGAGGCTCCAGCGTTACGTCCCAACTGTCCGGAACCTCGGTAGGGTCTTCGAATCGCTTCAGATACGTCTGAAACCCCGGTGCGTCGGCTCTGATCTCGACCGGCCGACCTTCTTCGAACGAAGGCAGTTCCACTCGCTCCCCTCGACCGACCTCGACGCCATTCACACGGACCACGGCCGCCGGCGCCAGGTGCAACGTCGACACCGGCTCGAGGTCCACCGACAAGTCATAGACTCCTCCTCGAGTGACCTTGCCTACCAATCGACGCACCGCCCGACGAAAGCCGTTCTTCTCCAAGACGATCTGATGAGCGGTGTCGGGTGCCACTCGAATACTAGCCGGCGTCAGCCCAACCTGCACACCGTCGAGAAAGATGACGGCCCCAGACGGAGAGGATTGGACATCGATTCGCGGCCAAAAGACCGATGTGAAAAAGGTGACATAGGCACCAGAAGCCGCAAGGAGCACGACCGCGGTCGCAATCCATGGCGCGACTCCGATCCTGGCCCGAGACGAAGGTCTCGATACCGGAGTTTGCAGGGACGGTGCAGGAGTCCGAGTGGCCAAGAGCCTTCGGGCCGTCGCATCGTCACTCCAGTCGTCTTCGGGAGGGAGGTCGGCACTCGCAGTCCTCGGCTCTCTCTCACTGACCGAGCCTTGGTGAGTCTCGGACGCACGCGGGTCGGAGGATTCGGATCGAGTGAAGCCGCGCCCGTCCACGGGCCCATCCCAGCCGAGGCTGCCTCCGGGAACGGGTGCGACCCGAACCCCGCTATCCGGAACGGCACGGAGCTTCCGAGGCGGGAGAGATTGGGTGGACCGCCGGCGCTCTGGCGCCCCCCAAACACTGGTCGGCGGAGGCGGCAACCCAGCAGAAGCAGGATGAGACGCCTCTGACTGGAGAGGCACCGGCGAAAGCGACGGTTCTTCCGACTCTTCTTCCGGACACTCAAAGCGGGTGGGCTCGACGATGGTTGCGTCATCGAGCTCATCCTCCAGCTCTTCCGCCTCTACTTCCGGCAGCGACGGTTCTCGGTCGAAGTCGGGCTGGCGTCCAGGGTCGGTATCCTGCGGTGGCCGTCCAGCGGTCGAGCTCGGAACCCGTTCTCGAAACGCCTCCGGCGCGTAGGTCTCGAGCGCCGACACCAAACGCACTCCGCCTGGTGTCCCACGCCAGTCAGGCCGAGACAGCAAGGCTTGTTGCAGCGCATTCAGCATGGCCTCGGCCGAAGGCCAACGGTGTCGAGGATTCGGCTCGAGGGCGCGAAGGACCAACGGATCGAGTGAACGTGGAAGAGCGGGATTGACGCTGCTCGGTGCCAGGACCTCGCCTCGTTCGAATCGCTCGATCGCCTCCGCCACCAGCAAGTCGGAGGCGGGGTGCCTCCCGGTGAGAAGAAGATAGAGGGTCACGCCTAAGCAGAACAGGTCGGCCCTCTGGTCCAAGGGCTGGCCCCGTACGGCTTCGGGTGCCATGTACCCGAACTTCCCTTTGAGCAGACCGGCTTGCGTGCGGTGAAGTCGATTTCGAGCGCGCGCGATCCCGAAGTCCGTCAGCTTGACCTCGCCATGCACCGAGCAAAGCACATTGGCCGGGGTCACATCTCGGTGAATGATGTTCAACGGCCGACCCTCGTGGTCCACTCGGCTATGGGCGTACTTGAGCCCCTTGGCGACCTCGGCGACGATGAAGAGGGCCAGCGGGGCGTCCATGGGAGCGGCCGCCGCGACCATCCGGTCCACCAGGTGCTGGACATTCACACCCTGCACGAACTCCATGGCCAAAAAGAACGTCCCGGACGTCTCGGCCAGGTCCAAGACGGACACCACGTTCTGGTGGTTGAGGAACATCGAGATGTTGGCCTCATCCACCAGCATTTCCACGAATTCGGGGTCGCTCGCGAGCTCGGAGCGAAGGACCTTGAGCGCAACCTTGGGCCCGATGCCCATCGGCCCTTTCTGAGCCGCGATGTAGACTTCCCCCATGCCCCCGGTGGCCAGGTGCTCGAGGAGGACGTACCGGCCCAGGTTGTCTCCAGGCTGGAGCATCAAGGGCGAGTTGACCACGCTCAGGCCTCTGGGAACAGAGAGGGCTCGAGCCGCTGCCACGCAAACTCGGCCACTGCGCCCGGAGGTCGAGTCGCATCCAGCCGGATCGCGCCGGGCATCGAACCATAATAGGTCGCAATCCGACGAAGCTGGTCGGCCTTCTCGAAGGCGTCCATGGCGCCTCGCGCCTGGGCCCGCTGCAAGGCAAGTTCCACCGGAACATCGAGCCAGAACAGAACGTCCGGCTCGGGAGCGAAGGTACGGGAGCGGGATAGGATCATCTTCGGATCGAGGCCGCGCGCACCCTGGTAGGCGGCAGTCGAGTGAAAGCCGCGATCTTGGAGCACCCAGTGCCCCTGGTCCAAGGCGGGAAGGACAGCTGTCTGGGTGTGCTGGGCACGGTCTGCTTCGAACAGGGCCAACTCTTCCTCGGGGGGGAGCCTCACGCCTGCTGCCGCGAAACGGCGGATCTGCATGCCGTGGGGACCATCCGTCGGTTCCTTCGTCACGAACACCGGGATACTGGCCTCGCGAAAACGCTCGGCGAGCCGACGGACCAGCGTCGTCTTGCCGCTGCCGTCGATGCCTTCGAAGACAACGAGACGTCCTGCCATCATTCGCCGGCCCTTATACCGGCCCGGTCCCACCGAGCCAGCACCGACCATCCGCGGTCGATCACGTTTCCCTCCACCTCGGTCCGAAGACTCTCCAGAGCTCGACTCGGAGCGCCCTTGACAAGACAACTTGACGGTGCCGTCCGCACCCCCAACCGAAGCCGCCAATCGAAAACGACCCTCGCGTCTCAATCGGAAGCGGGGGTCGGCACTTCGCCCGTCGAGGCATCGGCCGCCCCTGAGCCAGGTGCAAGCCCGTCGGAGTGAAGCCGCTGGAAGACGCCGCTCTTGCCGCCAGACTTGTAGAGCAGACGAACGTTGACGATCTCCGCGTCCCGTCTCTTGGACTTCACCATGTCGTAGAGGGCGAGCGCGGCCGCCGTCACCCCACACAACGCCTCCATCTCCACGCCGGTTCGCCCCACGGCCTCGGCCCGGCAGCGAAGCCGCACACGCTCCGGTTCTTCGAGGTCGATATCGACCTGTGCGTGGGTCAAAGGCACCGGATGAGCCAAGGGGATCCAGGAAGCGGTTTGCTTGGTGGCCGAAATGCCGGCGATCCGTGCGACCGCGAGCGCATCACCCTTGCGTACGTCGCCGCTTCGGAGGGCTTCCATGAGTTCCTTGCCAACCCAAAGCCACGCTTCCGCTTCCGCCACCCGGTAGGTCGGCATCTTGTCGGCGACGTCGACCATCCGGGCGTCGCCGCGCGGGTTCAGGTGCGTGAAGTCCGAGTCCCGACTCAAAGCGCGACAATGTTCGGGCGATGGAGACGCATTCGTCCACAGTAACCTTTTTGTCTCGTCATCGGCTATGATGGGGGCGTGAGCCACGAACAGGCCCGATGGGCATGGGTGGTCTCCCTAGGGCTCATGAGCCCGAGCCTGGTCCCGCAGGCGGCCCAGGCACAGGAAACCGCCCCCTTCGTGTGCGCTCCGGCACCGGAGACCCGGACCGAAGACGGAACAGTATTCACGCAGGTCTGGACCGACTCGAACCGCTGCATTCCCTTCTTCATCCAGCAAGGGGCCCCCTTCCTGGACGGCGACACGCAGTGGGTCACCGAGAGCTTCGAGCAGTGGAGCCAGCCGTCCTGCACCGACCTCGAGTTCTTCTTTGCTGGCCTGACCGACGAAGGGATCGGCTTCGACGTGCGAAGCGACCGAAATCGCAATGTTGTTACGGTCATCACAGAACCGGGAGATTTGGATGAGTTTCGGGATGCGGCCCTCCTGGCCGTCACCTTCGTGAACTTCTCCGTCGAGACCGGCGAGATATTCGATGCGGATATCGCGCTGAACGCAGTGGTCTTCAACTTCGACGACGTTGCTTCGAGCTCGACCTGTCGGTCGACAGCCGACCGGCCATTCGACCTCCGCAACACGCTCGTGCACGAGATCGGCCACTTCATCGGATTCGACCACACGCCAGACACCGCCGCCACCATGTTCGAGAGCGCCCTTCCCTGTGAGGTCTTGAAGCGAGACCTGAATGAAACCGACCTGGCGGGACTCTGCACGGTGTATCCCTCTGGCGGGACTGCAGAAACCTGCTCCCGTCCCTCGACCTACGCGCTGACCAACGGGGACCCGTCGCCGTTTCGGAATCAGTGCCAGAACACCCTCGAGGACACCAGCGGCTGCGCTTCGCTGGGGTCCTCCCCGTGGATGGTGTGGAGCCTCCCTTGGGCGCTGTGGGCTTTCCGAAAACGGCGACGAGGCGTCATCGGTAAATGAACTTCAGGGTCTCTTCCGAAATCATGAACTCATCGCCATCTCGAATGAGTTCCTTCTGAATGCGAATTCCGTTCTTCCACACGCCGTTGGCCGAACCCAGGTCCTCGATGTAATACGAACCATTCTCTCTGGATATCCCGCCGTGCTGTCGTGAAACCTTCGAGGACGGAATCACCAGGTCGCAGGTGCGGCTTCGACCGATGATGAAGGTGTCTTTGTCCACTTTGTGCATGTCTCCGGCCGAGTTGACCACGTAGAGGACCTTGGGGCCGGGGGCAGCGCCCTGCGGGGCCGGCGCGGATCGGGCGCGGACCTCCCCGCCGCCGTGGGGCGATGGTCGGGCTTCGGCCCGGGCGCGGTCGTTCACGCGATCGCCCCTGTCGCCACGAGGCTCCGCCGGCTCTGCCCGCGCTGCGCGCTCCGGCGGATGGGCCCGCTCGGCCCGCTCGGCGGGGCGAGCTACCACCGCCGGCTGAGGGGCATGGGCTTCCTTGGCAATGGGCGTCAAGAAGTTCAATCGCCGCGCAAATTCGTAGACCGCCTGATTGACGACCGCGTGATGGTCGGTCCCACTGTCCTCCGCGATCCGGGTCAGGCAATCCCAGAGATGGTCCGCGAACTCGATCTCGCGGAGGGTCCGACGCGCCATGGTCGAGATGAGGGTCATTGCAAACTGGGCTTCTGTCAATGTTCTGGTCGTCGCGTCCCTGGTCTCGTGCGTGCCAGCCGACTTTCGTGACTTTCACGGTTCGGTGGTGGAGTCGTTCGAACCGGCGACGGAACCAGCCGAAGATGACTTTTTCTCCGAGCCTCGTCGCGCGCTCGGCCCTCCGGATGGGCGAACGGTCGCCTTGGGTTTCGGGTCTCGCCTGACCTTGCGCTTCTTTCGACCCGTGCCGAATGGAGACGGTCCGGACATCCGGATCTATGAGGTAGGCGCAGACGGCGCGGCGGCGCGGGTCTCCGTCAGCACCGAAGGGAATCGATTCGTCCCATTCGAGGATCCAGCCACCGGCCTGGCTACCGACTATGACCTGACCGAAGTCCGTCAGGACGGCGTCATCTTCGTTCGGTTGGAAGGACTGGACGACGCGGGTCAGGAACCCGGGTTCGACCTGGATGCGGTGGAAGCGCTTCACTGATGAAAGGACGTGATGCACCTCCCGTCGGGCCGGAGGACTGGGGCCTGTACGTCCACTTTCCCTACTGTGCTTCCAAGTGCCCGTATTGCGACTTCAACAGCCACGTGTCCGCCCACGATGACCGCGCGTACGCCGATGCGGTGCTGGCGGAACTTCAGGCTCGGAAGCCTGCAAAGCCTCCGCCGCCGCTCCGAACGCTGTTCTTCGGAGGAGGGACACCCAGTCGTTGGGCGCCGGCTCAGGTCGCCCGGGTCATCGACGCCGTCACCCTCTGGTTCGATGTCCACGAGCAGTTCGAAATCACGCTCGAAGCGAACCCGGGCAGCACCGACCTTGCGCGATTCGCCGCCTTCCGTGAGGCCGGCGTCAACCGATTCTCCATCGGATGCCAGAGTTTCATCGATACCGAGCTCCAGTGGTTGGAGCGAACGCACGACGCAAAGACAGCAACCCGGGCCGTCGAAACCGCGCTCGCCACCGGAGCCCGCGTCTCACTGGATGTCATGTACGGACTTCCGGGACAGAGCTGGTCTGCGGCACGAACAACCCTCGACCATGCGGTCACCCTCGGGACCGAGCACGTTTCCGCCTACGCGCTGACCTTGGAGCCCGGTACCGTCTTGACCCAACGGGTGGCGCTTCGCCAAGTCACACCGATGCAGGACGACCAGCAAGCCGAACTCTACCAGCGGGTGACGGATAACTTGCAGTCGGCGGGGCTCCTACGATACGAAGTATCGAACTACGCGCGCCTCGGCGCCGAAAGCCTTCACAATCTCCTGTACTGGCAAGGGGGCGCCTACCTTGGCCTGGGCGCTGGCGCCCACAGCTACCTCCCCACCGAAGACGGCCGAGCCGTTCGGAGCGAAGCTGTGCGTAATCCCGCTGCCTATCTGGAGGCCGCCGGTTCCGGTCGGTTTCCAACCCGTGCCCTTCGGCGGCTGACGGCTGGGGAGGTCCTGAAGGACCGGTGTGCGGTGGGGTTTCGAAGCCGCTGGGGCATGGAACGTTCGGCGTTCTCGGACCATCCCTGGGCTCGCAAAGCCGAAGCGGACCTGGTGCGGGAGGACTTGATCACCCTGGATGCTCGGATCCGACCTACCCCCCGCGGTTTCATCTTCAACGACCGGATCGCGCTGGCTTTCTTGGAGTCCGTGGTCGACGACTGAACCGCATCAGCGGACGGCGTTCCGCTCGCGGGCGCTCAATCGACTAGACCAGAGGTATCGAATCGAGAGGTTTCCGCTCACCCCGCCCGCGACCCATTGGAAGGGATCCAGCGGAGTCGGCACGCCGTCGATGAGCACGGATTCTTCTCCGATGTCGAGATGGGGCCCGCGCAACGACCCGTCCACTCCCAGAACCACCGCCCACTGCGGTCCAAAGTTCCTTTGAAGCCCGAGACCACCGGTCAGCTGGGTTTCGAAGGCATTGAAAATGGTGGGATTGCCATCTTCGTCGATGGCCAGGGGACGCGGACCATCGATCACATTGGTTCCGAAGTTGACGCGAAAGGTGAGGATCCAGTCCTGGTCGAAGATGGCATCGAAATCCGTGCCCACCTGCATTCGGGGGCGCAAGTCTCCCACGCTCTGGTCCACGACGCCGTCCAGGACGCCATAGACGGCAAAGCCATACTGTACCCGCGTGCGCGGCGCCTGACGGAACGAAACCTGAAGGCGAGCACTCGGGAACACGTCGCTTCCCCCCTGAATCAGCGCCGCGATGTCTGGATCCACGTCGAGACGTTCCACGGCCACGGCCCCCGCAGCCACCTCCGTCTTCCAACGCCGGCTCAACAGATACTCGAGCCCGACACGACCTGCGCCCGTCAGGATGGTCTGATCCTGGTCCGTGATGTCGATGTAGCGCCCTTCGACTTCGAGGAGTGTATTGGTGCGCCGGCTCAAGGCGTATCGAAGGCCGCCAAATGCCCCGACCTGAAGGGTGCCCTGAAACTGGTCCTCGATCTCGCCCTGCGGTTCGAACAAGCTGACGTTGCCGGCAAGCCGCCAGGAGAGCCGCTCGCTCGCGATGCCGTCGAAGGCGGACTCCGCGTTGAACCGCAGCTGCTCCACGACCTGAGCGACCGGCTCTACCGGATTCGGTTCAGGAACCTGACCCCCATCGACCGGGGCCTCAGGCCCCCCGAGAACGCCCGGCGTCTCACCGAAATCCAGGGCGGCAACATTCGACCAGGTGAGGCGCGGCAAGGCTCGCCATTCGTGGCGAGCATCCACCACGTGCCGGACCAAGACCTCGTCCACCGCGCCGTCCGCCTCTCGGTAAAACAGGGAGGGACTGTACCCGAGCTCGAACAGCTGCTCCCTGCGCTCGGCCCCGAGCACCACCCGGGGATTGAAGGACCAGTCCAGCGCTTCGGTTCCGACGAACTCGGATGGAATGCCGGCTACGCCCTCCACGCCGTCCGGGCCGGGCTGCGCGAGCAGACCGCCTCGGACCGACGTCACGAGCTCGAGCTCGGCGAAGCCGTTGGTCTGCCCGATCAAGAGCAGACTGGGAAGCACGCTGGCGAGGAGCACCGGTTACTCGACGACGACGGAGTCCCCGGCCTGAAGCCGATAGGCGAGGCTCTTCGATTCACCTCCGATGAGGTCCGAGTACCGGAAGCGTACCCGGTTGTTGTCGTCCCCTAGGCGGACGACGAAGATGCTGCTCCGGCTCGCGAACTCGGTCAGGCCTCCGGCTTGCGCCAACACCGCCAGGAGGTTGTCGGACCCGCTGATGGGATACACGCCAGGATTGTTGACCTCGCCGATCACGTTGACGTTCAGGGTCCGGGTCTCGCTGACCGAAACCGTCACCTCCGGCCTCACGACGATCCCTCGCAGGCGTTTCGTCAACGTCGCCTGCACCTCGGCCGGTGTTTGGCCTAGAGCGGGAATCGAACCCACGACCGGCAACAGAAGGGTTCCGTCGGCCCGTACCAGAAAGTCTCCCGACAGGTTTTCCTGTCCCCGGACCTGAACGGTGACGGTATCCCGCTCCCGCAGCCGCGGGGTCGGGTCGGTGAGCGGTAGGTCGGTGGCCCATACGTAGGCATGGGAGCTGGAACAGCCGGTGGCCAGCGCCAGCACGACGAGCAAACCTCGCATGCGGGGCCCATGACATGCCTCGGGGTCTTAGCCAAGACCGCCCCCGTGCGAAGGTGAGGGCGCTTGACCGATTCCGGTCCCTCCGCGAACTCTGCTGGAGACCCGTGAAGACCGGCCCGGACCTCACAGAGCGGCAAAAAGAGATTCTGACCGCGGTGATCGAGGAGTTCATCGCCACCGCGGAGCCGGTAGGCAGCCGGTCCTTGACCCGCCGTCGTTCCATCCAGCTGTCGCCCGCCACGGTGCGCAACGCCATGGCCGACCTCGAGGATCTGGGCCTCCTGTCCGCCTCTCACGCCTCGGCGGGCCGGATCCCAACCGTCGCTGGATTTCGACTGTACGTCGAACGACTGGCATCCCGAGGGCGTATCAGCGCGAAGGAACGGGAGCTGATCCAGACGTTGACCCAGCAGAGCCAAGAAAATCGAGACCTTCGCACGGTGCTCAAAGAGGCCGGTCGCGCATTGTCGACGGTCTCCAAGCACGCCGCCCTGGTCCTCATGCCGAGCCTGGACGCCGTCGTCTTCGAGTCCGTCGAGTTTCTGCCCCTGCGAGAGGCCACCGTGTTGGCCATCTTCGTGGCCAAGAGCGGCCTGATTCAGCACCGCGTCATCGATGTGTCATTCCCGTTGGAGCGCGACGAGCTCAATCGCATGTCCAACTACCTGAATTCGAAGTTGGGCGGGAAGACGCTCATCGAGGTGCGAGCAGAGATCCTCCGGACCCTGGACGACGAGCGCAGCCAGGCAGATTTCATGATGAGACGCGCCCTCTACCTGGGCGAGAAGGCGCTTTCGAGAAGCACCGACGATGCCACCGACCTTCTGGTGCAGGGGGAGCGAACCTTCCTCGAGCATCCCGAGTTTGCCGATGTGCCCCGCATGCGAAAACTCCTCCGGGCGTTCGAAGAGAAGTCTCTTCTGGTGAAGCTTCTCGATGCCGCGACCGCCATCGACGCACAAGCCGCGTCGCGTGCTGAAACGACTGTCGTCTTGGGCAGCGAGAGCTCGGTTCGGGATCTCCGCGACCTCGCCGCGGTGACGGCGAGATACGTGGCGGAAGATGGCTCCGGAGGTCGCGTGGGCGTCCTCGGCCCGACCCGAATGGATTACTCGCGGGTGATCCCGCTGGTCGAGATGACCGCCCAAGCCGTATCGGACAGCCTTCGACGCTCGGCAGCGAGCCCTGAGGAACCCGATTCCGAACCCGATGACACATGACCGTCATCTTGCCCACGGGATTGGCCTATGAGACCTTGAAACGGTGACCGAAGAAAACGCGGACGGGGAGCCACGGACCGCCGCTTCGGAGCCGGGATCGGACGAAACATCCACGGCCCCTGAACAACTGTTGAGGGCCCGCCAGGACCTGGAGAACGAGCTCGCCCGCGTCCGCCGAGAATCCGACGAGCTGAAGGAGCGATGGCTGCGGGCGGCGGCCGATCTGGAGAACTACAAAAAGAGGGCCGCTCGAGAACGAGAAGACGTGGCGCGCTTCGGGAACGAAGCCCTGCTCCGAGACCTGCTGCCGGTTTTGGACGATCTGGACCGGGCCCTCCGCATGATGGCCGGATCGGATCCTTCCACCCAGTCCACCGAAGGGCTGGAACTCGTGCGCCGGAAGTTCTTGAGCCAACTGGAACGCCACAATGTGACCACCTTCGAGGCGGAAGGGGAGGCGTTCGACCCAGGCCGGCACGAAGCGGTTCAGCAGAGGCACTCCGACCACATCGAGGCCGGTCGCGTGGCCGAAGAGCTGCAACGGGGCTTCTTGATAGCAGGACGCCTTCTTCGTCCGGCCATGGTGGTGGTGTCCCTCGGGCCCGCCTCGGGGGACACTGAGGGCTCGGAACACGCATGAGCAAGATCATCGGGATCGACTTGGGCACCACCAATTCTTGCGTGGCCGTCATGGATGGGGGCGACGCCGTCGTGATCCCGAATTCCGAAGGGAGCCGAACCACTCCTTCGATGGTGGCGTTCACGGACGGCGGTGAGCGATTGGTGGGTCAGATCGCCAAGCGCCAAGCCGTCACCAACAGCGAGAACACGGTTTTCTCGGTGAAGCGATTCATCGGTCGCCCTTTCGACTCGGTCGAAGTTCGCCAAGACGTCTCGAAGGCGCCGTATCAAGTCGTTCAAGCGGAGAACGGGGAGGCCTGGGTCCAAGTGCGAGGCCGCACCCATTCCCCGCAAGAGATCTCGGCGATGATCCTCATCAAGATGAAGGAGACCGCGGAAGACTATCTGGGCGAAACCGTCACGGACGCCGTCATCACGGTACCCGCCTACTTCAACGACGCTCAGCGTCAGGCCACCAAGGACGCCGGCCGTGTGGCCGGACTCAATGTCCAACGGATCATCAACGAGCCTACTGCAGCCGCCCTCGCGTACGGATTGGACAAGAAGGAGAATGTCCGCGTTGCGGTCTACGACCTCGGAGGCGGCACCTTCGACATTTCGATCCTCGAGTTGGGTGACGGGGTCTTCGAGGTGAAGGCGACCAACGGCGACACGCACCTCGGCGGCGACGACTTCGACCTCGAAATCATCAATCGTTTGGCGGAAGCCTTTGCCGCAGACAACGATGGCGTCGACCTTCGAAAAGACAAGATGGCCTTGCAGCGGCTGAAGGAGGCGGCAGAGAAGGCCAAGCACGAGCTCAGCTCGAGCACCGAAACCGAGATAAACCTTCCCTTCATCATGGCGGACCGGACGGGTCCCAAGCACCTGAACATGAGCCTCACCCGGCAGCAGCTCGAGGAGTTGGTCGAGCCGCTGGTCCAAAGGTCGCTGGAACCTTGTCGCAAGGCTCTGGCCGACGCTGAGCTCTCATCATCCGACATCCACGAGATCCTGTTGGTCGGTGGTCAGACCCGCATGCCGCGGATACAGCAGGTCGTGAAGGACTTTTTCGACCGCTCCCCGAACAAGCGGGTCAATCCAGACGAGGTCGTCGCCATCGGCGCAGCCATTCAGGGCGGGGTCCTGAAAGGAGACGTGAAGGATGTCCTGCTCCTGGACGTGAACCCACTCTCCCTGGGCGTTGAAACCGCTGGTGGAATCTTCACCGCCATCAACCCCCGGAACACGACGATACCGGCCAAGAAGTCCATGGTTTTTTCCACCGCGCAGGACAACCAGCCCATCGTGGACGTTCACGTCCTCCAGGGCGAACGTCCCATGGCGGAGGATAACAAGACGCTGGGCCGGTTTCAGCTGGTGGGGATCCCTCCGGCACCACGCGGTGTTCCCCAGATCGAAGTCACCTTCGATATCGACGCCAACGGCATCGTCCACGTCGCGGCCCGAGACCTCGGCACCGGTAAACAACACCAGATCAAGATCATCGCGTCATCGGGTCTCACGGACAACGAAATCGAAAGAATGGTCAGCGAGGCCGCTGCGGCCAAAGGGGACGACGAAAAGAAGCGTAGGCTGGCCGACCTCAAGAACCAGGCGGAGGGCCTGCTCTACACGACCGAACGATCGCTGGAAGAGTACGAATCGATGCTGGCCGAAGACGATGTCCAGGATATTCGGGAAGACCTCGACGCCCTGAGGGGCGTCTACGAAACCGAGGACGAGGACCGCATGAAGGCGGCCATTCAGCGACTCGAAGGTTCTGCGCACAGAATCGCCGAAGCGATGTATAAGGAAGCTCTCGAGGACGATGAGGCGTAATCCATGACGATCCGATGCGCGCTGGTAGGCGCAACTGGGATTGCGGGCCAGCAGTTCCTGGCCGCGTTGGCTCGGCACCCGTATTTGGAGCTGGCCCAGCTCGCGGCATCCAGCCGCTCAGCCGGCAAGACACTAAAGCAAGCCCTTACTCAGGAGTCGGGGCTCGTTTCCTGGTACGCGGAAGAAATCGGGCTCGAGGCATTTGGCGACCGCCGGGTAGTGGACGCAGCCGAGCTCGACTTGACCGGAATAGGAGTCGTCTTCAGCGCGGTGGAGTCGGACGCAGCGCGGGTTCTAGAGGGCCGATACGCCGCGACCACGCCAGTGGTGAGTACCGCCAGCGCATACCGTTACGAGCGGGACGTCCCCATCATCATCCCGGCCGTCAACGGCGACCACGCCGAACTCGTGCACCGTCAGCGCGTGGAACGAGGCTGGTCCGGATTCATCGTCCCGATTCCGAACTGCACCACGACCGGGTTGGCCATCGCTTTGGCTCCACTCCATCGGGCCTTCCAGCTGGAGCGGGCGGTGGTGACCTCGATGCAAGCCGTGAGCGGCGCCGGACGGAGCCCCGGCGTCCTGGCGTTGGACGTGACCGACAACATCGTCCCATTCATCAAGAACGAGGAGGAGAAGGTTCAGCGGGAAACCCGTAAGCTTCTTGGCGTTCTCGAGAAGGACGGGATCATGGAACCGGACGTCCCCATCAGCGCCACGTGTACGCGGGTACCGGTGCTCGAAGGCCACACCGAATCGGTCGTGGCCGCCTTTCGTCAGCCATTCGAACGAGAGGACGCCGTGCGGGCGATGGAGACCTTCGGCCGCAACATCAACCCACAAACCCATCCCTCGGCTCCCGAGCAGTGGATCACGGTCTTCGAGGACCCGGCTCGGCCTCAGGTTCGTCTGGATCGGGACAAAGACGGCGGGATGACCACAAGCGTGGGTCGGGTCCGCCACGACACCGTTTTGGGACCCCACGGACTTCGCTTCATGCTCGTCTCTCACAACACCAAGATGGGCGCGGCTCGGGGCGCGGTACTCGTAGCGGAAGACTTGGCGTCGCGGGGCTTGCTCGCCTAAGGGCGTCAGCCGTTCCGTTTCCGGACCGTCGGTGAGTACACTTCGATGATGGCGCTGGCCCAGCTCGGTCCTGGAGACGAAGCCGACGCACTCGCCTTTTGCACCCAATGTCCCGAGCGAACAATACCCTTGGCAGGATGGGTTGCGGATGGCGGCCTTCGCCGAGCTCCTCAGGCCTCCCGGGCTTGGATGTTTGCCATGCGAGCAGCCGATCGACGCGTGACCGGGTTGGTCTATGTGTCCGATAGCGGCATCGTGATTCCGGTTTTCGATCGAGAAGATGGTGTGCTGGCGTTTGCCGAACTCGGCATTCGAAACCCTCACGTCATCCGCGTCGTCGTCGCAGAGCGCTGGATCAGCGAGCTCCTGATGCGGGCTTGGGCACCACGCGGATTTCGAAGCCGAATCCATCGCAATCAGTTGGCCTACGTTGTGGACCGAACGTCGTTCATTCCCCCTCGGTCTATGGTCGAGTTGAGCGTGGCCCTCCCGAAGGACCTGGATGACATCGTCGAAGCCTCCGCCGCCATGGCTCGTGAAGAAGCCGGCGACGACCCACAGTCGAGAAACCCGAAGCTCTTTCGAAACCGTATCAGGGATCGGATCGCAAAAGGACGGGACCTCATCTACCGCGAAGGAGGGCTTCTGAAGTTCAAGAGCAACGTCGCTTTCCTCTCCCCGTTCGGGGGTCAAGTGGAGGGCATCTATGTCCTGCCGCCGTACCGGAACCTCGGTCTCGGGATGGCGGGAACGGCTTCAGTGACCCAGTGGATTCTGGAGCGTTCGGCGCGAGCGTGCCTGCTGGTGAATGAAGACAACCAAGCGGCTCGACATCTGTACGCCAAGCTCGGGTACCGCGAGGTGTACGTCAGCCGGACGACGTTTTTTTGCTGAACCCTCGGGGACCATCTTGTCCTGCCAATCGACGCCCCACCCGATCCAAACGCTCGTCGGTGAGGAGGCCAGCGTCGTCCAGCAGTTCCGCAACCGCCCGAACGAAGAAGGCGACGTCGGACTCGGAGGCCGTCTGCAGGCGAGCCCGAAGCTTCTCCCCTGGCGAGGTGAGGGGTACGACATCGTGACCAGAGAGTTCGAGATCATCCGAAGGAACTGAGAACTCCATCGTCGTGGGTGCCTGCTCCGGCGGCGTCCCGTCGACCGGAGCCCCAAAGGGATCGGAGTCTTCGCCAAACTGGAGTTCGAGGTCATTGGCTGCATCCCGGTCGAGGGGGCCGGTGGCTTCGGCATCGATGGGACCGGTCGGAGCCTCTTCGTCGGTTGAGCCCCGAGGCATCGAGGCAACCAGACCATCGGCGAAACCCAAGGTCGGCGTCTTGGACAAAAGACGCCCCGTGGACGGTTGGGTCGCTTCGAGGCCGTCCGAGTCCGGGAGTGCGGATCCATGGGACCCGGTCACAGGACCGGTCTCGTTGAGGTCGTCGAGCTTCTCTTCGTGGGCTCCGGTGGCGGACGCATCCTCTCCCGACGGGACAGACAGAGGCGTTCGTTTCTCGAGGAGCTGACCCCAGCTGAGGTTTCGTCGCCGACCAGGGGGAGGCTTCGTGCTGTCTGTTCGATTTGTTCCGGCTTCGACCGAGGAAGCGACGGGCCTCCCTGCCAGGTCCCCCCGCTGCTCGAGCTGGACCGGTGCGGGTTCTCGGACCTCGGATGGGTCCAGCTGAGGCGGTGCGGGCGGAGCGGAGGGCCCGAGGGACTCGATGTGGGACGAAGGCTCTTCGTCTTCCCCATCCTCCAAGGGAACGATTTCTCCTTCCTCCAGCTCGATGGGCTCAGCCTCTGCAAAGTCACCGTCCAGGCCTTCGGAATCCAGGTCCTCGGGAGGCACGCTCGCCACCACCTCGAACTGTCCGAGAGAGACCTCCAGCGGCTCTGCTGTATCGTCGTGCAACGAAATCTCTTCCAGATCGGCCGAGCCCAAGACACCGTCGTGTTCGGGGGGATCGTCCAACACCTCGGCTTGAAAGGCTTCGTAGCTCAGAAAATCTGATTCGGCCCCCTGGAGGCCCGCTTCCGCTTGGAAGGGGGGGCTGAAGTCTTGCGCGGCGTCGGCCGCGGAGTCGAACGTCGGATCGTCCTCGGAGACGGTCAGCCGAGTCTCGTCCTCCGGCTGCATTCTCCCCGACTCTCCCCGAGCCGGCAAGTCTCTCTTCAGTGGAAGCCCATGAACGACGGGCACCCCTTGATGATACCTCGGTGCGCTTTGGTCCACCGCGATGTCGTCGGATGGAACCTCGCCCCAGTGTTTATGCAAGGCAACTTCCATTTCGGTCTCGCCCGAGAGCATCCAATGCACTCGAACTCCTGGACCGAGACAGTTTCGCACCGCCTCCATCGCTGGCTGATCCAACGGATCCGCCATCGTCACGTAGACCACTTCACCCTGGGCTTCCTTCTTTCGGGCAATCGGCAGGACCCGATACCGCAGTGCGACGTCCCTCGGGATGAGGCTCTTGACGCGCTCGTGAATCGGCGTCGCAACCGGGTCACAGGTGTCGATCCCGAGCTGCCTGGATAAGGCGTGAACCAGGCGGTCTTCCGTGATCACGGCGTTCTGCACCAGGAGCTTTCCAAGGCGTCCACCTTGGGTCTTTTGTCTCTTCAGCGCGGCCTCGAGCTGGCCCGCGTCCACGAAGCCCAGATCAACCAAGAGCTGGCCCAACCGTGGCTGATGAGCTGCCATCTCTCAACGAGGCTAGACGTCTTCCCGCATCACCGCAAACGGCGGTCTCTTGGAACGCGTTCAGCTTTTTGCTTCCTGTCCTGGTTCGGAGCAGAATGTATTCATGGGTGCGTTGTTCCGTTACCTCGTTGGTTCCGTCGTGATGTTGACGGTCGCTTGGTGTTTGGTGGCGGTACAGTTTCGAGGGGAGGCGCTCGGGATGCATGTTTGGCGATGGTCGTCGGCTGCATGGCAAGCTTCAGCGCCAACCCGGGCTTGGCTTCTCGACGAGGCACTCATCCAAGGAAAGAAATTCGGAGACTGGGCGAAAAAACGGGCGGAGGACAGCGTCCGCTCTTGGCTCGAAACCAGCACCGTCAAGGATCCGACGAATCAGACCGTGAAGGACCCAAGCAGTCCCGCGGCTTCTGGAAGGAAAACCGCTCTTCAGGAGAGCCGAAACGCCGAAGGCCGGGTCAGCCAACTACGGCGAGCGACACGTTCGCTTCGCGATTCTCGTGGTAGCTCGGGCACTTCCCTGAATGCTGAACGCCCTCTGACCGCCCGAGAGCGCACATTGCTCGACGAAACGCTCAAAACTCCGCTTCCATGAGCCGATGGACAAACCAGGCGTCCGAACATGCCCGAAGTGTGGGGCTCTGATCACCCCACAACTCTCGAGATGCCGCCAGTGCGGCACCTATCTGCATGGAACCTACTTGGAGGGTGTGTTGGTCGAACGCCTTCTTCCAAGTGCGCTTCGCGCGTCTCCCGGAACCGGGCTCTTGGTGTTGATCATCAGCCTTTCCTTCATCTTTCAGACCGTCGTGGGGGGTCCCGACCGCGTCTTCTCCTTTACGACCTACAGCCTTCAACAACTCGGATCGAACTTCGCTCCTCGCATCGTCCTCGGTGAGTATTGGCGCTTCGTGACCGGTATGTTCAGTCACGGAGGACTACTCCATGTCGCTTTCAATCTCTATGGTCTGACCATCGTCGGACCCTTGGTCGAAGAATTGCTCGACCGAAAGAAGATGTGGTTCGTCGCGGTGATCAGCGGCGTCTTTTCCATGGTCGCGAGCTACGTGTGGGGAGCGGAGATCATGGGAAGGCCGTTGCACATGACCGTGGGGGCCTCCGGTGCCGTCACCGGTTTGATCGGCGCAGCGTGGTTCGGCGCGCGTCGGCTCGGTCCGAATGGCGCTCAGGTAGCGGCGGTCATGAAAAGGTGGACGGTATACATGGCCATTTTTGGATTCGTGGTGTCCGGGATCGACAATGCGGCTCACTTCGGTGGCTTTGTGGTCGGTGCTCTATTCGGCCACCTGATTCCTCTCGGCTTGACCCAATCGGTGCGTACCAATCGCGTCCTCTCAGGCATGATGTTGGGCGGCCTGGCCGGAATCGCACTCTGCTTCGTATTCATGGTAGATGGCTTGCGGGGCTTTCCGGGCCAGCTCGAGGACGATTGGGAGCCCCAAACGTTCCTCTTCTTCCGCATCTCATCTGGCGCTCCACCCGAACAGTCGAGCCAACGCCGGGCCACGCGTCGATGCATCGACGCCGCACGAGAGAATGCCGAAGACGCGCTCGAGGCATGCCAATTCGCGGTCCGGGCAGCCCCTAGCTTTCCCGCCAACTGGGTGGGCCTTCAGGCAGCCTATCTTGCGACGGGTGAACAGGAAAAAGCCGACCGAATCCAACGAGTCCTGGACGGTTTCCCACGTCGCTAGTCTCGTCCCGGTTCTTCCAACAAGGGAGGACAGGAACCACGCACGTGAGGTAGAAGAACCAAGCCCAACCATGGCGGACTTTGCGCATCTTCATCTGCACACTCAGTACAGTTTTCTGGATGGAGCGATCCACATGGGAGAACTGTGTCCTCGGCTGCAGCAGCTAGGTCTAGGGGCATGTGCCGTTACGGAGCACGGCAACCTGTTCGGCGCGATCGACTTCTATCGCCGGGCGCGGGCAGCAGGCATCAAACCGGTCCTCGGGATGGAGGCCTGGGTGGCGAGCCATGGCCGTCGCCAAGCATCCGGCACCGACCAGCACCTGATCTTGCTCGCTCGAAACCGGGAGGGCTGGACAAACCTCATGTTTCTCTCGTCCATGGGGTTTTTGGAGGCTCACCGGGGTCGCCCCCGGATCGACGACACGCTTCTCAAGGAACGATCCGCAGGCCTGATCGGGCTTTCGGGCTGCATGCAAGGAGCGACCGCAGGCGCATGTGCAGCCGGCCAAATGGATGAAGCTCGGGACGCGCTGCGGCGATATGCCCAGATCTTCGAGCGCGGGCAGTTCTATGTGGAGCTGCAGCGCAACGGACGGCCCGGTCAAGAGCGGGCCAATGCGGCCTTGATGGAGCTCGCATCATCCGAACGCCTCCCGTTGGTCGCCACGAACAACTGTCACTATATCATGCGCTCCGACGCCGACGCTCACGACGTTCTCACCGCCATCCACATGGGAAAGGCGAGAAACGACCCTACCCGAGCGAGCAACAAGACCGACGAGCTCTACCTCCGGTCGGCGGAGGAAATGTCTACCCTCTTCCGGGACGTGCCGGAGGCGGTGACCAACACGATGCGAATCGTCGAGAGCATAGACCTCGAGCTCTCTCTCGGGCGTCCTATGCTCCCCACTTTCGTCCCGCCAGACGGCAGTGACCTGGAATCCCATCTCGTCGCTCGTTCTCAAGCGGGACTCCGCCAGCGGTTTCGGGAATTGAGCTATCCCGTTGACGAAGCCCTCTATGAAGCAAGACTTCAGTCGGAACTCGACATCATCATTTCCATGAAGTTTCCCGGCTACTTTCTGATCGTGGCCGACTTCATCAACTGGGCGAAAGCTCAGGATATCCCAGTTGGCCCAGGACGCGGTTCGGGCGCCGGTTCCCTGGTTGCTTACGCGCTCCGCATCACGGACCTGGATCCGCTTCCCTACCATCTTCTCTTTGAAAGATTCTTGAATCCTGAACGGGTCAGCATGCCCGACTTCGACGTGGACTTCTGTCAAGAACGTCGCAGTGAGGTGATCGAGTACGTCAGCTCCAAGTACGGCACGAACAACGTTGGTCAGATCGCAACGTTTGCTCAAATGAAGGCCAAGTCGGTGATCAAAGATGTCGCGCGGTGCCTCGAACTGCCCTTTCACGAAGTCAACGCTTTGACCAAGCTTCTCCCCAACACGTACAAAGACGACAAGGGCAATCCTAAACCCATTACCATCGAAAAGGCGCTCGAACTCGAGCCAAAGCTTCGACAACTGACCGAAGAAAACGAAACCTATCGCGAGGTGGTGGAGATCGCGAGGAAACTCGAAGGTCTCTATCGACAAGCCGGCATGCATGCAGCGGGTGTTGTCATCGCTGACGCAGAGCTCTGGAACGTCGTTCCCGTCTTTCGGGGGAGCGACAAGGAACTCGTCACTCAGTTCTCCATGGCGGATGTCGAGGATGCGGGCCTGGTCAAGTTCGACTTCCTGGGATTGAAGACCTTGGATGTCATCTATCATGCAGAGATCCACGCCAATCAACGGATTGCGGACCTGCTTCGGGCAAAGGACGTGGAAGGACTCTGGCAACATCCTCACGTGCGTCGGCTGGCCGAAGACATCGAAGCTCTTGGTTCGGCCGTTCAGTCTGGCGGCGCATTCGTCGATCGAAGTCGTCCGAAACGGGAGGGAATGGATCTCACGCTCCGGTGTCACCTTCTGGCTCTCGAAGAACCCAACGTATTCCAGTCGATTTCGAAAGGCAAAACGCTCGGCATCTTCCAGCTCGAATCCACTGGTTTTCAGGAGTTGGTGAAGCGTCTTCGACCCGACTGCTTCGAAGACATCGTCGCGGCGGTGGCGCTGTACCGTCCGGGCCCGCTGCAAACCGGAATGGTGGATGACTTCATCAACTGCAAGCATGGCAAGAAACGCGTGACCTACCCTCATCCACTGCTGGAGAAGGTCCTGGAGCCTACCTACGGGATCTTCGTTTACCAGGAGCAAGTGATGCAGGCGGCGCAGGTCATGGCTCGATATAGCTTGGGCGGCGCCGACCTCTTGCGCCGCGCCATGGGAAAAAAGAAGCCGGAAGTGATGGCGAAGGAGCGTGTCAAATTCGTCGATGGCTGCCGAGCAAACGGTCTCCCGGAATCCGAGGCCGAAGCGGTGTTCGATCTCATGGAAAAGTTCGCCGGGTACGGATTCAACAAATCACACAGTGCCGCGTACGCTCTGATCACCTTTCAAACCGCCTATCTCAAGACCTACTTCCCCGTGGAGTTCATGGCGGCTCTTCTCACCACCGAAAGCTCTAGCACCGAAAACGTCGTCAAGTACATCGCCGAGGCTCGAGGCATGGGCATCGAAGTCTTGCCGCCCACCGTAAATGACTCGGAGGCGTCCTTCACCGTGGACGGCGACGCCATCCGCTTCGGTCTTTCGGCGATCAAGGGCTTGGGTGACGCAGCTCTACACGCGATTTTATTGGCTCGTCGGGAAAAGGGGCCGTTCCTCGGGCTCTATGACTTCTGTGAGCGCGTACCCTTGAAGCAGCTCAACAAGAAGACGCTCGAAACGCTGGTTCGGTCTGGCGCCTTCGATTGCTTTGCGCGGCCCCGAGCTCAGCTTGCCGCGGCTCTGGATGACGCGATCGAAGCTGCTCGCGGAATCCAGCGGGCCCGCGATGCCGGACAGGTGAGCTTGTTCGGCGCTCCGGAGATGGCGGACGCGATTCGACCACGCGAGACGTTCGACGAGAGCCTGTCGGAATGGCCCGAGCTGGACCGGCTTCGAATGGAAAAGGACGCTCTGGGCTTCTACGTGAGCGGTCATCCATTGGATCGTTATGCAGACGAGGTTGCACGCCTCGGAGACTGCACCGTAGACGACCTGGAGCGAAAGGGGCACCGCACGGACGTAACCTTAGCCTGCGTCGTGACCGCGCTTCGGGAGCGGCCGCTCCGCGACGGTACGGGCCGAATGGCGTTCGTCACCGTGGAGGACCGAACCGGAGCCGCGGAGATGCTGGTTTCAGCTCGCGTGTTCGTGGACATCGAGGACGTGCTCCGCTCAGACGTCCCGCTTCTTTTGAATGCCTCGGTGTCCATCGACCGTGACGAGGAAGGAAACCAACGCCTTCGACTCCGCTGCACCGGAGCTCGAACTTTTTCCGCCGCCCGACAAGCCCTCACCAAGCGGGTGGTGCTGCGGTGCGCGGAATCTCAACTGAACGACCGGTCGCTCGAATCGCTTCGGAGTCTCTTGGATCGGCATCGTGGCTCCTGCGCCGTCCGACTGGTGGTTCATGTGCCCGATACGGCTGACGTCGAGATCTCTCTCCCCCCGGACCGAGGCCTCGAACCGACCGATACGGTGGTGGACCAAGTGGAACGCCTCTTCGGTTCCGGCTCGGTCAGCTTCGCATAGGCCGCCATCAGGCGTCCGCCGTCAGGCGTCCGCCGTCAGGACCGCCCGGGTCGTCTGCCACGTCGCAGGGACGTGGTGATCGCAGGGACGTGGTGATCGCAGTCTCGTGCTGGGGCCCTTTCCCCCCGCCTCGACCCGAGATCGTAACGATGCTCACCTTGGCCTATCCCTTGCTGCGGCTAGCCGCGTGGGGCAGCGAGGTTTGACTCGAGGGCTGAAGACCTCGGCCGCCAGGATGTGGGTTACGTGGCTCGGCTTGGCCGTTTCAGGGTGCTCCGCCGAAATCGGAGTCCCCGGCGGAACGGATGAGATGCCGGGTGCACCTCGTCCGGTCAGCGGCTCCGACGGTCCCGGGGGCGTCGGATCGGGAGGTGCCGATGACGGTGTCGGTGCAGGAGGGACCGGGCGCCCTCCTCCCGATTGCTCTGGGGCCGCCGTCCCGGTGGATACCGCACGCCGCCTCAATGTCACGGAACTCAACACGATCGCGTCCGACGTCTTGGCTATCGATGACGCTCCTTTCGACGCAGTTGGCACCGACTACGGTGAGCGGGTCGGTGCGTTTCTGGGAACCACCGAGCGCTTCATTTCGGACTATTTCGACGTGACCGAAGACGTCGCTCGGCGCTTCGTGACGGAACGGAACGTCGCGGTCGAATGTCGAACCGCATCATGTGCCGCGGCGGAGCTACGCTCTACGATTACACTACTCCTTCGTCGGCCGGTCACGCAAGTAAGGTTGCAAGCTCTCGAAAGCCTGGCCCAAGAAGCGATGGACTCTGGCTTGGGCATGACCGAGGCGATGACGTCCATCATCTGGTCGGTACTGAACGCGCCAGACTTCCTGCTCATCGGCACCCAAGTCGGTGCAACGCCCGGTCCCCACGTCCTGGATGGCTACAGCGTCGCCGAACGGATGGCCCTGGCACTTTGGAATTCGGTGCCCGACGCACAGCTGATTGCGTCGGCCGAGGCGGGCGCGCTCCTCACCGATGAGGGCATCGAGAGGGAGGTGCGTCGTATGCTGTCCAACCCTGTCAAAGGAACTCGATTTCTCGACGGATTCGTGCGGACGCACTTCGATCTGGCATCGGGCGCCGCGATCCCGCCCGGGCTCGACGGTTTCTCAGACGCCGGACAACTTGCTGCCGACATGGGCACAGAGGCGCGACTGCTCATCGAGCAGGTGTTTCGCGAGAACCGCAATATCGATCGACTCATCCGAAGCGACAGCACCTTCTTGAATCGGCGCCTGTCACGGCACTACGGACTTTCGGACCCCGGAGGAAGTGGGTTTAGCGAGGCTCCGACCGAAGGCACGGAACGGATTGCCGGCCTCCTCACCACGGCTGCAGTCTTGGCGCAAGAAGGTGACCTGATCCATCGGGGCGTGAACATCCTTCAGAGCTTCATGTGCCTTCCGTTGGTCGCACCCGACCCAGAGATCCTCGAAGCTGCGAGTTCGGAACTCCCGGCCGACGCTTCAGTTCGAGAGCAGGTCGCTTTTCGAACCTCCAACACCGCTTGTGCGGGATGCCATCGTTTGATCGATCCTCTAGGCGCGGCCTTCGAAAGATTCGATGAGGCCGGCCAGATTCGAAGCCAGTACGAAAATGGGGACTCAGTGCTCTACGATGCAGAGTTTCTCGGTCGGCGGCTGCGGAATCCCGATGACGTCACCCAGGCCCTCGTGGAAGGGGACTTCGCCTCGTGTTTGAGCTCCCAGCTATTGGGTTGGGTCTCCTCGCGACGGATGTCCCTCTCTCGGAAGAACGACTCGTGTGCGAGCGAGGCGGTACTCACCGCTGCCCGAGGCACGGTGGACGGATCGGAAGTCACCTCGGGGGATGCAGCTTCATCGCAAGTCGGCTTTCAGGATATCGTAGTGCAAGCGATTCTTTCCGAGACCTTTCGAACTCGGGTCGTAGACTGAGAGCCGAGAAGACAGCCGAAAAAACCATGCTCATCAAGAAGACATCTTCGATTCCCCGACGTACTCTACTACGCTGCAGCGCTGGCGGTTTGGGTACTTTGGTGTGGCTCCCTGCATTGGAAGCCATGTTTCCCTCGGACAAGGCATTTGCCCAGCGGTCCGTCGGTCCTCCGCGGTTCCTCGCCATCTATCAGCCGAATGGTCATCGCGCGACGGACTTTGCACCTGACGTCCAAGGTCGGATTCAGACCTCACCCAATTTGACCGGCACCAATACCTCGCCTCTCCAGCCGCAAATGGACGTAACGACGATATACAAGAACTTTAATAGTTCGAAACAAGGTGGAGGGGGCAACGCTCATCTCTTGGCCATCACGAGTTGGCTCCGAGGTACCCATACTCAGGACGACAGCGACACGACAATGCAGCGCTACACCGTTGCACCGGGCGACAAATCATCGGCCGACGTCGTCGTCGCGCGTTCCTACGAATCCCGGTTCCCTCTTCCTGACGGTCGTTCTCAGCATCTGGTGATCCGCGGCAGCGCGTTCTACGATGGCGGGCGCGGTGGCTACAACAATCGTCAGAAGCAGTGGCTCTCCACGGCTCCGGACGGCAGTCGAATCGACGCGGAGTTCGACCTCTTCAAGGTCTATAATGACATGTTCGCGGGTACGGATCCCGACATGAGCGACCAGGAAGCTCGAGCTCGATTGGCGCTGCGAAAGAGTGTGCTGGATTCGGTACTGCCCGACGTGGAACGTCTCGAGGGACAGCTGGGGGCCCGAGACAAGGAAACTCTGGACAGCTACTTCACGAACGTCCGGACGCTGGAAAACCGCCTACAAGCCCAGATTGAACAGCAAGATCGTCCGGCCCAGATATCGGTGCCGGCTTCCTCCGAGTTGATACGCCATAAAGGTGCCGGTCACAATTCGGACGGCTGGTATGTCGACGACAACTACAATGGGCGGGGTCACAATCATATCGACTACCATTGGCGGGACACCACCCGACTGCTCGCGGTGGCGTTTCAGAACGACACGGTGCGATCGGTCGCTTACATGCTCGAGACCGAGGCGGGCGAGAATCACTACGCCGAAGGCCCCAACGGAGAGCCGGGTCTGGGCGACAATCACGGTGCTTCCCATGCGAACAACGCTGCGTATGGCCGCCGAGATTTTCGACACGCTCAGGTCTACGCGGAGATGATCCAAGCATTCAAGGATACCCACATAGGCGGGCAGCGACTGATCGACAACACGCTGGTGGTTTGGGGCGCCGGTATCGGGGTGACTCACTCCACAGACCGGGTCATGACTGTGGTATCGGGACTGACGGACCCCAGTCATGGCCTTCGCCACGACACGCTTCGGGACATGCAGGGCGCTTCCCATAAGCCTTTTTTCCAAACGCTGCTTCGTAGGCTGAACGTCATCGGACCCGAGGACTCTTTCGGTCAAGGGAACCGGCCGGACGACGACATCGACATGGGCTGACGCAGCTACTAGATGCGACGTGCCCGAAACACGTGGACGCCGAGTTCGGCGTAACCAAGCCCGGATGCCTCTGGCGCATTTTTAGTACACGCATGTGGAGAGCTCGAATGGTCGACGTAAGCCGCCGATTGTACAAATCCCACGATGCTTCGGATCACCGCCGGATCGTTTCGTCGCTGTTCCCAGCAGCGCGCGACTTCAGCCCGTTCGACGTGAAAGCCGTCCGACGCAGCCAAAAGCCGCTCGTGAAACAATCGACACGAGCTCATCGGATATCCCCGAAACGCGGCCAATCGCTCCCGCTCTCTCCCTGACGCCAGCTTCATGGCGCGCTTGAGCTCAGCACGTAACGCTCTGCGACCGTCCGTGGACTCATGGATGGCCAGGAACGTTTGAAGGGCGTCTACGGGACTTCCATCAAAGCTTCGTCGAATCTTCGCAACCCAAGACATCGGGTCTACGAGCACCCGTTCGATTCCTTCCAACTGCGCCCTCGGGACCATGCGCAGATCCTCTGGCCAATCCGAATCGGCGGATGAGTTTGTGACATTGGGGATGACACAGACCTCGGCGTCCTCCACCAGCGCGTTCATCAATCCCCAAAGGTCGGCCGACATATCCAAGAGATGGAGAAGGACGCCCCCGGGCCGGAGAACGCGTCGACATTCGGCGGTGACTTGGACCAAGTCGTCGACGACATCCAAAACACAGCAGCCCACGACGGCCGCGACAGAACCATCCTCGAACGGGAGCGTCTCGGCCGAAACCTCGTGCACACGATGCGACGGAAACCGAGTCCGCAAACGAGCTACGCTAGCTTTATTGGGCTCCGTGAGCACGACGCGGTCGGATGAGAACGGAATCGCCCTTGAGAACTGTCCGTCTCCCGCTCCGATTTCGACGATCTCGCCGTCTTCGGGAAGGAAGTGCACCTCCTCGCCCAGTAGGCGATGAAACAGTGAGTCGAACTGGGCGCGATGCCGCGCCGTATCGCGAAGCTTTGCAAGCCAAGTACGCCCCGCCAACGCGTCGTCATCCATCATGCTCCTCCGACTTCGCGCACCCCGCCATCCTTGCAAGAGGCTCGACGCATGAACCGATGAACAGCGGCTTTAGACGCATCGCGTTAGAGCCCATCTCCGCCATCAGTGTATCCGGAAAGACGAAACAAACCGTGAATCGGGACGGGCCGAAGGGAAAGAAATCGGCCATGGTGCAAACGGAATGGACGACATGGCGACGCTGAGAGCGCAGCTGGCGGAGCAGGTGGAGCGACTGGAGGCCCTTCTCGACCGCCTGCCGGACGTGGTGGCCAAAGAAACGAAGACCAAGATTGCGGAGCTTCGCCGACTGTTGCTCCAGCAGCGAGCCCCGCGATTGGTGCTGGTGGGACGACGCGGAAGTGGAAAGTCCTCCCTTGTCAACGCGCTGTTCGGCCGTGAAGTCGCGGAGGTTGGTCACGAATCCGCGACCACCGGCACCGCCACTTGGTTCACCTATCGGGACGCCAGCGGCACCCTGGAGGTCCTGGATACGCGGGGACTCCAGGAAGGGGCCGCGCCGGCCGAAGCGGATGGTGCTGCCACCCCCCTCGACTCTATCCTCGCGGAGCTCCGGGACAAGAGTCCCGATGCGGTCCTCTTCCTGGTGAAAGCCAAGGAGGTGGACGCAGCCATCCAAACCGACCTCGAACTGTTGGCGGAGATCTGCGGCGAGGTCACCCGGCTCCACCGATTCAAAGTACCCGTCGTGTCCATCGTCACCCATTGCGATGAGCTCGAACCCAAAGCGGTGAAGCTCCATCAACCCGAGGACGAGGACCCCGCAGACCTCCGAGAGAAACTGGAGCGGGTCAAGAAGGTCGAGGCCATCATCGAGCGTTACGTGCGAGACGCCCCACGGCTCAAGGACCATCACGTCCGGACCATCGGCGTCTGTACCTACCAGTCGTGGCGACGCGACGGGAAGCGCCGCGCCGATGAACGCTGGAGGATCGACGAGCTCGTCTCTTTTTTGGTCGATGAGCTCCCACAGGAGACCTTGGTCGAAATGGCGCGTTTGACCCGAGTGGCCACCGTGCAGAGAGCCATCGCTCATCGCATGACCCTGGCGGTGGCGGGAGCATGCGCGGGGGTGGCGGCCACACCGATTCCCATCGCCGACATCGGCCCCATCACTGGGCTTCAGGTCTCGCTGATCTCCGGGATCGCCTACGTTACCGGACGCCAAGTCGGCGTGAAGGCCGCAGCGGAGTTCATGGCGGCATTGGGAATCAACGTCGGCACCGCGTTCGCGCTTCGGGAGGCCGCCCGTGCCCTGGTGAAGTTCGTGTTTCCGGGCGCCGGCGGAGTGGTATCCGCTGCGGTTGCCTACGCCGGAACCATGGGCATTGGTCGTGCCGCGACGGCATATTACTTGGACGACCTCTCGGCGGAGGAAGCGGCTCAGGTTTTCGAGAAGGAGCGCGGTTCCGAGCTCAGGAACGACGAAGGCAGCCGGGATGCGGCGCAGACCTAGGGTCGAAGCGGCGGAACCCAGTCCGGACCTGGTCCGGACCACTGGAAAAGCATCAAATTCACCCGCCCGGACCGGTCGAATGCCACGCCCTCCCGGCGGAGCAGGCGTTCCTGTCGGACCGGACGGAACGTCTCGCCCTTGGCGGAGATCCGTCCGGACGCATTGATCACCCGATGCCAAGGAACTTCGGCATGACGACCGGGGGGTAGATGCTTGAGGGCGGCCCCCACCCCTCGGGCGTAGCGGGGAGAGACAACGTAGGTTGCAACTTGGGCGTAGGTAGCGACCGAGCCCTCCGGGATCATCGCCGTGACTTCGTACACTGCCTCGCGGAACGCATCCGAAGCCGTGGACACCAAAGGCTTCAAATCGGCTCCTCAGTGCTCGGGCAGTGGAGCCGTGAATCGCACCCTCTGTCCTGCCTCGATGCCGAGCTCTTTGGATAGGCCCCCGGCAATTTCGAGCACGAACTGCGATGCCCCAGGCACGCTCCGATGGGTATCGGTCCGAGGAGAGGCTTCTTCGACGATGCCGAGGATGCGTCGATCTTCTCGAATGAAGATGATGTCCAAGGGGATCAAGGTGTTGCGCATCCAGAAGGACTGTTGAAATGGGCGTGGCGAAAGAAACAGCATGCCCTCGTCCTCGGGCAGGCAATCACGAAACATGAGGCCCCGCGCCCGTTCGCGCTCGGTGTCCGCCACCTCGGCTGAAAAGGTCACCGGTCCGTTCTTGGTGTCGACGGTGACGGGGATCCGGTAGGCCTCGGGACCTTCGCAGGCGGGATCGTCGGTGGCCGCGCTGGCGCAGGCCGTGACGAAGAAAGCGGTCGCGGTCAGAACCCATCCCATGGGCAGGCTTCGGCCATTCATACCGCACCAAGCTCAAGCGGACTCGTGGGCTGATTCCACGGAGCCGCGATCGACCTTGCGCTGAGCGCGATCGCATACCCAATGAACCACGCCGGGTATCCAGCGCTGCGCCATGACCGTCATTCGACCGTCGAAGCCGGGGATCACTTCGAACCGATTGGCCGCCATTCCGTCCAAGAGAGACCGGGCCACGGACTCCGCCGACAGCATCTTCACGTTGCCGGCGATGGCGCGGGTCTCCGGAGGCATGATCTCCAGCTCGGCGGTATGCTGAGGCGTATCGGTGTCAGGGGGCAGGAGCATGGTGAGTCGCACTCCGAACGGGCGCAGTTCGGCTCGGAGACACTCCGAAAAGCCGTACATGGCGAACTTGCTCGCCGCGTAGGCAGAATATCCGTAGATCCCCATGACCGACAGAAGGGAACCCACGTTGGCGATGTGTCCAGACCTTCGCTCCACCAGGCGGGGCGCGACTTCGCGGGTCATGTGAACCATCCCGAAGTAGTTGATGTTCATGTGTTCGCGGTAGTCGGACGCTTCTTGCTCCAGAAAACGCCCCGGCTTCGCGATGCCCGCGTTGTTGATGAGCATGTCGACGGGGTGGGCCTCCAAGTGTGGCGGCAGGCGCGCTTGCACATCACCTTCACTTGCCACATCCAGGGGGAGCACATGAACCTCAGTGTCTGGTTGAGCATCCTTCACGGCAGCCCGCGCCTGCTCCAACATGTCCTCACGCCGGGCCACCAGGCTGAGCTTCGCGCGAAGCGCGGCGAGTTGGTGTGCCAGCGCCAATCCTATGCCACTGGAACCTCCGGTGATGATGACGTGCTTGCCTGCGAAATAGGCGCCTTTTCCGGCCATGCCGCGCCCTTACCCTTCGTCCGCTCCGGAGGTAAACCATGGAATCCGTGAGACGGCTGTTCGGACCGGTTACCCTGGGCGTTTTGGCATCCTGGGCGGTCCTCGCAGTTTTGTGTGCCGCCATTCCCCTGGTGCGCGACCTTGGTTTCGAACGGGCGTTTGTCGCCAGCTTGTGGACGGCGGTCGCTGCGCCGGTGCTCGGCGCCGGTCTGGTTTGGGCCGCGCGGTCCAGTGCAGGGGAACGCGGGGACTCGGGGCCATCTTCACATCGAAGCCCCGCCCCAGGATGGCTGCCCCTCTTCGGCATTGGCCTTTTGGTCCATGCCCTCGGCTCGTCGTTTTCGATCGCAGCCGGAGCGTTGGTCGAATGGTGGTCCGCATCATGCGACCAGCAGACGGGGCTCGTGTTCTTCCTGCTTCTACCCGGCGCGGGCGGCGTGTTGGGTGTTGCCTTGGGGATGCTTCTATTTGCGCGGTTCGGACCGTGGTGGCCTCTCGCGATGGTGGTACTGGCCGGTCTGGATCTGGGCTCGGTGCTCGCCCACCTATACCGCGAACCCCAGGTCTTCGCCTTCAGTCCACTGTTTGGTTGGTGGCCTGGGTCGCTCTATGATGAAGCTTTGACCCCGACCGCAGCGCTTTGGGCGCAGCGCTCCGCCGTTGCCCTGACCGGGCTCGGGCTCGCATGCTTCGGGGCCTGGTGGAAAGGTGGCGGTGAGCGGGCGATGGACGCCCCACCAGCCCGGTCCTGGATGGTGGGGACTTTGAGCGCGACGTTCCTCGTGGCGGCATCCATCATCTGGGCAAAGGGCGAATCGTTCGGGTTTCGAACCAGTCGACGCACGATCGAAAGCAACCTACCGATTCGAGTCGAAACCGATCATTTCACAATCTTCTTGCCGAAGGATACTCCGGACGGCCTCGTGCAGTCGGTCGTCCTCGATCACGAGTTCCATCATCAGCGACTTACCCGGTGGTTCGGGCATACGCCCACCGAGAAGATCCGGAGCTACGTGTATCCGTCACCCGAAGTGAAAGGTCGCTTGCTCGGAGCCCGCCGTACGATGATCGCGAGACCATGGGTCCGCGAAATCCACATTCACGGTGTCCGGGACTGGCATCCAACGTTGGGCCACGAGCTGGCCCACGTATTTGCCGCCGACTGGGCGGATGGTCCCTTGAAAGTACCGGCCGCGAATCTGATTTGGGTGAACTTGGGATTGATCGAGGGAGTCGCTGAGGCGACGGAACTCCCCTCCGGCAACCTTTCTACCCACCAAGCGGCGAAAGCCTTGATCGACATGAGCCTCGCCCCTCGAATGGCGGATATCTTGTCCCCTTCGGGCTTTTGGGGACAAGCCTCCCGCCGAGCCTACACGGTGGCCGGTTCCTTTGTTTTGTGGCTTCGAGACACCCATGGCAGCGATTCCCTCGCGATCGCCTACCGCACGAATTCGTTTGCCCATTATGATGGCGGTCTCTCGGAGCTGGAAGGCGCCTGGCGAAACTGGCTTTCCCAAGTCATCCAGCTAGAGCCCCATCAACAACGAGCCGCGGCGCACCGATACCGAAGGCCCAGCATCTTTCAGCGAACTTGTCCCCACGTGACCGCCAATTTGCGGGAACAGGCGAGGGAAATGATGAACCGAGGCCAGCTCGTTCGAGCCGAGCACTTCTTGGACCGAGCCTACGGATATCATCCCGACCCGAGCAGCCACCTGAGCCTCGCGTTTCGCTATCAACAGGCGCATCGACTGGACCGCGCCCAAGCGATACTCGACAAGATCCAGACCGCCACGGTGGCCGACCGAGCCCCGTTGAGTGACCTCGAGGCCATGCTGGCGTGGAAGAAAGGCGATACGACTCGGGCCCGATCCTTGTTCGGTCGTGGACTCGAACTGTGGACGTCCTTTCCCAGGTTACGTCTTCGTACCGCCCGGATCTGGGCGCTGTCGCGTCCGAAACCGGTCTCCCAAGAGCTGCTCCGGTACCTCGGGGCAGAGCTACAGGGTGAAGCCGCCCTTTGGACTCTGGTCCAGCTCGACGGGCGGGGCGCCGACCCACTCGTCGACTACCTTCTCGGTCGACGTCTCATCGGCCTGGGGGAAGTCGAATCTGCCCGAGGGCGTCTCGACCCCCTCACGCAACTCGAAGGCATGCCCGAACCACTTCGGTGGGAGACCGAGCTCATGCTGGGCAGACTGGCCGCCTCGCAGGGAGATTACGATCGAGCCGAAAGACATTTTGGCAAGTTGGACGCGGTTGAAGTGCCATTCGAGGCAAGAGCCGAGGCCCGGAGCTGGCGTCTGCGGATCGACTTCATGGAACGCTGGCCAGCGGATGGATTCGATGTCAAAACCGCGCCGAGATGACTTGGGCCCGATGGACCGCCGCGGTTTTCTGGGGACTGAACGCGTGTGCCACCGCCACCATCGGCAACACCGATATCGAAGACACGCTGGAAAACCGGCAGATCTTGGCGCTGGTCGAAGACTACCGGCGCGCTCTCGAGGCGTTGGATGCAGATGCCGTTCTGTCATTGGTCAGCCCGAGCTACTTCGAGAACAACGCCAACACCGATGCGTCGGACGACTACGATTACAGTCAATTGGCGGCGGCCCTCCACGAAGATTTCGAACGCACGCGGGTACTCAAAGTCGATATCCGGGTCGACGCCATCGAGGTCGAGGAAGAAGAAGAAACCGCGTACGCCGAGGTCTATTATTCTCTTCGGGCCCACAATCGCTATCCGGCGGGTCCGAAATGGGAGACCAGCAGCGATCGAACCCGGATCAGGTTCAGACGGGAAGACGGACGCTGGAAAATTGTGGCCGGGCTTTGATGTTCCGAATCACCGCCGCGGTCACCTCATCCCGACCAAAAGGTTTCCGGAGCCAGGGCACCGGCGCTTCACGCTCGAAACGGCGCAGGCTCGGCGTGACTGCGCCACCGGTGGTCATCGTGAATGACGAAACCAGATGCGGGTACTGATTCGAGACCTGATGGTACAGGTCCGCGCCCGAAGCGGGTCGCAAATTCAGATCGCAAAGGATGGAGTCGAAGTCACCGGCTGCCAGCGCCTTCAGAGCCTCCTCCACCGACCGCACTGCAACGACGGTGGCCGACGGAAGAAAACGACTCAACATTCGGAGGATCGAGGGCTCGTCATCGACCGCGAGCACTTTCGCTCCGATGAGTAGATCCTCGGAACCGGGCGTCACCGTCGGAACGTGCTCCACCCGGGTCGCTTCGCCTCCCATCGGGAGCCGGATTTCGAAGCGTGCACCGCCGAGTTCGGAGTCCTTGAGACTCAACATTCCACCATGTTGCGATACGATCTCCCGCGCGATGGGGAGGCCGAGCCCCGAACCTTGCTGCTCCGCTTTGGTCGTGAAAAAGGGCGTAAACACCTGCTCCCGGAGTCGGGGTGGAACTCCAGGACCCGAGTCCTCGATGGAGACCATGATGGCGTCGACGACTCGCTCGCTGCGAAGACGAATGCGAGGTGTGACCCTTCGATTCTCCTCGGAACAGCTGTCCAAAGCCTGAACCGCGTTCAAAACGAGATTCACGAACACCTGCTGAAGTCCGGCGGCGTCCCCATTCAGCGAATCCAGACCATCCTCGAGGCAGAGCTCGATCTCGGCTCGGTGACGAGCTTCATGATCCGCAAGTCGAGCTGCGTTTCGCAACACCTCGTTCACATCGACCGGCTCCCGCCGCTCAGTGTTCAGACGGGCATAGTCCCGCAGGCCCGAAGTCGTCCTGGCGATCCGTTGAAGACCCGTCTCGGCTTCGGTGATGAGTCCCAAGCAATGCTGAACCTGCTGATGGAGCCGCGGCTCTGATGTTGTCGCCATCGCGTCGAGCTGCTCCTTGAGAAAACCCATGTTCGCCAAGAGCCACGACATCGGATTGTTGATCTCGTGGCAGATTCCGGCGGCGAGATTGCCCAAGGACACCAGCCGGTCGGCGTGCTGCAAACGCACCCGATACGCTTCGGCGCGCTTGCGCTCGATGGCGTACCGCACGGCGCGAACCAGTGCGTCGAGGCGATACTCACCCTTGATCAGATAGTCCTGTGCCCCCTTTTTCAGCGCCGCCCGCGCGAGCGCATCGTCGTCGTGCCCGGTAAGCACCACAACGGGAAGCTCGATGGCGCAGTCCTCGAGGTGCTGAAGAAAATCGAGAGCGTCCCCATCGGGAAGGCTCCAATCAACGACCGCCGCATCGAAGGCCTGCTGTTCGAGACGTTCTTTGGCCTTTGCGAGGTTCTCGGCGGTGTCGATCTCGAGGCTCAAATTCGAGTGTTCGAGCCCCCGTCGGACCTTCAAGAGATCCACCGCATCATCCTCCACCAACAACAGCGGAATTGAGCGCCCTCGGCCCTCCATCGAGCAAAAACGCTACGATCCTTGGTGGGTCCTCACAAGCGAGGCCGGCCGGGACTGTAGCCTTCGCACCGCCGGACACGAAGCCTCCAGACGGGCGACATAGTGTCGATAGTCTCGATAAGGATGGTGGCGCCGAGGCCGGCGCTTGAGCTCGTTATCGAGTAGCCGACAAGTGGCCTCCCGAACGCTGGCCAGTTGCACGAAGCGCGGGAAGAGCCGTTGTTCCTCGGATGTCAGCGGTCTGACTCCATGGTAACCCGCCATCGACGCGACGACCAGATCGGGATCGTAGGCACCTGCAGGGCCGCCATGCTGTGCCACTTCCGGGCGCCAACACCACTCCTGGACCATGTAGGCCAGATCTCGCAGCCATGGCCCGTATCCGGCCGCGTCGAGGTCCGCCGCGCCGGTGAGTTCGTTCTGAAGGAAGCGCACCGCCGAAAGGCCGAGCCCACCGTGGAGAATGCCCATGGACACCGGGAACTGTTCCACCAGCCGTACCTGCTCGAGGTGATGACGGATGACTTGCACCCCTCGACGGTGTCTCCGGGCGAGGCGGTGACGCTCCAACGCGCGCTCTGCCCGTTCGAGTCCCTTCTCCAGCTCATCGAAAGCGCCGGTGAGCTTCCGACGGCGCGGAAAATCGCGAGCCGCCAAATGAAAACGGGCCAGCCAAGCCCCGACCGCCTCGGCGTGATGCGGCCGGATCTCGAACCGCCCCAACCCACGCCCCGGCGGGTACCGGAACAGGGAAACGAACCGACCGCGACGCGCCCAGGGCGTAAACGATCCGCGGGCAACGTTCTGCATCAAACGGGGAATCGTCATGCCGGCCCGCTCTACGTGGAGCAGGAGCTCCTTCTCGTGGAGCATGTCGTCCACCGTCTTCCGGTGAACCAAGCGAAGCACGTACTCGAGTCCATCCACCCGAACCCAGTAGGTGTTCCGGCCGGTCCCGTCGGCGTGACCGCCATGGTCCAGGAGGTGACCGAAAGCGTCCGGACCCTCGAGATAGTACAGCGACAAGATCGAGTGGACCTGGTCGCGCGTGAGAAGCCCAGCGGCCAACGGCCGGCACCCTAGCCTTCTGCCGTGCAAAAAAACAACGGAGCGGAGGGCGGTGTCGTACGGTCGACGCGGAAAGCCCGCCCGTAGCCATTCCCCCCATGATTGCGTATGGGTAGCCGAATGGATGAGGCGCTGCTGCTTCAGCTCGTGCGATCCACCGCCTTATCGCCCGAACAAGCCGAGTGGGCCCATACGCGCAGCGTGCAACAAGGCGCGCCGGTGGCGCGGGTCCTGCTCGATGCCGCACTCGTGTCCCGTGAGGCGCTCCAAATCGCAATGGCGGAGGTGAAGTCGCAAGAGCAAAAGGCAGCGTTGGAACACGCCAGACCCACGTCCCGGACGGCAGCAGAGATCATGGCCGGTCAGGAGCGAACCGCGAGGATGCTGCGAACCCTTTTCGAGCTGTGTCGAGAACGTGGGCTGGTGCTTCCCGAAGATTTCATGCGCCGGGTCGCGGCATTGGCTGAACTTGAGGAGCATTCTCGATGACGGGCCTCGATCTCTCCCAGCTCGTGGGCCAAGAGGAGGCTCGAGGTCGATTGGTTCGTTGGTTCTCATCCGGTCGCCTCCCTCACGCCCTCGTGTTCGAGGGTCCGGATGGGGTCGGGAAACGAACGGCGGCACGGATGTTCGCAGCAGCCCGCCTTTGCTTGTCTCCCCCGGAGCCTGCGCGAGCCTGCGGGGTCTGTGCCGCCTGCACGAAGCTCCTCGCGGGCACCCATGCCGACTTCACGGACCTCAGCCCCAAGGGGCGGTCCATCAAGGTTTCGGAGGTTCGGGAAGTGGAGCGCGGTCTTCGACTGCGCCCCCTCGAGGGTCGAGCCAAGGTGGTGGTCGTGGACCAGGCGGACCGCATGACCATCGAAGCGCAGAATGCCCTCCTCAAGTCATTGGAAGAGCCGCCAGGCCAAGCCCACTGGGTGCTCGTCACCCAGCGGCCCCGAACATTGCTGCCCACGATCCTTTCCCGATGTCAGCGACTCCGATTTCGGCCGATCCCCGTAGCCGAGCTGGCCGCCCACCTCCAGCGCCAAGGACTCCCGGATCGCCCCGCTCGTCTCGTGGCCGGATGGACCCAAGGAGCGATCGGGAGGGCCTCCGAGATGGATGCCGACTCGGTGCTGACCCTGCGGGACGAAGTGCGAGACCTCGACGTGCGACTCGAACCCGGAAACGGATCAGAAGACGGTTCCGTAAGCGTCGCCCTCTCGGTGGCCAGCGATCTGGCGCAGGACCGCGCCCGAATGAAGACGATCCTCGAGTTGTGGGCACTCTGGCTTCAGGATCAACTTCGCCTTCATTTTCACGCCATGCCCGCGGAGCTCGCGAACGAGGACCAGCGCCCGATGTTGCAGGGACTGGTCGCCCGCCGTTCTACCGGGCTGCTTCTGCATCGCGCCCGGACGGTGCTCGAAGCCCATCACCAGTTGGACCTTCCCTTCAATCTCAACGCGCTCATGGTGGCGGAACAGATGTGCCTGGCGCTCGCCGGCCGGGGGCGTATGGTGCTCGAGAGGCCATGACTCCGGAAAGCCCTTCATCCACAATCCTCGTGACCCACGCCTTGCCGTATGCAAACGGCAGCATTCACATCGGGCATCTCCTCGAGGCGGTCCAAACGGACATCTACGTGCGGGCGCGCCGCCTCGAAGGGGACAACGTGGTGTTCGTTTGTGCCGACGACACTCATGGGACTCCGATCGAGATCAACGCTCAAAAAGCCGGGATGACCCCGGAAGCGTTCGTTGCCCGTTTCGCGTCGGAACATGTGCGCGACTATGCGAAATTCAGGATCAGCTACGACGCGTTTCACTCCACGAACTCCGAAGAAAACCGGCGCTGGGCCCACTACGTGTACAAGAAGCTTCTCGAAGGTGGCCACGTGAAGCGTCGAACCATCGAGCAGCTCTACGACCAAGAGGCCAAGCGGTTCCTCCCCGACCGATTCGTCAAGGGAACCTGTCCAAAGTGCGGCGCGGCCGACCAGTACGGCGACGTGTGTGAGAACTGCGGAAGCACCTACGAACCGCGGGAACTCGTGGATCCGTACAGCGTCGTGACGGGCAGTCGGCCCGTGCTGAGAAGCTCGGAGCATCTCTTCGTTGAATTGGCGTCCTTCGCCGAATACCTGCAAGGATGGGTCGACACGCCGGACCGACTTCAGCCCGAAGTTCGTCGTTTCGTTCAGGAGTGGATCGATAAGGGTCTTCAGGACTGGGACATCTCGCGGGACGCACCGTACTTCGGCTTCGAAATACCGGATGCTCCCGGCAAGTTCTTCTATGTCTGGCTAGATGCTCCGATCGGATACATCTCGGCCACCGAGCACTGGGCCGGACTTCAAGGCCGACGAAAGATGGTCCACGAGATTTGGTCTGCCGGTTCCGCCCATCCAGCCGAGATCGTTCACGTCATCGGGAAAGACATCATCTACTTTCACACCCTGTTTTGGCCGGCGATGTTGAAGGCGTCCGAACTCAGAACTCCCGTACGAGTACAGGTGCACGGCATGTTGACCGCCAATGGCGCGAAGATGAGCAAGAGTCGAGGAACCTTCATTCTGGCCGAAACCTTCGCTCGCCATCTCGAGCCGACCTATCTCCGATGGTATCTTGGCGCGAAGCTTTCCAGTGGAATCGACGACATCGATTTTTCGACCGACGAATTCGTGCAGCGGGTCAACGCCGAGTTGGTCAATAACCTGGCGAATCTGGTCTCGCGAGGAGCGAGCTTCCTTCACAACAAGCTGGGTGGTCGCACCGGTACTCTCCCAGCCGAAACGGAAGAACTTCTTGCGCTTGCCCGGGCACGCGTCGCGGCAGCACGAAAGGCATACAAGAATTGGGACACCGCCCGTGCGGTGCGAGCCGGGCTCGACATCGCCGATGCCGGCAATCTGCTGTTTCAGGAGAAGGCCCCCTGGAAAATGGTGAAGGCCGATCCGGAGGCGGCACGGAGCGTCGTCACTCTGGGGCTGAACCTCGCCAAGGCCGCCGCCATCGTGCTGGCCCCAGTGGTTCCTGAACCGTGCGACAAGATCCTGAGCATTCTGCAAGTCGACCGACGCCATTTCCAGAACGCCTTGAACTTCGACATCAAGGACGGTCGTTCCATCGGACCCATGGTCCGCATCATCGAACGAGTCGACCCCAAGGCGATGGAACGTGTTGTGGAGGAATCGGCCGGACCCGAGCCGGAACCGGCAGCGAAGGCGCCGGCCGGGAAAGCTCGAGCGGCTTCCGCTTCCGAAGCGTCTCAAACCATCACCACCAACGATCTGTTCAAGGTCGACCTGAGAGCCGGCCGGGTTCTCGAAGCGGAACGGGTAGAGGGCGCCGACAAACTCCTTCGCCTTCGGGTGGACATCGGCGAGGGCGAGCCCCGGCAAATCTTTGCCGGTCTGGCCGAAGCATACCGCCCTCAGGAGCTCGTAGGCCGACACGTGGTGGTCGTTGCCAATCTCAAACCTCGCAAGATGCGCTTTGGAACGAGCGAGGGCATGATCTTGGCGGCGGGTCCCGGAGGCAAGGACATTCAAGTCCTTTCAGTAGATGAAGGCGCATCCCCGGGAAGCCGCATACAGTGATGTCTCGGCGAGATGAAGTCCTGAGTCTACTCGAACTGAAGAATACGGGCGAGGGAGGCCGAGTCGAAGCAGAACCTCGTCTCATTCGGGCCTTGCACGACGAAGGAGACCGGGCCCGCGTCGCTCTGGACGTCCTCGGCCACTGGTGCGAGTTTCATGGGCACAAGGTCACACAGGAGGTCTTTCATCGCGCGCTCACCCTGTGTGGATCCGACGACGCCAAGCTGCGTGCGGAGGCCTGCGCCTCATTGGTCCTCCTTCGGCCCGAACCCACACCGCCGCCCGGAATGGTGCGGGCGGAGC
Source organism: Myxococcota bacterium (assembly GCA_050331295.1). Lineage (GTDB taxonomy): Bacteria > Myxococcota > Kuafuiibacteriia > Kuafuiibacteriales > Kuafuiibacteriaceae > Kuafuiihalomonas. The sequence continues at coordinate 411,524 of JBHJGZ010000009.1, read as the reverse complement.
TGGAGGTGCGCCTCCGGGACCCAGATCCAGGGGTTCGTCAGGAGGCGGCAGCGGCCTTGGGAGACTTGGGAGATTCGAAGAGCCAACCTGCGCTGCAGGTCCGCCTAGAGGACGAGCATCCCGGCGTTCGTCTGGAGGCCGCGTTCGCCCTGGCGTGTTTGGGCGACCGAAGCGCGCGGGACCCCCTGGAGGTCTTTCTGGACCATCGAGAGCTGCGGCCAGTGGCCCTCGAAGGCCTACGAAGGTTGGCGGACCCCGCGGCACTATCGGCTTTGGACCGCATCCGGCGGTCGTGGCTACTGCCCTGGGCAGACCGAACCTTGGCCGAGGCCGTGGCGGTCCGACTCGGGGACCCTGATGGTGCGACAGCCCTGATGAAACAAGCCGAGCGAGGGCGATTCGAGCAAAAGGTCTACGCGCTCCATCTTCTGGCCGAGGAACGGGTAGAGCAAGCCGCTCCCCTCATGTGGCGGATCGTGGCCGAAAGTCGCGACGCGAGTCTCCGGAGCGCCGCGATTTCCGCACTTTCAGCCTTGGGTCAACCGAAGTACCTGGAGCATCTCAAGGCTCTGGCCGCCGCGCCCGAGACTGACGAGGAACTTCGACGAGAGCTTTGGTCAGCGGTGACTTCCACGCAGCGTACCGCACCGTGACGGCACCGACCCGACCCTTGGTCCAACCATGTCCAAGCCGCCGTCCAACTTGCAGAATTGAATCAATGTCTTCAGACGCAGGAGTCGTGCCCCTAACTACACCTCCGACAGCAGGCCACTATGCAGGTCGAAGCGTCGAGTCGTAGCGTTCCGACCCCATCGTACCCTCGCAAATCTCTGCGAACCGGGCCAGACTGGAATACGTGAACCTCGCTCATGAGGGGAGCTGGCAGATGAGTACCGTGACGGCGGAAGCGCTCCACTCGGTTCCTCACATCGATTGGCTGCCTCCGCACCATCGCGACGAAGTGCTCTCGCTGTTCGGCAAGTCACCACCCAGCGAGAAGGGGAGGAGGGTCCTCGATGCCATCAGTCTTTGGGCCGCCGGAGCCGTCGCCGTCGCGCGACGAAACCTCGACGAGGTCGCATCCGACGCCGACGACCAAGAGCTCGGGTGGGTGGCGCAGCACTTCATTGCCCGAACTTCGGTGGTCCTGGGCGACCCATCAGCTGTCGGTCGAGCCCTTTCTCGAGCCGAGTCCTTCGCGACGAAGTTGGGGCAGGACCATCTCGCCCGAACGCTGGTCCTCGGAGCGGAATGCCATCTTCGGATGGCCGACACCAACAAGGCTCAACACAGTCTTCATCGAGCTCAGAGGATGAGCTCCGGCCTTGAGAACCCAGCGGTGCTCGCGTCCATGGATGTAGCGGCGGCCCACCTTTCTTACCACGAGGGTCAGCTCCACGACGCGCATGCATCGGCCCATCGCGCGGTGGCGCGCGGCTCGGGCTATGGCCTGGGTTTCTTGGCCACACTTGCTCTGAAGGAGGGAAGACTGGACTCTGCGCGGGAGCTGTTTGTCCTGGCCTCCCGACAGTATCCATCCCGTAGCGCCGTCTTGGAACGTGACCTCGTGAACGATCTGCTGAACGACGACGACCAGACCGCAGGTACGTTGCTTTCCATCCGCGATCGTCCGAGCAATCCTTTGTCGATGAAACGTCTCCAGCGCATGGTGCAAGAACACCGTTCCCGCGTTGGCCCTCGTCTGGTTCTTCTAGAACAATACTTTGCCCTGAACCGGCTCTCCGAATGCAAAATGCATCTGGACGCCTTCAAGTACATCGCAACGGCCGACGCCATCCGAGACCGGGTCGCCATCGTGGAGGCCCTGTCGACGCCAAACTCCGGCCGTTCTCCAGACTCGACGCAAATGCTCTCTGGGACCTTGTCGCACTTCAAGGTTCCCGACCTGTTGAGCTTTCTGGCCAACGGGCGATTCACCGGCGAGCTCGAATTGACGCGGCCCGGACACCTCGTGAAGTGTTCCTTCGAATCCGGAGTTCTGGACGGCGTCTGCAGTGCAGAAGCCATGGCTCATCCCCGAGGCCGCTTCAAGGATACGGCTCAGCTTGCCTCTGTCTTGACCGAACTCGGGGAGGCTCCGGAGCACGTGGAAGCGTCGACGAAGGACTTCGCCTTGAATGTACTTTCCCACGTCATCAAGTGGACCGACGGCACTTTTGCTTGCCTGCCCCACCCCGACGGCTCGGAACGGCCCCGCATGCGACTGGACGTCCATTACGGACTTCTCGAGGCTGCACGACGAGACGACGAACGTTCCAGTTCATCCGGGAGAACCGGTCTTGACTAGCCCTACACTTGCCGAACTTCTCCGGGTTGCGGCGCTCAGCCGAGCCACGGTCGGTTACGTCGTGCATGGGCCAGGCATCGAAGGCCGTATCTCGGTCGAAGAAGGAACGGCGTCCACCGCCGAACTCAGACTGTCGGATGGAACACTTCTGGAGGGTTCACCGGCGCTCGAACGCATGCTGATGACGGCGTCATCCGTCGTGGAGGTCGAGTCCTTGAACAGCGATATTCCCAGCCCGAACATCGCTACTCCGGGGCCCAGCGGCACGTCATCGCCCGGTTCGACCCGGGAACGGGGTTCCAGAGTTCACCCGACATGGTCGAGTACTCATCAACGAGTCGAGGATAAGAATGTGAATACAGCCAATCCTTTACAAAAGATCGTCAACGATATGCGAACTTCGACCCCAGGCTCCGTTGCTGCTGGAATCTTCAGCATCGCGGATGGTTTGATGTTGGCGGTCAGTTCTTCGATCCCAGACACGAATGTGGACGCAATGAGCGGAAGCCACGTTGGAATCGTCGACAAATTGATGCGATTTACTCAGCTCATACCAGAACGTATACGAGGCGAATTGGAATCCGTCGTACTCGAGCTCGAGCACATGAGCTTCTATATGGCGATGGATGAACAACGTCGCTTTGCGATCATGTTGGCCAGCGACCATGAAGAAGGCAATCTCGGATACGTGCGAATGATCGCAAAGAAGCAGGTGCCCAAAGTTGCTGAAATCTTCGACGCCATCTAGGAGGAGCTGAGATTGCCATGGCAACCATCCCCGAAGTGCTGGACCGCATGCGCGCCGACATCGAAGGATGTTACTTCACCATTTGTTTCGAGACCGACAGTGGCTTATCGGTGGGCGTGTCGAGCATCGAATTCAGGAATGACACCGACACCATCGGAGCTGCTTTCGGCCAGGTCCTGGACATCATCACGAGGGGACAGAAGTACGGTCGCAACGACATGATTCGGGAAGCGCTCCACGAATTCAAGGAGCTCATCTTGGAGACATCGCTTTCGACCTTCTTGGTCCTGGTTCCGGAAGCTAGCTCCGGACTGGCGATTGGGGTGGGAATGCCCAAAGACTCCAAGATCGGCTACGCCCGGGTCGCCGTCGCAAAGCATAAGGATGCCCTCCTCCAGTCGATCCGGGACATCGGATAGCGCCCGACACGCTCGGCGAAAAAGCTGGCATCCGTTCGGCTCTGTTGGGCAGGGTGGGAACGTGAAGCGGTTTTTCGACACCCATGCGCACTTGGACGGCAGCGCGTTCCGCGGTGAGGTCGACGAAGTCCTTTCACGGGCCGAACAAGCGGGCGTAACCGATATCGTCTTGATCGGAGCATCGGATGGATTCGAAAGCAATCCTGCGGCGCTGCAGCTCGCCCGGCGGAGCGAGAATCTCCATGCAACCGTCGGCATCCATCCTCACGACGCCATACAGGCAACAGACTCCATTATTCAGGAAATCGAAGGTCTGGCTTCAGATCCGAAAGTCGTAGCGATTGGCGAGACTGGACTCGACTACTACTATGACCATAGCCCTCGGCATGTTCAGCAGGAAGCTTTCCGTTCCTTCATCAGGATGGCAAAGCGCCACAACAAACCGTGCGTCGTGCACACCCGTGACGCGGAAGAGGACACCTTGCGCATCCTCGAGGAGGAAGACGCATCATCGACCGGCGGCATCATCCATTGTTTCAGCGGCACCCAGTTTCTAGCACGCGGCGCCGTCGAACTGGGGTTCTATATCAGCTTCAGTGGTATCTTGACCTTCAAGAGATCGGATGACCTCAGGCGGATCGCTCGGCTTCTGCCACGAGAGCGTGTACTGGTGGAGACCGACTGCCCGTATCTGGCGCCCGTCCCTTTCCGGGGCAAGCGGAACGAGCCGTCTTACGTCCTTCACACCGCCCAGTGTCTGGCCGAGATCTGGGACACCACGCTGGAGGATGTGAAGGAAGTGACGGGCCGAAATGCTCTAAATGCGTTCAGGCTACCGGATGCCCAAGCCTAAAGGCCGAGTGCATCTTTGAGCGCGTCCACTCTGTTGGTCTTCTCCCAATTGAACTCTGGATTGCCAAAGTGCCCATACGCAGCGGTTCGAGCGTAGCCGGGCTTGAGCAGGTCGAGACTGGTAACGATGCCGCGAGGGGTGCAGTCGAAGACATCCTCGATCGCCTGCTCGATCTTGGTCTCAGCCACTTTGCCGGTCCCGAACGTGTCCACGTGGACCGAGACGGGTTTGGCGACACCGATCGCGTACGCAAGCTGCACTTCGCACCGGGTAGCGGCTCCACTCGCCACGACGTTCTTGGCGATATAGCGAGCCATGTACGCCGCCGACCGGTCCACTTTGCTCGGGTCCTTGCCTGAGAATGCGCCACCGCCGTGTCGGCCCATTCCGCCGTAGGTATCGACAATGATCTTCCGACCGGTGAGACCCGCGTCGCCGTGCGGGCCGCCCACCACGAATCGGCCGGTCGGATTGATGTGATACACCGCGTCTTCAGCCAGCATCTGCTTCGGGATCACCTTGCGCACAACCTCTTCGATCACACCTTCGCGAACCTGATCTTGCGTGATCTCTTCGTTGTGCTGAGTCGAAACGACCACCGTCTTCACGGCCTTCGGCTTGCCGTTCTCATACTGCACGGTGACTTGGCCCTTCCCGTCGGGTCGTAGGAAGGGCAGGGTTCCATCTTTACGGACCTGTGTGAGCCGGCGCATGAGCTGATGAGCATACTGAACCGGCATCGGCATCAACTCTGGCGTCTCATCCACGGCGAAACCAAACATCATGCCCTGATCGCCGGCGCCTTGATCTTCTTCCTTGTCCCGGTCGACGCCCATCGCGATGTCGGGGGACTGCTTGTTCAGCGCATTCAGGACGGCGCAGGACCGATAGTCGAATCCCATCGAGGAGTCGTCGTAGCCGATCTCCTTGATGGCGCCTCGTACCAGTTCCTGCACGTCGATCTGGGTACTGGACGTGACTTCGCCGCCGACCATGACGAGACCGGTCAGGCACATGGTCTCGCACGCGACCCTTGATTTCGGGTCCCCGGCCAGAAGGGCATCCAGGATGGTGTCAGAAATTTGGTCACTTACCTTGTCGGGATGACCTTCGTTGACGGATTCCGATGTGAAGACGAAGTTTTTGAGCGTCATAAGCGATTTTCTCCGGAACCACAGCGTTCATGCCTCGGGTGAGGCCCTGATTCGGCCGCGGTCGAGCTTGGCTAGCAGAGACCATTTGGCCGGGTCAACAAAGGTAACCTTGCGCGCGGGAAAGACCCCGAACAAAATATGAAAGCGTGGAAGCATCCGCCGAAAATACGAAGAGGATGACGTGCCGGGGTCTCACCAGCGTTCTGCGCTGCAGCCCGCTGGCTCAAGACATCGATCCGAAAGCGTTTTTCATGATGCTGACGACCCACTATCCAGCCTTGGCCCATCAGGATGGGCTGGACCTCACGCCGGTGTACCAAGCGCTGCTGACCAGCGCGGACGAAAGCCGACTTCTTCCCCTCTTTCTGGCCTTCGAGGAAAAAGGGAATCGGCTCGGTGTACGGCTCAAGCTTCCGCCTCGGGTCGCGTCTTTGAGTGAAGACGAACGGCATCGACTCCTGGAACTCTTCAGGAAGGAAAGCCGGGCCTCGAGCGATGTTTCCGCCGACGTGAATTCGGACACTGAAACGAAGCGCAAGGTCATCCAGCATGTCATGTCTGGCCTTCGAAGCTCACCGTCCGGCTCATACATGGAGGCCAGCCAGCTGGAGTACTGGCTCCACGAGCACATCGGTCAGATCTTCGACGGTAAGTTCCTCAATCCGCAGCACTTGGTTACCTTGCTCCGGGACCAAAGCTTTTCAGATGAGGAGATCTTCGTCAGCATCAGCTTCGCTCAACACAAGCTGAAGGCGCTGGACGTCATCCTGCTCGAACCTGAACTTTCGGTGGCTTCTGAACACCGCGAGCAGCTCATTCAACGCGCGAAGGAAGCGATTCGGCCCAAGGTTCGAACGCCTTCTGGAGTTGCCGAACCTTCCAAAGAAGACCTGGACCATCAGGCACGCCTGGAAGACCTCGGGCTCGGGATCGAACAGCGCAACCCGGGGCGACGCCAGGTGGTTCGGATCGGGGCTCTGCTGACGTTCGGCGGTCTGGCTGGAGCATTGGCTTACATCTTTCGTCCCAATCGACCGATGGACCCGGCTGCCTTCGCCGAGACCGTGCCTTTGAGCGAAGCCGCGCTCTACGAGGGTGCCTTTATCGGCGTGCTCGACCTCGGGGCATGGCGCAAGATTCCGCCGTCCGAACGCGAAGCACGGGTGAGGGCCTTCGGAGAGGCCTTGCGTGGGCGGTCCCTGTTGCCCAACCTCCAGGTCCGAACCCCCGAGGGTGAGTTGGTCATCGTCTCCGCCAGCGGTCAGGTCCGCATGAGCCTGAAGTACCTTCGGGCTCCCTAACGACCGATGCCGCCCATGGGGCCATCGCTCAGTCCCAGTAGGTCGGGTGTCCAAGTCCTGAGAGCCTCCGTGACCAGTTGTTCGACTTGGTCGGGACCGTCGGACCGAAGGGCACGTTCGGCCAAGGTGTGACAAGCTTCCGCGTTGAGCCGACGAATCATCCGCTTCACCACCGGTATCGAGAGTGGACTCATCGATAGGTCGCTGAAACCGAGCCCGACCAAAAGGGGCGCCATGAAGGGGTCGGCAGCGACCTCTCCGCAGATAGCAACCGGTCGACCGGCCTCCTTGCGGATCTTGTCCAGAACGCGAAGTACGGCCGGGTGACTCGGGCGGCACAGGTGAGCCACCGCCTCGATCGAACGATCGGCCGCCATCACGAATTGGATCAGGTCGTTCGTTCCGACCGAGAAGAAATCGACGAGCCGACTCAATTCTTCGAGGCAGAAGATGGAGGCCGGTGTCTCCAACATGATACCGAGTGGCATCGTCTCATCGAAAGGCTCGTTGCGATGACGTAGAACGTCTTGAGTGCGGCGTAGCTCTTCTCGAACCGTCTTCACCTCTTCGGCTTCCGTCACGAACGGAATCAGAAGCCGAACCGGCCCCCGTCCGCTGGCCCGGCAAATCGCCTCGAGTTGGAGACGAAAGCCCTCTCGGTCCAAGAGGCTCTTTCGAATCGCTCTCAAACCCAACGGAGAGTCATCGGCTGCAACTGGAAAGTCCGACGTCGCCCAATCTCCATCCCCATCGGATTCGCCGAAGTTCTTGTCACCGCCAATATCCAAAGACCGAATGGTCACCGGGCGTCCGTCCATGAGCTCGACCACTTCGGCGTAGGCGTGGGTCTGAGCTTCGACGTCGTCGAAGGCCACTCCATCGAAGCCTAGAAATTCCGTCCGGTACAGTCCGATTCCTTGGCCTCCAACCCGAAGGACTGCCTGCACTTCGTGGCGAACCTCGATGTTCCCCATGAGGTGGACGTGCACGCCATCCCGCGTGATGGCTGGGACATCGCGGTCCGCGAGCAAGGCTTGCTCTTCTTCGGAGCGCCGGCGAGCCAGAGCTTCGTACCGGCTGATGTCCGCTCCCGAGGGGTTGATGACCACGCGGCCGCTGACACCGTCGACCAGTACGTCCTCGCCTCCGGTGACCTCATGAAGAAGCTCCGGTATGCCCACTACACACGGGACGCCCAGGGCTCGAGCGAGGATCGCAGTATGAGAGGTTCGACCGCCACTCACGGTGATGAAGGCTTGAACCCGTTCTCGTGCCAAGGCCAGCGTATCGGCGGGGGAGAGGTCGCGTGCAGCGATGACCGCACGCTCTGGGATTTCGGCCAGAGGATCCGGGGCCGAACCGAGTAAATTCCGAAGGACCCGGTCTCCGACGATGTCGACATCACTCCTTCGCTGGCGAAAAAAGTCCTGCTCCAAGTGGTCGAACAACCGGCGAACCTCACGGACGGTGGCGTGAAGTGACCATTCCGCGTTCTGACCTTCCTGCATGATCCTGCTTCGAGTGGCGTCGAAGAAGGCCGCATCCCTGAGGATCATCGCGTGGGCCTTGAGGAGCGCTGCGACCTGATCCAGGCCTTGGTCCCGTGCTCGGTCGTGGAGGTTTCGAAGCTGCATCTCGGAGACGGAGACGGCTCGTTCGAAACGCTCGACCTCATTCGCGCGATGCTCACGACCAACTCGGAATCGGGGCACCGAAACCCGACTCCGGTCGATGATGTAGAGAGCGCCTCGAGCGATGCCAGCGCAGGCGCCGCTACCCACCAGTGTGATGTTGGTCCTCAAGATGCCCCACCCTCATAGAAGCCGGAGGCGAAGAGCTGGCGAATCTCCGAAAGCACTCCGTCCGCGTTGGGACCCACGACTTCCACCGTTAAGCGACTTCCCTGTGCGGCTCCGAGGGTCGTCAACCCCAAGAGGCTCTTGGCGTTCACCATCTGACCCTCTCGGCCGACACGGATCTCGCAGTCGTAGCGCGAAGAAGCGTGGGCCAACGCGTGCGCGGCCCTCAGATGGAGGCCACGCTCGTTGACGACCTCGAGCTGACCCTCGGCCTTGGTCGTACCTTGGGCTGGAACCGAGGTCATCGGATCGACCTTCCGGCGAGGGCGCTTGACCTGGACCATCCTGGGGATCCCCATGGGGGAGATGGGGGGATCGTTGGGCAAAGGCTGAATGTAGACACGGGTCCCGGCTCGACTGAGGTCGTGCAGAATCGACAGGTCCTGACTGCCCAAAAAAACGGCTGGATGCATGGCCGAACGCCCGTCTTCCGCCGGAAGATGCCCCACGTTCAGCTCGTCCAATTCCAAGCCCGCCCGGAAGGCACGGGCCACGTCACTCAGTCTGGAGAACAGAACCAAAACGCCCCGGTCTTGGTCGCTCTCCACGCCGGACAGCGCCTTTGCCGCTTCATCGGGTCCCACGAAGACGACTGACACCTCCTCCATCGCCGACATGGACAGGATGACTTGTCGACGTCGATCTCGAACGACCTCGTCATCCACGACCATCACGACAGAAATGCGAAGTTCAGGGACCCACGCGTTGGTGACCGTAGCGTGAACGAGCCGCGGGTCGACCCTGAAGTAACACTCAGGCATCCTGTTCTCGCTCCTTGAGAAGCTCGCTCGCGACCAGAACGTTGCGCTGTCCATAGAACTTCAAGAGCTGAGCCAAGCTGGTGAGATCAGTCGCGGTATCGATGGCGGACGAGAGCTTGAGCAGCATCGGTAGATTGAATCCGGTCACGACCTCGACCTGATGTCGCCCGACCAACTGTAGGGCGACGTTGGCAGCAGTTCCGCCAAACATGTCTGCCAGGACCAAAACCCCATCGCCCTGGTCCACCCGCGTCACAGCCCGGGACAGCGACTGCTCTACGTCTTCTAGACGATCGGCCCGACTGACGGCCAGGCTCTCCGCCCCCTCGATGGGGCCGACGATCTCGGTTGCCGTCTCCAAGAGGGCGGCCGCGAGCCGTCCGTGGCTGACCATCACCACCCCGATCATACTCGGCGCATCCTGCCTGGCGTACCCTCAGCGATCCAGATCCCGGTGGCGAACTTCCACCCGCATTCCCAGGTCCGAAACGAAAGGGCAGAGGTCATGGGCCACGGTCACCGAACGGTGACGACCGCCCGTGCATCCGATCGCGATGGTCAAGTACGCTTTTCCCTCTTGTTCGTACTGAGGAAGGAGAAACTGCAGCAAGGAAGTGAGCTGCTTCAGAAATGGCTCGTACTCCTCTTGGATGCGCACGTAATCTCGAACCGCTTGGTCGAGGCCCGTCCGGTCACGGAGTTCCAGCACAAAGTATGGGTTGGGAAGAAAGCGAACATCGAACACGAGATCGGCCTCAGGAGGAAGGCCGTGCTTGAATCCGAACGACATGATGTTGACCCAAATGCGTGGAGCATTGTGTCCGCCTGGCGCGAACGCGGTCTGAATGGAACGCCGAAGGTCGTGAACCGACATCCGACTCGTGTCGATGCGAGTCCGCGCCCGCTGCCTCAACGGTTCGAGAAGCTTACGCTCCGCCTGAACTCCGCTCTTCACCGAGCCATCGATGGAAAGGGGATGGCGACGCCGTGTTTCACTGTAACGTCGTTCGAGCATCTCATCGGAGGAATCCAGAAAGAGGATGTCGACTTCGTGACCAGCGCGTTCGGTGGCTTCCAGAACATGGCAGGCCTGCTCGAACGGCTCCGACGGTGCGTCGTTCCCTCCGGAGTGGGGAAGTGCCGTCATCCGTCCGTCCACGACCAACGCGAGACGTTCGGTCCCCTCCCGACCGCCTCCTCCGCCGAAAAGGTCGATCAGCTGGTCCAAGAGAAGAATCGGCAGATTATCGACCGCATAGAAACCGACGTCTTCCAGTGCGCGAAGGGCATTGGTCTTACCAGAGCCGCTGAGGCCGGTGACGATGACGATCCGCATCGTTCGTCGGGGAATCTAGCAAACCCGCCATCTCGAGTCACCGACCGAACCGGACGTTGAACCGGGGGCGAGATACGCACGGACCTTGCGAGGAACGATGGCTCCAGATACCAACTGCGGCGGTGGTCTCTGGAATCTTCGACCCTGCACGTTGGGCCCCCGTCCCGAACTTCGAGTTTTCCGACATCACGTACCATCGAGCTGTAGATCAAGGCACGGTTCGAATCGCATTCGACCGTCCAGAGGTTCGAAACGCCTTTCGGCCTCACACCGTGGACGAGCTGTTTGCGGCTCTCGAACATGCCCGAACATCCAGCGACGTCGGCTGCGTCCTGCTCACGGGCAATGGACCGTCACCAAAAGACGGAGGCTGGGCCTTCTGTTCCGGCGGTGATCAGCGGATCCGCGGTCGCGACGGGTACCAGTACGATCCTTCCGAGGCGACCGACGAATCGACGAGTTCCGCGCATACGGCCCGACTGGGGCGTCTGCACATACTCGAAGTCCAACGGCTGATCCGGTTCATGCCCAAAGTCGTGATGGCGGTGGTGCCCGGCTGGGCGGTCGGCGGAGGTCACAGCCTTCACGTTGTCTGTGACCTCACCTTGGCGAGTCGGGAGCATGCCGTGTTCAAGCAGACGGACCCTGATGTGGCGTCGTTCGATTCGGGGTACGGCTCCGCGCTCTTGGCCCGTCAAGTTGGACAAAAACGAGCCCGCGAGATCTTTTTCCTCGGAAGGAACTACTCGGCGCAAGAAGCACTGGAGATGGGGATGGCCAATGCGGTCGTTCCCCACGAAGAGCTGGAAACGGTTGCCCTCGAATGGGGAGAAGAGATCAATTCGAAGAGTCCTACCGCGATGCGCATGCTCAAGTTCGGGTTCAATCTGCCCGATGACGGGCTGGTCGGACAGCAATTGTTCGCTGGGGAAGCGACGCGCCTGGCCTACGGAACCGAGGAAGCGCAGGAAGGACGGGACGCTTTCCTTGAGAAACGTCCACGGAACTTCCGCCGCTTCCCCTGGTTTTACTGAGTCCTACTCGACCTCGTCCTCGATATGGTCGGTGGAGTGCCCATAGGTCGCGGCGACTTCGAGGGTGGTCTCGCTTTCTTCACGCTTTGGAGGCGGCACAGACGACTGAAACTGCGAACGCGCGTCGAACATCCGCTGATTGAGTTCTTGCGCAGCGTTGTGACCCCGAAGCTGCAGCAGCAAATTGCGAGCCGCCACTTCGACGATCCCGGCCGTGTTGCGCCCAGGTGAGACCGGGACCCGGAGCGAACGGACCGCGATCCCCAAAATGTCCATCGTGTTTTCGATGAGCCCGGTTCGTTCGTATCGACGACCCTCGCCCCACGCTTCCAGCTCGACGTGGAGTTCGATCCGTTTGTGCAGACGGGTGGCCGCGACGCCGTAGAGTTCGGCGATATTCAGAATGCCCAGACCGCGCACCTCAATCAGGTGCTGAATCATTCCGGAGGCTTGGCCAACCAAGTCCTCGCCTCTCCTCCGAATGTCCACCACGTCATCCGCAACCAGTCGGTGGCCTCGTTCGACGAGGTCGAGCGCACACTCACTCTTGCCGATGCCTGATGGTCCCGTGATGAGTGCTCCAACCCCATTCACGTCAACCAAGACCCCGTGCATGCTGCACCGAGGCGCCATCAGGTCATCCAAGTAAGCCAGTGTCCTCCGAATGCACTCCGATGAGCGCTGAGGTGTTCTCAAGAGCGGGGTCGAGAAACTATCGCACGCTGAAATGAGCTCGGGCGGGAGCGCCAGATCCTTCGTCACGAGGATACACGCTATGTCGCAAGACAGCAGTCCTCTCACCGCACGACCGCGGTCTGCTTCGTTCAAGGTCGCCAAATACGAGAGCTCCGTCTCGCCCAAGATCTGAATGCGTTCGTGGTGAACGAAGCGAGTGTACCCAGCCAACGCGAGACCCGGCTTCTGGATTCGATTGCTGGCCAGTCGACGCTGCAGTCCCTCGCGACCGGCACAAAGCTCGAGCTTGAGCGGTTCCCGGGCGTGCTCCCAGAACTCCCGGACCAAGATGGATGGCTGCTGAAATGGAACCCTCATGCCGTGAGGCCTCGGTCCTTTTCGGCGATCGCAGTGAAGATTTCGCCGGAGGATTGAAGGCCCATCACTTGACCCCGGAATTTGTCGTCTCGGAGCATTCGAGACGCACGCGCCAGCGCTTTCAGATGAAGGCTGGCTTGCCCTTCCGGTGCGACCAGCACCAGGAAGAGATACGCCCGCTTGCCGTCGATGCACCCGAACTCGACGCCTTCCGAGCTTCGAGCGAAACCGCCGATGACCCGGTCGAGACCGGAAACTTTTGCGTGTGGAATGGCGATCCCATTGCCGATCCCGGTGGAGCCCACGCGCTCCCTTTGAATCAGCGAACGCAGGACCCGATCCCGCTGAGAATCATCCAGACCGCCGCCTTTCGTGAGCAATTGGACGAGATGGTCGAGGGCCTCGTCCCGCCCCTCAGCTTGAAGGTTCGAGGCAACCCGCTCGGGCGAGACGATGTCCACCAACCGCATTGGGCGAACAGTAACAGGAAGGTCCGGACTTCAAACCGGATTGTCGAGCGCGACCGTTCGGTGAGGTCCGTCCCCGGATTCATGTCTTCGCAGCTTGACTCGACGCGTGAGCCTCAATCAGGCCATACTGACCGTCGGGCAGCCGATACACGACGTTGACCAGCTGACTCTCACCATTGGTGAAAACCAGGAAGTCAGAGTCCGCCAGATCCAGCTGCATGACCGCGTCTTCCACCGACATCCTCCGCGCCACCACCGTTTCCTGGCTGACGATTTGGGGCGGTTTCGGCTCTTCCGCGGTCTCCACCGCATAGACTTTGTAAGGAAGCACATGGCCCTGCGCCTGACCGCGATGGCTTCGGATCTTCGACCGATATCGCTTCACCTGCCGCGCGATGTGGTCCACCGCGGCGTCGAGGGATGCATACATGTCCGACGATTTGTGGGTTCCGCGGATCTGAAGGCTTCCGTCCGTGACCAGCTCGATATGGGCAACATGGACATGATTCTCGAGGGTGAGGGTGACCTGAGCTTCGACTTGGCTATCCAGAAGTTTGCTTATCTTATCGATCTTTTCTTCGGCGTACGAGCGGACCGCGTCGCTGGTCTTCATGTGTCGGAAGGTGACTGTGCAGTTCATGTTTCGCTCCCGGAATTCCGGTCAGAGTAGTTTACGCCGTTTGCTGGAAGAGAGAAGACCCATTGACTCCCGATATTTGGCCACCGTTCGCCGGGCGATCTGAATGTTCTCCTTCTTGAGCAGCTCGACGATGGACTGATCCGAATAGGGCTTCTTGGAGTCCTCCGATTCGATCAACTGCTTGATGCGATGCTTCACGGAAGTCGACGCCATATCGTCTCCGTCCGCACGACCTATCGAGGAATTGAAGAAGTACTTGAGCTCGAAGATCCCCTGAGGAGTGTGAACGTACTTGTTCGACGTGACCCTGGAGATCGTTGATTCGTGCATCCCGATGTCGTCCGCGACATCTTTCAAGATCAACGGCTTGAGATGGTCGATGCCTCGGTCGAAGAAGTCCTTCTGGAACTTCAGAATCGACTCCATCACCTTGTAAATTGTGCGCTGACGTTGGTGGATGGACCGGATCAACCATTGCGCTGACCGAAGTTTCTCTTGCACGTAGGTCTTGGCCTCACCGTTCATCCCGTTGCTCAGAGCCGCGCGGTAATACTTCGATACCCGAAGCATCGGCAAGCCATCTTCGTTTTGGACGATGACGTAGTCATCCCCCACCTTCGTCACGTAGATATCGGGTGTGATGTAAATGGAGTTCTCGCCGCCAAAATTTCGGGCGGGACGAGGGTCGAGCGCCTGGATGATGTGCAGCGCTTCCGCCACGTCTTCGATCTCGACCTCCTCTTGTTTCGCGATGGACTGGAAGTTCCGCTTCTCCAGTTCCGCCATGTAGTACCGAACCATGCGTTCCGCGAGACGGTTTCGATTTCCATTGGCCTCGAGCTGGACCAGCAGACATTCCTCCAGACTCCGAGCCGCTACACCCAACGGGTCGAAGCGCTGTATCAGGGCCAGGACTCTCTCCACGTGGTCGACGCTTACGTTGAGCCGAATCGCGATGTCCTCGGTCACCCGATTCCCCGGTAAGAACCCTCTGTCATCCAGTGCACCAATGATCTCCAGGGCAATGGCCTGGTCCGCGTCCACCACCGAGGCCATGTGGAGCTGCCATTCGAGATGCTCTTGCAGTGTCTCCTCAGACTTCAGAGTCTGCTCGAGGTTCGGAAGATCTTCTGCAGCCGGGGCGGCCCGAGATGGACCCAAGGGTGCACTGCTGTTGTACGCATCGAGCCATTGCTGCCAGTCGATTTCGTGAGCTGCATCACCATCGCCACTGACTTCCTTTTGCCGGTCCGGCTCCGCAACCTCCTTGCGGTCGGGCGCATCCCCTTTGATCCGGGCCTCTTGCTCCAGCAACTCCTCCTCGGGCCGTAGCTCTTCCTCCAGCGCAGGGTTTTGCTCCAGCTCGTGGTGGATGGCATCCACCAACTCCAGGCGCGACAGCTGAAGCAGCTTGATCGCCTGCTGCAGCTGGGGCGTCATCACCAGCTGTTGCTGAAGCTTCAGATTCAGATTCTGCTTGAGCTCGAGCAACATCGCAGCGGTGGTAGCACGGGCGTCCGGCTCGAATCAAAGCCCTCTGTCGAACTTGGCCCGATCCATGCTTGAAACGAAAACTGGCCCAATCCCTGCTTGACAACTGACCATCTTATCCAATGCCCGTCTCGGACAGGTCGACCACGCGATGGGCCAGACGTCTCAAACGGGCCCTATCGTGGTCCGTCACCATCACCGCCAATCCGGTATCGACCCGGACCGCGATGCTTTCCTCCAGGCGCTCACACCCGAGCGCGTCCAAGCCGGCGAAGGGCTCATCCATTAAAAGGAGACGAGGTTTGAGCGCGAGACTTCGCGCGATCTCCAGGCGTCGCCGTTCTCCCACCGAGATGGCGCCTGCTTTCTTCCGTGCGACCGCTTCGAGCTGAAGCTCTCGGAGCAGCACGGCGCTTTGATAATCGACGTCGGCCACTCGGGATATTTGTAGTGCTAACAGCAGGTTTTCTTGCACAGTGAGACCTCGAAACACCGAGGGCGTTTGAGGCAGAAGGGATAGGCCGAGCCCAGCCCTCCGGTAGGCCGGAAGGCGGTCGATTCGTCGGCCTTCCCACCGCAGGATACCCTTCGAGGGCCTCTCGCCGGCGATCGCCTCGAACAGAGTCGTCTTTCCGGAGCCGTTGGTTCCGGCCAAACCCACCACCTCTCCCCTTCGAATCGACACGGAGAATCCTTCCACGATCCGTGTCGCCCCGCGGAAAACAAAGAGGTCCTGCGCCTCCAAGAGTGGCGTCCCACGGTTCATGGCGCCTCCGAGACCTCGAACGGAGGACACCGGTGATTCGGAATCTTGCCGTTGAATCTGGAAACGGAGGGAGACTTCGCTCGCATCACGCGCGTCGACAGCTCGATGACGACCTTCGAAGCCAGAAAGAGATAGTCGGACCGAACCACCGTGACACCGCCTTTAAGACTCAGTCTTCGTCCTTCCATGTCGAGCGTCGCCGTGTCCGCTGAAGCCTGAATGTCTTCGCCAAAGAGCCGTACTCCCGCCGTACACCTCACCATGGGCCCGCTCTCCCGCCAGACCACGACCGCCCGGGTACAGCATCCGGTCCATTCCTCGAGCCGATACACGATGCCCTGATCGATGGTCCCTTGTCCGGAATCGAGGTCGACCGAGACCTCTCCCAGCGCCTGAATCTCAACCTGCGACTCCGTGGGCGTTGCGCCCGAGGAAAGCGTGAACGCCAGTAAAGAAGGGAGACTCATTCCCACGATTCCACCAAGAAACGCCAGGAATGGAAGTTCGGTCATCGCGGACTCCAGCGATTGTGGAGCCACACCCACCTATGAGGTGCCCTTCGAACCTCTCTCTCGAGGATTCCTTGAACCCTCACCAAGGCCTCGAACGGGTCAGACGAGGGTATGGGTGACAGGTGAATGATCTCCGCACCCGCTTCCGGGCCATCCACTGGCCACGCCATCAAGAGGGGCACCTCGAAACGCTGCGCCCAGCTCACCATCCCGGTGGGGGTCGGGGCCGGGCGCCCGAAGAACGGAACGGCGACCGAAGGAACCCGCGTCGATTGGTCAAGGAGTGCACCGACCGCTCCCCCCGCCGACAGGGTGGCGCGAATGCGAAACGGCGTCTCCCATCGGCCTCGAATGATGGTTCTGATTCCCATGGATTCGCGACGTCGGACCAACCACCGTTGTATCGGGGGATGCGGGTGCGCGCCCACGACCACCGCGGCGACCGGAAACTCGCGTGCCAGGCGAGCCGCCATCACTTCCCAAGGGCCCAGGTGTCCGGCTACGATGAGAGCCCCTTTTCTTCGCGCCCGCACCCCATCCAGGACCTGTCGCGCAGCCGTAGCTAGGTGCATTCGTCGGTAGGCCTCGGCCTCATCGGTCCGGATCAGTTCCACTGCGCGCGCCCCGAGCTCTCGAAACATCAATGTCGTCGTGCGCTGCGCCTCCGATTCCGTGAGGTCGAGCGCGCCCCGAAGCTGACTCTGGGCCCGCTTCCGATGACTCACCAACCATAGCTCCGACATGCCGCCCAGCGTGCGACCCAAAGCGTGTGCCCAGCTTCGGGGCAAGGCGCGGAGACAAGAACCGATCCCCATGACGGTTCCTTCCTCTACCCGCATTCGGAGTCGCACCAGCAACCGACGATGAGTCATGCCGTCTTGTGCGGCACGCACGGATCCAACCCCCAAGAGCGCGGCACCCGATGGATGTGATCGTAAGCCTCCCGCCATGTCCGAG
This sequence comes from Myxococcota bacterium, assembly GCA_050331295.1. Taxonomy (GTDB): domain Bacteria; phylum Myxococcota; class Kuafuiibacteriia; order Kuafuiibacteriales; family Kuafuiibacteriaceae; genus Kuafuiihalomonas. Next base: position 393,862 of record JBHJGZ010000009.1, on the reverse strand, counting down.
CGGTGTAGACCATGTGGAACACACCCACTCCACGAAGGACCACCCGGGTTTCCGTTCCGGCCGGGAATCGGTCCAGGCACCAGGTAAGCAGATGTCGCCGAGCTGGCGCCGACAGCAAGGTCGGTTGGGGTCGGTCCGAAGCCGAGACATCCCGGGGCATCATTCGGCGAAGAAACTGCTCCTGCAGGCCCGGCGAGACATCCTCGAACACGCGATGCAAGACGGCGCCCCCACGGTCCACGACCCGCTGCTCCCAGGCGTCGTGGTCCAAGGGAGACGCAAGGGCCGGATAACAGCGCAGCCATCGAGCGTGCGCCCATTCGCATCGTCCCAGCCAGGAGATCTCGGGACGCCAGCTCGCATGAATCCTGACCCACGGAAGGAGGTTCGAAGAACGGGATGTCGATGCACTCTCCGGATGAGGCCGGGAAGGAGCGGACAAGCACCCCATGGTCTCCGGGGAGGACTCGAGCCAACGACAAAGAGCGTGAATCTGCTCAATGGATCGCCAGCTCACAGCGGCTCCATGATCCGACGTCGGTACCGCATGTAGACGACCAGCGCTCCGACCCCCACGACACCCCCAAGCCCACCGGACACCGTCCGAGCCAGAACCCCTCGAGAGCCGGAGTCGACGGTGTCCTCTCCGTCGCCCGTTTTCAGCCGGGGCGGGGACGGAGACCCGGAGATCGCCCTCTGCGTCGGGTCCGAAGTCGACGCGGGCTGGACGACGCGCACGAACACTTCGGCTGGCGACGTGACCGGGAGCTTGGAGCGTACGAAACGTTCGATGTCTTCGAGGAGCGGCGCAGCCGAAGCGTCCTCCACCACGATCAACACCGCGGCTCGGGCCATACCCGCCTCCTGTCCAGGACGTGGATCTCTTGGCCAAGAGACAACCACCCGGACATCCGACACGCCTGGCCATCCTCGAAGGGCCTGGGTCAAGTCACCCTCCGTCCCCACCATTCGCTTGACGTGTTCATGCAGGGTGCTGGGGACGAATTCAGCCTCCGAGAAGAGATCGCGCGACGGACGGACCTCCGGCCGAGGGAGGTCGTGGAGCTCGAGGGTTTCGAGCGCCTGCGCCAGCAAGGCGGAGGGCACCAACACATCGAATCGAGGCGGTCGCTCGGTTCCATTGGAGCGTTTTCGCGCCGTGATGCCGGCCCGGTGAAGGCTCACCACGATGCGATTGGCTTCCCGTTCGGCTTGCTCGTGGGCGACCACCGCGGGCCGACAAGACGTCAGGGCAGCGACCCCGCAAAGGCACGCGCTCCGTAACCCCTTCACGGCGGTTCAACTAGCACCGAGGGAGAGGAACTCGAACAGAAGGCGGGAGCCAGGGGAGGGGAAATCGTTCCGAAGCAGCGGGGGGCCCGACCCTTTCGGACCGAAGAGAGCTCCATGCGGGCCGAGGAAGGCTACCAGGATGCTTTCTTCAAACCGGCGATTTCGCCTCGGTTGCCCAGTTCGCGAAGCGCAACGCGGGACATCTCGAACTTGCGATAGAATGCCCGAGGTCGGCCGGTGACTCGGCATCGATTGCGAATGCGGGTCCGACTCGAGTCGCGAGGAAGCTTTTGCAGCTTCTCCACTGCTTCCAGTTTCTTCTCTTCCGGCTGATTCGGATCGGCGATGATGGCCTTCAGCGCACTTCGGCGACTGGCGTAACGCTCGACGACGGCTTTTCGCTGCAGATTGCGGGCGATTTTCGACTTCTTGGCCATGGAGCTGAGGGCGACGGTCCTACTCAGGCGTATGGCTGATGTCCAGCCCCTTCGGTCGTTTCGCTCCGGAACAAGGACGGAGTGAAGTTGATTTGAACGGGCCACGATGGCTACCTGTGCCCGGTGGCTCCGGACGGCGACGCTCACAGGAAAGCCCTACAAGAAGTAGGTCTCCGAGTCACTCCGGGCCGAATGGCCGTCCTGTCGGTCATGACGAAGACCAACCAACCCTTGACCCACAACGAGGTGATGGAGCGGCTGGCGGAAAGTAGTTTCGATAGGGCGACGATCTATCGAAACTTGGCGGCCCTGACGGAAGCCGGATTGCTTCGAAGGATGGACGTTGGAGACCACCGTTGGCGATATGAACTGACCGCTCGTTCGGAGCCCTCGAACGCCCATGCCCACTTTGTGTGTACCGACTGTGGGACGGTGCAGTGTTTGGAAGACCTGGCCCTGGAAATGCAGCGAATCTCCGGCATACAACGCTCCGCCAAGCATCCGGTGGAGGTGCAGTTGCGGGGACTTTGCACCGAGTGCGGCTGAAGGCTCCCACTCCGGGTCTTGCGGTGCCCAGAGGCGGGGACCCTTCACGGCTCAGCCAGCCATGCCCGCCCTCAAGTATCGCGCCGCGTCGAGGGCGAAATAGGTAAGGATGGCGCTGGCTCCGGCCCGCCGAATTCCCATCAGGCTCTCCAAGACCAGGCTCGGCTCGTCGAGCCAGCCTTGAGCGCAGGCTGCCTTGACCATCGCGTATTCACCCGAGACTTGATAGGCGGCCACCGGCAGCGTGGTCTCTTCCCGCAGCGCCCGGATCACGTCGAGGTAAGGCCCCGCCGGTTTCACCATGACCAGGTCGGCGCCTTCGGCCTCATCCAGCTCGCATTCCCTCACCGCTTCGGTCACGTTGGCGGGATCCATCTGATACGTCTTCTTGTCCCCCGACTTGGGCGCGGACTGCAGGGCGTCCCTGAAGGGCCCATAGAATGCAGAAGCGTACTTGGCGGTATACGACATGATGGAAACGTCGGTGTAGCCCTCGTCATCCAGGGCGGCCCGGATGGCCATGACCCTCCCGTCCATCATGTCCGATGGCGCAATGACGTCGGCTCCTGCCCTGGCGTGCGCGAGTGCTTGACGGGTCAAAACCTCGACCGTCTCGTCGTTGGCAACGCGACCTCCAATCACCAACCCGTCATGCCCGTCTGATGAATACGGGTCCAGAGCGACATCGGTGATCAGCGTCAGTTCAGGAAATCGGGCTTTCAGTTCCCGAAGCCGGGAAGGAATCAGGCCCTCGGGATTGAATGCTTCCTGAGCGCCCGAAGTCTTCAACGAAGCGTCGATGGCCGGAAACAAAACCAAGGCCCGAACGCCGAGTTCCAGTGCAGACTCCGCCCGACGGAAGAGATCGTCCCGTCCGAGACGAGCCTGCCCTGGCATGGATCGGATGGCCTCTGAGCCGTCTTGGCTGCGCACAAAAACCGGCAAGATGAAGTGGTCGACCGACAGCGTCGTCTCCCGTGCCCAACCGCGCGTCACATCCGATTTGCGATTTCTCCGCGGACGAAGGGGAAGATCCATCTCTCTTCGATCCCCTCGACGGCGGTAGAGGGTCAAGGCCTCCGCGAACCCTTTCACCAACCAGGGGTTGCCTCTCTGCAGACGCGCATTCGAGAGGTTCTCGAGATGCGCGGCCTTTCTTTGACCATCATCCTCATGGCGTCCAATCCGACCGCTGGCTACGCGTTGGAAGCCTTTCCGAAAGTCAATCAACCCGAAGGCGAAGAGGCGGTCGCTCCGGTCGAGGTCGAGTTCAGGGAACAGGGCCTGACCTTCGACGACGTTTTTCGACTGGAGTTTGCAACCCAACCGGCGATTCATCCCCGCCGGGATCTGATGATCTACGTACGGGTTCGTGCAGACCGGCAAACTGATCAGAATCAAACGGAGCTATGGGCATACGACGTTTCGAATAAGACCCATGTACCCTGGGTAACGGGTCGACCTGGGATCAAAATGCCTCGATGGTCGCCGAGCGGGGACCGGCTCGCCTTCTTGGCGGTGGTGGCGGAGCAGCCACAGATCCACTTGTACTGGCCGGCCGCAGGTCGCGTGGCAGCAGTGAGCCGCGCAGAGCATGGCGTCGAAACATTCAGCTGGAGTGCAGATGGTCGCCGCTTCGCATACATGTCTCGACTTCCAGACGAGCCCAAGCCGATGGTCCAGCTACCAGAGCCACCCGAAGGTGCGGACTGGGCCCCGAAGGCGGTTGTCGTGGATCGCGCCATGTATCGGATGGACGGAATGGGATTCGTTCCAGAAGGAGCTCGCCACATCTTCGTGATGTCTTCCGACGGCGGCGCTGCGATCCAACTGACGACCGGCAGAGGTCCTCGTCAGGGCCCACTGGTTTGGGTGGATGATCACGTGGTCTTCGCCGCCAACCGAAACCCAGATCCCGACCTCACGCCGCGTGATCTCGACCTGTACGCCGTCTCCATCGCGGACCGGTCGCTTCGACGTCTGACCGACCAGTCCGGCCCAGAATTCTCTCCCGCCCTGTCTCCCGACGGACGGTTCCTCGCCTATCTCGGCTACGAGGACGAAGGCTTCGGTTACCAACAGAATCGACTCATGGTGCTGAATCTAGAATCCGGTGAGCAACAGGCATGGCTGGCTGAAGAGGACGTCTCGTTCGAGGTCGTACAGCCATCGGACGACGGTTGGGTGGTAGGCTTTGCTCGACGGGGCGTCGGGTACGTGGCGCGAGCCATCGGCCCAGACCGGATGGAAGTGGTCGCTGACGGCGTCGGCGTCGGTGGTTCGGCCCGTCCGTATGTCGGATTCGGACTGCAGGACGCTTTCCAGGTTCAGGGCCAGCGAATGGCGTTCATGCAGCGGACCCAAACAACGCCATCCGAGCCCCATTGGATCCCTCGCATGAACCGCAAGCCACAAAGCAGATCCCGTCCGCTGGTCCGCCTCAACAACGAACTCCTGGAGAGGAGGGTCATATCTCCTCCAGTACCCGGTCAGACCGAGAACGGCGTGCAGTACTGGCGTATTCTTCCGCCTACCTCCTCGCCGGACACCCGAACCCTTCCAACCATTCTCGAAATCCACGGAGGCCCCTACGCTTCGTATGGCCCCGTTTTCTCGGCAGAGCTTCAGCTCTATGCTTCGGCTGGATACATGGTGCTGTACGCCAATCCTCGTGGAAGCACCAGCTACGGTCGCGCCTGGGCTGACGCTATCGAGAAGAACTATCCAGGCCCCGACGTCGAAGATCTTCTCGAGGTTGTGGAAACTGAAGTTGCAGCGGGTCGAGTCGATGATGAACGCGTCTATGTGACTGGAGGAAGCGGCGGCGGCGTCTTATCTGCCTGGCTGGTGGGTGTGAGCAACCGCTTCCGAGCCGCCGTGGTCGCCAAGCCCGTGATCAATTGGACGAGCTTCAGCCTCACGGCGGATTTCAGTCCGCTTTTCGTGAAGTACTGGTTCGAGGAACCGCCTTGGGAAAACGTGGACAGCTACTGGAAGCGTTCTCCTCTGTCCAACGTCGGAAAAGTTCGAACTCCCACGATGCTCTTGACGGGGGAGGCCGACCTGCGCACGCCGATTTCGGAGAGCGAGCAGTTCTATCAGGCGCTCCGGCAACGCGAGGTGGAGACCGTCATGGTTCGGCTGCCCGAAGCGTCCCACGGGATCTCACGACGCCCTAGCCACTTGGTGAGTAAGGTCGGACACATCCTATCTTGGTTCCACAAGCATGGGGGTTCCGGAGAAGCAGTCGCCGTTCGATAGAAGAATGGCACCGTCCCAAGCTGTGCTATATCTGGAGCATGTTCGCGTCTGTCTACCCCGAACATGTCCGCCTGGTGACCAATGGCTTGCAGGAGGTCCTGGAAGATACCGGCTTCGACGGCATCATCATTGGTAGCGGACGTCTCCGCTCGAAGACCCGTTTCGATGACCAGGAATGGCCGTACCAGCCGTCCCCGTTCTTTCGTTGGGTCACGCCTCTGGCTTGGCCTGACTGTGCGGTGGTGATGAGCCGAACCGGGGCGCCTACTCTCTGGGCGATCGAACGATCGTCATTTTGGGAAGCCGCTCCGGTCGCCGATTGGTCGTTGATCGAATCGGGTCTCGAAGTCGAACGGGTCGAATCGATGGAGTCCCTTCGGAGCCTGAGCGGTCGCTGGGCCATCGTGGCCGAAGACGAGTTCGATCACCGGCCCTCGAATGCGGAACTCAATCCCGAGATGGTCCTCCGGGGCCTTGAGGACCTGCGGGTTCACAAGACCGACTACGAGATTCAAGCCATGACCGTGGCCTCTCGGATTGGCGCGATGGGCCATCGCGCGGCCGGTCGAGCCTTCGCAGACGGTGACCGTTCGGAGCTGTTGATCCATTTGAGATATCTCGAGGCAACCGGACAAGACGACCACGAGACGCCGTACAAGAATATCGTCGCACTCGGACGACACGCCGCTACCCTTCACCACGTCACCTACGGCACCCAGCCCGAAGCTCGTTCGATGCTGATCGATGCGGGCGCGATGAGCGTCGGCTATTGCTCGGATATCACCCGTACGCACGTCAGCGGGGGCAATGGTGAGGATGTCGCCCTCTTTCGGCAGCTGGTGAGTGATGTCGAGGCCCTACAGCTCGGCCTGATCGACTCGATTCGGGTCGGGATGAATTATGAGTCGCTTCACGACCGCGCACACGAATTGTTGGCGCGTGCTTTGGTCGATCTTCAACTGCTTCGCGTCTCCGAGGAAGCGGCGGTGGAGACCGGCCTCACCCGAAAGTTCTTTCCCCATGGCCTCGGACACAGCATCGGCGTCACGACGCATGACGTCGGGTGTCGACGCCGCTCTCCGGCCGCACGAAACCCTTTCCTCCGCAACACTCGAGATATCGCTCCGCGTCAGGTCTTCACCGTCGAGCCGGGGGTTTACTTCATCGACGCCCTGCTGAACGAAATTCGGCGCGACATGCCTCATGCGGTGGACTGGAATGTCGTCGAAGTCTTGAAACCTTTCGGTGGTGTGCGAATTGAAGACAACGTGGTGGTCCTGGAGCCCACGGAACAGGGATCTCCGGTCAGAAACCTCACGCGCGAAGCGTTCGCGAGTCTCCGCGCGGCAGGTCGAGATCAATGCGACACGATGAACGAGGCTCAGTGAGCCGTTTGAGAGTACGAGGCTGGCGAGTCCTCGTGGTGGCGCACAGCGTTGGATTGGGTTGCGCGACGACCGATTCCGAAATTCGCTGTCTCGTTCGATGCGACGAGCAATACGACCGGTGCGTCCTGCACTCGGCTCCCGTCGAACAGAGTGCGGTTTGTGAGGCCCAGCGACGAGATTGCCAGGTCGCGTGCTAGGCCGCCTTCAGTCTCCGAAGAAGACGCGCAGTTCGAATTCATTGGAGGCGTCCGACTGATTCTCTCCAGTCCGAACCGAACGACGTGACGGAATGTCGACGTCGTACCGAGCGGCTCGAGCGACCGCTGCGTATTCGGGACGGAACCCCTCCCAGCGATCGAGACGCTCCTCGAGCGAAGGCAATTCATAGGGCGGGGGCTGACACCTCAGCAGCGCGTCTTCGTCAACCTCGTCGATCTGTTCCGGCATGAGATAGTACCGAGCATATTTCAAATAGACTTTGCTCCGGATGAAGACATCGAACAGCTCGGGATCCAGGTGATGGTTTCGCTTCATCTCGGCCATGATGTTCATGGCTCGACTCAGGGGCATGCCTGCTTTGTACGGACGGTCGCTCGCGGTCAAAGCTTCGAATACGTCGGCGATCGCCATGGCCCGAGCCGGAACCGACATGTCACCCGCGAACAGGCCCTTCGGATAGCCATTGCCGTCCATACGTTCGTGATGGCCTCCCGCGTACTCGGGGACATTCTTCAAATGCGGCGGAAACGGGAGTGCTTCCAACATTCGAATCGTCTCAACCATGTGTCCGTTGATTTCCAGCCGCTCCCGCTCCGTGAGCGTACCTTTGCGAACCGTCAGATTCTCCACTTCATCTTCACTCAAGAGAGGTATCGACACACCATGGACGTCTGTCCAACGCCATTGCGCCAGCTGATGGATCCTCTCGACGTCTGCATCCGCCATCTGTTCCGAGCCGACGTTGACCCGATTGATGAAGTCGGCGACATCTTCCAGCTCGGCAAGCCTACGGCGAAGCTGAGCCTCGATATCTCTCGGCGACTCACCCGCGACTCGAGCCTCCGCGGCTCGACGCTGCGCCTCTTCCCTCAACATGGCCAATCGGGAGAGTACGACGTGAATTCGGTCGGAGATCGTTTCCAGCTTTGTCGACTTTTCCATGATGTGAACCGGCGTGGTGATCTTGCCGCAGTCATGGAGCCAACTTGCAATGTGGAGTTCGTACCACTGGTCCTCGTTCAGATTGAAATCCTGTAGAGTGCCTTCGGTTTCCTTGCATGCAGCCTCGGTCAACATCTCGGTCAGGGCCGGAACCCGTCGACAATGTCCTCCGGTATGCGGCGACTTCGCGTCGATGGCCGCCGCGATGAGCTTGATGAACGACTCGAGAAGCTGCTTCTGCTGATGCAGCAGCATCTGATTGTCCAGGGCGATCGCGGCTTGAAACGCTAACGCTTCCACGGCCTCCTGAATCTCCAAGGCAAATGGCACGACCTCTCCCGAGGCCGAGATGGCGTTGATGAGTTGCAAGACTCCGATGACTCGCTGCTCGGCGTTTCGCATCGGAATCGTGAGGAACGACTTGGAGCGATATCCGGTATGCCGATCGAAGACCTTTGTCCCTGAGAAATCGTATCCCTCCCCGGCATACGCGTCGGGGATGTTGACAGAAGCCTTCTCGTGGAAACATCGGCTGACGACATTGCTCATGTTGGGTATCCCATCGGCGCGAAAGAGCGGGACCGACGGCATGGGCGGCGCAGGATATCCGGCCCCTCCGTAGGCGAGACCGAGGCTGTCGGTACGCACCAACACGAACCGGAGTTCTGCCGCCGTCTCGTCGACCAGATAAAGAGTTCCTCCATCAGCACGAGAGAAGTCTTTGGCAGCGAGCAGGATTCGCTCCACCAATCGATGGCGGTCCTTCTCAGCCGAAAGCTCCACCCCGATGCGGTACAGCTGTTCGTATCGGCCCTGCTCGGTCATGGCCCCATCATGGCGGCGTCATTCGTCGAATGCTACTTCAACCGAGGCGGTAAGCGTGAAACGGGACGCTGGTGGCGGACGCGCGTCTAAATGCTTGGGGCGTTTGGGGCATTCTCGGTACTGGTCTCATGCTGGTCGGCTCTACGGTCATGGGGAGCCATGGTCTCGACGGACGCGAGTCCTTCGAGCTGGGAGTGGCAGCTTCGGCCCGGGTTGGCCTGTTTCCGACCTTCGTCGCCGGAAGCATCGGCGCCTTGGGCGGCGCCCTGGCTACCCCCGGCCTGGTGGTCGTTTATCGCGGACTCGCTCCAGGCGGAAGACAGCTTGCGCTCATCGCCAGCATGGGTCTCGGATTGTGGCTCGTGATGTATGCGGCTCATCACGGAATCCGACCTCCGGTCGCTCATGTCATACGGCTCGAGCCGGAAGCGTTCGAGACCCTCCACTTTGCCCGAACCGTGGCTTACATGAACCTTCAGCGGTCGATCGGCGGCATCGGCCTCTTCGCGGGTTCGATGTTCTTTTTCTTCACGGTCCTGTTCAGGAGCACCCTATTCCCCCGCTGGATGGTGCTTTTTACGCCGATTCTTTGGATGGGCGGGGTCCGCGCAAGTTCGCTGCTCGATTCTCCGCTCGCGGGCCCACTTGTCATGGGATGGGTCGATGCCATCAATCTCATGTTCTTCATCGCGGTCACCATCACATGTCGACCGGACTCCCGGGTGGACTAGAGCAGTTCGAAGACACCGCCGGCCACCTTGCGGCGCTGCCAGTGAAACACCTCATTGAGTCCGTGGGCGTCAAAACGCTCCATCAAGGCCATCGCACCCCGGCTGACTTTGAAATCGAGTTCTTCGGAGTACAGAGGCACCACGGCCAAGAATTGAACCTCTTCTTCCCCTTCGCCCCAACGCTCGAACTCTGGTGGCATCGCCACCGGCGGCAGCAAGATTACGCCGCTCGGACCTCCCTCCACGTAGGGCTGAGCGGGAGAGCCGTTCGGAATGGTATGACCGTGACCGAACCACCCATCGGGCTCGTCGAGCGCGAAGCGCACAAGGGAAGCGAGGAGCTTGACCGGCCACAGTTCCGTCAGATCGCCGGCTCGAGTCGTCGGCCACGCCGGATCGAGTCCCATGACGAGTTCGACGCGATGGGCCGAGTCCGCTTCAGGAGGCGTCGGCTGAACGCGGTCGCTGAGACCATGGGACACCAGGACGTGGAAGGGTTTGTCGTCATCGGGAGCAGCATGGAGGATGTCGACCTGAGGCCCTTTCAGGCCGACGTCGAAGACGCCGCTGAGCGGGCCGACCCAGCTGCTGATGTGTTCAACCAGGTCGTCGCTTCGACTCATGGCGGGCATCGACTCGTCGGGCTCTGTTGTTCGTCAACCCCGGCCATACACCAGTACACGTCCCCCATCCGGAAACGCGATGCAGGCCTTGCTGCCGTCCCGGAGATCCGTGACCACCCCGACGCCGAACTTCGGATGGTCCACCACCGCGTTCAGTTCCAGGTCCATCCGCATCGAATACTTGGTGGCGCTCGAAACATCGACCTGCTTGATCAGGCGCGCGTAATCCTCAGGCGTTGCCACCCGCGGCACCGCGTCCTGTTGTGCCTTTTTTCGTTCGGCTCGACGCTTTGCCGCAGTCGCTTCGCTGGGCGAGTCGGGCGGCCGATAGGAATGCTCTTTCTGGCAGGTGTTGCACTTCACCTTGGCGATCTTGTCCCCGACCATTGCAACGATGGTGTGGGCAAGGCATAGGTTTTTCCCGCAAGCGGGGAGGCACTTCGCCTCGATTTCATCCCCCGTCTTGTAGCTGGTGATGCTTTGGCTCGCCACCGTCGGACGGTTGCACAGTGCCGCGGGTCAGCCAAGCGATTCGAAGCCGTCAACGAACCACCGTCATCCAGGGTTCGCCGCTCGTTTCGACCACCCCAAGCCAGGGGTGGACGGAAAGGAAATCAGGTCGGGGCGGCGGAGGGCACATCGCCCTCCAAACCGGATTCGGTCGATTCTCCGGACTGCTCCACGCCTGCGAACTTCCGAGAAAGCAGGATTTCTCGGCCTCTCATCTCGACGAACCCCCGCCTTTGGAACTCGGACAGCACCCGACTCACGGTTTCCCGGCTGGTCCCGATCATCGAGGCAATGTCCTGCTGGGTGGGTCGCTCCTTGATGAGGATCCCTTCGTCAACTTCTTCGCCGTCCTTCTTGGCGAGGTCGATCATGATGTGAGCCACGCGTCCATAGACGTCCAAGGTTGCGAGGTTTCCTATGATCTCGTCGGCCCTACGCAGACGCCTCGACAGTTCGGACATCACGTTGAGTGCGGTGGTTGGACTCTTTTGAATGTGTTCTGCGAATTGGTCTCGCTTCAAGACCAGAACGGTCGAATCTTCGCTGGCGATGACGTTGGCGGAGCGAGGAAGATGGTCCAGAAGTGACATCTCACCGAAGAATTCGCCGGATTTGAGAAGCGTCAAGATGACTTCACGACCGTTGTCTCCGTAGATCACCACCTTGACGCGACCCTTGGCGATGATGAAGAGGGCGTCTCCGGGCTCGGACTGGGTGACGATATGGGCGTCCTTGGGAACGTGCTTCTCAGCCAGCATGGCCGCGATGCGGTCCAGCTCGTCCGGCTGCACATCCTGGAAGAGCGCGACTTTCTTCAGCAACTCGGCGTAGGGCTGCATGCCCTGGTTATTTCAACGAAACGTCGCGGTCGTCAATGTCCGCCAGAGCGGAGATGTGGTCTTCGAAGTGTCGACGTCGTCGGGACGGACTTCTACGTTCGAGCTCACGATATTGTCGCATGACCTCGACCTGTTCAGTGGTCGGCCGGGGCGAAACGTCGACCCGCAGTCGAACCACGAGGTCCCCGCGTGCTCCCTTCTTCGAAGTGGACGGCATACCGAGGCCCGGCAGCCGGATGGGTTCGAACGGATCACTCCCAGGGGGAAGTCGGAGGGCTCGACGCCCCTCCAGACTCGGAACCAGCAGCTCCGCGCCCAACACCAGGTCGGAGACCATGATCGGGACCTCCGCAATCAGGTCGGTCCCCTCTCGGGTGAGCAGAGGGTCCGGCCTCTCGTCCACCGTCACGATCAGGTCGCCGGGTGCACCCCCGCCTCGGCCCGGCTCCCCTTCTCCTTTGATGCGAAGGCGGGTGAGCGACGTCGCGCCTGCGGGGATCTCGACTTCCACACGCCGTTTGATGGTTCGCCGACCCCTTTCTCCGCAGCTCGGACAGCCCTTGGCGGCGCAGGCATCGCAGGGTTCATCCCTCTCGAGACCGACGGTTCGGCGGGCCCCTGTCGCCAGCTCCCGTACCGTCAGTGGGACTCTCACCTTGAGGTCGTGTCCCGACTGAGATCGCATGTTCCGCATGAATGCTCCGAGCGCTGCGCCGGCTCGCTCCGCCCGCGTAGGGCTGGGTCGAGGCTGCACGACGTTTTTGCGTCGCGCATCGTAGTGCTGCTTCCAATCGGGATCGCTCAGTCGGTCGTACGCCTCGGTCGCCCTACGAAAGATCTCGGCCGAGATCTCGTCATCGGGGCGGATATCCGGATGGTGGGCTTTCGCCACTCGATGGTATGCACGCCGGATCTCCGAAGCATCCGCTTCGTCGTCGATTCCCAACGCCGCATAATAGTCAGGCTCGCTCATCCTCTTCCTCTCCATCACTCCACGCCCAGAGAGCCTTGGACAGCCGCACCATAGGCAGGCCAGCTTGCGCGAGCAAGGTTTCGGACGCTCGAACGGACTGAGCACTGAAGCAAGCGCGGAGCCTGAGTTGATCGTCTTCGCCGAGGGGCGGTCGACCCGCCCTGGTCAAGACACGATCCAAGGCGATCGCGGCCGCAACCGAAACATTGAGGCTCTCGGCGAATCCTACCATGGGAACTTCGAAGCAGCCGTCCGCGTGCTCTCGAGCGTATTCGCTCAGCCCGGAATGCTCATTACCAAACACGAGCGCCATGGGCTTTTCGACCGGCACCGCGTCGATATCCATACGTCGCCCGTGAACCGACGCGGCCCAAATGCACCTTCCGTCCTGGCGGAGGGCGTCGAAGGCGGAACGTACGTCCAGATGATGAATGAGTTCGACCCACTTCTCGCTCCCCAAAGCTACTCGGCTGGATGCGCGGATCGCATCCAGGCGCGACACGTGATGGATCTCGGCCAGACCCAGTGCATCAGCCGTCCTCAGGACCGCCGCATTGTTGTGGTCCGAATAGATGTCTTCCAGAACCAGAACGATATGGCGCGTCCGCTGCTTCAGAACCGCCCGAAATCGTTCGGCTCGAGCCTCCGACACGAACGGCTTCAGGCACTCGCAGATCGCGTGGGCCTCATCCACCGTCAACTCGCGGTAGCTTCGAAACACAACGAGACGCTGCCCCACCCCCGACGGTCGAACAAGAGAGACTGTTCGTTCCCGGAGGTCGTCCTGACTCGACGAAGGGGCCCAAGTGGTCTACCCCGCAGTCATGAGTACGCGGCCGTCCAAGGTCCTCGACCGCTTCGACAATCCCCATCCTGACCGCCCCTACGAGATCTCCTTCACGTGTCCCGAGTTCACGTGTGTCTGTCCCAAGACTGGCCAACCCGACTTCGCCACCATTCACATACGATACGTGCCCGACCGCTTCTGCGTCGAGCTGAAGAGCCTGAAGCTATATCTGTGGTCGTATCGCGACCAGGGCGCGTTCCACGAAGCAGTCACCAACCGCATACTCGACGACCTCTTGGAGGCGATTTCTCCTCGTTTCATGGAAGTCAAAGGCGATTTCATGGTGCGAGGCGGAATCCATACGGTGGTGACCACCCGCCATGGATCCGAACCCACGCCGTAGGGCACTTCGAGGAATCAGCATTGTCGGTCGCGTTCTTCGACTTCGATAAGACCTTGATCCGTCGAAACAGCGCCCGGTTATGGGTTCAGACTGAACTGCGGTTGGGCAATGTCTCCTTGGCCACGGCTCTTCGGGCTACGGCCCTCCTCATGCGATATCGACTGGGGAGTGCAAATCTGGAAACCGGCATTCTGTCGGCCATCGCGAGCTTGAAAGGCGAGCTGGAAACAGATGTCCGGGAAAGAGTCCAGGAATTCTATCGAAAGATTGTCCGACAACATTATCGACCTCGCGGCTTGGACCGAGTTCGAGGTCATCAGGATGCCGGAGACAGCGTCGTGCTCTTGACGTCCGCGTCGCAGTACCTCGCCGAAGCCGTCCAGATCGATCTGGGATTGACCGACATCCTTTGCAATCGATTCGAGGTGGACGCGGAAGGTCGATTCACCGGCAAACCCGCAGGTGCGCTTTGCTTCGGAGATGGAAAGCGAACGCTCGCACAAGAATGGTTGAAGGAGCGCAGCTATCAGAATGCCCGCACCCTCTTCTACACCGACTCTTTCAGCGACGTCCCCTTCCTTGCTGCGGTCGATCACCCCGTCGCCGTCAATCCCGACCCTCGCCTTGCACGACTGGCCAGAAAGCGCGGATGGAAGGTCGAAGATTGGAACGGGTCGCGACGACGCGGCTGAGTCTCGAAGTCGCAGCTATTCAAAATTCACCCCGAGGGCTTTCAGCTGTCGAGTCGCCTGGCCTGCCCAGTCTCTGTTCGCGGTGGGGCTTGCAGGGCTGGGGTGCAGGATCCTTCCGATCCGGACGTCGAGTCCTTGCAAAGCCACCTGCGCCCGTCGTTCGGCGAACGCCCCCACGCCCACCACCCAGTGCGGATCGAGATGGACGATCACTTCGCGGAGCGCGTGGTCGCAAGCCACTTCCAACGGCTCTCGCTCCAACGCCGAAAGTTTGTCGGGGGTTCGATTCTTGCCGCTCTCTTCCATGAAGACGAGCGGGCAATAGTTCGCCACGTAGTTCCGGGCGAAGAAACGCTCAGCCGTGCCGAAGGTCGCTTTCGCCCAGCCCCAGAGCCGAGCTCCACTCACCTCGCTGCGGGTGCACCCAAGACCCAAGATCGGACGCTTCGGATGCTGGCGGGCAGGTTTGTCAACGGCTCCCTCGAGCCCCATCCATTCGCGCACCATCGAAACCTCTCCGAACGGAACCCCGGTTTGCGCCATACCCCAAGGCCCGGGATTCATCCCGAAGAAGACGACCTCCTTCGGGCCCCGTCCAAAACGCTCGACATACTGTCGATGCAGATTCCAGGCGTAGCTCAGTGGATTGTAGACATGCGTGACCGGCGGCCCGAAGCAGAGCGCGTCCATGCGGCTGGACAGAAGCCGGGCGATATCGAGAAGACGCTGCGTCATGGTCTGACGGAGGCTTCGCAGCGCTCGACCTGCTCTTCCAAGGACCGCAATTCGGACTGCCAGTAGGCGTCCGAACCGAAGTCGGGAAAGTGACGTGGGAAAGCGGGATCCATCCAGCGTCGAGCAATCCACGCCGAAAAGGACAGCATCCGCATGGCTCTCAAGGGCTCCACGAGTCGGAGCCAGGATGATTCGAAGCTTCGGAACTGCCGATAGCCCTTGAGAAATGCATCCATTTGACGCTCACCCGCGTGACCCCGGTCGCCGATGAGAAGCCAAAGATCTTGCACTGCGGGACCCGTGAGGCTGTCGTCGAAGTCCAACAGGACGAAGCCATCGGGCCCGCGCAGCAAGTTCCCACGATGACAGTCACCGTGGATGCGAAACCAGGGCACGCCTTCGGACAGATCGTCGTATATGTCGGCAATGGTTTCGGCCGCCGCTCGGTAGCGTGTGGTCATCTCGTAGGGCAACCAACGCTCCAACTCGTCGAGTGAGGCATCGACGAAACGCATCGAGGTCAAGGACGGCCGTGCGGCCATCGGTTTGCCCTCACCGACGTTGTGCGTTCGGGCCAGGAGCCGGCCCAGCACTTCGAGCTCATCGTTGTTCAACTCGTCCGGAGACCGACCTCCGACCCGGGGCCAGACCGCGAACCAGATACCATCCGCTTCGGCCAGGCTCTCCTGGCCCTGAAGCATGAAGGGCGCGGCGACGGGGATTTCGGTGTCGGACAGGTCGAGAAGAAAAGTGTGCTCCTCTCGGATCGCCGCCGAGCTCCATCGACCGGGGCGGTAGAACTTCGCGATCACATGGCGACCGTTCTCGAGCTTCAGGTCGTAGACCCGGTTCTCCAAACAGTGGAGCGCCATGATGTGCCCCGTGGGTTCGAAGCCGTGTGCACCGACGGCCGACAGGACCCGGTCCGGCGTCAAGGCGAAGAACGCCTTCGACATCTCGGAAACTGAGCGATTTGGGCTCTCCACCGTTAGAAAACGGGAACTTCCTCCGGCGAACTTCCGGGACGACGCACCGGCACCGGACCACGCCGACTCGAAACACTCGACGACAGGCGCGCCTTGTCGCTCGGGCAGACACCGGTAGTCACGACCGAGAGTGCAGAGGCCAGCATCCCCTCGTCCGGATCGCCAAAAGCATGGTCCAGGTCATCGAAGGCGATGCAGTCGGCCGGGATACCATCGAAGAAATCACCCGAGCCGTCCGCATTGACCAGCTTGAAGGTGGTGGGCCGGAGAACGAAGTCACAGAAGCCGAATCCGGCTTGTCCCACCGGCTTGCCGAAGGTGGCGCCGCCCACCAAACGAACCGGGAGAAACGGTCGAAGCCCGTTGATCATCACCTCGCTGGCCGAAGCCGTTCCGCCGGTGGTGATGAATATGACTTCGCGGAGCGTGGACAGACCTCCAGCCCCTCCACCGAAGCGCACGTCATCCTCACAGGCGGCGTTGTTTTCATTGAGCTGTGTGGCGTAGAAGACCTCGCCCGCAAAGAGGTCCCCCGCGATGAGGTCTCCGAACGCTTCCGCCGTCGAAAGCAGCCCGCCCCCGTTGTAGCGGAAATCGATGACCAAGACATCCACGTCGCTGAAGCTTTCGAAGGCCGCCTCCAGCTCCGGGACGGTCGGTTGCGTGAAGGTGCGGACGAAAAGGTAGCCGACCGAGGTTCCATCGATTTCGAGACGCCGGCTGATGGGAACCGGATCCAGGGTAAAGAAGTCGCGAACCAAAACGACTTCTTCTTCGGCGCCGCTGTTCTTTCGGATCGTAAAGCTCAGAGACTCCCCGGGTTCGGGGGCGCTCAAGACATCGCCGAGGCCCTCATCGAAGATGTCTTCGAGCGGCCGACCATCGATGGCGACGATTTCGTCGCCCCGGACCAGGCCCGCCGCAGAGGCAGAACTCGGTGGCTCGTCCGGGAAGGCACCGAACACGTCCCGGAAGCGGAGGCGCCCTTCGTCATCGAAGGCGAGCGAAAATCCAAAGCCGAGGCTCCTGCCCGCCACGAAGCGGTCTTGCTCTTGCTGAATCGTGGTGATGAAGCTGAATCGATCTTCGGGCTGCACGGGTTCGACCAACGCGTTCAAATAGGAGGACAGGTCTTCGAACCCCGAAGGTTCGATGTCCGAGGCGAGCTGGTCGTTGAAGAGGTAATGCTGAAACATCGCGCGCTCCACGAACGCGAGCTGTGCGTCGAGCGAGTCGCAGTCGTCCGGAGGCTCGACGGCGAGCGTGCACGTACCGAGAGCCGCACCTTCGGGGGCCTCGACCTCGCCGCACGCGGCAAGGAGGCAGATGGCAATCATCACGCGCGTCACGCAACAACCTACGGGTCGTCGTACGGAATGTTTCAACTGGGTGCCCCGGCCGGTGTGACAAAAGACGACGCCAGGAGGAACGGATCGATGGCCGCATCAAACTCGTACCCATCTTCTCTTCGCATTTGATACGTGCCGTGCATCGTGCCCCATGGGGTCCGGAGCAAGCAGGCCGATGTGTAGCGGAACGCTTGGTCGGTTTCGAGGTTCGGCTGTTCGCCGACGACCCCGTCTCCCCGAACCTCTTCGACATGCTCATCGGCATGGGTGATGACCCAATGACGCGTCATCAGCTGCACGGGCTGGGATCCCTCGTTTTTGATGGTCACGGTATAGGCGAAGAAGAATCGATTCTGGGCAGGCGCCGAGCGCTGTGGGACATAGCGCGAGACCACCGAAACCCGCACGCCCTCCGTGAGGGCTTCGGACTTGCCTTCCACCGGCCGAGGCTAACGTGAACGGTCACCTGACCAAAGACTTGATTGCAGTCCGTCAGCTGCGCCCGTCGAAGAAGTCCCGCGAGAGACCTTCCGGCGGCTTGGGCCCGGGCATGGCCTCGAGGGCATCGACGATCACGTTGGTGACCCGGTGCCTCCGTTGAACCGTCCCTCGCGCCACCAAGAGGATCGCATCCTTCGCGACGGGTCGGTATCGCTCATACACTTGAGGGAAGATCACCAGGTTCATTTGGCCGAACTCGTCCTCTAGGGTCATGAAGACCACGCCCTTTGCCGTCCCGGGACGCTGCCGAATCGTGACCAGGCCTCCCACCCGAACCTTCGATCCATCCCTCGCGGCGTCGAGTTCGGGCATCGAAAGGATCCGTCGCCGTTGCATCTCCTCTCGCAGGAGCGTCATCGGATGAACCCGAGTAGAAAGGCCCATGGTGCCGTAATCCGCCTGCATACGCTCCACGGGATTCATCTCCCTCAGCCCTCGAACCGGTCCGGGTCCGGAGCCTCGAACACCTGTCCGCGAGGCCGAACCTTCGACCGAATGGTCCGCGGGACCGGCGGCTGCCCGGGCCAAGAGGGGCAAAGACCGATCCACCGACATCGCATCCCACATGGCCGCGCGACGGTCTCGACCGAGCTCCGAAAAGGCCCCGCACGCGGCGAGATGGATCGCCAGGTCCTTGGGAATCTCCCCTCGAATCACCGCATCCGCCACCGACCCGAAGGGCCGATGCCGCCGAGCGTTCACGATCCGCATGGCTACGGCTTCACTCATTTTTGCGACTTCCTTGAGGCCCAATCTGACCGCGGGCTGGACCGGCCTTCCGTACTGCGGTTTGCGGGAGCTCGTACCGCCTCGGGATGCAGCAACATGGTCTGCCCATGGGGTGTGGAAACGCTCTGTCGACCGCGTCACGCTCGCCTCCGATTGCGCCCACCACGATTCGGTGTGGGTCTGACTGCCGAGCTCCAACCGAGACTCGTATTCGCTCCGTGTAACCGATGGCGGAAGAACCAGCAGACCATGCCTTTTCCCGTCCTCGACCAACGTATGGGGACCGTAGAAGCCCATCGGCTGGCTGTTGAGGAGTGCACAGAGGAACGCTGCGGGGTGGTACCGCTTCAAGTAACATGATGCGTAGCCGATCAACGCGAAGCTCGCCGCGTGCGACTCCGGAAAACCATAGCCTCCGAACCCTTGGATCATCTTGAAGATGCGTTCGGCGAACGCGCGTTCCAGGCCATGCTGAAGCATGCCGTGAATGATGCGGTCGCGCATCCGGTCGATTTGGACTTGAGAATTCCATCCGATCGCCCGGCGCAGCTGGTCAGCCTCCCCGGGAGTGAATCCAGCCACCTGCACGGCCATCTTCATGACCTGCTCCTGAAAGAGCGGGAGTCCATAGGTTCGACCTAGGATCTTCTCGAGTTCCGGATGCGGATAATCAACGGCTTCGGTTCCCTCGCGACGCCGCAGATAGGGATGCACCATGTCTCCTTGAATCGGACCCGGACGAATGATCGCCACTGCGACGACGAGATCATAAAACGTGCGAGGCTTGAGCCGGGGCAAGGTCTGCATCTGGGCGCGTGACTCCACTTGAAAGGTACCAATGGTGTCCGCGTCGGAAATCATGTCATAGACTTCGGGAACTTCGGACGGCACGTCAGCCAAACTCAATATCAGCCCCTCAGTCTCTCGAATGTA
The DNA here is from genome assembly GCA_050331295.1 of Myxococcota bacterium. GTDB lineage: Bacteria > Myxococcota > Kuafuiibacteriia > Kuafuiibacteriales > Kuafuiibacteriaceae > Kuafuiihalomonas. Next base: position 374,160 of record JBHJGZ010000009.1, on the reverse strand, counting down.
ATCGAAACAACGCCTTACAACCGAAAGCATGCCGAGCGCGAGCAGATCGACCTTCACAAGACCGAGTGTTTCCACGTCGCGCTTATCCCAGGCGACGACGGTGCGACCCTCCATCGTCGCATTTTCTATGGGCGCCATCTGCACCAGCGGCTCTCTCGTGATCACGAAGCCGCCAGAATGAAGGCCGAGATGCCTTGGGAAGCCTTGCAACTCTTCGGCCCACCGGACAACTTGCTGGACTCGAGAATCTCGGGGATCGAGCCCGGCCTTTCGAAGCTGGTCTGCATTCATGGGCTCCGATGACCAATGACCCCGACCTTGCGTGAGAGCATCGATCTGGTCTTTTCCGAGACCGAAGACTTTTGCCACCTCACGATATGCCAGCTTTCCTCGATAACGAATGAGATTTGCCACCATCGCCGCCCGATGGCGACCGTACTTTTGAAAGACGTACTGCATCACGTCTTCTCGCCGTTGGTGCTCGAAATCCACATCGATATCGGGTGGTTCGCCTCTCTCAGCCGAAATGAATCGCTCGAAAAGAAGACTCATCCGTACAGGGTCGATGGAAGTGATACCCAAACAGTAGCAAACGATTGAATTCGCGGCAGAACCTCTACCTTGGCAGAGAATCCCTCGACTCCGAGCAAAACGCACGATGTCCCAGACCGTGAGAAAGTATCCGGAGAAGTCCAGCTCATCGATCAACCGCAACTCGTGTTCGAGCTGAGCCCGCACCTCGTCCGGCACACCATCGGGATAACGCTCTCGACCACCTCGCTCCACGAGCTTTCTCAGGTAACTCATCCCGGTCTCACCTTCGGGGAGCACCTCTAGGGTAAAGTTGTGCTTGAGCTCATCGAGTCGAAAGCGACATGCATCGGCTATCGATTCCGAACGTTCTAGAGCACTGGGAAAAGCACGATACTCGGCTCGGACTTCGTTGGATGACTTGAGGTAGGCGGATCCGTGGGGCAAGAGTCTACGGCCAGCCGTGTCCAGAGTTCGACCGAATCGAATGCATGACAAGATATCCTGCAACGGCTTTCGCTCCGGTCGGTGCATGAGCACACCACCGGTCACGACGAGAGGAATACCCAATCGGGTCGAATCCTCGACCATCTGAGCCATATACGCATCGTCGTCGGGTCGATATCTTTTTGAAAGCGAAAGACTCAGCTTATCACCAAACACTTCATGCTCTCGTTTGAGAGAGAATGGGTCAAAAGGTCCAACATGAATGGCTTGAAGCCCTTCCGAACGATCAGCAATTTCATCAAAGGCGAGATGAAAGCCACCTTTGCCTGTTCGCAGACGAGCAGCACTCAGCAGTTCGGTAAGATTTGACCATCCGTGACGGTCTTCAGGCAGCAGAACGAGACCTTCGTCACCGGCTCCGGAAAGCCGGACTTGAACCCCTGGGATGATTTCGACGTCGTACTCCTTCCCCGCGTTGTAGGCCCGAACCACTCCATACAGCCCGTTGTGATCGGTGAGCGCGAGGCGACGGTAGCCAAGAGAAGCGGCCGTCGCGACCAGCTCTTCAGGATGGGATGCTCCCCTCAAAAACGAAAAATTGGAGGCACACTGAAGCTCGACGTAGCCGTTGCCCACCCCGGATCAGGTACACGCATGTTCAGTGTCGATCAAACGAGGATGGCGCAACGTCGGAGCGCCCGGAACGCGGCCTCAAGATGGCCCAACTCCCGAGCCCACTTTCGATCCGACGGGCGGCGGTCCGGGCCGCTCGTCGGAGCTCCAGCGCCTCGCTTCGGTCTTTGGCGATGCGCCAAAGGGTGGTCAAAGCCGGGCGATAGAAGGCTTCCCCTAGATACCGGGCAGCCTCGGTCCGATGGGGCCAGGTGGGATCCAACAGGTGCTCCGTCACGACTGCCGGCGTACCGGCCGAGCCCCGGTGGAAGGCCCGAAGAACGCGTTCCGCCGGGAGGCTCGGGGCGAGTTCCGCGAGGGTCTTGCGAGGGGAGGGTCCCAATGACACCGCGTAGACCAAGGCAGCCACCGGAATCATGCCCGCCAGAGGAACGACGAAGGATCGCATGGTCCGAGTTCGGGGCATAAGCGTCGCCGCCCCCATAGGTGGACCCCGGCCCAGGGGCAAGACCCTTCGAACCGGTCAGTCAAAGACGCCATGGAGATGCACGACACTTCGAGTCGAACAATCTGGGACGCGAAAGGCCCATATCCGTCGCCCGTCGGGCCCTTGATACACTCGGTAAGTTCGAAACAACGGTTGTGAAGACCACCATTCGGATTCAAACGGCTCTTCCGATTCCACCGGCCGATAAAGCTCACCTTCCCAATGGAAGGTGCCATCCGAAGACAAGGACACTCGTCGAGGCCGCGCGAACAACAAGACAGGTCGCGGGGGAAGTTCGAGCGGAGGTTCATCTTCCGCTCTCCTCGGCACTGGCTTGGGCCACGGCTTCGGTGCCTTGCCGGGCTCCGGGGTCGATCGGAGTTCAGGACCGGTCGTGCCGTGAATGACCGAGAGGGCGTCATTCACTTCCGGGAGTGATCGTCTGTCTCGAGGATCATCAGAAAACGGCAGTTCCAATGACATCATCCCATGTTGACGTGGACGGGCTGGTCGAGAGTCCGTCAATGCTGTTTCGATATCGAATGGCTCGGGTGCCCAGCCCGCTTCCGGACGGTGTCGGTCCAGGGACCGCGGCATGAAGACCGCATCCGACCCGAGCGCTGCCTGCAGACGACTCACGAGCCCAGCCGCTTCTTCCACACGTTGCGCGAAACGATTGAACAGGTCGAGCTGAGAACCCGGGTCGTATTGCGCCGAAATCGCTTCCAAGCGCATCGAAAGTACAAAACCTGGCACTTCGATCCGCTCTCGCAGCACCGAGAACATCACCTCGGGATCTCGGGTCGGCCGAGCAAAGACCAGTTCCTGCACCCATGTTTGCTGCGATGTCTTCGGGCGCGGCGCCTCCAGCTCGAGCTGATTCTCGCAGCTCGGTTCATGCCGCAAGATGAGTCTCACATTTACAACCGAACGAGAGAGTCCATCGAGGCGAACCGCCAGTCTATCTACCAGTCTTTTTCCAATAAAAAGAAGAGGCTCGATGCTTTCGGTCCCTAGGTCCAGCTCGAAATCCTCGACCAAATGCTCTGAAGGCTCGTGCACACGGAGTGGACGTCCGTGCCCAACTGTAACCCTACGTCGAAGAAGAACATCGATATCGGAAAAACGTGACGGTAGTGCCTCGAGCTGCATCAGCTCCGAAACGGTCTCTATACCCAGCAGATTGAGCTCTCGTGTGGCCTCAGCCAGTCGCGCCGATAGTCGGCCGTCCGAATCTTCATGAGAATCGGTCCACATCAGGTCCATGATCGGCAAATGGGCAATCCGCGTCGCTTCATCCCCTTCCGGGACGACGAGGATCCTGGTTTCGGCTCTTCGCGCGAACCCTTGAACCAAAGTCCGACCGGTCTCGACGTTCGAGGTCATCGCTATCGCTGCATCGTGTCCGAGCCTTTGGAGTCGAAGGAGCATTGCTCTGGCTATTTCATCTTCGTCTGAATGGTGTGCCGCGAGCACTGATTGACTACGACCATATTCGACGAACAACAGGCCCGGACCTTGCACTTCGACATCGGGTCCAAACGCCATCATGGCTTCGGCGGCGCGGGTCAAAAGGAGCAGTTCGCGGTCGAAGTCCCGGTCTCGCACTTCCAGCTCGGGACAACGCGCCAGGGCCTCACTTTCGCTCATTCCAGGTCGTACCCGGCATCGAAGAGCCTCCCGCGTCACCGTGGTGAGCACCCAACGGCCCGCTTCTTGGACACGCACCGCCCGCAGTCCGCTCGTTCGTGGTGCCTCGGAGTAGGCGCATTCCAAAGGAAGCGCAAAGCAAGCGATGCTGGCGATGCGTCGCACCATACGCATGTTCAGTATTCCGGAACATCCGAGCCTGGCTATGGATCGAAATCCCGAAGAGACGGTCCTCGACCTAAACCTGGTTCCTGATCCCCCTTGCCGACCGGCTTTGTAAGCTGCCGGAATGTGCTGCACATGGCCGCTCGAGACATCCTGATCGAGGGAAGAGTCCAGGGGGTCGGCTTTCGGGCCTGGACTCAATCCCGGGCCCGACAACATGGACTTTTGGGGTGGGTCCGTAACCTGACGGATGGACGGGTGCAGGTTTTCGTACAGGGACCGGAACCCGCGATGCAGGCCTTCATCGAGGAGTTGAAGACCGGTCCCGCAAGTGCGTCGGTTTCGGCGGTCTCTTTTCAGCCCTGCGTGCAGGGAGATGTTTCGGGATTCACGGTGCGGGCTTCCGCCTCCCGCCCCGAGGCAGCCCCGGAGCCTTAACTCCTGGTTCCGATCAATCGGGCCGGAACACCCGCCACCACACCTCGAGGCGGAACGTCGCGGGTCACGACCGCTCCCATCGCCACGACCGCACCGTCACCCATCTCGACACCGTCCGTCACCCCAGCGTTGGCACCGATCCACACGTCGCGACCGATCCGAATCCCACGAGACCGAACCGATTGAGATCGGATGCTCCGCGATGCGTCCATCCCGTGGTCGAAAGCATACAGGCGTGACCCACTGGCGACACGGGTATCGTCTCCGATCCATATCCCTTCACGGCCGCCATCCATGGTGACGCCCACGTTCACGCTGGCGTTGGCGCCCAAGCGGATCGGACCATGCAAGAAAGACTGCGCAGCCACGGAGGCACCGGCACCGATATGAATGCACCTCCCGGGCTCCGCGAATAGGCGCGCCTCCGGGGCCACGAACGCGTCCGGATGAATCGAAACGGTCTCGAGTTCCATCAACCGGGCGTGGATCCGAAGCTGCCAAGCCTTCGCCCAAGCCCGATGTTCCGGCTTCAGGCTGAAATACAACCACGGCATCCAAGAGAGCCTCCTTTTGTGCTGCGCACGATACAGTCGGACTCTCTGGCTCATTCACGCCTCGGTAGGTCGTTCGATGCGAAGGCCGGTCGGGTCCACGTCCAGATCCAACCGACGAGCCGAGACCCGTTCGGCCAGGGCATGCGCATCTTCAGGTCGGGTCCACGCCACTGCAACATCACCACCGCCCGCACCAGAGGGCTTAGCCGCTCCTCCCAACGCCTCCGCCGCATCCCTGAGTTGCCGGCCGGGCTCCGTGATGAGATCGATGCCCGCACTTTCACCCAAGCCCTCCATGGCGCGCACGAAAGCACGAACCCCCTTCAAGAACTCATCCGCGTCTCCGCGACGCCAAGCGACGATTCCCGCTTCTGAGACATCTCGAAGGCGTTCGACCCATCGGTTCCAGTCCGCAGCCGCCTTGCAGGTTCCGATCAGCTCTGCGGTCTTCGCCGAGAGCCCGAGATGAAAGACCGAGAGCTTCAAACCCGGGATGTGACTCGGAACTGCTTCAACCGGTCCAGGTTGCCGACTGCAGACGACGACTCCTCCATGAAAGCAAGCGCGGAGATCGATCCCGCTGCCTCGTCCCCCAGCTGCCGCCCGATGTCCGGCCAAAGCGACGTCGAAGGTCGCATCATCACCCCGCCCCAGAATGAGGGCAGCCGTGCAGATCGCAGTGGCGGCCGACGATCCGATGCCCAACTTTCCGGCTCGCGCATCCCGGAACGCGTCGGTGTGGATGGCCACACCGCCTCGATAAGTGGCACCCACCTTCAAGGCGTGGTTGCGAACCTCCCGAACGACCGGGCTTCCGAGGTCCAACCCTCCTCGCCGAACGCCGGTGGCTCTGGCGCTCACCGCAGCCACCATGGCGCGCCCCTGCTCGAGGACCGCGTACTCGCCCAAGAGCACCGTCTTTCCGGGACACGAAGCCTTCATCGTCGGTCCCGAACCCGAACGCCGGGACCTGGACCGGACGTCAGAACATCTTGCACACCAGGTACCTGAGACAAAGCAGTCACGACCGTGTTCAGCCCGTCGGACTCGCAAAATGCTACGACGTGCGGACCCGCATCGATGGTGAAAAAGACTGGCAGTCCATCTTTTCGAAGTCGTCGAACCGTATGAATCAAAGCCACCGTCGCAGGCTGCCAGTATACGAGACCGGGCCGAGCAGCCATCGCATTGGCGTGCATCGCAAGACAGTTTCCTTCCGCTACGTTGGCCACTTCTCGAAAATCGCCCGCCCGCAGCGCCGCCTCGCATCTTGCGAGATCGAGGGGAACGAGAAGATACCAGGGAGCGTCATACGGGCTCGTGGCCCGGGTATGATCCATACCCTGCGTGCTCCCAACGTCCTTGGGACCGGTCGTCACCGTCGCGATGGCAGCAGAAAGTTGAAGCTGACTCTTCACCGGCTCGGCGAACGCATCGCTTCCATCATCGAGCGTTCCTGGATTCATGCGCACAAAGCCGCCGAACACCGACCGAGCGGCGCTGCCACTTCCCCGCCGGGCAAGGCTCGAAAGCTGAGACTCGGAAAGCCTCCAACCGAAGGCATGACACGTCGCCGCCGCCAATGCTGCGAACGCGGACGCGGAGGACGCCAGGCCGGACGCGGTGGGGAAGCGATTCTCGCTGGCCACTCGAACGCGAGACGAAGACCCGAGCTCGTTTCGCACGATGTCGACGAATCTGGACACTCGAGCCGCGGTGTTCGAATCCGCCGGAGCCCCATTGAGGTAGACCTCGTCCTGTGCACCGTCATGGAGCTCGACTTCGGTTTCCGTTCGCAGACGCTCCAGGGTGAGGGAAAGACTCCCCGCAGTGGGCAGATTCAGCGACGGCTCCCGCTTGCCCCAGTACTTGACCAGCGCGATGTTCGCGCACGCCTCTGCAAAGGCCACGCTGGAACTTCAAGCCAATCGTGACGACGAGGCAAGCCCTAAACCCACCTCGGTTCCTCGCCGGGAGCGAACTCTCTTGGATATATCAATCGAAACGAAAGTCGATTCTCGACACTTGAGCTCTTCCGAAGAAGTGCTTCATGAATGGCTCATGGCGGCCGAGTCCATTCAAGTCCTCGAACCATCCGAAGACATACAAGACCCTGTGACCCTCAGAGCTCCACAGAGTCTCCGACTCATCAACGCACTGCTCGACGTCTGCGTCAGCACCATACTCTCCTACGCCATCTTGCGTCTTTCCGCCGAGCTCTGGCCGATAACGTTCGGCCACGGTGACGAAGTTCCGGTTGCCTTTCATCCAATGACCCTCGCGATCTACGGAGCCTATTGCTTTTCCATGGAGAGCCTGTGGTCTCGCACGCTTGGAAAGTTCGTAACGGGTACCCGCGTGGTCGGGCTCCGGGGCCAACCTTCCTGGCCGCGACTTCTCATCAGGACACTTCTCAGATTCTTTCCTTTGGAAGCCCTTTCGTTTTACGGCCCCTACCCGCTGGGCCTCCACGACAAATGGAGCGGCACGCGCGTGGTCAAGGGACCGGTCGCCGTTTAGGTCACCCGGTCCGTTTCGGTCTGAACGCCGCACGGAGCTCTTTCTTGCGGAGGCGAATGGTCTTTGGCGTCACCTCCACCAATTCGTCCTCGTCCACGAATTCGATGGCCTCCTCCAGCGACATATCCTTGATGTTGGTCACGATGACCGCCTCATCCTTACCGGCCGCCCGAATGTTGGTGAGCTTCTTCTCGCGACACACATTGACGTCCAGGTCGTTCTCACGGCTGTGCTCGCCGACGATCATGCCCTCGTAGACCTCGGTACCCGGCCGAATCAGCATTCGGCCTCGAGGTTGAAGATTGAAGATGGCGTAGGGCGTTGCCTTCCCTGATCGGTCGGACACCATGGCCCCGGTCGGGCGGCGCGCGACCCGTCCCACGTGCGGGGCCCAATCATCGAAAAGCGTGTTGAGAAGGCCAGTGCCTCGAGTGTCGGTGAGAAACTCACTCCGATAGCCGATCAGCCCTCGGGACGGAATTCGAAACTCCAGCCTGGTGCGACCTCTCCCGTTTGGATTCATCACCAACATTTGGCCTTTCCGATTCGCGAGTTTTTCGGTCACGGTCCCGATGTAGTCATCCGGGACATCGATGATCGCTTTCTCCATCGGCTCGTGCAGGGCCCCGGCGATCTCTTTGGTAACAACTTGAGGCTTCGAAAGGGCCAATTCATAGCCCTCGCGGCGCATGGTCTCGGCGAGAACGGCCAACTGAAGCTCACCTCGACCCGCTACCTCGAATCGCTCCGGAAACTCGGTATCCGAGATTCGGATCGCGACGTTTTGTTCCGCTGCCTTGTATAGACGTTCTCGGATCTGGCGAGAGGTCACAAACTTTCCGTCCTTGCCGGCCATCGGGGAATCGTTGACCGAGAACGTCATCCGAAGAGTGGGAGGATCGACATGAATCCGCGGCAGCGGCTGCGTTGCTTCGTCGCCAACGATGGTGTCTCCGATATCCACGTCGTCGATTCCTGCCAACGCCATGATGTCGCCCGCACCGACCTCTTCAGCCTCCACCCGTCTCAGCCCTTCAAATGCATACAGCATCGTCACTCGGGCATTCTTGGTCCCATCTTCTTTGAGCAGGAATACGGACTGGTTTTTCTTCACGCGGCCCGCTGCGACGCGGCCGATGGCGATCCTCCCGACGAAGTCGTCATACTCGGTGTTGGCGATGAGAATCTGCAGTGGCTCGTCCCTTCGGTCTTCTGGCCCGGGAATCGATTCGAGAACGGATTCGAAGAGCGGCCTGAGGTCTGTCGAGTTTTCTTCCAGAGCCCGTTTGGCAACACCGTCTCGACCAATGGCGTAGATCACCGGAAACTCGAGGGCATCTTCATCAGCACCCAGCTCGATGAACAGGTCGTAGACTTCATCCAAGACTTCGGACGGCCGCGCGTCGCCTCGGTCAATCTTGTTGATGACAACGATGGGTTTCAAGTGGGCCGCGAGTGCCTTCGAGAGAACGAATCGCGTTTGGGGTAGCGGACCCTCCGATGCGTCCACCAGCAAGAGGATGCCGTCGGCAAGCTTCAGCACCCGTTCGACTTCACCTCCAAAGTCTGCGTGGCCAGGAGTGTCGAGGATGTTCAGTTTCACGCCGTCGAACATCACGGCCGTGTTCTTCGCCAGTATCGTAATGCCCCGTTCGCGCTCTTGGTCGTTGCTGTCCAGCACCCGGTCCACCCGAGCTTCGTTGGTCCGAAATACGTTTGACTGAGCGAGCATGGCATCGACCAACGTGGTCTTGCCGTGGTCGATGTGGGCAACAATGGCGAAGTTGCGAATGTCGCTGCGAGCGCTCTTCATAAGGGCCGGCGGATACATAGCCCAGCCCCGGGGGAGGTCAACTCAAACAATAAGACCCGCCGTCAAACGAGCCCGGAACGCCTCCGCATCCACCATTCGGCACCCAAGAGGACAGTCATCAAGGCAAACAGCGGAAAACCATCCCAGATCGGCACGACGTGACTCCGATCCACCTCGACCCTGCGCGGGTCATCCAGGATCAAGGTTCCAAGCCGGTCTCGCACGGTGGAAAACGTTCCGCCGCTGACATCCGAAATGGCCTGGAGAAGGTCCGCTCGCGGAAAGGGTGCCTGACGCTCGACGTCCGTCGCCTCGATGATGAATGGTTCTCGGGTCCGGCCCAGGCGCTCACCGTCTTGGTACGCTGCGACCTCCATGACGTATGTGCCGGGCGGCACATCCGAGAGTTCAACCAGAGCCTTGCCCTCCGCCCCAGTCCGAACCGACGCACTCCGACCCTGTCCGCGGCTGTCGAGGGGAATCAGTTCCGCCTGAACGTCAGCACCCTCGAGGGGCCTGTAGTCTACCCCGAGGGCGGTCACGTCGGCGGTAACCGGCTGCCCTTTGTACACGACCGGATGGCGCGCCTGGATACGTACACGAGAGAGCTCAGGGTCCCGGATCAGCCATCGAAGGCTCTGATTCCAGAATCGGTCGTACTCCCTTCCGACCGTCCCATCTTCTCCCACCGCCACGAATCTCCAGAACCACGAGGAGTCGGTGGCGACCGCCATGGACCGACCTTTTCCGACCTGACGGATCGCCACCACCGGCGGATTGCCGGGAAGCGCCGGATGCTCGAGCAGAGCTTGCGCTCCCGGCATCAGGCCAATGCTTCCGTTCATGCCTTGAAGCTCGGGAAGCCTACCGTACGAAACATCTGGCGGCAGACCAGCTCCTCCGATCCTGGTGATGGGGTGTCGACGCCCCTCCTCGGAGAGCCGCGGTCGAAACGGATTCGGGTCCCACGGGAGTACTCCTCCCAGTCGAACCGGCAGAATGTCGGCGATCGGAGTGCCCGAATAGTATCCGGGCTCAAAGGACTGGTCGCCGCCGATCATCAGAAAGCTCCCACCTTCGAGGACGTACCGACGAACGTTTCGCAGATAATGAGCCATTCGGTATGGGCGGTAGCTGAAGTTCTGGTAGATCACGACGTCGAACGAGTCGAGCTCGGTCGTGAAGAGGTCGTTCACGGGGAAGGGAATCAATGCCAACTCATCCTGCGAAGCCTTCTGGACATCCGTCGTCGACCGCAAAATGAAGAAGGAGATCAGATCGACATTTGGATTCTGCTTGAGGAGCTCCCTCAGGAATCGCACGTCCCACGACGGACGGCCGGCCACCTGCAGCACGCGAATCCGGTCACGAATGACCCTCAACACGACGCTTTTCGTGTTGTTCGTCGCTACCGCTTCTCCGGGCTGGACTGGAACCGATACCGTATAAACCTCCTTTCCGACCTGCTTCGGCTTGAATTCGAACGCCACGCGGCCAGAGCCTGCGTCCAGAAACACATCTTGAGTTTGGAGTACTCCCCCGTCCCGTTTCAGCGTCACCGGAAGCCGACTTGCGGAGAGTCCGTGCGATTCCACTTCCACCTCCAGGGTCACCGTATTGTGAACGAAGGCGAAATCGTCGGTGCGGATTCGACGGATCGCCAGGTCCACTGCGCTGTCGTCCGGGCCGAAACCAATGGTATGAATCGGAGCGCCGACCTCCTTCGCCAGTCTCCTGGCTTCTGCCTCATCCAGAGCCTCGGTGTCCGAACCATCGGAATAGATCACCGCTGCTCCGACGTCCCGGCCCTCCGCTTGCCACGCTAGGTCGGACAACAGCCGGGCGATGTCGGTGCGCGCACCCTCGGAACGAACCGGCCCTCGGTCAGGCAGCGAATCGAGAGGCTGTGTTTCTTTCGAGAAGGTAAAGACTTCCACCGAGGCCCGAGCCGACAGTTCGTCGAACCGGTCACGATTGCGGCGGGTGTGGTCAGAGACGAGCTCTGCTCTGGTGCGGTCTCCCTCGACCTCGAGATTCATGGACGAAGAGGCATCGTAGGCGACCAGGACTTTGGTTCGAACTGGCGAAACCGCTCTCAATTCTATCGCCGGTTGCAAGAGAGCGAAGAGGAGGGCTAGGCCTGCGAGGATTCTCAACGAGATGAGTAAGGTCCGATTGGCTGGGCGCAGACGGCGGAGACCGACCCCCCCGAAGACGATGCTCAAAACGAGTACAGCCACGACCAAGGCGGTTGTCGCCGGTCCCCAGCCCGTCTCGAAGACCAGACGCCAGTCGTTGTAAACCACGTCGGTCGGACCGTCGGGGACGAGCCATCGGACCAGCCACTGCATCAGCGCCGCCTCCTGAGGATGAACGGGGTGTGGACCAAGTCGTCCTTGTAGTCCAAGCACAAAGCATACATTGCGATATTGACGCCCAGTCTGAAGGTGAGCTCCCGTTGGGTCTCTCCACCCGGATTGACGTCGTATTCCCAGCGACCGAAAGCATCTCTGGCCCAAGCTCCCCCCAGGTCGTTCTGACTGTAGAGCACGGCGTAGCGCTCATCCAACAGAACGCCCTCCAAGAACGGCCGGCGAATGACCCGTCCTCCTTGATAGGGTACGAGATAGAACGATTTATAGACGACATGATCGTCGGGCAAGCGGGTGAGCGGACGTCGTGGGAAGAGTTGCTCAAGAAGCCGGCGCACACTCTGGTCGAATGGCCCCCCCGGCTGTGCGTCTGCCGCGTCGATGACGAGGATGCCTCCGTAGGTCAGATGCCTGCGAAGAGCGCGAATCTCCTCGGGCTCGAACGAGGGTAATCGTTCCGCTCCGGTCAGATAGAGCAACGGGTGCCGGAACAGTCCGGGGTCTCCGAGTTCGATCGGGCTCGGACTCAATTCGACCTCGATACTGGTACGCTGCCCGACCTCCCAAAGGAGACGCCGAAGTGCCGTCGGCCTCGGGTTCCACTCACCCGGGTACCGAATGTGCCCGACTTGGAGGTCCGACGGTCCGGCACCCATCAACGTTGGCGAGGCCATCGCCAGGCATGGAGCGAAGAGCCATCGAGAACTCCACGTGCGGAAGAGGCGCCTCAGCATCACTCTTCGGGTACCATCGAGGTCCGGCCTCGTCTGCAAAGAAGCGTGCAGCGACCACATGGGTTTCGACTCGATCGCATTGTGGGCTCCGGCGAAACATCATAACGTGAGATACGATGCCGAAAACACCAAGGCGTCTTGCACTTCTCGTCGGGCTCGCGCTTTCCTTGTCTCCTCATGCCTCGGCCCGAGCACAGCATTCGGTCGAGTCGGAGCGTTCGGGTGCATCCGACCTGGAAGCCCCGCGCGACGCGCAAGGCGCGACGGTCTTGGTGCTGCCTGCAGCGGCCCTCGGGCCGGTGAGCACCATCGTTCAGCTTCGGATCCTCGGCATCCTCCGAAATCTCGGACACACCAATCTGGTCCATCCGAAGACCCTGATCCGCGTCAACGAACGGTACGAGGCGCGCTGGGCTCAGCTCGACGATCCGAGGCGCCTGCAAGCCTTGGGTCGGGTGACCGGCTCGGATGTGGTCGTGAAGTCTCGAGTCCGAAGAAAGAATGAGACCACAAGGCTCACCGTCGAGATCGTCCCGGTCGACCAGGGAGCCGAGATCGGACGACGCGTGGAGGGCACCATCGAAGCGGACACGTGGCTCGCTACCTTGGGTCTGCTCTCGACCCGCTTGGCCCAGCTGATGATCGACACCGGAAGAGTGCGCCTTCCTCGTGACCGAGTGAATGGGCCGATAGGACCCCATTCAGACCATGAAGAAGCGTTGATCGCGTACGGAAGGTGCCATGAGCGGATCATCAGACAACCAGCTGGGCTGCGGAATCCGGTCGTGATCGATCATCGCAATCTAGAGAGGGCGCTTCGAGAGTGCGAAGCATCGCTGTCCTTGGATCCCGATTTTCGGGACGCGGAAGCCGACCTTGCTTTGGCCCACGCCTTCCTCGGTCATCAAACGAGAGCGGAACGCCATCTGAGACGTGCCAAGGCGAGTTCGCATTTCATTCCGACCTATTGGATCGCTAAGTTTTGGATACTGAGCCGATTTTATGACCCAAATCTTGCCTTGAGGTCTCTGGAGATGGCTTTGAAGGAACACCCCGGTTTCACGCTCGCACGTGGATACCTGGCTGAAGCCCTGGTCACTTTGGGACGACCGCAGGAGGCCATCTCGGTCTACTTGGAGTATCTGAACCAGGTGCCACGCCAATCCCATGTCATGGGCCAACTCGGCTACGCGCATGCCAAGGCCGGAGACATGGAAAAATCCATCGAATGGACCAATCGCGCACTGCGAGTCACCCCGAGCGACCCGGAGCTTCTGCTTCAATTGGGGAGCCGCTTGGTCGACGTTGGTCGATATGATGAAGCAGCAGTGCTGCTCAAACGCGTGATCGCAGAAGGTGGTGCACGTGGTGAGGTGTACCTTAGGCTCGGATATACCTATTTGAAGATGGGCGAACTCCTGGAAGCAGAACGCGAACTGCGTACTGCGATCGGAAAGGCTGACGGGCCAGGGGAATGGCGGACGCGCGGTCGGGCCCGGTACAACCTCGCTATTTTGTGGCTTCTCGCTGGGTCCCCAACCGACGCGCTTCGTCACTTGGAACTCGCGGTACGAGAAGGATTCAAGGACGAGAAGGCGTTCAAAGCGCTCGAGCCACTCAAGGATCTCCGCGGCTACTCCGACGTTATGGCCATGAAGCCTCCCCGAGGCCGAGCCAAGCTGGTCACCCCGTTGGGCACCATTAGCGATGCAGGTGAAGTCGAAGGAGTGCCGGAGCGAGAGGTCGATGAAGAGGTACTGGATCAGTTCTGACTTTCCGGTGCCCGCTTTCGCCCGTCAGTCTAGCCGTTCGACGGCGCCAAGATGATGGGAATGCTCACAAAGACGGAACCTCCATCCGGTCGCGGGAAACGCCAAGAACGAGCTCGCGTGCGAATGCAGCTCTCCAGGTCGTCGGAGCGCACACTGCCGCCGAACTGCAACCCCGTGATCCGGCCGTTCTCAAGGATCTCGAAGTCGAGGAGCAGCTTTCCTTTGAGAGAGCGGTTCCTTTTCAAGGCGTTCTCGTAACACGCTCGAATGGCGCGTTGGTTCCGCTTCATCACCTTCGAAATCTGCGCCTGACTCAGTTCGCCATCCACGTCGGGAGCTTCAGCACGGGCCGACCCAGCGATGCGCGTCTCCCGCTTCGCACCCGTCTTGACGTCGCCCCCCCCCTCGGTACCGAGGCTTCCGATACCCACCTGTTCTCCAGCGCCACCGCCTCTAGTCCCAGAACCCCCTTCTGAGGCGATATCGACGCCCTGAACCCCGGAGAACGCTTCGGCCAAAGACGCATCACCACCTTCGGAAAAGACGTCAGCGAGGGCACCTCCGCCTTCCCCCTTGGCCCCCAGGACCTTGAGGAGCCCTTTGCCGGCCACCTTCTTCGCCACCGCCTCTTTTCTAGCTTGCGCCGCATCCTCCGAAGACACGTCCTTCTTCGCGGGCTTTGGCTCTTCTTTCTTGGCGACCTTCTTTTCCTTCTTTTCCTCTTTCTGTGCTTCTTTCCCTTCGTCTGTCGCCTCTGCAACCTCTTCCCGCGGAGGCTCGGGCGCCCGATCCGGCATGATCAACCGCTGGAAACGTTCGTCGACCTCCTCGATGGAAGTCGGCTCGACGTACGGCAACGAGCGGGCATAAGCGACAATCGATAGGCACACCACGGCTGTGCCCACCAGAATCGACGCAAACTGGGTGTCGATGGTTTGAATGAACGAACCACGAAGCTCGGCCGGAAGGACAGGTTTGGTCGCCCCCAGCGCGATATCCTTGAACTGGAACAAGACGGTGACGTCGCCCACCACGACCTTGCCTCGGCTCGAATCGGGAAGCGGCACCGACTTCTCACCTCGACGCATCTTGACCTGCCCTTCATCGGCGAAGCGCTCGAAGGTCATCACCTTTCCGTCATCGAGCTGGATCTTGCCTTCCATCTTCGACGTGTATCTCAGGTGATAGTGCTGGCCGTCGTAGTCGAAGAGATCGAAGTGAGCAGGAAGTCCGTCCGATGTCACCTGGAAGGTGGCCTTGTCACTCGAACCGATCGAGACCGTCTCGCGTTTCTTCAACTCTCGTTCATCGATAATCTTCCCCCGCTGAACAATGCCGATTCGGAGGACTTTTGGTCCACGTTCTGATGATTTTCTGTCCGCCATGGTGATGACTCAGAATGGTTCCTCTTCAACCGATTCGATGATCTTCGGTACAAAGCTGTTCTTCAGCTCGAGACCCTCGAAGTTGAGATTCGAGCGTTGAAGAATGTAAAATGCTTGGGGCTTCTGGATCCGACCCTCGATTCGCGTCACGTCGAGACGAATCACGCGACGAGGACGGCGTTGTTGCTGCGCCACCGCGGAGCCCGCGGACCAGGAAAGGACGAGCCCAATCGCAATATGGACCCACCACAACCGTCGTGAGCAAACCGGGTTGTTCATCTCGCACCTCCCTGAGATGTTGCATCACTGGATGGAGACTGCGGCGTCGGCTCCGCTTCTGGCGGGTCGGTGTCCTCCGGGGCGTCCGCGTCGACCGACGATGATTCCGCGGCCGCTTCTTGGGCCTCCCGCTCTTTCCTCTTCGCTTCCCGCAAACGTCTCCGCTCCTCTCGCTCGATAAGCTTCTTTTCACGGACAAGGCCACGCTCCGCCTCGGTCATGTAGGCCGCCACCCTCTTCCGCTCTTCTTCCTCCAAATCCGCGGCAGACTCGAGGTACTGTTCGAAGTACTTCTCGGCAATGCGCCAGCGATCGAGTCGATCCACACCGGGAAGCAAATTGTCGAGGTGCAGGACTCCGAGGTTATAGTAGACATCGGTGGCCTTTGGTTCCAGCTCTGCGGCCTTACGATAGGCTTCGGCCGCCTCTGCGAACTGTTTATTGCCTTTATAGGCGTTCCCTAGATTGATGTACGCTTTGTAGAAGTCCGGATAGAGCTCCAGAGCCCTCTTTAAAGCTTCGATGGCTGCGCCGTAGTCATTGGCGGCCACATAGAGAGCTCCAAGATTGTTGTGCACCTCTGGGATGTCGTCCCGAAGATCCCGGGCTCTTTGAAATGCCTCCAGGGCCTCGGACCGCCTGTCCCGGGCGAGGTAGACCATACCGAGCCGGAGCCAAATCCTCGGCTCGCTTTCATCGATTTCGCGGGCCCGGTCTAGCACCGAGGTCGCAAGCTCCAATTGACCCCGACCCGCGAAGATCACGGAAAGGTTGATCAAGGCGCCCACGTTGCGTTCGTCGTTCTTGAGAATGCTTTTGGCTTCCTGCTCCGCCTTCGTTTCCTGACCGGCAGCGATCCAGGTCGCCACCAATCGGTTCCGGAGTTGGCTGTCATCCGGCCTGCGTTGGATCGCGTCTTCAAGGAGCTGGATCGCTTGATCGTATTGCCCCTGACGTACGTAAACGTTGGCTCGATTTTCGATAGCCAGGACGTAATCGGGATCGAGATCCAACGCCGCTTCATAAGCTCGGTTCGCTCGGTCGTATTCACCAAGACGCTCGAGCAACACACCCGAATTGAACCGCGCCACCACCGAAGTCCGGTCGATTTCCGCCGCCTGCTCAAAGAGCGCCAGCGCACCCTCCGGGTCGCTGTCGGCCAAGCCGAGACCTTGGTTCACGAGTTCGGCCGCCCGTTCCGGTGCGGGGACGGCGGGAGGTTTCGCGGGAGCAGCGGCCTCGGGCGCCTCATCGGTCCGGGACGCGCTTCCGGAGGCACAGCCAGCGGAGATCGTCAGAAGGATCAGTCCGGAAACCCTCGCGATGAACACGGGCCGAGGTTGCGCTCCTGTCCACGGCGCAGAATCCAAAGTATAGATTGGGCTCTGCTTCATCACGGCCCTCCTGGAACCGCGCGTCGTGCCTCGAGCGCCTTGTCGGACTCCGGTTCCGTAGAGACCTCGTCCTGCTCCGGCCTGTCCTCGGGCATCGGACCATTTTCTCCTGCGGCCTCGGAACCGGACGTCGTCTCTTGTTCCGCAACCGCCAGCGGCGCCAGGCCATTGGCCGTGACAGCGACGGTCTGCATGGCCGCTTTGCCCTTCTTTTGAATTGGGAACTCCGAAGGAGCGTACTTGTTCAATCCCTCTTGGATGCGTTCTGTCCACGCATTCGTCACCCGGGTACGTTTGGCTTCTTCGTAGGCCTTCCGGTAGGCGCCTTCCGCTTTTCGTTCGAGCACCGCCGCTCGGTCCTCCAGCTGAGCTTTGTACTCCAGCGCCAGTTCCTCGTCGTTCTCGAATTCTGGCGGAATGGGCGCCGTGAACAAGCTTTCGGCAAAGCGTTCATAGGTATGACCGATCCGATAGGATGCGGCGAGGGTCGGCTCGACTCGTTTGTATGGAAACACCTTTTGGTAGGCCTGCTCGACCTCTTGTTGCGATTTGGCTTTCGCGCGCAGCGCACGAACCTGGGCCCGTCCGGTTCCACTGATGGACAGCGCGTCGTATCGACGGAATTTCGCCTCTGCTACCTGAAGCTCGCATTCGGCCGCATAACCTCCGGCCCGAGACTTGATGGAAAGTTTGCTTCTTCGGAATGCCGTGACGCATTCTTCGTATGCGGTTTCGGACCGACGCGCGCGGCCACGCGCCTTCTCGGCGTCGCCAATCTTTTGGTGCGCGAGGACGACTCGCTCCCGCTGCGTTTTGGAACGGCGGTTCTCTTCGATGAACTGCTGCAGCGTTGAGATCATGGCATCGTAATTACCGAGTTTCTCGTACACGAGCGCGCTGCGAAAAAAGACCTCTCCCGAGTCGTCGCGTTTGGGAAAGGCGATCGCGTACCCTTGATACACTTCTGCCGCCTTTTGGTAGTCCTGCGTATTCTCGAGGACGACGGCGAGATTGTACATCGCGTCCGCTCGGTTGTCTGAGTCGGGATACCGCTCGATCAAACGGTCATATGCTTGAACCGCGTTATCAAAATCGAAGCCTTTCTCAGCGTTGATGCCTTGCCGGAACAGAGCTCGTGGCGCCAGTTCAGACCGCGGATACTTGTCGTAGATACGCCGGTAGACTTGGGACGCGGAGTCGAAAAGCTTTACCTTTTCATACGCGATGGCTGCATTGAACAAGGCTTTGTCCGCGAATTCATGCTCTGGATTTTCGTCGACGAGGCGCACATAGGTTGTTGCGGCTTCCTCGAATCTGCCCTCCGAGTCGAACTTCTCGGCCTGCTTGAACTGCGCGCCAACCTTGAAAACCTGGAGCTGCGACACGAATTCGTCCCGCTGGCTTCCGCCGCTCGGTTGACCTGCGGTTGCGATCAATCGGTTGGAAACGGTCTCCACTGCCTCCCAATCCTCGACGGCTAGATAGCTTTCAATGATGAGGTTGGAGGCGTAGCGTGACACCTCGGACCCTGGGTGCTTCGCGACTATTTCTTCGAAACGTCGACGTGCCTCGGGAAACTGGTCGTGTCGGTAGAAGACCTCGGCCGCTCGGTATGCGATGGCAGGTGCCCTTTCACCGTCTGGAATCAAGGTCAGATATCGGTCCGAGGCGGCAACGAGGTCCTGTCGAAGCGGTGCAATTTCACGAGGTTGTACTTCTCGTTGGCTTCGTTGATCTGCGGTCAGGACCGGGTACTCCGGTATCTTGCCCTGTGCCACGTTCTCCTCCACGAGTTTCTCGTGGGTGATCACCGCTGAGAGGGCTGCCGCCTCCACGTATTTGTTGTTGACCGTACTATCCCGGACCGCTGCGTACTGATCTGCGGCCTGTCGATATTCCTGAGAGTAGAAGAGACACTCGGCGAGATAGAACTCGAAATCATAAGCGTTGGACGATTTGGGGAATCGATTCAGGTAGTCCTTATACGCGTCGGCCGCCTGCATGTAGCTCTGTCGAGACTCGCTAGCGAGGCCATCCCGTTTGTAGGCTTGAGCCTGCTGATGCCTGAAAATCGCTGCGGTATACAGAGAGCGCTCGGCAAGGCTTTCTGCTTTTCGTAATGCCTCCTCGTTGCCCGCATTCGCGACGTACCAAGCGGAGTCCTTGGAAAAGTTCTCCACCAACCTCTCACGAGCCAGCGTCGCCCCATCGAAGTCCCGCAGCTGTTCATGGGCGCGGACGATCATGTCCTGAGCGGCTGGGTTATCCGTTTCGTTCGGATACTTTTGCAAGGTGTACCGAAGTACCTGGATTGATTGTTCGTAACGTGTCTGTTCGAACAGAACCTCGCCGTAGCTTCGCCACAGCTCTGGAGCATATGGTTTGTCTTCCAGGGGGCTCAATACGACCTTCGCTTTGTCGAAGCCGCCCCATTCGTCATCCGCCAAAGAGATCGCGACGTACTGAAGCGCTTCGGCCCGGAGCTCTGACCCCGACTCTCCTGTCAATTCTTCTTGTCGGTCCGCGAATGCGATCAGCTCGATGAACGCGTCGACCGCATTCTGAAAGCGGTCCAAGCGATAGTACGTCCACGCAATCTTGTAGAGCGCTTTGTCGTAAAATGGGCTTTCGGGGTATTTCTTGACCTCTGAATATGCGGCGACAGCGTTCTCGAGATTCTGCTCACCATCCCGGTCGAAGTAGATTTCGCCGATCCGTGTCCAAACCTCTGGAAGAAAGTCGCTTTCAGGATGTCGAGCCACCAGTTCTTGGTAAGCCAACAGCGCTTCATCCACCTGCTCCTGCTCGCTGTACGCGTATCCGAGGAGGTATCGTGCTCCGTCGGCCAGTCGATAGTTTGGGAACTTGCGAAGGAGTTCTCGATGAAGGTTTACCGTCTGTTCATAATTTGGCAACGGAGGGTCCGGCTCTGTCGTTCGCCTCCCTTCGTCAAATGCGAGGAGCTCCTCTTCGTACGCTCGGCTGGCCAGTAGATAGTCGTCGCTGGACTTCTCGAAGTACAGTTCCGCAAGTCGGAACATGGCGTCGGGCGTGTAAACAGGGTCCGACGGGTATTTCTCGATGAAGGCTTCGAATCTCGCGATGGCTTCGAGCCTTCGGGACCGTTCCTGTTCCTCCAGTTCCTCGATGGCTTTGTCGTACTGTAGAGCCAATATGGCCTTCTGTTCTTCGTAGGCCTGAACGATCCGTTCCTTGAGGTCCTGAGCGAAGCTCTCGGCCCCCGCCTTAAAGTAGGCCAAGTCCTCTTCCCGCTGGCTCAGCAAGTCGTCGAAGCCAACCGCCGCGTCCACCTCTTGGGCCGTCGGCGGACGCAGGGGCTCATGTTCTGCCGGGTCCAAAATGGACCCGGGACCGGATCTCGGACGGTCGGGATCCTCGAGGGTCTCGGCTTCGGTCGAAGTTCTGGTGTCCTGTTCCAGGCCATCGAGCCGACCGGAAATGTCCGAGTCGTCGGGAAGGTCTTCCGTCGACTGCTGCGCCAGGCCGACCGCCGGTCCCGAAAGGGCCATGACAAGAAATGCCTTCAAGGCGCATGACTCGTAGTACTTCAATTGCCCTCCTGGCCTCCCGATCGCTGCCATCACTCTTCCAGCACGTCCGCGAATTCGGCCTCCAAGGCCTGGGTTCGTTCTTGGAGTTCCTGAACGAGCTCCGTCACCTTCTCGGTTTCCGCCTGCTTGCGAGCCCACGCCACGTCGATGACCCCCACGTCGGCCTCCAGCACCAGTCCGTCGAATCGATCCTGGACCGCTGCCAGGGTCCGCTCGCTCACCGGCCCCAACACCCGCTGCGTGGTCGTGCGGACTTCCCTGAACCGGTCTCCTGCCTCATCGACTCGAGCCGACTCTCGCGCGAGCTGCTGTCGCACCTCCGTGACCCGGTCTTCGACTCGAGTGCGAATCCGGGCCTCCAGACGCTCGAGTTCCAGGCGAATCGTCGCCAGCGTGCGCCGTTGCTGGTCATAACGGCTGAGTAATCCGAGCACCTCGTTCGGAGCAGTGACCCGACCTCGACCAAGCAGCGCCAACTCCTGGTCTCGGGCTTCAAGGAACCGAGCAGCCAGGCTTCGTGATCGGCTCGAAGCGAGATTCGCGCTGGCAGCCACTGCGGTCGTTCGGATCTCTTTGAGGAGGGCCTCGAGACGCATCTCGAGCTGCGCGACCCGCTCTTTCGTGCGCTCGATACGGTCTTCGACGACTTCGGTCTCCACAGGACTCAACGTGCTGCGGTTCTGATTGAGCCAGCTTCGTACCGCCTGCAGCTCGGACCGCATCGCGGAAACTCGGTACGTGAGCTTGTAGGCTTGAAGATTCGCCTCTTGATACGCGACTTCGACGTCCGACCGTTGCTCCCGAACGCCATCGAGGTCGGTGGGGAGGCTCCGAATCTTCTGTGCAATGGCGAGAACATCTTCGTGTATCCTGTCGGTCTCGGAGGCGACGGAACCGATATAGGGCTCGACGGCCGCACGCTCAAACTCCAAAAGGTCGAGTTCCGTGGTGAGCCAACGGTTGTAGATACCCACCGCGCGGTCGTGACTGGCCTCGAGCCCTCGAAACATTCGATAGCGACCGTCGCCCTCCAGCGTTTCGGTGAGGACATCGATGATTTCTCGACTC
Organism: Myxococcota bacterium; assembly: GCA_050331295.1. Taxonomy (GTDB): domain Bacteria; phylum Myxococcota; class Kuafuiibacteriia; order Kuafuiibacteriales; family Kuafuiibacteriaceae; genus Kuafuiihalomonas. Next base: position 352,346 of record JBHJGZ010000009.1, on the reverse strand, counting down.
TCTTCCAGATCCGCTTGGGTTTCGATGATATCTCGCTCCACGCTCAGCAGGCGCTGGGTACTCTCCTCCTCCAGCACGAAATCGACGGCGAGCTCTGGGAGCCCGACTCGAGCCGGGTCGAGGCCGTCGAGCCGTGCTTCGATGATTTGGTCGAAGAAGGCTTGGGTGTCTTCTTGGTTTCGGACGAACTGGGCCAGCTCCCTCTTGGAAGTGCCATAGCGATCGATCACCGACTCGAACGTGTCGTAGGCGGTCTCCGAAGCGCCGAGCCGGATCTGCAGATTACCCTGCAGAAGCCGCGCCTGTGCGAACAGCCGGGGCTCGGGTGCGGTAGCCATGAGCAGCTCCGTCGAAACCAATGCCTGCTCCAAGAACGTCCGCTGGTCCTTCTCGAACTCGGCTTGGTTGGCCATCTTCACGAATGTCCAGGACCGCTCGAAGAGCATCTGCGAAAAATGGGGACTGCTTTCTGGGATTTCTGCGTAGGCCTCGATCGATGACCCCACTTGTCCCACCTCCTGGTGAAGACGCCCCAGGGACAGAAACGTGAGGTCTCGAAGCTGTTCTTCCTCTGGTCTGTCGGCCAGAAGCTCGAGGGTCCGGCGGAACTCCGTGATGGCCTCGGGATAATTGTTCATGCGGACCAGAGTCACGCCCGAGAAATAGGCAGCCCGGGGCGCCACTTCAGCGTTTGGAGGGATTCGCCGAAACAATTGAAGCGCCGCCTGAAGGCGCTGCGGCTCGTTTCTCCCCAGCTGATACAACGTCTTTCCGTGGAGGTAATCGACGTCGGGTCGGTCCAAACCCCCAGCTTCTCGGAGACGTGCGATGTACTGCTCGACGCCTTCGAAGTTCGACGTCTTCGTCGCGATGTCCAACAACCCTTCGACCACGTCGGTCAGACGCTCCCCCTCAACGCGATAAAGGATCTGCTGATAGTATCGATGCGCGCTCCCAAAGTTCCGCGACAAGCGGAGCGCCAGAGCAAGCTTGTAGACCGCTTCGTCGTATCGAGGGTGGTTTCGGTTGGCGGGCGATTCGACTGCATCAAGAAGAAGAACCGCGGCCCGCCAATAGTCTTCGAGCAACAACTGGACATCGGCATCTGCGAGCCGACGCTCGAACGTGGACGGCTGATGTGCGAGGCCGACTCCGACGCTCTCTTCGGTACGCCGCAGGTCAACCTGCATCTGAGCGATGCGACGGTCGACCCGGTCGGCGGCCCGACCTGCTTCTTCCACCGAGAAACCATCCGCGCCCACGGCGACCCAGACGGCGATGGCTACAGCGACCGGACTCATGGCTCCGGCTCACTTCCCTCCGGCGTGGGCGCTTCGGCTTCTTCTGCATCGGAGGCCGCATCGTCGGACTCGGATAGCTCTTCGTCCGTTCGAACGTCCTGCTTCGTCTCCACGTCGTAGCGGATCGCGACTCGGTCCTGGAGGTCGGTCGTGAAGCCACCCTTCTCGTATGCTACCGCTCTGACGTTGGTCACTTTGCCCTCCTCCGCAACGAAGGCATAGCTCGAGCGAACCTTGAAAATGTATCCCTTCAAGTAGGAAAAGACGCCGTACCCGTTTCCTCGAAACAACAGGTACACCGAAAGGTTGTGGTTGCCGGGAACGATCGAACCGTCGAACAGCTCGATCTCTTTTTGCCGGTCGAGATCATTGCCTCGCGCAATGCGATTCAGAAGGGGCGAGCCGTCCAGCGCATATTGCACCTCTTCCAGCCGAAATGCCGAGCCCATGTTGTTGCGGTGGACGATCCGAGCTCGGGCGCCGGAGATGACGCCGTTGAGGACCGTCTCCCGGAGCAGCAGAAGGCGAGCCTTGCTTCGAAAGACCCGCTCTTTAAGCTCGTTTACCTGCTCTTCAAGTCCGCGAAGACGCACTGCGTGGTCGGTGTCCTCGAGCGTTGGATTCGATGGGACCGCATCCGTTTCGAACTCGGATGCATCGGACGCTTCACCGTCGTCGAGGTCGGACCCGGTCGACGGTGTCTCCGAGTCGGGTTGAGCCTGGGCAAGCGCTTGGGCACTCAAGCCCAAGACCCAGATTCCGATGCAAACACCCCACGCACGCCTCATCATCGATGCCTTCTCCCGAGAGGGACTTCGTGTCCAAGCCCCGTCTCATTCCGGGAGCCTATCATCCTTCGCGGCTGGCCATAACGGTCCTCGCTTTGCCGGGCTCACGCCCGTGTGGTGATAGATCGCACCCCCGTTTCGGGTATCCGAGCCAGCAAATCGGTCGTGGGTCCTTCGAGTTGAGCGATGCCTCGGACGGAGTCGGGCCCGCGGGGGATCCGACTCGTCCTGGGGGCTCACCCGTCAGCATCCGGTGTGGACAGAGTCCCTACCCACAAAGTCCATCAGGAGAGACGAGGTCGTTCGTCGGGTGCATCCGGCTCGATCAACTCGACGGGCACGTCCGCGGAAATCCGATAGCCGCTGCGGTCACCGATCAGTCCTTGACCGAAACCCATCTTGCGAAGGGTGGAGATCGCGACCTTGAGGCGATTCTTGGCCGACGTCTGGCAAATATTCTGGTCGGGCCACCCCACTGCGAACAGCTGCAATGCAGCGATGGGTTCACCTGGCCGGGCGAGGCGCTGCCGAGCCAGTTCGACCACCAGTCGTCGCAGCACCGGGCGACGCCGACAGTCCACCCGTTCCATGCCGGGTGCTTGAAACCAGGACCCCTGGCGTTCCACGCGAACTGGAGACGGAGGGGCGTAAGGCGAGACAAAAACATTGGCCGTCGAGCGGCTCCGGCGCAGAACATCCACTTCGATGGCGAAGTCCAGCGGAAGACCGTTCCTGGTCGGTTGGTGCCTCGGGATCCCGTCCGCCTGCCGTGGACTCGCGGAAAGTGGGGACGACGAAGCCCGCACGCCTTCGATTCGGTCCATCTCGGACTGCGCGGCCTCGATGAGGACGTCGAGGAGGGAATCCGATCGAGAGACCTTGGCGGCTTCGAGTCTCCGCCGAGCGTCGGAGCCCCGACCGCGGCGGGCTTCGAGGATCCCGAGATGAGCTTCCAGGCGAACCGCGCTCTCCGCCGCCCCCATCCTCCACGCGGACCGGGCCAGTTCCCGGAGACGATCCAACGCCGGCTCGGAGCCGCTCTGCAGCGCCCAGAGCCACGCGATCATTCCAGCGAACCGGATCTCCAGGTCGCTGGCCCCCGCTCGCCGCGCCGAGACCTCTGCCGCGCTCCACCGCGTGCAGGCCAGATCGAGTTTTCCGCAATGGAAAGCGGCCACGCCCAGCCAAAACAGGACATCGATGTCAGAGTTTCTGCTCCCCGGAATGGCTCCCGTCGCCTGCTGGAGCCACGCTTCGGCCTCCTTCCAGCGGTGCGAAGCCAGGAGAAGACGCCCGATGAGAGCACTGGCGCGGCACTCGATGTCTCGAGATGGCCCGCCCGCGAGTCCGGTCCAGGATGCGATAGCCAGCCGACGCGCTCGGTCCGTAGCGCCCCGTCGAGCCGCGGCTTCGGCCAACCTCAGAGCCTTCGCGGCCCGGTTCACGTCGAGGCCAACCGGTGTGTCCTGGCGCCGGCCGAACGACCATGGAAGACCCAACCCGTCGGGCCCGTCGGTCCGGAGAAGGGCTTCGGATGAGCGACCCATGGAGCCGTTTACCGAATCCTCGCGCAGCTGGGCTCGATTCTTTACGGGGCTTCAGTCACCGAGGACATACGCGAAGATCAACGGGGCGACGATGGTCGCGTCTGATTGGATCATGAACTTCGGCGTTTCGACGTCCAGCTTGCCCCAGGTGATCTTTTCGTTCGGAACAGCACCCGAGTATCCACCGTAGCTGGTCACAGCGTCTGACACCTGAGCGAAGTATCCCCACAAGGGGACATCCTTCTTCTTGAGGTCCTGGTAGAGACAAGGAACGGCACAGATGGCGAAATCGCCGGCGATCCCGCCTCCCACCTGAAAGAAGCCGACGCTCGGCGTCGAAGCATCTCTGGTCTCGGTCTCGTGCAGGTACCAACGCATCAGGTCTTCGAACTGCTCGGTGCCGGTTCGGACGCACTGGTGATGCTCCACGTCTCCTCGCCAGACCGCGGCGGAGAAGAAGTTTCCGGTGCTGCTGTCTTCCCAACCTGGCGTGTAGACCGGAATTTGACGCTCCTTGGCCGCCCATACCCAGCTCTCTTCTCGAGGCAGCTTGAAATGTTGAGGCAAGGTCGGGTCATCCAACACCTGAAACATGAACTGACTCGGCGTAAAGCGCTGTCGTTCCCGGCACGCCCGACTCCAACACTCGATCAAACGATGTTCCAGTTCGCGCATGACGGTTTCCGGGATCGCGGTATCCGTCACGCGATTCATGCCTCGTTCGCACAAATCCTGCTCGTCTGTGGCACTCAGGGCCCGCCAATGCGGAAGTCGCTCGTATGCGTCCAAGGCCAGCAACGCGAAAACGTCCTCTTCCAGGTTGGCTCCCGTGCAGCTGATGGCATGAACCTTACCGCCGCGTATCATTCGGGCGAGGATCCGACCGATCTGCGCCGTCGACATCGCACCGGCCAGACTGACGAGCATCTTTCCTCCGGCTCGAATGTGAGCGTCGTACGCTTTGGCGGCCTCGAGGGCTTCTCGGGCGTTGAAATGCAGGAAGTGACGTTCCAGGAAGCTTGTTACGGCGGCCACCAGGCTAAGCTGTCGGAAAGTACGGGGGACTTCAACCAAGCGATACGTCTTCGGAACTCGGAGGTCGTTTCGACCATCGGATGACCTGATTCCTCCCCTCGCGCTTGGCGCCATACATCGCCTGGTCTGCACGGGCGATCCATGCTTCCGAGGTCTCCTCGGGCGTCCAGGAGGCCACACCCACGGACGCGGTCATCGTGAGCTTTCGAGCGTCCAGAATCATGGGACGATTGGCCAAACGATCCCGGAAGACGTCGAGGCGTTTGGCGGCTGCCCACTCAGAATGGTTCGGCAGCACCACCAGGTACTCTTCGCCGCCCCAGCGACACAGCAAGCTGGATTTATCCTTGAAAGTCTGGGCCAGAAGGTCTGCCACGTGCCGGATCGCGCGGTCGCCCACCGGATGGCCGAAGCGGTCGTTGATGCTCTTGAAGAAGTCGATGTCGACCATTCCGGCGGTCAGTGGCTCGCCAGTGAGGCAGGACACCATCATCTCTTGCTCGATCCGGGAATCGAGGCCTCTTCGATTCAACAGTTGTGTCAAAGGATCGATTGTTCCTTTGAGTTCCGCCTCCACCAACTCCTCCCGCAAGACCTTGATCTGATGACCCATTGAAGCAAGCTGAGTTGCGCTTCTTTGGCTGCGAGCCTGAAGGCTGACCGACACGGTGTTCACGGCTCGCTCCGCCTGAGTCTGAAGCTCCTGCAGGTCCTCGGTCGCGAGCGCGTTGGATAGCTCCTTCAGGACCTGGCTCACGTCTTCGTCCTCCTTGAGCTCTTCGACGAGTGCTCCTTGCACTTCGCGGACCAAGCCCAGGAACGCACTCTTCAGCGCCGGGAGCGTGTGGCTGACGAAGACCGATTCGGCCTTTCGTCGTCGAATGACGTATTGGACTGCATCGGTGAGATTGGGACTTTGTGGGTAACTCGGAAGGTCCGCCACCACCGCGAGGTTGTCCAAATCACCGGTATCGATGGACGGAACCTGGCCTCGAAGCAAGAACTGCTGCAGCGACTCGCAGCGCTCCCTGAACTGGTCACAGCTTTGCTGCGGAATGCTGAAGCTCTCTCGACCCAGGTAGGACACGAGGTCCGAGAGGGCCTGGCGAGACAACGACACCTGGTGGTCTTCCTTCGAGATGAGGTCTTCGGTGTAGGCCGTCCGATCGGTCGGAATCTTCCGCTTTGAAAACATGCCCATGGCTGCCGGCCGATCCCGAGGGGAACTTCGGCAAAACTGGACCCGACTTGAGTCGGACGGCTGCCGTTCACTCGACTCGGGCTAAAATTCGCTGAAAGCGTCCGCCATGGAAAGCGAACGCCGATTCGTCGAACTCGAGCTGCGGCTGATGACGCAGCAAGACAACATCGAGCAACTCCAGCGACTGACCTTGGAGCACACCAACAGTCTGACCGAGCTCACGGAGCGGATCCATCATCTGGAACGGCTCCTCGAGACGCTGGCGCACCATGCGTTGTCCGAGGAGAAGCCTCCACACTTCTGAGGGGTGGAGCCGAAACCTTCGATTGTGCCTCTCTTCGGCGGCATGCTGAGGTTCCGAACAATGAGTTCTCACGCCATATCGCCCGCCGCAGAGCGCAACAAGGAACCGATTCGCAAGGTTCTTGGGGAGCTTCTCCCTCCTCGCGGCGTGCTCCTCGAAATCGGCTCCGGCACCGGTCAACATACCGCATACTTCGCCGCCCATTTCGAGCACCTCGTGTTTCAGCCGTCGGACCGAACCTTGGAATGGGCTCCGCAGATCGAGGCCCAATGCAGAGGCCTGAGGAATGCACGACGCCCCATCCGTCTAGACGTCCTCGACCGGCCGTGGTCCGTGGACGCTGATTTCATCTTCAATGCAAACATGATTCACATCAGTCCGTGGACGGTGACGCTGGCGTTGTTTGAAGGCGCGTCACAGGTACTGCAAAGCAAGTGCGGCATTTGCATGGCGACCTATGGTCCATATTTTGAGGCGAACAAAGAACCCGCCCCATCGAACCTCGCATTCGATGCTTCGTTACGGCAGCGCGATCCGTCCTGGGGCATCAGGCAAAAAGAATCGGTGCAGGAAGTGGCGGAAAGGAACGGCTTCTCGTTGGAACGAAGCTTCGATATGCCCGCCAACAATCTCCTCCTTGCCTGGTCGAGGCCTTGATGGACCTCTAATAGAGAAGATATGACCGCCGAAGCTCGCTGAATTCTTCCGCGAATCCGGAAAACAACTCCATCACTTCCGATACGGACGCGTTCGACTCAATGGCTCTGCGTGGCTCGTCAGTGCCAAAGAGGAGGTCGATCGCGAGGCGATCTCGGACGAATTCGTACGCCTCTTCCCGCCAAGCAAACGCCCCTCCGGCCAGATGTTTGGCCGAGATGAGCTGGGCGACCGTTGTACGCAGGGATGAGAACCGACTGCGGTCCATCACGTGAATCTGAAGACCGCCACATTGCAGCCCTTGATGCTTTTGGAACATGGGCTTGAACTCCGTTGGCCGAAAGAGCACCCCCGGTCCGGCTGAAACCGAGGTGTCCTCGGCGAATCGAGTCGAAGGCAGCCATGGCGCACCTATGAGTTCGAACGGACGCGTGGTCCCACGTCCTTCGCTGAGATTGGTCCCTTCAATGAGGCATCCGCCCGGATACACGATGGCGGTGTCGAGCGTGGGCATGTTGGGAGAAGGCATGACCCAAGGCAGTCCCGTCTCATCGAAATACATGGTGCGTCGCCAGCCCTGCATGCGGACGAGCCGTAAGTCGAGATGGAGCCCCTCGCGAGCTACCGCCCAAGCCGCCAACTCCGCCAGCGTGAGCCCATGACGTACTGGGACTGGAAAGGCACTGACGAAGCTTTCGTAGCCAGAGGCCACGGAACCCCCCTCCACCGTCGTTCCACCGAGAGGATTTGGCCGGTCGAGGATATAGACCGGCAAGCCGAATTTCGCGCACGAACGCAGCATGTAGAGCGCAGTCACCGCGTACGTGTAATACCGGGCGCCTACGTCCTGGAGGTCGATGATCACGCCGCTGAGTCCAGAAACATCATCGTCCTTGGGAACCAATGATGACTCGTTGGAGCCGTAAAGGGAGACGACCCGCCTGTACGTGCCACCATCCGTCGACACGGATTCCATGTCTTGCGCTGCTCCCGACCACCCATGTTCCGGACCGAACAGCACGGGAACATCGACACCGCGTTCTTCGAGCCGCGCCAACGCGTGTCGTAGATTTCGATCTACCGAAGCAGCGTGGGCAAGCAATCCCCAAGCCCCGGATTGAACTTCCGCGCAGCGATCCTCAGTCAGAACCTCGAGACCAGTTCGCACGCATTGCATGGGCTGACTTTCGCGGTGAAGGGCACCCGACGGCAAGGTCCTTGTCCGTCGTTGACGTCAGCTGCGTGGTCGGACATGACGCGCCATGGGTTTGATTATCGACGGTCGCGCCGTCGCCAAGAAGGTGAGGGCCGAGGTCAAAGCACGAATCGACGCCCTGTCAGGCCGTAAGCCTCATCTCGTGGTTGTGTTGGTCGGAGATGACCCGGCCAGCACGATCTATGTCAGGAACAAAGGCCGAGCAGCCGATGAAGTCGGACTTCGTTCTACGCAACACAAACTGCCCGAAGATACGCCTCCCGAGATGCTGCTTTCCATGATCGAAGAGCTCAATCGAGACGACGACGTCGACGGGATCTTGGTTCAACTGCCCCTCCCGAAACAACACGATCCAGAAGCGGTCCTCAGGTCCATCGCGCCACACAAGGATGTGGACGGGCTGCACCCGGAAAATGCGGGTCGGCTCAGTCGCGGAGACGAGTCGGCACTCATACCGTGTACGCCTCGCGGCTGCATCCGGTTGCTAGAGGAGGTCGAGACGACGCTCCAGGGAGCCCGAGCGGTGGTGGTCGGCCGTTCTCGACTGGTCGGCCGACCGATGGCTGACCTGTTCCTGAACCGCTCCGCAACGGTGACCGTCTGTCATTCCCGAACGCAGCACCTCGACGAGGTCATCGCCGAAGCGGATGTGTTGGTGGGAGCCGTTGGACGGCCGCTCATGATCAAAGGCCGGTGGATCAAGTTTGGGGCGACCGTCATCGATGTCGGTATCAATCGAGACACACGAGGCAAATTGGTGGGTGATGTAGACTTCGTGCCGGCTGCCGAACGCGCCCGGGCCATCACGCCCGTTCCAGGAGGCGTCGGTCCCATGACCATTGCTTGTCTTCTGGACAACGCAGTCAAAGCATTCGAACGAAGGAGGAATTGTGGCTGACCCCAAACTTCTTCGAACGCCGCTGTTTGATGCTCATCGAGCGGCCGGTGCTCGGCTCGTGGCCTTCGCTGGATACGAAATGCCGATTCAGTACGCGGGCGTCATCGAAGAACATCGCAATGTCCGCTCGAGAGTAGGTCTCTTCGACGTCTCCCACATGGGTGAAGTATTCTTCGAAGGCTCTCGAGCCACAGAAGTGGTGGACCGAATCGTGACCAATCACGTGGGGCGTCTCGCGGACGGACAGGCGTGCTATACCGTCATGTGCAGGCCGGACGGCGGGATCCTCGACGACTTGGTGGTCTACAAGTTCGACTCGAGCAAGCTGATGATCTGCGTCAATGCTGCCACTCGCACCAAAGACGTTGAATGGATGAAATCGCAGGCCGGCTCGGATTGCGAAGTTCGGGATGAAAGCGCAGCGTGGGCGCAAATCGCGGTTCAAGGGCCTGCTGCCGCCGAACTGATCCGACGGATTTGCGAGCCGGACCCGACGACCCTCGTAAGCTACCGTTTCTTGGAGGGGCGCGCGGCCGAATCCTCCGCCATCATCGCCCGGACCGGCTACACCGGCGAGGATGGCTTCGAGCTCTACGTCCCTGCCGCGTCGGCCGAACAAGTTTGGGACCGCCTCATGGACAAAGGTGGCGATCTGGGTGTCGCGCCAGCCGGCCTCGGCGCAAGAGACTCGCTCCGTCTCGAGATGTGTTTTCCACTCTACGGGCAAGACATCGATGAAACCACGAACCCCTACGAGGCGGGACTTGGGTGGGTCGTGAAGCTGCAAAAACCCAGCGACTTCGTCGGGCGTGCTGCACTTGAGGGGCTGAAGGGGGCAGGTCCCAAGCGGAAACTCACACCTCTAATGATTGAAGGCCGAGGGATCGCACGAGCCGGATACGACGTATTAGAGAACGGACGCGCGATCGGCAAGGTCACGAGTGGCACCAAAGGGCCATCCGTCGACCGAGCCATCGCCCTCGCCTTCGTGCCGATAGATCTTGCGAAGGAAGGGACCGAGCTCGCAGTCGCGATCCGCAATACTTTGGTTTCGGCGAGGGTGGTGAAGCGCCCGTTCCTCCAGCGGTAGTCGGCACGTTTGCTCATCTGCCATCTCGAGCAGACCAGGATGCGGGTTGACTTGACCCGAATTCGACGGTCCAAGACATTGAAGTCGCGCCATGGACAAACACTATCCTGAGGAACTCCTGTACACGAAGGAACACGAATGGTGTCGCGTCGAAGGTGACGTCGCCACCATCGGCATCACGTGGCACGCCCAAGATGCCTTGGGCGACATCGTCTATTGTGAGCTGCCCAATCCTGATGAAGCCGTCAACGCCGGACAGACCCTCGGCGTCGTCGAGTCCGTAAAGGCCGTGTCCGACCTCTACAGCCCGGTCAGCGGCACGGTCGTGGAACGCAACGACAGCGTCATCGAGTCGCCTGAAGGACTCAACGAGGATCCATACGACGATGGATGGCTGATCCGGGTGAAGCTCAGTGACCCCAGCGAACTCGACGGGCTGATGAAGAAAGCGGACTACGAGGCGTTCCTAGAGTCGAACGCCGACTGAATCGCCAGGTTCGAGGTTCAAAAGCCAAAGTTGTCGAAGGGCCCGCCCGACCTCAGCACCACGACGAACTGAAAGTTGAAGCGAATGCTCCCATCCGACTCGACGATACCTTGGGGCGGGTTCGGAAATGGCTGCGCTTGCCGAAACGCCTGGACAGCCGCTTCGTCGAGAAAGTCGAGGCCACTTGATTCGGCCACACGTACGGAGCTGAGCTGACCTTCGTCGTCCAGCACGATGGCAAGAAGCGTAATCCGGTCGCGAGCTCCGAAGATTCGTCCAGTCGGGTCTCGGCGGCGGTATTCACGTCGGAAGTTCTCGATCCAATAATCCTGCACGCTATCCTTAACGCGAATGAAGAATGTTGCGTACTTGAACTCCTTAGTGTTGAGGAACGTGCCTTCGCCTTCCGGCACGTTCTCGACATAGTCGAGCGAAGGAGACCCCGAGATTCGGGCGACCGTCCCGAGATTGGGCTGAAGAGCCTCCAGACTCGGAAGTCCCTTCTTTCCGCCGGCTCCTTTCTTCGCTCCGGTGCCGTCACCCTGCACATCTCCGGGCTGAAACCGGAATCGCTTGCCATTGCCCTGCATGGCGTCACTCCCGCTTCGGTTCTGGATCGATTGCCGGAAGCCCGGAAGGTCCGACAGCTTGAGTTTCACCTCATCTCGACGCTTGAAGTCGGGGAGTTCAAGCTGAAACTGCTTCTTTCCTTCTCCGCTACCGTCATCTTCACCTGAACTCTTGCCTTCGCCATCCACGCCCTTTTCTTCGCCCTGAACGGTCAAACCCAGAGTCTTTTGGCTCTTCGGACGCGGGGCCGTCCGACGCTCCTGCAACCGATTGGTGCGCCGTTTCTTGGTGTGGTCGCGTGCGTCGAGCCGGGCAACGGACTCCTTCTCGACGTTGGAGTTGTGTTCGCCGAGAAACCTGGCGTCGGGATTCGGACTGTCATCCTTCGTGGGTGGAACATCCACGATCTGGCCGTTGGGTCGCTTGGGCTCAGGCTTGGGTGGCTCCGGCTCGGGGGTCCGTTCCGGTTCCCTTTTCCGCGTTGGCGTGGCCGCTGGACTCGGCCGATCTCGATTCGCCCGCCGCGCGGTCGTCATAGACCGCGCCCATGCCTCGGGAGACAAGGTTACCACCTTCACCGGCTCTGACGAAGGAGGCTTTGCCTGCTGGAAATACGACACCAAAGCCCGTTCAACCGGGAAATAAAGGATGAGGTGAACCAGCGCCGAAGCCAGGAAGGATCCGAGAAGGACCCGCATGCCCCATTGATGTCGACGCCGACGCATTCCAGGGATTTCGCGAAGCTATCACCGGCGATCGCGCCGAGACAACGGAACTCGGCGTCCCCGGGCCCCTGAGCGGGACAATGGAAACCCGGCCTTCTCCGCACGAACGGCGGCGAGAGCGCGGGGCGAGAGCACAATGTCTTGACTCCGCCCAGGCGCTAGATACTGTGCCGCGCTCCGCGGGAACGCGAAACCGAGATGCCCTGCCCGTGCAGGGGCCAATCCGGTCAACTGGTCGTGGAGGTACGGAGGCTGGCATGGCCGCTTCCGCACCGCTCGACATGAGGGATCGAAATGAATCGCATGGGAATCATTGGAAAGAAGCTGGGGATGACCCAGATTTTTGACGACGGTGCTCGCATTCCGGTCACCGCGGTGGCCCTCGGGCCAAACGTGGTGCTTCAAAAAAAGACGGAAGAGACGAAAGACGGCTACAACGCGCTTCAGCTCGGGTTCGACGAAGTCGACCATCGCAAGGTCAACAAACCCATGCAGGGGCACTTCAAGCGCTGCGACGTCAAACCCGTCCGAATCGTTCGCGAGTTTCGGCTGGATAAGGATGTCGTCCAGGGCTTCGAAGTGGGCCAGTTCATCAAGGCCGATATCTTTCAGGAGCAGGAGCTGGTGGATGTGACGGGTACCAGCAAGGGCAAGGGCTTCGCGGGCGTCATCCGACGGCATGGCATGAAGGGTGCTAAGCAGGCGACCCACGGAACGCACGAGCAATTCCGACACGTGGGTTCCATCGGCTGTCGAACAACGCCCGGCGAAGTGCACAAAGGCAAGCGTCTTCCCGGACACATGGGCAACAGTCGGGTCACTACGCAGAACGTCAGGATCGTCAAGATCGACCTCGACAAGAACATCGTCCTGGTCAGGGGTTCGGTTCCGGGCCCGAAGAACGGGTACGTGATCCTGCGCAAGGCGGCCAAGAACCCGGGGAAATTGGTTCAGGCCGCTTAAAGGCGCGTGCACGCGGGTCCAGTGGCGAGTCCGCGACCCGAGTCGCCGAGCCTCAATCGGTTGTGGCCCAACGATGCCGAGGTACACCAAGCAAGACCGCTTTCATCGAAAGGCCAAGCAAGACCATTTTGCGGCCCGCTCCGTTTACAAGTTGGAAGAACTAGACCGGCGATTTCGGGTCGTGCGGAAAGGCGACAAAATCGTAGACCTCGGGTCAGCGCCCGGTTCGTGGCTTCAGTACCTATCTCAGGCGGTTGGGAAGAAGGGTATCGTAGTCGGATACGATATCGCGGCGATCAGCATCAATCCGGGACTCAACGTTCGGGCATTCGAAACTCCGGTAGAGGCCCTGAATCCTGATCGAGTTCGACAGGATCTGTCGGACTGGACAGCTGAACGAAAAGGCGTTCCGGCGCCGTCGCCAGTCCCACCGAGTTTTGGCGCCGACGTTTTGCTCTCCGACATGGCTCCGAAGCTGACGGGCATTCGCGACGCCGACCAAGTTCGCCAGATAGCCCTCGCGGACCATGCGCTCGGGCTGGCCATCAGGGTCCTCAAGCCCAACGGTCGATTCGTGGCGAAGCTCTTCCAAGGCAGAGAGACGGACGACTTCCTGCTGCGATGCAAGCGTGCTTTCCGCATCGTGAGACTGATAAAGCCGGAAGCGACGCGTGAGGGCAGTCGTGAGGTCTTCGTGGTTGCGGAAAATCCAACCGGTTCCGGCGCAGACGGACATTCAAACGAGACTGTTGCGTGAGACGTCGACATAGTAGGTCGGGATATGGTCATTCAGCGAGAATCGGGCCTTCGGTATCACCCGTTCCCCTCGGAGCAATCGGAGGGGCGCCCGGCCGATCCAGCGATTGACCGTGGGTAGCTGCGCGACGAATTCCAGCATCTCGGTTGGTAAAGAAGGAGCGCGCGTGGTGATGAGGGTAAGGAGGGCTGGGAGGATGTCGAACCCTTCGCACGCGGTATTGATGTCCTTGATGGTCTCGGCATCTGTCTCTGGACGGAGTTCAGACCAAACAACAGGCGCTCCATCACGTCGGGCCGGAAACCACGTTCGGCCAAAGTGGTGGTAGGTATTGGTGTCCGAATCCGAAAGAAGAGGAGGAAGACGCACCACGACATCTTGGTCGTAGACGTGCCGATGAAGGGGAGCACCCGGCCACGACCTGGCGAAGGCACGACCGCCCACCATGGGCTGGCCGAACGTGTAGATTCCAAGAAGAGTTGGCCCGAATACGCGGTCGTCGAAGAATCGACGGGCGGCCAGCACCGAAACTGCACCGCCAAGACTATGGCCGGTCATGTAGAGCGGACCACGAAGTTCCGACATCACATCTCGAAGTTCGGGCCAGAGTACGTCGAGGCTCAGAAAGAATCCTCGATGCACCCATTCCTCCTCCCCCGAGCCACCGGGCCACGGGTGCGGTTCCACCAAGGCATCGGTCAAGAGATCGATGATGTTCGTCAGCTCCGTACCCCGGAAACAGACCACATTGAGCGGTGGCTGGTCTCCACCATCAAAGGTGATCACATAGCAGTTCACATCGACCGGTAGTGCCGGGTTGCGAACCGAATGCTGTTCGAGACGCAAGAGTCTATCAGGTCCTCCCACCGATGGCCGCCGGAGCACCTTGCCCAAGGTTTCTGGCTCGGAATAGCTCCACGTAGAGATCAAAGCCAACAGATACGCCACGTCCTGCCGGTACGTGTTGGCGTGTTCTCCGGCTTGAACAATTCGCTCCACCAAGCTCCGTTTAGGCCCATCGACTGCGGTCATCGGTCACATTCGCCACCGATCATGTTGATCGAACCGAACGTGGGGACCACATCCGCCACCATGATGCCCTCGACGAGGACCGGCAGCGACGATGTGATGGGCCAGCACGGCGGTCGGCAGCGAATCTTCCAGGGTCGCCCACCGCCGTCCGAGACGATGTAGAACCCGAGCTCTCCGTTCGCTCCTTCTTGATAGGCGTAGGCCTCCCCCTCCGGCACCTGAATTCCGTCGATGATGATCTTGAAGTGGTTCATCAGCTCCTCGATGGCGGTATGAACCTTTCCCTTATCCGGGAGCATGATGCGCGAATCACGTACGATCAGGTCGGGCTCGGTGTCGCCAATTTGGTCGAGGCACTGAAGAATGATTCGGCGCGACTCGTGGATCTCTTGCATCCGAACGAGGTACCGGTCGTAATTGTCGCCGTTTTCGCCGATCGGGATGTCGAATTCGAGTCGGCCGTAAACTTCATAGGGCGCTGCCCGACGCACGTCGTACGGGACGCCGGTGCTTCGCAAACATGGTCCGGTCCAACCCCAGTCGATGGCGTCGACGGCCTTCATGGCGCCGACCCCCTTCATTCTTTGAATGAAAATCTGATTCTGGTTCAGCAGCGTTTCGACGTCGTCCATGAGCTTGACGACCCGGTCCAATCGGGATCGGAGGCTGTCGGCGTATCCATCCGGGAGATCAGCGACCACACCTCCGATGCGAGTGTAGCTCACGGTCAGCCGCGCACCCGTGAGCTCCTCTACGGCATCCCAAAGAATGTCGCGCGCCTCGATGAGGTAGAGCATCCCCGTGAAGGCGCCCAACTCCATGGTTCCCGCGCCGATACAGGTGCAATGGTCCGACATGCGGCTAAGCTCTGCTGCTATGGTGCGTAGATACTTGGCCCGCTCCGGAATCTCGATATCAAAGAGCTTTTCTACGGCTGCGGCATAAGCATTGTTATTGATAAGTGGAGAGACATAGTTGAGCCGGTCGGTGTAGGGAAAAATCATCGTCCACGTAGCGACCTCGCAACTCTTCTCGAATCCCCGGTGGAGATAGCCGGGGTCCACGTCCATTCGTTCGATCGTCTCACCGTCCAGCAGTACCCTCATCTTGATGGTACCGTGCATCGCAGGGTGAGACGGCCCCAGATCCAGCGTCATCTTGCTGGAACCCTCGGGTGCGTCCGGGACCGGTCCGAGCTTCGGAAGGGGAGACCTCTCTCCACGGGGGACTGGAATGCCTCTCTGGGCGGGCGCGTCCATGGGCGCATGTTCGCAGCTGAACCGGGTCAGTCAATCCCGAGCGCGCGTCCCAATCGATATCGAATCGCCCGCGTTCGCGCCCTCATGCGGCGCGAGTCGGCGGGCGTGCCATGATCGTAGCCCAAGAGATGGAGCGTCCCGTGCACAACCAGCAGTTCCAGCTCCGACGCCAGACTTACCCTGCGGCTCATCGCTTGATGGGCCGCCCGTTCCACGCTGACGATGACGTCGCCGAGGGATGCGACTTGGGGAAGGCCGGCCGGGAGTGCGGCCCCTTCATCCATCGCGAAGGCCAGGACATCCGTCGGTCGGTCTACCGCCCGATAGCTTCGGTTGAGTTCCCGGACCTCGCGGTCATCGGTCAACAGAAGGCCCATCTCCCGGTGTCCCGAACCCTCGAAGTCCAAGGCGAACTGAGCAGCGGTCTTCAAGCGTCGCCCGTCACCGCCCTTCGCACCGACGCGACGCCTTCTTTGGAATACCACGGTCATCGCGCCACATCCTCGTTAGATCTCGACGGCCGCTCTGGGTTCTGCGAAGTTACAACGAAATGAAGCCGTGGACGATCCGAGATTCGGCCGAACTGTACAACATCGCAGGGTGGAGCAACGGGTACTTCGACATCAGTGATGAAGGTAATGTGATGCTGACCGCGAACGCGACCCGAGGTCAGCCCCTAGACGTGAAACGGCTCGTCGACGACTTGGTTCGTCGAGGCCTGTCGCTGCCCCTCTTGCTGCGGTTCTCCGATATCTTGAGTCGCCGAGTCGAGGAGATTCACAACGCCTTCCAGAGCAAAATCGTCGAGTACGAGTACGAGGGCCAGTACCAGCTGGTCATGCCCATCAAGGTCAATCAGCAGCGGCACGTCGTCGAGGAACTCCTCGAGATCGGTCATCCCTTTCGGGTGGGTCTCGAAGCCGGCAGTAAGCCCGAACTCTTGGTCGCGATAGCCATGATGGGCTCCAGTGATGGAGTCATCGTCTGTAACGGCTACAAGGACCCGGCTTACGTCGAAACCGCCCTCTTGGCCCAGCGCCTGGGTGTGAAGACGCTGATCATCGCGGACCGATTCGCAGAATTATCGGGAATCGTGGAGATCTCCAAGCGGATGGGGATAGCCGCCAACATCGGCGTCCGGGCCAAGCTGTCCACCAAAGGGAGCGGTCGATGGGCCGAATCGGGAGGCGATCGATCGAAATTCGGGTTGACGGCCAGCGAGATGGTTCGAGCCGTGCATCTGCTCGAGGCTGAAGGAATGCTCGACCGCCTGAAGTGCCTTCACTTCCATATCGGCTCACAAATCACGGCGATCCGGGCCATCAAGGATGCCTTAGGTGAAGGTACCCGCATCTTCATCGACCTCTACAAGATGGGTGCGCCCCTGGAATACTTCGATGTCGGAGGAGGGCTCGCGGTAGACTACGACGGTTCGCAAACCAATTTCCATGCATCGAAGAACTACTCACTCGATGAATATGCTGCCGACGTCGTCTATGCCATTCAGGTTGCGCTGACCGACGCCGGCGTACCCCATCCGACCATCATTTCAGAATCCGGCCGAGCGCTCGTGGCCCATCAATCCGTGCTCGTCTTCGACGTGCTGGGAGCCACCGAGGAGACGACGCAGATGCCAGCTCCCAGCGACGACCGAGAGGAACATCAGCTGATCGAAGAGCTGCGTGAAGTCGCAGGCACCGTGAGTCGCAAGAACTTCCAAGAGGCGTATCACGACGCCGTACAACTGAAAGAAGACGCGATGTCCCTCTATCGACACGGGATTCTCGACCTCGAAGACCGTGCGCTGGTTGAGCAGTTGTTTTGGGCGACGGCGCGCAAGATTTGGCGCATCGTCAGAGAACTCGATTACGTGCCCGAGGATGTGGAGACCCTGGAGCGCCAGCTCTCCGACATCTTTTACTGCAACTTTTCTTTGTTCCAGAGCGTGCCAGATTCTTGGGCGGTCAAGGCCTTGTTCCCGGTGATGCCCCTTCATCGACTGACGGAGGAGCCTACGCGCCGGGCGATCCTGGCCGATTTGACTTGTGACAGTGATGGCAAGATGGACCAGTTCATCGGCCTTCACGACGTGAAGGACACCCTCGAACTCCATCCCCTCTCGGACCAGCCGTACGTTCTGGGCATCTTCCTCGTAGGCGCCTACCAAGAGATCCTCGGCGACCTCCACAACCTGTTCGGCGACGTCAACGCGGTTCACATCGCGTACCAGCCGGAGACCGGATACCGCGTGAAGCATGTGGTCGAAGGCGACCGGGTGAAAGACGTTCTGTCCTACGTCTCTTATGACCACCGCATGCTGATGGAACGGCTGCGGGGCGCCATCGAGAGCGCGCTCAACAAAGGCACGATCAGCTTCGAGCAGAGCGCCAGCCTGTTGAAGCACTACGAAGCCGGGCTCGATGGATACACTTACCTCGAAAGCCAGGAGCTTCTCGAGCAGCTTCTCAGTTCTCTGGTCCCGCGTCCTCGACTGAAGGTCGCCGACCAAGCATAGGTTCGATCCCGACTTGACCTAGTTATCCATTGTCTGGCAGCGCCGCCGCTGCTATGAAAATGGCGGCGCGCCGTCGGGATGCCGCCGCTTCCGCATGGACCTTCTGGTCGAGACCCTCCGGATCGCCCGCGAAGTGAAAGATTGGGCGAATGCTCGTAGCCGGAAAACCCCTGCAGCCGAGCAAACCCGGCTCGCTCTAGACCAGGCCGTCTCGAGTTTAGAGGCCGCCGCAAGAGCCAAGGCCGACTCCGGCGAGCCCAGCGGGGTGGCCCAGCTCGCGCCTCTCGGGCCCCCCCAAACGGCCGAGCCCTCCACATCCGAGGAAGACCGGCGAAGCCGGGCTGCGTTTCCCATGGACAAACTCGACCCACACGCAGTGTCCGCCATCCGCCGTCTGCGCAAGGCAGGCTACACGGCCTATCTGGTCGGCGGATGTGTGCGAGACCTGCTGCTGGGCCTCACCCCCAAAGACTTCGACGTGAGCACCGATGCGAAACCTGAAGAGGTGAAAGCGGTCTTTCGCAACAGTCGAATCATCGGTCGAAGGTTCCGCCTGGTGCACCTTTACTATCGGGGCGGAAAGATCATCGAGGTCGCAACGTTCCGCGCCAATGCCCAAAACGGAGATGAAGAAGAAGAAGACCTCCTCATCCGACGAGACAACGTCTTCGGAACCGAAGAAGAGGATGCGAGACGTCGCGACTTCACAATCAACGGACTCTTCTACGACGTCGCGAGGGAGAAAATCATCGATCACGTCGGCGGGCTCCCGGACATTCAGGCCCGTTACCTGCGAATGATCGGCGATCCCGACATTCGATTGCGCGAAGACCCAGTTCGTGTACTTCGGGCGGTTCGATTCGCTGCCCGAAGCGGTCTCGCCGTGGACCCGGCGCTGGAGGAAGGGATCCGGTCACATCGACACGACCTGGTCCGCTGTGCCCCAGCGAGGCTGCTCGAGGAGTTGCTGAAGCTTTTGCGGGCGGGGTTCTCGGAAGCGACCGTCAAGAAGCTGGTCGAGTGGGACGTGCTCCCCGTCCTGATGCCGGAGATCGCATCATTCTTGGAGTCATCAACCGAGGCGGCGGGGGGCGATGGGTCGGACCCGGCCGAGAATGTGGCCCGCTTGTTCGACCATCTTCGTGCCCTGGATACCGTGGTCCGACGAGGCCCGGTGGGTGATGCGGCGGTTATCGCTGCCCTGGTCATGGCTCCGCTTTCCGTGCTCTTGGACCACGCCGAACTGCACGGGGCGGATCGGCTGGCGGTACAAGCCCAGTTTCTGGACGACTTCGGACGCCGGATCAGTCTCACCAGACGATTGCAGGAACAGGTACGCCAGGTCTTTCAGGCGCAACGGCACCTGGGAAGGGCCGGCGGCGGAGCGCGACGACGTCGACGCGGTTCTCCGAGCACACTCATGCAGCGTCCCTTCTTTCACGATGCGCTCGTGGTGTACGAGATCCGATGCCGGGCCCTAGGCCTTCCCCTTGACGAGGTCCTGGCATGGTACAAGCGAGGTCTTCAAGAGGGCGCGGATCTGGGTCCCCCGCCCGTCGTGGACTCCGTACATGGAGAGATGCAGACCGTCCTCAGTACCGAGGGAAGCGCCTCCCGGACGTCGTCAGGGCGCCGCGGCGGTCCTCCCAGGGATCATCGGTCGCGTCTCAATGGTCGAGCATCTCCTGGAACGGCTAATGTGCTCGACAGCACAGAGGGTTCGACGGATCGTCATGCTTTGAGCGCCGAGGAAGCGGGCCAGCGCCGAGAATCCGAATCGAAGCCCGACGGCAAAGCCCGTCGCCGGCGGAAACGCCGGCCCATAACCCCATCAATCGCGACGCCTCGAGGGCCCGAAGGTTAGCAAAACGGTTTTGGGCTACCCCTCCGCGTCGGGCGCCGCGTTTTGCGTTCGACCCTCGGCCACCTGGGCCCTGAGTGCCTTCTTCTTCTGACGGTGCTTGATGCGTCGCTTCATTCGCAGGCGCTTGTGCTTGCTCTTTGAGCTCATGGTTCGGTCCTACCGAGTCGAGGAGCGAGCCTCAAGCCGAGTCTCGCCTCCGCTCGCGTATCCGGCAGAGCAGCCCTTCGAGCCGACGCCGACGACGCTCGGCGGGCGGAACGCGAACCGACATTTCGATGATGCGCGCCCTCGATGGTGCTCTGGTGGAAACGTCGGCCGGGCGGCTTTCCGACCCAGGCCCGCTCCGAAGGTTCGAGTCCGAAACGGAGTCTGCCGGTCGATGGATTCGGGCTGGAGCCTCGGGCGAACCGAGGCTGCGCGAGGGATGCTCTGTAGGGGCGGGACGGTTTCGGTGGCCGCTCGGTGATGCCTCAGGGCGGGCCGGTTGGGGACCCGCGCTCGGCTCCGCGTCCGGACCCGCCGCCGACGGTGGCAGCCCAGACGTTCCACGACGTGACGCTGCCCGGCTCTTCGATGAAGCACTCGGTGTCAGCGGTGCGGCCGCCCGCTCTGGTTGGCTGTCGGTCGACGACGCCTGCTGCGCCCGAATGCGACGCGCCAAGGACAGGGCGAGGTCTCGGAGGCGCTCGTTTTTGGGGTCAAGAGTCATGGCCTGCCGAAGAAGCTGCAGTGCTTCGCCCCATCGCCCGGCCATGATGTAGGCTTTGGCGAACCGCTCCGGCTCATCCCTCACCTTCCGTTCGACCTCTCCGCGTTTGGCCAAGTGGGCATCGATCTGGGCGATACGTTGGCGCAGTTTTCGGTCATCGGGCCGCTTCTGAAGCAACATCGTGAGCGCGTCTCGGGCGCCCTCGAGGTCACCCTCCCGGATGAGGTCGAGGGCTTCGCGCTCGAGCTGCGCTGCGTCGCTCATTGACTTCACACTACGGTACAATGGGCACGGCGCAAACGACCTTTCGGCTCGAAGCCGGCCTAGAGACCCTTTGGCTGAGCGTTTCGAGCCGAAGCACTGGCTACGATGGCTCTTCTCGACGCACCCTTCGCTCATGCCACAAATCGATCCGCAGGCGGTCGAAAGGCGAATGCAAGAGGCTCGACGACGCGACCTCGAATGCTTCCGGCTTCTTCACGGGGTGGCGGACGGGATGCCCTTCGGAGGAAGCGTGGATCAATTCGGATCGAACCTCGTCGTAACCTTCCGGGAGGAGACACCAAACCCGCTCCGAGACACCTGGTATCGAGCTCTGCGGGACCGATTCAGACCAAGCGCTCTCATTGCGAAGACCCGGTCGGTCGACCCTCGACGTTCCGCCAGCAAGGTCGTCTTCGGTGACGTGGAGCCCGACGTTCTCGTCCGTGAGGGACCGAGTCGATACATCGTGCGACTCGACGAAGGCTTTCAGACCGGTCTGTTTTTGGATCTGCGGCCGTTGAGGGACTGGTTGAGCGAAACGTCGGGTACCGGCGAAACATTGAACCTCTTCGCGTATACCGGAAGCCTTTCCGTACGGGCCGCCATGGCCGGTAGCCGCCGGGTCACGAGCGTCGACGCTTCTCGTCGAGCGCTCCGGTGGGCTCGGCAGAACATGCAGGTTTCCGGGCAGGACCCCGATCGGCATCGATGGTTCCGGGACGATGTCATGACATTTCTACGGCGCGTCCCCGACGCTCGATACCAAACGGTCATCGCCGACCCGCCGGCCACCGGCTCCTCGGGCTCAAAACGCTTTCACCTTCGGCATGACCTCCACGTCCTCATGAAGCATCTGGTGCGGGTCACTCGCCCGGGAGGACATTTGGCCTTCGCCACCCACGACCCGACGTCAGGTCCTGCCCACATCGAAGCCGTCCTCACCAAAGCGATGCGAGACCTGGACCGCCGAGGTACGATGCGCCGACTGGACAGCGACTTCGACTTCCCAACCAATGGAGCGGATTTTGGCCCCTACCTCACCATGGTGGTGACGACGATTCACCTCTCACCATGAAGGGCGGCTCACCGATAGATGCGCTCGGCGCTGACCGAAAAGCGGCGCAGCATGTTCAGGAAACCTACCTGGTCCGCGAGTTCATCTCTGGCTCGTTGAAATGAGGTGCATTCCTCGGTTGTCGCCAGCTCCGGCGAGACGTCGGGGGCCGACTCTTCGCACGCTTCCAAGGCCGGCAGATAGACATCGTCCTTGAAGCGGTCCGCCGTTTGTACGAGTTCAGCTCCGACGCTCCACTCGCGGAAGTCGCCCCTTAAGCGGTCGTTTCGATCCCCATAATATGCTCGAAAGACACCGACCGTTTCACGCTGCAGAAAGGGCTCCACCCGTGGAGCCACGTACTCGATACCGGTCTCAGGATCCACGAAGCGGACCGTCTCCACTCCGTTGTACTCGGTGTGATCGGGTGTCCCAGGGATTGAAACCTTTGCAAGACGGTAGTACTCGAGCGACGTATCAGCCAGGTTCCCCCAACCAGTCAGCGAAAAAGCGAGCGACCAAAGCCGAAGCTGATACGACCATGCCGGTTCGATCTCCGGAAAGTCGTTGTCTCGCATCCATCCTCGAACCGAAGTCCCGGATAGCCCATCGGGTCGCCCGTTATCGAATTCCTCGTCGAACAATGGCATGTACCGAACCATGCGTTCACCGTTCGGTTCGTCCGGATCGACCGGCACAACCCGTGAGCGATAGCCTTCGAAATCGCCTGATATCATCGAATTCATCCTCTGGAGCATCGGGTCCTGGAAGGTGCGGAGGTAGGGATAGGAAAAGGCGCGCTGATCAAAGAGATCCGATACCTCGAATGCGAACGAACCCGTCGACCTCGTGAGCATGAACGCTGCAACGAGCTTGTCCCAGAACGACCCGAGGACCGTGGTATTGAAGTAGTACTCGTCGTTCCAAGAGTTCTCATGAAACGCTCCCGCTCCGAAACCGAGCCCTACTTCATACGGCTCGTCGCACGAGCCATCGGCGCTGGAAGCTCGAAGACGATATACATTATCTTCGCCAAGGCAGTAGATGCCGGGCTCTGGTGATTGAAGCACACGTTCCAAAAAATTCAACCCTATATACGCCGCATCCTGATAGTCCGCCACTCGACCAAAGTCCACATCCGAGCTCCTGGTAAATAAAAAATATCTATAGACATCGGACATGACCTTGAATCGACGATTAATCAGTTGGTTGACCAGCGAGTTCGGGCTGCCAAAATTACTTCTGTCCCGTTGAAACGAGCGCCATATGTAGTCTCGGTCATAACGAATGATGGCATTCTCTACAGACTCTCTGAAATCCCAGCCCGCATCCCATCTTTGACAGAATGGATTCGTATAGTTCGCGAAGAGATCCGAACAGTACCCATAGGGAATCTCATGCCTCCACTGAGACCAGTCGAAGCCCTTGTCATCCTCAACCCCATCTTCATCATCATCGATACAATCCTGATTCTCGATGCCGATGAAACAAGGCATTCCGTCGGCCCCGCGATCGACTCTGACGAATGGCGTCGTTGGGTCATCCACCTCCGGTTCCGACTCAAAGGCGGATTGAGCCTGCTCGATCATGTCCTCCACGGTAGCCAAGGCTCTCGCTCCGTAGATCAGATCGGTATTCGGAACGATGTTCTGGACCGCGTTGACGACATCCACGCGGTCCGGATTCGTCTGAATGAAGCAAAAATTGGAGAGTTCGACCGCCGCTGCGTTCTGGTCGGCAGCCTCGGCAACGTTCCGAAACAAGCCGTCGAGCTCTGTGTCACATTCCTCGCTCCGGTCATAATTGTAGCCTGGTACTTCACCCCTACACTGCGGAAGATCGACGGGGCTCTGACTCAGAATCCGGGGAATGTCGGCAGGGTCACTCAAGAAAAGGAGAGAGCTGAGATCGAAACCACTATCGATGTAGGCGTCATCCACGGCACCGCATCGAAATGCGTAACTTCCGTAGCGTCTCGGATCCGGTATGGCTATCTGTGAGTTATCCCACACATCGACAAGCTGACCATAAATAAAACGAACGGCGGCTTGGTCATAGCTGCCGAGACCTGGAGAGACATTACTAGAGAAATCGAAACCATAGTCCATGACCGAGGAGTACTTGTATTCCTCGGCCCGACTCCCGCTCCCGGGGGTCGGGCGTCCGTCGGTTCCCTCTTCATAAAACTGCTCCCAAAACTCCCGACGATAATTTAATGGATCCATCGAACCTTGAAAGTTGTGACGGAGTCCCACCGCATGACCTATCTCGTGGGCCTGAATCGTCTTGAAAAGCCGAACTCGAAGATAGTCGAAGATCTCCTCTCTCTCTCTACCTTTGAACTCTTGCGCCAGGCCACTCACGTTCGGATCGAAGAACTCCGCCATGTCGATGGCTGCCGAACCCAGCTCTGTGACCGCTTGCATGTATGGCCCGTTTTCAAAGTCGAAGAGCCACGTCATGGGAGACGCCTGCTCGAGCGCGTCGTCGGTCACTCGACCCGGCAACACACCTGGCAAGCCCAAATCAGCAGCTGGAGCAGGGAGCGGGCCATCCTCGGGCTGATACAGATGGGGCCCTGCAAAGACCCGAAGCAGGTCCTCCGACACCAGGAATTCGCGCTCCAGAGGCGTCCCCGCGAAGATGGCTTCGTATCGATCCCGGTCACTCGCTCCTCTCGAAAGGCCTGAAGCTCCCGCTCCTACATTCGGAGGCAATTCGCCGACCACCCCGCTCTGCAGTATCGATGAAAGATCCCTCGTCATCGCCGCTTTCACGTCCCGTCGAATGCTGAAGTCTCTGGCCACCCGCTGAGAGAACGTCCTCGTGGTGTTGCCCGTCACGATATCTTCGGTCGAAACGTCTCCGTTGAGCCACTGAATCGTGTCGACGCCTGCTGTCGCGATGCGGTCCCCAGCATCACCGAAGTAATTGGCGGTGTTGGCCACGAATTCGCCTGTCTCGGGGTCCTGACCAAACTGGGCCACGCCCCAAGGTCCGTTCGAGAGCTGATGTACATAGTTGCTGTAGTTGAAACGCAGATCACCGTGACGCTGCCAGGTGAAGGCGAGCTCACGACCGTCGCGCCGAGCGATGAATGGGTCGAGGGTCTTTCCGTTCTGAAGTTCCTGGTACTGAATCGCCGCGCACAGGTTCTCGATGTTGCCTACCTGGATCGATTCTGGTCCTCCCACGACACGATCGACCACGTCCATGAGCTCATTGGCCTCGGCGTACTGCAGGACATTCTCCGCATTGCAGTCGTTACGACGGATCTGAAACATCTGCCAGTCTTGGGTGCTCCCTCCGAATCGCTGCACCATCGCGGACCGGAATCCCGCGACGTCAGCGTGATTCCCGCTTGGAGCACGAAAACCCATTCGGAAGGCAACCGCCTGATCGAATGGCTCCGACCACCACGCTCCGATGGGGTCGGACGACGACTCGCCTTCCGACGGAGGACTCCAATTGACCGATGCTTCTTGAAGAGCCTCCGGCATCGACGGACTGTTGTAGAAGATGACCGGGCGTGGCCGCCTCGTCTCGTAGGGGAGAAGCGTACCGTCGTCGTCAAAGCTTTCTTCCCAGAGGTCGTAACGTCCCGCGAGGAACACGCGGCCAGAACGCGTCTGAAACCTCTCACGGTCGAATGCTACCCGGTTGATTCGGAAGTTTCCGAACTTTGAGAAAAAGCGATAGCCACGAATGAAGCAGCCCGCTCTTGCTGGGTCGTCATTCGCATCACACTCGTTGTCTCGCGCGTCGAGCACGAGCGGATTACCTTCTTCATCGCGGTACTCAAACGTGTCCGGATAATACAGCGGCTCGTAGTCATCAGAAGGGTCCACCTTCAAAAACGAAAGACGGACTTTCACATTCGCCGTCCCGCATCTCGGAACCGAATTGAACAAAAGTTGATATACACAATAATTAAAAGACGGCTCTATCGAATATACGTTTGTGATATCCATGTAGTCCCGAGTTATGTACGGGCGGTCGGGATTGGTTTCCTGCTGACCTTGGACAAAGTACGACTGCGTCGCGACGCCACTGAGGATCCCGTTGAGCGAACCAAACCCAAATGACGTAGGCGTCGCTTGGCCAACTACATTGACGGACCAATCTACTCGCATATACCTTCGCTCATACCAAGGTCTGTCGTCTGTATTTTCCGAGATCACGTTCGTTTCTACGCCAGTAGTTGGATTATATTCTCGTTGGATATCGAAGTGACTGGTGATTTCGAAGGCTACTGCCGGTGAACCGAAGAAGTCTCGGCCGTCATCGGTCAATCCTTCTGCGTATGGTATCAGTTCATAACTCCGGTATCCGATGAGAAGGTCCTCCGTGATTTCCCAACGGACCTTGTCCATCATTCCAGCGATGCCTTCGAAGACTGGCGACTCCGGATCGGCCTCGATGATGGTCGGCCGATACATCCAAATCCCCTCAAAAGCCGTCTTGTCGAGCGCATTCGGCTGGGTCCGGTCTATCGTGCTCACGTCGCTGGAGCACCCCAGCGCCCACAGCATCCACAGCAGCCCGCTCAGTCGTTTCATCACCCGGCTCCTCTCATCATCGGTCCTGAAAGATCCGGTATAGGGTACGGTTCGCTTCGAGCCTTTCCACCGCGATCCTCCAGATGTCGAAGCTCGAAAAATCTGGGTCGTCCGCGTAGCGAGACCCGCGATTCTCGGCCAATGCGATCAGGTTGCAAGCCAGACTCGAACGACCTTCAAAGCTCAAATTCAAACCTCGGTACTCGACACCGGTGAGCGGATCCGTGTAGGAACACAAACAGTCGACATCTCGGGCCGCCAACTCAGTGCACAAAGGAACGCTCTCATCAGAGAGTGAGCTCGGCTCGTCGTAGGCTCCTACACCCCAGATCTTGAGGTTCTTGCCGAGGTCCAGTCTTTGGTCCAGATCCGAAGACAGTACAGCGTGGGCCACCAAGAGTGCCTGGTCAGTCAGGTTGATGAAGTAGGAAGGATAAATGACACCCGGGTCGAGGCAGTCGTCGGAACTCTCCGGAAACGATTCGAAGGACTCAGCGGAAACTTCGAACATGCGGCGAGCCTCCAAATAGCCGAGGTCCGCATGTATCGGATGTTCTGGATTACGACACCAAAACGATCCGAGCTCGAGGGCGAAATCGATGGAAATGAGGAAGTCGAGGTCCAACAGCTGGCCGTAAAACTCACGCATCTCGGGCTCGAACAAGCGATAGGTACTGAGATAAAAATTTCGTTCATCGAGATCGTAATTGAATCGGTACTGTCGAGGAATCGTCCATCCCCACAAAATCAAAGCGTCTAGCTTATCGAATGCAGAACCGATGTACCAAATCTGCTGTTCTTCGAACTCGTTTGTGAAATCGAGGAATTCCGGTCGGCCGTCACCCATCGCCAAGTCGATTGCGCTTCGAGACCGAAGCGAGGCGATATCGACTTCGGGGTCGCAGCCGTTCGTGATCCCAGGTAGATACACGGGTCGATCGATTTCCTGACCAATGGACGTGCCGTCCCCGGGCAGATTGGGGCAGTAACGTCCCGGCGCCGGAATCGTCAGAACTTCGGTCATGATGTTCATCGAGTTCAACAAAGTTCCCACCATATCAGCCTGCAGATCCGTACCTTCGAAGGCTGGGTCCGTTGACTGAAGAATCTGATAATACTGGCTTGTCACATCCATGAAGTTCCACATCAGGCTCATGGGACGAAACGCACTCGAGATGTTCCAGCCCAGCGGCGAAAGCCGCCCTCGCGAAAAGTTGTTGAAGGGGAAATAGAGCTTCCACATATTGTAGTAATTTGCCTGTATCTCACTCAGGCTCGAGCCGTAGTCGAACGTCGCGCAGAAAGGCGTCCTTCGATCAAAGAGACTGTCGCAGAACATGTATGGGACTTCGTTCGGCGGAGGATCTGCGGGATCGAAAGTGACCCAGTCTCGGCTCGTGAGCACCTCCGTGCGTGCGGCAGGTGTTGCACAGGAACCGCCGCAGAGATGGTCGGGAATCTTTCGGTAGTCGTTGTAAAGCGTCCACCCTTCGAGGGCGTCACCACCTTCGGTTCGGAAATTCTCACTGGTGAAAACTTGAACCTGGTTTGCGTAGGCAAATCGAATCGCGGCCTCGTCGTAGGAGCCCAAAAAATCCGCGAACAGTCCCTTACTCGACATGTACTCCATGACCGTGGTGTGCCGATATTCATCGAGGCTATTCTCGATTTGTTGCTCGGGGGCCTGGTCGAGACTCATCCAGAAATTTGCGTCATAGTTGAGAGCATCGTAGGTGCCCTGAAAATTGTGAGATAAACCGAGATTGTGACCGATCTCGTGAAGCATGATGTACTTGGCCAATCGTCCGGCGATGACGGCAAAGCGTTCCTCGCGAGAGAGGTCTCGAAGGTCCAGCGCAAGACCTGCAAAATGGGGGTCGAAGTCTGCCTCCAAAAAGCAAAAGCCTCCCGCGTTCAGTACCTGTCGTTGCTGCGTTCGCGTTCGCGAGTACGGATTCATGGCCTCCCACGCATCACCGAGGTGAGCCAGGTCTTGGAGCCACGGAGGCTCGGGCCGTCCCGGAAGCCATGTGCCATTTGAAAGCGCGATCTTGAACTCGTCGGTGATGAAGCGTTGTTCCAGTGGGTGGCCCGCGAGGCGCTGAAGACGCAGCGTCGTTGCGTCAGCAGTCGGAGCAGTCGGTAGCCGTGTTGTCGAATGGCCCGGTCCGACGCCACCGTTGAGACGGCGCGCCAGCTCGGAGACTGCGCTCTTTCCGGGTCGCTGAGTCGCCATTTCGATCACTCGTCGCTCGACTCGACCGATCTGTCTTCGAATGTCCCGGCCATAAATGATGTCCGCCACACCACAGCCCGGCTCGTCATTCATGAAACATATGTAGTCCGCGACTTCGGCCGCATCGACTTCGAGAGGCGCACCCTGAATATAGGCGGTTGCAGAGATGACTTCGCCCGTCAGCGCATCGCTGTGGGCCGGACCAAATCCCAACCAGCCAGCCGGCTGTGGTTCGCTGAGCCAGACCACCATGTTATGGCGGAGGTCCCCGATCCTCTGCCATTCGAAACCCGAGATCCCGGTCTCGGGATCCATGGTTGCTTCTTCGAGAGATGTGCAGACAACCTCGAGATTCCCGATGCCGATTTGATCCTCGAGCTCCGAACGCAGCGCCGCAGGGTCATCCGCCGTAAAGGCGCATCCGTCGTCATCCTGGCTGCATACCGCTCTTTCAATCGCTCGCAATAGCTCTGGTCTCGAAAGGACCGTCTCGATGATCCTGTCTTCGCGGCAATGATTGTCGCGGATCTCGAACATGTCTCGAACCTCTGCGGGTGATACACCTTTGAGATTCGCGACCATGTTCTTGAAGACACGATTGTATTCTTCGGCGACCTCGCGGGCGACGTCGCGATAGCGCTCCGGATACTCTGCATTCAAATAGTAGATGATAGGCTTTTCGTCTCGGTCGGCATACGAAAGAGCTGCTCCGGCGTCATCGACACTTTCCTCCCAGATATCGAATATCTGGGCCCGGAACAAACGCCCGTCTTCAGTGAACCCATAACCCCGGTCGTAGGTGGGCGTGCGGTTTCGGAAGATTCCAAATCGGTCATCCAGCGACTCCCTTACGACCTCATTCGTATCGGGGTCCTGAACGGGTTCTCCATTTTCGTCTCGAACCACGACGGAATCGGGCAGGAATCGAGGTTCGAAGTCGTTGGGTTGCCGAACCCGCCGGAAGCTGTGGCGAACCTTTGCCTCGCCAAAGCCACACGTCTCACCCGAGAGGCCTCGGTACTGCCCAAAGAAGGCACTACACGCGAACACGTCCATGGACAGGAGGACGTTGTCGGTTATCTCGATGTAATCTTCGGAGAAGCGGCTCGCGAATGGGTTGGTGGGATTCTCGGTGATGTGTTGCCAGAAACTTCCCGTGCTCGCGAACTGCACCGGAGTCCAATATTGAGAGTAAGCACCGAGGAAGCTATCCTCGACCAGGTTGGTCGAGAAATCGACGCGCATGTACTGCCGCTCGTACCATGGTCGGTCGGCCGTATTCTCGACGATCTCGTTGGTCTCGCGTCCGGTGAGCTCGTCGTAGTTGCGAATGATATCGAAATGAGAGTCGATGGGCCAAGCAGCGAGCACTGGGCCATTGAACTCGAGAGCACCTGGCAGGGCGTCAAGGCCGGCTCCAGGGATCGCGTTGTACGGCTTTCGCGCGAGGAGAAGAGACTCTTGGATCTCAAAGACGATGCGGTCGATCTGAATGTCCCCCGAACCTCGGATGATCCACGAGTTCGTGGTGGTCGCATCGGCGATGGTCCTTCGGTAGTGCCAGGCGTCTCCGGTTTGAAAGATGGCTTTGGACACGAAACCTGGCTGGACTCGGTCGATGTCGTCAGCTCGAGGGACATCACATTGCACCTGGACCACGGCGGCCCAAAGGACCACGAAGAAAGCGGGCCACATTCGCGGGAGCAGGGGCATGGACAGTCTCATCATTTCTGGGACGAGCTTCGGCGCACAATCCGCAAGACCCGCGGATGTCCATGATGGCGTGGCGTATCGGGAAACGAAAGGGGGACGATGTGCGTGTCATCCGACTGGCCCTGACAGGGTGGTTGCTCGCGCTCGGGGTAGCGTGTCCGGGCCCAGATACGGAACGGCGGACGATGAATGATGGTTCGTCGCATTCGACAGTCTTCGTGTCCCCCGATGGTCGACGTCTCCGGACCCGGATGGTCGAAGGCGTCCGTCTCCAGGGGCCCGGGCGAAACTTTCGAATCTCGTTACGATTTGAGGGTGAAGCTGAAGCGGCTCTGCAGGAGGGAACCGTAGAGCTCTTTCTGCACGATACGCTCGGAGTTCGAGCGGTGGGAGTTCAGCCCTTGGCGACGGAGGTTCGATTCACCTTCCAGCTTACAGAGAGCCCAACGGATGCCCTTCTAGAACTCTCCGACCCCTCCGGCCGAGCATTCGCAGTCGAAGCGCCACCCGCCGAGAGACGGGGCGCCACTCGATGGCGAGTCGTCGTCCTCGAAGACGATCTTCTTCGGCGGTCCCTGCCCGTCTTGGAGGTCGTGACCGCGACGTCGAGCATTCGCGTCAACGGAAAGCTCGACGAGTCCGTATGGACCCGCGCGCGGGCCGCTCGGTTGTTCACCAGCTTGAGAGGCGAGGTCCCGTCAGACAGGGCCACCCGAGTGCGAGCCGCGTATGACCACCGTGCCCTCTATCTTGCTTTCGAATGCGACGACCCCGACATCAGGAACCGGTATCGGGGCCGAGACAGGCCCATCTATCGTGTGGAGGCCGTAGAAGCCTTCCTCATGCCCGGTCGGCGCGGTCACGCCATCGGGCCCTACTTCGAACTCCAGGCTTCGCCGGCCGGTGCGCTCTTCGACGCTGCATTCAGTGGCGCGAGACGCGGGATGAACCTTCGCTTCGACGCGGACGTTCAGGTGGGAACGACGGTTGATGGGAGCCTGAACGACCAAAAACCAGACAGCAAGTGGGTAAGCGAGTGGGCGATTCAGTGGTCCTCCCTCGTTCCCGGGGAGCTGCCCCGGTCGGGCGACGTTTGGCGCGCAAACTTCTTTCGGATCGATCGGTCGTCCGGACTTCCTGATGCCTATCTTGCATGGTCCCCGCCCTTGGTGGGCGACTTTCACACCGTCGGTCGGTTTGGACATCTCATTTTCGGCCCTCCCTTTGTTGGAAAAAACTGAAGTCTCGTCCACGTTTGGCTTCGGATGAGACGCGATGGTCTGTCTTGGGTGTTGTGTTGCACGCTCTTGGCATGTTCCCCGAAGGTCCACACGACCGAGGAAGTTCTGAGCAAGCTGGATGAATATCTTGGTCGGAAGCTCGTGATGGAGGTCGAACTCAAGTCGGGAGCGCGCTGTCGAGCCGTTCAGGATGGGGTCTTCAAGACCTACTGCCGAGACTGTCAATACTGCCGCGGCCCCTTGGTCGTCGTGTCCGACCAGAAGGACTCGGGAGCCGACGATTGGCCTCTGATCTTGGGTGGAGTCCAAAACGGAAGACCGATCGCGTGTGAGGGGCCTCTCAACCAGATCGTGTGTCACCCGTTCGTTCCTGGGAAGCGCTACGTCATTCGGGGTTCGATCGAAAAGGTGCGGCCGCCCAAGTTCATCGTGATGGACTTCTGGGAGTCTCGATGAGCAGGCGGAACCTGCTTCGTGATTCTCGTCAACGCGGCCTGCGCGCCTGTCATACATAGGCTGCTTGCTTCATTATGAAACGCCCATGGTAGCTGTTCATTCATGTTCTGGACTGCGATCTGGGCGCTGACGTTTTGGGCCATGCCGTCCGTTTCCGAGGCATGTACGCTGATGCGCGTCGAACGAATCGAAGAGGCTTCGCACCGAGTGTACTTCACTCGATTCAAGCGCGAGGACGATTCCGAAGGTCGTTTCCGCGCCTGCCGGCTGGTGCAGCATCCGTCTCAAGACACGGAAACGTACTACGTGACACCATTTCGACAGGATTCAACCGTGATCGTACATCCCAGTCAGTGGCCTGGGTCCTGAGGGGCGCTACTTCCCCTTCTTGAGCTCCTGCAGGACGAGCTTGGCGACCTCCTTCAAGCTGTCGAAGACACCGATGCCCCGGGTCGCCGTGGCTTCAAACTCAGGTCTACGAAGGGCGTTGATGGACGCCGATAGTTCTTCGATCGAAGCCGCGTTGGGCAGGTCTCGCTTGTTGTACTGCATGACCAACGGAATCTTCTCGATGTCATAAGCCTGTTCTTTAAGGTTCTCTCGTAGATTCTCAATCGACTCTTGATTGGCCTCCATACGCTCCATCTGACTGTCGGCTACGAACACCACACCGTCGACTCCTTTCAATATGAGCTTCCGGCTCGCGTTGTAGAAGACCTGTCCAGGCACCGTATAGAGGTGGAATCGTGTTCGAAAGCCTCGGATCTCGCCCAAGGAAAGAGGGAGGAAGTCAAAGAACAAGGTGCGCTCGGTCTCGGTTGCCAGAGAAATCATCTTCCCTTTCGCTTGAGGACTGGTCTTATTGTAAATATATTGAAGATTCGTGGTCTTTCCACATAAGCCAGGTCCGTAGTACACTATTTTGCAGTTAATCTCTCTTGATGAGTAGTTGATAAACGGCACGGTCCGGACCCTCAGGTTGAAAAGAGCTTGTCGATGTCATCATCGGTGATTTCGGCGAAAGGAGATTCTTGACCTCGTGTCTGGCTCTTCTCCAGCACTGCGTCGAAGACCTTGTTGAGTTCCTCTGAACCCTTCTTCACTCGAAGACGGACGAGCCCCAAGCTCGAACGACTGTCAAAGATCACCACCAGGATCACGCGCCCTGCGACCAGGGATATGTGAAGGTGGTCCTTTTCGCCCTCGTGAAAAAGGGTGCTGAACTCCTTCTCGCCCATGAGTTTGGCGAGGCCTCCAGTAGCTGCGATCTCCCCGGCGACGAGGGACGCGAGGGACGTGCCGTCCAGTTTGTCGGCTTCGCCGCTCGACGCGATGAGCTGGCCGTTCTTATCGATGACGAATACAACACGCGCGTTCGCATCTCGACACAGCTTATCGCAGACCGCCGTGATGCGACGCGCTTCCTCGTCGTACATCACCATCTGCGACATCATTTCGGGTGAACCTCCTGGTCGCGCCGGCTGCGCTTCATGCGGGGCTGCCCCCGACGCTGCGGAATGTACCATGGGCCGAGACCCGCGCAACTATCTGAGGCCCACGAGCATCTCGCGGCCCATCGACGGTCCATGACTTGCCTCCAACCCGTCGCTGTGGCGCAAGGGCATGGAATGGGACGAGCGGAGGGGCGTCGCCGTCTCCACGAATGGTTCGTCAGGGTGCGCCGCCGTCTTCCCTGGCGCCAAACCGACGATCCCTACCGCATCTGGGTATCGGAAATCATGCTGCAGCAGACCCGTGCGGAAACGGTGATCCCGTACTACCAAAGATTCGTCGACCGATTTCCCGACCTGAAGAGTTTGGCCGATGCAGAGCCCGATGAGGTGCGCTCTTTTTGGAGCGGCTTGGGCTACTATCGGCGGGCCCAGCTCATGCTCCGGTGCGCCAAAGTTATCGGTGAACGTCACGGGGGACGCTTTCCGACCGATCCGACGCAGCTGGCGGAGCTTCCCGGATTCGGTCCATACACCGTGGGGGCCGTCGCCAGCCTCGCCTTCGGGCTCCCGGTGGCGGCCGTAGATGGAAACGTCGAACGCGTCGTCAGTCGGCTGCTGGCCCTCGAGGGCGACATCAAAGGCAGAGCTCGATCTCGGAGGATCCGGGAAGAAGCGAACTCCTGGGTCGATGGACCGAGCCCGGGCCGAACCAACGAAGCGCTGATGGAGCTGGGAGCGACGGTGTGTATACCGCGCAATCCACGTTGTCTGGTCTGCCCGCTCCACGAAGACTGTGAGGCACGTCGACAAGGTATCCAGGACTCGATCCCTCCTCCGAAAACCCGCAAACCAGCCCAACTGCTCGAGTTCGATGCCGTAATATTCCTCGAGAAGACGCGGATCGCCCTGGTGAAGGGCAGCGCCAACGGACTCTTTCCCGAAATGTGGTGTGTCCCCCTCGAGCGCCCGAACCATGATCTATCCTCGAACGACTTCGTGGCCCGGGTCGAGCATCGCCTCACGCACCGAACCCTCAGCTTGCGGGTTCGATACGGAAGTATGAACGTTCCTTCAGGCGCCAGAATGGTCGAACTGTCGGACCTTCACCGCGTGGCCACGCCCACAGTCGTCCCCAAGATCCTGAAAGTCAGCCTGCCCAAAGAGCTCTTGGACATCGCACGATGGAGAGACCGGGTCCGCCGCCGCTAGCTCTGCCCCGGCTCTTTCCGGTCGGCCTCACCCATCGGATTTCACGCTTCCTTCCGGCCGGAGAAGTGTTTAGGCAGGAAGTCACGCATGTGGACCGGGCTCACCGTCTTGTTCTTCACGCTGGGTGTGCCGGCAACACCCCCCAGCGTGGACCAAGCGCGAGAACCGGCGCTCTCCGTCTCGCGCTCCGTGCCGAGCCGAATTCGTTGGGGGGTCCAGATTGGTCTGCTGGGTCAAGGTGTGGTGGGGAGCGGCGTCACCGCTCCTGGAGGAGAGACGGAATACGACCCCAACCTCTCATTTTTCGTGGAACCTTTCGTCTTTGAGTACCTCCGGTCCATCGAGCTCGCGCCCTTTCTTTCGTTTCGCTTCGCGGGCGGCATCAACGAAGATTTGGTCGAGAGCGCCTTGACCGATGAGGAAGAGATCTCGAGCTCATTCGACTATGACGTGGGGCTTGGCATCCGCTTCCATCCGTTCGAGTTCTTCGGCGTCCGGCCCACCATCGGTCTCCACGGAGCGTACGCGCTGTCTGTCGTCAACGTGGCCAATCCTTCCCTGGCGCCACCGGCACCCGGAGCCCCGCCCGTCACGCCTCCGACCCGCACCGCCCGCGAAGCCTTCGCTCTCGGCGGAAGCATGGGTCTGAGAACTGAAGTACCCTTCCAAGGATGGTTCAACGGAGCGTGGACCATTGCGGTCGAGGGCCGGTACACCCACTATTTTTGGGGTAGCCTCGAAACATCGGTGCCGGAGGTCCTCAATCCGTCCGACTTGGACCTGGACCGAATCGGAGTTGCGGTCAGCACGGGCCTCAGGCTGCCTTGACTTCGCCCCGACGCGAGCGAGCATTCGAGCCCAAAGATTCAGGGCTCGAATGCCCTGATGACACGTCTATCGGGAGGCGTAACCCGAAAGGCTCGGCCAATTCGAGTCGGCCTTAGCTTTCAGCTCGGCGGGATTCTTGTCCCACGTCTTCTTGGCGCCTTCGTTGGCGAAAAGATATGTTTCTCCTTCGAACACACTGAAGATGGTGGGGTCGCCCGGAACCTTTTTGTTGTATGCAACTGCGGTTGCGCACCAGCCTTCGTAGCCGACCTGGTACTTTCCAGGATCAGCGTCATAGAGGCCTTTCGCGTCGGCGCTGGCGAAATAGTAGGTCTTTCCATCATGCGCGGTTTGGTGGGCAGGATCACCTTTGACGGCCTTTCCGGCCTCGATGTAGGCCACGGGGCAATAGCCGTCGAGGGCGACGTTGGCAGCTTGACTGCCGGGTGCGCTGGTCGGTCCGGAGGGCGAGCCTCCAGACGCGCAGCCGGCGAGGGTGAGAGCAGCGACGAGAGCAAATCGATGTGTCATGGGATTCTCCTGGTGATGTCCTTTGCCCAGATGCGGGCGAAGGCCCCTTCTCCGGGCGAGACGCACCGGGCAAGTCTAAATGAAGTCCAAAACGAGGAATGGAAGCCGCTGGCGGATGGACGAGGAACCGTCGCGGGTTGGCGGCCGCCAACCCGTTCAATCCGATTCAAGCCAACCGGTTCAAGCGGTTGGGCCCTGGGGGGCGCGAACCCCCGACCTTGGGATTAAAAATCCCCTGCTCTACCGACTGAGCTAAAGGCCCCGGGCCGGATGTCGTATTGAGGGCCACCGTCGCGGTCAAGGAATAGGCGCGCACGGCCGGTGACCGGGTCGCAAGACCGGAAGGCGGACCTTTTTTTGCTGGCCAGCGAATCGCCAAGACCGAATCCTTTGCCCGGGAGCCGTTGGTGACGAAAGCGGTGCTGCGCTCTACCCTGGTGACAGGCGCGATGATGGGCATCGCGTTGGCGGGATCGGGTTGTCGCCCAGATGCGGCGAGTCCAGCTTCAGAGCAAGCGGAAGAAAGGACCGGGCCGACTCCTCACCGGTCACTCATCTCTCGTCCCGGCTCCCCCCCTCTGCCCTTTCGCGAGGCCAGCGCCAAGGAGCTCCGAGCCGCTTCGGCCCGCCTGCAGTCATGGGTTCGCGAAGGGGCGAGCCGGGCCGATGAACCGTGGGCCCTGGCCCACGGTCTGTTGGCCTTTGGTCCGGAACTCCGGGCATCCGACGGCCGCCTGGCCGCAGATGTCATCGTCGCCGACCACCTGCGGAAGATCGACGAGCCCAACGGCTGGGCCTTTCCTACCCGAACCAAGCGGGGGACTCCGGTGGAGCCCCACGAGAATCTGATACTCAAGACCCTCCTGGATTCCGGTCTGTCGATGGATCACCGATTCGAAGTCGATGGACAAACCGTTGTTTTGGCGGAGCTCATCCGGTCGGCGGAGCAATCGTTTTCGGAGCCCCCGTCTGCCCATGCCTGGGCCCGTCAGGCTTGGACGCTGGACGTGTTCGTCATGGCGCAGGCCCGCGCAAACCGCGACGGATCGTCTGAGAGCGGGAGTGTGGCCCTTCGTCAGCTCAGCCGGCGGGCGAGCGAGGCACTGCTTCGCCTCCAAGCGTTTCTCGAAGGGCCTGCTTCGGCGGGGCGACCCCAAGACGTCGAAAAGCGGAGACAAGACATTTTTGCCCACACCTGTGGCGGCCTGCACTTCATTCAGGCGGTGGCACGCGCGGCGGCCTTGAAGGGCAATGAGGACCTCCGACCAACCCTTCGAGGCCAGCTCGAGCTCCTCTTGTTTCGTTTCGATGCTGAACGCGCCATTTACCGTCGAGCCCGGGCCAGCCACCCCGATTACCGCCTGCCGATCAAGGTCCAAGAGCTGAAGTTCTACGGACACCTGCTCGAGACCCTCGGCCTCGCGGCCGAGTGGGGCCTCATCGGACCAGAGGATCTCGCTGAAACCCGGGTGCGACAGGTGGCCGCGGACCTGGTGGACACCCTGGTCGACCTCGAGACCGTCTACGCAAGGCAAAAACAGCTACGCAAACAGGCGCCACAAACGTACTACGACCTCATCGGAGACGGGTGTCACGCCATCCGCGGCATGCGTTTGGCCTTGAGACACTTCTACGAGTCTTGACGTGAAGAAGAAAATCCGTGTCGTGGCCGCTCAGATCGAACAGCGCGGTCGATATCTCATCACTCAGCGCAAGCCGACGAGTTCCCTGCCCCTGCTTTGGGAGTTTCCTGGAGGCCGCGTCGAAACTGGCGAGTCCGACCAAGAGGCTTTGGCTCGAGAGCTCCGGGAAGAGATGGGTATCGAGGTCGACGTGGAGGAGCCATCGGTCGCCGTCACCCACGAGTACGCTGCCTACATCATCGACTTTCGCGTCTATCGCTGCCGCCTTCTCACGTCACCCGAACGGATCCAGACGATCGGTGTACACGATGTGCGTTGGGTCCACCCGAGCGAGCTGGATGACTATGAATTCCCAGGTGCGGACCAGCAAACCGTAGATGCCCTCCTGGGCGAAGGCTCCTGAAAGCGTCCCGCGTCACCCCCGGGAAGATGTGAAGTCGAGAGGCCTCAATGGGCCTCATCCCACGTCTCCCCGATATGCGGCTCGGCCACCAGCGGCACTTCCAACGGAAAGGCGTTCTGCATCTGACGCTGAACCAATTCCGCCGCGTCCTGGGCCTGATCTGCTTCCGCCTCCACCAACAGCTCATCGTGAACCTGCAGGACGAGACGAGCGGTGGGGAACCTTTCCCGAAGGTCGGCATCGACCCGGAGCATCGCGAGTTTGATGAGGTCCGCCGCGCTGCCTTGAATGGGCGTGTTCCGCGCGATCCGTTCCGCCGCTGCTCGCGCCGCTCGGCTTTTGGCGTCGAGATCCTGGATCCGACGGAGGCGCCCCATGAGCGTTCGAACCATGCCTTCGGATCTCGCTCTTTCCATCACCTCGTCGATGAACGTTTTCACGGCGGGCTGCCGGGCGAAGTAATCGTCGATGAACGTCGAAGCCTGTCGCCGGGGAATCTTCAGGTCTCGGGCCAATCTCATTGGCCCCATGCCGTACAACACACCGAAGTTCACCGCCTTGGCCTGGGTACGCATCTCGCGTGTCACCTGATCGTCAGGAACCTCGAACAGCAGTGCTGCGGTTCGAGTATGAACATCCGCACCTTCCATGAAGGCTTCCACGAGCACCGGTTCCTTCGTGAAGTGCGCCAAGACGCGGAGCTCGACCTGAGAATAGTCCACCGAGATCAGGCGCATTCCAGAGTCCGCCACGAAAACCGTTCGGAGCTGCCGGCCCAGTTCTGTCCGAATCGGAATATTCTGGAGATTGGGGTCCGTAGAGGACAGTCGACCCGTCGCAGCCATCGTCTGGTTGAAGTGAGTATGGACCCGCCCCGTGTTCGACGAGACCATCCGCGGCAAGGCATCGACGTACGTGCTCTTCAACTTGGAGACGAGTCGATGCTCCAAGACGGCCTGCGGGAGAGGGTGCGAATCGGCCAGAGCTTCCAGCACGGAATGGTCCGTCGACGGTCGACCCGTCGCCGTTCGCTTCACGATTTTCAGCTCCAATTCATCAAAAAGAATCTGTTCGAGTTGTTTGGGGGAACCCACGTTGAACTCGCGTCCGGCAGCCTCGTAACAATCCACCTCCAGGCGTTCGAGTTCCGCTCGGAGCACATGCTTCATCTCCGCGAGTCGTGAAAGGTCGACCTTGATCCCAGTCTGCTCCATTCTCGCCAGGACCCGAACGAGCGGTAGCTCGATATCGTTGTAGACACCCGTAAGCCCTTCCTCTTCGATGGCCTGCCGCAATGGGTCTTCGGCATGAAATGAAACCTGGGCTGCGTGCCCAACTATCCGAGCCGCTCGGTTCGGCTCGACCGAGCTGAAAGGCCGTCGTTTCCGATCCTTTCGGAGGGCCGGCGCCTTCGGTTCGGGTTCCGCATCGAAGAGTCGTTTCGCAACTCCCTCTGGGTCGTGGTCGGCCTGGTCGGGGTCGAGAAGGTAACTTGCAATGGTTGTGTCGAAGAAGGCGTCTGGCCCGGGCAAGCCTCGCATCATCAACCAACCCCAGAGGAGCTTTGATTGGCTGCAAACGATTCTGACATTCGAACCGAGCATGGTCGTCAGAAAGGAAGCAACGCCATCTTCATCGACGTTGGCTATCTCGTCGTGACGAACTGGAATGTACCCGGCATCATCACCGATCGAGATCGCCATTCCGACAAGCTCGGCGTCGACGATACGCTCAGTCGTGAGCTCCAACTCCACGGCGAGAAACCCAGCCTTCGAGGCCGCGTCGGCCCACCCTTCGAATTCCGCGGCCGACAAAATGGGCACATCCGCGGAAAGCTCAATGCGCGATTGCGCGCCTCCACGGTCCTCTGGCCGTGAGGCTGTCGACGTCTCCCATCGTTCGATCAGCCGGTCGAACTCCATTGAACGATAGAAGGAGATGAGCGTCG
Organism: Myxococcota bacterium; assembly: GCA_050331295.1. GTDB lineage: Bacteria > Myxococcota > Kuafuiibacteriia > Kuafuiibacteriales > Kuafuiibacteriaceae > Kuafuiihalomonas. The sequence continues at coordinate 311,889 of JBHJGZ010000009.1, read as the reverse complement.
AACGTTCCGGCCCCGCAAAAGCCAGATCTGCCATCGACGTGAGACCGAGCTCGACGTCAGGCTTGAGACCGACGAGCCGTCGCGACAAGCGGGCCTGCTCGACTGAATCGGCGAGCGTGGCGCCTACCTTGCCCTTCACCTGTCCTTGCTGCGCCGCTTCGAGCACGGCCTCCAACGAGCCATGGGTCAGGAGCAACTTTGCAGCGGTTTTCAAGCCGACACCTTTGACGCCTGGCACATTGTCAGCACTGTCCCCTGCCAGCGCTAGAGCATCCGCTACCAGCTCCGGCGGCACGCCGAGCTTGTCTTCCACCCCGGCTGCGTCGAACGTCTCGCCCTTCATGGGCTCGAACAGCATGACGCCCGCTGTGACCAATTGCATCAAGTCCTTGTCGCCTGATATCAATCGCACCTCATAGTTTTCCGCTCGTCCTTGCTGCACCAGCGTCGCGATTACGTCGTCGGCTTCGACGCCTTCGACGGCGAAGGACCGAATCCCCATCGCCGCCACAAGATTGTGGATCTCGGGTATCTGCGCCTGCAGGTCCTCGGGGGGCGGAGGCCGGGTGGCCTTGTAAGGGGGATAGAGCTCGTTCCGGAAAGTCTCGGTACCTGCATCGAACACGACGCAAAGGTGGTCCGGCGCTTCTTCCCGGAGCAGCTTCTCCAGCATGTTGGCGAAGCCGTAGACCGCGTTCGTGGCTTCGCCCGCCGAATTGGTCAGGGACCGAATCGCCCAATAGGCCCGGAAGATGTAGCCGGAGCCATCGACCACGTGAACTCGGGCCATGGCCCATGTGTGACGGGAACCGCTTTCAGGTTCAACTGAAATGCCATCTCACGCCTCCAGGATCCGCTCCGTATTTGAAGGGCCAGATCTGGCCAGGAGTCGAAGCGTACAGTACAAAATGGGTCGGTGTCCTCGTCCGACGCACTGCGCTTCGGTCCCTACGTCCTCTTGGAGCGCATCGGCGATGGAGGCATGGCCGAGATCTTTCGAGCAAAGCGACATGGATACTCGGGCTTCGAGAAGCAGCTCGCCCTCAAACGCATCCTGCCTCGCTACAGCGGCAACGAGACTTTCGTTCGCATGCTGATCAACGAAGCTAAACTTGCCGCTCATCTGCAGCACTTCAACATCGTTCAGGTGCACGATCTCGGAGCCATCGATGGCCAAGTCTTCTTGGCGATGGAGTACGTTCGAGGTCGAGACGTCGCGGCGGTACTTTCTCGGGCCTATCGCCAGAAAGACCTGATTCCAGCCGACATTTCTCTATGCATCGCTACCGAGTTTCTCTCTGGTCTCGACTACGCCCACCGAAAGCGAAGCGACGAGGGCGTGCCGCTCGGGATCATTCACCGCGACATCTCACCTCAGAACATTCTCATTTCGTACGAAGGCGAAGTGAAGGTTACCGACTTCGGCATCGCTCGGGTCGTGACCGAGAAGAACGATGCGTTGCCAGGGAACCTGCATGGGAAGTTTGGATACATGTCCCCGGAGCAGGTACAAGGGCTTGCGATCGACCAGCGGTCGGACATCTTCAGTGCGGGAGTCGTACTCTGGGAGATGCTGACAGGTCAGCGATTGTTCCGAGGCAGTCACCCAGAAGAGACGGTCGAGCAAGTCGTTCACAAATCCATTCCCCGGCCCTCCTCCATCAATTCGGAGGTGACGGACGCAGTGGATGAAATCTGCGGTCGGGCTCTGGAACGAGACCGCAACTTGCGCTTTCAAACGGTCGGGGCATTCCTGGGAGAGCTGACGCGAGCATCACAGCGGATGCCACGGAAAGCCTCCCCACGAGACCTTGCGGTGTATATGCAGCGGCACTTCGTTAGCCCGGTCGACCGGCAGCTGAACTCGAGGGTCCCCTCGGTTTCGGCGTACACCGGTCTCGGAGGCGTCGAGCCACCCCCTCGTCCACTGCTTGGCAAGGTCCTCCGCGACTCCGGACACATCAGCTCGGACGACCTCCAGTTGGGATTGGCCGAACAGAGGGCTCGCGGAGGCCGGCTGGGAGACGTGCTGATTCAGATGGAGATGGTTGACGAGGACGTCATCGCACGAGCGGTGGCCAACCAGCTCGGCTATCGGTGGTTGGCGCCCGCCGAGCTGAGCGAACTCGAACCACCCCCAAACCTTCAACGACGCTTTCCTCGAGACGCGGCCGAGCTGACGCTATCGATCCCTTTCCTGATCGAACCGAATGGAGTGGCCCACGTGGTTACCGCCGATCCGGCGCAATCCCAAAGGAGGCTAGAACTCATGGTGGTTCTCGGGGTGAAGTCCGTGTTGCCTGCGGTCACCAGTCGGTCAGGTTTTCAGCAGCTCCTCAGCCGATGGTATCCGATACACGAACCTAAGGCATCGTCCTCACGGCGAATCGTGCTCTTGGCCGATGCCGACCCCGAGGCTTGTCAGCAGGTGGTTCGAAGACTGATGGCCGAGGATCTCGATGTGCAGGTAGTAGACGATGGTCGGAAAGCGCTTTCGGTCCTCGGCGACCATCATGTCGTCGTCGCCATGTTCGATGCGGCACTCCCTCGGCTGGATGGCTTGAATCTTCTTCTGGAGGCCCGTCGCAAGAGTCCGGACACCATCGTGTTCATCAGCTCCCGGCGTCGTGACGATGCGCATCAGGCGCGAGCTCTGGAGCTCGGAGCCGAGGATGTCCTCTTGAAGCCGTTGGCCCTGGAGCCGACCGTCTCGAAGCTCCGTCGCGCGGCCCAACGCGCGATGGGGACGTCTCGCCTCCCGGCAGAACCGGTCCCAGCGGTTGTTTCCGGGGACATCTCCGCGATGCCCCTCGTGGACTTGGTGCAAAATCTGGAAGTCGGCGGGAAGAACGCCGAGCTGCAGCTGCAGTACGACGATGGCAGGAAGGGCCGGATATTCATCGCCCAAGGACGACTTCATCGCGTCGAGCCGGCTGAGCCGTCCGCGGAGGAACAATTCTTTCGTATGGCGATGCCGGGGACCGGTCGATTCCGCATCGTCTACCGGGCCGTCGACGTCCCGGCGAATCTGTACGCGTCGAACACCTACCTGCTGATGGAGGCGATGCGAAGGTTGGATGAGGATGAGTTTCCGACAGCGGCTTATCGGACTACCGACCTCATTCTGGAATAGTTCAGTCCTTGGGCTGGTCGGTGAGCCGCAGATAGGGACGCTGCTCGTCGAAGCCTTGCGGAAAACGCTTCGCCAATTCATCTGGATCCCGAAGCGACGGAACGATCACGACTCGATCACCGTGCTGCCAGTCGGCAGGGGTTGCCACCTTATGATGATCGGTGAGTTGAAGCGAGTCGATGACCCGTAGGATCTCCTGAAAATTGCGACCGGTGGACGCTGGATAGGTCAGCGTGAGACGGAGAACTTTTTTTGGATCCACGATGAAGACGCTGCGCACCGTCATCGTATCCGGTGCGTCGTCCGGGAGCATGTCATAGAGCTTCGCCACGCTGCGGTCATGGTCCGCGATGAGCGGAAAGTTCACGGTCGTCCGTTGCGTGTCGTTGATGTCCTTTACCCATTCGTGGTGGGAATCAACGGGATCGACCGACAGACCAATGACCTTCGTATTTCGCTTCTCGAACTCAGACTTGAGCTTGGCGACCGCACCGAGTTCGGTGGTGCAAACCGGAGTGAAGTCCGCCGGGTGCGAGAACAGCACGCCCCAGCTGTTGCCCAGGAACTCGAAGAAATCGATGCGACCTTCGGTGCTATCCTGTTGGAAGTTTGGAACTGGTTTTCCGAGGTGAAGTGGCATACGCGCCGTGTGAAACGAGAGACACACCGAATCAAGTGCGAATCGACGGCCTCAGAAAACGATCGTCATGGCAGGGTCGAAATCCTCGACTTCCTGAGGACGCAAGATTCGTTTGACGCGACCGGCCGGACCGTCGGTCGCGGCCAGATTCCTGATCAACGTACGACGGACTCGATCACCATGGCTTGTCTGGACGACCTTTACCCACGGTCTATCAAAGAACTGTGGTTCGTGGGAACTGTGGTACACCACGGCCACCTCGCCTGACTCGAGCTGCACGGGACACCCCAAGGGATATACGCCCATCAGATTGACCAAAACGCGGACCACGAGCGGATCGAATCGATCCCCTGACTCTTGGCTCAAGATACGCAGAGCCTCGTCCGCGGCATACGCGTCCCGCCAGGGCCGTGAGGTGGTAAGTGCGTCAAACGCATCCGCGACCGCAACAATGCGAGAGTAGGGATGAAGCGGTCTCGTCCGGAGGGGATCCCGGTAGGGCAGGTGATGCTCGTACGCGACCACGACCCGCATCATCATGGCGTCGGTCACACGATGACCGGCGAAGGTTGCGCGAACCTCACGGAGCATGTCGGTCAAGACGGCGGCCTTCTCTTCATGGCTGAGATCTCTGCTCTGCTCGATCAGACTAGGCGGCATCAGCGCAAAGCCGATGTCGGAGAAGAGGCCCGAAACCCCGAGGTCCACGAGATGAACGCGTTCAACCCCTAGGGCGCGACCGATGACCACCGACAAGATGCAGACGTTGACGGCGTGATTGTAGGCATACTGGTCGGCCCTCTTGATCGCGCCCAGGCGCAGCAAGAAATTGACGCGTTCGGTACCCACGTCGACCAGATCCTGGACGATGCGGGTGGCATTAAGACGAGCGGGGTGACCATCCTTCTTTCGGAGCGCCTCGACAGCTTCCCGGAAGGCCACCACTCCTTTGGCGTAAGCCTGCAAAGCGAACGTCCTCCGGTCGACCCGAAGATCGTCATCGCTGCTTTGGTGTTCCTCCACAAAGGTCCTTGGGTCGAGAAGCTCCAATGCCAGCTCTCGGAACCTGAGGAGCGACTCCTTGAGTTGCGCTACATCCTCATCCCCCTCTACCGGTCGGGTGAGGGTGACCAAGAAGGCGCGAAGAGCCTCGGCGTCCACCGGTCGTGAAAAGCCGATGCCCCCCATACGGCGTTGAGCAAACTGATCCTGCAGATAATCGACTTGTGTCTTCAGGGTCGGATCCAAGCGGACGCGCACATCATTCAGATAGGCGACGCCCTCCACCATCTGAAGGCGGACTGCGCCATCCAACGAGGCCCAAAGTGTGTTGATGGTATCCCGAAGATTCTCGGTGGCGATCAGCAGCGCCCGATTTCCCGGCTCGTGGATTCGAAACGTCCGCAGCACCATATGGAGCTGCATGATCAACAATCGAGCGAGGTTTTGGAGCTTCGAACTCGAAGGCGGCGGACTCATGAATCCTCCGGCTTGGGTGTCGGCAACAAGAACTCGATGTCCAAAAGGACCTCCTGCTCGATGGGAGGAGAGGACGGCTTGGTCTCCCTTTCTTTCAAAGGCTTCGAGGCGAAATCGGCCAAAAGAGGCAGCTCGTCCGTCAGGACGAGGTCGTCGGTGAGGGCGCTCGGCACGACCGTGGGTTCTGGATACGGATCCGGGATGTGGTCACCGGGGAGATCGACCCGACGATGAAAGAGAGTCGATAGCTGGGGGGGCTCCGGGTTCACGGAGGGAATCGGGGCAGACTCAGGGAAAGAAGGCGGAGCAGGCACGAAATCGGGTCTCCCATCGATATCGAATGCCATCAAATCCCCCGAAGACTCATCCAGATCCAGCGTCACGGTCTCGCTTCCACGACGGCGCTCGAGCGCTCTGCGGCAGGCCTCACGGATCCGAGCCACCAACGACCGCGTCCCACGCTGAAGACCGGCGCGGGCCGCATCGTCTTCGATGTTTCCTAGGGCCATCGCTGCCGCCACCGGCGCATCCGCATTCTTCAGGGACGAGAACACGTTCTGGTTCAGGATCTTGACCAGAACCTCGACCGCATCGCCTTGGGCCGTCGCAGCAAAGGCTCGATACAGATGACGAAGTTCCCGAGGATCCTTGCCTACCTCAGCTTCTTCGACCTGCCGGCGGAGCTCCTCCACCAGTACGGGCGCAGCACGCACCACGGCGAGACGTTGAGCCGCCTTCCTCACGTCGTGGTCTGTGTCACGAAGCATGATCGCAAGACGATCGTCAGCCGCGCCAAAGCCATAGTTCCTCAGCATCTTCGTTCCTGCCTCCCGAACACGCGGGTGAGGGTGCTCGATCGCATGCTCCACGATGATGGCTGCGTCTTCTGGCGGGTGATGCTCTGCCATCGCCAATATATCCCGAAGCACGAACCACTCTGCGTCTCGCGAGGCCTGTAGAAGTTCAGGCATGCTGGGAACGCCCAGCTCGATGATCAAATCCTTGATCACCCGACGATGCACCGGGGATTCAATGTCCGGCAGCACCGCCAACAGACCCGGCACGGTGTTAGGACCCAACGCCCGAAGGAAGCCCAAGAGCTCCGAAACCGATCGAGAAACGACCCGGTCATTGAGACCTGCCAGCAAGGGAATGATCCGACTCTTGTTCGCGAAGAGCAGCAGTAGCTGGCGAGATACATGGAGCTCTTGGAGGTTGTCACCATCCTGGGCGGAGCGATGCAGACGCCGCACCAGCTCGGTTGCATGAACGAAACGCTGTCCGAGAAGCAAAGCGTCGAGCAACTGTTGCAGCAGAGAGACAGCGCCGAAAGCCTCTCGTCCTGAACGTTCGTTGAAGAGGATGCGGACTAGAACGTCCATGGTGCGCTGAATGATTCGGTCGCGCCCTTCCTGCATCAAGTCTTGTTTGAAGAGGTTCAGCTCTCCAGGATCGATGTCCAGGACAGCCCGCGCGCTCATCTGGTCGAGACGTTCGAGTTCTTCTTCAGGTTCTTCTTGGACCTCTCGGAGCGCGTGCAAGTCCTCCTTGGAGATGGACAAGCCCGACACGATGTCGCTTCCGGTGAGACTGTTTCTATAGACAGCTGCGACTATATTTTCAATGTCGCCCTGGAGTCGTTCGATCTCGGCCCGCTCGTCGGAGGACCGTACGATTCCGGCTTCTGCGGTCAGGGTATCAATGGTTACGTAACGAAGATGGGGCAGCTGCAGACGCCACAATGCGGTCACCAAATCCTCCCCAGCTCCGTCGTACACTGCGTAATCCGTGGTGATTGCTCGCATCAAACTTACGATCTCTTCGGGCTGCATTCCCCGGATGAAAGTGAGACGCCGGAACGCGTTTCGAAAGAGCAGAAAGGGCAGTCCTTCGAGTCGGTCAGGCTCTACCAAGACATCGACGCCTTGGTGCATCAACCGATCCTCGCGCACCATCAACGTGAACTCGCCCTGCTCCTCGAGCAGATGGTTCAGACCAGAGTAGACATCCTGAAGATAGCGATGCAGCGTCTCGTTGTTGGACGCATAGACTCTCAGACCTTTGATGCCTTTGACGAAGTCCCGAAGCCAACGACGAAGGTCGTCGGCGACGGATGGAACCGCCGCTCCCTCCTTGGGCGATTCGTTCACCTCGGGAGAGTGACCCTCGACGGACATGGCGTCAACGTCCGCTCTGTGGTGGCTCTATCCTCGATAAAGCCCATGCTGACACCAAAGTTCGAAGCTCAGCAGCGCGAATAGGGATCGCCCATGGTCTTTGAGCCCGAGCTGGTGGGCGTACCAAAGTGCTCGGACTCGCCGCGAATCGAGAACCCCGCTCCATCCACCGTCGCGGTCGAAAAGGGCGCTCTGGGTCAGGTCACGGAGGGGACCGCGGAACCAATGATCGACCGCAACCGCCGATGTACGCGACGGCTCGAACGCTCGGCCGGGCAGCACACGACGTGCCAGGGCTCGAAGTCCCGGTGCTTCGTCGTGTTCCTGGAACCGCATTCGCAACGGCCATCGTGAAATGCTCTCGACAACAGCCGCGTCGGCGAAGGGAAACACAGCCTGAGCCCCGTGGATTCGGGCGAGGGCCCAAGCGGCCGGCAACCGGTCGTCTCCCAATCCATAGCGCAGGTCCACTTTCTGAAGTTCGGCCACCGTGCCGCCCGAACCCAACTCGATATCCCAGCGATCTGTTCCTCCAAAATCCTCGTGCAGAAGGGTGGTCAGATCTCGCCTGAAGAGAACCTCGACCGAATCCTTGGCGGTGAGCCCAAGCATGCGCCGCACCGGTGCGAGACGCGAAGAGTTGAACAAGAGCGGCATGGTTCGTCGTATCGCGTTCCGAAGCAGTGCTTCGGCGTAGGGGCGTCCCGCTCCGAACAAGATGTCGCCCGCGACGGCGTCGAACCATGTCCGTCTCTCGGAGCGACAGGCATCGAGGAGCGTATCCAGGATGACAATCTCGGGTCCAGCTCGCGGAGAGGCCAACGTGGATGCGATTTGCTTGCACCGATCGGCCGAGGGTTCGAGGGGAATCGCAGTGTACGTCAAACCCAATGATTCTGCGGCACGCGATGCCGCATCCCCCTCGGGACGAGAGGGGCCATAGACCCGAAGGTCCGCCCCAACATCCCGAACGAACGAGCCAGCCAGAGCTTGCTCCACGAGATTGGGCGAGAAGAACGCACCGCAAGAAGTCCCGGGCGCGACGCGGGTTTGGATGGATTCACTCAGTGCATGGGCAGTGGCGGTGAGCTGTTCTTGCCAAGGAGCGATGTCATCGGGCTCCGCCCATTGCACCGGACGAACTCCACGATGTACGCCGTTCCGGTCTATGATGAACGCTCCGCCCGGCGGAAGAGCTTCGACATCCTGAAGCAAGGTCCAGGGACTCGGCACAAAGCCATACTGAAAGAACAAGACCACTGCGTCTGGCTCGAGCACACTGGAGGCCAGTCCGGATCCAATCATTTCATGGAGATGCGTTCCAAAGCAGACTTCTGCCAGGTCCTCCTTCGCCGCCCCGCCCAGAAACAGCGGAACATGACCGAAGCGGTCTCGCGCGAGGAACAAAGCGTGCTGTACATGGTCGACCAGCGCAAGGCTGTATGCACCGTCTAGATGGTGAACACATTCGGAGCCCCACTGCCGATATGCTGCGGCGACCATGGAAGGGAGTGAGGCTGAATCGTAGGGCTGCTCCGCCGTAGACAGCTCGCTTCGAAGAGCGTCAGGCTTGAACAGTTCGCCGACGAAAGCCACCGTCACATCCCCGGCACTGTCGCCAGCGATGCCTGACGTCCGATCTTCGCCAGCCATGGAAAGAGCGATACACCCCCCCGAAAACCGACGTACTTCTCCGGACGAGCGAAATTCAAGGCGCCGGTTCGAACTGGGTCGAGCCGGGTCCAATGTAAAAACGCCGAGGAGTCCGGTCACGGCGCGGCATCCTCGGCCATGGGAAGCCGCTTGTCACTCGAGACTTCGCGCCGCTATTCGTCGAATTGAAAGCCGAGCTCGACGTCAGGACCGAGTCGTTCAACCAGATGCCCTTTGAGACGTTTGCGGATCCCGGCCACGATCTGACCCATCCGCTGCTTGGTCACTCCGAATCGAGCTCCGAGTTCGGACAGGCTGACAGGGTCCTCGCTCAGCAGGTGTTCTTCCCAGGCTGCAACTTCGCGTTCATCTTGCAAGGTCTCTGCGAATGCATTGAGCGCTTCGGACACATCTTCGGTCAGCTCTCTTCGGAAGGTCTCTGCTTCGGGAGAGTGGCCTTCAGCCGTCATGCTGTCGAGGAGCGTTGCGCCGCTTCCCTCCTCGCTCATCGGGGCGTCGAGCCTCACCTCCGGCTGGTCCATGTGCCGAACCACCTCCTCGAGTTCGCCCTGGTCGACACCCAGTCTCTCCGCCAAAAGCCTCGGTCCCGGCTCGATGCCCTGCGCCCTCAGTTTCGCCCTTTCACGCGACAGCTGAAAGAAGAGCTTTCGACCCACGCGCGTTCGGGAAAGACGAACCGTACGACTGTGTTCGAGCAGAAAACGCAGGATGTAAGCTCGTATCCAGAATGTAGCGTAGGTCGAGAATTTGGCCCCTTTGAAAGGATCGAAGCGTCCGACCGCTTCAACCAGCCCTACGTTTCCCTCCTGAACGAGATCCAGGATACTCGTCCAAGCTCGTCGGTACTTGTAGGCCAACTTGACCACGAGTCTCAGGTTGTGAACGACCAATTTTCGTGCAGCGATGGGGTCTTGCCGCTGGTAGTAGGCGAGGGTCAATTCGCGCTCTTCCTCTGGAGTGAGTACCGGATAACGCCCGACCTCCGCGAGAAAGCGCTCCAGCCCGGTGGCTCGAGCGGCCGGCGCAGACAAGCCCACACTCTTGCTGGATGTGCTTGGAATCGACGGAAGCGACGGGAGTGTCGCTCCGGTCGGGACGTCCAGCACCTCTGGTTCATCGTCTTCTGTGTCCGAAACTTCGTCGTCCAGTTCCTTGGAGGGTTCGGCAATCAGCTCCGGTTCGGGGGCGTCTTCTGCTTTGGATGCATCTTCAGCGGTCGTCTTGGACTTGGAGGTCCGCCCCTTCGACCCCGAGGATGACCGGGCACGCGCGGACTTCTTGCCCGGCTTCTTCTTCTGACGAGGCGGCTTCGGCTCGGGCGTTTGGGCCCCGTTCTCGCCGTCTTCGTCCACCGCAGGGCTCGCGGGCCCTGCACCGTCCTCAGCTGCGGACACCCGCTCATCAAGGAGTGCATCCTTGATGAACGCAAGGCCTTTTCGGGAGACGGGGTCGTACGCCATCCGAATGGGTCAGAAACTGCGATTCCTAGAAGACGACCGCCTTGAACGTCACGAGAATCTCGACCTCAAAGGTGAAGTTGACGGGCCCATCATTGGCCAGGCCAAAGAAGCGCACCTCCATCGGACCAGCCCGGTCGAACAACAGCTCGTGAACCTCGGCCAATACTTCTTCATTCAGATCCAGGTCGAAGCTTTCCCCCGGCACCAAGGTGACCGGGTCAAATCTTCCAACCGCTTGGATGAAAGGGTCTCCCGGAATCTCATCCAGTTGGTTCGGCTCGAATCCTTCGGCCGGAGGCACCTCTGCGTCTTCCGGTGCCGCCCGTATATCGATTTGTCCAACTCCCACATCGGCCTGGTGCGGAAGCACTGGGTCGAACGGAAAGGTTTCGAGGATGGTGATCGTGATGCGACGAATCTGGCCGTCTTCGATGTCGTCTTTGTTGTCGCGAAAGTCTTCGTTGTCGTTCGGGTCGAACAACTCGAAATCATTGTAGAGTGCTTCGTCATCGACGATTTCCGCAGTGAAGTCGATCGTCTCATCGAAATCGGACTTGATGGACCCACAGGCCGAAAACAAGAACGCCATCAACGTCAGCGATGCGAGCGAGAGCAGGGAGCGCATACGAAGCTTTTAGTGTGCGGTCCGGTGGATCCGCAAGGTCGCCCTCGTCACCAGGACCGTCTCAATTTGGGTAGGATATCATCGCCGCAGCCACGATCACGGCCCAGGCCAGCAGGTTGCAGAGCAGTCCTGCCCTGACCATATCGGCGACCCGGAGGCGACCCGACCCGAATACGATGGCATTCGGCCCGGTGGCCATGGGCATCATGAACGCACAGGAACAGGACATCGCGGACGCGAGAAGAAGACCGCGTGGGTCCCGGTCGGCGGCCACAGCGGTGGCCACAAGGATGGGCATGGCGATGTTGGCGAGGGCAGTATTGCTGATGATTTCGGTGCCAAACGTACACCCGAGGCAGACTAGGGCGACGAAAAGGGGCCACGATGCGCCGATCCAGGCGGCCATCGAGCTCCCGAGGTACTCGCTCAGGCCCGTGGCTTGAAAGCCTACCGACAGAGACACACCACCCCCGAACAGGAGCAACAGACCCCACGGTGCCCTCTGCGCAGTCGACCAAGGGAGCAGACGTTCACCTGTCTCTCCATCCGGGAGAAGGAAGACCAATAGAGCCCCGAGCATGGCGATGGTACCATCGTGGGTGCCTTGCAAACCGAGACGACTGGCCCAACCGAGCACCGTCGTGTCCGCTCCCCACTGGAGATCCGGTCGAGTGATCCACAGGACCGCCACACACGCAAACACCGCAAGGGAGCGCCATTCGGAAGGCCTCCATGGCCCGAGCGTACCGAGCTGCCTTCGCAGCGACTCCTCTGCACCGAGTGCGAGGCGCGCCGAAACTCCGGGTGACACCTTCACCAGAACCCAACACACCAGCAGGAGAATGATGACCACCGCCGGCAACGCCCGGAGCGACCAAGTCGCAAACGTCAAGGTCGACGCCTGGGTCCGTTCCAAAGCCGCCATGGCGATGAGATTGGGGGGCGTGCCGACCGGAGTCGCCATCCCGCCGACCGATGCGCCATATGCGACCGCCAACAGGATCGCGATTCCGAATCGGTGGACCGCTCGAGCACCATCGCCTCCCTCTCGTTCGGCTTGATTCACCACCGCTACCGCAATCGGCATCATGAGAAGCGAGGTGGCGGTGTTGGATATCCACATCGACATCAGACCAGCTGCCACGCCGAAGCCCAGCACCAAGCGTCGCGGCGAGGTTCCGAGCCCAAGCAAGACGTGAAGCGCAAGGCGTCGATGGGCATTGGACCGCTCCACGGCCAGGGCCATCAGAAAGCCGCCAAACAAGAGCATGATGATGGGACTCATGTAGGCCTGAGTGGTCGGACGGGCGGGCGCGATGGAGAGGAGCGGGAAGGTGGCCGCAGGCACGAGAGCGGTCGCACCAATCGGCAAGGCTTCAGTCACCCACCAGATGCCCATCGTCAGGGTGATACCGATCAACCGAACCGCAGCAGGCTCGAGCCCGGCCGGCAGAGCTACGGGAAGATAAGAGGAGAGGATCGCGACCGCCCCAACGGCAAGGCCGGCCAATCGCCCTGCTGCCGGACCCGACGGGTTGGACCCCTCTGGAGAGGCAGAGACGAAATCTTCGGGAGTGCGTGATTCTCGAGAATGGCGGGAACCGGGGTCGGTCACTCGCCGATGTTGTTTCGAAGGTGACTCAGCTTGCCTTTCAGCAGGTCCCCCAACGTACCCAATCCCTTCCCATCAGACGGGTCCTTGTTGATGAATCCAGCATACTCGGCCCGCTCTTCCGCTTCGCGGGCGGCGCGAATGGACATCCGAATGCGACCGCTCTTCCTGTCCACGTCTTGAACGAGCACTTTGACCTGCTCGCCGGAATTGAACACCTTCTTGAGGTCGGAGCCTTGACCGGTTCCCGTTTCGCGCGCCGGCACCAAGCCCCGGGCACCGTTGGGCAATCTCACGAACACCCCAAAGTCCTCGATGCGGTCGACCTTGCCTTCCACGACCTTCCCCTGTTTCAGCTCATCCGCGAGCTCCTGAGGGGTCTTGACGAGCGAAAGGCCGATTCGCTGTTTGTCCCAATCCACGCTCATCACGCGGGCCTCGACTTCTTCTCCGACCTTCACCACGTCTCCGGGATTGTGAACGCGGCGGTCGAGGGTCATGTTGGAGATGTGGATGAGGCCGTCGACACCGGGATAGAGCTCCACGAACGCACCAAATTTGGTCAACCTGGCCACCTTCCCTGACACCCGCGTTCCTTCTCGGATTTCATCCTTGGCCCGTGCCCACGGATCTTCCTGCAGGGCCTTGATGCTCAAACTTATCTTCTGTTGGTCGGGCTGGCCCTTCTTCTTCTCATCCTTGGGCTCCTCGATCTTCAGCACTTGAACCTGGACCTCTTGACCGAGCTTGAGGACCTGATTGGGCTTGTTGATGTGCCCGTGGCATATCTCGGTCACGTGGACGAGACCTTCGAGTCCTCCCAGGTCGACGAATGCACCGTAGTCTTTCAACGTGGTCACGGTCCCGGTCCGGACCGAACCCTCGGTGATCTCCGAGAGGACCTGCTCTGCCTTTCGTCGATTCTCTTCTTCGAGAAGCTGCCGCCGGGACACGACGATATTGCGGCCGCCATCCTTGAATTCGACGATGACGAAGGGAAACTTCTTCCCGATGTAGGCTTCAGCCTTCGCGGGACGCACGTCCATCTGGCTGGCCGGACAGAACACCCGGACTCCCGATACGTCCACGTCGAAGCCGCCCTTGTTGGTCGCCTGCACCACACCATCGACGGGAATCTTGGTTCTGTGGGCTTCTTTGAGCTCCTCCCGCTTTCGTAGGCTGAGGTGCGCGGGAACCCGTCCAAGTTGGACCGAACCTCCCTCGATCTTGCGGATCCGCGCTTCGACCTTGTCACCCTCCTTGAGCTGGAGCTCCTGCCCTTCTTCCTCCAGCTCTGACTTTGGGATGACGCCTTCCGCCTTCGCGCCGATGTCGACGAAGACGGAATCGTGGCTGATGCTCACGACCTTCGCGAAGATGATCTGACCGGGCCTGAGATCGCTACCGATGGCGGCTTTCAGTTTGCGCCGCTTTTCTTGAGACTGTTTTTCGGCAAGCTCAAACATCTCCGCGAAGCTCATTTCGCCTTCCGCTGGGAGCTCTGGCTTGCCCACCTTCAGGTCGAGCGCCGCTTCCATTTGGTCGCCGCGCGTTTCGGACGCTGCAAGCGGTGTTTCGACCTCGGCAGCCGAGCTCGAAGCGGCCTCCGGGGCCGAGCTCGAAGCGGCCTCCGTGGCCGGGCTCGAAGCGGCCTCCTGGGCCGGGCTCGAAGCGGCCTCCGCCGCCGGGCGCGAAGCCGCCTCCGGGGCCGGGCTCGAAACGGCCTCCGGGGCCGAACTCGAAGCGGCCTCCGTGGCCGAGCTCGAAGCGGCCTCCGTGGCCGGGCTCGAAGCGGCCTCCGTGGCCGGGCTCGAAGCGGCCTCCGGGGCCGGGCTCGAAGCGGCCTCCGGGGCCGGCCTCGAAGCGGCGGCAGCCTGACTCGAGGTGGTTTCCGGGACTTCGGCCGGCGCCGCGGATGTTTCCTCTTGGGCGGATGCGGTGTGGGCGCCAGAAGGCGCTGAGCCGGCCTCGGTCGTCAGGACTTGCTCCTCCGTTTCCGGCTTCTGTTCGACCGTGCCAGCCTCCGGTTCCGCGCTCCGGCCTTCGGGCTCGGGCTGTGCACCCTCGGCCTCTGCGTCGGTCGTCGGTCGGGCGGCTTCGGCGGACGCTTCGTGGGCCACCGGTTCTCGGTGCCCGTTGTGATGGTTGGCGTCGTCGCCGTCTCTGCCCGTCGAAGACGCAGCAGTGTACGGCGACTGCTGCCCGACGCTGATGTCGTTGCTGTTGTTCATGAAGGCCCTGCTTTGATTGGGAATGCGGTCCCTACTAGATTCAGCCCAGCCTGTCGACCTGATCCGCAAGCCGTCTCGCGGCGCGAACGGATCGCACCAAACGTCCCGTCGGGCGTTCGTCCCGCCGGTTTGTGGTCGGTCGAGCGCAGGTTGCGACCCCGCGGTCGCCCCTTCGATTCCTCGGGAAGCCGACGCTTCAATCCGACGCAGTCCGTAAGGCGGCCAGCAGAGCCTCGCTCCTCCACCCTTCCGGAACACCCCACTTCAGGGTCCGTCTCTCATCCGATTCCACCGTCAGGTCGAGCTCGACCCGGTCACGCGGACAGACGGCAGCAGCGCGCTCGGCCCACTCCACCAGAACGAAGCCCGGCTGGTAAAACAGCTCGTCCGGACCGAGTTCCATCAGGTCGTCGGGGGCGAGCCGATACAGGTCCAAGTGCCACACCGGCGGAGAACACTCATATCGATGCACGAGGGCGAAAGTCGGCGACGTCACGTCGAGACCTGCCTCGGCCGAAAGACCGGACACGAATCCGCGGACGAACGTAGTTTTCCCTACACCTAAATCCCCTGACAGTCCGATGAAGACCGTATCGTTCGGCGCCATTCGATGGGCGAAATGACGGGCCATCGCGCCGGCCAAATGAACCAAGCCGGGCTCATCCAAAGAGATGGAATCAGGGCTGGCCATGGGCGGGCTCTCCTTGCCGCAGCGCTTCGAGGATCGACTCCGCCGAGGTCGCGCTTTGACCGAACCGTGCCGCGCTCTCATCTCCGGCCGCGGCGTGTAGCCACACTCCGGCTCGCGCGGCTTCGCCAGGGGTGCAACCTTGGGCCCAGATCCCGGCCACCATGCCGGCCAGAACATCCCCCGCGCCGGCCGTGCCCATGCCTGGATTTCCTCCCAGGCAAACTCCGACCCTTCCGCTGGGCTCCGCGACCAGGGTCGACGCGCCTTTGAGGACCACCGTCGAACCGCACGCGGAACTGAACCGACGGGCCGCCCCGACTCGGTCGCCTTGAACCTCGGCCACCGACGCGTCCAGCAGGGCCGCCATTTCGCCAGGGTGCGGCGTGAGAATGGTCGGCCCAGAACGACGCCGCACCCATCCGTCGGGGCGCTTTCCATCTTCCAGGCCGCGTAGAGCGCCTGCATCCAGGACCAATCGAACCCCTTCCGCGGGAGCTTCCGGTCCGAAGGCCTCCCGCAACAGCTTCTCGGTTCGAGCGTCTCCGGGAAGCGAAGGACCGATCACCGTCACGGTGCGCTCGACCGCCTCTCGGGCCAGTCGTTCGACCGCCACCCATCCTCGCCCCAGACGGACGCCCATCAGTGAACCGAAGTTTGGGGCGAGCCGCCGGACCGTTTCCTCCACCCCGCCCACGGTCACCAGTCCAGCACCCACGCACTGGGCACCTCGCGCCATCAGGAGCGCAGAACCGGGCTTGTCCGGCGCCCCGGCCACCACGAGGACATGACCGAAGGTGCCCTTGTGGGCGGTCGAAGCGCGAGCTTGCGGGTGTACAGGGGCGATCACGTCGGCCAGGGGCCGAATCCGACGAAGCACCCGACCGGGTATGCCGATGTCCGCGACATGAAGCCTTCCTGCAAGGTCACGCCCCGGATGCAGAACGTGTCCCAGCTTGGGAAACTGAAAGGTCACTGTCACGTCGGCGGCCACCGCGGGTCCATGAGCCTGGCCGGTGTTGGCATCCACGCCAGAGGGAATATCGACCGAGACGAGCGGGACCGATGCACGAGCCAATCGGTGAAGGACCGCGGCCAGCGGGCCCTCCGGAGGCCTCGACAGCCCCGTCCCAAAGACCCCATCCACGACCAGCGGTGTCGAGGCCAAGGCACGGCACACCTCGGCTTCGGCCATCCGAGTCTCCACACGATCCATCCGTATCCCGAGCCGGCGGAGGAATGCTTGCTGCTGGATGGAATCTCGGGTCATGCGATCATCGGAGCCGATGACGAGGGCATGCACAGTCTGGCCTGCTTCCGCGAGATGACGGGCGGCGACCAAGGCATCCGCTCCGTTGTTGCCGGTGCCTGCCACGGCCAACACCGGTCGACCGGCACCAAGTCGCAGCGCCGCGTCCGAGACCGCACGACCCGCGACCTCCATCAATACCAGAGAAGGAAGCCCCAGCTCGTCGATGGTCCAGCGGTCGGCAGCCTGCATCTCTTCTCGGGTGAGGACAAAACCGCTCAACACGGATGCGACGAACGCGCTTCGAAGCTGTGAGGTCAAGGTGATCCTGCCGCTGGCTCGGCATCGTGGTGAGGCACCGTCCTGTCCGGAGCGGACGGGTCCCCTTGCAGCCTCAAGACCCTTGTAAAGTGAGCCTGCACCGACTCCGGCCGAAGCGGAATCTTGATGTAGCGTCCCTCCCGCCATAACGGCAACTGGTCAGCGAAAGCGTCGCTCCTCAGATGTCCGTCCTGACCTCCCAGCAACACGAACCAGTTGGCGTCTTCATCCGAGAGGTCCGCGATGAATCGAGATTGCGCCCCGTAGGTCGTATTGTGCTTCTCGTCGGTGAGGACGTGAGCGGACTTCAACAGCGAGTGTGCACCTCCATCGGCGGGAAAGTTTCCGATCTGGTACCGACCGCCCAACACAGGGACCGGACCAAACAGATGGGCAACCTGGAGGCGGTGCATCTGCCCCCACCTCCCGAATTTCGAGAAGGCTCGACCTGCGTGCTGGGCCGCATCCCGCAAGGCCGTCGCCGGGTCGGCACTCGCCTTGACGGATCGAATGGCAAAGGAGCGAAACACGGCCAATCGCTTGAGAGGGGCGAGGTCGGGATCGAGAACGGCCTCCACCAAATGAAAGAGGAGGAGCTCGAAAGCGAGAGCGCCTTCCGAATCTCGCCGGTACGAACCATCCCAAGCACAAATCGCGACGAGAACGGGGTCAGACGGCTCCTGAACTCGAGTACACACCCAGCGGGCGAAATCCCGAGAGCTGGGAATGACGGTGTCCCGTTGGATGAGCATGGCATCGGATGGCCCAAACACGACATCTTCGCCCAGTATCTCGTGCAGACGTCGAATCCGGTCGTTGGCCGCGAACGCATATCCGACCGGAACTCCCCCCGAAGCGGGTCGATTGTTCGACGATGCGATGTATCCTGCCTCTGGATTTTGAATCGCCGGAAGGTCCGTGGCCGTGACCGTATCGGTCCACGGATCGCGTCGGGTGACCGATGACAAGAGAGCTTGCTCCCGGACCGGCACCCGAACCGCCATCACCTGACCGATGGTCCCATCGGCATCGGCGTAGAGGAAGTTCTGGCCGGATACTGACCAACTGGAAAAGGCGGCCCGGAACTCGTCGAATGTTCGCACCCGGAGAACCCTCAGGAGAGGCGTGATCTCATCGCTGGCGCGATGTCCCATCCAGCGGAGTTGCAGAGGCTTCTCTCCCAACTGAAAGAGGGGCGCATCCGAGATGATCGGACCTTCCGGTCCCTCTCGGAGTTCGAGGGTGCGGTCGAACCACCATCGGACCGACAGGGGCTCCCGTCGGGTGACGATTTCGTCGGTTGAAACCTCCACCAGGTCGCTGCTGGCCGACTGCATGTTCGTGCCTCCCCAAGCGATGTGTTCGGTGCGACCTACGGCCAGCACCGGTAGTCCGGGGATTGAAAGGCCGACCGCCCGAACGCCAGGCATCGACCAGCCCATGATGACCCAAAAATTCGGCAGCTGAAGGCCGAGGTGCGGATCGTTGGCCAGAAGGGGCTTGCCCGAGCTCGTTCGACGTCCAGACAGCACGAAGGCGTTGCTGCCCGCCTTGCCGTACGGCAACAACGTCCGCTCCAGAACATCGGCCCGAAACGATGGATGAGACGTCAGCCCCTCTCCGTCACCGAGGGCCGCGAAGATCCGAGACCACTGCGGCGCATCCTTCAGGGCCATCAATGCCGGCAAGCGAAGCCAGTTGACGTCAGCAGCCGCGAGACGTCCGATAATCAAAATGTCCTTAACGTCGAACGGCTCCGGTTCGAGGCCCAATAGTTCGAACTCGTGAGGCCGAACTTTCAGGTGAGCCAACCCAAAGTTGAGACCCTCGACATACCTCTCGAGCCACGCTCGAGTCGCGGCCGGCAGGTCTTCCCAGATCTGGTCCACGGCTCGGTCGAAGCCGAGCAAGCGGATGGTGTGGTCGATGTCAGCCGCAAAGGGTCCGGCCAAACGAGCGATCCGGCCTTGAGAGATCTGACGCACCAGCTCGATCTGCCCGGCGCGAAGGTGGGCGTGGGTCAGTCCGATCAGGAACGCGAGATCATCTTCATTTTGAGCACTGACGAACGGGATCAAGTGTTCGTCGAAACGAACCGTGGCGGAGGCACGAAGCGGTAAACCGGTCGTCGGAAACTGACCCACCCGTTCCGCCACCGACGTGGGCTCCGGGAGCCCCGTCGTGACGACCGAACAGCTCACAGCCAGACTCAGCGAGGCGAAGAGCGAAAGGAAAACAAATCGGTCAGCGCTCATGGGTTAATGGAGGGTCCCTCACCGTTTCGATGCACCCCTGGATTCTGGATGCAGCGCGCAGACCGATGTCCAGTGATCCCCGGCGTCGATGCGGTTCGACGTCGCGCCCCACCTCGAGTAGGGGCCGTTCCATGCCATTCCCCAAAGCACCCCGGGTCTTGGTCACCGGGGCAGGGTCAGGCCTGGGTCGGGCGATCTCCGTGAGCCTGGCTCGGCGAGGTGCCCGAGTGGTGGGCACCGATCTAGACGAGAGCCTTCTGGAGGAAACCGGCGGTCAGGTGCGAAGCGCAGGCGGCGTCTGGTACGGAACCGTGGCCGACGTCGGTCGCTGGGCAGACTGGAAGCGACTGGAGTCGTCGGTGTCAGACCGAATGGGCGGCCTCGACATTCTGGTCAACAACGCGGGCGTGGCGGTGCTGGGACGGATCGGTGAGGTCCCCATCGAAGACTGGCTCTGGCAGCTGGACGTCAACCTACGGGGGGTCATCTACGGATGCCATCTCTTCGTTCCTGGAATGCGCCGGCAGCGCAGCGGATTCATCCTGAACGTGGCTTCAGCCGCGGGCTTCGCGTCGGCGCCGGAGATGGGTCCCTACAGTGTGAGCAAGGCGGCTGTCATCTCACTCACGGAAACAATGGGCGCCGAGCTGAAAACCGAAGGCATCACCGCCACCGTTCTCTGTCCGACCTTTTTCCGCTCCCAGTTGAGTCAGCGCACACGGGTGACCTCAGACCGTTTGCAGCGCATGTCCAAGAAGCTCATCGATGGCGCGCAATGGACGGCAGAACGCGTCGCGATGGACGCCCTCTCCGGTTTGGAGAGTGGTCGGCTCTACGTCATCCCACAGCCGGATGCACGAGCCATCTACCGTCTGAAACGAGCCTTGGGACCTCGATTCGTCGGATTCCTGCAGTGGTATCGGCGTCGTGGCTCGGGCCGCTGACTTTTTTCGGTCCTCTTCGAAACCTTTCGGTCCATTTTGGGTTGCTCGAAGCACCATGAAGACCCAACACATCACTCTTTCTTGCACCCCCTTTTTGGCCGTAGCCCTCATCGCCTGCGGCTCCGAGGAACTCTCCGAAGCCGAGTCCGACGACGTCGCACAGACCGTGAGCGCGCTGACGTTCGAGGATGGAGGCGAATCCGACGCCGCAACCGACATCGCTGCCCTGATGGAGGGAGCGCTTCCATCCTCGTTCTCAGAAGATGGGAGCGGAGTCTTCACCCGAACCCGAGGCACGCTCTCCTACGAGTACGCGATCACTTGCTTCGACGCCGACGGCGAGGTCCTCGAAACGTGCGGCCCGTCGGCCCGAAGTGCCGAGGTGGCTCTCGCGGTAGTCGGGAGCTGGGCCTCCCCGCGACGGTCAGCTGACCTCGAACGCGAAGGTCAATGGTCGGTCGACTGGGACGGAGAGGACTTGTTCGTCATCAATGGCCAGGCCAATGGCACTTTCAATACCGAGTTCGAGGCGCTCAATCGGAATGACATGCGTACCTACATCATGGTCCACGACACGCAAGCGAACGACGCCGTGTTCGATGCATCCATCGACCGCTTCACGGGCGGTACCTTTACCCATGCCGTCGCCGCAGATCGCACTCGCACAACCGACTTCAGGGACGTGGTTGCCAGCTTCGACGCTACCGCGGAGGTGGCCTTTCAAGCCGACGGCCCGCCCTTGATCACCATCAACGGTGAGCGCGTCTACGAGGCGAACCCGGTGACGGGTGCGGTGGAACCAGAGGCGGAACAATAGCTCAATCGACCGCCTCCCTTCCCCGATCAGAACTCGGCATCAACCTTTGCGACGTGGCGAAAGTAGGTCTGCGCTTCAAAGGTCGCGCCGAGCGCCCCCACCAACAGCCCAAGCGACGCCACGATTCCTGAAACCTGGACCCGATGCACCCAGGTCACCTCTCCGATGGATGGCGCCCACGACTCGAGAAGAGCACGAGCGTACAGGAGCTGCCCGACCGTAAACGAGACGATGAAGAGCGAGAGGTACAAAGTAAACATGCCCAATGTTATCAACAGCGTGACACTGGTCTGAAGTTGAACGGAATGCTCACTTCGACGCATCCTGCGGATCGAGAACAGGTCGTTGCGCACGATGATGAAGGCCGAAGTACCGAGCCAGACCGTCGCCGACATGGCGAATACGGAAGGCAGGCGTTGGCGCAGCCCCAGCTGCCAGACCTCGGCTGTCGCCATGAAGATGAGGAGGGCGGAAAACGCCGCAGCCGTCAGCCTGGACATCCGGAACGGCAAGAGCCAGGGTCTGAACTGCCCCAGAGTGCTCAGGACCTGTCCGGGATGTGCCCAAAGCGCCCGCAGATAGAATCCGAGCGCCGTCACCTGTTCCTGCTCTTCGACCCGAGGGTCCGCCACCAAAGCGAGATTGGACGCCAGCTTGTCTTGCTCCACATCGGTCCATGACACCGGCTCATCGAGTGCTTGCGGGTCGGCCGGCGTCGTTTCGGACGGAAGACGGACGCCGTTCAAGAGGGCGAAAGCGTGAAGACCCATGTGTTGGAGTCGTCGCACCAAACTCTCGGTGCGCGCAGGCGAACCGGAGATGCCCTCGCTGTATTCGGGATCGATTCGGTACGTGGAGAGGATGGCACACGCCATGGTCTGAGAGGTCGCCGCCATGGCGGATGGCCCGTAGACCGCTCTGAGGTCCAACCCCGTCAAGAGGAAGACGAAATCCAGCCGTTTCGATTCCCGCTCGCGAGCACCGCGCTCCATGGCTTCGATGATGGTGATGCCGCTGTCCGAGACCGAGTATTCTCCAACCTTCTTGAAGCGAAAAGCGAAGCGGGGGAAGCACCGCTGCAGACTCTCATTCAGCTTCTCGAGTCCATCGGCCACCGCCTCACGGTCGGTCCGATGCATCGGCTTGATGAGAACCCAGCCTACCTCCACCGCGGGCCGCATCGATGCTGCAGTCTCGGAGACGACTGGGGTCAACGCTGTAGGGTCAAGAATGCTCAGGCGTCCAAGAAGGCGTCAATGACCTGCTTCAACAGGTCGAGGGCCTCGGCGCGGGGACGTTGAAACGCGTTCCGGCCCATGATGGATCCGAATGCGCCTCCCGCCGCGATCTCTTTGACGTCGGCGATCAGACCTGCCGTGTCTCGTGTACCGCCGCCGGAGAAAATCACGATCCGGCGGCCTTCGAAGCACGACTGAACCACGTGTGCAACACGGGCTTTCAGGCTGGAAATGTCGATGTTCTGCGCGTCGTATACCTTCTTCGCTTCCTTCTGCTCGATGTGGTCGGTGGGCGGCTTGACCTTCACGATGTGCGCGCCCAACTGGCAAGCGATCTGAGCCCCGTACGCAACCACGTCGATGGCCGTCTCTCCATCTTTGGAAATCCCCGTTCCCCGAGGGTAGGACCAAATCACGGTGGGCAGCCCAACGGCTCGCGCTTCCTGAATGAGCTCAGCTATCTGTTGGTACATTTCGTTTCGAGCGGCGGAACCGGGGTAGATGGTGAAACCAATCGCGGAGCAACCCAGCTCCAGAGCGTCCTGAACGCTCCCCGTGACGGCAGGACATGGAGCCTCGCCTTTGAAAAGGCTGTCCGAGTTGTTGAGCTTCAACAGGGTCGGAATCCGGCCGGCGAACTCCACCGCTCCGGCCCGAAGGAAGCCGAGCGGGGCAGCATATGCATTGCATCCTGCATCCACCGCCAACTGAAAGTGATAGCGAGGGTCGTAACCTGGCGGATTCGGCGCGAAGGACCGGGCCGGGCCATGCTCGAAGCCCTGGTCCACCGGCAAGATCACCATTTTCCCCGTGCCCGCCAGGCGTCCGGTGTTCATCAGCCGGGCGAGGTTGTTCAGCACGCCGGGGTTCTCGCCCGCGTACCAGCCCAAAATCTCTCGTACTCGATCCGTCATGCGCCAAGGGCTACCACGGGCTTCGAGCGCGAGAAAAGGGGCGCTTCGCCCAAGAACTCCCCTCTGCCCCGTTGACGGCCGAATTCTGGCCGTCGATCGCTCGCTTTTGCTTCAGGAGCGGCACCAAGACCGGTTCGCTGGGTTCATGGGCACCCAGGTTGTCTGGTTCAAGCGCGACCTTCGCCTCCGGGACCACGAACCCCTCACCCGTGCGATTCAGGCGGGGCCGACCCTGGGCTTCTTCGTCATCGAACCGAGTTGGCTTCATGCCCCGACCACCGATGCGTCGCACGTCCGCTTTCTGGTCGAATCCCTTTCGGAACTCCGAAGCGGCTTCGAGGCCGCCGGCGGGATCCTGGTGGTCGCCGTAGGCGAGTTCCCTGATCTTCTCGACCGACTCCATGAGCAACACCGCTTCGAGCGCCTTTGGAGCCACGAGGAGACCGGGGACGCCCGAAGCTACGCGCGGGATCTTCGCGTGCGGGAGTGGTGCCGTCTGCGCGGCGTCGAATGGATTGAGCTCCCGCAGTTTGGCGTGATCCGAGGTCAACGTGACCATCGAAAACGATGGGCGCAGACCTGGACCGAGCGGATGACGAGGCCCATTCGAGGCGCTCCCGAACGCGTGCCGCCGCCGTCCCGCTTCGCCTTCACCTCCCCAGATGCCAGGGATCGAAATGGGGTTCACCGATGCGGCCATGCGGTGCCGACGCTGCACGACCTGGGTTGTGGCCCGTCCCGCAAGGAGGCGCAGACAGGCGGAGAATCACAAGCCTTGAGCGTGCTCGATTCCTTCTTGTCGGAGCGGGGGGCCCATTACCCGGCGAATATGTCGAGTCCGGTCACAGCCTGGGAGGGATGTTCCCGACTGAGCCCATATCTGGCCTTCGGCAACGTGAGCATGAGGCACGTGTATCAAGAGACTCAGCTTCGACTCCGGAAAGAACGGGTGCGCCGTCGGTCTTCGAACTGGACCGACGCCCTGGAGAGTTTCGAAAGCCGACTTCGGTGGCACTGCCACTTCATTCAAAAGTTGGAGGATGAACCCACCATCGAATCCGAAAACATGAATCGAAGCTACGACGGTCTTCGCGTCGAGGACCCCGAGTCATGGACACCCGACCAGAAGCGCCATTTCGACGCCTGGTGTGCGGGACGAACGGGATTTCCGATGGTGGACGCCGCCATGCGGTGTCTCCATCAAACCGGTTGGATGAACTTCAGAATGAGGGCGATGCTGGTGAGCTTCGTGAGCCACCAGCTGTGGCTGCACTGGCGGCCAGCGGCCGCATTCCTGGCCCAACACTTCTTGGACTACGAGCCCGGGATTCATTACTCCCAGTTTCAAATGCAGTCCGGGACAACGGGCATGAACACGACCCGAATTTATTCTCCGGCCAAACAAGCCCGAGAACAAGATCCGGACGGGAGTTTCATCCACCGCTACGTCCCGGAACTCTCCGGCGTCCCACCCGAGCATCTCGCAGAGCCGCACAATATGAGCCATGACCTGCAGTGCAAGACGGGCTGCCTAATAGGTCGCGACTACCCGGCCCCCTTGGTCGACCCTCGCCGGGCTTATCTTCAAGCCCGCACCAGACTGGAAAGGATGAAGCAAGAGGCGCATCGGGAAGGAAGGACCGCCGCGGTGGTGGAGCGGCACGGGAGCCGACGCCCGAGCCCCTTCGGTCGCGGGCGCCCCGGCGCGGCCCGCGGACACCGACGTGGTCGCGCCTAGACCGACCTCATCCCCAAACGATGCCTTGACCCGGTGCCCGACCGGAGCGATCAGCCACTCTCGGTGATGCGTGTTTGAAGAGGGAATGACGGTTTGAGCTCTCCCATCCCCGAGAACCCGTCTTGGGACGGCCGCCTCCGCCCTCTGGCCTATGTGTTTTGGCATTGGCCGTCGGAGGATACGGACCGTGACTCCTACGAAGAAGCGCAAGTAAGCTTTCATCAGGCCTTACGATCTGACCCGCCATCAGGGTTCATCGGATCCCGGTCTTATGCGGCTACGCCTCGTCCATGGTCTCGACCGATCACCTGCTATGAAGACTGGTACCTGATCGAAGACTTCACCGCCCTTGGCGCTCTCAACGTCGGTGCCGTCACCCGAGGCAGAAGAGTACACCATGACCAGGCCGCCGCAGCGATGGCTGCCGGCGCGGGCGGACTCTATCGTCTTCGGCACGGAAGCAGGTCGACCGAGGCAAGGTTTGCCCACTGGTTTCACAAACCGAGAGGTCTCGACGCCGAAGCCTTCATCACCGCACTCCGGCCGATTATCGATCGAGCGGGAGGCGAATTGTGGATGCGCCAGCTGGTGCTCGGGCCAGCGCCGGAATGGTGTCTCCAACTTCCTGCCCCGGCCGAGCTGCCCAACGCCCATGGTCTCGCTCGAACCGAACTTCGACGCCTATGGCCCCAAGCTCCGACCACCCTCACCTAGTACCCATCCACCGAATCTGTCGGTCGAACACGCGGCCTTCGTGCGGCGAGAGGTTTCCAGCGACCAGTGGTGTCCCCAGCGCCAAGCGGACACACCCAGCCGGATGACGCTTTCCGACGCCTGAGCCACCGGACCGGAGTTTAGAAGGCGGTAGAGAGTTCGATACGACCCAGCTCTTCGTCCGCCCTTTCGACTCGAACTTGAAGGCGCTCACCAATCCGGACCCGACCATCCGGCCATTCGAATCGATTGCCCTTGTATTCCGCTCCGTCCGGTAGGGTGTCCGACGGGACGGTTCCCGTGACCCCCGTCCCGAACAGATAGACCACCAATCCAAACGTCTTCACCGCTACGACGCGTCCTTCGAACCGCTCACCAGCTCGGTCCTTGAAGTGCCGCGCGGCCAGCATGCGTTGCCATTCCGTCTCCGCCTTGCTGGCCCGACGGGTGAGGTCGTTGAGCGCCTCCGATAGCTGAGCGAGATCCTGCTCGCGAGCACCGAACGAGCGCTGCCCTTCCAGGTACATCTTCACGGTTCGATGCACGGCCAGGTCTGCGTATCTTCGGATCGGCGACGTGAAGTGCAGGTACATGGAAGAACCCAAGCCAAAATGCTGGTCCACCTCAGTCTGATAGACGGCCGGACCGAGGATCTTGGTCAGAATGGAATCCATGGCGCGGGCCGAGGGGAGCCCAACATATTGATGTTCGAAGGCTGCGAGGGCCTTCGGCGTCAAGGCGGTACCGAAGCCAGGACGAAGCCCGAGTCGTTCTGCGGACTGCTCGAGAGAGGAAATCTGGCGCTCCGAGGGCGCTGGGTGCACTCGAAAGACCGCGGGCGTCCCGCGTCCTTCGAGCCATTGGGCCACCGCTTCATTGGCGGCCACCATCAACCGCTCGACCAGTTCATGGGCGTGGTTCTCGGTGCGCTCTCGAATTTCCGTAGGTTCGCCCGCGTCATCCACGGAGATGTATGCTTCGTGCCGCAGAATCTTGACCCCACCGCGGGCAACCCGAGTCGCGCCAATGCGGCTCGCAGCCGCCCTCAGCCAGGCGAGGGTTTCGGTGATCTGGGGCTGCAGTTCACAATGTCCTTCGGAGTTGAAGGAAGCCGCCACCTCTTCATAAGAAAGGCGCTGATCGGAACGGATGACGCTCTTGTAGATGTCGGTCGAACGAATCCTCCCTTCGACATCGACCCGCAACTCGACGGTCAAGGCTGCCCGCTCTCGGCCCGGAAGCAGAGAACAGCGGTCCTCGCTCAGGGCCCGCGGAAGCATCGGAGTCATGCCGCCCGCAAGATAAACGCTGGTCCCTCTCCGTCGGGCTTCCTGGTCGAGGGCGCTGCCGAGCGGAACATGGGCGTCCACGTCCGCGATGGAAACGAACAGCCGTATCGCCCCGGTGTGGTCGGCCGCAAGCGCGGACAAGGCGTCGTCCAGGTCCATGGAACTCGGAGCGTCGATGGTCACTGTCACGAGATCCCTGAGATCCCGTCGGTCTCCCTCACCGAGAAGGTCGACCTCTGGAAGTGGGTCCAGGAGGTCATCCGGAAACTCGGACCGGATCCCATACCGAGCGCGGACACGCTCGAGCGCAGCTTCTGCTTCCGTAACCACGCGGAGCAGAACGAGCCGTCGGCCATCGATGCTCCCTATGGCTTGCCGCCCCACCGCGTCCCGGGCCGATAGACCGCCAGAATCTCTGAACGGCCAGTCGGTATTGGCGATCAGACGGTCGGGGCGAAGATAGATGTTGCCGTCCCGTTCCACCACCCGACCGAACAGGGTCTGACGATTCCTCCCTACGAATTCGATGTCCTTTGCGTTGAAGCGATTCTTCCCGGTGCGAACGATATCGGCTTCAACGCGGTCTCCATGCAAGAACGCGTTGAGTGACGGCGGATCGATGAAGGCAGATCGGGTGCCCTCATCCGTCTCGTACTCCACGAACCCAAAGCCGCGCGCATGGACCCGAACTCTTCCTGTGACCCTCATGCCCGCTGTCTAGCGAACCTCGAGGCATGCGTCAGCCGGCGGTCAGCGGGTGGTACGGAATGGTCAGGACGTCCCCAGAAGTACGCGCCCCTGGTTCGAGACATCTCTAAGCGAAATTCCATGCCATCCACGGATCAACGAGTGGACCCAAGCCCAGTCGTTGATGCTGAGGGTGGCGGATCCGAAAGTACAGGGCGTACCGAATCCGCGGTGACAGGTTCGGGGCTGCCGAGTGGCCCAGCAGATAGTGACAAAGGAAAGCATCCCCCGCCGCGCCTTTCAGCTGGCGGGGCGGCCCCAGCTGAATCGACGGAAGACCGAGCAAAAGACTCTTCGGTCCCCGTCGGCGAAGACAATCGGCATACTTCCAGTGCGAGCCGGGCCATACGGCGAGGTTTCCACACCACGGTTTGGGCACGTCTTCGAGATAAATGCCGACGAGCAGTGCAAAATGGTGAATGCTTCCATCCGAGACACCATTGAGTGGAGTGGGCAGTCCGTCCAGATGAGGCGTGAGCGACGACGCGACGGCGTTCCGGTCATCCATCCGGTCCGACTCGGGAAATCGAAGCGCGATCTGACATCGACGGACGGGACCGATGGGCCCGAGCAGGTTCGAAACCACGGTTCGAAGCCGCGACTGGTCGAACACCCGGAGGAAGTCCGGGTGCTCGCGTTCCTCCGGGCACGCCGACTGGGCCAGATAAGTCGGCATGTGCGACGGCTCCATATCGTGCGCGATCCATCTGTCGATGCGACGCACCGCCGGCTCCCGCAGGTGACGAGGCACCGCACCCGGCAACACAACGTAGCCGTCGGTCTCGAGCCTTTCGAGGGCCGTCCGGTCGAGAGCTTGCACCACGTGATACCACACCGCAACGCGCGCCTGGGTGCCAAGGGTCTTTCGGCTGGCTCCGGATCCTCCGTCACCGAGCCTGGTTGGAAAGCCGCCCGTAGCGACCGAAGACTCGCCACGTGACCGTCCGGCACTCCTCCGGATCCGGCCATGTGACCGCGAGGCGCGGTAAGAGAGGCTCGAGAGCGCTGGTACCCGTAAGCTCGCCATAGCGGACCACGGCTGACCAGGTGGACAAGAAATCGACGAGCTGTTGGCGTTCCCAAACCCGCACGATGACCAGCTCAGGTCCGGTCATCTCTTCGAATGGAAACTCGAAGTCGCCATACTCTGCATCCACCGAGAGCCGACCTGTCGGCCAATACGCGCCCAAGAGGTCGCTGTAGAACCAGTCCACCACCTGGTCCACGGATGGCTCAATCCTCAACAGACCGTATCCGACCAACGCAATGACGGCACCGGGTCGGCCGACCCTCCTGACTTCCGAATAGAAAGCCGCTCGGTCGAACCAGTGGGCGGCCTGCGCCGCGAGAACACAGTCGACCGTATGTGGCTTCAGCCGCGTCTTCTCGGCGGCTCCGACGACATATCGAACCCGAGGATGTCGGGGAGCACGGCTCACCGCCTCGTCACTGACATCGTTCGCGTAGACCTCCTGGAAACGTCGAGCGAGCGAGATCGTTGCCTGTCCGCTACCGCATCCAGCTTCCCAGGCGAGTTCCCGGCGGGCACACCGCTCGGCGAGGTCTTCGAACAGGGCCGATGGGTACTCTGGTCTCGAAGACCGATAAGCATCGGCAACCGCGCTGAAAGGATTGGCGTCCTTGCGCCGGCTCATCCCCCGGGATTCGAACCCGGCGATGGAAGGGGAGCTGGACCCTTCTTTCCGTTTCCCGGCTGAGGTCCCACGTCGCTCATCTTGCATGAACCGTCGAAGGTCACGCCCTTCTCGATGATCAGCGTGGGCGTCGTGACATTTCCCTTCAGGCGACCGGGCGCCTTTATCTCGACGGAAGACTTCGCGATCACATCGCCTTCGACGGTTCCGTTGATCACGACACTTCCCACCACCAGGGTTGCTTTGACTTCGGCCCCCGGTCCGACCAACAAGAGGTCATCGGTCTCGATCTCTCCATCGAATCGGCCGTCGATCCTCACGGCTCCAGAGAAGGTCAGTTTGCCATTGAAACGAGCTTCGCGGCCGAGAATGGTGTGAGCGTCTGCAGGGTTGATGCGGGCAACCGGCGCTTCTTCGCGCTTTCCGAGTACTGCCATGTGGCTGCCAGCCTAATGTGGGACGGACCTGGGTAACACCCCCAAAACGTTAGTGCTCCATGAGAAACTCGATCAAGCGGTTCAGCTCGTCTGGGCTCGCGAAGTCGATCTCAATCTTGCCGCGCCGTCCGTTTGCGGTAATGCGCACCTTCGTCCCCAGAGTACGCCGAAGCGATTCCTGGGTCCGCTTGACCGCCGCCGCCCCGCCAGGAAGGGCTTCGAACGGGTCGAAGTCGGTTGTACCGCTGACCTTTGCAGATTTTGTCCCTCGGACCCGCTTTTCCACCTCCCTGACCGACAGCCCCTTGCTGACCGCCTCGCGACCCATGCGCACCATGGCGTCCTCCGATTCCAGCGCCAACAAGGCCCTCGCATGGCCCATGGACAAGGCACCCGATACCACCTGCCGACGCACCTCGTCGGGGAGCTTCAGCAGCCGGAGCGCGTTGGCGATCGTGGACCGGTCCTTGCTCAGCTTGATCGCCAACTGCTCCTGCGTGAGTCCCCCACTGTCGAGCAGACGCCGGAAGGCTTCGGCCTCCTCGATCGGATTGAGATCTTCGCGTTGGATGTTCTCGATCAGGGCCCACTCGAAAGATGCGTCATCGGTGAGGTCTTTGACCACCACGTCGACACGCTTCAGCCCCGCCCGCTGACACGCCCGCCATCGACGCTCACCCGCGATAATCTCGAAAATGGCTCCTTGCTTTCGAACCAGAATGGGCTGCATCAGCCCGTGCTGCCTGACGCTTTCCGCGAGCTCGTCGAGGGCATCATCGTCGAAGCTCTTCCGCGGCTGAGACTGGTTGGGCTTGACGTCCTCGATGGAAACCTCGACGACGCCGGTCCTCGGAATCGAGTCGTGGCTCTCGGGCTTTTTTTGAGGAATCAGCGCGCCGAGCCCTTTACCGAGTGCCTGTCTCTTCGGTCCCGGCGCGGCCATGACCGTGGAGCCTAACCAGATTGTTCACCACGAGGACAGTTGGATCGCAGAGGAAAGCGTGAAAGTCAGGTGACGAACCGCGCGGACGGACAACTTCAGCCCGAAACCGCAACCAGCCGTTTCTTGCAGTTTGCGCATAGTGATGCGCCCCGTTTGTCGATCTCGGCCACCGACGCCGCGTAAAACATGACGCATCGATTGTTGGGACAATGGGCCAGTCCGCGGAGCAGCCCCACCTGATGGATGGCCTCAGAGATCAAGCGTCGCTCCAAGAGTTCTTCACGGGCCTCGAGTGAACCGGAGTCAGGTTTCAGACGGGCCAAACTGAGCAGAGCCGTGCGCGTGGAACGGTCGGCCTCACCAAACACGAATGGAACCTCCGGGACGAACAGGTCCTCGCGGGACACCCCGATGGCGGCGTCCCAATCCTCCTGCCGAGCTCCCTCGACCCTCTTCATGATGGCGGCGGAGTGATACTGGCCCCGGGTCGGATTGAAGGCATACTTCGGGACCGGGAGCCGAAGTCCGACTACCACGCTTCGTCCGAACACCTCGGCGAGCGGACGCCTCACGCACTCGAAATGACTCGTGTCGATACGTCCTACCGGGAGCAATACAATGGGCGCGGCGGGGTCGCGCTCCGAAGCCTCGAGGGCCTCGGCCGGCATGGGATGGGCCGGGAGCTCTCGGTGTTCCGGGGCGGGCTCTGTACCTGGAAATGGCCGTCTCAAGCTGTGCCTAGACACCCAGAAAACCCCCGCAGTCCTTTCATACGGTCGCATCGGCTTGGGGTTCTGGCAACTACAAATGTTTGCCGCTAACCTGCTGGGGAGCCCCATGCTCCCGGGTTTCAATCACAACGTCCGCCATCAGGCGCGGGTGTTCCACGTGCAGACGGAGGATTCCGGACTGAACTTGTCCAAGCTCATCACCCAGCTGTTCCTGGATGGACACGTGCTCGCGGTCGAACGTTCCGACTACAAAGACCTTCTGGAGCTTCCTCAGTCGGAGCGAAACGCCCGGATTCGGTCCCGCATGCAGGCGCAGCACAAAGGCGTGCTCCGGCGCCTCGTGGACGGCGGGTTCGACGGAACGCTGCAGAGATTCCTGGATGGGAGCGACAGCGTCGATACCGAGGATTGTGTGGACCCACGGCTGCCGGTCGGGGTCTTGGCTACCAGCGAGGTCCTGGCGGTGGCCCACGCTGGTTTCGGCGAGTCTGCGGCCTTGGAAGCAAAAAGCAGCGTACTCGGCCCCTCGATCCCTCTGCCGGTCGAGATCGACGACATCCGCTTCGAGGACATCGTGGGGAGCCTGGAAGAGTGGGACGCCTCGTCAGAGCCTCAGAGCGCCGGCGATGGCCCAAATCCGCAACCGAGAAAGATTCCGGCACAGCGTGACACCCTCGTGGACGTGCGATTGCCCGCCGCACTGCGGGCCGCGCAGGAGAGGCTGCGGGCTGAGGGACTCCGAGGCGATGCCCATGCGGAGATTCGGCAGGTTCCGGTTCGTGGCCGCCCCGGAGCGACCCGGCGGGGGCGGCAAGTGCCCTGGATGGCTCCCGAAAGCAGCACGGGGCCATCGGGTTCATCTCCCACCATTCCTTCTGGCCCTCCCCACGGCTTCCGGAGCCGAAGTGGTGGTGGCGAACCTGGTGATGGACCCGGCTCCAGTCGACGTCCTCGTGCGATCCCGTCAAACGACAACACGATGCTGGAAATCGACCCGACTGCACTCAAGGAAGCCATGGCCCGCCAACGTGCACGGCTGGAAGCCCAGCGGACCCGAGAAAGCGAGCAGGACGACGAAGCCATCGTCGTCTCCGAGCCTTCACTCGACGAGGTCATCATGTCCTATCTGAAGGACGAGAACTGACGGGGACGAGAACTGACGGCAAGAGATCGAGTGGATGGTCCTAAGGACGATGCGCGGATAACGCCTGAACGAGGTCTCTTACCTGAGGCGGTCTTCGTCTCGGGTCCGCCTCCAGCGCCGCCAGGAGTGGCCCATCGATGCGACGGTCGATGAGCTTACTCTTCTTGGACGGCTCCTCCACCCGACCGATCGGTAGGGTGCCCGTCAGCATCTCGTAGACCATCACACCATAGGAGTACACGTCGGCGCGCTGGTCGACCTTGCCGGCATCCTGCCGTTGCTCGGGCGCCATGTAGTTAACGGTGCCCATCGAGATCCTGGACCCCGTGAGGTTCGCGAACGAGCGATCGCTGTATAAGAGGTCGGCCAGACCGAAGTCACAAATCTTGGCTACGGGTCCCTCTCGTCCTGCGTCCGCCAGCAATACATTTTCTGGCTTCAGGTCTCGGTGAACCACCGCCCGACCATGGGCATAATCGAGACCTCGGCCCACCTGCAGCGCCAGGTCGAACGCTTGGGCGATGCGCAAGCTCCGTTGCGATATGAGCTTCCTGAGCGTCGGCCCATCGATGAACTCCATGACCAGATACCAGTAGGAATCCACATTCCCCTGGTCGATGATGGCGACGACATGGGGGTGGCTCAGAGTCGCCAGCGCGGCGGCTTCGCGCCGGAAACGAAGGACGAACTCCTGCTGTTGAGCGAGTTCCGAGCTCATCACTTTGACCGCGACGGGTCGGTCCAGGGACTTCTGGCGCCCTCGGTACACCGTTCCCATCGCTCCGCGTCCGAGAACGGACTCGATCACGAAGCCATTGAGCTCTGCCCCTTGAACGAGGTCCCCTTGGGCGGCCCGGCCGGGACGGTGGGTCTGACGAGGCGGAGGAGGAGGCGCCGCATGGCGAGGGTGCACCGCCTCTCCTTCCAAGGTACGGGTGGCAACGGGGGCTAAAGGATCGACCTCGGGAGAGGCCGGTGGCTTCGAGTCATCCCTGGCGACAGTGAATCGAATCCCGCATCGGCGGCAACGAACCTTTTGGCCGCTCACGAAAATGGCGACGTCGTACTTGGCCGCACAGTTCGGACATCGCTGCACGACCTGCCGTCGACCCACGCTCAACGATCCTTCAGGCGAAGCGCCTCGTACACACCGATCTCTTCGGCCTTGCCCTTCACCTGATGCGTGCCTCGATAACGCGCATCGATGCGGTCTGCAACGAGCCGGTATGTCGCTTCGGAAATGAGAACCTGGCCGCCCTCGGCGATACCGCAGATCCGAGATGCCGTGTTGACGGTGTCGCCAATCACCGTGAATTCCAATCGCCGTTTTGAACCCATGTAGCCCGCCACGAGACGACCCGAGTTGATGCCAACACCCATCTGGACCGGCGCCACTCCGAGTTCCCTGCGTTCCTCATTCATCTCGTCGATGGTGTCGCGAAAGTCGATTCCGGCAGCGACTGAATCGAAGATCGGGTCCTCACTCTCACTGCTCTCGATGGTGCCCCAAGAAGCCATCAGCGCATCACCAATGAACTTGTCCAATACGCCGCGCCGCTTGAACACCACTTCCACCAGCCGCTCGAAGTAGTCGTTGAGCAGTTCGACCACTTCTTGAGGAGAGCTCTCCTCAGACATGGCAGTAAAGCCTCGAATGTCACAAAACACGACGGAGGCCTCCAGCTCTCGACCTCCCTTCTGAATGGGCCTGCCCTTGCCTTGAACCATTGCTTCCACCACATGCGGCGGAAGAAAACGGCTGAGCTGCCCACGCGCTTTCGCTTCTTCCTCGATCTGGCGCACCAATCGGGCATTTTCGATTGCAATGGCCGTTTGATTGGCGATGGCCTTGAGGAGCTGAAGGTCCTTCTCCGTGAACGCGCCGACTTTCTCCCGAGTATCGAGATGCATGACTCCCAAGACCTTCTCGTGCGCCACGAGGGGCACACACATCGCGGCCCGAATACCTTGGGCGATGATGGACTGGGACCCGGAGAATCGAGGATCGATCACCGCGTCAGACAGAAGCACCGAGGCTCGTTCCTCCAACGCTTGATTCAAGATGGCCGAAGACAGGACGATCTCCTCATGGGCGGTCTGCTCCTGGTCTCTTCGCCGGACCGTATGGGGCGCGAGCGTGTTGGTGTCTTCGTCCACCAACATGATGACCCCGTTATCCGCCGGCACCATGGAGAAGACGACATCGAGTGTCTTGGAGAGAAGCTTCCCCAAGTCTGGTGTCAGGCCTATCCGCGAAAGCTCGTGCGTGAGCCGCAGCTTCTCGTAGTCCTGACGCAGAACATCCATGTCGCGAACCTCGGCTACGGGCATAAAATCTTGCTGTTGATCTTCGATTTTCGCATGGATGTGCGTCGACCCTGCGTTGTCCTTCGGAAGGATCGTCACCATGTCGCGCGCCGAGCCATGTGGACTGGATCCGTCCCCTTCGAACTCGAAGATCAGCCGCATCGAACCGAGGAGAAGTTCATCCCCTGGCCTCAATCTGGCTTCGTGAACCCGCCGATTGTTCAGATACGTTCCGTTGGAGGAGTTCAGGTCATGAATGAGCCAATCCGAGCCTCGCGGTTCGATCCGAGCGTGCTCCTTGGAAATTTCGCGGTCATTCAGGCGAATCCGGTTCCTCGGATGGCGTCCGAGGGTCGTCGGACCTTCCAGTGTGAACTCGGTGACCAGGCCGTCCGGACTGCGATAAACCAGCTTCGGGAGGTTTCGGTCGCCTTCCCGGCCTCGGCGCGGCACGATCACTTGGGCAGGCTTGGACGGCCGCCGTTCTCGAACCGGTAGCCCGGTGGGACGATGGGCACTCTCCTCCGTCGCGGCCGCGGCATCGCGGGACACATTCCGAGCGCCTTCCTCTCTGGAAGACCGACGTCGAGGGGCCATCAGTGCAGCAGCACCATACGGCTTATGGCAGCTCTGACAGTACACCACGGCCGTGGTTGGCGGACGAGTGAACTGATTCAACGCCCCACAATGCGGGCACCAAGCACGCATGGATCCCATATGCGGCCTACGACGCGCCGCCAACCCTACGTTAGCATGCGGACCGTCCTTCCACCAGGCAGTCCTGAACGCGGAGCCGCATTTGACCAACGGTCCGCCGGGTGAGACGCCACGCGGGATGACGGACCACGGCGCTCCGCAACGGACGTCCAGCCTCGCAGACAGCTCTGGACGGGGCCGGACGCGGCGTCGCCGCGGCATCTACGGCCGATCCTTGGAGCCCCTCTTCGGTCGAGTCCTGGTCGCACCCGAAACCGTCGACCGCTTGAAATCCGCCTACGGCACGGGGACCGTGGTTCATACTCTGCGCTCCTCGCGCCTGATCGATCCACTGTACATCCAGTACTTCCTCGAGCAAGTCGGCCTGCCTCCCCCCGAATGGATGCACGACCACAACGTGGCTCGGGAAGCTCCGACGGCAGAAGCCCTCTGCGCGACCGTCGCGCGCGGAGCACCCAGCCTCCTGTTTCTTCGTCGACCCAGCACCTGGCTCGGGCCGAGTCCTCGATACACGGAACGCTTCGTCCAAGCCCTTCTGGAGCTCCAAGCGAAAAGTGAGCGGCCGATCCTTCTGGTGCCGGAAGCGCTGATCTGGCTTCGACGCGCGGCCGGACTGGAGCGAAGCTGGGTGGACACCATTTTTGGCGACCGGGAAGCACCCGGACGGTGGAGGGAAATGCTCGGATTCGTCGTCCATCACCGAAACGCTCGGTATCATGTCGGGGCGCCCATTGACCTCCGTGATGCCCTGCAAAGAGAGGCCGGAAAGCCACTGACGACCATCGCCAAGAAGGTTCGCTGGCTTATCCTCCATCACCTTGCCCGTGAGGAACAGCTACGCACCGGCCCCATCCACCGGTCCGCCGCTCGAACCCGGCAATCGGTGCTCAGTGATCCCGAAGTCCGAAGAGTCATCGAGACCGTCGGCGCCCGACAAGGTGGGATCGAGAAGGTCGAGGCGAGGGCGGATGAACTTCTCAAGGTCATTGCTGCAGATATGCGATACGGGTGGCTTCGCACCCTGGACATCCTCATCGATTGGGTCTGGCGGCGGATCTACGACGGTATCAACGTCGACAAGGAGGGGTTCGACCGCCTGCGCAGCGCCGCCCGTCAAGGGCCCGTGGTGGTCGTCCCGAGCCACAAGAGCCATGTGGACTACATCGTGATGAGCCAGGTCTTCTTCAAGGAGGGCATGATGCCGCCCCACATCGCGGCGGGCGAGAACCTGAACTTTTGGCCGATGGGACTCGTCTTTCGCCGAAGCGGGGCCTTCTTCATTCGGAGGGGCTTCCGCGGCGATAAGCTGTACACCGCAGTCTTCTCCGGGTACGTGCGTCGGCTCTTGCGCGATGGCCATGTGCTCGAATTCTTCATCGAAGGAGGCAGAAGCCGGACCGGTAAGCTCCTGCCGCCTCGCACCGGAATGCTCAGCATCTGCATCGATCCAGTGGCTGACGGCCACGTGAGTGACATCCAATTCGTACCCGTTTCCATCGGCTACGAAAAGGTCATCGAAGCCAAGGCGTACGCGAATGAGCTCGCAGGGGGTGAAAAGAAGAAGGAAGACATGGCCTCCCTGTTGACGTCGGGGCCGAAAGTCCTTCGATCGCGATATGGTCGTGTATACGTCGATTTTGACGAGCCCATCAGCTTGCGTCAATTCGCATCCGCACGCGAAATCGATCTCGAGTCTCTCGACGCCGATGCATCCGGGCGTCGGCTCAAACAGCTGACCACGCAACTAGGCCACCGGATCGTCTACGGCATCAATCGCGTCACTCGAATCACGCCGACATCCGTGGTCGCATTGGTTCTCCTCGGCCACACCACCCCCAGCGTTTCTCAAACGGAGCTCTTCGAAGAAGCTGACCGCGTCTTGGATATCTTGGATGCTCTGCAGGCCCGTCGGTCTGGTTCGCTCGCCCCCGACTCTCGGCGCGACGCGATACGAGAGACCGTAGACCGATTTGCGGCGGATGGCGTGGTGAAGGTGAAAGGTTCGGGGTCGGACCTGATCTCCTACGCCGTCGACGCCGCGGGACGTCAAGCTCTAGATTTCTACAAGAACAACATCCTCCACTTCCTCCTTCCGTACTCGGTAGTCTCCATGGCGCTGCTCTCGACTGAAGAGGGTCGACGAGACACGGCGGTACGGGACAGCGCTCTGAGAATCTCGCAGCTCTTGAAGAGAGAGTTCTCCTTTCGGGTAGATGGAAACTTCGACCAGAACTTCGAAGAGGCGACGACGTTCTTGGTGAACAGAAGGACCGTCCGGCGGATGTCCGATGAGTGGCAGCTCGAGGACATCGACGAAACGCGCCGACTCGCAGAGTTCATCGCCTCGATGATCGAAGCGTTCCGACTCCTCGCAGAGAGCGCGTCCCAACTCGAACAGGAGCCGCTGTCCTTGAAAGAGTTCATCCAACGAACCCTGACACTGGCCGACCATCAAATCGCCACGAAACGCCTGCTCAGACCAGAAGGTGTGACCAAGCCGAGTATCGAGAGCGCGGTTCACTGGTACGCCGACAAAGGCATCCTCGAGCGGAAAAACGGAAAAATTTGGCTCAAGGACGAGGCTGGTCGGAAGGGTTTGGCGGATGAGCTCGCGGACCTGCTCGCCAAGCTGTAGCCGGACGGGACGGCGAATCCAAGAACGATGAAAGATAGGCGTCCGCGTACCACGAGTCCCACGAGCGCGGACCGATCACGTATCCGACCACACGTCCGTCCTCGACCACGTACGTTTCAGGAAACTTTTCCGTGCCGTATGCCCGCGCCACCGTACCCCCTGGGTCCAGGAGGACCGTGAAGGGGGCTGCCTCATCCGCGAAGAACGACTCGACCGGCGCCCAGGTGTCGTCGGTTGCGATGGCCAAAAACACGAAGTCCTCGTTGTTTCGGAACCGTGACGCGAGGGTGCGCAAAGATGGGAATTCTTCGATACAGGGTGGACACCAGGTCGCCCAAAAATTGATCACAACGGTCTTGTCTTGAAAGTCACGGAGTCGCACCTCGGTGCCGTCCATTGACGTCAACGTGAACGGTACCGGGTCGCGGTCCACGACTTCGGCCCGAAGCAGTCGCCGCGCCAGTTCTCGATCCCCTTCCTGGACACCTCGAACGCCCTCCCAGGCGAAGACGCCCGCCATCGTGAGCGTGACCCCCAACACCACGGCCTGCAACCACACCGGGACCATGCAGCCCTAAGGAGCAGATGGGTGCTCGGATCTCAAGTTTGGGCTAGAGATCGAGGGCATGGCTCACCTGGCAGGGGACCTTTCGGTCATGCCGATCTCCGACGTGACCGTCTGGTTGGGCAATCGGCAGATGACGGGTCACCTGCGGATCGAAAATGGACGGGTGGGAAAGACCTTCGACATCGTGGACGGCCAGGTCGCACGGGCCGCTTCCAATGATCCGCGGGAATATTTTGGACAGTTCCTGGTCCATTTCGGTCTTCTGACCGAAGACCAGCTCCAGCGTGCTTTTGAAACCCAGAACGAGACGCAAGTACTCCTCGGTCGCATCCTCGTCATGATCGGTATCGTTCCCGAGGTTCAGGTCATTCAAACGCTCCGGGTCAAGATGAGTGAATCTCTACTGGACACGTTTCGGTGGAAGAACGGGACCTTCGTTTTCGAGAACCATACCAGTCAGGAAGACCGACCACAGATAGATGTCACCATCCCGCTCATCGACGTCCATCGGGAGGGCCTGGCCCGGTCCGAAATGTGGGCCCGTCTGCAAGAGGCCATCCCGGACAAACGGTGGATACTGAAGGTCAACGACGCACGCGTTCCTGCCACCCTGACTCCGGACACTCTGGATGGACGTATCATCGCGTTGGCGCGGCACGGGCTCTCCATCGAAGCGATTACACTAGACCTCCATGCTACGGACTACCAAATGGCCGAGCGCCTCCTGGAGCTGTACAATCAAGGAGCCATTACACCTCACGAACCGAGCCACACTCTGCTTCCCCTTTCTTCGAGCGCCAGCGTCGCGGGCCACGTCGAGCGCGCTCGGGCGGCAATGGAGCAGGAGCGATACTCAGAAGCGCTTCGTTGGGTGGATGAAGGTGCCCAGGTTGGGCAGCAGGACTCGGGACTGGACCAACTCCGCGAGGAGTTGAGCCAGCGAGCCCAGCGGGACGGCGAACTCGACCGAAAGGCGATCCCGGTCTTGAGAATGAAGCCTCAACCGGAGCACCTCAAGCGGCTCTCCGCCAAGCAGCGCTACGTGCTGGCCCGTATCGATGGTTCACGGTCGGTCGAGGCGATCATTCAAGTCTCACCGATGCATGACCGCGAAGCGTTGGAGATCCTCCGGCAGTTCGAGGCAGACCGTTGGGTGGAGCTTCACACCACGCTCTGATTGGTGCTGTCGTAGTGCGCGAGCCGGCGGTAGAGCGTGGCTCGGCCCATTCCGAGGAGCTTCGCGGCCTTCTCTACACTCCCGTTTGTCGCTCGAAGTGCGCGTTTGATGGCGCGTCGCTCTATCTCGCGAAGTGGCAACACGATATCACTTCCGACACCGATGAGGTCCTCCGTCTCGGCTGGACCGGCTCCCGTCGACCTGAGTCGAGAGGGCAGATGATCGATACGCATCTCGTGACTGTTCGCCGCAAGCAGCGCTCGATGCACGACATCCTCGAGTTCACGCACGTTCCCGGGCCAGTCGTAGACGGTGAGGGCCTCCATGGCTTCGGGCTGTACGGTGCCCACGGTACGACCAGTCTCCCCCTGGTACTTCCGGAGGAAATGGGTCACGAGAGCGGGAATGTCTTCCCGTCGTTCGCGAAGCGGCGGCAGGTGCACCGGGTGAAATGCCAGTGCGAAATACAGGTCTTCGCGGAAACGGCCGGCTCGAACCTCCGACAAGAGGTCGCGACTGGTTGCGCAAACCAAGCGGGCCTTCATGTCGAACTCGGAATCGGCCCCGACCGGCCGAACCTTGTTGGTCTGGAGCGTTCGGAGCAAGCTTGCCTGCGAAAGTGCGCTCAAGTCTCCGATCTGGTCGAGAAACAGCGTGCCCCCCTCGGCCTGGAGAAAGCGTCCGAGTGTGCAACTCCCATTGACCTGTCCGAAGAGCTCTTGTTCGTGGAGGGCTTCGGGCACGGCGGAAAGGTTGATCGTCACCAGACGCCCGGTCTCCAGTCCGCGAGAACGGTGGATGGCACGAGCGACCACATCTTTCCCGGTTCCTGGCTCGCCCAACAGCAACACCGGAAAGTTGCCCTCCAAGACTTGTCTGATCTGGCGAGAAAGCTCTTGAATGGCGGCGCTCCGTCCCACCAGTTCTTCGAGGTTGCCGCGCTTCGAGAGCTCGCTGCGGAGCGTCTCGAGGCTTTGTGAAAGCTTCCAGCGCTCGACCGCCCGATGTACCGCGAGGGTCAAGCGTTCGCGATCGAGCGGCTTCTCGACAAAGTCGTACGCTCCTTCCCGCATCGCGGCCACCGCGAGCTCGACGTCACCGGCCGAAGCCAAGACGACCGCCGGAAGCTCGTTGGCCACGGCGCCGAGAGCACGCAGGACCTCGAAACCCGACATGCCGCTCAATCCGAGGTCCAGACAAACCGTGGAGAAGTCGGAAGGCATACTGGCGAGGAAGGCCTCTCCGTCCGCGTACACGGAGACCGCATAGCCAGCCGTTTGAAGCCAAGAGGCCATCGACGACCGGACCATGGGATCGTCGTCCACGATGGCAACGTGTGGCTTTCGGTCCCTGGTCCCGAGCATCTCGCAATGAGCATTCGGCCGGTCGACCCCTCCGCTCAAATCGGGAGCGGCCCCGACCGGGGTGCCGTCTCAAGAAATGACGACGGGCCGTACCGACGCCCGGTTGTTGTCTCGGATTGGGCGTGTCCTGCGGTGAAGGTCTCGGAGCACGCAGATCCTAGTCTTGAACGAATCGCCGAATCTCGTCGCGAGCCTCGCCATCCCGCATCTGCCGTGGCGGGTGCTTCATGAGGTAGGCGGAAGGCCCTTCCAGGGGACCTCCAATGCCCCGGTCCAACGCGAGTTTTGCAAGGCGAATGGCGTCGATGGCGACACCGGCGCTGTTCGGAGAATCCTCTACGGAGAGACGGGCTTCGATGTGCATCGGCACATCGCCCCACCCTCGCCACTCCATCCGAAGGAAGCATACTTTGTTGTCCTTCTGCCACGCGACGTAATCCGAGGGGCCAATGTGGATGTCTGTGGCTTCCAGCCTGCGGTCCAGCTGCGACTGGACCGACTCGGTCTTGGAGATGCGCTTGGTCTTCAGCCGGTCCTCGTTGAGCATGTTGAGGAAATCCGTGTTGCCCCCCGTATTCAGCTGATACGTGCGTTCCAATACGGAGCCGCGGTCGGAAACCAGGCGCGCGAGCGCACGATGCACGATGGTCGCTCCGACCTGGCTCTTGATGTCGTCGCCCACGATGGGGATCTTTGCGTCGGCGAAGCGCTTCGCCCATTCCGGATTGGAGGCGATGAAAACGGGGATGCAGTTCACGAATGCCACCCCGGCATCCAGACAGCACTGGGCATAGTGCTTCGCGGCTTGCTCCGAACCCACCGGCAGGTAGCACACCGCGACCTCGGCACCCACGGCCTGGAGGGCGGACGTCACATCGACCGGCTGCTCGTCGGATGCCCGAAACGCCTGCCCCTCCGGGTACTGTCCCATGTGCTCTGCGACACCGTCCAGGATAGGGCCCATCTGCACCCGAACACCGGTCGGCGGCAGATCCGGCTGAAACACGGTCGTGTTGTTGGGTGGGGCGAAGATGGCCTTTTCAAGCGGCTGGCCGACCTTGCGTCGGTCTACGTCGAAGGCCGCAACG
The DNA here is from genome assembly GCA_050331295.1 of Myxococcota bacterium. Classification (GTDB taxonomy): domain Bacteria; phylum Myxococcota; class Kuafuiibacteriia; order Kuafuiibacteriales; family Kuafuiibacteriaceae; genus Kuafuiihalomonas. Next base: position 269,178 of record JBHJGZ010000009.1, on the reverse strand, counting down.
ACGTCCACGTCCTGCAGTCGGTAGCCACCGATCTCCTCGTGCATGAGACCGGCCGAGTCCTCGGGAGCCTGCTTGTAGAACTCCAGCCCCTGGATCAGCGAGCTGGCACAATTCCCGACGCCAATGATGGCGAGCTTCACCTTTTTCATGGAAATCCTTCGCTTTGAGCCCTCCGAGTCGGGCGCCTCCGCCGCACCGGCGAGGAGGCGGGAACTAACGGAAAACAGGGCTTTGGTGCAACCGCTATCGAAGCGCAGCCGTTGCTTCAGGCGCGTGTGGCGGCCATCAAGCCGAGGGTTACCGAGGGTTTCAGGTCTCTGGCCGGGTGGCGATGGCGAGGTTTCTCAGACCGGCCTCACGTGCCCGCTGCATGACCTCGACCACCCGCCGATGGAAGGCTCGCTCGTCGGCCTGCACCAAGACCAAGCGGTCGACGTTTTCCTGCGCCACGGCGTCCAAGCGCGCGGTGAGCTCTTCCAAGGAAACCTCGGTGCCGTCCATGATCACCGAGCCGTCTTCCAGGACCGCGATGATGACCTCATCGGTCAAGGCCTGGACCTCGTCCGAGGTCGACCCGGTGGGCAGGTTCACGCGGAATCCTGCCTCATTCGAAAAGCCCGCTTGGATGATGTCGGTGCTGGTGGCCATGAGGATTACCAACAAAACCAGCATGATGTCGACCAGCGGTACGATGTTGATCTCCGTGAAGCTCCCCTGCTCGGTCACTTCAGGGTCGTCGAGGTTCTGGACTTCCTCTCGGCTGCCTCCACCCACGCTCAGCCCTCCGTCGCAACCCGAGCGCCGGCCATGGAAGGCATCGACGACGGTGTGGGCTCTGGCATGGACAGGTTTGCCTTGGAGGCCTCTAGCTGCTCCAGGAACTCATCGACCACCAATTTGACCTCCACCGTGGCGCGATTCCCTCGCGATTGGAAATAGTTGTAGAACATGACGGCCACCACCGCCACGAAGATGCCCCCTGCAGTGGCGTACAGCGCCTCCGCCACGCCTGCTGCAACCACCGAAAAGCCCCCGGTCCCAGACAGGCCGATGTCGCGGAACGCCCGAATGATGCCCACGACCGTTCCGAACAACCCCACGAACGGCGCGAGGGAACCGACGGTTCCGATGGCCCAAAGCCGCCGCTTCATCCACAGCGCGAATCGCTGGCGCTCCCGCTCCGCAGCCCGCTTCTCTGACTGTCCGGGGCGGTGGACCTTGTTCATCGCTGCGATGAAGATGTCCGCCACGGGGGACGAGCTTCGCTCGCAGACCGTGCGCGCCGCTTGCAGGTCGCCGTGCACCAAGAGCTTCCCCACCTCGCTCCCCAGATCTCGGGCCTTCTCCACCAGACCCCAAAACGTAAACAGCTGCTCGAAGGCGAGGGCGATCACCAGGAACGAACCTCCCAGGATGAAGAACAAAGCCGTCTGGGAGACGCCAAAGACCTCGGCGGCTTGGTTTGGATCCAGTTCACCGGTCACGGCGACGCACTACACCCCATGGCGTCCTTAATCGCCATCCAAAGCGTCTCGTATCCGCTCGAAGATGCCTCCGGTCTTCTTGCGCCTCCGCTTGGTCTCGCGCGGATCGGGACTGAAGGGGGTCACACGCGGGGCACTGTGGAGGACGGAGTCTAGGTCCTTGACCGCCTTTTCCTGTGCCTTGCTGAGCTTCTTGGGAACCTCCACCGTGAGATGGACGACCATGTCACCCTTGCCGGCACCATCGACACGGGGCATGCCCGCTGACGGGATCCGGATGACCTCCCCGGGCCGCGCACCCGCCGGAACCTCGACGTGGTGCAGGTCGCCCAACAAGCCCGGAACATTGGCTTCGCCGCCCAGGCACGCCATCCCGAAGCCCACCGAAAGTTCGCAGTGTAGATCCGGTCCCTCCCGGACGAAGAGGTCGTGCGGTTTGACGTCCAGGAGGACATACAGATCTCCGGGGGGACCGCCGTGAAGACCCGTGTTGCCTTCCCCCGCCAACCGAAGTCGCAGCCCGCTGTACACGCCGGCAGGGATCCGGACATCCAACTTGCGGAGGTTGCTGACCAAGCCTTGGCCGTCGCAGGTTGGGCAACTCTCGATGGCGAGCCGGCCTGCTCCGCCACAGGCGCGACACGTCGTCGCGATCATGAACGCGCCGCGACCTTGCACAATCTGTCCCCGGCCTCCGCAGCTCGGGCAAGTCGCCATCTTGCCGTCCCGGGCTCCGGACGCGTCGCAGTCCTCACACGGTCGGGTGCGCTCGAGCTCCACCGTCTTTTTCGACTCGCTCGCCGCTTCCTCGAGGGACAGCTCCACGGCGGCGTGGAGATCCGAGCCCGCCATGGGCCGAGGCCCGCGCCCCGCTCCCGTCGCGCCAAAGCCTCCTCGGCCCCCAAAAAACTCCGAGAAGATGTCCCCGAACTGACTGAAGATGTCGCCGAGGTCCCCCGTGAAGGGACTGTAACCGCCGCTGCGGAGACCGTCGAAACCCGCCCGGTCATAGATGGCCCGCTTGCTATCGTCGGCAAGAACTTCGTAGGCCTCGGCTGCCTCTTTGAAGCGGTCTTCGGCGACCGTATCACCGGGGTTGCGGTCAGGGTGATACTTCATCGCCAGCTTGCGGTACGAGCTCTTGATCTGCTGGGCGCTGGCGTCCCGGGGTATCCCTAGAACCTCGTAGTAGTCCCGTTTCGCCACGATGGGCCCCGGTGTAGCCACCCACCAGAAGACGTCAAAGCGGATTCCCCCTTTCTCGACGGTGCGCTACGGGGCGTCGCCATGAGCTTCGCTCCAACACGCGGGGCAAACGCCCCGCGGCGCTTCGGCGAGCCGCGCTCTGGTCGATGGATCGGGTTGTTCGTCCTGAACGCTGCGGCGTGCGCCGGACCGCCGGCCGCCACCCCCCCGGAGCCCGAGCGAGCGGACGTTGCCTTCGTCGGGCCGAACTTCAGGCTGGGCCCTTCGTTGACCTCGAGCGTCAGCCAGCTGTTGGTGACCGACGGCAGGATTACGGGCTTCGACGGTTCTTCGACTGTCCCCGTCCGGAGGATCGATTTCGGAGGTGGGACGGCCGTTCCCGCCTTCGAGCTGCTCGAGCTGAACCTCGACCGTCGATTGCGCGGACAGACGGCGCTCCGACTGAACGATGCCGCTTCACGCTCCGACCTGGTCCTCAAGGTGCAATATGCGCACCGGCGTCTGCCGCCCGAAGCGTGGATCATCGGAGAAGGCTTCGATGATGAATCTTGGCCGGACGGGCCACCTCGAGCCGGCGACCTCGAAGGGGTCGCACCCGGTCGTCCGGTGGCCCTCGAGCACGTGTCGGAAAAGCGGTGGTGGCTCAGCCACGAAGCAAAGACGCGGCTCGCCATCGAGGTTCCGAAACCCGTCGTCTCTGGCCGAGCCGCATCCGAGGTCCGAAGCCGGCTTCCGCCGCCCACCGGCTCCAGCTTGTTGGCCGGCCTTCTCGAGGTGCAACGCGGCCTGCTCGCTCAGGGCGTGGTCGAGGCAGAGGCTTCGGTGGCGAGCGCATCCGTCCGTGAGGGTCTCTTCGAGCTCGAGCGACGGGGCGACCTCAAGATCCGGTTTCGTTTGTGGCTGGATGGGGCCGATATCGGTCCCATCCCCGACGCAACGCGAGGGCGCTTCGTTTCCATCGACGGCCTTCACCTCAGGTGGGACCCGAACCTCGAAGAGCTCCTTTTGGCGCGAGCTGTGACCGCCTTCCAGAAAGGCCACGCGATCGCGCTCCATGGGGCCCCCGTGAACAGGGCGGCGGCATGGCTTCGGTACGTTTCCGAATCTTCGGGGTCCGCGCCGAGGTTTCGGATGGTCGCGGCGCAAGATGCTTCCGCTTTTCTCCGAGTCATTGCCGACGCCGGCATGGAACTGGCGACGAACCCGGAGCTACCGCCCTCCGCTTCATCCTCGGTTCCCTTGGCCAGCGCCGTGGCTGCCGGGATCGACGTGCGTTACGCGGGCATCCCGCCCCTTCGAGGCGCACACGCGGCGGTCAACGGCGGAAGACCCGCTTCGGATGAGCAGCTTCGCGCACCGGAAGAAGAGCGGCTCCCGGTGCATCAGGCACTCGGTCTCGCCTTTACCCACGAAGGCGCAACCGCTTCGAGCCTCGGACTGGGCTCCAAGGCCACGTTCGTCGTTTTGGACCGAGATCCGCTCACGGTGGATCCCGCTCAACTTGGACTGATGCAGGTGTTGGCCACGGTAGTCCGAGGCGAGGTCGCTTTTCTCCGGGCCGGCTCCCCTCAGGCGCCTCTCCGCTTCAAGAGCTCCTCGCGATAGGCGGCGTACTGGGGGAAGTGGGCTTGCAGATACGGGACGTCGATTCGAGCCGGAAGGCCGGGCAACGATTCACGCCCCGCCGACGACAAGCTCAATTCCCCGACTATACGGGTCACGAGGCCGGCCTGCGCGAGATCTTCCGCCGCCTTTCGAACCCGAGTCTCGACCACGGGGACCCCGTCCCAGCGACTGCGTTCCGCTCGTGCTGCGGACTCCAATCCCAGCGCATCGGCTACCCGGTCCGCGGCATCGGGGCAGCTCCTGGGGCCCGTGGCCAGGATCTCGAGGAGCGGACGCATGAAGGCTTCGTATGCAGGGATCACGGGGCCGACATACAGGGTTGACGGGGCTTCGCCGAGGGAAACGGTGTTTTGAAGCGGCGGTCCCGCGCTGTCGGCAGCGCATCATCGGCCAGGCGTGTCGCCCCAGAGGACTTTGTGGAGTTGTAGGTTCAACCGTAACTCCAGTTTGGAAGACAAGATCCACTCCGCCAGGTCGGCCGGGCTGAGGGATTCCCAGACCGGCGAGAGGGACACCGGCACCCGACCCACCAGGCGATGACGCTCGATGACCTCGACCGCCCACTCGAAGTCGTCCCGGTCAGCGACCACCACCTTTACTTCGTCCCGGGGTCCTAGCTGCTCGAGATTGCCCCAGCGATTGCGATGACTTTCCCCGGAGGACGGCGCCTTGATGTCCACGATTCTGTGCACCCGCGAGCTCAGGATGCCGATGTCCCGCTCACCGCTGGTCTCGCACAAGACGATGTACCCCGCATCGAGAAGGGCGTCCGCCAAGTGGGTCACTCCGGGCTGAAGAAGAGGTTCGCCTCCGGTGATTTCCACGCAGCGCGCGCCATATGTGCCCACCAGGGTCAGCAGCTCGGAGACGGTTCGCCATTCCCCACCATGAAAGGCATACGCGGTGTCGCACCAAGAGCAACGGAGGTTGCATCCGGTTAGACGGATGAACGTGCAAGGGTTCCCGGCTAAGGTGGACTCCCCTTGAATGGAATGGAAGACCTCCGTCACCCGAAGCTTGGTTTCCTGGAGAACCGGCAACGTCACGCCCCGGTTGTACGCCAAGCGATCGGAGACGCCACCGGGAATCGTTTGCTCGAGGTTCGGGGGACGTCCGTCAAATCAACGCTTGGTCGATGGCATCGGCTAGAGCTGGCGGAATTGCGGCGTCGATTCCCGGATCCGGTTCTGGTGTACCTCGAGACTTCTGCCGGAGCAGGCGCGTCAGGCCTCGAGGTGAAGGTCGAAGAGCCTCCCATTCGAAACCGGACCGCGTTCCATACTGCGCTGTTTCGGAGCAGCAGATTTGGAGGCCGGCTTCCATCTGCTCGACGAGACGCTGCGCCTCGGAAAGCAGCGCATCCATGTCACCCAGGTACTCGTGAAGCTCGTTCGAAGCTTGTCGCAGGTCGGCTGGCAGATCAGCGCGCTGGTCGAACCGCTTCATCTCCGCCGCGGTGGAGGCCAGCTTCTCCATCAGACTCATCAAGACACTGGAGGTCTGGGTCGCTCCTTCTGAGGTCGATTCCAGCGCAGCGTCCACCTGCTCGATGGACCGACGCACCTTCGCTCGCAGTTGGGCCGGGCGGCCGTCGTCCACCGAGTCGACGTCCGATTCCTCGAGCTCTTCCACCTCGGCTGCCCTGGGCTCGTTCGCTGGCGGCGATGGGGGGGGTCGTTCAGCCATCAGGCGCTTGACGGCGCAAGAGCCCTGCCATCCCACGACGATGCTGACCAGCGTCGAAACGACACACAGTTCCACCAAGAACCAAACGGTCCAAAGCGAGAGCTCGACGGTCACCCTTCCGCCTCCAGCCCCCGCAGTCGCCGCCGGTACATCAAAGGCACAAAAGCCAGCAGAAGCGGCGTGTTGGCCAGAGCCATACGGGTGAACAGACCCCAGGAAGAGGGCACGACGTCCGATTGGGGAGCCGGTACCGGGGGCAGCGGGAAGAGACGGTGGCGACCTCCGATGTATGTCCTCGCCCGAAGATGCAAGAAAGCCGGTCGGGTTTGAAACGCCAACTCGCCCGTGAACCGGCCGACGTCATCTCGCTCCAAATCGATCCATTCGAGGTCTTCGCCGAACTGTAAAGCTGCCTCGACCGTCGTCCCGGTGAGCTCTGAACAGGCCCGTTCCCGCGTCACCTCGACTCGGATCTTCCGGCTCTGCCAATGGGTCTCCGCAGCGAAGCACTGGCGATCCACAACCATTCGAGCCGATTCCGACCGGCGAAGATGGGGGCTTCGCGCCAACAGCGTTCCTTTCGAAGGTCCCACCGAAGACGGACGCCAGGATCCATAAAACCACCCGTTCGCGGCGGGACGCAGCGGAAGGCGCTGTCCCGTCGGAAGGATAAAAGCCATCTCGAGCTGCTTCAGTCGAGCGTAGGAGCGAACCGTGCGGCCATTGGCCACCAGACGGCCGCCCACCCGGACCTCGGTTCCCAGAATCGGGACGTCGGGGTGAAGTCTGAGCTCGAGGTCCAGGGCCGCGTCGCGGACCGCCACGACGGCCTGGTCCAGCCGAGACTGCTGAATGCGCCACGGCCCGTGCATCGGCTCACGCACCTGGACGAGGTCGAAGTCCGTCGCTGCGTTCCACGCGATGCCCGGAGGCTGATGATGGGAGGTCACGTCCGTTTCGTCTGGTAGGTGAAGAACCGTGGCGTCGCCTCCAAACCGGCTCAGGACCAACGCCAGCTCCTGGACGTCCTCGTCCACCATGAGGGTCCCACCGTCGGTTGGGAGCACGTCGACGGACTCATGGACCACGGCCGTGTGAAAGAGAGGCACGTGGAGGGTTCGGAGGTCTTCGATTCGATGATAGTCGCCTCCGGTTTGGGCTGCCCAACCGCGGAAGCGAACCTCATCCGGTCCACCTCGTAACGTCACAACATGAAGGGGCACGCCTCGTGCTCGGGCGCCGGATACGACGTCGGCCACGCCGCCCAGGGTGCGGCGCGTCTCGTCCGGATGGAGTTTGGCCTCGGCCAGCAGCAGAACCAGCCGGTCATGGGTGTTCGGGCTTCGCGGGCCCAAGGCATCCAACGCCAGCTGGATGCCGGAAAGAATCCGGTCTGCCGACTCCGCATTCGTCGAGAGTTCCAAGGTCCGTCGAAACTGGCGTCGCGCCGAAGCCTCGTGGGCTTTTCCCAAAGGGATCGCAAGGCTTGCCTCGGCGCCGACCCAAACCAAGCCCACGCTGTCTTCCGCACGCCTTGTGTTCACGAAGAGCATCAAGGCGTCGTGGAGTCGCGTTCGGTCCTGCGCTGAAAGATTGTTCAGTCCTTGGTCTACCAGCAACATGACGCGACTTTGGCCGTAACCGAGAGCCGAACCCGGCCCGCCCATCACGACGAGGACGGCCGCCGCGGTGCGAAGCCACTTCACCGTCCGTGCATTCGGCGTTGCGCGACCAAAGTTGAGGTTCAGCCGCAGGCCTTCGTCGGCATCTTGAGATCCCTCACGCGAAACTGGACCCGTTCGAAACCCGCGAAGTCATTGACCTCGAGATGACCAGCCAGCTCCACGCAGGTCCCGGGCGCCAGGTCTGGCTCCAGCGCAGCGTGGCGGAATGCGATGGCAGAGACCGGTCTTGGGCCTTCACCCAACCTGAGCTTGAGATGGTGCCCCCCCACCACCGTGGTTCGCTTCACGGGAAGGGCCTCCATTCGGCACAACGGCTGAGGGTTACCGATGCCAAACGGCTCGAGTCTGGACAGCGCATTCACGAGTTCTAGCGAGATTTCCTCCGCCCGGACTTGAAAGTCGACATGCAATTCGGGCTCGCCGCTCCCTTCGAGCTGCCGATGCTGGGCAACCTGAGCTCTGAAACGTGCCGCGAAATCCTGAATCTCTTTCGGCTTCAGGCGAAAGCCGGCCGCCGCGCGATGTCCTCCGAACTTGAGCAAGAGATCCGAGCAACTCGAAAGAGCCTCGAAAAGGTGGAGACCCCCGTGGGCCCGCCCACTTCCGCGACCATCCTGACCGATCACCAACGCCGTCTTGCCAAACGTTTCGACCAGCTTGGAGGCCACGATGCCGACGACGCCCGGGTGCCAGCATTCGTGATGAACGACCAGGGCTGGGTGGTCGCTCTGCTGCTCCGCCTGCGCGACTGCTTCGGTGAACACTTCGGCTTGAATGAGCCGCCGCTCCTGATTGGCCGCATCGAGTCTGGTCGCAAGAAGACGGGCTTCATCGAAAGATCCCGAAGTAAGAAGCTGAACACCGACACTCGCGTCATCGAGCCGGCCAGCAGCATTGACGCGAGGCGCCAGCTTGAACGACACATCCTGGCTGCTGAGCCGTGCCGGTCGAACCTCCGAGACCTCGAAGAGAGCCCTCATCCCGGGCCGTCGAACTTGTCGCATCTCCTGCAGGCCGAACCAGGCAAACAGTCGATTCACCCCAACCAGCGGCACCATGTCGGCAATGGTTCCCAGAGCCACCAGGTCGAGGGCGCGGCGCAAGTTGGGTTCCGGAGTGGCCGTACGTTGATAATAGCCCCGGGCGCGGAGGTTCTTTCGGACCCCTGCCGCCAGGTTGAACGCGACGCCTACCGCCGCCAGGACTTTGTCCGGATAGAGGCATCCAGGTTGATGCGGATTCAACGTCGCGGACGCCGCCGGGAGCGTGACTGGGCATCGGTGATGGTCCACCACGATGACGTCCATTCCACGGTCATTGGCGTATGCAACCTCGTCGACTGCAGTGATCCCGCAATCGAGGGTGATGAGGAGCTCGATGCCGTCGTCGGCAAGACGACCCACGGCATCATGGTGAAGTCCGTAGCCCTCCTCCAATCGATGGGGGATGTAGCTTCGAGCCCGAACTCCATGGACCATGAGGAACTCTTGCAGCAGCGCAGTCGAGGTCACGCCATCGACGTCGTAGTCCCCGTACAGGGCTACTGATTGCCTCGATTCAATGGCCTGCGTGAGTCTTGCAGCACCCGACTCCATGCCCGCGAGGAGGAATGGGTCCGGCATGTCCGCCAGTCGAGGTTCGAGATAGCGGGCCGCGTGAGTCGGGTCCGAAAAGCCGCGGGCGATCAGGACCCGCGCCAACAGTTCTGGGACACCCAAGGATCGGGTGAGTTCGTCCACTTGGCGTGCGTCCGCGGATGGACCGCTCCAAGCTCGAAGGCTCGACACGAAGGCATGGTAGGTGATCCGATCGGGGGCCCACAAGGGGCTGGACTACATTTTGTCGGTGCCGCCCGATCGAACCCCTACCTCTTGGGGTCTGAATCAGGCCTATGGTTGAGCGCGCCGCGGGCTAGGGTCATCCCCAAATCGGAGCTTCAAGGCGCGAAAGGTCGGTGATGCCACGTAAATCGACGAGTAGGTGCCGATGAGAATACCCACCGTCATAATCAGTCCAAACTCCGCCAAGACCGTCCCGCGGCCGAAGACCATCAGGCAAAAGCAGGCGAGGAGCGTGGAAAGGGAGGTCATGATGGTCCGGCCCAACGTTTCGTTGATGGCGCGATTGATCCGATCGTCGAGACCCGGGCCCGTCGCCTGACCCACCGTCTCTCGGATGCGGTCGAACACCACGATGGTGTCGTTGATGGAATAGCCGACGAGGGTGAGAAGACCCGCGATGGTCGCCAACGAAAACTGGGCGCCGAGCATCGACAACAAGGCTACCGTGATCACCGCATCGTGGAACAAGCACACGATGGCACCCGGGCCGTAGTAGAGGTCGAACCGGAACGCGACGTAGACCAAGATCCAGAACATCGCCAAAAGGATGGCGGCGAGCCCGTCGTTTCTCAGCTGTTTACCCACCGTGGGTCCGACGAACTCCACCCTCGCCGCCTGAACCGAAGGATCGAGTTCCTTCATTCCGTTCACCACGGTCACGTCGATACCCTTGAGGACGATCTCGAACCGATTTTCGCCCTCCCGACCGACCGACCGCACGACGCGGACGGCGTGATTGGTGCTCTCGACCACTCTTGCGAGTGAATCAGGGTCGACCGAAGCTCCTGCTTCCGTGGCGCCATCCGCCAGGCCGACCTTCAAGACGTCACCCGCTTCGGGGTTGTATTGAAGGTCTTCCAACGCCTCTCCGTACTCCGCCTGGAAGGCTTTCCGAAACAGCTCGATCTCCTCGGCACCCACGGCTTCGGAACGCTCGATTCGAGTCAGGAAGAATGTCCCGGTAGAGGTCGGCACCTCGAAGCTTTGGACCGACGTGTCGACATCCGGGAAGAGGCCGTTCAAGCGGCTTCGAACCTGCTCGCTCTGCACGTCGGCATTCTCCGAAAACTGCAGCAAGACCTCGTGGCCACCCGCGAAATCGAGGCCGAGGTTGACACCCTTGAACACGATAATCAGGAGCGCACCCAAAAAGAGGACCACCGAAACCTTCGTGAAGAAGGGTGCCGCCCTCATGAAGTCGTAGTTGGTATCGGGTCGGATGACGTTGAACATGCGTTCCTCTCAGATGCTGATCTTGGCGACCCGAACCCCTTTGGTCAGGTAGTCAAAGGCCAGGCGAGGAACGACCACCGCCGTGAAGGTGTTGATGACGACGCCAATGCCCAATGTCGTCGCGAAACCTCGTATCGGTCCCGAACCGTAGGACGCGAGGACGACGGCCGCGATCAACGTGGTGATGTTGGCATCCAAGATTGCGCTGAAGGCCTTCTGAAAACCGGCGTCCACAGCGACCCGCGGTGTCTTGCCGGTGCGGAGCTCTTCTCGGATCCGCTCGAACTGGATGATGTTGGCGTCGACCGCCATGCCGATGGTCAGCGCCAAACCGGCAATCCCTGGCAAAGTCAGCGTCACGCTGAATGCGGAGAGCCCCGCAATCAGGAGCAACATGTTCACGGCCAAAGCTCCAACGCCTATGACTCCACTGAAGCGATAATAAAACAGCATCAGTATCACGACCCCGATGAGAGCGAAGAGAAGAGCGGTCTGACCTTTGGATACGGCGTCGTCTCCGAGGGTCGCACCCACGGTGCGTTCTTCCTGAGGGAACACTGGTGCGGGGAGGGCTCCCGCCTTCAGGACGATGGCCAGAGCGTTGGCTTCTTCGAGCACTTCCTGCTGACTCCGATATCCGCCTAAGGTAATTGTCGCGTTGCCATTGGGAATCGGCCCCTGGATCACCGGGGCCGAGTCGACGGTATCGTCCAACACGATGGCCATCTTCCGCTTGACGTTATTGGTGGTCAGCCGCTCGAAAATGACGGCTCCGGGTCGGTCGAACCGCATGGCGACGTAGTACTGGTTCTTTTCGCTGTCGAAGGCGACGAACGCGTTGGTCAACGCATCACCCGTGAGCGGCGTCTTGCGCTCCAGGAGCCAAGTACGGAAAACCTCGTCCGACTCCGCGCTCGGTTTGATGCGCTGGGTCGCCACCACCCGGTCCGCTGGGACCTCGTCGCGGTGCGCCTTCAAAAAGTCCTTCAGTTCATCGAGGTCCGTCGCCTCGAGAAAGGGCCGACGCACGATTCCGCCCTCCGCACCCTGCCAGCTGTCGACACGAAGCGACACGGAATCGGGTTTGTCAGGACGTTCAGCGAGCCGCTCGAAGTAGTCACTGCTTTCGTCGACCAGCTTGAATTCCAGCTGGGCGGTGCGTCCGATGATGTCCTCTTTCACCTTTCCGATCTCCTCGGCGGTCAGTCCCGCCAGCTGGATCATGATGGAATCATTGCCGCGCTTTCTGATTTCGGGCTCCGCGACGCCATAGGTGTCGATTCGGTTGCGAAGGGTGACGCGCGCCTGTTCCACCGCGTCCTCGGCCAGCCGTGTTCGGAAATCCGACTTCATGGCGAACGTGAGGGTGCGGCCGCTGCGTGACTGAACCTCCCAGGTTTCCTGATACTCCTCGAGAATCTTTGAGAGGACGCTCTGGTCGCTCTCGTGTTGCAGCACGATCTCGAGAACTGGCCCGTCTCCCACCCGACGCGCGCTCTCGATTTCTTTTCCTTCATCCTTCATCGCGTCGACAATTTCGTCGGCTACCCGGTCCGCTCGGTCATTGACCGCTTTGAGCGCATCGACGCCCATCACGAGGTGAAGTCCCCCCTGAAGGTCGATACCCAGGTTGAAGCGATTGTCCGGAAGCCAATCGGGGATCGCGTTATCGATGGCCGCGCGTGACCGCCGAACTTCCGGGTCGGAAAAAAAGTAAATCGCCGAAGGCGCCGCCATGTACAGCCCGACGAAGATGCCCCCGACCACGATGAGGAGGCGCGTGTACCAGCCGCTATCCATGATTGAACCGCCCTACTTGGACGCCTTCTGCTCCTTGGCCTTCTGGTCCTTGTCCTTTGACTCGGCCCCCGCGGGCTCGACCTTTCGGGAGATGGACGACTTCAGCACCCGAACCTTGACGTTCCGGGCAACCTCGATGGTCATGGTCTTGTCCGACATGTCGGAAATCGTCCCGAAGATCCCGTTCTGCATCAGGATCTCGTCGCCTCGCTTCAACGATTCGAGCATTTCCTGGTGCTTCTTCCGGTCCCTGGAGGCGGGTCGAATCCACACGAAGTAGAGGATCGCCAGCATTACCGCAGTCAGCACAAATGGACTGTTCAAGAATCCTTGGGGGGGCGGACTTCCCTCTTGTGCGGCCGCAAGTTGGGCGACCGGCCAGAAACGGCCGAGCATGGGGCGCCGGTTTATTCAGGGCTGGCCGGGTCTGGCAAGGCTTATGTCGATGCCTGGACCAAGAACCCGGCGGGTTTCGTCGTCGGTCGTGGAAGGCCGCAGCCGGCCAGCCTGAGGTCGGGCAGTTCACCGACGCGGAGAGGTTTGCGAGAATGTGCGCGCGATCCAAAACCGTGACGTTTGCGGAGTCGGAATGGCGCTCGACGAGCAACGTCGATAGGGATGGCGGCGGTCCAAAATGAGCGACGGTTTGGTCGGCACATTGGTGCAGCTTCCCCTCTTCGAGGCGGCTTGGGTCTTGTACCTTCTTTTAGTGCTGTCGGTGGTTTCCGTGGCCGTCATGGTGGAACGATGGTGGTTTTATCGGAGCCATCGCATCGACCTGGATGACGTCGCCCAGCGGATGGACGCACTCCTGGAGCAGGGCGACTTTCAGGGTGCGTGGGAGTTTCTCGGACAGCACGACAGTTTCGAGACCAACGTCGCGCGATTCGGGCTTCAGGCCCACGCCAGAGGCCCAGAAGCGGTTGAGGAACTGTTGAAGGGTGCGGAAGGTCGTGAACGACTCCGGTACAACCGACGGCTCTCCTTTCTGGCGACCGTCGGAAGCAACGCTCCCTTCATCGGACTCTTCGGCACCGTTCTTGGCATTATTCGCGCGTTTCAGGACCTCTCGTCCGACCTCGGCAATGCGGCCGGAAGCGTCATGGTGGGCATCTCGGAAGCCTTGGTGGCCACCGCGGTGGGGCTCCTGGTCGCCATTCCCGCCGTGGTCGCCTACAATCTCTTCACGGGAACCGTCAGGCGCGTCGCGTCCAACAGCAATCTCCTGGCCCGCACTCTGATGAGTCAGCTCAAGGCTGACCGCGGTTCGCGCCCCCCCGGAGAGACCTGATGGCAGCCGAAGCGGGAGGAGATCCGGAGGACGGGCTCATCGCGTCCATCAACGTCACACCCTTCGTGGATGTGGTGCTGGTACTCCTGATCGTTTTGATGGTGACGTCGACCGAGATCGTCAGGGCTCAACTCTTGGTAGACCTTCCCAAAGCGGCGAGCGGTGGGGATGCCGTACCCTCGACCCTGAACCTCGTCCTGACCCGGGACGAACGGTTGCTGCTGGACGGAAGCCCACTCGCCATCGACGACCTGGCCGGAGAGGTCGCCCGCCTCCGCCGTTCCGAACCGGACCTTCAGGCCGTGATCGCAGCCGATCAGGGCGTACCATATGGTCGCGTGATCGAGCTGATAGACATCGTCAAGGTCAACGGCGTCAACCGATTCGCACTCAACATCGAACGCGTCGATCCACCGTGAAGCCGAGCGACCGTTCTGCAGATCGCCGCCCTTCCGCGGCGGACTCGGGTCTTTCAGCCAAGAAGAAGGCCCTCCGACTCGAGAACAGGAACCGCCTCCGTCGACACGTGCGACGACCGGTTCGACAACGGATGCGCCTATCGGAAGACCGACCGCACCGGGCAGCGTGGATCCGGTGGGGTCTGTGTGCCTTCCTCGTGCACGCAGCGCTGGTCACGGCTTTTTTCGGCGTGAGCAGCGCCGGCATGTTTCCTCGCCCGGAGCGGGCTCGAACCCGCGAACAAGTCACGGTCCAGATCAGGGAATCAACGCCTCCGAAGGAGGAATCCGAAGTTCAGCCAAAACCCGAGCCCGCCCCGGAGCCCGTTCCCGCGAAGCCACGTCCTCCTCCCCCGACGCGAAGAAAAAGAACCCCCACCCCGTCGGCGGATCCCATCTCCCCGAAGTCGTCGCCTGAACGACCCAAGCCGAGGCGCCTGGTGGGCTTGAACCTGGAATCCACGGTCTCAGGAGGCACCGGTTCTTCGTTCGCCGTTGGCAACACCCGTATGGGGCGCACCCGCTCCCAGGCGAACGACCCGAGCGAGGTCAAGAGGTTGCCAAACGATGAGCCGACGCAGGCCGGGTCCAACGAAACTGCGACCCGCATCCCGTCCGCCCTGTCGGGTGGAGGCGGCATCGAACGTCCCCGGTTCATCGGGGACAAGCTGGAGCCCGAATACCCGGAGGTCTATCGTTCGCAGAACCTCGAGGCCGACGTCACGGTTCGTGTCAAACTCGACCGGTCCGGCAAGGTCGTGGACGTTCGAGTGGTCACACCGTCGGTGCATGAGGATTTCAACGTCAACGCCATGAGGACGGCCCGCAAGCAGCGTTTCACGCCGGCCCGTCAAGACGGCGAACCCATCCCTTGGACCCTGACGTACACGTATCGATTCGAGCTGGAAGACACATGAAGCGCCACCAAGAAATGGCCGGGACGGCCATGCTCGTACTCGCCGCCTGCGGCCCCGACTTCGTGCCGGCCGAGGAGATCGATCGGCTGCGGGTACTCGGTATCAGCACGAGGGTGATCGAGACGCCAGAACTGGCCTGGCCGAACGTCGACGAGGACCTCGAGCTCGCAGCCCTCGCCACCTTGGAGGGTGAAGGGTCGCCATCGCTGACATGGCGCTTTTGCCCACTCGCGTTCGGTTCTGCCGGTGACTTCGAGTGCGTCTTCGACGAAGAGGATTTTCGAGACGCGGTCATAACTCTGGTGACAGATGCGGTCGCCGAGGCGGACGAACTCGACCTCGACACGGACGCCCTCGCCGAGCTTCTGACGGGACTCGACTTCGACCTCGGGACCGGTCCGTCGGTCGTCTTCAACTTGACCGACCTCTTCTTGGGCGACGCCCGATCGGCACTCGAGGCGGCCGTCGAAGCCGGCGTCGAGTCAGGAATCCTCTCACCCGAAGACGCAGCAAACCTGATGCCGGCGAGTCTCGTCGCCGCGGCCCTCGAGCAGTTTTGCGAGGACATTCAAACGCAAGAGTTTCCAGAGTTCGTGGAGCGTCCGGAGTGCAATGGGACGTTCGAGTTTCGCGTCGATGTGATCGCTACGAACGAGGATGAAGATGAGTCTCTGGAAGCGCGGAGATTCTTCACCGTGATTTACGACCCGGAATCGCCGTTCGCCGTCCCCAACCGAAACCCCGAAGCCCAGCTCTTGTGCGCGATCGACCTCGGACAGTTCGTACGCGAAGGCGAGGCTGTTCCGAGTGCGCAACGCCTCTTGGAAACGAGATGCGTCCTCGACAACGTATTCGTTTTGGGTCCCGAGGCGGCTCCGGCACCGGCCTTCTTCGATGAGGACATTCGAGTCGTGATTCCAGACCTTTGCGTCGTGCAGGGAACGGCTTCAGAGATCGACGAGGAATGCATCGCCAACGCCGAATTCTTTCTCACCACCGATCCCGATGGCGAAACGGTAGAGGCGACGGAGAACCTGGTGTTGAGCTGGTTTGTGGATACCGGCGACCTCGATCGGAGCCGAACCGCCTTCGCCCTCGCGGATGAGAATAGCCCGCTGTCCGAAGCCCAAACTAATGAGTGGACCCCTCCGGCGCGCATCGACTTCGACGACGATTCGGGGCTCCCTTTGGATCTCTTCGTCGTGGTGCGGGATGGCCGAGGAGGTCGGGCCTTCCTGAGAGGAGCATTCCGGATCGAAGACCGTCCGGAGGAAGACGACGACCGGCAGTGAGGCGCTTCTGGACGGTTGGGGCGTCGCTCCTCGTTGCGACACTGGCCAGTGCACAAGAATTCAGTAAGACGCCGCAGCTCTTGACCGAGGTGCCGGCCAGCTTTCCGGCCGCGGCACTCCGGGACCGGGTAGCGGCCGATGTGCAATTCGAGTTGACCGTCGAGGCGGACGGTTCCGTATCGGACGTCGTGCTGGTAGAGACCTCGACCCGCGCTGAAGCGCAGCCCGATGGACGGCTTCTGACCGAGACATCCACCATCACGGATTACGGATTCGCCGCGGCGGGCCGCGCAGCCCTGACCAAGTTCAAGTTTTCGCCGGCCGAGATCGATGACCAGCCAGTGCCGGTTCGACTGACTTACACCTTTCGTTTCAAACTACCTCCTGCGCCACCACCTCCCCCAGCCGCCGGGACCGAGGTCCGAACCGCGACCCAGGCCGAAAGCGTGGTCAACTTTCGGGGTGTAGTGCGGGAGCGCGGAACGCGTCGGCGGATCAGCGGGGCCATCGTGACGGTCTTTCGGCTCGAGTCGGATGCGCGTTCCGACACGTCGGCGTCCACTCTCGAAGAGCCAAGGGCCCCACAAGAGACCGGGTCAGAGGCTCTCGAGGATGATCCGGCGGTCACCGGGTTCGAGGCCGTGACCGACGACGAGGGTGCCTTCGAGTTCTACGATCTACGGAGTGGCGCCTGGAAGGTTCTCGTCGAGAAGGATGGGTTCTATCCATATCGTACGACGGAGAACGTGTCTCTGGTCGAGGTCATCGACGCGACCTATTACATCGAAGCGGGAACGTACAATCCATACGACGTCACAGTGACGGCGGAACGCGACTTCAAGGAGGTCACCCGGCGAAGTCTGACCCCCACCCAAGCCGAGCTGATACCCGGTACGTTTGGCGACCCCATCAGCTCCATTCAAAATCTGCCCGGCGTATCTCGTGCACCGGCCGGCGTCGGAGCCCTCCCTGTTCGCGGCTCGGCCCCGGGAGACACCGGTATCCTCTTCGAAGGAATCGAAACACCCTTCATCTTTCACTTCGGAGCTTTGCGGTCCGTGGTCCCCGGTGAGTTCATCGAGTCCGTCGAGTTCATTCCCGGAAATTTTTCAGCGTACTACGGGCGGCGAACCGGGGGGATCCTGGATGTGCAGCTCAAAGACCTGAACCCCGATCAAATCCACGGAAAGGTCTCCCTCGGCGTGCTGGAAGGTCAGCTCTTTTTGGAAGCTCCCATCACTGAAACCCTCGCCGTAGCCGGAGGCGTTCGGCGAAGCTGGATCGACTTGCTCGTAGAAGCCGCCGCTCCGGACGATGGCTCGGTGGACATCATCGCAGCACCGGTCTACACCGACTATCAGACCTTGGTGAACTGGCGCCCGGGACGGGCACACGAGCTCAAGTTCTTCTTCTTCGGCTCTCGCGATAGACTGGAGCTCATCAGCCGAGACGCTCAGGAGGCCAATGTTCAACTCACCAGCGGGAGCGTGGAGCTAGGGGTAGGCTTCGACCGAATCATCGCCCAGTACAACTATCGACCTAGCCAGAGGTTTACCAATGAACTGCAGTTGGGGTTCGGTTTGGACCAGATAGCCACCGAAGCCTTCGACTTCCTCGAGTTCGATCTGGACAACCTCGTCTGGCAGGTCCGGGACCGGGTTCGCATGAAGCCCCTCGATTGGCTATCCATCGACGTGGGCGTCGACGGCCTGTTTCGATTGTCCGACGTGAACGTTGTGGTGCCCAGTCCGGATCAGGACCCCCTGAATCCAGACCTGACCGACCTCGTGACAACCTCTCTCGATGACGACTTCGACGCGCAGATCGCCCCCTACGTCGAAACCACGATCGATATCACCGAGCGGTTGACGGTGGTTCCGGGACTGCGTCTCGACTACTTCGCGGACGCCAATGAGCTGGTCATCGATCCGCGCATCGTCGCCCGCTACGCCTTCGATGACCAGTGGGCCGTGAAAGCCGGCGTCGGACGATTCAGCCAGCCGCCGGCGCCGCAGTCCATCAATGAGACCGTGGGCAATCCCGAGATCGTAGCCTTTCACTCACTGCAGGTCTCCGCCGGTGTCTCCTACCAGCCCTTCCCGTACCTCACCGCCGACCTTACGCTGTTTTACAAGGACATCGATGACGTGATCGGCGCCAGCGACGGATTTCGAGTGAATCCCGAAGGCGACACGGTTCCCGAGATCCTGGACAACAACACGACCGGAGAGGTCATTGGCCTCGAGTTCTTTCTCAATCATCAATTCAATCGTAACTTCCAGGGCTTCCTGGGATACACGCTCTCCCGCGCGACCCGGACCGAGGAAGATGGCTCGACCGACCTCTTCGACTTCGACCAGACCCACATCCTGGTGGTGGCGTTCAGTTACCTTCTGCCTCAGAACTGGCAGTTCGGCCTTCGATGGCGCTTCATTTCGGGAAGTCCCTTCACAGAGATTATCGGCGGCGTGTTCTTGGAAGACACAGACGAGTACGGACCGATCTTTGGTCCCGAAAACGACCAGCGATTGCCGATCTTTCATCAGCTCGACGTGCGACTGGACAAGAAATGGGTCTACCGGTCCTTCACCGTCGGAGCGTTCCTCGAAGTTCTGAACACGTACAACCGAAGCAATGCGGAGGGATTCAACTACAATTTCGACTTCTCGGAACGCGAAGAGATATCGAGCCTCCCCATCATTCCCAACCTCGGTGTCGAGGTTACGTTTTGACCGGCATCCAAAGTCTTGCGCCCGTGGTCCTCGCGGTCGCATGGGCCCTTTGGCCGCACACTTCTCACGGGCAGCCCAGCACCGATGCCGTGCAGATGCGTGAGCCCGCCCCGAAACAGGGATACTTCGTCGGCGGCGGTCTGCGGTCCGGTTTCCTCTCGGTGGGGTCGTCCGAGGTCGAGGACCTCGAGAGCTCTTTTCTGGGAGCTGGGGCCACGCTTCGCTTTGGAGAATACGTCCGACCATGGCTGGGGCTCGGAGGCGTGGCCCACGGCTTCTTCGCCGGAAATGACGGCTTTCAAAGCGCGTTCGGCTCCTTTTCCATGGAAGGACACGTGGCACCATTTCAGGAGGTCGAGCTCACGTTTCGAGGTTCGATCGGGCCGTTCGTCCAAAGCGTGACGCGAAACGACGATGAACTCACCCGAGAGGACGACCCCACCCTCGGGTTCGGCGCTGCCATCACCGGTGGCGTCTCCTATGGCTGGTTTCCGTTTTATGACCGAAGCGAGAACGAAAGTGGAGGTCTCGAGCTGAACGTTTATCTCGATGGTCAGGCGCTGCTGTCCGAAGACTTTACGAGCGGGGGGATCTTCGTGGGAATCGAAGTGCACTACTTCTTCGGCCTTTCGAAGGACAAGCTGCTTCTCCCGCTGGAAGATGCCTTCTGAGTCGAGTTTCCGATGCGCGTTCTGGGAGACTTGGATGGAGGTGCAAGCTCGACTACAACGCTCCGCATGAAACACCTGTGCATCACCATATCCTTACTGTGCTTCGGAGGCCTTTCCCAGACGGCCCGAGCGCAGCTTCAGCTTCCCCAGCCGAGTCCCCTGGCTCGGGTCATGCAGACCGTCGGGCTCACCGAGATGGAGGTCGAATACAGCAGCCCGGCGGTGCGGGGACGAACCGTCTTTGGTGAGTTGGTTCCTTATGGGGAGCACTGGAGAACCGGCGCCAATGCCAACACTCTGATCAGCTTTTCTCGGCCGGTGATCGTGGCTGGAAAGGAGATCGAAGCAGGGACCTATTCGCTTCACACAATCCCGGGGGAGCAGGAATGGACGTTCATCATCAATCGGAAAATCGATGGTGGAGGATCGGCAAGCTATTCAATGGAGGAAGATGTAGTCCGTACACAGACTCAGGTTGAGAAGGCCCAATTCAGGGAAAGAATGACCTTCCGATTCGCCGAGACCGAAGCCGACAAGACGCTTCTGACATTGGAGTGGGCGGAAACGCGGGTACAGCTTCCCATTGTCGCCCAGACCGAGGTCCAGGTCGACGCCGAAGTCCAACGCGCGGTGAGCTCCCTGTGGCAGCCGCCGGCCATGGCCGCTCGCTATTTCATCGAGCAAGAGCAGGACCTGGAACGTGCGTTGGCTCTGGTTGATCGCTCCATCGAAATCAAGGAGACCTGGTTCAACCTCTGGATGAAGGCGAAAGCCATGGGCGGCCTCGGACGGACCGGCAAAGCGAAGAAATGGGCGAAGCGCGCCTTGGAGCTCGGTGACGACAGCAGTGCTTTCGCCTTCTACGCTGAGCAAATGAAGGCGGCGCTCGAAAAATGGGACTCCAGTTCCTAGAGCAAACCTAGAACAGGCGTGAGAGCGAAAGGTTCAACGTGCCGTCGAAGGATTCGTCTTGCAGACCTCCAAATACTCCATAGATGCTCCCTTGAATGGTCTCGAGGAAGAGGGCGTGGATCCCCACCCCGAATGATCCTCCGACCCGAACGTCCCGCTCCGACTCCACGAATCGGGAGTCGGAGGCGACCAGACCGTCTGCAAAGACGCTCAGGCGCAGATACTCTCGCTGCAGCGAGATGAACAGCTCCGTGGTCAAAACCCCGACCGCCGAAGTGAATCGTGTATCTCCGAACAACCCGCGAAATACGTCGGAGATCCGGATCTCGTCCAGCAGGCCAAATTCACCCCCGAGTATCTCACTTTGAAGACGGATCTTGAGCTCACTGTATGCCCACAATGGAAAGGCTCTCTCTGCGTTGAGACTCAGTTCGACATACGGTCGTGCGGTGATGATGGTGCGGATGCGCGTCGAGACCTGAAGGCGCTGATCCACGCGATAGCGCTGCCGGGACGGAAACAACTGAAGGTCACCGCGCAACTCAGCGAATCCCCTCAGGATACCGTCCGTCGTGGGTTGGGGCCCATCGTCTGGGAGATCTTCCTCCAAGAGCTCCCGAAAATCGGCTCCAAACGTCATGCTAAGGCGACCCCGACCCGCCCGCTCGAAGAGAACACCGACTTCACCAAAAGGCTCGAGCAGGTCGAAGGAAGCAGTGAAGGTCTCGGTGGAAAGGTCGAGCCGCTGGCGGTTGAGGTAGGACGCTCCTGCGGCGCCAACTAGGCGCATCGAGCCGAGAACCGGTGATGAGAACCATCGAAACCTCCCGCCCCCCCTCGAGAAGACCGGAATGCCGCTATCCGTCGAGAAGACCTGGTCGAATCGGATCCCCACGTTCCCCAGAACGCTGAGTCTATCGTCAGGAGTGAACACGTTGGCCCACCGATAGAGCACGCCCGAAACGAGTCCATCCGGACCGGTGGCGTAAAGGTCCAGCGCCCACCCCGGCGGTTCGAAGCGCTGGGCCAGCTTGACCGCGAGGATGTATCTTCCCTCTCGGAGATCGACGGTGTCTGCGATGGCTCCGATGTCGTCGAGCTGAAAGAACGGATTCTTCGGGCTCCGTCTGACGAGCTCATAACCCACCACGTCATTCCCCATTGTCGCTTCGAGCTCTTCGATCTGCTCTTCGAACTCGACCTGGTTGAAGACATTGTTCTTGAGTTCGAACAGAAGCTGAGCGGTCGCAGCCGAAAGCGGGGACTGGCCGGGGAACACGATTCGCTCGACGCTTCCCTCATCGACCCAAAGGACCAGGTGTTCGTCACGAGGAAATACATCCGTGATGGCGAGAATGAAGCCCACGTCCTTCAGCACCCGCTGAAGCCGAATCGAAGCCCGTAGTGCTTCGGGATAGGTGGCCACTTCGGGAACTCGCGCCAGCCGACGAAGCACGGGCGCTGAAAAGCGGCGGTTCCCCTCAATCTTCAGCTCGAACTCCGACCCCGGGGCTAGACCCTGAGCCTGACCCAGGAGAGCGCAGGTCACCACCGTCAGGACGCTGGTCACGCGGGTGACTTACAAAGCTTGTCGGTCGAGCGCATCCCGAAGAACGCCCCCCCAGGACACGCATCCGCGATCACGCCAAGCCCCTCGTCATCG
Source organism: Myxococcota bacterium (assembly GCA_050331295.1). Taxonomy (GTDB): domain Bacteria; phylum Myxococcota; class Kuafuiibacteriia; order Kuafuiibacteriales; family Kuafuiibacteriaceae; genus Kuafuiihalomonas. The sequence continues at coordinate 246,681 of JBHJGZ010000009.1, read as the reverse complement.
CAATTCGAGGCCGCCGGCAATCGGGGACGAAGCCTATCCGCTCCGGCTGCGCGTCGCACGAACGACGACGGCGTCGAGGGAAAACTGCATTCCGTCGAAGTCGGTCGGGCCCTCGTCTTCATAGAAGGCGGCGATCTCCCGAAACCCCGCCCGCCCGAGGGCGGTCAGATAGGTGTCCAGACTGCGGATCCGAAACCCGAAGCGGGTAAACGGAAGCTGGCACAAGACTTCTCGAGATCGAACCCCGAGAACACACATCCCTCCGGGCCGTAGCCAAGCTGCGACTCGACCCAGAAACGAGTCCAAATCGTCGATGAAATAGACGACGTTGACGGCCAAAAGGCGATCGACCGAACCAGCGGCAACAGGCACCTGGAGGTTCGGGTCGGACACATCCACGCAGTGGATGGAGACGGGGGCGGCCGAGAGCCCTTGGAGCCGCGTTGCCGCCAGGTCCGCCATGTCGCGAGAGTACTCGAGAGCCGTGTACCGGCCCTGAGCACCCAAGCACCGAACCACGGGCTCCGAAAGCATGCCCGAACCAGGGCCCACTTCGACGACGTGCATGTCCGCACTCAACTCCAATGCAGCGTGACTGCGGTCGTGCATTCGAGCGTTGCTGACCTGCATGGCCTGGGCGACCCGCAGCCCCAGTTCGCCCTGGGGACGCCCAAGCTGTTGCGCCAGCTCGGCCAAATCATTTGAATCCATCGGACCGGCTCATTCAGAAGGCCGACTCCGGCAGCTCGTTGACCGTTGAACCAGTAGCGGTGATGGAAGGCAGGAATCCGCGCGCCTTGGGCAGGAACGTGTCGGCGTAAAACGAGGCCACCGCGAGCTTGGAGGCCTTGAAATCGGCCTCGATGGTCTCGGATGCGTGCGCAGCCAACGCCGACTTGGCCAGCATCCAACCACCGGCCACGGTCCCGAAAAGTTCGAGATACGGATACGCGCCAGCGGCGACCCCGTTCGGATCTGCTTTGCCATGCTCCGCAATGAAGCGAACGGCTTCCTCCAAGGCGTCGGCGGAATCCGAGAGCCGCGGTTTCATGGCCATCAGCTGTGGAGCTCCGGAGGCTTCGAGCGCTTGTGCGCACTCCCGGACCGAAGCGACGAAGCCCATGGCGGCATTGCCCCCGTCTCGAACCGTCTTCCGGAACATCAAGTCGTTGGCCTGGATGCCGTTGGTGCCCTCGTAGATCGGCGCGATTCGCGCATCTCGGAAGTACTGCGCTGCACCGGTCTCTTCCACGTAGCCCATGCCCCCGTGAATTTGGATGCCGAGGGAGGACACCTCGCATCCGAGATCGGTACCCCAGCCCTTCACAACCGGCGTCAACAGGTCGACCATGGCCTGGGCTTGAGCTCGCTCGGCCGCGTCCGGATGACGTTTGCTGATGTCCACGCAGTAGGCGGCGTAGTACGTCAGGGCGCGGCCGGCTTCGGTCAGGCTCTTCATGCGCAGCAGCATCCGGCGCACATCGGCGTGCTCGATGATCCGCGCAGCGCCTTGGTCCGGGTTGGCAAGGCTCTTCGACTGTACCCGGTCCATCGCATAGGCCAAGGCCAGCTCGTAGGACCGTTGGGCGACGGCAATGCCTTGGAGTCCCACAGCCAGGCGTGCATTGTTCATCATCACGAACATCAGTCGGAGACCTTCTTGCTCACGCCCGACGATGTATCCGACCGCGCCATCGCCGTTGTCGCCGTACATCATGGTGCATGTGGGAGAAGCATTGATTCCGAGCTTGTGTTCTATACCTTCGCAGTACACATCGTTCCGCTCACCGAGGGTCCCGTCCGGCTTCACCAAGAACTTTGGAACAATGAACAGACTGATGCCCCGGGTGCCCTCCGGTGCATCGGGCGTCCGCGCGAGAACCATGTGCACGATGTTTTCCGCCAGGTCGTGCTCCCCGTAGGTGATCCAGATCTTGGAGCCCTTGAGCCGATACGTACCGTCCCCGAGCTCTGGTGCGGGCGTAGCCATGCATCGAACCGCGGAAAGGTCAGAGCCAGCCTGCGGCTCACTCAGGTTCATGGTTCCCGTCCAGTGACCGCTGATCAGATTCTCCAACCAGGTACTCTTTTGCGACTCGGAGCCGAATCCTTGGAGCATCTCCACCGCGCTCTGATTCAGCATCGGACAGAGGGCGAAAGACATGTTGGCGGACTGCCACATCTCCTGAACGGCGAAGGCCACGCACCACGGAAGCCCCTGGCCACCGTACTCGGGCTCGAACGGTAGAGCATTCCACCCGCCATCTCGGTAGGCTCGATAGGCCTCCACGAAACCCTTAGGCATGGTGACCACCTTGTCTTTCCAGATCGAGTGCTCACGATCGCCGGAAAAGTTGACAGGAGCCAGCGCGTCACGGGCGACTTTGGCGGCCTCGTCCAAGATGGGCCCGACCGCATCCAAACCCGCGTCTTCGAATCCGGAAACCGTCGAAAGTTTCGGGACTTCCAAGACGTGGTCGAGGACGAAACGCATATCGGAGACAGGAGCGGTATACATGTCCGGGGAGGTTGCCTCATTTCCCCCGCGGTCGTCACGAACGGAGTGGCGGAAGCTGGTCATTTCGGCGCCGCTCCGGCGGCCGGACAGGCGAAGAAGCCGCGCGTGTCGACAGCCTGGACAGGCTGCGGACCCGTAGTCTCAATGGCGGCATGCCCCACATCGACGTCCGAGGCCTCCCGATACACTACCAGGAATGGGGTTCCGGCCCGCAAACCGTCGTGCTCTCCCACAGCTTTCTCGTCGACTCCCGCATGTGGGAAGCCCAAATCGAAGCCCTCGCTCCGCACTTTCGCGTGATCGCCTACGACCATCGGGGGCACGGAGAAAGCGGCTGGCCCAACACTCGGACCGCCAAGTTCGGCCTCGAAGCCATCTACGAAGACGGGCTCGGCCTCCTCCAGGCCCTGGAACTCTCCCATGTCCATTGGGCCGGCCTTTCCACCGGAGGCTTCGTCGGTATGCGAATCGCCGCCCGCCGTCCTGACCTGATCCATCGACTGGTCCTCATGGGTACGTCGGCCGCACCCGAAGCCCTGCCCCAACGGATCAAATACGAAGGCTTGTTCTTGGTGCTTCGAACCGTCGGTTTCGGTCCCGTGGTGGGAGAGGGTATGAAGGCGATGTTCGGGGACACGTTCTTGGAGGACCCGAGCCGTGAAGAGCTTCGGAACGTTTGGCGGGAACGGATCAAGGGTATGAACATCGAACACCTGGTTCGATTCGGGCAGGCAATATTCTCTCGGGACGACTTCCGCTCGGAGCTACCGAAAATCCGAGCTCCGACATTGGTAATGGTCGGCGAAGAAGACCGCGCAACGCCTCCTGCCCGGGCGCTGGACATCGCCAGCCGCATCCCGCAGGCCCGGTTGATACGCATTCCCCGAGCGGGGCACCTGAGCACCATCGAGGAGCCGGCGCGCACCTCGGCAGAAATCTTATCCTTCTTTCGCGAGGCGGCCTGAGGTCGGGGTCGGGTGCCTGGCCACCGAAGCGGCCCGAATCGCCGCTTCGTAGACCGTTCGGACAGATGTGCGGCATCGGCGCGCCGCGTCCACGCAGTCGTCGTGCTCCGGAACGATGGTCAGACCATTCGGACGAAAAGCTCGCTTGATGCGCACCGATCCAAACTCCGTCTCGACCGCCGTGACGTCCCGGGCGAGAAGGGTACGCTGTACGGCGACCTCCCGGACGCCGAGCGTACTGCCGTGCTGAAAGAAGGCCGACTTGACCGCCTCGCTTTGGGTACTCCGAACCAATGCACACACCACCGAACCCTGCCGGCCCTTCTTCATTTGAGCCGGCGTTGCCCACGCATCGAACGCCCCCGCCGCCAAGAGTTCGTCGATCAACACCGGTACGTGTTGTGGGAGCATGTCGTCCATGTTGGCGCTGACCTCGAGCACCTCATCGTGCCCAACCGGCACGGAAGCGGACTCGCCGACCAATGCCCGAACGACGTTCGGTCGATCCGGCCACTGCTTGTGACCCGCTCCGGTCCCCACCGTCCGAAGCACCATCGATGGCATCGTGCCAAATCCTCCAGCGTGAGCTCGGAGGAGGGCAGCTCCCGTCGGCGTCACGGACTCGCCCTCCAGCCCACAGTCCAAGACCGGCACGTCTCGGAGGAGATGGAGGGTGGCGGGCCCGGGAAGCGGAATCGGACCGTGGGCCCCTCGGACGATGCCCCGGCCCAGAGGGACGGGCGACACGACGATCCGTTCCACCCCCAGGTCGTCCAAGGCGACCGCCACACCAACAATGTCGACGATCGCATCGTCTGCCCCCACCTCGTGAAACATCACATCTTCCAGCGGCACACCGTGCGCGTCCGCTTCCGATTCGGCCAAGAGTCGAAAGGTGCGTTGCGCATCTCGTTTGACTCGGACCGGAAGGGCCGACTTCTCGAGAATCTCGCGGATCGCGGAGTAAGCTCGGTGGCCGCCGTGACCGTGTCCGTCTTGCCCACGCTCGATGCCGCTCGAGGGCTGCATCAGCGGGGTCCACGGGCCTGGCCCAGTGTCGGCGAGTCGACCGTGGATCATCACGTCGACCTGCTTGGCCCGAAGTCCAGCTGAGCGTACGTCGTTCACGACGAGTTCGACCCCCTCCAGGCCCACACTGTCCACGGCAGCTCGAATTTTGTCCGGGTCTGCACCGGCGTCGACCAACGACGCCATCAACATGTCACCGGCCGCACCGCCCACGAGATCCCAAAACAGTGTTTTCATCTTCGCCTTGCCTCGCACCCGGCATTGGGGCTCATTCGTCGGAGATCGAGCCCAGTCACCACCCAGCTCCTAGACGGAAGCTTTCAGGCCCTCGCCGGCCCTTGCGTTGATGACCGAGGCCGCAAACCCAGCCCCGAAGCCATTGTCGATTCCGACCACCGTGACCCCCGATGCGCACGAAGAAAGGGCCGAGAACAACGCCACCATGCCGGACAATCCACCCCCTACGCTAGTGGGTACCGCGATGACCGGACGACTGATCAGATTCTTCACGACGCTGAAGAGCGCGCCCTCCATGCCCGCCACCGCGATGACCACTTCGGCCGCTTCCAGTCGATGTCGAGCGGCCAAAGCGCGGTGAAGTCCGGCCACACCAATATCATCGATGCGCTCGACTTCGTTGCCGAATAGCTCGGCCGTCTTGGCTGCTTCTTCCGCCACAGCCCGGTCGGATGTACCTGCCGAGCAGACTGCCACGCGACCGCGAGCGCGACTGGGAAGAGGACCACCCATCCAAAAGAGTCGACTCAATGGATCGTAGGTCGCCTCCTGTCCCGCCGTACCGAGGGCGTCTCGTAGAGCGGGCACGATGACCGATTCCACACGAGTTGCCAGTGCAAAACCGTGGCGCGAATGGATCCGGGTCAGAAGCAACGCCAACTGGGCAGGACTCTTGCCGGGACCAAAGACCACCTCCGGCCACCCGGTTCGACGCGCCCTATCTTGGTCAATCTGCGCGAAACCGAGATCCTCGATTCCCCATGCTCGAAGGCGCTGTGCCGCGTCGGGGACGCTCATCGTCCCTTCGGAAACCCCAGCCAAAATCTGCTCCAAGTCCATGCAAAGCTTCCTTGCGGCGCCTTACCGGAGGCTCGGCTGCGCTGGCAACCGCCAGCGTCAAAACGGGCCCCTGTCCGAACCTCATCGTGACCGGTCACGCTGTCCTGGCGCCGTACCTGCGGCTATTGGCCCGAATGTATCTCGGAAGAACCACCGCTCGGCCAACCGTGTGCTCGTATACGCGGCGCTGACGAGGGAGCATCGATCCTTCATCCGAGGGGGGCCGAGCGGGAGTCAACTGTGGGATGCGAGTACGGTTCCCTTACGCCGGAATCGCATCGGCCAGGCATCTTGAGCATTCGCGGCAATCCCGGCACAACTTGGGCATGAAATACGTCGTCTTGGGGAAGATTGGTCCCCGGTGGGGCGAGGACCCGGTGAAGCGGGTCGAAGCAGTGCATACGAAGCTCCACGAGCTGAACATCACACCTGAAACCATCTTGTACACTCAAGGACCGTACGATTTCGTCGAAGTGGTACGGGGGGAGCCGCGCGCCATGTTGGCCCTTTCGTTGTGGTACAACACGCAAGGTTTCGGTCAACTCACCACGTTGCCGGCGTTCACGATGCCCGAGGTCCACGAGGCCGTCGAACAGGTGTGATCCCCAGAACCCGTGAGTTGCGTCCATTGTGGCCGTCATGGATTTCGCATGGGTTCGGGCGCGTTCTGGACTCGAATCATCGCCCCAAGTCGATCACGTAGAGGTCGGTCTCGCTCCGAATCACCTGGGCGAACCAAAGGCGACGGTCCGGGCCCAAGGCCACACCTGACGTATGGTAGAAACGAGGCAAATCACCGATCTGGACTCGAACGCCCGTAGAAAGGCTCTGCTGAACCAACTGAGGATGCGAAGGGGACGGTCGATGAACGAAAACCACGTTGTCGCCGTCAACGAACCAGTTGTTCTGGTCGACCGGAGTCAGCTCAGGCACCACGACGGTTTCCGAGTTCGACTCATCGTCCCGAGAACCCAGCCGACGACGAAAGAGTCCATCGCTTCTCGACTTGGTGTAATACATCCACCCCCGATGCTCCACCGCTTGGCGCCCCGTCCATAGAACCGTGGCCTCACCGCCCGCAGAAGGCATTCGCCAAAGTCGAAACAAACCTCCCCGGTCGGATGAAAAGTAAAGGAAGCGACCGTCGGCGCTGTAAGAAGGCGCCCGGTCCCGAGACGGGTCCCCGGTGATTCGGAGCGGAGGCCCTCCTCCAGCATCCACGGTGAAGATATCGAAATTGCCCTCCACTGGAGCCGCAAAAGCAATGGTCGTGCCGTCCGGAGACCAAGTCGGATCCTGCAGGTACGGCCCCTCGAATCGCGTAAGCTGTCGCGGGGCGGTCCCATCTCGTTCCGCCACCCAGAGTTCTGCAGCGCCGGTACGATCCGAGAGAAACGCAACCCGTCCATCATTCGCTAATCGGGGCGACCAATCGAAGTGAGTCGAGACGAGGGTTGGGTCCAATGGCACATTCAGGCGCCAAGAGCCGTTCACTTCGGGGACGGACACCACATCGACCCGAGCGCTCCACGCCTCGTAGACGACTCGACCGGCCCGCGCGACCGGAGAGTCTTGGTGACGCCCCACTGCGCGCATAGCGGTCGGTCTGCCCCCTGCCACCGATTGCTTCCAAAGACCGAAGCTTCCCCCCAGGTTCGAGGCATACAGCAGGAAATCGGCGTCGAGATGGGTCATGCCGTGAAGCTTCATGTGGGTTTGGGTCACCCGACGGAGCCGGCTCGACCGAAGATCCCAAACGTAGACGTCCTCGACCCCCAGAGCCGGGCTCCGAGAAAAGGCGAGGGTCCGGCCATCGGGAGAGAAGGACACATCTCCGTCGCCGATCCCCCCTTCCGGAGGGGGCGGTGCTTCGAGGGCCGGACCCGACACCGCGAAAAAGTGGACCGCCAACGGGCCTTCTGGGGAGTCTCGGTCGACGTACGCCAAATGAGACCCGTCCGGGGACCATGCAAGTTCGGTTTCTCGCGCATGGGCGCATCGAAACAGGCGGTGCTCGGTACCACCGGTGGCCGCGATCCAATGAACGGTACATGGCCCAGCTCCCGTTCGGGCGAACGCAATCGAGCTTCCATCAGGCGCGTAGGCGGGAGCGTGCTCCGCTTCGGATGTCGTGGTGAGCTGAATGGCTGCGGCGGGGTGTTGAACGGAGCGGACGAAGAGATCCGTCCGCCCGTCGGACCGCGACACGTACGCAACCTGAGAGCCATCCGGGGACAGGGTGGGCTGCATTTCATGGCCCGGCTCGGTGGTGAGAGGACGCACGGACGCTGGACTGGATGTCGAGGCGCTCATCCAGTTCGAGACGAGCGGGCGCACCGCTCCAGAACCGCCGACCCACAAAAGGAGGGCCACGACGACGGCGACTCCAGTGCCCAACCAAAGCCAGTGCCTCGGGCGGGCACCCGACGGCTCCAACACCATGCGGTAGCCAATCTTGGGAATGGTTTCGATGCGAACGCCGTGCTCGCCTCGGCCCAGGGTGCGTCGGAGGATCGAGATGCACCGCTGAAGCGCATCATCGGTCACGGTGACGTCCCCCCAGACTCGCTGCATCAATCGATCGCGCGTCACCGTCTGTCCTGGGGATCGGGCGAGTTCCAGCAGCACCTGCATGACGCGCGGTTCGACGCGATGGTCCGAGCGGCCCGAGGAAATCTGGCCGCGGTCGGGATGGACCACCCAGTCACCCACATGCAGCGTCTGCACCGACGCGCCTTTCGAGCCCATCGATGGGTTTGATCTCACCCCTCGCTGCCGCGTGACAATGCATCATCGGAAAAACATCGGGTCCTCATCAGGCCAGATAAGCCGATTACGGGCAGCCTCCGACGGCGAAAGGAATACCGATGCGTTTAACGACCCTCCTAAGCCTTGCTCTGTGGACTGCACCTTCACCCGCGCTCGCCGAAGCGCCGGACCTCCCGCGACAAGCCCTGCTTCGCTTTCAGCTCGAGGCTCGCAACCGGAAATTGGTGGTCCGGTCTGTGGATGACCGAAGCCCCGCCGCACGGGCCGGTCTCCGCGTGGGCGACGCACTGCGCACCGTGAATGGAACCCCCTATGGCAAGCCTTATGAAGGGCGAGACTTGCTCCGTAGGCTCGATGGAGGATTCAAGGCGGTCTTGGAAGTGGACCGAGCGGGTCGAAGGCAAACCGTCCGATTCACACCCGAGCCCAAACCCCTTGAAGATCTCGACGGTTTCGATACCCAATTCGGAGTCGTTCGGGCTCCGGGAGCCCTTCTTCGAACGTACGTCAGCACCCCTACGCCACCGGCGCCTCGAAGGCCCTCCATCTTCTTCATACAGTGGGTCTCATGCGACACGATCGAAGCGTCCCCGAGCTCTCCTTCCTTCGCAATGTTGCTCGATGTGGCGCGAAGGGCCAACATGACACTCCTTCGAGTAGAGCGATCCAGCAACGGGGATAGTGAAGGCCCGGCCTGTCACAACCTGGATCTCGAAGGTGAGGTCGCGCAGTACCAAGCTGCCTTTGACCATCTGGTCGAGCATCGGTGGGTGGATCCGGACCAGGTCGTGGTCTGGGCCAGCAGTCTAGGCAGCTTCTTGGCGCCATTCGTCGTCCAAGGGCGCCGAGTCGCAGGCGTGACCGTGCATGGTGGGGGAGCGGTGACCTATCTCGAACGAATGATTACCTTCGACCGGATTCGACTCGAGCGAAGCACCTTCGACCCAAGGGCCATCCAAGAAGAGATCACCCGCCGTATCGATTTTCATCGTCAGTACTTGTTGGAGTCTCGTGACCCTGAGGAGATCGAAGCGTCTCACCCAGATCTCAAAGGCGTCTGGGACCGGATGCTGGGGACCGGCGAAGGCACCCACTATGGCCGGCCGTATGCGTACCATCGCCAAGCGGCTTCCAAGAACGTCCTATCTGCATGGCTCGACGTCGCCGCTCCCGTCCTCGTCCAGTACGGAGTCTTCGACCAGTTCGAAGGCCCGCACGGTCATCGCCTCATCGAACGAATGCTCAATCGAATCCGTCCCGGTCAAGCCACCTACGTTCGTCACCCGAATATGGGTCATAGCTTTAACATCTATCCAAACGAATATTCAGCCCACGAATGGGACCGCGACACGCGTGTTTCGGGTGCGCCTCTAGGCGCTCAAGCGGTCCTGGATTGGCTCCACGCTCACATCTTGCGAATCCATCACGAGTGACGGCCACGGTGAAGTAGCCGCGGATTCTACTGATTGTGACGGTAACCGTGTCCAAGTGGAGCCCGGACGTTCTCGTCGAGAAGGGTCAACGTTGGAACGTCGACGACTCGACCTATTCGGGTCAGCTTTGCATCGCCCAACCATGTACTGAGGCGAGCTCGCGCTTCCGGTTTCGCCGTAAACAAGAGTTCGTAGTCTTCCCCCCCGCTGATGGCCCAATCGAGCGGAGAGGCAGAAAGCTGGTGGGCGTAGTCACGACATGGGTCCGAGATTGGGATGCGCTCTGCCTCGACTTCGGCTCCTCGTCCCGCAGGCTTCAGAAGATTTTCGAGGTCGGTGCCGAGGCCATCGGAGATGTCACACAAGCTCGTGGCAAGGTGCTCTTCGGCTAAGAATCGACCGAGCTCAACCCTTGCGCGAGGCTGAGCCCATCGACGATACGGTTCGAACTTCGACCCGGCGAGTGCTCCTTCGCGTGAAACGAAGTGCAGACCGGCCGCTGCGTCACCCAGAAAGCCACTCACCCAAACATCATCTCCGTTGCGAGCGAAACCTCGACACAAAGAGCCCGCAGAGCCGACGACGCCGGTTACGATACCCACCATGGTCGTGGGCCCGTGAATCGCGCTGACGTTCCCTCCGAGCACCGTGATATCATACTCCCGGCATGCGCAGTGAACGCCTCGCGCGATCTCTTCCAATCGCGAGGTGTCGAGTTCCGGTGGAAGCATGAGGGAAAGGAAAATGTGCCGAGGCGCTCCGCCCATGGCGGCGACATCGCTGACGTTGATGGCAACCAGTTTGCGCCCGAGACAATCCGGGTACGTCAGCTCCCAGCCAAAGTGAATCCCTTCCACCAGACTGTCGGTGGTCACGACCAATGCTTCGCCGGGCTCATGGGTCAGCACGGCCCCGTCGTCTCCGTTACCGACGCGCACCGATGATGGCTGCGCGTACTGCCCAGCGAACATCCGAATCACTTCGGATTCGCTCCATTTCACCTTGGCATTCATCGACTGGACCTCTCGATGCAAACCGCCGGGCGAACCGGAGGGCGTGTATCGGGGGCCAAATCCGGATTCCTGCGCGGACTCGGCCCCGGTTGACCCACCAACGTCGTTCCTCGCTTTGTCGATGGCACGCTCTCGGTGTTCTTTCGCGTCATGGTCCAGTTCTCCTTATTGATGCTTGCTGCTCTCAATTTCGACCAACAACCGACGCCTGCCCTTTCGGCGGTCGAAGTGGTTCAACTCCAGCTGGACGCTCTCCAAGCGAGCCCCGAGACCCCAAACCATGCCGGGATTCGACTGGCCTTCCGCTTCGCCTCGCCGAGCAATCGGGCGGTGACCGGTCCAGTCAACCGCTTCATCCCCATGGTGAAAAGCGAAGCATACGCACCGCTCCTCGGCTTCGATCGGGCTTCCCTTGCAGTCATAGAGGAAACCTCCGACCAAGCCAAATTCTTAGTCGAGCTCCAGCGGGGGACGCGGCTGTACCACTATCTTTGGGAGGTCAGCCGGCAAGCTACAGAACCGTACCAAGGCTGTTGGATGACGGATGCGGTCGTTCCAGTCGAGGCCGGGGGACCCGAACAGGCCGACACCATCGAAGCCTAGTTCCAGTTCGAGCCGTCAATCCTCCACCAGGACGAGGTAGAAGTTGAGATTGGACTGGTCGATGATCTTGATCTTGTCCCTCTTGTCTCGACCGAGCGAGTTGCGCAGCGAATCGAGTCGACGCTGCTCCGTCAAAATGAACTCGCGGCCGGGTCGCTCCACGAGCTGACGAATTCGTCGATTCGCTCCCTTCTTCATGATCTGGAGCGTTGTGTTCCGACTGTAAAAGGTCTCCCCACGCCAATTTAACTGGTACGCATAAAGAGGCTCCCCTGGATTTCGCTCCTGATAATATGTCTCGAATACGTGATACTGGCTCCAATGCTGAGAAAGCAAATTGAAGTGCACATGGCTACACCAGGCTGCAAACACGACCGCCGACGACAGATAAACCAATTGCTGCCCTCCGCGCCGGCGAAGCACGTGACAAGACACCAATCCGGTCGCGGTGGCGAGAACCAGACCGAGTAAAAAATTCCGAGCCCCCAGCCCCTGAGGCCACTCACGGTCATACTTGTAAGTGAAAAGATTAACCAGATGCTGCGGATTGTTGATGAGGTCGATGGCCGCAGCCGCAAACAAAGCTGCAATCAAGATGTGGATGCCCCCGCGGAGACGTTCTCGCGGGTCCGTCCCGACCCACGCAAACCAGGATGCCACGAGAACAGCAAGCGGAGGTACGGCGGGAAAGATGTAATGGTGAAACTTCGTGAGGCTGGCGGAGAAGAAGACGTAGGACCACAGCGCCCAAAGGACGAGGAACAACGTGACCCGCCGAGTCCGAAATGACCCCTCTTCGCTCGGCTGCAGGGAATTGAGGAGTGCTGCCGGGACCAGCGCCGACCAAGGAAACATTCCGTACGCCAACTGCTCCAGGTGATAGCCCAACCCTCCACGGTCTCCATGAACCCCGGCGCCCACACGGTTGAGGTTGTCATGGATCCAAAACCTCGCCACGAAGGTCAGGCCCTCGTCGTCTCTGCCCGTGAACAGACTCATGGCGACGTACCATGGGCTGGCTAACATCAGAAAAAGTGGGACTCCCCACCAGAGACCACTTCGAAGAAGAAGCCCGAAATCCAGGGCCAGGATCATGTACAGGAGGACCACCGGTCCGACGATGGCGAGGACGGCGAGCCCCTTCGACAAGGCCGCTGCTGCCATGAAGGCGTAAAACACCGCGAGCTTGATGTGCCTGCGACGGCCATAGACCACCGTCAACAGGATGGCCGCCGTGACGCCCGACGCGAGGGATGCGACCGCGAAGGCCTCGGACGGGTGCTGGACCTGCTGTCCGAGGATGAAAACCTGGCCGTAGCCCAGGATGCCCAACACCGCTGAAGAACCTGAGCGTTCCCACATCGAGGGCCGGGCCGTGGCATGCGCGTGGTCTTCGAACATCGCCTCGAGGAACATGGCGAGACCCACGGTCATGAAACCGACCAATGGCATGTCGGCGATGGCCTGCTTGCCGATGAAGATGAATTGCGGACAGCTCCCGAGTACGATGGCGGCGAGAAATCCCACCGACCGTCCACCTATCAACCGTCCGATTCGGTAGCCGGCCCAGAGCGTCCCGATGGCCACCAATGCGAAGGGCAGTCGCACACCCCAGGCTACGTAACTGCCCAGAGCTTCGCCGATAGGAGCCGAATCCGCCTGCACGACCCACAAGCCGGCTGCAATCATCCAGAGGGGCAAGGCAGGCTTGGAGAAGAAGTAGGCGCTTTCCCAGTGCGGATGGACGAGGTCCTTTCTGGCCAGCATTTCCCGGGCGACCTCGGAATAGTGGGGCTCCCAAGGGTCCCACAATCCCACGGAACCGAGGAATGGGAAGAACAACAGTGCACCCACCAGGAGGACGAGCCCCGAGGCGACTCGGTCGTTGGGGAGCACCGCGTCAAGGTGGTAACGCCATCCTTCGGTGGGGTCAGAGGGCCGGACATGGGCGTGCGGCTCACGGGTCGATACAGGCACGGACGTTGACGTGGGCGGGTACTCAAAGTGACCGCCTATCGCAAGCCGAAGGCGCGCAGGCCGCAGGCGGCCGAAGACGGGTGGCCGGAATCCCATTCCGGCCGGGACCCGAAGCAAGCCGAAGGCGCGCAGGCCGCAGGCGGCCGAAGACGGGTGGCCGGAATCTCATTCCGGCCGGGACCCGAAGCAAGCCGAAGGCGCGCAGGCCGCAAGCGGCCGAAGACGGGTGGCCGGAATCCCATTCCGGCCGGGACCCGAAGCAAGCCGAAGGCGCGCAGGCCGCAGGCGGCCGAAGACGGGTGGCCGGAATCTCATTCCGGCCGGGACCCGAAGGCCGGAATCCCATTCCGGCCGGGACCCCAAGTCCGCATCCAGCACGCGGACCACGTTCCGTTGGACCGGAGCGGAGAGAGCCACCAAGACAGGTTCAACGGTGAGTGAAGTGATCATTTACATCCACGCGAAGTGCAGCACCTGTCGAAAGGCGATGGCTTGGCTGAACAAATCCGGAGTCGAGGTCTCTCCCATCGACATCCTCACGTCTCCGCCGACGCTGGACGAGATGCGGCGCATTCAGCGGCTGTCGGGTCTTCCGGTCCGGAAACTCTTCAACACCTCGGGACGAGCGTATCGCGACGGAGGCTGGAGCGACCGGCTACCGGAGTTGACCGACGAGGACGCGCTCTCCGCGCTGTGCCAGAATGGAAGACTCATCAAGCGTCCCCTGCTCGTAGGCCCGAACTTTGCCCTGGCCGGCTTCAAGGCGTCGGTGTACGGAGTTCATTTGAGATGAGCCCCCGGGAACACCCTCCCCCTGTTGCTCTGCCACCGCTGGTATGACCCACTGCTGACTCGATGGAGACTCGAACCATGTCCACGTTGCGGCGGGACGTCTCAGCCTCCGTGGTCGTCTTTCTGGTCGCTCTGCCCCTGTGCCTCGGCATCGCCCTCGCATCCGGCGCACCCCTCTTGGCGGGCATCATCACCGGCATCGTTGGCGGCATCGTGACGGGTTTTCTGTCCGGCTCTCCGTTGGCGGTATCCGGTCCGGCGGCGGGACTGACCGTGATCGTCTTGGGTGCGATCGAGCAGCTGGGATTGCCCGCGTTCTTCACGGCGGTGGTGCTCGCCGGAGCAATTCAACTCACGCTCGGCTTCATGCGAGCCGGGATCGTCGGGAGCTTCATCCCCGATGCCGTCATCAAGGGCATGTTGGCGGCCATTGGACTCATCTTGATCCTCAAACAGATTCCGCATGCCTTCGGCTATGACGTCGACCCCGAAGGCAGCAGCGCTTTTCGGCAATCCGACGGGGGAAATACGTTCAGTGGTATCATCAACCTCACCGAACATTTCGAGATCGGAGCCATCATCATCGTCTTGATGTCTCTGAGTATCTTGGTCCTGTGGGACCGTCCCCCCCTCAAGAAGCGCATCGGGCTCATCCCTGCGCCTTTGGTGGTCGTGATCGCGAGTGGAGCGCTCAACCAGCTGTTTGCAACGGTCGCTCCCGCATGGGCCCTCGGCCCCAGTCACCTGGTGAATCTTCCCGCGTTCGACAACACCTCGGAGCTCATCGCCTCACTCTCGTTCCCGGACGTTTCCGCCATTGACCGCTCGGACGTTTGGTTGGCTGCGATCACCATCGCCATTGTCGCAAGCCTCGAAACGCTGTTGAGCATCGAAGCGACCGATGCTCTTGATCCGCTCAAACGAATCACGCCCACGAATCGCGAACTCAAAGCTCAGGGCGCCGGCAACGTCATCGCGGGCTTGCTGGGAGGCTTGCCGATGACTGCTGTGATCGTGCGCTCCACCGCCAATATCAGCTCGGGTGCGCGCACCAAGGCCTCCGCCGTTTTGCATGGTTTTTGGCTCCTTCTCGCTGTCGCCTTGATTCCTTGGATGATCAACCTCATCCCCCTGTCGGCACTCGCAGCCATCCTTCTGATGGTGGGATTCAAGCTCACACGACCATCCATCTACCGGTCCATTTGGCGTCGCGGATTCGCGCAGTTCATCCCCTTCGTCATCACCATAGGTACGATACTGTTCACGGACCTGTTGGTAGGCATCATCGTCGGGATATTCGTCGGTTTGGCATTCGTCATCATTTCGAATCACCACGCCGCCGTGAGCGTCACGAAGGATGAACTGGGCACCTTGATTCGGTTGGGTCAAAACGTCTCGTTCTTGAACAAAGCGAAGTTGCGTACCACTTTCTCCCAAGTGAAGGACGGCAGTTACGTGATCATCGACGGCACCAAGTGTGAATTCCTCGACAATGACATCATAGACGCCATCGAAGACTTCGTCACTTCCGCGAGCAAACGGGGAATTCAGGTCGAGGTGAAACGTCGCCATGGCGTCCGCAACAATTACTTCTCACCGGATGACTCTGTCATCGTTTCCACGGAGATCGCAGCTTGAAAGAGTTCGAGAAACTACTGTTAGAAAACAAAGCGTGGGCGGAGCAGAAGATTGCGAGCGACCCACGGTACTTTGAGCGTTTGGCTCGCGGTCAAGAACCCAAATTCCTCTGGATTGGGTCCTCCGACAGTCGTGTCCCCCCTCTCGAACTCACTGGGGCAGAACCCGGCGACATGATCGTTCATCGCAACATTGCAAATCTTGTGATTCATACTGATTTGAATCTCATGAGTGTCGTTCAATATGCCGTAGAAGCACTCAAGGTCGAACATGTCATCGTTTGCGGCGAATACGGCTGTGAAGGTATCAAGTCTGCTTTGTCTCAGAGCAACCTAGGACTCCTAAATAAGTGGCTTCGTCATATCAAAGATATTTACCGTAACCATTCTGACGAGTTACTCCCCATAAAGGATGACCCAGACAAATTGCTGCAACGGATGGTGGAGATCAACGTGCAAGAACAGGTCACCAATCTGGCTCACACCTCCATCATCCAACGCTCATGGAAGCAGAGACGTGCACCTATCTTGCACGGTTGGGTCTACGGCCTGGAAGATGGCCGGTTGAGGAGTTTGGTCAATCGCGGACCAGATGAACCGGTAGACCCTATCTACGCGTACGGCCCCGAAGAGCTTTGACAGCTGCCAAGCTCAGGAGCGGTGGGGCGTCGTGCAAGGAAGCAGGACCGAGATTTCGTCCGCTGCCTTGCGGATGACCGGCAGGTACTCATCCAACATCACGTTGACCGGCGTACGGGATGCATGGGCGGATACGTTGATCGCCGCTCGCACCCTCCCTTCCGCGTCTCGAAGCGGCACGGCCAAAGAACGTAGCCCCACCTCGAGCTCCTGGTCGACCAGGCAATGCCCGTCTTCGCGGACCTGTTGGAGCAAAATGGCAAGCTTCATTCGATCAGTGAGCGTCCGTTCGGTATGGCGCTTCATGGGCACATCCAAGATTCGGTCGCGCACGGGGTCTGGAGCATGGGCGAGCAGCACTCGACCCATTGACGTCGCGAACGCAGGAAGTCTTGCACCGACACCCAAGCCGACAGACAGGATGCGCTGGGTTTGAACCCGGCCTATGTACACGATCTCGGTGCCGTCCAAGACGGCAGCAGACACGCTCTCGTTGATGTGAGAACTGACCCGCTCCAGAATGGGCGTCATGACTTCGGTCAACCCGAGCGACGAGAGATAAGAATATCCAAGCTCCAAGACTCGAGGGGTGAGTCGGAAACGCCGACCATCGCTTTCGGCATAGCCGAGTTCGGACAGCGTAAGCAGAAATCGCCGTGCGGCCGCCCTCGACATACCGGTCTTGTCGGCGACCTCTGACAAGGTCAGCAACGGCGCTCTGGAATCGAACGCCCGGATGACTTTCAGGCCCTTGGCCAAAGATGCGACAAACTCTGGACTGCGTCCTTCAACCGCCATGCGGACACTCTGCCATCATCGAATCAATGCGGGGAGACCATCCGGTAGTTTCGATCGAACTTTCTATGAAAATGGTCGTTTCGGGCGTTTATTCGACCTCGAGTCGTCCGAAAACCCAACAGAAGACCTGCTCATGGAACAGTCGTCCGGTCTGTCGAGGGACAGACTCGAACACCTCTCCGCTTTGAGGACGACGAGACTTGACCAGTTCGAATCGGGGGAGCTCGCAACCTGGACACTTCTTGGTCAAACCCGGCTGGGTTTAAGGCATCTCGAGGAACAGGCGGTCAGGGTCGCCCAGCAATCGAATGACGCGATAAGTGAAGGCGGCTCCGACGTGCCCGTCCACCCACCGGTGGTCGAACGAGAGGGACAGATTCATGACCGCGCGGACCTGCAGGTTATCCTGCCCGTCGACTACCCGAGGTTCTTTCCTGAGTCGATGAACGCCCAGGATTGCGACCTCCGGATGATTGATCACCGGGGTCGCGAAGAGCCCACCGTCGCGTCCCAGGCTGGTCACGGTGAAGGTCGAACCGCCGAGGTCAGCTGGCTCGATGGTCCCCTGTTTGACCGCATCTCCCAGCCGACGAATCTCCCGACTCAGTTCGAGCAAAGACAGACGTCCCGCGTCTCGAACGACCGGAACGGTGAGACCGCGGTCGGATGATGCGGCGACACCGATGTGATGCCGAGCGAGCTGAACGAACTCCAAGCGCTCTTCATCGACATGACCATTCAGAGAAGGGAATGACCGGAGAGCAGCGACAACCGCCTTTACGATGAAGGGAAGAAACGTGAGTTGCTCGTCCTCGAGATGGTGATTGAATCGGGCTCTGACCGCAACCAGTTCGGTGGCATCGAGCTCCTCGACGAATGTGAATCGCGAAGCGGACGACGTGGAGCGAGCCATGTTCTCCCAGATCCGACGGCGGAGTCCTCGGACGGGAATCCGCACCTCCTCTGAACCGCCATCCGGAAACGATGGCCTCGACCTGTGCTCGGGCGGCGATGAAGCTGAGACCTTAGGCGCCCTCGTCGATTCGACCTCCGCCTGATCTGCCTTCTCATTCGCCGCGCGACGTACGTCATCGGACAGGACTCGACCTCCGGGACCAGTTCCGACAAGGGTCTCGATATCCACGCCGAGTTCACGGGCCAGGCGACGGGTCGCAGGCGCGGCCAGGGTCCGGGCTTGCGTCGGTCCTGCCGTCGACTGGGGTTCTTCGCTCCGTGCAGCGCGCTGAGCGCTTGATTCTCTTCCCGCTGATTCGGCTGGAGCGGTTGCTGAAGGTTCGACGTCCGAGCCAGCGTCAGCCGACTCTTCGATCAGAGCGATGACCGTGTGGACCTGAACCAGGTCTCCTTCATTTCCGCGCGTCTCGCGAACGGTTCCCGCCCGTGGTGAAGAGATCACGACGGTCGCCTTGTCGGTCATGACTTCGACCACGGGTTGGTCGACGTCCACGACGTCGCCTGGCTTGACCAGCCACTGAACGATCTCTCCCTCTACGACGCCTTCGCCAATGTCGGGGAGCTCAAATTCGAACATGGCCGTTGGTAAGGGGGGCCTCGACTGCGGTCAATGTTTTGGAGGCGTCACCGCTGACTTTCTCGGAGACGTGGCCTGCTATTCAACGTCTTCGCCATCCCAGTACTCGACCTCTTGAACGCGGTGAAATCCACCCAACCAGCGCTCATCTTTGGACCCTCCGGGCGCACTCCCTGCGAAGAAGCCGAACTTGTCGGAGTCGGGGTAGTAGGTCAGATCTACCGGCTCCATCGTCGACACCGCCAGGTACACCAAGTTCTGTTCAGAGGTATTCCGGAGCTGATGAGCCGTTCCGACCGTCAGCGCGACATAGTCTCCCGCTTTCACCTCGCTCTCTTGGTCGCCCATGCGGATGCGTCCTCGACCCTGCAGGATGAACAAGGCTTCTTCATTCGCCGCGTGAAGATGGAGCGGCCAGGCCGCTTTGCCCGGAGGCACCGTCATGTGGCTGCAACCGATTTTCCGACCACCGGCAGCGCGCCCGAGAGCGCGTTTTTGATGGGCAAAGGTACCCCGCTCCAATCGGCTGACCGGGACATCATCGACATTCTTTACGGAACCCACAGCCGCCTTCTTGCACGGTCCGCTCCCTGATGAAACGCATCCAGGCTCCACGTTCCGATTCGCCCGGGACGACGCCGAAGCGGCTAGCGGGAAGGTCCGGCCGGGACCAGAAATGGCCGGCGCATGAGCGTGTCAGTTGCGTACAGCGCCAGCCCACTCCAGACAAAGGCAAAGGTCACCAGGTGCCGCTCGGTGAATGGCTCTCCAAACGCCGTTACCGCACACAAGAGCTGAAGTGTGGGAGCTATGTACTGCAGCATGCCCAACGTAGAGTAGGGGATGCGACGCGCCGAATAAGCGAACAGCAGAAGCGGAAGGGCAGTAAGCGGCCCCGCCAAGAACAAGAATCCTGCAGTGATGCCACCGTCGAGAACGACTCCGCCAGGCGGGTCGCGAAGCAGCAAAAATACGAGTGCAATCGGACTCACGAAGCCAACCTCGAGCGTGAGGCCTTCGATGGGCCCCGCCGCAGCGACTTTCCGTACGAGCCCATAAATTCCAAAGCTCATCGCGAGGACCAACGAAACCCAAGGTAAGCTGCCCACCGAGACGATGAAGAAGGCCACTCCGACCGCTGCCAGCACGACCGCCAGCCTCTGAGCGTTGCGCAGTTTCTCTTTGAGAACAAGCGCTCCGAGCAGGACATTGAGGAGAGGATTGATGTAGTAACCCAAACTGATCTCCGTGACGCGATGTCTGTCCACCGCCCACAGAAAGAGAAACCAGTTCGTGGCGATGAGCGCCGTAGCTACCAGCGCGGCCCGAAAAGCGCGCGGCTCCCGAAGGATTGCCAGGAGCCGGCCCCCACCACCCAGAATCCCCAAGATGACGCACCCGAATACGAAGGACCAGAGAACGCGATGAGCCAGGATCTCGGACGGTTCGACATGGGCCAGCTGTTTCCAGTATAGAGCCAACACACCCCACAGGACGTAGGCTCCGACGCCGGCCCAAACACCCATCCTACGTTCCAACCGACGACCGATCTCCGAAGACGCGAATGAAGACGTCCTCAACGTCCGAGAGCACCTGCTCTACCGAGAGCGGTGTTCCGGTCTCCTCCGTCAAGCTGGTGACCGCCTTGCCGCGGATGCCGCAGGGTACGATGAGTGAGAACGGATCCAATCCGGTGGAGACGTTGAGCGCGAATCCATGACTGGTGATCCAGCGAGAGATCCGCACTCCAATGGCACCGACCTTTCGCTCCGCATCGACCCAGGTTCCAGTATGTCCCTCGACCCGACCGGCTTCGACACCATGACGGGCGCACACGCGAATCATCACCTCTTCGAGGTCTGCCACGTACCTGCGCACATCCTTGCGGTCGGGCCGAAGATCCATGACCGGGTAGCCCACGATCTGCCCGGGTCCGTGGTAGGTCACGTCACCGCCCCGTCCCGACTCGACCAGCTCAATGCCCTGAGCAGCGAGTCGGTCCGGCGTCGCCAGGACATTCTCGACCTTCGCCCGACGCCCCAAGGTGAGGACGGGGTCGTGCTCCAAAAGAAAGAGGCAGTCCGGGACGCCATCTCGGGCGCGGTCCGCCACCCGACGCTCCATCATCTCCATGCACGGCCGGTAACCAATTCGGCCCAACCGAATGACCTCGAGATCGTGCATGCGAGCCTACGCCGCGGAGGAGCGCTGACGGTCTCGCTTGGGCTTTTTTGCGATGTGAAGGGGCTCATCGCGAGCAGCCTTGGCTGCCTCCATGAGCCCTTCCGAGAGCGTAGGATGAACGTGAACCGTCAGACTGAGATCCTCGGCCAGAGCGCCCATCTCGATGGCAAGGCAAGCCTCGGCGATCAAGTCGCACGCGTTGTAAGCAGTGATGCCAACACCGAGAACGACGTCGCTATCGGAATCGACTACGACCTTGACGACACCTTCCGTGGCATTCATGGCACTGGCTCGGCCGAGGGCCGTCATGGGAAACAACCCGGTCTTCACCTGATAACCTTTCTCCTTGGCCTCCGCCTCTGTCAGGCCAGCCTGCGCCACTTCTGGATCGGTGAACACGCCGAGCGGCATCGCCATGACATCGAAAGCGGCCGCCTTTCCGCTGATGACCTCAGCCGCGACCTCACCCATATGAGACGCTCGGTGGGCCAACAGCGGAGGCCCAGTCAGGTCCCCGATGGCAAAGATGTGATTCACGTTGGTTCGACACTGATGATCGACGGGCACCCAGCCCTTTTCGTCGGTCTCAACCCCGGCCGCATCCAGACCGAGGTCCTGGGTGTTCGGCTTGAACCCCACTGCCACCAGGACCTTGTCGGCTTCAAAGGACTCCGTGGAGCCGTCCTTCTTCTCGACCTCTACGACCCCGAACTCCCCCTTGTTCTCGAACCCCTTGGCCTTGGCGCCGAGGAGTACATTGATGCCCAGCTTCTTCATGGATTTCGTCACCGGACGAACCAGATCCGGATCCGTCCCGCCCAATATCTGATCCATCATTTCAACAATGGTGACCTCCGCACCCATCTTTCGGTACGCGGTGCCCAGCTCACTTCCAATGATGCCGCCACCGATGATGACCAATCGCTGCGGCATCGGATTGTAGGAGACCGCGTCGCGGGCGTAGCCCACCAGCGGATCAGCGAAAGAGAAGCCGGGAATCTCGATGATCTGTGCACCGGTCGCCAAGATGAGGTTGTCGAACTGCACCTCCTCGACCCCATTCTTCGTCTGAACTTCCAGGGTGTGCGGCCCAGTCAGCTTGGCGTCGCCTTCCATGTGCGCTGTTCCAGCGCTCTTCAGCAGCATCCCCACGCCGTTTCTCTGTTTCTTGACGATGCCTTCCTTCCAATCTTGAAGTTTTGTGGTGTCCATCGACGGCACGGCCGAGAAGACATCTCCAAAGGCCTCGATCTCATGACGAAGATTCCCTGCGTGAATCAAAGCCTTGCTCGGGATGCAGCCCCAGTTCAGACAAACCCCTCCGAGATGTTCGCGCTCCACCACCAGCGCCTTCTTGCCGTGCTGTCCCAGTCGGATCCCCGCAACATAGCCGCCAGGGCCGGAACCGATGACAACCGCATCGAATCGTTCAGCCATGTTGCGGCGTTACCATGGGCCTCGGGATGAGTCGACGGAAGTGGTCAAAACACGCCACCCGTCATCCGTTGAGCGGTGGCCGAGCCCGTCACAGCAGGGATTCCAACTGGCAGAAGGCGCGTGCGGTCGCTCCCGTCATGGCCTGCGCGGAGAACCGATGCTGCTCGCCAGCCCGATTCCGAAGCTCCGGACTTCGGATCCACGTCCTCAATATGTTCGCAAGTTCGTGGCGATTCATCGCCTTCACACCGGGTTGCGAATGTGCCTCCGAATCGTCGGAGTGATGAGGACCGTAGATGACAGGCGTACCTTGAATCGCAGCTTCCCAAACATCGTGACCGCCGGCGGGAACCAGACTGCCTCCAACGAAAGCCGCGACCGCTCCCGAGTATGCCGCAAAGAGGTCACCGTAGGTATCGAGTATGGTGTACTGATTCACTCTCCAACCGGCCCGACGGAGATGTCGTTCGAATCGGAACGCGTCATCGACATGTCGGGGTGCCAGCACCCAGAGAAGGTCTGGGTCGATGCGCTTGAGCTCCCGTGCGACTTGCTCGACCGAAAGAAACTCCTCTCGATGCACGGATCCGCTTACCCAGAAACGACGGCCTTCCGTCCCGAGCCGTGCCCGAACGCGGGCAACGTGTGTCGCATCGGGAAGTGGACGGTCACGCTTACTGTCACCCGTCACGTGAATGCGGTCCGATGAGACTCCCAACGCCAACAATCGGTCTCGATCGCGAGGCGCGGCGGCGCAGAATGCGTCGATCCGTCGAAGCGGCTGGTCGAACACCGCGTTCAAGGCCGACCATCCCTTCGCGCGGAACCGAGCGTTGACCACGATGATCCGAATCCCTGCGTTCGCGGAACAATGGATCAGGTTCGGCCAAACCTCCGCCCGCTCGAGGACCAGTACCTCGGGCCGCCGCCGCCGAATCCAGGAACTGACATAGGGCTTGGAATCCGCGGGCAACGGCCAGCACGGTATGGAAAGAGAGGAACCCAACACAACGCCCGCTGCGTCGAACCCGGTGAACGAGACATTCACGTCCGGTCGACGGTCCCGCAGTTCGTGCATCAGCGGCTCCAAAGCGCGAATGTCGCCGGCCGAGGCACCGTGCATCCACACCATGGGCGCACGCTCCCGGCGGAATGGAACTCGACCTCGGCGATGAGCTCGACTGGAGCCCAAGCGAGGATGTAGCACCATCGCCTCGGGCGCCCAGTGCATCACCGAGGACCAAAGACGTAGGTTGAGGCTCACCGCTTGGAAAACCAGGCAGCGACCCATCCCTTGAGAATCGCAACGCCTTGTCCGCCGTACCATCCCGGAGACGCCTCTGATTTCACGGTGCGAACTTCGAGGCCGGCTCGTCTTGCCTTGACCATCAGATGGACCGACAGAGCCCGCGGATCCCGCAACTCTCCGACATCGTGAAGCGCCTCGAATGCATGGCGCCACATCCCGATTGCGAGCACCCTGGGCGCTCGCAAGGGTTCGAGGAGATCTTGAACCTTCGGGTGAGACGGTCCGAGGGGCCGCGGGTCTAGCCATGCGACGGCCTCGGCGCCGACCATCTGTCCGAGCCCCTCGCGCAGATCGATGGCGGATAGGGGAGCGCTGGTCGAAACGACCCGGTCGGCCCCCTTGTCGAACGCCGCACGGACGGCGTGGACCGCCGAGCCGGCTTTTGGAAGAAGCTGCAGTTCGGCCGCCTCGGGGTCGGGTGACTCGAACATCCCTCGGGCCAGCAGGACGGTTTTCACGCTCCGGACTTAGGACAGCGGACCGTGATGAGCCAAGACCAGACCCTGGAAATTGACCTCAAACCGAGGAAAAGGCGATGGTGTCTCGCTTCCGTCGACCGATGCTGAGCACCAGCCGAGCCGCCTCGCCCTGTCCGTCCTCGACACGGACGTCGTCCATCAGCGCCCGCAGACGTTCGGAACGTGCTTCGCGCAGGTCGACCGACGCCAGTATCGTCCGCACCCACGACAGGATGACTTGCGGATTGGCCCTCTCCTGAAGAAACTCGGGCACCACGGAGGAACCGGCCACGAGGTTGGGGAGCGCCACGAATGGAGTGGTAAGCTGACGCCGTACCCAACCGGCTGCCATCGGGTCGAGTCGGTGCACCACCGCCACGGGACAGCCGCACAAAGCGAGCTCGAGGGTCGCCGTCCCCGCCGCGCTCACGGCGACCCATGCCCGACGACCAGCGCGAAGCACGCAGTCCTCTCCGTCCAACACGACGAACCGCAAGCGGTGATCCCGCAGACGCTTCAAAAGCGGCTCGAGGTCGACTCGGGGTGCGCGGGGCACCAAGAACTCCCGTTCCTTCAACCCTTTGGCCACTTCCGCCAAGACCGGCGCGAGTCGACGGACCTCACCGGCTCGACTGCCGGGAAGTAGAGCGACTTTGCCCGGGTCCATCTTCGTCCCGGAGCTCGGAACACGCTCCAAGCGGTCGACCATCGGATGCCCGACCACCAGAGGGTCGGCCCCCAAGCGTCGCCAACTCGGCGCTTCGAAGCGGAAAAGAAGCATCAGGGCATCGATGGCCCGCAGATACCGCGGTCCCCGAGAAGCCCGATAGGCCCATATCTTGGGTCCGCCCAAGGAGATTACCGGGCCGCCTCGCCGGACGCGCCGGCCCACCCACTCATGAAAGGCGGGACCATCCACCAAGACCGTCACGTCGCAGGTTGAGGCCTCGTGGATCACGCGTCGGCCGTGCTGGAGCCACTCGAGACCACTCCATACAGGATCCAAGCCCATGGCCGGAGCCGGCGCCCCTGTCGACGGTCTTCGGATCTGGACGCCCGGATCCACACGCCGCAATCCCGCCTCGAGCCAGTCCGCCAGCATGTCTCCGCTCGGCTCGACTGCACTCAAGAAGATCGACGGCATCAGTCGCGGCCCGCGCCCGAGCGTCGACCTGGCGCACCCTCGCTTCGGATTCGGGTCCGGCGCGTGGTGAGACCTCGACGGGAAGACTGCACAAAACGTCTCAACTCATCGACCTCTTCACTCGGAACCGAGTGCAGATCGGGATGCTGCACGACCCGACCATCGGCAGGGAAGAACTTGGTCAGACTTCGCGCCAGGGCAGCCATCCGTTCCGGCGCACAACCGGCACGTCGCAGGCCGACCCGATTCAGGCCCACGAGCCTCGCTGGATGTCCATCGACGAGGCAGAAGGGCGGAACGTCCTGGGTGACCCGTGACGCTGCGCCGGTCATGGCGCGGCGACCGATCCGAACGAATTGGTGCACATTGGTGAGGCCGCCGAGGACTGCGTCATCTCCTACCGTTACGTGTCCAGCCAGCTGCGCCACATTCGCCATGACGACCCGGTCTCCGACCACGCAGTCATGTGCGACGTGGCAATAGGCCATGATCAAACAATCCTGACCGATTCGTGTATCATTCTCCACGCCGGGCTGAATTGTGACGTATTCTCGTATCACCGTGTCTCGGCCGACCCGGACTCGACTCGTGTCCGGCACAAAAGAGCGCGTTTGAGGCGAAGTCCCGAGGACCGCAAACGGGAAGATGCGACAGCCTGCCTCCACCGTGCATCGTTCCACGATAGCGTGAGAAGCGACGTGAACTCCGGCCCCGATCTCGGCGGCAGGACCAACGATCGCATAAGGCCCGACTTCTACCCCGTCTCCCAACTGAGCGTCCCCATGGACGACCGCAGTGGGATGGATGGTTTTCATGTCAGTCGGCGCTGAATCCCGGTTTCGGGAATGTGTCGGGCAACTCTTCCGCCATGGTCGCCGCCGCACTCGTGGTGGCGGTGATGACCGCCGAACTCGCTAACTGGTCTCCCACGTGAGCCTCACATGCCAGCTTCCAAATCCTCATCTTGTGACGCACGATCTTCGAGCTGAGAAGAAGCACATCACCTGGCAGCACCGGTCGTCGAAACTTACACTCGTCGATATTGGCGATGTATACCGAGTTCTCTTTGTCGATCTTCGCGCCACTCATGATGGCCAGAAGGCAGCCGGTCTGGGCCATGGCCTCTATCTGGATCACGCCCGGCAACACGGGATTGCCGGGAAAGTGTCCCAGAAAAAGCTGTTCATTCGCGGTCACCGACTTTCGTGCTTTGATGAACTCGCCGGGAACGAGTTCATCCACCGCATCGACAAAGAGAAACGGATAACGGTGCGGTAGGTACGTCTTGATCTGGTTGATGTTCATCAACGGCATCCGCTTCTCCTCCACGCGCGCTCCAATGAGCGAACCCGAGCGAACCATCGCTCGAGCTGTTGCGTTCGTATCACGCCCCGCAAGAAACGCACGCGGGAAGTTGCGGGGCTCCCCAAGACGGTTTCTCCCGCCGCAACGTCCCGCATCACGCCAGCTTGCGCCAAGATCCGTGCGCCCTCGCCCACCTCGAGGTGTCCAGCTACGCCCGACTGTGCAGCCATGATGACGCCCCGTCCCAAAACCGTGGAACCCGCGACCCCCGACTGAGCCACCAGCACGCATCCGGGTCCGATGTCGGCGCCGTGACCGACCTGGACCAGGTTGTCGATCTTCGTTCCATGTCCGATCCGGGTGGTTCCAAACGCTGCGCGGTCGACGCAACTGTGGGCTCCTATCTCCACGTGGTCTTCGACGAGAACGACTCCAACCTGAGGCAGTCGAGCGGCTGCTCTTCCTGGTCGAAGAGCATGTCCGAAGCCGTCCGATCCGATCACCACTCCCGGATGAAGGAAGCAGTCGGCACCAACCTCGCAGCGCTCCGCCACGATGACGTGAGCCGAAAGAACCGTCCGGGGACCGATCCGAGCGCCCGCCCCCACGTGAACACCCGGATGAAGGACCGCGCCTTCCTCGATCCGCGCATCTCGCTCGATGACGCAGAAAGGGCCTACGGACGCGTTAGGATGAACGAGAGCCCCTGACGCGACCCATGCTGCATCCCGGCGATCCGGGGGAACTGCTTGTCGCAACAAGCGTTGCGCGACCTGCGCGAAGGCCCATCGCGCATGTGAAGCCGCCACGACCGCCGCAGGCGGCCAGACCTTCACCTTCTCGAGGAGCGTCCGCTCCAACAAGACCGCCGAAAGTCGCGTGTGCTCCAATGCGTCCAGATACGAGGCATCCGCGACGAAACCGAGCTGACCGACGCTTCCGTGCTCCACGGGTCCCACGCTCCACACGCGGACGTCGTCTGGACCCCAAACGAGTTCACCGTCCACGAGTTCGGCGAGCTCGCCGGCGGAAAGCCCGAGGGGATTCTCGGGCGAGGCGTTCATCTAGGAGGAGACCGGAAAGCGCTTGCCGTATCCTCAAAGGACAGCGGCTGATCCTTGAAACGCTCCTTGTAAACCTTCACTACGTCGTTCGTGATATCGATGGCCGAGAGATAGAACACCACGTTGGGTTCCGTCCCAGCCCCGGTGTCCACCACGAAGTCGATGTCCTGTTGTGTCGCCACCACCTGCACCGCGGCCTGGATCCGGGCGATCAGCCTCTGGTTTACACCTTGCTCGAGATAGAGAAGCTGCTGACGGGCCTGCACCATGGCCTGATTCAGCTTCTGAACGTCCGCCATCCACGCCCTCTCCTCGGCGGCCACCGCGTCGGCGGTGCTGACCGCCTTCTTGGCATCGATCTTTTGTCGCTGCTCCTTGAGCGAAGCCTCGCGCTCATCGAAATTGGAGGTCCGCTTGTCCCGTTCACCTTCGAGGAAGGCCTTGGCGCGGGGGAAATCCGGTGTAGCCTGGAGGGCTCGCGGAACATCTACGACCGCAACCTTCATGGCGTAAGCGGCGGAGCTCGCGGTCCAGACCGAGATCGCAACAAGGCATGCTGGAATCCAGCGCATGCCGCGCAGATAAGGACTTCAGGTCGAACGCGTCAACACGCTCGTCAGGTTGCGACGCTCACGAACCACTGAATCCGGGGCCCGCGGCGGCGCTGAATCGTCATCGGCATTCGGGCCTTCTCCGTCCAGAAAAGCCCCATAATCGATCTGCGCTCCACGTCCCGAGCCGTCTGGCGAGGGGCCTCGATCCTCGGTCCCGTCCGAGTCCCGTCGGCGCATCAACGACCCGACCACTGCGGGGACCGCTTCTCCGTAAAGGCCAACATGCCTTCCTGCTGGTCCTGGGTCGTGAAGCACAACCCGAAGACGTTTCGCTCGTACGCCGAGGCCCCCAACGCTTCGTGCTCTTCCGCGTATCGGCACGACTCCTTGGCCCAGGCCACGGCTCGAGGCGCGTTTTTGACCACTTCGGATGCCAACTCCCGGGCACGCTGAAGCGCCTGACCCGCTGCGACCAGCTCCGTCACCAGTCCGATACGGAGCGCGGTCTCCGCACCGATCCGTTCGCCGGTCGTGATGAGCCTGCGGGCCCAGCTCGGTCCAACCCGACGGGACAAACGCACGGTCCCCCCAAATCCGGGAATGATGCCCAGGTGGACCTCCGGCTGCCCGAACTGAGCGTTTTCTGCTGCGACCGCGAAATCGCAAGCCAACACCAGCTCTGAACCACCACCCAAGGCGTACCCATTGACCGCCGCGATCACGGGGAACGGCCGAGTCTCCAGGAGTCGAAGAAGGTCTTGTCCCGACTCCGCAAACTGGATCGCTTCGCGCACCGACATCTCGCTCATCCGCTTGATATCGGCACCTGCTACGAATGCCTTGTCGCCGCCTCCCGTCACCACGAGGGCGCGGGTCGCCTCCGAAAGTCCTGCCGTTGCCTCGGTCAGTTCCTCCACGGTCTCCGGATTCAGGGCATTTAAAGCTCGTGGACGGTCGACGGTAAGCACCGCGAGCCCTTCTTCGATTTCGAGTCGAATGTTCTCGTACGCCATGGCGACCTCGTCATGTCACGCTTTGGGTCGCGGCGTCGAGCTGCTCGCGGAGCTCCGGATGACTCGGCTTCTCTCCGCGCCGCCATCGTCGGATCATTCGGTCCAATCCGAGCCACCGTCCATACAGCAGCCGCACGCGGGGCAAGATTCGGTCCAGTGGGGCCTCCGCGTCCATCAAAGCCATGCTCACTTCCAAGTTTCGACGGTCGCTCACCATCAGATGCTCCCTACGATTGATCCCGTCCATCATTTCCATGAAACGCAGCATGTCTTCGGCCACCCGCATCGGCGAGACCCCTGGCTCCTGGACACGAGAGCGAAGCCGAGCTCGACACTCGAGCAGCGCTTTCTTGTCGAGCGGCCGAAGGAGGCGATAGGACATTCGCCCTGCAAACGCGTCGAGCAGCGACAAGAGGCGTCGGGCTGCCGCTTCCTCGCCTTCACTGGCGTCCTTGCGACGCAGCTGCACGTCCTCGACCTCGAATCGGAGATCCCGCAGATCTGAACGAAGCATCAGTGCCCTGCGGGTCACGTCCACGTATCGCGTGAGCAAGTGCTCGGCCGGCCGCGAACTGATATGCTGAACCGCGACGGCAGCGACAGCGTCGAGACACTGAGCGCAGTTCATCAGCAGCTCATGGAAGGCGCCGAGCAGAAGCCACCGGTCCGCCGTGACCTCGGGTCGTCGCACGAGTTGGCCGAACTGGAGGACGTCCTGCTCGAGCATCGCGGTAAGGCTCATGACCGAGTCTCCTAGCTGGGAGGAGCGAGCGCTCCGGCTGCTATCCACCACCGACTCCACGGCGTCGTCCCGCGTCTTGGCTGGAATCGGACCGGTGCTGAACGCGAGCTCGATGTCTCCAGAGTCGGGCAAGTCCCATGGGACTTCGCTACCGGGAAACGGAGCCCGCAAGTCCGCGATGACACCTCGCATCGTGACGAGCAGAGTCCTCGCCTGGGGAGCGAGTGCGTTCCATGTCGACAGGTCGGCGAGTTCCTCGTCTCCCAACTCGTACGGCGCGAGATCGACCGAATCCGCCAGTTGAATGCCGCGAAGACAGGTTTCCAAGAGAAGCCGGACGAGCTGTGCTGCCGCCGGTTCGGCATCTCTCAACGCCTGAAGCCCTTCCGGCTTGAGAAGGACTTCCTCTGCTCGGATCTCGTCCACTCGCCTCAGTTCTTCCCCATCACCCAATCGAGTATCTTCTGTTCCCCATAAATCCCATCGAATCGGGCCAGCTCTTGAAGGCCGGTCGGACTCGTGATGTTGACCTCGGTCAGGAATCCTCCAATGACGTCGATTCCGACGAAAACGAGTCCCCTCCTCCTCAGCTCCGGACCCATGGCCTCGCAGATCTCGTGGTCGCGTTTGGTCATCTGACTGGCCTCGGCGCGACCACCGACGTGCATGTTGGCACGGATGTCCGATTCCGATGGAACGCGATTGATGGCTCCAATCGCTTCTCCATTCACGAGTATCACCCGCTTATCGCCCTTGGATACATCGGGTAGAAACTTCTGGGCTTCGATCATTCGGGTACCATTCTGAGTCAGAAGGTCGATCACGGAGCGGGTATTCTTATCTCTTCGTTCCAAGCGAACAATCCCCTCGCCACCAGCGTTGACAAGGGGCTTGACCACGCAAGGACCGTGCTGATCCACGAAGTCAATCAGACGCAACCGGTCAGCGGTCGCGAGGGTAGGAGGCATGAACTCAGCCCACCTCAGCGCGGCCAGCTTCTCGTTGAAGTCACGTAGTGCTTGGGGCTCGTTGACCATCTTCACTCGACTTCGATCGACTCGGTCCAGGACGAGTGTCGCCAAGTGATAGTCAACATCTATCGGGGGATCCTTGCGCATGAAGATCGCGAGATACTCGTCCAACGGCCGATCCTCGAAGGACCCGATCCTCGCATGTCGGCCGCGGATTCGCTGAACCGTCACGGAACGAGCGCGAACGCCGACCATGGATCCGTACAGGTACAAGTCTTGAATCGACGCGACATCGACCTCGAATCCACGCACTTGGGACTCGAGCATGAGCACGAAGGTTGAATCGGCCTCGATATCGATTCGCTCGATTGGGTCCATCACGAACAGCACTCGCATCGACACAAGGGTTGGCGAGGCCCCGGCGGTGGTCAAGCCAACGCAAATCTCCGGGAGTTTTGGCGCATCGGGTCCGGCGCCCTAGGATGAGGAGGTGGGCCCATTCGACCTCACCGAGTTCCAAAGTCACGTACGTGAGCTCCAAAGCCAACTGGACCGAGCCGGACAGGCGGAGTTGGCGAGTTGGGGAATGCGGGCGGGAGAGCAAGGGCTGCCGATCAGCGAGTTGATTCGGTGTGTGCTGACCGCTCAGACGCCGGTGCCATCCGAAACTCTCGAGATCGTTGCCGATGCTCATGTTCTGGGAGCTCTGCGGCGACAGCGCCGACAGCTCATGACCGAGCACGTGACGCCCATCATCGCAGCGGGCCGGTCCGTGATTGCCTTCCTGGCCGGTCCGCCCCGGAGAGAGATTCTGGA
This sequence comes from Myxococcota bacterium, assembly GCA_050331295.1. Classification (GTDB taxonomy): domain Bacteria; phylum Myxococcota; class Kuafuiibacteriia; order Kuafuiibacteriales; family Kuafuiibacteriaceae; genus Kuafuiihalomonas. Next base: position 214,882 of record JBHJGZ010000009.1, on the reverse strand, counting down.
CCGCGATATTCCACTCCTACTTCAGCAAGGTATCGGGCGCCGCAGTACCTCCGTCGTCTTGGACGTCAGTTGCGTCAACCCGTTGGACGACCTCCTGCTCCATACTCTTGCCGGCTATGCGAAACTTGAGTTGCCATCGCCGCCTTTCAGGCTCGTGTCCGGCGTCGAGCCGGAGTCTGAGTTCTGTCTTCGATGCAGCAAGTTGGCTGGCAGGAAGGTGGATTTCATCCGACACGTAGGAGCTATCCTGACACGACACAACTTTGATCCGTCCCACGACCCGTGATTTTGTTGCATAGGAGTGGTTGGAGCGGAAACGACAACACAGCGGTGGTGGCAGATCGTCGAGACGGTCTGTGAACGTATCCAGAGTGCGTCCGCTCCTGACGCAGAAGGCGCGATTCATTATGCCCTGCGCGAGTTGGCCAAGACGATTCCGGCCGACCGCGGATTCATCCACCTATTCGAGGTGGAAGGTCGCATTGCGATGTCCTTCGAGTCTCGACATCCAGATTCCGGCTTCACGGGCGCCCGAACCGATGCCCTCACGATGGATCCGGTGAGGCCGCGACTCGAGTCCGGTGAGCTGGTCTTCGTTGACCTCTCCAAGAGTCCTGCTCGGTCGACGGTGATGAGTCCTTTGAGGGTACAGGGGCGCTGCCTCGGCGTGCTTGGATTCGAGGGACCCTCTGACTCAATCCACGACGTCCCCAAGCCGGTCCTCACCATCCTGACGTCCTCCTTGACCAGCGTGTTCCTGCGAATGGACCACGACCGTCGGAGCCGACAGCGGAGTCTGGAGGTGGCAACGTTGGATCGTCTTTACGAGGCGACCGAACAGTGTGAGTCGGTGCGTTCTCTCGCTTCGGCCGGAGCCAAAGTGGCCCGTGACAGTTTCGCATGTGACGGCGTAGCGGTCCTCGAGACCTCCGAGACCAAGGGGCTTCGCGTCCTATTCCACTCTGGTCTGGAACCGGAACGCCTCCAGCGGCTTCAGAATCTGGAAGAAGACCGACTTCGTCGGCTGGTCGAACGGTGGCACCGATTTGCCGTCAGTACCTTCGCCATCACGGACCCTTCGGCGGTTCCAACCACCGCATCCATCGATACGGGATCGGAAGCTTGGGTCAGCCTGCATAGTGTTGGCTCTCGTCCGGCTTGGCTGATTCTTCGACAGAGTTCCTTCTCCCGTGAATGGACCGTCGACGAACGGTGGCTCATGGCCGAGGTGGGTCGTCGGCTCTCAGAAGCCATGGCCCATCTACGGTCGCGGCTCGAGCACTTGGATCGTGAAGATCGGTATCGAGAGGTACTCGCCGCCATCCCTGAACTGGTTCTGGTGTTCGACGCATCAAGCCACCTTGTCGAGGTATGTGCACAGCCGAGCGGACTCGAGCTCATCGATCCAGCGGCTGTCGGTCGTGGCGTCCGGGAGCTATTCGACCCGGAAGCGGCTTCGCTGGTCCACGCATGCGCCCAGAGAGCGCTCTCGTCGGACGAAGTGCAGACGGTCGAGCTTCAGCACCGTTTCCAGGCTCGTGAACTCACGTTGTCTGCTCAGATCCGACGATTCACCTCCGAGAAACGTCCAGTCATCCTTTTCGTCGCCCGAGACGTCACGGAGCAGAAGGAGCTGGAACGCCGTCTGGTTCAATCGCAGCGACTGGAAAGCGTTGGTCGACTCGCCGGAGGACTCGCCCATGATTTCAACAATCTGCTGACGGCGATACTCGGCTCGGTCGATCTGGGACGGGCAGAAGCGGAGCGCGGAGGAGAGGTGGTCGAGGACCTCGACCAAATCGGCCAGGCTGCTCAGAGAGGAGCGCGTCTCTCGCGGCAGCTGCTCGCTTTTGCTCGCGAAGATGAGGTCGCACCGGAGATCGTGACGGTCGACGACCTCCTGATATCGGTCGACCGAATGCTTCGGAGGCTGGTCGGAGAGCACATCGAGTTCGTCACGGTTCCCGGTTCGCCCGGAACACGGGTCCTGGTCGACCCCGGTCAACTCGAGCAGGTGATCATCAATCTCGTTCTGAATGCACGGGACGCCATGCCCGAGGGAGGTCGGTTGCGGGTCCAAACCTCGAGTCTGTTGGTGCAAGAGCGCAATCACCACGGGTTGAAGTCGGGTGAGTACGTACAGATCCGTGTCCATGATGATGGGCAAGGAATCCCGAAGGAGCACATCGAGAAGGTCTTCGATCCGTTCTTCACCACCAAGCAGGCAGGGGAAGGAACCGGACTCGGTCTCTCAACCGCCTACGGCGTGGTTCGAAGATACGGGGGCCTCATCGAAGTCGAACGTACCAGTCCGCAGGGCAGCGTATTCCGGGTCCTGCTTCCGAGCCTGACCGGGCCTACCGAGTCCAAGGCCGAGTTCGAGACGACCCTCGACGAAATGGAAGGGAATGAGACCATTCTCTTGGTCGAGGACGAAGCGTTGGTGCGGCGGGTCTCTCGGCGAACGCTGGAGCGCTTGGGTTACCGCGTGCTGGAAGCCCGAAATGGTCCAACCGCCCTCCGCATGTCCTCCGAATACGAAGGTCCCATTCACCTTCTCATCACGGATATCGTGATGCCCCAAATGAGCGGCACCTATCTTTCTGGTCTGCTCTTGGAGTCGAGACCCGAGATGAAGGCATTGTTCATTTCGGGGTACGGGGAAGAAGCTGCGGTCCTAACCCAACGCAATCCGAGGATGCAGTTTCTTCCGAAGCCGTTCGGACCCTCCGACTTGGCTCAACACGTACGAAAGCTACTCACCACGACCCGATGAGACTACCGAGCTATTGTCGCTTCTTCCCCGGTCTCGGCCGGCAGAATCCCAACGATCGCCGCCCGACCACCGGCTACTTTCGCACGAACCCAGACCTTGGCGGTCGGTCGGGACCGTTCCACCAATGTGGCCGGGTCTTGTCGCGTGTAGAAACTCCGAAGACCGGGAGGAATGGGGTCCTGAAGTGGACCCAACTCGAGATGCACCGTCGGCTTCGTCGGATCGACACTCTCCACCGGGTTCCAAACCCCTTCCATGGGTTGGAGCATCACACGTCGAGATGGACCAATCGTCTCGCGCATCCAGGGGTAGTCGAGGTCGATTGCTCGACCGGCCAAGATATCGCGACCGGGAGAAGCGCGAGCCTCTAGACGGACGGATGTCCCGACGAGCCTCACCCAAAGCGCCGGACCGCAAACCCACAGCACGACGGCCACCTGAAAACCGATGAAGAGGACGACTCGATGTGAAGACGTCTTCATTCCGTCTCCCCGATGCGTCGTTCGAACCAGAGTCCTGCCAGCACAACGAGCACGCCGCTCGAGAGGAACGCAACTCCCTTGGCCAAGAGTCCGGTTTGATATTCGAAGAATCGAACCAGCACCACGACGACGCCGACGGCCAAAGCGAGCCAGAACGGTCCTCGGCTTTCAATGCGCTCCGCTTCCGCGATCAGCAGCCCCAACAACATCAGCAAGATCCCATGAACCAAGACGACCACCTGGATGCTGGACCATGCCAAGAGAAGTCCGAGGGCGGCCCCAAGAGCTGCGATGAAATGCACGGCCGGAAGCCTCACCGGGAGGAGCCCGAGCCCTCGTTCCCTCCGAATGTGAAGCGCTACAAGAACCCCGCCGGCCATGAACACGAAGAGGGCGTGAAACAGATGCATCGGGCTCGGTGACGACCGGACCATATCGTCGGCAACCTCGCGAAAACCCAGCACGAAAAAGACGCTCAATCCACCGACGAGCGAAAGCCACCCGGATGGCGTCGCCCACTCGAAGAAGACGCCGGCGGCGGCCCAAAGCCCGATCAGCGCAAGAATGAGAACTCCGACGTCCGCGGCTTCGAGAGCCTCTCGCTCCACACCAGCGACCATCATCAGCAGAACGACCGAGCAACTACCCATGAGCCATAAAGCATTGCTTCGATGGCGAAGGGCGAATGGAAGGAATGAAACGACGGGAACCGCAAAGAGCCAGGCAGCAAGGATATGGCCGCTTTCGTGTCTGATCGTTCCGGTCAGACCCACGAAAGCAAGACCGAGCGAGAAGACGAGGGCCGGCACGAACTGAAACACCGCGCCTTGAACCCACGCAACCGCAGACCATGAAAGAGCCGTTTGCCACCACGGGGGCGTTTGGTGCAGAGCCTGCATGACGACACCCAGAACCGCGCCGAACAGAAGGGTGGCCAAACTGAACAGGCCGTGTGAGAGCCGACTTCGGGGATAGACCCGAGCGCCCATCCCGTCAGCGGTTAGCATCAGAACAACGACCAGCGTGACCCTTGCCCACGCAGGAATGGAGCCCCAGTTCCACGCGACGAGCGAGAGTACGCCACCGGCGATGAGCAGCACCCCCAACAGCGTGGTTCCGAGTCCTAGACGGTCAGACCGCCCCGATTCTTCTCCCGCTGTGGAAGGAGTGGTGTATCGAGCTCGTATCCGCTCTGCCGCTTCTCGATCCACGATTCCGTCCTCGACCCAGCGCCCGAGCTCGACGTCGAGCTCCCGGGTGAAACGTTCGGACGGCACGAGGAAGGGATCTCTCGATACGCACCCGGGATCAAGTCGCAATACGAGTTGTCACCGCGTCGATCCGTGCGTGAGCATCCAGAATGGACAAACCGTTATGGCTCCGAACGGCTGGATGTTTCGCTGTACGGGAGGAGCGCTCGTGCCAGGACCGGTAGGTCCATAGGTCCACGCAAGAACGTGGGCCGCACTCCTTCTCCTCTGGCCTGTTCATACGCAAATCCGATGGCCAACAATGTCTTCTCTTCCCAAGCGGTGCTCATCACGGCGAGTCCGATGGGAATGCTGGTTGTGGGGATGGGGATCGACAGCACCGGATATCCGGCGAACGCGGCCAGCCATGTCGCGCCCACGTCGGAACCCGGAAAATGACCGAGATACGCCCGGTCGAACACGAATGGCGGGGGCGCCGATGGCATCACCAACGCGACCACATCGTTTTCTTGCAGCATCCGGTCGATTCCACCTTCGCGTGCGGCACGACGAATGGCGTCTACATTCTTCGAGTGGCGAATCACCCGTGCCGGACCCCTCTTGATGGCAGCCTCAAACAGGTCCTGGCCGAATAAAGCCAACTCTCGTGAGGCTTGCTCACGGTTGAAGAGGATGAGTTGTTTCAGTGTACGCACCGTGACGGTGTCGGCCGACGTCCGCAGATATTGGTTGAGCGCATCTTTGAAGTCCGTCTGCATCGTTTCATCGACACGTTCGGAGAGCACGGGATCGGGTGAAAATTGGCGGATGTCCACCATGACCGCCCCCAGCCCCGCAAGGGTGGAGACAGCCGAGTCGAACGCCGCAGAAACGGGAGGGAGGTCTCCCTGGGCCCAGCGACAGACGCCGAGGCGCATGCCCTCTATTCCGTTCGCGAGACCATGAAGATAATCTCGCTTCTCCCGGTCTGCATGCTCGGTTACGGGATCCGATGGGTCGGAGCCAGCCATCGCGTTCAGCACCAAGGCGGCGTCCGTCACGGTCGTGGTCATCGGCCCTACGGTATCCATCCACGGCGATATCGGCACCACGTGAGTTCGGGAAACCAATCCCACCGTCGGCTTCAGGCCCACGACTCCGGTCATGGAGGCTGGACAGATGATCGATCCGTTGGTTTCGGTCCCGAGAGCGACCGGCGCATAGCGGGCCGCGACCGCTACCGCCGACCCCGATGACGACCCGCAGGCCGTTCGGTTCAAGCCATGAGGATTGCGGGTCCAACCTCCGACTCCACTCCAGCCGGCGACCGAGCGAGTCGACCGGAAGTTCGCCCACTCCGAAAGATTGGTCTTCCCGAGAATCACGGCTCCTTTCGACCGGAGACGAGAGACAGCCGGAGCGTCGCGCCCGGTGGCGTTGGAGAGAAGTGCCAAGGAGCCGGCTGTCGTTGGCATCTCATTGGTCTCGATGTTGTCTTTGACCAGGATCGGTACACCGTGCAGCGGTCCTCGAAACCGACCCATCCTGGCTTCACGGTCGAGGGTTCGAGCATCTCGAATGGCATTCGGATTCAACGCGATTACGGCCTGCAATCGAGGTCCGTCGTCATCCCACGCTTCAATCCGGGACAGATATGCTCTGACCGCCTTCTCAGCGCTGGTCCGGCCAGCACGTATCGCCTCAGCCAGATGCATCGCGGATTCGGCCGGGGGACCAATGAGCTCTCTTCCGCTGGATGCGCAGCCATTCAGGAGAGCGACGAGGCTCGCCACCATCAGCGATCGGCGCGTCATTCGCTGAGCATGCCGAGGAGGGAGCGGGGAACTGCGTGAAGTCATCATATACATGTCTATTGCTTTGATCGGCTTCGACTCAAAAGATCAGGCTCAAACGGGCTCCGCCTCCATCGCGCTGCGCGAGGCTTACATAACCGCCATGTGCCATCATGATCTGTCGGGTCAGAGCCAAACCAACTCCCGTCCCCTCCGACTTGGTCGTGAAAAAGGGAACGAATACCCTTTCTTCGAGGCCCTCGGGTACGCCCGGACCGTTGTCCAAGACCTCGATGACGACGCGGCCGCGACGGCTCATGTACGCCTTCATCCAGATCTGTGGCGATGCGTGATGAGCCACGGCCTCCGACGCATTCCGCAAGAGGTTGATGAGCACCTGGTCGAGCTGTTCTCGGTCCGCGTGGACTTCCAAACGTTCCGGAGTGACTTCGGTCGTGAGCCGAACATCTCGACTTTGCCACTCGGCCTGCATCAGCGTCTTCATCGCCGCGAACTGATCACAAAGGTTCAACGGCTGAGGTCTGGGCGATGGGAGACCCTTCAACTGCTGATAGGTTCGGACGAACCGGATCAATCCGTCGGCGCGTCGAGCCACAGTCTGTACCGCACTGCGGGCCTCATCGATGTCCTCAAGGTGGGGATGGTGCACACTCAGCTCGCTCAACAAATCTTCCGTACTGTGCGCCAAGGACGCTACGGGAGTGATCGAGTTGCCGATCTCGTGTGTGAGCACACGGACGAGTTTTTGCCACGACTCGATCTCTTGGGAATCGAGTTCACTCTGAATATTTTGAAGAGATATCAGTCGTTGCCGACGTCCCCTTACCACGATTTCGTTTGCCCTGAGCGCAAGTCGAAGCGGCACACCGTCCGCGTCGAATGGCACCAGTCTGCGCATCCCGGGTGGGGTGTACAGTACGGCATCTCTCAACTCTGACCCAAACGCCATCAGGTCATCCACGCGTCGTACCGGGACTGCTCCGAACAGACGACGCGCTGCATGGTTGAGGGCTGTGAGCGAGCCTTCCGACTCCACAGCGACCAATGGAACCGGGACCTGGTCTACAGTAGCTCTGAGGTAGCGGAGCTCTTGCTCTTGGACAGCCCGTTCGCTTCGAAATCCTTCCATGAGGTAAGTCAAGACACGGCCGAGCCGCTCGAATCCGGTGCCCAGCGCATCCGTCGCGAAGGTTTGAGTGAAGTCCTGGTTTCTGACCGCTTCCAGGAATCGGACCAACTCTTCATTGGTCCGCTGAACGTAGCGCACGAGGTCTGCGAGTTGAACGATCGCGACGATTGCCATCAATCCTGGCGCGACGAGGAAGTCCGACGCCATCAGGAGAGCCGAGCCGAGCAGCGATCCAAACAAGAAAATGACACGCGTGGTCGTGTTCACGAGGAAGCCACGTAGAAGTTCATGGCGCGGTACCGCGTGACCGAGCGTGCTCATCAGAGACCGTGCTTCTCCATGCGCCGATACAATGCGGCGCGCGTGATCCCGAGCTCCTTTGCCGCTTGGCTGATGTTGTAGTTGTGTCGCCTCAATGCCGCAGTGACTGCACTGCGCTCGAGGCGCTCCAAGTTCAAGTCGTCGGGCTGCCCTCCGTCGTCTTGCGACCGTGCCGCTGCGGCTTGAGCAGTAGCAGGAATCGAAAAATCGACCTCATGGAAGGTCGAGCCGGTGGACAGGATGACGGCTCGCTCAGCCGCGTGTCGGAGCGCGCGCACGTTACCAGGCCAGAGATATCTCTTCAGGGTCGCATAGGTCGCTTCGGACACCGGCTTCTCGGGCTTTCCATAGCGTCGGCTGAAAAGAGCCAGATAGTGATCGACGAGTAGAGGAATGTCCTCCGGGCGCTCACGAAGGGGCGGAAGATGGATCTCGACCGTGTTCAGGCGAAAGAGCAGGTCCTGCCGAAACAGGTTCGGATCAGCAAGTTCATGGGGAGGACGGTTGGTTGCCGCGACCACCCGAACGTCCACGTCCACGGGTTGGTCGGAACCGACGGGTGTAACGCGCCTCTGCTCGAGTACCGTCAAGAGCTTCGACTGCAGGTGAAGCGGAAGGTTGCCAACCTCATCCAAGAAGATCGTTCCGCCCCTCGCAGCTTGGAAGCGACCGGCTCGGTCACGCTTTGCATCAGTAAATGCGCCCTTTCGATGCCCAAAGAGCTCGCTTTCGAAGACCGACTCCGAGACCGCCCCGAGATCCACCGAAACGAATACCTGATCGCGTCGTCGTGAGTGTCGATGAATGGCTCGTGCCACGAGTTCCTTGCCGGTGCCAGGCTCTCCCAAGATCAGGACATTCGCGTCGGTTGGCGCGGATCGCTCCGCCATGGACATCGCGTGCTCCATGCTGGGCGCTCGGAAGAGGAGGGGGTCGGTTCCGACGGCCGAGTCTTCCACCAAGGCGTCGTTCTGCCTCCGTAACACCTGCGCCTCTCTTCGACTCGCCCGCAACGTGACAGCAGCATTGACGGTGGCGAGAAGTCGCTGGTTTTCCCACGGCTTCGCGACGAAATCGGTCGCTCCTCGCTTCATCGCGTCGACGGCCGTCGCCACGTCGGCATGCGCCGTGATCAGGACTACGACGGCGTCCGGCTCACGAATCAATACCCGTTCCAACACGGAAAGGCCTTCGCGGCCGGACCGTTCCCCGGGAGAGAAGTTGAGGTCGAGGAGGATGGCATCCGGGTCGAGGTCCGGCATCCGCTTCAGGAGTTCATCGGGTTCGGTCAGCGTCTCGACCTTTGAAAAGTGACGCCGAAGCAGCATGCGGCCGGCGGCCAGCACGTCCTCGTCATCGTCGACGACCACCACCGTGGCATCACGTTTCTGGAGCGAGGATTTGAAACTCATCGGGTGGTCTCCAGACTCTGCATAGCGCTCGCCACTCCTAGGACTCGACCAGGGCGGCCTGGGTTGCTCGTCCGTGTTCACAATCGAACAACGCGGTGTGCGCAACCGGACATCCGGTGATCGGTGCAATTTCCAAAATAGCCAAATAGAACGGGAAGATAGTTACTGGTCCATTCGCTGCTCTCGGTCCTCCCATGGCGTCGCCTGCCCCCGTCCATTCCGTCGCGCCCACGCGGGGCGAAAGCATGGACCGGCGCATCCAAGCCGGCAGGCCGCAGTGGCTCGTTCCCGCGACGTGGGCCGGAGGCGGCCTTCTGATGCTGTCGGCTTTGGTCTGGGTGCTGGGCACGGCGGACGGCCGCCGGCTCCGGGTGACCGAAGACCGGATCACCGTGTCCACCGTCCGCACCGGTCAATTCGAGGACTTCATTCCGGTCCGGGGGCGCGTCGTGCCCCTTCGCACCATCTATCTCGACGCCATCGAGGGAGGCCGAGTCGAGCAGGTCTTGGTCGAGGATGGGGCCCTGGTCTCAGCCGGCCAACCCCTGGTCGTCCTCTCGAACACGGCTCTGCAACTCGACGTCATCGCACGCGAGGCTCAGGTGGCTGAACAGCTCAACAACATCCGCACCCTTGAGCTTCAGCTCGAACAGAATCGCATCGGCCACAAACGCGAGCTGGTGGAAGCCGACTACCAGATCACCCGTCTCACGGATCAAGCCGAGAGACGTCGGGCGCTGGTGAAGAGAGCCGCCGTTTCGAAAGAGGAGGTCTCCGCCATCGAAAACGAGCTCACCTACTGGCAGAGACGGCGAGCGGTGACGCGCGAGGCGCAGGCCACGGACGAAAAGCTCCAACGCGCACAAGTCGAACAACTCCGCACTGCGGGAGACCGCCTGCGGAGCAACCTGGAGGTCGCGCGCAAGAATCTCGACAGTTTGAACGTTCGGGCGCCCGTGGCCGGGAAGCTCACGGCTCTGAATGCCGAGGTCGGACAGTCTTTGAGTCGAGGAGAACGCATCGGCCAGATCGACCATCCAACCGAATACAAGATCTCCGCATTGGTCGATGAATTCTATCTTCCTCGGATCGACGTTGGCCAAACGGCGACACTCAATGTTTCGGACCGGGACTATGCGCTCACGCTCGAGAAGATCTATCCTCAGGTCAACAACGGCGAATTCGAAATCGACCTCATCATTCAAGGGCGCCAACCCGACGGCATGCGTCGAGGTCAGACGCTGCAGATGCGGCTAACCCTCGGGGACCCTACCGAAACCATGCTTCTCCCTAACGGAGCATTCTATCAGGACACGGGTGGGTCATGGGTCTTCGTCGTTCTCAACGACGAGAGCGCAGCCGTCCGCCGGACCGTACGCCTCGGACGACGAAACGCGCAATTCATCGAGGTTCTGGAAGGCTTGGACGACGGAGAAAAGGTCATCACTTCACCCTATACGAGTTACCTCGATATGGATCGTCTCGTATTCGATAATTGAACAATGTCATTCATCAAACAACAGGTAAAATCCATGATCAATCTGGAAGATATTCGAAAAGTTTACCGTAGTTCCGAAGTTGAAACTACCGCTCTCGACCACGTCACCCTGGAGATCGAGGACGGCGAGTTCGTGGCGGTGATGGGACCGTCCGGTTGTGGGAAGTCGACGCTTCTCAACATCCTCGGTCTCTTGGACAATCCATCCAGTGGAACATATCATTTTCGAGACGAAGATGTATCCCGAAATTCCGAGACGCAACTTGCCAAGCTCCGGAAAGAACACATCGGATTCATTTTTCAAAGCTTCAATTTGATCGACGAACTCACCGTTCAAGAAAACATTGAACTTGCCCTCATCTATCGTCGGATGTCGACCCGAGAAAGACGAGACCGGGTACATGCGGTGATGGATCGAGTCGGAATCGCCCACCGGAGGAATCACATGCCGCCCCAACTATCGGGTGGTCAGCAGCAGCGTGTCGCGGTCGCCAGGGCGGTCGTCGGTCATCCAGATCTCATCCTTGCCGACGAACCAACCGGCAACCTCGATACCGCCCACGGTCAGGAAGTGATGGGTATGCTGAAGGGGCTCAACGAAGAGGGAACGACCATCGTCATGGTTACCCACTCACCATCTCACGCTGACTACGCAAAGCGAACCATCAACTTACTCGACGGCCGCATCGTCACGGAAAACCTCCGGGCCGCCATCTAGTCCAGGACGACTCATGCTGCGATCGTACTTCCTCATCGCCCTCAGGAATCTCCGTCAGAACCGGCTCTATACGGCGATCACGGTCTTCGGTCTGTCCGCTGGCTTGGCCGCCACTCTACTGATCATTCGATACGTCCAGCACGAACTCTCCTATGACCGATGGATCCCAGACGCGGAACGCATCGCTCTCTTTCACACACGCTTTGAGATACCAGGCCGAGAGCCCCTTATTGCCAACGGGGCTCCCGGCCCCGCAAAGGCAGCGCTGCGAAAGGACTTCAAGGAGATCGAAGCAGCAGCTCGAGTCTTTGCGGAGCGCCCGATCCTCAAGCGAGGAGATGATGCATTTCATGAACGCGTTCACTCCGTCGATCCCGAGTTTTTCGACGTATTCGACATTCCATTCCTCAAAGGTGATCGAAGTACCGCATTGCGAGACACCTCCTCCATCGTCGTGAGCGAGCAGCTGGCAGTGAAGTTCTTTGGAGACGAAGATCCGATCGGCCAGATTCTCCATTACGACAACAACATCAAGCCGCGAACCCTCAAGGTCGTCGGAGTCATTCCCAATCCCCCGACAAATTCCTCCTTCAAGTGGAACTTGATAAATCGATTCGAAGAATCACATTACGAGGAACGGCCCTGGATGGCGAAGGAATGGACATCCGTCAATAGCCAGCTCTTCGTCAAGATGCGACGCCCCGAGTCCTTCGACGCGTTGGACCGCGCCCTTCCCGATTTTGAACGCCGAAACATTCCGGACATGACCGTCAACGGGCAGGAGTTTCCGATCCACGAATTCATGAACATGAGCATGATTCCGCTGCTGAAGTTTCACCTGGTAGGTGTCGAAGGCCAGGATACGCCGGACTACATCTGGGTGGTGACATTCTCGGTCGTGGCTGCCCTGATTCTGTTCATCGCCTGTATCAACTTCATGAACCTGAGTACTGCTCGCGCGAGTCGGCGTGCGAGGGAGGTCGCGCTTCGGAAGGTGATGGGAGCCAGTAGGCGCCAGTTGGTGATGCAATTCTTGGGTGAATCCATTCTCCTGGCTCTGGCCGGCCTCTTCGTGGGTTTGGCCATCGCCGAGCTAACATTGCCCTGGTTCGGTCAGTTCTTGGATCGCGAACTCGCTCTGACCTATGTGGGAGAAGATTCCGTCGTGCCATGGATGATTCTCCTCCTATTTGTCGTTGGCGTCATGGGAGGCTTGTATCCGGCCATTTATCTGTCCGCGTTCAGACCGGCTTCGATTCTCAAATCAAACTGTTCGGGCGACGGCTCGAAAGGGGGTTGGGTCCGAGCCCTCCTGGTTACTGCCCAGTTCGCCGTTTCCATCGCACTGGTCGTATGTACCGCCGTCGTCTTTCTTCAGGCCCGATTCGCAGTGAACAAGAACCTGGGTTTCAACAAGAATGGCGTCGTAGTGGTCCGCGGACTCAGCCACAAATCGGTGCGTTCCCATGTCGAACGTCTCAGGCAGCAAGCGCTGAGTGTTCCCGGGGTCACCGCAGCCGCGTTGTCTTCCGACGTGCCGAGCGATTCGAGCGAAAGCAACAGCCTCATCACCATTCCGGGCCGTCCTTCCGCTCAGCCCATCGTCCTGGGTCGCTTGGTGGTTGGACCGGACTTCTTCAGCACTTATGAAATCGAGGTGCTGGCCGGTCGGGGCTTCGAGCGCGGTCGGGCTCGGGATGACGCGACCAACAAGAAGTTCGATCCTTCGCCCGAGATGTCGATCCTCGTCAATCAGCTGGCCCTTTCGAAACTCGGCTTCGTGGAACCCGAGGAAGCGGTGGGGCAAGTCGTGGAGCTCACCTTGACCAAGGATTCGACGGCGAAGGCCGAGATCATCGGTGTGATCGATAACTTTCACTACAAATCGATTCGCAGCCCAATCCGACCTTCCGTGTACTTCAATGCTCGCGACTATTTCTATGATATGTCCGTTCGTTACTCTGGTGTATCGGGTCCTGAGATTGTGGCGTCACTCGAACGCCACTGGAAAGAAACAGTTCCCGACATTCCTTTCCGAGCAGACTATTTGGACGACCTCCTGGCCGAACAGTACGAACGTGAGAGGCGCATCGCAGGACTCTTCGGTTTCTTCTCGGTGTTGGCCATTGTGATCGCTTGCCTGGGACTATACGGACTCGCCGCTTTCACCGCGGCTCGACGGACAAAGGAAATCGGTATCCGTAAGGTCCTCGGAGCCTCGGTCATGGATGTCGTGCGTCTGATGTTGTGGCAGTTTTCCAAGCCAGCACTGCTGGCAAATGCCATCGCTTGGCCGCTCGCCTATGTCGGTATGCGATGGTGGCTCGATGGGTTCGAGTATCGAATCGGTCTCAGTCCGACTCTCTTCGTGACCGCGGGTGCATTGGCTCTCGGTATCGCATGGCTCACGGTGGGAGGCCACGCTCGGCGGGTCGCAAGGACGCATCCGGCCGTGGCGCTCCGCTACGAATAGCTCACGCGCGGTCACTCTCTGCACCCGAGGATCGTTTGCCTCGAACGCGGTTTCCGTCCATGAGATAGACCGAGAGATGATATCTCTCGTCAGCGATACGGAGACCCGGCCAACCCCTGCGATGCGAGAGGCCATCGCGAGCGCCGAGGTCGGAGACGAACAACGCGGCGAGGACCCCACGGTCCTGCTTCTTCAGGACCGCGTCGCTGATCTCCTGGGTAAGGAGGCTGGCCTCTGGCTACCCACGGGAACCATGTGCAACGTCGTGGCGACCAAGGTTCACACCGCTCCCGGGGATGCGATCGTGGCGGACTGGATGTGCCACATCGTCAGGGCCGAATCGGGTGGCGTTGCCTTCAACGCCGGAGTGATGGTGGAAGCCATCCGGACAGAACGGGGAATCTTTGGTCCCTCGGAACTCGATGACGCTCTCGACCGACTCACGTCGGTTCCGCCGCCCTATGGTCAAAACGCTCGACTGGTATGCGTCGAGCAAACCCATAACTTCGGCGGTGGCGCCGTCTGGTCCTTGAGCGCGCTTTCCGCCGTGTGCAGGGTAGCGCATGACCGCAACATCCCGGTTCACATGGACGGCGCTCGGCTCATGAACGCATGCATCTCATCGGGCGTTCCCGCGGCACACTTCGCAGCCGAAGTGGACAGCGTTTGGATCGACTTCACCAAGGGCCTGGGAGCACCCATCGGCGCCGTGTTGGCCGGAACCGAGTCGTTCATTCGCCGTGCCCGGCGCTACAAGCACCTTTTCGGAGGAGCCATGCGACAGGCCGGCGTTGCCGCCGCGGGCTGCCTCTTCGCACTCGACCACCATGTCGAACGATTGGCCATTGATCACGACCACGCGAAGCAGCTCGCGGTGGCCTTGGCCCAGATCGACGGGATCTCGGTTCGCGCGCCGACCGAGACCAACATGGTATTCTTCGACGTCGCGCGACTGGGAATCAGCAACGCTTCCTTCGTGGAGCGAAGCGCAGCTGCGGGCGTCCGGATGGGTCTTTCGGGAAACTTCATCCGCGCGGTGACACACCTCGACGTTTCCGCCGAGCAGATTCGTCGAACGGTGGAAGTGGTCCGAAGCATCGCCAACGCTGCGTGAGGCTCATCGTGTCCTCAGTGACAACGGTCCACGTCCCTACCGATTGCCGCTAAATGAGATCCTCAAACGGGCCTTCGCTGAATCGGGGGTCACCAAACGACTCCAGCTGAAGCCCAAATCGGCGGCCAATGGCCGCGAGGAGATCCGTATGGGACCGAGTCTCGTACCTGAGCACTCGACCCGGCCGAATCAATCCGTTGCGTCCTCCTGCGAGAACAAAGGGAATGTTGTTCCGGGTGTGACTATTGCCTTTGCCGAGCTCGTTGCCCCACACGACCAAAGTATTGTCGAGAACGCTCCCATCTCCCTCGGGGATGGAAGCCAGCTCATCGAGCAGATCGTTGAAGCGCTCCGCGTACCATCGATTGATGGCCACGAGGTTGTCGACGGCCTCTTGGTCGCCGTCTCCTTTGTGGGAGATCGAGTGGTGGCCCTCATCGATACCTAGCCAGTTCATCCGAACGTTGCCGACAGAACGGTTCCACTGAAAACTCAGAACCCGGGTCAGATCACACCCCAGAGCCGCAGCGCCGAGTCGAATCTGGGCCGATACGATCTCTGGATAGCGGTTGTTCTGTCCAGCGTCGCCGGGGCTGTCGGGTGCTGAGCACACCGTTTCGGACGGCTCCGGGAAGACTTGCCGTTCGATCTCCCGAACCGTATCCAGGTGCCGTTCGATACGCTCTCGCGAGGAGCTTCCCAAACGATTCGACAGGCGCTGAAAGTCTTCCTTCACCAGATCCAGGACACTCCGACGCAGCGTCAAGCGTCGTTGCGCGTCGACCGCACCGGGGTCGAAGGACCCGAAAAGTCGTTCGAATGCGAGCTGCGGATCATCGATTGGAGGGAGCGGCTCGCCGGCACCGCGGTAACACATCCGAGTCCAAACGTTGGCATTGCGACCACAGTCTGCACCGAGTTCCACGCTTCGAAAGGTGGTATCGCTGCCGATCTGGTTGGCCACCACCTGATCGATGGAAGGACCCGAAGCCCAGCTCACCGCCGCGCAGTTGTTGCAGCCACCCTTGACATCCCCGGGCAGCAGCTCACGGCCGGTCCACAGGTGTCCCATTCCGGTCTGATGGCCGTCCCCCGGACCGGACCGAGCAGAACGCTGGTCTACGCCGTCCAAGATCAAGAGATCCGATATCCTCGGACGAAGGGGCTCGAGAATCCGGCCCAGAGTGAAGCTGGTCTCGGTCCCCTCCGGGGACCACTCCCACGGAATGGTCCCATTCGGACTGAAGACCAGCACCAATCGCTTGGCAGGAATCTGTTGTGCAATCGCCTTCTCCAAACGGGCCACGCCGAGGACCGAGGCTCCGATCCCCATGCCCATGAACCGCCGACGGCTCAGCCGCGGCACGTTCACGGTGTACCCTCCACGCGCTGATGCGTGAATGCCTGCGTCTGGACGACGGCGAGAAACAAGTCCCTCATGTTCCAACCTTGTGAATCGCCCCTTTGGAAGAGCTGCTCCAACTCGCACGACTCCACGTCGAGTTCGACGCGACGAAGGGCGGTGCGAAACAGCCGTCGAGCCACACAGCGCCGGACCTGGTGGCTGTCAGCCAGCATCGCGTTCAGCTCGGTGACGCCTACGAAGGGACCGTCCACGTCGGTCCCGACCAACTCGCCCGAGGCATCCACCGGTCGCCCATCGTCGGAAGTGCGGTATCGACCTACCTGATCGAAATGTTCGAAGCCGAATCCGATGGGGTCGATGAACGCGTGACATCCCGCGCAGCGCGCATCCTCCGAGTGCTGCGCGAAACGCTCCCGCGTCGTCAGTCCGGGAACCGGGTCCGGTGGTCGGATTTCGACGTCGTTGGGTGGCGGAGGAGGACGGTCGCAGAGGAGAAGGTCCCTCACGAACACCCCTCGCAGGACCGGGTCACTCTGCTCTGGGGTGGCGAGATGGGCCAAGACAGCCGGATGAGTCAAAAGCCCGGCCCTTTCTGGAGGTGCGACCTCCTGGAGCAATCCATCCACGAGACCCGACATCCCGAGGTACTCTCCCACCGGCGCAAACGGCACGATGGTCCGGGCTGTAAAGATAGAAGAAACCGGTGCCCCATCGCCTTCCCAGAGCCACGCCACCATGGAGCGCTCCAAGGACCGGACCAAGGCAACAGGGTCGAATTCGGGATGCGTCGATTCGAGTTTGTCCGTATCCCGCAAGGCGTCCAAGTCGAGCCACTCCCGGATGAAGCGCAAGAAACCTTGCTCGGCCCGAGGATCTTGGAGCATCGAATCGGCCACCGCCCAGGCCTGTTCCGGAGAAGACAGCGCCCCTGAAACCGCCAGACCGAGCAACTCGTCCGTCGGTGGTTGATTCCACAGAAAGTAGGCCAACCGAGACGCCATGGAGGACCCGGTGACGGGAACCACGGTGCCAGCTGGTACCTCGGTCGGTGTCGGCTCGGCGACGTAGAGAAACATCGGCGACGACAAAATGGCCTGCACGACCAGCTCCAGGGCGAAGGCGGAGTCCGTTTCGCGGGCGACCTGGTCGTACAAGACTTGTAGACGGTCGGCGTGCTCGGTCCACGCTGCGGCTCCCCGGAACGCCTGGCGCACCAGCCCTCTAACGTAGGGGCGCACACAAGCGTCTTCGAGGTTGGGGCAGCCGGTCAATCGGTCGGGTTCTGCGGTGACCGAAGCCGCGATCAGCTCCGCCACCTCGAAGTAGGAAGACGCGTCCAGAGGAGAGATGGGCCCGGCTACGGCGATTCCGTCGGTGCGAACATCGTCCGGCAAACGCCGGAGCGCGTCGTCGACACTCCGGTCGAAAAGAAACGCGACCGACTGGGCATATCCATCCCGGGTGAGCCTTTGAGCCGCGACCACGGGTGTGGAGGAAGCCTGATTCGAGCAGGCGGCGCCGGGCGCGTCGCCGACGCCAGGGGCTTCACCCGAGCCGGACCCGGTCGCCTCGCCGGCGAACGCTCCTTGACCGTCCGACCCGCCGGTCGAGCCTCCCGAAGTCGACCGGTCCCCTGGCGCCTGGCCGATCTCGCCCGAACAGGCCGCCAAGACGAGCACTCCTACCCACCATCCTCGCTGCACAGGGCGGAGCTCAGCAAGAATCGCGTCACCCGATGTGACTCGTCATCGCGCATCGATTCGCCCTTCGTGGGGGGGCTCGACCTCATGCTTCGGACCGACACGCCCCGAATCGGGGCAACAATTCTCAACATTTCTTGACCCGTCTTCGGTGGAGCATCGTTTTAGCTTCAAGGAGCCAGCGCAAAGTCGGTCTCGAAAGGAGATCATGATGATCATTCGAAACCTCAAGACGAAACTTCTGGCCGCGGGATGCTTGGGCACCGCACTCGGTATCGGAGGCTGGGCCTTCGCCCAGGGGCCTCTCGGCACGCACGGAGGACCTGGACGGGGTCTCGGTGGCTTCGGCTTTCATCGAGTTCTCCGTCAGCTCGACCTGACCGAAGAGCAGGAGGTGATGGCGGTGAGACTCACTCGGAACATTCGAGAGCAGCGGGAGCAACGAAAGGAAGCCCACAAGGCCCGCCTCCGAGAGGTCACCACCATGGTGGCCTCGGGGACGGTGGACCAAGAACGAATGCATGCCCTGGTGGACGAGCTCTCGGCAGAGCGCACAGCGGTTGCCCATCGGGCCGTCGACGCCTTTTTGGAGCTGGAGAAGACCTTCACGCCTGAACAACGGACGCAGCTCCAGGAGATCATGACCCGGTGGATGGAGCGTCGGGACCGCTGAATCGAACCGTGCTCGTGGTGGACGATGACCGCCGGCTCAGGGAGCTTTTGGCGGAGTATCTCACCAAGCGCGGTTTCGACGTGCGAACCGCTGAAGACGGTCGGCGGGGGCTCGACGCGCTTTCGCGCGCCCCCGCCGATCTGGTGATCCTGGACCTGATGATGCCAGACCTGGACGGTCTGGAAGTCTGTAGGCAGATTCGAACCCGAAGCGCGATACCCATCATCATGCTCACTGCCCGCGGCGAGGACACCGACCGCATTATCGGACTGGAAGTCGGAGCGGATGATTACTTGCCCAAGCCCTTCAACCCACGGGAACTCTTGGCGCGCATCAATGCAGTGTTGAGACGCGCAACCCACGCGTACTCCAGCCCGGACGATCCGCAACAGGAGGCGTCGGTGACGGCAGGTGAGCTCAGATTGGAACCCTCCAGCCGGACCACATTCGTGAAGGACCGTCCTGTGGAGCTGACGTCGACTGAGTTCGACCTTCTCCTGGTTCTGGCCCGGTCCGCCGGGCGTGTGGTCTCCCGGGACGGCCTCATGGAACAGGCTCGCGGGGCCGACTACGCCGCATACGACCGATCCGTCGATGTGCATATCAGCCACATTCGGAAGAAGCTGGAAGACGACCCCCGTCATCCTCGGATTCTCAAGACCATCAGAGGTGTGGGCTACATGGTGACCCGGGAGACTTCATGAGCCTTCGGCTCCGCTTCGGCCTCCTGCTGTTCGGCGTGAGTGCGGGCGCTCTCCTCTTGGCTTGGTTCCTTTCGGCCAGTGCCATCCTCGGACCTTTCTTCCGTCACGTAGGCCACATGCACGACCGACAAGCGCTCCAGATCACCCGTCAGCTAGAGCAGGGCGAAGACATCGTAGGCCTCCGTCGACAACTCGGACTACAAATCGAGTTGCGACGCCGGCCTCCGAAGGGGAAGCGATGCAAGTTTCGACGACCGAACCTCGTCAGGTGTCGAGGCCCGGGCGCCCTGAGGGCCGTCGAGTCTGACCTACTCGGGTGGGTTTGGGTTCGTCAGGGACAAAATCTCGATACGGTTCAAACCCGTTTGTTCGTGCTCTTGGTCATCCTGGGTTCGTTTCTGGCGGCGGTCTCATGGTGGCTTGCGGGTCGCGTGAGCCGACCCTTGTCGGTGGCGGTTCAAGCCATGAACCGCATTGCCGAGGGCGACTTCGGACATCGATTGCCCGTGCAACGGAGCCCTGAACTCGCGGACGCAGCCGGCGCGTTCAATCGAATGGCCGACCGAATGAGCCGAATGATCAAGGCAGAGCGGAGCTTGATGTCCGGAATCAGTCACGAACTCCGGACTCCGCTGGCGAGGCTTCGGCTGGAAGTAGAACTTCTCCGGGACGAACCCAAGAATCCGAGACGTCTCGATGCAATGGAGCAAGACCTCGAAGCCGTGGAGCGTCTGCTGCAAGAGCTCTTTTCAGTATCGCGAGCGGCGTGGGAAGAGCGTCGGTACACTCCGGTGGACTTGACGGAGCTGGCGCGAGAAGCGTCCGATGTGGTCGGAGTCAGTCCGGAAATGGTCGGGCACGGAATCGTCCAAGGTGACAGACAGCAGCTCCTTCGTGCGATGACCAATCTGCTGGACAACGCCGTCAAGTATGCCGGGCCGGCCGCCCGCATTCGAGTGGAGCTGGACCGAACGGGATTTTCGGTGGAAGACGACGGCCCCGGCGTGCCCCCGAGCGAGACCGAGCGGATTTTCACACCCTTTCACCGTGCGCACCCAGACCGAGCCGACGGATGGGGCCTAGGATTGATGGTGGTGAAGCAGGTTGCGGAGCTGCACGGTGGAACGGTCGTTGGCGAGAGGTCCGCCCTGGGCGGCTTGCGCGTTCGGCTCACGCTGCCCGGCGCGGAGTCGGCCCCGGGCGATCTACAGGGGCGGTAACGCCATGCGTTTCAGCGGGAAGCGCGCCCTTTCTTCTCGCGCTCGAGTTGCTCCTTGTAGGCGACGGAATAGCGAGTCCACGGTCGAGCTTCGAGTCGACGTCGTTCAATGGGCTCTTCCGTCCCCTCGCAGATTCCGTACGTGCCCTCATCAAACTTCTTGAGCGCCCCTTCGATCTCCTTGAGCAACTTCACTTCCTTGTCGAGCAGACGCATGTTGAAGGCTTCTTCGGTGGCTCGATTGGCTTGGTCCATCTCTTCGATGAGGTCGTTCTCGTCGATACGTGCGGTGTTGGCGCGCTCACGGATCCGACTCCGCACCTCCTCCCGGAGTTCCGTCAGATGCTGCTTGAAGTGTTCGAGTTCCTTCTTGGTCAGCGGCTTCTCTTTTTCGGTGCGGCGAGTCCTGACTGTCATGATCGTCCTCGAGGGACGGGGTTCATATCAGATCAGGTGCTCGCTTCCAACTGACCTAGAAATCCCTGGTTCGGGCATTGTGCCGGGTCACAGGTCCTGATGCGTCGGGAAAGCTCAATCGTTCATCGCTCGAACATCTCAATTAGGGCATGCTTTCCACGTTCGATGGCCATCTCAGTCCTCCATCTCGCCGCCGTCCTCGGGCTCGGCTTTGCCTCGGCGAGTCCCTCGGCCTCGTCCGAAGCCCCAGTGGAAGGCCCTTCTTCCATCCAGACGCAGGACACGACGGACATGCCGCCCCCACCGCCATGGGGACCGGTCGACGTCCTGGGCATCACCGTGTCCCCGGGCGCCCGGGCGTCCACCAGCCTGCCGACCAGCACGTCCTATTCAGGACGGCGACTCAGCGTGCCCGTACTCGTGGCCCGCGGCACCCAACCCGGACGTACCCTCTGTCTCACCGCTGGCATTCATGGAGATGAGCTCAACGGCGTCGAGGTGGTCCGGCGGGTGATGCAGCGAGTCGACCCGCTGGACCTGAAGGGGATGCTGATAGGCCTTCCGGTGGTCAACCTTCACGGCTTTCGACGGGGCGAGCGCGACCTGCCCGACCGGCGGGACCTGAATCGGCACTTTCCCGGGTCTCCCCGTGGTTCTGCCGCATCCCGCATCGGATTCCGCGTCTTCAAGTTCCTGGAGGGCCTTTGCGACGAGGCCATCGACTTCCATACCGGTTCATCCCGGCGCACCAACTTCCCGCAGGTCCGGGCCGACGTGAAACAACCAGAGGTCCTCCGCCTGGCCCTACGCCTCCAGCCCCCGATCATTGTCCACTCCGAGGGCAGCCGCGGCATGCTGCGGCGCGCCTTGACCAGCGTCGACATCCCCACCGTCACCTACGAGTCCGGAGAGGCCCTCCGCTTCCAGCTGGACGTGATCGAAGGCGTCGTCCACTCCGTGGTAGAAGCGGTGCGTCAAAACGAGCTTTTGACCCTCCCCCCCCGGCCGGATGTTCCACCGGAGGTCTTCCTTCAGAGCAGCTGGGTGCGCGTCGACCGGGGAGGCATTCTGACCAATCGCGTCGACCTTGGCGAGACCGTGCGCAAAGGCGATGTCCTAGGCGTGGTGCAGTTGCCCTTTAGTGACCGGTTCTACGAGATTCTGGCGCCGAACAACGGCGTCATCATCGGTTGTGCCCAACCGCAACTCGTACTGCCGGGTTTCGCCGCATTCCACCTCGGCTACGACCCGAGAGACCAGGTTCCGTCGGAAGAAACCGACGACCCTGCACTGGAGCA
Organism: Myxococcota bacterium; assembly: GCA_050331295.1. Taxonomy (GTDB): domain Bacteria; phylum Myxococcota; class Kuafuiibacteriia; order Kuafuiibacteriales; family Kuafuiibacteriaceae; genus Kuafuiihalomonas. The sequence continues at coordinate 192,578 of JBHJGZ010000009.1, read as the reverse complement.
CGCCGAGGCGGAGGACTTGGAGTGAATCGCAGCGTCATCCTGACTGGGGCCGTGTTGGTGCTCTCCGGAGGGGCCTTCTTCCTCTACAAGCTGGTAGGCCTCGGCCTCCCCGTGTTTCCCACCAATCCGGAAGGCGTCTGGCAGGTGGAATTGCTCGTCGCCGCTCGCGGCCAGGGCAGCGGAGTGGTCCGCGCGGCCCTTCCGAGCAACGACTCCCATCAGATCGTGTTCGACGAGACTTCATCCAGCGATGGATTGAGTCTGGCCATCGACCACGACGGGCCGGGTCGGATCGGGGTCTGGACCGGAAAGCTGGATGGGATCCATCGGATCGCCTACACGTTTCGGGTTCGATTGACGCAGGACTCGTCGAAGCTTCCCGGGGCTCCCGTCGAGGTCGAGATCCCGAAGCCGATTCGAGAGCGATACCTCAAGTCCAGTGCCGACGCACCGGCCGATGCCAAGCCCATCAAGGACCTTCTCCAGGAGCTCCAGCTACCGCCTCCTGACGATCCTGCGGGCCAGCTCCGCACCCTTTTTGCTTATGTCGACCATGACATCGCGACGGAAACCGCGGCCTCGAGTGATGCGCTCCTCACCCTCGCCGAGCGTGAAGGCGCGGTGACCGGGAAAGCTCGACTCCTCGTCACCCTTTTGCGCGCGGCAGGGCTACCGGCTCGCGTGGTGGCCGGCCTGAAGCTGGAGGAAAGAGGATCGCCGGATGAAATGCAGTGGGTGGAATGCTGGGTGGCGGACCGTTGGATCTCGGTGAGCCCGACCGGAGAATTTTTTGCCGAGCGTCCGCAAGACCTGTTGCAGCTTCGCTACGACGGAGCCGAGCTCCTGGAAACCGCCGGACTCCTCGGGGTAGACCGGCAAGTGAGCGCACTCCGCGAACGCCTGGGCCCGAGGGAACTCGCCAACATGATGATCCCGCAAAGTCCCGTGTTCGGCTTCCTGTCCCTGTATTCGCTTCCGCTGCCGGCCCAAAAGGCGCTGCGAGTCCTTCTTCTTTTGCCGCTCGGAGCCTTGGTCGTTTCGTTGTTTCGAAACATCATCGGTCTTCGGACCTTCGGGACCTTCATGCCGATCCTCGTGGGACTGGCCATGCGAGAGACCAGCCTCTGGTTGGGATTGATCATGGTTTCGGTCGTAATCGGGGTCGGCGTGGTAACGCGGCGACTGCTGGATGGCCTTCGGCTCCTGGTCGTCCCCCGAATCTCCTTCCTCCTCTGCCTGACGATACTCTGCGTGGTTGGACTGGCCCTTTTGGGAGAAGGGCTGGGAAGCCGCGACTTCTTTTCCGGCGTCGTGTTTCCGATCATCGTGCTGACCATGCTGATCGAGCGGTTCTCGCTGGTGCTGGCCGAGGAAGGGTTCCGAACCGCCATGAATCGGAGCTTGCTATCCATCCTTATCGCCGTCGCCACCTACCCGATATTCCGGAGCACCTTTGCGGAGCACCTGATGTTCGGTTTTCCAGAGCTGGTATTGGTTGTGATGGGTCTGCTGGTGTGGATCGGCGGCTATATGGGATTCCGGCTAACGGACTTTCTGCGTTTCCGCGTGCTTCTAAAGGGAAGTGCTCGTGAAGAGATTCCGAGCGAACTGTTGGGCCTCGGGCCTGCTCCCCAGTCCAGTCGTGCCGCAGTTCAGAAGGTTGAGCCTTAGTGTTCGCCTCTCTCGAGCGACTGGGCCTACTGGGGATCAATCGTCGCAACATCGACTTCACGACGAGATATAATCCGAGGCGACTATACCCATTGGTCGATAACAAGCTCCGCACAAAGCTTTTGTGCATTCAGGCCGGTATTCCTACACCCAAGGTCCTTGCCAAAGCTGAAGGCCATTTTGGAGTCCATGAACTGATGCAGCGCGTGGACGCCTTGGAAGACTTCGTGGTGAAGCCGGCCAAAGGGGCCATGGGCAACGGCATCGTCGTCATCCTCGGTCGGACACCGCAAGGGAAGTTTCGGCGCACCGGCGGTCGACTCATGACTCGAGACGACATTCAATATCATGCATCGGGCATCATATCAGGCCTCTATGCGCTAGGTGGCCAGGCCGACATGGTGATTGTCGAGGAACGCCTCATCGTTCATCCAGAGCTGCAGCAGGTGGTCTTCGACGGCGTGCCAGACATTCGCATCATCGTATATCGAGGCTATCCCATCATGGCCATGGCTCGGTTGCCGACCTCACATTCGGGTGGGCGCGCAAACCTTCATCAAGGCGCGATAGGAGTAGGCATCGACATCAGTACCGGAACCATGCAGACCGCCATCATGCGCAATCAGCTGGCGACCATTCATCCGGACACGGGCGCTCGACTTCAAGGGCGCGAGATCCCGTCCTTCCGTCGAGTCCTCGAAATCGCGGTTGCGGCGGCGGAGAAGACGGAACTTGGCTATTTGGGAGCGGACGTAGTGGTGGACGCTCGGTACGGGCCAGTCATCCTGGAACTGAATGCGCGACCCGGCTTGTCCATTCAGTTGTGCAACCGAGCTGGACTTCTCCCTCGCGTCGAGTCCATCAACGAAATCGTGAGCGCCGAGCGAACCGCGTTCGAACGGCTCGAACTGGCCCAGGCCATCGCGAAGACATGGAACCCGCCCCAATGATACCGCTGCTCCTCGTATTGCTGGGTCAAGCCGACGCCGGCCCCGGACAAGACCGTGTCCCTGACCCCATCACTTATCGGTTTCGAGTCGACGTTCGGCCGTCAGAACGACTCGCGAACGTCCGAATGCAGGTTTCTCAGGCCGGACCTTCGCTGAAGCAGATGCGATTCCACATCGACCCGGAACGTCACATCAATTTCGACACCGACACCCCCCTCGAGCATCCCGAACCCGAGTACGTGGTCTGGACAGTTCCCGAGAAAGGCGGAGTCATCAGCTGGACCTCTCGTCTGGACCATCTCCGCGACGAGCGCAGCTACGATGCGCGCATCGCGACGAGCTGGGCCATTTTTCGAGGCTCGGATCTCGTTCCTCCGGCCGCATCGGATGTTCTGCCAGACACCGAGTCCACCGGAACGGTCCGATTCAACCTGCCCAACGATTGGGACATCGTGACCCAACATCGCGCCCTCGGCGACCGCGAACGGGTTTTCCAGATCGAATCCAATCGAATCTACAAGCGACCCGCGGGGTGGCTGATGATGGGAGAGATCTCGATCGAACGGGCGGAGATCGCGGGTCTGGAAGTGACGATGGCGACCACTGGGCGACGAGGCCTCAACCTCATCGACGTCCGGACCTTCCTCCGCTGGACGCTTCCGGAACTCATCGGCCTGGTTGATGATCCCCCGGACCGTTTGGTCATCGTAGGCGCAGGGGACCCGATGTGGCGAGGCGGACTATCCGGGCCAAGTTCCCTCTTCCTCCACGCAGACCGACCGCTGGTGGCATCGGACGGAACCAGCCCGGTGCTCCACGAATTGGTCCACGTGTTGATGGGAGCCCGCGCTGCCCCGGACGGAGACTGGGTCGTGGAAGGCCTGGCAGAGCTCTATGCTCTCCAAGTGCTTTACCGGAGTGGCGGACTCTCCGAGGAGGAACGGGACGCCGCGCTTCGGAGGTTCCGGCGAAGAGGGCGCTCCGTGGAGAATCTGCGAAAGGGTCCTTCGACGGGTCGAATCACCGCAAAGGCGGCGTACGTCCTGTCGCGCCTCGACGAAAAGATTCGAGATGGCTCCGACAACAAGAAGAGTCTGGACGACGTGGTCCGCATTCTAGCGACGCAAGATGAACGCATCAGCACAGCGTCTCTGGAAGCAGCGGTCACCGAGGTCCTGGGCGAGCCCCTGGCCGAGTTCTTTGCCGCGAATCTCCCGCGCGCTCCTTGACCCTGTTGCGCCGGGTTCAGCGACCTGGCTTCTTGCGACCATGCAACGGTTTGGGCTTCTCCTCGCCATCGCTTGCACAGCGTGTGCTTCTGCCGATCTCCGTCCTCCTCAGCTTCGCACCGACAACGTCGATGATGATGCCGAGAGGCGTGGCCGGCTTCTTCTCCAACGCGTGGCTGAAGCGTACGGGGTTGAGGCTTGGGAGCAGAAGACCCACGCCACCGTCGTCATGACCGACGTTTGGGAGGATGCGGCCACGTGGATCTTCGGCATCTGGGATGCAAGAGACGTCTTGCGGATCGACTACCGACCCGGTTCGTTCGACGCACATCTGGAGTTCATCGAAGGCCCTCATCGCGGTGGCGCATTTGGGATGGAGGACGGCCGCACCTATCGGATCAAGAAGGGGAAGAGGGTTTGGGACAAGGATCCATTCCGAGGAGGCCTGGTGTTGCCAGCTCTCCTCTACCTCACCGAATTGCCCTTTCGACTCTTGGAGGCGGGAATCGTCGTGGATGCTGGAGAAGCGGAGTTCGAAGGGAGGTCGTTTCTGAGAATCCTCGCCACTTGGCAGACACTCGAACCCAATGACTTCGACCAATATCTGGTATGGATCGATCCAGACACTCTACGCATTCATAGTGTTGATTATACAGTTCGAGCCCAGTACTCATTCATTACTGCGACGGTTTTCTACGAAGAGCTTCGCGAAGTTGATGGCGTATGGATACCGTTCCTCCAAACCATCTCTGAACGCAAACGGAAATACTCTAAGGATTACACTCACCAGATTCGAATCCAGTCGTTTAGCTTCCTGAAAGGGCCTCGTCCCCCTTTGGGGCCTGCCTCTTGAGCAGCAACGCAGGCAGCACCAGGAGGTCGCAGACGAGCGCCAAGCTCGCCGTCATGGCCAACAAAAGCCCAAAGTAGAGCGTCGGTCGAAAGCTCGACACTGCAAAGATTCCGAAACCAAGCACGACGGCCAAACTGGTCGTTACGATGGGGCGCCCCACACGTCGCAGAGTTTCGGTCAGCCCTCGGAATCCGGCCTCACCTGCTCGATAGTGATGAAGAAAGTGAAGGGTATCGTCGACGACGAGGCCGAGCGCGATACCGGCCACGGTGACCGTACCGACATCCAATGGAATTCCAATCCAACCCATGATTCCCAGCACGAACGCGATGGGTAAGATGTTGGGAACGAGCGAGATGAGGCCGATCCGCAGGTCGCGGTACAGCATGAGGACGATGACTGAGACCACACCCAGGGCTAGGAGGAAGGACCGAATCTGAGTTTCGAGCAAAAGTACTTGTCCACGCACGAGCAGCGGGGTCGCACCGCTGAGCCGAACGGAGACGTCCTCCGGAAGGTCGAGGACCGCGATTCGTCGCCGCATCTCTTTCACCGCATTGTAGGCTCGATTCGACGAACCAGTATTCGCGGCGAGCGTCTGCCGGATGGCAGCCACGGACCCGTCCTCGGACCGCCAAAGATACGGTTCGTTCGTGCTCATCTGCTCGAGCCGAAAAGCGAGCCAAGCTGCTCGAGCCGGTAAGGTGCCGCGAGTCCGGGTCGCCGGGTCGATGACGTCGGACGCGAGTCCTCCTTCCAATACAGAGCGAGCGAGTTGGTCCAAGGACCGGAGCGTCTTCGGTGAGGCCAGCTGCTCCACCGGACCCTCCGCCCATATCTCGAAGGTCGTGAGCCCGAAGAAACGAGCCTCGAAGGCGCGATAGGCCTTCGGGAGATGATGCTCGGGAGGAAAGAATTCCAGCACGTTGGATTCGACCCGAAGCCGAAAGAGCCCCGCAGCGCTCGAGACTGCCACCACGGCCGTAGCCCAGAGGATTGGGCCACGCCGCGGCCGGAGCCACTGCAAGAAGTCGTCGAACGAGGTTGTCTTCACCCGGGTCCGAGCACGAGGTGCGAGGATAGGGAGCAATCCGAACACGAAGACCAGGACCCAGATGGCGCCGAGCGCTGTAAACACGCCCAGGTGCTTGATGGGCCCGATTGGCGAGGTCGCCAAGGAGCCAAACCCGCCCACAGTCGTCAGCGTCGTGAGCGTACAGGGGACGATGGTGGCCCCAAGAGCCGATTTCCAGCGTCGCGAGGCCTGTTGGGCGGAGACTCGGAAAGACGGCGAAGACCCGGCGCATCCTCGCCCAAACGCGTCGCCGAGATGCAGCGCCGCCGCGACGGTGAGGACGGCCAGTATCGCCGGTACAATCACCACCACCAGATTGAGCTCGACCCCAGCCCATCCCATGCATCCGAGTGTCACCACCGCCGAGCCGACGGCTGCCATCAGTATGGCCAGGGTCAGTCGCGGGGAACGAAGACTCCAGCCCACCACGAACATCACCGTCAAAATCACCCAAGGGAAGAGACTTCCGAGACTCGATGCGGAGCCCCGGTCGAGGGCTTGGGTCACGACGTCCGTGCCCACGACATCCATCGACCCGAGACTCGAGGAGAATGCGTCGACGGTTCTCTGCACCGCCTCCAAGACCCGAACCCGTTCCGAAGGTGGCGCCTGCAAGGCGAGAAGGAGAGCGGAGGAACGCCCATCCTCCGATACCAGGTAGGCCGCTCCGTCTTCGGGACGGGGTGCGATACCATCGAGCCCGTCGACCCATGGGTTTTCGATCGAGCGAACCCCCTCGATGGCCCGAAGCTGCGCCTCGAGCTCGAGCCACGCCATCGAAAGCGCGGGCTCCTTCTGCAGCTCGATCGGGCCAGACGCAACGAGCAGCGTCGCATCGCTCCCGAAGCGCTCCGTGAAACGCTGGTAGAGGTCGAGCTCCGGGTCCCGAGCCGGGAGCCACACGTCTGGACTATTGTTGAGGGTGAGTCGTGTTGCGCCTGAGCCCGCCACCACCACCAGAACCAGCAGGCCTCCGAACACCCATCGAGGGTGGTCCACGACCCAGTCCAGACTCATATCCAGTCCAGACTCATATCCGTTCGGCGATGACCGCCGAGTATCGAACCAGGCCCCTCGCCATTGCTTGCTTCATGAGTCGAATCGAGGTCAGGAGCCCGACCGCATCGGGGCCTAGATTCAGCGCGAGTTGCAACAAGGACGGTGCGTCCACGATGCGGACGCCTTCTTCCCAGGTTCTGCGAGTGGCCTCGGTCAGGTCATGCTGCGAGACGAGTCGCCAGCCGTGACGGACCAAGACAGCCTCGTAGGCCGACCTCGGCAGCAATTCGGCCATCAGCATCCCATCCAACAAGGGCTCGATGATTTCGGTGCGGTCGGCGGTCGAAATTGGATCTCCGGCCGTCCAGTCCGCGAGAACGAATCGGCCGCCTGGACGCACGAGCGCATGGCAGCGCCTCAGGAAATCGAGCTGGCGGTCGAAATGACCGAGAACTCCGACCATCCAGATCGCATCAAAGACGCCTAGAATCGAAACCGGTGTCGCTTCCGCGTCCATCAGCCGGAAGTCTGCCTGCACCCCACGCTCGCGTGCGAGCCTGTCCGCCATCTCTACCTGGACCCGACTGAGCGTAATGCCAGTTGCCTCGCAGGAGAGATGTTCTGCGAGCCACACCGACGTCGCTCCCATACCACAGCCAATGTCGAGGACGGAGGAGCCACGCTCGATTCCAGAGTGTTCCGCGAGAAACGCTACCAGCTTTTCTTGAGCCTCTTCCCGCGTTCGCGTGTTCGCATCGAAGAGACCATCGTGCAGATGGGGGCCCCACAATCTCCGAAAGTGTGGACTCAATCGATCATAGAAGCGGGCGATTCTAGCCTTCGAATCAGGGAGCGTCACTTCAACCCCTACCACCGAAGAAGGGCGGCCTCGGCCGCCAGGCCTGGCCCGAGGGCCAAGGCGACACCAATGTCCCCCGGGCTCGGCGCCCGTTGCCGAAACGCATCAAGCACGAAAAGGACGGTGGGAGACGACATGTTGCCGTAGTTTCGGAGGATCTCTCGACTGGTCGCCAAGGCTTCGGCCGGCAGTTCCATGGCCGTTTCGATGCTATCGAGAACCGCTCTGCCACCCGCGTGAAAGACCCAGTGGCGTACGTCGCCGCGGGCTATTCCGTGGCGGTCGAGAAGGCGCTGGATGACCCGCTTCGAGACAGGCCCCGCCGCTTTTCGAAGGCCCTTGGAAAGAATGATTCGGTGGCGGCCCGCCTTGGTGACAAGTCCGACCGAGCTCATCCATTCCGTATCGACTCCAGTCGCAAAGTCGCAGATCCGAGGACCATCCTGACCGTTTGTGTCGAGAACGACCGCGGCCCCGCCATCGGCGCAGATCGCGTTCCCGACCAAGGTCTCGACTGATTCGTCAACGTACCAACAAGCCGAGCAGACCTCGACACAGACGACCAATGCCTTCTTCCCCGAATGTCCAAGAACATAGTCGACACCCCGCTGAAGTGCAGGAAGAGCCCCCGCACATCCCATTCCCACCAGATCGGCACGCTGGACGTCCTCAGGCAGTTTCAGTCCTCGTACGACATGGGCCGTCAACCCTGGGCAGATGTAGCCGGTGCAGGTGGCAACGACGACCAGGCCGATTTCGTCCAATGATGCGCGAGCCCTCTCGATCGCGCGGCGCGCAACTTCGATCGAAAGGCGAGGTGCGGTCTCACCGTACAAAGCGAGCATCTGGTCCGCATCCGCTTTTGGGTCGAACCCTCCTGGACCTATGGCAAAGTGGCGTCTCTCGACGCCCGACCTTTGAAAAATCCGTCGAACCGCCGGCGCATCGTAGCCAGGGAAATGACGGACCAGTTCCGCCAACGAATCCTCCTGTCGCCAGACATTCGCTGGGACTGCAGTCGAAAGACCGTTCAAACGAACTCCAGACGAGCGACCAGCAGATGCGTTCGTATCCACGTCGCTTGAACCCTCAGCAGCCTTCATCCACTCCAGGAAACATGAGCGTACGGGACTTAGAACGTTTCATGACGAGGGTCTTGCCCGCGTTTGCGGCGGACCCTCGGGAAAGCGCCATGCGCTGCGCCCCGACCCCATCAGCCCCGCCTGCCGGGTCACGAGCGCTGAATCTTAACTGGACTTTTCAGAAGAATGAGCGAGACGCGACCAGCGTTTGCTTCTGCTGCCGAAGCTCCAGCAACACCGCGGACAGCGCCGACCGCGCCACCGGCTTGCTCCAGGTGCCCATCCATACCGGCTTGGAAGCAGCGAGCCACCCGACGCAAGGCGGTCTCAACCATCTGTGTCTGATCCTCATCGAGATCGGACAGCAGGAAAAGTTCGTTCTGGCCGAGCACGCCGTACATCGGCCTTCGGAGCTTGTGACGGATGATGCCCAGACCACGACCGTCATGAATCCAATCGCAACCTGTCAGGCTGCCAATGACAGCGTGCCACACAGCTTCCATCACGATTGATGGCCGCCAATCTGTCGACTCGCGCCTATGCCTGCAAGGTGGGACCTCTCCATGGAGGTGGAACGCGCCACTTCTTCCCTCGCTCGAACGCTGACCATTCCGTGAAGACACACCCACCGCGCTTGGTGGTCCAGCATCGCGACCCGTAGTGCCGCACGTCCGAAGGCGGCAGCCTGATGGAGGAAGAAAGAGCACGCGATACTGCCGTGAGATGCTTTGCTCAGGCTCGGATCGATGAGTCGAATCGTCAGAGTCAGAACCACCATCCCCAAGATGAACGGAAGCACCGTCATAACGACGGACCCTGGAGACTTGACGGCCAGCTTCAAACCTCTCCCGACGCTGACTCGAATCCTTCGCTCGTCCTGAACGATCGCCACCGCGCGCATGGCGTCGGTCGTGCCCTTCGCCCAGGCGGCCAGGAGAGCAACCAATGCCCAGCCCATCCAACGAACCGTCAACACAGCCGGTTCGCTGGCCCATTCATCGAGGAAGGTGCCCAAGAGCCAACCCATGATGGCAAAGGCCGGAGCCAGTATCAGGACCCAAGTGAGAATGGCGACAATTGCCAAGCCCCCAACCCGTAAGAACACTCGGCTGCCTTCCACGATCAGGGTTCTGGTCGAACCCGAGGAACTGCTCTCGAAGCTCGTGGCCAAGACGGCTCCGTTGATGAAGACCGAAAGCACCGCAAAACCCAGCGAGGCGAGGGCGACGGTCGTCGCCCAAGTCGTGAGATGGGCAGCTTCAGAAACCACGAAGTCGGCGAGAATCGGAAGAGATTCAGCCCGAGCCAACTCGGTCACCAACATCGAGTAGCCGCCAAATCGATGGGCGATGATGCCGAGTACCACTGCGAAGGGGAGTCCGAACAAGAGCGAAGCGGAGTATACGACGACGATCGTCCGCCATCGTCGGAGGATCCGACGGGTGGCTTCCATCAAAGGAGGGCCCCGATCAGGTCCGAGACCATCATGACGAGGGCGAGGCCCCGTTCGAACCAACTGATGGCTGCAATCGCGGATGGCTCTCGTGTTCGGCTATCGTTGACCGGAGATACGTCCAGCATCTGCAAACTCTGACTGTAGAGTTCCGCGTGTTGAACTTCGACGTCACGCTCGAATTCGAATCGGGCCCATCGGTATCGACCGTCCCAGGACCGTCCCGTCGTCGAGCCGTCGGTGAATGTCACCTGAAGAGTCAGGGGATGGACCGCCTCCCCGTACCGCGTCACCGTGACTTCGGCTCGGTACCGTGGGGCGCCGGGACGCCCCGAAACGGGTGTGGGCAGTGCTTGGTTCCCCTCCGCCGGCGCAAAGCCGCGCAGTTGGGGTATTGAGATGCTGCTCAACCGCGAGATGCCGTAATCCACTCGACCCACGGAGCGGAGGCTCTCTTCAAAGAAGTTGGAAAGGTCCCGACCCGAGACCTGCTGGACCGTGGCCATGAAGTCTTCGGAGGTCGGATGCCGAAAGCGAAATTCCTGATGATATCGGCGCATCGCCTGAGCCATGACCGAGGGGCCTAGGAGCTCCTCCAGCTGTAAGAGGGTCAACGCAGCTCGAAGATAGGAGTTCACGGCATAGGAGCGTGTGCTCTCATAATTCCAGGACACCCTGAGGACCGCATCTCTATCCGGCATCCACCGCGTGCCCACCTTGAACAGGTCACTGTCCGTGGGCTGCCAGTGCCTAAACCACGGAGTGAGCGGAACGCCCCCCAGCCGGGGCACGCTCCGCCTCGGCCGAAACACTCGGTCCATCACTTTTCCAGAAGAGTAGGTGTCAAAACCTTCGTCGAGCCACGCCTCTTCGAACTCGTTGGTCCCGACCAGTCCGTACCAGTACTGGTGACCGAACTCGTGGACCGTCACCCCCACGGGCGGACCGTTTGGATCGGGAGAAGGCCAGGTCACGCCTCCCGCGATCAGGGTTGGATACTCCATGCCCATGGCCTCGCCAGCACCCCGAGGCCCGTCGACGATGGTCAAGACGGGGTATGGATAAGCGCCGTACCACAACCCAAACCATTTGATCGCCGCAAAGGCGGCGCGAAAGTAGCGATCCGCATACGTCGAATGTTCCGGCTGGACGAGCAGGATCACCTGCACATCCGTCAACTCCAAATCCTCGGGCGGGAGGCCCAGAAGACGGGATACTTCGTGCAATTCGTCCGAAGAGACTTCCTGCTCCGCGTCGAACGTTCTTTCTTGCCGTTGAAAGCGGCGGTCTGCGGTCCATGCGAAGTCGTGCACCGCGTCGATTTCGAATTCGTAGGTCAGAAATCCGCTTTGCGCCTTCCGCACCCTCTGAAGCACGCCCGTTGCGCCCACCACCCAAGCCTCGGGAACCGTGAGCGCCGCTCGATACCGGCCATAATCCGAAAAGAATTCGCTCGTCGCGTGGTACTGATGACAATTCCATCGAGGCTCATGAAACCTGTCCAAAGCGCCGAACCTCGGATCCTCGACCCGTCGGTAGCTGTCTTCCAGAACACATAGTTTCGGAAACCACTGGCTGACCATGTGGAACGAGCCGTGGTAGCCAGAACGGGCCACGACGTGTGGAAGCTGGCTTTCGAAAGCCAACTCGAGCTCCACCTCTTCGCCCGGTGGGATGGAAAACGGAAGATCTGTTCGCATCACGGTCCGGTCCTGATCGTTATCATCGTCGGGGTGCTCGAACGTACGAAACGGCATCAGGTCCACGAACTCCGACCGCGACGAGTCCTCGATCGCGGCGCCGCCGGCCGGACGCCCCCGAAGACTCAGAATCTCGATGAAGCCGTACGAGTCCGTGGTCGCGCGGTGTGGTCGAACCCCATCTTTCGACTCCTTCAGGAAGGTCGACCGGTTATTCAAGAATGCGTTCAAGTAGAGATGCCACCATAGGCTCCTCACCGGACGATGGCCGGTATTCCGCCATACGACTCGGCCGTACCCTTGAACCCGGTGGAGTTCCGGATCCAGCTCCGCTTCCAGGTCATAGCTCGCCACGGGCTCATAGTTCCGAAATCCAGCCTGCCCGAGGTTCGAGCTCGGCTGCGGTGGTGGTTCTGGAGCGGGAGCCGGAGCCGCCCGAAGCCCTTCGGCAAGCACGATGACGCCACAGGTCAAGCTGAGCACAACCTGAGGTATTCCGATCGGGTCGAACCCGTCTACCCGTCTTCCGGCAGCACTCCGAAGCTGAGCCGGTCAGAGCAGCCTAAGGAGGGCACCCCGAGCACTCCGCGAAGCCTACGCGTTGCACGTGACGTTCCGCCACGCTACCTTTCTCCGACGGGGGTCCGTGGGCCGGAAGCCTCGTTGCACCCTCGGCCCAACACCCGGGACCTAGAGCAGATGCCACGCAGAAATGACTCAAATTTCGGGGGTCTTTCTTCGCTGGTGGAGCGCACCGTCGAGCAACACTATGAACAGACGCAGCACGGAAAACATGCGAAACGTGGCGCTGGTTGGACATTCCGGCGTTGGAAAAACGACTCTTGCCGAAGCTCTGTTGGGCCGAGTCGGTCAGATCACTCGCATCGGCACAGTAGAAGAGGGAAACACCGTTTCTGATTTCGAACCCGAAGAGAAAGCCCACGGACACTCCATCAACAGCTCGTTTCTGTCGTTCGAATACGAGGGCAGCGACATCACGCTCGTCGATACCCCGGGGTTCCCGGATTTGATCGGGCAGACTCTGTGTACCTTGCCAGCGGTCGAGTGTGCGGCCATCGTCGTTTCCGCAGATAAGGGCGTCCAGAGCATGACCCGGCGCCTCATGCGCGTTGTCGAAAAACGCAATCTCCCTCACATCCTGATCGTCAACAAGATCGACCAGCACATCGGTGAGCTCGAGGCACTGCTCGGCTCGCTCGAAGAGACTTTTGGTGGCGAGGTCCTTCCCATCAATTTGCCGACACCTGACGGCGAAGATCTGGTGGACCTTTGGGAGAAATCAGAAGGGGACCTTCTGTTCTCGAACGCCGCCGAAGCACATCAACGTCTGGTCGATCAGTGTATCGAGAGCGACGAGACCCTGATGGAAACGTATCTTGCGAAGGGGCATTTGACGCGTTCTCAAATGCACGATGCGTTTGAAGCCGCCCTGCGCCAGGCCCACTTGGTGCCGGTCTGCTTCGCGAGCGCTCGAACCGGTTTGGGGCTCGATCAGCTTCTTCATACCATTGCCTATCTTTGTCCGAGCCCGCTGGAAGGAAATCCACGGAGATTTCTCCATCGTGACGAAGCGGGAGAGGAGGAGACTTGGTTTCCACGGCCGGACGCCAATGAAACGCCGGTGGCGCATGTGTTCAAGGTGAGCTCGGACCCGTTCGTTGGAAAGCTTTCGATGCTCAAGGTTCACCAAGGGACCTTCTCCGCGTCGACGGACCTCTACTTGGATGGAATCAAGAAGCCGCTGAAGCCAGGACACATCCTGCGTCTGAACGGCAAAAAGCAGGACGAAATCCCGGAAGCGCTTCCTGGAGACGTGGTCGCGGTAGCCAAGTTGGAGGATCTTCGGTTCGACAGTGTGCTGCACGGGCAGGACATCGACCATCTGAGACTCGTACCCCTCGACTTTCCACGACCTATGTATGGTCTGGCCATCCGACCTCGAGAAACGAAGGACGAAAAGAAGTTCTCGTCTGCGATGCAAAAGCTACTCCTGGAAGATCCGACTTTGAGTCTGGAGCGCGTTGGTGCCACCGAGCAGCTCGTTCTTCGGTCGCTCGGCGAACTTCACATGCGGATCGTTCTCGAAAAGCTCGAAAATCGATTCAACATCCAAGTTGATACCGAACCACCCAAGGTGCCGTATCGTGAGACCATCCGGGGTCGGTCGGAAGGACACCATCGTCACAAGAAACAGACCGGAGGAGCGGGGCAATTCGGAGAGGTCTACCTCCGAATCGAACCACTGGAAGGTGAAGAACCCCTCGAGTTCATCGACGAAACGGTGGGAGGCTCGGTCCCACGTCAGTTCATGCCCGCCATCGAAAAAGGCATTCGCAAAGCCATGTCCGAAGGTGCCATCGCCGGCTATCCCATCTGCGGCGTGCGCGTTCGAGTGTACGACGGAAAGCATCATTCGGTGGACTCGAAAGAGGTTGCATTCGTCGCGGCTGGACGAAGAGCCTTCCTGGACGCCGTGAAGAAGGCTTCGCCCACGATTCTGGAGCCCATCGTCAACGTCGAGGTGACGGCGCCAGCCGAATTCATGGGAGACGTGAATGCCCTCCTTGCTGGCAAGCGCGGCCACCTAAAGTCGAGTGACTACCTGCCGGGAGAACGGGTTTTGATTCATGCCCAAGCGCCCCTGGGCGAGATGGCAGAGTTTTCGAGTCAGTTGAAGTCGATGACCCACGGCCGAGGGACCTTCGTCGTCGACGAGTCTCACTACGCGCCTGCGCCGGCGGGCCTTCAGGCCGAGCTGCAAAGCGCCTACCGGCCCGAGGCAGAGTCCGACTGAGGGACGAGCCTCGTGTTCGAGACATCGCCTGGAGAAAGCCTTTGCCCCCGGTTCCCTCGACTCGCTAACGTCGAGACCCATGACAAAGATCGGGTTAACCGGATTTGGGAACGAGCATCGGTCAGAGGCAGTCCCTCATGCCCTTCCCGACACCAACTCACCACAGCATACGCGCTTCGGTTTGTATGCAGAGCAGCTCTCCGGGACCGCCTTCACTGCGCCACGCGCCGAGAATCGTCGTTCCTGGATGTATCGACTCCGTCCCTCGGCACAACATCCAAGCTTCAGGCCGCTCGAGGCCAAACACCTTCGATCAGGGCCCTTTGATGAGCTCCCGCCTCCGCCCAATCGTCTGAGATGGAGCCCCCCACCCATGCCGGTCGAACCGACCAGCTTCGTGGAGGGATGGTTCACCATCGGCGGCAACGGAGGCCCGGCCTCCATGTCGGGATTGGCCATCCACCTCTACAGCATCAATGCATCGATGGTCGATACCGTGTTCTTTTGTTCCGACGGCGAACTCCTCATCGTACCTCAGCAGGGTGAATTGCGGATTGTCACGGAGTTCGGTGTGCTCGGCGTTCCTCCCAACTTCATCGCCTTGATCCCGCGAGGAGTCCGGATGAAAGTCGAGTTGCCGGATGGCGTCCCATCCCGCGGATACATCGCTGAGAACTACGGGGCGCATTTCCGACTGCCTGAATTGGGTCCTCTGGGTGCCAACGCGCTCGCCTACGCCCGGCATTTCATGGCCCCTCATGCCGCCTTCGAAGACACTGAGGGACCCACTCGTCTGATTCAAAAGTTCCAGGGTGGATTGTGGGAAACGGTCCTTGGGCACTCACCGCTCGATGTGGTGGCGTGGCACGGAAACCTGGTCCCTTACGTCTATGACCTGGCCAGATTCAACACCATCAACACCGTGAGTTTCGACCATCCAGATCCTTCGATCTTCACGGTCCTCACGTCTCCGAGTCCCCTGTTGGGCACAGCCAACTGTGACTTTGTCATCTTCCCGCCGAGATGGACGGTTGCGGAGGGCACCTTTCGACCACCGTGGTTTCATCGAAACGTCATGAGCGAATTCATGGGCCTCCTCCACGGAAGCTATGATGCCAAACAAGGAGCCTTCCTACCGGGTGGTGCCTCGCTCCACAACTCGATGAGTGCTCACGGACCCGACCGCGCCTCGTATCAACATGCGCTCGAAGACACGTCGGCGCCCAAGAAGATCGAGCATACCCTCGCGTTCATGTTCGAAACGTGCTGGGTGATTCGGCCCACTCGACAGGCCGTGGATGCGCCCTTCCTGCAGAAGGACTACGACCACTGTTGGGACGCTTTCCCAAAAGCATCGTGTAAAGGTCCATGACTCTTCCCTGGGGCGACTACATCAAACCCACGTGAATCAACGCATACCCAGACAATACCGGCTGAGCATAGGCCTGGCCAATGATACGGCCTGAAACCGGCGAAACGATATCCAACTTCGCATCCGTGAGCGGTTCGACGATGAAACCGATGACCTGCCCCTCTCGGACCTCTGCACCGAGTGGTTCCGTTGGGAAGAAGAAACCGCCCCCTCTCAGCGGAGCTCTGACCCAACGACTCTCCCTCACGAACACGAGCTCGTCGCTTTCGGGTTCCCCTCGGATCATCTCTCGTCGTTTCAGCACGTTCAGGATACCTCGGGCACCCGAGGCGATCGAGGCTTCATCGAAGCGATGAGGTTCACCGGCCTCGTAAATGATGGTGGGGATGCCGGCCCTCACTGCTTCACGCCGTAAACTCCCGTCTGGCCCCTTCCCTCCCACGATCAGTCCCAGTCCGAATTCTCGCGCAACACGAACCGAAGGCTGGTGCTCCAGGTCAACTCGGATCTGCGGCAGGTTGTCGCGCTTCAATGAGGCAGTATGAAGATCGATGAGGAAGGCGCACCTTCGCACGAACCTTTGAAACACCGCGTGGGCAAGATAAGAAGCGACGCTGCCTGATCGTTTGCCTGGAAAGTACCGATTCAAGTCGCGGCGGTCGGAGAGGTATCGATTACCGCTCCGAAAGCCATGGATGTTCACCGCCGGCAGTATGGCCAGAGTTCCAGCGAGATCTTCGGGATCGACCTCCGCAAAAACACGACGTGAGCTCTCGTATCCATTGATTTCATCGCCATGAATGCCCGAGATAACACATGCAAAAGGTCCGGGTCGGATGCCCCGAGCGACGAAAACGGGGAGGTCGAAGAAACCTTCCTCGAAGGTCGCTCCGGTTCGGGGCGTGAATTTGGTTTTGGAACCCGGTGGGATGGAGTGACCTCCAATCTCGACCGAACCCCAATCCTGGGCTCCACTGATCGAGCCCCGGCTCGCCAGAAGGCCCAACACCACCGCTGTCATCATTCGTCGTCGACTCCACGGCACACACATGAGCCGGTCTGTACCCGGAACGACTCGGCATTCCCAGACCGCACCTCACGTGATTCGGGAAGCAGGTCTTCACCAAAAGCTGTAGCGGAGCCCGCCGGCCAGGGCGAGGCCCGTAGCGATCGGGAGGTCAATGGTGGAATCTGTGAGTTCGGGCGGACCCACGCGGTTCTCGATGTCCGCATTGGCGTCGTGGGCCGTTCCACCTATCTCGAAGAAGACCGAAATCGGGAACGCACGAAACGCATCGCCCACGAAAAGTTCGACCCCCACCACGCCGTAGATCCCGACGCTCGTTCCGGTAGAACTCAGCTGATCATCGAGAAACAGGAAACTTGGCCCAGCAGCGGCGTACGCGCGTCCCGCCGCGAGGCCCAGTCGAGCCGAGAGCACGAGAACCGTTCGCACGTGACCATAGAGTGAGAGTGCGCCGACGTCGACCTCGTCGGGTTCGTCCGGAAGCGCTCGAATATCGGGAAAGAAGCCAATGCCTCCCTCTACCCGCAGTGCGACATGCTCCCCGAAGAAATAGGGTGAGGTGACGCTGCCCACGATGCCAAACTCATCCTGCAAGCGCTGCACCCCGAACCCAACCGACACCCCTGCCTTGGGCCGAAGCTCACCGTCGATCAGCGGATCGTAGGCTGCAACAGCGCAGCTCAACGCCAAAAACGTCAGCCCACCGTCCACAGGATGAAGACCGCGATGGCTACGACTATCACTACCGCATACGATTGAACGTTGCCCGTCTGAATTCGGCTCAGGACCTTACCAGACCCACTGACCAGCGTGCTGCTCAGGCGGGCGAGAACGCCGTCGATGACCCAAGGATCGATGAGATAAGCCATGAACTGGCTGAATGCGTTCAGAGGTCGAACGATGACCAGGTGAACGATTTCGTCCACGTAATACTTGGCGGCGACTACGATGTACGCCCATCGGCCGGGTCCGGTCCGTGTCACCCGTTCCATGACCAAACTCGGTCCACGACGATAGAGTGTGGTTCCCGCCCCGATGCCGAGGACGGCGATGGCCACCGAAGCGAGGATGAGGATGATTTCCTCACCGATCGCCACTTCGAGATGTCGAGAGTGCACCGCCGGCTCCAGATAGTGGTCGAGCCATCCGACCGCGGAGTGGAAAGAGTCGCTCATCGCCTCCAAGATGTGTGGAAGGTTCAGCATCCCACCGACCACTGCGAGCGCGGCGAGCACCACCAAAGGCCCCTTCATCGCCCAACCCGGCGGATGAAGATGCACTTCGTTTCCCTGGGAATCGTGGGCCCGCAACTCTCCGAAGAACGTGAGCGCGACCAGGCGAAACATATAGAGGGCTGTCAGTCCCGCCCCGAAGAAGCCAAGCAGCCACAGATAAAAGCTGTGGTGGAATGCGTAGGCCAAAATCGCGTCCTTTGAAAAGAATCCCGACAGAGGCGGAATGCCGGAAAGAGCCAACGTAGAGATGAGGAAGGTCAGGTAGATGACGGGAAGGCGGCTTGATAGTCCGCCCATTCGACGGATGTCCTGTTCCTCATGCAATGCGTGAATCACTGCGCCGGAGCCCAAGAACAAGCATGCCTTGAAGAAGGCATGCGTTACGACGTGAAACATTGCCGCGGAGTAAGCCCCCAGACCGGCCGCGATGAACATGTAGCCGAGCTGAGAGACCGTGGAGTACGCCAAGACCTTTTTGATATCGTTTTGTGCAAGGCCCATCGTGGCCGCAAACAAGGCGGTGAATCCTCCCACCCATGCGACAACCTCGCCGCTCACCGGCGCCAGATCGAACAGCGCTCCCATCCGGCAGACCATGTAGACGCCCGCCGTCACCATGGTTGCAGCATGGATCAGTGCGGAGACCGGAGTCGGACCCGCCATCGCATCCGGTAGCCAGATGTAGAGGGGAAACTGGGCGCTCTTTCCGCAGGCGCCCAAGAAAAGCATCAAGCATCCGAACGTCAGAACCCCTTCGACGGTCCAGCCTGAGAAGATGCCGGACTTCAGAACCCGCTCGCCTGTCAGGTTTTCCGCGAGTGCGGAAAGTTCGAGAAAATCGCCGGTTCCCAACAAGCTGTAGATGACGAAGGTGCCGATGAGGAAGCCGAAGTCTCCGACTCGATTGGTGATGAATGCCTTCTTGCCAGCTCGAGCCTTGTCGATGTCCGTGAACCAAAAGCCGATCAAGAGGTAGGACGCCAAGCCGACGCCTTCCCAACCGATGAACATGACCGGTAAGGAGCGACCGAGCACCAAGATGCTCATCGCGAAGATGAAGAAGTTTAGGTAGGCGAAGTAACGCCAAAATCCACGGTCGTGACCCATGTACTCGGTCGAGTAGACGTGGATGAGAAATCCGACCCCGGTCACGACCAACAAGAGGGATGTCGTGAGTCCGTCGAAGCCTAGGGACAGATCGATGGAGTACCGGCCCACCGCCATCCAAGTCCAGAAGGTCGCCTCCAGAGGCGCGCCGACCCGCTGGTGCATCCATGTGGCGAGAACGGTGATGACAAATGCGCCCAACACGGAGCCCAGTGCAGTGGTGTGAACGGTCCTCCGACTCATCCGAGCGCCAAAGAAGGCCAAGATCACCGCACCTGTCAGGGGAAGGACGGGGATCAGAAGGAGGCTAGGAAAGACCGCGGTGCCCATGAGGCGACCGGAACCTATGGTGGCCCCTGAGGAGGGTCAAGCCAGAGGCTCTGGGCCCGACGTCGAGCCACCGGATGGAGGGCCTCGCGATTCGTTCCCAAAAGAAACAGATCCCCAGCGCCAGGTTACCTTGCTTGCCCGAAGGCCGACGATGGGAGTGTGGACGAAAGACGCGGCGCTCCGAGGGCCCACTCAGTCGGCTCCGCCCGGCTTCGTATCGGATGCGAAGACGGCAGCGCCCATATCGTCGACATCTCTCCCTTCGGGCTTCAGCTGAGATCGCCTCTCCGCTTCGAGCGTCAACAGAGCTACACCTTTACGGCCGCGGACCAAACCGGTCTTACATTTCACGCATTGTGCCGATGGTGTCGAAGAGCTCCTGATCGGACCGATTTCGAAGCCGGATTCGAATTCCTGAACATCGGCCCGGTCGAGGTCAGGGCCCTCATCGCATACGCTTTGGGCAGGGATCAGAGAATTCCCCGTCACCAGCTCGCCCGTCCATGAGCAGAAACGACCGGCCTTGTCCGACCTTCCCGCGACAGGCACAGATGTTCCCATCGACGCCCTGAAAACCACCATCAAGCGACTCCCGCTGATCGGGCGGTGGGCGACGGACCTTCATCGGAGACTGCGCGCGTCGCCGGGGCCTTTCCCGGGCTCGAGGACGTACTGGGTCCACCGGTATCGAGCCGGCGGCCATTCCGGCGAAGGCTCCCGCGGCTTCCTGGCCAGCTACAAAGCGGACGTGCTGAACAAGTTCGTGAAAGAACATGCAATACGGTCGGTGGTCGAATTGGGATGCGGGGACGGCGCTCAGCTCGCGCTGGCCGAGTACCCTTCATACGTCGGCTATGACATCAGCCAGGAGGCTGTCGCGCGCTGCAAGAAGCGGTTTGCCCAGGACCCTTCGAAACGCTTCGAACACATCGGTCCCGATTCGGGGATCTTGACGGCACAGCTCGCCCTCTCCCTCGACGTCATCTATCATTTGGTGGAGGACCCGGTGTTTGACGAATACATGCATCTCCTATTCAGAGCGGCGGAGCGGTACGTCATCATCTACTCCTCCAACCATCACGATTCCGGATGTGGTCCCCCCTGGATCCGGCACCGTCGCTTCACGGATTGGGTCGAAAGTCATCGGCCCGACTTTCAGCTTCAGACGAGGATCGACAATCCGTTCCCGTACGAGAGGCTCGGTCCGAGAGGCTCGTTCTCTGACTTCTTCATCTTCGCATCTGGTCAATCCGACACGCCGGCGCGAGACTGGCCACGTGACGGCGATTCGCTTCTCGTTTGATTTCATCTCCCCCTACGCCTACCTCGGCTGGCATCTCGGCCGGCGCGTGGCGGATCGTCACGGGGTGCCCTTCGAGCCCAAGCCCATCCTATTCGCGGCGTTGCTCGACGCGTACGGGCACAAGGGCCCGGCTGAAATCCCTCCGAAACGAGAATACATCTTCAAGAACGTTCTGCGGATCGCCATCGATTCGGGTGTTGAACTGCAGCCTCCACCTTCTCACCCATTCCGCCCCCTCCTGCCGCTACGAATCGCCGGACTCGAGATGACTGCAGAAGAGCGCCACAGGGTCGTCGAGGCGTTGTTCACGGCGGTTTGGGGCGGCGGTCCGGGCGCCGAGGATGAGCAAACAGTCTGTACAGTCCTCGACCGGGCTGGTCTCGATGGCGCCGACTACGTGCGGCGAGCCGGTACGCCGACGGCAAAGGACCGGCTTCGACGTTCCACCGCGGAAGCCTTGGAGGAAGGCGTCTTCGGCGTGCCGACCTTCCACGTGAAAGGTGAACTGTTCTGGGGAGTGGATTCGCTTCCCCACGTGGAGAAAGCGCTTCTCGGCCAGGACCCCATTCGAGAGGAATGGACAAAGATGTGGCGAGGCATCCCCAGCACCGCATCTCGCCGTGGGTTAGACTCGTAGTCTCAGGTCCAGGTCTCCCCGATCAGTTGCGGTTCGGGTTCCAGTTTCACGTCGAAGTGATGGCCCACAGTGGAGCGAACATGCTCGGCCAAACTCCGGATCTCGTGGGAAGTCGCAAAACCTCTGCGATTCACGATGGCCAAGCTGTGCCGCGTCGATAAACCCGCTTCACCCCAGCAGAACCCCTTCGAAAGGCCGGACCTCTCGATGAGCCAGGCCGCAGAGACCTTTACGCCGGTGTCTCCTCTATAATGCGGTGGAGACGGGAAGCGCATCTCGTTGCATCGGCGCGTGAGTGCTCCGAGAGCCGAGTCGGACAGAATCGGATTCAAGAAAAACGAGCCCACACTCCGGTGATTGGGATCGGCTGGATCCCAAACCATGGATTTCTGGCGCCGGATCCGAAGCACCGCCTTCCTGATCTGTCGAAGTGCCCGGCCTCTATCCACCGATAGACTCGGGACGGCGTCCCGTAGCTCCCGATACCGAGGCTCAGGCGTGGATCGGGACAGCTCGAGTTCGATCGATAGAACGACCCATCGAGTGCCTCGTTTCAGAATACTGCTTCGATAGGCCAGTCCCAAGTCGGGGGCAGGCACCCGCCGGACGCACCCTTCTTCGTCCAAGACGTCGACCGACACCAACGTGTCGGACAGCTCCTGCCCGTAGGCACCGATGTTTTGAAACGGGGCGGCACCGACCGAACCGGGTATCCCGCTCAATGCCTCGATCCCGGAGAGCCCATGCTTCACCGCGCATCGAACCACATGGTCCCATTCGAGCCCGGCTCCGGCTCGAACCACGCGGTCTCGAACCGTCAAGACACGGTTTCTAGAGCGCAGGACGAGACCGTCATAGCCGGAGTCGGAGACCACGACATTGGAACCGGCCCCAAGCACCCGCCAAGGCCGCCGGGCACGCTGCGCATAGGCGATGAGCCTTCGGAGGTCATCCGCGTTTTCGAAAGTCGCCAAGCCCCACGTACGCCCCCCAACTCCGAGGGTCGTCCAGCGTCCGAGCGGAGCATCGTGCCAGACCCACGGCAAGGCGTCTGGAAGCGTCAACGGGACCCAACCTCAACTTGCGAGGCGACGGAGGACCGTATGAAGGATCCCGCCATTTCGGTAGTACTCGACCTCCACCGGAGTGTCCAAGCGGCAAAGCGCTCGAAAGCTGTCCTTCTGTCCGCTTTTCCGGGTCACCATGACATCGACGGTTTGACCCGGCTTGATGTCATCGCTGACCGCAACATCGAAGGTGTCATCCCCCGTGAGCTTCAATTGATTGCGGTCTTCTCCGTCCACAAACTGGAGCGGGAGCACGCCCATTCCGACGAGATTGCTCCGGTGGATGCGCTCATAAGATTCGGCGAGCACGACCTTGACGCCCAAGAGCAAGGTACCCTTCGCGGCCCAATCCCGACTGGAGCCCATGCCGTAGTCCTTGCCGGCCACGACCATCAACGGGATCTCGGCGGCTTGGTAGGCCTCCGAAGCCTCGAAGATTGTGGTCTGCTGTCCCGGCTCCAATCCGTACCCCGATGGACCTCGATATGTCGTGAATCCCCCTTCGGTGCCAGGTGCCAGTTCATTCCTCAAGCGAATGTTGGCGAAGGTCCCTCGAGTCATCACACGGTCGTTCCCCCGGCGAGAACCGTAGCTGTTGAACATCTCCTTGCTGACACCCTTCGATTTCAAATAGCGGCCCGCAGGAGAATCTTCAGCAATGGAGCCAGCGGGAGAGATGTGGTCGGTGGTGACGGAGTCTCCAACCCGCACCAACAGCTTCGCGCCCTGAATGGATTGGATCGGCTTCACATCGGGCGCGAGACCCACAAAGAACGGAGGCTCTTGCACGTAAGTCGAAGCCTCGTCCCAGTCATACGTATCGCTCTCGGTCACCTTGACCTTCTGCCACTCTTCGGGACCAGACATGTCCTGATAACGCCTGGCGTACTGTTCCTGGTTCATGCTGCTATCGACGACTCGCTGAACCTCCTCCGGGGTGGGCCAGATGTCCTTGAGATACACATCCTTCCCGTCCTCGCCCTGGCCAAGAGGCTCGTTCGCGAGATCGATGTCCAAGGTTCCGGCGAGGGCGTAGGCGACCACCAGAGGCGGCGACGCGAGGAAACTGGGCTGTACATCTGGGTTGACCCGGCCTTCGAAGTTTCGGTTCCCGGAGAGAACGGCGGCGGCCAGAATGCCGTGATCCCGAACCGCCTGGCTCACCTCCGGAATGAGAGGCCCGCTGTTCCCGATGCACGTGGTACAACCGTAACCCACGGTGTGAAAGCCGAGCGCCTCTAGATCCTGGGTCAGCCCAGAGCGGTCGAAGTAGTCGGTGACGACACGAGACCCTGGAGCCAACGAACTCTTGACCCAAGGTTTTCGGGACAGACCTTTTTCCACCGCCTTTCGGGCCACCAATCCGGCCGCCACCATCACGTTGGGATTGCTGGTGTTGGTACAGCTGGTGATGGCCGCAATGGTCACCGCGCCGTCGGCAATCTCAACCTTTTCGCCGCCCAGCTCGATGCTGGCCTTCTTCACCTCGGGATGGTTGTAGGAAGTCTTCCGGTGCTGGGTCCAGGTCCCCTTCATTTCGGAGAGAATCACCTTATCCTGGGGGCGCTTAGGACCGGCGAGGCTCGGCTGCACGTCGGAAAGATCCAATTTGAGGGAGTCGCTATACGCGATCTGACGATGGTCCTCGCGCCAGAAACCGTTGGCCTTGGAATAGGCTTCGACCAACGCGACCAGTGCTTCGTCGCGATTGGTCTGGCGCAGGTACTGGAGGGTCCGTTGGTCGACGGGAAAGAAGCCGCAGGTCGCGCCGTATTCAGGCGCCATGTTGCTGATGGTTGCGCGGTCAGAAACGGACATGCTCGCGAGTCCGGGTCCGAAGAACTCGACGAACTTCCCCACGACACCTTTTTTGCGAAGCATCTGTGTCACGGTCAGAACCAAGTCGGTGGCGGTGGCACCCTCTGGGAGCTGCCCCATCAACTCGAACCCAATGACCTCTGGAATCAGCATATAGATCGGCTGTCCAAGCATCACCGCCTCGGCTTCGATACCCCCTACGCCCCAGCCGAGAACACCAAGTCCGTTAATCATCGTTGTGTGGGAGTCGGTACCCACGAGGGAATCGGGATAGGCGATGGATCGGCCGTCACGCTCTTGGAGCAGCACTCCGTCCGCCAGGTACTCGAGATTGACTTGGTGGACGATGCCCGTGGCAGGCGGCACGACGGAAAAATTGTCAAAGCTTTGCTGCCCCCACTTCAGAAACTCATAACGTTCTCGGTTTCGTTGAAACTCGATCCGCGCATTGTTCACCAGGGCATCCGGATTTCCGAACTCGTCGACCTGAACAGAGTGGTCGATGACCAAATCCGCCCTGACCAACGGGTTGACCTTTTGCACATCGCCCCCGAGGCGCTTCATGGCGCTGCGCAGCGCGGCGAGATCGACGACCGCGGGAACGCCCGTGAAGTCCTGGAGAACGACTCTGCCTGGTTTGAAAGGGATCTCGGTGTCGCCTACGTTTTTCGCATCGTAATGGGCGAGTGCTTTCACATGGTCTTCGGTGACCGCGAACCCATCCAGATTCCGAAGGCAGGACTCGAGGAGTACCTTGATGCTGTACGGCAGCCCGTCAACGTCACCCACGCCGGCCCTCGTGAGCGCGGAGAGGTCGTAGTAGTCCACTTCATGGGACGGAAGTCGTGCGGCTGCGTCGAAGGGGTCCTGGTACGCCATGGGCCGAAAGTAAACCCCGGTGATGCGTTGTTCAATCATGATGTCGCATTGAAAGCACGGAGTCGAAGCCGATGGGCGCTGCGTGCTCGACGGGTTTTGGCGCAAAGAAGTTCAGCTGGCGTCGAGTCTCTACCGGAATCCCGACGATTCCATCCAGTAGAGACGGCGTGACTGCAGATAACCTCGCCCGCGTTGGAAGCCCACCCCATCGAAGGTCTCCGACGTGCGGGCATCTTCGAATCGGTGTCCGCTCGCCTTCGCTTGACGTCCGTACGCCGCACGTCGAACATTGACACGGGCATGGTGCAGTGGGTCGCGCGTTCGCTGGCGAGTTCCGACTCGCGGGAGGAAAGTCCGAGCTCCACTGGGCAGGGTGCTGGTTAACGGCCAGTCAAGGTGACTTGCAGGATAGTGCCACAGAAATGATTCCGCCCCTCAGCTGGCGTCAGCCGGGGACGGGGCGACGGCGAACCGGTGCGGTAAAAGCGCACCGCGGTCCCGGCGACGGGAGCGGCACGGTAAACCCCACCCGGAGCAAGGCCAAATAGGGGTCCCAAGAGCGCCCAGCTCGGACCCGGGTATGGTTGCTCGAGCGGCGCAGCAATGCGCCGCCTAGATGAATGAACGCGGCGAGGCGTGTCGCCTCGAACAGAACTCGGCTTACAGGCCCACTGCGCCACGCCCACTCTGCGTGGACGGCCAGTGGCTCCGCTCGTGATGAAGGAGCCAGCGTTTCCGCCATATCCCCCCTCCGTAGCCGGTCAAGTCGCCGTCGGAGCCGATCACTCGATGGCAGGGGGTGTGAATCGCCAAGGCGTTGCGTCCGTTCGCCCTCGCCACGGCCCGGACCGCGGAAGGCCTTCCTATCCGGTCAGCCAGCCAAGCATAGCTCACGGTTTGGCCTGGCGGGAGCTGTCGCAGTGCCGTCCACACTTCCCGGTCCAGGGAGCTCCCGCGCTGGTACACGGGGGTCTGGAATTGCGACGCCTCACCTCGAAAGTACGCATCCAGCTCGGCCCGGATCTGATCCGTCGCCTGACCGGGTCCCACGCCGATATCGCTGTTGGCGACCGCTCGAAGCTGCTTCAGCTCGGTGGGCAAGGCTCGTCGGTCGAAGAACTCCAGCAGGCGCAATGAAACCCGATCCCCAACGGCGATCATCGGTCCCAGGGGCGTATCGATCCATGTGGCCAGAAGACCGGCTCTCTCGTCCAGGGCGGACGGCGGTCGACCCATGACGCGCGCCAGCGCATGCCGAAAGCCGCTTCCGGAATCAAAGCCTGCTTCGAGTTGAGCATCGATCACCGCGCCGCCGTCCGCGAGGGTCTGGGCACCCCGACGAAGGCGGCGCAGGCGTGCCATCTCGAGGAAGGTGAGCCCAAAGTGCCGTTTGAAGGCTCGGCGCACGTTCGACGGGTCCATGCCGAGTTCGCGCAGGTCACATTCCCTCCAACGATGTTCCGGTCGCGCGTCGAACGCTTCGAGCAGCTGCCTCACCAGCGGCGCCGCACTGGCCGGAGGAGACAGCGGGCTGCAGCGCCGGCATGGCCGAAATCCGGCCTCGAGACAGGCTGCCACGGTGGGCAGGAAGGTGCAGTTTTCGCGTCTCGGCTTTCGGGCCGGACAGCTCAGCCGACAGAAGATGCCCGTCGTCGACACCCCGACGAAGACGACCCCATCAAAAGTCTCATCGCGGGCCATCAGCGCGGAAAACAGATCGTCGTCGCTCGGCCGGGGGAACAACATGCCTCGGATCTACGCCGTCGGCCGGGACCGTGCCGCCGAAAATCGGGCTTCAATCTTCCGCGCGCGTCGGTGCCTTGCTGACTGCGCGAGGCGAAGCGGCGGCCGCGCGGGCCGCCGGTCCGAGCCTAGGTCTGCTCCGTAGCCCCGGCCTCCGGCTCCTCGAGCACCCGTTCATGCACCAGGAGACGGTTGCAGTTCGGACACGTCTCCAAGGACTCGCCTCGCATCAGTTGAATCTGCAGCTGAGGTCGCACCGTCATCTGGCAGCCCGTACACGTGCCATCCTTGACCAAGGCCACCGCGAGTCCCGCCCGCGCGTTCCGAAGCTGCTCGTACTTCTTCAACACTCTCTCGGGCAACTGGCCGGCCACCTTGGGGCGGTCGCGGCTACGCTCGGAGGCCTGGTTTCGGAGTCGAGCCTGCTGCTCCTTGAGCTGCTGGACCTTCCCGCGCACGACCGCCTCTTGCTCCCGCAAGCGTTCCTCCTTCTCCTTGATGAACTTCTCTTTTTCTTCCAGGTCTCGAGCGATCTCGAGCAACCGGTCCTCATGGGCATGGACCTGACGTTCCCCCATCTCCAGTTCGCGCGACAAAGCTTGGTACTCCCGAGGTGACTTGATGTCGTTCAGGCGACGTTTCCATTTATCGTGCTTTGAAGACTCCTCGGAAACCTGACCTTCCAACTCGTTAGATTCAACGCGAAGGTTGTCCGCTTCGGCGTTGAGTCGTCCGAGTTCGCCGCGATGAACTTCCAGTTCATGTTCGAGGGCATCGATTTGCTCGGGAATGTTTCCAGCACCGTCCTCGAATTGCTGGGCTTCGGAATCGATGGTCTGTAGTCGATATAGGGACAGCAGAGTTTCGCGCACTCCGGGAGGCCTCCTCACCGCGTGGGGGATGGTGGGCCCACCTGGATTCGAACCAGGGACCACTCGGTTATGAGCCGACTGCTCTTACCGCTGAGCTATGGGCCCGTCGGGTCGTCCCCACCCGGCTTTCAACGGACGTACGCTCCATCGCCCATTGCGTCAAGACTCACGCGGATCGGGGGGCTCGAGGGACCGAACCTTCTCTTCTCGGGCTTGATCGATGGCGCTCCACACCTGGTTTCCCTGCGGGATTTCCGACTGTGCCTGGACCAGCAGCGCGAGGTCGTCCTCTGTCTGTCGCCGCAGCACCACCAACATCTGCCCCAGAGCGCGATGCATCTGCTTGAACTCATCCCCTCGACGAAGGCTTCGGCTCGTGGGGATGCGACCCTCCGCCACGTGGCGCATCACCCTCTCGAAGACGAAGATGGGTCCCGCGATTCGGTGCGTGATGACGATGCTGCCCAAGAACAAGACCAGATTGAAGAGAATGAGCCCGAGGATCAAAACCGTGACGAAGCGAGAATCCGAGCGGGTCAGCGCTTCATGAAGGACCGGGTCGAACTCCGCCTCCAATCGCAGCATGCGGCTGTGTACGCGTGATTGATGGACGACAAAGGCACCAAAGCCTACCGAAAGAAGTCCGGACAGGGCGACGACCATCGACGCGTACTTCAGCTGAAATCGTCGGTCGAGCAGGTAATTTTGTAGTCTGCGTCCCTGGCTCATGGGCCACCTCCCGCGTACCTCACCACTTCGTCAGCAGCCTGCGCCGCCGCTGCTTCCAGCAATCGTCGAACGTACTTGGGATGAACTTGATCGTTTTCGGTGCTGGACGCAACCGGCAGGCGAGCTCGGGTCGTCAACACCTGGCGCAGGTTTCGTTGCGGCCAAGTTCCCACCGCCGTTTTGATGACCAATTCGATGTGACCACTCTCCGAGGTGTGAGGTCCCACAACCGTGGATCTGATCCACGTTCCTACCGCGCCGGACTGTTCCGAGGCCTGCGAAACCGCTACGACTTCGAAACGGGATCCTGCCACTCGATGCAAAGCATCCTGCAGAAGACTCGTCGCAAGCCGGATACGGTCAGGGTGTCCGTGAGGAGCCTGCTCGGGGCCCGATTCCATCGAACGCGACGAGATGGGGTCCACTTCCCAAACCAAGAGACCTCGCGGCGTCGCGAGGCGATGCTCCAGTGTCGACACGGCTCGAGTGACCGCATCGCGAACCAACTTGTCGTCCTCCCGCCGGGTTATCGTCATGAGCCAAGCGAGCTCCTCGGCTCCGCCTCGCCGGCCCATCACGGTCGCAGCCAAGGCACGCACCAACGGCTCTGGGTCGTGCGTGGCAACTGCGCGCACCGTCATCAATGCATTGCCTGCCAGCTCGGGCTTCCTACCAAGCCATCGATCGATCAATCGGATCGCCTGGAGTCTCACCTTGTAGGCCGGGTCGGTCTGAGCACTGCGAAGCAACGGTCCGAGATCGACGCCCCACACCGACGCCGAGCGCCCGAGTTCCATCACCAAGACCAGGGCGAAAGGCACCATTCGCCTCCGCCCGGTTCGGCTCACGTGTGGGCGCCCCGCTCGGCTCGTACCATCCTTGCCGCCAACATCACCGCCTCGATCAGGCTCCGAGCGGAGGCGACACCTTGGCCGGCGATATCGTAGGCAGTCCCATGGTCCACGCTGGTTCGAATGATCGGCAGCCCCAGCGTGACGTTGACCGCTCGGTCGAAGTCCAGAAGCTTGAGCGGAATCAGTGCCTGATCGTGATACATCCCAATGACCACCTCGAACTCTCCCGTGGTTGCTCGGTGGAATACGCTGTCGCCTGGGAACGGGCCCCTAACGTCGATCCCCGCTTCTCGGGCTTTGGCGACGGCCGGCTGGATCTCATCGACTTCTTCGTGGCCGAAGATTCCGCCTTCGCCAGCGTGGGGATTCAAACCGGCCACAGCGATGCGAGGTCGAGGATGACCGAAGTAGCGTTGGAAGGCCTCGTGCGCGACCCGGATGACCTGATCCACACGTTTCTCGGTGATGAGAGGAGGCACGTCACTGAGGCTCACGTGAATCGTGAGCGGAATGACCTTGAGGCTCGGTCCAGCCAGCATCATGACCGGGGACTTGTTTCCAAACCAGTGGCCGAGCATGTCCGTGTGCCCCGCGAAGGCTGAACCCGCACGATGGATGGCGGTCTTGCTGATCGGGGCCGTCGTCATGGCATCCGCCTTGTCGTTTCGCAGCCAGTCCGCAGCTTGTTCGATGTACTGAAGCTGGGCCCGATCCCCTTCCAAGGTTGGCCGTCCCCAACCATGATCCTGCAACCGACTGACCGGGAAAACAGCCAAATGTGACGGTTCCAAGGCGTGTGCCGAAGCCGCGTCGTCCACTTCCGTGATCCGCAGCGGCAGTCGGAGGTCTTCGGCTGCGTGGCGAAGGACGCCTGGGTCGCCAAAGACCACCATCTGTGCCACCCGCCGAACATCGGACACCGTGGCGGCCTTCACCACGACCTCCGGCCCGATCCCGGCGGGGTCGCCCATGGTCACGGCGATGGTTGGGCGGCTCATGGCCTGACCTCCGGACCTTTGGTCAGGCCGTCCAAAAGGCGCCGGATGTGGTCCGCCTCTGGATGATCGGGCTCGAGGCGAAGAAAGGTGCGGAAGTGTTCGGCTGCCTCGGACGACCGCTCGAGCTTACCGTAGGCGACGGCCAGGTTACGATGGCACAGTGAGACGTTCGGGTCGCGTTCCACGCAGTCCTCCAGAAGGCGAATGGCCTCTTCATATCTGCCCGCGCGAAACGCGCGCGAGCCCTCTTCCCCCAACCTCGTTGCCAAACGTCGCGCCGCCTTGTTTCTGAGCTCTCTCGAGGCTGGGCCGAAAGCGGTTGGGTCGGCATCGTATCGTTCGAGGAGCGCCTGGTCCTCTCGGTCGGCGTACATTTGCTCCAAACCTGCATCAGCCGACGGTCCGAGCCCCCGAACCACCGCCACCGCGACCACCGTCACCGCGAGGGTCACGAAGCCCACGAGGAGATAGAGCATGAGGTCCCGCCGGGCGTCAGACCTGGGCTTCTCCCAACCCCTCGAGGCATCGATGAGATCCTTGGTGGAGACGAGCTTGGGCAAGGCGGCGGGCGCGGTTCGCGAAGACGACGGCGTGAGCTCCGGGTCCGTGGGTTGGCTGCTCGAGTCCATCAGAGGCGGCGGCGTCGGATGCTCCCAATCTTCCTGACTGTCGCTGACGGTCGAAACCGCGGCCGGGTCGACGTGGGTCGGGTCCAGCGACACAGAATCGAGACCGGCCTGCTGCATCTGCTCGGCCTCGGACGCCGACACCTGAAACGGTCTCCCAGCCGGTACGAACCGGAGCGGAACCTCCCCGAGTTCGACGACATCGGCTTCGCGCAGCTGACAGCGGACCTGGGATTCGCCATTGACGAGGAGTCCGTTGACCGAATCCAAGTCTTCGATCCAGATCCCCTCAGTTGTTCGGGTCAATCTGGCGTGGTGGCGAGACACGCTCGGGTCATCGAGTACCAGATCGTTTTCGTCGATGCGTCCGAGGACCATCTGGTTCTCGCTCAAACTGAGGACATGCCCGGCATGCGGTCCCCCGACACAGATCAAGCGGGGCTGATTCGCCACCGGGGGTACATGGGTCGGCTGTGAGCTTGGTGTGGGAAGTTCAGCATTCAGGACTTCGGTCACGTCCGTCGAGAGGGCCGGCATCATACCGTCGAGGCGACCGGGATCTGTCTCCGCATCGGCACAGTCTTCCCGTTCGGCGGTGATCGTAAACGGCCCGATCCAGACCCGGTCGCGTTCTGTGAGGGGGGTCGGCGCCTGTATCCGACTCCCGTTCAAAAGAACGCCGTTGTAGCTGTCCAGGTCTTCGACCAGGAGATTCAGTCCCCGACGAAAGATGCGAGCATGGCGGCGGGAAACGTTTCTTTCCTCGAGCCGGATGTCATTGCCCTCCATGCGTCCGATGGAGATTTCCGTCCGGTCAACAGGGTAGACCACCGTCTCCCCTTCATCATCCTGGATGACCAGTCGGAAGTTCGTGGCCAATCGCCCGCTCCGGACCTCAGGACGTAGCACGGGCCCGAAAAAGGGTAAAGCGGCACGCCCGGGCCGAGGCGCCCCTAGGGGCGCCATCGAGGCCTGGCCCGTTGTGGAGACGTCACAAGCACGTTCCAGGGTGTCCCAAGCGGCTGAGTTGGCCGCCTCGAGGCCCGCCGACGGGGCCCATCGGTTCCTGGCGCCGCTGAGCCCCGCGGTCCCCTGCCGTCACCGCACCCTCGACTGCACGTGGGCGAGAGCGTGTTCGAGCTCGAGATCCCGAGCTGGCTCGAGCGGACCTCGCGCCCACGCTTGGACTGGAAAGGCATGGTCGGGTTCGACGCCCACGCCCTGTATCGCGCGATGAGATGGCGTGCGATACAGGGCGATGGTGAGTTTGAGTACCGAGCCATCTTCGAGCTCGATGATGGTCTGAACGGATCCTTTGCCGAACGTTCGAACCCCGACCACTTCCGCCCGACCAGACTCCTGTAGCGCCGCGGCCACGATCTCCGCGGCGGAGGCCGTTTGGCCATCCACCAGAATGAGCAAGGGATAGTCGTCGGGTTCAGTGTCGATTCGATGGGCACTCCATCGTTCCACGGTCTCACCTCGAGCTTCCGTCGTGACGATGATTCCGGTCCTCATCCAGAAATCGGCAACTTGGGCCGCTGCGTCCACGAGGCCCCCTGGATTGCCTCGAAGATCCAGGATGAGGCTCTGGAGGTTCGACGCGTGAAACCGGTCCAAGGCCCGGCGGACATCCAGGGGCGTATCCGACGTGAAGCGACGAATGCGGAGGATGCCCGTCGAGCCTCGCCGTTCCCAATGGACGAGGAGCGGCCGAAATCGGTCCCGACGAAACTCGATCGTTCTCGTCGAGCCTCCGCGCTGAAGACGAAGAGAGACGAAACTCCCCTCGGCTCCGATGAGACGTCGTTGCGCTTGCTCCAGCGTGAGACCAGTCTGCCCGTCCACCGCCTCGACGACGTCGCCGATGCGAACGCCCGCCTGGGCAGCTGTCGCTTCGGGTAGGAGATCGGCCACCTTCAAGACGGAACCATCGGCCGTCAATCTGACTCCGATATGGGCGCGGTCCGTGTCTGGCGACGTACCGTCGGATGCCCCAGGTTCGATGAACTGCGAATGCAGATCGAGCCGTGCGACCATGCCGTGAATCGCTCCATAGATGAGATCACGAGGCGACATTCGATGAACATAGGACGTTTGAATGTAATGAAGCACCTTTGAGAACACGGCGACCTGAGCATAGGTCACCTCCGACTCCGGGGGGATATTGGCGACCGCAGCGCTGGACAAGCCGCCGGCCAACCAACCCGCAACGAGCCATTTGATTCGAGCCATGGCTTTCGGAAAGTACGACCGTCCCCCGCCGAGAACCAGTCGTTCAGCGGGCCAGCCACGCCAGCGGGTCCATGGGTTCATTGCCGTTGTGCAGGGCGAAGTACAGGAAGGCTCCTTTGGGAGACGCATCTAGACCGAGAACGCCCAGCGCGGCGCCACGCCGGACTCGGTCGCCCGTGCGCACGTGAATGTCCTGCAGGTGCGCGTAGGTCGAAAGATAGGCCGCGTCATGCTCGACCACCACGACCTGTCCCCACGAAGGCAATACCCCAGCGTAGCGCACGATTCCGTCGAACACGACATGCACCGAGTCGCCGTCGGACGCCCGAAGGTCCAATCCATTATGGGGAAGGACGGCGCCCGTCTTCGAGTGAACGCG
The DNA here is from genome assembly GCA_050331295.1 of Myxococcota bacterium. GTDB lineage: Bacteria > Myxococcota > Kuafuiibacteriia > Kuafuiibacteriales > Kuafuiibacteriaceae > Kuafuiihalomonas. The sequence goes on along the minus strand of JBHJGZ010000009.1, from coordinate 158,681 downwards.
CGGGCCGAACGGCACTTCGACCCGGCCGGCGACCGGCCAGAGAAGCAGGCCGCGCTGCGCCGAGAATCCGCCCGCTGCCGGCTGCGGCGCCTCGACGGACCCTCGGAGGCTGTTGGTCCGAAGCCGTTGTTCGGCTTCCTCCAAGAGGCTCTTGAGCTCCGAAGAACGCCGGCGCTCTTTGCTCAAGGCTTGGACCAAGATGGCCCTTTGAGCCTTCACGAGCTTCAGAGTGCTCTGCTCGTCCTCCAGTCGAAGGCGCTCTTGACGAAGCCGCTTCTCTTTGGATCTGACCTCGTTCAGCATGCGTCGGTATCCGGCTTGGAGACTTCGAATCTCCTCTGCCGTTTCGAGATCGTGGCGCAAGATGAAATCGAGGCGATCCTCAGTGCGTCGAAGCTTCACTGGATCTTCGATGCCGAGGAGAACCCGCTCCGCCGCACCCGTCTGGAGCGCGACGAGTGCTCGGCCCCGCAGGGCGGCACGAGCCACGCGGGCTTCGAGTCTTTCCGCCGATTCTCGGAGACTCGCTTTGGCCCGTTCGACCTGCCGTACCGAATCCTTGATGGCCTTCGCGAGCGCTTCGGCACGCGAAGATCGGTCTTCGATCGAAGCCTCGACCTCCGCCAAGGCGCGAAGCGAGGAGTCTTCCTGCGTTCGCAAGAACAATAGTCGCGCGTGCTCCCGTCCGACCCGTTCACGGGTCGCCTCGAGGGATGGCGTCGCTTGGGCCACCGAAAGCCCGATGACGAGCAACGTAGGGCTCATGCCCCCAGCCGTCCTCGGACCGCCAGGATCGAGCCAGCCCCGCCGAGCAGCAGTCCCAACCCGGGCATCAGGCCAATCCATGGGTCCATCCGGACCATCGAGGGACCGGATCCAACGAGTCGGGACAGGCTCGCGGTCAACGCCTCGTCGAGACCGAACAACCAAACCAGTGCGAGCAGGCCTCCCGCCAGGCCCTGCATCAATCCTTCCATCACGAACGGGGTTCGAATGAATCCCGACGTCGCGCCAACCAGGGTCAGCACCTCGATCTCCGACTGTCGAGCCAGCACGGTCAGCCGGACGGTGTTCGCTACGACGAGCAAGCTCCCCAGAAGGAGGGCACCTCCCAGCACGGCGAAGGCGATCCGGACGAAGCGCTGGACGAAAAGCAGTCGATTCAGGCGGTCCGCACCGTACGAGACCTCTTCGACTTCCGGCCTGGCATCTAGTCGATCCGCAACGTTTCTCGCGCCCAAAGGATTTCGGTGCGATGCCTTCAGTTGGACCTCCAGCGAAGCGGGAAGAACATCTTCTTTCAGGCCTGCGAGAAGAACCGCGTCCTCTCCCAACTGCTGCCGAAAAGCCGTCATGGCTCCGGCACTGGAGAGATACTCGGCAGTTTCCACTCCAGGCCAGGTCTGGACCCGTTCGGCGAGGCCCCGCCCGACCGCGTCCGAGACTTCAACTCCCAGATATGCGGACACCACGAGGCTCTTCGCGACATGGTTCACTTGAGCGTCGACGAACCCATATGCGAGGCCGAAAGCGCCCAGGATGGCCAACGAAACCGAGGTGGTCACAACGGTGAGAAGGCTGGCGGCCCAAGAGCGTCGAAGGGCCGAAAACGCCATTCGGAGAAACAACCCCAGACGCGCCATGGCTCACCTTTAGCATGAAGCGGTTCGTCATGATGAACACCCCAGGCGAAGCGGATTGTCTCTCGTTGAGTGAGCCGGCCCGACCTGCCATTTTGCGAAGGTGCGGACATTCCTGGTCGTGATCGGCGCCTTGGTGGTGGTGGTCGGCGTTTCCGTCGGCGCGGTGGCTGGAGGCACAGCGTTGTGGTGGTCGAAGAACTCGCCACCCGAAGCCGCCACGGGATGGAACGAGGCCCCCTCCACGGTCCCAGGTCCGGGAATGGTGGTGGCCGCTCATCCGCTGGCGAGTGAGGCCGGCGCCCAGATGCTCAGCCGGGGCGGCACGGCGGCCGACGCGGCGGTTGCCATCCAGGCCATGCTGACGTTGGTCGAACCCCAGTCGTCAGGCATCGGTGGCGGTGCTTTCGCGCTCCACTACAACGCGCGAACCCAATCGCTCGAGGCGTGGGACGGTCGTGAGAAGGCACCGCAATCAGTCACCGACGCTTTGTTCCTTCGTTCAGACGGTACTCCCATGAACTTCATCGAAGCTCTGGTCGGAGGTCGCAGCGTCGGCGTCCCCGGCGTCATTGCCATGCTGGCGGCACTTCATCGATCTCAAGGATCGCTACCATGGTCGGTATTGTTCGAGCCCGCGATACGCGCCGCGGACGAAGGCTTCGAAGTGAGCCCGAGACTTCATCATCTTCTACGACGAGACCCTCTTTTTCGCACGCAACCGTCGGCCCGGGAATTGTTCTACCCGTCGGGTTTGGCCCTCGTCGTAGGGACCCGCCTCCAGAACCACGAACTGGCGAACGTGTTTCGAGCGGTTGCACGTCATGGTCCGGATGCCTTCTATCGGGGGGAAGTCGCCGAAGCCATCGTGAAAACCGTGCAACGGGCAACCCAGCCTGCCGCCTGGGAAACATTGATCAACACCGCTTGGATCGGCCTCGGGTTGCCCAGAGACCTCGGTCTGATGGCCTCCGAACCCAACCCGGGGCTTCTGACCCTCGACGACCTGGCCGAATATCAGGCGAAGGAGCGCAGCCCATTGTGCATCGAATACCGCGTTCACTGGCGAATCTGCGGGTTCCCGCCGCCGACCTCTGGAGGCATCACGACGCTTCAGATCATGGGTCTGTTGTCCCATTTTGACCTGACTGACGGGTCCGTTCGCGGCGTCGACACGGTTCATCTGCTGCTTGAAGCCAGCAAACTCGCCTACGCGGACCGCGCCGCGTACATCGGCGATCCCGACTTCGTGGACGTCCCGACGGAAGGCCTCCTCGACGCGGACTACCTCGCCTCTCGGGCGAAGCTGATCGATCCGGCGCGCGCGGCCCCCAAGGCGTCACCTGGGCACCCGGCTGGAGCGAAGCCGAGAGCTTCGGTCCCGGAATCGAGTCTCCCCTCCACCAGCCATTTCAGTGTCGCCGATGAACTTGGGAACGTTCTTTCGATGACCACCAGCGTAGAGAATGTCTTTGGCAGTCGTCTCGTGGTCCGTGGATTCGTGCTGAACAACCAACTCACGGACTTTTCCTTCGTGCCCGAGCGAGACGGGCAGCCGGTCGCCAATGCGGTCAGGCCCGGCAAACGACCTCGAAGCTCGATGGCACCCGTGATCGTTTTCGACCGCCGGACGGACGACGTGTACATGGCACTCGGTTCACCCGGCGGATCCAGAATCATCGGATACGTGGCGAGTGTGCTGGTGTCGGTGTTGGACTTCGGTCTCAGCCCGCAGGCGGCACTTCATCTGCCTCACGTTTTGAACCGAAACGGCGTGACCGAGATCGAAGACCGTCCATGGGGGCCCGGTGAGCGGGCCGACCTCGTTTCGAAACTGGAGGCGCGCGGCCACGAAGTACGGGGGGGAACCTTCACCAGCGGAGTACACGCATTGGTTCGGACAGACGACGGGTGGCTGCCCGGCGTGGATCCGCGGCGGGAAGGTGAAGCGGTCGGCGTCACAACGACCGGCGTCGGCAAACGTCTCGACCGCGACAACTGATTTCCCGTCCGCGCCAGACTGACGTCGCCCGGGTCCTGGGGTACAGTCCCCAGAGATGTCCGATGGTGGTTCCAGCCCCGACTTCGTGCTTCAAGGTGACGGACGCCTTGTGTCCACCAAGGACATCGATGCCATACGTCGCTCGGACCGTTCCGCACCGACGCAAGACCTCGTAGAAGATCTCATTCTCTCGGGCCGCAGCACCGAACCCGAAGATCACGTTCCCGGAGTCCGGCAGGCTTCGTCCGATCTCCGAGCGCGGTCGGTCGATGAGGTACGGGTGCAAGCTTCTGACGGCCGTTCGGTGGGATCGACCGAAACTCAGGGGGTCCGGGCCTCGAGACCAGGTCCTCCTCCACCTCCAACACCTCCTCCGCCACCCGTTCCACGAAGCCATCATTCTTCGAAGCCTCCGAAGTCGGGCGGTGCGCTCCGGTCCCCGGGCCCGCCACGATCGGACCCGGCGCAACGCGTGATCCGCGGGACCCCGGACGTCTGGGCCGAACCGGGCGCTCCGCGCAAGGCCGACGGCATGGAGTTCGATCGACGTTCCTTGGCGGAGGTCGCGGTGGATCGGCGCGTCCAACCCAACGCCGCGACGCGCTCCGCCTCCGTGGAGGCGCCCCCCTCCGGGCCTCCGCCCACGCCTGAGCCAGAATCGGAGCGCTCGGTTCCCTATCGCCCTCAGGCATTGAAGCGGCCCATAAGGGAGCGAACACGGGCCGGCGGTGCATCCGGGCCCAGCCCCTTTGAAGAGTTTGCACCCACGACCCGCGGCGTACCGTCGTCGCTGCAGATGAAGGCGGAAATGCTCTACCATGAAGCCATGAAAGAGGTCGCCGTGGGGAACATCCCTGCAGCGCGTCGGCATCTCCAGTTGGCGTTGAGCTTTGCCCCCGGGGACGAGCGTCTTCAGCGCGTGCTTTCCGATCTGACGGGCGGAGCTCGATAGCCGGGCTGAGGACCGACGATTCACGGTCCTAGGGTGTGTTTATGACTTGCGAAGGTCGGTCCGAAGAGGCTGTGGTCCGGCGTCATGAAAGCCTTGGTGGCCCTCGTGCTTCCCCTGGCTCTGGTGGGGTGCGATGGCCCATGCCGTGTTTTGGCCGAGAGAGTCTGCGAATGCACTTCACCCTCCCCCAACGAACAGAACGCCTGCCTCTTGCGACTCGATACCAATGAAGATCGCGATCCGACGGATGCAGAAGAGGAGAACTGTGACCGGCTCCTGGATACATGTTCTTGCGCTGCGCTCCAGCAAGGACGGCTCGAAGCGTGCGGTGTCTCTCCACTCCCGACTCCGCCGCCATCGGAGGAGCCGTCGCCATGACCGTTGATGTGGTCGATGCCGTCGAACCGGCTTCGGCGGGGGATGAACACTTCCGCTCGCTTTCCGATCTCGCATCCGCCATCGAGCCCAGCGAAATCCTGACCATCGCATACGAGGTGCGGGAACGGATTCGCTCGGGAGAGGACCTTTTGAACCTGACCGTGGGCGATTTCAGTCCGAAAGAGTTTCCCATCGCGGCGGAGCTGAACGACGCGCTGGTCTCCGCCGTGCGCGCGGGAGAAACCAACTACCCCCCGGCATCGGGCGTTCTCGAGTGTCGGGTCGCGGTGCAGCGCATGTTCGAGCGCCGGCTCGGACTTCGTTATCCGGTGGAGTCGGTCCTCATCTTGGGAGGCGCTCGGCCCGCCATTTTCGGGACCTACGCGTGTCTCGTCAACGCGGGAGACCGCGTCGTCTACGGTTTGCCGTCGTGGAACAACAACTACTACACCACTCTCACCGGCGGTCATGCCGTGGAGATTCCAACCGCTCCCGAGCGACACTTCTTTGTGAGCCCAGAGAACCTGGAGCCACACATCACGTCTGCGCGGCTGCTCTGCCTGAACACGCCCCAAAATCCGACCGGCACCGTCATGAACCAAGACGACCTGGAAACCATTGCTCGAATGGTGGTGAAGGAGAACCGGAGGCGGAAGCATTCGGGCGAAAGAGCGCTCTACCTCCTCTTCGACCAGGTGTACTGGCCCCTTACGTTCGCCGACGTCACACACCGAACGCCCGTTTCCCTGGTGCCCGAAGTCGCCCCTTACACGATCTTCGTGGATGGCATTTCGAAGGGATATTCGGCCACTGGCCTACGGGTGGGGTGGGCAGTCGGCCCGGTGAACGTGATTCGAAAGATGACGGCGCTCCTGGCGCACGTGGGGTGCTGGGCGCCACGCCCCGAGCAGATCGCCACCGCCAAGCTCCTCGAAAACGACGGAGCCGTCGACGCGTACCTCGAGTCGATTCGAAGTGGGGTGTTCGAGCGCCTCGCCAAGCTCAACAATGCCGTGCAGCACTATGGAGGGCACGGTTTCGACGTGGATACCATCCGACCTCAAGGGGCCATCTATCTTTCCATCAAACTCAACCTGGTTGGAAAGCGTGCTCGGAATGGGAAGGTGCTCGAGAACGATGAAGACATCCGGCGCCACATCCTGTCGGAGGCCGGCATTGCGCTCGTCCCGTTCCGCTGCTTTGGCCTTCATGAGGACACCCGATGGTTTCGGGCGAGCGTTGGAGTGGCATCCTTGGACGATTGCGCCTCGGTGCGGGATCGCCTCGGACACGCCCTGAAAGCATTGTCGTAGCGACCGACCGATGGAGCGTACGCGCCTGGTCCTGGTTCGCCATGGCCAAACCGAATTCAACATGATGGGCAAAGTTCAGGGTCACTCGGACAGTCCACTGACCGACCTCGGCCGAACGCAGGCTCATCGAGCCGGACGAGTTCTCGCAGAGAGAGGCATCACTCGGTTTCTGAGCAGCGACCTGGGCCGAGCGATGCAAACCTCGGCCATCATCGAATCTTATCTCGGCTTTCCCGCTCAGCCGGATCCGCGGCTGAGAGAAGTGTGCTTTGGTACGCTGGAGGGCCGCACGTGGGAGGAACTCGACGCATATTTCGAAGCCTCGAACCGTGCAGGCCTCGGTACCTGGTTCACGCACGTTCCTCCAGGTGGCGAAAGCCGCGCTCAGATGCAGGACCGAGCAGTGCGGAGTTTGACTTCTCTGTGCGTCGCCCATCCGGGCGAGACGATACTGGTGGTGAGTCATGGAGGATTCATCGGTTTCTTTTTCCGCCACGTGCTCAGCATGACGACCGAGGTTCGTGCCATCGGATTCAGGACGCAGAACTGCGCGATCCACGAGTTCGAGTGGAAGGCGGAGCAATTTCACCTCCTGACTTGGGGCGAGTCTCGACACCTGGTCCATCTGACCGAATAGTTCCTTCTCGGCCGCGTGCCCACGTGACCACGGCCTCGGCGGGCGCAAGAACGACGTACAGTCCACATACGAGCGCGACGCCCACGAAGGGCTGACCTCGCCAAGACAACCACGCGAGGCCGCCCATGGCTCCTACGACAAGCAACTGGAGCGTGCGCGGCATCGATCCTCGCGGGTCTCGCCGGTACCGAAGCGACGACACCATCAACGAAGCGAGGCCCAGAGCGCCCATCGACACATGAACAGCCGAAGGCGTTTCGTCCGGTGCATGAGCGAGCACGACCGCAACCACAACGGCCGCCGCAACCGGAGTGGGAAGCCCCTCGAAATCTCGGCTCGATTCGAACTTCGCAACCGCCACATTGAACCGTGCCAGTCGTATCGCAGCCAGCGCGACATACGCGAAGGCCACGAGACCACCGAACGACCCAAGGTGCGAAAGCGCCCAGCGGTAAAGCAGCAGCGCCGGGGCTGCACCAAACGAGACCAGGTCGGCGAGGCTGTCGAGCTCCCGTCCAAAGGCCGATTGGGTCCCGGTCCATCTCGCAACCTGGCCATCTAGAGTGTCCAAGAGGAGCGAAAGAGAGATGGCCCAAGCCGCGTGATGAAGTACCGAATCGCCGGTCGTCGACATCAGGACCAGCGCGCCGAAGCCACAACCGAGCCCGCAAACGGTGAAAAGACTTGGGAGCAAAAACCGGACTCGGCGAAGATGAAGGCGTGTGCGAGCCACTGAGCCCCAAGGCTAACAGGCCTCTCCGGTATCCTCTATGAATCCGTGGCTGGTCGCACTTGCGGGCGCGGCAACGGCCCAGCTGTTGGCCAGTTGGCGTATGACCCGAAAGCATCGGATGCGGGAGCCGAACGCGAAATGCAGAGTCGTAGAGATCCGGGGTTCGAGAGGGCACCACATCGCGCTCTACCGGTTCCCACCGGACCGGGTGACCTTCAGAGAGCCCGTTTTGCTCAGCCACGGACTGGGTGCCAATCGGTTCAACCTCGACTTTAACGACGACGGCCATGGAAGTCCTCGACTGAGCCTGGCTCGATACCTTCACCATCACGGATTCGACGTTTGGATGCTCGAGACCCGAGGCTCGGGGCGGGCGAAGGTTCCATGGAACGCTCGCTGGAGTCTGTTGGACGAGGCTCGGGATGACGTCGGCTGCGCCCTCGAAAGTGTGCTTTCCGAGAGCAAAGTCGATCGCGTATTCTGGGTTGGACACAGCAAAGGCGGACTCCTTCAGCTCCTTCATCAAGCGCTGAATCTGCCGACCGCGCGACACGTGGCCGGCATCGTCGTGGTCGGTACGCCGGGATCAGCTCCAGCCTTCAATCCTCTCCTCCGACCGATGCTCCGGCTCGCGGCAGGAGGGATCTCGCCTGGACTTCCTCTCATACCCATTGCACGTCTCGCACTGCCGTGGGCCAGCCCGCTGACCACGGTCGGTCGAAGCCTCATGCCTCATCTGCAGGGCCTTCCCACGCCCATGATGAAGAAGCTGTTCGCGAGTCTGCCTTCCAACGTGTCGCCAGCGGTGTTGAGTGAGCTCGCGAAGTGGACTCTGGAGGGAAGAATCGTCACGGAGGATGGGGTTCCCATCGAGCTGACCCACGTATCTGTGCCATGTCTCTTCATCGCGGGAGGGAGGGATTGGCTGGCGCCACTTGAATCGGTGCGGGCAGGTTTTGAAGCCATCGGAAGTGCCGACAAGACCTTCGTGGAGGCCGGCTCCGAGTCCGGCGTCATGTATGGTCATGGGGGCCTGTTGTTGGGGTCGAATGCTCCCGAGGACGTGTTCCCGGTGATCCGCAGCTGGCTCAGCGAGCGCGCTTGCACATTGATTGCGGACCCGACAGCTTCCCGGCCGTGCGTAACCTGAACCTCCCTTGGCTGCAGACCTTGGTCCTCGGATGCCTCTTGGCCACCGGCATACCGGGATGCGCGACGCTGCAGGAGATATTTCAGGGGACACCGAAGCCGGGAATTCGTCTGGAGCGGGTTCGTTTTGCCGAGCTGACCCTCGACCATCTGACGCTGGAGTTCGATGCCGAAGTCGAGAACCCATACGGGGTCGAGCTGCCTTTGCTGGGTCTCGATGTCGCGCTGGCTCACGAAGGTGAGAACTTCCTCAAGGCTGACGCTCCGCTTTCCGGGAGTATTCCCGCCCAAGAAACCAGGACGGTGACGGTCCCGGCCCGAGTGGATTTCGAATCGGCCCTGGCCTTGGTCCAACAACTCAAGCCAGGGACGAGTATCCCTTACCGAGCCGATGTCGGCGTCAAAGTGAACGCTCCGGCCCTGGGCGAACTGCGCTTGCCTTTTTCCCACCGCGGCGAGCTGGGCATCCCGCTTCCCCCGTCCGTGAAGGTCAGCGGCGTCAATCTCGCCCGACTCTCCCTGACCGAGATTCGGGCCGAATGCACCCTGGAAGCTTCCAGCCCCAACCGCTTCCCCGTTCAACTGAGTTCTCTCGACTACACATTCAAAGTGCGGGATCAAGCTCTGGCCACCACCCGGATCACGAGTCCCTTTGATCTCGAGCCCGGAGGCACCGTGAGATGGAGTCTTCCACTCTCCATCAATCCGCTGAAGGCGGGACAGATCTTTCTGAGTCTCTTTCGGGAGGAATCGATTTCGTACGGACTGCAGGGCGACCTGACGCTAGGAACACCGTTCGGCAGTTTGCAGGCGCCGCTTTCCGTGAACGACCGGGCCCCAATTCGATAAGTGCCCGAAGAAGAGGGCTGCCGCGGCCCAACTCACGAGGGTCCAAAGGCCAAGGCTGCGCGATGCTGCGCGACCAAGACCTCGACCTCGGCCTCGGAGAGAGCTGCTGGATATTCGCCGGTGGTTTGGATGTGGATGGCCAATCGGCGGGCCATCACTTCGGCGAGCTCCCAGATGTCGTGCTCGATGGCTTTCATGACGCCGACGAGAAGCAGGTCCGCAATGCTCATGTCGTCGATATCTTCCATGGAATGCTCCTTCTGCTGAACCGTCCCGCTCGGCTTCGCCGTATTCATCGGACATCCTCGCCAGAAATCAAACCGACAATGAGGGCTCGTACCGCAGAGCCATTGGGTCCGAAATCCGTGCATGACCGTCATGTACCCGACATGTCCGACCCGTCCTCGTCACCCTCTACAGGAAGGGCTCGTCTAGGCTCCCCACTCGGATCGCTCCACGTGAAGCGCGCCACAAGCGGTACGTGGTCGGACAATCCGTGCCACTGCCCTCGGACGTCGCCGTAGGCATGCGTGCCTTCGTGATCCACCGCCGAAAGCCCCCTGCCGTGGAAGATGTGATCGAGCCTCATTCGGAGGTGCATGAATCCTGCGGTCGCGAAGGCGGCTCGGCCAAAGACATCTAAAAAGCCCGGTTCGCTAAAGACGCGATAAGCCTCGGTGCCCGGTTGGCTGTTGAAGTCTCCCATGACCACGAATCGATCCGATGAGGCCTGGCTCTTGACGAAGGATGCAACGCGCTCGGCCTCCAAGACCTGGTTGGTGCCTCCTCCCAGGCGGCCCGTCCCTCGAACCCATTTGCCGCTAAAGAAGAGAGGTAGAGATAGATGCGTATTGAATACGTCCAACACGATCCCACCAGGCACTGCGATCTGTACATGGGCGCATATCCTCGTCTGCTTGAGCCGACCCCAGGGAGGGGGACGACGCGCCGTCACATCCCGGGATGTCCAATCCAGAACCTCGAGATCGGTGCGAACCAGCACGCCGAGTCCGGTGGTGTACACATTGACGCCACCCGTTGAGTAAGAGTGGGCAGGGAAGTACAAACATCGGTAGCCATACAGGCCGTTGCCGTCCTGGAGTGCCACCGACAACGCCTTGGCGAAGACGTCCATCTGTGAGAATCCACCTCGACCATGGGACCACCACGCTCGAAGTGAGCGTCGCTCCACTTCCTGGAGAGCGACTACGTGTGGCAATTCATCGAGCCCCGCGATCGCTTTCGCGACCGAGGCTACATTCCGCTTCAACGACGAAAGACCTCGGACCGGATGCTGATGAGCGAAATATCGTACGTTGTAAGTCATCACCCGCAGCACACACGGATCCTGGCCCGTAGGACGGCCGAGGACCAGTACCACGGATGGAGAACTCCCGCCGCGAGGCGGCCCATTGGGCAAGCCCTTGGCGTCAACCCGAATCGATGATTCGGCGAGTTTCGACGGCTCTCGAAATCCAGACCCAATTGGCCGATGCGCAAGACGACTTGCCCATCTCCCAGACCCGTCCGTCCCCCAACCGAAACTGACCTCCGGGCAGTGGGCCACAACCCCGAGCTCCATGAGCTCTGTCATGCATGAATGATGAACTGCCGCTTGTCTGAGTAGGGCGTCCGTTTTCGGCCGCTCGATGGCCGGTTCGGCCATCGCGGAAGAATCACCCATGCCGCTCCTTTGTAAGCTGGAGCATCCCGGGCTCGCTTTCTATGGCCTGTCTGTCCGAGCTTGGTTACGGTCGAAGGGATGAAGACCGACCTGCCCGCCCGCTCCGAGCCTAAATTTCGAAAGGATTATCAACCCCCGAGATACCTGGTCGACCGAGTCGATCTGAGCTTCGAACTGAGCCCGAGCAACACTCGCGTCGAGTGTATACTCCAAATACGGAGGAACCCGATTCGACAGGCAGGTCCGCTCGAACTGGACGGTGAAGCGCTCGAGCTTCTGTCCTTGTCCATCGACGACTGGACCCTTTCGACCTCCGAATACAGTCTGAGCGAAGACCGACTGGTGATCGAAGAGGTTCCCGACCAATTTTCACTGAGAAGTGTCGTCCGCATCGACCCGGAAAGCAATACCTCCTTCACCGGCCTCTATCGATCCTCCGGCAACTTCTGTACACAATGTGAAGCAGAAGGATTTCGTCGAATCACCTTCTTCCCCGACCGCCCCGACGTCCTGTCGACCTATACGACCACCATCATTGCGGACCCAACGGTCTGCCCAGTGATGCTGAGCAATGGCAACAAGGTCGGAGGTGGCTCGCTGGACGACGGTCGCCACTGGGTCCGCTGGGAGGATCCCTTCCGAAAGCCGAGCTATCTTTTCGCGCTGGTCGCCGGCGACCTTCGAGCTGCTCGGGGAACGTTTACCACCCGGAGCGGCAGAGAGGTACAACTCGAAGTCTGGGTCGAACCTCGGAATCTCGACAAATGCGCTCATGCACTTCGGAGTCTTCAGCGAGCGATGAAATGGGACGAAGATGTGTTCGGTCTCGAGTACGACCTCGACGTATACATGATTGTTGCTGTCAATGACTTCAACATGGGCGCAATGGAGAACAAAGGTCTAAATATATTTAACTCCAAATATGTTCTGGCCAAATCAGAAAGTGCGACCGATACGGACTTCGAAAACATCGAAGCGGTGATTGCACACGAATACTTTCACAATTGGACAGGGAACCGGGTGACCTGCCGAGATTGGTTTCAACTCACCTTGAAAGAAGGGCTGACGGTCTTCCGAGACCAACAATTCACAGCGGATATGACATCCTCCGCCGTCAAGCGCATTCATGACGTTCGCGCTCTTCGAGCGATTCAGTTCGAAGAGGACGCCGGGCCCATGAAGCACCCGATCCGCCCCGATTCATACGTTGAGATGAACAACTTTTATACATCTACCGTATACAACAAGGGCGCGGAGGTGGTGCGGCTGTTTCACACGATGCTCGGACAAGAAGGCTTTCGGAGGGGCTTGGACCTCTATTTTCGACGCCATGACGGACAAGCGGTGACCTGTGATGACTTCCGGATGGCGATGGCAGACGCGAACCAGCTGGACCTCTCCCGAATGGAGCGCTGGTACCGCCAGGCAGGAACTCCCGGGCTGCGTGTCGAATCGGCGTGGGATCCGTCAACCCACGAAACCTCCGTGACCATGACGCAACGGGCCCCGGAAGGGGCAACCGACTGGGAGCCGGTGCCCATTCCGGTTCGAAGTCAGTTTCTTTCTTCGGAAGGACGGCCTTTGACGGCCCGGCTCCGGAACCCAGACGGTTCACTGACCGAGCCTTGCTCGGAGCACATGCTTCTGCTGGAGGAGAGTACCCAGGCGTTTGCCTTCCGCGACGTGCCTTCGGACGCGAGACTGTCGGTGCTGCGAGGATTTTCGGCCCCGGTCCGTTTGGAGGACGCCGAGGACCTCGAAGACCTGGCGTTTCGCTTCGCGCACGAGGATGATCCCTTCAACAAGTGGGACGCCGGCCAGCGCATGTTCGAATCGGCACTCCTTCGGATGATCCAGCGCCGAGGGGTCTCGCCCGAACTCGTCGAGCCCTCGGTGACGTCCGCATTCGGGGAGATGCTGTCGGATGGCCGCCTCGACCCCTCTCTGAAGGCGTTGGCCATCCAGCTTCCTCCGGAGCGGACGCTGGCCCAGCGTCTCACGGAGGTTGATCCGGACGTGGTGCACGCAGCGCGTCGAGCCGTCCAACTGGCTCTGCTGGACGCGTTCCGACCCCGCCTGGAGGAGCTTTACGATGAGCATCGATCCCGAGAGCCCTACCGCTTCGACCAAGCTTCCGTTGCGCGCCGGCGGCTTGCCCAGGCCGCGCTGGGGCTCCTCTCCGTGGGAGGTACACCGAACGACCTCGCCCGGGCCCATTCCCAGTTTCGGAGCGCCGACAACATGACCGACGCGGAGGGCGCACTCTTCGCATTGGCAGATCACGAGTGCGCCGAACGGGACGCATGTCTCTCCGATTTCTACGCACGATGGTCCGAAGAGCCGTTGGTCGTGGACAAGTGGTTCGCTGTGCAGGCCTCGAGCCGGGCCCCGGGCACCCTGGACAAGGTTGAGGCACTGTTCGATCACACGGCGTTCTCCCTCCGAAATCCGAATCGGGTCCGCTCTTTGGTGGGTACCTTCGCCGTCAACGCGCTGCGCTTCCACGACGCCTCCGGTCGCGGGTATGCGTTCGTCGAACGAGCCGTGAGTGCCTTGGATCGGACCAACCCGCAGGTTGCCTCGAGGCTGGTCAGCAGTTTCAACAGCTATCGGCGATACGAATCGGGACGGCGGGAGCTCATGAAGGCATGCCTCGAGCGGATCGCAGAGCGCGCTGCGTCCAAAGATGTGACCGAGATCGTGACCAAAGCACTCTCGAAATGAATGTGGGTTCGAGCGGAGTCGCGATTCGACCAAGAGGCCACATGGCGAAAGCGGGGTCGCCGAAGGACGGGCGCTTCACGAGGGCCTGAGTTACCCCCACAAGAGCGGCCCGCGTGTCCGATGCCCCCGTTGGTTTGGATTGCGGCCTTTTCCCAGCAGCTTAGCCGAAACCTACTGAAAAGTCGGAGGGTTGTGGGCGCGAACACCCGACGAACGGGATTGACCACCCGTTGGACGTAGGTCATAGCCCGCGGGGCTGAGCGACCGTTCACTTTTGGTCCCGAAGCGCACGCCGACGACGTGACGCAAACTACGTGGGCTCCGTACGAAGGTGGGAATCGGACACATGGACGACACACTGATCGACGTCCTCGACCGGGCAAAGGGACGAACCCACAAGGGCTATACCTTCCTCGACGGCAAGCTCGAACCCCGTAGATGGACCTTCGCGCAGCTGGTCGAGGAAGCGGATCGCCGCGCCCTCGTGCTCCGGGACATGGGGCTCGAGCCCGGTGACAGGATGGGCTTGATCGCGGCAGACGCGGAACACTTCGTCTGTAGCTTCCTCGGCGCCATCCGCGCCGGCATCCTTCCCGTTCCCATGTACCCGCCTTTCGCGCTGGACCGACTGGATGCGTACATCGACCAAGCCGCCCGCATCCTCGACGTTGCCGGCGCAAAGGTCTTGGTGACGAACCACACCGTGTCCCATCTGGTGTGGTCTTTGGTCTCGCGGGTTTCCTCGCTTCGAACGGTTCAAACGCTCGAGCGACTGCGGCGGCAGGCTCAGACCGTGAAGACCACCGTTGGTTTTCAGCCGTTCGAAGCCAGCCCCGACGACCCCTGCTTTCTTCAATTCACCTCGGGCTCCACGTCCCAACCGAAGGGCGTCGTGGTGACCCACCGCAATCTGGTGGCCAATGCCCATGCCATCATGAGGGATGGCGTCAATGCCGACCCAGAAGACGACCATGGCGTAAGCTGGCTGCCCCTCTTCCACGACATGGGCCTGATCGGCTTCGTGGTCGCGCCGCTGCTGCAGCAGATCCGGGTCACGTTCATTCCCACCGAGCTTTTCGTCCGGCGTCCGAGCGTATGGATGGAAACGATTCATCGTGTCCGAGGCACCATCAGCTTCGCCCCCAATTTCGCGTTCGGTTTGGCCGCGAAGAGGGTGACCGAGGCCCGATTGAAGGAACTGGACCTGTCCTGCCTGCGAGTGGTCGGCTGCGGCGCTGAACCGATCAACCCGGCCACGCTTCAGAGTTTCGTCGGCACTTTCTCCCGAGCGGGACTCGCGCCCGAGGCGGTCATGCCGGCCTACGGCATGGCGGAAGCCACCCTTGCCATTACATTCGACCGCTTGGACCGCCCCTTCAAGAGCGTTCCGTTTCAAAAGCATGCCCTACAGACCGATCGACGGGCCATACCGGTCGAGGCGGGCGCGCCTCCGGAAGATACGGCAGAGCTGGTCTCGTGCGGAAAGCCGTTCCCCGGCCACGCCGTCGCCGTGATGGACGACGAGGGGAGGCAGCTCGAGGAAGGGGAGGTCGGCGAAATCGCCCTGAAGGGCCCGAGCAACACGCCGGGTTATTTCAACGATCCGGACGCTACGGAACGCCTTCTACGCGATGGCTGGCTATACACCGGAGACCTCGGGTTCATTGTTGATGGAGAGGTCTACATTTCTGGCCGAAAAAAGGACATGATCATCCTTAATGGCCGAAACCACTATCCGCAATCGATCGAATGGGAATTAGAAAGGATCGATGGCATCCGCAAAGGAAACGTTGTGGCGTTCGGGGTGGCCCAAGATCATGCAGAAGACTTGATCGTCGCAGCGGAGACCCGTTCCGAAGATCACGACGGTCTCAAACGCCGAATGAAGAGCCTTCTTCAGAGCGCATTCGGCGTCAGACCCAAGGAAGTCTTGTTGCTTCCCCCGGGGAGTCTACCCAAGACGTCGAGTGGAAAGCTCCAGCGGTCCAAGGCCCGCGCCCTGTACGAGAAGGCGGCCCTCGGGGGGGAGGGTGACCGCAGTGTTGGATCGGGTGCTTCGGGCTGGGCCTTGGCTCGACATGTCACCGCTTCCGCGGTGGCGAGACTCACCCACGGCGTCCGCGCGACCCGCGCATCAGCAGAACCGCCCAACAAGGATGAACACCGTGACTAGCAAGGAAGAGATCATTCAGTTATTTAAGGAATCGGTCCAAGAAGCAGACCCAAACGTGTCCGTCGATTCGGTCACTGAAGACACGGACATCGCTTCGTTGGGATTGGATTCCGTCATGACCATGGAGGTCATCGGAATCATGGAGGAACGCCTCAATCTTCGTTTCCCAGACGAAGATCTTGCCACCATCCGCAGCCTCAAAGACCTTACGGCCTTAGTAGAGCGAATCGGTTGACGACCTAGGGGAGGAAGCCATGGGTGCAACCCGTGCCTTGAAGGAAAGCATTTACCGCGAATACATGAACTTCTTCGAGCTGGCGGAGAAAAACCGCCGCTGGAGCATCTTCACCGATATCCCCTGGGACGAGCTCGACCCGACCGTCTTCGACGAGGATGGCGCTTTGTGCGCCGAAACGTTCGTCGGCGTCGAAAGCTACCTGCCGGATTACGTGTCCGAAGGATTGAATGCGGTCCGTGAACGATTCGGGCAGGCTTGGTTCAGCGCAAACTGGGGCTACGAAGAGAGCAAACACGCGCTCAGCTTGCGCGAGTATCTGGTTCGATCCGGCCAGCGCACGAGTGAGCAAATGAGTGCATATGAAGAACTCATCCTGAGCCGACGCTGGCAGATTCCGTTCAAGACAGCGCGCCAGATGACGGTGTATGGGGCGATACAGGAGCAGGCGACGCTGATGATGTACCGCCACCAGCGAGGCCTCGCCGAATCGCGAGGTGACAAGGTGCTTGCCCGAATTTACGGCTTCATCGGCAGGGATGAGGCGGCACACGCAGACTTTTATCGCAAAGTGGTTCGGTTGGAGCTCGAGGAGGATCGTGATGGGACTGTCGAGGATCTGGCCGTCGTGTTCCGAGAATTCCGCATGCCGGGCGTAGGATTGGTTCCCGACTACGAGGAGCGCGTCGAAGTCATGCGCAAAACGGGAGGAGTGGATAGAGCTGCATTCTTCAAAGAAGTGTGGTTTCCAACGCTCAAGAAGCTCGGCGTGACGCGGGAAGAGGTCACCCGTGCTTCGAGCCGCCTCC
Source organism: Myxococcota bacterium (assembly GCA_050331295.1). Taxonomy (GTDB): domain Bacteria; phylum Myxococcota; class Kuafuiibacteriia; order Kuafuiibacteriales; family Kuafuiibacteriaceae; genus Kuafuiihalomonas. Next base: position 141,403 of record JBHJGZ010000009.1, on the reverse strand, counting down.
GCCGAGTGCAAAGCGCAGCCTGACTTCGACATGAACAGCACGAGCCCATCCCAGCCGATAGCCGTCGTCGGCGTCGGTTGCCGATTTCCTGACGCTCAAGACGTCCAGCAATTTTGGCACAACATCGAGCGGGGCCATGTGTCCTTCCGGGACGTGCCCAGAGACCGCTGGAACCACGAGTTCTTCTTCAGTCCCAATCAGCGGGAAGTCGACAAGACCTGGGCACCCAAGGGCTCCTTCCTCGACGGCTATCGAAGCTTCGCTGCCATGCACTACGGCATCGCACCAAGACGCCTGGACGTGATGGACCCACAGCAGCGTCTGCTCATCGAGGCTACGAGGTGGGCCATTCAAGATGCCGGCTACGAGACACGCGGATTCGACCGGCGTCGGACTGGCGTGTTCGTTGGCGTTTCGGTGAGTGAATTCAAAAACATCGCTCAGGCGCGCATCCACGCTCTCCAAATGGTGGCCGGGGATTATGGGGGAGCGGCTGACGAATCTCTCCGTGACCTGTTCATGGGCCTGACGTCAAACGTCGCGCCCATGCGAGCCTTTACCCTTTCGGGCTCCTTGACCGCCCTCAACGCCGCCGCCGTCGCACAGGTCTTCGATCTTGGGGGTCCGGCCTACACCATCGATTCCGCATGCGCGTCGGCTTCGGTGGCAATCCACAACGCGGTGGCCCTCCTCCGCGCCGGCGCGTTGGACCAGGCGGTGGCCGGAGGCGTGTATCTCAATTTGACGCCCGACAATCTGGTGGCGTTCACCAAGATCGGAGCCATCAGCCCCAGCGGCTTCTGCCGACCTTTCGACGCTCGCGCCGACGGATTCGTCCAGTCCGATGGGGTTGGTGTCGTGTTTTTGAAACGTCTCACCGATGCCTTGGCCGATGGAGACCGTATTCACGCCATCATCGCCGGAAGCGGCTGCAACAACGACGGTCGGGGAGAGGGACCCATGACGCCTCGTTTCGAGGGTCAAGTGGAGGTACTCCGCGCGGCCTACGAAGACGCCGGCATCTCTCCAGCGTCGGTCAAGTATATCGAAGCCCACGGCACCGCGACCAACATCGGTGACCCGGTCGAGGTGAAGGCGCTGGGCCACATTCTTTCGGAAGCGAAGGTGGATGGTGTCGTCCACATCGGGTCGGTCAAGGCCAACATCGGTCACGCCATGGCGGCGGCGGGCATCGCTGGCTTCATCAAGGCCATCAACGTGCTTCGTACGCGCCGCCTCGCGCCCCAGCCCGATTTCGGCGAAGTCCATCCCAACCTCGACCTCCATCGGCATCCGTTAGAGGTCGCCAAGAATGATATCGTTCTTGCTGGCGCGGAAGAACCCCTCCGAGTCGGGGTCAGTTCGTTCGGCTTTGGAGGAACCAACTCCCATATCGTTTTGGAGGCGCCGGCGACACCGGCAGCGAAACGCGAGAGAGTCCCGGAGCTCGGCGGAGAACCTGGGTGCATCGGCCCCGCACCACAGTGGCCCGAAGCCATCATCGTGACCGCTGGGTCCACCGAACTTCTCGCCAAGTACTGCTCAGACTTGGCCTCCCATTTCGCGGAGGGAGCCGGTCGCGACGCCCGGCTTGCCGACATTGCTTTCACCCTCAATGCGCACCGCCGCCTCGAAACCGTCCGCGCGGTGGTCTGTGCTCGCACCAGAGATCAGTTCCTTCAACAGCTATACGAGCTGAGCCGCGTCCTTCGTGACCAGAGAATCAGCCTACCCTTGGTCGTGTCACCTCACGTTCAGGTGGTCGAATTCGATCCGAGAAAGAACGCCGCTCCGACGTTGTGCTTCCTGTACCCGGGCCAAGGCGCACAGCGTTTGAACCTTCTCAGAGACCTGCATCGAAGATGTCCCTTTTTCGCCGAGCGTTTCGCCGTTTATCAACATGCCTGCGCCGATCTCCTGGAAAAGCCGTTGGGCGCCTACCTGTACCCCGAACTGGAGGGAGACGATGAATCGGAAGACCGGCTGGAGGACCTGACCCGAACAGACGTCTGCCAGCCCGCCATGGCGGCGCTCTCGATGGCATTGACCGACTTTCTGAACCACTTGGGGGTCCGAGCAGATGTCAGTCTAGGACATTCACTCGGAGAGTTTTGTGCCCTCGCGGAGGCCGGCGCCTTGACCCGCGAATCGGCGGTGCGCGCTGTGGCCGAACGTGGACGAGCCATGGCTGAACTCCATCTCGATGACCCGGGGGCGATGGCCGCGGTGATGGCCGAGGTCGAGGTGGTTCGGGACGTCGTGGACGACGAAAACGTCGTCCTCGCAAACATCAATCACCCGCGACAATGTGTCTTGTCGGGTCGAACCTCGGCGGTGGACCGCGCCATCGAGGTTCTCAAGAATCGAGGCTTGGACGTGAGGCCTCTGAAGGTGAGTCACGCCTTTCACTCCCCCCTGATGAGAGGAATCGATGAACGAATGCAGGCCGTACTCGAAGCGCTCGAGCTTGGCCCAACTCGTCATATCGTCGCTTCCTGCGTGGACGCAGAGGTCTACAACGCCGACGGCGACCGAACTCGCAGAATACTGGTGAACCACGCCTCACGCTCGGTTCACTTCGTTCGAGGGTTGGAACAGGCATGGGAGGCCGGCGCCCGGGCGTTCGTGCAGTTGGGGGCCGGCTCCATGCTGCTCGGCTTCGCCCGTGCAACCCTGGGCAAAGACGTCGTGATGGTCGCGACCGCCGCGACCGAGCCGGACGGCGGGTTCGAATTGAGCCGGGGCTTGTGTCAGCTTGCGATACGCGGGGTTCCGGTCGATTTCTTCGCGTTCTATGAATCCGAACAACGACAGCTGCTCACGCTGCCCGAAACACCCCTGATTCGAGAGGAGTACTGGCCCGTGAAAGAGAGTCCACAGCCCCTCAGCCAGATCACGGCGCCCGTGCCTACGAAGGGCGTCCGGGTGGTTTCATCGCCGTCGGGTCCCTCGCCCTCCACCACCGGTTCGACGACCGGCGTGCCCGGACTCGTGGAGCTCTTCCGAGAGCAAGTTCGTCTGCTTCAGCACCAAGCCGAGATCATGAACTCGCAGGCCGAGGCTTTGACCAAGGTTCTGGGCGAGCAACCATCGACCCCGAAAGCACCTCACGAGAACCAACCTCTCGAGGCTGTTGCCGAATCGGTTTCTGCGGCAACTCCGACGCAGGAAGGAACCCACGTAGAGGGTCCTCGGTCCGCCGGACCAGAGCAGCCCCAGCGAGAAGCGAACGCGGTCCGCGAAAAGGTCTTCGAACTCGTGGCCAAGGTCAGCGCCTTTCCCCCTGACAGTTTGCGTCCCGACCAGCGTCTCGTCGACGAGCTCGGTTTCGACTCGTTGATGGTAGCGGACCTCGGGGGCGCCATTGATAAGGCGTTTCCGAATGCGGGCGGGTTGCCACAGAGCCTCTTCAGTCTCCAGACCACCGTGGACGACGTCGCCAACCACCTGGTGGCCACCATCGCACGGGAGCCGCAGCCCCACGAGCCTCAGCGCGACGACTCCACCTCTTCACCGTCGCGGGAAGCAGAACGTTCCCAGGCGAACGAAGGTCGTACCTCATTGGGTCAATCTACGACGGCACCAGAGGACACGGCGAGGTCCAGGGCCGTCGCTGCTCGGTACGAAGTGGTTCCTCGAGACCGCCCGCGTCCCGTCGGAACCCCGCATGACGTGGCTGACGAAGTCTGGCTCGTTACAGAGGACGATTCCCGCCTGGCCACGGAGATCACGGACGGCCTTCGCCGCCGGGGGGCTCGAGTGGTCGCGATCCGCTTCACCCGAAACGCGGCAGTTCCCGACCGACTGACGACCCAGGGCGTGAACCTTTGGCCGGAACCCTATGTCGAAGGCCTTCCGCAGTGTCTCGAGTCTTCGGGGCTCACTCCGGACGGATTCATTCATGCCGCGGGCCTCGAAACCGCAGAGGCGGTCGCATACGACCGAGCGCTTTCAGCTCTTCATGCTCTCGCGTCCCGACTGAGTGCACCGAGAATCGCGGTATTGACGGCCTTGGGCGGCCGACTCGGTCTCGAGCGTGGACCCCTTCTCACCAGGAATCTCGTGCAGGCCGCCCTGGCTGGTTATACGAAAGCACTGGCGCGCGAGCGACCACGAGACGCGATCAAGACCGTGGATCTCGATCCTGGAGCGTCGGCCACGGCCAACGCTTCGTTTGTCCTCGATGAGATCCTGAGCGGTGCGCGGGACCTGGAGGTGGGAAGCGCGGATGGACGACGACTGACGCCTGCCCTGGTACCGGCCGGCCCGGCCCGAAGAAAGCGCGCCATCGGTCCCCACGACGTGGTCTTGGTCACCGGAGGAGCCGGGGACATCGGTTCGAAAGTGGCATTGCGTCTCGCGGCCAAAGGACCTCGCGGTGTGGTCCTCGCCGGCCGACGTCCGGCCGACGACCACATAAACGATCTCTTGGCGGCTCTATCGAGAGCCGGAACGACCGCTGTCTATATCCAGGCCGATGTAACAGACGCAGAGCAGCTCAGGGATGCGACGCAGGTCCTGGAACGTCGCTTGGGTCCCATCACCGTCGTCGTTCATAGCGCGGGCGTCATCGATGATGCGCCGGCAACTCGAAAGACCTTCGAATCCATACAACATGTCATGGATGTGAAAGTCCGAGCGACGCAGGCTATCTTGCACGCCTTCCCCGAACTAAAGGATTTGGTTCTTTTCACCTCATGGTCCGGCCGCTTCGGCAATGCCGGCCAGGTCGACTACGCGGCGGCCAATGACCTCTTGGATCGACTGGCCGTATCCGGTCTCGGTTCGACGCGGACAGTTGCGATCGCCTGGCCTCCATGGCGCGACACCGCGATGGTTCGTGCGATTCCCCTCACCGTGCAGCGGGCCATGGAAGGCTCAGGGGTCACCTTTCTAGAAGCGGAAGAAGGGCTCGATCTCTTCGAGGAGATCCTCGATGGAGATGTTGCTGGAATCCAGCTCATCGGCCGAAACATGGACAGGGAAGTCCTCCGGTTCGTGGACCGACGACGTTTCACTCTAGCCGGTCATCCCTATCTCGACGACCATCGTCTCAAGGGTCGAGCGGTGGTGCCGCTGGCAGTCGTCCTCGACTGGGTGATGGGTGCCGTACGCGACGCACAGGGCAATGACGGCCCGTGGGCGCTCGACGGTTTCGAGCTGGTACGAGGGATCCACGAAGGAGACGAAGCCGAACTCGAACTCGAAGGCCGGGTGGACGGCGAGGGCCGACCGCAAGCACAGATCCAGGTCTACCTGGTCAAGAAGGACGGTGGGCGCCACCTTGCATACCGAGGCCACGCATCCACGTCCGTCGTGTCCGCGGCATCAGTTTCCATCGAGCCGAAGGGCAGCGAACGCCCAGTCGGATTCGGCCTCGAAGCGTTCTACGAGCGCTTCACGTTCCACGGACCTCGTTTCCGAGCGATCAAGGCGGTCCATCGAGTGGTGGAAGGCGGCATTTCAGGGAGAGTTCGAGGCAGCGCCCGTCGAGTTTGGATGCCGGAGACACCCGGCACCTGGACCGTCGACCCGCTGGTCGTAGATGCTGCGTTCCAGCTCGCCGGATATTGGACCTCCCTCGTCATGGGTCGCACCGGATTCCCGATTCGGGTCCAAAGAATGGTGCTTCACAGCCCCATCGAGCCTGCCTCTGACTCGGAAGCTCGAGATGAAGACGTCGAGGCACGTGTCCATCTCGTCGAACAGTCGGGCGACAGGTTCGTGGGCGACGTATTCCTCATGACGCCCACCGGGAAGCTGCTCGCATCGCTCCACGGCGTCGAGGGTCGCTTTGCAGCGGTCCGAGTGGACCATCCGGACGACCAGCCGCAGCCAAATGGGTCTTTGATCCAAGACAAGGCTCCCGCCAAATCCGAGGCGTCTTCGCCCGCCGGGAACGGTCATTCGACCGCGAGCAATGGAAAGCCCACTGTCAGCTTCGACGCTGATGCCATCCGACCCGAAACTTACGATGTTTCATTGTTTCCGGAGCTTGAGGCACTCGATCAACGGTTCGAGATGGCTCGACTGATGGGCTTGAAAAACCCATACTTTCAAGCCCACCTCGGAACGGCGCGCGATACCTCGAACGTCGAGGGCGTCGAGATGATCAACTTCTCCAGCTACAACTACCTCGGGTTCTCGGGTCATCCGGAGGTGGTGGAAGCCGCCCAGCGAGCCGTCGAATCCTACGGAACATCGGTATCAGCCAGCCGGGTGGCCTCCGGAGAGCGACCGATCCACCGAGAACTCGAGAAAGGCATCGCTCGACACATTGGGGTTCAAGATGCGCTGGTCTTCGTCAGTGGCCACGCGACCAACGTGACCACGGTGGGACATCTTCTCAACAAAGACGACCTCGTGCTCCACGACAGCCTCATCCATGATAGCGTCCTGCAAGGCATCTATCTGTCGGGCGCGACCCGTAGGCCTTTTCCCCATAACGACGTTGACGCAGCCGAGCGGGCGCTGAGCCAGATCAGACGGAACTTTCGACGAGTGCTCGTGGTGGCCGAAGGTATCTATTCGATGGATGGAGACACCTGCGATCTGTCGCGTCTCATTCAGCTGAAGAAGACCTTCAAGACCCTCCTGATGGTGGACGAAGCCCATTCCATCGGAGTCCTCGGACCGTCGGGTCGAGGCATCGGCCATCATGGAAGCCCCGCGGTGGACGTCAACGACGTCGACATCTGGATGGGAACGCTCTCAAAGTCCTTTGCCAGCTGCGGCGGCTACATTGCAGGAAGCTCTAGCTTGATCCGTTATCTCAAGTACACGGCGCCGGGATTTGTCTACAGCGCAGGCTTACCGCCATCCAATGCGGCGGCCGCCCTCAAGGCTCTTGAACTCATGCACCAACATCCGGAAGTCGTAGAGCGGTTGCGCCAGCGCTCGAAGTTCTTCCTGGAACTTCTCCGCGAACGCAACATCAACACCGGAGACGCGATCGGCGCCGCTGTCGTTCCCGCCATCATCGGAAATTCCATGGAGTGCTTGAAGCTCAGCGAAGCCTTAGCGGCACGACGGATCAACGTGCAGCCCATCGTGTACCCTGCCGTCGAAGACGATGCTGCGCGCCTGCGATTCTTCATCAGTGCAACCCACAGCGAAATCCAGTTGAGGCAAACCGCTGATGCCTTGGTGGAAGAGCTGGGACGTCTTCGCGGCGAGATCGGACAACCCGCGCTGTCCATGTAGGTCTTGCGCAGTGTGCACGAGATTGCTTCAGGTCATCACCTCGTCGCGCCAACCTTCGGTCGATTCCACACCGCCACCGTTGAGAGAATGCTGGATTTGCGTCAGCCCATGAGCCTAGGTCGGGGCGGGTGCTCGCCCGCGCCAAACGATGGCTTCGTTGATGCTCGTGAGTTTGGCCATCGGGACGTTCATCGCCACGAGCACGCCGGCCGATGACCGATCGACCGATGCCGGGCGCTTGAGTTTGGATCTCATCAACGATGCGTGGGCCACGGGGCAGGACGAGGGATTCTCGAGTCGGTTTCGTCTGGTAGCACGCTATGCGCCTTTCATCGGTTCCGGGATCTCTGGCCTCTTCCCGGATCGTTGGCCGGTGGTGGCGGAGTACTGGTCAATGGGTGCGCAGTTCGACCTCTATACGCCCACGGACCTGACCGCCGACACCCTGGAGGAACTCCAGGATGAACGCCCTTATGCCGGCTACATCTCGGGCACAATCGGAGCCGATTTTGTCTTCCACGATAGTCCCATCATCGAAGAGGGCTACTCATCCTTTACAACCACAATTGAGGTCGGCGTGGTTGGACCCCAAACCGGCGCCGGTGACTTTCAGCGGGAATGGCACCGAATCATCCGCGAGCTCCTGAATCGCAATTTCACGCCCCGCGATCCGCGCGGTTGGGGGATTTGGGAGATCCCCAACGCGGTTCTTTTCTCGTTGCGCGCACGATACGAGACGGAGGCTTTTCGCACCCGATGGCCAGCGCCGCGTTTGCGTCAGCGGCGAGGATCGGAGCCTCAGGCCCAATTGTCCGGCTTCCTCGACTGCAGCCTCGGAACGCTGCGCGTATCCTGCGACTACGGCGTAAACTTCAGGTTCGGCCTCATGCCGGATATCGCATTGGAAGGCGCGCTTCCCATCTCGAGCTGGAGTGCGGCTAATGGCCGACCGAGGCGACCGTTTGCCGTCTACCTTCTTGTGGGTCTTGGAGGCGATGTCGTCGCGTACGACGCGTTCCTGGATGGACCGGTCGGTATCGAGGAAAGTCCGAGTCAAACCAAGCGCGTGGCGGGGGCGAGCGGTCAGGCCGGATTCGTCCTCCGGTTCCGACGCTTCGAGATGTTCTACCGTCACATGCTGCTGACCCGGGAAGTTCGGGAGGTCCCACAACCGAGGGGCGTCGATCCCCAGCAGCTGGGTCAGTTCATCTTGTCCTATACCTGGGATTGAGTAGTCGCAGCGAAGCCAGTCTACTTACGCTTCCGTCCATACTTGCGGTTGAAGCGTTCCACACGGCCTACTGCGGCAACCTGTCGCTGCCTACCGGTGTAGAAGGGGTGCGAAAAAGAGGTCATGTCGCTCCGCACCACGTAGTGCTGTATGCCGTCTACATCCCGGACTTCTCGGGTCCGAATGGTCGAACGGGTCGTGATCTCATCCCCCGTGGCGGCGTCGACGAAAATGACCGGGTACAGCTTCGGATGAATATCAGCCTTCATGTCGCACTCGAGAGCCGCGGACATTGAGGTCGCCCTCGTCCGCTGTCAAGCAGAAGAAAGCCCACGAACCCACAAAAGTGCGGCCGCCACGGCGGACAGAGAGAGCACACCCGCGCGGAGGAGAGGACCCTCCACGTGCTGGAGCGTCCATCGACTCACGCCCAAGCCCAGAAGAAGACCCGGAAGGCTCCATGCTGCCAGCCGTACGTCGAGCAGGTCCAAGTGTCCGGATGCCCAACGTCCAAAGATCGTGAGGGTCACGCCGACGAAGAAGATCCCGGACAGCGTGGCGCGAACGATGGAGCCCTTCTCGGACTGGTAGAGCAGAGCGATCGGCGGTCCACCGATGGAGGAAACCATTGCGGATATACCCGAAAAAAGTCCGGCCAGCACCTCGGTTTCACGGGTCCTCGGAAGAGTCAGCCCTCGCGCAAGGATCACGACGGTCCCCATCACAATGGACCCGATGACCAGATCCAGCACCCGTCGACTCGCCCAACCCAAGAGCAACATTCCGAGGCCGAGCCCAGGAAGTCTCCCGGCGATGATCCAAAGCATGCCTCTCCATTGGATAGACCGCCATTCACGGAGGGCCATCAAGGCGGTCAGGGGCAGCACCACCAAGATCTGAGGAGCCGGCGCCAGCCTCGGGTCGACCAAGAACAACGTGGGAACCGTTACGATGGCGAAGCCGAGTCCGATGGAACCTTGAACCCATGCCCCCACCACGGTCAGAGCCATCAGCATGAACAGTGAAGGCCACGCCAGAGGTGGAAGCAAGAGTTCACTCACGAACCCATCTCGGGTCGAGAACGAGACAGCATCGTCCGAGCCACGATGTCCACGAGGTTGCGGTCCAGGTTCAGCGTGGTCTCGTGAAGCAATTCCTGGTGCACAGCCTCGTAGAAGAGACCGGGGTGATGTTCCCGGACCTCTTCGAGCGAATACGTCCGCACGAAACGCTTCGGGTCATACTCTTCACCCAGAGCTATCCTGATCTTTCCTGGTGCTTTTACCTGTTCGGCCAGCAGAAGATCAGCGATGTGTCTCAGGAAACCCACGATGTCCAAGGCTTCATCCTCCGTGAGACCGTTGTCTTCCCGGATGATGGCCAGCACATCTTTCAGCTCTCGGCGACTCATCCTAATCATGCAAACCGACGCCGAAGGAACCGCACCTCGAATTCTCAACTTGAGGTCCATTCCGGCCGGACCATTCGACACGGCAGCGAGGTGCTCCGCACCCTCGATGTTGAGTCGGACGATGAAGTTCGACTTCCGCTCCACCACCCGGACCAATTTGCGATCGAGGTCGACAGACCGCGACCCGGGAAGATTCAATATTAACGTCGAACCGTCTTCGAGATGCTCGTTCCGAACCGCGCCGTCATCCGCCGCGACCAAGAATTCCGCGATATCCACCGCATCGTTCACCCGGAAAACGGGATCGGACCGAATCTCATCGAATGCATCTTGGGCCGCGGAACGCACCCGTTCTTCGACGGGACGAGGGTCTCCTTCCAGGTTCCTCAGGGCCTGTACGAACAAGCCCACGATGCCTCGCCCATCCTTGCGACCCCAACCGACCGCCTGCCTGATGCGGGCGAGCCCAGCGCGCGTGCGGGTTGCACCCGCGCTATTTATGTCCCCCCAAGCAAACACCAGTGCGCCGTCTTCTAGAGTGAGTCCATAGAATTCATCTCCCACGTCGAATCCGGCGACCGAACCAGAATCTACCTCCTCCTGCAAGAACCGACGAAGGAGCTCGTCACCTGCAATCCGCATTGCAATACTTCCTTGCCAGAATCCATCCCGGGCGATCGCTTTGTTGATCAGCGCCTCTACGTCACCATCCACGGCCATGCCATCGAGGTCCGCCGGAACGAGCTCATTGAGATAGTCCACGGTCTCAGACATGACGTCGGCCGGGCCATCATCCATCTGAGAGGCCAACGCTTCGAGCTCGTCTTCGGAATTTCGAACCCATAGCCGAATCGTGGAGCGGTAGTCGACTTTCGCAGCCTGAAGCGACGTATGGCCCTGGAGCTGACCGAGTTTGGCAGCGCGGTAGGCATCGTCGTTGAGCGTCTGCGCCAAAGTCTCGTACGTCGCACTCGTCCGTTCAGCGGGTCTCGCCATGGCGATGCCGAGATACAGGTGAACCTCGTCTGGATGAGTCCGAGGCTCGTCTCCCCACACTCGTCGCACCAGCCACCTTCTCGTTTCCTCGGAAGGTATGCGCTCGGCGAGCTCTTGGACTTCCGCCGCCGACCTATCCATCACGATCAGACGAAAAGATTTCCCGGACTTGTGGCACACATGGACCCTCTCTTCATTGCGATACAAATACTGGAGTCGCTCTCCGAGTGCTCGCACGAACGCTTGACCGATTCGGTGACCGTGACGCAACGCGAATCGCTTGAAGGCCTGATACTCCACGGCAACCACTGCAAGTCGCTCCACCTGACCTGCAATGTACGAGGCTGCTTCGTCCAGGAGGAGGTCCCGGTAGGCTTGCAATCCACGACCCGGAAGACCCGGCTGATCGGAGGAAGCGGCCAGGCGATAAGCCGAACGGACATCGTCGTCATCCCGTTCCGCGCCCAACGCGGCCTCCATCTCCTGAGTTATGGAAGCCACGACGAGGGCCAGTTCGCGCCTGGTTGGCCGCCGACGTCGACCAGCAACTACGACGTACCAACCCTCACGGTCCTGACGTTGCTCGAACGTCAAACGCCGGCCGTGCGGCGTCAGTCCCGTAATCATCAGCGTCTGATCGCGTTTACTGAAGCGCACCAGCTGAAGCGCCTCCCCTGGCGCAATAGCCGGATGGGATGAATCGATGCGAACCGACGAGTCGGTGGCGAGCCGCCGACTGCCGGGCTCCGGCGCGGGGAGCAGTGTGTCTTGGTCGTCTTTCTGCCCCATGGGGGAAGTTTAGCAGGACATACCGCTCAGGTCTCATGACCGCTGGGTTCAGTCGATTCGGAGCCGCCCCACCGGACTGGTGGTGATCGGCCGAGCCTCCGGCACGCTCCAAAGGGAAGCCTGAGGCACGACGCAGGTGCCCCGAACCTTCGGGGTCACCATCGCCATGACTGCCCCCTTCTCCGAGTCCATGCGCGACCACAGGACTTCCTCGACATCTACCGAAAAGAGCGATCCCTCTATCCACGAGCGAGCACGGACTGCTTCTTCTGGGACTCCAGTCTGAATGACCCGTAGGCATCGAGGAACCGGCAGCCGTATCTCGTATCCGAGGTCTCCGGCCTCGGCCTGAGCTCGGAACCAACCCACGTCGCCAAATCGCATGGCGACCTGCGCACGTCCCCATTCGTCCAGAAAGTCGGTTCGAATCCGAGCATTCTCGCGTTCCACCACTCCTACCAGCCCCAGCCACGCTCCATAAACCGATCCCACCCCGGTTGTGCTGATCTCCAGGAGCGAGGGCTCTTGGCCGAGAGCCATCCATACGACTCGTTTCGAGTTGAAGCGCAGAAGGGTCGAATGGGTGGCGTTCTGTATCTGGTCAACACGGCCCCAGTAGGCCCGACCCGGGAGCCGACCGGCGATCTCTCGCCTTGTCCTTATGAGGAGCCCGCGCGTCGACGGGTGCAAAGTCCCGGTGGACAGCGCTGACAGTTCCCGCCACGCCTCTTCAGGTTCCATCGTTGTCCAGGGCTGACGGCGGAGCCGTCGGACGGTCGACGTGTCCGGCAGCGCCGCCATCGCTCGCTCCAACGGCATCGTTTCATCTTTCCACGAAATCCCCATATCCGTGGCGGCTCGCCGCACAACGGGATCTTCTCCCGCGCCCGCCAGCACGCGGCCCACGGCCGCGCTCGGGCCCATCTGATGAAGGCGAAGGATGTCCGGGATATCTTGATGTTCAGGGTTCGGACTCAGCAGCAAGAAACTCGGAAGCGAAGCAGGAATCGTGGAGGTGGTCACCGACCCATATGAAACCTGCAGTCGAAGGCTTGCGAGCCTTCGCGTCACCGGGGAGGCAAATCGACCCTCGAGATCGATGGCGTTGACGGTCTGACCGCTCCGCATCGTCAAGCGATTTTCGACCGGACCCGTGGATGCGCTGGTCCACCTGACCCAAACCCGTCCAGAGTCCGTTCGATCCGCCCCCGAGAAAGACCATTCCTGGGCCCCCACGATCTGGATCGGGACCATCCAATCGTCTCCCAAATAGGCGTCGAGAGACGGCACCGACCACAAGCTCGGAGGACGTTCGAGGGGGGGCAACGACGTTCCCTCCGCATCATCCAGCCTCCATGCACGAAGACGTGTGGGGGACCTTGCTGGAACCCACACCACCGCGTTTCCATTCCGGTCGGCGCGGGAAGCCATCAAAAGGGAAGGTCGGTACGAGATCCCGGCCGGAACACTCGTCTCCGACTTCTCGCTTTTCGCGCGCTGCTCCAGCTTGAGTTGCACGAGGCTCCCGCCGACATGGCTCGTCACGGCCGACCCCGAAGATCCGAGCCCACCGGACGGCACACCGTCCGGTGACGCCAACCAAAACCGCTCATCGGGCGCCGTCTTGAGGAAAAGCTTCGTCCGGTATCCGTCGATCCCGAGACTCCGAATCCGCATCGAATCCCGAGAGGTCGTTGCGACCGAGGTCGCGGCAGCGCGCGTTCGAGAAATCACAACCACGTCGACTCGACCTCGCCCATCTGGGGCCTCCATTTCCACGGTCTCGATCGGCTCACTCGTCGGCACCAACCATCGACTGTTGTATAGTCGGGTTCCTTCTATCGAAACCCACATGGGCTCAGATGGTCGACGTTCCACCTCCACGCGGATCCTCTCGTTATGCGCGGTCGCATCGAGTCCGAGGCCGTCGCGCCGTCCCACCTCGAACGAGACCTGTGATGAGCCGACGCGCGACCGGACCAGGAGCCGGTACCGCCCGGGACGGGTGGGCGGCTCGGGGAAATCGTATCCGTCCACCTCCACGCGCCCTTGTCGCTGAGCGAGCGGAACGAGCTGCACCCGTCGACGCTCGACCGGACCTCCATCGGTCCATTCGCATACGGTTGGCTCCTCTCGTAGGAGGGTCACGTCGATGGGGAGATCCGCTTTCGGTACGCCCTGCTCATCCTGAGCGTGGATCTTGATCTTAGGAGTTGCATCTCCATCTTGCCGCACATCGACAGAGAGGAGGTGACCATGTGGCGCGTATCGGTGCCTGCGCGATGTCAAGATGCGTCTCCCTACGGCATCGATTCCGCGCACGGTGAGTTCGACCCAGACCGGCTCCGATAGGTTCTCCGCCACCCGACAGTCGAAGTTCGTCCCGGCTTCTTGCAGCTGTCGGTCGACCCACGGACCGGACCAAGAAACGGCACCTGGACCATCCCGCTCGTAAAGGCAGCGACCTGAGACCCTGACCGGAAGTGCAACCCCACCTGGCGTGGCCGTGAAGCGGATCCGGGCATCGATACGTTCGGCCGTCAGTTCGAGCTCTCGGCTCAAGCCCTCTGGCGGCCGCACCATAAGAGTAGGGCTTCGGGTGGGGACCGGGACCCCATCCGCAAAGACCACCAGCTGGTCAAAGCGTCCGACCGCGTGGAGCGGGACCTTCAACGACGCTTGGCCCAGAACGTCCACCCTGGCTCTCGCGGCGCCAGTCTCGCGCTCGAACCCTACTTCCAGCCGGACGCCGGGCTCTGGATCGAACAAGCCGGCGGCAACGTCGAGCATGCCTCCAGCCGCAACCGTGGCCGTTCCCGCGACGGCCCAAGCCTCGTGAAATGGTCGGCTCGGCTTCACGTGGGGTTCGTCGGCCAAGTTCAGGGTCGCAAATCGGGCTCCGTCGTGAGCCATCACCATTCTTGGGGCGGCGCCGAACGGGACGACGAGGTCGACCTCTCCGTTCCTACCCGTCACGCCTCGCGCCAGGACTTCATTCGTTTCATCCCGCACTTCGACACGTGCGCCCGTCACCAGCTGATGATCGGCTGCATACACGAGGGCTCGGATGCGTCGGCCGAAGCGCTTGACCATGAAGTCGATCCCCAGCGCAAGTACATCGCGGCGTACCTGAAGCCACGGACGTTGCGCATCCCAGATCGCGACTCGGACCAAGCCGGTGTCCGATGGGAGCTGACTCGAGAGAGGAAGCGTCATCAGGGTTTGAGCGTCAGGCACCGAAACTTCGGTTTCCATGAAGCGGCGACTCACATCCTCGCTGCCTCGGAGCGCAGGCGTCACGTAGGGCCTGGAGACGACATCGATGGCGATGCCGAGCCGTTGGACCTTGCGCACCCTGACCTGGAGCTGTCCCAGGGCGCCGAGCCGCAGCTGTTCCGCGATGTCCACCAATTCGAGACCGGCTGTTGTTTCCGGAAGTTTCACGGTGCGAGGCTCAATTCCTGCCGTCACGCCTCCCTCCCGACCTCGCAGCGGGCCCAGCCCCACCTCGACTTCGGACCCGGCGAACTGACCCAAGACCGCGACACCGCGGCGCGTCTGAACCCACAGCGCGTCCGTGGGGGCCGGCCGGATTCGAGCCACCGCCTCCACCGCGGCGGGATCGACGGTCTCGGAGAAGATCCACTCCACCGCCGTGCGAGCACCCAAGTTCCGCCCCCGGACCTGTCGAAGTTCGAGGGGTCGCTGGTCCGGTGGAGGCTCGACCGCCCGAATCACCGTCTTGCCGAGTGGATCCGTACCCCGCGCGGATCGCAGCGCTCCATCGATTCGAAGCCGCACGAGTTCGTCGGGCCAAGTCGACGGTCCGAAAGGGAGACGGTAAGCCACTTGACGTTCAAACTCTTGCTCGACGCGCCGAACCCTCAGATACGCACCGGAAGCGGTCTCGAAGAGCACGGCGTCGTCCACGGCATCGGGGTCGACGGCATGAGAAAAGGTGAGCCAGGCCTCGACTCGGCCTCGTTTCAAGCGAACATCCAACGACTCGAGGCCGAACAAGGACGTCTGAAAGCGGAAGTCCGGATCTCCAACCAGAACTCCGAAGTCGCCGACCGCCTCCGGTCGAACTCGAACGCGGTATCGCGTCGCATCCGTGAATCGCTCCGATGGCTGAAACTCCAGCGTCGCCGGCCCCACATAGCGGAACACTCCTTCCAGGCTAGGCGAGATAACGAAGAGCTTCGTTGAAGTCGGAACCCCCACGCGGTCCTCGGCGACGACCTGGCTCGAGAAGCGAACTCGGATCGGCCCCGTCTCTTCGACTGAGCCCCGAGGGGAAGCCTCCACGATCCGAATCGAGGGAAGAGACGCATCGTCAGGCCCGGAACAATGGGTGAGACACCCGAGGAGGAGGAGCCGACGCAAGGGCGTCACTTCATCGACCTCCGAGTATCCGGAGCATCAAGGCCTTCTGAACATGCAGCCGATTCTCGGCCTGATCCCAGATCGCGGACTGGGCCCCGTACATGACCTCGCGAGTGATTTCCTGACCGCGCACCGCCGGTAGACAGTGCATCACCAAGGCATCGGGCTTGGCCCGGGCCAGAAGGGCGGTGTCCACGCAGTACCCGCGAAACGCCTCAGCTCGACGTTGAGCTTCGCCTTCTTGACCCATCGAGACCCAGGTATCGGTATACAAGACGTCCGCGCCGTCCGCCGCGTCTCGAACGTCGGTCAGCGGCACGACCTGGCCTGAGAGGGCCGCGGCCTCATGAAGAACGCTGTCTGGCAACCCAAAACCCCTTGGTGTCGCCACCCGAACCTCGGCACCGAACGACGCGAGGAGGAGACCGGTCGAAGCAGCGACGTTGTTGCCCTCACCGACGAATGCGAACACCAAGGACTCGAATGGCTTGTTGCGCTCTCGGATCGTCAATGCATCGGCCAACGCCTGACAAGGATGTCGACTGTCCGACAACGCATTCACGACCGGCACGCCGGAGGCGTCGCGGAAGATCTCGAGCGTCGTCTGGTCGAACACGCGAGCGATGATCAAGTCTACGTACCGTCCCAACACGGAGGCGAAATCCTCTGGATGCTCGCCCTTTCCCACCTTTGTATTCGAAGCGGCCAACTCCACGACCCATCCTCCGAGTTGTTGGACCCCGAGGGCGAAGGACACTCGAGTCCGAACCGATGGTTTCTCGAAGTACAGGGCCACCGATCTTCCCAAGAGCTCGCTGCTTGCCGTCTTGTGCCGCTTGAGGGTCGCAGCTTCTTCGAGGAGTTCCAGGGTCCAAACGGGATCACGGTCCAACTCGGTCAGATAGCTCAGCATAGTTCCGATTAACTCGATATCATTCGGACTTGAAGAGACCTATGACTGTCGAATCAGCGTGCCGACACCCTTGTCCGTGAACAACTCGGCGATCAGGTTGTGGGGGACTCGGCCATCCACCAAATGGACCATATGAACCCCTGTCCTTAGGGCATGGAGCGCAGATTCGAGCTTCGGCTTCATGCCACCCTTGATTTCTCCCCGCTCCAAACGGACCTTGAGTTGGTCACCGGTGAGCTCGGAAACGACCTGGTCTCCCTGGAGAAGTCCCGGTACGTCGCTGAGGTAAATCAGCTTCGCGGCTCGGCACGCCGACGCGAGTCGCGCCGCTACGACGTCTGCGTTGATGTTGAACGCCGCACCTCCTTCGCCCAGACCGACAGGAGAAACCACCGGAATGTACCCCTTCTCTTCCAGGAGGTCGATCAGTGAAGGATCCACCTTGGAGACTTCTCCGACAAAGCCGAGATCCTGTGAAGCACGATGCTTGCGCGCTTCCACCAGACCTCCATCTTTTCCGCTCAGTCCCACGGCTCGCGCACCCCGATTGTTCAAGGCGGCCACGAGTCGCTGGTTCACGCTACCGGTCAGAACCATTTCGACGACGCCCATCGCTTCGACGTCGGTGACCCGAAGGCCATCGACGAACCGCGGTTCTTGTCCGAGTGCTTTCAGGTGCCGAGATATTTCGGGGCCCCCACCGTGCACAACGATGGGCCTCAACCCGACGTTTCGCAGCAAGATCACGCTTTCGGCAAAGTGAGCTTCCAATTCGGGGTCGACCATCGCCGCGCCGCCGATCTTGATGACGGCCCTGATGCCTCTGAACCGGTCGATGTAGCGAAGGGCCTCGATGAGCAATGCACGTTTCTGGTCAGGATCTTGCTCCGCTAACTTCGCCGAAACACTTCCACTCGCCCCGGCGTAGTCCGCGTTGATCTTCACATAGTCGTAGGAAAGGTCGCACCCGAAGGCCCTTGCCTCGTGGGATCCGACATGAAGATCCAGCTCCGCTTCGACCAGGTCAGCCTGCATGAACGTACGGACTTCGGGGTCGTTCCAGACCAGTGCTCCCGATTTGACCACCGGGCGTTGCTGCAGACGCAGTTCGAGCTTCTCCAGATCGAATGCGGCACCCGAGGTTGCGGCAACCGCTCCAGCTGTAGCGACGATTCGCGATCCTGCGTTCGGGTCCGCTCCAAAGATTGCCGTCTTCACGAGCGGAGAGTTCACAACGGCTCGGGCCATCGTGCGAGCCGTCCTGGCGTCCTCAGCGCCGCGTACCACGACCTCGAATCGCCTCGTGGCTCCTTCGCCATCGGACGCCACCGCCCGGGTCAGTTCAGCCAGTAGGTCGGTCAGCGCATCCTGAAACAATGCGAGCGCCGACGAGCCTCCCGACAGCCAGGGCCCACCTGATCTCCCACTGCTTACCGCGACGACCGCATCGTTGGTGGACATGTCGTTGTCCACCGTCAACATGTTGAAGGTCGATTCGTTCGCCTCAGTCAGCACCCTCTGCAATTCCGGTCCAGACACACGAGCATCGGTCATGACATAGCCGAGCATCGTGGCCATCGACGGCGCGATCATCCCGGCCCCTTTGACCACTCCGCACAGCTTTGTTCGAACCCCGTCGATGAATACCTCGCGATGCGAAACCTTGCGAACCCGGTCAGTCGTGAGAATACTGTCCGCAAACGGTTCCACTCGATCGGAGAGCTGCTCCAAGAGCTTGGGAAGCCCTCGCTCCAGTCGCTGAACCGGAAGCGGATGGCCGATGATGCCTGTATAGGTCGTCAAGATCTGGTCTGGCGCCACACCCAAGGCGTGTGCCAATGAAGCGGCCAGACGCTGGTCATCTTGCCGACCTCGAGCGCCAGTCAGCGCATTTGCGTTGCCAGAAACGGCCAAGATGCCGCGTACTGACCCACCGCGCTCGGATAGCGCTTGGATTCGGTCGATATTGCAAGCTCGACTGCGATTTCGGGTCAGCACCGCAGCCCAGCTGGCCGGTGCTTCGGTCCAAATCAGACCGCAATCGGGCTTTCGATTCTTCACGCCGAGATTCCGGCCGGCAGCCAAGAAACCCGAAGGTAGGTCGGTCATGGCGAGCGTTCCTGATTGCGCACCAGGCCCGTACCACGTGGTAACCCTTTGAGTAGGTTCAGGTTTTCGATGGCCTGACCGGCTGCTCCCTTCACGAGATTGTCCAGGGCTCCGAACGCCGTCACGGTCCCGGTGCGGGCATCCCTTTGCGCATGGAGCCGAACGAAGGGCGTTCCTCGGACCGGACCCGTTCCGGGCGCCGCATCCACTACCTGCACCGTACTCGACGCCTCGAAGGCTGACCGGAGAACCTGATTGGGGGCACCTTCGACGCTGGATGACCGAGCGTACGACGTCACCAGCAAGCCCCGCTGCATGGGCACGAGATGAGGGACGAAATGGACCCGGATCGGCCGGCCCGAGTAGCGGGCCAGAGCCATTTCGATCTCCGGTGTGTGTTGGTGATGCCCCACGCGATAGGCGGACAGGTTCTCGGACACTTCGCTGAACAGGAGTCGCTCTTCGGCCTTTCGGCCAGCTCCGGTGGTCCCACTCTTGCCGTCCGCCATGATCGGTCCGTCGATCACTCCAGCCTGGAGCAAAGGCGCCAACGATAGGATCGCAGCCGTTGCGTAGCAGCCTGGGTTGGCCACCAGCCGAGGAGCCTGCGACCAGGGAAAGAGATCCACCATTCCATACTTGGCCTCGGCGAGGAGCGCGGGTTCGGGATGTTCGAACCCGTACCAGTCCGGGTACTGGTTGGCCTCCAGACGAAAAGCCCCGGACAAATCCACGACAGCCACACCTCGCGCGAGAAGGGCAGGGGTCAGCTGAAGACTCGTCTCCGCTGGTGTCGCCAAAAGGGCGACGTCATTCGCTTCGGCCCGCCGGAGCAGGTCCGCATGGGAGATGAACCGCCATCCGGTCCGCGCCACCGGCACCACGTCTCGGACTGGCCGATCGACCCACCGCAGAGAACTGACGCCCCGTAGCCGAAGGGGATGACGGGTGAGCCATCGAAGAAGCTCGAGACCCGCGTACCCAGACCCTCCGAAAACCAAGACCTGTCCATCGTCCATCATGATTGGGTTGACCGTGGCCATTCTTCCCACGGGACTCCTCCCAAAGGAACATCAAAGGCCCTTGCCGCGTCGCGCCCTTTCAGACGTCTACAAGCGCTTGAGAAGGCTTCGAGCTTCCAAGGCGGCCCGCGATTTCGGGTATTGCTCGACGACGGTTTGGAAGAAGAGTCTGGCATCTTCAGTCAAGTTGAGTCGCTGGAAGCAACGACCCAACGAAAGGTACGCCGCTGGAAGCACCGAAGACCCAGGATACTCTTTTCGAACTCGATTGTACTCGGCGGCTGCCTGTTGATACTCCCCCTCGGCGAAGTAGGTATCGGCGATGAGCATCTGCGCCGCAGGCGCGAAACGGGTGAAGCTTCGCTTCCCTTCGTTACGGAGAAACAGTTCGCGAAGCAGTTTTCGGGCGTCCCGTGGCGCCCCCTGGTCGAGAAGCGTTCTGGCCTCTTGTAGGCTAGCTTGCGGCTGGCTCAGCAACCGTTCTTGACGCCGAGCCTCCGCGATCGCCTTTTGGCGCTCCGTCACAGACTGCGTACGTTCGATGAGGCGCTGCTCTTCGAGATTCTCTATCTTGAGATCGAACTCCGCGCGGGCCTTGCTGGACTCTGACTCCAGCTCGGATACCCGGGCGTCGAGGGACTCCACCGCGCCGCGGAGCCTGGCGACTTCCAGCCTCATATCCTCGACCTGGACACCAAAGTCTGCATCGTTTCGGCGCGCATCCAGATTGAGGTCGCCCACCGTCGCGGCGAGCCTCGAAAGCTGGTCGGATTGGGCCTGCTGAAGCTGTTGAATCCGGGCCGTAGCCTCCTTCAAGTCCACTTTCAGCGTCGCGACGTCGCTCTCTAAAGCCTTCCCATCCGCCTTCGAGAAGGCGCAGGCGGCGAGCAGAGGAAGCAATGCCCCGCTGAACCCCACCCACCGATTCGACCGAGGGTTGCGCCCGATCTGATGAGTGGACGTCAGCGGAGCTCGGAGCCGATTCACTGCTCGAGGAACTCGGCCCGCCGATTTTTGGCCCATGCGGCTTCGGTGCTTCGCGCGTCCAGGGGTTCGGTTTCGCCCTTCGAGACGATTTGGAGCTTGGAGGCGCTCACGCCGAGACGGACCAGGTACTGCCTGACCGCATCCGCACGTCGATCTCCAAGGGCGAAGTTGTACTCTTCGGTTCCCCTTTCGTCACAGTGTCCCTCGATGACGATGGTGCCGCCCTTTTGCTTGAGGCAATCCACAACTTGCTGAAGTCCGTCGCGGACCTCCGGTCGGAGGGTCGCTCGATTGAAGTCGAACCGGACGGTGGGATAGTCGCAACGCTCCGTGGCGGTGGTATCGGTGCACCGTCCACCGATGCAGCTGTATCCGGGCTCGCAGTCTGCAGTCGAGCTGCAGGCGAGCGGATCCACACATCGGTTGTCTTTACAGGCGAGCCCCGTTCCGCAGTCTGCGTCGCTCGTACACTCGATCTGACACTTGCCCGAACGACAGACCATGTTTCCTTCACAATCGGCGTCTCGAACGCATTCGGGCTTATCCACGCACCTGCCGCCTTGACACTCCTGCCCATCCGGGCAGTTCGAGTCATCTCTGCATTGCTGGCAGGTCCCGTTGACGCAAACCTCGCCACGATCCTCGCAATGCTCGTCGTTTTCGCAGTTCGGATACTCTGGGCGACTCGAGCAGGCGCCGAGCGCAAGCATCAGGACAGCGGAGAATGCAAAGAGGAGAGCTTGGGGCCGAAACATGGGCGGCAGTTAAACAGCCCGTTAGTCGGAGTCAAGGTGCTGCAGAAGGGGCTTCATATCGATTTTGTTGGAGGAGGAGCTGGCCCGCGTGCTTTCGTCGCGACACGAAATACGTGAGCACATCTGGCAAGCCGTCCGGCGAACCGGTGGGCAGAGCCAGCGTCGTGGGGCTTCCAGGCCCCACCAGCTCGATGTACCCGGACCTTTGGAAATAGTTGTCGTTCCCGGCCTCGAGACCGCGGTGCATGAGCATCCTGTCGCCGCCGTCTGACAAGATGATGTCGCGGCGTCCATCGCCGTCGAAATCGTGTCCCAGGATGGGCGCCCCCCCTTGCACGGAGCCCCCATCGTCGAAATCGATGCCCAGCCGGACCGTCAGCGTTTGCTTGGGCTTCAGCGAAAAGAGATCGGAGCCGCCGAGGTCCCGCGGAAAGATATCCACGTCGATGGCGATTTTGCCGCTGGTGAAGACGCCGATGATGGAGAACAGCGAAATCTCGAGCCGGGGCAAGAGGAGCTCGATGGTGCCGTCCCCGTCCACATCCTCGAATCCAACCAACGACGCGACGCCCTTGCGCTCGATGACTTGGGCGGGGGTCTCGGAGAAGCCGCCCCCTCGCTGGCCCAGAAAGAGCTGAATGGTGGACTGCGCATCGCGAATGCCACCCGTATTCTTCCGTAGGCTCAGGTCCGCGATGTTGTCGCCGTTCAGGTCCATGACCTGGGACTGAACGAATGCCTCCCCCGTTTCCAGTTCCTCTTCGGTCCGGAGCTGGAAGTACCGCTGAACGTCTGGCTCGTCCTTGAAGCCGCCAGCCGCCTCCTGGACGTAGACCGCGACCTGGTCTTCGAACGCCGCGACGATGTCGATGCGTCCATCTCCAGATTGCTCGACGAGCGAAAGCTTCGGGACGATGGTGAGGGCCCGAAATGAATAGCTTCCGAAGCCGCCCCCATCGTCGGTAGGCCGGAACGTCTCACTCTCCGGCTCGTAGAAAGATTGGTTTGGAAACTTGAGGTCGGCCCATATCTTCCAAAGAGGTCCCTCCTTCTTGAAGATATGGAGGCGCCCTCGGCCTGGAAGGATGATAACGTTCATTCCACCCGGGCCGAACGGCCGCAGCATGTTCCAGTGGACGAGATCCTCGTCTTCGGCGGAGCCGAGCAAGGTCTGCATCTCGATGATTCGATAGGGCTGACTGACTCTTCGACCCTTCAGGCTTTGCGCGTAGACGCCGTCGGCGGTCCACGACAGGAGTTCCTGTCCGGGCTTGCCGTCCACATCCCCGAGGTCGAACGCTGCCGCGACCGGGATGGCCTGAAAAGCGAGGTCAGGCCGACGCGAAAATCCATCCGTTCCGCGAAAGAACACCGCGAGAAAACGCTGTGCCTTGGGACCACCGCCCCGACGATACGAGACCACCAGGTCCACCGCGCCATCGCCATCGACGTCTCCGTACACCACCCATCGAAGACTGCCCGGGACCTCCAGACGCTGTGCAGCAAAGCCCGAACTGGTCTGGGCTGGAGCCTCGTGCGCCGCCGCGAACAGCAGCATGAACATGAACGATCGCTTCAAACCCGCACCCTCGGCCCTTCGTATCCTTGTCGGGACGCCGCGCCCCGTCATCCGACAACGCGCATCGCTGCGAAAACACCGCACGACGGTCCTGCACAAGTGCTGGTTTACTCGGGGGAACGTTCCCGCGGAATCGGGGGAGGTTGCAGCGCTCGCTCCAACAGGTGCGCCTCCGCATCCTCGGATCCAAACAACTCCGCGTCTCCGGTCCAGCGAAGCCCAATATCGCGGGGCGCGGAAGGACGACGCCATCGATGAGCGCGCAGCTGGCCGAGTGAGGAAAAAGGCGAGTCCATGCCGAGCCGGACGCGTCGTTCCTCGGCCGCGGCCTCCAGAAGACCGAACCCCCCTGAGCGCACTTCTCCGTCCAGGTCCAGCAGCTGACCCGCGCCGATCGGAATGTCGTCGACCACCATGGTTCCGTGTCGCACCGCGATCACCGTCCCGCTGGGTCGGATGTCCACGACCGCCGAAGTCCCGGACGACACACGTACCTCGTGGCCCGGTGTTCGAAGCGCACCCGGCGCCTCCACGGAGAGCCAGTGGCGCCCCCGCACGAGTTCAACCCCACCTACCGCGAGCTGAAACTGCGCACCGGATCCCCCCACGAATCGTCCGAAACCCAACACTTCCACCTCGAAGGCGCCGCTTCGGTTCGCAGAAACGGCCCGGAGCCCCCGGAGGACGGTCAAGGGATCGGCATCGGTCCCGACCGCCGCCCGAACGATGGCGACGTCGCCCACCGTTTCGCTCTTCGCGCCAGCGCCTTCGGGAGGCGAAGACGAGGCAAGCTGCGCAAGGAAACAAAGGCCGAGAACATGAATCACCATCGCCCCTCCATGCCCAGCGTCCCCGTCGCGCGGGCCGCATCGTCGGCGCCGTCCCGGCTAAGGTCCACCACGCGACCACGCAGCACCAGGTCGATTCGGGGGGTCAGCGCCTTGACGATCTCGAACCATGCGGAAGAGCGGATCTCGAGCACGGTCTCCCCCACGCTGAAAGCGGACGGCGTCTCGGC
This sequence comes from Myxococcota bacterium, assembly GCA_050331295.1. Classification (GTDB taxonomy): domain Bacteria; phylum Myxococcota; class Kuafuiibacteriia; order Kuafuiibacteriales; family Kuafuiibacteriaceae; genus Kuafuiihalomonas. Next base: position 117,004 of record JBHJGZ010000009.1, on the reverse strand, counting down.
CGGTCCAAATTCTCGAAGCGCCAAGTGGAGTCCCAACACCCCCACCCATCCAGGACTGAACCGCCGGGTAGCACGCGCGGCGCCACCTCCTCCCACCGAGTCAAATGCCGTACCGTCGGCTTGATCGCTGGCAAAGAACGCATCCAGTCGGATGCCTGATTCCTCGTCTCCTCGAATCACCGTCAACGCGACACGCTGACCCACGAAATCCCGATTGGTCGGGTCAATGGAATCATCGGGGACCGTGAAGCGCTCCGAGATGTCGACTCGGACTCCGTAGGCGGAAATACCTACGTTCCAACCAGACGAAAGAGGTATCCATAGAGAAGGTCCGGCCTCGAAAGCGGAGCCCACCGGTTCGGAGAATGCATCGAGCCATCGAGATGAAATCCGAAGTCCGAGCTGAACGACGGCACTCGACGGATCACCGGAAACGGGAACATCAGCCACCGCAGTCCCGGTCACGCCGAAACCGGACACCGTATCGCTTCCTTCGATGATGGGAGCTCGACCGGTAAACGAAGCGTGGAGACGCCCTCGAACCTGACCTACATCAACGGAAAGGTGACCACCGACCCGGCCCAGTGCAAACGTTCCACCATCGCTCGCGTCGGCCGCAGTCCGGGGATTGAAGACGGACTCAGAAGCCAAGACCGCCTCGAAACCGAAGGCGGGATTGGTCCGATTTCGCCGCAACTCGTTCTGGAGCTGGACCGATGCCTCTTGCAATGCGGGGAGATTGAGTTGCCGGGCCCTCCGTTCCGCGTCCTCGGCCAACTGAATCGCCCGGCCCGTGCGGCCGTTTCGATGGGCGAAGTGCGCCAGGGCCAGCGAGGCCCAGGCCCCCCGGGGCGTCACGGAACGCCGGAGGGCGGCGGCTTCACGAGCCGAGGAAGAATCCCCCAATGCAGTCGCCCAGATCCGGCCGGCATGGGTTCGACTGGCCAAGGCCCGGCTCCGGGCTGCGCCCTCTCGTCCGCCAAGGGCCAATGAGGGCACGAGGAACTCGGACACGATATCCTCCGGAAGACCCGCCGCCAACGCGCGCTCGGCTTCAACCGCCGCATCAGAAGGGCGTCCCAGGGCGACGAGCACCTTGGCCCGCTCGAGGTGCAGCAGCCCGGATGCCTGGACGGGAAGATCCAAGGCGGCATCGAGGCATCGAAGAGCCCGCTCGAGCGCACCAGACTGGCGTAGCTGCCCCGCCGCGGCGGACATCAGTCCGCTCTGAATCGAAGGGCTGGCATCCTCCATGCTCGGTAGGCCGCACGGGTCTGGTAATGCTGCCCGAGCTGCGACCATGAGAACAGCGAGCATCAGTCGTCTCGAGCGCGGGCCAGTGCCCGTTTTTCGTCTCGTTCTCGGATGCTGGCCCGCTTGTCATGCTTCGCTTTGCCTCGACAGAGGCCCAGCTTCACCTTGGCGCGACCGTCTTTGAAGTAGACCTCGAGCGGGATGAGGGTGAGTCCTTTTTCCGCCGACCGACTCGCCAAACGCTCGATCTGATGACGGTGCAACAAGAGTTTTCGGGACCGTGTCGGTTCGTGATTGTAGACGTTCCCCTGAGTGTACTCGGCGATGTGTGCTCGATGAAGCCATAGTTCGCCGTTCTCGGCCGAGGCGAAACTGTCGGCGAACTGCATCTTCCCATCTCGAAGACTCTTCACCTCGGTTCCCCGCAATACCAGTCCGGCCTCTACCGCATCCACTACCTCATAGTCGAAGAGGGCCTTGCGATTCTTGGCGATGAGCTTGACGCCGGGTTCCTTGGGCACGGGCCGTCGACAGTAGTGGCCTCCTCCCTTCGCGGCAAGCAAACCGTGACTCACTCGGGGCGGCTCAAGATCACGTTGTCCAAGAGACGGGTTCGTCCGACCTTGGCGGCGACGAGAATGGCGGCGGGCTGGTCGGCTCGCGCTAAGGGTTCGAGGCTCGTGAAGCCGCGGAGTTCCAAATAGTCGGGCCTCAAGCCGGACCGATGCAGCTCTTCTTGCACGGGCTGCAAAAGTCGCCAACCCTCTCGTTCGCCGGCGCGGTAGGCGAGCTCCGCGCGTCTCAACCCCCTCGAAAGGCTGAGCCCCTTCGCCCGCTGGTCTGGAGTCAGATACGCGTTCCGGGAGGAGAGCGCCAGACCGTCATGGTCACGGACCAGGGGCGCACCCACGATTTCGATATCGAGACTGAGGTCGCGTGTCATGGTTCGCACAAGCGTCAGCTGCTGAAAATCCTTCTCACCGAAAACCGCGACGTCCGGCTTCACCAACCCGAAGAGGCGCAAGACGACTGTGGCCACGCCCTCGAAATGGCCCGGCCTGTGGTCGCCCTCCAGACCTCGCGCGACTTCGCTCACTCGGACCAAGGTTTGAAAGTCAGGAGGGTAGACGGACTCGACGGACGGCGCGAAGACGACGTCGCACCCCGCCGCTTCCAATCGATTCGCATCGGCTTCCAGGTCACGCGGATAAGCCGAAAGATCTTCTCCCTCTCCAAACTGCTTGGGATTTACGAAGACCGACGCCACCACCACATCGGCGTGCTTCTTCGCGATGCCCACCAAAGACAGATGGCCATCGTGCAGAGCACCCATGGTCGGAACGAATCCGATTCGATGACCGCAGGTCCGGCACTCCCGGACCCGGAGCTTCAAGGACTCTGGCTGCTCCAGGTGTTCCAATCAAAATTCCCCAGCTCTGATGCGCTTCGGTCACGTTCAAGAGACGGCGCCGTAGGGAGACTCATCCCGCCCGTCATCCTCTTCCATCGACCTCGGTCCAAACAAGGGCTCGTCGGCTTGGTACTGGTGCTCCCGGGCCGGAAAGGACCGACTCCGGACCTCCTCACAGTATCGCTCGGTCGCCTTCACCACCGTCTCCGCCAGTTCGGCGTAGGCTTTGACGAAGCGAGGCCGATGCCCATCGTTCAGACCCAAGAGATCATAGGCGACCAAGACCTGACCGTCGCATTCTGGCCCGGCTCCGATCCCGATGGTGGGCATGTCCACGGTTGCGGTGATTCGGGCGGCCAGCTCTGCCGGAACACCTTCCAACACCAAGGCATAGGCGCCGGCTTCCGCCAGCGCCCGAGAATCGCCCAGAATTTGGTGGGCTGATTCGGGCGTCTTCCCTTGAACGCGATAGCCCCCCATCGCGTGCACGGACTGAGGGGTCAAACCGACGTGACCCATCACCGGGATTCCCGAGCGAACGATTCGGCGCACGGTTTCGCAGATCTCCTGCCCGCCCTCCAGCTTCACCGCATGCGCCCCGCCTTCCTGCACCAAACGACCCGCATTCCGGACGCCTTCGGTCGGGTCGGCCTGATAGGTCATGAAAGGCATGTCGGCGACGACGTGGGCCCGCCGCGTTCCCCGGACCACCGCTCGAGTGTGATAGATGACGTCGTCCAAGGTCACGGGGAGGGTGCTTTGGTGTCCCTGGACCACCATACCGAGCGAGTCGCCGACCAGCAGGATATCCACCCCAGCCCGCTCGAACAGAGCCGCGAACGTGGCATCGTAGGCGGTGACCATGGCGATGGGCCGTGCCTTGGCCTTCATCGCGAAGACGGAGGCTGCGGTGACGTTCTTCATGGTTCGACGACTAGCGATGCCCGCTCGGATTGTACACCTCGGGCGGCGCGAAGCTCATGATTTGAGCTTGATGATGGAGAGATGGGTGGCCGACGGGGTCGCATTCCGGGTAGACGCCTCGGTCATGCGGAACAGCTGGATGGCACTTGCGCTCGTGGCGATCGTCGCCCCGACTTCGAGTCGGGCGCAATCCACCGAGCCGGTCCATGACCCGCAGGGATCAGTGGTGGTCGGCGTAACGTTCGGCGCCTCGTTCACGCGCGACCGTGAACTCTTCTCCGCCGGCGGACAGGTCGGGTACTCGGTTGTCGATGGCCTCGTTCCGGGCATCCGTGGTCTTGGTTTCTTTGGCGACATCGACGGCGGCGAAATCCTCGGAACGCTCTCGTATACGCCTCCGCTTCAGGCGCCGGTCTTGCCGTTCGTGGTGGGTGAGGGCGGTCATCGATGGGAATCCGACATCCGGGGTGCCATCGCCGGAGGAGGCGGTGGGCTGCATCTCGGCTCACCCGGGAGCCGGTTCGGGTTGCGTGCCGGCGTGGTCTACAATCGTTTCTTTGCCGCGGGCGGCATCGACATCATCCGGCCTCTCGTCCTTTTCTCGTTCCGCTTTTAAAGCTCGGAGCAGACCTCAGCTTCGACTGAGGGGATTGTAGACCTGAGTCCCTTTCTTCATTCGGCGCACGGTTCCGATGAGGTCCTCCAAGTCCTGCTCCCGCTCCACGAAGTCGATGTCGGACGTGTTGACGATGAGCAGCGGACTCCGGGTCCAGTGAAAAAAGAAGTCTGCATATGCGGCCGAGATCTTTTCGAGGTAAGCCTCTGTGATCCCCCGCTCCCATGGGCGATTTCTCATCCGGACTCGGTCCATCAAGACGTCCGTACGGGCTTGCAGGAACACGACCAAGTCCGGCGGCGGGATGCGCGTGTCGAGGAGCTCGTAGATCCGTCCATAGAGGGCCAACTCGTCTTGTCGAAGGTTCAAGGTCGCGAAGATCCGGTCCTTCTCGAAGAGATAGTCGGCGACGGTCGTCCGTTGGAAGAGATCCTCCTGAAGCAACGTTTGCTGCTGCCGGAAGCGGGAAAGAAGAAAGAAGAGCTGGGTCTGAAAGGCCGCCTCCTCCGGCTCGGCATAAAACCGTTTGAGGAACGGGTTCTCCTCGACCTCCTCCAAGACCAGCCGTGCCGCGGCGCGCTCGGCCAGGGCTTCCGCGAACGTCGTCTTCCCCACTCCTATCGGTCCTTCGATGACGATGCGCCTGGGAAACTCGGGTGCCTTCCTTCGCTTCGGCATGAAGAACTGCGGAGTGGACGACCGCTTCGATTCGTCTACAATCCGCCTCGCCATCATGCAAATCGCCGTTGGCTCATGCGGCCGGGCCTTGCTCCTCGCCGTACTCGGCACCTCGGCCTGTGAACCGGGGCAGCGCTTCAGCGCCGACCGGGAATTCGACGAGGTGATTGCGGCGGAGGGCGCCACCGAGGTCATTCTCGAATTCGACGTACCGGTGGATGTTGTGGGCCGTGCCCGGCAAGACGAAGTGACCGTCCAGGGGGTCGTCACCGTCACCACGTCCAGTCAGGCCATCAGCGATGAGCTGGCGGCGGGGCTGGAGATCGAATCCGAAATTTCCGGGAACACCCTGAGGTTGGCCCTTCGTCAGCCTGGAGACGGCGCAGGCACTCCGTTTCCGGACGCGACGATCTCGGGACCGCTAGACCTCACGGTCCCAGCGGACGTCGATCTGGTGGTTCGAGAGGGCGGCGGGCGAGCCAGCGTGACCGCGGTCCGAGGCAATCTGGACGTTCGGGCCATCGGAACCGTGGTGATCCAGGGTGCGGAGCGGAACGTGACGCTGCGAACAGAGGTCGGGGGTGCATTGGTCGAAACCACGGCGGCACAGGGGACACTGGCCGAAATCGACGTGGGCGCCGGCGACGTGGACGTGATTCTGCCGGCCGTGCTGTCGGCACGGGTTACGGCCAATTTCCCCAACGGCATCGTGGTCATCAATCACCCGGCCCTCCCGCCGCCCCTTCCCGGCCAGACGTTCTACGACAACTTCAACCAGTCCGGCTTATCGAGGGTTCGGGTGACCGCTGCGAACGGGAACGTCCGCTTCCGGCTGTGACCAGTTTTCGTTCGCACCATCCTCGGGTACACCGGTTCCCACGAAGGAATGACTGAGGGTCCTGCCGAGCGTTTGGTTCGCCATGACCGGCAGACCCCCTCCCATCATGAGCGAAGTTTTCCGTATCGAAGGCGGGCACCCGATCGGCGGCACGATTCGACCGAGCGGCAACAAAAACGCCGCGCTGCCCCTTATATGCGCCTCCCTGCTGACCGAGGAGACCGTCACGCTCCGAAACGTCCCCAAGATCCGGGACGTCGAAGTCCTGCTGATGCTTCTGGGGGAGTTGGGCGTTTCCGTCGGCTGGCAGGGGGAGAACACCCTAGAACTGAACGCGCAGGGCCTGGACCGCACCGACGTCAGTCCCGAAAGGGCGACCCAAATCCGAGCATCGATCCTCTTGGCCGGTCCTCTTCTGGCCCGTCTGGGCCGAGCCGAGATCCCACCGCCGGGAGGAGACGTGATCGGCAGGCGCCGGCTGGACACCCACGTCTTGGCTCTTTCGACGTTGGGGGCCGTACCGCAATCGAGCCTGCGAAGGCTCGAGTTTCGGACCGCCGGTCTTCGAGGCGCCGATGTGTTCCTCGACGAGGCGTCGGTCACCGCGACCGAGAACGCCATCATGGCCGCGACGCTGGCGGAAGGAGAGACCATTCTATCCAATGCCGCGAGTGAGCCCCACGTTCAGGATCTGTGTCGCTTGCTGGTGAGCATGGGCGCCGACATCGAGGGCATCGGAACCAATCGACTGGTGATTCGAGGTCAGACCCGCCTACGGGGGGCCGATTACACCCTGGGCCCAGACTACATCGAGGTCGGTTCCATGATCGCCCTCGCGGCCGTGACCGGAGGTGAGCTCAGGATCGAGGACGCGAGGCCCGCGGAACATCGAGCAACACGGATCGCATTCGGCCGGCTCGGAGTGGATTTCCAAGACGACGGCGAAGACATCGTGGTGCCCGGCGCGCAGGAGCTCAAGGTTCGGCCTGATCTCGGAGGCGCCATCCCCAAGATCGAGGATGCCCCGTGGCCCGGCTTTCCCGCAGACCTCACGTCGTTGGCAGTGGTCACCGCGACTCAGTGCGAAGGGACCGTGCTGATCTTCGAGAAACTCTTCGAGAGCCGCTTGTTCTTCACGGATCGATTGTCGGGAATGGGGGCACGGCTGATCCTCTGCGATCCCCATCGAGTGGTGGTAACCGGTCGAGCCCAGCTGTACGGCACGTCTTTGGTCTCGCCGGACATTCGCGCCGGCATGGCGCTGGTGATCGCAGCCCTCTGCGCCCGCGGCACATCGGTGATCCAGAATGTTCAACAGGTCGACCGCGGCTATGCGCGTATCGATGAGCGGCTTCGGTCTTTGGGGGCCCGGATCGAACGGCGACGGGAATAGAATCCGTGACGGAGGTCGAAGCCGAGCGGATCCGTCGATGGACCGAGGTGGTCCAGCCCTACCTGGTGCCGGAACTCAAACTCCACCAGATCACCGCAGACAGTCCTCTGTGGAGGGCAGGACAACCAGATCTCGACGCCGTCGGTTGGCCCGAACCGTATTGGGCCTTCGCTTGGGCAGGCGGTCAGGCGCTTGCGCGCTACATCCTCGACCACCCAGAATCCTTCCGAGGCCAATGGTGGGACGTCGGCGCTGGGTCGGGCCTGGTCGGCCTCGCAGCCGCCCGCGCGGGAGCCCGCGTCATCTGTACCGACATCGACCCGGTGGCGGCCACCGCCATGCGGATGAATGCAGCGCTCAATGACATCGAGATTCAGATCCACGTCGAGGACTGGGTCGGCCGCCGACCGTCAGGCGTCGCCGGCGTCCTCCTGGGCGACATGACCTACGACCAGGCCATGACGGAGCGGGTGTCTGCATGGTTGCGCCGGGCTCACCCGTGGCCGGGAGCGTTCTGGGTATCGGATCCAGACCGAGGATTTTTCCTCCCCGATCCGAGCGAGTGGCAAGAGATGGGGTCCTATGACGCACCGTCCGACGTCGACGCGGACGGAACGCGGCTGGTCCGGACCCGGATCCATCGGTCACGGAGCCGAGGGGAACCGCGAAGGTTCGCCCTCGACCGGACCTGAACGGAGTCGATCCATTTGGGGCGCTTCATCGTCCAAGGGTTCGAGATAGACCCGAAGGCCGTCGGCTGCATCGACGGGAAACGGCCGCGGACGGTTCATGGCCATGTCGAGGAACACGATCTTGACGGACGCGGTAGCGGCCAGCTGTCCGACCTGCCGCAACCGGTACTCGAAGGTCGCCGAACGCCCCGTGAACCGGCTCGCAAAGACCTCGATGTCGGCGACGTCCCCAAACTGAACCGGCCGACGGTACTCGCACGCGACCTGAACGGCCGGAAAACCGAGCTTGCGCTCCATGACCCAGGTCCGATACCCGACGCCGGTACTGGCCTCGACCATCTCCTCGAAGGCGTCGTGGAACCACTCGAAGAAGCGCGGATAAAAGGCGATGCCCGCCGGGTCCGAATGGCCGAATCCGATCCGCCTCTGGGTTCGAAAGCGCATGGACGCAGGATACGGTGCATCCATCGCGGTCGCACCGTGGAATCCGCCTTCCCTCCACGCATCGCGGGCCCCGTGTCACCGGGTGGTGGCTATGGCAGACTCGGCCCCGTGGGAGCACCGGTCTACTTTGGTCCGTACCGCGTTCTAGAGCGCCTCGGACAAGGCGGCATGTGCCACGTGTTTCGGGCCCGACGAGACGGAGCTGAAGGCGACTGCGCCTTGAAGGTCTTGAAAGACGAGTGGAAGACGGACGCCCGGGTGCGCGACATGTTCATGACCGAGGCCGATGTCTCGATGATGATCGAGCATCCAAACCTGGTGCACGCCCACGACGCTGGGGAAGTGATGGGTCGACCGTTTATCGAGCTGGAGCTCATCGAAGGCGGAAACCTGGGGGATTTATCCGAGAAGTGCGCCGAGCTTCACCTGCCCCTCCCTTTCGACACATCGATGTACATCGTGAGTGAGCTGTTGGACGGTCTCCACGCGCTTCACGAATCCAAGAGCCGAGCGGGAACACCGCTCGGACTCGTCCATCGTGACGTTTCACCCCACAACGTGTTCCTTTCCTTCGACGGCCGGGTGATCTTGGGAGATTTCGGCGTTGCGCACATCCAAGCCTACGGGAGCAGCGACGACGCCCATCCCCTGGGCAAGTTTGGCTACCTCGCTCCGGAGATGGCGCAGGGCGAAGAGGTCGACCGAAAGGCCGATATCTTCAGCGCCGGCATCATCTTGTACGAGCTCCTGACCGGTCACGCGCCGTTCGACGCCGGCAATGACCAAGAGGCCTTGGCCCAGGCAGTGGAGGCCAAGTTCCCGCGGCCGTCCCGATTCGTTTCCAGCATGCCGCGAGAATTGGAGTCGGTGATCCTCAAAGCAACGGCGCGACGCCCCCGCGACCGCTTCGAGACCGGCGAAGAATTCTTGTTGGAGCTCGAACCGTATTGGTCCAAGCAACTTGCCAATCCATTCGCCCTGCAGGGTCTTTTGGCGGCGGTCCGACCCAACGAAGCCCATTCGTGGTGGGCGAGACGACGGCAGCCCATCCGCGGAATCGCCTCCGGTTGGCCCTCCGGCTGAGTCCCTCCCTGGGAGAGTCTAGCCCGAGGCCCCCAGAAACAACTCCCATTTGCGCGCGGCCTCCAACGCCCGGCGCTCATCGATACGCTCCGCGAGCGGGTCACCGAATCGGTGCCCCGTGATGGATTGCAAGACGACCTGCACCACCAACCCTTCCCAGACCGGCGTCCACTGGCGCCCATCGGGAAGGGTGATGGGCACGCCGGGCAGCCGCTCCAAGCTGTCCACGCGGCGAAGGAGCACCGGGACGATGGGCTCGCCGGCATCCATCAAGGCATCGAACGCCATCTGACTTGCCTCGACATCGCCAGACCGAAGGAGCGCCAGCGTTTCGAACACGATCCGGACGAGGTCATCCGGCAACGGACCTGCCGGACCGGTCTGGGCCAGAGGCGAAGATGATTCGAACGCTTCGACCAGCGTACGAGCGGCGAGACCTCGACTCCCGTCTCGGACTGGCCACCTCTCGATCCGGTCTTCCGGCGTATAGACCTCGATGTGAGACGGCCGAATCGCCGTCAAGATGGAGCCATCGGGAAGAACGTCGCCGATCGCAAACGCTCGAGGGGCTCGGTGGATGACGGAGATCAGAGCACGACTGGCCTCCCACAGAGCCTCCTCGAGGGGAAACGTCGCCACCACTTCCAGCGCGCCGCTCGGCGCGCGTTCGACCGTGTGCCGCACCCTGTGGGGAGGCGCCATCACGACACCGGGCGTTGGGACGAGCCGGACCGGGGCGGAAGCCCCCGTCGCGTCCAGCCATCGGCCCGCGAGGGCTCCGAGGGCGACGCAGATTGCAATCACCAGGAACCATCGAGCTCCGGAGGGCCGCATGCTTTTGGAATCCGCCATCAAGCGCCCATCCAGAGACCCATGGCGCGTCCTCCGGCGCTCTCCGCCCGCGCAAGATCGTCCTTGAGCGGTCCGTGCGGCCCCATCAGCCCCCTGAAACTCGGCGCCACGAAGACGTCTTCCCAAAGCATGATGCGAAGCCTCGTTTCGACGTGGTTCGGCTGCCGAAGTACATCCAGGGCAGCCAGCGTCAAAGCAAACAATCCTCGGGCCAGAGAGCCGTGATGGCAGGGTCGCAAGCCAAACAGATGATCCCGCACGAAACGATAGACCTCCCCCTCCCCGACGGCGTCGGTCCTGGACAGCCCGGCCCGGAGAAGGTCTGCGCGGAGCTCGTCCGCTCGCGGATGCGGCCGTCCCGAAAACGCCGCGCTCATCACCGGGTCTCGCTCGAGCTCCGCCGCTCGGGCCAATCGGCGGAGTACGCTCGAAAGCGGGTACGAGAGCCCCTCTGCAGGACCCCCACCGAGGGCTGTCCAAGCCGCTTGCAGCATTCGGCGAACGTCCTGGCCGCTGGAAAGCGTCGCCGCGATCCACGCTTCCAAGATGGAGACGTCCCCTTGCCCATGGTCGTCGACCTGGAGCCGAACACCAACCCTGGGAATCGGCCCCAAACGACTGCGCCTTTGGAGCGCCGACTTCTGATTCGAGAGGAGACGACCATTGGCCAGGGCTCCGCATCCGCAACGATGGGTGACGGTGGCCAGGACCCGCGTGCCCAGGCGGACGAACGCGATGGGAAACACCTGGCACGCGGGCGGATGCGCGACTCGTCCATGGATCCCGCAGCGCTGATCCGGACCGAGAAACGGGCAGCTCGGATCGTTGTCGAGAGCGTAGGTCCATCGTCCGCCCACGGTGCTTCGGGTCAAGATCACAACATCGTCGCGAAGGCCGTGTCGCCGGGCCGCGCGGCGGATTCGGTCCGCCCCGAGCTTGTCCAGCGGAATCAGGTATCCGCTTCGGCAGCAGCTCCCGACCCCCACGCAGGTGAAGCGTGCTTCCGGATGAACCTCGAGCGGGAGTTCGGGCGCACGTTCCACTTCCCACTGCGGCATCGGTGGGGCCGGGGCGCACGCGGAAGGCCCGAGAAGCTCGAGTCGCCCCAGATCCGCGGCCAGCTCGGCCACCACCGATTCCGCCACCCAGGGACCACCGTCCCGAACCATCGCTTCCGAAACCTGTCGCAGGCTGCGATGACCATCGAAGTACTGCGCGACAGACAGCGCTTCTCGGAGGAGCTGAAATCTTCGACCAGAGTCGGGCGAGGTCACCCGAATGACCGCGGGATCCGTTGGGTGAGGGGAAAGGATCAGGTCGGCCCGAAGCGGCTGAGGAGGCCGTCGTGGCGACGCAGGCATGTCAGGAGGCCAGACCCTGCAAGTATCCCACCGCTTCCTCGTAGAAAGAATCCTCGGGATGAGGCGCGGGAAGCGGCGCCTGCTCGAAAATCCGGCCCTCTACCACTTCGAGCAGCTCACCGAGGCCTTCCCGCCGAAGCGCGCTGACCGGAACGCCCCCGGTGACTCGCTTGAGCGCGGACACCATGAGACGCGGGGCGTCATCGGCCTTATTGAGCACCAAAACACGATCGACCTCGTGGAGCTTCAGCTCTTCGAGCAATGCTTCTGTACTCCGGCGCTTCTCTTCCATCCTGGGATCCGAAGCATCCACCACATGAAGAATGAGGTCCGCGTCGGCCATCTCTTCCAGGGTGGCTTTGAATGCGTTGACCAGGTCCTTGGGGAGGTCCTTGATGAAGCCGACGGTATCGGTCAGGATAATCTCCCGCTCTTCGGGAAAGCGCAAACGTCGGGTGGTGGGGTCGAGGGTGGCGAAAAGCTTATCCTCCGCTAGAACGCTGGCGTTCGTGAGGGCGTTCAGCAGGGTGGACTTCCCGGCGTTCGTGTACCCGACGATGGCGACGACCGGAATGCCTTGGTCGTGACGCCGTTTCCGCCTCAGGTGTCGTTGGGCGCTGAGTTGCTCGATCTCGCGTTCGAGGCGATGGATCCGGTCCCGCGCGCGCCGACGGTGGATTTCGAGTTTGGTCTCACCTGGACCCTGGCCGCCGATACCTCCGGTGAGTCGACTCATCGCGGTGCTCCGCTCCACCAATCGAGGGAGCGCGTACTTCAGTTGGGCGAGTTCGACTTGGAGCTTACCGTCTCGGCTTCGGGCGTGCTGCGCAAAGATGTCCAGGATGAGTTGGGTTCGGTCCAGCACCTTCAGATCCGTCTCGTTCGTGATGGCACGGAGCTGGGACGGCGAAAGGTCTCGGTCGAAGATCAAGACCTCCGCCCCCAGCTCCAAGGCCCGCAGCGTCAGATCCTCGATCTTGCCGCGGCCCAGGACGGTTCGGGGATCGATGTTCTTGCGGATTTGAATCATCTTGTCCACGACCCGCACGCCGGCGGTACGGGAGAGCTCCTCGAGCTCGGCCATGGAAGATTCCGCCTCGGCCCGGACTTTGGGTCCGGCCGGCCACACCCCGACCAACACCGCATCGTCTCGAATCCACTCCCTGGCCGCATCTGCGAAGACCCGGCCCATCTCCGCTTCCGCGGCCAGCACCCGCAGCATCAAGTCGGTGGGCAGGGCATGAACGCTGGCGAAGGTCTCCCGGAGGGGCTGAAGACGTCGCTGTTGGCCATCCGGGGCCAGGTGTGCCCAATGAACGGAGCCCACGAATCCGGCTCCCTCCACCTCCAGCACCACGACCGCGTCCAGCCGAAGCTTGGTCAGGTCGGCGAAGTCTTCCCGCGTAAGGCCCGCTTGGCTCAGCTCGGTACGGATCAAGCGAAGGCCGCGCAGCCGTTGGCCTCCAGCCCGGGCGCGACCGATATCGGGAAGGTAGAGACGCGACGCGTCGCCCACGATGACTCGCTCGACCTGGCCGTTTCGTCCCACCAGAACGCCGACCTGGGCGTTGAGCTCCTGACTCAGGTCGGTGAGATGGCGAGCGATTTCGGGTGTGACGAGCGCGTCACCTTTGACCCGTCGTCGAAAAGTGGTCTGCAGACGATGAACCTGTCGTGCTTTGAGTCCCTGTGTCGTTCCGTCGAGTGCCCGCATGCGGCGCCGTCAAGCGGTGGTAGAGCAGGAATCGGGGAACGGCAAGCCGATCCGTCACGGTGTCATGAAAACGGCTCCAAAACGCCTTGCTGGTCTCCTAAGATGAAAAACCGTGGCCCTCCGTCCTCGTCATGAACCCCGGCAGTACGTCATTGGCCGCCGAATCGCGGCCGGCGGGATGGGCGAGATCTATGAGGCGGTCGCCCCGGACGTGGGCCGTAGAGTCGCCGTCAAGCGCGTCCTGGACGCGGACCACGGCGACCAAAACCTCAAGCTTCTGTTCCTCCGCGAAGTGGCGGTCGCCGCGACCCTCGAACACCATCATGTCGTCGAGGTCCTCGACGCGGGCACGTTCGGCGGCGAGCTCTTCCTGGTCATGGAGCTGGTGGATGGACCGTCCTTGGCCGAGATCCTGGACGTCCTGTACCGCGAGTCGAAGCTCATGCCGGTGGACGTAGCCTGCGGGATTCTCAGCCAGGTATCGGTTGGGCTGGCCCATGCCCACGAGCGGGCGCTCCCGGACGGAACGCCCCTCGGGATCATTCACCGGGACGTCGCCGTCGAAAACATTCTCGTCGGCCAGGACGGCGTTCCCAAGGTTTTGGACTTCGGGCTCGCCAAGCTCTCCGGCCACAGCTTGACCGAACCCGGTATCGTGCGGGGCCGGCCGAGATCCCTTTCGCCGGAACAGGCGCGAGGAGAGCAGGTCGACGCGCGCTCCGACATCTTCGCCATGGGCGCCATCCTTTTCGAATTGGTGACCGGCGACCAGCTCTACCCGAACGAAGCCATGGCCTCCCTGCTCTGGAAGGTGGCGGCCGGTGACTACGAGCCCATCGTCAAACGGGTGCCTCCCCACACCGATCCCGAGCTGGTGCGCATCATCGAAACGGCTCTCGCCGTGGATCCATCGCAGCGGTTTCGTTCGGCCCGACAGATGGGACGGGCCTTGGCCGCCTTTCGAGCCGCTCGCGGACTGCGCATGTCCAGCCAGGCCGTCGCGGAGCTGGTCCGGGAGACCTTTCCCAAGGTGCAACAGATTCGGGCCCAAGGTCCCGCCGGCGGAAGAGGGGCCCTGGAGGAATCCACCATCGAGCTCCCAGCGGATCCCGACGCTCGGGCACGACGAGAGCATGCATCGTCCGATGACCCTCCTGCCGAGGTTCGCTCCGACCCCCCAGGTAAGCTGGGTTCACAGCCTCCGGCCGTTTCGCCCCCTGCAACCAGGCGTCCCATGACGGGCTCTATGGAGCGCATGGCGGAGGAAGCATCGAATCCAGTGGTGGATGGCGGTTCGAAGGCGCACCCGACACCCTCCGTGGTTTCCACTGACTCTGCGCTTCCGTTGCCCAGTCGCCCGGTCCATCTGTCCGAGGAGGACCGAGCGCGTCGCCAGTGGCGCGCCTATGGGCTCGTCGTCCTGTTGCTCGCCGGCCTTCTCTTCGCCGTCATCTATCGGGCGCATCCCAAAGAGGGGAACGACCCTCCGCCTGCGGTTCAGTCTTCTAGTCGGGACTCCCGACGGGTGCTATATCCGACCTTGTTTTGAGTCGGCGAATCCTCATCGTCGACGACGATGAGGCGACGGTCAGTGCGCTGGAGGAAGCGCTCCAACGTGTTGGGCTGGCGTCGCATCGCGCCTTGAGTCCTGCGGAACTCGCGGCCGCGCTCCGCGCTGTGTCGCCCTCCGTCGTGATCGTGGCGGCTCGGCGCCCGGATGCCCTGACCCTCGTCCACCAGGTGCGCCAGCACCCCCAGGGCCGACAAATCCCGGTCCTCTTCGTGGGCGACGGCGGGCCCGGCGCGGCGGTCCAGTCCCCGAGCGAAGCCTTGGAAAAGGGTGGCGACTATTTCTTCAAGCTCCCGACCGACATGGACTACCTAGCAGGGCGCATAGAAGGGTGGGCGTCCCGGTCCGGTATCGATGCCGAGCTGGATGGTGCTGCGGCGCCGGAGGACTCCTCGGGGTCAGCCGAACCCGAGCTCAGCGGAGCCTTCAGCCTGGAAGCGTTCTCATGGGAACCGGAGCGCGATCTCAAGAAGGAGTTTGAATGGGACCGGCCTCCCATTCCGGATGCCCGGTCCCGACCCGACGGAACCGATCCGGCGCTCCAGACATCGATGAATCTCCACTCGACCCACTCCGGACTGGCGCGGGTCGCGCCGGCACGCACGGGACAGCGGGCCCATCTCGATCCCACAGCATCCCCTCCGAAAGCCCCCGAAGCGGTCATCGAAGGTCCGCGGCCGGACCCGGAGCCCACGACCGACGACCTGGTCCGCCGATCCTCGAGTTCCAGCGGCCAAGCCCTTCTCCGGGATGGCCAAGCCCTATGGGAGCTCGGCCACGTCCAAGAAGCGATGGAAGCGCTGCAGACTGCAGCCGCCCTATTTAGGGCCGACGATGAGCCCCAGTCCACGCTGGACACCCACGACCTGGCCTTGCAGTGGGACCCCTCCCAGGCGGAACACGCCCACGCGGGTGCCGACATCGCCCTGGAACTCGGTCAAGTCGATAAAGCCTGTGAGATGCTCGAACGCTGCGCCGTCGCCCTGGGGGACCAGGCCGACGCGAAGGCGCTCTGGGAACGTCTCCTGAGAATCCAACCGGAGTGTGCTCGGTACGCCTCGGAGCTGGCTCGCCTGGACCAAGAGAGCCCCACGCCCACGTCCCCGCCGGCCAGGACCACCGATTGGGCCGGCGCGTACTCGGTGATAGACCCGCTGATGCGAGGCCACGAAGAGGACCCGGTTGGCTCGGAGGGTCCGCGAGCGTTGGCTCGGGTGAGCTTGCGCAGGGTTTATTGCGAAGCCTCTGAGTTGGAGACTCCGGCCGGAGTCTCCACGGGAGAAGATTCCATCCTTTCCCCGCCCGTAGAGCTGGGTCCCCCCGAGCCTGTGACCGTCACCGACTTCGTCCTCCCAAGGGCCCGAGCCCCGGTGGACTCGGGCTCGTCCGGGCCCGCAACCCATAGGGTGGACGAGGTCCCGAACGAGTCCTCAGAGAATGCTCCCGCGGATATGGAGCTCGGGGAGGGAGACCCCGAGGACCCGATGTCCAACCCACCGTCCGAGGCGGCGCGCCCAATTGCAGCAGGCCCGGATCCAGCTGGCCTGCCCGAGGCCGCAGGTCCGGTGGCCGCAGACCTGCCCGAAGCCGCAGGTCCGGTGGCCGCAGATTTGCCCGAGGCCGCAGGTCCGGTGGCCGCAGACCTGCCCGAGGCCGCAGGTCCCTTGGCCGCAGACCTGCCCGAGGCGGCAGGCCCACCAGCCATGGCGACCGAAAGCATCCCTTCAGTTCCAGCCGGCTGGTCGGAGCCCTTGACGCTGCCACCCCTACCCGAGCCGGCGATGCGAAAGCCCAAGGTGCCCCGCTTTCTGGCGTGGCTCAGCGGTCAAGGCACCGATCCCAGTCTTCCGAGCCCGACCTGGCAAGGCTCGACGGTGCAGGTCCAGGCCCGAGGACTCCATCTGCGAGAAGAGCGCCCTGCGCGAACCGAAGGGTCAGGTCTCGGTCCCGACCGACCGCGAGGTCTCGCGAAAACGCCGGATGAGACCATTCTGCGCGGCAGCGTGAAGCGTCCCACGGAGGCCGTACGCGTGCTCCTCAGGCTCCACCGGGCCCACCGCAGCGGCGTCCTTTCGTGGGGCGACGATTGGAGCCTGCTTTGGGCGGAGGGCGAGCCTCGCGGAGCCAGAGGGCCGAAGGCCCTGGACGCACTCGCGGACCGGTTCTCCTGGATTCCGGGGTGCGGTCCGGTTGGCCCGCATGTGCGGGCGGCGCTGCTGGAAGCCGGGCAACCTTGGGGCCTGTCTCCCAGTGAGCTCGACATAGCCTTGAGTCGCATCTTGGAAGAAATGCTCGGCGCTTTCGTCAACCATCGAGGGCTGTGGCACTTCGACCGCGGGATGCCACCCGTTCGCGGCGACGAGCTGGTTCCTGCGCTCCCGCTGCAAGATCGTTTGGCGGAAGCCATCTCGGAATGGGTTCCGCTGGACCGGATGTTGGACGATGTCCGGGGTGCCCTGCAGGTGGACAGCCGTCGGCGCCTTCCGCGCCGGGAGCGGGAGCAACGATTCATGAGTTTGCTCACCGCGCACCCGATGGAGGAAGCCCGAAGGCTGGCGGGGCTCAGCCGGGAGCGGGCGGCCGCCCTCACCTTGTTCTGGGTGGGTCAAGGCGTGGCTCGCCTCGAGCCGAATACACCCGGAGATCCGGAGCCCTCCGAGACCGGTCTTCTTTCCAATGCAATGCGTCCGGCACCGGAACCGAGCGCCGATTCAAGTGCTTCCGCGAAGGGGGTTCCGCATCGGGATCTGGCGGAGCTGGACTCTTTGAGCCGACTCCGTCGATTGGTCCATCTGGCCCGCACTTCGGACTACTTCGAACTCCTCGACGTACCCATCGACGCGGACACCGGGGCCGTCGACCGGGCCCACGCCTTCATTCGAACGTTGCTCCCGCCCGCGGATTTCTCTGGCGCGCCCGGCTCCGAAGCCTTGGCGCGGGAGGTCCGTACAATCCTGGACGAGGCCAGGGCTGTGCTCCGAGACCCCGGCACCCGGGATGCCTACCGGTCACACCGGCGCAGCGACGAGCGGGATCGCTGACGCATCTGCGGACGGCACAGGGCGCTTCGGAGTTGTCCCTTCCGAGTCGGATGCTACGATGCGTCCGTGGCGCTGCGAACCATCATTACGTTCCCCGACCCGCGGCTGGCATTGAAGGCCAAACCCGTGGAAGTCGTGGACGACTCCATTCGTCAGCTGATCGATGACATGTTCGAGACCATGTATGACGCGGAAGGCGTCGGGCTGGCCGCTCCTCAGGTCGGCGTCTTGAAGCGGGTCATCGTCGTGGACTGCGGTTCGCGAAACAAGGAAGAAGCGAGGACCGGGCCTCTGGAACCGGTGGAGCCGATCGCCGTCGTGAACCCCAAAGTCGAGGCCCAGGATGGACGGGTGACTTGGGAGGAAGGATGTCTTTCCGTCCCCGGCTACTACGACGACGTGGAGCGCGCTGCGAAGGTCGTCGTGAGCGGCCTCGACCGAGATGGCGCTCCGTTGCGCGTCGAAGCGGCCAATCTCTTGGGCGTGTGCCTTCAGCACGAGATTGACCATCTTGAAGGTACCTTGTTCCTCGACCACCTTTCGCGTCTCAAGCAGAGCGTCGTGAAGAAGCGGCTCCGTAAACAAGCCCAGGAAGAGGCCATCGTCTGACCGACGAGGGTATGGACCATCGGTTCCGGTTGCCGCACCGTCGGCTCCGGATCGCCTTCTTTGGGACTCCAGACCTGGCGTCCACGGTGCTCCGAGAAGTCCTGCAGGCGGATGACGACGAGGTCGTCTCGGTCATCTGTCAGCCCGACCGGCCGAAAGGTCGGGGTCGACGCTTCGAAGCCCCCCCCGTCAAGGAGGTCGCCCAGGAGGCGAAGATACCGGTGCTTCAGCCGATCAAGCTCCGCGATGGCGTTCTGACCCGGAGATTGCTGGAAGACCGAGTGGATCTCGGCGTCGTGGTTGCGTTCGGCCGGATCTTGCCGAGACCTTTGTTCGAAGCCCCATCGTTCGGCACTGTGAACGTCCATGCGTCCTTGCTCCCCAAGTTTCGAGGCGCATCTCCCATCCAGCATGCCATTCTCACGGGCGAAACCGAGACCGGCGTCACCTTGATGCGTCTCAGCGAGGGCATGGACGAAGGACACATGTTGGCCCAGCGCCGGGTCGCGATCCCGCCGGACGCCACCGGCGGGTCCTTATTCTCCACCTTGGCTCGACTCGGTGCGGAGACACTGGTGGACGGCCTGCGGCAATCCAAGCGCGAAGGGCTTCCCATCGAACCCCAAGACCCAGAGGCCGCCACCTACGCACCCATGTTGACCAAGGAAGACGGACGGCTCGACCTGGGTCGAGACGCCGAGAGTCTCTCTCGACGTGTCCGAGCGTTCGACCCATGGCCCGGTACCTTTCTGAGCACCGGCAGCGGCAACCTGAAGGTGCTGAGGGCGCGAGCCGTACCCACCGCGGGACCCGCAGAGCCTGGTGTGGTGGTTCAGGTGCGGCCGCGCTGCGTCCTCGCCACCAGCCGAGGGGGCCTCGAATTGCTGGAAGTTCAGCCGCCGGGGAAGCGTCGAATGCCGGTGGCCGATTTCCTTCGTGGTCAAGGACGTTCCTGGACGGAAGGCAGCCGAGTGTCGGCGCTCTAGGCGCCGACGCCTACAGGGCCAGCGTCCTCCGCCTCACGCTTTCCCCGACGTGAACGCGTCGCAGCCAAGTCGAAGGTCGCAGAAGACCTTCGCGAGTGCTAACCTCTCAAACCCGTGGCCGCCGGTTCGATGCGTTTGGGGGGTGCTCCAGCACCAAAGAGCGGCTTCTGGTGTGCAAGCTTTCTTGCCATCCCTTCTCTTCTCGTGATGGGGTGCGGGGGACCAGACGACCCACTTTCCTTTCCGGATGAAGCGCCGGAGGCATCAATGCGCTATGCACGCGTGACCATCACGCCTGTCGTAGATCAGAGCGGTGTTCGGAACGCGGACGACCTAGCCATTCAAGAGATCGCCATCCACATTGCCGACGCTCGACTCTTGGGCGCAGATCCACGCATCCCGGTCGGCGGCTTTGCCCTGCTGCCAGGTCCACAGCTGGTCCGAGGCGGCCCTGGATTTGTCCTGGAGTTACCGTTTCCCGAGACCTTTCTCGGGCAGGATGACCTCGCGGTCTACATTCGAACCGAGCCCTGCGAGGAGATCGATGGGGCTTCGCTTCAGCTTCTTGCAGGGCACGAAGCCCCCGGAAGCGCCTCACGGCGACTGAGGTTCATGCACCATCAAGGCAGCGAACTCCTGGGCTCGTTCGAAGCGTCATCTCGCCTCGAGGCGGTCTTGGCCATTCCCCTTCCAGACCCTGCCGACGCTGCGAACTCTGATGCGCCGGACGGGCCACTCGGGTCACCCTATTTGGTGACGGATGGCATCGCAGTTTCGGACGGCGTGGTGCCGGCTTCCGATTGACCCTGCTTCGACGCCGTATCGTCCACCCGCGCCGCGTCAAGGCGTGCTGCATAGACCGACATCATCGCCCAGAAGATCGGTCTGGTCGGTGCACAAGGAACCATTTCCAAAGGTCTCTTCACAGAAGGCCGTCGATGCTGCCTCCACCGTCGTGGACGTGGCCGAAAATTCACAGAGCGCGACACAGGTGGCGTCTCCATTTCCCAACCCGCTCAGGCACGACGTATTGTCTGGACACTGCAGAAGTCCGCCGAAGGAGCAGTCGTCTCCATTCGCGGTCACCGCCCCGAACGCGTCGACCTCAGCCACTGAGAACGTCGGTTCCAGTGAATCGACGCAGAGAGGGAAAACGAGTCCGCCGCCCAGGTTGATTTGACGGCACGTCGAGCCTTCTCCGCAATCGTCGTTCAACCCTGAACAGTTCTGCCCGCACAATCCGAGCTCACCGCTGGAGTCCACGAAGCAGCCTCGAGGAAAACCTCGGTCGATGTCACACAACACATCGATGCCCGGCTCCAGGACACCGTCTCCGTTCGCGTCCAAGCAGAGCTCCGTGCACGTGCCCGCGAGGCCAGCCCGCACGCAGAGCACGAGACCGTCCAGATCTCCATCCAGGGTGCAGCTGCGGTGAACCCGCGTGATGGGGTTGGGACCGCTGACCGTCGACGCCGCCTCGCACACGTTGCCCACGGATGGCGCGACGTCCGAACATACGCCCAAGCTGCCGAATCCAAACGAGAAGTTGCACGTCGGCCGGTCTCCCGCACAGTCGTCGTCGCCATCGCAGAGGTCCAAGCAAACGCCCTCATCCGGACTGACTTGAGGGACTTCGCTTTCCGTGAACATCAGCTGGTCGAAGTTCATCGCGCATACCAAGCCTTCGGAGCAGCCCACCAGCTCACCGGGCTCTCGACGGTCGATGACATCCAAGATGCCGTCCAGATCGTCGTCGAAAAGAAGGCCAGAGCCCTCGAGCCTCGACAGAGAACACGCCTCCTCGTCTCGTGCGACTCGGTCGGCGCAGATCCGCAACTCGGGTTCGAAGGCATCCGTCACCAACGCCGACCCGAGGGGGAAGACGCTCGTGCAGGCCTGGCCCGAAGCGCAGTCATCGTCCGTCGAACACCGACGAATGCAGGTTTGAAGGGACCCAGCGGGCACTTGGTCGGTATCGAATCGAGATAGAGAGCTCTCGGACCGGCCGAAGGCGCCCCAGTCGACGCACTCCAGGCCTGCTTCGCAGTCGTCTCGTCGAAGCGACAACGAGTTTTCGTCGGTGGTTGCGTTGCACGCACACCCCTCGGTCCCATCGGGGCACCCGCTCACGCCAGCATCGGAACCCGCATCAGGCGACCCGCTGGCCATGTCGGGCGATCCGTCCGCCATGTCTTCGGTGCCGGTGCCCATGTCACCGCTCTCGGACGGACCGCTCCCGCAGGCCGCGATGAGGCCCAACACACTCGAGAGCAGCGCTCGGTACGAAACTCGACCGAAGGTTCGATGGAGCATGGGCGCCCTATTTGCGGGGAATCGAGGCCCGGAGTCAAAGCAGCCACCCCGAATCGTACCCGGGTCGATTCTGTCATTTGACTTGCGCGCGCACCTCGTCGGGAACCGTCCAGATGTCGAAGACGTTCATGCTCCTGGCCGCATTGCTCGGTGGACTCGGTGTCGCCATGGGGGCTTTCGGCGCGCACGCCCTGGAAGCCCGACTGTCGCCCCGAGATTTGGGCATTTTCGAGACGGGCGTCCGCTATCAGCTGATCCACGCTCTGGCTCTGGGCCTCGTCTCGGTGGGACTCGAGACGCGCCCCCAGTCTTCGGGGCTTTGGTGGGCAGGCTGGGCGTTCGCTGCGGGCACACTCATCTTCTCCGGGAGTCTCTACGTTTTGGTGCTCACCCAAATCCGGTGGCTGGGCGCGGTGACGCCCATCGGGGGCTTGGCGTTCCTCGGGGGATGGCTCTGCTTGCTGGTCGACACCGTAAGACGGTAGCGGACCGAGACGTCACCGCAACCGCCCCACCTGACAGGACCCTACATCCGGGCGGGTTCGTACCTCGAAGCTCAACCTCGCTGGGCATTCTCGGCATTGGATGGGCCGACACCCTCTTGGCGTACAGCTTCCAAGAGGGAGGGAGCGATACACGAGGAGACGTAACGAGCACCGAAAAGGCTGAAATGAATGCCGTCCTCTTGCCGAATCCGTCGGCCCTGTTTGGCCCCGCTCGGAATGCGGGTCAATAGATGCCCCTCTGAATCATAAAAGCATGGTGCGGTCGCCACATGAGTCAATACGTCCTGACGAACGCTCACGGCATGCGCCTGCACCTCTCGGATCAGCTTGAGCTTCCCTTCGAGCCTTCTGTGCTCCATCGCCGGCAGCTCTATCCACACGAATCGCCGACCTGAAGCAGACATCGCATCGAGGAACGCATGAACACGGTCGGAGTAAGCCGATGCCCAATCACCACTCCTCCAGCGAATTCGACCGGCGCCGTCCAGATTCAACAGATCCTGACCATCGTTGCCTCCTACGATCACGACAACCAAGTCCGGTTCGAATCGGGCGGTCAGCGCCTTCGCTTCGGCGAACCAATCGAAAAAGTCCGGGCGCGCCAACCCGGTGGAACTCTTTCCGCGGCGGTAGACCGTGGCCCTGAGCTCGGCTTCCATGATCCGAGAGAGGTCCCGACCGAGTTCGGTCACCACCATGCTGTCGCCGATGACAAGCACACGAGGTCCTGCACCGACAGCCTCTCCCGTCGCGTCCTGTTCATCTCCCGGTTGGGGCCTGGCGTCGGGAGTGGTCCGGTCGGTCGCCGCTTTCTCGAGGGACGCAGGCTTCGGCTCGGCCCGGCTGGGGTGATGAGACTCCACTGGGGACACCGATCGAGGCTTGGACGCTTGGACGGCACCGTCGAGAAGGGACGCATCGGATTCCGGATACGTGCGGAGGGGTTTCGATGCCGACGGCGCTGCCCTCCCTTCCCGTGCCGAGACGGACCTGGTCTGGGAGGACGATGCTTCGGGTCGGTCCTCGTTCAGGGTTCGCTGGGCGTCGATGGGGCTCGATTTTGTCGGTGTGTCCGGTTTGCTGGGGGCTTCGACCGTCGGCCGATGGGCACAGGACACCAGCGCAACCGTGAAAGGGAGTGCTCTGACGATGTCATGCAGGACTGTCCGAACCCACGGTGGTCGCCAAGTCGCGGCCCCGCCGATACGCGACCGCACAATCGAATGGCTGGCCGGCCCGGTCCAGATTCTCGTACAAAGTGCCCAGATAGATGCCAAACGAAACGAAGTGGTGGTGGAGCCGAAGCCGCTGAGTCCGACATCTCTCGAAGATTCGATGGAACGTCTCCTGAAACCGAGCCAGGTCGAAATGAACCGCATCCTGGTTGGCGCCAAAATGGTCTCGAAAAAGGTCTCCGGTCCCAGGCAGACCGAGCCCCGAGAGCGCGCCTTCGTAAGCGGCATCATCGCCCTCGTAGAAACCCGTGTAGAGTTGGCGGAGGTTTCGAATGAAATCCGGCGACCAGTCGACATAAAGGGTCCTCGGCCCCCAGAACACCGTCCCTTCCTCCGACTTGAACGTGGTGGAACGCAGATCGGGGATGAGATCGTCGCAACTGTAAAGCTGAGCGAAATAAAACGCCAACAGGTCGGAGCCGATCTTGCCGTCCACCTCTTCGAAGTGGGTCCCTCGATGACCTTGGGACCATCCAAACGCCTGCATGAGGGGCTTTCGAGCCTCGAGTCTTCTCTGGAATCCGGCCCGATCCGAAGCCGATTTCATCAGGGCGCCCACTTCGGTCCGCAGGCTTTTGGTCGGCAAGACTTCGAAGAAACTCGGCGAAACCAGTGACAGAAGCTGGCCCCACTGGGTCTTTTGGACGAGCCGCGTGATCAACATGGAGCCGAATTGACGGCGGACCCCGGCCGAGATCCAGCGAAGTCAGCATTCTTCGTTGGCTGAGGGGGATCTCTCGGTGCACGGACGATGCATGGCTCGGCGTCTTCGCCGCCGGATCAAGCCCCAGCGGTTCGCAATCGGGGTCCTGGTGTGGGTTGCAGTCTCGACCCTGTTTGGGATGTTCCTCGGCGCGAGCTGTCAGGTTGCGGCGCTCCGACACGAAACGCCCGACGTCACCGCCTTTCAGCGAGAGGCCATGGAGCGACGGGGTCGGGTGCGCAAAAAGTGGGTCGACCTCGACCGGGTAGACCCGAAACTCGTGCGGGCGGTCCTCGTGGCCGAGGACAGTCGGTTTTTCCAGCATGACGGATTCGACAGAGCCGAGATGAAGGCTGCACTGCGGGACGCAGCCACCAAGCTGGAGCGACTTCGAGGAGCTTCCACTCTGAGTCAACAGCTGGCCAAGAATCTCTTTCTGTCCTCGGAGAGAACTCTGACCCGGAAAGCATGGGAGGCCGGCTACACGCTCCTTCTGGAGTGGCTCCTCTCGAAGCGTCGCATTCTCGAACTCTACTTGAACGAAGCGCAGTTCGGGCCGGAGATCTATGGAGTGGAAGCGGGGGCGCGATATCATTTTGGGAGATCGCCGCGCTCCTTGACCGACCTGCAAGCGGCACAATTGGCCGCGGTGCTTCCGGCCCCGACCCGCTGGGGCCCCGAGAGCCGCTCTCGGCGCTACCGCTCGAAGGTGGAACGAATCCTTTCGCAAATGAAGAAGAGCGGCCACCTCGACCCGTTCCTTCGACGGTAGGTCGCTCGCGTTTCAGGGGCCATACGGCTCGAAGGCACGACGTGACGTCCGATTTGCATTCAGCCTCGCGAGCTCTGCGTCCGTGAAACCGTCCCCACTGTTGCGTGGCAGTTGTCGGCGAACGAACCCTTCGACCGTTGCACGAATGAAGTCTCCGACGTCGACCCGCTCGATCTCGCCTTCTTCCACGCACGAATCCCAAAGGTCGAACAGCCGCTGTCTTCGTACGATAGCCGGCTCGGACGACGCCCAAATCCGTTCCACCCGAGCCAACGCGTCTCGTTTCGCTTCGAGCAGCATTTCCTTTTCGGCTTCCCGCTTCAGATCGCTTCGGAAACCCGCCGTGTTCTCCAAGAACGCAACCTTCTCGGCGTGAAAAGGGTCATCGCCGGACGCTCTCAGCGCGATCTCCGTGGCGTCGAAGCTGATGCCGCTCCCCTGGAATCGAACCGCACCCTTGCCCTTGAAGCGCACCGTCCCATCGCGGTCGATCTCGGCGGTGAATCCGCGATTCTCATAAACGTACCGGCCCCCTCCCCGGGGTTTCACGCCAGGAGGAAGCTCCTCCGTCTCGATACCCGGGGCTCCGGTCCCGCTGGCCCTCGGCCTGCGGGCAATGGAGTTCGGGTCGCTCCATCTCGGTCTGAGAACCAGGTCCACCGGTTTGTCGAATTTCGGCTTCTCGGGCGGTGGTTCGGTCTCAGCAGGCACCGGATCAGGCTCCGAAGGCGTCTCGGCCGGTGCCTGCTCGACCGGTGGCGGCTCCGGCTCCCTCGGCGGGAGCGGCTCCCGCTTTCGCTCTTTCGGCTTGGAAGGCTCTGGTTCGGGTTCTTGGACCTCGATGGGTTCCGGCTCAGGCTCGGACGGAGGCGGAAGCACCCGCACCGAAAGTTCTCGGCGGGCAGTCGCCTGGACCGCTTGGCTGGGCGAAGGAACCAACCAGGCACCCACGTGAAGGACGACACTCGCCCCAGCGGCCGTCATCCAACGTCGTTTCGCCGTCACGCGGTTCGAGTATGGAGTCCGACGAGACGCCGGTCCAGCGTCTTGAGCCGACGGAGCACTTGCGGTTCGCCATCACCTGTGGAGTGCATCGGCGAATGAACGGATACCGGCGCTTACGGTCCTGGTTTCCTCGGTTACTGTCGAGCTACATCCTGGCCGGTCTGATGGCCACAGCCGTTCCCGGCTTCGAAGTCTTTCCGTTCTTCTGCTGGTTTCTCTTCCCGATTACCCCATCCGTCGAAGACCGATATGCCCTGGAGATTCTCACTCTGGGGGGACGTTCGGTTCATCCCCCAGCGTTGTTTCAAGACCTCGACCTGGTCGAGGACCCCTTTGCGATGGACGCTTGGACCTCGATTCAAGCCCTCGGTCGCGCCTTCGAACGCGGCGACATGGGAGCGGTTCACACGCTTCAGCGAAGGTTGCAGATGAACTTCTTGCCTGCCCCCAGCCAGTATCGACTTGTGCGCCTCCGGTTCGACCCCTTGGAACGCTTTCGTACCGGGCGGATCCAACAGCGAAAGGCGTTGTGGACGGTGACCGCCTCCGTGGGGTGTACGGAGATCCCGTGGGCCCGCTGACCCTGAGGCGCATCCTCCGAAGCCGAACCAAACCCAAATCTTGGAGCGCGGTTCTCACCGCCCATCGGGTCGCGGGGAACCGCGCGGAAGCCGCGGTTCGGATCTTCTATTGCTTTCCCCTCTTCTGGCTTGCAACCCACCTTTCCGAACTTACGCCCTTGTTGCGTCCGGCAGAGCCCAGCCTGCTTTGGCCGGTCGCATGGGTTCGATGGACGGATCTCGCACCACCCATTATCTTGGGCTTTGGGTTCGTGTCGGCGACACTCGGCGCCTGGCGGCCGGAAGAACGTTGGATTCGCCTGTGCGTTTTCATTGGCCTCCTCGAAGTCCTGGCCCTCAAGTTTTCTTTTGGAAAGATTCATCACCTGATGCACGCCTGGCTGTTCTGCACCTTCGTGTTCGTCTGGCTTCCGAATGATTGGCATCGGGCGCATGGGCCGGGTCGAGCTCGCGTTCGACGACAGTCTCTACTCTTCGTCTTCTCCGGTGCTCAGGTCGCAGTCGCCATGACGTACTCCTTGGCGGGGCTAGGAAAGATCCTAGGCACGGCTTACCAGGCGGTTCTTGGCCAAGTCACTCCACTTCACCCCAGCGCCCTGGCACGACACATTGCGGATCGTATCCTCCAAACCCACGCCGATAGTCTGCTCGGAGCTTGGATGATCGAACATGCGGCTTTCCTATGGCCGATGATGATCGGCACCTTGTATTTGCAGACCTTTGCCCTCTTCGCAGCCTTGAGACCTCGTCTGCATCGAGTGTGGGGCGTCGGGCTCATGGTCTTTCACACCGTCACCCTCTTGGCCCTTACCATCGACTTCACACCCAGCATCTTCTTGGTGGGCCTTCTGTTCGTTGCAAGTCCTGTTGCTCCGAATCGCTTTGATCTTTTCGGATTTCTCCGCGACCTGCCCATCATTGGCTTCGGTATTGAAGCGCTACGGCAAGCGGCAATCAGTCCGGTAGGTGAGCCGCGCGCGCCTCCAGCATGCACCGAAACAAGAAGTCGAAAGCCTCCAGTACGTAGCCGGTGCGAGTGAGGTCGGGCCCCCAGGTCGTCAAGCCATGGTCAGCAATCAGAAATCCGGGGACCCGACTGGGCCGTGACGCGAAGGCCGTCTCCACCAGAGCCGCAATATCGGCAACGCGAGGAAGATTTGGAAAGACCCAGACGTCCTCCGCCGGCTTCTCGTCCCAGATACCAAAAGCCTTGATCAGCTCGAGGGATGGGAGACGGAGGGGGAAGACTCGTCCATCCGGCTGGCCCACGAGAGACTTTGTCTCCTGTGCACCTATCGAGCGCGTGCGATGAACCAGAGTGCTGGCGACCGTATGGACGTGCAAGCATGCCGCGGCCTCGGGCTGTGTTCGGTACACCGCCAGGTGGAGCGACGTCTCTGCGGACGGCTTTCGATGGGGCGGAGTGGAGGGCAAGACCGTACCTTCCAGATCGACGTGAACGAAGTCGTCGAACCCGAGATGACCCTTGTGGGTGCCGCTAGCCGTGATCCACACTGTACCGTCAGGGTTCCGGACCGAAAGATTCCCCGCGGTGGCGGGCACCCACCCGCGCGCATGCAGGTCGCGCCCCACCTGCGCGAGTTGGGTCCGCTCCGCAGCCAGGTCTTCGTTCCTTGTTTTCACGCCGCGAGTGGACGAATCGGGGTATCGGTATAGACCGGCACCCATCCCTCCGTTTGGGTGAAATAGCGGATCGCTTTGATCCGTCGGGATTCGGTCAAATAGAACCAGTGCTCGGTCCCGGCTGGCACATTGATGAACTCGCCCGTTTGAACCGTCAAATGGACCTGCGTCTCGTCCGGCATGACGAAGCCGAAAACCCCCTCGCCGTCCACGATGTATCTCACCTCGTCGTCGTCATGGGTGTGGCATCGCTCGAATCGAGCCAACATCGCTTCCAGGTTGGGCACCTCGGAATGCAGTACGATGAGGTCACGGGCTCGATAGCCATGCTCCTTCTGGAGCTTTCGGAAATACGCGTCGTGCCCCGTCAGTATCCGCTCCTTGTCCTCCTCGCTGAGGATGGGACGGTTCAGAAGCAGGTGGACTTCGGGGGCGGTAGGCCAGGCTTCGACGCGCACCATGAGCGGGACGAAGGTCTCCTGAATCACGGTCAGATCCCTCGTCGCGAGGCCTTCGGTCGATCGAAGCATGGCCATGGACGGAATCAGAACCCCTGATTCCGGATGTTTCAAGCGTTTCGTTCGGGACGTCCGGGGGAGCCTCGCGCTATATGCAGCGAATGAAGGTCTCCTTGGCTCAGATCGCACCCGTCCTGCTCAACCGAGGTGCTACCCTGGCCAAGGTCATCGCAGCCATCCACCAAGCGGCAGACCAAGGCTCTGAACTGGTGGCCTTCGGTGAGACCCTGGTTCCTGGCTATCCATGGTGGGTCGAACGCACCGACGGCGCCCGCTTCGAGTCCGGCGTCCAAAAAGATCTCTTTGCACGTTACCTGGACCAAGCGGTTTGTCTGCCGGATGGCGATCTCGACCACGTTCGCGAGACGGCGATGAGCCGCAGGATCGCAGTCGTCCTCGGCATCGCCGAACGAGACCGAAACCGGTCCGGAACCGTCTACTGCGGGCTGGTCCTGGTCGACCGAGAAGGACAGATCCCCATTCACCATCGGAAGTTGATGCCCACCTACGAAGAGCGGTTGGTCTGGGGCATCGGAGATGGTTTTGGCCTTCGCACCCATCCGGTGGGTCCGTTCAAAGTGGGGGCGCTGAACTGCTGGGAGAATTGGATGCCTTTGGCTCGAGCATCCCTGTACGGCCAAGGCGAGACGCTCCATGTCTGCGTGTGGCCCGGTAACGTTCGGAACACCCAAGACATCGTGCGATTCCAGGCTCGGGAAGGCCGAAACTTCGTGGTCGCGGCCAGCGGCCTCTGTCGACCGAGCGACATTCCGGAAGATGTGCCGCATCGAGAACTCATCTTGAAAGATGCACCCCAGTTCTTCGGGAATGGAGGCTCGTGCGTAGCAGCCCCCACCGGCGAATGGATCGTGGAGCCCTGGACGCACGAGGAAGGGGTAAAGACCGTCCGTCTCGACCGGGAGCTGCTGCTTCAGGAACGCCAGAACTTCGATGCCGCGGGGCACTACGGCCGGCCTGAGCTGCTCCGGCTTTCGGTCGACCGTCGTCGGGCCGGAGTCGACTTCGTAGATTGAACCAAAGACCGCGGTCCGAATTGGAACGGCCGCTCCTCTCATTTCGATATCGATTGAGAATACCTCAATTATGCACTGCTCACCCCGAACCAATCGAGCATGATGCGTTCGTTCGGTGTTTTGCTGCTGCTGTTTTCCACCCTCCCGGCCGGGGCATCTGCCTCCGTCGACGAGCCCATGCCGCCCGAAGAAACGGGTCCTGTCCCGGCCGCGGAGGCGGCGGCCCCGGTCGAGAACCGGTTTCGCTCCTGGCACGTCCTGGTGGAGGCGACCACCGAGTTCCCGGTCGCCGTCGGAGGCCGCCTGGAGCTTGAGATGCCTGGGCGCCTCCGGATCGGAGGCTCCTTTGGCGTCATCCCGAGTTTTTACGTGGATGCGGCGGAGTCCGTCGTCGTGGCCATCGACCCCAGCTTGGACCCGGTCACGGTAGAACTGGCCCGCAGCGCCTTCGAGCGAAGCTTGGTCGCCCGGGGCTTCGTGGCGTGGAGCCCTTTCCGGGGCCGGAGCCTCTATCTTCTGGCCGGTTACGCGGTCACCAAGTTCGGCGGGGATTTGACCTCCACGGAGGTCCTGCAAGACGCGGTGGGCTATTCAGGCACCGACCCGATCAATGGATCCGCGGACCTCGACACAACCCTGCACGGCATCCACGGCGAGCTGGGCTACCGCTTCTACGCCGGTCCGGTGACGTTTCGCCTCTCCCTCGGTTTCACCGGCACCGTCGCCTCTCGAACACGGATCGACGTCTTCAGCGACGTGGCGGAGGAGGATGCTCGAGCCTTGGCCGAAGATGGTGAGGCCTATCTCGACGATGTCTTCACTCGATACGCCATGGTGCCGACCCTTGGTTTTGGGATCGGCTACGACTTCGGCTTTTGAGGAACGGCTGACAACCCAACCTGCAGGATGCCCAGTCCCGGACTCGAACCAGGGACACGCGGATTTTCAGTCCACTGCTCTACCAACTGAGCTAACTGGGCGAGGGCCGATGTCTATAGCCTCGATGGGTCGAGAAGCCAAGCGTTCAGTGGAGCAGCGCTGGTGCAATTGAAGGGAAGAGTGCGCGCCGGGTAAGGTCTGGTTTCGGGCCGTTGGAATTCCTTTTGGGCCTGCTAGGTTCAGGGCCGTGCTCGCGGCGTGGGTCGTGTGTTTCGCCCTCGCAGTCCCTGCCTCCGACGACCCGCTCTCGCCCGCGGACCTGGATATGATTCAGGACCTTCTCTCGACGACGTCGACGGTTCCATGGCCCGCCCCCGATGCAACGCTCCGACCCATCCCATCGGCACGCTCCACCGAGTTGCTGGCCCGCACCTTCCGGCAGACCCACGACGTCACCCCGATCTCTTCCGTCGGCCCGTTCGGGACCCTGGAACTTCGGACCGAACACGTGGAAGGTTTTTTCGTCGAACCACTGGCGGGAGGATGGCTGGACCTGCCTCCAGAGGTTCTGGGTCCGGCCGTCCTGACCCGAGGAGGGGCCCTCAGTCGGGCGGATCTCGATGGGATCGAACTCTTCGGGTTTGGAAGCGGTGCGGAACGGGTTCCCGGCCATCGGCTGGAAGCCTTTGTCAGCGCTCGGACCGCAGACCGAAACACCCGAGGTGGCGTGCGGGCGAGCCTGGCTAAAGGCCCATGGAGCATCTCTGCGGCAGGTTCCGGCGAAGGGGGGTCCGACCTGACCATTGCAAGCGCGCCGAATGGCGATCCACAGGTCGGTGTCGACGCTCAGCCATTTCTTCGTGCCCGCGGGGCGGGACTCGTTTCGGCGGGCTACCGCCCCCGGGGGACGCCCCTCGAACTCCGGCTGGTCGGAGCGGTGGACGGGCGCAGTGACGATCCGGACCGGCCTGGTCCGCGGGACGTGATTCGAGGCTTGGGCGGGATTCATCTTCAGGCCGGCTCTGACCCGACCGCCTCGGTGAGCACCGTTTCGGGGAATTCGATGGGATCCGGACTCGCCCTGCGCGCATCTTATCAGGCTGCTCGCTTCGAGCACGTCGACACCGCCACCATCACCGTGGCCAATCGAGCGACCGTTGTTCAAGCTGTCGGACGCCTTGCCCTGAGTTCTGCCGTCGCACTTCATACCCAGATCCTGTTCACCGAAGGAGAGGTCGAAACTCGGACTCCAGAGCCATCGCCCCGTCGGCAGGATGTGGATCGGCTCGAAGGACTCGCCGGGGTCGAGTGGAGCCACGGGCTGGTTTCGGGGCGCGTCTTGGCCGGCGCCTCGAGACACGGATTCGGCGGCCAATCCGTCACCGGCTGGACCGGAAAGGCCAATCTCCGCTTCGGACGCCGATTGTTCTTCGAAGCAGCTGGCGCAAGAGGAATTGACGGTCTCGGCGCAGTTCCTTCACCGCGCGGATTCGCTACCAGCCCTCGCGCAAGCGCGCGCGGTTCCGGGACGCTCGGACTCTCCGGCGAACGAGGATTCCTTCGGCTCGCTGCCGGTGCGCTCTACCTCGAGCCAGAGGGCGAGGCCGGAGAGACCACGTGGTACGCGCGGAGCGAAGGAGCGCTCGAGCTCGTCCGTGATGTTCGCTTGCTTGGTGCGTTCGGAGGCGTCGGACGTTTCCAACGCCTGACGCAGCTTCCCCTTTCTCGAGACCTCGAACTCTCCGGGTTCTTCGCCCGCGGCAGTGCCCGCTGGGACCCCAACGGAGGGACGATGGAGGTCCACGTCTCCGGAAGAGCCGGCACACCGAACAACGACTTCGATTTCCTTTCGGTCGGTGCCGCTGCTGCGCTCGATGTGGGGGCCGGCTTCTGGCTGCGAGTCTCAATCGAGAATGCCGCCGATACTGCGCTCCCTCCCGAGCTTTTCCGCGGCCAAGGCTTCCGACCAGGCATCGACATTCGCGCTGCAGTTTCGTGGATCCCCGACTTCTGAGCGCCCTCTAGAATGAAGCGACGGCATCGATCCTCTCGCCGGGCTCGGCTTCGATGGTGGTCCGAAAGCTCTGACCGAGGTGCTGGACCAGCAGGAGATAGCGACCTTCATAGACGGGCTTCGGCCCGATCGGCATCGCTCCCAACGGCCTCTCGTTGAGGAACACATCTGCCCCGTAGGGCGCATCGACGTGGAGCATCGCCGGTTGAAATTCGAACGCGAGGCTCACGTCGCCCGTGTCGGGCACCGTCACTCGGCGATAGACATTGATGCCGAGCGAAGCATCGGTGAAGCGAAGCTCGTGGACCCCGGCGTTCAATCGCACCTCCAGCGGTGTTCGACCCAAAGATGCCGTTCCTCGGTACACGTCTACGCCCGGAGATGTGGCGATCCGAACGCTCCGTAACGGGCCGGTCGCTTCCGGCGGTGGAGCCGGACGCTCCGGCTGCTCAGCCAGGAACTCGGCGACCAGCTCTCGAGGAAGTCGCTTCCGCTCCGGAGCATCGACATAGTCCTTCACTGCAGGCGGAACATTGGACATGATGAGGACGCCGGCCACGACCGCACCCACTGCAGCCCCGATCAACGT
This sequence comes from Myxococcota bacterium, assembly GCA_050331295.1. Lineage (GTDB taxonomy): Bacteria > Myxococcota > Kuafuiibacteriia > Kuafuiibacteriales > Kuafuiibacteriaceae > Kuafuiihalomonas. The sequence continues at coordinate 83,745 of JBHJGZ010000009.1, read as the reverse complement.
CAGCTTCGATCCATCTCCCGCTCGATAGTTGAATTGAGTGACGCGCGAGACCGGCTCAATCTCTTGGTCCTGACTCAAACCCACGGGCCCGCTTAGCGCCTCCGCGTCGCCGAGGTCCCCAGACCTGACCGGTGGTCCGATGTCCTTCGGCTGCACCGGGGCAACCGGCGATGATGTTCGCGGCAGGTCGACACTCGGGAGCTCCGAGCTGTCCGGATCTCGAGACGGGCTCTTCAGACCAGAGGAACCCAGATCGATCGCTTCGTCCACGGCGTCGCGCCGGTCATCCTTGCAGGAGGCGGGAGAAAGGGATCCCGACGTCGAGTCTTCTCGTCCGTGAGCCGCACCCATCTCCGATTCGGCCAACGGAGCCGATCCCGCATCGGCTTCGAGTTCCGTGGCAACCCGGATCGAAGCCTCGTCCGGACGCACGACCTCCGACTGACCTGATGTCGAGCTGGACGGTTCCTCTCGCAGACTGGATGCGGGCCGGACCGCGGTGGGCGACGGGTAGGGTCCCCGAAGCACCGATGATACGTCCGGGTCCCGAGCCGATTCGAGCATGGCCGTCCGTGCCGACCGAGCCGCATCATGGGGCGGGAACGCAGCGTCCATCGCCTCGGCCAGCTCGTCGTGGCTGGCCGGCAGATCCGGCGCCCACGCATCGACCAGCGCCATCGAGAGCTCCGTCATCGAGGCAAAACGGGCCTGGCTCCTTCGGTGCAGTCCCTGCCTCAGGACTTTCATGAGCCGCTGCTCGTTGGCCGGCAGGTGCGGCGCCGTGAGGTCTTCGGTCAGGACCGCACGTTCGATGTCCGCTGCCTCGGAAAAAGGAGGCTTTCCGGTCAAGAGCTCGAACAGGACGGCACTGAGGGCATAGACGTCAGTCTGAACCGATGCGCTGTCTCTTCCGCCAAGGTGTTGTTCCGGAGCGAGGTAGCTACGCGTATCCACGCCTCGAGTGGCGGGCCGGAACGGCCCAAAGGCTGCTGCACCAAATCCCGACACCCTCGTCCGGCCGTCGAAACCCACCAAGAGCGTGTCCGGCCGAAGACCTGCATGCAGGATCGGATGGCCGTTCGACGTACGTCCCTGGTCATGGGCATATTCCAGACCCGCTGCCGCATCCAGACCGATGCGAACCACGAAGCGACCGCTCATTCTCCGGTCGCCGACGGCGCCACCCGCGCCGGGGCGCCCAACCCGATCGACGACGACCCGCAGCGGTTCCCCGTCCACGAAATCGACGATTCGAGCCCACCCCTCCTCGAAACACTCGAGCCCGTGAACTCGAACCACGTGAGGGTGCTCCATTGATTGGACCCAAGCAGTCTGCCGCTGCATGTAAAGGAGCTCTTCTTGGTCTTGAGCCACTGCTTCGGGAAGCCACACCACGACGACGGGTCGGGTCGGTTCGGGTTGACCGTTTACGACCTCGCACCCGAGAAACGCGTGATTCCTGGCCGCCGACGAGAGGGGCCCGAGGACGGCGTACTGGCGTCCCTGCATGGACCTTGCTTATCGCTTCAAACGCCCGGTGGACTCAAGTCGCTGCGCTCGTGGGTGTCGGAATTACCGACGCCCGAGCCACCGTCCGATGGGACCCAACCGATAGATCCGGCTTCTTCGCCCTCTCTCCAGCTTTTCGAGCGAACGCCGAAATGCCGGATTTCTCGGGGCGGCCTCCACCGCGATGTGAAGTAGCTCAAGTGCGCGGTCTTCATCGTTGTCGTGCTGCAGGACAAGCTGCGCCAGCCGGTGGGCGCACGCGGCCCGATGCCGGGTTTCGAGCCCTCTCTGCAACTCTCGCATCGCGCCCTGAACGTCTCCCCGCCGCTCCGCCTCGCGGGCTCGTCGCGTCGGACGTCTCTCTTCCAGGTCGAGGGTAGAGGGCGGTGGACTTCGGTCCGCGAACGGGATCGCGTCCAGCTCACGTGAGGCTTCTCGATTCGCAGGGTCGAAGAGCAGAGCGAGCTTGAGGTGCGTCGCGGCTACGTCGGGTCGTCCCCGCGCCAGCTCGCTTTTCGCTTCCTCCAACAACGCCCTAGAACGGGCTTTGGCGGCTTGTGTCCCAGGAAGTGCGGCCCCGATGGTCATGTAGGTTCTCTGATTTGCCCTGTCGACGTGCGCGAGCGCAACCAGCCACCGACAGAATGTCGACACTTTCTCAAACTGGGTCAAACCGCGCCCGGGACGGACTTTCCTCCTCGGATTGCCGCATGGTAGGTCCGCGGGAAACCATGGCGCAGCCCCCTGCTCGTACCGTGCACGCCCAACGCGCCCTCGAACTGGCTGACGTGGTGGAATTCAAGTACCGAGAACGTCGCCTGGGTGCGGCCGAGCGGACACTTCGTTTGCGGGCGCCGGATGGGCCCAGCACCGGGGGCGGCCTCTTGGCCAGACAGTCCGTCGTCCTGGTCACGGACAGCGGGGACACGTTGGTGTGCGGTTGGGCTGACCTTCCTGCAAAACGAGCCGACCTCCGGTCCTACCAAACCGTGAACGACCAATTCGGAGCCCGAAGAGGCCACATCGTCGACTTCACGCGTCGCGAGTACGACGCACTCATGGAAGACCTCGGCCAGTTCTTGGAGGAGCAGGGTCTCAACGTCCGGCGGGACGTCTCAAAAGAACTGAGCGGCGGCGCCGCAGTGGCAAAGACCTCGCTCGACGAGGCGAAGGGACAGGTTGACCGCGGCTTGCTTTGGGCCGTCGGCATCGGGCTCTTCATCGGTCTCGCGGGAGGCTACGTGGTCTTTGCTCTGTGAACGGAGTCGAGTTCCCGGTCGGACCTCAAGCATCCTGGCTTTCCTTGCTGCCGGCGTTTGTGGCCATCGTGTTAGCCCTCGTCACCCGTCAGGCCCTCCCATCCTTGTTGGCCGGCGTCGTGATCGGAGCCGGTCTTCTGGAACAAAACCTCGTTTCCGCATTCTTCGTGGCCCTCGGCATTCTCGCGGATGTGTTGGCGGACGCCGACAAGACGAAGATCGTCTTGTTCACCCTCCTCATGGGGGGCATGGTGGGGGTTCTATCCGCCAGTGGTGGGGCCGCTGGACTGGCCGGCGTCCTGGTCAAACGGGCCAAAACCCCCCGTGGCGCTCGGCTGACCGCCTCGGCCTTGGGCCTGCTGTTCTTCTTCGATGACTACGCCAGCTCGTTGATGGTGGGGACCACGATGCGGCCCGTCACGGATCGACTGCAGATCTCCCGCGAGAAGCTTGCGTACATCGTGGACTCCACTTCCGCGCCCGTCGCCAGCCTGGCGCTGGTCAGCACCTGGGTCGGTTACGAAGTCTCGGTGATGCAGGACGCCTTGACGGCCTCGGGCATCCAGCGAGGAGCATACGAGGTCTTTTTGTCCGGAATCCCGGCTCGATTCTATCCCTGGCTTTCGCTGTGTTTGGTCTTCCTTGTCGCGTATACCGGCCGAGACTTCGGTCCCATGGCCCGAGCGGAAGAACGAGCATTCGAAACTGGTCAGGTGATTCGCCCCGGGGCTTCACCGCTCATGGACGTCGACGGGGCATTCCTGTCTACGGACGCCAAGCCTCGGTTTTGGCTCGGCCTGGTCCCGATCGTGGTCCTCATGGTCACGGTTCTCGGCGTCCTCGCCAGCACCGGATGGTCCGGTGCTTCGGCCGATCCGGATGCACTCCGAGCAGCGTTCGAGGAGGGCATCACGCGAGGAGTTGGCTTGGTACTCGGCGCAGCCTCCAGCTACGACGCGCTCCTTTACGGAAGCGGACTTGCCGCGCTGGTGGCCGTGGTGGCTTCGGCCACCGCCGGCGCGTGCCCGTGGTCCGCGGGAGTGTCGGCCTTGATGAACGGGATGAAGGCCACCCTGCCGGCGGTCGTCGTGTTGGTTCTGGCTTGGGGCGTCGGCCATGTCATGAACGGTCTTCAGGCAGGGGCATTCATGGCGACTATCCTCGGAGATACGCTGCCGTCCTGGTCCCTGCCGGGCCTGGTGTTCCTGCTGAGCGCGGCCCTGGCTTTTGCTACCGGAACGTCATGGGGCACGATGGCTATCGTATTCCCCGTCATGATGCCGGTGATCGCGACCCGGATGGCCGAGCCGGCGTTCGAATCCGTTCTCGTCGGTTCCACGGCATCCGTCCTGGCCGGTGCGGTGTTTGGAGACCATTGCTCCCCCATCTCGGACACGACGGTCTTGAGCTCCGTGGCATGCGCTTCAGACCATGCAGATCATACTCGGACCCAAGCTCCTTACGCCGGCCTGGCCGCTGGCGTGGCCTTGGCCGCTTGCGTTGCGATGGGCTGGGGCATGCCCGCATGGCTCGGGCTCGGGCTCGGAACGGCGGCGTTGGCTACGGTATTTCTCCGCTGGAGCCGGAGATCCGGAGCCCGCTCGTCCTGAACCGCATCACGGTGCCCAGTAACGGTTGAAATCGTCGTCCGTACAGTCCATCGCAGTGATGGTGAGTCGCGCCGCCGACAGGATCCGGTCCGACCTCGCGCAGCTCCGCAAGGCTCGTCATTGCGCTTTTGGACTCTACGTGGGCCTTCTGTGCCTCTTCTTGGTGGCCATGGAAGCCTTTGCTCATCCGGTCCGCGGCTCGGTGTCTTGGATGGTCGCCCTCATCCTATTTCTCATCGGTGCATCGGCGAGCGCCGGACTCGCCCTCGGTATTCCACTCTTGCACGGACGTGCGCTCACCGTGAGCCTGGGGTCGAGCCTCGGGGTCATGGTGTTCGGACTGATCGTGGCCGTGAAAGCGGGAACGCCCGTCATGTGGCAAGGCGGTGCCTCGTGTTTCATCTACGGGACCGGCGTCTCCGCGTTGGCTATGGTCGTGCTTGGCGCGGTCAGCGGGCGTCTGTGGCGCCGATTTCCGGACCCGGGCTTTCTCTTGGCCCTAGCCACGACCGGGGTCGGACTGATGGCGTTGCACATGCGTTGTCCGAGTCAAAACGCGGTGCACCTGTTTGCCTTCCATCTGAGTCCGCTCTTCGTGGTGTACGGTCTGGCCAGACTGTTGACGGCAACGCGGGCGCAATTTCTTCAGAATCAATGATCGGTTCCGCTGATGACTGCCCAACCGATCAGCTTGTAGAGCACGCGAGCGCCCACGTTCCCGTTCCACTCCCGGTCTCCCTCGTGCGGCGCCACCTCGCAGAGGTCGAACCCCAGCACCGACCGACCGCTGCGTACGAGTTCGCCCAGCAAGAGATTCAGCTCATTGAAGGTCAGCCCGCCGGGGACTGGTGTGCCGGTGCCGGGGCAGAACCGCGGGTCGAGCCCATCGATGTCGACGGACACATAGACCTGCTCGGGCAGTTCGGATGCCACCGCTCTGAACACTTCCAAGAGCCGACCTTCGACGCGAGCTCGAGCCAGCTCGGCGTCAAAATACGCTTGGATTCGGCCGTTGGACCCACGAATAAGGTCGACTTCGGACTCTGATACGTCCCGCAGACCGACCTGCACCAGTCGGGCTACGTCCGCCGCCTCGGCGGTGACGCGTTCCATGATGGAAGCATGTGAGTAAGTAAATCCTTCGTACGCGCGGCGAAGATCGGCATGAGCATCGACATGAAGGATTCCAAGACCCGGATGTCGACGAGCATGAGCTCTTATCGAACCGAGTGGGACGGAGTGGTCGCCTCCCACCACACCTACCAGCTTCCCCGCGGCGATGAGTCGCTCCGCTTCCTGCTCGACATAGGTGTTCACCGCAACGCTCGCTGCGTGCACCTCTCCATGATCCGCTGAAACCGACTCACGATGGACATGGATGCGCTCGACGAAAGCACGGGCCCTTTGGCTCGAAGCCATGACCCAGGCGGGAGCATCTCTCCAGTGAATGCCAGACTTCCACGGAGACCCGAGCTCCACATCGTAAAGGTCGATCTGCAAGCTCGCTTTCTTGATGGCCGCAGGCCCGTACGCCGCCCCATGACCGTAAGAGACCGTTGCGTCGAAGGGCACTGGCAGCAGGACAACCTGCGCATCTTGAAGGTCTACCTCGGCCCCGAAAATCCCATCCTCGACGGAAGCGGGTGCGTCTGGATCGTGTATCGGCATGGTTACCAGTAGCCACTCTCCGTACGTGTGTCGATACTTCGCGCACGACGCTTCCGAGTTGCCCTCTGGGTGTACAGAGGGAGAAAACCACGGAATGGAGAACCGAACCGCTCGCATCGGCATCCTGACGGTGTCCGACCGAGCAAGTCGCGGCGAGTATGAAGATCTCGGAGGTCCGGCGATCAAGGAATACATGCAGGAGGTCCTGACCTCACCGTGGGAACCCATTGCTCGAATCGTTCCGGACGAACAGCCCAAGATCGAAACAACACTGAAAGACCTGATAGACCACGAAGGCTGCTGCTTCGTCGTAACGACCGGAGGCACCGGCCCTGCCCCACGGGACGTGACACCCGAGGCAACGGAAGCGGTGGCGGACAAGCTCATGCCAGGCTTCGGGGAGTTGATGCGAACGGTCTCTCTTCAATATGTGCCTACCGCCATCCTGTCGCGTCAAACCGCGGCCATCCGCGGCAAGGCATTGATCGTGAATCTTCCCGGGAAACCAAAGTCTATCCGAGAGTGTCTCGACGCGGTCATGCCTGCTGTTCCGTACTGCGTCGACCTCGTAGGAGGACCATACATCACCACGGATGACGGGAAGGTGAAGGCCTTTCGTCCGAAGTCGGCCGTGTCCCCATGATACGACTGCTGGTCTATCCAATCCGAATCCTGGGTTGGTGGGTCGCCGGCCTGGTCAGGCTCGTTGGCCGACGAAAGCTTCAGGACACATGGCTCGAACTGGCGCTGGAGGGCCAAGTCCAGTCGGTACCGACCGGCACGCCTCGGCTGCAGGTTCTCCTTCGAAGGTTGCTGAGTCGGCGCGATGAGCCTTCCGTCGACCTTCGGCAACTGGAGCGTATGGCACAAAGGATTCAGCGGAGGCCCGAAGTTCGGCCCAAAGGCCTTTTGGTCAGGCTGGGAGCACTTCGCGTCTCATGGAGCGAAGCCGAGCAACTCCGCGAGGTGCTTCATTCGGTCCGCGACCATGGCGTCCCTATCGTGCTGTTCTGTGGAAGAGCCATGGACGAGAAGGACGCCGTCATCGCGGCCGGCGCCTCACGCGTGGTCGTGGGACCGGCCGGCGGATTCGACGCCACCGGCACGGCCGCCCGCGGTCTGTTCCTGGGGAACGCGCTCTCACTCCTCGGAATCCGCGTTGAATCGATATCCGCTGGGCGCTTCAAGTCGGGCCCCGACGCCCTGACGCGCGGGCAACGAAGCGACGCGGACCGCGAGCAGACCGAAGCTCTCGTGGAAGCCCTCGACCGGACGCTCCTCAAGTCCTTGAGCGCTTCCCGAGGGATGACGGAGGAACAAGTCTGGTCCGCCCTCGAAGGGGGACCGTACACCGCGACCGGGGCGCAAACCGTCCAATTCGTGGACGCCGTTCGTCGAGACGAAGACCTGCCCGAGTATTGCCAGTCCATCGAAGGAGCCGCCGAGCCCCCATCCTTCGCGCCCGCCGATCGGTGGCTAGGCGTTCAAAAGAAGCCTCGACCCAAGGTTTTTCGCCCCGCGAGACTGGCCATCGTCAAGGTCCATGGTCCCATCATCGATCGAGCCCCGGCCTGGTTGTCGAGTGAGGCGGCGGTCCAGGCGTCGGTGGTGGACGACATTCGCCGGGCCGGCGCCGACCCACGCATCCGCGGTGTATTGGTCCACATCGACAGCCGGGGCGGAAGTGTCACGGCATCAGACGCCATTTATGGAGCGCTGCGCCGGCTAGCCCGAGACAAGCCGGTGGCCACCGTAATGGGTTCGGTCGCAGCGAGTGGCGGCTACTACATCGCCGCCGCCGGCGACCGGATCTGGGCGAGCCCGCGAACCCTGACCGGCTCCATCGGCGTCTTCGGAATCCTTCCGACGTGGCCCGAGCTCCTCAATCGTTTGGGCATCGGCCACGACGCGATTCACCGGCTCGCCTTGGCGAATCTGATGGATCCATCGAGCGGTCTCAGTGCGTTGGAACGGGAACGCGTCCAGGCCAAGGTCGACGACTTGTATGAACTCTTTGTGAACCTGGTAGCGGATCGCCGGGGGAAGAGCCGCGACGAAGTACACGAAGTCGCACAGGGCAGGGTCTGGGTCGGGGAAGCCGCCAAGGACGTCGGACTCGTCGACGAGCTCGGCGGTGTCGACGCGGCATGCGCATGGCTCAAAGACCGGCTGGATAGACCAGTCGAGCCGGAACCGGTGCTGCTTCGGCACCGTACGGGCCTGCCGCGGCCACCGAGCACGAACGTACCCCAGGCCCTTGGCCGGTTGAACGTCCTCGAGGTCCTGCCGCCTGTGGTTCGGGAAGCGACGCTCCTTACCCTCATGTACGGACCGGACCGATGCTTTGCGTGGTCGCCATTGGACCACCGGTGAACGGCGAGACCTCGAGTCCCACCTGAGTCAGGACTCCGCTGCGAGGATCGCGTCCACGATGGCCTGCGTCTTTCGACTGCGGTCCTTCCAATCATCTCGGAGGCGGGGGTCCGCACAGGCCCGAGCAAAACCGTCCATCATGAGGGTCTCTTGAGAGATGTCGCTGTGGGCATCGACATAGGGGATTTCGGGCGGCGTCTGAAGACCCTTCTTCAACCGAAACCCGACCCGATGACCCGGGACCTGGTAGCCAAAGCTCCGAGCCCAATCGAGCACGAAATCATCAACCCAGACCATGGCCTTGGGCCCGATCAAGTGAAGATCCATCGCCACTGCGCCCGCGTCGTATCCCACCGAAAACGTCGATGTCTTGTCTCCGTCGAAACGAAGGAGGCCGTCTGCGTGGACAATGGCGCCCGACATCCGGCGAATGTGGACACATACGTCCAACGGCGCGCCGACATCCATGAACTCGACGGCGGCCCGGGCGGTATACCAGGCCAGGTCTCCCACGCCTCCGGAAGGCTCCTGCGCCGGGTCGTAGCGGATGTTGGTCTCGTCCGCGAAGGGAAAGTAGAAGGCAGCCCGGAGGGTGCTCAAGCCCCCTAGTTCGTCTACGATCGTCCGTCTCAGGACCTCCGTTCGAGGGTGGTGGACGAAGTGCGTCGCGTCCATCAGGCACCGATTGGACGCCGCATCCGCGATTCGGTCGAAGGACGCCACGGATGCAAAAGGCTTATCTATCAACAGATGCTTTGAACACGCCGCGGCATGGAGCGCGACGGTTTCCTTCGCCGATGTTGGCGTGGCGACGTACACCGCATCCACCTCTGATGCGCACAAGGCTTCGTGGCCCACGACGCTGGCCGGCACCTGGTGTTTCTTCGCAAAGTCGCGCGCCCGGTCGGGATGGCGACTGCTGACGGCGGAAAGAACACATTGTTCCGACCGGGCGATGGCGCCGGCCATCACGTCGGCGATGAACCCGGTTCCAACGATTCCTATCTTGAGGCGTTGACCCATGGTTCGCCCTGGCACGCCGAAGCCACCAGCGCAACCAGGCTGACCTACCCGTCAGTGTTCGGCCCGGTGAACGACGAACGGATTCGGTGCGGTCATGCCAAAGCGTTCGGCGAGGTTGCTCGGCGCCGAGGTCGACAGCCGTCCATCCCCCATGCGGGATGTATGCACCTCCACGTTGTTGGGACGGCAGATCGTCGCCAAGGTGTGGGTGACGATGCCGGCCAGCCCGTACTCCCGCCCAGTCGTGCCGGCACTCCGGGCAAGATCGCTCAGTGACAGCAGACCCACCAGTTCTCCGTCTTCATCCACCACCGGAAGACGTCGTATCTGATGCTCCCTCATCAGCTGTTCGACGACGCCGATGCCATCGTCAGCTCGACAAGAAACGACCTTCTTGGCCATGGCCAAGACCACCAGCATTTCCCAAAGCGGCTTACCTTGAGTATAACAAGCCATACAGATATCGCGGTCGGTAATCATTCCCACGAGACGGTCATCTCCATCGAGCACTGGTACGGCACCGCAGTCGTGCTCCCACATGAGCTGAGCCGCCTGGGCGAGACTGTCGGTGCTCCGGCAGGTCAAAACGGGCTCACTCATAATCTCTCGAACTTTCATTTTACGCTCCTCGTCCTCCGCAGCATTGTCGGGCGGCGGCTCCGTGCCGCCGACGCATCGTTTTGCGTTGGCGCGCCGAAGGGTGTGGACGCAGGGGCTGTGCCAAGCCGCAAGATTGGTGAGTCGAGGCGGCATTTGGGCTTCCGGATGGCTAAACGGTCGCTTGACGCCGTCGCGGAGTGCTTAAGCGCCGGATGAACCATCTCGGATATGCAACTATATTGCTATCAGCGCAATGACATAGAACGATTTGACGGATTCTGGAAGCCGCCCAACCGGTCATATCCGCCCATTGTGCCGTCACCTGGGCGGAACGGGCGGTTACGTCAGGGTGACGCAGCGTGGCATGATCACCTTTTCTCGACGCGGTTCAGCGCGGTCGCCCAGCCTCCGGACGCGATCCAAGCCCAAAGCAGCGCCGCCTTCACGACGGTCGTGAGATTGATGACCCACCAGATACCGGCGGCACCGAAGTGTACCGCCGCCCAGCTTCCGGCCGGAACGCGGAGGAGATTGAACGGTGTCGATATGAGGAACACCGAACGCGTGCTGCCCGCGCCGAACAGGATCCCTTCGGCCAGGGATTCAAAGGCCACGAAGACCTGGGACCAAGCCAGAACCTTGGCGTAGGTGGTCGCCTGGTCGTGCACGACGGGGTCCTCGGTGAAGAGACCGGTGAGGTCGGCGCCGAACCACCAAAATGCAAAACCGGCCATCGCACCCAACAGGGCCGACCCGGGGATGGCAGACCAGATTCGGGCCCATGCCAGATCTGGCTGTCCTGCGCCAAGACTGCGGCCAACCCAAGATCCGGTCGCAATGCCGAGGCCATGAAAGAGGGGCCATGTCACGCCTTCAAGGGCCGAAAAACCGATGCCCAAGGCGGCATTGACGGCAGGGCCCAACGGCGACACCGCCCAGCGCAAGAGGCCCCAATAGACCCCACCGTAAAAAACCGTTGCCAGGGCAACCGGCGCTCCAACGACCCATACATCCCGGAGCTCGGGCAAGGGCCGGAAGTGGCGCAAGCGGAGTCCCGTGCGGCGGGTCAAGACCATCAGGCCAATGCCGCTGGCCAGCGCCCGAGACCCAGTCGACGCCCACGCCGCACCTTCGATGCCGAAAGCGTCGATGGCCAGCGGTGTCACGAGGATATTGAAGAGAAGACTGAGTCCGTGCAACAAAAGCGGCACTCCAGCCATACCCATCGCCACGAACGCTCCGTCCAAGATCGGCGTGACGACGATCGGGGCTGCCGTGACCGAAAGCGCTCGAAGATAACGTGCGAACTGAATCGATGTTTCTCCGCTGAGACCGAGCCCGCGACCAATGAGCTCTGCAGTGCTCATGCCCAACAACGCGATGCCGATACTGAGCATCAGACCTCCGAAGAGAGCTGCGCCGAGAATTCGACGACGCCGTTCGTGCTGTCGGGCACCGGTCGTTCTTGCCACCCACGGTGCCGATCCCGCCGCCAATATGTCGTAGGACGCGTGCAGGACGACCAGAAAGAACACCCCCGTGCTGAGAGCAGCCTGCGCCTCAGTAGAAATCTTTTGAATGTAGTATTGGTCGACCAGTCGATATCCGTGGGTCAGAACCGTGAATGATGCACTGGCAAGAGCGAGCCCCCAGACTGCTCGTCCGGATGGTCGTTCAACCTTTCCGCTCATTTGAGTCAGCCGCTCCATCGGAAGACGGCTGAAAAACCGCACGACGATAGTGCTCGAGCTCTCGAATCGACGCTCGTACGTCGGAAAGCGCAGTGTGATCACTCGCGGCCTTCTCTGGCAGGCGGTCCGGCCCGTACCACCGTTTGACGAGCTCCTTGACCGTGGAAACGTCCACCATCCGGTAGTGCAAATAGCCGTTCACCACGGGAAAGTATTTTGCGATGAAACGTCGATCCTGATGGATGGAGTTCCCGGACAAGACACCCTCCCCTGGCTTCACCCACCGCGCGAGCAGCTGCATCATCTTCCTTTCCACGTCGAGAACGCTGAACGGCGAGTTGCGGATTTTGGTCAGTAGGCCGTTCTCCGTGTGCATCTTGCGGACGATCGGTTGCATCTCCAGGAGAAGCTTCTCGGGCTGCCAGATCACCGCTTCGAAACTATCGAGTTCCCGAAGTTCTGGATCGGTCACGATCACCGCGACCTCGACCGGGACGTTGGTTTCAGGATCGAGTCCGGTCATCTCCATATCCAGCCAGATCAGAGGCTCGCGTGATTCGCTCATAGGACGGCTTGGGTGCCGCGTTGCCCGGGACGATGCAACATCCATCCAACTCGGCAGCATCATGGACCGCTTCGGGGCCTGTCGAAGGAGCTTGCGGAAAACCAGATGCCCGACGCGTTCCTTCGCCCTGACCTAACGCTCGGCTATCGTGAACTCGACCCGGCGATTCAACTCGCGACCGGCGGCGGTCCGATTGTTGGCGATGGGCTTTTCTTCACCGAAGCCGATGGCAGTCAAGCGATTGGGATCGATGTCTCCCCGCCGGACCAAGAAGCGCCGAACCGCTTCCGCTCGAGCCTGAGAGAGTCGAAGATTCACGCTATTGCTACCGGTGCCGTCGGTATGGCCCTCGATGAGCACCTCGATGCTTGGGTTCTCACGAAGAACCTGAGCCACTTGGTCCAGAAGTGGATAGCTGCGGCGCGAGATGCGCGCCCGACTTCGGCGGAAGAAGACCTTCTGTTCGATCTGGATCTTGCCGGCAGCTGCGTCGAGCCGAACCATGGACCCTTCGTCTGGACACCCATCCCCGTCCTCGAATCCATCGAAGTCTTCGGGCTCGTCGACGCATTGGTCCTTGGCGTCGGTCAATCCGTCGCCGTCTTGGTCACCGTAGGGACATCCTTGGTTTCCGGCCGGTCCGAAAACCGTGGGGCACGCGTCCGCGACGCCGGCAACGCCGTCGCGGTCTACGTCGTTCTCCTCCGGACAGCCATCCTCGTCTTCATACCCATCCATGTCCTCCGGCTCCTCGCGGCACGCGTCCAGCAAATCGGCGATGCCATCCCGGTCGAGATCTGGGCATCCCAGAAGAGGGATCTCGCCCGGCAATTCGGGACACTCATCCTCCCGGTCGGGAACCCCGTCTCCATCGATGTCGGGAGGCGGACATGCCTCGATGGCGGCCTGCATGCGGTCCAAGCCCCGGGACGCCTGTTGACGGTGCTGGGCGGCGCGCAGGGTGTTGCCCTGGTCGAGCTCGACCCGAGCAAAGGCGACTTCGGCATCTGTGACGGCCATTTGGACAGGCGCACACCGAATGCCGTCACCGTCTCGGACGCGCTCGACTTGCCGAGCCACGCTGTCGAGTTCGGCTTCCATCTTTGGAACGGTGGAACACCCCAAGCCCAACCCCAAGAACGCCACGATGGCCCCGTGCTTCACAACTCCTCCTTCGACCGTGAGGTTCCCGTCGTCGCCGTGCCGGTGCCGATGCTCGACGTTTCCACCATGCCGAGTCCTTGAACCGCACCGTCTCTCGGTCGAGACTTCGGGTCGGGACCACAGCTGGGTGAGATTCCCTTGAGAACGACCGGGGCCTCTGCCTTGACCAAGGCGGCCCTCGCACACGCCAAGGCCCTTTCTGCGAATCGGACCGCGTCCTGGAAATCGGAGCGGCTCTGTTCCTCCTGCGCCTTTTCGAGGTACGCAGCCGCCGCGGCGACTTCATACGGTGCAACTCGACCTGCGTCCACTCGTCGTGCGGCCGAAAGGGCAGCATCAGCGTCGATGAGGACAGCGGTAGACTGGGTGGGTCCGCAGAACACACACCCAGCCATACACATCCCAACCGACCACCAAAACCGCTGGTGCATGCGCACGAAGTACCATTGGGCGAAAGGTACAACAAGATTTCCAAGACCGCCCGCGACCGACGTCCAGTCGAGCGCACGTCTGGCTTCGAGCCGTTCGCCCGAGTAAAGTCGAACCAAAATGCACGCTTGGCTGTGGGCCCCGCTGCTTTGCGCCTCGACTCCATCCCTCACTCAAATGGAGTCCTTGCGAGCAAAGCTATGTGCGTCATCGGAAGCATCCGTGGCCCAGCGGCTCGATGCGCTGACAGGTCCTCTGAAAGGAGTCGAATATCGGTCTTCTCCTCTGGGCGAAGGTCGCGGCCGCGATCCCGATCCCAGGCTTCGCTTCGATGCCTTCGATTGCACGACCTTCGTCGAAACCAGCCTGGCCTTGCTGGAATGTGATGACGACAGTCTGGCCCGAGTACTCGACCGCGTCCGGTACAAGGATGCTCGGGTCGGTTTTCAGTACCGACGCCATCTGATCGGAAGTCAGTGGACACCCGATCTCGTCCGGAGCGGTCGATTGGAAGACGTGACCTCCAAGTTCTTTCCCGAGGCCGCGTCCATCGTCACTTTCGATTTGACCCGCCCGCGATGGGATTCGCGCAGAGTGGCTCCGGCGCTGAAGCTCACTCCAGAGGCCATACCGTTCGGCACGCATGAGATTCCTTTCGTTCCAGTGGAACAGATATTGGCGCAGCCTCATCGTGTACCGGCGGGTACTCTCGTCCATGTCATCCGTGTAGATTGGTTCGGGGCTCCCGACCTGGTGAGCCATCAGGGCTGGGCGATGCAACGAAACGGGCGGCCGGTGGTTCGCCACGCATCGACGGTCGCTCGAAAAGTCATCGACGAAGCGTGGCACCGCTTCTTCGAACGACTGATGAAGCCCAGGGGATGGCCAGTCGCCGGCGTACAGCTTCTTCGGGTGAAACAGAAGGCGCCGGAGATGAACACGTCATCGCTGACCTCGACGACGACCCAGAGGGCCAGCGTCCTTCAGAGTTGGATGCTCCGGCCAATGGTGTTTGGGATAGCGTCCACGAAGGTGCTTCCGAACCTCGGCGTACGTGGAAGCCCAGAAGCTTCGCAGGTCTCGAGTGACTTGAATCGGCCGTCGGTTCGGCCCGAGTAGCTCGACCTGTACCGGCAGACGGCCCTTCACGAGGCTCGGCGTCTGTTCGAGACCAAACAGTTCCTGAATGGGTGCGGAAAGGCTCGGAAGCACCCCCTCGCGATACACGATGGGCGCCCGACGTCCCGAAGGCAGTGTCCACTGCTCCGGAAGATGCTCCGCGAGGGCGGAATTCAATCCTGGCCGGATGGCCCCCCAGAGCGCTGAAACCTGCACTCGTTGAAGCTCGGCGAAGCTCGAAGCGCCGATGACAGCGGTCGCAAGGACTTCCTTTCGAATGTCTGGCGGGACGTCGAACCCGAGCTCCGGAGCGTGCTGCTGAAGCAGGCGAAGTCGAACCAGGAAGGTCTGCAGCTCATCGTGGAGCGGCATTGCACGATCGAGATCGTGCAATGCGGCCTGATAGAGAGCGTCCGAAATCAGGCTAGGCTCGACCCGAGCAGGACTCTCTCGAAGGATGAGATTTCGAAAACGAACGATGCGTCTTCCTTCTACGCGCTGACGACTCGAATCGTACCGAGCCTCCACACCGGAGACGATGTCCATCTCTTCCATGAGCCAAGATGAATCGAGCCGTACGGCGGACCGAACTTCGGGGACCCCTCCGCGAGGACCCACGTGCAGCTGCAATGCGACGATCCAAGATGCGTCAGCAACTACGGAGTCGGAGCTGAGTCGAGCTCGTCCGCCGTCGGCGAGAGCCACATCCAATCCGGACGACGTCACTCGACCAACTCGATCCGGAAAGCCGCGCAGGATGGCCCTTGCCAGTGCTTCATCGTCATCGCCATCCAGATGATCCATCGAGCGCAGCTCGACCCTCTGCCGCAACTGCCGCAGTGCCCTTTGGGCTTCGGCCAGCCCAGCTTCGTGAAGTCCTGCCGACGGACTCGAACCCGGACTGCGGGAGTTGATGCCAGACCGAAACGCCAGTCGGGCCCGTTCCGCGATGTCCGCGAAACCAGCTTTCCCGCGGAAGAGCGATCGGTCAGCCAAGACGTCGCGTCCTTGAGCCAAGGCCGCGAGCTCGAGGGCCCGATGCCCGACCCCGAGAGCATCGGCGCGAGCCACCACCGCACCCCACCGTGGATGAACCGGCCAGGACAGGACTCGCCGTCCATTGTCCGTCAGCCTGAAGCCGTTCGGCTCCAAGAGCCCCAAACGCCGCAGGAGTTCGATGCTCCCTCGCACCCGATTCTCGAACGGCGCCTCGAACCAACCAAAACCGAAGGGGTCTGCGGAACTCCATCCGCTGACGGTCAGAATGACCGGCAACAGGTCCACTCGATGGATCTCAGGCTTGGGTTCCGGATCGAGCACTCGATGCGCGGGCCAGAGTCTGACGGCACGCCCGGGGCCTTGACGCGCAGCTCGGCCCGCGCGCTGGTCGGCACTATGCTGACCTACGCGGCGCAAGATCAGGCGCTCGACGCCGCTCACCTGGTCGAACTCCGCTTGCTTGAACATGCCGGTGTCGACGACGACGCCAACCCCATCGATGGTGACGGACGATTCCGCGACATTGGTGGCGAGGAACAAGCGAGGCCGGCTTCGAGGAACCAACGCGGCATCCTGCTGACGAGGACTCATCTCTCCGTAGAGCGGAATCACATCCCGCCCTACGGCGGTCACTTCGAGCTCCCGCGCCGTGCGGCGGATCTCGGCCGCCCCCGGGAGGAACGCCAACACGTCCCCAGCCTCTTCCCGGCTCACCTGGCGAAGTACCTTCGCGAGCGCGCGCGGCTGGAGAGGATCGGGAAGGTCTTCATACTCGATCCGGAGCGGGAAACCTCGACCTCTGGCTTCCAGAACTCGACACGGTTCGAGGAACTGCGCCACGGGTGAGGGATTCATCGTCGCAGACATGACCACGATGCGCAGGTCGGGCCGAAGGGACGCCTGGACCTCTCGAACCAAGGCCAGAGCGAGATCCGCTTGGACGGACCTCTCGTGGAATTCATCCACAAGGACATGGCTGACCCCCGCCAAGCTCGGATCTTCCAGCATCCGTCGGACCAAGACGCCCTCCGTCATGACGACGACGCGGGACTCGGCCGACACATGTTGTTCTTGGCGCGTCACCAGGCCAACCATCCCCCCGAGGGCGCCACCCATCGACCGCGCCATGAAACCGGCCGCCAGCCGGGCGGCCAATCGCCGTGGTTCGAGCAAGACGACCTGCGTCTGGGGGGAGCGTGCGGAGCATACGAAGGGGACTCGAGTCGTCTTCCCGCTTCCGGGAGGTGCCACCACGACGAGATTGAGGCCATCCTCCAAGGCGTGGCGGATGTCGCCCACCACTGCTTCGATCGGCAGCTCGGCCATCCGAGTGGGCTAGCCCCCGCGCGTCGGGGCTGACAAACGGAGACAAACAGTCCTAGGTTCCGCCGCCATGATGGTCAGGACCACCTCTGCCTTGTTGGCTTTGGGACTTGGATGTGCAACCGCCGGACCAGCCACCGAATCGGCGTCACCGCCCGAAACGTCGGCTTCGACGCCCAAGACACCGACCGCGGCCGATGCCCAGGCCTTTGTTCAAAAGCTCGATGGTGAATTGCAGGCACTCTGGACCGACTGGGCCCGCGCCGAGTGGGTGAAGGCAACGTACATCATCCACGACACCGAGATCCTGGCCGCCAAGGCCCACGAGAAGGTGCTCGCGTACATGACGGATGCGATCCGCACCGCAGCCACATTCGATGGACTGGAGCTCGATCCGGATACCCGGCGCCAGCTGCATCTGCTGAAGATCAGTCAGAGTCTTCCTCCGCCTGCGGACCCGGCAAAGCGAGCCCGAGTCGCAGCCATCTCGGCGGAAATGGAAAGCATCTACGGAAAGGGAAAGGTTTGCCGGGAAGGTGCGTGCAAGGAACTGGGAGAGCTGAGTAAGGTGCTCGCCACCAGTCGAGACTATGAGACGCTCCTCCAAGCCTGGGAAGGTTGGCGCACCATCAGTCGTCCCATGATGCCGCTGTACTCCGAGTTCGTCGCCCTCGCCAACGAAGGAGCTCGTGACATCGGTTTCGACGACATGGGGGAGCTATGGCGAGCGGGTTATGACATGGAGCCCGACCAATTCGGTCGCGAGGTAGAACGACTCTGGAACGAAGTGGCACCGCTCTACGAGGCGCTTCACTGTCACGTCCGGGCCAAGCTCCTGGAACGGTACGGTCCGGACCGCGTCGATTCGAGGGGCCTCATCCCCGCTCATCTTCTCGGCAACATGTGGGCCCAAGAATGGGGCAACATCTATCCACTCGTCGAACCCTATCCGGGCGCATCTGATCTCGACGTGACGCGCGCTCTCGAGGAGAACGACTGGGACGCAATACGCATGGTGAAGCTGGGGGAGTCTTTCTTCACCTCACTGGGCCTCGACGCGCTCCCGGGCACGTTCTACGAGCGTTCACTATTCACCAAACCGAAGGATCGCGACGTGGTCTGCCACGCTTCGGCCTGGGACGTGGATTACAACAATGATCTTCGAATCAAGATGTGTATCACGCCGACGGAAGAAGACTTAATCACGATTCATCATGAGCTCGGACACAACTATTACTTCAGATACTACAATCATTTGCCCGTTCTTTATCAAGGTGGCGCTCACGATGGGTTCCACGAAGGCATTGGCGACACGCTCGCGCTGTCCGTGACCCCCGGCTACCTCCAGCGCGTCGGTCTCCTGGAGGAGATCGCGAGGAGCGATAAAGCACTGATCAATCTGCAGATGAAGGAAGCTCTAGACAAGATAGCTTTCCTCCCGTTTGGCAAGCTGATCGACGATTGGCGATGGCAGGTGTTCTCCGGCCGGGTCACGCCTGAAGCGTACAACAAGGCGTGGTGGAAGCTGCGAGCCCGGTACCAAGGCATCGGTCCACCGGTAGAACGAAGCGAGGAGGATTTCGACCCCGGTGCGAAGTATCACGTACCGGCTAATGTGCCCTACACCCGATACTTCCTCGCTCGAATCCTGCAGTTTCAGTTTCACGAAGCCCTGTGCAAGTCCGCCGGCCACGATGGACCCCTCTACGAATGCTCCATATTTGGAAGCACCGAGGCCGGCGATCGTCTGAAGGCCATGCTTTCACTCGGCGTGAGCCGCCCGTGGCCGGAGGCTCTCGAGGCCATTACGGGGCAGCAAGAAATGGATGGAAGCGCCCTGGTCGCCTACTTTCAGCCCTTGCTCACGTGGCTCGAGGAGCAGAACCAGGGACGAACATGCGGATGGTCGACGCCCGAGCCCACGGCCACCGGCGTCGCAGCGCCTTGAGTAACGGACCGATTCGAAGGACGGCGTCAGCCAAAGGTCCGAGCGAAGATGATCCCCAAGGCGGCACCGAGGCACAAGAGACCGAGCGCCAAGAGGACCGCGGCCGAGATGGGGAGCCGAACCATCCGCGGCATTCGATGAACGGGAACCGATAGCGCTGGCTCGAGCGGCGCACCGCTCGGATCGGATTTGAGTGCAACGGCTGCCTCGAGCGGCGTCCGCTCGGAGAACGGCCCTGCGACATCCGCGGACCCACCCGCTCGAACGCCACCGAATTCCGAACCAAACACCTGGTCGACCGATGGAAGTGAGGATCGAATGGCCGGAAACGGAGGGAGCTCGAGGGGGTCGCCTTCGCCTTCTTCTTGAACGATGGGTTGCCGCTCATGACCTTCTGTATCTGTATTGTCCAAACGGGTTGCCTGTACCTTTTCACCCCCCCCCATCTCGGCCGGAACCCGCACCATGGGAGAAGGAAGCGTAGGATGCGGTCCGGGATCGCCGCTTTTCGGGAGGCGCTTTGGCGAGGACGCCAAATCCGAAGGAACATCGACTTCGTCGTCCGAGATGTCGTCGCTGAGCATCCTCGGTGCGGCGGTTCTTCCCAAGGTGTCGTCTTCGTCCGCCAAAGACCACGGGCTGGCATCCAGTCCAACCCGACGCACCAGCCGCTGGGACCCGGTTCCGTTGAAGTCACTCGGCTTTTCGATATCGCCAGACGGCACCATGGCCAGGAGTTCATCCTCGGGGACGCCCTCCCTGACCTCCCATGCATACCGAGAGGATGGCGCAGGTTGCGCCTGAGCCTCGATACGAGGACTGGGCACCGGAAGGCTTCGCTGATCCAACACGTAGGCGCCCAGCCGCTGCGCGAGGGCCTCACCGGCCATCCGACCACCCAAGGCTCCTCTGAGCGCAATCGCCCGCCGGAGAATGTCATCCCCATAGATGGACGCCATCTCCTTCGAGACGACATCCGCGTCGATGGTCACACCGGCCTTTGTGATCAGGGCTCGGATCTCATCCGCGAACTCCGCCGCGGTCTGGAACCGCTTCTTGGGTGACCGCGAAAGCGCACGACCGACGATGGGATCCACGATTCCCGTCAAACCAGGAACGACTGCGCTCGGTGCAGAAATCACCTGATCCCGGATCGAAGCCAGAACATCGTTCGGTGACGTCCCTTTGAAGAGAGCCTGTCCGGTGAGCGCTTCCCACAAGACGATTCCCATGGCGAAGACATCGCTCCGCCGGTCGACCGGTCTTCCGAAGGCCTGCTCCGGCGACATGTAGCTGAACTTTCCTTTTACGATACCGGCTTGGGTTTCGTATCCGCGGTCCGTCGCCTTGGCGATGCCGAAGTCCGTCAGTTTCGGGACGCCGTTGAAACCCACCAGCACGTTCTGTGGCGTGACGTCCCGATGCACGAGTCCCATGGACTGCCCGTCTTCGTCTTGGAGTTCATGAGCGTGATGAAGTGCGTCGCACATTTGGGCGGTGATGTGCAGAAGCACGCCGACCGAGAGGGGACGCTTCGCGCGAGCGGAGGCCCGCAGCAGCTGGGACAGGCTCGCTCCAAAAACGTACTCCATGGCCAAACTGTGTACTCCCTCGACCTGCCCGAAGCCGGCAATGGCGACGACGTTCGGATGGTTCAGCCTCGAAGCGATCCGCGCTTCGTTGAAAAACATCTCCAGGAAGTCTTCGTTTTGCGCCAAGGATGGAAGCAGCACTTTGAGGGCAAGAAGACGTGGCTTCTGGTCGGGCGCGCACTCTCTCGCAAGAAAGACGTTTGCTGCGCCACCCGAGGCCAGGCGGACCAACAGCTCATAGTTTCCAAGCTGAGCCCGTTCCAAGGCAGCCCGGACCTTACCACGAGGCGTCCCTCAGGTGGGGACACTCCGAGAGGGACCAGGGGCCCGAGAACGGACGGAAGAAGTCGCGGGTCGCAGCGCCCACCAGCCGCCGATCCCGACCGCCGCCAACGACAAGAGGGCGGTCACGCCGCCCCAGACCCAATACGGAAGAATCAACACCTGAGCCATCGCGGCCGAGTCGGACAAGCGAGGAATGCCGTCCACCGATGCTCCCGGACTGAACATGTAGTCCAGGTCCTGAAACACCGAGAGCGCCATCTGAACCGCAACAACCTGAAGGACGAAAGCACACCAGGTAGGAGCGAACCTCACCACCGCGGTGAGGACAAGGGCCCAAGCAGTCATGCTCACCACGCCGAAGGTGCTTCGCACGAGGAGCAGCACGCTCGCCCAGATCACCAGGGCGCAAGCCAACAGGAGCCACCGGGCGATGTGGTCGGCTCGGCTCGCGGCGAGCAAGGCGCCCCCGAGGAGGGACGGACCCATGAGCCCCCCAGCCGGAATCGCAGCCTGCGCGAGCAGACCGTATCGACCATGGTGGACGGCGACTCCGGAGCCGTCCGAAAAGATGGCCAGATGGTCGAAGGTGCCGCCAAACAGCATCGCCGTCAGTCCATGTCCCATCTCATGAACAAAGGTTGCTAAGACCGTAAACGGGAAAAGAAGTCGCGGGCCCCAAGGAACCTGCCAACCCACCACCGTTGCGATGCCGATGAGCACGAGTATGATGCGTCGGTCCAAGGTCCCGACACTCAACGCCGTCCATGCATCGTTTTACAACCATTGCCGCACTCCTGATGACATGGACGGTCTCGACGGGGTGCCGTGCACGACCGAGCCGACCGCCAGAGGATTCCCGCCCAGCCCCGTCCGGCCCGAGGCCCACGAAGACTCGGAAGGACCTCCAACGGATCGAGGCACGTCTGACCCATCCAGGTGGGCGTCTATTCGCCATGAAGGTGCGGTCCACCGTGGAAAACCGAGGTGCGGTGGTTCTCACTCACGGGGCGGGGTCTCCCGGCTCGGCCACTTGGGACCTGAACGTCGAGGACTACTCGATGATGCGAGCCCTCGCCCGCGGTGGCTACGATGCTTATGCGTTCGACGCACGGGGCTTTGGCGGGTCGTATCGGCCTTCGGCCTTGTTGGACGACGACCCGCGAGGAGCGCCGGTGGTGCGGGCGCGTGAGGTCCTCGAGGACGTCGCGCGCGTGATCCAATGGGCGCGGGAGGAGCCGGACCGAGACCCGAAGCGCGCCGTACATCTGGTGGGCTGGTCCTGGGGCTGCGTCGTGGCCGGTCTGTACGCCTCGGAGCGGCCCGACGACGTGGACCGTCTGGTGCTGTTCGCGCCGGTCTGGGACCGAGTCTCTCATCGCCGACACATCACGGACCGTGTTTGGCGAGAGGAGGAACGCAGCCTTCACCAGGGCCTGTTCGACCCGAATCGTGATTCGGCGGCGGTCCATCACGAGTTCGTGGAAAGCCTGTTCCGGTTCGAATCAAACGACCGACTACGGCTTCCGAACGGACCCTATCGAGACCTCTATGGCCCGGATGGTCCCGTGTGGCTCCCGGAACGGGTTCGCGCGCCCACCTTGGTGATTCGGGGTTCCTCGGACCGCGCTTCGACGCGTAAACACGCATTGCGCCTTCTAGACAGATTGCGCCAGGCATCCTTCAAACGCTATGTCGAGCTGTCGGAAGCCGGTCACTTCGCATTCCGGCGTCGGGGACATCGAAGTCTACAAGCCGAGATCCTGGCGTTCTTGAGCCAACCGAGTCCGTAGCCACTCAAGTATCGTCGACATCCATCCCGTGAGTCATCCGGGACGGGGGTCTGACACTTCGGCAACGATGGACCGCCCAGCCGAACCCGTGATTGAGGGCAAGCTGGGTCCAAGCTGCGACCGCTTTGCTTGCCATGCCGTGCGGGGTTCAGGACAAGAGCGGCGGAGCGTCTTTGCAGGGGATCGAGCTCGAAGAGCTGATGACCCGGTACATTGATGGGGATGTGCGGGCATTCGACCGGCTGATGACCGTGCTCGAACCCCGCATTCGAAGGTCCCTTACCCGATGGCTGCGAAGTTCGGCCGACATTGACGACGCCGTTCAGACCACGCTCCTCAAGATGCATCGCGCTCGTCATCGGTACCGTCCGGGTGCCCCAGTGCTTCCCTGGGTGTTGACCATCGCGCGCCACGTCGCGGTCGACGATCTCAGGCGCCCCGCCCGGCGCAATCGGGGCATGGACGAGGTCGAGGTCCAACGCATTCCGGATGAACGAGAGTCTCCCTGGCTCAAAGAGGACGAGAATGAGGTGATACAGGCGGTTCGAGACGCGATCGAAGACCTCCCGGCATCTTCTCGCGAGGTGGTCCGCTTGCACAAACTCGAGGGCCGATCCATGGCTGAGGTCGCATCGATCCTGGGACTGAACGAAGGTGCGGTACGGGTGCGGGCCCATCGAGGGTATAAAGCCCTCGCCAAGCGCCTCTTGGGGTTTTGGGAGGCCCGTAAGGAATGAGGTGTTCGCGGTCGCCTTGTACGCCCTCGCTTGTGGGGCAGATTGACCTTCGGTTAATCTCCGAATCTTCGGGCGCAACCGCATGAACGAACGAGAGATCATCAAGCCGGAGGGGAAGCCACAGTTTCCTTTTCACAAACGGATGCTCCGGAAACGGATCACGATTCGGGTGGAGGTCGAAAGATTTCAAGCTGGTCTCGAAAGCAGCAGCCTCAACATGAGTCCCAGCGGCATCTGCTTCGACTTGGGCGAGCCGCTCGAAGAGCAGGAGCAGTTCCGCGTCCTGCTCTACATCCCTCGAGGCAAGGAAGTCGAAATTCTCAAGGTGAGCGCCAGAATGGTGTGGCAGGAGCTTCAGGAGGATGGCCGGTGGCGGGTCGGCGCAGCCTTCGTGCAGTTCGCGCCCGGAGACGAACGGCGCATTCGTCAGTGGTTGCTGGAACTGGATGGAACCGTTGCGGAAGAACGGGGCCCTTAGCGGAGGCTCCAGGGCGACCAAATCCGCCTTCGACGCGACGTCCGCAGCTCAGCGAGCCCCGATGGCTTTCGAAAGGCGTTCCACCAAACCCGGTCGCTGCGGGCCTCCACAACGTTCGACCCCTTGAGCCAGCTCTTTATCGGATGGGTCCATGGCAAGCGCGGATTCGTAGGCCCCTCGCGCTTCCTCTACGAGACCGGCCCGCTCCAGGAGCTGCGCTCTCCGCCGGAGGATCCAGAGGCTCTGTGGGTCTTCTGCGGCAGCAGACTGAAGCGAACGAAGCGCGTCTTCGATGTGCTCGCTGTCGGTCACCCCTCGCCTGAACGCGCGCTCGGCCTCGATCTCGGGGTCTGCCGGCACACCCGCAGGAAAATACGCATCCACCGGCGGACCGCGGTCCCCACTGACACCATCGTCCTGCTCGACGGCCGCCTGAAGGGCTGCCTTCGCTCGCCCCATCCTCCATAGCTCGGTGCGGTCAGCCTCGGGATCCGCGCGCCACGCATCATACGCCGACCGTGTCTCCGGATCGGAAAGGATCTGAAAGGCCCGAACCGCTTCGAGGTGGTTTCGTTCGGCGTCCCGCGACAAGCTTGGTGCCCGCCGCCCTTCCAGCCATCGACCCGGATCCAGACTGCGATTTGCCCGGGCGTAGCCACTTCGCACTTCTTCTGGGGAAGCCCCAGGGGGCACGCCCAAAATCCCGTAGGCGTCCAGACTCCCCAGGGAGGCTTCGATCTCGCTGAGCACCCTCTGGATCTGCTCCGTCTCGTCAAAACCCAGGGTCCGCGGTCGCCGAGCCCGCCCCCCGGACTTCAGAATCCGCTGCATCTCCCCATCGAGGCGACTGTCCAGTGATGTGCGCAGACCGGGCTCGAGCTCGACCTGCACCCGCGGTCCGAGTCGGACCCAGCCCATCTGCCATGCGGAGTACAGTTCGACACGCTCTGGAAAGGTCAATGCCTCGGAAACCTCCCGAAGCGAACGGCGGGAGTCGACCCACTTCGACCATTGCAAGTCGTGCTGACGCAGATCAGGCGTGGACAGAAGCACCCGATCCACCGCCAACGCCCGTTGAATCCATTCGGAAGAGATGATCTGTGCCAGGCCTTCTACCAGAACTTCGAAGGGTTCGAGTCCGACCGAGTCCCCCGAATCGTCGTCTCCCGATCGAATTCGGTAGCGGCCTTCCGACCATCGAAAAGCTCCGAACAAACGAAACTTCATCTGCTTGCGCAGGACAGCTTGCATATCGTCTTCGGTCAACGCACCGCAACGGACCAAGGCATCGCTGAGCGGGACCTGTTCGCGCCGCTGTAGGTCTCTTGCTCCTTGAAGTGCGTCATCACTCAAGCGACCCTCGGCCAGCAGGATCGAAACGAGGGAATCGACGGCGAGGTCGCTCTCCACCTTCGTCGGTCGACCCCGGGCGAGATGGACGACCTTTTCCATGGCGCGCTGACGAACTTGCACTGAACCCGTGAAGTCGTGCTGAGCCAGCTGGCCGAGAATCTTCGGGACGGGCCATGAGAACAGCGAACCAAACCGGGGGATGACACCCCACAGTGGTCCTTTGTCCACTTCCAGGTCGTCCGATGTGCCCTCTCGAGTTCGAATGGCTGCGGCCCACCGCCGAACACGATCTCGGTCGTGTCCCGAAAACACCTCGATGTCGGGTCCGAACTCGGTGGGTCCGGAGTGAAGGACGGCCATCGCACTCCCTGAGGCTCGACGGAGAAAATCATCCCGTTGCACCAAGCGGTCAGACACGATGATGCCGTCAAAGCGCTCGTGTTCCAGTCGGGTCGCGGCCCAAGCGGACTGCCATTCCTCCTCGACGACATGGCCAAAGCTCCGCAACCATCCCGCGTACAGAGTGCGAGTCGCCGCGTCGAGTTCCACCACGAGAAACCTGGCCACGGCTCTTGCTATCAGGATCTGGACTTGCTGTCCCTCAGGAGCCCGTCGCTCCTGGGTATCGCCGCAATGCTTCTCCGAGAATGTCGATGCAACGGCGCAGCGTATCGGCTTCCAACACGTAGGCGATGCGTACCTCCTGTCGGCCGGAGGCCGGGTCGCCGTAGAAACCAGAGGCGGGAGCGAGCATGACCGTCTCCCCTCCGACATTGTGTGCTTCCAGCATCCAAGCGCAGAAACGGTCCGCGTCGTCCACGGGTAAGGTTGCAATGGTGTAAAATGCCCCCTGTGGGAGGTAGGTGTGAACTCCGGGCAATCGATTCAAACCCGCCACCAAGACGTCTCTCCGATGCCGATACTCGGATCGAACCTCCTGGAAGTACGTACTCGGAACATCGTACGCGGCCAGAGCAGCGAGCTGGTCCACCGTGGCGGGGCAAAGCCGAGCGAAACACAAACGCATGAAGGCTTGTGCTAGTTCGGGTACGCGGGTGATGGCGAATCCGACTCGAGCTCCACAGGCCGAAAAACGCTTGGACACGCTGTCCACCACGGCAACCCTCTGGTCGGCGCAAGGGAGGGTGAGGGCGCTGAATGCTTCGGTGCCGTCGTACACGAAGTCTCGGTACACTTCGTCCGAGATCAAAAACAGGTCATGTTTGTGCACCAGTTCGCCGAGCCGATGCATCTCTTCGGATGTGTAGACGGTCCCGGTCGGATTTCCCGGGGAGCACGCAATGACTGCTCGCGTCCGATGGGTCATGGCCGCTTCAAAGGCCTCATTCGACGGCAACCGAAACCCATCCTGCGCGATGGCTCGTACCGGTTTGACCCTCACGCCGCTCGCCACGGCGAACCCGTTGTAGTTCGCATAGAACGGCTCGCTGACCAGGACCTCGTCGCCGGGATCGCACATCGCAGCCAAACAGAATTGCACGGCTTCGCTTCCGCCAAACGTCACCTGCACGTGGTCGACGGCCAATGGAATGCCTTGCTTGCAGTAGCTATCGGCCACCTTGCTGCGCAGCTCAGGCAATCCTTGTGACGGACCATACGCGAGTACTCGATCATCGTATTTCTGGTAGGCCTCGATCATCCCGCGAGGTGTAGGCAGGTCGGGTTGACCGATGTTCAAGCAATGAACGTGCACCCCCCTGGACCGTGCAGCATCGGCCAAGGGAACCAGGCGACGAATGGGGGAGGCAGGCAACTCTCGCCCGCGGGATGAGATCGAAGCCATGTCAAAGCTCCTCCTTTAGGCGCCGAGTGTAGTCTGGGTCGATCGATTCCAGCGCCGGCCATGATTGATGGGTGGTCTCCAGAAAAGGTCCGGTCAAAACCAGGAATGCCGTGTTGGCGGTCTTGAGACGCCCTCGAGGCCCCACGGCGTGGAGGATGGATTCGAAGGCCAGGACCAGCGCTGTCAAACCGAGTCCCGCGTCGGACAGCTGTAACGGCCCAAGCCCGTACAAAGCCTGTATCGCTTGGCGACTCAGAAAGGCTTCGGTCCGCGACGCAACGCGCGGCGGGAGCGCTCCCCGGGCCATGGCCTGAAACGCCTCTTCGCCGCGTCGAACCCTCGCCAGCTGCGGACCAAAGCCTCCGGCTTCCACCGGGATGTCGCTCGAACGTTCTGCGACCACGTAACGCAACATGTTGCGGCCGAACCTGCGGCGACTGCGTCGTACCCGACCTCCGAGGAGGGCATGGTCGATCTCGCGAAGGCTCTCGGCTCGAAAACCCTCGTCTTCGAGGATGTGAATCGCTCGAAACAGCCATTGGTTGAAACGGTTGAAGGTCCACGTTCGGCCGAACACCGAAACCTTCCGGGGTGCCTGAAGCGTAGGTGCACCGTGGGCGACGCGCTGGACATTGGCCTGATGCGCTTCGGGCAGTGGCCCTTTCTCGAAGGTTTCATGCATGGAGTCGCAGTTGAGCCGCAAGGTGAGACGCGGAGGGCCGTCCGGCACATGAACCACTACATGCGGAAAGATCTGACAGGGATCCGGTTTGGCGCTCATCCCTTGGCGCGCATGGATGGCACAGAGGCCTTGGTTGTCGAGAAAGATGCAGGCGCCGTTCTTCTTTTGGCGCAAGGCTCTCCGGGCCGGCTGCTCGGGATCCAAGAAGACCCATTCTGCAAAGGGATCCGGTCCCAGAAGGTCGGGGTAAAGGCTTGGGTCGATCCGGGCCTCCTCTTCGGAGGTGAGCTCCACGGTGAGCCCGTGACAGCACCGACCACAGGCCCGACACGCCCATCGAGGATCGCCGTGGGATTCCGGGATCACCGGGAGCCTCTTGGCTACCGACTGGAACTGGGCATACGG
The DNA here is from genome assembly GCA_050331295.1 of Myxococcota bacterium. Lineage (GTDB taxonomy): Bacteria > Myxococcota > Kuafuiibacteriia > Kuafuiibacteriales > Kuafuiibacteriaceae > Kuafuiihalomonas. Next base: position 55,339 of record JBHJGZ010000009.1, on the reverse strand, counting down.
CGTGCGCGAGTCCTCCGCCGGCTCGACGTCATCCACCTCCGCCATGTCCAGCAGGTGCAGTGACCGATAGTCGGCCGCCACCCGAGCGATGCGCCCCGAGGTGACGCGCATTTGCTCATCTCGAAGTCGATTTCGAAGCTGCCGAGCGCTGGAAACACCATCAAAGCGCCGGGCCAGATCGAAGTCTCGCGCATCGAGGGAAAGGATCTGAAGAAGGCGAGGGTCTCGGACGTCGACGGTTCCGTCCCGACGAGGTTGAACCTCGAGGTCGGTCCGAAGCGACGGAATGGGGATGTCCAGCACCTCGAGGTTTCTTTCGGGTGCTTGGAATCCTGTCAAGCGAACCACCGGTTCCACCGAGGCCTCAAAAAGGGGGTTTGGTTCGCCGGCTCTCAAGTTCGGACGACCGACACCGATTTCCCGAGTGTTGGGTTCGACCGTCGTCTTCTTGTTCGAAATGGCCGGAGGCTCGGATGGGCTGGACGATCTATGGGCAGCCGTCCGAGCCGAGCTGGAGGCCACACTGTTTGGACTGGATGAGGACACCCTGAGCGCGTTTCGTCTCGCCCTCATCGAAGCCGTTGCAACCGCGAACCTTCGGGCTGGCGAGGGACCCGGTCTCACGATCGAGGTTCGGTGGCACGAGGGTGAGCTGCAAGCCCGAGTCCACGGACCCACGAGTCCCCTGGTGGGACAGGGCCTGGGGAACCGGGCGGCGCAGACCAACCCAGAAGCAGAATCGCCGGCTCGGGGTCCCTCGCGACGGGATCAGATCAAGCTCGCCTTTCCCCTGTTTCCCTGTCCCCACGACCTCTCGTAACCGGATGCCCTGGCCTTGGCCGGCGTGGGTGACGACTGGTTTGACGGTCCGGGACCCTCGAGGTTGCCGCAGGCTCGGACACGGCCTAGCATGCCGGGGTCGGGCCACCCGTAATGATTCCCGAATCCGACGACTATCCCAAGCTTGGCCGGTTCCAAGTTGTGAATCGCATCGCCGCCGGCGGCATGGCCGAGGTCTTCCTGGCCCGGGCCGTGGGCGTGATGGGATTTCAGAGGCTGGTGGCATTGAAGCTGATTCACGCCAACTTCACGCGAGATCCGGAGTTCGTGAAGATGTTCATCGACGAGGCCCGGATCGCGATGCACCTGCATCACCGCAACATCGTTCAGGTCTTTGACCTCGACCAGGTGGGAGAGACCTATTTTATCGCCATGGAGTACGTCCACGGCGTCAACGTGTACGATCTGTATGAGCGTGCGGCGGCTCAGGACCGCTGGCTCGACGTGCCACTGGCCCTCTACATCGTGGCCGAGCTCTGTAAAGGCCTTCACTTCGCCCACACCCGGACCGGCCCGGACGGCCGACCGATGAACATCGTGCACCGCGACGTTTCGCCCCAAAACGTGCTTCTCAGCTTCGAAGGCGAAGTGAAGATCACAGACTTCGGCATCGCCACCGCGGCCGAGCGCCTGCACCACACGGCAGCGGGAATCGTGAAAGGAAAGTACGCCTATATGGCTCCAGAGCGTCTGGAAGAGAAGCCCATCGACGGAAGAGTCGATGTCTTCTCGGCCGGAGTGCTCCTGTACGAGCTTCTGACCGGCGAGAATCCGTTCGCCGGTCCCTCAGCCATCGAAACCATCGAAGCCGTATTGGGTAAGGAGGTGGACCCGCCATCGCAGCGAGGGGCTGCCGTGAATCCGAAGTTGGACGCCATCGTTCTCAAGGCGCTGGCGAAAGCGCCGGTCGAACGCTTCTCCAATGCACAAGCGCTCGGGGATGCGCTCACCGAGTTCGCAATGGACATGACCTTCGCCCGAAAGGACATGGCCTCCGGCGACTCCGCCCTGTCCGTCACGCTGGCGGATCTTTTCCCGGAGCGCGCCCGGACGGGCCCCACGTTCGCCGACCCGAAGAGTCTCGAACTCCCGGGGGTCGTTCATCAGACGTCCTCGGATGAACGGGAGATGATGAACGGAGCCCAAGACATGGACGCGCCGACGGTGCTTCGGATGTCTCCGGTTGCGTCCCACGACCTCGACACGACGGCGAGCAACGAATCCTTCGACCCGGCGGATGACGACATGCCGGAGGCCGACGACGACACGTCGTCGCAAACCATTGCCGTCGAAGCGGTCGGCGGAGCGTCCCGGCCAGCCAGAGATGGCCGGAAGCCCGCAAAGCAGAACGCCCCCGACGACGACGGGTTCGGGGCCACCATGCTCACCATGCCGCCGGAAGGCTTCGACGCGGACACCTTGAGTCCGGGTGCCGGGCACAAGGTGGAAGACCCTACAAGCCCCACTCAGCTGCCGCAGAGCAGGCCTCGCGGTGGAGCGCGAGCGTCGCCCGGATCCGGTGTTTCGCCGAAAGGACCCGCGGTCGAACGAAACGCCACCCAGAGGCCACCCGCAGCCGCCCCTCCCCGTCCGAGTTTTGCGCCTCGGGTCCACGCAACAGCCCCTCATGAGCAAGCGTCATCTCGTTGGAACATCATCGTTTGGATCCTGGGCGCCGCAGCCGCCGTGGTGGGGGTCATCGCCCTTGCCGCCGTGGCTTCCGTCGCGTTCAAGGGAAGCGGTCGTTCCGAGATCTCGATTCGAACGCGGCCGAGCGGCGCCCAGGTGCGGATCAACGGGATGCTTCAGCCGGAAGCGACGCCTCTCTTGGCGAAGGTCTCGGGTTCAGGACCCATCGTCATCGAGCTGATGAAGGACGGGTTTCAGCCGATTCGGAAAGAAGTGCAGATGGAGCCCGGGGAGACGTTGGAACTCAACCCCTCCTTGGTGCCCCTGACCGGCTCGATCATCGTCATGCCGGAGCCTCGGAACGCCGAAGTGTTCGTCAACGACCAGACGTACGGTCGAGGCAAGGTCAACGTCACCGTCCCCTTGGGTCTGGTCACAATTCGCGTCCAGGCCAGAGGCTTCGAGTCGCAGGAACACACCGTCACGCTCTCCTCCGAAGACCCCAAGATCTCGATGCGCGTCGCGTTGGCCCGAAGGGGGCGTTGACGCCCTCGAGCCCGGCTCCGTGCACCGACGCTCAGACCGAGAAGCGCCGGCCGAGCGTCCCCCGCGCTTCCGAAGCGGGAAGCGCGGGCGCGAACAGAAAGCCCTGGCCGAGCTCACAGCCCTCGCGCTGCAAAATCCGCAGCTGTTCGATGGTTTCGACCCCTTCCGCCACAGTTTCCATATTCATGGACCGAGCCAGGCCCAAGATGGAGCGGAGGATCGCAAGCGATCCCTCGTCCCGACCCAAGCCGGCCACGAACCGTCGATCCACCTTGAGGCGGCGGGCCGGCAATTGATGGAGGAGGGCCAACGAACTGTAGCCGGTGCCGAAGTCGTCGATGGCCAATTCGAAGCCCGACCGGTCGAGGCCCTCACACAAGGTCCGAGCGCGTCGAGAATCCTCCATGGCCGCCGATTCAGTCAGTTCGAGCTCCACCCTGGATGGCGCCACCTGGTAGCGATGACACCCTGATTCCAGATCCGCGAACGTTTCGGGATGATCCAGCTGGATCGCGGATAGATTCAGCGAAATTCGGAGATCGGATACCGCGACCGCGAATTCGAGCGCTTCCGTCAGCACCCGCTTCGCCAGCGGTCGGATGAGGCCTATCTGTTCGGCCATCGGCACGAACTCTCCGGGATGTCGGCCTCTTGCCTCCGGCCAGCGCGCGAGGGCCTCAAACCCCACGATCTCGCCGGTGGCCAAGACGACTTGCGGTTGAAACCAGGTCGCGATCTGGCCGGTCGAGACCGCGGCGCGTAGGGACTGCTCCTGCCGAAGGCGCGACCAGGCTTGGAAATCCATGCGTGGCTCGAAGATGGTCAGACATCCGCCTCCTCGGCGTTTGGCCCGGAGCATGGCGGACTCGGCTCGGCGCAGAAGGCTGCTTGGGCTGGTTCCGAGCTGGTAGTCCGCAAAACCGGCACTCGCGCACACCTTTAAGGGGTAGCCCTTGATATCGAACGGCTGGTCGAGCCGCGCCAGCAGCGCACGCGCTTGGGCTTCGAGATCCGAATGAGGAGGGGCTTCCAGCAGTACGGCAAACTCATCGCCGGCAAGGCGGGCCAAGCAAGCCGAAGAACCCAACCCCTGGGTAAGTCTCATCGCGATCTGAATGAGGATTCGGTCAGCCTCCTCATGACCAAAGGCGTCGTTGATCAGTCGGAAACGGTCCAGATCCATCACCATGACGCCGCAGCGCCAATGGGCATCGATGTCGGCACGACGATGAGCGAGGGCCAGCTGCTCGACGAAATGGGACCGATTCGGAATGCCGGTCAAGCCATCCTGCCGCGACAACTCCCCAAGGTCGACGATCGGCGCCTGAGCCCGGGGCCGCTCCTCGCTGTGGTCGTCCTTCCAAATCCAGACCATCCGCAGACGGCCGTCTCGCTGCCGCCTCAACGGGAGGATGGCTGCCGAGACCCCGTGGGCCCGATTGACACGCCCGTCGGAACGGAGCCAGAGGCGGCCGGTCCAAGCCCCTCCCTGTGCCGTGGTGTCGAAGACCTGAGATCGCACATCCGTCGGCTCCGATGGCCATGCGATCCAGCGGTCCACCGAATCGCCGACCGCTTGGTACCTGGAGCAGCCCATCATGGTCTTCCATGACTCATTGACCTTCAGGACGCGCCCTTCTGCGTTCGTGATCATCACGCAGTGAAAAGCGGTCGCCTCAGCGGTTGGAAAGAAAGCAGCAGGATCGGGTGATGGGCTCGCTTCGGCTTGGGTTTTCTCGAACGAAACCATGCTCTTCCTTCCTTAAGGATCGACGTTCTCAGCCATGGATCTCTCAGAGCAGCATGGTCCGTTTTCTCTGTTCTGGCAGCCCCTTTACACGCGCGGTTCCGCGGGCCCTCTGAGGCCAGCCGAGGCGCTTTGCTCGTTCGGGCTGGAACATTCTAGTCGTGAAAGCTCAACCTATTCTTACCCTTATCCCACGACGGAGGTCGCGCCCCCTCGATGCCTGCGCATCAGGAGGGGGCGCGGGGCATCATTCCATCAGGGCTTCCGCTGCCGGTGGGTCGTCAATGCGGGCCAAGGATTGAGATGCGAAAGCGTCCCGGACCCGGCGCAGGTTGACCTGCGCTCGGATGTAGCTCGGGTCCACGGCCAAGGCGTCGGCGAAAGCCTGAAGCGCCTGTTCGAGCTCGTCCTGAAGCTCGAGAGCCAAGCCCAAGTTGTTGTGGACGTACCGAGGGGGATGTCCCTCAAACATCTCGACCGATGCCCGCAGTGCGGACTCGGCCTCCGGCCCCATCCGTCGCATGACGTACAGCAAGCCCAGGTTGTTCAAATAGAACCCGTTCGTCGGCTCGAGTTCGGCCGCCCGGCGGAACGCGAACTCCGCCGGTTCCCAACGGCTTTGATTGAGTGCCACCCGTCCCAAGAGATTCCAGGCTGCAGGGTCCTCGGGAGCGAGCTCGACGGCTTCCTCGGCCGAGGTCTGCGCCATGTCGAATCTCTCTCGAGCCAGGTGCAGCAGACCGAGCTCCAAATGGAGATCTGCGCCGAGCGGGTCGAGTTCGATGGCGCGGTCCAACGCCCTCTCCGACAGGTCCCATTGTCTCAGTTCACGGGCCAGCCGACCGATGCGCAACATCAGTGATGCTGATTCCTCGTGTCCGTGCAGGTGCATTCTCAACGCGGTCAAGGCCTCGTCGAGATGCCCGGCCATGATCGCTTGTTCCGCCGCGAACAAATAGTCTCTCGCCATCTCCTCGGGCACCAAGACGACGGTCGGTTCCGGTGTTTCCACAACGGTGAGGTCGTCCTCGCTCGCACGCGCCCGGTCCCCGTCCTGCCCGTCCTCGAGGGCTGCTTCGTTCAACCGAGCATCGGCGAGGGGCGCATCCTCGGCTGCTCCGGGCTCGGACTCGAATGCCCGCCGGGCCGGCTCTTCGGTCGGCAACTCTCGGATCGTCTGGACGCTCTCGAGCTCGGTCTCTGACTCAGCCTCGGTCCCCATCAACGCCCAGGCGCTCATTGCGAGGGTCAAAAACGCGACCCCCACGCCCAGTTTCCAGTTCCACACTCTCGATTCACTTCTTTCGAGCATTTCGCTCTCCTTTCGAGGCGCAGTGATTTGCGAACGTTGTGCCAAGCCTTCTCCGGGCGTTCGCAGCCGAACTCGCAGCGCCACGTGGCTCCGGCCACCCGGCGGGAGGAACGAATGACCCGCCGGGCTCGCGAAGTGCTGGGAGCGTCACGCCTTCCTAAAGGCTCACCGCGCTCGCGCCATCGATGACTCGGTTCCTGGCCGTGATGGTCAGCCCTTCAACCCCAACGCCTTCAGCTTCTTGTGAAAGTTCGAACGTTCGACCCCCAGACTCTTGGCGGTCGCTGGAATGGAGCCACCGTGCGCATCGAGGGCTTCCTTGACGATGGACTTCTCCGCCTCGTGGACCAGGTCCGATAGCTTCATTCCGGGCCTCCACCCTCCGACCGGGGCCGAACGGCGATCCGGCTGCGGCATCAAAGATTCGACATCTTCTTTGCTGAGTGACGCTCGGTCTCTCGGCGCCAGAATCACCATTCTCTCCACGAGGTTTCGCAACTCCCGAACGTTTCCTGGATAATCGTACCGTTCGAGGACCGCCAAGGCCTCATCCGTGAGACGGAGGCTCCGACGATTGCGGCGGGCGCTTTCCGTGAGCAGGTGGCCGGCCAACAGCGGAATGTCGTCTCTCCGGGCCCGAAGTGGAGGCACGTCGATGGGCACTACATTCAATCGATAGTACAAGTCTTCCCGAAATCGGCCGGATCCGACCTCCGCCAGCAAATCCTTGTTGCTTGCGGAAACCACGCGCACGTCCACATGGAAGGAAGCCGTCCCCCCCACGCGCTCGACTTCTCCGGTCTGGAGAACCCTGAGCAGTTTGACCTGCATCGCGGAGGGCATGTCGCCGACCTCGTCCAGGAAAAGGGTCCCTCGGTGCGCTCGCTCGAACTTACCGAGACGACGCTGTTCAGCTCCGGTAAACGCTCCACGTTCGTGCCCGAAGAGCTCCGCTTCGATGAGCTCGGATGGTACGGCCCCGCAATTCATCGTGATGAACGGCTCCGAGGAACGGGGACTCTTTTGATGGATCGCATGGGCGACCAGCTCCTTGCCGCTGCCGTTCTCCCCCGTGATCAGCACCCGGCCTTCCGAGGGAGCCACCCGTTCAATCTTTTCTCGGAGCTCTCGAATCGCCTCGGACTGGCCGATGATGGTCATCGAGCCTCGGGCGTCAGCCACCTCGGCTTGAAGGGCCTCGTTCTCCCGCGAAAGGCGCACGAGTTCCATGACGTTCTTCAGCGTGACCAGAACCCGGTCCGAGCCGACGGGCTTCTCGAGAAAATCGCGGGCTCCGAGACGAAGCGCTCGAACCGCGTCATCCATGGTCCCGTGTCCGCTCATGACCACCACCGGAACCTCCACCAGCTCCGGGGCCGACATCAGCGACAAGCCATCTCCATCCGGCAGCTTGAGGTCCAAGAGCACCGCGTCCGGACCGAAGCCAGAAAGGGCCTGGCGCGCCGATGCAAGGTCTTCCACAGCCTCGACCGCGAAGCTTTCGAGCTTCAAGGCAGCGGTCAGACTGCTCCGAATGGCGAGCTCGTCGTCCACGATGAGAATTCGCCGCTCCAACCCCTCAACTTTGGTTTGCAGCGAGGTGGGGTTCAAGGCTTATTGCGAGGCGATGCGCATCCCGTTCCGATCCGGCGTCCGGGCACGCGTCGACCGTATCGAGATCCCCTTCGACGAACTCGAGCTCGACCCGTTCGGCGCTCGCAAGGATGACATTGCCGCGATGATGTCGTTTCTCGAACCCTTCTACCGCCGGTACTTCCGCGTGCGGGTGGAAGGAATGGCACATGTCCCGGCTCGAGGAAGGGCCATGCTGGTTGGCAATCATTCCGGGGGATGGGCGGTGGACGGCATGATGGTGGTGGCATCGTGCTTCTTCGAGATGGAGCCGCCACGGCTGGTCCACGGCATGGCCGAACGCTTCCTCTATCGGATCCCATTTGTTGCTTCGCTGGGCGCCCGCACTGGGAACTTTGTGGGTCTACCTGAAAACGCAGAGCGACTTCTGGAGGCAGATCGACTGCTGATGGTGTTTCCAGAGGGGGCTCGAGGTACCGCGAAGCTCTTTTGGGAACGAAACAGCCTGCTGGAGTTCGGAACCGGCTTCGCTCGCTTGGCGCTGAAGACGGGGACACCGGTGGTCCCCTTCGCGTTCGTGGGGGGCGGCGAAGCGATCCCCACCATCGCGAACCTGTATCGACTAGGCAGGAGACTGGGCGTGCCGTACATCCCCGTGACCCCGTACGGGGTCGCACTCCCGCGACCCGTGCCCCTCGAGATCTATTATGGCGAGCCCGTCCTCCTGGACGGAACCGGGGATGAAGAAGACTCGGTCATTCATCGATACGTCGACACCGTGAAGAAGCGCATCCGAGACCTTCTGGACCATGGGGAGTCCAAGCGTCGGTTCCGTTGAGGAAAGGTCGCCGGGTAGGACCAAAACCATGAGGGTTCTGATCGCAGGAATCAGCAGCGTTGTTGGACGCCACCTGACCCGTATGCTGGTGCAAGAGCAGCATGAAGTGGTGGGCATCGACCGGCGCCCTTGGACCGACCCGCCACCGGGCGTGAAGGTCCACCCCCACGACATTCGAAAGCGCCCAGCCGAGGACGTCTTTCGAAAGTTCCGACCTCACGCCGTGGTGCACATGGCAACAGTCACCCATTTGGAGGTGAGCACGGAAGAGCGCTACCGCATCAACTTGCACGGAACGCGAGCCGTGTTCGAGCGCTGCGCCGCGTACAACGCGGAAAAGGCCGTCTTTGTCGGACGGCACACCTACTATGGCGCAGGGCCGGACTCCCCGATGGTTCATCGCGAGGACGATCCCCCCATGGCCCAGAAGACGTTTCCGGAGCTGGCAGACCTGGTTGCGGCGGACTTGTACGCCACAACCGCGCTTTGGCGACATCCTCAACTCGAGACCGTGATTCTTCGAATGGTCTACCAACTCGGCCCCAGCCGGGCCGCGACCCTTGCTTCGTTCCTGAAGGGTCCCCGCGTTCCGACCATCCTGGGCTTCGACCCTCTGTTCCAGTTCATGCACGAAGTCGACATGGCGCGAGCCATATTGGCTGCGCTTCAACCCCGTATCCGCGGAGTCTTCAATGTTGCGGGTCCCAATCCGATTCCGCTTTCCACGCTGATCCAGGGCACGGGTAGGGAGCGGCTCTTCATACCTGAATTCGTGTTCAATCGACTCTTGGGACGTTTCGGGCTGCCCAGACTCCCGAAAGGTGCCTTGGACCACATCAAGTTCCCGGTCGTCGTCGACGCGGGAAGCTTTCGCGAGGCGACGGGCTTTGCCCACAGCTTCAGCGCCAAAAAGACCATGGACGCCTTCCTCCTTGGCGAATCCCCAGATGCCGCTTGGTGAAGCGGAGCCGCCCGAGTGAAACCCAACTGGTTTGTGGCCTTTCCTTATCCGGAAGAGCTCGAACTTTCGGAACCACCTTCGTCCGTACGTCTGTTCTCTTTCGACGATCGGCACGTGACCGCAGCCTTCCTGGGTCCGGTCGATGAATCGACCGCGCTTGCCGCGTGGGAGATGCTCGAGCTCGTCCATTTGGACCCCATCTCGTCGACCCTCGGCCGATGTCGGATGTTGGGAGGTCGACCCCCATCAGCCATCTGTGCCATCGTAGACGTCGGTTTCGACGGCCTTTGCGACCGGATTCAGACGCTCCGCGCGGAGCTCAAAGCACATGGTCTTCCAGGAACCGACCCACGAAGGCCGCTGCCCCACGTGACTTTGGCACGAATTCGGCGTCGCGCCCCTTCCGAGGACCGGCGGGCGGCCCGAGCATGGGCGGACGCACTGGTCTTTGGACATGGCACCCGGATCGACGAGCTGGCCTTGTACACATGGTCTAGGGACCGATCTTTGGCATTGTTTCGAAAGGTGCGCTCCCGACGTCTCGATGGTCGGTAGTCCACTTCAGAGTTCGGGAACCCGTTCCATCAGCACTCGAATGGGGAGTTCGCCGGTGTAAGCTCCGAAGCTGACGGCGCGAGACGCGCCGATACGCGTTCGGCAGAACGCATGGGCGATCTCGGAGGCGCCAGAAGCCAACAAGACGTTCGCTTGAAGCGCGAGGCCCAGCGCCTCTACGAGACTGCGCGCCGAGCTCTGGTCGAGTCGGGAAGGTTCGAGCCGAGGTAGCCAAGCTCGGAGGTGTTCGTCGTAGTCCGGGTCCTCACCTCGGGTCGATTGCAGTTCCTCGCGGAGGATCGTGATAGCCTCCGGCTCCCGAGAAGCGGCTCGGAGTACGTCCAGGCACATCACGTTGCCGGAGCCCTCCCATATTCCATTCAGAGGAGCTTGACGGTAGTACCTGGGCATCAGGCTTTCCTCGACGAAACCAGCTCCACCGTGCACTTCCATCGCTTCGTGCACCGTCGGCACGACCCGCTTGTTGTGCCAGTACTTCGCGACGGGGGTGGCGATCCGCGCGAACGAGCGCGCTCTCTCATCGCCGCGCTCCGCTTCGTCAAACGCCCGCGCCAAGCGAAAGGTCAGAGCGGTCGTAGCTTCCGACTCCAGAACGAGGTCAGCCAACACCTTTTCCATGAGTTCGCTTTCCACCAGGCGCTTGCCGAACGCGCTCCGATGGCGGGCGTGGTGAAAAGCTTCCAGTATCGTGCGATGCATGAATGCTGCAGGCGCTATGGCGCAGTCGAGCCGAGTATGATGAACCATGGCGATGATGGTGGAGATGCCGCGGCCCGGTGGACCGACGATCGTCGCCCACGTGTCGTGATACTCGATCTCCGAAGATGCGTTGGCTCGGTCACCCAGCTTGTCCTTCAAGCGCATGATGTGAAACGGGTTTCGCTCCCCATCGGGGGTCCATCGCGGGACCAAGAAACACGTGAGCCCCTCTTCTGAGTAGGCCAACGTCAGGAAAGCATCGGACATCGGCGCCGAGCAAAACCATTTGTGCCCGTACAAACGGTAGCCATCGCCGTCTCGGGTCGCACGGGTCGTATTGCCCCGAACGTCGGACCCACCCTGCTTTTCCGTCATCGCCATCCCGACCGTCACGCCCCGTTTCTCGGCTGCTGGCCGAGATCTGGAATCGTACCGAGACGCCAAAATGGGTGGAATCCATCGCTCCGCCACCGAAGGAGTCGCCTGGAGGGCGGGGACGGCGGCGTATGTCATGGACATCGGACAGCAGACCGATGGTTCGAGTTCGGCCATCAGGTAGAAGAGTGCCGAGTGGAGCACGTGGCCAGAGGTGGCTTCCGACCAGGCCACCGAAGAAACGCCACCATCCAACCCGACCTGCATGAGAGCGTGATACGATGGGTGGAAATCCACTTCGTCGATCCGTCGGCCGTAGCGGTCGAAGCTCTTTAGCTCCGGCAACCATCGATTTGCTCGGAACGCGTGCTCTTGCATCGACTCCGAACCACACAGGCGCGCAAAGTCATGAACGCGTTGCTCATGGACGGCCTCGCCTTCCCTCGAGACGGCCTCGCGAAGAGCAGGGTCGGTCGCCCAAAGATCCAGGTCGCCGAGGGGTGGCGTCTGATTGAAGACCTCATGAGTTCCGAGCTTCTGTCGTGGTCGAAGGACGGACATTCGATGGTCCTTCGTCGCAATGGCCTTGACCCGTCAATCCGAGAGAACTCTCAGGGTCCATGCTCATCGTCCATCATCTCGAGCACTCTCGTTCTTTCCGAATCCTCTGGCTGCTGGAAGAGCTCGGGACTCCATACGACATCGTCGAGTACCAGCGAGATCCGAAGACCATGCTCGCCCCTCCGACTCTGCGCCGCATCCATCCGCTAGGGAAAGCACCGGTGATTCAGGATGGCGACCGGACGGTGGCGGAAACCGGCGCCATCGTCGAGTACCTACTCGACGCGGTCCCCGACCACAGTCTCCGACCCGCTCTGGGCAGCCCTGCATTCGAGAGCTTTCGATATTGGCTTCACTACGCCGAGGCTTCCGCCATGCCCCCGATGCTGCTGAAGTTGGTGCTGGACCGCATCGACGAGAAGACGCCGTTCATCGTGCGTCCCATCGCCGCCACCATGACCGGGCTCGTCAAGTCGACCTTTCTCAACGAACAGATCGCGCTGCATTCCGATCACATGGAAGCTCACGCGGATCCTTGGTTCTTGGGCGACCAATTCTCGGCCGTAGACGTCGTCATGAGTTTTCCGGTCCAAGCCTTCTTCGCTCGGGGCGGCCTCCGTCCAGACACACACCCCAAGCTCCATCGATACCTGCGGGCCTGCGAAGGCCGGGACGCGTTTCAGAGAGCTCTCGAGCGAGGAGGACCCCTTCGCCTGTAGCGAACCGCCGGCTCCGGTGGCGTTTCCTGTTCTTTCATGAGACGTCGTCACCGTGGCCCGGATGCGGTCCGTCAGGCCTTATCGAGGAGAATCGGCCGGATACGTGGTCGTCCACGCTTCGGAGCGATTTCTGGTGGTGGATAAAGGCCCGGGGCTGCTCACGCACCGAGCTCCCAGAAGGGCCGACGTCGGCATCATCGAGCTGTTGGGTCGAACCGAAGGCTTCGTCTTCGGAGTCCATCGATTGGATCAGGAGGTGTCGGGCCTCTTGGCCTTCGCTCGCGACCCTGGAGCCGCCACCACGCTCCGCGCGCAGTTCAAGGACCACACGGCGGAACGTCGATACATCGCGGCGGTTCAAGGCCGCGTCGAGCCGGATCAGGGACGGCTCGAACATCACCTCGCCCAAAACCGGGGAACTTTTCGAATGTATCCGGTTCCCCCCGGCCACGGCCGTCGAGCCGTCACGCATTTTTGGGTTTTGGACCGATTCGAACACACCAGTCTCTTGGAGGTTGCCCTCGAAACGGGCGTCAAGAACCAGATCCGAGCTCAGTTCTCTTTGTTCGGCCATCCCCTCTTGGGCGAGCAGAAGTACCAGGGACCGTCGGCGATTCAACGGCGACGCATCTTCCTGCACGCGACCCTGCTCAGTTTCGTGCCGCCTGGGAAGGGTAAAATGCAAACCTGGCATTCGAGCTTGCCCAACGACCTGCTGCGATGGCGCGAGCGTCTCGCCGATGGAGAAGACCCTACGACCGAAGGACGTCCCTCAGCACGCGCTTCGTCTCGACCACGACGCGCGGGCTGGCTCCACCGACAGCGGAAACGGTGAGACCATCCGGACGAAATGTCCGTCTCGCGGCACGATGAAGGTCGTCTGCACCAATGGCGAGGAGCCGGGAGAGGCGTCGCTCCGGGGGCTCTAGCGTGGAAAACAAGGCACCCAGGCCCAACCAATGGCCGAGCTCGGACGGCGCATCCAACATCCCCGCAAAGCTTGCCCGAGCCCGTCGCTTGATCGACTCCACCTCATCCGCAGTGAAGGAACGGTTGCGCGCGTCACGTACCACCCTATCGAGTTCGGTCACCGCCAAGGGAAGCTTGTCGTTGGCGACCACCATCTCGAAGTCGAAGACGCCTACGTCCGAGTACGCGTCCAGTCCGGCCGCGACTTCGTAGGCGAGACCCAGTCGGTCCACCAGTTCGACTTGAAGCCGAGCCGACAATCCACCATCGAACCAGCGGCGCAGCCATATCAGCGCGGGGTAGTCGATGTGACGTTCGGGTACCGCTCGAAAGCTCCACCGAACTCGGGTTTGGGGTCCGCGATGGTGAACGAAGCGAAAGCGCGATGTTGGACCCAGACGTCCGGGACGGGGCCCATCCCCGCGGCGCCGTCCTCGGACCAGAACACCGAAAGCCTTCTCGGCCATGCTTCGGAGACCGTGACCGAGGGGCCCTGCCGCCACCAACACCGTATTCTGGGCGCCGTAGAAGCGGTTGCGGTGGAGCTGTAGAGCCTCACGGTCGAAACGGCGAAGATTGCCGCGCGTTCCTTCGATCGGTTGTCCGAGACCGTGACGTCCGAAGTGGTGACGGTGGGCCACGGCGTCCAGTTCCACGACCCTCCCCCGTTCATCCAGGGCATCGAGCATCTCTTCCCGAACGACGCGGCGTTCGACCTCCACTCCGTCGAACCGGGGCTCGCGGAGCATGGCTCCCATGATCGCCAGACCGTCTCGCAGCCCGGAGGGATGCAGAACCGTCTGAAAACCCGTGTAGTCCCGAGCGGTGAACCCGTCGAGGCTTCCACCCAGGTCTTCGATGGCGCCGTTCAGGGCCTGGGAGCTCGGGAGGATCCGGCAACCGCGAAAGTACATGTGCTCCAGGAAGTGGGACAATCCGTTCGTCTCGGGAGACTCGTGCCGGCTTCCGACTCGGGCGTAGAACCCGAGGAATGCGGTATGGAGGTGGGGCATCGCGACCGTGTGGAACCGGAGGCCGTTCGAGAGCACCTGAGCTCGATGCTGATAGTCCACGAGGCAAACGAGCCTACCCCGAAATCCGTCCGGCGGAGAACCGATTGCGCCGTCGCCGGGCATGCGCAACAGATGGCCAGTGCTCCGCACTGCGGCCAAAGATCTCGGACGCTTGCGCCGGATGACGCGCATCATCGGCAAGTACGGATATACCGAGTTTGTCCGACGTTCTCCCGACCTTCCTCCGGAGATCGGCGTTTCGGACTTCGCCCCACCTTCAGGCGACGCTGCCGCCGTCGCGCCCAAAGCCCGACGGTTCCGAATGATGTTGGAAGAACTCGGGCCCACCTTCATCAAGTTCGGTCAGGTCCTCTCGTCCCGTCCCGATCTGATCGCGCCCGAGTTCGTCGCTGAACTCGCAGTGCTGCAAGACCACTGTGAGCCCTTGCCATTCGACCAGATCAAGAGCGCCATCGAATCAGAACTTCAATCCGACCCTCTAAAGTCGTTTGAATGGATCGACCCAGAGCCCCTGGCCACTGCTTCCATCGCTCAGGTCCATCGGGCCACGACCTTCCAAGGAGAAGAAGTCGCCTTGAAGGTGAGACGACCCGGCATCCAGGACGTCATGAACGGCGACCTCGACCTTCTCTATCGCATCGCACGTCTCTTGGACGCCGTCATCGAGGAATCTCAGGTGGCCGAGCCGGTCGGTTTGGTGCGGGAGTTCGACCGAGGCATCCGCGAAGAACTCGACTTTCGCAACGAAGCTTCAAACATCCTCGAGTTCCGCCGTATCCATCAGGACCGCTCAGACATCGTGGTACCCAAGCTCTACGAGTCGTTGAGTTCTTCGGGCCTTTTGACCATGGAGTTCCTGCGTGGGGTCCCATTCAGCCGGCTACCGGAGGGATGTGACCGGCGGGCCATCGCTCGTCGCGTGGTCGAGGAAGCCTTCCAGGAGGTGTTCGTCGACGGCGTGTTCCACGGCGATCCCCATCCTGGAAACCTTCTCCTGCTCGAAGACGGTCGCTTCGGCGTCCTGGACCTCGGCCTCCTGGGGCGGCTCTCCGCGCCCATGCAGGAAAACATGGTGGTCCTCGCCCTCGGCGTCGCGCTTCGAGATCCCGATTCGGTCGCTCGGACCGTGGTCCGGATGGGTCGATCCACCGGAGCCGCCAAGCTGGTGCAGGTGCGGAGAGACGTGAGCAACCTCTTCGATAAGACCTTGGGGCGGCCGATCCACGAGATAGACAGTCAACATCTGGTTCGGCACCTCGTCGAGCTGGCCCTGGAACATGGCATTCGTCTTCCACCCGAGTACGCCCTCCTGGCCCGAGCCGGCGCGACCATCGAAGGTTTGGTTCGAGTGCTGGATCCCGAACTCGACGTCGCTCAGGTGGCGCGTCCTTATGCGGAACGACTCTTGCTGGACCGAGTGGCACCCGAGACGCTTCAAAGCGGTTTGTTTCGGGCGCTCCTCCAGATCCAAGGTCTACAGCAAGAGGTGCCCCTCCAGCTCAGCCAGATCATCGACGACATGTCGGCTGGGCGACTCGGAGTGGTGGTTTCGGGACCGGACCTCGATCGGCTGAGTCGCAGCATGATCACCGCCGGCACGACGGTGGCTGTCGCCATCTTGGCCGGAGCCTTCATCATTGGCTCCTTCATCGGTTTGGCTCGCTTGGAATCGACGCTGTTCGGTGTCCCCCTGGTCGGCATCATCGGAGCCGTCGTCGGGACCATGGTCCTGATCGGTCTGGGGGGTTATGCGGTGGTTCGGCCTCGTCTTCGAAAGGTTCAGCTCCGGCGCATCCTCCAAAGCCGACGTTCTCGGCCTGAGCGGTAACGGGACTCGGAAACCCTTGAGCTCCAGGCGGCGATGCGACCTCCTGCCAGCCACGGAGCGGGTGCGAGTGCTGGCTGAGCGCTGCAAGTCTCTGATTTCATAGCGAAAATCGACCAGTCGACTCGCCGTAGTGAGTTTTCACACCTAAGTCTCTGGAATCACTGGGGATCGGGTTGCAATCGCTCCAGGCCCTACGCAAGAATATCCAAATGGCCATACTTGAAGGCACGGAGCTCCGCACTTTCTTCGAGTCACATCTGGCCGAGGCTCTCGAAGCCGAGGCCCTCCATTTGCCTCAGGCTCACGTGTACCTGGTGGGTCTTTGCTGTGAATTCCTCAGCGGTTTGCAGCTCGAAACCCCCCGTGGCGAGCGAGGGCCCCCCGCGCTGGCCTGGCTGTACGCCGAAGCACAGAACGGACCTCCGACGCGAAGGATGGAGGCGCATCGGCGACTGGGAGACGTGGCCCTGGGCATCAGTGGGTTGTTCGCCCCTCATTTGCATCGACCCAAGGCAGTGGTGGGCCCCGAGTATTACGTTTCCATGGGGACCGCCGCATATGCGACGGCGGCGTGCCTGGCCACCCGCAGCCCGGCTCGAGCCATGGCCGATGTGCTCACGCAGTTGGCCCGCCACTTCCGCAGTCTAGTGGAGGTACTGGTTCGGCTCGCGGAACGTGCTGGCCTTCCATCGGTCAAGGAACCGGCCGCGCTCATGGAACGCCTGGAGGTCTATCCCGACTCGCACTCGACGCTTCGGACCCTCGGCCAGCAGCGACTTCATCCGGTATGGCTCAAAGGCGGAACCGCATGAGGTCGGTGGAAGCTCGGCTTCAGGCCGGCCTCGAAGCCATGTACCGACTGCAGCCAACGCCCCCCATAGACGCGTTCTGCCTGACCCCGACCGCTTCCGCCAGAGAAGTTCTTCTTGTCCGGCACGACCCGGATGCCGACGAAACCCACATCGGACTCATGCTGTGCCGCGAGGCCACAAATGAGACGCGGCGTTTGATCAGCGGCAAACCGGCGAGGAGCGTGGATTCCGTGGCGCTGGTCCTCGAAGGTATCAGCCATTTCGTCTACTTCACCCATTGCGGACAGCAGGAACGGCCGGTTTCCCGCGTCGAGCTCGAGCTTCAGGCGGAGATCGACAAGTTCATGGCCCTATGGCTTTGGTTCGGGGCGGATCCCGAGGCACTGGTCTCTTTGTTGTTCGACCGCTTTTCATTGCAAACAGGATTGTCGGCGGACGATGAGGCTCGATACCGCACAGCCAACCGTGAGGCTCGACGATACGCCATGTTCCTGGTCGCTCATCATCGCGCTGGCAGACGGCACCACGCCCTTGCCAATGCCCGTCGACTGTACAGGTCGCCTTTACCGACCAAGCTCGGACTCATCGCCAGCTCAGCCTAGGCTTCGATTCATTCAAAAGAATCTCGTCATTTTCCCGTTGTTGCCCTCGACTGGAGAAGGACGTACCTTGGACCCAGATGCCAGAGTCTTTCGACGTGGTGTTGGTGGGGGCGGGCTTTGCTTCGACCTTTTTCGCTTATCGGTGGCTCCAGCGAAATCCAAGGACTCGAGTCCTCATGCTGGAACGCGGACCAGACAAGAGCCATCAGCAGCAGATCGACGACGGCGACCCATTGTTCGAAACGCCGAATACCATCCGCAATCTGACCCCGAGCAAGCCATGGATGTTCAAGCACTTGGTGGGAGGCAGCTCCAACTGCTGGACCGGCAACACGCCCCGGATGACGCCGGGGGACTTCCAACTGAGGACGCGTTATGGCGTCGGCGTAGACTGGCCGCTCACGTACGACGACATCGAACCCTATTACTGCGAAGCCGAATCCTTGCTGGGCGTAGCGGGTTCCCAGACCTCGAGCCCGGTCCCCATGAGTCGGCCCTACCCGCTTCCACCGCATCGGATGGCCGATCCCGACCTGGCGTTGGCCCGGGCCCATCCTGGCCAGTTTTTCCCGATGCCGTGTGCACGCCCAACCAAATCGATCGGACTGCGGCCGGCCTGCTGCGCATCCATTCGCTGCGTTCGCTGTCCGGTCGATTCGAAGTTCACGATCCTGAACGGAATGCGCGCGGTGCTGGACCACCCGCAGGTCACCGTCCGTCCCGATTCCTTGGTTCAGCACGTGGACGTCGAGGCGGGGAGGGCGACCGGCGTGACGTATCGGAGCGAGTCGAAGCAAGCGCCGACTTCGGTTCGCTCCGAGCATCTGGTGGTGCTGGGCGCCAACGCCATCTTCAACGCGCACCTGCTCCTCCGCACGGGTTTGGATGAAGGCCAACCGGGGCGGGGTCTGGTAGAACAAACCAGTGTGAATGCCATCATCAAGCTCAATGGTATGAAGGCGTTCCAAGGGAGTACGCAGGTCACCACGGCTGGCTATCCGTGGTACGACGGACCACACCGCCGGCGACACGCCGCCGCGCTCCTCGAATGCAACAATGAGCCTCGACTTCGAGACCTACCCGGACGCTGGCGGGAGCAGTTCATGATGCGGGTCGTGGTAGAAGACCTGCCCAATCCCGAAAGTCGCGTCACGCTGGAACCGGACGAACCGGATCGACCCCGGGTGCGCTTCGCCGGGATCTCGCCCTATGCCCAAGCTGGGATCGACGCTGCGAAAGCTGGCCTGCCAGGACTCCTGTCGTCGCTGCCCGTCGAGCAAATCAAGTTCAGCCACAGCGAAACCGAGGCGCACATTCAGTGTACGACGCCCATGGGAACGGATCCGAAACGGAGCGTTGTCGACGCCGATTCGATCCACCACCGAGTCCGCAATCTTCTGATACTGGGTGCCAGCACCTTTCCCACCGCAGCTCCCGCCAACCCGACATTGACCTTGTCGGCGCTCGCGCTCCGCGCCGCGGATCGATTGAGCGCATGACGTCTTCAGAACGGTCATCGCAAGGTTCCGGCGGCCTCGAGACCACCATGAGTCGACGCGGGTTGGGCGGCCTCGTGTTGGTTGCCGCTCTTGTGTCGGCATTGGGACTCGTCACAAGCCAATGGAATCGAATCCGAACGTGGCTCTTGATGAAGAACATTCAGAATCATTTTTCCTACTTGAACCTGGACCCGACTGGGGTGACCCGTTTCATCGAGGAGTTCGAGCAAAAGGTTCACGTTCTGAGGCGCAATCCTTTCAAGCTACTGTCGCCTCTTCCGAGTCACGCGTATATGAGTTACCTCGCATCTTCAAGCTTCTTTCCAGAGGAAGACTATTCGAGGGAGGTCACCTTCGTGTCACTTTATTGGCCTTATCTGGCCGTCTGCCACAATCCGTTCTCGAAGCGACTGTTGCCGAACGGTGCCGAAAATCCGGTCGACCCGTGAGATTGAGGGCTCAGAAAAACAACGTCCTTAAGGCCTGGTCGACCAAATATCCCAAACCCAATCCCACCAGCAGAAAGCCGAACGACCTCAGCTCAATGGTCAATCTGAAGATTCCGCGTCGGATGAGTGCGAACCAGACGTAGATGACCACCGGTGCACCCGACAATCCGATAGCCCAGACGATGCCCCAAAAGTCCCCTATGGCGTAGCCGATCGGCACGCCGATCAGGACAGCGCCCGCCTGGAGGAGGCTCCGCCAGAATCCGAATCGACTGTCCCCTCCAGCCAGGAAGAAGGCTTCGCAGGGAATCACGATGTTTCCAAGCGCCGTCCGAATCGCCATGATCTGCAAGACGTAGCCGGCGTCGAGGTACCGTGGATCGTAGATGATCCGAACAACGAGTTCCCCCAACACGATGAGCATTCCCGCTGGGACCATGAAGGCGAGATCCGAACGCAGCCGAGCTCGATTCAGCAGTCCGGCCAATTCCTCGGGCCGTGCATCCTCCCGTTTCGCATGCTCGCGAATGGCTTCACTGAACATGGGAAAGATGACGGAAGAACTGATCCGCTTCATGACGCTCTCCAGCGCCAAGGACAGCCGGCCCGCGATGGCGTACACTCCGAGGTAGCTCAGGTCCATCAGCTTTCCGAGGAGCATTCGGTCGCCCTGACTCGAGATGAAGGTCACCAGGGTCGCGAGGAAGATCCACCGTCCGAAGTTGAAGAGCTCGCGGGCCACCTGTCGGTCGAAGTGAAAGCGGTGACGAAAGGTCTTGAAGAAGAAGAAACTGGAGAAGAGCCGGAATGCCGATCCGCAGATGGTGCCAACGACGATGGCCCAGGGAGAAGGCCACACCATGGCCACGGCGATCTGCACGATCGCGGTGATGACCTGCACCGACACTTCCAGGCGAATCAGCGGGCCCTGATTCAACCGGCGGGTTTGAGTCATGAGAGATGTTGCGTTGAAGCCGTCCAGCACCGCAGTCAGGGCTGCCACCGGCAGAAGGACGGCCAAAGCGGGCGTTTCATAGAACAGCGCCATGGGAATCGCGCCGAGCGCGGCCCCGACCCAGATCACCCCGCCGCGGATGCAGTTGAGGGTCCAAACGACGTTGAGAAAGTCTTCCTTGTCTCCCTTCTCGGACTGAACGACGGCCACGTTGAGCCCCAGATCCGAAAACAGCTGAAGGCCGGTCATGAAGACCCACACCAATTCGAGGAGGCCGTACACCTCCACGTCGAGAAGACGGGTCAATACGGCGCTGCTTCCGACCCGCAGGACGAGGG
Organism: Myxococcota bacterium; assembly: GCA_050331295.1. GTDB lineage: Bacteria > Myxococcota > Kuafuiibacteriia > Kuafuiibacteriales > Kuafuiibacteriaceae > Kuafuiihalomonas. The sequence continues at coordinate 34,457 of JBHJGZ010000009.1, read as the reverse complement.
AGGCCCCATGACCACCCACGGTCCAGGATACCGCGTTCCGGATCTTCGAGCGGTTTGAAGGAGCCTGGCCTTGCGCCATGGACGGCCCGAGTAGCACGGGATGCGGTGGGCCGGAAGGGACGGGGTCAGCGGTTCTGGCTGTTGTTCTTCTTTCGACGGATGTTTCGGTGGGCCTGATTCTGCTTCCGCTCTACCCGACGTCGCTCTTCGGCCGTGTAGACGCCGTCCGCCTTGGACCGACGCTCGACTCGCCTCACGTGCCTTTGCTGACGTTGCAAGTGACGCGCTTCGCGATGCGTCAGGCTGCCGTTCTGGACACCGTGGACGATTCGTGTCTGCTGCTTCACCTGTCGTCGGTCCGAGCGCGTCGCCGCATCAGAGTGGGCTGGAGCCAACCAAAGAGCCGCCGTCAGCACCGAAAACACCAATCGAATCATGGTCTTCACTCGATAGAACTCCTTTCTGGCCATCAAAACCCGACGGAGGGACGAAGGTTGCGGTCCGATGCACCAAAGTCTCGGGCACACAGGTTCGTCGGACCGGCCCAGCGCGTGGATGTACCCTCGATGACGGCGCCAGGACTACAGAATGCGCTCCAAATCCGACCGGAAACGGTGCTGGATCGAACCATCAACCGTGCCCCTCCGAACACCTCCAAGCCACGCAAGACATCCTTCACTTCGAAGCTCGAGACCTGAACGTCCGCACCGCCCCCGATGCTCAGCCGGCACCCTCGAAGCTGAACGGATTCGGCGCGAATCCTGGCATCCGCGACGGAGATACCAGCCTCTTCGCCGCACCCGAGGATGCGCATTCCTCGGAGAGTCAGGTCCGAACGCCATACACCCTCGACGGAAACCCCTCCGCCACAGCCACTCACGGTGGAGGACGCGACATGTCCTCCTGCGTCGTTTCGAAACACCAGGGCGCGTCCACCTATCCCCTGGAATTCGAGAGCATCGACCTCGATGACAGCCGCTGGACCGCTTGTCACCACCGCATCCACCTGATCGGCCGTCGTGCTCGAGCTCACCCGGAGCTTGCGAAGGCTGACCCGGGCATCGGCGACCCTCAACCCCCCTGCACGCCCAGCCACCATGCGGCCTCCGTCCCATTCGAGACGCGAGGGTCCCGCCTCTCCCGACACCCAGACGCTCGGTCCGATCTCGGATGCCACGTGGCCATTGCGCATGCGGACCTCGCCATGACGCAGAGCAAGACCGTGGGAGGTTCGACTCCAAAGGTCGCTGTCTTCGACTTCGCCCTGACTGCTTTCCAGCCAGAGAGCTTCACCGGTTGCCTGGACCGACACCCCTCCCAACGTGAGACTGGAGCCGGCGACCACCGCGATGCCGGTTTGGGACGAACCGCGCAGGACTGATTGCCGAACTCGGGCTCGACTCCCTCGTAGGCGAACGTTCTCCGACTTCCCACCCGAGATCTCGACCGAGGTGGCCTCACAGGTTCCGTGGGTGACAAACAGCCCGCGTCGACTCCGAGCCGCATCGATCCGCACGCGGTCCAGGCGAAGAGTCGAAGTCGCCACGAAGATCGCCGTGTTCGAGCCCCCCCTGACGGTCACATCCTGCAAATCAACCATGGAGGCATAGGCGTTGAACGCGTCCCCCGACGCTCCCGCGTGTACCGTTGCGTCCTCGACCGTGAGGCGCCGAGCGAATCGAGCCTCGATTCCTCCACCAAAGTGGAGATTCCGAAGGGTGACGTCCGAACCCGAAACCACCACCGATGCCGCAACGTGAGCACCACCAGCCCCTCGTCCCCCGAAGACTTCGACGGATCGGGTGAGTCGTATGGGACGACTGCTTTCGTGGACGCCGGGTTCGAGGAGAACCCGAGGGGCGCCGCTCTGGAGCGCGTCTTGGAGCGTCGAATAGGGTGTATCGGCCGAACCATTGCCGCCCGGCTCGGCTCGCGGCCTCACCCGTACAAAGTCTTCCTCTGTCGCCGAGTCCGGCGAGGGTCTCGGCCCCGAGCTGCATCCCAGCACGGTCAGACCGGCGAGGACGGCGCCTTGCAGCAAGATCTTCCGTCCTCCGGTCATTCCGTCTCTTCCGCCTCACCCTCCCTCCGAAGCTCGGGCGGACGCGTGTCGCGGAGGTCATATCCGTGGACGGGGCCCGAAGGCTCGCGGACCTTGGCGAACCACATCCGATAGACTGGTTCCCCTTCTCGCTCATGTTGAAGCTCCCATTCCGTTCGCTCCGGAATGGGGTGCTCGTCTCGCTCGAGGATCCGCCCCTCGAAAGCAGATTCATGGGAAAGGAAATGAGCCATCTCTTCCGCGAGAGGACGAACGTCCGACTGTGCGTACACCACACCTCCCACAGGAAGGAGCTCCGCCATCCGTCGAACGAGGGGTGGTTGAAGGATCCGTCGCTTGCGATGCTTCTTCTTGAAGCAAGGATCGGGGAAGTGAATGTGAAACATCCTAACCCCACCCGGTTCCACGAGGTCCTCGAGATTGCCGTGTGCGTTAGCATAGAAGACCACGACGTTGGATGGTCCTTCCTTCACTTTCCGAGCCATCGCTAGCTCCACCACGGGGCGCCGAACCTCGAGACCCATGAAATCCAGGTCTGGATGGTTGCGCGCTCGTTCGAACAAGAGCTTCGCTCCGCCGCAACCCAGGTCGATCTCAACCGGCGCGGTTCGACCAAAGATGGCGGCTCGATCCACCCGCCCCAACCGCGTGGTGACGTTGAACGGATTCGCATGCTTCCGAATCCTTCGAGACATCCAAAACGTGCTTTCACGGTGACCTTCGCGTCGCAACCGATCCGATGAATTTAGGCCACGGGAAAGCACAGTACGTCCTGAACCCGGCGCAGGCCGAGCAGCTTCATGAGCAGGCGATCCGTCCCGATCGCGATGCCAGCCGCGCGGCCCATCGCGGGCAGGTCTGCCAGGAGGTCCTGATCGATCGGCATCGGCGTACGGCCAAGCCTGAGCCGAAGCCCGTTGTCCGATTCGAAGCGCCGTCGCTGTTCCGCTGGATCCGTCAGTTCCTGATAGGCGTTCCCGAGTTCGAGCTGCCCCCAATAAACTTCCATGCGCAGCGCCTTTCGATCATCGCCGGGATCGAGTTCCGAGAGGGCTGCCATTCGAGCCGGATACCCGGACAGCAGAGTGAGCTGTCGAGACGGAAGGAGAGATTCGACACGTTCCAGGAAGACCTTGAAGAAGACGTCCTCCCAATCGTCGTCCGGTGCGGCCGCCACTTGGAGGCCCTGACTCAAAGCGTCAACGCTCTGCTGCAGGTCCAGCGGATCCATCAGGCCTGCCTCAGCGAAAAGCTCGGAGACGGTACGTCTCGCCACCGGGGCTGGGGGCGCCACCTGCAACAACGCTGCGAGATGCCGAACCAGACCGACCACATCCTCACTCAACTCTGCGAGCGAGGCCCCGCTTCGATAGAACTCCAGCATCGTGAACTCGGGGGTATGGTGGTTCGACGACTCCCCGTTCCGAAAGACCCGCGCGAGTTGATAAATGGAGCCAGTGCCGCTCGCCAAGAGACGCTTCATGGCGAATTCCGGCGACGTCTGCAGGAACAAGGAGTGCCGGCTTCGGTTCGGTGCGACAAACTCGATCGAGAATGGCTCCAGGTGCGGCTCGATTCCCGGCGAACGGACGGCGATCGGCGTCTCCACCTCCAAGAATCCTCGTTGGTCGAAGAAGCGGCGAATGCCGTCGTTCATGCGCTTCCGGGCCTTCAGGATCCCGAGGGCGGGTGCATGCACCATCGTCCGATGGCATCGCCTCCGGCATTTCTAGACAAGGCATCATTGACCTCGACCCGGCCCCCGGGGAGACGGACGATATGAAGGTCTTTCTCACCGGCGGAAATGGCATGCTCGGTCGAACGCTGCTCCGACACTGGGAGCATCGAGACGTCGTGGCACCGACCCGAGCGGAACTCGACCTCACCGACGGGGCAGCGGTGCGAGCGGCACTTCAAGATGTCCTTCCAGACGTGGTCGTGCACTGCGCAGCGTACACCAAGGTCGATCTCGCGGAGACCGAGGCCGATGCCGCCTTTCTGGGAAACGCGGTCGCCACCGCCCACGTCGCCGCCTCCGCCCACCGCGTGGGCGCACACCTCGTCACCTATTCGACTGACTACGTGTTCGCGGGCGACCTCGACCGACCGTATCACGAGTGGGATCCGACCGGGCCCAAGACCGTCTACGGCCAATCGAAGCTCGCAGCCGAGGAGGCGGTCCGTCATCATTGTCCTGCCCACACCATCATCCGGATCGCTTGGCTTTACGGCTCCGGGGGACCGAGTTTTCTTCATACGGTTGCCCGAATCGCACGCGCTTCAGAAGGTGCCTTGAAGATGGTGACGGACCAGCATGGCAGCCCCACGTCGTGTGAAGCCGTCGCGGAGTTGACGGACCGACTCCTGGATACGCCGATCCCCGGTACCCTTCACGGCACCTGTTCCGGCGAGTGTACGTGGTACGACTTCGCGGAGCTCGCCCTGGAGGGATTGCGACTGACCAGAGAGCTTCTGCCGGTCAGCTCGGAGGCGTTCGCGCGTCCAGCCCCGAGACCGAAGAACAGCCGACTGGAGAATCGACGGCTCCGCCTCGAAGGACATCCGGAAATGCCGTCCTGGCAGCAAAGCCTGGAGGACTTCTTGTCCCGCTATGGTTCCGAGCTCCTGTCTTGACGGGTGCGGCGACGATCAGTCGGCGACGGTCTTTCGCTTCTTGAAGCTCGAGCGAACGAACGGACGGTCCTCTTCCGGCAGCGGCCGAGCGATCCACCAGAGCCCCAGCAGCAGAGGGGCCAATCCTGCGATGCGACCCGGCCCTTCAAGGGTCGAAAGCCAGAACGCGGAAACGGCGATGGGCCAGAAGGCCCAAAGGCGCCGGCGCAAAACCCCCCGAACGCTCGATTGCGCCCACCACAGGAGCCACGATTCGGGCGCGTAGAAAAGAGGCGCCAGTCCGAGCACGAAGCACAACATGTAATCGCGAGGCGTCCCCGCTTCTTGCGCCGGGACCGGCCGATGGACCTCCGGCCTGAAACGGACGGAAACGTACCGTTCCCTCGGGGGACGCCAGCGGTACCGAACCACCGTGAGACGGTCGAAAACAGGTCCCAACGACCGAACCAGCGGTTGAGCCCGAGCCTCGTCCGAATCGAGCGTTCGGGCGCAATCCGCCAACATGGCGGACTCGGTGGGCTCGGGATGCAGCCAAGGCTCTTCTGACCAGTCTACGGGCACGTCGCGGGGTTGCCACGCTTGAGATCCCAGAGTGTGGAAGTCGACGATTTCTCCGGAATCCGGAGCGTAGATGGGAATCGTCAATTCGTTGGACACGAAGGTGTAGCGTTCGGGCCCAATGCGGTGGGGCCCGGGCGGTCCTTCCGTTTCGTAGACGGTGGCCAGGAGCGCAAAACCTCGATTCAGATAGAAAGCGATGGCTCGACGCGCTTCGGGCTCCGGTCGGGCTCCGTAGCGTTCAAAGAATCGGTCGATGTCGTCGGGGAGATGGAAGACCCCCGGAGTAGTGGTCGAGGACTTGGCAAAGCCCGTGAACACCTCACGAACAATCCGGCTCGCCGGCGCGCCTTCGAGCCTTTCGGAGGACGCGACCGCCGGCTGGTCCGGTTGGGGAAAAAGGCGAGAAAGAACAGACGGCCCCAGGGGTCTGCGGTTCAGATCGCGGTGGTACGGCGCCTCCGCCGCACAAGCCTCGTCCAGGGCACTCCACAACCCTTCGGGTGCAGGGCCCCATCCCGGCCGGGTCGGGAAGGGTTGAATGTGAACGAATCGGGAAGACCCACCAGAGAGAATCCACTGCTGTATCGTGGCTTGGGTGGCCACGTCCCTGGACATCACGATCGACCGACGGCGAACGCTGGGCACATCGCCGACGATGGGTACAAACAACTCCGCCCATGCCTCCGAAGGCACCAGGACGAAGACAAGCCACCCCCAAGCCCGCACCGCTCGGACGTAGCGTGGCGGATTTGGAAGGTCCAATTCCCAAGTCGTCGGCCGGGTCGGGGTGAAGGAAACCGAGGCGCTCGTCCAGCACTCTTGCTTGACTTTGATGCGGCCGGGAGTAGCCTTCCCAGCCCATGTCCAGATTTGGGGACTTCTTGGAAGAGCACGGGATCGACCTCCAGCAGGTTGTGCGCGAATCCGCCGCGCTGGAGCACCGGACCTCCGAAGACAGGGAATTGATGGTCAAGCGCGCCAGTGCCCGCCGGGCCAAGAAGGGCTACGCCGATGCCGATGCGCCGAAGCCTAAAGGTTTGGGCCGAGGCGTGTCGGTCCGAACGGTGCGGGACGCCATGGACGGACGACCGGTGAGTCGCCTCTGCCGCAAGAAGCTGGTGCGGGCGCTGAACGTGATTCTCGGCCACCAGAGCAAGGACCCGACCGACGCACGGCTCTTTGACGACACCCGTAAGTCCAAAGACGAACAGGAAGGTTGACCAGACCGTGGGGGACGACCGGAAGAAGTCCTGGCGGGAGATCGACCAATCCCGAGGCCGCGCTTCCAGACGCCGCGATGAAGTCGAAGAGCAGCGGGAGCGAGCGAGTCGTACCCACGCCTATTCTGTTTACCGGTCCCAGTTGGACAAGCTGTTCTCCCCCGGAGGAACCGACCTTCCGGAATCCATGAAGGCCAAGCTGGGGCCGCAGGATGTCCAGGCGAAGGGTCGAAAGACGCGCCTCGCGGCTCTGACCAAGGATCCCTCATCCAGGACGTTGGCTCCGGTGCTGGAATCGGAGGACCCGCTGCCCCGCGACGCGCGCCTGATGGTGGCCTTGTTGGACGTTCGAGAGGAGCGCTTGTTGCGGGCGGTCCTCGTTCACCTCGAAGAATTGATGGCCGAGGGGCAGACCCCGAACGCGCGCCTGCTTCAACAGCGACTTCAAGCGCTGGAGCACTGGGCGGAAGACGAAGAAGTGCTGGGCGCCATCCGCCGACTACGTGAACGGCTGTAGCCCCGGTTGAACCCGGCGCCTCATCTGTTGCGCCGAAACAATTGTTCAGTTAGGGTGGGTCCCATGCACGGCCTCACCCCGCGCCAACAAGAGATCTTGAGCTTTATCTCCCGTCGGATCGAGGAACAGGGCTACCCACCGACGATTCGGGAGATCGGAGAGGAGATGGGGATTCGATCGACCAACGGGGTAAATGACCATCTGAAAGCGCTCGAGCGGAAAGGCTACCTCCGGCGGGAGGGGCTCAAGAGTCGGGCCCTTCGACCGGTGTCGATTCCTTCCCTCGATGATTTGCATGAAGAAGCCGCGCGACGCCGCGACCCTACCCCGAAGATAGGCGGGTTCGAGGCCCGGATCGACGCGGATCCTGACATCGAGCCCATCATGGCGCCGCGGCAAGACGCCCGCGAGGCGGGTGCCGCCGGACCCGAGCGCATCGATTCCAACTCCGCCGATGCGGGCAGGAGTCGACCGTCGAGCTCGGGACCGGGCGCGAACGTCGTTTCGGCCCTCATCCCGTCCCATACCGAGTCCGTGGCCATCAGAGTTCTCGGCCGCGTCGCCGCAGGGAGTCCCATCCTGGCCGACGAGCACGCGGAAGCTACGGTTCACGTCGACCGGTTCTTCGTCGGGAGTGCGCCCAGCGACCAGCTCTACGCGCTCCGCGTATCGGGCGACTCCATGATCGACGCCGGGATCTTCGACGGAGACTACATTTTCGTGCGAAAGCAGCTGGAGGCCCACCGCGGCGACATCGTCGTGGCCATGATCGACGGTGAGGCCACCGTGAAACGCTACGAGCCCGACGGAGACGTGATCCGCTTCATCCCCGAGAATGCCAGCATGGACCCCATCGTGGTGAGGCGGTCGGATTTTCGTTCGACCTCGCTCCTGGGCGTTGTGGTCGGAGTGTACCGAAAATTTTCACCATGAGCCTGCGGTCCATCCCGCGGATGGCTGAACCCCGCTCGCTCGTCACCGCGGTCTGGACCGGGCGTGCGCACGAGACACAAAAGTTGCTCGTGGCGCCAATGTGTTTCGATTCAATGGCGCCTGACTGGCCAATGCCTCACGCACTGGTGCTCTCATCCGCACACCCGTCGGTCGACGCGGATACTGTTCGAGTGGGAAGTCATCGCCGCCCTCGGCCAGGAATTCGGGCATGAGGACCTGCAGGCTTCGGTCCTCCTCCACGGAATACCCGTCTTGATGGACCACTGAGAGAGGCCGGATGCCCTTCTGGTCCACCGTGTAACTCCACCGAAATCCACCGGCGACTGGTGCCTTCGTCAATGCCTCTCGAAGCTGGGCGCCGGTCAAAGTCACGAGTACCAGCTCATCATCGAACGGAAGCGCATCCCGAAGTTGCGCCTCACTGACCGGCCCCTGAATGAGAGGATGCCGGAGTGCTCCGTGGTTGAGCAACGCGACATCGGCGTCCGGAACCGCCGCGAGCCACGCCTGTGCCGTGAACTGGCCCAACGGTGATTGATGAAAGTCTCCGACCGCGAGATTCGTCGGTGCGGTCCCGACCGATGCGTCCAACACCCGAGCCGCCTCGCGCTGGGCGTGGAGAATGACGCGTGCAACCTCCGGCGGTGGATCGTACCGACCGTCCTCCAGCCACAGCCGATTGAGCCTCACTCCCCGAGGATCCCGAACGAACCTGGCGACCGCCACGGACCGCCCCAAGCCACCCGGCTGGACCATCGCGATACCTTTGATCCGAGTGTGAAATCCAGGCTGACGATCCGATGCAACCACGAGGTCGACTCCGGCTAAATCGACCTTCAGCATGAAGCGCCGAACCTTGGCTGGATCCTCGTGGTATAAAACCACCACGACTTCCGCGCCCGCCCCTCGAGCGTCGGAGACACAAGACTTCAGCACTTGTTCGGCTGGAAGCACCGTCAATCCTTCGGTATGTCGTACACGGGTCCGTTGAGGAAGTGTCTCCGACTGAAGTCCCACCACTCCGACCTTGAATCCCGCCTCATGAAGAACCACGAACGGCTCGGCGTAGTCCGGTGACCGTCCGCCCATCCGAAGATTGCAGCTCAACAGGCGAAAACGCGATTCGAGGCTCCGCAAGTCATCCTGACCCCGGTCAAACTCGTGATTGCCCAGGTTCACCGCCTGAACTCCCATCAGTTCGAACACCTCGCGGACCGGACGACCTTGAAGAACATTCGACACCGAACCTCCGTTCCACGCGTCGCCGTTGTCCAACAGTAGCTTTGGTTCGGGAACTCGGTCGACCCGACCAGACCACCCGAGAAGGCCCTCTCTCAACGGATCATCACCCACCAATTGGCCGTTCAGGTCGGTACTGACCACGATGGAGAGCCCGTCGGTCTGCTCGGGCGTAAAAGAGACGGCGGCGTCTGGAGGGTCGGGAATCAAAGTGACGGGTGGGAGAGAGGTTCCACAGGCCGTGATCGCCACCCAAATCAAGCTCAACGGTTCGAAAGCTCGTTTCCGGTGCTCGAGATGGAGCCCGGTCATGCTTCTGCCATTGACCGTGCGGATCATCGACATCATGTTCCCGGCTCACGCACCCGTGGTCACCATTTTATGAACCGCCCCGACGAAGACTTTTTTCTTCGATACGGAGACCTCGAACTGCAGCGTCGAATGGTCATGGATCGTACCCGAACCGAGGCCTTCGTCATGGCTCTCGAAGCCGCCATTCGACCCGGCATGCAGGTCCTGGATCTCGGGTGCGGCACGGGTCTTCTCGCGATGGCCGCCGCCCGGGCCGGAGGCGAGGTGGTCGCCATCGAACGCACAGACATCGCCCATACCGCCGCCCAGCTGATTCGTGCTCACGATCTCCAAGACCGGATTCGCGTGCTCCGGGGAGACGTCACGACACTCGAGCTGGATACCTCCGTCGAGATGATCGTGAGCGAGTGGCTGGGCAACCTCGCCTTCGTCGAGGACATGTGGCCGGTGGTGGCCCGAACCCGGGACCGGTTCTTGGCGTCGAACGGCATCATGATACCAGAGCAGGTCGTACTCTTCTTGGCTCCAGTCGACGATCCGGTTCTCTATTACGGACAAGGTCCAGGTCAGTGGCGTACGCGTATGGCCGGTTTCGACTTCAGCTCCCTGGAAGCTTTGGAGCTCCAGCAAGGCCGCGCACATCAGATTCGTATCGAGGACAGCTCACTCCTCGGCCCAGCCCAGGTCATGCACGACCTCGTGGCGACCAAGGACGATGCCTGTGCAAGTTGGTTCGAAAAGGACCTTTCGTTGCCGGTGACCCGGACCGGCACGCTCCTCGGGTTCGCTGGCTGGTTCACGGCACGGCTTTATGAGGATGTGCTCCTGGATACGGGCCCGGCAGCGACCGAGACGCACTGGAGCCAAACCTATTTGCCCTTCCCGCCCATCCAAGTATCGGCCGGGACGAAGCTCGCGGTCCGCATCCGCCTCGAGCCTCATCCTCAAGTCGCACACAATGCCCTTCTCACCATCGAAACCCAAAATCAGCGTATCGCCTACCACCTCGAGTGAACCTGCGATGGACACAGGCCTCCTTTCCCAGACCACCGTCCCCCCGTCTCTTCTTTCGATGAAGGCCAGAGGCCTATGGCTCGCGGGGATTTTCGCCGCAGTCGGATGCGTCCGTGAAACGTGTGATCTCGACGATGAGCTCGAAAGCGCGGCGGGATCGGCCTCGCGCAACTGTGGCTTCGTGCCTTTCGGTGCAGTACGCGATGCCAATGACAGCTGCGTCGTCGAAGCCCTCGACGAGGGCCAGGCTTTTTTTGCCAGCTATGAGACCGGGACCGGAGACATCCTGGGCGTGGCACAAGATGGCGCCGGAACGGTGCAAGTCAAAACTCTGCTCAGTGATCCGGGTGGTCTGCCAAGCATCACGGCATTTACGTGCGAGGCCCCAGAGCTTTCGGAAGACTTGGAGGGGCGCCCGCAGGGTACGCTCCCGCTCTCATGCGGTGAGGAATTGGACGAACGCTTCATTTGCGTTGTGAGCATCGGTGCTTGATTTCATTTGAAATGCGATAACCGCGCCGGCTTGCTGGGAGGCGACGTGCATCTACATGGACTGCCGGATGTCCCGACCTGCCTTCGGCTTCTCGAGTCTTGCCTCGAGCGGACGCACCGCGTCGCGCCCGACTGGGCCAGGCACGGACTCGCGCACAAGGGACTGGCATCGGATCATCCCGAAGAATGGCTCACGGGTCCGGTGCCCGTCCTTCGACAGCTCCGATTGCTGATGCAGACGCTTGGACACCTCACGCAGGGACGAGCCGGAATCGGTCCGAAACAGATTGCGGTGGACGACGCGCATCGCACGTGGGTCCGCGTTCTCCCCAGCTCGCCACCTGACCGTCTGCTGTTCCGGGGCTTTTCGGCCGAAGTCCTCATGGACCCCGGCGTCGGGCCAGATCAGGTTCTGGACCAGGTCGGCCCCGCTCATCGTGCAGGCCGCCAGCCCGGGACATGTTTGATACTCGGAGCCGGCAACGTGTCGTCCATTCCGGCGATGGACGCGCTCACGAAGTTGTTCGTCGAACGTCGACCCAGCGTCGTGAAACTCAGCCCCGTCAATGACTGGTGCCGCCCCTACTTGGAGACAGCCTTCTCGACGCTCATCGAAAACAGGCATCTCGCCATCGTTTCCGGGGGTGCCGAGGAAGGGGCTCGACTCATCGAGTCGCCCGAGGTCACTCAAGTTCACCTGACCGGTTCGGTCGAGACCCATCACAAGATTGTCTTCGGCGGCTCCGAAGATCGTCGGCTCCAAGGCCGGCCCGTCATCGACAAGGACGTGTCGTCCGAACTGGGCAACGTCAGTCCGGTCGCAGTGGTTCCCGCGATCTACAAGGAAAGCGAACTTGCTTTCCTCGCAGACAACATCGTTGCGATGATGGTGAACAATGCCGGGTTCAATTGTAATGCGGTGCGGGTGATCTTGGTGGCCAAGGGATGGCATCAAAAGGAGTCCCTCTTCCAAGCCATTCGGCGTCGTCTCGAAGCCGAGCGGACCCGGCTGTCCTACTACCCGGGAAGCCGCGAGACCTACGAAAAGCTGCTCGAAGGCCGCACCGATGTCCTCAAGGTGGGTCTCGAGACCCACGACCGCCTTCCTTGGACCATCCTTCGCTCACTCGACCCGGCTGACCGATTCTTCAAAAGGGAGCATTTCGTACCCGTGGCGGCCTGGCACGAACTCGACGTGCCAAACGGACTCCGATTCCTGGATGCCGCCACCGACTTCATGAATCACGAACTCTGGGGGACGCTGAACGCCACCCTGGTCATTCCAGAGGCTCAGAATGCCTCGGAAATGATGGCTTCCGGCCTGAACGACGCCCTACACCGATTGGACTACGGCACCGTGGCCATCAATCATTGGCCCGCGTTGGGCTACGCATGGGCCGGACCGCCGTGGGGCGGTGCACCGGGCCGCGACCTTTCCGACCCTCAAAGTGGCCTCGGATGGGTACACAACGCCTACCTCCTCGAAGGCGCCCACAAGGTCGTGATTCGCGGACCCTTTCCGTGTTGGCCCAAGCCGATCTGGTTTGCTCGACACCGCGGCGCAACCGAGGCAGCTCGAAGACTGGCCGACCACGAAACACGAGGAGGGTGGTGGAGCGCCCTTCGGGTCGCGGTACCCGGAGTCTTGGCCTGACTTGGTCCCAACCCATGCGCGCTCTCTCGCCTGTGGTGGCTGACACCCACACCCGAGCCGATAAGGGAGTCCAAGCGGCCCTGCGGCGAGCCGGGATTGAAACGTCGCTGCGTGAAATCAAGCGAGCCTTGAGAGATGGACTCATCACCACCAGAGAGGGGCGGTCACTTCGTCCAGGAGACCCACTCATCGAGGCGACCGCCCTTTCGGTCGAGCGCTTCCAGCCCCGGTCCATGGCGAAACCTCTGGCCGACAAAGAGCTGCTCGGAAGGGTTCGAATCGTCACCGAGACTCCCGAATGCGTCGTGTTCGATAAGCCATCTGGCATCCCGACGCTGCCGCTGAAACCCGGCGAGATTGGGTGTCTGCTCAACGCCGCAGTGGCCTACGATCCGAGCATCGGGGAAGCGGGTCCTGGACTCGACGGGGGCGCCGTCCATCGACTGGACTCCGGGACCAGTGGACTCGTCGTCTTCGCGCGTACCAGAGCGGCCCACGACCGTTGGCGCGAGGCCTTTAGGCAGCATCTTGTCGTGAAAGCGTATACCGCCATCGTCACGGGCGAAGAGCCGCCATGCCATTTCACGATCAACGCGGGGATTCGAACCACCGGCGGCCGCCGTGTTCACCTCAAAGAGACCGCGAAGGCTTCTGGAGGTGCTCGGTCGGAAGTCTACCTTCGGCGGTGGTCGAAAGACCGTGGTATCGTCGAGATCACGACGAACCACGGGCAGAGACACCAGGTTCGCGTCCACCTTGCGTCTCGCGGTCTCCCGATTCTGGGAGACGAGCTCTACGGCGGATGGCCACATCCCCGCATGTGTCTCCACGCAAGTCGAATTGTCTACAATGGATTCCATGTCGAGTCTTTCCACCCCTTCGACAACGAAGCGTGACATCGGACTGGAGCCGGGCGAAAGTCGTGGGGTAGGTCGGACGGTGCCAGACCAATGCAGGATGATGGAAAGAATGCGATCGCTCTTGATGGCGGTCCTGTGTGGGAGCTTCGCCTGCGCATCTTCCACTCCGGAGCTCGAGGAACGACGCGTCGCCTTCAGATATGTCGACCTGAAAGGCCGACGGCAGACTTTGGGTGCACTAAGAGGTCAAGCCGTTTTGGTCCACGTGATGGCCACGTGGTCTGACCCCGCCCTGTTGGAGGTTCCGCTTCTTTCAGAAATGTCTAGGGTCTTCCAAGGCCGCCTCGAAGTCCTCGCGATGGTCGTGGACCAAGACCCTCGACCCGCCGGTCTCTTCGCCCAGGCGTTCGAGGTCCCGTATCGAGTGGGCCGACCGGAAGACATCGAGGCCTTCCTCAGTGAAGACGGCCCGTTTGGACCGGTGTCGCAGTTGCCCACGTCCTTCGTGCTGGATGCGTCGGGCAGGGTTCGGGCGCGCAACGACGGGACCTGGGTTCCCCGGCAACTGAAGTCCGTCCTGCTGGCGGTGGTCCCAAAAAGTTGAACCGAGTGTCGGTGCTCTTTAGTCTGACCTTGTGCCGGGCCTGAAGCTGAGCATGCGCCTCTGTGCGCTGACGGTACTCCTCTTGTTGGGCGCCGCCGCGTCCAACGTTCCTCGGCACGCCCAGTTGCTGCGAGACCTGAGACGCATGCGGAGCGACAATCATGAGTTGATGGAACGAAACCGACAACTCGAGGCGGAGATCCGAGGACTCCGGCACCTCGGGCCGGCGCTCGAAGGCAAAGTTCGGGATGAGCTGGGCTGGATACGCCCCAGAGAAGCAATCTTGTTGTTTTCCGACTAGCCTTTGTGGAACGTAGGGCGTTCTGACCGGCATTGAAAACGTTTGGGCAAAAACCCGATTCGATGAAGCGGATCGCATTGCCCCTCCGATCAAACTCCGGCTAAGCCTGAGCCAGTCGCCTGAGGCGCCGCGAGGCACCCTTTGAGAAAGAACTTCGTTCTCGACACCAACGTCCTGCTCCACGATCCGGGTTCGCTCCACGCGTTCGACGACAACACGGTCATCATTCCGATCTACGTCATCGAGGAGATTGACCGGTTCAAGAGAGATCTGTCGGAACTCGGTCGTTCCGCTCGAGAAGTCAGCCGAACCTTGGATGACCTTCGAAAGCAGGGAGACATTCGTCTCGGCGTCCGTCTCGCTCGCGGTGGCTTGGTCCGTGTCGCCTTCAGTGAGCGACTCCTTCCGACCCATGTCGTCGAAGCCAACCACGCCGCTGACAACCGCATCTTGGCGGTCGCCCTGGATGTCCAAGATGCAGACCGCGAGTTGCAGTGCATCCTGGTGTCCAAGGACGTCAACCTTCGTATTCGGGCCGACGCGCTTGGGCTTCATGCCGAAGACTACGACCACGAGCGCACCGAGATCACCGAACTGTGGACGGGTGTGGTCGAAATGGAAGCAGCTCCAGAACAGGTCGACCAATTTTATAGTCAAGGCTTCTTGCAGCTCGAGCCCAAAGACCAACCTCCGAATCAGTTCGTTCATGTCAAGAATGCCTTCAATCCGAGCCACTCGGCACTCGGAAAAGTCTCACTCGACCAAACCCGAATCCTTCCGATCACCCGCATCAAAGACGGGGTCTGGGGAGTACGACCACGCAACAAGGAACAGTCCTTTGCGATCGATCTCCTCATGGACGACTCGATAAAGCTCGTAACGTTGGTCGGGAAAGCCGGAACCGGCAAGACACTGCTGGCCATTGCGGCAGGCCTCCAAAAGGCAACCGAAGAGGCGATATACCAGCGCGTTCTCGTGTCCCGCCCCATCTTTCCCCTTGGCCGAGACCTCGGCTATCTCCCAGGTACGGTTGAAGAGAAGTTATCTCCGTGGATGCAGCCGATCTTCGACAACGTCGAATTCCTGATGGGTCTGTCGTCGGATGAGAAGAAGGGTGGACGCAGCTATCGGGAACTGATCGATCTCGGAATTCTTCAGATCGAACCGCTCACCTACATCCGCGGCCGTTCGATTCCGAATCAGTTCATGGTGGTGGACGAGGCGCAGAACCTGACTCCACACGAGGTCAAGACAATCGTGTCCAGAGCCGGTGAGGGAACGAAAATTATCCTCACCGGAGACCCATACCAAATCGATAATCCATACATGGACTCGACCAACAACGGATTGGTTCATGTGGTGAATCGATTTCGATTCGAGAAGATTGCGGGCCATGTCACCATGTTCAAGGGCGAGCGCTCTGAGCTCGCCGAGCTCGCCGCCAATCTTCTCTAATGGAAGCATTGCTTCTCGCGGCCATTTCGACGGCAAGCGTGGACGGGTTTGATCCGTGGGAATCCGAACTGGAACCGGTCCTCTCAGCGGGGCACATCCCGGTTCCCTTTGTGGAACGAAGCTTGGTCCTTCCCAATCGAACCTTCCGGGTAGAGCTTCTGGGCGGCGGCACGACATTGGCTGAATCGGATGGACTGGGTCGCATCTTCTTCAGCGCACGGGCGGCCATCACCCATGCCATCGAAGTGGAACTCGAGCTCCTGCGCGCCGACCTCTCTCCGACGCCGGGCTACGGCCTGCGCCAGCCCCGCCTCGGTCTTCGCGTCCGTCTGCTGGAGGGTCCTTTCGAGGTCGCTGTTGGCCTCGGAAGCGAGATTCCAGTGGACGGCGACCTCACGGTCGATGGCGGCGTGGAAACTCGGCTCCACATCGGGGGCTGGGCCCGCTGGGACCTTCGCGCGGGTGCCAACTCGCGACGGCCGGTGACGGCGGATGGGGAAGCTGATGCCCAAGCGGACACCGAATTGTGGTTTCAGCTCGGCCCTCGGTTGGCCCTAGGCGGTATGGCTCGGTTGCGAGGCGTCGAGTTGTTCGATGTGAACACGCTCTCGGGTCAGGCGGGTGCCGGCATCGCGTGGACGGTCGGCGTCAGCAAGCAGCCCGGATTCGGAGACGAAAAGAAGAGAGCTCAGTGGGAATTGATCGGACTGGCATGGTCACCCGAGGAAGCGCTCGTCGGCGAGAGTCTCGCTTTACCCCGCATCGGTGAGGCCTGGAGTGGATTCCTGCTCATTCGATGGTTTTTCGTGAACCTGGACCGAGACCCCTTCGCAGATTGAAAAGGAACCTCGGAAGTCCATTGCGTCGGACGCCCCTGCCCTCGGCCCGAAAGGACAACGAGGTGCTGAAGTTTTTGAGCTTGGTCTGAACTGGTCGCCCCGAGCTGCGAATCGATGCAGGCAAACGAGCGTGCGTTGGATGACCCTCGTCGGAACGGGACTTCTGGCCGGCGGCCTCACAGCCGCCATCCTCTCCATTGAACCCACGCCAGATTTCGATCCGACCCGATACGAAGAGCAAGCGAATCGCTATCACGTCGAGATCCTGAGGGACCCTTTCGGCGTTCCGCACATCTACGGCCAAAGGGATGCCGACGTGGCGTTCGGTCTGGCTTACGCCCACGCGGAAGATGATTTCGGGACCATCCAGAAGGTCATCTTAGCGACCCGCGGAATCTCCGCCCAGCATTACGGGGCGGGCGCGGCTGCGAGTGACTATCTGGTGAGCTGGTTGGGTGTTTGGGAGGCCATCGATGCGAACTATGAAGACCATCTCAACGAACGAACGAGGATGCTCCTCGACGGATACGCAAATGGCCTGAACCTCTATGCAGCTCGACATCGCGACGAAGTGAAAAAAGGCCTCGTGCCGGTACGAGGAGCCGACATCGCGGCGGGGTTCGTCCTGAAGTCCCCGATCTTCTACAGACTCGACAAATACCTGGAAGAACTCTTTCAGGATGAAAGACATCGCCCACTGGTGTCCGACACCCAACGTGGGCTGAAAAGCAGCCTGGACTGGAGCTTGGACCACTCACCCGGCTCCAACGCCATCGCCGTCTCTTCGAGCCGCACCTCGGATGGCTACACGCGGCTCGTCATCAACTCCCACCAACCCCTCGAGGGCGCCGTCGCGTGGTACGAGTTTCGAGCCAGGAGCGAGGAGGGATTGGACGTCGCGGGTGGAACGTTTCCCGGATCCCCATTGATGCTCCACGGCCACAATCGGGATCTCGGTTGGGCCGCTACCGTCAATTTTCCGGACCTCGTCGACGTCTTCGTTCTCCAGCTCCATCCAGACGACGACCAACGCTATCGGCTGGACGACGAATGGAGAGACATGGAATCGAAGCCGATCACCATCTGGGTCAAGGTCTTTGGCCGCATCTACTGGCCGGTGCGGAAGACGATTGAGGTGACAGAGCACGGCCCAGTGGTGCGACGGCCTCACGGCACGTACGCCGTGCGATACGTGGGGCGAGGAGAAATCCGCCAAGTCGAGCAATTCTATCGCCTCAATCGGGCCCGCAACTTCGACGAATGGAGAAGCGTGATGGGCATGCAGGCCATTCCCAACATCAACTTCGTCTATGCAGATCGCCAGGGCAATATCGGCATGTTTTACAATGGAAAGATCCCGATACGCCGAGAAGGCCTGCCTTATGAAACGAGCTATCAGCCTGGTGACCGAAGTGACCTCATCTGGGAGAAATACGTCCCCTTCGACGCTCTCCCCCATACCGTCAATCCGCCTTCGGGCCTGGTATTCAACACCAACAGCACTCCATTCGAAGCCACGGATGGCCGAGGCAGTCCAAACCCACAGCAGTTTTCCGACACCCTGGGCATCGGGGACAACATGTCGAATCGCGCCAAACGAATCCTTCAGCTCGCAAGGAAGCTGCCGACCATCTCGGAAACGGATCTGATGCGCATCAAGTACGACAAGAGCTTCCCACCGGACGGCACGATGGCGGGACTCATACGAGAGATCCTATCACTCGACTGGCCCGATGATCCCGTCGTCAAGCGAGCGCTCGACGCGGTTCGGGCCTGGGATTTCAGTGCCGACGCCAATTCCCGGGCGACGGCGGTGGTTGTCATGACCTGCGAACCGATCCTGGAAGCACGGGGATGGAAGGATCCCGAGCCGGACATCAAAAGACTCTTCTCCCAAAATGCCCATCATCTCCAGCAGACCTTCGGACGGCCGGACCCTCTTTGGAGTGAAGTCAATCGTCTGCGGCGAGGAGACAAGGACTACGGGCTCGGAGGGGCACCAGGAACACTGAGGGCCATTCATGGCAAGAAGGACGAAGACGGGAGGTTGAAGGCATGGCTCGGCGATTCGTTGATACAGTTTGTCGAATGGGGTCCGAAGGGAGAATTTCGATCTCGCTCGATTCATCATTTTGGAGCGAGCAATCATCCCGACTCTCCGCATTACACCGACCAAATGGAGCTGTTCGTGGCCGAGAAGCTCAAGTCGGTTCCATGGAATCGCGCTGACATCGACCGCATCGCCTCCGCCATCGTTCTTCCGAACGGGGCCAAGTCGAACTGAGCATTCGAGTCCCATCAAGCGCACGAAAACAGCGCTGTCTGTGACCTCATCCTGTTGTATAGCCGAGCCTCCGGCCACTCGACGGCCGGCGTGAAGGAGTGACGGTGAAGGCGACAATATTGAGCTTGGCCGCGATACTCGGCGTTTCAGCATGTGCGTCGAGCAACGTTCGACGTTTTCCGGCCGAGAGTCCGGCGTGGCGCATCGACGATCGACGCCCATACGAGACGCCACCAGAGGGCTTCTACAGCCCGTTCATCTGGGACGGCGCGAATTACTCGTTCTTTTGGAGGGTGAGCGACGCGCTTCGGTTTCCGGTGAAGCATCCCGCGGCCAACGTCAATTCGCTCGACGAAGTGCCGAACTCGTCCTGGTACACGAATCGACTTAGTTTGGAGCCGATGTCACCCGAGGAGGTCAGTCGTGGAGCTTGTAGTGACCTTGACGATGACGCGGGAAAGCCGTGGACCGTGGTGGGTGGCAAGCCAGACGGCGCAAATCCTGGCTTTCAGATCGTCAACACCGAGGGCGTCCGCGCCCTCGTGAAGGTCGACGGAACGAGCCAGCCCGAACGTGGCTCGACAGCCGACGTGATCGGCGCCATCATCTTTCATGCTGCTGGATACTGGGTCCCATGCAACCGAGTGACCTTCGTTCGAAAGGACCAGCTGACACTGAAACCTGGCGCCAAGGTCGTTCGAACCAACGGTCAAGAATCCCCCCTCACTCAGGAAAGCATCGATGAGATCATGAACAAGGCGATCGAGGTCGAACCCGGTCTCTACCGAGTATCGGTCTCGGAGTTCATCGAAGGCAAGCCCATCGGTCCGTGGCGGTACGAGGGTCGCCGCAAAGACGACCCGAACGACAGTATCCTGCACGAGAACCGACGTGAGCTGCGAGCTATGCAGGTCTTCGCTGGATGGTTTGACCACGTCGACACCCGCCAAGAGAATACGCTTCTCGCTTGGATGGAGACCGGCGAAGAGCTTGGTTTCACTCGTCACTACAAGATCGATTTTGGCGACGGATTCGGGATCGTGGCCGGTCCGAAAGGCATCCCAGAACGTCTCGGCAAGTCTGGCTACCTGGACCTCGGTAAAATCGGCGAGGACTTCATTTCTTTCGGCCTCATCGACCGTCCTTGGCACGACAAGGAGCTCGGCAAAGCGGGGATCGCTCTCGGCTACTATTCGGCCGAAGACTACGACCCGGATCCCTTTGTCCCCGGCTACCCCAATCCCGCTTTCGAACGCGCAACCGAGCAGGACCTCGCTTGGGCCGCCCGCATCATGGCCCGATTCACACCCGAACACATCGAAGCGATGGTTGAGCGAGGCCGGCTCCGAACGGTGCCTTACATGGAAGAAGAAATCCTTCGCATCATGAAGGCTCGACGAATCAAGGTTCTCGAGCGCTTTCTGACCAAGCTATCCCCGCTGACGTGGCCCGAAATACGCGACGATCGGCTCTGCCTCCAGGACCTAGCGCTGCTTTCCGGCATCCGAGAACCAGCGACCCGACGGTATGAGGTACGAGGCGTGGCCGGCAAAGGGTCTGCTCGAAGACTGGAGGCAGCGCTCGAAGCGAACTCTTGGGTCTGCGCGGACATATCTGGCTTTCCATCCAACCAATACACGGTTGTCGATTTCATCGCGTCCAGCGAAGGGAGAGAGACCACGAAGCCCGGTCGCGTACACCTCGCTCCTGTAAACGGCGTCCGCACCATCGTGGGAATGGAACGCCCCTCGAGCCGAGAGGAACCCCGTCTATGAGTCTCACTGCAGTCTTCTTGCTGGCCGTAGCGGCTGGACCCGTGACCAACACCGCGACTTCCACCGTGGGACCCGATGGAGACGTTGTCGTCGTGGGTGAGCCGCTACCCGTCACGGACAACGGAGACGTGGAACGTGTCGAGCCCCCCGACGTGGACGGACGCGACCCAAAGGGCCCTTCGCCGGGCGAAGCCCTCCTTTGGGTACCACGGGTGTTATTCTCGCCTGTCTATGCCCTATGGGAGTACGGCATTCGACGCCCGACCGGGTCTTTGTTGACCTGGGTCGAGAAGAATCAGGTTCCTTTGCAGCTTTACCTGCTGTTCACCTTTGGGCCCGAACGCAAGTCTGGAGTTTTTCCGACCCTACTTCTAGATTTTGGCTTTCGGCCTAGCGGCGGATTCTTCTTCTTTTCAAATGACACATTCATTGACGGTCATGACGTCCGGATCACCGGTGCGTACGGCGGTCCCAACTGGTTTCGGGGTACGTACAGCAGTGAATTCGCACTCAGCAAGTCTTCAAAGGTAGGCGCCAGCTTCCAGATCGAACAGCGACCGGACCGCATCTTCCATGGTGTCGGGCCCACCACGCTTCGTGAAGACCGGTCACGCTTCCTTCAGAGGACCGTCAATGGCCGGTTGAACTTCACCCAGGAGCTGATCCGGGGCATGGACCTCAAGCTCCAATTCAAGGTCGAAGAGAATCAATTCGACATCAACGACACCGCATTTCAGAACAATGATCCATCGTTGGGGGACGCGTTGGCGCTCGGTCTGTTTCCGCAGCCGGCGGGCCTCGAAGGCTTCTTCGCCTTCACGATCGGTGCCGATGTGCGTTACGATTCCCGAACCGACACGCGAGAGAATGGCACGGGCATCTCGTCCCGTGTTCTGGCGAACTACAGCGCAGATATCAACGACCCGGAACGTCGGCAGTGGTTGAACGCCGCGGGCGGGATTTCTGGACATCTCGATCTGGGTCGAAACCGCATCATCGGCCTTGGAGGCTTTGCACAGCACGTTTTTCAGTTCGGAGACATCGACGTTCCATTCACGGAACTGGCGTCGTCGGGCACGGGTCCGCTCGCCCTTGGCGCCTTTCAACCTGGGCGGCTCTTGGGGAACGCTTTGGCGGTGGTCGCTGCGGAGTATCGCTACGAGGTTTGGGCGTTCATGGATGGCCGATTGTTTGCTGCGGTGGGCAACGTCTTTGGGGAAAACTTCGGCGAAACGATTCCCGGGGCAGACGACGGATTCGACGTCGACCTCCTTCGTCTGAGCTACGGCATTGGCCTTTCATCCATCGGTGACCCGGACCAGAGCTTCAATTTCGTTTTTGCCCTGGGTCACGATACCTTCGAACAAGGCGCCGGTATCGACACCGTGCGTGTCCTGGTCGGTTTCCAGCCCGACTTCTAGGATCGGTCGTCGTCCCTGACCAGAAGCCGCGTCGCCACTTGCGTCGGTCGTGACACTCGGGTCAGACCGACCCGTGCAGCCGGAGCACTTCGCCACCGAAGGTATCCCTCGCCAGTACCGAGCATCGCTCGAGGCGTGCATGGCATCGTGGCGACGCGAAGAGGTCCCGCGGGCCGAGCTGGAAATCTTGGGGGCGGGTCTCTCGTCGTGCGTTGGACGCTGGTTGGCCGAGCGATGGCCTTACAAGGCCCGCGCGCGTCCTCCCACATGGTTTGCCGACGCGAACCACTCCCTTTGTTCGCCGCTGTTGGTCATGAGCCAAAACCTTTCGGCACATGCGTCCTTGGCCCTGAACCATCCCGGGGTGCAAGGCCCCATCATCGCGGTCTCCGAGCGCGACCCAGGGAAAGGGGTCCGGTGGCTTCGAAGTCCCGAGGCCAAGGAATCGAGGCTGCGAATTCTGGGACCGGTGGCTCAGGTGGCCGCGGCTCGCTGGCTTCTCGGTCGAAGCCCTGAACCCGGGCTGGGTCCCCAAGAAGTGCAACCCATGGTCCCGTCCGCTATCGTCTATGATCCGTCACTTGATGAAAGCGACCTTGCCGCGCATCTCGTCGCCTGGACGTGGATGGAGCTCACGGCTCGCCCGAGCCCGATGGTTTGTGACATCCTCGGATTCGCCCATGGACCTTTACAGGCGGTTGCCCATAAAGGCCGTGAGGCCCCGATCTGGCTTTTCGCCAAAGAGGACCGAAGACCGCTCATCGAGCCCCTGGAACGAAGTGCCAGATCTGTCGGTGCCTCGGTTTGCTTGCTGCGAGGCGAACGATTCGAGGATTGGTGGCAGACCGGCTGGCGCGCCATGGTTCGGCACATTCGGCCCCCGGAATCGGCCGGGGCCGACGATGCCCTCTATGGGATCGCTCGGCCCGTCTTGGGCCTTCCCTTGTGACGGTCACCACGAAAGGGGAGCCAGCTTCTGGTTTCCTGAGGGACGGATACCGTGATAGCCGCTCGTGAAGACGTGGGAATGCTGAAGTATCGAGCCGACATCCGGACCTGGATCGTCATCACGAGCTACTTCGCCCTCGTGGCCGGAGCTTGGCTGACCAGCCCCGGCGTCGACGACGCCGGCGCCCTTCGCGCGTGGACCGCGTACCTTTGGGTTCCATTGATTGCGCAAGTATCTTTCGTTTGCGCAGTGATCACCCACAACACGATTCATTGCCCGATGTTCACGAGTCGATGGCTCAACAAATGGACTCAGGTCGTCTTGACCCTGACCTACGGTCATCCGGTGAGCAGTTTCGTGCCGGGTCACAACTTGGCTCATCACCACGCGCCCCAGTCCGCCCGGGACGTCATGCGGACCACGAAGCTTCGTTTCCGATGGAACCTACTCAATCAGCTGCTCCATCCGGCGGTGGTGAGCCGAGCAATCATGGCCGGAGAGATCGCATACGCAAAAGCCATGCGTACCCAGCGCCCTCGATGGTTCCGGCAGCTGATGCTGGAGTCGTTGGTCTACGTCGCATGCGTTGTGGGCCTGCTGGTGTTGGATTGGCAGAAGTTTCTGCTGTTCATCTTCATTCCGCACCAGTTCGCAGCCTGGGGCATCATCGGAATCAATTTCTTGCAGCACGATGGGTGCGACGAAAACCATCCGTTCAACCACAGCCGCAATTTCGTCGGTCGATGGACCAATTGGTGGACCTTCAACAACGGCTACCACGGGATCCACCACATGCATCCCTCGATGCACTGGAGCCTTCTGCCGGAGGCACACCAGCGGGAGCTCGCGCCCTACATCCATCCCAATCTCGACCAGCCCTCGCTGCTTCACTATGCCTTTCAGGCCTGCATCTGGCCCGGGCACCGCCTTCGCTACGACGGAACCCCCGTGAAGCTGCCGCCTCCGGTACCGGACGAGAGTTGGGTCCCGAGTCGGGCCGACCCTTCGGTGCAAGCCGCCCTCGGTGCCGAGGAAGACGACGCCCTCGCGGCGTGATGCGAGAGGGCATCCGGCGTAGCTGCGTTCGACACGCGCGGAGAACGACCCGAGGCGGGGCACTCAGTCGCGGTCCGCCAAGATTGCCGAGGCAAGAATGTCGAGCGCCCCTACCGACTCGACTGCGGTGTCCAAGTAGGGCAGTGCCGTCGCGCCGCGACCTTCATGCTTCGCGCTTTCGGAGTTCAGTTCCTCCAACAACTGCCGATGACGGATGACCTGCTCCGACTCGATCAGAGCCAATGGAATCAACTTCTCCAGTGCTGAAACCAACGGCCCCTCGTCGATCCCGAGGCGCTCCCTGATGCGCTCGGGCACCTCGATGGGTCCCGAAAAGGCAAAACTTCGGTTCAAGACGAAGCCTTCGTTCACCAAGCCCAGCTCTGCAATCCGCTTCTGAAAGTATTGAGCTTCCTCCCGAGCGGCGGGATCCGGACTGGTCACCACGAGGAAGGCCGCTTTCGGAGAACGCAACAACTCACGCACGCCACTCGCGTGCACCCGCATCCTCGAGAACAACTTCCCGAAGGCCCCCAGGAAGGTGCGAAGCTCCGTGGCGAAAGCTTCACCGAAGGTTCTGGAGAAGGTCGTCGCCACGATCTTCGAGGCTGCCCGCACCATGGCCGATGCCCTCTCGGCGGTCTCCGGCGCGAAAATCGCGAGGGTACGCTCGTCGAGAAAGCGCGCGAGCCTCCGAGGGGCATCGAGAAAATCGAGTGCGTTCCGGGACGGCGGCGTGTCCAGAACGATCAGGTCATATCTCTCGGCCTCATGGAAGGTGAAGAGCGCTTCGGCCGCCGTGTACTCCTGAAGTCCAGCCATGACCTCGCACAATGCCTGGTACAGATTGGTTTCACGGATCGTCTCCGCATCCTCGGCGCTCGGCGCAAAGCGGTCCACGACGGATTCCAGCACCACCCTCGGGTCCAACATCCACGCGGACAGCTCTCCGGATGGGGGAAAATGAATCTGGGCGCCGTCCAGCAAGGCTCCATCGATGATGACCGGCTCCTTCCCGGTGGGCGGGATGCCGAGCGCCTGGGCCAGACGCCGCGCCGGATCGATGGTCAAGACCAGGCTCTTTCGGCCCGCCCGGGCGGCGGCAAGTGCCAACGCAGCCGATGTGGTCGTTTTGCCGACTCCGCCGGCGCCACATACGACGATGACCGATTTCTCACGCACGTACGCGCCGAGTTTCAAAGCGCCTCCTCCGAAGCCTGCGCCGGCTGCTCTGTGACAAAATGGTTGTCCAGGTGCTTTCGCACGCTTTCGACCACCGCGCGCTCGTCGGGAACCGATTCCGAAAGGTCGGGAACGTAGAGTCGCTGGGTGTGCGGCGGACCCTCCTCCTCGAAGCGTTGTCGCGCGGTCCGGGCTCGGTCAAGGCGTCGAAATTCCCGACTTCCGAGGAGAGGATGGTCTCGTTGCTGCAGATGCGCATCCAGCGCATCCCGTTCTTCGGGCGTAAACGGGTCCGGCGGGATTCGGTTCAACACCAAGGCCCGAACCTCGACACCGTGACCGGCCAAGCCCTTCTGCAGCTCCATGGTTTCGGACACGGGCATCGCTTCCGGGAGCGTCACCAGGATGGCCCGCCCCTGGTCTGGGTCCGTCATGGCGTCGAGACCCTCCTGGATGGCCCGAGCCACCATACCCGAAGGCACGACCTTCAAGACGACCCGGGGCAGCGATGCCAATCCCAGCGCGTGGCCCGTTGCCGGTAGATCCACCAAGATATGGTCGTATGCGGGATCGCGCAGGAGACTCACCAATTGGTACAGGGTACCCACTTCCGGGAACGCTGGCGCCGCCATCAAGAAGCGGTTGAGGGCTGAGCTTCGCATCGCGGCGTCGACCAACAATCGAACGCGCAGAGCTTCTTGCAAAAAGATGCGGTGTCCGGCCGAGGGCACCAGGCGTACCCCAAACAGACCGTTCCCCAGATCGACGGGGACGGTGCTTCGAACCTCGGGGTGCCCGAGACGCTGCATCAGCGGAGACTGAGCCGACGCGTCGCTCGAGACTTCCGCCGCCAACACCCGTCGGCCCGCCGCAACCGCAGATTGCGCAAGGGCCGCGGTCAGAGTGGTTTTCCCGACGCCGCCCTTTCCGGTCACCATGACCAGTCGTCGGTCCCAAAGGGGCTCCACCGACTCACGGTTGGCATGCCGTGGGCGACGGGTCTACGTCGGCTTCACTTTTGCGCTCCGGCTGGAGACGAGGTGGGCATGAGGCGGCCGCGCGCGCTCGACCTGCTTTATGAGAACGGCTCCTTCGTGGCGGTGATGAAGCCGGCTGGGGTTCCGGTCCATGGCGGCGCCAACACCCGCACCGCGCCGGTCCTGGAGAGATTGCCACACCTTCGCCCGGTGCATCGACTGGATGCGTCGACCAGCGGCGTGTTGCTGTTGGCCAAGACAGCTCGCTCGGCTCGCGAAGCCGCGTTCGCCTGGGAGACGGCCTTGAAGACATACAGCGCCATCATCACCGGGCCATGGCCCGAACGCCGAGTTCTCGACGCGGCGCTTCCCGCATCCGACGGACGAACGCAGGAAGCACGAACCGACGTTTCGCCCGTGGTCTCGACTCCGGAGGCCGCCCTCGTGCGCGTCAACATCGCGACGGGACGGATGCATCAGATCAGGCGCCATCTGGCGGGGGCCGGGACGCCGGTCCTGATGGATGACAAATATGGCCAATTCGAGCGAAACCGCTGGTTCCGAGACGAAATGCGCAAGGCATCCAAACCCACCCCCAAACATCCCTATCTTCACGCCGCACGCTTGCGGGTCCTCGAAATCGACGTCAGCGCTCCGGTGCCGACCCGTTGGGGCCACGCCCTCCAAGTCCTCGGCATCGACCCCGGGAACGATCTTGCGTAGCCTCTCGCAGGTGGGATGTCCCGAGTGCGGTACCCTCAACCCACCTGGCGCGGCGCGTTGTCGACGCTGTCGAGCGCTTCTTCTCCAAAATCCTCAGCCTTCCGCTCCTGCGGAGAGTCGTGGGCGCATTGACGTCCTCTCGAGAGAGAACGTCCCGTCGCAACCGAACGCTTCGTCCGGCGTCGACGCGCCAGAGAAAAGGAAGCCGCTTTGGGAGGAGAGCTCATCGCCCGAGGATTCGGGGCCGCTCGGTGGAAACGCCTTGGAGCCTGGTTCATCGCAGAAGACGCGTCGGGAGCGCCTCCAGACGGCCTCCTTGACCCGACGGTCCACCGGTCTCCTCATCGACGGTCTCATGGTCGGCACATGGGTCTGGGCACTCGTTGCCGCTGGATGCTTCGGGCCCGAGCCGCTGAATGCAAACTGGATGGAGCCCGACGACTGGCTCCCCATGATCCGCAGCGGAACCCTCGTTGCCATCCTGGCAACCGCGGCCCTCCTCGGGACCGCGTACGTTGTCGTCGTTCATGGACTGACCGGAACGTCGTTTGGAAAGTTCGCCGTAGGTTGCCGCGTGCACCATGTCGCCGGAAAGAAGTTGACCTGGAAGCTCATCGGATTGCGCGGTGCCCTCGCGATGCTGGGAACGCTCGCTTTCGGCGTCGGACCTGCTTGGATCCTCCTCACCAAGCGTCAACGTGCCCTGCACGACCTGCTTACGGGAACCATTGTCGCACGGGGCGACCGACGCGGTGTATGAACGCAGTGCCGGGTGGGACCAGGCATTCACGAAACCGTCTCTAGAAATGGATCCCAAAGAACCCACTTCCCGTCCAGCGGTCGGTCGATTCTCCAAACAGCTCGTGGCCGAGGTCGTTGGATGGGTCGGTCCAGGTGTATACGGCCCTCGCTCCGAAGGAGAAGTTGCGGTGAGGTCGGATCTGAATTCCCCCGCCGGTCAATCCCAGGGGTGTCCATCCTCGACTCTGGACCCACGCGCCATCGGGGTACAGCGTCTGTTCGGTGTATCGGGCACCGCCTCCCAGCAAACCGTAGATCCGGAACACGTTGCTGAGCGGCAGCACCAATCGAGCCTCTCCGGCGAAGTCGAGGTCCGACCGGTCCGACCGGAAAGTGCTTCGGTAGGTCGAATCGAAACTGCCGACAATGTAGAGTCGGAAAGGAAAGCCCGGTTGCTTGACGGTCAAACCCGCAGAAAACCCGAAGCTAGGGTCCGGTCCAGCCT
Source organism: Myxococcota bacterium (assembly GCA_050331295.1). Lineage (GTDB taxonomy): Bacteria > Myxococcota > Kuafuiibacteriia > Kuafuiibacteriales > Kuafuiibacteriaceae > Kuafuiihalomonas. The sequence continues at coordinate 6,126 of JBHJGZ010000009.1, read as the reverse complement.
CGTCGAAATCCTCCAGGGTGGCTCCGAGGCGTCCTTCGACGATGCCGAACGTGCCCTTGGCCAGAGCCGACTGTGTGAGCATGAGCAGAGAGAAGGTGAAGAGAGCGCGCCCGATGAGAGTCATGCACGATAGGATTGGCAAGGGCCGTACCATCCGCGTGGAGGCCGCTGTGCAGAGGAATGGAGTCCGACGCGCCGGTGTTCAGCCGAAGGCTGTCTTCCTATGGCGACGGTGTCGAGGTGAAGCCACGGTGAAGCGACATGGATTCGTGGCGGTCTGTTCTCTCATCGGAGTGATGGCGGTCGAGTTCCCGACTGCATCCGCGAAATCTGGTACGCCAACGGTACGACGCGCGGATGCGGCGTTCGTGCGGGCGCAAGCTGCCGCTTCGTTTGCCCAGGATTTCGGCCGCCTGGTTCAGCTTCTCGGCCCCTGGGCACCTTCATGGGCTCGAGAGATCCGACTGCCTCCACACACCGACCCGCAAGCACCACTCAATATCGTCGCCCACCGAGGGGGCGTCTTGTTGTTTGGATTCCACGTCGTGGACGCCGATGCATTCGCTGATTGGATGACGAGGAGAGCCGTCGACCACTGGCGCCATCAAGGACTCGAACTTCATGTTCTGCAAACGAACTTTCCCGCATTGGCGTGCCTGCAGCTCGGGGACGTCGCTTGGTGTCAGCTCGGCGCAGGCTCCAACGGGGTCCAACCGCTCATCGCACGATCTGGAGAACCGATCCGGCCATCGGAGGATGGGTCATCTTGGCAACTGCAACTGGACGGAGAATCCGCTCGTCGGTGGTACAGAGATTGGTCCACCAACCGACTCAGAGCCAGTGCCGCCCTCTTGAATCCGGATGTCCGAAGCCGAAGACTCGAGTCGACGCTGAAGCGAGTGGAGCGTTTCGGGAGATGGCTGGAGCTGAGTAGGACGTTTCGTCTAAAGCGAATGCCGGGTCATCTTCGGGCCGAGTTCACGCTGCCGATGAACGTTCAGGCAGAACTACACCGAAGCCTCGCACCACGACATATGGATCCCCGCCTGGTGGGATGGTCGGAAGCCCCAGCCTTGGCGAGCCTCCACAGCCGGTTCCGCCCATTGTTCCTCACCCGGTGGTCCCGCCTCCTCGCTCGATTCGATCTTCGGATCCCCGAGCCCGATGGAGAAGGCGGGTTTGCCGCCGCATCCTTTGGTGTGGACCCCTATTGTCGTTGGTCTCGCAAGCGTAGGGCCCCCGAAGTGGACGACCCCACGTTGGCCCTGAGCTTCGCGTTCACCAGCGCCATCGTGATTCCGACTGCCCAATCATCCACCACCTCCATTCGCCGTCGTGCCCAGGCCGGCGACGCTCCCCTGGAGGTGGTTTCGACGGACGGCATGGTTCTGCTCGGGTTGGGCACAGGAGCAGGGCCCGCGGCCCTGCGCCGGCTGCACACGACGAGACCCCGAGAAGCCCCGTCCGACCTGGTGTTGTCCGGCAAGGTCGACCTGGCGGCGCTCCGAGCCGCGCTGCAGGGCGCGTCGCTCTCCTCTCATCATCGACCGGAACTGAGGTGGTTGATGGAAGTGCAACGGCTCCCTTGGGTCAGATCCACCCGATCGGCTCGGATCTGGGTCCGCCGCACCGGAGAGCGCCAACTCACCGCAGACCTACATGTTCGCTGAGGCAGCCGCCAATCGACCGTTGACCCTGGTGGCTGGGCCCCGAACCGGAGCCGGAGCCGGCACGGCCTTGGAGAGGAGCCGAAATCTAGCGTCCGACGCCGAGATTCGGTACCCGACATATTGAGCCCATGGCCGAGCGCCTCACTCATATCTTATCCCAGCGTGGAGAGCTTTCGGAGCCGGACGCCCAGGCCGCTCAGGCCCGTCAGGTGATGCTGGGGGGTGCCTTGGACACCGCCCTTCTCGAGCTGGGATTGGAAGCGACTCAGCTTCGTCGCGCCGTCGCGGACGCGTACGAAACACCCCTTGCGTCCGACGAGGACCTGAACGCGCCGGAGGACCATCGAGCCCTGCGGGCGATACCGGAGCGTTGGGCGAGGAGGCATCAGTTGCCTCCGGTCCGTCTTTCCGAAGACGGCTCGGTGCTGACGGTGCTGTCGCCTGCGCCCGCTGACCTGGCCCTCCTGATACGGCTTGGAGAGCTCTTGGAGGTGCAGATCGAACCGCGACTCGCCCTCGAGGTTCAGGTCGAGGAGCGCGTGAGCCGACTCTATGGAACGCCTCTTCCCGAACGCTTCTCCGCTTTGAGCAACGGCGTCACTTCGCGATCATTGATGGGCCCCTCGCCCCGAACCTTTCGTGAGGCCGCCGATGTCCTGGAGAGGGCGGAGAACCGCGACCAGATCGGTGAGGCCCTTCTTGGCTTCATCGGTGCGCACCTCCGATTCGGGGCCCTGTTCGTGGTCCGCTCCGACGCACGACTGAAAGGCTGGATGGGCTTCGGCCGTGGCAGCGAATCGATCGCTTCCTTCGAGACCAGCATCAATGGACATATCCAAGTCCGGAGTGTGGTCGACAACCAGAGCCACGTCCTTGCGTCCGGGCCCGACGATTCCTTGGGCATTGCTTTGGGCAGACCGACACCCCGCTCTGTCGTCATTGCTCCGCTCCGCCTAAAAGAACGGACGGTCGCGGTCCTCTACGCGGACTCCCCGACGCGGATTGCCGCACCCTTCGTGGGTGATTTGATGCTTTTGCTTCATCGGGTGCAGAGGTCCCTCGAGGACCTGGTGCTTCGGACCAAAGCCACGTGGTCTCAGCTTCCTGCCGGCACACCACCGTTCGGAACACCGCCGCTCGCCACCATCGCTGATGGACTCGTAGGCAGAGACGACGACACCGACCTCTCGGAGCCGCCCCTTCGAGACGTGCCCGAAGTGACCCGAAGATTCCCGTCAAACGTCGAGCAATCGTCTGAGGGCGATAAAGGCGAACCGAGCCTCCGCGTCGTCCTCGATCCGGATCCAGATGCGGCTTCTCCCACGGATAACGCTTCAGCCTCTCGCTCGGCCGTCTCCGTCCCGTCCGACGACGTCGACCTTGTCCACGTCGAAACTCCAACTGCGCCGCTATCAGGGTCAGAGCCCGACCCTGCGCCACACCGACTCCGAGATGGAGAGGAGTCCGACCTCGACATTCCCATCGAGGACCCGGTGGAAGACCATCGCCCCCACACATCCGCGGCCGACGCACTGCCCGACGAACCGTTCCCGGGAGGCCTCGATGACGACCAGTGGGAGCCGCTTCAGGTGAGCAACGCCAACTTCGTCCAGGGCTACGAGTTGGTGCCGCCGCAGGTCGTGGACCCACCCCCGGCCCCGCAGCGCACAGTCGCGACCGCTCCGACGAGTTCGCGAGATATCGCGAATCCTGTGCCGTCCTCGCGAGTGGTGCATCGGCAGGAGGTCCCTTCCTCGAGCTCTTTGGATGCGATCCATTTCCCCGAATCCACGACGGCCGAAGAGAACATCCCGATGAAGCGGGTCCCGTCTCCGATTCTGCCGGCGGAAGCAGAACCGTTGGACGTGGGTTGGGCCATGAACGAGAGCGCGCTCCTCGAGTCAGCGCCCCGGATCATCCGAGCGGACTCGGAACCGTCCGTGAAGGTGGAAGAGACGTGGTCGAATGGGTCTTTGGAGGACAATCCTCCAGCTCAGGGCGGTGTGGGCCTGGACAGCGGCGCTTCGATCCCGGAGGCGACGGTGATTCCTTGGGAAGCCTCCGAAGCCCAAGACTGGAGCGATCCGGGTCTGCCTGGCGAAGATCGGCGAAAGGAATCGTGGCAAAGCCATCCGGTCCTTCTGACGGAGCGTGTAGAGCGCCCGACCTGGAATCGAGGAGGAACGAACGAGGACGACGGAGCGGCGTGGGTCGAGCGACTCATAGATCCGACGCCCTCTATCCGGCGGGAGGCCCACGACCGTTTGGTCGCGATGGGACCGGTGGCACTGGACGCGATGATGGAACGGTTTCCAGGCCCCCTGGAGGTAGACCCCTTCCATCAAGGCCCGGTCCCTCCCTTCGAATCATGTGGCCCGCTACTCGCCGTTTTGGCCCATCTCGGGAGAGACGCACACCACGGCGTCTCTCGTCGTCTCGAGGCACCGGACCCGGCCACGCGCTTTTTGGCCACGTCGTTTTACGCATCCATCTTCGTACCCGAGGCCATCCCGCGATTGATCCAGCGTCTCCACGACGAAGAGCCGCGGATCTGCATGATGGCCGCCCGAACTCTGTTCGGCTACCGCGATCATCCTGATTTTGCCTTGCTCCTCGAACATCTGCATGGACGGCTTAAGGCCACCTCTCTCGCCGCCCGGCGACACGCTGCGTATCTCGTGGGCTTGTTCCGTGATGTCACGGCCATTCCGATGCTCATCGAGGTCTTGGACCGCAAGGAACGCCCCATGCTCGACGTCGTGCAGGATGCCTTGGCGGAGATCACGAAACAGAGATTGGGATCCAACGCTCGAAAATGGCGGACATGGCTGGAGAAGCACGGGAGCGAGTCTCGAATCCTTTGGCTGATCGAAGGCCTTTCAGCGAAGGATGGAGTGCTGAGAAAAAGCGCGTCCGACGAGCTGGAAGCGGTCACCGGCGAATCCTTCGGATTCGACCCTGATGCACCACGGCGGCGCCGGGAAGAGATCAAGCAGCGTTGGCTGCAATGGTGGAAAGAGGACGGCTCCCGATCACTCGGATGATCCGTCACCAGTCCTCACCGCGGTCGTCGACCAGCTCCTCTTCCTCGTCATCTTCGTCGTCTTCTTCCTCGAGAGGCCTGATCCGCGCAAGCTCGTCGTCGATGCCAAGCATCTCATCGAATTCGTCGTCCTCTTCATCCTCTTCCGCTTCGTCGGCGTTCGCCTGGTCCGAGTCGTCCTCTGACGCGGAGTCCGAACCCGCAGGACCGTCCGATTCGTCGTCGTCGTCGGAAGCTTCGGGTTCGTCGTCGTCAATGGTTCGGACGGGGTAATCATCCGAGGCAGGTGCCCTCGCGGAGGCACGCTCCCCATCGTCGTCCTCCTCGTCTTCCTCATCCAGCTCTTCTTCGTCCAGAAGGTCGTCCGCCGACGCGGCGAGCTCTGCGCCGATGTTGTCCTCTTCGTCCACCTCCTCGGCAGGTTCGTTGAGGTCTAGACCCACCAAGGCTGCGGCTACGGAGGAAATCCGCGCTTCCTCCGGTGGACCCGGCTCCCGTCCCTGGTTCAACTCCTCGTCCACGCTTCCGAGGGACGCGGGCATCGCGACCTCTTCAGGGACCCCCTCGTCGCTCGGCTCATTCGGGCTTGGGTCGCCGGACATGGATACTCGGGGCTGCAAACCGTCATCCAGCGCCTCAGACGCCTTTTGCTCTGAGGTCTCGGCTCGGTGTGGCGTGAGCGGTTCGAACGAGCTTGGAAGACCATCCCCGACGTCAGGGTCGAGCTCCGAGACCACAGCCGGATCCGAACCTTCGTCGACCTCGGTTCTCGCGCCCCCCGGAACATCCGTCAGCGCCTCGAACGAGGGAACGGCCTCCACAGCCACCTCACTCAGCACTTCGAATCCATCGTCGGCGGCCGGAGTCCGTTGATCGTGTTCCCCGAGAACTTGGTCGGATTCCCTTTCGAGGAGAGCCGCCGGCGTCATGACGCTTTCGGTTTCCTGCGGGACCACCCTCTCGGCGTTCGCCTTTGAGGCCGAAGCCTTCTTTTTGCCGGCCGCCTTCTTCGTCGAAGCCTTCTTCTTGGGAGCCGCCTTTGAGGCCAAAGCCTTCGTCTTCCCGGCCGCCTTCTTGGCCGAAGCCTTCTTCTTGCCGGCCGCCTTCTTGGACGAAGCCTTCTTCTTGCAGGCCGCCTTCTTGACAGAAGCCTTATTCTTGCCGGCCGCATTCTTAGACGAAGCCATCTACTTACCGGCCGCCTTCTTCGTCGAAGCATTATTCTAGCCGGAAGACTTATTCGCAGAAGCCAAATAAATGCAGGACGACTTCATAGTAGAAGCCATAATAATTACGGGCGCCATAATAGGCGCAGCCCAAATAATAGAAGGCGGCAAAGAAGCGGGAGTAGATAAGCCCGAGGGGTAAAATTGATTTGGCCGCGTGATGGTGGGCCGCAAATTAATAGAGGGA
>JBHJGZ010000008.1:0-275886 GCA_050331295.1 Myxococcota bacterium | reverse complement strand
AGGCTTCGTTTTGGACCGACGACCCGACCTCGCGGCGGTGGCTCCAGCGCCATCCGTCGCCGCAGCGGCCTCCAGTGGGGCCACCGCCGGTAACTCGGCCATCCTGAACCTGATCATGGAGATCGTGGCCGAACAAACCGGCTATCCGCCGGACATGCTGGACCCCGAGCTGGATCTGGAAGCCGACCTCGGCATCGATACCGTCAAGCAGGCGGAGTTCTTCGCCGCGGTCCGAGAAAGCTTCGACATCGAGCGGGATCCAAACCTGCAGCTCCGGGACTTCAACACCCTGCACAAGGTCGTGGGCTTCGTCCTGGACCGGAAGCCCGAGCTCGCCGCCCAGGTGGCGGCCTCCGCCAGCGCTGCCGCGCCCGTACCTGCCTCGGCTGCCGCGTCGGCGTCGGACCCGGTGCAGGCCAAGATCATGGAGATCGTGGCTAAGCAAACCGGAAAACAACCGGACATGATGGACACAGAGCTGGATCAGGAAGCAGACCTCGGCATCGATACCGTCAAGCAGGCGGAGATGTTTGCCGCGGTTCGGGAGAGCTTCGGCATCGAGCGGGATCCAAACCTGCAGCTTCGGGACTTCAACACCTTGAACAGAGTCGTAGGCTTCGTTTTGGACCGACGACCCGACCTCGCGGCGGTGGCTCCAGCGCCATCCGTCGCCGCAGCGGCCTCCAGTGGGGCCACCGCCGGTAACTCGGCCATCCTGAACCGGATCATGGAGATCGTGGCCGAACAAACCGGCTATCCGCCGGACATGTTGGACCCCGAACTCGATCTGGAAGCCGACCTCGGCATCGATACCGTCAAGCAGGCGGAGGTCTTCGCCGCGGTCCGAGAAAGCTTCGACATCGAGCGGGATCCAAACCTGCAGCTCCGGGACTTCAACACCCTGAACAAGGTCGTCGGCTTTGTTCTGGACCGAAGTCCGGCCGCAGCGGGAGCGGCCGGCGGAGCATCCACGGCGGATCCCACGGCGACCTCATCCGTGGATGGCCAGGAGGACCCGGTCCGGAAGCGCATCATGGAGATCGTGGCCGAACAAACCGGCTATCCGCCGGACATGTTGGACCCTGAACTCGATCTGGAAGCCGACCTCGGCATCGATACCGTCAAGCAGGCGGAGGTCTTCGCCGCGGTCCGAGAAAGCTTCGACATCGAGCGGGATCCAAACCTGCAGCTCCGGGACTTCAACACCCTGAACAAGGTCGTGGGCTTCGTCTATGACCGTCGACCGGACGTCCGCCCCGAACCGACGACGGTTTCGACTCCGGCCTCGGCTCCTGCGGGTTCAGCCGCCGCGGCGGGCACCGGTCCGGACACCATCCGGTTGCTCGAAGGCTCACTGGAAGCGGCGGCGGAGATTCCGCGTCGAGTACCCACGCCGGTTCTTCGGCCGCGGCTCGAGCATTGCAAGGCCACCGGGGTCGAGCTCGGTTCTGGCCAGCACGTGCTGGTGATGCCAGATGAAAGCGGCGTTGCCGATGCGTTGATTGCGGAGCTGCAAGAACGCGGCGTCCGGGTGACCCGCTTGGATCCAGGCGCACCCGACGAGGTGTTCGATGGCCTGGGCGGCTTGAGCGACGAGGTGCAAGGCGTCTTCTGGCTCTCGGCCTTGGACGATGAGGGGAGCTTCGTGAAGCTCTCCGTCGACGCGTTCCAGGCCGCGGTCAAGACGCGGGTCAAGCGTCTCTTCCGGACCATGAAGTCGCTTTACGACGGCATGAATCGGCGGGACCGCTTCCTGATCACCGCCACTCGGATGGGTGGACGACTGGGCTGCGGCGGTGAATCCGCCTCGGCAGCCCTCGGTGGAGCGACCAGCGGGTTCACCAAGACCTTTGCTCGGGAACGGCCGGAGGCTCTGGTGAAGGTCGTGGACTTCGAGGTCCAGGCCGGGGCCACGGACGTGGCCCGGTCGCTGGTGGAGGAAGCGACCAAAGACCCCGCTGCGATGGAAATCGGTCGGGTCGGGTCGGACCGCTTCACCTTGAGCCTCATCGAGGTTCCGGTAGAGGACGGCCAACCCGGTCTCGACCTTGGTTCGGATTCGGTGTTCGTGGTGAGCGGCGCCGCTGGGAGCATCACGTCAGCCATCGTGGCCGACCTCGCGACGGCTGCGCCTGGCGCCACCTTCCACCTGATGGATCTCGCACCGGCTCCCGACGAAGGGGATCCGGACCTGGCGGCCTTTGCCCAAAATCCGGAAGGCTTGAAGCAGGATCTGTTCAAAAGAATCCAGGCTTCTGGTGAACGAGCCACCCCGGTGAAGGTTCAGAAGCTGATGGCGGGACTGGAGCGAAAGGCATCGGCACTCGCGGCCATCGAGGCGGTGCGACGGCACGGAGGCACGCCGGTCTACCACTCGGTGGATCTTCGGGACCATGCCAGGGTCGTGGACATCATGCAGGGGGTCGGTCGCGTCGACGTTCTCGTCCACGCGGGCGGGCTGGAGATCAGTCGATTGCTGCCCGACAAGTCGGTCGAGGAGTTCGACCTGGTCTTCGACGTGAAGGCCCAAGGCTGGTTGAGCCTGTTGGCCGGTTGCCAGACCCAGCCCAAGGCGACGGTGGTCTTCTCCTCCATCGCTGGACGGTTCGGAAACGGCGGTCAGGCCGACTACGCGGCGGCCAACGACCTCTTGGCCAAGACCTCCTCTGCGCTGCGCCAGCAGGGCGTCCGCGCGGTGGTGCTGGACTGGACCGCATGGGGCGGGATCGGCATGGCCACCCGCGGCTCCATCCCCAAGATGATGGAGATGGCCGGGATCGACATGCTCCCACCAGACGCGGGGGTGGCTTACACCCGACGCGAACTGGTCTCCGGCGGGCGCGCTGACGAAGTGGTGGTGGCGTTGAGCCTCGGGATACTCGTTCAAGAGAGAGATGAGAACGGCGGTCTCGAGTCCGACGCTGCAATCGCCGGCCAGGAGCTGGGCCCAATGGGGCAACGGATCCGCGGCGCCTTCATCCAAGACGGATGGGTGATGGACGCGGAGCTGGACCCCAAGCGTCAGCCCTTCCTGGACGACCACCGGATCGACGGAACGCCGGTCTTGCCGGGCGTGATGGGCCTCGAGGCCTTCGCTGAAATGGCCCACCTGGTGCATCCGGAGCTTCACGTAGTGGGTCTCGAGGACGTCGCTTTCCAGGCGCCGTTCAAGTTCTACCGAGACGAGCCACGCACCATCGAGGTGCAGGCTCACTTCGTTCGGGAAGGAGAGGACATCCTGGCCCATTGTCGGCTGGTCGGTCGACGGACCTTGGTGCATCAGACCAAGCCCGAGACCACCACCCATTTCCGGGGCGTCGTCCGACTGTCGCCGCGACCACTGGAGCCGTTCGTACGAACGGTTCCGGAAGCACAGGGCTCGGTGGGTAAGGATTCGATCTATCGCGTGTACTTCCATGGTCCCGCGTACCAAGTCTTGAACGAGGTACGTCGTTCCGGCGAAGACGCGGTAGGCGACCTGGCCTCCGACTTGCCTCCGAATCACGATCCGGCGAATGCACCGATGGTATTGATGCCTCGGTGGGTCGAAGCGTGCTTCCAGGCGGCGGGCGTTCAGGCCATCGGCAAGACGTCCGTGATGGGACTGCCCTCGGGCATCCGTCGACTGTGGTGGCACGGCGAGGCCGCGCCTTCCAGTTCGTTGAAAGTAGTGGTGATGCCTGATGCAGGAGGAGTTGCGGACGCCGACGTCATCGACGCGACCGGCCGCGTCCTCCTCCACATCGAAGGATATCGAACCGCAGATCTTCCGGGGACGGTACCGGAGGATCTGGCCGCGCCCTTCACGAACGTCTTTGCGTAAGCCAAAATTTCAGGCTTGAAAGAGGAAAGATACGTCTCATGGATGCGATGAAGGCCATTCAGGTCGCATTGGTCGGTCACGGTGTTGCTTCGACGCGCATGGTGCGCGCATTTCGAGAGCTGAGCTCGGTCTCGGGGGTTCGGTTTCAAACGACCGCCGTGCTCGAAGCGGCACACCGAGGATCGTGGTTGGACCGCGAAGCCGATCAAACGTTGGTCCTTCCGGAAGGGGTCTCGGCGGTCGACGTCGAAGCCGTTGGGAAGGCGCTGTCGGAACGGTCGATCGGTGCCCTGAATGTGAGCTACGATCATAGTATCCCGTGGCGCGCGTGGGCACGGCTTTGTGAAGCCCAAGGCTGGACGTTCATCGGACCCTCTTCCCAAACCCTGGACCGCCTCTTGGACCCCGTCGAGCTTCGACGCCTAGCCCACGAGGCGGGAATCGCTACGGTCCCATGGAGCGGTTGCGGCGTTCACGGGCTGGAAGAGGCCCGGGAGCATGCGTCACGCCTGGGATATCCGGTGCTGTGCCGCAGCTCCGGTTCGTCGCTCTATGGCTTGGGGGTTGCGCAGAACGAATCGGAGCTGGAGTCGGCGGTGCGGCTGGCCGAGTCGGTCGCCCGCCGTTCCGGCGCCCCGATGATCGTCGAACGCTTCCTATCGGGGGTACGTCGGCTGGAGGTGCCGGTCCTGAGTGTGCCGGGACAGGACCGTTGGGCTCTGGACGTGATGGATGCTTCCCTTCGACGCAAGGACGGGTCGGTCATGATCGAGGCGCCAGCCTCGGCGTTGAGTTCTCAGAACACGGAACGCCTGCGCCGGTGCGCAGAGGAACTGGCCCGAGCGTCGGGTCACCAAAACCTCGGCACCATGGTGTTCCTTTTGCAGCCGAAGGGCGGTGAGATCACGTTCCTTGGGTATGAGCCCTGCTGCGGCGGGGAACACGCTGCAGCGGAGATGCTTCGGGGCATCGACCTCACCAAGGCGCAGATCCAGGCGGCTCTGGGTGGCGAGGACTTCGCGCCTCCTCCGGAGCCCCGGGGCTTCGCGGTCGTCTCCCACGTCAAGGTCCATCGCGACGAATCTGGACCGCTCCACGTGGAGCGTTTCGAACCGACCGCGGGAGCGGGGATCCGAGCCGATGCTGCCGCATCCACCGGGGATCGTTTGGTGTCCGGTACCTCGGTGGCGGAGCTCATCACCTGGGGTGCACATCGCTCCGAAGCACTGAACCGAATGAAGCGATGTCTGTCCGAGACGTCGTTGCTCATCCAGAACGGTGAGAGCTCGGTGCCAGTCCTGACCCGCATTCTGGAAGAGTCGGACCCTTGGCTTGGACCCGTCGACACCGACTGGCTCCCGCTCCGCCTCCGGGCGGGGGGCTTCCGGTCTCGAGGGAGGGCAGCGGTCGCATTGTTCGAGGCGGCCATCGAAGCATACGAACTCGAGCACGACGTCCAACGCCAGGCGTTTCATGCCTCCGGAAAGCGCGGCCGCCCGGAAGCCAAGCCCGCGACACCACAGACCGTGGAACTGGAGCTGGACGGCCACGTTTACGTCTTCAAGGTGGCCGCCTTGGGCGTGAACCGATACGCCATCTCCACGGAACAGGGCACCATCCTCACACGCATCGAGCATCGACGAGAGGGCGAACATCGCCTGATCGTGGGGCCGAGCCGCCATCGCGTGGTCACGGCCCGCAGTGGCTTCACACATCGGATCGAGGTGGACGGGGAACCTCACCGAATCCACCGAGACAAGAGTGGCCTGGTTCGCTCCACGCTCCCGGCGGTGGTGTCTTCTTTGCTGGTCAAAGAAGGAGACATCGTCCGGACAGGCGACCGGATCGCGGTCCTGGAAGCCATGAAGACCGAGATGAATCTGGCGGCCCCGTTCGGCGGTCGAGTTCGAAGGGTCATGGCCCGAGCGAATCTTCAGATAGCGCCTGGAGAGCCGCTGGTGTGGATCGAGCCGGAAGCCCGAACCCAGCAGCACACCTCGGGCGCTGGTCCTCTGGATCTGTCCGGCTGGGTGACTCGTTCGAAGACCCTGACCCCGTTGAACCTCTTCGAGCGCTTGATGCTCGGGTACGACATCGACTCCGGCGAAGTGCGGGACGCGCTCCGATCGTACGACGTTTCGTCCGAACCGACGGCCGCCGACATGGAGCATGAGATCCGGATCCTCAGCATCTTCTTGGAGCTGGTGGAACTCGGACCCATGTCCGATAGCGTGGAAGACGCGCCGGACGGAGGCCTTCATCTGAGCCGGAAGGAGTTCCTGCGGAGCTATTTGATGGACCTCTCGGTGGAGGGCGAAGGTCTTCCATCCAGCTACATGCCGCGAATTCGGGCCGTGCTCGCGCCATACGGTATCGATGATCTCCGCGTCACGCCGGAGCTCCTCGAGGCGCTCTGCCGAATCCACATGGCGATCCAGCGCCGGTCCGAGATGGAGGCGGCGGTGGTCGCCATTCTGGGTCGACACGCCGAGCATGCCAACATAGCGGCCAAGACTCTGGACTACCGCTCTCTTCTGGACCGTTTGGTCGTCGTCACCCAAGCTGAGTTGCCCTCGGTCAGCGAGACTGCGCGCTCCGCTCAGTATCGCATCTTCGATGGACCGCTCTTCGAACGCATCCGTCAGGAGCACATGGCTCAGGTAGACGCGTCGGTCGAAGTCTTGACGCGAGGATCATCTCCCGAGGCGATGGAGACCATCGTCGGCGGGCCCCAGTCGATGTCCAATCAGGTACTTCGTGGCAAGTATGCCACAGACCCGGTGCGTCGGCCCATCTTGCTGGAGGCCCTCACGCGCCGATATTACCGAAGTCGGAACATTCAAGACCTGGACGTTCAGGTCATCGATGGCGAGCCGGTCTGCCGCGGGACTCATGGCGGTGCGGAAGGGGAAGGTCCCCAAACCATTCTGACATGGATGGGCCCTCGAGACCGGATTCCCAATATCGGGCACGCCCTTCGAACCCGCGTAGGGGACTCGGAGAGCGTGGCCATCGACCTGTACGTTCGGAGGGAAAGCGACCGGTTCGATCCGGCTTCTCTCGAGCAAGACATCAAGCAGCTCGACCTCCCGTCCCAGGTGCATCGGGTAGCCGCCGTCATCGGTCCCGCTCCTGCCGATCCAGAACGACGGGGCACCGCACCTTGCATGACCCTGACTCGACAGGAAGGCATCCTGAAACTCGATGCCCGCTTGATGGATTTTCATCCGATGGTGGCGGATCGGCTGGAGATCGATCGCCTTCAGAACTTTGAACTTCAGCGCCTCGATGCACCGGAGGACATCCACATGTTCCTGGGCCAGGGTCGGGCGCAGCCCAAGGACCGCCGAGTGTTCGTCTATGCGGAAGTGCGCGACCTGACGCCGGTTCGGGATGACGAGGGACGTGTCGTCGCGATCCCGCAACTCGAACGGGTGGTGGCCGAGACACTGGCGTGTCTCCGTCGAGTTCGCCTCGGCCAGGGAGAGCGTGAACGCACCGACGGCAACCGGCTCGAGCTGTTCGTGTGGCCCGTCTTCAACGTCAACGAAGACGAGCTCTTGGCGCTGGCCACCAAGCTCGCACCCGCCACGGTCGGCCTCGGGCTCGAAGAGGTCCGGGTGGTGGCGCGGTTTGGCTCCGAGGGCGGCACGTCGACACGAAAGGTCTTGGTGCTGTCCAATCCCTCTGGCCTCGGGGTCGAGTTGGACTTCCAGGATCCGGACCGCACGCCGATTCCGGTCTTGACCCCATATCAGCTGAAGGTGCTCAAGCTTCGAATTCGGGGCCTGATGCATCCCCACGAACTGATTCGGCATCTAACCCCTGACGCATCGAACGCCCGTGAAGACCTTCCGGCCGGCGAATTCATCGAGCATGACTTCGATGCCCAAGGCGATCTGGTGCCGGTGGACCGGGGTCCTGGCGAGAACACCAGCAACATCATCGTCGGCCTGATCCGCAGCTTCACCTCGAAGTATCCGGAAGGCATGACCCGAGTCGCGATCCTCGGTGACCCCAGCCGCGCCATGGGTTCCCTGGCCGAGCCAGAGTGCCGCCGGATCATGTCGGGGTTGGACTTGGCGGAACGACTGGGAGTCCCGGCCGAGTGGTACGCCGTTTCCGCCGGGGCGGAGATCTCCAAGGACCGCGGAACCGAGAACATGGACTGGATCGCGGCGGTGCTCCGCCGAATCATCACCTATACCCAGGACGGACACGAATTGAATGTCGTGGTCTGCGGCATCAACGTCGGCGCTCAGCCGTACTGGAATGCCGAAGCCACCATGCTCATGCACACGCAGGGCATCCTGGTGATGTGTCCGGGGACGGCGATGGTCCTCACCGGCAAGCAGGCCCTCGACTACTCGGGCGGCGTCTCGGCCGAGGACAATCTAGGGATCGGAGGTTACGAGCGCGTCATGGGTCCGAATGGCCAGGCCCAATACTTCGCGGAAGACCTGATCGCCGCCGGCAAGCTCTTGCTCCACCATTACGAGCACACTTATCGAGCACCTGGGGAACGTTATCCCCGCTCTCGCCCCACAACCGATGCCAAAGATCGCGACGTGGGAACCGCACCCCACGGCCCGACCGAAGGCTCGCACTTCGAAACCGTCGGCGATGTCTTCTCCGACGCGACGAATCCGGGGCGCAAGCGACCTTTCGACATTCGAAAGATCATGAGCGCGGTGGTCGATTCCGACAGTACGCCCTTGGAACGGTGGAGGGACATGCGAGACGCCGAAACGGTCGTCACGTGGGACGCCCATATTGGCGGACATCCGGTGGCCCTCCTGGGCATCGAGTCCCGGCCGATCCGTCGGCTCGGCTTCGTTCCGGCGGACGGTCCATCCCTATGGACGCCCGGCACCTTGTTTCCTCAGTCTTCCAAGAAGGCCGCTCGGTCCATCAACGCCGCCAGCCGGAATCGTCCCTTGGTGATCCTGGCCAACCTCACCGGATTCGATGGGTCGCCGGAATCCCTTCGCATGGTGCAGCTGGAGTTTGGCGCGGAGATCGGCCGGGCCGTGGTCAACTTCGAGGGCCCCATCGTGTTCTGCGTCGTCTCGCGCTTTCACGGCGGCGCTTTCGTGGTGTTCTCGAATCGACTGAACGACCGGATGGAAAGCGTCGCGCTGGAAGGTACCTATGCTTCGGTGATCGGTGGCGCGCCAGCAGCGGCCGTGGTGTTCGCCCGTGAACTTCGGACTCGCGTCGACAATGACCCTCGGGTGACGGAGTTGACCGAGGAGCTTCGGAAGGCGACCGGAGCGCAAAAGGCCTGGTTGACGGTTCGTTTGCAGGAGGTTCGAGGGACCGTTCATTCGGAACAGCTCGGCATGCTGGCCACCGAATACGACGGGATTCACAACATCGAGCGCGCCCGCGACGTCCGTTCGGTGCATCGCATCATTCCGGCATCCAGGCTTCGCCCCGATATCATCGAGGCCATCGAACGCGGTATGTCGGTGGATGGGAGGCCCACTGCTTGAGTGTTTACCCACCCCACCCGCACGCGGTGATCTTCGGTCGAGAGGTGCCGACCGGTTCGGCTTGGCTCACCCCGGATGAACAGGAGGCGCAAGCCTGCCTTCACGGGAGGCGACTGTCGGATTGGCGGGCCGGCCGATGGGCGGTCAAACAGCTTCTCGCTTCGACCTTTGGCGTCACGCATCCCGGCGACATCGACGTTCGAAATGCCCCAGACGGGTGCCCGACGGTTCTGGTCCGAGGTTGGGCAGCCGGCCCGAGGATATCGATTTCCCACCGAGCGGGTCGAGCTGCGGCTGCCTGCTCGGCTGACGGTCGCCCCATCGGAATCGACCTCGAGGTGATCGAGCCCCGCAGTGACCGATTCATCCGAGACTTCTTCACTACCACGGAGGCGGACCGATGCCTTTCGCTTCGTGGTCCGGATCGGGACGTCCATGCCGTCACCATCTGGAGCGCCAAGGAAGGGGTCTTGAAGTGCATCCGCACCGGGCTGCGACGAGACACTCGAAGTGTCGAGGTCACTTTGACCCTCCCGACTTCCCTCGATGAGCAGTGGCATCCGTTTCAGGCCATCGACCTCGATGGAGGGGGCGTTCATGAAGGCTGGTGGCGGATAGACAACGCGATGGTGTTCACTTTGACGACACCGACCGGTTCGGACCGAGTGCCGGTCCATGAACTTGCGGGTCGTTCTGGGTGCGGCTAACGAACCTCGGGTGCGTCGCACTCATCGCTGTCCGCTGAGGATAGCCCAAACGGGTCGGTCATGAATGCGGGCGTCCGAGCCGGCGACGTGCTGAGCGGTCCCGACATCCGCCTCGCCGTCAGCCTGGGGGTATTGGCCCTGGCCCTCTATCTCGGAACCCTCGGCCACGAGATCCTGGCCTACGACAGTCCCACCATTCTCTTCGGACATCCATTCATCTATGACGCGCCGACACCTTTGCCCATTCTGACCGCACTTCCCCGGGAGGAACCTCTGCTGGTTCGGGATTTCAGCTGGTGGCTCGACAATCGAGTCTTTCCATTCGAATCACCGGTTGGATATCGCCTGGTGAACGTTATCCTCAATGGACTAAACACGGCTCTGGCGTTCGTGTTGTTGCGGAAGCTGGGCTTGAATCGGTCGATCGCTGTCGCGGTCGTCATCCTCTTTGTCTGCCTGCCGGTTCACGTGGAGCCCGTGATTTGGTTGATGGGCCGTAAAGACCTGTTGTGTGCGTTGTTTCTTCTGCTTACCTTCTTGCTCTGGCAGCTTCACCACGAGGAAGCATCCTCGAAGCACATCCGAAGGTTGTCATACGGCCTGAGTGGACTCACTTTGCTTCTCGCCCTTCTGTCCAAGATCAGCGCGGCTCCCGCCTTTCTCGTCCTCTGGCTCTTTTCGGCTACGAACTTTGGTCATCATCCGCCGCGCCAGCTCCCGCGCAACGCGCTCCGTGTACTGCCCCATCTTGTAGTCACCTTTGGCGTCGTCTCCTGGTATGGGAGCGTTCTTCGTGAAGTCGGTCTCTTCGCTCGAAGCGAATCATCCTTCAGCATGACTCACCTGCAAACTCTTGCAACCTTGATACCCGTCTCTATTCTCGAGTCCGTCCGTCACATACTCCTGCCGGCCCATCTTCAGATCTCTTATGCATATCCGTCGGTGGACCGTATGCCCTCTCCGCTCGAGCTCGGGATCGGCTACGCCTTGGTGTCGAGCTTGTCGGTGGCTTCGGTATGGGCGATTTGGAAACGGACGAAGGTCGGAATCTGTCTGATGGCCGCACTCGTCCTGTTCTCGCCGTACTTGAACGTCGTCTACATCGGAATTTGGGTGGCGGATCGGTACGTCTATCTCGTCTCGCTCTTTCTCCTCGCTTCGGTGGCATTCGCGGTTCAGTCCTGGCAGGTACTCGAGCGCCCCCTCTTTCGAAGGATCGGAACGGTGCTCGTTTCCAGCTACGCGGTCTTCTTGCTGGTCCTGACCGTCCAGTATCAATCGGTCTGGGCATCGGACGTCCGCTATTGGCAATATTGCGTGAACCTTCCTCGCTCGACCTTGGAAGCACACAACGCCCTCACCCGGGCCCACCTCAAGAACGCAGAGAGAGCGACGACGATGGAGGCGAGATCCGATGCCATGCAAGCTGCTCGTTCGGCGGCCCAAGGCGCTCTGGATGAGGTCGAGCGCCGCGACGTGAAACCCAACGAGTACTATCTGTCGAGCGATTGGGGCGCCGCTGCGAAGGCCCATTACTGGATGGCCAACATCATCGAGCGTGAAGGCGGGCCGATCGAGGAGCGCCTCCGGTGGCTCTACGAGGGGTACGAGCTGACGCCGACCTCACGGCTTCTCACCTTTGCGCTCCATCGACACTATGCGCTCCTGGCTCTGCACGAACCTTCTCGGCGGGAGCGTCACATTGCCCAGTCTTTGACTTTTCTCGAGCAACACAAGGCCCTGTGCGGAAACGACGTTCAGGACCGCGTCCGTGTAAAAAAACAGTACACTGCACTTCTAAGGTCATTTCCGGGAGCCGAACCAACCATCGCCGCATCGATGAGGCGAACGGGCATCGAACCATGAGCGTAGACTACAGAGGACGATACCCGGAGCTGGCTTTCCGAGCAGGTGTCTGGCGTGAAGTGGCCCGATACATTCGAGGGCACGTTCCGCCGCCTACAACCGTGGTCGAGCTTGGAGCCGGCTACTGCGACTTCATCAACGCCTTTGACGCGGCCGAGCGAATTGCGTTCGACCTCAATCCAGAGATGGCGCGTCATGCCGCTCCCGGCGTGGAGTTCCGCACCGGTGATGCATCCGGTGTATCGGAGCTCCCCCGAGGAAGTGTCGACTTGGTCCTGGCCAGCAACTTTCTCGAGCATTTGACCCTGGATGCGCTGGAAGCGCTCATGCCGGAAGTGCGAAGGGTCATTCGGCCCGGCGGACACTGGGCGATCGTGCAACCCAACTTCCGATTGTGTCCCGAGCACTACTTTGATGACGAAACGCACGTAACCATTTTTTCGGATGAATCATTGGCCCAACTCCTCTTGCGCCATGCGTTTCGGATGGACCGCATCGAACCCCGCTTCCTCCCGTTTTCGATGAAGTCCCGCCTGCCAAAGTGGCCCATTCTCGTACGAGGTTATCTTCATTCACCGATCCGTCCAAACGCCGGGCAGATGTACCTTTTGGCGAGGAGACCTTCCTGATGTGGAAGAATCAACGGGTGTCCGTCATCTTCCCGACTTTCAACGAGCGCGCTTCGATCCGAGCTGCCGTCGAGGAGTTCTGGTCAACCGGGGTTGTCGACGAGATCGTCGTCGTCAACAACAACGCGACTCCTGGGACTTCGGAAGAGGTGGCCAAGACGCTGGCTCGGGAAGTTCACGAGCCCATTCAGGGCTACGGCGCTGCCATTCAACGCGGCTTCCGCGAGGTCTCGGGAGACCTGATCATCGTAGCCGAGCCCGATGGTACCTTTCGCGGTCACGACGTTTGGAAACTCCTGAGCTATTCCGATGATTTCGACGCCGTCTACGGCAGTCGGACCGTGAAAGAGTTGATCTGGGAGGGCGCGAACATGGGTCTGTTCTTGAAATGGGGAAACTGGTCGGTGGCCAAGATGATGGAGTTCCTCTTCAACTCCACCTCTCTGACCGACGTGGGCTGCACCATGAGATGCCTTCATCGAGCCGCCTTGAACGAAATCGAGCCCTTCTTCACGGTGCGGGGAAGTTTCTTCGGCCCAGAAATGATGCTGCTGTCCCTGTTGAAGGGTCAACGCGTCATCCAGGTCCCAGTGAACTACACCAAACGAGTGGGGACGTCTTCCGTCACCGGCAACAAGGTCAAAGCGATGACCCTCGGCGTTCAGATGATCCAGCTCATCCTCGAGTATCGTTTCAAGAGCGCATGGAATCCCGTCCAGTTCGAGACTCCGACCGACGCCCCCAATCGCAGTCATCGTCTTTGGGGCGTACGCGAGTACCTGAAACGGAAGGCGAGCTGATCCTGCTTGGGCACTATTGAAATTGGCCTCCGAGTGCGAATTGCAGGCCGATGAATCGCCGCTCTTCCTCGACGACGCCGCTCACGTCATCGAAGAACTGGACCACCGGCGGCGCCGGATAGATCTCGAGGATTAGCTGAACTCGCAGCCACCCGAGCGCCGAGGCAGCAGCGTAGGTTTGAATCAAGGCCTGACTGCAGTTGCGACCATCTCCAAGAGAGGCTCGAGAGGTGCACGAATCGCTTCCCATTCCGTCGAGTGTACTCAACTGCCCACCGGCACGCAGACCGAGGTACGGCGAGAATAGACTGTTGGACAAGAACTGGAGCTCGAACTCGGCACCTCCGAGCAGAGCTCCGATGAAGCGGGTCCGCTCGTCACTGAATAGACTCGCCCATCCCTTGTATTGAAAGGCAGAGGTGAGACGTAGCCAGGTCGGCCAGGCGTCTCCGGGGTAGCCGCTCAGCCCCCCCTCGAGAAGGGTTCCCAGGAGCGCCCAGCCCACCAGTTTCGGAGGATCATAGGCGATGTTGTCGGTGACCGCCCGGATCCCCGACCGAATGACAAAGGCATCGGTGGCGTTCTCCTGTTTCGCGGCGATGGCATCGGCCATCTCCACCAGCTTCCGCCGGACCATCAACCTTCCTCGGTCTGCGTGCTGGACGTCGAGGCCCAGGTCTCGGAATTCGAATCCATAGCGCTCCATGAGCCGCATCATGTGCCGAAAATGGGTTTCTTCTTCGCTTCTCACGATGTCGTCCGAGGCGAGGACCTTCACCCCCGGAACCCGCGGCCGCTCCCGGCCCCGAGCAGCTCCCTCGCACCCGGGATGCTCGACCTGAAGCTCGAGGTCTGCGGGCTCGAAACGACGACAGTGGTCGTGAATCCGGTCCACTGAAACCTGCAGCAAGATGCGGAAGGCACGCCTGGTCCCCGAAGTACAGGCGGAGGCCAGGCCCTCGTATCTCGGCTCGTATACGCTGAGCATGCAAGCGAAGGGCATCCAGTCGGGCGGGATCTCTTTGCTATCGTTGCCGATCGGAACCTGGTCTCCCGGCAGAACGCTGTTTCGAAGGAGGACCAAGGCATCGTACATACCGAGGTAGAAGTCGAAGATCCGGAAGTCCGTCTCCATGAATCCCAGGAAGGCGCCAAGTGGCTCGCTCGCGGTCGGGTAGGTCGTCGTGGAAATGAACAGATGATCGGCCAAGTTGGGGTCGGATTCGACCGCTCCGTAGAGCTCCTTGCCTCGGGCGGTCGCCACGAATTCGGACGAGAAGCTCCCCAGCAGTCCCAGAAGCGAGTCGTTCTTGGAGACGGTGCTGCTGTCCACCATCGGGGGATATGACGGATTGAACGGGTCGACATAGGCGAAGAACACCGGTGGTGAACGTCTACGCTGGGCGTCGGTTTCGCTCTGGGTGAGATCTCGCCAGTAGCTCTCGCCTCTTTGGTTCGAGCGCAGTCCGTCCGACGCAACGGTTTCAGCCAGCCGGAGCGGGTAGTTTTCGAATACGCCTCCATCGATGAACAGGTCTCGATGATCGGGCTCCGAACAATAGGGCGCCTCGGGATCGACGAAGTCGTCGGGGCCCACCGGGCTCCAGAGGCAGTAATCGAGCGGTTGCGGTTTGAAAGCCACCGGGAAGGCAGTCGATGCAAAAACAACCTTGAGTAGCTGGTCGAAGTTGTGACGGGCTGAATCCAATCGATGGTCATCCATTCGAAGAGGGAGAACCAGCTGTTCGAGATGAAAGCGCGGGTCGATGTAGTTGGTCAGCTTGGGGGGCGTTCCAGAACCTCTGCCCTGGATGCGGACGCGGATCTTCTCCTCCTGTCTCGGTACGCGAAACCCGGGGCGCACCCGAATCTCGACCGCCTGAAGTCGGGTCACCGTCAACGCAAGGACGACGTCGCAGTCCTTCGGGAGCCCTTCTTTCCAAATCTCCCAGATCTCCTCTACTGGGCCCTCCAACGCTTTTCGCGTGAAGAGACTCACCGGGGTGACCTGAGCCCGATCGAACAGTACGTCGAGGCCAGTCGGCACCCACAGCCGCCAACCCGGATCGTCCCGAGGTGAATCCGTCGTCCCCAGGCAGCTGTTCAGCGCGGTGATCAACGCATTCGCGCTTCCGGCCGAGGTTCCCGCCGCCAAAGCCAAACGACGATGCACCGGAGATCTTCGCCGCTGGAGACGGACCGCCATATGGAGGAAGCCAGCTTGGTAAGCCCCCAAGGACACGCCGCCGCTGGCGACTAGGCCAATGTTGGCGTTGGCTGGTGCCTCCAACTCGTTGCCTTCTACCTTGGGGCTCCCCTCTTTCGGGAGGGCATCGGGTTGACTCTCCGGTCCGGCTTCGGCGGCCGCGTCGACTCCCAGGGAGGCCACCGTCGTGATGGCAGCAGCCCAGCACCATCGAAACATAGACCGCTCCATCAAACCGTTTCGTTGTCGATACGCAAGCCGCGCACTCGATCTCCGCCCACGAGGGCCACGTGGCCAGTCACTACAATGTCCGGATCCAGTTTCTGTTCAATTGACTCAACTTTCCATCTTCCGCCAGAATGGATGGTGTCGGTGACGCGGAGTTCCGCTACGCCTCTTCCCCCGGCTGCCCTCGTGAGAGGTGTCATCGTATGCGCGGCATTCGTGCTACACGGAACGGCCCGCGGCCAGACCACCATCGCCGACGTTCAGGTCGACCTCTTTCGGGGCCCAGTGATCGCCAACTCCAGAGTCATCGGCCTGGGCGGCGCGTACACCGGCTTCGCCGAAGGAACGGCGGGCATTCCGTTCAACCCGGCTTCCGTTGCTCAGCGCAACTACTACAGCGAAGACTGGTTCGACTACGACTACGATTGGGACGTCCTGGTCACCGGCGCATTGAATGGCGATAGCTTCGACTTCTTCAATTCCGGCAATCAGGCCACCGACTCTTTCGTCGCCTACGCCATCGGCGGTCACCTGCAGTTCGGCCCGTTCGGCATCGGCGCATTCATTTCCGGCGTCGAAGTCACGGTCGAGCAGGACGACGGTGACCAGTTCGACACGAGCCTGTTCGAGGGTCGCTTGGCTTTCGGCTACGCCTTGTGGGGCCATCGGGTCGTGGTCGGCGCCGCCTTCGTGGCGGGTCTTCTCACGCTGCGAGAGACCGACAACCTCCTCGGTTTCTATCGAACCCCGGCGTTCGGGGGCGACTTCGGAGTCGTGCTTCGACCCCGCAGTCTTCCGCTCCGCTTGGGGGCTCGGTTTCAGACCGAGTTTTGGACCGAGGACGCAGGGACCTGTGCCGACGATCGGTGCCCGCCTGACTTCGTTCTTCCTCGAACTTTGGCTGGGCCCTGGCAGGCCACCATCGGTTTGGCGTGGACGCCATGGGACAGCCGCTCCGCCCTGAACCCCATGCCCCCTTACCTGGTGGACCCGAAGCCTCCGGGCGATCCGTCATACTACCCGGAAGAAGATCTCCGGAATCGATACCGCGGCGGCCGCTACGTCATGGTCACCGCCGACCTTCGGGTGGTGGGCAAAACCGAAGATGGGGTATCGTTCGAAGCGCTTTATCTACAAGAGGTCATCGTCTCCGGACAGAGGGCCACCGTGTCTCCGCGCCTCGGGATCGAATCGGAGGTCGTCCGCCGCCGCCTGCGCCTCCGCGCCGGAACCTACTGGGAGCCCGGCCGAATCGAAGGCCAAAGTGGACGCATCCACGCGACTGCGGGGGTCAAGGTGCGGATGTTTGCCGTCCGACTTCCGCTTTGGGGCTGGAAATCCTTCAGTCTCTTGTCCTCATTCGACGTGGCCCGCGACTACACCAACATCTCCGTATCCATCTTCAGCTTCTGGAATTGAACGCACTGACCGTCTGCCGGTTTTGGCCTAAAGCCGGACGTAGAGGTCGAAGTCAGGAAAGACGCTTTGGTCGGGAAGGGTCAGTCCCAGGACGGGCGCAAAGTAGTTGCCGTATCCCATGCCGACGCGGACATTCACATTTCCGAAGATCAAATGAACGCCGCCCAAGGCCGACCATGGCACATCGTCGGTCGTGTCGAAGCTGCCGGTGACCGAGACCGTGGACTGGTCGTCGGGATTGGTCTCGCCCTCGACGTTCAAGTTCTGAAGCCATGGAGCGATGTTGCCCCGGACGTAGAGGCCCACCACCGACGTGAAGCGCCACCGGCCACTCAGGATCATGTGGAACTGATCCGCACCCGCCGCACCTTCGGTCACTTCTTGGGATTGGCGACTCTCCGACGCTCCGATCTCGACGACCGTGTACCGCGCTGCGAGGGAGTAGGCCTGAATCGCGTCGGGCGCAAACGTGAGCGCCGCCGTCACGGGAACGATATGAGCACTGACACGAGTTTCAGTGAGTTCGGAGCGACTCTCTTCGGTCTGCCGGATATCCAAGTAAACGTAGCGGGCTTCGAGGCTCGGTGCGAGGGTGGGCCCTCCGAACCCAACCTTGATGCCAAGGTTTACCGAAAAGCCTTCCAGTAAGGGTGCCAAGATCCAGGGGTACGGACTGGTCGTCACGTTGAGCTGGTCGAAGATACCGTAGCCGGTATCGAGTAGGCCGATCTGCCAGCGTCCTCGAGGAAGAAGGTAGCCAGAGCCGTCCAGAAGATGTCCCTGAAATGGATTGGGGTCCCGGGTTGTCGCAGGTGCCTCAACGTCGGTGGCCAAAGCTCGATCGTTCGAATCAAGCGAATCGCCCGTTGCGAAAGGCCCCGAAACGACGAGAACCAGCCATGAGGTCCACACCATCATTCCCAAACCACTTCCTCTCCAGTCTTCGCGTTCACGCACGACCCGATATCGAGCTCCGTGACGAGGTTACAGGTCCAGGTCCCATCACGGCCCCGAACGACCACGGTGAGAAGGTCAGGCAGGCCTTGGCCCAACGCGATGACGGAATATCCAATCACGAAGAGTTCTCCATCGACCATCACGCGGGTCTCGACGGCGAAGGACGAACCTTGCAGCAGGATTCGGGCATCCAGCGGCTGATCTTCGAAAATCACGTCGGATTCTTCAGCCAGTAGGTCGCCGAAAAAGCGCACGATGAGCGGAGAACGCGTGATGTCTCGGGACGCGATTCGGCTCTTTCCGGCGTCCACGAAGATGGAGATGTCGCCGTCGAGCTGGGTCCGCACTCCGAAGACCAGGACTCGACACGTGACGGCCTGGCCCCAAAACAGCGGAAAGAAACCAAGAGTATCGACGGCTCCCTCGAATTCGATCCGTCCGTCCCGCTCCGGGTCGACCGGGGGACCGTCGTCGCTCCCAAAGCCATCACAGATGTAGCGTCCCTCGATCACCGCCTCAAGGTCGTCCAAGCGGAGCGGAACAATCGCCTCGCTTACTATCCCCGACTCGTCTTCCGGCAGGATGTCGCTCGCGGAGGGTTCGACACCATCCACCACTTCATCCGCGAACGAAAAGCCTCCCGTGGCGCTCAAGGTCTCGAACCCGGACTCCACCGCCGCCGAGAACGAAGCGCCCGCTGTCTCCTCGACGCTACCAAACGGAGCGCGATAGTCCTCCACCACACCCGCAATGTCCGGTGGGGCACCGACTCGGAGCTCGGGCCCACAAGCCCCGATAGCGCCTACCATCACGAGGAGGTGCAAACCTGGAGCCGGCGATGGGGTGCACCTCATCTCCGCCTGCCGTATCCGAACTGCCTCACCCATTCAATCACCAAGAAGCGCGTCGTGACGTCATGGTTCATCCTTCGAGTCCGGTCGAATGAGCAGATAAAGGAGCCATCCTACGTAGGCGAATACGGTCACGTTCATCAGAACATCAGCGAGATCCATGGCTCATTCCTTCCTCAATCGACGGACGAAGCACACGAGCAACAAGAGGACGATGAACACGAACGGACCGGCACTGACGCCGATGATCTGCCGCACTGCCGACACCGAGTCGGAAAGGATCATGGCTAGGGCCAGAGCCCCGAGGATCGCGCCCCAGATCAGCTTCAACCGTGTACTCGGCTCGCCACGAGCGCCCGTGGAAAACATCGCGAGCACGTACGCTGCACTGACCACGCTCGTCACCAAGAAGAGAAAGGCGGCCACGACCACCGCGACCGTGGTCAAGGCCGTCAAAGGCAGCGCATCGAGCAAGAGAAACAGACTCTGATCGACATCGCTTCTGACCAACGCTGGGTCGATCTGTCCTCCACGCACGAAAGAGAACGTCGCCGCGCCCAACACGCCGAACCAGAACAAAGAGAAGACGGTCGGAACCAAGAGAACGCCCATCAAGAATTCCCGGATGGTGCGACCACGGGAGATTCGGGCGATGAACACGCCCACGAAAGGGGACCAGGCCAGCCACCAAACCATGTAGTTGAGGGTCCACGTCCCAAACCAATCCTGCGTGGCTTCGTCAAAGAATGGATAGGTCCGAAAGCCCTGCGGAAGCACGTTGGCGAAATAGGTGCCCGTGGCATCCGTGATGACGTCCATCAGGAGCGAGGTCGGACCGACCAACAAGATGTACAGCATCAGGCCAACCGTCACCGCGATGGCGGTGTTGGAAAGCCTCCCCATGCCGGAACCGAGGTCGACGGTCAGTGGGAACATATAGGACACCACGAGGACCGCGAACACCAGCAGCGGCAATGAGGCGAAGGTGTTCTCGCCGAGAAGGGCGGAAATGCCATCTCGAACCTGAAAGACACCCATGGCCACGGAGCCGGCCAACCCTATGGCGATGGCGTAGATCGAGAGGAGATCGATGAGCCAGCCGACGGGTTGAGTCCATCGGTCCCCTCCGAAAACATCACGGATCGGAGCGCTCATGGTCTGCGGTGTCCCGCATCTGAAGGCAAAGTAGCCGATGATCAGGCCGGTCATGCCGTAAATCGCCCACGCGTGAAGCCCCCAGTGAAAAATGGTGATGAACAGAGCATCCGATGCGTTTTGCGGTCCGGGGGTGCCGCTGGCCACGAACAGAAGATGGCTCACGGGCTCGGAAGCTCCATAGAACAGAAGCCCTACGCCCATCCCCGCCGCAAACATCATCGTCAACCAGCTGATGGTAGAAAATTCCGGTTCATCGTCGTCGCGTCCAATCTTGATGTCTCCACGGCGACCCAAGATGAGGGCGAAAGCAGAGAGAAGAAGGACGCTCGCGGTGATCATGACAAACCAGCCTCGACTCTCGAAGACGGTCTTGGTCTGGCGAGCGGCCAGGTCCCCCAAGCCCACCGGGTCGATGATGCCCCAGATCGCAACGGCGAGCGTCAGAAGAAGTGCCGACACCAGAAGCGACAAATGGGTCATCGAGCGCGGAAGCTACCAGCTCGGGCACGCGTTTCGCCAGTCACACCCCTCGACGGCGTTGCAGGACCACAGTCACTTCTCGACGGGAACCCGGGTCGGAGACTGCCTTCGCATGGACACGCTCGCGGTCGTGCTCTTCCCACCATTGAGCTGCATCTGCGTCCGTCCAGGCATCGTATACATTCGTCACCGCCAGCCGGGCCAACAGCTCATCATCAGAGGGCCTGAGCTCCGGCTCCTTGCGCATGCACTCCCGAACCAAAGCATCCAGCTCTTTCGAAATCGAATACCGGGACAATTCCTTCAAGGACGGAGGCACGTCCTCTTTGTGCGCTTTCAGAATCGCGCGGCTATCCAGAGCAAAGAACGGGGGACGCCCCGCCAGCAGATGGTAAGCGACGCACCCCACCGCATAGATGTCCGCGGCCGGCCCCACTTTCTCCGGATGATCGATGGCTTCCGGCGCCATGAAGAGCGGGGTGCCCACCATGCGCCCCGCGTCCGGCGAGTCCGGGTCCTCCACGGTCTTCACCAACCCAAAGTCCAGCACCTTGAGAAGGTCCGCTTCGGTCCCTACGTGTGTCACGAATAGATTTCCAGGCTTCACATCCCGGTGCACCAACCCTGCCCGGTGGGCCGCCCTCAACCCGCGGACGGTCTGGGCGAGAAGGAAAACGGCGCGACCGTCATGAATGGGACCGTAGTTGACCACCAAGGAATGAAGGTCCAGTCCAGACAAGTACTCCATGGCGTAGTAGAACACGCCATCCTCCGTGCGGCCGAAGTCATAGATCGAGACGATGTTCGGATGGTTCAACTGACAAGACAGGGTGACCTCTCGCTCGAAGCGATCGATGTTGTTTGGGTGCTGCGACAGCATCAGCTTCAGCGCGGTCGGGCGTTTCATCATGGCGTGTCGAGCCAGGAAAACGACACCCATTCCTCCCTGCCCCAACTTGCGCTCCACGACGTATTGCCCGAGCCGGTTGGCACGTTCGACCTCTCTTTGAAGTGCACCCACACGGTCGTAGACCCAAACTCCGGCCGTGGCCACCAAGCCCAGAACGAACACCAGTCCAGTGCCCCATCCGACGTTGTCCCAGCCTCCAAACCCGGGCGGAACCGCGAAGCCCAGCGTCAGTGAACCCCTCCCCAGAGGAAGATCCTCTTCCCACTGCCGATCGGATCGCACCGGCTCGGGCAAGCCGAACACCAGCTGGCCGCTGGGCGTCTCGCGCCCTTTGACCCAGACCCGCACTCGAGGGTCGTCGATGCCTTCCACCCAGTCACGAAACAACGATTCGGTTTTCAGCACCAAGATGGACAGACCAGGTGGATTCGCGACCGGAAGGTACACGGCCACATGCTTCTCTCGGGAGGTCAGTTCTGCCAGATCGAACGGTGCCGACGTGACGATCTCCCCGCTGCGAACTGCCTCCTGAATATCGGAGCGACGCGTCGGTTCGAAGGTCAAATCCAAGCCGACACCCTCGCCATGCGGCTCCTCGAAAAGAACGGGATAATACTCGTCGCGGGCGGGTGCGGCCTGAAGCCCCGCATTCCCGACCGGTTCCACAATGCGGAAGTCTTCGTGAAATGCGCGTCGAACGTGTTCCTCGAAACGCCTTCGGTCCGGGTGCCGAACCCGAGGAGCCCACTCCAGGGCATAGACCGCCGGGTGGCGCTCGAGCAGAGGCCGGGTGAACGCGCGGAAGCGTGCCTGCGTGAGCGCTTCGTCTACCGAAGAGACGAACGACGCAGTCGCCCGCAGAACTTCGAGATTCGTGCTCAGCCGCTGACCCAAGTCGTTGGACGCGCGCTGAACCGTCTTCATCATTGCTCTCTGGTCGCTCGACGTCCTCTTCAAACTCAGAAGAAAGAACGCGGTCCCAGCCAGGATTGAGCTGACGAGAAGGCCGACGAAAAGGATGCGAAACGACCTCCGACGTGCCTCGATTCGAAAGGTGCTGAGTCGAGACTCGATCTGTGGAGCCACCGGCGCCGGTCGCTTGGTCGGCGCAGTGCTCACGAGTCGAGCCGCCAGGGCGGATACCGTCGATTCACGCCCGCATGATAGATGCACAGTCGGTTGCCCGACGGGTCCGTCAGCCTGACTTCGCGCCAAAGCCACCGTTCATCCCGTGGCTCGGAGTCGAATGTGACCCCGAGTGCCCGCAATTCCGAGGTGCGCTGGTCGACGTCATCAACCTCGAAGTAGACCAACGGCCCATTCACGACGGGAGTCTGGGATCGGTGCAGGGACAAGGTCGCCGAACCCGAAGGCAGCTCGAATCGCGCATATTCACCGCGGGCGGAAACAATGAGTCGGAGACCGAGCCTTTGGTAGAACTCGACGGATTGTTCGAAGTCAGTGACCGGGAGGGTGATCTGATTCAAATCCATGGCTTGCGAACCTCTCGCCGTCAGCCATATCCGAACGCAGTTTCACCCATCAACCGAAGACGCGGTCTTTCCGGAGCAGACGCCTGGCCTCGGGGGCCCCTACGAAGTCGGTCGCTTCTCTTTTGCCTCAAACAGTATCATCTCCCTCTTCAATGAATGCTATTTCCGCTTAGTTGCCTCAACCGTTGGAAACGAAGGTGACAGCGATACTGAATGCCGCTCGGCAGGATGATGGTGACGGCAAGGCGGGCGGGCCGCGTCGCGCGTCAACCATCGTGATACAAGGCGAACTCGAACGGATGCGGCCGCTTCCGCAACTCGTCGATCTCGTTCGCGCGTTTCCATCCCACCCAAGTTTCGATCAGGTCGCGGCTGAACACGTCGCCTTGAAGGAGGAATGCATGGTCCTCCTCGAGAGCGTCCATCGCTTCCTCCAATGAAGCCGGACAGGTCGGCACGTCGGCCAGCTCCTCCGGCGTCAGTCCGTAGATGTCTTTGTCGAGAGGCTCCCCGGGGTCGATCTTGTTCTGGACGCCATCCAACCCGGCCATCAGCATGGCCGCAAAGGCGAGGTACGGATTGGCCATCGCATCGGGGAAGCGTGCCTCCAGACGCTTCGCTTTGGGCGAAGGGCTGTACATCGGGATGCGAATCGATGCGGACCGGTTGCGTGACGAGTAAGCGAGATTGACCGGTGCTTCGAATCCCGGCACCAAGCGTTTGAAGCTATTGGTGGTAGGATTGCTGAACGCGCAGATGGCCCGCGCGTGCTTCAAGACCCCGCCGATGTAGTGCAAGGCCAACTCGGATAGACCGGCGTAGCCCTCGCCCGCGAAAAGCGGTTTGTCATCTTTCCATACCGATTGGTGGGTGTGCATCCCGGAGCCATTGTCCCCGAACAGCGGCTTGGGCATGAAGGTCGCGGTCTTTCCGTGACGAGCCGCCACGTTCTTGACGACATGCTTCAGCCACATGACTCGATCCGCGCATTCCACCATCGGGGCGAAGCGAAAATCGATCTCACACTGACCGGCGGTCGCCACCTCATGATGCTCGCGCTCAACCTGGATTCCCAACCGGTTCAACTCGATGGCCATCTCGATGCGGAGCCCATGAACTTGGTCCACAGGAGACACTGGAAAGTAGCCTCCCTTGTGCTTTGGTCGGAAACCGAGGTTGCGCCTACCGAAGGGATCCTTCTCGCCGGCGTTCCATACCCCTTCCGACGAATCGAGATGATAAAATGAGCCCTGCGGCTCGGAATCGAACCTGATTTCATCGAAGATGAAGAACTCGGGTTCTGGACCGAAAAAGGCGGTGTCACCGATTCCAGTCGACTTGAGATAGGCCTCTGCCTTCTTCGCCACGTAACGGGGATCTTTGGCGTAAGGCTCCCGAGTGATCGGATCACTGATGTCGGCGATCACCGACATTGTCGGAACCCTCGTGATGAAGGGATCCATCACTGCTGTCGCTGCGTCTGGAATCACCAACATGTCGGAAGCATTGATCGCTTGCCAACCGCGAATCGAAGACCCGTCGAAGCCGAGTCCGTCTTCGAATACATCCTCGGTCAGCTCTTCGATCGGCGTGGTAAAGTGCTGCCAAGTGCCGAAAAGGTCTACGAACTTCAAGTCGACCATCTGGGCGCGGTTTTCCTTCGCAAGCTTCAAGACGTCTTTGGGCTTCATTTATCATCTCCTCCCGTCGAGGGTTCCCTCGACCCATGGGGCGTTATCACGCCTCCGCATGTCGCGCAGCACCGTTCTCGAAGTCAATTGAACCGCCTCTCCCCCGAGGACGGCGGCTCTCTACAGCGCCCCGTGACCCCTTTCCCCGGTTCGAATTCGGATGGCTTCTTCCACCGAAAAGACGAAGATCTTCCCGTCGCCGATGCGACCGGTACGGGCGGCGTTCTCGATGGCCTCGACGGCCGCATTGACGACGTCGTCTTCGACCACGATTTCGAGCTTCACTTTGGGTAAGAAGTCGACGACGTATTCGGCACCACGGTAAGTCTCGGAATGGCCTTTTTGCCGGCCGAAGCCTTTGACCTCGGTAATCGTCATGCCTTGAACGCCTACGTCTCCCAGGGCCTCGCGTACGTCGTCCAGTTTGAACGGTTTCACGATCGCTTCGATTTTCTTCATGCTCCACTCCTTGCGCGCCTGACGCTTCCTGCCAATCCCCGGAAGCAGCTAAGCTGGGCCGCGGAGATGCTCTCGGAGCCGGAACAGTTCTTCTCGAAGGCTTTCTCGACGTTCCTCCGCCCGCCGTAAAGCCCCGGGGCCCGGGCTCGAGGTGCCTTCGAAGTAGAGCTTCAGCTTCGGTTCCGTACCGCTCGGCCTCGCAGCAACCCAGGATCCGTCCGCGAAATCGTCGATGACGAGCCCGCTGCGAACGCCGGACAGGCGCTTCTCACCGTCCGGTCTCGACTCGACGCCGGTCTGATGATCGCGGCGCCTGACCCAAGCCGGGCCGGCGAACGCGAGCGGACCAGCGGCGTACGATTCCGCTGCCCTCCGTGCTCGTTGTCCGTCCCCGAACCGAACACTGATCGCGGCTGACGCAAAGCCACCCACCCGCTCACACAAGGCTTCCCAGCGCCGCCAAGGCGACTGACCAGACGCCCGCAGATGAGCAAGGGCTTCACAGAAGCAGAGAGCTGCCGCGAGACCATCTTTATCTCGAGTGACATCCATGGGCGCAAACCCGATCGCTTCTTCGTATGAAAATATCGTCCGGTGTGTACCTTGCAGCCGGGCGGACTCTTTGGCCATCCACTTGAAGCCGGTGAGTGTCCGAACGGTATCCGCCCCGTGGGTGGGGGCGAAGACGTCGAGAAATCGGGAAGAGACCCAAGTGGTGAGAAGCAAACGCTTGCGCGCATCCGTCGACGAATCATTTCTCAGCAGATGATCGGCCATGATGGCACCACAAATGTCTCCACTCATGATGCGCCAACCGTCCCGGTCTTGAACCGCCACCGCCATGCGGTCCGCGTCGGGGTCGTGGACAACGGCCACGTCGGCTGCCACCCGGTCCGCGAGTTCCAATACTCTGGTGAACGCAGGCTCGGCCTCCGGGTTCAGATGAGGAGAGGCGTTGAAATCAGGGTCGGCCAGTCGCTGCTCCGGGACGACGTGAAGGTCGATGCCGTGTCGCACACACAGTCGTTCGAAAAGCTCTACGCCGACGCCCTGAAGTGGGGAATAGGCCACCCGAACCCGAAGGGGGCCGAGGTCGGACCGGACGCGAACCCGGTCCAGCGCGTGAAGATAGCCCTCGAAGAGTTCCTCGGGAGGCCTCCGATCCTGGCAGGGCACTCGAGGAAACGTCTTGGGTGGAGGCAGGGACGCCATCCGCGTCATGACCTCGGTGTCCATCGGTTCCACGATCTGTGCGCCTTCGGGCCCGAAGACCTTGAGTCCATTGTCGGTGCGGGGATTGTGGGAAGCGGTCAGCATAAAGCCCCCGACCGCTTTCAGAGCCCGGACCGCGTAGGATACGACGGGCGTCGGACAGAAACGCGGCAATTTGCAGACCTCGAACCCCTTGCCCGCCGCGAGCTCCGCCACCAGATCAGCCCATTCGGCGGACCGGTGACGGGCATCAAAGCCGACGACCACGAGTTGGCCGTGAATCCGCGTCGATCGGTCCCTGAACGCTTCGAGCGTGGCCGCAACCGCCCGGCTGACCGTGTATGTATTGAAACGCCCGGGTCCGACGCCGACCTCACCACGGATTCCGGCGGTTCCGAAGGCAAGCTCGGCTCCAAACCCCCCCTGCAGGAGGGATTCGGCCTGAGAGCGTTCTCGGGGACCTCCGGAGCGCGCCGTTTCCAGCAGGCGTCGAAGTTCCGCCACGGCCCCGGGGTCCGGATCCGCCTCCAAGTACTGAAGCACTCGCTGCTCGAGCAGGAGGTCCATGGCCCTTTCGTACTGGGCCTGGATGGAGGAGTCGACCGCGTGCATTGGAATTATCCGAAGCTCTGCATACAGTTCCCCCATGCGTATCCTCGTCACCGGTGGAGCCGGCTTCATCGGTAGCCATGTCGCCGACGCTTTCGTGCACGCCGGACATGATGTCGTGGTCTTCGACGACCTCAGTACCGGGCGGCGAGAGAACGTCCCATCCGGGGCGGAATTCGTGCAGGGTGACCTGCGAGAGGACGCCTCGCTGCAGGCCTTGTTTTCCGGTCCGCGTTTTGACGTCATCAGTCACCAGGGCGCCCAGACCAGCGTCTCCGTTTCAACCCGGGAACCGATCCGAGACGCCGAGATCAACGTGGTCGGAGGGATCAAGCTACTCCGAAAGGCGGTCGAGTCCCAGGTTCCACGGTTCGTCTTCGCGAGCACTGGTGGCGCGATATATGGGGAAGTGCCGGAAGGCAGCCGAGCCGGCATCGATTGGACGCCCCGTCCTCTCAGTCCATACGCCTGCAGCAAGCTGGCCTTCGAAGGGTATGTACGCGCTTTTGAAATGGAGCACGGCATTTCGTCCACAATCCTTCGGTACGCGAACGTGTATGGACCTAGACAGGACCCTCACGGCGAGGCCGGCGTCGTTGCGATCTTTTGCGGCCGGATTCTGGGCGGACAATCCATTCGGGTGAACGCACGGCGCGAACCAGGTGATGACGGCTGCGTCCGAGATTACGTGTACGTCAGCGATGTGGTGGCCGCGAACGTCGCAGCCGCCGAGGGTCTGTTTTCGGAACCCGTGGTGAACATCGGCACCGGTGTCGGGACCGCCACACGCGTCCTGGCCGATATCTTGATCGCCCATGGCGAGGCTGCAAACTGTCGCACCGACCTGGGCTTCGGACCCCGTCGCGACGGCGACTTGGAACGCTCGGTGCTCGAACCCAGTCACATTCCAGGTCGAGACACCCTGGTGGGCATGGACACCGGTCTGCGCGAGACCTTCGAGTACTTTCGATCCCGAGCCTAAAGCCTCGACTATAGCTCGAGGTTTACATAATAGGCGCGATTGCCGCGGCCGATGACCAATGGAATGCTTCCCTCCACCGCTGCGGAACGGGCCACTCGATCGAAAGCTGTTTTGCTCTCGATCCGCCGACCATAGGCACCAATGAGTTGGTCTCCCCTTCGAATGCCTACGCGGGCGGCTGCTCCAGTGGGGGTCACACGAACAATTTCGAGCGTTGAACCACGGCGCGTACGCACCGGACGAACGTCGAATCCCAATCTTTCGATTCCGATGGCAAGGGCCCGCGCATCACTCAGTTCCGTGACTCGGAGGTCCACGGACATCTTTCCTCCGTCTCGGGCCAAAGTGACGGTCACCGTTTGTCCAGGCACCAGAGACTGCTCGACGCGTCGGTAGCTGAGACCGGAGCGAATTTCCTGTCCGGAGAGGTCGACCAGCAGGTCTCCGGCTCGAATGCCGGCCAACTCGGCGGGCGAACCCCCGCGCACCCGAACGACCCGCGCACCATCTCGACTGGCCGGATCCACCGTCATGCCGGTGTACACCGGTCGTACCTCGCCAAACTGCAGGACCTCGTTGACGACTGCCCTCGCCTTATCCACCGGAATCGCGAAACCGATCCCGTTGGCCTCACCGTAGATCGCCGTGTTGATCCCGATGAGTTCTCCGAAGATGTTGAGGAGGGCGCCGCCCGAGTTGCCAGGATTGATGGCAGCATCGGTTTGAATGAAGTCTTCGTATAGCCGGTCTTCGGCTTCAATGGACCGATGGAGCGCGGAAACGACGCCCGACGTCACCGAGTTTGCCAGCCCAAACGGGTTGCCGATGGCTATCACCGTTTCTCCCGGCATCAGATCGTCGGAACGGCCGAGGTCCACCGATGGGAGACCCTCGGCACGCCGGACCCGGAGCACCGCGAGATCGAACTCTCGGTCCGCCCCGATCACGTCGGCGTCGAAGGTCCTTCGGTTCGACAGGGTCACCTTGATTTCGGCCGCTCTCGCGACCACGTGTTCATTTGTCAGGATCACGCCGCCCGGATCGATGATCACGCCGCTTCCCAGGGATTCGATTCGCCGTTCGCTGGGCTCGCCGAAGAAGCGACGAAAAAAGTCATCTCCTCGCCCCCGAAAGAAAGGGTTCCGAGGTCCGGAGCGACTGGTCGAAATGTTGACCACCGCTGGCCCGGCCCGTTCCACCACTTGAACCACTGGAGACCGACGACGATCCGTCGCCCGGTCCTGCGCGAGAGCTGCAAGCTCCGTGATGGACAACGCGAGTGACGTCATGACAAGCGTCCTGCCCACGTTCATCTTCCGCATCGCAGCTGGAGCCGAACCCGCAGTCAACCGAGTGACTTCGCCAGGCGAAAGCCCAAGCCGGAGTTCACGAAATCCATCTGGGTGACGTGGCGAAAAGCGACTCGGCAGAAAAGGCCGGTATCGTGCCAGCAGCCGCCTCGCATCACCGGCCTCCGCTCGCCCTCCACCGTTCCCCAACACAATTCACGGATCCCACCGGCCATGTCCCGAGCGCCATAGACCGAACGATCACTCGGAAAGGTCCCTACCGGTTCCGGCTCCGGATAGGGCGCCGCCCGGGAATCTTTCATCTTACAGAAGTTCGGATCGAACTCATCGCCCCAGGGAAAGAACCGACCGTCCACGCCTCGGGCCGCCTTTTCCCACTCTTGCTCGGTCGGAAGCCGAAGCGAAGGATCACCGCGCTCACCCTGAAGCCACACGACATAAGCTTCGGCGTCTTCGGCACTCACTCCGTTGACGGGCAGCTCGGCCGTCCATCGATGGCCGCCCGGAGACACCTCGGGCAGGTCGAATCGTCGCCGATCGGAATCGAAGGACCAGTAGTGTCCCTCGCGCGCCCTCGCTCGAGGGGCGTGCGCCAACGCCTGCTCCGGATCCGTCTGGGCCAGATGATTGAGAAATGCCCGGTAGGCTCCACACGTCACCGGAAACTGCGCGATGGCGAACTCGGCCACATCCACGACCTGACGGTCGAATGAACCGTGGGCCACCGCATCTCCCCCGATGATCGCGGGTCCTTCCGGCACCAGCACGAAGCCTTCTCCAATCTCTTCTGGAGAGCGGGAGACCAACCTCACGCGCACCGACTTGGTCCGCCCCATCAGCAAGGGCGCTGTCAGCTCTTCGGTTCCCGGCCCACGAAAAAAAAGCACGTAGGAGCCTGGAGACAGCTCGAGTGACCGAATCGGCGTGGTCCCGAGGTCGATTCGTACCCCCGGCTGCAAGCGGCGTTGCCGTTCCTCGAGAGGCGCCAACTGGACCGACAACGGTTCGGGAGCTCCCTCGATCTCCAGCGTTCCTTTTCCCTCCAGCAGCTGGGCCCAAGCGCCGTCATCGTAGCGAGAGACGAGACGTCGATAGTACCGCTGAGCCACCGAGTCTCGGGCGCGCTCGGCTTCCCCAAAACGCGCGAAGTAAAGGGAGGCCAGCGCATTTCGGGCGTCGCGGTCGTCAGCCACTTCTCCGAGGGCCCGCAAGAACGCCGCTTCGGCCTCCTCGAAAGCGCTCACCGCCTCGATCTTGAGCTCATTGACCCGGTCTTCCACCGACCAGATGCGCTGCTTATCGGCGACATCGGCCCAAGCCGGAACCTCTTTGCGAAGGCGCTTCGCTTCGGTCTCCGCTTGCTGTAGCTGCATCTTCAGCACCTTCCAGCGGTCGGCCGCGGTCCGACCTTCGCGCAACCGGCTTCGAGCATCCCGCTCACGCCGTTCACGCTCCCGGGCGCCTTCCAGGATGCGCCCGACACTGTCCGCAAGTTGCTTTGCAGTGGGTCGCGCAATGGCCTGTGGGCTCATGGCAGCGGTACAGAGCTCATCCAGCTCTTCGGGTATGGCGAGGTCCGGCCGGCGTTTCCGGGGCGGCATGACGTTCGCCTCCCGAACTTTCATGACCGTCGGGACGAAACCTCGATCTTCAAAAGCGGGCTCGAGGGTGAGGAGCTCATACAAGACCGCTCCGAGTCCGTAGACGTCGGAGCGATCGCTGACCAGACCAGGGTCGCCCTCGGTGGCCTCGGGAGACATGTACTGAGGAGTGCCGGTGATGGTGCCGGATTGGGTCTCCGCCACCGAACTCCGCTCCACCTGCACCAATGGGAGCTCCGAGGCGATGGCCGGGTCTCGGGGTCCTTCCGCCAGCTTGGCCAGACCCCAGTCGATGAGAATGGCCTCACCGAAGCGGCCCACCATGATGTTCGACGGCTTGATGTCACGATGGATTACGCCTCTGGCGTGGGCGAACGCCACGGCGTACGCGATCTGCTGAAAGATGGTGAGAAGTCGAACGCGGGTGAATTCTTCGCGGGTGTGGTGGTCGTCCTGACGAAGGGCTCGAATGATGTCCGCCAATGTCCGGCCGGTCAGCCGCTTCATGACGTAGAACAACTCGCCGCTGGGCAATCGACCCACGTCGTGGACCGGAATGATGGACGGGTGTTCGAGCTGGCCGGTCGCCTGGACCTCCGTCATGAACCGGCGAAGCGCCAGGTCTCTCGCTTCACCCGGCGGCACCAACACCTTGATCGCGACCTCCCGACCGATCTCCGTGTCCCAGGCGCGAACGACCCGACCCATGCCACCGCGACCGAGCTCCTCCAGGAGCTTGTAGCGGGGCACCACGGCATCCGACGCCGGCTGGCTGGGCACCGTGTCCGCATCCTCGAAACTCCAGCTGGGGCGATGACGCTCAGAGCTGGCCGACTGAAGCACCGGCCGGGTGGGCCCGAAGCCATCTCCGTCTTCGTCCCCGTCCAAGGCGGCAGCACCGCCCCACACCGGACCGGTCCGGGCGGACGCCTCTCGTCCCAGAGGCGGAATGTCGTACAGCGTGTCCGGTTCAGCTGACGGCATTTCCCGCCACGGATGGTCCAAGGACGGAGAACCTTGAATGGAACCGGAGGTCGCGCGGCCCCAGGGCTCACTGGTGGAAGACCGCGACCGCGCTTGGGCGTACAGAATGCTGGCCGACCGGGCATCGAGCGCCCCAACGTGAACCAGAGCCTGTTCCAGGGACCGCGCCGAGAGGTCGGCCTCGCTCATGGCGCGCTGCAGCTCCGCCCAAGGAACCGCCTGTTCCAGCAGCAAATAGGCTGCGAACACCCGGTCTTCCGTCCCCAGTCCCATGCCAAAGGTTTGATGGACCTTCCTCTTCCGGGCAACCCAAGGGACGGTTTCCCCGCGACGAGCGACCTACGAACGGGTCTGTGCCCCGGCCGGAGGCTTGCCCTGACTTGGAGCGATGAGATAGCCGAGACATTCGGCCGTGGACGATCTTCAGCCCATCCTCATCGCCATCGCCGCCCTCGCGGGCGTCTTCGCCGTCGTGTTGTGGCGCCGTGGCACGGCCGCGGAGCAGGCGCTCCGAAACACCACGACCCGACTGTCAGAAGCCGAATCGAAGGCGACTGAGGCCGAAAAGGAGGCGAAACGCCGGGCCGAAGACGCCGAGGCCGCCAGGAAACAGCTGCAAGAGGTCCGACAAAAGCTCGAGCGGATGCGCAAGGAACGTTTCGAGGCGAAGCAGCCCAAGTCCGTCGAGCCCGACCAGGAGCCACAGACGACGGTGGCTTCGACGGTGCGGGTTACGGACCGGGCCCTCGAAGAAGAACACCGACGAAAGGTGACCGCTCTCGAGGGCAAACTCAGAGCCGCAGAGGGTCGCGTGCACGAACTCGAGGCGCGAGAACGCCAGCGAAGGGAAGAGACCAAGCGAGCCACCGAGAGGATGCTTCAAAGCGAAGAGAACGAGGAGAACCTCGAGACGGATCCGCGTTCCTCCGAAGAACACATCGAAGCCCTCACCCGAAAGCTCGACGTCCTCCAGCGGGCGGCGCAGAAAAGAGAGAAGGAACTGGAGAAGCTCCTGCGAAAGGCGGAGAGCGAGGCGCGTGCCGGTCACAAGAGGGCGGCCAGCCACAATGCCCTTTATCAAGTGATGAAGGGGCAACTGGAAATGGCCGAGGACCGACTCGCCATGATGCGGCGCAAGTACGAGGGCGCCAAACGGCCGACCGAGCTGAGACGGATTGCGCCCACACCTCTCGAGACCGAACCGCCAGCGGCCGCACCCGAACCCGGCGGGTCGCCCGAAGACTCGGCCTCGCGAGCGGACGCCGAGAGCCCCGCTCCCGGCTCGATGTAGAGATTCGAGGAGTGCGGCAACCCGTCCGAGCGGTCAGGCCCGGTACCTCTGAGGCGATCTCGAGTCCTCTGACGTGATGTCGTGTCCTCTGAGGCGATGTCGTGTCGGGTCAATTCGGCTTGCGAAAACCGCGCCGAATGTTCCCGGCGTGGCGGACAAAGACGACCACGGTCACCACGCCGGTGAGAACGCGCACCAGGAGGGGGGCGCCGGTGACCAGCACAGACACGAACAACGCGAGGGTCGCGGCCAGGGAACCCACCGCCACGACGCGGGTCAGCGCAAAAACCACGCCGAATGTGCCCAACGCCACGGCAAGGCCTGACGGCGCGAGGATTGCGAAAACTCCGGCCGCAGTCGCAACACCCTTCCCTCCGCGAAAGCCGAGATAGGGGGAGAAGACGTGTCCGAGGATCGCGGCCATTCCGCTCCAGGCTGCGAGGACCGGGTCTCCCGCTGCGGCCGGCCAGCCGGCGGCAAGCACCCCTTTGGCGACGTCCAAGAGGAGCACCAAGACGCCCCAACCTCGACCCACGACGCGACCCACGTTCGTGGCCCCGATGTTGCGGCTCCCGTGGTCCCGGATGTCGATACCCGCAACCCAGCGTGCCGTGCACCAGCCGAAGGGAATTCCGCCGGCCAGAAAGGCCGCCAACACGACGACGCTGGTCCGGAGCGGCTCGTCCATGAACAGAGCCTATCGATCGCAGGCGTGACCGGCCAGAGCCAGCCGACGCAATCGGTTCAAAGCATGAACGGCACCGCCGAAACCGCTGCGGTCCCCAAAATCGGCGCCGCACAGATGAGCCAGGACTCCATCTTCGAAAAGCCCATCTTGGTCTGAAGGGCGACGGCCATCGCCCGGAGAGCGAAACCACATCCAACCACCAGTCCCACCACCGGTACGACGGCGAGCACGAACGGAACCGATGAGAAGCCCGCCATCCGGAGCCACGCCACGCGTCTCGTTCGCCTTCCCCGCAGCCGACTCAAGCCCGCGATGGTCGCCACGTAGAGCGCGGCGAGGCCTGCCCCCAGACCGAACACCACGGTGAGGACCTCCAAAAAAACCACGCCGGCCGAAAGCGTCGAGCCCGCACTCATCGCAATGCTCGTAAAGAGAAAGGCATGACTCAGAGCGGTGGTGCCGAGAGCCACCAGAACCAGTGCCTGCACGCCGCCGAGACGGTCCGTCGCAACCCGACGAAAGAAAAGCCTCGGCGCCACGATCAGATCCCAAATGGTCTGAAGCCACCGAGCCGATTCCGGCAGGTAGACGTCGTCCCAAGGTGGAGGCTCCGTCGGAACGAGCGCGCGCGTGGAGTCGGCGGATCGGGATGCGAGCGTATGATTCATATGGGCCTCGTGCCGTTGGTTCGGACGCTCTCGACCAAAATCGAGACGCCTATGTCTACCGCCTTCATCTCAACGCCCGAAGCCTCAACGCTCTTCCGGTTCGGACATGCGCGTTTCATCACCTCCGAAAAATTCGAGCTGCGCCGAGCGGTCCGCTTCGAACTGGCTAACGGTTACCCCCACCAGCCGAACCGGACGCGTTCCAGCCTCCGTGCCGTTCAGCAACTGGGAAGCCACGCGATGAATCTCCGTCGCGCTCTTCACTCCGGAGGGAACCGTCTTTCGACGGGTGATGGTGTCGAAGTTCGAATAGCGTAGCTTGAGTGTCACGGTCCGAGCGCGCAGCCGGCGCGCTTCGAGTGACGCTTCGATCCGTCCGCATTGCCCACGCATGTGCGCTTCGAGCGTTTCCCGGTCGAGCACGTCGTTCGCCAGGGTCGCTTCCGCACCTCGACTCTTGGGAGGACGTTCGGGAACGACGGGCCTTTCGTCCCGGCCGAAGGCGAGCTCGACCAAGAATGCCCCCTGACGGCCCAGCGCGTCGACGACCGGGGTCCTCAGGCGTCGAAGATCCGCCACCGAGCGAACGCCGAGATCTTCCAGGCGGGACGCGGTCTTTGGACCGACGCCCCAGAGCTTTCGAGCCGGTAGCTCCACCAAGAACCCGTCGACGTCCTCCGGCGGAACGACCACCAAGCCATCCGGCTTGTCCATGCCGCTGGCCAGTTTCGCCACCAGCTTGTTGGGGCCGACCCCAGCCGACGCGGTGAGGTGCGTGCGTTCCCGGATGGTGGCCTTGACCCATCGCGCCACCCGGACCGCCGAGCTGAATCCGAGCCGGTTCCGAGTGACGTCCAGGTAGGCCTCGTCCAGCGACATCGGCTCGACCAGGTCGGTGACCTCATCGAACACACCCCGAACGATTCGGCTGATCGCCGCGTATTTTGCGAAGTCAGGGGGCACGAAGACGAGGTCGGGACACAAGCGCGCAGCCCGGGAGCAGGGCATCGCGGACCGCACGCCGAAACTGCGGGCCTCGTAGGAGGCGGCCGCCACCACCCCCCGGCCTCCCGGACGGCCCCCGACGGCGACCGGCCGTCCCCGGAGGTCAGGCCGATCCCGCTGCTCCACCGACGCGTAGAAGGCGTCCATGTCCACGTGAATGATCTTCACGACTTGCACCGAAGGGCCGAATGAACGACCGATCCCATGATGTCCTTATCGCACCAGCAGCGTCCCATCACCCTGACGCAACACATCCTGAAAAAGCAAACCGGCCATCCCCAGGCGACGGGGCAACTTTCGGCCCTCCTCACCCAGATCGGTGTCGCCGGAAAGCTCATTCAGGCGCAGGTCCGACGAGCTGGGCTGATCGAGATCTGGGGAGCGACCGGCGACACCAATGTCCAGGGAGAGACCGTCCAGGTCTTGGACCGCATCGCGCAGACCGAGCTGGTCAACGTACTCCGACGCTCGGGTTGCGTCGCGGTCATGGCTTCGGAAGAGGAACACGACATCATCGAGGTCCCGCCCGACGATGCCGGCGACTACGTGGTGATGTTCGACCCGCTGGATGGATCGTCGAACATCGACTGCAACGTAAGCATCGGCACAATATTTTCAATATATCGTCGAAAAGACCCGAAAGAGGTGTTTCGGAGCGACGTTCTTCGACCGGGCAAAGAACAGATCGCAGCCGGCTACATCATCTACGGATCTTCCACGGTGTTGGTATATTCGGACGGACAGTCGGTCGACTGCTTCACCCTCGACCCCGGTGCCGGGGAGTATTTCTTGACCCGGCCCAACATGAGAATGCCGGAACGCAGCAAGGTTCTCTCGGTCAACGAGTGCAATGCGCCCTACTGGCCACCATGGGTCGAAAAGTTCATCGACGCGGTAAGACAGCGAAACGATGCCAACAAGCGACGCGTATCCGGTCGACACATCGGATCCCTCGTCGCGGACTTTCATCGAAATCTGATTTACGGTGGAATGTACCTGTACCCTCGCGACGCTCGGTCTCCGCAAGGAAAATTGCGCGTCTTGTACGAATGCAATCCGTTGGCCTTCATTGCCGAAAGTGCAGGAGGCGCTGCGACGGATGGTCATCGGCGGATATTGGAGATCGAACCCAAGAGCCTTCACGAGCGTACGACGCTGGTCATAGGGCCAAAGTCAGACGTGGAGGAAGCGGAGCAATACATTCGGGAGTACGGCGATCAGCTGGACTGAAGCCTGGGGACACCCGCCCAGGTCCGAACGAGAATTGATTCGACGCGCTCAGCTCCTGGCGCAGTTCACCCTGCAGGAGGCGACGGACTCGGTGGGGCTGCGACTCCCACCCGACACCGCGCACGCGAAGGGATTCGTAGGACAACTGGTGGAGCGCGCCCTCGGGGGGACTGCGGAGAATCGCCCAGAACCCGATTTTGAGATCTTGGGCATCGAGCTCAAGACCGTGCCCGTGGCGGCGGGCAGGATCCGGGAATCCACGTTCATTTGTACCGCACCGCTTGGCGAAATGGACGAGATGACCTGGGAAGAAAGCCCGCTCCGCCACAAGACCCGACGCATCCTCTGGGTCCCGGTCGAGGCGGATGAGGACCTCCCTCTAGGAGTCCGTCGAATCGGATGGCCACTGATGTGGAGTCCCGACGCAGAGACCGACCAAAAACTCGAAGCGGACTGGACCCGCTGCGTCGAGGTGCTGAAGCGCCAGCCGATCCGAACGGAGCGGGGCGAGACGTTGGACGCAGCCCTCGACCCCAGTTGGGGGGACGTCGTGCAGCTTCGGCCAAAGGGCCGGAACGCCCGAAGTCGGGTCCGCCTCGCCGACGGAAGCCTCACTGGCACCCGTGGCTTTTACTTTCGACGTCGATTCGTCCAAGCGTTGTTCGATGGGCACTATGCAGCCGATTGACTGGTACCAGATGACCCATCGGAGGAACTGCGGATGACGACAGCTCAAGCTCGTGCTTTGATCACCGCCGTGAGTACCCGACGGATCGTGCTGAAGGTCCGAGCGGAGTCGGGCTGTCCGCTCTACCAGGCGGGAGACCACATGGTCTTGGCGCTTCCTGGTGTCGATGTCGGTTCCTCAGCTGCGGTGTGCGTTCTGGCTGCTTCAAAATTTCTACGAGATGTCGACGCTTCTCGTTGCGAGGAGGTGACATCACCCATCGACCGAGGTGAGTTTCGCTGCCCGCGTTCACGGCTCCCGGTCATCTTCGATGTGGAAGCCGTCCCCGAAACTCAGGCGTCGAGTCATCGTGTTTCGAACCTGAGAGAAGACATACCCGGTGCCGTGAAGCACCTGCGAACCATTCCGATTTTCAGAGCGTTACCCGCAACCTTTCTTGCGCAGCTCGCGCACCGTATCCGCGTGGAAGCCTACGAACTGGGGGAGACGGTGCTCCAGAAGGGTCATCTTGCACCTGGCTTTTTCGTAGTGGTTGAAGGAACGGCCGAAGTCGTCGCGTTCGCCGACGAAGAAATGTCATCGGTCGTTCGGATGCTCAAAGAAAAGGACTGCTTCGGGGAGATGTCTCTTCTGACCAGTGCCCCTGCGGCTGCGAGCGTCGTCGCCGCGTCGAGGCTACTGGTCTATTCGATCAGCAAGGAAGACTTCGAACAGATGCTTCGCGAGAATCCGTTCATGGCCAGTCGCTTCACGCGGCTGATGGCATCTCGCTTGTTGGCCGCG
The DNA here is from genome assembly GCA_050331295.1 of Myxococcota bacterium. Classification (GTDB taxonomy): domain Bacteria; phylum Myxococcota; class Kuafuiibacteriia; order Kuafuiibacteriales; family Kuafuiibacteriaceae; genus Kuafuiihalomonas. The sequence goes on along the minus strand of JBHJGZ010000008.1, from coordinate 237,663 downwards.
AACTTCTTGCTCGTCAAAGAAGGCTCGAAGTCGTTCTCCGGCAAACTCTCCGTCATGAGTCTCCCGACGGTGATCCAGGTTCTGTCGGAGTCCTCCCGGTCTGGAACCCTCATGCTGGAGGCCTACGACGGAAAGCGGGGCCGAATCGGCTTCGCCGATGGACGCATCTTCGAAGCGAGCACTGGGGCGTTAGAGGGCGAGGAGGCGTTCTTCGAGCTGCTCAGATGGAAGAACGGCGACTTCTGGCTGGACCCGCGAGAGGTCCCCTATGAAGACCACATCAAAACCGGGGTGATGGGCTTGATGCTGGAAGGCATGCGCCGCATGGATGAAGCTTCGCGAGACGGCGCCAGTGTTTGAAATCTTCTGGCCGGAGCGACTCGACTTGGCGAGAACGCCTACGCCGCTCGAGCCAGTGCCGGCGCTGGGTCGCAACGTTTGGGTAAAGCGCGATGACATGACCGGCGTGGCGTTGTCCGGCAACAAGGTCCGCAAGTTGGAGTTTCTGTTGGCCGAAGCCAAAGCGTCCGGCGCGGGACACGTCATCACATGCGGGGGCGTCAATTCGAATCATGCTCGAGCCACCGCGGTCGCGGCGGCCCGCGTGGGACTCAAGGCTCACCTGGTCCTGCGGGGAGAGGACCGTCGACCCGCGTTCGGAAACCTTCTGCTCAGCCGATTCGTAGGGGCGACCTCCCAGTTCATTACTCCTTCCGAGTGGGAGGAAGTCGATTCCATCATGGCTTCCGTCGGCCAAGGCCTCCAAAACCCCTACGTCATCCCAGAGGGAGGGTCGAATGCCCTTGGTTGCCTAGGCTACGCCAGAGCCTTGCAAGAAATCTTGCATGATGCTCAGAGCGTTGGGATCCGCGTCGCACGAGTAGTACACGCGGTGGGAAGCGGAGGGACGACAGCCGGTTTGGCGCTCGGATGCGCCGCATGTGGCGTGGACGTCGACATCGTGGGTGTGTGCGTGTGCGAAGACCGACTCGCCTTCGACCGTCGCATTCGACGCATTCTCGAAGAAGCCGAAGGTCGCGCCTTTATCCCGCATGGCACGGCCAAACGCTGTCGCTGGAGGATTCTAGAGGGGTTTGTGGGACCCGGTTACGCAAAGACCTCGTCTGAAGCGGTTGCGCGCCTACGAGCAATAGGCGCCGAAACCGGTTTGCTCTTCGACCCGGTGTACAGCGGAAAAGCGCTTCTCGGATTGCTTTCGATGCCTGAACTCTGCACCTCCGAAGACGCCACGGTCTTCATACATACCGGCGGGATCTTCGAACTGTTTGCATACGCGGGGCTCATCGATCCGGCTCCGGAGAAGTGAACGCGAGCGGTCCGCCGCGCGAGCGTCGGCGCAGCGTCGGCCGGAGCGCCTCCAGGATCTCTTCGAGCGGCACCCTTCCCCACGCGAAACCCCGCTGCCCTTGAAGCCCCGGAACCCGGCGAAGGTCGAATCCGAGCTCACCCTCGTCGTGATAGGTCGCGACGGTCATGTGTCCACGCTCGCTGACGATGGCGACGTCCGCGCGCTCCTCCATCTCCCGAAGGAGAAACTTCTTGTCTGCGCGTTCCATCGACTTCCCCAGCTCGAGCAATAGAACCTCCGGGTGGGGCCGCACGGTATGGTCCAGATACTGTTCACGAAGCCGAGCCTGCCTGAGCAGCAATCCATCCACGAGCCGATCCAGTTGGGTGGACAGATGAACGGGCTCAGTATCTTCGACCAGCGCCCGCACTACCTGGAACAACAAGTCGAAGGCCTTCGCCGACTTCATCGTGACGCTGGCTTCATCCAGGGCCAGGGCAAGTCTCCGACCACGCGGGGACACGGTGAATCCGTGACCTGGAGCGTCGGCCCATCGCGCATCCTCTTCCGCTTCCGGGTACGGAGGGTGCCCTCCACGCAGAAACGTCGCCGCTGCCACGAGCCCATCGAAGTCGGCGTGGGCCCAAAGATGCTCCACCGGTTGAGCTCGAGCGACCACCTCGGGTGTCACCAACTCGGGGCAAGCTCGAGCCTTGGTCTTCGGGACCAACACGAAACGAGGGTCACCCTCGTAGTCACGCCACGCGTCGTGGTCATGGTGATCGACCCAGATCGCCAACCGCGGTCCCAGGGCGTGGATGAAGGGCTCGGTGATGCGGGCGTACGCCGCGCCGTTCGCAAATGCGAGGTCCACCAAAGCCAACCGTCCGCGCTCGGGAGGTCCGGGCAGCTCTTGGGGTTTGGCCACGAAGCGAAGCCTCGTCATCCCTTTCAGCCTGCACCATCGCTTGTCAGGTCGCCACCGAATCGCTTGAACTGGAGGGGTGAGAGTCTTTCGGTGGCTGTCGGTCGGGATCGGAATCCTGCTGGCCCTTCTGATTATTCTGCTTCTCGCGTACGTCCTCCCCGCCACCGAGAAGGTGCGCATCACCGGTACCGAGGTCAAGCGGATGGACATCGAGGGCGCATCAGGCTCCCAAACCCGGGATGTTCGCTACATCGTCACTCAATCGCTGGAGGACGGTGAGACGATCGTCTATCGAAACGAAGACACGCGCTGGGGATTCCCGTTTTACTTCAAATTCAACAGCGGCGACCTGATGGGACGAGCGGTCAACTTTCAGGGAGAGCAGGGGGAGGCGGTGGTCTTGGTCACCTCGTACGGATGGCGTGTCAACGTTATGGACATGTACCCGAACGTGTTGTCGATCGAGCTGAAGCCCAAGAATTATACCCACGTTCCGGTATTCAATATCGTGGTCATTGCCCTCCTGATGGGCCTGCTCTTGTATCTCTATTTTCAGCTCCGACGACTTCGGAGTTGGTGGCAGGCGCGCCGTTCCCGCACGCCAACCACCCCCGGCTCGCGTTCAACCCACAGTTGATGAGTCGTCAGCAGAATCCTCTGGTCAGCACCGTCCTCCGGAATGAGAAGGAGGATCGCTTGCTGGAAACGACTGTTCCAGCATGTCGTCCAGCGGACACGAATCGGATTTTCGGCCGTCGGCGGAACCAGCCGACCTAGGCTCGGGTCCGGCTCGAACCGACGCCTCGTGTGGTTCCTGCGGCTGCTTGCGAAGGTCGCCGTGCTGTGCTCCTTCGCGACCGTCTCGGCCCGGTTCGGAGTTCGCCTTGATGCCGATGGCGTTGCGCAGCACCTCCCAAGCCGTCCACGCGGTCTCGCTCGCCCAAGCCTTGAAGTTTCGCATGCCGTTGAAAGCTGCAAGTTGAATACCCACGACGTCCGACCGGACCTCGGCGGTTCGAACTGGGCCCAGACGCCCGGAGGAGATCTTTCGCCCCGCCAAGAAAACCCGATGCTCGGCGGAGAACGCCGTATGCTGGGCTCCCGACCCATCACACGGTCCATGGAGTGGCACGAGGTCTGCAGCGAGACGCGTCGTGGAAAACAAGAATACGTCCCAGCAAGACGAGCTCCGCCACCGTATCGAGGAGCGGAAAAATCGCCTCGAGGCGGAATGGAACAGCCTGAAAGCACACAACGAAGAGACGACCCGCCAGAGACGTGAGGAGATCTCGGGCAAGCTGGAAGAGCTTCAGCAGCACCTCAAAGACGGATGGAACAACGTTTCGGAAACCGTCGCCGGGAAGCTCAATGACTGGTTGAAGCGCTCCTCATAGACCTGCTTCGTCGTGCCGCCCATGCTGACGCCGTGGACATCAGCGGATTCATGGGCGGCATCTTGGCCAGCCTCGTTGCGGCCGGCGGAACCGCCATCGGGGCCGTCTTCCTGTTCGTTCGCCGGCGCTGGTCGGTCCAGCAGCAGATCCTGATGCTGGCCAGCGCCGCGGGCGTCATGCTGGGGGCCACGTTCTTCTCTTTGCTCCTCCCGGCCCTCGACATTCTTCGTGAAAGACAAGGCAACTTGCAGGGCGTCCTGAACACCGCCTTCTGGGTGGCAATTGGAGCGGTGACCGTGAGCGCGGTGAATCAATGGATTCCTCATCACCACGAAGCCAAGGGTCGCGAGGGTCCCGAATCCAAGTACGGTCGAAACACGCTCTTCATTTTGGCCATCGCCATCCACAATGTCCCAGAGGGTCTCTCGGTGGGCGTGGCCAGTGGAGTGGACTTCACCCAAGGTCTACCGGTCCTGCTGGGGATAACGGCCCAGAACCTGCCAGAAGGGTTCGCAGTGGCTGCAGCTCTACTGACCGACGGAGCCCGTCGCGGCACCGCGGTCGGGATCGGAGCCTTGACCGGGATGGCCGAGGTTCTGGGCGGCATCGTCGGGTCGGCCGCGGTCGGTCTGGGCGAGGTGATGGTTCCCTTTTGCTACGCCTTCGCGGCCGGCGCCATGTTGTTCATCATCAGCGGGGAGGTCATTCCAGAAACCCACGCTCGAGGACGCGAGAACAGCGCTACCCACGCCCTCGTCATCGGCTTCGTGGGCATGATGATCTTGACGGTGCTCCTAGAGTAGGCGTTTGAATGGGTTCGGGGCGTTGGGGACTCGACCCGGCCGAGACGCGCTTCGCGCTGCCTCCGCCGGGCCGCCGGTGTCTCGAAACGTCGACGGGAAGATCAGTCCTCGCAGGAGATGAAGGTATCCGCGCCGAAACCACCGAAACAGCGGTCTCGTCCTTCACCCCCGTCCAGTTCATCGGATCCGATGCCGCCCTTAAGGCGGTCATCGCCGGCTCCGCCGAGCAGTCGATCCGACCCCTGCCCGCCGAAGAGCAGGTCATCACCATCTTCACCGCAGATCACGTCCGCGCCCAGCAGGCCGACGATGTTGTCGTCTCCGTCGGTTCCGCGGATCACGTCAGCTCCCAAGCCTCCGATCAGGACCCCCTCGTACGGACGACCATTGAGCGGACCGCCGACGATCACCCCGTCTCCATCCACGAACACCGTGGCCGGCACGCCGTCACAACTGGGCGTAAACTCGAGCCGCGCGAGGAGGGGGTCATGGTCACTGGCACGAGAGTCCGTGGCCGGGAACTCCGAGTTCACGCGGACGATATCGAACTCCGAGATTCCACTTAGCGCATCGCTGACCAAGATGTGGTCGAGGGACTGCGAGTTGCCCTGAAAATTGAACGTGTATCGTTCGTCTTCCGGAACACGGAACGTGAGGTTCTCCAAGACCTGTCCCAAATTCTCGGAAACCGGCGACACGAACTCGAACTCGTTGAGATCTCCGAGAACGATGAGCTTGGCTTCCGGATCCGCAGCCAACACACCATCCACGAAATTTCGGACCTCTGCCGACTGCCGCAGCCGCTCATCCAGCGAGCCGTTGACGGCGACCTCCTCCTGCCGAGCCTCGAAGGGCTGTTCCGTTCCGAAGATCGGTGCGCTTCCTCCTTTTGAGGAGAAATGGTTGTTCACCACGATGATCGGCTCACCTTCGAACACGAAGGTGGCGATGAGCGGGAGTCGGGAACCCGCGAACGCCGCCAAGTCGTCGGCCGTCCGGACGGACTCGGGCAGCAGGTCCACCCGCTCCGGATTGTAGAGGAACGCCGTTCGGATGTTGCCGCCCGGCTGGCCGCCAGAAGCGTTGTTCATGATGAAGGTGTTATCGATGAACGCATAGGATGGTCCGCCCGCCGCAGCGACGGCGTCGACCAAGGTCTTAAGCGTGACATCCGCTGCGACCACACCATTGTCCTCGCTTCCCGAGTTGTCCTGAACCTCCTGCAGCGCAACGACATCGGGCGCATTGAGGTTGTTCACGATGTGGTCCGCGATGGCGTCGAATCGACCGTCCGCCACGTCTTGATCGTCATCCTCATCATCGTCGTCGTTCGGGTCGAGGTTCAGAACGTTGTAGGAGGCCACCAGGAGTGCGCTCTCGCTCTTGCTCAGCGCGGTGGTCTCCGGGGCGATGCTGGACGGCGTCACGACCGTGATGTTGCTGTCCGGCTGAACCTGGAAGTTTCCGAAGTCGTAGCCCACGACCCCGGTGATGTCGGCGAGTAGCGCCCCGGTGGTCACATCTGGGAGCGAGAAGGTGTCCGGGTCGAAGAACTCCCGGCCGGGATCGATCTGGATCTTCTCCGGATTGAAGTCGTCGGGAGAAATGTTCAGGGTTTCGCGGTCGCTGATCCCGGTGGCCCCCACGCCGGCGTCCACCACCACGAAGATCTCGCCGAACCGGTTCGTGGCGCTCACGGCGAGAGGTGCCTGCACCGTCACGCGCATCGCTTCGATCGACTCGAAGAAGTCGAGGCCATCCGTCGTCGGGTCGAAACTCGAGAGGGCATCATCGTCGATGTTCTCGGTGGGCGGGATACGACCGCCCTCACCGAGGAGAACCGGTTCGGGGAGCGCATTTCCGGAAGACTCGGTGCTCACGGAGCTCGCCTGGATCCGCGTGTAGGTCAGCTCCCGCGAGAAGCCCGACTCTTCCACCAGGCCTTGCACGACCACCGAATCGCCGACCGCGACTTCTGCCTCCGACACGACAAAGACCGCGTCCGAAGTCGCGATGTCGTCGTCACCTGTGGGATCCTGCAGATAGAAGCCCTCCTCATCGGAAGCCCCCACGGCATCGAAGATGCCCACCGCGGTCACGACGCCGGAGGTCTCCACCACGTTGCCCGCTTCAGGGGACTCCTGGCCGGCCCCCTGAATCTGCATGATGGTGCGGGCCGCGAGGTCCGTCCCATTGGGAGCACCGGGTGTCTCGGGCGCCGACGGCGCAAAGGTGCCGTCAATACGCTGAAGCGAGGTGCCCACCGGTGTGCTCGACCCCTCGGAAACACCGATGTCGGTGCTGACGACGCCCTGGGCCGGGCCGCTCTCGGCGGTGAAGGTGCCTTCGTAGCTCAGAAACTCCACCACCTTTCCCTCGGGGTCGATCAGGGCCAAACCGTCAGGCGCCCCGTTTTGGATACCGTTGGTCGGGAAGTTGACGACGACGAATCCGGTGGCCTCAGCGTCGGCGAATCCGGTGGCTTCAATGGTGGCGAATCCGGTGGCCCCAGCGTCGGTGGATGGGACGAGAACGTCGGCCGCCGTGAATGCGGTGGTGTCGTAAGGATTGCCGTTGGAGCCGTTGTACAAGACCAGCTGCCAGCCGGTCAGACTGGTGCCCGCGGGACCGGCGATCTCCACGAATTCGCCAACGTCCGTGCCGGTGTTGTCGTAGTGGAGCTCGTTCACGGAGGCAGAACCCGCGACGGAAACGTTGCACTCGGCGTCGACCACCAGCGTGGGCCCAGGATTGTTGGAGTTGGTGAAACCGGCGTACGTGGCGGACACGTCCGGATCATCGGGCGTGAGCACCAGTCGGAGCGGAGTGCCGTTCTGCAGGGACTCGACGAGCGCGATCTGGAGGGCGAGATCGATGTCGGGTCCGAACTGCACGAGGTCTGTGTCGCCGCTGTTCGTTTCGACGAAGTCGAAGCTTCCGAGGAAGGTCAGCTCGGTGAAAGCCGGATCGACAGTCTCCTTACCGTTCCCGCCCTGGAAGGCGATGTTGCTGTCAGGCTCGATCGAAACCTCCACCGCGTCAGTGAGGTATACGCTGTACGGTCCGTTGCCGGTGAAAGAGGCGTTGTCTTGGGTCAGCTCCAGCCCAACGCTCACGATTTCGAAGCAGTTGATGGGGGACGGAATGAAGTCCACAACCCCGAAGCTGGCGAAGCCTCCGTTGGCATCTCCTTGAATGTTGAAAAACGCCTTACCGGAGTCACCCGCTCGCGGCCCTCCTGGCTGAACCGTCGCATTGTTGGACGCCGGCAACGTGAGAAGGGTTTGGGCTTGACCGACGCTGGGAGCCGCCAACGTCGCGACCAGTAGAAATTCGATGGCTCGCACTCATGTACCTCCATTAGGTTTTGTCGCTGCACTTCAGGTCGAAGTGCATCACCCGACTCGACACGGGCGCGCTCTACCTAGGTCTGAGCGGGTGGAGTCAGGGTGACAAAGGCATGACGAATTGGGTCACGCATCCATGGACGTCAGGTCCAAGCCGTAGCGCTTGATCTTCCGGTAGAGTGTCCTTCTATCGATGCCGAGCACCGTGGAAGCCTGACTGCGATTGCCACTTGTCGCACGAAGGACCCGATGTATGTGTCGTCGCTCGAGCTCCTCCAGGCTGATGAGCTCCGGCGCTTTCTCCACCGCCACATCATCGTCCATGAAACGCTGAATGTTGGCCGGCAGATCTTCGGCTCCGAGCTCGTCGAACTGCGTCAAAACCATCGCGCGAGCGATCACGTTCGAGAGTTCTCGTACATTCCCCGGCCAGCGGTAGTTCAAGAGTTTCTCAGCCGCCGCCCGAGACAGGCCCTTCACGCCACTGGGTTTCCTGCGCTCCTGCTCTTCGATGAAAGCCTGCGCGATCAGCAAGACATCCTGCTCACGGGCCCGCAGGGGCGGTGTATGAATCGTGACTACATTGAGGCGATAAAAGAGGTCTTCTCGAAATCGGCCGTCATCGATCGCTTCCTCGAGATCGCTGTTGGTGGCGGAGATGACGCGTGTATCGAACGGAATCTCTTCCTTGCCTCCAACGGGCCGAACCCGTTCCTCCTGAAGGGCGCGGAGCAACTTTGCCTGCATTCCCAGCGGCATGTCGCCGATTTCGTCCAGGAAGAGAGTACCGCCACTGGCCTGGACGAACAGGCCTGTCTGGTCCTCTTTCGCGTCGGTGAACGCACCCTTGGTGTGCCCGAACAGTTCACTCTCCAAGAGCTGTTCGGGCATCGCAGCACAATTGATGGGTACGAAAGGACGGCTTCGACGAGGACCCGATTCGTGGAGGGCGCGTGCCACCAGCTCCTTGCCGGTCCCGCTCTCGCCCGTGATGAGGACACTGATATCGGAGGGCCCGACCCGCGCGATCAGAGAATGAACTTCGCGGATGGCCTTGCTTTCCCCCAAGATGCCGTAATCTCCGACGATACGATCGCGTCCTTCCCGAAGCCGATGAAGGTCACTGACCATCCGGTTGTGGCGAACGGCCCGGGTCAAAGCGAGAGAAAGCGACTCGAGCGAGACCGGCTTAGCCAGAAAATCGAAGACGCCCGTGCGGAGCGCGGCGATGGCGTTGTTGTAGCTGTCGTAACCCGTCATCACCACCACCGGCAGATCGCGAAGCGCAATGACGCGCTCCGCCAGAGAAAGCCCGTCCAGCCCTCCCCCCAGATCGAGGTCGGTTGCCATGGCTTCGAAGTCCTGACGATGCAAGCACTCCAGGGCCGCTTCGCCGGAGGTCACCGCACTCACGTCGAAGCCCTCAGTCCTCAGCCGACTCGAGAGCACGGACAGCAGCTCTTCGTCGTCTTCGACGAGGAGAACCGGCCCGGTCTGGGGTTCGCCGGGATAAGCACTCATACGTCTTGGGCGTACTGCGCTTTCGCCCGGCGAACCAGTGCGGGTCAACTCAGACACCGGGAAAACCGCTCTCCCTATCAGTTCTCGGGCTCTACGTTGAGGTGGCTCTCGAGAAACCACATGTCCAGCTCGAGCTCTCGAACAACCTCGGTCAGGAGATCCTCGGTCGCCACGTCATCGAGCTTCTGAACCGTTCCGATCTGCTCTCGGAGCAAGCCACAAAGGTGGCCGTAGCGATCCACGAGGGTCCGGATATGAGCCTTTCCTTGCACGGCGTCGCTATCGTATTCGGCGAGCGGTGAGCCTTCTGCTGACATCCGCACCGTCCCTCGAGCGTAGCCCCCGAGAGTCGACACCCTTTCTGCGATGTCGTCCGAGAAGCCCCGAACGCGGTCGGCCAACTTGTCGAAGAGCTCATGACGCGCGAAGAATTGGGGCCCTTTGATGTTCCAGTGGGCCTGTTTGACCTGGTACGTGAGGTCGAGGGTCGCGGCCAGAGACGTATTCAAGAGCTGGCACATCTCGTGTCTGGTTTCGGTTCCCAAACGAACGTGGGATGGAAACATTCGCATCACGACGAGGAGTTGTGCATGCGCTATGCCAGCGGTTTTTCGCGATCCACCACCCGATTGGCCGGCGGATTCGAAGGCCAGACCGCTGCGTCGTCCGATCGCGAGACAGACTTGCGAGACAAACGCGCGTCCCTGGGCCATTTTGTCTCCCTCGCTACTCGGAAGCTGACGAAGGGAGCTCTGCAAGCTCTTTTTGGAGACGGGCTTCGATCTTGCTCAGGCTCTGCAAACAGATGCCCAGCAGCTCTTCTTGTCCGCTGCCCGGCTTCAGCCCGCGCAATGAAACCTGCAGCGTATTCAAGGGCGTTCGAATGTCGTGAATGAGGCGTCGTATCTTGTCGCTATGACTCATCGGGCGTCTCCGAGCGGTTCCCACTACGTGATGGGTCGCCGCCAACCTGGTCTACAACTCGCTCGAGAACCTCGTCACCTTCCCCGTCGAACCGCTCGCCCGGTCCAGCCCGAAGATCGAAGCGAAGCGTGGTGCCCTTGCCCTCGATGGACGTGAGCTGGATCGAGCCGCCGGCTGCTTCAACCACCTGTTTGGTAATTGTGAGACCTAGCCCGACTCCCTCGGCCAACTCAGGGTGTGCACGGAACTGTCGGCGAAACACCTGGTCGACACTGTCGGCCGGGATGCCCACGCCATTGTCCTGAACACTCAAGAGGATGCGAGGGCCCGATTCCGTCCGCTTTTCCTCGACCCATACGCGTACCCACCGGTCTTCGCGCGCGCGGTCGGCATACTTGATGGCGTTGCCCACTGCGTTGATCAAGGCCAGGTGCGTAACCGACCGGTCGGCTGTGAGATCTGGAATCGCACCATCGATGTCGATCCGAACTTGGGCGCGCTCGGCTGCGGACCGCATCTCGTCGGCAACATCCATCAGAATCGACGTCAAAGTGTCCCAGTGTGCTTCCCGAACCCCGTGGGTGGATGAAGTGAGGATCCGAATGTCCTCCAAGAGAGATTGGGCGCGGTCCAGCGCGCGCTCCATCATGGTCATGTTTCGGTCGAGGGTATCGGTCTGGCTATCGCCGACAATGGCACGAACATTCTGGCCGGCCAGGCGGATGGTTTGTAAGGGGGTTCGGATCTCGTGCGTGAGGGCGTCCGCGAAGGTCTGGAGCTGCTCCAGAACCACGGAGCGCTGCTTGTCTTCGGTCTCTTTGTACAGCCCTACCGTCACAAAACCTATGGCTCGCGTTCCTGACGTCAAGCGCGAAAAAACCTTGACCAAATCGCGGCCCCCTACCGGCGACGCGCGCTCTGCAAGCTTTTCGTCGACGAAGGCGTCGATGCATTCAGCGAGAGCATCGAACTCCAGCAGAAGCTCCTGGATGTCATATCCCTGGTCGAACCGGACCTTCGCATGAGTCCGAAGCTGTCCGAGCAGGGTGGAGCGCCCGGCTTCGCGGGGCGATTCGACGTAGTCCGCGATGCTGCAAATGACCGGCGGGATGTGGTTCTTCAGGGCAGTCTCTGAAAGAACCTGGGCCGATCGAGTGCTGATGCGATTTCGGAGCGCGTCGAGCCAGTTCTCTACGACCGTTGGTGCCCCCTCGCGCAGCTTCTCACAAAGCCACCTTGTCAGATCGGCTTCGGACTCCGTCATATCAATTCGTGAAAGCGACCGAGGGAGTCTTCGGGATGAGCCCACCGTGCTACATGGAGTTGAACCAAAGCTCGACCGATCTCTTCGAAATCGACGGGTTTGGTCAAAACCAGGTCGAGGACCTGGGCCCGCGATACAGAGTCACCGGTGAGAAAGACGATACCGACGCGACGGTCCACGGCGCGGAGCTTTTCAGCCAAGCGTGTGCCGTCCATGTCGGGAAGGTGCAGATCGATGAGGGCGACCTCGGCGCGTTCCTTCAGACCATCGACCCAGGCCGATAGGGCATCTCGGCCGTTGCCGAATGCCCAGACGACGTGGCCACGGGCGACGAGACCGTCGCGAAGGACCAAGCGAAGGTCCTGGTCATCCTCCACCAACATCACGCGCGTCACGGGATCGACAATCCGCCATCGGGTCGACAAAAGCCAGGAACGGTTCCGATACCGCGAGAACTTTCTGATTCTTCTTCGTGGCCTGATGCTTGACCACGCCCAGCCGGGGTGTTCGCACACGCCGTGCACATCGATGCCTCCATGGCCGTGGCGCTGGTGGTCGCTGCGGCGTTCGCGTGCCAATGGGTGGCTTGGCGAACCCGGGTCCCGGCGCTTCTCTTTCTCCTCGCGGTTGGCTTTGCAGCCCAACCGTTCTTCGCCCCATATGGAGAGAGCACCGCGGAGTTCACCGCCGGCTTCGTCCCGGTGGCAGCTGGCCTCATTCTTTTCGAAGGAGGACTGAATCTCCAGCTTCAGGACCTCGCAAAGTTTGCCCGTCCGATGCGCGGATTGATCAGCATCGGCATCCTCCTCACGTGGTTCCTGGCGGCTGGAACGGCCTACCTCCTCACACCGGTGGGGCCTTCCATCGCGGCGGTACTCGGCGCGATTTTGGTGGTGACCGGTCCTACGGTGGTCGGACCTCTCTTTCGCCATCTACGGGTCAAGGGTTCCTCGGGACTGATTCTCCAGTTCGAAGGCGTCCTCAACGACCCGGTCGGCGCGGTCTTGGCCATCATCACGTTTCAGGTGGTGCAGACCGGCGAGTTTCGCGAGGCCCTGCCGATAGCGGTCTTCGGCGTGGTCAAGAGCGCCGTCGTCGGCGTTTCACTGGGCGGGGTCACCGCGTTGGCATTGACGTCCGCCTTGCGGCGCAGCCTGATCCCGACCTACTTGGAAGGACTGAGCAGCATCGCGGCGGTTTTGTGCGTCCAGACGCTCGCCAACATTGCTCAGCCCGAAGCGGGTCTTTTGGCGGTGACGGTCTTGGGCGTCGTCATGGCATCCCAGCCAACCATCAGCACCCACGAGCTGAGGCGCTTTCACGAAGATCTTCAAGTTCTCCTGGTAGGCGTTCTATTCATTCTGTTGATCGGACAGATGGATACGGATCGCCTTCTGTCCCTGACGCCAGGCTCCATTCTGTGGATCCTGGGGCTGATCCTCCTGGTCAGACCGATCGCGGTGTTCTCGAGTCTATGGGGGAGCGACGTGGAGTTCCGGGAACGCATCCTGATCGCGTCGGTGGCCCCGCGCGGTGTGGTCGCCGCCGCGGTAGCTTCGGTGTTCACGCTGCAGCTCGAAGGCCAGGGTTTGAAGGGCGCTGAGCTCTTCTTGCCGCTCACCATCGCCGTGGTAGCAAGTACGGTCGTCATCTACTCCGTTTCGACCCCCTTCTTGGCGCGATGGCTCGGCTTGACCGACCCGAACCCCCAAGGCTTGGCGATATTGGGCATTCAACCGTTCTCCTGCGGGCTGGCGTCGGCGTTGAAGGACTCGGGGCTGCGGGCGCTGCTCTTGGACGAGGACTATCGACAGGTCCTCCGGGCCCGAGGCGACGGATTCGAGGCCGAGTACGTGAAGCTTCCTTCGGAGGCCGACCTGGACGCCCTGGATCTTTCGGGCATCGGACATTTCATGAGCACCACGGACCGAGAGGAACTGAACGCAATCGCCGCGCTTCAGTTCCGGGAGCGCTTCGACGACCAATGCTACCAGCTCAGACTGGTGGAAGGAGGCTCGGAAACGCCGAAGCACCTCCGGGCCCGCTACGTTCACGGTGTCACGCGTCCGGAGGTCATCCAGCGCCTGCGAGCCGGCGGGGCGGTGAAGCTCACGAGACTGAGCGAGGACTTCGGACTCGAAGCGTTTCGGGAAAAGAACGAAGGGGCTTGGCTGATTGCAGTCATTCACGCCAACGGTCGACTTCAGATACCCACGCACGAAGAAATGACGGGCCAGCCGTCATCCGTGATTTGGATAGCAGCTCCTCCTCAACTCCTATCTGCGTAGCCCTTTGGAAATCACGACCTTATCCAAGCCATCGAATGCGACTTGCACCGCAATGGCCATGACCGCAGCCGGCAACGCTCCTTCCAAGATCCGGTCGAAGTCGTTCTGCGTGATGCCGGTGAAGATCGGCTGGCCGTAACCACCCGCCGAGATGAAACCGCCCAGCGTGGCCGTTCCGATATTGATGATCAACGAGGTCTTCACTCCCGCGAGGATTGTGGGCAAGGCCAACGGAAGCTCAATCCATCGAAGCCGCTGCCATCTCGACAGGCCGATCGCTTCCGCTGACTCGATCAGCTCTCCGGGGATGCCGTGGAGGCCAGCGTAGGTATTCCGGACGATCGGCAAGAGCGAATAGAGCACCAGAGCGATGATGGCGGTCTGAGCTCCGATTCCAAACGGGGCGATCAGGAGGACGAGCAGCGCAATGGACGGGATCGTCTGGAAGATGCCGGTGGCCGCCAGTACCGAAACGGCCAACGTCCTCGATCGCGCCGCCCACGCTCCCAGAGGGACGGCCAGTCCAACCGCCACGAACATCGATGCCGAAACGAGAACGGCGTGCTCTTTGGTGCGCTCCGCGATGCGGATCAACAACGAATCCGGCTGCTTCACCCCGCGCACTCCGAACAATTCACCCACCGCGTCCCGAGCCACGACGACCGGCGGCACGCGCTGACCATCCGTGCCGATCTCGGAGCGTCGATTCAAACGGCGCATCATATCTTCGTCAATCGCTCCTTCCAGGCGGAGCATCGACGCCAGCGCTTGCGGCGCCAGCTCTTGGAGGCGAGCACGATAGAGCACGACGGCGTCGTAACGTGGAAAGTAGTTCCGGTCGTCCCGCAAAGGGACCAGGTCGAGGGCATCGATCTGCGGATCCGTAGCATACAGATCCGTGACATCGACCGCTCCGGTCCGAAGAGCACCGTAGACCAAAGAGTGCTGGATCCCTCGAGCCCGTTGCGGAAGTCGGTAGACATCCACGAGACCCGACCAACCATCACCTCGATCCAAGAACTCACTGGACACCGCGACATTGAGATCGGGATGAGTTCTGAGGTCGGAGACCCGTCGTAGGCCGTGCTTTTCGGCCACGGCGCCGGCCACCCCCATGACGTAGCTGTTGTTGAAGCCGATCGGTTTCGAGAGAGCGAGCCCCCGTTTCGATAGAGCCGTCAGCAGATCTTCGTCGGATTCGATCTCGAGCTTGGCCAGCAGCTCCTGTCTGAGCGTTCCAGTATACTCGACGTATAGATCGATCTCTCCAGCCAACAGTGCCGAGAAAACCACTGCGGAGCCGGGGAAGCTTCGGAACTCGGTCACCGCGCCCGCGTCTTCGGCCAAATAGCGAAGCATGTGTCCGAGGATGGCCGACTCCGTGAAGCTCTTGGCGCCGACCTCAATGGGCTGAGCCCGCGCGGATGATGCCCCACAAACGACGAGGGTCACCATTTGAAGAAACCAAGAGCGCACCTTCACGTTGTCACCCCGGTCAAGAGGGCTGCCACGCGATCTACCTGATTCGCGACGAACTCCCGCACGAAGTCGTCGGCTGGATTCAACCGAAGCTGTTCAAAAGAACCCCGCTGCACGATAGCGCCGTGACGCATCAAAGCGATGTCATCAGGGGCAAGAAAGGCGGCCTCCGCGAGGTCATGCGTCACGATCACGACGGTCTTGTTCATCATCTCAAAAAGGCTTCCGAGCTCGCGTTGCAGGTCGCCGCGAATAATCGGGTCCAATGCGCCCAGCGGCTCGTCCAACAGCAGCACTTCGGGATCCAGGAAGAGCGCTCGGGTCAAGGCGATCCGTTGTCGCTGACCACCCGACAGCTCGGCCGGAAACCGCGGCAGAAGGTCGGCGGAGAGATGCATCATCGCCGTGAGTTCCTCCAGCCTCTCCTGGATCCTCAGGCGACTCCACCCTGCGTGCCGAGCCGGAAACTCGATGTTCCCGCGGGCCGTCAGGTGCGGAAACAGTCCGCCGGACTGAAGAGCATAGCCCACCCGCTTTCTGATGGTTCGAACGTTGTACGGCGTGACAACGTCGCCATCGAATTGGATCTCACCTCGGTCGGGCATCAAGAGACCGAGCATCAGCCGCAGCAAGGTCGATTTCCCACATCCGCTCGGACCGATCAGTGCCGTTGTCTTCCCCGCCACGAAGTCCATCGTGGTTGGGGCGACGGCGACGTACTCGCCGAAGTGTTTCGATACTTCTCTCACCGATATCACGAGTCGGTCTCGTCTCAGGTCGCACCAAAGGACTTCGCGCTCTCGAAGGCTCGAGTCACCACTCAGAAGAAGAGTCCGTCCGTCGAAAGATACCTTTCGCCCGTGTCATAGCCGTACGTCAAAACTCGAGAATCTCGAGGCAAACTCGGCTCGAGCTCTGCTACGGCGGCGAGGGAGGCGCCGGTGGAAATGCCACACAGGATGCCCTCCTCTCGGGCCAATCGAGCGGTGTAACTAAAGGCGGCTTCTTCGGTGACCGGGACGATGCCGTCCAGGATGTTTCGGTCCAGGATCGACGGAACAAAGCCAGCCCCGATTCCCTGCAGCCGGTGGGGCTGTGCCGTCCCGCCAGAAAGTACAGCGGAGCGTTGCGGCTCGACGGCAAAGACCTGGCACTTGGGCCACGACTGCTTGAGAACCTGACCCACTCCGGTGATGTGACCACCGGTCCCGACGCCGGTGATCAGCGCGTCCAGTCCGTCCGGAAAGTCCTCGAGAATCTCACGCGCCGACTCCCGACGATGCACGTCGACGTTGGCGGGATTGTCGAACTGGCCGGGCATCCAGGCCGGTTTGAAGTCCTCCAGCAGTTGCTCGGCTCTTTCGATTGCACCACGCATTCCCTTTTCCCGCGGGGTGAGGTGAAACTCGGCGCCATAGGCCGCCATCAGACGCCGACGCTCCATCGACATGGATTCCGGCATGACCAGGATGAGCCGATAGCCTTTCACCGCTGCGGCCATCGCAAGTCCGATCCCAGTGTTGCCGGACGTCGGTTCGACGATTGTACTCTCCGGAGTCAGTACGCCCTGACGTTCCGCGCTCTCCAAGAGGGCCTTGGCAATCCGATCTTTGATGCTCCCGCCCGGATTGGCCGACTCGAGCTTCATCCATACTTTGATCCGGGACGAGAACAGGTGGCGCAGGCGAACATGCGGTGTACGGCCTACGGTTTGGAGTATGTTATCGACTTTCATGGCTCAGATGTGGAATTCGATACCATCGTCCGGTTCCTCGGTATGTCGGATGCGTACCGTACTGCGATGGTATACGACGGAACGAGGTGGGACTGATTCGGTCAGCCACACGTTCCCGCCGATGACCGAACCCGCTCCAATATGGGTGTCTCCACCGAGAACGGTGGCATTCGCATAGATCACGACGTCGTCTCCGATGGTGGGGTGACGCTGGGCATCGGAAAGCTCCTTGCTCACGCTGAGCGCTCCAAGAGTGACGCCCTGATACAACTTCACTCGGTCCCCGATTCTCGTCGTCTCACCGACGACGACACCCGTCGCATGGTCAACGAAGAACGGGCAGCCTATCGTCGCACTTGGATGAATGTCGACTCCGGTGCGCTCGTGGGCATACTCCGTGATGAGGCGAGGAAGCGTGGGGACCTTCATCATCGCAAGCAGGTGAGCGACGCGGTAGGCACTGATGGCATAAAACCCGGGATAGGCCAAAACGACGACATCCAAGTTCTTGGCTGCCGGGTCGTTCTCCTGGATGAAGGCCGCGTCCTTGCCGAGACACTGACTGACTTCGATGAGCCCCTCGAAGAAGGTCCGGACGTAGCGGTCCACGGGTTCGTGCCCAACGCCAGATAGCAATTCCGAAAGGTCTGCCTCGACGCGGGTGGCGGCGGCACGAAATCGGCTGATGCAGTCTCCGGGATGTCCCCCTGAGATCAGGAGTGAGAACGTGGCGTCGAAGAACTGGGCCGCCTGTTCCCGCCGAATCCCGATTCGGGCCAGCTTGGGCCGCGCCCGAGCGAGCCGTTCGAGAAGCCCTTCATCCATGTCCGCACAGAGAACGCAATGGGCTCACGGCGGCAAGCTCTGCCGGACCATCGAATCATGTCAGACACCTAGTAAGCGATCCCGACCTTACGAGACCGCTTCGCGACGTCCTCCAGCAGGTGGTCGTCCAGACCTTTTTCCCGTCGGCCCTCCCCCGCCTCGTGGTCGCGCAGCCAGGCGTCCCGTTCCTCGACCAGCTTCATCACCCGCTTCCGAAGCGTCTTGCTCTTTTCCGCCCGTCGCTGAATCTCAGCCTTCTGCTCCGAACGGGACAGCGCTCGCAGATCCTCTGGCAGCTCCGCCGGCGCCAGTTGCTCCACCTTGTCCGGGTCTGCCAGGAGGTCGACGGCATCGGTCTCGACCATACCCTTCACGTCCTTCCTCTTCGCGAAATAGCTCGCTCGGTCGGCCAGACTCGGCGCGGCCAATCCCGCAGCGGCATCCAGCTTGCGTTCAGCCCCGGAGCGGACTTCTGCCCGTCCTCCATAGGTCGACAGAGCCATCGATTCCCGCTCGAGCTCGCCGATCTCGGCATCGTATGGCGTAGCCGGAGCCCGCGCCATCCCTCCGTCCTGGGCCACTTTCACGAAGGCCCCTCCACCGTGCTCAGCCAACAGGTGGAACGCCCTGGTGGTCATGGCCATGTTGCCGCATTGAACCGCACCCACGGCGATCTCCCGTTGGTTCAGGCGCCGAGACCATTCGAGAGCATCCGGCCCTCCTGCGACGGGCTTGGCCGGAGCATCTCCCACGACGTACACCAACCGCAGAACGTCTCGCTCTTCGGACCACTGTAGGTCGTGGGCAGCACGGAGCGCATCGGCAACCGCCTCCGGCGTGTCGCCGCCGCCGGCGGCCCGAAACGCCATCAGATTCTGATGCACCAAGTCCATATCGTCGGTGAAGTCGTGCACCTTGACCACGTAGTCATCGAGGCTGTCTCGATATCCGATGAGCGCGATTCGCAACTTTGGTTGCGGGTCTCCCTGCATCAGCTTCGAGGCCATGGACCAGATGCGATCTTTCGCTCCTTGAATGAGCCCCCCCATGGAGCCGGTGGTATCCATCAGGAACGCGACCTCGATGGTGGGCCGAGATTGCGGAGCCGATGGAAGTGGTGGCTTCGCGGGCTTTTGGGGCACTTGCGGCGCGACGGGATGAAACATCCCCCCTTTGAAGGACGTGAGAGCGACGGCGGAGCCGACCATGAGGCCAAGCCCCGCAAAGGCGGTGAACCAAGGAAGGTCAGTCGTTTTCATGCTTGGTGAGACGAACGACTTCGCTCCGGGATCTACATCCCTTGAGATCGAAGCAAACCGCGGTAGATGTGTTCCATCCGCGGCGCCTGGCGCTCCCATGTGAGGGGCAGCACGGCCTGGCGCGATGGCTCCGGCCTCCATTCAGGCAGCCCGTCCATGAGATTTGAAAGGGCTGTGGCCCACGCGCTCGGGTGACGGTCTCGGACCTGGATCGCTCCTGGGATCTCGACAAGGCCTCCCACCGCCGACACCAGGGCGGGACGTCCGGTCAGGATCGCTTCCACCGCCACGTTGCCCAGCCCCTCCGCCCGACTTGGCAAGACCAGGGCGTGGGCCGCCCGAAAGCCTTCCGCGACCTCGGCTTGCGGGCGTGCTCCCGACCACCGGACCCTCTTCGGAAACCCAGAAGCCTCGATGGCGCGAATGGGATCGTAACCCCGCTCCGCCGGTCCGATGACCTCGAGCCGCCAGGGGCGTCGGTGTATCAAACGCAGCGCCGCCAGGAGAAGATCGAACCCTTTGGCGGGCCCGACTCGTCCCACGAACAGGAGGCGCCATGGAGGGCCGGGCGGTGGAGGATGAAGTGGGAATGCGTCGGCAAAGCCAGCGAACGGGACGACTTCCACCTCTCGGCCCAGTCGACGGAGAGGCCTGGCCACATGGTTCGAAACCGCCAGCAGTCGCGTGCTCCAGTGCACCGCGAACAGGCCCCGAGCGGCCGGCCCCGAATACGGGCCCGGACTCGCGAGCCGAGCGGCGTCACTGCCGTGGGCGACCGCCACGGTCGGAACACCCATCCATCGACCAGCCTGAACCGCAACATAACCTCCCTCATCCAGGATGGAACCTTGAAGCACGGTCGGTGAAGCCGGATTCGACCTCCTGAGCTTCAGGGCGACGGCTGCCGCTGCAGACTGGAGTGAGCGCCCCGGAACAGGCAGGTACGGGATGAGTCGAGGTGTTGGGCGAAGGCGCTCCAAAGCCCCCTCGAGGTCGGCAGGGTACCGTCGGCGACCGGTGATGCGTCCCCACCAGCGGTGCGGCCTCCGAACTGGCCGAGCAGGAACCGGAATCCAAACCTCGGCCCCTACCGCTGCCGCTCCGTTCCAAGCGTATTCGAGAACCGGTCGCAGAGTTTCGGCTCGGGGAAGGAGGACATGAATGATCCTGGGCCGATCGAAGTTGGAGGATGCAAACCTGGAGGACGAGACCACCATCACCTGCCCTCCGAACCAGGGATCATCCCAGCCGCGACGGAACGCGGGTCATGAAAGACGGCCATGCCCGCTCGATCCATGCGTCGAAACACGGCCGAATCTGCGATACCCGGCGCGGAGCACCCGTGGAAGAGGAGTTCGAGACCACGTACCACGATGTCGAACGCGGCCACTGGTGGAGCGTTGGGCGCCGTGACGCGATTCTCCGTCTGATGGAGGCGGGTTGGGGGACAGATCCCGTTCTGGACGTCGGCTGCTCGGGGGGACGTCTGGTGGAAGCCCTTGCCCAACGCGGCTTCACCGCCCGAGGGATCGATGTCTCTCATCGTGCCGTGGCCCACGCCCAACGCCGTGGAATCGACGTGGTACTGGGCGCCGCCGATCAACTCAATGTAGCGGATGGGTCGATTGGGACCGTCATCGCTTCCGACGTGCTGGAACACATCGACGACGACGTCCGCGCCCTCCGGGAATGGCGTCGGGTCCTGATCCCCGGAGGGGCGCTCATCGTTTTCGTGCCGGCGCATCCCTTTCTTTGGAGTCTGCACGACGAGCGAAATCATCACCGACGACGATACGAAAGGCGGACCCTCACGCATGCAATTCGTCGAGCCGGGTTCGAGTTGACCCGCCTCTCGGGATGGAACTCCACCCTGTTCGCCCCCATCGCCACGGCGCGTACGGCGCAGCGTCTTCGTCGCAAACACGATTCCCCTCCCGATTTTCAGATGCCTCCAACGTGGCTCAACAGCAGCCTTCGCGTCCTGCTCGAATTGGAGAATCGATGGTTGGTGCGGCACAATCTTCCTATCGGTGTGAGCTTGATGGCTCTGGCCCTCAACCCCGGCACGCCTTGCGAGAGGGTCTGAGTTCCGCCATCCTCGAGCAATGTTCAGTCGTAAGAAGGCGATTCTTCGAGCCACATGGCTCATCGGGGTCGCCTCGACCGTTTTTTCGTCTCCTTCTTTCGCAAACCATCGAGAAGCCTTGGGAGGAGGCTTCGCCGAGCATGGCATCGAAGGGATGTACTTCCCGAACTCCTCCTTCGAAGGTGATCCTGCGTTCACTCGGCACGATGTCAGAATCGATTTCGACTGGGGCAAGCTGAGGCCGATCGGAGGCTCGCATACTCCGGGATTCAAGGACTTTCCGCGGGATGAGTTTTCGGTCCGGTGGAAGGGCCAGCTCAATCCTCGATTCAGCGGCGCTCATACTTTCAAGCTTCGAGCCGACGGCAACGTGGCGCTGACGATCGGCATCCAAGGGGCAGACAAACAGCAGGAGTTCGAAAGCAAAGACGGCGGCCTGAGCGCGCAAGTGGAACTCACCGAAGGCAAGCTCTACGACATCCAGGTCGAATACCAACACGCGCGTGGCGCAGCCAGATGTCAGCTCTCGTGGTCGAGCGAGCATTTTCGGGAGGAGGTCGTTGCGCCGGTCGTGTCCAGTGGCTTGAACATCGCATCGTGGTACGGGACCATCTTCGCGGACCGGATACGCGAGATTCGGTACAGTGATCAGAAGCGGGACGTCGATGTGCGTGGATGGCCAACGAAGGACAACTTCCAGTTGGTTATCGGCGAGTATCCGGGTGGCGGTCTACCGGTCCTCGCCGGAACATATCTGCTTCGCTTCAAGGGGAAAGCTCAAGTCGCATTGGTCTGCTGTGAATCCGGTAGTCGATTCAGGGTAGGGAACAAGACCTACGGGGGGACGCTCCCCCGGGGGGTTGGATATGACAAGAAGACCAATACGACGAGCGCCTACATGGTCCTCGAGGGTTCCAGGATCTTCGCACGCTTCACTGAAACCAGTCGGGGAAGCGGAAAATCCGGTGCTGGCGTCACCGATATCCAGCTGATGCGTCCCATTTCCCAGGGCTCCAACGAGGTACACCCCGTCGGTTCCGTCGTCTATCGACCCATGGCGGAGGCCATCGCTCGTCACCATACGACACTCAGGTATTTAGGCGCGGCCAACCATGGTGAGGAACGCACGTGGTCGGACCGTATCTTGCCTGGCTACGCCTTCTTTCAAAAAGACTTCCGTGAAAACTATGAAAGCCTCATCATGTTGGCGAACGAGACTGGTAAGGACCTCTATCTGACTTTACCGGTTTTGGTGGACGATGATTATCTGAACAAAGTGGCGCTGCTGCTGCAGTACGGCTCCGACGGCCGTGAGCCGTACACAAAGCCGGTCTCGACGCCAGCCTACCCTCCATTGAATCCCAATCTGAAGGTGTACTTTGAGGTGGGCAACGAGATCTGGAACTGGGCCTTCAAATCGACTCAGCTGGCCCGCCAGGCAGCCCAAGAGTCGGCCAAAGCACAATCCGAGGACTGGAAAATCATCAACTTCGATGGCGCCATCGACAAGCCGGGCGAAATCGTGGGCGTACGCCGATGGCACGCCCTGCGGACCGTTCGAGCCAGTCAGATCTTTCGGAACGTCTTCGAGGACGAGTTCGACCGAGTACGGCCCCTCGTCCTGTACCAGTACGACGACCGACAGGGAACCGCGTCGATCAGCCTTCGCTTCATCGACGATTACTTCAACAACGTCGGAGGTCGGTTCGTGAACGAGCCGCATCCACCAGCCTATCACATATGGGGGTCGGGGGGAGCTACGTACTATGGAGTGGGAAATCCCAAAGGGAAGCAGGACGATATCAAGTTCAGCAATGGCAGTTTCGAGAGTCCGGATCTCTCGAATCAAACCGCAAAGAGAGGTCCAGCCGAGTCCGGGTGGAAGTTCACCGGGAACGCCGGAATCTACCGGGTCGAGTCAAAAGTCGATGCGGTCGGTCCGCTGAAGAATGCTCCGGTCCCTGAAGAAGGGAACCAAGCAGCGTTTCTTTTCGGGTCGTCTTCGATCAGCCAGACTTTGAGATTCGACCGACCAGGTCGTTTCGCCATCGCCTTTCGCGCGGCGGGAGAGGCGAGGATGCGCCTTGCCAATTTTCAGATCCTGATCGGCGAGAAGGCGCTGGGCCCGGTCGAGCAGAATCGGATCCTCCCGGGCTCCAGGGCCACGATCGAAGGATACGCTCGAAACATCACGTCCTTGGGTGAAGAATACGGAAGTCTGGTCTTCGAAGTGGATGCGCCAGGACAGCGCACCTTCACATTCCAGGGCCTTTCTCCGGAGGACCGATACGTTGCCCTAGACCAAATCGAGGTTCGGGACGTCGACGCCCTCGTCGACAGCGGATTCGATTCAGGGGAGGCCATCGGTCTGGAAGCCAAGTCCGAGGCACTCGAGGAGAAGCTGAGAAAGAAGGCGACGTTCGCACGAAGCTTTGGATTGCAGGTCGTCGGATACGAGGCAGGGTGGTCCGTCGGTGGCGACTTCAAGCAGCAGCCCATGCAGAATTGGGCAAAGTACCTTCACCCCGGAACAGTCGAGTTGAACGACCAAGCGATCGACCGCTTCTTGGCCATGGATGGCTTCCTTCAAGTCTGGGGTGTGCATCGCTTCTTTCCCGACCATGACTTCGAGCATGCTGGGGACTATTCGGTGATGAAGAGCATTCGGACCTTCACCTTGCGTCCGCAGCCGGAGGTCGAGTTCGGAAACGCGATCCCAGCCGAACTCTCGGCGGACGACGCCCATTGGTCGGTGTCCCCGCCGAAAGCGCGTGCAGCGACGTTGGGCATCCTTCAAGGCTGCGCCGAAGCATCCGAGGACACCGATGGCCGCTCGGGTTGGGCCAGCTTTCTGGTGCGAGCGGACGAGGCGGCTGACCGGACCATCCAGATCTCGGGCTCCGGGCTGAACAACGTTCGGCTCTTCATCGACGGCGCGCCCATCGAGGTCGAATCAAAGGGAGGGGATGTCACCGCGAATCAGAGGATGTATGTGGGCCTCCATTCGGTCCGGGTGGTGTTGCCGCCCGGCGCGAAGATCCAGAAGCTGTCGATTCGCTAGTCGGCTGTGAATATGTCCTGAAAGAACGCTTTCATCGCACTCCAAGACTTCTGGTCGGCTTCGGCATCGTATGCCAGCGGAAGGTTGAACTTCTTTCCCAGTTCCGTGGCACCAGGATTCGTAAACGCGTGTACCGCGCCATCGTAAGAGACGAAGCGATAGTCCACGCCCGCGTTCTTCATCTCTTCCTTGAATGCCTCGATGGTCTCACTCTTGACGAAAGGGTCATCGGCGCCGTGGGCCACCAAGATCTTGGCGTTCACCTCGCCTTTACGAGCGGGCTTCTCGGTCGCCAATGAACCGTGAAAGCTGACCACTCCGTCCAAGTCGAGACCTCGACGAGCCATGTGTAAGACCACGCCCCCCCCGAAGCAGTACCCGATGGCCGCCACGTTGTCGGGATCCGTGTGCGGATCTTGTGTCAACACGTCCTTGGCCGCGCGAAAGCGGGCCTCCGCACCATCGAGGTCCGAAAAGACCGCGCTGGAAAAAGCACCTGCTTTGTCTGGATGGTCGGCGGTCTTGCCGTCGCCGTACATGTCGAGGGCGAAGGCAACATAGCCGAGCTCGGCCAATTGCCTCGCGCGAGACCGGACATAGTCGTTGTGGCCCCACCATTCGTGGACCACCAACACGCCCGGTCTCTGACCCTCGTGCGCATCATCCCACGCGAGGAGACCTTTCATCTCAATGCCGTCCGCTTCGTAGCGAACCTCTCGCGTCTCGACCTTGGCGTGAGCCGGAGCGGTGACCATGCCCAACAGCGAATAAGAAAGCAGAGCCATCATCGTGCGCATGGACCGCCCCTTACCCGGAGGCTCGGCGACGAGCCATGGCCACCGCGGGGAAACAAGAGCGCTTTCGAACGCAGATTCGTGTTAACCCTGGTGCGGAAATGGACTTCCGGACAAGGCCCTCCGAGTTCCCGTCTCGAGGGCCTGGACGTGTCGCCGCGTCCGCCGCACCTTGGGTGACGCGAAAACCTCGCGGAACCAGCCATGATTGAGACCAGGACGCCGCCGACCATCATCTACACCCACACCGACGAAGCTCCTGCGTTGGCCACCTACTCTTTGCTCCCGATCTGGGAGGCCTTCGCGCATCCGGCAGGGATCCGGCTCGAAAAGCGAGACATCTCCCTAGCGGGTCGCATCCTCGCTGCGTTCTCGGACCGGCTGCCCGCGGACCAGAGACGCTCCGATGAGCTCGCGTACCTGGGCGCCCTCACCAAACGCCCCGAAGCCATCATCATCAAACTCCCCAACATCAGCGCTTCGATTCCTCAGCTGAAGGCCGCGATTCTCGAGCTCCAGCGGAAAGGTTTCGAGCTTCCTGATTTTCCCGATGATCCCCGGACCGAAGAGCAGCGATACACGCTGGCGGTCTATGAGCGGGTCAAGGGGAGCGCGGTGAACCCGGTGCTTCGGCAGGGCAACTCGGACCGCCGAGCACCCCACGCGGTCAAGGAGCACGCGCGCAAACACCCCCACAGCATGGGAGATTGGTCTCCTGACTCTCGCACCCACGTTGCAACCATGTCCGGTGGCGACTTCCGGTCGAATGAGGTGTCCATGACCATGGACCGAGCTTGCAAGGTTCGAATCGAGCACGTGGACCCAGCCGGGACGGTGACCGTGTTGAAGGACGGTCTACAGATTCAAGACGGAGAAATCATCGATGCCACCTTCATGAGCCGGCGAGCACTCCTGGACTTCCTCGCCACCGAGTTCGAGGCGGCTCGCCAAAGCGAGACCTTGCTCTCGCTTCATCTCAAAGGAACGATGATGAAGGTCTCGGACCCGATCATGTTTGGACATGCAGTGCGGGTGTATTTCAAAGACCTCTTCGAAAAGTACGAAGCCACATTCGAGCAACTCGGCGTCTGCGTGAACAACGGTTTTCACGACTTGCTCGATCGCCTTCACCATCTTTCAGAAGAAAAGAGAAAGGAGATCGAAGACGACATTCAAGCAACTCTGAGACGAGGCCCGTCCCTGGCCATGGTCGACTCGGACCGTGGCATCACCAACCTTCATGCTCCGAACGACGTGATTGTGGACGCTTCCATGCCGGCGATGATTCGAAGTTCGGGGCGCATGTACAATGCGGACGGACAACTCGAAGACACGAAGGCGGTCATTCCGGACAGCACATACGCGTCAGTGTACGAGGAGGTGATTCGCTCCTGCAAAGAGCACGGCGCATTCGACCCGCGGACGATGGGCAGCGTTTCAAACATCGGGCTGATGGCTCAGCAGGCCGAAGAGTACGGTTCGCATGACAAGACGTTCGAGCTCGCTGACGACGGAACGGTCAGGGTGGTTGACGACACCGGCCAGCTCTTGATCGAGCATCAGGTAGAAGCGGGGGACATATGGCGAATGTGCCAGGTGAAGGATGCGGCGATAAAGAACTGGGTAAAGCTGGCCGTGACTCGAGCCCAGGCCACCCTCATTCCCACCGTCTTCTGGCTCGACGAAGACCGACCACACGATCGGGAACTGATTCGGAAGGTAGCTGCCTACCTCGAGCACTATGACATCTTCGACCTCGACATCAGCATTCGCTCTCAGCGGGAGGCCACGGTCTACTCGCTGGAGCGTGCCCGCGCCGGAAAGGACACCATCTCGGTCACCGGCAACGTGCTTCGAGACTATCTCACTGACCTGTTCCCGATCCTAGAGATCGGAACCAGCGCGAAGATGCTGTCGATAGTCCCGTTGATCGAAGGCGGCGGTCTTTTCGAGACCGGCGCCGGAGGCTCGGCGCCGAAGCATGTCCAGCAATTCATGAGGGAAGGTCACCTGCGCTGGGACTCCATTGGCGAATTCCTCGCGTTCACCGCAGCTCTCGAGCATCTGGCGGACCGCTTCGACGTTCCGACCGCCCGCGTGATGGGGAGGTGCCTGGACACGGCAACCGAGCAGTATCTCGGTCGAAACAAGTCTCCGTCTCGACGTGTCAACGAGCTGGACAATCGAGGCAGCCACTATTTCTTGGCCCTTTTCTGGGCCCAAGCGCTCTCCGCGCAATCCGACCACGCCCAGGTGGCCGCCCACTTTGAGCCGGTCGCCCAGGCCCTCGAAGCGGAACAAGCCCGAATCCTCGAGGAACTCAACGCGGCCCAGGGCGGCTCGGTGGACCTCGGGGGCTATTTCGCCCCCGACGCGGAAAAGGCCGACCGGGCGATGCGGCCCAGCCCGACCCTCAACCGCATCATCGCCTCCATCTGAGACGCCCCGGGCGAGCTTCGTCTGGACGAGTCCCGATCCAGTGCGCAGGTCTTACCCGCCATCCTACGGGTGGACCCGGAGGATCCGGTTCGCTATGTCCGCCGCATGAGCAAGCTTTCTGAAATCGAGGGCATCGGAACCTACTGCGCGGCCAAGCTGCAGGCGATCGGAGTGACGAGCATCGAGACGCTGTTGGAACGTGGGCGCACCCCCAGTGGCCGTCGTGAGATGAGCAACGCGTGTGAAATGGACGGGGCGCGAATCCTCCGATGGATCAACATGGCCGACCTCATGCGCATCAAAGGCGTCGGAGAGGAGTACTCGGACCTCTTGGAGGCGGTGGGGGTCGACACCGTCAAGGAACTGCGCCAACGCGTGCCCGAAAATCTTCTCCAGAAGATGAAGGCCGTGAACGAAGAGAAGAAGCTGGTGCGACAGCTCCCCACTCTGGCCGGTGTCACCAGCTGGATCGAACAGGCCAAAGAGTTGGACGACCGCATCGAGTATTGAATTCTATCTAAAATAATCTTTTCGGTGCTTGGCACTCGTCGCCGTTCAGCCCCGGAGGACTTCCGCGCAGGTCGGTACGAACGGGTCGTACTCAACTGCTGCAACTCTCCCATAGAAGCTGGCGAATACGCCGGCGTTTTGTCAGGATAGCCGAGAATGAGTTCCCACTCGATGGGGCGATCGATTGCGCCGATAGTCGTCGTAGTTTTGTGCGTGTGGGTAGCTGTCTCGAACGAGGCCATGGCCCAAAACAGTCTCGTGCCGGTCAGCGGCCGAAGCGGTTCTGACATCATTCCAGCCGACGTATTGGCGCGGGTGAACCTGGTCGAGGCTCACCTCGATGCGATCCGACACTATCTGGGCCGACCTCCGGCTCCCAATCCAGCCATCGTGGTCCACGATGCCTCTCCTCGGGAGGTATTCTTCGCCGCATCGAACCTCCGACGGCGCCTCGCGTCCTTCGAGCTGGAAAGACTTCGTCAAGCGACGCCATGGCGAGAGCCGCCCCCACAGAACGTGTCCTCCGCCGACGTCCTGAAACAAGTGAATCGCGCCCTTACGGTGGTGTTGCGTATCCGTGGCGCCCTCAACATCCAGACTGCCGTCGAAGAGCAACCGGAGAGCGACGATGTGACGCCCAGTCAGGTGATGAACCAACTGATCCAGGTCGGGGGCCTGGTGAACAATTTATTGGATACGCCAGCCACGCTGGGCATCATATACACCGGCATCACCCATGCGACCCTCATTGGGCTCGAGCTTCACCGCGTTCTGACGAGCAAACTGATGCCAGATACGCCCGCTTGGGAACCCGCTCTGACCAATGAAGACGCGATGAAGCACCTCATTGCGTGCTACGAACTGCTTCGTTCGGTCTACACCAAGCTGAAGATGCCTCTGGCCGAGGTCCGGCTCGTGGACGATCTTCCTCGTTACATCTCGGCGGATGACCTCAGCAACTTGGTCGCTCTCATGATCGCAGAGATGGTGCACCTGAGTAGCCGGGTTCCCGGAACGGAGCGCGCCCCCGACCCCTACCCCGTCGGCCCGAAGATCCCTTCCGACCTGGTTCAGAGACTGCGCTTGCTCGAGAGCATCCTCACGGACGTCACCCGCAGTCCGTCATTGACATCCAAAGGCATCACGCAATGAGCACGGATGTTTCGGGGGTACGCCAACCGTCGGACACATCTGTACTTGGCCGCGCGAGACGCACCTTCGCTGGTTCCGGCCGTCGGCTGGTGGATGGTCTCCTCAGCTCCGGAAGCCGCCTTTCCTGGTTCGGGCTGTTGGCCGCCCTCGTGACCCTCGTCTTCACCCTGTACTTTCAGGGCCTCGTTCGGCTCGCTATCCAAGTCGGAGAACCACTCGCGGTCGCAACCAACAACCTCGAAACCAACGTGGATCGCTCATTGGTCGAGCTTCGGGGTTGGGTCGCGTACGGAGACCCCAGGGCCCCGGAAGCCCGGATCGAGATCTGGAAAGACATCGAACGTTCCTATCTCAAACTCGTACAGACCGTGGAACGTGCCCGTGACCGGGATATTCAGGAACGAGTCGGATCACTCCGTGACGATCTCAAACGACTTGAAACTCTTCAGTGGACCATCGAGGACATGGCCGGGAGCCTCGGTAATCGGCCGGCCGAAGCACACTATGAGATTCGAATGGCTCACCTGAGAGGGGATATCGTTCGATTGTTGCAAGGAATCCTGAGATCGAGCGAAGGTGACGTACGCGCAGGTTCGGTTGGCGTCTCGACGATTTTGGGGTTCCGGGGTTTGTTCTTGGAACTCGATGGCGCGGTGCAGAGGTTCCTCAGAACATCCGCCCGCGCCGAAGAAGCCAACGTCCGCGAGTTGTCCGCGGACCTATCGGATCTCTCAACAGTCCTGCTCCAAGTATCAGGCCGTCGTCGGCCCGATGATCCGGTGGCGGCGGACCAGCTGGTCGCGCTTTCGGTCCTGCTGGAGGAAACGCGTGCATACCTACGAATGTTACCTCGCATTCTCACGCTCGGCTACCGACCGACTCTGGCCCAGTCGGCGTTCGAACAGCGGGTCCGACCGGTGGTCGAGCGCGTAACGACCCAGGTTCGGGAATTGGCGGAGTCGCAACGCCTCCTCCGCCGCCAGAAAGGTCGAAGCCTGTTTCAATGGAGCTTCGTGGTCTTGGTGCTCGCACTGGTTTTGGCCATCATTTCAGGTAGCTCAATCTATGTCTCGAGTCGTCTCAAACATCGAGTCAGTCGCGCCATGGCTCGAGCCAAGAGCCTGGGTCAGTATATTCTGCATGAGCGCATCGGCAGTGGAGGCATGGGTGAGGTCTACCGAGCGGAGCATGCGCTTCTTCGACGCCCGTCCGCGCTCAAACTCCTCAAGACCAAGAACGCCCTCGCTCCCCACGCGCAGGCTCGATTCGAGGACGAGGTCCGGTTGACCAGCCGACTTTCACACCCCAATACCATCGCGATCTACGACTACGGTCGAACCCCCGATGGAATCTTCTACTACGTGATGGAGCTCTTGGACGGTGTCACGCTCGACGCACTGGTAGAGCATACGGGACCGGTCACGCCAGCGCGAGCGGTTCACATCCTGACCCAGGTCTGCGCATCACTCGGGGAAGCTCACGACGAAGGGCTTCTTCACCGAGACGTCAAGCCGAGCAACATCATGCTGGCCCGCATCGGAGGGATTCATGACGCCGTCAAGGTCGTAGATTTCGGTCTGGTCACGAAGGTCGATGCATCCGCGAAAGACGACCGGAGTATCGTCGGAACCCCCCGCTATATGGCGCCCGAGATCATTCGTTCTTCGATGAACGCTGGGCCAGCCAGCGACATCTACGCGGTGGGCTGCGTCGGGTACCTCTTGCTGACCGGGACACCGGTCTTCCCGGTCCACGGCGTCCAGGAAGTGATCGCCGCACACCTCGACCAGATTCCCGACCGGATCTCGGTTCGAGCGGAGCGACCCATACCCGAAGACCTCGAGGTCGCTATCTTGGCCTGCTTGGCCAAGGATCCGGATGACCGTCCCGAGAGCGCCGGCGCACTGGCTCGGATCCTTCGGGAGTGTAAGCTGGAGGACAGCTGGACCCATGCCGATGCAGAAGCCTGGTGGGCGCTTCATGGTGAGAATCTGAAGGCCTGGGTGCGGAGGGATCGGCGGGAGACGTCTGTTTCCCTCCGTTCTCACGTGCGGGTGTTCGAGACGGATGCATCTCGAGGAACCATGTCTTGAGCATCCGGGTGAGTGTCTTCTGGTCCATGCTGGTGGCCACCGGCATGATCGCGCAGCAGCTGGCCGGCAAAGCCGTACGGGACGCATTCTTCCTCACCCGATTCGATGCACAAATGCTGCCCCAGGCGATGACCCTCGCGGCCGCCACGTCGGTGATATTGGTCCTTCTCGCATCTCAGCTCTATCGCCGGTTCGGACCCGCTCGCATCGCGCCCCACCTGTTCACCTCCAGCGCGCTGCTCTTCCTCGTCGAATGGTGGATGAGTTCGACCGATCCGAAGGCAGCAGCCATGATCCTCTACATCCATACGTCGAGCTTTGGAGCGCTGGCCATTTCAGGTTTTTGGTCGGTGGTGAACGAGGTCTTCGACCCGCATACCGCCAAGCGGGTGGTTGGACGAATCGCCGGTGGCGCAAGCTTGGGAGGCGTGATGGGCGGCCTTTTCGCGTGGCAGGGCGCCGATCATCTCTCTCTCGAATCAATGATATTGGTACTAGCCGGTACCAATACGGTCTGCAGCATCGGTTCCCTGAGACTCGCTCGTCGCGTTCACACCACCCATGCGGCCGAAGCTCCGGCGTTCTCGGCGGTCGAAGTCTTCGAAAAGACGCCATACCTACGAAACGTTGCGGGTCTGGTCGTCCTGCTGGCGGTCGCTTCGGCCGGATACGACTACGCCTTCAAGGCCACGGCATCGACGGTCCTCGGAGGCAGCGAAAATCTCGTTCAATTCTTTGCGCTGTTCTATTCCGGGCTGGGCATCTTCACGTTCGTCGTTCAATACCTGGCGGTGGGGCGGCTGCTCCGAAGCCTCGGATTGACGTGGGCGGTCGGCAGTCTTCCGGCCAGCATCATCTTCTTTGGCCTGCTCGCCTGGCAGATCCCAGAACTGTGGAGCTTCACTCTGCTCCGGGCGGTGGCTGCCATCTTCGAGAGCTCTCTTTATCGCTCCGGCTATGAGCTCTTGTATACGCCGCTGACGCTGGATAAGAAGCGAAGCACCAAAACACTCATTGACGTCGGTGGTGACAAGCTTGGCGTTGCCGCAGGTAGTGCCATCGCAATCTTCGTTGTCGGCCTACTTCCTGGTGCCTCCTCGTCCATCCTCGTCTTGATGTCGGTCTCGTGCGCGATGGGCGCTCTCCTGCTCACCCGCCGCCTGTATCGTGGGTACCTGGCCGCGCTCACGGAGTCGCTGGAGAAGGGTGCGCTTCGCCCCGATGATATGAACACCTGGGACCGGAGCTCGGTCCGCGCCGTCGAGCAGACGATGGCGCTTCAACGGACCCAAGGCCCCGAGTCGGCATGGAGTATTCCAGTGAATATCGAGGTTCGGGAACGCGATGGACCGGCATGTGTCGTTCCATGGATGCTTGCTGCGCCCAGCACGACCGAAGCTTCCCAGATCCCAGCGCCCTGGACCCCGCCGGCCGGCCTCGAAGAACTCGCAAGCAAAGGCAACTCGGGAGGCCACTTGGTCGCGTTGGCCGCACTCAACACCCGCGATCTCGACGCAGTGTCCTGGGTGCTTCGGCATCATGTTCCGCTTCCACCTCGGCTGGTGCCTTCGGTGATCGAGCTTCTGAACGACGAACGGCACGGGGCGGCGGCCATGAAGGCACTCCGACCGGTGGCGGCAGCTCACATCGGTCAGCTGGGCGACGTGGTGCTCGACCGACGACGCCCTCTCGCCCAGCGAAGCGCCGTACCCGAGATTCTGGGCTCGATCGCGGACCCTCGGGCGGTCGAGGTCTTGTGGCACGCCACCGGATCGCGCCCTTTGGAAATCCGTTTGCGGTCTGCTTTTGCGCTCGACAGCCAGGTTCAGATTCGGACCGTCTCCATCACCCGGGACGCAGTGTTCCAGCGACTCCTCGCTGAGCTCGGCCGCTACCCACCCGCATCAGCCAGCCCACATCGACGACGCCAGGTCCTCGCCTTCTCGGTCCGCATGTTGTCCGTGGTTCTTCCTAGAGAGCCATTCCTCTTGGCGGTCCGAGCCATCGCGCAAGCGGACCATCGACACTCGGGAACGGCGCGTGAGTACCTCGATAATCTTCTCCCGGGTCCCCTGTTCGACTCGCTGCTCGTCCTGCTGCGGCATCACTCGGCGCTCGCCGTGGTCGATGCCAAGACCCCCGACGAAGTCCTGAGCGTCGAACCTCCCCTCGATTCCCTGGAGCGGGTTCGAGAACGGCTCACGACCTGGTTTCACGCAATTTGACCGGTCCGTCGCGGGCGTCGGGTCGGACGACGTCGACCCTATTCCGGTGCCCGAGCTCCCTGCAGGGCCCACAACGGCGCCAACGTGTCGGCGGCCCGACACGCCAACCGCATCGAAAGAGCGCGGGCCGGCGGCGTCAGCACCATCGACCCCGAAAACCACAGCGTGTGGAGATCGTTGCGAGACGCGGCCCACACATCCTTCCACATGAAGGGCCGGGCCAGGCGGGCGGTCCGGGAACCGTCCTCCCCGGCTCGATCGTCCACCGGGAAGCTACTCCAGGCCGCGGCTTCGCGCTCCGTCGGCTCCAACCAGAGATGGCCCAGGTTCTCCAGCAGCACCTTGGAAACGTCGCCGTCCGGGTCCACCAAGGCGGAGTCCAGTTCCATCACCTCGGCAAAGGTGCATGTCACCCGGCGCATCACCTCTCGGACGGCAGCCGATTGGTCGCCCCGGAAACCCGAATCCAAGACCGCATGCACCCGTCCTTCTTCGTCCCGGCGATAGCTGACCACCGTGCCGTGGTCGGCCGAACAAAAGGTCTCGCAGATCAAGCCCAGCTGCGGAATGGTCCCATCCAGGGCCGTCCCGGAACGCGTTCCGGAACCCGCATCCAACACGAAGCCTCGTCCATACTCTCGGTCGA
The DNA here is from genome assembly GCA_050331295.1 of Myxococcota bacterium. Taxonomy (GTDB): domain Bacteria; phylum Myxococcota; class Kuafuiibacteriia; order Kuafuiibacteriales; family Kuafuiibacteriaceae; genus Kuafuiihalomonas. The sequence continues at coordinate 203,581 of JBHJGZ010000008.1, read as the reverse complement.
GGGTCCGAGGAAATGGATGCTTGCGACGGAAACCCAGATAATACCCGCTCAGTCGAAGGTGGGGGTAGCCGGAGGCGTCCAAGACGACACCGCAGGCATCCTGCATGCTCCCGTGCCAGCCGAGGTCGACCAAGCCCAGCCGGGTCTTGGAAATGAGGTCACTCTGTTCGAGGTAGTCGACCATCAACCCCCGGGCTTCTTCAGACTTGGCGCGAATGACGTCTCGAACGGCCGGAGACGTCAAAATCATGCGCCGAAGCCGGTCCCGCTCCTCGCCGATCAGCTGCCGCTCCCAGTCGCCGGCCGGAAATCCCGCGCTCTCGAGCGCCGCGACGACCTCCTCACATTCCACTGACGCGCGTCGCAACACGCTGCGCGGCGAAAAGTGCTTGGTGTTCTCCAACACCCAGGAAAGGGTTCGGTTGTCCCACTCGGGGCGGCTGCCCAGCGCCGCCAAGCTCCACGTCCGACGACTGCCCAACGTGTAGTGCAGCGGAATCTCTAGCCCCAACCGCCGCGCCAGGACCTTGGCGATCTCGTGAAGGAGCTGGCCATCTCGGGACAGAAAACTCAGCCGCTCGATCCCCTCTTGCTGAGCTCGGTGGAGAAGCCACCGCACGAATCCCACCAGAAGCGGGGCGGCGACGTCGGCGATGGATTCGATGAGGGCAAGCTGCGGTTCGGGAGGGGTCGGGGGCGCGAGAAGCTGTAGGCGGGTGAGCTTCGCGGCTCCACTCAACACACCCGAAAAACCCGAGGCGTCGAGGGTCGCCGCCGACAAGCGCCGTTCCTTGGACGTGGGGTTGCCGAGGTCGAACAGCTCGGTCTGGCATCCCGCAGACTCGGCGCCCCGTATGTCCGCAACCCGCGAGTTTCCGAGATGCACGATGCGGTCCGGCGGCACGTTGAAGTCCCGGGCCACGATCTGAAGGAGCCGTCCGCTCACCTTGTTGGCTCCGTGTTCGCATGACACGTAGACCGGCTCCTCGCCTCGCCGAAGTTCATGCTTCTCGAGCCATGCCGCCAACAGCGTGCTCGGAAGATACATGTCGCTGACATAAACGACTCGCTGGCCAGCCGCCCGGGCCGACTGCAGGCGCTCCTTCGCACCGGGAACCGGTCGCATCAGCCGCTCCTCCAGCCTCATCTCCGCCTCGAGCCAACCGCGGGCCACGTCGGCCCCAACCGACCCGAGCTCGGCCAGCCGAGGCACCATCTCGAAGAAGGTGAATTGGTGATCTTGCGCTTCCGGTTTCGCCGCGATGGTGTCGGCCTCCGCCTGTCGCCGCCAATTGACGAACCCCCGCGGGTCGAGCCTCAGCTCCTTCGAGAGGATCGTCCACACATCCTCCGGCGCACCCACCGTTCGGACCAACAACGTGTCGAATACGTCGAAGCTGGCCACCAGCGGAGAAACCGAAGACGTGCGCCAAGGTCTGGGCACCATTCGAAAGCGTGGACTCCCGAGCGTGCGGTTCTGCAGCAAGCGAGTCGCCATCCGTCGTATCGGCATTCTGGGCGGCCATACCGAGGCCCCCCCGCAGCCGCAAGGGTCTCCGAGCGGGTATCTCCCGCTCGAGACGTCGGTTACCATCCGCAGCATGTGGACGCCCCTCGTCCTGCTCACGCTTCTCGACCTCATCCCAGCATCACCCTCCGCCCCCTGTCGCGCCTCTGGTCCGGGATGTGACGTCACGATTCGGGTGAATCGTCGTGCCGTGCCAATGATCGTCGACACCGGAGCCGACATTACCGTCATCTCGGAAGTGGGTGCCCGACGGGCGGGGCTTCGGATGGAACCGGAATCTCCCACCATTCGGGTCGGGGGCGTCGGAGGTGTCACATCTGTCACCCTGGTCCGAACCGACATCGAAATCGGTGGCCACACCGAAAAGGACGTATTGGTCGGCGTGATGGAAGGGCTCGACTTGGGCCGGCGCGGCGTGGGCCTCTTGGGGATGACGTTCCTCGAAAGATTCCGGTACCGACTGGGTGCTTCTTTGGAACTCGAGCCCATCGACCAAAACGATCCGGAGAAGCGGGGCGGGCATGGTCCGTCCTGGTGGAGGCTCCGATTTCGCCAAACCGATGCCCGGCTTCGAGCGTACGAGCGAATGCTTCCGGAGGCGCGGTCGGCCGACCGAAGTATCGAAGCCTCCATCGGCGTCTCTCCGGATGGAAACAACCTCACCCGACATACCGAGCGTCTACGAGCATTCTTCTTAGAGGAAAAACGAGCACTCGATCACGAGGCCGCTCGCTATGCCGTTCCCCTGAACTGGCGAAGGTAGAGAAGAAGCACGCTCCTGCGGTGTCCCCCCAATCCTGTCAGAGCCAACTAACCGTTATTTACCATTGTTTACAATAACAAGGGCGGGACAAGTCCCCCAGCAAACCGTTGCTCGAAAACATAGAAGACAACATAGTATTCGAACAACGTGAATAACAAGATTTGCCGGACCGGAGCTTTGGGCCGGCTCGCCCTCGCTGGCCGCCGGGGTCTGTCCACTTCAGTGCTGACATCTTTGGTCCTCGGTACGGTCCTCGTCTCGAGCGGGGGGTGCGACAACGAAGACGAGCCCGCGGATGAACCGGCGCCAGATGCAGGTCCCTCTTCCCCGGATGGCGGAGCTGCAACTCCGGATCCGGGTGACAGTCCGACTCCGGTCGACCCGCCACCGCTCACCGATGCGTTTTTCGGCGCCTCGCCCCTCGGCCAAGTGCTCATCGTCGGACCGGCAGGAGAGGTCACCGGCATCCTGGCCGACGATTTGGACACGCCCCGTGGTACTGCCTTGGCCCCGGATGGAACCTTCTTCGTTTCGGTGACGGGAGGCCTGGGCGGCGAGGGCGGATTCGTACTCAAGGTCGAGCCGGACGGAAGCGCCGAACAATTCGTGAGCGGCATCTCTCCCTTCGATCTGGAGATCGGGCCCAACGGAGACCTCTTCGTCTCCGATGCGTCCCAGGACAGCATTCTTCGAGTACCAACATCCGGTCCCGACGAGGGAGTGGTGAGTACGTTCGCATCCGGCTTCACACCGAGCGGGCTCGGCTTCGCTCCCAATGGAGACTTGTTCGCCGGCATGCAGGCCACCGACCCAGCCAGCCCAGGCACCGCCGGACTCGCTCAGATCGATCCCGATGGCACAGTGGTGCAAGTAGGCATTCTCGATAATCCATTCGATGTACAGGTCGACGGTCAAGGCAACGTCTTCGTCAACAATCAGGTACCGGGAGGCGAAGTGGGCTCGACAGACGGCGAAATCGCACTCTTTCAAGGTCTCGGCGCCATCGCCGCCGTCTCTCCCGCCACGCCGATTGAGAGCGAGACGTTCTCCCCGACCGCCATTCGCGGACTCGCCATCGGCCCGGTCGAAAGCGATATCGAAGATCAGGTCTTCGCGAGCACCGCAGATTTCACCATCGTGACCTTCGAGCCCTTCGACGCGGACACATTCGACCCAACCGATGAAGGAACCCTCTTCGCCGGACCTCCGACGAGCGACGTGGCGGATCCCTTCGCATTCGACATCCAGCTTTTGCCCGGTGGCGATTTTCAATTGCTTATCTCCACCGATGATTTCGAGTTCTTTGGTGAATCCTCACTGGGCCAGGTGGTGGCGGTGGGAGCCAACGGCCAGGTCAGCGGTGTTCTGGCCGACGAACTGGACACCCCTCGAGGCACCGCACTTGCACCCGACGGCACCTTCTTCGTCTCGGTCACCGGCGGCCTCGGCGGCGCCGATGGCTTCGTTCTCCGAGTAGATCCAGATGGTACTTCCGAACCTTTCGTGACCGGGATCTCGCCGTTCGACCTGGAGATAGGACCGAATGGCAACTTGTTCATCTCCGACGCGTCACAGGATAGCGTGCTGGAGGTGCCTTCCGCTGGACCGGACGCCGGGGTCGTCAGCACCTTCGCGTCTGGTTTCACGCCCAGCGGGCTCGGCTTCGCGCCCAATGGGGATCTCTTCGCTGGGATGCAAGCCACAGACCCGGAAACTCCCGGCACCGCGGGCCTGGCCCAGATCGCACCGGACGGCACTTTCGTACAGGTCGGAATTCTGGATAATCCGTTCGACGTTCAGGTGGATAGCCAAGGGAACGTATTCGTAAACAACCAGGTCCCTGGCGTCGAAGTTGGTTCGACCGACGGCGAGATCGCGTTCTTTCCGGGCTTCGGAGCCATCGGCACGACCCCGCCGGACGAACCCCAACCTAGCCAGACCTTTTCTCCCACCGCCATTCGTGGCTTGGCCATCGGCCCGGTGGGCTCCGATATCGAAGATCAGGTCTTTGCGAGCACGTCGGCCTTTACCATCGTCACATTCGAGCCCTTCGACGCCGAAAGCTTCGATCCGACATTCGAGGGAACCGTGTTCGCGGGTCCTCCCATCAGCGACATCGCCGATCCGTTCGCCTTCGACATTCAATTCCTGACCGGCGGTACGTTCCAACTTCTGATCTCGACGGACGAACTGACGGATTGAGTCTGCGCCGTTCCAGGCAGGCCGCCGTCGAAAGGCGCTCGGCCTTTCCGTCGGTCCCGACCTGGCTGGCTTCGGAAGGAAACCGTAACCAGCTCGGCCAGCCAGCTTTTCGACGCTTTGACCTCCTCATGACATCCGAGTGAACGAAGAGACAGACGGCATCTGTAGAGTCTTCTTCAAGGAGAACGAAGATGAACGCAGTATGGATGATCGCCCACATGATGATGACCCCGATGAGCGCGAGCCCCGGCGCTGAGCCGGTGGTGGTGCACGCCGAGACCACTCCGGCAACCGCGCGGATCGTGCGCGCAAAGGCGGACCACGAAGCCAGGGTGGCCCGGGCCGCCCAGGAGCGCGCCCTCTTCCTCGAGTTCCGGTCCGCCTCTGTGGACCGTTCCGTCGCCCAGCTATCGATTCCCGAGGTCCGCTGGGTGGGTCTGCCCTCGGCGGTGACTCTGACCAAAGCGCCACGCGCTTGCCCCATTCAGGCCGAAGCGTCAGATGACGAGACCGTCGCCAACAAGGCTTCAAAATCCCCAACGGACGACGCCGCCTCGTGACCCGGAGTCACTCGACTCGAGTCGCCGGTAGTTCGTACTTTCATGGCATGGTCACCGGGTGGACGCTCTTTGCCCGCCCATCGAACCGATGCTGGCGCAGCTCCAGCGAAGCTTTCCGGAGGAGGGTGACTACCTTTTCGAACCCAAGTGGGATGGCTTTCGTGCTCTCGCCTTCCTTTCCGGCTCGGAAGTGATCCTTCAGAGCCGGGAGAAGCGTCCGCTTCAGCGTTACTTTCCAGAACTCGTGGAGGCGATTGGAAAACAGCTCGGATCGGATTTGGTGCTCGACGGAGAGATCGTGATCGCGGGGCCGAACGGCCTGGACTTCTCGACCCTTCAGCTTCGACTCCATCCTGCTGCGTCCCGTGTGAAAAGACTGGCGGCTGAGGTCCCTGCAAGTTTTATTGCGTTCGATTTGCTTGCGGATGGGGACGAAGACCTTCGTTCGCTCGGAACACTGCAGCGACGCAAGCGTCTGGAAGCCCTTCTACGGAACGTGGCACCGCCTGTTTACGTCACCCCCTGCACCACCGACCGAGCGCAGGCGAAGGACTGGTTCATGCGCTTCGAGGGAGCCGGGTTCGACGGCGTGATGGCCAAGGGACTGGATGCACCCTATCTGCCCGGTCGTCGAACCATGCTGAAGATCAAGCATCGACGCACTGCAGAATGCGTCGTCGCGGGATTTCGATGGCACAAGGAAGGTCTCGGCCAGCGCGTGGGGTCTTTGCTCCTCGGGCTCTTCGACCATCACGACACCCTCCATCACGTGGGAGTCACTTCTTCGTTCAAAAAGAAGGAACGGGAGAGACTCGTCGAAGAACTCGCCCCACTTCGGCAGGATGCGTTCGAGAGCCACCCCTGGGGGTCCTGGGCCTCCCCCAATCACGGTGGGACACGCCATCCGGGCATGGTGAGTCGCTGGAGCGGGAACAAAGACCTCAGCTGGGAGCCGCTTCGCGTCGAGCGGGTCTGTGAGGTCGCATACGACCATCTTCAAGACCGTCGGTTCCGCCACGGTACCACCTTCATCCGATGGCGACTTGACCGATCTCCCTCCAGTTGCCGCTTCGATCAGCTGGATAAGGTTCCACCGATAGAGCTATCCAAGATTTTTTCGGGCTACTCGTCTTCCGAAGAACCCGACGCCCATTCCGAAGAAGGATCGTAGTCCACTTCGAGCGCTTCCTGCTCGGGACGTAGATCTTCCGGTACGTGCTGGAGATTGATGCGAACGCGATACCAAAGAGAGGAGCGTCCCCGCATTGCGTCCACCAAAACGTCGTGGGGCGCAAGATGGGATAAGACGTCGCGATGACGCCTCTTCCACCGCTCGAGGCCCGCCAGGGCGTCCTCCCTTTTTTTGGCCCGGGCCACTTCGACCAACGGCATGCTGGATCGTCGCCGTGACGGCTGGGCACGAATCGGTTCGTCGGCGGTACGCGCATGATGTGGGGGCCAGGGGGCATCCACCGCTCCTTCCGCCGCCTGGTCGGAAGCCAGCTGTAAGGCAGCTTCGAGATCCCCGGCTTCCGCATCCATGCCTTCATGCAGGTTACCGGATCGCTCGAACTCGGCCGGAACCGTCGTCAGGTTGAAGGCCTCTGGCTGTACGGTGGGCACGTCTTCCCATTCGATCGGCATCGAGACACGCGCGTCGTCCGTGGGCCGGACGGAGAAGGCGGCGGCGGTGGTGCGGTCTTTCGCGTTCTGATTGTAGTCGAGGAACACGCCATGTCGTTCTTCTTTCCACCATCGACTCGTGGCGATGGTCGGCGCCCGTCGCTCCACCTCGCGGGCCACCGCCAACGCAGCCTGCCGCACCTCTGGAAAAGACCATTTTGGACGAATTCGAACGTTGACGTGCATGCCGCGCGAACCCGAAGTCTTGGGCCATCCGACCAACCCGAGGTCCTGAAGCACCTCCTTGGCCACCAAGGCGACATCGCGAACCTGGCTCCAGGGAACGCCCGGGACCGGGTCGAGATCGATGCGCAATTCGTCCGGATGGTCGACATCGTCGGCTCGGACCGGATGAGTATGAAGCTCTATGCAGCCTAAATTGACAATCCAGATCAGCTGGGCCGCATCTCGGATCACGACCTCCTCCGCAGTTCTACCGGATGGGAACTTCAAAGTGGTCGTCTCGATCCAATCGGGTCGGCTCTTCGGCGCCCGCTTCTGGTAAAATGCTTCCTCGGCGATGCCGTTGACGTAGCGCTTCAAGACGAGCGGCCGACCACCGGCCGCCGCGAGGGCTCCGTCGGCCACTGCAAGGTAGTAGCGAATCACATCGAACTTGGTGAAGCCGGCATCCGGAAAGTAGATCTTGTCCGGACTGGAGACCGATACGGAGCGGCCCGCGACCTCCAGTTCGATCCGCTTCTTCACGAAGAGACTATAGCGAATCGGGCTGGCGCCAGCCCGAGGATGAGCGCTCTTCCAACTCCTGGGAAGGATTCTTCAGTTCATTGTCCGGCACCATGCCCTGCTCCCATCGGAGCGCCCGACGCGGAACCGCGAAGCGTATGCCGTTCTCGCGAAAACGACGCAGAATCACCAAGGTCAGGTCGGACTTCGTTTCGATCGTCACGGACGTGTCCGAAGTCCAACACCAGAGCTCGAGGAGCATGGCCCCCTCATCGAAGCCCCTGGCACAGACCGTAGGCGCAGGATCCTCGCTCACGTTTGGGTGAGCGGTCGCGGCTCCCACCATGATGTCGATAGCCGGCTGCGGATCGGATTCCACCGGAAGCTGGACCTGGATTTCGACCCGCCGTCTCCGATCCGAAAGATTCCAGTTCGTCACCTGAGAGGACACGAGGTCCCCGTTGGGCACGATGAGTTCCGCGCCAGAAAACGTTCGGACGACGCTGGCTCGGATGCCGATTCCGCGGACATGACCCATCTGATTCTGAAACTCGACCAGGTCGCCGACCTGAATCGGACGTTCGAAGATCAGAATGAGTCCGGAAACGAAGTTGTTCACCAAATTCTGCAGACCGAAGCCGATGCCTACACCAAAGGCTCCGAAGAGAACGGTCAGTTGATTGACGTCGATCCCCGCAGAAGCGAATGCAAAAAGAAACCCGAGCGTAATCACGACGTAGCTGGCACCACGCGAGATCGCGGTCGGCACCCCTCGGGCCAAAGAAAGCGGGGGCAGTGCTTCTTCCTCCAACGCGAATCTCACGAACCGCGATAACTGAAGGCTGATCCAAAGCGTGACCAGCAAAAGCAAGATGTCTTGCATTCGAACAGTCAAACTCCCCATCGTGATGGGGTACGACAGAACGCTCCCCATCCAAGCGAAGACAGACTCGCGGACCGAGAAATGTCTCAGGACGATGGCGAGCCACCAGACGACCGCGCCGAAGCGGAGCCAGCGGCTGAACTCGCGCTCGATCTCGGAACCATGAAGGCGAACCGACCGGAAGCGTTGTCCAACTGGACTCTTGAGGAGGAGCCGGGCGACGATCAGCACGATGGTGGTAGCGGTGGACAAAACCACCGCGGCGTAAACCGACAGCAGCGTTCCCCCAACCAGGATCCCGGCCAGCCGAGCCAGGCCGAACACTTCTGCAACGACCCCAATCAAGAGCAGCGCAATGAAGATCGGAAGCAGCAAGACAGTCGCCGCGAAGATTTGATTGCTCTCGGCCAATCTTCGGCGCGCGGGAGAACGCAGCACCAAGATGAGAAGCGCGATGGTGGCGAGTCCATCGGCCACGAGAAGGATTCGACCCGCTCGACTTTGTGAACCGAGCATCAGATAGAAGCGGTGAACGACGAAGAGTCCACCAAGGAGCCAAAGCAACCGATCCAGAGGATGATCGACGAGTCGAGTCGCGACCCTGAGGACCGGGTACAGCCCAACCAACCCGAGGACCAACCCGATCGCAGTGGGCATGCGGGGATAGAATGGTAGGGAGGCGAGGAGCCCCAGGATCAAAGCAGCCGAAAAGGCCCGATCCGACAGCCGTCGCTCATCAGAGTCGAAACCGTCCTCTTGATACCGGCGTCTTCGAAGCCACACCCAGCCTGCCGTGACCAGCAAAACCACGACCAGTACGCCGTGGATAGGCGTCCGGCTACCGTAGCGAGGCCAGAATTCCTCCCAGAACGACCGTTGAATGCGTCGAACAGTTTCTTGGAATTGCTCGGACCAAGACGCCTCCGTCGGACCGCTCTGCCAGAGAGGTGGACTGTCCGATTCAAAGAGTCGGGAGCGGACTAGCGCGCTCTTGCTCCGAAACTTCTCGCGGATCTCCCCCGCTGCTCGTCGGTTCATCGCCAGGCTGCTCTGCCACTCCAGCAAGGGCTCGAGCCGCCGGGTGAACTCCTTGATGCGCTCTGAAATGGACGAAAGGAGTGATTCAATCTGCTCCTGAGCGGGCTCCAGCACTTCGGTCGAGACGCTGGAGTCACTGCGCCAAGCATCACGGATCCCGAGCCATCGCTTGGAAAGTTCTTGAAGTTCGGCTCTCGTGGTCTCGAGTTCTTCGATCCTCGACTCCACCGCCTCTTTTTCGCCCTCGATGTCTTCCATGATGATCTGCCACCGTCGGACGGCAGACTCTATCTCGGCTGGGCTCATCGGCTGCTCGAGGAGCGAACCAGCTGCCTCGGCCTGTGTTCTGAGCTTCTCGATCAGGGCGTCGACCCGTACCGCGTCCGCCTCCGTCTCCTCTGGCGTCGATGCCTCACCAAGCTGAGCATCGACCTGGATCAGCCGGTCCCGCACCTCATCGGCGGCGTCCAAGAGGTCCGGAAGAGCCTCAGGAGGGATGTCGTCGGCAACCTCCGGTCCATCAGGCTCTTCCTGAGCGTACGCCGGCAGCGAGCAAATGCACACCGCGATGAGAGCTGCGGCAAAACGACGGATGACGCGACGACAGCGTGCCATGGATAGGGATCCGCTGACACAAGGGAACCGGAACCGGAACCTTTTTGACTTCTCCGTACCGAGACGGCCTGCCCATGCGAGGGCGAACGGCAGCCTTGACGCCCCCTCCGCCTTTTTCTGGACTTACTTCGCGGTGCGGCCATCCTCGGTGACCCGGTCGAAGAAGGTGAGCATCTTCTGGGCTACGACGTCGACGTGCGGTTCCAGGACGAAATGGCCGGCATTCAGAGGATGAGACTGCAGGTCCTTCAGGTCCCTTTTGTAGGGATGGGCTCCGGCCTCCAGCCGCCATCAAACAAATTCAAGCTCTCCCTTCTCGAGGACCTTCTCGTTCTTCGGAGACGACTCCATCACGCGTCACGACGCAGGATGCGTGGGTCCCGGGAAGATGCCGCCGACCGCCTGAATCTCCCCGGCGTAGTTCCCACTCGCTCTCGAAAGACATCATTGAAGTGACTCCCATGTACGTTCTTCTTGTCATCACCGCGCGTCGGTTAAAGGATTGAGAAGGAGAGGCCTGATTCCATGATGTACGGATCTCGTAACGGTGCCGCGACGAGCGTGACCTTGTTTGGCGTCTTCACGGTCCTTTTGGGCGTTCTCTCATTCGCATTTCCTTTGATCAGCGGCGTCGGACTCGCGATCTTGGTGGGACTCGTGCTCCTCGCCGCCGGCATCGTGCGGACGGTGTACGCTTTTCGCGCCGATACCTTCGCGCGTGGCGCGATGAGGTTCGTTTTCGGGTTCATCTCCGTCCTCGCGGGCGGGATCTTGCTTGCGAAGCCCATCGTCGGCGTCCTGTCGCTGAGCGCAGTTTTGCTCGCATGGTTCTTCATCGAAGGCGTGACGGAGGTTGCGGCGGCACTCCAGATACGACCCGCTTCGGGATGGATCTGGATGCTGATCAGCGGGATGGTCTCTGTGGGGCTGGCCGTCTTCATATGGAGTCGGTTCCCCGAGGCTGGCATCTGGCTTCCTGGCGTCCTGATCGGTGCTCGCTTCGTTTTTGCCGGCTGGGCCATGATCGCGTGCGGGCACTGGGCCGGTGCGGCTGCTTCGCACCAGCCGTCCGCCTTAGCTCTGCATGAGCCCTCCATGTTGAGGAGTCAGAGCTCGGACTCGAGGCGGGTCACCAAGGTCTCCACGACCTTGACCCTGGCAAAACGTTTGTCGTTCGACTCGACGACGGTCCAAGGTGCCGAAGATGGAGAAGTCAAAGCAAGCATGTCGTCGACCGCAGCTCTGTAGGCATCCCACTTCGCGCGATTCCGCCAATCTTCATCCGTGATCTTGAAGCGCTTGTGCGGTGTGTCCTTTCGCGCTTCGAAGCGGCGCAATTGCTCGTCAGCATCGATGGCGAGCCAGAACTTGTGGATGATGTATCCATCGTTGTGCAGCTGTCGTTCGAAGTCATTGATCTCGTCGTAGGCGAGCTGCCACTCATCCTCCCTCGCCAAGCCTTCGACCCGTTCGACCAGCACCCTGCCGTACCAGCTCCGGTCGAAGACCGAGATGGCACCGCGAGGGGGAAGCCTCCGCCAAAAGCGCCATAGATAGGGTCGAGCGCGTTCCTCCTCGGTGGGAGCACCAATGGGATACACCGTGGCCTGGCGGGGATCGAGGGCAGCACGAAGACGCCGAATGGCTCCCCCCTTTCCCGCCGCGTCTTGTCCTTCGAACACGCATACCAGTGCACGTCCCTTGAAAGCACGGCACCGCGATAGGTCGTAGAGTCGTTCCTGCGCCTCCTGGAGTCTTTTTCGAGCTTCCCGCTTGTCGAGGGAACGGGAGAGATCGAGCTGGGCCAGGATAGACGGTGCCGCGGAGAAGCGAGTCGCGGGCTGCGACGTCGTACCGCGAACCTGAGTCGACTCGGCCGAACGCAAAACGGACAGCAGGAGCTCGCCCACCGCAATGTCCCGCCGGTTCGAATCATCCGCCGGTACGAGGTGCCAGGGCATTCGGCTCCGGTGCGTGGCTTCGCCCATCAGTCTAGCTGCCTCGACGAGGCGGGCCCGCTCCTTCTTCGTGTCGATCTCGCCCCATTCCCTGACGAGAGGTCGCCTCATCGGGCCCCTCTGACGCTTCTTCTCATTGTACCGCTGCTGGGCGGTTTCGGGGGAAAGCTGAAGCCAGATCTTGAGCAGAAGGACACCGTCGCGGTGCATCATCGCTTCCCATCGGTTGATGTTTTCCAGTCCAGTTCGAAACTGCTGTTCGTCGATCTGTTCGGTCGCCCGCCGAAGCAAGAGGAAGTGGTACCACGAACCGAGCACCACACCGATGCGTCCTCGGGGCGGGAGATCTCTCCAATACCGCCAGGCAGGTGGATAGGCTCCGATCTCTCGTTCGATGTCGTAGGCCAGAGCTCTGACGCCCCGCGGGTCGAGCCACTCGAACAGGCGATTCAAAACCGCTCCCTTCCCCGAACCATCGGGGCCGTTCAACAAAATCAGGACGGCTCGGCTCCGGGCCGCCCGCACGTCGAATTGCGCGTCGAGAAGTTGGGTCCGAAGGTCCCTCTCGCGGGTCTTGAATTCTGCCTTGTTCATGTCGATGGCCGTCGTCCGGGAATGATCCACTCCGAATCCGTCGAAAGAATGCGGCTTGACCCACGCCAGGCCCCACCTCTCCCTTGCCGGCACGAGGCAGCCGTGACATTCCTGCGCGGTCGTGAGCCTAGCACGGGGATGGAGGCGGTGGATCCTCGCCGGAATCGTAGCTCTTGCCATCACCTTCGGCGTGGGGCTCTGGTTCGTGGAGCCCTACAATCCCACCTACGACGCGGCCTACGTCGGCAGCGACACTTGCGGAACCTGCCATACCGGCATCCATGAAAGATGGACCGCGTCATCCCATGCCCGCATGACGCGTCGTCCCAGCGAAACGGCCGTGGTGGGGAACTTCGACGGCGGCTCCTGGACCCTGCCCACCGCCTCTCAGCAACGGCCCGAGGACGGGGCTCCGGTCGCCCGAATGTTCAAGCGGAACCATAAGTATTACATGGCTCTTCGGCATCCGCACGAAGATCGCTATGTGCCCTTCGAGATCGCATGGGTCGTCGGATTCCAGTATCGACAAGTCTACTTGACCGAGGAGGAAGGCGGAGTGCTTCGACGCCTCCCCCTCCAGTGGTCCGTGCCCCGAGGCGAGTTCTTTCCTTACTGGAACTTTCAGGAGGAAAGCATTCCTACGGTGCGGGATCTATGGCTTCAGATGGGCTCACTGAACTCGGCATGGAATCTCTACTGCGCCCGCTGTCATACGACTCATCTTGAAGTCCGGGCCAAGGATCAACGGCACACGAGGGCGGTGGTGGATTGGCTCGAACCAGGGATCGCTTGCGAAGCCTGTCACGGGCCGGGAAGTCTTCACGTTGGCTACTTCAAGACCAACTACGCCAACCGCGTGGCAGGCTTCTTTCAAGCCAAGGTACGAGGACGCCACGCACCATACATTGCGAGCGCCACGAAATTGGACAAAGGTCGTGCCTCGAGCGTGTGTGCGAGGTGCCATGGGACCGACATCCTGATGTCCAATACCGACATCTACCGAATGTACGAGCCCGGATTCAGTCGCGTAGGCAAAACGAACGACCTTTCACCGTACTTCTATCAAACCCCACTTTCACCCGGACGCGCCGACCCCACCATCGAGGTATATCTAGATGGGATGCCCAAAGGCATCGGTATGCTGTTTCGTTCCTTCATCGAGTCGTCCTGTTTCAAGGTCTCGGACGTACGATGCCAGGATTGCCACGACCCCCACGACAACCGGAAGCCTTCGATTCCGGGACGCTTGGAGCCTTCGTCGGAGAGCAATGCGTATTGCCTAGGCTGTCATCAGACCATGGTCGGACAGGAAGAGGACCATTCCGGTCATCGATCGGGCACGCCGGGCTCGTTCTGCTACGACTGCCACCTGCCAAGAACCATAGAAAAGATCACGGCTGGACTCCGAGACCGGACCCGGACCCACCTCATGAGCTCGGTCCCTCGTCCCGAAGACACGGTCCGATTCGGCATTCACGGTGCACCGAACGCCTGTAACGAGTGCCACATCGACCGGACCGCTCAGTGGGCCGCTGACGCCCTCAATCCACCCAATGGAGCACGTCCCGAATGACCGACCACCGATGCTGCTTCGCTTTGGTGGCCTCCCCCCTGACCCAATGATCGAACAACCTCTGGACCGTGCCATTGCTCTGCTGAAGATCAATCCATCGATTCACGAACTGAGCGAATGAGGGGTCGTTCTGGGGCATGGCATAGGCGAGAGGTACTTTCACACGGCCCGGCTCTGGAACCACCACCGAGAATGAAGGGTAGATGAGTGTCCACGCTGAACCCGCCTCGGCGGTATGAAGAAACGCGTCGAACTCGGTCTCGGCGTCCTGTCGGAAGAAGCTTCGAGCAGACTTCACGGGCAGCAGATCGGCGTCAGGAAGAAGTTCGTGCAGGATCTCCACGTAGTCCGAAACTGGGGGGACCGCGATCCTCAGACCCTCTGTCCGCCTCAACAGCGCCCAATCCATGAATGCTCCACGACGGAAGTCTTCGACGATTAAGGCCATCGTCGTTTGAAGGTAGGGCTCAGAAAGGGCCATTTGGCTCGCCCTTTCGGTGCTCACCGCGAGTCCGGACATCGCGATATCGCAAGTTCCGCCGTCCAGGTGACCAGGGAGCCGACCACGCGAAACTCGCACGAATTCGACCGCGACACCGAGCTCTCGAGCCAGACGATGTGCCATTTCGATATCGAAACCTACGAGTTCCGCCTTCGCATTGACGAACGCGAAGGGCAGCGCCTGGGGGAAATAGCAGACTCGGAGCTTCTTCTGCGTCTGGATCCTCGAAAGTCGACGACCCACGTACGTCTCCGAGGGAACCGGAGGCTCTTTCCGAACATGCGCCGATGGCGCCGACTGCAGGCGAAGATCCATTCCTATGAATTGTTGATAGGTCTCGGCGTCGAAATCGAATGATCCATAGAGCAACCGAACGATCAAAATCAGACCGCCCAGCGCGCCTCCGGTCGTCACGAAGAAACGGGCCAAAGCGACCGGTCGAACCTTGAGTCCTCCCGCGGTAGCGAAGGCTCCCAGTAGGGCCAAACAGACCGTGTTCATGGCGGCGAGCATGACCCCGAAGCGGCTGGCGATCACGTCCAGCGCCAAGAATATCTCGAAGAGATCGACAGGGAGTTGGAGAAAATCGAGGAGAAAAGGGATCGCGGTTGCCGTCGAGCCGAAGAAGGAGAACAGCCCCGTGGCGAGGAAGCCCGGGTAGTCGCCGAGCTGGATGGACGAGCCGACGAACCATGCTCCGAACGGAAGGAACGAGAGCGTGAGCAGCTTTCCAGCGCTCGGAAAATTGAAGGAAGCAGGGACGATGACTTCGATTGCGGTGGCGGTGGCCTCCGGGGATTCGGCCCGCGCTACGGCGAGGTCCCGTACCTCTTGGGCCAGCATCGGAATGACCACCAGCAGGTTCCCGGTGGCGAAAGCCGTGATCACCGCGCCTCTGGTGGGCCGAACGATGTCCGACCAAGTGAGGGGGGTGACGGTCGCCACCAGGGATGGAAGGACCCAGAACGCCAAGAGAAGCGCGCACAGGACGTAGACGACCAGGTAGATCTGAAGCCTTTGCAGATCTCCAAAGTCCATGGTGCCGGCCGCGGAGGCGGTTAGCGCAAACACGCCGATTGGAGCCAGCCGGGCAACCACACCGGTGATGGAAGTCAACGCTTGCTCCAGGACGGTGAGGACTTGGAGCAAGCCTTCCTTGTTGGGCACCCGAATCAGCGCGACGCCGAGTGCGATGCTGAAGAGGACCACCGCCGGCACGATGTCGTGAGCCAAACTGAAGAAAGGATTGGAGGGGATGAAGAGGCCGATGAAGTCGAAGGGCTCGCGCTCCGCGACCAACGAAGAACTGAAAAAGCTGGCTGACTCCGTCGCCGGAAGAAAGAGCGGGAAGACCGCCACGAACGTCAGGGCCACCATCCATGTGACGATGAGAACCGTCCCCGCCCGCAAGGCCAGCAAGCGAGCCGTCTCGACCTGCAATCCGCCCACCGCCCGAATCAGAGAGACGGCGATATAGGGCACGACGGTCATCTGGAGCAGGCGCACGAAGGCGTCGCCCACCACTTGAATCGGTCCGATGCCGTCACCGAAAAAGAGCCCCACGGAGATCCCAAGAATCAGCCCCAGCAATACTTGCGCGGATAGCGTGAGTTTCATGAGTTGTGCTGCTCATCGCATGTTTCCCGTTTGGCCGTCGACGGTCGCATTCTCTCCGGCACCGTCGTCCCATGAGCGCAGGACCCTGAACGGGACGGACCCGTTCTGCGCGCCCCTGGACCTTTGCGCACGTTGCTTCTGCACGTTAGGATTCTGGTGGAGCCAGCCGGAAATGTCGTTCGTCGGATATGCTGCTCGCCGTCTTCTTTCGAAATCGGCCTCTTTGGAACAGGTCGCCACCGATATCGAAACCATCAGCGATGACGAGCGCATCGAACGGCCAGAGGCGAAGATGCTCCCCGGCATGTTGGAAAGGGCCCTCGATTCGGACCCATTCACGTCGCTCACCGCGCAGCTCAGCGTCGCCCGCGGTGGGTCGTGGCATAATCGTGGTACGAAAGCCTATCACTTGAGTAACGCCGAAATCATCCCGAACGGATTCTTCTGT
Source organism: Myxococcota bacterium (assembly GCA_050331295.1). Taxonomy (GTDB): domain Bacteria; phylum Myxococcota; class Kuafuiibacteriia; order Kuafuiibacteriales; family Kuafuiibacteriaceae; genus Kuafuiihalomonas. The sequence continues at coordinate 186,930 of JBHJGZ010000008.1, read as the reverse complement.
CGAGGCCATCGAGCCCGCCTTAAGGATGAATCCACGCTCCGCAACTTCTGGGATCATCGCGCGCTTCCAAGGGTCGACATCGAAGAAGGTGCATTGATCAGCACGTACACCGGCCTTCGTTGGTTCGGTGACTGGCTCTTCATGGACAACGGCCAAGCGCTCCTCGCCGAAGCCATGGGGGCACCATCTCTCGCGCTTCCGCCTTCCGATGATTGGCCGCATGCTCCCCAGTACGAACACATCCTGAACCTTCCTCGACGTACAGTGACGAAGGCACGGGTCGGCCATCTCATCGTTTTCGACGACTTGGGCCAGAACATCGACCGTCGCCGCAGAACCCACGAGATGCGGCGACGTGCGCGGTCCGCCGTAGATGGCCAGTCCACTGGGCACGCGGTGTTCATGTTGCGCCGCCGGCAGGGCGTGGACCGGAAGATGGTCAATGAAGAGGAACTCGCTGACTGGGCATCGAAGCGCGGCTTCGTCGTCATCGACCCCATGGGCATGACGGTCACCCAGATGCTGAACGCGCTTCGCGACGCTCGACTGGTGGTCGGGATCGAAGGAAGCGGAATGCTCCATGCGTTGCTGGCCATGGATACCAAAGGCGCCTTTGTGAGTATCGTGAGTCCGCATCGATTCGTGGTCAGCAGCAAGGACTATGCGGATGCCCTCGGCATTCCCTACGCGCTGATGGTCGGAGCGCCTGAATCGGACGGGCATTTTCGAGCAAGCCTCGACGAGCTCGCCCGGACCATCGAGATGGTGGAAGGTCTCCACGCAGCGTAGCCGCGGGAAGTCGGGCGATCCGCGACTATCGCTGCAGTGCCCTTCGGATCCGTCGAACGAGCCGCTTCACACGCGGCTTGAGAGCAGCGGTGCCCCTTTCGGTTCGACGCTTTGCCGCTCGGACCATTCGAGTACCACGACGAAGTATGGCTGGCGGTCCGTCCGACTCCTTGAATGCAATGCAAGTTGCATAGTGGGTTTCCAGTCCTGGAATCGACAAGCAACAGAGGTCAAAGCCCAGCAGCAGGTCCAGCGCCATGCGGTCGCCTTCGTCTTCCGGATGAATGTTGGCCAAGACCTCTGATAGAGCGAGATGATAGATGACGCCGCCGGTGCGTACGATATCGGCACCGGGAAAGCGGTCGGTCACCGCGTCGAGGATTCGATCGGAGTCCGCGGCCTCGGAGGGGTCGGACTTCATCAACGCCTCCGGATCGGGACGATGCAACCGGGATGGCAACATGCAGCCTGGCTTGCGCGGGTCCCGAAGGTACCGCTCCGGGAGATGAGCACGAACAACGCTAGCGATGGACAGGCTCAGATCACTCCATTGGAAACGACTCGGTCCGACAAAGTCGTCCATGTAAAAGACGCCGCCCATCTGAAGAGCATGCCAGCTCCAATCTACCGCAGCATCTACATCAAACATGTGATGAAGTGCGTTGTTCCAGTGAACCATGTCATAGCGTCCACGGGTATCCGCTTCGAACGCATCCTTCCGATGGAATTTCAGCCGATCCGACAGGCCGAGCTCTTCGGCTTTGCGCCGGCCGACCTCGATGCGTTCCGTCGAGAGCTCGTACACGTCGAAAGCCTCCACCATTCCAGACCGAAGAAGCGCCATCTCTTTTTGTCCTGCTCCCCCGCCGACCGAAACGGCTCGCCGGAACGAAGTCGGGCCACCGCGTTGAGCGAGCCGAGCTCGAAGGCGTCGCTCCAGGCCTCGGCTGGCTCCGGGTTCGGCCTTCCCGCCCACCAAGCGATTGACGTGGGCCACCACCTCCGGGACCTGCCACCACCGTGCGCGTGGCGGGCCCGGCCGTCGGGTCATTTGATCCCAGTGCGCGGCGACCTGAGCCTGGGTTCGACCGTCGGACTCCATACAGACGAAAGCGGATGCTCGGTCGACCAAGTCAACCAAAACGCCCATGACTCCTGATCTTCGTTCTCGGATGTGGGGCGTCGAGCCAGGGTGTCGCGATATTTTAGGCGTAATTGCATGAAGCGCCTTTCGAGATCGACAACAATCTCTTTAATGTATATGATAAATTGATGTTTATCGACTTGAGAGACCCGTGGTTTACAATGCTCCTGGCATTCACGACCCTCGGTGGAGTCGTCGTGCTCACCGTCATCGCGAATGTTCGGGGGGCACGGTCTCGAGCAAAGGCTCGGCAGGCGCAGGAGGAACGTGAAGTCGGCCCAAACGTCGATCACACCCGTACGGAGCACTGAACCGGCACACGAAAGCATTTTTCGTTGAGGACGCAACTCTTCGCTTTCCGCCTGGGAGCTGGCCCGGCGCGGATTGTCCCGTTCAGGCTCTTGACTAAAAGGGGTTGCATCGCAGAGGGCCAAGTCATGAAGGCAAACGTTCTTCTGATCCTCCTCATCGTTATCTCTTCGTGTACCTCGGAACCGGCAGAGACGGAGAAAGCGGCTCCGGAGCCAGCGGCGTCCAAACCCAAACCCAAGACGAGTCCACCGACGGCGACCCGCCCCAGCTCACTCCCCGCGGCGACCAGTGGCTCCGGCGAACAAGAAACCGCCTCCGTCTCCCAAGGGGAGGAGACGCCGGTCTTCAGCAAGGAACAGATCAACGCTTCACTCGAAGACTTCCGAGAAGACATTCGGGACTGCTACGACAAGGCGCGTGAGAGAGATTCCGATCTGGAAGGAAAGGTCCGAATCCAATGGACGGTCGAGGCGGACGGTTCAGTGAAGGAAGTCTCGGCTGAGGATATCGACCTCGGATCGAAAAACGTCGAACGCTGTCTCGAGCGGTTTCTCGAGTCCGTGAAGTTTCCAAAACCCGATGACCCGCCGGCCATCGTGAGCGAAACCATCACATTCCGACGTCCGGACTAGCATCGCCGACGAAGCCGTTCATCTCGCACGGGATTCACTGCCCAGAGGCCCGCTAGGGATGTCCCTCCTGCACCGTGGGGCTTTGTCGTGCCCCGTGGCTCCAAGAAGAAGCTGACGCTCAAGGTGTGGTCGTTTGAGCCGCACGGAGCGGACCCGAACGTCTGGGTGCCGACCAGTTAGCGGAGATGACGTCTGCGGCGCCACAAAGAGGCAGTGGGTACGCGATTCACGAACCTGGTACCCGACTCGACAGCGCCATTGGCTCGAGTCGCGGCCAAAAACCAGGGCGGGATGAAACGTCGTCCGGACGCGCGGCGCCGTACTCAGATGAGATTCGAGGCGCTCGCGAAGACCGCGACGCTGGCCAGAAAGACAAACGAAGCAGGCACCCACTTGATGAAACGATCTTTCACCTTCAGATGCATCGCGAGTGCCCCGAACATGAGCACGCTGATGACGAGTGCGGCGGGCGCAACGACCGATGGAACCGCTATGCCGATGAGCAAGAATATCGAACAAATGATCTTGAGACCGCCAACCACATAGACGCTCCACTCGGGCAGACCGTAAACCGCGAACTCCGCCTTCATCGAGCTGGCGTCACCCCCACGAAAGACGGTGGCTCGATTGAAGTTCACGGTCCAGGTGACGAGCAAAATGACAGCCACAAGGACTTGAAGGATGACGGGCCATTCCATTGAATCTTTCCTTTCAACCCATGGTTGACGGTAGAGAAGGATAGAGGCGTACTGGCTACTTTGTAAATCTGACTCGGCCGAACGAGTTCGAGCGTCAGGGACGGAAACTCGGGCTGACCCTCCGTTACGAGAACCGTGCGTCAGGAACGCCGGAGAGATTTCGCGCCTCATCTTGGGCGTCGGATTTCGCACCCGCTTCTGAAGCGTCACCCAGTCGCCATCTTCGCCATCTTCGAGACGGACAGAGCAGACACTTTGCGAATGTCGTCGATGCCAAAGCGGATAGCGGCCAAACGTTCCAGGCCCAATCCCGCTGCCACCAGTGACGTTCGTCTCGGATCGAAGCCGAGCGATCGGGCGATCTCGTCGCGAAAGGTCCCGAAGGCACCGACTTCCAGCCATCGGCCATCGTGCATCGCCCAACGGACCCATCCACTCCATGACGGACCACGGATTGTCGCTGTCCTGAACCGCGAAAAATTCAGTCTAATGAAAGGCCTCGAGGTGATCCGCGTCGTCCTCATGGGGTCCATACACCCTGCCTCCGGCCAGAACGCGGTTCCACCCGACTCGGTTCTGGAGATCCAACAGGAGCGATCCAGTCCGGTCTGCCCGGAGGACTTCGTGAGGCGTGCCGAGATCCAAGGCCGCGAGGACTGGGTAAGGGTGCGTCCATTCGGAGGTGACGCCCATCAGCTGTTCCAATCTTTGGAGCTCGATGCGTTCGGGGAGGGAGACGTTCTCTTCCATTTCCATTACCTTCCGTAGGCGGCGGCGGATCCGCTCGAGACGCTTTCGAACCACAGCGTCCCTGAGCCCGGCCTCCATCGCGATCCGAGACGTCGACCAGCTGCCGACGTAAAACCGTTCGAACGAGCGGCGGTCTTGGGTTGAAAGCTGGACGACCGCACAGTGGAGCGCGCCCAATCGAGGGTCCGCCTTCGGCATGGGCACTTCCGGCTCGAACCGAAGTGCCGCCCACGGTGGGGTTCGTCGCCGGTCCCTCGCCAGATTGCGCACGATTTGCTTCAGCCAAGCCTCGAACTTTGCCGGGTCCGAGAGCCCATCGAGGCTCCGAAAAGCCTGGAGATAGGCATCCTGAACCACATCTTCGACCCCCATCAGGTCCCCAAGCTCCGCGTACGCGACGGCCCGAGCCTTGTCTCGGGTTTGCTCCACCAAGACCTCGAAAGCCTCGGAATCAGCAGACCGCGCGCACACGGCCCGCCCAGCGATGGCGCCTCGTCCACTCACCTTCAACTCACTCCACAAACGCCCCTGGGCCCAGACTGTGATGGGGACGGCCACTTTGCCGATGCGATCCCTCGGCAACTCGGGACAGATCGGGTACACAGTCGGCATGAAACAGATGACTGAGCGCATCTGAGCCTGTCTCGCTCGCCTCCCGCTCTGGTCTCTGCTGGCGGTCGGCGTCGCCGACGAGCTGCAAGCTGGAGTGCCGGTGGTCGGGGCCCCCTCGCTGGGCCCCGAACTGGGCGTCGGGCAGGGCATCTTTCTTTTTGCCACCGTCCTCGCGCTGCCCTTGGCGATGTCCAAGCTGGCAGAGCCCTGGATCCACGCGTGGAGCGACACCGTCGATACCCGGCGGCTTCTGCGAGCGAGCCTTCTCGGGTCGGGCGGGTGCTTGACCCTCGCGGCCTTCGCCCCGAGCGCGGTCGCCCTGTCGGGCTGTCTCGGGGCTTGGAGCCTCTGTACCGGCGTAGCGTGCGGGCTGGCTCAAGCAGGTCTGGTGCGCTGCCATACCTCGCCCGAACGGGCCCTAACCCGCTGGGCGATCGCGACTTCCCTCGGCGACATCGCGGCACCGCTCTTCGTGGTGACACTGAGCGCCCTCGGCTTTTCGTGGCGGGCAGCGCTCGTCGCCGCCGCCCTGCCTTCGTTCGCCATCTCTCTCGTCACGTGGAACGCCCCCATCGCACGACCTCCGGAAGACCATGACCAGAACATGCCGCCCACCGAAGTCCGCTCGGTCCTCTTCGCACGTCCGAGGCTCTGGGCTTGGTTGGCGGCCACTGCCGCGTGTGCCCTTCTCGACGAGATCCTGCTCATGCTGGCTGCGTTGCGGCTCGAACCAAACTCCGCATCGTTCGCCGCGCAGCTCGGCGCTCTCGTGGTCGGCGACGCAGTTGGACTCTTCTTGATGGAGAGGCGCCTGGACCGCATCTCGACCCCGCACACGCTGACTGTGTCGGCAGCGCTTTCGGCGGGCTGCCTCGCGGCCTGGGTTGCCACCGACGATCCTCGTCTGGGAGCTCTGTTCCTCTTCGGCCTTGGGGCCAGCGCCGCAGTTCAGTGGCCTCTCGCAAAGGCCTCTGCATTCGCATGCGTCCCGGAGCGCCCCGGCCTGATCAATGCGCTGGAAAGCGCCCTCGACGTCGCCGACATCATCGCGCCCCTCGCCCTCGGCATGGTGTTGTCGGCTTGGGGCGTCGAAGCCGCGATCCTCACGTTGCTCCTTCAACCCTTGACCGTGGGCACCGTCGCATTGCTGTTCGGTCGTGAGCCCATTAGCTGAACGAGCAAACGCACGAGCTCGAACCTGGAGCATACACCGCACTTCTTGAGGGCTCCCAGGCGACATGTGCCCGTGCCCGCACTGGGGCTACGTGCTCTCGGGCAAAATTGAGGTGAAGCACATCGATGGGACACGAGAAACCGTGAACGCGGGCGACGTCCATTATTGGCCACCCGGACACACGGTATGGTTCGACGAGGACACGGAGTACGTCGAATTTAGCCCTGAGAAGCCGATGAATGAGGTCCTCGCTCACGTCGTCAAGGTGATGGCCGAGACCTGAACTCCAACGGATCGCGGCCTCGGGTCCGACGCGGGCGCCTCAATCGTCGCAACTGCCTACGTCCGCATCGCCCCCCACGAGATTGTTTCGGACGGTGCACTGGTCGACGTTCTCGATGGTGAGATCCTGCTCGATTTCGTTGTCCATCACTTCGACCATCGTGACCTCTTCGACCTGAACATCGCCTCGGATCATCGAGCTGGCGATGGTGGCCTCGCTCACCAACTGGCACTGGATGTTCCCGTTGATGTCCGCATTCGCAATGTTCACTACATTTGAATCCTCGACCTGGACGTTTCCATCCATCGAGACGCCGTCGAGATCGATGGTCTCCGAGCCGGCGGCGTCCACGTTTCCATTCAATGTCCCACCGGTCATCTCCAAGGAGCTCATGCTTCGAACTTCGATGTTGCCGCTGATGGAGCTGGCTTGAACCGAAGCCGAGCTGGCCCCCGACAGCGTGAGGTTACCGTCCAACCTCGAGCCGCTTTCGAGCCTCGCCTCCCCTCCGTCCGAGACCTCGATGTTGCCGTCGAGTTCCGCTCCGCTGGGAAGCTCCACCGCACCTCCGTTCACCTCCACGTTGCCGGTGTGGCCCCCGCTGGCCGGCACGCGAAAGATCTGGCCAGAAGCGACGGTGGTCAGTCCACCGTCCGGCGCGCCGCTGATCGGATCGAGGCTCGAGGAAGAATCGTCCCCACAGGCGAACGAGGCGGCGACGACCAAGGACCATGGCAACCGGAAGGCTTTGCAGCTACGCATCCTTCCGATGTACCGGTGACCTCCGGAAGACGCGAGGGCGGCACGGCGCGTGTGACCGCGGCCCGGTCGGAATCTGGAGTTCTGGTCGGACGAAACCCGTCAGCTTCCGACACGATAAAGGTCGCTCGATGCCACGCACCCCGCTACATGAGCCCCATGTGCGACCTGGTCCTCGCTTCGACCTCGAACAAGGTCACGACGCTGACCATGAACGATCCCCGCCGGCTCAATGGCTGGACGCTCGACATGATGAATGCGCTCGCGGATGCCTTTGCACGGGCGGCCGAGGACGCGGCAACCGCAGTCGTCGTGCTGACCGGCACCGACCCGTACTACAGCGCCGGGGTGAACCTATCGTCGACGATTCGACTCGGCCATCCGCGAACACTGCGCGATGCCATCGTTCGAGAAAATCAGGCCCTGTTCGACCGGTTCATCGACTTTCCAAAACCTCTGGTCGCAGCCGTCAACGGTCCGGCCATCGGCGCCACCGTCACTTCGGCCACGCTGTGCGACGCCATCTTGGCTTCGGAGACGGCGACTTTCTCTACGCCCTTCGCCCGTCTGGCCGTGCCTCCGGAAGGATGCTCCTCCGTGCATTTACCGAAGCTGATCGGTTCGACCAACGCGAACCGGATGTTGGGCAAGGAGGGCTGGCGGCCGACGGCGGTGGAGGCGCTCGAGGTGCAGCTCGTGAACGAAGTGGTGCCGCATCGCGAGCTCTTGCCCCGTGCGCAGGCGCTGGGAGAAGCGTGGGCGTCGGAGGCCCGGGCGCGCACGTTTCGGGCCGGCTCCACCCGAGAGGAGCTCAAGGCCGCCAACGCCCGCGAATCCGAAGCCTTGGGCGATGCCTTCTTGGCCGCTCCCTTTCTGATGGGTCAGTACCGATTCCTCTGGAGCCGCAAGAAATACAGCAGCGCCTTGACCTTCCTGGGACTCCGCCTCACGCGGCCGGCGTGGTCGCTCATGCTCTGAGCGAACTCGGCGCCAGGCCACCAGCTGTGCAGAGACGCCTCGGCCATACGTTGACCCATCACCGACGGAATCGGCCTGCTGGAGCCTGGTGGGTCGGGTGCTGCTGGTTGGAGTTGGGCTCTTGGTCGTCATGGTCGCGGCCGTCATCCTCGTGGGGCTGTGGGGCTCGCATGGGCATCTCCCGGCGCTGATCCGAGGTCAGTTCGCTCCGGGGCCTCCGCTCGAGGACCGAGATGTCAGCGCGTACCCACCGCCTGGCGCGCCTGCGATCTCGGTGAAGGTGTCTGTCGACACCAGCACCGTGGTTCGGACCGTGGACGAGCGCTACCTATCGTTCGCCATCGACACCTCGGCCGTAGTCGGCGGGCGGTGGTGGGACCCGAAAGCGGAGGGCTCCGAGTTCGGCTCGGGCACCGTGAAGGCGCCGGTCTTCGACTTCGATCGGAGCCGGCTCGATGCCCTCACTCGCGCGCTGGCGCCAGCCTTCTTGCGCATCGGTGGCTCCGAGGCGGACAAGGTCTTCTACGACATGGCGGAGCAAGAAGCCGATGTGTCGCGGTATGATTCGGTGCTGACGCGCCATCAGTGGGACGCGGTATGCCGCTTTGCGAAGCGCAACGGGCTGGACCTCGTCATGACCCTCAACGCCGGACCGTCGGCGCGGGATGCACAGGGCCGGTGGCGCTCGACGAATGCAGAGGCCCTACTCGAGTACAGCCGAGCGCACCGCTGCGAGGTCGCGCACTGGGAGCTCGGCAACGAACTGAATCTCTTCTGGTACGTCCATGGACTCTCCGAACAAGTCGCCGTCGATCAATACGTCCGAGACCTCGTGCAGCTGCGTCGATTGGTCGAACGGACCTTTCCCGAGTCCCTGGTGAGTGGGCAGTCCGCCGCCTTCTGGCCGATCCTCGGCGAGCCGCTCGGATTCTTTTTCGGGTTCCAGACGCCTTATGCACAACGCGGAGGAGCGCACACCGATACTTTCGGATGGCACTACTATCCTCAGCAGAGCCGCCGGGGGCCCATCGCTTCACGACGCGCGGCTCCGGGGCGACTTCTCCACCCCGAGAATCTCGACGAAGCGGCCTACTGGGCCCGCCGCAACGCAGCCCTTCGGGATGAATACTGCCCCGGATGTCCGCTTTGGCTGGGGGAGACCGGGCATGCCCAATTCGGCGGAGAGCCCGGTCTTTCGGACCGATACCTCGCCAGTCTCTGGTGGCTGGACCAGCTCGGGCTCCTCGCGGTGCACGCCCACGACGTCGTGGTGCGACAAACGCTGTCCGGATCCAACTATCAGCTGATCACCGAAGATACTCTGAAGCCTTTGCCGGACTACTGGGCGTCACTTCTCTGGAAGCGTCTCATGGGAAGAGAGGTTCTCGCGGCTCGTGTCCAGGGCTCGGACCGCGTTCGCGTCTACGCGCACCGGGCTCCGAACGGAATCGACGTCACGCTCCTCGTGATCAATCTGCATCCCCGGCGCCCGGTGAAGGTGCAGGGAGCCCAATTCGGTCGCGACGCACGTCTTTACGAGGTGACGTCGGCGGACCTATTCGGCACCGAGGTGCGGCTGAATGGCGAACCCCTCGTGATGCGCGACGACACCACGCTCCCCCGGCTCAGAGCCGCGCCCGTGCCGACGGAGCTCGTCGTTCATCCGCTCTCGTACACGTTCGTCGTCCAGCGCCCGGAAGCCCCGCTTGCCCGCCCCAAACGGGGCCGTTGAAGCACAGCGACAATCACTTCCCTGGTTTCGACGGATCTACATGCCCCGAAGTCGAAGCTGGTTCCGGCTCCGACGGCTCCTCGTCATCCGGACGAGGCTGGGGACCAGGAACGATGTGGGCAATGTCGGGATCGACGCCGTCCGCCGCATCGGCGTCGGTCTTCTCGGCCTGCCGCGCCTTCCGTTTGGCGTCTTTCTCGGCCTTGCGCTCCGCCCGTTGCCGCTCTTTTTGGCGCTTTCCTCCACTGTATGGGTTCGGTGCTCCCACGGTCGCTACCCTCTCGAGCCGCGGCCACCACCGCGGGGACGCCGGCTCCCGTCGCGCGGTCGGTCCTCACTTTCATTGACGCGGAGGGTACGGCCGCCCAGCGACGTCCCGTCGAGCGCGGCGATGGCGGCCCGTGCGTCGTCCGGACTGCCCATGGTGACGAATCCGAAGCCGCGCGGCCGACCGGTCTCCCGGTCCATGATCAGCGCGACTTCGGTGACTTTCCGGTCGTCGGCTCCAAACAAAGCGTAGAGCTCGTCTTCGGTGACGGAGAAGGGCAGATTGCCCACATAGAGTTTATTCGTCATTCGATCTTCTTCTCTCGATGGGTCGAACGTTGGCGCGAAGCCAACGCCTCCACCGTCGAGGCGTCGACGCAAATGGGAAACCGGGAAGAGGGTGACGCCGCAAAAAATATTCTTCGCCCTGGGGTTTCACAGGACTTGGCTTTCGCTTTCTCTGTCGGCCCAACCCACTTGATAAGGGTTAATCTGACGTAGACGACCCCACCTCGACGACGGGCGGACGGTCGACCCGGAGCAGACCAACGTCCTCACGCTTCGTGATGCTCAGGCCCCTTCGGCCAAAGGCAGGTGGATGCGGAAGCAGGTCCCGGCCCCGGGCAGACTCTCGAAGTCGATCCGACCGCCGTGACGCGTCACGGTGGCCTTGACCAGCGCGAGCCCGACCCGGAATCGAGCCCGCGGACCACGTCGACTCAGCTCCATGTCGAACAAGCGGTCTCGAAGTTCTTCGGGGATGCCGGGCCCCTCGTCGGCGATGTCGACCCGCAGCGCTCCGGCTCGGTGATGGGTCGCGACCCGAAGTGTCCCCCCACCGGGGACCATGGCCTGAGCTCCGTTCTCCAACAGGGTCAAGAAGGCTTGGTTCAGGGACCCGGCCTGGACCCGGACCCGAGGCAGCGGCTCGAGCCGAGTCTCGATCCGGACATTGTCCGGAACCCGTGGACGCAGCAGCTCGATCACCGTCTCCAACTCTCCATTCAGGTCGACATTTTGCTCATCGGATCCATCCAGACGAACGAAGCGGCCCAGGCCGTCGACTCGGGCGTCGATTCGACGGAGCGCGCTCTCGCAGGTCTCGACGGCGGTGCGCATTACCTCTCGGAGACGCTCCCCCGTCCCGGCGTCCGCTTGCTCCATGCGCTCCAAGCCTCGGCGGATGGTATCCAGGCTGCTGCGGGCCGCCCCCAGGGGCGTGTTCATCTCGTGGGTGATCCCGGCGGTGAGTGTACCGAGCGCCGCCATCCGCTCCGCTTCCAGGAGCTGGGCTTGGAGCGCCTGGAGCTCGACGTACTTGAGCCGGTGGATCTCGGCGTCCTTCTTGACCGCGTCCAAGCGGGCCTGGACCCCCTGCCGCGCCACCGCCTCTTCCGCCCGGTTGGCCATCAGCGCCTCCCTCAGCTCGGCATGTCGGGTCATGGCGTCCAGCGCCTCCTCCAGCTCGCCTTCGCTTCGAAGCGCTTGGGCCAAGAGGGCGGTGCCTTCGACCAGGAGAGGGATCATTTGGTAGCGCGGGGCCAGGGCCAAGAGATCGCGCAGGTGCGGAATGGCGGCGCCCGGACGCCCGGCCCGCAGATACAGTCGCGCCAGCCCCACCTGGTGCCCGGGTCCGAGCAGAGAGCGAAGCTCGCCCGTCAGCCCAGCCAGGGCGAGCTCGTGCAGGGCCATGGCGGTTTCGGTGTCGCCGTGGTTTTCGTGGGTTCGGGCGAGCTGCTGCAGAGCCAGAAATTCGCCCGGCAGGTCCTTCGTGCTGCGGGCCAGCTCCAGTGTGGAGGTCAAGAGTTCGAGACTGCGGCTGATGTTCCCGGACCGTTCCTCCCACCGGGCTCGGCGGGCGGTCAGACGGATTCGCAGCGTCTCCGAGTCCAGTTGGTCGGCGATGGCCTCGGCCTCTTCCAGGCGGGCCCGGGCCAGCTCCAGATCGTCGGCCGCGGTCAGGATCCCTGCCATGCTGCCGAGGGCATGGGCCTCGAAGTATTGGTCCTTGCAGCGGCGCGCCGCCTCCAACGCAGCCTCGGTATAGTAGAGCGCGGCCGGATAGTTGCCCTGGTAGCCTTCGTGGATGTACGCGAGCAGGTCGGCGGCTCGCGTCAGCCCCCAGTCATCCTCGACCTGGGCGAGGACGGCGAACGCCTCGGTGAGCCGCTGCCACATCGCCTCTGGATCCCACGCGGGTCCAACCGCGTAGTTGAGGACCACGTAGGCCTTCGCCACCACGTGAACGTTGCCCCTGAGGAGGCCGCGCTCGAGCTCTTCGGTGGCCAGTTCGTGGGCCAGGACGGCGTCTTTATGACGCAGCTCGAAGGCTTTCTGCAAGTTGGCCTGCATCCGCACCGGATCCATCGGCGAGAGCGTGGCCTTCATCGTCATACGTCATCATCTCATGTCGTGAAGGGGCGACCCACAACCTATTTTTGCCAATAGGTTGTGGGTCCCTCCGGATGGTATAGGTCCGGCACCATGGTTTTCGTACGCGGTTTGGCCCTTCCCTTCCTCGCCGTTCTTTCTTCGGGTGGTCTCGCGCACGCGACGGATGAAAAGGCCGAGGCTTCGGTCCCATCGATGGAGGTTCAGATCGCCGGGGCGATCCAAGCTGCGCCGCCAGAGCGCCGAGAGGGAGCTCGAGTGCTCGCGTACCGTCCTGACGGGAAGCTCGAGGTCGCGCGGGTAGGGACCAACGACCTGGTGTGTCTCGCCGATGATCCCGAGAAAGAAGGCTTCAACGTGGCGTGCTACCACAAGGACCTCGAACCCTATATGGCGAGAGGGCGAGAGCTTCGGGCCGAAGGCATCGTGGGTCACGACAACCGAAAGGCTCGGTGGAAGGAAATCGATTCAGGCAAACTGACCATGCCCAGCGCGCCCCGTGCGCTCTATGTATTGCGCGGGGATGATTTTGATTCGGAGGCGCAGAGTGTGGCGAAAGCTTACTTGCGCTGGGTCATCTTCACGCCGTACGCCACGCCGGAGTCGACAGGTCTTTCGACGGAGGCTTCGATGAGTGCGCCTTGGCTGATGTTTCCGGGAACCGCCGGGGCGCACATCATGATCAATCCACCGTCGACGACGAAGTGAACCCAACCACGATTCCCACTTCGCGTGGGTCGAAACCACGCGATGGAAGGCCGTCTTGCAGCGGCTTCGGCGGCCCGCGATCGAACCACAGAGCGTCGCCGGAGCCCCAAAACTGACCATCGGGGTGAGAGGATTCGAACCTCCGACCTCTTGATCCCGAACCAAGCGCTCTAGCCAAGCTGAGCTACACCCCGGAGCACGCCTCTCGGATGGACCGAATGGCCGCCCGATAGTCGTCTTGCCCGAACACCGCAGAGCCGGCGACCAACACGTTGGCCCCCGCTCGCGCAACCTTCGGAGCAGTCGCGGGGCTTATGCCTCCGTCGACCTCGATGTCAACGCTGGATCCGAGGTCGGCCGCCAACAGCTTTTCGCGGACCTTGGCGATTTTGGGCAGCATCCTCGGAATGAAGGCCTGTCCTCCGAATCCAGGGTTTACGGTCATCAGGAGGACCAAATCGAAATCCCCGATGACGTGGTCCAAGAACTCGGTGGGGGTGGCGGGATTCAACGAGACACCGGCTCGGCAACCGGCCGCTCGGATCCGCTGAAGGCTGCGATGAAGGTGCCGAGCCGCTTCGGCGTGCACGGTGATGGTGTTGGCCCCAGCCTCGGCAAACGGTTCGATGAAATCATCGGGATTGGTGATCATCAGATGGACATCCACGGGTTTGTCCGTGGCCTTCCGCACCGCCTTCGCCACCAGCGGCCCGACCGTCAGATTGGGGACGTAATGGCCGTCCATGACGTCTACATGGATCTCGTCCGCCCCCGCACGGTCCACCGCCTGAACCTCTTCGGCGAGTCGGCCGAAATCGGCACTCAGGATGGAAGGGGCAATCCGGACGTCCACGCCGGGGAAGTATCCGATCGTTGACCGAGGGATCAATCGAGGCGCGCACTCTCCCCTCGATGGCCGATGCTCGGGATGTTGCCCTCGAAGTCCTGAGGCGCGTCTTCACGCAAGGTGCGTTCGCTTCGGCCGCGCTCAGAAGCGAACTGGGTCGCGGTTCCGTCAAGGCGTCCGACCGCGGCCTCGCCACCGAAATCGTCTACGGGGTTTTGCGACGACGTGCATTCCTGGATGCGGCCCTCGCTCACGTATCCGGACGGCGCTTCAAGGACGTCGATCCGAGGGCGCACGACATCCTTCGGGTCGCCGCGTACCAGATCATGTATCTCGACCGGGTGCCGGCCTTCGCGGCGGTGGATCGCGCGGTGAATCAGGCCAAACGCCGTCGCGCGCACTCCGGCTTCGTCAACGCGGTTCTCCGCAAACTGGCTGACCGTTCCCCCGAGAGCCGTCTCCCGCCCGCGCCCGACCACAGCGATCCGATCCGCAGGATAGCTTTCGAGACGGGCCTTCCAACGCTTCTGACCCGCACCCTCGTCGACGACCTAGGGCTCGACGACGCTCGGGCGTATGGGCTGGCCAGCCTTGATCCGGCGCCCCTGACCCTCCGCGTGAATCGCCTCCGCGCCACGCCCGAAGACATCTGCGAAGAAGTCGGCGGCGTCCGAGGCACCCTGCCCTACGCGATTCGGCTGCCGCACGCAAACCAGCTTCCCGCGGAGTTCGATTGCGTGAAGGCCGGGCGTGCAACGCCCCAGGACGAAGCTTCGATGCGGGTCGTCGAACTCTTGGCGCCCGAGCCCGGCGACCTGGTCTTGGACGTATGCAGCGCCCCGGGCGGTAAGACCACCCACATGGCGGAACGGATGAACGACCAAGGAAAGATCATGGCGTATGACCGTCTTCCCAGTCGCTTGGCCCGGGTCTCCGATTCCAGCAACCGCCTGGGACTTCGAAGCATCGAGACCATCGACATTCTTCCCGAACGGGCGCCGGTGTTCGACCGGGTTCTGGTCGATGCCCCCTGCTCGGGCCTCGGTACTCTTAGGCGCCATCCCGAGCTTCGATGGAAGTTCGATCCTCGAAACCTTCCCGACCTCGCCCGAACCCAGGCCGAGGTGCTGGCCGAAGGAGCCGAGCGAGTCCGTCCCGGAGGCGTCCTGGTTTACTCGGTGTGCACCGTGTCCCGGCTGGAGGGCCCCGACCGGCTCGAAGTGTTCGGCCCGGATTGGGAACTCGAAGCGCAATTCGTCACCGGACCGCACCAGGAAGGCCGGCCGGATGGCTTCTTCGCGGCTCGCCTTCGCCGCGTCCGATGAACCCGTCCCCACCCGCCTTGTGTCGCGTGGTACCTCGTGAAATTCCGTGACTCCATGAACGAGAACCGGGTCGCGGTGATGGGTCACGGCCGGTTCGGCAGCGCGTTCTCCGAGCTTTTGGAGCGGGCCCACTTCACGGTGCGCGCATTCGATCCCCTCGCGAGGGTCCCGCCGCATCGAAGAGCCGAAACATGGCGAGACGCTGCCCGCGAAGCCCGCTTCGTGGTGCTGGCCGTTCCCCTCCCCGCCCTGGAAGGCGTCCTCATCGAACTGATTCCGGAGCTTCGCCCCAACCAGACCGTCTTCGACGTAGGGAGCGTCAAGGTGCCGGTGCAGGAGCTCTTTCAACAGGCGCTGGGCCGGACGATTCCATGGGTCTGCACCCATCCGGTGTTCGGTCCTTTGAGTCTCTTGCGCGGAGAGGGGCCGGCCCGGGTGGTGGTGTGCCCGAACGAAGCCCATCCGGACGCGGTGGATGCCGTCGAAGCGCTGTACCGAAAACTGGAATGCGTGGTGGTCGAGCTGACCCCGCAGGCGCACGACCGCTTGATGGCGGAGAGTCACGCCCTCGCCTTCTTCGTCGCCAAGGGTCTTCTGGACATTGGAGCGGCGGAGGATCAGGAGGTCGCCCCGCCGTCGTTCCGGGCGATGCTTCAGACCGTCGCTTCCGTGAAAGAGGATGCCGGCCACCTGTTCCAGACCATCCACCGCGACAACCCATACGCTTCGGAAGCGCGCGCCCGTTTCCTGAGGGCTTTGCACGCGGTTCACGAGCAACTCCAGAAACCGGAGGAGCCGGATGGGAGTTCGCCGAACCCCCTTCAGCCCGGGCTCCCGCCGGCGCCGCTACCTCCCGGTCTTCAAGAAACCCGCGCCTTCATCGATGCCTTGGATCAGGAGCTGATCGAACTCCTGGCCCGTCGCGCCCGCCTCTCCCGACGGGCCGGTCACTCGAAGGATGCGACCGGTCATCCGGTTCGAGACCCCGACCGAGAGGCCAAGATGCTGAAGAAAAGGGCCGATTGGGCTCGGCAGGCGGACTTGCCCGTCGACGAAACGCAAGATGTCTTCGAGGCCGTCTTGCGTCTGTCTCGGTCCCTTCAACGTCGCTGACGGCCAACCTCGAACCCGGAAACCCATTCACGTTCGGATTTGTTTCAGCCTTGTGCTACGACCTTGCGGGTGAGCGTCTTCGAAGAGTTGGGCGGGACCCCGAGCGTCTATCCCATCATCCGGGACTTCGTCGAGCGCATGCGAAACGATGTCATGATCGGCTTCTTTTTTTGGAACATCGATGCCGAGCGCTTGGTCCAGCGAGAGTTCGAGTTCACCGCGCGTTTCTTGGGGGCCGATGTTCCCTACTCGGGGCGACCCATCCGCGCCGCCCACGGTTCCCATCCGATCATGGGGGGACACTTCGACCGGCGGAGGAAGATACTGGAAGAGACGCTGATCGATCACGGCGTGCCTGAGGCTCATCGGGAGCAGTGGCTCACCCACGTCGACCGTTTGCGATCCGCCGTCACCAAGGATGCGCGGGGAGAGTGCGTCGCCGTGGATCCGGCGGAGTCGCGGTCTCCTGGGCTCGAAGAAGCTACGAACCGCAGACCGCAGCCCCTGAACCGGCCAAAGGCGAAAGAGCGCTTCCGGCTGGTCAACGATTCTTGAACACCGACCAGAGCGGCACACCGTCCAGACTTCGGGTGTACAAAGGCTCTCGGCCGCGAAACGAAGCGAGGTGCTCGTCGTACTGCTTCCACCGTCGCTCATGCGTCAACACGATGAGGTGAGCCCTCTCTGGTCGGGATACGACCCGAATATCCTTGCGCAAGCTTCCTTGCCGATGAGCCCAACGAAACGTCCGAACGTACTCCTTGTGGTTGGGCAGGAAATGGACGCGAGCCTGCTTCGGAGCGTTCGCGTTCAACCACGACGTGTGCTCGTTGGTGAGGAGGTCGTAGTATTGTCGCTCCATACCCCAACCCGTAGCCCCCCGTAGGCCCCCCGCGATGGGTCCGTAGGCACTGAGACCGTGCTGCGTGAACGAACGCCCGTATGCGACGGGTCCCAACAGACCCAATCCGATCAGGGCCATGGCCATCCGACGCCGCCTGACCGGTTCATACAGTTCGGCCATCCGCAGAGCACCGTACCCGGCGAGACAACACCAAAAGGGAAAGAACGGGAGAAACAGCTTCACACCTCCGTACTTCGGCCCCCCCGAGAACATGACGACGCCGATGGCGACCACGGCATTCAACACGAGGAAGAGTCCATAGTCGCCTTCGGCGCGGCTCGGATCCTCGAGCTCATTCCGGCGCCGGACGCGGTATACCGCAGCCACCGCCGCCGCCCCCGCTCCCCAAAGCCCGAGACACAAAGTGACCATTGAGGAAGTGAAGACGGTCATGACCAGCGGTGCGTGCCAGGGCGCGAACTCCGAACCGTAGATTCGACCAAAGTAGAGCATGAATATCGGATAGTGATTGAGGTGAAAGGCCACATAGTCCGAGACTCGATCCCACGTATCGAACCAAAGCCACGGCCAAAGAAGCCAGAAGGTCAGCGGTCCCAGAATCGCCATGGAGAGGGCGGTCTCCGGAACCGCGGGCAGGCGCAGGACCGGTTGCTCGGCTCCTATCGGCTCTCCCTCGAGGGCTGTCCGACGACGCGTGAGCCACCAAAAAACGACCATCGGAATGATCAGGAACGGGCCGTTGAGTTTGGTCGCGGCCGCGAGCCCGAATGCGGGTCCCGAAAGCCATGCTGCCAGCCGAGACCGCTCTCCGTATAGCGCGAGACCCGCCGCTCCGAAGATCGCGGCAGCCACCGGGACGTCCAAGGTCGCAACCCGGCTGTGAAAGGCGAACCTCGGAAAACACAACAAACAGAGCGCTGCCACCGAACCCACCAAAATCCCCCGGCGGGAACCCAGGTGAACCGTCGACAGCAAAAGCATCGTCACCACCAACAGGACGGCGCAAGCCACGGTGAATACGCGGGGACCAGCCACAGGTCCGAGGAACGAAAACACCTGCCCGGCCAATCCCAGGCCATACTTGGCGACCGGTGGGTGCTCGTGGTTCAGTTCGAAGGCTGCATCGACAGCATGTCTCGACCAGCCCTCGCCGCGAAACGCCCCCATCAGCCATTCGGCATACCGCTCCCCCGCCGGCAGATAGAAATCATCGTCATCGGTCAGCGGCGTCTCGGGAAGGTCCCAAAGAAGCACCAGCGAAGCCATGAGCGCCAACACCAACGCGGCAACGGTCTCGGGACGAAGCATCTTCATGGCTGCGCCGAACGTCGTTCCTCACCCTCGGATCTCGACCGAAGAGGCCGAACAATCGCCGTCAAACAGTGATGCCGCATGCCGTCGAAGCGGGTCCGAACACGAAGCTCGGTGGTGCGGTTTGGCGAAATTGCAAGCTCGGTTTCGCGCCATCCGCGGCGATTGGGGACCGTCAGGGTCCCGAGGGTCTCTCGGCCCTGTCTCACGGTGGTGGTCACCGGCGCACCGGCGCTCATCTGAACCGCGCGATCCGAGAGCCCGCCTCCCAGTTTCAGCCTCCAGTCGCCAGGACCCGGGAAGGGCGGAAGTTCCACCACCAGGACCGCGCCGGAAATCGGGTGGGCCCAAAGACAGGCCCTGGGCGATCCATCGATGATCACCGTCTCGACCGCGGCGTAAACCCAAGGCTTCTCGCCCGGACACGAAAAGCCCGACGGCTCACGTACGACGTCACACGTCGCTCGAACCGCACCCGACAAGGCTTCGATCCGGACCATGCCCGGCTCCAGATCCCGAAGGATGTCGAACGTCGCTTCCGCATCTGGGACTCGGGGTCCGTACACCCGAACTTCGACGCCGTCGTCGAACGTCTTGCGGTCCAGAAGAGAAGCCGCGACATGGGTTTCGCCTGAATCGATCACGAACATCCGGCCCCGCCACAGGCGCGGAAGCGACGGTCCCCGAATGCGCTCTGGGAGGTCCAGCAGCACGTCGGGAGCAAAGAGCGGACCGTGGACCGCCCGGTCATCCGGCCGGAGCTCGGACACGACCCAGCTGGCCGCGTCCATCAGAGCGTGGGCTCTGGGTGCCGCCGGAGGCGGCCGAAGAGCCACCCACATATCCGCAGCACCGGCACCGACGACCACCATCACCGATGCCACGGCCGCAACCCTCGCTCCGATCATCGCCCGTACCGTTCGTACCAAAGCTGAAAGACCAACAAGGTCCAAAGAGGCTTTCGATGGTCCGCTCGTCCCTCCTGGTGTTCGGACCAGAGCTTCGCCACCGGACCGGGGTCCAAAAGACCTTGGCCGGCCAGCCGAGTGCAGTCCAAGAGCTCCTCGCCCCAGCCCCGGAGCGGTCCCCGCAACCAGTCCGCCACCGGCACCGCAAAGCCCTGCTTCTTCCGGTGAACGACCGAGGCGGGAAGCCAACGCTGCCCGAGTCGCTTGAGCAGATACTTCGGTGTTGCCCGGCGAAACCGAACCGAAGTGGGCAGCGCACAGGCGAGTTCGACGATCCGGCGGTCCAGCAATGGTGAGCGAACCTCCAAGCCATGAGCCATCGAGGCCCGATCCACCTTCACCAGCACGTCGCCTGCGAGATAGAGGTGCGCGTACTGCGCGAGCAATCGGTCGTCGTCGTCCCGGGCGGTCGGCCAGTTCCGATAGGGTTCCAGAAGCGTATCGAGGTCAGCGGATACGTCGCGCCCGAGCATTCGCTTCAGTTCTTCCCGAGAAAAGGACGAGAGCCAGCGTTGATGACGTTCCGCTGGCGCAAGACCGATTCCCGTCGCGAAACGTTTGAGCTTGAAGTCCAGACTGAAGTACCGCCGCGAAACGGGAAGCCAGGCTGCAGACGTCTCCACCACCCGTCTGAGCCGACGCGCCGGAGTCTCGCTCAGGTGGTCCAGCAGTCGCGCCACACGCTCGGCGGTAAAGGTCGGATACCCAAAGAAGAGCTCGTCTCCTCCATCGCCCCCCAAAGCGACCTTCACGTGCTGACGCGCGAAGGACGAAAGAAGGTCGGTCGGGACGATGGAAGCATCTCCGAGAGGCTCGTCCAGGAGTTCGAAGATGCTGTGCAAGCGATCCAGCATCCGGCGAGGCTCGAGGACTTCCAAATGGTGCGTCGTTCCCAGGTGTTGGGCCACGCGGGCGGCGTGATGCCGCTCGTCGAAAGAGGACTCCGTGAATCCGATGGAGAACGTCTTCACATCTCGGGCTGGCATCAATCGCGCCATGGCCGCAGTCACCAAGGACGAATCGAGGCCGCCACTCAAGAAGACGCCGAGGGGGACGTCGGATACCAGACGGTCCTCGACCGCGACCAAGACGCGTCGTTCCAGCTCGTCTACGAGTTCCTCTTCCGGACGCTCGGCCCATCGAGCATCCGATGCATTCTGAAATCGAAGGCTCCAGTACGTACGACGCCGGATCGCGACATCCCGCGGCGCATCGAGTGGTGCCTGCCACGTCAAGAGTTCCCCCGGTTTGACCTTGCGGACGCCCTCGAAGATACACAGGTGTTCGGGAACACACTCCGTCGCCAAATAGATTCCCAGAGCGGTCGGGTCGACCCGTCGTTCGAAACCTGGGAGCGTCAAGATGGCCTTCACCTCGGAGGCGAAGACCAGGCCTCCATCGAAGTCGGCGTAGTACAGCGGCTTTTGGCCCATCCGGTCGCGAGCCAGGAGAAGCGAACGCCTCCGGCTGTCCCAGACGGCCAACGCGAACATGCCCTCCAGGCGCGGAACCATCTCTTCGCCCCACTCCGCGAAGCCGTGGAGCACGACCTCCGAATCAGAGCGGGTGGAGAACCGATGGCCGAGGGCCATCAACTCTCGGCGGAGCTGAATGAAGTTGTAGATCTCGCCGTTGACCGCAGCGTGGATGCGGCCGTCATGGGTCGAAAGCGGCTGATGCCCTCCAGCCAGATCGATGATCGACAACCTCCGATGCCCGATGGCGCATCCCGGCCCTTCGTAGAAGCCTTCTTCGTCCGGACCCCGGTGCTGGAGACGGCGGCTCATCTTCCGGATGTCGTCCATCGGCACGGGGCGCCCTTCCGGGACCACCACCCCTGCAAAGCCACACACGATCGCCTCCTCGACTCACAGCTGTTGGATGTCGGCCAACTCTCTCCGACGCGTTGCTGCGCCGACGTTGACGCGTTCCCGGATGACGTAGGTCGGGCGCGACTGGCTCTCGTGGTACGTGCGGATCTGAATCTCCGCCAAGAGCCCCATGAACAAGCTCTGAATCCCGGTCAGCCCCAGGAACACGGCAATCATCAAAAATGGGTTTCGGTGCGCGTAGATCCCGTAGAAGAATTTGTGGATCAACACCAGGACGCCACTGGCCATGGCCGCCAAGAACAGCGCGAAACCCAGGCCGCCAAACAGGTAGATCGGTTTGGTCCCGTAGGAGCCCAAGAACTTGACGACCAGCAGGTCGAGAACCACCTTGAAGGTTCGGGCGATGCCGTACTTGGACGCTCCGTACTTCCGAGGCCGGTGGCGAACCTCCACCTCGGTGACGCGCGCGCCCGCCCACGACGCATAGATCGGGATGAAGCGGTGCATTTCTCCGTAGAGCTCGACCGGCTCCAGGACTTCGCGACGATACGCCTTCAACGTGCATCCGTAGTCGTGCAGATGAACACCGCTGACCCAAGAGATCAGTTGATTGGCGAGCCGCGACGGGAGCTTTCTGGACCACCAGGCATCCTTTCGGTCTCTGCGCCAACCCGACACCACGTCGTATCCCTGCTCGACTTTGGCCAAGAGGTCGGGAATGGAGCGGGGATCGTTTTGAAGATCCGCATCCAGCGGGATCATCACTTCACCCCGTGCGAAGTCCATGCCTGCCATCATCGCCGCCGTCTGACCGAAATTTCGGCGGAACCGAATCAGCTTCAACCGCGGGTCTCGCTCGGCCCAAGCCTGAAGCTTACTCCAGGTCTGATCCGATGAGCCATCGTCCACCACCACCAGTTCGGTCGAGACATGGAGGGCGTCGACGACCTCCCAGACCTCGGGAATGAGTTCATCGATGCTGTCCTCTTCGTTGAAGCAGGGGATCAGGACGGACAGATAGGGAGCGTCGTCGATCGGAGTCACCGGAGCGTTGGAACGGTTCATGGTCAGCGTTCGGGGGCGCGCGGCAAGCCGGCCCGGCGCTCGAGCTCGGCGCGTAGCCGGACGATGCCGGAGAGAGTGGCCTCGGGAGTACCGGTTCGTCCACCGCTTCCGACGAGGGTGGCCAACAGCTGTTGGGCCGGCGTGGGCGAGGGGCATCCTCCATCGGCACCCAGTCGGCGGTGTGCGATCTCTGCGTCGATGTCACGCTTGAGCTGTTGCACCTCCACCAACAAAAGGGCCCACTCGCCGCGCGCCTTTCGGGCGTCGCTCTGCCCACGGCGAGATTGAAGTTGCTGCTCGGCCCGACGGGCATGGTCCCTCAGGAGACAGTCCGCCCCCCGCAGCAGTTCCTCCGGCGTCGGCGAGTTCGCCGCGCTGGAGTTCGCCAATGCGGGACCGGGAGCCGGACTCGAAACCGGTGGGGGTGGCAAAGCCGAGGACGACAAGGACGACTCCGCGGTGAGCGCTTTCAGTTCTTGAGCAAACTCGAGCACGTTTGCAGGCTGAGGCTCCGAAGGTGCCTGCTTCGCGCGTTCCTTGAACCGGGCTTCTTCAGCGGCCCGGAGCTTCGCCATGCGATTGTGGAACTTGGCCCGTTGCCGCGCCTCCTCGGCCCGCAGGACCTCTTCCCTGGCTTCCCTGGAATCGAGGTCGGAGTCACTTGCTGAGGCCGCGGCTTCCGAGATGGGTGCAGGCGACGGCTCCGCGGACGGCTGGTCCGGCGCGTGAGCGCAACCCAGCCCCAGACTCAAACACAACGCGCTGATCTCCGGTCGGCTGCGTGCCCAAACGCCCACGGCCGAAGATTAGACAGGCCTTTGGGTGGGATTCCACCCGCGTCGAGGCTGGGCTCGTTTTCAAACCGGAGAGAACGCTTTCTGCCTGGTTAGTTCCACAGCGCCATGCCTGGAGCGAAACCGGAATGAGCGCGGTTCGGAAGCCAGAGCAATACTACACCGACGGAGACTGGCTTCGCGCAGCCGCACGGCTTCGGACCGCCTGCACCAGCGGAGCTGAAAGCGCTGCCGAGAGCGCCGCCGCAACGGAGAAGAAGCTCTGGATCATGGTCTGTGCCGAAACCACGGACCTCTTGATGCGGCGCTGCCCGGACCTCGAAGCGTTCCACGTCCAAATGCAGGACATCGCCACCCGTCGCCTGATCCGCCGGATCCTTCGGCCTGGCGAGACCCTTCGTCACCCTCGGGCTTACCTGAAGACGCTGTTTCTCTGCCCGCGCCAGGGCATCATCCACAAGATCCGCTACGAACGAAAAGAGCTGCGCACCACCGCCACGGACCCGGACCCGACGCAGCACCCGGAAACCACGCCGGACCTGGCCTGGTCGGTGCTCTCGGATCCGAGCCGCAAGGTCGACATCGAGCGGGCTCTGGCTCGGTGCCCGGAGCCATGTCAAACCCTTGTCCAGACATACCTCGAGGCGCAGAGCGTGGAAGCCCTGGCCGATCCCGAACACGTCGAAAACTTAAAGAAACGACTTAGGCGCTGTCTAAAGCACCTGACGAAAATCCTCCGCCGAATGGAGGAAGGAGTGATGAGCCGTCCTCGGGATGACCATGGAGGAACTTACTGAACGCCGCGTACGTGAGGTGCACGCCTCGTTGGCCCGCTGGACTCCGGACCGCGTGAGATCCGCCGCCCCCGGGGAGCTCCGGTCCGCCCTCGAAGCGCTCGGCGATGCCTTCCGGGCCTGTTGCGCCATCGACCCCATCCTTCGCACCGCGGTGTTCCGGTCGGACGCCGGCAAGCTTGCGGCCGTGACCCATGCAGTCGCGCAAGAGATGCGGCAGGTAGCGCTGCAGCTGCAGCAGACGTCCCCGACAAAACGGCGCTGGTCGGAGGTGATTCAGCGCCGGGATGCAGCAGAAAGCATCAACGAATTTCTCCACGCCCTCTGTCTTCATCGAGACATTCCGCCAGACCGCTTGGGGCTCCACCAGCTTCGGCACAGCCTCCATTCGGTGGATGCGCTCCTGACCGAAGCAGCTCCCATGGGCCGATGGGTCCCTATGCTGGGAAGTCGCGGCGCGGTGCGGGACTGGGTGAACGACCTCGCCTATGCAGCCGAATCCCGCGACCTCGATTGGTTGGACCCGGAGGAAGACCAGGCACCGCGGTGGCCTTCGTGCGAGATGGTCACCGAGTACGCCTTGACGGGCCGGCACGCAGCGGCCGTGGAGCATGTGGCGGCCCTCGTCGGCGACTTTCGGAATGAGCTCGACGCCACGCTGGTCGGCCTGGAGGAAGAAGGCGAGCGCCTGGGGTTCTGCGCGCGAAGGTGGTTGGCTCGAAAACAAGGACGTTCGGCCCGGGCCGAATACGTCATCTCCTCATCGGGTTCCTGGGTCTGGATCCCCATGGGGAGCTTGTACCCGGTGCAAGCGGAAGCGGACGTGGTGGTCGACAGCGAGATTCTGGAAATCATGGTGTCCCCGAACGAGGATGGAGCCATTCGCCGAGTCGTGCTGGGTTGCCAGGCGGTGACCGAAGAGGATGGGCAGGGCCTGTGGCGGATCCGCGCCCGGCTCCGCCTGCAGGACGACCAGGCGAGACTGCGGGTGGACGGCGTCGGCTGCCACGTCGAGGCCGTGTTTCTCAGAAAGTAACGGACTGAACGGCAGATACGGGGCTCGTGAACCCTCTCCCCAATATGAGGGACGTTGTTTCACTCACTCATTGCCCCAAAACATCTTCTTCTTCGGACGCGAGAGACGAATTCGACCGCTTGTGTCGCGAGCTTCTGAGCGATCCAGGAGGCAACGAGGCCACCTGGAGGTCGCTGTGGGTGGTCGCCGAACACTTGGGTCGACTTCATCTCGCCCGAGCTGCTCACCGGACCGCGGAAGCGTACGGAGGTCAGATCTTGGACACGAGCTGGCGTCGGTTTCGAAGAAACCTGGTCCGCCGTCGAACCGAGATCGAAAGACCGTCGGCCTACTACGTCCGCATCGTGCGGAGCGTGGTTCGCGACATTCTCCAGAGTCGCACCCATCGGTCGGAGGTTTCGGATGAAAAGCACTTCGAGACGCGCACCAGTGGCCAGCTCAATCCGGAACAGGCGCTGCTCGAACGGGAGCGGCAACGGATCTTTGACGAAACCCTCCGAAAGGTATCGTCGGAGTCTCGTTCCCGCACCGTCGACCGCGATCTCCGGATCTTGGTCGACCTCCTCGGCGGCCAAACCGTACGTTCCATCGCCGATCGCGAGGGGATGAAGGAAGCGAGCGTCTACAAGGTCAAGGAACGTATGGCTGAGCGACTAAGGTCGGAACTGATCCGACGGGGCGTGCTGGAGGTTTCGTAGCGTCTTCCAAACGGACGACCTCCGGCCGTTCCAGCCTCGGCCACCCCCAGTACCGAAATGCCTGCCAACCTCGGTCCCGGCGCCCCTTCGAGGCCTCCACCGCCGACCGGAAGGCGGACGCGGGATCCTTCTGGAAGTCCTCTCCGTAGAAATCGCGGATGAATCGGGCTGCGATGGGGTCCCGGATCGGTCGCGTCGTGGCCAACACCACCCGCGCCCCGACCTTCAACATCACCTGGGGAAAGCCTATTTGATTGGGCCGTGCCTCGTATCCCCCCGTAGTGCATCCGTTCAGCACCACCAATCCGACCCCCGGTCGGGCCTTGGCCCAGTCGGCCACCGAAAGCTCGCCGCGGTCGCCGAGCCGGAGCTGTGTGCTCCACGGATCCGGCCCAACCAGCTGTCCGTGCCCGGCGAAATGAAAAACCTGACTCCCGTTGAGCTCCCGAAGGAGCCGGTCGACCGGTGGTGCGCTTCGGATCCAGACCAAGGCATCATCCCACTCTCGGCTCAGCCAGCGCCCCTCTTCCTCCGCAAACCAGAGGTCCTGGGTCGGGTTGGCCACCACCACGCGACGCCGAGAGAGGGGAGGAGGACGCTCTCGGGCGAGCCAGGAGGCGTAAGGAATGAGGCTCGCCGTGACGCCCGTCGGCGTCATCGCGCCGCTGTCCAGGACCTCGAGGAATCGGTCGTCTTCATCACTGACCAGATACACGTGACGAAGGGGTTCTCCGTCGAGGTGCGCCTCCGTGACCGCCTCGGTCAGGCTTTCTCGAAGACCCGCACCCAAACGAACCTTGATCCCGCGGTCCGACACCCGAAAAAGGATCGTCCGCGCCGCGTCGTCCACCCAAGCCCAGGCCTCTTCCCCGGTTTGCAGTGCGCCGGACACCGACTCGAGGGTCGATGTCTTCCGGGTCTGAAGACGGTTCATGGGGTCGAGCCGTCGGACCACGTGTCGCCGGTACTCGTCGTCCAGGACGAAGGCATCCTCGATGCGTCCGCGCTCCAAGAGCATGTGCAACGCACGTTTTCGGATGGGCTCGCGGCGCAAGAGCGCGGCCGAAGGCGAACTGGACAATGGAAGCGCGTCGGCGATGTCCATGGCCTCCTCGAGGCTGGCCACTATCGCCTCGATCCCTTCTTCGACTCGGCCGGCGGCCACGAGGGCTTCGGCCATCAGGGCGAGACTGGCTACTTTCACTTCTGCGTCAAGGGGATCGAGGCCGGAATCGAGTTGGCCGAGAAGCGGTTCAAGTTCCCGAAGCGCAGCCTCGGGTCGTTGCTTCCGAAGCGCCAAGAGTGCGCGCGTCAGCGAGGGCAGCGACCTCGCCTCGGACGGGACGGGGAGATGCTCGATGGCGGCTAGCAAAGGTGCGGCCTCCGGCAATCCAGCCTGCGCGGACCACCACGCCTGCTCCAGCCGTCGAGCGCGCGCGTTGGCCAGCTCCCCCGCGAGGAGGAACAGCTCATGAGCCTCATCCAGAAGGCTCAAGGCCAGCTCGGCACGCTCGGCCTCGGGATCCGCCATCCACCACCGCATGAGCACGTCGGCGCGGTTGGAAAGATGAACCGCCTTGGCGACCGTGGTCGTCTCGGTGGTTGGGGCGTATCGGGACAGGACGTCATAGGCGCGTTGAAACCGTCCCAGCTGCGCATGGTGGATAGCCAGGACCGAAGCGACGGAAACCGTATGCCGCTCGATGCCCGAAGCTTCGAATCCATGGACCGCTCTCTGCAACGCGGCCTCGGCTCGCGGCGGATCGCCCGCCGCCAACGCCAAAAGGCCTTCCTCATAGTCCAGTTCCGCGGTCAGCTCACCGAGCCGACATCGAGCCGCGTAGTGAGAGGCCCGGTCGTGAAACAACATCGCCTCGTCAAGGCGCTCCGCTTGGACGGCGGCGTGGCGGGCGATCAGCCACATCTGGGCTGCCGACCTCAACCGGCCACGCGCATCGGCCCAAGCCGCCCCCGTCGTCGCGGTCGCCACCGCGGCTCCGTAGTCGCCGCGTTTGTATTGTGCTCGCGAGGCCTTGATCCACGCCTGCGTCGATTCGAACGTCAGACCCGACCCCGCTTTGGGTCCACCGGACTCCGCAAACTCCTCGAGCGAGTCGGGAGACTCGGAGACGAGTTCGGCTCGGATGCGGAGTCGGACGGCGCCCGCGTGCCGGAGTTCAAACCATCCCCGCCCGGGGGTGGGGGTGGACGGACCCTGCACCCGCACCACCATCGATTCACGTTGAATGGTTCGAATCGTCGGAACCTCGGACGGGTCGCCCGCGTCGGGCACCCACGTCACGCTCAGTTCGTCTGAAAGGATGGGCTCGACCGACAAGCGGATCTCGGTGTCGGTCGCGAAGACATAGATCTGGGGGTCGCCGGCCAGGACTTCGTCCGCTTCGATCAGAACGAAGGATGGGGGGGGGTTGTCCTCCGCCTTTCCCTGACAAGCGAGGACGAAACAGACCGAAGCTTGAAACGCTCCGCGCCTATTGAATGACGCACTCACCGAAAGGCGTGTACTCCCCGTTTTGATCTTTGACCCGGAGTTCGGCCCGGCTCAAGCGGCCCGGACAGAACGCGGCGCTGTACTTGACGGTAATGGTCGTGGGTTCGGCTTCGGCGTCCGACGCCGGGGACGCGAAGCTCGAGCCCTGCTGCAGGGTGAACTTGCCAAACGAAACCGACGGCTTCTTTTCTTCGAGCACGGTATCGACCGAGCACTCGGAAAATTCGTCGCTCACCACGACCATGGCATCGCCGGAAATGCCGGAGAGTTCGTTCGACGAGATGTGCAAGCCGGACCCATCATATAGACAGTTCAAGGAGTTGATGTCCTGACAGGACAGACAAGGGAAATGCGCTCCGGTCAACACGGGGCTCAGACACAGAAGGGGCAGTGCGAGAAATAGATTTCGGGTCATCCCGCGGTGCGAGGAACGGGGAGGTCGATTTTTGACCAAAAATTTTTGAGGAACCTGTGGTTCTCGGGGGCTCCACGATTGCCCAAACCCTAAACGCCCGACAAAACTGAGAGTGTGACGGAGCCGAGTGCGCCAACCGAGCGGTCGTTTTCGGACCTCCTTCACGAATGGACCGCGACCCAAACGCTTTCGATCGATTTCATCACGCGCCTCGAACGCCTCCTGGAGCGGGGCTTGCGTTCTCGCGGGCTTTGGAATCGTCCTCCAACCTTTCTCGGGTATCCAGAGCTTCGATCTTGGCGCAATCCACAAGACTTGCGAGCGTTGGCGGTCGACGCCTTCGAGGTGGTGATCGTGGCCCGGGCCAAGTCTTTGACGCGAAAGGCCACCGTGTATCCGGACATCGAACCGCTGATCTGGCTGAACGTTCAGCGCTTCATCGGCAGCCGACAGGCGTTCGCGGACCCGGCGGGACGCGACGTGTTCGAAACCGTCAAGACCGTCCTGCAGACAACGCCGGATGTTCGTCTCGGAGGCGGAACCCGACGCCGGACGCCTTTTCTTCATCGAGTGGCATGCATCGAGGGAGCGAGCGCGTCGCCCGCCACGGGGCTGTCCAAACCACGAAGATGGCCGCCTCCGATGCCCGCGGTCGAGCTGGCCTCTCATCTGGCCCATCAACCGAGCTGGTCGGAGACCGTGACGCGGGTCAGCACGGGTGTCACGTCGTCTGGCCGCCGAGCCCTGCGCGACCTCCTCTTCGAAGCTGCCGAGGACCAACCGTTATGCTTCTGGGTGCGGGACCTGGTCCGACAGCTTCGCGAGGCGGCCAGGGCGTGGCATCAGGCCAGTCCCGTCACCCCTGACGGCGATGGTATCCAGCAAGCTCTGGACCAAGCTCAAGAGCGACGCTGGTTGCTCCGGGCCATGATGCACGAGGTGGCCCAGATGGAGACGCGCGAACGAAAAAAGGCAGGCCTTATTCGGCTGATCGCTCACCTCGAACGGTTATTGAACAGCGGGATTAGGATGCCGACATCGGGAGAACTTGCGCAGGCCCTGGAGCTGCCGACGAGCACATTGTCCGACTATTTAGGCGAACTCAGCGCGCTGCGGGTATCTCTTAGCGAACGGGGGTCGACGTGAGCCGGAGGCAGGGCCTCCGGGCTCCCGTCGGCCGTCGAAGGCGCGGAGCACCCCGGTCGGGGTCGGGCGAGCCTGGCTCGGGTCCGCGTCAGGTCGGGCCGCCGCCGGAGCGAGCTTCGGAAGGATCTCACTGGCCCAACCTGCAATCGGGCGACGTACTTCTGCCGGTCTTCGACGCCGAGGCCTTCGCCGAATGGGTCGTGCTGGACCGGCGGGGCGATCAGGTGGAACTGGTCCCGCTCCTGGAAGACTTCGAGAACGCTTTCCCGGAGCTCGTGGTGCGATTGGCCGAATTCGACGAGGTACGCCTGGTTTGGGCCTGGGGCAAGGTCCATCTTTCGGGTCACCGCCTGCAGGACCCGCCCCTGGCGGCCCGTCTCGACGGACCGACCCTCATGCGGATCGCGCGCGTCGCCGACTGCGCTCTGGCTCAGTCGAAAGGGCGGGAGCCGCACACCCCATTCCCCGAAACCGTCCTCGCCTTGGCTCGCGACAAGGAGAAGCTTCGAGTTCTTTACGGAATGGGGCCTGCGCCAGCGCCGGAGCAGTCCGCCCACCCGACGGCACGGGCCCCCGCCCCCCGCCGACCGCGGGCGGCAAGAGGCTGGTCCGGACTGGTGGCCGGTGCCGCCATGGCGGCAGGTCTGGCGCTTACCTTTCCTTGGTTCGGCGCTTCCGACACCCGGGACCCCTTGGCCGCCTATCGATATCGAGACGGACGCGTGGCCGGTCTGCAGCTGCAGATGCCCGATCGGTCCTGTGAACCCGTCGGCGCGACGGGAATAGCGGGATCGCAGAAGGCGGAGACCTGTGGGGTCGCCGCAGGTGAAGAGGCCCGCCCCCGAATGGTCATGGGCGGATTCGACCCCGAAAGCGAATGGTCGCTGACCTGGGTCGTGAGTCGGGACGACTCCAAAGCCGCTCCTCGGATCGTGGCCCATCTTCCTGAAGTCACGCACGGGCACAACGACGGGTCACCGGAGTGGACGGAGCTTCCCGCCATCACCGTGCCCACGGAAAAGGGGTCAACCCTCTGGGGTATCCTCCACGACGCGGACATCGAGCCGGAGGAGATCCGACGCGGGGTCGCTCGGGACCGGGTCGACGACTTCGATTCCCGCGGCGGTGCAACGCGAACCTTTCGATTCGATTTTCAATGAATCTGGCTTCCTCGAGCCGGTCTCTGTGGCAGCCTGCCTTCGAGGATGGCGGCGCGCCCGATACATCGAACTCGTCGGGCCAAGATCATCTGTACCCTCGGGCCATCCACCGATGATGAGGGCGCGGATGGACACATCCTCGAAAGCCTGGTCCGTCAGGGGATGGACGCCGCCCGCCTGAACCTCAGCTTCGGGACGGTCGAAGAAAACGTCAGGCGGATCCATCGACTCCGCGCCCTGGCCGGACCCACCCAGCGTCCGGTCGCGATCATCGCCGACCTTCCGGGACGCAAACTCCGGCTCGGATCACTTCGTGAACGGGTCGTTCGACTGGCCACCGGAGAGGTCGCTCGGTTCGTTCCAGACGAAGGTCAGGACGGGGAAGCGCAAGGCTTGCCGGTGCCGCTCGCCTTCTTCCACGACAACATGAGCCCCGGCGATGCGATCCTGCTGTCCGATGGCGTCGTGGAGCTGGTCGTCCGGAGCGTCGGCAAGCACCAGGTCGACGCCGAAGTGATCTTTGGTGGCTCGGTCGGCGAGCGAACCAGCATCCACATGCATGGAATGCACGTTTCGGGCTCCCCGATTACGGATGGTGATGCGCCTCTGCTCGAAATGGCGGTGAAGGAGGATGTCGACTACATCGCCGTGAGTTGGATCAGCGATGACCGAGACATCCTCTCGGTGCGCGAACGGCTGGCCGAGCTAGGTCGGGACATCCCGATCATTGCGAAGATCGAGCGGCCCGAAGCCTTTTCCCGGCTCGATGGCATTTTGCGCCGGGCCGATGCCGTCATGATCCGGCGAGGCGACCTCGGCGCTCAACTCGAAGTTACCCGGGTGCCGCTGGTTCAAAAGGAGATCATGCGATTGGCCAATCGGGCTGGCGTTCCGGTGATCATCGCTACCCAGATGCTGGGTTCCATGATTGCGGCACCACGGCCTTCGAGGGCCGAGGCCAGCGACGTCAGCAACGCCATTGCCGACGGCGCCGATGGGGTCCTGCTGAGTGCGGAGACGGCCATCGGTGCTTATCCAGCCGAATCGGTGAACATGATGGCCCGTATCATTCGAGAAACCGAACGGGAGGGCGTCCACCGCTTGGGTCCAGCCGCCCGAGATGCCGAGGAGGCCACCTTCGCCGACACCACCGCATCCATCGCCGTGGACGCCGCAGAGCGGGTGAATGCCCGATTGATCGCCTGTTTCACCGAATCGGGCCGAACGGCTCGGCTCGTATCGAAGTATCGACCCGCCGCACCGATCCTTGCCTTCTGCCCGGACCCAAGAACTCGGCGTCAGCTCTCCGTGATATGGGGCATCCGGACGGATTCCATGACGTCCGACCATCGGGACATCGAAGCGATGATCACTCGGGTCGAAGCGAGGCTGTCCAGCAGCCAGTTGGCAGAGCCCGGCGACCGAGTCGTCTTGGTCTTCGGCTCACCGATGGGGACCGCCGGACGCACCAATACGGTTCGCCTCCATCGGGTGGGCTCGCGTGCGACCAAGGCCGGAGATCCGCAATCGGTGGCGTCCTCCGACGGCGCGTGATATCCAGCCACGATGGCCCGAGTCACCGTCGAAGACTGCCTCGAGAACGTCCACAATCGCTTTGCTTTGGTGTTGCTTGCGACCCGAAGAGCCCGTCAGCTGCTGAAAGGCGCCACGCCCCTGGTCGACAATGCGAAAAACAAGGCGCCCGTCGTGGCGCTTCGCGAAATCGCAGCAGATCGAGTGCGCTTCGACAAAGACCTGAAAGAGATCATGAGCACGACTCCGGACGAGCTCCGCGCCAAGTTTGGAGAACCGGTCCGCGACACCCTGGACAAGGTGAACAGCCCGCTGTCGGGCTCTCCCCGCTTCTTCTGAATCCAATCCAAACCATGCATCGCGCCCAGCGGCGCGAGATGCGATCCGCGCAATCCCGCTCTTAGGGGACACCCGCTGGGTGTATCGGGATCGATCGCTCGCTCGTCCCCACCGGAGCGCGGCCGAATCCAGACACCGTGCTCCGCGGCGCTCTCGTGGCTTTGATGGTCCTTGGGTTCGGATGCGGCCCACGGGATGCGCCCCCGCCCCAAACACCTCCCGTCTTCGACCTTCCGGATCTCGGCCCCGCTTCCATGACCGACGGACTCGTCCCCGGTCCGGGTTCCGGGCAACCAGACGCGGGCGGCATCGATGATGTCGGCGGACCCGGCGGCGACGCAGGCCGCGGCGACGACGCATCGTTCGGATTCGATGAGCTGGACAGCGATGAGGACGGCATCGCGGACATCCACGAAGGCCGAGGTCGGTGGGACACGGATCGGGATGGTGTGCCAGACCACCTCGATCTGGACAGCGACGGAGACGGGATCTCGGACCGAGACGAGGCGGGCGACGCCGACCTGTTCACCCCGCCCATAGACTCCGATGGGAACGACATCCCTGACGTCCGCGATCTGGACGCCGACGGAGACGCCATCCCCGACGCCTTGGAATCGGCGGCCGATTTCGATGGTGACGGGATTGCGAACTATCGCGACCTGGACGCGGATGCCGACGGGATCTCCGATCGGCTGGAGGGCTCGTCGGACCCTGACGAGGACACGCTGGGCAATTGGCTCGACCTCGATAGCGACGGCGACGGGCTTGCCGACATCATCGAAGGCACTGCGGATCCGGACCGAGACGGAATTGCCGCCTTCCTGGACCTGGACAGCGATGAGGATGCCATCGCGGACGAGGATGAAGGCACCGACGACTTCGATGGCGACGGCGTTCCTGCCTTCCTCGATACGGACAGCGATGGGGACCTGATCTCGGACCTGGAGGAGGGAATCGACGATCCGGATGGGGATGGAAAGCCGAGCTATCTCGACCTGGACGCAGACGGAGACGGCATCGGAGATGCTTTCGAGGGACCGGCCGACATGGACGGGGACGGAACACCCAATTATCTCGACCTCGATAGCGACCAGGATGGCCTCCCCGACCATGTAGAACGGAGGGTCCTGCACCCGGAGACGGCTCCCCGAGACACCGACGGCGACGGCTGGGCCGACTTCTTGGACCAGGATGCAGACAACGACT
Source organism: Myxococcota bacterium (assembly GCA_050331295.1). Classification (GTDB taxonomy): domain Bacteria; phylum Myxococcota; class Kuafuiibacteriia; order Kuafuiibacteriales; family Kuafuiibacteriaceae; genus Kuafuiihalomonas. The sequence goes on along the minus strand of JBHJGZ010000008.1, from coordinate 152,742 downwards.
TCATTCCAGATGCCTTCGAAGGAGCGGTGGATACGGACGGAGATGGACAAACGGATGACGTCGACCTCGACAGCGATGCCGACGGACTCTTGGACCGGGAAGAAGCCGGCGACCAAGACCCGACCACTCCGCCCTGGGACGCCGACGGAGACGGCACGGCGGACTACTTGGACCTCGACTCCGACGATGACTCGATCCCCGACGGCGTCGAAGGACGTCGAGACTCCGACCGAGACGGCGTCCTCGATCGACGTGACGTCGATTCAGACGATGACGGCGTGCCCGATCGGCAGGAGTCGGGAGACATCGACCCGGCCACTCCTCCTGTGGACACCGACGGAGATACGCTGCCGGACTACCGGGACATCGACGCTGACGACGACGGTCTTCCGGATGCATCGGAGCTGGGATGTCCGGGCTCATCGGAGCGGACACGAATCGACTCGGACGATGACGCCTTTCAAGACCTGGCCGAAGTGGCCATGGGAAGTGATCCTTGTGATCCAGCCAGCGGCATCGATGGATTCTATTTCGTGCTGCCGGGCGACGGGCCGTCACAATCAGATAGCTTGGTTTTTGACGACACCGAGATCGATGCGGCGGACATCAGCCTGAACGTCGACACCACCGGATCGATGGGCGAAGAGATCACGAACCTCAGACGATCCCTCGGCACCATCATCGTGCCCGGTATTCAAGCGGTCGTGCCTTCACCCGCCTTCGCGGTCTCGAGCTTCCAAGACTTTCCGATCGCCCCGTTCGGGAACGCAGATGCGGGCGACCTTCCCTTCGTGCTGAACCAGCGCGTGACATCCGATTCGGCCCTGGCACAGTTGGCCTTGAACGAGCTCTCCACCCTCGATGGTGAGGACACGAGGGAGTCGGGACTGGAATCTCTGTTCCAGATCGCCACCGGTCAGGGAGTGCAATGGTCCACGAGCACGACAGATACGGTGGACCCGTTCGACCCCAGCTTCAATCGTATCCCGGGCGTGGCCGAGGGAGAAGGCGGAGGCGTGGGTTTTCGTCAAGACGCACTGCCGGTCGTCGTGCACGTCAGCGATGCCCCGTCACACTTGGGCCGAGACTATCCCGCTTCCATCGAAGCGGCCGACGCAGATGTCGCCGCCAATGCCCTCGTCTCGGCCGGTCTTCGCGTCATCACCATCACGGGAGAGGATCAGCCGAGACCGTGGAGCGAAGATCAGCTTCGCGCCCGCTTCGGTGCATACTGTCGCGGCGAGGATGAGCCGGTGCTGGGTACGATTTCGGGTCCTCAGGGGACGGACGTGGACTGGTTTGAACTCGAAGCTTCCTCCTCTGGGGCACAGGTTCGTGCACGCGTCGAAGCTTTCGAGGTCGGTTCGTCCCTCAACCCGATGGTCGCGGTGTACGATGGAGAAGGTCGCCGCCTTGGATTCAACGACGACGCCGACGGAATCGATAGCACCCTGAACGTGACGTTGTCGGGCCCCTCACCCCACTTCGTCGCGGTCTCCGCGTTCAACGATCCAGATTTCGACGGAAGTGGTGCGGTCACGGCCGGGCATTACTTCCTCGATGTGACCGTCAATGGCGTGCGGTACGCACCCCGCCGTGCCGCCTGTATCGACGCCGGTCGAACGCTGAACACCGCGTATCCGTTGAGCCCAAATCCCGTGCCCGCGACCCACCCCGAACAATGCGAAGACGCGTGCTTCGCTCGAGTGGAGCTGGAAGATTTGCGGGTGCCTTATGGCATCGCCCGGCGAAGCGGTGCACAGGTTCCCCCTTGTGCCTGGGATCTATTTGGAAACGGGCGACCGGCCGGTTGCGGCTTCGACCAGTGTTGTACAGGTCTTTCGGGTACGGGCGTACCACCGGATCCGACGGGGGCGTGTCCCCTGAGCTTCGAGGTCGCTGCCGACGGATCCGGTATCGACCAAGCTCTGGTGGCGGGCACCGAGGCGCTGGTGAACTTCTCTGAATTCACCATCACGACCCGAGTCCGCGCGGACCCGACGACGCCCGAGGTCGACACCTCGTGCTTCATCCAAAGAGTCACGGCCCAGCAAGGCGTCGCACCTAATCCCTGCGCGCCCGCACCGTTGGCCGTCGACCAGCAGGCTGAGACACCGGGACCGGAAGGCTTCTCGCGAGTGGTTCCAGGGGCCACGCTGGAATTCGAGGTGGTGGCCTCTCCTCTCGATCTCAATGGGCGGCCCTGTGTGGCCCCGGATCAGAGTTTCCGGGTGTATCGCGCATTCATCGACGTCATCGCGGATGACGTGGCGCAACTCGCGACCCGAGACGTGGTAATCGTGGTGCCGCCGGGGCAGAACGCAGGCGGGAACTGATCGGCATTCTGGATGGCAGACCGTCAAGCGAACGCTAGATAAGCACCCACGCCAAGGACCACGCCAAGCACCACCAGCAACCAGCCTTGCAGCGGAGAACCGTCGGCCGGCATCAGAATCGAATCCCCACTGCCGCCTCGGGGCGCAGCACTTCTTCGAGCCGCGGGTGCCCGATGAAGTGAAACCGGCCGATCTCGGGTGACCTCTCGTCGGACCACCGTGCGCTGCTCCATCGGGGCATACTCGACGATGGTATCTCGCTCCTCACCCGGACTCGACGCGGCCGGATTCGAAATCACGGAATCGGTACTGGTTTGGGCCGCGTGAAGGGCGTGACCGTTTACGTCTCCAAGACGAGGCCCCTCGGGCGTTTCGTCGAGCTCTGGGACGGGCAACGGGTCCGAGGAAGCGGATTCTTCCGAGGCCGCAAGGTCTGGCGGGATCCGAAACGATGCCTGCGACGCTTCTCTCCAACGACGCTTCAATGTGCGCGGGTCCGGCGGCGCCGTGTACTCGCCGCTCTCGCCTTCCGTCTGCCGGAGCGATGCAGGCACCCTCAGCCCGATGTGTGAAGCTTCACGCCACCTCGTCTTCAGAGACTTGGCGGGCGGAGGGATCGTATTTGCCTGCGGATCCATGGGGGATGAGGCTCGGCAACAGAGGAGAACCTCCGCATCGGCCGGAAGCGGACCGAACTCCAGACGCAGCCATCCCTGCATGGCGTCTAGGCCGTCCTCCTCGGCCCCATCCCATTCTCGGAGACGTTGAAGGCCGGACCGGGCGTGGGGTGGCATGAGGTCTCCGGTCCGCCCGGGAAGGAGACCCTTGAGTCCCAGCTCCAGCAAATCGACCAAAGCTTCGAGGGCAAAGGGGCGGTATGCACGGGCCCGGCCATCTGGCCCGACCTCGACCGCATCGGGATCCACCACCTCCTGGCGGGGTTGACCTCGCGAGGAACGGGTTTGTTCGATCAAGTCGTTGACGATTGCGGCCATCATCGCCGTCGGCGGCGCTTCTCCGGCATCGCTCCATGCGCGAAGTACGTTGCCCAGTCGCATCGACTCATCGTCCACTGGTCTTGTCATGAGCCACGCCTTGGGGTCGTGACAAGGCGTGGTTTGAGTCCTGCACCTCGATTTCCATTTTCCGAGTAACCCCCCACTGAATATGCGTTTACGAGGGAAGTACAGAGATGGAGGATACGTGACGCACCGAGGCCATCCTTCACGCCTGGCCGGGGCGAAGGAGACGCCGGGTCAAGGCCTGTCCCAGCCTACCCCATCGCGCTTCTTCGGTCGGACCGTTCGTGAAGAGCGCGCGGACACCTCGCTGAGCCCAGCGCGCGGCCACCGCCTCGGAGCCGGCCATCACCAGGACGTTCCAGCGAACCAACTGTCGCGCACGCCGGGTCCAGCCCTTCCGAAGCGCGTCTTCCGAAGCCGCCACCGCGGCAGGAACCCCGAGCACCCGCCCGAGCGCGCCTGCAAGATAACCTTCGGTCTCTACCCCGAACCCCACCACTGCCTGGGGCCGCGCGGCCGTCGGACCGGCCATCCATTTCACCGCCAAACACGTGACGAGGAACTCCGGCTTGAGCGTCCAGGCACGAAGGCTGTTCACCCCGACCTCCGGGGGAACACCGAGCATTCGGCGCAAGCGCCCGCTACCTTCCTCGATGTCCAGAGGTCCGGTCAGAGATCGCGCGAAGTCCGTACACCAAACGGTGACGTCGAGGCTCGGATCGGCCGCCAAGGAGGCAATGAAAGCGGATCGATGCGAGCGGAGACGAAAATCATCGAAATCGCTTCGACGGACCATGACCGCCAGGGGGGAGCGCCTCACCGACGGGTCGTCGAATCGCTTCCATTCGAAGTCAAGAAAGAGGCCAACCGTCGCGGTCGGTTGCGACGCCCGTTCGGGGCATGATAATTCAGCGCTTCGGGTCGGCGGAGCCCGCGAATGTCTTCTTCACCCGATGTGCGGATCACCTGGACGGCCAGACCTTGCCGAACATCGTGGGCTCGGCGGGAAAGCAGCGAGGATTTCCGGATGAAAGCCTCGGCGCTGGCCATCGCCCTCCTTACCAGCTGTACGATATCCGACGACCCGCAACCTTCCCGGGCGCCGCTCGTGACCCTGGATCCCCTCGACCCGAACCAGCCGGAACGAACCGTCACCGTGCGAGACTTCCGCCGGATGCTCGCGCGGCGTCGGCTCGAACGCGAAGGCCGCATCGACGCCTCCCCACTCACACCGGCGCTTCGAGAAGCCCTTCTCGAAGAACTGATCGAGACGGAGATGCTGCTGGCGGAAGCCGAACGGCTCGGCGTCACCGTTTCGAGCACCGTCGTCCAGGCGGAGCTCGTGGGGATGAGGGCTGGCATTCCCACCGACGAGTTCAAACGAATGCTGATCCGGACCTATCAGACCGAGGAAACGGTACGCGAAACAGTTCGGCGCCGGCTCACCATCGAAGCCCTCTTGGACCGGAAGACACCTCCCGTCGGGGATGCCGAGCTCCGCGCCGCCTGGGAAGCCCTGCCACCGTCCGAAAAGATGAAGCCGGCCCGCGTGCGCGCTGGGCAAATCCTGGTTTCAACCGAACAATCCGGTCGCGAGGTGCTGAAGCGTCTTCGCAAGGGAGAATCCTTTGAAGCCCTGGCTCGATCCCACAGCGTGGCCCCCAACGCTCCTGCGGGTGGCTACCTTGGATGGTTTGCGCGGGGCGAAATGCCCGAGGTGATGGAAAAGTTATGCTTCTCCTTGGAGCCGGAACAGACTTCGGAACTCCTGCCGTCGGAGTATGGATATCACGTGTTCAAGGTCTACGAACGGGAGGCCGAGCGCCCTCTCACCTTGGAGGAAGCGCGCACGCGGCTTCAGCATGACCTCGAGGACCAACACGCGAGGGAAGCAAAGGACGTACTCCTTGCGGCGCTCCGCCAAAAGCTCGACATCATTAGGAATGAAGAGGCGCTTCAACGCCTTGTGAGGAAAGGCCTGTGATACGCACCATTTTGTCCATCGCTCTGACCTCCGCCTGGGGCGCACCCCAAGCCGAACCCGGCGTCGATGTCCCGGCCCAGGTGAAAGAGGACGGAGCCGGAAAACAACCTGGGATCCTCGTCGACCGGATCGCCGCCGTCGTGAACGAGGATGTGGTCACAGAATCGGAGGTGCGGCTAGCGGCCCGCGCGCAGAACACGCCCGAGTACGACGCCGTCGCGCGAGAGAAGGTTTTTCAGGCCGCCCTGGACAGCCTCATCGCGGAAAAGCTGATCGCCCAGAAGATCGAAGAAGCGGAGATCGAGGTCACCCAAACAGACCTGGAGCGGGCCATCGATGACATCATCAAGCAGAACAGCATAACTCGCGCCGAACTCGAGCAAGCTCTGGCGGCAAGGGGCATCTCGATGAGTCAGTATCGAGCCGACCTGGAGGTGCAGCTGCGCCGGCTCAAGCTGATCGACATGAACGTTCGCTCCAAGGTGTCGGTTTCCGAAAAGGAGATCCGGGAAGAATATGAGAGGCGCGCCCGCGCACAGCCTGCAAAAGAGCTGGTCCAGATCCGGCACATCTTCTTTCGAGCCGACGAATCGAGGGACATTCCGTCCGCAACGTCGCTGGCGAATGCGGCGTATGATCGAGTGAGCCGGGGCCGCGAGGAGTTCGCCGAAGTCGCCAAAGAGGTGTCGGAAGGTCCGACGGCCGAAGAGGGCGGAAGCCTGGGCGAGATGTCCACCAAGGGCCTGCTTCCGGTCTTGGCCGACGCCGTGAAGTCGCTGGAACCCGGTGACATCTCGAAGCCTCTGGTCACCCCCAACGGTGTCCACGTAGTTCTGCTCGAAGCTCGCCGATACGAAGCCGGTCAACCGTTCGAGCAGGTGGCTCGGCAGATCCGAGAAGAGCTCTTCTCTCGCGAGATGGAACAGCAGATGCAGATCTGGCGGGAGGAGCTGGAGGCCGGTGCCATGATCGAAAGGCGTCTATAGCGAGTTCACAGGCTCTCGCCGTTCCGGATGACCCTTGCGTGGGGTCGCAGATCCAGTCCCCCGAGGGTGAGATAGCCCGACCGCTTCGACCAAGCCTCTGCCCAGGCCAGCCAGAGCAATCGCACTCCCGCGCTCACCTGAAGTTCGAGCGCCAGGCCGTCGTGGCCTCCCGACAGTTCCCGGCGAACCGGGTCGACTTCCAGCCACCGAGTGCCAGACGGGTCGTCGAGTCGAATCAGAAACCGCGCTTCCTCATCAGGCCCCTCGTTTCGCGGCAACGCTTGCCAGAGGTCGAGCGCGACATCGTCAGGTGGAGTATCCGCGCCTCGGAGACGGAGGCGAAGATCGATGGCGTCCGCTGCCGCACGATCCAGAGCCTCGGCTTCGACCGGTCCCAATCGCCGAACCACGGTGCGGCGATGTTCCGTCGCCAAGCGCTTTCGCTCGTCCCGATTGAGGAGGCAGCACTCCAGATAGGCATCCATCTTGTCGAGGGCGGAGACCGGGTCCTTCAACCGATCCAAAAGGCGAGTCGAGCTCTTCACCAATGGGGGTCCGAAACCCACCTGAAAGGAGGTCACCCATGGATCGGTGAATGCGCTTCGGAGCATCCGTGGAAGCTCGGACAAATCCGGCGCGAAGAAGAGGATGGGGACCTTCACTGGAGCATCACCTGCCTCCCGTCCTTGGTCGCGTAGGAGACAACGGACAGTTCGAGGTCGCCGATCAGGGTTGCGGCCACGACCCCCGCCTCCCGCAGGCTGGCCGGATCCGACTGACCTACGGCAAACTTGATATGGGTCGGGTCCGCGTTGGCCTGTCCAAAGGTTGGGTCCATGGGATGCCACCCTGCGCCCGTCCAAACTTCGACCCACTCATGATAGCCGAACTGATTTCTCACGCCGCCGACGTAGACGAGGCCGGTCACCAGTCGAGTCGGGATCCCGACGATCTTGGCTAGAGCGGAAAAGAGCACGGAATGCTCGGTGCAGTCTCCCTCGCGCTGCCGCCAAGCTTCACTGGCGCTGGTAAATGCCTGGGTGAGGTTCTTTCGCTCCAGCCGTTCGTGGACGAGTTCGGTCAGGCGACGAGCTGCCGGTCCCACCTCGGAGGCATCTCCGATCGCCTTTTTCGCGGCCTTCACCAGCTGCGGGTCGTCCAGCTTCTCGAAAGGAGTGCCCTCCAAATACTCCCGGACCTTCGGATCCTCGACGGGAATCGCGGCGGTGCGCGCGGGAAGTTCGGTGGCGCGGAGCATGAGCTTCGCCCTCGAGCCGTTTCTCTCCACCTGCTGGCGTTCGTCCTCGAGGGCGATGGGTTCTTGGCCGGATCGCGTCTCCAGCCAAACCACGAGATGTTCGATGTCGTTGTTCCGGGGAAGGGGATGTGGGACGGAAAACAAACCCGCAGCAAAAATGTCGACCTTGGCGCCGATGGCCAGGGCCTCGGAACGGCTCGTTCGAGTGAATCGGGCGCCGAGCGCCGGCAATTCGGTCTCCAGAATGATGCCACTTGCGTCCACTCTGGACCGGCTGAGGATGCCCGCGGTCTCTTCTTCGACAATGAAGCCGCCGCCCGGAATGACATCCAGCACTTCGATTCGAAACGGCGAAACATCGCCTTCCGACTCGCTGATGGCACGGCCCGTCTTCTTGAAGCCTGGGGCGAGTTGCTTGAAGAACACCGCCTCGGATGCACTGGCCAAGATGGTTTGGTCGTCCAGCGGCACCGACGTTCGCGTGACGTCCTTACCAACCTTGATTTCAATCACGAACTGATCCCCTCGAGCTCGACCGGAAAGCTGCCTTTCGAGCTCGCCTTCCACTCTTCGATGGGTGAACCGAAGCGGCCTCCCGTCGGGACGAACCCAAGCCTGAATGTTGGACTGCATTCGAATGCTGCTGTCGCGACGCTTCACTTCCAGGACGGAAGCGCGTGTCACATGAAAGGCCGGCGCCCCCTCCCAGGTCACCGAGTCCTCTCGGGCATGCATGTACCCAACTTTTTGGCCCTTGAAGATGAAGTTGTACCATCGTCCTTCGTCGCCTTGGGACGCTTCGCTCTGTGAGGCTTTCGTTTCGTCATTCGGCTCGGCGAGGGCCACCGCTCCATCGGATGGCGGGGGACGAGGGTCGACCGCGTCGCTTCGGCAGGCGACGGCCAGGATCAGGGGGACGAAGATGAGCTTTTTGATTTCCATCGTTTGAACAGCAGCCATGCGGCCAGAAGGACGATGACGACACCCAGCACCACCCATCGGTACGCCTCCATCGTGGTTTCGAGCCGGGACCAGTTGTCGCCGATCCATACACCTATTGCCAGGATTGCGCCCGCCCAGATGGCCTGTGACAGCAACCCGAATCCCAAGGCTCTGGCCAGCGGCATGCCCGACATGCCCGCAGCGATAAAAGCCGCTCCGCGAACCCCCGGCATGCCCCGATTCACGAGCATGAAGAAGTCGCCGTTTTGCTCGATTCGGACCAACATGCGCTCGATTTGCTCAGGTGAAACGAGAAACGAGATGCGGTGGGTTCGACCCTTCAGCCACACCCCGAGCCGATGTTGAATAGATCCGCCCACTGCCCCGCCGAGGACCGCGGCGATCCACACCGCGAGGAAGCTGTGCTTACCTGCCACCACCAAGAGCGCACCACCCAAGAGCACCGTGTCGGCCGGCAAGAACGGCATCAAGTACTCGGCCGCCGCCACCAGCACGACCAAGCCCCACCCCACCCCTTCCGGGCTGTCCCGCACCATTTCGAGAAGAGCGCGTTCGTCGAACATCGATGGGGTCACCGTACGGAGTCCGGTCCGAACTGGCCAAGCAGGCGTCGAAGGCGGCTCGCTTCCATGACGACCTGGAGCGTTCGAGCGTTGGATACACCGACAAGACCTGGAGCTGCGCCTTTCGTCTTCTTCACGTGTCGGGCTTCCGTGAGGAGAACGTCCGCCTTGCCCTCGCCACGAAGCTCCGAGAAATGAACGGCCAGGTGTGCCGCGTCGAGGAGCGCTTCCGGGCGCGGTTCACGCCCCTTCTCGACCCTCAAAATCACGTGCGCCCCGGTGACACCGCGGGCGTGCAACCAGCGGTCGTGGGATCGACTTCCGCGGAGGGAGAGCTGGTCGTTGTCTCTCGCGCTCTTGCCTACCCGAATCTCACTTCCATCTTCGGCCAGGTAGCGTCGCGACCACTGGTCGATGAGCCGTCGTCGACCGCCGGCGCTCGAAGCCTTCGGTCCCTCGCTTCCCTGGGGCTCGAGTTTCTCCGCTTCGGCTTGCAAGACGTCTTCCGTCGACGCCGCAGCCCATCGCTCCAACTCCTCTTCCACCACCTCCAGGCGCTTCTTCGCCTGGGTGAGACGCGATTCCGCAACCGGAAGACCTCGGACGCCCTTCTTTGCCTGCGCGAAAAACCGCTCCAGGTTCTCGACGGGGCTCAGGGCGGGATCGAGCTCGATCCTCGACGTTGCGCCGGTGGCCCAATCCATGACGTCTGCGTACTGCTGACCCCGCTGGAGCGTGTGCAGCTGTGCCTTCATGAGCTCACCTAGATGGGCCTTCTCGGAAAGGCGTGCCATGCGGTTCCTGTCCTCGTCGACCCGGCGGACCAAGCGCTCGAGCCGCTTCCGGTCTGCTCGCAATCGAGCCAGTCGGCGGACGCGGAGCGCTTCCGCCCGCGCCTCGGCCTCGTCGGTCGGACCTCCGTCATCCTCCAGCCCTCCGATCCGGTCCGGGACGTGGGGCGAAGGCGCCGGAGCTCTGGAGCTCCGCGCCTCGAAACGGATCCAATCCTTCCCACCCCTCGGATCGAACGACACATTTCCCCCATCCAAACCGATGTGAACTGTGCCCTGTTTCCGTTCCGCCGAGATCCAGATCGCTCCGTGGAGGCGTTTGCGAAGAAAACGCTGCAGCTCGCCGCCATCCACTCGTTTCACGGGGCGCCTCGAAACCAATCGGATCCGGATGGGGTCCAAGACCAAGCACAAGGTGCGTCCGGGCACCCTCAGTTGTAGACTCAGGCCTCGCTCATCGAATCGGTCCACGCGCTGGATTCGAGCTCCGGCCAACGCATTCAAGCCCTCGATGATCTCGTTCCAGGAGGGCTCGGAACCGGACATGCCTGACGATGGGCCCCTCTCGGTTTACCGCAAACCAAAAACAAGAAAGCCCGTTTTCGCAGGAAGCAGCGACCCAGGCGTCGACGGTGGAATGATGCTCGATCCGGCCTTTGGCGGGACCCAAGGGGAGGGAATGCCGGGGCCGGGGCGTTGCGGTCCCGGCACGGGCCGAAACCACAACGTTCCCCGGACTCGGTCCTACATGTCTGCGGGCTCGATGGACTCGGCCACCGCGTCGGCTGCGGCCTTTCGACCTCGGCCCACGCCCTTGCGCTTGGTCGACTTCCGTTTGGTGGCTTTGCGCTTGTCCGCCTTCTTCTTGGTGGCGTCCTTCTTCTTCTCGGCGTTCGGCTTGGCGGCCCTCTTCTTCGTGTCCTTCTTCTTGGTGGCAGCCTTCCGTTTGGTGGCTTTACGCTTGGTCGCCTTCTTCTTGGTCGCCTTGCGCTTGGTCGCCTTCTTCTTGGTCGTACGCTTCTTGGTTGTCGTCTTTCTGGTAGCCATCCGTTTTCTCACTTTCCTTCGCAGATGCGAAGCCGTGTTGAAATGTACGGACGCCCTGAAACGATGTCAACAATGCGCACCTTCTGTGAAACGCAGGTTGCTCTTCTCCGCTGTCACCCTTCCGCGTGAGCGAGCGCAAGAAGACGACAACGTCTCACGCCCGCGGCGCGAAGGACGCGCGCCAGCTCCGCGGCGGTGGCTCCGGTCGTGATGACATCATCGATGACGAGAATGTCTCGGTTTCGCATCGATCCTTGCACCCGAAAGACACCTCGTACGTTGGTCCAACGCTCGGCCCGCGGAAGTGAGCGCTGGGACGGTCGTGCTTCGAGGCGGCGGACCCAGTCTCGTTTCGGAGCGAGACCGGCAGCCAAGATCGAAGGGGGATTGAATCCACGCCGCCGCGTCCGACGAGGATCGCCGGGCATGGGAAGGACGTCTTCGCCGGGAACGTTTCGACCTCGTAACATCGCGCCCAACGCACGTCCGATGTCCTCTCGCCCTTGCTCCTTGAAGCGATGGATCGCCAGTGCCATCGGCCCACCGAAGACGTACAAAGCAGAGACGTCGTCGTAGCCGGGTATCCGCAGTGGCCCACCACGCTCCAGGGCTTCCGAGCACAAACGACAGAACGGCTCGCGTCCCCGCTCATCGCAGGAGGAACAGATCGGCGGAAAGAGCCAATCGAGGCTGAGTGCCTTCACTTGTGGTACGGCTCGTCGTGAAGAATCGTCATGGCGCGATACAGCTGCTCGGCGACGATCAAGCGAGCCAGCCGGTGAGGCAACGTCATCGGGCCCAGGGAACGCGTTTCGTCCGACCGCTGAAGCACCTCCATGGACAGGCCCACCGGTCCCCCCACGACGAAGACCAGACCTCGTTTGCGTTCGAAGACCCAGGACCAAAGGTGTTCGGCCCACGCTTCGGAGGAGAGTCCGCGGCCTCCGGGCTCGAGGGCGATGACGCGGTGACCGGCCGGAACCTTCTGGAGGATCCTTTGACCTTCAGCGCGGCGGACCTCTTCCGGATTACGGGTCCGTCGAAGCGGCTCTTCTCGTACCTCGATGACCGACGTGGGAATCCAGCGACGGATCCGCTGTACGTATTCCTGGGCGGCGACGACCAGCGGGTCGTTCCGGTCCCGTCCCACGGCAATCAACGTGAGCATCAGGGGTCGCAGGGCCCGAGCGACGGGGGTCGATTGCGGTGGTGAGCTTTCACCCAACGGCGCGCGGCGCTCTTCACCTCGGCACACGCGCCAGAACGAGACGCATCCCGCGCCCATGTCTGCAGAATGGCTTCGGCGTTCTGTTGGGTACGCGCGGGCTCGTGACCCGTCTCCGATGCCCGAACCAGATTCTCCATCGCGGCGAAATAATCCTTTCGGTCGAAGGCGGACGAAGCGAGCCGCGAATGACACAAGTAGGCTGCTTGCGCGGCCAGTTCTGGCGCCAATTCATTGAGCTGCTCGAGATAGGGGGCGGCCGCATCACATCGACCCCGGTCCAAGTCGATCCGGGCGCGCCGCTGCAACGCCACCACCCGATTGTGCCGACACGGCGGATAATCCGGACTCTCGGTCAAGCAACGCCGATAGATTCGGGCCGCCTCCTCGAAGCGGCCTTCCTCGAGGGCCAGACTGCCGGACAACATGAAAAGATGAAGACGATCCGGCTTGGAGGGGCCGAGTCTGGACAACCCGCGGTCTAGCTCGCCCATCATCGTCAGAGCTTGGGACCAAGGCTTGCGCGCTCCGGCGAGACTCTGCCGCGCAGCGGCGCTCGGCGCTCCGTTCAGGGACCTGTGGGCGGCCTGGAAAGCGCTCACCGCCCCCGCCCAGTCTGAAGCTTCAACTCTGAGCTGAGCCTGCCGAAGGTGAGCGTGCACCCGGATGCTGGATTCCAGAGCGGTGGGCAGGGCCCGGTTGAGCCTTCCGAGAAACGTCTCGACCTCTTCGTCGGTCCGTGTCGCGAGCCATCGCTGGGTCGCCGCTTCATAGTTGTGGATGAAAACGCTCTCGAGACTCGGAGCCAGGCCGTCGAGGCCCAAGACGAGGTCCATCGCCCGGAGCCCTTCTCGGGGATTGCCGGCCCGGATTCGGTCCACTCCGATCTGGATCAGCAGAGCCGCCCGCTGGTTGGCGAGACTGAGCCTCATGCTCGGACTCGGTGCGCGGAGTTCGCTTTCGCGGAAGAACCTCTCAGCCCGGTCGTGGTCACCTCGCTGGAGGGCGAGCGTTCCGAGATTGGCCCACAACGCCGCGACGAGACCGAGATCCTCGGTGACTTCACCACCGCGCTGAACCAGCGCTCCGTCCTGCCCCGCAACCGAGGCCGTGATCCGTGCGAGCTCCTCGCTGTCTGGATCGAAACCTATCGGCGAGGTCGTTTCGACCAACACCCAACGTCCATCGACTTGTACCTGACTTCGGGCATGGGTGGGCTGAAGTTCGGCCCGGGTCTTCAATCCCGCCCGGTGGGCCGCCAGATTGAAAAGGATGGCCGACGACACACAGTTGTATCTTCCGGTACGCAGAAGCTCCAGCAGCGTGGTCGCCCTCGGATCGTAGGTCTTGAAGAGGCTCCGTCGATGGAGTTCCTCCAGAAGGAGCCGGCCCCGTTCGTACTCGGGAACGATCGGCTCGAGGGTCGATGCGAAGGAAATCGCCCGCGCCAATTCCTCCTGCGCCTCGGAAACAGCGACGTATCCACTGGCCCGGAGCGCCTCCACCTCGAAGGAGGCGCCGAACGACGACACCATCCCGAGCGCGAACCAGGTGTGGAGCATCGGGCCATTGTCGAATTCGGTCCGAATCGGTGCAAGCTGCAGTTGAAAGGACTTCGGCTCGGTATGCCCGTATGCTCCTTCCCCTAAGGAAACGAGCGAGCCAAGGACGCTTCTCGACCTCGACAAAGGCTGCCGGTTTCGCTCCAAGCACGAAAGCAAAGCGATGGTTCACGAAACGTTCGACGGATCCGACGACAGAGTCCTGGGTCGAGGCCCCGCCCTCGTCCTGGTGCACGGCTCCGCCATGGACCGCAGGGGATTCTCATCTCTTTTCCAGCAGCTGACGGATCGATTTCGCGTCATCGCCTACAACCGGCGAGGACCTCCAGTCACCCGCGAGATACCCGGTCCCATCGGGATCGACGTTCACGCGCAGGACTTGGCCCGGATCATCGAAGTTCATGCCGCAGGTCCCTGCCTCATCTATGGGTCGAGCTTCGGTGCCGTGGTGGCGCTGGAGCTGGCTCGGCAGCCCGAAGCAGCGAAGCGTCTCTCCATTCGAGGCGTCGTCCTCGGAGAGCCTCCTCTGCCGGCTTCAGATGAAGTCCCGCCGGCATCCGAACCCTTCTTCGAGACGTTCCGACAAACCTACGAGAGCGATCCGGTCGCCGCCGGGCGCTTCTTCATGGAGCAGGTTCTCGAGCCCTCCACGTTGGCGCGCATGGCGCCCGAAGTGATGTACATGGCCGCATCGAAGCACGCCGAGATCGCGTCGGACTGTCATGACCTGCTGCGCTATCGGGTCCGATATGGGGCGTTGAGAACGCTCCACCTTCCCGTCCTGCTGCTCCAGGGGTCCGAGAGCCTGCCCATCTACGCCCAGACACTTTCCGCTCTCGCAGCTCATCTGCCTCGTGCACGCCGCGAGATCTTGCCGGCGGCCGGACACCTGGTTCATCAGAGCCCCAGTTTTCGCTCGGCGCTGGAGGTCTTCGACCACGAAACGCAACCGGCTGGTTGATGGCGCTCAGGCCGGCGGAAAGACGAGTGTGGACCGAGGAACACGAGCTGCATCGATCCGGTGGCCCGGCACCAACTTGCCGGAGGGCAATCGGTAAAACGTCTCGGGGTCGTCCCAGTGGGCTCCTGCGATATCCGAAGGTGCACGCCGCGCCGTGACGTAACCGCCGAACTGGTGACCGATCAGAATGCGCGTCCCCGCGGGAAGGTCTCCAAGCAAAGCTCGTTGACTCTCGCTTCGGGCCAGCGCGCGACCGGTCCGAACCAAGCCACTCGGAAACAGGTATATAGTATGGGGACTGGTGGCGCGGGCTCCGACCAGCGCCTCTGCGGAGCGTCCGGAACGTTCCACCGACAGAAGTCGCGGCGTCGGTGCGCCCTCTTCGGTCCGCTTGCCCACCGGCGCCGGAGGAACCGGACTGATGGAGCTGGGTCGTGGTGGCTCGTGGCCGGTCGAGGGGTCTTTCGGCACCGCCAGCTCCGTCAGGTCGGACGGCAAGGACGCGATCCGGGCGAGCTCGTCGGGTACCTTTGCCGGACGTTGACGCGGAACGCCGGCGGCGGGTCGTCGGTCGGCCGACCGAGCTCCGGAGCGAGCCGTGGCGGGTCGGGCCGGATACAGGAACCGATGCAGTTCGGCGTCCGCGACCTTGAGCCGACCATCACGCACGTCCGGATCCGCCTTCGGCCGGCCCCGCAGACCGAGCTGCTTCCGGAGCCTCGGATCCGCGAAGATCATTCCGCACCGCTTCCGACCTCGGTGACGGTAGCGGTGGTATCGATTCGGGGTGCCGTAGGCCACCATGGAGTGGGTCAACACGCGATGGTCCGGCACGCGATACAGGCTTTGCAGCTGGCGAATCAATTCTCGCAAAGCCTTCACCTGGGCGGGCCGGATCGGGCGATGGTGATAGCCGGCAACCTCGATCCCCAATGAGTGTCGGTCGAGGTTCCGGGTCCCGGCCCACATGCTCGTGCCCGCATGATACGCGACTCGATTCTTGTCGACGATCCGGTACACCCGACCGAGCTCATCCACGAGGTAATGGGCCTCGCCACTTCGCTTCAACTTCTTCAAGGCGCCACGGCTCGCTCCCTCCGTGGTGTGAAGCACGATGTACCGGGTGGAGTGGCGCTTCGGACGCTCCGCGTTTCGCGGCGACCATCGATTGGAGATGTAGAGGTCGGCCGCTCGCGCCGCCGGCTGGGGAGCTGCCGCAAGGATCACCAGGACCATGAGCAAGGCGCCCTTCATGGCCGCGATGGTAGCGGGGTCCATCCAGCTGGCCAGTTTTTGGATCGCGCACCATCGGTCGTTCGGCTGATGGATGCACGACATCCGCCTTGCGAGGCTTCGTCCGTGTTCCGATTCCACGATTTGGTGAGCGCCAATCAGGGGATGCGTGAGTGCTTCGAGCAGGCTCGGGCATACGCGGCATGCGCCGAGCCCGTCGTGATCCTCGGAGAGTCGGGCACCGGAAAAGAAGGGCTGGCCCGAGGTCTCCACCTCGAGTCGGGACGGAGCGGCGCCTTCGTGGCCCTGAATTGTGGTGCTCTCGCAGCATCCCTGGTGGACAGTGAGTTGTTCGGCTACGCCCGAGGCGCGTTCACCGGCGCCACGACCGAGCGCGCGGGCGCATTCGAAGACGCAGACCGGGGTACGCTGTTCTTGGACGAACTCGGCGAGCTGCCCTCCTCGGTGCAGATCCGGCTTCTCCGCGTGCTGGAGGCCCGCGCAGTTCGACGAATCGGGGAGTCGAAAGAGCGATCGGTCGACGTTCGCATCGTCGCGGCAACCCACCGTCCCCTGAACGACCTCGTCCAACAGGGGCTCTTCCGAGAAGACCTCTTTCATCGTCTGTTCGTCCTGCCGATTCGAATCCCACCGCTCCGCGAGCGGCCCGAAGACGTCAGGCTTCTGGCCGAGCAGTTTCTCCCCCAAATCGGGATCCTGACGGAAGGAGCCCTCCAGGCTCTCGAGTCCCACGCTTGGCCCGGAAACGTGCGCGAGCTCCGAAATACGGTGGTACGAGCGCATCTTCGCGCCCGGGGGCGGGCCGCGACTTGCGAGGACGTCGTCTTCGAGGCACCGATCTGCCAAAGCGCGCCCTCCCCCGTGACATCCGCCTCTGTCGGCGGTCATCTGGTTCGAGAACAGATCCGGATGATGCAAGCCGCCTTGAGCGATGCAGGCGGCAACCGAGCCCAGGCCGCGCGGAACCTCGGCCTCCCGCGCAGTACGTTTTGCGATCGCTTGCGGAGATGGGGACTCGAGGGTCACGGATCGCCAACGCGATGAACACCATGCATCGACTCGGCCCTGGACTTCTCTTTGCGGCTGCCGCGGTCGGCGTGAGCCACCTGGTGCAGTCCACCCGGGCGGGTGCCAACTTTGGGTTGAGTCTCCTGTTCTTCGTGCTTTTGGCGAACGCGGTGAAATATCCGGCGTTTCGATTCGGCCCCGAGTACGCGTCGGCGACGGGAGAATCGCTGCTGGAAGGATACCGCCGACTGGGTCGATGGGCGGTGTTCATGTACGGGGCGCTCACCCTCACCACGATGTTCACGGTCCAGGCCGCCGTGACCGTCGTGACCGCAGGCCTGGCCATCGCCGTTTTTCAGCTCTCGGTGTCCGCCCTCCTCGCCAGCAGCGTCATCCTCGCGCTGTGTGCACTGGTCCTGTTCGTGGGTGGCTATCGGCTCCTGGACGGGATGACTCGGGTACTGGTCGCCGTCCTGACGGGCTCCACCCTCTTGGCCACCCTCCTCGTTCTGCCGCAGCTGCCGTTCGATACATGGATCCCTTTCTCCGGAATGGATACCGGCGAAGCCCTCTTTCTCGCCGCGCTCTTCGGCTGGATGCCGTCCGCCATCGACGTTTCGGTTTGGCAGAGCCTCTGGACCCTCGAGCAGGCTCGGCTTCGCCGCGTCCCGCCCGACGTTCCCACCAGCCGCTTCGACTTCCACGTGGGCTACCTCGGAACCGCGGGCCTGGCGGTTTGTTTCCTGTGTCTGGGCGCCGGAGTACTCCACGCCGAGAATCTCGGCTTTCCGCAGTCAGCGTCCGGATTCGCCGCGCAGCTCATCTCGATGTACGGCCTTCTCCTGGGCTCGTGGGCCGAGCCTCTGGTCGGCCTCGCCGCACTGGCGGTCATGTTTTCCACGACCTTGGCGGTATTGGACGGCTTTCCTCGAGCGGTCCAGCAGTGCCTCGTCCAGTTCGTCCCCATGGACGGCGAACGAAGCCGAACCAGTGTCCGGCTCCTCACCATCGTCCTATCCCTCGGTGCATTGGGACTGATCGCGTCTCTGCTCCAGAGCCTGGCCGACCTGGTGGATGTCGCTACCGTCCTCTCATTCCTCACCGCTCCCATTCTGTCGTGGCTCAACCATCGCTGCATGACGGCGTCCTGGGTTCCGGCGTCCGTCCGGCCCGGTCGCTGGCTCTCCGGCTATAGCGTCACCTGCATCGGACTCCAGAGTGTCTTCGCAGCGGTCTATCTTTGGCTTCGCTGGTATGAGTTCGGGGCCTGAGTGCAGCCACTGCACCCGAGCCTGGCTTCATCCGAAAAAGGGAATCTTGTAGGTGATGGTCGTATCCTTCAAAGCATCGGTCATGTGGTGGTCATAGGCCGCCACCAACACGCGCCGAGAGAGGGCCCCCACGGGCCGGCTTCCGGTCCGGTCGACCACCACCAGCTCATCGTGTCCGCTGGTCACCATCTTGTTCATCGCCTCGTGAAGACTATCATCTTCGCTCAGAGTCGGCGCGGTCTCGGTGAGGTCGTGGGCTACGATGAGGCTCTTCATCCCCTCCATGGCAACCGCCTGTCGGAGAGCAGCGTCATCCACCACGCCGACCAGATGCCCCCTGTCGTCGACCACCGGAAAGGATGAATGATGACTGTTGGCGAAGCGCTCGATAAGTTCTGCCAGCGAGGTTCCGGCATGGACGGTAATGAGGGGCTCGGCGCATCTCTGCAGCGCATCCTTCACGGTCAGCCGCTCCAGGACCTCCTGCATCATCTCGCCGAGATGCACAGGTGATGCACTTCTTCCGGCGAGCTGGCCTTCGAAGAGGCTCGACTTTCGAACCAGCATGAACGAAATCACGCAGACCCACATGGTCGGTACGATCAGACGATAATTCCCGGTCATCTCGCTCACCATGATGATGCTGGAGAGCGGAGTATTGGCGGCGGCGGAAAAAAATCCGGCCATGCCCACCATGATGAACGCGCCGTGGGGAGGCATCGTCTCGGGCAGCACGGCTCGGCAGCCCATCGCCACGAGACCTCCAACCGCACCGCCGATGACAATGCTGGGACCAAACACACCGCCGCTCTGTCCCGAGCCTACCGTGAGAGCCGTCGTGACCATTTTTCCGAACACCAGCAGAAGCAGCAGGGAAAGCTGCGGTTCGCTCTCGAAGGCGGTCTGAAGAAAGCCGTACCCCGAACCAATGGTTTCCGGCGCCACGAAGGCGAACACCCCGACGCCCAGTCCGCCCAACGTGGGCTTACAGATTTTGGGCACCCGCAGCTTGCGAAAAAAAGACTGGATCCGACCGAACAAGCGAATGAACAGCCAGGCGCTCGCGGAACACGCGAGGGCCAGGACGGTGTAGCTGATCAGTTCCCGCGGGTCTTGGAACCGGAAGGCTGGAGTCGAAAAAAGCGGCTCGGCTCCAAACATCAGTGTGAAGGTGCTGAATGCGACGATGGAGGAGATCACGCTGGGGACGATCACCTCGAACTCCATGTCCATCTCGCGATAGAGCACCTCGGCCGAAAAGAGCGCCGCCGCCAACGGGGCTCGGAAGATGGCTCCGATGCCCGCCGCCATCCCCGCCACCATCAGCATTCGGCGTTCTCGAACGTTGAGGCGAAGAAACATGGCCAGCACCGACCCGATGCCGGCCCCGATGAGCGCGATGGGGCCCTCCCGTCCGGCCGACCCGCCCGTACCCAGGGTGATGGCGGATGCGATGGTCTTCACGACGGGAATGCGGGTCCGGATCACCGCACGACGATTGTGATAGGCATCGATGGCAGTATCCGTCCCTGAGCCGTCCGCGTTGGGCGCCAACAAATAGACAACGGCTCCGCCTACCAGGCCCCCCAAGGCCGGAAGGAAGGCGAGCACCCACGGACGAAGAGGGGTTTCAGTGTGCCCGAAGAGCGGATGGTCGCCGGAAGCCGCAGGAGCCCGGTATCCAGCCAGTCCGTCCAGCAGCCCGGTCTTCACCACCGCTACGGCGACTTCAAAGACCGCCGCGCCGAGACCTGCCAAAACCCCCATCACGGCTGCGAGAACCAAGACCCGACCCACCTGCTGGGCATGCGTGGCGGTATCGGGTTGGATCCGAAGCCAAAGCACCGAGCCGGACTCTACTCCAACGCTTCCAAGCCTCAACCCCGAGTCACCGATACATGTCGCGAGCCGGGTAGAACTTCGTTGTTTCTCGGCTTTGCCGCAGGGCCGCGAGGTCGAGGGTCACGGTGAACACGTCATCGCGCCCGAAGGGTGCCGTGTAGAGCAACGATGCCTGCCCCCCATCCTGCGGCCCCAAGAAGATGACCCGCCCAAAGTGTTGCCAACTGGGGGTCGGCTGACCGGTCGTGGGCACCACCACCACATACGCGTGATGCTCGACCGCCCGCGCTTGTGCCGTCCACCGGACGCGATCACGACCCGCTTCGCTCTCCGTCATCGACGGAACGAGGATCACCTCCGGACGTCGCCTGGCCAAAGCCGCCGAAAGGTCGGGAAACTCCACGTCATAGCAGATCAAGACGACCGAGCGTCCCCAAGGGGCTTCAAACACGTTCAACGACTTGCCTGGCGTCACGCCCACTCCACGGCCCCAGGCCGTGGGCTTGAGTTTGTCCTGCACCTCCACACGACCGTCCGAAAAGAACAGCCGCGCCGTATTGTAGAGACGGCCGTCTCGAAGCTCCGGAGC
Organism: Myxococcota bacterium; assembly: GCA_050331295.1. Classification (GTDB taxonomy): domain Bacteria; phylum Myxococcota; class Kuafuiibacteriia; order Kuafuiibacteriales; family Kuafuiibacteriaceae; genus Kuafuiihalomonas. Next base: position 132,080 of record JBHJGZ010000008.1, on the reverse strand, counting down.
CGAGCCGGCTAGGACCGAGATGCCGAACGCCTTCGCGAAGGTCTGAATCGCGGCCCAGACCGTGGGTGTCACCCGTCCTGCAATGGACCTGGTGATCTCGGCCTCGGATTTTGACGACCGTGTCGGCCACGCATCCAATACGAAGAGTTCCGGAAACACGACGAGCTCCGCTTGCTCGTTCTTCGCGCCGAGGATGTGACGCCGAACGCGGGTGATGATGCGTTCCGGCGAGGCATCACCCTCCATGCGATATTGGACGCCGGAGACGCGATGAAGGCCGACTTGCGCCTGGGCCGGCTTCCAAGATCCGGCCATCCAGGCCAACAGCCCCAAGCGCAAGCACCGCTTCAGCCCGAGCTTCATCGACGTGGAATCGCCGCGGATGCAGGCATAGGTCAAACCCCCTCGGCCCGTTGGACGCGAAGCGACACCCGCCGCCGCTTGTCATTGCCCACGCGGGTCCCGGACGGTAAGGCGAGGCGGTGCAACGGTGGACCCTGTTTGCCGTCATCGCCTCGTTGGTGGTGGTTCTCGACCAGGCCTCCAAACTCATGGCCGTGCAATATCTGACGCCCGGCTTGTCCGGCGCAGAGGGACTGCTCGATACGATCGGGACGTTCTACGGAGGCGTGGAACACCCATGCGCCGGCGCGACGCGGCTCGAATGTCCGGTCCGGACCGTCGTGGACGGCTTTTGGTACTGGCGTTACGTTGAAAACCCGGGGGCGGCCTGGGGCTTCTTACGGTCGGCGCCCGAATCGGTCCGTGTGCCCTTCTTCCTGTTGGTGCCGGTGATCGCCGCGGTCTTCATTCTGACATTGTACCGACGGCTCGGCGACGGCCAGTGGCTGATGCGGGTCGCACTGGCCCTGGTCTTCGGCGGAGCGCTCGGCAACTTCATCGACCGAGTCCATTTGAGCTATGTCATCGATTTCATAGATATGTACATAGGCAGCTATCACTGGCCCACATACAACATCGCCGACTCGGCCATCAGCGTCGGGGTCGGTTTGATGATGTTGGAATGGCTGATGGACGCGATTCGCGGCAAGAGCACCGCAGCCAGTGCCGAAGCGAGTTCCTGATATGCATCCCGTACTCATCGACTTCTTTGGACAGTTTCAGCTTCACACCTACGGCCTGATGGTGGCCTTGGGATTCGTTGTCGGAATGCAGCTCGGCGTCATCGAAGCGCGACGCGTCGATCCCACTGCGGAAAAAAGTTTCGACCAGTTCATCTTGGACCTCACATTCTGGATCCTGGTGGCAGCCATCGTAGGAGCGCGCGCACTGTTCATCATCGTGGAGTGGGACGACCGGTACGCACACGACCCCATCAGAATCTTCAAGATTTGGGAGGGAGGCTTGGTCTTTTACGGGGGCCTCATCGGGGCGTTCCTGTTCAGCGTTTACTATTGCTGGAAACGCAAGATGAATTTCTTCATGGTCGCGGATGTTCTCATCCCATCCGTGGCCCTGGGCCATTTCTTCGGCCGGCTTGGATGTCTCGCCGCCGGCTGTTGTTGGGGAGAGGTGGCATCACCCGACTTTCCGCTGGCCGTTCAGTTTCCCGACGGATCCCTCGTCCATTCCAGCATGGAACGCCAGGGGTTGATCGGCCACGGCGCCGCATTCACCCCGCATCTTCACCCGGTTCAGCTCTATGAAGCCTTCGGCGAGTTGATGATCTTTTTCGTGTTGCTCTTCGTCCGAAGCGTGAAGAGGTTCCACGGACAAGCTTTGTTGACCTATCTGTTCATCTACCCGGTCTTGCGGACGGGGCTGGAGTTCATCCGAGGAGACAAGGCTCGAGGCACCAACGTACTCGGCACCGTGTTCAGTACCTCCCAGTTCATCTCCATCGTGATCGCAGCCTGCGCATTTTTGCTGACGGTCTATCTTCTGCGTCAACGGATGAACACGCCGATATTGGCCACGCGTGAGGCCTAGGCGTGTTCAAAATGGCTGAAGAAAAGCATTGACGGTAAAGATGCGCTCATCGTCGTCCCGACTGTCGTCCGCGTTCCTCACGCGCTGCTGATATCCGATATCCAAGCCGACTCGGCCGTACTGGATGCCGAGCCCTCCACTGATACCGAACTCGTTTTGCGCAGCGTCGTACAAGCTCCCCAACCGAACGGGTATGAGTCGGTTGATGACATACGTGCTGCCACTTGCGATCACGACGTTCTTGAGAAAGTTGTCGTAATAGGCGTCCACCTCGATCGAGAACGGTCCGTTGATCACCCCAAGGCCTCCGCCCGCCTCCAGCGGTGTTTCGGCTTCATCGGGATTGGTGAGGTTCCGGCCCACCAGTCCCAGTACCAGGAATTCCGAGATCCTCCATTGGAGGCCGAAATCGAACGTGAGGGTCCCCTGACTTTCATCCGTCGATTCGTCATCAGTTTCCAAGTCGTACACCGTGCCTCGGACTCCGAAGCCCAGGGCCAGAGCCTGATTGGCGCGAAGCGCGACGGCTCCGTCGACCCGGAATCCTTCGAGGCGCTCTGAGTCATCGGTCGAGTCCCGCGGTCGGGCGGTCGTATACGTAAACGACAGGCCGCCCGCGATGGGTCCTGCCTGGCCGTCCGTGATGGACACGTGGAATCGTCGATCCGAACCCCGAAAATCGTCTCCATACCCGAGCTCCACCGAATACACGGGCGCCATGGCAACCCCGGCCGGATTGACGAAGAGGGCTTCGTTGGTCACGGCGAGCGCCCTTCGCGCACCTGCGGTGCCGATCAGGTCGGCTGGCATGTAAATTTGAGCTCGAGCTACGAGAGGCAGCGCCAAGCCAACGCAAAAGCCCAGACATCGTGCGAATCTAGCGAGGCGCCAGGTCATGGCGACACTCCGCGACAACCACGGGATCGATGGCCGGCTCTCCCTGGTTTGCCGTTCCACCATTCGAGCATGAGACGAAGCGCCCTTCCCGGCGCGGCAAGGCTATGGTAGCGACTCGTCGATGGCGCGCAAGGGCTCATCTTCGTCGTGGATCGCCGCTGCGTGGCTCTTCGTTTCGCCGTCACTCGGATCTGCCTACATCGACGGAGTCCCGGTGCTTCTGGAGAAAGCCGCGGCCAAGCGCGCGGCATTCGATCTGGATTCGTTGGTGGCGTTGGGTCATCGGTTCGAGGGAGAACAGAAGCTCGAGGTCTGGGAAGGGTATCGAGTGGACATGGGATTTCGACGAGAGGTCCGCCAGGATTCGGATGTCAACGTGACGCTCATCCACCGCAATCGTATCTGGAGCTTCCGCGCCGGGCAAACCGCACAACCACGCCGGACCCGGCCCAATCTGTTTCAAACATTTATCGTCCACAATCGGCGGGATCCGTCTGGGCAGGTTGGATTGCTGTTTCTGCAGGCGTACGGCATCGACCCATCGATCGTATCCCTCCATCGGCAGGATCGTCGGCCCGTTTACATCATCGGAGCGAAGCCGTGGGAACCCGATAAACCGCAGCTTTGGTTGGACAAGGAACTCCTGGTTCCGGTCCGCCTGGTCCACCGAGATGACGGAGTGAAGAGCGAGACCCGGCTCTACGGCTTCGATAGCCCAATCACCGGTCCGTTTTATCCAGAGCGGATCGAAGAATGGAGAGGCGAAGACCTCATCCGGAGCACGGTTTTTGACCGCGTCGACTTGAACCCAGCTCTCGACGCGCGTCGGTTCGATGCCCCCACATGATCTCGTGAATCGGGTCGCCGAGGTCGCTGTCACGGCTCGCGTTCACGGAAGCTTCCATTACGCCATTCCCGATGACTGGCCGACACTCTCTCCTGGGGAACGTCTTTCGGTCCCCTTCGGTCGTCGCCATGTCACGGCCATCGTGCTCGACACCGACTCCAAAGCTCCTGACGGGATCGACCTGAAGGTCGCCCATCGCCGACTGGACCCCGACGAAACAACCCCGCTGGTCCCTCCAGACCTCCTGCGTCTGGCCAGATTCGCGGCGCAGTACTACGTGGCCCCGATCGGTGAGGTTCTGAAGGCAGCTCTTCCTCCCTCCTTCACCGGTGGCTCCCAGCGCAAGCTCGTAGCCACCGAGGCGGGTCGAGACATCCTTCGCTCCTACGACACGCATGGACTGGTTGGCATCGACCTGACTCCAGCCGACCTGGAGTGGCTCCGGCGATGTAGCCTCCCAAGGGGCTCGAAAGCTTCCGCGGTTCCCGACCGGATTCAAAGACGATTGGTGGAACGCCGCCTTCTGGGGCGCGAAGACGAAATGCTCCTGCGATCCGCCGAATCGAGCCAACCCACCACCGCAGAGCTCTGCTCCGACGCCAAGTCGGCTTGGCCTCTGATTCGGCGCTCTCGACCCAAACGGGACCTTTATGAGGAGCTCTCGCAAGGCCCTAGGCGGATCGATGAACTCGTCTCCCGTTTTGGTCCCAGAAGCCGGGCCCATCTCAGGACCATGGAACGTGATGGCGTGCTCCGCCTGATACATCAAGAAACCGTCCTTCCAGCGGACCCGCCGCGTCATCCGCTCAACCCCGCCCAATCGAAAGCGGTCCGAGCCATCTTGCAGAACCGAGGGGCCTTTCTCCTTCAAGGCATCACTGGGAGCGGCAAGACGGAGGTATACCTTCACACAGTCGAAGGCTGTCTGAATGCCGAAAAAGGGGCGATCGTCATGGTCCCGGAGATCGGATTGACGCCCATGTTGGAGGCTCGATTTCGTGCCCGCTTCGGAGAACAAGTGGTGGTCCTCCACTCCGAGCTCTCATCCGGCGAAAGAGCGCGGCGATGGATGGACCTGCGCAGAGGTCGGAAGCGAGTGGCACTCGGTCCGCGGTCGACGGTTTGGGCTCCCGTCAACCACCTCGGACTGATCGTCGTGGATGAAGAACATGACGATTCATACAAACAGAGCTCGGACGTTCGATACCATGCGAGGGACCTGGCCTTGACACGTGCCCATCATGCGGGGGCCAGCATCGTATTGGGCTCTGCGACTCCGTCCATGGAGAGTCATAAGCTTGCCCTGGATGGTCGACTCGAAAGACTACGCCTCGATCACCGAATCGGGGGAACGAGCCTTCCAGAAGTATCCCTCGTCGACTTGAGCCAAACGCCCAAGGATCAGATGTTCAGCAGCGAACTCAGGCGGCAGCTCGCGGAAACACTCGAGCGAAGGGATCAAGCCATCCTGTTCCTCAATCGGCGGGGCTTCAATACGCTCATCGTTTGCGGGGGATGCCAAAAGCCATTCGGTTGCCCTCATTGCGATACCAATCTGACCTTCCATCGCAAAGAACAGAAGCTCCGGTGCCACCATTGCGGATTCTTCAGGCCTCTCAGCACTCCGTGTCCCGGTTGCGGAGCTCAAACCCCCGAATCGTTCGGCGCGGGGACCGAACGCGTCGAAGCTGAACTGAAGGCTCTATTTCCGAGCATTCGGACGGCTCGGTTGGACCGGGATTCGGTCGGGACGCCAAAGCAGCTGCAAGCTCTTCTCACCGCGTTCGGGTCCGGCGAGGCGGACGTCTTGCTCGGCACCAAGATGGTGACCAAAGGCCACGACTTCCCAAACGTCTCGCTCGTCGGAGTCATTCTCGCCGACGCGAGTCTCGCCTTTCCCGACTTTCGCGCCCACGAGAGTACTTTCCAACTTTTGACTCAAACCGCAGGACGGGCGGGTCGCCGAGACAGGGTTGGTAAAGTCGTGATCCAGACGCTTCAACCTGAACATCCGGTATTGCAACTCTCGACTCATCACGACGTAGATGGATTCCTCGACCTCGAACTCGGCCAGCGTGCTCGCGGAAAAATGCCGCCGTACTACCGTCTTTCGATGGTCCGCTGTGAAGGTCGCGACCCACTGCGTACCGAGCACCTCATCGAAAGAATTTCCGCAAAGGTCCGGGCCACCGGATTGGATGTCCTCGGGCCCACCGAAGCCCCCATCGGCAAGTTGAAAGACAAGTTTCGCTTTCGCTTTCTCGTTCGTAGTGAATCCGCCGGACCAATGTTGAAAGCTTTACACCAGATCGTGGCCGACAAAACACCCGGCATTGATGTGGTCATCGATGTCGATCCGCGAGACTTTCTCTAGTGACGTTGCCAACGTTCACCGAGAACGGTACCGTCATGCCAGATGAGAATTCTCTATGGCGTGGTCGGTGAGGGCATGGGTCATGCGATTCGGTCCTCGGTCATCCTAGAGCATCTCCGTTTGATGGGGCACGATATGCGGATCGTCGCATCCGGCCGCGCAGTGAACTTCCTGAATGAACGACATCCGGATGTCGTCATTCCCATCACCGGACTGAGCTTGGTTTATCGAGACAACATGGTCAGCACCATTCGAACAGCGATCCAAAACATTCGCTCCGTGACCGGTGTACCCAGCAACGTTCTCAAGTACCTGCAGACGGCTCAGGACTTTCAACCCGACGTTGTCATCACTGACTTCGAATCGTGGAGCTATTGGTTTGCTCGCGGAACGGGGGTCCCGGTGATTTCGGTGGACAACATGCAGATCATCAACAGGTGTTCTCACCCCGAGTCGATGATCCAGCAGGATGCTCGCAGCTTTCAGCTCGCTCGCAACATCGTTCGTGCCAAAGTCCCAAAGTGCAACGCGTTCATGATCACGACATTTTTCTTCCCGCCCGTGAGTCGTGAACGCACCACTCTCCATCCACCCATTCTTCGACCCAGGATCCTCGAAGCAAAGGACCGAGTTTCGACCGGAAGCCATGTTCTCGTCTATCAAACCGGCACCAGTCATCAGGCGTTGATCGACGAACTCAAACAGGTGGATGTGCCGTTCCGCGTCTACGGATTGCTGCGAGACATCCAAGAGGATCATGTCGACCACAATCTGACCTTTCGACCATTCTCCCAGGACGGCTTCGTTGAAGACTTAGCCACATGTAGCTCCGTCATCTCTGGCGGAGGGTTCACGTTGATGGGTGAGGCGGTGTTCTTGGGAAAGCCGATGCTTTCCATTCCAGTCAGCAATCAGTTCGAGCAGGTCCTGAACGCACGCTATCTCGAAGCTTTGGAGTTTGGTCAGATGGCCCGACACGTTACGGCTGAAGGCGTCGGAGCTTTTCTTTCTCGTCGCGACCGTTATGCCGAAAAGCTCCAGAGCTTTGAACACGACCGCAACGCCGGATTCGTCAAGGAACTGGAAGGACGGATGACAGCGGCAGTGGCGGAAGGCTCGCTTTCACCTTGACTCGGCACCTATCAGCTAGGTCCGAATCTTGGAATCCAACGCACCCTCTTGGTAATTGGCAGAGTCGCCCATCGTTCGACCCACGCCCAGCCCTTGAAGCCAAGTGTTGTAGAGGTTGACCGACGAGGAGTCGACATCGATGACGTTCTGGGAGGCCCGAAACGCCCCATCTGCACCGGTCATCGTGTGAAACACATTCCGTGTGTTGTGACTTGATCCGTTTCCGAGCTCGGCACCGATCGGGAAGAGACCATTCTCTAGAATCGTACGTCCATTGGCATCCGGATAGTTCGAGTCATCGAGCTGTCCGTAGAAGTAGGCAAACTTCTCCATGATGTAGTGGATGTGCCACTCAACCTCGGGGAACCGTTGGCGGTGCCAGTGTTCGTGGTGCGCGTCGTTGTCGTTGAATTGAATCGTCGTCCCGTTGTAGTCCCATGGGCCTCTCAGCCTGACGCGCTCGCCAGACGCTTGGAAGGTCAGGTTTCCGAATCGGACGAGGTCGCAGCGGAGCGCAAGGGCGTACAGATCCGCCAGTCGATGTTGGGTTTCGGTCCATTGAGCCGCATCCACGACTACACCTTGAGCGTTTGCCTCCGTGCCGTACGGCACGTCGGGATCCTGGGGAGCGCTCGGACCGGACGCGCAAGAGTTTGGCTGGGTCGTGGGCGGCTCCACCGGGTCGGCCTCCGGAAAGATCTTCCGCTCGACTTCTCGAATTCGGTCGAGATGATCCGAGATTCGGGCTCGGCTCTGAGAACTCAATCCGGCGCGGTCGCTGCGGATGTATTGATAGTCCTCGAGAACCGCATCCAGGACACTCCGGCGGTATACCTCACGCTTGTCGACTTCTTCCCCAGAGCCCGCACCGGGTCCGGGGGACGGACTTCCGCCAAACAGCAAAGTGAACAACTCAGATGGTCTTTCTATGGGGCGGCCCATCGGGGATCCGTCTTCATTCCAGCTGTGGACCATTCGATATTGGTGGTTGCGACGAAAGTGGCTAGCGACCAGCAGGGTCTGAATGGAAGTCGGGACCCCCTGCGGATGCAGCTCGTTCCTGGCCACCACGTCGATCGAGGGTCCTCTCTGAGATTCCTCTCGCCCCTCGAAACCCACGAACGTGGCTCCGCCTCCTCTGGGATGTCCGGTACCCGCGTTCATGTCGACGCCCCGAAGAACGCTCACTTTTCCCCGATACGGACGAAGCGGGGAGAGCGCCGAAGAACTGCTAAGAGGGTCTCCGGCGTCCAGAATGTTAGGCATGACTCCATTGCCGAAGAACATCGTGACGACCCGCTTGGGCACCGAAGACTGAGCGTAGACGCTTCGCTCGAACATCTCGTCGATGAACGGAAGGCCGATCGTCACTCCGGAGGCGCCCATGAGGCCACGAAGGAACGTCCGGCGCTTGAGGTGATGTCGATAACGTATACTCATGACTCATTGTCCTCGGCTCGACGAAGCACGAAACTGGGGTGCTCCGCGTAGGCGGTCAGAAGGTCGCGATAGCGTCCGCCCCGACTCTCGAAGTCCGCCATGACCTCACTCAATGTGCAACCATCGGCCTCGACCAGACGGCGGCCAACTGCGAACTGAAGGCTTTGTTGCACCATGCAGCGCTGCGTACGTGGGCTCGCTGAAATGATGTCGATGAACTCTGCCACTGAATTGAATGGCACTTGAGTCGAATCCGTCCCCCGAAAAACTCCATCGTCGCGGACGGTATTGCCGTGCTGGTCGACGCCTCTGCGGGCACCGAGAGAATCGAAACGCTCGAACGCATAACCCAAGGGATCGATGATCGAATGACAGCCCGCGCAGTTACCGCTCGCGAGCCGATCCTCGGAGGCGTTCCGCTGAGATGCCCCGGCCGCGGTCTCTGGAGGAACCGCGTCCACACTGTCAGGCGGAGGAGGAATCGAGTCGCACAATACATCGTGGAGAATGAAAAGAGCGCGGTGTACGATGGAAGGGTCGTCGCCGAACGCATGCGCCGCGAGAAGGGACGGTTGGGTCAAGAGCCCCGCGCGTTCCGGCGTCGCAGATACGTCCACGGCCTGGAAACCACTCCCCGAGACGTCGAGCTCGTACACCTCGGCGAGGCGTTCGTTCAGGTAGGTCCTTTCTATGGTGTACAACTGAATCAACGGAAGGTCCGACTCCCAGATCACGTCATCGATGAGCCGAAGAGACGATTCAATCATGTCGGCCATCAAGGACTCCGACCACAAGGGATAGAGGTCTTCGGAGAGACGGATGTCGCGGAGCGCCTCGAGACCGAACCAGTCCGTGAAGAATTGTCGAGCGTGCTCTCGCGCCTCGGGCCGCTGTAGAAGTCGGTCGACCTCTGCCGCTCTAACCGACGGATCCGACAGCGCGCCCTGTTCAGCCAGCTCGAGAAGGGCTGCATCGGGCGGACCGCCCATCACCATGAACGACAGTCGACTTGCGATCTCGTGACCGTCCACCGCGGAGGGGCTCGTGCCGGCTATCGATTGCTCGACTCGATACAGAAACTGAGGAGCCTGCAACATGGCCTCCACTACGAGTCGAGCACCCGTGTCGAAATCGTCTCCCTCTTCCTGGACGACGGTAAACAGGTCTGCGTAACGGGCCACTTGCTCCGGGCTGAGTGGACGACGAAAGAGTTCCAGGCCGAGGTCCTCCACGAAACTCTCGCGACAGCGAGCTTCAAAAGTCTGGCAGAGGGAACGGCTACGGACAAAGTTCCCAAAGTCGGGGATAGAATTCGCCGCCTGCTCCGCTATCTCCAGGAAGCTCTCGGCCATCGCGGCGGTGACCACGAGGGTACTCGCGTTGTTCGTGAATCCGTCCGCTCGTGGATCCGGCGGAAGTTGTGAAATGGCATTGGCTACATCCACACCAAGGGTCGTCGAGATGGTCCGCTGCATTTCGTTGAGCGTGAGCCGACGTGCCACCGTCGGCGGACCGGGGTCCGGCGCCTCGCCCGCGCACACGTCCGGTGGTGGAGGCTCATCCAAGGGCGGCTCCTGTACCGACGGTAGCGGTGACGGCTCGTCAGAAGACCCGATGGGATTTGGATCTGCAGTTCCGGTCGAGTCTCCGGAGTTGCTCTCGGGTGGCTCGATGAACGCATCGCACCCTACGAGACATCCGAAGAATGTCGCTGTGAATAGGCCCGCTCGGAGCATGAGCCGACGGCTTAACACAATTCAGGCCATCGTGAGCACGTATCAAAACGACTTGGCCTGTAAAAAAAGCTGAGGGGAATAGACCCCAGATTCAGGGGCTCACTCCTCGTTTTGGCGCCGCCAGGAGATGAGTTTGTGTATGCCAAGTCCATCGATGGTGGGAGGCCCACACCCCACTTCGTTGCTCCAGAACACGCGGCTCTTCAAAAGCTCAGCTACACCCCGAAGGTGACCGTCCTGGCTGAACATCACTCCTGTGCGTTTCATCAATGGATAAAGATAGCGAATGCATGTTCGCGTCGAGCTCACCAGGTCGACATCCAACAACACGACATCAACCGGTTGTTGAAACGTCGACAAGGTTTCCGAAAACCATCCTTTGTGGAAGCGACACACTTGGATGTTTCCAAAGTGTTCCACCGCACGCCGAACCGCGGAAAGACGACCGCGGAAAGCTCCCGGAAAGAAGCGCACGGGCCGGCCATCCATATGATGGTCTGTCTCCGCGTTGGCCGGCATGCCGCGGAAGCTGTCGAAGACGTGAAGGACTCCACCTGCAGCTCCAACGAATGAACTCAGTTTGGCGGTGCTTCCTCCGTAGCCGCAACCGGCCTCCACCACGACTGCCCCCGGACGCTGCAGAATCGCACGACCCACGCGAATCATCTCGGCGTTACTGTGATAGCCCCGTAGGTGGTTTGTGGCGTGGAGCACTCGAGCCAACAGACCGATGCGGGTTCTCAGGTCGATCTCGCCATCCAACAAGAAGGCTTTGATGGCGTCGCGGTCCCGGCTCAACGCGAAGCGAATCGTCTCACCTCGGCGGTAAAGGCTTCCCGGGCCGCGCTTCACGTCCCAGCCGACGACGCCGCGAAGGTGCGGTCCAACGCTTCTTCCAGGCCCACCTGCGGGCGCCAGTGCAGGTCGCGCTGGGCCGCGGTGTGGTCGAACCAATGGTCGGTTCCCAGCATCACGACCGCCATCCGAGTCAAGGGCGGCTCCTGTCGACTCCGGACCACGCGATAACCAGTTTCCACCGCGCTTCCCAGGGCATAAGCGGTCCGAAAGGAGAGCTTCTTTTTCACGGGTGGTGCACCGAAACCATCCAGGATTCGCCCGACGAAATCCCACAGGAGAACGGGCTCGGCTTGTCCCAGGAAGTAGGTTCGACCGCCACACGATGGCGCGTCCGAAGCGAGCGCGTTCATTCCGAGCATGTGGGCATCCACACAATTGTCGATATAGGTGACGTCGACCCGATTTGTTCCATCCCCGACCTGAATCAGTCTCCCCTGACGACTGCGATCGACCAGCCGGGGCGCAATCTGGGGGTCCCCTGGACCAAAGATAAAATGGGGCCTCAACGAGACGGTATGCAACCGTCCAGGGCGATGGGCGTTCATGACGCGACGCTCGGCTTCGGCCTTGGTCGGCCCGTATGACGAAAGGTAGCGTTCCGGATAGGGCGCACTCTCGTCGGCACCCGCCGGCGCCCCCTCCGCCCCGATGACGACTGAAGGGGAGCTGGTGAACACCAAACGCTCCACACCCTGTCGCAAGCAAGCATCGACGACGGCTTGGGTTCCGTCCACATTGATGGATTGATACTCCCGGTGGGGACCCCAAAAGCCCACGCGTCCAGCAACATGAAAGACGCCTTTTACCCCGCGCAGTACATCATCGAGTGCGCCGTCATGACGGATGTCGCCCCGTACGCAACGAGCACCCATCGCCTCGACGTCCGGATATCGGCTCCTGCCCAGCACGGTCACGTCATGCCCGATTTCTCGCAGTCTTCTGACGATGTTGGAGCCCAGGAACCCCCCGCCTCCGAGCACGGCAAACGTCATGGTCAACGAATCCTGCGTTCGGCCCATTCCTTGAGGGCATCTCGCCGGATCTTGGCGTTGTGCCGCGCGTCTACCGGAAGGGCGGCCCGAAACAAAACTCGCTCAACATCCGGAAGGCCCGAGCATGCTCTGATCTCTGAGGCGAGCCGGCGCCGGTCTGAAACGTTACGAGGACGCTCTCCCGAGCGACACTCTGCGATGATCACCGGCCGCTCGACCCCTCGAGCACCGATTCCAACCAAAGCCGACCTCGAAACCCGAGGATGCTGGTTCACGAGGGCTTCGACCTGGACGGGATACAAAGTGCCTCGAGGTGTCTCCACCCGATGCGCCTTCCGGCCGCAGTACCAAACCGCCCCGTGTTCATCCAGGTAGCCCAAATCCCCCATGCGGTGCCAAAGCCTGCCATCATCGTCTCGAATCTTCGATGATGCATCGGCCACCGGTCGCATGAAGTAACCCTCGGTCGTCATCGGGCTGTGCACGACAATCTCTCCTACCGTACCGGGTTCGACGGTCTGCACTTGGTTCCAACTCTCGAGGGGCTCGTCCGAGATCGAAATGATTCGTAACTCGACTTGGGGCAGCGGTCGACCCAGCCAGGTTCCAGCTCCTTCCGAAGTCTGCGCCAAAGGCCCCGAGAGATTTTCACGTCCAGACGCCATGCAAACCGGCAAAGATTCGGTGGCACCATACGGAGTGAAGACGTCGGCGTGCGGAGAAAGGAGATGGACCAACCTCCGCAGAAGGTCTGGGGGGGCTGGAGCACCCGCCATGAGGAGACGTTCGAGGCCCCGAAATCCGCTCTTCCTCTCCGACATGACGAGACGACGCCAAAAAGCGGGTGACCCGAAGGCGAACGTCACACCGAAGAACTCGAACGCCTCGAGAACCGGCGCGGGATCGACGGCACCGGGTCGCGTCGTATCCATGTTGGGAACGACAACCGAGGCGCCCAGCGTCAGCGAGAACATCGAGAACAAAGGAAAGGCGGAGTAGTCGACTTCACCGGCACGAATGCCCAAAGAAGACCCCAACGCCAGACGTTGAGCATCGAAGACACGGTGCGTGTACTTGACCCCCTTGGGAAATCCGGTCGCTCCCGACGTGAAGAGAATCGCCGCCAGCGCATCCGGTCCGGAAGGATCTCGGGGATCCTCACCGAGATCACGAGCGCGGCGCCGGATTCCATCGAAGGATGTCCCCAACAATCCGAACGTCCGAGGCCGAATCCAAGTCTCGACACTCGAGAAGGCTCTTGGATAGAGCCTGGCTAGCCATGCGACCAGTTCGTTTGCGACCACCCGTCGAGGAGCTGACTCGCGAACCGCTCTCAAGACCGGTTGTGTTCCCATCGAGGGATCGATGAACACCGGGACCGCGCCGATCCGAAACGCTGCCCAAAGCGCGACGAAGAAGTCGAAGGAAGGTTTCAAGAACATCAGGACGCGGTCGCCGGGCTCGAATCCCGATGCGATGAATCCGAGCGCCACTTTGTCGACTTCTTCTTCGAGCTCTTGGAAACTCAATCGACGGCCGTCCGGATGCGACGCATCGGCAAGAGCCCATGCAGAACCTCGGTCGGCTGCCACCTCGGTCAGGCGATCCGCGATGTTGAAGTCGTTGGCCAAGATGTCGTTCACCAGTTCGCCTCCTGATCGAGAAACCGCTCCAAGCGTGGGACGATGAATTCGTGCCCGTCCTCCAGGACGAAGTGGCCACAGTCATCGAGATGGTGAGCATGGGCGGACGGAAAACGCTTCCGCCACTCTTCATAAAACGAATCGTCGAAACAGAAGTCTCGTCCACCCCACATGATGACCATGGGGTGGTCCCGGAGTTCCGACAAGCCTTCTTCAATCCCCTGGAGCGTCGAATAACTCGGATGCCTGGGCGAAAGGGGGATGTCCTGGACGAATCGAAGATGAGCCTTGCGCGCGCCCCAGGAGTCGTACGGCGCAAGGTAGCCTGCCACCACCTCGGAAGTCAGCCGGGAGGGCTTTGATACGCAACGAAGCAGAGCCACCCGCAAGAAGCCGTTCATACCCTGGATCCCCAAGGACCCGACGACGGGCAGCCGGCAGAGTGCGATGGACATCGGTATTCGTTTGGACCGAAATGCAGCGGTATTGAACACGCAGATCCCGGCCAACTCATCCGGGAATTCTACTGCTCGACCGAAGCCGATGGCGCCGCCCCAATCATGGACGGCCAGCACATACCTCGAGAGTCCCAGCTCTTGAACCAGACGCCCGAAATTATGAACATGATCGGTGAGCCGGTACGAGAAGCTGTCTGGCTTGTCGGACAATCCACAGCCCAAATGGTCCAAAGCGATGACCCGGTAGCGATTGGATAGGGCTCGAATGAGGTGTCGATAGTAGAAAGACCAAGTCGGGTTGCCGTGGAGGCATACCAGCGCCGGCGCGTCTGTGGGACCGTGGTCGACGTAATGGAGTCGTCCGTGCTCGGTCTCGAACCAGCCCCGTCGGAACGGCAAGAATCGCGTGGACCAATCGGCCTCGGTCGCGGGCGACACAACAGTCATGGCGATATTCCCATCATCATGCAGTTGATTCCACTTCCGATACCCAGGAGGGCGACGTGGTGATGGCCTTGAATTACACCGTTGTCGAGTCCGTCGGACCACGTGAGAGGCAAAGACACCGAACCGACATTGCCAAAATTCGGATACGTTCTGTGGGCCTGAGCCGGATCCAAGCCCAGGAGATCGAGAAGGCGCCGTTCGTGCGCCTTGCCAACCTGATGCGTCACGACGACGTCCCAATTCGGGCAATCGAGTTCAGTCTGCAGCGCCCGAAACGTCGTTGAAGCTACTTCGAGGCCTGCCTCCAAGAGGGCTTCGGAGTCCGTATTCATGGACAAGACCGACTCGTGACCTCCGACGCAGAGTCGGTGATGCTCGGTAGCGGAACGCCAAACCCCTCCCATGAGGCTCGGCATCCGTCCTTCCAGGTTCTCAGACAGCAGCACCGCGGCGGCTCCCGAACCGACGGTCAGGGATGCAATCTCTCTCTTCAGGCTGGCTCGAGTGACGTTCGGATCGGAAAGAAGTCGCTGAACCGTGAGGTCGACCAACGGCCGCCCGTCCTCCCCGGCGACTACCAGGGCGTTTCCGATCCTGCCACTGTCGATGAGATTCGCCGCCCAAAGCATTCCGTTGAGCATGCCCAGACACGCATTTGACACGTCGAAGACCATACATTCTGAACCAGCTTCGAGGGCATGGTGGACGGCGTTCGCGGTCGCCGGCTCCACTTGGTCACGGCACACGCCACAAAACACCAGGAGATCGAGCGCCGATGGCGACACGCCGGCCTTCTGCAGAGCAAGACGACCTGCATCTGCTGCGATGGTCGAAGGCTTCACGGCTCGTGGCCAAAAGCGACGGGCCCGAATCCCAGTCATCATCTCCAGGCGACCGGCGTGCAGCCCGATCCGCTCATAGATGGGTGTAAGCCTTTCCTCGAGACCCGCGCTGGTGACTTCGAGTGGAGGTATCACATGAGCTACAGAGCGGATGCCGACTCGGTCAAAACGCATGTTCCGGCTCCTCCACCACCCAGTGTACGCCAACGCCTGTGCATGCCGCCCACAGTGGCGCCCGCCGAAATAGGGATACTTGGACCCGCGCATCACCGATCTGAACGGCCCCGCCCCGTGTTCCGAAGGGAAAGCGAACCTGCGACAATCGTCGAATCCCGAGTCCCATCGACTTGAGTGTCGCCTCGGCTTGGACCCATGCCGACGTGTCCCCGACCATGGTGGGAGGTCGGTCCGATTCGATATCGACGCCAACCGGTCGGCGGTTCACCCCTCCCGCTACCGCTCGCTTGTTGTGACTGTAGCTCCAGTGCCAACCAAGGTGCGGGCACGGACGGCCTTGCCGATCCAAGCGGAACTCGGGGGCGGGAGCCCCCATCAAGGCTGCGGCCATGCGGGTGGCCGATCGAGCTCGTTCCCGTAGGTCCAGTACCCTTGCCCGTCCCTTCAGAGCTTGCGCTGCGACCGGCACGGGCATGACCACGACGATCACGAGAAACCTCGAAGAGCCGCCGAAATGACCTCAGCATCAAAGAAGTTCACGGACATCCCCGCGTCCACCACGACATTCTGCGCGTTGATACCCGATGACCTCGGACTCAGAAGAAAGGCGATGGCATCCGCAACTTCTTTGACCAGCACGCCACGTTTTCGGAGGGTGAGCTGCTCTGCGTACAGATAGCTCTCTGCATACCCCGGTATGCCGGCAGCAGAGCGCGTCTTGAGCAAAGAGGGACAGACGGCGTTGAACCGTACATCAATGTCGGCGAAAGACTTCGCGAGAAACACCACCGACGATTCGAGCGCGGCCTTGACGGGAGCCATGTAGCCATAGTTTTGGGCCGCCATCCGCGTCGTCGAAATCGACACCGTGACGACCGAGGCCCCGGACTTGAAACGGTTTCGGAGCGCTCGCGCTATCTCTACCAGGCTATGGCAGGAGATCTGAATCGCCTGACCGAAGTCGTCGCGGGATGTCTCATGGAACGGCTTCGCGCCATCACGATAATTGGCAAAGGCGACCGCATGGACGACGCCGAGAATCTGGTCCGGGAGCGCCTTCGCCAAGTCATCGACTGCCCCCGGAAGTTCAACGTCGCACACATGAATCGCACGAGGACCTTCGGGGCCGACGAAACGTTCCAACTCTCGCTGTCGCTCCTTCGAGTGGACTACCCAGTGAACATGAGCACCCTCTTCAACCAAGATTTCAGTCGTCGCGAACCCAACCGATTTCCGATTCGAAACTCCGAATACGACCACGTTCTCGTCTTCAAGTTTCAAGAATCTCATGGGTCCTCCCGACCAAGATCTGCCCACGTCACGGCAAAGCGCAAGCTCAGGGCCAGCTTCCCATCGATTCGTATGGCTCCTTGCATCCATTCGACCGACGCCACCGATTCGACACGTTCAACCTCGATCTCCAGCACGTCTCCCGGTCGCGCCGGACGCTTGAATCGCGCATGCTCCAGTCGAGTCACAACCGGGACCCCGCTGGCCATGCGCTCACCGGTCGTCGTCGCCGCCACCAGGTAAGCACCCGCTTGAAGCACCGCCTCACAAAGAAGGACTCCGGGCATCACCGGAAAATCTGGATAGTGTCCCGAGAACTGTGGTTCGTCCGGCCGGAGGCGTCGCGTCGCCACCACCCGACTTTCATCGACGTGAACGACCTCGTCGATGAACAGGAAGGGTGGGCGATGGGGAATCAGTCCCGACGGCGGCTCGGGCCTCTCTGTCATAAGCCACCTGAAACTTCCAGGGTGGCTCCGGTGATATAGGCTGCCTCGGGCGACGCGAGGAACAAGACTGCAGACGCGATCTCCTCGACGCTCGCGAAGCGCTCGAGAGGGACCCGGGCCAAGAGCTCCGCTTTCGTCTTTTCATCCAGGTCCTGAAGCAAGTCGGTGTCCACGAAACCGGGCGACACGCAATTCACCGTGATGTTGCGGCGAGCCACTTCTTTCGCGACGCTGCGAGACAACGCCTCCTGGCCCGCCTTCGACGCGGCATAATTCGCTTGACCAGCCAAGCCGAGACGGCCGGACGGAGACACGATGTTGATGATTCTTCCGTAACGGGCGCGCGACATGGCGCGAACGGCTTGCTTGGTCATGTTGAAGGTGCCGGTGAGATTTACAGCCAAAACTCGCTCCCAGTCTTCTCGCTTCATCATGCCGAGGATCGCATCTCGCCTGACTCCGGCATTGTTCACGACGATGGTGGGAGCCTCCTCGAGGGCGTCGAAGAACGCCTTCACATCCGCCTCTACCGAAACATCGAATTGGGCGAGAGACAGTCGATCTTCGTCCTCGCCGCACGACTGTTTGAAGCCATTCGCCGTGTCATGGTCGGCCGAGTACGTCGCCGTCACCGTCGCACCAGCGCGCAGGAATGCCTTACAAACGCCAGCCCCGATTCCTCTCGTCCCCCCAGTGACTATCACCCTGCATTCGCGAAAGTCGAACTGCATGACTTGTCCTCTGTCGTGGGGAGCGGATCGCCCAAGTACCGATCCACTTCGTTGGCGACGATGACACCGTAGTTGGCAGCCCCGAGCCAGCCGCTCATGATGATACCAACGCTACCGGCATGAAAGAGTCCGCCAACCTGCTTGGGAAGATCCTGTGACACCGATAAGCCTTCGAACTTGGTACCGAACGATGTTGCCTGATGATGCTGCGTAAAGAACTCGAAGGTCTTTGGTGTCGCTACCTCTACATGCTCGATGCCCGTCTCAACGCCGGGAATGTATTGCCGGAGCACCGCGATTGCCTCCCCTGCGTACAATTCTTTGGTTCGCGTGTACGTCTCAAAGTCCATCTTTTCCCAATCTTCATAATTACTATTGATGGACGCAACCACGGCGCATCGGTCATGGCCAGGTCTGAGCTCAGGATGATAAAAGGAGAACGTTCGGCTGGTCACGTCGAGGGCAGTGAGGGCCCGACTGTCGAACTCCGGGGCTGAACTGGTGAAGAACAGGTCACCGAGTCGTGGAAGCTGGAATCCCTTCTCGAATCCGATGTAGACCTGGCTCGAAGAGGAGTTCATTCGAACCTCGGATGCTCGCATCAAGAACTCGGGGTCGAATGCCTCCTGCTCCGCCAACCTGAAAACGGTGGTCCAGATGTTCGCATTACTCACGACCGCTCGACATCGAATGTCGATCCCATTCGCCCTCACACCTTCGACAACGTTCCGGCCCTTCTTATGGTCTACGAGCACACGCTCCACTTGAGCATAGTTTTGAAGCGTAACTTCGTTGCGTCTTAGCTCTTCCTTCATTTTCTGAATGAGCCAATCTGTACCACCGCGAAAGGTATACACGCCCTTCGACATGAAGTTACTGAAGACGATTCCGTAGGTTAGAGCCGGGTCATCCAGGGTCGAACCGTTCGCATAAGCGATGGGCTCCATGAGCAGCCGATGTATGTCGGTGCGACCGGGAAAGAAGTGCTCGAATAGGTCTCGAGTTTTGGTTCCGGTTTGGTCCGTGTGGTTCATGGACCTGGTCTCGTCGAAGAACCCAGATATAGCCGCCGGTCCAACGTCGAATCTTTCAGTGAGAATCCGAGTGAAGTCGTCCTTGTCGAAGCTTGTTTGCAGTCGGAACTGGGGATTCTCGAACCGAATGCCGTCGATCCTCACGATCGCGTCGGCAATTTCTCGACTCCAGTACTTCCGGCAAGTCTTGATCATGCCGGCTGGAAAACCGTGGAGAGAAACGTCGAAAACGTGACCACCTGGACGTTTGAACCAAGTGGCGAGCCCTCCGAAATTGTAGTGTTGTTCGAGCACCAGGACCCTGTAGCCGAGGCGACCGAGGCGCTGAGCTGCGGTAAGCCCGGCCAAGCCCGACCCGATGACGACGAGGTCGTAGCTTCCACCGAGTTTTCGTAGGCGGTCAGGCCGGAGAAGTTGCTTTCGCTTTGCCACCAATCCGGAGGGACTGGTCGCCGCTGGAGGCCCCAACCATGTTCGTTGCGACTTCATGCGAGAACCCGAGCGTTGGCGATGGCGACTCCCGACGTCATCGCGCCTACGATTCCGACCAAACCCTGGTCTGTCCCGATCAGATGCACCCGCGGCGAGCCGGTAGCTCCCGTAGGTGCCTTCACGGCAGAACCATAGATGGCTCCACCATCGTGACCCGTATAGTGATACACGGTCGCCGGGGTAAATGCGTCCTTTTGCACGATGTCTCGACCGAAGGATCCCACCCAAGATTCGGCAGCAGCGAGAATGCGCGACTCTGCCTCGTCCTTTCGGCGCCGGTACTCTTCGCCATCGACACCCAAGAAGCTCTCGGGTCGGGCGAGATGTGTGGCGCGCAAGACAACTTGGCTGGGAGACGACGACCCCGGGTAGTGATTTGGGCAGCAAAGCACACCGGAAGCGGTATCGACGTCTTCCTCGGGAGTTCGCCACCGAACGGCACAACCTCGGTTGAAGAAGGTGACGCAGTCGTCGTATCCGTAAGCCGACGGATCTCGCCGCAGCACCCAGGCCGTCTCCATGAACGACAACCGAGGTTCGGACCCGGATTCACAACTTTCCGCAGTGCCCAAGAGACGGGCTGTCTCGGTTCGGCCCGCGCTCGAAAGCACCTGGCTCGCCTGAACCTCTCCCTTGCCTTGAACGTGGACGCGGACCGGCTCACCGTCTTCGATTCCGGTCACCGCGCTGTTGCACCAGAGAGTCCCTCCCGCTTGCAAGAATCGTCTACGGAGCAGGCCGAGGAACGGACGCATTCCGGCCCGGGGCCGACAAAGGCCTTCCAGAAAGATGCTCGAGAACAGGACTTGAAAATCGCCCCAGTCCATGTCGTCGCTTCGCGCGTTCCCATAATAGAACAGGGGCAAAAGGATCATCTCACGCAGGAGCTGCTCCGAAATGTATCGTTCCAGCTGCTCTCGCGCGGATACGAATGCGCGATCCGAAAGTGTGTCTGGGTAGCGAACATCGTGGGCGAGCGCTCTCAGGCCCGCGCCTTCCGACCGCCATATCTGCTCCGCTGCCGAAACGAAATCTTCGTACTGATTGGTGAGGGGGAGGACGGAGTCATCGAACCGAATCGAAGAACGGCCCTGAGGGACGAGGTCGAGTTCCTCGAATCGAATTCTCAACTGGCGACAGAGACGCTTCAGTGGTGGGCGCCCACCCGCGGGTGAGGGCCCTGACTCGCCATAGTTCGTCACGGCGTGGAGGCCGACGTCATAGAGCACGCCCTGTTTCTTGTAGAAAGAATTGAGTCCCCCCCAAAGCCAATGGCGCTCCAATATCAGGACACGCCGGTCAAACTGGGCCAATCGAATGCCTGCCGCCAACCCGGCCAGTCCGGCCCCGACGATGACGACATCGTACCTCATTCTGCCGGCGTTCTCAGGCGGAGGCGGGAGCGATGCCCTTTTCTTCGAACTTCGGCATCAAGTATTTCACACAACCGTCCAGGGTCGAGAGCTCCATATAGTCTTCTTCCGGAACCTCGATTTTGTAACGCTTACGCAGCTCCATCACGATGTCCAGGAAGTCCATGGAGTCCAGATCGAGCTGGTCGCGAAGCCGAACATCGGACTTCACGTCACTGAGATCCTCGTCCGGGGCGATGTCGTGAATGATGTCCAAAATGATCTGTTTGAGGTCGTTGTCTGTCATGGCTGTCACTCTTTCCGGCGCTCCTCGCACGACCACCGCTTGACGATGACGCACGAGTTGATTCCCAACATGCCGAAGCTGTTGTTGAGCACCGCATCGACCCGTTCCGCGGGTCTCGAATGGTTCACCACCAGTTGATCCATCGCGCAAGCTTCGTCGAGAGAGTCGACGTTGATGGTGGGGTGGACCAAGCGGTCCGAGAAGGACGGGAGGTTGCCGGCCAACTCAATCGCTCCTGCGGCGCCCATCGTATGACCGATGAAGCTCTTGGTATTGTTCACGTGGGTCGTGGGGGACTGGCCGAACACCTCTCGAATCGCGGCTGCCTCCTGCACGTCGCCTTGCGGGGTCGATGTCGCGTGGGTACTGACGATGTCGATGTCCTCCGGCGTCATTTGGGCGGAGCGGAGTGCGGACCGCATACATTCGCCCTGCCGAGCCGCGTTGGGGAGCACGAAATCCGTGGCATCGGAGTTGATCGCATATCCGGCCACCTCGGCCAGGATCGAAGCGCCGCGGGCCCGCGCATCCTCTTCGCGCTCCAATGTGTAGAGGCAACCGCCCTCGCTGACCACGATTCCATTCCTGGCCCGGTCGAAAGGTCTCGACGCCCGAGCCGGGTCCGCATGCTGAGCAAGGGCACCTTCCGCTTTGAAGCTCGCGAAGATGCCGAACGTGTGGATGGACTCGGACACCCCTCCAGCCAAAGCGACATCGACCATGCCGAGTTGCAGAAGTTGAACACCCTGGATCAAGCCCACGTTTCCGGCCGCGCAAGCAGCACCAAGGCAGTAGTGGGGACCCGTGATGCCCATGTTGATGGTCACCTCCCCTGCGGGATTGTTCGCCACCGTTCTCGGATTGTGATGATGCGACCAGTATCGAACGTCATCGTCATAGCCTCGAAGGCTCGCAATTTCGCTTTCGGTCTCTACGTTTCCGTGTTCGGTGGTGCCGACGAATACTCCCACCCGGCTGCGGTCCAAACCGTCGAGTGCGATTCCCGCGTGGGCCAGACTCTCGTGCGCACAATATATGGCGATCGAGCCGGCGCGCGTCCCCCGTCGACGAGCCTTCCGAGATTGATGACGTTGCTCGTCGAAGTCACACACACCCGCAATGACCGAGCCCATGTGGCGGGTCTCGTAGGGAACCACGCCGGAAACACCCTGGAGAAGGGCATGCCGAAATGCGGCAAGGTCGTTTCCGTTGGGCGCCGTCAGACCGACGCCGGTGATCACAACCCGGGGCCAGGGCATGTCGCGCCTCATTCAGACCGCGGAGTATCACGCTCCCCCGACCGGCACTACCGTCTCGATCGGGACACTGGACCTTGAACGGTTCGGGCGCTTCCCAAACGCCGAAAACCGCGCTTTCGTCTCGACGCGTCCGACGCTAGCAGGATCCTTCATGCTGAACCAAACGGTGCTCGGAGACGGTCACCGCAGCGTGGTGCTGCTTCATGGGTTTTTGGGGACCAGCCGGAATCTCCGGATGGTCGCTCGACAATGGTTGCAACGAGATCGCAACCTGCGTTTCCTCCTTCTGGACCTGCCGGGACATGGACATTCGAGCCCGTTGCCCGAGTCGGCGCGGCTGGAAGACGTTGCGGCACCGATAGCAAAGGCTCTCCAGGAGCAAGGCTTCGAAGATGCACTGGTGGTCGGCCATTCGCTCGGGGCCCGAGTGGGCTTGGCCCTCCGCAGGATCGGCGCCCCTCCGACTCGTCTCGCGATGTTGGACATGACCCCCGGCCCCGTAAAAGCCACCGAAACCGACCGCGTACTGAAGACGCTGTTGGCCGCCCCCCAGCAAGCGCCCGACCGAAACGCGATGATGGCCACGCTCCAATCTTTGTCACCCGCGCTCCGAGACTGGCTGGCCATGAACCTCGAACGGTCCGCGGAAGGAGTCCGGTGGCGTATCGACCGCCGGGCGCTGGCCAAATTTCACGAAGGCCACGTCTTGGAGGACCTTTGGCCCGAGGCAGAGCAGGACCCGGAGCGCACCCACGCCCTTCTCGGTCGACGCTCCGGGTACGTTCGCCTCGAAGAAGCCGAACGTTTGACCGCCACGGGCATCGAAGTGGCGTGGGCCGATGAAGCCGGTCATTTCGTCCATGTCGATGCGCTGGAGAGGGTGGTCTCGTGGCTCGAAACTCTCTGGTCCTGAACGAGGGCATTCGGGCTCTAGAGCCGATTTGTGATGGACCCGCTGACGGCGGGCTGGCTCACTTCACCCGCTCGACATGGATGAGCATGTGCTTCCTCGAGTCGCCCGGGGCGACCGCAAGGCGGTTGAGGAATGTCTCGACCGCTACGGAGGGCTGGTCTGGGCCATGGCGCTCCGTTGGTCCCAAAACCAGAGTGATGCCGAGGACACGGTACAGGACATCTTCATCGAATTGTGGCGGACCTCAGATAGATTCGATCCCGAGAAGGGCACCGAGGTCACATTCATCGCCACCATCGCCCGCCGGCGCTTGATCGACCGGCGTCGCAAGCGTTTGCGGGAGGCGGCCCGTATCGCGCCGGCCGGGGATCACGACATCGAACAGATGCCCGGAACGCAGCATTTGGCACTGGAGGGTGCCGGCGAAGCGTCGATGGCCCGCAAGGCATTGGATCAACTGCCTCCCGACCGGCGGCGGGTCCTCCAGCTCTCCATTTATGAGGGCCTCACCCACGAACAGATCAGCCAAAAGACCGGGATTCCTATAGGCACCGTGAAGTCTCACGTGCGACGCGGACTCAAAACAGTACGCAACTTTTTGCTCGGCTCAAACGAAGACTCACAGGGAGCAGGCTACGCGTCATGACCACCTCAGGCCCAGAGCAGGACCGTTTGCTGGAACTCCTGGTCCAGGATTGGGAGGGTGAACTTTCGGTCGGTGAGCGAAGGGAACTCCAACGACTCAGCGAGCTCCACCCTGGCGAGCGGGAAGCCTGGGAAGCCACCGCCGTCGCGACCCACGTGGCGTTCACGGATCCTTCCTCGCCTCCGCTCCCCGAACACGTTCGGGCTCGGATACTGGACGGCGCCGGCCCACACCTCCCCGCCCCGATCGTTTCCCTCCAGGCCCAGCCGACACCCACGGCGGTCTCCCTTTGGCCCTGGGGCGTGGCGGCGGTAGCGGCCGGTCTCGCCTTCGTCCTCGGCCAAAGCGTGCCGGGCACCGAGGACCCCGAAGCTTCGGTCGACCCGCTGGCCCAGTCGGCGGAAGCTCGATTGAACGATCTCCTCGCCGATACCGCTTCGGCTCAGCGGCTCCCGTGGACGAAAACCGAGGACGCCTATCTCGAGGCACGCACTGTGACAGGAGAAGTGGTCTGGAGTGAAACCGAACAGCGAGGCTTCATGGTGTTCGAGGGGCTACCGCCCAATGACCCGAGCCGACATCAGTATCAGCTCTGGATCTTCGACGCGACTCGGGACGAGCGGTTCCCGGTGGATGGAGGCGTCTTCGACATCCCAGCAGCCGACGGCACGGTGGTGGTTCCCATCACCCCCAAGCTCCCGGTGGGACGAGCGGCCCTGTTCGCCGTGACGCTGGAGCGACCGGGAGGGGTGGTGGTGTCCGATCGGGAACATATTCTGACGATGGCCAAGCCGCCGTCGTCTTGACGGAGGACGTTCGTCGCCATCGCCGGCCGCGCTTCGGGTTCAGAAGACGAACTGGTCGATGGGCGTATTGAAGACCTCTTCCGGGACACTGGTCGTACCATCCGAAATACAGAGCGCCACGTCCTCGGCCGCCGGCACACAGGTCTCATCCTGGCTGTCGAGGTCATCGACGCAGTCCTCGAGGTCGTCGAACTCGTCTTCGCAGCCTTCCGCCCCAGCCTGTGTCTCGACACGCTCACATTGCAGTTCACACGTCGGATTGGAAAAGGCTGGACCGTCGAAGACGTCGCTGAGGTTGTTGCACGCCGAATCGCAGTCAGGCCCGCATCCCATCACGAAAAGCGATAGCGACAGGCCGAGACCGGTACCCATGATTCGCACGAGCGGGAAGCTATCAGTGCGCTTCCATTCCGGCAACGCGAGCCGGCGTGGTGCGATCATCAAGCCAATCCGGTTCCAATGCCGAAGCCCAACTGGGCCCTTCGCCGCAACCAGTTCCGGTGGGCGTCGGAGTCCAGCGCCTCTGAAGTAGTCGTCGGAATCCTTCGAGCGAGGCTCTCCAGATGGGCTCGTGCGTAGCGGGCGGTGTACTGAGGCCCTGGTTTCGTCGGAGCTTTTGGCGCAGGTCCGAAAGTTGGAAAGGCGGCGACGTGCTCCAGCGTTTCGGCCACCAGGTCCGTGACCGTTGCCATGACGGCGGGAAGACGTTCGAGATGCTCCTCAGGTTCAGGAAGCTGGTCGACAGTGCGAGCGAAGTAGGCGGTCCTGGCCGTCGGACCCTGAGCATACGCGACCATCAGAGCGGCGTGATTGAGCGCGTCTCGCAAGTTCTTTTGCATCAGGAGCAGAAAATGGTGAAGGTCAGCACGCTTTCCGGGTCTGATTTCGGCCAAGATGTCCTCTATCCCACGAAGCGTTTCGGCAAGATGGCGGGCCGCGCGGGCTGCGGCCTGCAGATCTTGGCGCACCCGCGTCCCATCATTTTGCATGCGTGGAGCTCCCGAAACCGCCGAGCGAGCCCAACCGCCGAGCGGAGGGTCGTAGCGACGGCGGCCCCGCCCCTTCAGTGTCCCTTCGGGTGCGCGGATGGGCAACCCCACAGGGCCAATCGGGCCTCTCACGGCTCGAACCCTGGACCCGGAAATGGCAGACTGCCCCCAAATGCATCCACTTGCGGGCAAGCCGGCGCCCGACGCCGAGCTGATCAACATCGAGCGGCTGATCGCCGACTACTACACGCGTCGGCCCGACCCGAACGAACCCAGTCACAGGGTTCAATTCGGTACGTCGGGACACCGAGGCAGCAGCTTCAAGGCAGCGTTTTGCGAGGCGCATATTCGCGCCATCGTCGAAGCCGTCTGCGATGTGCGTAGACGGTTGGGCGCGTCGGGTCCGCTCTACCTGGGGAAGGACACCCACGCGCTCTCCGAACCGGCTTGGCGGACAGCCGTCGAAGTGCTCGTGGCAAACGAAGTGCCGGTGCGAACCGCTCCTCCGGACCAGGTGACCCCCACACCATTGGTTTCGCGGGCCATCTTGGCCCACAACCAGACCCGTCAGGGCACGGCTGATGGCCTGATCATTACCCCGTCCCACAATCCTCCGGCAGATGGCGGCATCAAATATAATCCTCCTCACGGCGGTCCTTCCGAAAGCGAAATCAGCAGCGCAATCGAAGCCCGGGCGAACGAGCTCCTGCATTCACCGCCCAGTGGCGTTCCATTCGAACGAGCCATGCGTTCAGTGGAGTTCTTTGACTATATCACACCCTACGTCGACGAGCTGCCCAAAGTGGTGGACCTCGAGCGGATTCGCAGCGCCAGTGTGAAACTTGGTGCGGACCCATTGGGTGGCAGTGCCATCTCCGTCTGGGAACCCATCCGAGAACGATATCGCCTCGATCTCCACATCACCAATCCTCGCATCGATGGAACCTTCCGGTTCATGCCTCTCGATCATGACGGAAAGATCCGCATGGACTGCTCCTCGGTTCATGCCATGGCCAATCTGGTCCAGTTGAAGGATCGATTCCAGGTCGCCTTCGGCAACGATGCAGACGGGGACCGACACGGGATCGTCACGCCAGGACGGGGATTGTTCAATCCAAACCACTTCCTCGCCGTCGCGGTGGACGCATTGCTCGAGACACGAACCGAATGGAACAACCACGTCGCCCAGACCGTAGTGACCAGTGCGCTGGTCCGCCGGGTCGCCGAAGCGCGGGGTCGAGAGGTGATCGAAACCCCAGTCGGCTTCAAGTGGTTCGTCCCCTACCTGGTGGAAGGCAAAGTCGGCTTCGCCGGTGAAGAAAGTGCGGGCGCCACCTTCGCCATGTTCGATGGTCGTCCCTGGACGACTGACAAGGACGGCATCGTGATGGCGCTCCTGGCGGCAGAGATTCGGGCACGAACCGGGGCTGACCTATCCGACCGATATCAGGAATTGACCGCTCGTCTGGGTGAACCCGTGTACCGACGCATCGACGCGGCGGCCAGTCCCGACCAGAAGGCCGCCCTCAAGAACATGAGACCGGAAGATGTTGCGACCCAGCAGCTGGCGGGTCACCCGATCACAAAGCGATTGGTCAAGGCGCCAGGCAATCAACAGTCGATCGGCGGACTCAAGGTCGAAACCAAGGCCGGGTGGTTTGCGGCCAGACCCTCGGGCACCGAGGACGTTTACAAAATCTACGGGGAGAGCTTCGAAGGACCCGAACACCTTCAAAGGGTCTTGGACGAAGCCCAAACCCTGGTGGGTGATGTCTTCAAGAAGGCGGGTGTCTGAACAACGTCGTTTGCCCATGCAAACTTCGGAATCCCGCCCCTATCACCTGTAACAGCCGTAACTCAGTCTCTCGTCTCCGAGTCACGAGAACGTAACCGCCGAATCCGATTCGGGTCTCTATCTGCCGCCCTGGTCCCTCACATTCCTTTCTGACGGCGCATCTCCTGACTCGGGGCTGCGTGTCCCTTCAACCCTTTCTGCAACCTTCGTTGCGAAGATGTAATCCGGTCGAGCAAAGCGCAAATTCCGAGTTTCGACCCGTCATGCGGTCTTCTTCTCCGCCCGTGAAAGACGAATGGCATGTGCTGTGCTTCAAGTGGAGGACATCGCGTCCGTTGCAACGCGAAGGGAGAGAAAGGAAAGATTCATGCGCCTTATTCGAAGAAGCCCATATTGGGATCCCATCCAAGAAATGGAAGCGTTCACCAACCGGATGAGCCGTCTCTTCGGTCAGCATCAATTGCAGCCGAATGAAGATCGCGAACTCATGGCGGGAACGGACTGGTCTCCCTCTTGTGACATTTCCGAGACGGACAAGACCTACGAGATCCAAGCGGAGCTTCCGGGAGTCAAAAAAGAAAACGTCAACGTTGCGCTCGAGGATGGAGTGCTGAGGATCTCCGGGGAGCGTAAGGAGGAAAAGGAAGAGACGAAGGCGAAGATCCATCGCAGAGAGCTGTTTCACGGCTCCTTTGCCCGAAGCTTCACGATGCCTTCGGACGCGGATCAAGAGCACATCAAGGCGTCATTCAAGGATGGCATCCTTCACGTGCAGATCGGCAAATCCAAGTCGAAAGCTTCAAAATCTGTTCAGATCAATGTCTCCTAAACATCAAGAGGTAATGTAATGCTCGTCTATGAAGTCATGAGCCAACCCGTGGTCACGTGTCGAGAGAATGATTCACTCAATGAAGCCGCAAGAGCGATGTGGGAACACGACTGCGGCTCGATACCGGTCGTCGACGATCATCAACGTTTGACCGGCATCGTGACCGACAGAGATATCTGTATGGCAGCCTACACCCAGGGGAAGGTTCTATCCGATATCGAAGTCTCGTTGGCCATGGCGAAGACTGTCATCTCGTGTCGTCGAGAAGAAGCCGTGGAGCGAGCAGAGACCCTGATGTCGGAAAACCAGATCCGCAGGATTCCGGTGGTGGACGATGAGAATCGCCTCCAGGGCATCGTGTCATTGAGTGACATCGCGAAGAATGCGCCGACGTCGAATGCCAACGAAATGAACGCACAAGTGACGCACACCCTGGCGACGATCTGTCGCTCTGACCATCGCGCCATGGTGTCGGTCTAGCTGGCGTTTCGACTGCAGACCGTCACCGCCTGGTGACCCCGTCTCGATGGCCGCCGGCGGTTCGTGACGGCACGCGTCATGCTACAGATTTGGTCGATGACCCCCGCAGAACAACTCCGAGAAGCACTGGAGCGGGATGGTGCCCGCCTGCGTCGGCTTTCGTTGGAACACGAAGAGCTGGAAGGACGGTTCGAGGAAATCCATCGCCAAGCCCACTTCGGCGACTGGCACGACCTGGAGAAGTCGTGGCCAGGGTTCGCGAAAGACCTGGAGGAACACCTCGTGTTCGAAGAAGAAGAGCTCTTTCCCTGGTTCGCCGCGGAAGCTCCCGAGCATGCGGTCATCGTCGAACGCCTCAAGGAAGAGCACGAACAGATCCGACGGGCGCTAGAGGCCTTCCGACTCGAGATTCAATTGCACGTCGTGCGGGCGGAAACCATCGACCGTTTCATCTCGGCGCTCCAAGCCCATGCTCAGACCGAGCGCCAGCGCTTCTACCCTTGGCTGGCGGACAAAGCGCAGTAGCGGCGCCGGTTCGCGCCTTCAGTCCCCTGTCGATTCGACCGACGCGTACAGGCCTATCGCCTTCGCGGCCTGACGAGCCACCTCGGCCGGGTCACCGACCGAACGTATCGCCCGCCAGTCCTTTACGTCGACCTGCTCGACCATCTGACGCCGCGCCACGTCCGCATCGGCGTCCGACGCGTCGCCGGTCCGGGTCGAAACCCGCTCTACCCGTTGCTCTGCCGGGGCTTGCAGCCAAATCCCATCAAAGGGTACCCCGAGCTTCCGCGCCACCCGTTCGATCCGACGGCGCTCGTCAGAGTGCGCATGAACGGCGTCGACGATCACCGAAGCCCCAGCCGCGAGGGCCTGCTCGGCCTTGTCGCGCAATCGCTCGTAAACGGCGTGACTCGCCGCTTGGGAATACCAATCTGGTGTAAGGCGGTGGGTTGCCTCCACGCCGGCCAACACCTTGCGTTCGAGGTCACTCCGGATGGCCACCGCGCCGGTCGGGTCGGGCAGCATCGGGGACAAGCGTGCCGCCAAGGTCGACTTGCCCGACCCCGAAAGTCCTCCGATCGCCACGAGCCGAGGTGGCGTCACCTTCAGCATCCGAACGGCCAGATGGAGGTACGATCGGGCTTCCGATGCGGCCTGCGACCTTTCCGCACCGGGAGGCATGGAGCAGAGCCTATCAGCCATGACTT
Source organism: Myxococcota bacterium (assembly GCA_050331295.1). Taxonomy (GTDB): domain Bacteria; phylum Myxococcota; class Kuafuiibacteriia; order Kuafuiibacteriales; family Kuafuiibacteriaceae; genus Kuafuiihalomonas. The sequence goes on along the minus strand of JBHJGZ010000008.1, from coordinate 101,705 downwards.
TGGCCCGGACGGCGGCCCGAGTCGAGAGGAACAGCGGCAAGGCCTTCAGCCCCTTGAGTTCCTCCGGCGATGCCCCAGCCAAATAGACGTTCAACAGGAGGCTCGCGAAGGGCTTCTGATCACGGTGCAGGAGGTCCATCAAGAGGAAGGCGAGATCATAGAGGACGTCGGTCGTGGCCAACGCTTCGTCGAACTCCAGGGCGTCGAATGGCGTTGGAATCCCTCGCCAGAGTACGATGTTTCCCAGATGGAGATCCCCGTGGCAGCGACGAACGAAACCTTCCTTGCCGCGCTCGTTCAAAAGAGGTGCGAGTCGAGTCAGAGCGTTTCGAGTCCCGGCGTCCAACGCCTGGAGTTCATCCGCTGTGAAGAGCTCTCCGTGGTCCGAGAATGCCTCTAGATTGCCGCTCACCACCTCCGTGAACGCATCGGCCGCGAGATCCGTACGGTGCACCGGGGCCGACGCGTGAAGCCGACGGACCACCCTGGCCAGCCCTTCCACATGAGGCGACCGCAGGTCGCCCTTGGCGGCCACGGTCGAAAGCAGATCACGCTGCTCGAAACGTCGCATCCTCAGCAGGCTTTCCACCGGCTTTCCTGGACCATCCAACGCAAGTTGACCCGACTCGAGTCGCACGACCCGACTGAGGCCCAGGTAGAGGTCCGGGGCATGGGGCTGGTTCAGTTCGAGCTCCCGAGCCAGCGCGGCGTGTCGGAGGTCTGGGCGGCTGAAGTCCAGATAAGGGAATCGAACGTCTTTCTTGATCTTCCACGCGCGATCACCGGCCAAAAAAACCTGCGCAGCGTGCGTCTCGATGATCTGGTCGGGAGGACCAGCTTCGTCGAGAACCCCCGGTCGACGAAGGAATGCGACCACTTCCGGATGATTGTCTGCTGACCCGAATGCCACCATCACCCCAGCCTTAAGCACCGCAACGACGGCAACAACCGAAGATCGAGATGATTCCAGGAGCAGGGATCATTTACCCGTGCAATCGCGATTCCCAACCGTAAGGCCGGGAAGAACCGACACGTAACGCCACCGCAGCGGAGTCCAAAGACGGCCATTGGCCCCGAGATTGCCTTCAATCGTCGCATGAAGACCGCACTTATCCTCAGTGGAGTTAATGAAGAACATGCGCACGCAAAAAATGTTGAAAGTGAGGTTGCGGTCGATCTCGAGCGACGAGGATATGAGGTTCGAACTCTTCGGCTCCCGCAGTTGCACCTTGCTCCGTGCACCGGGTGCTTCGAATGCTGGACCGAGAATCCGGGGCAATGCAAACTTCGCGATGACGGGAACAAGCTGATCGCCGCGGTCATCGCGAGTGACATCGTTGTGCTTTCGGGTCCGGTCTCCTTCGGCGGCTACTGCAGCGAGCTCAAGAAAGGAATCGACCGCCTCCTGCCGTTGGTCTCGCCTTTCTTCCGGTCCATCAACGGTGAAACGCACCATATTCGTCGATATCGACGCTATCCAGCCTTCCTCGGCGTTGGCCTGCAGACGGTACCGGACTCTGAAGAAGCGGTGATCTTTCGAGAGTTGGTTCGACGGACCGGCATCGATCTGAAGGCGAACCGCGCGGCTTCCTGCGTCGTTGGCCTCGACCAACCCGCCGTCCCCATTCGCACCGCGATCGACCAGCTGACGATGGGCGCGTCATGAAGGCGCTGATCCGTCGGGCGTGCTTGGTGGTCGGAAGTCCCCGACCGCGGGGCCGAAGCACGTCGGAGAGCCTCGCACGGGAGCTCATGAAGCGTCTGCAGACGGCCGGGGTGGACTGCGATCTGTTCTATGCGTCGAGCGCGAGCCGGGCCGGAGCGGAGCAGGAGGCCCTCATGAAGGCGCTGTCGGACTCGGAGCTCTTGGTGTTGGCCTCGCCCATCTACGTCAATAGTCTCCCGTCTCCGGTCACGGCACTGCTCGAAGGCATCGGGGAACGCTTTCCTCGGGACGGCCACCTGCACATGGCCGCTCTTCTGAACTGCGGCTTTCCGGAGGCGATGCATTGCCATCTCGCATTTCGCGTATGCAAAGCCTTCTGCCGAAGGACGGGCATTCTCTGGCTCGGGGCGCTGGAGGTCGGTGGTGGCGGGGTCGTCGACGGACGCCCCTTGAGCGACGTCGGAGATCCCGTCAAAGGTCTCGCGCGCGGACTGGACGAAACCGCTCAGGCGCTCGCTCGGGGCGAGCCGATTCCCCAGAGCGCGCGCGAAGCGGCTTCGCAGCCTTTGCTCCAGCCGTGGCTTTATCGAGTCATCGGCAACATCGGTTGGCTCATGGCAGGCATCAAGGCCGGGACCATCACTCGACTCTGGGCGCGACCGTTTCGCCCCAAGACGCGATGACCTCATGGGGAAAGGAGGATCGATGAGTCATGGCGCCTGAGAATCTCACCCGTCAGGGACTGATGTCGGTGGTGGAGAGCTGGGTCCAAAACCCCGACATCCCATTTGCGATTCGATTCGGTGATGGTCGAAGCATCACCGGGACCGATCGGCCGCGGTTCGTCCTCGAGTTTTCGTCTCCAGACGTGATCGAAGGATTGATGTCCCGTGGAGACCTCGCAGCTTTTGCTGACGCGTACATCCAAGGCGAGCTGAAGATACACGGAGACATCCAGGCCGCCGTCGGGATCGCGAAGAGACTTCGTCAAATCCTGCCGGTCCTTCAAGGAACGCCCCGGCCCGGAACGCGCTCGGAAAATCGGTCGGAGCCTCGAATTCCGCAGGACGATGCGCGAGATGTGCAGTTTCACTACGACCTGCCGACGGAATTCTTCCGACTCTTTCTGGACCAGGAAATGGTCTACTCATGCGCCTATTTCGAGCGCCCGGGAGACTCACTGGAAGCGGCTCAGCGGCAGAAGCTGGATCTCACTTGCCGCAAGCTCGGGCTCGAACCGGGTGATGAACTTCTGGACGTGGGATGTGGCTGGGGGAGTCTCTTGCTCCACGCCGTCGAACGGTACGGCGTGAGGGCACACGGCATCACGTTGTCTCCTCGGCAGGTCGAGACGGTGCAGACGCGGACTCGCCAGCGCAAACTGCAAGACGAGATCTCCGTGGCGGCTTGTCACTATATCGACCTGCCTCCCAATCGCTTCGACAAGGTGGCATCGATTGGCATGGTGGAACACGTCGGACGGGGGCAACTGCGCACCTATTTTGATACCCTCAATCGGAGTCTTCGCCCTGGAGGCTTGCTCCTCAATCACGGCATCTCGGTACCTCGGAAGCGGCCGCGACACCTCGGGGGCGACTTCATCACTCGGCACGTCTTTCCGGGCTCCGAACTCATTCCGGTGGGCGACATGCTGAACTTCATCGAGGACGCAGGTCTGGAAATCATCGATGTCCAAGCGCTCCGACCGCACTATTCCTTGACCCTGGGGCACTGGGCCCATCGCTACTTCAGTCGCCGTCACGAGGCCGCCCGCTGGGTCAGCGAGCGGACCCTCCGGATCTGGGACATCTATCTTCCAGCATGCCAGGAGGTCTTCGCGGCGGGGTACGTCGGGGTTCATCAGATTCTGGCCTTCAAGCCGGACCCATCCGGAATCAGACAACCCTCGCTGCCACGAGCGGGCGTCAAGGAGCCGTTTTCAGAACGGCTCGACGCACTTCCGGACAGGGAAGTTCCTCTCGCTTTGAGTCGTCCTGCGTGAACGGAGGAAACGGACTCGACTCCGTCTTCACATCCGCCAAGGTGGAGCTCGGCGCTTTGCATGCGGCTCTTGATGGATCCCGAACATCTCCGATGGATTGCGAAGACCCATCCAGACCTGGACCTTTCGCTGGACCGGCTGTCCTTGCCCTCCTTCGTGGCACCCGTGGCGGTCGCCGAGGCGCTGGAACCGGGAACATGGGTCCGCATCCTCGCGCAAGGCGCACTGCGCACCCACCGAGCGCTCGCGGCTCCGAAAGCCTTGTTCCTCGGGACACCGTTCGAGCCGTACGACCAATCGGAGTTTCTGTGGACCGTGGAGGAACCCCGCGAAGTTCGAAACCAAGCCGTCCGCGTTGCTCGCAGCATGCGGCTCGAACTCTGCGTCTTGCCCAACGTCTCGCCTTCACATCCTCGCATGGTCGACTGGCTCGACGCGGGCTTCAGGCCGCTGCCCAGCTTCCCCGACACCTGTATCGATGTCTCGGTCCCCGCCTTCGACGACCATCTGGCGCGCCTTCCCGCAGGAGACCGTAGCGGGATTCGACGAAACATCCGACGGTTTGAACGGGCCGGACACCGACTGCGACGCATCATGGACAGCCGAGGGCTGGGAGACATCCTCTACCGCGCATATCGGCCATTCTTCGATAGGGCTCGGGTTCATTGGCTGGCCCATTCGAGATCCTACTTCGAGGAGCTGGCCGGCGTGGATCGGCGTGTGCGCCTCTTCGGCGCCTATGCCGAAGACCAGCTGGTGGGATTCGTCGTCAACTTCCTGGACAAAAATCGAATGCAAGCCGGCCGTATCGGTGTCCTGCCGGAGTGGCACAAGAAAGACCGGATCTACTTTCGGCTCTTATACGCGGCAATCGAGGACGCGATCGTGCAGTCGACCCACGAGCTCAGCTTGGAGCCCACCGGTTACCGCACGAAACGACACCTCGGAGCTCGCAAAGTCCCCCTGGTCAATCTTGTCGTCGGGGCCGGTCGAACATGGTCGAACCTGCTCCGGTTCGCCGAGCCGGTCGGCCAACGCCTTCTGCGGCACCTCACCGACCCTCACACCCTGGAACGTCGCTTCTAGGCGCTGTCGGGCGACGCTCCGTCCGCACGGCGGACGAGCATCAGACCATCTCCGATGGGCACCAGACTGGATGTGACGCGTGGGTCATCGGTGACCTTGAGATTCAGACGGCGAATGGCGACGGTGGAAGGCTTGGTATTATCTGGATCAGCAACCGAGCCTCCCCAGAGCATGTTGTCGAAGGCGAGAAGACCGCCCACCCGCACCAACCGCAGGCCCAACTCGAAGTAGGCGTCGTAGCTTTCCTTGTCTGCGTCTACGTAAACAAAGTCGAAAGAGCCGGCCCCCCCTTCGTCGAGAAGCGCGGCCAGAGTCTCGGCCGCCGGACCGATGCGAAATTGGACTCTTTCGGCCAGCCCTGCCCCTTGCAGGTAGCTGCGTGCGATTTCCGCGTACGTCGGATCCTGTTCACAGGCGACGAGGGTCCCCGTTTCGCCGATCGCCTCGGCGGTCACCATTGCGCTGTAACCGGTGTAGACGCCGATTTCGAGACACCGACGAGCCCCCACCAGCTCCAGGAGCCAACGGATGAATTGGCCTTGCTCGGCAGAGGTTTGCATGCGCGCTTCGGGCCTCTGCGCCGTCTCAGTTCGGATGCGGCGAAGCGCTTCGGACTCCCGAACCGTGGTCGTGAGCACGTATTCATGGACAGCTTCGGGAAGCTGAATGGAACGCGGTGACATGGACGAGCCGTAACGTGAAAGCGGGGTCCTCGCCACGAGGGACAGGCGAAGCCGTCAGAACTCGCAATCTCCGCCTACCCATACTCGGTTTTGACAAGATTCTCCCGACGGTTTTCAACCTAGAGGATTGGAACGCAGAACGTTTGGAGCCACCGACCTCTCGGTCTCGGTCGTGGGTCTCGGTGGAGGATCCCTGAGAGGTCTATCCTCGGAGGATGGTGAACGATTGATTCACCACGCCATCGACCTCGGCATCAATCTCATCGACACGGCGCCGAGCTACGGTCGGTCCGAGCACATCATCGGTCGAGCAGTTCGCGACCGACGGGAAGAAGTCGTGTTGTCCACAAAGGTGGGTTACGGCGTCCCTGGTATCCTCGACTGGACGCCGAAGGCGGTGTCCGCGGGGATCGACCTCGCCCGGGATCGATTGGCCGTCGACTGCATCGATGTCGTCCATCTTCATTCCTGCCCGACTTCGGTCCTCTTGGATTCCGGGGTGACAGAGGCCCTTTTCGAAGCACGCGGTCGAGGCAAGATCCAATGTGCCGCCTACTCCGGCGATGGACATGAACTGTATGTCGCCACCGACCTGGGATTCGACGGTGTCCAAGCCACGCTTTCGGTGGTCGACCAACACAACCGGCCGACCCTCGACCTCGCTCGAAAAAACGGTCAGGGGGTTCTCGCGAAGAGAAGCCTGGCCAATGCGCCCTGGCGCTTCAGGGAGCCGCCCGACGCCCCAGACGTTCGGGAGAATTATCGGCGGTACAAGCGATTGGGCCTCGAGGTCCCGGAGCCCGCCGGTGTCTTTATCCGTTGGGTCATCCACCATGCCGGGGTCGACGCGGCCCTGGTCGGCACCAGCTCGGTTCTTCGACTCCAAGCGGCCGCAAAAGCGGCGGAACGGGGACCGTTGGATTCGGACATCTTGTCGCGGGTCGAAACGGCATGGAAGACACACGGGTCGGATTGGACGCCCCTCGTGTAGGGAGGCCGTCTTCCCCTAACGCCCTTCGGTCATTCGACCGATGGGCTGCAGATATCGGCTTCGGCAGGCTGTCTCCATGCTTTTGCTGCGCTCTCTCACCCGCCTGTCCTTCCGGGGACTCGTGCCATCCGTGCTCTTTTTGACGACCATGACCGGTGGGGCATGTGGAGGGCTCGATGAGTCGGTCGGGCCCGACCTGCCGTGCGCCGACTGCCCTCGCCCCCCCGACCTCTCGGGCTCGTGGCAGACCCGCTATGGCTTCGATGCCACCCCCGTGATTTCACTTCCTTCTCCGTTTGCGTCTCTGGACGAGCTCATCGGCGCCGTCGCTCCCGGGCAGGTCGACCTTTGGCCCGACGAATTCATTCCTCTTCGGTCCATGCTCGAGCCCCTCTTGGAAAGTGTACTCGAACGCGCGCTTCCACCGGAGATCCGGGACTTCTTTCGAGAACTCGACGCGAGTTCGTCGACATTGCGCCGGGTGGAAGTGCTCGGTCGGCTCGCGGTCTTTCCCGATGCGGGCGGATTCACGGCCCAAGAGCGATGGACGGCGCTGAACTTCCCGGACGGCTGCGAAGGTCGAGGGCTTCAGGTTGCTTTGGATGAACGCCTCGACTCCGGAGGCCCCATCGTCTTCTCCACCGACGGCCTCGCCCTCTCATTCGAAAGGAGTCGGCACGTCAACCCAGAGGATTGGGCGCGACGACTCGTCAACGAGATGGTCTGGTGCGTCACGGATGGACGTTTGAGCAGCGTGCGCTCGCTCTTCGAGGACGGACTCAGATGCGATGAGCTCACTCGGTCGGAGCCCTTCGCTGCCTTGCTTCACCCGGCCTGCCTCGCTCTCAGATCGTATTGGGCACATCGATACGAGGTTCCGGTAGATTCAGGAGCGACATGGCGTATCGGCCAGGTCGGAAGATGGCTCGCTGGAGAGGAAGGCCCAATCCTCGGAGCGTCGGAAGATGTCTGGGTTGATACCGGGACCATCGCCGCGCCGGTTCCCCTCCAGTGGTCGGCGGAGCGTCTTCCGAGGCCGGAGCCTTGATGAAGTCGTCTTAGTCGCGGGACCACTCGTCTTCGAGGCGCGTCTTCAAAGTGAGCCGAGCGTCCTCGAGGTCCTTGGGCTCTTTCACCGGGAAGAATCGGCCGTGCGCATCATCCCGACTCACCCGGAGGAGGTGAAGAGGGAATGAATGGGCGCCGCTCGCATCTTTCAACCCGCTCGCTTCGCAGGCGATGGATTCCAGCTGCAGTGCCGGCCGACCGTCGACCGTCTTTTCGACAACGTGGCGAGGGAGTTCGACCTTTTGTGACAAAGCCTCCAGTCGGAAGTGGAACGTATTGGTGCTGAAGTCGGGGAGGCTCTCTTGCGCGAAATCCGGCGGAAAGCGAAATCCTTCTATGATCTGCGTGAAACCGGCGACCTTGGCCGGGGCCCCTCCTTTGTCCCATTTGCCGCTCGCGTTCTTTCGCTTTTCGGTCACCTCGACGGTCATCGACGCCCCCGACAAGACGTGATGGCCAATCGGCACGGGATCGAGGGTCGCGCCAAGGTTGTCGACATTGCTGAACAAGACATGCTTGATGTTCCGCTTGTCGAGCTGACCCAGAACCCCCGACGTGCGGATGCACGGGAAGAAGTCGCCGTGACCAGGGGCGTGGTAGGACGGTTTGCCGTCATCTCCGATGAACAGCTCACCCTCCGGCGTCAGGCGAACCGAAACCGTCTGCTCGAAGGACAAGATCTGATCGGACTCCAATCCGAATCCGCCCTGGCCGTCGATGTGTTCGCGTGTAGCGGCTCGAGTGGCGAAGCTGTTCATCAAGACCAGTGGGATGGATTTTCCATACCGTTCACTCTTTCGTCGAACGTCTTCGGCCTTGAGTGCGATGAAACTCTTCCCGTCGAAGACTTCGACCACGCCCTTCACGACACCGCCAAAACGCGTGGCCATCCCCCCGTTGAGGACGACGACCGCGACTTCGCCTCTCGAGAGCGCTTCCTTCCCGGCCTGCCGCACGGCTTCGGTCCGCTCTGCAACCGACACCGCCTCCACCGGCTCTATCGGTTGCGAGATGATGGAGGACTCCTTGGTGAGTTGGCCGCTTCGGATCAGCTCCACCTCCCTGTCGAATCGGGCGGCATCGAATCCGTGCGCGTCCAGGAATGTACGGTCCAATCGGGGATCAGAAGAAGCCTTCACGGGCTGTGACTCTCCGGCGACCAGCCTCTCTGTCAAGGTTCTACCCGCGGGGACTCTTGCCCCGGGGTCACGCTTCGGTGGCCAGAACGCGGGCGATGGCGGCGGAGACTCGGTCCACCGCTCTCGCGGTTTCGTCCATGAGGATACTCATCTGAAGACCGAGATGAGGCTGGATGCCGGCTCGTCGAAACGGCGCCAGCTCGTCGGCGACCCGGGCCAACGCATCGGGCTCCATCGAATCGTCGAAGGCCACCGACAATCGGTAGAGCTCCCGCGTTCTGCGCAGTTCGTGATGAGCGGATATCAGGCTCTCCAGGTCGTCGGCGCGGTGAGGAAGCAGTTCGACGACCGTCCGCATGGAATCGCGTCCAAACGGAGTCGGAAGCCTCGCGAAGGCCCGCAACGCCAGAAAAAGCAGGTGCAGCTCCCGGAGCCCCCCTCGACCCTCTTTGAGGTTCATGCCGGGCGGGACATGAGGGCGTCGCTCCCGAAGCTCCGTCAAGACGTCCTGAGTAAACATTCGCCGGTTCGGCCCCAAAACAAGTCCTTGCACTTGCTGCGCGAACTGCCGAGCCAGCATGGGCTCTCCCAAAAAAAATCGAGACTCCAAGACTTCGGCTTCATCGATGAACGTTTGACTGTTTCGTGACTTGAGGTGGTCGACGAGCTCGGGAATGCTGACGGCCCACGCATTGAAGAGGTCCGTGAGTCGGTTATGGGGATGGAGGCCCCGCTTACTCATGGCGGCCGACACCCGCTGGAGTACCTTCCCGAAGAACTTCTTCAAGCCCGGATCGTCCTGATCCACCACGGCGATGTAGTCGAAGTCGCCCCCGAAGGCCTCACCTCGTCCGTATCCCCCGGTGGCGAACACGGCGATGCCGGAACCAGGTCGGTAGAGCTCGAACAAGGGACTTCGCTGCCGCACTTCTCGAAAGCAGGCTTTGAAGAGCTCGCGAACGTACTTGTCTACGGCGGCCGTGAACTCATGGTCACGCGCGGAAGGTGCACCCTCCAAGACCGCGAGCAGAGATGCACGAAGCACCGCCACATCGAAGCTATCGCCGATGAGCTCGACCTGGGCCCGGGGGTCTGGATCGGTGGCAGCCTGCTCCATGATTTCGATGGTGAGGTCTCGCAGCCTTCGGCTGTCGCCGAGCCGGCGCAAGAACTCCGGCGACCGGGCGAGAACGCGATTGACGATGCGGCCAATGGCGTTCGAGCGATGATGGACGATGAAGACCATCGACCGGAGCGAGCGGACGACCCGAGCCGAGCGCATCGTCTTGTCGATGCGCTCGAGAAAGTCCGCAAGCCCGGCGACCTGACCCGGCTGCGACGCGACGGCCAATCGAAAGAGCGCTTCGGTCCTGGTCTCTGCATCCAAGCGTTCGATGAAGCCGTCGACCAGATGAGGATTGGACTCGAAATGCTCGAGAAGACTCCGCCAGAATAGATTGAGACTTCGTTCCGAGACGCGAGCCGCCAGGAACACGAGAAACTCCACCAGGGAAGCAGCGTCTTCCACCATCATCGCCACGTAGCGGCGCGCCACGTCGTCCTGCGTGCGGGCTGGAAGGGATTCGAAGTCTTCCACGAAGTGCCGTCGCCGAATGGGCGACTCCGAGATCAATCGGACGACTTCATCCCAGAAAACACCCCCTCGGTGGTGTTCGAGGGCCTCCAACAACTGCAAGGCCATGTGATCCGGAGCCGTCTCCGTTTCCATCAGTCGTCGGAACGTGCTGATCCGTTTCAGGTGCCGCTCAAACGTCCATGACAGGTCGCGAACCGCGGTCAGTGTACGGGCCCGCAGCTCGGCGTAGGTTCCGAGTAGGCGGTTCTCCGGAAGCTTTCGGGCAGATTCGCCCAGACCGAACAAGAGGGCGACCCTCCGGACCGACGACGGATCCGCCTCGTCGGTGAGATCGAGTTCGTCGCCTTGAAAGACATAGAGGAAGACCAGAGCTCGGAGGACCTCGGTTTGGACAAAGGTCTCAGCGAGAACCTGGCATGGTGCTCCGTGTGGTCCATCGTGGCGAGCGAGTTCTTCCAGCGCCTCCGGTACGAGCGGCGTATCCACGTTGTGAACGACGCGCGCCGCCGAGCATGCGAGCTTGGCCGGGATGTAGACCTCGCGCTTCGGAGCCATGACCCTCGGAACGTGGGTGGGCCGAAGATGGACGCGCAGCTCGTTCATGATGGCCCGCATGAATCCTTCGTGGACGAGACCATTGCCGGTCCCCACGAAGTAATGACTCGTGACCCGCTGCTTCAGGTTTCGCTCCAGTTCGGGGTTGCCGCACAAGTACTGCGCACCCAACAGCTGCATGACCGAGACGACGTTGCGGTTCGGCTCCTTCAACAGTCCCGCGTACTCCTCCACGAGGGCGCCAGTCGTAGGGTTCGAAAGCTCCTCGGTCAGAAACATTTGAATCTTGGAAGCGAACCGAACGAAGGTCTTCGCGACGCCCGCGAAACCTCGTGATAGTGCCTGCTTTGCCGCATCCGATACGCAGACCACCGCGAGATCCACGTCTTCGTGGTCCGTCAGTGACCCGACGTTGAGTGCCACAAAGTCGCGCTTGTTCAACTCTGGCGCGGTCGAGGCGACCACGGTATCCAGAAACGCACTCACCCATCCCCGACGCACCCGCTCACTCGTGAAGTACACGTCGCGACACAGCTTCACACGATGCCCGGGGTCCGGATTGAAGCTCTCCCGCAGGAGGCCTCGAGCCATTTCGGCCTGAATGCGCAGGTGCTGATGAGCAAAGTATGCCCCGACCACATTCTGGCGGGGCTGGCGATGCGTTCGTGCATACCCGTCCATTGCCGTGAATGCGGCTGCCGGATCTTCGGGTGTACGGTCCAAGGGAGCTGCACCCTGACTCCATTCCGCGGCCGACTCCAACGTGGCCCGAAAGGTTTGACTCGCCCGGACGTACCGTTGGGTGTGGTTGGCAAACCGCGCGATCTCACGGCCCAACTTCCCGAAGGCCGGGTCCCGTGTCAGGATGGTTTGCGCCTGATCCATCCCGCCTACTCCTCGAACCCGATCACCGCCGCGTGGTGTCCGGAGGGCCCATCCCGTCGATAGGAGAAGAAGCGCCGTGGATCCGAATGCGTGCACAGACCGAGGTCATCCACGTGGGCCGGGTCGACGCCGGCGTGGACGATGTGCCGCTTCACGAGTGCGACCAGGTCGAGATGGGGTCGTCCTCGCGGCCCGATCACAACGTTGGGTTCTCGGCCGCCGAGACTTTGCCGCGCGCGTTCCACCACTTCCGGTCCGACCTCGAAGGCACGTTGTGAAATGGCTGGTCCGAGCGCGCAATAGAGCGTTCCAGGCCCCGCCATGTTTCGCAGGGCGCGAGGGACAATCCCGTCCACGGTACCACGCCAGCCGCAGTGGATCGCGGCCACCGCCACGACTGACCCGGAATGGACCCTTGCCACCAACAGCGGCACGCAATCCGCCGTCTTGATCACCGCGCAAAGACGGGGACGCGTCACCATGACGCCATCGGCCGCCACGTGGAGCCCTGCCCCTTCCTCCGACACCACCTCCACCCCGTGAACCTGGCGCACCTCGTGCCAGGGCCACTCGAGCCTCGCGGCGCGGGCGAATCGCTTCCGGTTTTCCTCCACGCACGATGAATCATCTTGGTGAAACGCGAGATTGAGGGTGTCGTACGGAGACTTGGACACGCCCCCGGTGCGGGTCGAAAATCCGTGCCGCAATCCTGGCAGTCCGGACAACAGCCGACTTCGCAGGACCAGGGTCACGTCACCTCCTCCGGCATGCGACCGCCGAGGCGCACCACCAGCTCGGCCAGGTCTGCCGGCACCGAGGCGACGAATGCTCGGGTTTCACCCGACGGGAGCTGCAGGGCAAGCCTCAACGCGTGAAGCGCCGGCCGCCAAAACCGGAGCTTCGGGTTCCGGTGCTCGGCGCGGATGAGTCGACGTTCCCCGTACGTGCGGTCCCCGAGCAATGGATGCCCCAGGTCGGCCAGATGCACGCGGATCTGGTGAGTCCGTCCGGTGTGGAGGTCCACTTCGACCAAGCTCGAATCTTCCAGCTTCTGAAGGACGCGAACCACGCTGGTCGCCCGCTTGCCGAACGAAACCTTGCTGGAGAACTTCTTCCGGTCCCGCGGGTCGCGACCGTACCAGGTATTCAAGCACCACTCGTCGGCCGTCTGCGGGGTTCGAAGGTGCCCCAGAGCCACGGCCCAGTAGCTCTTTTGCGCGCTTCGCTCCGCGAACTGCGCGGCGAGATGCGCGTGGGCCTCCTCATTCTTCGCGAACACGATGACGCCAGTGGTGTCTCGATCCAGGCGATGGACCACGCCCGGTCGGTCCGCTGCGCCGGGAAGGCCGACGCCGACGTGGTGCATGACCCCCTGCACCAGGGTTCGCGACCAGTTGCCCGCCGCAGGATGAACCACTGTCCCAGCTTCCTTGTCCAAGACCAGGACGTCCTCGTCCTCGTAGAGAATCCGAAGGGGTAGCGGTTCGGGTCGGATGTCCAGCTGCCTCGGAGCGGGCGGCGCGTAGCTGATTTGGTCCCCGGCCGACACCTTCGTTTTGCCGCCGCGTCTCGGCACCTCGCCATTCAGCATCACCGCCCCGGCATCAATGTGCCTTTGGAAGGCGGCACGGGATCGGTGCGGAAATAGGGCGGCCATGGCTCGGTCCAACCGCTCGCCATCCAGAGCCTCGGTGACCACCACTACCGTGCGTTCGGGCGTCGTCACCAGATGTGCGAGTCGACGTGGCCCTTACTTCGCAAGATGACATCCACCAGGGCCCGATGGAAGAAGTTGGTCGAAGACCGCAGCCGTCCGTCGACGCGGCTTTCATACAGTTGAAGACCTTCTTGAATCTCTGGCTCCAAGGCTTCGAACAGGCTGTCTTCCCGTATGGCCCGCACGATCTTCTCTTCGTTGTAAAGGGAGATGTCCGAGGCGATGGTGCGGGCCAGTCGATTCGCGGCTTCCGGCGTGTCGATCAGCGCCATACTCCATGGTGGCCATCGCCCTCGCCGGAGTCAATCGCGCCGGACGCCGTGGACCAGAGGCCTCGGTGGGTCCGACAAGACGCTGGAAGGCTCGGTTGCAGAGGCCGTTTCAAAGCGGTCCTGACTGCGCGTCCATCCACGCCTGCCAGCGGGTCAAGTACGGCTCGAGAATGGAGTCGGGGGAGAGACCGAGTTCACGGGCAATGCTGCTTAGGAAGCCTCGGATGTACACCCTAGCCTTCGGGATGTCGTCGTACCGCTCCTCTTCGAGGGCGAGGATGACCGAAACTCGGATCTTCGTACGTTGAGCCAGTTCACTCACGGTCATGCCCCGAGACGTCCGGGACCGGGCAAGATCCTGCCCGGGGCTCAGGGGCAGGTCACTGCTGGATACAGGACCAGAGACCCGGTCTTCCGCATCGTCATCGGAGGCCATCGCTGGACCCTTTAGTCTTCAAAGAGCTCAGTGTTCCAGTAGCTCGCGTCCACAAAGCTCAAGAACGGACGCCAGTCCTCATACGTGATCGCCCCCTCACGACCTCGCTCAAACGGCGACCAACGTGGACGGGTCGGATCTTGAAGCAAACGCATTCGAGCCTCCTCCGGGGTCCGATTGCCCTTTCGGAGGTTGCAGGGAATGCAAGAGCACACGACATTCTCCCAGGTAGTCCGGCCTCCTCGAGACCGAGGGACCACGTGGTCGAGGTTCAGGTCGGCGCGGGCGAAGCGTTCTCCGCAGTACTGACAGACCAGTTTGTCGCGAAGATAGATATTCTGTCGGGAAAACCGCACATGAAGCCGAGGGAACCGGTCGAAAACCTGGAGAATGATCACGCGGGGAATCCGGATCGTCTTCGCCACCGTACGCAGGACATCGGTGTCATGCACCTCGGCCGAGAGCGCTGCCCAGCTATCGAAGTCGAAGGTCTGAAACTCTCGGTCGATGGCTTTGGCGGTGCCCTGATACAAAAGGGTGAAGGCACGACGGACCGTCGTGATGTTGACCGGCTGGTAAAGCCGATTCAGCACGAGCACGCTGCTATCCAACACAGTCATGGCTCGGGTCGCGCGCACCTTAACGATTGAAAGGGAGACATTCCACCCCCCTCCGTCTTTTTGTCGAGAAGGTCCTGGGCGACGGTTCCGTGCTCGCTGCCGCGAACGAAAGGTCACGGTTGGACGGCGCGAACCGCTCTTTGGTCAGGTCTGGAATTTCTTGGCGAGGGCACGCCAGGCGGCCGGCGGAAGGTACCGGGAAGCATCGCCACCGTTCATCGCGATCTGTTTGACCAAGGAGCTCGAGATGTAAACGTGTTCGGATTCTGTGAACATGTAGACGGTCTCGATACGGCTATCGAGATCTCGATTGGCCAGTCCCAGCTGGAACTCATATTCGAAATCGGTCAGGAGCCGCATTCCGCGAAGGAGGACACCGGCCCCTTTGGACTGGCAGTAGGTCACCAGAAGGCCTCGAAACGACTCGACCTTGACGTTGCGATGCGAGCGGACCGTTTCTCGAATGATTTCTACCCGCTCTTCGGCGGGAAAGGTCCCGGACTTATCCGGGTTCGCACCGACCGCCACCGTGACGCGTTCGTAAAGCCGTGAGGCTCGCTCGATGATCGAGGTATGGCCCAGAGTGACCGGGTCAAAGCTTCCGGCGTAGACGGCGTGGCGGTAGTCCACCATGGCTCTCCATCCCGCGAGTGATCCGCGTGAGTCAAAGGGCGTGCTGCGCTGGTCGAAGCATGCTACCCAAACGATTCCATGAACGAGGAAGACCGTCGGGTCCAACTGAGCGAGCTTCGGGGGCGCTTCGACGCCCTCCGGAGCTATCTTTGACGTCTCCGCCAAGAAGAAGCAGTTGGGCGAAATCGAGGCGATGAGTGCCGAGCCCGACTTCTGGAACGACCAGGAACGGGCACAGAGACTCCAGAAGAAGCGAAGTCGCCTGGAGACTGCCCTCAAAGAAGTCGAAAGCCTCTTCAAACGTCTCGAGGACGCCGAGGTGCTCATCGACCTCGCGGGCGAGGAAGAAGACGACTCCGTCCTGGGGGAAGTCGACGGACTGCTGAGCTCGGCCGGGTCCGATCTGTCTCGAATCGAGCTTCGACGCATGATGTCCGGTCCCCACGACCAGTCGAATTGCATTCTCGAGGTTCATGCGGGTGCGGGTGGGGTGGACGCCCAAGATTGGGCGGAAATGCTCTACCGAATGTATACCCGCTGGTGCGAGCGGACCGGATTCGAGGTCGAGGAAGCCGACTTTCAGCCGGGGGATGAAGCGGGCATCAAGACCGCGATCCTCCTAGTCAGGGGAGACTATGCATACGGTTGGCTACGGGCGGAAGAAGGCGTGCATCGACTGGTCCGGATTTCCCCGTTCGATGCCAACGCCCGACGCCAGACCAGCTTCGCCGCAGTCCGCGTGACTCCGGAACTCGAAGACGACGTGGCCGTGGACATCGACTGGGAAAAGGATGTCCGGGAGGACCGGTTGCGGTCCTCCGGAGCCGGCGGTCAGCACGTGAACAAGACCGAATCCGCAATCCGCCTGACTCACCTGGAGACCGGCATCGTAGTGGCCTGTCAGTCGGAACGGAGTCAGCACAAGAACCGCGCCACCGCCCGCAAGATTCTCTCTTCTCGGGTGTTCGACTACTATCAGGCCCAGCAAGACGAGGAGCGGTCCAAAATCGGTGCTGAAAAGCTGAAGATCGAGTGGGGATCCCAGATCCGGTCCTACGTGAACCACCCGTATCGGATGGTGAAAGACCATCGGACCGACTTCGAATCGACGCAGTATGACGACGTCATCGACGGCAACCTCGACGGCTTCATGGAGGCCTACCTGCTTTCCCATCAGCAATCCGCGCCGTCGTGAAGCCCTCCGTTGCACCGTGCTGCCCCGCGCGATAAGCACGTCGGATGGTCTCAAAGGACCTGAGCTTGCTGGAGACGTCAGGCTACCGAGTCACATTTCACCGACACCGCTGGACGGATTGCTGGGTTCGGAATGACGACGAATCATGGCACGCAGCCGGTGAAGACGAAGACGAGGCCCTTCGTCGGGTGCTGAGAGCCATGTTGCCGAGCCGCCTGGCGCAGGATCTGTACGAACGCGTCGGAGCGGCGGAGGGTCGGCCGCGCGTGGTCGGGTCGCCGCTTCCCACGTCGCAGCCCGGTCACCCGACACTCATCCGTCCCGCGGACGCATCGCCCCCGAGTCGGGAGACGGCGCTGGACGAACTGGCCATCCTGCAGGAGCGGGTGAGCCAGAGCCGTGGTGATCTGGCCCTGTGCGCTGCCGAGCACCAGCGTTTGGCCATCATGGCCTGGATCTGCGAAGCCCGTGCCCAAGCTGAACGCTTTCCCGAAGACCAGACCATAAGAGAAGAGGTGACGGCGCTTTCCCGCACCTTGACGGAGTTGGGGAAGGCGTTCTGGCCGGGCTCGGTGACTGCACTGCAGCTGCACATCCAGCCGAGCGATCTGCCCCGCCACGTCCTCGGCGGAACCGCGCGAACCTGGCACGACGCTGCGCTCAGGGCTGAACAAGCGCTTTGGGGGCTCGAAGCCGTCGCGGAGCACCGAGCACGGGACCGATATGGGTACGCGTTGGACCCCTCCCCCGCCCCTCCGGACCCCGACGGTCTTCTCGACCAAGTGGAGCGGGAGTTGGTGGCCGCCTCCGGCATCATGGAACGAGGAGCCGAACCCGAACCGGACCGCGAAGGTCCAAGTCCGGTGGACTTCGAACGCTGGGCCGGCCGCCTTCGATGGATCCGACCGTCGGTCTCCGACCCGGAGCGATGGGCACGGTGTCTCGGTCGACTTCGCTGGTGGGCCAGCCGTCGACACGTGGAGTGCGGTCCCGGGGAACGCGCCCTGGACCCCGGCGTCATGCCGCCTTCGGGCTGGGCGTCTGCAGGCGGCGCGGAGACCCTCGGTTCGGCCTCGAACGCCCGTGCTGCCATGACCGGCCTGCAGAGCCCGGCCATGGATCCGTGGGCCGGAAAGCAGGTGCTGTGCGTGGTGACGCGGCGGGAGCCCCTGGTTCAGGAGCACATCGAGTCCGAGCTTTCATCGATCCGATGGCAGTGGCGGCTGGTCGATGGAGTCGGACGCCAACCGACCGGTCCGGAACTGGCCGCGCAGGGCGTCGAACTCGTGCTCTCCGCACTGGGGCTTCAGTCGGCCGTCGCCG
Source organism: Myxococcota bacterium (assembly GCA_050331295.1). Lineage (GTDB taxonomy): Bacteria > Myxococcota > Kuafuiibacteriia > Kuafuiibacteriales > Kuafuiibacteriaceae > Kuafuiihalomonas. The sequence continues at coordinate 83,837 of JBHJGZ010000008.1, read as the reverse complement.
ATCGGGCGTTGGCCCGATCCGCCCGGGACGCCCAGCTTCCCTACGTCCGAACCGTGTACGGTCAACCCAAGAGCGTGGCCCGCTGCCTCGAACTCATCGCCCCTTCGCTTCGCACCGCTCGGGCCAGCTGAGCCCTCACTCCTCCGCGGCGTCGTCTTCCGATGACCAAAGCGCCGGATCCTTCTCCAGACGCACGTCGAAACTCAACGGTGTGTTCGGTTCGGGCATCACCTTCTTTTCCCAATCCAGGTACCCGGTCTTTTCGACCTTGAGCGTGGCCGATTCACCAACCCGCAGAAGGAGCTCTGTCGGCGTGAAATTCGCCCTGCGGCCGTTCAGACTCACCACCGCCTCGGTGGGATCCGACGTGATGCGCGTCTTCACCACTGCCCCCGGAAACGTCAGGGTGACCGTACGGCTCGCCCCAGCATCCAGGGATACCGTGGCGGTCAAGCTGGGTTGCCCGGCCAGTTCGAGCTCGATGTCGTGGACGACCCCCGATTCGATGTTGTCGATGGTGACGGGGGTTCTTCGGCCGGTCCGGCTCCCGTTCAAGTTGACCTCGGCGCCGGGCGGTACGGACTCCAGAACCAAGATGGCACCCGGCGCCTTGCCGATCACCGCATAGCGCAACTGTTGCCGAAACCATCGACTGCTCTGGTAACCCAGGAGCGCCGTCACGATGACCAGCGCAGCCACGATGAGGCTGACCAACGTGGCGCGGGACCGCGTCGGCGGCATGCTGCCGGTACCTGGATGAAACACCTCGGAAGGCGGATCGATTTGGGTCGGTGCGGTGGGCGGAAAGGTAAACGACTGCGGCTCGGGAGAGGCCTCGGAACCCGCAACTCCGGATCTCAGACGAGTTTCGAACTCCTCGGACGGGGCCGATACACCCAGGGGAGAGATCCGTTCCTCCGCCGGTGGCGGCGGCTGCATGTCCATGGTGGATCGATGCGCGACCAGATCTTGCGGCTGGATCGGAGGCTCCGGAGTAGGCTCGAGCGGCGGACGCTGCGCCAAGGGTCCAAAACTGCCCAGATCGGGCTCGGAGGACAGCACCCGCTCTCGATGTGCCTGCTCGTCTGGGTCGAGGCCGGGCAGCGAGGCCAAGAATCGGGTGAGCGCGGGACGTCCGAAGGTCGGATCTTCGCTGTACAGCAGGCGGGCCAACTCGTCGCAGAAGGACCACGCATCCAACCGCTGGCGAGGGTCGCGCTCCATAGCCCGACGAACGGCGTGGACCAGGCGCGGACTGGCCTCTGGCATCACCCGGTCCAGGCTCACGGGAGCCACGGGAGGCGACTGACCGGTGAGCATGTGGACCAACAGCGACGCCGCCCGATAAACATCCGATCGCGGATTCGGCCGAACGTCGGTCGCATGCTCTGGTGCGTCGTACCCAGGCATCAGCGGGAAGGGAGGGACGTACTGGATGGCGTCAGGAGCGGGCCCGTACCCCAGCCCTCGGAGCTGCACCTGCCCCGAAAACGCGATCCATACCAGCCGCGGATCGACGGTCCCATGGACGACTCCGCGCCGATGAAGGGCCCCCATTCCGTGCAACACTTCCTTCGCAATGAAGACGCCGCAGTGGATGGGAATACGCTGATACTGACGCGCGCACACCTGAAGAATCTCGGCCAGGCTCAGCCCCAGTGGCCGGACAAATCCGAGGGCCAGACTCTCGCCTTCTTCGTACAGAGCGAGGGGCGTCATAAGGTTTGGGTCGACGAAGGGGTGCCCCGCCTCGCGCAAGAGTGCCTGCCCAGCAACGCTCCGAGAACGAGCGAGAGCCACGAGCGCCGGAAGGGCGAGGCCCCCATCACTTCGATGAATGCCGGTCCAGAGCTGAATGCCGGGCTCCGACGGGACCTGCGTCAACAGCTGGAATGGGCCGACACGCCGGGGCACCGGTGTTTCGTCTATGGTCCGGTCCTCCGGATACACACGATATGATTCCCGCTTTTTGAAGTTGGGTTCAATGTGGCGGGTCTTGAAGGTGGAAGTGCGACATCGTCAGTTGGCGAAGCCGGGCCGGTGACAGATACCGATGTATAGCCGGTACCATTGCCGCAGCCGACGAAGCGTCCTTGGATCTTCGATAACGTTCAGGGCTTGAGACAGGAGCCCCACTCGGAGGGAAGCGGCGTAGCAGATGTCTTTGAGGTCGTCAGTGGTGACCATCCCGTCCTCGACCCGCAGCTCTTCCAGAAACGTTCGGATGTCCTCAACCAGTTCGCTCAAGTCATCGACAAGCGGACCTTCGTCCTTCGCTCGAAACGACGCGAGAAGATTGGTCAAAACCTCCAGCAGTTCACAGGCTACCCGATTGAGCCCCAGCGGATGCTCGGATGAGGTGGCCGGCGTCGTCACTTCGTGAGCATGCGCCTTCCCTCAGAATAAGCGAGAACTCTCTTGGCTTCTTCGTCGGTCGCCCGACCGTGACCGCGAATTTCGCGCGTTGTTCGTCCTAGTCAGAATCCGAATATCCGCTGTCGCAGATCGTCGTTGATGCTCGCCGCAAGGACGAGCGACACGAGAAGACCGATGAAGGCGAAAAGGATGTCCCGCCCCATCATGCGAAAGGCGTCCAGAAAACGACGCTCCCCTACGCTCCACGCGTAGGCCAGCTCTCGTCCGCCGAGCAAACCGATGAACACCCACGTCGTACTCATCGGGACGTTGTTCACGATCTTGAACACGAACAAGATGATTGCATAGAGAAAGTCGATCACCGTCGCCGCACGAACATCGTAGATGGACGACTTCTCGTTCACGATGGTTTGAATCCGGTCGCCCTTCAGAAGGAACAAAAGCCCCAGACCGGCCACGATCACGCTGGCAAAACCGACGAACTGAAAAAAGCTCATGAATCGAGGGAGAAATACCGCGATATTGGCTGCGTCTTGCGATACCCACAGACACCACAGGAGGCCACTCACGATCCATTGAGTGGGCCACCATGCTGGGTGCGGCTCACCCACGAAGCGACGGTGCATGAAACGACCCAACGTCCCCCACAAGACGATGGATGAGACGAACGCGATGACATAGCCACTCAGGCTCTTGATGAGAACGCCCTCGATGCCCGCGACCTTGGTTGCAAACGCCGAGAGGAGGAGAAAGGTCGTGGAGACCGGCATACGGAGCCGGGTCAAGATGATCAGGAAAAGCGGTGCGGCAACCTGGAGAAAATCGAACTCCTGCGGTTGCTCCGAAAAGCCCTTGGATTGAAGGACCCCCCACGTCACATCTCCGTCGTTCGCCAGCCAACTGAGCCCGACGGTCACGAGGAAAAGAGAGGCGATGTAAAACCAGAGCAGCCACCAGGGACGATGCTGGTTGGATGCGAGGAAGGTACCGATCGTCTGGATGCTGTCGTTAGCGGTGGCTGCATAGCCGGCGAAGGCGAAACCGACCCACATGGCGAGGGTCGGGTCGGGGTAGATGATGCCGACGAGCAGAAAACTGATTCCCATGAAGATGAGGAACCCCCGTTCCTGCATCTGGATGGTGATGAACTCGAACACGCGGCCCGTACCGTTTTGCAGGACGTTAGGCAGGAGGTCCCATCGCACGCCGCGACCTCGGCCGTGAGCTCGCCCCGGAGTCAAGTCGCTGGTGAGAGCGCGCGGTTTTCCACCGCAACCCTAAAACGGAAGGTCCTCGTCCGCCCGGAACGCGACCGGACGAACCAGCCGCTCCCGCGTGACCTCGAGTTGGCCCGCGTCAACGGCGGGCTGGAGGATCGGAGAGACTTCGGATCGCGTCACGAGATGAAGGCGGTTTTGCGCGCGCGTCAGCATCGTGTACAGCAAGCGACGACTCTCGGGCGTGTCGGGATAGGCATCGACGTCCGGACGAACCACGAAGACCGTGTCGAACTCGAGCCCTTTGAGCTGACGCACGTTGGTGACCGTCACCCCGGGCGCGAATACGAATGACCTGTTGTGGCCCCACCGTACCGGGATGTCCGGCCCGCCGGCGCGCCCGCCGCCGGATTGGAGGGCCTCCCCCAAAGACGTCGCCAGGGCCTCCGCCGCCTCGCGGTGCCGCGTGACAACGCACAGGTGGGCAGCCGGACACTCGGTCGAGCGACGTCGGATTCGGTCTGCGAGAACCCGGACCTCGTCCTCGTCCGAATCCACCGGGTCCAGCGTGGGCAAGGGCCCCTCGCGACCCGCCCTCGGGCGGGTCACCGTACCGGTCAACACGTGGTCGGCCAACGCCATGATGGGCTCTGTACATCGATGGCCAATCTCCAGTTGCGCAACCGCCGCTCTGTCCAATCCCAGCCGCTTGGCCACCGCGGACCAGCCGATGAAGTCCGCGTCCGGCACGATCTTCTGGTTGCTGTCTCCCACCAACGTGAGGTCGGCGGGCTGACGCACCGTCCGGAACAAGACGTCCAGCTCGACCGGCCCGAAATCCTGGGCTTCATCCACCATGAGGTGCTCGAACCAGAGCACCCGACCCGGGTGGTCCGGATCCGGAAGCCCCCCATTTTTCTCCTGCATCAGTCGAAGCAAGACGGCGAAGTCTTCAAAGGTGAGGCGAGACTCCGCCTGGAGCCACGTCTGAAATCGCGCCGCGCTGTCGATATCCCAGGGCGGGATGCCGTCCAAATGGGCCTGAAGAAGCGGCCGGTCCGTCATCAGCGCCTTGAGCTCCTGCGGGTACTGCGTCAGCCGATGGTGGGCCTGCTCCAGGATCCGGACCACCTGTTCGAGTCTTTGGTGCTCGCCACCGCGGGCCCGGTCCCGCAGAAGGCGGACGCGGTGGAGCACTCTGACGAGGGATGTCACCAACGGTCCCACCTCGGCGTCCAGCTGCTCCAGCACGTCCAACGCACCGTACGCCCGCAAATGAGGCTCGAGCCATTGCCGCGACCGCCCCCGTTGCCGGGCTACGAAGGCCTCGATGGCGTTCAGGATGCCCGGATGGCGCTTGACCCGCGCGGCTTCCTCTCCCCCTTCGTGGGGCTCGGTCACCACTCGATGGGCTCCGCAGATCTTTTGAATGGATCCGAAAGCCCAGCCGTGAAAGGTGTCGATGCTGGCCGCCCCGAGCCCGAGCGGTTCCAAGAGCGACCGGACGTAGGCGCTCAGCGCTCGGTTGAACATCACCACCATCACCCGCTCGGGATCGAGGGGCGGGCGGTCCGAGGCGTGGTCCGGATAAGCCAGATAGGCCACGCGATAGAGGCCGACCGTCGTCTTGCCGGAACCGGCTCGGCCTCGAAGGATCACCGGTCGATCTCGCGTGGAGGTGATGAGGCGGTACTGCGCCGGCGTCAGCAGGCCCAGAACGTCCGGCAGTCCTTGTGCCGGCCCGACGAGCCATCGCGGCCCAGATGGACCGGGTTCCCGATCGGATCGAGGCTCCGGAGGCATCGCCTCCTCCCCGGACGGGTCACCAGGAACAGGGCCCGAGACGGCAAAGAGCTCTTCTTGATGCTGCCGATCCGGCCCGAGGTCCACTCGGGCCCGACTGTGCAGGCGTCCCTGAACCTGGCGGTGGCCGAGGTCGACCTCCACCGCATCGCCCAGGTTCGCGTCGAAAAGTGGCTGCGAGGCCACATCCCGCCAGTCCACGATGGCGTGGTCTGCTTCCGCGCGATGGCCCACGCGCACCGTCACAAGCCCCGATTGGGTCTCGACCTGATAGCGGCCGAACCACGGATCGTCGCGCCCCAGTACCCGACGGTGTCGGCGGAGGTCCGCCTCCACATCCAGTCCGAGCTCGATCTGCTTCACCGGCTACGAATTACCTGATGATGCGTTCAGGATCCATCACGGCTCGAGTTCCGCACCCGCAGACCTTTGCGGGCTCGGCGACAGGTCCTTCGCGGTTGACGCTGAAGACGCTGCTATCGATCCGGGCACGACTCGTGCAGAAGCTTTTCGTCGACCCAAAGAGTGGGAGGAGCCGCGACGCATGAACCTTGCTGTCATCTTGAGTATTACGCTGGCTTTCGGCCAGGAACTGACCCCCGAAGAGATCGCAGCCTCAGCGCTGCCGATGGACACGGACCATTTGGTGAGCCAGGGCGGCAAAGCCAAGGTGATGCTGCTCGTGGACGAGTCGGGCTCCATGGACAACGACAACCTGAACTTTCAGTGCCCCATCGTGCCCTACGAAGTGGACAGCAAGCAGGACCAGCTCAAGGCGGCCCTCTCGGGGTGCACGGGGGAAGATGGCGTCTTCGACCTGTTCGCCGGCGACGTGGAATTCGCCATCTACGGATTCGGCGGGACCATCCGACTGATTCAGGACTTCACCGCCGATATCGATACCTTGAACAACGCGGTTCGAGGTCCGCAGGACGACGACTGCAACCTCTCCAGCCCCGGCATCAAGGCGTGCGGCAATACACCCATGACCAGGGGCTTGAACCTCGCGGCGTCCCACATGAAGAGCGTCTTCGATACGGCCTTCGTCCCGCCGCCCCCCGAACCGACCCTCGACGACCTCGTCGGCTTGGACACCACCGTCGACATCGGCGACACGGATACTTCCACCGTCGGCGAAGATGACCCGCGCATCTGCGACCGGTTCTACGTCGTCGCCCTCGGCGACGGTAACCCGAACTCCGGTGGCGACCAGACCTTCAACCAGCGCTGTGATGGGACCACCGCCAACGCTCGACAAAACCACCCCGGGGACGGCGCGGCTTACCTGGCCGAAGGCGACAACCTTTGCGAGATCCCCGGAACCCAAAACTTCGATACCTTTGCCATCGGCTTCGGCAACCCGAACAACTTCAACGCAGACACGCTGAGCGCCATGGCCCATGGCGAAGGCTTCTATGTGGAAGCCCAAGACATCGTGGACCTCACCAACGCGTTCGGTCAGATCCTCGAAAGCATCGTCTCCCGCGACGTGGTGAACTTCGGTGCCGGCTCGGTGTCCAATGACGGTCTCTTCAGCGGAAACGACGCCTACATTTCGTCCTTCAAGCCGGCCGCTCTGGACTTCTGGCCAGGCAACCTGAAACGCGCCTGCATTCTTCCGCCGCGTTTCGCCGACAACACCTACGACCTCACCGAGCAGGAGTGCCTGTTCGTCGGAAACCCGTTGGACGGTGGAAAGAGTCTACTCACCAACGACGATGCCGAAGACCAGTTCGTTCAGGATGCTCCACTGGACAACGCCACCGTGGGCGGCGCCGCCCAGCGGATCTATGAAGACCGTTTCGGAGGGACCCTGGTCGGACCCAACGCAGCGATCCCAGATCCGACCCCAGCGATCTGGAAGCAACGAAATCTCCATACGTGGATTCCGGGAGAGTTCGACTACACGCGCGTGACCCCGTTCGAGATCGACCCCGCGGATCTCGCGATGGCGGAGTGCGAAGCCGCGCGGGTGATGGCGCTCATTCACGGTTTCGATCCGAAGGTTCCCTTTGGCGACAACCAGACTGGGACCTTCGATTGCTCCACGCGCCTTCCCGGGGCATTCAGTCCGTGGCCGATGGGCGCGGTGGTCAACAGCGGAACCGCCCTCCTCCGGTATGACGACGACTGCACGTCCGGACAATGCTTGGTGGCCGTCGGCACGAACAATGCCACCATCCACTTCGTCGAAAGCCAAAGCGGCAAAGAGATTTTCGGGCTCATTCCGGGTGACCTCTGGCAGCAGGGCGCCATCGCGCCCCGCCCGTTGTCCGCCATCTTGACGCAGCCTACCCTCGACTATCGGCGCTTGCCCACCATCGATGGCGGGTCGTTTCTCTACCACGCAGACGAAGACCAAGATCAGGTCATCGACTCGTCGGAGACGGCTCTGTACATCACCGGCCTCGGTCACGGAGGTGCCGCCTACTATCTGCTGGACGTCAGTACCCCGCCGGTCCCGACGTCGAACCCGGACGGTGCTCCCAGCGGCTCGCTGAATCCCATCTATTCGGTAGGACGTACGCTGACGAACTGGACACAGGACATGCGGTCGACCTTGGCCGCTCCGGTGATCGGCTTGGGGCGGTTCGGCGCCACCGATCGACAGACGTACATGGCCTTCACGTCTGGCTCCGACTGGGAAGCCGCTCGCCCTGAACACGACTATTCGGGCTTCAGCGGGGATTTCGAGTTTCCTCCGACCGAAAGCGAGTTCGTGGATTGCGCGACCATTCTCACCGATGCTTCGTCGAACCTGTTTTGTAACCCTCCCGATCCGCGACTCGCGGCGTTCGACCTGGCGAACCCGACTGACGAGTCCCTCTATTCATACGAGTTCGGCTTCACCGGATCGTACCTCGGTAATCCTCAACCGCCGTATTCCGCCCTCTACTCCATCGTCTTGAAACTCGATCCCGAGGTGCAAGCGGTCACCGGGGCTCGATTCGGCTTCATCGACCTGGAAACGGGTGACCGCATCCTCATCGAGGACACCCTGGGCAACGTGCTGGTCGAGCTCACCAGTGCCGACAATACGAACACCCCGAAGACGATCGACTTCTTCACCAACGAAAACGGACCTGGCGGACAAGGCGTGGTCTTTGGCATTCGCTTCGAGACCGACGGTGAGACGCAGACCGGAAACGCGCGTGGTGCCCAACTGCTGGGCGTCAACGTGAGGCGCCGGCCAACGCTGTCCACGTCGGGTCATCGGCCTTTCTTGGCCGTATTGGAAATCGAGGCCCTCTTGGAACCGAGCCGAGCCTTTCAGAGCAAGTATGTCCCCGGGCCGGAGCTGCTCCTGGTGACCCGTGACTGCAGCGGGTCCGGCGTGGAATCGGGACGCTGCATCGACGCCTCCGACTTCCCAGACCTTCAGGACATGGTCTGTCCCATCAGCGCACCGCCGACGCCGTACATCGAGGGCGGGACCACTCGGGCATTCTACTTCGGCGACATCTGCGGCCAGCTATGGAAGGTGTACACGCCGGATAACGGAGGCCGATGGGAGGCAATCAAAATCCTCGAACTGAACGAACGGCTCGACCCGTCCGCGGTGGCCGCGGGAACCGTGGAGTCGCGAAGCGTGCGTCGGATCGATCGTCCAGTCGACATCTTCGTCACCGGATGTCGGGGCGGACGATCCATCGGCGTCAGCTTCGGAAGCGGCAATCTCCATCGACCCGCCGCCATCGACGACCTGGAGGGTGCAGAGATCGCCACCGAGCACTACCCAGGACGTGACGTGATCGGCACCATCTTCGACGATGGATTCACCGTGTCCTCACTTCCGAATCCGATCCGACTCGAGGAGGGAGGGCCCTCCGAATCACGGCTGGTGGACACCGGCAGTGGTCCCCAGACCGTCCTCGTCGCCAATGGAAGCTGCGATGGAGCGTGTCTGACCGACGTCACCGACACGTTCCGGGCCGACATCAACACGTCCAACTATCGAGGCTACTTCTTCGCGCTACTGGACAACGAACGCATGCTCCGTGACCCACTGACGGTGGATGGCATCACCTTCTTCAAGAGCTTCCGGCCTTTGACCGAGTCGACCTCCTGTGAGGCGGCCATCGGCCGCGACACCGCCTATGCCGTCACGCATTGCACGGCCGAACCAGCTCCCGCCAACCAAGACCGAACCAGCACGGACCCCATGACCGGCAACGCCTACATGGACCAGCGGGTTGCGGCTCACAACGGAGACCGCGGATCCATCGGCGGAAACTTCTTTGTACTCACTCCCCCACAAGGTGCCCCGATCGTCTCGGCGGGAATCGAAGGGCGCGCCGACTTGCTCGACCAACCATCGGCCGGAGTGCAGGCACTCTTTTGGTATATGCCGAAAGGCATCTGACGAGGTTTGAAACCCATGAAGTGTTTGAAGCGAATTCTCTTGGTTGGAGCCCTTCTGGGCGGTTTGCCGCATGGCGTCTACGCGCAAGAGGAAAGCGAAACCGAATTCGACCTGGAAGCCTTTGAGGCCCAGGTAAAGGAGAACCGGAAGGAGCGGCGCAAATTGGCGACTCGCATGCGCGAGGAGCGGGCCGCCCAGCCGGACGGAGCCACCCATCGGATGCAGGCTCGACTCGAGGGCTTCTCGGACGGCACCCTCTACGTGAGTCAGCCCATTCCGTCGGGCGCAGGAGCATTCCTGGGCCGGTACGGTTTTCAGGTCATGGCTCGTCCACCGTCCATCCGGGACGGTCGGGCGGTTTACGAAGACCGGCGCTACGAGCCCATCCTGGCTTCCGCCGACGTGCCGGACTGGAAGCTTCGAAGACTGATGGGTCAGGACGTCGAACTCTCGGTTCAAATGATGACCCGCGGTCGAGGTCGGATGGTCACGGACCTGAGCCCGCAGGCACGGTCGAACCGGCGCTGAATCGACGAATCATCCCCACTTCCACACCAGGAGAGCAGCGATGAGCGCGGCCTGGGTCACCACCACCACCAAGGCCAGATTCAGACGCCGACGCAGCACGTCCGCGACCTCGGAGCCTCGAGGTTCCGGCCATGCGGGCGACCTTCGAGCCCCCGCGCCTTCTCGGAGAGCAAGGACCGGAAGGGGAGCCGACCACGGGCTTTGTACGGGATCCGCAATGCAATGCGGCCGGCCTTCGGGCTTTGGGGCGGACCCGGTCAGCCGTCCGCTCGCCGTCCAGTGGAGGGGCTCACCACCCGCGCAGACGCTCCGCCGGGCATCACTTTCGGACGACCAAGGATCGAACTGAAGGATCGGGTTCGATGAAGTCGTTGGACCGGCCGTGACCTCCTCCGGCGGCGGAGGATCTTCCTCGGTAATGTCGTGCGGATTGGATGGAGCGGGAAGAACGGCGGTCGACCTTCGAACCATGGGAATGTAACGAACCACCTCTTCGGCCAGGCGGTCGCGAGCGCTGCCGGCTTCCGCCCCCAAGACCGCATTCAGCCGCTCCGCCACCTCGCCCATCCGCGGCCTCTTTTCGGGGTCGAAGTCCAACATGCGCGCGACCAGGCTCGTCACCTCCGGATGAACGAGAACCGCTTGCTGAAGCAGGGACGGCGCGGCCGACCGACGCAACGCGGACGCGACGGTTCCGTCGCCTACGTACAACCGCCGCATCGCGAGCATCTCCCAAAGAACGACCCCGAGCGAAAACACGTCGACCTGAGCGGTCAGCGCCCGGCCCGCCGCATGCTCCGGCGCCATGTAGTCGAGCCGACCTTTGATGGTGCCGATGGCCGTGGAGGTGGCGCGGTCCGATGCGCGGGCCACGCCGAAGTCGAGGACCCGTACCTGCCCCTCACGGTCCAGCATGATGTTGGCGGGGGCAATATCTCGATGGACCAAGTTTCGGTCCATCGAGAGGGCGTAGGCCAAGCCACGTGCAACTTCGTGGACGACGAAGAGAGCCGCCGGCACGGGAATGCGGCGGCGATGCCGCGACGCCGTCGCCGCCAGCTGCTGAAGGTTGAGTCCCTCCACATAGGCCATCTCCACCACCATCCGGCCATCGATGTTGTGGAGTCCGTTTACGCTGACGATGTTCTCGTGGCGAATCCGACTCAGGATCGCGACTTCATCGGCCAGCATGTCGCGGAACGTGTCGTCTTCCGAGAACTGCGGAAGGAGGAGTTTGAGGGCCACGGTCTTACCGCCATGACTGACGCGCCAGACCTCCGCCATGCCGCCGGTCCCCAAGCGAGCTTGCAGCACAAAAGGCCCGATTCGGTCCCCAGGGCAGAGCACCGTCGTGTCGGCTACCACTGTTGGAGGTCTTCTGCCGACCCCGGTGGACGGGAAATTCGTTTCGCCGCGCCGAGCTCGTAGGAAAGTCCGTTTGCTCCGTTATAGACCGACTAGATGCCTGCGTTGCGCGCCGACCGGTGGGTCTCCGGTCGTTACCGACTCGTGCGGCCTCTTGGGTCAGGGGGTCAAGCCACTGCCTGGATGGCCCACGACCACAGAAGCGGTCGTCCCACCGTGCTCAAGATGCTGCACGCCCGAGGCGAGTGCAGCAAAACGCGCTTCGAGCGGGAGGCCACGGTCCTCCGTTATCTGCAGCATCCCCACATCGTGACGGCCCGAGGGTTGGTAGAGGACCAAGGCTACGTCTTTCTTCGGGTCGACTTGGTCGAAGGGCCTTCCCTTCGAGATGTGGTCCTGGAGCGAGCCGTCGGTCGGGGCCCGTTCGAGCCGACGCATCTGACCTCCTTCGTCCAACAGGTCGCTTCGGCCTTGGACTATTGCCACGGCGTCGGCGTCATTCACCGAGATCTCAAGCCGGCCAACATCATGGTGGGGGATGGAGCCCTGCGTCATGTCACCATCTTGGATTTCGGGGTCGCCAAGCTCCGGGACGTCGACGTGGGCAGCGCGACGACGGCCGGGCGAATGCTGGGGACCCTGGTCTACTCATCTCCCGAGCAATCGAGGGGGATTCCGGTTCAGCCCGTATCCGACCTGTTCAGCCTCGCCACGATTCTGTACGAGCTCATCACCCTTCGGCGCCCTTGGCTTCGGGACGACGACGGGCGCCCCCTTGCCATCGGGGCCACGGAGCGGGATGCGGCCAACTCCCGATTCGCAGTCGGCCGAAGGATCATGGACGGCGAGTGGATCCGTCTGGCTCTTTTCCGGCCCGATCTGGCCACGCTGGACACCTTCTTCGAGGCGGCATTCCACCCGGATCCGCAACGTCGATTTGCGACGGCGGCCAACTTCGCTGAAGCGTGGGGACTTGCGGTCGAAGGGAAAGGCGCGACGACCGAGGGCCCGCGGACCGATCCCGCAGCACCCTGGGGACCGCTCCCTCTCGCACCGATTTCCGCCAGCGACCTGATCGAGGGTGACGTGCCAGTACCGCCGGAAGAAACACCCACCACCCTCGCACCGAACCCTCGAAACGCGACGCCTTCGATCGAAAAGGAAGAAACCGGAGCGGACGAAGCCAAGACGCAAGCCGCACTTCCCATGCCCCGACCCCGAGAGCTCAACGGCGAAGCCCGCGCGCGTCCGATCAGTGGTCCGAGGCCGGTTCAAGTTCGGGAAACGAGGGCGCGATTTCGACCTGCGCATTCGGCCATGAATGCTCCCCTTCCCAACGCTCAGCCACCGACTTCGCGTGGTCGAAAGCCTGCGACGTCGGTCCTCGACCAAAGCGGTACGACCCGTACCCTGACCGGAGCCGCCGCAGGCCTCATGCTCTTCACGCTCTTCTGGGCTGCATTTCAGCTATGGGCCGGAAAAGGCCGGAAGATCGACGGAGACGAGCCGAAAGCCTATCCTCAATCCGCGCCCGTGGGTGCGTATCCTGCCGGAGCCACTCCGTCCACGAATCGAACCGGCCTTTCGCATCTCGATGCCCCTGCGGATCGCGGCTGGCGGTCGACGGCCGCAGGGCCTCGAGCCTACCCGGTCGTGCCGGCGCGGCCGATGGCGTACCCTTGGCTCGATTCGGAGCGCTCGGCGACGGAGCGCCCTGAACCCCGCAGCGTCACTCCAGAGGGAACCGGTGAAAGACTTCATGCACACCCGTGACCCAAGAGCTTTCAGCTTTGCGGGTAGGCTCCCCGTCCCCGCAGGTCGGCTTTCAAATCGACGGCCGGTACGCTAGGAGCCGCAGAGGGTGTGGGAAGGACTCTTGATCTTGGCCGTGTCGAGCCTGAACGCGGGACAGGCGGGGCAAGTGGCCGGCACGGTGTTAGTCTCCCCGGACGGCCACCGCTCGGAACGGGCGGTCCTCGCGGCAGCTCGATTGGCCGACGCCCTGCCGGATGAAGGATTCGTGTGGGTAGAGGCTTCATCATGCGAGCACGCCCTGGATCCGGTGACATGCTTGTTCCGCGAAGTCCCGGCTGCTGGCGCAGGCGTGACGGTGGCGGAGGACACCGGTTCCGAGAGCCTCCTCCTCAGCATCTTTGGACCGGATGGACACTTGATCGATCGGGTGACCACTCTCGGTCGCCATCCTTTCGACCTCGCGAACCTCTCATCCCGCGTCAGAACGTTGCTGGCTGAAGCGCATGCATCGGGTGTCAGGCCCGGCAGCACCGCCGCATCCGCGAAGACCGTCGGAAGTCTCACGACGGTCGAGGTGGACGAGCGCACCTTGGGCGACGTGGAAATCGGCGAGCGGATTCGCGTCGTCGGCCTCGAGCCTGGCGTCCACGCGTTTCGTTTCCGAGCCCCCGGTTACGCGACCGAGAACCTGGAAGTGCGGTTGCGCCGGGGTGAGGTGGCGATCCTGAACGTCGACCCGAAGCGGCTCCGGTCTGGAGCACGGGTCGCCAATCTGTCCACCGCCGCCGCCGCACTCGGCACCGGGATCGGCTTGGCCATGGCGGGCTTTCAGGATGCATCCTGTGATCTCGTTTCCTTGGGCGGTCCTCCCCCAGACGCATGCCCGAATCCCCCCAGCGTAGACCTGCGGCTCCCGGGCCTATCCCTAGGTGCGTTTGGATTCGGCCTGGGTCTCAGCGAACTTCTCTTGGATCGAAGGTTGGATGGATGGATTCCATGGCTATTCGGACTGGGCGCTGGAGGCCTCGCCGCCGGCGTTTCTGCGGCGGTTTATTGATGGCTGCGCTCGTCTCATGCGGTCCGGGCGAACGGATCGAACTCACCTTCCCGGAAGAAATCCAGTTCCCGGCAACCTTGATCATCATCGGCCCCGACCAAGACCGGGCGATCACCTTCTCCGATGCAGACGCCCCCTGTTTCGTCGCAAACACTAATATCATCGAAAATAGAATATTTCTAGCAAGCGAGGTCTCAATCCTGAGATGCGCTCCAGACAAGCTTTGCTGCTCCGGCACCTTGTCCGACTTCTGTTTCAGCGGAGATTCGATCGGTAGCGCCCATTCATACTTTGAATTGAATCTAGGTAAATCATGGACTTATTCTACATGGTCGAACGTAAAACAGGTATGCCATTAAACATTCACTTAATTCAAGCAGCCACTATGAGGATGTTGTTATCAATTCTCTTCATTGGCTGCGAATCGCAAGAGCGAGCTGATATCTTTCTCGTGCCCGAGATCGCGGTAGAGGACTCCAGTTTTGAATCTGATATATCCTTAATCAATTTGGATGCGGATGGTCCTATCGAGTCCACACTTGAGACGGATTCACCATACTATATTGCAACATCGGAGCTCACTGCCGGGGAGTCATCGATCAGCAATCAAGGCCCATATAACATTTTTAAAATAAGCACCGCAGCAAACTCCGTCTCCTTCGATCTAGGCTGTTCCCTTCTGAGAGCAAAGAGCGACTCTGAGAGAGTAGACGAGGTATTTGACCGAATTGAGATTCAGTCTGATTCTGTGGGTGGCCGAAGCCTCAGAGAACCCGATGAGGTTTATCTCCATCCACTGGTCGCCAACGTGTATACCGGCCCCGGCTCCGAACTCGACCTAATTTCGGCGTCATTGAGGCGTGATTCGGAGACTTTTGCCGCATTCTTCAACCTAGGGGCTCCAGAGGAAGCTGGGAGAATTGTCTTCGACGAGGACGAGGTTTTTAATCTGAGTGATGGCGCGGTTTATATTCCCTGCAGAATCAGGCTTCGGAGCACTCCTATATCAATACTCGATATATATATCATCGGACAAGGCTCTGTCATACCTTCAAATTCGTCGGAGACGACTTGCGTATTCGGGGGTCAATCTTGTCAGGCTATCATCAATGATGAAGAGGCGGTATTTGAACTCGATGTCTTCACGGAAACTCAGTTGAAGGAAGTGAATTGTGCGCCGCAAGAAGCGCTAGTAAGCGTAGTAGACGAGACGTTTCCGGTCCAAGTGAGTGCTTCTTCTGGGTCATGTGAGTTTATTTTTGAAAGCTTCTTTTGGCGTGCAGAGGTTCTCATCGACGGTACTACTTTCGAATCGTTGAATATTGGAACCAACCCAAGTAGCTCGTTGCAACTTGATCTCGGTGAAACGAGGGGTGTCTTCGAAGTGGGGCAAGATATCGATTATTTTGATATCACAATAGAGAGTACTGATGTGCAATCACGAGCAACAGTCGAAAATGCTAGTGGCTCGTGTGTTCTCTTAGAAGATAATCAAGTTCGCATCTTTCGAGGAAATCAAAACGAAACAGCGTTTTGCGACCTTGATTTCGTCACGGCGGCTGTTGCCTCGGGGTCGCTCGTTGTTTCTGAGGCGAATGCTGACTTTACGATTGCTCCGAATCCCGATGGGACGGGGACGGTGGAGTGCCTTGCGACTGAGGCCGGGCCTCCCACGTGCCTAGACGGCGGCGTGACGGTGGCCTTCCCGTTGACCTACGAGCTCGGAACACAGGTGACCTTGTCATCGCCGGCCGACGCCATCTTCACCGGAGATTGTGACCGGACGACCGGCGTCGTGGTGATCGACGGCGTCAAGAGCTGTGGAGTTCAGGAGGACGTGCAGACGCCGCCCGCCGAAGACAACGGCGACCTGGAGACCACCGTTCTCGGGGCCTATGGCTCCGTCGACGTGGTGGATGCGAACAGCGGAGCCGCCATCGGCGCCTGTGTGGCGGTAGGCTCTACCGCATCAAACCGCTGCACCCTCCGGCAGCTCCCTCGTACCATCCTCCTGACCCCGAGCCCCGACGGCGGCTTTTCGCGTTTCGCTCGATTCGAGCCCCCCGACATCCTCGGACCGGATGAGGTCGGATGCCCAGCCCGAACCGGACCCGGACCGTACGAACTCGACCTCGCGAGTTTGGCCTCCATGAACGGACAAGCCCCGCGGGATACCTTGTTCCGATGCCATGCAGTCTTTGACTGCACGGCCTTGACCGATATCAGCCATGTCCGCGGCGAACTCGTCCAAGGCTCCGCCATCGTGGCCTCCTTCGACTTCGGAGACCCGGACGATTGCGCCCCGTGCGTCACGAGCGGGGATGTCGTGCCGGCCGGAACCCTTTCCTATCGGCTGGTCTTCACTTCGGATGGAGTGGGTCGCACTCCGGACACCTTCACCATCACCTCCGAGAGCGGAAACAGTGACGTCATCTCCAGCGACCAGACCTTTGTCCTGACACCCGGGGCCTACAACATCGCCGCAGATATCGAATTCTGTGGACTGACTTCCAGGCTGACCGCCAGCGTCTCCGCTCAATGATCGACGCCGTGAAGACGAAGCGGCCCGATCAGATTCCGACATCGAAGCTGGCGCTCAGACCGACCTGAATCCACTCCCACCGCTCGGGCAACCCCGGCAGCACCGGCAGCTCCATCAGGTCGTCGAGAAACGAGGCATCGTTCACAAATTCGGGCGGGTTCTCGGCCCGGTTGTAGGAAGCGTACAATCCCAACGCAAAACTCGGGCTCACGAGGAAGTCGAAGCCGCCGCCCACGTCCCACGTGAAGCCTTCGATGTCGCCGACCAAGCCGCCCGCATATCCAAAGACCACGGGCGTGAACACGGTTCCGAGGCGGATGCGCAGGCCGCCCATCCCCCTGAACGCATCCGGCGTCCCGGCGTCTTCGAAGGCCAAACGGGCCTCCGGAATCACGACCACCGGCCCAAGGTCGAACGCGAAACCGATTCGGCCAGCCACCGCAATCCCGACGTCCTCGATCCCGACCGCTTCGAGGCCGTCGATATCGGTGGTGACGAAGTTCGGGCCCGCATCGACGCCCAACGACAACCCAGCCCGGGCCATCGAGGGCGCGGACCACGCACACACGGCCAGGAGAGCCGCCGCGATCTTCATGGCCGAGAGGCATGGCGGGTTGCGGCACCGGGGTAAAGGTCGATCGACCGACGCAAGAGTCGAAGCCAGAGCCGACCATGGACCAACCTCGCCGAACGAGGACTTGCAGGTCCGGCTCCAAAACATGCGGCCTTTCAGGGGGAAGTCCAGCTGGTGTCGGTGGCCCGAACCCTGCACAATCGGGCGCCGTGGATCCGACGCGTTCTAAGGCCGGGTTTTCGCTAGTTGAGGCCCTCGTGGCGACCGCCGTGTTGGGGATCGGCCTGGCTGCCCTGACCAACGCCCACCTCACCTCGATTCGGGGCGTGGACAACAGCGCAGATGCCATGGAGGCCCAATCGCTGGCCAGGGCCATCGCCGACGACATTCAGATCGGACAGTATCAACAGAACGGCCTCGTCATCCCACTCGGCTGTACCAACCTGGGCGGAACACCCGGATGCAAGACGCCGAACGGTGACGGCTTCACGGCGGACCTCGGCGTGTGTTCCCGCTACTTCACCGGAGCCGCGAGTCCGGTTCCTCCTCCTCCGGGCCCCACGGGAGGCTTCGGAAACCTGTTCATGGACTCGAACCCCAACAACAACGGAAACGAGCGGTTTCGGGTCGACGTGACCCTCGCGTCCCACAACGACCCCTCCATTCCAGCCACGGATGCAGCGGTCTTGACGGTCTCGGCCTGCTGGCGAGACCCCCTGGCTCCTGGACGGGTCCGACAGGTCCAGGAGACCCGGGTTCTGAACTGGTCTTTGTGAGGACGAAGGGGGAAACGGCATGATGGATTTCGGCCCTTCTTCTCGGCGCGGATTGACGCTCGTGGAACTGCTGATCGGCGTCACTATCGGGGCGATCCTGACCACCGCGGCGGTGGCTTTCGTGCGCCATGAAACCCGCTTGATGGGTGCGACCAACGAACGCCTTTCGCTGCTTCAAAGCGGTCGAGCCAGTCTGGATCTCATCGCTTCCGACCTTCAACTCGCAGGTCTCGGCACCGGGCTGGACAGCTTCAACAACTTTGGAGGACTCCTGACGGGTCCCTTTGCGATTGGCGGGATTGCGTTCAACCAGGCCGGCCTCAACACCATCACCTTGGAGCAAGGTTATCCGAGCACCGGATCCTACGTGGTCAACTCCGACGACCTCGGGATCCGACTGGCCGAGGGTGAACAGTCGAGCATCGTCGACTTCGTGAACCTCGGCGGCAACGGCTCCCTTCGGATCTGCGACAATCCCAACTTGAACCTCGATGCTGGCGATCTGGTGGTTCTGCGGGACGAGCTGTATCTCGCGTCCCGTTCGGTTCGGCTCGACAGTCCCTCCGCCTCCCCTGCCTGCGAGTGCGTCGCCGGTTGCACGACCTTTACCTGGAACGAGCCAGCTGGGACAGGGCCCGCGGATGGAAACGGCTACCATTACGTGAGCTACCCGGGCGCCGAAAACGTGGACTACACGCTGGGGGCCCTGTTTTCGGCGTTCAAGACCATCGTGTACTTCGTCGCCGACCAAGGGAGCGGGTCCAATCGAGGTCAACTCCGCCGGGTGGTGTTCGATCCCGACAACCCGACGAACACCGCCGACTGTGCGCTTCGGACCACGTGCGGCGTGGCGTTGGCCGAGAATGTGGAAGCCTTGTTCGTGGAAGTTTGGGGGTTCACGCCGGGTACCTCCACATGGACTCAAGCGCCTCCGGGCGGCATTCCAGGGGCGGACCGGCTGCGGGTGGACATCGAAATGGTCATGCGCAGCCGAGTCCCGGCCAATGCCGTCCAGCCGCCGGCGGTTTCCGGCTTGAATGGAACCACGTTCCCGCCGGCCGGACGCGACCGCATTGAACGTGAAGTGTACCGCACCAGCGTGGATGTGCGGAACTCAGGGAGGATCTAATGAAGACTGAACGCTCACAAAAAGGCTTTGCGCTCTTGATCGTCGTGCTGCTGGTTGGACTCCTCTCCGTCACCGTGGCCACGATGCTCGATGTCGTTTCGGTCGACCAAGTGCTCATCGGGCAGCAAGTCCGGCGCCAACGGGCCAGCACCATGGCCGAAGCCGGTCTGTTCGAGGTCCTGTCCTCCAGTTCCCTCGGTCCCACCCTGACTCAGGTCGACATCGCGAACCCAAAGCTCCAATTGGGCGATCCGGGGACGCCGGGGGCGATGTTGAACAGCTCGGTCACCGCGCTTTTGGACGGAGACTACGATGCCACCATTACCTTCATTCGAACCAAAGCGGTGAGCGACTATTCACAGCGGCTGTTCCGGGCAGCGGTCTACGACATCGACGTCGAGGCCCGGACCTTCGTCGGCACTCAAGCGTCGAACCGAATGCAGGTGGAAAAGATCATCCAGGAACAGCAAGCCGGACAAGCGGACCAGTTCCGACCAGGAAGCAAGGTCCGATGAGGACGAAGCACCGACGCGGCTTCACCCTCGTCGAGATGCTGATCGTGGTCGCGATCGTGGGGATCGTCGCGGCCATCGCGATCCCCAACTATGTGACGAGCCGAGAGCGACAGCGTATCAGTGCGCGGGCACGCGAGTTGACCCAAGCTTTCCAACTGGCTCGAAGCGAAGCCGCCTCCGGCCGGACCATCGCTGCAGGGCAGATTGTGCAAGCTGGCCTTCGCTTCAATGACGCCACGAACTTCGACCTCTTCGTCGACATCGACAACAGTGATCCGGTGACCGTCACCCGCTCCTTTCAATGGGATACAAACACGAGTCCCATCATCGGCACATCGGGCGGAAATCAGGTTCAAATCGAAGAAGTGGCGGTGGGTCCGCTCGTCGAGTCCCCTCCAGCCGGAGGGCAGGTTCGATTCCGCAACAATGGTACCCTCACCAATCCGGTCGAAGTACGCATCATCCTTCGGGATGACGTCACCCGACAACGCCGTCTGGTACAGGTCTCTTACACGGGCCAGGCTCGTATCGAGCCCATCGGCTACGACTGATCTATCCCGCTGCGCGCAGCCGAAGACGGATCAGCTCATCGAGCCGGTCCTTCGATTGCTGCAAGACGTCCACTATCTCTTCGAATGGTTCGAGATGGACAACCAACTTGCCCTCCGGCGTCATCTTGCGGCGGTCCGGAGCGGCTTGTACGAAACGTACGAGCTGGTCCGGTGAGACCATGGGCTCTTCATCATCGAAGCGCAGCACGATGCGCGCGGGCATGGTCTTGGTCGTCGCCCCGTAGTCCAGACCCAGCGCGCCCACCCGGCTCAGCCTTTGCTTCAACAACATCACTTGAATCAAGCTCTCCACCTCCGCGGGTGGGTTTCCGAACATATCCGTGAGCTCTTGGAGTACATCGAACGTCTCCTCGTCGGACTCGGCTCGATTCAATCTCTGATAGTAGGACAGCCGCTCCCCGGCGTCGGGAAGATACGCATCCGGGATCAACGCCGGGATGGGCAGCTGAATCTCCGGCTCTTTATAGCTGGTTCGATGCGAACCCTTGAGCTCCTCGATGGCCTCCTTGAGGAGAGCCTGATACATGTCGAAGCCCACCTGGTTGATGGTTCCGGACTGCTGCTTACCGATGATGTTGCCAGCACCGCGGATCTCGAGGTCCGATGATGCGACCTTGAAACCTGCCCCGAGCTCCGTGAAGCGCTGAAGAACCGCTATCCGCTTTCGTGCCTGCTTGCTCAGATTGCCGGCCGGAATGATGAAGTAGGCATAGCCGCGACGGTTTCCGCGTCCAACTCTTCCCTTCAATTGATACAGCTGCGCGAGACCCATCATGTCTGCCCGATTGACGATGATGGTATTCGCGTTGGCGATATCAATACCGGACTCGACGATCGTGGTGGAAAGAAGCACGTTGTACTCCTTGTTCATGAAATCCACCATTACCTTTTCGAGTCGACCTTCCTCCATCTGCCCGTGACCGATGACCACTCGAGCCTCCGGCACGAGTCTTTCCAAAAGACTTGCCAGAGCGGTGATGCTGGAGACGCGGTTGTGAACGACGAAACACTGACCGCCACGACGGATCTCCCGCCGGATCGCCTCTTGGATCACTTCTTCTGAAAAGCGATGAACCTCGGTCTTCACCGCCAACCGATCTTCGGGAGGAGTTGCGATCAATGACATGTCGCGCACTCCCATGAATCCCATGTGGAGGGTCCTGGGAATCGGGGTGGCCGACATCGCGAGCACGTGGACGCTCGCCCGATACTTCTTGAGTTTCTCCTTGTGCG
Source organism: Myxococcota bacterium (assembly GCA_050331295.1). GTDB lineage: Bacteria > Myxococcota > Kuafuiibacteriia > Kuafuiibacteriales > Kuafuiibacteriaceae > Kuafuiihalomonas. Next base: position 62,032 of record JBHJGZ010000008.1, on the reverse strand, counting down.
CGACGCCAAAGCGGTGTTCTTCATCGACGATCAAGAGGCCCAGATCCCTGAACTTCACGTCTTTACTCAAGAGCTTATGGGTTGCGACGACGATATCGACTCGGCCCTCCTCCAGGGCCGCGAGGCTCTCGCGATTCTCCTTGTTCGACTGGAACCGAGAAAGAATGGCGATGCGCGCGCCGAAATTCTTGAAGCGCTCAGAAAACACCTGAAAATGCTGTGCTGCCAACACCGTCGTCGGCACCAACACCGCGACCTGCTTGCCTGCGGAGAGGGTGGCCATCGCACCCCGCATCGCCACCTCCGTCTTTCCATACCCAACGTCCCCACAGATCAAGCGGTCCATCGGATGAGACTTCTGCAGGTCGGCCAACACGTCGTCGATCGCCTTTTGCTGATCGGGCGTCGGCTCGAACGCGAACTCCGCTTCGAACTGTCGATATCGCTCATCCGGAGGTGGTAAAGCGAACCCTTCGACCGATTCCCGCAGCGCATACAGGCGCAGGAGCTCGGCCGCCATCTTCAGAAGATGGTCTTTGACCTTGGCTTTCGTCTTGGCCCACGCGGTCCCCCCCAACCGGTCGAGGCTGGGCTTTCGGCCCCCCTCTGAGCCGGTGACGAATTTCTGAATCAGCTTCAAACGATGGACCGGCAAGTAGAGCCGATCCTCACCTTTGTATTCGATGTGAAGATAGTCGCTGTCGACTCCATTGACCGAGATTCGCTTCATCCCTTGATACAGACCCACGCCATAATCGACGTGCACTACGAAATCGCCTGCCGCGAGGTCCTTCAGGTCCGAGACGCTCTGCCCCTTCGTGACCGAAGCCCGTCGACGTCTTCTCTTCATCCTCTGACCGAAGATCTGTTCTTCGGAGAGTATGGCCAGTGGGCCATCTTCGAGGACATAGCCTCCCGATATCTCGCCCAGAACGAGGTACGCGTGGACGGACCGGTCTCGATAGTCGATCGTGCCCATCGCCCTCTTGGAGCTGGGTCCATCTCTTCCGAGCTGATCGAGAAGGTCTGGAAGACGAAAGCGCTCCTGCACCAAGCGTAGCTGAATGCCCCTGGGTTCCAAGAGCTGCCGCAGGCGCTCAGCTTGACCCCGGGTGCTGCACACGAGCAGGGATGTCTTTCCGCGGCTTCGCCAGTCCCGGAGACGACTCGCCACTGGAACCATGATGTCCTCGTCGCTCCGGGCACGGGTGGCGCGCAGGATCTCCCCGCGCAAGGTCTCCACTCGATCGTACCGAATCTTGACCGTCTCCTGATTCTCCAGGACCACGTCCAAGAAATCGACCCGAGGTGTATCGACCGCGTTCAGTGCATCCTCGGCATCGGCCAGGAACGCCTCGACCGGGAGGGTGAGTCGGTGCCCGTGTTCCGCCCGCTCTTTTTCTACCCGAGCTTCAGCCCAGCGTTCTTCGGTCGCCGTCACCAGCGCGTCAGGGTCGGACACCAGGGTGACCCAGTCTTCGCCGGAAGGAAGATAGGTGGCTGCGCTGGTCAGTCCCTCCGGATGAAAGAGAGGAAGCAGGGTCTCGATCCCGAAGAAGTGCACCCGGTTCTCGATATCCTCCCGAACCGCCGAGATGCGGCGAGTGGGAACCGAACACTCCTCGGCCGCGGCCTGAAGCCGCGCAAGGGCGTCTTTCACGATCTCGGGGGTAAAAACGATCTCCCGCGCCGGCAGAAGCATCGCATCCTCGATCTCTTCGAGGTTCCTCTGCTTCGCCGGATCGAAGACATGAAGAGAGTCCACGACATCCCCAAAGAGATCCACGCGGACCGGGAGCCTGCGGTGCGGTGAGAACACGTCGATGATGCCGCCCCGCACGGAAAACGTCCCAGGGTCCTCCACCGTTTGAACATGGGTGTAGCCGCTGCGGATCAATCGGCCGAGCAACGCGTCCCGGTCGATCTCCACGTCCTTCAGCAGGTACTCGGCATGGTCGAAAATCGACGGCGGCACGTGTCGACGCACCAACGCCTCGGGCGAGACGACCAATGCGCGCACGCGATGGGACTCTTTGCTGAGATGATAAAGGGTATTGAGCCGCTCGACGGTCGCGTGGGTGTCGGGCGACGACTCCTCGTAAGGAGCGGCTTCCTCCGCTCCCCAAAAGTGAATCCCTGCGTCCGAAGCGACGTCCTCGGGCGTTCCGAAAAGGAACGCGACGTCTCGGTACAGCGACTCGGCGTCGGCGCGGTCCCGAGCGATCAGCACCGGCCTTTGGCCTCGAGCCCAGAGCTCTACCGCCAGATGCGCCCGGATCGGTCCCTCCAAGTGAGGGACCACCACTCGGCGGCGCTCGGCTCGCGCCAGGGCCGCGCGTACCTCTCCCGCCAGCACCGCGTGGAGCTAGCATTCCCTCCCCGCGTGCACCAAGCGTGGACGGCGGAACGAACTCGTTCCGGCCGCGTCCGCTATCCCCTTTGACCCGGTCGGAACCGGAGGCTATGAGGGTGAACGTGACAGCCCCTGAATTTCCGGACGTGAGCGACGTAAAGGGCGCTCGTTTCATCACCAATCACGGCGTATTCGAAGTCGAGCTCTTCGCGGACAAGGCTCCCAAGACCGTGGGCAACTTCGTCGGACTGGCGGAGGGCACGGTGGCGTGGAAGCGCCAGGACGGCTCGGCGGGTCAAGGTCCGCTTTACGAAAACGTCAAGTTCCATCGCATCATCAAGGGCTTCATGCTCCAAGGCGGGGACCCGACCGCCTCCGGACGAGGTGGACCGGGCTATCGATTCGGCGACGAGTTCGACCCGAGCCTTCGACACGACGCGCCTGGGGTGCTGTCGATGGCCAACGCCGGTCCGAACACCAATGGCTCTCAGTTCTTCGTCACCACCGTGCCGACCCCACATCTGGACGACCGGCATTCCGTGTTTGGCCGAGTCACGTCGGGCATGGACGTCGTCACCAAGATCGAGAACGTGCAAACGGACCGCCAGGATCGTCCGCTTCAAGACGTGGTCCTGGAACGCGTTGAAATCATTCGCTAAACGGTTGTTTCCGGACCGCCCTCTCACGTAAGGCGTCCCGTCATGCCCAGACCCACCAAGCTCCTGATCGAGGCCCTCACCGAGCTCGGGGACAAGCTTCCCGACCAGTACGAACCGGAGGATCGGGCGCTGTTCGCGGAAATGCGCGAGGCCACCAACCTCGGACGGATCCGGTGCGCAGAGCGCTCCTCCGACGGTCGTTGGACCGTGAACCTGTGGTACAAGAAGGCGCTTCTGGCGGGCTTCCGGCTCGGACAGATGCTCGAGCTGGAGGGGCTGGGGCGAAGTCCCTTTTTCGACAAGCACACCCTTCCCACCCGGATTCTGTTCATGACGGATCACGTCCGCCTGGTACCCGGCGGCTCGGCGGTGCGAGACGGGGCCTACGTCGGCAACGGGGTGGTGATCATGCCACCTGCCTACATCAACATCGGTGCCTACGTGGGGCCGGGCACCCTCGTGGACAGCCATGCGTTGATCGGATCCTGCGCCCAGGTCGGAGCCACCTGCCACATCTCGGCCGCAGCTCAGATCGGGGGTGTCTTGGAGCCGGTGGGGAGCCTTCCCGTCATCGTCGAAGACGACGTGTTGGTCGGCGGCAATTGCGGAATCTATGAGGGCACCATCGTGCGCCGGAGGGCAGTCTTGGGCACCGGGGTGGTGCTGAACGCGAGCACCAAGGTCTACGATCTGGTTCACGAGCGGATCCTTCAGCGAGAAGGCGGCGCCCCCCTCGAGATTCCCGAAAACGCGGTGGTGGTGCCGGGAGCGCGCCCGGCTCAGGGTGACTTCGCGGCGGCACATGGCCTTCAGATTTCGACTCCTTTGATCGTCAAGTACCGGGACGAGAAGACTGATGCCCAAGCGGCGCTCGAAGAGGCGCTTCGATGAAGAAAGGGCCCGGTTCGCGCCCCAACGTGGCGCGTGGGTCCACCACACGAACCGGGCTCCTCATCCTCTCGCTGGTTCTCGTCGCCTGTCAAAAGACCGAAGAATGTCGGCGCCTCGAATCGATGAAGGCCCAGCTCCAGCGAGATGTGCGAAGGCTCACTGCTCGCGCGAAGCTCCGAGACGTCCTGACCCAGAGCAGTTCCAGCGTCCAAGATGCGGCTCGCGCCGAGCTCGACGCCCTGGGACTCGACAGTCCGACGGACGCCATCACCAAACTTCTGAGGGAGCGTTCGCAGCACTTCGGCGCTTCGGTGGAGGTCTTGGACCCTTCGGGGAAGTCGGACGCACCGCAGGTGCTGTGGCGCATGACACTGCCGGCGCGGAACCTGTCTGTCTTGTTGCCGATGGTCGACACCGTGGCGACCTCCCCCCCTTTGACCCACGTCTGGCGCCTCAGGAACTCGGCTCGAGGGTGGTGGTCGTTGACGCTCATGCAGGCCCACTTGCCCCGCGTCCCCATCGACGCGCGTCCTCGAGCGATCCCCGCCCCCGCCGATCCGGCGGTGATTCCTTCCGATTTCGGGTTCTGCGGCGCCGGTGCGCTTCGCCGGGACATCGAGAGGCTGCGTCGGGCTTACCTGCGCGTGGCCGCGGATGCCGCGGCCACCGCAGCATCTTTCAGCGCCGAGGCGAGTTGGAAAGGCGTCCGAAGACGCATGGTGGCGCTCGTACGCCGCGAGCAAGCGGTCAGAAAGATCTGGGCCGATGTCTTGACGGTCGTGATTCGAGAGGACCTGGACTTCCGAGGGATCGGAAGCGAGGACGATGCCGTGATCGTCGACCTCTTCGGAGGCGCCGCAGCCGAGGAAGCGCTGCTAAAAGGTCTGCCCGCGTCCACTCGGGCCGTCGCCCGGAAGAGCGCTCGTCCCGGCGCACCTCGGCCGAAGACCCCCGAGGTCGGCATGGTCCGCGTGCTTTTCAAGAACCCGGTCGTCGAACAGGCACTTCCGCTTCGCACCCACTCCGTCCTCGGCCTCGGCCTCCCCCCTCTTCAAGGGAGGGAAGGTCGTCCTGTTCAATCCTCACCGGATTCGCTTTCCGCAGGACGACACGCGTCGGACCAGGGCGGCGATTGAAAGGCGTCGACTAGGAAGTCCACGAACATGCGCACCTTGGCTTGTACGTGGCGACTATGGGGATAAACGGCGTAGACCGCGGTGTCCCGTCCGACCGTCCAGTCCGGCACCAATCGGACGAGACGCCCGGATCGAAGGTCCTCGTTCACGAAGAATTCCGGAATCATGCACACGCCGGCGCCTTCCCTCGTCAAGCTGAGCATGGCCGATCCGTCATTGGTCCGTGCCCGTCCACTCATGCGAATGCTCACGGATTGACCACCATGGGAGAGTTCCAATTTCGTCGGAGTATGGTGGTGGGTGTAGATGATCCACGGAAGGCGCTCGAGATCTTCAGCGCTCGAAGGAGAACCGCAGCGCTCGATCAGTGATGGCGCAGCCACCAGGTATTGGCAGACCGAAGCCAGTTTGCGCGCGACGAGGCTCGAGTCCTCGAGGCTTCCGACCCGAATCGCAAGATCCACATTGTCTTCGATGAGGTCGACGTATTCATCGATGAGCTCGACCTCCATCTCGACCTCGGGGAAGGCCTGCATGAATCGGGCGAGCTCGGGCATCACAAATCGCGCCCCGAAGAATGTGGACGCGTTCAGTCGAAGCGTGCCCTTTGGTTTCGACTGAAGATCTTGAACGGCATGCACGGCATCCGTGGCCTCTTTCAAGATCCGGACGCAGCTCAGGTGGTATCGCTGCCCCGCCTCGGTCAGATTCAGTTTTCGGGTTGTGCGATTGATCAGCCGCGCGCCGAGATTCTGCTCCAGCTCGGCGATCTGCTTGCTCACGGCACTCTTGGCCAAGCCGAGGCGCCGCGCCGCCTCCGAAAACGATTGGGCCTCCACCACCGCCGCGAATACCGCGATGTGGCGCAGACCTTCGAGTCCCTCGTTCACGAAGCCGCGAGCCCCGCAATGCCGCGCTGCCAGGACCGGAGGAACTCTTGAACACGCTGGTTCTGGCTTCGAGCAAACACTTCAGGTGGGCCTTGCTCGACGATCTCTCCCTGGCAGAGAAACGAGATCTTGTCGGCGATCCGAAAGCTCGACGAGATGTCGTGGCTTATCACAATGCTGGTCACGCCGAATTTCTTCTTCGCCTCGAGGATCATGCCGTCGACGCCTTCGGTGGTGAGTGGGTCCAGCCCCGTGGTCGGCTCGTCGTACAACACGACGGCCGGATCCAAGATGACGGCGCGCGCCAATCCCACGCGTTTGCGCATTCCGCCGGATAACTCACCCGGGTAGCGGTCCCGAGCGTCCACCAGATTCAAGGCGTCGAGTCGACTCAAAACCCTGTCTCTGAGAGCACCACGTCCGAGGTCTTTGCGATGCTCCTTCAGCGGAAACGCGACGTTCTCGAACACCGTCATGGAATCGAAGAGCGCCGCCATCTGAAACACCATCCCAAACTTCATCCGAACCCGGTGAAGCTCCCGATCTTTGAGCGAACCGAGGTCGACGCCATCAACCAGCACCTGCCCTCGGTCCGGCTTCAGCAGGCCGATCAAGTGCTTCATCAAGACGGACTTCCCGCTACCGGAGCTTCCCAAAATGACGGTGGTGGTCCCCGGCTCGAAGTCCAGAGACAAGCCCTTCAGTACCTCGTTGTCGCCAAACCGCTTGTAAAGACCCACTGCACGGATCATGGTCCGAGCTTGGTACGTTGGACGAGTCGACACAAGAAGACCACCACGTGCGCGCCGCAACGAATCCTCCTTGTGCGAGCAACCTTGCTTGTTCGGGCCCGGCTCAGTATGGCGGCCCGTAATGCAGCTCCTCTTGGAGCCGTTCGGCAACCTGGGCCGACGGAGCGTCGAAGGCTTGGGCGCCCTCGGTCGAGCGGCCATGTTCCTGGCCCGAACCATGAGTTGGGCGCTTCGCCCACCGTATCGTCCTCGGTTGGTCATCGAGCACATGCAATTCATCGGAAACCGGTCCGTGTCCGTGATCGCGTTGACCGGAATCTTCACGGGGATGGTGCTGGCCCTCGGCATCTACAAGGCACTGGTTCGCTTCGGGGGCGAGGTTTTTTTGGGTCCTGCCATCGCCATCATCTTGATCCGGGAATTGGGTCCGGTCCTCGGCTCTTTGATGGTTGCGGCCCGTGCCGGTTCGGCCATGGCGGCGACCATCGCCGGGATGCGAGTCACCGAGCAGATAGACGCATTGGAAGTGATGGCGGTCGAGCCGGTTCAGTATCTGAGTTCGACCCGGATGTTGGCCTCCCTCTTCACGGTTCCCATCCTGGTCACGTTCTTTAATCTTATCGGGCTGGGCGCCGCATTCGTGTATGCGGTAGGCGCGCTCGGGGTGGACGGAGGCATTTTCATGTCGAGTGTTCGAGAATCGGTCGAACCGTTCGACGTGGCCATCAGCCTGTACAAGTCGCTGCTCTTCGCGGTCTTCATCGCGTGGATCTCGGCGTACAAGGGCTACTACGCCGAGCGGGGGGCGCTCGGTATCGGACGCGCGACAACCGAAGCAGTCGTGGTGATCGCGGTTCTGTTCTTGGCCGGGAACTTCGTTCTGGACGCACTGCTCTTGTAGGAGAATCGAAATGGACCGTCCCACAAACCGTTATTCGCTCACCGAGTTTTCGGTGGGCCTCTTCGTATTCTTCGGCCTCCTTGCGTTGGGCTACATCAGCGTCTCGATCGGAGGGCTCGAGCTTTCCCGCAATCGCATCCACGTCAAGGCTCGTTTCTCATCGGTGGGTGACCTCAAGTCTGGTGCCGCGGTGAAGATCGCGGGGGTTCGCGTGGGAAGTGTCAGGTCGATCGCTCTCGAGAACTATGCAGCCGACGTCGAGTTGTCGTTGGACAGCGACGTTCCCCTCCCCCGGGACACCATCGCGAGCATTCGAACCGAAGGGTTGCTGGGTGAAAGTTACGTCCTTCTCCGACCCGGCGGTTCCGAAGACGACCTGGCCGAGGGAGGCCGTATCCCCCAGACCGAGCCGGCGCTCGATCTCATCGACCTCCTGGTCAAGTACGCGCTGTCGTCTGATGAAGAAGAGGGCACTTCACCTCCTCCGAAAGAAGATGAACCCCTTGGAGACCTATTCCAATGAAACTCAATGAACTGTCCTGGATGATCGCGGCGATCCTTGCTTGCGCCCATTCTGCTTTAGCCCAGACCCCTGCCGCCGAAGCGGAGTCGCAGACAAACGTCGTGGTGATCGACCGGAACGACGCGATCCGCCGGTCCGCGCAACAAAACCCACAGGTCACGGCCAAGAGTGCCGAGATCCTCATTGCCGAAGCGCAGATCGGCCAAGTCAACGCCGCACGATTTCCGACCATCGACTTCACCATCGGTGTCGCCTCCTCCATTGCTGCAACGAACGCGGATGGCGAAGAGAACGGAGTCCGATCGGAAGAGAGCGCCTACGACGACTTCAACTTCAATCAGCTGCGACCTGCATTCATTGGTCGGTTGACGGCGACCCAACCGATTTACACCTTTGGGAAGATCGGGCTTCGTGGCAAGGCGGCGAAGGCTGGCCTGGGCGCCGCTGAAGCGCAGAAGAACATCACCGCCGCCGATATCGCGATAGAGGTGGCCGAGATCTATGAAGGCCACCTCTACGCGAAGGAACTCCGACTTTTTGCTCAGGACATCAAGGGTGTAGCGGTCCGTGCCATCGAAGATACAAAGGTGCGACTGGAGGCCGGTGCTTTTGACGTGACCGAGCAGGACCGGCTGCGACTCGAAACCGGGCTGGGGGCCACGGAGCTTCTCATCAACCAGACCGACGCGGCAATTTCCCAGACCGCTGAAGGATTGCGCGCTTTTCTCAACTATCCACCGGGCACCATGGTGCAGACCGAGGAGCAGTACCTCGACCCGGTTTCCGAGAGTCCCTCCACGATGGAGACGCTGATACGCGTCGCCGAGGAGAAACGTCCGGAGATTGTGGCGTTGACCAAGGGGATCGAGGCCTTCGACCACCTCGCCCGAGCAGAGTACGCCGAGTTTTATCCCAACATCTTCGCCCTGGGTCTGGTGAGTGGGGCCTATACGCCCGACCGCGACTTCATCACCAGTCGCTACGTAGTGGACCCGTTCGGACACTTCTTCACCGGCGTTTTGGTGGGCGCTCAGTGGAAACTCCAATGGGACACTCCGAAACATCGCGCGGACGAGGTCCGCGCCGAATCGTTTCGACTCACCAATTTGTTGGAGTGGGCGAAGGTGGGACTCCCGGCCGAAATCAATCGCTACTTCCAGGAGGTTCGACGGGCACGGAAGGACATCGACCAGCTGAAGGTTACACTTCCCATCACCAAGGAATGGGTCGTGAGGGCAACCGCGGACTACGGGGCCGGATTCGGCGACTCCCGCGGGGTCATCGACGCGATTCGGGCGTTCGTTTTGATGAAGAATAACCAGCTCGACGCCGTCTTTCGGCTGAACACGAATCTGGCCCAGCTGGCCAAGGCTACCGGGACATTGACCGACGAGGGTCCACTGTTCCTCTATCCAGGAGAGCGCGAATGAAATCTTTTACGACCATACTATTGACCGCCGCCACACTGAACGCCGCTGCCGCGGCCTCGACCCAGGCGGCCATGACCTCGGAAGACGCAACGCAACTCATCAAGGAAAGTATCGCCGAAGCGGTGGAGGTGCTTTCGGACCCCGAGCTCCAGGGCAAGGAGCACCGGGTCGACCGCCACCTCAAGCTGCGCGGGCTGAGTAACAAGATTTTCAACTGGGGTGCCATGGCTCAGCGATCCCTCGGTCCTCACTGGCGAGGCCTCAACCAGGATCAACGCGAGCGCTTCAAGACCGTCTTCAAGGAGATCCTCGCCGCACACTACCTGACCCAGCTCGACAGCTTCCAAGGCGAAGAGAGGGTCGTCCACGAAGGAACCGAGCCGGCCGGAGACGGATACCAGGTGAAGATGACCCTCATCACCGCAAGTCGATCGACGGTACCGCTGAACTTCTTCGTGAATCCGGATCTGAAGGTCTATGACGTCGCCATCGAAGGGGTGAGCCTCACCAACCACTTCCGCGGCTCCTTCAATCGACTTCTCGTCAACGGGGACTTCGAAAGCATGATGAAGCAGCTGGAGCGCAAGCTCGCGGTCCAAAAGCGAATCGAAGCGCAAGCGCAAGAGAATCCGTCCGAGACCTGACGGGACCCGACTCAGCCTTCGACGAACGCCTTCAGACGCTTGGCCCTCGAAGGATGTCGAAGCTTCCGAAGAGCCTTCGCCTCGATCTGTCGAATACGCTCTCGAGTCACTTCGAAGTCCTGGCCTACCTCTTCCAAGGTATGGTCGGACTTTTCTCCGATGCCGAACCGCATCCGAAGCACTTTCTCTTCCCGGGGCGTCAGGGTCGCGAGCACCCGGCGCGTCTGCTCGGCGAGATTCATGCTGATCACCGCTTCTCCGGGCGAGACCGCGTTCTTGTCCTCGATGAAGTCGCCTAGGTGCGAGTCCTCTTCCTCGCCGATCGGCGTCTCCAAAGAAATGGGCTCCTTCGCGATCCGAAGAACCTTTCGAACCTTGTCCAACGGAAGCTCCATCTTTTCCGCGATCTCTTCGGGAGTGGGCTCTCGACCGAGCTCCTGCACCAGGTAGCGCGACGTGCGGATCAGCTTGTTGATGGTCTCGATCATGTGGACCGGGATCCGGATGGTGCGAGCCTGGTCCGCGATGGCTCGAGTGATGGCCTGCCGAATCCACCACGTGGCGTAGGTCGAAAACTTGTAGCCTCGGCGCCACTCGAACTTATCCACCGCCTTCATCAAACCGATGTTTCCCTCTTGGATCAGGTCCAGGAACTGGAGGCCCCGGTTGGTGTACTTTTTGGCGATGGAGACCACCAGCCGAAGGTTGGCCTCCACCATTTCGGCTTTGGCCCGCTTTGCCTTTCGCTCACCGACCTGAATCTGTTTGTAGGTCACCTTCAGTTCTTCGAGCGGAAGGCCGGCCTCTTGCTCGATCCGCTTGATCTTGCGAATGGCCCCACGAACCGTCCGTTCCATCTCGTGGAACTCTTCGGCGGTGAGGCCGAGCTTGCGTTGGGCCTCGCGCTCTTTGGATGGGTTGTCGCGGGCCTCCCGAAGGACTCGACGGATCTCTCCGAGCGGCAAACGCAGTCGGCGCTCCCAGGCCCTCGCCTCACGCTCCGTCTGCTCCACTTTCTTGATCAGGTTCTTGAGCTTGGTGACGATCTTCTGGACCTGCCGCTTGTTGGGCTGCATGTCCTCGAGCAGTTCCGCCATCTTCTCGCGGTTTTGCTCGAGCACTTTGTTCACCTGCTCGCGGCGCTCCTTGGTCAGCTTTCTTCGTTGGAGCAGTTCCTCCCGAAGCTCATCGTTCTGACCATCGAGCACCCCAATCTCCGCCATGATCCGGTTGACCTTCTCGGTCACGGCCACTTCGTCGAAGGGCTCCTGCTCTTCGTCGACTTCCTTGACCACGTCCCGGATCCGAATCTTTCCCTGGTTCAGTCGTTGACCCAGTGCCAGGATCTCCTTCACCGCCAGCGCGGATTTCAAGACGACGTCGAGAACTTCCTTTTCGCCTGCCTCGATGCGCTTGGCGATGTTGACTTCGTCCTCCCGGGAGAGGAGCGCCACCGAGCCCATCTTCCGCAGATACATACGGACCGGATCGTTCGTTTTGTACGCGGCATCCAAGTCCTCGCGCGACTCCGACTTTCCATCTGCGGTCGCACCGGGGGGAGTCGGCGTGTCGGACGTCTCGCTGTCGTCTCCGTGGCCATCACTGATGTTCTCGCGCACGGTGGAAAGCGACTCTGCGTTGTCGACGATCTCGATATCGGACTTGTGAAAGAGATCCATCACGTCATCGAGCTGTTCGGCCGAGACCATATCGGTCGGAAGGGACCGGTTGAGATCGTCCAACGTGATGAAACCTTGGTCACCGCCACGCTCGAGCAGTGATTGAACCGCATCGGCAGTGGGCTGTTCGCGGCTCTCGGCCTTTTTGACCTTAGCCAGTCGAGCCGCTCGAGCCGCTTTCTCCGACATCGCGGACCGCGCCTTCGACTTCTCGGGAACGAGGAGATTGTGTTCGGATGCCTTTTCAGCCAAGAGCGCCATGCGAGCCTTGGAACGATTGCCGGACTGAGCCTGTTCCTTCGCCGCTTCTTTTTCGGCCTGCCGCGCCAGTTTCGCTGCCTCTCGCTCCGCTTGTTTGCGGGCCTTCTCAGCCGCACGTTCGGCCGCCCTGCGGGCCTTTTCTGCTTCGCGCTCCGCTTGCTTCCGCGCTTTTTCGGCCTCGCGTTCCTGTTGTTTGGCGAGGCGAGCGGCCTCACGTTCTTGCTGCTTTCGAAGCTGGTCCTGTTCGCGCTCTTTCGCTCTTCGAAGACGCTCTGCCTCTCGAGCCGCTGCCTTTTTCGCTTTTTCCTTTTCCCGCTGCAGGCGAAGCTTTTCCTGCTCCCGCGCCTTCTGTGCCCGGAGCTTGTCCTGCTCCTTCTTCCGGCGCGCCGCCTCCCGCTTCTTGGCTTCGGCTTCTCGACGCCGTTCCGCCGCGCGCTTCTTGGCTTCGGCTGCCTTCAGCGCCAACGCCTTTTTCTTCTCCAGAGCCTTCTTCTTGGCCGCAGCAGCCTTCGCCCGGGTCGCGGCAGCCGCCGCTTTCTTTTCCGCCGCCTTATTGGTCGCCGTTTTCTTCCGGGCCGTCGCCTTCGCGCCTTCCGCCTTTCGCGGGACGGTCTTTTTGGGTGCGACCTTCTTCGAAGCCTTCGTCGGCGCCTTCTTCGGGGCCGAAGCCTTCGTGGCGACCTTTGCAGACCTTCGGCTCGGTGATTTGGATGCCCGTGTGGTCGTCGAGCGTGATTTCGCCCGCGCGCTGTTCGACCCGGATTTCTTGGCCGACGCCTTCTTGGTTGGCGCCTTCTTCGTGGACGCCTTCCGGCTGGAGGTCTTCTTCTTGGTGTTGGCCTTCGTTGCCATTCGTCTTCTCTCTACGAAGCCAGAATTTGGCTCGCCTGCTCCAAAAGCTCTGCTTCGAGCGCGCGCCGCTCATCCGGCGAATGCGCGCGTTCGATGCGCAATCTTAGGGCTTTCAGCTGTGCCTCACGGCGTTGCTTTACCCACCGTTTCGTCAACTCATCCGGGTCGTCCGGATTTGGAAGATCCTCCATGAGCTTGCCTCTGAGCGAGGCTTGGTCTGACGCGCTCAGCGTGTCCCCCGCGAAGACACGTTCCAAGATCGACGGACCGGTCAAACGGTTGCCGGAACGGTGGACCTCCACCAGGTCCCCAACCGCCGCTTCAAAGGCTGTCGATGACAACGCGTCAAGTGCCTTTCTTCTTTCGAGGGCATGAATCATTTCGTCGGGGCGATCCAATAATGTCCTCAGGATCGCGGCCTCTACAGGAGAAACCCCAAAGCCCGCTTCATGCGCGGTCTTCGGCGGCGCACCCGGACCCTGAGCACGATGCCGAACGGGCGTTTCGGGCGCGACCCTTCGCCTCGGTATCGACGAGGCGGACGGCGACCCTGCATCGGCCCGATGGATGCGACCGTCTCCAGAGCCGCCCGGGATCGGCGAATGGAGGTGGCGCGTCAGCACCCGCGTTGGGACCCCTAGTGCCGACGCCGCGGTCTCCGTCGCCACCTCACGTTTCAGGGGCTCAGAGATGCTCCGAAGCAAGGGGACCAATTGCTCCACCGCCTGCGTCGCCCCCGCGATCCCGCCTCCCGCGCTCCGAGCCCGAACCCTTCGGACCACGTCGTCGAAGACGGAGGGCGCGGTATCCACCAACGCCTGAAACGCCGATCCACCGTTCCTTCTCACGTAACTATCCGGATCCTCCCCAGCCGGCAGTTCGATCACCCGCACGTCGAGTCCGCTGGAGAGGAGGGGCAGCGCAGACTTGAGGATGGCCTCGTGTCCCGCCGCATCCGCGTCGTACGCAAGGATCACCTCGTTCACCCATTTCCGCAGGAGTCCTGCATGCCGCGCGGTCAACGCGGTGCCGCAGGCGGCTACCGCTTCCTCGAGGCCGGCTTGGTGCAGGGCGATCACATCGAAATAGCCCTCCACCAGGATGGCCCGATGAAGCTGACGAATCGATTTTTGGCCCTCGTAGAGCCCATAGAGAACCGAAGACTTGTCGTAGATCCCGCTCTCCGGCGAGTTGAGATACTTCGGACCGTCGGCATCGAGCCAATCGGCGCGTCGCGCGCCGAAGGCCACAACCTTCCCGTCCGGCGCTCTGATCGGGAACATGACCTTCTTGCGAAACCGGCTGTACGTGCCTCCGTCTCGCTGCCTCCGGCTGAGCAATCCAACCGAGATGGCCGCTTCGACGAGTCCTTCAGCGAGCAGGCAGCGCGGGAGTGCATCCCAGTCATCCGGCGAAAAACCGATGGCGAATCGCTCGATGGTTTCGGGGTTCAGGCCTCGGTCCAGAGTCAGGTACGACCAAGCGACCGTCTCGGGACTCAAGTGCCTACAAAACCAGGCTTCGGCTGAGCGATTGGCCGCCCATTGCGCCTCTCGCTCGGCCCGGTCCTTGGCCTCCCGAGCGCTCACCTTGGGTTTCGGGACGTCCACGCCGCACTCGGCGGCCAGCTTTCGCACCGCTTCAGGAAAGGAGAGGGCCTCCATGCGCATGACGAACGCGAACAGGTCGCCTCCGACCTGGCAGCCGAAGCAGTGAAAGAGCTGCTTCTGAGGGCTCACCCCGAACGAGGGCGTCTTTTCCGAGTGAAACGGACACAGCCCTACCCAACGGCGCCCTCGGCGTTCGAGGCGCACGTATTTTTGAACGATATCAAGCAGGTTGGCGCGTTCCCGGACCTCTTGAATGACATTCGGGGGAATCGACGCCGACATGAGCCGATGGGTGGGCCGTTTCCGAGATGCGGGCCGTCAGGCCTGCCCCTCCTTGCGCATACGCTTGATCAACCGCTTCCGGGCCGCCGCGGCCTTCTTCTTCTTCTTGACGGACGGCTTTTCATAATACTCCCGTTTGCGGATTTCGCCGAGGATGCCAGCTCGCTCGCACTGCTTCTTGAAGCGGCGCATGGCGCGCTCGAAGGATTCTCCTTCCTTCACTCTTACGCCTGGCATGAACTCACCTCCTCGTATCCCGTTACCGGGGTCGCTCCTTCACCCCGAAGCGCAAAGGAGCACGGAGTGTAGTCATCAACTTTCGTTCGTCAAGTCCTCAGAACCCAAGGATGGCGCGCTCGCCTGGTTTGGGAGCACTCGCTCCGTCAGAAACTTCTCGAGTCGAAGGTTGATGAGCTCCGGTTGCTCGACCAAGGCGGCATGGGAGCCTCGCGGAATCTCGAGGAGTTCCGCTCCCTGAATCCGAGTCGCCATCTCGATGGACAGATGCCGCGGCGTGAAAAGGTCCCGTTCGCCCGCTACCACCAGGGTCGGCACCGCGATCTGCGAAAGAAAGGGCGTGGCATCGTGCTCCTGCGCGGCCCGAAGCATTTCTGCGAAAACCTCGATGTCCTGACGACTCAGATGCTCGAGATAGGGTTCGATGTCCTCAGGCCGGCACAGGTCCGGATGGACCAAACCGCTTCTGCGGATCAGGTGCCAGGTCAGATTCCGGTGCAGCGTGGCGCGAAGCGTGAGCTGAACTGCTTCAGGCGCCTGCGTGCCCAGGAGGTAAACCAGGCGAAACAGCGCCTGCCCAACCCGCGGGTCCAACAACGTATCCGCCGGGCGGCCCGGCGCGCCGAGTATGGGAACCAAGGCCTTCACCCGGTCGGGATGCCGGTGCCAAGCCTCCAGAATCACCTGGGTCCCGAGCGAATGGCCGAGCAGGACCGCTTGCTGGACCCCGCACGAGTCCATCACTCGGATCAGGTCGTCGACCAGGGCTGCGATGGTCAGATTCTGCGGGTTCCGCGGCCGACCCGAGCTTCCGTGACCGCGATAGTCCCAGACCACGACCTGAAACCGGTGCGTGAAGTACTCGCCGAGGTAATTCCAAAAGAATGTCGACACCCCCAGGCCGTTACAGCACACCAGGCTGAGCTGTTCAGGGGGCCCACCCAGCGCGTACGCCACCGGTACGCCATCCGACGCCAAGACGGACCCGGTGCGCTGCCACCATCCTGCCCGTCGACGAATAATGTCCGGCATCGCCGGGCCTTCTCACGTGTCGGAGCGCGGCGGCGCAAGGGCCGTCCCTCATCGACTGTCGATTCCTCCCGTTCTCGCATAGCACAACCCCATGACGCGATATCTGGTCACCGGCGGGGCCGGTTTCATCGGCTCCCATCTGGTCGAAGCCCTTCTCACCCGGGGCATGACCGTCCGAGTCCTGGACGACTTCAGCTCGGGGCGACGAGAGAACCTGGCCCCGTTTCTTTCCGACATCGAGCTCATCGAAGGAAGCTTGGTCGACCTGGCCACGTGCAGAGCGGCATGCCGGGACGTCGACTACGTGCTCCACCAGGCCGCCATGCCTTCGGTGCCCAAGTCTCTCCAGCTCCCCGCGGAAACCCATCAGGCCAACGTGACCGGAACCCTTCACGTGCTGATCGGCGCCCGGGACGCCGGAGTCCGTCGCGTCGTGTATGCCGCTTCGTCCAGCGCATACGGCGACACCCCCACGCTTCCCAAGGTGGAATCGATGCCGGCCCAGCCCAAGAGCCCCTACGCGATCCAGAAATACACCGGCGAACTCTATTGTCAGACCTTCTCGGCCCACTACGGCCTGGACACCGTGGCGCTCCGCTACTTCAACATCTTTGGGCCTCGGCAGGATCCTTCGAGCCCGTATTCCGCCGTCATCCCCAAGTTCGTGGCGGCGTGCCTGAGGAACGAGGCACCGACCATCTTTGGCGACGGGACCACCAGCCGCGATTTCACGTTCGTCGAAAATGTCGTGGAAGCGAACCTGCTGGCCTGCTCCACCGAGAACGCGTGCGCGGGCCGTGTGCTCAACATCGCTTGTGGGGGCCGGGTGACACTGACCGATCTAGCCCTCCGCGTTCGGGCAGCGGTCGGCCGAGGCCAGCACCCGGTCTACGGGCCGGAGAGAGCGGGGGACGTGAAGCACTCCCAGGCCGACATCGCCCAGGCCGAGGCCACCATCGGGTATCGACCCCGGGTTTCGTTTTCCGAGGGGATCGAGAAGACGGTGTCCTGGTACATGAATGTCGAGGGTCCACGGAGTCTCGGCCCACCGGAGACGGAATAGGGTTTGCGCGTAGCGCGCGCGGTCAGGTACCGGGTTCGTTCGCGTCGAAGGTGGGGATGACGTATAAGCTGCGGGGAGCACTCTCCACATGACTGATCCCCTGATCGTGCCATCCATCGCGATGCTGACCGGAGGAGGTCTCATCGCCGCCGCTGACTACCTGAAGCATCGCCTTCGAAACTCGGAGGACCGCTACATGGCCATGTACGGCCGCGAGGAGTGGGAGGCGTCCAACATGGACCTCACGGTCCATTTTTCGAAGGCCATCGACGGGTCTTTCAAGGAAGCGTTCACCTCGCGCCTGGCGGATACGCTCGAACGCCACCCCGACAGCACCAAACTGCTGCGGGAGGAAGCGGATCTGGGGCGAAGGAAATTAGACTTCAGGGAGCATCCGCGGATCTCGGCCGAAACGCTCTTGCAGCCTCGTCACGGGGTGTACTTCGACATGGCGATCGAAGGGAAAATCCGGGTCGTGTGGAACCACATGCAAACCGACGGCGTCGGGATGTGGAATGCCCTGAGGCATCTGTTCGACCCGAATCCGCCCCTCGTCCCGTACCGTCAAGTGCCACCGCCGCCGCCGTTTGTTCCGGAGCTGATGGCGCTGCCTCGGACCGCTCGGCGCTTGGTCTGGAGGGGTCGGCTTCGAAAGAACGCGCCCGAGGGCGCCCTGACCCGGGGCCTGGCGCTGTGGGACGCCCGACCGCTCCGCGTAGTGAAGAACCGGATCCGGGAGCCCTTCAACCTCGTGACCTGCGGCATGGTCATCGGAGAGGTGTTCGCGCGACACCCAGAGCGAGACCGGCTGAACGTGGGGATGACGGCGTACTATCCGTTCCTGCAGGGACGAAACAAGTACGGGGTGTTCTTGTGCAAGGTGAAGCGCGGGGACCTCAAGAGCATCGTTCAACAGCTGAAGAAACAAACCAAGAATCCGATGCTGAATTGGGGCACGTCTTCCGCGCAGTCATACGCTCTGGGTCGCATGCCCGACCAAGCCTTCGCGCGGCTGGTTTCTCACTACCGGAAACAAGTGGATGTTCTGGTGAGCAGCCTGCCGGTCGGTCGAGAGAAGATATCCTTGGCCGGATTCCCGAGCGTGATTTCGTGTCATCCGTGGGAGCTGACCCTTCCGTACTACTTTCTTCTCGTCGGAACCCGGGCAGATCTCCACGTCTCTTTCACCTCTCGTTACACGCAAGATGACGACTTTCTCGACCCCACTCGCATGTTGCCGGATTACGTGACCGAACCGTACGTGCACGAGGCCTTTGAACCATCGGGCGCTGCGCTCTGACCCGATCAGCCTCGGCACACGTCTCTCCTGCAGCACCAAAAACGACGCGACGGCGTTCGTCGCTTCAAGCGGTCGCGGCGGCCTCGAACCGGCTGCCGAGGCGCCGCCGAAGTCCCTGGGTGGCGAGGCCCCCGAGCACCCCCCCGGCGATGTTGGCGGCGGCCCCGCCGACGAAGACCGCCGTCGCCCCCAGGTCCGTCCATTGGACCAGCATGAAAGCCAAAGGTACGTACACACCGAACATCCGACCGATGGTCATGGAGGAGGCGGTGAGAGGGCGCCCGAGCGCATTGAAGGCAGCGGCGACTACGATATTGATCCCGTAACCGGCGAGCGTCACAGGGACGATGAAAAGATAAGTGTTCGCGATGCGTTGAACTTCGGCCGAATCGTCGAACAGCGGTGTGACGTAGGGCCCCGCCATCGCCAGTACCAGGGCCGCCGCGAGACCCGACGCCAGGCAGAGCTGAAACGCGACATGGAGACTGCGCTCCACTCGGTCTAAGCGGCGGGCGCCGTAGTTTTGGCCCACCATCGGCCCGATGGCAGCAGACAGCGACAACAGCAGGATGGCCGACAGGCTCTCCAGGCGACTCGCAACGCCGAACGCTGCGACCGCCTCGGCGCTCACGGAAGCGAGCAGCGCGGTCACGACCAAGAGCCCGGCGGGATTGATCATGTTGGTAAGGGCCGCGGGCACACCGATGACGAGGAGCTGCTTCCACGACATCCATACCTCCGATAGCCGCGGGACCGAAACCGACAACATGTCTCGACGAACGATCATCCACAGGGACGCGAGACTCGCGAAGAAGTTGCTGATGACCGTCGCGACCGACGCGCCCGCGATCCCCATGGCGGGCACCCCCCACCAGCCGAAAATGAAGATGGGGTCGAACACGGCGTTGAGTGCAGCGGAGAACACCATGATCAACCCGGGAAGCACGCCCTCGCCCCCCGCTCGAAGCAGGCTGTTGCCCACCATCGGCAGCACCAAGACCAAAAGGCCGAGGTACCAAGGCAGCATGTACTGAAGCACGCGGGTGAGAATGATTCCCTCGGCGCCCAGGAGCTGAAACAGAGGGCGACAGGTCGCGACGCCCAATCCTGACGCGAAGCTGACCACGACGAACGCGAGCACGAGGGCATCCGTGCTCCGGCGCTTGAGCATTCGAACGTCTCCGGCGCCGGCCACACGAGAGACGACCGATGCCGCTCCGGCTCCCAAACCGATGGTCACGCTCATCATGAGCAAGATCACCGGGAACGTGAACCCGATGGCAGACAGTTCGTTCGTCCCGAGCTGACCGACGAAGTAGGTGTCGACCAGGTTCTTCGTCATCATCGACAGAAGCCCGACCGTCATCGGCACAGAGAGACGCAAGAGATGTTGACGTACCGACCCTTCGGCCAACCGGGCGGTCATCGAAGGGCCGCCTCCATCAGGTCATGAATTCCACCGAAGTCTCCGTTGCTCATGAACACGAGGGCGTCTCCGGACCGAGCCTCGGCGGCAAGATGGGTCACGATTTCGTGCACGCTGGAGAGCGCATGGGCGGGCGTTCCGCGAGCCCGGATGTCCTGGGCAAGGCGCTGGACATCCAGTCGTTCGTGGTCTGCGAGTTCCGGCCGTCCGACCGGAGCAATGATCACTTCATCGGCTCCGTCGAACGCGCCCGCGAAGGCCTCTTGAAAAATCCGACGGGCGCTGGTGGCGGTGCGGGGTTCGAAGACCGCGAGGAGACGTCCTCGAACCTGTGGACGAAGCCCTTCGAGCGTGGCCCGGACCGCGGTCGGATGATGAGCGAAGTCGTCGATGAGCCGAATCCCGCGCACCTCCGCTCGGATCGTCTGTCGCCTCAGCACCCCTTCGAAGGAGGCGAGACTCCGCGCGGAGGTCGAAAGGGGTACGCCGAGACTGCGCGCCACGTGAATGGCGGCAACCGCGTTGTCCACGTTGAACCCTCCAGCCAACCGCATTTCGAAGCGCTGTCCATCCAAGGTGAATCGGGTATGAATCGACTCATGGGTCACCTCGGTGGCCATCGCGCACGCCTGGCCCAGCGACGCGTGCCGGGCGTGAGAACGACCGTAGAAGACGACCGGCGCCCGAGCCGCCTCCAACGGGAGGTTGGTCGAATCGGCCGCGGCCAAAATCAAACCGTCGGGTGGAACCAGAGCGATCAGGTTTCGGAATTGGGCCACGATGGAGGAGAGGTCGGGGTAGATGTCCGCGTGGTCGTACTCGAGCGACGTCAAGATCAGCGTTTGCGGACGATAGTGGAGGAACTTCGGACGCTTGTCGAAGAAAGCACTGTCGTACTCGTCTCCCTCCACCACGAAGTGGGGTCCTCCGCCCAGGCGAAAACCTTCGCCAAAGTTTGTCGGAATCCCGCCCACCAAGAACGAAGGGTCGAGCCCCGCTTCGACCAAGAGGTGCGCGATCATCGAGGTCGTCGTGGTCTTGCCATGGGTCCCGGCAACCACCACCGGATGGCGTTGGCGCAGAAACATATCGCTGAGGGCCGCCGGGAATGACGTATGGCGCAGGCCCCTCTGGACCACGGCCTGAGCCTCCGGGTTGGTGCGCCGGATCGCGTTGCCGATGACCACGAGTTCGGGGACAGGGTCCAGGTTTTCTGCCCGGTAAGGAGACCGGACTTCGATGCCCCATGCGGCCAACTTGATCGACATCGGGGGGAAGGCTGCGGCATCGCTCCCCCGAACCACGTGGCCGACGCGCTGAAGCAGGCCGGCGAAGCTTCCCATGCCGGTCCCGCAGACCCCCACCAGATGAATGTTCACGTCGGCGACCATAGAAGGCGCGACGACGAGCGCAAGTACGGCCCGCGGGCACGGCCGAGCGTCGCGGTAGGCGCCCGCCTCTCGCGGCCGGCTTGTCCCACACTGGCTCACCTGGAAAGAGCCGCGGCTCGGGAAGTTAGCGGTCGGTATCTGGCGCCATCCCGGCAGCCTATGGTTTAGCTGCAATCTCCGTGAACGCCGACGGGCCGCCATCCGATCTGGAGATCGAAGCTGCGTTGCGGGATCTCTCCGCCTCCGGCGCGGGTCCCGATGATGCGCGCCTGGTCGAGGTGGTGAAGCGGCTGGTGGAGGCCGAACGGTTCCAAGAGGCCTATGCCTTGGCCGACCGGTACGGACGACCCGACCTGGCGGCGCGGGTCGCGGAGGGTTCGGGCGACATCCACCGCGCGGCCGAGTATTGCGAGCAGGCCGGCGACCCGGAGCGCGCGGCGGACCTGTGGGTCGCAGCCCTGGCCGGGCAAGCCCGCACCCGACTCGACCGCGCCTCGGCGGCCCAGGCCTGTCGACGCGCAGCCGACCTCTACGCCCACATCGGAAAGCTGGACCGAGCGGTCCAGGTGCTGCGTTGGGGCGGCGACCTTGCCCATGCAGCCGGGATGCTGGCTCAGAACGGGCGCCATGACGAAGCGCGCCGGATGTTTCTCGAGCTCGGCGATCTCCTCTCGGCTGCCGACGTGGCTCGACGGGCCGGCGACCAGCGAGGACATCATGAACTGCTGGCGCGCCACGCCGAGCGGGAAGGCCGCCTGCTGGATGCTGCAGAGCATTACATGGAAGCGCAGGTTCCTTTCGAAGCGGTCCGCCTCTTCGAGTTGGGCGGTGATACGAAGCGCGCGGCCGTAGCCGCCTCACGAGGCGAGCTCTGGGACACGGCGGCGCGACTCTACGAGCGCCTCGGTGACTTCGACGCCGCCGTCGGGTGCCTGGAGCGCGCCGGACGCGCCGAGGAGGCCCAAATGCTTCGTACCCGCGTTCAAGCGAAGGAGCCGCAGATCGCGGAGCGGGCCAGGGCCGCCCGATATCTCGAAGCCGCGGTCGGGGTGCTTGCGCGGGCTCGAGCCGGCGACAACGCCCGCTACGAAGAGGCGATTCGCTACCTGGAGCAGGTTACGCCGGATTCCTCCGATCACCTGGCGGCGCGAACCATGCTCGGCGAAGTGTTGGCCGAACGCGGGGAGACCAAGCGCGCCATCGCGGTACTCCAAGACTTGTTCGTCGGCGTCGCACCCACGCCAGCCCACGTCCCAGCCATGTATCAATATGGACGGCTGCTGGAGCGGGAAGGCTATCTTGCGGGAGCGCGCAACGCGTACCGGACCGTCTCAGCGTTCGAGCCCGAGCATCGAGACGTCGCTCTCCGACTGGAAAGGCTTCGGGAAAGCGACCGATCCCCGTTTTCTCCCCGGGATCGGCACACGCCGACCCCCTACGCCGGCCCGATGGTCTTCGCGGGTGGAGCGGTGTCGTTCAGCGAGATCACGCAAGACCTTTCGATTCCCGGCTTTCAGTCGACCACGCTTCCGCCGGTGGCGGTCTCGGATTTGGTCCTGTCGGATGCGACGAATCCTGTCCCGCCTCGAACCAACCTTCACCGCCGGTCATCGAGCCCGGACGAGTTATTGGGGACGGTGCTGAGAGACCGCTTTCGCTTGGAACGAAGGATCGGTCGCGGGGCGCAGGCTCAAGTCTATCTGTCACGGGACCAGGTATTGGATCGAGAGGTCGCCATCAAGGTCCTGTCCGATGGACTCGAGCCCGACGATACAGCCCTCGCTCGGTTTCTGCGGGAGGCTCGTCTCGCGGCACGCGTACGGCATGCGAACTGCCTCGCCATCTACGACTTCGGTCACGAAGCCGGTCTCACCTTCATCGCCATGGAGTACTTCAAGGGGCGAACGTTGCGGGAACTGGTCAAGAAGGGCCCTCTCGGTACGTACCTCGCGCTCCGGATCGCCCGCGACGTCGCTGCCGCACTCGGAGCGGTCCACGAAGCCGGAATCGTCCACCGGGACGTCAAACCCACGAATGTCATGGTGGATAAGAGCGCCCAGGTCCGGCTGACGGATTTTGGAGTTGCGCGTCTCGTCAGTGACGACAGCCAAGCCGGAATGATGGTCGGAACCATGAAGTACATGGCGCCGGAGCAGGCCCGCGGCAAAGACGCGGACACGCGAGCGGACATCTTCTCGCTCGGCGCAATGCTCTACGAAATGTTGGCGGGGCAAGCACCCTACGGCGGCACCTTGGACGCACTCATTCGTCGCGTGAACAAGCCGCCCCCTGAACTTCCCCCGGAATTGGACCTTCGAAAGGAGATCAGGGATCTGGTTCGGACCTGCATGCAGCGCCGACCCGAGCATCGATTCGAGTCCGTCGAGGTCCTGTTCGAAGCCCTGAACCGGTGTATCGGGTTGGTGGCACCGGATCGTCGCCGCGCACAATCCTAGTGTCGGCCACGTGGCATGCTCTCGGCGGTGTGCTAGGGCTCGGCCCGTGGGAATCTTCGATTTTGTGAAAGAGGCGGGCGCGTCGGTCTTCGGGGACGGCGCCAAAAAAGCAGAGGAAGCTGCGGCGGCAGAAGCAGCAGCCGCCGAAGAAGCAAAGGCGCAGTACCGCGCTCAGATCGAGCAATACAACCGAGAAACCTCGGAGAAGCTGAAGGCCGTTGTGGCTTCACACGGCTTTTCGACCGAGCAGCTCGACGTGGCTTTCGACGCGGCGGCGGGTCGAGCTACGCTTCGCGGTTCGGTCGAGACGCAAGCAGATCGAGAAAAGATCGTCCTGGTGGTCGGCAATACCGAGGGCATCGCACAGGTCGACGACCAGCTTTCGGTGGCGCACCCCGAACCGCAGGCTCACTTTCACACCGTGGTCAAGGGCGACACGCTCTCCAAGATTGCCAAGGAGGTCTACGGAGATGCGATGAAGTACCCCGTCATCTTCGAGGCCAACAAGCCCATGTTGAAGGACCCAGACCTCATCTATCCGGGTCAAGTTCTTCGAATTCCACCGCTCTCCTAGCTCTCGTTCGAGAGCAGGCTCACGGCTCCGGAACCTTCTGGATCGCCCCTCGACCGCTGGCGCGTCCGCCGCACGACGGACACTGCGCTTCGCCCGCCAAGCCGAACCAAATCCCTCCGCATGGCACACACCATTTCCCGTAGAGCTGTGGCCTCACGCTCAGGGCTCGGGCCAGCTTCGACACTCCCAAGTCTTTGTACCCTTCGCCGGGCCGCCGGTGGTCGCCCCGCAGCAGCCGGGACAGATCGTCGTTCGGCATGTTCGGAAGGTGGCGGCACGCAACGGGGGAGTCAAAGTGCGCGCGTTCGAACCTCTTTTTCGTCATTCGAACCCGTAGCTGGTTGAACCGAACCTTTTAGAACCCTTTTCGAACCGTATGGGCGGTTCGAAATCCGAGCACGGGCGAAATCGTCGTTGATGCAATAAGTCATTGAGAAGAGGGGGGTATCCAAGCCCGCCGCAATTGCGTAAGCCTTCGTGCGTCGTTCGTGCGCCTCAACCACGGACCAGCGGGAGAAAAGAGAGATACATGACCAACGTACTGTGGCTGCAAGGCGGCGCCTGCTCTGGAAACACGATGTCCTTCTTGAATGCGGAAGAGCCCAGCGCGGTAGACCTCGTGACGGACTTCGGAATGAACCTCTTGTGGCATCCATCGCTCGGAATGGAACTGGGCCCAAACGTTCAAACCATCCTCGAAGACTGCGTTTCTGGGAAGATCAACCTCGACGTGTTCGTCTTTGAAGGAACCGTGATCCAGGCACCGAATGGCACCGGCCATTGGAATCGATTCGCGAGCCGTCCGATGATGGAGTGGGTTCGAGACCTGTCCAACGCCGCAGGCTATGTTGTCGCCATCGGTGACTGTGCAACGTACGGAGGTATTCCTGCTCTTCCGCCAAATCCCTCGGACTCCACCGGAATGCAGTTCCACAAGAAGGCGGCCGGCGGCTATCTCGGCGCAGAGTTCCGCTCGAAAGCCGGATTGCCCGTCATCAACGTTCCGGGCTGTCCAGCTCACCCCGACTGGATCACCCAGATCATTGTGGCTTTGGCGACCGGACGAGGGGGCGAAATCGGTCTCGACGAGTATCAACGTCCCAAGACCTTCTTCACGAGTTTCACCCAAACCGGATGCACGCGGAACATGCATTTTGCGTACAAGGTATCGACGACGGAGTTCGGGCAGCGGAAGGGGTGTCTGTTCTATGATTTGGGATGTCGTGGACCCTTCACTCGCTCACCGTGCAATCGCATTCTTTGGAACCGTCAGTCGTCCAAAACGCGCGCCGGCATGCCGTGCATCGGGTGTACGGAACCGGAGTTTCCGCACCACGACCTGATGCCCGGAACCGTGTTTCAAACTCCGACGACTCTCGGTTTGCCGAATGAGGTCCCGCCCGGAATGAGCAAGCGGTCCTATTTGACGATGGTCGGCGCGGGCAAGGCCAACGCTCCCGATTGGTCCAAGGAAGACATGTTCGTCGTTTGAACGGACGAATTCACCGGAAAACAGAAGCAGAGCACAAACCATGGCGACCGAAACACTCGATATTTCTCCTGTAGGCCGCGTTGAAGGTGACCTCGACGTACGGGTCGAGATCGACAACGGGACCGTTGTCAATGCTTGGACCCAAGCGGAAATGTTCCGCGGGTTCGAGCTGATCCTCCGTGGCAAGGATCCTCAAGCGGGACTCGTCGTGACGCCTCGCGCATGCGGCATCTGCGGCGCCTCGCATCTGACCTGCGCGGCGTGGGCGTTGGACACCGCGTACGAAGCCGAGGTGCCTCGGAACGCCATCATCGCGCGTAACCTCGGCCAGATCGTAGAGAGCCTTCAAAGCCAGCCACGTTACTTCTATGGCCTTTACGCCATCGACATGGTGAACGAGAAGTATAAGGACTCTCCGTACTACTCCGAGTGCGTCAAACGGTTCGCGCCGTTCACCGGAACCTCATACGAGCTGGGTGTGACCATCTCGGGCAAGCCCGTCGAGATCTACGCGCTCCTGGGCGGCCAGTGGCCACACTCGTCGTACATGGTCCCGGGGGGCGTGATGTGCTCACCAACCCTCACCGACATCACCCGGTCGTGGTCCATTCTCGAATATTTCCGGCGTAACTGGCTCGAGCCGTGCTGGTTGGGCTGCTCCCTCGAGCGCTACGAAGAGATCCAAAGCTACGACGACTTCATGGCATGGATGGACGAGAAGCCGGAACACGCCAACTCGGACCTGGCGGTCTACTATAAGGCAGGACTGGACTACGGGCTCGACAAGTATGGAGCCGGGGTCGGTCGCTACATCACTTGGGGCTATCTTCCACACGAAGACCGCTACCAGCGACCTACCATCGAAGGCCGAAATGACGCGGTCATCATGAAGAGCGGCATTTACGACGGCGGAACCGACTCTTGGGTCACCATGGAACAGACCAGGGTTCGCGAGAGCACGAAGCACGCATGGTATGACGAGGCGCCTGGGCAGGTGCACCCGTACGATCGGACCACCGCAGCGATTCCCAACAACGAGACCCGATTCGATGGGAACTACTCCTGGTGTACCGCGGTCAGCGACCTAGAACTCGGTCGCTGTGAAGCCGGACCCTTCGCCCGTCAGATGGTGGCCGGGGGCCGACACGGACATGGGTGGCAGCATCACGACCCCTTCGTCTACAGCATGTTCAAGGCAATGGGAGGACCGAGTCTTCACCTGCGACAGATCGCCCGCATGCACGAGACCATAAAGCTCTATCGACAGGCGGAGCGGTGCCTGCGGGAGTTTCGGCTGGATGACCCGTTCTACATCAAGCCCAAACCAAGAGACGGTCGCGGTTGGGGTGCGACCGAAGCCATTCGAGGCGCGCTCGCCCACTGGATCGAGATCGAAGGCGGCAAGATCAAGAACTATCAGATCGTCGCACCTACCACGTGGAACGTTGGTCCAAGGGATGAACAAGAGAAGCGAGGCCCCATCGAAGAGGCGTTGATGGGAACACCCATCGCCAACAAGAACGATCCCGTCGAAGTCGGACATGTGGCCCGTTCATTCGATTCGTGTCTCGTATGCACCGTCCACGCTTACGATAAGAAGACGGGGAAGCAGCTCGCGAAGTTCCGTACCGCATAGACTCACCCAGACCTCAATCACCCGAGATGCTCACAATCATCGGTTGCGGAAACCTGAATCGAAGCGACGACGGCGTAGGCGTTCGGCTGGCCCAGAAATTGGGCGAGCGGCTGCGCCGTCATCCGGTCCCAGGTATCCAAGTGTTCGACTGCGGTACCGCCGGAGTGGACGTGATGTTCAAGGCTCGGGGGAGTGATGCTTTGCTGATCATCGACGCGGCGCGAACCGGTGATGTTCCTGGCACCGTCTTCGACGTGCCCGGAGACGAATTACGTCAGGAACATCAGCCAACGTTTTCACTCCACGACTTTCGCTGGGACCATGCGCTGAGTGCAGGTCGCCGTATCTTCAAGGACGACTTCCCCGACGATGTTCGGGTCTGGCTGATCGAGGTGAGTACGGTCGAATACGGAATCGAGCTTTCTCAGCCGGTTGAAGCGGCGCTCGAGAAAGTCTACCGACGAGCCCTCACATTGATCGCCGAGCACGCTGTCCGACGCCATCCCGCCGGCCAGGATGTCAGCCTCGAGTTACACCAGGGCTCGATACGAATCAGCGTCGCGGTGTATGAAGCCTACTTCGATGGTCGGGAGGGTGCTCTTCTCATGGAGCGCGATGGTGAGATGTGGATCGTTCCCGTCGATCAGGCAGACGGTGGCGTCCTTGTGAAGCAACGAAATCGCGTCGGCGATCGAGTGATCGACGCTCGGGAGTTCTTCGCGTTGAGGCGCATCGAAGCCGCCCACGGACATCTCCCGGCGCGCTGGGATTCCGAACTCGGTGCGCTTTGCGTTCCGATTCCGAGCCCAGAAGAACAGGGAGCTCAGCGAACATGACCGTCAGCCCACACATTCTTCACGCGGTTTCCGAGATGAAGGCGGGGTCAGAGCCGGTCCTCGACCGGGTCGAATCCATGGTGGAGGTCGCATTCGACCTCCAGAAGAAGCCGAAATCCCGCCAGGACCTCATCGACGCTCTGTACCTGTACGATGAGGCGCTCGAGCTCTCGAAGGGTCATCCTCTGGCCGAAGCGCGGGCATGGGCGGGACGAGGCGGGGCTCTTCGTCGGATGCCGAGCGCCGGTCTCGAGGAACTGGATGAAGCACGTTCTGCCTTCACGAAGGCCCTGGAGGTCCTTCGTGAGCACGGCGATCCCGAAGAAACGGCCGAGGTCGAAATGAGTTTGGGCCTGGTCCTGCAGGCACTCGCGGGATCCGGTCGTGCCGCCCTCGAGCATGCCGTGCAGGCATACCATCGAGCGCTGCGCGTCTTCACCCGAAGCGAGTACCCCCGCGAGTTTGCTACCCTCCACAACAACCTGGCGACGGCTTACCTTTCGATGAAGCTGTCACCGGAGCGAGAAGTGATGAGGGAGGCGCTGGCCGTGCAATCGTTTCAAGAAGCGCTGAAGGTCGTGACACTCATCGAAGATCCGACCGAGTACGCGATGCTTCAAAACAACCTAGGAAACGCCCTTCAAGCCATGCGGAGCGCACACCCGGTGGAAAACCTGGTTCGGGCGGTCGAGGCGTACGACGAGGCCCTCAAAGTCCGAACATCATACGATACGCCCGTCGAGTACGCGAACACCGTGGCCAACAAAGCCAACGCACTGATGAACCTCCCGGACGACCCGACCCGACCCGAATTGGGCAATCCCAAGAATCTGGTGGAGGCGATGGATCTCCTGGAACGTGCGCGACAAAGCTATGAAAAGCACGGGGTGCTCGACCGAGCTCAGATCGTGAACGAGCTGAGGACCGAGCTCGAAGCCGAGCTGCGCGCTGCCGGAGGCCTTGCGTGAGTGCCGAACGAGACTTCGAGCAGCTCGCTCGCGACCTCGAGCGGTTGGAGCGCGTCACCGAGCCCTGGAATGCAGAGCAACGCGCGACGGTCCAAGCCATCCGGAACACCGTCGAGGCGATTCAAGTAGGTGCGTTCCGCCGTCTGATTCGAACGGTGAAGGAACAGCCAGGCGGCCTCGAAGCCCTCCAGAAGGCCGTCGAAGACCCTTGGGTCCGAGGGGTCCTGCAGTTCAATGGCCTACTGCGCCAGCCAGAGCCGACCATCGAAGAACGGGTGCAAGCAGCCTTGGATTCGGTTCGACCCATGCTGGCCAGCCACAATGGAAACGTCGAGCTCGTCTCCGTCGTCCAACGAGAAGTGAGTATCAAGCTGGAGGGCTCTTGTGATGGATGCGCACACTCGGACGTCACCGTTCGCCAAGGAATCGAAACCGCCATCAAGGACGTGTTGCCCGATGCGCGGGTCAGAGTCGTGAGCGGTCGACCTCGTGATGAGCTCGTGCACTTGCCGGGGTTCGAAGCCAGTCCGTTCTCAAAACCGTGGGCGGAGGTCTGCGGAGTGGATGAGGTGGAAGAAGGGAGACTCCTCGCGGTCGAACTCGACCATGCTTCGGTCATCGTGACCCGGGTCGAGGGAGAAATCCGCGCCTTTCGAAACGCCTGTGCCCACCTCGGGATGCCCCTCGACGAAGGAACGATTGCGGACGGTATCTTGACCTGTCCATATCACGGTTTTCAGTTCGCTCTACAGTCAGGAGAGTGTCTGACCGCGCCGGAGATACAGCTGCCGATGTTTGCGTCCAGAATCGACGACGGCCGCGTACTCGTCCAGGTCGACGCATGACGGTTTCCCACGTTTCCGTAGACGCTCCGGTCCTCGACCCCGAAGGTCCTGCCGTCGTTCTGGGCGGCGCGGATCCGTTTCATCCCGACATCGTTCCTGGTCCTGCGACGTTGTTCGGTCCCCGTAGCGCGCACCTGGATCCAGACTCGGGTCAGCTCTTCATCGCGGACACCGGTCATCATCGGGTCGTGGTGCATCGAGAGATCCCGGGCCGGGATGGACGGCCGGCCGACTTCGTCCTCGGGCAACCGGACTTCCTCACCGAGGGACGAAACGCCGGACGCGATGAAGCATCGGCGGAGACCATGAACGTACCGACCGGTATCTGTCGTCTTGGCAACGGAGTCGCAGTCGCCGATTCTTGGAACAACCGGATTCTCATCTGGAACCATATGCCGAATGCCCCATCACAACCCGCAGACGTCGTCCTGGGGCAACGCGATTTCCAGGAGCAGCGCCCCAATCGCGGGAAAGCCGACCCCACACCGGAAACGCTTCACTGGCCGTTTCAGGTGATGGTCCACGAAGGTCGGCTCTATGTCGCGGACGCGGGAAACCGCAGGATTCTGGTCTGGCGAACGCTTCCCACCCGTAACGGTCAACCAGCCGACTTTGCCCTCGGACAAGAGGACATGACGTCGAGGCCCGACAATGGAGGAGGCCCGGCAAACGCTCGAAGTCTTCGATGGCCGCACGATCTCGCCGTCCTTCAAAGTAATCTCGCAGTGGCAGACGCGGGCAATAACCGCGTCCTGATCTGGGACGGCATGCCCGACGACTTCAACGTCCCTGCCTCCACGGTCCTCGGACAACCCGACTTCGAATCCACCGATCACAATCGGGGGACGTACTGGCCTACCGAAGCGGCCCTCAACATGCCCTACGCCCTTTCCGAGTCTCGGACCGGGCTCTTGATTGCCGATACGGCGAGTTCGAGGCTGGTGTCCTATGACGTTCCGGCGCGAACGGGCGACGTGGCGAAGCGTCTGACGGGGCAGCCGCACTTTCGGACCAAAGGCGACAATCGAAATCGATTACCGGTCCGCGACAGCGTGTGCTGGCCGTACGGCATCCACGCGGAGGGAGAAACCGTGGTGGTCTCCGACACCGGGAACCACCGTGTCCTTCTCTGGAGGATTGCGGATGCCCACTGAACGGATCAGGATTCGCGGAACCGTCCAAGGCGTGGGGTTTCGACCCACGGTCGCTCGATTGGCTCAAAATCGTGGGCTCAATGGATTCGTCAGAAACGACTCGGACGGGGTGCTGATCGAGCTCGACGCGAGTCCGGAGGATTGTTCGGCATTCCTCGAGGAGTTGATGGCTTCCTTGCCCCCTCTGGCCAGGGTCGATGACGTCCATCGGACGACCGGACGAGGACAACGGCTGCAACACGGGTTTCACATCGTCGAGAGTCAACGGAGCACCACGAACACGGACATTCCCCCCGACGCAGCATCGTGTCCTGACTGCATCTCCGAGGTGATGGATCCATACGAACGGCGGTACCGCTATCCCTTCGCGACCTGTACCCACTGTGGGCCCCGCTTCAGCATGACCGAAAGCCTTCCCTTGGATCGAGGGAGCACCACGATGAAGGCGTTCGACCTTTGTTCGGACTGTCAACGGGAATACGAGACGGCGAGCGATCGGCGATACCACGCTCAACCCATCGCGTGTCACGTTTGTGGGCCCCGCGCGACACTGCAACGCACCGACGGTCGGGCCTTCAGTATCGAACGCTACAGCATGATGGATGCGGTCGACGCCGTCGGGTCTCTGCTCCAGCAAGGCGAGATCGTTGCTGTGAAGGGCATTGGAGGCTTCCACCTGTGCTGCGATGCAACGAATGAACACGCCGTTTCCCTTCTTCGAGCTCGAAAGCGTCGCGCCGGGAAGCCGTTCGCTTTGATGGCAAGAGACCTCGACACCATTCGTCGTTACGTGGTGATGTCCGATAAGGAGCGAGAGATTCTAGAATCGGCTGCGGCGCCGATCGTTTTGCTCGGTCTCAAACCAGACGGCGAGTCGGTGGCGCCCTCCGTTGCACCGGCTCAGCGGACCCTGGGATTCATGCTCCCCTACACGCCGCTTCATCACTTGATGCTAACGCGCGTGCAAAAACCCATCGTGTGTACCAGCGGAAATGTCAGCGACGAGCCCCAGTGCATTGACGATGAAGATGCGCAAGCTCGATTGTCGAGTATCGCCGATTGGATGCTGGTACACGACCGGCCGATTCGGAATCGAGTCGACGACTCGGTCGTTCGTGTTTGTCTCGGAACCACCCAGGTGATGAGGCGAGCCCGGGGAATGGCGCCTCACTCGGTCGTGCTCCCCTCTGGATTGTCTCGAGCCGCCCTGTGGGCGGCCGGCGCACAACTGAAGTCGACCTTTTGCTTATCGCAAGGCGGTCGAGCCATCGTATCTCCCCATCTCGGCGATCTGGACGAGCTGAAGACGCTCGCATCGTACGAACATCAGTTGTCGCTGATGCAAGGTCTGTTCGAACACCGACCTCGGGCCGTCGCGGTCGACCTCCATCCGGAGATCCGGGCCACTCAGATCGGTCGAGCCTGGGCTCAGGACGCTGGGGCCCAGGTGATCGAGGTACAGCATCATCACGCCCACATCGCCGCCGTGATGGCCGAACATGGCCTCCCAGCCGACACCGAGGCGGTCTTGGGCATCGCGGCGGACGGGTTGGGAATGGGCAGCGACGATGAGCTGTGGGGTGGCGAGTTCATGCTGGCCGACTATCGAAGCTATCAACGAGTCGGAACTTTCAAACCCGTGGCGTTGCTGGGCGGCGATGCCGCAGCGCGACAGCCCTGGCGAAATCTGTATGCCCACCTCCGGGCCGAGCAGAGTTGGGGCGAGCTCCTGACCAACTTCGGAGATCTGCCGGTCGTCCAGGATCTTGCCGCGAGGTCTCAGCCGCTGGAAGCGGTGTTGGCCTCCGCTGCACTCTCGCCTCGTTCCAGCTCCTGCGGTCGGCTGTTCGACGCGGTTGCCCACGCAGTGGGCATCGCGCCGGACCATTTGCTCTACGAAGGACAGGCGGCAATCGAGCTGGAGGCGCTGGTCGGATCGGGCGAAATCGACGCTGCGCTAGGGTTGGAGCGCTATCCTATCGGGATTCCCAAGCTGGACAACGGGCTTCCATATCTAGAGTTTTTGGGCCTATGGCGTGCGATCCTGGGAGATCTTCATACCGGAACCGCCGCTTCCACCATCGCCGCCCGTTTTCATGTAGCGCTGGCCGAGGCGATGGTTCGTCTGGCCGACATGGTAGGTCGGCGCCACGGTCACGTTCGCACTGCGGTCCTCGGTGGGGGTTGCTTTCAGAATCGGATCCTGTTGTCCCTAGTCGTCGAAGGTCTTCGGAAAGCTGGCTTTCGCGTTCTTTTTCCGGAGCGTTTTCCGGCCCACGACGGTGGGCTATCGCTGGGCCAAGCGGCGATCGCTGCAGCCCGGCTTCCATGAGGTATCGCTGATGTGTCTCGGAATTCCCGGCCAGATCGTCGCCATTCATGATGCGGACAAAAAGCTCGGCGTGGTGGACGTCGGCGGCGTTCGACGCGTCACCAATCTCGCTTGTGTGCTCGACGGACAACAACCGTGCGAACTCGTCGACACCTGGGTGCTGGTTCACGTCGGATTCGCGATGAGCCGAATCGACCCGGAAGAGGCCCGGAGAACGATGGAACTGTTCTACGAACTCGGCTCAGCTCAAGAAGAACTGGAAGCCATCCGAGCTCAACAAGCAGAGGCTTCCACCCATCCTCCGAACGGGAGGAATGAAGGATGAACGCCCCTCTCGAGAGTCTCTACCCGGAGCTGCGAGCGAGGCCACCGATCACGGATGAAGCGCTCTTGCATTCCCTCGAGAGCAAGGCGAGTGACTCCGTTCAAACGAAGGCCTTGTTCTTTTCGAACCAGGGCTCCGAATTGGTTTCGATGGCCAGATCACTCGCCGCGAGCTTTCGAGACGGTGGGCGCCTCTTCACCATGGGCAACGGGGGTTCCGCCACGGATGCAGGTCATGTGGCGGTCGAGTTCAACCATCCCGTCACCGCCGGACGACCAGCCCTCCCCGCCATCCATCTGGGTTCCGACGTCGCATTTCTGACTGCGCTCGCGAACGACGTGGGGTTCGAGCATGCCTTCGCGCGTCAACTGATGGCGTTGGGACGTTCCGGAGATGCGGTTCTGGGTCTTTCCACCAGTGGGAACTCGAAGAACCTCCTTCGGTCGTTCTCCGCCGGGAAGCAACGCGGTCTTCGTACGATGGCGCTCACCGGTGGCGATGGAGGTCAGATGAAGACTTCGCCGGATGTCGACCACTGCATCGTCGTCGACAGCTCGAGCATCCACCGCATCCAGGAGTGCCACGTTGCCGCATATCATATCCTTTGGGACCTGGTGCATACCTTGCTCGCTCAAGACCGAGGCCGATTCACGGCCGGTGCGGGCGCCGGAAAGACAGAGCGATGAAGTACGTGGACGAGTTTCGGGACCCGGCGGCGGGTCGCAAGGTGGTGGAACATCTAGAACGGTTGGTTCATCGCCTCGGTCGCACGCCAGACCGGCCTATCAAGTTGATGGAAGTCTGCGGTGGGCACACCCACTCCATCTTCAAGTTCGGACTGGAGGAGATGCTTCCCGACGCGATCGAGTTGGTCCATGGCCCCGGATGCCCGGTGTGCGTTCTCCCGGTAGGCCGCGTGGACGACGCCCTCAGTCTGGCAGAACGCCCCGGCGCAATCTTCTGTACGTATGGAGATGCGCTCCGAGTACCAGGATCGCGGAAGAGCCTGCTTCAAGCGAAGGCTGAGGGTGCCGACGTGCGCACGGTCTATTCTCCGACCGATGCTCTTCAGCTGGCTCGCCTTCACCCTGACCGGTCGGTGGTGTTCTTCGGGCTCGGTTTCGAAACCACAGCGCCGAGTACTGCGCTCACCCTTCTCGAGGCGGAAGCCGAGCAGATCGACAACTTCACGGTCTTTTCGAACCATATCACCATCGTTCCAGCCATCAAGGCCATCTTGGATTCGCCGGATCTTCAGATCGACGGCTTCGTGGGTCCCGGGCACGTCACCATGGTGATTGGCCTTTCGCCCTATCGTTTCGTCAGTGAAGCGTACCGCAAGCCCTTCGTCGTGAGTGGTTTTGAACCCCTCGACGTCCTCCAATCTGTCTTGATGCTGCTGCAGCAGCTCGTGGACGGGCGAACGGAGGTGGAGAATCAATATAGGCGACTGGTTTCCGACGAGGGCAACGCGGCCGCACTCCACGCTCTTACCGAAGTCTTTGAGCTTCGTGACTTCTTCGAGTGGCGCGGTCTCGGCTCGATCGATCACTCCGGTCTTCAGCTCAAGCCTAGGTTCCAACGCTTCGACGCCGAAAAGCGCTTCGGTGTCCCTGCGGTTGCCGTTGCGGATCCCAAAGCGTGTCAGTGCGGCGAGGTCTTGAAAGGCGCCATCAAGCCCTGGCAATGCAAGGTATTTGGCACCGCGTGCACGCCCGAAACACCCATCGGCTCCTGCATGGTCTCATCGGAAGGCGCATGCGCCGCCTACTACAATTACGGACGCATCAGCACCCTTCCAGTGCTGAGCCGAGGCGTCGGATGACGGAGAAGCAGCATCCGCTCTTTGAACGGATCGAAAGGCATCGCAGACGCGCCGGTCGTCTTCGGGAGGACGTCGTCGTCCAAGCCCACGGTGGCGGCGGCAAAGCGATGCGTGATCTGATCGAAGACCTCGTGGTCCGGGAACTGGGTGAACCCAATATCGACGAGGATCAGGCTCGGTTCAGCCTGGCAGAATTGTCTGCCCGAGGAGACCGCCTCGCGTTCACCACCGATAGCTACGTCGTCACCCCCCTTGAATTCCCGGGAGCCGACATCGGTACCTTGGCGGTCCATGGAACCATCAATGACCTCGCCGTTGGCGGTGCCGTTCCGCTGTATCTTTCGTGTGGCCTCGTCATCGAAGAGGGCCTCGAGGTTTCCGTACTCCGCCGTATCCTGAGGAGCATGGGTAAAGCCGCCAGGGACGCTGACGTTCGCATTGTCACGGGAGACACGAAGGTCGTTCCGAAGGGCGCCGCAGACCGGCTGTTCATCAATACTTCCGGGGTCGGCATCATCCCTCACGACGTCGATGTCCGTTCCAACCGCGTCGAAGCGGATGACGCCATCATCGTGAGCGGCATGCTGGGCGACCACGGAGCCGCCATCCTCGTCGCCAGAGGGGAACTCCAACTCGAGACCGACATCCCCAGCGACTCGGCTCCACTTCACGAGCTCGTGCGGTGTCTGCTGAACGCGGTCCCCGTGCATGCGATGAGGGACCTGACCCGTGGAGGTTTGGCCGCAGCCCTGAACGAGATCGCGTTGTCGTCCGAAGTCGGTATGGTGGTCCGAGCCGAAGCCCTCCCGGTCCGAAGGGAGGTCTACGGATTTTGCGAGCTCCTGGGTCTCGACCCGGTTCATTTGGCCAACGAGGGAAAACTGGTGACCTTTGTGCCCGGGGACCGGGCGCCGGACGCTCTGAGCGCCCTGCACAACCATCCTCTGGGTCGCGACGCACGGATCATCGGCCAATGTCGGTCGCATCCCCCCGGTGTCGTCACCCTCGATACGGGATTTGGTGGCGAGCGGATTCTCGACATGCTGGTCGGCGAACCGCTGCCGAGGATTTGCTAATGCATGAATTGTCCATCACACAAAACATCGTGGCCATCGTCGACAAGCAAGCTGCGGGTCGGAGGGTCACCCGAGTCCGGGTCCGCATCGGAAAGCTGTCGGGCATCGAGGCTCAATCGGTTCGGTTCTGCTTCGAGCTCTGCACGCCGGGAACCAACCTCCATGGCGCAGTGCTCGAGATCGACGAGGTGGAGGGTCGAGCTGCGTGCGAGAGCTGCGGAAAGGCCATCACCCTCCAAAGCTGGATGGGTCGTTGTCCATGTCCCGAGAAAGGCCGCCTCCGAATCGAACAGGGCGAAGAGCTCTTGGTGAAAGAAATGGAGGTGCGTTGAGATGTGTGGCGTGTGTGGATGCTCCGACGGCAACCAGACCACGATCTCAGGTTCGCACGAAGAGCATGTGCACGTCCTGGCCGACGGGACCGTCATTCGGCATGCCCATCCCGAACCGGGGAAGGATCACACCCATTCCACTCACAGGCACGACCACACCCACGGTCCGCCCATAGCCTCCGATACGCACCCCCGCACGGGAGGTTCGACGGTCGAGCAGATCGAAGCACAAGTTTTCGAAAAGAACCGCAGGTTGGCCGAGCGAAACCGCACCTGGCTTTCAGGTCGCGAGATGTTCGCGGTGAACCTGATGAGTTCACCCGGCTCCGGAAAGACAACTCTCTTGGAACGAACCATTCGCGAGATCCGACGACCGACCGCGGTTCTCGAGGGGGACCAAGAGACACCCTTCGACGCTGAACGCATCAGGGCAGCCGGTGCGCCGGTGGTTCAGATCAACACGGGGCAAGGCTGTCATCTCGAGGCCAACATGGTGTGGCACGGGCTCGAACAGCTCGCGCCTTCCTTCGGCTCGGTGCTCTTCATCGAGAACGTCGGAAATCTCGTGTGCCCCGCCCTGTTCGATTTGGGAGAAGCAGCGCGGGTCGTGCTCTTTTCGGTCACCGAAGGCGAAGACAAGCCTCTCAAATACGCCCATATGTTCCGGGCCGCTGATCTGGTCCTGCTGACCAAAGTCGACCTTCTCCCCCACCTCGATTTCGATTCGTCCCGGGCCGTGGACGCCTTGAGGGACGTCAATCCCACTGCAGACATCTTGTCGCTCTCGTGCCGCTCTGGCGAAGGCCTGGACGCCTGGTATGCCTGGCTCGAAACACGCCTCACCGGGCAGGATCATTCGTGACCACCACCTCTCTCTGGCTATTGGCCATTCTCGCAGCAGCTCACCCCGGCCACGATCCGCACCCCGAAACCTGGCTCGAAACGCTCGGGCCATTCGCGGGCGTGATGGCAGGTTTGGTGGCCGGCACGGTCCACGTTTTCACGGGTCCCGACCACCTGGCAGCCGTGCTCCCTTTCGCCGTCGATCGACCCCGACAGGCGGTTCGCATCGGCCTGTTCTGGGGCCTGGGTCATGGGTTGGGCGTCGTTCTTCTGGGTCTGGTTTTCGTTGCAGTCCGACAGGTGGTGGACATCGAATGGATCTCTCACGGGGCCGAGTTGTTCGTGGGGGCTCTTCTGGTCGCGGTTGGAATCTGGGCGATGAGAAAGGGAATGCGCGTCGTGGTCCACACGCATCGCCATGACCACGGAGATCATTCGGTTCACAGCCATCCCCATGTTCATTTCAACGATGAAACGGTCGACGACCCCGCCCATTCCGAACGCGGCCGCCATATCGCACACCACCACTCGACCTTCGGGTTTGGCTTCATTCACGGCCTGGCCGGACTCGGCCACCTATTCGGAGCGCTTCCAGCTCTGGGATTCGGCGTCGAAGCGGGCCTCGCTTATCTCTGCGCGTACCTGCTCGGTGGAATCGTGGCCATGACCGCCTTCGCCTTCATGGCTGCATCCATGATCCGTAGACCCGCGTGGGTTCCTCGGTCCTTGATGGCCGCCGGCGCATTCTCCGTCCTCGTGGGATTGGCCTGGATGTCGACCATCGCCTTCGCCTGAATCGTTTCGGCCACTTGTTCCGGCCGGCCGCAACCCGAGGACGAGCTGACGAGGCTTCGATGATGCCTTACCGCTCGCGATACGCCCGCCGAGACGTGGACTGGCCCTGAGCTGCCTCTCGATGAACCATCGGACCGTGTGAGGCCCCACTCCAGACTCGGGCCGCGCGAGGATCGCCTCGACTCGACGAGCCTCTCGGTCCAAGCGGCGAAGCGCCTCCATCTGTTCGTCACGGCCGAGCTTCGCGCGTTCCACCGCCCGTCGGAGCACCCGCAAGGTTTCGTCATAGACCGCGGTTTGAACCGGAAACGGATGCCCATCCTTGCCTCCATGAGCGAATGAGAATCGGGCCGGGTCGGAAAATCGAGCTGGGCGCCCGTGCAAGGTTTCGGCGATGAGGGCCAACGAACCCAACGCCCGAGGGCCCAATCCAGGAGTGAGGAGAAGCTCTTCGAAGTTCGAGGCATCCTGTCCAGCCTCGAACGCAGCCGCGAGTCGATGCGGAACCACATCTTCGGATCGAACATCGTGACGTGCAGGCAGACTCAGGCGCGGCGCCAATCTTCGAGCCTGACGAATCGAATCCAAAAAGGCCGAGTAGCCGTCTTTCACCAGGTCGAGAATGGTGTCGCGGGTGGTGTCGGCGTTTCGGTCGGTGAGATTGAGCACCGTACCGACCGAACTCCCCTCGATCGCTCGGTGCGGTTCGTCGACGAAGCTCCTCAGTCCTCGGTGAGTCCAGTGGTATCGCCGTGCCGTACCGAGGCTCGGCGAGAGTCCCTGTTGCACGACCGTCCAACCGCCTCCTCGGTCCACGATGAAGCCGTGAATGTAGATCTGAAATCCATCCTGCACTGCGGCGTTGTCGACTTTGGCGACCAGCCTCGACGTGGACACCAGGCTTTCGCCATCCAGACCTGTCCGCCCGGCCATGGCACGCAGTTCGCTCGGCGTCTTCAGACTAGCCTTTCCGCGACCGCCGCAGATCCAAAGACCTAGCTCGGATTCGCTACCTGCGATGCCTCGCTTCAACGCCCCCAGAACCGAAGTCGTGATGCCGGAGGAGTGCCAGTCCATCCCCATGACGTTGCCCAGCGCCTGAAACCAAAATGGATGGGAAAGCCGTTCGAGCACACCGTCGGTGCCGTCTTGGAGGACCAACGCCTCGAGCACGATGTTTCCGAGCCGGGCCATTCGTTGTGCCAGCCACCGGGGAACACGGCCCGCATGAAGTGGTAAGTCTGCAGTTCCGGTGGGTCGCGGGGCCAAGTCGAAGGGAAGAAGATCGCTTTCCTGGACCGCTGGCAACCGCCAAAAGCTACGGTTCACCGGTGTTCGATGAGGGAGAACCATCCTCACCGTCGACGCAATGCGAGCTACGGCTTGCTTCCGCACAAACGCCTCATTACGGCGTGGACGCCACGAGGCGATGAACATGATGCGAATCCTATGGCCTGCGCTGTACTCCGCGTTGTTCCTGTTTCAACTTGCCGTCCACGGATGCGGGACCAGTGACGATCTCGAAGACCTCGTCGACGATCCATCTCAACGCTCGAAGGTCGCCTGCGACGTCCTACCCGACTCCGGTTACGAGGTCGTTCCGGAGTTTTCGGATCAAGCAACCCTCGAGGTCGTCGACTGTGGCCTCGCCTTTCCGTCCCGAATGGCGATCACTCCCGACGGCGAGTTCCTGCTCGTCGCTCAGCTCCGAGGCGTGATCGAAGTCTTCCAGAGGACGAGCAACGGGTTCGAGGCGGCAGTTACTCCGCTTCACGACCTGGGAGACCTCGACGTCGAAGACGAGGCGGGTCTGACGGGGATGTTCTTTGGAGTCGATTTCGACTTGGATGCCGAACAGGAAGAACGTCGCGACCTGTTCGTGACGTTTCAACGAGACGAGGACGACCGAGGCATCAACATCATCCGTCGGCTGACGCTCGAACGTACCGCCAATGGGCTGTCCGCCACCGCACCAGTGGACATCATCCGATTTCCCGAAGCCACCGGCCAGGCCCACCAGATCCAAAACGGCGTGGGGCTCATGGTCGAGGATCAGCCCCACATTTTGGTCGCGGTTGGCGATGCCAACCGCTTCCGCAACGCGAGAGATCCGACGACCTCACCCGGGACCCTGCAACTTCTGAAGCGCGATGGCTCGTCCCCTGCTGGAGACCGACCGTGGCCGGAGGCGCCGAGCACCCACGCCATCGGCGTTCGGAACGTCTACGGGTTCGTGCTCCTGCCTTCGACCGTAGATGCGCGTCCAACCATCGTCGCTTACGAAAACGGAAACACCGAAACCGACCGCGGCTGGCTGATTCGGTTGTTCCCCGAGTCCGGGCCCCCCGCCCAGCTGGACCTCGGAAACGTCGGCGACGACGACGCCGACAGCTGGCTCGCCTTCGAGGACCTTCATACCCGCGCCGCCCTCGGAGGAGGCCGAACCGCCGTCTTCGATACGATCAGCCCACCTCGCGCTCCCACCGAGGTGGCGTACCACCCCGGCGGGGGCCCCATTCCTGAAAGCGTGGCAGGCGCCGCGAGCTTCGTGGTTGCGATGTTTGGCGAAAGCGGAACCACGACACTGAGCCCCGGGAAAGGCCTGGAACTCGTATCCGTGACCAACATTGGAGGGGCGGCCCTCCAATCCGACCGACGACTTCTGGTCCGCAGGAGAGCTGAAACCGAGG
Source organism: Myxococcota bacterium (assembly GCA_050331295.1). Classification (GTDB taxonomy): domain Bacteria; phylum Myxococcota; class Kuafuiibacteriia; order Kuafuiibacteriales; family Kuafuiibacteriaceae; genus Kuafuiihalomonas. The sequence goes on along the minus strand of JBHJGZ010000008.1, from coordinate 20,541 downwards.
GCCAGTTCCGCCATCCCGTACCCCTGGCGGTCGACCCGGTCACGGGGGACATCTACCTCGCCGATATCATTACCGGCGAGTTGTCGCGCCTCACGTTTCCGTAGCACCCACCCACGTGACTCAGCCTCGAAGACGGTCTCGACGATCTTTGACCCGTCGTTTTCGAAGCGGCTTCTTGGTTTCGCCGGTCTGGATGAGTTGAACCAACGCGTCCCGGCTCTTGATGGAATCGACGCTCCGGAACCACTCCAAGGAGCTCTCCGATTGAACGCCAAAGACCGGCCCATCGCAGATCTTTTGGCAGCCCACCCGACACACCTCGATCTCGTCCCGCACCGCGGACAGCGCGGCCTCGACTTCCTTCAACCGTTTTCGACAGTGTTTGCCCGTACAGATGTAAAGTTTCATCAACGCTCGTTCAAAGCGGGTTCATGCCGCTTCTCAGCGCCCAGCTGGGTCACGTCCCAGCGTTTAGCTTTGGACGCTCATCGAGATGCTCACCCACCCGTTCGGCCACGGACAAGAAAAAGCCGAGCGCCCGCTGCACGTTTGGATCTCGGATGGCGGAGAGAAGTCCGAAGAGACCGATGGACCTCTTCTGAGTGGAGACCTCTTCGACCGCCTCGTTCACGGCTCGGAGGATATCCAGGGTATTGGGTTGCACCGGCAGTGCGGAGAGCGGTCGTTCCAGTGCCGGCGCCAAATCCACCAGCTTCAGAAGGGCCTCCTTGTTGGCGGGCCGCGCGATCACCTCGGTGAACTCGAGCATTCCCGGAACATCCACCTTGCCCAAGGCCTTCAACACGGTCGGGTCGCTCAGGGCGGTCAGCGCCTCCAGCCCGGTCTGAACCCGTCGATTGATATCGTGGGGCGTGAGCCCACTCTTCGCTCCCGCCGTTCGGACTTGCTCCATCACCTCTTCGAGGATCTCCGGACCCGCCGCCAAGGCATTCACCGCAAACTCGATCTGCGGCGTCAGACAGGCAACGCGGGTCAGCGCATCCAGCGTCTCGGGTTCTGCGATGCGCAGGAACGATTCGGCCAGGCGATCGGTGAGGGCGTCTTGGCCCTCGTAGGTGGACAGCATACGTCCGGTCCGAGCCGCCGCTCGAACGAAAGGCGTCAAGGCCGAACCCGCCGCGCCGATCTGCGAAAGGGCACGGAGTGCTGCGGGACTCGAGCACGCCATGACCGCGTCGGTCGCCGCGCGCACCCGAAGCTGAAGTTCCGCCGCATCCGCTCCTTCCCGCTGGAGCTTCTCCTGGACCATGGCCATGCCCTCCTCGAGCAGTTCCGGTCCCGCCGCGAGTGCGTTCACGGCATACTCGATCTGAGGGGCGAGGGCCGCGATCCGGCCGAGACTATCCAGGGTCTCGGCCTGAACCAGCAGCGAAAAGGTCTCCTCGAGCCTTTGCTCGAATCCAGGGCCTTCGACCCGACGCACCTCATCGCTCGCACGACCCAATGCTTCGGCAAGAGGTACTGCGCCGGTCAGGGAGGACGCGAGCCGCCCCAGCACCTTCAAGGTCGAGGGCTGGGTGAGAATGGACAACGCGTCCCCTGCCGCCCTCGTCCGCGCATCGAGGTCGGCCGCATCGACCCCGCGGCGCTGGAACTCCGCACGAACCATCTCGAGCCCCTCCTCGAGGAGCTCGGGTCCTCCTGCGGCGGCCTGCAGTGCATACTCGAGGCTGGGCAAGAGGACACCGATCCGCGTCAGGGCTTCCAACGTATCCGGCTCGCCCAGCCGCAGAACGAGCTCCGACATCCGCTCCTGCAGTTCGTCCTGACCATAGAGTTCAGACAAGGCCGCCTGAGCGTGCCGGCTGGATTGCGTAAATGGAGTGGAGCGAGTCTCGAGCAGTTGGACCACGCGCTCGAGCGTGGCTTCGAGCCGGTCTAAGCGCGATTCCAGGTCCGCAGTGCTGGGCATGCTCGCACGTTCTCAAGGCGCCGGCGGAGGGTCAATGCAGCCTCCGAGCGACTCGTCGCGTCAGCTTCACGCCACGACGGGCCGGCCGATTTCGGATAGATAGTCCCAGGTATAGATGCCGTGATTGCATCCCGGAGGTGCCCAGATGAACCGCAGAGCGTAGTTGCCAACCTCTTCAATCTTGATCAGCTGGGCGCCCTTCAGATTGGGCGGTTCCACTTCGCCCGGCGTATGGCCGCGGCAAGTCGCGGACGGACATGCGTTGTGAAGGTCATCGAGAGGGTACTGAAGACGCGTGCCATCGTCCCAACTGATGAGCACACGCCCGTTATCCCGGTCGAATCGAACTTCCGTGGGTCGTGCCTTTTCCATCTCTGCCTTTTCCATCTCCGAGCCTCCTAACGTTGAAGTCTCCATTGTGTTCCCCCGTCTGGTTTATCTTCGAGGATGACGCCCATCGAAGCAATTTCATCCCGGATCCGGTCTGCTTCCGCAAAATCTCGGCGCCTCCGGGCTTCCCTGCGGGCCTGGATCAATTCCTCGACTCGGGCCGGGTCGACATCGGAAGCGCCACCCCCTTGCGCCATGAACCATTCCTCGGGGGTGAGCTGGAGAAGTCCCAACAGATCAGCGGACGCTTGCAGCACACCCTTCAGCCGACCTCGCTGCGCCGCACCAACGGCCGTGTTGGCCTCCTTCGCCACCTGAAAGAGCTCCGAGAGCGCTCGAGGCGTATTGAGGTCGTCCTCCAGAGCAGAAACCAACGCGGGGGCAGCTTCATTCGATGTCATGGCGACATCCTGAAGTTCACGCAGCGCTTGATACAGTCGATCCATTGAATGAATGGCTTCTGACACCGTCTCTTCGTTCCAGTCCAATGGCTGGCGATAATGCGCCTTCAGCAACGCATAACGAATGGCCTCCGGGGGCATGACCTCGCGGAGCTCCCGTAGAAGCTGTACGTTGCCGAGCGACTTCGACATCTTGGTCTGATCGACGCTCACAAAGCCGTTGTGAAGCCAGAATCGCGAAAACGTCTTACCCCGGTGGGCGCAGGTAGACTGAGCGATCTCGTTTTCATGATGAGGGAAGGCCAAGTCGATACCACCCCCATGGATGTCGATGGTCGGCCCGAGGTGAGCTTCTGCCATGGCGGAGCACTCCAGATGCCATCCGGGGCGACCGCGGCCCCACGGGCTCTCCCAACCCGGCTGATCGTCCGACGATGGCTTCCACAGCACGAAATCACCCGGACCTTTCTTGTACGGGGCGACTTCGACACGCGCCCCTGCCAGCAACTCCTCTTGCGTTCGCCTCGATAGAGCACCGTAGTCCCGATAGGAAGCTACGTCGAACAACACGTGACCGGCCGCTTCGTAGGCATGCCCCAGCTCGAGCAGAGTCGCGATCATCCGAATCATGTCCTCGATATGCTCGGTGGCACGCGGTTCGACGTCCGGTCGCAGGATGTTGAGAGCCTGGGAGTCCTCGTGGTACGCCGCGGTGTAACGCGAGGTGATTTCTTCGATGGGCACCTCCTCCTCGCGGGCCTTCTTCATGATCTTGTCGTCGACGTCGGTGATGTTGCGGACGTAGACGACCTTCGGGTAGCGCCGCTTCAGGACGCGGTACAGGCTGTCAAAAACTACCGCCGGTCGGAAGTTGCCGATATGCGCTAGATTGTAGACGGTTGGACCGCATACGTACATACGTACACATTTCGGATCGAGTGGTTCGAACGGCTCCTTGCGTCGGGTCAACGTATTGTAAAGTTCCATGGCCATCGAAGTCAGCACCTCATCCCGAACGATACTCTGCCACTGACTCTACTGGATGGAGCGTTTCGTAAACCCGGGCGTGCGCAACCGCCACCCGACCCGGCCCATGTTCTCGAGCAACCCCATCCGCCAGGTCGAAGAGCCACTTGGCGAGCCGCTCGCTGGTCGGACTGAACGGAAACACACAGACCTTGAGGCCACCTGGATACCGATTCTCGGCTCCACCCAGGCGTCTCGGAGTCTGGTCATCTACGATTCCATGATCGGAACCGTGGATGGCCTCTCGGCTCGCCAACAATACCTTTCCGAGGTCGGAAAGAGGACCCGAGACCTCCTCGAAGGTCTCGCGCCCCATGGCCAGCGCATGATCCAGGAGGCCGTGAACGGGCTTCAGGACGTGGGCGGAGAGGATCGCGAAATCCACTACGAAACCTTGTCGGTCGAGTTCCGAAGCGGCCAGCCCCACCTCGAACTTCCAGGTGTGACCATGGACGTTCACGCAGGGACCGGCGTGTCCCCGCACGTGGTGGGAGAAACTGACGTCGATGCTCCGGTGGACCCGATACACGCTGGCAGCGTGCATCAACCGCGCCTGGCTTGGCGACCTTCTTGCCTCATTCTCGGCGCTCCGAGGCTCGGTCGCCCTCAGGCCGCTCCCGATTTCAACGCGGCCAAGGCCTCAACGTGGGCAGCCGTCGTTCCGCAGCAGCCACCCACCGCCACGACGCCTTGGCCGAGCCATCGTCGTGCCTCCCGAGCGTAGTCGGCCGGAGACACCCTAGGTCCGAGCCACGCCGGTCCGTCCGAGTTCGGACGATACCGTCGTCCGTCATTCGCATAGACGCCCACCGGCACCGGGGAGGCCTCCACGAGACCCGGCAACAGGCCCCCAACGTCCCGCCAATCGGTACACTGAATGAACATGATGGAAGCCCGATCGGCCCAGAGCCCCGCGGCTTCCGGCAACGAAACGCCGGCTCGGGTGGCGTCCGACCGGCACGTGAGACCGGCTGCAACCGGGGTCTGCACGAATTCCGATGCCCGGCGGGCGGCCTGGAGATCTTCAAGGGTGCTCAACATTTCGAAGATGATCAGGTCGACCCCCGCCTCGTCGAGGGCCTCGAGCTGAGGGCGATAGGCGGCGACCATCTCCTGGACGGAGCGTGTGGCAGCCGAAGCATAGGGCCGATCCGGTGACATCGTGCATCCCGCCACCGCCGCACGCCCCTTCGCGGACCGGCGCGCCGATTCGACCGCGGCCCGATTGATGGTCTCCATCAAGGTTCGAGCATCGCTCGGCCCGCCGAACCGCAAGCAGGCCTCGTAGCTCGCGTTATGGGTGTTGGCGATGAGGAGCTCGGCACCCGCGTCGACGTGGGCGCGATGAATCCGGTCGTTGAGGAGCATGCCGCCTTCGTCGACCAGGAGGCGAGAAGACCAAAGCGGGTGGCCGTGGATGGGGACGCCCAGTTCCTCGGCACTGGTTCCGAATCCCCCGTCGAGAATCAGCCACGGGGAAGGAATGTGGAAACGGGCCCACGTCAATGGAGATTCCGAAGAGCCTCCAACGCCTCATCGACGTGCCTTTGGGCCGACAGCTGGTTGTTGGTCACGTGTCGGATGGTTCCTTCTTTGTCGATCACGAAGGTGACCCGACCTGGAATCACGCCGAGCGTCGTCGAAACCCGGAACGCTTTGCGCCATTCACCGTTCGGGTCCGTCAGCAGGTCGAACGGCATCTGATGTCGCGCTCGAAAATCGGCGTGAGACGATTCGGGGTCGTTCGAGATTCCGAGAACCACCGCGTCTGCGGCCTGGATGCCGTCGTAGCTGTCGCGAAACAAACAGGCTTCCTGGGTGCAAACCGGGGTGTTGTCCCGCGGATAGAAAAACAGGACGATGTTGGACTTGCCCGCGAAATCGAGAAGACGAATCTCCGCTCCGTCCTGATTCTTGGCCGCGAGGTCGGGCGCTTTTTCACCGGGGCCTAAAGGGTTCGACCCGAAGATTCCCATGAATGTTGGCTACGCGAACACGGTCCCGCCGCCAATCGGAATCGCGCACTGATCAGCCCCCTTCGTGGAGCGCTGCCAGCTCCGCGCGCACCTTGTCCAAGATGTCGACCTCGTCTTGGATCCGCTGGATGGGCGCCATGAGTCCGCCCGGCTCGAGGTCACCTTGCACGAATCGAACCGCGTCGAGCCTGAGGTTTTCCGCCGCCAAGATGAAGCCTTCCAGAGTCGCCGCGATTCGGTCCCGCTCTGCCACCAATTGCTCGACTTTCTTCAGCCGCGTTTGGAGCAACGCGCGGTTCTGAGCATGGGCGGTCTTGAGCTGAGGGTCGTCCGCATTCGACCAAGCCATCTCCGCCTCGGCGATCTGAGCCCGCAACCCTTGAAGGCCCGAAGGAAGGATTCTCTGGAGCATCGCCTCCATATCTCGGGCACTGTCGGCCAAGGCCTCCACTTGGCCCATGCTCTCCACCAAACGCTCTCGCGCATCTGAACCGGTGTCCTTCGCCTGAAGGGCACCCAGGGTCTCTTCCACCGAAGCGCGACACCGTTGGACCAGAATGGTCCAAAGGTCTCCGGTTCCGACGGTGGCTCCGGAAGGAAGTCCCAGTTGACGACGCGCCTCGACCAGGGCGGCGCGATTGTCGGACAGCCAGGTCCTCGTTTCCACGAGATGGAACGAGTATCCCAGGCCCCAGCCGAGAAACGGGAAGACGAACCAAGGAAACCAGGAGCCGGTGCTCAAAGCGAGGGTCAGCCATAGGAGAAAGAGGAATCCGTTGACGAGCGCGAAGCTCCGCGTGTGCCCGCGCAAGGCGCGTTTCTTCCGTCGCTCTCGGAGCACGAGGCGTTCTTCCGGCGTGGTTTTCGGCCGCCGACCGCCTTCGAGGTGCTCGAGGACCGATTCGAGTTCCCGCCTCACTGCGGACACGAGGTCACCGCTCTGTCCCACACGAACCTCGCTACCACATCTTCCGGGCCGGCGACGCGACGAGACCGCGCTTGGCCTGTGGCACTGTCCCACATGAACCTCGCTAGCACATCTTCCGGGACCGCGGAGAATTAGCCGGCCTTGAGGGACTCCGCCCCCGTCACAATCTCCATCAATTCGGTCGTGATACCCGCTTGGCGCAGTCGGTTGGCTTCGAGGGTGAGCTTCTGGTTGAGCTCGCTCGCATTACGCGTCGCCGCGTCCATTGCCGTCATCCGGGCGCCGTGCTCGGCTGCCGTGGACTCCAGAAGAGCCCGCCAGACCTGCACCGCAAGATGCTGGGGCAACAGGGCGTCGAGGACCGCATCCCGGCTCGGCTCGAAGACATGTTCGTAGCCGTCGGTTCCGATGTGAATCTCCTCCGAGATCTCCCAATCTGGACTCTCGTCGAGATGCGTATCGGCGCCCCGGCCCGCGACGGCTCGAACATCTTTGGACACCGACGCCAGCTCGCCAACCCGAACCCGGGCCAGTTGTTCCCACTCCTCTTCGATCGGATGGATGGGGAGCAACTGCTTGAGAACCACGTTCTGCGAGATGGCACTCTTGAACTCGTTATACAGAAGATAAATAGCATCCAGCTCGCCGCGGCGAAACCGTTCTGCGAGATCGAACGCTACATCTCCGGCGCTCTTGTAATCGAGCCGCTCGAGGATGCCGTCATACTCGCTGGTCAGCCGAATCCCTTTGCGCCGGAAGTGATCGCGCACCTTGCGGCCGATGGTCGACACCTGGATGAGCTCGTGGCGGCTCTGGTTTTCTCGAAGCCAACGGTCTGCGGTTCGAATGATGTTCGAGTTGAAGCTTCCGCAGAGACCGCGATCGGAGCTCATCACCACCAGCTCGACGCGCTTCGGCACCCGAACCCGCAGCAGTGGATGCCCGGCCACGTCGGCTCGACTCACGATGTCGCGAAGAACCTCTTCCATCCGAATCGCGTAGGGGCGAGCCTCGATGATCGCGTTTTGAGCTCGACGCAGTTTCGAAGCGGCCACCATCTTCATGGCTCGGGTAATCTTCTGGGTGTTCTTGACCGAGCGGATTCGCTTGCGAAGGTCTCGCAGGTTGGCCATGGCCGGTGGGTTGAATCAATGGCTTGTGGTCAGGTCAAGAAGCTTGAAGGGCCGGCGCTCCACCGTCGAACCGCAACAGCCCAGACGCCCCATAGCCCACCGAACACGACCAAGCTTGCGAGGGGATTCGACAGGCCCCGAGCGGTGACGAGCCAGGCTCCTTCTCGCGCGACCCAGGCCCCGATTCCGAGCGCCAATCCTCGGCCTGATATCGACAGGACGTCCCGGCGCACCGAACTCCCGATCCATGTCGAAACCAGCGGGACGGCCCCTGCCAGTCCCCATGTCATGACCACCGACAATGCCCGCGCGGAGGCTTCCAGCTCCTCGGCCAGCCAGATCGGGCCAGAGGCGGCCTCGGCCGAATGGCCCAACGACCGGAACGTGAGCGCCTGGACCAGAACCGACACGGCTGCGACCGGCAGCGCCAACAGGCACGTACACGCCGGCCGACGCTTCATCAGGCCGTAGGCCTGAAGGTCACCGCTTCGACGAAGATCGGCGAGCGCCCACGCCGGGCCCACACCCACCGCCAGCAGCCCGACGATATCCAGACCCGCGGCCAGCCGGAGCGCCCAACCGGGCTCGGGATCGAGACGCGTCACGCACACCAGCAGGACGGCGCATCCGATCCAGGCGGAAGAGGTGGCCCGAGCGATATGGAACGCCACATATCGGTCGCCCAGGTTCACGGACGTCGGGCGCGAAGGCCCAGGATGAGACCGGTGGCGCCCCAGGCGAGGACGGCTATCACGGGCCCGACGACCGGATCCAGGGCGCCAGCGTCCGCCCAACGATCACCTTGGCGCATGAGGAACTGCAGCTGCAGACAGAGCATCAGGCTGACGGCCAGCTGGGTTCCGGGCCTCCGGAACGCCAGGACCACCATCAAAGCCAACACCGGACTCCATCCCGATGCAGCGGTGAACGCCCAACGCTTGGCGCCGTGTTTGCGCTCCCGATGCCCCAGACTCCAAAGCTTGTCCTGGCTCTTGCTCCGAAGCTCCAGCACGCCCTTCGGGTCCGGTTCAGCGGGCCGGAATCCTCGAACCGACCAGGCGTCCGCCTCGATGCGTCCGTGGTCCCATCGGAGGGTTCCGGGACCGAGATGCAGTCGAAACGCTCCGCTTCGCCTCGGTTCCATCCCGCTGGCCAGGCCCCTCAGCACCGCCGGACCGGCCGCGGTCAGAGCCCACTCCGATGGACCCCGTACTTCGCACCTCGAACCCCGGCAACGAAGGGACACATCTCCTGCCGTTACCGCGTGTCCCCGATGGAGCAGCAGGGAAGCATTCTGGAGCGCCACCCGGGGAAGCCTCTGAAGGAGCCAATCGGCACCCCACGGCTGCCCGGACATCGTCAGCCACCCGGTGACCAACGACCAGGCGAGTCCGGCGAGAAGCGGTCCCCGGGCGAGACGCCGGGGCGAAGCGCCCATCGAATTGAGAGCCTGCCGTGTCACGCGGAGGTCCGTGCTGAACACGAAGGTGGAGCCCAAGAGAGCGGCGAAAGGAGCCAGCGCCCCCGCCGCCACGCAGATCACCGCCGTGGTGGCCTCCATGATGATCTGTAGGGTAAATGCGGGCCCTAGGAGCCAGGGACCCACGCGGCGGACCTGCCCGGCCAGCACCAGACTGCAGAGCGCCATCAGTGCTGAGACCGAGCTCATCAGGCTCAAACGGAGCCACCGTCGGTCCAGAGGGGTCATCAACGCCTCGTAGTGCGGAACGGGTGTCTTTCACAAGGCGGCGGAAGGCTCGAACGCCCAGCGCCTCGACCTCGGCCAACTCGAAGGGTCGGCACCCACTCAATAGAAGTGTCTTCGACCCCATCCCGCTCGCGGTGCGTCACTGGCCCGGCGACGGGGCGCCGATGAAACATCGGTGCTCTTCGCGGCTGGCCTTCGGATCGGTTCGTCGGAGGCACCGACGCAGACGGCCCGCCCGGGCGATTCTGGCCGGCTCAATCCGCCCATCCAGCAGCCGGGTCTTCTCATCATTGCAGAGCGCTGACGTCCATGCGTTAACCAACACATGAGCTATTCGGTGGTGAAGTCGATACTGTTCGCGATCGTGTTCTTGGGCGGTATGGGCTTGTTCGCCTGGCAGGTTTGGCGAATGGTACGACTCGCGCGGCTCGGTCAGGACACCAAGGGATTCGTACCGGCAGTTATCGAGCGGATCGGCGCCGTCCTCTACTTGGCCTTCATGCAGAGACGCGTGGTCAACGAAAAGTTTGGCTGGAACCACGTCATCTTCTTTTGGAGTTTCATGATCATCACGGTCGGTCACATCGAGTTCCTCGTTCGTGGCGTTTTCCGTGAGTTTTCGCTCTCGTTCGTGGGCAAGCCACTTTATACCGCCATCCTTTGGGGTGAAGATACGCTGGCCTTCATCGTTCTGTTTGCGGTGGCGGCTGCACTCATCCGAAGACTTGTTTTCAAGCCCAGCCATATCCACATCACTGCAGAGGGCTATTTCATTTTGGCACTCATCACGGGCGTGATGGTCACCTATTTTCTGGCCATGGGTTTCGGCATCGCCGGAAACCATCCCGACGTGATTCACACCGACCTGCCCGTTTCCCAGACCGTCGCGGGTGCCTTCTCCGGCGTGAGCGAGACTGCGGCCTGGTACGGCTATGAGATCTTTTGGTGGTCCCACGCGGTCATTTTGCTGCTCTTCTTGAATGTGCTTCCAAAGAGTAAGCACATCCATCTCCTGGGTGCGATTCCCAACATCTTCCTGCACAAACGAGAGAAGCACAAAGCAGCGCTGACTCGGATCGATTTCGAAACCGCCGAGACCTACGGCGTCAGCAAGTTCCACGAATTTTCCTGGAAAGCACTGGTCGACACCTACGCATGTACCGAGTGTGGTCGTTGTGACCTCTACTGTCCGGCCCGACGCACCGGCAAGGCGCTGGAACCGCAACAGCTGATTCACGATATCCGAGCCAACATGTACGCCAACGGTGACAAGATTTTGGCCGAGCGACCCATCTTCGAATTCAGCCGAGCGCCCGACGACTTCGAGCCGGAGCTTCCTCTGATCGCCGAAAACGAGGAGAGCCGCAAAGAAGGCCAAACATCACCCGAAGTGCTGTGGGGTTGCACGAGCTGTGGCGCCTGCGTTCAGGCCTGTCCGGTCCTGATCGACCACGTGGACACCATCATGGACATGCGTCGGCACCTCACCTTGATGGAAGGAAACGTACAGCCCGAGTTGGCCAACACGTTCCAGAACATCGAGCGAAACTACAATCCATGGGGAATCGGAGCCGACAAGCGGGGAGCCTGGGCCGAAAAGCTGGGGCTCAAGCTGTGGGCTCAGAGCGAAGATGATTCGGCCCAGCGCTTCGAGTACCTTTTCTGGGTCGGGTGCGCCGGCTCCTTCGACAATCGGTCCCAGAAAACCGTCAAGGCGCTCACCGAAATCTTGGATGAGGCGGGGATTCAGTACGCGGTCTTGGGCCACCAGGAGAAGTGCACCGGAGACCCAGCCCGTCGAGGCGGGAACGAATACCTGTTCGATCAGCTGGCCACCGAAAACGTGCAGACCTTGAACGACCTCGGGGTGAAGAAAGTGATCACGGCGTGTCCTCACTGCTTCAACACCCTGAAGAACGAATATCCTGCGTTTGGCGGCCACTACGACGTGGTTCACCACACTCAGCTCATCGACCGTCTGATCGCGGAGGAACGCATCAAGCTGGACGACGAAGTGGCCAAGAAGGTGACCTATCACGACCCATGCTTCATGAGCCGCTGGAACGACGAGGTCGACGCACCGCGGCGCTCCATCGCTGCCGTGAATCGATTGAACCTGGTCGAGATGGAACTCCACGGCAAGAAGTCCTTCTGCTGCGGGGCCGGCGGAGCCCAGATGTGGCAGGAAGAGCAGAACGAAAATCGCGTCAACGTCGAGCGCGTTCGTCAGGCCCTGGAGACGGGCGCCGACACCATCGCCGTGGGCTGTCCATTCTGCATGACCATGATCACCGACGGGGTGAAAGCCCACGACGCCGAGGAGAAGGTCGAGGTCCTGGATGTCGCTGAGGTGATCCTGCAGGCCATCCGCTCGCGCAAAGCCAAGGACGGAGAAAGCACTGCGTCGGATGGGTCCACGCCCGAGGAGGCCGAAGAAGCCCCGCAGACCGTCTAGAACGGCCGGCCCGAGCGCCGCCCCACCGCCGCCTACGCCGCCTACCGCGGAACGACGGCGCCTTCGTTTGGCGAGGTGTTGGTTTTCAGGCGAGCAGGGATGTGCGACGTACCCGGTGTGTTTCGAGCAGTAAGTCTTCTGGCCGCGGTGTTCCTGACCGCTTTGAGCGGGCCCAATCCGGCCGTCGCCGAAGAGGGCTTCACCGAGAAGGCGTCAGCAGAAGAGCAGAGGCGTGCGACGGGGCTGATTCAGGATATCCTGAGCCCCTTTTGTCCCGGACGCACGCTCGCCTCCTGCCCCAGCGGAAAAGCTGGTGAGTGGAGAGACCATGTCCGAGAGTGGGTCTTGGAGGGTCGCTCCAATGAAGCGATTCTAGAAGAGCTCCAATCCCGCGCGCCGGACTTTCAACTCAGCTCTACGCCTCCGACGCGATGGTCGTGGTGGGGTCCCATTTTGGTGCTCTTGGCCCTCACCGTGGCCTTCGCTTTGGGTATGGCCCGAACGTTACGCGGCGCGCCGGACCGCACAGAGGGATCGACGGGTCCTACGAAGCGGGATGATCCGGATCGAATTCGGCTTCGACAGGAGCTCGAAGCCCTGGACTGAGCTTTGTTTAGGCCGCGACCCGCCTCGCCTCGAGCTCCCGGGCCAGCTGCAAATAGCTCTGCGAACCTCGCGATGCCATGTCGTAGAGCAAACAGGGCTTGCCGAACGAGGGCGCCTCGGAGAGCCGAATGTTTCGAGGAATCATGGTCTCGAACACCTTATCCGAAAAATAGCCGCGCACTTCATGCACCACTTGGCGAGACAGATTGTTTCTCGGGTCGTACATGGTGAAAAGAATCCCCTCAATGGAAAGGGCGGGATTCAAGCTGTCTTGCACCAAACTGATGGTCTCCATCAACTTGGAGAGTCCCTCCATCGCGTAGTACTCACATTGTACCGGCACCAGCACCGAATCGGCAGCCGTGAGACCATTGATGGTCAAGAAATCCAGAGATGGAGGGCAGTCGATGACGATGTAGTCGAAGCGGGCCGACTCAGGCTGAAGGATCCCCCGCAAGCGGAGCTGTCCTTGGTCGAAGCTCGCCAGCTCCAGCGACGCCCCGGCCAGGTCTCGGTCGGCGGGGGCCAGAAACAAGGTCTCGAGCTCGGTTTGGTGGATGATGTCCCCGATCGGTCGGTCGTCGACCAGGACTTTATACAACCCGTCTTCGATATCCTGGGGCGGGATGCCTAGGCCGCTGCTCGCATTCCCTTGAGGGTCGATGTCGACAATCAGCACAGTTCTTCCGTCGGCGGCCAGTGACGCTCCGAGATTTACGGCCGTCGTGGTCTTGCCGACCCCGCCTTTCTGGTTCGCGATGGCGATGACCTGGCCCATGGACCGAGCCGGATTAGCATGAGGGTTTGGAAACCGGCAACGGTTGACTCACGAGTCAACCATCCCTAATTCAAGGATCATGAAGATCATGGTCACGGTCAAGCGTGTTACCGACTACGAACGGAAGGTGAAGATCGCGCCTGACGGGTCGGCTCTGGTCACCGAGGGGATGAACTTCGTGCCCAATCCGTTCGACGAAATTGCGGTGGAAGAGGCCCTGCGTCTTCAAAAAGCCCACGGCGGAGAAGTGATCGTCGTGAGCATCGGCAGCGCCGACGCCATGCAGCAGGTTCGCTCGGCCCTGGCCATGGGAGCCCATCGTGGAATCCTGGTCTTGGGACCGGACATCGACCCGGATGCGGTGGCCCGAGTCCTCAAGAAGCTCGTCGAAGAGGAGCAGCCGGAAATCGTCATCATGGGGAAGCAGGACACCGACAATGACGCCAACCAGGTCGGTCAGCTCCTGGCCGGCTACCTCGGATGGCCGCAGGCCACTTTCGCATCGAAGGTCGAAGGCTTGGATTCGGCCGAAGAGAAGGCCCAAAAACCAGGGGTCGAGATCTCGGGCGGAAAAGCCACGGTGATCCGAGAGGTCGACGGTGGTCTGGAGACGATACAGGTCGACCTGCCTGCGGTCGTCACGACGGATCTTCGATTGAACCATCCCAGGTTTGCTTCTCTGCCGGGAATCATGAAGGCGAAGAAGAAGGCGGTAAAAGAAGTCGCTTTGGAGAGCCTGGGCGTGGATACGACCCCGAAGGTACGAGTGCTGAAATACACGGAGCCACCGGAGCGCCAGGCCGGTACGATGGTCGCCAGCGTGGACGAACTTCTCGAAAAACTGAAGAATGAAGCCAAGGTTCTGTGAACCGGGCTTGAAAGGAGACTTGCATGAGCAACATTCTCGTGGTGGCTGAGGTCGCCGACGGCGAGGTCAAGAAAGCCACGCTCACGTGCATTGGATTCGCGCGACAAGCCGCCGAGCGGCTGGGGGGCGAGGTACACGCTCTGGTGATTGGCAAAGGCACCGGCCCAGCGGCGGATTCTCTCAAGAAGTACGTTTCGTCGGTGCATCTGGCCGACGACCCGGTCCTGGAGCATCCATTGGCCGAGACCTACGCACAGACCGTGAAGGCCGCGGCTGAGGCATCGTCAGCCGGTGTCGTCGCCATGAGCGCAACCGCGCATGGAAAGGACATCATGCCTCGAGCGGCTGCCCTCTTGAACGCCGCGATGGCGTCGGATGTAGTGGGGTTCGGACCGGATGGTGGCTTTCAGCTCGTACGGCCGATTCAGGCCGGCAACGTCTTGGCTACGGTCGAGCTGACGACCGACGTGAAAGTCGTCACCACCAGGCCGACCGAGTTCGAGGCTGCAGAAGCCGCAGCCACGGAAGGAGCGGTGCAGCCGTTGTCGGTGCAGATCGAGGCGCCCAAGACCACGTTCGTCAAGTTCGACAAGGTCGCTTCGGAGCGTCCCGAGCTGACCGACGCCGACGTGGTCATCTCCGGTGGGAGAGGCCTCAAGGAGTCGGGTAATTTCCCGAAGCTCATCGAGCCTCTCGCGGACAAGCTCAACGCGGCCATCGGGGCCAGCCGTGCCGTCGTCGATGCCGGATGGGTCCCCAACGACATGCAGATCGGTCAGACCGGCAAGGTGGTCGCGCCCAATCTGTACATCGCCGTGGGTATCTCCGGGGCGATCCAGCACGTTGCCGGCATGAAGGGGTCCAAGACCATCGTGGCCATCAACAAGGATCCGGAGGCACCCATCTTTCAGCTCGCCGACTACGGCCTCGTGGAAGATCTGTTCAAGGTGGTCCCCGAACTGACCGACAAGCTCTGACCCTTCCTTCCCTGCTCACGCTCGGGTAGGACCACCTGGTGCCAGCCGAGATCCTCGTATCCCGAAGTCCTGGCGAAACTCGTGTTGCACTCATCGAGGATCAGCGGCTCGTCGAATTCGACCTGGAACGAGACGACCACCGGAGTGTGGTGGGTAACATCTACCGAGCGCGGGTGAGCCGCGTCTTGCCGGGCATGCAGGCGGCCTTTCTGGACATCGGACTGGAGCGAGCCGCGTTTCTCTATGTCGACGACATCGCTCTTGCAAGGGATCCGGAAGACGTAGCCGAAGATGAAGGCGACGACGAGAGCGCAGAAGCCGTCGATGGAGAGGATCCTCCCCTATCGGACCGACCACCCATTCAAGACTTGCTGGAGGTGGGTCAGGAGCTGACGGTTCAAGTCCGCAAAGCTCCTTTTGGAACCAAGGGCGCTCGAGTTACCAACTACGTCACCTTGCCGGGGCGGTTCGTGGTCTATCTTCCCACCCTCGACCGAATTGGCGTTTCTCGGAAGATCACGGATGAAGCCGAAAGGAAACGGCTGAAGGAACTCCTGGAGCTTCATCGCCTTCCGGGTGAAGGGGGCTTCATCGCCCGCACCATGTGTCAAGGTCTGCCGGACGATACGATCCGCCGTGATATGGAGTTCGTCCGTTCGCTCTGGTCAGAGGTCGAGGAACGGGTCCACGTGAAGAACGTCCCGTCTCTGCTTCAAGCAGACCTGGATCTGGTCCTGAGAACCGCCCGAGACCTCTTTACCGAAGCGATCGACAAACTCGTTTGTGACGACGCATCGGAAGCGGACCGGATCCGCCGCTTGGTCATCGTCCATGATCCCGAGCTCGCCCAACGTGTCGAAGTGCACCGCGAGCCTACCGATCTTCTCGCATCCCGAGGCGCCCTCGAAGCGCTCGAGTCCGCCACTCGACGAACCGTGCGTCTTCGAAGCGGCGGGTCCTTGGTGTTCGATGAAGCCGAAGCACTGACTGCCATCGACGTGAACACCGGCCGCTACGTTGGAAAGAAGGACCTAGAACAAACCATCCTCAAGACGAACCTCGAAGCGGCGGAAACGGTTGCCGCTCAGATTCGCCTTCGCAACATCGGTGGATTGATCATCATCGACTTCATCGACATGCAGGAAGACGATTCTCGGCATCAAGTCTTCGAGCGATTCACCGAAGCGATGAGCCGAGACCGGGTCAAGACCCACATCCTTCCCATGACCGAGTTCGGTCTCATCGAGCTCACTCGGAAAAGGGCGCGTCCATCCCTCTCGAGAAAGCTCGATGAAATCTGCCCCTACTGTGGAGGCCGAGGACGAATTCGAAGCAAGGAAAGTCAATGCCTCGAGATCCTTCGTGAGGTCCGGAGAACCGCGGAGATTCATCCGTCCGGGAGTCTTTGGGTGAGCGCCATGCCCGAAGTCGCACGTGTCCTCAGCGAGTCCCCACACCTCTTGACACTGGAATCGATGCTTGGCCGGCAGATTCACATCGAGTCACGCCCCGACTACCATCAGGAATCGTTTCATGTGACGCTGCGATGACGACTTGCCTGCGCGTGATCTTTGCCTTCTTCTGCTTGGCCGCAAGCTCTTCTGCATTCGGACAGCCCCCCCGCGGATTCAGCGAAACGTCCAGCGCCAGTTTTCGTACGCCCGATCCACGCATGCCCGACCTCTTCGATGAGGCGCTCGAAAGTCCGCCGCAAGTCGTGGAAAGCGTCGATATTCGGGGAAATCGACGGACTCGCGTAGGAGTCATTCGCCGCCGACTGCTTCTCGGTGAAGGCGACCTGGTCGATGACGTCCTGATTCAGGCATCCCGACTCCGGCTCCTCGGAACGGGCTTTTTCAAGGAGGTCGAGTTCCGTCTGGAGCGAGGCTCTCAACGCGGCCGTGTCATCCTGGTGGTGACGGTCGAGGAGCGGAACACCCTGGTCGTCGATCAGCTGTATCTAGGGACGTCTCGAGTCTCTGCTGCGTTCGGAGGCCTCGGCGTCGCAGATACGAACTTTCTGGGTCAAGGCGTAACATTGGGTGGCACCTTTGCCGTCGGCAACGATCGGCAAGCTTTGGAGCTGCGGACCTTCGTGCCATCTCTGGCCGACACCGCACTTCAGCTATCCGCTTCCGCCATTTTTCTTCGTGGCGCTGAGCTGGTGAACTCGGATGAATCTGACGGTCCTCAACTGACTTATCAGAGAGTTGGGGGCTCTTTGGGGATCGGCTTGGGGGTTGGACCGTCGCAGCGGGTCTCGCTCATTTATCGGCTGGAACTCGTGAATGTAGACCAACTGCCGAATCTCGAACCCGGCGACATCATTCAGGCTCCTTCCATCCTTTTCGATGACAGCGTTCTCTCCACGATCTCGGTAGCCTATGAACGCGACACCCGCGATGACCCCTTCCTCCCGCTTTCGGGAAGCCGTGCTCTTCTTTCGGTTGAGATCGGCACTTCTCTCATCGGTTCAGATTATGAATTTAGTAAGTACTACGGAGAAGTCACTCAAGCCTTTCAACCATATCCTCGTCACTCGCTCCTTCTTCGGGCGAGCGGTGGACTCATCCAAGGCCAAACCCCATTCTTCAATCAGTTCTTCATCGGAGACCATACATACTTCGCTTTTGGTCGAGATTCACTCCCACGGGCTGTCCAACTCAACTTCTCGGAAAGCAACGACTATGATGACATCCTCATTGCCGGCGGCGTCGAATACGCTTTACCAATTCTAGAAGATAAAGGCTTCATCTACAGAATCTACATTTATGGCGGTATCGAAGCCGTCGCAACCGCTTCTCTCGACGAAACCCAGGAGGACCCGACAGGTCGCGGCACCGGTGGCTTCTTCCCGATGTCATTCGACGTGGGCCTCAAGATGGACACGTTGATCGGTACGTTTACGTTCTCAACGGCCTATGTCCTCGAGCTCTTCCTGTGATCGCGTGGACCCGCCTGCTCGCAGCCCTCGTCCTCTGCACATGGCTCTGGGTGCCTAATGCCCTCGCGCAGGACGATGCTGCACCATTGGATGTCCTCCTGCGTCCTCAGGATGAAGAAGTCGAGGTTAACTTCGACGTGACCGGGGCTTTCACAGAAGATTTCCGTCGTCGCTTCGTCGGCGGCATCACGAGTCGGGTCCGTATTCGGATGTTTCTCCTCGATACGCTCCGCCGCGAGATCGCATCCGCTGAGAGAAAGTGCGAGATGCGATTCGATGTTTGGGAGGAACTGATTCAGCTCAAGGTCCAGGACGGCTCGACCGCATCCCGACAATGGCTTCGAGTCGTCGATGAAGCGTTCAGAGCGTGCGGACAGGTCAGCATCATCTTGGGCGAGCAAGATGACTATCTCCGAAGGCCTGCGCCGCGTCTGATCGTCGAGGTAGCCCTCAACCCGGTGTCGGATGAGCTTCTCGAGAGAACGCGGGAGTTCATGTCCAATCCCCGCGGCGGGGGTGGAGGACGGTCCATCTTCAGCGCGATTGCGAGGCTGTTTCGTTCGAACAAGAGCGCGGGAGGCGAGGTATTCCTTTTCGCTTCGTCCCCTCTCCAAGGAGTCCCCTGATGTTCAGACCTTCCCGTTTCGAACTGCGGATCATCCTCGCGATTCTCATCCCAGCGGTGGCTCCCATCGTGGCTTCACTCCTCTTCATCCCGCAGTTGATCGAGGCTCGATTCGCCGAGTTCTCCAACGTCGAAGTCAAAGCGCAGCTCGATCGACACGTGGTCTTCTATTCGGAGTTTTTTGAAGCGAAAAAGAGGGAGTATTCGGCCACGGCGCGGCTCATCGCATCCGATGATCTGCTGCTTCGGCTGTCCCGGGAGGAACGTTGGGACGACGCCCGAACTCGGTTGACGCTGATCATGGAAGAGCATCCAGAGATCCGAAGTGCTCGACTTCGCGCCGAGGGCCGGGAGCTTCTGGCGGTCGCCAACGTGGATGAAAACGATCCCGACGTTCGACCGAAGACGCTCATCGTCCCGTTGGGCCTCGGAGATGCGCCGGTCCTCGAGCTCGTTTTCACGCTATCGGGCCGCTATTTCGTGGACCGCAGCCGGGCCGAGGAAGTGGCGACCCTATACGATGCGAGTCTCAAGACCTTCGGGCAAAGGTTCACCGAGAAGCAACGGACCTACTACGCCATTCTGGCGGTGGTTGCAGTCATGGCGCTTGCCTTCGGGATCTGGTTATCGCGCGCCGTGACGCGTCGCATCGCCACCCTCGCGGCGGGAACGGAACGCGCGGCGCGGGGCGACTTCGACTTCGTCATCCCCGTGGTGGGGAACGACGAAATCAGCGAGCTGAGCCGTCGATTCAACCGAATGCTGCGAGCCATTCGAGAGGCGCAGCGTCGCATCATCGATCTGGAGAAGATCTCGGGGTGGCAAGACTTTGCGCGGCGCCTGGCCCATGAGATCAAGAATCCTCTCACGCCGATTCGGTTGTCGATGCAAGAACTCCGGCGAAGGACCCCCGAGGCGGATCCGGCGTTCTGCAAACTGGTCCAGGACGTCTCAGAGGTGATCGAAGACGAAACTGGACGCCTCACGCGTTTGGTCAATGAATTCTCGCAATTCGCTCGACTGCCCGACATCGAGCCCATCCCCACCGAGCTTCGAAGCTTCATGAGCGAGTTCATGAGGGCCTACAACGGGTTCGACGGGCGAGTGCGAATCCTCCTGCCCGAGCAACCCATCTCGGCTCGAGTCGATCGCGACCAACTGCGACAAGTTTTGCACAATCTCGTGCTGAACGGACTGGAAGCCTCGGCGACCCATAGCCCAGTCGACGTCCGCCTGGCCCCGTCTCGCGAGGGACGCGTCTGCATTACCGTTGAAGACTCGGGTCCCGGCGTGGCGGAGCCGGAGTCCATCAAGATCTTTGAGCCGTACTACACGACCAAGCCGCAAGGAACAGGCCTGGGTCTTGCTATCGCCAAGAAGATCATTCTTCAGCACGACGGCAACATCACGGTTCACCCGCGCCCCGGTGGTGGCGCTCAGTTCACCATCGACCTTCCCGCGTACCACTCCACCTGATCCGACCTGCTGCTCCGTTTGGTCTGGCCTTCGGCGGAGCGGCCCCCTAGGCTCCGGCTGGATGCGGTCGTGGGTCGGCACGCTGGCATGCATCGGGTCAGCCTGGAACTGTGCGACCGTGCCTTCTCCCGCACCGGTTGAGTCCGAGGGCTCCCCGTCGGCCGACCCTGCACCCGCTAACCCTGACCACCCTCCGCTTTACCGCAAGCCGGGGCCTACGCGGGTTAGAACCGCAACCGCGCCCATGGACCGCGCCATCACGCCGGCTCGGGACGGTGATTTCCGCTCCACTATACTCTGGGCCAAGCAGGCCCTAC
>JBHJGZ010000007.1:0-438310 GCA_050331295.1 Myxococcota bacterium | reverse complement strand
ATGACCGAGCCTGGCGCGGGCACGGACGTGCTGGCCATGAGCACCACGGCGGTTCGCGACGGCGACCACTATGTCCTGCGCGGCACGAAGACGTACATCACCAACGCGTGCGAGGGCTTCGTGTTCCTCGTCTACGCCAAGGTCGACGGACGCATCACCGCGTTCATCGTCGATCGCGATTGCCCGGGCTTCTCCACGTCGCAGCACATCGACAAGCTCGGCATGCGAGGCTCGACGATGGCCGAGCTCATCTTCGACGACGCGAAGGTGCCCGCGAAGAACCTGCTCGGATCCGAAGGCGAGGGCGTGACGCACATGATGCGCAACCTCGAGATCGAGCGGCTGACCCTCGCTGCCATGAGCGTGGGGATCGCGGATCGCTGCGTCGACGTCATGATCGACTACGGCCAGCGTCGCGTCGCGTTCGGCGAGCCGATCATGAGCTTCGGCCAGATCCAGCGCTACATCGCCGAGGGGTATGCGATGACCGAGGCCGCCAAGGCGCTCACCTACCAGGTGGCTCGCCAGGTCGGCCCCGAGACCCGCAACCGCATCGGCTCGGACGCAGCCAAGCTGTTCGCGGCCCCGGTGGGCAAGACGGTGGCGGACTACGCGATGCAGGTGATGGGAGGCGCCGGATACTGCAACGAATATCCGGTGGAACGGCTCTATCGTGATGCCAAACTGCTCGAGATCGGGGGCGGGACCCTGGAATCTCACCAAAAGAATCTGGTGAAGGACCTGTCCCGTTTGCATCGCGACGGGTGAATCGGGACCCCTCGTTCGCCCTCTTTGTTCGATCATCGACTTTGTGAGACGCAGGCCTTCACGAAGGCCTCGACGTTGCCGGGTGCTCCAGCGGGGTCCTCATCGATGATCCGAATCAGCGCAGAGCCCACGATGGCGCCGGCCATTCCGGCGTCGTGGGCGGCGAACACGTGCTCCGGGTTGGACAGCCCGAAGCCGGCGACAGCGGGAGCGGCTCCGAATTGCCTAAGACCCTCCACGACATGTCTCGGGGGAAGGCGAGTCTCGGTGCCGGCACCGGTTACTCCGGCGCGACAGACGCAATACACGAAGCTTCGACTGTGGGTTGCGACGCTACGGAGGGTGCTCTCAGTGGCGTTTGGAGGGGCGATGAAGACGGGGTCGACAGATGCGGTGGACGCCGCCTCGACAAACGGTCCGCTTTCGCGCATCGGCACATCGGCCACCAACACCGCGTCCACGCCTGCCTTGGAGACGTCACCATAGAACGTATCAAGGCCTCGGCGACGAACCAGGTTGCCGTAAACCAGGAGCCCGATGGGCAGGTCAGGGTGTCTTTGACGAACGTCCCGTATCTGCTCGAAGGCATCCGCGATGCGAAAGCCCCCTTGCAGGGCGGTGGTGGCGGCGGCGTGGATGACCGGGCCGTCAGCGATCGGGTCCGAAAACGGAAAACCCAACTCGAGTCCTGCTGCGCCGGCTTGAACCGCCGCTTCGATGACATCCCGACTCTGACCGCGGCTGGGATGACCGAGCATGAAGAAGGGTACGAAGGCCCGACCTCGCTCCAGAACGGGTGACCACCGACTCACACTTCACCTCTTCGGTATCTGCGAACCGATTCGAGATCCTTGTCTCCGCGTCCGGAAAGGTTCACCAAAACCGTGGATGCGCCTTGGCTCACCAACTCTCGGGCAAAGGCGAGGGCATGGCTCGGCTCGAGGGCGGGCAAGATCCCTTCCGTCCGGGTCAAGTCTTCGAAGGCCTCGATGGCAGCTTCGTCGTTCGCTGCGACGTACGTAACCCGACCCGTATCTCTCAGATGCGCATGTTCCGGTCCGACGCCCGGATAATCCAAGCCGGCCGAGACCGAGTGGGTATCGGCGACCTGGCCATCGCTGTCGCACAGCACCAGGGTTTCACTGCCGTGGAGAATCCCAGGCTGACCTTTCTGTACCGTCGCTCCATGCCAGCCCGATTCGATGCCCCGACCACCCGGTTCCACGCCGAACAGTGCCACGCTCGGTTCCTTCAGGAAGGCGTCGAAGATACCGAGGGCGTTGGACCCACCTCCGACGCAGGCGACGACCGCCTCCGGTAGGCGACCCTCGGATGCGAGCATTTGGTCCCGCGCTTCCAGTCCTATCACCCGCTGAAAGGTTCGAACGATGGTGGGATAGGGATGAGGACCCACAACGGTGCCGATCAGATAGTGGGTGTCGTCATACGACTGCGACCAGTCGCGGATCGTCTCGTCGATGGCCGCGCGCAAGGTGCGGTCCCCGCTTTCGACCGAGACCACTTCGGCACCGAACATGTTCATCCGCTCAACGTTGCTCCGCTGCCGTGCGACATCCTCCGCTCCCATGTAGATCCGAGTGGTCAGGCCGAATCGAGCTCCCACCATGGCGGTCGCCACGCCGTGCTGCCCGGCTCCGGTTTCGGCGATCAGGCGCTTCTTCCCCAGGCGGCGGGCCAGGAGCGCCTGGCCGAGGACTTGATTGGTCTTGTGCGCCCCTCCATGCACGAGGTCTTCGCGTTTGAGCCAAACCTTCCCGGATCCGAAGCGTTCACAACGGTAGAGAGGCGTTGGCCTCCCCGCAAATCGCGTCAACAGATGGTCGAGCTCCGCCTGAAACTGTTCGTCCTCACTGGCTTGGAGGAACGCCTTCTCCAGAGCGTCGAGGGCTGGAATCAAGAGTTCGGGAACGAAGGCACCTCCCCAAGCACCAAAACGTGACATCATGGATGCACTCCTTCGGTCATCTCTCGGTCCGGATCGGCGTGCGCATCAGACCGACTCGGTGCGCGCGCCTTCTCGAACAACGAGACCAGCCGCTTCGAGTCCTTGATGCCAGGGGCTCGCTCGACCCCCGAGGACAGGTCGATGCCGAAGGTTCCGACCTGCCGTGCAGCTTGGACGTTATCGGGTCCGATCCCTCCGGCCAGCCAGTGGCGGTGGAGGTCGGGCCAGTCGAGGGCATTCCAGTCGAACGTCTTTCCGGTTCCCCCCACCGGAGCACTGTCCAGAACCAAACGGTCGAACTCGGTATGAGAGCCGGACTTCAGCGCCGAAACGCCGCCCCAGAGCTCGACGCCGACCGGAAGATTCAGGCCCCGAGGGACACGGCCGTGGATCTGGACCGCTGAAAGCCCGTAGCGCTCTGCGTCGCCTTTCACCTGTTCCGCCGTCGGGTCCACGTACACGCCCACCTTGGGACGGTCCACGTCTTCGAAAGCGGACAGGTCGCTCGTCCAGCGCCGGGAGCCTTCCCATCGAACGAAACCGAGGTGACTGGCCCCCAGGGCAGTGGCGCACTGGGCATCTTCGAGTCGAGTGAGGCCACAGATCTTGATTCTTCCGAAAGCCAGCCTTCGTGCTTCGGCGCCCGGATCGGGTGCTTTGACCAATTGCGTGCCCACCAGGAATCCGTCGACCCGGGGACTTGCGGCCAAGATATCAGCTGGGTTCCGGTAACCGGACTCGGCAACCACCGTCACCGCATCGGGGACCCGGGGGGACAGCTGGTCGACGGTCCCCAGCCGCACCTCCATGGTGCGAAGATCACGATTGTTGATTCCCAGCAAGCGAGTTCCCGCGGCCAAGGCCATGTCCATTTCTGCTGCGTCGTGAGCTTCGACCAGCGCCTCCATACCAAGCCGCGTGGCCTCTCTGAGACATGCGGAGAGCATGGAAGGTTCCAGGAGGCTGACCATCAAGAGAACCGCATCGGCGCCGAAAGCGCGCGCCTCGAGCACCTGATAAGGATCCACGATGAAGTCTTTCCGAAGCACGGGGACATCGACGGCCATCTTTACCCGAGCCAAGTGCTCGAGGTGGCCCCCGAAGTGCTCGGGTTCGGTCAGAACGGAAATGGCATCCGCAGGTCCGAGGTAGGAGCGGGCCAGTTGATCCGGATGGAAGTTCGAGATCATGACCCCTTCACTCGGAGACGCAGATTTGCACTCGAGAATGAATCGGGCACCGCGCCGACGCAGACGGTCCCTGAGACTCAGGGGCTCGCCTTCGATTCGGCTTTCCAAGGACGCTTCACTGGTTCGCGCTCGAGCGGCCGAGACTCGAAGCGCTTGCTTCGTCTTCATCGCACAGAGGAAGTCACGCATGCTGGGTCTCCAGCGTGAGGCCGCGGAGTCGCAGGATCAGATTCATCGGCTCATCTGTCTTCAGCACCTCCATCACCCGGAGGGCACCTTCGGCCAGGGTCTGGCTGCGGCCGGTCAGCCAAAGCACGGAGCCGGCGTTCAATGCGACGGCCAGACGATCTGCCTCTCGACCTCGTCCGGAGATCAGGGCGTCGAATCGATCCACCGCGTCCTGCTTGGAGCGAACCCGCAACGCATCGAGGGGTGCGAGGGAGAAGTTGGCCGAACGGGGGTCGAACGAGAAGGGAATGATCCGGTGGTCCCGGACCTCGTAGCCTTCGGTGCGACCGTGGGCAGCGATCTCGTCGGTTCCGTCTCCGTGCACCACCAGGGCTCGCTGGGTGCCGGCCAGGGCCAGGGCTTCGGCCATGGGAAGGGCCGCTTCCATCCCGAAGACCCCCACCAATTGATGGCTGGGTCGAGCTGGATTCAGCAGCGGCCCCAGTCGGTTGAAAACCGTTCTCACCCCCAGCGCCCGACGAGCGGGCCCCGCTTGCGCAACCCCCGGGTGGTGGATCGGGGCATGAAGGTAGGCAAATCCTGCATCCCTCAGCAGCCGAGCCGACGGATCAGGGCCGAGGTCGATGGGTACCCCCACCGCCTCGAGGACGTCCGCGCTTCCGCACGACGAAGACACAGATCGATTTCCGTGCTTCGCCACCCGCAGCCCCATCGTGGCGAGGAGGACGGCCGATGCGGAGGACACGTTGAAGGTGTGGGCGCCGTCTCCCCCGGTGCCGCACGTGTCCACGATTTCGCCCTCCGGCCTCGAGAACTCGGGCGACATTTCGCGGAGTCCCTCCGCAAACGCATGGAGTTCCCGTCCCGTCACCCCTTTGCACTCCAGCGCGACCAGGAGGCCGGCCAGGAACGCGGTGTCGATGGTCCCGGTGACCACCCCTCGCATCAGGTCTCGGGCTTCTTCCGCGGTCAGTGCTTCGCGACGGATGACGCGGGCCAGGACGGGCTTCATCGCCCCATCTCCAAGAAGGAGAGTGCTCGCCGCAGGATCGACTGACCATGCGGTGTCAGGATCGACTCGGGATGAAATTGCCACCCTACGGTCTTGCGGCGAAGGTCGGACATCGCCATCACGAGGCCGTCGGCGCGGGCGTGAACCGTGTAACCGGGCGGAGACTCGGAAAAGCCCAGCGAGTGATAGCGACCGACCCTCAGGGGCAGCGCCAGCCCCTCGAACGGTCCGGACTCATCGTGCTGTAAGCGCTCGGCCTTCCCGTGAACCGGTCGCGGCGCCCGCACGACCTGGACGCCCGCCAAATGAGCAAGACACTGGTGGCCGAGGCAGACACCCAAGACCGGTTTGACCCCCTCCAGACGACGACACAACTCCAAGGTCGGCGGCACGTCCTCGGGACGGCCAGGTCCTGGAGAAAGCACCACTCCGTCGCGAGCCCGGGCCATCGATTCGAGATGGTCGGCGTCCGGTGTCGACCGTACGACCGTGACCTCCAAACCGACCCTCTGTAGCTCGGCGGCCAGCAGGCGAGAAAAGGAGTCGAAATGGTCGATGAGCAGTATCGTCTTCATGCGCCGGCTCCTTCCGACAACCCGAGTGCGTGGAGGACGTTGGCCGCTTTGCTTCGGGTCTCTTGCGCTTCGAGCCAGGGGTCCGAGTCGGCCACGATACCGGCTCCAGCCCGAACGATTGCTTGCCCATCGCGAACCACAGCCGACCGAATGATGATGGCGGAGTCCATCTCACGAGCGGAACGAAAGAGCGCGATCGCTCCGCCGTAGAAGCCTCTCCGGTTCGCTTCGAGAGAGCCCAGGATTTGAGCGGCTCGAATCTTCGGCGCTCCGACCAGGGTCCCCGGATTCAGGGTGGCTCGGAGCGCGTGGAGCGCGTCCATGTCGGACCTCAGTCGCCCACGCACCTCGCTGACCAAGTGCATCACTTGGGAAAATCGCGCGACCGTGAGGAGACGCTCGACACGGGTTCGGCCGCGCTCCGCCACTCGAGCCACATCGTTTCGCGCGAGATCGACCAGCATGAGGTGTTCGGCATTTTCCTTCTCATCCTGTCGAAGCTCGGCCTCGAACCGCGCATCCAAGTCTGCGTCGAGCACGCCGTCTCTTTGGCCCCGGGGACGCGTGCCGGCGATGGGAGAGACTTCGACGTCGCCATCGGTGACCTTGACGGCGGTCTCGGGCGAGGAGCCGAAGAGGGAGAAGTCATCCGCTTCGACCAGGAATCCGTAAGGGCTTGGACACGTTTGCCGGAGCCGGGCGTATCCGTCACGGGGCGAATTGCATCGGCCAGAGAACGAGCGAGACAACACGATCTGATAGGCATCTCCGTCCAGAATGTGGGCGCGACATCGCTGAACGCCCTCCGCGTAGCGTTCGTCGCTGACGTCGACCGAGTATGAGAGCGACGGAGGTGGGCTGACTTCGAAGGGATGAACCTGCTCGGCGAGTTGGGCGGTCCGACGAAGGTCTGCGCGGGGCTCTTCCAGGTCGGAACCCAACACCAGGCGACGGATCAGGCCACGACCCTCGAAGACCTCGAGACTGATTTCGGGTACGAAAGCGACGTAGTCCGGCTCGGATCGTTCTCCGGCCGCAGTTCGAACCGCTGCGATGGTTGGCTCGAAACGCTCCATCAGCTCATGGCTGGTCAGAAGAACGAGGGACGGCGCCAGCTCGTCGTCCGCGACGTCGAGCTCGCCCAGAATCAAACGGAGGGCGTCGAGGCTCGACGGTTCGGTCAGTCGCGCATCTTCGTCTGCCGACGGTGTCGGTGAGGGAGATTCGAACACCGAGAGCTCGGGACCTTGCGAGACCAAACCCGGACCCTCGAGGCGCTGAAGGAGATCCCGACCCGTTTCGGACTCGGCGATGAGGTCCACCCTCGAACCCCGACCTTCCAGCCTGACAGCGGTCCTGAGAACCATGACGTGTCTCAGGTCTTGAGACGAAGGGATTCGGGACCGGCGCGCGTCCAGTTCGGCGTCCCGGGTCTCCAGGAGGACCGTGCCGGTGGACCCGGACAGTTCCTGCGAAGCCCGAGCGTAGAGCCCGAACGGGTCTTGGTGGACCTCGACCCCCATCGTCAAGAACCTGGGACTCAGCATCTCACCGTCTCCGACGCGAAGCTGAGACTCTTGCCCACGGCCTCGACGACGCGACGCACCTCCACCACGAGCCGTCGGTATTGTTCCGGACGGAGGGATTGAGCTCCGTCGGACCGGGCGGCTTCGGGTTCGACGTGGACCTCGACCATGATGCCGTCGGCGCCGCACGCCGCCGCCGCGCGGGCCATGGGGAGGATCAGCTCTCGACGACCGGTTCCGTGGGAGGGGTCGACCAGCACGGGAAGGTGCGTTTCGTTTTTTAGATACGCGACTCCGCCCAAGTCCAGAGTGTTCCGGTTGGTTCCGTCGAAGGTTCGTATACCTCGCTCGCAGAGGATGACATTCGCGTTGCCACCGGCCAGCAGGTATTCGGAGGCCAAGAGGAGCTCTTCGATCTTGGCACCCCCGCCGCGTTTCAAGATGACGGGGTTGTCGACTTCCGCGGCGCTGGCCAGCAGCCGGAAGTTCTGCATGTTTCGGGCTCCGATCTGCAGCACCGCTCCGGTTGCGGCCACGGCTTGAACCTCGTCCGCGTCCATGACTTCCGTCACCACCGGAACTCCGATCCGACGACCCGCTTCCAGGAGGAGTGGGAGGCCGTCCAGGCCCAGACCCTGAAAGCTGTAAGGACTGCTGCGAGGCTTGAAGATCCCGCCCCGCAGAGCATGGACGCCGGCGGCGCCCACCGCTTCTGCCGTGGCTCGGACCTGGGTATCCGATTCAACCGCGCAAGGGCCGGCAATCACCGTGAAGGTCCGGCCGCCAACCCGATGGTCCGGGCCCAAGGGCACCACGGAGTCCTCCGGATGAAATTCGCGGCTGGCCAGGGGATAGGGAGACTTGGGGGAAGCTGGAAAAGATTTTGAATTCGACATGACGACCTTTCAGTGCCGCCCCGTCGTACCCTTTGCCTCTCAGCGCAAAAAGCCCGCCGGGGTGGCGGGCTTTCGAGCGGAGACCCTCAGGTCTGGCGCAGCCGAACCCGCCGGCTGGTGAACGACCACCACCACCAGCGGTTGAGAGGACTGCGCGCCCGACTCATGCCTGAATCAAGAGGGCGACTGAGGTCCGAAGTCAAGCCGCCGAGCTTCCATTTTCTTCGCGTTCGCCGGTGATTGGCCTAACCTTCGGACGCCATGTACATCGTGGTCATCGGGCTGGGTGAGGTGGGTCGCCACCTCATTCGGGTTCTGGAGCAAGATGGACACGACATCGTGGCCGTGGATCAAAACCCCGACGCCGTTCGGTACATCGAAGAACACCACGACGTCATGACTCTGAATGGGTATGGCGGAAGCGAAGCCATCCTGGAGCAGGCGGGGGCGAAACGGGCGGATCTCGTGGTGGCCGTGACCAATCACGACGAAGTGAACCTGGTGGCGGCCCTGTCCGCACGACAAGCGGGTGCCAAGCGCACCATCGCCCGGGTTCAGCGCAACGATTGGTCCAAAAAGGACGTCGGCGTGCACTACGGCCTATTGGGAGTGGACGTGGTGGTGAACCCCAGCGTCTTGGTGGCGCAGGAGCTGACCAAAGTCGCTCGTTCTCACGGAGCCGTCGAGGTGATCGACTTGGCGCAAGACCGGATCGAGCTCGTGCAGGTCGAATTGACCGACAAATCGAAGCTTCTTTATCGGCCGATCTCCGCCTTGAATCTTCCTCGAGACACCTTAATCGCGGCCATCGTCCGGGATGGTGAGCTCTTCGTGCCCGGTGGGGCCGACAACCTCGTCCCTGGAGATCGGATCTATCTGATCGGTCGGCCGAACCGCATTACGCAAGCCGAGGACATGTTCACGACGCGCCGAGAAACGAAGAAGGCGCTGATCATCGGAGGCGGAACGACCGGCGAGATGATGGCTCGCTTGATGGTCGACGAAGGGAAGGCGGAGGTGGCCATCATCGAGTCGTCGCAAGAACGGGCCGAGGCACTCTCCGGTTCCTTGGATGGTGTGACCATCTTTCGAGGAGACGGGACCGATTCTCGCCTGCTCAGAGAAGAGCAGGCGGGTAGCTACGACTTCGTCGCGGCGGTTACGGCAGTGGACGAGGTCAATCTCATGGCGGCGCTTCTGGTCAAACGGCTCGGGGTGGAACGTACCGCCACCTTGGTCCATCGAGGCGACTACTCGGAGATCTACCGGCAGCTCGGGATCGACGTGGTCCTCAGCCCCCGTACGGTGGCCTCGGACCATATTCTGCGATTTTGTCGACGCACCGAGCTCAAGAGTCTGAGCGTGTTGCAGAACGGTCAGGCCGAGGTCCTGGAAATCTCGGCTCGAGCCGGTAGCCGAGCCGTCGGTCGGCCTCTCAGCCAGCTACAGCTGCCCAGAGGCACACTCATCGGGGCGATCGTGCGTCCCGACGGCGTGATCGTTCCCCGGGGGGAGGATGTGGTCAACGAAGGTGATTCCGTGGTCCTGCTGACCACGAGCAGCGCTCGAGGAAGCGTCGAGCGTTTGTTTCGGCCGGGACTGCTGTGAAGCGCTACCGCGATTACCGTGGGGTAGCTCGACCGGTCGGCTTCGTGGTCATGGGACTGGGGGTCGCCATCGCGGCCTGCGCCGCCGCGGGTTGGGCGTTCAATGCCGCGATGCCCCCCCTCGAGTCCAGCCACCAGGGAGGGGAGATAGCGCTGGGCATCGCCTCGGCCATCTCGTTGGTCTTGGGTCTCGTCTTGTTCACGTACGGAGGACGGTACGCGTCAGAGGTTCCGACCCGAAGGGAAGCCATGCTGGCCGTAGCCATGATCTGGACAGCGGCGATGGTGATCGGCGCCCTTCCATTCGTGATCGGGGCCGGCATGGATGTCCCAGATGCCTTGTTTGAGAGCGTCAGCGGCCTGACAACAACTGGGGCGACCGTCATTACAGATATTGAAACTCGGCTCAGCCGCCCTCTCCTGCTCTGGCGCAGCCTTCTCCAATGGCTGGGAGGGATGGGGATCGTGGTTTTGTTTGTGGCGGTCTTCCCGAATATTGGTGCGGGCGGTAAGTATATGTTTGGAGAAGAAGTTCCAGGCACCTCGGCTGAAGGGTTGCGCCCTCGGATTGCAGAAACTTCTCGTGTACTATATCAATTTTACATATTCTTCACGGTGCTCGAGATCGGAGTGCTCTGGCTGCTGGGCATGAGCCCTTTCGAGGCGATCTGTCACGCGTTCACCACGATGTCGACTGGTGGCTTCAGCACGCGAGATGCCTCCATCGCCGCTTTTCAAGACGAAAGGATCGAATTCACGCTGGCGGGGTTCATGCTCCTGGCCAGCGTCAACTACGGCCTGTTCTTTGCGGCCTTGAGAGGAAGAACGCTCCGGGTCTTCGTTCGGTCGGCCGAATTCAAATCATTTGTGACCGTGGTTCTCGTGGCATCGGTTCTGATGACGTTCGTCCTCTTGGGTTATAAGGATGGGAATATCTACGAGTCTTTTCGATATTCATTTTTCATGGTTGCAACAATTATATCTTCTACGGGTTATGGTATAGATGAGTACATGACCTACCCCGCATTCGCTTTGGCCATTATTCTATCCTTGATGTTCATGGGTGGGTGCGCGGGCTCCACGGCCGGGGGGATCAAGGTAGAGCGCTTCGTGTTGATGACGAAACTCGCGTGGACGGAGCTTCGTCGCAGCTTCAGACCGAACCTCGTTCACGTGGTGCGGATGGGACGAAGCGTGGTCTCGCAGGCAGCATTGACGGACGTTTCCGTGTTCATTGTCGTGTATCTCGGTTCTTTGGGAGCGTTGACCGGCATCATCACCGCTCTGGAAGCGGTGTCTTTGCCCCAGGCTTTCGGTTCGAGTCTCACCTGTCTATCGAATATGGGACCTGCGCCATTCCATGGACAGTCTGATAGCTTCGCCGCGTATTCCACGGTTTCCAAGATCTGCTTTTCCATCGCCATGCTGCTGGGGAGACTCGAGTTTTTCGCGGTTCTCGCGCTGCTGGTACCCGATTTCTGGAAACGGTGAACGGCCAGCGATGAAGCATCTCAAGGGCAGCTCGAGTTCGGAGCCCGGAACGGGTGATAGCAGCCAACGGTGGCCCCTCAGTATTGGTTTACCGCGTATCGACGATGGCTTTCTTCGAGGGGCCGAACTGTTCGGGCCTCCTCTGGAACTCGAATCGACCGAGCTTCGCGACGAGGTCACCGGATTCGAGACGGATCTTCAGTCCCTCTTGCAGGAATTCTCCTCGGGAGCGGTCCATGCGTTCCGCGAAGGCAGTCAGGACTTCCTGGCCGAGCTTCGCCGAGCGTTTCTTCGCCACCACCGCCGACTGACGGTCGAGGCTCGAGGCTCGGGACTCGAGAATCTGGAGGCGATGATCCGGAAAGAAAGCGCCGAGATGGCCATGCACTTTCGCGATGTGGTTTTGACTCGGGCATCGCGAATCAAGCACGAGCACTGGGGCTTTCTCGATTTTGCGGAGAAGATTGAACGGGTTGCCGGATACGTGATCGAACGTCTCCAGGCTCCGCTGGAGCCAGCGAGTTACTCGGCCCAGCCGGGGGACCGGTTGTGGGTGCGTCTCGTCCGGTGGTCTCTTCGATGGCGAAGGAAATGGCGCCGTTGGATGAAGAAGCCAGCGATGACACGCGTCGTGTGGATGCGAGAGCTCGCCCTTCAGAATCTGTTGTCTCACTTGCCCTCAGGCCTCGAGGGCTTTGCGAGCCTGGTCGTTCAATCCGAGGTTCAGCTCGTCGTACAGAGTCGACGATTGTTCGAGGAGATGGACCGAGCGCTGGTTGGACTGCCAGATCGGGTCAAAACCGGTGAAGAAGCGGAGAACCTGCTCAAGGTGCTGCGTGAAAGTGTCGAGAACGAGTTCATCGCCATGGAAACGGAGCAGCACCGGCACGCCCTTGACGGTTTGGAGCGGCTTCGCACGACCGTGGGACACGGGATCCAGCAGCTCAAACGACAGGTTCGGGTGGCTGGTACATTCGAGCTCCCCTCGAATCGAAAAGGGCTCGAAAGGACGGTAGAGGAGACCGGGCGGCAACGTGCGCTCTTGACAGACAAGCTCACCAAGGCTCGAGACGTCCTGAGCTCCAGCCATGCCCTTTCCGGGATGCGTCTGGAGTTTTCATCGTTTCAAAAGAAGATTGACATCGACATCCAAGATTTCCTGATGGGATTGACGGCTGACATTCGAGGGCGTTCATTTACACAGATAGAGCGCACGACTCAGGGTCTCGACTCGGTCATCGAAGTGCTTCAAAGCGAGGACACCGCTGACGAGTTCAATCCGGAGCTGAGGAATCGTCTGGAGCAGCTCGAACGGGTCGTCCAGGAAGCCATCCATGCCGGTGGCCTGCTGGACGAGCAATTGATGGCGGATCAAGTCACCCAGCCTCTGGTCGAGACGCTCAGCCGAGCGGCATCGGAACTCACCGACCGGTATCGGGTACCGACCGCGCCCCTGGAGCGCAGCGAGTTCAGGATTCCCTCCCCGCCGTCCGTTCAAGAGGTGCCGTTCGCCAGGGTAGCTTCCGCGTTCGTCCAGACCGACCTCGCGCCGCGTCTCATCGAGCGCACGAGCGCGGCGGCCCGTGGTCTCGGGCCTCTGAGGGCCGTTCTTTCCGACGTGGAACGGCTGGTCCAGTACCACCCGGACCGGGTTGGAAGTGAACTCGAGCTCGAGGGAACCGGTGCGCTCGGGTCGATGGGAATCCGGGAAGCCCTGCTCACCGCCGCCCGATCCCATCGAGACACCCTGGAAGAACTCGAATCCAAGAGTGAGTCGTGGTCCCGTGACCTTCGACAAGATATATTGCACACCGTCGATGAGAGATTGAGCGCCTTCGCCAAACGGCTCCACGAAGCAGACGTGGGTCGGCTGAAAACCATCGACTTGCCCAGCGAGCGGATTCGGCCCGTAGCTGGGCGACTCGGTCGACGCATCCGCGATGCTCTCAGGCAACTGCTGGAGTCCATGGCTCGTACCCGACCGGCCCGATGGTTCAGGGGATTGACCCGTTCGGCTCAGCTCCGGTCCAAGTCGCGAACTCGGGACGAACTCGACCAGCTGTTGTCCCCGCCTCGATTCGCTCAAATTCCGGTCTACTACCGTAGACTGTTCGCTCCTCAATCGCACTGGGCGGGAGATGTGGTGCCGAGTTCCAAGGCCTCCATTGAACGAGCGCGGCGCCTGCTGAGTTCGGGCACCGGAGAATTCAGAAGCGTGGCGGTGGTCGGTGTGGACGGAGCCGGTCGCGGAGCGGTGGTCAGTGCCGTGCTGCAAGGTGTCGCTCATACGTCGATACGGCGATTGAACTTCACTCGGCCGGCCGATGTTCTCGAGGTGGAATCGGGGCTGGAGGGACTGGGCCGTGGAGGGCTGGTGGTGGTGAACGGCTTGGGATTTCTATTGGATGCCCTGCCCGGTGGCTTCGCGCCGGTGGAAGCGTTCGCTTCCCTGATCCTTCAGGACCAGGGAAGAAACGGATGGTTGCTCGAGGCGGACGAACTGATCTGGCGATACGCAGGCCAGATCGCCCCTCTTCATGACGTGTTCTTGGAGCGCGTGGATGTCCGACCGCTCGGCCGGGAGGAGCTGGAGCGCGCGATTTTTGCCCGCCATCACTTGAGCGGCATGATTCTTCGTTTCATCCAGGGTCGGCGAGAAGATGAGGTTGCTTCCGATGGTTCAGAGAACCGACGGAGCCCGCTGAAGGAGGCATATTTCGCAGACCTTCATCAGCGGTCCGAAGGCCTTCTGCAGGTAGCGTTGACGTTGTGGCTCGCCTCGCTGGATGGGTTTCAGGAGGATGCCAAGCAAGTCAACGTTCGGAACGTTCCTCCGAGCCCGCGAGCTGCTCTGGATCAGCTGCCCGAAGCTCAGCTGAACATGCTTTACGTCACTCTTCGACAGGGCTGGATGAGAGCAGAGACGCTGTCGTTCATCTATCGGGAGCCGCAGGTGACTTCGGAGGCCCGTCTCGGTCGCATGGTCTATGCTGGTCTCCTGGAGAAGACATCAGACGGGGTCTACGTCGTGCGTCGTCACCTGCGCGGAGCGGCCCATCGTTTTCTGGAGGACCGAGGATATGCCTGAGGGCACGGCGGGCACCGCGACGACGTCGTCGTACGTGATGCCCGTCCTGGAACCCGCTGAGCCTTCGGTGGCGGGCGAAGATCCCGCCGTTCTGACCTTTGTCGAAGGTCTTCGGACCCTCCTCGACCTGGTGGTGGTCGCGCCTGAGCAAAGAGCGTTTTGGTTGTTCTTGGCCGTCACGACGCTGGCCGTCGGGTGGTTCTTGACTCGATGGTCCAGGAACCGGTCGCAGCGCAGCCGCGTGCGTCGATGGGCCGGAGGCATCGCCGGACTCATGCGGGGACTGTCCCTCCTCTCGATCGGGGTCGTGATCCTGAGCCTGGTCCCGGCTTGGCTGGCCCCGGCCATCTTGCTGGCGGCGGCTGCGGCTTCTGCGGCCTTGGGTTGGTCCTTGAGGGATGTGCTGCCGGATTTGGTCGCTGCGGTCTGGCTGGTGGTTGAACGCCGGATCCAGGTCGGTGCGTCAATCGTCGGTGGAGAAGACGAAGGCGTGGTGGAACGCCTCGGCATTCGATCGTCTTGGATGAGGACCCCGGACGGGCGTCGCAAGATTGTCCCGAATCGAAAGCTTCTTCAGCAGTCTTTTCGCGTCGAGCCGAATCGGTGGCCGCGTGTTCGCGTGTCGGTCCTGCTCGATGAGAACCTCGAACCAGAACGGGTCCGGCGCGCTTTGGTCCATGCGGTCCTGTCTTCTCATTTGGTTCCAGTCGAGCCAATGGTGAGGGTGGAGAGGTCTCCGGAGGGCGACGCCCGATGGTTCGTGGCCACGCGCTTGGTGGATCTGAGCTTTCGGGCCCGATTTCAGGGGGAGTTGCTCGAACGGGTGGAATCGATGCTGGATGCCCGGGTGGACCCTCCGTCCAACGTTTCACGCTAATGGGTCGAAAGCGCGAGGATTCGAGACTCGCCGTCCGCTTTCTGCATCCTAGGTCGCGGATGCTGATACCGTTGCTGAGTCTCATGATGATGACTTCGATCTCCGCTGGCCCGACCCACTATCGCGTCGTTCCCGAACAAAGCGACGTCTTTGTCGAACTGAAGCCGGCCAAGACGATATTGAGCGGACTCAGCCATCGGCACGTCATCGTCGCCGAGAACTTCAGCGGACAAGTGAAGTTCGATCCAGACGACCCGGAGGCGTGTCGGGTAGACATTCAGGTACCGGTCAAAGACCTGGTCGTCGACCCCGAACCCAAGCGAAAGGCACTGGGCTTCGAGAAGAAGCTTTCAGACGGGGACAAGGACGAGATCCGGAAGAACATGCTGAAAAAGAACCAGCTCTGGGCGGACAAGTACGAAACGGTACGTTTCGAGTCCGTGAGTTGCGTCGAGGTGGAACCGGAGCGGTTCCGGATCCGAGGAGCACTCACGGTCCGAGGCGTCCAAGCGGACTTGGAACTCCCGATCCAGGTCCAGTTCGATCCGGAAGGTCTCCGGGCTCGAACCGTGTTCGTCCAGGTTCACGAAGACTTTGGCTTCAAGCCGTACAGTGCAGCTCTCGGTGCCTTGAAGAACGACGAGCGCATCCGGTTCCACGTGGACATTCGAGCGATCAAGGATCCATCAACGGAGCGGGGCCCCTAGGCCTCGGCCACAACCTCGTTGACGAGTGTTCCGATACCAGAGATCGAGATCTCCACGAGGTCTCCGGCCGAAAGAAAGCGAGGCGGGTCGAAACTGGCTCCGACGCCCGAAGGTGTTCCGCACACCACCAGGTCGCCGGGCATCAAGGTGGTGAAGGTCGAGATGTACACGAGCAGGTCCACCACCGAGAACGTGAGATCCGACAGTTGGGCTTGCTGACGTACCTCTCCGTTGACCCGAGTTTGCAGGACGAGCGTGTCGAGGTCGTTGATTTCGTCCCGAGTGACCATCCAAGGACCAAAGCCCGCCGTCCGGTCGAAGTTCTTGCCGGGGGTGAACTGGCTGGTGTGCTTTTGCCAATCCCGCGCGGTTCCGTCGTTGAAGATGGAGAATCCCGCGACCGCTTCCAGTGCATTGTCCGGCGTCAGGTGCCGGGCGGTCCTCCCGATCACGCAGCAAAGCTCGCCTTCGTAGTCGTAAGCCCCCGAAGCGCGGGGCCGAACGAGGCATCCGCGGTGACCGACGAGGGTTTCGGCAAATCGGGTAAAGATCATGGGGTGTTCGGGCCGGGGACGGCCCATCTCCCGCCGGTGCTCCTCGAAGTTGGCGCCGACGCACAGGATCTTTCGCGGGCAAAGAATCGGTGGCAACAGGGTCAAGGTGCCGACGGAAATCGGGGAGTCGGTTTCCAGGTCGGCCAACGCATTTCCAGAGTCCAGCCATTCTTCGAGCCGAAAGGTTCGTGAACCGAGCCTGAATGCTCGGACATCCCCGTCGTCGACCCGGCCTCCTTTGATGGCGCCTTGGTCCACAAATGTGACCAACTTCATGACCAGACCATGGCGTGCCGGCGGTCTGGGATCCAGAGTTCGACCCGAAGCACGGGGATCTTTGCGTGTCGCGGACCATCTTCGGCATGATGGCCCGAGTGCGGCTCATCCCCTTGCTGCTCGCTCCTTTGGTGGCCTGCCATACCCCGCAATCGGTGGTTTGGCCGGGTCAGAGACTGGCTGTCCCCGGGCTCTCTCCCGGCGATGGCCGCGACTCCGGCGTCGACGTTTTGCGCGAAGTCGGCCGATTCGAGATCAGCGAGGACGGTACTAAGACATACACCTACGACCTCTCCTACGACATGACCGGTCCAAACGGTCTGGCGGCCTGGTCGAAGGTCGAGGCTCGTTGGGACCCGGCCCTCCAAGCGCGACCGAAGATCCTCATCGAGACGATCCTCCCCGATGGCCAGCTTGTGCGACTGGACCCGAGTTCCGTAGTGGAATCCGCTGGCGAGAACGGGCTGCGTCGCCTCACGGCCGACGTTCCTTCCCTCCGCCTCGGAGCTCGTGTTCGGCGCCGCGTCGTCTACCGCGACCTGCATCCCCCGCGCCACGGCATCGTGTCCGGTCAGTACACCATGGGCCTTTCCGTGCCGACCCGTATGTCCAGCTTGGAGATCGTCAGTCCGGCCGCGATGCCGATTCGGGTGCTGCCGATCGGGCTCAAACCGAAGGTGACGGAGTCGGAAGTCGACGGGCATCGGCAGGTCGTCCTGACCGTCGAAAACCTCGAAGGTCTAGTGGCGTCACAGCCCGCTCTTCCGCCTGGGGTGCCCGCCCAGCGCCAAGTCTTTTTCTCGAGCGCGGATTCTTGGGAGCAACTTGCGTTGCTGTTGCGCCAGACGTCGCTCAGATGGAAGGATTCGCCCGAGGTTCAACGGATCGGGGAGCGGCTTCAGGCGTCCCCTTCCCAGTCCGTCGTGGCCTCTGCGCTTCAGGAAGTAAGCCGCACAATCCGATTGGAGCGCTCCACCTCGCTTCCTCGAAACCCCGAAATCGTCTTGTCCACGGGGGTCGGCAGCTCGGTGGAACGTGGGCTTCTTCTGGCGTCCATCTTGGACGCCAGAAGAATCGAGACCTTTCTCGTCGTGACCTCGGAGCATCTTCGGCCCGAATTCCCGGGTGTGAGCGGATTGAGCCGGGCGCTCGTCTACCTCCCCGGCCTCGACGTCTTCGTCGATCCCGACTATCCGGAATTCGCTGTCGGGACCCTGGGCACCGAAGTGCAGGGCCGGCTGGCCATGCGCATTGCCGACGGAGCGTTCGTCGAGGTGCCAACCTTGGACGCCCGCGCCAATCACTATAGCGAGCTTCGCTCCATCGACCTGATGTCTGGAGCCGAAGCGGAGTTCGTCGAGGTGACCCAGGCGGGAGGAACCATCGAGGGTCGTCTTCGGCGTCGTTTCTCGAACGCGAGCGACGATCGAGAGCTGGAGGCTCAGCTTGCCGCGTATGTACGACGGAGTTACCGCGGCGCGCGTCTCCACCAATACGACATCGATCTACGACCCAACCAGCAGTTCTCGCTTCGATTGCACGGACGAGGCGGAGCGTTCGTACGCACCGAGGAAGCCGTGACGACCGTCTTTCTACCTGCTCCCATCATTTTTACCTGGCTTCCGGAGGTGGTGCGTGACGCCGTCCTCGCGGCGAAAGACGCCACGGAAGAGCAGAGGGTCGCTGAGAGTCTCTTGGTCGGTCGAGACGTGGACTTCGGTGTGGATGAGCCGTATTCCGCGTCGGTCCGCTTCTTCATTCGTCTCCCCGAGAACGTGAAGCTCGCTCAGGAACCTCGTTCTTTCACGTCGGCGTTGGGGCCCGGGTTGTACCGCCAGTCTTTTGAAAAGATGGAGGATGGATGGGCATTCGACGTCGGTTTCGTCTTGGACCGACGACGTATGACGGCCGACGAAACGCGGTCACTGGTTGGTGGCCTCAGACAGCTTTGGTCCTTGCCCGTGCCCAGGGTGGTGTTCCGGGACGTGGCGTCCGAAGCCATCTCGGCCGGGCGTTTGTCTGAGGGCTTTCGGGCGCTGGCCGCCGGCGCTGAAGAACAGCCGAGCGCGGGAAGCTTTTTGAGATTGGCTCGGAGCCTCCAGCAGAATCGGCTGGGTTTTGCTGCCCATCGATGGGCACGCCAGGCGGCATCCCTTCGTCCCGATGACCCGGCCACTCATCTCGAGGCGGCAGACATCTTGACGCATGGAAACCTCGGACGTCGACTCGGCTCTGGGTTCGCACGCAACGAGGCCATGGAGCTCATCCGGAAGGCGCGCCGTCGACGCTCCCGTTGGCCTGCCTTGGACCTCAAGCTCGCGGAGCTGCTTTCGGTCCGCGCCGACGGAACACCGAACTCGGATCTGGAGGCGCTGGAAGAGGCGATCTCATTGGCCCGCTCGGCCGTTTTGGCGGGAGAGGTCGAGGATGGAGGCAAGCTCTTGGGAGAGCTGCTGTTCCGGGTCGGGCGCATCCAGGATTTCTTGTTCGAGGTCGAATCGCTTCCGAGGGGTTTCGAACTCGACGCCCATCGGATTGCGGCCACGGCCTATGTCCATGGAAGCGACGCGGCGTTTGCGGCTGTCACCGAACTTTCGCTTCCAAACGATGTGCAGAATCTCGCCGTTCAACGCGCGGCCCGTGCGCTGGTTCAGCATCAGGCCTACGATCGAGCCGCGCAGCTCCTGGAAGCGCTTCAAGAGGAACGATCGGAGCCGTCACTGAAGAAACGGATCGCACTTTACCGGTCCGTGGCAGAGGGGATGGACCGTGCGGTGGACGGTCCCGCCGAACCGATCTTCGAGCTTCAACACTTGCTGGCTACCGATCCGCTTCCACTGGATCGCCTGCAGTCCATCTTTACGGACCGTGCATGGGCGTTTCTCAGGCCGGAGCATGGCATCTCACAATTTTCGTCTGCCGTTCGTCGGGCCCAGGCCCACGCCAAGGACGCCGGTCTGCCCCCCCGATGGCCCACCGACGTGGTGAAGAGTCGGATGGCATTCGTGTGGGAAGGGAACGACCGGGAAGGCTTCCGGGTGGAGAGCGCCATCGGTGAGCCAGGAATCGGTCCAACCGGCGTCTGGTTCGTGGTCAAGTCGGGCGCCTACCGAATTCAAGCCGCCGAATCGAACCCGTCGTTGTTGGGCAACCAAGCTTTGGACTGGTTGGAGCAAGGTCGGGCCAAGGCAGCGGAGCGGTGGCTCGACTGGGCTGCCGATCTGGTGCCGCACGACGAAGCTCCGTTCAAAACCCTCATGTCGGCACCCGATGCCTCACCCCGGCAGCGTCGGCGATGGGCGGCGGCAGCACTCTCGCCCACCGAGCTCCGCTCGATTCGCATCCTCGAAGAGGCGGAGCCGCATGCGGGCGACGCGAGGAGCGAAGTCATCCGAGCTTTGATGGAGGGATACGCGCTTCGCGGGGAATCGGAGCAACAGATCGAGGCTGCAAAACGTCTTTTGGCTCTGGAGCCCGCATCAGTGGAGGGCCATCGTGCGGTCTTTTATGGGCTCTGGGCCCTGGGCCGCTTCGGTGAAGCCCGGGCGTGGGCCCGGGCGCGGGCCGATTTTCAGCCCTTCGATTCGGTGGCCACGGACGAACTCGCTCAGCTCGCCTTTCATCAGGGGGACTATGCCGAATCGGACCGCCTGTATCGTGACCTGATCGGACGCGGATTTCACAGCGCCGAGACCCTCAACAACTTGGCGTGGCTTCGGTTGATGAGAGGTTCGTCTTCTGACGAAGACCTCGATCTGGCTCGGCGGGCGGTGGACCTTTCGAGACGCGGATCCCTCGCAGCACTTCACACGTTGGCGGGCCACCTGGTCGAACGCGACCGCATCACCGAGGCCCTCGATATCGTCGAGGAACGAAAGATGCGACAGAACGGCCTCGAGCCCGACGATTGGTACATCATCGGACGGGCCCTCGAATCCTTGGGGCTTCCCGAAGATGCTCGAAGTGCCTACGCACACGCCCGCTTCGAGCCGGAGGAAGCGATGCGAGGCGACTCGACGGCCATCCTGGTGAAGCGACGGTTGGCCGGTCTCGAAGGCGGCACGACCGAAGCAAAACGGTAGTGCAGCTGGGGTTCTGCGGAGGAGGTCAGGCGACCCGTTCCGTCAGCTCGATGTCCTCCTGGACGCGCGTGTCCGGGTCGGCATCCACCAGCGCAGGAACCAAACCGAGCTCGACAACGGGCTCGACATCCTTGCCTTCCCGCTTGGCGGCCGCTAGGCGAAACAATTCCAGCTCTCGGGCCGCGCGCTGGAGGGCCTCCATGGCGGCAGAGAGTTCGCGGTACTCCATTTGCCACTCTTCATCGAAGTAGCGGTTGGTAGACGCGGCCTTCAGCATCCCTCGGGCGCGCCGCTCAAGCTGTTCTATCCAGCCGCGCACGACGTCACCT
The DNA here is from genome assembly GCA_050331295.1 of Myxococcota bacterium. Taxonomy (GTDB): domain Bacteria; phylum Myxococcota; class Kuafuiibacteriia; order Kuafuiibacteriales; family Kuafuiibacteriaceae; genus Kuafuiihalomonas. The sequence goes on along the minus strand of JBHJGZ010000007.1, from coordinate 417,177 downwards.
TCGAAAACGATGCCGTCGACGCGGTCCAGAATATCCTTTGCGTTTACTCGTTCGGTTCTTCCGGCCATCCAAAACTCCTTGGGGAACAAGGTTCCAGTGCGTGCACTCTGGATCCGCCCGGGCCCCGTCGTCAAGTGGCCATACCCATATCTTGGGGTGTCGCGTCACACCGTCTCCACATCCTGAGAGGTCGGAAGGTGTGATGGCCTCGAGCCACTTGGCAGAACCACCGTGGCGGGAACCGCCTACGCTGCCAAACGAAGCGGCAAAAGAAAAGCGATGTTTGCGGTCAAGCTTCCGTCATCAAGATCTTGACCGAACGGCCGGTGATTTGGACCCGACGTCGCCGTTTCATCGAACGTACTCGGAACTCACGACCCACGGCGGCCGTGTCCAATGCTTGAACCCATTCCTTCGTTTCGATGTGCGGCGGGATGACGAAGAATAGATCGTCGTGGCTCGCGTTGAACATCAACAGAAACGATCGATCCATTCGCGTCGCGCCCACACTGTCCGGCGCGAGGCTGCGTCCGTTCAGATACACGGTGATGCTCCGCGCAAACGCGACGTCCCAATCCGCCTTCGACATTTCGACGCCGTCCGGTCGGAACCAGATGACGCCGGGATGGTCTGCGTCGACATCGCGACCGTGGACCCATCGTCGTTGTCGAAGCACGGGATGCGAACGCCGGAGCCGCACCAATTGGGCGGTGAATTGAAAGAGCTCCTCGTTCTTCGCTTCCCAATCGATCCAAGAGATCTCGTTATCCTGGCAATAGGGATTGTTGTTTCCGCGCTGGGTCCGTCCCATCTCGTCCCCTCCCAGCAATAGCGGAATACCTTGCGAAAGCAGGAGGGTCGACAGGAGGTTTCGTTGTTGGCGAGCTCGAAGCGACAAGATGGCTCTGTCGTCGGTTTCACCTTCGGCACCACAGTTCCAGCTTCGGTTGTGGCTTTCTCCGTCTCGGTTGTCTTCACCATTCGCAGCGTTATGCTTTTCGTTGTACGAAACGAGGTCGCGAAGCGTGAAACCGTCGTGGCAGGTTACGAAGTTGACGCTGGCTCGGGGAGGGCGCCCATGGTGCTCGTAGATGTCTGCGCTACCAGTTAGTCGCCGTGCGAATACGCCGAGCCGGCCGTCCTCACCGCGCCAGAAGTCTCGCATGTCGTCTCGATACTTGCCGTTCCACTCCGACCAATAGGCAGGAAAAGCGCCGACTTGATATCCCCCCTCTCCGACGTCCCACGGCTCGGCGAACAGCTTCTTCTGACGAAGGATCGGATCCTGCTGCATGATGTCGAGGAATCCGCCGAATGGATCGAATCCGTTGGTCTCTCGACTTACGGCTGTTGCGAGGTCGAACCGGAATCCATCGACTCTCATCTCCTCGGCCCAGTACCGAAGACTGTCGGTGACCATTTGGAGCGCGAACGGACTCCTCACGTCGACCGTGTTTCCGCATCCGGTGTAGTCCATGTAGTACTGCTCTTGTCCTTCGACCAGTCGATAGTAGCTTTGATTGTCGAGACCCTTCATGCTCAGTGTCGGGCCCAGGTGGTTCCCTTCGCAGGTGTGGTTGTAAACCACGTCTATGATCACCTCGATGCCCGCGGTGTGCAGGGTGCGGACCATATGCTTGAACTCGGTCACCTGCTGTCCTCGATCTCCCGACGATGAATACTCACTGTGGGGTGCGAAGTAGCCGAGCGTATCGTAGCCCCAATAATTCCGGAGGCCTCGATCGATGAGAGACTTAGCGTGGACAAAATGGTGAACGGGGAGAAGCTCCACTGCGGTCACGCCGAGGCCCGTCAGGTGTTCGACCACCGCCGGATGCGCGAGTCCCGCGTAGGAACCGCGGAGATGCTCTGGTAGCTCCGGATGGCGCGCCGTGAAGCCTCGAACGTGGACTTCCAGAATGACGCTCTCGTCCAGAGGGATATTGGGGGCTCGGTCGAGGCCCCAGTCGAAGAACGGCGAGACCACGATCGACTTGGGTACGAAGGGCGCGCTGTCCGTGAGTCCCGCCGCGTCGGGTGCATCGAACGGGTAGGAGAACACGGACTCATCCCACCGGACCGAGCCTTCGATGGCTCGAGCGTACGGGTCCACCAAGAGCTTGTAAGGATGACAGCGTGCTCCACGCTCCGGCTCGTAGGTTCCATGAGCCCGAAAGCCATATCGTTGCCCCGGTCCGACGTCAGGCAAGTATCCGTGCCAAACATGGCCCTCTCGACTGGGTAGGATCACTCGTCGTTCCCGACCCTGGTCATCGAAGAGACAGAGTTCGATAACGGAGGCGGAACTCGAAAACACGGCGAATCCAGTTCCCGAGCCGTCGAATCGAGCACCCAGGGGGTAAGGAGCGCCAGGCCAGATATCCATCGTCCGGTGGAACCTTTGGCATGTCGAGATCTGGGTCAACCAGTGGATGTGTTCGGCGCTTGACTCATCGGTCGCCAAGACTCGGACTGAGGATCATGGCCTCGAGACTGGGCGCCACTTTGCTTACCGAAGACACGGCCACGTTCGAAGTTTGGGCTCCGTTTCGTGACCGGGTGGAAGTGGTCTTGGAGGGCGGTGCCCGGATTGTTCCCCTCGGACGCGGAGAAGATGGCATCTGGACTGGAGAAGTCTCCGGAGTGGTTCACGGCTCAAAGTACATGTTTCGCTTGGATGGACGGATCACCTTGCCAGACCCCGCTTCGAGGCGTCAGTGCGATGGAGTGCACGGCCCGTCCAGCGTGGTCTGCCGCGAATATCCATGGGCTCATGAGCACCCCGGTCTCCACTTGCCGGAGGCCGTTTTCTACGAGATGCACATCGGGACGTTCACCCCCCAAGGAGACCTCACCGCGGCTTCGTCGAAACTTCCGCACTTGAAGAGACTGGGTATCACCGCTGTGGAGTTGATGCCCGTCGCTTCTTTCCCCGGCTTGCGCAACTGGGGCTACGACGGCGTGTATCTCTATTCCGTCCACGAAAGTTACGGCGGTCCAGATGCCCTGAAGGGCTTCGTGGATGCCTGTCATCGAGAAGGCCTCTCGGTGATCCTGGACGTCGTGTACAATCACTTGGGTCCGGAGGGGAACTATCTGCACGAGTATGGTCCGTACTTCTCCAAGTTCTTTCGAACGCCCTGGGGTGACGGATTCAATTTCGACTCGGCGCACAGCGACCAGGTTCGGCGCTTCATCATCCAAAACGCACTGGAATGGGTCCGGGACTATCGTATCGATGGACTCCGACTCGACGCGGTCGACCTGATCCTCGATCGAAGTCCGATGCATATCTTGGAGGAGCTTTCGCAGGCTGTACGACGACTGGAAACCGAGGAGGACCGCCGGATTGTTCTCATCGCAGAGAGCGATCAAAACGATCCTCGCTATGTCCGGCGTACCGGCTACGGGCTCGACGCCATGTGGGCCGAAGACTTGCACCACGCACTTCATGCCTTTCTCACGGATGAGACGGCCGGCTACTACGCAGATTTCGGCACGTTGGAGGACGTTCGGAAGGCTTGGGAGCGCGGCGCCGCATACGAAGGGAGCAGGAGCCGCTTCCGCAATCGCCGGCACGGTCGCGCCCTCGACGGCATCGAAGCTTCTCAGCTGGTGGTGTATTCCCAGAATCACGACCAGATTGGGAATCGGCCCGATGGTGCCCGTCTCCCCAGCTTGATCGGATTCGAGCGACACCGGGTCGCACTTGCGGTCGTGCTGCTGTCTCCGTGGGTCCCGCTGTTGTTCATGGGGGAAGAGTACGGTGAGACGAAACCGTTCTACTTTTTCGTCGACTACGGTGACGCCGATCTCCGAAGCGCCGTCAAGCGAGGGCGCGAGCGACAGGTGCGCACGTTCGGATGGAAAAATGATCCCCCCGACCCCTCTGGTGTCGAGGTGTTTCGAGCCTCCATTCTCGATCCTGAGGCGCTCCCGGAGGCCACTCGGATTGAGAATGAAGAGTACGTTCGTGCCCTTTTGGAACTCCGGGCGCGTTTGGCGAAGGGATCCGCCAGCGGAACCGTATTCGAAGAGAGCGTCTTTCGAATGGAGTGGCCCGGCTGGGTCGCGGTAGCCAGTTTCTCGGACCGAGGTCAAACCGTCGAGCTCCCGCCAGGGGAATGGCACGTGGTGTTGTCCTCGGAGGCTGCCTGCGACCCTGAGGGAGGAACAACCGTACACTCCGGTACATTCGCGATTCCGGGGGTGGGGCTTTGGGTCCTCGGCCCTAAGTCGTCTGGGCTGGGAGCGGCTGACGAGCCGGTGGTGGTCGAAACGTTGGGATCCGCTCCTTTTCGCGGGCCTTGACGCGTTTTTTTGGGAGGGGAAGGCAACGGTCCCCAGCATTCGGGTCTCGAACCCGCGATTGGCGATTCCCATTCGACCACGCTCGACTTAGGGACGGGTACCGTGGAAAAGACGCTGATCGGCGAACTCGACCTTCATCTGTTCAACGAAGGCACGCACACGCGCTTGTATCGATGCCTGGGAGCTCATCCCAGCGACGGCGGGGTGGTTTTCGGAGTTTGGGCTCCGAACGCCCAGAACGTCCGCGTCGTGGGCGACTTCAACGACTGGAGGCCGGATGGGACGTCCTTGAACCCCGTCGGCGGCTCTGGCCTTTGGGAAGCCTTCGTCGAGGACGTACCCCTCGGGAGCCGCTACAAATACCGAATTCAGTCTCGGGTCGGAGACTACATCGTCGACAAGGCGGATCCTTTGGCCCGCAACAACGAGATACCGCCCAGCACCGCGTCCTTGGTGCACGAGGGTACGTATCGGTGGAACGACCAAGACTGGATGAATGCAAGGAGCGCGACCAGTCCCATGCGACGCCCCATGAGCATCTATGAGTGCCACACCGGGTCATGGCGCAGAGTGCCAGAAGACCAAAACCGGTCTCTGAACTATCGAGAGCTCGCCGAGTGGCTGGTCCGGCACCTGCAGGACACCGGCTTCACCCACGTGGAACTTCTGCCGGTGATGGAGCATCCCTTCTTCGCATCCTGGGGCTACCAAACGACGGGTTATTTCTGTCCTTCATCGCGGTACGGGTCGCCCGAGGATCTCAAGTACTTGATCGACGTACTGCATCAAAACGGGTTGGGCGTGATCCTCGATTGGGTACCCTCGCATTTCCCAACCGACGAACATGGCCTGGTGTACTTCGATGGAACCCACGTCTACGAGCACGCGGATCCGCGTCAGGGCTACCATCCGGATTGGAAGAGCGCGATCTTCAACTATGGCCGGTTCGAAGTCCGGTCCTTCCTCATGAGCTCCGCTTGCTATTGGTTGGATGAGTTCCACGCGGACGGTCTCCGAGTGGATGCAGTCGCTTCGATGCTGTACTTGGACTATTCCCGCCAAGACGGTGAGTGGATCCCGAACGAGTACGGGGGCCGTGAAAATCTTCAAGCGATGGACTTTCTCCGGCAGCTGAACCGCACCGTCCATGCCGAATTTCCGGGAGCGGTGACCATCGCCGAAGAATCCACTGCATGGCCCATGGTGTCGCGGCCCATCGAACTCGGGGGATTGGGATTCACCATGAAATGGGACATGGGGTGGATGCACGATACTCTCGACTATTTTTCCCATGATCCGATCCATCGAAAGTATCACCACAATCAACTCACGTTCCGTGGACTATATGCTTACAACGAAAACTTCGTCATGCCTCTCAGTCATGACGAAGTCGTCCACGGTAAGGGCTCTCTATACGGCAAGATGCCGGGTGACCACTGGCAAAAACTCGCCAATCTCCGGCTTCTTTATGCGTATATGCACGCCACGCCGGGGAAGAAGCTGGTGTTCATGGGAGGAGAGTTCGGACAGGGTCGCGAATGGAATCACGACGGCAGCCTGGATTGGCATCTCCTTTCAGATCCTACCCACAGCGGGTTGATGCGGTGCGTATCGGACCTCAATCGATTGCATCGATTGGAACCGGCTCTCCATACCTTGGACTTCGACCCCCGCGGTTTCGAGTGGATAGACTGCAACGACTGGGAGGCGAGTACGGTCATCATGCTCCGCAAGGGAGATGGCGGTGACCAGCTCGTGGTGGCTGCATTCAACTTCACTCCAGTTCCTCGAACCGATTTCGTTATCGGGTTGCCCAGGGGGGGACGGTGGGCCGAGATTTTCAACGGCGATGCGGATGTGTATGGGGGTTCAGGAATGGGGAACTTCGGAGAGATCGAAGCGGAAGAGCGGGAAGTCCACGGTCGACCGTATAGTGCTCACATCGTCCTGCCGCCTTTGGCCGGCGTGTTCTTCCGCTGGGAAGGAGATTAGGTAGATGTCGTCGGCGTGGCAGATTTCCAGCTTTGGCATGGAGCATCTTCAGCGGGTGGAGCTTCCGGATCCGGATCTCGGCCCGGAGCAGGTAAAGGTTCGGGTCAAGGCTTGCTCCATCAACTACCGGGATGCCTTGATGGTGAAGGGGCTCTACAACCCGAAGCAGCCCCTGCCGTTGGTGCCACTTTCCGACGGCGCGGGAGAGGTGGTCGCGGTAGGAGAGCGGGTCACTGAATGGAAGGTCGGTGACCGGGTCGCCGCGACGTTCTTCCAGGACTGGCAGGGATGGCCGGTTCCGTCGCGAGACCGGATCCGTCAGACCCGGGGGGGACCCCTGCCGGGGATGCTTCAGGAGACGACGGTGCTCCATCCCCACGAACTCGTGCGACTGCCCGAACATCTCAGTTTTGTCGAAGGCGCCACCTTGCCCTGTGCAGCCCTTACCGCGTGGTCGGCGCTGGTGGCGCAAGGAAGCCTGTCTTCGTCGGACACGGTGTTGATTCAAGGAACCGGCGGCGTGGCCCTCTTTGCACTACAGTTTGCGGTCATGCAGGGTGCCCGCGTGATCTTGTTGTCTTCCTCCGATGAGCGCCTCCGGCAAGCGGAGGAACTCGGAGCGTGGGCTGGCATCAACTATACCAAGCAGCCGGAATGGTTTCGGGAGGTCCTCGCCCTCACGAACAAGCAAGGGGTCACCCACGTCGTGGAACTGGGTGGAGCGAACACTCTGAATCAGTCCGTTCGCTGCATTCGGCCCGGCGGCTTCATCGCGATGATCGGTGTCTTGGGGGGAGCAGAGCTTCCGTTCAATGTATTGCCGGTGGTGATGCAGAACGTTCGTCTGCAGGGGGTTTTGGTCGGCAATCGTCAAGATTTCCTGCGGATGAATGAAGCGATCGAGCACCACCAGCTTCGCCCGGTCGTATCCCATCGCTTTCCCTTCGCCGAAGCACCGCGAGCGATGGAGGCCCTCTCCCAGGGCGGCGCATTCGGCAAAGTCGTCATCGACTTTGAAGAGGACGTTACGTGAGCCGCTGAGCGAGCCGAATCGCTTGGTCGACGTAGCTGCCACCGAAGAGCGTCGCGTGGTTCATGACGTGGACCAGCTGGTACAGTGGGTTGCGTTGTCGCCAGTCGGAGGGAAGACCGCACGCTTCACCATATGTTCGGTAGAAGGTTTCACTTCGGCCCCCTAGCCAAGTAAGCATACCGAGCTCCGCCTCCGGGCAACCGTAGTACGCCGCTGGATCGATGAGGACCGGTCGCCCGTTCATATCGGCCATGATGTTGCCCGACCAAAGATCGCCATGGATCAAGGCCGGTGTGCCGGGCTCCGGAAGGTCCGGTTCGATTTGGTCGAACACGCGGGTGTGAGCGATGCGACCCCGGCTCATCATGAGACTCGCGTGATGTCGAAGGCGATGCTCGACGAAGAAGGTCGACCAGGAATCGGTCCAAGGATTGGGCTGAATCGTTGCGCCGCAGTACGTCTCGCATGGAAAACCGAAGCTGGGTGCGGTGGCTCGATGCATTTCTGCCAAGCCCTCCGCCAGAGAGACCTCAAAGTCTCCGCCGGTTGGTCCTCGCTCGACATACGAGAGAACCAGGGCGCCAGGACCCTCCTCGGTGGTGGAACACAGGCCCAACACCTCTGGTATGCGAAGGATGTGACAGACCTCGGCCATGAGGCGGAGACTCAGGGCTTCGGGTTCAAACGATAGACCAACCTCGTGGTTCACCTTCGCGAAGAGTGGACCGTGCTGGGTGTGTACGAGAAACGCCTGACTGATGTCGCCTCCCGAAAGCTTCTGGACCGAAAGCACCCGCTCGGACAGTCCGCAGCGCCGCAAGAGGTGCTCGAAAGACGAGTTGTCGTTCACGGGAGCCTTCCAGCACGGTGGGCTTCGAGGATACTTCGTCCGGTGCGTTCGACGATGCGGACCACCTCATCGAAGCCCTCGGGGCCTCCGTAGTAGGGGTCCGGGGTGTCCATTCCGGGTGCGGTCGGGTCGAAATCCCGAAACAAGACCAATCGGGCTCTGGCATTCGAGGGCCGTAGAGCCTGGATATCTTGATAGTTGGACCGGTCCATGGCCACCACGACATCGAAACGGAAGAAGTCTTCCACTTCGATTCGGCGAGCGCGACCATCCAGCAGGTAGCCCCGTCGTTGCGCAGCGGCTCTCATGCGTCGGTCTGGTGGCTCTCCTTCGTGCCACGCTCCGGTGCCGGCCGAATCGACCTCTACACCGACGCCAGCTTCTTCAGCCAGCGAACGAAAAACGCCCTCCGCGGTGGGAGACCGGCAGATGTTTCCCAAGCAGACGAACAAAACCTTCATCGGCGGCCGATAGCGTGAGACCGAGATCTTCGGCTGACAACCCCGAACGAGGCGTCAGAAGGAGGGAAGATCTTCGCGCACGGTGGGCACTCGAAACACACGACCGTCGTCCAGACGCAGGGTCGTGAGGCTCTTGCCCCACACCGCCCCGGAATCCAGGCTGACAAAGCGTCCGAGATCTCGATGACCCAGGGCGGCCCAATGACCGAACACGACCCGGGCCGACGAAATGCCTCCGTGTCGCTCGAACCACGGGATTTGACCGGAGGGGGCTTCTTCGGGCGGTCCCTTGAATCCGGTGGGGGTGCCGGCCGCGTCCACCATCCGGATCGTCGTGAAGGTCCGGAGGTCCTCCAAGATCTCGAGGGAGGGAGAGGATGGCTTGGCCGCCTTCCAGTGCCGCAGAATGCCTCTTTGCATCACCGCCGCACCGGCACGGCGGGCTCGTCGAATGATCTCCTCCGTGGTCCAGTCGGGGCGAAAACCGGCGTGGACCATGGCCCATCCACCCTCGCAATGAAAAAGAGGTCGTGAGCGGAGCCATTCGAGGAGTTCATGACGGTCTGGGGCCGTCAGGACGTCCTGCACGCTATCGGTTCGTCCAAGCGAAGCGAAGCCGGCCGCGGCCGCCAGCAGCAGAAGGTCGTGGTTACCGAGGACAGCGGTGGCCTGGAGTTGACGGAGAGTCCGCAATACCTCGACGTTGTGCCGACCTCGATTCACGAGGTCGCCAACGAGCCAAAGCCGATCCACTCCGGGGCGGAACGAAATGGCGTCGAGCAGTCGGTGGAGCGTCAAGGCGCAGCCTTGGACGTCTCCCACCGCGTAGGTGGCGCCGTTCATCATCGTGTTTCCGCTCTCGTCTTCATGCTCGACAGGGCAATCGCTCCCGACGCTCCCACCATCCCGTGCTCGAGAAGGGGTTCGGCTTCCAGAAGCAGACCCGTGACGAACGAAGACTTGCGAAGATCGTGATAGACGTACAACACCGGAATCGATCTCTCCTCGCCCACTGAATGAAACTCCCATCGCCAAAGGCCGTCCGCGATGTCTCCGCTGGTGGTTCGGACTTCGATGCTTCCGTCGTCGAGAAAATCCATTCGCGAAGTCCCCTTCATGCTCACCATCGGGACCTTGATGTGCCAGGTCAGGTCCAAAGAGCCATCCGCCCGAAGTTCCGCTGATTGATCCTTCAGGCTCGAGATGAACTCCGGATATCTCTGTGGTGCGGCGACTACCTCCCGAACGCGGGTTGAGGGGGCCTCCACTGACGTGAGTAACGCCACTTGGCGGACACGACCGGCGTCGGTGGACTCGATCAGGGCGAGTGTCCCCAGTTCGAGCATCGGCGCGACCGCCTCATGCGGAAGCGAGGTCGTTCCGAGGCCGAGGGAATGAAGCGAGGGGCGCGGACCAGATTCCGCGAACGAGTCGGTCCGTTGTTCGGGGTCGGGGTCGAGACGCCGTCGTATGCCGTTCATGTGAATCATCAATGAGGCAAGCGTGAGGCCTTGCTCCATCGACGGATCGATGCCCATGAAGGCTCGGACCAGCCACCCTCCGGTGTCCACATCGAGTCCTCGGTACAAAGCGACCAGGGTGCCGCCGGGAACCGGATAGAATTCGATCCGCTCCCGGGTACCTCTCAAGTGTCCCGAGTGTCCTCTGACCTCGATCAGGACCGGACGCTTGGCACGCTGAAGACGAACGCCCGTCAATCGGATGACCGGGGGTATGGATGCGAGCCATCGATAGGCGAGCAGGCCATCGTCTTGATCGAGGACGGTAATGGAAGAAAGAACCGACATCGCCTCGGGATAAGATTGGATGTCGACGAATGCTTCGAACACCCGCTCCGGCGACTGCTCGAAGCGTGACAACAACATCACTTGTCGGCACCCCGAGTCGGGCCGAGATTCGATGAGTGCGACGTCTCCTCGCCGCGTGAGTTGGTCCAGGACCTCAACCGGCAGGATGCCCGCGCGGGTATGGACGGGTCGCTCGACCCCGAGGACCAAAGGAAGCAGGGCCATCGCCAACACGGAACGAGTGTGCCACGATCAGATGGCGCTTCCAGCTTCAACGCGGGAATCGGTCGCGCCCGACCAACTTTCGATGTAACAGCGCCCACGGATGCCCGAACTTCGAAATCTGGGACGAACGAGTCTTCGGTTGAGTGCGATCGGCCTCGGTTGTTGGCATTTCTCGGGTGGTCGCGGGCTGGCGGGAGCGTATTGGCCGGGGATGGACCAGGATGCGGTTCGCGCTGTCGTTCGGGTGTCGCTGGAACATGGGATTTCCTGGTTCGATACGGCCGAGGCCTACGGGAGCGGGTTCTCCGAGCGCGCGTTGGCTGATGCGCTCTCGGAGGCGGGCTCCACGGTCGGTTCGGTCGTGGTAGCGACCAAGTGGTCGCCGTTTCTCCGCACTTCTCCCTCCGTGCTCGATAGTTTTCGGGATAGGGAAGACGCCCTCCGACCGTTCCCCGTAGACCTCCACCAAGCCCATCATCCCGGTTCTCTGTCGCCTGTGGAGGCGGTGGTCCGAAACCTGGGTATTCTCGTCAAGAGAAAGCGGATCCGTGCGGTAGGAGTGTGCCACTACGATGCCGACAAGATCATGAGGGCGGCGCGCACCCTCAAGGAGATGGATCTCGTCTTGGCATCGAACCAGCTGAAGTTCAGTCTGCTGGACCGACGTATCGAGGCGAATGGCGTCCTGCAGGCCTGCCAAAAGCGGGGAGTGAGTATCGTGGCCACTTCCGCCCTCGAACAAGGATTGCTCACGGGGAGCTATCATGACGACCCGACCAAGCTCGAGCGATTGCCCATGCCCAAGCGTTTGCTCCCGAAGTGGCGCGGCTCCGTCCTTCGGCGCTCTGCGCCGGTGATCGATGCGCTGAGGGAGATCGCAGAACGACACACAGCGACGCCGGCGCAGGTCGCCCTGGCCTGGACGTTACGCGTCCATGGTCGGCAACTCTTCGCCGTGGTGGGAGCCAGGTCGGCCCCACGGGCGCGTGAGAATGCGATGGCGATGCAGCTGGAGTTGTCGGATGCGGAGATGCGCGCTCTCGACGAGGTTTCTCGGCCCTTCATCCATCAGCCCATCGGATAGGCACTGCTGGACGTGCAACGTCCTTCGGACTTTCCCGATGGTCACGGGGACCCGCTTACGATAGTCGATGGCGTGTCATGGCGGCGATGGCCGGACCACAATCGCCGGGGGGCCCTCCCAGGGTGCTCGTCATTGATGACGACCCGAGCACACTGGAGCTCGTGGAGCAGTACATGTCCGGGAGGGGATATGAAGTCCTGACCCGAACCGGCGCGGAGGGCGCGCTTTCCTTGTTGGAGCGGGACGATGTCGACGTCGTTCTGACCGACCTGCAATTGGAGCGGAGCTCCGGTCTCGCCTTGTGCGAACGTATCGTCCTCAATCGCCCCCACGTCCCAGTCCTGGTGTTCACGGCCTACGGCAGCATGGAGTCCGCGGTAGCCGCGATCCGAGCCGGAGCCTACGACTTCTTGACCAAGCCGGTGGACATGCAGGCCTTGGGATTGGCTCTCGATCGCGCGGTTCGGCACAAGGAGCTGAGCGAAGAGGTGAAGCGGCTGCGGTCGGTGGTCGGCGCTCAGAGCGCCGAGGAGTTTGTCGGAACCAGCCCGGCCATGAAGAGAGTCTACGAACTGGTCGAGCGCGTGGCCGAAGGCCAGGCTACCGTGCTCATTACTGGAGAATCGGGGACTGGCAAAGAACTCGTGGCCCGGGCGATCCATCGTCGTAGCCCACGGGCCAACCGTGAGTTCGTGGCTCTGAACTGTGCGGCGGTGCCGGCGTCCCTCATGGAGGCCGAACTGTTCGGTCACCTCAAGGGAGCATTCACCGATGCGGGTACCCCTCGTCAGGGCCTGTTCCTTCGAGCGGACGGTGGAACCATCTTTCTCGATGAGATCGCAGAGATGCCGCTCGAGATGCAGGCTAAATTGCTACGCGTGCTGCAAGATGGACGGCTTCGTCCGGTGGGAGGGGACCAGGAGGTCGAGGTCGATGCGCGTATCCTGGCCGCGACGAACAAAGACTTAGAGGCGCTGGTGGAGCGGGGCGCCTTTCGTGACGACCTTTTCTATCGGATCAATGTCGTTCAGATCCAGGTGCCGCCCCTCCGGGTACGGGCGAACGACATCCTGCTGCTGGCGCAATACTTCGTGGAGCGATTTGCGATCCGGGCAAACCGACCGGTGAAAGGCTTATCGGCCAGTGCAGCTCAGCGACTTCTGGAGTACGAGTGGCCAGGAAACGTGCGTGAGCTGGAGAATAGCATCGAACGCGCCGTGACCTTGACGCCGTACGATCAAGTCATGGTCGATGACCTTCCCGACAAGATTCGACGCTACCAGAGCACCCACCTCTTGGTGGATGTGGAAGATCCGGACCGCATGCCGAGTCTCGAAGTTCTGGAAACGAGATACATTCGAAAGGTCCTGAAAGCGGTCAACGGCAATAAGACTCGAGCCGCTCAGGTGCTCGGCTTGGACCGTCGGACCTTGTATCGCAAGCTGGAGCGGATCGAGGACAATCATGAGCCTTCTTGAACAATGGCTCGGGTATCGTCCCTACCGGGTGGCCGACGATGAGCTCATGGACGACCCGTCTGCCCCACGCCACGAACTCTTCCGTGTGTACGAAGAGCTGGAGCAGATCAATCTTCGACTGGGCGGCCACGCCGTGAGCCTCGAAGGGGTGCGATGCCTGGTCGTCACGGACGACCAACCTCTAGCGGTCTTGGACGTCGGTTCCGGAGGCGGAGACTTCGCCCGCTATCTGGCGGCCTGGGCACAGCGCGCCGAACGCGATATTCGGGTTCAAGGTCTCGAGTTGAGCTCGGCCGCGGTCGAGTACGCCGAAGAATGCTCGAACGGTCATCCCAATGTCACATTTCGACAAGGGGACCTGTTCGACGAGCCCGACCGGAGTTGGGACATCGTTCACATGTCGCTCACGCTCCATCACTTCGATGACGAAGGAGCCGTGAGGATGTTGCGTGAGATGGCCAGGGTCGGTCGGAGAGGGATCGTCGTCAATGATCTCCATAGGCATCCGGTGGCCTATGCGGCCATCAAGGCGGTCACCCGCGTGCTTTCACGGTCCCCTTTCGTTCGAAATGATGCTCCCCTTTCCGTCAATCGAGGTTTCACGAGAGACGAGCTTCACGCCCTTGCCACGGCGGCAGGTCTGGATGTGCGCTTGCTTGGATGGCGTCCAATGTACCGTTATTTGCTCGTAGCCTCGCGAGCATCCTAGAGGGCGACATGACATCATCGCCCCATGAAGATGCGAAAGACTGGGTTGGGGCGCCGTTTCTTGGTAAAGGCCGCCGGGTGCACAGAGCAGCTCAGGGCACGGCCCGTTCGGGTGGGTTTGGATTTTCGGAGGAGATCACGTCCCCGAGACGTCGAGGAGAGTCCTGGGGGGGTGCGAGGTCGCGGTGGCGTTCGTGGAGCCAGCTCGGAGGGGCGACTTTCGCGCTGGCCCTGGTGAGTGCATGTACCGACTCCGAGCCTCGGGTTGCACGAGTGCCACCACCGTCCGAATCGAGGGAAGCCGAAGCGTTGATCGAGGTCTCGGCCGATGAACTGTTCGACCGAATCCGTGCTCGAGACGCCGACTTCGTAGTTTTGAACGTGTGGTCCACGTGGTGCGGTCCGTGTCGCGAGGAGTTTCCATATGTGCAGTCGGTGACGCGGTCGTTCCAGAAGCGTGGAGTGAGCCTGATGTTCGTGAGTACGGACTTCGACAGTGAGCGAGACGAAGCGGTGAGATTCTTGCGAGAACAAAACGCGGATCTTCCGAGCTACATCAAGGTAGGCCCAGACGACGCGTTCATCAACGCGGTGCACCCCGAGTGGAACGGAGCACTTCCCGCCACCGTCATCTTCGACCGGAATGGAGATCGGGTGAAGTCGTGGATGGGCAAAGTGAAAGAGGAAGAGCTGAGGACGAGCCTGCAGGAGCTGGTCGAGGCCAAGTCAACGTGAGATCGAAAGGAGAATCATCTCGATGAGAATCGTATCCGACTACGCAACCTGCATCCATGAATCGAAGTCGACCCATCTTTGGGCGTTGGTGATACTGGGGCTCTTGCTGCTCCCGGTCGGCTGTTCGGGCAAAAAGGATGGAGAAGCGCCAGCGATACCATCCTACGGTGGGACCGGGACCGCCAAGGCCGCCCCGGGCACGCAAGGAGTCCAACCATCCAAGATCTCGTTGGGAGTACTGCTGCCTGGCGGGGACGTGAAGATGGTGGGGACTGACGACGAGGAACATTCCTTGGATTCGGCGGCCACCGAGAAGGGTTTGCTGGTGATCTTCACATGCAACCACTGTCCTTGGGTCAAGGCGTGGGAGGCGCGTACAGTCGCTCTGGGAAATTCAGCGCAGAAGAAAGGCATTGGCGTCATCGCCGTGAATCCAAATGACCCGAAGGCCTATCCGGAGGACGGGATCGAGGAGATGAAGGAACGGGCACAGCGCGCGGGCATGGAGTATCCGTACGTGGTGGACGCTACGTCCGAGGTGGGGAGAGCCTTCGGAGCGGACAAGACGCCGGAGATTTTTCTCTTCGATGGAGAGCGCAAGCTGGTATACCGCGGAACGATCGATGACAACGCTCAGGCACCGCAAGCCGTGAAGAAGAAGTACCTGAAGGATGCCATCGAGGCGGTGTCGAAGGGCGCGGCGGTGCCGGTTTCCGAGACCAAGGCTCTGGGCTGTAGTATCAAGTACCGCCCCGAAGCATAGGGGTGGTCGAAACCGTGACTGCGCCATCCACCCAGTCTCCCGACGACACGCGACAGCCAGCAGTGACGCATCTTAAAGGGTCATTGGACCGGGAAACCGTCGGTGCACTCTATGCGAGACTCTCCAAGGAGACCGGTGGCGTGTGTCTGGACATGTCGGACGTCGACAGCGTGGACAGCGCTGGAGTCGCATTGTTGTCCAGACTCGATCGAGATCTTCGTGCTCACGGTCGTCGACTCGAGGTTCGAGGTATGTCGCCCGCTGTCCGACAAACGCTCCGCATCTTCCCGGCCGGCTACACGGAGCCGACTGCCCCGAGCGTTCGCCGCGCATCTTCCTTTTCCTGGGCCGTGTTCATGGAGGTCATGCGCCTGTGCGCCGACACCCTCTTTTTCGTCTTCGAAGCATTCAGGGCGCCGCGAAAACTAAGGTGGTCCTCTTTTGGATATGAGCTGTCGCAGATGGGTGCCGGCGCGTTTGCGGTGGTGGGGACCATCATGTACCTGATCGGTGCGACGCTGGCATTGCTCAGCGCGGCTCAGCTTCGACAGTTCGGAGCCAGCTTGTTCGTTGCGGATTTGGTAGGTATTTCGGTGGTCAAGGAAATTGGTCCCCTGATGACCGCGATCGCCGTGGCCGGACGCTCCGGTTCGGCGGTGGCGGCGGAGATAGGGACGATGGTCATCACCGAAGAAGTCGATGCGCTCCGGATCATGGGCATCCATCCCGTGCGCTTCCTGGTCGTACCCAAGGTGTTGGCCATCCTCGTCGCCATGCCACTGTTGACCATCTACGGAATGCTGTTCGGTATACTCGGTGGATTAACGGTGTCGATTTCCTACTTGGACATCGCCGTGGACCCGTATCTGAATCGCGTGTCCACGGCCGTTCTGCTCGGCGATTTCGTGGGAGGGATGGTCAAGAGCTTCGTGTTCGCGGTCTTGATAATCATCGTAGGGGCGTGGTGCGGCTTTGCCACGTCGGGAGGAAGCGACGCGGTGGGTCGCAGCACGACCCGCAGCGTCGTCAACAGCATCTTCGCCATCATTGCGGCCGATGCCATCGCAAACATCATTCTGGTCCTGGTCTGAAGATGGGCATGGTCGACGCGACGGATCTGGTTGCGCGGTATGGGGAGCGCACCGTTCTCGACGGCATCGATCTATCCGTGGATCCGGGGGAAGTGAGAGTCATCCTCGGAGGGTCCGGAAGCGGAAAAACGACTTTGCTCAAGCACCTGATCGGCCTTTTGACGCCGGCGTCTGGAACCGTACGTCTACTCGGGACGTCGCTTCCCGACGCGGACGAAGGCGAGCGCGAGGCCCTCTTTCGCCGGATCGGGATGCTGTTTCAGGGTAGCGCACTGCTCAATAGCATGAGCTTGCTGGAGAATGTTTCACTCCCTTTGAGTCAGCACACAGACTTGCCGGGATCAGTGATCGATGAGATCGTCCGACTCAAGTTGCGTCTGCTCGGGCTCGACGGGGCAGAGCACCGCTTTCCGTCAGAGCTTTCGGGCGGTATGAAGAAGCGGGCGGCGCTGGCGAGGGCTATGGCACTGGATCCGGAGATCCTCTTCTGCGACGAGCCGAGCGCCGGACTCGATCCGGTGACTTCGGCCTCTCTGGACCGAACATTGCTGGACCTTCGCGACCGTTTTGGCGTCGCGATCGTCGTCGTGACTCACGAACTCGCCAGCATCCGTAACATCGCCGACCGGGTTCTGATGCTCGACCGGGGGCGGGTCGCGGTGGACGGGACGTTGGCGGAAGCCGAAGCCTCCGAGCATCCCACCGCCAAGGCCTTTTTCGGTCGTTCTGGGTCGAACGACGCCCGGGGCGAGAGTCTGCTTCGATATTTCCAAGGAGAAGAGAGCGGGGAGCCGGCATGAACCTCACGCGGGCCGAACGGTTTCGACTCACCGCTTTTCTGGCGACCGGTGCGGTTTTGGTATTCTCGGCCATCGTCATCCTGGCCGGCCTGCAATTGTTCAGTCGACCAGACCAGTACACCGTGAAGTTCGACGAGAGCGTGGCCGGACTGGAGGAAGGGTCTGCGGTCAGATATCAAGGGTTCAGGATTGGATCGGTCCAAAGGATGGAGATCGATTCAGAAGATCCTCAACTGATCAGAGTGACCCTCGCGGTCGACCCGGAGGTGGTGCTTTACGAGGGCACCGAGGCGGTGATCGACCTTTCGGGCCTAACCGGCCTTCGCACCGTGAACTTGGTTCCAGGGGATCCTCGCGCGGGAATGATCGACGAAGGCTCGGAGATTCCCAGCACTCCATCGTTCGTGGGTCAGCTGGGTGACCGTGCAGAGGAAATCGCAGAGCGGGTGATGGTGCTGACCGAGCGCATCGCTCAATGGACGAAGACCGCGAACCGAAAGCGGGTCGAGCGCCTCTTGGACCACTTCGATCAGCTCGTGGTCGACACCAATCACGCCCTGAAAGAGCTCGAACAGCCCACGAAGTCGGGGGTGGAGCAAGCCACGGCGACCCTGCGCGCAGCCGAGAAACTGATGAATCGAAGTCGTCTGGCCATGGATCGGCTAGAGCCGGAGACCAAAGCTCTCCTCGTTACGTACCGGAAGACGGCTCAACGCCTCCATCGGTTGTTGGAAGCCATCGATGAAGACGAGGTTCGCATCATCGTGAAGTCGGTGGCGTCGGCGTCCAAGAACCTGGACGACATTCTGGCTCCGGAGCAGTTCGGAGAGGTGGTCGCCGAGGCGCAGCTGGCCTTGCGACGCATGGCATCGATCCTGGACGACACCGACCTTCTACTGCGGGCGAGCCGCGAAGACTTCGTCTTGTCACTCAAAGAGATCCGAGAGGCGAGTGAAGACCTTCGGGAGTTCAGTCGGCTGATAGCGCAAGACCCCTCGCTGCTCATCCGCGGTACCGAGGTCACCGAGTGAGCGCGTGGAAGATGGGATCGAGGTGTGCCCTCCTGGTTCTGACTGGGTCTTTGGTCGGTTGCCTCGGTGCACGAGAATTGCGCCGCAACTACTACGTCCTTCGCCCTCCGCAGCCTCATCGGCAGTTGAATCGAGCCATCCAGGGAACCGTTCGCGTTCGAGACATGACGCCCGAGACCGCCTACGACAAAGTTCAGCTGGTCATACGGATGAGCGACATTCAGCTGCGATACAGTCAGAGCAACCTCTGGGCCGTTCGCCCCCACGTCATGGTGAGCGACCATCTTGCCCAGTCGCTGGCGCAGCATGACCTGTTCTTGGGCGTGACGAGGCAGCTTTCGGAGCGACCGGACTTCGTGCTTTCTGGAGACCTGCGGGCCATCGAGGTGCGAGAATTTGCCACCCAGATCAGGGCCCACTTTTCCGTCGACCTCCGAATGACTCGCTTTTCCGATGGGGAGGTCCTGTGGTCCCGCTCGTTCGACGAGACGAGAGACGTGGGTACCGATTCCATCCCCGAAGCCGTGCACGCCCTGTCCGCTTTGGTGGAGGAGGCCACGGAGAAGGCGATCACCGACCTGGCCCGCAATGCGGACCGTTTTGATCCGCGCCCGACTCGAATGTCAGACCGGGCGGAGGAGGGAAGGGCGCAAGATGGGCGATAGTGGTGCATCCGTCCGGTGCGGCCTGGAGAGGGCGGGCAAAGTTCGAGATCTGAGACTGGACCCGGTGTAGAGTGCCTCCATGACGTCGTTCTTGATGGCATGTGGCCTTTCGACGCTCCTGGCGTTCGGCTTTGAAGCGCTCACCGGGTGCAAGGTGTGTGGAGGCGCGATCGGGCCTTCCACGCTTTTGCTGGGTATGGTCCTCATCGGAGGAGCTCACGCGGTGCAGGTTCTTCGCTGCACGCAGGTCATGGCGGCCGTGCAGCGCATCGAACGCAGGCCGTCGCAGCGCGAGGATCGGTAGGCCGAGGTCTGGCGCCCGGGTCCACATGCCGCATCCGCCGTCTTTCGCCCGGCGGAATCCGTGAGCGGCTAGGCGAGCGCAGCATGAAGCAGCGCGACGATCCCTGGGGCGACGTTCTCCAGTGCTCCCGAGATGTTGCTCGGATTCATCCACCGGATCGGGTGAAGAAAGGCGAATGATGTGAACAAGGACCGCTCGGGACGACTCACCTCCACCGTCATCGCCCGGACGTGCAGACGGTCTTCGAGCCAGTCATCGAGGTCACCGAGAGTGGGGTATAGGCCGCACGACTGGACCATGCGATAGGGACGGTCCTGACAACTCACGAACCCTCTTCCCAGGCGCCGATACTCGTCGCGGTAGCGTGACGGTGTTCGTGTGAAGGCCCACGGATACAAAAGCAGATTGCCGAAGCTGTGAAAGGCCAAGGCCAAGCTCGGTTTGACCCGACGGGCCACACGAGCGACCGCTCGCGTCTCCGGTTCCGACATGGCCGAAGGACCCATGTAGTGGAGCGAAGATGGGCGTCGGGAGCCAGAAAAGGGGTGGCGAAACATACCTCGAGTCACCACCTCGAAGTTCCGGTTGAGGTCCACACCCCGCGCATTCTTTCTCCATCCGATGGCGCGGCCGGCCCGCATCCTTGAAAACGTACGACGCACGCCGTCCGGATTCACGATGGGCATCACCACCAGCCGCGTCTCATCCAAAATGGCTCGCCCTTCGTCGACCAGTCGGCGGAGTGCGTGCAGGAGAGCGAGTCCGCCGATCAGCTCGTCGCCATGCATGAGGGCAGTAAGGAAGATCGGGACCCCGGTGCGAGGCCCGAATCCATAGGCGGGAATCGGTCGCCCTTCCACCGAGTGCCCCGCGACCAGCATGTCTGCGCGGCCCCTTTGGGCCACCTGTTCCCAGGAATGCACCAGCCCGGCCAGGTCCAGGTACCCTGGCAAGAGATCGGTTCGCCGCTTCACGACACGATTATGAACAAACTGCGCGGTCGAACCGATGTAGGTTTGGACAAATCGGCCAGATCGAACCGAATGTGAAAGTTTGCCCGTGCCCCGAGACGGGGTACTCAGCGTTCCCCGAAGTGACTCCGTCTCAGGGCCATCATGGCGTTTCGCGTTGCGTCGCGCAGGGCTTCCGGCGAGTCAAAATTCTGGGGCGGAATCGGGTCGCCAAAGGCCAGGTGCGTCACCGTCTGCTCTCTGCGGAGTAGGCCCGCATAGTGGGGGATGAAGCCCTGATCCCCGACCCAACACATGGCTCGGTCTTCAAATCGCAGTACCGTGGGAACCACGGGGGCCTGCGCCCTGCGAGCTATTCCAAACAGGCCCCTCTTCAGGGGCAGAACGGTTTCGCCAAAGCTGGTGGTGCCTTCCGGAAAATTGAGAATGGACACGCCCCGGTCCAGTGCACGCAGACAACATCGGAGGACCGTGGCCCCCTGCTCCGGACGCGTTCGCTGGGTAAAGAGGACTCCGAATCGCTGAGCTGCGGGACCCACGATCGGCCACGCTTCCACCTCAGACTTGGCGATGGGGACGGCAGGAACGAACGCCGAGATGATCAACGGGTCCAGATAGCTCAGGTGGTTCGACATCACCACCGACCGTGATCCGGGCAGGGCCCCGGACACATGAACCACGATGTTGTGGGAGTGCATGACCACCCGGCAAATCTCTCCAAAGTTCTGAACCCGGTCGTCGAGACCATCGAGCCAGCGCTCGGGTAAGGCGTCGGACCGCAGCGCGGTCTCGCGCACACGTTCCAGGGTACGCTGCACCCTCCTCGCGGCTCGGCCGAGCTTCAAATCGAGCAGACGGGGCGTCACCGGGCGCCTGCGGACGCATTCTTTCGTGCCGCCCGCCGTTCTCCGAGGAGTCCGATGCGTTCGAATCGGGATCGAAGCCGCTCGAAGTCGGGTCGGTCGATTCGGGACACGATCCGATGGGAGCCAGGCCCGTAAAAGTCCTGCCGCTCTTCGATCTCTTTGGCGCCCAGCATGGCGTGGAGGTTACGAGCTGCTTCGTTGTCTTCTTCGACGGTGAACCATACGGAATCCACCATCCTGTCCATGGTGTTGATGAATTCGCTCAGCAGCTTGACGATGACCCGTGAGCCTTGAAAGGCCTTCGAAATGGCGAGGGTCGTACAGTACGCCTCTCGACCCTTCACGAAGGAAAGGAGATAGCCGACCGCCTCGTCATCCACGAATACCAAGAAGCAGGACTCGCCGAAGAAGTCGCAGCACAGCCTTACATAGTAGGGCCCGAGGACTCCCTCACGAGCGCTGCCGAAAAGACGCTCTTCCAGGTCCATCAAAGTAGGGAAATCGTCGGGCGTCAGCGTCCGGACCACGTAACGTGACATGTGGACTCCTCCTGGAACCTCCGGAACCGAAACGACGCCGGGGCCCATTTCGGGTTCGCTATGTGGCAGGATCGACTCTGATCGGCAACATGTGAGGACGCGAGGTGGAGCGCATTGTGTCATTCTTGGCCCTGGGAGTCCCCACGCCATGGGCCTATGGGGTGGCGTTGGTGTCGGTCGGGGGACTTCTGGGCGCATCGGTTCACGTGATCTTGACCAAGCGCGACGAGCGAGCGGCAGCGGGCTGGCTCGGCGTGATCGTCCTCGCGCCGCTGGTGGGCGCACTCCTGTACCTTACCCTCGGGATCAACCGGATCCGCCGTACCGCTTTTCGGCTTCGTGGACCTCGTCCCGCACCGTCGCCGCCCCCAAAACCGACCCCGGTCTCCGGTCCACCCGGATTGGTCCGCAGTCTGGACGCGCTTTGCCGCTTTCCTAGG
The DNA here is from genome assembly GCA_050331295.1 of Myxococcota bacterium. GTDB lineage: Bacteria > Myxococcota > Kuafuiibacteriia > Kuafuiibacteriales > Kuafuiibacteriaceae > Kuafuiihalomonas. Next base: position 395,022 of record JBHJGZ010000007.1, on the reverse strand, counting down.
GTTGCACTCCCCCGCGTCGACGTCCTGGTGGATGGCGACGAGGCCTATCCCGCCATGTGGGAGGCCATCGAACGGGCTGAATCCTCCATTAGCCTGTCCACATACATTTTTGACCGCGACCTGGCCGGAGAGGGCTTCATCGAGCGATTGGCCCAGGCCCAAGCTCGCGGGGTCGAGGTTCGGGTGCTGGCCGACGACGCCGGACTTCGGTACAGCTGGCCCACCGTCCTTCGCACCCTCCGACGAAGAGGCGTTCGGGTTCGTCGTTTTCTGCCGGCGGGCCTGAGGTCGTTTGCGTACCTGAATCTGCGGACCCATCGCAAGATCCTGGTGGTCGACGACGAGGTGGGGTTCACCGGCGGCATCAACATCAGGGTGGGACATCAGCTTGCGGCTCGGCCCAAAAGACCGGTGCGAGATCTGCACTTTCGCGTCATGGGGCCGTTGGTAGGCCAGTTGCACCAGGTCTTCTGGGAAGATTGGACGTTCGCAGGCGGGGACCGGTTCGACTTGCCCACGGTCAATGATGCAGGGAGCGGATGCGAACCCTCGGCTCCCTGGGCGCGCACCATCTCGGATGGACCGGACGAAGATCTGGACCAACTCCTCGGGGCCTATCTCGCCGGGTTGGCTTGCGCGGAGCGGAGCGTCCGTATCTTGACCCCCTATTTCCTTCCCGACCAGTCGCTGCAATCCGCCCTGGCTACGGCCGCTCTTCGAGGTGTCCAGGTCGATGTCGTCATCCCGGCTCGTTGCAACCTTCCTTTCGTTCAATGGGCGATGTGGGGTCAGATCCGAACCATGGTCGACGTCTGTCGAGTGTGGCTGAGTCCGCCGCCGTTCGACCATTCCAAGTTGATGGTGGTCGACGAGTGTTGGGTTTTGTTTGGTTCGGGCAACTGGGACCCTCGGTCGTATCGACTGAACTTCGAACTGGATGTGGAAGCCTATGACCAGCTCTTCGGCCGCCAGATGGCGGACCTCGTGGACCATCGGATCGGGACTGCACGGCGGCTCACCGCCGCGGACCTGGACGCCCGTTCGCTCCCGTGCAGACTCAGGGACGGGGTCGCGCGTCTTTTCGCGCCTATCCTCTGAAATCGCGCAACTCATGCAGGGTCGCGCAACTTTCGGCTAAGGAGGCCAGCATGCGAAACCTCGTCGTCATCTTCGGCGACCAGCTCGACGCCGAGAGTGCGGTGTTCGATGACTTCGACAACGAACGAGACCGGGTGTGGATGGCGGAGGTTGAGGAGGAGACCGCTCATGTTCACCAGCACAAGGTGACGTTCTTTCTCGCCGCCATGCGTCACTTCGCCGCTCAGCAGCGCGATGCCGGGCGTGCCATCGCTTACCACCAACTCCACGCATCGGCGGAGAAGGACCGAGGTTCCTCCTTTCGAGAGGTGCTCAGCCAAGACATCAAAAGGCTGGGACCGGAACGACTGGTGCTCGTCGAGCCGGGCGACCATCGGGTTCGCGAACAGGTCTTTGCTGCGGCCGAACATCGCGGCATCGACATCGAACTACGCCCCGATCGACACTTTTATTGCAGCAGCGAAGCTTTTGAAGACTGGAGCCGAGGCAAGAAAGAGCTGGTGCTCGAATATTTCTATCGAAAGCTGAGAAAAGACTTCTCGATTCTCGTCGACGAAGACGGGCGGCCGGAGGGGGGCGAGTGGAACTTTGACAAAGCAAATCGAGAGTCTTTTGGGAACGATGGTCCGCCGTCCGACCTTCGTCCGTTGCCGAGTTTCGAGCCGGACACCATCACGAAGCAGGTCATCTCGATGGTCGAGAATCGGTTCCCCGAGAATCCCGGTGATGCGCGAACCTTCAGTCTTCCGGTGACCCGTGCGGCCGCCCTCGAGCACCTCGATGGGTTCATCAAGAAGGCCTTACCCAATTTTGGACGTTTCCAAGACGCGATGACGGAGGGGGACGCAGTGTTGTTTCACAGCCGTTTGTCTGCGCTCCTCAACACGAAGCTCCTTTCGCCCCGCGACTGTGTGGACCGGGCGGTGCGCGCCTACGAACAGCAGAAAGCACCATTGAACAGCGTAGAAGGATTTGTCCGGCAGATTCTGGGTTGGCGAGAGTTCATAAGAGGAATATACAATAGTCATATGCCAGGCTATGCAAGAAAGAATGCGCTGCGGGCAAAAGCCGAGCTGCCTTCTTTCTTTTGGGATGGGCAAACCGACATGAAGTGCGTGCACGATTCAATGCAGGCAGTCTTGCGGATCGGTTACGCTCATCACATCCATCGCCTGATGGTGTTGGGGCTCTTCTCTCAGTTGTGGGGGGTGCATCCCTACCGATTCCACGAGTGGCACATGAAAATGTACGTCGACGCGGTCGACTGGGTCTCTCTCCCGAACACGCTGGGCATGAGTCAGTATGGAGATGGAGGGATCGTTGGGACGAAGCCGTATGTCGCAACCGGAAAATACATCCAAAAGATGGGTCCGTTCTGTTCGACTTGTCCGTACGATCCAAAGAAAGCAGTCGGGGAGGAGGCCTGTCCGTTCACGACGCTCTACTGGGATTTCTTGGTTCGTCACCGCGATCAGCTACAGAGCAACCAGCGGATGGCCCTCCAACTGAAGAACATCGACCGCAAGAAGCCGGAGGAGCTGGATGCGATCCGCTCGCGAGTGCGATCCCTCAAGGCGCGTGTGGGTAAAGGAACGCGAATTTGAGCCAAATTGAGGGTTGGACAAATGGATGTCCCCAGCCATCATGCGGTCATGCTCCATGATTCCGAGGCGCCGAGGGTCGGCGTCATCATGGGCTCGAAGAGTGACTGGGACGCTTGCATGGTGTATGCCCATCAGACCCTACAAGAGCTCGGAATTGGTCATGAATGTCGTGTTGTCTCGGCCCACCGGACGCCCGAACTGATGGTCGAATATGCCCGAACCGCCGAGCAACGTGGCTTGTCTGTCATCATCGCGGGAGCCGGAGGGGCGGCTCACCTCCCCGGAATGACCGCCTCCGAGACCTTGCTTCCCGTCATTGGCGTTCCGGTGAAGAGCAGAGCCCTGAACGGCCTCGATTCCCTGCTTTCCATCAATCAGATGCCCGCCGGAATTCCGGTGGCCACGATGGCGATAGGCAAGGCCGGCGCGATCAACGGCGCCCTTCTCGCCGCCTCCATCTTGGGTCGCAGCGAGCCTCGCATCGTGGAGCGGCTTCGTGAGTACCGAAATGCTCAAAGAGAGCGCGTGATCAACGAGTCGCTTCCATGAATCGAGCGCTCTCTCAGTTGCGTCTCGGAGTCCTCGGAGGTGGACAACTGGGTCGGATGCTCGCCTTGGTGGCACATCGACTCGGGGTCAAGACGGTGGTTTACGCACCCGACGCCCGAGGACCAGCTGGCCAGGCGGCCAACGAAGAAATCGTCGGCGACTACGGAGATCTCGAGCGGGTGCGTCGATTCGCGGAAAGCGTGGACCTTGTCACGTACGAGTTCGAAAGCGTGCCCGTAAGGACCGCTGAATGGTGTTCCGAACGCGTCCCCGTCTTCCCGCGACCAGGCGTGCTGTCGATAGCGCAGGACCGTCTCCAGGAGAAGACGACCCTTCGAACGCTTGGTTTCCCGGTAACGCCGTTCCGCTCCGTGGAATCGGTCTCAGAGCTTCATGCAGCAAGAGAGGCTTTGGGGGGCGACATCGTCCTCAAGACGGTTCGGTCTGGCTATGATGGGAAAGGTCAACGGCGGCTCCGTCCCGACGACGACGCGACGAAAGCCTGGTCCGAACACGACCGACCGGTCGCGATCGCCGAGGCCACCATCGACTTCGAAAGAGAAGTTTCGGTAGTAGCGGGCCGAGGCGAAGACGGCTCGGTGGCCGCATATCCCGTTTTCGAGAACCTCCACGCCAACCATGTCTTGGACACTACACATTGTCCGGCCGAGCTGCCCGCGAAACAAGCCGACACCGCCCTCGACATCGCCAAAGGGGTGATGACCGCTCTCGATGTTCGTGGCGTCATGTGTGTCGAGATGTTTCATCTTCGAGATGGATCCTTCCTGATCAATGAACTGGCTCCTAGGCCCCACAACAGCGGTCATTTGACGGTCGACGCATTCAACATCGGCCAATTCGAGCTTCAGCTGCGAGCCGTTTGCGGCTTTCCGATTCCGTCGCTGCGGATGAAACAGCCTGCAGCGATGGTGAATTTGATGGGAGATCTTTGGCGCGGAGGGAAGGAGCCCAATTGGTCGATCATTTTGAAAGATGGCCGCTCGTTCCTTCACTTGTACGGCAAGGATGAAGCGCGCGCCGGCCGAAAAATGGGGCACATCACGGTGTTAGCGGACACCGCACCAGAGGCTCGAGAGGCGGCTCAGCGGCTGCGTGCCAACCTCCCATGCCGTGTCGGCGGGAAACGCCCGGTTGACGTAAGAACCTAGGCTGCATAGGTAACCGAGACCGACACCAGGTGGAAGGAGCGTCCTGTGAAGGACCAACAACAAGTTTACGAAGGCAACCCGATCGAGGTTCGAGATACGGACCAATACACCAACGAATACGTCCATTCTTTCGTGGGGAAGTGGGACCTGCTCATCGACTGGGAAGCCCGAGCCGAGAGCGAGGGTCGTTTTTTCATCGACACCCTCCGGCAACATGGCAAGCGCAAGATCTTGGACGTTTCAACCGGAACGGGCTTCCATTCGGTGCGCTTGCTGAAGGAAGGCTTCAAGGTCACGTCTGTCGACGGTTCACCGGAAATGTTGGCCAAGGCATTCGAGAACGGTCGGAAACACAATCAGATTCTTCAGACCGTCCACGCAGACTGGCGGTGGCTGAATCGAGATTTGTACGGGAAATACGATGCCGTGATCTGTCTAGGAAACTCATTTACGCATCTGTTTTCAGAGCGTGATCGAAGAAAGACCCTGGCGGAGTTCTACGCTGCCCTGCGGCATGATGGGCTGCTGATCCTCGATCAGCGAAACTACGACGCGATACTCGACCGCGGCTTCACGACGAAGCATAAATATTACTACTGTGGCGACAATGTAAGCGCGGAGCCTGACTATGTCGACGATGGCTTGGCTCGATTTCGTTACACCTTTCCGGACCAGTCCACCTTCCATCTGAACATGTTTCCGCTTCGCAGGAACTATGTGCGGCGACTCTTGTTCGAGGTTGGATTTCAGCACGTCGAAACGTTCGGAGACTTTCACGAGACCTATCGTACCGACGACCCCGATTTCTTCATTCATGTGGCCTCTAAGCGCTACGTACAAGAAGCCGAATACAACGTGGATGAGTGAGTCGATTCCCGCTTTTCACAATCTCGTTGAAGACATCATGGTGCCGAGAGGTGCCGAAGAGAATGGGCCATGACACATACCGGAATCACCAAGGTCGCGCAGGAATACTACAATAGCGACGACGCCGATAACTTCTACTTTCAGGTGTGGGGTGGAGAGGATATCCACGTCGGGCTGTATCGCTCCGACGACGAGCCGATTCGGGATGCGAGTCGTCGAACGGTGCAGGCCATGGCAGAGAAGGTCAGCTGGACGCCAGACACGCGGCTGCTGGACATCGGCGCCGGATACGGCGGCGCCGCTCGATTTCTGACCCAGACCTATAACCTTCAGCAGGTTGTCGCGCTGAACCTGAGCGAGACGCAAAATCAAAGAAATCGCTCGATGAACGAGGAGTCGGGCCTTGCCGACCGGATCCGAGTGGTCGACGCAGCGTTCGAGTCGATCCCCGAGGCCGACGCCGAGTATGATGTGGTTTGGTGTCAGGATAGTATCCTGCACAGCGGACGGAAAGCTCAAGTGTTGCAAGAGGTCTTCCGGGTGCTCAGACCGGGAGGCGACTTCATCTTCACCGACCCGATGCAATCAGATGACTGTCCGAGTGGTGTTCTGGGGCCGGTCCTCGCTCGCATTCATTTGGAAGAGATGGGGTCTTTTCAGCTGTATCGTCGGCTCGCGAAAGAGCTTGGTCTCGTCGAAGTCTCGGTGGAGGATCATTCTCATCAGTTGCCTCGCCACTACGCGCGGGTGAAGCGGGTTCTGGAAGAAAACGAAACGAAGCTCAGCGCGACCTGCCGTCCGGAATATCTGGCCAACATGAAGGCCGGGCTACAGCACTGGGTCGATGCCGGTCACGCCGGTCACCTGGCCTGGGGGATCCTGCACTTCCGAAAGCCGACCTGACCGGGTAGCTTCCGCGCCCTCGGAAGATTCAGTTCGTCAAGGACGGCTTTGCTTGCTCGTCCCGGCAATCCGGTTGAGAACACGCCATGACCCTGAGCAACGCGGGTCTGAAGCTCATCGAGACCCATTTCGATTCCGGCTTTGTTTCGGTGGAGGCTTCCGATCTCGCAACCTACGGACGCGACTGGACCAGGGTCTACCACCCGGAGCCGAGTGCGGTCGTCTTTCCTCGAGACTCTGATGAGGTAGCCCGATTCATTCGGCTCGCCCGCGAGCATCGCTGGGCCGTCGTTCCGTCGGGCGGGCGAACGGGCCTCGCGGGAGGCGCCGTCGCGGCGCGAGGAGAAGTGGTGTTGAGCCTGGACCGAATCCGAAAGCTGGATCCGGTGGACGCGGTCGCCCGGACGGTTCGTGTGGGCGCAGGTGCCGTCACCGCGGCAGTGCACGAGCATGCGGCAACCGAGGGGCTCACCTGGCCGGTGGATTTTGCCTCCGCGGGCTCGAGTCAGATTGGCGGAAACATCGCCACCAACGCTGGGGGCATTCGAGTGGTTCGCTACGGTTTGACCCGCCAGTGGGTACTCGGCCTCGAGGTCTTGACCATGACCGGTGAAACGCTCGTTCTCAACGGAGCGCTGGAGAAGAACAACACAGGTATCGACCTTCGCCATCTGTTCATCGGAAGCGAAGGAACGCTTGGCGTCATCACCGCCGCCACCCTCAAGCTCACTCGTCTTCCCTCCGAAACCCGGGTCGCTCTTCTCGCGGTGGACGGCCTCCGGCCGGCGTTGGAGCTCTTCCGAAGTGCTCGGTCGGCGACTGGCTTTCAGCTGATGGCATTCGAGTTTCTCAGTGATCGGTGTATGGACGTCGTGAGCGCCCAAGGGGCTGCAACCTCACCTTTTTCCCGGCCGAGTGCGGCGTACGTGTTGGTGGAACTCGAGCCGCTCGACTCGGGTTCGGGGGCCGAGAACTGGCTGGAATCTGTTTTTTCCAAGGGACTGGTGTCGGACGGGGTGTTGGCAGAGTCGTCGAAGCAGTCCAGAGACCTTTGGGCAGTCCGGGAGGGCATCAGTGAATCGCTGTCCAAGGCCGGTTTTCTGCACAAGAACGACGTGGCCCTTCCAGTCTCGGGACTTCCGGACTTCGTGGACGATCTCGAACGGACCCTGGCTGAACGATATCCCCATTTTGGCGCATACCTGTTCGGGCATGTCGGCGACGGCAACGTGCACATCAACATCATGAAGCCCGAAGACTGGGAGGTTCAGGCTTTCTTGGACGTCTGCCATCAAGCCGACCGCGTCCTGTTCGAATTGGTCCGTGCCCATCGTGGAAGCATTTCGGCTGAACATGGCATCGGACTCCTCAAGCGCGACTACCTCGAGTACAGTCGCAGCCCCGCTGAGTTGTCGCTGTTTCGAAGCCTCAAGAATGCGATGGACCCCGAGGGGTTGTTGAATCCAGGAAAGGTGTTTCCGTGAGCAAAAAGCTTTCCTTCCCGAAAGAGAAAATTCACATCTTGTTGCTCGAAGGCATTCACGAGACCGCCGTGGAGAACCTGGCGCGCTTTGGATACGCGAATGTTCGACGCCTGGAGACGTCACTGACGGGTCGAGAGCTCGAAGAAGCCCTGCGGGGTGCGCACATGGTGGGCATTCGCTCCCGGACCCAGCTGAGCGACGAAGTGGTAGAGAAGGCACGTCGCCTCATGGCGGTCGGATGCTTTTGCATCGGCGTCAATCAAGTCGATCTTGCAGCGGCTGCCTCGAGAGGCATCCCGGTCTTCAATGCCCCACATTCGAACACTCGAAGTGTCGCGGAGCTCGTCTTGGCCGAAACCGTGATGTTGCTGCGGGGGCTGGGGGACAAGAACGCGGCGGCACATCGTGGAGAATGGCTCAAGTCGGCCTCGGGGAGCCACGAACTCCGCGGGCGGACATTGGGCATCGTCGGTTATGGCCACATCGGATCGCAGGTCTCCATCCTGGCCGAAGCCTTCGGCTTACGCGTTTTGTATTACGACATCGAGCCGAAGCTCCCCATGGGAAACGCACGCCAGATAAACAGTCTGGAAGAGCTTCTTCCCGATTGTGACGTGGTCACGCTTCACGTGCCACAGGCGCCGGACACCGCCAACATGATCGACCATCGCAGGCTGGCCCAGATGAAGAAAGGAGCCTGTTTGATCAATGCCTCTCGAGGGAACGTGGTGGTGATCGAAGACCTGGCAGAGGCCATCCGGTCGGGTCATCTGTTGGGAGCCGCCGTCGACGTCTTTCCTAGGGAGCCCAAGTCCAAGGAAGAACGTTTCGAGAGTCCGTTGCAGGGGCTGCCCAACGTGATTTTGACCCCACATATCGGAGGAAGCACGACCGAAGCCCAACGAAACATCGGGGTCGAAGTTTCGAACAAGTTGGTTCAGTACAGCGACCAAGGCGTGACCCTAGGAGCCGTCAACTTCCCCAACATCAGTTTGCCAGTGAAAGAGAACACTCATCGTCTGCTCAACATTCACCGAAATCAACCCGGCGTATTGGGGGCAATAAACCGAGCCATCGCAGAGACAGAGGCAAACGTTCTGGGTCAATATCTTCAGACGACACCCGAGCTCGGTTATGTCGTCATCGATGTCGACCGAGAGACCTCACCAGCTCTTCAAGAACAACTTCAAAACCTCCCTGGCACGATCAAGAGCCGGATACTGTACTGACCTGAGTACCCAGGCAAACCCGATTCATGTCCACCTGCGGCCCTGATTGACTTCATTTTTCTCCCGAAACGCGGCCTCGAGGTCGATGTCGAGACGGTTCGCGATGGCCAAAAGGTAGTTGAAAACGTCCACGAGCTCTTCCGCGACTTCGGTCTTGGCGCTCCCAGCGTCGCCTACAGAGCCGACACGGGCGTCCGAGAACAGACTTTCGTATTTCCGAACCGCCTTGAACAGTTCCCCCACCTCCTCACCCATCAGGAAGCAGTTGTGGACGAGGTCCACTCCCGACCAGCCATGTAAGGCCTCTAGCTCCTGGATATAGCTTTGATAACGGGCCATCGGAGCTGAGGAGGGAAGCTCAATCATCGGAGGAGGCGTAACATCCGTGGCTCCACGGGTTGACCCAATACGTGTCCCGGCGTCGTATCCTCACGTGGTTTCGTCGACATCCTCAGGGGAGACTGAGGCCTCTTGGGAGGCCTTCGAAGCAGAGCTGTCGCGCTTGGGCCTTTCGCCCACCAAGCTTCGGAAAACGGTCCGGGGGCTGGTGATGGAGCCCGTATACGGGGCTCAGCATCTGCCCTCCGGTCAGCCCACGCCCGCGGTTCGCGGTTGGGCGACCGAGCCGGCATGGCTGATTCGTTCTCCGGTCGCGGCAGGTTCCGTGGATGATGCGCGCCGTCAGGCCCTGAGCGACCTGCAACGCGGAGCCCACGAGGTCCTGTTCGTGCTCGAGCCTCGGCTGCGAGGGGCCGGCGCCCGGTGGACGGGCGGGGTGGAGCTCCTTCGACCCTCGGACTTTCGAAGCGTGATTCGGGACATCCAGCTCGACCTCGCCGGCGCTCATTTGGAGCCTGGCGTGGCCTGGCTACCTACGGGTTTGGGGCTCTTGCGCGCGTTTGAAAAGAGCGAAACGGCAGGCGAAGCCATCAAGGGTGGACTCGGTGCAGACCCCATTGCCTCATGGGTGCGGCACGGAGCGCTTCCGGGGCCGTGGGCGGAGATTCGAAAGAGCTTCGCGCGTCTCGCCCATCGGTGCGTCGAACGATTTCCGAAGGTCAAGCCGGGCCGAATCGATGTGGCCATCTGGCCCGAGGTCGGGGCTGACGTCGACTTGGAGCTCGGTTGCGGTCTGTCCCATATCATCGAGTTGGCCCGGATCTTCGACGACCAGGGCATCGCGCCGGCCTCGGTGCTGGGCCGGATGGAACTGCGATTGGCGGCTGGACCCGATGTCTTCGAAACGGTCTGCAAGTTCCGCGCTTTTCGACGGGGCCTGGAACGCATCTTTGAAGCGCTCGGTTCTCCTGAAGCGCTGACCCATTTGAGTGTCGAGGCGATGCCCTTGACGTCCATGTTCACCCGGAGAGATTTGCCGACCAATCACATCAGGCTTGCCGCCTCGACCATCGGGGCAGCCATGGGAGGCGCCCACTCCATCATTGCTCTTCCTTACGACCACGCAGCCCACGGACCTGAAGAGTCTTCCCGTCGACTGGCTCGTAATCTGCAAGTAATGTTGCAAGAAGAATCGAGGATAGGCCACGTCGCCGACCCAGCGGGTGGGTCCTACTACGTCGAAGCAAGGACCGCCCAGATGGCGGAGGCTGGATGGGCAGCGATGCAGCAGGTCGAGCGGGAGGGAGGCCTCGTTCAAAGCTTGCTCTCCGGCCAACTCCAAGAGCGGGTCAATAGTCAGCGGTTGCGCCTTCGCGAACGGATCGCCCGTCGCCAGGTCTCGATCGTCGGAGTCTCGGAGTACCCGAACCTGGAAGTCGACGAGGGACTAGAGAGTCGCTTCGAGGAATCCCAACGCATCGTCGAAGGGCCGTCTTGGGGGGCTTTCGAGGCCGCCGACTTCGACAAGGCGTTGGCCGAGGTCTCTGATGTGCAAGATATCCTGCGGCCCGATGGAGGTGAGCGCTTCGACGCCATGCCGGCGCTCCGAAGGTTTCGGTGGGCTACGGATTTCGAGGTCCTTCGAGACCAAAGCGACCGGGTTCTGTCTGCCACTGGCCGCCGACCCCAGGTCTATCTGGCGGCCCTGGGGGCCCCGAAAGACCACGGAGGCCGCGTTTCGTGGATGACCAATCTTCTGGCGGCTGGGGGCCTGGAGGCGGTGGTCGGGCCCCCAGAGAAGATTGCCGAGGCGGGCTGCGCCCTGTGTGTCTTGTGTGGGCGCGACGAAGACTACGCGGCCTCTGGAGCCGATGCGGTCAGAGCTCTCTCGGCGGGGGGGGCTCGATGGATCGGACTCGCAGGTGCGCCTCCGGAGGCGCTCTCGTCCTACATTCAAGCATCCGTGAGGTTGGGGGACGACGTCTTGGCGTTCTTGAACTCGACCTGGCGTCAGTTGGAAGATGAACAGTGAGGGAGGTTGAGCAGTGAGTCTGCCTGAATTTCATACGTTGCCCCTGCACGCGGACCGTCCGCCGGAGAAATGGTCCGGACCGAAACGGGAAGACTGGCGGACGCCCGAAGGGATCGACGTCCGCTCGAGTTATGGACCGGAGGACGTCCGTGGACTGGACCATCTTGCCGCGTTTCCGGGACTGCCGCCGTACGTCCGTGGTCCATACGCCACCATGTACCTAAGCCGGCCCTGGACGATTCGTCAGTACGCTGGATTCTCCACCGCTGAAGCTTCGAACGCGTTCTACCGGCGAAACCTGTTGGCTGGTCAAAAGGGCCTGTCCGTCGCTTTCGACCTCGCCACCCATCGTGGATACGACAGCGACCATCCCCGTGTATCCGGAGATGTTGGGATGGCTGGTGTGGCCATCGATAGCATCGAGGATATGCGGACTCTTTTTAGTGGAATACCCCTCGACCAGATGAGCGTGTCGATGACCATGAACGGCGCCGTACTGCCGGTGATGGCGCTCTATATCGTCGCGGCCGAAGAGCAGGGTGTGAAGCCGGCTCAACTTTCAGGAACCATTCAAAACGACATCCTGAAAGAATTCATGGTGAGAAACACGTACATCTACCCGCCGAAGCCTTCGATGCGCATCGTGAGTGACATATTCGCGTTTACCGCCGAGCACATGCCGCGCTTCAACAGCATTTCGATCAGCGGCTACCACATGCAGGAGGCAGGTGCGACCGCCGACCTCGAACTCGCATACACGTTGGCGGATGGGATCGAGTACGTCCGCGCGGGACGAAACGCTGGATTGACCGTCGATGCTTTTGCTCCACGGCTCTCGTTCTTCTTCGGCATCGGCATGAACTACTTCATGGAGGTAGCGAAACTGAGGGCCGCCCGTCTTTTGTGGCACCGTGCGATGTCCGCCTTTGGCCCCGAGAATCCGAAGTCCACCATGCTTCGCACCCACTGTCAGACCTCCGGTTGGAGCCTGGTGGCCCAGGATGTTTACAACAACGTCGGGCGGACCGCGGTCGAAGCCTTGGCGGCGGTTCATGGACATACACAGAGCCTTCACACCAATTCCTTCGACGAGGCGCTTGCACTTCCGACGGACTTCAGTGCTCGCATCGCCCGCAACACCCAACTCATTCTTCAGCATGAGGCGGGATGCACACGGCCGGTCGACCCTTGGGGTGGCAGCTGGTTCTTGGAGCGGCTAACGGCCGATCTCGCGGCAAAAGCTCAGGCCCACATCGATGAAGTCGAATCCCACGGCGGCATGGCGCGAGCCATCGAGAAGGGCCTACCCAAGCTTCGGATCGAGGAAGCTGCCGCCGAGGCCCAAGCCCGCATCGACTCGGGTGTGCAGACGGTGGTCGGCCTCAACAAATTCCCCTTGGAAGAGCCGGAGACGGTTCCCGTTTTGAAGGTCGACAATCGGACGGTCAGAGAAGGACAGCTGGCGCGGCTCAACAAGCTGAAGTCGGAGCGAGAAGAGCCGGCGGTCGCCATTGCCCTCGACTCGCTCACGCGGGCAGCCGAAACCGGGGAGGGCAACCTGCTGGGGCTCTCCGTGGCTGCAGCTCGCGTCGGGGCGACGGTGGGAGAGATCAGTTCAGCGCTCGAAAAGGTGTTCGGTCGACATCAGGCGTCCACCGAGACCGTGACCGGAATCTATCGGCGCTCATTGGGCTCGGCCAGCGAATCCCTCGAGGAGGTGGACCAGCTGGTCCGTCGCTTCGAAGCGCTGGAAGGCCGGAAGCCTCGCATCATGGTGGCCAAGATGGGCCAAGACGGTCACGACCGCGGTCAAAAGGTGATTGCTTCTGCTTTTGCCGACCTCGGATTCGACGTCGACATCGGTCCGTTGTTCCAGACCCCGGAGGAAACAGCCACCCAGGCGGTCGAGAACGACGTGCACATCGTTGGAATCAGCTCGCTGGCGGCGGGGCATCTGACGCTGGTTCCGGCCCTGGTCGAAGCCTTGCGGGCCGAAGGGCGTGAAGACATCGGTGTCGTGGTGGGTGGCGTGATTCCACCCGACGATCATCAGGCGCTGATGGACGCCGGCGCGCGGGCGATTTTTCCACCAGGAACCGTGATTTCCAAGGCTGCGGCAGAGTTGTTGAAGGCAATGGTATCGGATCTGGAAACGCGGGAGCATCCGGCTTGAATGCTCGACCGCCGCCCGCGGAGTTGGCGCGCGGCGTCCTTTCGGGTCATCGGGCATCGCTGGCGCGTGCCATCACCTTGGTGGAAAGCGGCAGACCCCAGCACCGAACCGAGGCTCTGGAGCTGCTGAGCGCTCTACGACCTCCCGACCCCCCGGCGATTCGCTTGGGCATCAGTGGCGTTCCTGGTGTGGGCAAGTCCACCTTCATCGAGACATTCGGGATGAGCCTGGTGGAGCAGGGGCATCGAGTGGCGGTCTTGGCGGTTGACCCGAGCAGCATCCGAACCGGGGGCAGCATCATGGCCGACAAGACGCGGATGGCTCGCCTGAGTCGTCACGCCCATGCATTCGTCCGACCGTCTCCGTCCGGCGGAACCTTGGGCGGGGTGGCTCGGCGGACCCGGGAGTCCATCGAGCTGGTGGAGGCCGCCGGGTACGACATCGTCTTGGTGGAGACGGTCGGGGTCGGGCAGAGCGAAAGCTCCGTGTCCACCATGGTCGATACGTTCCTGCTGCTCTGCCTCGCCGGCGCCGGTGACGACATTCAGGGCATCAAGCGAGGCATCCTGGAGTTCGCCGATGTCCTCGCCCTGACCAAAGCGGATGGCGACAACGTCATTCGAGCGCGTTCCGCCGCTGCGGACCTGCGGGCTGCGGTCGGGGTGTTCGTACCCCACGACAGCCCCTGGATCCCCCCGATTCGTCTCACCAGCGCACAAACGGGGGAAGGCATCGAACAGGTGAAGCAAGACGTCTTTCGCCATCGCGAAATCATGCTGCAAACCGGGCGATTCACCGCTCGTCGTCGGGAGCAACGGATCGAGTGGCTGCACGCCACGGTCGAGGAGGTGCTCATCGAGACGTTTCATCGACATCCGCGCGTATCCAAACTCTTGCCCGAGATCGAAGAACGGGTCGCTTCGGGGGATCTGACGCCTTCGCTCGGCGCTCGTGCCCTTCTCGAGGCGCAGCGGGAGTGAGACCCGAGGAAGACTCAGGAGGGAGACTGAGCTTCGAAGCCGGCACGCCGGATCCGGTCCACCAAGGCCGTCACGTCGGCCGGCCCCCGAACCACCGCGATGCCCTGGTCCGAGTCCACCGAAGCGTGATGAACGCCGGGGACCGTGAGAAGGCTATCTTGCAACTTACGCGCGCACCCACCGCAGTGCATCCCGCTCACCTTCAGTTGAACCTCGCGCTCGACAGGCCCGAACCGACCCACCCACGTTCGAAGCCGGCCCCACAACCATTCGACGGTAAAGGCGGTGATGACGAGCGCGGCCAAGACTCGGAAGGCGTCGAAGTGCACGTGGCTTCCCGGAACCTCGCGGACCACGGAGAGGTCGGTCATGACCCATCCGAACCCCAGGCTTCCGGCCACGATCACCAAAAGGTAGACGAAGGTGCTCTTCGCCCCCCAATTCCGCCAGAGGGCTCCGAGGGTGCCGGCGTTCGTGGCGGGCCCAGCCATCAAGAAGACCAGGGCCGCACCCACCGGGAATCCATGAGCCACCAGCGTCGCGGCGATGGGGACCGACCCAGTGGCACAAACATATAGGGGAAGCGAGAGCCCCAAGGCGACCAGCATCAGCAGCCAGGGGCTTTGGGTCCGCAGCTCGAGCCAGACCTCTTGGGGTACCAGCGCGCTCAGGATGGCGGAAACCGCGATGCCGACCCACGCCCAGGGGAGAACCATCCGGACGACCTCGAGCCCGTGGGTGAAGCTCTCTCGCCAGCTCGGTCGGAGGCCCTTCGAAGCGGGTTCAGGGGCCTGCGCGCTGGCATCGTGGACCACGGCATCGGTGAGAAATCCGCCGAGGAGCCCGGTGATGCCGGCTGCTGCGAGCTTGGCCAACGCGAACGGCCAGCCGAGGAAGCTCGCGCTCACCAACACCGAATCCACGCCGGTCTGAGGGGTTGATACCAGGAATCCGACCGTGGCTCCGCGACTGGCCCCGTCTTTGTGCAGGCTCAACCCCGTAGGGAGAACCCCGCAACTACACAGGGGCAACGGCACGCCGATCAAAACCGCCTTCACCACGCCCCAGGGCCCGACCAGATTTCGGGATGCAAATCCCCGAGGCAGTACACGGTGCAGCAGAGTGGCGGCGGCTGCCCCCAGAAGAAGCCAGGGGCTGAGCTCGAGCAGGACATCCAGTGCGGAAGTCAGGATACTCGACACCGGAGAAGATTACGCTCTTCGAGGTACGGAGTCACGATGAGATGGAAAGAGGAGCTCGCTTCGAGTTCGGACAAACGAGAGGACGGCGACGCGGACCCGCCGCCCGAGGAAACCGAAGCGACCGATGAGTCCCGGCCTCGGATCACCCGTCACGTGATGCCGCTGGGACCTCGCGTGTTGGTTCGACTGATACCCAGCGAGGACCGGACCTCGTCCGGGCTCATCCTCCCCGCCGGTGCTCGGGATGCCGCAACTTCGGTCGCCTATGCGGAAGTCGTCGAGGTCGCTCGGGCCGCTCCCGACGACGAAGACGAGGGTTTCGGAAGAAACGTCTCCGGCGTGCCGCACGGCTCTCGCATCCTCTTCGTGAAGGAGAAAGGTCTTGCGGTGCCCTGGGACGACAAGCTCCGCGTCGTGCTGGTGAAGGACGTCATCGCGCTGGTCGACGAGATCGAGCTCGACGAAGCGCATTGATGGTCGGCTTGGTTGTCGGAACGCCCAAAAATTGGCCGGTGCTTCCCGATCGTGAAGCGCTGACGGCTTTTTCTGTTCATCGCCCGAGGTGCGGGCGACGGTAGATGCGTGAAGCTCTATACGTGGACGACACCCAATGGCTTCAAGCCTTTGATCCTTTTAGAAGAACTGGGTGTTTCGTTCGAGCTTGCCGCGGTCAATCTGGGGCGAGGGGCGCAGAAGAGCGAGGAATACACCCGCATCAATCCGAATCAAAAGATACCGGCACTGGTGGACGAAAAGACTGTGGTTTTCGAATCAGGAGCCATTCTGTTCTACCTGGCCGAGAAGTTCGGGCGCTTTCTTCCACCCTCGTACCCGGATCGGGGTCGAGTCTTGTCTTGGTTGATGTTTCAGATGGGTGGCGTCGGGCCCATGTTCGGCCAAGCCAACCACTTCCGAGACGCGGCTCCCGACAATCGATATGCGCGGGAGCGGTACTTCAGCGAGGCAACGCGACTGTTGAAGGTCATGGATGGTCAATTGCGAAGCAGACCCTTCATTGCTGGCGACGCGTACACCATCGCTGACATGGCCCTGTTTCCCTGGACACGAGACCCGACCCGGTTCGGGCAAACTGCGGAAGAGCGGCCCGGCTTGTTTGCGTGGGTTGAGCGGGTTGGACAGCGACCTGCAGTCAAGGCTGCTTTCGAGCGCGCCATCGCGTGAGCTCGAATGGCGGGTTCCGATGGCCGAGAGGAACATGAGACGCGATGGCCGAGCGAGACTTGGAATGGTTCGACCGCCGGCCGCCCGACGACCGCTGGCGCGCTGCACAAGCAGCGCTCTCGTCGGACCCCGTTTTCGAAGCTCTCATCCGAAAGGTCGGGCCGTGCACCCTGCGGAGGCGGCGTGACTACTTCCAAGTCTTGGTTCTGAGTTTGTTCAATCAGCAGCTTGCAACCAAGACTGCAGCGACTCTGTTTAACCGATTTCGTGACCGCTTCCCCGATCGCCGGATAACTCCGGAACGCGTCAAGAATGCGCTCAGTGGAGGCATGTCGGTAGACACGCTCAAATGGTGCGGTCTCAGCCGACAGAAGCAGGTTTACTTGCGAGACCTAGCGGAACATTTCTGCGACGGACGAATTCCCGTACGCCGATTCTCCAAGATGGAGGACGAGACCATCATCGAGCACCTCACCCAAGTGAAAGGCATCGGTCGATGGACAGCCGAGATGTTTTTGCTCTTCGCCTTGAATCGACCCGACGTATGGCCCACGTTGGACCTCGGCCTTCAGGTCGGTGCGAAGCAGGTTCTGGGGCTGTCGGAGCGGCCCAGACCGTCGGAGCTCGCGATGATCGGCGAACGGTTTCGGCCTCATCGAACCGTCGCAACCTGGTATCTGTGGCGCTGGAAAGCGGCAGACATCAATGGAGACAAGTAGGTTGTCATCCTCCGCGGTTTCTGGATATACCGAACGGCTCAACGTTTTCTGAAGGGAGGTCGAGAAGCGTTAGAAATGGATACACGTGGGCAACACTTGCTCGCCGAGTACCACGGCTGCCGTACGTCACTACTGAACGACAAGGATATCATTCAGAGACTGCTCACACGGGCGGCCGAGGATGCCGGCGCGACGGTCGTCGCAGCGGTGTTTCACCGTTTCTCCCCACAAGGCATCAGCGGAGTCGTGGTGATAGAAGAATCTCATCTGTCCATTCATACGTGGCCAGAGGCTGGCTACGCGGCGGTCGACTTCTATACGTGCGGAGACTGCCATCCGGAACTCGCCCATCGAAGACTGATGGAGGGCCTGCAGCCGGAGCGCGCCGAGCTGCTGACCGTGGTCCGCGGGATGGGGTGGGAGCGATCGATTAGAGTGAGCGATCATCAATTTGATGGTGCGTGGATGCCTCAGGCATCGAACGAAGGCTGACCATGGGCAACTGGTATGAGGAAGAGTTCAAGGACCGCGTGCGGTTCTCGGTGAAGGTTCGTCGGACGCTTTCTTCGAATCGGTCGGCTTTTCAGCAGATCGACCTCATCGAGACCGATTTCTTCGGGCGTACTCTGGTTCTCGACGGCCTGTTCATGACCAGCGAAGGAGATGAGTTCTTCTATCACGAGATGCTGGTGCATCCCGCGATGTGTGCCGTCGCCGAACCGAAACACGTCTTGGTGATCGGTGGAGGCGACGGTGGAACCATCCGAGAGGTGTTGAGTCACCCCCAGGTCGACCGAGTGGTCATGGTGGAAATCGATGGCCAAGTCGTGGATGTCTGTCGCGAGTTTCTGCCTGGCATCGCATCCCATTTCGATGATCCGAGGCTCGAACTCCGCATTCAGGACGGCGTGAAGTGGGTAGCGCAGGCCCCCGACCAAACCTTCGACGTGGTGATCCTCGACGGCTCGGACCCGGTTGGCCCAGCCGAGGGGTTGTTCAACGACACGTTCTATGCGGATGTCCGGCGAATCCTCAAACCGCGAGGCATATTTGCCCTTCAAAGCGAGTCGCCGGTCCTTCAAGCGGAGGTGTTCCGCGATGTTCAGTTGGCCCTCCGAGCGCTGTTTGCCGACGTCCGACCGTACATTGGGTATGTGCCCATCTACGGGGCGGGTATGTGGAGCTGGACGCTGGCGCGGCCCGAAGGCGAGGTTTGGCCTCTGAACCTGGACCGTTTGTCGGCGCATGCGAGTCGGCTGAGATACCTGAATCCTGGCGTGTGCAAAGCGGCGTTCGAGATGCCCAACTTCATCCGTGACCTGATTGGGTCGCGGTGATCCGAGAGGGAGTTGTCGTTCAGCGGGAGCCGAACTTCTGAGTCCAGTAGTGTCCGTAGCGGGCGTTGCTGCTCCGGCCGTAGCCGACGCCGATCTCTTCGAACCGAGGACGCATGATGTTGCGGCAGTGGCCAGGCGACTGCATCCAGAGGACCATGACGTCTTCTGCCGTGAAGGGGCCCGCGGCGATGTTCTCCCCACCAAAACCGCCGCCATACCCAGCTGAGTTGGCTCTATCGGCGGGCTCTTCGCCCTCTGGAGATCGGTGCGAAAAGTAATTCCTCGCCGCCATGTCTTCGGAATGTGCACGCGCAGCTGCGCTCAGGCGGCTGTCCTCCGATAGGGACGGTACCGGCGGCATGAGTTCTCCGCCGCAGGTGCTTCCTTCCGAGCGCCGCTGATTGACCAACTCGATGACGCGTTCCTCGAGTCGCGCACCGGTATTGTCTTGGTTCCCCTCGGGAGCATCGCCGACCTGAGGCACGGACTCTTGTTCTCTGTCCGGCGCCATGGGCGGGGGGTCCGCAGACGACGCGTCGGTGTCGGACTCGAAAAATGGCCCGCCGCAGGCTGCGGTACCGAGGGCCAACGCGATCGCGGCAGGATAGGACTGACCCGTCACTCCAACAGATTGAACAGGCTACCCGGAGGAGGGCAACAATCTCGAGGGACAAACGCTCTCGAAGCTGCGCCGAGTGCCGACCCCTGCTCGCAGTTCGAGCTCCTTCGAGGTATGCCGAGCGGCGATGAAAGGGTCGGTGCACGCCATCGCGAAGCTCCTTCCCTACCTGTGGCCGAAGGATGCCTGGGGTCTGCGAGTTCGCGTCGTTCTTTCGATGACTGCGATCCTGATCGCCAAGGGTCTGAATGTCTGGGTGCCCATCTTCTACAAGCGCGCGGTCGATGCGCTGAGCGGAGATGATGCCGTGACGATTCCCGTCGCCATGATCATCGCCTACGGTAGTGCTCGCTTCGGTTCGCTCTTCTTCAACCAGGTGCGGGATGCGGTTTTCGAGAAGGTTGGCCAGCGAGCGATGCGACGGGCTGGCTTGGAAGTTTTTGAACACCTCCATCGCCTGAGCCTCGGTTTTCATCTGGCACGGCAGACGGGAGGTTTGGCTCGCGCGGTCGAGCGGGGAACGAGCGCCATACAGAGCCTTCTGGGCGTTGCGCTGTTCAACGTCATTCCGACTCTCTTCGAACTCGTCCTCGTCCTCGCGGTCTTGCTGAGTCGTTTTGAACCCGCATTTGCCGTGATCACCGGCGTGACGGTGGTCGCGTACGTGGGTTTCACAATCGCCACGACCGAATGGCGAATCAAATTCCGTCGTCGCATGAACGAGGCCGATAGCAGAGCCGGCACCCGTGCCATTGATAGCCTGCTCAATTTCGAGACGGTGAAGTACTTCGGAAACGAGCGTTTCGAGGTGATGCAGTACGACCGATCGCTTCAGGAATACGAACGAGCCGCGATTCAGAGTCAGTCGAGCCTGGCCGCTCTCAACAGCGGACAGGCCCTGATCATCGGCGGTGGCGTGACTCTTCTCATGTACTTGGCCGCACGCGGAATCGTCGACGGTCGACTGAGTGTCGGCGACTTCGTGCTGGTGAATACATATCTCATCCAGCTCGCGCAGCCGCTCAATCTTTTCGGCTGGGTGTACCGCAGCGTCAAACAGTCCCTCGTGAACATGGAGCAGATGTTCAGCCTCTTCGGTGAGCAGCCGGCCATCGTCGACCATCCCAATTCCCGCCCGTTGGGGCCCGGGCCTCGGTCCGTGAGATTCGAGAACGTGAGTTTTGGGTATGTCCCGGAACGCCGAATCCTGCGGGACCTTTCGTTCCAGATTCCGGCCGGACACCGTGTGGCCTTGGTTGGACCGAGCGGCGGGGGGAAGTCGACAGTGGCGCGTTTGCTCTTCCGATTCTATGACCCCGGTCATGGGCGCATCACCATCGATGGCACCGACATTCGAGAGCTGTCCGTAGCCTCCTTGCGTCGAGCAATCGGGATCGTTCCCCAAGACACCGTGTTGTTCAACGAAACCATCAGCTACAACCTGCGATACGCTCGGCCTGCCGCAACGCAGGCAGAAATCGAGGAAGCGGCCGCGAAGGCCCAGATCCATCATTTCATAGCGAGCGCACCCGAGGGCTACGATACGATGGTCGGGGAGCGGGGACTGAAGCTCTCCGGCGGCGAAAAGCAGCGCGTGGCCATCGCCCGGGTGTTTCTGAAGCAGCCGTCTATCCTCATCTTGGACGAAGCCACGTCCGCCCTCGACTCGGCCACCGAACGAGAGATCCAAAGCGAAATGTGGGCGGCGAGTGAAGGGCGAACGACGCTGATGATTGCTCATCGATTGTCGACCATCGTCGACGCGGACCAGATCCTGGTCATGGATGGCGGAAGGATCGTCGAAGCGGGCTCCCACGAGGAGCTTCTGGCGCGACAGGGGCGGTACGCGGAAATGTGGGAGAAGCAGCGGTCCGTCGCACTCGCCGAGTCGACCCAGTCCTAGGCAAGCGGCGCCCTCATTCGACTCATGTCGAGTCAGCGACGATGACCACCCCATCTGGTCCCACGACGACGTCGCCGTCATCGGACCGACGTTCTCCCGCGTGCGCGAGCAACACGTCGCCCGGAAGGTCCGAAAAGCCGAGTTCATCAACTCCGGTGTTGACGGCGAGGGAGACCCGGCCACGCCGCATGGTCAACCAGTGCGGTCCGAATCTGACCTTCGAGCGACCTCGGGCGCCATCCGTCAATTCCGGATAACTTCGACGTAGCCTCACCAGCTCTCGGACCCATTCCAGAACGCGGCGGTGACCCGCCTCCTGCAGCTCGCCCCAATTGAGCCGGCAGCGACCAAAGGTCTCCGGCGACAGCGGGTCGGGAAGGCTCTCGATGTTCCAGTCGAAAGCTTCGAATTCCTTCTTGCGACCCTCTTTGACCGCTTCCCGCAGCGACGGGTCACCGAAGTCGCAGAAGAACTGAAATGGACTCGATGCTGCCCATTCCTCCCCCATGAACAGCATGGGGACGAAAGGACTCATGAGCAAAAGAGCCAGGGCCATCTTGAGGCGGCCCTCCGAGAGTTGGTGACCAAGACGGTCCCCGGTAGCCCGGTTTCCGACCTGGTCGTGAGTCTGGGTATAGACGACAAACCGATGGCCGGTCAGCGTGCCGACGGACCGACCGTGTCTCCGCCCTCGAAAGCGGGATGGCACCCCGTCCACCACGAAAGCGCTTTCGAGGCTCTTGGCAACCTCCGCCCAGGTGCCAAAGTCGGCGTAGTAACCCTGGCGTTCTCCGGTCATCAGGGCATGAACGGCGTGGTGGAAGTCGTCGGTCCACTGTGCATCCATCCCGAATCCGCCGGCTTGTCGCCTCTGAATCACCCGCGGGTCGTTCAAGTCGCTCTCGGCGACCAGGACCAGAGGCCGCGCGACTTCCGCTTGGAGAGACTCGAATTCCTCGGCCATCTCCTCCAATAGATGTTTCGCAGAACCGTCTGCGAGTGCGTGGATCGCGTCGATCCGCAATCCATCGGCATGGAAGTCTCGGACCCACATCTTGGCGTTGTCCAAGAAGAAGCGTCGTACTTCGTCCGAACCTCGGTCATCGAGATTCACTGCCGCGCCCCACGGAGTCTCGTACCGGTCGGTGAAGTAGGGCCCGTATCGGGCCAGATAGTTTCCTTCCGGACCGAGATGATTGTAGACAACGTCGATCAACACCGCGAGACCGCGCCGATGGCAGGCGTCGACGAGTCGACAAAGACCATCGGGGCCGCCGTAGGGTTCGAAGACCGAAAAGAGACCGACGCCGTCGTACCCCCACCCGAAGGCACCCGGGAAACTGTTGACCGGCATGAGTTCGACATGGGTCACGCCGAGCCCGACCAGATGGTCCAGCTTGGTGATCACGCCATCGAAACTTCCTTCCTCGGAGAATGTACCGACGTGCAGCTCATAGATGAGCCCGCTGGAGAGCGGGGCGGCACGAAACCCTCGATCGGTCCATTCGAACGAGGAGGCATCCCATATGCCGGAGAGCGCATGCACGCCATCGGGCATTCTACGAGCCCTCGGGTCCGGCAGTGGGACGTCGCCATCTATCGAAAAGCCGTATCGGATCTCCCCGCTCAGGCCTCGAATGTCGATACTCCACCATCCGGCTGGGGAGGTTGGCTCCATGATGTGGCGCTCGCCGGTTTTCAGACAGAGCTCTACGCCTCGGGCATGGGGAGCCCAGACTTCAAACTTCATTCGGATTCAGCTCCTTTCCCATTCGGGCTTCTTTCCAGGAGAGCGACCGGAAACCGGGCAAAGAGGTTTGCAACTTGCACGTCGCCCGACACCAACTCGTCCGTGAAGACGTTACGCCAAGTATCATTCCCGAGTGAGACCGACGCTTGGATGGCGGTCGGGGCTCTCCGGAGGGTCCATCTCGGAACGATGGTGACGGCCGCGTCGCCTCGACTGAAGGCGAGAACGTGTTCGGTATCTGCACCCAACACCGGAAGTGCCTGGTAGGAGCCTTGGTCTCCAAAAGCCTCCGGTCGAGTTTTGCGCAGCTGAAGGGTTCGAAACGTGACGAAGAACTTCGGATCGCCTTCGGCTCTGCGCTCCCAGGCGTCCTCCGCTCGCTCAGACTCGACGCGTTCGAGGAGTTGCCGGCGTCTTTCGTAGTCGACGGGACGACGGTTGTCCGGGTCGACGAGGCTGAAATCCCAGAGCTCACATCCCTGGTAGATGTCTGGGATGCCAGGGGCAGTGAGCTTGACCAAGGTCTGGGCCAAGCTGTTCATCCAGCCGGCTTCTCGGATGCGCGCGACGAACGCCTCTACCTGGGTCAAGAACTCAGACTCGAGAAAGGCATCCCGGACAAAGCTCGCGACTCGTTCTTCATAGGCAGTGTTGTTTTGGGTCCATGACGTGTGAACCTTGGCTTCTCGGACGAGCTTGAACATATATGTGGTCATGCGTTCGACGTCGATGGGCCATGCACCCACGATGGTCTGAAGAAACGCATACACGGTCGGGCGATCCACTTCTCCAGAGCCTTGAGTGACCAGGAGCTCGAACCACTGGGCAGCTTGTGTACCCCATTCGTCCGGGATCTCGGAGAGGACCGCGAGGCGAGCCCGGACATCCTCGCTTCTCTTGGTGTCGTGGGTCGATGTCGCAAGCATCGTCTGCGGCATCCGGCTGCTGGCCTCCATCATGGCGCCATGGAAGGTCGAGATGCTCGTGGTGGGATGGTCGGGATTCGAGCCCACTTCGTTGGCCGCGAGAAGCGCGTGGTTTCGGTACATCGCGGTGTCTTCGACACCTTTCGCCATGACCGGGCTCGTGACCTGTTGAAACCTCATCGCGAACTCCGTCTCCAGTTCTCCCCGATGTCGTAGCAGCAGCATGTCCTGCACCCACGCTACGAGTTCGTCGTCGAGTTCGGGGACCATGGCTCGGACTCTGGCCGCAACCGACTCGATGGTGGCGCGGTCATGGAGGGTCGCAGATGCCTCGGCGGGGGTCACGTACGTGCGGTAGACCGGAAACGAAATCAGGAACGTTTCCACCAACAGTCGAAGCGTACGTGGCGCGTGGTCGCGGTGGCGTCGGTGCTTTTCGGTGATGAGGCTCAGAAGCGAGGAGAGCCGGTCGACATCAGCACGCAGTCCGTCCTGCAAGACTCGGTGTTTGGATGCGGTAAGGACCTCCTCCCAGTCCATGGCCTCCTCGGTGAAGGCTCGATATGCCTGGTGCAGAGACTGAAGGCCTTCGGGATTGATCCACAACCCGTTGACCAGAGAGAGGAAGTCGTAGCCGGTTGTGCCAGCGCATGGCCAGCCTTCAGGCAGACGCTCATCGCGTTCCAGAATTTTCTCGACCACGACCCAGGCCGTCGGGATTCGCCGGTGGAGCATCGAGAGGTAACGCTTCGGATCCCGTAGTCCATCCACGTGGTCGATGCGAAGACCACTGATGTGTCCGGCGTCCACCATCTGAAAGGTCTTTGCGTGGGTTGCCTGGAAGACTTCTTCGTCCTCCATTCGGAGACCGACCAAGGTATCGATGTCGAAGAAGCGGCGGTATTCGAGTTCGTGTCGACCGCTCTGCCAAAACGCGAGCCGGTAGTTCTGCGCATCGAAGAAAGTCTCGAGTCGTTCTACGTCACTGTTGAAAACGCGGATTGAGGCTTCAACGGCACGGGCGATGCTCTCATCAGCGCATGCGTCCTCGAACATCTGATACAGAACCACCTGATCCCGATGCCGGCGCCGCGCGCCATCTCGGTCGGTCGAGTACGTCTGAGGTGTCCGTTCCAGCGCATCGCCCAAGAAAGCGAGCACGTCGGCGCCACAGCGTTCCTTCGCGTCCCGGAGGATCGGGCCCAACGATCTCGGGGCTGCCGGGAAGAGGTTTTCGTGATAGCGGCCGACGAACCTTCCGGACCGAAGCTCTATCCGGAGCTCGCCGGACTCCAGAATGCGTCCGAAATGGTCCCCCAGGACAGGGAGCAAGATACGGTCATCTCGAGAGCCCGAAGCGCCCCAGTCGACATCGAAGAAGGTGGCGAATCGGCTGGCGGGACCATTCTCGAGGACATCCCACCACCAGCGGTTGGCCAGGGTGCCGATGGCCATGTGATTCGGGACGATGTCGACAACTTGACTGAGGCCCGCCGCCGATAGAGCGGCCCCCATCTCTGCGTATGCCGACTCGCCACCCAGGTCCTGATTGAGCGTCGAATGGTCCACCACGTCGTAGCCATGCGTGCTTCCCGGCGCAGACTGAAGAATCGGTGACAGATAGATATGACTGATGCCCAGTCGAGCCCAGTAGTCCGCCAGGTCCGCGACTTTGGAAAAACCGAACTCGGCCCGGAGCTGGACGCGATACGTGACGTTCATGCCGCTTTGTCGTCGATTCCTAGGTCGAAGACCAGGTGTCCAGACCTATCAGCTCCGACAGCGCTTCCCACGGAAGCAAGGCGCAGCGGTGCCGAGACCGGAAGGGACGCACCGACAGAAGCGGCCGCAGAGGTTCGGGTAGGGCGGCGTCCGTGCTGCCCTCGAGCCCGGCCCGCAGGGCTCCGAAAAGCGCTGTGGCCTCACTCGGTGGCAATCCCTCCACCAGTTCGGCCATGAGCGCCGCCGACGCGAGGCTGATGGCACAGCCTCGACTCTCGGTTCTGACCATCTCGAGCCGCGCGGCGCTCCCGCGCACCGACACCGTGCAGCGGTCTCCACACAAAGGATTGACCTTGCGGGTCTTCCGGTCGCCGTCTTGGGGAGGCGAGGGAAGGGGACCGGTGCGACGTCCGTCGCGCGCCCAGGAAAGGATGGCGTCCTGGTACAAGGCTTCGACGGACCGAGGCGCCGAAGACGACTGAGGATCGTCACTCATGCCAGGACCTGTCGCACACGCTCGAGGGCGGAAACCAGAGCCGCGACGTCCCCCTCGTCATTGTAGATCCCCAGGCTCGCGCGGACCGTCCCGTCCACCCCGAATCGTTCCATGAGCGGCTGTGCACAGTGGTGTCCGGTCCGCACGGCGATGCCGTAGGCGTCAAGGGCGGTCCCCACGTCATGCGGATGAAGATCGTCGACCAGAAAGGAGACCGCGCCCACGGCACTTGGCGCCGGGCCCAACATGCGGATGCCACGAAGGTCTCGAAGGCTCTCCACGAGGCACCGGTAGACCCGTTCTTCGTGATCATGGACCGTCTGCTGGTCGAAGCCCGTCCACCAGTCGAGTGCGGCGCCGAGTCCCAGGACGGCGACGATGTCCGGGGTTCCGGCCTCGAACTTGTGGGGCACAGCATTGTATGTCGTTTCTTCGAACCGAACCTCCGCGATCATATCTCCGCCGCCCTGATAAGGAGGCATACGTTCGAGGAGCTCTCGCCGGGCCCAAAGGACGCCCGCCCCGGTGGGCCCGTACATCTTGTGGCCAGAGAAGGTGTAGAAATCACAGCCGAGGTCGTTGAGGTCGATGTGAAGGTGGGGAACTGCCTGCGCCCCATCCACCAGGGTGAGGGCTCCGACCGCTCGAGCGCTCCGCACCATCGACGCGACCTCCAAGACGGTTCCAAGTGCGTTCGAGACGTGGCTGATGGCCACCAGCCGAGTGTTGGGATTCAAACGTGCCTCGAAGGCGGCCAGCTGCACGCTCCCGTCCTCTTCGACCGGAACCACCACCAGTTCGGCGCCGGTGCTTCGCGCCACCCATTGCCAAGGAACGATGTTGCTGTGGTGCTCCAGCTCGGTCAGCAAGATCTGGTCGCCCGACCTCAGCTCGGTGCGAGCCCAGGACTGTGCCACGAGATTGATGCTTTCGGTGGTTCCTCTCGTGAAGACGATCTCCGTCGGATCCCGTACCCCCAGGACATGGGCTGCCTTGGCCCGCACACCTTCGTACGCGAGGGTGTTCTCCTCGCTCAGCCGATGCACGCCTCGGTGTATGTTTGCCGCTCGTGTCAATGCACGTTGCACCGCATCCAGAACCGCTCGCGGCTTCTGGGCGGTGCTGGCGCTGTCTAGATACACGAGCTGTCGGCCATCGAATTCGACGGCCAGACCGGGGAACTCGTCCCGTACCACTGTTTCCAACTGAGCCGATGCTCCGGCCTCGTCAACCCGAATGGTCTGCTCGGGTATGCCGCACCGCGTGGAATTGGGTCGCGGATCCACCCCATGAACCGCCGACGGAACATTTGGTCGGTGCTTCGGACGCTCTCCCCTGGCCAGCCCCGTGCAGCCGCACTAGCGTCATTGCATGCAAGACGAGCTGCACGTAGACCCGCTCGAAGCCGTCCACCGATGGAGAACCGAAGGCTATCGGACTGCTCTCGCCACCGTCATCGAAACCTGGGGTTCTTCACCTCGCCCCGCCGGAAGTCACCTAGCCATCCGAGACGACGGTTTGTTCGTAGGCTCGGTGTCCGGAGGGTGCATCGAAGGTGCAGTGGTGGAAGAGGCCAAGGATGTCATGGAGTCCGGTCGACCTCGGCAGCTCGAGTTCGGGGTCAGTCATGACCGGGCTTGGGAGGTCGGGTTGGCTTGCGGCGGTACGGTGCGTATCTGGCTGGAGCCCGTGACGTGAAGCGGGAGCTCTTGGAGACTCTGTTGGCCGCGCGCTCGCGCAAAGAAGCGGTCGTGCTGGTCACCGAACTGGATACCGGAACGCAAGCGCTGTATCGCATGACGGCGAACCCACCCAAGGACCAGCTGGAGGAACGGGCACGGGAGTGCCTCGAGCGGGACCGTGCGAGCACCATCGACGGGGTATTCTATCTGCCCTTCAACCCACCGTTGCGCCTCTTTGTCGTGGGCGCGGTGCACATCGCGCAGGCCATGGTCTCGATGGCGAAGGGCCTCGGCTTCGAGGTCACGGTCATCGATCCACGATCTTCGTTCGGCCGGACCGAGCGCTTTCCCGGGGTTTTGATAGATGAAGCATGGCCCGACGAAGCGTTGGAAGCCGCTGCCCTCGACCACCGCTCCGCCGTCATCACGCTGACCCACGACCCCAAACTCGATGACCCCGCCCTCGAAGTTGCCCTTCAGAGTCCCGCTTTTTACATCGGTTGTCTCGGCTCCTCGAAGACCCATGCGGCACGCCGACGCCGTTTGGCAAAGCAGGGCTTCGACGAAGCGGCGTTGGACCGGCTTCACGGGCCGCTGGGTCTCGCATTGGGCGGACGTGCACCCGCAGAGGTCGCGCTGTCTGCGCTGGCGGAAATGGTCAGTGTCTTGCGCGGCGGGAGTGCACGGAAATGAAGCTCTCGAACCTTCCCGTCCAGGAGGCAGAGGCTTGTTTGCTGGCTCACAAACTGAAGGTTTCCGGGATCAGCCTCCCAAAAGGCCATCGCCTGAATGCAGCGGAGTTGGCGTCGTTGGTCCGGGCAGGAGTTCGAGAACTGACCGTAGTGCGGCTCGAGGCCGATGACATTCATGAAGACGACGCAGCCGAGCAGCTGCGTTCTTGGGTAGAGGGCCCTGGGGTTCGAAGCGGTCCGGCGCGAACCGGGCGCATCAACTTCTTCGCCGAACATCGCGGCTTGCTGACCGTCGATAGTTCCGGCGTCGACGACTTCAATCGAACCCACGAGGCGGTGGCCCTTTCCACGCTCGCCTCGTTTCGACCGGTGGAGGCCCGGGAGATGGTCGCCACCCTCAAGATCATTCCTTTCGCGCTACCGATGGCGGTGGTGTCCGATGTCCGTCGCTCCTTGGCCGCGAGGGAAGCCTTGGTTTCGGTTCGTCCTTTTCTCCCACTCCGGGCGCGCCTGATATTGACCGCATTCGACCACACTTCCACGCGCCTTCTTCAAAGGACCGAGGACGTCCAGCGAGCCCGGTTGGCATTCTTGGGCGGAGAGATCGATCGGACGGTCGTGGTGGAGCACGAGCCGGAGGCGGTGGCGCGCGCGATACGAGACGGGCTGGCTACCGATCTGGTTCTCATTCTCGGCGCCTCGGCGATTTGTGACCGGCAAGATGTATTGCCGTCCGCGGTGGAACACGCCGGAGGTCGTGTCGATCATTTTGGAATGCCGGTCGACCCGGGAAATCTGATCCTCTTGGCACGGGCCGGTTCGAAGCTCGACATACCGGTCCTCGGGCTGCCGGGGTGTGCGCGGTCCTCGAAGCCGTCGGGCTTCGATTGGGTCCTCTGGCGCATCGCGGCCGGTGTCCCGGTGACGGGCCAGGACTTGATGGGCTTGGGAGTCGGGGGCCTGTTGCACGAGGTGGAGCTTCGTCCGACACCTCGTTCTCAGTACGGCAACGCCGACGCCGAATCGAGCGCGCCGGTCGCGGTGTCGGCGGTGATCTTGGCTGCCGGACGTTCGTCGAGGATGGGTGGCCGCAATAAACTGCTGCTGAACGTGAAAGGTCAGCCCATGGTGCGCCATCCAGTGGAAGCGGCGGTCAGGGCGGGCCTTGACCCAGTGGTCGTGGTCACCGGACACGAGCATCAGGAAGTGAAGGCCGCGTTGCGAGGTCTCCCTTGCCACTTCGTTCACAATGAACGGTACGGTGAGGGCATGAGTACGTCCTTGCGGACCGGCATCCGCGCACTTCCGACCGAAGTCGACGGTGTCATGGTGTTCCTCGGAGACATGCCGTTCGTGAGTGAAGAACACGTGCGGACGCTCTTGGAAGACTTCAAGCCCCACGGGCCGGGGTCCATTCGCGTGCCGACCCATGGAAGAAAGCGAGGGCATCCGGTGCTGTGGAGCCGGAAGTTCTTCGGGGAGCTTGAACAGGTCACGGGCGACGAAGGGGCTCGGGGCTTGATCGCTCGACATCGAGATGAGGTGGAGCGCATCGAGGTTCGGGATGGTGGCGTCCATGTCGATATCGACACACCCGACACCTGGGCGGATCTCAGGAAGGGCGTCGAACCGCTTCGGTAGGCCGACCGGTGTCCAAAGCCGTGGAGGCCGAAGTCCGGCTTCTCGCGGTCAGGCGCGCCGCGAACACCGCTGCCGCCAATCCCACGCAGCAAAGAGCGGAGAGACCGGCGAAGAAGAGTCGGTGCCCTTGTCCTCCTGGATAGCCGTCGACGAGGGAGCCGAGGATCAACGGAACGAAGATGTCGGGTGTGAAGCCCAGTACGGAAACGACGCCAACGGTGGTTCCGGTCAGATGGACCGGAACATCGGCTTCCTCCATGATGGCGTAGTACACGCCTCGAAGCGCGAAGCTGAAGAGACAAACCGCGGATGCATTGGCCCAAAGAATCCACACCGGACCTTGGATGCTCGGAACCGTCGCGAACGCTCCGTATGAGACGATGAGACTCACGAAGCAGACCACGATGGCGCGAGTGGCCGACGTTCGATCGGCCAGAAGTCCGGCCCCGAGGGCGGCAATGGGACGGAGCCATCGTGTTGCGGCCGACAGAGACGCGGCTGACGCGGAGGACCACCCGAAGCTGTCCACCGCGTAGGACGAGAGGTCGAAAGTGCCCCAGAAACAGGAAAAGCTCACGACGATGATGACCGCTTGAAGCCACGTGATGGGCATTCGAACGACCGCCAAGAGTTGAGAGGGCATGGCTCCACCGGGAGCGGAAGATTCGACACTCCGATCGTCCCGAACCGCAAACCAGACCCAGATGCCGGCCATCGTCGAACTCGACGCCATCAGCAGGATGACACCCCTAAGGCCCGCTGCGTCCCCTCCGACTAGGGAAAAGGTGAGTACCGCAGTCGAAGCCAAGAGGGCGTCGACGACCCCGCGGCCTCCGTCCAGGAGACCGAAGGCCAGTCCTTGCTGGGTGGCGCCGCCCCAAGCACGCGTGGCCTTGATGAGCGCAGCCCAGAACGTGAGGATGGTGGTGATACCAAGGGCCGCGAACAGCATCAGCATGCCCCAAAAACTCGGAAGTGTGGCCAGTCCCAGACCGAGGGCGCCGGTGCTGAGCAACGAGAAGGTCATCAAGGAGCGGGCGGGAAAGCGGTCTGCGATCCACCCTCCAGGGAAGTAGCAGAGGAGCGCGAACACTCCGAAGATCGAGCTGAGCTGCCCGAGCTCGGTCGACGACATCTCGCTGACCTCCAGGATCACTGGAGCGAAGTCCCGACGAAGGGCGTAGGGCAGCGTGTAGATGGACTCGCCCGCCATGATGAGGGCGGCCAATGTGAATGCGCGACGCACGGTGGGAGAACGCAGATCTCATTGCGGAACAAACCGCCATAGGTCGAACACTTTGGATGCGGTCTTCCCTTCGGACCGACGCGACGCGCTAACGCATTCGGTCAAGTTCCGGTCGAGACGGCGCAGTTTGGGGCGGGTGGCCCCGGCTTGACGTCGGAGAGGGGGAGACCGAAGACTCCGGGCCCGGGCGGCTCGACGCCGCCTCCATCACTCGGTGAACAAGATGCATTCGATTCAAATGAACGTGAACGGAAAGGGAGTCGAGGTCCAGGTCGAGTCCCAAACGCTGCTGGTTGAACTCTTGAGGGAACGGCTTCGTCTCACCGGCACTCACGTCGGTTGCGATACGAGCCAGTGCGGCGCCTGCACAGTGATGGTGGACGGCCGATCAGTGAAGGCGTGCAGCATGTTGGCCGTAGAAGCGGACGGAGCCGATGTCACCACCATCGAAGGTGTTTCGAATGGCGAGCTTCATCCGATTCAGGCTGCATTCAAAGAACATCATGGCCTACAGTGCGGTTATTGCACTCCGGGTATGGTGATGAGTGCCCTCGACCTTCTGCAGCACAATGCGGCACCGAGCGAAGGCGACATTCGCGAGTGGCTCGAAGGCAACATTTGCCGGTGTACTGGATATCACGGCATCGTGAAGGCGGTGCAGGCCGCGGCTCAGAGCATGAAGGAGGCAAAGTAGACATGACACTCGCGGGACGGATCGGCGATCGAGTCACTCGCAAGGAGGACACGCGGTTTCTCACCGGCAAAGGCCAATACACCGATGACATGGTTCGGCCATTCCAGGCCTATGCATGTTTCGTTCGGTCGCAGATGGCCCACGCCCGAGTGAAGGTCGACGCGTCCGATGCGGAGAAGCTACCGGGTGTTCTTGCGGTCCTCACCGGCGAACACATGAAGGCGGACGGGGTGGGAAGCATCCCGACCGGATGGCAGATCCACAGTCGCGACGGTTCCCCCATGAAGGAGCCGCCGCACCCCCCCCTCGCCGACGGCGTCGTCCGGCACGTCGGAGATCAGATCGCGGTTGTCGTGGCCGAAACTCAAGCCCAGGCGAAGTCCGCCGCGAAAGCGGTGGCCGTGGAATACGAGGACCTACCCGTCGTTGCGAATCTCGAACAGGCGGTCGCTCCCAATGCGCCCTTGGTTTGGGAACTGGCCCCGGGCAATCAGTGCTACGACTTCGAGTTGGGGGACAAGGCGGCGACCGATGCAGCCTTTTCGAAGGCTACGCACGTCGTAGCCATCGATCTGATCAACAACCGAGTGGTGCCGAATGCCATCGAGCCGCGGAGCTGCATCGGAGAGTACGACGCGTCCTCCGACCATCATACCCTCTATACGACAACTCAGAATCCCCATCTGATCCGCCTCTTGATGGGTGCTTTCGTCCTCAATCTGCCCGAACATAAACTTCGCGTCGTGGCTCCCGATGTCGGGGGTGGGTTTGGTTCGAAGATCTACCACTATGCCGAGGAGGCGGTGGTGACCTGGGCGTCCAAGAGATTGGGACGTCCGGTCAAATGGACGGCCGAGCGGACGGAATCGTTTCAAACCGATGCGCACGGCCGCGATCATCGGTCCCACGCCGAGCTTGCGTTGGATGCTGACGGAAACTTCTTGGGACTGCGGGTTCAGACCAAAGCCAACATGGGAGCCTATCTCTCCACGTTCGCTCCGGCCGTTCCCACGTATCTGTACGCTACGCTCTTGGCTGGAGTTTACAAGACTCCCGCCATCTATTGCGAAGTGCAGGCCTTTTTCACGAACACGGCTCCGGTCGATGCCTACCGCGGGGCAGGTCGTCCGGAAGCGACGTACCTACTCGAGCGGCTGGTGGAAAAGGCGGCGCGGGAATGTGGATTCGACCGGGTCGAACTTCGACGAAAGAACATGATCAAGGAGAGCGACTTTCCTTATCAGACACCGGTAGCCCTCGAATACGATATCGGAAACTTCGAGGCGACGTTGGATCTCGCGCTGGAAAAGATCGATTACGCCAACTTCGAGAAACGACGAGAAGCTTCGAAGAAGGCTGGCAAGCTGCGGGGACTCGGCTTGTCGACGTATATCGAGGCCTGCGGACTCGCGCCGTCCGCCTTGGCAGGTGCCCTGGGCGCTCGCGCCGGACTGTACGAATCAGCGACGATTCGAGTTCATCCCACTGGCTCCGTGACCGTCTTCACCGGCACTCATAGTCACGGCCAGGGGCATGAGACCGCTTTCGCACAAATCGTGGCGGACAAACTTGGGATCTCGTTCGAGTCCGTGGAACTCGTCCACGGCGATACCGCGAACACCGCCTTCGGAATGGGGACGTATGGCTCGCGTTCGCTGCCGGTCGGAGGTTCCGCCATCGCGAAGGCCACCGAGAAAGTGATCGAGAAGGGAAAGAAGATTGCAGCACATCTGCTGGAGGCCGATGCGGGTGACATCGAATTCTCGGACGGACATTTTGCGGTGAAGGGTACGGACCGCAAGAAGGCCTTCGCAGAGGTTGCGTTCTCCGCGTATGTTCCTCACAACTACCCGCTCGAGGAGCTTGAGCCCGGCCTGGAAGAGAGTTCCTTCTATGACCCGAAGAACTTCACGTTTCCTGGCGGATGCCACATTGCGGAGGTGGAAGTGGACCCCGACACCGGCGTCGTGCAGCTGATCGACATGGCGGCGGCAGATGACGTGGGACGGGTCATCAATCCGTTGATCGTCGACGGACAGATTCAAGGAGGTCTGGCGCAGGGCATTGGTCAGGCCCTCTACGAAGCCTGCACCTACGATGAGACGGGACAGCTTCTCACGGCCAGCTATATGAACTACTGCATGCCGCGGGCGGCCGACCTTCCTTTCTTCAAGACCGGAAACCACGTGACGCCGTGCACCCACAATCCTTTGGGGTCCAAGGGCTGTGGTGAAGCGGGGGCGATCGGGAGCCCGCCGGCGGTGATCAATGCCGTTTTGGATGCGCTGGCACCCTTGGGGGTGAAGGACCTCGACATGCCGGCCACGCCGCAGAGAGTCTGGAAGGCCATCCAGACCGCGAAACGAGATGGATAGGAGATAGCGGATGGAATCGTTCGAGTTTCATCGACCCTCGACGGTGGAAGAAGCGAAAGCATTGCTGGCGGCTCGCGTGGACGGGAAGTTCCTGGGTGGGGGCCAGAGCCTGATCCCCGTCATGAAGCTGGACCTAGCCGCGCCAAGCGACTTGATCTGCTTGAAGGGACTGCGTGAGCTGAAAGGCATCGAGGTCCGGGACGGCCGGGTGGTGGTAGGCGCCAGCGTCACCCATGCCGAGGTGGAAACCTCCCGCCTGATCCGACAGAGTCTTCCGGCGCTGGCGAAGTTGGCGCACGGCATCGGGGACGCCCAGGTCCGAAATCGGGGGACGTTGGGGGGCTCGATTGCCCATGCCGACCCGCAAGCCGACTATCCAGCGGCGGTGGTGGCCTTGGATGGACGGGTGGAGACGGACCAACGCACAATCGACGCTGACGCGTTCTTCACCGGCCTGTTCGAGACGGCTCTCGAAAGAGACGAGATCATCACGGCAGTTCACTTTCGGGCGGTCGACCGGGCGGCTTATGCGAAGTTCCCCAATCCCGCGTCCAAGTATGCCATCGTGGGGGTGATGGTGGCGACCTGGGGAGATGAGGTTCGCGTCGCAGTGACGGGGGCCGGTCCGAAAGTGTTCCGCCTGACGGACATGGAGCGAGCCCTTTCCAAAAATTTTGCACCCGAAGCGTTGGCCTCCATCGAGGTCGACCCGACCGACTTCTTGGACGAACTCGATGCCGGGCCCGATTACCGCGCCCACTTGGTGAAGGTCATGGCGGCCCGTGCGGTCGCTGCCGCCTGATTCCCTGGCGTCAGACCGTTGGGAGCTCCATTTCAAAACGTCGATGAGGTCTCTCGTCTCCTTCAGCGAGGGCAGTACGTGGCTGGGAGGGACCTGTGCACCGCGATCTACCTGGCCTTTGAGCTGGAGAGGCCGTTGTTGCTGGAAGGCGAGGCCGGAGTCGGAAAGACGGAAGTCGCCAAGGTCCTGGCCGAGCAGCTCGGTCGACGTCTGATCCGGCTTCAGTGCTATGAGGGCCTCGACCTCGCTTCCGCGGTGTACGAATGGAACTATCCTCGACAGATGATCGAGATCCGGCTGGCCGAACCTCGAGGCGTCGAGCCAGATGTGTTTGGGGACCGGTTCCTGATCAAGC
Organism: Myxococcota bacterium; assembly: GCA_050331295.1. GTDB lineage: Bacteria > Myxococcota > Kuafuiibacteriia > Kuafuiibacteriales > Kuafuiibacteriaceae > Kuafuiihalomonas. The sequence continues at coordinate 359,252 of JBHJGZ010000007.1, read as the reverse complement.
GCCCCCTGCTTCAGGCGTTGGAACCTCACCTCGAAGGGCCCCCGGTTCTGTTGATCGACGAGCTGGACCGCACGGATGAGCCCTTCGAGGCGTTCTTGCTGGAGGTTCTTTCCGACGCGCAGGTCAGCATTCCCGAAATCGGGACCATCCGGGCCGACCGGCCCCCGGTCGTCGTGATCACCTCGAACCGAACCCGCGAGATCCATGATGCACTCAAGCGCCGATGCCTGTACCACTGGGTGGACTACCCGGACCTGGATCGGGAACTGGCCATCGTGCGCGCCCGATATCCGGCCGTCGATGAACAATTGGCCCGATCGGTGGTGGCATTCGTTCAAAGGCTGCGGGCCAAGGACCTCTTCAAGGTTCCGGGGGTCGCCGAGTCTTTGGACTGGACACGCGCGATCTTGGCTCTGCGGGAACATCGCCTGTCACCGGAACTCGTGGACCAGACCTTGGGCGTGGTGCTGAAGGTGCGGGAAGACATCGAAAGACTCCGGGCCGAGGGCATCGCGGGCCTTCTGGAGCCGATGTAGGACTTGACTCCCGGCTCGCCTCACATGCGCCTGGTCCGCTGCGATGACACCAGAGACGCTGGTGGATGCCCTGATGCATCCTCTCCGACCCCAACATCGGATCGGGTATCTGACGGGACCCAACCCGGTGTTCACGACCTACGAGGAGTTGCTCGACAGGGCGACACGACGTCTGGGTCGCCTTCAGAGCCAAGGGGTTCGACCGGGAAACTTCGTCGGCTTCTATGTGAGTGCGCCACAGGATTTCTTGGAGCTTTTTTGGGCGTGCTTGTTGGGCGGAGCGGTTCCAGTGCCGGTGAGCACCGGGGCGACAGAAGAGCATCAGCGAAAAGTTTGGCGGGTGCTCGGTCTCTTCGAGGACCCCTTCTTCGTGACGGATGAACAAAGCTGGGAGCGAATCGCTGCGTTCGCCTCGAGCGAATCAGCGGGACGAGATCTGTCTCGACTGAAGAGCAGACTCGTGACCGTCGCCGAGCTCCGAGAAGCTTCGTTGCACGGTCCATCCGGTGTTCATCACGATGTGCGACCAGACGACCTTGCCTACGTTCAGTTCAGCTCGGGCTCGACGCGCTTACCGAAAGGCATAAAGCTGACGCATCGAAATCTGGTCGCCAACACGACCGCGATCATCGAGGCGATCCAGCTCGAACCGGACGACCGACCGCATGCATGGATGCCGCTCACCCATGACATGGGCCTGATTGGCGGGCATCTTACTCCGTTCATGCGAGGAACGAACCACACTTTGATGCCCACCGAACGTTTCGTTCGCCGGCCCTTAACGTGGCTTCAGGAGGCGGCTGCTCATCGGGTTACGGTCACCAGCGGCCCGAACTTCGCTTATCAACATACCTTGCGAGCGTACAAACGAGAGCGTTTCGAAGGTCTTGATCTGTCTCCTGTTCGAGTGATCTTCAACGGCGCGGAGCCGATTTCCTATGCATTGGTGAAACGATTCTTGGACACTTTCGCGGTTCACGGACTGAATCCCGACGCGATGTTTCCAGTGTACGGCCTAGCGGAGGCGAGCCTGGCCGTGACCATGCCGCCGCTCGGCTCCGGACTCCGAAAGACATCGGTGGACCGAACCCGTCTCGGACTCGGTGATCCGGTACGAGATCCGGACAGTGACCAGGACCGATTGGACATCGTGCCATGTGGTCGACCGATCCGGCATACCGAAGTGCGGATCGGCGATGGTTCGGACCGACCGCAGCCGGTCGAGGACGGTGTCGTGGGACCGATCTGGATTCGTGGGCTCAACGTCACCTCCAGTGTTCGGACCGAGGAAGGAGACTTCGATCCGCGGGTGGACGGCTGGTACGACACGGGAGATCTGGGATTTCTACATCGAGGGGAATTGCATGTCGCCGGTCGTCGTAAGGAAATGGCCATCGTCAACGGCCAGAACATCTTTCCACATGATATCGAGACCGTGGTGTCGAGCCTGGACGAAGTAGAAATCGGCAAGGTGGCCGCAGTCGGGCTTCGAGACGGGGAGCGAGAGGTTCTGGCTGTATTCGTTCAATGGCGAAGGAGTCCAGAAGCGTTCGAAGCGCTGGCTCAGAAAATCCGTCATGTCGTCACAACCCAAACCGGATTCGGTGTGTCCTTGGTCTTGCCGGTGTCCAGTATACCCAAGACCACGAGCGGCAAACTGCAGCGGGTGAAACTGGCCGAGGACTACGAGCAAGGTCGCCTGTGACCACCGTCCTCACCGAGAATCTCGTGGCCTTTGGACGGGTACTTCGTCGGCTCGGGCTTTCCGCCGGTCCCGACGCCCAACTCTTGGCTCTGCAGGTGACGGAACGCCTGGGACTCCAAGACCGTGAGACGCTCTTCTGGGGACTTCACGCCGTCTATGTTCATCGATCGGAAGAGCGGGCCCTTTTCAAGGAAGCGTTCGATCGATTCTTTAGGGATCCCTCCTTTTCCTCCTCCCTCGAGATGCTCCTGCCCCGTGCCGAAGATGTTTCCTCCCGCAATCTCGCAAAACCCGGGGCAACGCGCATCCACGAAGCGTTTCGAGGTCCTCGAGAACCGCCGCGACCCCGAGAGCAGGATGTCCCGTTGGATTTCGATGCCGCGATGACCGCTTCCAACGTCGAAAGCCTTCGACACAAGGACTTCGACCAGCTGAGCGGCGATGAGCTCAGACGAGTGAAAATGGCCTTGCGTCGCATGAAGGGCGTCACCCCGGAGAACCCGGTTCGCCGCACCATGCCACGACGAAACGGAAAAGATATCGACGCAAGAAAGACCATGCAGTCCAGCCTGCGAACCGCAGGAGATGCGGTCGTTCTCCGCCGGAAGACTCCCCGAACCCGCCCTCGACCGTTGGTGGTGCTCTGCGATATCTCCGGTTCGATGGAGCGGTACAGTCGAATGTTTCTCCATTTGATACACGGGGTGACCAACGACCGAGATCGAGTGCACACATTCCTCTTCGGGACACGTTTGACTCCGGTGACGCGTTGGTTGCGGCAACGCGATCCAGACGCCGCCATGGCCCGCATTGGCCAGGAAGTCCTCGACTGGTCGGGTGGAACGCGAATCGGGGGCTGCCTTCGGGAATTCAACCGGGTGTGGCGTCGTCGGGTCTTGGCCCATGGGGCGTGGGTCTTGTTGGTCACGGACGGTTTGGACCGAGACGCCGAGGTTGACCTGGGAGCGGAGACGGCGCGCCTGCGACGTTCCTGCCGACGCTTGGTTTGGCTCAACCCGCTGCTTCGTTACGCCGGGTTTCAACCTAAGGCTCGGGGTGTCGCCGCCATTTTGCCCCACGTAGATGACTTTCGTCCTGTCCATGACCTTGCAAGCCTTGAACAACTTGCGAGCCTGCTATCGCGTCCGAATCGGGAGAGAGCGGAGCGGGACGGCAAGCATTTTGCGTTTCCGGGGCGGTTTCACTAACGTTCGCAACATGAGCGGGCCGGGGTCGTCGGAAGCCGATGAGAACGCCGGTATCTCTGCTTCTGACGGTTTTTCGGAATTGCCGGTGAGTTTCCCGGGATTCGTGCAGCGGATCTCACTTACTGCCGACGGAGCCTTTGAAGTTCCATACTGGGGTCCGAACGTCATCCGCATTGTCGGGATGGAAGCGGAAGAACGTCTTCCCCGGAACGACCCGGTGCTACCCAACGTCCTCGAGGAAGACGGTGCGCGCCTCCGAGAGACCCTCCGGTCGTCGGCTCACAATCATTCGGTTTGGCGATGTGAATATCGCGTTCGTCACTTCGATGGATCGATCCACTGGCTAGAGGGAACGGGAGCACCGCTACGCCTCTCGGATGGCACGATGACCTGGACCACGATTCACATGGACATCGACGAAAGGAAATCGACGGAAGAGGCGCTCAGTCGCCGTCACCACATGTTTCTCGGTGCCTTCCGGGCCGCGTCGGTTTGTTTTTGGATCCTCGACGAGGACGGGTGCGTCGTCGAGGCCAATCAAGTTGCGCGCCGAACCTTTAGTCATCGAATTGGTGAACCGCTCTGGTCCCAGGACGCGTGGTCCATCGAGCCAGACGACGTGGAGCTCATGAAGGCAGCGGTCAAGGGCGCGAAGCATCAGGAACAGACGTCACTGCAGTTCAAGCTTCGGTCTCAAACGGAGCCCACCGCAATGTGGATTTCATGCTGTTTGCTTCGACCGTTTTCAGAAGAGCGTCCGATGATGATGGTCGAAGGATGGGATGTGACTCCAGAAGAGCGTCGGGAGCGCTTCGTGCGTTCGCTAGAGCTCAGCGCACAGGTCGCGGAGATAGGCGGCTTCACCTACATTCACGACGATAAGACGGTCGAACTCTCCAGTCAGGCCGCGGCGGTGTTGAACATTGACCTCGGGGGTGACGTCGCCATCGAGCAGTTCCTGGACATGTTCGACCCAGCGGACCGATCGAAGGTGAGCGAGGGGTTTCAACGAGTGTTCGAAGGCAGCCGCCGAGAGTGGGAGTTCGAAGCCAGGTTGGGCAATGACACCAGACGTCCTCGTTTCATGCGGCTTTGGCTCTACCGGGACGAACTCAGTATCTCCCAGCATCGGCTCTATGGCGTGATCCAGGATGTGACGCAGCAGCGGGTCGAGCGAGAAACTGCTCAGCATGCGCAACGCCTGGAAAGCCTTGGTCGCTTGGCCGGGGGAGTGGCTCACGATTTCAACAATCTTCTGACGACCATTCTTGGTAGCGGCGAACTTCTCAAAGGAGAGCACGAGCTTTCGGTGATCGACGAACTGGTCGACGAGATTCTTCTTGCGGCCGAACGGGGTCGAGCCATGACGCAGCGGCTTCTCACCGTCGCCCGGAGGCAAGAGGGACATCGGCGACGTACCGACATCGGTGGCTTGATCGCGGAATCGGCTCCGCTGTGGCGTCGGATGTTGGGGGAACGGGTCAAGATGGACATCAGCGTCGAGCCGGGTCCCATCACGGTGGTCGTCGATCCGCGCCAGTTCGATCAGGTTCTCATGAACCTGCTCATCAACGCGCGTGATGCGATGCCGGACGGAGGGAACGTGAAGATCGAACTGCGCTCTTCCGAATCTGCGCCGGCCCACCTTCCTTCTCAAGGCGAGAACGAACGATGGTGCCAGGTTACGGTCCAAGACAATGGCCAGGGAATGGCTCCGGAGGCGGTAGAACGAGCATTCGAGCCTTTCTTCACCACCAAGGGACCCGGCAAAGGAACCGGATTGGGCCTTGCTACATCGTACGCCATCATCCGCCAGAGCGGCGGGGCACTGGACCTCGAGAGTCAGCCAGAACGAGGGACCACGGTCAGGATCTGGCTCCCGTGCACCGACCAAGATCCCACCGGCGACCTGCCTCCGACCGCGACTACGCCCACCTCGCTTCGCCGCCGAACGATCATGGTGCTGGAGGACGATCTGGGTGTGGGTCAGACCATGATGCGAATGCTGGAACGCATGGCGTTTCGCGTCGTGCTGGTTCACACCGCCGAAGAAGCGATTTCCGCCGCTTCGGTGACCCCCATCGACCTCCTGGTGTCCGATGTCGTGATGCCGGAGATCTCGGGGCCCGCCGTGGCAAGCCGTCTGAAGGAAAAGAATCCGGAGCTTCGGGTGCTCTTCGTATCCGGCTATCCTGGCACCGAGCTCGAGCGGCATGGATGGGACCCCGAGACGCCCCTCCTCCACAAGCCGTTCACGGCCGAGGAATTGTTCGACGTGGTGACCAAAGTCCTCTGAACGCCGCTCAGTCTTCGGGAGCCCAGCGGGGTCCGAACCTGCGGACCAGAGCCGGAACGAAGCGTCGAAGGTAGATGGCAGCCAGTTCGGTGCCTCCCACGTAGACCTCGGGGGCCATCCGCTTCAAGGCTTCGACGATCTGGTGAGCGGCCCGGTCCGGGTCCATGCCCCGAGGCTCGACCGGATGATTCGCGGGTCCATCGGGCCGGAGGGCCTGTTGTCCGACCTCGGTCCGGACGTAGCCGGGAACGGCCATGGTGACGCCTACCCCGGTGCCGGCCGTCTCGGCACGGAGCGCCTCGTAAAAACCGTGGAGGGCATGTTTGGAAGCCGCGTAGCCGCTCCGTAGGGGCGTGGACACATAGCCGACCACGCTGCTGATGACCACGAAATGACCGAAGTTTCGCTCCAGCATGCCGGGGAGGAAGCGAAACGTCAGGTCCGTGGCGGAAAAGAAGTTCAGTTCCATGATGCTTCGGAGCATATGGATATCCATCTCCGCCACCGGCGCCCGCTGGCTGACGCCGGCGTTGAGAATGACAACGTCAGGCGATGGGCATGCCTGGGCGACCTCCGCTCTCGCCGATTCCGACCGGAGGTCGGCGACGACGACCTTCACCTCGGTAGCCCCGGGGAGCGATGCCGCAACCTGTTCCAGTCGTTCTCGTCGTCGGGCTACCAGGGTGAGTCGCGGCCCCGCGTTGGCCAAAGCGCGAGCCATGGCCGCGCCAATCCCGGAGGAAGCGCCGGTGACCAGGCAGGACTTGTTTCGAAGGTTCAGGCTGGGCATGGAGCACGTGCACCATGGGCTCCTTGGAAAAGGAAGGGCTCGAGCAGCACGTCTCTCCCGATAAATGGTTGACGGTCCAGAGCGCCGATGGCCCTCGCAGCCGCTTGTGGGTGACCGACAGCCTCTCGCTCAATGCGCCCATTCTGTGGTTTCAGCCGGATCTGGGCCGGTGTGCTCGTCGCTATACTCCTCTCCGCCATGCCGCTGCCGACCACGGCTTCCGACTGGTGCTCGCAGACCTTCGAGGGCATGGGACCAGCACCGAATCGGCCCGCGGCGACTTCGGTTATCGAGAAATGGTGGAGTTCGATCTGTTGGCTCAGCGGGATGCCCTTCGTGCGGCCTTCCCAGACGCTCCGATCCTCGCGGCCGGGCATGGTTTCGGCGGCCAACTGGGGCTCCTGTACGCGGCCCGGCACCCCACCGCGGTGCAGGGCGTCGTGGTGGTGGAAAGCGATGACTTTCCCGACGGCCGCGTCCCCACCGCTTCAGCTTTGGCATCTCAACTTGCATCGAGCGCGGCATGGAGCCTTGGAAGGTTTCCAGCATCCTGGTTCGGCTGGGATGCCGACGTGAGCCGCGGAGTCGTCAGGGACTTGGCGCGTCAGATGCGGCTCGGCACGATTCGGAGTCGAGGCATGGTCTACGAGGTGGATTTGCGGCGCTGTCGGACTCCCGCTCTGTTCTTTCGTGGACGCGACTCTGCAGCCGACACGTCCCAATCGTTGGCTTCCAAGATCCCGTCACGTTACCGGACGCTCGTATACACGGACGGACGAGGGCCCGCCGGTCGCAGCCTCGTGTTTCGGGACCCAATGCTCCTCGTGTCGCGGATCCATGCGTGGCGGTTGAACCTGCCGACTTGAGCTCGAGGCGACGGATCGACCCTTCGGACCGACCAGACTCAGGCCTCCGTACCTTCGTAAATGGCCCGAACGCTTTGGAGCGGCGTTGCACTCTCCGGACCCTTGTCGAACCGAAACCGCTTCACTCGGGCAAATCGAAGCGCCATACCGCCTGGATAGTGTGGACTGTATTGAACATCGCTGAACGCCACCTCCACCACCAGTTCGGGGCGCACCCGAATGACGTGGCCATCTCGGCCGATCTCTCGCTCCAGCAGAAAGCGGGTCTGGAGGGCCAATGCTTCGTCGGTCAGTCCCTTGAAGGTCTTTCCCAGCATGACCAGTGTTCCCTCCTCGTTCGGCGCGGCCAGATGAAGATTGCTGAGCCATCCCTGTCTCCGTCCCGATCCCCATTCGGCCGCGATCACCACCAGGTCGACGGTATGAGCGTGCTTCAGCTTCAGCCAATGGGACCCCCTTCGGCCTGCTTCGTACGCAGCTCGCCCAGACTTCAACATGGCCCCCTCGTGGCCTGCCGTAAGGCAGGCTTCCAGGAAGCGGACCGCGTCCGCCTGACTCGGATGGTCCACGCGAAGGGGTCTGAGGTCCTCCGGCACCCGTTCGGACAAGGCCGCCAGCCGGTGCCGAGCCGGGGCCTCCCACAGATCTTGGTCGTCCACCTTCAGGCAGTCGAAAATGAAGACTGAAAGCGGAAGTTCGGCCGCTGAAGTGCGGCGACCGAAGCGGCGCATCGTCACTTGGAAGGGATGAGGAGTTCCATCGTTTCGAAGGGCGATGGTCTCTCCATCCAATATCGTCCGTCTCACCGGCAGCGCCTGAATCCTCTTCACAACGTCGGGTAGATGACCGGTGACCTCGTTCAACCTCCGGCTGAAGATTCGAATTTCGTCGTCGTCCTTGTGAATCTGAACCCGAGCGCCGTCGATCTTGGTCTCTATCCATGGATCCTCGACCTGATGAAACACGCTTTCGATGTCCTCGGCGGTGCTAGCGAGCATCGGTTGAACGGGTCGAAAGAGCTCCAGCCGAAAGGCAGCGAGGCCTTCGGAGCCATGGGTCATGGCAAGTTCCGCAACCCTTCCGATGTCGGCGGCCAGCATCTGAGCTCGGCGGACCTGCTCGACCGGGATCCGAGCCGCGTCGGCGATGGCATCAACCACCAAACTCTCGAGCGCACCCTGCCTCAGGCCACCCGTCCACAGGCCCACCAAGTAAGCCTGCTCCTCCCGCGTGCAGCGTTGCATCAGCTCATTCAACCAGCGGTCTCGCTCCTTTGCAGCGCCAGGTCCGGATCGAGCCTTGAGGCGACGGTGCAGATCCGCCACCTGATCAATGGTCACCGTCGGCGTCGCGGCGGGCGCGATGCTCATGAGCCGTTTCGCACCTGCTGGACCGATGCCGAGTCGACCCTCCGGAACCTCGCCGGCCAGCCAGGCGATGGACCCTGGCCTTTTCCACTCAAACAGCTCCTTCGCCAACGACGATAGGATCTGAACCTTGGCTTTTCGGCTCCGAGTCCCTCGAAGGTCGCGGGATCCGTCGACGATTCGTGAGAGTTTCAAGGCTCGATGCCATGAATCGGATGCGGAGGCATTTCGGCTGGGCCCACGCGCCGGTACTCCAAGACATAGTTGAATGGATCGCGGAGCTTCGGGGTCATGATGGAAACTGCCATCAGCATCATCTCTCCATCGATTTGGTAGACATGGCGCCGAACGCCGTCCTCGCCGACGAACTCCTGGATGAGGCGTTCGCCGTTCCAGTCGTGGTCGAGCCTTCCGCGTTCGCCGTCGAGCACGAAGGGGCGGGCGGCACCTTTGGGCGGCCCGCCAAATGCGAAGTCGTCTCGGTCGCACCACGTAGTCACTTGATCCTCCTGCACGATGACGTTGATGAACCGACATGGGCGGGTCACCTGCCGGAGCTTGCGCTTCACGAAGGGCTTGGCCAGAAAGAAGAAGTGGGAGGCCGCCATACCGATGGGCTTCTCGAGCTTCTCTTTCGCCGCTTCGACCGAAGGATGGGCTTCGAATCGACCGGATATCGTCTCGGGCCTACCGGAAGAGTCGGCGTCGGTCGCGCCCAATAGGGTCAGGCTGATGAGCGTCTTGGCCAGCACCAGGAAAACCACCGTTCGCCGCCGAAGCCTACTCGGAACGGGGTTCATCGAAAGACGAAACGGGACTTTGGGGATTCGAAAGCGCTGGCGCTGTTCACACATCGAGGCGTACCGTCCGCGGCTCATGAAGGCGGTGGTCTGTAAGGAGCTCGGCGGAACCGACGTGCTGCACGTGGAAGATGTAGCGAGCCCGGCACCCCGGCGAGGAGAGGTCGTGGTGCAGGTCGTGTCTGCCGGCGTAAACTTTCCCGACGTGCTCATGATCGCGGGCAAATACCAGTTCCAGGTTCCGCCCCCATTTGTTCCTGGGCACGAGTTTGCTGGGACCATCATCGAAGTGGGTGAAGGCGTCGACGACTTGGAGCTCGGTCAGCGTGTCGTGGGGAACGCTCCGTGGGGGGCATTTGCGGAACGCATCAGCGTGGTTTCAGACGCCGTCATTCCGTTGCCGGATGACATCTCCTTCGACCAAGGCGCGGCCATGCTCTTGACCTATGCCACTTCCCACTATGCGCTCAAAGACCGTGGACGTCTGCGAAGAGACGAAACGGTGGTGATATTGGGAGCCGCGGGCGGTGTGGGTATCGCGGCAGTTCAACTTGCGAAGACGATGGGTGCCCGGGTGATCGCTGCTGCCAGTTCCGAGGAGAAGCTTCGTTTTTGTCGAGAACAGGGTGCCGATGAAGCCATCAACTACGCGACGGAGGACCTAAAGGAGCGCATCAAGGATCTCACCGGTGGCCACGGTGCGGACATCGTCTACGATCCCGTTGGGGGTTCGCTCACGGAGCAAGCTCTGCGGGCCACGAACTGGGATGGGCGACTCTTGGTGGTGGGCTTCGCCTCAGGAGAGATTCCGAAGGTTCCGTTGAATCTCCCTCTCCTCAAGGGATGCCAGATCCTGGGCGTTTTTTGGGGCTCCTTCATCGCCCGTTCGCCAGACCTCCACCGAGAGTATGTCCAGGAGATCTTCGAGTGGACCCGACAAGGGCTGCTTCGCCCTCACATCGACCGAGTCTACGGATTCGAGGACGCCGGACGAGCGCTGTCCGACCTTTCCGAACGCCGCGTTCGAGGGAAAGTGCTGCTTCGCCCGGATACCGATCCGACCTGAGGCGGTCTCTGGGGGCTGGACGGCTCGGGCGCATGTCTCGGGTTGAACCGCATCGTCGTCCATCCTCGACGAACCTCGTCGGGGTGGGCATTCTGATGACCCTTGAATCCGAGCGGCTCGACCATTCCCGGCAGCTTCCTCGCCGGCAACCACCTCGCGGGTCTTCGGCCGGTGGCTGCTGCGTCGATGTGGGTGAACCGGCAGCGCGACGAGCGGCGCCGCGTCAAGGCCGAGAATCTGAAGCCGATCCGCGAAGCTGAGCCGGGTCGAGGCATGATGCACGACCGGCATGTCGCTCGGGCTCGGTTCGAAGCCCAACTGCGTGCCCGGGGAACCCAACCACGAGAGAGTATCCGGGGAGCGTTTGGGGCGCGAGCTTGGTCGCGGGTCGCATTGTCCCGATGAACGGCTTCAGAATCTTCACGCCGCTCAAACACTGGGTGCCGCCGGCTCCTCCTTGAAGAGGGAGGGAACCACCGGCAGGTCGGCGTGGGACGGCTGGCCCTCGAATCGCCGACGGACCCGGTACACCCGGTCTTCTTCGTCGTAACGCACGATGTGACCCAGCCTCCGATGGAGGTCTTGCATGGCCCGATTCTCCGGCAGGATCTCCGACTCGAATCCGACGATGCCTCGTCCTCGAGCGTACTCTTCCAGCGCCTTCAGCAGATGCGTTGCGATGCCCAGACGTCGATAGTCCTCGTGCACCACCACCGCGGTTTCCGCGAAGCCGGTGCGTGGATTCAGTTCGTATCGAGCGACTGCGAGCAACCGTTCGGCGCGGCCCTTGCATTCGAAAGCGCCCAGCGCCATTCGGTTCTGATATCCAACGCAGCAAAGCTCGGCCGCTTCCCGATGCCCCAAGCTCGTCTTGGTGTTGAAGTATCGCTGATACACCGTCTCTGGACGGTGGGAATAGAAGAGCTCTTGCAGAGTGCGCTCGTCGGTCGCTTTAAGCGGGCGTACTTCCAGTTCGTGGTCGCCGAACTGATGGGTGTGGACGACCTCGTATGGGTAAAGATCCAGACGCTGCTCGAGGATCCGCTCGTCCTGGTAGACGTATTGACGACGACGGACGAACGAGAGGAGCTCGGAGCGAAAATCGGGATGGGCCACATTGATGAGGGCCAAGGCGCGTTCGCGGATCGTCTTTCCGTGGAGATACGCCACGCCGAACTCCGTCACGACATAGTGGACGTCCCCCCGAGACGTGACCACGCCACCCCCTTCGTCGAGGTGTGGAACGATACGGCTGATGGCGCCCTCCTTGGCGGTCGAGGGCAAGGCGATGACCGGCTTTCCTCCCCGACTCATCGCCGCTCCGCGGATGAAGTCGACCTGGCCACCGATGCCACTGTAGAAGCGATAGCCCACGCTGTCCGCCGCCACCTGTCCGGTCAGGTCGACCTGCAGGGCCGAGTTGACTGCAACGACCTGATCGTTCCGAGAGATCACTCGAGGATCATTGACGAAGTCCGAGGTGTAGAAGTTGACGGACGGGTTGTCGTCGACGAAGTCGTAGAGAGGCTTCGTTCCCATGGCAAAACTCGTGATCACTTTGCCGGGATGAATGACCTTTCTCCGGTTGTTGATGTTGCCGCTCTCGACCAAAGGTAGCAGACCATCGCTGATCATCTCGGTGTGGATTCCCAGGTCCCGCTTGTCCTGAAGGAAGCGTAGCACCGCGTTGGGAATGCTGCCGATTCCGAGCTGAAGACAGCTTCCGTTTTCGATCATGCGGGCAACCAGTCCTCCGATCCGGATCGAGATCTCATCTGGCGTTTCGCTGGGCATTTCGAGCAAAGGCTCGTCTACTTCGGTCCAGGCGTGGATCTGATCGATGTGCACCAACGTATCGCCGAGCGTTCGCGGCATCTGATGGTTGATTTCAGCGAGCACGAACTTGGCGGTGTCTACCGCGGCCTTCTGGATGTCGACGTGGATACCCATGCTGCAGTAGCCATGACGGTCCGGTGGGCTCAGGGTCAGGAGGGCAACGTCGACGCGACGCTGACCGGAACGCATCAACTCTGGAATCTCCGACAGGAAGATGGGGGTGTAATCAGCGCGGCCTTCTGCAACCGCTTTCCTGACGTTCCCACCGATGAAAAAGGCGTTGTGGCGGAAGCTGGCTTGCAGCTCGGGCGCCGCATATTCAGCACCGCCCAAGGTCATCAGGTGGACCACTTCGACATCGCTCAGGGATCCAGCACGGGCGGCCATGGCTCGGACCAACCGGCGAGGTTGAGCACATCCCGAGCCGACCAGAACTCGGTTCCCGGAAGCCACCACCTTCACAGCCTCCTCTGGGGTGCATCTTCTGCCGAGGTGGCGCGATTTCCAGTCCTTCACGGTGCGGACTTATCAGCGACGCAGTCGCTTGTCAGTGTCCTATGCCGCTCTGCGGCATAGACTTCCGTTCCGCTTCTCGGCCAGGGAATGACCGCCGCCCTCGTCGAAGGCTCTTCCCCGCGGTTCCCTTGGAAGCAAGGTCTGGTACGCAAGCTGTGATGAGGACTGCGGAAGCGGTGATCCAGCGACTCGGTCTCCAGCCATTGGGGTTCGAGGGAGGTTGGTACAAGGAAAACGTGCGATCGGAACAGTCCATGCGCTTCGATGGTGACCGCGGTCGCTCGCTCCACACCGCCATCTACTACCTGCTGACCCCTACGAGCCGCTCGCTGATGCACCGCTTAAGGTCGGACGAGGTGTACCACTTCTACCTCGGTGACCCGGTGGATATGCTGTTGCTACACCCGGACGGCGGGCACGAACGGGTCTGCCTCGGCCACGACCTCTCGGCCGGGCAAGAGGTTCAGCGCTGCGTGCCGCGCGGTGTCTGGCAGGGCTCGGTGCTGCGTCACGGTGGGCGCTACGCCCTTATGGGAACCACGATGTCGCCCGGCTTCCAGCTGGACGACTTCGAACTCGGGGACCGGTCGGAGCTCGTGGTCCAATATCCGGCGCTGGAACGGGACGTCAAAGCGCTGACACCGGAGGTATTCCGGCGAGCCGGCTGGGAGGTCGTGGCGGCGGGCTTCGATCTGCTGCACGCGGACCTCAGGGGACCGGAAGCGCTGGCCGCGGGGCTTCGGGCCGCCCCTTGGGACCCCGCCTTCGAGGACCGGCTGCAAGACGCTCACCGACGCCGGGTGCAAGCCGTCCTTCAGAGGCTGGAGGGTGAGGGAACCGGCCGGATCTGGGGGGTGTGGTATGGCCTCGATGCGGCGTCGCGGGTGCTGAAGGTGGCGGGGGCGTTCGATGGACCGCCCGTCCATGGCACCGTGCATTTTCGCTTCACCTCCGTGCACGATGCCTCCGGCTTCGTGGCCTGCGTTTTGGACAGGGCGTTCGAGCAACCGGGCGTAGAGCGGGCGGTGGTCGAGCCGTCGCCTCCGATCCTCGCCGGTTATCGTTCAGAGGATGGGGTCACCTGGACGCCGGATGGGCGGCGCCGGTCGCGCCCCGACGACCCGCCGAGTTAGGCTTTGGCGGAAGGGCGCTTGCGCGGCGTGGGCCCGGCGCCGTGAGCATTCGGGCTGCGGCAGCCAGCACAGAGTCCTTCGTACACCACGTGTACGGTTTCAACTTCGAAGCCTTGACGGTGCCGCTTGGAGAGATCGGGGAGTGACGGCCGCTGGGGAATGTCGACCACCTTTCCACAGCTCCGGCAACTCAGATGGTGATGTGGTTGAACGGCGTTGGGGTCGTATCGGCGGGTCAAGCCGCCGTCGAAGCTCGCGACCTGCAGTTCGCCCATGTCTACCAGCTCGTTCAACGTGTTGTAGACGGTGGCGCGGCTGAGCTCCGGAAGAATGTGACCCGCCCGGTCGAACACCTCCTCCGCCGTCAGGTGGAGATTGCTCCCGGTGAGGGACTCGGCCACGGCGCGCCGCTGCGCGGTCATGCGCCAGCCACGCTTGCGGAGCCGGTCCAGGAGCCCTTCAGTTCCGGCAGAATGAGCCATGGCGGAGAATAGCGAAACCCATTCGTCCATTCGAGATCAACATTTAGGCGTCATCCCGACTTAGACCGCGTCTACCTTTTCCCGCCGCACCGGGTGCCCATCAAATGTCCTCGATGCGACGTTCACCGAAAATCTGGATGTGTCGGGCATTGTCCCCTTCCAGGCGATGGATGGTGTCCACCTGCTCCGGAGACGCTTCGTGCACCTTCTTGGAGATCAGCCATCGAACGGTTTCTGTATAGGGTGGAGTCGTCAACGAACCCCGGTATTTGAAAAAGCCTTCCTCGGGGTCGCAGATCGCAGACAGGTCGATGACTCCAGCTGGGCTTTCCTCTCCCGCCATTTGGGGGATCTGGTCGGCAAACGCGTCGATGAAGGGGCTGGGGCTCCCCTGCCTGAACAACACGGCGATCACCAAATACTCATGGGGTTCGCCCTCGAGGGTGTGCACCATGTGCATTTCCATCGGGAAGGTGATGCCGTCGATGAGGTGCTCGCTCGGAGTATGAAAGTGAAACTGACGGAGGACGAATCTCTTGTCCTCGTCCATCACCCAACTCCCTGGGCTCAGGTCGACCTCGATGGTGTGTCCCAGATTGACCACCTTTTCTTGAGCGCGTCCATAGTGCAGGAGAACCTGCTCGTTCTTTTCGGTGGCCTGTGAGGTCACGATGTTGATGGGGGACTGAGCCACCCCCGGACCGGCTTCGGGATCCAGATAGCCGGCCCCTTTCGATGAGGGCGCCGGCGGCGGTGCCGAAGAAGAACACCCCATTGCGACGACGACGGTCAGGCTGACGAGCATCCGCATGGGTGGTGGTGTACGAGAGATGGGCGATGAGGCCAACGACAACTCTTCAAGGCGGGCCGACCGGTGACGAGGCGGGAATCCGAACAGCGAAACAATTTCCGATCCCCGCGAGGGAGCTCACGACCAGCTCGCCGCCGTGTCGTTCCACGACGGAGCGCGCAGGAGCGAGGCCCAGACGCAACCGCATCCTTCGCTCCTGTTCTCCCAGGCGGACCTCGAACATCTCTCTCACCTGTTGAGGCGTCAGCTCGGGGCCACTGCCGGTGACCTCGATCCAAATGTCGGCTGCATCGAATCGAGTGGTGACCTCCAGGGCGCCCCCGTTCTCCAGGGTCTCCAGGGCGTGGGTCAGCACCGACATCAAGGCTTGATTCAGCTCGCTCGGCCAGCCCCAGACCCGCGGAACCGGCACCAGCTTGCGATGCACCACGACGCCATCGGGCACCATGGGTTGCAGCAGGGTCAGAACGCTTTCCAGGTTCTCGATCACGTCGAGCAGCTGTCTTTGGGCTTCGTCCAGCCGAACGAAGCGGCGAAGTGCCCGCACCAAGGCGGCGATTCGATCGGTCGCTTCGCCCGATGCGGCCACCACCTCTCCCAGGAGTCGCTCCACCCGCAGCGCAATGCCGTCGTCGGTATCTCGAAGCCGCGCTTTTCCGCGTTGAAGAAGGTCCAGGTTGCTCTGAAGAACGCCCAAGGGATTGTTGACCTCATGGGCGATGCCAGCCGCGAGGTCACCCAGCAGGGCCAAACGTTCCGTTTCTAGCAGCCGTGCCTGCATGCGCTCCAGCTCCACGTACTTGAGGTGATTGATCTCCGCGTCTTTCTTGGCGGCTTCGGTCTGCATTTTGATTTCGAGACGGGCGACTTCTTGGCGGGTCCGGGCGTTGAATACCTTCTCCCGATAGCTGTCGTAGAGCTTGAAGTGCTGGAGCGCCTCGGCGGGCCGGCCGAGTTTTTCATACACCTCGGAGAGACACCGATGGAGATCCAATTCCAGAACCCGGGCGCCGGTTTGCTGGGTGAGCTCGACGACCGACTCGAGGTGCTCCCGTGCCGCCTCGACGCGGCCGAGTTTCAAGCTCACCCGCCCGAGTCCTATCCTGGTCTCCATGGCCACGGTCGACAGAAGCTCCTTCGGAAACCCTTGGAGAGCCGAATGGAGCCGCGCTTCCGCTTCGGTCAGGTCGCCTTGGACCTCCGCGAGGAAACCCAGATCCGCATCGGTGACCGCCAGCAACATGGCGTTGCCCGAGCGCTGGGCATAGCTCTTGGCTTCCACTGCGAAGCGCTTGGCTTCGTCGTACCGGCCGACCTCTCGGAAGACGCGGCTCATTCGGATCTGAATGCGATACAGGCCCACCGGGTCGTCCAGTTCTCGAAAGAGCTCGAGCCCTTGCTGCAGGTACCGGACCGCGCTGTCGGTGTCGCCGAGGGCCGCGTGGATGCCACCCAAGCTGCTCAGCGCCCAACCTTCGCGAGGGCGATCCGCGATCTGATGCGCCAGTTCGCGCGTCCGTACCGCGTATCGAAGGGCCGAGCTGTAGTCCCCCGCCATTTCCGCAAGGGTGGCCAGGCGGTCGGTCATGGCGGCGCGGCCGCGCCCGTCCCCCAAGAACTCGAAGATTTCCAGGCCGCGGCGGGCGTGGGCCGACATGTCTTCCAGGTTGCCGATGGAAAAGAACAGGAGGGTGCGGTGGAAAAGAGCCCGGGCGATGGCCGGGAGGTGTCCTCGGGTCTCGGCCAGCTCCAAGACGCGTTGGTTCAGAAGGACCGCCGTCGCACGGTCACTCATGCGGCGCGCATAGACCTCGTCCAGCTGGGCCATCAGCCGGACCGGATCGTCATCGGCGAGATCCTGAACCACGGTGACGCCAGAACGACCTTCGCAGACAGCCACCACCCGACGTCCGGTAGCCCAGCCCCCGGTGTACGTCGACCGCTAGGCGGCGAACACCATCGAGATGAGGTCGGGTCTCGCCTCGGAGCGACCGAAAGCTCGGCCTAGATCGCGGCGGCCTCTGGCTGGTCCGGCCGAATCGACTCTCCCCGTCGCAGCGCCGCGAGGAGGCGATGAAGGGCAAAATTGGATCCGACCGCGCGTCGGGCTTGTTCGAAAATGGCCATGACGGTGCGTCGTCCCACCTTCGGGGTTTGAGAGGGCCTCAGCGCGTCATTCGACCGTGAGACTTCGTCCAGCGTGGCAAGAGCCAACCCCAGGGGAACGGCGCAGAAGAACCGAATGTCCTCCGCCGAGTCCTCGGGCCAAACGAGGGTATATTCGATGGCTCGGTCCAGGTGTTGATGGGCGTGGCTCAGCACCTGGCCGAGCACCTGAAGAGCGGCCTTTCGATGTTCGGGCCGCACCAGATCTTCGGGCTTCAGTTCCAGGGCGCTGGCTAGGTCCTCCGGCATGTAGCACACGCCTCGCTCGGAGTCGGTCGACACGTCTTTGATGATGTTGACCAGCTGTAGTCCCTGACCGAACTCGACCGCCCGCGCCTCGGCTTCGGGACGGACCTGGTTGGCCTGTTCCGGTGGAAGCGACAGCAGGAAGAGTTCCGTGAGGAGCAATCCGACGGTGCCTGCCACGTAGTAGCAGTATCGGTCGAGGTCTTCGAGGTCACGGATCCGCATCTGGCCGAAGCGGTCCATGCGGCTCGTGTATTCACGCATGCCGGCCGCCATCTCCAGAACGTGGGGGCGAACCGCCTCCTGCATCGCATCCGGCAGGTCTTCGAAGGCCTTGAACACAGCCTCTGCATGACGGCAAAGCGTATATTCGGGGTTGGAGGCGTCTTCGGACCATTCGGGGGCGTTTGCGAAGGCGCTGGCCGGCATCTTCCCCGACAAGACGCCGTCGAAGGCGTCGAAGAGTCCATGGCGTCGGGCCAATGAAAGGCCAGCCTCGTCCTCCACCGTGTCCAGCATCCGGCACAGCAGATAAGAGATCCGCACAGCGTCCCTGAGCTCCTCGGGCAACGCCTCGATGGATAGGGCGAAGGTCCGGCTGACCTCGGGCAGGATCCGACGCATGAATGCGTCATGGTCGGGCGTCCAGACTTCGGAAGCGCCCGCGTTCTGGGGGCGAGGCGGAAGCTGGGCCGAAGCCAGCGGCTCCACGAAGAGGTCGGCGAGAAACTCTGCAAGTTCCTGGAGTCTTCGGTCGCCGGTAGCGGACGCCGCATCGAGGGCGGCGCGGCGACGGCGCTCGATCTCATCCTGGCTGAAGGCGATCGAGCCGCTGGCTTCCAAGATGTCCTTCGCCCGCCGGATGTCGGCGTCCGTGGTTTCGTCTCGGGATTTGTCCACCAGGTACTGAAGCTCGTCCCGCTCCGGGCCTTCCAAGAAGTTCAAGGCATGGACCACCATGGCCGAGCGCTTGCCCTCGGCGATGTCTTGTCCAACGCGGTCTCGGCCCTTGGCGCCATACAGATCCAGCAGGTCGTCCTGCACCTGAAACAAGACGCCCAGCTGACGACCGACCTCTCTGAGGGCACGGATGGTCGGCTCACCCGCGCCGCACAACTCGGCTGCGCCATCGAGACACAGGGCGAAGAGCGCCGAGGTCTTGCCTTCCACCATACGGAAGTACTGACTGGTTTGAGGCTGGGGCTCGGTCTTCAGAGCGAACTCTCGCTCCTGGCCGTCGATGATGGCGATGGTGTCCTGCATCATTCTTCGGGCCACGCGTTCCCGCACCGCAGGTTCGACTTCGGAGCGGTGAAGAAGAAGCAGACCGTAATGAAACATTGCGTCCCCGAGGTTGATGGCCTGAGGAGCACCGAAGGCGGTCCATACTGCAGGTCGCCCCCGGCGGTGGGTGTCCCCGTCCTGGAGGTCGTCATGAACCAGCGTCGCGTTGTGAAGCATTTCGCAAGCGGCGCCGAAGGGCACGTTTCGCTCCGGATCCTCGCCCATCAGATCGGCGACCAACAGCGGAAGGAGTGCCCTCAGCCGTTTGCCACCGGTCTCGAAGTGGTACTCGGTCATGCTCACCAAAGATGAGTCTTCGGGGCTGGTGTCCCGGAGAATTGAATGGATGGCCGCAAGGACTTCGGGGAGATACGTCTCCTGGAGATCATGAAGTCGCGTGGCCAGTGAATTCCCGGCTGCGTGGGGTCTGCTGATGCTCATCGAGCTGCTCTCCCGCGACGGAGCTGGTCCAACGCGTCCCGGGCGGCGTCAACGTTGACCCGGCGAGCGCGCGCGATCCGTTCACTGACGATGTGCACTTCGTCTCCTTTTGCACCCGCAGCCACGGATACGTTGCGCGCGTGCAAGCGCATGTGTCCGGATTGGATCCCTTCCGCCGCCAACGCACGCAGAGCGCCAAGGTTTTGTGCCAAGCCCACTGCGGCCGCCACCTCTGCCAGGTCGCTGGCTGTTTGTACATCGGCGATCCGAAGTGCGGTCTTCACCGCCGGATGCACCCGGGTCACGCCCCCTACCACTCCGACTGCCATCGGGATGGTCATCTCTCCGACCAGAAAGCGATCTTCAACCCTCCAATGCGCCAAGGCTCGATATTGTCCGGTTCGAGACGCATACGCATGCGCCCCGGCCTCGACCGCACGCCAGTCCTGTCCGGTGGCGACCAGCACCGCGTCCACGCCATTCATGATGCCCTTGTTGTGGGTTGCTGCACGGTACGGATCTCGCTCTGCGAAGACGGATGCCTCGACGATTCCCTCAGCCAAGGCCTTCCCGCCGGCCGTGCCCTTCCCATCGAGCCACTCGATGGGAACTTGTCCGCGCACCGTCACCGTGCGTCGGTCGTTGAGGTTGGAGAGGATTCGAAGACGTACTCGACCGCCCGACAGGTCCTCCAACGTAGGCGCAATCGCTTCGCACATCGAATTGATGGCGTTTGCGCCCATGGCATCCCGAACGTCGACCGTCAGATGGACGATGAGCATGGTCCCGAGCGGGTCATCGGGGCCGATGGCGTCGAGTGTCCGCAGCTCGATGGAACGAGCGCCGCCTCCCACCGCCGTGAGCCGACCGTGGCCGCGGTTGGCTCTGGCCAAGAGGTCGAGGGAAGAATGCTCGATGGCGCGACAAGCCGCGTCGATGTCTGGAACATCGAGCAACTGAACCTGTCCCACCATCAAGGAATCAGACACCTGAGCTTGGATACCGTCCCCCGTCCGGAGAAGCTTCGCAGCGTAACTTGCCGCAGCAACCACCGAAGGTTCTTCGACGACCATAGGGGCGAGTCGATCTCGGCCGTTGATGCGCAGATTGGCGCAAAGGCCCATCGGCAGGCCGAATACACCCAGCGCGTTCTCCACCATTCGGTCCGCCTGCTGGCAATCCAGGTTGTCTTCCAGGGCCGCCAGCTGCGATGGGTCGAGCTGCAAGATTTCCTGCAGAAGAGCCCGACGCTCTGCGATCGACCAACGATAGAATCCCGAAAGTACGGAGCTAGCCAGTTCGTTCTTCGTCGCCGTCACCGATGACTCCCACTTGGCCTCGGTCGCGTTAGCACGTCGGGAGTCTCGGAGGTAGAAGATGATAGGGCCCCCCCGCAGCGTGATCGCGGAGGAATCGAGGCCGAAGGTCGCAATGGACGATTCGGCCCCGCGGTCACTTCAATCCGTGTTTACCCTGAATATTGTGCCGATTATGGGACGATGGCATCGCCGTCTCCAAGGTGCGAGATGCTGGACAGTCACGTTCCCCGATTGTCATGAGCGTCGACGGACATGACAGGTTTCATCGATTCTTTGCTCCGCGACCGTGGGCGGGAAAAGTTCAGTCTTCACGAGCAATACCTGAATCACCAGATGGTCAAAGTGCTCAGGACGATCGGCTTCGACCGTCATTACGTCCGTGCCGAAGGTGCTTACCTGTTCGACGACGAAGGGAATCGGTATCTGGATCATCTCAGTGGGTTCGGGACGTTTGCGCTCGGCCGAAATCATCCCCGCATCAACGCTGCGTTGACCGAGGTCCTGCAGGCCGAACTGCCCAATCTGGTGCAACTCGACGTATCGATCCTTAGCGGTCTGTTGGCCGAGAAGCTGGTCGAGTCGATGCCTCACGACCGGCTCTCAAAGGTCTTCTTTGGGAATTCGGGGACGGAGGCGGTGGAGGGTGCCATCAAGTTCGCGCGCTACGCCACTGGCCGGAGCGGAATCGTCTACCTCGACCACGCGTTTCATGGTCTGACGTACGGCTCCCTCAGCATGATGGGAGAGTCCATCTTTCGTCAGGGCTTTGGACCGATGTTGCCAGACTTCCACGCCGTACCGATGAACGATCTCGGTGCTTTGGAACGGGTGCTCCGGTCGCGCAGCATCGCGGCTTTCTTTTTCGAGCCCGTCCAAGGAAAGGGCGTGAACATCCCGGACGATGGATTCCTTTGCGAGGCAGGCCGCTTGTGTCGCAAGTATGGAACGCTGATCGTGGCCGACGAGATCCAGACTGGATTGGGTCGGACGGGCAAGATGTGGGCCGTCGAACACTGTTGCGTCGAGCCCGACATGCTGCTGATCGCGAAGGCTCTTTCGGGGGGACATGTTCCGGTCGGGGCCATCGTCAGCACGAAGCAGGTCTTCGACAAGATGTTTGACCGGATGGACCGTTCGGTCGTCCATGGCTCGACCTTTGGCAAGAACAACCTCGCGATGGCGGCCGGTTTGGCCACTCTGCAAGCGCTCCAGGAAGAGCGTTGGGTCGACAACGCGGCGGCTCGCGGAGAGCAGTTGATGCAGTCCTTGTTGCCGTTCGTCGAAAAATACGACTTCGTGAAGCAGGTCCGAGGCCGGGGCCTGATGCTGGCCATCGAGTTTGGCGCACCAAAGAGCCTCAAGCTCAAGGCGGCTTGGACCCTCCTTTCGAAGGCGAATCCGGGCCTCTTCTGTCAGATGATCTTGATTCCGCTGTTCAAGGAACATCGGATCTTGGCGCAGGTTGCTGGACACGAGGCGCCGATCATCAAGCTCTTGCCTCCGCTGGTGGTCACGGAAGAGGACTGCAAGTGGACGGTGGATGCACTGGACCGAACGATCGAGGCGTGTCACCGTTTCCCGGGCGCGATCTGGGAGCTGGGTACGACTCTGGCAGGGCACGCGATGGCGGCTCGCCGAGCCTCCTGAAGGCTCCGGTCTCGATGATGGACCAACGGGACGGTAGTGTCCGGGTGGACAACGCCGAGGAAGCTCGGATGTTTCTCACTCGGTGGGTCTTCAGCCCCCTCAACGGCGTGCTCTTCGGCGACTGGCTTCGCCTCGTGGCCAATCACGGGAGGGCGATCACGCCGGCATATTGGCCGCGTGCGGGGATGGCGACGGCCATGAGCATGCTCAATTCTCTCGTTCGACCGGTCGAGGACCTCCGATTCGGTCGCCTTCTCGACTCGGTCCGGGTGGAGCGACCCGTATTCGTGCTCGGGCACCATCGAAGCGGGACGACCCATCTTTGGAACCTCCTGACCCAGGATCCTCAGTTCGCCTATCCAACCATCCTCCAGGCGATGTTCCCGCACTCCTTTTTGAGTTTCGAAGGCGTGTTGCAGGGACTGGCCGCACCCTTGGCGATCCGAAAGCGACCTCAAGACAACGTGCGAATCTCACCGGATGCGCCACTGGAAGAGGAGCGGGCCTTGTGCACCCAGACCTTCCTTTCGATTCAGATGGCCCGTCATTTCCCTGGCCACCGCGCTCAATTCGAACGCTTCCTCACCATGCGAGATGCCACCGATGCGGAACGGGCCCGGTGGCGCCGAGCTTTTTCCCGGTTCTCGCAGAAACTCTTGCTTCGGCACGGTCTGGACCGAACGCTGGTGTTCAAGAGTCCCGACCACACCGGGAAGATCAGGCTGATACTTGAGCTGTTCCCGGACGCTCGTTTCATTCACATCCATCGTCATCCCTACACCGTGTTCGCCTCGACGCAGAAGATGGAGCGCTTGACCCAGCCGATCTACGCCTTTCAGCCCACCAGCCTGGACGCCCAAGACGACTTCATTCTGTGGAGGTATCGCCGGATGTACGATGCGTTCTTCGAAGACCGGGATCTGATCCCGGCGGGCCAGTTCGCCGAGATCGCCTTCCGCGATTTGGAGCGAGAACCGGTCGAGCAGATGGAGGCCGTCTATCGCACGCTGGGTCTTCCGGGCTTTCATCGGGCCCGACCGCGTCTCGAAGCGTACCTTGCGGGCATCGCGGGCTACCGCAAGAATGCCCATGCCCATCTACCGCCCCCGATTCGGCGGCGAATCCAGTCGGAATGGTCGGAGAGCTTCGACCGCTGGGGTTACGAAGCCTGAGGAGCGGCGGAGCCCTTCCGACCCTTGAACAGGCCGCGGCCTTCCCAAACCTGCCACACGATCAGGCCTGGAATACCCACCATCAATTCGCGGGCCCGCTTGCAGAGCGAGACCGACAGGCCGACCGGAGCAGGAATCCCGAAGAGTGCGCCCAAGAGGATGAAACTTCCTTCCTGAGCCCCGAGCGCACCCGGGATCATGAAGGCGGCGGCCCGCAGAACCTGGGTGAGGCTTTCGATCACCGCGGCCTGCCAGAACGGGACGGGATGTCCGGTCCACGCCAGGGCCAGGTAGACCTCGAGGGACAGGCCCAGACGGAACAAGACGTGAAGGAACACGCCCGTCCATAGTCTCCACGGTTCGTCGTAGACTCGAGACAACTCCTCCTGCACCCGATCGGCTCCGACCTGTGTCCCTTCCTTGCGGCCCTGGGGAACCAGCATCTTGAGTCCACGGCCCAGAAAAGAGATCAATCCCCGTCGTTGGGCCGAATAGAAGCCGACCCCACCGGCTGCCAGCAGCAGGGCGCCGACTCCCGCCGTCCACGCCGTCGAGGCATCGACCCGGTACATCAGGAGGAGGCCCAAGCCGATGCACGCGTAGGTCACGATGCTGGCCACGACCGCGGTCTTGTCCGCAACCACGGCCGCGAAAGCCTCTGCCGGTCTGATCTGGCTTCTCGAGCCGAGGCTGGCCAGGCGGCCGCGAACCACTTCGCCACCGACGCGAGCGACCGGCAGCAGTTGATTGACCGAAAAGCCGACCCAGCGTGCTCCTACGAGGACCGAGCTGGGTGGTGCCCGGCCGACGAACATGACACGCCAAGCGAAGGCGGCCAGCAGAAGAGGGACGACCCAAAGAGGTCCGAGCCACAAGATCCGATGGCCGACTTGACCGAGGATCTCCGCGATGGTCTGCAGCCCTTGCCACACACTCAGGCCGACCACCACCGCCAGTCCAACGCTGGTGGTCACTGCGACGGCCAACGAGGATGAGCGACCCGTCATCGGGGCCTTCTAGGGCTTTGGGCGGGAAAGGTCGATGAAGATGGCGGCCACATTTCAACATCCTTTGATGGGCGCTCGCTTCGGGCACTTGATTTCGAGCCTGGTGCGGAACGGAGGGGTGCGCCCGAGGTATTGGCCGTTGGCGGCCGGAATGGTTGCCGCAGCCACGTTTCGGGCTCCCCTATCCCTCGTCGAGCAGGTCGTCCTGCGCCGGCGCTTGAAGACTGGACCGGCGCTGGAACCACCGGTCTTCATCATCGGCCACTGGCGCTCCGGAACGACCCATCTGCACAACATCCTGGGAAGATCGCCGCTGTTTGGACACATCTCCCCCCTGGCGAGTGGGCTTCCCGATCAGCTGTTGACGCTCGCAACCTGGCTTCGTCCCTGGCTGGAAAAAGCCCTCCCGGAGGACCGGCACGTGGACCGCGTTGCGGTGAAACCGGATTCGCCCCAGGAAGACGAAATCCCGCTGGCCAATCTCCAACCACTTTCGATCTTTCATGCGCTGTATTTCCCCCGCAACTTCGAACGGCACGTGGCCCGAGGCGTGTTTTTCGACGGCGTGACGCGGGAGGAGGAACGCCGTTGGCAGGAGAGCATGCGTTCTTTCTTGTGCAAGGTGGCTCTGCACCAGGGAAAGGGGCAGCTGTTGGTCAAGAATCCGGTCTACACCGCCCGTATTCGAGGACTGAGGACCATCTGGCCGGCCGCACGGTTCGTCTATATTCGGCGCAATCCGTACCTCGTGTACGCCTCCACCCGTACCTATTACCAGACCCTTCTGAAGGACCTGTCGCTGCAGTCGTATGCCCATATCGATATCGAATCCTTCGTTTTGGACACTTATATTCGACTGCTGAACGAATATGAGGAGCAGAAGAAAGATCTGGACCCAAGACACCTTTGCGAGGTCACGTTCGAAGAACTCGAAGCCGATCCGGTAGGTGTGGCGAAAAGGATACACCACGACCTGGGGCTAGAGGGGTGGTCGCGAGCGGAGCCCGAGATTGCGCGATATCTCGGATCCATCGAAGGGTACCGAAAGAATCGACTCGATCTGACGAAGGAGGACATCCAGCTGGTTGAACGGCGATGGCACGCTTGGCTACGCGGTTACACCCCTCCTTGAGCCCGTCCGAATCGGCTGAAGGCAGTTTTTGGGGTACCTCTCGGTTGCTATTTCGTTTATCGGTCCCCGCGAGACCGGTGGTCTCAGGAGCAACCATGACCGCAGAAACTCATCCCGACATCGTTCGCTTGCGCACTCCATCCTCAGACCGGAAAGCGCGTCGCGCGAAGATGCCGACCCACATCACCACGTCGATGATCAAGCAGCAGCTCTCCCAGCGCTGGGCGGGGAACAAGCGATTCCCGTTCGTTCTGATGCTCGAACCGCTTTACACCTGCAACTTGGCCTGCCTCGGATGCTCCACCGAACGACACACCGGAAAGCTCAAGGACCGCTTGCCGGTCGATGTCTGTTTGAAGGCCCTCGACGATTGCAAGGCGCCCATCGTGTCCATCTGCGGAGGTGAGCCGACCTTGTATCCAGAGCTTCCCGAGTTGGTGGATGGTATCATCCAGCGCAAGGCTCACATTTATCTGTGCACCAATGCGCTCAAGCTGGAAGAAAACCTGTTCGATCGGGTGCCGCCTAACAAGCGACTCACCATCAACGTGCATCTGGACGGCATGAAGCAGACCCACGATTTCGTGTGCAATCGGCAGGGCGTTTTCGACAAGGCCATCGCGATGATCAAGGCCTCCAAGGAGCGTGGCTATCACACCATGATCAACACGACGGTGTTCAAGGAGACCAGCGTCGAGGAAGTGGAAGAGCTTTGCGCTTATGTGACGGATCTGGGTATCGACGGCATTCTGCTCTCGCCGGGCTATCAGTACGAGACGGTCAAGCGAGATATCTTCCTCACCAAGGCCGACACCGAGGAGAAGTTTCGGCGCATCATGGGCTTCGCGGATCGTTATCCGCTCACCACGACACCTTTGTTCTTGGAGTTTGCGGCCGGACAGCGGGAGTACAATTGCAGCCCTTGGAGTACAGTCAGCTTTACGCCGAATGGTTGGAAAGGACCGTGCTATCTCATTGGTCAGCGCAACTACGATACGTTCGACGCGTTCTGGAACAGCACGGATTGGCCGTACTGGGAATCTCGAAAGGACGAGCTGTGCCAGAACTGCAAGATGCACTCTGGATTTGAGGCGTCCGTGGTCATGGACCTTCACAAGTCGCCCAAGGATCTCTTCAAGATGATCCGCTGGAACATGGGTTGATCGCCGGCGCCACTCTGGTCGTGGGTGCGCTACCGGCCGAGGTGTCGGGTGTCATCAAACGTCTGGTTCGAGATGGCGCCGGGCCGACCTTGTCCATCGACCTGCAAGTAGAAGTGGGCCTCATCCGGGGGCGAACGGTGGTGGTCACCGCCACCGGCGACGGGGCTTTGCGAGCCGCGCGCCTCGGGGCTTTGCTCGACCTTCTGAGTCCGGCTCGGGTGATCACCGTCGGGCTGGCGGGTGGACTCGACCCCGAACTCCCCCCGGGTTCCATGGTTGCGGTGCAACGGGTTCTTCGGTCCAACGGACAACTCGGCTTCGACCTGGAGGTGGACATGGCGCCTCCTGGTCTGGTCGCCGCCCTGCAAGGGAAGGTTCCGAGATCTCGAAGGGGCTGTCTGTACTCCGCCGATACAATCGTCGAGACCGCCGAGGCCAAGGCCACTCTATGGGAACAGCTGGGCCAGCCGGCGGGCGCGGTGGTGGATCTGGAGACGGAGACGTACGTCGGGGCGTGTCGAGGGCGCGGGTTTCCGGTGACCGTGTACAAGGTGGTCAGCGATGCGGCCCACGAGTCTCTCCCTGACGTCATATCGGCTTCGGTAGACGAACGAGGTTCGGTTCGCCCGGCTCGGGTGGCGCTCGCAGCGGCATTTCGCCCCCGAACCTGGGAAACCTTGCTGCGGCTGGGGAGACGGCTACACCGAGCGTCCGAAGTCTTGGGTCAGGTGGTCGAGCGACATCTTTCGTCGCTGAACTAGGCCTCTGACTCGTCGATCTTGGCTTTCATCTTCTTGACGAGGTTCTGGTAACCGCCGTCGTTGATGGCCCGCTGCATCTGAGAGCGGATGTCGAGCGCCAAGCTCACGCCATCCAAATGGATGTCAACCACCTTCCAAGCCTCGCCCACCTTCGACAGGAAGAAGTCGATGTCGATGAGTCCTTCTTCCGGGTGAGATACCGCCAAAGCAATCACATGCTTTCCTCGACGTTCCCCGGCGTCGTCAAACTCGAGATCCAATGCACCGAAGAACTTGGCCGACTGTGGATAGGCCACATCCGCAAAGATCTGCTTCAGAAGATTGATGAACTCCTTCTGTTGTCGTCCCTCGAGCTCGCCCCAGGTGTCGCCCAGAGATCTTCGTGCGAGCCCATCGATATCCAAGGTGCCGTGCGCTTTCTGAATGACCTTGTCATTCTTTGCGACCTGGGCCGGCGTCAGAGCTTTGCCTTTCTCTGCCTGTTCGAAAGAGCGTATGGCGTCCACCAACTCCTTGACGACTGCCATTGGCTCTCCGGCCGCAAACGCCGGGGGGGAGGAAAAGAGAACGATTGTGAAGAGAAATGCCCGCTTCATGAACATGCCGAATCCTATCCGAGCCGGGTGGGCTCACGTAGCCCTGACGTGGCTCGCCATCCTGATATTCACGTCCTCGCCCCATTCGGCTAGCGCCCAAGAGCTTGATCTCCGCCAAAGTCTGGATCGGGCCGCTCAAAATCACCCGGATCTCTGGGAGCAGCGGGCGAAGATCGAGAGTGCCCGGGCAAACCTCTCGAAGGCGCGGGCTGGACGGTTTCCGAGGGGCCAATACGTCGGCGTGTTCGGGATCATCAACGCCGCGGAGGTGGGAGAGGTCCCCGAGGGCCTGCAAGAGGGCCTCTCGGAAGCCGAACAGGCGGAAATTCAGGAGGCCTTGGGGCCCCTCTTCTCCGAAGACGGCGTGAACAATGTGTTCAATGGATTGAACTTCTTCACTCGTCACGAGCTTCGTGTCGACCAACCCATCTACACCTTCGGGAAGATCAAGCACGGGATTCGAGCCGCAAAGTACGGGATCGAGGCCGAATCCGCCGAGCTCGAACGCCAGACCGGAAACTCCCTCTTGGAAACCAAGAGGGCGTACTACGGCTACAAGCTCACCGATGAGATCATCGACGTGATCGAAGAAGTGGTGGAGGCATTCACGAATGCCGAGGACCGAGCGTCGGAGGCTCTGGAAGAGGGAAAGGGCGACCTGACCCAGGCCGACGTGCTGAAGCTCCGGATTGCAAAAGTCCAAACTCGGCGCCGCTTGTTGGAGCTTCAGCGGAGACAACAGGAGGCGCTTCTGGGCTTCCGTCGCGCGATCGGAGCCGCTCTCACGTCTTCGGTCACGCCGGACCGGAAAGCGCTGTCGCCCGTCAAAACGGTTCCCCTGTTGGGGATAGACTCGCTCGTCCAGAGCCTCGACGCTCTCCCCGGCTACCGAGCCGCCGAGTTGGGCATGAAGGCACGGACTGAGGCGGTGAATGTCGCTCGAGGCAAACTCTACCCCGACTTCTTCATGAGCATCATCGTTCAGGGAGCGTTCGCGGTTCAGCGAGACGACGTACAGAATCCCTTCCTCAACGACCCGTTCAACCTGATCCGCGGAGGCCCGGTCTTCGGCATCAACTACCAACTGGATATCGCGACCCGGCTGGCCGAGCTGAGGGAAGCCAAGGCCAAGGCAGCGGAACAGCAGGCCAAGGTGAATCGGGCTGCGACGGGCTTGCCGGTGGCGATACGGAGGGCCCATCTCGAAGTGGAGGAAAAGAGGGCTGCCCTCCGGGAAGCTCGAATCGAGCGCAAGGCGGGTCGCGCTCTTTCATTCCTCGCCGCGTCCAGCTTCAGCATCGGTATCGGCGAGCCCAAGGAGATTCTGGAATCCCTGGGAACCTATGCCCAGGCGTCGACCAACTACTACCGAACCGTCCACGATTTCAATCTGGCGGTGGCCAAGCTGTCGTCGGCCATGGGACGCGAACTCGACGCGGCGCTTCAGCCAGACGAGTGAGATGTGGCGGCTCGGCCGCGGGGCAGCAGGGGAGCCAGGACAAACAGCGCCGACAGGACGTTGGCGCTGACCCCTATGGCCAAGAGCAGGCCCAGACTCTGGATCCCTTGGTGCTGCGCGATGGCCAAGGACCCGAACCCTATCGCCGTGGTCAAGCCGGACAGGAGCACCGCTCGCCCCGTACTCCCTTTCACCAGGTCCGCGCCGGCCGAGCCGTCTTCGATGTTTCGATGGGTCATGTGGATGCCGATATCGATCCCGATGCCGATCATGAGGGGGACGATCACAAGATTCGCGAGATTGAACTGAAGCCCGGTCAACGACATGGCCCCGAGCGTCCAACCCCCTCCGATGACCAACGGTATCAGGGCGGTGGCGATCCACCGCGGGCGTCGTAGATCCAGGGCCAGGATCACCAGCACCACGATGAGGGAGTAGATTCCGCCTTCGATGTAGCCATTACGCATCAGATTCGATGAATAATGACTCTGCACCGGAATCCCGGTGACGTCGGGCGCCAGCGCCGCCACCTCGTTGATGAACAAGAGGCGCGGTTCCGGATCCCAGATGTTCACCGTGGGATAGATACGGACCAAGTAGCGACCGTCTCGACCGATCAAACGACTGGTCAGGTCGACCGGGATGTCGTCCTCGGCGATGGGCAACGGGTCGGTACCGGCTTTGAGAGTTCGGATCTGGTCGTTGAGGCGTTCGGCGACTCGGTCCTGATAGGTGACGAGTGACGGGGCGGCATCCAACCCTGCCAGCCGGTCCGAAAGCCGTTCCAGCAACGCACGCGCCTCTTGGAGCTGAGCCTGCTCCGGCTTCTTCGCCTCGTCCCACGACGACTCCTTTTCCGGCCGGAGCTTGAACTTCAACTTCTCGATCCGTCGACTCAGACGCTTCAGGTTCAGGTCGCGGGGTTCCGCATCGGTTTCCAACCCCTCCAAGAACGGCTTCACGGTCCGGGCACGATCCCCCCGTACCGACTGATCCGGGGGGATCAGCTGGGCGACCGACTCGACCCGTGCCACGACCTCCAGCTTGGAGACCTCCTCCGAGAAGGCGCGTGCGGCTTCGAGGGAATCCAGCTGAACCACGGCGAACGCGCTGCTTTGCCCTTCGCCCTCGACCAGTTCGAGCTCCAGCTCCACCGCCTCGACGCCCTCAGCTTGAAGGTGAAGGAGGTTGCTATCGAATCCGACGGTCTGGGGGGCAGCGATGGCGGCAACCACGGCCAGAACGACGCCGGTCCAAGCGGTGCGACGATGAAGCAACCGCGCCCAGAAACCGGAAGCTGGACGGACCGGTCGAACCTTCGGAACCGACCGAACCACCACCATCAGCGCGGGCAGGACGGTCAAGGAGGAAAGCAAGCACAGGAGGACGCCCGTGCCGGCGATGATGCCCAGTTCAGCCACGCCCAAGAAGTCGGAGAGGCCGACTCCGTAGAAGGCCATGGCGGTGGTCGCGGCACCGGCTACGTTTCCGGGCGCACTCCCGAAAGCGGCCCGAGTGACCGCCTGAGGCACATGGTCTCGGCTCGCTGAGCCGCCCCCCATGTGGGCCATAGCCTCCTCGTAGCGACTCACCACGTGGATCCCGAAGTCGATCCCGAGCCCGACCAGAATGGACACGAAGGGTACCGTCAGAACCGTGAGGTGACCGACGAACAGGGTCGTGGAGCCCGTGGACCAAGCGATCCCGAACATCAGCGCAGCGACGGCCAGCAAAGGATTGGTCACGCGGCCAAAGCCCAGGGTGAAAACCAACGCAACGCCCACCAAGGCGATGAGTCCGGCCAGCTGTGTATCCTGGACCGTCGCTCGCGTTTCAGCGTAGTTGATGGCCCGCTGGCCGGTGATCCCGGCCTCGACGTCTGGGAAGCCGTCGGCGAGTCTCTGGAAAACATCCTCCAAGGCGCGAATGGTCCGTCCATCCGCCCCTTCTCGGGGCGTCACGATGACGAAGGAGAAAGACCGGTCCGCCGATAGAAGGTAGCCCGAACTATCTTTGTCTTCCTTTCCGCCGCCTCCGAGAAATCCAGACCAGATATCCGGGTCCGCTTCCTCTCCTGCCAGGGCGTCATCGATGCCATGAAGCAGCTTGAGGACGAAGCTGAGATCGATGGTGTCGTCCTCATCCTCCGTTTCTTCCGCGGATCCTTCTTCTTCGTCGTCACCGAACAGTCCGCCGACGACGTTGCTGACAAGGGATTGGCTGATTCGGCGGTCGATGAACTTCAAGGTTCCGTCGAGGCTCGGATCCGCCGTCAGGTCCAACAGCCCGGTTCGATTCTCTCGAAGAGCGTCCTTGAGGCCGGCGATTTGCTTTTCGTCCAGATATAGGAGGCTTCGGCGTTCGAAGAGGGCGGGGTCGACGCGATGGAAGACTGCTTCCACGTCCTCGAATTCCCGGACCCGTTCAGCGAGCGCGTCCGCAAACCCGTCGCGCTGCGACCGGGGTCCCTTGAGCACGACGATCAGGTCTCGCGTGCCTTCATAGTTGTTTCGATAGGCTTCGAAGCGCTCGTTCCAGTCTCTTCCCTCCCGAATCAAAGCGTTTCGGTCCGTCTTCACCTCGAGCTCGGTGACCGCGTATCCCACGCAGGCCACGGCGAAGACAGAAGCGATGGAAAGGATGAGGAACGGGCGACGGACGGAGGTTTCTACCAGCGGAGTGACGATGGCGTCTCGAAGACGGTCAAATGCGGTGTGGTTTGACACATGATCCTCAATTCAGCTCCTCCAGGAGCATCTTGGCTTTCGCTTTGGCGAAACGCTGTTCCGGGAGAAAACCAGGAAACTTTCGGTCGTCGGTGGACGTGGCACGGGAGAGGATCTGAGAGACGAGTTCTGGACTGTCGGTCTTGAGCTCCGAGACCACCTCCGTCAACACCACCGCATTGCTGGCGAACTCGGGGGCCAGCTCCAGCGCCCGGGCAGCGTGTTGAAGGGCCGCTTTCTTGTCGCCTTTCAAGAAGCCGGGCGCACGCAGCTGGTACTGAGCGAGCGCCCGGTGCGCGCCGCCGTAGTAATAGGTTTCGTCCAAGGCGACGACTCGAGACAGACCCTCGAAGAAGTTCAGGGCGGCACCGGGCCGGGCAAAGACCGAGCGGGATTTGATGAGACGTCCGGCGTTGGCGGTGGTCCAAAACAGGGCGCCGGCCGCTCGCGAGGGCAATCGGCTCATGTGGTTGTCGACGAGGTCGTCAAAGTCCTTGATGCGGGTGCCTAAGACGTCGGCCAACGTTTCGAGGCCTTCCTGCAGTCCCTCCTTCAGGAGCTTCTCCTGGGCGTCGTCCTCGAGGTGCCTGATGGCGAGGTAGTGCTTCGCTTGGAGGAGAGCGGTACGGAGCTCCAACGCATCGGATGACCGATCCAGCTGACCTTCCAACTGGGACACGATGCGACGGGAGGAGCTCGCGTCGCTCCTCTGGTCGAGCAACGCGGACAAGCCGCTGCCGTCACGGTCTCCGGAAACCGTGGCCGAAAGAGCCATCAACATCATCGCCCCGGTGATCTGCATGCTAGGTTCCACGAAAACGATCGGGGTTGAGAGCACCTCAAACCCGGAATGAGTCAAGGAAATCAACCGGACCCGCCAGGGGTCTTGAATCCACGCAGCAACTCTGCCGGAAAGAACCCGCTTGCCTCCAGGAGTTGCCGACCATGCAATGATGACGCCGACTCTGCTTCGACCGAAGCCGGGCCCTTTCAGGCCCTTCCCGATGTCAGGAATTCAACGGACCGCCTCGTAGAACTGAGTGGTGACGGTCTCGAGCCAGTAACGGGGCTGAAGCACACTGTCCGCCACGAAACCCACATGCCCTCCTCGGCGAGGGAAGAGCCCAATGAGGGATGACGATGAATCGACGATCCCATGGGGGATCGTTCGGCCCGGATTGAACGGATCATCGTGGGCCGCGATCAGGAGGGTAGGGGTTCGAATATCTGACAGAAATTGTCCGCAACTCGACTTTCGGTAATAGTCCATCGCGTCTTCGAAACCATGCAAGGCCGCAGTCGCGTGGGTGTCGAACGCTTCGAAGGTCTTGGATGAACGGACCGCATCGGCGTCCATGCACCCGGGATACTGGCGCTCCTTCGCCAACGCTTTCGGGATCAGCGTCCTGAGAAAGTACTGCACGTAGGCGAGACCTCTCCGGTCCATATGAGGTCCTGAGATGGTGAGGTCGAATGGGGGCGAAATCACGACCGCGCCCCGTACGGCGTCGGGGATGGGATGGGTTCCGAGCCATTTCGCGACCTGATTTCCACCCAGCGATACGCCATAGATGAGAATGGGTCTCGTCGGATATCGAGCTACCAACCGCTGCACCACGAAGTTCAAGTCCGAGGTTTCGCCGCTGTGGTACAAGCGTCGGGCTCGATTCAGTGGACCGCCGCAGGAACGATGCTCCATCACCACGACGGTATAGCCGAGTGCATGAAGAACCCTCGCTTGTCCGACGAGATACGGGGACTGAATGCTCCCTTCCAGTCCATGGAGCATCAAAACCAGCGGTCCCGCTTCCTCGGACGGCCAAAGATGCACGCGGAGAAAATCGTCATCTTCGGTCGACCAGTGTTCGAGGGTGGCAGGAAGGGGCGGAGGCCGGCGAAACGCCGTCCCGAACATGGTTTGCAGGTGTGCGTTTCGCATGGCCGGTTCGAAGGGCTTCGAACGAAGGCGGGCCTCTACATCAGCTTTTCGAAACAAGGCGGTTCATCCATTCGTCGGGTTTGAAGAAGGCGAGAAAGGCGATTCCAGTGAGAGGGTACGGGAAGAAGATGAACATCAGCACCCAAACCCCGAAATGAAAGCACCATGCTCCGGCCACCCAAGCGTGGCCCCACCGTTCTCTGATCAGCGCCAGCGGTGCTCCGATTTCCCATAGAACCGACAGCCAGGCGAGAGGACCGAATATCCAAGGAACTCGGAGCAGCCAAGGGCCGAGGGGCGAAAACGATCCTCCCACCTGGCTCTTGCGGAGCGCGTCGTATGCGATGTGGCCCATCAAGACCTCTCCCGACAGCCATCCGGAGCCCGAATTGGCCAGTTTCGCGATCCCCGCCAGCATGTAGGTGCTGACGCATACCAACGCCATGAGGCGAAGGGGCCAAGCCAATGCGGGACGGCGCTTCGCCTTCGGTGACCGAGGCGCGTAAGCCCATCGGGTCGCGCAGGGGGCGAACGCCAAGATCCAGACGTGCAGCACCAACAGATTCTCGGTATGGAAGACCATCCCGAACGAGTTCCGATAGGTGAGGAGCAAGGTCAGGCCGAGGGCAAAGGCAGGGGCAAGGAAACGAAACCATAGACCCAAGGTAAAGGCGCCGGCCAGGAGCCAGCACGCGGCGTACGAGGTCAAGACACCTTGCGCAGTCCAAGGTTCCGACCATGCCGCGACGATGCCGACTCCGTCGAATCGGCCGGGTGTCCGGGTGGCAAGGTCGAAGAAGTCGGGCGAGCGCGCAGTCAAATAGATCCATGCGAAGGCCCCGACCAGGATCCGCACTGCGGCGAGCCGCTCCGCCGGAATCTCCGAGAACAGCCAGCGGTCCAATCGGTTCAAAACTCGGACTCCACTCGACACCGCGCGGCCGTTCGCACGTCCAGAGGCTCCGGCGACCCTCGGAAGTAGTCCATGATCGCGAACTTCTCGTAGCGGAGCTCGACCGAGACCAGATCGCTGCCCTCCGCCCGCGCAGCGATCTGATGGCAGAGCGCCCGGGCGGCATCTCGGCCGCCGGCGAGGGCGCGCCGCAGGGTTGCGACCGCTTGCATGGGTTCGCCGCGCGCGAGGAACCGGGTCGGGATGGTCACCTCGAGGCCGGCTCTCGTCCGCCCCTTCGCGGTGGCCATCCACGCGAAATCGGGGCGGCGCCGAGAGAACATCGGGTAGGAGGAAAGCGGAAAGCTGTCTGGCGTTCCCGGCCAGACCGGACTCCACACCGCAAGCATGAGGGCCGCCCCGCCGAGATAGACGGCGAGCCGGACGGCCGGTGGCGGAGTTGGCGCCGCCATGACGCCTCCAAAGTCATGACCGGGAGCTGGTTGTCCACACCCTTCGTCCGAGCGAGGACGGACCCATGGCCGTCTCCAAATGGTCTGTGGGCGGGGTCGCGTTCGTCCAAACCGCCGTCTTCTTCATCGCGGGGTGGCGACTCCCGTGGCGTTTCGACCCGGTCTTCAGTGGACTGTGTTGGGTTCTGGCGGCCGGATCCCTGGTGCTGGCTTCGGCGAGCCTGCTCCCGGGGAACGCATGGTGGAGCTCCATTAGGCGCGTCCACTCGTGGTGTGCGCTGGCTGTCTTGGCGTACTTCACGTGGTTCTTCACCAGCGCGGCCGCCTACCTGGGCGGGCTATACGGCCGACTGGGCGACGGCGTGGGTTGGGCCATCATGCTCCTCGTGGCGCCCGCGTGGCTCCTGCTCCTGCCCACCGGGCTTTGGGGGCTCGCGGCCACCGGGGGCATCAGGCGGACCACGGCCGCAGCGGGCGGAGCCGTCGTCGTCGGGCTCGGGCTGGACGCCCTGATCCGGATCGTGGGGCAGCCTCCCTTGCCCACCGAAGCCGGGCTTCGATTCGTCAGCAAAGTTGCGGAGGCGGTCCAGCAAAGGCCTTCTTCATCAGGCGCCGTCGAAGCGGCCGGATTCATTTCACCGTACGGGCGCCATCGGTGCACCTCGGTCGAGGACCAGGGCATCTGGGTGCTCGCGAGCTATGTCCGGGGCGGGCGCACCCTGCATACTTGCCACGGAGGTTCGAGCCTTGCCTCCGCTTTCGATGTTCTGCAGGCCAAGCTGCAGCGGGTGCCGGTCCAGCCCCCCGTGAAGGTGGATGTCGTGGTCCACCGATCGGGCCTCGATGGACCCAAACTCACCGCTCCATTCCGTCTGAGACCGGGTATCGACGGTGTTTGCGCAGCCGGCGCTTGCCTCGCGCCGTGGCAGCTCATGGCGGAGGACGCCTATGCGGCATATCGGCCGGTCGACGTGATCCAGGACCTGCGGGTCGGTGTCGATCCGCAGGTCATCCGGCAGCGGCTGGGGCTTCCGGCTACCCGGCGGGACCCTTGGAAGGAGTTGGAACGTGCGACGGTGGAGAGCTT
This sequence comes from Myxococcota bacterium, assembly GCA_050331295.1. Taxonomy (GTDB): domain Bacteria; phylum Myxococcota; class Kuafuiibacteriia; order Kuafuiibacteriales; family Kuafuiibacteriaceae; genus Kuafuiihalomonas. The sequence goes on along the minus strand of JBHJGZ010000007.1, from coordinate 322,330 downwards.
CCTGATCGATGCGTCCGGAAGAGCGGTTCGGGTCAACGGACTGCTGGTGCCCTCGGCTGCGCCTCCGTCGGTCGATGTCGCCATCGAGCGCGCGGAAGGGTTTCTGACGAGGAACCAGCGGAGTAACGGCCGGTTCCACTACTTGGTGGACCCGTTCAAGGGGCCGGTTGCCACGCCGCGTTTCTCCATCGCCCGGCAAGCCGGGACCGCCCTGGCCCTTTGTGAGTATGGGAGCCACGAGGCTGAGGCCACCGTGAAGCGGGCGCTGGGACACTTGGCGCTCTTTCGCCGAGCGTTGGGCGACCGGGTCTTCCTCGGCTCGACCCAGGAACGGACGGCTCGGCTCGGGCCGACCGCCCTCGCGCTTTCGGCGTTTCTCCAATGTCGAAAGCGCCACCGGATGACCGAGTTCGACGAACTCATTCGAGGCATGGCTGCATTCCTCGGTGATCTGTTTGACCCGGAAACCGGTCGCTTTCACCCGGCGATGCGGGTTCCCGAAGGCGAGCCCTTGCCTGGACCGCATCGTCTGTACGCGGACGGACAGGCCGTCTTGTCCACGGTGCTCTTGGTGGAGCAGGCCGAAAGCCTGGGCCTGTCCGTCGAGGCCCTCCGGGATCGAGCCCGCGGCGCCATGGACTACACCGCCTACGACTACTGGCCGTCGGGGATGCGGAGTTTCTTCTTCATGGAAGAGAACTGGCATTGCTTGGCGGCGAAAGCGGCCCTCCCGTTTCTTCGCCACGACGGCTACGAGCGGTTCTGCCTGGATCTCGTCCGCTGGAGAACCCGCTTGGTGCTCGCACCGTCGCAGGTCGCGATCCGGGATTGGGCCGGTGCCTACCACTTTGGCCACCTGTCGGTGCCCTACATCACCCCGACCGCGGGCTTCGCGGAGGCGGCATCCGCGGCAGTTCTGGTCGCCCGAGCACGCCGTGAGCCGTTCCAAGACATTGCCGAGCCCCTTCGGTTGGCCATGGCATTTCTTCGGCGTCACCAATGGACGCTCCCGGCATGCTTCATGTGCCCGAGCCCGGAGGCGATGGTGGGGGCATTCAGCGAAACGCTGGCTAGTCCCGTCGTTCGCGTCGACTTCGTTCAGCACGCCATGGCGGGCTTGGCGGGGGGCCACATCGCCTTGGGTCACGGCCCGGCGGCAGTAGCCGAGGGGAGCTCAGCCCGGAGGGGGGCCCGACGTTGCCAGCAGCTCCAGGATGGTCTGCCCGAAGCGCTCCAGCTTCGCGGGCCCGATGCCGGGTATGCGACTCAGCTCATCCAGGCTTCGCGGTTGGCTTCGACAGATGGAACGGAGCACGGCGTCGTGCGCCACCACGTAGGGGGGCTTTCCGAGTTCTTGCGCGGTGGAGGAACGCCAGGCCCGAAGCTGGTCGAAGGTCCGGGCTTGCTGGGGGGTCAAAGATGTGGAGTCCCTCGAGCTGAGCTGCGCACCGGGGGCCCGCCACACCGGCGCGATCTCCACCGGACCGCGATCCTTCAGCACGCGCGCTCCATGTTCCGATAGCGCGACCTTGGGGTAGTCCGTTCCCGTGATCCGGGCGAGGTCGGCTTGGAGCAAGGCATCGACGAGGGCTTGAACCCGAGCCCCGCCTAATCCTTTCAAAAGACCATGAGTGGAGAGTAGGTCGAGACCGCCGTCTTTGATGGTCTGGGCGTTCGATCCGATCAGCACATCGACGATCTTCTTCTTTCCGTATCGACCGCGCATTCGAGCGATACAGCTGAGCGCCATCAGGACGTGGGTGAGGTCGTCCCCTTCCAGTTCTTCGGCCGGCGGAAGGGTACAACGGTCACAGATTCCGCAGCGGTCGGGTCGTCGAGGATCCTCGAAATAGTCTACGAGATAGCGGCGTCGGCAGGAAGCCCGAGTGACATAGCCTACCATCGCGTCCAACCGGCGCTTGTGTCGACGGGCCCGCTCCATCAGATGCGTCGGGTCGACGGACACCTCCTTGCGGCAGACCTCGGTACCACTCGGTCGAAAACAAAGGTCTCCCGACTGTTCGAGCGCGATGAGCGCAGCCCGCGTAGGAGGACCGAAGTCGGCTTGAAGACGGTGCACCCACCCCTCCAGATTTCGTTCCCGATCTGGATTCGAAGAAAGGTCCCGAAAGATCCCTTGCACGGTTTCGGGGTCCGGACAGGATGCGCGAAACCGAAGCAGCGCGTGTCGGAGGTCGGCCGCGTCGTAGACCAAAACGCCCTTGGCTTCGGCGCCGTCCCGCCCGGCTCGACCGACCTCTTGGTAGTACGCTTCGACGGATGAAGGGATCTGGTAGTGCACCACCACCCGGACATCGCTTCGGTCGATGCCCATCCCAAAGGCGGTGGTGGCGACAACGACCGGTTTTTCGTGCCGATCGAAGAAGTGCTCGACGTCCGCCCGTCCCGGTCCGCTCATGCCGGCGTGATATGGGCGTGCGGCGAAACCGCGCTGGACCAGGCCCTCGGCCACCTTTTCGGCGTGATTTCGGGTTGCCACGTACACGATGGCGCCGCCCCCGGTGACGGTCGCTTCGGCGATGGCATCGCTCACCCGGTCCATCTTCGCTCGACCCCGAGGTGCCTCGATGACCGACAGCGCAAGGTTCGGGCGGTCGAACCCGGTCACGATGACTTCGGCCTTTTCGATGCCGAGCGCCGACAAGATGTCCGCCCGGACGTCCGCCGTCGCGGTGGCGGTGAGAGCAGCGATGCGTCGCGGCTTCAAGTCCTGGAGGACCCCGCCCAGGCGAGCGTAGTCGGGACGGAAATCGTGGCCCCATTGACTGATGCAGTGGGCTTCATCCACCGCGACGAGGTCCACCGGAACGCTGCGGACCGCGGACAAGAATCGGGGGTGACGAAACCGTTCCGGCGCCACGTAGAGGAGGTCGAGTTCACCGCGCTCCAGGGCGGTGAATGTCCCTGCCCGGTGGTCGTCGTGGCTGGTCATGGAGGCGGCTCGGACCCCCTTGCCCTGTAGGCTACGCACCTGATCCCGCATGAGGGCCACCAGTGGAGAGATCACCAGGGTGACACCCTCAAACAAAACTGCGGGCAGCTGATAACAAAGGCTTTTGCCTGCCCCTGTGGGCATGACGGCGAGGGTTGGTCCTCCGGTCAGGATCGAATGCACGACCTGCTGTTGACCGGGTCGGAAGCCTTGGTGGCCGAAGACGGACGCCAGGGTTCCGTGCACATCCACCCGCTCACGCTAGCGAACCTCCGGCCTCGTTTCCACGGTTGCCTCTCCCGAGTTCCGCGGGCGACCCTGACGCCGTGATCGAGACCATCGATTGTCGATACACCATGGATCGATACGCGGCGGCGTATCTGATGGTGCACGAAGGGCACGGTGCATTCATCGACAACAACACGGCCCACGCGGTCCCGCTCATGCTGGAAGCGCTCACACGACGCGGTCTCTCGCCGGAGCAGGTCGATTATGTCATCATTACGCACGTCCACTTGGATCACGCCGGAGGCAGCTCCGCGTTGATGAAGGCGTGCCCGAACGCCAAGCTGGTGGCCCATCCTCGCGCCGCTCGACACGTCATCGATCCAAGCAAGCTCGTGGCGAGCGCCGAGCAGGTTTACGGAAAGGAACGATTTCGAGAGTTGTACGGGCTGATCGAACCCATCGCCGAGGAGCGGGTAATCATCATGGAGGACGGAGAGCGGCTCGACTTTCGAGGCAAAGGGCTTCGATTCCTCCATACTCGGGGGCATGCCAATCATCACTTCGTGATTCACGACCCGTCGGATGCGGTGGTCTTTACGGGCGACGCGTTTGGGCTCGCCTATCCCGACCTGGCGGACGAAGGTACTTTCGCGTTCCCCTCCACCAGTCCGACCGACTTCGATGCCGGCCTCGCCCGGGCGGCGGTACAGCGCATCCTCGATACCGGCGCCGGCACCGCGTACTTGACCCATTTCGGTGCCCTCCGAGAATTGGAGACGGCGGCGGCTCAGCTGACGCATCACCTCGATGCCCACGAAAAGATCATGGAAGCCGCTTACCGAGACAACGGTCTCTCCGACGAGCGGCTTTATGAGGCGATTCTTCCCGAGCTCAAGGCACACTTCGAAAGGAGCCTTGCAGGGCGTCGGATCGCCAACGATCCGGGAGCTTGGGACCGCCTGGCCATGGACATCGACCTCAATGCCCAAGGGTTGGCCTTCGTCGCGGCGAAGCGGCGGAAGAAGGATCGCGAAGCCCAGGCTTGACATACCGTCTGCTTTAAAAGACGCTCCGGCCGCTCATCGAGACCGGCTGAGGGACGGGCCCGACGACGCCGGGGCAACCACGAAGACTCACCATCTTCGCCGGTGCCAACTCCTGCGCGAGATTACGACTCGCGGGAGATGAGGAGTGAGTAGGGTCCTGATCGGCCCGCCGGCGACCCGAGGAGGGTGGTCGTGGTCGGTCGGGAAAGGACCTCGCTCGAACCCGGCCCGACGGGCGAGCTGGAGTCATCCTACCGAGTCATCCCGGTCGCGGGCGTCCTGGTGGCGTCGCGAGCCCTGGCCGAGAAGGTCGGTGGCTCGAACATCCGCGGTGATGCCGGGAGCTACGGGAGGATGGTTTCGGCCGGTCGGCTGGCGCGGCGAGCCGAACCTCGAGGGTTTCGAGGGTTCGTGTTCCTCATTCCTGCAAGGCGTCGCCGGACCCTCGGATGAGTCCCTCGTTCACGGGGATCGAGCGGTGATCGGGCCGAGGAGTTGCACGTGAAGGAACTTGAACCAAGCGCTCGAAACGGGATCGGACCGTGTTCTCGGACGGAACTGGTGCGCGCGGCGGTCGCCACCGACGACAGCTGGGGTGCGGTGATGCCGCCGCTGCACTTGTCCACGAGCTTTCGATTTCCAAAGTTCGGAACACCCGGACGCTACGACTACACACGATCTGGGAATCCGACCCGAACCGAACTCGAAGTGGCGCTGGCGAAGATGGAAGGAGGGGCTCGCGCCGTGGCAACGCCTTCGGGCATGGCGGCGGTGACCCTGGTGCTTCAATGGATCGGACCGAAGGCCCGGGTCATGGCGCCGTTCGACGGGTACGGAGGCACGCATCGACTGCTGTCGACGCTCGCGGACCGAGGGCAGCTCGAGGTGCAGTTCGAAGACTTCACGAGCTCCGAGGTGGAAGCGCGCATCTTCCACTTCCGTCCGCAGCTGGTCTGGTTGGAAACACCGAGCAATCCTCTGCTCAGGGTGACCGACATTCGCCGCATGGCCGGATTGAGCCGCGCTGCCGGAGCGAAGGTTGCGGTCGACAACACCTTCTTGACGCCGCTTTCCCAAAGCCCGATCCAGCTCGGAGCCGACGTCGTCGTTCACTCCACCACCAAAGCCATCAATGGTCACAGCGATGTGGTGGCGGGTGCAGTGATCGCGAAGACCGAAGAGGATGGCGATGCACTCGCGTGGGAAGCCAACTGTTTCGGTCTGTGCCAAAGTCCCTTCGACTCCTATCTGACGCTCCGCGGGCTCCGAACCCTGCACCTGCGCCTCAGCCACATGGAGCGCGCCGCAGGAGAACTGGCTCGACGGTTGGATCGACATCCGGGGGTGCTGAAGGTTCATTATCCCGGTCTCCCGCACCATCCCGGTCACTCGGTGGCTCGGGCCCAGCAACGCGGTTTCGGGTTCATGGTGAGCTTCGAGGTGGATGGAGGTCGAGCGGGCGCACGCGACCTGGTCGAACGCACCCGTTTGTTCACGCTGGCCGAGAGTCTCGGCGGAGTCGAGAGTCTGATCTGTCATCCCCCGTCGATGACCCACGCCGCGATGGATGAATCAGCGCGGAACGAAGCCGGCATCGGTGAAGGACTCTTACGCGTTTCCGTCGGATGCGAAGATGTCGAAGACCTCTGGTCCGATCTCGAGCACGCCCTCGCTCATTGAGGTGTGGCCCCCCACAGGTCCTTCGCCAAGACTTCGAGGAGGTTCATGAAGCGGGGCCACCAGGCGTGGTGTTCCGGCTTCATCAAGACGGACCGGAGGACCACGAGGTCGTCGGTGTCCCATTTCAGACCCGGCCAGTGGGACTCTGCTTGGCTCCTTCGAAGTCGAAGTTTGGCCAGGTAGACGGCCTTCTTCGGGTTTCGCATCGCCGCTTCAAAAAGAGCCTCCGAGCGGGCCGAGAGTTCGGAAGTGGTCTGCACGCCTGGGAGCGGTGCGAAGCAGAGGATGTCGGTCTCAGGCCGCAGCAAAGGCTTCAAGACTTCACTTTGAGCCATGGCAGCGTGCCACTCGAGTGCGGCCTGCCTTCCAGCCGCCAGCATGGGTCCGAGGCCCCGGTCGGGTTCGAAGGGGATGGCCCGCATCGTCGCCCAAAGGGCGGCGGCAGCCGCGCCGGCACGAGAGCACTCCAGAGAGATCTGGCCGAGATGCAGGTCGTCCGACGTGAAGTACGTGTAGGGCGACTCGTGCCCGTAAAGCCGACCGACCGAGGCATCGCGAAACAAGACCGCGCCGCACCCGTAGGGCTGAAGTCCGTGTTTGTGAGGGTCGACGACCATGCTGTCGGCTCGAAGCAGGGCTTCGAACGGCTCTGACGCCACGAGCGGTGGTTTCAAGCCGGCCAGCAAGGCGAAGAATCCCCCGTAAGCCGCATCGACGTGGACGCGGACGCCTCGCCTCTGGGTCATGGCGATGATGTCCGAAAGCGGATCCAGAGCGCCCAAGGATGTGGTCCCCAACGTGACGACGAGTGTACCGACGTCGTGCTGATCCAGGGCCTCCTGGAGCCGGAGGAGATCCATGCGACCGAATCCGTCCGCGGCGACCTCGACGCTCTGTACCCCAAGAAGGTCGCAGCATCGTCCGTGGGAGTAGTGGGCGTTACTTCCGAAAGCTATCTTGCGTCCGGGGTGGATTTGGCGAGCCACCCACAGAGCCTCCAGGTTCGCCATCGTGCCGCTCGACGTGAGATGGCCGAGCCCAGCCGTTTCCCAGAATCCGAGAGCGGTCCCCAAACCGCGGATCACCTCGAGCTCCATCCGAGCGGTAGCCGGGCCCCCGTCGAGGGCGTGATTGTTGGGGTTGATGAGCATCGTGGCGGCGTACGCCACCCAGGCGACCGGATGGGGAGGCTTGAGCATCTGTCCGGCATATGAGGGATGTCCGAAGGGAAAGTTATCGGTCAGGCGCGCCATGAGGGCGCGGAGGGCGTCTTCCGCTCGGGTGTCCGGTTCGTCGGCCTCCGCCGGCGGCCACCGTCCTTCCCAAGACTCCAAGACGGCGATGGTCTGCTTCAAGAGCTGGAGCCACCCGGCCCGTCGCATGGCCGCAGGGTGGCTCGAAGAGCCGGGCAAGGTCCAGCCTCGCTTGCCCAAGGGCGTTTGATCCCTGATTCGGACACCCCATGATGGTTTCTGCCCTGCTCCTCGGGGTCGTCGGAGACCCGTCGGCGCTCGTGTTGCTGGAAAAGACTATCCAGGCCCACGGCGCACGTCGGCTCGCGAATTCGACCTACGCGTTCGAATTCCGCGGCGACCGAATTCGCATGCACCGCCGAGATGGCGTCTTTTGCTACGAACGGATCGAGACAGAGGCGGACGGGGAGACCGTCACCCGCCTGGACAACGACGGCCTGGTCCGGTGGAAGGACGGCGTTCAAAGACCAGCTCCGGACGCGGCCGGCCGCAGTCTCAATTCCATCGTGTACTTCGCGAGTTTGCCCTATCCGCTCCTCGACCCGGCCGTGCACGTCGAAAAGCGCGCTGACCAACGCATCCGAGGCCGAGCGTTCCACGTTCTCGACGTCTCCTTCCGTCGACAAGGCGGTGGAGACGACCACGAGGACACGTTTCGCTATTGGTTGGATGCCGAATCCAGTCTCATCACGTTCATGGCTTACCGATTCTCTCGGGACGGTGGCGGAGTTCGGTTTCGTGAAGCGACAGACTACGTCACCGTCGGACGGGTTCGCTTCATTCAGTGGAAAAACTTTGGAGTCCAGGATTCGACGCCGCCGTTCGACCAAGTGTTGAAGCGCTGGCGCGAAGGAACGCTGCCGCTGATCAGCGTGGTGGAACTCGAGCATCTGCGGCGCATCCCGGACTCTGCGGATCCCGACCGGGCCGCCTCAGAGCTTTGAAATCAGGTCTCGCAGCCGCTGGACGGCGGCCGGCTCGACGCAGTAGCAAACCCGGGGACCTTCCACGGTACCCCGCACCAGGCCCGCCTCCTTCATCAGCTTGAGGTGCTGGGAGACGGTCGACTGTGCCAACGGCAGTTCGGCCACGATCTCGCCGCAAACACAGCGCTCTCGAGCCAGGAGGATCCGGAGGATGGCGACCCGAGCCGGATGGGCGATGGCCTTGGCCAACCTCGCCAGCTCGTCGTTGAAGCGCTCCAGGTCGACGGGCTCGGGAGGGGTCGGCGGAGGGCACGGGCTCGTGCACTGCCCATCGTGGAGCGTGGTCTCCACCTTGAATTCCTCGGTCGGGCGAACCGTCGTCATCGTGGGTGCCGCTGGCCGGCCAGGCCGGCCTCCGTATTGTATCGCAGATGCGATTCTGTACTTCAATCGATTCGGAGGCGCGCGTCGCGGCGGGCTAGGGGCTCCGAAGGTCCAAGACGCGTCGGGCTTTGCCTGCACTTCGTTCCACGGTGCCCGGTTGCTCCACTTGGACGTACACCTGCAGTCCGACCACCGACCTGATGCGATGAGCCAGAAGCTGGCTGACCCGCTCTACGCGGGTCGTGTCGACGGACGTGCGCCGCTCACATCGGACCGTGAGGACGTCCAGCGGTCCCTTCTTTCGAACCTCGATGAGATAGTGGGGCGACAGCTCTGGCAACATGAGGATCTGTTCTTCGATCTGGGAAGGGAATACGTTGACGCCCCGGATGATCAGCATGTCGTCGGAGCGCCCCGTGACCCGCTCCATCCGCCGGAAGTTCCGCATGGTTCCGGGCAACAGGCGGCTGAGGTCTCGGGTCCGATAGCGGATCACCGGGAGCGCTTCCTTGGTGAGGCTGGTGAACACCAGCTCGCCGCGTTGGCCGTCGGGGAGAGGAGTCCCGGTCACCGGGTCAATGATTTCCGGGTAGAAGTGGTCTTCCCATATATGCAACCCGTCCTTCGTTTGGACGAACTCGTTGCTGACGCCCGGTCCGATGACTTCACTGAGCCCGTAGATGTCGACGGCGTGAATATCGAAACGGTCTTCGATCTCCCGCCGCATTTTTTCCGTCCATGGCTCGGCCCCGAAGATTCCGATCTGCAGGCTGCTCGAGCGAGGACTGATGCCGGCGCGCTCGAATGTATCGGCCAGCGCCAGCATGTAGCTGGGTGTAACCAGAATGGACGTGGGGCCAAAATCCGAGATCAGGGTGACCTGGCGCTCCGTGTTCCCTCCGCCCACCGGGATCACGGTGCAGCCCAGTTTCTCGGCACCGTAGTGGGCGCCCAAGCCTCCGGTGAAGAGACCGTAGCCATAGGCGACGTGGACGAGGTCGCCGGGTCGTGTCCCCGCTGCTCGGAGGGAACGCGCCACCAACGATGACCACGTATCCAGATCCTGCTGCGTATAGCCGACCACGGTCGGTTTGCCCGTGGTCCCGCTGGACGCGTGTATCCGGGCGACCCGCTCTCTAGGCACCGCGAAGAGGCCGAATGGATAGTGTGCCCTCAGGTCCTCCTTGGTGGTGAAAGGCAAGCGGGCGACGTCGTCGAGCGAACGGACTTCGGTCGGATGAACACCTGCGGCGTCGAAGGCGTCTCGATAGTGCTGCACGTGGTCGTAGGCGTGTCGAACCGTCCATCGAAGCCGGTCCAGCTGGAGGGCGCGTAGTTCATCGATGGAGCAGGCCTCCACCGGTTCCACACGAAGGTCCTCGGGAATCGGGGGCGCCATGTCAGGGAGAAAGACAGCAAACCGAAGGCCTTGTCCACGCTGCGCCGCGGCGCTGTGTCCGGCACGTTGACGCTGATCGGTATGGTCGGAGAGCGTAAGGCATGAGTGATGAGGAAACAGTTCGGGTTCAACGGGCCAACCGGCATCATGTCATTACGCTTCAACGTCCGGACAAGTTGAACGCCCTGGACGACCAAACCCATCGGGGTCTGCATCGAGCTCTGGATGGAGCGAAAGACGACCCCGAGTGCCGGGCGGTGCTCCTGACCGGGTCGGGTCGCGGGTTCTGTGTCGGTCAGGACCTCGCGGACCTCCAATCGGACCGCGCGGACGGCGGCCGACCGCTAGGCGACGTCCTCGAGGAGTACTACCTCCCCTTGGTGCGTCGCCTTCGGGCGCTGGAGATGCCGGTGGTCTGTGCGGTCAACGGCGTCGCAGCCGGGGCCGGGGCCAACATCGCGTTCGCATGCGACGTGGTTTTGGCGGCGCGGTCCGCCAAGTTCATCCAGTCTTTCGCAAAGATAGGCCTGATCCCGGATGCGGGCGGCTCCTGGTTCCTGACCCGGTCGTTGGGACCCGCTCGAGCGATGGGCCTCGCGCTCACGGCCGAGCCTTTGTCCGCCGAGACAGCGGAATCCTGGGGACTGATATGGAAGGTGGTGGACGATGAAGTCTTGATGCCTAACGCAATACGACTTGTCGAAGAGCTGGCTTCGGGTCCCACCATCGCATACGCCCTCATCAAACGCGCCGTATCCGCCGCGACCACCCATACTCTCGACGAGCAACTGGAGCTGGAGCAGGTGTTGCAGGACCGAGCTGGTCGAACATCCGACTATGCAGAGGGTGTTCGGGCGTTCCTGGAGAGGCGTCCGGCGAAATTCACCGGCAAGGAATGAGCGAAGCATTGGTGGATGCGTTGGTGGACGAGCTCCACCAGCGTCGTTTGCGGGTCTGGTCCTTGGTGATCACGTACTTCGGTGATGCAGTGACGCCGCGAGGGGGCGTAGCGTGGCTCGGTGCGCTCAAGTCGCTGATGGCTCGGCTGCGGATCGAGGAAGGGACTCTGGGGGCTGCGATGTCGCGCTTGACCGCTGACGGCTGGCTCGAGCGCTGGCGAGAAGGCCGATACAGCCTGTATCGTCTCGATCAGCGGGGCCACGAGGTTTTCGAGAGCGCCGCGAGACGGATATATGGCGTCGGAGGGGAGCCGGAACCCGAATACACCGGCTCCTGGCGATGGCTGGTCTGGCCGGACAGCGAAGCGGACCGCACCGAAGCGCTCAAGGCGGCTGGCTGTGGAAAGATCGGTCAACGTGTCTTCCTTCGGCCAGAAACCACCGGGTCGGAGGGGTCGTCCCTCGAAACGGGGGCGGTGGCTTTTTCTGGGCGTCCCTTGGACTTGGACCAGTGGACCGCTCTGGTGCACGACGCATACGGGCTCTCCAGGGTCTCTGAAGCCTATGATGATGTTTCGGAGCGCTTCGATCCCCTGCTTCGGGCTCTTCAGCAAGGTCCGGAGCTCGAGCCGGTGTCCGCCATGGCAGCGCGAACCCTCCTCATCCACGAGTTCCGAAGAGTCGTGCTGAAGGATCCGTGGCTCCCGTCCGAAGTGCGGCCTAAAGCCTGGGCCGGGGACCGGGCGAGAGCGCTGGTCGCGACCCTGTATCGGTGCCTGCTGAGCCGGAGCGAGGCATGGTTATCCGCGCCAGAGCGGTCGCCGCGTCCGATCCCAGACCCAGAGTCTCGATTCTATGAGCGATTCGGGGGTCTCTGACCGCCTTTGGGCGACACAACGCATTACGACCTGAATTCTTGCCTTGTCGACTTCGTAACGCATACCCTCCAGCCATGTACGCTCAAGGGCTGATGGGTGCTCAGCACGCGCCGGAGGAGGACGACGCCTTTCTTGCCGCGTTCCAGGCCCGAATCGATGCCGAAGAGAAGATCGAACCGCGGGACCCGATGCCCGAGGCCTATCGAAAGACTTTGATCCGACAGATCGCACAGCACGCCCATTCCGAGATCGTCGGGATGCTGCCGGAAGGAAACTGGCTGACTCGGGCGCCGACTCTGCGGCGAAAGGTGGCGGCCCTGGCGAAGGTCCAGGACGAGGGTGGACACGGACTGTACCTCTACGCGGCTGCCGAGACCTTGGGTGTGAGCCGGGAGGAACTGGTGGATCAATTGTTGGACGGGACGGCCAAGTATTCTTCCATCTTCAACTACCCGGCGCTCACCTGGGCGGACATGGGGGCCATTGGTTGGCTGGTGGACGGGGCGGCCATCATGAATCAAATCCCGCTCTGCCGATGCTCATATGGGCCATACAGCCGGGCGATGATACGGATCTGCAAAGAGGAAAGCTTCCATCAGCGGCAGGGCTACGAGATCATGTGTACGCTGGCTCGCGGCACTGATGTCCAACGACAAATGGCGCAAGACGCGCTGAACCGCTACTGGTGGCCGTCGCTCATGATGTTCGGACCGTCAGACCGAGACAGCACTCACTCCGATCGTTCCATTCGTTGGAAGATTAAGCGATTCACCAATGACGAATTGAGACAGAAGTTCGTGAATGCAACCGTTCCCCAGGCCGACCACATCGGACTCCGGATTCCGGATTCCGACCTTCGGTGGAACGAGGAAAAAAGGGGCTACGACTTCGGCGACATCGACTGGTCCGAATTCTGGAACGTGGTGAAAGGGCGCGGCCCCGCCAACCGGCTCCGCATCAAGCAAAGACGCCGGGCGCATCGGGAAGGGGCGTGGGTTCGTGAAGCCGCGGCTGCCTATGCGGCCAAGCGTGCTCGCGCCACCCACGTCGCCGAAGGGGCCGCCTGATGGCGACGCCCGACACGCCTCTCTGGGAGGTCTTCATTCGAGCCCGAAACGGAATGAGTCACAAACACTGTGGCTCGGTCCACGCATCCGACGCCCGGATGGCGCTGATGGCGGCCCGCGATGTCTATACCCGGCGTAACGAGGGCGTGAGCATCTGGGTGGTTCGTGCGGCGGACATCGTCGCGTCCGAACCCCACGACAAAGACGAGCTGTTCGAGTCATCCGAGTCCAAGGTCTATCGACATCCCACGTTCTACGAGATCCCGGATGAAGTGGGGCACATGTGACTCCGCTGGCGCAATACGTCCTGCGGATTGCCGACGACCACCTCATTCTGGGGCAACGGCTTTCGGAGTGGACGGGGAAAGCTCCGACCCTCGAAGAAGAGCTATCGATGGCGAATCTCGCCCTGGATTGCCTGGGCCAGACTCGTGGTCTGCTGTCTTTGGCGTCCCAGCTGATCGGCGACACCGACGAAGATCGGCTCGCTTTTCTTCGCCTCGAACCCGAGTACGTTCACGTGCAACTGGTCGAGCTTCCGAACGATGACTTCGCGGTCGCCATCGCCCGCCAGCTATATTTCTCCTGTTTCATGCTCCCATTATGGACCTCGCTCACGTCTTCGAAGGAGGCGTCGCTCGCGGCCATTGCCGACCAGAGCAGGAAGGAGACGGCCTACCACGTTAGATACGCCCGGGAATGGGCGCTCCGCCTCGGTGACGGGACCGACGAGAGTCATCAGCGGATGCAGGCGGCGGTCGACGACCTCTGGCCCTATACCGGCGAATTGTTCGAGTCCGATGGCATCACCGCCCAAATGGTCGAGCAGGGCATCGGGCCTGACCCATCGAGCCTCCGTGGGCCTTGGGACGACATGGTTGGCTCGACTCTGCGGCAGGCCTCCTTGACGGTGCCGGAAGACCGCAGCTGGTTTCACACTGGCGGGAGGTCGGGGGTCCATACTGAGCATTTGGGTCATCTGTTGGCAGAGATGCAGTTCATGCAGCGTGCCTATCCGGACATGAAATGGTGACCGACGTGAGCGATACGGAACTTCAACGGATGAAAGCCATCGCCGAGTCGGTTCCGGACCCGGAGCTCCCGATGGTCAACATCGGAGACCTGGGAATGGTCCGCGAGGTCGCGCGCTCCGAAGACGGATTCGTCGTGGCCTTGACGCCCACATATTCAGGATGTCCCGCAACCGAGATGATTCAGACCTCAGTGGAACGAGACCTTCGCGAAGCGGGCTGGTCAAACGTGCGGGTCGTCCTGCGACGCTCTCCCGCCTGGACCACCGACTGGATCACCGAAGCAGGTCGAGAAAAGCTCCGTAATCATGGCATCGCCCCGCCGGCGTTGCCGGTCGTTGGTGACGGCACTGCGTTGTTCGTCGACCGAAAGGTCAGTTGCCCCTGGTGCGGCAGCTTTGAAACCGAAAGGCTCGCCGAACACGGAGCCACCCCATGTAAGGCTCTCTATCGATGCACACACTGCCGTGAGCCTTTCGATCACTTCAAGTGCCACTGAAAACCATGTCGAAATTCGAAGTTCTCCGCGTCTCTGCCGTCGAGCGCCTCACCGACGATTCGGTCGCGGTTCAGCTGCACGTTCCGCCGGGACTCGAAGAGAAGTTTCGCTTCGTGCCTGGTCAATATCTCACGCTAAAAGCGACCATCGACGGTCACGATGTACGGCGACCGTACTCGATTTGCTCCGGAGTGGACGAACCCGCCCTTCGCGTGGGCGTCAAGAAGGTAGAGGGTGGCGTGTTCTCTACCTTTGCGAACGTTTCGCTTCGGCCTGATTCTAGTGTCGAAGTGATGCCGCCGCAAGGCAACTTCCGTTGGCTCCGGGACACGTGCAGGGGGCTCAATCATTTGGGAATCGCGGCGGGTAGCGGCATTACGCCCATCCTGTCCATCGCGCGGTCGGTCCTGGAGTCGGGCGAATCGGACCAGTTCACGTTGTTGTACGGCAATCGGTCCCAGAAAGAGATCATGTTCTTGGATGAGCTCTCGGACCTGAAAGACCGTCATCTGGGAAGGTTCAGGGTCTTTCATTTTCTATCTCGGGAACCGACCGAATTGGAGGTCCTGCACGGCCGTCTCGACCGAGCCAAGTTGCTGACGCTGCACGAGGCGGGGATCCTTCAACCCGAGACCTTGGATGTCGCCTACGTATGCGGTCCGGGCGACATGATCGAATCCGTGACGGGAGCGCTCACCGATCTGGGAGTGCCGGAGGCGACGATCCGCTCGGAGAGGTTCACGTCCGCCTCGTCGACCGAGGAACGTCGAGCGCGAAGCACGTTGGTCCCCCACCCCAGCCGCGTTTCGGGTTCGACTGTCCGTGCCACCGTGGACGGGGTTCAGCACCAGTTCATTGCTTCGCGGCAGGAGAACATGGTGTCTGCCGCAGCGCGGCAGGGCGTGGATCTCCCATACTCGTGCGCTGGCGGCATGTGCTGCACGTGTCGCTGTCGCGTTCTCGAAGGTGAAGTGGAGATGGTGACAAACTATTCCCTAGAGCCATGGGAACTGAAGGCCGGGTACGTTCTTGCATGCCAGTCCCGCCCGAAGACTGAGCGCGTCGTTCTGGACTTCGACGCGCATTGAATGGTGAACATCAGCGATGAGGACGCTTCAGAGCTATCTGTGCGATGAATGGGTGACCGGTTCCGGCTCCCAGCGGCTCTTGAAGGATGCCACTACCGATGAAGACGTCGCGGTTCTTCCGGCCAGCGCATTCGACACCGCTGCCATCATCGCGCACGGGAAGACGGTTGGGGGACGCAACCTTCGGAGAATGAGCTTTCATGAGCGAGCGCTGCTCCTCAAGCAGTTGGCTCTCTTTTTGAGCGAACGAAAAGACGAGCTCTATGCACTGTCGACCCGCACCGGGTGCACGAAGGCGGATTCCTGGATCGACATCGATGGCGGTATCGGTGTTCTTTTCACGTACGGTTCCAAGGGACGCCGCGAGCTTCCCAACGCCCGATTTCTCGTGGAAGAGCCGGCCGAGTTCTTCGCCAAGGATAAATCCTTTGCTGGCCTGCACGTGGCCGTACCCCGGGAAGGCGTCGCCGTACACATCAACGCCTTCAACTTCCCTGTCTGGGGCATGCTCGAAAAGCTCGCGCCAGCCATCTTGGCTGGCGTGCCGGTCATTACAAAGCCTGCATCCCCGACCGCCTACCTCGCCGAGGCGTGTGTGCACCAGATCATTGCTTCGGGGATCCTCCCGAAGGGAGCCTTGCAACTGATCATCGGGAGTGTCGGCGACCTTTTCGACCACCTCTCAGGGCAGGATGTAGTGGGGTTCACCGGATCGGCGGCGACGGCGGCCAAGTTGCGCCGCCATCCAGCCGTCACCGAGCGTTCGGTGCACTTCACGGCCGAAGCCGATTCCCTGAATTCCGCTGTCTTGGCACCTTCCGCAGAGCCGGGCACGACTGAATTCGACCTCTTCATCAAAGAAGTCGCCAAAGAGATGTGCGCCAAGGCTGGTCAGAAGTGCACGGCCATTCGCCGAATTGTCGTTCCGGAGAAGATGACCGAGGACGTCGTGAAGGCTTTGCAAGAGCGACTTCAGAGGGTCGCCGTTGGAAATCCCAGGACCGAAGGCGTTCGAATGGGGCCGTTGGCCAGTCGCGGCCAGAGCGAAGAGGTCAGGAAAGCCATCGATACCCTGAGCACCGACGCCAATATGGTCCTTGGGAGCGAGATGCCCCGCCTCGTGGACGCGCAGCCGGAAGTCGGTGCGTTCGTGGCTCCAACGCTCTTCTTGGTGGAGGGTGGGAAGGCCAAGCAGGAAGGCGCGGCGGTGCATACCGTGGAAGCCTTTGGCCCCGTCAGCACCGTCGTCCCCTACGAGCATCTCGATGATGCCGTCGAGATCGTCCGATTGGGTGGGGGCTCCTTGGTTTCATCTGTATTCGCGCGGTCTTCGGAAGATGCTCGCACGCTGGGTCTAGGGATCGCTGCCCATAACGGGCGTGTCATGCTCGTGAATGAAACCTGTGGGAAGACCCATACTGGTCATGGGTCACCGCTTCCACATCTGGTTCATGGAGGCCCGGGGCGCGCTGGAGGGGGCGAAGAGCTGGGAGGAGTTCGGGGGGCGAAGCATTATCTTCAAAGGACAGCAGTCCAAGGCTCACCCGAGATGCTCACCGCTTTGACCGGGACATGGATCCAAGGAGCACCAACCCAGACCGGAACCCATCCGTTTCAGAAGCACTTCGAAGAGCTTCAGGTCGGGGACTCCGTTCGGACCCGATCTCGAACCATCACTTTGGAAGACATCGAGCGGTTCGCTGATCTCTCTGGGGACCACTTCTACGCGCACATGGACCAAGATGCAGCCGCGGCGAATCCGCTGTTCGAGGGGCGGGTGGCCCACGGATACTTCGTGGTATCGATGGCGGCCGGGTTGTTCGTCCATCCCGACCCCGGTCCAGTTCTCGCGAACTACGGCCTCGATCGCTGCCGCTTCACCAGTCCGGTCTATCCTGGAGAGGAACTCCATGTGGAGTTCACGTGTAAGTCGAAGTCACTGCGAATCGATGCCGGGTACGGCGAAGTCACTTGGGATACATCGGTGATCCGCACAGATGGGGCCGTGGTCGCGCAGTACGACGTACTCACTTTGGTTTCGATGAAAGACGGAGCCTCGGCACAACCGTGAGCTACGAGACGTTACGGTTCGAGCTCATGGATGACGACACGGTCGGCGTCGTCACACTGGACCGACCCGAGGTCAGGAATGCCATCGACGCCGCAATGGTCAGCGAGCTTCACATGGTGCTCGATTCTTGTGACGGTCGACCTTCGCTTCGCGCATTGGTCATTCGAAGCTCGAGTCCGAAGGCTTTTGCAGCTGGAGCCGATATCGCAGAGCTCAAGCAGCGAAATGTCGCGGACGCGCTGGCCCGGATCAACGTAGGGCTCTTTCGACGCATTGAGGAGCATCCCCTGCCCTCGGTCGCGGCGGTACAAGGGTACGCGTTGGGAGGCGGCTGCGAACTCGCGATGGCGTGTGACCTTCGCATCGCGGGCCGCACAACCAAGCTCGGTCAGCCGGAAGTGAGTCTCGGAATCTTGCCGGGTGCCGGCGCCATTCAGCGGCTGCCTCGACTGGTCGGGCTCGGACGGGCCAAAGAGCTCATTTTGACGGGAAGAATCGTGGACGCGGAGGAGGCCGAGCGCATCGGACTGGTGAACCGGGTGGTCGACGAGGAATCCGTGTTCGAAGAGGCGTTGTCCATGGCGCGATCGGTCGCCCGCCACGGCCCGATGGCGGTCCGGCTCAGCAAGCTGGCATTGAATGCTTCGGGTCGAGCCAACCCGGGTTTCGAGCAGATCGACATCCTTGCTCAAGCGCTGTGCTTCGAGTCGGAGGACAAGCATCTCCGGATGCAAGCGTTCCTGGAGAGGAAGAAGAGCAAGTGACGGCTCTGCTCGAATTCAGACGCATCTGGGTCTTGGGCGCTGGGACGATGGGTGCCGGCATCGCTGAGGTGTCGGCAAGAGCGGGAGCGGAAGTGACTTTGACCGATCAGGCGGGTGAGCAGCTCGAACGAGCCCGCGCCCTGATCGGAAAGTCGCTGCGGAAGGCGGTGGAGAGGAACAAGCTCCCCGCCGAGCATGCGGACGGCGCGTTAAGTCGGATCACCTTCGGGGTCGAAGAGCCGGCAGATGCGAACCTCGTGATAGAGGCGGTCCCGGAGAACATGGACCTCAAGAAGATGCTCCTCTCGGCGGTGGGGAAGCGTTTTCCGGAGGCGGTGATCGGTTCGAACACGTCGTCTCTTTCGGTCACGGAGATTGCCGCCGCGGTTCCGAACCCGGAACGCGTTCTGGGACTCCACTTCTTCAATCCGCCCCCAGTGATGATGCTGCTCGAAGTCATCCAGGCCGAGCAGTCCAGTTCCAGGACTTTGGAACGAGGCGTGACGTGGGCTCGGCAGCTCGGAAAGACGCCCATTGTCATCCGCGACGTGCCAGGATTCGCGACCTCTCGGCTGGGCATCATCTTGGGGATGGAAGCCATTCGCATGCTGGAGATGGGCGTGGGTTCGGTGGAGGACATCGATGCTGCGATGGAGCTCGGATACCGACACCCCATGGGTCCGCTCAAGCTGACGGACCTCGTGGGCCTGGATGTACGGCTGGCTGTCGCGGAGCACTTGGCCCGGGAAATCGGCCCTCAGTTTCAGCCACCCCCCCTTCTTCGCCAGCTGGTTCGTGCCGGGAAATGCGGTCGAAAGAGTGGTGAAGGATTTTATCGCTGGTCAGAGGATGCTCCGGTGGCCCGCCGCTTCCGCTGATCCATCTCGTGGCTTGGAATCTCGCCGTTCGCCTTCAAGTCTCTCGAGTGAGGTGGCGGGCTCGAGTTCTTTTGAGTGTCCTTGCCATCTTGGGCGGGAGCCGATCTTCCACGACCTCCAGCCATCGGTCCACGTCGGGACGCGCCTTCCGCAAACCTCTCAACCACCGACGGACCGAATGGCTACTGCTCACCAACAGCGCCAGTCCCACGGCTATCAGCGGCGCACCCAGGGGGATCGGGAGCCAAAACAACAGAGCACCCACGATAAGACAAAGACCCCCGGCAACCCTCAGAAGCCAATTCGTGAGCCGGATCGATACCGCCATTGCGCGCAGCATAGCGCAGGTCAGACCGTTTCGACCATCGTGGCGACACCCTGACCGACGCCGACGCAAAGGGTGGCCACGCCTCGCTTGGCCCGGCGCCGCACCATCTCGAAAAGCAAGGTCGAGAGGATCCGAGCCCCGCTCATGCCGAGCGGATGGCCGAGTGCGATGGCGCCTCCATTGGGGTTGATGTCGTGCATGCGGTCGTGGAGGCGGAGATCCTTCAAAACGGCCAGAGACTGGGCCGCAAACGCTTCATTGAGCTCGAACACGTCGATCTCCTCCATCCGGCAGCCGGTTCGGGACAAGAGTTTGCGGACTGCGGGAACTGGACCGATCCCCATGGTCCGCGGATCGACGCCAGCCGACGCGGAGCCTATCCAACGGGCCATGGGCGCCTTGCTCAGCTTCTTGAGGCCCCTCTCCGAGGCCAGGACCAGGCACGCGGCGCCGTCGTTCAGACTGGAGCTGTTGCCCGCCGTCACCGAACCGTCCTTGCGGAAGACGGGTTGGAGGCCCGCCAGCTTTCCCGGAGTCGAGTCGCCACGAGGACCTTCGTCTCGGACGACAGCAATGGGGTCACCCTTCCGCTGCGGGATGATGACCGGGACCCGCTCACCGGCAAAGTGTCCGCGCTCCTCCGCCGATAGGGCCCTGCGATGACTCTCGGCGGCAAAGGCATCCTGCTCTTCCCGGCTCACGCGGTACCGATCTGCGACGTTCTCGGCGGTTTCACCCATCGATTCCAAAGGAAACAGCGCCTCGAGGCGCGGATTCGGAAAACGCCAGCCCAGCGCCGTGTCGTAGGCGGTTCGATTCCCTCGGGACCAGGGTTCGGAGCCCTTTGCCATGACCAACGGTGCGCGGCTCATGCTCTCGACGCCGCCGGCCAACACGATCTCTGCCTCTCCCACCGCTATCTGACGAGCGGCCAGGTTGACGGCGGAAAGACCCGACGCACACAGCCGATTCACCGTGATGGCCGGGACGGTTTCGGAGAGCCCAGCCAAGAGCGTGGCCATGCGGGCGACATTTCGATTGTCTTCTCCCGCCTGGTTCGCACAGCCCATGATCACTTCGTCGGGCCCGTCCGACGCCAGCCCGGTGCGCACGAGTGAGGCCTCCATCACTCCAGCCAGGAGGTCGTCGGGCCGAACGGCTGCGAGACTTCCCCGGTGGCGACCGATCGGGGTGCGGACGGCGTCGACGAGGTAGACGGTGCGTGACATGGACCGAGGCTATTCGGGCCACGCCTCGAGTGTCCTGCAAAATCGGGTGAGAAACCGGTTGGTGTGGAAGGCGTCCAATCCTCGATGATCGATGGTGAGGGTCACCGTCGTCATCGGGCGTATCTCCAGGCGATCGTCATCACCATCGCTCATCACCCTAGGACGCTTTTCCAGCTTCCCAATCCCGAGAATGGCCGATTCCGGGGGTTGAATGATGACGGGGGAGGCCCAGAGACTGCCCAGAACTCCATGGTTCGACACGGTGATCGTGGAGCCTCGCATGTCTTCGGGTCGAAGCCGCCCGCTTCTGGCTTTGTCGATCAATCGGGTGAGGTGCGCAGCGCATCCGGCGAGGTCGAGGTCCTGAACGTCGTACACGACGGGAACCACCAAGCCTCGGTCCTCGAGCGCGGTGCCCACACCTACGTGAATGGACTCGAAGATCTGCAAGCCTTCATCCAGCCAACGACTGTTCACCTCCGGCACCTCACGAACTGCCTCCACCGTCGCCCGCAAAAAGTAGGCGCTGAGGGTGAGGTGAATGCCCTCTCGCTCCATCCCCTCCTTGTGACGGGCGCGATGTGCGAGGACTGAGGATAAGTCGCACTCGAACGCCGCGGTGACATGGGGCGCGCGCCGCAGGCTCTCCGCCATGGTTTGGGCAATGCGCCGACGCATCGGGTCATGGCGCACGATGCGGCTTTCTCCAGCGGGAGGGCTGGGTCTCGCGGAACGAACAGGGGGAGAAGCTGCGACCCGCGACTCGGCGCCGACCGCGTCCTGGACGTCCCCGCTGGTGATCCGGCCAAGATGTCCGGTGCCTTCCAGGCCCGTGAGATCGATGCCGTGAAGCTCGGCGAAGCGGACGACCGCGGGATGAGGTGCGGGACGACCAGGATCGACGGCAGCGGGCCGAGAGGATGGGGAAGGTGCTTCAGCGTCGGACGTCGCTTGGTGCTCGGACCGCTGGACACGCGTCTCAGCCTGAGATGTCACTTCATCCACGCGAATTCGACCGAGAACCATGTCGAAAGACAGGGCGCTCTCGGTCTCCACCAGGATCGCGTCCAGGGTTCCGGAGGCCGGAGACGGAATCTCCACGACCGCCTTGTCGGTGACCAACTCGACCACCGGTTCGTCCTTTTCCACCCAGTCGCCCACGGCTTTGAGCCATGGACCGAGCTCCAGCTCGGTGCCTTCCCGCTGCTCCTCAGGAATCACGATATCGACATGCTTCGCCACCACTCAAAACTCCATGAGCTCCGAAAGCTTATTGCAGATGTCATCGACCGAGGGCAATGCAGCCTGCAAAAGCTTCGGATTGTAGGGCAATGGAATGTCGCGAACCGCCAATCGATCCACCGGTGCCTTCAGGGACAAAAAACACTCCGACGCGACCCGGGCCGATACTTCAGCTCCGAATCCTGCCGTCAAGACGTCCTCGTGGACAACGAGGCATCGTCCGGTGAGTTCTACCGAAGAGAGTACAGCTTCAGCATCCCAGGGCATGAGGGTTCGAAGATCCAAGATCTCGGCGTCGACCCGAGATGCGTCCACTGCTTCTTCCACTCTTTCCACCATGGCGCCCCACGTGACGACCGTGATTTGAGAGCCTCGGCGTAGAGTCCTGGCCTTCCCAAAGGGCACGACGAAGCGGTCCCCGGGATACGGACGACGAGCCGACTTGCCGTCCAGAAGATTGCGATGTTCGAAGAAGAGAGTGGGCTCGTTGCCTCGCATGGCGGAGCGAAGGAGGCCGACCGCGTCTTCGGCGTTGCTGGGCACCGCAACCTGCCACCCGACCGCGTGTGCGAAGGAGGTTTCGTCCGATTGGCTGTGCCAGGGGTCTCCAACCTTGGAGAAGCCTCCGGGCATCCGCACGACGATGGGCGCGGCGAAGCGATTGGCAGTTCTCCAACGCACGGTGCCACAGTCGTTCAGCTGCTCCTGTGCAGGGTCCGCGTACTTTCGGAACTGGATCTCGGCCACCGGAAGCAACCCGGCGTAGGCCATACCCACCGCTCGTCCGATGATACCTTCCTCCGAGAGGCTGCTGTCGAAGACTCGTGCTTCACCGAAGCGGGCCTGGAGCCCGAAGGTGGCGCCGTGAACGCCCCCTTTGGCTCCGATGTCTTCTCCGAAGAGGAGCATCTTGGAATTGGTTTCGAGCTCCTTCTCCAGGGTTCGTCGGATGGCAGTCAGCATGTTGATTCGAGCGCCTTGGGGCTCTGGCACCTCCGAACGGTCCGGATAGGAGTGGCCAGAGGGCCAAAGACCGCCGACCTGCTGCAGGACAGGCCGACCTTCGTCGTCGTGCTCGGTGAACACGTGCGTGTAGATTCGACCCTGGTCGGGCTCGGGACGAGCCAACGCGGATTCGAGGGAGGAACGAACCTTCGCTTCGACTTCGTCCTCGAGCGATGACCATTCATCGGAAGTCATCCGAGCCGGGACCATGGCGTTCTTAAGCTTTGGCAACGGGTCTTGGGAACGTTCGGCTTCGACCGTCTCTGGCTTCTTGTACGTTTGGGTGTCCTGAGCCGAATGACCGCTCAGCCGAGGGACGCGGAATCGCAGTAGAACCGGTCCATGGCCCTCTCGAATGGTGCTCACGGCTTTGAAGATGAGGTGTGCAGCCGAAGCCGGTTCGGTCCCATCTCCATCCAAAACAAGAAGATTTTGAAACGAAGCAAGATTCGTTGCGATGTTTCCGCCTGGCGTTTGGACGGTGGATGACACCGAGATTCCGAATCCATTGTCCTCGATGTAGAACAGGAGCGGGAGTCGAAGCGTCGTGGCCATGGTGAGGGCTGACCAAAAGCCGTTCGTCGCCACCGAGCCGTCTCCGCCCAGCGCGACCGCCATGGCTCCTCGGAACGCGGATTCGCCGAGCTCTTGCGCTCGGTGTCGGACCGCTTGAGCCCAACCGGCAGCGGGTGTGAATTGGGTGCCGACCCCGCCGGCCATCGGTAGCATCTTGGGTCCGGACGTCTGTGGGAGGTTGCAAACCACGCCGATGTCGCGACCGTCGGAGTAGCTGCCCGAGCGCCCCAGCGGACCCGCCAGGCCGTCGTCCAAGTCCAGACCGAGGGTCAACATGAAGGGACGAGACCGGTAGTACCCGGCCCCGGCGTCATGGGGATGGGTCAAATGCAGCCCGAGCAGGATCTGTCCAAGATCGTGGCCACGGGCCGAGAACTGATACTGGATCCTCTTTGCCGGGACCAGTTCCCGTTCCTCGATGTCGTCCATGGCCCGCGAGGTAAGCATCAGGCGGGCGACCCGAGACCAGTCTATGTGCTCCGGCAGGTCGTTCGAGGTCGTCATAGCGATAGGGCTGCAAGGCCAACCGGAGGTGCACCATGGGAACGGACCAAGTGCCAACCAAGAAGTCGACGTGAGGGGCGGGGAGCCCGGAAGCTTCCGCGCTGCGTCATGGACGGGTCCCCTCGTTTCCTTTCCGTCGACCCCGTCCGAAAGGTGGGTCAGAACGGGCCATGGCCGAAGGCCTGGTGTGGACCACCATATGGGGTACCTTGGCCGCCTCCGCCATGATGCCGCTGACCGCCATCCTGGTGTGGGTCGGGACGGTGCACCCCGGATGGGAGGGATTCGCGGTGGGTCTCTTCGTGACCTTCTCGTCGTCGGGGTTCGGCTTCGGCCTCGGCCGAGTCTTGGGGACGCAGCGCGTTCGTGGCTTCTTGCCGGATCGACTGCTGGTGGTGCTGCAGTCCTCTGAGTCGACAACCACCGTTGCACTGGCTGCTTTTCGGTTCATCCCCATCGCCCACTTCGGAAGCACCAATCTCGCGATGGGCGCAGTCGGCGTATCGCTGCGCAACTATGCGGTCAGTACCGTGTTCGGGATGACGCCCATCGTCGGAATGTACGTGTTGATGGGAGACCGAGTTCAGAAGACTTGGCGCGAGCCTGGATGGGAGAATCTCCTGTGGCTCGGGGTCTACGCGCTGGCCATCTTGATCGTGGGACGCTTCTTCGCCCAAGCGCTCACCAAACGTCCAAGAGCCGGGTCGCCGACACCGCCACCATGACTGCGACGATGGCCCGGACCGCGCGGTCCGGAATCGAGAGGCTCAGACGGCTGCCGAGGATGCCGCCCGACATGTTGCCGAGAGCCAGGGCACAGCCGGGTACCCAATCTACCAAACCGAAGGCAGTGAAGAGAAGGAGGGCCGGAAGGGTGAAGGCTCCGACCAGTACGAGCTTCACGGCGTTCCCTGGCTGAAGGCGCAACCCGGACAGACCCACCAGCACCAACACCAAGAGGATGCCGACGCCCGCCTGAACGAACCCCCCGTATGCGCCGGCCAGAAAGAGTGCAGCGCTTCCAAGGAGATTTCGCCGTCGTCCGGTCTCCGCAGGAGGCCGGATGAATAACGTGGGAAGTGCGGCCAGCAGCACCAATCCAATCGCCGGTTTCATCGCATCGGCGTCGAGTCGCAACGCCAACAGCGTGCCCACCACCGCTCCGACGACAGTTGGGAGCAAGAATCGAGGGACCGTCTTCCAGGGCATCCGCCCGGCGCGGTGGAACGTCGCCACCGATGCGGTACACTGAACGAAGACGCCCACGCGATTGGTGCCGTTGGCGACATCGGCGGGCAGCCCTGCAAAGATCAAGGCTGGAAGGGTCAACAGGGAGCCGCCTCCGGCCAAGGTGTTGATCACGCCCGCGAGGGCGCCTGCTGCCGCCAGGATCGCGAGCCTGAGACCTTCCTGTTCCACCGCGCTGAGCTCGATGGTGACATCGACCGTTCCGCCCCGCCAATCAATGATAGGAAACCGCGTGCTCGGCGCCTTGAGTTGCTTCGCGTGGGTGGTTCTTGCGGTCTTCTGGGGGGGCTTTTGGCGGTTTCGCTGCCGCTTGCCCCACGTGGTGCCGGACCGAGCAGACCCGGCTTCGAAGAACGGAGAGAAGATTTGGGTGTTGATGCCCGCCCGCAACGAGTCCGATGTCATCGAGGAGGCGCTGACCTCGCTGTTGGCCCAAGACCATCCGGCCGAGATCCACATCGTCGTGGTGGATGACCAGAGCACCGACGATACCCGGGCTCGAGCTGAGAATTTTCGAGCCCAGTCATCGAAGAGACGGAGTGTCCACGTCCTCCTCGGCCGGCCGCGGCCGCGCGGATGGGCGCCCAAAGTTTGGGCTCAGGCGGAAGGCTGGCGTTTCATCGAAGCTCAGTCCCCGGGGGCGTTCGTTTGGCTCACCGACGCCGACATCCAACACGGTCCGAATGTTCTTTCAGCCATGGTGGCCAAAGCCCGAGGCGACAGCCTGGACCTGGTGTCGTGCATGGTTCGACTGGCCGTCGGCTCCCCTTGGGAGCGGCTCTTGATTCCGGCTTTCGTCTTCTTCTTCGCCAAGCTCTATCCCTTCGAATGGGTCGGTCGTCCGAAGCATCCTCTTCTGCCTGGGCTGAGTCCCGCTGCCGCGGCGGGCGGCTCGATGCTGATCCGATGGGAGACGTTCTCCGCCGTGGGAGGACCCGAGGCGGTGCGGGGAGCCCTCATCGATGACTGCGCCCTGGCTCGGACCATTCACCGTCGTGGCGGCAAGGTCTGGTTGGGGCTCGGCCATGCATCCCAGAGTCTCCGTCCCTACGGTGGCTTTTGGGGCGTGTGGCGCATGGTCAAACGCAGTGCCTTCACCCAGCTCGGCCATTCCTGGCTGTTGGTCCTGGTGACGCTGCTGGCGATGAGCCTGCTTTACCTAGCGCCGGTGTGGGGGGCGATGCACGGCGACGTTGCGTCCATTGGAGCGTGGCTGTTGATGGGAGGCCTTATGACGCCGATCCTCGTGGCGTATCGTCAATCGGTCGCGCTGGGTTTGTTGCTCCCGCTGGCCGGGTCCTTGTACGCTCTGATGACGCTGGATTCGGCCATCGCTCACACCTGGGGAAGCGGTGTCGAATGGAAGCGGAGGTCGCTTTCGGACCGAGATCCATCTTGATGCGAACCGGCTCGAACAAGCCTCCACCACGGGTCTTCAGGTCAGCTTGAGAGGAAGGCTTCGAAGACGCCGGCCGGTGAGCGCGAAGACCGCATTCCCGACCGCAGCCGCTATGGGTGGGAGGCCCGGCTCTCCGACCCCGGTCGGGTCCTCGGTACTCTCCACCAAGTGCACTTCGATGTCGGGGGATTCGTCCATCCGCAGCATCTCGAAATCATGAAAGTTGGATTGCTGAACTCGGCCCGCCTCGAAGGTGATGGCTTGCTGCTTGATCGCCGCGCTCAGCCCGAACACGATGCCGCTTTCGATCTGCGCTCGCACGCCATCCGGGTGCACGATGGTGCCGCAGTCGACCGCCGCCACCACGCGGTGGACCTTGACGTTCGAAGATTGGACCGAAACCTCCGCCACCTGAGCGACGTAACTGCCGAAACTCTTATGGATGGCAACGCCGCGAGCTCGCCCCTCGGAAAGCGGGGTGCCCCACCCCGCCTTCTCGGCCGCCAGGTTCAGCACCTGCAGATGTCGGGGCTGATGAGACAAGAGTGCCTGCCGAAACTCCAGCGGGTCACGACCGGCCTCGTGGGCCAGCTCGTCGATGAAGGACTCGACGACGAAACCGTTGCTGGAGTGACCAACGGCTCGCCAAAAGCCTACCGGCACGTCGGGAGGCGCGGTGTGATAGTCGACCGATAGATGTTCGATCCGATAGGGAAGGTCGGCAGCGCCCTCTACAATGGATGGGTCGTCTACCAAGGATGTCATGGCCCAAGCCGCGGTTCGAGCCAACGGGCTCGGCATGGTCTCCTTCATCATCAAGCCAATGGGCCGCTCGAACGCGGACTCTTGAACGATGGAGTGGGACCAGGCCACCGGGCGTAGCCCATCGGACCCGTCTTCTACCCGCGCCTGGAGACGGTGAAGACTGGCCGGACGATAGAAGTCGTGTTGCACGTCGTCCTCGCGGGACCACTGGACCCGGACCGGACGACCGCGCTTCTTCGCGATTTCCACCGCCTCGCGCACGAAGTCGACTTCGCCGCGTCGGCCGAATCCGCCTCCCAACAGCGTCTGATGCACCGAAATGGACTCGAGGGGCAGTCCCGTCACCTCGCGGGCTTGAAGGGCGCACTGGAGCGGCGCCTGGGTCGGGACCCAAATCTCACAGGCGTCAGAACGGACGGTCGCGGTGCAGTTTTGAGGCTCCATCGTCGCATGGTTCAAGAACGGGAGTCGGTATTCCGCTTCAACCCGTCCGCCTTCGGCCTTGAGGATCTGTTCCGGCTGCCCCTCATATCGGGCCGAGCTTCCCGGCCCATGATCGATGGTCTCGACGTATCGCCTCCACATCGTCTCGGTGCTGAAGTCGCTTTCGCTCCAAGCGACTTTCACAGTGTCGGCAGCCCTGCGGGCGCGGTAGGTCCGGTCCGCCACTACGGCCACACCGGTACTGATCTCGAACACGTCCTTGACCCCCCGCATCTGTCTCGCTTGCTCGGCGTCGAAGGACAGGACGCGACTCTTCAGTGGGCCACGGAGCACCACCGCCACCTCTGCGTCGCGAGGACCCGCTTCGGACCCGAACACCGCGGTGCCGTCGACCTTGGCCCGAGCATCCAGGCGCCGATGGTCGCGACCCAGAATCCTCCATGCGGTGGGATCCTTTGGCTTTGCATCGTCGTCCAGGTGTCGCTGGGCCCGGGTTGCGAACGAACCGATCGAGGCGGACCTTCCTGACGGCGCGTGGGTCAGCGTTCCGTTCTCCAGCTCAATCTCCCTTCGATTCACGCCCCAATCGGCCGCGGCGGCCGAGAGCAAGGCCTCTCGGGCCATGGCCCCGGCCTTTCGCAGGACCGGCCAGGACGTATGTGTGGAGTTGGAACCTCCGGTGATCTGCACCCCGTACTCCGGATTTGCGAAATCTGAATGAGCGGGGGCATGGACCACCTGAATGTTGGCGGGCGGATGATTGAGTTCCTCAGCCACCATCATGGTCTCCGACGTCAAGGTCCCTTGACCCATCTCGACCCGAGCAAGCGTGAAGATCACGGTTCCATCGGGGGTGATTCGAAGTGCCGCGTTGGGCTCCAAGTCTCGGGGCGCCCCCCATTTCTTGGCCGTGCACGCCGGGAGGTGAAACGACAGCGTCAGGCCCGTGGTTCCGAGTCCGACATTTCTCAAGAACTCGCGCCGCTTCATTGCGGCTCCTCCCCTTTGGCAATCGCCACTTTGGTTGCATCGTCGGCCTCGGTCGCGGTGGTGCGCACTTCACTTTGCGCCGCCCTATGGATGGCGCGACGGATTCGGCCGTACGTTCCGCAGCGACAGATGTTTCCGGTCATGGCGGCGTCGATGTCCGCGTCGGATGGAGCCGGGTTCTGCGAGAGGAGGGCGACTGCGCTCATCAGCTGGCCGCTTTGGCAGTAGCCACACTGAGGCACATTCTCGGCTTGCCAGGCGAGTTGCAGTGGGTGCTCACCCCCTAGGCTCTCGATGGTGCGAACTTCGCGATCCCCTACCGACGCGACAGGGGTAATGCACGATCGAACCGCGACCCCGTCCAGATGGACGGTGCATGCGCCGCAGAGGGACTTGCCGCAACCGAAGCGCGTTCCGGTGAGTCCCAATTCTTCCCGCAGAACCCAAAGGAGCGGGGTGTCGGATTCGATATCGAGGTCGTGCACCTCGCCATTCACTTTCAAACGCTGCACGGCTGACAAACTTTACATTCGATGTTATTTTGTCAACTATGCCTCGGTTCTCATGACGTCTACTCGGCAGGACATCCTCGAAGCAGCGGTGGGATTGTTTTCCCACTACGGGTTTTCGAAGACGTCCATGTCCGACGTGGCCCAGGCCGCCCGACTGTCCCGTACCGCCTTGTACAACCACTTTAGAAACAAAGAGGACCTGTTTCGTGCGGTTGCGACAGACCTTCACACTCGGATGCTCGCCACCGCCGAAGCGGCGGTCGAGGCGGACGGAACCTTCGCGGAGCGCCTTCGTCAGCTGCTGCTCACGAAAACCAGCGTGCTCGCGTTGCTGGCCACGTCCCGACACGGGACGGAACTGCTCGAGGAAGCGGAACGGTTGGTTCCTCCCGAACTGACCCGGTCCTATCGAGACCGCTACGAGCGCGCAGTGGCGTCGGTGATCGAGCGAGGGATCCGAGATGGTGCGGTGGTCGTGGCTCCGCAGCACGCCGCCGATGTCGCGGCTCTGTTGGTCCAGGCTGTGGAGGGGCTGAGTCACGACCCGCAGAGGGGACTCACTGACCCCGAACGGTTTGGTGAGAAAGTCGACCTCTTGCTCAGACTCATGCTGGAAGGAATGTTGCGTCGCGGTGCGGCAGCCGGCATCGAGTCGGCCGCGCAGCGCGAATCGCGATAGGCTTCCGGAGCGCTTGACCTACGCCCGAATCGGCGGTTCCGCTGCGGTTGATGGGCGATATGACGGTGAACGCTCACCTGCAGGAGCAGTCCTACCGAGCGTTCGTTCGAAACGCCCTTACTGACATCCGAGCCCTGGAGCTGATGATCGAAAAAGGATGGATCGAAACCGGAGTCCGACGCATCGGCGCCGAGCAAGAGATGTTTCTCGTGAACGATGGTCGCCGGCCGGCTTGCTGTGCCGGCGCCGTGTTGGAGACGCTGAACGACCCGCACTTCACCCATGAGCTCGGAAGGTTCAACCTGGAGTGCAATCTCGACCCGGTGGCCTTCCAGGGCGGTGCCCTTCGTCAGATGGAGGGGCAGCTGGTCTGGGCGGTGGATTCAGCTCGTGCAGCCGCTCAGGCCCACGGGGCCGACGTCGCTTTGGTGGGCATTCTCCCGACGTTGCGGGTCTCCGATCTCGGCCTTCACTCCATGACCGACCATCGCCGATATCACCTCCTCAACGGTGTTCTCGGCGCGATGAGAGGCGGTCCCTATCAATTCAACATCCTCGGCCTCGACCACCTGTCGTTCGAACACGACAACGTAATGGTGGAGGCGTGCAACACCAGCTTCCAGGTCCATTTTCAGGTCGGACCGGAGGAGTTTGCGCATCTATACAACGTGGTTCAACTGGTGGCGGGTCCGACCCTGGCGGCGGCGGTCAACTCTCCGGTGCTGTTGGGAAGACGCTTATGGCACGAAACCCGGATTGCGTTGTTCGAGCAGGCCGTCGATACGCGAAGGGCCACCGGACACCTTCGGGAGCGCTCGTCTCGAGTCAGCTTCGGCTCCTCATGGGTGCACGAAGGGGTCACGGAACTTCTTCGAGAGGACATCATGCGCTTCCGGGCCCTGATGGGCGCCGATACCGACGAAGATTCCATCGCTCGGGTTCAGGCCGGAGAGGTTCCCCGCCTCAAGGCGCTGCGGATTCACACCGGTACGATCTATCGCTGGAATCGGCCCTGCTACGGGGTTCTGGACGGCGTGCCACACCTGCGGATCGAAAACCGAGCGCTTCCCTCCGGGCCGACTCCAGTCGATGCGATGGCCAATGCTGCGTTTTGGTTCGGTCTGATCAGCTGCGTCTGCAACGAGTACCAAGACGTCCCCGCTCGATTCGAGTTTGCTCGGGCAAAGGCGAACTTCTATCGAGCGGCGCAACGAGGCCTTCACGCCGTGTTCGAATGGCCTGATGGAAGAACCTGGACGGCTCAAGATCTGATTCTTCAAAGGCTCTTGCCCATGGCCAAGGAAGGTCTACAGGCCCAGCACATCGACGGGTCCGATATCGATCGGTACATCGAGATTTTGAGGCACCGAGTCTCGGTCGGACGTACGGGGTCCCAGTGGATGCTCTCTTCGCTGGACGCGATGGGCGACCGCGGAACCTGGAGCGAGCGCATGGGGATTCTGACTGCGGGCGCCATCAGCCGCGAAAAGACGGGCCAGCCGGTGGGGGAATGGACCTTGGCCAGCAGCACCGAGGGGACGGACTGGAAACACTGCTACAACCGGGTGGAGCAATTCATGACATCGGACCTGATCACGGTCGAACCGGATGAGCCGGTGGAGTTGGTGGCGCGTCTGATGGACTGGAAGCGGATCCGACATGTTCCGGTAGAAGACGGACATCACCATCTGGTAGGGCTTCTGTCGCACCGGGTCGTGATGCGGGCTCTTCTCGAACGGAGCGAGGAGGCGCGGAACATTCCGGTGCGGGAGATTATGAAAACCGAGGTGTTAACGATCAGCCCCACCACGCGCACGCTCGATGCGATGCATATCATGGCCAAACACGACGTCGCATGCCTGCCTGTGGTGAAGGATGACCGACTCGTCGGCATCATCACGGAGCGTGACTTCATGTTCATCGCAAAGGATTTGATGCTGAGTCAGTTTTCGGACGAACCGGAACAGGACCCACTCGCTTGAATTCATCGTCACCCGGTTCAGGGCCTTTGCCCCGGGTGCTGGTCGACCGAGGGAAGCGCGGCTTCGGGCCCTTGGTGATCGCGGTGGGCAGCCAGCACGGCGACGAGCCGGCCGGCGCGCACGCGCTCCAAGGTTTCGCCCGAGGACTTCATCATCGCGACCTGAGGGGAAGATTCGTCGGCGTGGCCGGCAATCTGGCCGCACTAGAGAGAGGGGTCCGGTACATCGACTGCGACCTCAACCGGCATTTCGGAGCCGACCAGATTCTGAGGTTGCGAACGGATGGCCCCCGACTCTCCGAAGACTTCGAGCAGTCCGCTCTCCTCGACGTGTTGGAATGCGAGATGGCACACCGAGATGCGTCCCATCCGGTAGTGGTCTTGGACCTGCATACGACCTCCGGCGATGGTCCACCGTTCGGGATGATCAATGGTCTTCCCAGAGAGCGAGCCTTCGGCGCCATGATCCCGGTGATCAACGTGATCGGCATCGACCGCTACATCGAGGGTGGCCTTCTCGCATATACGACGGCGCTTGGTGCCGTCTCCATCGGCTTCGAATCCGGTCGTCACGACGACCCGGCGAGCGTGATGAGGCATCAAGCATTCCTTTGGGTGTGTTGCGCTGCCGCCGGCTTGTTCGGGCCGGCTCCCGAAGTGGACGACTGGAAGGGCATCTTGCGGGAGTCTCGCCCCGAGATTCCGGGCGAGATCGTGGTTTCCTATCGTCACCCGGTCGGTCCCGATTTCCGGATGCGGCCGGGATTTCGGCATTTCGAGCCGGTTTCGGAAGGGGAAGTGATCGCCTCCGAGGATGGATATCCGGTGTATGCCCCTCATGCGGGCTACATCCTGATGCCCCTCTACGGACAGCAGGGCCGTGACGGATTCTTCTTGGGCCGGGCAGCGCGACCCATGCACGATGCGTCGGCGTGACGCGGCTTGGTTGAAGGCGCGGGCATGCACGTCTTGAGACTCATCCTCGGGTTCAGCGCGGCCTCGATTCTGATTCGGTTTCCATTCTTCTTTCGGGACGTCATCGATTGGGACGAAAGCACCTTCATCCTGGTCGGCCAGGCTTGGCTCGATGGCCACCTCCCCTACGTGACGCTCTGGGACAACAAACCCCCCTTGTTGTTCGCGGTGTACGCGGGGATCTTGGCCGGATTCGGAAAGACCATCGCTGCGGTTCGACTGGCGGGCGCCCTCATGGTGGGCATGACCGCCACCGCGTGCAGTCTGACCGCAGCCCGACTGGGTCGGGCCGAGGAAGGGGAGGGCTCGCCTGGCCACGTCGCGGACCCCACCAGCGCCCGGAAGAGCGAACGCGCCTCCACATGGGCGGGGCTCGGCGCGGGGTCCGCGTGCGTCGTCCTGCTCACAGTGGGTTCCGGCGGCCTCGCGACCATGAGTGAGACGGTGGCGGTGGTCCCACTCATGGCCGCGGTTGCCCTGCTGGTCCACGGTCCGAGGCACGCCACCGGCTGGATGCTGGTGGGCTTGCTGTTGTCGGTCGCGGCCCTGATCCGCTTGAACCTCGCGATCCCCGCGGTGTCGGCGTGGCTCTTGTCATACTTGGACACGACTCGCCGTCGCATGCTGGCCATCGCATCGGGCGCGAGCGTCCCCATCGCCGGGCTGGGTCTCTTGTACGGCCTGTCTGGTCACCTTTCACTCCTTTGGAGCTCGGTGGTGTTGGCGCCCTTTCGGTACGCCACCGTACCCCTATACCTGTCGGCAACGGCGACGACGGGCAGGCTGTCCTTCCAGGGTCGTTGGAAGCCGAGTGTCTGGCTCTCGGCCATGGGACTGGCAACCCTGCTTTCCATTCTGGCCACCGGAGAGCGATGGAGCCACTACTGGCTCCAGGTGCACCCGTTTCTGGCCGTCCTCCTCGGGCTCGTCTTAGGCGGACTGGTCACGGGACGGATACATCTTCTGGAGGGAACAGTTTCCCTCGGGGTCCCCAGGTGGGTCCGGGTTGTCGGAGTGGCTGGGCTCTTGGGACTCGGGGGCTTCGGCGTCCTCAGGCTCGGCCATCACTACGGTGCGCTCGTGTCCGCCTGGGACGCGGATCGAGAGGCACGCCGGGCCAGCCGGCTGGACCTGGGCTGGAGCTACGGGACCGCGGTAGAGGTCGCCCGCCTGCTGGACCGGCACGATCCCACGCATCCACCCATGTTCCTGGCCACCGCTCATCTCGCGTACTGGTTCCTGGATCAGAGACCCTTGACGAGGATGAGCACCCATCCCTCCAACCTGCTTCGCGCCCACCTCCTCCGAACCGTCGAGGGTGAGGACGCCGACGCGGTGTCCGAGCTGCGGCGGATCCTGGATCAGAAGCCCAGCTTCATCGTGGTGGAGCGGGACCTCGGCCGCTTCCAAAAAGACGCGGCAGCGGAAGCGCTGCTCGGAGGCGAGCTCGAGCGAAGCTACCGGCTCCTCGGCACGGTCGAACACATTGGAGTCTTTCGCCGAATCCCACGGGTGGGCCCGCTCTGATCATCCTGCAACCCCGAGAATTCGTATATACCCGATATCAAGAGCCTCGCGACGTTTCGCCGGTAAAACGCGCACTTCGGTTCGTTTCGATATTGCGAATCGTTCTCAGCATTGTTAGCCGCATCATCGACGGCGATGGATGCGGATGGGCGCTACACGGATGAGAATGAGAATGATCCGCGTTCTCTTTTCGGGGTCGTGCTCATCGTGCTGATCACGACGTCGGGCCCGGTCGTGGCCCAGGAGGATTCGAGCGGGACTGCCGATTCGGTCGATCCGGAGCGCGCCGAACAGATCGTGATCGTAGGTAAACGACTCGAAGCCATCGATCTCGAGAACACGGCACGAGCGGTAGAGATCTTGGATCTCTCCGACATGCGGGCCCGGGCCACGGATATGGGCACGCTGCTCCGACAGGCGCCTGGAGTCGTGGTTCGGCAGTCGGGGGGATTGGGGAGTCAGGCTGAGCTTCGTCTCAATGGACTGTCGGGTCGACAGGTCCCGCTCTTTGTCGACGGCCTTCCCATCGAGCTTGGAGGTCTTCCTCGGAATCCGACCTTGGTTCCCGTCGATCTCGTCCGTCGGGTGGAGATTTTCAAAGGCGTGGTGCCCATCGAGCTGGGCGCCGACGCGCTCGGGGGAGCCATCAACTTCGTCACCTATCGGCCACGGAGCTCATCCGCATTCGCCGGATTCGAGATCGGGTCCCTGGGAACGCGGATCTTCACGGGGGATGTGAACATCGCCTCACCACGGCATCCCTTCTACGTATCCGCGCGCGGTTTCTACGAGACCAGCGACAACAGCTACGATGTCGACGTCAACGTCACCGACGCAGAGGGCCGCCTCGAGCCAGTGACCCTCGAGCGCTTTCACGACGGCTTCGAAAACTACGGAGT
Organism: Myxococcota bacterium; assembly: GCA_050331295.1. Lineage (GTDB taxonomy): Bacteria > Myxococcota > Kuafuiibacteriia > Kuafuiibacteriales > Kuafuiibacteriaceae > Kuafuiihalomonas. The sequence continues at coordinate 286,983 of JBHJGZ010000007.1, read as the reverse complement.
TAGCGCAGCAGTGGGGCTTCGGGACTTGGCCTGGGCTCACACACTCGAGCTTCGCGGCTTCTACACCGCTGGCGACAACGAGCTCCAGCACGGCATCACGATGGGTGACCGTCCGTTCGGGGAGGCGCGAAGTTCGGACCAAGGCGTCGGAGCTACCCTTCGCTACGAGCGATTCGCGGTAGCCAATCTCTTGGATGTTCAAATCAGCGCCAACTACACGCGGCGCCAGATCGGCTTCGTTGACTTGGCGGAAGTGACCTACAACTGGCGCGGCGAGCCGGTGGCGACGCTCGAAACGCCTGGTGAGGTCCTTCTTGGGCAGGGAGCGGATCAGACCATCGACGAAGACATTGCAGTTGGCCGTGTCAACCTGAGTTTCGAGCCTGCAACCGGACATGCGTTGGCTCTGAATGTTTCTCCGTCCTGGCGGCGCCGCTCGTTGGTCCGCCTCGAGCCACGGGGAGAAGGTGAGTTCGAACGGCAAGAGCTCGACCCTGCGACCTTCATCGAACTCGTCAGTGGGCTGGCGTATCGATCGAGGTGGCTGGATGGGAGACTTCAAAACGACGTCTTCGGCAAGCTCTACTGGCTGGAAACCGAGGCTTCGGATGTGGTCGCGGGCTTCGACCGAGGGGCCATCTCGCAGGACTTCTTCCAGGCTGGATGGGGCGACGCGCTGGTGTGGACGCCGGTCGAGCTTCTTCGAATCCGGGCCTCCTACGAGTTCGCTACCCGGCTCCCGGAGCCAACCGAACTCCTCGGCGACGGCATCTTCGTGTCGAGCAACCCGAACCTCCGGCCCGAAGAGGCCCACAACATCAATCTCGCGGTGAGCGTCGTGGGCCTCGACGCCCCGATCGGCAGCTTCGACTTCAGTGTCTGGGGGTTCTTGCGGGAAGTCGACAACCTGATCCTCCTCGAGGCAGGGGAAGGTCTCTCTACCTTCTCCAACGTTTCCAGCGTCCGAATCTTCGGGACCGAAGGAGAGCTCTCTTTTCGAACGTGGAAAGATAGATTGCGCCTGAGCGGCGTCGTCACCTGGGAGGAAGGCCGAAACACTTCGCTGGAGGGTCGATTTGCGCGGTTCGCCGACGACCGAATCCCCAATCGACCGTATCTCTACGTCACCGGTCAGGCAGAACTCCGCGAGCAAGGACTATTCACGACCTTCGACGATGCGCGCCTCTGGAGTGCATTTCGCTATACGCACGAATTCTTCCGAACCTTCGCGAGTGCCGGAGACCCGGAAACGAAGGACGTGATTCCGTCCCAGATCGCGGTCGATGTCGGCGTGGTCTACGAATGGGAAACCTTTCTCTCTGGTGCTTGGACCCTGTCGTTGGCCTTCGAGGTTCGAAACCTGACCGATGCGGAGCTCTTCGATTTCTTTGCCGTTCAACGACCCGGTCGGACCTTCTTCTCGAAGGTGGGGATCAGCTTCCAATGAATCGAACGAAGCAGCCAGGTAAGTTCTCTATCCTCCCCCGGGTCGTGGCTGCCTGCGCATTGGCATTGGTTACTGCGATCGCGTCGAGTCTCACTGTGGCACGGTTTGCCCCTTGGTCCGAATCCGAGCGCCTTCTGGCGTCGGCCGTCCTGTTTCCTCTGTTCTGGGTCATCGCCACCATTTTTTTGTTGGTGGGTCGGCGCTGGGGGCGCCGATTCACCAGCGTTGCTGTGTTCACCGTCGCGCTCTGCGCGTTGACGGCTTTCGGGTGACAACAGGAGTTGCACCTTCAACCGAGCCAAACTCGAGGAGTCCAATCAATGAAATCTGTTCAGTACCTTCAACCGGCCCTGATGGCGTCTCTAGTCCTGTGGACGGGGTGTGGCGACGATGATGGTTCGTCATCGACGACTATGACGATGGATGGGGGAAGCGCGCCGTCTCCGGATACCGGTCCCGGTGCATCGGACATGGGTCCCGGGATGCCAGACATGGCGACGGGGGCTCCCGAGGCACAACCTTTGTTCGCGGCTGGCATCCGCCTTCGACTGCCCGACGGAACCACCACCTCATCCTTCTTGCGGACCTTTGACTCCCTCGACGGCGTCGACCTCATCGCAGTCGACGACGAAGCACGAGAGTTCACAGGGCAACGTCGCTTCCGAAAAGTGCCGGGAGGAATGCTGCTCGAAAGCGCCGACAACCCGACCATTACGCGGTTCGACTTCGTTGAAGGCGAGGGACTGGTTGAAGGAGATACGATCAGCTTCCTGAACCAAGGATTCGGTGCTGCCGGTCTCACCATCGTCGTAGGCGAGAACAAGGCCTACAACATCGACTTCGCCAGCCTCCGGGTGGCCATCTTCGACCCTCGGAGCATGCTTCTGACGCAACCCGATACCATCGCGCTCCCCTCTGATGAGCTCAGCCAGGGGTTTGCGACCAACGGGATTCAGGCCGCTCAGGTGGACGACCTCCTCTACGTGGCGGTGGCGTTCGCCAATCTGACCGACGTGACCAGTGCCGCCATCGATCCAGGCATCACCGTCTACATCCTGGACACCTCGACCGATACGCTGGTCGACACCATCGTGGATGATCGGTGCAGCCACGCCAACGGCACCATCCAGACCGAAGATGGCGATGTGTACATTCTGGGGGACAACGGCTTCAACGTCATCGTTCCGGCCCAAGCGTGCATCGTCCGCATCCTGGCTGGGGAAACGGAATTCGACGCGTCCTATCTCTTTCAGCCCGCGGCCGAGCTCGGGGGCCGACAAGCCAGCGACCTGGTGGCGCTGCAAGGAAACCTCGCCATCACATTCCCGCTGTATCCGGAACGTCTGGATCCGGATAACCCGATCTCCATCGCGTTCGATCCGGTCCGAAAGCCCTGGCTTCTCGACCTCGTCAACCAGACCGCCACCGAATTCGTGGTGGATCCGCCGGTGGCGCCAGAAGACGACCCGCTCTTCACGCGAGGCGCGGTCTCGTACCGGATCGGCGGCGAGGTGTACCTCGGGATTGCCCAGTCGTTTGAAGATACATTCGTGTTCGGTCTCGACCCGGAAACCGCCATCGCAACCGAGCTTTTCGCGTCCGAATCCCAGCTGATCTCACTCCTCGAGTTCCCATGAAGACTCTGGCCCAGCGCATCTTTGCCGTGCATTCCTCGGTCGGTGTCGCGACTGGTTTGCTTCTTTTCGCGGTGACGTTCACCGGAACGGTGGCGCTGTTCCAGGCGGAGGTCGGTGCCTGGGCCAATCCTTCGCTTCGCTTTCGCGCCCCGGAGCGTCTCGACGTCGACGCCCTCCTCGAGGCCCACGACGACGTCATTCCCCGGGATGCCAAGGACATCCTGGTGTTTCTGCCCGACGCCGTTCGGCCGAGCCTGCGGGTGAGTGTCCACGCCGAGGGCGAACCCAAATGGCTGGACATCGATCCCCGCACTGGAGCACGGCTTCCCACCGGGCAGCACGGTTTCGAGAAAGTGTGGCGAAACGTCCACACGAACGCGCTGATGGGGCGGCTAGGACGTTATCTGGTGGGACTCAGCGGACTCGTCATGCTGCTGTCGTTGGTGAGCGGACTCCTGGCCCACCGAAAGCTGTTTCAGCAGTTGTGGACCTGGCGCCGCGGGCGGTCGTTTCGGATCCAGTGCGGCGACCTTCACAAGCTTCTCGGTGTGTGGGGTTCCGTGGCCCATGTCTTGTTCGGCTTCACCGGAGCAATCCTGGGACTGCTCGGCGTCTTGGCCCTCGTGAGTGCGTTCGTCGTCTACCGAGGCGACCGGGAGGCCGCCATCGAGGCGGTGGTGGGACCGGCGGTCGAGCGGAGCGGAGAACCCGCGGAGCCTCCGGAGCTCGGTCCGCTCTTTCGAGAGGCTGCGCGATGGGACCCCGACGTGGACTGGCAGACCGCTCGGCTGATGGAGTGGGGCGACCGAAACAGCCACGTCGAGTTGGCTGGGTTTCCGACCAACACGGTGTCGATGCGCCGGTCATTGCGGTTTCGGGGGCACGATGGCGCCGTCGTCCACGAAGTTGACTGGGTCGCGGGTGGCCCCTGGCATCGCGCATTCGGTCTGGTCCAGCCGCTCCACTACGGGAGCTACGGAGGTCTCGGAATCAAGGTCCTTTACGTACTGCTGGGGGTCGCGGGCGCGCTGCTCGTGGCGACGGGCTTGGTGGTGTGGCTCGACGGCCGAAGCCGTCGGGCCGGGCGCTGGCATCGAGCCCTTGCCGGGTCGAGCGCGGCGGTCCTGGCCGGCTTTCCGCTGGCGACCTTCATGCTCCCGCTCGCGGACCGCATGTGGGCCAGCCACACGGCGCAACGATTCGAGCTGCTGACCAACGCGTACGTGGCGTGTCTTGGTGTGGCCCTCCTCTACGGATTGTGTCGTCCTCCGGAGCGAGCCTTGCGCGAGCTCTTGGCTGCTTCGGCGGGGTGCGCGCTCTGGGCCGTGGCCTTGGACATTCTCACCGTCGGATGGGCGAAGGCCGTCGTCGACGGCGGCGCGGCGGCGGCGGCCAATTTTGGGTTCGCCGCTGCGGGCGTCCTGTTGGCATGGGTCGCGGTCAAGCTTCCTCCCGGGGTCCTGAAGGTCCCGACCTCGCGTTCTCCGGACCGAAGCCATTCCCAGAGCTCTCCGGAAGAGGCCGTTGCCCAGGGAGCGGCTGCGTCCTTCGGGGAATCGCCTCCGGCTCCGCGCGCGCGGCGGGGTTGAGACTCATTCCCGACGGAGAGCGATGATCGGGTCCAGATTCGCCGCCCGCCGGGCCGGAAGGTAGCCGAAGAACACGCCCACGCCCGCGCCGAACAAGACCGCTCCCGCCATGGCTTCGGCCGGGACGGCCAGTGGCCAACGCATGCCGTAGGCGACTCCCAACGAGATGCCGGAACCGACCAGGGCACCGAGCAGTGTTCCCACCATGGCCAACAGCACCGCCTCCAAAAGGAACTGCCGCATGATCTGACTTGGTGAGGCACCGATGGCGGCGCGAATGCCGATCTCCTGGGTTCGTTCCATCACCGAAACCAACTGAATGTTCATGATGCCGATGCCTCCGACGAGAAGGGATACGGCGGCGATGCCGGCCAGCAGACGGGTGAGAATGACCGACACCTCGCCCGCAACCTTGATCGCGTCGTCATTGCTCCGCAGTGTGAAGTCACTGACGTCGGCCGGGGTGAGCTTGTGGTTGTGCCGCAGGGCATCCGTGATGAAACTGTTGACGACGTCCCGCTCCACGCCGGGCTCGGGACGGACAACGATGACCCAGTACCGAGGCGCGTGCCCGGCCAGATGGGTATGGTAGGTCGAAGCAGGGAGCATGATGATGTCGTCCAGATCCCGACCGCTGGTCGCCGACCCCTTCGCCTTGAGCACGCCGATCACGCGGCAACGGAGCACACCATCGATTTCGATGACTTCGCCCACGGGGTTGGTCGAGCCGAACAGGACTGATCGGGGCGTCGCGCCCAACACGCAGACTTTTTCGGCCCGGCCGAGGTCCCAGGCATCGAACATTCCTCCCACGGTGCAGGGCCAGTCATGGATCCGGGCGTAGTCGGGGTGCGTCGCCTTCAGCGTCGTGACGTGCTCTCGCTGATTCCACGTCACGAAGGCATCTGCGCTCAATAGGGGTGCGGCGTGACGGATGAGAGTCCGCTGCCGCTTCAGCGTCTCGACGTCCTTTTCCGTCAGCCACGAAGGCGGTCGTCCTCCCGGCCGAGCTCCGTCCCGATTGACGCTGATGATGTTGACGCCGAGTTTCTCGAACTGACCGAGCACCGATGCGCGAGCCCCCCGGCCAAAGCTGATCATGGCGATGAACGCGGCCACGCCGATGGCGAAGCCCAAGACCGTGAGGCCGGTCCGAAGAGGATTTCGGACCAGCGACCGAAGCGCGAGCCCGAGGATCTCGACGATCACCTCCGGGTCTCCTCGTTCGCGGATTCAGAAGGCGGAGCGAAGGCTCCCGTTGGAGCGCTGGCCTCCGAGGCCGGCCCGCGACAACCCCCGACCCACGCTTCGGCCCCTATGGTAACCGCCATGACCTGGCAGCCAAGCATGGAGTGAAAGAACCACGGTGGTCCGTCGGCGCAAGCGAAACGTCCCCTGGACGTCGCCCGGAGCTTGACCCGGCCCAACGCGTGGCTAGAAACCGACGTGGAGCAACCCTAGATGAAGAGAATCTTGCTGTTCGTCGCCACGAACGTGGCGGTTTTGGTGGTCCTCAGCATCGTCGCGTCGCTGTTGGGCCTCGACCGTTTCGTGACCCGCCAGGGCCTCGACCCGGTGGCCTTGCTCGGGTTCGCGGCTGTGTTCGGATTCGGCGGGGCACTGATCTCCCTGGCGATTTCCAAGCGGATGGCGCTCTGGACCACCGGAGCGCAGATCATCCGACAGCCCCAGAACGAGACCGAAGCTTGGCTGGTGACCACGGTCCACCGCCTCGCGAAGCAGAGCAACGTCGGTGAACCCGATGTGGCGATCTACGGAGGGCAGGAGCTCAACGCCTTCGCCACCGGAGCGAATCGGAACAAGGCCCTGGTCGCGGTCAGCGAAGGCCTCTTGCGCGGCATGACCCGAGACGAGGTCGAGGCTGTCCTGGCCCACGAAGTCGCTCACGTCGCGAATGGTGACATGATCACCATGACCCTCCTCCAGGGAGTGCTGAACACCTTCGTCATCGCCATCTCCCGGGCCGTCGGTTGGGTAGCGGGACGCGCGGTAGCGCGCGACGATGACGATGGCGGAGGCATCTCTTACATGGCCTATTTTGCGGCCAGTTTGGCCGCTCAGATCTTGTTGGGGATCGGGGCAAGTCTGATTGTCATGGCGTTCAGCCGTCATCGTGAATTCCGGGCCGACGCTGGTGCAGCCAAGCTGGTCGGGCCGGACCCAATGATTCGCGCGCTGCAGCGGCTGGGCGGAGACGAGCAGGAGTCCGGCCTGCCCGAGGCGGTCCGCGCATTTGGCATCCGCAACGGAAAGAGCTGGCTTTCCTTGTTCGCGTCGCACCCGCCGATTCCGGCCCGGGTGGAAGCGCTTCGCCGCGCCTGAGCTCGTCCCCGCCCCGGGCGCCGGGCTCAACCGGCTTCCCGGGAGCACTCCGTTGCTTCGAACAGTATGCCCTTGCGGTTCCGGGCGTCTTTGGCGGTCGTGACGTAACCTTCAGCGCAGTCCGATCATCCGGAATCGGAGACATCGGACGCGCTCAGGTCGAATTCTCGCAACGCGCTTCTGGCGAACCCGACATCGGGTGGGCACGGTCCGATGGCGAGGAGAGTATGAAGATCAACGAATTGCGAACACGAATCCACCTGATGCTGGCGGGCGTATGCCTCTTGGCGCTGGTGGTGGCATCGGGGCCCGGCTTCGCCGCGAAGAACGGCGAAGATGACCTTTCTCTGCCCAAGAACTTTCGGACCTCCATGACCCATCTCGGGTCATGGTTCGTGCCGGAAGGTGACGCGTCCGGTTTTCACGACGTCTATATGACCACTTCTTCCGTCGACGCGTATCGCCGGACCGGCAAGTTTCCGGAAGGGACCAAACTGGTGAAGGAGCTCCGTCCATCCGAAGCCGGAACCTACACCACTGGCAGCAACGTGAGCCACGCGACGGATGGCATCAAGCAGTGGTTCGTCATGGTGAAGGACGGCAATGGCTCTGGCAAAGGCCCGAACTACGGCGACGGTTGGGGGTGGGCGCTCTACAAGCCGGACGATCCCGACCAGAACGTCTCCCCGGGCTACAAAGACGATATCGCCCAGGGCGGTTGCATCAGCTGCCACATTCCAGCTCGGCAAACCGACTATGTGTACGTCGAAGCCTATCCCACCCTGCGGAAGACAGCCCTCGGCCGATAGCCCGCCGCGCGCGAGCCCGGAATCCGACTCACCCGCTCAAGATCGCCCGTAGCTCGGCATACTCCGCAGACATCGGTCGGGCTTTCTTCGTTCTTCGCTGGAACGCTGCGAGGCGTTCGGGCATGGGCGGCGTTCGACCCGTCGCGATTCGAACCGCTTCGGGAAATTTGGCTGGATGAGCGGTGGCCAGGACCACCTTCGGTCCCCCGACAGGATTGAGCCGTTCCGCCGCGACCCATCCGACGGCAGTATGGGGGTCGAGGAACACGCGGTGCCGCTCGTAGACGCGGCGCATGGCGTCCAAGGTATCCTCGTCATCGACGGAGTCGGCCGTCAGCAAGGGTTCTGGACCATCCTTTTCGTCCCGGAAAAGATCCACGACGCGGGCTAGATTGCTGGGTTGCGCCACATCCATCGCATTCGAGTGGGTGCGGACGGCAGTGCGATCCGGGACGTGCCCGGTCCGGAGATACTGGACCAGGCTGTCGTTTTGATTCTGAGCGGCGACGAAGTGGCTCACGGGAAGACCCATGCGATGGGCGAGGAGACCGGCGGTCACGTTGCCGAGATTCCCGCTGGGTACCACGATGGTGGTCGGATCATCGGACCGGAGCTGCTGTATCGCTCGGAAGTAATAGAAGCTCTGTGGGATCAGACGGGCGAGATTGATCGAGTTGGCGCTGGTCAGCGTTCGCTTCTTCTGAAGGTCCACGTCCAAGAAAGCGGCTTTGACGAGGCTCTGGCAATCGTCGAACGTACCGTCGACTTCGAGCGCAATCACGTTGTCTCCCCACGTGGTGAGCTGCTTTTCTTGCAGCGGGCTCACTCGGCCACTCGGATAGAGGATGTACACGGTCATGCCCTGGACGCGATGATATCCGGCGGCGACCGCCGCACCGGTATCACCGGAGGTCGCCACCAAAACCGTGACTTCCGAATCGGTTCGAAGATGGCTCATCAACCGGGCCATGAAGCGGGCACCGAAGTCCTTGAAGGCCAGGGTTGGGCCGTGAAACAGCTCGAGGATGAACTCGTTCTCGGTCAGCTGGACCAAGGGAGCATCGAAGTCGAGGGACCCGTTCACGACCGTCTCCAGAACCTGCGGACTGACTGCGTCTCCGAGCAGAGAACGAGCGACGTGAAATCCCAGCTCCGAGAATGATTGATGATGAAAGCTCGACCAGAACGCTTCCCCGAGTCGAGGGATGCGCTCCGGAAGATAAAGCCCTCCGTCCGCTGGGAGACTTTGCAGGACCGCCTGCTCCAGCGTCACGCGAAGACCGTGGTCCTGAGTGCTGTAGAATCTCACTTGATACGCTGCGCCCCCTGCGGATTGATGGACGAAACGAACCGCTCGGCTGGAAGACCGTTCTTTTGAAACGCGAGTTGCATCGCGATGGCGACTCGGAACGCGTTTTCATCGCCTTGGCACAAGGCGAACATCGCCGGCCCCGCCCCCGAGATGGAACATCCGAGGGCTCCGGCTTCGAGGGCTCGGTCTCGGACCTCGTCGAATCCTGGAATGAGAGACTTTCGGTAGGGTTCGGCCACCACGTCGTGCAAGGAGCGTGCGATCAGGCCATAGTCTTCCCGAACCAGGCCGGCAACCAGGCCAGCGAGGTTGCCCCACTGGGTGATGGCGTCCTTCATCGGGATCTCCGGCCGAAGAACGGCCCGCGCTTCGGTGGTGAGGATCTGAAGGTCCGGCAAGACCACCGCCGCGAAGAGGTCGGTGGGAGAGGGGAGGGAGACGGTGTCCAGGTCTCGGTTGCTCCGGACGAGGATCATGCCGCCGAGGAGGCATGGGCCGACGTTGTCGGCGTGAATCGCGCCTCCGCTGGCCGCGGCCTCCCCCTCCAGCGCAAACGGAAGAAGCTCGAGCCGCGTCAGCGGACGATCCAGGAGCTCGTTGACGGCGACGACCGCGGCGACCGCACTGCATGCACTGGAGCCGATGCCGCTGCCGACGGGGATGCCCTTGTGGATCTGCATGTCGATGCCGCGGTCGATTCCGAGATGTTGGAGCATGGCCAGGGCCGCGATGCCCCCGGTGTTCTGGGTCGGCTCCCGTGGGATGGTTCCGTCGTCACCGGTGATCTCGCTGATGCGCAGCCCTCGGGTTCCAGAGAATCGAACCACGATGGTGTCTCCAGGCCGGTGCATCGCGAACCCCAAGACATCGAAGCCCGCTGCAACGTTGGCCACGGTCGCGGGCGCAAAGACCTGAACTTCGGATTCCATGATGGCGTCGGACGGAGCCTAGCAGTACCGCAATACAGAATTGCAACCGTTGTGGGAGATGGGCCCGATGAGCGCTCACGAGTTGACTCGAGTGACCGGGACCTCATTGGTCCGACCATGGACACGACGTTCAAGGTCTGGCTCCCCGCTCTGGTTCTGCTCGGCGCCGTGGGACCATCTGTGGGGCGGGCGGCTGACTTCGGCCAGTACTGGTATCGCGGCGAAGCCGAAATCACCAGTTACGAGCTTCAGCAGGCCCGTTATGGCGAGATTCACCCCGGTCACGCGGTCTTGGTGTTCGTCACCGAGCCCTTTTCTCGAACCAAGCAGGTCAAGTTGGACGACCCGTCTGGAGCGCGGAACGACGCCGTGACGGTGTTGAAGTTGAACGCGACCCGGAAGTTCAACACGGGCATCTATCCGTATTCCACCATGACCAGCAGCTTCAGCCCGGTGACGGGAGACCCCACCATCAAGATCACCACGACGGTCCAGGAATGGTGTGGTCATGTGTTTTCACAGCTGAATCGGACCTCCGACGGTTACCGAGGCAAATTGTTTTCCTATTTCGAATCGGAAGGAGACGAGACCATTCAGCTCCCCGAGGTCTTGATGGAGGATGCGCTCTGGACTCAGATCCGGCTCGACCCGTCGCAGCTCCCTCGAGGCCCGGTCAAGGTCGTTCCCGCGATGGTCCATCTTCGATTTGCCCATCGCCCGTTTCGAGCGGAAGCGGCAGAGGCTTCCGTCACCGAAACCACGGATGGTCTTCGAGAGTTTGCGTTGCGCTACGCCCACGGTCGGGAGCTGCGCATCACCTATCGCGCCGAGTTCCCCCATGAAATCGAGGGGTGGTCGGAGACGGTGCGCAGCGGGGGTCGGCGTTTGACGACGCGCGCTTCTCGACTCGAAAGGATCATGAGTCCCTATTGGCGTCGGAACTCGACCGACGACGTGGCCCTTCGTGCTCGGCTGGGTCTGCCTGGCTGATGTCCGTGGCCGCCAACCCCAACGCTCCTTCCGGATCCGACCCGGAGACGGAGAGCCAACCGTCCTCGGGCTCGGTGGTTTCGGAGGTCAGAAGCACGCGACCGGCCAACGCTTCGTTGACGGCACGGGTCGAGTCCGCCGCGACGCCGGCCAGAATCGACATGGTCCCGATGAGGATGCCGAAGACCACTCCGAAGGCGGCACCGACCGCCAAGCCGTGGAGGCCCAGGAACATCATCGTGCATCCACCCATCGACACCATGGAACCAAAAATCATGTAGAGCATGATCTGGAATCCAAGTCGTGTTCCTCGCAAGGACGAGGCGGAGCGAAGACGACGGCGGCGTCTTCGTCGCGCCCGAAGACTGGGCCTGCCGCGCAGTGACTTTTCCTGGGCGCTCATGTCGCCACGTACGAGATACGGTACACGGCGCCTTCAGCGTCGTCACTCACCAAGAGGGAGCCTTCCGGTGTGACCAAGACGTCGACGGGACGACCGCGTTCGGCCCCATCCGCTCCGAGCCACCCGCTCGCGAACGGTTTGTAGGTCGTGGTTCCGTCGGCGTTCAGCTGGACCATCGTCACCCGGTAGCCGATCTTCTCGGTCCGGTTCCACGAGCCGTGTTCCGCGATGAAGATTTGGCCGCGATAGGCCGCCGGAAACTGCGTGCCGCGGTAGAACCGCATACCCAGGGCGGCGACATGGGGACCCAAGGCCTGGGCAGGAGACTTGAACTCGTCGCAACGCCGGCGGTCGCCGAACTCGGGATCCGAAAGGCGACCTCCGTGGCAGAACGGAAAGCCGAAATGAAGGCCGGCGGTGGGCGCACGATTCAGTTCGTCGGGAGGTCGGTCGTCCCCGAGCCAGTCGCGTCCGTTGTCGGTGAACCAAAGCTCGCCCGTCTCGGGGTGCCAGTCGAAACCCACACTGTTTCGTACGCCGTGAGCGTACACCTCCAGTTCCGTGCCGTCTGGTTTCATGCGCATGATGGAGGCGAACCGCTCGTCTTCTTCCAGACAGACGTTGCAGGGCGCGCCCACTGGGACGTAGAGCCATCCGTCCGGACTGAAGCGGATGAACTTCCATCCGTGGTGCCGCTCCGTCGGAAAAGTATCGTTGACGACCTCAGGCTCCGGAGGGTTCTCGATCAGTTCTTCGATGCCCTTGAATCGGACGACCCGAGAGACTTGCGCCACGAAGAGATCGCCGTTCCGGAAGGCCACGCCGTTGGGCATGTTCCCGAGCCGAGCGATGGGACGAACATCCTCCCCCCGACCATCGCCATCGAGGTCCCGCACCGCATACACGGCGTTTCCGCTCCGGTTCCCCACGAACAGGGTGCCGCGGGTTCCCAGGGCCATGGACCGTGCGTTCGGAACGCTCGCATACCTTTGGATGATGAATCCCGGAGGGAGCCGGACGAAGCTCAGCTCGTCATCCGACCGCTGCGTCTCCGAAGCTGCCACGCCATCGGGTCCGTCTTGCGGCGACTTCGTCTGATCTGAATCCGAGTGACATGAAAGGAGGGTCCAAATCAGAAGCGCGGCTCGCATCCAGACCTATGTAGCAATCCGACCCTCCAGCTTCAAAGGAGACGAGACAAAAGGTCCAACATGTCCGTTTCGGTCACGATGCCGACCAAGCATTCCTCGGCGTCGACGACCGGCAAAGACCCGACCCGCATGCCGCGCATGGTGGCCAGCGCCTCGCGAACCGGTGTTTCCGGTCGAACGGTTCGAACGTCGGTCGTCATGATCTGGTCGGTGCGGATATGGAGGTTGGCGATCCTTCGCTCTTGCTCCGATTCGTGGCGTGCTGCATGGCGCAGCAAGTCACGTTGACTGACCATGCCCACCAGTCGTCCGCCGTCGACCACCGGAAGATGCCGAAACTGGTCCAGCCGCATGATGGTCTCGGCCAAGTCGAGGTCATTGCAGGGGTCCAGGGTTTCGACGTGGGGAGTCATGATATCGGCTACCGTCCAGGCTCCGGTTTGAGGGGTCGAGACCGCGGTTTCGGTGGCTTTGGAAGAAGCTTCTGACGACATGGACGACTCCGGGGGGAACGCAGCACGGTTCGTGCCACGAACGTAAGCCGCGGCACGGGGTTTTTTGCCGAGGCATCGCACGAAGGCGTAACCTCTCCCGAGCAGGGCGTTACGAACCGGGCGACCCTCGGCTCACGCGCCCTCCACCGCCCGGACGCTTCCGCGCGTGTTGACGCTACGGATGACCTCGGCCAGCAATCGGCTCAGGGGAAAGCTGTGGTACCAGCCGGGTGCGGACGGATGAGCGATACTGCTGGTTCCGCACGCCGCAAAGCGCACGCCCCGCTCGTCCGCTTCCGCCTTGAGCTGCTCGAGGCGGGCCCAGGCCGGACCCGACATCACCGGGTGCGCACAGGCCACCACGACCCCCTGCGCTCCCCCATGCCAAAGAGCGTGCACCGCGGAAACCACGCTTCCGGCGGTATCCACGATGTCGTCCACCAAGAGCACGTCTCGGTTTCGGACGTCTCCCAAGACCGTGGTGTTCATGACGATGCTCGTTTGACTGTAATCCCGTTCTTTCGAAAGGGCGGCCAGGTCGCGCCGCAAGACCTGAGCATAAAAGCGTGCATTCTCGAGGCCTCCCACGTCGGGGGACGCCACCACGTCGCCCACCAACTCCCGTTCCGCGAGAAAGGTGGCGAAGGCTCGAACGATACCCACGCTTTCCATGACGCAGTTGCGGGGGTCGTACGCGGCCACCAGCGCTTCGTTGTGGGGCTCCACGGTGATCACCATGGAAACGCCGCTGGCCTCGATCATGCGAGCGAACAGTCCCGTAGTGACCCCCTCCCGTACCTGTTTCTTGCGTTTGTCCTGCCGGGTACCCGGAAGGTAAGGGAGCACCAGCGTGACCCGCGCTGCGTCTGCCAGCTTGAGCGCGTCGGCGGCGTGCAAGGCCATCAGAAGATTGTCGTACACGGACCGCCCCGACTGTGGGGCGACACAGCGTTGAAGGACGTACACGTCGGCCCCACGCACGTTCTGTTCCACCACGTGCTTCCCTTCCCCTGAGGGGAACCAGATCTCGTGGCTGGGGGTGATGCGCACGTCGAGGGTCTCGGCGATGCCTTGAGCCAGGTCTTCCGCCGGTCCACACGCGACGAGGCAGAGGGGCGCGCGTACGTCCACCGGGTCAGGTTGGGGTGTTCCACGACGGATGGCAACCGTTGCGGCCTTGCCCACGTCGCAATCGCCGTCTTAGACGTGACCGATGGGATACGCACTTCATGGGTGTCCACCGGAGCGCGGACCGTGAACCAACTCGGGGATGCTCGGCGATACCTCACGGGTGCGGACCCCCGTCGACGTTCCCGGGAGGCCGTGGATGCCCGTTACGGTCGTTGACCACCCCTTGAGTCAGCACAAGCTGACGTTGATGCGTTCCAAGGAAACGCCGACCGTCGTCTTTCGTCAGCTGCTCCGCGAGATCGGGGCCATTCTGTGCTGCGAAGCGACCCGGTCGCTGCCGGTGACCTCTCGGGAAATTGAAACCCCTTTGCGGTCCATGCAGTCGCCGGTCCTGGACGGCAAAAAGCTCGTGTTTGCTTCGATCATGCGGGCCGGGAACGGCCTGTTGGAAGGGATGCTGGATCTGGTGCCATCGGCCCGGGTGGCCCATGTCGGACTCTTTCGGGATCCCGAAACCCTCCAGCCGGTGGAGTACTACTTCAAAGCCCCCCAGAATCTGGAGCATCGACGGGTCATCGTGGTGGACCCGATGCTGGCAACTGGCAACTCGGCCGCGGCTGCCGTTCAGCGGGTCAAGGACCAAGGGGCCAAGGACGTACAGTTCGTCTGTTTGCTGGCTGCGCCGCCGGGGATCGAGCGCTTGGAACGGGCGGCTCCCGAGGTGTCCATCGTGACGGCGGCGGTGGACCCCCACCTGGACGAGCATGGCTACATCGTGCCGGGCCTGGGCGACGCCGGCGATCGGATGTACGGTACGCGTTGAATGCGTTCCCGCACCTGGCGGTTCATCTCCTGGGCGGAGAGGGCTACGGTTACGCCGTGATGCGCTGGGTCTTGATGACGTGGATCGGGGTGGCGGGTCTTTCGGCGTGTTCGACCACCCGCTATTACGAGCGCGAAAAGCTTTCTCATCGATGCATGCAGTTCGATGGCGACGGGCGACTCATATTTATCCGCAACAAGGTGGAGGCGGCCCGGGAAGGTGCCTTCGGAGGATTTGGCGGGGCGGCTGCGGGCTCCTGCGGATGTCAATGAAGACCGGTACGAGGGGGTTGTGGCCGGCGCACGGGCGCCGTACGCGAACTCGGCTCCGGAGCCTCCCGTGGATTTGGGTGGTGCTGTGGATGATGCCGAGGCCGGCGGCGGCCCAGACGCCGCAAACCGAAGCCTTCGTGGAGGAAGTGCCGTCCGAAACGAAGAATCGCGTCGGCCTCGACATCTACGCCTTCGGGCAGGGTGATGAGACGGGTCTTGCGGGCAATCAGTTCCGAGCCGAAGCGTTTCAATACGGTGCCATCGGCATCGACACCCGCTTCGCCGTCGGTAAGCACACTTCGCTTCTTTATAACGGGGTCCTCGCATATATCGAAAACGATCTCGACAACCCGCTTCCGCCCGAGCTGGAAGAGCGGGGGCTCATCACCTCCGCGACCGAGAACATCCTCACCCTGGATACCTCGGCGGCGATTCAGTTCAACCCGAACGGGGGCCCTTGGACCGTGACCCCTGGCTTCTTTTATCATCACCAGAATGGTTTTGTGGCGGTAGGCCCTAACCTCGATCTGGCACGGGTATTGGCCGGTGGTGACGCGGTGGTCTTTGCCAATCTGGCCTTTCGCATCGCGTGGCCATGGTGGCAGAACTTCGACGGTACACCCTTCGATCGACCCGAGCAGTACTCCACGAGCTTCCTGCTAGGATGGCGACAGTACTGGAGCCGAAGTTGGCTGACCGTGATGAGCGCGCAGTTCACGCGGCAAGACGGTCGACTCCACAACACCCTCAACTATGTCACCGTGACCAATCAGTCAGTGGTGGATCCTCGAGATGCGTTCGTTCGAAACATTGTGCAGGAGAATTTGCCGACGGAACGGACTCGGGTTCAGATCAATCTGCGAACCAAGTACACGCCCGCGGTCGGTTGGGCCCTCGGCGCGGACGGGAGTGCTTATTTCGATGATTGGGGCATCCTGCACTTTGCGGTCCAGCCGAACGTCGACTTCGAGGTGTATCGCGGAGCGCGCCTCAACCTCTGGTATCGATATGGCGTGCAGCGTCAGACGATGTATTTCGTGGAAAGTCAGGATGCTGGCGACCTCAGGACCCGCGCGGGCACCTTGGCGGAGTTCGGGGATAACGGACTGAACGGGCTCCCGGGTGAGCCGTTTCGTCGTTTCGCCGACGGCGTGTTCGCGACCCAGGATTCCGATCTCGCCACTTTCGAAACCCACAGTCCGGGGTTCATTTTCACGTTTCCGATCGGCACGCTCTACCGCACCAGGTGGGGTGGGCGTCTCTCGGGCTACGGGTTCTATCGAACCGACGCGCTGTTTGCAGCTGGCGCCAACGCGGGAGTGGTGACCGAATGGTAGCTCGGATAGCTCGGGCCACACGTGGTGCCCACCTCGGCGGCTTCCTGACGGTGCTCCTGGGATTGCGGGTCGCTCATGCTGCGCCCGTCGACCCGCTGAAGCACGGTTTGCAGGCCTTGCAGCTCGACGGAACGTCGGCGCCTCTGGCCAGTCTCATCTCGGATCGCCATGGCACCCTCGTGGTCTTCGCGACCGTGTGGTGCCGCATCTGTATCGAAGAACTTCCTCACCTCTCGGCGTGGAAGAAGGAGCATGAAGGTGCCCGTGTTCTCTACGTGATGAGCGGAACCAAGGCCGCCCGAACGCGAGACCACTGCGAGGCGTACGGTGTCGACCCGGAATTCGTCGTGATCGCGGACCATGATGGGAAGGTGGCGGACGCGTTCGGCGTCCGGGGCACTCCGAGCCTCTACCTCGTCGACGGTAAGGACCGTCTGCGGGGGCCCTTCAAGCGGGTTTCGGAGGTACCCGAGCCGACGCGCCGGAGGCTCATTCGCTACCGGGATGTCGGTCACGAACTGGGAACTTCGTATACCGTCACCGTCCTCGATTCCGATTCGGCGGAGACGCGGGTCAAGAAAGACCTAGACGAGGTGCGGAGGATGACCCGAGTCCTGGAGGCTCGTCTCTCCGAGTGGAAAAGGGACAGCGAAATCTCTCGGCTCAATCGGACCGCAGGCGCGAAGCCGTTTCCTCTGTCCCACACCCTGGCGACTCTGATCCGGGGTGCCGTATCGGTGTCCTCGGCCACCGGAGGGGCCTTCGACGTCACCTGGCGACCATGGGGCCGGCTATGGGAGAAGGCGGAGCAAGTCGATGCCTGGCCGACAGAGCGAGAGATGGCGGTTGTGCGGGACGCAGTGGGCTACCAGCAGCTCGTCTTTCACCAAGACACCATCACGTTTCGGCATCCAAAGACGGAACTCGGAATCGCGGGCGTGGCGAAGGGGTGGATCATCGACGCGATCTTCGAGGAGCTTCGACGCCGCGGATACGAAAGCATTCTCGTGAACATCGGAGGGGATCTTCGCTTCTCCGGCTCCGGCCCGGACGGTGCCCCCAGGACCTTCACCATCGCAGACCCTTTCGAGCCCGGACGGGCGGCCGGGGAGCTGAGCGTGGGCCGAGAGAGGGCGATGGCCACGTCCGGAAACTACTTCAGGTTGCGGCGAATTCAAGGCGAAGAGGTGGGGCACATCGTGGACCCGCGCAGCGGTCTTCCGCCTCCATTCAAAGGCTCGGTCACGGTTTTGACCAGGGACGCGGCGATGGCCGACGCGCTCGCCACCGCTCTCTTCGTGATGGGGCCGAAGGAGGGACTGCGATTCGCGGCTGACACGCCGGACGTCGATGCGGTGTACGCTACGCAAAACGGCTTGGTCACCACGCTCGAAACCGGTCTCATCCCACGGGCCTTGCCTCTTCGCGCGTGGCCATGAGGCCGGCGGCGTCACCGGTTGCCGGTAGGGTACCACAGTTCGACCCAAGCCTCGGGCTTCACGACGCCGCGACTTGCCATCTCTTTGAGAACCTGGGTTGCTGAGCTCAGGTCTTGCCTGGCTAATGCGATGCGCAACCGGGCGACGGCGGCCAGGCTCAGGTTTCGTTCGTCTCCTTCGAAGCCTTCCAGCGCGGCCTCCAATGCCTTCAATTCCTGGTCCAATGCACCTCGTGCTCGGTGCAAGGCAGCCTTCAACATCATGGCCCGCGGCTGGAAGCACGGGAGCTCCAGTCCGAGCAGAACCTTGATGTCCTGGTCGACCTTTTCGAGCACCTGCGTGCGGCGTTTCGGGTCTTCGTAGGCCAGGGCCAGGCCGAGGCGACCTCGGACTTCGACGGAGATGGAGTGTTCGAGTCGGACTGCAGGCAGCACTTCGCTCAGGTCGCCGAGGGCTTGCTCGAGACGGTCCCAGCCTCGGGCTGGCTCTTGCTCGTAGAGGTCCACGTTGCACTCCGCCAGGATCAACGCCCAGGTGGGATAGTCGAAGGTTCGTCCGGTATGTGCGCTCCACTGCCGATGGGCCACCTTCAGTCTATCCCGAGCACGGCCCGGTGTATCCGCCAGGACGTCGACCGCCCAGGTCTGGCTGTTGAACCAGGTGCCGAGATAGATATCGTCCCGCTCGATCGCTTCGGTTCGGAGGGGCTCGAGCTGCCGACGAATCTCATCGAACCGACCGAGCGCGTTGAGGGCCAACAGTTCATAGGCGACCACCGTGGAACGTTCTCGGCCGTAGTTGCCAATACGGCGCCATTCAGCCCATGCGTTTCGAAGCCGCGGGATGGCGGCCTCGTGTCGTCCTTGCCAAAAGTCGGCTGCCGCTTCGGCATAGGTCAGCCATGCCCAGATGTCGGGGGTGTCGAGGCCCGTCGCGACCTGGCGCGCAGCGTCCAACACGCGCGCGATGGTCTTGCTGCCCGGACGACCCAACGCCGCCCACTTGGCCACATACAAGCACATCGCACGGGCCACACGATTGGGTTCTCCCAAGGCCAGAACGTCGTGCAAACAGCGCAACACGAAGTAGCCCCCACGAGGACCGTCGACCGCTGCCCAGGCGAGAGCGAGCACCCACGCGAGATCCACCCGTTCAAGGGCCGGGGCCGGTATCTCGTCTTGACTCGTCCACGCAAAATCGAGGCCCCGTTCCCTGAGCTGGTTGTTGAGATCGTGGTTTGCCACCATATGGGCGGCGGTATCGGGCAAAAGATGATAACCGAAGCGCTCGAGCGTGTCCGTCAGTTCGTTCATGCCCTCTTCGACCCGTCCGCTCCGCAAGAGGTGCTCGGCACCCAATTGACGCAGACGCGCCGCGCGCGCACCTGAAAACGCGTCGGCCACGCGAATGTACTCTCGAGCCGCCTCTCCATCGAGGCCAGCCTGACCCAAGGCTTCGGCCCGGAGTACCCGCAAGGCGCGCTCCGTCTCTTGATCCGGTCGGCTCAACTCGATACCGAGGCGGTAGAGGCTTGCTGCTCGGTTGAAGGCGAAGGCACGGCTGGCTCGCCGGGCAGCGACGATGGCGCATTCGCTGGCCCGAATGCTGTCCCCCGATTCAGCATAGTGATGAGCCAGGATCTCTGGCTCCGAGGTATCGGACGCTTCGTAGCTCGCGGCCAGTCGACTGTGCCAGTACCGCAACCTTTCCTGCGGCATGCGAGCCCGAATGGTTTCCCGGATACGGTCGTGGTAGGCCTCCAGAAGGTCATCGTGAACCTGGCCGCTTCGAGGTCTCAGCGTCAGCAGGTGACGGGCGTCGAGCTCTCGAATGGCCACCGAAGCCAGACTGCCGGCGCCTGCGGCATGGGTTGCGAGAGCCCGAGGTAGAGGTCGCGAGGCCACCGAGACGACTTCGAGTAGATTGCGATGAACCGGCTCGAGGCTGTCGAAATGGGCGAGGAACGCATCCCGCCAAGACATGCCTCGCGTACTGATGCCGCTTCGCTGGAAGCGAGCCAGCTCCGCAACGAAGTACGGACTGCCTTCCGCGTCTCGGGCGACCGAAGCGGGGTCGCTGTCCGGGTCTCCCTCCAAGAGTTGACGCGACAACCGTTCGAGGTCTTCCACCGGAAGACCTTGGAGCATGAGCTTCTCGCATCGAGCGCCCGCGAAGTCGGTTTGCAAGAGGAGCTGCAGACATGGACTTCGCTCCACGTCTTGGGTTCGGTGCGTGGTCACCAACAGTATCGGAGGTGCGTCCGGCGCCTTCAAGATCTGCTGCAGCAAGGAAGCGGAGTCCAAATCGCCCCATTGAAGGTCGTCGACGGTGACGACGACGGGATAGCTATCGGCGATGGCACCGAGAAGCTCCCGGAGTGCACCGACCGCCAGTCGACGTAGCTCCTGCGGATCATCCGGAAGTCGGCCCTTGCTCCGTTCTCGGATCACATCCACTCGGGCTAGGGTGGGAAACAACAACGCGAGAACGTGGATGTGACGTGGGAGGAATCCAGCCGCTTCGACTGCGGACAGCTTCTTCAGGAAGCGACCCAGACTGTCGATGATCCCATCCAGCGCCTTGAACGGCACCGATTCTCGTTCGTAGCAGCGGCCAGCGAAGACGACGGCGCCGTGCCGGTCTCGGACTTGCTCGAGGAATCGGCGGACCATGTACGTCTTTCCGATCCCGGAAGCGCCGTGGACGAAGACGATGGACGGTCCTTTTGCCGTCGCCGAAAAGGCCTCCCAGAGACGGACGCTTTCTGCGTCGCGGCCGACGAAGACGTCCCGGGCCGGGGAGGGTAGTTGAAAGATGTCCGAGGTGTTCTTCGAGACGTTCACGACGTCCAAAAGTCGACTCAAGGGGGGGCGCCGGGCCGGGTCCGGGTCCATCATCTGGGTGGCGACCTGCAGGATGGGCTGCAGTTCGGGAAGCACCTTCGGAGGGGGTTTGGGATGGGCGCCATCTTGTTTGTCGAAAAGGACCTGGATGGGTTCCTTGTCGAACGGCTTGGTTCGAGTGATGGCCTGGTAGAGCATGGCGCCCACCGCGTACCAATCGGTAGGCGGGCCGCATCCATGTCCTCGTGCCTGCTCGGGCGACATATAGATGGGGGTACCGGCCACGTTTCCCCCCAGGGTCTGACCGACTCCACCACGCTTTTGCTCGGCAACAAGGCCGAAGTCGAGGATGACCAGATGTCCGTCTTCCCGCACCAGGACGTTCGGCGGCTTCAGATCCTGATGGAGCTTTCCAGCGTCGTGGATGGCCTGAACGCCTGCGATCAGCTGAGGCAGGACGTTGCGTAGCCGCCGGATCAACTCATCATCGTGGACGTTGAGATAGGATTTGAAGTCACGCCCCTCGACCAAATCCATGGTGAAGAACCAAAGGCTTTCGTCGTTCACGAGGTCGCCAAGACCCACGAGGTTGGGGTGATGGACATCCGCCATCGAGCGGAACTCGTTCTTCAGTTGGTAGATCCCGTTGGGGTCGACCTGGTTCAGTGTCTTCAGCGCCACGTGCGCACCGGTCCGGCGATCGACCGCTTCGTACACGCTGCCCATGCCGCCGGAGCCGATGGTCCGCACGATCTCGTACCGGCCATCTGCGAGCGGCCAGTGGACAGCTTGTGAGGGCTCCGAAGCTCCGCGCCGCTTGCCCCGAATCGTTGTCGCTTCGTGGAGCTCGTCGTCCATCATGCGCTCACGCTTCGGTGGTGCCGAAGGAAACCACTTTCCGGCCCGTGAGACCATGGCGCCGATGACGTCCCGTGACAATCCTAACGATCTCACGTTTTCGGTTTGCGGCGGAAACCGACCACTCGATTGACTCGTACGCAGGGCTCGACCAGCGTGCGGCCAGTGAATTCTCCTCTGATCCTGGTGACCAATGACGACGGCGTTCACGCCCGTGGGATCAAGACCCTGGCCAAGTCTCTACAACCGTTGGGGGAAGTCGTCGTCGCTGCGCCGGACCGCAACCAATCCGGCACGTCCCACCAGATCACGCTCCACTCCCCTTTGCGAAGCCACGAAATCTTTCCGGGCTGGTGGTCGGTCCAGGGCACCCCGGCCGACGCAGTATATCTTGCCATCCACGAACTCCTCCCTCGCCGTCCGGACATCGTCGTTTCCGGCATCAATGCGGGACCAAATCTGAGCTTCGACGTGCATTACTCGGGAACCGTAGGGGGTGCGATGGAGGGCACCCTGATGGGGATTCCGGGCGTGGCGATTTCGGCCATCGCGCCTCAGCGGGGCTACGAGGAGTCCGGAAGGTTTGCCCAGTGCATCGTATCCCGCGTCCTGCAAGAAGGGTTGCCACCGGATATCGTGCTCAACGTCAACGTGCCGCCCGGGGCGGCGGAACGCTTCCAAATGACGTTCATGGGCCATCGCCATTTCCGACATCACGTCGAGCGGCGGGCCGATCCCCGCGGTCTCCCGTACTATTGGATCGGAGGGCAACCGGAACGCGCGAGGGACCTTCCGGGCAGCGACTGCAACGCGGTGGAAGCGGGGTTCGTCTCCGTTACGCCCATCACTGTGGACAGCACCAGCCGTCGGGCCTTGGCGCGGGATCTGGAAAAGTGGAGTCTCGATGGGTGGACGCGGGTCGAATCCACGCTCCCACCCGAACCGGTTTTGCCAAGCTTCGCCGGCAAGGCCTGACCGGCCTCGGATTCGTACTCTTCGTCGGCCTGGTTTCGTGTGCATCGGCGACCGTGCCGGCGGAACGCCCCGAGCTTCGAGCCCGTCATCGGATCCACGTAGTCCGTCCCGGCGAGAACCTCTATCGAATTGCTTTGGAGTACGGCGTGGAGCTTTCGGCGTTGAAGGCCCTGAATGGCATCCGTGACCCGACGAGGATCGCGGTCGGGCGGGAACTCCTGATACCGGGACACCGCCCGGGAACGGCGCCGGAGCATCCCCGCGTCGACGAGTTCCAGGACGTTCGCCCGGACGCCCTGGACGAGGCGAAGGTCTTGTCGCAAGCGCGACCGGGGGAAGGCTGCCCCGCCGACGATGCGCCGCGTGACGTCGAGCTCTCTTCGGCGGGGCTGCTGTGGCCGGTGGACGGCGTCTTGCTGGCTCGATTCGGGGAAAAGGATGGGGTCCCCCACGCCGGGATCGACCTCGGCGCACCCATGGGGACCCCGGTATGGGCGGCCGAGGCAGGGCAGGTCGTGTTCGCTGGCGAGCAACCCGGGCTCGGCAATCTCGTGGTGATTCGCGGCTTCGCTGGTCGACTGACCCTCTACGGACGAAATGAAGAGATCTGTGTGCGAACCGGTGACCGCGTGGAGCGGGGAGGCGGGATCGCGCGCCTCGGTGACCAAAATGGCACGGGTCTCCCCTATCTTTATTTCGAAATCCGAGAACGTGACCGGCCTGTCAATCCAGCGCTTCGACTGCCTTGAACCCGGGACAGCCG
The DNA here is from genome assembly GCA_050331295.1 of Myxococcota bacterium. Taxonomy (GTDB): domain Bacteria; phylum Myxococcota; class Kuafuiibacteriia; order Kuafuiibacteriales; family Kuafuiibacteriaceae; genus Kuafuiihalomonas. Next base: position 263,438 of record JBHJGZ010000007.1, on the reverse strand, counting down.
ACTGCGATTGGGCTAAGCGTGCAGCCGATGAACGTCGCCGAGTCGATCCGCGCCCAGATCGTCGATGTACCCGACTTCCCGAAGCCGGGCATTACCTTCAAGGACCTGACGCCGGTGTTTGCGCATGGGCCGACCCACCGCGCCATGATCGATGCCTTGGCGGAGCGCTATCACGCGCAGGACATCCACGCGGTGGTGGGTGTCGAGTCGAGGGGATTTCTGCTGGCGGCACCCGTGGCGTATGCCCTGGGTGTCGGGACGGTGCTGGTGCGAAAGCGCGGCAAACTCCCGCGCACCACGCGGGCCCAGCGGTATGAGCTGGAGTACGGGCACGACCACCTCGAGATTCATTCCGACGCCTTGGTATCGGGTCAAAAGGTGGTGATCGTCGATGATCTCTTGGCCACCGGGGGCACCATGGTGGCCGCACGAACCTTGGTCCAAGACCTGGGGGCGGAGGTCGTGGAGGCGGCTTTTGTCGTGGAACTCGGTTTCCTCCCGGGCCGAAAGAGCCTGAGTCCCATGCCGGTCCACGCGCTGCTTCGCTTCGACTGACCACCGTCGCCCGAACTCTTCGTATGTATCGGGATTGACAGGCCTTTTGGCTCAGGCTACCCCGACGTGGGCGGGCTCCCGTAGCTCAGCTGGATAGAGCGCCGGTTTCCTAAACCGTAGGTCACAGGTTCGAATCCTGTCGGGGGCGAGGGTGCGCGGATGAACAAGTCTGAACTGGTAGAACGCCTGGCGGATCGGGCCAAAATCACCAAGAAACGGGCCGAACAGGTGGTGAACCTGGTGTTCGAGCAGATGACCGAAGCGTTGAAACGGGGAGAACGCATCGAGATCCGAGGTTTTGGCAGTTTTACGAGTAAGTCCTATGACGCGTACACCGGCCGCAACCCGCGCACCGGCGAAACCATCCACGTGCCCGCCAAGCGCCTGCCCTTTTTCAAGGTCGGCAAAGAGTTGAAGGAACGGGTGGATTATCCTCCGCAGGCCCAGGGTTCTGGAGCGGCGGCCGGCGGTATGGCGCGGTCGGACGGCGAGCGAGAACATGCTCAGGACATCCTCACCGGACAGGGTCCCACGGGGTCCTGAATTTCGACACCCGGCGGTGCAGGCCGCCCTTCGCCGACTCGAGCCCTATCGCGGGCGCCGCGTCGTGGTGGCCATGTCCGGCGGGGTCGATTCGGCCGTGGCCGCCCATTTGATGGCTCAAGCAGGCGCCGAGGTGGTCGGTCTTGCCATGCGGCTGCACGACCCAGACCCCCACAATCCGCTGGCGCCGCGGGCTTGCTGCCCACCGGATGACCTTCAGGACGCGCGACGGGTGGCGGAGCACATCGGAGCGCCGTTTTATGTGATGGATGCGCGAGCCTCGTTCGACCGCAACGTGGTGCGACCTTTCGTCGACGCGTACCTCAAGGGAACGACGCCCAATCCTTGCGTCGGATGCAACGCGTTCGTGAAGCTGGAGCGTCTCGACAAGCGAGCTCGGGACCTGGGGGCCGTCGCGTTGGTGACGGGCCATTACGCCAGGGTCGAGGACGGCCGCCTTTTCGCGGGGTACGACGGTCAAAAGGATCAGTCATATTTTTTGTTCTCGGTTCCCTCGGAGGTTCTGCGTTCCATGGTGTGCCCGCTCGGCAGCCTGACGAAGGAGCAGGTACGTCGGTTGGCGCTGGAGGCCGGTCTTCCGGTGGCTCACAAGCTGGAAAGCCAGGAGGTGTGCTTCGTGGGTGGGGGGGGAGCCGGCCGGTTCGTCATGCGGCAGCCGGAGGCCCAGGGCAGCCACGACGGCGAGATCGTGGACGAAGCCGGCCGCGTGGTCGGGCGCCATTCCGGCATCATGAACTTCACCATCGGACAGCGCCGAGGGATCGGGGTGGCGGCCCGCCGAAAGCTGCACGTCTTGAAGCTGGAACCCGAAACCCGCCGGGTGGTGGTCGGAGAGGAAGGTCGGCTCGACTGCGCCGGCCTGACCGCGGAGCGCGCTTCGTGGCCGTCGGGCGTAGCACCCGCCGAGCGGTTCAGGGCCGTGGTGCAGATCCGCTACCGAGATCCGGGTACGGAGGCGCTGGTGGTCCCGCTCGGGTCCAGCCAGGTCGAGGTTCGATTTCATCGTCCGGTTCGTGCCATCGCTCCGGGGCAAGCCGTCGTGTTCCGACGAGGCGAGGAGGTTCTCGGCGGCGCGTGGATCACCCGATCTTTCGAGCAGGTCCCGTCGCCGTGAGCGAAGACGCATCTTCTCGCTTTTCGACGTTGCTGGGCTACACCTTCGACGACGAAGCTCTCCTGGTTCAAGCCCTGACGCATCGGTCGTTCGTCAACGAGAGCAAGACGGAGAGGCTTGATAACGAACGTTTCGAATTCCTGGGGGACGCGGTGCTGGACCTCGCGGTTTCGGAAGCTCTGATGAGCCGTTTTCCCGATGCGGACGAAGGCACGTTGTCTCGGATGCGGGCCTTCATGGTGAGCGAGGTCGGATTGGCCCGCGTGGCGGACCGCTTGGCCTTGGGGGATGCATTGTACCTCGGTCGCGGTGAGGAGCAGTCCGGCGGACGGCAAAAGGCATCTCTCCTGGCGGACGCCTTCGAGGCGGTGGTGGCGGCGATGTACCTGGATGGCGGGCTGGAGCCGGTTCGGCGGCTGGTCTCGGACCAGTTCGAACTGCCGGAGGAGCACGACGTGCTGGGAGACGCGAAGTCCGCGCTGCAGCAGCGTCTGCAGGCACGGCAGCAAAGGGCCCCTCGCTATCGGTTGATCCGGGAGGAGGGCCCGGATCACGACAAGGCGTTTACGGTGGAGGTCTGGTTGGATGATCAGCGCCTGGGGACCGGTTGGGGCCGCAGCAAGAAGGAAGCCGAGCAACGTGCGGCAGCGTCGGCCCTGGTCGAGATGACTTCAAGAGCATCGCCTTGACGCCGGCCTTCGCGGCCGTCATGTCTCGCGCAATGCGAACGTGGATGCCTGCAGTCCTTGTGCTCATCATTTCGGGGTGCGCGGAAAAGCCCGCGGGCTCGACGCCGTCGCAAGGGACGACCAAGGAAGAGGCGAAGGCGCCCTCCAAGTCGACCGAACAGGAGAAGCCGCCGCCCGCCGAGGCGTTTCAGGGCACGAACGAGCTGAGCTTGGCGGAAGCGACCGACGGACTCGAAGGCGCCGGTCCGCTGATGGTGAAGTTCGAAACCAACCAAGGTGTCATCGTGGCCCGGCTCTATGAGGAGCGCGCCCCGAAGACGGTGACCAACTTTGTGGGCCTGGCCCGAGGGTTGAAGCGTTTCCGGGATCCGACAACCCGAGAATGGGTAGCGAGGCCTTTCTACGATGGGCTGACCTTTCACCGCGTGATCCCCAATTTCATGGTGCAAGGCGGTGATCCGCAGGGTTCTGGCCGGGGTGGGCCCGGTTACCGTTTCGGGGACGAGTTCCACCCCGACCTGCGTCACTCGAAACCGGGGATCCTTTCGATGGCCAATGCAGGACCGAACACGAATGGTTCGCAGTTCTTCATCACCGAGGTGCCGACCAAGCATCTGGACAACCGACACGCGGTATTTGGTGAGGTGGTGGAAGGACTGGATGTCGTGAAGAAGATCGCGCGGGTTCCGACCACTTCCCCCGGGAACCGGCCGAAGCAGCCGGTGGTCATGGAGAAGGTGACCATCTTTCGAAAGAATGCGTAGACGCAGGTCCGGTCCCCGGGCTCGCCCTGCGCGCTCTTCCGCTTCATCGTCCCGTAGACGCCAGAAGGTGGCGCGTGGGTCGCCGCCTCCGGACGTGTCGCGTTCTCCGTCGGAGCCGATGGAACGTGTGCCGGTCGAACCTCGGATCAGCGAAGATGGAACCTTCCGCTCCGGCTTCGTGGCCCTGATCGGTCGACCCAACGTCGGTAAATCCACCTTGCTGAATCGATTGCTGGGGCAGAAGCTCGCGCCCACCACCCACAAACCCCAGACGACCCGTCGAAACCTGCTTGGAATCTTGGAGCCGCCCGACGCTCAGATCTGCATTTTGGACACGCCAGGCCATCACCAAGCCCAGGGACCCTTGAATCGCTTCATGGTCGCCCAGGCTGTCTCGGCGATCCAGGATGCCGACGTCATCGCCTTCGTGGTGGAGGCTCGAAGCCATGGCCGCATCACGCCCGGAAACCAGCGGATCGTGTCGCTGCTCCGTCGGTTCGATAAGCCGGTGGTGGTGGTGGTCAACAAGGTGGATCGGATCGTCGACAAAACCACCATGCTCCGCCAACTCGAGGCCTACGCCGAGGCGCTGGATCACGCGGTGGCCGTCGTTCCAATATCGGCTCGCCGAAACAGCGGGCTGGATCGGTTGGTGGTGGAGTTGGGGCGCGCTTTGCCGCCGGGCCCGCGACTCTTCGAGGAGGGCACCCTGACCGACCGAACGGAGCGCGTCCTGGCCGAGGAGCTGATCCGCGAGAAGATCATGCTGGAGCTCGACCATGAGCTTCCGTACTCGACCACCGTCACGGTGGACGACTGGGAGGATCGAGAAGGACTCTCGGTGATACAGGCCACCATTCACGTAGAGAGACAGGCGCAAAAGGCCATCGTGATCGGGAAGGGAGGGATTCGGCTCCGCGCCATAGGGATCCGTTCTCGGGCCGAACTCGAAGTGCTTCTGGACCGCCGGGTTCATCTCGAGCTCACGGTCAAGGTGAGTCGAGACTGGTCACGAAATCGCGCCCGCCTCGAAAACCTGGGCTACACGGAGGAGCCGGTGGCGATATCCACTTCTGGCCACACGACGCCGTGGACGGAGTCGGTCCCGGGGGACGGCGAGTGAGCACACCCGTCGTCGCCATCGTGGGGCGCCCCAATGTCGGAAAGAGCTCCCTCTTCAATCGATTGATCAAGAGCCGACGCTCCATCGTCGCGGATCAACCGGGCGTGACTCGGGATCGGATCTACGCACGTGCGACCCTCGCCTCCGGAGCCGTCGATATCCCGGTCATTCTGGTGGATACGGGAGGATTCGACCCGACCAACCGCGACCCCATCATGCAGCGCGTTTTGGAACAGACCCAGCTGGCCATCGACGAAGCCGACGTCGTGATTTTCTTGGTGGATGGTCACGCTGGACCGCTCCCCGAAGACCACGAGATCGCGCGACGTCTTCGCAAGGGAGGAAAAAGCGCGGTGATCGGGGTGAACAAGCTGGACGGACCTTCTCACGACGCCTTGTTTCCCGAATTCTTCAGCCTCGGTTTCGAGAAGATCTTGGCCGTCAGTGCCGCTCACGGCCGCAACGTCGGCGACCTGGAGGAAGCGGTCGTGGAGCTCTTGGACCGAGCTGGGCTCGCCGAGCGGCAGACCGAGGGACCTGTCGCCTCCGAGGTGACGAGCGATGACGCTCCCGTTCGTGTTGCGGTGATCGGTCGACCGAACGTGGGAAAGTCTTCTTTGGTGAACCGGCTCCTGGGAGAGGACCGGCACCTGGTGTCGGCCGTGGCCGGAACCACCATCGATTCCATCGACTCCCTGGTCCGATGGCGCGACACGGACTTTCTCTTCGTCGACACCGCGGGGATTCGTCGAAAGCGGTCCATCGCCCATCGCGTGGAACGATTCAGCGTCTTCGCCGCCCTGAAGGGGCTCGAACGCTCTGATATCGCCCTCTTGCTTATCGACGCTACCCAGGCCATCGCCAATCAGGACGCGAAGGTGTCGGCCCATGCGGGCGAACAAGGAAAAGCGGTGGTTTTGGTGATCTCGAAGTGGGACCAGCGGGGTCGAGAGAGCCGAAAAGAGTTTCAAGAGAAGCTGCGCCACGAGCTTGCGCACCTTTCCTACGCTCCCTTGGTGTTCACATCTGCCTTTACGGGAGAGGGTGTGGACCAACTCCTTCCCACCCTGGCCCGGGTTCACAAGGAGTATGGTCGACGAATCACCACCGCCAAGCTGAACCGATTCGCCAAAGAGGTGATGGAGCACCACCCGCCGTCCTCGCGCAAGGGCCGCGCCGGGAAGATTTACTACGTATCTCAGGTGGACGTGCGGCCCCCTCAGTTCATGGTTTCCGTGAACGACCCTGGCCTCATCCATTTCAGCTACCGGCGGTATCTGGTCAATGCCATCAGAAAGGCATTCGGGTTCGTGGGTGTACCGCTCCTGGTCCATTACCGAGCCCATCGGACGACGGATGAGGCGCAAAAGCGGGTGGAGCGAGGCAAGTTTCGGGCGCAGCAGGATCCTCGCAAGAGGGCCACGGCAGCCCGACGATTGAAGAAGGCCGGAAAGTCGGGCGCGGGATCTTCCAAGGCTTTTCCGCGTCGAGGGCCAAAGTCTCGGTAACCGCGGGGCTCGTCGGGCCGTACAAGGGCCACGATGCCCGGTTCTCGTCCATCTCCGTGCGCTCTGGAGCACAAGAGAGCAATTCCCGAGGGGTCACGATGTGCTAATGAGCTGCCCATGACCGGCGAGGTTTTGAAGGATGGCTTGCCCGAAGCGTTTGAAAGTTTCAGGGCGCTCGTCGGCCGGGTGCTCGAAGCCGAACGAGAAGAACCGGTACGGGCGCCGATACCTCCTCAGGTCGTGGAGAGGATGCTCCCCCTCCGTCCGCCGGAACACCCGCGGCCTTGGTCGGATGTGGCGGTCGATCTCGAACGGTTGGCCACGTTGGGCCCACGGACCAGCACCCAAGCCTTTTTCAACCAGCTGTTCGGGGGGCGGCTCGGGTCGGCGACGGTCGCCGACATGCTCGCATGTCTTCTGAACCATTCGATGTATACGTTCAAGGTAGCGGGTCCTCACGTCCTGCTCGAGAAAGCCTTGATCTCGCACATGGGCCGCTTGGTGGGCTTCGAGGAGACCGAAGGGACTTTTGCTCCAGGAGGGAGCCTTTCCAATCTGGTGGCGATGATCCTGGCCAGGAACGTCCATTTCCCGGGGTCCCGCGAGGAGGGGATCGACGGACAAAGGCCGATGGTCTACGTGTCGGCGGAAGGCCACTACTCCATCAAGAAGAATGCAGGCTTGATCGGGCTCGGACGGAGAAACGTACGCTCGGTGCCAGTGGATGATTCGGGCCGTATGGATCCGCACGCCCTTCGGGCGGCAGTACGCGAGGACGCACGTTCGGGGCTCGAGCCCTTCATGGTGGTGGGGACAGCAGGTACCACGGTCCGCGGCGCGTTCGACCCCATCGATGCTCTGGCCGACGTGGCGGAGGCGGAAGGTCTTTGGCTTCACGTAGACGGCGCGTACGGCGGATCGCTTCTGCTCTCTTCGAACACTCGGCACCTCCTGGCGGGGTGCCATCGGGTGGATTCGTTCACCTGGGACGCGCACAAGCTGATGGGTGTCCCGCTGACCTCTTCGGTTCTTCTCCTCCCTCGGTCCGGTTTGTTGGAGCGGAATCTGAGCGAGGCCGCCGACTATCTGTTCCAAGGTTCGGCGGAATCGTTGGATCCGGGTCAACGCAGCCTTCAGTGCGGTCGGCGCAACGATGCGCTCAAGCTCTGGACCGCCTGGCAGCGTCACGGGGATCAAGGCTTCGCGGCTCGTATCGATCGATGTCGCGCCCTGGCTCGAATCTGCGCCGACGGGGTTCGAGATCGCCCGCGACTGCGGTTGGTGGAGGAGCCCCAAAGCATGAACGTGTGCTTCGAGGTGCCGGGGGTCGACGTGGATCGCTTGGTGTCCAAGCTGAATGACAGCGGCCAGGCGGTGGTCGGGACAGCCAGCGTGCACGGGCGACGGGTTATCCGCTGGGTGGCCGTCAATCCCGAAATTCGAGAAGAGCACGTGCATCAGTTTCTCGCATCGGTGGAATCCGAGGCGACGGCCGTAGACGCGGCATAACAAGGCTGCATCATGGATGAACGTTTAGATCCACTGAGTGGTGCGACCACCCGGTCGCGGATTGCGGTCCGAGAACTCTTGCGTCGGATCGAGTTGGTTGCCCCCATCACGCAGCTGTCGGATCTTCGAGAGCTGCTGGAGGCGGAGATGGTGGACGACGACCGCTTTAGATCCCTCGCCACCTTCGACCCTCACCGCTACTGCCGCAGAGTGCTCGGCGAAGTCAGCAATGTGGAGATCGTGCTGGTGGGCTGGGAATCCGGTCAATCCACCACGATTCATCACCACGAAGGCTCGCTGTGTGCGTACAAGATCCTCCGGGGTGAGCTCGTCGAGGAGCAGTATGAAAAGCTCGAGGGCCCCAAGCGAGGAGAGATGGTCCTCAAGCCGGGCCGCGTCCAGGCGGCGGGGGCCGCGGATGTACATCGGATGCGAAACGATGGTGAGCGCGCGGTCAGCCTGCACCTGTACACGCCGCCGGTGCGGCTCGGGGAGACCGGCAACGAGACGGGCGGTGAGCGCACGGAGGCCTGGTGACGGAGGGCATCGAATCGCGGATGGCGACGGGGGGCGGGGCGTGGCTCGAGGCAGGCATGGACCCCCTCGGGTTCGGGCTGGCGGACCAGGCCGAGCCCATCAAGGGCCTGATGCTGGCTTTGGCTACGCTGATCCTGGAAGATCCGGCCACCGTATCCGGAGGGCTCTTGGTGGCCGACGGCCGGATCGGATTTTGGACCGCTTACGCTGCTTTGTGCGTCGGCATCGCGGCCGGGGACTTGGGCCTCTACGGACTCGGGCGCTGGTTCGGGCCTCGAGTGAAACGCTTCAAGTGGGTCGATGAGGCAGGCTGGGAGCGCGCTTCCGCCTGGCTCGACCGCCGCCTGATCATGGCGGTGGTGGGGTCGAGATTCATCCCCGGGGCCCGCTTGCCTACCTATGTGGCCGCGGGAGCGCTGAAGATGAGCTTTCTTCGATTCGCCGGACTCGCCATACTGGCTTCGACGGTTTGGGCCACCCTCCTCTTGGTGCTCACGGTGAGGCTGGGTGAAGCCTTCCTTCCCCACTTGGGTGGGTTCAAATGGGCGGCGTTTGGGGTTGTCCTGGCCGCAGCGATCCTGCCATCCCTCGCCGGGCGTCTCAGTCGTCGCGCCCTCGCCGGGACCTCTCGAGTCCACGCCGGAGGCGCCGCAACACCGGTCATGCGATCTCTGGAAGCCGAGGGCCCCTCGAACACACCGGACAAAATTCGGTCGCTGTTCGAGTTTTGGCCGCCGGTCCTCTTCTATGTCCCCGTCGCTTTCAAGTACGCCCAGCTCGCCCTCTGGTATCGGGGAGCGACGCTCCCCACTGCGACCAATCCGTCTATCTATGCAGGAGGCTTGATCCGGGAATCCAAGAGTCAAATCCTCGATCTGATTCCGGAAGCCCATCGCAACCACGTTCCGCGGTACATTTCTTGGACTCCACCCTCGGACGAGACGGCCCTGACGGAGGCAAAGCGTCGACTGGAAAGTGCCGCAATCGTATATCCGTTCGTGGCCAAGCCAGATCAGGGACAGAGGGGCGCCGGCGTTCGTCTCATCCAGAATGAAGAGGAACTGGCCGCGTATCTGGCATCGTTTCCGCGCGGCGCGAAGCTCATGTTCCAGCAGCTGGTGAACCATCCGATGGAGGCTGGGATCTTCTACTATCGCGACCCAAAGACCGACGAGGGCACCATTCTTTCGGTCACGTTGAAGGAGTTTCCAGAGGTGGTCGGCGACGGTGTGTCGACCCTCGAAGCGTTGATCGAGCGTCATCCTCGCGCACGCTTCATGGCCCCTCGATACAAGCAACGATGGTCGGGGCAGCTCACCTGCGTGCTCGCCGAAGGAGAGAAGAGGCCCCTCGTGTTTTCCGGCAACCACTGTCAGGGAGCGGTGTTTCGCGACGGTGCTGCCATCGTGACCGACCGATTGCGTTCGATGGTCGACGAACTCGCCCGAGCGATTCCCGGCTTCTACTTCGGGCGCTTCGACATCCGCTTTCGGAACCTGGCGGCGCTGGAGCGGGGCGAGGACTTCGGCATCGTGGAGCTGAACGGGGCGGGAGCCGAGGTTACCCATATCTGGGATCCGAACATGAGGTTGGTCGATGCCTATCGCGCCTTGTTTCGGCAGTTCGAGCTGGCCTTCGAGATCGGTGCCAAGAATCGAGCCGCCGGCGTCAGACCCCTCGGTTCTTGGACCTTGGTCCGGGAGCTGTACGCATACTTTCGCTTGGCCCAGGCGTATCCGCCCTCCAGTTGAGTCTGGGACGTGTGGGCTCGAGCGACGGTCGCTCTCTTGGCACTGGCCACGGCTCTCCTCTCCGCCGTGTTGATTCTGAGTCGGTTCGCACCCGGCTGGATGGGGCTCGTGCCGACGCTCCCCGAGCTGGAGGCCTACTTCCACCGCCGCGGTGCCGAGATGCCCGGTTTGGGAACCATCCGCGTCGACGGGCGGCCGGTCTCCTACGCGGTGTCGGGGCCGGTGACCGGTCCGTTGGTCCTGTTCATTCACGGCTCCCCCGGAGGATGGACGGCATGGAAGTCGTTTCTCGCCCACGAAGACCTCCGTCACCTCCGCCTGGTTTCCGTGGATCGGCCGGGATACGGCGGGTCCGGTCGAGGCGAGGTGATGCCGTCCGTTCAGCACCAGGCGAGCCATATGGCCGCCGTGCTCCGCCACGTCGCATCCGGCCGGCCGGCCGTCGTAGTGGGTCACAGCCTCGGTGGGCCCATCGCAGGCCGCTTGGCCCTGGATGCCCCGGAGCTGGTGCGCGGCTTGGTCTTGGTCGCGCCGTCGGTCGACCCCGCTCTGGAGGAGGTCAAGTGGTTTCAAATTCCAGCCCAGTGGACCCTGGTCCGCCGGATCATTCCGCCTGAGCTGGATGTCTGTAACCGCGAGATCTTGCCCCTGAAGCCTCAGCTGGCGGCCATGGAGGACCGATGGAACGAAATCGGCGTTCCCACAGTGGTGATCCAGGGCCTGGAGGACACTTTGGTTCCGCCCGGGAACGCCGACTTCCTGGAGGCGCGATTGCCGAAACCTTTCGTCATCCGGCGCGTACCCGGGCTGAACCATTTCGTTCCGTGGGAGCGGCCGGACATGATCCGCGCCGCCATCCTGGAATTGAGTAAGGAGACTCCATCATGAAGGCAAGAAACGCCCGCCTCGCTTTACCCCTCTCCGTGACCCTCTTGGTCTTCTCGACCACCGCTCTGGGCCAGCCGGCCGCGCATCATTCCCTCACCGCGACGGAGCGACAGTCGCATTTCCAAGTGTCGGGTCGCCACCTCGCCATCGAGGGGTACGACCCCGTCACGTATTTTCCGGAGGGCGGGTCCGAGCCCCAGAAAGGGAAAGACTCGATAACCATTGAACACCGAGGTATCGTTTATCGCTTCGTTTCAAACGAAAACAAGGAGACGTTCCAAGCCGACCCAGCCCGTTATGAGCCCGCCTACGGAGGCTGGTGCGCCTACGCCATGGGCACGAGTGGCGAGAAGGTCGATATCAATCCCAAGGCCTATGAGATTCACGACGGTCGGCTTTTTCTTTTCTACAAGGACCTGTTCACCAACACCGTGAAGCCTTGGCAGAAAGGCCGCTCCACGCTTCAGCCGAAGGCAGACCAGAACTGGAGCGCCATCATTCAGGGTTGACGTCGCGGGATGGCTCGTTCCATCCGAGGATCTCGAGCCCGCCCACGCGACGGAGCCGACCCTGGTAACGATGCTCGACCGCCACCAACGGAAGGATTCTCTCCACCGGCACCGCCTCGCCCTGCGCGCTCGCAATCAGCACATAAGGATGCTCGGGATCATCGCTCACCAGCACCGGCGGAATGCCCCCTCGAATGCACAGCTGGGCGCAGGGTCGATGTCCAGCGCCGTCCCCAGGTTTCATCGCTCCCAAGAAGCACTTCGAGTCCACGGCCCGTCCCGTGAGCTCCACCCGACCCAGCTCGCGTTCCGGAACCGCGAACACGTCTCCGGGGATGGATAGCACGGCGTCATCGGAACCGACCAATGCCAACATGTCCTCACTCGCGCGAAACAGCCGGGTTCCGCGGATCCGGACCCAGGCGCCGTGAAGTGACTGAGCGCTCGGACGAAGTCCGCGCTTTCCGTCCTCGACCAGAAGCGTGGTGACGACCCGACCCTCTCGGCGCTGATGCAACATTCCGTACGGCCGAGTGTGAAGAACGCCCTCGAGTTCCACTACGTCGGCCAGATTCCAGGTGGCGGTCCCGGCGCGTCGTTGGTTTGCGCCCACCATTGCTCCGATCACCGCGAGCCCGAGCACGACCGTTGCGCCTACGCACAGAGCGAAGCGTTTCGTTCGTGCCGGCGTTTTCGCGTAGCCCACGAAGAACTCAGACATGATCCCGGCCCTCGTCGGAACCCGATGGCCCGGCCGCTTCCTCCAGGGTGGTGGGTGTACCAGCGGGCTGCGGCGTCTTGAGCACCTGGAGACGGCCCGCCCGACGCCGGACCCGATAGGTCAGCAGCCACTCCTCGAAGGGTGGGGGTGAGCGGCCGTCGGCCGGCCGATATTGCCAGCCATGCCAGGGGCAGGTGAGGCACCCGTCAATGACGCGTCCTTCGGCAAGGGGCCCGCCCTGATGGGCGCATACCCCGTGCAGGGCGTGGATCCCCTCCGCATCTCGAATCACCGCAACCCGCTCGCCCCCCGGAAGCTTCACACCCCGGACCTCGTCCATGCCGAGAGTATCCGCGGGACCTGCGTCGACCCAACCTTCGGACTCGGCTGCCTGGGACGGCGCCGGCCAGTCCCGTCGGAGCTCCCGAATCGCGGTCGACAGGTGAAGCGTGGTCAGACCGGCTGCTCCGAGAACCAGGAGGACCACCGTCGTAATGCCGAACTCCGAGCGAAGGGCTCCCAAGGCGACATGGGCGACCAGCAGCGCATAGGCGACATAGACCAGCATGTGAAGATTCTTCCAAACCGTGGGGCCCATCAGCTTCTGCCAGAAGTCATGACTGGTCGCGGCCAGAAGGAAGAGGATGATCAGAGCCCCGAAGCCGAGAAGAGGGAAGACGCCGAATGGACCAGCCGCGTCGCGGCCGTTCGAGGCCAACAAATTGTACAAGGGGTCATGTTCGGCAAAACCGAAGTAGGTGATGCTGACCAATACAGCGTGCGTGAGCCCGATGATGAAGGTGACCACCCCCAGATGGCGCCGATTGTAGAGAAGAGGGGCAAATCGTCGGTCCAATCGAGCCAACGGACCGATGGCCAGCGCGATGTGAAGAAGGATCAGGGCCAAGCTCCCGGTCGCGCGGAGAAGCAGGATCTCCTCCGAAGGGGCATCGGAGCCTTTGGCCGTGGCGAGGGCCAAGAAGCCGACCAGATAGGCCAAAACACCGCCGCCGAGAAAGGCGTCGAAGGCCAACTTTCGGGCGTTCCACTGAACGGCGACAAATTTAACGCTCACCGCGGCGCTCCTTCTGGGTCCAACCGTCCCGTTCGGTGGCCGGGTCCGGATCTCGGTGAAGCGCCGACCAACCCAACGCCAAAGCCAGAACCGGTCCGACCAACACCCACGCCCAAAGATGACGGCGTCGTTGCGCCGCGTTCATGGGCTTCGCTCCGCCGTTAGCCAGCGAATCAGGACAAATGGCCAAAGCCCGACCGAACCGGGCCAGATCAAAACCCGGAATCCCCAACCTGCGCCTCGTGCCCCCGACGCCACCACCGCCGCTCCGCGGAACACGAACGCCGTGCCGACCACCGCTCCGAGTCCTAGATACCCCAGGATCGACGCGTAGATCCAATTCACCATCGAGGATGGCCTAGTATCCGCGAGCCTCGATCTCCCGAAAAAGTGACGTTTTGACCAGCGGGTCGCAGCCACGCCATCAAAGCACTCGCAGTTCGTGCAGGCGCTCTTCCAAACCGTCTGGACTCCGGAAGTGGATCGCGGACAGACCCACGCCCTCCGCCGCATGGACGTTGGGGAGGGTGTCATCGATGAAGATGCCCACTTCTGGATTGAGGCCATTTCGGGCCAGGAGAATACGATAAATCTCCGGGTTTGGCTTCTTCACCCGCTCTCGACCCGAAACGACGATGTCACGAAAGCAGGACAGGAAGGAAAAGCGTTCCTCGGCGAACCGGAATGTCTCGGCGGACCAGTTCGTCAGTGCGAAGAGAGGGACGTCTCGTTCTCGAAGGCGGTACAGCAAATCGACGGTCCCTTGAATGGAGCCGCCGAGCATCTCGTCCCATCGATCGTAATAGGCACGGATGAGCGAGGAGTGCTGAGGAAAGATTTCGACCCTCTCCCGGATGGCCTCCGCGAATGGCTTACCTGCGTCCATCTGCTCGTTCCAGTCAGGGGGGACCACGTCCTGGATGAACCGTTCGACCTCTTGGGGCTCCAAAAGCTGCCGGAAGAGATAGCGGGGATTCCAGTCAATGAGAACCCCACCTAGGTCGAACACCACGAACCGCGCCACGGCGTCAGTTGGCCCGGTTCAGCGCGCCAGTTCAATGTAGGACGTGGGAAAGCATGGGGTCTCTCGGCGGACGAATGATACACCGCGCGCATGTCTGATGAACTTGCCCAAAAGTCGTGTGTCCCGTGCGAAGGTGGCGTGCCCGCGCTCAAAGGCGATGCCCTTCGGTCCCTCCAGCAGAAGCTCCCGGAGTGGGACGTCATCGACGAACATCATCTCCGGCGGACGTTTTCGTTTCCGGACTTCGCGTCGGCCCTCGGGTTCGTGAACCGGGTCGGCGAAGTGGCCGAGAACGAAGGACACCATCCCGACATCTCGTTCACGTGGGGCCGGGCCACCATCGAAGTCTTCACCCATGCCATCGACGGCTTGACCGAAAGCGACTTCGTCCTCGCCGCAAAGATCAACCGGGTCATGTAGGGTCGCGCCGCGATGCTGCACCTTCGGGTCCAGACGCCGCCGCAATGGGTTGTCGCGGTAGCCCCGGTGATGGACGAGGTCCTGCTCGATCATGCTCATCTGGAGAAGAAGGCAGCCTCCACCGCGTTGACCTTGATGTTTCGTTACCCGGGATGGCCCGCGTTGATGCGGCCTCTCTCTGAACTGGCCCGGGAAGAACTCGAGCACTTCGAGCTCGTCCTGGGCCATCTCGAACGAAGGGGTATCCGGTTCGGGCGCCAAAAGCCCGGCGTGTATCCCGGAAGGCTCATGTCTGTCATTCCGGAGACCGAACCGGACCGACTTCTGACAACGCTCTTGTGTTGTGCCTTCATCGAGGCCCGGTCCTGTGAGCGGATGAAGCTCCTGGCCGAAGGCCTCGAGGATTCGGAGCTGGCCGAATTGTACCGGACTCTCCTAGCCTCGGAGGCGCGCCATCATCGGCTCTACCTCGATCTGGCTCGATGTGTGTCTTCGGAAGAGCAGACGCGCACATGTCTCGAGGCGGTGTCGCGGCACGAGGCGGAAGTGGTGCGACACCTCCCGCCGCAGGCGCGCTTGCATGGAGGATGGCGTTCAGGCCTGAGCGAGGCTTGAAGGCGGAGACGGGCGATGTTCGTCACGAAAGTAGACGGTACGAGTTGGGAACGCGATCTCCAGCCGATTCTTTTCGACGAGGCGCATGACCTGAAGGAGCAGGTCTTCTTGAACCGCCAGGTATTCGACCCAAACCGTGGACTTGGTGAAGCAGTAGATTTGAATGGCCAGACTGAAGTCGCCGAGCTCCGTGAAGTGAACGAAATGAAAGCCTTGGTCGATCCCTTCGTGCTCCGTGAGGAGCTTCCGTAGGTCGGTGAGGAGCGCCGAAAGTTGGTCCGGTGAGGCTTCGTAGCCGATGCCGACGAGGGTGCTGATGCGGCGCACGGGACGGACGGAATGATTGGTGATGGGGGTCGTCGAAAACAACTGATTCGGAACCGTGACCAATGACTTGTCGAATCGACGAATTCGTGTCGTGCGAAATCCGACTTCCTCCACCGTACCTTCGATGCCGTCGAACTCGACCCAGTCCCCGATCTGAAAAGGTCGATCCGTGAACACCACCACCGAACCGAAGAGATTAGCCACCGTGTCTTTGGCCGCCAGGGCGAGGGCCAAGCCTCCGACGCCCAGGCTCGCCAGGAGTGACGTCACTGAGTAACCGAGGTTTTGGACGGTCGATGTGAAGACGGTGACGCCCACCAAGACCTTGAGGCTCTTGCGGACGAGGGGAACGATCTGATCGTCCAAGCGGGAGTCGGTCTTGGTGGAGAGACGGCCCAAGAGCCGTGCGAACACGTCGATGACCCGGAACAGGGCCCAGCCCGCCGTGAACATCAGCGCCATCAGCAGGCCCTGACGGACGAACCGATCGATGTCGACGGGCTCGGTCGGGAGGAGCAACATCTCCTTCGCAAGGAGCCAGACGAAGAGTTGGAGGCCGACGCTGAGCGGAGCAGGAAGGAGTTCGACCAGGTCGTCATCCCACTGACCCTTCGAGCTCCTGGCCAGACGGCTCAAGACACCCTGGAACAAGGCGACGACCAGGCGCCGACTCACCAGACCGAGGAAGAGAATGGCTCCCGCGGCGGCCAACCGCCAAGGCTCGATGCCCCACAGGATAGGCGTCATCCAGAATTCCATGACCGGCGCCTGTCCCAAGAAGCGGACGGAGTAAAGGGGCTGTGACCGCTTGCCGAAGGGGCTCAATCACCCTAGGCGAGTTTCGATGGCCAAGCGCTATTGGCTCATGAAGTCAGAGCCCGACGACTTCTCCTGGGAAGACCTTCTCGAGGCCGAGGACCACACGACGGCCTGGACGGGTGTGCGCAACTATCAGGCCCGAAATCTCATGCGTGACGAGATGCGAATCGATGATGGCGTCCTCTTTTATCATTCGAACATCAAGACGCCGGCCATCGTCGGTATCGCTCGCGTGAGTGGGCTGGCCCATCCGGACGACACGCAGTTCGACCGACGATCCAAGTACTTCGATGCTCGGTCCTCGACCGAATCACCGCGGTGGGTGTGCGTGGACATCCAGGCCGAGAAAGAGCTCGCCCGCCCCGTCTCGAGGGATGAGCTGAAGGAGCATCCGGAGCTGGACGGCCTCATGCTGTTGAAGAAAGGTGCGCGGTTGTCGGTCCAGCCGGTCTCTCGTGAGCATTGGAACTTCATCCTCCGACTCGCGCGATCCAAGCCGACACACAGCTGAGCGCTTTTGATCGAAACGCAGGTTGCTCGGCTTTCCGGACCGGGACAGACTTGTCCAGTGGGATCGCCCGCCGCTGGTGAACCGATGGATTCCGAACCGCCGCGATGGGTAGAAGTCCGATTGATCGATGGGTCTCGACTCGAGGCTCCGGTCCTTCGTATCGGGACCACCAGCGTCTTCGTGGGGACCGACTGCGATACGCTGCGCCATGCAGAGGAAGTGCAGCTGACCTTGTTGGACCGGCAAGGTCCGGTTCTGACATTCACCGGTCGGACCACTGCGTGGGTCCGGCGGAGAGGAGCCCGAATCGAGGTGGGATCGGATACCGACGAGGCGGTCCTGGAACGACTCGCCGAGTGGGCCGGAACTGGGCGGAACCATGCTCCGCTTGCCGGATTGCCTGAGACCGGTGAAATGATTCCTCTCGGCCCGCACGATGGCGTGTCCAGTTCGACCCCCGGCGCGCCCAACCTGAGAGCGGTCGAGCGGCCAGTTGACCTTCCGTCTCCGCCGCAGGTCGCACCACCTTTTTGGGGAAAAGTGACGCCTCCCCAAAGATCAGGCGGCGTGGCACCCTTGGGGCGCAACAGTGCGGCCGATGTGGCCGGCCATCCAGCCGCAGGCTCGGCGTTGAGCGGCACACGGGTCTTGGTCATCGAAGACGACGTCAATGTCTTGCGTTTGATGGAACGCGCACTCCGAAAGTTCGGCTGTCAGGTGGTGGGAACCGACGATCCACCCCGTGGACTACAACTGCACGCCGATGGCGCCGCGGACGTCGTGTTGATGGATTGGGTTCTGCCTGCCATCCCGGGCGCCACGCTTCTTCAACGTCTGAAGGAAACGCGATCTGATATTCCAGTGGCCGTGATTTCGGGGGCGCTGTGGTGGGAGGGAGCCGTGACGCAGATCCGATCCCTCGGCGCATCTCAGGTTCTGGAGAAGCCGGTCAATTTCGAACGCCTCATCGACTGGCTCCGCGCGGTTCGGAGCTAGGCTTCGGCCCGATTCCGGTTGTCGTTTCCCGCGCTGGGTGTTCTAGGTCCGGCCGCCCGGGGGCATCATGGACCGACCGTCGGACGACGAAGCTGCTGCGCTTCCTTTTGTGGCGTCTTTGGGTCGGGTAGACGGAGGTCGGCCGAGCCATCATTTTGGGGCCCTCTCCCGAGCCTTCGAGGCGTCCCGTTCGCTGTTCTTTGGACTGTCGACTCCGCGTCCCTTCGCCAAGCTGCGGCGATGGTTCGTCCGGAGGGAGATGCAAACCGTTTTCCGGAGCGGCCTTCGCCGGTTGACCTGGTCGGAAGCCGAACGCCTGCGAGGCGGGGGCTGCTCGGTTCGCGACATCGTTTCAGCAGCGTCGAGGCCCGAACCCACCCATCCGGCTCCCCGAGTCGCGGTGGTCGGAGCGGGCTTGGCGGGGATCAGCTGTGCGCTGGACCTCGAACGAGCCGGTATCCCCGTGGTGGTGCTGGAAGCCACACGTCGGGTTGGAGGCCGTCTTCTGTCGCACCGGGGGGCCAATCTCGGGGCCGCCTGGCTTCACTCGGCTCCGGACAACCCGTTGACGCCGATAATGTGGGAGCTCGGGTTCGAGCTCCGGACCGACCTCGGCCGCCGATGGGTACAAGCCGCCGCCGGTGACCCCGTGACCAACGGCGAGCTTTTGGCCCGGTCGGTTCGAGGTCTGACCGGTCGGTTGAGCGGTGCCGACGATGGCCCATGCGATGTGCTCAGCTCCGGAGCCGACCCTTGGGCGGTGGGGTTGCTCGGCCCCCTCAGCATGGGGGTGGAGATGGATGAGATGTCTCGCCAGGATTTCACGCAGCTGGCGGCCGAGGACGACGATGCCTTGGTCATCGACGGGATGGACGGCCTGGTGGAGGCCCTATCGGCTGGACTCCACATCCGATTGGGCGCGCCGGTCGATCAGGTGGGTTGGGGGGCCGATGGTTGGGTTCGGACCGTCAATGATCTCCTGTCCGTGGAAGCGGTCGTGGTGACGGCTTCCACCGGTGTGCTCCGGGCCGGAGGAATCGTATTCTCTCCCGCGCTTCCAAGACCTCTGCAAGACGCATTGCAGATGCTTCCCATGGGCCGTCTGGAAAAGCACGTGTTTCGCTTCGAGCGAACCCTCCCGTTGTCTGGCACCGAAGTGCTCCATCTTCATCTTCGCGCGGAGGGCGCCGAGCGAGTGGAATACGTGGTGGGTCCCGACCGCAGTCGGGTCACCGCCTTGGTGGGGGGGCGCGCAGTGGGTGCTTCGGTCGCCCAGGATGCGGCGGCGGTAGGTGCTTGGCTTCAAGAACTGACGCGGATGCCGCCGGTTCATCTGGTATCGACCCGATGGTTTGCCTATCCGTGGACCCGCGGATCCTACAGTGCGGCCAGGCCTGGTGGACACAGCGCCCGCCAAACCCTCGCCACTTCGTGGGGACGGCTTCACTTCGCGGGGGAAGCCGAAGACCCCAAGTGGGGCACCACGGCGTCCGGAGCATTCCTGTCTGGGCGGCGTGTGGCGCGAGTCTTGGCCGATGAACTCGCGACCCCAAACCTCCGTCCGGATTCTCGGATGAGCAGAACTAAGGCGTCGCCGTGGCCGCCAGTCCCCCTTCCGGCTCCCGAAGCACCTGCGTCCGCACGTGGGCTATCTGTTCGTCGGTCCATCCCAAGAACTTCAGATGCTGGATGGTGGCCTGAAGTCGAGTCTGATCCTCGAGGTGGAACATGACCGCCAGCCATACGCTTTGGCTGGCACGGTTGAGCTGCCCCCGTGCAAAGGCCAGGTCGAACAGCTTGGCCGCCTTTCTCATATCCTTTTGTTCGTAAGCGCGTTCGGCCTGAAGGCCATAGGCCCGGGCATCCCGGGCATTGAGACCTCGTATCCGCTGCTCGATGACGGCGGTGGCGCGGTCCCATCCTCGTTCTCGAATCACGCGAAGCCCGGCCGAAAGCAGGGCGCGATTCTGAGTCCCTTGAAACGTCGGTCCAAGGGCTTCCATATCCTGAGAGGTCAACGGCTGTGGTTCGTTTTCAGGAGCTTCGTGAGCGAACGCCGCCAACAGGAGTCGGCCGGCCGGACTCTGTCCGATGGCGGAAGCAAGGCCGTCGCGAGACTCCAGGCGTTTGGCCAGGTGCGCCGAGGCAAAGTCCTGGTCCTTGGCCAGCCAGGCCCACCAAAGTCCGACCGACGGTGGAGCTGCCTGGAAGGCTTCGCGCTGGTCTTGGCTTTGATCTTCGAAGGTGAGCGGAAGAAAGGCCTTCGCGCGCGCCCCCAGCTCGGGATCGGCGAGGCCTTCGAGGTTTCGGCGAGCCTCTTCGAGGGTGGTGGGCTGGATGGCGAGCCTCCCTTCAAAATAGCGCCGTGTGTCGGAGTCCATCACGGCTCGAAGCGCCCGAAAAGCGTCACGGACCCGTGCCGGTTTTGCCCGAGGCTGTCGGACCAACGGCAAGTCGCCACCAGGTGTCCCCAGTAGGTGCTCCATGAGCTCGGTCGCGATCTCCTTTCTTCTGCCTGAAGGGACCAGCATGTCGGGTCGGATCGCCGGCACCGGGAGCAAGGCCCGGGGGTCGGCGGTGATCGTAGACGTTCGGGGAGCATGAATCTCTACGTAGGCCGAGTCGTCGGTGTTTACGATTCCGTCCGACATCGGCGGGTCGGCGGGGGTACCGGTACCGATGATGTGGAACGGAAAGTAGTATGGGCTCTCGATGGCTCGTTGCGAGGCCATGAGAGGATGAGCCAAGGTCTTGGCCATCCGCTCGATGTCCACCACGAGCGGACGTTTGCTGCCCACGACATAGAGTGCCCCAGCTTTGGGAATGTAGTGCACGATGTAATGGGAAAAGACCCCGGTGAACGCGCGCAAGAGGGATGCGGTGGCCGATTCGTCCATTCGACCCAGTCCGAACCAGGTGGAGAAGACGCCCTGGTCCGAGAGGTTGGCCCGCGCCAGCTCGAAAAACTCACGGGTGAAGATGTTGTTCGCGACCCACGGGTGCGCGGGCATGGAGGTGATCAGATCGTACCGTCCGCCTCCGCGGCGCGCCTCCACCAGCAAGTGATGCCGCGCGTCGCCGATGCGAAGATCCAGGCGCGGGTTTCGCAAAGGTGATGCGTCGGCCGGAAAAATGTGTTCGAGACCTTCGACGACCGCGGGTTCGAGCTCGACCACGGTGATTTTTTCGAGACCCAATCGGAGAAGTGCATCCGCCGTAACCCCGGCCCCGAGGCCGACGACGAGGCCCTGCTGGAGCGACGAGGCGTATACGTGGGGAATCAACGCCACCAGCAAGGACTCGAAGATATGATGGGGTGGGTGCTCCTGCCGACCGCCCTGGCCGAGGCCGTTCAGCAAGAGTGAGCGTGTTCCGCCTCCGGACCGGACACTGACCGTCGCCGATCGGCCCTCGGAAAAGAACACTGAATCCTCTTCGTACTCATTCAAAGCAGCCTGGAACTTGTTGAAGCTCAGACCGGCGGCGGTGCCGCGACCCGCTTGGGAGACGCGGTTCGCCTCGAAACCGCCGAAGCTCGCAACCAGTGCAAGGGGTAGGGCCGCGCCACCCATCCGCAGGATGCCGGTTCGGGAGGACAAGATGGCCATCGATAGTGCTCCGACCAAAGCCACGACGACCAATCCCAGGTAGATGGTCGCAACCGTTCCTGCGTAGGGAATCAGCAAGAAACCGGTCAGTAGGGACCCCAGAATACTGCCCAGGGTGTTGGACGTGTACAGACGTGCCAAAGCCCGTGCAGCACCTCGGGCTCGCTGCTCCACGATCTGGACCAGCACCGGAAACGATGCGCCCGAGGCCACTGACGGAACCAGCAAGAAGGCGAGAACCCAGAGCAGCTGGATGTGAAGCGCCCTCACACCGCTCGCGCCTTCCACCGAGGATCGGAGGATGTAGGCCATCAGATCGAAATTCGAAGTGATGAACAAGACCGATACCAAGGTGATGCATTGAAGAAGGCCCAACCAAGACCCATTGTCTCTGCTCCTGCGGAGCATCCGGGCGACGCCCAAGCTCCCGAGACCGATGCCCACCAAGACGCAGATCAGCACCGACCCGACTCCGTATATGGTGCCGTCGAGGAAGATGGACATCAGCCGAGCCCAAACCACCTGAAAGCAGATGGCCGCGAAGCCTACGAAGAAAGCCAGACCGATGGCGGTCCACTGAGTCTTTACGGGCACATGGGTTTCCGGGTCTGCGGTCGAGGATTCAGTTGGTTTCGGTTGAGGCTTGGAAGCCCCGAACCATGCGATCAGCGCCACCAGGCCGTTGACGCCGGCCGCGGCCAGGGTGCTCCGGAAGATTCCGAGCTCGGGCAGCAAGAAATACGTGACGCCGTAAGCGCCAAGGAAGGCTCCCAGTGTGTTGAGGGCGTAGATGATCGCCGTTCCGGAGCCGACATCTCGATCGTCGACGACGACCGCACTGGTCACCACCGGCAGCGTCGCTCCCATCATGAAGGTGGGGGCGAAGAGCAGCGGTGCGGCGACGGCGGCTCGCGCCAAGCCTCCGGCCAGTCCGGACCCGGGGTCGAAGGCGGCGAAGAACGCCCCGACGTTGACCAACAACGGGTAGGTTGCGAGGGCGGTGAAGCCCGTTCCGAGCTCCAGAAGGGCATAGACCCGGGCCGGATTTCGCAAGCGAGCCGCGAAACGCCCCGACCACCAGGTGCCGAGGGCGAGGCCGCCAAAGAACACGGCCAACACGGTGGAAAACGACAACGTGGTCGAGCCAAAGCCCAGCGCCAGCAAACGGACCCAGAGAAGCTCATATGCGAGTCCGGTGAAGCCGGATAGCAACAAGCATCCCAGCAAGATCCGGTTTTGCATGCCCACCGACGCTATGGTCATCCAGAACCGAGGTCAATCTCGTGTTCCTGCGCCTCGAACCATCGACCCGAGGACCGAAGTTTTGCGTCAAGCTGGGTTTCGGTCTATCGCTCTGGATGGTCTGATCATGAAGGTGTGTCTCAGTCCTGGTCGTACTCGACATCCATCGTCTGGGTCCCGAGTTCTTCGACGCCGGGTTCTCCTCGCGCGTCGTCGTCTGGAGACGGAGGCCACAACGCAGCCACAGGATAACCACTTCCGACCAAAGGAACCTGGATGCCGAGTCTACGCGGCACGTTGAAGATCAACGGGGCAAACAGGTTCATTCGCAGTCTTCCGGCATCGTTTCGGATGATGATCCGGACCGACAAGGCAGACAATCCGTCTTCGGGATGGATGGAACGAAGGTCGTCCTCGCTCGGTGCCGGGTTGTAGTTCAACATCAGGTCTGCCGGGGCCACCGTCATCAAAGCGACGTCGGGTTCATCGAGTGATTGGAGCCATTCCACCACCGGCGTTTCGGATTGATGGAACAGGACCCAGCTCTTGCCCCCGAATCCCGGGAGACCCTCGGGAAAGGTGATCATGTCGGATTCCGAAACGTCGAGCTCTCCAAAGCGAGGGGTGATGATCTTCACGGGTTCTTCTTCCTCAGTCCCGCGAGAGCCTCCGGGACCTCCGACGGCGCGGCGGCGGTACGATTCGCTGCGCTGAGCTCCTCGAATATCTCCTCGCGCAGCACCCGGATGTGAGACGGCGCTTCAACGCCGATTTTCACCTGGCGGCCGCGGATCTCGCGAATGACGATCACGATGTCCGACCCGATCCTGATCTTTTGACCGGCGCGTCTCGCCAGCGACAGCATCTCTTCTTCTGAGTCTCCGATCTCGTCGCATTACGCAAGGTCCCCGAGGTAGCCGTGGTTTCAGGTCGTGTCGTCGCGAGAATCGCCGCCGAGGCCGAGGGCATCGTGGATCAGACGTTGAGCGTCTTCCACCGCGTCGGCGTCCACCAGAATGTGG
The DNA here is from genome assembly GCA_050331295.1 of Myxococcota bacterium. Classification (GTDB taxonomy): domain Bacteria; phylum Myxococcota; class Kuafuiibacteriia; order Kuafuiibacteriales; family Kuafuiibacteriaceae; genus Kuafuiihalomonas. Next base: position 239,547 of record JBHJGZ010000007.1, on the reverse strand, counting down.
ACAGACTGGTGTGCGTACCAGACGCCATGAACGCGAATGTTGAAGCGTTGCACGGCTGCAAGACAGCTTTCCAAAGCTCCTGAAAGCTGAGGCCGCTGCCGTCCCACCACCGAAACCACGCCCGTCGTCCTCCAGGTCCAGCCGGTCAGACATTCTGACCACCCGTCGTTCGCAAACGAGGCATCGAAGATGGCTCTGGTCCGGCCACTCTCGGCGTCGAAGTCCCATTGTTCCACGCGAAGGCCTGCCTCGATCTGGGGCCGCCAGCCGAATGCTTCGGCCGTCCGCGTGCTGGCCAAAACCATGTGTCTTCGGCCTCCTACGGCACATACCTCGGACCGCGTCGAAGGAACGTGCCGACGGACCACGGTGCCGGATTCGGCGCTCCCGGTCTGGCGCGCGTAGATGGCGATGTTCTTCTCTCGGGCGAACTCCACGGCTTCACTGTGGAGAACCTTCGCGCCCGCTTCCGACATGGCTTGCATCGTTTCGAAGTCGAGAACGTCGATGCGACGGGCGGTGGGCACGACCCGAGGATCCGAAGTCCACACTCCATCTACATCGGAGTAGATCTCACAGGCACGAGCATCGAGGGCGGCGGCCAGAGCGACCGCCGTCGTGTCGGAACCACCTCTACCCAACGTGGTCACTTCGCGCTGATAGCTCACGCCTTGGTAACCAGCCACGATGACGATCCGGCCTCGCTCTAGTTCGTCTTGAATCCTGAACGGCCGCACCTCCATGACTTTCGCGTTGGTATGGCTTGCAGATGTCAAAATGCCGGATTGCGAGCCGGTGAGGGAGACCGCTTCGACTCCGCGAGATCGGATCGCCATGGCCAGGAGGGCCATCGTGATCCGCTCTCCCACCGTCAAGAGCATATCGAGTTCCCGCCGATCCGGGGCGTGGGCGACGCGCTTGGCCAAGGACAGCAGGTCGTCGGTGGCGGTCCCCATCGCCGACACGACCACCACCTGTCGAAGCCCTTGCTTGTGACGCGCCACGACGTACTCCGCGATCTGCTCCAGCTTCTCCGGAGTGGCTACGGAAGTGCCTCCGTATTTCTGGACGATGATGGGTGGGTTCGTACCGGGATCGTCGGTGGACATCCATGCTCGCCGTTGCACCCCTGCCACCGGGTGGGCAACCCGGCGAAACGATGGGGCGCGCAGGGATGCAGGTCAGCCACTTCGGGATTGCATCCGCGGGATCAGCACGCCGTTCGAGAACGCGTCGGGTTCCGGCTCCACGGGAGCCGGAGCGGGTCCGTTTCGCCGAAGGGAACCGGTCGAGGGCGAGGCTCGCCGAAGGGATTTCAAAAAATGGACGGAAGAGGGGAGGAGCCGATGAGCGTTACAATGAACTCGCTCTGGTCCCGGACGATCCGGGCCGAAGAACGATCGATCAATCGTCGAACGGACCGTAGACGCACTCTTTGACGTTGTGCCAGTTCTCGCCTCCGAAATGGAGTGCCAGGACCGAGCTCGAGAACTCTACGGTTTTCCGCTCTTCGATGACGCGGCGCAGACCCTCTGCAACCAGTGCATCGACCGTCGTATGATCATCGGACGCGATGCGTTCCGCTGAAGAGAAAAGGCCTGCGTCGATCTCCACATGCTTCATGACCCAAGATTACCGCGCCGGCTTGCGCATTTCTAGCTGCGAACGAAAATGCGCACCCGGGTTCCGTCGATGCGTGGCAGACCGGTTGACTGGTCAATCAAGACGCAACGTGTCTAGAGCCGCGTTCGAACTCAGCCACTGCGAACGCGAACGCTGCTGCGACCTGGAGCACGCGGCACCACCTCTACCGCATACCCGATCCTTTCTGCCACGTCCGGGACGTGACTCACAATGGCAACGGTACGGCCTTCGGCTTGGAGCTCATCCAGGGTGCTCACCGCCACTTCCAGACTCTCTCGGTCCAGATGGCCGAACCCTTCATCGATGAAGAGGGATTCGATAACGAGATTTTGAGCTGAAAGCGTCGACAGAGCCAAGGCCAGGGCGAGGGACACCAAGAAGGTCTCCCCGCCCGATAGCGTCGAGACCGACCGCACCTCGTTGCCCATGTCTCTGTCGAGAACCTGGATGTCGATGTCGCTTCCCGGGGATCGCATCAATTGGTACCGAGGCCGGAGCTTTTCTAGGTGCAGGTTCGATTGCGAGAGTAACGCATCGAGTGTGAGACCTTGAGCGAAAACCCGAAACCTTCTTCCATCGGCCGAGCCCATCAGGTCTGAGAGGTCCGCACTCAAGGACGCTGATTCGCGCAGGACCCTTCGTTTCGTCTCCAGCTTCTCGTGAGCTTCCCGTCTTTCGTCATCCTTGCCGAGGTTGATGCGAATCTCCGTGAGCCTTTCGCGCACTTCGGACGATCTCGTGCGGGTGTGGTCCAGACGCGCGTCGAGGTCGGCAAGTTCAGGCAAACTGCCGAACTCGGTCACGAACCGGGCGTGGCGTTCGGCGCGGTCCCGATAGGCCACCTCTGCGGTGTTCAGGTTCTTGCGGGCGAGCTCCACATCCTCTCGAATGCTTTCGACGTCCGCTGCCCTCTCCAGCTCATTCAGGTCGTCGATGTCGTACCCGATCTGGGCCAACTTTTGCTGCAGCTGGTCCTTCATGGGCCCGAAGCGCTCTCGAAGTTTCGCTGCACGAAGCCTGAGCTCGTCCGCTCGGGTCTGGTGCGTCAGGATGTCTTTGAGGAGGGCTTGGTAGCCTCGCTCGGCGGCTTCGACGCGTTCCTTCATCGTTGCGCGGGACCGGTTCCACGATTCCTCGAACACCTCGGTGCTCTCGCCTCCCAACAACGATCGCCGGTGAACCTCCGCTCGATCGAGCTCGACCGAGCGGTGGTCCCTGAGGGCGCGAACAGTCTCGAAGCGGTAGAATTCCGAGACCGTGCGCCGCAGGCTGTCTTTCATCTGCTGCTCGAGCCTCGAGATCAGGGCCGACACCTCGGTGCGGTGTTCAATGAGACTTCGGGCACTGTCGACCCTAGGTGACCAGGACTCGACGAGGACCGGGACGTCGTGAAGGGCCGAGTCGGGCAAGATGCCCTGCAGAAGGGGCCGACACCTCGAAATGCTCGCAGCTGCCGCCGCGTCGGCGGCTGAACGTCTCTGCTCATGCAGTTCGATCTGAGCGGTGGTGCGGCGAAGTTCCTCCGTGACCTGCTGAGCCTCTTCCGAGGCCATCTCCAGATGTCCTCGCAACGCCGCTTCGGCCTGCACCACGTCGTCGAGCCGCGCCGAGAGTCTCTCGTCATCCTCCGCCCACGCCCGGAGGGTGTCTTCTACCCGCGCGATCTCCTCGGCGAATTCCTGCAGCACGGAAAGCGATGGGTGGTGAAGACGGAGCGCCAGGCCGTGAACATTCAGTCGGCCCAATACTCCATTGTCGACCCACAGAAGCTCGACCTCTTGCCTGAACTGAGACCAGCGGGCTCGACTCTGCTCGATTCGGCGTCGCGCTTCCAGCAGGCGCTGCTCGAACTCGCGAAGACGTTCCGAAAGACGCAAGTCCTGGTCTTCCAGCTCTCGACGGGAAACATCGAGCGCGTCGATCTGGCGCCTCAATTTCGAAAGGCGCTCCGAGTCTCTCGCCGGAGCGGGAGCCGGGATCTCCGGTTGGCCGTGCTCTCGCGCGCCGCACAAGGGACACGGCTTCCCGTCTTCCAAAAGGGAATCTCTGTGGACCTCGATGCGATGCTTGAGATTGTCGAGTTCGAGCTTCTTCGAAAGCGTGTCCGATTCGGCTTCGAGCTGACGTCGTCGCCGAAGCTGACGCCGAGCTTCGGCTCGAGCTTTTCGGATCCGCGTGCGGAGTTGTTCGATGTCTCTCTGGATGCGTTCCGACCGCCGTTGGTCACTCTTGGCGTCCTTCAGTACGGACCGAAGGGTGACCTCCGTTGCCGATAGATGAGAGAGTCGAGCCAGTGCGTCCGCGAGGGTGCGCGGAGTCGCGCGGCTTCGCATCTCGGCCAGGGCGTCTTTCCCGCGCTGCACCTCGTGTCGTGCCTCGGCGTGCCGACTTCGGGTCGCTTCGAGTAAGCCTTGTTTCCCGTGCAGTTCCGCTTCCAGTGAAACCCGGCGCTCTGCTTCCACCACCGCGCTCTGACGGGCTTGATCGCCGGTACGACGGGCGTCGTCGAGGCGAGCGAGTTCCGGCTCCAGGACAGGCCACACGTCGCACAGCTTCACGGCCTCGGAATGTCTCGTGAGTTCCGCGTCGATGGCGGTGGCATCTCGCCGACTGGTGGCCCACGAGGAACGAAGTTGCTGGGTTTCCTGTACCCACCGATCCAGTCGGACGCGGGCTGAATCGAGCTCGTCGCGACTGCTCGTCAAACTCGAGCGGATGCGGGCGACCGAATCGTCCAGCTGTCGAGCCAAGCGAAGCTCCGGCTCCATTTCGGTCCACCGAGACTCGATGCAGGCCGCCTCGCTTTCCAGCTCCTCCAACACCCGTTTCGCAGCCGCGGCCTTCTCTCGATTCGTGTCGAGTGCGCGGAGCGTCTCGGTCAGCGACGCTTCGGTGTCGGTCAGATCTTGTTCCAGGCGACTGGACTCACGGATCTCGGGAAGGAGCGGGGCCAAACGTTCCGCGACGGCCAGGCGTCTTCTCAGCGGCTCGGTTTCCTCGAAGGCACTCCGTGCCGCACTCAACGAGGCCTGAGCCTCGGAGCGCTCCCGGTACAGCTCCTCCACGCGTTTTCGCGCGGCGACCTGGCTCTCCAACGACTGCAATTCTCGTTCGTGAGCGGTCATCTCCGCGTGCAAGCCGTCGACTTCGAGCTCCATCGCCGCCCGTTCCTTCGGATCGAGGCAGTGGATCGCGTCCAACTCCACCTGCACCTGGTCGAGGGCACGGAGGTCATCGCGGTGCCTCTGATGGGCCAGCATGGAAAGGTCTCCGAACACTTCGGTCCGGGTCATCCGTTCCAGCAGCTGGGCCCGCTCCTCCGGCCGTGCCTTGAGAAACGCCGAGAAGTCGCCTTGCGCGAGCAAGACGGCTCGACGGAACTGATCGAAGTCGAGTCCGATCCGCTCCTGGATGGCGGCCAAGGTCTCGGTTCGATGTTTGCCGGTGAGCTCTTCCTTCGGCGAAAGAGCGAACAGTCGGACCCGCTGGTTCTGAATTCGGCCGGAAGCCCGGCGGTGGGCACGCCAAACCTCCCACGTCGCCCGGTACGCCCGTCCGTCAGAACCCACGAAGTCGACTTCGGCCCATCCGAAACCGGCTCCTCGACGCAGAATGCTCCGCGGATCCGAGGCGGACATGCCATCCTCGGATCCGTCGCGGGCGGAGCTCAGACGAGGAACGCGGTCGTACAGGGCGAGGCACATGCTGTCGAGGAGCGTGCTCTTCCCGGAACCGGTGGGACCGGTGATGGTAAACAGACGCGCTTCCGAAAGGGGGCGCTCGCACAAAGACACGTCGAAGCTCTCGAGGGAGGCGAGATTCTCTCCCCGAAGACCCACGATCTTCATTCGGCGTCCTCCGAGCTTGCCGATTGTACCAAGTCTTCGAACAACGCCATCAGTCGAGGACTCGGTTCCCTTCCCTGCTCCCGAAGGCACAGCTGGATGAACACGTCTCGGGGGGAGAGGCTGGACAGGCCGTGGAAGCGAGGGACGGCTGGATGGTTCTCGATCGTTTTCTCCTGCTGAACGACGATCCGAGCCAGACGCGCCTCACTGGTGGCCAACGCAGCTTCGATGCGGGGCCGAAGCCGAGGCTCCGGACGAGCCAAAGAGACCCTGACTTCCAAGAAACGAGGGCCCTGGGCCGGAAGCTCCGCCAGCAACCGCTCCACCTCTTCCAGCGGAGCCGGCACTTCGGGGACGACGTCGAATCCGACTTTCCGAGGGACGGGGCGAATCTCCACCTGCGCCCGAGACACATCGGCCAGAACGACTTGATGCAGGTAGGTGCGTTCCGTCATGGAAAGCGGAATCGGAGATCCGGAATAGCGCACCGCTTCCCGGTCTTTGACGGTCTGCGCTCGGTGCAGGTGTCCGAGGGCAACGTAGCCGATCCGGTCGGGATAGACGTCCGCCGGCAGCGCCGACTGGTAGCCGCGCTGGATTCTCCGTTCGCTCTCGTCCGAAGTCGCTCCACCCACCATGTAGCAATGACCGGTGGCCGCCACCGGCATCGAACGTTCCAACCTCGACTCCAACCGGTCCAGCACCGACTGCACCAGATTCCGATGGCCCTCCACCGCCCGTTCGTCCGGATCTTCGACGCTGGGCGCGAACCCGAACGAGTCTCGCGGCCGAAGGTATGGAACGGCCAGGATGAATCCGCAAGGTAGGTTGCGTGGGCCCACCGGAACCACCATCGATTCCAACCGCGGTTTTCCCTCGGGACCCCTCGGCAGTCCGCCCACTACCCGGATGTCCATCGCCTCCAGCAGGTCGCGCGGCGCGTCCAATCGTTGCGGCGAGTCGTGGTTACCCCCGACGATCAGGACCGTCAGGTTTGGAAGCCGGCGCCGGCACGCGGCCAGGAACCCGTAGTATTGGGCTTGCGCGGTGGAAGGGGGGCTGGAGCTGTCGAACACGTCTCCGGCCACCACCAGGGCGTCGGGGGCTTCCGCTTCCAAGGTGTCGAGCAACCAAGCGAGGAAGGCCTCGTGCTCGGCCGAGCGGTCGACGCCATAGAGCGTTTGGCCGAGGTGCCAGTCCGCGGTGTGGAGGATCCGCACGGATCCCGCTGCTCTAGGACACCGGGAGGACCAGGTCGAGCGAAACGCCGCGACAAGAACTCGGATGCGGCCTGGCCTGGCCCGGTGGTGACGGTCTACGATGTCCGCCATGTCATTGCCACCGCATCTGGTCGAGATGCAGCGGGAGATCAGAGGCTACGCGGACGAGTTTGGACTGGACCCCATCGAAGTCATCTTCGAGCTGGTCACCGTCGACCAGATGAACATGGTCGCAGCCTATGGAGGTTTCCCGAGTCGGTATCCCCACTGGCGTTTCGGGATGGAATACGAGCAGCTCGCCAAATCGCACGAGTACGGTCTGGCCAAGATTTACGAGCTCGTGATCAACACCGACCCTTGCTACGCCTATCTGATCGACTCGAACTCGCTGCTCCAGCAGAAATTGGTCATGGCCCATGTGTATGGGCACAGCGACTTCTTCAAGAACAACGTCTACTACGGAACGACCAACCGGCGGATGCTGGACCAAATGGCCAATCATGCGGCCCGGGTCCGGCGCTACATCGACCGCTTCGGTGTCGACCGCGTCGAAGGCTTCATGGACGCGTGCCTGTCCCTCGAAAACCTGATCGATCAGCGGGCTTTGTTCGGCTACCCCTCTTCGACTCGGCCGCGGACGGCCACCGAAGAAGAAGAGCCCAAGGTGGTGCGACTGATTCCGACGGATCGCTCGTACCTGCGTGGATACGTGAATCCGCAAGAATTCATCGAGGCCGAGCAGAAGAAACTGGACGAGGAAGCGAAGCGACAAAAGCGTTTCCCGGAACGGCCGGTCCGGGACATTCTTCTCTTCTTGATGGAGAACGCACCCCTGGAGAGCTGGCAGGCCGACTGTTTGGAGATCGTGCGGGAGGAAGCCTACTACTTCGCCCCGCAAGGGCAGACGAAGATCATGAACGAAGGTTGGGCATCGTACTGGCATTCGAAGATCATGACGACTCGAGCCATGCACGACGACGAGCTCCTCGACTACGCAGATGTGCACTCGTCGACGATGGGCATGCAGCCCGGGCGCATCAATCCATACAAGCTCGGTCTAGAACTCTTCCGCCACGTCGAAGATCGGTGGAACAAGGGTCAGTTCGGCAAGGAATGGGAAGCTTGCGACGACTTCGCGGTCAAAAAGCGCTGGGACAAGCAAACGGGTCTGGGTCTCGAGAAGATCTTCCAGGTTCGAAAGCTTCACAACGATGTCACCTTCATCGACGAGTTCTTGACCGAGGATTTCGCTCGGGAGCAGAGGCTTTTCGTGTACGGGGTGAATCGGAGCAGCGGAGACTGGGAGATCCAGTCGCGTGAGTTCAAAGAGATCAAACACAAATTGCTCACTCAGCTGACCAACTTTGGTCATCCCATCGTGGACGTGGTCGATGGGAACTGGGAGAACCGCGGCGAGCTTCTGCTCAGGCACTCTCACGACGGCGTCGACCTCGAGGGGGAGTGGGCGCGGGCCACGCTCGAGAGCCTCTGTAAGGTCTGGGGCCGTCCCTGCGGGATTGCGACGGTTTCGGACGGCAAGCCGGTCATCCTGCGCTTTGACGGCAGCAGCCACACCGAGAAGTCGGTATCCTCACTCGAGGCGGTGTAGCGTGAGGATACTGTTCGTCGCTCCGGAGTGTGCTCCCTACGCCAAGGCGGGCGGTCTCGGGGACGTGGTGGGTGCGCTTCCCAAAGCGCTTCTCCGACGTGGTCATGATGTCCGCGTTCTGCTCCCGCTCTATGGGCACGTGGACCGCGAGACCCTGTGGCGCCACGGGGCGCCGTTGGGCGTGCCGCTCGGGGGCGGAGAAGCCTGGTGTGCGGTCTATGAGTCCCGACTTCCTGGAAGCGAAGTTCCGGTCTACTTCCTGGAACATGAAGCTTTGTTCGGTGCGCCCTACATCTACGGGAGCGAAGACCTTCACGAGTTCGCTCGGTTCGCACTTCTCTCCCGTGCCGCATTTCAACTGTGTCGGTACCTCGACTTCGTTCCCGATGCGTTTCACATGCACGACTGGCCGACCGGGCCGGTGGCCGCGTTGTGCCGCTTCGTCGAACGGTGGCCTCCGTTCGCTCAGGTGGGCACCGTGTTTACGATGCACAACGTCGCGCACCAGCCGCGATTCGCTCCCGAGGGCCTGGGCCTCTTGCATCTGGGGCCGGAAGCGTTTCATTCCGACGGGTTCGAGGATTTCGGGCTCCTGAATCCCTTCAAGGCCGGAGCCGTGTTCGCGGATGTCATGACCACGGTGTCGCCAACGTACGCTTGGGAGATTCAAACCCATGAGGGGGGGGCCGGACTTCATGACTTGATGCGCGAACGGTCTCCCGAACTGATGGGAATCTTGAACGGCATCGACGTGGATGTCTGGGATCCCTCCACGGACCGTTATCTTCCGGCCCGATACAGCGTCCGAGACCTGAGCGGCAAACAGATCTGCAAGGCGGCACTTCGTTCCGAGCTCGGTTTTTTGGCGTCCGATACCGCCGTTCCATTGATCGGATTGGTCGCGCGGCTCACCCTGCAAAAAGGGATCGACCTGCTGCTGGGAGCGCTCGACGGGATCATGGAGACCGGGGCGGAGCTCGTGGTACTCGGGACGGGCGACCCGATGCTGGAGGATGCACTCCGATCCGCAGCGGCGCGGTATCCTTCCCGCGCACGGGTGATCATCGGCTACAATGAAGGTCTCGCTCATCGGATCGAAGCGGGCTGCGACATGTTTCTGATGCCGTCTCGATTCGAGCCCTGCGGCCTCAATCAGCTGTACAGTCAGCGCTACGGAACGCCCCCCATCGTACGAAGGGTGGGGGGACTGGCGGATTCCGTCGAAAACTACGGCTCGGTTTCCCATGGGCTGGGGACCGGATTCGTGTTCGACGGTCTTTCGGTCGACGCTTTGCTGGATGCGGTACGCCGGGCGGTCCGGCTCTATTGGGATGAACCGGCCGTCTTTCGGGCCATGCAGCAGGCGGGGATGCGGAAGGACTTCAGCTGGTCCCGAGCCGCCACGGGATACGAGGAAGCCTATGACCGAGCACGGATTCGGCGCCGGTCGCGGGCCTCGGCCGCCTAGTTGAATGGGCCCCGTACGTTGGAAGAGCAATTTGGCGCGTAGCTCAACTCGACCGAGGTGCCGGGTCGAAGGGCCCGGGGCGAAGAGAGCGTCAGGACCTGAACGCCTTCGTCGGACGGTGGACCCAATGACCAGTTCGATTCCTCGCCCTCTCGTTCCGGCAGCACGTTTCCGTCGGTCCGGACGGTCAGACTCGAGGGGGTGGTGGAGCGGGTCAGTCGCACGTGCCGGCGCAGGCCCGACGCGTCCTCCCCCAGTGCGGTGACCAACGCAGCCAGGTCTTCGGCGCACAAGGATGGCGCACCACCGCCGCCCAAGCGAGCCCAGAATCGTCGGTACTGCGGCGTGGGGAGGGCCGTAGAGTCCCCGAACGTGCAGGCCGTCTCCCCGGGCGCGGTGACCAGCGAGGCCCCCACCCGAAAGCGCGCATCGTAGCCCCGGAAGGCCCGCAAGTAGTCCGCCGCAAACTCCGGTAGGTCGGCGTCCGGCTCGGCGTCTTGGTTGTCCACCACCAAAACGTGCACGTACCTGCGCTCCGCAAAGATCTCGCGATTCCAGTCCCGCGAGATCGGAAGCGTCGCGGCCACGATATTGCGGAGGGGTGTCTTCAGACCGTCGGCCGCTCCGCGTCGAAACTGGATGGAGAACACTTCCGAAGGGGACGGCTCTTCCCCGCGCGAAATGGTCTTCCATTCGGGGCTCCGAAAGCGATCCTGAGCACCGACCGCGACCAGCCCACACGAACCCTCGTGTCGAAGGTCGGAAGGGAAAGGTTGTCCCGTGTACGCATCGATGCATCCGCTTCGGTCGCCCGTGATGAACCCGATCCGGTAGTCGATAGGCAGTCCCCCCGCCCGGAGAAAAGGCTCGATGAAGGGGTCGAACATCGAGGCGAAGGCGGCCTGCACGGTAGGCGCGTCGGTGCCGGCGCGGTCGGGCTGGAAGGGGGGAAGGACGAGAACCGAAGCCTCGGGGGCGCCCTGCACGAAAGCCTCTCGAAACGGAATACCATCCTGCGCCCGCCCGAGGAGCGGAATCACGAGGGGACCATCCGAGTTGTCGATGAGCACCTTCAAGGCGCCAAGGGCGACCGAGGATCCGTCCCAGCGGTCCGGGAAGAAGCGCACCTTCACTGCGATTCGGTTGAAGGGTTCAAGGCGCGTGGGCACGGCAGGAGCGTCGATTTCGAAGGCCTCCGAGCCCTCCAACCTGACGTCCGAGATCCGGCGCGGCTCGGAGCTGGCATTCAGAATCGATACCGACATGGCATCCTCTGGACAGCCCGCGCTTCGTCCGCGGAGGTCCACGACACCTGGTGCTGCGAGGACCGGGTCGGCCGACGGCGTGGCGGTGATCGAAACGGTGCTCCATCCCGAATCCGAGGACGCGTAGAACTGCACCGAGCCTTCGGCCAGGTCGTCCGATGGAGCCCTTGCGCGGAAGCCCACCTCCAAGAGCAGCGATTCGGACTCGTCCAAAATCGTTTCGAACGAAGTGAGGGGTGAGGGCTGTCGAATCGAAAAGCGTTCATCGCCACCCTGTCCCAGCCCAATCCCATTGATGATGCACGCGCCGGGTCCGAGGCTGTGAAGAGAGACAAAGCCTGAGAGGCTCAGGTCCGTCACGCCCCGACCGAGATGGAGCGACGAAGACGTGACTTCGAGCCGGCACGGGCCGAGATCTCGGGCGGTCCCTCGAAGTGCGACCTCGAGCCCCGCGTCGGGGGTTCGGGGCGAGGCGCTCACCAGTCTCAGAAGGCCTGAATTCTCGCCCAGTGACCGAGGCCCGAAGGCGAGGTCGATGGTCGCGAATCCGCGGGGCGGGATGGCGACCTGGTCCAAAGGGCCCGAGAATGGGCTTTCGGCTCCGCCGGAAAACCGAACGTGTCCCACGAAGGGAACCGGACCGTCATTGAACACGCGCAACCGGTCGGGCCGAACGGTTCCGATCTGGACCGATTGGAAGTCCAATGACTCGACCTCCGTTCGAAGGACTGGATAACCGTGGGCGCCCGCCAGGTCGAACCGAAGGCGAAGCGGTTCGGTTGGTGAGGATGGGTCTTCGACCACGATGGCGAAGGACGTGACCGCGCCAGCACCCGCTTCCAGCTCCGATGGGTCGAACCCGACTTCGACCGAAAAGGAGTCGGACGGCTGAAGCACGGCCGGAAACGAGAGGTCGGTGTTCAGTTCGAATCCCCGACCGGGTTCGGGCTTCACGACGGCTCGGACCGTCGAGGATTCGAGGGCGGTGCACGTCAGCTCCATCGAGAAACGCTCCGGCGGGTTCAGGATGCCCGCGTCGACGCGTCCGTCCCGAAGTGCGGCGCCCTCGCACCGCAAAGGAGAAGCGGAAGGTTGTCCCAAGAGCCGAATGGCGGTGCCGCAGAGCCCGAGCCGTGGGCAGGGACCGAGGATCCACTCCGCCTCGTCCCGCTCGGTGGGACCCGCGGTGTAGCGGACCGTGATCTCGAACGAATCGTCGGGGGCGAGGGGGTTGGCTGCGGCCAGGACCCGCTCCTCTGTCGCCGCCGCAATCTCGAATCGCGCCGTACCCGCGAGGGGGGTGACGGTGGGAAAGCCGTTCTGAACCTGGGCAAACACGGGAATGTCTCGTTCCAGTCGATTCCGGATCCGAATCGTCCGCTCCGCTCCCCTCCCGACCCGAACCTCGCCGAAGTCCAAGGTCACCGGCCGGACGTCCAGGGCCAGACCGGTGCGGGCGAACAGCAGAATCTCTTCTCGGGTTCCGTCTTCAAATTCCAGGCGGGCCGTCGCAACCGCCCCCGCAACCTCTCCTTCCGCTTCGAACGCGAAACGAAGGTCAGACCCGGCCTCGAGGTCCAAAGGGAGGCCAGACAGGACGGAGAACGCGTATTCGGCACCTTGAAACCCTTCGCCCGGGGAAACCGATGTAAGCCGACCGCTGCCGCTCAGACCAAGGGGCTCCTCGACCCGAAGTCCCACCGGGACCACACCGAAATCCACCCCACCCGAGACGTCCGCTGAAGGCGCCGGAGCGCCGTCTTCGCGCGGTCCACCGCACGTTACGGCGCTCAGGGCGAACAGAACGGACCACGCACGCATGGATTCCAGTCCTCCCAGGTAAGGCTTCACGGCTCGCTTTTGGCCTTACTCGAGTTGGCCGCGGGGCGCGGACCACATTGAAAGGGGGGCGGCGGTGCTCGTCGGACCGCCGCCCCGAGATGTCCGAACTGGGTCGTTGGACCCGGATGACTCGGCCTCTCCGAGAGAAGCTACAGCGCTAGCTTGCCTCCCTCAGGAGACTCTCAGAATTTTGCACGTTCGCATCACCTCCCCCGGCGACTTCGCCGGCGTCCAGGCCCATGGCGAGCTTCTGCTCCAACCGACCGCTGGACGATCTATCTTGTACGGAGCCTCGTGAGCACCGGTGGTTGCGCGGCGGAGCTTCGTTCTTTCGATTTCGGACTATCCGGGGCATGGGACCCATCCGCCTGGCGGTGCGATGCACCGTTGGAAGAACGCTATCGTACACCGGGCATCGCATCAACGGAGGGGCAACCATTGAGTGCGAGGGCGCCCAGGGCCAGCAGGGCGACGCACGCGGTATCGGTGCGCATGACGCCGCACGGTACACGGACCGGTCGAAAGCCCGCCGCGAGCAGCCGTTCGCTTTCGTAGTCTGAAAAGCCGCGCTCGGGACCGACCGCCACCACCAGGTCGCGGCGCCCGAGCCGCGGCGGCCCGGTGCCGGTCAGGGAGCCCATCCACTTGTCTCGCTCGTGGGGAATGGTCTCCAGGAATCCTTCGAATCGCGGATGGACACGAACCGAGGGGACGCATGTCCATCCGCCTTGCATCATGCCCTCGTGAAGGAGGGGCGTATGGCCTTCGGGTTGAAGAAGGGGGCTCTGCAGGAAGGTCCGCTCGGTCCTCCAAGTACGGACCAAGTCGATGGAGCCCACGCCCTGAGCGGCGATCTGTGGGAGGATGCGACGGAGAAACTTGGGCCTCGGAATGCCGAGGACCAAATGAAGACGGGACGCCTCTTCCTGCCCGGTCGGCACGAAGCGGACCGTCAGCAGGCCGTCACGCAACGAGACGACTCTGGCCTCCCCCGGCCCGACGTTCGCCCGACCCGCGCGCAAGACCTGGCCCTCGAAGGCGGATACGCCTCGAGCCTGGAGGATGCGGGCGCTCTCCCGTGCGCGATCGCCTCGAATCGAGAAGGTTCCGTCGGTCTGAAGGTCCATCTCCGTCAGCAGGAGCAGGTTCACGGGGTCCGACCTCCGAGGCGGCCCGTGGTGCGGACCGAACGCGCTTCGAGCATCCCAGCCAGCGCTTCATCGGTGCCCAGAAGAATCACCCTTCGACGCGCCCGCGTCAGGGCGGTGTACAGCATCTCGCGGGTGCCGAGGCCGTGGTGAGGTGGAGGCAGGGCAAAGAGGAGGTCGTCGACCTCGGACCCCTGAGCCTTGTGAACCGTCAGGGCGTCGGCGGGCTCCAGACCCGTCAGGCTTCCCAGCCGAAAGCGGCGTCCACCCTCGAACTCGACCGCTCCATCCTCGGTCACACGGCCGAGCTCGCCGTTGAAGAGGCCGCGGCTGTAGTCGTTTCGGGTGGCGATCAAGGGCTGACCGGGAGCCATCCGGTCTGGCGTGCTGCCGCGGAGGCTCATCGCCAGGCGATTGAACGCACGCGTCCCCCGCGGGCCATCCTTCGTCACCGCCAGGAGAACCGCGTTGCGACGCCGAGCCTGCTGGAACCAGCGGATCAGCACGGTCCGCTCGCCCTGGACGTCTCGCGGGTCCGAGGGCAGCCAAAACAGACCATCGCCGTGCCCATCCGGATGTCGGACCACCGACGACAGAGTACGGAGGGCGTCAGCATCACCGGCCCGAACGGCCCGCGCCGCCTTCAACAGGACTCCGCCTTCCCGGGTTCGACGCGGCTGCGTCAGCGTTCGGGTCCAATGGCTGAACCCACGACACAGATCACGAAGCGGTGCCCCTGCATCCACCGACGGGAGCTGATCGGGGTCGCCCATCAAGACGAGTCGAGCGCCGGTGGGAATCGAGCCGAGGAGACGGGCCATGAGCTCGGTGCCCACCATGCTGGCCTCGTCCACCAACACAGCCTCCCAAACGTCGGTTCCCGTCTGGAGCAGGCGGTGCAGCGTCCCCGGCAGAGACAGCTCGGGCAGGTCCACCGTTGCCTGAGCCATGCGCTGCGCCGCCTTTCCGGTCGGGGCTGCCCGGACCACCCGGCGCGGTGAAAGACCGGCTTCGACCCACGCCCGTACGATCCGCCCGCTCAGGACGGTCTTGCCGGTGCCCGGTCCTCCGACCACCAGTGTGACTGCCTGGGTCCGAGCCGCCGACAGCGCGCCGTGTTGATCCTCGCCCAAGAGGGGGACTCTCCGGCTCGCGGCCTCGAAGGCCTCGACGGAAAGGGCTTTCGCGGCGCCCTCCAGGCGCGAAAGATCGCTTTGGATCCGCCGTTCGGCGTTGAGGAAGCGCCGCGCGACGAGGCTGTCGTCGACCCGGGCGAAGGGCGCGCCCGAGACATCGTCCACCAATGTGGGATCCTCGGCCGCGGCCAGGGCCGCCTGCACGTGGCTCGGTCCGGACATCCCGTCCAGCAGCCGGATCCGCTGGGCGAAGTGGTTGGCATCGAGGACCGAGTGGGTGCTGCCGTGAAAGAGGTCCACGAAGTGGACCCAGCAAAGCAAGAACGTGCCGTCGTGGCCGGACCGGTCGATGGCCGCGGTCAGGGCGAGGGCGGCTTCCAGGGCGCCACGAGGCCCGTCACGCAGGGACGTCCGAATGCTCTCCTCCCAATCGGAAGTCGCCGATGAGGATGACCTCCACTTCCGGAGCGCCGGTCCTTCAGGCGTCCACATCACGAGTCCTCGCCCCGGGCGAAAAGACCCTCCCGCACCGCCTCGGCGACGCGTCGCCGTTCTCCTCCATCGGCGGCCCGGAAGACGTAGCCGTCCGGTGGTTCGCTTCGGACGAAGAAGAAGAGTGTTCCCGCCACCGGTGTCCGAAGCCGCGCGGCTCCGAGGGCGGCCAGGTACAGGTCGGACTGAAGGCCGTATCGGTCTTCCAAGTAGCGGTGCAGCGAGTCCGGAGCGTAGCTGGCTCGAACGTCGGTCTTGTAGTCCAAGATGGTGAGCGAGCCTCGATGCTCGACGACGCCATCGAGAAATCCTCGAACCAAGGCTCCGCCCGCCTCGGGGAGATGGAGCGTGAAGTCCATCTCGCGGGCAAACGCGGTGTCGGGGAGCTGGTCCAACGAAGGGCCTCCATCCATCGGAAGGGGGCGGGTCAATGTTCGGTGCAGGAGAGCAGCAAGCGCGCGCCCGTAGGACCGTGGCATGCCGTACCGGTCCATGGTCTCGTAGAGCCACGGCGCGAGAACCGGGTGGTCGAGCAAGACCTCGGGCTCGATGTCGTTCCAAAGGCCAAGCGGGGCTGTTTCCAGGAGGCGGTGCACGCACTGACCGGTCCTCGGACCGCCCGGCAGCCCACCGGCTGGAGGTTCGCGGGTGATGTCCTCAGGGCTCGGCTCGCTCGGTCCTTCTCTGGGAATGGTCGCGTCTGACGCGGTCCGCTGCTTCAGGTGCGTAAACGAAGTGGTCACCGGACCGCTTCGACTCCAGCCATCCACCAGGATGGGGGGCCGCGGACGCCCGGCTGCGGGTGCGGGACGGGCCGGCGTGGTTCGGACGCGCAGCTTGGACGGTTCGACCCGTGTCGTGGTGTGAAGATGTTCGGGAAGGCGGTCCAGGGCCCGGCCCAAGTGGCGGACAAATCCGTCGAACGCCACCTCGAAGCTCGGGAGCACGACGTGGGCGCGGGCTCGAGTGAGGGCGACGTACAGAAGCCTCTCCTCCTCTTCGCTGGCCTGGCTGAGGGCCAGCGCCGGTGGATCCCGTCCGACATGGAGCTTTAGCGCCGTGTCCGATCGGAAGGGGACGACCTTTGACGAGGCAGGCTTCAAGCCCCCGAACAGGACCATCACCTCCGACTCCAGTCCTTTCGCGCCGTGGATGGTCGAAACCCGTACCGCATCGACGCCTTCTTCCTGGCGCGGCATCGGGGCACCTTCCTTGCCTTCGACGGACCGGCGAAGCCACTCCACCACTTCATCCGGGCTCTGGCTCCGGGTGCGCTCGAGCAGCTCGTCCAGGACCTGCTGAAGGATTTCGACCTGACCCCATCGGTCGGGGGCTCTTTGCATGCGGGCTCGGGCGGCGGTCATCCAGGCCGAGAACAGGCTCACCCATTGCCCTGCTTGCATCATCCGGCGCCACGTTCGGAGCGACTCCAAGAAGGGATGACCGAGGGGCAAGTCGGTCACCTCGCGAAGCTGATGGGGTTCGAGTCCAAACATCGCGGTCAGCCAAGCGTGGACGTTTCGGCGAGGATCGTCCTGCGCGAGCGCCTCCAATACCGCCAGCGCCGCGCGGGCTTCGGGTCCCTGAAGGACTCCATCTCGTTCGAAGAGATGAACCGGGATGTGGGCGCTCCGCAGGATCTGGGCGACCTGCCGCCCTTCGCGGGTGGTCCGGGTCAAGACGAAGATGTCCGAGGGGCGGAGTGGATGGCCATCGTGGACCGAAGTTCGACCGTCCAGGTGTTGGACGATCAGATCGGCGATGGCCCGGCTCCATCCTCGACGCACCTGCACGACGGAGCCGGCCAAGGTTTCGGGAGGGAATCGGAGCAGGTGAACCGGAGCGACTGGGCGTCCGGCTCGGGTGAGGCCCGCGCGGTCGGGTCGGGCCGATCGCACCGGACGGTAGACGTTTTGACCGGTAAAAACGTCGGGAAACAGGAGGTTGAAGGCTTCGACCAACTGGGGGGTCGACCGGTGGTTTGCATCCAGCGAGAGGGTACGGGCTCCCGAGCGCTCCAGGGTCAGCTGGGCATTCCGGAACGCGCCGGAGTCGGCGCCGCGAAATCCGTAGATGGATTGCTTGGGATCGCCAACGAGGACGAGCCGCATGGCCGAGCCCTCCCAGAGCCGGCGGACGATGTTCCACTGACGAGGATCGGTGTCTTGGAACTCGTCCACCAGGGCGGCATCGAAGCGCGACCTGAGCTGACGGTAGACTTCGGGGGATGCGGCGTCCAGGCGGTTCACCATGTCGGCATAGGTTTGCCATCCGCGGTCGGCGCAGGTTCGTTCGATTGAAGACTCGACGCCCGGAAGGAGTACGCACGCCACCGCGGCATCGAATGGAACTTGGGCCTCCGACAGCTGCTCCAAGGCTTCGCGTTCCGGCGAAGCCAGAGCCGGAGAGAGTTCACGCAGGACGGTTTTCAGATCGACCTGGGCGCGGTCCAGCGCCGCCAGCTGAGAAGCGGGAGATGCCTCCGGGTTCAGGTGCCTCGCCATGAGGGCAACATGGTTTCGAAGTCGGCGAGAGTGACGTTGGGCGCGGCGCACCCACGAACGGAGGTCGTGTCGACCCAAACCCGCTACCGCGGCACTCCACGCTTCTGGCTGAAAGTTGGGTTGCGGTTCCGCCTGAAGCTCCACGACGTCCATCATCAGATCCATCAATCGGTCGAGACGTCGATGGCGCATCCACGTCGTCACATAGTCCGATGCGGTGTCGTCGTTTGGCAGGTCGCGCCGGAGAAACGAGCGAAAGCCTTCATCGAACGCGGCGCGAGACGGGATAACGTCGAGCTCGAACGGACCTCCACTCTCCATCGGAAGCTCCCGGAGGACGCGAAGGCAAAAGCTGTGAATGGTGGACACGAAGGCACGAGGAAGGATCCGGCGCGCCCGAGCCAGACGCTCGCGGGCGACCGCGTCGAGACGCCATCCGCCCGGTTCCGGTACGGTCTCACGCTCCGGAAGCTCGGCGAAGAGGGTCGAAAGCCGTCCTTTCAGCTCGGCGGCCGCCTTTTCCGTAAAGGTGATGACCAAGATGCGCTCGAGGGGGGTTCCGTTCAGGACCATGTCCGCCACCAGGTGCTCGATGGCAAAGGTCTTCCCGGTGCCGGCGGAAGCTTCGAGTATCAGAGAGGCGTGGTGGCCGGCGCGCTCCACCACCTCTGGCTTCGGGACGTACCTGGAGTTCATGAGCGAAGGCATCGGTGGGCCGGTCCCCATCGCCGCTCGACCAGCGGCAAGGCTTCCTTCAACGGGGGAACTTCACGGGGGTCCGACCCGTCGGGCCCGAAGCGCCAGCGGATCCGATCCCAAAACGCTTCCGGCGTCTCGTCGGGGCTCTGCCTGGACTGCGCGCGTTGATCGAGAAGGGCCCATGCCGCCTCCATCGGAAGGCGCACGTCATGGCGTCCCGACAAGAGGTCGTTGCCCAAGCCGTTCAGCCATTCGGCCGGGTCGGGCATCGGGTCGAAGGTCAGCGAGATCGCTGAAGTGGCGGTGGGCAGCCCGAGGTGCCTGGATGGCCGGGGCTCTTCGACGCACGCGGCCGCGTGCAAGATGGCGCTTCGGGCCAAGAAGGCCCATCGGCGGGGCGAAGCGGTCAGCTGGGGTTCCACCCGGAGGAGACCGAACCCGGGATCCGAGGCAGCGATCACCGAGTGGGCGGCGAGCTCCCAGGCGAGGGGTGTCGCCCACCTTCGCGAGGAAAGCGTTTGGGTGTGGAGGGGGGCCCGCGGAAGCCCCGCCGCATCCAACTCGTCCGTCCAGTGCTGAAGCAACCGAAGGGCGCGTGCCTGTTCTCCCTGTCCATAGAGACCCACCGGGGCTCGGGCCGAAAGAGCGGCCCGATGGAGGCGGCGAGCCAGGTCGACCTCCACTCGGGCTGGGTCCTCCATCGGCCAATGCCGGGTGATGAGCTCGGTCAGGATGGATTGAAGTTCACCATCAGTGGTCCAGAACGGGAGCTCCAGCGCGGTGGGACCAGGATGCGGGCGGCCAAACAGGACGTCCAGCCAACCCTCGTAGGGGTCCAGCAGGAATGCCCACAGGTGGTCGGGTCGCAAGAGACGGCCGGTCCCGGGGGTGGTCAGTGGGGGGACGACCGGTTCTCGCTCCGCCTCCAAGCTGGCCACCGGCCGAGGCGTCGCCTCTTCGAAACCAGCCTGCTGAAGCTCATCGAAGACTGCCGAAGCCGGAAGATGGTGAGGCCCAGCCGAATAGGAGAGGGTCAGTCCCTCGCGCGTGGCGGAAAGCCGGAGCAACAGGTGCCATCGGTCTTGTTGCTCCAGGCGCCGCGGAAGCATGCCCAGGACGCGGCCTTGGTCCCGCCGCGGAAAGCTTTCCGCATCCAGGCCCAGCAGGAACGCGAAGCGCGCCGGGATGGTTCCCACCGCGGACAACGGCCCGATCAAGACGCCGAGCGACGAGGCGGATGGCCGAGTCAGGGCATCCATCTCTTCCTCCACTTCCTCCAGCACCATGGCCATGCTTCGTTCGTCGTCACCTTCGACGGCGTGCAGAAGGCTGAGGAGTCGCGCGAGGTCTCCCTCGTCGGTCTCGTCTTGCGGCACGATATAGCTCGTCACCAACCCAGCCAGGGCGGAGCGAAGGGAGCGGTGGGTATCTCGAGCCGACCGAAGCCCTTCGATGTCGGCCGCCAAATCCCGCAACCGCCCGAGCCATCGACCCGCGTCTTCCAGGGGCTGCAGCGTGACCGGCCCCCGCGGGTGGTCCTCATCCAGCACGAGTCCGAGGGCTGCTCGCTGCAGGCCTTGCTGCCAGTGGAGCACCGGCACATCGACGTGGGTTTCACGATGATCGTCCTGGGTGAGCCCTTGAACCATCCCGGTCTGTCGGACCCATTCCGCTGCCGTCGCGGGCATGTCGGAAACTGGGTTTCCGACGAAGGCCTGAAGATCACGGCCCCGGGCACCTTCCGAAAGAAGCCGAAACAGCATCCGGACGCCGCGGATCACCGGACCGTCTACCTTCGGGAATGCGAAGTGGTGTGGAATCGGGCCGAACTCTTCGAACGCGGCGTGCAATAAGTCTTGCATTTGAAGGTCTTCTGAAACGAGAGCCACGACGATTTCACTGAGGAGTAGGGAAGGGTCGAGAGCGCACGCCTCCGCGATCCTGGCCGCGGTGGCGCGAGCCTCGTCCCGTCGGCTTCGATGACGTTCCACCACCACCGTGCCGTCCCCTACCGGCCGCGTTTCAGGTGGGCGACGGAACAGAAGGTCCGCCTGGAGCCGCCCCAGGTCGCTGTCTCTTTGCTCGAGTTCGAATGCGGGCTCGAAATCGCAGTCGGTGAGCCTATCCAGCCCCCGGATCAGATTTCGTCCCCCTCGAGCCCAGGCCCAGAGAAGCGGGTGTTCGTCCTCCGGCTCCACCAACAAGGGCACGTCGCGTCGGGCCCGAGGATTCGGCCGAGTCGGCATGTCCTCCCAGAACTCCAGGCACGGATTGGTCGCGAGGATATGCACCTCCCGCTGCGCGGCCACCCGCTGCACCACACGGAGGAGACCGGGTTCGTCGGTCAGCGCGTCCAGGATGTGAACGGGCGGGCCGGGGCCGTCGAACCAGCCGAGGCGGAGGGCCTTCGGGAGACTCACGAGCGAGCATTCGGCGGAGTCCCAAAGCGCTCGGAGCAGCGGAGCGTCGGGTCCAGGGATCTCTCCCTGCAGGGACCACTCCATGAGTCCCTCCGCCAGGCGTTCCGCCAGCTGCAGGGTCCGACGGTCTCGGTCCCGTACGCTTTTCGCCTCATCCAGATAGTCGACAAGCTGAGGTGGAGGCTGGGTCGACATAACCTCGACCAGGCACCCCTTCAAGCGTCTCCGAGTCATGAGAACCGAAGGATGTCCGTGCTCGTCGGCTTCGCGGTCGAGCCAGGACAACAGGCTCGTCGCCTCCCAGCGGAGCACTGCCCCCCAGTGCTGGGCGACCCGCACCCGGCAATATCGGTCGACGATGGGGTTCTTGGCCACGACTCGGATCGGGGTCAGGTCTCTCGTCGGGCGCAGGCGGCTCAGCCAGACGTCGACCAGGCCATCCAAACGTTGACCGTAGATCAGCCGTATCATGGTGCCGTGGTTCCCGAGGGCCCCGCCGACCAGGCGAGTTCGGGTTCGTAACGAGAATCAAGCGTTTCCGTAGATCGAGGGTGCATGGGCAAGACTGACGCCAATCTCGAGACGCGCAGAACCGGCTTGAGCCTGGGCTTGCTCATGGCGTTGGCCTGCCTCGTGGTACTGAGCCAGATGGTTTCGGTGGTGACCGCGCCTCCCGCCCCAGAGCCGGGACAGGAGGCTCCATCCTTTGTCGGAACCACCACGGAGGGGGCGTCTTTGGCTTCCGCTGCCCTGCGAGGCCAGGTGGTGCTTCTGGATTTTTGGGCGACCTGGTGTGGGCCTTGCGTGGCCGCACTTCCCCACCTGGAAGCCCTGCGACAGGAGTTCGCGGATGACCGGTTCCGGGTTTTGGGGATCAATCAAGAGCCCGACTCCAAGAACAGGGTGCGCCGATTTCTCCGGCGCCGCGCCGTCGGGTTCCCTTCCGTCTTCGACGAGGGGGGCGCCATCGCCCGACGCTATGGCGTCCACACCTTTCCGACCAGCTTTCTGTTGGACCCGAAAGGTCGGGTGCTACGGGTTTACAGGGGATACGTTTCACCAGACCGATTGCGGCGCGACGTCGAAGACGCGCTGGCGTTGGGGAAGGAGGCGGGCCCGCAAGAATAGACATGATGAGGATCACGCTTCAGGGCCTTGCGCAGGATTAACCATTTGCTCGGGCGTTTCCGGGCATAAATCCGGCCGCTCAAACCTTTATTTTGGTGCCTCGCAGAGGCGAAACGATTACGAGATAAACCGTAGGAGATAGAGGATTCTCTGACAAGCGCCCCTCGGGGGCTCTGGAAAACACCGAGGCTATGTCAATGATGAACACACCTGGAAATGTTGCACCTTTGAATCATCCACCTGCAGGTGAGCAGCCTGCTCAGGAATTGGTTCTCGTTTACGCGGCTAAGGTTCCTCCGCAGTTGGAACACTGGCTGCGCAAGAGGAACATGCGACTGCATCTCAACGAGTCGATGCAGGTGGACCCCAGCGAGATTCGGGCCATGGGCGCCCGTTATCTCATGGTGGATGTGGACAACCTGCCGGCCGGTCGCGATCCGGCGGAAACGGTTCGGAGCCTGCGTCAGTCGCTTCCCGAGCTGAAAATCACGGTCATCACCGTACGAGGTGATGACGCTCACGTTCGTGGGCTCACCGAGGCCGGCGCCAACGGCGTCGTCATCAAGCAGCCCTACGTGGCGGACCTGGTCTTTGCGCTTCAGGCTGAAGGGGAAGGCCGGACCTACATCTCGGGCGTCGCCACCGAGCGAGAGCGGGCGGCGGTTCAGATCACCGCGCGGGAGAAGGAGGTCCTGGAGTTGATGGCCAACGGCCACAGCAATCAGGCCATCGGAGAGCGGCTGTCCATCAGCGTGAAGACGGTGGAGGCGCACCGGGCTCGACTTTTCAAGAAGCTGGGTGCTTCGAACGTGGCCGACGCAGTCCTGCTGGCGATCCGCACCGGCCTCGTAATGCCTTGAGGGGCGAAGGGAGGGGTTCACTCGATGGGCGACTTTGTCGTGGGCTCATCGGTTCCGACCTGTTTCACGGCGTGGTCGGGGATCCAGACCTGATCCACGTTTCCGCGCCGCGGTTCCGGACACAAGATGAAGGCCGAAACACCTTCGCGATAGTCGAAGGATCGTCCGTTCAGCTGACGGTCGTTGGTCAACGTGACGCTGATCAGTCGACCCGGCTCTCGGGGCACGCCGACCCCCGTCGCAAATGCGGCCAGCACTTCGTGCTTTGGAACGCGCCGCGGCCCATGGGCGGATTCCACGTCGATGGCGTCGATGGGCGGCCATGCGGCCTGTCCTCGAATCACCCCACCCGCACGAAGATGGACGATGACCTGTGCAGTGCGTCTCTCGGGGACCCGGCTCTGGCTCTCGTGCTTGTCTGACGCGTCCACCGACGGGACCGGGACGTCGGCGGAAGGAACGGCCGGGGCTCGGACTTCGGCCCGGGCCGAGTCGGCCGTGCGGCTCGACTCGGTCGCCCGGAGCATCCAGAGCTGGGCATCGTCGGCCGGAACAGGTTGGCCCTGCACGTTCACGAGACGGTGGGGCAGCTCTCCGGTCTCATCCACCTCGAGGTCCGCACTGTAGTAGTCCTCCATGAAGACCCGGTCCGTGGGGGGCGTGTAGTCGGAACGGGGAATGTCGAGCGTCTCGAGTCCGCCTTCGGTTTTGACCTGGACCCGACGGCACGGCATGGCGCCGCCGTCCTGCGGGGCCGACGGTGAGGGGGGGGCCGACGGTGAGACCACGGCTCCCGCCTCACCGGCCGGTACCTCGGAAAGGTCCGTCACCGGAGCCATCGACACCGAGGGGGTCGGGGCCAGCGGATCGGTCTCGTCCTCGAACGGGTCGACCTCTGGCTTCCCTTCGGCCGGAGGCGAGGTCGCGATGGAGCCCGACCGTCGGGCCTCTACCTGATGGCGGACCGACGCCGATGGGCGCATCCGGGCACCGTGCCCGGGCGGATGAAAGCCCTCCAGACGCGCGGAAAGGGTGCGGACCAGACCTTCGATTTCGATCCGCTCGTCCTCGCCGAGGGCGCGCTGTCGGCGTAGCCATGCGAGCTGGGCAAAGCGCTCGACTCCTTCGGACAGAGGCGTCACACCACTCCCGGCTTGAGCGAGACACGCTCCAAGTAGTCTTCGGCCCCCATCTTTCGCCAGAAGCGGCGGGCATCGTCATTGGCCATCGCAACGTACACTTCGATGCTCTCGGCGCCAGCGGTCCGAAGCCAAACCACCGCGTCGCTGACCAGGCGACGACCGACGCCACGACCCCGACATCGGTGATGGACCGCGAGGTCGTTGATGTATCCGACCCACCGGCGCGCGTAGATCGGACTGTTGGGCAGCACGCAGGCCACCGTGAATCCGACGATACATCCGCCCTCCACCGCCACCCGCACCCGATGGTCGTCCCGATTGCGCGCGAGTTCCAGGTAGTTCAAGAAGCGGTCTTCGGCGCGTTCCGTCAGATCGAAGCGAGGGTCGACTTCCGCGTGGAGTTCCATGAGCTCGCGCCACAATGGAACAATGTCGGCAGCGTCGGCCTCGGTGGCGGTGCGCACCGCGATGTTCAGCGCCACTTTCGCCACCGCGTCATCGCTAGCATGATGGCTTTCAGTCTACCAAACCAGGGGCTACCCTCCGGCCCCGGACGGTGCGATGCTCCGGCGCGGTGACCGATACCGCCGACCTCCACGCCGAAGCGGATGCCGCAGCCCGAGACGGCGATTACTGGACCGCGCTGCGGCACGCGGCCGACGCGCTTCATGCGTCTCCGGAAGACCATCGTGCCCGAACAAAGGTCGCGCTCTGCCTGGCCGCAGTCGGTCATGCCCATGGCGCCCTGGAAGGACTTCTGACCGGTGCCGAATCCGTGCGTCGCCAAGGATACTTGCTCTCGGCCCTGAGCATGGCACGGGCTGGGTGGGAGCTTTCGCCTTCCGATTCGCGGATCGAGCAAGTCGTCCGTCGGATCCACGCCGACGGACGCCAGCCCGATATGGGCCGCCGGCCCCGTGTTCCTCCTCCCGTGTTGCCGAAGGTGGAGGTCTCGTCTCGCCCATTCTTTTCGATGGACCGAGAATCTCTCCTGGCGCGAGCGGTCGACGAAGTGAAGCGGATGCCGGAGCCTGTCACTTCGGCTTCGGAGCCGTCGCCGCTTCCGTTCTTTTCGGAAATGAGCGCCGACGCATTGGTGTCCCTGCTTCCCAGGACCCGACTCCTCAAGCTGCCGGCCGAGCAGGTCTTGATCGAAGAGGGGAAGGAAGGAGACGCCTTGTACGTGCTGGTCCGTGGGGCCGTGGAGGTGAGGCTCGACTCCGTGCCGCGGGTGCGTCTCGGGGCCGGTTCTTTGTTCGGGGAGATGGCTTTGGTTCGGTCCCACGCTCGGAGCGCCACCGTGGCCACCCTTCAGCCATCAGAGATTCTCGAAATCGCTCGCTCCGAAGTCGAGGCGCTGGCGGCCGTGCATCCAGACTTGACCGCGGACATCGCTCAGTTCGCGCGCCGCAGGCTGCTCTCCAACGCGGTGGCACGGTCTCCCATCTTCCAAGCGTTCCCAAAAGATGCCCTCCGGCGGGTTCTGTCGGCCTTCGTGACCCAGGTGGCCGAGCCGGGGCAGGTGCTGATCCGCGAGGGAGAGAAGGCCGAAGGCCTGTATGTTCTGGTGGAAGGCAGCGTCCAAATCAGCAAGACCGACGACCGGGAAAGCGTGATGGTGGCGACGCTGGAGCCCAATGACGTGTTCGGCGAAATCTCCATGGCCTGGGACGCGCCGGCGGTGGCGACCGCCACCGCGGCGGAGCGGGTGGTTGCGCTTCGACTTCCTCGTGAGGCATTTCAAGCCGCCCTCGCGGAAGCGCCAGAAGCCGAGGCCTATCTGACCGAGCTCAGCATGGAACGCTACGAGGAGCTTCAGACCATCATGGCCAGCGAAGAGGTGGTGAGCGCAGACGACCTTCTGTTGGTCTGAACCGTACGGTCAGTCGTCGTTTCCAGCGATGAGCTTCTCGAGCTGATGTTCATCGATGATCTTGACGTCGAGCTTTCGCGCCTTCTCCGCTTTCGAGGATGTGGAGCTTGGGTCCTTCAAGACTAGGTAGTGCAACCCCTTGGTGACGCCTGAAGTCACGGTACCACCCTGGGATTCGACCAACGCCGCGAGCTCTTTCCTCGGACGAGAATGGGCGCCGCTGAAGGCGAATGATAGTCCATTCAAGGGACCTCCGGCCTCGGGACGAACCGGCTCGACCCCCACCGCTCGCAGCCGCTGGATCTCTTCTTTGCGAAGTTCGAGCCCCTCGATGATCTTCTCCGCCTTGATGGTTCCAAGCCCTTCGACCGCGGCCAGCTGTTCGGTGGTGGCCGCATGGAGCTTTTCCAGGTCATCGAAGCCGGCCCGGACCAGGAGCTTGCCCGTTTCCTTGGACACCGTGGGGATGGCCAAAGCGGCGATGAAGGTTGGCAGGGGGAGCTTCATCTTTCCGCGAAGGGGCTGAAGAAGCTTGAGGGCCGTTGTCTCTCCGTATCCGTGAAGGTCCGTGATGGCGTCGGCCGAGAGTCGATAGAGGTCCGCCGGCTCCCGAACCAGGCCTCGCTCGAAAAGCGTGTCCACCGTCTTTTCTCCCCACTCCAGGAGCCCAAGTTGTTTGATCCAGACCTTGATGCGGCCTTTCATCCGGGCCGGACACTCGAGGTTCGGACAGATCAGATACTCGCCGTCCCGCTGGACCGGATGCTGGCATGTGCCACAGGCCTCGGGAGGGGATTCGGCGCGTCCTGCGCTCACCACCACATCCTCGACATACGGGATGACGTCGTTACGTCGGGACACCAAGACTTGATCCCCGACCCCGACCCCGAGGGATTGGACCAGGCCAAGGTTGTGAAGACTTGCGTTTCGCACTTCGGCCCCGGCCAAGAACACCGGCTCGATTCGAGCCACCGGCGTGATCCTTCCTGAATCCCCGGTGCTCCACTCAATACCCAAGAGCGTTGTCAGCTCCATCTCGTTGCCGAACTTGAAGGCGACGGCGGCTCGCGGGCGCCGATTCAGCTCGCCCAGGATGGTGAAGGTCGGAAGAT
Organism: Myxococcota bacterium; assembly: GCA_050331295.1. GTDB lineage: Bacteria > Myxococcota > Kuafuiibacteriia > Kuafuiibacteriales > Kuafuiibacteriaceae > Kuafuiihalomonas. Next base: position 212,137 of record JBHJGZ010000007.1, on the reverse strand, counting down.
GATGGGCGCGAACCACGAGCCCGTCGATTTCGTGGTCCAGTTCTTTGCGTTTTTCGTCTTGGTAGGAGGCGTGCAGAGAAGCGGCCCCGTCCAAATCGGTCACCACGAAGAATGGAACCTCGAAGCCTTGGGCTTGCAGCCAGTCCACCTTCTCACTCTCGGTGTCGAGTCCCTCCACCCCTTCCACGTCGTAAAAACGTCCACGAAGGAACTTGAGAGCGGGGAGATGTTTCAGATCCTTGGTTCGAGCGATGCCGGAGGCGGTGTTGCGAAGACTCTTGACCCGTTCGAACTTGGGGTCGACCCGGCGCTTGAACGCATGAAACGGGTGGCTGTCGGTCTTGGTCATGATGATCTCCCCGCGGACCGACACGCGACCCCGATGCCGAATGCTGTCTGGCACGCCCTTCATTCGGCGCACGTTCGGTCCCACGCACTCACCGACTTCCCCGTCGCCTCGGGTGATGGCCGTTTCGAAACGTCCATGATCGTACACGAGCTCGATGGAGATGCCGTCCAGCTTCTCCGTCACCGCGAGTCGACTCGACACTGAGGGAAGCCCGGCCTTTTCGGCCATCTCATCGCATCGCGCGGCCCAGTCCCGAAGCTCGTCCGCTGAGTTGACTTTGTTCAGGCTTCCCATGGGAATCTCGTGGGATGCCTTCGGCCATTCGAACCCTCGCGCCGGGACGATCTCGCGCAGAACCGGGTGTTCGGGGTCGCGCTGGACGATGGCCAAGTACAGCATGCGGTAGTCCCGCCAAGCCGACGCATGCTCGGGCGCCACCCCCGGGGGAAGAGCGTAAAACGATTCGCTCATGGTCTTCAGACGGTTCGGTGCGTCAGAGACATCGCCCAAATCATCGGCTGCCTCGGCGTCCTTGTCCTGGCCCTCGGTGGGTGGCGGCGCCCCCACCTCGCCAAGGACCGGATGGTCTGGAGCGAGGGTACGAAGGCGGTCCTCGAGCGCGTCAAAGGCTGCGTCCGAGACCTCGGGTTCGCCGTAGTGGTACCGTTCGCGGAGTTGACGGATCCGCTCGGCCAAGGCCCGGACGGCGGGATCCTCGTGGTCCTCGCGGGTTCCTGATGCTCGCGATGCAGTCATCGATGGATCCGATTAGCGCCTCAGCGACGGTTCGTCATCTTCGCCCCGCCGTCCTGCTTTCGGTTTCCGCTGCCCGGCGTTGACCCTCGGTCCGGAAGGATCGAAGGGTCCCCGCATGCGTCCTACGCTTCGGTTCGTGAAGGCTCGTCCGGTTTTGCCCCCGCAGCTCGGGGGCCTCGAGCCCCTCGCCCACAACTTGCTCTGGGACTGGACGCCTGAAATCAGGAGCCTGTTCCGGCGCATCGACCCCGAGCTCTGGAAGGAGACCGGATTCAACCCCGTGGCGCTCCTCGGACGGGTGGAGCAGAGTCGCCTGGATGAACTCGCGGGTGACGCCGGTTTCCTTTCCCACCTCGGACGAGCCTCCGAGATCCTCGAAACGTATGTCACTCAACCAAAATGGTTTCAGACCGAGCACGTCGAGCACTCGGACATCCGGATCGCGTACTTCAGCGCCGAGTTCGGACTGACGCCCTGTCTCCCCATCTACAGCGGCGGATTGGGTGTCTTGGCCGGCGATCACCTCAAGAGCGCGAGCGACATGGGCCTGCCCTTGGTGGCGATGGGGCTTCTTTATCAGGAAGGCTACTTTCGTCAGTACCTGAACGCCGACGGGTGGCAGATGGAGATGTATCCGCCCAACGACTTCTACAACATGCCGATCCGTCCGGAGATCCGCCCAGACGGGCAGCCGGTGATGGTATCGGTCGAGTTCCCGGGTCGTGACGTCCATGCGCAGGTGTGGCGCGTCGAGGTGGGCCGAGTTCCTCTGTTTCTCTTGGATACCAACGTCCCGCAAAACAACGAACAGGACCGTCGGATCACCAGAGCGTTGTATGGAGGCGGGACGGAGCTCCGAATTCAGCAGTTGATGATCCTGGGGATTGGAGGCTTTCGGGCTCTCTTGTCCATGAACCTCGAACCAACCGTCTGCCACATGAATGAAGGACACGCCGGCTTTCTGGGCGTGGAACGCTCCCGTCACCTGATGCTCAGACACAACATCGGGTACGAGCTGGCCAGGGACATGGCGGAGGACGGCAACATTTTCACAACCCATACGCCGGTTCCCGCGGGCTTCGACGTGTTCGGTTGGGACCTGGTGGACCGTTACCTGTCGGCGTACGCCAGCAAGGTGGGCATGAACACGGAAGAATTCATGACGCTCGGAAGGCGAAAGCGGGGTGACCGAGCCGAACCCTTGAACATGGCGATTCTGGCCGTTCGTCACGCGGTCCGGAGGAACGCGGTGAGCGCGCTGCACGGTGTCGTTTCCCGGAAGATGGCCCAAGAGCGGGGTGCTTGGGAGTATTGGCCGGAGGACGAGGTTCCCATCACCCATGTGACCAACGGGGTGCACAGCCTGAGCGTCATCTCCCCCAGCATGTCCCGTCTCTTCGACCGCTACCTGGTGCCGGATTGGCGAGAGCGCTTGTACGAGCCCCAAACTTGGGCGGTGGACCGGATCCCGGACGAGGAATTGTGGCGGATCCACGAAGACCAACGAATGGAATTGATTTCCTATGTCCGGGACCGGCTCGCCTGGCAGTCCGCGCGACGAGGTGCCTCACAAGCGGAACAGCTGCGCTCCCAAGGTGTTCTCAATCCAGACGCGCTGACCTTTGGTTTCGCGCGACGGTTTGCGACCTACAAGCGGGCCACTCTCTTGTTCAGCGACCCCGACCGGCTCTTGCGGTTGCTCCATCACGCCCAGCGTCCATGTCAATTCATCTTCTCCGGAAAGGCGCATCCCGCCGATCAGCCGGCCAAGGAGTTCATCAAGGTCATCGCCTCCACCTTGAAGGACAGTCGATTCGGTGGCTCCATCGTGTTCCTCGAGGACTATGACATCGACGTTGCGCGGCGCATGGTTCAGGGGGTGGACGTTTGGCTCAACAATCCACAGCGACCGCGAGAGGCCAGCGGCACCAGTGGCATGAAGCTCACCCCCAACGGGGGTCTCAACTGCTCCATCCTCGATGGGTGGTGGGCTGAAGCCTACGATCCGGAGGTGGGTTGGGCCATCGGGAACGGCGAGGACTACACACCGGATCGAGAAGACATTGAAGCGAACGCGCTCTATGACGTTTTGGAAAGCCAGGTGGTTCCTTGCTTCTACGAGCGCGATGCTCATGGCCTGCCTCTGCGGTGGATCGGCATGGTTAAGGCGGCGATGAGAAAGCTCGGCCACCAATTCACCACCGACCGAATGGTTCAGGAGTATACGGAGAAGCTCTACCTCGACGCAGCGGACCACTATCGAACCCGAAGCCTCGAAGTGACCCAGGCCCAGGCCGTCACCGCATGGAAGGGACGGGTCCGAAAGGAGTGGCCTCACGTCCATATCGTCGCCGTCAACGGTTCGGACGTCGAAGGCCTGGTGGGGCAAAGGGTACGAGTCATCGCGGAGGTGCAGCTGGCTGGCCTCGCTCCTCCGGATGTGAAGGTCGAGATCTACCATGGCCGGGTCGACGCGAAAGACAGTCTTTCGAACGCCCACACCGAGCCCATGGCTCTGGACGAGGTGCACGATGGCCTTCATCGATACGTCGGGGAGATGCAGCTCGGCGAGAGCGGTCGTCATGGCTACACGGTTCGGGTGATTCCGGAGCACCCGCTGGTGGAGGTGCCTCACGAGATGACCCTCATTCGGTGGGCGTAGTGCCCTGCCATCCTCAGTGGCAGTACCAGTGGAGGCTCCGGTCGACGGACCACATGGGACGGTATTCAATGGCCTGAGGTGCCCGGATCGTTGGGTTGTACCCGAGCGGCGTGCATTCCAGAACGTCGACGATGTGGGCGTGGTGGAGGGTGACCCAGGCGTGGTTCATTTCCCCTTTGTACCGTCCGCCCAGTACGAACCGAGCGGGATAGCCAAGCCGACATAGGTTCGACCACGCCCAAAGCGCGAAGTCCTCACTGTCACCCGTCATGCTCAGCTCGAAGTTCACGGGATGCGCCCAGCCCTCGGGCATCTGGTGTCGGGACGGATCGGGGATGTAGACCCCCTGATTGATCACGAGGTCGAGGGTTTGGATGTCCGGGACCGGATGCTGCAGCGGTTCTCTCAAGACCCCGGCCATGAAGCGACGCATGTCGGATACGGCGTGACCTTCGAAGATGTCGCCACTTCGGGAGGGCCGACCGTGCCAGGAGAATCGCGGAAATGGGCGTCCACGGCTCCTGTGCTCCAAGAACGAGCGCATTTCCGGTCGCAGGTCGTGTCGTTCCGCCAAGGCCAGAGCGGAGCCGAATGCGCCGGAACGCACCATCGCGTCCAGCTGAAACTCCAAGGCGTCACGGTCCCGAGCTCCGTCCAGCTCCAGCTCCTCGAAATGGGAGAGCGCCGACACGTAGTCTCCCTGGAGGACGTCGGTCTTGGAAAGGAGCTTGAGATTCGACGGGGTCCGCGAATGGTCGTAGACCAGCTTCTCCGCGTATCTCTGCGCTTCCTCGTAGTGGCGTTCCGCCAAGAAGAATTCAGCCGCAACCCGAACGACCGGTTCCGTCTCGTGACCGAGCGCGGCCATGTAATCCAACGTCGCTTCGACCGCTCGACGATCTCCGTTTTCCGATTGGCGCTCCAGGAGGCGAAAGGCATCCTGCGAACGGAGTTCACCCTTGACGAGTGCCTCTTGGTAGCGCTCGAGCTGCGCCTCGGTCAGTTCTTCTTGAGGTCGGGTGCGAATCCCAAACAGGAGGGCCAGAAGGATTCGGGCCACGCGCTCCAACATCCCGCGATGCTGCGAGATCCCATGGGTTCAAGCAACCGCGGCCGGAGCCTGTGCCGCTTCATCGGCTCCATCTCTGGCGCCTCGACGTCTGCGCCGCCCCATGGCGCGAGCGACGAGCCCGACCAGGGCCAACCATCCGGTCAGGGTGGAACCACCCGTGGCGGAGCATCCGCCTTCATCGTTCGCACCGACGCATTCGGCGACGTCGAAGGTGCAAGCGTCCGAACAGCTCACCGGGCCGCTCTCGAAGCCCAAGTCCACGCAGGCAAAGCCGGTGGGGAGGCCCCCGTCGCAGTCTTCGTCGTTGGCCGGGTCCACCACGCCATTTCCGCATTGGGGACGACTGTCCGCGTCGCCCGGTGCGTAAACCGGACCCTCCGGTCGGTCCTCGATGTCTCCGGTCCATTCACCCCGGGGGTCTGCGAGTTCGGCGCCGTTGGTGAAGCCATCCTCGTCCGAGTCGAGGTCGAAGATGAGGGCCCACTGTACGTCGCCTTCAGCCCCCGGGACGTCGAGCGTGCTCTCCACGTCCTGGCCAAAGGCGTTCCGGGGGCCGCCGCCTCCGGGGGAGATGTGGCACGTTCCGCACCCGGGCGGGGCCACCGGAACATTGGGGATCTGGTTCACGCGCTTGGGCCGCCCCCGGGCCTGTACCGGGGCCAGGATCAGAAGAGCGGCCATTCCGGCCAGCAACAGGCCTCCGGGGCGCGGCCACGGGGCAGGTCGCCAGAGGCGCCAGGGAACGTCGAAGGGAATAACGCGCTTCATCACAGAGATTTCGACGGTCGTTTCGGTCCGCCGCCGAACCATGTTTAGGGCTTTTCGGAGTGCGCAACAACGCACGAAGCCGGAAAAGACGGCCGGAACTTCGATGGAGTCTTTGCCGAGGACCAATCCGAGTCTTACACTACGTGAGCTCTGCTACTCGCCTTGTCGGTCGTCCTGGTCCTCGTGACCTCGTTCTTCTGCTCTCTCTCGGAGGCGTCGCTTCTGAGCAGCAGCCGCGCACGTCTGCACAGCCTTCGCGAAACGAGCTCCGCCGCGCGCCTCGTGGAGCAGATGAAGAACAAGTTGGACCGACCCATCGCCGCCATCCTCATTCTGAACACCGTCGCCAACACCGGAGGGGCTGCCATCGCGGGCCGAGAGTTCCAGCGGACGTTCGACGAGGGGGGCATCGCCCTGTTCACCACGGGCCTCACCATTGCCGTCCTGGTGTTCGCCGAGCTCCTTCCCAAGACGTTGGGTGTTCGCTACAGCATGTCGTCCATCCTGCTCCTGGCCCGCCCCCTTCATAGCCTGACCATTCTCATGTCGCCCCTGACCTTCATGGTGGAGCGGATGACCGAATTTCTCGGAGGCCGGGGCGGGGCCAGCAACGCGTCTCACATGGACGACCTTAGGGCGATGGTGCGCCTCGCCGTATCCTCCAAAGCCATCGGACCCGAACAACAATCCATCATGGAAGCTGCGGCGCAACTACCTCGGCTCCAGGTGCGTCAGCTGATGATTCACCGGCACGATATCGTGTATCTCTCCCTCGCCGACGACGACGAAACGCTTCTACGAAAGGCGCGTCAATCGATGCACTCGCGCCTGTTGCTGTGCCGCACCGATCTGGACAGCATCGTGGGCGTTTTGAACATCAAGGAGGTGTTGTGGCGCCTGGTCTCGGACGAAGACGATTGGGAGCAGGACGGCATCAAGAGGATGTTGGGAGAGGCGGTCCGAGAGAATCTGTTCGTGCCAGAGTCGCTGGATGCGTCAAAGCTTCTGCAGCTCTTTTCGAGGGAACACGAGCATATCGCTGTCGTCCAGGATCGGGGCAAACGTACGGTCGGGATCGTGACCCTGGAAGACGTCATCGAAGAGCTGGTGGGTGAAATCGACGACGAGTACGACAAGAGCCCGGTCAAGGTAGAGCGCGTCGGGCCCGGCGTTTGGCATCTCGGCGGGGGCACGCTCTGGAAGGATGCGGCAGCCGTTCTCAAGATTCCGGTGGCCGAGACGCTGCCGGAAGACCGTGATCTGGATGGACGTTACGACTTGAATGACCTCGCCGCCGACCGCCTTCCTGGAAAGCTTCGAAGCGGAGCGTCTTTCGTGTTGGGCCCTTGGCGCTTCAAGGTGCTTCGGATGAGGCGCGGCAAGGTGCTCCAGGTAGAGGCGGCGGTGGTCGGTCAAGGCCATCGAACCGCTCCGACCGGCCGTAAGCTCCCCGTATAGGCGAAGGGATGTGGCAGCCAGCTGAGTTCAAGGGGCAGAAAGTGTGGGCCCGCGTACGGGATGGCGCTCTGAAGGTGGAGGAGGGGCGAGTCGAGATTCGGTATTCGGACCGTTTGGGAGCTCGGATCTATCGCGCGGGAGCGGGACGCGTCACATTGTCAAATGAACCTGCGACCGAACTGGCGGAAGGTGAGCTTGCTCCACCGACCCGGGAGCCAGCTGCGACCGGTCGAACGTCCGATCGATCCGCGGGATCGGATTCAGAGCTCGTGTCAGATGGACCGACGGCCTCCAGCATCGAGGGCATCGCTCGGGCCTTCACGGACGGCGCGTCTCGTGGGAACCCAGGACCGGCCGGGGCAGGCGTGCGCTTGGAGATGACAGACGGACGGGTCATTCGCGAGGCTCGTTTTCTGGGTCTGACGACAAACAACGTCGCAGAGCTCACCGCCATCTCGATGGCCTTGGAGCTGATGGCGCAGGAAGGCCTTCCCCGACATGCACCCGCCGCGGTCCTGACCGACTCTTCGTACGCCATCGGGGTGCTGACCAAAGGCTGGAAGGCAAAGGCGAACGTCGAGCTCGTCGCCCGCATCAAAGAAGGATTGCAGGAACGGCCCAGGCTGTCGTTTCACTGGGTGCGAGGTCACGTGGGGACGGAGGGGAACGAGGACGCGGACCGGCTGGCCAATCGAGGCGCGGATGGCGATAGCTTCATCGAGCGCGGCTGAATCCTTGCTTCGACGATGACCCAGGCATACGAACGTCCGGGCATGGGGCCCACCAGGGATCTTCAGGCCCGGCTGGACCATCGGCTTCGGTGCGAACAGGCGTTGGCCGAGCTCAGCGCGATGCTCATGCGCCGGGGCGGCATCAAGTCGGCCAAGTCGGTGCTGGTCGCGGCGCTCGCCCCCCTCCGTGAAGCGTCGGGTGCCGATCGGGTTTATCTGTTCGAGAACTATGAGGATCCCGACGTGGGGCTCTCCGCCGTACAGCTGGCCGAGGTGGTGAGTCCCGACGCACCGCCGGTCGAAGCCACCGATTCGGAATGGTTTCCTTATCGGCCCGCTTTCCAGCGGTGGATCGACCTCTTCCTCGATTCGCAGGCGGTACATGGTCCCATCAGTCGATTTCCGGAACCCGAAGCGGAGCTCCTACGTGCTTCGAGCGTGGTCTCCATCTTGGTGATCCCGGTGTGGGTGGAGTGCGAGTGGGGCGGGATCCTCGGATTCGACGACATGCGGCACGAGCGCGAATGGACCGAGGACGACATCCGCCTGCTGGAGACTGCCGCCCAGGTGATCGGTGCCTTTCTCGAAAGAGGTCGGGTCCAGGAGAGTCTGCAGAAAGCCCAGACTCAACTGATTCAAACCGAAAAAATGGCTACGATCGGTGCACTGGTTGCAGGCGTCGCTCACGAAATCAATACGCCTCTCGGTGCGATCCGCAGCATGCAAGATACTTTGTCGAAGGGGCTGGAGAAGCTTCGGTCCAAGGTGGACACCGAAGATGCGCACGTTCAGAAAGCGTTGCGGATCATCGATGAAGCCAACCGCGTGATCCACAGCGGAAGTCAAAGAGTCCTGGAGATCGTGCGTCGCCTCAAAGACTTCGCGCGCTACGACGAAGGCGAACTGGAGCAAGTGGACTTGCGAAAAGAGATAGAGGATACTCTCAGTATTGCTCATCATGAACTGAAGCACGGGATCACGGTTCGAACCGAGATGACCGGTCTCCCTTTGATCGAAGGCCATTCGAACCAGTTGAATCAGGTGTTTCTAAACCTGATCGTGAACGCCAAGCAGGCCATGGTCGGTCGGGGAGAGCTGGAGATCCGAGGTCGGGTCACCGATGGGCTCGTCGAGCTTCGGTTCACCGACAGCGGGCCGGGCATTCCGGATGACAAGCTTTCCACCATCTTCGAACCCGGATTCACCACGAAGAAGAAGGGCGCGGGATTGGGTCTCGGACTGGCGATCTGTCAGCAAGTGGTCACCAATCATCACGGGAAGATCTGGGCCGAGAATTCGGAGCTCGGCGGCGCGTGCTTCGTGATCGTTCTGCCCGTCGTTCAACCCGAAGAGACGGAAGCGGTCGAACCGGCTTCCTGAAGACGCAGGGCCACCTGCTCGAGCGTCAGGCGTCGGCTGCGATCCACCTGAAGCAGACCCATGATCGCCTCGGAGAGCCCATGGTGAAGCCGGGGTTCCAGCAGGTGAGGAGGACGAGGCTCCTTGGTGGCCATCATTCGAGAAAGCTCCTCCCGGTCCAGGCCACGGAACGGACGCACGCCGGTCAAGACCTGATAGGCCAGCGCGCCCATCGCAAAGCCTTCCGAGAGTCCGTCATAGAGGGCTCCTTCCAGGTTTTCCGGTGCCAGGATCCACGGGCTTTCACCGAAGTGGGTGCGGCCGAGACCCGAGCAATCGAGCAGGAACGGGCCGCCGTCCGGCGTGACCCGAAGAGCGGTGGGCTGGAGGTTTCCGAAGCGGAGGCCGGCCGCGTGAATCGCCGCCAACAGCTGGGCCAGAGAGGACCAAAACGCGGTGGATTCTCCGGGATTCGGAAAGGCCCGAGTCAGCATCTGGGTAGGGGGACCATCCAGGATCAGATGCGGTACGTCGTCGTCTGATCGGTCTGCCAGGACCTTGGGCAGGCCGGGCAAGGAGCCCAGGCGCTCGAGGCGCCGGGCCTCGGTGCGCAGCGCGGTCGGTGTCCCGGACAGTTCCAGCTTCACCCATCGACCGGGTGGGCCGACCAACTCATGGATGGGGCGCAGTGAACTGCCCGCCACCATCGAACCCAGCTGCCGGCCACCCACCCGGATCTGATTCCGAGGCATGCCCGCCACGGGGCCAGCGCCGGCCATGACCGGGCCGATCGCCGCGCAAGGCCGCTTTCCTTCTCCTGGCTGGTTGTCGAGGGTCTCGAGAATCAGGGCGTATACGCGCCGAAACCGGTCTCGTACTGCGACCGAGGTGCCGTCTTCCGCCTGAACCAGTCGCTTCAGCGCACTCCGGAGGGGTTCGATCTGTCGAGCGGTCGGCTCGGTAGAAATGACGTCGAGGAGCTGGGGAAGGTCCAGGTCCATGGGCCTCGACACCTCGAGCAGAACGCCGAGGGCGTACCGGTCTGCGAAGATCGGGTCGACCCATGTGGCAGCGTCGTTTCCCGACCGAAGCTCGGGGGCGACGTATGGAAGACGGGAGGGCCTCGGAATCGGAGTGAGACCATCGTCGGCCATGGTTGGGTCGATCAAAATGAATCGGCCCGTAAAGCAGGCCATCACGCGGTCGGGGTGAAGTCCCAGACCGGCAAAGCCGTTTTGGTGGAGATGATCGAGGGCATCCATAACGTCCAAGCCAAGGCGTGCCCACTGGCTCGGTGTCAGGGGCGCGGCCTCCAGCAGACGACGAAGCGAGACTCCGAAATCCGGCTCGTAGACCGCAAAAGGGCGTCCGCGGGCCACGGAGACCTCCCTGATGCCCAAGATGTGAGGATGTCGAAGCGCGCTGGCCGCGGTGCCGCGGGCCATGAAGCGGCGTCGCCAGCGGTCGTCTGCACCGACCCCGCTGGCGGCGGACCGAACCATGACCGGGCCCGCACCGTCGAACGCAACGAAGAGGGGCGCCAAGTCGCCGAGGTCGATGCGAATCGCCAGCCGATACCTCCCCAGACGCGCCATTCGAGCATGGTGACGCCGAACCCCAGCCCTCTCAAGGCATGGATGTGGGGCGACATGGGAGGTGAAGGACGCTCAAGCGAAAAGGTGAACCGGGACGGGAGATTCGTGGGGGATCGAGGGTGTCATGATCACGACACCTTGCGCCCGAGCGGCGACCGACCACGGCCGATTGTGGTGCCGCACCCGCTCCGCCAAGGGTAGGCCTCCCAAACGCTCGGCCAGCACCACTGGGATGGCCACCTCTCCTTCGCTCGGGACGAGTTCCTTCGCGCCTTGGGTCCATACGATGCGGGCAGAGGACCGCATCGTCCAACAGCCCGGAGGGAGAAAGCAACTTGCCAGCAGATGAAGCCCGCACCACGCCAGGAGCGGGTCCGGCTCCAATCGCAGTCGAGCCGGTTCATCATCGGAAACTTGAAGTTGGGTTCCAGGGCTCCATGGGACCGGTTCGTGTACAGGACGATGGAGATGGGGCCCCCCCACCTGAACGATGAGGGCCACCTCTGTAGCATGCTCACCGTTCAGGTTGACCTCGGCCGAGGCGCCCAAACGTTCGAGCTGCGCTGCAACGAAACCGATGACCTCGCCCGAAACGTGGCCATCGATTTCCACACAAGGTCTCTGGACCACGTCTACCAGCTCGATCCCAAGGGCTTTGAGCCACAGAAGATGGGCGGAGCGCACCCGAACTCCGCGAGGGAGCACGACCTCTCCCTCCGGGGTGTCCGCTCCCACCGGAACCACGCCGGTACCAGGTGCAACGGAACTTTCACATCGAAGCGTCTCGCCGTCGATGATGACGTCCCGGTGGGAGACGACAGCGTCTGCTCCCTCGGGCAACAACGTTTGAGCCTCCAGGCCGACGGCGGAGCTGCGGGCCATCGGACCCGCGAAGCGCTCCCCGGGCCGAAGCCGCCCCCAAACGTCGACGGATCCCGGTAAACGATTGGAGCACACCGCAAACCCATCGTGAGCGGCCACGGGTTCCGAAGGCAGCGGACGAGGCGCTTGGACGGTCCGAGCAACGATTCGATCCGCACTTACCCGGCGGTCGATTCGCTCGCTCGGCCAGTTCGGCGCGTGCTCTGCGAACTTCTGCTGAATGGGCAGGAGCGGATCGAAGGATGACGCGTCCATCTCGATTCGACTTAAGGGAACAATCCTCGCGTGAGCATGGCTTCCGAGACGCGGTGAATGCCCAAAGCGAGTGTTGCGGTCCGCATATCGGTGTTGAACTTCTTTCTGAAGTTTACGCACTCATGAAATGCGTCGTTCAAAATCTTGAAGAGTCGATGATTGATCTCTTTTGATGTCCAAAAGAATGACTGAAGACCCTGCACCCATTCAAAGTAGGAGACGATCACGCCCCCGGCGTTGGCCAGAATGTCCGGAACCACGAAGATTTCGTCTTGCCGCTCGTTCAAGACCTGATTGCCTTCCGCGGTCACCGGACCATTGGCTCCCTCGGCCAGGATTCTGCACTTGAGTCGGCGCGCCACCTCCGCATCGATGACGCCGCCCAGGGCAGCCGGCACCAAAACGTCCACCTCGAGCGTCAACAGATCCGCATTCGATATGGGCTCCGCCCTTGGATAGTCTTTCACGACCTTCTTGATCTCGACGTACTTCAAGAGATGTTTGATATCGAGTCCAGCTGGATTGTAGATACCGCCGCTGACGTCGGACACCGCAACCACTTTGCACCCCATCCGTTCCAGCTTGCGGGCCGCATAACTTCCAACGTTTCCGAACCCCTGAATCGCTACCTTTTTGCCTTCCAGTGGGAAAGCGAGATGCTCGGCGGCGGCTGCGATGCAATAGGCGACCCCGCGACCGGTCGCCTCTTTGCGCCCTCGAGAGCCGCCTATGGTAATGGGCTTGCCCGTCACCACCGACGGAACCGCATAGCCCTTCATTTCGGAGTAGGTGTCCATGATCCAGGCCATGGTTTGACCGTCGGTGCCCATGTCGGGGGCCGGGATATCGGATTCCGGGCCGATGGAATTCAAGATCTCCACCGTGTACCGGCGCGTGACCCGCTGCTTTTCCGGTCGGGACAGTCGGCGTGGATCCACCCGTACCCCGCCCTTCGCCCCTCCGAGTGGAAGACCCGCCACCGCGCACTTGAAGGTCATCAGCATCGCCAGAGCCGAGACCTCACCGAGGTTCACCTCCTCGTGATAGCGGATGCCCCCCTTGAATGGACCGAGGCAATTGTTGTGCTGGACTCGGTAGCCGATGAGGTTCTGGACGGTTCCGTCGTCCATTCGCGTCGGGATGCTGACGATCAGGGCGCGAGAGGGCGTCAGTAGACGATTCCGAATGTTCGGGTCGATGCTGATGAAGGTGCCCGTGTCTTCGACGAGCCGGGCCGTGTCGCGGTAGAACTTGGATTCCCACTCGAGACTGGATCGGTACTGCTCTTGGGTTGTTCGTTCTTTGCTCAGATCCGTCACCTTGGGGCTCCCCAGGGCGCCCCTATGAACTGGCGCAAGCCAGACGGCAAGCGTCGATTTTGGAGCCGCATGTCGTCTGGCAGGTCACGACGTTCCCGTCGTCGCGATTGAGGCATTCGGCTCGACACTCCTCGTACCAAGTCTGGCATTGATCGGCGCCGCAGCCGGGATAGGCTTCCCAGCGGTCCGGGGTCGAGGAGCTGCAGGCGCCGGTAAGGAAGAAGAGGAAGGCGATCAGCGTGCGCACGTCGTCGAAGCTAGCACCGTGCGATCGGGAACGCGACGCGTCCTTTGTGCTGCGTTGGGTCATGAACGGACGAGCGCGGTTCAATGACTTGACTCACAATTCATGAATGGGTTTTTGCAGAGGAAACCCGGGTTGGGACTCTGATGGCAAACCGACTCCACACACGGACCGTCCTCGGATGCCTTGCGGTCGCGATGATCGTGCTCCCGAGTTGTACGGGAATCAACGATTGCCACGACGACGAAACCGCATGCGCCGCCCTGCTCAACGGCCACGGAAAGGCATGCGCACAGGCCTATCAGTTGAAGCACGGGGAACCGAACCGTCGGCACTGCGAGGACGCGGTGGACTTCGTGGGAGACCGGTCCGTTTCCTCTGCCATTCCAGGCCTGGTGTCCATCCTCGAAGAACCCGAGTCGGGAGTGCCCGACGACAACCATCGTGCGGATGCCGCGAACGCTTTGGGAAAAATCGGAGATTCATCCGCGTTGGAACCATTGCTGGCTGCCATCGACCTGGAGGCAGGCCGCGGCGCGGGTCTTCGAAGCAAGATGGCCAACCGGACCCACGAGGAGATCGCGACGGCGCTCGGACGGATCGGCGATCGGCGGGCCACACCCGCCTTGATCGAGATGATGGAAAAGAGTTCGAGCGAGTTCGTGGTGCTGGAGGCGGTCCGGGCCGTGGGCCGGCTGCGGGACGATGCGGCGGTCGAACCGCTCGAGGCCATCGCCTTGGAACACGCCAACAAGTTCATGCGGAAGAATGCGGTCGTGGCGCTGGGTGAGATCGGGTCCCCTGCGGCCGTGGATACGCTGATTCAAATGATGTTCATCGAGTATCAGGGGGTCTCGTTCTATCGTGAAGCATCTTTCGCGCTGTTTCAGGTGGGGCCGCCCGCCGCAGACCAACTGCTCGACACGTTGGCGATGAAAAACGAGGAGGTGAATGCCATCTTCGAACGGAAGCGAGGGTCGCACGCTTCGGCCATCAAGGCGAAATGCGGATTCGTCCTCGGCGATCTTCGTGATTCGCGGGCCCTGCAGCCGCTGCTCGAGGCCTTTCAGACGGCGATTGAACCGAGACGGTACGACCCCGTGGTGTTGAGTTACGCCGCTCCACCTTTGGGGGCTTTGGGGGATCCGAAGGCGATTCCGGTGCTGACCTCCGCCATGGGGACGCTCGACCCCGCGATCCGCGATGCGGCCATGAACGCCTTGGTCATGATCGGAGACCCGGCACCGGCGAAGGCGATGGTGGCCATGATGAGCCGTGAGGACTTCCTGAAGCGATGTCGGAAGCTGGGCCACTCCGAGGAAACGTGCCTCCGAGAGACCGAAGTCCGCCGAACGGCTCAGGAGATTGCGGGCCACCACGCGTCGAATCTCGCTGGGCCCTCGGAAATCGACGGTTTCCAGAGGATCGTGAGTTCCGAGCCGGACGAAGCGTTGAAGAGCTACCTGTCTGAGCGCGCGGTGCGTCTGGAGGTGGCCGCGAAGTGCGAAGAGGACGCGGCGTGTTGGGCCGAAAGGCTGAGTGACCCGAATCCCCTGATCCGAGAACGAGCGGGTTGGCAGCTCCGGCGCTTGCGGGATCCTTCAACCTTGGACGCTCTGGCCGCCGCTCTCTCGGATCCCGACCGCAAGGCGCGTTTCGCTGCCATCCATGCCTATTGGACTTACGGGGACTCGAGGGCCATTCCACAGATCGAGAGGACCCTCGACGACGAACGCTCTTCCGCCGACTTCATCAAGGTCAACGAAGACTTGAGACGCTTGCTGGTGCACCTCCGACGGTCCTGAAGCCATGGTGCGGCGATGCTTCGCCGCTTCCTTGGCTCGATTTCTTGCGGCATCCGTGAGTAGCCCGGAGACTGCACGCCATGGGACGGCGTGCGCTTTGTTGGCTGGTGCCGCTTTGGTGCGTGGCGCTGAAGGCTCGGGCCGAACCCGATATCCGCATCCTGCTGGCAGAGACCGAGCGACCGGTCCAGCTGGCTGGGAAGGACCTACTTGTTTCCTTGGACTATAGCCCGCCCATCTCCGTTCGTCGAAGACGCCTGCAGGTACGCTTTGGCCAAGAGGGAATGGAGGTGGTGAGTGGCTCCAAACTAGTAGGGAAGGGCCAACGGTTGGTCGCCGAAGCGGACGGGGCCATCGGGGTTGGACAGGGGGTCTACTTCGGCCGGATCGAAATCGTGACCGGCCGTGGGCACGGTCGAAAGTCGTCCGAAGCTACGGTCGTGAACCGCATTCCCATGGAGACCTATCTGCTCGGCATCGTGGGCTCGGAAATGCCGGCTTCGTGGCCCGCCGCCGCGCTCGAGGCGCAGGCGGTGGCAGCGCGGACCTACGCCTTGGACCGAAGGCTTCGCATGCGCGGCGCCGGAAAGCCTTGGGACGTTCGGGACTCGGTCCTGTCCCAGGTCTACGGTGGCGCAGAGTCGATTCTACCCTCGGTGGTGGAAGCGGTCGGACGGACCCGGGGCGTGGTCCTCGCCTTCGAGCACGTTCCGGCCGAAGCTCTTTTTCACAGCACCTGTGGAGGCCGGACCCGATCTGCGGAGGAGGTCTTCGGTGGCAACGTCCCGTACCTCGTGCCTCGACGGTGTCGATGGTGTCGAGACAGCGCCCGCTACCGGTGGGACTTGAGCGTTCCCCTCTCGGACCTGAACGAACTCCTGGAACACGCCGGTCTCGCTCGAGGTCGGGTACGTCGCGTTTCTCGACGAGAGCGGGCGAAGCGTGTGACGATCGATACAACCAGAGGCCGGCACCGTCTCGCGCCCCAGCGCCTTCGCGCGGCCCTCGGTGCTGGCCGGGTCTATTCGAGCGATTTCGTGGCTCGAACGCGAAACCGGACCCTCGAAATGCAGGGGCGAGGGTTTGGGCACCAAGTGGGGCTTTGCCAGTGGGGTGCTCGCGGCATGGCGGAAGAAGGACGGGACTTTCACGAGATTCTGGCGCATTACTACCCGGAGGTTCCGCTCAAGCGCGCCTACTGAAAGACGGCTCGACATGGAGGCCGACGAACAACTGCTCTCGAGCTACGACTACGAGCTTCCAGACCGGTATATTGCCCGGTATCCCGCGGAGCGCGGCTCGGCCCGGATGTTGGTGGTGCCGTCTACGGGTCCGTGCGTTCACGAGCGGGTGGCATCCTTGCCGGAACTCTTGCGTCCGTCCGACCTGTTGGTGGTGAACGATTCCCGGGTCATCCCGGCGCGCCTTCACGCAGAAAAGCCCACCGGAGGCCAGGTAGAGCTGCTCCTGGTGGAACCGACCTCGGACGGTCGTTGGACCGCCATGGCGAAGGGCAGCCGACGCCTTCGACCTGGGATGCCTCTGCGGGTGTGCCAGGGGGGGCCCGTCCTGACCGTCGAATCGGTCAACGATCGGGGCTTTGTCGTCCTTCACATCCCCGGTTCTGGTCTCGAACTCGCTCGCCAATATGGGGAGTTGCCGCTCCCGCCCTATCTTTCGCGTCGTGCAGAGGCTTTGGACCATGAACGCTACCAAACCATCTATGCCCTCAGTGAAGGGTCGGTCGCGGCACCGACCGCGGGCCTTCACTTCACCCCGGAACTCCTGGCTCGTTTGACGGACCGAGGCGTCGAGCTTGCCACCGTCACCTTGCACGTGGGCCCAGGCACCTTCATACCCGTCGACGCCGAATGCCTGGACGATCATCGAATGCATGAAGAGCGCTTCCACATCTCGGACGCGGACGCGCAGAGAATCGTCTCCGCGAAGTGGTCCGGACGACGCATCATCGCGGTCGGAACGACCACCACCCGAGTCCTGGAGAGTTTCGGTGCCGAGCTTCACGCCGGTCCTGGCCGGACTCGGCTGTTCATCCGGCCAGGACATCGCTTCACGTGGGTGGATGTTCTGTTTACGAATTTTCACCTTCCACGGTCCACCCTCTTGGTCTTGGTTTCTGCGTTCTCGGGGCGGGAGCGGATCCTGAACGCGTACGAAGCGGCAAAGGAGGTGGGCTATCGATTCTTCTCCTACGGCGATGCCTGCCTCCTGGAGCGCGGCTCATGAGAACCGTCACGTTCGACCTGCTGATGACCGACCCAGCCTCCGAGGCGCGACGCGGTCGAGTGCACACGCCCCACGGTTGCTTCGACACACCGGCGTTCATGCCGGTCGGCACGGGTGGCGCAGTCAAAGCCATGCTTCCGGAAGAGGTCTCGGCGACCGGCGCGCAGGTCATTTTGGGCAACACGTTCCATCTCATGCTCCGACCGGGCCACGACCTGATTCATCAGCTGGGTGGACTTCATCGCTTCATGAACTGGCCGCAGACCATCTTGACCGACTCAGGTGGGTTTCAGGTCTTCTCATTGGCCAACACGCGCGGCATCTCGGAGGAGGGGGTACGGTTTCAGAGCCCGTACGACGGCTCCATCCATGACCTGAGCCCCGAACGCGCGATCGAGGTGCAAGAGGCCCTGGGCAGCGACATCGCAATGGCGTTCGACGAGTGTCCTCCACCCGGCGTCACCCATCCCTACATGACCGACTCCATCAACCGCACCACGCGGTGGTTGGATCGTTGCTTGGCCGCGCGCACCCGGCCGGAACAAACCTCCCTGTTTGGCATCGTGCAGGGGGGCGTATTTTCCGACCTTCGTCGCGCGCACGCGGACGCTTTGAGTCTCCGGGATCTGGACGGTTATGCGGTTGGAGGTGTGGCCATCGGGGAGGCCAAACAGGCGATGTTGGACGTGGTCTCGGCAACGACGCCTTTGCTACCCGAGGATCGGCCCCGCTACCTGATGGGGGTCGGGCATCCCGAGGACCTGGTCCTCGGTGTTGCGTCGGGTATCGACATGTTCGACTGCGTCGTTCCCACCAGAAACGCTCGGAATGGTCGTGTGCTCACGTGGACGGAAGTGCTGAGCATCAAGCATGCTCGGTTTCGGGAAGACGGCGAACCCCTAGACCCTTTATGCGCATGTCCTACGTGTCGAAGCTATAGCCGTGCCTATTTGAGACACCTATGGGTAACGAATGAAATCACCGGTCACCGGCTCATCACGATGCACAACCTTTGGTTCATTCAGGATCTGATGCGTCGGCTGCGGTCTGCGATCCAGTCGAACGAGCTCTCCGGCTGGATACGGTGGGCCCAGGCCCGTCTGACGGGGGAGCTCTTGGCGCCTCCGTCATGACGTTAACGAGCGGCGGTCGGATGTTCGGTGTGGCTGCGCCGGCGCTGGTTCTATGGGATAACCGGGGTTAACGGTCTCATGTCTGACGACGTCGACATCGACCTGCTCGACCTGAGCATGGCTCTTCCGGACCCGCTGCGAGGTGCCGGACGGGTCTTTTTGTGGACTCGGGAGGAGGCCAGTCTCGAGTCGCTCAAGCTGCTGGCCCAGAATACCGGTCACCCCTGCGAGACGTTCGATGCCCATGGCTGCGTTGCGATCAGCGTTCGTCAGGATGATATCGTTCAGTTTCTGGGTGTCATTCGCCGGGATCTTCCACCCCGCGCTCTCGAGGAGACCCGCGCGCTGTTCAAGCCAGGCCTGCAGGAGCCTCGTCTTTCCGACCTCCCGCGAGCGGAGAGTCTGCGTGCATTCATCATCTTCGCTCGAGGGAAATGGCTGGGCGAGATCATGACGGAAGGCAGACTTTCGGTACACTTCCAGCCGATCGTCCCGGCCCACGATCTCCGGTCGATCTTCGGTCACGAAGCGCTGGCCCGCGGACGGGGCCGAGACCGGCAATCGGTTCATCCGGTTCGCATGCTGTCCGCTGCGCGAGATGCCGGTCTCCTTTCGACCTTCGAAACCAGCGTGCATCAGTTGGCGGCCCGGCGTCTCACCGACGCGCGGTCCCAGAGCAAGCTGTTCCTCAATCTGACGCCCGGGACCGCCGCCGATCCCGAGTTCGAGCTTGGACACTTTAAGCGGCTCTGCAATCGGTATCCGATTGCGACCCGAGACCTGGTCATCGAAGTCACCGAGTCCGACAAGATTCATGACACGCGGGACTTGTCCGAACTGGTTCGAGAGGCTCAGCAAGAAGGGTTTCTGGTTGCGTTGGACGATCTGGGCGCCGGATTTTCAAACTTGAATCTGATCCATCAGTTGCGGCCGGATATCGTGAAGCTCGACATGGCCCTCACGCGGCGAATCCACGAGGACGAATACCGGGCGGTGATCGCTCAAAAGATCATCGAGCTCTCTCAAGGGCTGGGAATCCGAACCGTCGCCGAAGGCGTCGAGCTGCCTGAAGAACTCGACTGGCTTCGAGAGCACGGCATCGACTACGTGCAGGGCTTCTATGTGGGCCGTCCCGACGAACTGCCGCGGGATACCATCGATCTTCAGTGCTCGGACAGCTCCTGTTGACCGAGACGGGCCGTGCCTTCAGTTCCCGTTGCTCGAGTTCAGCGACTCGAGGTGCCGGTTAATCGTCGCTTCGCGATAACGTGTGATTCCTTCATCTGCGGTTGTCTCGTTCATGGGTGGTGGATACGAGGCGGACGTGATTCGACTCGTTGGTCGGGTGGCAGTCTGGCTTTCGTTCTTCCATTGGATCCTGAGCTCCTCTCCCGCTGAAGCGCAAGTTGCATTGCAGGTAGTGGTATTGGATTCCGAGACGAAAGAACCGATTGCGAACCTGGAAGTGCATTTGAAGAATCTCAGTACCGGGTCCGAACTCGGTACGACGACCGATGGTTTGGGAGTGGCTCGATTTTCAGCTCTCGAAACGAGCGGTCGATGGCAGGCCACCACGGCCGAGACCGAGCGCTACGTTTCGGCTAGGTCTGAGCCCATCTCGCTCAGGTCCAGCTTCGACGCTGGCTTGACGCTCCTGGTGTCGAAAAAAGGCAAGACCGAAGAGGTGGACCCGGAGCTGAAGGTCGTCATAGAGGGAAGTAGCCTTAGCGCTCGTTTGAATACCAGCAATGCAGAGGTCTCCTCGACCTTGTCCAAAGAAGATATTAAAAATATTCCTGTCGAGGCGCGTGACCTGGAACGGGTTTTGTTCCGACTCCCGTTCGTGACTCGTGCGACGGGTTTTTTCCAGGAAGCTCCCACCATCGCGATCAATGGTGCCAACGCTCTCTACACGAATTATACGATCGACGGTCTAGACAACAATGAGAACTTTCTCGGTGGACAGCGGTTTCCGATTCCGGTCGGGATGGTCCAGGACGTCACTGTTCTGGCGAACAATTACTCCGTCGAGTTCGGTCGAACTGCAAACGGCGTAGTGAACGTAACGACGCGGTCCGGAGGCAACGAGTGGAAGGGAGAAGCCTTCTTCGTGACTCGACCAGGACTGACCGCGAGTCAGGATGGAGACTTCCCTCAGTCTGATCTTCTCGGGAACCCAGTGAATCTCGATTTCCAACGCTACCAGTTTGGGGGCTCGCTCGGCGGACCCATCGTGAAGGACCGAACGTTCGTCTTCGTGAATGCGGAATTCACCCTCGACCTCTTGGACAATGAGCTCGTGGTGCCCGATCTGGGCATCGATGAGGTGATCCGAGGCGACAATCAAACCCTCTTGCTCACGGCTCGATTGGATCAGGTCTGGACCGATCGACTACGGACGACACTTCGCGTGAACCACGGAAGGGCCTTCAACGAACTCCCTGGTGGCGGGGTCTTCGGAGGAGTGACGTTTCCGAGTGCTGGGACGGAGCAGGAACGTCTCTCCCTCAATACGGCCCTGAGTACCAGCTATCGAGGAGATGGCTGGAGCTACACCGGCGCGTTTCAGTATGCCCGATTCGATTGGGACTTTCGTCGGCCGTTAAATGGACCGGGCCCACAGACGACCCTGCGGAATCCTACCGGACAGACCATCGGAATCCTGGGACATCCCGGATTCATCTTCGACGAGGTGGAGAACAACTTTCAGACGCAGCACAAGTTCCAGGTTCAGGTTGGAAACCATCGTCTCAAATTCGGAGTTGATGTGATCGTGGGTGTCTTTGACCTCGTGGGAGGAGGGAACATCAACGGGAATGCCTTGGTCGATCTCTCCCCTGCCGACCTCGATGCGCTCATCGCGCAAGGAGTGGACGAAGAGCTCTCGCCCGCCGACATCAACGTCGGCACCGTCGTCAACAACTTCTTCGAAACACAGCCAAACTCCTTTGGAACCTCGCAAGAGATCTATGGTCTCTATATCGAAGATCAGATCCAACTCACCTCTTCATTGTCCACGACACTGGGCTTGCGCTGGGACTACGACAGCTTGTCTACGGCGAACGGCGCGGCCGACGGCGATTTTGACAACATTGCGCCGCGCGGGAGCATCAATTGGTCACCGCGGCCGAATCTTGTCGTCCGAGGCGGGTTGGGCCTCTTTTATGAAAAGATTCCATACGCCATTGTCTCCGACGCGATTCAGCAATCCACGACATCGGCCGGATTCTTGATGCAGCTCGAAGAGCTTCAAGCCCGAGGGATCATCGACGCGAATACGGATCTCGAAGATCTGGTCGCGGACGGAAACTTCGCCGTTGATGGTGTCGCGAACGATTGTGACAGCGCGG
This sequence comes from Myxococcota bacterium, assembly GCA_050331295.1. Lineage (GTDB taxonomy): Bacteria > Myxococcota > Kuafuiibacteriia > Kuafuiibacteriales > Kuafuiibacteriaceae > Kuafuiihalomonas. Next base: position 190,152 of record JBHJGZ010000007.1, on the reverse strand, counting down.
ACAGCTGTTTCGGGCTCCGGGACACGGCAGAAGGAACGCCAGAGTTTCGGATTCAGAATCCGGAAGGCCTCTCGAATCCCTTCGCCCTCCAGGCGACGGTCGGGGCGCAGTGGCAGCTGGCCCGGAACTGGTTGGCGTCGATCGACCTCGTCTATACCCGGGGGTTCAATCTCGTTCGACTGGTCGACCTCAACGCCGCTGCTCCATTCGCCTTCAACCAGGCGCTGTTTGAAGAGTTGGGACCGGAGGGTGTGGCGGAGCTGACGGCGCAAGAGCGAGAGGAGCTTGGACTGGTGCGGTCGGTGGCTTCCGCGAATGCGTCTCGGCCCGCGCCCATTCTTCCGGGTGGGGCGCGCTCGATCATCGTGTCCGACACCGGTGGACGTTCTCGGTATCGCGCGATGAACGTCGCCCTCTACAAGAATCGCGACAACAGCTTATGGGATTGGACCTTCTTCTATACTCTGTCGAGGCTCGAAAACGACACCGATGACATCAATTTCCGGGCGTCGGACGCCAACAATTTCGATGCGGACTTCGGGCCATCTCTCAACGACCGAACCCACGTCTTCTCTACGATTTTCAATGTCTACCCGGTCAAAGGTCTGTCCGTCACGACTGCGATCCTCCTTCAGTCCGGACAACCCATCAATTTCGTAGCGGACGCCGAAGTATTCGGCACAACTGACATCAACGGCGACGGACTGTCCTTCGCCGATCAGTTCACCGGAAATCCGGATCGCTTTCCGGGTGAAGACCGAAACTCGGGGCGCTTGGATTGGTCCCTGAACGTCGACCTCGGTGTTCAGTACGCTTTCCGCCTCTTGGGCGCGGAGTTCGTATTTCGGTCGGACGTCTTCAATCTCTTCAATCTGAACATCGAAAGCGGTTTTCCCACCAACTTCACGGTCTCCAATCAGATTCAGATCGGAGGGGACGCGGAGTTCGTGCAGAACTCGGCGGACCTTCCTCTCACGGTTCAGTTTACTTTGTTGGCCCGATTCTGAGACCCGGAGACCATGGCCTCCTGCGGTCGGAAGGTCACAGGGCCTCGAAGGCGAAAAATGCAGTTCTAGAGCACCAGTGTGACGCTGGCTGCGACCTGGACCCATTCGAATGCGACGCTGTCGTCGCCGAGCGCTTCGAGCGTCAGCTCCTGGTCCTCGGCTCGATTGTAGGATGCGTTGACGCCGAGGGCGATCGGACCGACATCGAAGTCGAGACCTCCGCCGACGTCCCAAGTGAAGCCCTCGAGATCACCCACCAGCCCACCCAGATGTGCAAAACCGATCGGTGCAAGGGGTGTGTTCAAGCCGAAGCGAAAGCCTCCGAGGATCCGAAACGCGTTCGGGGTTCCCGGGGACTCGAAGCCGAACCGGGCCTCGGGGGTGATGAAGATGGGACCACTCTCGAATTGATATCCCGCCCTCGCGTTGATGCCGACGCCGGCCGTATCCTCGACGAGGTCGCCGGCATTGAGCGTGAAGTTCGGACCGATCTCGAATCCGAGGGCGATGCCATTGGCCAGGGCGGACGAGCTCATCGTCATCAGCGAAAGTACGGTGAGTAAGGCAATGTTCTTCATGGCCGCTGCTTAACATCTACGATGAAGACGGTGACCCCAAAATCCCGAAATGAGGGCGCGCACGAGGCAGGACGGTGTGTCCGCCTTCGCACGAAGCCGAGTCAGGAGTCTGAAGCGCTCCTCCGTGACGAAGGCTTACCACCCACACCGTAGGCGCCGGGATCGATGGTGAATCTTCCTGCAGGTCGGCAACCGCTCAGCCGTTCCGTCAAGGTGTCACAGTATTTGATCCAGATGCCGGATCTGACGCACAACATGTTCCACGATGGGATCCTTTGTGGAAACGAAGAGGGTCCCGCCGCCTCGCTTCTGCCGATTCAAGGGCTCTCCCGAACCCGACCGCCGGATGACCCAGGCGTCCCGAGGCATACATCGTGAGCACGGTTCCGCCCTTCGAGCATGGCCACGTGAGCCGTACCGTTGGGCACCAGGATGAGGTCGGGGCGGCCGAAATCGAGGCAAGCCGGCTCGCCGAGGCGAATATGTCGAGACGAATCCGGTCCGGTCGAAGGATGCGCATTCTCCAGTCCCAAAATCCCGTTGGAAAGGAGGGCTCCATCGATGGTCATGCCGCTCCCTCGGGGAGTTCGCTCTCTAGAGAGCTTGGCCGTGCCTCACCGCGTTCCATGTCATAGTGGCGCTCGAAGAATTCATCGCACCACCGGCATACGTTCTTCAAGGCGCGGGCTCGCTGGATGCCATGCTCTCGGCTGATGCCCATCGATGTGCCCATCCCATACGGGTCGCCATCGTTGATGCTTTGAAACACCGGAAGCCTCGATACGCGCCGAAGGACGTCGGAAATCTTATGGCTTCGAGCGTCACCCATGGCGTGGAGTGTTCCGGGACAACATGGGTTGATGCGCCAAAGCTGGATGGAAATCTCTTGGGGGAGGTCGGTCCCTCCCAGGAAGCCTCGGCCACCCGACAGGACCGAGCAGAAGTTGTGGTCGCCGTCTCGAAGCCATATCCCGGTCTTCATCGCCCGACCCCGAGCCCAGTTCCCACCGATCCAGAAATCCTCGTTTGCCCCCCAGAAACCGAAGCTAACGACGCCTCCTTGAAGGTAGTCTTCCCGGCGAATCAGCGGGTTCTGAGCGGCGTCCACCAGACCCCGACTGCGAAACAGGGATTCGAGTTCTGTCCGCCGTTGACCTTTGAGCTTGTGGAAGCGGTCGATACTGGCCACATCGATCCGAGATACGCCGCGGGAGAGGATCGCGTCGAGTCGTTCGGGCGTCATGAGATCCCCATTCGTCTGAAGCATGACCTCGGTTTGGCCACGGTAGCGCTCCCGCAGCGCCTCCAGGATCCGGTACAGCTTCTTACGCTCGGCGAGCGGCTCGCCTCCGGACAGAATGATGCGACCTAAGGAGTTCGGGAGGTTCCGGATGATGGCCAGGCAATCGTCTTCACTCATGACCTCGCCCTGGGGCCCAGACATGTTGTAGCAGTGGGCACACGTGTCGTTGCAGCGATGGGTGAACACCCAATAGATGGATTCGAAGGTGTCGAAGTCGTTCATCCGTTCGTTCTCATTCTGCGTTGGGCTGGAAGGCCCGTTGCCAAAACCGCCACTCGTCCTTTGCGCCGACCCGGGGATCGGCCAGGAAAGCGCTTCGGCTCTCGAAGGGATGTAGCGCCCCACGTTGCAGATAGGCAAACCGATCTCCGAGGACCAACGCTTCCTTCACATCGTGGGTCACGAAGATGGTCCCGATCTGAAGTCGTTCGACCACGTCGGTAAAGAGGCGATACATGTCGTTTCGCGTTCGGGCATCCAGCGCGCTGAAAGGCTCGTCGAGCAAGAGAACATGAGGCTCGACGGCGAGCGCCCGGCCGAAGGCGACCCGCTGTTTCTGTCCTCCGGACAGCTGGTGGGGCATTTTGGAGGCATGGGCACCGATGCCGAGACGCTCCAGCATCGAGTCGACAGACTCGGAGATCTCGATGCGACGCCTGCCCCGAACCCTCAGACCGAATGCGATATTGTCCCGAGCCGAGAGGTGCGGAAAGAGCCAAGGTTCTTGGTACAGGTAAACCATCCTGCGGCGCTCCGGCCGAACTGGGGTGACGTCCGCGCCGTTGAGGTACACCGTACCGTGGTCAGGGGATTCGAGCCCGGCCAGGATCTTGAGCAAGGTCGTCTTTCCAGAACCGGAGTGTCCCAGGATCGCAAGACGTTTCGACGTGGGAAGCCGAAGGTTCACGCTGCGAAGGACGCTCTCTGCGCCGAAGCTCTTGGCGATCTCGATGGCTTCAAGGAGCATCCGGCAGGTTCCCCTCTTCGCGCCTCGCCTTCACGTGCCTCTCGGCGTTCGTTGCTGCCTCCGATGCGCGACCTTGGTTCTGCCACGCAGGACGCGCCGAAGGACTCATCATCAAGAGAAGCATGGGAGGGATGATCAATATCAGTGATGCGACGGCCGCATATCCAAGGTCGGCCTCGAACACGAAATCATATACTTCGAGCGGCAAGGTATGAACCTTTCCGGCTCCGATGGTGAGCGTCAATCCGTACTGCATCCAGGAAAAAAAGAACGTTTGAGCCCAGCAAACCATGACCAGTGGGCGACACGAAGGCCACAGGATCAGACGCCAGATCTGAACAGGCCGGGCTCCGAGGGTTCGCGCGACGGACTGAAGTGCCCGCCGCTCCGAGGTCCAGACGGGTACCAGCAAGACGGTGGCGAAGGCACTGGTCACGGCGATCTGGACCATTGCGACGCCCAGGAACGTCCCGGAAAGGCCCATTCTGATCGCGATGAAGGAGAGGCACGAACCCAGAATGACAGGGGAGAATCCGAACGCGAGATGGGAGAGTGCCAGCCATTCGCCGCGCCACCGACTCTCCGCCACCGCCTTCGAGGTGATGAATCCGCACGTGGTACTCACAACAGAGACGACCGTGGCCAAGACGAGGGATGCCATCGTCGTCTTGATGAGGTCACCGTTGCCCCCCGACAGGATCCGGACCCATCGAGTCCAGCTCATGGAGTCCGGGAATACATGGTCGGACTTCCAAGGGCCTGCCACGGAAAGCAGTGCCAGATAAGCTACCGGGAGCCACCAGACCGAAACCATGAAGACTGTCAGCCCAGTCTGCACTCTACCCTTCATTCGCTCGGTCCTTCTTTCATCAGATGGAACACGGTATGGACACCCAAGGTGAGAAGAATGGCGTAGATCACGGCCACCGCCATGGCTTCCGGCTTTTGATGCAGGTCGTATTGACCAAATTTTTCGAGCACCAAGACCGAAAGCATCTGGGGGGATTGAGGCCCGAGGAGAAGAGGAATCTCATAGGAACCCACCGTGAACATGAATACGAGGCTCGAGGTTCCAAGGCTCCGGCGGAGCAGGATCGGAAAGGTGATCCGGACGAAAGTCTGAATCGTCCCGGCTCCGAGACTCGCAGCGACGTGCTCGAGCCGATCGATATGCTCCATTCGAATGATGCCACGAAATGCGATGGTGAAGAACGCCGACGCTGCGTAGACGTGAGCCAAGATGATGCCGAAGCCCCACGGATCTTGTACCCATGACGGGCCGTCGAGGGGATCCTGCAGGACGCCGAGGACAGCCAGCCAACGGTTTGACCAGCCGGACGCCGTGAACCAAGCGAAGGTCACGAGTCCGATCACGACCGATGGCACCGCGAGTGGGAGGAGGGCGGCTCTCCCGAAGGGCCATTGATCCAGGCGTGATCCAAGCCCTTTGGCGAGACCCCATCCCAACACGGCGCCGACGATGGTCACCTGCAGGGCGATACCGAGACTGAATCCCAGAGAAGACCAAAAGGACCAGCTGCTCAACGCTCGTTGCCAATGACGATACGTCAGCCCGTTCGACAGAAGACCCGTGAGCTCCACACTGTACAGGAGGGCGTAGAAGACGGCTGCGAAGACCGGCAGTACCGACAGACTGGCGAAGACCGCGAGGACGAAGCGCTGATTCACCGCTCGATGACCCGGGTTCGCAAGTCTTTGAACATGCGGATCATGTACTCTGATGCGGGTTCCATGAGGGCTTGGTCTCGAATGGACGCTCGGGAAGGAGCATGCGTTCTTTGTGGCACGTCTTTGAACTTCGAGCGCCACCGTTGGGGGAGTCGGCGGAGAGCCAAGATTGTCCCATCCCCCCACACCGAAGGAAGCGTCTTCTGGAACTGAGCCTCGGGTGAGATCAAGAAATTGATGGTGACCAGCGCGGCGGCCAGATTCCCGGTATTCTTTGCGATTCCTATGTAGTGGGTATTTTGAACCGTCCCCGTCTCCAGGACGTACGCCCGGGCAGTATCGGGAAACAGGCCTTGGAGCACCTTGTTGTCGACCTCTCCGTCGTTGTTGCTCATGGTGAAGTCGATTTCTCCAGCAATGAACAACTGGTGGAGCTGGGAAACTCGGCTTGGAAAGGTGCGGCCTTCCTTCCACAAAAAAGGCTTCAGACGGCGAATGTACTCCCAGAGTTCTTCCCCGTGCGCCGCGTAGAGCTCTGGATCGAACGGGCCGTGAAGCGAACCTGGACCACCCGCGAAATGGATGAGGAGGGATTTCAGGAAGGTGAGGCCCGTGAAGTCCGTATCGAAGGTAAATCGGCCGGGATGGGCCCGAACCCATGCCTCCAGGGCCTCGGGCGTCCGGGGCGGGTCTTCGATGAGGGCGGAGTCGTAGATGAGGGCGAGCTGTACGTTCCCCCACGGGCATTCCATCCCTTCAATGGGTTGCTGAAAGTCGATTCCAATGAAAGGATTTTCGAAGTCGACGAAACGAGCATTCGGCAATTTCGAAGTGAACGGACCATGAAGCGCGTCGATCTGCCGGAGCTGATAGAATGTCTCCCCGTTGATCCACATGATGTCGTATTCGCTCTGCTGCGGCCCGGCCTCCAGCTCGGTCATCAGTCGGCTGACGATGTCGTTTCCCTGGGAAGAGACGACCTGGAGCTCGATGTCGAATCGCTCCTTCAAGCGCGGCTTCACCCAACCGTCGACGTACTCGTTGATGAAAGGGTCGCCTTGCCACATGGCCCAGTGCACGGTCCGGCCTCGGGCAGCCGCTTCCACTCGAGCCCACGGGGCGCCGTCCAGGTCCGACTCCGCCGGACCGAGCGGCGCCGAATCCGGCGAGGGGCATCCGCACAGTGCCACGAGCAGCAGGTGTGGTGCTCGGTTCCATTGGGACCCGTGCATGTGGGCCGCGTGTAGCCCGCGACCCGGCCATCAGCAACCGCCGATGCGGCAACCGACGCGATCAGGCGGATCCGTCGTCGGCGGGTCTCTCCCAGGGCGGGGACCGAAAGGCGGTTTCCAGGTATCCGATCAAGGCCCGCATCTTGGCCGGCAAATGCCGACGGGAGGGGAAGAGAAGATGAAGCTCCGAATCGAAGTCGGTGGCCGTGACCTCGAACTCCGAGAGCAGCCTTCGCACCCGTCCGGCCCGGAGCTCGTCTACCGCCAGCCATTCCGGCACGAGGGCGATCCCGAGACCGTCGACCGCGGCCTGGAGCAGGAGATCACCGTTGTTGGAGGCGAGGCGCCCGTGCACACGGACGGCTTCGGTTGCGGTTCTCGTTCCGCATTTCCGAAACCGCCATTCGTCGGTGGCATCCACGTAGCGGAAACGAAGCGCTTCATGTGCCTTCAGGTCCTGGGGCACTCGTGGTTCTCCATGGGTTTCCAGGTAGACGGGACTCGCGCAGAGAATCCGAAAGTTTCGAGCCAGTCGGCGCGCCACCAAGCCCTCGTCCCGAACGTGGCCAGCCCGGACCACTGCGTCGTATCCTTCGCCTACCAAGTCCACGAAGCGGTCGTGAAAGAAGACCTGCAGCGCAATCTCGGGATACTCGACCATGAAGCCCTTGACGAGGGGAGCGATGTATCGCCGGCCAAAGGCCACGGGCGCGGAGATGCGAAGTTCACCACGAGGTGCTGGATTGAACTCCGAAGCGGAACGAAACGCTTCTTCCAGATCTTCCAGCGCTGCCTTCGCCCGCTCATAGAGCAACGTTCCCGCTTCGGTGAGGTGCAGCTTTCGGGTCGTGCGTTGCAGAAGGCGGACGCCGAGTTCATCCTCGAGCGAACCGACTTGACGCGAAACCGAGGAAGGTTTGACCCCCCAAGCCCGAGCCAGTTCGGAGAAGCTTCCCAGCTCGACGGCGCGGACGAACACCTGGACCCGGCGCGGGTCACTGCCTAACTTTTGCATCCTACGCAAAAGTCTAGCCCCGGATCGGCGGGTTGTCCCGGCTGGAGTCGGGCTTCATAACCTCCGCGGAAGGACACAGAGACCATGCGTCGATACACGAACATCGCATTCACACCGTCGGTTCAGGCGATTCAGGCCGAACACGGCACCGAGAAGACGGCGGCCCGGATGGCGGCGATGGCATTGGATGACCATCGCCTTTCCCCGCGAGAAGCCGGGTTCATTGGGGAGCGGGACTCGTTCTACATGGCCTCCCGCACCGAGGATGGATGGCCGTACGTTCAGCACCGCGGAGGCCCCGTTGGCTTCGTGAAGGTGCTGGACGACCGAACCCTGGCGTTCGCCGACTACCAAGGCAATCGTCAGTTCATCACGCAAGGGAACGTCTCCAAGGATGACCGTGTCTCGTTGTTCTTCGTCGACTACCCGAACCGCCGACGCTTGAAGGTCTTCGCGCGCGCCGAGGTTCATCGCGAAAGGGATGATCCCGAGCTGGCTCGAAGGGTCTTGGACCCTTCGTACCGGGCCACGGTGGACCGCATCATCGTGCTGAAGGTGGAGGCCTTCGATTGGAATTGCCCTCAGCACATCACGCCTCGGTGGACGACCGAAGAACTCGCGCCGGTCCGGGAGGAACTGGAAAGGCTTCGGCAACGGGTGCAAGAACTCGAATCCGCCAATCTCTCTCTGATGTCCGAGCAGGCCCACTTCGCGGAGCACTGCGACTGAGCCGATTCCCGACGAAGGCCTCAGTTCTCGAAGGGCACGAAGCGCCGGTATGCCACGCGAAAGTCGGTCCCGACCGGCAGATTGGCCTCGCCGAAGAAGAGCACGCTGTTGGCGGTGGGTTCGTAGTCGAAGCCATTGCTCCGGCTTCGGGCTACTCGGTCGCTTCCCAGTTGTACTTCGATGGACCCGCTGATGGGTTGCTCCTGAAGTTGCGTGGTGCTCGCAGCCCCCGCCGCAGCGACCAGGATCTCGGATATCGAGTCGTCCAGATTGGCGGCGCAGATGGAGGCGGAACTGCCGTTCAGGGCTTCAGTGACCTGGATGTACGATTCGCCGACCGCCGCAACCCCCCGGCCTACGGCGGTACAGCCGCGGGGCCGCGGTCCCACGATGGCAAAAGGCAGGACGCCTTCCTCACCCAAGGCCTGAGCGTACACCTCCACGGACTGGAGATTCTCGGCGTCTTCATCGCTGAAGAAGATGATGACCGGGACCGCGTCGCTCCGGAACGCCTCTTCCGGGTCTACGGCATCGCGTGCGCGTTCCACCGCACGAACCGCGAACTCGAGACCGGCCTCCCGTCCAATGCCGTTCTGGCCGACCTGAACTCTGGTCTGAAACTCCGTGAGGGAGTTCGTGAATCCGCCTCCTCGAAGGGTCTCGCCGTCGGTGGTGACTACGCCGAGTCGAAAATCCACGCCGCTGACCTCGAGAGCATCGAAGAAGGTACCCGCCACGTCGGCCAGGGCTTGCTGCTCTTCCCTCATCGAATTGGAGTTGTCGACCACCCACAGGAAGTCGACGCGCAACGGCTCCGCAACCTGGTCTTCACAATTCAACCCGAGCCGCGAGGTCGTGTCCGCCACATGGGTTCCATTGGACAGATCTTGGAGCAACGTGGCCGACAAGGGTTGTGCCTCCACCGCTTCCAGATCCGCCAGGGAGACGACGAAGGTGAAGGACGGCGTCTCGGGATCCACTACCGAGAGAACAGCCAGCACGAATTCTCTCGTCAGGACCTCATTGCTCACCTCGGGAAGATCCGGGATGTCCTCCAACTCCTCGCGGGTGAGCTGCGCCACCAGTCCATCTCGGATCCGCGACGGGAGCACGTCATTCACCATGCGCACCCTTCGGAGGGTCCGAGCGGCGGGAAGGGTACGAAGCACGAAGCTTTGCCGGAAGGTTTCGTCCACGCTCTCGGCGACTCCGGTTACGCCACCGGAAAATAGGGGCTCGATGAGGGCGTCGAGAAGCTCCGCCGCCACGCTCGGGTCTTGGGGGTCGAAACCGGGTTCGAGGGCAGCGGTGAGGACGAAACCCCGGACCCGCTCACTCTCGGCATCCAGGGTCAGGATGCCCAGGTCTGAGATGGCCGACGTGGTCACCTTGACGTCCAGGGCGAGTTGCAAGCGGGCGTCGGGAACATCGACGGTGGTGATCCGGCCGGGATCTGCCAATCGGCACGGGCCTGACGTCAGGTCACCGAGGTCGAGTGCTCCAGCCGAGTCCCGACTCCCGGCGTCGACGGCCAGGTCCGAGTCCACGCTTCCGTCGCCTGCACCAGAGTCGTTGAGGCCGGACCCCGGAATGTCGGCCAGTCCTTGGGCAAAGGCACCGACGTCGGCCTCGCTGCACGCGGAGGTCAGGCTCAGCGCGGCAAGCCAAATCGCCGTCGAGTGTCGACGCCTTCGCCAGAACAGGACCATGATCATCAGCGACGCCAGCAGCCAGCTGGTCTTCGAAGGCTGAGCGGACGACTCCTCCTCGGCCGTGGAGCACCCGCAGTTGACGTCCAGCGGCAGGGTCTCGAGCACCTCGTCCTCGGAGGGCGAGGCTGGAGAAACACCTGCGTCGGGAGGGCCGGCCACCGCGCCTCCTCCTGCATCGACGCTCCCTCCGCCACTGCCCATGCCAATGTCCATGGGGACGCCCATATCGGCGGAGATGCAAAGCTCCTCACCGAAGACCCGGTCGAGGTCGATGGTGCCGTCGCAGTCGTTGTCCTTGCCGTCGCACACTTCGAGCATGGTGGGACCGACGGTAGGATCTTCGTCGTCGCAGTCGCCCTCGCAGGAAAGGATGCCGTCTTCGTCGTCATCTCGGCAGACCGTGCACGTGGTTCTGCCGAGTGGATCCTGATCCACCCGACCATCGCAGTCGTTGTCGATGCCGTCGCAAACGTCGGGTTCCTGGGGGCTGATGCGCGGATTGTTGTCGTTGCAGTCTCCACACAAGAACGTGAAGTTGTCTTCGTCGTTGTCGACGTCTCCTTCGTCGATCCTGCCGTCGCAGTTGTTGTCGATGCCGTCCGCGATGTCTCGCGCGTTCGGATGGATGCTGGCGTCGTTGTCGTCACAGTCGCCGCGACAGACCTCGAATCCGTCGCCGTCCTGGTCGAAACCCTCGTCGACCACGATCGGTTGGGAGGGTGTGGGCGACTCGCATCCGTTGTTGGCGAAGTCGCAGACCTCGGGCGCGCCCGGGTAGACCGCGGCGTTGAAGTCGTTGCAGTCGTCGAGTTCCGGAGAAGCGCCGCACCTGAAGAACCCATCGCCGTCCGCGTCGACTTCCGGGTCGATGAGACCATCGCAGTCGTCATCGATCCCGTTCCGACACTGCTCCTGACGGAACGGCGAGACGAGGTTCGTGGTGTCATCGCAATCCCCGGCGCATGACGTCGCACCGTCTCCGTCTTGGTCGAACCCTTCATCGACCATGCCATCGCAGTCGTTGTCGAAGCCGTCGCAGATCTCCACCGCGTCGACGTTGATGGAAGCGAACCGGTCGTCGCAGTCCCCGCCGCAAGTGGTGAGCCCATCGTTGTCTTCGTCGACGTCCTCATCGATCAGGCCATCGCAGTCGTTGTCGATGTTGTCGCCGCACTGTTCCGGAGCACCGGGAAAGACAACGAGGCTGAAGTCGTTACAATCTCCTTCGCAGTTGGTGAAGTTGTCCTGGTCGAAGTCGTGGCAGGCGCCGAAGTCGCAGATGGATCCTCCAAACGGACTTTCGTCGATTTCACCGTCGCAGTCGTTGTCCGCGCAGTCGCACCGCTCTGCGAGGTTGGGTGCGACAAAAGCGTTGTCGTCGTCACAGTCCCCGTCGCACTGCGAAACTCCATCCTGGTCCCGGTCGAAGCCTTCATCCACTGCGCCGTCGCAGTCATTGTCGATCCCATCGCATGTCTCGAGCTCGGGCAGGATCTGTCCAACGCACGTGCCAGAGGGAACCCCTTCGGCGCAGATGGCGAGACCCGGACGGCACGCGCCCACCGTGGCGGTGCCAACCGGACCGTCGTAGCACTCGGTCTGGGCACCATCGATGATGTCGTCGCAGTCATCGTCTAGGTTGTTGCAGACCTCCATGGCATCCGGATTGATGGCGGGGTTGGTGTCGTCGCAGTCTCCGCCGCAGTCCGTGAAGCCGTCTTCGTCCAGGTCGAACTCGGGGTCCACTTCGCCATCGCAGTCGTTGTCCAGACCATCACAAAGCTCGACCGAGGGCGTGACTTCGTCGGTGCACACCGCGGAGAAGCCGTTCGAACCGTCGCACAGGTTCACGCCTTCGACGCACACTCCGACCCCAGCCGTGTCGACGGGGCCGGTGTAGCATGGCTGGGTCAGGGGGCGGTCGTCCAACCCGATTCGATCGATCCGGCCGTCGCAGTCGTTGTCGAGGCCGTCGCAGACTTCTGGCGTATTGGGGCGGATGGTGGGATCGCCGTCGTTACAGTCCCCACCGCAGGTGGTGAAGCCGTCGTCGTCCAGGTCGAAGTCTTCATCCACCCGGCCATCACAGTCGTTGTCCGAGCTGTCACAGCTTTCGGGGGCGGGGAGCACCTCCCCTTCGCAGGCTCCGAACGCGCCCCCGATGCACTCCTGATTCCCGCCATCGCATGCGCCGACGCCGTTTGTCCCGGGAGGACCGGTGTAGCAGCCTCGACGAAGCGGGTCTCCCTGGTTGTTGCGCTCGTCGGTTCGACCGTCGCAGTCGTTGTCCTTGCCGTCGCAGACTTCGTTCGCCCCGGGGTTGACCTCGGCATCATCGTCATCGCAGTCGGGGTTGGGACCACAGGTCAAGAAACCGTCGTTGTCCTGGTCGAACGCCTCGAAGCCCTCGTCCACGTCGCCGTCGCAGTCGTTGTCTCGTCCGTCGCAGGCCTCCGGGGCGCCGGGAAAGGTGTTGAAATCGGTGTCGTCGCAGTCGCCGCCACAGGTGGTGAATCCATCACCGTCATCGTCGAAGTTCTCGTCGGCTTCGCCATCGCAGTCGTTGTCCCGCCCATCGCAGGCTTCGCTGTTTCCGGGGAAGTTGAGGGGATCATTGTCGTCGCAGTCCCCTTCGCAGGTGGTGACGCCATCACCATCGACATCGAAACCTTCGTCGGTGGCTCGGTCGCAATCGTTGTCCTCACCGTCGCAGATCTCCGTCTCGGGGAGGACTTCGCCGACGCAGATGCCGAAGGATCCATCCGTACAGGTCTCGGTTCCGTCTGAGCAAATGCCTCGGTTTCGAGTGTTGTTGGGACCGGAGTAACAGGATCGGCGGAGCGGATCCCCTCGATTGTTGCGTTCGTCGACCATCGCGTCGCAGTCGTTGTCGATCCCATCGCAGATCTCGTTGTTGCCTGGAAACCGAGCCGGATCGTCGTCGTCACAGTCTCCGTCGCAGAAGGAGACGCCGTCGCCGTCTTCGTCGAATCCTTCGTCGGTTTCCCGGTCACAGTCGTTGTCTTGATTGTCGCAGATCTCGGGACCGGGAAGCGTCTGTCCATCACACGGACCGCTGAAACTTCCGTTTGTACACAGCTGAAACCCGTCGTCGCAGATTCCTACGTTCCGGGTCCCGTTTGGTCCGGTGTAGCAGGAGCGCCGAAGTGGGTCGCCTTGGTTGTTGCGTTCGTCGGTCCGGCCGTCGCAGTCGTTGTCCTTGTTGTCGCAGACCTCGCTATTGCCCGGGAAGATATCGGCGTCTTCATCGTCGCAGTCTCCGTCGCAGAAGCTGACGCCGTCACCGTCGTCGTCGAACCCTTCGTCGGCTGAGCCGTTGCAGTCATTGTCCTGACCGTCGCAGATCTCGACCGCCGGTGTGATTTGACCCTCGCACGCTCCGTTGAAGCTTCCTCCGGAGCAGGTCTGCAGGCCGTCTTGACAAAGACCCACGTTCCGAGTGCCACCGGGACCGCTGTAACAGGACCTCTGCAGAGGGTCCCCCTGGTTGTTCCGTTCGTCCACCAGGGCGTCGCAGTCATTGTCACTTCCGTCACACACTTCGGTGTTGCCCGGGAAGTTGTTTGGGTCGTTGTCGCAGCTTGGTGCTTCTTCGCAGATGTCGAACCCGTCGCCGTCGGCATCCACTGCATCATCGATGACGTTGTTGCAGTCGTTGTCCTTGCCGTCGCACAGCTCGGGCGCGCCCGGAAAGACCGAAGTGTCGCTGTCGTTGCAGTCTCCGGCCAGGGGCGAGAAGCCGTCCCCGTCTCCGTCGATATCGTTGGGTTGCCCGAATGCCGGGAATGATCCCGAGAGAAAGGCCATCACGAACCAGGCCTGCAGCCTGGACCGATTCACAACGACCACCCGACTCCTCCGATCACGTCGATGAAGCCGTCGTTGAAGTCGATGGTCCCATCGCCCGTCTCACTGGTTCCGGCTTGCGACGTGTACCCGACGCCAGCGTGAGCCAGAAAACCGCTGTCGTGCTCAAAGCCCAGGCCACCCTGGACATCGAATCCAATGTCGAAATCGCCTTGGTTCGAACCGAACGGGACCCGTCCCGCCCCCCGAGCAAAGACTCCGAGACCGCCTCGTTTTCCGAAGCGCAGGATGGGCTGCTCCGCAACCGCTCCGAGTCGAAGAACACTGTATTGAATGGAAAGAGTGGTGGCCGCGGGATCGAAGTTGAAGCGCCTGAATTCGTATCCGGCCAGGGGCCCGAGGCGAGGACCTCTGTCGCCGAACCAAGGGCGATGATGAAAGACGACCGCTCTCACCCGGTCGGACTCCGCCCCGAAGGCTTGCCCATCGATGTCCGCGTCCACCAGCTGCCGCCAGTAAGCGCCCTCGATATCCAGCCGGTCCTTCGACCATCCCAAGATCCCACCGATATGCAGTGCAGCGCGCCCTCCCAAGGAGAGCAGAGCGGATTCGTCCTGGGGACGCCCCCCTTCGGCGTCGAGGCTTCGCGACAGGAGTCCCGCGTTGAACACCAGTGAGAAGACCGCAGGCCGATCCGGCTTTTGGAGCTCTCGCTCCAGTTCTTCCCGAGCCTCCGCCAGATCCGGGTCCACGTAACTTTCCGGCGACTCCGGGTCGACCAGCGGAGGTAGGGGCGCCGGCGGAGGCCTCTTGGGCGGTGCCGACGGCTTTGGAGAAGGTGGTGCGGGAGGCGCGACCAGCGGCCAGGCTTGCTTCCACACGAAGATGAGGTCGTCTTCCTGCATCTGCGTGACCGGAAGTGGACCCACCAAGACCGTGAGCAGAGGGGGTTGGCCCGGTTTGGACACCCTCATCTGGATCCGTCGGCCCTGAGGTAGGACTTTGTTTCCCACCGCGGCTCTCACCAGCACGCCGCAACTCGCGGTGTCGTTGGGGGTCACCCGCCGAAAGGTCGCCGCGACGTGGTCCGGCTGGGTGGAGCGTGCAGCCGCCTCCAACGCTTCGGCATAGCGGTCCACGCCTGATGCAGGCATCCGAGATGGTCTCGTCCAACACACCGCGAATCGATTGGTCGGCTTGAAGACGTCAAAATCCAGCGATAAACCGTTGCTTCGTGAACGTGCCGCGTCAGTCGTCGTGCCTTGAGCCATCGCAAGACAAGGCACGAAGAGGGACACAATCACGGTTCTGTAATCGATTCGCATGTGGCCCCAGGGACAAGAGGATCGTGCCACGGATTCGAGTGAAGTGCGCTCCCCCCGTTCTGAAATGGTTCGTCGTGGTGCCGGTGTTGGTGTGCGGCTGCTATGCACACACGCCTTCGCACACTCCGAAGCAGCTCCCACAGATCGTGACGGGAACCCACATCTACGATGTTCGGTTCGACGGACGTTCGGTGGGTTGGGAGCGAATCGAACATCGCAAGAGGGATGCTTGGTTTTGTGTTTCGGGCTCACTGTCGCAGGCGATCCCGCAGCCGATTCTCATCGACTACCGGGCCATCTTTCAAAATAACGGTATTCGGCAGTTCGCCGTACGTTTGAAGCTCGCGGGTCTGGCTCAAACCACGACCGCTTCCGTCACGCCGGACGGGCTTCGCATCCAGACCCGCGGACCACTGGGGTCCCGGTCGAGGGTTCTGGCGCATGGTCCCGGAACCGGCGTGGACCTCGGATCGCCCCTGAGCGGGCTGTGGGCCATTCAGCTGGTCCCGGAGGCCGGTCCCGGGAAGGTGAGGACGGTGGTGGTTCGGGCGCCCACACTTTGGCCTCAGGTCGAGTTGATCGAATTCGCTCGAAGCGAGCCCGGCGCGGTCCAGGTCCATGGTCCCGGTCGGGAGGTGAGCCGATTCTTCCAGCTGGATGACGGATTTCCGGTTCGGGCTGAGACGACGTGGCCGGGACTCGAAGGCACCATCGTTCGGATCCAGCGGCCCATTTCGAGTCAGAGTTCAGGGGGTGAGGCGCATCGTCGAGGCGGTCAATGGCTGGATTGCGCGGGGTGGATCGAAGAGGCGCTTGGGCCGGGGGTGTAAGGTCAGGCGTAGCGCTGCTTGAACTGCTTCGTGAAGGCTTCGGTGTGCTCCACCATCTTCTTCTCGAGTTCGGCCGAAATGTCGCCCTTGTCACGGAGCTCGGTGAGGATCTCCGGCGCGTTCCCGTCGAGGTAGCTGAGCAGCTCGGCTTCGAAGCTCTTCATGTCATCCTTCGGGATTTCGAGGATGAAGTAGCCCTCTGGGTACTGTCGGCTGTCCTTGTACTCTTTGTTCTTGGGCTTGGCGGGGAACGTGGCCGCCCAGACCACCGCCACCTGCCGTTCCACCGGCAGCGGTTGATACTGACCCTGCTTGAGCAGTTCCATGAGGCGGGAGCCGAGGTCCAATTCCCGACGCGTGGCCGGGTCGAGGTCTGAACCGAACTGGGCGAACGCCGCCAGCTCTCGGTAGGAAGCCAGCTTCAGGCGCAGGGTGCCAGCGACCGCCTTCATTGCCTTCACCTGAGCGGCGCCTCCGACCCGGGAGACCGAGATACCAGCGTTCACGGCCGGACGCTGACCGGAGTTGAACAGATCCGACTCCAAGAAGATCTGCCCATCCGTAATGGAGATGACGTTCGTTGGAATATATGCAGACACGTCGCCGGCCTGGGTCTCGATGATGGGGAGCGCGGTCAGGGAGCCGGCGCCCTCGACGTCGGCCATCTTGGCCGCCCGCTCCAGAAGTCGGCTGTGCAAATAGAATACGTCGCCGGGATAGGCTTCGCGTCCGGGTGGGCGGCGCAGGAGCAGGGCAAGCTGTCGGTAGGCCACCGCCTGCTTCGAGAGGTCGTCGTAGATGACCAAGGCGTGCTTGCCGTTGTCCCGGTAGAACTCCGCCATGGTCACCCCCGCATAGGGAGCGATGAACTGGAGCGGCGCTGGATCGGAGGCGTTGGCGGCGACGATGGTCGTGTAGTCCATCGCCCCGGCTCGCTCCAAGCGCGCATGAACCTGGGCGACGGTGGACTGTTTTTGGCCGACCGCCACGTAGAAGCAGTGCATGTCGCCACCCTTTTGGTTGATGATGGTATCGAGGGCGAGGGCGGTCTTTCCGGTTTGGCGATCGCCGATGATCAACTCTCGTTGACCGCGCCCGATGGGGATCATGGTGTCGATGGCCTTGATGCCGGTCTGCATCGGCTCATGCACGGGCTTGCGGCGGATGATGCCGGGCGCCTTGACTTCGATCTGACGGCGCTCTGCCACGTTGATCGGACCCTTACCGTCGAGCGGCTCACCGATGGCGCTGACGACTCGGCCCAAGAGGGCGTCTCCGACCGGGACGTCCGCGATACGGTTCGTTCGACGGACCAGATCACCTTCACGGATGTGCTCGCCGGCGCCGAGCAACGCGACGCCTACGTTGCTCTCTTCCAGGTTCAGCACCATTCCTTGCAGATTGCCCGGGAACTCCACCAACTCGCCGGCCTGCACGTTCTCGAGCCCGTAGACCCGTGCGATCCCGTCGCCGACGGTGAGCACCGAGCCCGTTTCGGCAATGTCGACCTTGGTTTCGTAATCTTCGATCTGTTGCCGAATGATCTGGGAGATCTCGTCCGCGCGAATTTGCATCTTCGCGCGGCAAGTACCAGAGCGCCGTCGCGCAGATCAACTCGAAGTTTCGACTGTTCTACGTTTCATTTCAGGACTTTAGCCCTGGACGGGGCCGGCTTCGAAAGGGGCTTCGAGCTGGTCGCGCATTCGGTCCAGCTCAGAGCGAATTGTCCCGTCGAAGACCATGGAACCGACCTCGGCCCGAACGCCGCCGATCACCTCTGGGTCCACGACCAACGAGAGCTCGATCCGCTTTCCGGTGCGCTTTTCCAGGGCGCGTCGGATCTTTTCCACCATGTCGGGACCGAGCTCGATGGCCGAGGTCAAGCGCCCGCGCTCCACGCCGAGCCGTTCGTCGTCCATGCTCTCGTACGCGGAAACGATGGAACCAAGAAGTTCACTACGGCCTCGGTCGGAGATCAGACCCACGAATCTGCGGACCACCCCCTCGATGTCCAGGGTCTGGAGTACGGCTTCCAGGACTTTGGCTCTGGCTTGGCCGTCGATGGAGGGGTTGGATAGGACGTTGCGGAGGTCGAAGCTGCCCTCGATGGCCTCGCGAAGGCCGACGAGTTGTTCTCGGACCGCTCGTTTTTCGTCTTCGGCCAAGGGGGCCGTGAGTTCTGCCATGGCTTCGGCATAGCGACGGGCGACGGGGTGACTTCTCGAGGACATGGCGATTCTCCGGTCAGGGGCGGTGGTCCAGCTCCGAGACGTACTGATCAGCCAACCGACGTCGGTCGGATTCGGTGATCCGCTCCCTCACGCGGGCTTCAGCCAAGCGCAAGGTGGCCTCCACAGCAGCCTCTCGTGTGGATTGCTCGGCCTTCCGCATCTCTTGCTGGAGCGTGTTGTCGAACTCCCGAGAGAGCCGTTCGATCGCCCGCTCGGTCTCGCTTTCCAGACGGTCCCGGTCGGCTCGTGCCTGTGCCTCGTAGCTTTCGACCACCCTCTGAAATTCGCTTTGGAGGTTGCTGAGCTTCTGGGAGTATTCGTCCAGCTTCTCCTCCGCCTTGGCTTGTTTGATCCGGGCTTCCTCTAGACGCTTCTCCAAGTTGGCGCGGCGGTCGGTCAGCCCCTTCACCACCATGGGTCGAAGCTTGACTCCAAGGAAGCCGAACAAAAGTACGAAATTCAGCACCATCGACCCGATCTGAAACCAATCGAATCCTCCGTCGTGGTGCTCGCCGTGCGCCCCCGTCGCCCCGCCGGCTCCGTGTTCATCCCCGGCTGCGTCGGCGGCCTCCGAGCCGTGGGTCTCGGCCTCGGCGGCCGAGGCGAGGGCTTCCTGAGAGGTCGTCACCCCCAGGCTGAGGCTGAGGATCCAGCCCGTGACCAGCGCCCGCCGCAGGACCCTCATGTGAACCTCCGGCCCAGGAGTTTCGACGCCATTTGGTCGGCGAGCGCTTCGGCCTTCGCCTTCACCTCGCCCAGCGCCTGGTTGCGGGTGGTCTCCAAGTCGGTCAACGCATCCTTCAGGCGGCCGTTCACGCGGGCCCGTTCCTCTTCGATGCGACGGTTCATGGCATGGGTTGCTTGAGCCCGAATCTGGTTCCGTCGTTCCAGCCCTTGCTGGGTGGCGGCCCGAATCTGGGCTTCGAACTCGCCGGCTTTGCGCTCCGCTTCGGCCAGCATCTCATCTGCGCGTTCGATCGCTCCTTCCAGTCGGTCGTGTCGCTCCTCGAAAACCTGCAGGAAGGGTCGAAAGACCAAAAAATTCAGAAGGATGAGCGGCAGCAAGAACAGCGCAATCGCGAACACGTACGTGATGTCGAGGTCGAGCTCCATGCCGTTGGCGGCGTGTATCCACGTCCCCTGACCGAGTCAAGAACGGGACTGTGCCAACCCGCCTTCGGGCGTTCGTTGCGGTTCGGAATCGTCCGCGAAATCTGCTGCGATCCGGCGTTTCGAACCAAAATCCGAGGCTTCTTGACCATGATGCCGGCGCGAGGGAAGAGCGAGAAACGAATGGCCAAGGACAGTTTGACGATCACGGACAACCGCACCGGGAAGACATACGAAATCCCCATCGAACACGGGACCATCCGGGCGATCGACCTGCGTCAGATCAAGACCAGTGACGTCGACTTCGGCCTGATGACCTACGACCCTGCCTTCCAGAACACCGCGGCCTGTAAGAGCAGCATCACCTACATCGATGGGGACAAGGGGGTCTTGAACTACCGCGGCTATCCGATCGAACAGCTGGCCGAGCATTCGAACTTCCTCGAGGTCGCCTACCTGCTCCTTCACGGAGAGCTTCCGAATTCCGACCAGTACGTAAGGTGGCAGAGGGACATCGTCCACCACACCTTCGTGCATGAAAACGTCATGAAGTTCATGGACGGCTTCCGCTACGACGCCCATCCGATGTCGGTCATGGTGTCGACGGTCGCGGCCATGTCATCCTTCTATCCCCAGGCGAAGGACGTGGCGGATCAGGAAGCCCGCCTGCTTCAGATCATCCGCCTTATCGCGAAGATGCCCACCATCGCGGCGTGGTCCTACCGACACAGCATGGGTTTCCCGGTCGTCTATCCGGACAACGACCTCAGCTACACCGGGAACTTCCTTTCCATGATTCGGCGGATGTCCGAACCCAAATACAAGCCACATCCCATCTTGGAAAAGGCTCTGGATGTGCTCTTCATCCTGCACGCCGACCACGAACAGAATTGTTCGACCAGCACCGCTCGAGGCGTGGGCTCCTCCAAGGTCGACCCGTATTCCTGCGTCGCGGCGGCGAGCGCCGCCCTGTACGGACCTTTGCATGGGGGCGCGAACGAAGCGGTGCTCCGGATGCTACGCTCCATCGGAAGCCACGACCGGGTCCCGGCCTTCATCAAGGAGGTCAAAGCGGGCTCCAGTCGGCTCATGGGCTTCGGCCACCGGGTCTACAAGAGCTATGACCCTCGAGCCAAGGCCATCAAGACCCTGGCCGACCAGGTCTTCGAGATCACCGGGAAGAATCCCCTTTTGGACATCGCTCTGGAACTTGAGCGCATCGCGCTCCAGGATGAATACTTCGTCGAGCGCCGGTTGTATCCGAACGTCGATTTCTATTCGGGGCTCATCTACGAGGCCATGCACTTCCCGAGCGAGATGTTCACGGTGCTCTTCGCCATTCCGAGAACCGCAGGCTGGCTTGCCCAATGGAATGAGTTGATCCAAGACAAAGAGCAGAAGATTGCGCGTCCGCGCCAGGTCTACATGGGGCTGCAGACCCGCGACTATGTTCCCATTGCCGGTCGTTGACGGAAGCTGACCCGCCCGGTCTTCTCAGCTGCCGGAAATCGTCATTCGGCGCACCCGAAACGTGGGGACGCTGACCGCGCTTCGGTCATCAGGATCGTCCCCCACCGCGTCAATCCCCCGCCAGAGGTCGTCGAAGTTGGCACTCACCGTGATCTCACTCACGGGATACGCCACCTGTCCCCCTTCGATCCAGAAGCCCTCGGCCCCCCGACTGAAGTCTCCGGTGACCGGATTGAAGCCGAACCCCATCATGGACGTGACGAGCAGCCCGCGCTGCACGTCTCGGACGATATGTTCCGGAGGGATGTCTCCGGGGATCATGCGGAAGTTCGAAGCGGCCACGCTGGGTCGTCCGCCCAGTCCACGCGCTGCGCTGCCGGTGGAAGTCCTCCCAAGCCGGCGAGCGCTGTAGGTGTCGCACAAAAACATCTCGAGGCGCCCCCCGTCCACGACCTTGTTGGGACGGGATGCGAGACCTTCCCCATCGAAGGGTCTGGAACCGGGTCCCCGGGGCAACAGGGGATCGTCGAGCAGTGTGACCAGCGGGCTCGCGATCTCGCTTCCTTCACGATCGGCAAGGTAGGTTGATCGACGATAGACGGCGTTCCCGCTCACGCATCCGAGCAAGGCACTCAGGAGGGCCCGCCCGGCTTCCGGGTGAAAGACGACCGGTACCTCGGCGGAGGGCAGCTTGCGCGGGCCCAGCTTTGCGAGGGTGCGTCCGGCCGCCTCGCGCCCGACCGCCTCGGCGCCCATCAAGTCTTCGAGGTGGCGTCGCGCGTCGTAGAACGCTCCACCGCGCTTCTTCCCCCCCTCATCTTCGGCCAGCGGTTGGACCGAAAGGCTGACGAAGCTGGATCGATAGCTGCCGACGAAGCCACCGCTCGTGGCCAGAGCGACTTCGCCCACGGTGCGTCCGCATTCGGCACCATCGCTGTTGGTGAGCCGAGGGTCGACCGCTAGGGCAGCGCCCTCGGCCGCCAGGGCTCGCTCCTTGGCTTCGTCCGCACCAAAGGTTTCGAGAGACGCGTCCAGAAGATCCAGGTCCGGAAAAGTTCTGGCCAGGAGTTCGGCGTCTGGAGGCAAGGCGTCCGGATCCGCTTCCGAGAGTTTCGCCACTTCCAGCGCATTATCGACGAGCTGGCGGATACCGTCGGGTGTGAGATCGCTGGTCGAAGCGCTTCCGCTGTTTGGGCCGACGAACACCCGGAGGCCGGCGCCTCGACTGGAAGCTTCTTCCACGTGCTCCAAGGCCCCTTTCCGGACCCGCACGCCCAGATCTCGCTTGGATACCATCACCACTTCCGCGATGTCCGCACCGGCGGACCGGGCCACCTCCACCATTGCGGCGGCCTGGTCCTGCAAGCTCTTTTCAGGGTCGCCCATGGGGCATGAGCCGACGGCGCCGGGTGCAGGTCAAGCTTTCCGCAACCAGTCGGGCCCATGGGGCGAATCAAAGGGTATATGGGGGTAGCGGCTGGCGTCGGCGAACGCCCGGCCCTATTGTCGAGTTCCCGGATGCATTTACTGATCGCTCAGCGCTATCAGCTCGGGGCTCGCCTTGGCGCCGGGGCGTCCGGCGAGGTCTACGCGGCCATCGATCAAGAGACGGGGAGCGCCATCGCCCTCAAGCTGATCTTCGCGCATCTCTCGGAGAGCGAAGAAAATGTCGTTCGCTTCGAACGACAGTGTCGGCTTCTGGCTGGCTTGAATCACCCGGCGGTGATCGACATCCACGACTGGGGCTTCGATGAGGGAAGAAAGAACCTGTTTCTCACCATGGAGCGTCTTTCCGGCCGGACCTTGGGGGAATGGATGCAAAGCGACAGCATCTCGACCCCACAGCTGATGTCCTGGTTCGTGTCGGTTTTGGACGGTTTGGCTGCCGCCCACGAAGCCGGGATGGTTCACCGAGACGTCAAACCCGACAACATCTTCGTGGTGGATGGTCCGACCCAGGTGTCCAAACTGATCGACTTCGGGCTGGTCCGACAGGTGGATGGCACCGGACCGACCCAGACTCAGATGGGATTGGGGACGCCGACGTATATGGCGCCGGAACAGGCGATGAGCGCCCGTACCGTTTCCTATCCGGCCGACGTCTGGTCCGCAGGCGTCGTCTTGTATCGGTTGGTTTCGGGCCGGGTCCCGTTCATGGGAGACGGCCCTTACGAAACCATGATTCGCGTGGTTTCGGAGGACGCTCCGCCTCTGACGAACGTTCCTTCCCGGCTCGAAGATCTGATCATGGCGTGTCTTTCCAAGACACCTTCGAGTCGGCCAGCCAATGCCCGCGTTTTGACGGAGGAACTTGAGCGTCTCTTGAAGGATCCACGCATCGCAGGTTGGCTTTCGGAAAGGCCGCGGCATCGCGGATCGGGCCGAGGGAAAGTTTCTGAGGACCCCAACGCCACGCTTCCGGCGGTCCCGTGGTCCGGTGGCGCTCCGGCGGGGGCGCCGGCAGAAGCCGATTGGTGGGGACCATCGGGCGGTGTTGCCGTGCCCCACGACGTGCGGCCCTCGACATCGGTGCGTCCGTCACGATGGGCCTCCGCTTTTCTCGTGTGCGCCCTCCTCGGTGGAATGGGCGCAGTGGCCTTTTCCGGATCCCGAGGTCGAACCGAACGGGAGCTTCGGCAATCGGCCACCGCGTTACCTGGCGCAGGTTCGGATACGCCGCGGTCCGCCGCGCCGAGGTCGGCCGCGGGTCAACCCCTCGCACCCCGACAGCTCGCACCCCGACAGCTCGAACCGAGGCGCCCTGGCCGTATCGAGTCGGCGATGGAGCAGATCGCGGAGCCCCGGCCGCCGGTGAATCCGCGGTCACGGTCCACCGCATCGAGTCTGTCCCGTAGACCGAACCGACCGACCCACCCACCGAGCGGGTCGAACCGTTCAGACTCTTCCTCCAGGTCCCCGGCGACGTCGCCCTCGGCCTCCGAGTCCACCCCGAGCGGTCCCGGAAAGTCGGCCTCGGACGACGCCTCACCATCCCCGACCCGCAGCACCCAACACCGCGGGTTGCCCGACGGCGATGACGCCACGGACCTTCCGGCCGCATCCGTGGATTCGGAGCCGAAGAACGCGCCCCCGAGAAGGGCGTCGGACCCGGCCCAGCCGGGCCGGATTCCGAAGGTGCAGACCGAAGACCAGCCCGGGGAAGCGCCTGGTCCCAGCGCCGGCGGCCCGGTCGAGACACGGACGCCGAAGGAGTCGGCCAAGGACTCGTCTGGCGAGAGCGAGGATGGGCGAAAGAAGAAGGAAAAGGTCGATCCAAGCGACATCCTCACGTTCTAGAACGAGGCTCGGATGCGTCGCAGCGGCGATGCTCGCCCTGGCGTCGCGGGAGACCGCAGCATCGCCCTGGGCTTTGCCCGCCGAACGGCTGGTCTTGACCGGCGCGGTCAGATTCCAGTGGGCGGGACAGGAGTTTCTGGACGCGCGTCGTCCCACGCCGATACCTCTCAACGGTTTCTTCACGTCCACCACGTTCGAGGTCGGGGGTCGCTGGGGACTCGGGTCCGGCTTCGATGTCGAGCTGCTGATCCCCATCGCCGTTTTGAATTTTGCGTCGGATTCGGTGATCCTTTTGGACCAGCCGCCCGATTCCACCGTGGCTCCCCTCGACTTCTTCCAGAACAACGTCCTCGGTTTCGGTCAGACCCCCGCGGGTGTGAGCGACATTCGCGTGACGGGGCGAAAGCAGTGGCTGGCTCGACCCTTTGCGCTGGCTACGCTTGTCGAGCTGAAGATACCTGCCGGCTATGACGGGCCCGTAGGAACGTTTGGTCCGGAACCCACCACGGCAGAGGAGTTCATCGCCGACCTGGAGACGATCATCGTACCCGAGAATGTGGCCGACGACGTGGCCTTGGGTGATGGACAAGTCGATGTGACGCCGTCGCTCCACCTGGGCTGGGCCTCTTCGAAAGGGTTGTTCCTCCGCTCCGCGGTCGGCTACGCATTCCGCTTCGGAGGTGCGGCCGACGAGTTTCGAGCCGAGACGCGGGTTGGTCAGTTGTTCCTTCGACGGTTCCTCGTCTTCGCGAGCGCTTTCGTTCGAGTGGCGGTCGAGGACGGTCGAAACATCGGCATCTCGGTGGCGGCCGTGGATCCGGAACTCCCCGCCGCCGACTTCGGGGGGCTCACGAATCTTCTGTTGCGCGAGTTGCAGCTGGAGCGCGACCTGCTCGACGTGGGCGGAGGCCTCATCTATCGCATTTCCGAACGCTACGAGCTCAACGCAACCTATGAACGCATCGTATGGGGCCGAAACACCAGCGCCATCAACTCCGTCAGTCTGAGTGTGGCCGGTCGCATCGACCTGTGAAGCCGAAGACCACCGTCAGCCGACTTGGGTGCCTCCGACCGTCATCGATGCGATGCGTGTCGTCGGACAACCGACCCCTACCGGCACCGATTGGCCGTCCTTGCCGCACGTCCATATCCCGTCCGAGAGCTGCACGTCCGCGGCCAGCATGTCGACCCGCCTCAGGACATCGGGGCCGTTCCCGATGAGGTTGACTCCTTTGAGGGGTGCCGTGAGCTTTCCATTCTCGATCAGGTAGCTTTCGGTCAGTGAGAAGACGAAGTCCCCGTTTCGGATATCGACTTGTCCACCGCTGAACTTCTTTGCGAACACACCTTTCTTGGTGTTCTCGATTATCTCCTGGGCAGTGTGCGGACCGCCGAGCATGACCGTATTGGTCATCCGAGGGAGTGGAGAATATCGGAAGCTCTCTCTGCGGCCATTGCCGCTGTTCGTCTTGAAATGCTCCGCGCTTTGACGATCGTGCAAGTAAGCCTGCAGTATGCCACCTTCGATCAAGTGGACCGCTCGAGCTGGACGGCCCTCGTCGTCCACGTTGATGGAGCCGCGGGACCCCGAATAGCTCGGGTCGTCCACGACCGATACCAACTCACTGGCGACCGGGTGGCCGACTTGGTCCGTATAGTTGCTGGTCCGCTTGCGGTTGAAGTCGGCCTCCAATCCATGACCGACCGCCTCGTGGAGCAAGATGCCGCTGTCCCCGGCGGCCAGAACCACCGGAAGCTCACCGGCTGGTGCGTCAACTGCCTCCAGCATCGCGACGGCCACGCGGGCGGCCTCTCGGCCATGGTCTTCCGGACGTCGACCCTCCGTCAGAAAGTATTCCATTCCCACACGGCCGCCACCGCCTCCGCTGCCGCCTTGACGCCGACCACCGTGGTCGGCGATGGCGCTGACCCCCATCCGCAACAGAGGTTGACGGTCGCGGACGAACCCGCCGTCGGAGGTCACGACGAGGATCTCACGGATCTGCTCGCTGAACGAAGCGGTGACTTTCACGATCCGCGGGTCGTAGGCGCGCGCCGCCTGGTCGGCGCGATGCAGCAGCGCCGTCTTGTGGGAGCCGGGCAATGCCACCGTGGACACCTCGGGGTGGTAGCGATGCACCGTGGGAGGGGAAGCGACGAACGGGCGCGGACGCTTTGCCCCGCCAGATGCGATCTTGGCCGCCGTCGTCGCGGCGGACGCCATCGCGTCCCATTCTAGTGATTCGGTGTACGCAAAGCCGGTGGCTTCGCCTTGGAGGACGCGGACTCCGAGCCCCATGCTCACCGAGCGGGAGACGTTCTTGATGATACCGTCTTCCAGGCCGAAGCTGCCCGACGCGGTGTATTCGAAGAACAGGTCCGCGTAGTCGCCACCTTCCGCCAGAGCGAGCGCCAGGAGTCGTTCGGCCAGGGTTTCGTCCAGCGCGTAGGGTCCGCCCGGGCGGAAGGGCGCGAGGGCGCCGGCTCCGTCATTCACGTCCGCCATCATGGCTCAAACAGTGAGGAAACCAAGTCCAATCCGCGCAACGTGCGAACGCCATGCCAGCAGCAGTCATCCCCTCCCAACAATCGCACGCGCGCTCGAGGCAGAAGGGACTTCAGCTCCTCGCGATGCGGAGCCTTGAAGGGGAACGGCTCATCGGGCAGGAGCACCTGCAATCCCTCGTGATGGGCGAACTCGGAGAGGTCGACTTCGGGGTAGTCTCCGGATGGTGCCACGTTGATGCCGCCACCCCATCGCATCATTCGATCCACATAGGTTTCGCTTCCGGCCACCATCCATGGTCTACGCCAGATCACGTAGAGGAACGGGACGGTCCCTGATCGCCGAGGTGGGTTCTCGAGTCGAGCCTCGATGGCGTCGGCCCACGCGTCCGCCCGCTCCTGGACCGACAGCCTTGCCCCCCATCGGCGAAGGAGTGGGGGAACGTCCTCGGGTCCGCGGGGGAGCGACACATCCACTTCGAATCGGGCACTGAGCCAAGCGTGGTCCTCCGAGCGGTTTTCTTCTCGATTCATGAAGATCAGATCGGGCGCGATCTCGGCGATCCGCTCGAGCTTCGGGTCCTTGGTGCCTCCCACCTTGGTCAGTTTGGACACCACCTCCCGCGGATGAATGCAAAAGCGCGTGATGCCGGCGAGTTGGCCGTGGAGTCCGAACGCCACCAACGACTCGGTCGTAGACGGACACAAAGATACGAGCCGCACGCCCCATCGGTCGAATGGCACCCGCACGCGGTCAACCATGAAGACGCTTCGGACGGTTTCTCAATTCGTCACGGGCGGACCGGCGCGCTATGCGGCCCTGGTGGCATCATCGGTGGAATACACCTGGGTCCGAGGTCTTCGACTGGCGACTCACGCTTTTCAGGGAACCGTCGAGCAGGGCACGGTGCTGGCGATTCATGGCTTCATGGATCACGGCTGCTCGTTTCAAAAGACGGCCGAGCATTTGGGTGATGGCCGATTGGTCGGGATGGACATGCGCGGACACGGTTCCTCGGACTGGGTCGGCACCGGCGGCTACTATCATTTTTATGATTACTACGCCGACGTGGCGGCTTTCTTGGCGAAGCGACCGGAGCGCACCTATGGTTTGCTGGGGCATTCCATGGGGGGCAGCGTGGCCTCGGCGGTGGCGGCGCTGTTTCCGGAGCAGGTCCGGTGGCTCTTGCTCCTCGAGGGGATGGGTCCTCCGGCGCATCCCCTCGATGATTCGGTGGCCCGCCTTCGGCGATGGATCGGCAGCCTCTCCCGACCCGGATTGGGCCCGACGGACCAGCGGCGCCGCTCTCGGTCCGTGATGCGGGACCGAGATGAGGCGGCCTCGCGGCTTCTCCGCGTCAATCCTCGCCTCAGTCCGAGCCATGCCCGTTCTTTGGCCGAGACGTTCGTGGATGATGTCGAAGGGGGAGTGGTGTGGGCGTACGACCCGCTGCATCGGACCCCCGCCGCCAAGCCGTTCGTGATGGAGGAGGCTCGAGCGATGTGGCGTGAGATTCGATGTCCGGTCCTTTCGATGTGGGGAGGGCAGAGTGGCTTTCGGCCGCCGGACCTCGATGACCGGCACGCGTGTCTCTCGCGGGTGTGTGCGGTGGAAATCCCGGAAGCAGGACACAATCTCCACCACGAACACCCGGACGTGGTGGCGAAGGCGATAGAGCTTCTCGATCGTGGGCGTCTCGAGTGTCCCCCGTCTTGTGTTGCCCTCGAGGGTGGTCCTTCGAAACCCTGATGGTGCCTTCTCCGCCTGCGCCGGAGGGAGCAAGTGGCCCTGGTCGAGGGTGGCCTGGTCTTGATAGGGCAGGCCGCATGAGCTTAAGGCGCCTCGGACCGGGCTTGGTCCTCGGGCTCGGCCTGTTGTCGTGGGAAGGCGAAGCCGAATCGAGCATCCGCTGCCGAGGGCGCATCGTGCAGGAGGGAGATCCCGCTCTCCAGGTGCGGTCGCTCTGCGGGGAGCCCTTGTTCGTGACCACGCGAACCGAGGTCGTTCAGGTCGAACGACTTCCGAGCGCTACGCCCACCGCTGGGGTTCTGGTCAGCAGCATCGTGGCCGAGGTCGAAGAATGGCTCTATCTATTCGAGCAAGGTACCTTGCCCCGGGTACTCAGCATGAAGAACGGGCGGGTTCACCGGATCATCACGCTTGGCCCGGTGACGGCATCCACATCGTTTCAGGACCCCAATCGTTGTGCGAGGACCCAGTTTTCGACCGGTGCACTGGAGGCGGAGGTGATCCTCGGCTGTGGAGAGCCGGATCAAGTGGACCGGTCACGGGTCGACCGGACCTTGCGGCAAGGCGATGCCATCGTGACCCGCACGCTGAATCGGGAACGCTGGATCTTCAACTTCGGACCGAACCGATTGCTCCGCGAGTTCGTGTTCGAAAATGGTCGGCTGGTGTCGTCGTCCAGCGGCGGGTATGGATTTTGAGTGCCTACGAGAGCCGTTCCTCGGCCAGGCTCTTTTTGCGGGCCCGTTTTGCCCGCTCGGTGCGAATCATCAGGAACTGGAGCCCGATGAAGGAGGCACAGAGGAGCAGGAACATCCATTCGGGCAGGAGAGCGCCTGGAAAACCGATGCCGGCGCCCGCCGCGTAGACGAAGTGCCCCAGCACGGCGGTCATGATCCAGAATCCCACCCCGATCCATGCCCCGACGATGCGGTCGATCTGAGAGACGCCGACCACCACCACGATGCCCACCATCAAGATGGTGGTCCACCGCTCGACCAAGAACTCCACCTGGACAGTGTCCGAGAGCCAGGGTGTGCCGGTCAACGCCAGGCCAGGGGAGGGGTCACGGGTCCGGAACCAGCGGGTCCGTGAAGAAGTAGAACGCTTCCTCCCCGTCGTAGTACCCATCTCCATCGGTGTCCGGGTCCAAGGGATCCGTCCACAGGTCGTGCACCTCTTCGCCGTCGAAGGCACCGTCCAGGTCCGTATCCGCCCGAAACGGATCCGTTCCCCACACCCGTTCGGAGGCGTCCCGCAGGCCGTCCCCGTCCGAGTCGAGGGCCGGAACCGGGTCGTCGAAGTCGTCGACGTAGATGGGACCGCAAGCGGTGCACACGAGCCCACAGGCCAGGAGCGGCTTCAAAAGGAGCTTCATGCCCCCTCGGACGGCCCCGGGGCCGAACGCATTCGCTTGTGCGCGCGCTCGCTTCAAAACGGCGTGAAGGCTGGCGAGCCCCCAGTGGATCTTCTATGAAAGGCCGAATGTCTTTGTCCGGCACGCCGCGAGACCGCCTGATTTTCGCGCTCGACGTCGATCGTCTGGATGAGGCCGAGCCGATGGTGCGCAAGCTCGCGCCCCACGTCGGCGTGTTCAAGGTCGGTCCTCGCCTGTTCACGAACGCGGGGTCTTTGGTGTTCGATCTGATCCACGGGATGGGCTCAAAGGTCTTCCTCGACCTCAAGTTTCACGACATTCCGGAAGCGGTGGCGGCGGCCGCGCGGGAGATCTCGAGGCAGAGAGTGAAAATGTTCACCCTCCACGCCCTGGGAGGGCCCAAGATGATCCGAGCCGTCCAGCAGCGCTTGATGGAGTCCACCATCGTGCCGGGTCTGGAGCCGCCGCTGTGCTTGGCGGTCACGCTCCTGACCAGCCACACCCCGGAAGACATCAAGCAACTGGGCTTTCCTGGACCGCTGGTCCAGCACGTCACCCAACTTGCACGCTCTGCCGTCGAAGCGGGGGCCGGGGGGGTCGTGGCCAGTGGGCACGAGGTCGGGGCCTTGAAGCGCGTCCTTCCGACACGCACGGTCTTCGTCGTGCCGGGCATCCGTCGCGCGTCCGATCCGGTCGGGGACCAGAGTCGGGTCATGTCGGCCGAAGAAGCGATTCGGGCCGGAGCCGACTATCTGGTGGTGGGGCGGCCCATCCGAGACGCGCCGGACCCGGCGGCCGTCGCGGATGCCATCGTGGATGAGATCGCGCGGGGACTGGAGGCATTTCAGGCTTGAGCGACGCGAGACTGGTGGCGGGGGTCCAGCCGGTGCTGGAAGCGCTTCAATCCGGCAAGCAGGTCGACCGGCTCTTGGTCGCCCGAGCTGGGCGGGGTGCGACCCAACGGGTGCGTGCCGCGGCGAAGGAGGCCGGGGTCCGGATCGAGGATGCCACGAGGGACGAGCTGACCCGTCGATGGGGGTCCGACCACCATCAGGGTGTCCTAGCGGTGGTCGAGCCGGGCCTGGCGGATGTGACGGAGGTCGAGCAAATGGTCGACCGGGCCGACGAGCTGGGCGAGCCGGCGCTCGTGTTGGTTTTGGACGAGGTCCAGGATCCTCAGAACCTGGGCGCGATCCTGCGGAGCGCCCATGCCCTCGGTGCCCACGGCGTGGTGCTGCCGAAGAATCGCTCCGCCCAGGTGACCGCGGCGGTGGTCAAGGCCTCGGCCGGCGCCGCGCTCCACGTTCCGGTCGCGCGCCTCACCAACATCAAGCAGGCCCTGGATCGCCTCCAGGCGTCGGGCGTTTGGAGCGCGGCGGCGGTCGTCGAGGGCGAACCCGCGGACGAAGTGGACCTGTCGGGTCCCATCGCCCTGGTGGTCGGTTCCGAGGCCAAGGGCGTCCGGCCCAGTGTGGCTCAACGGTGCGATCACCGGGTGCGCATTCCGCAGGTCGAGGGATTCGACTCGTTGAACGCGTCGGTCGCGGCCGGGATTCTGCTTTACGAGGTTCAGCGGCAGCGTAGAGGTCGCAGCGCGTCTTCATGGCGCCGGGAGCCTCCGGACGGCTCCGGCGATGGTTGACAGGCCAGACCGGCTCCTCTAAGTCCCCGGGTCCTTCGTGCCGGGCGAATGTGCTGGCGTAGCTCAATCGGTAGAGCAGCTGTTTTGTAAGCAGCCGGTTGTTGGTTCGAGTCCGATCGCCAGCTCGGGCCCCGGCGTCGAAGGCGGAGCCGTTGACTCAGGCGAAGCGTCTGGAGGGATGCCCGAGTGGCCAAAGGGACCAGGCTGTAAACCTGGCGGCGTATGCCTTCGAAGGTTCGAATCCTTCTCCCTCCAATCCCGCGGTCGGCAGGACGTGACAATCGGACCGGTTTGGGGCACATGTCCTGGACCTGCGCGGGAGTAGCTCAGTTGGTAGAGCGTCAGCCTTCCAAGCTGAATGTCGCGAGTTCGAGCCTCGTCTCCCGCTTTGGCCCCCGCTCCGGGGTTGCCTTCCGATGGAGGGTCAGCTCCGGTGCCGGGGCGACGGAAGCCGACGCCTACATAGCTCAGTCGGTAGAGCACTTCCTTGGTAAGGAAGAGGTCGCTGGTTCGAGTCCAGTTGTAGGCTACTCCGAGATGGCGGCATTCGGGACCTGATGCCCGTGGAACCCGCAAGGTCGACGCCCGATTGCCTTTGCTGACACACCCATGCTGCGTTCGTGCGGTGGCGGGGCGCCTCGCCGAACTTGCTGGTCGCCGGACGCCGATTGGGTTATGCCTCTCAGTTCAGTCGGACGCCCTAGGGCGATAGCTCAATTGGCAGAGCAGCGGTTTCCAAAACCGCAGGTTGGGGGTTCGAGTCCCTCTCGCCCTGCAAGCCTTCGCGGCGCGCGCCCGTAGAACGAGGACTTTGGTGCAAGGGAATCAGCGATACGTTTACTCGGCCTATCTGATCTTCGGGGTGCTCTTGGCCACTACGCTGGCCAAGATCCTCAACGCCGTCGCCTTCTCGCTGGGGATCTCCGACCCCCCGATGCTGGGGTCCCAGTTCACCGCGTCGACCCTGATCGGCATCGCAGTGGCGCTGGTCGGGGGCATCATTCTCCTCCGAAACCGGTCGGCCAGCGACTTCAGCCACGAGGTGGTCGGAGAACTTCGAAAGGTGACGTGGCCATCCCGAGCGGAGACCCAGCGCTCGACGATCGTGGTCATCGTGACCACCCTGATCGTCTCCTTGATGCTCGGTCTCTTCGATTTTGCGTGGGCCAAACTGACGGGTCTCATTTACGCCTGACCGTGGTCCAACGCCTGAGGAACCTCCCGTGTCTGATCCCAAGCCATCTGAAACGAACGAAGCCCAGCCCGCCGAATCGGAAGCGGACGAGAATGCGACGGCGGAAGCCGCCCAGACCACGTCTCGCAATCTGAAGTGGTACGCGGTGCAAACCTACTCCGGTTTCGAGTTCAAGGCGCAGAAGAGTCTGCAGGAACGGGCCAAGCTGGAAGGCCTGGAAGAGTTCCTCGGGGATATCTTGGTTCCCTCGCAGAACACCGTGGAGATGCAGGGGGGCACCCGGCGCCGCTCCAACAAGAAGTTCTTCCCGGGCTACATGTTCGTTCAAATGGAATTGAACGACCAGATGTGGCACCTCGTGAAAACCACGCCCAAGGTCGCCGGTTTCGTGGGAGACTCCCAAAACCCGGTGCCCCTGAAGGAACGAGAAGTCCGCAAACTGACCGAGACCGCGGCCGAAGGCGCCAACGAGGTGAGGCCTCGGATCACCTATACCGAAGGTGAAACGGTCCGCGTGATCGACGGGGCCTTCGCCACCTTCAACGGAACGGTGGAAGAGGTGCGGGACGAGAAGCAGAAACTTCGGGTGCTCGTCACGATATTCGGCCGGTCCACCCCGGTGGAGTTGGACTTCGACCAGGTTGAGAAGACCACGAAATAGACCGCCGACCCGCGAAGCGCTCGTCCCGGGTTTAACCTAGGCAGGGCGGAACCGGCCCGCAGAACGGGATTCGAATGCACGAAGAGCGCTCGTGAGGGTCGTTCCGACTGGATCCTCCGACTGAGATCCGATATGGCCCTCCGCTCACTCGCGCGGAGCGCCGGAACAACGAGTCATGGCCAAAAAGATTCAAGCCTATATCAAACTTCAGGTGCCGGCAGGGAAGGCCAATCCTGCCCCGCCGGTGGGTCCGTCGCTCGGACAGCACGGCGTCAACATCATGGAGTTCTGTAAGCAGTTCAACGCGCGAACCCAGGACAAAGCGGGCGAGGGATTGATTATCCCGGTCATCATCACGGTGTATGCCGACCGGAGCTTCACCTTCGTCACCAAGTCGCCCCCGGCCTCCGTCCTGATCAAGAAAGCGGCGGGCCTTCACTTGAACAAAAAGCCCGCTTCCGGCTCCAAAGAGCCCGGGAAGAGCAAAGTAGGCAAGGTGACCTGGGAGCAATGCGTGGAGATCGCCAAAGAAAAGATCGAGGACCTCAACACCGATGACGTCAACGTGGCGGCCGAGAGCATCGCCGGCACCGCTCGCTCGATGGGCATCGACGTCGTCCGCTGACGGGTCTCGAACCACGGGAGTCCATTGTGAAGAAGTACGGGAAGAAATACCGAGCGGTGGCGGAGCACGTCGACTCGAGCAAGCGGTACGCAGCACTTGATGCATGCGCTCTGGTCAAGCAGACCGCGACCGCCAAGTTCGATGAGACGGTCGAGATTGCGGTGAAGCTGGGGGTCGACCCGCGTCACGCCGACCAGATGATCCGCGGTGCCGTGGTGCTGCCGGCGGGTACCGGGAAGGCGAAGCGGGTCGCGGTTTTCGCTCGTGGCGAGAAGCAGAAAGAGGCGGAGGCGGCGGGGGCCGACGTGGTGGGGGCCGAAGACCTCTTGGAGCGGGTTCAGGGCGGATTCATGGATTTCGACGTGGTGATTGCGTCGCCCGACATGATGGCCCTGGTCGGACGATTGGGCCGAGTCTTGGGTCCTCGGGGTCTCATGCCCAACCCTAAAACCGGAACCGTCACCCCGAACGTGGCTCAAGCGGTATCGGACTCCAAGGGGGGCAAAATCGAGTATCGAACCGAGAAATCCGGGATCGTACATGCACCGATTGGCAAGGTGTCCTTCGAAGCAGACCAACTCGAAAAGAACCTGGCCGCCGTGGTCGAGGCACTCAACCGAGCCAAGCCCGCCTCGGCCAAAGGCATTTACATGCAGTCGGTGACGATCAGCTGCACGATGGGCCCCGGCATTGCCGTCGACCCAGGGAGTGTCCAGGCGTAGCATTCACAGTCATACAGTTCGGGTCGTTAGCCGGCCCGGAACCTGTCCAAGAAAGCGGGTGGCGGCGAGTCCGCCTTAATCGATGCCCGCCGAGACGGGGACCCGGAGCTTCCATCGGGAGCCGGTCCTCGTTCGAGGACGCAGCTCACGATGGAAGGAGGTGAACCGATATGGCAATGACCCGGCAAGCCAAGGAAGACATGGTCTCCGCTCTGGCGGATAAGGTTTCAAAGACGAAGGGCGGACTGGTGGCGAGTTTCGTAGGGCTCGATGTCGCGAGCGTGAACGAGATCCGTCGAAAGTTTCGCGAGGTGGGTGTCGAATACAAGGTGGTCAAGAACACCTTGATGAAGCGCGCTCTGACCGGGACCCCGTTGGAAGGACTGTCGAAATACTTTGAAGGGCCGACGGCGGTCGCGTTCAAGTACGACGAGGAAGTCGGTCAGCTCGGCAAGACGGCGAAGGACCTCGACAAGGAGTTCGAGAAGTTCGAAGTCAAGGCGGCTTACATCGAGGCTGACGTGTTCGGGCCGGAGGGCCTCGAGACGTTGGCGACGCTTCCGACCTTGGATGAGGCTCGGGCCCAGCTCTTGGGAATCATCAACGCCCCCGCGGCGAAACTGTTGGCGCAAATCAATGCTCCGGCGTCCCATTTGATTGGCGTCATTCAGGCCAAGAAAGAGAAGGACGAGGAAGCAGCTTGATTCGGTCTCATCCCTGACACGGGTGAGGCCTATGAGTTTACACAACTAAGAGAGGAGACCGTTGTGGCAGATTTGGAAAAGATAATTGAAGACCTCTCGGCGCTGACGGTGGTCGAGGCGGCCGAGCTGGTGAAGAAGCTCGAGGAAAAATGGGATGTGAAGGCAGCAGCCGGCGGCGCGGTCATGATGGCCCCCGGAGGTGCCGCAGCCGGTGGAGCGGCCGAGGCGGCAGCCGAACAGACCGAGTTCGATGTGGTTCTCGAGGCCGCGGGCGGTGAGAAGATCAAGGTGATCAAAGAAGTTCGAGCCATCACCGGTTTGGGCCTCAAAGAAGCCAAGGAGATGGTGGACGGCGCCCCCAAGACGGTCAAAGAGGCCGTGCCGAAGGAGGAGGCCGAAAAGCTCAAGGAGCAGCTCGAGAAGGTTGGAGCGCAAGTCTCCGTCAAGTGACGCTCCGGTTCGGGAGAGGAGGACCCGGGCGGCATGATCCGGGTCACTCCTCAATCCCTGGCCTCGGGGAAGGCAGGCACGCGGCCGCGCCTCGGGGTTCCGGCGGCAGGAAATGGCCTTGAGCGGGTTATTATGAATCCTCTGAAAAATGGGGTGAATGGGCTTGACTCTGGTTGGGCCCGGGAGGACTCAGGGTCCAAATCCCGTAGCAGCGATACCTGACCGCGTCGGAGGACACTCGCGACGGACGGTATCCGTACCGCGTGCTGCGGAGCTTTCATACGAGCGGCGAAAGCCGTTCGGGGAGATACAATAGCCGATGCCTTCGGTGGTTCAGACCAACTTTCGAATTCGAAAAAGCTTTGCGAGCCTCACCGAGCCGCCCGAGATCCCTAACCTCATCGAGATCCAGAAGCAAAGCTACGAAAAGTTTCTTCAAGCGCGCATCGATCCCGACAAGAGGGAAGATCACGGCCTTCAGGGCGTCTTCAAGACCGTGTTTCCCATCAAGGACTTTCAGGGAACGGCGGCCTTGGAGTTCGTTTCCTATCATCTCGAAAAGCCCAAATACGACGTCGATGAATGCCACCAGCGCGGGATGACCTATGCGGCCCCGATCAAGGTGATGATTCGTCTCGTCGCGTGGGACAAGGACGAGGCTGCGGGCACCCAGATCATCAAGGCGATCAAGGAGCAGGAGGTCTACTTCGGCGAGATCCCTCTGATGACCGAGAACGGGACTTTCATCATCAACGGTACGGAGCGGGTCATCGTTTCCCAGCTCCACCGTTCGCCGGGCGCCTTCTTCGACCATGACCGAGGGAAGACGCATAGCTCCGGTAAGTATCTTTACAGCGCCCGTATCATTCCTTACCGAGGGAGCTGGATAGACTTCGAGTTCGACCCCAAGGACATCCTGTATGTTCGCATCGACCGGCGCCGTAAACTCCCCGCGACCACGTTGTTGCGGGCCCTCGGCTACAGCACGCAAGATCTCCTGGATTATTATTACCAAAAGGAGACGGTGTTCCTCGAGCCGGAGGGTGCATACGCCAAGGAAGTGAACCTCGACCTGCTCCTGGGCCAGCGGGCAGCTCGTGAGCTGAAAGACCCGAATTCGGGCGAGGCCATCGTCCGCAAAAACCGTAAGTTCACCCAAGCCATCGTTCGAAAGATCGAGCGCTTGGGCATCGACCGGATCCCCGTCGAGCAAGACGAACTGATCGGCTCGGTGATCGGTGAAGACGTCGTGGACGAGAACACGGGAGAGGTGATCGCCGAATGCAACGACGACCTCACCCCGGAGGTGCTGGAGAATCTGCGCGCGTCGGGTGTCCAGTCCTTCAGGATCCTCTTCATCGACCACTTGAATGTGGGTTCCTATCTCCGCGACACCGTCAATGCGGAGCTCGCCGAGCGCCGACGGACTTGGGGCGACGCGGCCCAGGATACTCCCGAAGAGGCCATCATGGAGATCTATCGGCGCCTTCGGCCGGGAGAGCCTCCAACTGAGGACACCGCTCGCAACCTCTTCAACAACCTTTTCTTCAACCCCGAGCGATACGACCTGTCTCGGGTGGGCCGCTTGAAGCTGAACTTCAAGTTCGGTCTGGATGAATCCCTCGACTCGGGCGTCCTCACCAAGCGCGATATCTTGGAAGTTGTCCGCTACCTCATCGATCTCAAGAACGGAAAAGGCCAGATCGACGACATCGACCATCTGGGGAACCGGAGGGTCCGCGCGGTCGGTGAGCTCCTCGAGAACCAGTACCGCATCGGTTTGGTGCGTATGGAACGTGCCATCAAGGAACGAATGACGGTCCAAGAGACCGAGACCCTGATGCCGCATGATCTCATCAACGCGAAACCGGTGAGCGCAGTGGTGAAGGAATTCTTCGGTTCCTCGCAGCTTTCTCAGTTCATGGATCAGACCAATCCGTTGTCGGAGGTGACCCACAAGCGACGTCTCTCGGCTCTCGGACCGGGAGGACTCACGCGTGAACGGGCCGGTTTCGAGGTTCGCGACGTTCACCCGACCCACTACGGACGCATCTGCCCCATCGAAACGCCCGAGGGTCCGAACATCGGGTTGATCTCATCGCTTTCGACCTACGCTCGGGTGAACTCATACGGCTTCGTCGAAACGCCGTATCGCGAAGTGAGCGACGGCCAGGTCGACATGATGCCCAGGTTCCACTCCGCCCTGCAGGAGGAGAACCACATCATCGCCCAGGCGAACGCCACGGTCGACGACGAGGGTCGCTTCACCGGAGATTTGATATCGGTTCGTCGCGGAGGCGACTTCGTGATGGTGAAGCCAGACGAAGTCACGTTGATGGACGTCTCCCCGAATCAGCTGGTGTCGGTGGCGGCCGCGCTGATTCCATTTCTCGAGAACGACGACGCCAACCGGGCATTGATGGGCTCCAACATGCAGCGCCAAGCCGTGCCTCTGGTTCGAACCGAGGCGCCTCTCGTGGGCACGGGCATGGAGGCCATCGTCGCTCGAGACTCGGGCGTGACGGTCGTCGCGAAGCGCGACGGCGTGGTGGAACAGCTCGATGCGACCCGCATCGTCGTCCGCGTCGATACCTCCGAAGAGTCCACCGACGTGGCGGCGGAGGTCGACATCTACAACCTCCACAAGTACCAGCGCTCCAACCAGAGCACATGCATCAATCAAAAGCCCATCGTTCGCGTAGGGGACCGGGTACGCCAGGGTGAGGTCATCGCCGACGGACCCTCGACCGAGATGGGGGAGCTCGCGCTGGGGCGTAACTGCGTCGTGGCGTTCATGCCCTGGAACGGCTACAACTTCGAAGACTCCATTCTGATATCCGAACGGGTGGTGAAGGAAGATGTCTTCACGTCGGTGCACATCGAAGAGTTCGAGTGCATCGCCCGGGACACGAAGCTGGGGCGAGAAGAGATCACCCGGGACATTCCAAATGTCGGCGAGGAGGCTCTAGCCGACCTCGACGAGTCCGGCATCGTTCGGATCGGCGCCGAGGTCCGCGCTGGTGACGTGCTGGTCGGCAAGATCACGCCAAAGGGTGAAACGCAGCTCTCGCCGGAGGAGAAACTCCTTCGGGCCATCTTCGGGGAGAAGGCGGGGGACGTTCGGGACACCTCGTTGCGGGTGCCCACGGGCGTTGTCGGCACCGTCATCAACGCCAAAGTGTTCTCCCGCAAGGGTGTCGACAAGGACGAGCGGGCGCAACAGATCGAGGACGAAGAAGAAGCGCGGCTCCTGAAGGATCAAAACGACGAGATCCGGA
This sequence comes from Myxococcota bacterium, assembly GCA_050331295.1. Lineage (GTDB taxonomy): Bacteria > Myxococcota > Kuafuiibacteriia > Kuafuiibacteriales > Kuafuiibacteriaceae > Kuafuiihalomonas. The sequence continues at coordinate 150,922 of JBHJGZ010000007.1, read as the reverse complement.
TCATTCGGGATTCCGGTCGCCGAAAGATGCTTCGACTGCTGTCGGACAAGGAAGCCTCGTCGCGACTCGTAGACGACAAAGGCAAGGAGCTCATCGCCAAGGGCGACAAGCTCTCAGAGTCGCTCTTGGCGGAGGTTCCAGAGAAGTACTGGCCGGAGATCAAGATCGGAGACGATCAGGCCGAGACCCGGGTCAAGAAGGTCGCGGAGTCCATCCGGGACCAGATGGAGCTGGTGACCATGGTGTTCCAGGAGAAGATCGCACGCCTCAAGAAGGGCGACGAGCTTCCTCCGGGCGTCATCAAGATGGTGAAGGTCTATGTCGCCATCAAGCGCAAGCTCCAAGTCGGCGACAAGATGGCGGGCCGGCACGGCAACAAGGGTGTCATTTCGAAGGTTCTCCCAGAGGAAGACATGCCCTTCGATATCGACGGCAATCCCGTGGACGTGGTGCTGAACCCGCTCGGCGTTCCGTCCCGAATGAACGTTGGCCAGATCCTCGAAACGCACCTGGGTTGGGCCGCCAAAGGCATCGGCGTGAAGCTCGGTCAGCTCCACGACCTCTGGCTCGAGCGTCAACGGGAATGCGCCGAGGAGATTCGGTCCCTTCTGAAGCGAACGTTCAGCAGCGGCAGGTTCCAGGAGTTCTTCGACGATCTCGAGCCCAAGGAACTCTACAAGCTGGCCAAGAAGGTGCGAAACGGCGTCCACACCGCGACCCCGGTGTTCGATGGGGCGGCGGAAACGAACATACGGGCGATGCTCGGAGATTCCGGACGAATGGTGCAATCGATCCTGTTCGATGGCCGGACCGGTGATGCTTTCGACCAAGATGTGACGGTGGGCGTGATGTACATGCTCAAGCTGCATCACTTGGTGGACGACAAGATTCACGCCCGGTCCATCGGGCCCTACTCCCTGGTGACGCAGCAGCCGCTGGGCGGGAAGGCTCAGTTTGGTGGGCAGCGACTCGGTGAAATGGAAGTTTGGGCCATGGAGGCGTATGGAGCTGCCTACTCTCTGCAGGAGTTTTTGACCGTGAAGTCCGATGACGTGCTCGGTCGAACCCGGATGTACGAAGCCATCGTCAAGGGCGAGAACATCCTGGAAGCGGGACTCCCCGAATCGTTCAACGTCTTGATGAAGGAACTTCAGTCCTTGGGACTCGACGTCGAGCTCTTGGACGAGGAAACGGTCAAGGACGTCATCGCCCGACGCGACGCGGCCCGGTACCGGTCGATCATTTCACCCGCTGAGCGTGGCGCACCTGGTGTCGAGCTGGGTGTGGGGGGTCTGGAAGACCTCGATGACGACGAAGACGAAGACGATGTAGCGGCCGAGGCAGGAACCGACGCTGCTACCGCCGAACAATGAGGCGGTCGAAGACCGACAAGAGGCATCTCACGTGAAGGATATTTTCAACTTTTTCGAGAAGCCGAAGGACCCGACGTCCTTCTCATCGATCCGGATCTCCATCGCATCGCCCGAGAAGATCCGCGAATGGTCGCACGGTGAAGTCAAAAAGCCGGAGACCATCAACTACCGGACCTTCAAGCCGGAACGCGATGGGCTGTTTTGCGCCAAGATCTTTGGTCCGATCAAGGATTACGAGTGTCTCTGCGGCAAGTACAAGCGGATGAAGCACCGAGGCGTCGTTTGTGAGAAGTGCGGCGTCGAGGTGATCCAGTCCAAGGTTCGGCGAGAGCGGCTCGGCCACATCAACCTTGCGACGCCGGTGGCCCATATCTGGTTTCTCAAGTCGCTGCCGTCTCGAATCGGAAACCTCTTGGACGTCACCCTGAAGGACTTGGAAAAGGTTCTTTATTGCGAGGCGTACATCGTCATCGATCCAAAAGAGCAGAACGAATACCAACGCTGCGAGATCATTTCCGAGGAACGCTTCGAGCAGATCCTGGATGAGCACGGAGAGGATTACCTCGTTGCCGGCATGGGTGCCGAAGCGATCCGGGAGCTTCTCAAGGCGCCGGACCGGGGCGGGCATTTGGACATTCACGTTCTGGCCGAGGAGCTCCGGGCCGAAATGAAGGCGACCACGTCCGAGGCCAAGCGCAAGAAGATTGCGAAGCGGCTCAAGGTAGTCGATTCATTCCGCGAGTCGGACAACAAGCCGGAGTGGATGATGCTGGAAGTCATTCCCGTCATTCCCCCAGATCTTCGACCGTTGGTTCCGTTGGATGGTGGTCGCTTTGCGACCTCCGACCTCAACGACCTGTACCGTCGCGTCATCAACCGAAACAATCGCTTGAAGCGACTTCAGGAGCTCAATGCTCCGGAAATCATCATTCGTAACGAAAAGCGCATGTTGCAAGAGGCGGTGGACGCGCTCTTCGACAACGGACGTCGCGGAAAGGTGATTACGGGTCCGAACAAGCGCCCCCTCAAGTCTCTCAGCGACATGTTGAAGGGTAAGCAGGGCCGATTCCGGCAGAACCTACTCGGAAAGCGCGTCGACTACTCCGGTCGATCGGTCATCGTGGTGGGTCCGGAGCTGAAACTCCACCAGTGTGGGTTGCCGAAGATCATGGCCCTCGAGCTCTTCAAGCCCTTCATCTACAACAAGCTGGAGGAGAAGGGGTATGTCACCACCATCAAGTCGGCCAAGAAGATGGTGGAAAAAGAAAAGCCCGAGGTCTGGGACATCCTCGAGGACATCATCAAAGAGCATCCCGTGATGTTGAATCGAGCTCCCACCTTGCACCGACTGGGCATCCAGGCCTTCGAACCGGTGCTGGTGGAGGGCAAAGCGATCCAGCTGCATCCTTTGGTCTGCACTGCGTTCAACGCGGACTTCGACGGCGACCAGATGGCGGTTCACGTGCCCCTTTCCATCGAGGCCCAGATGGAATCTCGGGTGCTCATGATGTCCACGAACAACATCCTGAGTCCGGCCAACGGGAAGCCCATCATCGTGCCGACGCAGGACATCGTCCTCGGTTGTTACTACATGACGCGCGAGCGTGCGTTCGCTCGAGGCGAAGGCAAAGTGTTCGCTGCCCCGGAAGAGGTTCGAGCCGCCTATGACCATGGTGCGGTCGATCTTCAGGCCCGCATCAAGGTCCGCATCACCGACCGTCCGGTGGATGGCGAATACTTGAAGGAACTGCAGGAAACCACGGTTGGGCGCGTTCTCTTGATGGAGGTGGTCCCGAAGCAGGTGGACTTCAACGTGGTGAACGCAGTCATGACCAAGAAGGCCTTGGGAGGACTCATCGACCAGTGCTACCGAGCCTGCGGGCAGAAGGAGACGGTTCTGCTCGCCGACCGCGTCCGGACCATCGGTTACAGTCAAGCGACGGCGGCTGGGATTTCCATATCGATCGACGATATGCGGATTCCGGACGAGAAAGCTGCCATCGTCGGGAAGGCGCAAGAGGAAGTTGCGGAGATCGAAGAGCAGTACGTCGAAGGTCTCATCACCGACGGCGAGAGGTACAACAAGGTCATCGATATCTGGGCTCGCGTCGGCGAAACCGTCTCCAAGGCCCTGATGGAAGGTATCTCGACCGAGGAAGTGACGTCCCCGAACGGAGGCCACACCCGCAAGATGCCGACCTTCAATCCCATCTTCTTGATGGCGGATTCCGGTGCTCGAGGTTCCGCTCAGCAGATCCGGCAGCTGGCGGGTATGCGCGGTTTGATGGCCAAGCCGTCGGGAGAAATCATCGAAACGCCGATCATCGCCAACTTTCGGGAAGGTCTGACGGTTCTCCAGTACTTCATCTCCACCCACGGGGCGCGAAAGGGGCTAGCCGACACCGCGCTCAAGACCGCCAATTCGGGCTACCTGACCCGACGCCTGGTGGACGTGGCGCAGGATGCGGTCATCACGGAATATGATTGCGGCACTCTGAACGGCATCGAGATGCAGCCGCTGGTGGAGTCGGGCGAAGTCATCGAGCAGCTCGGTGACCGAGTCCTCGGACGCGTGGCCCTCGACGACGTCGTTCATCCGCATTCTGGCCAGATCTTGTGTGAGGCCGGTGGTGAGATCGATGAAGCTAGAGTTCGTGCCATCGAAGATGCAGGCATCCAGCGGGTGCGGATCCGTTCTCCTCTCACCTGCGAGACCAAGCGCGGCGTGTGCATGGAGTGTTACGGTCGCGATCTCTCGCGAGGCCGCAAGGTAAACCTTGGCGAGGCCATCGGCGTGATCGCCGCCCAGTCCATCGGTGAGCCTGGTACGCAGCTGACGATGCGAACCTTTCACGTAGGCGGCGCGGCCTTGGCCCGCGGCGCAAAGTCCGACGTGGAGACTCGATTCGGTGGAATCGTCAAGTACATCAACCTGAGCGTGGTCGAGCGTGAGGGCGGGAACCTCGTAGCCATGAACCGCAACGGTGAGATTCAGATCTGTGACGACACCGGCCTCGTGAAAGAGCAGTATCAGATCCCTTACGGCGCGGTGGTCCGGTTCAAGAACGGTGCGGCCTGCGTAAAGGGCGCTACCCTCGCGGACTGGGAGCCCTTCAACATTCCTTTGCTCTCCGAGGTAGGTGGCCAGGTCAAGTTCGGCGACCTGATCGAAGGCGTTACCGTGACCGAGGAGTTGGACGAGCAGACCGGAATGTCGCGCAAGGTGGTGATCGAATCTCGGGATCCGGATGCACGGCCTCGATTGATGATCGTCGACGACGCCGGGGACATGAAGATTCTCCCGAAGTCGGGTCAGCCGGCGCAGTATGCCTTGCCGGTCCGAGCCAACATCACCGTCAACGAGGGCGACGTGATCGGGCCTGGCCATGCCATCGCCAAGGTTCCTCGCGAGACCACGAAAACAAAAGACATCACCGGAGGTCTTCCGCGTGTGGCAGAGCTGTTCGAGGCGCGAAAGCCAAAGGAGCACGCGGTGGTATCCGATGTCGATGGTGTGGTGGGCTTCGGCAAGGACACCAAAGGGAAACGAAAGATCCTCGTCACACCCGAGTTTGGGGAGGTGTGCGAGTACCTGGTGCCCAAGAGCAAGAACATCGTCGTGCATGAGGGGGATCGGGTGAAGGCCGGAGAGCCCTTGGTGGACGGTGCCGCCAACCCGCACGACATTCTCAAGGTGTTGGGTGAGCAGGCTTTGGCGCGCTACCTGGTCGATGAGATCCAAGAGGTCTATCGGCTCCAGGGCGTGAAGCTGAACGACAAACACATCGAAGTGATCGTCCGTCAAATGCTGCGGCGGGTCCGCGTACGCGACGTGGGCGACACGATGTTCCTGGTGGACGAGCAGGTCGAGCGCCACGTTTTCGAAGAAGAGAACGACCGGGTCATGAATCTGGGCGGTCAGCCTGCGGTGGGCGAGCCGATGCTGCTCGGCATCACCAAGGCCTCGCTTTCCACCGAGTCCTTCATCTCTGCCTCCTCTTTCCAGGAGACGACCAAGGTGCTCACCGAAGCCGCCATCAGCGGGAAAGTGGATCATCTACGAGGCCTCAAGGAAAACGTGATCATGGGCCGCTTGATCCCGGCCGGCACCGGCTTGGCCAATTACTCCTATCTGGACATCGACGTGGACCGAGCAGAGATCGAGTTCGACGAGTACCCGATGGAGGACGGTCCCATTCTTCCGCTCGTGACTCCGGAGCCCGCCGTGGGCGGAGAAGGGTAGTAGCCTCGGCCCTCGGGCTCTTGACAGATACGAACGTTCGTTCAAAAATCCCGGAGCGTGGGGCCCAAGGGCAACGATACCCGCCAGCGGGTCTTGGACCGAGCGATCCGGCGGGCGAGCATCGAAGGACTCGAGGGCCTGACCATCGGCTCTCTGTCTTCCGAGCTGCAGATGTCCAAGAGTGGCTTGTTCGCCCATTTTGGGTCCAAAGAGCAGCTCCAGATCGCGGTTTTGGAGGAGGTCGCCCGTCGCTTCATCGAGCGGGTGATCCGACCGGCGTTCAAGGCACCCCGAGGTGAAGCGCGGATTCGAGCCGTCTTCGAGCGCAACCTGGCCTGGAACGAAGACCAGATGTTTCCGGGTGGGTGCGTCCTCATGGCCGCGGCGCACGAACTGGACGCCCGGACGGGCCCTGCCCGGGACTTTCTGGTGGACCAACAACGGAAGTTTCTGCAGCTGGTGGCGCACTCCGCCACGCTGGCCATCGAAGTTCAGGATTTCCGAGAGGATCTGAATCCCGACGATTTTGCCTTTGATGTGTTCTCCCTCATCCTCGGACACCACTACTACCAGCATCTGCTCAACGACCCTGACATCGAGCGCCGCGTGCGAGGGAGCTTCGAGCGGATCATTCGCAGCGCCCGACGGCGCTGATCGGAGGGACACACAACTCATTCCAAAAAATTTGCGTACACAAAAAAGCACGAACGTTCGATCTAATTACTATGAAGAGAGGAGAAAAGAATCATGAGCACTGCAGAGATACTGTGGGACGCAGCCCAAGCCCTCGCGCCCCGGCTTTCCGCCGAGTGGTGGGCTCGGGCATACTTGGAGCGTCCGAGCCGTCATCCCGCGCGGTCTTGGGAACAGGGATTTGCGGAGGCGGCTTCGCCCGTGGACGCGATGGACCGGTTCCGAGGATGGGCCTGGGGGTCCATCACGGCGCCCAAGGTCCTGCTGGTCCACGGTTTCGGGGGCCGGTCCACGCAAATGGGTGCGTTCGGTCATCGATTGGCCGAAATGGGTCTATGTGGACTGGCCTTTGACGGTCCGGCGCACGGTATGTCGCGAGGCCGTCGCACGGACCCCTTCGACTTCACGGAGGCCTTGCTGGGCATCGGTCGCGAATGGGGCCCTTTCGAAGCGATAATCGCCCATTCGTTTGGCGCCGGCTGCGCGCTGTACGCGGTGTCCCGGGGCCTTCCAGTAAAGCGCATGGCGCTGCTGGCCGGCCCCCGGAGCGCCGAGCGCTTCATCGAAGCCGCCCCTCTTCGTCCTTCGGTCCGTCGATGGTTGATACGACGATACCAGCGGCGCTACGGCGACGCGGCTGAACGGGCGGTCGACCTCTCCAGCATCCACCGACCGGCCCTGATCGTGCACGACGAAGCGGATCCCTATGTCCCCTTCGTCGATGCCCTGAGCCTGGCCGAAGCGCTTCCTCGGTCCCGACTGGAACGACTCCAGGGGGTGGGACACTTCGCGATGTTGAAGAAGCCTTCGGTGGTGGACCAGGTCGCTAGATTTGCCGCCGGCGCCTAGTCGGGCATCAGAGCTCGGGGTCGACCAGATTCACCACCAGCTGTTCGAACTCCTGATCGCCGGGGCGTCGAACTCGGACCGACAAGAGTCCTTCGGCGCTGACGTCCAGGTGAGCCAACGCGCCGGTGGTTCGGGATAGCTCGGAAAGGTCCAATGACCCGATGAAGGCGTTTTCTTCGGTGTGCTTTGACTCCCCTCGATAGAGTCGCAGAGTCGGCGCCATGTCGGTGGTTGTTCGCGGGACATCGAAGCTCGCGGTAGCCGGGAGTCGGCTGCCTCGTGGCAGGATGACTTGGCTATCGCGACCGTTGGTACTCCACTGAATGGATGCCGTGAGGATATCCTTGAGCTTGACCGGGTCAGCTTCCAAATCCCCTCCCTCGAGGCTTGCTGCAACGATGGCCGCCCCCAGCGCAACCGCTTCATCGGGGTTGACGCGCTGGCTGAGCTTCTGTCCAAAGCGCTCTTGCAGCCGATGTCGTACGGCTGGTGTTTGGGTTTGGCCGCCGACGAGGACGACTTCATCGATGTCGTCAGCCTTGATGTCGGCTTGCTCGAGAACCGTTTCTGCGATGCGCAGCGTGCGGTCGATGAGGTCGCCCACCATGGCTTCGAACTGCACCCGGGCGATGGTGACCGAAAGATTTCGAGGCGGGTCCGTCGTGACTTTGGGTAGGAAGATCTCCGCTTCGTCTCGATCGGAGAGCTGGATCTTCGCCGCCTCGGCCGCGAATCGAATCTTCTGGATCGCGGTGACGTCGGCCCCGAGATGGACGCCCGATTCGCCTTCGAACCGAGTCAGGATGTATTCGGTGAGTCGATCGTCGAAGTCGGCTCCCCCCAAGAACGGGTCGCCGCCGCTGGACAAGACCTCCAGCTCTTTGGGCGTCACGCGCAGAATCGACACGTCGAACGTCCCTCCGCCGAGGTCATAGACGAGGATGTGTCGGTCGAGCTCTCGACGATGTCCGTAGGCGACGGCGGCGGCGGTTGGTTCGTTGATCAGTCGCTCCACCCACAACCCGGCCAACCGGCCCGACCGATGCACCGCTTCGCGCTGAGGTTCGCCGAAATCTGCGGGGACAGAAATCACCGCTCGATGAACGGACACACCCAAAGCGGACTCTGCTTGAAGCTTCAGCGCTTTCAAGATCTCTTTGGACACTTCTTCGAGCGGGAAAAGATCATGACCCATCTTCACCGCGGTGGCCCCACCCGCACCCTGGACCAGCTGATACGGAAAAAAATGACCCCAGCGTCGAACCTCTTCCGAGGCGAAGGGCCGGCCTAGGAATCGCTTCGAACCGAACACGGTTCGGGTTGGCTCCAAGACCATCTTGGCGCGCGCCGCATGTCCGACCCGCCTCCGGCCCGAGACATCGAAGTGTACGACCGAGGGAAAGGTCCGCACTTCGCCATCGCCCAGGACACGAACGCTGCCGTCGAGTACGCACGCGACGCAACTGTTCACGGTGCCGAGGTCGATGCCCAGAATCGGACCACTCCGAGGTGGAGGAGGAAGACCTCGCTCCAGAGCCGGGTCTGGGGTTCGGGCACCCCGCCCAAACACCTGAAGGAAGCGTGTCAGCAACGATTCCTTTCGACTGGGCGTTGCCACGAGGTCGACGAATTCGAGCGCGACGGTCGTAGACTCATGGTCGGATTGTCCTCTCCGAAAGACCATGCACGCGGTTCGGCGAAGCAGAACGGTCTGGTCGGATGAAAGGAACTCGATCAGCGTCATCACGCCGAGGTCCGGCGGGCGCAAGAGCCGGAGGACCACGCCGTCCTCGCTCACGTTCTCGACGGTGCCCTCCGAGACTTCGGGCCGCCCCGCGACGCGCACCCGCACTCGGGAGCCCGGAGTGGGCAAAGGGCGTTCTGGGAGGCTCATGGATGGTCTCTGTGTCCCCACACCAACGTACCCCTTCGCGACGCACACCGAAAGCCCGTGCTTCGCCAAGCACGCATCGACCTGCTAGGGTGCCAGGGTGGCGACCGCGTCTCTAGACTGGAACGCCGACCGCTCCGCACGTCGGTCGAGACGCTACCGCCGCACGACGACGCTCATCCCGGTGAGCTTGCGCCTTCTCGACGAGACCGGTCGTCACCGAATTACGGAGCGGATGCTCGGTATCTTGACCGAGATATCTTCAGAAGAGTTAAGGCTGAATGTGATGGGACCTGCGGGTCGACCGTTGTCGCGGGGATTGGCTCGAGGGGCGAAGGTGTTGATGGCCTTCCTCGCCACCGAATTGCACGAGAAGGTCGAATCCCTCGTCTGCGAAATGCTAGAGGTCACCGCTCACCGCGACCAGCCCGATGCGTGGAGCGTCCGCCTATCGATGCCGCAGCTGCCGGCAGATCTCATGGACGAGATCTTCGATGCACTTTCCCGGTACCGCCCACCCGAGGTGGCCCGTTCCAGCTGGTTGTCACCGCTCCTTTTGGCCGCCGCCTGCGTGCTGTTGGTGATCGCCTGGTGGCGGCCTTCACTTCCCGTCGAAGACACAAGGTGGACAAACCAGATCGCACAGCTCAAGAAGCAATTGGCTTATTCCCATCAACAGGTAGATCGCCTTTCCGTCTATTTGGAAGAGGCGGACCGAAAGCTCGAGCTTCAGCGCCAGGAGTTGGAACGCCGTGAAGAGGATGTCTCCACGAGCGTTGTCGAGGCTGGGCCCGCGCGGCCTGCGGCGCCTTCGTCGGAAGCTTCGGATCAACCGGCCAATGAAGTCGTTCCGCCGGAGACGCAGAGTGAGGCTTCCTCGACGCGGGCCGCGGTCAGGCTGAGTGATGCGACTTGGACCGACTTTCAAACCGTTCGCACCATTCGAGGCTCTTCGCCCTCTCCCCGGCTCGGCTATGCTCGAGGCAGCATCGAGATGGTGGCGACCGCTCCGAGCGATGTACGCGCGGCTCGGATGCTGAATCGCCTCCTGTCGGCGTATGCAGTCGAGGCGGACATCGACCTCAGGGCCCTCGGTGGTTGGACCCTCGCGTCCGAGACGCTTGAACTCGGGGTCGAGCCGGAGGAAGCATTCAAGCTGGGCCCGGAAACGCAAAGCACACCTGACCTGGTCTTCGAGCATGCCGCCCCCGAGCAGGTGGAACGGCGTCTCGGTCAGTACGCGTCCTTGGGGGTCCCGGAAGTCTGGCTACGGGTCGGCGAACGGATTCAGGTGTATCGGTTGGCGGCCGGCGGATTCGAGCGATCCAGCACCAGCCGGGTCCTTCCAGGTTTGCCGGTGTCCGCACTGGATGGGTTGCTGGACCGGGATGACCAGACGCAGGCCACTCGGGACTTCGTGACGGAACTGCGATTGCGGTAAATCGCCCAAAACGGGGGCCGGCGTCCCCTGCCGGCGGCTCGGTTGGACCTGGACTCGGGGCCCCTCCAGGACCACATTGCGCCAGTGCGTGGTCGACTGACCCTGCTGATGGGCCTGATGGCCATGGTCGCGCTGCACTGCAGTTCGGTCGAAGTGGACGTACCGTCCGAGCCAACTGCCGAAGAGCTGGAAGAAAACCGTCGGGGTGAGCGGCTGCTCGCCGAGATCGCGGCGTTGACCGACGAGGATGCGACCTCGGCTCGAGCCGCGGCTGAACGGGCTCTCGGGCCCAATTGGCGACAGCCTCGGTGGAAGGCCCGCTTCGTGAACGCGTTGGCCATCGCGCTTTCCCGTCAGGGATACCATGCGGAAGCGCTCGTCCGCTACGACGAAGCCGCCGCAATCTTTGAGGCGATGGGCGAGCCCGTGGAGGCGGCGGAGGTGCGGGTCAGTTCGAGCTTCAGCGCATCTCATCTCGGTTTGGACGAAGAGGCGTTTTCGCTCCTGGCGAAGAGTGACCTGGTGTTCCAAGGCGCGGAAAGAATCGAGGCACGTGGGCGGGTGCAACTGAGCTTGGGGACCGTCTTCATGTACAACTCGACGACGCCGCAGGACCTCGAAGCTTCACTGGAGTTTTTTGAAGCAGCCCTTCGGTTTCTCCCATCCTCGGAACACGCGACGTCGGCGCGCCCCCGAGGAATGGCGTTGGCGAACTCGGCCGAGGTCCTGATGATGTTGGGTCGTATCGACGAGGCGCGGCGCTTGGCCAACGAAGCGAAAAAGCAGTTCGAGGCGGTGGAACACGAAGCAGCCCTCACCGCCGTCGAAGCGCTTCTCGCCACGATGGATCTTCATCAGGGTCGGGATCGAGGGCCCGCCATAGCGCGCTTGGGAGCGGCGAGCCGGAAGCTTTCTGAAGCCGGCTTCAACGACTATCGTTTGAACGTCGAAACGCTGGCTGGGGAGGCCTGCCGCATCATCGGGGACGTTGGCTGCGTTCGTCACCACGCCAACGAGGCGCTTCGGTGGGCCCGAGAGGTCAGCTGTGTGCTCAACCAGCGGCGTTCGCTCGAGCTCTTGGTGTGGGCGGATGAAACCGAAGGACGGGTTGAGGCGCTCGTCGGGAACTTGAAGGCCCTGCGAGATCTCTTGGCTTCGCGACCGAGCACTTCGCTTCGCAAGATCGCGTTCGAAAATCAGCTCGAGACGGTACAGGGCCAGGAACGCGTGCGTCGGGCCTCCCTCGAGAATTCATTGCAGAAAGCGGTCTCGCAGCGACGACAGGCTTTCGCGGTGGCCGGATTCGTGAGCACTGCTCTGCTGCTCGGCTTGTCGGTCGCGCTGTTTCGCTCATGGCGTAGGAGTCGGGCAAGAGCCGATCGATCGGATGCGGGCTTGGCTCACGCCAGCACGCTGATTGCAGAGCTGAACCATCGGTTCGGAAACCACCTCGCGGTCCTTCAGGCCTTGGCGAGAAACGAAGCTCGGCTGGCCCGGACCGAGCCTGCGGACCGAGCGCGGGGGCTCGAATGCATCGCCCGGAGCATCGATGCGATCCATTCACTGAATCGATTGATGTCCGAGGCAAGAAGCCTGAAGGAGGAGGTACTTCTGGACGAGGTGTTGGAAGGCGCGCTGACCCTGGTGACCGAGATTCAGAGCGACCAACGCATTCAATGGTCGATAGCGGGCGAGCCGGTGTGGGTCGAACCTTCGGTCGCCCTCAACCTGACGCTGGTCGTGGTCGAGGCGGTGACCAACGCGTACAAGCATGCGTTCCCGGATGGCAGAAGGGGCACGGTTCGCGTCGTGGTCGGTGTGTCCGAGGAGGCCTTGAGGGTCGAGGTGGTAGATGACGGCGCCGGGATCCCGAGCGGCGCTTCGAAGCGGGGATTGGAGCTCATCCGTCGTTTGGCAAGCCATCTTTCGGCCCGGTTGGACGTTCGCTCCTCCACCGTTTCCGGCACCCGGATCGCCTTAGAGCTCGCGCCGGGCGCGTGGCGTCGCGAGGCGCCTCTGAATGTACCGAACGAGCGTCGGGTCTTCATGCCGCCCGAGAGTCCATCCTTGGTCCCGGCCAGCCATGACCGGTGACGGGGTCATTTGAGCGCCGCTTCCTGGATCGCACGAAGGTAGGCAATGACCGCCGCTGGATAGCCCACGCGGAGTGCATCGGCGGTCAAAGCATGGCCGATGGAGACCTCCAGAATTCCAGGTATCTGCAGGAACGTTGGCAGGTTGAAGAGGTCCAGGTCATGTCCGGCGTTCACGCCCAATCCCAAGGCCTGAGCCCTCTTTGCGGTGCTGCGAAAGTCGGCAAGGCTCTTTTCAAACGACCCAGAGGCGAAGGCTCGGGCATAGGACTCCGTATACAGTTCCACGCGATGGGCGCCGGTTTCGGTGACTCGCTCCAGACGTTCCGGCTCGGGGTCGACGAACAAGCTGACTCGACACCCCAGGTCTGAAAGCTCCGAGACGACGCTCTGGAGGGCCCCATAGTTTTGGTCCAGGTCCCAGCCATGGTCCGAAGTCAACTGCTGCGCGGTGTCGGGGACCAGAGTGCACTGATGGGGACGCACGCGTCGACAGTGCTCCATGTACCGACCTTCGAACGGATTCCCCTCCAGGTTGAATTCGCGGTCCGCCCAAGCCGATGACGCCAGCAGTTCTGCCAACGCGTCGACGTCGGTAGCCCGGATGTGCCGTTCGTCGGGGCGGGGATGAATCGTGATTCCGTGGGCGCCGGCGCTCAGGGCCAACTCCGCAAACTCCACGACCGAAGGGTTGTCGCCGGGGCGCGAGTTCCGGAGCCAAGCGACCTTATTGACGTTGACCGAGAGCGTCGTCATCGCATCTCGGGTGGGCTCGATCGCGTCATTTCTTCAAGCCGAGCAAGCCTTCCTTCAGCCCCTGGTTGGGTGGCTCGGGGCCCACATAGATGGCGTAGAGCGCCCGCTGGAGATCCTCGCCGGCGATGGTCCCTTTGTCCTCTCCCTTGACGAAGAAGGTGGTTCCTTTTCCCGGCTCGTACACGAACGCCATCTTTTCACCCTTGTCCACGTCGGCCATGAAGCTCAACACCCGTGAGACCCGTTGCTCGATGGCTTTGTAGTCGTCTGCGCTCTTCTTGAAACCTTCTTCGAACGCATCGACCTGCTTTCCTTTCGATACACTTCGGACGAAGTGGAGCTCCAAGAACTTGGGGACATCGCCTCTCAGAACGTACTCGGGATCCGAGCTTTGCTTCGGCATGTAGAGGCCTGCAACGTAGACATCGACCTTGAATAGTGTGGCTTCACGGAGACCCAAGCCGTTGAGGACCAGCTCGGTTTCGCCCAAGGTGCGTGTGTCGGGCATGGTCACGCCTGCCTTTTCGGCCGCAAGCGCAGGCACTCCAAGACCCACGATCAGGGACACGGACCCGATCGCGAGAACAAGACGAGCTCGCTTCATGTTTTGCAAAGAACATGGCGTCCGCCCGGTGTCGAGGCCGATGCATCCTGCTAGGGTAGGATGCCGTGGTGGATTATCAGCTCATCTACTGGCCGTTCTTGCCGGGCCGCGGCGAATTCGTACGCTTGGTGCTGGAAGAATGCGCCGTCGCCTATGATGACGTGGCGCGTCGAGCCGGTCCCGACGGGAGCGGACTCGCCCTCGTCCAGCGGTACATGAGCGGAGAAGAAGGTGTCGTGTTCGCGCCACCGGTGCTGGTCCGCGGCGACTTCGTCTTGTCTCAAACCGCGGCCATCTGCGCCCACCTCGGACGTCGACTGGGGCTGGCCCCACAAGACGAAAGGCCGCGATTGCGAGCCTTGGAGCTGATGTTGACCGTGATGGACGTGGTGGACGAATTCCATCACCTCCATCACCCCGTCGCGCCGGAACTGACCTACGAAGCCCAGAAGGAGACCGCGATTCAAGCGTCACGGATCTATCGGGAAGAACGTTTGGCCCGTCGCCTCGGGTTCTTCGAGCGAGTGTTGACGGCGAATGATGGAGACTATCTGGCAGGCGACGCCCTCACGTATGTGGACCTCGCGCTCTTTCAGCTCCTGGAGGGCGTCGCCTATGCTCTGCCGAACGCCCTGGCCCGCATCGCCTCCGCGATGCCGCGTCTTTGCGCGCTCCGGGACAACGTCCGGGCTCGACCGCGCATCGAGGCATATCTGAGCTCGGAGCGGCGCATGGCTTTCAATGAAATGGGCATTTTCCGCCATTATCAGGAGCTCGACGACCCCCGCTGAGCTCGTGCAATCCGTCTTCAGAACCTCATCAGGACAGCCGCCAGAACGGCCAAGATCACCAAGGACACTGCGATATCCACCGCCTCGGTTTGGGATGTTTTCGTCGCCGATTCAAGCGAATCGAGCCAACCTGTCGGCATGCGGGTAGACCGACCTCGGCCCGACCGACCGGAGGGCCCAGAGCTCCCCCGATGCCCGACCTGCGGTGCAGCCATGGACTTCACCGGACTTCCCGATATCGCGGGACCGATCCGGCACCGCTTCTTTCGGTGTGAGAACTGCGGAATCGTTCGGGTCGACGTGGACGAGCTGCCGGACGGTTGGGGTTGAAGCGTCACTCCACGATGGGATATCGCGCCCGAACCTCGTCTGGCGTCGCGCAGTTGAAGTGCCACCATTCATTGGAAATGGGAATGAACCCGGCCCGGGTCATCACTTCACGAAGCAGCAGGCGGTTGGCGAGAGCCTCCGGGCTGAGCAAGCCATTGCGACGGAGCTGGGCTTCATGGCGAGGCTCGGCTTTGCGTCCAAAATGGTCGAACGAGGTCCCCATGTCAGCCGGAGCCCCTCGTTCGTTCACGAGGCCCACATCGATGGCGCAACCGTAGTTGTGAAGTGAAGCGGTGCCGGCTGGCGAGGCCACGTATGATTGGGCGGGCGTGCCCCGGACCGTCGCCCACATCGCTCGTTGTACGCTTCGCGGTCGAACGCAGTCATAGGCGACGAACGTCCAGCCCGGTTGCCGCATCTTCAGCCAGGACCTGGCTCGACCGAGCATCTGGGCGGCGTCGCGGACCAGGAAGCATCGCGTGAGACCCTGGTAGACGGCTCGACCGATGAAGTTTTGGCTCGTTCCGTACATCAACTGAACCCGAAGATCGGGAACGTAACCCGAGGCGTCCACCAAACCGGGGAGAGCCGCGAGCCGATGGTCGAGGCCCGGTTCCGGTCCCGATGCCAGCAGCCAGCCGGCCAAGATCCAGGCCGTCACCCAGCCACCAGGTGGACCTGCCCGTCATCGGCGAAGCTGAAGGGCGGGCCGCCGTTGAGCCGAAGGTGACCGCGTTCGGCGGCAGCGCGGACGTCCTGGCCCAGGTGCGTGAACACCACCTGCTGGGCGGTGAGGCCCGGACCGACCTCGACCCAGTCGGTCCAGGCGCAGTGCCGGCCGATGGGATGCGCGAGACCCGTGCACTCCACGAAGGCTAGATCGACGCCGTCGATCGCCTCCAGCAAGCCATCGGTCATGGCGGTGTCCCCAGAGAAAGCCACCGTGCGGTTTTCACGGGATAGGCGAAGACACAATGGCAAGTCGGGTGGGTCCATATGGTCGGCCGGATAGCCGGTGATCTCGAGACCGAGAAACTCGGTGCGCTCGCGGGGACGCAGTTCTCGAATGTCGAGGGCGTAGGAGCGCTCGTAGTCGGCCACCGGTCCGTAGGTCGTTCGCAGAAGGGCTTCCAGCCGGTCACGGGTTCCCACGGGGCCCAAGATGGAAAGGGGCCGGGTCCGACCGGTGTGAAACATCGCGTCGATGGTGAAATAAGGAACCCCCCCAATATGGTCACCGTGGAGATGGGTGAACAGGATGCCGTCGAGCTCTCCCGGTTGGCGTTCGAGCCGTCGCAATCCAGCCAGCGCCGTGGCTCCGAAATCCACCATCACGGGGCCCCGACCGCCTTCCAGCAGATAGCAGGAGTGTCCGCGGCCAGCTCCGTTGAAGGCGTCCGCTGACCCGACCACCGTGACTTTCACCCCTAACCGACTATCAGAGGTAACCGCTCGTGGACCATCTCCAACGGCTCAATGCGTCCGCGCTGCCCGATGGTCCGGTGGTCCCCGCCGCCTCGGGCGCGCCTCGACGGACCCGGGTCGCCGTCCGAGGCTCAGCGCGGTTTCGCTATCTTGGATAGAACGAAGTCGAGAGCGCCGAGCGACCGCGCTCGGCCAGACGCGATCGACAGGATTTTGAGGAGTGAAGGAGATAGAGGGGCTGGCGGAGCGTCCGGGAACGCGAGAGCATCCAGGGGTGGAGGTCGAACGGGAGCGCTTTCCATGCACTCGGTGCGGCGCCTATCTCGAATTCTCTCCGGGCGCGAGCGCCCTCACATGTGGGTACTGTGGGCACCGCCAAGACGTGCGGCCGGACGAGTCTTCCACCATTCGGGAGCACGACTTTCGGGAGGGACTCGCGCGGGCTCGAGAGATGAACGCCCGGGAACTGGCTCGTGACGGCGTGGAGGTCGACTGCGCATCGTGTGGTGCGCGGTCGGTCATGGAGGGCCAGGCCGGCCGATGCCCTTTTTGTGACTCACCGGTGGTCCTGCATCAGGGGGACGACATCCTGATCCAACCCGAGAGCCTGTTGCCGTTCGCGGTGAGCCAGGGGGCGGCGGGCCGAAGCTTTCGGAGCTGGCTCCGAAAGCTCTGGTTCGCGCCGGGAGATCTCAAGAAACAAGCGGCAGGTCGCGGCCTGGATGGTGTCTACCTCCCCTACTGGACGTACGACGCCCACACGATCAGTCGCTATTCCGGCCGGCGAGGCGACTACTACTACGTCATGGAGACGTTCACCGACTCGAAGGGCAAGCGGCGACGGCGGAGGGTTCGACGGACCCGGTGGTCTTCGGCCGGCGGAATGGTGACGGTCCACTTCGACGACACCTTGATCTGCGCCTCCACCAAGGTCCCGCGATGGATTCTTCGAAAGCTGGAGCCTTGGGACCTTCCTGAATTGACCCCTTGGGATCAACGGTACCTGAGCGGGTTCACGGCGCTTCGCTACGACGTGGATCTGCAATTCGGTTTCAACTTGGCCAAGGAGAGGATGGAGCCCACGATTCGGACTGCGGTCCGCCGGGATATCGGCGGAGATGAACAACAGATCACCCGCCTCGACGTGCAGTACGGCGAGGTGAGCTTCAAACATCTTCTGCTCCCGGTCTGGATTTCCAGCTTTCGCTATCGAGACCGAGTGTACCGGTTCGTGGTCAATGCCCGGACCGGCGAGGTCGCGGGGGAACGACCGTGGAGCAAATGGAAGATCGTGGTGGCGGTTCTGATGGGACTCCTGGTCGTGGCGATGCTCGTGCTGCTTCGCCAGGCATACGGGTGAAGCGCGCTTCAGTCGCGATACGCGTCGCGATGCACGCCGCGGACGGCGCGCCCCGATGGGTCGGCGAGATCCTTGAAGCTGGCCTCCCACTCCACGGCGATGGGTGAACTACACGCGATGCTCTTCCCTTCGGGAACGCAGCGGGGAGCGTCGGGGTGCGGAAAGAGCTCCGAGAAGATGCTTCGATACCAGAACGCTTCTTTGGTGGCGGGTGGATTGGTGGGAAAGCGGGCGGCCGCCGAGAGGAGGTCCGCGTCCGAGACCATCCGATCGGCCTCCGCTTTCAAGTAGTCAATCCAGTCATAGCCGACGCCGTCCGAGAACTGCTCCTTCTGCCGCCATAGGATATCGCTGGGCAGCAGCTCCGGGAAAGCGTTTCGAAGCGCCCATTTCTCGATACGCGGTGTACCGTCCGGATGACGACACAGCTTGTAGGAAGGGTCGAAGCTCATGGCGACGTCCAGGAAGTCGCGATCCAGGAAGGGGACCCGTCCCTCGACCCCCCAAGCCGCAAGGGCCTTGTTGGCTCGCAGGCAGTCGAACTTGTGAAGGGCGTCCAGCTTCCGCACCGTTTCGTCATGAAGCGCCTTCGCGTCTGGGGCCTTGTGAAAATAGAGATAGCCGCCGAAGACCTCATCCGACCCCTCGCCCGAAAGGACCATCTTGACTCCCATGGCCTTGATCCGGCGGGCCAGCAGGAACATGGGGGTCGCCGCCCGAATGGTCGTGACGTCGAATGTCTCGAGGTGATGAATCACATCCCTCAGGGCATCCAATCCGTCCTGCACGGTGAAGTGGAAGCCATGATGAACCGTTCCGACCGCGCGAGCTGCAACTTCGGCTGCTTCCAAATCGGGTGACCCTTCGAGACCAATGGCGAAACTATGCATCTTCGGCCACCAGGCCTCGTCACGGTCTTCGGTCTCGATGCGTCGACGAGCATGTCGTGCAGCGAGGGCAGACGTCAGCGAGCTGTCCAGTCCTCCGCTCAAAAGGACACCCCATGGTACGTCCGCCATCAGCTGTCGTCGAACCGCGGCGTCGAGGGCTGATGCGAGAAGACTTGCGTCATAGCTTCTGGATGCTACCCGGTCGAACGAGCGCCATGCCGGGTCGTAGTAGCGCGTGTGGCTGCCAATGCGGCTATCGTAGAAGTGTCCGGGCGGAAAGTCGTTAATTTCGGTACAGTCGTCCACGAGCGCCTTCATCTCGCTCGCAAAGTAAAGCTGTCCTTCAGCATCTCGTCCCCAATAGAGCGGCATCACGCCGATGGGGTCTCGGGCCGCGAGGCAGCGCTCTTGCTCGGCGTCATAAAGGACGAATGCGAAAATGCCGTTGAGCTTGTTCAGGAAGTCGGTGCCGTGATGGTTATACAGAGCGAGGATCACTTCGCAGTCAGAACGCGTCTGGAACGGGTAAATCGATCTCAGCTCGGCACGAAGGACATCGTGATTGTAGATCTCTCCGTTGACGCACAGAGCCCGTTCGCCGGTGGGATCCACCAAAGGTTGCGCCCCGTGATCCACATCCACGATGGCCAACCGCTCGTGAACGAGGAGCGCTCGGTCCGTCATCCACACCCCGGACCAATCCGGGCCGCGGTGTCGCATTCGCTTGGAAAGCGCCAACGCCTTCGTCCGAAAGGCCGCGGCAGGACGGCGGAGCTCGGCCATGGCAAAGATGCTACACATCGGAAGTCTAGGGCCTCGCGAGGGCGCCGAGGCTGGCCGCGATCTGTGCGGCGGAGGTCGGGAACGACATGTCCCACTGCATATCGCGAGGACCCAGCTTGGTGGACGTCAAACCGATGGGAGGGATGTCGCGAAAACCGGGTGCGAGGGTTCGGGCCAAGGCCGGGCTGAGCAGACCCGCGAGAAAGACCCCGACCTGTCCAGTATCCACGAAGGTCTCGGACGTGCGTTGCTCGGGGAGCTGCGCACTGACTCTGGTGAGGGAAGGCAACGTCAACGCCTTTCCTTTTCGGGCCGCGTCGAGCAGCGGGTCGAGCTCTGAATCGCTCACGTTCCACAGGGTGACCGTCTTCGTCTCGGAGACCGCACCAAACAGCAGAGGCTCCTGAAGAAGACGGACCACCTTGGGGTCACTCGAGGGGGGGGCGTCGAACGCCAAAGCAAAACCCAGAAAATCCGTGGAGGCTCGAGTTTGACGAACTGACCGGAGCCGCAGTCGTTCCCCGGACTTCTCGGCGTCCGCTGCGCCAGCGAGACCTTCCTGAACCAGCGCCTGAAAGCGCGGAACCCGGGACATCAATCGTTCTGCATTGCCTTCCGACACCATGTGCAAGGTGGGTCGATGAGAGGTTCCGGTCATCGCGAGACCGACGCTGGTGCGCTTCGTTCCCGACCAGAGTTCGGTCATGCCCCGCATCACCAGACTCACCCATTCCTTCGGAGGATGATCTTCGGAGGCGAGGGCCCCGGCGGCTCTCGCTCCCATGGACTCCAGAAGTGAACCGAGGCGGTCGCTGGAGACTCCGCTCTGTGCGCTTCCCAGCACCACGACGTAGTCGTTACGCGGCAGTCCACGGATCAGAGGAGCCGAGCGATTGACCGCCATGGCGAGCGCTTCGGCCGAAAGCGTGGACGGCTTCACCTCGGTTCCAAGGCGAATGTAGAGGTTCTCGGCCTCCAAGGAGGCGCCCAGGGTCACTGCTTCGAAGTCCTCGAAGTCGTCCGGGTCGAGTTGGACGTCGCCGGACGCCTGGTCCGCGATGTCGGCCCAACGGCGCAGAGCCGCGATCTTCACGTGGACCAGGACACGAGCCTTGTCGGCAACCGCCTTCGACGACCGGGACCGGAAGGTGAAATGCCGACGACTGGGCTGTGCGTACGTCGCGGGCAACACCGGGGTTCGAAGAACCAAGCGTCGGCCGGTGGAACTGGCACGGACTTGGGGGAGCAAGGATTCGAGGCCTTCGACGGTTTGGCCTTCCTTCAGCTCTGCGACCAGAACCCCCACCGCTTGCTCGGCCGCAGACCAGATTCCAAACCAAATGGGCGCATCCAAGTCGAGGCGGGCCATCCAAGGTTGTTGGCGAATCAATTCGGCCCGGAGATATCCAGGTGCCGCGCCGGCGGGTGCCAGACCGCTTTGGATTGCGAATGATTCGACTCGGCTCAAGGTCTTGGCAGGATGCTCGAACACGGCGACGACTTCGGCGCGCTCGGGAATGTAGGTTTCGGGGGCGTCCGCACCGGCGGATGAAGTCGTCCCGGTGACCAGAGCCGTGATCAGAACGCCCAAACCTCGACGCATGGTGTGAGGCTGACATGTTCGGGAGTCGTCGGAAAGCCGTGGTATTGTGACTATCGTTTTCTCCCCTGTTTGTTACGGTTCGAACGTGCCCAAGAATGTTCTCATCGACATGGACGGCGTTCTGGTCCGGGGCCGGACCCTGATTCCGGGCGCCGACCTCTTCCTCCATCGTCTGAGGGAGGAAGGGCGCAAGTTCCTGCTCCTCACGAACAATCCCATCTATACGCCTCGGGATCTGCAGTATCGACTTCGGACCGCGGGCTTGGAGGTGGAAGCGGACCAGATATTCACATCGGCCATGGCGACCGCTCGCTTCTTGAGGAGCCAGCGCCCTACCGATCCGACCGCGTTCGTCATCGGAGAGAGCGGCTTGACCGAAGCGCTTCACGAGGTTGGATTCGTGATCACGGATCACGAGCCGCGATACGTAGTGCTGGGCGAAACGCAGAGTTACAATTTCGAACTGATCACCAAGGCGGTGCGTTTGGTGGCGGGCGGGGCCCACTTCATCGCTACCAATCCGGACACGCGGGGCCCGGCTGAACAGGGCATTGAGCCCGCCTGTGGTGCACTGGCGGCATTGATCGAAAAGGCGTCGGGGGTGGTTCCTTTCTTCGTCGGTAAGCCCAACCCCTTGATGATGCGCACGGCACTGAACTATCTGTCGGTCCACTCAGAAGACACGGTGATGATTGGGGACAACATGCAGACCGACATCATCGGAGGAATTCAGGCCGGACTCGAGACCGTCCTGGTCCTGAGCGGGGTCACGGCGGAGGATGGGTATCAGCGCTACTCCTATCAACCGAGTCGCGTCGTGTCCTCGGTCGGAGAGTTGACTCTGGACTGAGTGGCTTGTCGGTGTCGCTGGAGTATGGCACCGGCCTCAGAGGGCCTTTAGCAATGCGCAACTTCGAGAGGCGGAAGGGAAGATGCTTCCAGGGCTGGGTCGTGGTGGTGTGGGGTTTGTGGGGTTCCGGTCATCAGGCCTGGGCTGGACCGGAGCCTTCCGGCATGGTGCTGGTTCCGGCGGGCTCGTTTCAAATGGGCTCTCCGGGCGAGACGAGACCTGCACGAGTGGATGCGTTCTTCATCGACCGAACCGAAGTCACGGTGGAGGCCTATGCGCTCTGTGTGAATCAGCGCATGTGTACTCCCCCCGCGACCGGTGCGCTGTGCAACTTCGGCCGAACGGATCGGACGAGCCATCCGGTCAATTGCGTGTCATGGGCACAGGCGGTCACCTATTGCGCGTCGATGGGTAAGCGTCTTCCCCTGCGGGAAGAGTGGGAGAAGGCCGCTCGCGGAACCGGGGGAGCGCCCTATCCATGGGGCGATGACGCGCCGTCGTGTTCGCGCGCTGTATACTTCGAGAATCAGAACCGCTTGACGGCGCTGAAGGAAGGTTGTGGCGGCCTCGGGGGGACACAGCCGGTGGGATCGAGACCGAACGGTGCGTCGCCTTTCGGGCTGATGGACATGGCGGGCAACGTAGCCGAGTGGGTCTTGCATTGGGCTCCGACGCGGGGGCCGCGGACCTCATCTCCGGCCCGAGAGGTTCGCGGGGGTGCATACAGCAGCGTGTCGGGAGGCATCGCCACCTTCGCAGCCAGTGCGGCGCGGCCTACCACCCAATCCGCAAACCTCGGTTTTCGGTGTGTCCAATCCGACGTCTTTTGACCCGATGGCCGTTTGTTGCCTCGTCGAGGGGCGCCCTTGACCGGATCATAGGGTCGTCTTACCCCAGGACCATGCTGGAGCTCTCGACCAGTTTGCCTCTCCGCCGTTTTCGGATGGAGGCGAGCTACACTGCAGCCCGGCTTGCAGTCGGAGAGGAGACCCGGCCACTCGCTCGTGACTTCGAGGAGGCGGCCGAAAAGTTTCGGCTGCTGGAGGAGGAAGAGGCCCGACTCGACCTGACTCGGGTCCAGGTCCAAGCATCTCTGGAAGCGGCGGACGACGCTTGGGATGATGCCATGATGAGTTTTCGACGTCGGCTGCTCGAGGCGTGCGAAAATGACGTGGACGCGGACCTCTATCGAAAATACTTTGCCGACATTCCTTCCCACGTCACCTCATTGAGCTACGCGGCGGAGCAATTGATCTCAGCCGAACTGGAGCGCGCTCTTCGCGATGAGGAAGACCCATCCTTGGAGGCATTTGCGCCGGCCCTGGAGGCCAAACGGATAGACCTCGAAAGGAATGTACGGGAGCAGACCCGGCTGGAGGTCGATGAAGCGCGGTTCGTCAATCGGGTCGCCATGGCCAAAGCGATTCTGAACAAGCTTCGCCGGGTGCTGTTCGCGAGCCTGGAAGAAATCGCCCTCGCACGCGGCCGCGGAAGAGAATGGTGTGCCCGGTTCTTCCTGGTGCATCAACACATCCAAGAGACGGTGGAAGGCGAGAATGAAGATCCGCTACTGCTGCCGGAAGGACCCGCACAGCTTGAGCCGGGCGACGAGTTTCCGAGCCCGGCCTGAAGCGGCGGACCTCAGGGCTCGGGGAGGAAGGCCTGTTTCAGCATGATCCACATTGCGCTCAGCCATTCCGTGAGCCGGTGCGGGGCCGCACCGAACTGATAGGTGCCCAACACGATGGCGCCGACCGCAGCAGCGGTCCAGACCCATCCAGAGCGAGCGATGCGTCCGACCAGACCGGGGCGGACGGCGGTGAAGGTGGACGTGACCACCAAACCACTGGCGTCGAGCCAATGGCTGGCCTCCTCCTGCGTGAGCCGACCCCGCGCGGTCAGAAATCCCACCATGCGTTCCCGGTGGTTCGCCCATCCTCCCATCGAGGCCAGCATGGCCTCCAGCTGCTGCCGAAGATCGGACGGATTGGGCACCCGTCTTTCCGGGCGACGATGCAGACAGCGTTCGATCAGTTTGCGAAGAGCCCGCGGGACCTGGGGCGCCACGTCCTTGAGGGGCTTGTATCTTCCGCCCTGGATGGCATGGAACAGGCGTTCCATCGTGATGTCCTCATAGATCCGAACGCCGGCGAGGCAGTGGTACAGGAGGGCCCCCAAGGCATAGACGTCGCTGCGGGCGTCCGCTTCTCCGCCCACCAGAAGCTCGGGAGCGAGAAATCGCGGCGTTCCCATGACGAGGCCGGTCCGCGTGACCCCATCATCCTCGGCCTGCTTGGCGATACCGAAGTCCATCAGGCGGACCGCTCCGTCCCGGGCCACCATCACGTTCGCGGCCTTCACGTCGCGGTGGACGATCCCTTCGTGGTGCGCCGCCTCCAAGGCGGCGGCAACTTCGATCCCGACGATGCAGGTGACATCCATGGGCAAGGCGCCTTTCTCGAGGATGGCCGCAAGGTCGTAGCCATCCACGAACTCCATGGCCATGAAGAGCTCTCCGCGGCGCTCGAAAAGATCGTAAACGGCGACGATGTTTTGGTGGTGCAGGCGCGCGAGCGCACGACCTTCCCGAAGGAAACGTTCACGCTGCTCGTCGCGGTCCTGGGGTTCGCCAGGCGGGAGCCGCTTGAGGGCGACCGGGCGGTCCAGGAGCTCATGGTATGCCTTGTACACTTCGCCCATCCCGCCTCGGCCCACGACCGAATCGATCCGGTACGCGCCAACGGTCTTTAGCCGGGTGGTCTCCGCCACGGAGGGCGGTTTACCGCGTTTACAACCGGCGGGGCAGGGGCTGGACTGTCCAATCGGTCCGACCTCTCGTATCCTGTGTCCGTGGGCAACCCTGAGCGAGGCGTCACGGCGGATCTCGCCCCGATGGTCCGACGCGGATTGGGCCTCGACGACCTTCAAGTGGCGTATCAGCCCATCGTCGACGTGCGCACCGGGAGCATCTTCGCGTACGAAGCCTTGCTCCGGTCTTCAGACGCTCGTTTCGTGAGTCCCCCGAAAGTGATCGCGCAAAGTATCGACAAGGAATTGTGCGGTGAACTGGGGCGCGTTGTGCGGGAGCTCGCGATCGAAGGCTGCCGACACCACCCCTTATTCATGAACATTCATCCGCGCGAGTTCGACGACGGCTGGATCGTGCGGCCCGACGACCCCGTGTTTCGGCATCCGCACTCTGTCTTCATCGAGGTCACGGAGTCCGTGCCCCTCAGTCATGAGAATCACTGTCGCGGCGTCTTGGCCGAGATCCGAGACAAGGGCATCCAGCTGGCGGTCGACGATCTGGGAGCTGGTTACTCGAACCTGATGTATATCGCAGATCTGGTTCCGGACATCGTGAAGCTCGACCGGGAGATGGTCCGGTCGGTTGCTCGCGGGCAGCGCGCCCATCGGTTCCTGAAGCAAGTTGTCAGTCTGTGTCACGAGATGGGCGCCCGAGTGGTGGCGGAAGGCGTGGAGACCGAGGATGAGCTTCGCGGGGCTCGCGAGGCGGGCGCCGACTTCGTCCAGGGATTTCTCATCGCGGGGCCGGAAGCGCGCCCCCATCAGCCTGACGTCGCACGATTCACCTGACCCGGCGAAGCATGGCTGCGACATAGATGTTCCGGTTGTCGGGTTGCGGTTCGAGGACCAGCTCCACCGTGTCTCCGACCTTCGCGTACCACGCACCGACATTGAGCTTGGATGCCCGGTCGTCCGGGTCCACCAGCCCGTTCTGGGAGTGTACCCGCGGCAAGACGACGATGCGGTCCTGGGCCTGAACCGGGGCCCCTTCGGGGGCGTCGACCACGTCGAGGCCGATGAAGACCAGCGGAAAGCGCTGACGCTGAATGGTCCGGACGGTTGCAGTGAGAAGAGGGCCGTCCACACTCGGCATATCCTCGATCTGTTCCTCTCGATTCGCTTCGATGGCTGATATCTCGCGAACGGTGGCCAGCAGGCGATCGACGTCGTCCAGCTGAGGCTCTACATCGAGACTTCGAAGCGCCGCTCGGATCTGGGCGCCATCGACGCCTTCGACCCAGATGTTTTGTCCGTCGACGATCACCTGGGCGGACGACAACTCTCGCCGAATGTGGTCGGCGACTTCGATCGCACCGAGAGGGAGGCTGACCTCGACCTGCACCCTTCCGTCAGCGTCTTCGGTGACCGCGATTTCCGTACTCCTCGCGTCGGCTTCCGATGAGGCTTCGGTCTCGCCGAAAGCCAAGGGTATGGTCAGGAGGCAGGTAGAGAGGGCCAGCACCATTCGCAGCATGGAGTGAGGCTAAATGAGGCGCGTCAGGACGTCACCGCTTCATCCCATGTGATCGCAGACGTCGGACGTCGAGTTCGAGGCTTCCCCCAGCCGAACGGCCTCCACGAAGCGGCGGATTCGCATCGGGTCCTTGACCCCGATGTCGGACTCGGTGGCCGAGGTGACGTCCACCGCCACCGGCCGAACCTTCGAGACGATGGGCGCCACGTTCTCCGGCGTGAGGCCCCCCGAAAGCATCAGTCGGGTTTGCGATGCCAGCCGCAGCGCCAAGGCGTCGTCGACTCGGAGGCCGCGACCTCCACCCGCTGCGCCGTCCAAGTTCAGCCGGCCCAACGGAGACTCGGCGCGAGGTTCGGTCGCGTTCCACGTGCGGAGGAGCGCCCGACTCCGGGCTTCCGCCTCTGGGCCATCGAAGACCACCGGCAGGACCGACACCTCTCGCTCGGTCCGAGCGAATTCATCGGCCGTCAATACAGCCTGCACGATATCAAAGCCCATCTCCACCAACGGTTCGATGGCGTCCGCGGATATCCGCCCCGTCACGGCCACCTTGAGTACGTGGCTCCCCTGCGCCACCCGCAGCAGCTGTCGGGCTGCGGTCGGGGAGACCTGTCGCACGCAGGGGTCCAGCATGATCCCGATGGCGTCGATGTCCAGCTCGAGCGCGGTTTCCACGTCACGGGGCCGAACGAAACCGCAAATCTTCACCGCGACCCGCACCCACGCAATCAGCCGCTTCCAAGCGACAGACGCAACTCCTTCTTCTCCGAAGGTTTCCAGAGTAGCGTTCTGCCGGTGTCCGACCGGCGCTTCATGAGCATGGCTCTCGACTTGGCGGAAGCGGGTCTGGGTTCGGTTTGGCCCAATCCCTCCGTCGGTGCGCTGGTTGTACGAGATGGAGAGGTCGTCGGTCAGGGCCAGACGCAGCCACGCGGTCGTCCCCACGCTGAAGTGGTGGCCCTCGAAGAGGCAGGCGAACGAGCCCGTGGGTCGGCGGTGTACTGTTCGCTCGAGCCCTGCTGTCACTGGGGTGAGACCCCACCCTGTACGGATGCTCTCATTCGAGCCGGTGTCGCCCGGGTGGTGGTGAGCGTGACCGATCCGGACCCTCGGGTGAACGGCTCCGGCGTGACGCGCCTTCGGAATGCGGGCATCGACGTGTCGCTCGGCCTGTTGGAGGAGCGAGGCCGCGCCGTCAACGCTGGATTCTTTTCCCGCATCCGCCTCGGGCGGCCGCATATCACTCAGGTGGGCGAACCGGATGCACACCTTGATCGGTTCGATGGCGTGTGGACGCGACAGATCGATCGGGACGAAGTTCATGTTTCGGCCGGCCCATACTTTCGGGAAGTGTGGGCCTTCGAAACCGAGCGCCGAGCGATCGGGGCCGCCGCCGCGGATCGGGTGTTTTGGCTGCCAGAACCGGCGTCCACACCCGCAGGGTTTCGCGACGCGCTTCGACAGCTGGCCCAGGCCGGGTTGACCCGACTAGCGGTGGGCGGAGACGTGGGGGCCATGGCCCACGCCTTGGATGTCCTGGACGCGAACGAATCCTGATAACGTCGGCGCATGGAGCGAAAAACCAAGAGTTTGTTGGCATCGCGCCGCCTGGTGACGGTCAGCAATCGGGAGCCGTACGTCATCAGTCAGGGACCGGGGGGTTCGCTTCAGTACCAGATCCGGGCCGGCGGTCTTGTCACCGCCCTCACGCCGGTGATGCGAAGCTGCGGCGGCGTCTGGATCGCATGGGAACCCGAAGGGGATGCTCGGAGGCAAGAGGTGCCGTCCGAGGCGCCGCGATTCATCCTGCGGCAGGTCCCGCTGAGCGAGGACGAGGTGGAGAGCTATTATCGAGGCTTCTCGAATCGTGCCCTGTGGCCCCTTTGCCACTACTTCGTGGACCGATGCCACTTTGCCGAGCCCAACTGGGCGTCCTATCTGGACGTCAACCAGCGTTTCGCGGAGGCGGTCCTGGAGGAAGAATCCGACCAGGACGTCATATGGATCCATGACTATCACTTCTGTTTGCTTCCGCGGTTGGTCCGCGAACGCAGCCGAAGGCGCAACCCCATAGCATTCTTCCTCCACATCCCGTTTCCGGCCGAGCAGGTATTCCGAATTCTACCCTGGCGACGGGAGATCCTTCTGGGAATGTTGGGTTCGGACCTGATCGGCTTTCACACCGAGACCTACGTCCGAAACTTTCTCGATGCGTGCTTCGGCGTGCTCGGGGCCGACGTGGACCTCGGCTCCGGACGGGTTCGCTGGCAAAACCGCAGCATCGAGGTCCGTGCCTACCCCATCGGCATCGAGTATTCGGAGTTTGTCGGACTGGCGGAGGGACCGCGATGCGAAGAGCGGATCCCGAAGCTCCGCGAGAACGTCGGTGCCGAAAAGATCATTCTCGGGGTGGACCGGCTGGACTATTCGAAGGGCATCTTGGAGAGGCTTTACGCCATCGAGCGGCTGTTCGAGTTTTACCCCCACTTCCGGGGCAAGGTGACCTTCATTCAGATCGCGGTGCCCAGCCGGACCCAGGTGAAGGAGTACGAAGAACTCAAGCGGCTGGTGGACGAAACGGTAGGTCGTGTGAACGGCAAGTACAGCGATGCCGGCTGGGCACCCGTGATCTACATCTACCGTGGATTGCCGCGAGAGCAGCTGGTGGCCTATTACCGCGCCGCCGATATTGCGTTCATTACTCCGCTCCGAGACGGTATGAATCTGGTGGCGAAGGAGTACGTCGCCTGCCACGTAGACGATGATGGCGTGTTGGTGCTCTCCGAGTTCGCGGGCGCGGCTGCGGAACTCGATGGTGCACTCTTGGTGAACCCCTATTCCATTCAGGATATGGCCGTCGCCCTCGAATGGGCCCTCACCATGGCCCCCGAAGAACGACAACGTCGCATGAAGACCATGCGAGACCGGGTCGAACGATACGATATCCACGCCTGGGTCGAATCCATCATTTCCGATGCGGCCGAACTCGGCCCGCCCGCGCCCGTGGCCGATGCGGCGGCCCGAGGCTGACGATGGCGGCTGTCCATCTATCGGTCGAGGAAGATCAACTCTGGGCCTCGCTGCCTTCGGTGCCGCGCCTGGCCATAGGGCTGGACTACGACGGCACGTTGGCCCCGATCGTGGACACGCCAGAGAAGGCGGTGGCCACGGAGTCGATTCGTCGGACCGTGGGGGACTTGCAGTCGGACCCACGCAATCTGGTGGCGGTGGTCACCGGACGCTCCATCGCGGACCTGGCCCGCGTCTTTCCGGTGGCGCGAAGCCTGTGGGTGATCGGACGTCACGGGATGCAGCAGGCCGCTCCGGGAGGGGTCCCCAGACCCCCCCCAGAGCTGGACGTCGAAGCGACT
The DNA here is from genome assembly GCA_050331295.1 of Myxococcota bacterium. GTDB lineage: Bacteria > Myxococcota > Kuafuiibacteriia > Kuafuiibacteriales > Kuafuiibacteriaceae > Kuafuiihalomonas. The sequence goes on along the minus strand of JBHJGZ010000007.1, from coordinate 121,294 downwards.
TCCCGAGCGTTGAATCCATTGCGCAGCGAGATCGCTGCCCTCCGCCGTGTGCATCCGGAGGCTCGGCTCGAAGACAAGCAGATCGCGCTGACCCTCCACACTCGTCGATTGGTTCCTGCCGCCGAATCGGAGGTGCAGGCCGCCTTTCACCGCGCGACCCCTCCTGGCTTTCACGTGATGGTGGGCAAGCGCGTGATCGAGGCGAGGCCGGAGGGGTTCGATAAGGGACGAGCCTTTGCGAACCTGCTCCAAAGACTCATGCCTGATGCCCTTCCCATCTACATAGGCGACGATACCACCGATGAGGACGTGTTTCGGGTTCTGCCACCGTCTGCTCTGACGATTCGGGTGATGGACGACCCTGCGCTTCGAGCCGACACCGCCGCACGCTTTTGGGTGGACGGTCCCACCGAGGTTGAAGCGTTCCTCCAAACGTTGCATCGCCTTCGGTCCCAGGTGCCCTAGGTACGAGCCCTCAGTCACTTGGCAGCAGTGCAGGGTCGTGATGTTCTCATGCCATGCTCCCGACCTTGACCTTGTTCGGGCTGGCGCTCCCCACATATGCCATTTTGATGACGGCAGGTTATCTTGCGGCCCTTGGAGTCGTTCTGTCGCTGACGGCCGAGCCGCGGCCGCATGCGCCCAATCTCGAACGGCGTCAGGTCATCGACCTGTTCATCGTGATGCTCATCGCTAGCTTGATCGGCGCCAAACTGGGTCACGTTCTGTTCGAAGCACCGGGTCATGTCCTCCCGGATGGAACGGTAGTGACGTCGGTCTGGGAGCTTCTTCGTCACGACCCGTGGCACCCCTTCCGCCTGGGGGAGGGGGGCTATGTCTGGTACGGCGGCATGCTGGGGGCCCTCGGCACGGCCGCGGTCTACTTTCGGCGGCGACCTCACCTGAATGGACTGCTGTATGCGGACGCGTTTGCGCCCGCGGTGCTCCTGGGCGCCTTTCTGGGCCGGCTCGGCTGCTTCTGTTCGGGCTGCTGCTACGGAATACCCACGGATATGCCGTGGGGCGTGATCTTCCCCGCCACCCATGGGCAGTCGGTCCATCCGACGCAGCTCTACGACGCCGCGGTCGGCCTGATCGGAGGGGGTCTGTTGTGGGCTTGGTTTGGGCGCCGACGATTCGACGGCCAAAACCTCGCCCTGCTCCTGATGATCTATGGCTTGGCCCGGTTTGCCACCGAGGCCTTTCGGGGAGATCCGGGGCGGGGGAGCTTCGGGCCGTTGTCGACGTCCCAGGCCCTGTCCATCCCGGTCTTTCTGGCCGGTGTCGGCCTCTATCGGTGGGCGGCACGCCGAGCGGCCTCCACCCCCGCGGTGCCCGGTCGAGACCCCGCCGTGGCCGCCACCTTGCGTGAAAACGCTTAGGGGTTCCGGACCGCGTTCCGACGCCGTTCGGTCCCGACTGAAGGCTGGGCGCGATTTGACTCCATGGTCCGGACGGCCAACACCCGGACCATGACCCGCCGCATCTATATCCTGGCCGACGGCACCGGAGAAACCGGGGAAAAGGTGGTGAAAGCCGCCTTGACTCAGTTCCGCGGCGTTGAGGTGAGCACCGAGATCTTCACCCGTGTGCGGTCTCGCGTCGAGATCACGGAGATCATGACGGAGGCGGCCCGCGAAAACGCATTCGTCTTGTACACCATCATCGACCCGGAGCACCGTTCACATCTGCAAGGCCTGGCCGAGGGCCAAGGGCTCGAAGCCGCCGATCTCATCGGCGGCCTGGTGGTCAAGCTGGGCCTGTTCCTGGGAGCTCAGCCGCTTCTCAGCCCCGGCACCAAGCATCAAATGGATGCCGAGTATTTCAAACGGATCGAAGCGGTGGAGTTTGCGGTCAAGAGTGACGATGGTCAGTCGCTTCAGAATCTCTCGCGGGCCGACATGGTGCTCGTCGGGCTCTCCCGGACTTCCAAGACGCCGCTCTCCATGTACCTGGCCCACAAGGGTTATCGGGTGGCCAACGTGCCGCTGGTGCCCGAAATCGCGCCCCCCAAGGAGCTCTTCGACATCGACCAGGAGAAGGTCTACGCCCTGATCATCGACCTGAACTCGCTGGTCCGGGTCCGGCATCAGCGATTGAAGGCCCTCGGCCTGCCCCCGGACGCGGAGTACGCGGCGCGGGAGCACATCGCACGCGAGCTTCGCTGGTGTCGGGAGTTCTACGCCCGCAATCCGACCTGGCCAGTGGTGGACACATCGAGCCGGGCGGTTGAGGAGACCGCCGCCGAGATGGAGCGGATCATGAAGGAACGACAAGCCAGGAGCCGCCGGACCTAGGCGCGGGTTGCGCAAGCCAAATTGTCTTCCCGCGGGGTGAGGATTTCTAGGGTAAATACGTATTGGTCTCCTCCGGCTTCCTAGGCAGAAGCGGGGCCATGACCGAGATCCGTTTCACCGCCAATGGACCCTATTTGGTGGATGGGCCGCTCACCGTGGTTGGACCCGACGGGGCCAAGCACGAGGTGGAGGCCGGCAAGAAGGCGGCGCTCTGTCGCTGCGGCGCGTCGACGAACAAGCCATTCTGTGACGGGACGCATTCCAAGATTGGGTTCGAGTCGGCCTAGGCCCAGGGATGTTCCCGATATGGGCCGTTCCCGAACGCCTCGGCTGCGGTACTCGTTGTCGCAGGGCAGGTACGCCGCTATCTTCCTTCGGTGCCCAGGAGCCGCGATAGCCGCAACATCAATCTTTCCTGCTCGTTTTGTGGAAAGAGTCAGCGGGAAGTCAAAAAACTCATAGCGGGGCCCACGGTCTATATCTGTGACGAGTGCATCCGGCTCTGTAATGATATCATCGCCGAAGAGCGAATGAAAGATAGTGCGCTCGGCCCCAAAGAGCGCATTCCTCCTCCTACCGAGATCAAGACGTTTCTCGACGAGTATGTGATTGGTCAAGAGTACGCCAAGAAGGTTCTGTCCGTAGCGGTATACAATCACTATAAGCGAATCAGCCTTCGGGAGCACTCGGATGCCATCGAGATTCAAAAGTCCAACATTCTATTGATAGGGCCGACCGGAACCGGCAAGACCCTGCTGGCCCAGTCGTTGGCCCGTTTTCTCAAGGTGCCGTTCACGGTGGCAGATGCCACCACCCTCACCGAGGCGGGGTACGTCGGGGAAGACGTCGAGTCGATCATTCAAAACCTTCTCGCGGCGGCCGATAACGACATCGAGCGGGCCCAAAAAGGGATCGTCTACATCGATGAAGTGGATAAGGTTGCTCGAAAAGGCGACAATCCATCGGCGACTCGCGACGTTTCGGGGGAAGGCGTGCAGCAAGGCCTCTTGAAGCTCCTCGAAGGCACCAAATGCAGTGTGGCGCCTCGCGGGACCAAGAAGTATGCCCATCAAGAATACGTTCAGGTGGACACCTCCAACATCCTGTTCATGGCCGGTGGTGCATTTGTCGGTCTCGATCAAGTGATCGGGCGTCGGATCGGACGCTCGGGGATCGGCTTCGACGCCTCGATCCAGGCCAAGAAAAAGGAACGAGTGGGGCAGGTCCTCAGTCGAGTGGAAAGCGAAGACCTCACCAAATTTGGACTGATTCCGGAGTTCGTGGGTCGATTGCCCATCATCGCCACGCTGAACGACCTCACGGTGGATGACCTGGTCACCATCCTCACCGAACCGAAGAATGCCCTCGTCAAGCAATACAAGAAGCTTTTCGCGCTGGAGGGCGTCAAGCTGTCTTTCACGCGCTCGGCGCTGGAAGCCATCGCCCAGGAGGCCATCCGACGCGAATCGGGAGCTCGAGGCATGCGGTCGATTCTCGAGAATCAGATGCTGGACATCATGTACGAGGTCCCGTTTCTGCCCGGCGTGAAGGAGTGCAGAATTACGCGAGAGGTGATCGAAAAAGGCGAGCCCCCCATCCTGATTTACGAGGACGATCAGAAGACCGCATGATGCGGGACGTCGGCTGACCCGGGTTGCGGAGCGCGACCGCCGTCCAAAGCGATCGAAATGTCGAGCCGGTTCGCCGGAGACGACGTGTGTTCAGTACCCGAAACGCGTGAGGTCCTTGGGACGGTTCGTCGCATTTCTCCCGGAAAACAAGACTTGGGCGCAACGGGAAGCTGACTTTGACCCTACGGAGACTCGAACTCCGGTCTGCGGCGTGAGAGGCCGCCGTCCTAACCGCTAGACGATAGGGCCGTGGAGGGCACCAATTGGGCACCAATTGGGGTACAGGGACTCGAACCCCGACTGACGGAACCAGAATCCGCTGTCCTACCAATTAGACGATACCCCAGGGGCAAGCTTCCAATTGTCAACGAGCTCGAGCGCAGCGTTGAAGCGTATACGCCGTTCCAGGTCAAGCACAACGTTTTTATGGCTTGCGTGTGGCGGGAAGGACGACGAACTGAACCCGCGACCGGGCTTCATACAGATTGATGCCATCCCACCCTCGGCCTGGACGGATGTTTTGAATGAACACGCCGCGGACTTCAGGCGAACCATGGAGCGGCCGAAAGAAGACGCCGTCGGACTGACCGTAGACGCGCCGAAACCATCGGAGGGTGCGCTGGTAGTCTTGCTGGCTCACGAACCGATCCGTGCCGACTTGCCTGGCTTCATCGGGCAGCACCGCGCCGTAGCGGCGTGCGGCGGTGGCCGACCCAGATGCGGAGACCAGAGCCCACACAAAGGCGCATGTCGCCCAGTACCGGGGCTTGAGAAATGTCATGAAAGAGAGGGGTAGCCAGCGCTCGAATCTGAGTCAAAGCAGCCTTAAGCCCGCACCGATGGGCGTGGTGCGAGCTAGATGTTTGAGCCACCTGCGTTTCTATGCATATTTTCAGGCGCATGCGGGCCAACAGAGCGGCTTTGACGACACTGGTCGCGGCGTTGATGTCGCCGTCACCGCTCGGAGCTTCGTTGATGGTGCCCCACACCATTGAAAGCCTCACCGAGTCGGCGCAGCACGTGGTCCAGGGGCGTGTCTCGGGCTCGTACTGTGCGTGGGACGACGACCATCGGCGCATCCTCACGTTCACCGAGATCGAGGTCGACGAACACGTGTCTCTCGACGAAGGGTCGGCGCAAGAGGACGCGGTGTTGGTAAGAACCCTGGGAGGTGTCATCGGCCCGGTTGGCATGCGGGTCAGCGGCGTCCCCCATTTCGAGGTCGGGCAAGAGGTCTTGCTCTTTCTCAGAACCGGTTCCGGCGGGTCCAGGGATGCGATGCGGTTGGTCGGACTCGGTCAAGGGGCATGGAAGGTGGACCGTACCGGAGCGACGGTCATGGTTCGGCCAATGACCGAAGGGATCGCGTTCGCCTCCTCCGGTTCGGGGCCTCAGGCGGTCGAACTGGCGGAACTCCGTGCCAAGGTGCGCGCCGCGGCCGCCTCCGGTTCCGGACCAGAGAGTCCTCGAACCCAGTGAGCTGCACGACGCGCGCGGTACCTCTCGTCTTTGCTCTTGCGTTCTCGACTGCGGATTTCGGATATGCCCAGGACGTTCAGTGTGCACGAACCCGCGGGGACGAGGGGGCATCGCTTCGCTGGTCGAGCCGTCAATTGGAGTGGGGGATGGGTCCTTCGACCGTCGAGTCGCTCTCCGCTCCCGCCGCCGAGGCAGTCAGCGCGTTTCAGTCCGGATTCGCGGCCTGGGCTCAGCCTTCGTGTACCGACCTCGAGTTCTTCTTTCAGGGCACGGCGCCGCGTTTTGAGCCCACCGCCGAACGAACCGATGCCACGACCCGAGTCGGGGTCGACCGGGCCTGGGATTTCGATGCCGATGCGGTTGCGGTTACGCTGGTTACCTTCAACGCCGACAGCGGATTGGTGTCGAGCGCGGACATCCGGCTGAATGGAGAGTTCTTCGACTTCGTCGTGGACAGCCAGACCTGCTCGGGGGAGCAGATGGATCTCGCCAACACCGTGACCCATGAAGTCGGGCACCTGCTGGGATTCGACCATCCTCCCGACGTTCCGGCCAACGCCAGCAGCACGATGCTGGGGCGGGCGGAGCCGTGCGAGACCACCAAGCGAACCTTGGCTGCAGGTGACGTCGAAGGGATGTGCGCGGTGTATCCGGTCGGTGCGTCCACGCGGATGTGCCATGAGGTCTTCGGTCTTCAGGCCGATGACGAAAGCGGTGGCTGCCAATGCATCGGGCCGTCCGCCGCGGTTCCCTGGTTTATGGTGGGAATCGTTTTCATCGGTTTGATTCGCATGCGCCGCGTGATCATGATGCGGGCATGAACCACCCACAGCACGCGGTTGCGGTGATCGGAGGAGCGGTTGCGGGGGCAGAGGTCGCGCGGGCCTTAGCCGACAAGGGGGCCTACGTCGCGGTCTTCGAGCAGAACCGTCGACCCTTCGGGAAGATCGAGGACGGGCTGCCCCGATGGCATGGTGCGCTCCGCCAGGCGGAGTTTCAGAAGATCAAAGAGAAACTGAGTCATGAACGCATCGACTTCGTTCCCCTGACCAAGGTCGGGAGTGACATCCCCTTCAAGGCCCTGGTCGAGGAGTGGGGCTTCAGCCTGGTGGTTCTGGCATGTGGTGCGTGGCGGGACCGCCGGCTACCCGTCGAAAACGCGGATGCGTACCTGGGTCGAGGGCTTCATTACCAAAACCCCTTCATCATCGCGTTCAATCGAGCCGAAGCACCCATTCCGCTGGCGGCGGGAGGAGGTATCGTCATCGGTGGGGGGCTTGCATCCATCGACGTGGCCAAGGTCTTGATGCTGGACGCAGTTCGGTTCGCGCTGGCCGAGAGGGGTATCGAAGTCGACCTGGAGGAGCTGGAAAAGGCTGGCATCCCCAAGACCTTGGAGCTTCATGGTCTCACTTGGGAGCAACTCGGCCTGCCGGGCGCAACACTCTTTTACCGCAGGGAAGCGGAGGACATGCCCCTCCTGGAGATGCCTCCCGACGCGGACCAGGCACGCCGGGAGAAAGTTGCGCGCACCCGTCGCCGGGCCCTCGAAAAGGCAATGGGGAAGTTCTTGTTTGGCTTCGAACCATTGTGCCGTCCGGAGGCCATCTTGGAGGAGGAGGGTCGCCTTTGTGGGGTGCGGTTCCGCCGCCTTCGAAAGGATGAGAACGGGAAGCTGCAGGCCACTGAAACATGCTTCGAACGCCGAGCGCCGTTGGTGGTCAGCTCGATAGGAAGCATTCCCGAACCGATCCCCGGGGTACGCATGGAGGGTGAGCTCATCGCCTTCGAAGGAGATGTTCTGCCGCGTCTTCAGGGCTATTCTCACGTCTTCTCGGCCGGGAATGTCGTCACCGGGAAAGGCAACATCATCGCTTCGCGACGCCACGCCAGCGCCGTGGCCACCGAACTGCTGGAGACCTTCATGGGACTACGGGAGGGCCATCAAGGTGAAGAAGTCTTGATCCAAGACATCGAAGCCGCGGCGGCCCAGCAGGCCGAGAAGGTCAAGCAGGTGATCGAGCAGCTGGAGGCACCCTCGCCGGAGGCGTTGGCCCGGGCCCGGCATCTCGTCCGAGAACGCATGGACGCGGTCCATTACAGCGGTGACGTAGAAAGCTGGCTTTCCTCGGCGGCGAACAAGGCGCAGGCATAGGAAACAAAGCTTGCAGGCACCTCCTCATCACCTCGCAACATCCAGCTGGTGGTATGATCGAAGACTTCGGTTCGCTCTGCCCCGAGAATGCGCAGAGCGCCCAGTGCACCGGCGAGCGAACCCGCCCCACAGGCGTTGCGCTGCCGGGTTGCGGTCCAAACGATCCGAGACGCGGATAGGTTTCGTATCAAGTCGAGGATCGACGGATCGTTTTCGGTCAGGACCCATCGAGAAGCCCTTTGCCCTCGCCCTTGCGGAACGAACCCGTGCTCTGGCCCGTAGTGGGTGAGGTCGTGACTGCATACGAGGATCGACGGGTCTGGGAGGCTCCGAAGACGATGACCAAGGTCGGCGCCCCACTTCGAAGCCTCGCTGACGGGCGGGAATGCCAAGGTCAACACCTTCGCGTCAGGCCAGAGAGCTTTGATCATCGGGAACAGCGGCTCCAGCGCATTGTCGTCGTAGTATTCTTCGTCGGACTCCGGTTCCGCATCGAACATCATGGCCGCCTCCTCGGAGAGCGAAACATCATTTTCGAGAGGACCGAAGGGGGTCTCGAACCCAGACCCGATGAAGACTCGGCAGGCATCCCGGGCATCGAGATGGCCGCCAAGGAGCACCACCCGAGCCGGGCTAGGACAAGATCGACAGAGCCGATACAGCACACCGTAGCTCAGCCCGCCCGTGATGGACCAACCGGCGTGGGGCACCATCCCTCCCAGGAGCCTCCCGGTCATCGTTTCCGGCTTGGGCACCCAAGCTGCGAGCTGAGTGCGACAGGCGTCAGCGGTAGCCGGATACCAGGTGCCCGCCAGCTCCATCGGTCTCATGATCTCGGGCGACTGTAGCAGGGCACGGAGGCGATGGAACGGCGAGACGAGGTCGGGCCTCGCGAGAAATGGTCAGGGTCGTCTCCCGCTCGGCAATCAGGCTTGTCTTCTCGGTGACGCCATACATCCGGTACCGTCCCGTCGAAGGCGATGTGTTGACCTCCTGGAAGCAAAGGGTGGGTGATCGGCGTTCGATATGGGGATCAAACTGCGGGGTAGGGTACCGAACGTCGAACAAAGCTCGATCCGCATGGTTTTCTTGCCACCATGAAAGCTGTCGTGCACCACGAGAGTACGCCCGCTGGTTCGCCTCATGACTGAATCCGACGACCGGGCCACGCCCAGTTACCGCATCGGCGCGGTTTCGCGCCTCACCCAGATACCGGCTGAGACCCTTCGTGTGTGGGAGAGGCGCTACCATGTCGTCGAGCCGCGGCGAGGCGGAGGCCAGACCAGGCTCTATGACCGCGAGGACGTCGAGCGTCTCACGCTGATAAAGCAGTTGGTAGACCGAGGTCACGCCATCAGCACGGTCGCGTCGCTGTCCTTGGAGGAGCTGAAGGAGCGATTGCAGGAACACCACGTCCATGGGATGGCGGCGCTGACGGCGGAGCTGAATGGTGAAGCGGTACCGACGCTGGTGATCGGCGAAACGCTCTCCGCGATGGCGGTGGAAGGGGCCGAGGACCTGGATGGTGTGGATGTGGTGGGCACCGCGTTCGAGCCGGGCGATGTCGATCCCAACTTCTGGACCCGTCGACCGCGGGTCGTCGTCCTGGAGTGCAGCACGGTGGACCATCGGACCGCCAAGCTCGCGCAAAATCTTCTTAGGCGGACCGGCGCACTTCGGCTGCTGGTGGTGTACGGATTTGGAACCAAGGAACACATCCAGCGATTGAGCGGAGGTCGGGTTCGAGCCGTCCGAGGGCCCATCAACAGCTACGAGCTGGCCCGCGTGGTTTTGGAGTCCGAGCAGGCCCCCATCGAAGGCGAGCTGAGGAGCGATCCCATCGCGTCAGACCTGGATGTGGAAGGGGCCATACCCGCCCGTCGATACTCCAACGCAACCCTGGCGCGTCTCAGCCGCATGTCCAGCGCCGTGGAGTGTGAATGCCCGCAGCACATGGTGGCACTGGTCACGCAGCTCGTGGCCTTCGAAGAGTACTCCGCCGAATGCGAAGACCGAAACGAACGAGATGCCGCGATTCACGCGATGCTCCGACGGGTGACGGCGCATAGCCGCGCCCACCTCGAGGACGCGATGGCGCGGCTCTTGGAAGCCGAAGGCATTTCGCTTTGAATGGCTCCCCTGCTGTGTCTCGCCGTCGCGCTGGGCCTTCTCGACCATGCGCTGGGCCCACGCGGGATTCGTGAAGGTCGGGGCCGGTGGGCCGCGGCCGGAGCGTTGTTTCTGGCGCTGGGCGTGTATGCGCTTCCTCGGGGCTATCTTCTCGGCAAGGTCATCGCTCATCTCCTGATGCCGGCCGGGTTGCTTTGGCTCGCCCTCACGATGGTTGTCATCTGGTCGAAGCGCGCCGCTCCGCCGCTCCTCGCGCTGACAACGGCGGTGGTGTGGGCGGCCTACACCGCGGCCGGTTGCCCGGCGGTTGGACAGCTGGGCATCCGCGTGCTGGAGTCAGAGGCCCGGTCCATCGATCCCTTCGAGACGCCACCGTTCGATGCAGTGGTGGTGCTCGGGGGCGGCACCAGCTGGGTAGATGGGCCTCGCCTGAGCCATGCCGGCGACCGAGTCGTGCTCGGTGCTCAGCTCTACCTCATGGGTCGCACCTCTCGGCTGGTGGCGACGGGCTCTTCGATACCGGGGTGGGGGCCGCGCCGGGATCTCACGAAGGAGACGCTGGCGGTGTGGACCAGCTTGGGTGTCCCGCCGTCGGCGGTCCTCCGGTTGCCGGAGCCCAAGAATACGCGGGAGGAGATCGCAGCCGTGGCGGAACTCGTGGAGCGCGAAGGGTTTCGGCGAGTGGGACTGGTGACCTCGGCCTGGCATCTGCCCCGGGCCATGGCGCTGGTCCGAGAAGCCGGCCTCCAGGTCACGCCGCTCGCGGCCGATTATCGGGGGCGTGCTGGTTTCGGATTCTGGGGCGCGCCCACCATCGATTTCATCCCGTCCGGTGAAGGCTTCGAGACGGTCCATCGGGTGGGCTGGGAGTTTCTGGGACGGGCGGTGGGGCGCTGATCCGACGGTGTGGGTCCCCCACGCACGACGCGCGTGGCCTGAATCCTTGGTGCCGCTCAAAACGGCTGGTCCAGCGCGAAGCTGCCCGTCACCCCCACTTGGTAGGCCGAGACCCGTCGTTCGAAAAAGTTGGCCAGCTCTTGCACGTCTTGGAGCTCCATGAAGGCGAACGGGTTCTTTGCGTGATAGCGGCGCGGCATGTCCAGCATCTGAAGCCTCTGGTCCCCCACATACTCCAGGTACGTGCGCAAATCCCGGACCGACAGTCCAGCCACTCCCTCGCTCAGGACATCTTCTGCAAACTGGGTTTCGCAAACGATGGCTTCTTCGATCATCTCGTACACCTTCGCCTGCATCTCGGCGTCGAAGAGCTGCGGCTCTTCCCGTCGAACGGTGCGGACCACCTCGAATGCGAACGCCATGTGGGCCGATTCGTCCCGGAATACCCAGTTCGTACCGGAGGCGAGTCCATGGAGCAGACCCTTCGACCTCAGAAAATAGACATAGGCGAATGCTGCGAAAAAGAACAAACCTTCGATACAGGCCGCGAAGCAGATCAGATTGAGCAAGAACTGTCGTCGGTGCTCCAGCGTCTCCAGACGGTCGAGTTCGAGGACGCTGTCCATCCACCGAAGGCAGAAATCACCCTTCTTCTTGATGGACGGAATGTTCTCGATGGCCGCGAACGCCTGTGACCGCTCCTCGAGATCCGGGACGTATGTGTCGAGGAGCGTCAGATAAAACTGAACGTGGAGCGCTTCTTCGTAGAGCTGACGGGAGAGGTACATCCGTGCCTCCGGCGCGTTCAGGTGCTGGTAGAGGTTCAAGACCAAGTTGTTGGCCACGATGGAGTCGCCGGTGGCGAAGAAAGCGACCAACCGGTGGATCAGGTGGCGCTCCCCATGTGACATCTTGGCGCGGAGGTCGGTGAGGTCCAACGAAAAGTCCACCTCATCCACTGTCCAGGTGTTCTTGATCCCGTTCTTGTACATTTCATAGAAAGCCGGATAACGCATGGGGCGAAGGGTTAGGTTCAGGCCAGGGTCGAGCAACATATCGATTCTAGTCTCCTTTGTCGTGGTGGGGATGAGGCGCGAAGCTCACTGACAGGCTTCGCAATATTCCGGGTTCTCAATGGAACAGGCGAGGCGTTCCGCGTCGGTCGGATCTTTGGCCGAGCTCGACGATGCGACGGTTGTCTGCGCGATGCGCGTAGCAGGGCGCGACCGCAAGTAGTAGGTCGTCTTGAGCCCTCTCTTCCAGGCATAGAAGTACATCGACGACATCGCGCCGAGGTTTGGGCTCTCCATGAAGAGATTCAGAGACTGGCTCTGGTCCACGAATGCCCCCCGTTCCGCCGCCATGTCGATCAGAGCCCGCTGAGGCAGCTCCCATGCGGTTCGGTAGACGCGCCGGAGCTCGCTGGGGATGGCGTCGATATCTTGAACCGATCCCTCGGACCGCTTGATGTCCGAGCGGATCTGCTCGGTCCACAGGCCCAGACGCTTGAGATCGTGCACCAGATACTTGTTTATCTGCAGAAACTCTCCCGACAGCGTCTCGCGTTTGAAGAGATTGGAGACCTGAGGCTCGATACACTCATAACATCCGGCAATGGAGGCGATGGTTGCAGTTGGGGCGATGGCGATAAGCAGCGAATTGCGGAGCCCATTCCGCTGAATGTCCTGCCGCAATCGGTCCCATCTTTCGCGTCGTTCCGGTTCGGTATCCCAATGGTCGAACTGAAGCTCGCCCGAGGCGGCTCTGGTTTCAGGAAACGCAGGATGGGCTCCTCGCTCCTGGGCCAACCCCATGGAGGTGGTCAGCGCTGCGTAGTAGACCTCTTCCGCGATCCGCTTCGACAGCTGAGCGGCTTCGTCGCTGTCGAAAGGAAGACCCAAAACGAAAAAGACGTCCTGCAGTCCCATCATTCCCAAGCCAACGGGGCGCCATCTCGCGTTTGAACGGGCGGCGGTCTCGATGGGGTAGAAGTTCAGGTCAATCACCCGATCCAGCTGTCGCACCGCCGTTTGGACAGTTTTGGCCAGCTGCTCGAAATCGAAGGCGCCGTCCCGGACGTGCCGTCCCAGGTTGATGGAGCCGAGGTTACAGACGGCGGTTTCGTCGTGGGAGGTGACTTCGACGATCTCGGTGCACAGGTTGGAAAGGTGCACCGTTCGACCCGGAAGCGCGGTTTGATTGCACGCGCGGTTGGCCTTGTCCTTGAAAGTCATCCATCCGTTGCCGGTTTGGGCCAAGGTCCGCATCATTCGGCCATAGAGTTCCCGGGCCTTGAGCACCCGTTCGGCCAGTCCGGCGCGTTCCGCCTCCAGATACCGAGCCTCGAATGCTTCACCGTACAGATCGACGAGCTCCGGCACCTTGTTGGGGTCGAACAGGGACCAGTCTTCGTCCTGCTCCACGCGACGCATGAAGAGGTCACACACCCAATTGGCCAGATTCAAGTTGTGGGCCCGCCTCGCTTCGTCGCCGGTGTTGTCCTTCAACTCCAGAAAGTCTTCGACATCCGCGTGCCACGGCTCGAGATAGACGCAACACGCGCCCTTCCGCTTGCCGCCCTGGTTGACCGCTGCCACCGACGCGTCGAGGGTCTTGAGCCACGGGATGATGCCGTTGGAGTGGCCGTTCGTGCTCTTGATCAGGGAACCGCGGGACCGGATCCGGCTGTAAGCCAGACCGATTCCTCCGGAGAACTTGCTGAGCTGAGCGATGTCTCCGTAGCGACGATAGATGGCGCCGAGGTCGTCCTCCGGCGAGTCCAACAGAAAGCAGGACGAGAGTTGCTCGTGCAGCGTCCCGGCGTTGAAGAGCGTCGGCGAGCTAGGCAGATATTCGAGCGAAGAAAAGAGGCGGTAGAGGTCGAGAGCTTCGCGCACGTCCTCGCTGAGGGCGCAGGCCACCCGCATGAAGAAATACTGAGGCGTTTCCACCACGTCTCGGCGCTCCGGGTGGCGCAAGAGATAGCGGTCGTACACGGTCCGGAGACCGAAGTACTCGAAGAGCTGGTTCCGGCTGACCTGGATGGCTTGGTCGAGCTTGCGGCGATGCCGGGTCACGAAGTCGTCGAGGCGAGGGTTCACCAACCCGACCTCCCGTCCGAGGCGGATCGACTGCGAGAACGAGTGAACGTCCAGCATCTTGACTTCCTTGTCGATGAAGGTGGCGAGGAGCCGAGCGGCCAGCTTGCTGTACTCCGGCTCTTCGGCGATGAAGCTGGCGGCGGTCTGAATCGACAGCTGGTCGAGCTCCCGGGTGGTGGCTCCGTCGAAGATGCCGCTGATGGTCCGGATCGCGATCCGGTTGGCGTCCACGTTCGGCAAACCGCTGCAGCACCGGCCCACGGCCCGGACGATCTTGTTGAGGTCGACCAGTTCGTGGGACCCCGAACGTTTGCGGACCCGCATCGCCGTGGGCGTCTCCACCGGCATGAACCGAGTGGGCGGCTGCGTGATGTGGCGGGACGCGTCGCCGTGTTCCGCGGCCGAAGGATCAGGATTTGGGGTGGCCGGCAGTTCGGAGGTGGGATAGCCGGCGGCGCCCCCAGGAGACGCACCGTTTGCGTTCACCCGATCCTTCGGGGCCGGCGCCTCGCGCGCGCCCACGCCCTCGGTCGCTGCGCCGTTCGCGCCCTTGGCGCCGCCGTTCGAAGTGGAACCGTTGTGCAGAGTGCTCATGCTTTCCCGTCCTCCCTGAACCCCGGCGCGGTGCCGGGTTGCCATATCGAGATATAGGGGTCCTTTGCTCGAGTCAACGCTAGCCCTGGTAGTCTTTCGGCCAGAGAGCGGAGACACGGGGATCGGCCGAACGGCCGCTCTCCGGCTCCGCCCGCGGTCGCGGTCCGGGCGGTGACTCGGGTTCGGACGGGTGCGGGTCGCTACAGATACAAGGAAAGCACCGCCAGGGCCACGGCGCCCACCACCACCGTCATCGGCACACCGCAGCGGACGAAATCGATGAATCGATAGCCGCCGGCTCCGAGCACCATCAGGTTGGTCTGATACCCGATGGGGGTGGCGAAGCTGCTGGAGGCGGCCACCAGGATCGCGAGGACCAGAGGCTTTTCGGGGATGCCAAGAGGTTCGGCCGCGGCCAATGCCCAAGGTACCGCCACCACCGCGGCCCCCACGTTGGTCACCAGCTGGGAGATCAAGGTGGTCACCAAGTACACCACGACCAACAGACCGAAGGGGCCGCTCGCGGCCTGGGAAGCCCAAGCCGCCAACGTCTCCACGGCACCCACGGCCTCCAAGCTCCGGCCGAGCCCCACCGAGGCGCCGATGGTCAAAAGCAGGGGCCAGTCCACCCTCTTGGCCACCGTCTCCTCCGAACAACAACCGGTCAGCACCATGAAGAGCGCGGTGGCCAGCGCGACCGCCGAAAAGGGAAGTCCCCCGAGGCTCGCACCGGCCAACATCAAGATGAACAAGACCATGGCCAGGAGCCGACGCTCGTGGCGGGGCGGATCCTCCGCGTCCAGGCGGCTGACCAGATGGAAGTCGGTGGAGTGGCGGTTGAGGTCGAGAAAGGACGGCGGCGCCTCCAGGAGGAGCGTGTCACCGGGCTTCAGTGCGATGTCCCCCACCCGTCCTCGAATCCGCTCTCCCTGCCGCGCCACCCCCAGCACCGCGGCGTTGTAGTGGTTGCGGAAGCGCCCCTCCCGGACGGTCCGCCCGGTCAGGGGGCTGTTGCCCGAGAGGACCGCCTCCACGAAGATCCGGTCGCGACGGCCGTCCGTGAGGGTGAAGAGGGTACGGGTAGCGGGCTGGAGGCCTGGGGTTCTTCGAAGGTCGACCACCGCCTCGACGTTTCCGACGAACACCAGCTGGTCGCCCCCTTCCAGTCGCTCGCTGGCCGCGACCGCCGGCCGCACCATGCCGCGCCGATGAATTTCGGCCAGGTAGACCCCCGGTAGGTGCCGAAGTCCCGCGTCCTCGATGCTGCGCCCGACGAACGGTCCGTGAATGTCCACCACCATCTCCAGGGTGTACTCGCGGGGATCGAGCAGGGCCCGCAGGCCGTCGGCATGGGCGGGCAGAAGGCCGGGCGCGAACAGGACCAAGAAAACGATGCCCGCGATGGCGCACGGCACACCGACCAGAGCGACCTCGAACAGACCAAGACCCGGTCGACCGGCCTCGAGCAGCAAGCCATGAACGACCAGATTGGTGCTGGTGCCCAGAAGCGTGCAGCTGCCGCCCAGAATGGCCGAGTAGCTCAGGGGGATGAGGAGCTTCGACACCGGGATCCGGATCCGGCGGGCCCAGTCCGAGACCACCGGCAAGAGCACTGCCACCACCGGGGTGTTGTTCAGGACCGAAGACAAGATGCAGACCGGCGTCACCAAGCGGAAGAGCGCGCCGCGAACGCCCGAGGGCTGCCCGAGCATCCTCTGGACGAGGAAGCTCACTGCACCGGTTTCGCGAAGTCCCGCCGCCACGATGAACAGAGCCCCGACGGTGACGACCGCTTCGTTTCCAAATCCGCTGAGGGCGTCTCCGGGCTCGACCACCCCGGCGAGGATCAAGAAGACCAACGCCGCGGTCATCGGGATGTAGGCCGGCGCTCTGGCAACCGCGACACCCGCAAAGGCGCCCAGGGTGGCACCCAGCGCCAACCAGGCCGACTGGTCCATTCGCTACTTCGAGGTACGACGCAAAGACAGAGGACCGCCCTTCGGGATGACGACGATTCCTTCGTCTGAAACGAAGAATCGCTCGGCGTCTGCTTCGGCGTCGTAGCCTATCGTGGTGCCTTCGGGAATGTCTGCACCTTTGTCGATGATCGCTCGGCGGATCCGACAGTGCCGACCGACGTTCACGCCGTCGAACAGGATGGACTGACTGACGTGCGCATACGAGTTGATGCGGACGCCCTGACCCAGGATGGACTGCTCGAGGTGTCCGCCCGAAATGATGCAGCCGTCGCACACCATCGAATCAGTGGCGATCCCAATGCGTTTGGACTCTTGGTCGGCGAAGACGAATTTGGCGGGCGGTGAATCGACTTCTGCCGCCCGTATCGGCCACGCCCGATTGTAGAGATTGAACGTGGGCGACACGGAGACCAGATCCATGGATGCAGAGTGGTAAGCTTCGAGCGTACCAATATCGACCCAATAGCCTCTTCTGCTCTCATCCTCCCCTGGGATTTCGTTGGTCTTGAAGTCGTAGACATACACAGATTCGCGTTCGAACAGGCGGGGCAACAGGTCGCTTCCAAAGTCGTGCCCGGAACCGCTCCGCTCTGCGTCGGCCTGTGCCTCACGGATGAGGACGTCTCGATTGAAGATGTAGTTGCCCATCGAGGCCAGGGACCAACCCGGCCGTCCGGGCATCTCCGGCGGATTGCTCGGCTTTTCGACGAAGCCGGTCATTCGGCCCTGGGCGTCCATGGCGATGCAGCCGAAACGGTAGGCTTCTTCGGACGGAACCGGTATCGCCGCAACGGTCGCGCCCGCATTCTTCTCCCGGTGAAAGTCGGCCATCTGGCGAACGTCCATCTTGTAAACGTGGTCGCCTCCAAAGACCGCGACCAACTCCGGATTCTCGTCTTCGATGATATTCAGATTTTGGGTAATGGCGTCCACACTGCCCGCATACCAGTCTTTTGAGAGATTCATCTGCGGCGGCACAGGTTCGACATAGCCTCCGAATCCGGCGTATCGCCCCCATGTGCGAAGAACATGCTTGAGTAGGCTGTCCGACTTATATTGAGAGAGTACTTTGATGTGGTAGTAGCCGGAATTGATGAAGTTAGACAGGACGAAATCGATGATTCGATAACGGCCGCCGAAGGGTACGGCGGGCTTGGCCCGCTCCTCTGTAAGCGGCCTGAGACGCTTCCCTTCTCCGCCCGCCAGAATCATGGCCAGCATCTGCATGAAGCGCCCGTACCATGGGCTTGCACCCATGACCACGGCGCCATGCGAGGGGCGAAGCGTCGCTGGGAAAGGGCGGGTTCAGGCCCGATCTGCGGTGGGAAAGAGACCGGGGTTTGCGTCGGTGCGTGGCGTGTTGCCGGCCGGATAGTCGATGTGAATGCCCGGCGCGGTGTCGAAGCAAATGCATCCTTGGATGGCTTGCACTTGTTCGATGGGTTCCTCGTACGTCCATGCGGCCGAGACCAACTCCCGTTCACCCGCCCGGATCGAAAAGTAAGAGGCTTCGCCCTTGAATGGGCAATGGGTGGCCCGACTGGTCCGCTCGAGGCGGCTCATGTCGACGTCGTCTTTCGGGATGTACAGGCGGTCAGGGTATCCTCGCTCGGAGACAACGACCGCCCGGCGGGTATAGGCGATGCAGAAACGGTCGAGGCTGACTTCAACGGGTTTTTTGAAGGGCCGGATTTGGACACGAGGCGTCATGGCGTCGGACCTAACCATTGCTGAGGATCGAGTGCAAACCATTGACGAGTGCCCCGAGAAACAGCGCGGTCCCAAACGCGAGCAATATCGCGGACATGCTCGCGGCGAGGACCGCGTCGCGCGTCCGCTGCGTGTAGGGCCGGACGGCGGCATAAAATAGAAGGGTTAGCCCCAACCCTCCACCCAGAAGCACCACGGTGAAAGCCCATTGGCCGAGACTCACGGATCCACCGCCATTCCCCGTTGCAGCCGATCACGGAGGGCGGCACCCAGTCCTTCGGCTGGAATCGGGTCGACGAGGATGGCGCTGAAGCGCCCGTCGTCCAGCTGGCGGAGAGTCTCGTACAGGCGGTGGCTGGCCTCGCGGAGGTCTCCGGACGGAGAGAGGGAGAGCCACGCCCCCCATCCGGGTTCGGGCGCCGCGGACCCGAACGTCACCCGGGCCAGCTCCATGTCGGGGGCGGTCCCTGGCGTCCACCAGGCCAAACGGGTTCGGGGGGCATAGTGCCGAGGGAGCAATCCAGGGCTGGGCAGACCCGGCGCGGAGGAGAATGCTTCGCCCCCTTCGCGGTCCGACAGGTCAGGCAGATGACGTCGCAGGTCCTCCTGCGTCACAGCCCCGGGTCGGAGGATCCGCGGGGGCGCGACCAGACTCAGGACGGTAGACTCCACACCCACCTCGCATGGGCCGCCGTCCAGCACTGCGACCATGGGGAGCTGTTCAGCCGCCGCTTCGGCGGTGGTGGGACTCAAGCGTCCCGACAGGTTCGCGCTGGGCGCGGCGATGGGTCGGTCTGTCGCCCGGAGAAGGGACAGCGCCAGGGGATGAGCCGGCATCCTCAAGGCCACGGTCGGCCCTCCCGCCGTGACCGCGGCCGGAACCAACGAGCGAGCGGGCAGCACCAGCGTCAGCGGTCCGGGCCAGTAGTCCTCCATGAGCTGCTCGTCGCGACGATTCATCACCGCCACGCGCCGAGCCATATCGACCCCGTTCACGTGGACGATCAAGGGATTGATGCGAGGCCGACGTTTGACCTCGAAGATCCTCGCGACGGCACCCGGTTGAAGGGCGTCGGCCCCGAGCCCGTACACGGTCTCGGTGGGGATGATCACCAGCTCGCCGCGCAGGATGAGTTTCCCCGCCTCTTCAGGATTTACCCTTTTCATCCTCCGTCCAACCCTTCGGTACGCCGAGTCGATGGCTCGGGCCAAGGACGACTGCGCCGAACCGTTTGGCGTGGGATGGTCGGCGCAAATTGACCGGCGTCGAACGGTCCGCGGCGGAGGGCCAGCCTACATTTGATGGGGCGCAGCCAGACCGAGCAATCCGAGTCCTTCACGCAACACCGACCGGACCGCGTCCATCAGCATCAGTCGGGCGTCGCGAAGTCCCGCGGGACCGTCGACCAAGACCCGCTTGTCCCGGTCTTGGTTTCCGGCGGTGAGATAGGCGGCGGTGGACTGGGCCACCTCGATCAGGCCTCGGGCCACCAGCGATGGCTCGAACTGTTCGCACGCTCGGGCCACGGTGTCCGGCATCCTGGCCAAGGAACGCAGCACCTGTCGCTCCTCGTCCAGGACCAGATGACGAAGATCCGCCCGGTTCGGAACGCCTCCTCCCTTTCGGAGGATGCTGCAGGCCCGCGCATGGGAAAATTGGACGTAGGGACCGGTGTGGCCATTGAACTGGAGCACGTCTTCCCAGTCGAAGGTGTAGTCGCTGGTCCGGAGGTTCTTGAGGTCGCCGAACACCACTGCGCCCACGCCGATGGCTTCGATGGTCTCTTCCAAGTGGTCCTTGTCGATCTTGTCGGATGCTTCACAAATGGCCCGTGCTTTGCTCACCGATTCGTCCAACACCTCGTCCAAGAACACGATGGTGCCTCGCCGGGTGCTCATGCCGTGGATCCGTCCGAAGGCGACATGCTGACAGCCGTCGGCCCACTCGTGGCCCATGGCGCTCAGCACCCCGAAGAGCTGGCGAAAGTGGAGACTCTGGTCGGCAGCCACCACGTAAAGGGCCCGGTCGAAGTGAAATCGTGCGTATCGGTCCTGGGCCGCGGCGATGTCTCGGGTGAGGTACAAGGTGGTGCCGTCGCGGGTCTTGAGGATGGCCGGGGGATCACCGGCGTCGAAGTCGACGTCCACCACCTCGGCCCCCGAATCGATCCGCGTCCCGGGTCTTCTGCGGACCTCCTCGACCGTCTGCTCCAGGACATCCTGATAGCGCGACTCCCCCTCCAAGGCGGTGAAGTGAATCCCCAGTCGGTCGTAGACGCGCTGGAAGTCTTCGATCGAGGCTTCGCGGTAAAGCTTCCACTGAGCGAGCGCCTCCGGGTCTTTCCGTTCCATCTTCAGAAGGAATTGTCGCGCCTCGCGATCCTTTTGTTCCGCCGCCTCCAGTTCTTTCGCCGCTTCCGCCGCATCGGCTCGAAGCGCGGCGAGGAAAGCGGGGAGCTCGTTCAAGGGGTCGTCCGCGTCCTTCGAGCCTCGAATCGCCCTCAACTTGCGCTCGAGGCCCTTGATCAGTTTCGCCTGTTTCTTGGCTTCTTTCGGTTCGTCAACCTCGGTTGCTCGAGCCTGCCGGAGCGTCGCCGCCAGCTGCTCCACCTCGTCCGGTCGAGCGATCCGGGCCTTACGGTCCGCCACATCGGCCTCGGCGTTGGCTCGGACGTACACTTCCACCAGGTGTTTCGCGTCGGTTCGGCGGTCTTGGTCGCCGTGGCGCGCGAACCCGGTGGCGAGCAGGCCAAATTGCTTTCCCCAATCCCCGAGGTAGTTGATGCCGATGACCCGCCACCCCCGGGCCGCGTGGAGTCGCGCCACCGAAGCACCGATCACCGTGCTCCGGATGTGATGAAACCCTAGGGGTTTGGCGATGTTGGGCGATGAAAAATCCACCACCACGGACCGGTTTTCGCCCTCGGTTCCTCGTAGATAGTCCTGCCGGCGGGCGGCGGGAACCACCCGGTCGGCCAGCGCTCGCGCCGACAACGTGACGTTCAGATACGGACCGACCGCGTGCACGCGGTCGAAGCGCACATCTGCCGGCAGCGTTTCTGCGAGGCGCTGGGCGAGCTGCGGCGGCGGGAGGCGGAGCGCCTTCGCCAGCTGGAAGCAGGGGAAGGCGAGGTCGCCATGCTCCGGTTCCGGCTCGCGGATTTGGCGCTCGAGGTCTGCCGCCGAATCGACCGAAAGCCCTTGGCTCGATGCGATCGCGGATGCGAGGGCTTCCCGAAAGGGCGCGAGCGGGGACCCCATGGAGGGCGCTCGTAGTCGAGGGCATCATGTTTGGCAAGAAAGGCAAAGACGGCATGGATGAGGAAAGGGTGCGT
Source organism: Myxococcota bacterium (assembly GCA_050331295.1). Taxonomy (GTDB): domain Bacteria; phylum Myxococcota; class Kuafuiibacteriia; order Kuafuiibacteriales; family Kuafuiibacteriaceae; genus Kuafuiihalomonas. The sequence continues at coordinate 99,986 of JBHJGZ010000007.1, read as the reverse complement.
GCGTTGGTGGGTGCCCTCCAGGATCCGGTAGATGGCAAGAAGCTTTCCGAGCGGCTGCAGCGCGTGGAACTGGGCCGGAGCATCCAACTCGACATGACCTTGCCCACCCCCGCGTGGGGGTCTCGATTCCAACTCGAAGAGCAGATCCGGAAGGCCCTTCAGGGTGAGGGCGCGACACGCGACATTCAGGTGCGCTTCGGTTTCGACGTGCAGCGAGCGCGCCCGCAGGGCAGCGCCCAGAGCCTGGTACCCGGCGCAAAAAACGTTGTCCTGTTCGCTTCCGGAAAAGGGGGCGTCGGCAAGTCCACGGTCGCCACCAATGTGGCCGCGGCGTTCGCGAAGTTGGGAGCGTCGGTGGGGCTGTTGGACTCCGATATCTATGGCCCTTCGATTCCCACGATGTTGGGCGTGAATGCGAAGCCGGAGGTGGTGGGGCAAAAGCTGATGCCCATCGAGCGGTACGGGATGAAGCTGATGTCCATCGGCTTCATCGTAGATCCGCACCAAGCGATGAGCTGGCGTGGGCCGATGCTCAACGGCGCGCTGACCCAGTTCATGCGGGACGTCGAGTGGGGGGAGCTCGATTATCTGTTCTTGGATCTCCCTCCAGGAACCGGTGACGTGCAGTTGACCATCGCTCAGAACCTGAAGGTTTCGGGCGCGGTCTTGGTTTCGACACCCCAGGACGTGGCGTTGGCCGACGTGATCCGCGGGAAGGCGATGTTCGACCGAGTGGACGTGCCGATTCTCGGCGTGGTGGAGAACATGGCGTACTTCGTGTGCCCGAACTGCTCGGAACGTCATTCCATCTTTTCGTCCGGAGGAGCCGGTCGAATCGCGGATGAGCTGAAGCTTCCCCTCCTAGCCGAGATCCCGTTCGAGATTGAGACCCGACAAAGCGCCGACGTGGGAGAGCCGGAGGTCTTGGCGCATCCCGAAAGCAGCGCTGCACAGGCTTTCGTGGAGCTCTCTCTCCGCATCGGGACGGAGCTCGCCAAATCGGCGGCTCGGCAGTCGATGAAGGCTGGCGTCGGCCTCAAGATCATTCAGTGAAAGCGTCCACCTCAGCGCCACGAGGGACTCGGGACTTCCTGGCCCAGGAGGTCGAACGACGTGCCTTCGTCGTTCAGATCATCGAAGAGGTTTATCGCTCCTACGGCTTCGGTCCGCTGGAGACGCCAGCCTTCGAGCGACTGGAGACGCTCCTCGGGAAATACGGGGACGAAGGCGACCAGTTGGTCTTCAAGATCCTGAGACGCGGCCAGAGTCTCGTGACCGGGGTGCGAACCGCGGCCGAGATGATCACCCAACCGGGCGTGGTGCAGACCGGACGTTCGGGCGAGACGGCGCCGGCCGTCGAATCAGAGCTGTCTGACCTCGGGCTGAGGTACGATCTGACGGTGCCCTTGGCCCGGGTCGTGGCGGACCAGCGCGGCAAGCTGCCCATGCCGTACCGGCGCTATCAGATCCAGCCGGTGTGGCGGGCCGATACTCCGGCCAAGGGACGATTCCGAGAATTCTACCAGTGCGATGTGGACGTCGTCGGAACCCACTCACGCGGCGCGGAGGTCGAAGTGGCTTCCGCCGTGAGCGAGTGCCTGGACCGATTGGGTTTCGCGAGTGCCCAGATCAAGATGAATCATCGAGGTCTCCTCCGCGCGGTCATGAGGGTGGCCGGCGTCCCCTCGGACCGGGAGGTGGACGCCATTGGGGCCCTCGACAAGCTCGACAAGGTTGGAACCGAGGGCGTGCGCCAAGAGCTTTCGGCCAAAGGCATCGAAGAGGCGGCTCAAGCCGCATTGCTGAACACTTTGACGGCTTCGTCCGATCTGGAATCGATCGAGAAGTTCGTATCGAACGACGAGGAAGGGAGGCGGTCGGTGGAGGACCTTCGAACCATCGACGCACTTTCGGAGGGCCTCGCCGCCGCGTCGCGGTTGGTCTTCGATCCCACCCTCGCCCGCGGGCTCGGGTACTATACAGGAGCCATCTTCGAAATCTCGGTCCCCGAATTCGGCGGCTCCCTCGGCGGCGGCGGACGCTACGACGGCTTGGTTGGGATGTTTTCGGGTCAGTCGGTGCCGGCGTGTGGCTTTTCCATCGGACTCGAGCGGATCCTGGTGGTGATGGAGGAGCAAGCCATGTTTCCTCCACGAGTTACCCGTCGCCGAGTGCTGGTGGCGCCATCAGATCCGCAGACGCTGCCACGGGTCCTGAGCCTCGGGCAGCTTCTGCGGGGCCGCGGCCTCGTAGTGGAGACCTGGCTGGAGAAGACCAAGCCAGGGCGGGTCAGGAAGGAGGCTGACGAGCGCGGGTTCGGCTGCGCGGTCATTGTGACCGACGTCGATTCGGACGCTCCGGTGGGTGTCTGGATGCGCGAGGAGCCGGACGTCAAGGATCGCACCCTGTCGGTCCCGGACCTCATCCGGACGCTGCAGAATTCATGATGCCCCGGCGCCGCGGCATCGGATAGCGCCTGAGGTCGGCCGCCGTGGTCACCGGCTGAAACACGCTCCGAGCCTCATGGAGGTGCTGCCGGGTCGTGGGATAGCGCTGGCTGAAATGGGTCAGAAGCAGCTCGCCGCAGCCGGCGCGGTGGGCGAGCTGGGCGGCATGGGCCGCCGTCATGTGCCCCCTCTCCCGGGCTTCCCGTTCCTCGGAGGATAGATAGGTCGCTTCGCAAACCAGAAGGTCCGCACCTCGGGCCAGTTCTTCGGCGCCGCGACACCGGCGGGTATCCATCACGAACGCGAGGCTCAATCCGTCGGGATCCTGGACGCGGTAGCCGTGGGTTTCGATGGAATGGGACAAGGGCCGGGTGATCACGGCGAACGGATCCGTATCGTCCACCGTGCCGGAGCCATCATGAGGAAGGGGCACGACCTCGACATCCATCCCGTCGTCGTAGAGGCATGCGTGCAGCGCTCGCTCGAAGAACGGACGCCCGTACTCCGGGAAGTGTACCCGAACCGCGTGTCGGACCCCCGCCTGCGCCATCGAGTGGAACAAACCCGCTAAGCCCAGGCAGTGGTCTCCGTGGAAGTGGGTGACGAACACCTGCGTGATGCTGCCCGGCTCGACGCCCATGCGGGCCATCTGGCCCGAGGTGTCTTCGCCGGGGTCGAACAAGAGTCCCTCGCCCCACCAGCGGAACAGATAGCCGTTGTGGTTTCGAAATCGAGTCGGCACCTGACTCGAGGTGCCCAAGACGATGAGCTCCGGAGGATCCAAGTCCCCCCGTGTAGCGCTGGAGGCGAGGACGGACAACGAAAGAAGCCCGCAGCACCGCTACGATGGCCGGGGTACGGTCACCTCGAAGGTGTTGATCCGCGGGCGGTCGCACGCGTCATGGGTGCACACCTGATAACGGATGCGTCCAGACGCGGGCGCAGACTTTGCCCGGACCGAGCTGGGAAATGCGATCGGGGCGCGGATTTGGCCCGAACCCTCCACGATCACCGACCTTCCGATGGGGAGGTCTTTGCTCTCACCCACCGGATACTGCACTGGGCCGGCCAGCTCGATGGGGCTTTCGTCGTCCAACTCCAGCTTGAGTGGCTTTCCGACCGACTCCCCCACCGTGTACACATGAAAGCCGTCGTCGAGCTCGAAGTTCACCACGATGGCCTCTTCGACCGCCTGAATGTCGTACCGAAATGCGCTGGTGAAGTCGGGGAGCGCCGCGCCTGAAGTGCGAGTCGGCGAAGAGTCGGCGCGGCAGCCGATGACCGCCATGGCGAGCACGATGGGCAGAGCGTTGCGCACACGCAGACCAAACTGGAGATCCCTCCCGGTGGCAACCATACCCGAACCGTGGACTTCTTCGACCCATCCGAAACGCGAGTACCTCGCATGGAAGGTCCGAACGGTCGTCTTCCTTGAATGCGGGGTCGCCGGCCTTGGGGACTGTGGTCGAGTGTCCTACCGACGAAAGCGTTGCCCCGCGAATCAGGTTCCCCGATCGTGGGGGATGGAGCGCGAGCCACCGGGTCCCCGTCTGGGCATCGACTTTGGAACAAAACGCATGGGCGCGGCGGTCAGCGACCTTCTCGGCACCGTCCGCCCGCTCGAGACCCGACTTCGCGGTCGATTCGACGAAGACGTTCGATGGATTCGAGATCTCGTCGCGAAGTGGGACGTGCTGGAGGTGGTGGTGGGCCTGCCCCTCACCGAAGATGGGACGGAGACGGGAGCCACCCGGCGAGCGCGGCGCTTTGTCCAGGATCTGCGGGGAGCCCTTTCGGTCCCGGTCACCGAATGGGATGAGCTTCTGAGCAGTCAAGAGGCGGATCGTCGCATGCGTCGAGATGGCGTGAAGGAGCCCCAGAAATGGCGGGATGCGTACGCCGCCGCGGTCATCCTCGATGACCTGCTTCGGCATCGAAGTGCCATGACGCCCCGCCTCGGGTGATGGCCGCACTCTGGCGCACGCCGCACGGAGTGCTCAGGTGACCACGATGAAGACCGATACGAAGTGGCACGCTGCAGCCGCCAGGACGAAGAAGTGCCAGATCTGGTGGTTGAGAGGGATCTTCTTCAACAGGAAAAAGACGGCGCCGACCGTGTAGAGGACTCCGCCCGTGAGAAGCCACGCGAACGCTGCGGCCGGCATCCGGGCCTTCAGTGTCGAGATGTCGAGGAGGACCGTCCAGCCGGCAGCCACGTACAAGGCTGTCGAGATACCGTTGTATCGTGGGCCGAAGATGCTCTTGAACACGATTCCGAGGATCGCGACCGACCACACGATTCCGAAGATGAGGTATCCAGACGCATCCCGAAGCACCACCAGGCAGAACGGTGTGTAGGTGCCCGCTATGAGCACGTAGATGCCGATGTGGTCGAAACGATGAAAGACGACTTTCGCGGGCCCCCTCAGGCCGTGGTAGAGCGTCGAGAACAGGAACATCAGGACGACAGCGATGCTGTAAACGAGGGCGGTGCCCAGCTTGAGCCCACTCCCGCTGAGCACAGAAAAAACGATCAAAACGACCGTACCCGCCAGCGCGAAGGCCGCTCCGACCAGGTGCGAGATGCTGTTGATGCGCTCGCCGCGGATCATGCCGAACGGTGAGCGCGAACGGAAGAGTCGGTCAACGCGACCTCCGACGACTGGCCGAGATATGGTAAAGGGTCGGAGTTGGCTTCGAAACGTCCCATCACACCCGAAGGCTATGCTCGCTTCGAGAAGGAGCTTCAGCGTCTTTGGCACGAAGACCGGCCCAAAATCGTCCACGAGGTGGCGGAAGCCGCGGCCCACGGCGACCGTTCGGAGAATGCCGAGTATATCTTCGGGAAGAAGAAGCTTCGGGAGATCGACCGAAGGATGAAGTTCCTCTCCGACCTACTCGAACGGGTCCAGGTGGTCGCGCCGGCGTCGAATCGAAAGGACACCGTGGATTTCGGGGCCACTGTCACCTTCGAGGACGAAGAAGGGCGAGTTCGGACGGTCCAGATCGTGGGGGAGGACGAGGTGGACGCCAAGCAAGGTCGAATCAGCATGAAGTCGCCGGTCGGCCGCGCTTTGTTGGGTCGGAGAGAAGGGGACGAGGCCTATGTCACGAGACCGGCCGGTGAGCTGGAGATCGTCATTCAGAAGATTGGCTATGTTTGACCGATGTCAGGGAGGCCAGTTCGTCCCGGGTTTCGGTCAGCTTCGCCGCCTTCGTTTCCAGAGCTTGAAGATGGGCCCGGGCCGCCTCGACCTTTTCGGGGGGGGCCTTGTCCACGAAGTTGCGATTGCTGAGGCGGATTCGAGTGGACTCGAGTTCCTTGGTCGCCTTAGCGATCTCTTTCTCCAAACGGCCGACTTCCTCCGACAAGTCCACATAACGACCGAGGTCCAAGTAGACTTCGAACGCGGGGTCGTAGATCGCGGCCATACCGGGTGATCGCGCATCGACGAACTCCACCGATTCGAGGCGGGCGAGGAAGGATACCGCCGGCGCGCAGCGATCCAGCATCGGTTGAGTGTCCGGATCCAGCGCCCGTGTTTGCACGATGATCCGCTCCGAATCCTTGATCCGATAGGATGCGCGAAGCTGTCGAATCTGGCCGACGAACCGCTGAAGGATGGCGAATCGACGCTCGAGGTCTGGTTGCGGCGGGTTACGGGGCTCGGGGAACAGGTCCCGCACCAGGAGCTCCGACTCCGGTCGCCGATCCAGCCACAGGTCCAGTGCGTCCATGGCCGGACGAAGCCGAGACCAGAGTTCCTCCGTCACGAAGGGGATGATGGGATGCAGCAGCCTGAGGATGTCCGCGAGCCCACTTCCCATCGCCCGGAGCACACCGAGCCGAATGGAGGCGTCACTGCTCTGCAGCCGCGTCTTGGAAAGCTCCAGGGCCCACGAACAGTAGTCGTCCCAAACCAGGTGGTAGAGAGCCTGCGCGACCCGCGCGAAATCGAACTCCTCGAGCCCGGTCCGGACTTCGGTGGTGACGCTGTCGATGCGGGCCAATATCCAGTGGTCCTCGTCCGTCAACGCGCCGGGCAGAGCTCCGTTGGCCGCATTCGATGACGGGGAGCGAGATGTCGCAACGTCGCGCTCTGCTTCCAGCGCGGTGATGATGCGACCGGCGCCGTTCCAGAGTTTGGTGACGAAGCTCCTTCCCTCCAGAAAGCGCTGCAGCGCGAGCTTCACGTTCTCTCCCTCGGTGATGCTGTAGATCAAGGTCCAGCGCATCGCGTCGGCGCCCACCGCCTCGAAGCCGTTCGGGAAGTTCTTTTCGAGCCGGTTGATGATCTCCTTCGTATTCGATGGACGGGCTTCCATCACCGGTCGCTTCAGAGCCTCGAGACTGGCGCCTTCGATCAGCGTCAGAGGATCGATGCCGTTTCCTTTCGATTTCGACATCGTTACGCCCCGCTCGTCGGCGATGGTGGAGTGGAGATAGACGTCGCGGTACGGAAGGGCGTGGTTGAACTGGAGCCCAGCAAAATTCATGCGGGCGACCCAGAAGAAGATGATGTCCTTCGCGGTACTCAGCACCGACGTGGGATAGTAACGCGAGAGGTCCGGGGTGTTGTCCGGCCAACCCAGAGTGCTGAACGGCCAAAGCCACGACGAAAACCACGTGTCGAGCACATCATCGTCCTGACGCCATAACTCGGGTGCGGCTTCCACCGAAGCGGGCACGTCTTCCGCGACCAAGATCTCGTTGGTCTCGACGTTGTGCCAGGCTGGGATGCGATGGCCCCACCAGATCTGTCGGCTTATGCACCAGTCTCGGATGTTGGAGAGCCAGTGGAGGTAGACCTTTTCGAAACGGTCGGGATGGAAAGCAACACCCGCATCCGGTTTGGCCCGGACCCATCCGTCGGGCTCTTCCACGTAGCCATTGGCCTCCAACGCCTTACGGGCCAATGGTTCCATTCGAACGAACCACTGGTCGGAAAGTCGAAACTCGATGGGGACTTTGCTTCGGTAGCTGCGCCCGATCGCCAAGACATGGCTTTCGATCTTTTCGACGAGGTCCATGGACTCTAGATCTTCCAGGATCTTTTGCCTCGCCTTGTAGCGGTCCATTCCGCGGTAGGCCTCGGGGACCTGCTCATTCAACGTGGCATCTTCATGCATCACGTCGATCTGGGGAAGACCGTGGCGCAGTCCGACTTCGAAGTCATTGGGATCATGGGCCGGCGTGATCTTCACGACGCCGGTCCCCTTTTCGGGATCCGCGTGCTCATCTGCGATCACCGGGAGCAGCTTGTTCATCAATGGGAGGATGACGGACCGACCCACCGTTTCTCGATAGCGACGATCTTCGGGATGCACCGCGACCGCCACATCGCCGAACATGGTTTCAGGGCGGGTGGTGGCCACCACCAAGTGCCGCTTTGGATCGTCTGCGAGCGGATAGCGAAGATGATACATCTTTCCTTTCTCATCTTCCTTTTCGACCTCGTCGTCCGAAAGCGCGGTCCGGTCGACCGGGCACCAGTTCACGATGCGTTTACCGCGATAGATGAGGCCCTGCCGATAGAGCTCGACGAAGCATCGCCGGACCGCGCGATTCAGCCCATCGTCCATGGTGAATCGGGTTCGAGACCAATCGCAGCTGCAGCCCATCCTGCGCAGTTGGAGAAGGATGGCATCCCCGAACTCCTCACGCCACTGCCAGATCCGCTCGATGACCTTCTCTCGCCCCAGCTCGCGATAGTCGATGCCCTCTGCGTCGAGCTGCTTCTTCACGACCGTCTGGGTCGCGATGCCCGCGTGGTCGGTTCCGGGAATCCACAGCGCGTCTTCGCCCTTCATTCGATGATAGCGGACCAGAACGTCCTGAACCGTGTTGTTGAGGGCGTGGCCCATGTGCAGCCGGCCGGTGATGTTCGGAGGCGGGATCACGATGGTGAAGGGACGTGCGTCCTTTCGGCGTTCATCCAGCACCGTCCCATCTGGAGCATGGGCACTTCGAAAACAGTCGTGGTCGAGCCACGTCTGGTAGATACGCGGTTCGGCTTCTCGGAAATCGAACCGCTTTGGAAAATCCGACATCGGGTCACGGCTACCCGACGTGGGTCGATGGGACAACGCGAGCCGCACCTTGACCCTGGGGTCGCCCAACACTAACCCTCCGGCATGAAGGCAAGTTTCACGTCGCGGGTCACCAAACATACGGTGACCATCACGCCCCTCACCCAATCGGCGTTTCAGAAGTGGAAAGGCGCCGCTGCGTCTTCCCGCTGGGTGGAGGCGAAGCGCTTCCAGGCTCGCATGGGAGAGATCTGTCTTCTGCCGAATCCTCAAGGGGGCTTGGAAGCTGTGCTGCTCGGGCTGGGTGACGAGCATGCACCGTGGGCATATGGAGCGCTGAACAGCGGTCTTCCTCCGGGCCGCTACCGGGTCGATGGGGATCTGCCGCCGGAGCGAGCCACCGACGCTGGTGTGGGATTCGGTCTGGGCGCCTACGTCTTCGACCGTTACAAGCAGGCGAAGGAAACGGGGGTCGAACTGGTCTGGCCGGAGGGGGCCGACCGCGCCGCGGTCACCCGCCTGGTCGAAAGCACCGAGCTTGTCCGCGACCTCATCAACACCCCGGCGCAAGACATGGGCCCCGCGGACCTGGCGGCGGAGATCCAAAAAGTGGGTCGCGTCTTTGGTGCACGCACATCCGTCATCGAGGGACCCCAGCTGCTCAAGAAGAATTATCCGGCCGTCCATGCGGTCGGCCGAGCCGCCGCTCAGGCTCCGCGCCTCATCGATCTGCGTTGGGGTCGACCCTCGGATCCGAAGGTGACCTTGGTGGGGAAGGGCGTATGTTTCGACAGCGGTGGCCTGGATCTGAAGCCGGCCCAGGCGATGCTGCTCATGAAGAAGGACATGGGTGGGGCCGCCATCGCCCTGGGCCTTGCCCGCTGCATCATGGACGCCAAGCTCCGGGTTCGGCTGAGGCTGTTGGTCCCGGCGGTGGAGAACGCCGTGAGCGGGAACGCCTTTCACCCCCAGGACATTTTGGCGACCCGCAAGGGACTCACGGTGGAGGTCGGCAATACCGACGCGGAAGGTCGACTGATCCTGGCCGACGCGCTGGCGGAAGCGGCGTCCGAACAGCCGGAGATGATCCTCGACTTCGCGACCCTCACCGGTTCGGCTCGGATCGCACTGGGGACCGAAGTGCCGGTGCTGTTTTCCAATGATGACGATCTGGCTGAACGAGTGCTCGAAAGCTCGGTGGCGGCGCATGATCCGGTCTGGCGCTTACCCCTGTTCGCGCCGTACAAGCGGCACCTGGAAAGCCTCGTCGCGGATTTGTCCAACACCGGCAGTTCCAAGTTCGGTGGGGCCATCACGGCGGCTCTGTTTCTGGAGCACTTCGTGGGTGATGTGCCGTGGGTTCACGTGGATGCGATGGCGTACAATCTCGACGCCCAACCGGGCCGGCCGGTCGGCGGCGAAGCTCAGTCGCTACGCGCCTTTTACCGTTTTTTGTCGGAGCGTTACGCCAAGCAGTGAGAATAAGAGCCGGCAAGTGGGTGCTTCCGGATTCAAGTCTGGCTTGTGTCTTGGGCGCAGCAAAAATACCGTCGGCCCATGAGCCAAAAGGTCTTCGTCGTATCGGCCAAGAGAACTCCCTTCGGTACTTTCGGAGGTACGTTCAAGAATCGCTCCGCCATTCAGCTTGCGGTGGACGCCGCGCAAGCCGCGCTGGATCAGGCCGGTCGGCCGCCGGTCGACCATGTGTTCATGGGCAACGTCCAGCAGACCTCCGCCGACGCACCGTATCTCGCCCGACATGTGGGTTTGAAGGCCGGCTTGCCCATCGAAGTCCCGGCGCTCACCGTCAATCGATTGTGTGGTTCGGGTTTTCAGGCTCTGATCAACGGAGTCGAACAGATCCTCTTGGGCCACGCCGAGGTATGCTTGACGGGTGGGACCGAGAACATGTCGCAAGCCCCTCACGCGGTTTATTCGGCTCGCTGGGGAGCGTCGCTTGGAACCTCGCCCGAGTTCACCGACACCCTCTGGGCAGCGCTGACCGATTCGCATTGCCAGACCCCCATGGGGATCACGGCGGAAAACCTGGCCGAGGACTACGGCGTGTCCCGCGAAGAGGCGGACATCTACAGCTTGCGATCCCAGACAGCGTGGGCGGCGGCGCAGGAGCGGGGCCTTTTCGCCGAAGAGATCGTGCCGGTGGAGGTGCCGAGCAAGAAGGGCCCGCTCAAGGTCGAAGTGGACGAACATCCTCGCACCACGTCCCTGGAAAAGCTGTCGGCCCTCAAGCCGGTCTTCAAGAAGGAGGGCCGGGTCACCGCCGGGAGCGCCTCCGGGATCTGCGACGGTGCGGCCGCTCTGGTGGTGGCGTCGGAGCAGGCTTGCGCAAAGCACGGCCTCACGCCCTTGGCCGAGGTGGTCTCCTGGGCCACGGCGGGGGTGGATCCGACACGAATGGGCATCGGGCCGGCGCCCGCGGTGCGTCGGGCGCTCGAGCGGGCTCAAACCCCGTTGTCGGACGTCGTCCGCGTCGAGGTCAACGAGGCCTTCTCGGCCCAGGTCCTGGCGGTCGAGAAGGAACTCGGCCTCGACCGCGAGCGGACCAACGTGAACGGAGGGGCCATCGCGCTCGGTCACCCGCTGGGAGCCTCCGGGGCACGGATCGCCGGACATCTGGTGTATGAGCTTCGTCGCGTGGGCGGCGGGACCGCGGTCGGCTCCGCATGCATCGGAGGCGGACAGGGGATTGCGGTGGTGCTTCGTTCGGTTTGACCTCGTGGTTGTCCCCGGGCGTCAATTCGTCTTTCGAGGTCCCAGGCGGACCAAGAGGGGGAGGTGGTCGCTGACCCCGCCCGCCTCCTGCATGACCCGCGCCGAGATCACCCGGAAGTCTCCGGTGACCATCAGATGGTCGAGCTTTCGGTTGGGGTCATGAGCCGGATACGTGAAGTAGGCGCTGGGCCGTTCGAGGAAGGCTTCGGAGGGTACCGTGTCCCGGAGACCTTTGGCACCTCGGATCAGCGGGACGGTCCGGTCGGTCTCATAGGATATCTTTGGCATGTCCGCGAAGTTTGACCGGGTCATGGATTCCGGGGGAATCGCGTTGAAGTCCCCACCGACCAGCGTGAGGTCGCCTGATTCACGGTTGAGCACCTCCACCCAGGCTCTCGCTTGCGCCTGTCGATTCGTCCCATCGAATGCCTCCAGATGCGCGTTGTAGACCACGATGGGCGCCCCGGACCAACGCACACGAACCCTCTGATGATACCGGAATAGATAAAACCAGTTGTACACGACCAAGTTGTCATCCGGTTTGGGCAGGAGCGTGATGTCGTTGGTTTCGATGGGCAGTCGACTGAGGATCGCACCGCCCGAGATCACGCGCCCGAAGTGATTCGACGGTGGCCAGTACGGGAACGGCACGTAGTTGGCACGCCAGCTGACTGCCGGTGCGATGAACGGAAAGCCCGCGAGTTCCGCGAGGCGGCGGGCCTGATCGATTCCGCCGCTTCGCTGGCTGTCGAAGTCGACCTCCTGAAGCAGCGCGATATCCGCTCGTGACTGGGTCAACACGTCGGCCATGCGAGCCAAGGTCGCCTCGAAATGGCTCGGCGGCTTTGAATCGCCGCTGCCTTCACTGCCGCGGCCGTAGCCCCATGCGATGTTCCAGACCACCACCGTGAGCGTGGAGGTCGAGACCGGCCCGGGCTCGGAGAGCTTGACAACGTCTCCTTCGAAACGCCGGGGACTCTGCAGACCACCGGCCATCCACAGCAGCATCCCCACCAACAGAAGGGCCAAGCCCAGAAGGAACAATGCAGTGCGCACCGTCCGTCAGCCCATCGACACGTCGAGCTCGCGCCCACCCAGAAGATGCAGATGGATGTGGAAGACGCTTTGCCGACCATGCTCACCGTTGTTGAGCACCAGTCGATAACCTTGGTTCAAACCTTCCTGTCGGGCGATCTTCGTCGCCACCACCATCATGTGACCGAGAAGGGCCTCGTCTTCTTCCGTGACATGCTCGATCCGGTCGATCGGCTTGCGAGGAACGATCAACACGTGGGTGGGGGCGACCGGATTGATGTCTCTGATCGCGACGACCGAGTCATCTTCGTAGACGCGCTCCGCCGGGAGCTCTCCATCGATGATCTTGGTGAAGATGGTCTTGGACACGGGCGCGGATTGGCATGAAGAGGCATCGGGTATCAAGGGCCCCCGAACGTCTCCGAGAGGACCCGGTCTGCCTCCTTCAGCTGTGCATGAACGGACCGAGAGAGGGCCAGCTGGTTCTCGGCCCGGATCCGATGGTGGGTGCTGGCGTCGGGAAAACGGGAGGAATCCCAACCGAAATAGCGGGTTTCGAAGGCGTCCCGACAAAAACGCGCCGCGAGCTCCAGTGAGATGAGCCGGGTGGCCCGTGCGAACGACGCCCACTCCACAGGTTCCGGCTGCATCCCCGAGGCGCGGTACCCACGACAGGCGGCCTCGAATCGAACGAGGTCGAAATGCGCAGCGGCCTCGGGACCGTCCTCGACCTCGGCCTGACACCACGAACGGAGGGCGTCCCCCATTTCGAGCGATAGTCGCATGAACGCCACGGTATCGAGGTCGATCCAAGCCTGGGCGACCGGCGCATCGGCCGCGAACACCAGATTCGCGATCTTGGGATCGCCGTGCACCACCCGCTCGGGCGTCGTGACGGGCTCCGAACAGCGACCGGCTTCTTGCAGGATGGCGTCGGCCAGCGGAGCCACGAGGCTGCGGTGAGGATGCGCAGGATGCGCGCCCAACGCCGCTTCGAGGCCGGCCAGGTGCGCGGTCCAGTCGTGCACGCCCGCCCGCCGACTGGTGAACGGCCCGTCGAAGTCGGCCAGGGCCATGTGAAAGCGTCCGAGGGCGCGACCCGCCTCCTTCGCCTGCCACGGTTCCGCACATCGCGTAAAGGTTCGTCCGGGAATGAAGGTCATCAGTCTCCAAGTCCCGCTGGGCTGACTCGCGTGGCATCGACCTTCGAGGGTTCGATGGAGCCGCGGCGTCACGAGACCCTTTCGGTCCAGATGAGCCGTGACCCGGTCGATGTCGTCACACACCGACGGCTCGAAGATCGGTGAGACCCACTGAAGGACCGAACGGTGACCGGTGGACTCTTCCACGAGGTAGGATCGATTGATGTTGCCTTGGACCATCGGGCGAAGCAACGGCGAGGACAGGCGCCAAGCGGAGAGCGCTTCCATTGCCTCGGCATCGTCGGGCGTCTTGCGCTCCTCCGGCGCGGCCGATTTCGAGGTCATCGAAGGTGCTTCTCGAAGAACGCCATGATCCTTTCGTACAAGGTCAGACGGACATCGGGGTCCGCGACCTGATGGGTCAGACCTACCAGAGGCAGCATTTCGAACGGTTTGCCCGCCTTGAACAACGCGTCGGCCAAACGCAAGGAGTGGGCGAAATAGACGTTGTCGTCGGCGATGCCGTGTATCAAGAGCAAAGGGCGGCTGAGCTTGGGGGCCCGTTCGACCAAGCTGGTCCGCTCGTAGACGGAAGAGTCCGCCTCGGTGGGAACGCCCAAGTAGCGCTCCGTATAGTGGGTGTCGTAGTAGAGCCAATCGGTCACCGGGGCTCCGGACACCGCTGCCTTGAACATGTCGGGCCGGTCCAGCACAGAGAGAGCCGCCATGGTGCCTCCGAAGGACCAGCCGTAAACTCCAACCCGGGATAGGTCCAATTCGGGATAGAATGCAGCCAGGGCCTTGAGCCCCCGAACCTGGTCTTCGAGGGGAATCGTATCGAAACGGCGATCAACCGCGCGCTCCCATACTCGGCCGCGTCGCGGCGTTCCCCGGCCGTCCAGACTGACCACCACGAAGCCTCGGTCGGCCATGAACTGCTGGAGGAAGAAGCGATGTCCATCGGACTTCACGACGTTCACGTGCGGTCCACCGTAGACGTAGAGGAGGACCGGATACTTCTTTCCCGTCTGGAACGACTGGGGCCGAATGATCATCGACCGAAAGCCCAAGGACCGCTCCGGCGACACCAGCTCGACGTTGGGAAGACGCGGTGGAACGCCCGCCGCGTCCGGAAGGGTTTGGAAGGTCGACAGGTCCGGTAAGGAAGCGGCCGGGGCCTCTTCGGAAAGAGGGATCACCACTGTCTCGGCAAGCCGGTCCAGCGATGCCGACGTCATGGTCATGAGCTGCCCGTCGGATGCGAAGAAGGCGGCCGATTCGCTCCCTTCGGGGCTGATCTGGGCCGGATGGCCGGTCCCGTCCAGGCGGGCCCGGAAGATGTGGGTTTCCGTGGGGTTCGGGCCACCGCTGAACCAGACCCATCCATGGTCCGCGTCCACGAAGGAGAGCTTATCGAAGCCGGAATCGACATCCAGGACGACCTCCCTTCGGGCCAGTCCGGGACCGTGCGGTCGAGGCCAGTGACGCTCGAGTTGCCAGAATCCGGATGCCTCCGTGGCGTAAAGATAACTTTCGCCATCCGGGAGCCAGGTGGGCGCTCCGGCCGTGAGGTTGAGCCAGCTCGGATCCTTCTCCTCGAACATCAACTCGGTTCGGCCATCTTCTCGGGCCCTCAAGAACAGCTGATGTTCTTGGTCTCGCGACTGGACCAGGATCGACGCAGTGCCTCGGGGCGACCAGACAAATCGGGCCAAGTACGGAAATCGCTCTCGATCCCAGTCGATCTCGGTGCGTGATGCTCCGTTCACGGAAATCACGTGCACACGCACCTCGGCATTCGCCTTCCCCGGTCGTGGATAGCGAAAGACGGTCGAGGGCCGTTCGGGATGAGCCGCATCGGCGATGGTGAACGTTTCGAGGTTCCGGGTGTCGGTGTGCTGGTAGGCGATGGCCCCTTCGTCGGGTCTCCACCAAAAACCGCGCATCCGGCCCATTTCTTCTTGGGCGACGAACTCGGCCAGGCCGTTCGACTGGAGCGATGTTCCCCCATGGGTCAAGGCTCTCGCCTTCAGGCGAGTGGTTCGCGCCCGCGGCTCCTCCGGAAGCTCCGCCACGAACAGGTCATAGTCTTTGACGAAAGCTAACTTGCGGCCGCTGGGAGACAGTCGTGGATCCAGGATCACACCGTCCGACAGCTCGATCTTGGTCCACGTCGGGCTCGGTTTGTCGAGGCGCAGCAGGTACAGGTCGCCCGAAAGCTTGAGGACGACCCGGCTGCCGTCTCGAGATAGGTCGAACCGGGTGAATCCGGTGGTCCGAATCCGCTGCCGCTCCCGCCGCGCCTTCTCGTCGGCGGAGAGACGCTCGCCCTGTCCGTCCAGGAGTTCATCCGCGGCCAGCAGACGTTGGGCCTTTCCCGTGGTTCGGTCGAACATCCAGAGGTCTGCACTTCGGCGGGTCCCTTCGCTCTGCAGGTAGAGGACGCGCTGTCCGCCGGGCAGTGGTCGCAAGTGAAATGGTCGACCTAGGGTGAAGTTGTCGGTTTCGGTGGCCCTCCGCAAGAGGTCGGCGCCGGGGCCGTCGGAAGCTCGGGAGTCGGTCATGGTCATCATCCAACACGCGACGACGACGATGAAGCCGGAGGATCGTCGCACCGGTGGAAGGTAGGCTCGGAGAAAGTCCGTCGCAACCGTGATCAGTCACCCTTGTCCTTGCAACTCCCCCTCGGCGAAGACTACGTGGGGCCCATGACTCCGGAAGAGCTCGGTGGATGGTTGAAGGCTAGGTTGACGGATCAGCGAGGCCGCCAGGACTGGGAGCATGTCTTTCCGAGTCTCTATCGGCAGGCCGTTCGGTGTCCGACCGAGGTGTGGATCCCTCGGGCGCAGCTGGAGAGTCTGGTCGATGCCCACCGAACAGAGGCGACGGCGGTTGCTTGGGCCAAGGCGATGGCGAGGGGGATGGAGGCGACCGACGGATTCGTGGACGGCATCACGGACACGCCACGAACCCTTTTTTCGTCGGAAGCGATGACGGCGGCGGCGGACGTGGCTTCGCTCCCTGGGCTGGTCCCTGAAACGTGGATCCGTTTCTGGTTTGCCCAACCCGCCGCTGAAGCACTGATCTCGGACACCCTGTTCCGGTCAGTGCGCGACTTCGCGAGCGCGGTGCCGCGATTGGTCCGGTCTCTTCTTCCAAGCTTCCTGGGTCGCTTCGCGAAAATGGGCTCCGGTGCCATGTCGGCGGTGGCCGATGAGCTGGAGCAGCGGTTGGAGCCGGAGATCCGACGGTTTGTCGATACCCGGAGTCGTGAAGCGCTTCAGCGGGCCGCAGATTTCGCCGTGCGGCAAGCTGAATCCGAAACGTCCATCGCGTCGCGTCGCGCGTTCGTGGCGCATCTCGCGGACCTGCCGCTCCGCGAATCCTTGTCGCCACCCCCCGCGTCGGAGGTGGAGCGTGTGCTCGTGGCCGCGGCGCGGCATTGGGTGCAGGACGGCTCGCTGCAGGTCCACGTCGCCGCCGCGGTCGACGCGTTTTACCAAGCGCACGGGACCCGCCCGATGGCGGATGTGCTGGCGACGATGGGGCTGGACGAGGAGCCGCCGCTCGATGCGTGGGCCCAGGCCACGTGGCCGATGGTGTCGACCCTCCTGCAGACCGAAGCCGGATCCACTTGGCTGACCGGTTTGGCTCGAGAGATCTTGGATGTGATTGAACCGACGGAACCCCACCAATAAACCTGGCGCCTCGGGTGCTGGACGGGTACCTCCGAGAGGATGAAGCTGGGAACCCTTCGCGACGGCAGCCGGGACGGACAGCTGGTGATCGTGGCATCGGACGGCACACGCTACAGCCCGGCCGACGACATCGCGCCCACCCTGCAGGCTGCGCTGGACGACTGGGATCAGGTCTCGGACGACTTGAGGGCGCGTTTCGAGGCGTTGCACTCCGGTTCGATCCCCTCCTTGCCGACCGACAAGGCGCCGTTCGGCCCGCCGCTCCCGCGGGCTTACGAATGGATCGATGGCTCGGCGTTCCTGAATCACGTTCGGTTGGTTCGAAAAGCTCGGGGCGCCGAACCTCCCGAAACGCTGGAGACCGAACCCCTCATCTATCAAGGCGGGTCCGGCCATTTTCTGGGGCCGAAAGACCCGATTCCCCTCGGGGACCCGGCTTGGGGGTTGGACTTCGAAGCGGAGGTCTGCGTGATCTTGGGTGACGTTCCGTCCGGAACACGGGCCCGAGCAGCGGATCCGTACGTTCGTTTGGTGACCATCTGCAACGATGTGTCTCTTCGCGGTCTGATTCCTTCCGAGCTGAAGAAGGGATTCGGATTCTTCGTTTCCAAGCCGGCAACCGCCTTCGCCCCGTTTGCTGTAACCCCCGATGCTCTGGGGCCGGCGTGGCGAGAAGGGCGTCTCCATCGGCGAATGCGGTCAGTCCACAACGGCACCCAGGTCGGGGACTGCGACGCGGGTCCCGAGATGCACTTCTCCTTTCATGATCTGATCCAGCACATCGCTCAGACCCGTTCTTACACCGCGGGGACTATCCTCGGATCCGGAACCGTCAGCAACCAAGACCGCGATCGCGGTATTTCATGCCTGGCGGAGCAACGCATGGTGGAAATCATCGAATCGGGGGAGGCGCAAACGCCCTTCATGAAGGTCGGCGATAGCATCGAGATCGACATGTTGGACGACGAGGGTCGAAGCATCTTTGGACCGATCCAGCAGACGGTCGTGGCCGCATGAAGCTTTATACGTATTGGCGAAGCAGCTCGGCTTGGAGGGTCCGTATCGCCTTACATCTCAAGGGCCTGTCTTTCGAGTCGGTTCCCGTTCACCTGCTGCAAGACGGTGGACAGCAAACGTCCGAAGCGTATCGGAAGATCAATCCCATGGCACAGGTGCCGTGTCTCGAGCTGACCGAACACGGCAAGACGCACTTCATGACCCAAAGCATGGCCATCATCGAATACCTCGATGAGGTTCATCCTAAGCCGCCGCTCCTCTCCTCCGACCCCGGCACACGTTATCGCGCTCGACAGATCGCTGAAATCATCAATAGCGGAATTCAGCCGATGCAGAACCTTCGGGTGTTGCGAGCGGTCGATGCATGGGGAGGGGACCGGAAGGCTTGGATCCAGCCGTTCATGGAAAAGGGTCTCGCGGCCGTCGAGGCCTTGCTGGACCCGAAATCAGGTCCGTTCGCTTTGGGAGAGCGACCGACACTGGCCGACGTCTTCATCGTACCGCAACTGTACGGGGCTCGAAGGTTCGGGGTCGAGCTTTCGGGAATGGCCGGCCTACTTCGCATCGAGCGGTCGGCCGAAGCACACCCGGCCTTTCGAGCGGCACATCCGAGCGCTCAACCGGACGCTCCGGAGCAGCAATGAGGAACACACGATGACAGAATCACTTGGATGGATCGGAATCGAATCGTTTCAATACTTCGTCCACGACATCGAGCGGAGCCGGCGTTTCTATGTGGACCGGATGGACTTTGGGGAAGTCGGCGCTTCGACTGAAGAGGCAGAGCGCAAGAACGGGGAACGTTCCCTGTTCTTCAACGCTGGCCAGATCACGGTTCAGGTGACGTGTCCCCTCGACATCGGGCCGGAGAAGAGCGAGTCGCGGGAGTATTTGAGCAAGCATCCGGACGGCATCGGCCGCATCACCTATCAGGTTGCGGATGCGCGGCGAGCCTTCGATCTCTTGGAATCTCGGGGCGGCACGCCCACCACCGAGCTGGTGGAAACGGGGGGCTTTCGGTATTTCGATATCACCACCCCGTTCGGCCCCACCCTGTTCCGATTCATGGAAAGGTCGGGGACGGGGCTCGGGCCCGGTTTCGAGACGTACGACACCCGCCGGGGAGGCACAAATCGTTTCGGTTTCGGTCATGTCGACCACGTCACTTCGAACTTCTTGACCATGAGCCCAGCGCTCCTCTGGATGGAACACGTGCTCGGGCTCGAGCGGTTCTGGGACGTTCAGTTCCACACCACCGACGTTTCAAAGGACCGCGACAAAGGGTCCGGTCTCAGGTCGGTGGTCATGACCGACCCGAAATCCGGGGTGAAGTTCGCCAACAACGAGCCGTGGCGTCCGTTCTTCAAGCAGTCCCAGATCTACGTCTTTTGCAACGACCTACGCGGTGACGGCGTTCAGCACGTGGCTCTGACGGTCAACGATATCATTTCAGCCGTAAAAGGGCTGAGGGAGCGCGGCGTGGAGTTCATGCATACGCCCGGGACTTACTACGACGCCTTGCCGGCCAGGATCCGTGCCCTGGGAATCGGTCAGATCGAAGAGGATGTCGAGGTGCTCCGGAAGCTCGGCATCCTGGTGGATGGGGAAAAGAAAGGCAGCTACTTGCTTCAGATCTTCTTGAAGGAATCAGCCAGCCTGTACCGCGAACCTGAAGCGGGGCCATTCTTCTACGAAGTGATCGAGAGAAAGGGTGACGAAGGATTCGGGGCTGGAAATTTCCGAGCCTTGTTCGAGAGCATCGAGCGCGAGCAGGAACAAGCGGGGCGAACCTAAGAGGAAAGTCGGTGCCGACTAGGAGGCGGAAGTGACCTCCGGGATGTCGTGAAGATCTGACGTCAATGTGCCTTGCAAGAGCCGGTCTGCGAGCTGGATGGACTCCTGGGTTCCGGCCACCGCCAGCACGTCCCCCGGCTCGAGCCTTTCGTGCCCAGTCGGTAGGATGACCCGGGCTCCCGCTCGCTGAATGGCCACCACCGTGGCGCCGGTGCGGGCGCGAAGATCCAGCTCTGCGAGGGTCCGGTCTACGGCTTGACTCCCCGGGGACACCGAAAGGCCGGTCACCACGTCGAGTCCCGGGAGCAGCCGCGGATTCCGAAGTGCCACGTGATCCTCGGGCTTGGCGGCCAGAGCTCGCGCAATCTCCACCGCGCCGGAACGAAACTGGGGCTCCACCTGGCCGGCCTTTCGGAGCACGTAGATCACCACGCCCACCAGCAGGAGCCCCAGGAACAGAATGTCCAGCGGACCCGTCAGGGGTTGAAGAATGGCCACCATCGGGACGCCGACCCCGAATGCGACCACGAAGCGGATCATCACTTTCAAGATCCCGGCCGCGATCCGAGCGGCTGGACTCGGGGTTTCTCGGCCGGCGGTACGCTGGACGACTTGGGGCTCCTGCCGGAGCACCGCATCTTCGGCGAGTCTCGAAAGCCACAGCGTGTTTCGTACCAGGCCGATCATCAGCGGGAGGCCCATGACCGCCGCCCCCGTGAAGAGCACCAATCCGGCGGTGTGAGACTCGATCCCGGTTTGCGCGGCGACCCATTCGGCCGCCCACCTCAGCCAGGTGACGCTCAAGTGGAGCAGGATGAGAACGGCCGAGGCGTCGAGGATCACCACATAGAGCGAGTGTCGAAGGCGCCCCTGGCTCTCGGCCGGTTGACTTCGCAGGCGCTCGAACCACTCCTCGTACAGGCCGAGCAAACGGGTGACCGAGCGGGGGAGCCCATTGTCGACGAAGTGGACCAATCGGTCCGAGACCGAGAGCAGCGCTGGGGTCGTAAACGCCGTCAAGACCGCCACCGTCAGAAGGATGGGCTGGAGTTCCTTTCGAACCACTCCGGCCGTCACACCGATGCCCGCCAAGATGAAGGCGAATTCTCCGATCTGCCCCAGCGCGAGGCCTGCGGTGAGGGAGCGCCGAAGACCCAGACCCGAAAGTAGGCCGGCCAGGGACACGATCAGAAACTGTCCGAAGATCACCGCACCGGTGACGAGCAGGGAGGTTCCGAAGAGCGCGACCGCTTGTCTCGGGTCCACCGCCATGCCGATGGACACGAAGAACACCGCGGCGAACATGTCCCGCACCGGCTGCATCAGATGCTCGATGTCCGCACCCCGGCCGGATTCGGCGGCCAGGATGCCGGCAATGAAGGCGCCGAGAGCCACCGAATAGCCAAGCGTATCGGCCAAGGCGGCCAGACCGAAGCACAGCGCCACCGAAAACACCGAGACGAGTTCGGTGCTCTCGGTGCGCATGACCTGGCGCATGATCCGGGGCACCGCCACGATCCCGACAACCAGGATCACCATCAGTACCGCCGCCAGCTGCGCCAACACGGCCACCATCGCCTCCGGTTCGAGCCCGCCGCCGGCCGCAACACCGGTCATGGCAGCCACCAAGACGATGGCCACCACGTCCTGGATCACCAGGACTCCGAAGACGTGGTCCCGGATGTCCGAGTCCACGGGATGGGCATCCAAGACCTTGCTCACCACCATCGTGCTGCTGATGGCGACGCAGCACCCCAAAAAGGTGCGCTCCACCCCGGACCAGCCCAAGACACCCCCGAGTCCGAAACCGCAAAAGAACAGGAAGCTGACTTGCAAAACACCGGTGAGTCCGGAGATCGGAAGGACCCGCATCAAACGTGCGATCCGAAACTCGAGACCCACGACGAACATCACCAGGACCACGCCGAACTCCGCCAGCGCCTCCACCCGCGAGAGCTCGGCGAAGGGTGGGATCGGAATGTAGGGTCCCACCAGGAGCCCTGCCGCCAGGTAACCCAAGATCGTGGGCTGCTTGAGCCAGCGCGCCACCACGCTGGTTGCGGCGGCGACCCCCAAAACAATGGCCAGGTCGGAAACGAAGGAGGGGCCGTGCATGCGAGGTCAACTCGTCAGTCGCTGTGCGATGGTCCGCCGGACCCGGCAGTCTGGAGCCTCGGCCAGAATCGTTTCCAAGGCCTGAGAATCCGAGGTGGCGAGAGGAAAAGATTGGTTGACGCGCTCTTCCAGTTCGAAAGCGCCGAGGTCCGAGATGATGGGAAGACCGAGCCCCACCCCGACTCCCAGGCCGACCATCCAGCCGGCGGCACGAGGCGCAACCCGAGTATGCTTGGTGCCGGCACTGGTGGCGGTGAACAGACCAACCGAGGCCACCCAGATACCGGCATCTCCCCCCCTCCAGCGACCGGGTTCCAGCAGGGCGCTTCGGGGCCCGTACAGACACGCCGCGAATCCCGCAGCTCCGACCCCCACCGAGAGATGGGCCAGTCTTCCGAAAAGGTCGGAAATCCGGATCTGTCCTCGGACCGGTCCGTCCGGCCGAACGTAGGTGAGTTTGATGCCGTCGGCCACCGAGACCCCGGCCCCCGCTTGCCGGAATGCGCCGACCGAGACGGCGGGCGCATGCCGGTCGAGCTGCCGTTGTGTGGAACGCAGTGCTTCCGCGAGGGCATGGGACAGGGCTCGAGGGTCGGAAGCGGACTGCTGAGCTTGGACGAAGAGCTTCACCCAGTGTTCCGCGGAGGTCTGGGCGGATTTTTGTGCCGCCTGCCATCGGTCCTGGGCGTCTCGTGACGCCGAGGCAAGGCGGTGTTGGGCTTCGTCCCAACCGGACCGGACCTTGTCCCACCAGGCCATGACGCCCATGCCTATCCTTCACCGGGCGCGGAGTCATCCCTATCCCGGCTCAGCACCTCGGGTGCGCGTTTTGGCGTCGACCCGCACCGAGGCTCCTCACAGCGCGTTCAGGAAACTGATGATCTCGGAATTGACGTCGGAGTGACAGTCGATCTGGAGCGTGTGACCGCATCGATGAAATCCGCGGAGGGTGGCGTCCGGAAGCTCGTTGGCTCCGTAGGCCATGACGTCGGTGGTCGGGCCAGGATGCAGGAATCGATTCGGAATCAAGCGGTCGTGTTCTCCGTACAGAATCAGCACCGGAACCTTGATCCGGCCCAGGTTGTCTCGGGTGAAGTCGGTATCGAGGAGCCCGTGCACGGACTTCACGTTGGCGTACGCGTAGTCGTCGAACTGGGGACCCTGGATGACGCCGATGCGCTCCCGGATCAGCCACCGGTAGTCGTCGTCCCACCGACTGAAGTTGTTGTAGCGCACGCTTCCGAAAATATCCCGGGGCTCTGCGTTCTTGACGAGCGCGGAAGAAAACACGCTCTTGAACCAGAGCTCTTCCCGACGGGTGAACTTCTCGAATCCCGCTGGCGACACCAGCACCAGCGCCCGAGCGACGTCTGGACGTTCGATCGCGAGGGCCAGACTGATGTGTCCGCCCATGGAGTGGCCGACCAAGACCGGGTCTTCCGCGTCGACGCGCTTCAGAAACTCGAGCACCACGTAGGCCTGGTCCACCATCGTGTAGCTGAAGGTCCGAGGCTTATCGGATTTGCCAAATCCGGGAAGGTCGAGGGCGAGGACTCGGAAGCCTCGTTCTGCCATCCGCGGTTCACGGCGGCGAAGGGTTACGGAACGACGTGAGGAAGACAAGACGGGGATTGACGCCTTTCTCGTCGGGTGCAACGCGTCCGTCAAAGATCCATGAAGCTCGAGGAACTGAAGGTCATCGTGACCGGTGGAGCATCCGGAATGGGTGCGTATTTTGCTCAGCAGTTCGCGGAAGCCGGCGCTCAGGTTGCGGTGGGCGATGTGGCGGAAGCTGGATTGACGGACCTTCCGTCATCCGTTCACACGCGACGTTTGGACGTCACGCAATCGGAGGCCTGTGATGGTTTCGTAGCCTGGGCGCGGGATCAGATGGGCGGCCTCAACGCCCTCATCAACAACGCCGGGATCATTCGGGATGGGCTGCTGGTTCGCAAGGACCGCCACACCGGTGAGATCCTCCAGATGAGCGACCCGCAGTGGCAGGCGGTTATCGACGTCAACCTCACCGGCACCACCTACATGACGCGGGCATTCGTCCGCACGATGGTGGAAGAAGACCGAAAGCCGGGGGTGGTGGTCAACATGTCCTCGGTGGCGCGGCACGGGAACCGCGGGCAGACCAACTACGTGGCCACGAAGGCGGCGGTGGCGGCCAATGCCGTGACCTGGGCTCGGGAGTTTGCCCGCTTCGGAATCCGCGTGGGCGCCGTCGCACCGGGAATGATCGAAACGCCCATGACTCGAGACATGAACGCCAAGGCAAGGGATGCGCTCGTGTCCATGGTACCGGTGGGTCGGATCGGGGTCCCCCACGACATTTGGTTGGCGGTGAAGTTCATCGTCGAATGTGACTACTTCAACGGGAGATGCATCGACGTCGACGGTGGTCTCGTGATGTAGGGCGTGGCCGGACCGGGTTTCCTCAAAACATTTGTGCGAGCGGTCCCAAATTGAATGTTTGGCCCTGGCATGGCGTCATGGAGTCATGTTGCGAAGGAGCCTCGCTGGAATACTGACCGCCTTGGGCACGTACCCGGTCTTGCCGGCGGTGGCCTGGGCGCAATCCCAAACTGGGTCGACGACCCAGGAAGATCCGCTCTATCAGGATGGGCCCGACGCGTACCCCCCTTCGGAGCTGGCTCCGGAGGTTGAGCTTCAAGGCGACGGGGGATGGGAAGGCGACGTCTTCGACGAGGACGCGCCAGACGGGAGCCTGACCGAAGCGCAGATCAGCGAGACCCTGGATGCCCAAGGCCGATGGCTCCAGGTTCCGGGCTATGGTCGCGTGTGGCGACCATATGGCGTCAGTTCGTCCTGGCGACCCTACAGCTCGGGACGATGGGAACAAACGAACGGTTCGTGGCTCTGGGTCTCGACGTTTTCATGGGGATGGATTCCGTTTCACTACGGGCGATGGGTTCGGCCGTCCGGCTTCGGTTGGGTTTGGGTGCCTGGCTATCGTTGGGCACCGGCTTGGGTCGTCTGGAGCCACGGGAGCAGCTACGCCGGGTGGGCGCCGCTGCCGCCCCGCGCTCGATGGAACGGAACCCTCTACGTGGGTGCGGTGCCGAGCTACGCGTGGGTATATTGTCCGGTTCGCGCCTTCCGGCATCGCTCGGTGCACTTTCGCCCGGTCTACCGAAGGTCCGTCTATCGACAGTTTCGAACCCACCGTTCGTACGGGCCTTATGCCCGACCCTATCATCCCGTCCGCATCGGCAGACCCGCGCGGATCTACGGTACCAGGTCCCGGCGGGTCTATGGACCAGGTCGGCGCTCGGTGATCACGAAGCCTCGGGTCGTGGAATCGGCGCCGGTCCGCGCCAAGCCGGGGCGTCGCTCCATCACCCGACCGGTCCGAAACGACCATCGACCCGGCTCGGTCCGCCCCTCGGTTCGGACGCGGGGCCGAAACAAGGTCGATGCGGTTCGGCGGCGAAAAGAGGTTCGCCCCATCCGGCGTCCTCAGACGGCTCCGCGGGTCGTTCCGGGCTCCGCGCCACGAGTCAAGCCTCGGTCGAAGGGAGGCTCCGTGTCTCGAAAGAGCTCGAGGCTCGGTCGGAGGGGCGGATCCACTCAGCGGATCAGAGGCTACGTTCGGTCCGGACAAAAGCGTGCCGCCACCATGTCACCTCGTTCGAGCCGAGGCATAGGCGTCAGCAAAGGTCATTCGCGGCGTGGGTCCATCGGTCGGTCGAGAGCCGTCCGATCCAAGAGAAGCGTTTCGCATCGGGGTTCCGGACGTCGGTCGGTGGGTAGCCGGGGTCGGGGGCGTCGGTGACACCCGGAAGCAACCTTCCATCTTGAGCGCGCCCGCTTCGGATTGCGCGAGGGTGCACGAAGTTTCTGAAAAAGGTAGGGCGCAATCCGCGTCTGAATTGGAGCAGGCCTGAATCAGAAGACAGTCCATCGTTGACGGAATCGCCAGACACCTGTCTTTCGGGGGCGTCGCCATGAAGCTGTTCGTCGTTCATCCAAGCGCGCTCATGTACTCCAAAATCTTCCTCCGGCTCGAACCTCTGGGACTCGAGTTGGTCGCGGAGGCGGCTCGAAAAGCGGGTCACCAGGTCCGGCTCATGGATCTCCAAGCGGAGAGCCACAAGCACTACTTCAAAATGATGGACGACTTTCGGCCCGACGTCGTGGCGTTCTCATGCAATTACCTGGCGAACGTTCCGGAGATCGTCGACCTCGCCAAAGACACCAAAGCCCGATGGCCCCGCACCTACATCGCGGTGGGAGGACACAGCGCGTCTTTTGTGGCCGAGGCCTTTCTGGAGCACGGAGACGGCGCCATCGATTGCGTGATCAAAGGAGAGGGGGAGCCAGCCATCGTTCCTTTGATGGAAGCGGTTCAAAACGACAGAAACGCGGTGCACACGGTGCCTGGGGCCATCACCGAACACGGCTACGGCCCTGCTCCCCGGTTTGTCGAATCCCTCGACGATCTCACTCCGGCCCGCGATCTCTTGCGGCACCGAAGGAAGTACTTCATCGGGGTGCTGGATCCGGCCGCATCCATCGAGTTCACCCGCGGCTGTCCTTGGGATTGCTCGTTTTGCAGTGCTTGGACTTTCTACGGCCGAAGCTATCGGGCCATGAGCACCGAAAAGATCGTCGAGGAGGTGAAGCGGATCCAGGAGCCGGGCGTGTTCTTGGTGGACGACGTCGCGTTCGTTCAGGCCAAGCACGGCTTCGAGATCGGCGAGGCGTTGCTGCGGGCCGATGTGCGAAAGACTTGGTACATGGAGACGCGAGCCGACGTCTTCAATCGAAACGAAGAGGTCTTCGCATTGTGGAAGCGACTGGGGCTCAAATACATGTTCATCGGCCTCGAGGCCATCGATGAAGAGGGGCTGAAGGCTTTCCGGAAGCGCGTCACGCTGGACCGCTCCTTTCAAGCCCTGGAGACGGCTCGCAAGCTCGGCATCCAGGTGGCCGTGAATCTGATCGCGGACCCCGACTGGGATGAAAAGCGATTCGAGGTGGTCCGTCAGTGGTGCATGGAGGTTCCCGAGGTGGTGAACATCTCGGTCCTCACCCCGTATCCTGGAACCGAGAACTGGATGACGGATGCTCGGAAGTTGGCCACCCGCGATTACCGACTCTTCGATATCCAGCACGCCGTGTTGCCTACCAAGCTTCCACTGCCGGTGTTCTACGAGGAGCTCGTCAAGACACAGCGGGTCCTTGCGAAGAAGCACCTTGGCTTCACGGCCTTGAAGAAGGCCGCGACCATCGCCGCGGGACATGCCCTTCGCGGTCAGACCA
This sequence comes from Myxococcota bacterium, assembly GCA_050331295.1. GTDB lineage: Bacteria > Myxococcota > Kuafuiibacteriia > Kuafuiibacteriales > Kuafuiibacteriaceae > Kuafuiihalomonas. Next base: position 72,683 of record JBHJGZ010000007.1, on the reverse strand, counting down.
ATTTCCTCCGAATGCTCTGGAAGTTCGACAGCGTGTACAATCCAAAGCTTCAATTGGCCGATCATGCCGAGCCGGTGCGCTACGAACTGCCGGAGAAGGTTGCCGGCGGCGTCAAAGTCGATCGTTCGCTTCTGTACATCCACCAGCCCCAAGGCAGGAAGGGCCGAAGCGCCATCGACGACAAGACCGAAGAGTTCGTGGACGAAACGCGAATGGGCGCGAGCGTATGAACCCACGGATGGGCCTGCGCATGAATTCAAGGATGGGCTTCGGAACTCGAAAGTCGACGTGAGCCTGGACTCAGGAACGGGCGCGGCGACGAAGGCCGATCCATGTCGCGAACGCGAGAAGACCGACGATCCATCCGACTGGAGGCGCCGCGCGACGCGCGGGAATATCGCGACACGCGCAGCTTCCTTCGATCGCGGCCATGCTTCCATCGTCGATGGGGACCGGCGAAACGGTGTCCGATGCTGGCGGTTCGGCCGCGTCGACCACCGCCAACACCAACTCGATCTCTTGGTCCACCATCCCGTCTCGGTCGTTGGGCCCACCATCGCTGATTCGAAACCTGATGCATGCATCTTCCGGGTTGATGCCCTCTCGGTACGCTGGACTCTCCGGACGAGGGCATAGACCCTGCGAGGGCGGCGCAGAGGCCAGCGAATCATTCGGGCCCAGACCGAAATCGCTCCATTGCGAGGCAGAGAGAATGCGGGCGAAGGCCTCGTCGGGTGCGCCGGCCGGCAACGGCACCACCACCTGCACCGACTGACCCGGCCCATCCAGCTCGGTGACGTAAAGGCTCACCGGGTCGTCGACCCTCGAGTCGTCATCCGGAGGAACCGCTTCGCTCGGAACGCGAAGACCGTCTTCAGGCGTCGCGAAGGGCCCCGCGACGAGGCGTATGCCCGCCTCACCCTCGACCACTCGGGTTTGAATCACGCCGTCGATGGTCCCGGGACCCAGCGGCTGAACCTGAAGAAGCGCCCACGGGTCGAGTTCATCCAAGATCCCGTCCAAGTCCCGGTCGACGAGGCGCTCATCTGTGTCGGAGACGCCATCGCCGTCTCGGTCGGTGGTCGCAAGGGCATCCGAGAATTCGGGGGGTTGGTCTCGAACCACGATGCGCAGCGTTCGTCGCGCGAAACCGTCGGTGGTTGCGCCCATCGAGAGCCCCCGGGGGCTGACGGCTTGGATGGTGAGCTCGTCCGGCGCCACGGAGGGATCGAACGTCACAGAATCATCGGCCTGCTGGAGGAGGCCAATGCTCGGGACGAGGGTGAAGTCGGTCGCCTCGGAAGCCGTCACCGTGACCGGGCCTTGGTCCCGAAACACGACCGCCGATACCCTGGAGGACTGCCGGGCCACCAGCCGGAGGACCGGCGTGGGCGAACCGTCCTCGATGGTGACTTCCAAAACGTCGCCCGTGTCGATGTTGGCCGGGCCAGATCCCAGCTGAACCCGAAGAAGCTCGGGGGCCTCCGTCAGTCCGTCGGATGTCGTCGCGTAGGCTACGGTGGCTGACCGCGCCCCTTCTCGGAGTTCGACTCGACCGTCGCTGAGACCGTGATCCTCGGGGCCGGCGGAACCGGAAACGAAGTAAGGCACCGTGACCGCCCGTGGGCTCGGGCCGTTGCCCACGATGCGGACCGACGCATCGGTCCCTTCGCCGAGACGGTGGGCAGGACCGAGGGAGATGATGGGTCGCACCTCCAGCGGTTGTTCGACCTGTGCGATGTTCCCATCGCCGTCGATCTCTTGCCATACGACCGCATGCCGACCCGGGCGAAGAAAATCCGGAGCCATGAACAAGGTCACGTTGATGGGATCGGCGAGAACTCCGAGTGCGCTCGGTGGTTCGAAGTCCGGTCGCGGCGTGAACAGCCCCGAGGCGTCCAGGGTCAAGGGCTCGGAGAGGGCAGGATCCGCCACCGAGACCTGGAGGGCGAAGGGATCGCTTTCATCGGTGCCGTCGAACACCGTGACCGGGACCAACAGCTGCCCGGTCAATCCAGCTTGCGGCGTGATCACGGTGTCGTCGAAGTCGTATCCGGTGCCGCCGAACACGTTCAGGGTGAGTTGAGCCGTTTCGTTGTCGGGATCCTCTACCACCAAGTCGGCGACGGAGAGTTCCCGCGCGGTTTGCTCGAAGGTGAAGACGTTCTGTTGACCCACGATCACGGGAGGGTCGTTCACCGGCTCCACCGTCACGAGGACACCGAAGACCGGTCCGGACTGAGATTCGTCTCGGGCCGAAACCTGCACCGTCAGAGGACCAAAGAAGTTCGTGGCCGGTGTGACCGTTTGGCCCAGGAAGCTGTAGTTGTCGCCCGGCAGCAGGGTCAGCGTGAAGCTGTCGCTGTCGGGGTCTCGAATCGTCAGCTGATCGGGAGAGATGGTAAACGGAGTGTCCTCCGGAACCACTATCGGGCTTTGTTCGACGATGACCGGCGGATCCGGCGAGGGAATGACGCTCACCAGCACTTCGAAGGGTTCGCTGTCATCGAGGCCGTCGTTGGCCACCACAATGACGGAAAGCGTTCCCGCGAAGTCAGCTGCCGGGGTCACCAGGTTGCCCTGAGCGGTGTAATTGGGTCCTGGCTCGACCCGGATGGAGAGACTGCCGGCTGGACCATCGATGTCTTCGATGGCCAGGTCCTCGACGGTCAGACGCAGGCTTTGGTCTTCCAGGACGCTGAGAGGCGTCTGGGCGGTGATCACCGGTGGATCGTTCACCGGCTCGACACTCACCACCAGGATGAACAGGGGACTGGTGGCCTCCGAGTCTCGGACCCGGACACCGATCTGGATCGTGCCGAAGAAGTCGGGGTCGGGGGTCACGCTCGTGCCGTCGACCTGATAGTCCGCGCCGGCTTCCACCAGGAGGGTGAAGTCGCCGGGGCCGTTGTCAGGATCCTCTATCTGGAAATCGGTCACCGCCAGGGAAAGGGTGGTGTCTTCGTCGATGGCCAGCGAGGGCCCTCCCACGATGCGGGGTGGATCGTTCACCGGCTCCACGATGACCACGGCATTGAAGACCGGGCCGTCTTGCGTTCCATCGTTGGCCTGAACCGGGACGGTGAGAGACCCGTTGAAGTCGGGATCGGGTTGAATGGTGTTGCCGTTCAGGGTGTAGTTCGAACCGGCCAGGACCGTCAGCTGGATGTCGTCGGGAACGATGCTGTCTGGATCCTGAATGGTGAAATCGCTCAACGTCAGCGTCAGGCTTTCGTCTTCCGAGACCCGCAGATCTTCTTGTCCAACGATCACGGGTGCGTCAGCCGACCGCCAACCGATGTCTTGGAACAAAGCCTGCGTCAGGGTGAAATCGAGCGTTCCGGTGTTGAAGGGCTCCATCAATTCGTTGGGCGTGACGTCCGTGTCGAAGTGGGCGACCGATGATCCCGGTTCCAGGGGATTCGGCGCGTACATTCGCACTTGATCGGCATTCAACCCCTGGTCGTCCTGGATGAAGGACTGGGCTGCGGTATTGACCGCGGGTCCGTTCCAGACGAGCTCTCCATCCTTGATGCTGGCGTCCCGCCGGGCATCGTCGCTTGCGCCTACGAGGTCGAGTCCCAGATCTTGGTCTCGCAAAAACTGGGTGAATTGGTCTTCCTGTCCGAAGAAACGGCTTCCGGTCTCGAGGTCGTAAAACGACTGGAAACCGAGACCGTGGGCGATCTCGTGAAGAACGGTTCCGAAAAATCCGATGGTTCCCGGCGGCGGGGGTGACGTTCCGTAGTGCCAGTCGACGCCGGCCAAGCAGCTGTCGTCCTGAGCCGGATCGTCGATGCTCGAATTGAACGACGCGGTGATGTCGGAAGCCGTGCTCTGGTCCGTCCCGGACAGCGCATTGGCCAGAGCTGCGGAATAGAAGGTCCCCGGAAAAGGGGCACCCGGAAAATCGCGATGCACCGTTTGGGTGCCCGCGCTGCCGAGGACCGCGCTCCTGCGGTCGCACGGCAGCGGAACGAACTGGAAATCGATCTCCACCGGGACCGTGCTTTGAATCGTGTCGGCCCAAACCTGAGCCGCGGCCGCGACGGTGTCGGCCCGCTCTTGTGAGAAGCCGCTCAAGAAGTTGATCACGAAGGCAGAGCCCTGACCATTCACTTCGATCTGGACAACCTGACCGGCGGCGGGGGTCGACGCCAGCCCGGCGACTGCGAAGAGGACAGTCAGCCATAGACGACGCATCAATATTCCTCCACGATCAGTTCTCCGTTTTCGTCGAATCGAGCCACGGGAACCACCTGAAACCTACCCTGCAGATCGACCTTCTTCGATCCGTTGGGGAGGGTCTCTTCCACCAGACCCTCGGTGCTTCGCGACGTTCGTCGGAGCACGTCGTCCCGCACCGCATCGGGAAGGGAAATGCGTTTCGTAGGTGGAACGGAATTGGCGCCGCTTCCGTTTCCGAGACCGGGGCCCGAGCCCGGGCCCGAGCCGGTTCCCGAACTCGAAGCACCGGCCCCGGAATCGGAGGCGGTGCCGCCTTCGGTTCGCCCCGTGGGCCGGCTCGACGAAGGCGGGCCGGAATGGGTCTCCTCAGAAGAATGGGACGGGTGCGGGTCGTCGGCGGGTCCCGTCGCCCTCGGAGACGGAGAGCTGGATTCGGGACCCGCGGGTGCGCCGGCTGGTCCGGCCGGGGGCTCGCCCATCGGAGCTGGGGCGAAGGCCCACCACGCGGCGGCCACCGCCAGTGCACCACCCAGAACCCAGGTCCCGACCCAAATCCACGTGCTGGAGGTGCGCTCGCTCATCCGGGATGGCCTTCGTACTCGGGTCCATCGGACAGAATCCGACGCGGCACTCTATGTACCTCAAATGAAGTCGACTTGGACCACTTGGTTGCTGGGTCATGCGTCAAACGGGGGCACGTCCGCGCCGATGGTGTCCGCGAACAGGATCGCGTGAAGGCGGGTGCCGGTAGGAAAGTCTCGCGTGTCGGCGTCGAGCAACACCAGCGCATCTACGCCCACCATCGACGGCAGTGATCCAGATCCCTGAAGTCGAAGCATGGTCGCGTCCCATCCGCCCGCTTCGTTTCTCAGTACCGTGGCGCGCGCGAGTTCTGGACGCCCCGTGGAGTGGCTGTGGTCGTGGCTCAGGGTGACGTGATGGAGCGCGCGAAACGGCTTGGCGTCTCCCAACATGCGGCGCAAAGCGGGACGCACGAAGACCTCGAACGTGACCATGGCGCTCACTGGATTGCCGGGTAGGCCCACCACGGGGGTCTGACTACACAGACCAAAGGTCAGCGGCTTTCCTGGCTTGATCCGCACCTTCCAAAAGTTCCCTTCGATGGCATTGCGGGCGAACGCTTCTTTGGTGAAGTCGTAGGAACCCACGGAAACGCCGCCGCAGGTCAGCAAGAGGTCCGCCCGGAGACCTTCCCGGATGGCCGAGACGATGGCGTCGAGGTCGTCGGCCACGTTGGGCAGCACCCAAGGAAGGCCACCGGCTTCCCGAACCTGTGCCGCCAGGGCGTAGGCGTTTGAATTCACGATGGTTCCCGATTCTTCGGGATCGGTCACGTCCCGCAATTCATCTCCATTGGAGAGAATGGCCACCACCGGACGCCGGAAGACATCGATGGCGCCAATCCTTTGGGCGGCGAGGAGGCCGATCTCTCCCGGGCCGATCCGGGTTCCTGCCGACAGCATGACCTCGCCCGCTGCCAGGTCACTTCCGCGCCGGCGCACGTTCATCTCGGGTTCTCCTGGGCTACGAACTCGAAGTGCCCCTTCCTGGACCTCGGCGTTTTCTTGCAGAACGACCGCGTCGGCCCCGTCTGGCATCACCGCTCCGGTGAAGATTCGCATGGCGCTTCCGGGTTCGAGAGGGCCCGGGGAGGGTCCACCGGCGCGAGACTCTCCGCGGATCACCAAGCGCTGGTCTGCTTGGAGGTCCCGCGAATGAACCGCGTACCCATCCATCGCGCTGTTGTCGAATGGGGGAAGATCCGAGCGGGCTGGCACATTCCGTCCGACCACCCGGTCCAGCGCGTCGTGGAGCGTCACTCGCTCCAGGCCCACCGGCCCGAAGCTGGGTAGCATGAGGTCCAAGGCTTCACGGATACGAAGCATCGAACGTGGGGTAGCCTTCGAGGGCGGACAGGTCGAGCGAAACAGCAGAACGTCGGCCCAGAGGGTGCCGACCGACGTCAGCTGGGCCGGTTTGCAAGCGAGATTGCTACTGAGAGGGCCGGCGAACCTCGGTTGTGCGGATCGCGTCAGGTGCTTGGTGACGCGCTGCAGAAAAGACAAAATGTATCTAGGTCTCGTCCCCCGAATGAATGGGACCGTTTGACTCGATGATGGACCGCTCCTACCACCGATGGTGCTCGGCTTTCTGCCATGACCAAAGACTTGGACAGCATTTCCGGCGTCGCCGAAGCTTTGAAACAGGTGAACTATGTGGCGGACGAGGACCTCGCCACCAGCGTGTTCCTGTCCCTCCGGATGCGCCGACCTTTGTTTCTCGAAGGCGCTCCAGGTGTGGGCAAGACCGAAATGGCGCGGATGCTCACGCGCTTGCTGGACACCGAGCTCATTCGGCTTCAGTGCTTCGAAGGCCTGGACGTGTCCCAAGCCGCCTACGAGTGGAACTACTCCAGTCAGCTGTTGGCTCTTCAGTCCGACGAGCGCCGCCTCGAGAACGTGTTCACCGAACCCTTTCTTTTGAAGCGACCACTATTGTCCGCCATCGACTCATCTCGGACCCGAGCACCGGTGCTGCTCATCGACGAACTGGACCGAGCCGACGAGGAGTTCGAGAGCTTTCTCCTCGAACTGCTGGGAGATTTCCAGATCACCATCCCGGAACTCGGCACTCTCCGTGCACATCATCGGCCGGTGGTTGTGCTCACCTCCAATCGGACGCGCGAGATTCATGACGCGCTGAAGCGGCGCTGCATCTATCACTGGATCGACTATCCGAGTCTGCAGAAGGAGCTGGAGATCGTCTCCCGACGCGTGCCGGGTATCGAGGCCCACCTGTGTCGTCAGGTGGTGGGTTTCGTTCAAGCGCTCCGGCGAGAAGACCTGATGAAGGTTCCTGGCATCGCGGAGACCGTAGACTGGGCCGAAGGCCTCGGACACCTCGGTGTTGCCGAGTTGGAGCCTCATGCCGTCGACCGTACCCTCGGGCTTCTGCTCAAAGTTCAGGATGACCTCCAGCGGATCCGAGGAGAGCGGGCCCAGGCGCTCTTGAATGGATGGGAAGCGGCATGAGGCCCGCCACCATGCTGCTCGGGCGGCTCGTCGCGTGCGCGCGGGACCTCCGGGCAGCGGGCGTCGAGGTGGGGGTGGACCGGACCGCGACCTTCATCCGGGCGGTCCAGCTCCTGGACAGCCTCGATCCGGTCCTGGTCCGACGTGCGGCACGCGCCACTTTGGTGTCGGACCCTTCACACTTCTCCCGACTGGACGAGGTTCTCGAGACCCATCTCGGAAAAGCCGGGCCACCTCGGGCGAAGCCGCAGCCGGCTCCGCGCGCTCCGCGGCACGATCCCAAGGCCTTTCGTTCCGCACTGGTGACCTTCATGGCCGAACGCTCGAGGAAGGACGACCCAGAGCTCGAGCTCTCCGATCAGGCGAAGGCTGCGACGTCCGCTGAGGCGCTACGACTTCGCGACTTTTCCGAGCTCACCGAAAATGAAAGACAAGCTCTGTTGCGCTCGCTCCGGCGCATCGAATGGAAGGCCCTGCTTCGGCGAAGCCGACGTCGGACTTCGGCCGCCCGAGGGGATGAGCTGGATCTGAGGGCGGCGTTTCGGAAAGCAGCGCGGACCGGTGGCAAGGTGCTCAGCCTGCCTCGGCGCCGGCGCAAGATGAAGCGAAGGCCGCTGATACTCCTCGCCGATATCAGTGGTTCGATGGAGCTCTACACGCGTCTCTTGCTGTCCCTCTTTCACGGGATCCAAAACATCCATCCACACACCGAGACCTTCGTCTTCGGAACGCGACTCACCCACATCACGGCGGCGCTTCGCCGCCGAAGCGTCGATGCAGCCCTGGACGAGGTCACGCACGAGGTTCCGGACTTTTCGGGTGGAACGCGGATCGGTGAGAGCCTGTCGGTGTTCAATCAACGGTACGCTCGGCGGGTTCTTCAGCGCGGGTCGGTGGTGTTGGTGGTGAGCGACGGTTGGGAAACCGGAGACGTCGAGCTGCTGGGGCGCGAACTCGCGAGGCTCAAGCGAGGCTGCTACCGCCTGGTGTGGCTGAACCCATTGTTGGGGCGGGACGGGTACGCTCCGGAGGCAGCCGGTATGGCGATGGCCCTCCGACATGTAGATGACTTCATGCCGATCCGAAATCTGGACTCCTTGGAGGCGTTGGCGCGACACCTCAGCGCGCTTCCCTCCCGGAAGCGAGGAGGAGGTGGCGCGATTCGAGAGGAAGCGAGCCGGAGGGCCGCTGGAGGCAATACGTGAAGATAGCAGGCGACTATGTGTTCGAAGCACCGCAGAGCATCGTTTGGGAGGCTCTGCTCGACCCGGTTGCGCTGGCGGCCACGCTGCCGGGCTGCGACAAACTAGAACGCGAGGGAACGCACTACGAAGGGGATCTCAACGTGAAGGTAGGCCCCGTGCAGGGCAAGTTTCATGGGAAGATCGATCTGTCCGACGTGAACGAACCCCAGGGCTACACCATCAACGTCGATGGTCGTGGCCAGCCTGGATTCGTCAAGGCGGTGGCCAATGTAAAGCTCTCGCAGCACGACGACGCGCACACGAAGATCGAATACGACGCGGACGCCAAGGTCGGCGGACGGGTCGCATCCGTGGGCCAGCGGCTGCTGGATGCGTCGGCTCGAGCCATCATCAAACAGAGTCTCGAAGGCCTCAACGAAACCGTCAAAGCTCGCGCGGAAGCCCAGAAGGCTTCCGCGGCGTCGGGCCGTGCGGTCGAGGCACCTGCACCGAAGCGGGTGAGCGAGTCTCAGATGGCGGCTGCGGTGGCCCGTGAAGTCAGCAAGACCTTGGTTCCCGCCCCAGTGGCCATCGGAATCGTCGTGGTGGCGATCGGCGTCATCACTTATCTCTTTTTGAGCTGAGTAATGGACTTGAAAAAGGTGTACCGGCGCTCGCGCCGATATGGAGGTAGACATGATACCAGGTAGTTTTGGATACCATGTACCCTCGTCCCTGGACGAGGCGGTGAAGCTCTTGGCGCAGCACGGAGACAGCGCCAAGCTCTTGGCCGGTGGGCAGAGTCTGATCCCGGCGATGCGTTTTCGTCTCGCCGCCCCCGAGGCACTGATCGACATCAGCGGGTTGAAGGACCTTCAGTACGTCGAGGAACGGGGCGACCACCTCGCGATCGGCGCCATGACTCGGGAGACCCGGATGGAGGAGCTGGATCTGGTCCGCACCAGATATCCTCTCCTCTACGAGACGGCCAAGGTCGTGGCCGATCCTCTGGTGCGAAATCGCGCGACGGTGGGTGGCAACATCGCCCACGCCGACCCCGCGAACGACCATCCGGCCACCATGCTCGCCTACGATGCTCGTGTCGTCGCGCGCGGCCCCAAGGGCGAACGGGTGATCGACATCGACGACTTCTTCACCGGACTCTTCGAGAACGCTCTCACCGATGACGAGATCCTGACCGAGATTCGGATTCCGCGGCCGGTCCGGGGTTCCGGAGGCGCCTACAGCAAGATCGAGCGGAAAGTGGGCGATTACGCCATTGCTGCCGTGGCAGTCCAGCTTCAGATGAGTGGAGACGAGGTAAAGGACGTCCGAATTGGCCTCACCAACGTGAGCCCGGTTCCGATGCGTTCGCTTACGGCGGAGACGGCTCTGAGAGGTCAGAAGTTGAGTGACGGGGTCCTCGAGGCGGCCGGGCAGGCTGCCTCGAGGGAGTGCGAACCATCTTCCGACCTTCGTGGAGCCGAAGACTACAAGAGAGACTTGGTCCGCGTTCTCGTGAAACGAACCGTGACCCGTGCCATGCAGCGGGCGAAAGGACAGGCCCAGTGAATCGTCACAGCGTTACCCTCACCATCAATGGCACCTCCGTCACCAAGGAGGTGGAGGCCCGCACCTTGCTCGTCCACTTCATCCGCGAGGACTTGGCGCTCACGGGAACCCACATCGGATGCGATACCACCGCGTGCGGGGCCTGTACGGTTCTGCTCGACGGCGAGCCCATCAAGTCGTGTACGATGTTCGCCGTTCAGGCGAACGGAAGCTCCATCGAGACGGTGGAGGGCATGGCGCGAGAGGGCAAACTTCACCCCCTCCAGGAAGGCTTTTGGGAAAAGCACGGCCTACAGTGCGGCTACTGCACTCCTGGCATGTTGATGACGGGGAAGGCGCTGCTTAGCCGAAACAAGAACCCCACCGAACAGGAAATTCGGGAAGGCATTTCAGGCAACCTCTGCCGATGCACGGGATACAACAAGATCGTCGAAGCGATTCAGTACGCGGCCGAAAAGCTGCGGACGGAGGGATGAACCATGCCGCAGCTCGAAGACCGTAAAGAATATCATTCGCCCAAGCCGGAAGGGGTGTCGGCAAGAGTAGAAACTTCGGAAGACGTTCGTGTGACCACGCCGGAGAAGATTTGCGGCATGGGCCATCGAATGAAGCGAAAGGAAGATCCGCGTTTCATCCAAGGGGCCGGACAGTACGTCGACGACGTCAAGCTGCCCGGCATGCTCTACATGGACATCGTTCGCAGTCCTTATGCCCATGCGAAGATCAACGAGATCGACGCGAGCGCTGCTCTCGAGATGGAAGGCGTCGTAGCCGTCATCACCGGGAAGGACCTCGAAGCGGCGGGCAATCTTCACTGGATGCCGACGCTGATGAGCGACACCCAGATGGTGCTGCCGATCGACAAAGTCGTCTACTATGCGCAAGAAGTGGCGGCGGTCATCGCCACCGAGCGCTACATCGCGGCCGATGCCATCGAACAGGTCTTCGTGGACTATGAGCCTCTCGACCCGGTCATCGACCCGTTCGAGGCGATGAAGGACGGAGTGATCGTCCGAGAAGACAAGGAGAAGAAGACCAACCACATCTGGCACTGGGAGGCCGGAGATGCTGATGCCACCGACGAGGTCTTCAAGAAGGCAAAGACGGTGGTCGAACAGGATCTGTACATCCCGAGGATCCACGTTTCATCCATCGAGACGTGCGGGATGGTGGCCAATTACAACAAGGCCAGAGAGCACATGCAGATCTACATGACGTCGCAGGCTCCGCATGCTCACCGGACGGTCTTCTCGATGGTCAGTGGCTTGCCGGAGCACAAGGTCCAGATCATCTCTCCGGACATCGGAGGCGGGTTCGGGGGCAAGGTCCCAGTGTATCCCGGTTATGTCTGCTGCGCCGTGGCGAGCCTCGTGACCGGAAAGCCGGTCAAATGGATCGAAGACCGGAGCGAGAATCTTCAGGCGGGGAGCTTTGCGCGGGACTATCACATCACCGCGAAACTCGCCGCCGACGAGGACGGAAAGATCGTCGGGCTCAAGGTGAAGACACTTTCGGACTGCGGTGCCGCGGATGCAGCGGCGAATCCGTCGAAGTTCCCGGCCGGACTGTACAGCATCTGCACCGGATCCTATGACATGAAGGCGGCCCACGTGGAGGTGGACGGTGTCTACACCACGAAGCCTCCCGGCGGTGTGGCGTATCGATGCTCCTTCCGAGTGACCGAAGCCGTACACATGATCGAACGGATGGCGGACATCATGGCCCACGAATTGGGTGAAGATCCGGCGGCGTTCAGAATGAAGAACTTCATTCGGAGCGACCAGTTTCCCTACAAGTCGCCCACCGGCTGGGAGTACGACAGCGGGAACTACGAGGCTGCCTTGAAGAAGGCGATGGAGATGATCGGGTACGACGACCTCCGTCGTGAGCAACTCGAATTGCGCAAGCAGGGAAAGCTGATGGGCATCGGCATCTCGAGCTTCACAGAGGTGGTCGGAGCTGGTCCGAGTCGAGACTACGACATCCTGGGCATCAAGATGTTCGACTCGGCCGAGGTTCGAATTCATCCCACCGGGAAGGCGATCGCCCGATTTGGCACCAAGAGCCAGGGGCAGGGTCACGAGACCACCTACGCCCAAATCCTGGCCGAGGAACTCGGCCTTCCGGCCAACGACATTCAGGTCGAGGAGGGAGATACCGACACCGCGCCCTACGGCCTCGGAACCTACGCCAGCCGCTCGACTCCGACTGCGGGAGCGGCGGCGGCGCTGGCCGCCCGGAAGATCAAGGCCAAAGCCAAGAAGATCGCAGCGCATCTCTTGGAGGTTGGCGAGGACGACCTCGAATGGAACGTGGATCGATTCCAGGTGAAAGGTTCGCCCGATCAGGCAAAGACCATCCAGGACATCGCATTTGCAGCCTACACCAACCATCCTCAGGGCATGGAAGCGGGGCTGGAGGCGACCGACTATTACGACCCTCCAAACCTGACGTTCCCGTTCGGCAGCTACATCTGCGTGGTGGACATCGACACCGGAACCGGCGAGGTCGCGATTCGACGATTCGTGGCGGTGGACGATTGCGGCAACATCATCAATCCGATGATCGTCGAAGGTCAGATAGAAGGCGGGCTGACCATGGGGCTGGCCCCGGCGATGTTCGAAGAGATCGTCTATGACGAGAATGGACAGAATCTCTCGGGCACGTTCGCCGACTACCTGCTGCCCACCGCCATGGAGTCTCCAAAGTGGGAGCTCGGAAAGACGGTTACCCCGTCTCCGCATCATCCGTTGGGCGCCAAGGGTGTGGGTGAGTCACCGACCGTCGGGGCACCACCGGCCATTGCGAACGCGGTGGTGGATGCGATGTGGCACCTGGGGGTCCGGCACATCGACATTCCCATCACGCCGTACAAAGTGTGGAAGCTATTGAGGGCGCACGGGGTTCGAGACTGATGGAAAATCGGGAGAGGGCCCTCGACCATATTCGCCGGGACATGAATCCCCTGGAAGCTGCGCTCGAGCTCGAGCGACGAGGTGTACCGTTCGTCTTGGCGACGGTGGTTCGGGCGGTGGCCCCGACTTCGGCCAAGCCGGGGGACAAGGCCATCGTGACCGAGGAGGGCGTGTGCGTGGGATGGATCGGCGGGAGCTGCGCCGAACCCATCGTCCGGGATGAGACCTGCGCTGCGTTGAAGGACGGACAGCATCGGTTGGTGCACATCAGCCCGAAGTCGCAGCTTCCTTCGGATCGTCAGGGTCTCACTCTTCATCCGATGACCTGCTACAGCGGTGGTGCCCTCGAAATTCACTTGGAGCCTCGCGTTCCGGCGCCGCGCTTGGTGGTGTTCGGAGCCTCTCCGGTCGCGCACGCGCTGTGTCGATTGGGTGGGGCGATGGGCTACCGGACGACGCGGGTCGAACCGGTGGCGAGGCCCGACGCGCACGGTCTGGAAGATGTCGACGGAGACGGCGCCGGGCCGCTCTGGGTGGTGGTGGCGACCCACGGGACGTTCGATACCGATGCCCTCACCAAGGCCCTCGCGTGGCAGACGGATTACCTTGGATTGGTGGTCAGCCAAAAGCGAGCGCGTCAGGTGCGGGCGCGACTCGAGGCCAAGGGCTTCACGACCGAAGCCCTGGCCCGGCTTCACGCACCGGCTGGTCTTTGGATCGGTGCCAAGAGTCCGGAAGAGGTGGCGGTGAGCATCCTTTCCGAGGTCGTCGCCCATCGACACGGTCATCGCCTGGTGCGCGCCACCGCGCCGTCCGAAATCCAAGCCGACGAGGCCTCCGATTCCCCTCATGATGCCCCCGAGATCCGAACCACGGCCCCGTCTTCTCGCGGCGGCTGCGGTTCCTGACCACCCGCGAACCTCCGTGCAGTTTCGCTGACGCAACGAAACCTGCGGGCTCCCCAGAGAAATCCGCGCCGGTTAAATTTCCGACCCCCGCATCCGAACCGGTGGGCCCGAGCGAAACCCGCGGCAGCCGTCCTGGGCTCCGTCCCGGGACAGCCCGGTATATTCCGGGCCCACAACCCTGACGAACAAGAAAGAGGAGTCAGATGAAACATACGAAACTGCTCGGGCTCGTACTGCCCCTAGTCTTCGGCGTCGCGTGCGGCGACGACGATGATCCAGATCCCACCGACAACACCATGACCCCGATGGGCGACTCCATCGTGGCATTGGCACAGGCCACCCCAGACCTTTCGACTTTGGTCACGTTGTTGACGGATGCCGACCTGGTGGACACGTTGTCGGGTCCTGGACCCTTTACGGTCTTTGCACCCACCAACGCCGCGTTCAATGCGGTTCCCAGCGACCTGCTCGCCTTTCTCCAGGGCGACGTCTCACGCTTGCAGGACGTCTTGACCTATCACGTGGTCCCGACCGAAGCCTTCGCCGCCGACCTCACTGACGGTCAGACGCTGACCACGGTGGAAGGGACGACCCTGACCGTGAACGTATCTGGCGGCGCGGTGTCCGTCACCGACGCGTTGGGCAACACCTTCAACGTCGTCACCGCAGATATCGACGCCAGCAATGGCGTCGTGCACATCATCGATGGCGTCCTTCTGCCGCGGAGCTTCGACATCGTCGACATCGCGTCCGAGGCCAGCCTCGGCGAATTGGTGGCGGCGCTCGATGCCGCCGGTCTCAGCGAGACCCTCGAAGGTGCCGGACCTTTCACGGTGTTCGCACCTACCGACGCCGCTTTCCAGGCCATCGACCCGCCGTCCAATACCAGTCTTCTTGCCAACATTCTCCTGAATCACGTGGTCATCGGCGATGCCTTGGATGCATCGGAACTCACCGCCGCGGGGGAGGCTGCCGTGGCTTCGGGGCTCACGTTGCCGTTCGACGGGACGGGACCGACCATCGATGGCGTGACCATTTCGTCGGCTGATGTAGAGGCTTCCAACGGCATCGTCCACGTGATCGACGCCGTTTTGGTACCGCCGACGATTCTGGATTTCGCGGTGGATGTATCCAACGACAGCGGCGAGTTTTCGAGCCTGGTCGAAGCGGTGACCGCCGCGAGCCCGTCCATCTCCGAGCTTCTCGGCGGCGACGGACCGATCACCGTGTTCGCACCCACCAACGCTGCCTTTGCCGCGGCGTTCCCGGGCGTGGACCTGTCCACCTTGGACCCTGCCGACCTCGACGCCGTGCTTTCGATCCACGTGGTTCAGAGCCAGTTCCTGGCCGAGGACTTCACGGATGGCCAAAACCTGACCACCGTCGGCGGAGGCGTCTTGACCGTCAACGTTTCCGACAGTGGAGCGGTCTCGGTGACCGACGAGATGGGCGCGACGTTCAATGTGAGCACCGCCAACACCCGGTTGCTGAATGGCGTGGTCCACGTCATCGACGGCGTCCTGATGCCCATGCCGCCAGAGCCTGGGCTGGTGGACGTCCTGGAGGACAATGGCTTTGCGACGCTGGTTTCGGCCCTCGAGACCACCGGCCTGGATCTCGTGCTTCAGGCGGCGGACGCGACGCTCCCGCTCACGGTCTTTGCGCCGACCGACGCCGCATTCGCGGGCGTCGACCTTCCCGACGACAACCAGCTTCTGACCAACATCTTGCTCAATCATGTGGCGTCCGGGAATCTGGGTTCGACCGACGTTCTGGGTCTCGACAGTGTGCCGATGCTGAGCGGCCTCGCCCTCTTCGTCGACGCGACCGCCACGCCGCCCACCATCGGAGGGGCAGGTCTCGTGAACCTGGACCTGCAGCCGGAGAATCCCGACGACGGGACCGTACATGGCATCGATGATGTCCTGCTGCCTCCCACCATCGTGGAAGCGGTGTCCACCTTTCCGGACTTCGCGAGCCTTCTGGACGCGGTCAACAACGCTCCGCCGGAGATCCTGGCCGCGCTGGACGTCGAAGGACCGATCACGGTCTTCGCGCCCACCAACGAAGCGCTCGACTCCGCCGGCCTCGGTGACGTGACCGAACGCCGACTGGGACAGGTTCTGAGCTACCACGTGGTGGACGGCCAGTTCACGACGCTGGACCTGTCGGACGGGGACATGTTGACGACGCTGGAAGGGAGCACCTTGACGGTGTCGTGCGCCAATCCGGATTGCCTCTCGGGGGCGGTGACGTTGACGGATGAAACCGGCGCCGAGATTCCGGTTTTGCTGCCCGACATTCGACTCGCGAACGGCGCGGTCCATATCATCGACGGCGTCTTGGACCCCGGTCCCGGCAACATCGTGGACGTGGCCAGCGATGCGGGTACATTTGGGTCGCTGCTGGGCTTGGCCACGCGGGTGGGCCTCGACGCCACCCTCACGAGCCCAGGTCCTTTCACGGTGTTCGCGCCCACCGATGACGCCTTCACCGCTTTGGGCCTCGACACCGAAGTCATCGCAGATGGGGTGATCAGCAACATTCTCCTCCACCACGTGCTCGCCGGGTCCGTGGACGCGGCTCAGGTGCTGGCCTCGACCAGCCTGGACACAGAGGCCAACACGTCCTTGCCGATTACGATGGCGGGTGAAGATATCCTGGTCGACGAGGCGATCCTCGAAGCCACCGACGTGCCGGCGTCCAACGGCATCGTCCATATCCTGGGCGGCGTCATGATTCCGCCGACCATCGTGGAGCAGGCTGCGGCGACGCCCGCGCTGTCCAGTCTGACCACGGCGGTCACCCGGGCCGGGTTGGCGGAGGCTTTGACGCCGGCGACCACCGGCGGCGCCGCACCCTTGACGGTGTTTGCGCCCACCGACGACGCCTTCATGATGGAGGGGGTGGATGCGGAGACTGCGCCGGTGGACGTGCTCACGCCCGTGCTGCTGTACCACGTGGTGGACAACGCCGCGGAGGGCCAAGAAGACGGTCAGTTCGTGGCGGAGGAGCTTCAAGACGGTCAAACGCTGACGATGCTCGACGGCAACACGCTCACCGTGAATGTGGAGGGTGACTCCGTCACCTTGACCGACGGTGCCGGCGATACGATCAACGTGGTCATTCCGAATGTCCGGACCCTGAACGGGGTCGTCCACGTCATCGACCGTGTGTTGACGGCAGCACCTTAGCTCGTGGCGCCCGCGGAGGTGACGCCTCCGCGGGCCTTCTTCCTTTTCGCAACCTGAGTTGACCGGAGATTGACCTCTACGGCCATCGGCTGCTTAGCTTCGCCCATCATGGTCCCCGAACCCTGGATCGAAGCTGCTCTCCAGATCGCTCGAGCCGGTGCCGAAACCGCCGCCACCTTCTTTCGTCGACCGGGCTCTGTGGACAACAAGTCGATGGATGCGTTCGACCCGGTCACCGAAGCGGACCGCGCAGCCGAGAAGTGCATGCGTGCCATGATCGAATCTCGATTCCCGGACCACGGAATCCTGGGAGAAGAGTTTGGATCCAAAGCAACCGGAAGCCGGTGGCGTTGGGTACTGGACCCGGTCGATGGGACCCGGGGCTTCATCTGCGGCATTCCGACGTGGACGACGTTGGTGGGGCTCGAACTCGATCAGGAACCGGTCGTCGGCGTCATCGCCCAACCCTGCACCGACGAAGTGTGGGTAGGGGGACCGGCGGGCACGACCCTGTTCACGCCCGGAGGCCGGCTCCGGTGCAAGGTTTCGGGGGAAACGGATCTCTCGAAGGCGCGACTGACGACCACCGATCCGAGATCTGGCGCCCAGAGTCCCTTGAACGACCAGGAGGCAGGCGCGTTCGCGGAGGTGAGCACCCGAGCCAAAGTGGTGCGCTTCAGCCTCGACGCTTACGGCTATGGGTTGTTGGCGATGGGAGCCTTGGACTTGGTGGTGGAAGCAGGCCTGGAGCGGTACGACATCTCGGCGCTGGCTCCGGTGGTCCGAGGCGCCGGAGGGAGCTTTCTCAACTGGGCTGGAGAAGGCCGACTCGATATCGGTCAGGTGGTCGCGGCCGCCACGCCTGAACTCTCGCGGCAGGCTCGGGAGGTGCTGCAAGGGCGGGAACCGAATGTTTGAGGACATCGCGGAGCCGAGATCGCAACTTGGATTGTCAGGCCGAGAATCCGGTCGCCTGGGGTGACCTCCGGTGATGAGTCGGGTAAGGAAACGCCGTGAGTACCATTCGCGTAGAACAGCCCCATACGAAGAGCCTGGAGGAAGCGAAGGCGGCAGTGGACTCCTTTGGGCAGGACCTTCAGGCACGGTACGGCCTGAAGCTGGATTGGAACGGACAGAACGCTACCCTGAAGGGCCTCGGGGCGTCGGGGGATATCGCGGTGGAAGCTAGCCGAGTCGTGGTACAGGTCAAGCTCGGAATGATGGCCAAGGCTGCTGGAATCAAGGCCGACAAGGTGGAGGCCAGCATCTCCAAACGTCTGGCCGCTGCCCTCTCCTGAGCATTTCATCGATAGGACTGTGGATCGATCCGAAGCCGTTTGAGCCACCGGTAGACTTGGGTTCGATGCCAATTGTTTTCCAAGGCGACTTTCTTCACGTTGCCATGGGTCCGCTGCAGTTCCGAAATCAAACGGGCTCGGCCCGGCGTGTTGGCGTCGTCGACCTCGTCGACGATGGCGGGTTCCGGCTCGTGGTCGGCCGCCATCCGGAGCTCCATCACTCGCCGCATTGCCCTGGGCAGCAGGTGAAAATCGAGGGGCTCCCCCGAGGGGGCCAGTTCAGCCAGTCGACGGGCGAGCTTTCGGAGCTCCCGCACGTTCATCGGCCAGTCGTGGAGAAGCAGCGCCTCCTTGAACTCCGGCGTCGTGACCCATCCTTCGGCCCCAAAGTAGTGGTCCCAAAGCGTCAGGATGTCCACCTTCCGCTCCGCCAGGGGCGGGATCCGGAGGATCCAGTCTCCGAGGCGAGCCAACAGATCCCGGCGGAACGAGGACCGCTCCAACTCGACGTGAGTGGCCGCAATGACGCGGACGTTGACGGTTCTGACCTCGGATGAACCGATCCGTCGAATCGACGAATCCTCGAGGACCCGAAGCAACTTCGCCTGCAGGTTGATCGGCAGGTCACCCACTTCGTCCAAGAACAGGGTCCCGTCGTGAGCCTGTTCGAAGAATCCGCTGCGGTCGCGGTCGGCGCCGGTGAATGCGCCCTTGATGAAGCCGAATGCCTCCGCTTCCGCCAAGTCGCCAGGGATCGCGGCGCAGTTGATGGCGAGGAAAGGTCCAGGCCGTCCACTGAGATCGTGGATGGCCCGGGCGGTGACCTCCTTGCCGGCGCCGGTCGGGCCCAGCAGCAGAACCGGACTGGGGTGGTCGGCCACGGTACGCACCGAGCGCCGGAGCGCCCGGGTCGCCGCTGACGCACCGAGCAACGACGGGATGGTCACGTCGCCGAGACTCGGGGACGACGGCAAATGGTCCACGTCCGGTTCGTCATCCCGAACGAAAAGCGTGTTGCCCATGGACAGGACCGACCCGTCGAAGGGCGCCGACGAGACCCGCTGTCCGTCCATGAAGGTACCGTTGGCGCTTCCGAGATCCATCAAACGGTACCCACCGCCGGGCATCGGCTCGAGACGTAGGTGGTTCCGGGACATCTGGCGGTCCTGGATGCGGTTGGCGGCGTCGGGTCCACGGCCGAGCACGAAGGTGGCCCCGTCCAGAATCAACGTGGTGCCCACCGCCGTCGTGTCGGGGCTATGGACACATCGGATGGCCGGGGGCACCCGGGGTGGGCGAACGACGGAACGGCGCGTCAGGGTAGTGTCCGTCGAGGTCTCGAGTCGGTGGCCACGCTCCTCCGCCACGGTGCGAAATCGTGCCGTCGGCGTCATGCTGACGTCGACCCTTGCAGCCCCCTCATGTTTGACGCGACTGTCCTGACGCTCCGGACCGCCCATCTGTCTCCACCGTCAGCAGACACCGTGCCACGCAGAAGGTCAGGCACAACTGATGGCGTTTCGTGTCACGACACACGTGCCATGGGTGACACGCAGACATGTGTGTGACGCGTCACCTGTCGTAGGGTACAGGGCTGCGCTCAGCACGGACGGCGCGACCCATCGGGCCGTCCTCGCCGCGCATGGGAGGCCACGATGTTCAGCCTAGGCTTTCGCGGTGGTGCGGCGCTCCGAAGTCCAGCTGGGGTCCACGCGGCACGATCCGCGTCGGATTGATGGTCTCGTGACTCTGGTAATAATGCTTTTGGGCGTGCTCCATGTTGAACGTCTCTCGAACGCCCGGGTATTGATAGAGATCCCGCGTGTAAGCCCAAAGATTCTTGTAATCCGCGATTCTCCTTATATTACACTTGAAGTGTCCGTAATACACAAGGTCGAAACGCAGAAGAGTGGTCAGGAAGCGCCAATCAGCCTCGGTCGGCTGGCTTCCCAGCAAGTACCGTTTGGTTTCGAGACGCTCTTCCAGGTGGTCGAGGGTGTCGAAGAGAGGTCCGATGGCTTCATCGTAGGCCTCCTGCGAGGTGGCGAAGCCGCATTTGTATACCCCGTTGTTCACGGTGTCGTAGATGCGCGCGTTCAATTGGTCGATCTCCTCCCGATGTGCCTCGGGCAGGAAATCGGCCGGTGTGGCTCCGAGCTCGTCGAAGGCCGAGTTGAACATCCGGATGATCTCCGACGATTCGTTTGAAACGATTGTGTGGCGCTCCTTGTCCCACAGGACGGGGACCGTCGTGCGTCCGGTGAACTTCGGGTCGGCCGCCTGATACACGTTGTAAATGAAGCGAGCGTCGACATTCGGGTCCTTGATGACCCCCGGCCCATCGTCGAACGTCCACCCGTTTTCACCCATGAGCCAATGAACCACCGACAGCCCAATGTGCGACTGAAGGCCTTTGAGAGACCGATAGATCAGGGTTCGGTGGGCCCATGGGCAGGCGTAGGAGACATAAAGGTGGTAGCGGCCCGACTCGGCCTTGAAGCCGCCCTCGCCGCTCGGACCCGGAGAACCATCGGGCGTGACCCAATTGCGGAACTTTGAATCTTGGCGCTTGAACCGACCGCCCGTGCTCTTCGTGTCGTACCAGCGATCGTGCCACTGACCATCGATGAGGAGACCCATGGCGCCATGTCTCGGTGCAAGGGCCGCGCAGTCAAGCGAAGGGGGACCAGCAGTCGTTTCTTGCGGTGAACAGTGTGTTCGTTGGCGAGGCCGGGCCCGACCACTTGGATGTCGGGCCCGGCGGCGGACCTAGTAGCGATACCAGTCGGGCTTGTAGGGACCCTTGAGGTCCACGCCCAGGTAATCGGCCTGCTTCTGGTTGAAGCTGTTGAGCTTTACGCCGAGTCGATCGAGGTGAAGGCGAGCCACCTTCTCGTCCAGGCGCTTCGGCAGAACATAGACCTTCTTCTCGTAGTTTTGCTCATTCTTCCATAGCTCCAGCTGCGCCAGAACCTGGTTGGTGAAGGAGGCGCTCATGACGAAGGAAGGATGGCCGGTCGCGCACCCCAGGTTCATCAGACGCCCCTGCGCGAGGAGGGTCAGCCGGCGTCCGCTGGGAAGCGTGTACTGGTCGACCTGATCCTTGATCGGAGTCTTCTTGATCTCTGGATTGTTGTTCAACCAAGCGACCTCGATCTCGGAGTCGAAGTGTCCGATATTGGAAAGAATCGCCTGGTCCCGCATCACCTTCATGTGGTCCGAGGTGATGACGTCGCAGCAGCCCGTGGCGGTGACGAAGATGTCGCCCTGAGGCGCGGCTTCGTCCATCGTCGTCACTTCGTAACCCTCCATGGCGGCTTGGAGCGCACAGATTGGGTCGACTTCGATGATGAGCACGCGCGCGCCTTGCCCTCGCAGGGAGTGAGCGACACCCTTGCCCACGTCGCCAAATCCCGCCACGACGGCCACCTTGCCCGCGACCATCACGTCCGTGGCGCGCTTGAGACCGTCCAGACCCGATTCCCGGCAGCCGTACAGGTTGTCGAACTTCGACTTGGTGACCGAGTCGTTCACGTTGATGGCCGGGCTCTTGAGGGTGCCCTTGCGCTCCATGTCGTACAGTCGATGCACACCGGTGGTGGTCTCTTCGCTGATGCCGCGAATGCCGTCCGGCCCGTCGAAGAACTGCGGGTAGTGCTCGTGGATGTGCACGGTGAGGTCTCCCCCGTCGTCCAAGATCATGTTGGGGGGCTTGCCGCCGTCGAAGGCGCCGATCTGGCGCTCGAGGCAGTCGACGTACTCTTCCTCGGTTTCGCCCTTCCAGGCGAACACGGGGACGCCGGACTTGGCGATGGCGGCCGCCGCGTGGTCTTGGGTCGAGTAGATGTTGCAGGAGGTCCACGTGACCTCGGCGCCGAGCGCGGTCAGCGTCTCGATCAGGACGGCGGTCTGAATCGTCATGTGGAGGCATCCCGCGACGCGGGCCCCCTGGAGCGGCTTGGCAGCGCCAAACTCCTCGCGGAGCGCCATGAGACCGGGCATCTCCGTCTCCGCGATTTCGATCTCTTTGCGTCCAAAGTCGGCGAGGCCGAGGTCTCGCACCTTGTATTTTTTGCTTTCTTCCATCGGTTTTTTTCCTTCGAGAGATTCCCTGCACCACCCGGACATCGGAGCCGCGCGCCATTGCGCGATATCCGTTTATCCGGAACAGCGGATATGCGGACCGTACTCTCCCGAACTCAGATGTCAACGATGGATGGTCGACCGTGCCCCGTCGGCCGCGACGGCGGGATCCTCCCCGCTCAGGGGTGGTCCAGGGCGGAACGCAGGTCTGCGACCAGATCTGACGCGTCCTCCAGACCCACCGAAAGTCGCACGAATCCATCGGGGATTCCCGCGTCGAGGCGTTCCTGAGGCGAAAAAGATCGATGGCTGGCCAAGGCCGGGATCATGACCAGGCTGTGGGCGTCCCCGAGACTCCCGGCCCGTCGAAAGAGACGAAGGCGGTCCATGACCTGGACCGCCGCGTCGTGTCCGCCCTCCACCACGAAACTCACCATGCCTCCGCAGCGTTCCCCCAAGAGGGCTTGGGCACGGTCGTGGTCCGGGTGCTGGCGGAGACCGGGAAAGCGGACCGACTCGACCCGCGGATGACCAAAGAGCGCCGCCGCCACCGCCTGCGCGTTTCGGCAGTGGCGCTCCATCCGCAGGTCCAGGGTCTTGATGCCCCGCAGGATCAGCCACGCCACGAAGGGTGAGGTGCAGCCGCCCGTGAGGAGCAGTGCTTTTCGCAGAAACCGCATCTGTTCCTTCCGACCCACTGCGAGCCCCGCGATCAGGTCCCCGTGTCCACCGAGATACTTGGAGGCGCTGTGAATGACGATATCGGCTCCATGCTCGATCGGGCGGCAGAGGGCCGGAGAGGCGAGAGTGGAGTCCACGACCAGCACTGCGTCGTGTCGGTGTGCAACCTCGGCTGCAGCGGCGATATCAGCCACCTCCAAGGTGGGATTGGTGATGGTCTCGAGGTACAGGACCTTGGTTCGGGGGGTCATCGCCTCGTCCATGGCCCGAAGGTTTCCGGTGGGAACGAAGGTCGTGCTCAGGTTCGCGCGTGGGAGGACGTGGGTGAACAACGCGTGGGCTCCGCCGTACACCGATGCCGGGGCGACCATGTGGTCTCCTCCCACCATCAGGCTCGTCAAGACACCATGGATGGCGGCCATGCCGGAAGCGAAGGCGACGGCCTCCTCGGCCCCCTCTAGATCCGCCACGGTTCGTTCCAAGAGACCTACGGTAGGATTCGTGAGGCGGCTGTATGCAAAGCCTTTGGAAGAGTCGCCGACCACCGCATCGAGTTCCGCCACATTTTGAAACGCGAAAGCGGACGTTTGGACGATGGGGGGCGCGATGGCCTCGCTGGGGATTTGAGGCTCGGTTGGGTGTACGTGGATGCTACGGGTCGAGAATCCGAGCTCATCGGGCATGGATCGTCCATATCGTGCTCAGCTTGTGATGACCAGCGCATCGGCCACGGCTGGCGCCCACCGCCGTTTCGAGATTTCATATTTTCAATGCTCACCGTTTTCATCGTTTCGCTGGTTTTGACTCCCGTCGGCCAAGCGCCGCCCTCAGGGAAGGCGGAAATCACCTGTCCCTCCGACGGCACCAAGAAGTCGAGTCCGGTGAAGAACGGACGTGCGGTCTGGTGCGAAGCACCCAATTTCTTCGGAGGCACCGCGCGCAACGGCCCCTACCGCGAGTATCGTTCCAATGGAACGCTTCGATGGGCCGGCCAATTCATCAACGGTCGACCCGACGGCCGCTGGAAACGTTTCGGGCCCGGCGGGCAGGTCGTGGAGGAGCGGACCTATGTGAACGGACGGATGGCGAGCCAACGAAGGGCAGGCGGCTCGGCGGGTGAAGCTGGGGCGACGGGGGCTCGAGTCAGTCCCGGATCGAGGGATAATCTAGATATCGCGTCGCAGGAAGGGCCGAATGGTGAAGACCTCTCCGCGTTCGAGGGGCCAGATGGGGAAGACCTTTCCGAGTTCGAAGGGCTGTATGACGAGGACCCGGTGGAACGCTCGGGGGCCCCCCGCACCGAGCCTCCCGCCCAGCGTGCGTTCGGGTTCCCGGCCGACGACGACTTGGGGGCGGACCGCGTGCCCTACCAAACCTCCGTGGGCCTGCTGCGGAAAGGACAGAGCTCGGTATCGGTGGGCGGCGCCTTCCTCTACTTCTTTCCCCTTTTCGACCTCTCGTATCGCTATGGCATCGAGCGATTCTTGGCCTTCGACATGGCCCTCTCGACCGCCGGCATCTACAACTTTGCTTCCCTGGGGCTGACCGGGAAGGTCTACGGAAACGAAACCTTCTCCGCGAACCTCCGTTTGGCCTTCGAAACGCAGGCCTTCTTTCCGAGTGTGTACGATCTCGAGGAATTGGGAGGCTTGGTGTTCGACAACGTTCTGCTCGGACCGAAGCCAGGTTTGGGTGTCTCGTTCGGGACGTCGAGATTTCAGATCTCCGCCGGCTTCGACGCTCCGTTCACGGTCTTCGCGGTCGCATTCTTCCCCGACGAGATCTCGCAGCTGACTGGTATCGATTCGGTTTCCGGGAGTGGCTTCACCGTCAGCGTGCGTCCGAGTTTGACCGCCGAACTGAAACTCGGACGCAAGAAGACCTTCTTTACCGAGGTCGCGGTGGACACGCTCGTGCATCGTGACGACGGTGTTCCGGTGGCACGGTCGAGTGACCCGCAGTCTTCCGAGCCGCTATCCACGGACCCTTTGGTGCTGGTTACGCTCGGCGTGACATTCGATGTCGGGGCCTCGACGCGTCGCTTCGATCGCTTCGACCGCCTCTGACGCCGCCCGGAGAGAATGCATCCGTCGCCTTCGAGAATCCATTCGACCTCGAACGAGCAATGTGTCAGCCCATGCGGCCTGACGTGCAGTTCCTTGGCCGAAGGGTTTGCGATGATTGAAGTCCGCGCCCTGACGAAACGGTATCGCGACCACGTTGCGGTGCAGGACTTGAACTTCTCCATCTCTGCGGGGGAAGTGGTGGGGCTTTTGGGGCCGAACGGAGCCGGCAAATCGACGACGCTTCGGATCTTGACCGGTTCGATGCCGGCCACCGCAGGCACCGTCCACGTGGCGGGGATCGATGTGTTCGAGGAGCCAAGACGAGTCAAAACTCGGATCGGGTATCTGCCGGAGGTGCCTCCGGTTTATTTCGACCTGTCGGTTCGCGGCTTCCTTCGCTTCGTTGCCGAGCTGAAAGGGGTGCCTCGCGAGCGGGTGGTCTCGGAAGTCGGGCGGGTCGCCGAAGAAGCGGGGGTGGACCATATTCTCGACCGGTTGATCCGGAACGTCTCGAAAGGCTTCCGGCAGCGGGTTGGTCTGGCCCAAGCGCTCCTGAACGATCCTCCCGTTTTGATCTTGGACGAGCCCACCGTAGGGCTCGACCCCATCCAGATCGAGCACGTTCGAAGCTTGCTGCGAAAACTGGGGGAAGGACGAGATCGTACCATCCTTCTTTCGACGCACATCTTGAGCGAGGTTCGCGCAGTGTGCCACCGCATCATCATGATCGCGCGCGGGCAGATCGTGGCCGACGCACCCCTGGCCGAACTCGAGGCTCAGCATCAAGGGTCGCTGGAGAACATGTTCGGCCGGCTCGCCGGGCGTTGAGGTACAGTCATGCGAAAGACGGTGGCGATCGCACGAAAAGAACTTTCGGTCTTCCTAACCACCGCGACCGGCTACGCGGGTTTTGGTGCCTACGCATTCTTGATGGGTTTGGTGTTTGCTTCGTCCATCAATCAGTACCAAGCCTTGACCGTCTCCTACCTGAACCAGCAGCAGCCTCTTCTCCTGGAACGACTGAACTTCAATGACGCGATCATCGCTCCGATGTTCTCGGCGGGCGCTTGGATGTACCTCTTCTTCGTTCCATTCCTCACGATGAGGAGTTTCGCGGAAGAAAAGGCACAGCACACCTTCGAGCTGTTGCTGACGACGCCCATCAGCTCCACCGAGATCGTACTCGGGAAGTTTGGTGGGGCGGCGGCGATGGTTCTCATCATGACGGGCATACCACTCATATTTCCGGCCATTCTTCACGCCTATGGAACCACAGGTGGGGGCGAGAGCAGTGTGGAATGGCTTCCGGTTTTCAGCGCGGTGGGATTCATCGGACTGATGGGGATGTCATTCGTGGCGATCGGACTGCTCGCGTCGTCCATGTGCCAATCGCAGGTGACGGCAGCCCTGGCTACGTTCGGCGTTCTGCTCCTCGGCTACCTCCTGCCATACTTTTCCAATCGCTTGGACGGCAACTGGCAGGCGGTGGTGGCATATCTGTCCCCGGTTGCGCATCTGAGTCGAGGTCTGCAAGGACGGGTCCTGCTGCAAGACATCGTCTTCTTCATGAGTATCGTGGTGGGCGGGCTGATACTGACTCAGCGCTCCGTGGAGTCCCACCGCTGGAGGTAGAGCGATGCGTTCCAGCGAAGGGAGTCTACCGAAACGCTCGGCTGTCCACACCGCGGGCCTCATCGCCGGGGTTGTCGGAGGCACTGCATGCTGCTTCGCAGTGGTCTTGCTCGCTCTGGAGCCTCGCCTGCTGCCGTTGGCGGCGGGCAACGCCGTGTTTGGCGTGGTGGGCGTCGCCGCCTATGGCTTGACCCATCGAGGCGCGATCGGTCGGGCGCTTCGGGGCCGGTCCACGTCTCTTTTGCTGTTGGAGGCGGTCATCGTGTTTGGGGTCTTGGCCGGCGTGGGGCTGGTCAACTACGGCGCTGCGAAGCATGACGTCGAATGGGACCTCACTCGAGACGGCCTCTTCACCCTTGCGCCCCAGTCGCGGGAAGTGGCGGCGGGGTTGCAGAAGCACGTCACCGTCTACGGCTTTTTGGGGCCGGCTGATCCGGTGCGTCGACTTCTGACCGAAACGGTGCGGCTCTATCGTCAGCATACATCCCGTCTTCGGCTCGAACTCATTCATCCGGATCGCGCGCCGGCTGAGCTCGTGGAGCGGTTCGAGCTTTCCAGCCAGAGCCCGCGCGTCGTCCTCGCCACCCAGGCGCGGTACACCAAGGTGAAGACCCCCACCGAAGAGAACCTCACGAACGCCCTGATCGAGCTCCAGGAGCGGCCGGCGCGAACCGTGGCGTTCCTGGACGGCCACATGGAGCGCTCCAGCTCCGAGAAGACGGGCGAGGAGGGATTTGGTGAGGCGGCGGCGTCCCTCCGAAGCGAAGGCTATGCCGTCAAGGTCGTTTCGATGCAGGACGGAGCCGGGCCGATCGAGGGGATCGACCTCATGATCATCGCGGACCCTCAAACCTCCCTGTTGCCCGGCGAAGCCGACCACCTCGAACGGTTCCTGGAGGCAGGAGGTGGTCTGCTGGCCCTCTTGGAGCCCTCGAGCGTCTTGGGCTCGGGACCCCACTCGCTGGGCGAGCTTCTCCGAAGGCTCGGCGTGGGGCTTCGCGACGACGTGGTCGTCGACCTCGACCCGACCCGGCGCGCGGTGGGATTCGACGCGGACACCCTGACGGTCCGGCGCTACGAGCCACATGCCATCACCCGGCCTCTACAGGGGGCGGCCACCCTGTGGCCGCGGGTGCGGTCGGTCCGACCGTCGACCGGAGCGACGTCGGTGGAAGTGCTTCTGAACAGCGCCTCCACCAGTTGGGCAGAGCCCCCGGCATCCCCGCCGCCATACCAAAAAGATGCCGATGACGAGCCCGGACCGCTCCCCATGGCCGTTGCGTTCGAGGCCGGGACCGAAGGGCGCGTTCCGGGTCGAGCCGAGGCGACCCGAATGGTGGTGATCGGCGATGCGGATTTCGCTTCCAATCGGTTCTTGCCGGTGGGTGCCAATCGGGACCTGTTCGTGAACGCGTGCAACTGGCTCCTCGGGGAGGCGGAGCGGGTGACGATTCGCCCGCGGACCCGCAAAGGTGACCGTCTGGCCATCACGCAGCAGCAGCACTATGGCATCATGTTTTTCTCCGTGAATCTGTTGCCACTCCTGATCTCCGGATTGGGATTCTCGGTGTGGGCCCTTCGCCGAAGGCAGTGACATCATGAAGCGCGTGCACCAAAGCCTGCTCTGGGCGGCGCTCGGCGCGGCGACGGTGGGTGTGGCCATCTACTTCGTGGTCAACGCCCCCAGTGGGGCTGAGCGGCAGCGTGCTGAGCTCGAACGCAAGCGGGTCTTCCGGTTCGGCACCAACCAGGTGTTCGAAGCCCACGTGCAGACCAAGGAGGGTTCGCTCCGCATTCGGCGTGATCCGGTGTATGGCTGGATGCTGCACGCACCCTATCGGTGGCCCGGCGATCCGGAAGCGATCTTGGCGCTGCTGGGAAGAGTCAGCTCGCTGCGCGGCGAGCGGACGGTGACCGAGGATCCGACCGAGCGCGAGCTGAAGACCTTCGGATTCGGTGAGCGGATGCTCCAGATCGAGGTGAGACTCGCCGATGCACGCTGGCGGGGTCTCCGTCTCGGAGGCGTCAATCCGCTTTCCGACTTGGTGTACGCCCAGATCAGCGCTCGACCGTCCTCGGACCGCGCGGAGCGGGTCACCTTCGATGGACCGGTCTTCCTCGCCCGGACGGATCCGCTGTGGGCCCTGGAACGGCCGTTATCGGAGTTTCGCAGCAAGCGAATTTTTCCGGTCGACCGCGATGGGCTCGAGTCTTTGTCAAAGCATCGGAAGGGCGTTCATCGGTGGACGTTGAAGACGTCCGATGGGGGCGTCGTCTCTTCGGATGGGCGAGCCTTTGGGCCTGCCGACCCGAAGACGGCATCTCGGGCCCTCGGAGCGGCCCTTCTCCGCCTGGAGGCCACCCGGTTCCTCGTCGACCACGTTCCGACCTTTGTCCAGGCGGCGGCGGCCCTTGGCGCGGCATTGCACCCGCAATTCGTCATGACCATTCGACATCGCGATGGGCTGGTGCAGTCGGCGACGGTTGCGCTGGTGAAGGAAGACGTCGTGCGCCCAGTCGCCTTCACCCATGAGAGTCTGGTGGAGCTCTATCCGCCGCCCGTCGAGGAGCTGGCCGACCTGGAGGTCGAAGACCTATCAACAAGCCCCTCCGTGACGAGCACCGACTAGGGGCTCGCGCGAAGGCGGGCCAGCAACGCGGGCGTCACATCCAGGATCCGCTGGATGTCGTCCTCGGTGGAGGCCCATCCCAGGCTGAATCGAACCGAGGCCAGGGCCCGGTCCTGTGGGATCCCCATGGCGGACAGGACGTGGCTCGGTTCGAGGCTGCCGCTGGAGCAGGCGGAACCACTGGAGGCCGCGATACCCTCCAGGTCCAATGCTTGAAGAAGCGCGTCGCCGTCGATGTCGTCGAAGACCATGGTGGTGGTGCCGGCGATGCGAGGCGCGTCGCATCCGATCACGTGCACCCCGCCCATCGCCGTCAGGCCCGCTTGCAAACGGTCCCGCATCGGCTCCAGCCGGCGGTTTTCGGACGCTCTCGTGGCTTCGGCCAGCTCGATGGCCCAGGCGAGGGACGCGACCGCGGCCACGTCTTCGGTTCCTGCGCGGACCCCTCGCTCTTGCGGTCCTCCGAAGACTTCGGCTCTCAGCGGCACGTGCTCTCGCTTGATCAGGGCGCCCGCACCCTTCAAGCCGCCCAACTTGTGGCCGGAGACCACCACCAAGTCCAGATCGGCAGGAAGAGCCACCCTGCCCACCGCCTGAACCGCGTCCACCATGACCCAGGCGCCGGAGTCGTGGGCCAACTGGGCGACGGTCTCGATGTCGTGAACGACACCGGTTTCGTTGTTCACGGCCATGATCGAAACCAGGCGCGTCGGTGTCTCGAGGGCTCGGCGCAGGACGCCCAGGTCCAGGTGGCCCTCGGGGGTGACCGGCACGAATTCGACATCCACGCCGAGACGGCGAAGTTCCCTCGCCGGCTCCAGCACGGCTGGATGCTCCACCGCCGAAACCACCAGTCGTCGAGGCGCTTCGGAGGGACTGAGCATCACGCCGAACAGCGCGAGATTGTCGGCCTCGGTGCCGCCACTGGTAAAGAGCACCTCGCTGGGCTTGACCCCAAATTGTGCGGCGACGGAGCCACGGGCCCGTTCCAGGTGTCTTCGGGCGACTTGGCCAGCCCAGTGCACGGAAGATGGATTGCCAAAGTCCTGGCCGGAAAAAAGAAGTGGCTCGACCGCTTCACGAATCTCCGGTCGGATCGGGGCCGTCGCGTTGTAGTCGACGTACACCCGATGCCCTCGCTGACGGACAGGGTCCACGTCTCACTGATTGGAAGAAACGGATGCCGGAGGGGAAGACTTCTTCGCCTTTTTGTCGCTGTCCGGCCTTCGGTCTCCCGGCTCTTTCTTGGGCGCTTTGGCGGCCGCCTCGGACTTTTCGCTGGGCGGGGGCTTTTTGTCCGGCCTCGTTTTCGGCCCCGCTTCTCGTCCCTTGGGCGGAGGTGCCAAGGCGAGCTTTTGATCCTTCTTGGAAACGATGCGGACGAAGTGCTTGAAGTCCTGTCCGAACGCTTGGACGACTTGGCCCACCACTTTTCGTCGGACGTCGCTGCGGCTTCGCTGAGACCGCGTCTCCATCGGAATGCGCGCGCCGGCCATCGGCCCGTGACCCCCCGCCGTCCCAAACCCGCCACCGTTCACGATTCCGTGGAGGATCTTGCCGGCATTGCGGTTTCGAGAACGCGTTCGCAATGAGAGAAACATGGACTCCTGGTACCAACCGAGCGCAAGGGCGTGCTTGATGTCCTCGATTTGGAGCAGCCGGTCGGCGACCTCCGCGCACAGGTCCGGCGTGTAGACCTCACCGAGGTCTGAGACCACCATGCTCCCGTAGATCTTCGCCTGAAGAATCGCTTTGTTGAACACCCGGAAGTAGTCGATGGGGACCTGCGGGTTCTCTATCTCTGCCAGAAGACGCGTATCGGCCAACGGAAAGAGGTAGAGGTACGCCGCCACATCGGCATCCGATGCGTCTCGGGCCAGGTTCATGGTGTCCGATTTGACACCGTAAAACAGGGCGGTCGCGATGTTGCTGGGCGGCGTTAGACCGGAGGCCATGACCAGCTCCACCACCTTGGTGGACGTGGCGCCATACTCTCCGCCCACGTCGAAGAAGGCCGGCTCCGGACCCTCCAGCTCGCGCGGGAAGTGATGGTCGAAGACGATGTCAGGGGGCCGGTCGGTGGGGACGCTGTGGTTGCCTACTTCGGGCTGGGTATCCAGCAGGGCCACGAGATCGTATTTCTTGAAGTCCGACTTGCTGGTCCTCTTCATCTTGATCCCGAGGACTTTGATCATGGCCTTGTTTTCGGCGCGACCGATGATGCCGCTGTATCCGATGGTCACCTCCAGGCCGGCCAGCTGATCCATCAACCAGCAGAGGGCCATGGCGGACGCGATGGTGTCCGGGTCGGGGTAGTCATGGGTTTGTGCGAGCAGACTCGACCGTCCTCGGGCCAGCTCCACCAGCTCCTCGAGTTTTGGCTTGGCGCGGACGATGCAGTCCTCCAGACCAGGAGGCTTCACGATGGCCCACGATCCTGCTGCCCATGAAGCGAGTCAAGGCCGAGTGTCGGATTGGGACGAAGGTCCAGGCACAATGGGTCCCGTCGAGGGTGCGCTCGTGGCATGATGCAAAGACCGTGACTCACCGTTTGGGATGGATGGCGCTGCTGTGGTTGTGCACGCCGTGCCGCGCCGGCGCGCAGATGGTCCAGACCACCGTGCATCCGGTCGTTTTTGTGGAATCGGAGGAGAGCCGGGACCCTGTGGAGGCGTTTCGACGGATCGAGGACGCTCGACCGCTCGAGCTCAAACTCGAGAAGGCGGGACGGGTGTTCCTCGCGGTCCGTCCCCTGGTGGGAAGTCGGCAAGAGCACGCACTCCGGTTCGAAATCGAGGCACGCCCGGTCACGGAAGCGGTCATCGAACCTACGGTCGACGAAAACGCACGATTCGTGGAACGCATTCCGGGAAAGCGGCCAGGCCTTCGAAGTTCATTTCAGATCCGCGTCGAGGCGAAAGAATACCCGGCACGACTTACGGTATGGCTGACCGAGGGACGCGAAATCCTCGTGTCTTATCGCTACGCACCGCTTTCCCCTGACGTGCAGACCACCCGGTCCAGCACCGCGGGGGCCCAGGGAAGCTCTGGCGGCGTGCCTCCCAGCGGAGCCGGGCCCAGTGCCCCCCGCTCCTCGAAGCCGAACCCGCCGGAGACCGAATCCAGCGCCATCGATGCGGACCCGTCGCCCCCCGAAGCACAAAGCAGGGCCGAGCTCGAGACCTCTTCCTCCAGTGGTGTTCGCTTGAGTATCTCTGCGGGTATCCGGACCGACCGGACGCTCCCCAACGTGGGACCTCAGTTCGAAGTGGGCATCGGCGGTACCCTCACCCCTCGAATGGCTTTGATGGGTTTGGTGGGTCTGTCGTTGGCCCAAAGTGACCTCCGCCTGGCGTCCAGCGACGTGACGGAGCTGCGAAACAATGTCCAAGTGCTTTCGGGATTGTTCGGGATCCTGCTGACGCGAACGTTGTGGGGACGGCGCTCGGGGCCGAACTTGACGGCTGGCATCGGGGGGATGGGTCAGATCTCGCGCCTCCGCCGCGAGCTCGATGATGCTGAGCAGGCGGACCTTGGAATCGGTGGATACGGACTGGCCCGGATCATCATTGGTCTCGCCGAGACGCGGGTTCAGCCGTTTCTCGCGGGCACCGGATTCATGGGCGCGCTTCGATCCGATGCGCTGGCCGATCTGGAAAGGCTGGCCGGATTCCATTTCGATCTTGGATTTCACACCACGCTTTGAACTACGACCGGTCTTTCATGGTCAGGGCAGCCACTGCCGCACCGCAGAGGTTGACATCGTCGAGTTTCAGCACCGTGGCCTGGGTGTCGGGACACAGACTGTGCAACCTGTCTTGCACGCGAGCTCCATATCCAGGGCTCTGCCAAAAGAGGGAGCCTTCTGCCAGGACGCCGACCGGACCCGGGCCTACGTGGTCGATGACGCCGGCCAGACCGGCGGCGACCAGATCCGCGGACCGGTCGAGGAGACACGCCGCGACATCCTGGTGCGGTCCGCCTTCCAAAATCTGACGGTCCAGTTCGGCGGCTGAAGTCGGAGGATCCTCGAGCTGGAGGATCTCCCCGAACAGCTGCGGGAGATACACGCCGGACAAGGCCTTCTCGAAGCGCTGAGCCGACGGATTATTGCTCCGCGCGTCGATCTGGTCGTCCCACGAACTGAGGTGTGGGGGACGAAAGTTCCCGGATTCGAGGTTCACCGCCATGCTCGATTCGCTCCAGCCGCTGAGCTTGGGACTTTGGTTCTGCGTGAAAAAAGCCGCCATGTTGGTGCCGGTTCCGGCGATCAAGCCGATGGTTCGTTCGGGAGGCCCTTGATAGCGATGCGCCCCTCCCACCAGAGCCGCGACCGTGTCGTTCAGGACCACCACTCGACCGCAGTGCAGGCCGTGGGCCTTCAGTGCGGCCTCCAGATTGCAGCCCACTTTGTGACCCACCACGCCGGGAACATCGATGCCTTTGGTCCACCGCAGCAGGACCGCATCGGCATCCGGCTCGATCCGGGCCGGAAAGGAGAAAACGTACCCAACCGGATGACGGTCGTCCCGAATGCCCAGCTCTGCCACCAGTTCGGCCTGCATATCGAAGAACTCGTCGGCGGTCCGGGGGCCTTGGCCGGACGCATCTCGGAGGGACCTTCGAGCCGGACCCGCCAAAACCTCGATCCGCTCCGGCCCATCCACCTTCACCAAGGCCGCACGGATATTGGTCCCTCCCAAATCGACCACCAATGCTTCGCCGCAGACCGAACCCGGGGGAGGCGGGAGAAACGCGGGGAGCGCCAGTATCTCCTTGTCCTCGTGCTGGAGTCCCTCCGCGATGCGGGCCTGGAGCGTGCTCCGAACATCCTGGAGCTGGTCTAGGGAGAGCTGAAGCGGGCTGAGATCCACATCCGCGGTCATCGCATGGCGCGAAGGCATCGGCCAAGCCCGAGACCTCCCGGAAAGCCCGTAATCCAGGGTCCCGAGGACGGTTCCGAGCCGGTCAGCGAACCTCGAATGGTCCCACCGTAGCCCGTCGGAGCTCCACCCATCCGCCGTCTTGCACCGGGGTTCGCTCGGCCCAGCTTCGGGCGACCTCCTCGCTCGGCGCTTCGAAGACGAAGATATACCGCAACCTAGATTGCATCCCCTCGCTCGAGACCATGTCGCCTCCGGGCCGCCGCGACCACTGGCCAACCCGGTCTTCGTCCGCCAGCTGGAGCGCGACGACGACCGCGAGTTCGTCCCGGAGGCGCTGTTCGAACAAGCGGAGAGCGGTCTGGAGTTTCTCGACCTCTTCGGGTGAATCCGGAGTCTCTGCTTTCCCTCCGTCGGGACCGTACGCGACGATCAAGTACTTCATCCAAAGTGCTCCGGCCGATCACGACGTGCGCGCGAAGTCATCGATCCTTCGCAAGGTTGCTTGCGTGTCTTGAAGGGGCTCGAACCACAGCTCACGGCGTCTCGACTATGCCCCCTCGGTTCCATGAACACCATCATTTGACGCCTGGGGACGTGCTACTTCTTCCGAGGCGGAAAAAGTGGCCGGCGGCCGAATAGATGCGGTTCGGGGCTGCCGGAAAGCTGGATGCGCGCAGAAACTCCCGCCGGATTCTTCGCAGGTCGTCTTGTCAGTCGTGAAAGCGTATGCCCTCTCGAGCCATGCGCTCCAGGACGGGAGGGGGTTCGAAGCGGCCGCCGAAACGGTCCTGCAGGCCTCGCATCCGCCGCAACAGCTCGCTGGGCCCAATGCTGTCCACCCACCGGAGCGGCCCGCCCAGGTACGGCGGAAAGCCGAGACCGAAGACCGCTCCGATGTCTGCGTCCCGCGCCGACCGAACGACACGCTCGTCGAAACAACGGATCGCCTCCTGCGTCATCATCACCAGCAGTCGGTCCTGCAGGACGTCGACCTCCACCCGGCGCTTCCGGTCGGGCTTGACGCCGAGGACGTCGTAGACCGTTGGGTCCACCTCCTTCTTCTTCCGCTGCGGTCCGTAACAGTAGAAGCCTTTCTTGCTCTTGCGTCCGGTTCTTCCGTCTTCAACGAGTCGTTCCAATGAGCTCGGTGCATGAAGGCGTCCTCCGAAGGCTTCTTCTGCGATTCGACCGACCTTCGCAGCCACGTCGATGCCTATCTCGTCCAGCAACGTGACCGGTCCAACCGGAAAGCCGAGACGGCGGGCGGCATCGTCCACGACCTCGATGGGGATGCCTTCCACCAACATCCAGGCCGCTTCGTTCATGTACGGGCCGAGGATACGGCTGGTGTAAAAGCCGACGCCGTCATTGACGACGATCACCGTCTTGCCTTGACGCTTCCCGAGCTCGACGCACGTCACGACGGTCTCGTCGCTGGTGTCGGTCGTTCGGATCACCTCGAGGAGCGGCATCTTCTGAACCGGAGAGAAGTAGTGCATGCCGATCACCCGATGCTTGCGGTGGGAGGCCTCGGCGATGCGATGGATGGGTATGGATGACGTGTTGGAGGCGAAGATGGTCGAATCGTCGGTCACCTGCTCGACGGACCGCAGGAGCTCTTGCTTGAGCGCGATATCCTCGAAGGCCGCCTCGATGACCACCTGACAGCCCTTGAGCTCCGCCTTCTCCGAGGCTCCACGCATCCGGAACAGCACCCGTTGGGCCTCGTGCTGCGTGAGCTTGTTCTTCTCCACCCGTTCTTCGACCAATCGATGGACGGAACGAAGCCCGATCCCCAACGACGTATCGTCGCGGTCCTTGATGAGCACCTGGGCGCCCGCGTTGTGAATGGTCACGAACGCGATTCCGTGGCCCATCAATCCGGCCCCGAGGACGCCAACGCGAGACACCTCCAGCGGCTCGACGTTGGGGTCGGAGACGCCGCTGTCCTTCTTGGAAGACAGAGTGGCGAAGAAGATGTCCATCAGGCGGTGTGCCACACCGGTCATGGCGAGTTCTCCGAACGCGTTGGCTTCCGCCTCCAGACCGGCCGCCATGCCCTTGTCGAGGCCTGTCCGAACGACCTCGAGGATCTTCGTCACCGCGGGGTAGTGTCCTCCGGCCTTCTTTTCCGCCACCTTCTCGGCTTGTCGGAATATCAGGGTCCGTCCGATGGGATTACCGGCCAAGGCGCGATGCTGAAGGGCCTTCGCATCGGTCAGCTCGGGGATGAGGCTCCGGAGTGAGCTGCTGTGTTCCTCACCATCCAACGGCGCCGCCGCCAGTTCCAGACCGCGAGTCATGGCCACCCGTAGCAGGATGGCCGGCGGCACCACGTCGTTCACCAGACCCAGCTTTTTTGC
Organism: Myxococcota bacterium; assembly: GCA_050331295.1. Lineage (GTDB taxonomy): Bacteria > Myxococcota > Kuafuiibacteriia > Kuafuiibacteriales > Kuafuiibacteriaceae > Kuafuiihalomonas. Next base: position 36,030 of record JBHJGZ010000007.1, on the reverse strand, counting down.
CTGGGCTGCACCGACCTCGCGCCCGGTGAGCATCAAATCGAGGGCGGATTCGAGTCCCACCAGAGGAGGAAGGCGTTGAGTACCACCGGCACCCGGCAGGAGGCCGAGCTGGACCTCCGGAAGTCCCAATCGGGTCTTTGGATTGGACGTGGCGACGCGATGTCGGCAAGCGAGGGCGAACTCCAAGCCTCCCCCGAGGCACGCGCCATCGATGGCGGCAACGGTGGGCACGTCCAGGCTGGCGAGCCGGTTGAGGGCGGCCTGCAGGTCTCGGGACATGGCGGCGGCTTCGTCTGCGGTCTGTACCTTTTCCAGCAAACGAATGTCGGCTCCCGCGATGAAGGAGCCGGGCTTGTCACTGGCGAACACGATGGCCTTCACGCCATCCCGTTCCCCTCGGTCCAGGGCCGCGTGGAGTTCGTCCTTCATCGAAGGACGAAGCACGTTCTGCGGAGAGTCCTCGATGTTGATGAAGACGACGGCGACCCCGTCCTGCTGTAGTTCGTATCGAAGTGCGTGCACGTGCATTCCTTTTCTGGTTCAGCGTTCCAAGACCACGGCCGCGCCCAGGCCTCCGGCCGCGCATTGCGCCACCAGTCCGAGGCCACCTCCTCGACGGTCGAGTTCCCGGGCCACCGTGGTCAGCTGCCGGGTTCCCGTCGCGGCGAACGGATGGCCCAAGGCGATGGAGCCGCCATAGATATTGAACTTATCCATCGGTATCTCGCCGACGGCTTGGCTTCGACCGAGCTTTTCTTCCGCGAATCGACGCGAGCCGTACGCTTGGAGATTGGAGAGGATCTGAGCCGCGAAAGCCTCGTGAAAATCGATGATGTCCAAGTCCTTCATGGCGACTCCGGCCGCGTCCATGGCGCGGGGGCCGGCATATGCGGGACCCATCAGCAGTTGTTCGCTCGGGTCCAGCGCGGCGAAGGCGAAACTCTTGATGTAGGCCCAAGCTTGGTGACCGAGGGCGCGCGCGACGTCGCTGCGCATGAGTACGACGGCCGACGCTCCGTCGGTCAAGGGAGATGAGTTTGCGGCAGTGACCGATCCCCATTCGCGGTCGAATACCGGGGGAAGCTGACGGTATTTCGAAAGCTCCGAATCGAAGCGGATCAGGTTGTCTTGATCGTAGGCGTCATAACCCGGCGGCACGAACGCCCGGATCACCTCTCCTCGAAATCGCCCTTCCTCGTAGGCTTGGGCCGCTTGCTGGTGGCTGCGATGCGCAAACTCATCTTGCGCCTCCCGCGTGATGCCGTTTTCCTGCGCCATCTTCTCCGCACTCTGGCCCATCGTGAGGCCGGTGCTGTATTCGGCGATGGCCGGTGCTTCGGGCACGAGATCGCTGGGCGCGAGGTGCGAAAAGGCCCGTATCTTGTCGAGGGGCTTCTTCGAGCCGCTCGCTTCGGTCAGGGCCTCGGCCAAAGCCCGCTTCACGGTGATGGGAACGTCGCTCATGGATTCGGACCCACCCGCGATCACCACCTCGGCCTGGCCGGTTTGAATCATCATGGCGGCGGTCGCCACGGCCTGAGTGCTGGTCGCGCAAGCTCGGGACACCGAATGGGCGTCCACGCTCCGAGGGAGGTCGAGTCCCAGGACGATCTCCCGCGCGATGTTGGGCATCTTCGGGCTCGGAATCACCTGACCGAACACCACCGCATCCAGGTCCTTCGGAGACAGACCGACCTGGTCCACGACCCCGCGGGTCGCCATCATGCCCATTTCGAGGGCGGTCAGGTTTCGGTAGGTGGTGCCCCGCTTGGCGAACGGCGTTCGGGCGCCTCCCACGATGGCCACGCGGTCGAGGCTCGAAGGAAGGCGGATCGGTTTCGGCATGGCCTGGTGTATCAGGACCCGACCTCGGGCTGAAATCGGATTCGACCCCAATCCCGGGGATCATCGAGGTGCGTGGGGCGACGCCAGAAGTGCGTTCTCTCGAACGTGGCGCAGAGGAGGCACCTCGAACATGATGTCGCACAAGCTCCGATTGATGCGATCCAGGGCTGGGTTCATCGCGCGGGCAACATCCAGGTAGAGGACCACGCGAACCGCGTCGCTGGCATTCATCGCGTCGTGTAGAAAGACGTCGTCGAAGAGCACGCCTTCGCCTTCCTTCCAGAAATAGCGCACGCCGTCCTCGATGGCTCGGACGTCGGAACCAGGAACCACGCGGTAGGATGGGTTGACGCGGAGCCAGCATTTCCCTTCCGCCTCGCCCGGGATGATCACGCCCAGGTGATAGCGCAGAAAGCCCTTCCAGTAGCCCCAGTGCGGCTTGATGTACTGGCCGGGTTCCAAGACAGAGAAGAACGCGGTGTACAGCCCAGGGACCCGGCGCAGAAGATCGGCGGTGCGTGGCGCGAGCCGACAGTTGTCTTCGATGAAGCGGCCGGACTTGAGCATGACCGATTTCCAGGCCACGCCGCGTTTGGTATTGTTGTACTTACCCGCAAGCTCGGAAACGTCGGGCATGCGGTGACGCAGCGCCAGAAGCGCCTCCGCCTCTTCTCGAATCATCCGGTGGTTGGCTTCGACCTCGGCTAGGGCCGGGTAATCCGCGTGATAGCTGCGCTCGAATCCCCGGATAGCCGGAAACGCACCGCACCGCTCCGCCTCGATGAGGAGGCCGTTCACGCCGTCGAGGAGGCGTTTCAGCGGCTTTCGGTCCTGCCGCAGCCTCATCGCCCAGTTCACCAGGGCGCGGCTGCGTCGGTCCCAGCGGTCGCGCCATTCGGGCTCCAACAGCGGCTCGAGATCAGGGGTCATGCGGCGGGGCGGAATATCGATGGGCACGGTCGATGCCAAGGGTTTCTAGACACGGAGTCACGCCACCTTGACTTGCTTCGGGCGTCCGGTTGGTTCACCCGGCCGAGATGGAGCGCAGTGCTTCGGGCCATTCGTCCCCGTCCGACTCTCCTTCCCCGTGGTCCGTCCAAGGGCAGCGGTGCTTGATCACGGGGGCCAACACCGGAATCGGTCGCGTGACCGCCATCGAACTGGCCAAGCGCGGGGCCCGGCTCATCCTGGCTGGAAGGTCGCGGGAGCGTCATCGGGAAGTGATGGAGGCGGTGCATCAGCACGGGCCGGAGCCGATCTTCGTCCCCTTGGACCTGGCATCGTTGGCATCGGTGCGGAGTGCGGCGCGCACGGTCCTGGACGCAGCCGACGATCTTCCGCTGCTCATCAACAATGCGGGGGTCGCTGGATTTCGTGGTCGGACCCGAGATGGATTCGAACTGGCCTTTGGGGTGAACCATCTCGGACATCATCTCCTGACTCGTCTGCTATGGAGCTTGGTGGCTCGGGACCGTCCGGGCCGGGTCATCGTGGTCGCAAGCAAGGCGCATTACGACGCGAAAAGCTTGGACTGGAGCGCCTTCCGCCAAAGGACCCGCTCTCTCACCGGTGTACCAGAATATGAGCGCTCGAAGCTTTGCAACGTTCTTTTTGCGCAAGCCTTGGCAAGACGCGTTCCCCCTTCAGTTTCTGTCTACGCCCTTCACCCGGGCGTCGTCGCCTCGGATATCTGGCGGCGCATCCCTCAGCCCTTTCGTTGGTACATGACCCGCCGAATGATTTCCAACGAGGAAGGAGCGCAAGGGACCTTGCAGCTGGCCACGGCGGCGCGGATCGAGGCCCCGAGCGGGACATACTTCAACAAGACCGTGGCCAAGGAGCCCAATCCGCTGGCGCTGGACTTCGCGCTTCAGGAACAGCTTTGGCGCCGGAGCGAAGCGTGGTGTGGTCTCGAGGACGACACCGGAACGTCGGTGATGACGGGCTAGGCTTCGATGACCGAGAACGCTTCGTCCTGCCGGCGAACGCGTCCTTCCCGTTCGAGTTTGATGAGGTGCGCGAGGCAGGAGCGCTCTGCCAGCGGCCACAGCTCCACCGGTGTGTCGGCATAAGCAGTCTCCAACAGGCCGAGCGCCGTGGACCTCCGCTTGAGTTCCAGCGCCCCCAGGACTCGACGTTCCCGCGCGTCACGGTGGTCGAGGTATTGCCGAAGCTTGTCCCGCCCTCGGAGTATCGGGGCGCCGTGGGAGGGCAAAAGCACGGTGTCACCGAGGTCCATCAACCGTTTCAGCTGATTCATGTAGACCGCCATGTCTCCTTCCTCGGGGTCGACGATGATGGTGCCGATGCTGGCCACCATGTCTCCGCACACCACCGCGCGTGAACCGGGACGCAGGTCGCGCAGGCAGAGATGACCGGCCGCGTGGCCCGGTGTGTGGAGCAGCTCGAACCGAAAAGGCGCACCGGAGGCGTCGCGCCCAATGTCCAAAATCTCTCCGCCCTCGAGCCGTCGATCGATGAAGAAGTCGACCCGAGCTTCGGTTTCGGCGTGGGCCCAGATGGGCACCTGGTATCGCGCGGCCAGCCATTGGGCTGAACCCACATGATCCTCGTGATGGTGGGTGAGCACCACCGCCTCGACCGGGCGGTTCACGCGGTCCAAGATCCGAACCAGCCGCTCCCGTTCGTCGTGGTCGTACGTCGCGGGGTCCACCACCAACAGACGCTCTTCCCCCAGCATATACGTGTTGGTGTGGGTGGCCGGTGGCAGCGTGGGTGTGCGAAGGGCGACCATCCGGATGCCCCTCAGGGGCTCGAAATGGTTTTGGGTGTCGTCTCCATACCGGGAAAGGGCCTCCGCCAGCGCATCGGCGTCCCTTGGATCCTGATTCGCCATCGTGCTGAGCACCAGGTAGGCGGGGGGCGCGAGCAGGATCTCGAGGCGGCTCCAGCGGTCCAGGAGTTCTCGAGGTCCATAGAAGCCGAGGTGCAACAGTTCGGGGTCGTCCGGATTATCGGGGGAGAAGCCGTCTCGACCCACCGAACCGTTCAGGCAGACGTGAAAGAACTTGGTGTCGAAGCGAAGGGGCGACCAGTCCGGCGTCACCCAACGAACGACCTCTCGAATGTCCTGCGTCGACATCCCCATGGTTTCGGGCGCAAGTCCGGTTTCCTCCCGGAACTCTCGCAAGGCAGCTTTCTCGAAGCCGCCGTCGGTGACCGGCCCGTCGCGGCGCGCGCTGACCCCGCCGCCGGGAAACGACCATACGCCGCCGAGGAAAGGCAGGCCCGGATGCCTCTGGCCGGCCAAGACCCGGCCCTCGTCATCCACCACCAGCAGGATGGAGGCGGGGCGGGGCGTGCGCGCACTCACCCGGCCACCTTCTCCAAAGCGATCGATGGGAGTCCAGTCCCGGCCGGGTTCAGAAGGTCATGCCAAAGATCCGGTAAACCCGGTCTAGTCGGGCATCCATGCCTTCGATGGAGCGGTTGATCAGGTGGTTGTCCTCCAGCGTCCAGCCGATCTCACCTCCGGTGATCCCGGCCGCCAAGCACCGGCGGACGGTCTCCGCCATCATGATGGATTCCAGTCCCCTCTTTCGGTACTGTGGCAGGGTCCCGAGCAAATAGAGCCGTGCATGGCGCGTCTTCTTGATGCGAAGGAGGCCGGTCCAGCCGAAGGGAAACAATCGGCCATTTCGAGGGAGCTTCTCGTTGACGTTGGGGACGGTGAGAGAGAATCCCACATCCTTTCCGCCCACCTGCACGAACAAGAGCAGCTCGGGCAGGGCGATCTGCTTGATGTCGGTCGAGATCGCTTCGAACTCGCGAGCCGGCAAGGGCGCGAAGCCCCAGTTCTTTCGCCACGCTTCCGTGAAGATGCGGTGGACCGACCCGATCTCCTCTTTCACGCGCCGGAAGTCGACGTGGCGAAACGTCACGCCTTCCCGCTCCCGGATCCGCTCCGCGATGCGGTCCACGCGCTTCCGGTTGGGGGTGTCCATCTCCGCTTCGAGGTCGATCCACCACACCCAGAAGTCTTTGGCCTTGGCGAAGCCGTAGGACGTCAGCAGCTCTTCGTAATACGGCGGATTGTACAACTGCTCCACGAAGGGCGGACGGTCGAAGTTTTGGACCAAAAGCCCACTATTGTGGCTCAAGGTGTAGTTGGCGGGCCCCAGAACATCACGACAGTGCTTCTCTTGAAGCCAGCGCATCCCCGCGTCGAGCAACGTGTGGGCGGCGGAAACATCATCGATGCATTCGAAAAAACCGAAATGGCCGGCTCGCTTCCCGCTGTGGGTCTCCATGTTGTGGTCGACTTGGACGGTCAAGCGACCCACCAGGTTTCCGTCCCGGAACAGCTGAAGCGCCTGAACGTCGAGATAGTCGAAAGCCGGATTGTGGTGGGGGTCCAGTTGATGCGCCAGCTGGAGCCGCAGCGGCGCGATGTAGTGCGGATCGCCGTGGTAGATGCGAGAGGGCACCTCCATGAAGCGGGTCCGGTCGCCCTTTTGGCGAAGGTCGAGTCGCCGAACGTCGAAGCTCGGGTCGGGCGTGCGCCGGGTCGAAGGAGCGTCGCTCCATCGGGGGAGATCCTTAGGCGGCGCGCCGAACATTTCTTCGTTTTCGGAGGCCGACTCGATGCTGCTCATGGATGCTTCGGTAGCCATCCGTGCTCCCGATACCAAGCGAAGCTTCGACGGACGCCTTCGGAGAGCTTCACTTTTGGCACGTACGCCAGGCTGTTCACGGCGTTTGACGAGTCGCAGGTCCAAGCCGCCTGACGGCCCATGATGGCCTTTTGACGATTGAACAAGCGCGGCTTCCGGTCGAGCGTGCTCAGCGCTTCGCCGGCCCGGGCCGCCACGCCCACCATGAACTCCGGCAGATGAAGCTCCCGCACCCGCCGACCGGATTGACGGGCGATCTCACCCTGAAACTCCCCCCAGGACACGGGTTCGCCGTCGCAAACGAACCATCCGGTGCGGGTTTGGGGCGTTTTCAATGCGGCCAGCACGAAACCCACCATGTCGTCGATGTAGATCTTGGAGAAAAGGCGTTCGCGATTGCCGAAGAACAGGTTGTACCCGCGGTCGGCCGACTTGAAGAGGTTGAAGTAGTCGATATCTCCGGGCCCGTAGACCCCACCCGGTCGGAGGATGACATAAGGGAGTCCGGAGGCCTCCACACGCATCTCGGCTTCCCGTTTGGTCCGTCCGTAGAACTCCACGGGTTGGGCATCGACCCCGTCCCGATGAGGCGTTTCGGGCGACGAAGGACCGAAAGCAACCAGCGACGAAATCGACACGAACCGTCGGACCCCGACCTGTTCGGCCGCTTGGACCACCGCTTCGGTGGGGACGACGTTGGCCCGCCGAAAGTCTCGGAGGGTGACACCCTTGGTGGTCCCCGCCAGGTGTACCACCACCTCCGGTCGCGCTTCCTCGAAAGCCGCGAAGACGGTGTCGGGGGCTTCGTAGTCCACTTCGAAGGCGGACGAAGCTCGAGGCGATCGTCGGCGGCGAAGGGCTCGGACCTGGAATCCCTCGCCTTCGAGGGCGTTTCGGACCCAACTCCCGATGAACCCGCTGGCGCCGGTCACGATGGCGGTCCGCGTACCGGCCACGCCGGCCCTCTGACCGACTGCGGGCCCTTTGGCAACCGTTGACACGTCGTTCATGGAACCCTAGCTAGAGGAGCTCTTCCGCCATGAATGAAAAGACCGCGAAGCTCATCCGTCAGTTTGCCCAGGCGACCGGGCAAAGCGAACGGGATCTCAAGCGCCGCTGGAACGGGTTGGACGACAAGGGTCGGAGTGCCTTCCGGGCGGAAATGACGGACCGCGCCTCCGCCGAGGGGGGGGCGGGCGCGCAGGGCGAAAGCCAACCCGCCGAGGATTCGGAAGAGTAACCGTTCGGCTGCGAAGGCCTCCGCCGCCTGGTCCCGAGCGACGGTGTCGAACCGCCCGAAACCCGGTCTTGGGGCCCGACAGGGTTGCTCCCGAGGTTCATTCGGTCCAAAGGGCCGGACCATGATGGACCGCTCTTGGGCCCGGCTTTCGGTCGGTCTGGCCACGTTGTGTACGCTCGCTGTTTGGTCTCCCGAGGCTCGCGCCCAGGATGACCCGCCCCTCGGCGACGATCTCGAAACGGTAGAAGACGCCCTCTCGGAGGAGGAGCTCGAAAAAGCCAAGGAAGGCTGGTCTTCCAGCGTCAAGGTCGGCCTCTCGTTCAACTTCAACAACAGTCAGAACGTGGTCGGGACCGATGACGGAACCACGCTGGGTTTCGGCCTGGTCCTCGGCGGGAACCTCGAGTGGCGTCGCGGTCAGCAGCGGTGGGTGAATACACTCTCCATCACCGAGACCGTGAACCGCACCCCTCAGCTCGAGCGCCTCGTGAAGTCCTTCGACCTGCTCGATTTGCAGAGCTTGTACGTCTACAAGCTCAAGAAGCCGGAGTGGCTCGGAGTCTTCGGTCGATTCACCCTGCAGACTCCGATTTTTCCCGGCAACGCGATTCGCATCGACCCCGTGCAGACCGTCGACGCCGACGATAACCCCCTGGACACCTTCGGTGAGCAGGAGTTCATCGACCTGACCAGCGCCTTCGAACCCCTTCAGCTTCGGCAGGCAGTGGGCTTGTTCGCCGACCCTTACCGGACCGACCCATTGACCATCGAAATCCAGACCGGCGTCGCGGTCCAAGAGATCATCACCCAGGATGGCTTCGTCATCACCGACGAGGCGGACGGCGACGTCGTGATCGACGGCGAAACGCTGCCTGGCCGCATCATCACGCTGGAGCAGCTGGAGAACGTGGTCGATTTCGGTGGTGAGCTGCAGCTCAAGCTCTTCGGCGAGCCGGTGAAAGAAGTCTTGACGTATTCATTGACCGCCAACCTGTTTCTCCCCGCGGTCAGTACCGCCGATGAGGGGCTCGACTTCGCGGAGGCCTTGAACCTCAAAATAGGGGGCAACCTCGGCGTCAAGGTCAGCGAGTACGTGAGCGTCGAATACACCCTCAACGTCATCCGCCAACCCCGGGTGACCGACGAATTCCAGGTGCAGAACGGCGTGGTGGTCTCCGGAAACTTCACGCTCCTCTAGGCCCGGTCCTTCACCCGGGTTGGTCGGTTGGCGCCGGTCAGCGCACCCACGACGCCATGACCACCAAGCCCGCACGTTCGAGTCGAGCCGCCCATTCGGGATGCGGAAGCGCGACGGCCCAGAGAAGACCCATCGCCACGATCCCGGTGTACGTGAGGGCTGCAGCCATCATCCACCGTCTTCGGGTGTCAGATGGTGGGATCAGCGGCTGGAGGCCGGAGGCAGCCATCGCCGGGAGGGATCCGAGGAGGATCACCCCGGAGGCGGCTACGAACGCTTCCATCAACCGGGGAGCCAGCGGCGTGAGGGTGGGTGCCGCCAGAACCACCGCTGCGCTGGGAAGAAAGCCGAAGGCGATGAACCGGGGCGTGCGCACGGTGGACCGGGTGCGGTCCGGGAACGCGGTCGCCAAACGCAGGGCCTCGAACGCCAGCAGGAGGAGCCCGATCAGACCGGCGTGCAGCAGCATGAGGGCCGGCGCACCGCCGATGCGGTCCAGTTGATCCCGGGTGACAGACCACAGACTCACCAACGTGATGCACGCTCCCAGCACCAGCAGGCCCAAGATCATGAACGGGAAGCCGCGCGTACCGTCATGACCGGCCATGAACCGCAGACCCGGAAAGATGCCCAGCAGCAGGCGAGCCCATCGCGAGGTACGAAGGGGCTGCTGTTGGCCGCTTCGGCGCTCATAGATGGGTCGACTACGGCCCTTGTGGTCGACCGGTGCGTCGTCGTGGGCCACCGGCTCAGTTATCGTGGATGAAGAATTCGTCCGGGGCCAGTGTGTCTGGACTCGCTTCGAACTCCTCGGGTTGGTTGCTGATGAGATAGGCCTCGGAGACGGCGCGAGGTGACTCCGGCGGTACGCGCTTACCGGAGTCTTCGTCGACCGATACGAAGACCACGCCTTCGGGGGCCACGAATTCGGACGAGCGTTTCTTGATCGCTCGCTTCATGAAGGCGACCCAGATGGGGAGGGCCGCCCGGCCGCCCTGCTCGTAACGCCCCATCGGGAGGACGTAGTCGTCGAAGCCGACCCAGGCCGAGGTGATGAGGTCGGTGGTGAAGCCCGAAAACCAAGCGTCGAACGAATCGTTGGTGGTACCTGTCTTTCCCGCAATCGGGACACCCACCCGCTGGGCGGCGACCCCGGTGCCGTCTTCCACGACGTTGCGCATCAGACGGGTGATCAAGAACGCGATCTGGGGTTCGAGTACCTGTCGGGGCGGCGCATCCGTCCATCGAAGTGCCCGCTCCAAGCGCCGGCCGAAGGGTGCCCAGGGGTCCTGAGGGGCGCCATCGTCCATCAATACGTTTCCGTCTCGGTCTTCGACCCGCGTGACGAAGCGTCGCTTCAGCTGGCGCCCTCCCGCGGCGAAGATTCCGTAGGCCCGAACCATTTCGCCCATGGTCACGCAGCTGGCGCCCAAAGCGAGTCCGAGCTCGGGGCGGAGCCGGCTTTCGAACCCGAGCCGCCGGGCATACTTGATGGCTTCTCGAACGCCGACCTTTTCCAGAACGCGGATCGACGGGACGTTCATCGAGTCCTTGAGCGCGGTGCGAAGGGTGACCTCCCCTTGGAACCGGCCCTCGAAGTTGCTGGGCTTCCATCGATTTTGAGCTTCCGCGTCATTGAAGGTCAGGGGGGCATCCAAAATGATGGAGGACGCGTTCATCTCCGCCACGTCCAGGGCGGCCGAGTAGACGATGGGTTTGAAGGAAGAGCCGGGTTGTCGGCAGGCCTGGAGGGCGCGGTTGAACTCACTCCGCTCGAACGCGTAGCCCCCCACCATCGCGGTTACGTACCCCGTATCCACGGCCTGGGAGAGAACGGCTGCCTCGAGGTTCGGCTCCTGCTCGAGCTGAACGATGGTCCTGGTTTTCGGAACCTCGCGCAGCATGGGACGCGCGGCGTCATCGCGCCTCAGCTCGGACCGGGTCACCACCCGGACATGAACCACGTCCCCCACCGAGAAGCGCCGAGGGATCCGATTCAGCAACGCGCTGTCGTACCGGCGCTGGGGATTGACCGGCCGGGCCCAGCGCATCGCCGCCAGGGGCAACAAGGCAGAATGCTGGCCTACCCGCACGTGGATGAGATTCTTCGATCGATCGATCTTCTCGATCAGCCCGAGATAGAGCCCGTGCATGCGCAGAGGACCGTCCCGGCCCAGCGCTGCCAGCTCGTGTGTGTACGCCTCGAGGAATCGCGTGCGTTCCTCGGCGGTCTCGAGGGTCGTCAGCGGGCCTCGATAGCCCTGGCGTTTGTCGACCACCCGAAGCTTCTCGTATACCGCGTCGGCTGCAGCGTGGTACCGCTCCGCGTCCACCGCGGTCCAGATCCGCAAGCCGTCCTCCAAGAGTCGGGTGCCGTAGGTGTCGAACAGCTCCCTGCGGACGTGCTCGGTGTAGTAGGGCGTGACGCTTCGGCTGAGGTCAGGCGCCCGAAACACCCGAATGGGCGTCGCCTCCGCCTCTCGAAGGTCGGCTTCGCTCAGGTAGCCCTCTTCCACCATGCGCCGCAGCACGTAACGACGCCGCTCTCGAGCCCGCTTCGGATGCCGAAATGGCGAATACCGACTGGGGGCCTGCGGCAAGCCGGCCAGCAGCGCCATCTCGGCCACCGACAGCTCGTCCACGTTCTTGCGAAAGTAGCATTGAGCCGCCGACTGGACCCCGTAGGCCTGATTTCCCAGGAAGATCTGATTCAGATACAGCGAAAGGATGTCCGCCTTGGTCAGGTGACGCTCGAGTCTTCGGGCCAAGATCGCTTCGCGAACCTTGCGACCGATCTTGCGGGCGGTCCCCGCTTCGTAACCCTCTTGTGAGATGAGAAGCGACTTCGCCACCTGTTGGGTGATGGTCGACCCACCTTGGACCACGCGACCGGCGCGGGCATTGGCGAAGGCGGCCCTGAGGATCCCCCAGTAGTCGATGCCGTCGTGCTCGAAGAAGCGATCGTCTTCGGATGCGACAAAAGCCTTCACCAACAGGGGGGGCATCCGGTGGAACGGAACCACTTCCCGTCGTTCGCGGTACAGCTCACCAATGGTTTGTCCCGCTTGGTCGAACACCCGAGAAACCTGGGGCGGGCGGTAGTCTTCGAGCCGCCGAAGTTCGGGGAGGTCCTCGGCGAACGAGCGATAGCTCGAGACCAGAAAGGTGAAGCCAGCAAGTCCACCGACGATGGCAAAGAAAGCGATGACCCGGGCGGTCCAGTGCTTCCAACGAGGCCCGAAGATGACTCGCATGAGCGAATCTTAGCGCCCGGGAGGCTTTCGTCCCGCTCGCGAATGCGGGGAAGCGGTGCCTGAGCGACTGGAGGCGCCCGTTCGCGTCTTGCCCCGACCTGGACCGTGCTTGAACGCGACGCCGCGCCGATGCGGAAGACCCACGGCGTGGCACGCCCGTACGGTCAGAGGGTGGAGCTCCGGGTCGTCGAAGATGTCGTTGAGGACGCGGGCTCGGGAACGGGTCACGCCACCGGAACGGATGCGCGTAACGACTGCACCGCGCTTCGCCACTGGTGAACAGTGCCATTGCCCTTGCCGACCTGCAACCACATTCCCGTGTGGCGTGCCAGACGCAGGACAGAGCTGCCGTGAGTTGGGTCATCGGCCAAGCGCTCCACGGTCCGGGAATTGGACGGGGCACCCACATTGATCGAGGATTCTTGCGAGATTAGCGTGGAAGCTCCGGTGCACTCCAAGACCGCCTTCATCATCGACGGGGATACCGACTTCGGCCTTCGGGTTGGGGCACGCCTGCAAGCCACGGATTTAACGGTGTCGTTCGCCGAGGGCGATGACCCGGTCGATGAGATCAGATCGCAACGACCCGACATCGTGCTGGTGCGCGCCGAGGGCAAAGCACAAGAGTCGGGTTACGCGCTGGTTTCGCGCCTCAAGAACAACCGGCGATTCCGTCGCACGGCGGTGGTTCTCTATTCGGCGGACCCGGAGACCGGTCCGGCCATGGAGGCGCATCGGCAGCAAGCGGCCACTGCCGACGGCTATGTCATCCTTTCGGACAAGCCGCCTTTCCGTTGGGAAGAACTGGACGATACCGTCCAGCGAGCCCTTCAGGCGGTGGACCGAGGTGATATCCCTCCGCCGCTGCCGGAGGCTGAGGAAGACCGAGAAGTGCGGGAATTGACGAGCGAAGACGAGGAGCTGATCGCGAGCCTGAAGTCCGAAACCCAAGACGTGAGCCCCTCGGAAGACGCGCCGGAGGCAGACGAGCCGCGTCGTCTCTCCGGCCGGCGGGCCACGGCCGACGCCAAGCTCGACCGCTTGCGCCAGCAGCTGCGCCAAAAAGAGTCAGAGCTGTCTCGATACAAAGACCTTTTTCGGGCCAAGGAGCGTGAATACCATCAGTGGAACGAAAAGCTGGTGGAAAAGGATGTGGAGGTTCAGGGGCTCCGAATGCAGGTGGAGGACCTGCAACATGGCCTTCAGACCGCCCAGGACGACCTCGGCCGTCGCACCGAGGAGTTCAACGCAGCGTTCCAAGACCTGCACGAAGAAAAGATCACCCGCGAGAACGAGCTGATTCAGGTCGTCGCCTTCAAGGAGAAGGAACTGGCGGACGTCCGTGGGGAGCTCGCGGTCACCCGCCGCGAAGCCGAGGCGCTCGACTCCGAACAGAAGACCACGATCCGCTCCTTGGAAGACCGACTGGCTTCCCTCGAAGCGCAGGTGGCGGACAATGAAGCTCAGCTCCAAGACAAGGAAGACGATCTGAATCGGCAGACCGAGCGACTGGCGGAGCAGACGTCGCAGCGGGAGTCGCTCGAAAACCTTCGTGACAGCCTGCAAGCTCAGTTGCAGGAGCGTGATCAGAGCGTCTCGGAGCTGAACGCAATCCTGAGCGAGGTTCGAGGAGACCTCTCGGAAAGCCGGGATCGGCTGGAAGAGATGCGGGCGCAAGCCGACACGTCCGAGGCCAACTATCGAAACGCTGCAGCGGAGATCGCGGATCAACGATCACGATTGGAGTCCGAACTCGAGGCGGAGCGGGCCGAGCGGACGCGCTTCGAGTCCGAGACCCGACAAGAGCTCGCTTCGAGGGACGCGGAGCTCGGACAGCTTCAGCAGCAGCTCAAAGACGACGCCGACCGGGCCGAAGCGGAGCGGGCACGCCTGACCCGCGAGGCCGAAACGGCCCTGTCCGAAGTCCGAGAACACGCCGGCCGGACCGAAGCGGACCTTTCTTCGCGGATCGCCGCCCTGGAACAGACCAACGAAGATCTCGAGGCCACCCTCGCGCAGGAGGTGGCCGCCCATCAACAGACACGAAGGGAAGAGGAGGAGGCTCGTGCGGACCGAGACCGTCGGATCCAGGACCTTCAGGTCAGCGTCATGGACGCCGAAGAGCGGGTTGGAGAGCTGGAGGCCCGGGGCGCGGAACAGAAGAGCTCGATCGAACAGCTGACCGAAGAAGCCCGGCAGACCGGCCAAAAGCTGGAGGCGGCGGAGGAAGCGAACCGGGCCACAAGTGCTCAGCTTTCGGAATCGCGGGACCGCCTGCGCCAAACCGAGACCGCTCTTCGAGAAACCGAAAAGGAACTGGCCCACGTCCGGGAAACGCTGGCCCAGCGGGATGGACGGCTCACCGAGCTGCACGAAGCGCTCCGGGCGGAACAGGCCGAACACCGACAAGCCGCGGAGCAGTTGGACCAGCTTCGAGGCCGGCTGGATCAGCGGGGCGCGGAGATCGGCCGATTGGAGGGCCGGATCGCCAGCCTGGAAGAATACGGAGCTCAGCTTCGGGAAGAGAACCAGGACCTGGAATCTGCCCTGGGCGCCGCGCGGGGTGCAGACGGAGAAAAGGCGTCCACCATCGCCAGTCTTCGCACCGAGCTCAACGACCGGGAACGCGCGCTGCAGGAGCTTCGGACCCAGAGCGGGCGCGACCGGGAGTCGTTCGAAGAAACGAAGCGGGCGCTGGTGCAGGAACGCGATGAGACCCGGGACGAAGGTCGACGGCTGCTGGCCGAAATGAACGCGCTGCAGGGGGCGCGGGACGAGGCGCACCGGCAGATTCAGGTTCTCGAACGGGAGCTGGGTCAGGCCCGCGCCCGCGCCGACGCGGCCGAAACGCGGGTCAGCACCGAGGAAAAGAGACTGGGAGAGGCGAGCCGGCAATACGACGAGCTCGAAAACCGTTACCTCAAGGAACTCGAGGAGCTTCACGAGGACTACATGACCCAGCTCAAGGCCTCGGAGCAGCAGAGCGGCGCCGAGATCGACAAACTTCGCCAGGAGATCCTCGAAGCCCGGCGCCAGTTGCGGACGGTGGAGATGGAGAAGGGCCAACTCGAGGAGCGGCTTCGGAAGCTCCAGAAGCAGGCCGAGCAGCAGCGGGGCCTCGACGATGAGTTCGAGGCCGCGCTCTCGTCGTTGAGCGACATGCCGCTTCCCAGCGAGCTTCCCCCGGTGAAGGGATCCTCGAAGACCTCCGACCTTCTGGGCGAACTCGAAGAAGAACCGACCCGCGCCATGAACGCGCCCCCTTCGCGAAACGAAGAGCGGAGCGCCGGTGGACCGGCTGGGGCCGCGTCCAAGAAGACCCGCGAGGGCCCGGAAAACTTCGAGGATCTCATGAGGGCATTCGACGGGAAATTCGAGTAAGGGCCCGTCCTCGTTGGCGGTTCGGGATGGGGCTGGTATGAGCCCCATGATGCGCATTCGGGCGTTAGGATCTCTTTTCGCACTGCTGACGGCAAGCTGCTCTTCGGGCGGCTCCGGCGTCGGGGCGGCCGCGACGGACCCAGTTCCTGATTACGAAGACTTCTCCGCACCGGCTCTGAATCCCGATCGCGGTGAGGCCATCCCGCGGGTTCGTTTCAAGGCGACGCCAGAGGACAACTGGCAACGGGCTGAAAAGGAGTTCGACCGTCGTAACCACTTGGCGGCGCAGCAGTACTACTCCTTTATTCGCACCAAGTTCCCCTACTCCCGATACGCCGTCCTCTCGGAGCTGCGGATCGCCGACTGCCAGTACGAGCGCGACCATTACCTGGAGGCCATCGACAGCTATCAAAACTTCGTCCGTCTCCATCCGACGCACCGACAGGTCCCCTACGCGATGTTCCGAACCGGAGTCGCCCACTACGAGCAAATCCCAGGAGGTTTCTTTCTCCTGCCGCCGGCCGAAGAGAAGGACCAAACCGCAGTCAAACAGGCATCGAAGGCTCTGGCCGCCTACCTCGAACGGTTCCCGGATCACGAGCGGTCAGACGACGCGCGGAAGGTCTATCGGGAGGTGCGAGAGAAGTTGATGGCCCACGAGCGTTACGCTGCCAACTTCTACCGAAAGCTCGGCCGCGATCGGGCCTACGTGGGTCGGTTGGAAATCATCCGGGAAGATTTTTCGGACGTGGGCCTGGACCCGAAGCTGCTCTTGGAGATCGCCACCGTGCACGCACGCCTCGGCAACGTGGACGAGACCCGGGAGGCCTTCGAGGAGATGGCCGAAAAGTATCCGGACGCCTCGGAGTTGACGCGGCGGACTGAATTGGTCACCGAAGCCGAAGGGACGGCAGCCGTCATCGAGGAAGCCGAAAAAGACCGGCCGTTCTACTGAAGCATCCAGGAGACACGAAAAGGCCAGGCCCGAAGAAGATCGAGATGACGAAAGGGCGCCTAGCGACGCTCAGACCGCGATACCGGCCGGTGAAGATGCGGGCGCGCGCGACTTGGAAAGAGGCTCGGCTTGGAGGTCTCCGAACTGGAGCCCGGGGCAGCGCGCGCGCAGCTCGTCCAGGCTGGCCGCTTGTCGGACCATCACGGAGCAGCGAGGGTAGGTGAGGCTCAGCTCGAGGCCCCATCGGGAGGCTGCCACGTCACGGTGGTCTTCCCATAGACCCAAGACCGTTTGTTGGTCCGCCAAGACGATGAAGTACGGCATGCCGACTTCTCCTTTGCCCGAAGCGCGCTTCGGATGATGGGCCGTGCTCCACTGCCCGCCCCGAGCCAGTAGACGTAGCACCGTTGATGGGTTGATGTTAAGCGCCGTCGTCCTCGATTCATCATGAACTTGGCGCAGAAGACCACCGTCGCAGGCACGGCACTGACTTTGGCCGCGTTCGTAGGCTTCTGCGTCGGGTTGTCCGCGATGCCGATCCCGGAAGATCTGAAACCGCTGGACATCTTTGATCACCAACGACCCTTCGCATCATTTTGGGCGCGACTGGTCAGTCGGCCGCAAGCGGTTCCGCGTCCGTCTCAGGGCTATGTGGCCGGGGGAGGCGCGCTCAACATCGCCGAAGAAGATACGTTCGTCCGCGATGACGAAGCGGTGGAGACGACCATTCCGCATCGGCCGGTGGATGCCCACGTGGCTCGGGAGGCATGGACGCCGCCGGAGCGTCCGTTTTTCGACCGTTTCAAGGACGCGCTTCATCTCTCGGCGGCGTCGCTCGAGCGGCCGTGTGTCGAGCCGCCCGACGCGTCGGTCGGACCGGGCTGTCAGCGTCGTGCTCTGGATCGATTCTTCGATGCGTTGCGGGCCGCCGAGAGCTCCCGGCCCTCTTCGACTGTTCGCGTCATTTATTTCGGCGATTCGCTGATCGCTTCCGACAAGATTACCGACACGGTTCGGGCTCGACTTCAGGACCGCTTCGGCGCGGCGGGTCGCGGATTCTTGATGGTCCGGAAGTTCAATCGCTTCCAACGAGGGCACCGGACCGGGCGCGGCACCGGCGGCTGGGTACTGGATGTCATCACGCAGGGGGTCTTGCAGGATCGCTATTTCGGATATACCGGCGCCGCGTTCACGGCCCAGAAGGCCGGCGAGCAGAGCGTGTTCGAGCCGGTAGGAGGCGCGCGACAGCTGGAACTTTATTATCTCCAAGAGCCCCACGGAGGCGTTCTCACCCTGACCGCCGACGGTCTCGCCTTGGGTGAAGTGGACACCCGCGGGGCGTCGCTCGGGAAGCGAGCGCAGGTGGCGTCGTTTGCCCTTCCACCCGGGACGGACGCGGTCACGCTTCGGGCTGAAACCCACGGTGGGCGAGTCTTTGGTGTCGCTTTGGAGGCCGAGGTGCCGGGAGTGGTTCTGGAATCCATCGGCCTTCCTGGTGCGACGTCGGAGGTCTGGGTGCGCCCCCATCGCGAAGATTTTCTGCGCATGTTGGCTCATCGCCAACCCGATCTGGTGGTGCTGATGGTGGGCGGAAACGATGCGCTGATGCTCTCCAAGCGCCGAGCCACCGAGGACCGCATCAAGGCTTCGATGGATGCCTTCTTCCAAAGGATTGCCGCAGCCGTCCCGGAGGCCGATTGCTTGGTCGTCACCCCGCTGGAGTCGGTTCGGGCCAAGGCGGACGGCCGGATGGAGCCGAAGGCCGAGGTGCACACGGTCATGGCGCTCCAGCGCCGGGTCGCGCGGCGTCACGGTTGTGGTGTGTGGGATCTCTATCGGTCGATGGGGGGCGAGGGATCGCTTCGTCGCTGGGTCGATGCAGACCTGATGCTCGGGGACCTCATTCACCCTCGAAGCCGAGGCAGCGATCTCCTCGGCGAGATGATGGCCGAGGCCCTGATGGAAGGCTACGACACCTACCGTGCCGGGGCTGCCGAGGCGGCTCCTCCGAGCGCGCCCTGACATGCTGTTCCACAGCCTTCAGTTCCTCGTCTTTCTTCCGGTGGTCTTCGCGCTTTACTGGAGCGTGGGTCCGGGCCTCGAGCGGTGGCGCTCGGGCCTCAGGAAATGGCTGCTGCTCACCGCCAGCGCCGTCTTCTACATGGCGTGGAATCCGGCGCCGTTTCTGATCGTGCTGTACTGCGCCACGGCCGACTACGGGTTGGCTCGAGCCATGGGGCGCAGTCGAAATCCGCGTACCCGTCGCATCCTGGTCACCGCGAGCGTGGTGAGCAATCTCGGTATCCTTGCGTTTTTCAAGTACACGAACTTTTTGTACGAGACCGCGGTCATCGTCAGCGGTTGGGTGGGGATCGAAATCGTCTACCATCGGCTGGACATCCTTCTGCCGATCGGTCTGTCGTTCGTCGTCTTTCAGACCCTCAGCTACACCATCGATGTGTACCGCGGGGACTGTGAGCCTCGGTCCTCTTGGGTCGACGTCGCTCTGTTCATTTCTTTTTTTCCTCAGATCATTGCCGGTCCCATCGTTCGGGCCCATCACTTTCTCCCGCAGCTGGATCGGAAGCCGGTGCTTCCAGACGACGTGGGCTCTACGGCCCTCTTTCGCATCGCCAAGGGCCTCACCAAGAAGCTTCTGGTCGCCGATCTCTTGGCCGCCAACCTGATCGACCGGGTCTTCGCTTCGCCGGATCTGTACACGCCGGTCGAAGTCTGGGCGGGCGTGTTCGCCTACACGCTTCAGATCTACTACGACTTTTCCGCCTACTCCGATGTGGCCATCGGGTCGGCTGCCCTGTTCGGCTTTCACATCCCGGAAAACTTCAATCGTCCTTACAAGGCCCGAAATCTTCCGGAGTTTTGGCAGCGCTGGCACATCTCACTGAGCACTTGGCTCCGAGACTATCTCTATATTCCATTGGGTGGAAACAGAGGAGGACGTTGGCGCACCCTCCGAAATGTGATGATCACGATGGTCCTTGGGGGGATCTGGCACGGCGCGTCCTGGCGCATGGCCCTATGGGGAGGAGTTCACGGCGTTGGTCTCTGTCTGACTCGATTGTACTGGTGGCGAACATCCCCACCGGCGCGTCCGTCATGGTGGAGAACCGCAGTCGGGTGGGTCGTCACCTTCCTGTCGGTGATGCTCGCCCGGATCTTCTTCCGGGCCGAATCGATGCGGCGGGCATATGAAGTGTTCGAAGGCATGGCGATCGATTGGGCCGATCCTTTTCTTTGGGTGGCCCCGAATCTGACACCGCGTGTCCTCGTGGTGATGGGCCTCGCGACGGCCATTCATTTTGGACCCAGCGACCTTTTTCAGCGCGTGAATCGATACTTCATTCGGCTTCCGGTCTTGGCTCGCGCCGGCGCCCTGACTGCGATCACCTTGATCATCGAGAAGGTGGCGGACTTCGAGGTTCAGACCTATATCTACTTTCAGTTCTAGCCCTCACCACGCCAGGCCCCTTCATGCGACGATGAGGGGACACTCCCCAGGCGAGGTGGCGTCGACCTCGAATCGAGCTTCAGGTATTCATGACGCATGACCGATCATGAGACCTTTCTCGAAAAGCTTCGGGCGGTCCACACCTTCCCCACTCGCTACACGTTCAAGCTGATCGGGTCGAGTCAGGCGACGCTGGAAGCCGATGCGCGGACCGCGCTCCACAACGAAGTTCCGGATGCCGATCCCGACGTTCGGGTCCGCTCTTCGGCCCACGGTAACCACCTCTCGGTGACCTTGGAGGTCGAGATGCCGGACGCCGAGACGGTCGCCCGGGTGTACCAAGCCTTTCATCAGATCGACGGGCTGGCGATGCTTCTCTAGTTCCCAGCTTCGTCAGCCTGGGGGGACTCCGCCCGTCGACGGCCCATTTGCTCGAGTACCAAGACCGCCAAGAATCCGAGTGCGGTCATGGCCAAAGGAAGCAAGAGCGGCCCCGTGTATCTCGGATCCGACGGTAAGACGTTGATGCTGTCGCTCACGACTTTATGACCCACCATCACCGGCTCGGCCAGGGCGATTTTGAAGGGCCAGATCTTTTGGAGCGAGCCTACCATGAGGCCGCAGAGACCGGCCAGCGTGGGGTCTCGATGCCGGTCAAGCAGATATCGGAGGACTCGGCTGAAGGAGAGAAGCCCGGTCACCACCCCGGCGACGAAGACCAAGAGGATGACCAGGTTCCGTTCATGGAGCGCATCCAGAACGCGGGTGTATTGGCCGAGGATCAGGAGCAAGAACGCTCCGCTGACCCCGGGAAGGAGCATCGCGCAGATGGCGATGGCTCCGCTCAAGAAGAGGAATGGGAGACTATCCTGCACGTCGAGGATGCCGAGTCCGGTCACGACGTAGGCGACGATGGCGCCCACACCGAAGAGGATGATTTCCATGAAGCCTCGACGCTGCATCATCCGATACGGGATCAGCACCGACGCCAGGATGAGTCCGAAGAAGAAGCCGTTCATCACCTCTGGGTAGGCGCGCATCAGTCCCGGGATGATCCGTGAGAGGCTCAACACCGCTCCCGCAATCCCCAAGGCCAGACTGGCGAGAAATGGAATGTCGGCCGAGTGAAGGGCCGCGCGGGCTCTTGCGCGCCCTGCTGAGCCGCGAGCGGCTTGAAGCGTCTCCCAAATCAGAGCCGGGTTGAGCAGACTCAGCGATGAGATCAGGCGAGGATAGATACCCAGGATCAACGCCATGGTTCCTCCGCTGACCCCGGGGACGACGTCGGCCGCTCCCATGACAAAACCCCGAGCAGCGATGGACCACCAGGCGAGAGAGGCCTCCTTGGACACCGCCGCCTTCAACACCGAAAGAAGGCCGCGTTGCAACCGCGTGGTGGCCGCGGCTGCTCGCAGTGGTCGCGCCTCAGCCTTCGGCGACCACCGTCTCTTTCATCAAGCGTTCCAGGTCCTTGACAGAAATTTCGTAACGGGAGGCACAGAAGTCGCATTCGACCGCCAAAGGCTGTTCTTCCACCACCAGGCTGGACAGGTCGTTGGGGCCGAGGAGCTTCACTGCGTTCGTCGCCCGCTCGAAGGAGCACGGACAGTGCCAGCGGAGAGGGACGGGCTCGCCGAGCGTCACCGCTGTCGGTTCGAACCGGGATAGCAGGTCTTCGGCGGAAATCGCCTCTTGGAGAAGAGGAACCAGACCGCCGGATGCGATGCGAGCGCGCAGGGTACGAAGGCGCTCGAAGTCGCCATCGGGGAGAGCCTGAATCATCACGCCGCCGGCCCGCAGCACCCGCTCATCCCCATCGAGAAGACACTCTGCAGCCAGGCCGGTGGGCACCTGGTCCGATTGTTCGAGGAACGACTGAACATCCGCGTCCACCTCGCCGTCGTGGAGCGGGGTCATGGATTGCACATACTCCCCGTTTGCCCCCCGGCGAACGACCGAGATCTTTCCGGGATACACCAGGGCGCTCACCGTCCGTCGAGCCGATTGGGCGTGATCGGCGGTCGGGGAGGGGCTAGGATTCTTGACCATACCCCTCAAATCGCCCCCTTCGGTAGCGTCACAGAACGCCTGACCCAGGGGAGCGCGGGAAAGGATCTGAAGGCTGGTCTTCCCGGGTTTCTTCGAAGTGAGGGCGATCAGACCGGCGCAGGTCATCAGCCGACCCAGCGCCACTGCCGCGAGGCCGCTGAGTTGATGGACGTCTTGCGCGGTCCGACACGTACGGCTGGTCATGGCCACGGTCACCTCTAGGTGGTCCGATGTCTTGGCCCGCACGCACTGATCCTTCATGCCGCTCAGTGTATCAGTCCAAGCCGCCGACGCCCTTCCAGAAGGTCATCTCTAAGTTGACTCCCCACCAGGTGGTTCCTAAAGCCAGGGTGTCCGCCGGAAGGCGGGCCGACCAGAAATGATTCTTCCGAAGAAGGCTGCTCAGCCGCTCCCGCGCGTCATCCGATACGCGGAATCCGAAATTCCCACCGTCCGGGGCCCCTTGAACACGATCGTTTTTCGTGAGGTGGTGGCGGGGATTCCTGATCCGGGGAAGGAGCACGTGGCCCTGGTGGTGGGCGAGGTTCGAAGGGCGGAGGACCCCGTCCTGTCCCGGATCCACAGCGAATGTGTCACTTCAGAGGTCTTCGGTTCCCTGAAGTGTGATTGCCGGCAGCAATTCGACCACGCCCTGGACCGGTGCTTTGCCGAGGGCGTCGGCGTCGTGCTCTATCTTCGCCAGGAAGGACGCGGCATCGGTCTCGGCAACAAGATCAAGGCCTATGCCCTCCAGCAGCAAGGGGCGGACACCGTGCAAGCCAATCACCAGCTGGGTTTCGAAACCGACCACCGCCGGTACGACATCGCCGCCCACATGTATCAAGACCTGGGCATCGATGCGGTCCGTCTGATGACCAACAACCCCGACAAGGTGCTACAGCTCGAAAACCATGGAATCAGGGTCATCAAGCGACTCCCCATTTTGATGAAGCCCACGGTCCACTCCGAGCAATACCTGGTCACGAAGCGCGACAAGTGTGGGCATTTGATCGACTCCCTCGTCATCTCCCCCTCGAATGGATGAAGTCGCCGGCCCTGCGGACGGCGCGCCGGCCGGTCTTTTCGAAAAACCGGAAGCTTCGTAAACTCGGCTTACGTGTCGAGCTCCACGGATTGGTGGCGGCGGGTCGTGTTGCGGATCTCGTCCTCCGTGGATGAGCTCCTCCCGTGCGCCGTCACCGAGGCGACCGAGCGGCAGAAGGCTCGCTCGTTCGTGGTTTTCGCGTACCTGTTCGCGGCTTTCTTTCCAATATATGGAGGCATCTACTGGTGGATGGGGAACGCGCCCGCCGCGTTGATCATCGCCGTGTGCGGTCTCGGAGTGGTGGCGGGACCTTGGATCCTCCGAAAAACCGGAAAGCTCGCACCGGCGGTCAACCTGCTTTGCATGGCGACAGTCGGCGCACTGTTTGGCGTGAGCTACTACACGGGGCTGTCGTCATCTCCCGCCCTGTACTGGTGCGTGATCCTTCCGTCCGGGATCCTGCTTCTCAAAGGGCTCCGGGGCGCCATCTTCTGGGGCGCCGTGGCGGGCATCATCGTCTGGAGCCTGTTCCTTCTGGGCCGCCTGGGCGTGGATCCCGAGGGCCTGAATCCGGAGCAGATTGCGCTCGTGCATCCCCTCAGCGTGACCGGTCTGATGATCGTGACGGCAACCATCGTGGCCTATCACATGGCGGTCTCGATCTCGGCGCTGGAGCAGGAGCGCACCACCAATGCCCGACTCATGGAGTCACGAAGAGCCGCCGAAGCGGCCAGCCAGGCCAAGAGCCGTTTCTTGGCCAACATGTCCCACGAACTGCGAACTCCCATGAACGGCATCATCGGCATGGCCGACCTGATGAACCGGACCAAGCTGGACGACGCGCAAAAGGACATGGCCATGACGATCCAGGCCTCTGCCACCGCTTTGCTCGGCATCATCAACGACATCCTGGATTTCTCGAAGCTCGAAGCGGAGCGTATGGTTCTGGAGCATGTGCCGTTCGACCTTCGCAACTTGGTCGAGACGGTGGCGAAGCTGATGTCGGTCACCTGCCACGATCGCAAGATCGCCCTCCGCGTCGAGTGCGAACCGGCGGGTCCCATTTGGGTGCGAGGCGACGCAACCCGGATCCGCCAGATCCTTTTGAACCTCTTGGGAAACGCGGTGAAGTTCACCCATGAAGGTTCGGTGACCCTTCGCGTGCAGGGGCAAGACGGCAAGTACCTATTCGAGGTGCGGGACACCGGCATCGGGATCGCCGCCGACAAACAAGGCCGTCTGTTCGATCCTTTCGTTCAGGCCGACGAGTCCACCACCCGTCGCTATGGCGGAACCGGACTGGGTCTCAGCATCACGCAGCGGCTGGTTCAAATGATGGGAGGTGCGCTCCAGCTCGAAAGCGAGCTGGGCCGAGGGAGCCGCTTCTGGTTCGAGATCCCCATGATCAAAGCCGAGTACGTGAGCTCCGGCGACATCACCGTGGAGACCCCGGCGGTGTTCGCCTCGATGCAGGTGTTGGTGGTGGAGGACAATCCCGTCAACCAGAAGGTCGCTCAGCGCATGCTGGATCAGCTCGGCTGTCAGGTGGTGGTGGCGGAAAACGGTGAAGATGCGCTCCGCCGTACCGCACTTCGGCGCTTCGACTTGATCCTGATGGACTGCAACATGCCGGTCATGGACGGGTTCGTGGCGGCCCGGCGGATCCGAGAGCGGGACGGCCACAACGTGCCCATCGTGGCGCTGACCGCCGCCACCGGAGTCGAGGAGCGAAACCGGTGTATCGAGGCCGGCATGAACGATTACTTGAGGAAGCCGGTGCGTCTCACCGACCTACGGGACCTGTTGGCGCGAGCCCGGCAGGGTGGCATCTCGCCCACCGAGGAAATGGCGCTGCCGCGTAGCCATAGTCAACGCAGCGAGTTCGAAGTGACGACCACGCCGCTGGAAGGCCTCGCTTCGGACCTCATCTAGAACCGACGCCTCACAGCGCGTCGAACTCGAGGCTTCCGTACACGCGAAAGGTCACGGCATCCAGAATGAGATTACCTTCGATCGCGTCGTCGATCCGGCCGCCCAAGCCGAAGCCGAGGGGCAATCGGACCTGCAACTCGGCGCTCAGATAGGTGTAGGATACGCCGTTTCCGATGCCGATGGTGGAAGAGCTGAACGCGGCCGGGTCGCCCAGATCGATGAAGCTTTGGGTCCCATTGATCCCGAACATCAGCCAAAACCTATCCAGAACCGGAAACTTCGGTTGAGTGCCCACCTGAAACCAATAGGTGACGTTGTCCGCAAACCCCTCGGTGCGCAGCCAATAGCCCACCCGTCCGTCCACGAAATGGCGGAGCGGATAGCCTGAGAACTCCAACACCTTCGCCGCGCTCAGGTTGAATTCCACGTCGAACTCTCCATCTCCGGTGGGCAGATTCTCGGCCAGAAAGTTCAAGTCGCCAGGAGCGGACGGGCTCGGGTCCCCCGCAGGGATGCCGAATTGCGTCGCCGCCAGGAGTCGGAACGGACCGCCCGGAAGGGCATCGGACTGCAGCAGGGTGGTCCAAAGTCCAATCCGGAAGTCCCCGACGCCCCGAACGATTCCTCCAAAAGGTTCCTCGACCTCCGCCGCGATGGACTCGTTTCGACGGAAGAGCTGCCCCGAAAAGGTCAGCATCAAGTAGCGGTCGATGAGCCCCAGCTCTGCGTAGAGGTCCAGGGTCGTGATGTCGAATTCGCTCGATTCGATGCTCTCTCCGGATTGGTCGAAGAATTGGTCGGTCGACTGGAGCGCTGCGCCGAAGCTGAGGTAGCCGCTCAGGGTGTCCCGCACCTGGATCTGAGCGAATGCGGATCCGCTCTCGGCGAGCATCGCCAGGCCCAAGAGGCATGCCAGGCCTCCTCTCACAGGGACTCCAGCTCGGCGACGTGCATCTCGATGGTGACGGGCTCGCAGTAGATCCAAGCGAAGCGACGGGTCGCTGCGGCGGGCGGAATCTCGAACGTCATGGGTCCGCTCACTTGTTGGAGCACACCGATGCGGATGTCCCCGTCGGACGGGCGGATGCCGGACCGACCGATGCTGGATCGGTCCGAAAAGAAGAAGACCGGACTCGGCAGATTCACCGACTGAAAGTCATCGCTGAAGACGGCTTCGAAGCGCCCATCGGCCCTTTCGACCAGGTCGAGGGAACCTTCCACCGAAAAGCCCGAGAACATCCATTCCCCGGTGGCCACCACCGTGTCCACGTCGGGGGTCGCGCCGGCGTCGCCCATGCTCGCGTCGGACGCCCCGGCATCGAGGCCAGGTGCGGGCGGTCCGAGGTCTGGTGCTTCCAGTTCGAATTCGATCGCCTCGAAATCCGCTTCGCAGCCGACGATGCACACTGCGGTGATGGAGAGGAGGTATCTCACCATGACTGGCACTACTGCCGCGTCGTGGCGTAGTTACGTTAAATCTGGAGCCGCTTTTAGGCTTTACCGGTTGTGATTCCCCAACCGATGCTGACCTCGCCGCCGTCGGTCGCCGCGGTTTGCGAGAGCAGGTACGCGCCGAGGCATCCCGCAACCAGGTTCAGTCGAGCTTCGACATCGGGTTCTGCGAGAACCTGCTGGCGTTCGAGGGCGTCGGTCATGGCCGCCGCGGCGACCAGGTCGGCCAGGTGGCCCGGGTCGACGACCTGGTTCAAGCCGTCTAGCTCCGAGGCGTCGTGGGGATGGCTCTGAGTGAGCGCGCGAGTGCAGAGGGACCGAACCGAGGCCATGACCGCGGTGAGAGGCGCGGTATCCGGAGGATAGACATCCTCCAGGACCCGAGCGCGCGCGCGTCGGTACGGGGGTCCCGGGTCAAGCTCGTCCGAGATGTCGACGCGATGAAGACCTTCCACCACGATGTTGTATCGACCATCGGGCAAGCGTGCGGACCGCCTGAGCGCCCCAAGGCCGCCGACCGAATGCACGCGGGGGCGACCAAAGTGATCCGGCGTGCCATCGGGGTCCAGCATGGCCACGACCATCAAGCGATGGCCCTCGATGCAGTCGGCGGTCATGGCGCGATAGCGAGGCTCGAAAACGTGGAGAGATATGATGGTCCGGGGCATGAGCACCGTGCCCGGTAGCGGAAACACCGGAACGTCAACCAACGCCTCGGGAGGGAGCGGTTCGCGGGACTCCGTCATTCCCAGCCTCCAAACCCCGAAGGAAACACCTTGCCGGGATTCAGGATCCCGGCCGGGTCGAACTGGGCCTTGAGGGCTTGCTGCAGTCGGATCACCTTCGAGCTCTGTTCCAGCGGCAGCAGGTTTCGCTTCAATCGTCCCAAACCGTGTTCTCCTGACAGCGTCCCCCCCATCTCGATGCAGATCTTCGCCACCGATTCAAGAACACGATCCGCCTCCTGCACTTGGTCGGGGTCGAAGAGGACGTTCACGTGGAGATTCCCATCCCCCGCATGGCCGTACGCCGCAACCCTCACCTGGGTTTCTTCCGCCACCCGCTGCAGACGGTCCAGGAATGACGGTATCTGGGACCGCGGCACCGTCACATCTTCGGAGCGCTTCCGATGCGCGGTGCGACGCAGGGCTTCGCTCAGCATTCTTCGCGGCGCCCATATCTGCTCCCTTTGCCCTTCATGTTGGGCCACCGACACCGCGCCGGCACCCGCCGATTCGAAACACTCGGCCAAACGGGCCATCTCCTCCGTCGCTCCGGTTTCGGTGCCATCGGTCTCGACGATCAGCACCGCGTCCGCGCCATCGGGCACCACTCCGGGTGCCTGTTCGGCGAGGACTCGAGTCGCGAACGGATCCAAGAGCTCGAGACATCGAGGATGAAGCCCTTGCGTGAAGGCTCGAGTGACCGCGACGCTCGCCGCGCCCACCGATGGAAAGCCAACCATGGCGGTACAAACCGAACGCGGCTGTGGGAGGAGACGTAGCGTCACTTCGGTGATGATTCCGAGGAGGCCCTCCGAGCCCACCACGAGCGCGGTGAGATCGAAACCGGTGGCTTGCTTGACGCTTCGGGCCCCGAGCCGAATGCGTCCGGTGGCTGGTGTCACCACTTCCAGCCCGAGCACGTAGTGTTTCGTGGTGCCGTACTTCAGCGCCCTAGGTCCACCTGCGTTGCAGGCTACGTTGCCACCGATGGAGCATAGGTGGGCCGAGCCTGGGTCGGGCGGATAGAAGAGACCTTCCGAAGTCGCGGCCTCGTGGACCGACTGAAGCGGTGTTCCGGCTCGAGCCACCGCGACCAAGTCGCCCGTATGCACCTCTTCGACCCCCCGCATGTCCCGAAGGCCGAGGACCAAGCCCCCGTGAACCGGGACCGAACCACCGGCCTTTCCAGAGCCCATGCCCCGGGGGGTGACCGGACAGCGATGGTCCTGCGCGATTGACAATACGGCTTCCACTTCATCGGCCGATGCGGCTTCGACCACCAGGTCGGGGTATGCGGGGTCGGCACCGGACCAGTCCCGACAATAGTCCTCCATGCGATCTTGGTCCGTCAGAACGCGCCCGTCTCCGAGCCGGCGTTCCAGTGCACGTCGAAGGTCGTCGACCTTCAGAGGGTGGAGGCGGGCGTCGGATGCCACCGCATCAGTTGAGGGCACTTGGTCCGATGCGTCCACTTCTTCGGGGCAGTCGTCGATCGATGGCCGAAAGCACCGCGACCCGTACGTTTGTGAGTCGTCGCACGGCGTTTCGGACGCACGCCTCAATCGCACCGCTCTCGATTCCGCTCCATGTCGATCCGGTAGGCCAGGTTGTCCCGATTGGGATTCAGACCCAACGGCCGGCCGTTGACGAAGATGCTCGGGGTGGACCGCACCTCCGCGCGGCGACCGAGACGGTGATGGTCCAGGATGGTCTGTCGATGAAGTTGGGCGTCGAGCGCGGCTTCGAGGGCGACCGGATCCAAACCGTGACGAGACGCGAGCCGAAGCAGCGCGTCGCGCTGGAGTCGTCCGCCCGATTCGAAAAGCGCGGTCGCGAACGGCCAAAAGCGGCCGGAGACCCGAGCGAACTCGGCAGCCTCCATGCTTTCCAGGGTGCGCGGGTGCTGGTTGAGCGGGTAGGGACGAAACTCGACGCGCACGTCTTCGGACTCTTCGACCACCTGCTCGATCAAGGGGAAGACGCGGGCGCAGTGAGGGCATCCGAAGTCCGCGAATTCGGTCAGCGTCACCGTTGCGTCGGGCGGCCCAGTCTGAGCCGCCTCGGGTCCTCGGCTGAAATCGAACGGGGCCTCGTGAAAGGAGGCGGACGCAGCGTCAAGCGAGGCTTCGATCCGCTCCAGTGATGCGCCGTCGCGACTCGCCGCGGCGGCGTAGGTCAACATGCGCCGGGCGCAGTTGCGGCAGGCGCATCGCGGATCCTCCACGCACGCGACGACCGACTCGGTGCACCCACAGTAGCAGTAACTTCGTTCGAACAATGTGACGGCGGATGCCCGGTGCTCGGGGGGAAAAGAGGCAAAGACGGCTCGTTCCGATGCGTGCGTGCGTCCGGGAGCAGGGTTCGCGCCGGGAGGGTGGCCGTCGACCTCCGAAAGATCGACAGGACGTGTGTCGATGAGAGTTTTCGGCGCACACGCCAGGAGGCAGAGCGACAAGATGAATCGCACGGATTGTGGGTATTCAGGCCGCTGATCGCGGTCAACGCTTGGGCGGGTCAGGGAGCGGGTCTGGCACCTTTCAGGGGTGTGGCGTAGTCTTTCATCGACTGATGGCCTACGAGAACTTCCTCGGTGGCGGCATGGAGTCTGATGAGGACCGGACGGCGATTCACGAAGTATCGCCGCTCCAGTCCAGCGAGGATGATCCGCGATCCGCGGCCTTGATTTGCATCAGTGGGCGATCCATCGGTCAAATGTTCCTCCTGACCAAGGAGGAGACGACGCTGGGGCGGGCCCCCGAATGCGACGTTTTCTTGGATGACGAAGGCGTGTCGCGTCATCACGCCAAGATCATCCGACAGGACAACACCCTGATCTTGATGGATCTGGGTTCGACAAACGGAACGTGGAGCGAGGGGGAGCGGGTACAAGTTCTGACCTTGCAGGACGGCACGAAACTCCAGGTCGGGACCGCCACCATCCTCCAGTTCCGCTATCAGGACGAGAGCGAACTTCAGTTCCACACGCTGATTCAGAACTTCAAGACCCACGACCCCATGACGGAGGCGTTCAACAAGCGCGCCTTCATGGTGGAGATCGATAAGGAAGCCGGGTTCGCGCGGCGGCACGAGCAGCCGTTGTCCCTGGTGATGTTCGATTTGGACCACTTCAAGCGGGTCAACGACAACTATGGGCACCAAGCGGGGGACGAGGTGCTTCGCCAAGTGGCCAAGACGGTGGCGGACACCAAGCGTCTCGAGGATATCTTTGCGCGGTACGGCGGAGAGGAGTTCGCGCTCCTCCTTCGCAATACGGGCCGGGAACGGGCATTCATCGTGGCTGAACGGATACGCCGGGCGGTGGAGGCCCTCGAGATCATCCACGGCGGGCGACGGATACCTTGCACGGTTTCGGTGGGGGTGGCCACGATGGACGTCGGTTCCGAGATGTCGGCCGGAGAGCTCATCGAGAATGCCGACGGTCGGCTCTACGTGGCGAAGCGTCGGGGCCGAAACCGGACCGAGACAGCCCTGTTCGACTGAAGTGTTCAGCGAAGCCGATATGTGACCCCAGCCGTGAATCGACCGTTGGGTTGGAACTGTCTCGTGATGTCGTCGCCGGGAACCTCGGCTCGGCTTTGCTCGAAGACGCTGGTGCCGGCCCCGATTTCCAGCCACAGCTTGTCGGTCATCCTCAATCCCAAGGTGGCTTGTACGGTCATGGTGATGAGGCGGAAGGCCCGTTCGGGACTGTCCAAGAGGTCCTGGTCGGCGTTCCAGACGCGCCGGCCCCGGAGGATGAAGCGACCCCCGACCTCCACGCCGTCGAACAAACGATAGCGTCCGCTCACGCCCCGGGGCAGGTTGGCCTCCAGCATGAACCGAGAGGTCGGGCGCCAGCGCGCGACGACGACGGGCACCGCGATGACGAAGTCCCGGTCGGCGATCACGCTCGCCCCGAGACCCAGCATCAGCTCCGGGCCGAACCGGTAGAGGACCACAAGGGATGCCACGCCTCTCACCCGGAAGTCGGTGGTCTGTTCTCCCACGCTGATGGCCATGATCGGCTCGCCCCGGCCAGCGAGGAACCAGCGCCCCTTGCTGCCCAGCCGATGGAACGTGAGAAGCGAGAGACCGATGTCGTGATAACCCCTTATCGGCAGATCGGTGGCGATGTCGGGTCGGAACAGCCCGCCCAGATATTCGAAGCCCGGAATCAGGACCCAGTAACCCTTTGGCTGGATCTGAATCGGGATGTTCACCTGGCCCCGGAAATCGAACAGCGTGTCGGAAGCCCTGAGATCCTCTCCGGGTGATCCCACGGCTGGCTGGAACGTGCCCTCCATGGCCGCCAGCTCGGGAAGCTGGGAGAGGCACAGCAATGCGACGGCCCAGGACAAAGCGTTCTGGGTATACCGGACCCGCAGCGCCTGCATAAAGTCCGGGGACCAGGCTGGGATTGCTCTTTTTCCCTGAGTCGGCGCGCAAACCCGGAGGTCCCCCCCAGTGACTTCCAGCTCAAGTCAGGTCACCAGTGGGGCATGAACCAGACGGAGCGAAAAGTTTATCGGTTTGGCGAGAAGGGTTCGGATGGCGACCGAAGCCTCAGAGACCTGTTGGGTGGAAAGGGCGCGAATCTGGCGGAGATGAGCCGCATCGGCCTACCGGTGCCTCCCGGCTTCACGATCACCACCGAGTGCTGCCGGTACGTGAGCGAACACAAGAAGTGGCCCGACGGTCTGATGGACGAGGTCGAAACCGGCATTGCACATATCGAATCCAACATGGAGGCGGGCTTCGGAGACGCGAGCGCTCCGCTCCTGGTGTCGGTACGAAGTGGGGCCGCGGTGTCCATGCCCGGCATGATGGATACCGTGCTCAACCTGGGCCTCAACGACCGCGTGGTGGAAGGTCTCGCGAAGAAGACCGGCAACCCGCGGTTCGCTCAGGATTCCTATCGACGTTTCATCGATATGTTCGGAAACGTGATCGCCGGCGTTCCCCATGAGCGCTTTGAAGAAAGCCTCGAGGCCTTGAAGCGCGACCGCAAGGTGCAAGATGATGTCGAACTGTCGGCGGAAGATCTTTCGGAGCTCGTCGACCGGTACAAGGCGGTCTATCGAAAGGAAACTGGTCTCATGTTTCCGGAAGATCCTCGCGAGCAGCTTC
Organism: Myxococcota bacterium; assembly: GCA_050331295.1. Lineage (GTDB taxonomy): Bacteria > Myxococcota > Kuafuiibacteriia > Kuafuiibacteriales > Kuafuiibacteriaceae > Kuafuiihalomonas. The sequence goes on along the minus strand of JBHJGZ010000007.1, from coordinate 3,724 downwards.
GGCTGGCCATCGACGCGGTCTTCAAGTCCTGGGACAGCAATCGCGCCGTCAAGTATCGACGCATCAACCGGATCACCGGACTGATCGGCACCGCGGTAAACGTTCAGGCCATGGTTTATGGGAACATGGGCGACGGGAGCGGTACCGGAGTGTGCTTTACCCGCGACCCGTCCACCGGAAACCCAGAGCTATACGGCGAGTTTCTGATCAACGCCCAGGGCGAAGACGTGGTGGCCGGTATCCGGACCCCGAGAAACATCGCTGAAATGAAAGATGTGCTGCCGGAAGCCTTCGAGCAGTTGGTCAAGAACACGACCCGACTCGAGGAGCACTACAAGAACATGCAGGACATCGAGTTCACGGTGCAGGAAGGTCGTTTGTTCATGCTCCAGACCCGGAACGGAAAGCGTACCGGGCCAGCCGCCTTGCGGATCGCGTTGGACATGGTGGATGCGGGAGTCGTGGACCACCGGACCGCGGTGTCGGAACTCGTGACCCCCGACCATCTGGATCAGCTCCTCCACCCGTCGTTCGAAGACCGGTCCACCGACCACGTGGTGCTGGGCAAAGGCCTTCCGGCGTCGCCGGGGGCCGCGGTGGGCAAGGTGGTGTTCACGTCGGAAGCGGCCGAGGAGGCCCACGCGCGGGGCGAGGATGTCCTCTTGGTGCGGGTGGAAACCAGCCCAGAAGACGTCGGAGGCATGAACGCGGCTCGGGGCATCTTGACCTCTCGAGGCGGCATGACCTCCCACGCGGCGGTGGTGGCCCGAGGCTGGGGCAAGCCGTGTGTCGCGGGGTGCTCGGACATCGTCATCGACATGAAGAAGCAGACCTTCACCAACGGTTCGGTCACCGTGAAGGCAGGGGAGTGGATCTCGATCGACGGCAGCACCGGCGAAGTCGTGCAGGGTCGGCGTAAACTGGCACCGACCCGGATCTCCGAAGAGTTTAAGCGCTTCATGACCTGGGTCGACGAGTTCCGAAGCATGGGCGTTCGAACCAATGCCGACACGCCGGCCGACGCGAAGCGTGCTCTGGAGTTCGGCGCCGAAGGCATCGGCCTCTGCCGCACCGAGCACATGTTCTTCGATCCCGAGCGGATCACGTCGATGCGGAAGATGATCGTTTCCGAGACGGTGGAGGAGCGGCAGCGTCATCTGGACGAGCTGCTTCCATTCCAGCGCAGCGACTTCGAGGGCATTTTCGAAGCGATGTCGGGTCATCCGGTCACGATCCGTTTGCTCGACCCGCCGCTTCACGAGTTCCTTCCCCACGACGCCGAGGGGATCCAGTCCGTGTCGGCTTCCTTGGGGATCCCACCGGATGAGCTCGAGCGGCACGTGAACCGGCTCCACGAGATGAACCCGATGATGGGTCACCGAGGCTGCCGCCTCGGAATGACCTATCCGGAAGTCACCCGGATGCAGACGCGGGCCATCATCGAAGCCGCCATCAACATCAAGGGACGCGGCATGGAAGTGAAGCCCGAGATCATGGTGCCGTTGGTGGGGACCGTGGCGGAGCTTCGTGCCCAACGCCAGGTGATTGAAGAGACCGCCGAGGCCGTCTTCTCGGAGCGCGGCGAGCGCATCGAGTATCACATCGGCACGATGATCGAGATTCCTCGAGCCGCATTGACCGCGGGCGAGATCGCGGAGGCGGCGGACTTCTTCTCGTTCGGGACGAACGACTTGACGCAGATGACGTTCGGCTACAGCCGCGACGACGCGGGATCGTTCCTCCCATATTATGTCGAGCACCGAATCCTTCCCCACGACCCTTTCCAGTCCTTGGACCAGACCGGTGTCGGCCGACTGGTGGACATCGCGAGCCGGGACGCCCGTACCGTGAAGCCGGACCTCAAGATGGGTATCTGCGGAGAACACGGGGGTGACCCCCACTCCGTCACCTTCTGCTACTCGGTGGGTCTCAACTATGTGTCCTGCAGCCCGTTCCGGGTGCCGATCGCGAGATTGGCCGCAGCGCAAGCTGCCCTGCATGCCGCGAAGTGATTCGCACCGACGGTGATTGATGCGGATTGGGAAACGGTCCCTTTCCGCATCTTCACTGGTCCTCATCCGACGAGTCAGCATGATGTTCGCGAAAGGAGCGATCATCATGCTGAACTTTGACAACAAGAGCTACCTCATCACCGGCGGGACCAGCGGTATCGGTCTGGCCGCAGCCAAACTTTTGAAGGAATCGGGCGCCAAGGTCCTGGTGACCGGTACCAATCCGGACCGCCTCGAGAAGGCGAAGGCCGACCACGGCATCGACGGGATTCGCAATGACGCCGGTGATCCCGGGGCGGCGAGCCGCTTGGCCGAAGAGACCAAGGGGCGATTGGGTGCACTGGATGGTCTTTTCGCGAACGCCGGATTCGGGAAGTTCTATCCCCATACCGACGTGACGCCGGAAGCATTCGAGGAGCAGTACAACGTGAACGTGCGAGGCCCGCTCCTGCACGTGAAGGCTCTGTCGCCGCTCTTGAAGGACGGTGCGTCCATCGTATTCAACACGTCCATCGCCAACCAGCTGGGCATGGCGGGCGGATCCATCTACGGCCCCACCAAGGCGGCGCTTCGGGCCATGACGCGGGTCCTCGCGGCGGAACTGGCGGAGCGAAACATTCGCGTGAACGCGGTGAGCCCCGGACCCATCGAAACCGATTTCTTCGTGCGGACGGGTCTCCCAGAGGAACAGGTGAGCGGGATGGCGGAGGCCATCTTGGCCCAGGTTCCGCTCAAACGATTCGGCAAGGCGCAAGAGGTCGCCAACGTGACCCTCTTTCTGTTGTCGGATGCTGCGTCCTTCGTGACCGGTTCGGAGTACGTGGTGGATGGCGGGATGTCCGAGGTCTAGTTTGCTTACCAATGACCGGTGCCCGGCCCTCCCTTGATGGGTCCGACCAGGTCCGACGTGATCCATCCGCCGTATAAGCCTCCGGCCTGCGGGCGGGCCACTTCTTCGCCTCGCTTACAGATCACGTGGGCTGGATGAAACGCCAAGGTCTCCGCCAATTCTTCGAATCCCGGCCACGGCTCCGGATAGCGCCAAGCCGCCCCCTTCACCCGGACGCCATTGACCACCGCGGCGAAGGGGTGCGCGATTCCCTTCCACTCACAAAGCGAGCGGGGACCGAGGTCCTCCATCCATTCCATTTTGATGTCTCGAAAGGGCAGGTAGTAGGTGGGCGCGCCGGCCGTCTCGCATACCCGGAGGCCATCGGTGGATGCGGCGATGCAGGTTTCACCCACGAACACCGAGAGCTCTTGGGGCACCGGCTCGCACCGAGGCGGCCGCGGATAGTCCCAGACCGATTCCTGACCTGGACCGGGTGTCTCGGCAAAGTCCGGTCTCTTTTGGCCGCGATAGGCCCATTTCTTTCGGGCCTCTTCAAAGTCTTCGGGTCGGAGGTTTTGCATGACGCTACCGTGAAGCGAACACGGCGCGGGTCAAGGAAGGGACGGCGCTTGATCCATCATCGGGTCACGCAGCGCGCGAGGCAGACCCGATGACTCAGCCTTTTCCGATGTCGCCTCCGCCTCCGGAGCTTCCGCCTTCTCGGTCGTCGTCGTCATCGGACCCGTCGTCGTCGTCGTCGGACCCGTCGTCGTCGTCGTCGGACACGTCGTCGTCGTCGTCGGACACGTCGTCGTAGTCGAAGAAGAAGTAGACGTCGACTGCGGAGACGGGGAGGGAGGGGTGGGGGGGGGAGGGGGGG
>JBHJGZ010000006.1:0-813157 GCA_050331295.1 Myxococcota bacterium | reverse complement strand
TCTCCCGAACCGCGGCAAACATCTCCGCCTGCTTGACGGTATCGATGCCGAGGTCGGCTTCCAGATCCAGCTCGGGGTCCAGCATGTCCGGCGGGTAGCCGGTCTGCTGAGCCACGATCTCCATGATCTTGGCCTGCACCGAATCGGTCGCCGAGGGCGCGGAGGGTGCAGGTTGCGGGCTCGCGGGCGTCGAGGTGACCGGGCCAGCGCCTCCGTTCATCGAGGGCGCCGGGACCGACTGCGGGCGGGCGCTCTGGGGCGGCGGTGATGCCGGAACCGCGCCGGCGCCTCCTCCGATCCGAGCGCGGGCTTCCACACGTGCGGTCGTGAATGCGGGAACCGACAGGCTCGCCACGGCTGGCTTCGGCAGTCGATCCGCGAGCGCTTGCCGAACCGCGGCGTCCGTCGGGCCCAAATCCTTGATCCGCAGGGTGCGGTTGACGGTTTCGACCTCCGCGTTGACGTGACCGCTCACCGCGGCAAGCCACGCCGTCCACTGGTTGCCGTCTTCGATGCGACTCTCGTAGCCGACTTGCTCCGGTCGTGGTCGCGTTCGACCCGGGACCCGCCGAACCAGCGACAAGGCGAGTTGCGACCCGAATCCAGCCCCCAGTCGGAGTGCATACTCGATGGGGTACGAACCACCCGTAGACAGGTTGAGACGGCCGAGCTCGGGGTCGACTTCCCGGAAGTTCGGAACCTTCGGCACCTCTCCCGTTTCGAGGGAAGCGACGCCGAGGATGTCCTCGATTCCGGTGCCCATGGCGTGGCCGGTCATCCCTTTGGTGTTGGCGACGACGATCTTGTCGGCGTGCTCGCCGAAGACGTTCCGCAGTGCGAGAACTTCGGTCTGCGCCGATCCCCCCCGAGCCGGGGTGAAGGTTTCGTGCGAGATGAACACCATCTGTTCTGCCATCTCGGCCCGGCTGACGCCGAACTTCGCCTCCGCCTCGGACACCAGGGCTTCGACCTGACTCGTGATGTGCTGCGGATCGAGCCGCGTTCCGTGGAACGCACTGTTCACAAACCGGGTCGCCATCACCTCGGTCATGGGTCGGTGACCACGCTCTGCTACCGCGTCGGCCGATTCCACCACCATCGCCGCTGCGCCCATACCCAAGATGAGGCCGTGACGTCGTCGGTCGAAGGGCAGCGCCGCGTCCTCGACCCGGGCGTCGGTGGCCGCGGCACCCGAAGCCAGGAAGCCTGAACCGATCCAGGGCATCAGGCTGGGGCTGGTGACGTTGTCCGCGGACAAGACGATGACCCTCCGGCAGCGACCTGCTCGGATCCAGTCCTGCGCCACGCCCAGACCCTGCGTACCGCTGGCGCACGCTGCATTGATCTGCGTGTTGGGGCCTCGAGCGCCGATGTATTCGGCGAACTGGGAATGGCCCATGGCCAACACTCGGAACACGAACCGCCGGTCCAGGATGTAGGCGTTCTGTTGAATGTCGTGGTCCAGTTCGGCGATCCGTTGCTTGATTTCCTGGGCCAGCTGCGACCGCCCGTTGTGGAGCCGCTGAAGCTCGTCGCGAAGCGCAACCAGCTCGCTGTACTTCCGAAATCCTTCCGCTTCGTTCGCGAACGCGTCCAACCCCGGGAACGCGGAGCCGAAGACGACTCCGGTTTCGTCCCGGAGCGCCTCGGGAAGCATCCACCGCTCGGGAAGGAACGTGCCGCGCGTCGTGGTTTTGTAGTTCATGACCAGCGGAATGCCGGCATTGCGGAGCGCATCGATTCCCGCCGCGATGGCCATCGCGGTGGTGGAGTCCAGAGCCGACGCCCGGTCGGCCGGATAGCCGAAGTCCTCGACCAGCCCGAGCGAACCTGGTTGTCCAGCCAGCTTGATGCCGGCGTCGGACGAACTGATGGTTTCGAAGCTGCCGGAGCCATCCGACGACTTCACCAGGCGCGTGATGTGGCGCTCCACCATGTCGTCCTTCGTCTTGGGCGGAACCGGTTCGATGAACGACTCGCCCCGGAGCAGCCGAGCGACGTTGTCATTGCGGAACATCGCACCGTGGCCGGGGAGGCCCAGGCTGACACCGGTGACAACGACCGAAGGCTCGTACGCCGGGCCGCCTTGGCCCATGACCTGAAACGCGTCCTCCATGAACTGCGCGAACAGGCGACCCACTTCGCCGAAGGTGGGGCCGTCTACACGGGCCGCCGGCACGGGCGTCGCCATGGCCGATTGACCGTTGCCTCGGGATGCCACCGGAGCATGGGTAGGCGCGGGGGCGGCCGCCATCGGAACGACCGGGGCAGCCGACCGACCGTCCGTCCGCACTTCGGGAACCACTGCGGGCGCCGGCTGACGACCTCGACCCAGACCTCGGGAGTACAAGCCCATCAGCGCCTGGTTGAAAGCCGCGGCGTCTCCGATCTTGGGGTGGTTCGTGAACAGGGACAGCGTGGCCTCTCGGTCGCCCAAGACGTCTTCCGCAAATCCTTGGAGAGCCTTCTTCGGACCCATCTCGACGAACACCCGCGCTCCCGCATCGTGCAGTTTCTCCAGCCCTTTGATGAACTGGACGGGTGACGCGATCTGCTGTCCCAGGATCTCGACCATCTTTTCCGGAGCGCCGGGCCCGGTGGGGTAGAACTCGGCGTCGACGTTCCCGACCAAAGGCGTGGTCACGCTCTTCAGGTCGAGACGGCGGAGCACGTTCATCATGGGGCCGCTGGCGGGGGCCACGATGGACGTGTGGAAGGCGTGGCTGACCGGAATCAACTGGGCTTGGAGGCCTTGTGCCTGGCACATCTCAACGGCCTTCTCGACCGCTGGGCTGGCCCCACCGATCACTGCCTGACGACGGCTGTTGAGATTGGCCATCACGACGTATCCGTCGACCGCGTCGACGACCGCCTGAATCTGCTCGAACGGCCCCATGACCGCCGCCATCTTCCCGTTGTCTCCCATCGAGACTTGGGTCATTTCACGGCCACGGGCCGCGACGGCTTCGAGGGCGTGGGCAAAGGTCATTCCACCCGCCGCAACCAGGGCGCCGTACTCGCCGAGGCTGTGACCCATCACCATGTCGGGCTTGATGCCGTATTCGGCCATCAGTCGCGTCATCGCGATGTCCACCGTGAGGACGGCCGGCTGGGTGATGGCGGTTTGGCGCAGCTCCTCGTTCGCCTGCGCCATCGCGGCCTCATTCGTTGGGTCCACGTAAATGATCGAAGACAACGGGCGACCCAAGATCGGCGTCATCACGGAGTCGGCCTCCGCGATGGTGTCGCGCACGATGGGCTCGACCTCTTTCAGCGCCGCGAGCATGTTGACGTACTGGGAACCCTGGCCGGTGTACAGGAACGCCACTTTCGGTGGCGCGCCGGAGCCGATGTGAATGCCGCGGGCCCGAAGAGGCTTGAACGCCATCGGGTTGCCCGATGCCAAGGCCTTATCCGCCAGTTCGAGCTTTTCGGTGAGCTCGGCGCCGTCCTTGAAGTCGACGGCGAGTCGAACTTCCTTGGTGAGGGTCGCTTGCTCCGGCGCTGTGGGTGCCGGCAGGCGACCTTGCTTTGCGGAGGAAAGGAGCGACCGCACTTCGTTTCGGATCTCGGCTGGGCTGCTTCCTCCCAACACCACGCCGCCACGCAAGGGGGCTTTCGGCTCGATGGGCGCAGAGACGGAGACCTGGGCGCGCTCCGGTCGGGTCAGCCGGCCGGGTTCGTGTTCCTCCAAGACCGCATGGAAATTGGTTCCGCCGAACCCGAAGGCGCTGACGCCCGCTCTCCGTACGCCTTGCGTCTTCTTGTCCCAGCTTCGCAGCTCGGTATTGACGAAGAAGGGCGTCTTCCCGAACTCGATCTTGGGATTGGGATTGCTGAGATTGAGGCTCGGCGGAATGGCCTTGTGATGCAAAGCCAGGGTGGCCTTCAGAATTCCTGCGGCGCCCGCAGCCCCCTTCAGGTGGCCGATGTTCGATTTGATGGAGCCCAGGGGAATGGAACCCACCGGAAGATCGAAGTCTGAGAGGACGTCGGTCAGGCTCTGTACCTCGACGACGTCACCGACCCGGGTGGAGGTTCCGTGGCCTTCCATCATCGTGTCCACGTCGGGACGCTCGCCGGCGATCTCCCAGGCCCGTCTCACCGCCAGTCGCTGGCCGACTGGGTTGGGGGCCGTGATGCCCTTTCCTTTGCCGTCGCTGGCCCCTCCGAGGCCTCGCAACACCGCGTAGATTTTGTCGCCGTCCCTTTCGGCGTCCGCCAGCCGCTTCATGACGAACATTGCGGCGCCTTCGCCCATCACGAAGCCATCCGCGCCTTCATCGTAGGGGCGGGTCCCGGTGGCGGAGAGCGCACCGATCTTGCAGAACTTCACGAAGGTGGAGGCCGACATGTTGGCATCGACCCCTCCGGTCACCACCGCGTCGAAATGATGCTCGTCGAGGCCTTCCATGGCCGCGGACATCGCGGCCATGGCCGAGGCACACGCGGCGTCGGCGACGAAGTTGGGGCCGTGTAAGTCGAAGACGGCGGCGATGCGGCCGGCGATGATGTTGGCGAGTTCGCCCGGCATCGTGTCTTCGGTGATGTCGGGAATCTTTCCCTGGACCCCCGTGAGGAACTCCTTGGCGATGAGCTCCCTCTGGGCCGGTGTGAGGTTCGAGAAGCTGGGACTGGCCTCGAGCTGCTCCAAGAACTCCGGAGCGTAGATCCGCATGGCGGTCATGTAGTGCTTGTCGCCGCCCATGGCGTTGCCGACGATGATGGCGGTACGGTCCCGGTCCAGCGGTCGGTCCGGAACGCCGTAGTCCATCAACGCCTCACGGGCGGCTGCCACCGCCCATTTTTGGGTGCGGTCCATGGAGTCCGCGACCTTCGGAGGGATGGGCATCTTCCAGCGGAAGGGATCCCAAGGATAGTCGATGACCCAACCGCCGATCTTCGAGTAGGTCTTGTCGGGCGCCTTTGGATCGGGATCGAAGTATTTGGCGGGCTCCCACCGTTCGTTGGGGGTCTCCGTGATGCTGTAGCGCCCGGTCTCGAGATTCTTCCAGAGCGTCGATACGTTCGGGGCTTCCGGGAGCACGGCACCGAGGCCAACGATGGCGACGGCGCCACGATCAGGGGACTGACTGGGATGATTCATGACGTTAACCTTCTCGTTACGAAGTTTCAGGCCTGTGCTTGCGCGTAAACGCGTTCGCTGACGAAGTTCATGTCGTCGAGCTGACCGGCTTGGGCTTGGAAGATCGCGGCGAGGCGCGACTCGTCGATGGCCCGACTGTCGGTCTCACCCCCGGCGAAGATCCAACGGAGGCCCTCGGAAGCGATCCGATGCGCTGCGTGGCGGCAATAGATCCGACTGATCGCCGCGAGCGTCTCGGGGTCGAATCGGTCGTCGGCCTTCGGATCCAGCGTCTTCGACGCCGCGCCCGCCGCGCGCCGAGCCAATGCGCCGGCACCTTCCGCCATGGCGATGAGTTCGCCGAGACGGAAGAGGATGTGCTGGTTGCGGGTCAAACGCGCCGCACGGAATCGCTCCATCACCGCGGCCAGAGCGTGGCACGCCAGTCCCGCCACATCGGCGCCGGAGTCGGGCGATGTTCGATGAAGGCTCTGAAGTTCCTCGCCCATCTGGTGGTAATGACCGCCGCGGCTTCGCAGGTGGTCCTGCCACCGGTCTCGAGCGATGGTCATCTCCATGATTTCGGAGGTTCCCTCATAGATGGTGGTGATCCGGACGTCGCGCTTGATCTTCTCGACCATGTACTCCTTCGTGTAGCCGTATCCACCGTGGGCTTGGATCGCCGCGTCTGCAGAGCGATTGCCGGCTTCCGTGGCCAGGTATTTCGCAATGGCGCCTTCGGTGTTGAGAGCACCGGCCCCGTCATCGATGCGGGTCGCGGTCACCTCGATGAAGGCCCGGGCCGCCTCGAGGTCAGCGATATGGGGCACGATGAGCTTGTGCGTGAAGCCCTGCTTCTGAGAGAGCGGTGCGCCGCCCTGGATTCGCTCCATTGAATAGGCGATGGCGCGGTCCACGGCCGCCCATCCGGCGCCCAACCCAAAAGCGGCCACCATCAAGCGCGTGAAGCCGAAGACCTTTTGGGCCTGCTGAAGCCCCTGACCTTCTACCAAACCGACCAAGGCCGAAGCGTCGACGTAGACGTCTTCCAAGGTCAAGGTGGTCGTATTGGAAGCCCGGATGCCGTGCTTGTCTTCCGGCTTGCCCCACGAAAAGCCTTCGGTCCCGCGCTCGACCACGAACCACGTGGGCCCGTCGGGGGCGAGGGCGAGAATCGTGTAGAGGTCGGCGTACCCGCCGTTCGAGATCCACTGCTTGGCGCCGTTGAGCCGATATCCCACCGTCTTGCCGTCTTCGACGACCGGTTTCGCGGTGGTCTTCAAGGAAGCCAGGTCGCTTCCCGCCCCGGGCTCCGTCGCCCCGTATGCCATCAAGATGCCTTCTTCAGCGATCCGTCCGAGCCATTGCTTTTTCTGTTCTTCGGTTCCGCCGAACAAGATCGGGTCGCTGCCGAGGAACGTTGCCAGCACGCCGGTGGCGACGCCGACGTCGGTGCGCGCCATGGCTTCACAGACCCGGTAGACGTCGAAGGCGCCCCCGCCCATACCGCCGACGGCCTCCGGCAAAAACAAGAGCTGGATGCCGAGTTCGGAGTGACCAAGAGCCCGAACGGTCGCTTCGGGAAACTCGTCGTCATGGTCGAGTTTCAGCAGCACCGCGTCTGAAAGGTGCTCCTGAACGAATCCACGCAGGGAATCGAGGGTGAGGTCGAGGGTTTCTTTGTCCACAGCTGCCACGCTCGGGCTCTCTGCAAGATGCGGGACAACAGTTTGAAGACGCGATCATCCTGCCGGCGCTACCGTTCATCGCCAGGAAACCAGCATGGCCCCGGGACCCCGCGCGAATCATCTGCCTTACGGGGCTTTGCTCGCCGAACGGCCGACGAGGGCAGTCGGGTTCACGACGGAAACGTTACGCACTGCATCGGTGGCGATCGTGAAACGTGCGCCCGGTCCCCACTGCGCAACTCTTGCGGGAATTTAGAGCGGCGACGAAGTCAAGGAGGATGGGCCCATGGTCGCGGCGGTCACGGCGACGCAGGGGGTACCGGATTCAGTGGACGTGGTCTCCATGAGCCCCCGAGTGGTGTGCGTGGGCGTGGGCCGCTTCACGACGAGCGCCCTCTCGGTCCGCCCTCCGCTGTTCCGCGGGTCCGAGATCGATGCCCGATGGGACGGCCACGCCCTCGTCGGCCAGCTCCACCATCAGCTCCTCGAGACTGAATCGGAGGGTCTGCGGGTCTGGTGACTCATAGAGCCGGGGCTCCGGTTCTTCGGACAGGCGTCCCACCACCTCGGCCAGGGCCTTCATCGCCGACTCCGATTCGCCCCGGGCGTGCAGGTGCTGGGCCCGAAGGGCTCGGGCTTCCACGCTGGAAGGGTCCAGCGCTTCCAGCTGGTCTAGATCGGTCTGCACGGTCCGACGGTGAAGCATGAGGCCCAGTCGCGCGCGATGAAGTCGGGACCGGATGCCGTCGGGCGTGCTTTCGACCGCCTGCGTGAGCCTCCGAAAGGCTTCGGCCAGTCCGACCTTCTGCCCGTCCACCTCGGTCTGACCCGGAGTGACCAGAGGCGGGCTGGTGACCTGCCCCTGCTGCAGTTCGGTGAGGAGCTGCATCATGTGCTGGGTCAGGATATGGATCGTCGATTCGGTGGGATGGAGGTCGTCCTCCGCGCCGCATGCTTTGCAAATCATGTCCCCCACGAAGGCTGGATCCCCCAGGCCGTCCTTCGCCTCGACGTCGACGAAGGCATGGGCGAAACCGTAGCTCAGGGTCTCCTGGCAGGTTCCGCACTTGAGAGGAACGTGAAGGGGCCCGGTCGGGGGCCTGTCCGTTTGGACCCGCTGGGTCGCCTCCTTCAGCTTGCCCTCGAGGGGAAGGTTGGCGGTGCGGGCCAGAACCACCCAGGCGGTCTCTTCCGGCTCATCGGCAAAGGCGCGTGACTCGAGCAGGGGGAGCAATCGTGGATCCCCAGACCTCAGAGAGGCCTGGGAGAGCATGGTCGGATTGATGGCTCGCAGCTCATAAAAGCGACGTCCGAGGACCAGAGTGAGCCGCTGGCTGCGGAGCCGCTCACTCATGAGCATGGCCATGGAGGCCGAGGACGCCTCCAACGGATGGGCGCTGAGGATCTCCAACGTCGCTGCCTCGGCCGCCTCGAAATGGTCCAGGGCGGCTCGGGCAACGGCCCCATGCACCTGGGCCTCCGAGCTTTCAGCCGCGGCCTCCAACAACGGCACGCCGTGGCCGGCGGCGAACATCGCTCGAGCCAGCCGACGCAACGTGCCGGAACGGTGAAAGCGTTCCCGCGCGAAGGCCATCACCACCGGTCGCAGCGCCCGAGCACTCAGCTCGGACAAGGTCTGCGCGAGCTCTTCCTCGGATGCATGAACCAGGAGCTCGGGAGAAAGGCGTCCGTCCGAGGCCTTTGCGACCGCCAAGACCCCTGGGCTGCTCACAGCTTCTCCCCGCTGAAGCATCACGATGGCCGTGGCCCGGGCCGCTGCTGCCGCGAAGACCGCGGCCGCCTCGGGCTGCAGATCGGCGAATCGGTCGCGAAGCGCCAGCATCTGGGCCAGCAAGTCCCGTCTCCGCTCCGGCATGGTCCCCAGGTCGTTTTGGGTATCCGGATCGTCGGCCGGCGCGACGTCGAGGAGCGGGCGGAGGGCTTCCAGGATATCGGCGATCCGCCGCTTGAGGAGCGCGTCCAGGAGGACCGACATCCGCTCGGGTCCCAAGCCGTCCTCGGCGCTGGCCCGGAGCGTCTCGTCCGCCGCTTTCCAAAGGTCTTGAGCGTGCTCGAAAAGGGCCAGAAGCGGCGGCGCGCCCGCCACGCCGGCCAAGGCGACTCGGCTCGGGACAAGACCGGGCTGTTCCTCCCCGGGTTGGAGGGAATCCTCCAGAGCACGGTTCAAGACTTTGCGCACCGGTTTCGCGGAACCGGACATCAGGGCCGCGCTGTACACGGCCGCCTGCCGCTCGGCCGACTGGAGATGAGCCCGATTGACGGCGCGGTCGATGAAGGCGGTCGCGGCCTCGGTCCGGACCATCGCCACCGCACTCATCACCCCGACGAAGGCCTCGTCGTCGATCCGGCCCCTGGCCTTCAGTGCGTCCACCAATCGCTTTGGCGCCAACGTGGCGATGGCACTGCATACGACACTGAGAAGCTCCCCGCGGGCGTCGGCGATCCGGGCCACCAGGGCGTCGGCCGCGGAGGAGATCCGAAGTTCTTCCAGGCCTTGCACCGCGGGGACCGAAACCATCGGCTCATCGGCGACGAGGTTCTGAAGGTCCGGGGCCAGGTCGTTCATCCTTCGGTGGACGACTTGCTCCACCGCAAACTGGCGAACCAACGGGTCTTCATGATGGAGCATCGTCCTGACCTGCCCGTCGGTCAGACTGGGACTGGCGGCGGGCGCGGTTTCCGGGCGCGGCATGTCGATGTCGGCCTCTGGGAGGACGGGGGCCCGGGGCCTTTCGCCATCGGCGCCGATGATCAAGGACATCCAGCTGCACTAGGGAAGCCGAGGCCCAGTGTCGACCGCGAAACGGTTTGTGCGGACATCGGAGGCCATTTCGGTCTCGTACGACCCCGCTCCGGTCTGCTAACGGTTCTCCGGCAAGCGCGGCGGTTGGTGTCCGTCGCGCCCGAGAGCAGCGATGGGAAGTATCCATCGCGCGAAAGGAACAAAGATGATTGAAATCAAACTTCCCGATGGAAGCACCCGTCGGCTCCCGGACGGCTCATCGACCCTGGACCTCGCCAAGAGCATTGGCGCCGGACTCGCGAAGTCGGCCGTTGGCGGCATGGTTGATGGCGAAATCGTCGACCTGAGACTCCCCCTTCGGAACGGAGACGAGGTCAAGGTCATTACCAAAAAAGACCCGGAGGCGATCGACGTGCTCCGTCACTCGGCCGCGCACGTGATGGCGGATGCCATCCTGCGTTTGTTTCCGAAGGCTGAGTTGACCATCGGTCCGGTCGTTGATGGTGGGTTCTACTACGATATTCACTTGCGAGATGGGGAGAAGCTGTCCACCGACGATTTTCCGGCCATCGAAAAGGAAATGAAGCGAATCGCCAAAGAGGACCTTCGATTCGAGCGCCATGTTTCGTCCTATGACGAAGCGGACGAACACTATGCCCGCTACAAAGCCATCGATGGCGGAGGGAACAAGTTCAAAGCCGAGCTCGTCGAAGGCATTCGAGACCGAGGTGAAGAACTGTCTTTCTTCAAGCATGGTGACTTCATCGACCTCTGCCGTGGGCCTCACGTCCAAAGCACGGGTTGGCTCAAGCATGTGCGGCTCACCAGCCTTGCGGGCTCTTACTGGCGCGGAGACCCTCGAAACGAGCAACTGGTGCGTGTTTACGGCACGGCCTTCTTTTCGAAGGAGGACCTGGAAGAGCATCTCAGACTCCTGGAAGAGGCCAAGAAGCGGGACCACCGAGTTCTCGGTGAACAGCTCGAGCTCTTCGCATTTCGAGAGGAAGCACCGGGCTTCCCTTTCTTCTTGCCTCGCGGTGCTCAGCTGTTCTCGACGATTCAGGAATACATGCAAGGTCTCCTGCGGCGTCGCGGTTATCAGATGGTGAAGTCGCCCCTCGTGCTCAGCGAGCATCTTTGGCACACGTCGGGTCACTACGACCACTATATGGAGAACATGTTCTTCACCAAGATGAAGCTCCGGGATGAAAAGGACGATTCTCGGGTTCTGGACAACGTCGAGGAGGAGCGGCCGATGGCGGTCAAGCCCATGAACTGTCCGGGGCACTGCTTGATCTACGGCCTTCGACCCCACTCCCATAACGAGTTCCCGTTGCGTATGGCCGAAATGGGATTGGTTCATCGGCGGGAACTATCGGGTACGCGCCACGGCTTGTTTCGCGTTCAGGCGTTCACTCAAGACGACGCCCACCACTTTTGTACTCCCGACCAGATCGAGGGCGAGATCTCCATGCTCATCGATTTCTTCGAGGAGGTATACGGCGCGTTCGGCCTCACGGACGTCCGCATCGAGCTCTCCACCCGACCCGAGAAATCCATCGGCAGTGACGAGATGTGGGCGCGAGCAGAGCAAGCTCTCAAGTCGGCGCTGGACGCCAAAGGTGTGGACTATCTGGTCAACGAAGGAGATGGAGCGTTCTATGGACCCAAGATCGACTTCCACATCCGAGACACACTGAAGCGGTCCTGGCAGTGTGGAACGATTCAGCTCGATTTCTCGATGCCGGATCGCTTCGAACTCAACTATGTCGGGCGAGACGGAGCACGACATACCCCGGTCATGATCCACCGCGCCGCTTACGGTTCGTTGGAGCGATTCTTGGGTATCATCATCGAGAACTACGCCGGACGATTTCCGCTGTGGCTCGCGCCCGTTCAGCTGCAAGTCCTTCCGGTGAGCGATCGCTTCAACGAATATGCGACCGAGGTTTACGAACAATTGATGGATGCTGGTCTCCGCGCCGAAGTGAATCTTCGAGACGACCGGATCGGATACAAGATTCGTCAAGCGAGCCTGCAGAAAATACCGTATGTGGCGGTGGTGGGCGAGGCAGAGGCGACCAATCAGACCATCAACATCCGGGGTCGGGATGAAGGGGAGCTTGGAGAGATGACCATCCAGTCCTTTCTCGATTCCATCGTCCCCCATCGACAACCGCCGCGGCGCGTGCTCGATGGCTCGGTCCGGCCGCTGTCGGCCGAAAGGCCGCAACCCCGCTCGTGACCGGGATTCGGCCAGCCGACTGGGCCGGACCTCCAGGTCACGGCACGCGAACCCAATTTTCGGGCGCGCACGGGTGCGGTGGCTGGATGGTTGGGGGCGCGCGCCTCCCCCCCCCCCAGGCACGCTTCCGTCGGCTCGACGGTTTTGACCGGCTCGGAGTGGGTGTACCATGACGTCATGGAGTGCCCGGCTTGCCCGCAGAGCCTGACGGAAGTGAAATTGCAGGACGTGACGGTCGACGTGTGTCAGGAAGGTTGCGGCGGAATCTGGTTCGACAACTACGAGCTACAGAAGGTGGACGAAGCCCACGAACATCAGGGTGAATCTCTGCTGGCGATGCCAGGCTCCGACCCGGTCCCGGTCGACCACGAGGAAAGACGCCACTGTCCTCGATGCCTCGATTTCGTCATGATGAGGCATTTCTTCAGCGTGAAGCAGAAGGTCGAGATCGACCGGTGTCCACAGTGCAATGGAGTCTGGCTCGATCTGGGCGAACTCCTGCAGATCCGAAAAGCATTTGCTCGAGAGGAAGACCGTCACCGGGAAGCGACCAAGCACTTCGACCAGCTTTTTCGAAAGGAACTTGCGTCCATGCGAAACAAGTCTCAACAGGACCTGGAGCGGTCTCGCCAGTTCGCCCGGATGTTCCGCTTCATCTGTCCCTCCCATTACATCCCGGGTGACCAGGACTGGGGCGCTTTTTGACGAGGTCGACACCTCTTCCGGTGACGTTGGTGGCCGGTTTCTTGGGTTCCGGCAAGACCACCCTCGTCAATCACGTCTTGCAGGAAGCAGCGAGTCAGACGTCCGGTCCGAGGCTTGGGGTCGTCGTCAACGACTTCGGTTCCATCGAGGTGGATGCGGACCTCATCGTTGGCGTTCGAGACGAGGTCCTGACGTTGAGCAACGGGTGTATCTGCTGCACGCTCCGGAGCGGCATCTCGGATTGTATCCTCCAGCTGTCCGAACGCAGCCCGCATCTCGACCACGTCGTGGTGGAAGCAAGCGGCGTTGCGGATCCCGGCCCGCTCTTGGATATCTTTCGGGAACTGCAAAGAGCAGCATTGATTCGTTTCGACGGTCTCGTCACGGTGGTGGATGCGGAGCGATTTCCACTCCCAGATGAGGACCTGCAGGCCCTCCAAGTGCGGCAGGTGCGAGCCGCCGACCTCGTTGTCCTCAACAAGATCGATCTGGCGGCGGATCTCGAACCGGTGAAAGCCGCGCTTCGTGCCATCAGCCCGGATGCCCACATGGTCGAGGCCCAGGAAGGGCGAGTGGATTTGGATGTTATCTTGGGCCTTTCGTTGGGGCTCGACGAGTTTCCGAGTTGGGTATCGACCCCTGCGTTGGGTCAGGTCGATGACAGCCCGGCAAGTGCTCTGCACGCCCAGTTGTCCCACTTCACCTGGGAGCACATCCCGCCGATTCCGTATCGTCCGTTCTTCGATGCTTTGAAGGCGCTACCCGAGGACGTCCTTCGCGCAAAAGGCTTCTTGTCATTGGTGGAACGGCCTGGTGTTCGCGTGGTCGCCCACCTCGTCGGCCGCCGGCTTTATGCTCAACCCCACAGCCATTGGGGTGAGGAAGCTCCGTGCTCTCGATTGGTCTTCATCGGACGCTTCACCGAAGCCGATGTCGAAGCCATGAAATCGCGGCTGAACGCTGCAGCGCTGGGAGAAGACGGCCCTGCTATGGGTCGATCAGACCACTGATGCGCTGCTCGAAGTAGTTTACTCCATGAATGAAGTCTCTGAAGGCCGGGTTGGTGGTGAGACCGTCGTGGTATCGGCGGTAGATCTGTTGGGCGATCCCAGCCAGCCGGAAGAGTCCCATCACCTCGTAGAATCGCAAGTCGTTTACGGCGAGATCCATCTTTTCTAGATACGCATCGACGACCTCTGCTCGCCGCCACATCCCCGTCAGGTGGGTAGGCTGTCGCCGGATCATGTGCATCATGGGGTCGTCGTCGGCCTGGACCCAGTAGGCCAGGCTGTTGCCGAGGTCCATGAGCGGGTCTCCGAGGGTTGAGAGCTCCCAATCCAGAACACCCACCACCTTCGAGGGTTGGTTCCGGTCCAAGATGAGGTTGTCGAAACGGTAGTCGTTGTGAACCCAGACTCTGGAAACCTGCGGAGGCGTGTGTTCTTCCAGCCACTGGATCACGCCTTCGAAGGAAGCGGCATCGGGGGTGCGGGCGCTTCGGTATCGCTTGGCCCAGCCCTGAACCTGACGATGAAGATAGCCCTCACCGCTGCCAAATCCCTCCAGTGGCGTCTTCGCCACCGAGAGTCGATGAAGTTCGACCAGACCGTCCACGAAGGTCTCGCACAATTGATGGCAAGCCTCGGAAGGGAGTTCCAGGTCCTCGGGTGGGTCCTTGCGCAGGATGATCCCAGGGATTTCTTCCATGACGAGGAACGGTTCACCCATGATCCGCGTGTCCTCTTCTAGCAGGATGGCTCTTGGTGCTTTGGGATATAGCGGAGCCAGGGCCGAGAGGACCCGAAACTCCCGGCTCATGTCGTGCGCGTTGCCGGTGACGTGTCCAGCCGGAGGTCGACGCAAGACCAGGCTTTGGTGGCCGTAGTCCAACCGGTAGCTGCGATTCGAGGCCCCCCCGGTGAACTGCGTGACGGTTGGAAGCCTTTGGCCGACTTCCGGTCGGACGCGAACGATGGCTTCATGAACTGGTCCCGGGTCGAAGGCGTCTTCGGGTCGCACCGAAGCTCGGTCACCCAAGGCGAGCCCCCAGTTGGGCCTCGATCTCCATCTTTGCCACGACTCGGAGGTGAACTTCGTCCGGGCCGTCCGCCAAACGCAGCGAACGTGCCTGGCTGAAGAAGGCGGTCAGGGGTAGGTCGTGGTGAAGACCTGCTCCGCCATGGATCTGGATCGCGTGATCGATCACCTTCTGTGCCATACGCGGGGCGACCACCTTGATCTGACTGATCAGCTTCATCGCACTTCGGGCACCATCGCGGTCGATACATTCTGCCGCCTGCAGCGTGAGCAGCCGTGCCTGGTCGATGGCGATCCGACATTCCGCGATGACGTCCATGTTGCCCCCGAGAGCGGCTAAGGGTCTGCCGAAGGCCTCCCGAGATGTTGCGCGTTGTACCAGCAGCTGAAGAGAGCGCTCCGCAGCGCCGATGAGACGCATGCAGTGGTGAATTCGACCGGGACCGAGGCGCCCTTGTGCCACTTCGAAACCTCGACCTGGACCGTGAATGAGATTTGAGACGGGCACGCGAACGTCTTCGAACACGACTTCACCGTGGCCATAGGGTGGATCTTGAAGGCCGAAGACGCTGAGCATTCGTTCCACGCGAACCCCAGGCGTCGACATTGGAACCAATACGATGGAGTGTCGCTGGTGCTTTGGCGCATCGGGAGCGCTCACTCCCATGAACAAGAGCAAACGGCAGTGCGGGTGACCCACCCCGGTCGACCACCATTTCCGACCGTTCAAGACGATCTCATCGCCTCGGATCTCGGCCGTGGCTTGCATGTTGGTTGCGTCCGAGGACGCGACCTCTGGTTCCGTCATGCAGAACGCGGATCGAATCTCCCCCGCGAGCAGAGGAACGAGCCATTCTTTCTTCTGCTGCTCCGTGCCATAGAGGTGCAGGACCTCCATGTTGCCGGTGTCCGGTGCATTGCAATTGAACACTTCCGGCGCGAAGATGGAGCGTCCGGTCTCTTCGGCAACCGATGCATAGGCCCGGACCGATAGCCCCGCCCCGTGGGTTCTATCCGGCAAGAACAGATTCCAAAGACCCTCCGAGCGGGCTTCGGCCTTCATGGCTTCGACCTCGGGGATGGCGCACCACGGGTCATCGCGCTCTCGTATCCATCGGTCGATGGCGGGCTCGGACGGGATGATGCGTTCATCTACAAAGCGACGCACCCGGTCGAGAATGGGTTCGGAAGTCATGCGGCCACGGGAGAACCGGCCGGATGTACGATGGTGTCAAGGGTTCGCAGCGATGCGTGGGCTTGCATGACGCACTGCAAAAGGGATATCCGCGCCTCAGCATCATGAAGGCAGGCCTCCGCATGGTCTCGTTCGGTCTCCTTGCTTATGCGTGTGCCTCCGCCGACCCGGTGTCCCCCGTAGAGCGGGGAGCGCCGGCTTGGGTTGCCAACGATACGTTCAACTTCGCCCGCAATGGTCATTCGGTCGAATACGTGGGAACGTCATCGGGCATCGCGCGTCGGGACCTGGCCCGTCGGCATGCTCGTGAGCATGCCCGCAGCCGCCTTGCGACCCTCTTGGAGGACCTGAGCCCTCAGCTTTGCGGAATGGAATCGGCCACGGCGTCGGAGGCATTTCGGATATGTCCTGATGCCCGTGACCGCGCCATGGCTGCCTTGCGAACCATTCGGGTGTCCGATGAATGGTTCGACCCCCTCACTGGGGTCGCGTATGTCTTGGTGCGGATGAAGCTCGAAGCATTCGCCTCGACCGACCGCCCTGTGGCGAGAGGCGGGTCGGAGACGAGGACGACGCCATCCAAGGAGGAGACGCACCGCGAACCTCCACGGTCGCCGTCCGAACCTTCGGAGCCCCCGGGACGGCCTTCGAGCTGAGCCACATTCTCGAGTCGCAACTCGAGTTGCATCCACTCGCTCTTTCTTTGACCGCTTCGCGGGGGAAATGAGTCGCGAAGGGCTTCCTCGAGCTTCGGTCTGGCCCAAACTCCGGGACACGGCTATTGTGAGCCAGTGGCCATTCCGCAGCTCGTTCCCATAAAGCAGGTCGCCGACCTCCAGGCTTCATCCTTTGATGCCTTGGTGGCAGTGACATCCCGATTCGATTTCGGGATGTTCCCGAAGCTCGGCCAGAGACTCGAAATGCTCCGGGGCCTAGATCTTCAGCTTTCTTCCGGCGTGAGCGTGCACCACGCTCCTGACCTTCCAGGCCAGAGATTGGTGGTCGCTCCAACCGGTCCTTTGGAACGAGACTTCGACGATGTCCGACGGATCGGAGACGCTGCGCGCTCGGGCGTCCGCCGAGCTCGCGACGCCGGCGCAACCCGACCCGTTATCATGCTGGAGCCCTCGGTCTATCCTTCCGGCTTCGAGCGAGCGCTGGAAGTGGCGATCCTGGAAGCGTTGGCGAGCCTGTGGGCACCCCTCGAAGCGAGGGAGGCACTCGGGGAGGCTCAGACGGAGCCGGTCGCGCAACTCGGCTTCATCTACCGAGATGATGGTGCCGAGCTGGTATCGACCCTCAGAGCCCTGGAGGAGGGCCGTCGACTGACCCGCGATCTCGGCGGAACCGATCCGGAGCGGATGACACCTCGAAGCTTCGCCCAGCTCTGTCGAGAGGTCTTGGTTCCGGCCGGGGTCACGGTCGCCATCACCGAAGACCCTGAAATTCTGCTCGAACAAACGCCATTGATGATGGCGGTGGCGCGAGCTTCCCTTCCGGTAGAACGTCATCGACCTTGCCTGATCCGACTGGAAGTGGGTGACCCCGATGATCACGCGCAATGGATCGGCCTGGCCGGCAAGGCCGTGACCTATGACACCGGGGGCGCCGACCTGAAGGTCTCTGGCGCCATGGCCGGGATGTCGCGAGACAAGGGAGGCGGCGCCGCAGTGGCCGGACTGATGCTCGCGGCGGCTCTTCTTCGTCCGCCGGGTCTGCGTCTGGTGGCCGAGATTGGCGCGGTACGAAACAGCATCGGTGCGGAGGCCTTTGTGAGTGATGAGATCCTGCGAAGTCATGCCGGAACCCGGGTTCGAGTGGGCAACACCGATGCGGAGGGCCGTCTGGTGCTGGCAGACCTCCTGTCCCATCTTCGACTCGAAGCGCAAACTGCTCATCGGCCGCGTATCTTCTCCGTGGCCACCCTGACCGGGCACAGCGGGCGGGCCGTGGGTCCGTACAGCATCTGCATCGACAACGGACCGGCTCGACGGGAAGGCGTTTCGGAGGGCCTCAGCCGAGCGGGAGAACTGTGGGGCGACCCGTTCGAAATTTCGCGGCTACGCCGTGAAGACTTCGAGTTTGTGAAGCCCTGGTCCAACGCCGACGACGTGGTGTCCAGCAACCGTCTTGCTTCCACGGGAACGGACCGAGGTCATCAGTTCCCGATGGCATTTCTGTGTGTCGCTTCCGGTCTGGACCACCACGGTCGAGATGCCGACCGACCCCTTCCCTACACCCATATCGATATCGGGGGGAGCGCACTGGACGAGGCCGATTGGCAGCGCGGACGACCGACCGGGGCTCCGCTCCTCGCCTTGGGGGCCTCCTTGTTCGGTTTGTAACCCGGACTTTTGTTGCCGGCCTCGCACAAGTCCGATGTTGTAGACAGGATATGGCCCATGCCGTGACCACGCCGTCCGAAGTGATTCGGTCGTCAAGCGGACGTCTGGAAGTACATCAAATCCCAGCCTGGCAGGACAACTTCATTTACCTCCTGGTGGAGAAAGACTCTGGCTCGTCTGCATTCATAGACGGTCCTGAAGCAGGTCCGGCCCTCGAGGCGGCGACACGACTCGGGATCCGCCCGGATGCGATATTCAACACCCATACCCACTTCGACCATATCGGTATCAATCAGAACTTGAGCGAGATGGGGAGACTCGAGTCGATGAGGGTTGTGGGGCCGCGAAAGGCGGCCTTTGCGGTGCCGGGTCTCACCGAGGCGGTTGACGACGGAGATTCGATTCGCCTCGGGAACGCGGTGGGCAGAGTCTTGCTCACGGAAGGCCACATGGACGGACACATCTCCTTTCTGTTCGAAGACCTGCTCTTCTGCGGAGACACTCTGTTCGCCGGTGGTTGCGGCTACCTCTTCGATGGTCCGCCGGCCAAGATGTTCGAGAGTCTTTCCAAACTCCGTGAGTTGGACCCGACGACCAAAGTCTTGTGTGCTCATGAATATACGCAGGATAACCTGCGGTTTGCCTTCAGTGTCGAGCCCTCCAATCCCGACCTGAGAGCTCGTATCGCCCGGGACTGGAAGCTCAGAGCCGAGGGTCGGTCCACGGTACCGTCGACCATCGGACTCGAGCGGGCCACGAACCCGTTTCTGCGATGGGAATCGGAGGAGATCAGAAACGCGGTCGCAGACGACCTGCCACCCAACGCAGGACCTTCGGACGTCTTCGCGGCCATCCGTCGCCGTAAAGACTCGAAGAAACATCGGTCGATTTCCGACGCCGACCTTCCACTTCACGGCTAGCTTGATGGGCACACGCAAGGCGCAATCGAGGGGCAGCCGGCGCACTCAGTCGCTGGCGGCAGGGCGAGCGACCGCTTCGGTTTTGACCGCGTCGTCCCTACCTGCCGATAGGACCTCGGAAACCTCAATGGCTTATCCGAGGGCGCCGAAGCTGGGCGCCGACCGCTTCGAGCCGATCCGCTTGATTCAGGTTCGTGGAGCCCAGGAGCACAATCTCAAGTCGGTCGATGTCGACATTCCCCGCGACAGACTGGTGGTCGTCACCGGACTCAGTGGTTCTGGGAAGTCATCGTTGGCTTTCGACACGATCTTTGCCGAGGGTCAGCGCAAGTACATGGAGTCGCTGTCGGCGTACGCTCGACAGTTTCTGGACCAGCTGAAGAAGCCCGATGTCGAGAGCATCGAGGGTCTTCCGCCCACCATCGCCATCGAGCAGCGGAGTGCCTCGCACAATCCGCGGTCCACCGTGGCCACCTCCACCGAGATCTATGACTACCTGCGCCTCCTGTTCGCTCGCCTGGGGAGTCCGACCTGTTGGGAGCCCACTGAGCTCGGTCGCGCCGCCTCCGTGCGTGCTCGGTGCGGTCGCGTCATCGATCGCACCGAGCCGAGTCAGATCTCGAAATCAGTGGCGGCACTTCCCGACGGTACCAAACTCATGGTGTTGGCCCCCGTCGTTCGAGCCAAGAAAGGTTTTCACAAAGAGGTGGTGGACCGACTCCAGAAGGAAGGCTTCGTACGGGCTCGAGTCGATGGAAAGGTGGTGAACCTCCAAGGCGAGACCGGAGGCGATGGCGAGAACCCGCTCGGTCTGGGACGCTACGAACTCCACGATATCGCTGCGGTGGTGGACCGGCTGGTGAAGAAAGGAGCCGAGACCAAGCGGCTTTCAGACTCGGTCGAGACGGCGCTTCGGCTCGGCGATGGGACGGCCATCATCAGCGAGCTCAAGGACGGGGCCTGGGCAGACCGCTTGTTTTCGGAACATCTCGCATGTCCTGAACATCCCGAGTGTGCACTGGAAGAGCTGGAGCCTCGACTGTTCAGCTTCAACAGTCCGCGGGGCGCCTGTGCCACCTGCCAGGGGCTCGGAGCGGTCTTGGAGTTCGACGAGGACCTCCTTCTCCCGGACCCGGACAAAGAGATCATGAAAGGGGGCATTGCACCCTTCAAACGCAATGGTCCGGCCGGCATGTTCGCGGGTCGCGTGATTCGCCAGTTCTGCCGAATGTTCGGGGTGCCCAAGGAAGCCACCATTGGCGAACTCGACGCGGACACCATCCATACGCTCTTGTACGGCGAAGATGCGTGGGAAGGAGTGGTCGCGATGCTGGACGGTTGGTTTCAAAAGACCGACTCCGACTGGGTCAAGGAGTTTCTCTCCGAGTTCATGGCCGAGAAGGAGTGTCCGACTTGCTTCGGGGCCCGGCTGGACGTCAAAGGGCTTTCGGTATTCCTCGGCACGCGCCATCCGCTGCCGGAGTCGGTGGTGCAGCACCGGTCTCGGCATGGCTTCGCGCCCAATCCTCATCGATTCAACATTGCTGACTTCAGCCGACTCGACATTGAAACCGCCAAGGATGTGCTGGAAGGTCTGGAGCTGGGTCCCGAACAGAAAGTGATCGGGGAGCCCATCCTTCGGGAGGTCAAAGCAAGGCTCGGCTTCCTTTCCAGCGTTGGACTCGAATACCTGTCCCTCAGCCGCAAAATGTCGACCTTGTCGGGGGGAGAGGCGCAAAGGATCCGGCTTGCGACCCAGGTCGGCTCCGGGATCGTGGGCGCTGCATACGTCTTGGACGAGCCCACCATTGGGCTTCATTCCCGAGACAACACGCGCCTCATCAAGACTTTGCGACGGCTCGCCGACATCGGAAACACCGTCATCATCGTGGAACACGATGAGGAGATGATCCGGTTTGCCGATCACGTGATCGATATCGGGCCGGGGCCGGGCGTTCACGGAGGCCGCATCGTGGCTCAGGGGAGCATTGAGGACCTCGCGCGGGCCCCTGAATCCGTGACCGGCCAATATCTTTCGGGTCAGAAGTCCATTCCCACTCCTAAGCCCGATCAGCGGAGGTCGGTCTCCCCCAAGAGAGCGCTCACGGTGAAGAATGCGCGAGAGAACAACCTGAAGGGCATTGATGTGGCCTTCCCCATCGGTGGCTTGGTGGTGGTCACGGGTGTATCCGGCTCCGGGAAGTCGACGTTGGTCAACGACATTCTCCTCAAGGCCGCGCGGCGACACTTGGGCCTGAAAGCGAAGCCAGGTGCTCACGATCGCGTCAATGGACTCAAGCACATCGAGCGCGTCATCGAAGTAGATCAGTCGCCCATCGGTCGTACTCCACGTTCCAACCCGGCGACGTACACCAACATGTTCGATGACATCCGGCGGTTGTTTGCGCAGGTTCCCGAGGCCAAAATCCGGGGCTACAAGGTTGGGCGGTTCTCGTTCAACGTCAAAGGTGGGCGATGCGAGGCGTGTCAGGGGCAGGGCACCCGGAAGATAGCCATGCATTTTCTCCCCGATGTCTTCGTCACGTGCGAGACCTGCGAGGGCACGCGATTCAATCGCGAAACGCTGGGGGTGACCTTCAAAGACAAGAGCATTGCCGACGTCTTGGACATGACGGTGGAAGAAGCGGAAGGTTTCTTCCGCAGCCATCCGAAGATTTACCGGTATGCCAAGTGTCTTCTCGAAGTGGGTCTTGGATACATCAAGCTCGGCCAGCCATCTACGACTTTGTCGGGAGGAGAGGCGCAGCGCGTGAAGCTGGCCACCGAGCTGGCCAAGGGCGAATCGCTCAAGGACGCAAACCAAGGAAAGACGCTTTACATCCTCGACGAGCCGACGACGGGACTTCACTTCGAAGATGTACGGAAGCTCATCGTCGTTCTCGATAGACTCGCAGACCAAGGTCACACCGTCGTGGTCATCGAGCACAATCTCGACGTCATCAAGAATGCAGACTGGATAGTCGACCTGGGCCCCGAAGGTGGGGACGGGGGCGGCATTTTGGTGGCAGAAGGGCCGCCCGAAGTCGTCGTTCAGGTCGAGTCGAGCCATACCGGCCGCTATCTCAAGCCACTCCTCCACACATCCGCGTGAGGAGAAGGCCATCGAGTGGATGGCGCGGGTGGCTACGAGCTCCGCTGCGGCAAGATGGGTTCGAACGCGAGTTGGACGCCTTCGAAGATGTGCTGCTTTCGGTCCATCATGGGTTCGGGGTCGAAGCGCATCGGGCGTCGGGGTGTGATGAAGCGATATGGATAGATGAGACCGGCTTGACTCGAATAGCGCTCACCGTCTCGGGCAAACACCGCAAGCTCGAGGCTTATGGCGTGCGTTGTGCCGACCACCGACTCGCTGGCCCGGTCGAGACCATGTACCGAACGCCTTACCCCGTCCCATCGTGCACTGGAGCCGGTCAGCTCAGCCAAGGTGTACAGAAGCTTTGGCGTGACGAGGTAGTCGGCTTCCAGACGCTGCAGCACCCGAGATGCGATGCGTTGGGTCTTCAGCTTGTCCACGCGGCCGGTCACCGGATCGAACATCCCG
This sequence comes from Myxococcota bacterium, assembly GCA_050331295.1. GTDB lineage: Bacteria > Myxococcota > Kuafuiibacteriia > Kuafuiibacteriales > Kuafuiibacteriaceae > Kuafuiihalomonas. The sequence continues at coordinate 790,610 of JBHJGZ010000006.1, read as the reverse complement.
CCCACTTCGTTGAGAGCTCGTTGCCACGCTTCGCCCACGCCGCGGTCCACCACTCGGAGGCCATGGGCGGATGCCACGCTGCGAATGATCATTTGTATCTCCGCGCGGTGATCGTCGTTCAGCTCTATCTGGTCGGCCTCACGGACGAAGAAGTCGATGGGCAGAACGGCTACCGTCCCGCTCATGGGACTCTGCCAGCCCGAAGTATAAGCATATTTGGCGGGCGGAACGCCGGCGCACCCGGACAAGTATCCCACTGTGGCGGCGACGAACGCCCACGAAAACAGCCTCATCCCGCCCACAGTTCTTAGGTAGGAGCGGTGGCGGAGGCAAGATGTGGATTGGCCTCATCCAGGCACCCAGGTCCAACGCGAAGCTTCTTCGAAGACATCGGCGTGGGACTGAACCGACGCGTCGATCGGTTTCGCGTATCCACCGCCCATCAACACCACGGTCGGGATGCGCCGTCCCGCTGTCTCCGCGAAAACGAAACGATTCCTTCGAAAGAGTCCGCTCCGGCTCAGCTGAAGACGACCGAGGTGGTCAGCGGCCAGCGGGTCCACCCCAGCTTGGAATATCACCAGCTCGGGACGATGACGTGCCACCAGTCGGGGCACATGATGTCGAAGGGTGGCAAAGTAAGCGTCGTCGCCTACTCCTGGTGCCAGTGAAACGTCGATGTGGCTTCGGGCTTTCCGGAACGGGAAGTTGGCCCGACAGTGGAGCGAGAACGTGAGGGCGCCCTTCCAATCCCGCATGATGGTCGCGGTGCCGTCGCCCTGATGGACATCCAAGTCGATGACCAGCACCCTGCGGACCCCGTACCTTTGTTGAGCCACCGCGGTGACGATCGGGATGTCATTGAAGATGCAGTAGCCCGCGCCATGGTTTCGATGAGCGTGGTGGGTTCCGCCCGCCATGTGCCCGGCCACCCCGCATTCGGTCCAGGCCGCGTCCAAAGCGGCCAATGAGCCGCCCATCAGGGCCAGAGTGCGGGGGATGATCGCCGAGGTCCACGGCGTCAGGCCAATCCTTCGCCTCTGGGTCCCATCCAGTCGGTCCTCCAAGAAGGCATCCAGGTACCGTGCCCCATGGGCGGTGAGAATTTCGTCGCGACGTGCCTGCGGAGACACGCGAATACGGCTGCAGAAGCCACGGCGCCGGACCTCATCATGAACGTCTCGGTATCGGGTTCGAGGAAAGCGGACGTCCAACGAGAGGGCTTCGGTGAAGAGTGGATGGGTATAGAGGACGACTGGAGGGTCTTTCACTCGTCGGCTCCACCCATGAGGCGGCGGGCCGAAGCCAGGTGGTCGGGGTCCACATAGATGCGTCGGAGGACCACGGAACCAGCATAGCGCCGATAGAGCGGGGAGTAGGTCTCGATGGGCTGAACGTTCCCGTGTTCATCCAATACGAAAAGTTCCGGCTCGGTGCTCACGGGGGGGCGGCTGGCGCTCGGCGTGAAGTACTTGCTGAGTTTCCCTTTCACGCCGTGAGAAATGGCCGGAATGTCGGCAGCGCGGAGACTCTCCATCAAGTCTTCGACGGCGGAGCCCGTCTCTTCGACGCCGTCGTCGAGGATCTCTCGCTGTTCGAAGAGCATGCGGTAAGCTTGCCGACGGATGATGCGCTGAGCCCAGACATTCGATGAGTCTTTCAGCCGGCTGCGAAGGAAAATGTCGTCACACTCCAGATAGGCATCGACGTCGGCCGGAAATGCAAGTTCACCTTCCCGCTCTTCTTGGTACCGCTTGAACATGAGTTCGTATCCCACCGGAACGTGGTGAAGGTAGACGGAGAGGAACATGTGGTATCGACTGAGTAGATAGTCTTCGAATCCAAAGGTGGCGCGGGCATGGAGCGCCAGATGGAGGTCCCGACCTCTCTGCACGGCCCGGAGGTTTTCGATCAGCCAATCGAGGTCGTACCGCCCGTACGGGACACCGGCGTAGTACGAATCGCGAAGGAGATAGTCCATGCGGTCGGCGTCCAATTCGGAGCTGACACACTGGCGGAGGATCGGTAGCCAGTTTAGAGAGCCCAGAATGAAGCGCTCCCGATAGCGGGAGGGAGGCCGATTGGAGAGCAGCAGTGCGATGTCTTCGGGCCTCACCCCACGCGGGCCAAAACGCTCCCGGATGAGCTGCGTCAGATCGCTGTCGAGGAGAATCTTGAGGGTGAAGTCTTCATGACTCGCTCTTCGCCCCCCCGCGGCCCAAGCGCCCAGCTCGAGCGCGTCCACCGGAGGCATGAAACGTTCCGTGGTGTGAGAGAGGGGCGCATGGCCGAGGTCGTGAAAGAGAGCGGCAAGCCGCAAGGTCGACCGAAGCCGTGTCCGGTCCTCTGGGGAGAGCGTATGGTTGCGAGACACGGTCTCGAACATGCGGGTCGCGATATGCGTCGTGCCGAGGGCGTGCACGTAGCGGGTGTGGGTCGCGCCGGGAAAGGCCAGGTCGGCCAGGCCCAGCTGCTTGATGAAGCGCAATCGCTGCACGGCTCGATGATCGATGACCTGCAGCTCGTCCTCGTCGAAGCGCAAAGTGCCGTGGATCGGGTCGCGGATGCGAACCCGCTTGGAAGGGCGAGACATCATGAGCGTCCTCGCTGTGCTGAAGCACACAGGTCGAGCGGCCTGTCGGTCGCGGCAATGACGCAAAAATCGAAGGAATCGCGCACGAGGGTACTGTTCAGTCGCATGGTGTTATCGCTAGGTTCTCCCTCCGCGGCGTGAACACATGGGCGCATCATCCCACACCGTAACCATCGCTCACATCACCGACGCGCACGTGGCGCCGTTCGGTCGAGCCACCGCGACCCTCAAGCATCTCAGCTTGGCGGTCTTCGAAGACCTCGTCGCCCAGTGCCGGGAGCGTGACGTGGATGTGGTTTTGTTCGGAGGGGATAACATCGACAACCGCGGCCACGGCGAAGCAGACCTCGAAGCCTTCATGGACGTGACCTCGCGTTTGGACCGTTGGTTTTGTGTGCCCGGCAATCATGAAGCACCTCGAACGGGTCTCGTGAGCAAAGAACGATTCATGAGGGCGGTCGAGGGACATGGCGCCGAAAATCGCTTCGGCCTTTTCTCCCGCGGCTTTGGGTCGGTGCGGATCATCGGCATCGACACCGTCTTGACGGGAAGTCCGGGCGGATATGTGGAGCCGCTGACGCTTCGCCATCTCTCTGAAGAAATCCGAGCTGCGGAGGAGGACCACATCGTGGTGCTCGGCCACCATCCGCTTTACCGGGCCTGGGAGCCCATGCAGATGGATAGCTGGGACCGTGAGTATCTGGTGGCCAATCGTCATGAGGTCACGGCGCTGCTGTGCAGTGCGCCCAAGGTTCGGGCCTATCTGTGCGGACACCATCACGCTTCGCGGATTCAGCGCATCGGTCGTCCCCACCGGGCGGGGTTCTATCATATCCTGACGTCGTCGCCGGTGGCGTATCCGCACTACGCCCGTATCCTTCACGTCGAAACCGATGGGATCCGCGTAGAAGCTCTCCACCCGCGTTTGGTGGGGCTGCCGGAATTGGGTCGACAGGCGGTATTGACCGGCCGCAAGGCGCAGCGCTTCGAACAACAGCGACACGCTTCCCAAGCCAGCTTCTTGGCCTATCTGGTGGGGTCGGCGTTGGATGAGGCTGCCTTTCTGCCGCACGACCTCACTTCGGCCACTGCACTCTTCAGCGCGTGAACACCACCGGCACCCCGAAGTTCTTGATTTCCACCGAATGACCCTCCCGGGTTTCGGAAGAGAAACGCGGGTATTTCAAACGAAGCAGCCTTGCCTCCAAACAGCGGGTTACGGCAGTGAGGGCCGGTCCCTCGCTGCGAACGCCCATGGCGGACAGTCGGCCGGTGGGTCGCAGAGCCAACTCGAAGATCCAACGGCCCCTCGAATCGGAGCCCGTGCAACCCGTCAGGAGGTCCTGGTGTTTGGAGAGGAGAAATCGCAGGGCTTCCTTCATGTCCTGTTCCGGAGGGACCGCAGGAGGTCCTTCCGTCGGCAAGGTGACCGGCGTCCCCCATTCCAGGCTCAAGGCCTGAAAGCGAGCGTCGAAATCCACTGGATGAGCGGCCAGCGAGACCAGTGGAACCAGCCAAAACATTGGCCGCGGAGAATACCTAGCCCTGACCACGTTGCAACCGCAGCGTGCCTCCCTCGGTGCGGGGTGACCGCGCACGCCAGCGGGGTTCCGGGGGAGCGGGGCGATGGGCAGTGGCCCTTGGGAGGGTGCGGTGCTAAATCGCCGGCGTGGGCGCGAGACGGGTCGTCGTCGCGGGCACCCTCACGGCGATGGCAAGTGGTCTGTACGGGACGGCTTTCTTTGCCCTTCAGCCTCGAGGCCCCGAATCGGAGGCCTTGGCCGAGCAGGCGGCCCGACTTCGGAGTCAGCTGAAGCCCGGTGAGCCCATCTTCCTGCTGCCCGCCTATGCGACGGAGGCCCGCGAAATGCTCGGGGATGGCGAGGTCTGGGCAGTCCGCCATCCCATGCTCCAGGACCTGGAGACTCGGTCTCGGGTTTGGCTCTTCGCGCTGTTCGGAAGCGAAACGCGGGCGGAGAGGGCGTTTCAGCGCGCCGGATGGGTCGCGCAGTCCGGATGGAACGCGGCAGGCATCGCGGTTCGAGCCTTCGAGAATCCCTCACCTTGGGAAGTCGTCGACGATCTGTCGGTGCGGGTCGCGGAGGCAGAGGTGTTCCATCTTCTCGGCGACGGGACATCGGACCGGTGTCGCAAGGTCGGATCTGGCACGAAGCATACCTGCGCTCGAGAGTCTGAGTGGCTCTACGTTGCACCAGAGTGGCACCGGATGGGCGAACATCCCCGGCATTGCCTGTGGGCGCATCCTCCGGGGCAAGGGAGTCTGCGGATCACCTGGACCGATGTTCCAGGCCACGGGGTCCTAGTGGGGCGGGGCGGTCACACCCTTCATAGCAGTCGACATGCCCGAGCCCCGGTGCACATGGCGGTGGACGTCCACTCCATCGGTCAAACCGACCTCGTATTCGAGCTCACGGACACTTGGTCGCCGTTTCGGATTCCGATGGCGGGGACCGCGAGAACCACCACCGTGAGCTTCACCATCTGGTCCGAAGATGCAGGGGCGAATCACTTCTGCTTCACGGCCGACGTTCGGCGTGCCCCCGAGCCATGAGGCGCTTCCGAATCGATGGCTACGTCGTTTCTGCATGGCTCCTGGCTGCGTGCTACGCGGCCGTCCTTTGGTTCACCGCGCCCGCCATCGGCTTCGCTCGCGACGAAGGGTATTACTTCAAAGCGGCTCGGCTGTACGTTTCATGGGTCGACGAATGGTCTCAGGAGGATGCGCTCTCCGATAAGGTGATCCTGAAGCACTTCGACTACAACCATGAACATCCTCCCCTCGTGAAGCTTACGCAAGGTATGCTGCACAAGATACTCCATGAGGGCTTGGGAGTGGCCAGCTCGTCCCAAGGATTCAGAGCTGCCGGTTTCTTGTTCGGTGGATTGATGCTGATCGCCACCTTCTACCTGGGCCGATACGCGTTCGGCTCCCGGGAAGGTTTGCTTGCGAGCGGGCTCTTGGCATCGATGCCCAGACCCTTCTTCGACGCGCACCTCGCCTGCTTCGATATCCCGATGACTGCGATGTGGACGTGGTCGTTGTTCACCTTCATTCGCGCGTGGGGAAGAGCTCGCCTGGACCGGGCAGCCTGGACTGCGGGAATCGTCTTAGGCCTCTCGCTGTCGACGAAGCTCAACGCCTTGTTTCTTCCGTTCGTCTTTGTCTTGGTTTGGCTCGCCGATCCCCCGACGCAGCTCCGCCCGTGGAGGCGGCGGGGTCCCAGGGGCGGGATGGAGTGGGTTCTTCCACCGGTCCCACGACTCCTCGTTCGGATGGCGTGGGTCTCGGCTCTCGTCTTTTTCGCGAGTTGGCCCTATCTGTGGCACGACCCGCTGGGACGCGTGCTGACCTATTTGAAGTTTCATCTGGAGCACGAACACTATCCGATTTCCTACTTTCACCAGCTGTTGGTGGCGCCGCCGTTTCCGCCCTCGTTCCCTTGGGTGATGACCTTCTTCACGGTTCCGAGTCCGATACTGATTCTGAGTGGGGTGGGCGCCGGGATGGCCATCGCCGCCATCCGTCGGCGACCCGCCGTGTCGGTCCTTCTCCTCTCAGGGGCGCTGCTGCCCATCGTGCTGATCAGTCTTCCGAACACACCGATCTTCGGAGGCACCAAGCATTGGTACACCGCTCTTCCATGTTTATCGATTCTTGCAGCTCAGGTTGCCACCCGTGGACTGACGACCCTCTCGGCTGCTGTCGCTCATCCAGCCTTGCGCCTTTCGGTTTCCGTTGCCGGCGTGATGCTCTTCTGTGGTCCTGGGGTGTTGGGCGCGATGCGCACCCACCCCCACGGCATCGCGTACTACAACGAGTTGGCCGGCGGTGTTCGAGGCGGGGCGGAGCTGGGCATGCAGCGGGCGTTTTGGAGCACGGTCGCCGGCCCTCTCTACGACGAAATCCCCGCGAACGCGCGGGTGTTCTTCAATCGTACGAATCACGACAGCTTCCTGATGCTGCAAGAAGAAGGCCGGTTGCGGCCCAGGGTACGGTACCGGAGCAACGTCGGGGGAAGCTCGGCCGCGCTCCATTTCGAGCAGCCAGAGCACGGTGAAATGGAAGCAGCCATCTGGCAGGAACTGGGAACCCGACCGACGTCCGGGGTCTATCTGGACGCTGTCACGTTGGGGCAACTCTATATTCGAGGGAGATCGAATCGTCCTCCTGACGCGGAAGAACCTTGAAACTTGGCCAGGCCCGGTTGGGGATCGGTATCGGGGTGGAAGCCATGTCCCGGCCATCCACTGCTTGCCGTCCTTCTCCGCCGAGGGTGCGTTGAGTTACGCTGCGACGCACATGAAGCGCATCTGCTTCCTGGCCGTTGCCGTGCTGGCCGGTGGCTGCGAGGACGAGACCACCTTGGTTCAGCAGGAGGCCGAGCTGGAACTGGGTTCCGAAAGCTTGGATTTTGGCACGGTCCCTTTGGGGGCGACCAAGAGACTCCGGGTCGCGGTGCGAAATCTAGGTCAACGTGCGCTCTCCGCCACCGTCCAGCCCCCATCGGCGCCCTTTTTCGTGGATCGTCAGTCGTTCGAGGTGCCCCCTGGAGGCTCGGTCTCGGTCGACCTCGGCTTTGCGCCGGAGCGCATCGATCCGGCGTCGGAAAGCCTGGCGTTCGAAACCAGCGGGGGGAATGGCGTGGTGAGCCTGCGAGGCGAGGGCGAAGCTTCCGAGGTCACGGTGACGCCGCGGGAGGTCGACCTCCGAGGCGTGGAGGTCGGTGATGTGGCTTCCATCGAACTGTTCTTCGAGCACCGCGGACGGCGAGAGATCGCGGGCGACCTCGTGACGGAGGGATTCGAGCGCCCTCTTCACTTTGCTCTGTCTGGATTCGCGGGCTTTCAGGAGCTCGGTTCAATTTCGTTCTCACCTCGATCGGAGTTTGTCACGGATCTCTCTTATCGGCCCCTCAGTCCGGGAGCGGATGCCGGCATCCTTCGCTTCGAATACTGCGGGACCCGGTGTGGGGCCGAGGTTCGCATCACCGCAAGCGGCACCGACTCGGCCCTGGTGTTCGAACCTTCGGTTCTGGATTTCGGAGGAGTGGGGGTCGGCGAACAGGTCACCTTACAGGTGCTGACTCGAAACCTCGGAGATGCATCGATCGAGCTCCGGGCCTTCGCCGTAGACGGTGATCCGAGCTTTCGAGTCGAAGCGACCCCAACGGTTCTCGAGCCCGGAGACGTCGCGCCCATTCGGGTCACCTACCAGCCGGACCAGCCCGAACCTCACGCAGCCGAGGTGCTCGTGACCACCGATGCGTCCCGCTTCTCGGCGAGAGGCATTCCGGTACGCGGTGAGGGCTTGGGTCCTCGCTTCGGCGTCCATCCGGAGCGTGTGAGCTTCGGGGTGTCGGCCCAAGCCGAGCCGGCTTCTCAGTCACTGGTGATGACGAACAGCGGTTCGGCCGCAGTTGAAGTGCAGTCGGTGGACCTCGTGGGTCAGGCCGCCTTTTCGATGGAGCTGCCCGAGCTTCCGTTGGTCCTCGGGGCCGGCGAGAGCGCCTTCGCGCGGGTGCGCTTCCAGCCCTCGACCGTCGGAACTTTCACCGGAACCGTATCAGCGCGTTCGTCGGACCCGGAGTCTCCTCGCATCGAAGTCCCGGTGCGAGCCGTTGTGGCCGAGACGGCGTGTTTGGTGGAACTCGAGCCCACCACGCTGAACTTTGGTCTGATTCAGCCGGGTCGTACTCGACAGGCCAACTTGCGTATCGAGAACGTCGGCAGCGAAGAATGCATCGTCGACGCGTCGCTGGAGGAGCCCAGCGACCCCCATTTTGGTCTGGATGCGGTCCCCACGTTCGTGCTTTCGCCCGGAGCGAACACCGAGGTTTCGGTGTCCTTTTCTCCGACGAGCCGACGTTCGGCCAAAGGCGTCTTGCAGCTCCGGACCAACGACCCCCTCGAGGCGATTCGACGCGTGAGCCTCACCGGCACCAGCGAGGGTTATTCATCCCTGGTGGTCCTTCCCGAGATCCTGGACTTCGGCGTGCAGCGCCTGGATTGCCAGCCATCCATTCGAACCCTGCGGATGATCAACACGGGTATCTTGGACATCGGCGTGGGAACGGTTCGCTGGGACCCGGAGAATCCGGCTTTCTCTGTTTCCGGCCCGAACTCGACGGTGTTGGCGCCCGGGATGGAGCAACGTTGGACGGTGCAGTTCACGCCTGCCGTGGGTCCGCAGGAAGCCGAGCTCAGATTCGGCTTCGAGGATCTCCCCTTTCCTCAGTATGTTCCGGTCCTGGGAGAGGGCGCCCTGGAGGGCCGCCGCACCGACCGCTTCGAGCAGAGAGCGATACGCGAAACGGACGTGCTCTTCGTCATCGATGATTCCCCCTCGATGCTGGACGACCAAGAAGCCCTGGCGCGCAACGTAGAGCGCTTCATCCGCGAGGCCGACCTCGAAGCAGCAGGTTTTCGCATCGGCATCACCACCACCTCTGTGACGCTCTTGGATGGTCAACTCGTCGGACCGGTGATCGACGGCTCCGCCCTTTCCCGCAGTCGAGCCATCAGCGAATTCACGCGCCAGGCCGTGGTGGGCGCCGAGGGCTCCGGTTTCGAAGAAAGCCTCGAATCCGCGCTGCGGGCGCTTGAGCGGGCCGCCGGCGGCTCCGACCGGTTTGCTGGACTCTTGGACCGCCAGGCGGTGGTCGCGTTGGTCATCGTCACGGATGAAGATGATTTCTCCCCCGGCTCGGCTGCGTTTTACGCGCAGCGACTCGACCAACTCACGCCGGATGGATGGGTGACGGCCGTGGTGTCTGGAGGCGTTCGAGGCTGTCTGACCGCCACGCCGTCGCCCAAGCTGACCGACTTTCTCGCCCTGAGTCAGGGCACCTTTCTCTCCATCTGCGGCGACTGGGGGGACAACCTCGAGTTGTTGGGGCGGATAGCGTTCGGCCTGGATACTCGATTCCCCCTCAGCGAAGCCGCCGACCCGAACCGAACCATCGAGGTTCGAGTCGACGGGTTTTCGGTCGGGGATTGGACGTACGACTTCGCCACCCAGAGCATCCGCTTCGAGGTCCCGCCCGGCGAGGGCAGCGAGATCCGCGTCGAGTACAGCCCCGCGTGTCCGTGAAGATCACCGTGTTGACCCGTGCGTTTCTGATCGGTGTGGGGCTCGTCGGAGTTCCTGCGTGCGGCGAAATCACATGTCGATCCGCCAACGACTGTCCGCTCGGATTCTTCTGCCGCCTGGACGGTCGCGACGGAACCTGTGACTTTGAATGCCTCGAAGCTTCGGATTGTCCCGAATCCGCGGATCCCTTGCGACGGCCGGTGTGCCGCAACGATGGGCGGTGCGACTTCGCGACTCGACTCCCGAAGATCCGGATCCAGGAGCCCCTGGAGGGCGCTCGGGTCGATGCGACTCAGCGCCAACTTCGAATCCTCGGGACCATCGAAACGGTGGCATCCCAGATCTCCGTGGAGCTGGAGCCCCAAGGGTCAGCGGGCTGCGGCGGGACGGTGGAGCGGGTGGCTTTGGACCACCCCGAGCCTGGGGCATTGCTCCCGGTCCCTTTCGTGGCCGAGCTCTTCTTGCCGCCTCGGTTTTCAGGGTTCGAGGTTAGGGCATCGGTGCGTGACGCGACTCAGCGCCGCCTGGTTCGCTTGACCGGCTCGTGTGTCGAGTGTCCGGAGGTTCGGTTGGTGGAGCCTCGACCCGGCACCACCGTGCCGTCGCCGATCCTGCCTCGCTTGATGGGGTCCGTGGATCCCCCGGTGGATACCGTCGGTACATGGAGGGTCACCGACGGACGGAATCAAGTGTTCGATGGTCCCCTTTCAGTCGTTGCGGGTCGCTTCGAAGTTCGACGCGTGCCCCTCTTCGGCGGGGACAATCGCGTCGAGGTGCTGGTGGACCAGGCAGGCGGGCGTTGCGCGTCCTCGGTGGTGGCCCCGCCCTCTGCAACCGGACTGCGCGCTTTGTTGACGTGGGAAAGCCAAGCCGACTTCGACCTGCTGTTGGTCGTGCCGGACGGTCTGCTCACCGAGCCAGACGGAATTCTTTCCGCCTTACACCCGAACGAGGTCGGTGAAGTCGAGGATGATTTCGATGGATTCGGCCCGGAGACCCTGACCGTCTCCGCGTTGATGGAGGGCGTGTACGGGCTGGCGGTCGACCCACTGGCGGGTCCTCCTGGAGCTGCATCGCTGCGGTTATTGGTCGACGGTCGGTTGCTGACGGTGCCGGGAATCGGTCCCCGCTTTCTGAATCCGCAGCGAGGGGATGTCTGGCTCGCCGCCGTCCTCCGGGTGGTTGCGTCGGGGGCGACCGAAGTGGTTCCGGTCGATGTGGTGTTGTCGGAGCCGACAGATATCCCGCCAGAACGGTGGCCGGAGCTGAGGTCGACACCATAGGTTGGGCCCATGGACGTCGTGACGGTCAGAGGCCTCGAAGTTTCCGCCTCGGTGGGGATCTATCCCTTCGAGGCCACAATCCTGCAGCAACTCTTCTTCGACGTTTTCGTGGAACTCGACCTCGAGGCGGCTGCCATCGGGGATGACCTGGACAATGGGCTCGACTACGACGCGGTTTCGGAAGTGTGCCGTGCCGTGGCACGGGAACGACACCATCGTTTAATCGAAAGCCTCGCTCTTCGGTGCATCCACGGGATCTTCGAACTCGATTCGAGAATTGCGAGTGTCGAGGTTGAAGTCCACAAGCCCGGCGCTGTCCCGGATGCGGCCGATGTCTCGGTTCGACTGAAGAGAAGACGAAACCCGTGACCGAAGTGACCCGGTTTCCTACATTCCAAAGGAAGGCCGTTTCGTCTACGTTTCTTCCGGTGGCCCTACGGACCCTGGTCTGGTCGTTTTGGCTCGCTCATGCCCTGGGAGCCGTGGCTTGCGGGTCGGGGGATTGCGAGAACGGCGTTTGCGAACAGGCGTGTCCGCCGTCCGCCCAGTGTGCGCTATCGTGCTCGGACACCAGCTGTCTTCAGATCTGCGAATCGAACTCGGTCTGCGACCTCGCTTGCACGTCCGATGACTGCACCCAGATCTGCGGCGAAAACGCAAACTGCGTGCTTCAGTGTACGGCCACATCCTGCGAACAGATCTGCCTGGCCGGGTCCGACTGTCGCTTCAGCTGTGCCTCGGATGATTGCTCTACCGACTGCGACAACGCGACCTGCACGGCATTCTAGGTCGGCGAGGTGGCGCTACCCGGAGTCGCCTCGAGGCAGGGTGGAAAGGCTCGCTCCTTCGAAGCCGGCCGCCCGGGCGATATCCAGTAGGTCGACCGCAAGCTGAAGAGGGGTGTTCTTGTCGGCTTGAATCACCAGGTTGCTCGCTTTTCCCTTTATGGCTTCGAGTGCGTTCGGAAGCTCCTTCAAGCTCACGGGTGAGTCGTTGAGAATCAGAAGTCCATTGGCTGGAACTTGCAGGCGTGCCAAATCCGGGTCCACCTCGGCCTCGGCATCGCTTTGCGGAAGCTCGATGTCCAACGCGCGAACGCGGTCGAACGTGGCGCCCAGGATCACGAAGATCATCAGGATGAAGACGACGTCGATCAGCGCGGACAAGTTGATGGTGGGTTCCGAGCGGGACGGCGGATCAAGCTCGAAATTCATCGTGGTCGGTTGTCCTCCGGTTTCATCACCGAGAGTTCGGTCAACATTCTTTGCACGAGGTCAGAAACCTGTATTCGGAGGCTGTCGGCTCGTCGAACCAGATAGCTGTAGGCCGCCAACGTGGGAAGGGCAACGGTGAGGCCGGCTGCTGTCGTCAAGAGGGCTTTCCAAATACCGCTGGAGAGAAGAGCGAGGTCGATGGACTGAAGCCCGGAGGACTGAAGGCCTCGAAACAAGTCGACCATGCCCAGCACCGTGCCGAGCAGGCCGAGGAGGGGCGCCGCTTGCGCGATGAAGGAAAGAACCGAAAGGTAGGCCTCTGCCCGTTGAATCTCGAGGTTTCCCACCCGCCGCGCTTCGGCCTCGATCCGGTCGGGGCTTGCCCGCCGGACGGACAGGCCGGCATCCAGGACGCGAGCTGCCGGGTGCGGTGCTCCTCGGAGCACGCGGTGAAGCTCGTCATCGTCGGCGTTACGGAGGGCCTGAAGTGCCTTTTCGAACCATGACACATCCCCGAGACGGGAGCTGGCGAGGTCCACCATCTTCTTGATGAACACCGTGAGCGCAGCCAAGGAGCACGCGTAGATCGGCCACATGGCCCAGCCACCTTGCTGAAGGAAGGTCCCGAAGGACATGACCGGCCTTCTAGCAATGCTCTGGCAGAAGCGCGAGCTCGGAGTCACGGTAGTCCACCGTGAGCGGGGCATGGTCGGAGAAGCGCTTCCGGGTGTAGACCGACGTGCTGGCCGCCACGGAGGCCAGGTTCGGGGTCGCAATCTGGTAGTCGAGGCGCCATCCCACGTTGTTTTCCCAGGCGCGTCCGCGGTTCGACCACCACGTGTACTGGTCGGGGTGGGGGTTCAACCGTCGGAAGACGTCGACGTAGCCCACCTCATCGAAGACTCGGTCCAGGTAGGCGCGCTCTTCCGGGAGGAAGCCGGAGTTCTTCTGATTGGAGCGCCAGTTCCGAAGGTCGATGGGTTTGTGGGCAATGTTCCAGTCGCCGGCGATAAGCACTTGGCGACCCTGATTCATCAACGTCTTGAGCCAACTCAGGAGGTCGTCCATGAACCGGAACTTGGCTTGCTGCCGTACCTCGCCCGAGCTTCCGGACGGGACGTACAGCGATGCGACCGTGAGGTGGCCAAAGTCCGCCCGAAGGACCCGGGCCTCTGCATCCCATTCCGAGACTCCGAGACCGCGTTCGACGCGGTCGGGGGAACGGCGGGACCAGATTCCAACCCCGCTGTACCCCTTTCGGTTGGGGACGAAGTAATGGGCGTAGAACCCACGCGGATGGGACGCGCGTCGCGGCATCTGTTCGGGGGCGGCTCGAACTTCTTGAAAACAGACGAAATCTGGATTTTGCCGACGCAGCCACTCGGTCAGGCCCTTGGCGCATGCCGAACGGATGCCGTTCACGTTGCAAGTTATGACGCGCACGGCGGAAGTTCGAAGCCTCGAATCGGAGTCAGCGAGCTTCGGCTTTCTTGGCTCGGTATCGCGTCACCATGCGTCGGGCGACCCAATACCCGAGGGCTCCCGAAAGGGTGCCGACGACGAGAGATCCCACCCAGAGCTCCACACCCATGTCCACCAGGGTGTGGAAGAGCGAGACGTATAGGTCGAGTTCGAGCAGGCGAGCCGACCACGTTTGACCGAGGTCGGGACGTATCACCCGGGCCAGAACCCCCCAGCTCTCGTCCGAGGTACCGAACGAGCCCGTCACCACCAGGCGGCCGACCTGCCATTCTGCGTAGTAGAGAGGCACCGCCGTCAACGGATTCGAAATCCAGATCGGGAGAATGCCGGACACGCGATTCGCGCCGATCAGAGGCGCGACCAACAGGTACAGGGCTACCTGGATGCCGATGGTGGGGGTGGCGCCGATCAGAAAGCCCAGAAAGACGCCGGCCGCGATGCGGTGCGGGGTGTCGTCCAGATGGAGGAGGTTGTGGACGATGAGACGCCGAAGGCGCTTCCAGAGGGACGGTCGAGGCTCGGGGGGAGGCACCGACCGGAGCCGCGGTTCCGCGCTCGGCACGGGATGCGCCTCCGAGTCCGGGTCGAGACGGCGTGCTTCGGATGTTCCGGTCTCGGACATGGTCTGGCCTGGGGCTTTAATGCGGCCGAGCCGCATCAGCCAGTCCTTCATGCCCAAAAAAGGCCGCCGCCAAAAGGGAGAACAGGTCGCAGGAACGGATCCTGGGGTCTTTCACGGTCACACACCCGCTTTTCCCCATCCTCCGCCGCCCGGCGTTTGAATCTCCAGTCGGTCACCTGTTCGTAAATCGAACGATCCTTTCGCAGGCACCTCTCGGCCGTTGACCCGATTGACGCCAGTGGCGCCGGCCCCGCCGCCGGCTAAACCGAACGGAGGCCGGGCACGTCGCTCCGTCAGGAGAGAGAGCACCACGGGCTCGCGAAATTCGAAGGTCCGGATCAGACCGTCGCCTCCGGACCATCGACCGTTCCCCCCCGACCCCCGTCGCAGACCGAATCGACGGAGCCAGACCGGCACCGCCCGCTCCAGGACCTCGGGATCGGTGATCCGGGTATTCGTCATGTGCGTATGGATCCCGGACGCCCCCGCACCGTGGGGCGTGGCACCTGCACCGCCCCCGATGGTTTCGTAGTAGCCGAAGCGTTCATTGCCGAAGGTCACGTTGTTCATGGTCCCCTGACTGGCTGCGGCCCGCCCCAGCGCACCCAACAGCACATCGACGATTCTCTGGGAGGTCTCGACGTTGCCTCCGCAGACCGCTCGGCCCGGAGGTGGAGACAGGAGCGAGTCCTTCGGCAGGTGCAGCCGGACCGGCTCCAGGCATCCGTCGTTGAGCGGGATCGGCCGGCCCACCAGACAACGCAGAACGTAGAGAACGGCGGCCACCGTGACCGCTTCTGGAGCGTTCAAGTTCCCCGACACCGCGGCTCCGGTCCCTTGGAAATCGACGTCCAGAGTATCGTCGAGGTATCGCAGCCGGACTGCCAGCGGCGTCCCGTCGTCGAGGGCGTCTGCGAATGTCGCTTCACGGAGCCCCAGGTCGGCGAGGGCCGTCCGCACCTGGTCGGCCGCATTTTGTCGGACGAAATCCATGTACCGAAGCATGAAGTCCATCCCCCAGCTCCGGGCGAGTTCCAACAATCGCTGGGCGCCGGTCCGGTTCGCGGCAACCTTGGCCTCGAAGTCGGCGAGGTTGTCTTGTGGGCGCCGGGCGGGGTGAGGGCCGCTCGAAAGCTGCTGGAGGAGTGCCTCCCTCAGAAAGGCTCCACCTCGAACCGCGACATCGTTTCGAAAGATCACGCCTTCCTGGTCGAGCCGCGACGAAAACGGCGGCATCGATCCAGGGGTGATGCCGCCGATGTCCGCGTGGTGACCTCGGCTCGCCACGACGAAGCGCAGGGTATCGTCCAAAAAAACGGGCGTCACCACGGTGACGTCAGGAAGGTGAGAGCCTCCGGCGTAGGGGTCGTTGGACACGAAGACGTCGCCGTCTCGAGCGTCGGGATGGGCCGCGAGCACCGCCTTCACGGTCTGCCCCATCGCACCCAGGTGGACTGGGATGTGCGGAGCGTTGGCGACCAAACGACCTTCCGCGTCGAAGACGGCGCATGAATAGTCCCGTCGTTCCCGGATGTTCGTGGACACCGCGGTGTTTTGGAGAACGGCGCCCATCTGCTCGGCCACGGACATGAAGGCATTGGCCAGGATTTCCAGCTGCACGGGGTCTGGTGTATCGGGAACGAGGTCAGGCGCGCGCGCCTGGCGCCGCTTTGTGGACCGCAGATGAAGGATTTCATCCTCGTCTTTTTCCACCGAGAAATCGGGCTCCACGACCACGGCCGTCCCGTCATCCACCACCACCAATGGGCCGGGCCAGACTTCCTGCACCGGCAGATGGGCTCTGTGGAGCACCCGAACCTCGTGAAAGGCTCCGTCGAGGAAAAGGCGACCCCGGGCGTCGATGCGGCGGACGGGAGGCTTCGGGGGTTCGGTCGCCCAAAGCTCGGGTCGGCATTCGACCGAGACTCGAATCGCGGCCACGCTCACGGGATGGTCGTTGCGTCGATATCCGAATCGGAGCTCGTGCGCTTCGTCGAACCGGCGACGAAGGTCAGGACCGCAAGGGATGGGCAGCGTGTAATCCGTACCGCGGTATCGGAGGTCGAACCAGCGCTGGACGTACCGTTCTCCCTCCGGTTCGTGGGCAAGCTGGCTTTCACCTTGCTGCGTCAGGGCTCGGAATCGGTCTTCGAGCTCGTCGGACCGCTCGACCTCCAATTCGCGACCATCTTCCACGCCATCCCAACGGACGGGGGCGAGCCCCATGCCCCAGGCTGAGAACACGCTGGCCAACGGGTGTACCACCACGTGCTCGATGCCGAGTTGGCGGGCCAGGGCGCAGGCCGTTTGTCCGCCCGCGCCTCCGAACACCATGAGTACGTGGTCCCGGACGTCGTGGCCACGCGCCACCGTCACCTGCCGGATCGCTTCCGCCATGGAGGCGGTCGCGACTCGGAAGAAGCCTTCCGCCGCCGTGTGTGCGGCGTGGGCCGGCTCGGCCTCGCCCCCAGGGGGCCGGGCCTCGCGTGAGACCTCCATCAAAGCCCGCTCGGCCCGGTCGGCGGCGAGCGGAAACGGAAACAGCTCGGGTCGAACGCGTCCCAGGATCAGGTGGGCATCTGTCAGGGTCAGCGTGGAAGCGGCAGGGTCGCCGTAGCACAGGGGGCCAGGGGTGCTCCCCGCGCTCTCGGGACCCACCGTGTATCGCGCACCGTCGAACCGGCAGATGGACCCGCCGCCGGCCGCGACGGTGTGGATGGCCATCATCGGCGCCCGCAATCGGACGCCGGAAACCTCGGCCTCGAACCTTCTTTCTGGCGCACCCGCCCATCGACACACGTCGGTGCTGGTGCCCCCCATATCGAAGCCAATGGCTTGGGTGACCCCCAGCCGTTGGGCGAGCGCTCCGACCGCAACCACTCCTCCCGCCGGGCCACTGAGTACCGCATCCTTCCCCTTAAGGTCGGCTGACAGGCCCCCACTCGACTGCATCAAACGGATGCGGCTCCCCGGCATGGCGGAGGCGAGTCCCTGCAGATAGTCGCGAAGCAGGGGTGTGCAGTAGGCATCCACCACGGTGGTGTCCCCGCGAGCCACGAGGCCGATCTCGGGTGCCGTCTCGCTGGAGATACTGATGTGGTCGAATCCGAAATGCTGAGCTCGCGCTCGAACCGAGCGTTCGAGCGTACCATCGAGGTAGGCGTGAAGCCCCACGACCGCCAGACTTCGGCAGCCTGCATTTCTAGCCGCCGTCAGAACCTGATCGAGGGTCGCGGTGTCGGGGATCTCTGCAACCTGGCCGTCACGGTCCTGCCTCATCGGCAGACCGAACACGGAGCGGTAGAGCGGGCTCGGGGGCTGAAATTCCAGGGCGAAGAGATCAGGACGGGCCTGAGTCCCGACCCGCAGAATGTCTTCGAAGCCGTGGGTGACGATGAACGCGGTGGGGGCGCCTTTCCGCTCCAGGAGGGCGTTCGTGGCGACCGTCGTGCCCATTCGGACCTCGGAAGGCGGGATGGGAGCGTCGTCCTTCAGGTCCAGCAGCTTGCGGATTCCCTTTAGTGGAGCCGCGTCGGAGGACAAGACTTTCGCAACCCGCATTTCCCCGGTGTCCGACCTGACGCCGATGCAGTCGGTGAAGGTTCCGCCGCGGTCGATCCAAAAATGCCATCGAAACATCACCATCTCATCGTCCGAAGGTCATCGGGACGGTGCAGGTTCGTAAGCCATCGTGCTCGGTCTGTCACTCCCAGCACATCCGTCCTTCGACTTCGAGGGCGCATGCGACCTCGTCGCCGTCGAGCCGGACCGGGACGCATCTCCCTGTCCGGTCGAGCTGCGGGGGGAAGTTTTCATCGACGCGATTCATGATGGGAATTGCCTTCCGGCGGAGTACCTGGGCCACGCGGCCACCCGTGAGGAGGCTCTCCATGAGGCCTACGCGGCGTCTCGGGACTGGGGTGCCGCCATGCTCGCAGGGCACATTGCTTCGGCACTCCACCTGCCGGGTTTTTTTCGGGTTCGGACCGCCCGAGCACTCCTCGATTTTGGGCGCTTTCCAGGGGTCTCCAGTCCAGACGCTACGGTGTCGTCCCGCCTTGCGGTCAATCCGCCCTTCGATGGTTGGCTGGATTTTGCGCAGAAGCGACACCTTTTCTCTCAGCACTACGATGTGATCACGCGCTGTCTGGAAGAGGCGCTCTACGGCGTGAAGCTGAAGATCGCCGTGCACACCTATGATGAACGGGGTCCTGACGGCAGCAAGCGCCCCCCGGTGAGCCTTCGAACGCGGGCAGATTGGCCGTCGGGGAGCGAGCTCTGGGACCGTTTCGACCCCCTGTTTCCGAGGGCGCTCACCGCTCATTTGGCCGACCGCCTCCTGCGGGCTCGACTCTCTCTGACCCTGGAGGAGAACGGGGTGGAGGTGGCGGAGAATGCGCCCCATCCGCTACCTCTCGGGGCGGTCGAGGTCCGGATGCTGGTCCGCCGATACTTCGAACTCTTGGAGGCCGCCTATCGGGCCGCAAATCCATCTGCGATCCATCCGGCGGACGCCTGGGACTTGGTCTGGGACATGCTCAAGGACTGTGAGTTGCGCTCGATGCATGGTTTGGCGGGCTTTCTCCACCGAATGCAGGAGCCGCCTGAAGGGGCCGAATCTCTATTCGAGGCGGGCCGAAGCATCTACGCCGAGGTCGCGAGCTTCGCAGACGATGTCCAAGACGACCTGGTGGACAGCCTCAGAAGCCCGCCCGAACAGTTTGGATGCTTGGTCCTGGAGGTCCGAAAGGACCTGGTGTGGAACTTCGTGGGCGGCCCATTTGGAGCGCCACGTCGCGATGACATTCGTCGACTGGCCCAAATCGTGGCGGCCGGGCTTCAGCGCTACCTGATGGAAGACCGCATGTCAGGCGCTCGGCTCGGCGACAAGGGGGAAAGGATGGTGGGGTCACGGACAAACCTCGCCGCGTTCCCCTCATCCGCCGGCGTTCGCTGATTCACCTCTTCTCGGGCGGAAGGCTCTTGTTCGGATACGGCGGGGGTTCGGGGACGGGCTTCGGGTCCGTCTCGATCGCCCGCAGGATGTCCTTCAAGGCCCGGTCCAGCTGCGCATCTTCGCCGTTGAAGGTGGCGTGTGGAAGATTCTCCACCCTCACGTCTGGCTCGACGCCGTGGCCTTCGATCAGCCACCCGCCCTTCGGCGCGTACACCCCGAACTGAGGGGCGGTGGCAATGCCGCCGTCTGCCAGGCCGGTATCGAAGTTCAACCAGATTTCCCCGCCCCAGGTTCGGACGCCATAGAGCTTCCCGAGACCCAAACGCCGGAAGCCCTCTGCGAAGGCCTCCCCGTCGCTGGCCGTCCATTCGTTGATCAACACGATGATGTGGCCCCGATACGCGTACTGCATGTTCGCCACGGGTTCGCCCGCGCGCGGCTTCCACCAAAACCAGGCCCGGCGGAGAAGCTTTTCCAGGAGCCAGCTGTCGATGTTGCCGCCTCGATTGTTCCGCACGTCGATGATGAGACCTGGTCGGTCGACCACCGGATAGAACTGTTCCGCCCAGTCCCCGATATCCGAACGCCCCATGGCGCGGAGATGGACGTAGCCGACCATTCCCTTTCCTTCCCGCTCGACGCGGCGGCGCCGTTGATACTCCCATTCCGCATAACGCAGGTCCTCTTCCGCATCCGGCGACATGGTCTCCACCAAGACCGGCCCGTCATCCCGCTTGCCTTCACGGAGGATCTGCAGCCGAACCTGGTGACCTGCTTCGCCCCACAAAAGAGCGTCGACACTCCCTGCATCATCGACGGCCTTCCCGTTGATTGCCGTGATGCGGTCGCCTTCCCGGATGTCCAAGACCGGGTCTGCGAGGGGACTTCGACTCTCGATACGCTCGGGCGCCGCTCGATAGATGTGCTGGATGATGGCGCCGCCCGACTCGAGAACCAGGGTTGCGCCCAGTCTTCCAGTCGCAACCTGATAGTTTTCGGTCCGGGTGTCGCCGCCTCGCACGAAGACGTGAAGCGCCGAGAGTTCGGCCATCATCTGCGAAATGACGTCGTTCAATTCATGGCGATCGGTGACCCGTTCAACCAACGGCAGGTAGCGCGCCTTCAATGCCTCCCAATCGACGCCGTGCAGGTCGGGGTCGTAGAAGTAGTCTCGCTGAAGCCGCCAGGATTCGAGGAACATCTGCTTCCACTCTTCGTGGGGGACATAGCCGAGGACCCAATCCTCGAGGTTCACGCGATGGTCCTCGAGCTTCTTGGGGAATTTGTCGCCGGCTGGGACCACATACAGCGCCCGCTCCTTTCGAACCAGGAGGTATCTCCGGCTGAGGCCCAGGGAGTAGGACTCGACGTCCTCGATGAGGGTCTTCGCTTCGAGGTCGGTACGGTCCCGATTCTCGATCGGGATGGTTTGAAGCTTTGTCGAACCGCCGAAAGGAGATTCGTCGGTCAGCCAATAGAGGCGACCATTTCCCACTTTCAAGGAGCGATAGTTTCCCGCTGGCAGTGGAACCATCAGCATCCGCCCGATGCAGCCCTCGAGCTGTATGGTGACCTTCCTGGGCTTGGACGACCCGCGGTCGTCCGGGACCTTCTTGTCGGCTTTGGACGCCTCTTCCGGGGGAGGAGCGGGATGCAGCTCATCGAAGGGGGCGAACGGAGAGCGCTGGGGACCGGATAGGGGAAGGGCCATGATGCGTGTCCGGCGGTCGAAGTACGGCTCGGGTTGATAATCCCCCCAGGGCGAAGGGACGACCGATTCGAGGTTTCGGTTCGAAAGAAAATACAGCCAGGAGCCGGTGGGGTCGAAGCTCGGGCTTGCAGCGTGGAATCGATCCGACGACACGACATGATTCCGGTTGGAGCCGACCCGGTGAAGCCTGAGGGTGCGGAACCCGTTGTCCGATGTTCCAACGTAGGCGAGCCACGCGGAATCGGGTGACCATGAAAGGTCCGTGAATCCACTCCTCTTGCCCTCAGCAATCCGCTCGGTGCGCCCAGACTTCAGGTCCGTGAGGTATAGACCGAGAGATCGGTCCCGAAATGCGGCTTTGCTTCCGTCCGGCGAAACGCTCAGCTCGGAGCGAAAGCCAGGACCCAGTCGAGTGATCCGCTCCGGCAGTTCGAGCGCGCGTCTCGAGAGGCGGTACAGGTCCATCTCGCCCGTTCCGTCGCCGAAAGCGAGAAGGTCTTCAGTTGAAGGAATGGGCTGGAGTTCCCGGAGTCGACCGACGCCCCGGTCGTCGAGTCGCACGCGGCGATTCAGGCCGGTGGGGACAACGAACCCTCGTCCGCGCACCGTCATGGCGACCCCGTCGTCGTTCTGGGTCAGAGCCGTGGAGCCCAGGTAGGGCCAGAGTTCGGTTTCGACACGTCGGCGACGTTGATCGAAATCGGTGACGAGGGTGATGTCGAGTCGAGTCTCAGCGTTCTCCTGGACGTCGTACAGCCAAAGGTCGGCGCCTCTTTGGAAAACGATCTTGCCTCCTTGAGCGTCGGCGTCCTGAATCCCGAAGTCGGTGCCCCGGGTGTGGATCCGAGCGTCGGACCCGTCTGGCGTCATCGACCAGAGGTTCATCACATCCCCACCCTGGCCGTCGTGACTTCGGTCGGATTCGAAGTAGATACGGTCATTCATGGGCATCGGGTTGCGCTCGGTTCGAACGGTGGCGCCCACACGGTAGGCCTCCTTTCCGGTACCGTCGAAGCGCCAGATGTCCTGCGCGGTCCCGCCCTGGTAGCGGGCCGTTTCGCTCCGCTGGCGACCCGGCCGCGTGAAGAAGAGAACGTCCTCCGCATAGGAACCGTCGAAGGCTCGGTCGAGGGGCAAGACCTCACGCGAACGGCTCTTGGTTTCGAGGAGGACCAGCTGTACCGCGGGAAGACCGGAGCGCCCGTCCGTTCGGACCATGACGCGGCCATCGGGTGTCCACCCGACGATGCTCAATACCGAGCCGTCGTACGTGAGGCGCTGTGCGGCGCCTCCTTCACTCGGGATGACGTAAGCGTCGGAGAGCTGGTCCCTTTCACCGACGAACGCGACGAAGAGGCCGTCGGGTGAAAAGGCCGGACTGTGCTCGAGCCCGGGATGAGCGGTCAGGCGTTGAGCTCGGCCTCCGTCCGAGGCGACGACGAAGAGGTCACCCTCGGCTACGAACACGATTCGATCCTCATGGAGCGTGGGTTGCCGGTAATAACCTAGAGGGCCTGCAGCAGCCATCAGCAGGGTCAGCGCGGCATGCATCATGGCACGCGCCTACAACAGGGCGCGAAAAGGGTCGAGCGCTACCGGATCCGCTCGAACGGGTCTTTTGGATGGATCGTTTCCCAAGACCTAGCCGCTTTGATGTTCGTGAGGTCCAAACTGAAGGGACCGATGACGTGTCTCGTGGCGATCAGTGCACCGGTTTCCAACCGTAGATAGTCGTCCCACGTGGCCGGGATGCCGCCCAGCGGAAGGATGGATGCCCACATGCGCCACTTCTGTGGAAGGTCGTCCGGACCGAGAAACCACTGGTACGCATCACCGGGCGTTACACCTCCTTCGGTGTAGGTAATGAGCAGGGTAGGTTGACCGTCGGAGTCCGGGACAATCGCGCGGGTGGTTCCCGGTTCGAACAATTTTGCCACCGGGTTCAGCCAGAAGGAGTCATTGGTGAAGCGGCGAATCGCTTCTTCTGACAGTTCGTCCGAAGCCTTCCCAAGAACTTCCTGGCCGGCGCGAAAGGTTCGGGCTTGGTGGGTATCGAGCCGAATGAATATCTCTCGATCCTTCCACGTAACCCGGGCGAGACCCCGAACGCGGTCCCAAGCGTGGCGATTCCGGTCGGCAAATGTCCATTCGATGTAGCCGACCTTCTCCCAATCCGAGAGTCGGACCGCAGCCTCCATGCGTCGCGCCAAGGCATCGGCCTCGGGACCGGCTTGCCCGCTCGGCCGGGATTCATGGATCAAGGCGGCTCCCAAGATCACCACCAGGACGAGCCCACCGAACAGGAAGAGGATCACGCGAAAGGCCCTCAAAGAGACTCCGAGTGGAAGTGCTTCCACAGACGTTGGCGCGCGGTCTCGAGGGTCGAGAGCCTCTTGCAAAAAGCGAAGCGACAGAGCCGAGCACCTTCTTCCTTCGCCGTCGCATAGAACGCGCTGGGAGGTATGGCTGCCACTCCGACCTTCTCCGTGAGATATCGAGCGAACGCGATATCGTCACCGTCAAAGAGGTCGCCGAACCGACCCAGAGCGAAGTAAGCGCCTTGCGGGAGCGGAACCTCGAGTCCGATGGAGCGAAGGGTGTTCACGAGATGGTCCCGACGACGCTCATATTGAGCCCTCAGATCTCGATAGAACTCATCGTCCAGTTCCTGCAGCGCGAATGCGGCTGCATGTTGCAGCGGAGTCGCCACGGAAAACGTGATGAACTGGTGCGCTGCCTGGATTGCGCTGATGGCGGCGGCGGGTCCGGAAGCCCATCCAATCTTCCATCCAGTAAACGAAAACGTCTTTCCGAAAGAGGAGACCGTGAGGGTTCGTTCCCGCATACCCGGACGGGAAGCCATGGGGACATGAGGCAGGCCGTACGTCATGTGCTCGTAGACTTCGTCGCTGACCACCCACAGGTCGTGTCGGCGACAGACGTCGGCGATCGCGTCCAGCTCCGACGGCGTGAAGACTTTCGAGGTCGGATTGTGGGGTGTATTCAACAGAACGAGACGCGTCCTGGGAGACACGGCGCGTTCCAATGCCTCGATGTCGAGGGTGTAATCCGGGAAAGGAAGCGTGATGAATTTCGAGGCCCCGTGCGCCATCGCGACACAAGCGGGATAGGAATCGTAATGCGGTTCGAACATCAAGACCTCGTCTCCCGGGTTCAGCAGGCCCAGCATGGTCGCCATCAGCGCTTCGGTCGCCCCGGCGAACACGCCGACCTCGGAGAGAGGGTCGAGTTCGATGTCGTAGAACCTCTTTTGATGCTGAGCGACGGCCTCTGCGAGCTCCACGACGCCCCGCGACCTGGCGTATTGGTTGAAGCCGCGCTCCATGGCTTTGGCCGCGGCATCGCGGATGGTGGATGGACCCTCGAAGTCCGGAAAGCCCTGACTGAGATTGATGGCCTGATGCTCGGTGGCCAGTCGGGTCATTTCGGCGAAGATGGTGGTGCCGAAACGCTGAAGCTTCTCGGATACTTGCATCGCGTCGCCCTATCCCGCGGACAATGTCGAGTCGAGGCCCAACGGCCTATTTCTTGGCGCGTTTGCCTCGGGCTCGGTGATTTCTCGGCCGGTCCCGACCGATCGGTGCCCGACGATCCAACCGTGGTCTCGGCGGGGGCGTTCGCGGACGAGGCGGCGTGGAACGGCTTTCGACCAAGCGCAATTCAACCTGCCGGCGAGCGATGTTGACATGGACAATTTCGACTTCGACTGGGTCACCAAGCGTGTACAATTGTCCACTGTTGGCGCCCAGAAGCCGGGAGCCGAACTCGTCCATTTCGTAGTAGTCGGACGGTAGACTTTGAACGGGTACGAGCCCGTCGATGAACGGCTCGAGAACCGACGCAAAGAGACCGAAGTTCTGCACGCCACTGATCCGTGCCGGCAGCCGCTCGCCGATTCGCTGAGCTGCAACGAGTGCCCGGTCGAGTTCGAGGCTGGCGCGTTCGGCCTGCATCGCCTTACGCTCCGCATCAGAGCAGGTGGAGGCCATCTCTTCCAGCCGCGACGGACTGTACCAACCTTCGTGGTCATCGAGGATCTGTTTCAGCAGCCGATGAACGACCAGGTCGGGATATCGTCTGATCGGAGACGTGAAATGAAGATACGCTCGAGAAGCCAGTCCGAAGTGACCCAGGTTCTCGGCCGCATACCTCGCCTGAGCGAGGCTTCGGAGCAGCAGGCTATGCAGCCACCGCCCGTTCGGATGTTCGCTCAGCTTGGAGAGAAGGCCGGCGACTTCGAGGGGTGTCGGGTCCTCCGACAGGTCCACCGGCACGCCCAGCGAGGCGCAGAGCCGCGCGAAGTTCATGAGGCGTTCGGCATCTGGTCTCTCGTGGACGCGGAACATACACGGTCGCTCCCGCTCCAAGAAAAAGCGGGCCACCGCCTCGTTCGTGCAAATCATCAAGTCTTCGATGACCCGGTGCGCTTCGTTTCGCGGACGCCGGACGGTATCGATGGGGAGTCCGCCCGAGTCGAAGACGACCTGGGGCTCCGGGACATCGAGATCGACGGAGCCTCGTCGCAGTCGCCGCTCCAACAGCTTTCGGGACACCTGCGCCAGATTGAGGAGACTCGGCATCAATGGCTGGCATTCGCCGTCGGGTTCGCCGGATAGAGCTTGGGCCACCCTCGTGTATGTCAATCGAGCCCGGGACCGCATGACGGCTCGATGAAAACTCGCGTCCTTGATCCGCCCGCTCGCGTCCACGAGCAGGTCGGCGAGCATACAGAGCCGATCCACCTCGGGGTTCAAGGAACAAAGCCCGTTGGATAGGGCTTCTGGCAGCATCGGGATGGCTCGGTCAGTGAGATAGGTGGATGTGCCTCGGCGAAAGGCTTCGTCGTCGAGCGCACTTCCTATCCGGACGTAGTGGGATACATCCGCGATCGCCACGTAGAGTCGATGGTCGCGTCCTTCCTTGACCGCACAGACCGCGTCATCAAAGTCTTTCGCGGTCTCCCCATCGATGGTGACCAAGGGCAGGTCCCGCACGTCGCGCCGGCCCTGGATATCGCGAGGGCTCGGCTCCGTTCCGAAAGCCTGAGCCTCCTTTTCGGCCGCCTCGGGAAATGGACGGTCCAATCCATGTTCGATCAGGAGCTTTCGAAGCTCGGTCTCCCGAGCTCCGGGCGGTCCCAAGACTTCTTTGACCTGACCGACCGGCATGTTCCGGCCATCATCAGGGGGCGCAAACTCCACCTCCACCACGTCACCCACCTGCGCCCCGCCGTTCTGCCCGGGCGGGACCAGGACTTCCGAGACGACCCTCCCGCTCGACGGCACCTCGAGCTCCACGAACTCCGCACCCATCTCTCGGCGGAGTACGCCCACGTACCGGATCTTCGGACGGTCTCGCACCGAGGTGAGCTTGGCGAAGCGCCGCTTCTCTCGACCGAAGTAGACGAGTTCCGCCGTGACGAGATCCTGGTGTTGGGGTGTGAGCCCATCTTGAGACAACAGCGGAATCGGACCTCGGTCTTGGTCGGTAGGAATGAGATGGGTACGTCCCTTTCGGTCGACCAGCACGCGGCCTTCCAAGGTCTGGCCCACCTGGGAAATCCGATATTTTCGTCCTCGTTCCCGTTCGATGACGCCGCGTCGCACCATTCCCTTGAGAAGCCGCTTCAAATCTTTCTCTTTTCGAGATGGGACGCCGAGGGCTCGCATGAGCTGAGGGAGAGGTACGGCTTCGCCGGGATGCCGACGAAGCACTTCGAGCACGGACTCCGCGTCCACATGGTGATGACACGCAACCGGGCCGCGTCGTCAACTTACGATTCGCAAGCGTCAGCCAGTTTGCGAGAGAAGATCCATCCGCTCGAGGATCCACCCGGCGGCCCGGGATACGCGTTCGGAGCGGTCATGAGCTGCTTTCTGGACCGTCTTCAGGCCGAAACGGGTCGAACAGGGACCTGCGGAAAAACGCTGCGTCATCGAATGGAGGGCGAACAGAGCGGACTCTCGAACCAGCGGGTCGGGAGCGGAGGCGCGCATCTCGAGGAATGGAGCGTCCTCCGGTCCTCCGTGATCTCCGACCCATGCGACGGCCACCGCCGCCACCCAGCCGGCAGCTTCTCTGGCCAGCTGACGAATTTCATCGTCGAGACGGCCGAGGTCCCGCGTCTCCACCAACGGCTTCGGCTCGGCCGAACGCTCGTGGTGCGCTTCCAGGAGCGTGAGTAAGGCGAGGTAGTGACCTCGGTCCAAGACGTTCTCTAGAAGCTCCCACGCTTGGCTTCGGATCCGAGGTTCGACGCTGGACAGCCCGGTGAACGCGGCTCGGATGCTGTGGCCGGGATGTCGTAGGACGAGGAGGTCGCCGACGCGTTCGAGGCGACGCTCTGCCCGTTCCTCCAGGGCGTCTGCCAGCAAGGAGGCTTCCATGTTCCGAACATGATGAGCTCGCTTCTTGTCCCGCGCGATGCCCTTGAGTTCACCTTCCAGGGTTTCGGTCCAGACCCGGGCATCGAGGGGGTAGCTTGGATGCCTTTCCCGGATGCGACCCGCCGCTCGCGCGCAGGCCGTCCTCAATTCGGGGTCGCGCGTACTCAGTGTGGAGACCAATGCATCGTACGCTTCCCGTTCACCCCAAACGGCCAGCACTCGGGGGACGCGACGTCGAATCCGAAGGTCCTCCTGAGACTGCTGAAGGACCTTCAGCAAGAGCGGCCGGGCGGTCGTGCCGACGCTGATCAAGGCTTGGATCGCGGCGGTGGCCACGTCATCGTCGGCAAGTTGATGGACCAAAGGCAGGAGGACGTCCTCGCCGCCCATCTTCCCAGCTGCACCGATGGCGCTGCGACGGACCGAAACCGAAGGGTCGTTCATCAGTCGCAGCATGGTCCGAAAGAAGTCGGCCCACTGGACCTCGCTGATGACGAGTACGCCGGCTTGGCGGTCTTTTTCGTCCGTCGAGTGCAAGAGGGCGTCCAACGTACGTCCGGCGGTGAGAATGGTCTCGAAGTCGCCGTAACGAGCAATGGCGATGACTGCGGCAGCCCGCACCCGTCGCGACGGGTCATCGAGCAGTCGCGTCGCGGTCTGGGTTCCGTCGCGGTCGATGGCGCAAAGGGTTCGTACTGCGGCCGCCCGAACCTCCGCGTCCCGGTCTTCGATGAGTCTCATCGCCACCGGCTTGGCCTCCAGAGACTGCGCAGGTTCCAGCAGGGCCAGGGCCTTGGCGCGTACTTCGGCCATCGGATGTTGGGCCAAGCGGACCAGAACGGGCGTCATCGAGATTTCGAGCTCTCCCACCAACTCCAAGACATGGAGAACTTCGTGAGGCGATGACGATCCCAACGCTCGGGTGAGGACACGACGGGTGTCGTCGTCGACCAGTTCGCGAGTATCGTCTGGTTCCAGGCGACGGGATTCCAGCGAGTGTCCCAGGGACCGTACGTAGCCACGTCGAATCCGGACGATCACCATCAGCCATGCCACCACCAGCGCGATGTCGACCCACACCGCGCTCTGAGCCACGACGACGGGCGAGAGGTGGTTGGTCAGTAGCAACAGCACGAGACCGCACGTCCCAATGGACGCCGGTTTGATGACGCCATCGATGAATGCTTTGGCCCGGCCTCGTTGATGACCAGGGATCGGAACGTACAGGAGATGAAGCGTGGCATCGTGAATCGTGTAGCGGAACGCGTTTTCCGCCGCCCGCATGATGGATGCGCCGATCAGCATTCCCGGAATCAGAAGATAGGCGAACGCCCCACTGAGTATGGCGCCTGGAAGAACGGCGAGGCCAGCCAGGACGCCGGCTTGGGTCAGGATCCGACTGGTCAAGAAGACCTGCACCAAACCGGCCACCACTCCCGTGATTCCGTAGAAGTAGCCGAAGAACGATGCCAGAGCTGCCTCCCGAGGGAACGCTTCACGGGCCGCGATCTTGAACTGAAAATCCACCAGGGTGACGACCAGGAATGTCACCGCTACGGAGACACCGATCGCTCGCAGAAGTGGTCTATGACCCAGACTTCTTCGTGAGCTGGGCATTCCGCGCCGAGGTCGGATCACCGCGTCCTCGAGAGCCGTCTTTGCGATCGCGCCGACCTGTCTCACCAGCACAGCCGCAATGACGAAGAGGGCCGCATTCAACAGCAACAGATTGACGGGACCGAGGACCCAGCTCAAACCTCCGACGCTGACGCCGCAAAAGATGTTGGCGATGACGCCGCCGGCGCCGATGAAGCCGAACAATCGTTTCGACTGTTGGGAGGTGAAGATGTCGTTGGCCGTCGTCCAAAATTGAATGATGCAGACGCTTCCCAAGACCTCGACCAGAACGTAGAGCAGCGGATAGGTCCAGGTGACTTCCGGCGCGTACCGAATCCAGCACCAGATGCCGGACATCAGAGCTGCGGCCAAGAGCAGCATGGCCATGCTGCTTCGGTCTCGCCGGTAGCGGTCCGCTACACGGCTGTAGAGGAACCCGGTCAGAGCGACGGTGGTGGCACTGGCGATGTACATGGCGGGCAAGTCCGTGACGTCGGCGCGACGAAGGAAGAGGGTGTCCCGCACGGTACGTCCGGTGATGAAGGTCGACACCACCAGCAGCTGGTATCCCATCATGGTGGTGGCCAGCCGGATGTCCCGGATGGATACGCGAAATGCGTCTTCTAGAGCCGAAACGACTCTATCGTGGGTCCGACGCATCCATCGATTGAAACCTGACCCGGATGAAAAGGATAGAGCCGGGCTGGGGTCGCTGGCCCCCCTGCATCACCCGCTTCGACAAACTGGAGGATTGGCCGGTTTACAGACCGGTGTCGGTGACGGTCTTTCTCACGCTTTCGGCGCTCTTGCGGATCATGTCCTGCTCTTCGGGCGTCAGCTCGAACTCCAGAATGCGTTCGATGCCGTTCGCCCCCATGACCACCGGCACGCCGAAATACATGTCCTGAATCCCGAACTGTCCAGTGCACCAAGCTGCGACCGGGAGCACTCGGTTTTGGCCCTTGAGATAGGCTTCCGCCATCTCGATCGCGGCCGAGGCAGGCGCGAAGTAGGCGGAACCGGTTTGGTACAACGCGACCAGCTCGGCGCCTCCCTTTCGGGTTCGGTTGACGATCTCGGTCAAGCGATCGGGCGCGATGAGCTCCGTCACCGGCACGCCGCCCACGGTGGTGAGACGCGTGATGGGAACCATGTCGTCTCCGTGTCCGCCCAAGACAAAGGAGGTGACGTCTTTCATCGAGACGCCGAGTTCGGTGGCGATGAATGACTTGAAACGCGCGGTATCCAGGATGCCCGACATCCCGACGATCTTTTGGGGGGACCCGCCGGTGATCTGTTTCAGCGCGTAGACCATGGCATCCAGGGGATTGGCGATGTTGATCATCAACGCATCCGGACAGACCCGTTTCAGATTGTTGGCCACGTCCGTCATGATTCCCAGATTCGTCTTCAGCAGGTCTTCGCGACTCATGCCCGGCTTCCGCGGAAGACCAGCCGTAATGACCACGACATCTGCTCCGCTCAGATCGTCGTAGTTCGACGAACCGGCAAGGATGCTGTCGAATCGCTCGATCGTGGACATCTGCTGCATGTCGAGCGCCTTGCCCTTCGCAAGGCCTTCCGCTTTCGGGATGTCGAAAAGAACGATGTCTCCCAGCTCCTTCTGAGCTGCGAGCAATGCGAGATTACCGCCGATTTGGCCGGCGCCGACGAGACCGATCTTGGGACGTGCCATCATGTTCTCCTTGAGCCCTTTCGGACTCATCGAATTCCTCTCAGCGGGCGACTGCGGCACGCTTGAGAGCGAGGCGGACCCGAGATTTTCGGACCTCCTCGAAGTTCTCCACCACTTCCTCGCAGAACTCCGCGGTGCTGACGGCTTCCACGTCCTCGCGACCATCTACCAGGTCAGGCGTGACCCGGTCTGCTTCCATGGTCTTGATCAGTGCGTGGGTCACCAACTCCGCCGAATCCTTCCAGCCAAGGTGATCGAACAACATCACACCGGCGAGAAGCACCGAAGCGGGGTTTTCGGTTCCAGGTTCCGGGTGGCGTGCCCGATCCTGGTGGGTGGACTGAAAGATCGCGGCCTTTGCTCCGACATAACCATGGGGTGCCATGCCGTGACCTCCGGTCGCGGCCAACGCCAGACTTTGCAGGAAAGCCCCGTTGAGATTGGTCGTGGCGAGGATGTCGAAGGTTTCGGGGGCTGCGAGCATTTCGTGGAACACTTGGGTTGCGCTTCGGTCGCCGACCACGAGGCGCCCGCGAGGCGCTTCCCCATCGTGGTCCTCGAGAACCTGTTGCTCGGTGACCGTGTATTCCCCGAATTCCTTGCGCGCGATTTCGTAACCCCAATCGCGGAAGAAGCCCTCGGTGTGGCGCATTGCGTTGCCCGCGTGCACGAAGTGGATAGCCCGTCTCTTGTGTCGGACCGCATAGTCGAGGGCCAACCGGATCAGTCGCTTCGTGGCGGTGGCGCTGATCGCCTTGATGCCGATGCCGGAGTCGGGTCGGACCACCTTGTCCAGCTTCTTGGCCAGGTCCTGGTTGAGAAGATTGATCAACTGCTTCGCTTCAGGAGAGCCCTTTTTCCATTCGAGGTCACAGTAGACGTCCTCGGTGTGTTCTCTGAAGATGAGAAGGTCGATGGCCGACGGGTCGCGCAGGGGAGACAGATGGGCGTGCAGAGCGCGTACCGGTTGGAGGTCGGCAAAGAGGTCCAGCTTCTCCCTCAAGACCTCGTCTGTGGCCTCGGTGACCCCGACCGGAGTCGCCAAAGGGCCCTTGATACAGACTTTGTATTCTTGGATGGCGCGGACGGTATCCTCGGGGAGCCAGTTGCCGGCTCCGTAGATCTCGTTGCCCTTCTCGCCCGCAAACACTTCCAGCCATTCGAGACGCTTGGCATTGGCGTAGCAGCGTTCGACGGCCAGTTCGAGGACCTCTTGAACCGGCTGCCAGAGCTCTGGTGCGATGCCCTCCCCCTGGATGAAAGGGATGATGGGATCATCGGGGACCTGCAGCTGTCCATTCTTCGCGACGGTGATCTTCGAGCCGCGCTTGGGTGGAGTGATCTTCAGATACTTACCCATGGGCGCTGAGCGATCTATCAGTCTGACGATGCTTTGCAAGGCCCATATCTTCACGATCCGGCGGAGCTCCTGCGAAAATCGGCCTTGAAGGGTCTCGCGGAGTGGGTGGGGACCGGAGGTGCAATCTGAACCGACCTGTGTTAGCGCCCGCGGCCCCCGTCGACCGGAAGAAGGCGCACCGTGGGAAACTGATCTTGCAGTTCGTCCTGCCAGGACCGCGCAGCGTCGAGGTCGACAAACAGCGTTTCCAGCCAGGGTGCGTGGGCGGCCAGCGAAGCCACCTCGTCTCGCCCGAGCCCGCAGCCATCCAGCCAGAGCTCGCGAACACCCTGCAGGATGCCGGACTCGATCATGGCGCGTCGTAGCCTCGGGCCGAAGCGACACCCGGAAAGTCGAAGCCGATGGGGATGCCAATGGCCCCTCCGAAGGGCGTCGGCGGCGCAATCGAAGGGCTGACCGCCGAGATCTAGCTCGGTCAGACCTTCGGCGAGGTCCGCCAGCGCGGCAAACCCCCGCTCTGACAAAGCGCTGGCGCCGAGACGACGCACACGGAGGACACGCAGGGCTCCCCGCTCCGGCCACCGGGCGAGAAAATCCATCAAATCGTCGGCATCCTCGGAACCCGAGACATCCAGCACCCGCGCCGGCCGACGATGAAGCAGTGCGATCCATCCACCCAGGGTCGCACGGCATCCCGGCACTTCGACTTCGCGCAGCCGAGGCGCGGCGCCGGCCAGGCGGGCCAATCCCAGACCATCGAGACTCTGCGGGCAGGCCCGAAGTCGTTCGAGCCGAGCCAGACGGCCATCGGAGAGGCCCTGAAACCAAGACGCCAGGCCGGGTGCGCCGGCCACCGCGAGGGATTCGAGGTTGGCGAGGAGTGCGGGGTCTCTCGCCCAGCCCGCCGTTCCGCCGGTGGGCACATCGGTCAGGTCCAGAGACCGGAGGACAGGAAAGGATGAGTGGCTGAGACCGGGCGCAGTCTCGAGCCGGTGGCAACCAGCCAGGCCGAGGTGGGTGGCGACGGGAAAGCGAAGTCGGTCCGTCAGCCGGCGCCAAGAGGTATCCGAGAGGGGATTATCCCCAAGGTCCAGCTGAAGGAGGGCGTCGGTCTCCAGGGCGAACGCGAGGCCTCGGGCGCTTCGGTCCTCGAGCCCGCACCCGACCAGGCTCAGCTCCACCACCCTCCGGAACACGTCGGATGCCAACAGCATCGGACTGGATTCGCCGTCCCACTGTGGTCGACGAAGGTGAAGGACGCTCGGAGCGTCGGCTTTGAGGACCGAGGCCAACCGCCGGACCGCCCCGTCGGAGAAGCGCACATCATCCATTTCGAGTGCCTCGAGTCTCCGAAGCGTGGACGACCAGCCGTGGAGATCCGGGCCGACTTCGATGTCGGACCACCGCAAGCGGGTGAGTCCCGGAAGCCAGCACGACTCCGAAAGGCGGCGAAAATCGAAGCCGAGGGGCGCCGGACCGACGAGATCGAGGCGTTGGAGCTGAACGAGGCGAGAGGTTCGGAAGAACGTCTCTGCGCCCGGACCGAGGGCGTCCAATCTCAGACGGAGATGACGGAGCTGGCGGAGGGCCGGACGGTCCCACGACCGTCGGGCCAGAGCCGGTGTTTCGATGGAAAGGGCCCGAACGACGTCGAAACCGGGCGGTTGTTCCTCCCACCAGCGGGGAGGGGCCCGGCGTAACGCGTCCGGCCACCGCGACACCGTTCGCCGGAAGAACGGCAGCACGGACCGCAGCGAGCCATCGTTCAGTTGCGTCAGCGATTCACAGATGGTGCGCCAATCTTCTTCCGAGGGACCTCGATGTAGGGCATCGCGGAGTCGACCCGACGGGTACGGTCCGTTCGTTCCGGGACCCGGATCCACGCCTCTTCGCTAGCACGAAGCGGTTGGAGATTCTCGGGGTCGGTTCTAAAAGCCCATGCGTGACCGTGTCCGAATCCAAGCTCCGCGAAACGCTGACCCGCGTCCGTTCCGGTGGAGCCCCCAAATATCACGAAAAGAATCTAGCCGCCGGCAAGCTTCATTGCAGAGAACGGATCGAGCGGGTGCTGGACGCCGACGAGCCGGATTGGGTTGAAGACGGAGCACTGGCCAATGTCCTGGCCGAAGAGCTTCCGGCGGATGGGGTCGTGACGGGTATCGGCAAGATGCACGGTCGGCCGGTCGCGGTGATGGCCAACGATTCCACCGTGAAGGCAGGTTCTTGGGGCAGCCGGACCGTCGAGAAGATCATCCGGATCCAAGAGCAAGCCCTGAATCTCCGAATCCCGCTCCTCTACCTGGTGGATTCGGCGGGAGCACGAATCACCGACCAGCTCGAGATGTTTCCAGGGCGTCGCCACGCCGGGCGCATTTTTCACATGCAGAACGAGTTGTCTGGATATGTTCCGCAACTCTGTTTGCTCTTTGGGCCTTCGGCGGCCGGCGGCGCTTACATCCCCGCCTTCTGCGACCAAACGTTCATGGTTCGGGGAAATGCATCGATGTACCTCGGTTCGCCGCGCATGGCCAAGATGGTGATCGGAGAAGACGTGTCCCTCGAGGAGATGGGGGGAGCGAAGATGCACTGTGAACAATCGGGATGTGGAGACCTACTGGCCAAGGATGAAGAGGAGGTGCTCGAGTCCGCGCGACGGTACCTCAGCTACATGCCCTCGTGGTGGAAGGGAGCATCCCCAAGCGTCGCTGCGGTGCCACCCAAGTCGGATGCGCGCATCTCCGAAGTCGTGCCGCCCTCTGAGAACAAGCCCTTCGACATGCGGTCGGTGATCGATGCTGTGGTGGATGGGGACTCCTTCTTCGAACTCAAGAAGCGCTTCGCAAAAGAACTCATCACTGGTCTCGCACGCATCCAAGGCCGCGTGGTGGGCGTCGTTGCCAACCAGCCGAAGCATCTTGGAGGCGTTCTCTTCGTCGACAGCGCCGACAAAGCGGCTCGGTTCGTCTGGCTCTGCGACGCATTCAATATCCCGTTGGTCTTCCTGGCGGATGTGCCCGGATTCATGATTGGCTCGAAGGTGGAGAAACAGGGCATCATTCGTCACGGCGCCAAGATGATCAACGCCATCAGTCAGGCGACCGTGCCCAAGGTGTGCGTTGTCGTTCGAAAAGCATACGGGGCGGGTCTGTACGCCATGTGCGGACCCGGTTTTCAACCCGACGCCACCCTGGCGTTACCGAGCGCCAGTATCGCCGTAATGGGGCCCCAGGCAGCGGTGAACGCCGTGTACGCGAACAAGATCGCCGAGAAGCCCGACGCCGAACGAGAAGCCTACGTGGAGTCCCTCAGGTCCCGTTATCGGGAAGACATCGACATCTTGAAACTCGCCAACGAGAACATCGTCGACGCGGTGGTGCCCGGTGATGAACTCCGGACCGAACTCGCCCGCAGGCTCGCCTTCGCCGAGCATCACGGCCGACGTTCAGTTGAGAAGAAGCGGACCGTGACTCCGGTTTGAGAACGACGGACCCGGGACCGAACCGACGTTGCCCGATTCGAGGGGCCCGATTGGCGGGGCTCGGCCCCGCTTGCCGGTACGGGCTGGCCGGGAAGGCGTCACAGTCGGTGCATGGACCGTCCTTCCGGGCGTTCGGACCCGACCGTCGGTGACCCTCCGGCCGCACCGCGTCAGGGCCGAAGTCGACGGACGCGTGGTCTCGACCTTTCAGGGGATTCAATGGAAGCGCGGGGATCGAACGATGTCGAGAGGATGAGGCGTCGGCCCCTCGTTGCGCCAGTTCGGGACCAAGGGACGGCCCAAGCTACGAATTGAGTCAAAACCGTGCAACTGTGGAGCGGACGCGATGGATCGCGCCGGCCCATACGTGCTCCTCGAGGAGCTCCCCGAAGGCGGCATCGGTCGCATCTTTCGAGCGCGGCGCTCGGATGAAGAACCCGACAGCGAGCCCTGTATCGTGAAGGTTGTGCAGGAGCGCTTTCGTCGCAACGCCTTCTTCACCGCCACCCTCATGTCCGAGGCGACCTCGGCGGTGCGGTTTCGGCATCCCCAGGCCTTGGCGACCCTCAAGGTGGGGGATGAGGAGGGCCACCTTTACATCGCCAGCGAATGCGCATCGGGGCCCACCTGGCTGAGCGTTCGGGACCGAGCCCGGGGCGCCGGTCGGACGTTCTCGACGGACGCGATCCTATACCTGGGCGTCCAGGTCGCCACCCTCTTGCAGACGGCGCATCAACGCCCCTGGGCGGACGGGGAAGGCCCCGGCATGCTGGTGGCCCAGATGGCGCCTCAGTCTTGGTTCATCAGCCAGACGGGCGAAGTGCAGGTTGCGGGTATCGGCTTGGGTCGCTCTCGCAGCTGTCTGCCGCCTACCCGGCCCCGCCTCCCGTTTCGGGCCCCAGAATTGTTCTTGCGGGAACCGGCCAGCACCGCAACCGATGTCTATGGGCTGGGCGTCGTCTTGTACGAAGCGTTCTCGCCGTCCCTGCCCTTCGACCGAGACACGGTGGCCGATGTCAAAGCGGCGGTGTTGTATGAACCTCCGGAACCGCTGCCGCACGTGGCACCGGAGCTGGATGCGATGCTTCGATCCATGATGGCGAAGCGACCCGAAGACCGACCGACCGAATGGACCTCGGTGGTGAAGACGTTTCAGCGTCACATGACCCGCTCTTCGGCCGCTCTGGCGGCTGAATGGGCTGAACACGTCCGTATTCTGTTTTCGGAACTCGATCCACAGACGTCCAGCGTCGACGTGGCTCGCAGGGTGCCGGTCCGCTCGGTGCCGTACTCGCAATCCCATGGGCCGTCGTGCAGGCCCTCGCAAGGTCCGTCTCGCTCGCGGGACGTCCCGGGTCCCCTCGGTCCCGAGAGCGCCCGATCTGCACGAGGGGAATCTCGGGGTCACCGCGGTCGGGCCTCTGGGCCGGCGCCGCGCCTGCGGCCCTCCTCGAATCGGGCAGGGGAAGGACTTCCGGAGATGGCGGCCCAGGTTTTCTCGGGGGATTTGGAGTCCGGACCTCAGTCTTACGACATCGATGATCTGGCTCTGGCGCTCGAGAGCGGGGACATCGACGCCGCCGTTTCCGAGCCGACGTCGAGAAACGGATACGGGTCGATCCCAGCACCTTCCGAATCTCTGGGGCGCGAACCGGGGCGCGTGGACCTCGGCGGTCTCGAGGACGAACGCAGCGCCTTCGACGTGGACTCGGTCGTCAACGCGATCCTGACTTCACGGCCGCCGCGATCCGCCGCGCCCCCAAACCGTCCTCCCGAGTCCTCGACGAACGATGACTTGGTGGTGGAACACCATCGCTATTCCGACGACCCCTTCGAAGATCTGTCGGCCGACCTCTCGCCCTCGCTGGAGCCCCGAGGTCTTTCAACCTCGGGTTCCGATGACATGATGCCGAGGCCGGCGCCGGAGCCCCCGCCCGAAACAGCGCCGCCGGCGGTGCTGCGTCGACTGACCGCGGACATCGGAGCCGAGCCCAGTGCCCCATCCGTGTCGCCTCCGTCTCAGAGCCCCGGCGACTTCGATCGGGGTGCGGCGGAAGGTGCTCGATGGCCTCAACATCCGCCTTCCCCGGGACCGAGCCGGCCTCCGCCGGACCCGTGGAGCGAAGGCCCTTCCTCCCAGCCTTCGGGCGAGCGATCGCCTTGGGAGGCGTCGTCGTCCCCGCCGGTGGCCCTGGACCCTCC
The DNA here is from genome assembly GCA_050331295.1 of Myxococcota bacterium. Taxonomy (GTDB): domain Bacteria; phylum Myxococcota; class Kuafuiibacteriia; order Kuafuiibacteriales; family Kuafuiibacteriaceae; genus Kuafuiihalomonas. Next base: position 752,877 of record JBHJGZ010000006.1, on the reverse strand, counting down.
GGACGAAGATAGGACCTCCCTGCGGGCAGGAGACGTGATCCAGGATCGGTATCGCGTCATCGAAGAACTCGGGCGCGGCGGCATGTCCATCGTCTACAGGGCCGAGCACATGCTTCTCCTCAAACGGGTGGCGTTGAAGTTGCTCAGACCCGAGCTGTGCTTGCTCCCCAACGTGGTGGAACGATTTCAACGCGAGGCTCGTTCCGTGTGTCGGCTCGATGACCCCAACATCGTCCGAGTCACCGACTTCGGCCGCACCGAAGATGGCCTCCTGTACTTGGTGATGGACCTCATCGAAGGAGAATCATTGGCGGGATTCATCGCCGAGCACGGACCGGTCCCGGTGGCCCAGGCGACGGGGGTGGTACGTCAGATTTTGAGTGGACTGGCCCATGCACACAGCTTCGAGATCGTGCATCGAGACCTGAAGCCCGAAAACATCATGTTGGTGCAAGGTCGGCGGCTCCAGGTGAAGATCTTGGACTTTGGGATCGCGAAGCTCGGCGGCACGGACCATCAGTCCATCACCCAAGCCGGGACCGTTTTTGGAACGCCTCGATACATGAGTCCCGAGCAGGCGGCAGGGGAGTCCGTGGACCACAGAACGGACCTCTATACGATAGGGGTAATCCTGTACCAGCTTCTCACCGGGCATGTACCCTTCGACGGTGAGTCCACTGTCCAACTGTTGGCGAAGGTGCTCACCCAGGCGCCCCCGACGATGGAGTTCGAAGCTGATAGTCCCGCCATTCGGGACCATCTTCGCGCGGTCACCATGAAGGCGCTGGCCAAGGAACCAGAGGACCGATTCACTTCGGCCAAGGCATTTCTGGAAGCGCTGGACGGCATCAGGGTCGCCTGATTGGATAGCGGCATGACCATCAAGCGGGTGAGCGCGTGGGAAGCGAAGCGTCTCGCCGATGAAGAGGGATACGCCCTCGTGGATGTCCGTTCGATGCCCGAGTATGCCGAAGAGCACGCGGCTGGGGCCACCAACGTCCCTTTTCTGCACAAGACGCCCAACGGCATGATTCCCAATCAAGACTTCGTGCGGGTGATCGAGTTCCTGTTTCCGGACCGAGCCCAGCCCATCGTGACCCACTGCCAAATGGGAGGGCGCGGCGTTCGGGCTGCGGCGGAGCTCGAGAGCCTCGGCTACACCCGCGTCGTCGACATGGAAGGCGGATTCGGCGGAGAGGTCGATGAGCAAGGTCAGGTCATCCACCCGGGATGGAAGGGTGCCCAACTTCCCGTCGAATCGGGGGAGCCTGACCGGCGGTCCTACAAGGCCGTCGCGCTCCGGATGAATGCGGAGGAAACGGACGACGAGGAGGAGTCGGCCTCACCGGAAACACCGTCGCCGCCCGCGAGCCCCGACGGTCTGAACCGCTTCGCCAGCAGCACGCGCACCGTCCACTGCTTCAAGTACGGTCGCGAGCTTCCGGGCATCAAACGACGACCATACCCCGGTGAGCTCGGACAGCGGATCTTCGACCAGATCAGTGCGGCGGCGTGGGACGACTGGGTCGAGCATTCCAAGATGATCATCAACGAGTACCGGATCAATGCGTCGGACCCGAACTCGGTCCAGGTCTTGATGGAGCAGTGCGAGCAGTTTCTGTTTGGCGGAGCACCGGTGAATCGACCCGAGGGCTATGTTCCTGAGAGCAGCTGAGCCGGAGAGCGTGGCCGATCGCGAGGAGGTTTCATGAATCGACTCATCCTTCTCCGCCACGCGAAGAGCGCCTGGGATTCCGATGCCGTGACCGATCACGAGCGCCCCCTCAATCCGCGGGGGCGAAGGGAAGCGCCGCTGCTCGGGGAGCGCCTCCGCGACCTGGGATGGATCCCGGAGCGCGTCGTGTGCAGCGACGCCCGGCGGGCTCGAGAAACATGGTCCGGGATGGCGCGCACCCTGGGCAGCGTGCCCGACCTGCACGTGTGTCCGGAGCTTTACCTGGCCGGTCCCGACGAAGTCGCTTCGACCATGTCGCGGCAGCCGAAGTCGGTGTCCACGCTCATGCTGGTCGGCCACAATCCGGGTTGGGAAGACGCGGTCCAGTATCTCACCGGCCAGACCATCGCATTGAAGACCGCATCGGCCGCGCTCATCGAGGGCGAAGGTCCGTGGGCGGACGTCGACCATCGAGGAGCCTGGTCCCTCGTGGATGTCGTGAGGGGCGGATGAGCCGCCCCGCGCAGCTTCTCCTCGAAAGCTTCGTACTGGACTGCATCGGCCATCTCCCGCCTTCCCGGGCCATTCGGGCCGAGGCTTGGGCGGCGCGGTTGAGCTTTGGCCACGATGATTGGAGACATGCGACCTGCGACGCGTTCGGCCTCGCCCAGGGCTGTCATGCCGCGATCCAGCGTGCGTGGGAGGACGCCCGACGAGGAGCGCGGTCGCGTGGGGTCGATCTCACCCCGGAGGCGTTTGCGGTCCTTTTGGTCGACGAGAATTTTGCCGAAGCCGTGGCCCTGGTGAATGTCGACTTCGAAGAGCCGTAACCCGTCGTGGACCAGCCGGACCGCCTACGTCATCGGACCGAGGCCTTGGCATCTTCGATCAGACGCTTCAACTCGGTCCCGCTGGACGGAGACACTGACACCCATGTTCGGGTGTCCGAGGAACGAGCGATGACGTCGCCGTCGCTCTCGGAGCGTATCTCCAGTCGACCGAGGCCGTCATCGTCGTCGGCGAGCCACTCCACCGTGAGCAGGGAAGGCCCATCGGCTGGGCTTGGCGGAGGCGTTAGGGGCGCGGACGGGCCGAGGCGCTCTACGAATTCCAGCATTTCGTGAACGGCATCCGCGCGGGTTCCAGGATCTCGACTGGAGGCCCAGAACGCGTCGACGGGGCGTTGACGGTTTTGTTGAATGGCTTCGAACTCGACGTCTCCCATCACGACCGACGCGCGGGCGACCGATTCTCGCTCCGCGGTCCGGAATGTTCGGAGTCGGAAACGGTACGGCGAAGCCAGGTCTCGGAGAAGGGCATGGTCCACCAAAAAGACCTCACTTCCTCCTTTTCGCATCACGTAGCGATTCCCTCTGTTGTTCTGGGTCTGGCTGCCCACCATGAAAGCCTCTCCGCCCGAGTCTCCCTCCAGCACGAGACGGGCAGCGGGGGGATCCAGCTCGATCTCGTCGAGTCGGTCGTTGAGCTCAGCGCCAAGACTTCTTGCCGCCTGAAACGGAAGAAGGCGCTCGATCAACGCTTCTCCATCGGAGCTCGCGACGAAGTTCCGCGGCGTCTTTCCTTCGGTCTCCACCCACCAATACGCACCGAAGTCATCGAGCTTCCGAAGGAACGTCACCGTCGACGTCGAACTCTCATAGACGATCCGGTCGACCCCGGCCAGAGTTCGATCGGACAGCGTCACCGTCTGGAGGGGCTGCGTCTCGTCCCGCGTCAACGTCCAGGCGGACGCCGCGATCGCGACGGTGAGAAGGACCAGCAGCAGCCGATTCTCGGTCATCTACGCCTCCGGTGGACGAACCAACCCAAGGCCAGCGTGAGGAGCGGAATACCGAATGTGCTCCCATAGAAGACCAGGATGTCTTCCTCGCGACGGTGGACGATCTTCACATCCGGGTCGGCGTCGACCGCGACGACGGGGTCGTCGGAGCGCTGAAGCCAGATGAGCGCATCCCTGAGAAGAAGCAGGTTTCCTTGGACCTGGACCAACGTATCGGCCACTGCATCGACGTCGGCCATAACCACCATACGCCCTTCAGCCGTCGTGGTGCCGGTGGTGGTTACGGTGGCCACCAGCGCTCGAGCCGACGCTTCGGCTTCGTCGGGATCGCGGCGATAGTTGGCGTTCGAGTCTTCGTAGGTCCCTTCGAGAGTCGTCGCCGCCACGGTGGTCTTGAAGCCGGGCTCGCCCCGTTCCAATGTCGTCAAGGATCCGGCGCCCAGATAGACGGTCGGAAGACCTCGCTGTGCACGAACTCCTTTGGTGATGGCGCTCGGTGCGTACTCGATGGTGGCGAGAGCGATCCGGTCGGCCACGGTGCGGCTCAACGCAGCGTATCGCTGGTTGTTCGCGAGGGTTACCGGTTTGAAGCGGAGCCCTACGGCCTCGAGGAGCCTGGGAAGCGGGTTCTCACTTCCAGGTTCCAGCGCGACGAACAACCGAGCACCCCGTCGGAGCGAATCGAGCAGGGCATCTTGCTCTGACTCGAGGAATGGACGCTGGGGACCCATGATGAACACGATCTCGGCATCGGGTGGAGCGCCGTCTTGGATGCCTTGTCCGAGGCCGAGGGGTTTGGTGACGTACTGAAGCTTTTCGAGTGCCTTCGCAAGCCACTTCACCCCGGGCTGACCTTCCGGATCCGATTCCGCATCGAAGGGGCGTTCACCGTGTCCCACTGTGAAGTACGCGTTCCGCTGGTCGGTCATCACCTTGATCAGTTTCTGAAGGAAGTCTCGGTCGAAGCTTCGCATGCGGCGGCGCGCTCGACGGTCATCCTCGGTGAGGTGGATGCTCTGCCGAACGTCGCCGCGAGAGAGCGTGACCCAGCCGTTATTGCTGATCTTGTTAGCCTTGGCCTCTTCCCGGTGTACGGCGTGGTCGAGTCGCCGCACAGTGAGGTGTGAATTCAGGGCTTCGAGGGGCTCCAGGTATCGAGCGACCCGATCGCCGACGTCGCTCGCCCGGTTGAAAAAGAGGCCGATGTCGACCGGTACCGTCAGCGTGGAGACTACCTCGAGTGTTTGCGCGCTGGGCCGGCTTTCTGCACCCAGCGCCAGCGCTCCTTGGACGTCGTGTTGCTCGGCCAAGAAGTTGACCGAAACCAGAAGCGGTATGAGCAGTCCAAAGCCCACACCACGTTTCCAGGCTTGCTGAACCCGAGCCCATTCGTAGCTCGGATTGAAGGCGACGGGGGCCACCGCGGCTTCGAGGAGCAGAACAGGCACAAGGCAAGCGCACGCGAGGATGAGGCATCCGCCCCACCCGATCAGATTCAGTGTCTGATCCTCCGGCTGGGCTCGCAGTGTCAGTGCGTAAAAGGCCAGGCTGGCGACGACCCCCCAGTGGGCACTGGCCAGACGAAGCTTCAAACTCGGCCCGCGAGCCGGCGGTCGTTCGAAGGTCCTGGCCGAGGCTGCGACGATGACCGCGATTACCCCGCCGGCCGACAACGCCAGTCGAGCTGGGCTCGACCCCGAGAAACCGCGCTCGCCGATGAAGACGCAAAGAAGGCCCGCGACGGCGACCAGCGTGGGCCATAGCGCGTGCAGTCGCTTCAGGGACGCCACCTTTTGGCCTCCATGACGTTTCGGGAGAGCACGAGAAAGAAGGTGATGATGGACAGGTAGTAGACGACGTTAGCCAGCGAGATGGTGCCTTCCTGGAACGGCCGCTGATGTCTCATGTGGAGGGTGAGTGATGCCACCGCTTCCCCCAGGGGCCCGTCCACGATCCGCGCTGCCGTCCACGTGATGATCAAGACCACGGCGATCACGCCGGACACGATGGCGGCGACCAACTGGCTTCGGAAGAGCGTGGAGCCGAACAAGCCGATCGCAACACCGGCTGCACCGATTAGCATGCAGCCGAGGAGGCCAGAAAGAATATGACCGATCGATACGTTTCCGCGGACAAAGACCAGAAGCGCCACGTAGGACGACGCGACCACGTAGATGAGGACAGGCACGAATCCCGCCAAGAACTTTCCCAGGACCAGCTGAGCGTCGGTGATCGGACTGCTCAAGAGGAGAGGCAGGCTTTGGGTTTGGCGCTCCTCGGCAATGAGCCGCATGGCGAAGAGGATTCCAGCTACCAGCGCGGTCCCGCTCATGTATTCGAAGGCCAAGTAGAGCACTTCACGCGAATAGGAGGGGTTCGGACCCACTGCACGAACGTTGTAGAGCAGGCCGGTGAGGAGCAGCAGCGAAGCCGCAATCACATAGCCCGACCACGTCGTGGCGTACTGCCGAACCTCGCGTCGGACGATCAACCAGATGGCACTCATGCCGCCTTCTCCTGAGTGATGGCCGAAAACAGCGCTTCGAGTTCGGCGGCTTTGGGTTGCACGCGGCGGACGCCCACACCTGCTTCAACCAGGTGGCGGACCAGCTCTTCCACCGGACCGGCCATGACCGCGTCGAAGGCAGGGCCGGCTGTCTCGAATGCGGTGATGAGTCCTCGCTCAACGGCGGTCTCGAGCGCTGACTGCGCCTCACCGACCAGGTGGAGCCGAAAGGTCGAAGCCGCACCGAGGCGGTCCACGAGCTCACGCTCGGAACCAGACGCCACCAATGCTCCATCACGGATGATCATCAATCGGTCGCAGGTCTGAGTGATCTCGTGCAGATTGTGACTGGACAACAGAACCGTGTGTCGCTCGCGAAGGTCGGTGACCAGGGAGCGCATTTGGGTCATCTGGATTGGGTCCAGGCCGCTGGTGGGTTCATCGAGGATGACGAGGTCGGGGTCGTGGACGATGGCTTGGGCGATGCCCACCCGCTGACGGTAGCCGTGAGAGAGGTTGAGGATCGGCTCGTTGGCATATGGCTCGAGTCCGGTCCGTTCGATGACTTCGGATACCCGAACGGAGGTCTTGGAAGCCGGGAGCTCCCGCAATCGGCCGGCAAACTCGATGAACGCTCGGACCGTCATGTCTTCGTACACCGGAGGCCGCTCCGGTAAGAAACCTATCCTTCGCCGAACCCGAACCCCGTTCGGCCCGAGAAGGTCCTCCCCGTCCACCACGACGGAGCCGTGTGAAGGCGCCAGAAGGCCGGCCAAGATCCGCAAGGTGGTGCTCTTGCCGGCTCCGTTGAGACCCAAAAACCCCACGATCTCCCGAGACTCGATCTCGAATGTGAGGTCTCGCACGGCCTCCCGGGCTCCGTAAAACTTCGTGATGTGCTCTGCTCGAATCATCTGCCGCTTGTGGGGACGGGCCTCTAATCGGCGGAGCGGAATCGGTCAATTCGAGGCGTGAGGGGTCGTCGGCGAAAGGTCTGGAATCGCTGGGGGTTCAGAAGTCATTCGGCGCTTGGGAAGAAAAATCGGACCTTTTGGGTTCTACACCGGGGGCAGTCCGGGATGAAAACATTGGGAAAAAACTCCCGGACCGAGGCGTTTTGACTCAGAGCCGAAAATCGAGCTGGGGGGATTGTCCAGGGAACGAACAAGGCTATCCATCCGGAAACCCTCGATTGCAGGCGCAACTCATGGGGATTCAACGGGGAAAAATTTCCCGCTGTTACCCTGTTGACCTGAACAAAATATGGACGGATGGTAGCAGCGAGGTCGGAGCTGCCGGCCCCGGAACGGAGCGAATATGAGGATCAAAGTTTTAGTCTGTGGGGCGAATTCACCAGACGGCATCATCATGCTGCGAACCATCGCCGATGGCACCGTCGACCTGTTTGCGGCGGACCGAACGAAAGAGGGCCCGGGCATGGAGCTCTTGGGAAAGAGAGCGCGACACGTGCTGCCCCCGACCAATGACCCCAGCTACCTGAAGTCGCTGTTGTCGTTCTGTTCGAAGAAGCAGATCAGCGTGATCGTTCCGGCCACGGATGACCACCTCGACGCATTGACCGACCACACCGAGACGCTGGAGGGCCGTGGTATCCGGGTCATGGCCCCTTCCCCGACTTCGCGCGAGCTGGTGAGCGACCGGGCAGCCATGCTGGACCGCGTGCAGCAGGTCGTGCCGACGCCGCGGTTCGCTCTCTACGACGACACCTTCGATGTGACCGGATGGGAGTTCCCGCTGGTCTTGAAGCCCCGCCGGGGCGGCCGCGTCCACGGGGGGACCGTGGTGCCGAGCGCCGAAAGTCTGGAAAGCATACCGCGCAATCCGGACCTCATGGTGGAGGAGATTCTGCTGGGCGACCCGGTCTACGTGGACGTCATGGTGAGCCTGTCGGGAGAGGTCTTGGCTGCGGTGCCGCGGACCGAAGTGAGGGATGGCGGAAACGACCGGACGGTGGCGCGCACTTGGCACGACGAGCTGATGCAGGCGGCGGGCCGGAAGGTGGCCGAGGCTTTGGAGATGACCTACGGCGGAACGATGGAATTTCGTCGTAACGGCAAAGGGCTACCCACCCTTCACTCCGTTCGACTTCGCGTGTCCCCCGCCATCACGTTGACGGTAGCGAGCGGTGTCAACATTCCGCGCTTGTGTCTGAAGGAGATCCTGGGCGAGCCGATCCGTCGGTCCGAGCTTCGTTTCCGAGAGGTTGGGATGGTTCGTTCTCATCGGCCGCGCGCGCAGCCGAAGCGCAAGCGCCCGGTTCGCCTTCAGCACAAGCTTCATGCCTGACCGGTTTTCTTGGACCCAACGGTCCATCCGGCCGTACGCCCACCCCCCATGTCCGTACCCCAACATCGCATCCGGCTCTTGAATGAAGGGCCGGTCCGTCCCGATGGCGATTTCGTCCTGTACTGGATGACCTCGTTTCGGCGGGTGCACTCCAACTTCGCGCTGGAGCGTGCGGTGCAGTATGCGGTCGAGCTGCAAAAGCCGCTCGTCGTACTCGAGGCTCTTCGAGCCGGCTACCAATGGGCGTCTGACCGCCTCCATCGATTCGTCGTGGACGGCATGGCCGATAACGCCTCCGACTGTGAGCGCCACGGCATCGCCTACCATTCCTATCTCGAGCCGGCGGACGGCGATGCGAAAGAGATGTTGCGGGACTGGGCGCAAAAGGCCGCGGTCGTGGTCACGGACGATTTCCCATCATTCTTCCTGCCACGGATGCTGGAAGCGGCCGGGAAGAAGCTTTCTTTGCGTCTCGAAGCCGTCGACTCCAACGGACTGATGCCGATGCGGAACACCGGCCGCGTGTTTCAACGCGCCGTCGACTTTCGCCGGTATCTCCAAAAAAACCTCATTCCCCATCTGACTCAACCTCCGGAGCCCGACCCCCTCGCACACGAGGGCCTAAAGCGAGGGTACATGGTCCCGACCAACCTATCCCGACGCTGGCCTTCCGTGCCGGCGGAACTGCTGGAAGGTGGTGGGTTCGAGAGATTCCAGATCGATCATTCGGTGCCGCCGGTATCGTTTCGCGGCGGCTCAGTCGCGGCTCGCGTCCGATGGAGGACATTCTTGGGCGAACGATTGATGCGGTATGGGGACGGACGCAACGATCCCGACAACGAAGTGTCCAGCGGACTCTCTCCCTATCTTCATTGGGGACAGATAAGCGTTCACGAAGTCTTCGCGGACCTGGTCGAAGCCGAAAAGTGGACCCCTGATCTCACCGCCCACCGGGCTTCAGGAAAGCGCGAAGGATGGTGGGGCATGAGCGGTGGTGCCGAAGCGTTCTTGGACGAACTGGTGACCTGGCGGGAGTTGGGCTACAACATGGCGGCTCTACGCAGCGATTATAGCCGCTACGAATCCCTCCCGGACTGGGCGCAAGAAACGTTGCAAGAGCATCTGGATGACCCCAGGCCGCACGTGTACGACCTCGAGACCTTCGAGGCGGCCGAGACGCACGATGACATCTGGAATGCCGCGCAACGGCAGCTCGTCCGGGACGGCCGCATCCACAATTACTTGCGAATGCTTTGGGGGAAGAAGATCCTGGAGTGGAGTCCGACGCCTTCGGATGCACTCGATGTGATGATCGAGCTCAACAACAAGTACGGAGTCGACGGCCGCGATCCGAACTCTTACTCCGGAATCTTCTGGGTCCTCGGCCGCTACGACCGTGCGTGGGGACCGGAGCGTCCGGTCTTTGGAAAGATTCGGTACATGACATCGGATTCGACCCGCAAAAAGGTTCGTCTCAAGAGATTCCTCGAAGAGTACGGTCCCCAATCGGCGCTCTTCTGAACGTTCTCGAGCCGGTGAGGCGCGGGCTTGACTCGATCGATCGGTCTGTTAGCTTCGGCCCGTGCGGGCGACATCGGGGGCGTGGGTGAGCTGTTCCACGTGCAGCAAGGCCTTTGTTCCTCGATTCAGCTACCAGTCGGACCGATCCGGTACCGAGGAACGCTTCTACTGCTCGATTCCGTGTCGGTCTCCGGAGCTTCGAAACAGCCGGCCGCCTTCCCAAGGGTCCTCGCCTGGAGGAGGTGCTCCAGAACGGATGGAACGTCCGGAGGCCCGGCACTCTTGCGCAGTGTGTGGAACCCGCTTCGAGCTGGGATTCGCCTTTCAGGTGCTCACTTCGGGTACCCAACGTCAGGTTGTCTGCTCGCTTCCTTGTCGGGACCAAGCGCTGGGCGCCAAGCGAGAAACCGCAGAACCCGCTTCAATGCCGATGGTGGTGGCGGTCCTGAACCAGAAAGGGGGCACGGGGAAGACGACCACCGCCGTCTCCTTGGCTTCGGGTTTGGCCCAGGGCGGCTTGAAGGTGCTGCTGGTCGATCTGGATGCTCAAGGCAACGTGGCCGTGAGCCTCGGAGTCTCCCATCGCCGATCCCTTTATCACGTCATCGTCGATGGGGAGCCGGCCGACCGTGTTTGGGTGCAAGCTCGTCCGAATCTTTGGATCCTGCCCTCCGACCAGTCGCTTGCGGCGGCCGAGCTCGACCTGGTGAACGCCCCGGACCGCGCTTGGGTGCTGAAAAAGCGGCTCGAATCCGTCGTTCCGGAATTCGATACCGTCTTGTTGGACTGTGCGCCATCTCTGTCCCTGCTCAATCAGAACGCTTTGGTGCTGGCGCGGCACGTTCTCGTTCCGGTCTCGTGTGATTATCTGGCCCTCGTCGGGGTCAAGCAGATCGTGAGGACAGTCCAGCACGTTCGGGATGTGTTGCTGCATCCAGTCGAGCTACTGGGCGTTCTTCCGACGCTCTTCGACCGGCGAAACAAGATCTGCAAGCAGGCTATCCAATCCCTCGATGCGACCTTTGGCGAGAAGGTACTTCCGCCCATTCGAATCAACGCGAAGCTCAAGGAAGCACCGAGTCACAAGAAGTCGATCTTCGAGTACGCGCCGGATAGTCACGGCGCGTTGGACTACGGTGCGGTGGTCGCGTGGTTTTGCGACCGCCTCCGAGCCAGGGAAGGCGTTCGTCATGTCGGATGATGAGGAGCGGCCATCTAAGACCGAAGCGGATGCCAGGTTGCGGTCGCGACGCACCCCATCCGGGCAAGGCATGGGCGAAGACCCGCTGGCCGACGACATTCTCCAGCGGGCCTTCTTTCAGTCGCCGCGCCCGTCGCAGGCCCAGCACCCATCATCCCCGGCACCCGTCAGACAAACGCACTACAAAGTATTGTCGATAAGCCTATACGTTGAAGACATTCGAAAGTTGGACGCCATGGTCGCAGAGCTCAAACAGCGGGGAAACCGAAAAGCCAACCGTTCCCAGCTCATTCGTTTCGCGCTTGGCCGGATTGACCTCGATGACTTCCCTCCAGAGATCTGAGGAGGCCCGAACACCCTCCGTCGACGTTGTCATTCCGGCTCTGGACGAGGAGGGGGCCATACACGCCGTCGTATCGGAGGTGCTCGGACTGCGGGACTCCGACGGCCGAGCGTGGGTCCGTCGGGTCATCGTGGCCGACAACGGCTCTCGTGATCGGACTGGCGAAAGGGCACGGACGGCCGGAGCCGAAGTGGTGGTCGCGGCGCGACGCGGATATGGGTCGGCTTGTTTGGTAGGCTTGGCCGCTCTGAAGCACGATCCCCCGGACATCGTGGCGTTCATCGATGGCGACGGTTCGAGTGACCCGACAGAGCTTCCCGAAATCGTTCGGGTCATGGTCCGCGAAGAAGCGGACCTGGTGATTGGCTCCCGCGTTCGAAATGCTCAGCCGGGTGCGCTCACCTGGCCACAGCGATTTGGAAACGTCTTGGCGACCCAGATCATGAACCGTGTCCACGGAAGCTCCTTCTCTGACCTGGGGCCGTTCCGAGCGATTCGCTGGCCCGCGCTTCAGCGCCTCGAAATGCAGGATCCGGACTATGGCTGGACGGTGGAGATGCAGCTCAAGGCTGCGAGGCTGGGCCTTTCGACGGTGGAGGTGGATGTCTCTCACCGCGTGCGTGCCGCCGGTCGTTCCAAGGTTGCGGGTACCGTCCGCGGGGTTCTGGGCGCAGGAGGAAAGATCCTTTGGGTTCTTTGGCGCCACCGATATCGTTGAACGGTTGTCAACGAGTGGATGATGGAGGATCCGGGTCCGGTGTCCTGGTTCAAACGCATGGCATCGCCCAAGGTCAAGGGCGCCGGCAAGACGTCGGTGCCATCGGGCGTCTGGCACCGTTGCGCATTCTGCGGCGCCGCTCACCTGGCGGAAGAGGTGACGGCGGCTCTCGAGGTGTGCCCGTCGTGCGGCCATCACGGTCGGATCGGCGGACGAGAGCGACTCCTCAACCTATTGGACCCGGAGAACTGGTCGGACGTCCACGAGGACCTGAAACCCCGTGACCCTCTTGGGTTTCGCGACAGCAAGCGATACCCGGACCGCGTCAAGGCTGCCCAACGTACGACCGGGCTCAACGAAGCGTTCACTCTCCGCCTCGGGCGACTCAAAGGTCGAGGTGTGGTGGCCGGGGCCTTCGAGTTCAGATTCATGGGCGGATCGATGGGTTCGGTGGTGGGAGAGAAAGTCACCCGAGCATTCGAACTGGGCGTAGAGCATCGATGCCCCGTGATCTTGTTCGCTGCGTCCGGGGGTGCTCGGATGCAGGAAGGTATCTTGTCATTGATGCAAATGGCCAAGACATCGGCTGCGGTGGAGCGCTTCCGGCGAACTGGTCAGCCATATGTTTCCGTGCTCACGGATCCAACCACGGGAGGCGTTGCGGCGAGCTTTGCGCTGCTGGGCGACTTCATCATCGCCGAGCCAAAGGCGTTGATCGGTTTTGCGGGCCCTCGAGTCATCGAGCAGACGATCCGACAGACGCTGCCTGAAGGCTTTCAGCGAGCCGAATTCCTATTGGACCACGGGATGGTGGACATGATCGTGCCTCGTCCCGAGCTTCGCGACCGCATCTCAACCATCCTGGAGCTGACATCCGGTGGCTCCCCGCAGGCCCGGTGAAACGTCCTCCGCAATCCATCTTTCTCGATGGCCCTGGGTCGGTCCCACTGGAGGGTGATGCGGCCTATCGAGCGACGGTGGAGCGTCTCTATGCCCTCGCCCGGAGCGGAACCAAGTTCGGTCTCGAGCGAATCGAGAAAGCGTTGATGGCCCTCGGGCATCCCGAGCGAGGGCCCCGGTTCGTGCATGTCGCAGGATCCAACGGCAAGGGTTCGACGTGTGCATTCCTGTCCGCGGTCTTGGCTCGAGCACCCGAGCTGTTCAACGGCGAACCCGAGGTGGGACTGTTCACGTCCCCTCATCTCGTTTCCTTGACCGAGCGGGTCCAGTTCGTCACGCCCGCGGGATCCACTTCCATTCCCCCGTTGGAGCTGGTGGCGGCGGTGCAGGAGGTCGAGTCGGCCATTCCAGGGCTGGAGTCCCTCAGCTTCTTCGAAGTCGTCACCGCCGCTGCTCTGGTCGCCATGCGGCGGAGAGGCATCGAAGTGGCGGTCATCGAAGCAGGCCTGGGGGCCCGGCTCGACGCGACTCGACTCGTACAGGCGGAGGTCTCCGTCCTGACCGACCTCAGTCTAGAGCATACCGCGATTCTCGGGGAATCCATCGAAGAGATTGCTGCCGAAGAAGGAGCCGTCGTTCGCCCAGGTCGACCCTTGGTCATGGCGGACGGACCGCCGGTCGCCATGAAGGTGGTCGACCGGATGGCGGCCGAGGCTCGAGCTCCGGTGTTTCGGTTGGGACGAGACTTCTCGGTCGCTCGAGCCGGAGATGCCTGGTCTTTCGAGTGGAAGCAGAATCCTCCTCTGAAGTCGGTCCCGCTGGCGCTGTCGGGGCCGCATCAAGCAAGAAATGCTGCATTGGCCGGACAGGCTGCGCTCCTTCTGACGAAGGTTTCGTCGGATGCTCTCCGGGCCGGACTGGGTTCCGCGCAATGGCCTGGACGGTTGGAAAGAGTGAGCCTCAGAGGCGTCGATCTCCTTCTGGATGGCGCTCAGAATCCACATGCCGCTCGTTCCTTGGCCGAAGCGCTCGACGATGCAGGTTCTCCTCCTCATCACGTCCTGTTCGGGGTCATGCGGGACAAGGACGTCGGACAGATGCTGAATGCCCTGGCCCCATGGGCAGCGTCTTGGACCTTCACCCGGCCCAGCTCGACCCGTGCTCGGTCACCTGGAGAGTTGGCGGCGCACATGCCGGGCTCGAGCTCGGTGGAGGCGCCGGCAGAGGCGCTGGAACATGTCCTGCGGCTCGCTCGAAGAGACGGTCGGCCGGTCCTCGTTTGTGGAAGCCTGTACCTCGTGGGCGATGTGCGCGCCATCGTCAGCGGGGGACGGGTTCGGAGCTGAGCCCCGGTCTCGGATTTGCCTCCGCCACGACGCGGGTGATATCTCTCCTCTGTGTTGGCCGCCCTGTGCTTGGCGTGGGGCATCATCCCCGCGGCCCAAGTCGTCGAGGTCCAGATGCGCGCGGACCCGGAGGTCTCCTGGCTCGCCATCCGAGGCGACGCGCCCCCGGACTTTTCGGCCTTTGTTGCAGAACGCCCGCACCGGGTGGTGATCGAGTGGGCGGATGCCCGTATCGAAGAGCCTTCGTCCCTTCGACTCGCCCACCCGTGGGTCTCGAAGGTCGACCTCGAGAACCGCCTGACGGAAACCGAGCCCGTCGCCCGAATCACGGTGTGGCTGACCCATCGACGTCCGTTCCGGCTGCGGGCGCGGGGACACGAAATCCAGATGGTGTTCGAGGGCAAGGCTCCGGTTACGGCGTCCAATCCAGCTTCGGCATCCCGAGCCCAGCCGAGCGCGGCGGCGGAACCGCCGGTCCCAAAGACGGAAGCCTATATCGAGGTGCCATCCATCGAGTCCCCTCAGCTGGCGGTTCCGAGCTTTCCCGATACCGAAGCCCCGGCCTTGGATGCGTTGCCGGCAATCGAGACCGATCCGAGGGTCGCTCGAGCTTTGGCCGAAGCCGAAGCGCGGGCGCAAGCTCAAGAAGAGGAGCGTCGGGCCGAGGAACAGCGCCGCCAAGCGGCGATCCGACAAGCGGCCTTGCAGGAAGAGCGAAGACTGGCCGAACTCCGAGAGGAAGAGCTTCGAAGGGACCGGCAGCTTCAGGAGGAGCTTCGCAAAGCGGAGACGACGAGGGAGGCTCTTCGACAACAGGAGCTGCGACGACAGCGGGAGGAGCTTCGGCGCGTTGCACTGTCCGCCCTCAAGACTCCGGACCTGGTTTCATCGGCGCCGGTCTCTCCTCCCTCTCCGGAAGAGAACGTTCCCCAACAACCCGCGAAACGAACGCTGGCTGCCGCGCAACCCGAGAAACGAACGCTCGCGGCCGGGCCCGAACCCGAGGAGATGACGGATGACGAGGTGGAGGTGCCCGACGTGACTCCAACGCGGCCGCCCGCCGGCGACCTCGACTCGAAGCCCGCGACGACTCCCCGGGCGCTGGCATCTTGGGCCCCTCCCGAGCCCCAACTCCTCGCCCGTCATGACCCGACCCCCGGCGCGTCCGCCGATCGGGGGTCGGCCGCGACCAAGCCAAGCGAAACCCGTTCCGATCCTCCGGGCCCCGCCTTGTCGCTTGCGGAGTTCGTGCCTGCGGAACCTCCCGAAACCACGGTTCGGCTGATGACGGACATCGGTTTTCGGCTTCGAGCCCCCGTGTCCAGGGTCTTCGTTCGTTTGGATGGAACCGCACGCTACCGAACCCGACGGGAAGATGGAATCATGATTCTCACCTTGGTCAACACACGTGTGAACGAGAAGAACAACGAACTCCCGCTGGACACCAGCTACTTCGAGAGTCCGGTTTCGATGGTGCAAGCGGTCAGCCGGGGTCGGGACACCGACGTCGTGGTGCGCCTGCGCAAGGCGGTGCCCTGGAGCGTGAAACGGATAGGCACGACGATCGCCGTCGATTTCACCAGTCCGTGACGAATCTGATCGCCTCGGCATGAGTCTATAGGATCGACCGGATCGGGAGCGCTTCGGATTGTGGGCTCTAGCGTTGGCTGGGATCGCTTCGCCGGCGCTTCCGGAGAGCTTGGATTCGGTGACGATGCGCGCAGACTCGATGATCATGGCGGATCGGTTTGTCGTCGTCACCGGGACCGTCTCCATCGAAGCGTCCGAACTTCAACTGCGCGCCGATGCTGCTCTGTGGCGTGGAGCCGGCAGCGAACCGCGTCTTTTCCTGAGTGGCGTTCAGCTGCGGCTTTCTCGCTTTTCGGTCGATGCGGAGTTCGTGCAGGTAGACGGGGACGAGCTCAGCGGGCAGTGGGCTGCTCTTCAGCCATGCGCTTGCGAATCTCGATTTGGGGTTTCGGCGCGTCGTTTTCGGCTCCGCGGCGACGACCTTCTTTTGAAGGGAGGCCGATTGGGATGCTCGAACGGGCTGGGATTGCCGCTCCCCCCGATTTCACTCGGTGTCGGGCGCCGAAGTGGGCTCCTTCCCCCGGTTTTTCGGCAGACCCGGCGCGAAGGCTTGCGCGTCGGGCTTCCGTTCTTCTGGGCCGTGACCGATCGAGTCGGATTGACCTTTACGCCTTCCATCGCGACCCGACGCGGGCCAGTGGGAGAGGCTCGAATCGACACCGCGGAAGCGGCTGTCCGATGGGAAGCCCGCCTGGATGCGGCCGATATCGACGGTTCGCGGCCTCAGCTCGGAGACACCGCTCGAGGCCGCGGCAGCCTCGAGGCTCACGTCGCACAGACGGCGGTGCCCTGGCCGTTCGGGAGGCTGGAGCTGCAAACCGACCCGTCTTACGCAGTCGAGTTTGGTGACGAGTGGCTTGCGCGTCAGGTGGAGTTTCACCGTTCCGAAGTCGGATGGGCGTCGATGCGAGAGCATATCGCAGGCTCCTTTCAGGTTTCCGCACAGCAGGATCTTCGACCTCAACGCTTCGGCTTCACCGCATCCGAATCGATATCGGGCCAACTCCGAGATCTCGGACCGTTTCCGTCTGAGACGAACAGCCGGCTCCGCCTCGCCACCCTGCGTGCTGGGCTCCGAAGAGAGGTCCGACCGTGGCTCTTCACGTCATCCCGCGCCCAGGTCGATGGCTTTGGTTCCATCGGCGTGCCGGACGGATTCGTGCGGGCGGATGTCGGGGGAGCAGCCGACGTTCGCCTCGACGGCCCCGGCGGGCTCGCGCTCCTGGGCTCCGTGGGGTTCCGAGGAACGGGTTGGGGCGGAGATGGCGCAGATGGTCGATTCGGACCTCGATTGGCCGCAGAACTCCTTTGGGCAAGGGCTCGGGAATGGATCGAAGTCGAACTCCGCGCCCGCACAGTTGTGATCCCCGGCCTGCTCGGTGAAACGCCCTCTGCGCTCATGGTGTTCGACGAGATCGACTTCTTTGAACGGATCGCCCAGGTCCGAACCGATCTCGAACTTCGATGGCTTCGCCTCCCGGGCGAGCTGCGGTACCGCACCTGGGTCGGAGGAGATCTTGGCTTGGATGGGCCGGGTTTGGGCCCCTCGGATTGGATCCACCGGCTCGGCTGGTTCGATCGCGCATTTTTCGTCGAGGCCGGCGCGGCGGTGGGCCTTCGCGACGGACGCGTGGTCGAAGGATGGGTGGAGACTTGGGGTCGGCTCGCGTCCATCCCCTTGGATGGTCGGATGTGGTTTCGTTGGTTGGGGCGTCGCCCGTCGGACCGTGCCTTCATTCCGCCCGAGGGTCTCGTCCCGGCGGGAACGGAGCCACTCTCCGGTTTCGTGCCGCTGGATGACTTCTTGGCGGCTTCCGATCGATCGGAGCTTCTTCCGCTGTCGCGCACCGTGCAGGCCGGATTGGAACTCGCGTGGTCGCCCTGGCGCTGGCTGCGGTTCGATGGGGCCCTGGCGCTCAGTTTCATCCCGGCCTCGTCCGAAGAACTCTATGGCACCACGTTTCCGGCCGGTCTCCAGCGCTTTCGCGGCGCCGTCACCGTGTTTGGACCATGCGGGTGTTGGTCGGTCCGCGGCGCGGTCGGCGCAGCGCGTGATCGAGGCGGAATCGAATCGGGTGTAAGCCTAGGCTGGAACCCGAAGCTGTCGTCTTTTCCGGATTTACATCGATCCGAGATTCGTTGACTCTTCAGTCAATCGGTGTGGGGCATCCTTCACTCAAACGAAGCGCGGTCGACCCGGTCGAACGGCGCAAGCAGATCATCAAGGCCGCGGTGGACGTGTTCGCCGAGCGTGGCTTTCACCGCTCTCGGGTAAGCGACATCGCGAGGCGAGCGGGGGTCGCTCATGGTCTCATCTACCATTACTTCGCCTCGAAAGAGGACCTGCTGCACAGCATCTTTGATGACAACTGGTCGCTCTTCGTCAAAGTGCTGGAGGATTTGAGGGATCAGCGGGACGTGCCCGCCCCGGAACGACTCGACCGCGTGAACCAACTGCTTCTGGATGCGCTCGGGGTCGTACCCAGCACCATCCAGGTGATGATTCAGGAGGTGTCACGGTCCGACCGTTTCGTTCACCCCAACAATCTGGCCGCGTTTCGCCGAGCCTTCCACGCCGTGGAGGCCATCGTGATCCAGGGACAGGAGGACGAAACGTTGAAGTCCGACCTCGAACCGACCGTCGTCGCCCACATCATCATGGGTGCGCTCGAGACGGTGTGCACCGGCTTCTTGTTGGGGCATTTGCGCAACACCGAAGCGAACCTGACTCGGGCCAAGGCGACGGTGGCGCAAACGCTCTTGCGCGGTTTAAGGAACACGGATGGCTGACGAGGTGCAATACATCCGAGATGGCAGGGTCATCAGGATCACGCTGAACCGACCGGAGAAGCGAAACGCCCTCACGCTCCAGATGCTGGAGGATCTCGACCAGGCGTTTGCTCGAGCCGACCAAGAAGTGGATGCCTGTGTCGTCGTGCTCCGCGGTGCTGGCGACAAAGCCTTTTGCGCAGGCGCCGACCTGTCTTCGATGTCCGGCGGCCATTTCTTGGAGACGTATGAGAGCCGGTCGAAGTTTCCCGAGCTGTTTCAGCGCATGCTGCACCTCTCCAAGCCGACCCTCGCGGCGGTGAATGGCCACTGCATCGCCGGAGGCCTTGGCTTGATGCTGGCGTGTGATTTGGCCATCGCCGTCGAGGGCGCCAAATTCGGTACCCCGGAGATAGAACGGGGTTTGTTTCCGTTCATGATTTCGGCTTTGATCCTGCGAACGGTCTCGCGGCGAAGCGCATATGAGATGATGCTCCTCGGCGAGCTCTTCGAGAGTTCGCATGCTCTCGAGTTGGGGCTCGTCAACCGAACGGTACCGGTCGGAGAATTCGATGCAGCCGTGGAGGAGTGGGCCGAGCGACTGGCTGGCTTCTCGCCGGCGGTGCTTCGACTGGGCCGCCGAGCCCTCGTTCAGCAAGAAGGAATGCCGTTGGAAGGCGCTTTCGCTCACCTGCAAGGTCTCATTACCGTCAATGCGATGCTGGAGGATGCGGCGGAGGGGGTGGCCGCCTTCTTCGAAAAACGCAAGCCTGATTTCAAAGGACGATGATGCTGAAAACTCTGCTGGTTGCAAATCGCGGGGAGATTGCGCGCCGAATCTTTCGGACCGCCCGGAAGATGGGACTTCGAACCATCGCCGTGTACTCCGAGGCGGACAAAGAAGCGCCGTTCGTCCAGGATGCCGACGAGGCACATTTGATCGGTCCTGCCTCGCCTCGAGATTCTTACCTCAAGATCGAGGCGGTGTTGGACGTAGCGCGTCGGACCGGAGCGGACGCGGTCCACCCGGGCTACGGTTTTCTCTCCGAGAATGCTGCTTTTGCTCGAGCGGTGCAGGAAGCGGGACTTTGCTTCGTGGGGCCGGATCCGGCGACGATTCAAAGCGTGGGAGGAAAGCTCGACGCCCGGGAGCTCGCTCGAACGGCGGGAGTCCCGGTCGTTCCAGGTTCCGGACCACTCACAGACCCCGACGAGGCCCGCACCGTCGCGTCCAAGATCGGCTATCCTGTGATGATCAAAGCGTCGGCAGGTGGAGGAGGGATCGGCATGACGTTGGTCTCCGACGAGAAGAAACTTCCGAGAGCGCTGGAAGATGCGCAGCGCAAGGGCGCGACCTTCTTTGGGAGCGACATCGTCTACATCGAGAAGTTCATCCCTTCTCCGGCTCACGTGGAAGTCCAGATTCTCGGAGACCACGAGGGTCGAGTGGTGGCCATCGGGGACCGCGACTGCACGGTTCAACGACGCAATCAGAAAGTGATCGAAGAAGCTCCCTCGCCGAGACTTTCCGCGGCGACGCGGCAGGCCATGTTGGAGGCCGCGCAACGCTTGGGTGAGGCCAGTGCATACGTAAACGCAGGCACCGTCGAGATGATCTACTGCGGATCTGGCGATTCGGAGGGAAGCTACTATTTCCTCGAGGTGAACAGCCGGCTTCAGGTGGAGCATCCAGTGACGGAAATGGTCACCGGTCTGGATCTCGTGGAGCACCAGATCCGGATCGCCGCCGGCGAGTCACTCCCCTCGGATTGGGTTCTCAGCGGCGTCCCCACGACGGGACACGCGATAGAGGCGCGGGTGTGTGCGGAGGACCCGGATCGCCGTTTTCTTCCCAAGCCCGGGCGCCTCGGTCAGGTGACGTTCGCCTCGGGAGAGCATCTCCGTGTGGACTCGGGCGTCGAAACGGGGAGCGAGATTTCTTCGGCCTATGATTCGTTGATGGCCAAGATGATTGCCTGGGGAGAAGATCGGGATGCTGCTCTGGACCGCCTGAAGGACGGCCTGTCCCGCACGATCCTCGAAGGGGCTTCGAACCTATCCTTGTTTCCACGGGTCTTGGACCATCCCCTCTTTCGACAGGGCCGGCACGACACCTCGTTTCTCGCCTCGGAGCTGGGACTCAAGAGCTAGTTTCATGGCCGCTCGCGTTATCGACCGCGCGGCAAGACAAAGGCACATCGCGCCCGTGACGTGGCGATGACAAACGGTTTCGTCCGTTGGGCTACTCTGCGCGCCATGCGGCGCGGGAACTCGAAGTTTCCTGACAAAATTCCTGAATTCTGACATGGCCCCGGGCAACCCGGCGGAGACTTTGAAAGTCCACGGCTGAGAGCCATGTGGATGCAAGCGCGCGCACCCATGGCGCAGGTCTCGAGGAAACCTCAAGCCCGCTGCGGCGGGGAGGCGACGGAGAAGGGTCTGAAGTGAACATCACGAAGCTCGCCCTGACGCATCCGTCGTTCTTTGTCGTGGGTCTGGTCGCGATCCTCCTCGCCGGATTCGCGAGCGTTGCGGCGCTGCCGATTCAGCTGTTTCCGGACATCGAACGACCCTGGATTCAGGTGTCGACGAGTTGGCGAGGGGCGGCCCCCCAGGAGACCGAGAGCGAGATCGTCGAACCCTTGGAGGAAGTCCTCGAGGGTATGCCGGGGCTCTTGATCCTCGAGTCTTGGGCATTTCCGAACGGGAGCGAGGTGAATCTGCAGTTTGGCCTCGAGACCGACATCGACCGGGCTTTGCTGGAAATCACGACTCGGCTCAACCGCCTGCGCCCACTCCCTGCCGACGCGGAGCGGCCGACCGTCTCTTTGGGGGGCACCGCCAACGACACTCTGATCTACTTTTTCGTCCAGCAACTTCCCTCGGCGGAAGGCAGCTTCGAGGACTCGTTCGGACTCATCGAAGACCAGCTCATTCCAGCTTTGGAAGCAGTGCCTGGGGTGGCGGACGTCGAGCCTCAGTCCGGCGCTCCTGGACCGAAGCAGCTGAGGGTCAATGTCGACCCGGCTCGGGCCGCGGCCGAAGGCATTACATTGACGGAGATCGCGAACGCTCTCGGTGGTGCCAACGACGTGTCGGGGGGCTTCGTCGACGTCGGGAGGCGTCGGTACACCATTCGATTCGAAGGAAGATTCGATCCCAAGGAACTCGAAGAGCTGGTGCTGGATTGGCGAGATGATGCCCCGTTGCGTCTCGGCGACCTGGCGGAGGTACGCATCGAGCGGGCCGAGAGCATCGGGGTGGTGGTTCAGAATGGTCGACCAGCGGTGAGTCTCCGAGTGGCTCGTGAGTCCGGCTCGAACGTGTTGGATACGCTCTCGGCCGTCTTTGACGAAGTCGAGAAGATCAAGAAGGACGTTCTCTTGCCGAATGGGCTGACCATTGAGAAAAGCTTCGACCCTTCTGTATTCATCAATCGCGCGATTCGATTGCTGGTGACCAATCTATTGCTGGGCATGCTCTTGGCGGTGGGAGTTCTTTGGTTGTTCGTTCGAAGGTTCAAGGTCACTTTGGCCATCGCGGTCGCCATCCCGATATCCCTTCTGGGAACCTTCCTGGTTCTCAGGCTCTTTGGTCGTACGCTCAATGTCATCTCTCTCGCCGGTTTGGCCTTCGCGGTGGGGATGGTGCTCGATGCCGCCATTGTCGTCATGGAGAACACGCTTCGTCTGCGCGAGGAGGGGGCTTCCATCCTCGATGCTGCGGGCTCGGGTGCGCGTGAAGTTAGCGGGGCGTTGATCGCATCGACCGCGACCACGGTTGCGGTATTCATTCCTGTTCTCTTCACCCGAGACGTTGAAGGACAGCTCTTTAGCGACCTGGCGTTGACCATCGCCGTCGCCGTTGCGATCTCCTTGCTGGTTGCGCTGCTGATCCTCCCTCTGGTCGCAACCCGCGTGATGCGGTCCAAAACTTCTATCGAAGGCGATACCAGTCACAGGACTGCCCGCATCGCCGACTTCGTGATTTCTCTGACCGCCGGTCGAAACCGACGTATCGCGTGGATCGTCGGCCTGATCGGTGGTTCAGCCGTGGCCACCTTCGCTCTGGCCCCCGCATTCGACTATCTGCCGCCGGTGCGAAGGGACGCGGTGGACGTCTACTTCGACTGGCCCGCGTCCAGTACGGATGCCGTCATTCGAGAAGAAGTGACTTCGAAGATCGTAGAGCGACTTGCGCCCTACATGAACGGCGAGAAGGAACCCGCTCTCCTCAACTACTACTTCATCTCGTGGGGTCAGGGAGGAACCATCGGGGCTAGAGCGAAAGATCAAGCGATGGTGAATGCACTTCGCGACGTGATGCGCGACGAGGTGCTGGTCGACCTGGTCGATGCCCGTGCCCCCTTCGTCGGTCAAGGCGAGCTTTTCGGGGGTTTTGGAAACGACGGATCGGTGGCGGTTCACCTTCAGTCTGGAGACCGCGCCTCCCTTGGCGCTGCAGCAGAGCGGGCACGGGAGCTCTTGGAAGGAATCTATCCGGGGGCGAACGTGAGGGTCATGCCGCCTCCGGTGCTTCAGCGCCCGGAGCTGTCCCTGACTCCCGACGACCGCCGAATGACCGAGAGCGGATGGCGGCGCGCCGACATGGGACGCATCGTCCGTATCCTCGGGGATGGACTCTGGCTCGGCGAGTACTTCGATGGGGACGAAACCATCGACCTCGTCTTGCGTGCGAAGAATTGGGAAACCCCGGATGAGATGATGGCTACGCCGTTGGCCACGCCCAACGGTGCGGTCTTGCCGCTCAACCAACTGGTTTCGATGAGTCGCACGGTCGGACCGGATGGCGTTCGGAGAGTCAACGGGCGTCGCACCGTTACGTTGTCGTTCAACCCGCCTGAAGGTTCGGCTTTGCAGGATACGCTGCGTCTCCTGCAGAAGGATGTGGTCGCCGGAATCCGCGACTTGATGCCCGAGGATGGTACAGTTCTCTTCGGTGGAAGCGCGAGTGACCTGGCGAGGGCTCTGAATTCTACCGCGCAAAACGCCGTCGTTGCCCTCGTAGTCTTGTTTCTTCTGACGGCTGGCCTGTTCAAGTCCGTTCGGGATGCAGGACTGGTCACCATTACGCTCCCGCTTGCTGCCGCGGGGGGAATGATCGGCCTTCGGCTGTTGAATCTGGTCGTCTTTCAACCGCTGGATCTTCTGACGTTGATCGGCTTCATCATCTTGTTGGGGTTGGTGGTCAACAATGCGATCCTTTTGGTTGCGCGCACTCGGGAAGCCGAAGCGGAGGGGATGACGCGGTCGGCCGCCGTTCGAAGCGCCGTCCAGAGTCGGATCCGACCGATCCTGATGAGCACGTGCACCAGTCTTTTGGGCATGCTGCCGTTGGTGGTGGCGCCGGGAGCGGGCAGCGCCATCTATCGAGGCATGTCCACGGCGATCGTCGGGGGGCTCGCCATCAGCACGCTATTCACTTTGATCCTTCTTCCGTCTCTCTTGGGGCTCGGAAAGTCGGAGGCCGAACGCAGGGCGAATCTGCCTCGCGCAGCTTGAGGAACATGGATGAAGATCATGACTGTTCGATTTCTTGCAGTCTTCGGCTTGGGGGCCGTATGCGGAGCCCCGGCTGTGACCGAGGCTGCACCCTCCCAAACGCCCGTGAAAACGGCTCGAGCTCGGGTCGCGGTGGTCTCGAGTCGGTACTTCGTACCGGGCACGGTGCGGAGCGCGGAGGACACTAGGATTGCCACCGAAGTTTCCGGCAAGCTGGAGTGGGTCCTGGAGCCTGGAACTCGGGTGGATGCCGGTGACGCGGTCGCGCGCATCGACGCGTCCCGTCTCCGCGCCCAGCGGACGCGGCAGGAGGCGGAAGTGCAGCGCCTTCGGTCTCTGCTGCAGCTGAGGAAGCGCTACCTCGACCGTCAACAGAAGGTGGACGAGATGGGGGCGGTGATCGGCGTCGAGCTCGACCAGGCCAAGGCGGATCTCGAGATGGCAAGCTACCAGCTCGCGGGTGCGCAGGCTGAGCTCCGACGTCTCGAGGAAGACATTCGTCGCACACGTATCGTCGCGCCATTCGCAGGCCAAGTTGTCGAGCGTCTCGCTCAGAGGGGAGAATACCCCCGAGAAGGAACGCCGATCGTTCGGCTTGTCGCGGTGGACAGAATCGAAGTGTGGGCTGACGCTCCCGTCTCCGACGCCGAAAATCTTCGACCGGGTGTTCAACTTCCCATTCGCCGCGGAAAAGTGATGAAGTCCGCTTCGGTGGAGGCAGTCGTTCAGTCCGGGACGGCGGCACGACGGGTGGTGTCTTTGCGCCTCAGTCTCGAGGGTCCAACCGAGTGGCGAATCGGAGCTGCCGTCGAGGTCGGAATTCCCGGTGAGCGTTCGGAACCAGCGGTGGTCGTTCCTCGGGACTCCCTCGTCTTGCGGGAAGAAGGAGCCCACGTCATCGTCGTAGACGAAGAGTTCAAGGCCCACCGAGTTCCCGTCGAGGTCGGCTTGGGTGAGGGTGAATGGATCGCCGTCGTCGGTGACGTTCGTCCGGGACAGTCCGTCGTGAGAAGAGGCGCCGAGAATCTCGAGGATGGTCAATCGGTGAAGGTGATCGAAGCGGACAGCTGATCATGATGTCGAAACAGCTGGCCCGTGGCAGCGGTGTTGACGCTACGACCCACGACCGTTAGGCCGGCGACAGTTCGATGCACGTGACGATCATCCTCTTCCTCGCCGCGATCGCCCTTCAGCCTGCACGGCTCGTGTACGCCTCGGAAGATGGCACGCGATTCCTTCAGATGCCCGATGCGAGCGACCGACATTTGGTCTTTGTCTATGCGGGAGATCTCTGGGTGTCGGACCGGGATGGAAGCAATCCGAGGCGCTTGACCACTGGACCGGACCAAGACAGCCATCCGAGATTCTCGCCCGACGGCCGCGTGGTCGCCTACAGTTCGAACGTCAACCGCAATCAAGATGTGTTCTTGATTGCCACCGAAGGGGGCTCTCCGAAGCGTCTCACGTGGCATCCGGCTGATGATTGGGTTCGTGGTTTCACTCCGAAGGGTGACGTCGTCTTCGCTTCGGGGCGAAAAGCGCCGCTATGGCGAAGGACCCAGCTCTTCGTGGTCTCGCCGGAAGGTGGCCTGCCGACGGCGCTGCCACTTCCGCAGGCGTTCGATGGCGCCTACGCCCCGGACGCGAAACGGCTGGCGTACCAGCCATTTCAGCCCGCACAGTTTGGCCCGAGCGGATGGGATCGGCATCGGGGCGGAACGACACCTCCCATCTGGATATACGAGTTCGAGACCGATGAGGTGGAAGAGATCCCGCGCGAACGGGTCAATGACACGAACCCGATGTGGGTGGGGGAGAAGGTCTATTTCCTGTCTGACCGAGCCGACGTGGTCAATCTGTTCTCTTATGACATCCAGACCAAGAAGGTCGAGCAACTCACAAAACGAGTCGATTGGGACATCGACAGCGCGGGGGCAGGACCAGACGTCATCGTCTACGAGGCGGGCGGCCAGCTGCACAACTTCGATGTGAAGACGGGTGAGAGTCGTGCGCTCCGCATCGATCTGAAGGCAGACTGGCCGCAGCTCTCGCCGTCCTGGAAAGATGCATCGAAGTCGATGGTGGCTCAGGATATCTCGCCCAGTGGTATTCGGGTCGCCTTCGCTGCTCGAGGTGACATCTTCACCGTACCGGTGGAAGGAGGCTCGATTCGCAACCTGACCAAGAGCGATGACGTCAATGACAGAGATCCTCTGTGGTCGCCCGATGGTGCTCGGCTCGCGTATCTCAGCGACGGTGACGGACGCTTTCGAGTCGTCATCGTCGACCAGGCCGGACTGGCCATCCAGGATTCCATCCCTTTGGAAGAGGGCCCGTATTTTCGCCTGCTTTCATGGTCGCCCAGCGGTCGACATATCGCGTACGCGGACAATCACCTGAATCTGTTCGTCCTGAACGTCGAGACGAAACGGAGTCGGAAAGTGGGAACGCACAGCTACCGGATCAGCGGTCCAGACTTTTCACCGGCGTTCTCTCCGGACGGTCGCTGGATGGCATTCGTTGAAAATCGGGAGAACTACTTTTCGGTCCTCAAGATCTACGACGTGGAAAAGGAGAAGACACGTCAGGTGACCGAGGGAATGGCGGAGGTCACGTCGCCGGTATTCAGCCGAGATGGCGCCTTTCTTTACATTGCTGGGAGTACGAATTTTGGGCCGAGAACCGTGGGCCTGGACATGACCGTCAACGACCGCCCCGTTCGACGAGCTCTGTATGGAATCGTTCTCGATCAGGAAGGCGACTCCCCGTTGCCGCTTCGAACCGCAGACGAAGACTCAGCGGTCGAGGATTCGAAGGACGACGGCAAGGAGCCCGAGAAGGCGACCACGCGCATCGATTTCGATGGCTTGGAGGCCCGCATGGTCCCGTTGCCGGTCCCGCAGCGGGACTACACCTCGTTGAGTGTGGCTCACGACGGGAGCCTTCTGTACCTGGACAACCGTCAGGAAGGAGTCGTCCAGGAGCCGCCCGAGCTTCGGGATCCGGCGATCCATACCCTCCGGCGCTACGACTTCGAGCGTCGGAAAGAGAAGGCTGTCGTCGCGGGAAGAGTGGCGTCGTACGCCCTCAGCCGCGACGGCACCAAGATCTTGGTGCGGGGACCCAAGAAGAGTTGGATGGTCCGAAGCGTGGATCCAAAAGACGAGAAGTCGTCGAAGAAGCTGGACCTGGCCGGAATGAGAGTTCGAGTCGATCCGAAGCATGAATGGAGACACATTTTCCGGGACGTGTGGAGGATGGAGGCTCAGTACTTTTATGCCGAGAACATGCACGGCATCGATTGGGAAGATATTCGAAAGAAATACGAACCACTTCTGGACCACGTGGCAAGCCGCCAAGACCTCAATACATTATTGATCGAAATGATCGCAGAACTGGAGGTTGGTCACAATCGAATCGCCGGTGGCGATGTGGTGCAGCCGAAGAACATACCGGTTGGTTTGCTGGGCGCGGACTTCGTCGTGGAAAGGGGTCGATATCGGGTGTCCAAGGTGTACGAGGGAGGGTCTTGGAATCCGTTCCTTCGAGCACCGTTGGCTGTTCCCGGGCAAAGGGTCAGGGAGGGAGATTACATTCTGGCCATCGATGGTGAAGACCTCGTGGGAAGCGAAAACATCCATCAAAGGCTGGAGGGAACGGCTGGTCAGCAAGTCATATTGACCGTTCACGGGAAACCGTCGAGCGACGACGCTCGAATGGTCCGCGTCGTCCCGGTTAAAGATGAGTTCGACCTCCGCCGCTGGTCGTGGATCGAATCCAATCGTCGGCGAGTGGAACAGGCTACCGACGGAAGGGCGGGCTACATCTATCTTCCGGATACTGGCGGAGACGGCTTCGAGTACTTCAATCGGATGTTCTTTGCCCAGGTCGACAAAGAAGCCCTCGTCATCGACGAACGTTCCAATCGGGGCGGGCAGGCGGCCAACTACATTCTCGAGGTGTTGGCGCGACCCTACCTTTCGTCGTGGAAGGACCGGGATGGAAGGCTGTTCACGACGCCAGCCGGCGTCGTGAAAGGGCCAAAGGTGATGTTGGTGGATCAGAACGCGGGCTCCGGGGGCGATTATCTGCCGTGGGGCTTCCGGAGGCTGGGTCTCGGGAAGCTGGTGGGGACGCGAACGTGGGGCGGGCTCATCGGCATATACGCGAATCCTCGTCTCATTGACGGAGGAGTGGTCACCGTTCCCTACTTTCGCTTCACGACACCAGAAGGACGGTGGGCAGTGGAAAACGAAGGCGTGCCTCCCGATATCGAGGTCCAGCTGACTCCCAAAGCAGCCAAAGCCGGAAGAGATCCCCAGCTCGAGCGGGCCATCGAGGTGATCAACGATGAGCTGAAGAGCTATGAGTCACCGATCATCCGAAAGGCGCCACCATTGCCCACGTCCTTGGGCGAATGAAAGCGGCGTTCAGGTCGGCCGGGGAAAGACAAAAAGGTCGATCTCCAGATCCTTTTCGCTCCAGTGCCTGCGTCCGGCGAAGCGCATGCCCGAACGTTCTGCGACCCGCCGAGACGCCAGGTTTTCGGGTAGGATCAGCGAAATGACGCGATCGACGGCCAGGGTTTCGAAGGCGTGGTTTCGCGCGGCGACCGCCGCCTCCAGAGCGTAGCCCTGTCCCCAGTACTCGGGATGGAGCCGATATCCGACTTCCACATCGTCACGGGCTTCGATCCTTTGGCGAAGCAGACCCACCAGTCCGATCATGACCCCGTTCTCCTTCAAATGCAGGCCGTAGAAGCCGTGACCATATGCGCCGTAGTCGTGCAGCGTCCGGCGGAGGACCTCGCGGGGATCGGGGGCCGGCCGTCCGGCCATGGCGAAGTCTCGGATGGCCTGAGGGTCGGAGAAGAGCGTCATGAGGTCACTCAAACAGTCCGCATCCAGACGACGCACCCACAGACGTTGGGTCGAGAACACCTCCGTCATCGTGCCTGCTGGCCACGGTGTGTGGAGATGGTCAACGACCTAATCCGCCTTGGGCGTGGGCAGTACGAGCAGCTCGTGGACATCCACTGTGGGAGGTTGCTGCAAGGCGAATAGGACGGCTCGGGCGATATCTTCATCCCGCAAGGCATCCGGCTTGCGGTCATCGAAGAAGGGCGTGTCCACCATTCCGGGCTCGATCAAGGTGACCCGGATTCCGGTACCGCGAAGCTCCTCCCTTAGATTGTAGCCGATGGCATTGGCCGCCCACTTGGTGACGCCATACATCGAGCCAGCGATTGTCCGTCGACCAGCGACCGAGCCGTTGATCAAGATATGGCCCTTTGCTTCCTTGATGGAAGGCAAGCAGACCTGCACCGTGACCGCAGCACCGAACACGTTGGTCATGAGAAGGTCCTTCCAGGTTGCTGGTTCGCATTGAGCGAAGCCGCCTGGGGCGCCACCTCGTCCAGCGTTGGCGAATACGGCATCGAGCCGACCGAATCGATCGAGCGCCGTATTCACCATGGCCTTTTGTTCTTCCAGGTCTTGTACGTCGCAGCGAATGGCCAGCGCTCGGTCGGAGCCCAACTCTTCGACCAGTTCTGCCAATCGCTCCTTCCGTCGCGCGGCAAGGGCGACGCGGAAGCCGGCTCGGGCGGCGTGTCGGGCCGTGGCTCGGCCGATACCGGAGGAGGCACCCGTAATGAGGAGAACCCGTTCGTCTGTCATGCAGACCAATGCAGCACGGGTTCGCGAGGCTCTCAAAGGAGTTTGTTGCCGGTCTCAGAACCGCGGCTTCCCCAG
The DNA here is from genome assembly GCA_050331295.1 of Myxococcota bacterium. Lineage (GTDB taxonomy): Bacteria > Myxococcota > Kuafuiibacteriia > Kuafuiibacteriales > Kuafuiibacteriaceae > Kuafuiihalomonas. Next base: position 722,925 of record JBHJGZ010000006.1, on the reverse strand, counting down.
CACCAGGGTGCAGTTCAAGAAGATGTGTGGAGCCCATCTCAAGACGGGGGCGGATCGGATCACGGAAGCTCCGAATACCGTGCAGGCATAGCGGAAAGCGTCGTCTCGAACCTCGCCGAAGTGTCGGCTCGCTACACGGGCAACGGACGAGATCGACCGATACCACGTCTTTTCTCGAAGCCACCGGTCCCAAAAGACGGGCACCTCCTCCGTGCCTCGCTGGGAGGGGATACCGAAGACATGGTGACTGGCGCCGAGGATCCCTCGACGTAGAGGTCCGGGAGGGAACCAATGAAGGCCTGGAACCCGGGTATGGGCTTCGATGATGTGGGTGACCGGGGGAAAGACGCAAAGCATCTTCCCGCCAGGATGCAGGACGCGAGCACAGCCGTGAAGAAACCCGTCGAGGTCACGGATGTGCTCGATGACTTGATTGCACACCAGCAGTTCGAACGAGTCATCGGGATAGGGCAGGAGAGGGCCGGGTTCTTCGAAGCGAAAGACGCTTTCGAAGCGAGCTTCGAGCGCGGTCCCTCGGACGCCGGCTTCGCACCTCGAGCGGGCTTCCGGGACGTCGTAGCCGAAGACTGCTCCCGGCAGGATTCGGTCGAGTGCGACGACGAACCGTCCGTCCCCGCACCCGACGTCCAGGAGAGGACGCTCGCCGGTGTACATCTCCGAGACCCAATCCAGAACGTAGTTCCGAATCGCCACCCGAGGTCGATAGCAGCTCGTGTGCCGCATACCCAGGAATAGGAAAGCGAGGAAGCCGTTTTGGGTGGTCTCGGCCGATGAGCTGGACGACACTTTTCGAGATGATTGTCGTAACCAACCGGATTCCCGTTGCGCAGGGCCACGAGATCGATTTCGAAGACCGATTCAAGAGGCGAGCCCATCTCGTCGATCAATCTCCTGGATTCGTTCGAAACGAAGTCCACCGTCCACAGCCGATGAGGTTCGACCGAGAAACTGGCGCTTGGGTCCCCGACCCAGACTCGCAGGGCTACTACGAGGTCAAGACGTGGTGGAGAAGCTTCGACGATTTCGTGGCATGGACGAAGAGCGATTCCTTCAAGGAAGCGCATCGAGACCGGCCTCCGGCCGAGATGTTCGCCGGACCGAACGTGCTCGAGATACATGAGGTCTTCACCAGCACTGATCTCGACCTTTCATCTTCCGAATCATGAGCCCGGGTCGGTGAGCCGGGTGAGTCGAGGAAGGTCGAAGATGGTTTGAAAATGGTCTGCTCCGGTCGCGACCTCGAGACGAGCGGCTGGAATTCGAGCCTTCAAATTTTGAGTATAGTGAAGGGGGATGAACGGGTCTCGGTCACCGGCTACCAGCGTCACGGGTGCTCGGACCGCTTCCAGGTCGAAGCCCCACGGCCGGTGAAGAACGCGGGTGTCTTCGGCAAGGCCGTGGCTCCCGTGGTGCGTCGCTTCCCTGACCATCTCCACCGCAAATCGAGCCCAAGCCCCGCTGGGCGTTCCGAGAAGCCATCCGAGCGGCGCGGCAGCGCGGCCCACCCAAACGGGAGGGGTTGCCTGGGCCACGAGACGGAGGGCCGAAAAACTTCCATCCAACGCTCCCGGCACTCGGGTTGCCCACTGTCCGATCCTATCGACCCAGCCGGCGGTGACATGTTCAAAGGCGCCTGCACAGGCCAATGAGACCGCGAAAGTGAGACGCTCAGGGGCCAACGCTGCGGCGGCGAGGACGAAGGGGCCGCCCCCGGATCCTCCCGCCACGCCGAATCGGTTCCACCCCAAATAGTCGGCGATCTGGACGACGTCGAAGATCACGTCGCTCATGGACCAGCGGGAGCGAGGCTCGCTTCGGCCGACGCCCGGTCGATCGATGGCCACCAAGCGACGGCCTACCTCATGGGCCCATGAGCCGAGGAGGCGAGCCTCGAGGCGACAACTGGGGGAGCCATGAAACCAGAACATCGGGACGCCGGCTTCGGGGCCGAACACGTCGAACGCGATTCCATGCAAGGCACCATGCTCCGTCTCGACCTCGAACGGGGGCTGAGGAAGCCGATGGTTCGACATCCTAGATAACGAACCCTCACTCGGGCTTTGACGCAATCGAAAGAGGCTCGCCACCAGGGCGTGCGTTCGGCGATGGTGGGCGGCGACCGATCGGCAAGGCGAACAAGGCGAACGAAAGAAGGGTGCAGCCGATACCGATCGGAACCGCCTCCAAACCCAGCATTCCGTCCGCGCTGAGGGCTACATGCAGGGTCCAAGCCAGGAAGGGAACCGACATCCCCAGGACCGCTCGGCCCGAAGGCACGGCTGGCCCGTAAACCGACCACACGAGGGGTGCCAGCAAGCAGACCATCGTGAGCTCATAAGCCGATTCCAAAAGTCCATAGGCGCTCTCGCCGGAGAACGTCAGGGCGAGGCTGACCCCGGCCACCAGGAGGACGGCCGCGCGATTTCTGGGCAACTCTGGAATTCGATCCACGCCAGGGATTCGGACCAAGACGTTTTGGGCCAACACGGTCGCCGGCGCCAGAAGAGCGCTATCGATGGTGGAAAGCACCGCCGACAGGATGGTCAGCACGAAGACGGCCGCAAGGGCTGGATGAAGGAAGAGCTGGGCCAGCATCGGGAGCACGGACTTCTCCGTCGTCGGAAGACCGGCCGCGGCCAGGCCGAGGAATACCGGCATGCCGCCCAGGACGAGGTAGGCTGCTCCCGCCCACAAACACGCCCGAACTGCCACCCGTGCGGAGCGGGCCGAGAAGACTCGCTGCATCAGGTCCTGGGAGGGAAGGTTCCCCAACGAACCGGCGAACAAGACGCCGGTCCACCGAACGAAATCTGCTACCGATTCGCGCGGAACGAGCCGCCAGTGGCCGGCCGGAAGAGGATGGCCATGGTCGAGCCATGCATCACCCACCACCCAGGTCATGAGTCCGAGACCCAGGATCATGAGCAGAACCTGCAGCCCATCGGTGAGAGTGACCGCCCACATCCCGCCCACGAAGGTGTAGCCCGTGCCGACGAGCGCCACGAGGACGATGCAGAGGGTGAGATCCAACCCGAAAACCAAATGGAGAAGCTGTCCGAGCGCGATGAACTGTGCCGCCACCCAGCCAAAGTAGGTCGGGACCATCAGCAGGCCTCCCAGCCACTCGGCGCGTGGGCCGAAGCGCCGGCCGTACAGCTCCGGAAGGGTCGTGAGCTTCTCTCTCCACAGCGGGCCCGCAAAGAAGGCTCCGGCCAACAGCAGGCACAGTCCCGCGCCGATGGGGTCTAGGGTCGCCGCCTCCAAACCTCGTAATTTGATTTCGTCGGCGGCGGTGAGAAGTGTTCCCGCGCCGAACCAGGTGGCGAGCAGCGTAGCGGTTGCCCACGGGAGAGACAGTCGACGTCCCGCCACGGCGAAATCCTCCATCGAATGGATTTGTCGAGAACTCCATGCACTGATGCCAAAGAGAGCGACGACGTAGCCGACAACCAGCACCTCGAGCACGAGGGACTGGGAGCAGTCCCGCCCCAGAGGGTCAAGGGTTCGTGGTCTCTGCGGCGATCCGACGCACGAAGCGGAGAGGTACGCGGGTATCGGACAGAACGCGTTCCATCACGTTTCGAAACGGGAGCTGGTCTTCCGGCTGGATCCGAAGCTGGGCGAAGGACCATTCCCGCTGCAGGATGACCTCCCCATCGCGAAAACTGAAGGCCTGCGAAAAACCTCCGAAGCTCGAACTTCGACGGAAACGGGGAGGCTGATCACGAACTGCTTCGGCCTGAAGCTCCAGTCGAAGGGTGAAAGCTTCTCTCCGTTCAGCGAGAAGGAGGGGAGATTGTCGAACCGCGGGAACCAGGTACTCGGAGGGACCTGGGAGCCCCAGCAAGACGGTCATTGGAGGGACGCTGCTCAGACTGCGGATGGTCAATTCTTCGGTGTGGATCCCGGTCTTCCTGGCTTCGATCAGATCCGGAAGCTCCACCTCCACCACGAGCTCCGGCAGCTTCACATCGTGCACGTGTGTTGGGCCGATGATCTCGGTGAGTGCTTGCTCGAAGATCTGCACGAGCTCCCGGTCAGACCGGCCCACGAGGTTATCCAGAACGCGGCCGTGCCATGGGGGAGGGAGGTCCAGCGCGATCGTTCCCCGCGCCACGAGGTCTTCCTCGAGACGCAGGTCCAGCCGAGTCACGAGGGGACGGACATCGATGTCTTCGTCTTCGATGAGATGCACGACGGGTCGTTGATCCGAGGGCAGTCTTTCGACCGTCTCCACATAGCTGCCCGAACGGAACGCGGCCGGAAGGCGGCCGAACCAAGACGATGGACCATCGAAACCGATCCAGCGATGTGAGTTGGAATGCCCGAGTCGAATGAGCTCCAACGAGAATCGATCTGCATCGGGGATGGAGGCCGGACGGCGGCCTTCGAGACCGGTGCGTGCCAACACGATGACCGCGGGAACTTCGGCGCCGGTCAAAAGCTCGTACAACAGGATGGTCCGGTTCCCTCGGCGCGACAGCAAAGTGTTTACGGGGTCCGAATCCGGTCCAGGCTCGATGTTTTCGGCCACGTAGCGATAGAGCGCCTCGGCCTTTTCGAGGTGAGATTCCAACTCCCGCGTGTGCGCCTTTCCAAACGAGCGAACCCATGGGCTCTGGGGGAGCGGCCGGACCGCATTGGCCCGCAGCGCGTCTTCCCGGGCGTTGCCCGTCCAGATCGTCACCGATGGTGAAACTTCGGCTGGGGGTACGGCGTGGGGTTCGAGGCGACGGGCCGGAACGTCCTCCATGGACCAGGTCCAGATATGATGTCCGTTGGCAGTCGTGATGGTGGGATGCGGCGCACCGTTGACGCTCCGATAGTGTACGTTCAGATCGGTCGGCGCCACGACGACGTATTCGCTTCGTTCGGTGGGGACATCCGATTCGAAGCCAAAGGTTCGAACCAACGGGCCCGAATGAGTTTCGAGGGTCAGCCATGCGGACTCCACCGCATCATGGGGCTGGATGTCTACGAAGGAACGGTCCGTCATGCCTGCATGGTGATCGGCTCGGAATATGCGACCATCACCTTTCCAGGTGCGAAGAGCGAGGACGACGGCATCGTTGGGGGGTGCGATCTGCCCGACGGCTTCGATGCCGCTTTGGGTCTGGACGCGCTCCATCAGCCGATGCTCCGCCATCGAGCCACCCTCGACGAACAGACGTTCTACTCTTCTTTTCAACAGAATGACCCGGTCAAAGCCGGTTCCCCAGTCAAAGCGGCTGCGAGGACCGATTCGGGATGTCGGATCGTAGTCGAGTCGCTCGGATAGACCGGGTACGTCCGCCCATGGGTCCTGAGCCGGAACCAACCAGAGTTCGGTGCCGAAGTCGGTTGCGCCGAGCCGTCGAAGGCCGGCTCGCGCCCAAAGCGCTCGGGTCGGGTCGTTGGAAGCCAGAGATGCGTCCCACAACAGCCGAAAACTCGGCACGTCGTGGGGAGCGCGCTGGGCCAGATTGAACGCCGCTACGGCTCCGGCGCGTGGGCCATCGAACAGCAGGGACCACCGGGCGAACCGGCGTGACCACATCAGGCCGGGCGGGGTCTGATCCCGGATGTCCTCGAAGACCGCGCGGGGGTCCTGCTGGGCCCGCCACTCCAGTCGGAGCTGTGGGTCGGAGGGCTGCCAGTCGGCTGCTCGGTCGAAGCGCCCCAGTCTCCGTAGCAGCATCTTTGCCTCGAGCGTTGCGGGATGGCTGCGGGGCAAGGTCCCAGTTGCTACCGTCTCGCCTGCCTCCGGCCATCGGCCTTCCGCCTCCAGAGCCCGAAACAGGGCGACTCGCAATTCGGGTCGTTCGTGTCGTCGCAACCCCTCCTGCAGCGTACGAATCGCCAACCGAGGGTCGGTCTGCTCCTCCAAGGTTCCGCGGGTCAGCCAGGTTCGAGGCGACCACTGGGACTCGGGAAGGTCTCGAACCACACCGAGCACGGCGGGCACCGACACCCGGTTTCGCGCCCAACCGGCCCATGCGTCGACCAGTGGTCCAGCGTGCGGCGCACGGATCGGAACCCAGCCCAGGCTCGCGTCCTCCACCGCCCGGGACGTGCCGAAGCCGCCGGAGCTTCGCAGCGCCCAAAGCAAGCGACGAGGCCACGGCCCGAACTCGGGGTCGGCCGGGGGGATCCGGACAACGGTCCGCTTGGCCGGACGGGTGGGAGGCCGTTTGCTGCAGGCGGTGACGGGTCCATCGCCGCCCACGAACACGCCGAGTCGGTCGTCACTGCCGTCCGCCCAAAGCTCGGCCCGAAGCGAGGCGGGGCCAGGCGCCTCGGATCGGATCGAGAGTTCGACATACGGAAGACCCGGTCGATCGCGATGCCATATGACTTTGTCGTCGATCCAGATCGTCCCCATCAGCCTCGTCCACAGCAGGAGGTAGGCGCGCCGGGGGGCACGAAAGCAGCGGGCCACCGAGAGCTTGCCGGTGGCGCCGCCTCCGGAGATATGGGCGAGATGTGGGCTGGACTCCGCCGGCCAGGTGAAGCGACCGTCCGAAACCTGAAAGCCAGGCAGCCATCCAGGGTCGCGCTCCGGGCCCGTCGCGCTCCACGTGAGGCGTGCGCGCACCCTCGCGTCGAGTCCGTCCGGAAACAGTGAAGCGAAGGCCTCCCTCGAAGGCGCATCGACCGCCCTGGGCCGCATTCGGGCCGAGAGGAGTTCCGCCGCCACCAAGGCCTCCTCCGAGGGGCGAACCAGGGCCTCGGTCCAGGCCGAGCGAGCATCTTCGGTCCGCAGGTCGCGGTCCGCTGCGACGCCTCGCCAAATCGGGCCGAGCGGGGCGGACTCCGCCTGGCCGAGGGTGTAGGCCGCTTCTGCACTCGGGGGGACGATCGAGTCTGGGAAAGATCCTTCGGCCTCCGAGAGGAGGGCGCCGTTCAACCCCTCTGGAATGAAGAAGCCCGACGCCGATCCGGGCGGCGGACCGTCGACGGCCGCGCAGCTCAGACCGCTTGCGGCGACCCCGATCATCATGGTCACCCACCAGGAAGTCATGGCCATCGAATCTCGACGCGGCGAGACATCGCGTTGTCGACTGCGCGGCACGTATCTCGAAAAGCAGGATAAGCTGCATGAGGGATCCGTCGGCGCTCGAGCGTGAGGACGTCTTCCACCTCGAAGCCATCCGCTGTCGCGGATATTTGCTGACGAAAGCGGATTCCCGGCCCCTCGATGTCGACCGGAGCCGGAAGCGGTCCGACCTCGGCGCGGGGAGGCAGGTGCACGGAGATTCGGTTGTGTGTCGACCAGGGGATTCGCAACACGAGGTCGGTCCGGCGAGATTCGAGGCCGGCGTATCGGGCAGTGAGGCCGTGCTGAAACAAGGAGATCGGAAGGTCGAGGCGTGCCGGTGGTCTCAACGCACCATTGACCGAGGCTTCGAAGGTGTACTCGGCCTGCCCCCGGTCTCGGGGCGCCGGATGGGCCAGGCGATCGAGTTGAACTCCGGGGAAAGCGGTCCCGAGATGATGTTCGAGTCGAACCTTGCGTTCTTCGGGAGTCTCGAAGGCTCGGCGGATCTCCAACGCGCGACTCCCTTGGAACCGTTCGAAGCCCAAGAGGGTCACCTGCCCGTCCGATGACCACGAAATCTCGTACTCGGAAGTGTTCTTGTTGGTCTCTGCGTCGCTGAGCGGAAGCCGGATCAGTCGGCTGGGGCCTTCGGCCCGGACGATCATGGCAAGGGCGCCTTGGTCTTCCGGGGGGAGGTGGTCGATGCTGCCGTGGTCGACGGTCGGATCCACGAAGAGGTCGAGGGCCTCAATCCACAGAATGGCGTGGTTGAAGGCCCACATGCTGGGACCCGTCTTTGGAAAGCCTCCTCGGTCGACGGTACGCACCAATACCAGATGAGTTTCGATGCCGTGATCAGCCAGCAACGCCCGAAGCAGGGTTGCTTGGTCCTTACAGTCTCCATAGCCCTGGCGGAACGTGCTGGAAGCCCGTCGCGGCTTCCAGCCATGGATGCCGAGCTCAATCCCGACGTATCGGATCCGGTCGGTCACCAGGTTGAACAGCGCGTCCACGGTATCGCGAATGCCCCGCACATTGCGCGTGGCAGCTCGACCTGCGGCTCGTGTCGCGTCATCGAGTCGAGCTTCCGGCGTGGTGAGCGCATCGTACCAACGCGAAAGCTCGGACCAGGTTCGATACGAGCTGACCGTCACGAATGCGCCGATGTCGGCGTACGCTGGTCCCAGAGGTTCTCGCGGGATCGATTCGAGCTCGCGAACGCTCCACTTCAGCCGCGTACGGCCGTCAGAGGTCACATCTTCGACCGGCGCAGGGAGGCGGACCCATTGAGTATAGAGTGGATATTCCGGTCGGTATGTGACTTCCATGACGGCTTCGCGAACCGGCAGCTTGGTCTGCATCGGTTCGATGGAGCCAAAGAACCCGCCCAACATGTTCGGTCCCCAGCTCTCGACCAGGTAGACGATGTGGATCGCATCTCCGGGTGAGAGGTCATCGAATTCGATCCTTCGGGTCCGGGCGTCCAAGTACATCCCGTCTGTCGGCGGAGCCGTCTCGTCTTCGACCCGCGACGCCGGGACCGAAGCATGACCGGGACGGAGACGCTCCGCCGACAGCACTCTGAGCCGTTCTCGGCTGGGCGCGTACGACAGGGAATGGGTACGAAGTCTCCTCCCTGCCTCCTCGCTCTGGCTGCGCATCAACACGTCGACCCTTCGCGTCAGACGCTGACCGTCGAAGTCAATTTGCCTTCGGTCCCAGAGCACTTCGGCTCCCGCGAGACGCTCGGATGAAGATATGGGGGGCAGAGTCTCGGACTTTCTGGCCTTTCCTTGTCGGAAAGACGAAAGCCAGCCTTCGGATGGTGAGTTGGGCTCGGCCGCTACGAGGAGGTGCTGAATGAAATCTGCGTTGCGTCCGTCTTGCAGCGCGCGTTCCGCCGCGATCTCGTGAAAGATCTCGTGGTCCGGCCATCGGGATAGACTGTCCTGCAGGGAAGGCTCAGAGCCAGTCGGCTGCACTCGATGCCATTCGGCCCGCCATCGCGGCTCCGCCGGGTCGACGACCATCGCCTCGGTGAGGAGTTCTCGGACCGCATCGACGTCGCCGCGCCGCGTAGCAAGACGCACCGCCAGGCTGCGCGCAGCGAGGGACGTCGCATCGAGCCGAAGAGCTGTCAAGGCAGCCTGCTCTGCTCCTCGGGGGTCGCCGAGTGCATCGAGGATCCGCGCGCGCTGATTCGAGACCGCTGCCGTGGGTCGAGCGGTCTCCAAGAAGCGAAGAGAGGCCATTCCCTCGTTCAATACGTCGAAACCGAACCGGGCCCGGGCGACGGCGAGCCGAGGTGAGGTCGGGTCCCATTCCAGCGCGCGCTCGAAGGCCTCGCGCGCTTCCAACAGTTGAGACCGGTCGGCGGCGGCTCGAGCCCAACCCAACCACGCGGCGCCGAAGTCCGCGTCGATGGCTCGCTGAAGGAGGCTCCAGTCGGGATCCGGATACAGCAGTACGAACCAGACCGCCGCCCATGGGTCGAAGGGGGCGAGTTCCCGAAGATCCCGTGCCGCTTCGGCGCGTCGCCCCAGACTCGCTTTGAGAACGGATCCACAACGCGTGAGGGCCACCAAGTCTGCGTCGAAGAGCTCTTGAGGCATCGCGATGGGGTCCAAAGAGACCGGGGCGACCGCCCCCGGGTCGATGTCCGGGATCCGCGACACCCAACGTCCCGATCCCCATCCGTCGCCTCCTGATGCCCGCAAGAAGATGTCGTTCGACGGGGTCGCGGACGTTCGAAGCTCGACGCGGTGCACACCGGAAGACAGGTGGAGGGTGACGGCGAACGCATCGAATCCCCCTGCATCTCCGTGGGCGTATTCGCGACCGTCCACCAACAGGGACCACGCTCGTGGTGCACCGACGCGAAACGTCACGAGGCTGTTTTCTGCCGCTGCATAGCCCCAAAGCAGCGTGACCTCTCGTTGCCCTTCGAGGTCGAGCCACCGCCCGACCGGGAGGCCGCCCCGGAGACTTCGATCCCGGAGCCAGCGAATCCGGCCTTCGCCTTCGAAACCGACTCGAGCAAAACTGGGCAATCCGAGTGTCTCCCAGAGCTGTTCCGCTTCGCGTCGACGGCCCGATTCGGCGTGACGTCGCGCAACCAGATAGTCTCGATGTGGTTCGAACAAAACGTGGGTGTTCGAATTCTGATTTGTCGTGGATGCCGCGTACCGATCGAAAAGCGACGGATCCTCGGACCACTTGGACCAGGCCCAAGCGGACCAGAGGTCCGACAGACCTTGCTCGGACGTGCAGGCGCCCCCAGGTATTGCGGGTGGGGTGGCCGCTTGCACGCGGCCTTCCGCGGGGCTGGCCAGAACCGCATTGACCAGTACGAGGGCCGAGAGGGCCATGTCCACCGACTGAGGAGGCTCTCCAATCTCCAACTTCACCGCAAGGGGTCGAAACGGCCTTCGGCTTGCTCGGGCACATCTTCTGTGATGACTGCGCACGGAAGTGTCGAAACCCATCATCAAGGCCGGGGATCAGGCCTTCCTGGAAAGCCCGGTGGCACGCGTGGATGGCCGTGACCTGGAGCGCTTGTTCTTGGACTCGGCCAAGCCGGACAATGAGTGGTTCGTCGGCACGGAGATCGAACTGTTCGGGTTCGACGAGAAGAGCCTGGCCCCGGCCGACCACAGTGCGCTCACTCCGATCTTGGACCGCATCGGAGAGATGCGAGGTTGGAGTCGGGAGTACGAAAAGAACGGGGCGTTGGTGGGGCTGAAGGGCGACGGGCAATCCGTCAGTTTGGAACCGGGCGGGCAGATCGAGTTTGCTACCCGGCCGCACCGACAGCTCAAGGCGTTACGCAATGAGATGCTCCAGTACTGCGACGACCTTCGTGCCCTGGGCCGGGAACGCAATATCGGGTTTTGGTGCATGGGGCATCAGCCCTTCGTGCACCTCGACGGCGCACCTCACATGCCCAAGCCGCGATACGAGATGATGCGGAGCTATCTCCGACATCGGGGCGCGCGTGCGCTGGAGATGATGCATCTCACCGGGAGCATCCAGTGCACCGTCGACTTTCTGGATGAGGAAAACCTGGTGAAGAAGGTTCGGACCGCGGCCCGCGCCTCCGCCTTCCTGTCTGCTCTGGTCGCCGCGTCACCTTTCACGCGAGGCGCACCGAACGGATATCGGACCCTCCGTTATCAGGTCTGGCTGGAGACCGACGATGAACGCTGCGGCATATGGCCCGAGATGTTGGATGCGGAAGGGCTGACCGTGAGCCGATACATCCGTCGGGCCATGAAGGCGGCACCCATGTTCTTCATTCGCGATGAACAGTTCATCCGGCCGGATTTTCGTCCGTTTGAAAGCTACGTTGCGAGTGGGTTTCAAGACACGGATGTGACGGTGAAGGATTTCCTCGATCACCTCACCACCTTCTTCCCCGAGGTTCGTCCGAAGGGTTACGTGGAGCTTCGCGGTGCCGACTGTCTGCCTCCCCCGTACGTGGCCGCGGTGGCGGGCTTCTGGCGAGGCATCTTGGATCACGAGCCGACCCGGCAGAGGGTCGACGACCGACTTTCCAGCATGGGATACGAGGACGTCCGTGCGCTTCAGCCGGAGGTGGCGCGGCATGGACTCGATGCCATGAGTGCCGCGGGTCCGGTTCGAGAGGTGATCCGGGAGCTGGTCGAGACTTCCCACCAGCGTCTTCTGGATGGCACCCGCGACTGCGCCGAATGCCTTCAACCCTTGCGCGAACTCGCGGAAAAAGGACGGTCTCCGGCCGACGAGATGCTGGAAACCGCGGAGCGTGTGGGGGTGAGCGCCGCGTTGGAGTGGGTCCGGATTTGACGGGCGGGCGCCCTTCTCTTTCTTTCCCGTCCTTCTCCTTCTTTCCCGTCCTTCTACTTCTTTCCGAATAGCCGACTCAGGATCGACTTTTCCCGGGCGGGTCGGGCGGCGCTCTCGACCGGTCCCGTGATGCCGGGCGCGGGAGGAATGGAAGCACGAACGTCTTCCGCGACTTGGGCCGTCGCAAACACCGCTTCGGCCTCGTGACCTGACTCGGTTTCCCGGATCGACGCGCTGAGGACGCCTCTGGCGTCGATCCGAAGGTCCAGGTCGACCTTGACGGTGCCCTTGGCGCCGGCCGGGAGACCACGCAGCTGCAGTCCGCCAAGCGGAACGCAGGACTTGACCATTTCTCCGTCCCCCTGAAGGAGACGGATTTCGAAGTCGGTTTGCGATTCCCGGAGCGGCTGACTCCGCTTGAGGCGCGTCGGAAGCCGAGTCCCTGCCGGCACCAACACCTTGAACCGACCTCCCGGGAGCGCGACGCCGATGGAGGCGTCCAAGGTATCGGGTCGCTCTGCCACCAGACGCTGCTCGGCGCTGCGCCCGAGTCGCGCCAATCCCTGGATCAGAGCATGGGTCGCCGGCTGCGCCAAAAGCGGATTCCGTCCAAACAGGTGGGAGACGACTTGCTGAAACGGAGGGAAGCTCGAGCCCTCCCCCGCCAGGACCACCTCGCCGACCGAACGCGGATCGACGCCTGCGTTTCGGAGGAGCGCGACCAGGTGCTCGTGGAGTCGACCGGTGACGTGCTCGGTGGCGCCGTAAACCCGGGTGCGGGCCAGACGGATGGCCTCCGACGCCCCGTCTCCGTCGGCGCTGGGCAAATGGGTCCGAAGCTCGACGGTAGGGGTCCGACGGATGTCCGCTCTCGCCCGGGCACACGCATCCCGAAGGCGGAGAAGAACCACCTGATCATTGCGGAAATCGCGGTGCTCCTCTTCGAGGAGCGTGGTGATGGCCAGAGCCGCGACTTCGTCGTCGACGATTCTGGCCGAGACGTCTTCGAAGGAACGACGTCCGACCGGTCGAAGGCCACGTGGCCCCCTGCGAAGAAGGACCACCTCGGATTGAGTCTCATCGACGTTGATGGTGATGGCGGCATCGACCAAGCGTTCGTCCAGGTTGAAGGCTGCAGCCAGAACCGCCGAGGTGTCTGCGATCTGATGGACGTCGAGACCCGCTTCTTTGCACGCAGCGCGCACCAGGCCGGCCGGCCCATCTTCGAGGTGTGGCGGGACCGAGAGAAAAACGTGGTAGGCCTCGGGGCTGAGCTTGCTTTCCAGGTAAGCCGCGACAGCCGAGGCGAATGCGACCAGCAGGTCGTACATCTCGGCTCGCTCGTCGCCGATCTGGACCAACCCGCCTCGTTTGCCCCAGCCCGAAACTGGGAATCGTCCTTCTGGAAGGCGACCGTCTTCCACCCCACACAGAATCTCCATGGGAGAGATGGCGGACCCCGGCTCCCGTTCAGCGCGCTCTCGTGCGCCCTCTCCGACCTCGATCTCGCCTCCAGGGTGAATCGTCGTCAGGGCTGGAAAGGCGCCGCCGGAGGCGAGGACCCGGAGCTCGCTCCGATCCAGCGTTCCCATTCTGACTTCGCGGATCCCCCACTCTACCGCGACCGCCCGGATCACACCAGGTGGGAGGTCGGCCGAATTGGGGACGTCTGCGACCCGGGCGTCCACGGCGACGACGGATGACCCGTTCTCGGGCTCAGGGCCGCCTACCGGGATGCTGGGGACATCGATGAAGGTCTTGCTGTACAGGTCATCCGAAGTGTCTCCAACATCCTGCAGGTTGCGGGCGGCCGGCATGGGAGCAATTTCGGTGCGGGCCTGGTCGGGGTCGGAGATGGGCTCCTCGGTCGGATTTGGAAAGACGACCTGCGCGACCGACGGCTCGAGCGGGGCGACGTAAGCCTCGTCGGGGGGCTCGTCCGAGGAGTCCGCGGGCGCCTGACCGACATCCTCGGTCGCCGGCGCTCGCGTCCGCACCGCCGGCACTTTCGGTTCGGCGTCGGGATCGGGAAACGCGACCGCGTCTTCCAGCTCGATATCGATATCGATGTCGGGACTGGATGTGGGCCGAACGGTCGCGGGTGCTTTCGTGACCGAGCCGGGGTCGGTCGGCGGTTCGGCCGAACGCGTCGACCCGGAGCCGAAGGGCGTCGGTGGCGCGGGTTCGGGCTCCGAGGTCACTCCGCTCATGTCATCGGTGTCGATGTCGGAGGGGAGGGCATCGGCTTCACCCGGCGTCGGCCACGTGAGCCGCGCTTCGGTGGGCCGAATCCCCGGCTCATCGCGCCCGGGACCATTCCATTTCACCGATGATTCCGGCGGAGCCTTTTCCTGCGATGGGGTCGACACGGTCGCGTCGACGTCGGGGTCAACTTGTGCGTCGGCCGACGGGCCGGCTGGGGAGAGTTCCGAGGTGGGTGGGGAATCGCCCTTCCCGTTGGAAGTTCCGAGGTTGCCCAGATCCGCGGTCGGACGCTCCAAGACTGCTTCGGCCGTCGGGTGCGTCGCATGGTCCTCGTCCTCGTCCACGTCGAAATGGGGCTCGCCGTTGGCGGTCGAGACGTCCGCGGCTTCGCTGAGCCGCAGAGCGGGGATGGATCCGGTACTGGCGTTCACGGCCTCCGGAACCGGCCACAGAGGAGAGCTGAGATCGGCAAAGCTGTCTTTGCTCCGCGCGGCATCGGTGCCCCCCAACGAGTTGGTCAGGTCACTCGACGCGTAGATGCCGCCAACCTTGAGGGCGAGGGGCGTCGGCGCCAGGGAGCCATCGCCGTGATCTTGGACCATTTGTTCGATCGTTCGCCGGGAATCAGCATCCAGGTCGTTGAACCGGAGGGCCATGCCGGGGTCACCGTCTTCCCGTACCGAGACCACCGCTCCGGTGCCGATCAGCGCGGGCGTTCCGTCGCTCAGCCGGAGCTCGAAGCGCACCTGAGTGCCCGGCGACTTGGGCGAACGCGACCGAATGAAGAGGCCAGCCGACGAGACGTGCTCGGCGTGGCGTACCATGAACTCATCGAGATCGCGGTACCGCAGCGTGATCCGCAAAGTGACGGTCTCGAGCGCCGAGCCCATGTCACCGCAGTGTACCTCGGGTAGGCCGGAAGAGATAGCAAGCTATCCGACGCATCGTGGAGGGGGCGAGCTCGGCTCCGTGGTCGGCACACTAGGATGCCAGTTCCCGCCGAATCTCCATGAGACCGGCGTCCAGCTGGTCGGCTCGGCCGCCACCCTGTGCAAAATCCGCTCGGCCGCCCCCGGAGCCCTCCATCGGGCCCATGGCGGCCTTGATCAGGCGTCCGGCATCGATCCGGGCGCTCACATCCTTCGTGGCGGCCACCAGGAGACTCACGCGATCGGCTTCCTGGCTGCTGAGCACCACCACCCCACTCTGGAGCTTGTCCCGCAGACGGTCCGCGAGGCTTCGGAGCGCCTTTTTGGGGGTTCCGTCGGCCCTCTTGAAGAGCACGCGCACACCGTTCAGCTCCTCGATCTCGTCGGGCTGGCTGCTGCTCCCGACGGCGGCCTGGGCCCGCGTCTGCTCCAGTTCCCGCTCCAGCTCCTTGTTTCGTCGGACGAGCTTCTCGATCCGAGATGGGAGGTCCTCCGGCGTCGCTTTGAGCGCGCCGGCGCTCTGGGCCAGCAAGCGCTCTCGCTCCAGAACCCACTCTACGGCACCTTCACCGGTGACCGCCTCGATACGCCGGACCCCGGAGGCGACCGCGCTCTCCGAAACGATCTTGAAGAGCCCGATGTCGCCGGACCGCTTGACGTGGGTTCCACCGCACAGCTCGAAACTGTCGCGACCGATTCGGACCGTGCGCACTCGATCTCCGTATTTTTCACCGAACAGCATCATGGCCCCGGCGGATTTCGCTTCTTCGATGGAGGCTTCCGCAACCTGGGTCGGCGCATTTCTCAAGATGAGGTCACTGACCCGCCGCTCGATGCGTCGAAGCTCGTCCTGGGTGACCGGATCGAAGTGGGAGAAGTCGAAGCGGAGTCGGTCGGAGGCCACCAGAGAGCCTTTCTGCTGGACGTGTTCGCCCAAGACCTCCCTCAAAGCGAGGTGGAGCAAGTGGGTCGCGGAGTGATTCCGCATCACGTCGGTCCGGTGGTCGACGTCGATGGATGCCGTGACTCCGTCGTGGACGGAAAGGCTCCCCCTGACGATTCGACCTCGGTGGACGGCGAGCTCGGGAAGAGGCTTCAGCGTGTTGCTGATGGAAACCTTGAGTCCTTTGGCCGAAAGTTCACCCCGGTCCCCAACCTGCCCGCCGGACTCGCCGTAGAACGGCGTGCGGTCCAAGAGAACGTCGACTTCGTCTCCTTCCTCCGCTTTGTCCACGGTTTGGTCGCCGCGAACCAGTGCCACGATTTTGGCCTTCCCACTCGTCTTCTTGTATCCCTCGAACACGGTGGGCCCGAGCTGGTCACGAAGCGTGAACCAGTGTGTCGCCACCGTCTTGTCCTGGCTGAGGACGGTCCCGCCGCCCTTCGACTGTTTGAGGCGCACTTCTTCGTGCGCTCGCTGTTCATCGACCTTTCGACCCTGTTCTTCGGCGATGACCCGGGTCAGGTCGATGGGAAAGCCAAAGGTGTCGTAGAGGTCGGCGACGAAGCTCGCCGCAAGCTCCGAACCGGGTGGAAGACGGGCCATCTGATCTTCCAGGAGTCCGAGTCCCTTCTCCAGGGTCCTTCGAAACGAAGACTCTTCGTTTTTCGCTACCTTCTCGATCAACGCCTCGGCCCGCCCGAGCTCGGGGTAGCTTCCTTGCATCAATCGGATCACGTGGGTGCATGCTTCATGGAAGAACAAATCCTCGAGTCCGAGACGGTTTCCGTGCCGGATGGCCCGGCGCATGATTCGGCGGAGGACGTAACCGCGACCTTCATTGGAGGGTTGGATGCCGTCGGCGACCAAAAAGGAGGTGGCGCGTGCGTGGTCGGCGATCACGCGCATCGAGACGTCGTCATCGGCGTGCGTTCCATAGCTTCGTCGGGCGATGCGTGCCACCTCCCCGAGGAGCGATCGAAACAGGTCGATGTCGTACGTCGACGTCTGTCCCTGCATCACCATGGCCAGTCGCTCCAATCCGGCGCCGGTATCTACGCAGGGTTTGGGTAGCGGCTCGAGCGGGCTGTCGGTGCTGCTTCTTTCGAACTGCATGAAAACGAGGTTCCAGATCTCGAGCCAGCCGACCGATTCGGCGACACGGTGGAGGTCCCACATGTCTGGGCCCGGTTTCAGGCAGTAGTGGATTTCGGAGCACGGACCTTGAGGCCCGGTGTCGCCCATCTGCCAGTAGTTGTCTTTCCGACCGAGTCGGT
Organism: Myxococcota bacterium; assembly: GCA_050331295.1. Classification (GTDB taxonomy): domain Bacteria; phylum Myxococcota; class Kuafuiibacteriia; order Kuafuiibacteriales; family Kuafuiibacteriaceae; genus Kuafuiihalomonas. The sequence goes on along the minus strand of JBHJGZ010000006.1, from coordinate 705,711 downwards.
AGATGCGCTCCGGCCGCACTCCGACCGAGGTCCAAATCTCCGCCGCTTCGTCGTCGCCGGGGATCTCTTCGTCTCCTTCGAAGACGGTGACGGCCAGACGGTCGGGCAACAGGCCCAGCGTTTCGGTGATGAAGGACCACGCGTATCTGATCGCATCCTCTTTGAAGTAATCACCAAAGGAGAAGTTCCCGAGCATTTCGAAGAAGGTGTGGTGTCGAGGGGTGTATCCCACGTTCTCCAGGTCGTTGTGCTTGCCCCCGGCGCGAACGCACTTCTGGGAAGAGGTGGCCCGGGCGAAGGCGCGGGTTTCCTTGCCGGTGAAGACATCCTTGAACTGAACCATTCCCGCGTTGGTGAAGAGGAGCGTGGGGTCGTTGGCCGGCACCAGCGGGCTCGACGGGACGACAACATGGTCTCGGGCTTCGAAGAACGAAAGGAAGGCGGCCCGGATGGCGTCCGTGGAATGTGGGTCCATGTGAAAAAATGCTCAGCGCAGCGCGCGGTCTGGTCAACCGTTCTCACCCTTGCGCTCGCTTGGTCCGGAACCGCTCCTGCGCCGACGCACTCGGAGATCCGTCCACTGGCTTCCTCGAAGTTCCCGCCCGGCGGAACCCTCTGGCCTTTGCGATGGTTCCGCCCCTAGCGTCCCCCCATGAGCTTTCATCCAGCGCCCGAGCCCGACTGTCCCGAAGACGCCCCCTGTCGGTTGGTCGAGCGCCGACTCTCGGGCCGAGGTCGGGATATCGGAGGCCTCGAGGTGTTTCGTTTGCTCCCTTCGCGAGAGCGACGCATGGTCGGGCCGTTCATCTTTTGGGATCAGATGGGACCGACCCAGTTCAGTTCCGGTCAGGGCATGGACGTTCTTCCCCACCCGCACATCGGCCTCGCCACCATCACCTATCTCTTCGACGGGGAGGTTTTCCATCGCGACAGCCTGGGATCGCGGCAGTCGATTCGGCCCGGGGACGTCAACTGGATGACCGCGGGCCGCGGCATCGTTCACTCGGAGCGTACGCCGGACGCGCAGAGGGGCCGAAGTCTGTTTGGACTTCAGAGCTGGGTGGCCTTGCCGGCGTCACACGAGGAAGCTGAACCTTCCTTCGTCCATGTTCCAGCCGAGGAGCTACCGGAGATCGAAGAGGAAGGGATTCACATTCGGTTGATCGCCGGTTCTCTGCTGGGGTCGACCTCAGCCATACCGATCGCCTCCGAGATGGTCTACGCGGACATCGCGCTTCAGTCGGGCGCGGTCTTTGAGGTGCCTTCGGAGGTCGAAGACCGTGCGGTCCATGTCGCGGTGGGGGAAGTCGCCGTCGGAGGCCGTGAGTATGAGCAAGGTGACATGTTCATCCTTCAGTCCGGTCGGACGGTGCCGGTGGAAGCGAAGAACGACGCCCGCGTGATGCTCTTGGGTGGCGTCCCGATGGAAGAGCCGAGGCATATTTGGTGGAACTTCGTATCCAGCCGTCGAGACCGAATCGAGCAGGCCAAAGCGGACTGGAAAGCCGGGCGCTTCCCTTCAGTGGAAGGAGAAACCGAGTCCGTTCCGCTCCCGGAAATCTAGCCGCGTGCAGAAGCCGGCGGCTCTTGCGCTCGATTCGACGAGGCCGGCGCCGGAGCCGATCGAGATCTCCGCGCCCGCGTGTCGAGGTGCACCAAGAGCTCGGCTACGGGTGCGAAAAGCGCTTCGGGAATGGGTTCCTCCAGCTCGACGCGATGGAGTGACCTGGCCAAGGTTACGTGCTCGACCACCGGGATACCGATTCGGTCTGCCGCCTGCCGAATCCGGCGTGCGTGCGCACCCACGCCCTTTGCGGTGACCGTGGGGGCATGGTCCTCGTCCGGTACGAAGCGCAATGCGACGGCCAAGTGGCTCGGATTGACCACCACCGCCCGGGCGGAGCGAAGAGCCTCCATCCCGCCGAGGAGGGCCAGTTCTCGCGCTCGTTGCCGTCGCTGACGCTTCAAGTGGGGGTCGCCCTCCCGATTTCGATGTTCGCGCCGGACCTCGTCCCGGCTCATCTTGAGCCTTCGTCGGTGGGCAAATCGAGCCCAGGCCACATCGCCGGCAGAGATGAGGATCGAGACCGCTCCGATGGACGCAGCGGCGCTCACCAGGACCCGACTCGCACCCAGAACCGCCCTCTCGAGGTGGGCGTCTCCGGCCACGGTGCCGGCGCCTAGAACCTCGGCCAGGGTGGTGTTCGCCGCCCACGTTGCGGCTCCGAGACCGAGGGCCATGTGGATCACGTTGCGAAGGAGCTCGACCCACGGATCGCAGGAGAACAGGCGCTTGGCGCCGTGCACTGGGCTCAGGCGGGACCAGTCGATGGAAACGGCTGCCGGTGCGAAGACCGGTCCGGTCTGGATCCCATGCGCGAAGACGGAAACGCCTCCGGCCAGGATGACCAGGCATCCGACCCAAACCGAGCCCCAGGAGATGCATGCAATGGCCCCGCTGAAGTGCTCGGGACTCGAGAGCGTCATGGCCATGGTACGGAGAGCGGGTTCACAAAAGGCGGAAAGCCCGAGGGAAGCCATCGCCGGGACCGCCCAGAGCTGAATGCTGCTGGCGAGAACCTGGCTTTTCGGGACCTGGCCTCTCCGGCGCGCCGTCCGCAAGCGTTCGGGCGTCGGCGCCTCGGTCCGCTGATTCATGAGTCGCCTCGGAAGAAGAGACGGGACCAAGCCGTCAAGAGCGGCATCAACTCTCCCGGAAGGTGGGCGGCCATCCACGGCAAGGCCAGTCCGAAGGCCAGCAACGCAAGGCCGGACTTCAGGCCCAACGCCATGACGTATGCGTTCGCTTTCGGAGCCATGCGGTTCAGGAGGCCGAAGACGAGGTCGACCCACAGACACGCGACAACCCCCGGGACGACGACCAGCATCCCGAATCGGAAGGCATTCGACCACAAGGTGACCACAGCCATCGAGATGTCCGGTTCGAGGGGCGTCCCGAGCGGGACCTGACGAAGCGAATCGCCAAGGGCCTCGAGCATCCAAACCGGACCTCCCAGCTGGAAGATGGCGGCGACGGTGACCAGCACCTGAAGTTGCGCGAGAGGGGAGGAGCCGAGCTCTGGAAACAACGCTTGGGCTTGGTGGGCGCCCCGAAGGTTGTCCAAGAAGCCCGCCGCCGCCGACACTCCATGGACGACCAGGAGTCCGCCCAGTCCCATGACCGTGCCCCGTGCCGTCTCCACGCCGAGCATGAAGGCAAAGCTCGTCGAGTCGAGCGACGGAAGCGCAAAGCTGGGCATGCAGGGCCAAACCAGACACGCGGCTCCGAGTGCCAGAGCAATGCGGAAAGCGCCGGGGCTGAGCTTCGGTCCGAAGAGTGGGGCGATGAAGACAGCCGGAAAAAGTCGGGCAGCGAGCAAGACGGATTTCGACCAGAAGGGCTCCGACATGATGGACGACTCAAAGCTCCCGAATGTGGGACAGGCAGAGGAGGCCGAAACGGGTTACGAGTTCCACCGTCCATCGGGAACAAGCGAGCAGACCGAGGGAGAGGGCCAACAGCTTGACGCTGAACCCGAGGGAAGGCTCGTGCAGTTGGGTGACCGCCTGCAGGAGGGATGTCACGAGGCCCAAGACCAGCGCGACCGCAGTCGGGATCCCCGCGACCAGCAGGACCGTCAAGATGCCCTGCTGTGCGAGATGAAGCATGAGTTCGAGATGGTTCACGCGTAGCCCCCCAGCAGGCCTTGCGTCAGCTTCAGCCAGCCGTCCATGAGCACGAAGAGGAGGAGCTTGAACGGCAAAGAGATGGAGGTGGGCGCCAGCATCTGCATGCCGAGGGCCATCAACAAGACGCCGACCGCAAGGTCGATGACCAGGAAAGGAACGAAGACCACAAAGCCGATCTTGAACGCGGACTGAAGTTCCGAGGTGATGAAGGCGGGGATCAGGACGGACAGATGGTCAGCCGTGATCGCTTCGTTCCCGAGAGTCGCATGTTCGGATCGCGTCTGTCGGGCCCATTGAAGGAAGGCCTCTACATGCTCCGGTTCCGCGTGGCGGGAGAGGAAGTCGGCGAGGGGTCGCACGCCAGCCGAGATGCCCACCATGATGCGACGAACCTTGTGAGCGGCCGGGACTTCATGGGTTCGCGGAGGCGGTTCGCGCCCTTCATCTTCGCGTTCCGCTCGTAACTCTCGGTCGAACGCGAGCATCGCTTCGGAAGAGCGTTCGGACATGGCCTCCACGACGGGCGTCATGACGGCCAGCGACAGGACGCCCGCGAGACCGGTGAGAACGGCAGCCGGAGGTACCTGCTGCGTCCCGATCGCGGAGCGCAGTATGGAGAGGACCACCAAGAATTTCACGAAGCAGGTGGTGAGCATCGCCGCGAACGGAACCAGACCGAGAACACCCAGCGCCAAGACCCAGAACACCGGATGTGGACTACCGGCTTCGCCTAGGAACCGCGCCAGGTCCTGGGCCCAAGTCCATGTCGGGTCCGCTGGAGACACTGCAGCGCCCATCGTGGCTTCAGCCCAGCCCACCATCGTAGATGACCTCGACCCGCACGCCGAGCCGTCCCTCGATGTCGACCAGGTGTCCCCGCCCCAGTCGATGGTCGCCCACCCGAAGGTCGACCGGTCCGTCGAGGGGTCGTTCAAAGGAGACGACTTGGCCGGGTTCGAGGGCCAAGAGGTCCGAGACGCTCAGCCGTTTCCGGCCCAGCTCGAGACTCACGTCGACGGGAATCTCGGAGAGGACATCGATGACTTCGGTGGTTTCAGAGGGCTGTGGTTCTGATGTAGGCATGGCGTTCTCCAGCTGAAGGGCAGGTCCGCCGAGGCGCCGACCCGAGAAGGCCGGTCGCGAGCTGTGACCCACGTGAACGGACACGTCGGCGTGCCGTTCGGTCGGAAACAAGACGTCCCCAGGTTGGAGGCGATCGAGCTGCTCCAGCTGGAGCACGGTTCGACCGAGGAGGGTTCGCAGATGGGCTCTCAGCCGACGGAGAAGCGATCCATCCCTCTTGACCTGCGGGCGACCCGGCGGTGGTGGAAGGGTCAGCGGAAGGCAGACATGGACCACGCCGGGAACCGGCGGCGACGCCGGCTGCTCTGCATCGGTGACGGGTGGAACGCTCAGCCGACCCGAAAGGCGAACGGCGAGACGCGGCTCCTTCCAGAAGTTCAAGAACTCGCCCGGGGTTCGAGCGAGGTCGAGAAGCTCCATCGGCTGGTCTTCGACCGCCGCGAGGATCGAAAGAACGATGAACTCCGCCGCTCCGAGCTCAGACTCGGAGAGAGGCCGTACCAGGTCCAACGGGCTCGGGGTCCGGTTCAACAAGCGGTGCACCGCCAGCTGCACCCAGCGGCCGTCCACCACCCAGAGCCAGGGGTCGTCGTGACCTCGAATTCCGACCAGCACCGAGATTCCATTCGATGGCGGATGGAGCCGACCCGATACGACGCGGGCCGAGCGGGGTCCGAGTTCGAGGACACAGCCGCTGGCCCGGCGAACCTGTTCAGCCCAACCCGGCGTCGAAGCCCACGCTGCGGCGTAGGCGACCAGCCGGGACTCCGTCTGGGCCTGCTCCAACGAGAGAAAGACCGACGGACGGAGGTGAAAAGGACGCGGGCACCTTGAACGCCGCTCTTCGGGGCTCGGCATCATCCGAGCCACTCCAGCCGCACGACGCGCCGGAACCCGGAGACGAGCAAGCATTCGGGCCCGCTGGCGCCACGCAACCTTCGAACGAGCCCGCTTCTGTCGAACCCGTCCCGACGGGGAAGCTTGATCCGAAGTCCTCGAGGCGAGAGCTCCAAGGTGGCGACCCATGCACCGCGGGCCGAGATCTGAACGCCGGCGAAGAGCGGCGGACGCCGATGCCCTGGAGGGCTCAAAGGCGATGGCAGACCAGGGAACGCCGCGGGAACCGATTTCGAGACGTGGGGGCCGGTCGCGGCATCGGTCGGTGGCTCGGGTCGGGCGAGTCTCCCGCCGACGAATGCGGAAGCGACCTCTGTTCCCGTGAGATGGACCTCCGGCTCGGGCCCGGGTGCAAGAGGGTGAGGACCCTGGCCGCCACGGGGCGGCTCCCGCTCGGGGTGGCGGGATGAAAGCGGCCTCCGGTGCGACGGGTCTTTCGGTTTGCGCCATCGGAGGTCTTGCGAGGGGTGACTGCGCCCAGAGGCTCGGTCGAAGCGAGGGACGAGGGATGGAGAGGAGGCGGCCGCGATCCGCATGCTCTCATTTTCGGGGTCGAGACCTGAAAGCTGCTTCGAAACTCATTCCCCAATCCTCGGACGTGCCCGTCGCTCGTCCTCCTCGTCGCAGTCTGCGAGCGAACCGTCATCGCCTGGAGGTCGCCGCGCATGAAACGAAATCATGGCCGCTTCGTGAGCTCTCTGCTCTCGTCGACGGGAAGCCTGGGCTCGTTGGACCCGGCAGCGTCTGTCTTGCACCCCTCGGGCCAGGGTCAGGGACACGTGGAGCTCCCGAAAACTGCGAAGCTCTTCCTGCAGCTCGCGACCGAGCCGATCTCGCTCAGACCGAAAGAACGAGAGCGAGCGATGGGTCTCTGCCCACCGAAACGCCTCGTAGAGGTGGGCTGCTTTCCAGTCTGAAACCCGTGTCGCGTCGCCCGGCGTTTCGCTTCTCTGCCGCTCCAGCCGGCTCACCCGCTCCTGGATCGATCGAAGCGCGCGACGCCGTTCGTGAAGCCGCCGTCCGGCTCGGGCTCGACGGAGCTCGAGGACGCGGAGCCAGGACTCCAATCCGCTCATGATGCCGCGTCCAGCAGGAGCCGACGAGTTTCGTCGGCTGGCGTGAGTTCGTGGCTCGACTGCCGAAGAAAACGCAAGACCTCGGGATGCTTTTGGATCGCGCGGTCGATGTCCGGATCGGAACCGGAGACGTACGCACCCAGCCGAACCAGCTCTTCGGCATCCCTCCAGTCGGTCGTGATCTTTCGGAGTTGTGCCGCGGCCGCGGCGTGTTCTTCACTCACGAGACGCCGCATCAGCCGCGAAACCGAAGCCAGGATATCGATGGCGGGGAAGTGGCAACGCTCCGCGAGGCTTCGATTCAAGACGATATGACCATCGAGGAGACCTCGGATCTCGTCCGCCACCGGGTCATCCGTCGCGTCCGCGGCGACAAGGACGGTGTACAAAGCGGTGATGGTGCCCGCACGATCGGTACCCGCCCGTTCGACCAAGCGCGGGAGCTCCGCAAAAACGCTGGGCGGATAGCCTTGTCGAGTGGGCGGCTCTCGAGCGGCCAGGCCGATCTCTCGTTGAGCTCGGGCGACCCGCGTCAAGCTATCCATCAAGAGGAGCACGTTGGCTCCCCGGGCACGAAACCATTCCGCCACCGAGGTCGCCACCGACGCTGCATCGCGACGCATCACCGCGGGCGAATCCGAGCAGGCGTAGACCGTAACGGTTCGGCTTCGGGTCTTCGCTTCGAGGGCGTGCTCGACGAAGTCGCGGATCTCTCGGCTTCGTTCTCCGACCAGTCCACAGACGACGACATCGGCCTCCGCGTACCTGGCCATCTGGGCCAACAAAGCCGTTTTTCCCACCCCGGCTTCGGCGAACAGGCCGATCCGTTGACCCCGACCCAACGTGAGCAAGCCATCGATGGCCCGGACCCCACAGAAGAGGGGGACCTCGATGGGACGACGGTGAAGCGGGTCGGGAGGGGAACGGTCGATGGCCCAAGGGGGGCCGTCGATGGGTCGGCCGCCATCTGCGGGTCGACCTCGACCATCGAGGATGCGTCCCAGCACCGACTCGCTGCAACGAAGGGATGGAACGCCGTCCAGGGCCACGACCTCCGCGCCGACGCCGAGACCCGTAGGTTCGGCATACGGGAGCGCCCAAGCGTCGTGCCCCTTGAAGCCCACCACACGCGCTTGGACCCTCGAGCGACCCCGCTGGATCGACAGCATCTGTCCGAGTCCGACCGCAGGAAGGCGGACCCGCACGCCGGATCCGGTGACCTCGATGACGCGGCCCCGGATGCGAAGCGCGACACGCATGCGTTGACGGCGGTCATTCGCCATCGTCTTGTTGTGGGTCGGCCTGAAAGCGGGCCTGCAGATTCGTCAGGTGGACATCGAGTCCGGACTCGACCACCCCCGACGCCATCACCACCCGACAGGTGCCGCGGAGGACCAAGGGGTCCGGGTTCAGGCTGATGGCTCTCGGCCAGCTGTGTCGGGCCTGGACCTGAAGGAGATCCTCCGGGTGGAGATGAAAGCGGACGTCGTCACTCTGAAGGGATGCATCGAGGGCGGCGCGAATGACGTCCCGCATCCCGTCGGGACACTGGTCGAGCTCTCGGACGAAGACCTCGGTGGCGGCTTGCCGAATCACGTCCAGCAGTTGGTCCTCCATGGCCGCGCGACGCCGCTCGACCTCCTCCACCGCTCGGACCCATCCGGCGAGACCGGCCTTCTTGCCTCGTTCGTAGCCCGCCTCTTCAGCTCGACGCCGGATGTGTTGCGCTTCGGCCGCTGCGGCGGCCACGTGCGCGTCGGCGCGCGCTTCGGCTTCCTGAACGATCGACCGGGCCCGGTCGATGGCCTCGACTTCGGCTCGATGAAGATGGATCCCTGGGCGGAGAGGGGGCACGCCGGCAAGCCAATCCGGTCGGAGCTCTCAGCGGAAGCACCGCGCGTTCGGAATTCGTTCTGCACTGCGCGAAGCCCGTCGGGACGGCGACGGGACGATCCCCTTGCGTCCGGAGAGGCGGCGCGGGACCGTCGGATGGATGCCAAAATACGGGATTGTCGGCTGCGGTTTCACCGGCGTCCGGCTGGCGCGGCTCCTCAAGGCTCGAGGCCACGAGGTGGTGGCCTCTCGACGAAACGTTTCCGGCCTGGCGAGGCTCGAGTCCGAGGGCATCCAGGTTCGGTCGGTCGACCTGGCGTCCGGGTCGGGCCTGCACGAGTTGGACGCGTGTGACGGACTGATTCATCTCGCTCCGACCCCCGAAACGGACGAGGCCATCGAGAAAGAAGTGCGTCGGCTCGGCGCCCATTTCGCCGGACGGACCTTGGTCTACGGATCCACGACCGGAGCGTTCGGTCGTCAGCCCGAGGGTGCGTGGGTGGACGAGCGATCTCCCACCGGTCCGCTGCAAGACCGCGGCGCGCGTCGAAAGGCGTACGAGGTCCAACTGCAGGCCGCTGAGGTCGAGTTGCGGATCGTCCGCATCGCGGGGATCTACGGTCCTGGCCGGTCGATGTTCGACTCGCTGAAGCGAGGCATCGTCCTTTTCGAGGGCGGTCCACCCACCAGCCGGATCCACGTCGAAGATCTCGCCCGACTGCTGGCGGCCAGTTTGGATCCGAACGCACCCGCACTGGTCGTGGGGTGCGATCGGGAGCCGGCGCCGACGCTGGAGGTCGCGCGATTCGCCTGTCAGCTTTCCGGTCAACCGCTTCCACCCATCGATTCGATAGAGGAGGCAGCCCGGCGCATGAGCCCACTGGCGAAAGAGCTTCGCCTATCCGGACGCCGGTGTCGCTCGGTGGTGCGGGACGACCTCATTGGATCCTTGCGCTATCCCACCTACCGCGAGGGGCTCGAAGCCATCTGGGCCGCGAGCCGTCCGCCTTCGCCTCAGGCGTAGTCGACCACCCAAGCCAGAACGTGGGCGCCGTCGTCGAAGATCCGCCCCGCGAGGTCGGGGCCTCGATGGGGCGTACAGCGGAATGAGAGCAAGCAATCTTGCTCCGGTTCGTGCTCGAAGATGCAGCGCACGTCGTGAAACTCGAGAAAGTTACGGGTCGATTCGTACTGAGCCTTGTAAAAGGCTTCCTTGGCCACGAAGGTAGCTTTGGCCCAATCCTCGTGCCGACCGCGTGTCCAGTGGACGCGCTCGGAGGCCGAAGCGACCGTTTCGGTCAGCTCCGGCCGAAGGGGTCCGCTCCGCTCGACGTCGATGCCCAGGGCGGCGAAGGGCGGCCGCTTCGCGACCATCGCTACGCACGCGTCGACGCAGTGGGCGATGGAGCCTACGATGCCCTGGGGCCAGTTCGGGCGCCGGTCCGTGCCTCGGAGCAGGCTCACCCGGTTCGCACCGAGCCGCGCTAGCCCGAGACGGGCCAAGCGACGCCCGCAACCGAACTCCTTCCGTCGTTTGGGTGCCGCTCGTTCGATGACCGCGGCCTCCGCCGGATCCCAGGGGCCATCGAACCCTCGAGGGTCGTCCCAATGGACCTCGATCCCGTCCGGTAGATCCTCTCGGAGCTGCTGGAACGCGTCCACGGGGTCATCCTGCGGCGGAGGTGTCTCGAGGTCGAGAACGAAGCTGGGTGAGACGGCGCGCGCATTCCACCGTTCACAGCATCAGCGCAAGCAGGTTCCCTCAATCCGACGCAGAAGCCGGAAGGTCGGGAAGGGCCGTGCACTCGGCGCTTGGCTCGGCCTCGTTCAGCGCCGTCCGGAGTCGTTCGATGTTCAGAGGCTTTTCGAGGAAGTCATCCATTCCTGCTGCAAGACAGGCTGCGCGGTCCTGCTCCATGGCACTGGCGGTCAAGGCGATGATGCGTGGGGCGCGTCCTGGCTTCCATGGAAGTGCGCGAAGTCTTCGGGTCGCCTCCAGGCCGTCCATCACCGGCATGTGGCAGTCCATGAGGATCGCGCCGTATCGTCCGGTGGACGCCATTTCCACCGCAACGGCGCCGTTTTCGGCCGTCGCCGCATCGTAGCCCAAGCGCTCCAGCATCCGCTCCGCGACCTTGCGATTGATGGCGTTGTCGTCGACGACCAGAACGTCCCGTTGTGCCGGGTCGAGTACTTCGAGGTCCAGGTCCTCGGTGGGCATGGAGTCCGGTGTCCGGACGAGCTCGGCCCGGAGCTGACGCCGCCGGATCGGTTTGTTGAGGGCCCCTACGCAGCCGAGTTCTTGGAGGAGCTGGTCTGAAGGTGTTTCCTGGAATGGGCTGATGGCGAACATGCGCCCGAAAGTTTGACGTCCCATCTCCGTTGTCAGCGTGGCCACCCATGGAAGGTGGATGAACGAAAGCGCGGCGATGCCTTCCGGCATCAGGCGCGCGGCATCCTCGAGACGACAGGCCATCCGGCATTCGAACCCCCACTCCTCGAGGGTGCAGCACAGCGCTTCCGCCGAGGCTTCATGTGGTTCCAGCACCCAGGCCCGCCCGTCGCCGAGCGGATCGATGCCGGACGTCGGCGACACCTCGGTCACCGGGACCCTCACCCAGAAGGTCGAACCGAGACCGAGGGTGCTCTCGGCGCCGATGGAGCCCCCAAGCTTCTCGGTCAGGGCCTTGGAGATGGCCAGCCCCAATCCGGTTCCGCCGAACCGACGGAATGTCGAGACGTCCGCCTGCGTATACGGTCGAAACAGATTCTCCAATCGTTCTGGCCGGATGCCGATGCCGGTGTCCGTCACCAGCACCGTCAACTCGTGTCGATCCGATTCCAGCGCCTGCGACGAGACGCGCAGCACGACTTCGCCGCTCTCGGTAAATTTGACGGCATTTCCGAGGAGGTTCACCAAGATTTGGCGCAACCGGGTCGGGTCCGTCTTCAACCGCTTTGGCACCTCGTTGCCGACGACGGCCGCAAGCTCTAGACCGCGTTCCGCGGCGCGACCGGCCACCAACTCCATGCACTGGTCGACCAGCTGCTCCGGGTCGAAGGGAAGGTGTTCGATGTCCAGTCGCCCTGCTTCGAGCTTCGAGAAGTCCAGAATGTCGTCGATCACCCGGAGCAGGGACGAAGCGGAGGTGTGGGCGACCTCCACCAGTTCCCGCTGCTCCCGATTGAGCTCCGACTCCCGAAGCAGGGTCGTCATGCCCAAGACTCCGTTCATCGGTGTGCGGATTTCGTGGCTCATGGCGGCCAGGAAGTCGCTCTTGGCGGTGGTCGCTTCATCGGCACGGAGTTTCTGATCCTGGAGCCGGGCCACCGTGGCCTCGAGCTCTTTGGTTCGCTCCGCGACGCGGCGTTCGAGTTGTCGGGTGAGTCGCCGGTTTCGAATGTAGACCACCGATAGAAATGCGCTGAGGAGGAGGACCGCGCCCGGGCCCACGCGACTCGGCTGGGCGTACCAGGGGGGTGCGACGAACAGGCTGGCGCGCCCGAGACCGAGGCGGCGGCCGCTTGCGTCACGGGCTTCGGCCAGCACCGTCAACGCACCCGACGGCAGATCTTCCAGGAGCACGGTCCTTTTCGCGGACCAGGGCGTCCAGTCGCCGCGTCGGCCGGCGATCCGAAGACGGAACTGGAGCGGTTGAGGAAACGCAGGGGCGAGCATGGCCGTCTGAACCATGACCGACCCCCCGGCATGCGGCGGGTCCAGGGACGCGCCGTCATGGGGAAGAGGATGAACCGTCAATCGAGCCTGCGGGTCAGGCAGGCCTCGAAGCTCGTAAGGAACCAAGAGCAGCCTTCGTTTGGTCGCGAGCCACGCACCGGTTTCGTCGGCGAGGAGGTCCACACACGGAATCCGAGGAAGGTCGAGCCAGGGATCGGATTCCATCGGCTCGAGACCCTCCGCGGTACGGCGAAACGTGGGACCGGGACCACGAGGGCCGCAGGAGAAGACCGTTTCGCCCCGGACCGCGAGGCGCATGCCGTGGGCGTCACCGCTCCAGACCTGTACCGCTTGATCGCCTTCCCATTGAAAGATCCCCTTTGAGGAAGCCAGCAGGAGCGGGGACCCATGCGTCGCGATTGTGGCCGAGGCCAGGTCTGCACCCGCGGGACGGAGGTGATCGTGCCCTCGATGGACAACCACCAGCCCGGCTCGCTGGTCCCGGACCAGGAGCCGGTTCTCGTCCAGCGCAACGCCATCGGTCGGCTCGGAGAGGCCGACTTCGGGAACCAGGTCGGTGCGTATCCATACCCGCCGACGGCGCTGAAACTCCACGAGGCCCCCGTCGCACAGGGCCATGACGACGTCCGGCCCGACCGGCAGCAGCCGGTGGCACGGCTGACCCAGAACGCGGTGCTCAGACGAATCCGAGAGGACTCGCCAAAGGCCGTCCGACGCGGCGACCCAATGAAACGACTCCTGAGGCAAGACATCGAAGACGTCCTGGAGGCCGAACGGCGTCATCGCCGCCGGTTGGTCTCCCGCAAGGTCGAAGCGGGTTCGGTGGGTGATCAGGGTCCACCCGGAAGCGGCGTCTCGGAAGCGGCGCGGCTGACCTTCGACGCGTTCCCGGAGGGGCCAGGACCGAACCGGGGACTCCATGTGGAGCCTCACGATCCGGTCTCCGCTCTGGATCCACACCCCGCCTTCGAGATCCGGCAGAAGTGCGGTCAGCGTTCCCTCCAGGTGGATGAGCGCGCGTCGATGCCAATCGTCGCCTCGCGCCTCCAGTTTCCAGAGCGTACCGTCCCGGTCGCCGATCAACCATTCCCCGGAGGCGAGTTGGCGCACCGTGCTCACATCGGCCGCCGGAAAACGGGCTTCCAGAACGTCGTCGCGCTCGAGATTTCCGCCTGACCACCGGTACCAGACATCGGCGGCGAGGTGAGCGTTCGAGCCTGCCGCCAGCATCCATCGTACCGGCTGCGGCTTGGACGCAACCCGTCGGTGGCCCCCATCTGGGTTCAGGGCCAAGAGTTCCCCTGTCGCAGTCTGAAACAGTGGGAGGCTGCGATCTCCGCGAATGGGCTGACCCATGGCGACGCTCAGCCGATAGAGGTTTTCACCCGAGTCCAGGTTCACCGCCTCGAGGCCGTGAGCTCCCTGAACGAGAAGGCCCTGATCATGGGGCCAGAGCCTTTCGTACGGGGGTCCGAGGTGGGTCAGCGGGAGGGGGACCAACGCGTGCCTCGAGGGCCACCACACCGCAGCGTGGTTTCGGAACAGGACGACGATGCGTCCGCCGAGGGGCAAGAGGTCCCGCACCGGTTCCGAGCGGAGCGTCTCCACATCGTGCCCGTCGAAGCGGAGAAGACCCCGAAGGCTGGCCACCACGACGGGTCCATTGGCTTCTTGAACCCAGGTCTTGATCTCGCCGAGGGCCTGCCGCTCGAGGCCGCTGATTTCCAGAGTCAGCGGACGACTGCTCGGGTCAGGTGCCGCAGCCAAGACGCCGCCGATGAGGAGCGCCCCTGCATGGACCACAACGAGGGAGGTTCGGCATCCAGCGCCGTTTCTTGAGGCGCGAATGGGGCCGAGACGGACCCTGGAGCTTAGGCCCGCGCCACCCGGGGGATGGTGAACAGCATCTCCAAGGTCAACGTCTTTCGACGCAAGAGCACCACCGTGATGACCAGCAGAGACAGGATCAAGCCGCCGGCGCCCGAGATGATGGCCTTCTTTCGAAGGGCGTCTTTCTCATTGAGGTACTCCAATTCGGGCGGGTTTATCAGATCGTACTTCGCCGCGGCGGTGGTGCGGTCCAGCTCGACCTGTCGTTCCGCGGAGCGCAGCTTTTCCTGCATGTAGGCAAATTCTTTCTTCGCCACTTCGTACCGGTCCACGAGGGCGGTGTAGCGGGCTTCGAGCTCCGGGAGCTCGCCCGCCACGTGGGACGACTCGTCGATCTCGTTGGTGACCTGATCCAGCTCTTTTTCGGCTCGCGCGATGCTCGCCCGGAGCTGGTATCGCCGCTCTTCTGCCGCCGCGTAGACGGGGTTCCGGTTCGAAGTCTTGCTGGCGGTCGTGTATCCCTCCCGCCGCGCCAGCTGCTGCACCTCCGCCAGTTCCGCCTGCAGCCGCTTCACCGTCGGGTGGTTGGGCCCGAGGCCGCTGGCTTTCGCGTTGGCGAGCTCGGCGGTCAAACCCGCGACGCGTTCCGCGTATGGATTGGTGGTCCCCTCACCGGAGACGATGATCTTGGGTGTCCGGCGCAACGTATTCTCGACGATGCCGAGTTCGAGTCGGTCCTGCTCCAGCTGCTTTTCGAGGGTTCGCTTTCGCTCTCTCAGCTCGACTAGCTTCAGATAGACGCCTTCGGCCTGACCGGGCTGGGCTTCGATGTGCTTCGATTTGAACGCGGCGAGCTCGTTGTCGGCGAGCTCCAGGGCGTCGCGGGCTTCCGCCACCTCCTTGGTGAAGAATGCTTCCTCCGCGAGCTGCTTGTTCAGCGCCTTCTCGATCTCCGATTCGATGTAGTTGTCCAGGTGGGTCTTCAGGAACTGCAGCGCCAACTCCTCGTCCTGCAGCATGAAGCTTCCCTTGTACGTGTTGGAGCCGCGTCCGCCGACGGACTGGAACTCCAGCAGGACCTCTCGGATCACCTTGACGAAGCCTTCGCTGTCTCCGTCGCCCGTCAGACCCACGTCTTCCAGCGTTTGCCGGACCAGACGGCTGGACAGAAAGTTCTGCTCCGCCTCTCTGAAGTAGAAGTCTTCGGGTGGACCGTAGCCGGGTTGAACGGTGGCTTGCTTCTGATTCAGCTGGACCGTGAAGCTCGCGACCCGCGCCGGTGGCCAGATCTGAAAGGCAACGATCCCCCATGCGATGCCCAGGACCAGTCCGATCACCGCGATCCACCAATAGGGGACGTACATCTTCGCGATCTTGCCCCACCGCTTGGCCAAGGCGATCCAGTCGATCGGGGGTCCGTCGTCATCGGTCGCCGCGGTCGGAGGAGGACCGGAAGGCGGCATGTAACCGTAGGGCGCCTGGGGCTGGTCGTAGCCCGCGTCGTACTGCCGAGGAAAGTACAGCGCCATGCTGTTTTCCTGGGACTCCACGTAGGCACGTTCCGCGTCCGAGTCCTCGTTGAACTCGAACAGGGTCTCACCCACCTGAATCATGTCCCCCGACCGAAGCTGCACCTCTTCGACCCGTCGGTTGTTGACGAAGGTTCCGTTCGTGGATCCTAGATCTCGAATCCGGTGTGTTCCGTCGCTGCGCTCGATCCGCGCATGGGTGCTGGAGGCGCGACCGTCCGACACCCGGATGTGGCACTCCGAAGAGCGGCCCAAGGTCGTTTCGTCCCGCGTGATGTGGACGGTGGAACCGGTGTCGGGTCCGGAGCAGACGAACAGACGCGCCCAGCCCGCGTGGGTTCCTTGGTCGCCTCGGGGTTCCGCAGCCTCCATGGCCAAGTCAGACGCTACAGCAATCGGCAGCGCGGTCCTAGCCGGTTTTGTGACTCGGCGCTCTCGTTGCGGTCCCCGTCCCAGTGCGCGTTGATCCTCGCGCGGCCCATCGCGGCTTCCACGTTCGGGAGGGCTCCCTTTCGGCTCGGACCCCAGCATGGGCCGCGCCCGACTCAGTCCGGGCCGAAGCGTGGCGCGTGATACCCTAGTTCGCCTCGAAGGCCCCAGATTGGTTCGGTCATGCTCCGGGCCTGGCTCCAGGCTGGTCGGGAATCAGCCGTTTCGCTCGCCGTTGCTCGCGTCCTGTCCACCATTGCCAGCAAAGCCTGGGAGTCGTAAGCGGACAAAGCGTCGGGAAGACGGGGCGGTCATCATGAAGATTCACGAGTATCAAGCGAAAGAGGTCTTACGGAAGTTTGGCGTGCCGACGCCGCGAGGAATCATGGTCACATCCGCGGAAACGGCGGTGGCGGCGGCCAAGGAGATCGGCGGTCTTCCCATCGTGGTGAAGGCTCAGATCCACGCGGGGGGCCGCGGCAAGGCGGGGGGCGTGAAGGTGTGCAAGAGCCTCGACGAGGTTCGGGAAGAAGCAACGCGGATGTTGGGCATGACGCTCACCACCTACCAAACCGGGCCGTCGGGCCAGGTGGTTCGCCGCCTTTTGATCGAGCAGGGCGTCGACATCGCGCAGGAGCTCTACATGGGCCTGGTGTTGGACCGGGCCCAAAAACGGGTGGTGATGATGGCTTCGGTGGAGGGGGGCGTCGAGATCGAGGAGGTCGCCCAAAGTCATCCCGAGAAGATCATCAAGGTGGCGGTGGATCCGGTGACGGGGTTGATGCCGTACCAGGTGCGGACCTTGCTCTTCGGAATGGGTCTGGACGCCAAGCTCGTGGGGGCCGCCAACAAGCTCTGCCTGGGTCTTTGGGACGCATACGTGGGAACCGACGCCAGCATCGTGGAGATCAATCCGTTGATCCTGACCCGAACCGGCGAGCTGATGGCGCTCGACGCCAAGGTGAACTTCGACGAGAACGCGCTCTTCCGCCACGCGGATATCGTGGAACTCCGGGACCTGGACGAAGAAGACGAGAAGGAGACGGAGGCCAAGAAGTACGACCTGTCCTACATCGCCCTGGACGGGAACGTGGGGTGCTTGGTGAACGGAGCGGGCCTCGCCATGGCCACCATGGACATCATCAAGCACTGCGGAGGCGAGCCGGCCAACTTCCTGGACGTGGGTGGCGGCGCCAACGCAGACAAAGTGGCCGCCGCCTTTTCCATCATTCTCCAGGACCCCAACGTCAAAGCGGTGCTGGTCAACATCTTCGGGGGCATCATGAAGTGTGACATCATCGCGGAGGGCGTCATCGAAGCGACGAAGCGACTCAGCCTGAAGGTGCCGGTGGTGGTCCGACTGGAGGGCACCAACGTGGAGAAGGGCAAGAAGATGCTGGACGAGTCGGGGCTGGAGTTGACCTCCGCCGACGACATGCTGGATGCCGCACAGAAAGTGGTAGCGCTGGCCGCCCGGGCCTAGCGCTGAGGACGACAATCATGGCGATTTTCGTAGATCGAGACACGAAGGTGCTGGTGCAAGGCATCACCGGAAGTGCGGGCGCTTTTCACGCGCAGCAGATGTTGGCGTACGGAACCCAGGTCGTCGGCGGTGTCACCCCCGGCAAGGGGGGGATGAAGTTCGAGGACCGGGTTCCGATCTTCGACACCGTCGCACAGGCCAAGGAGCGCACGGGGGCCCAGGCGAGCGTCATCTATGTCCCGGCCAAGTTCTGCGCGGATGCGATTCTGGAAGCCATCGACGCCGAAATCGAACTCATCGTCGTGATCACCGAGGGCATCCCGGTCCTCGACATGGTCAAGGTGCGGCGCGTGCTGGACGGATCCTCCAGCCGAATGGTGGGCCCGAATTGCCCCGGGGTGATCACGCCCGAACAGTGCAAGATCGGGATCATGCCGGGCCACATTCATCGAGCCGGTCGGGTTGGCGTCGTGTCCCGTTCGGGCACCTTGACCTACGAAGCCGTGGGGCAGCTCTCCGCCCTCGGGATCGGCCAATCCACGTGTGTCGGCATCGGAGGTGACCCGGTCAACGGGACCAATTTCATCGACGTGTTGGAGGCCTTCAATGCGGATCCGGAGACCGCCGGGGTGATCATGATCGGGGAAATCGGCGGTACGGCGGAGGAAGAGGCGGCTGATTACATCAAAAAGAACTTCGAGAAGCCCGTGACCGGATTCATCGCTGGCTCCACGGCACCGCCGGGAAAGCGGATGGGGCACGCGGGCGCCATCATCTCCGGTGGGAAAGGCACGGCAGCCGAGAAGTTCGATGCGCTTCGAGCGGCGGGTGTGCACATCGCCGCGACGCCCGCGGAGCTCGGAACCACCATGCGCTCCGCCCTGGGCGGGTGAGTCCAACCCGGCCGACGAGGACCGTCTGCGGTGAGCATCTACCAAATGAAGAAGCCGAGGCGGATCAACACCGTTTCGGTCGCATTCGTGGTCGCTGCCCTCCTCGTCGGCTATGCCGCATATGCCTTCATTCCGATCTATTGGCCCATCTTCCAGATGGAAGGCATCATCCGCGGCATCTGCAATGATGCTTATCGCGAGCTGAACAACGACCGCCTGATGGATAAGCTCTTGGCCGAAACCAAGAGGACCGGTCTCAAGCTGTCGAAGGACAACTTCCGCATGAAGAGGATTCCGTACGACCAGCATGAGCTCGACAAGCTCGGTATCGGCGACGCGGCGGCCCCCACGCTGGTCGAACAGCGAGGCAAAGCCTTCGAGATCGCCTACCGCTACCGGGATACCTATTCCCTCCCTCTGATCGGCCAGACCTTGACGTTGACCTTCGAGGACACCCTGTCCACCAGTCTCGAAACCGTGCAGTACTGACGCGACGAAACGCCGCGATTCGGGAGTGCTCTTTGGTCGACGCGGACCGAAAAGACCTCGATGGTCGCCGCGGTGGAAGCGATTGAGATCCCGACGGTGGATAGGTCGGTGCTCGGCGCGACCCGCGTGTCCGGGTCCGGACTTGGTTACGTGGTGATCGCGGGGGCGACCGCGGTCCCGCACCGTTTCTATCGGTCTTTGGCCGTTTGGCTGGCGGAGCGGACGCGGGCGACCGTGCTCAGCTTCGACTATCGGGGCGTGGGAGCGTCCAAGAGGGGTCCGCTTCGGTCTTCCGAGATCGGATGTCGGGACTGGGCTTTGGATCTGGCTTCGGTGATCCGATATGCCGCGGCCCGCGGTCCAACGGTGGTGGTCGGTCACAGTTCGGGGGGTCACGCCTTCGGCATGACGGACGCTCACCAGCAAACGTTGGGGCTGTACACGTTCGGCAGCGGGGCCGCTTGGCACGGATACATGAAGCCGGCGGAAGCCATCAAGGTGTGGACGCTGTGGAACGTGCTCGGCCCTCCGTTGGTCGGGCTTCGAGGTTACATGCCCATGCGTCTCGTCGGTCTTGGCGAGGATCTTCCGAAGGGTGTGTACCGGGACTGGCGAAGGTGGTCCGGCTTTCCCAATTACTTCTTCGACGACCCGAACGCCGAGTTCGTGTCCGAGTTTGGCCGGGTTCGGGTGCCGGTGGTGGGGGTCAGCAGCACCGACGATGCGTGGGCGCCACCCCAGAGCGTGGATGCCTTCATGGGGCACTACCCTCGATACACGCCGGTGGTCGTGAGGCCCGAAGACATCCGACGCCCCATCGGCCACATGGGCTACGCGCGCTCTGCGTGTCGAGCGCTGTGGGACCCGCTGGCCGAATGGGTTTCGGCTCAGCTTCGTTGCTCCGCGCTCGATGGACGGGTGTCGTGACTTCCTCCTTGCCCCGCGATGGGCAACGGTGGATGACCAGGCTCCGGACGTGGCGTTTCCGGGCGAACATCTTCTCGACATCGAGCACCTTCCGGCACCGGAGATCCTGCGGATCCTCGACCGCGCCCGGGCCATTCGACAACAGTTGACCGAACCTTCGAGTCCGTCGGCGGCGTCCGAAGAACGTCGGAGGCCCCTCCTGGGCATTTCGGTGGTGACCGTCTTCTACGAGGCCAGCACCCGTACTCGCGTCTCTTTCGAGATAGCAGCCCAGAAGCTCGGCGCTTCCATCGTCAGTATCTCCGCCTCCAGCAGCTCCGTTTCCAAGGGCGAGTCGCTTTGGGACACCGGTCGGACGCTGGCCGCCATGGATCCCGGCGTGATCGTGTGCCGCCACCCGAGCGCCGGAGCGCCCTATCTGCTGGCCCGGGGGGTCGAGAGCGTCGGTCTCGCCCGAGTCATCAATGCGGGGGACGGGGCTCATGAGCATCCGACGCAGGCCCTCCTGGATGCTTTGACCCTGCTGGACCGTTTGGATGATCTCACCGGCCGTACCGTGGCCATCGTGGGTGACATCGCCCACTCCCGGGTCGCGCGGTCGAACCTGTTTCTGCTGCGCAAGCTCGGGGCTCGCGTTCTATTGGGCGGACCGCGTTCCCTCCTTCCGAAGAGTCTGGAAGATCTCGGTGGCACCATCGTCCGAGACGTGGACGAGCTGGTGGCCGCGGCCGATGCAGTCATGATGCTTCGGGTCCAATTCGAGCGTCTGGAGGGCCCGCCTCCGTTTCCCAGCCTGGCCGACTACACCCGTACCTACGGCCTGACGGTGGAGCGGGCGCGACGGATGAAGTCGGGGGCGTTCGTGATGCATCCCGGACCGATGAATCGCGGCATCGAGATCGCGGCGGAAGTGGCGGATGGGCCCACTTCGGTGGTGGCGCATCAGGTCCGAAACGGCATCGCCGCTCGGATGGCGGTCCTGGAGCGGGCGGTGGGTGCCGGGTTCGGGCAGGAGACCCCCCTCGAGGCCAAAGCGTGAGCGGCCGACTCCTCATCTCCGATGTGCGGTTGTTCGACCCCGGCAGCGGCCTCGATGTCTCGGGCCGCCATGTCCTGGTGGACGATGGCGTGGTGGCCGATCTGAACGCGCCCTCGGAGATCGCGGTGGACCGTCGAATCGCAGGAGGCGGCCGCCTCCTTTGTCCGGGCTTCATCGACCTCCGAGCTCACCTCGGTGAGCCGGGCTTCGCGGACCGCGAGACCATCGCCACCGGAGGCGCCGCCGCCGCCGCCGGAGGCTTCACCACCGTCGTCACCCACCCGAACACCGAACCCACCACGGACCGTGTCGAAGTGGTCGAGACGATCAAGGCCCGGGCCCGCGAAGCCGATCACGTGGAAGTCCTCCCGGCGGGGACGGTATCTGTCGAACGCAAAGGCCAACGCCTTGCTGAATTCGCCAAGCTCCGTCAGTGCGGTTGCGTGCTCTTCACCGACGGCGACCGACCGATTCGTGACGCCCGCCTCCTCCGATATGCCCTGGAAACCGCAGACGACGTGGGGGTCGTGGTCGCCACCCATTCCGAAGATGAAACCCTCGCCCATCACGCCGTCATGCACGAAGGGCGGGTCAGCACGCGCCTCGGTTTGATGGGCGCACCCGGCGCGGCCGAGCAGGTGGGCGTCGCGCGCGACTTGGCCATTGCCGAGCTCACCGGTGCCCGCCTCCACATCGCGCACATCACCACCGCGGGTTCGGTGGATCTGATCCGGCAGGCGAAGCGACGCGGGGCGCGGGTCACCGCCGACGCGTCACCGCACTACCTGCTTCTGACCGATGAAGCTCTGTCCGGCTACGACACGGCCGCGAAGCTGTGGCCGCCGCTCCGACCCGCTTCGGACGTCGATGCCGTGGTGGAGGGTCTGGCGGACGGCACCCTGGATCTGGTGGCCTCGGACCACGAGCCCCGTACCCCCCTCGAGAAGAACGTCGAGGTCGACCGCGCAGCCTCCGGCGCGGTGGGTTTCGAGCTGGTCCTCGCCGTGCTCCTGACCCTGGTTCGCGAAGGCCGACTCACCCTCCAGCGCGCCTTGTCCCTGACCACGAGGGCCCCCTCTGAGGTTCTCGGGAGAACGGACCTCGGGCGGATCGCGGTGGGGGGACCTGCGGATCTCGTCTTGGTGGACCCTGAGTCCGCCTGGACGGTAGGTCCAGATGCCTTGACTTCGCGCTCCAAGAACACACCCCTGACCGGAATGCGGCTGTATGGACAAACCATCGCGACGATCCGACGGGGTCGAGTCGTCTTTCAACGAGGAGCGTCGTCTTGACGACGGCCGTGCTGGCTCTGGCCGATGGCCGAGTGTTTCGGGGCCGCAGCATCGGGGCCTCCGGTAGCGTCGAGGGGGAAGTTGTGTTCACGACGACCATGTCCGGTTACCAAGAGGTGATCACGGATCCGTCCTACGCTGGACAGATCGTCACCATGACGTCTGCGGAAATCGGAAACGTCGGTGCCAACCCGGAAGACATGGAGAGCGAGCGAGTGATGGCGACGGGCCTGGTTGTTCGCTCCTCTCGGCCGTATGCGAGCAATTGGCGTTCGCAAGAGAACTTTCACGAATTCCTGGTTCGAAACCAAGTGGTCGCGATCGAGGACGTGGATACACGGGCGTTGGTTTTGCACATCCGAAGTCGGGGTGCGCAGCTGGGCGTCCTGTCGAGCTTGGGGGAATCCGACCAGGCCCTGATCGACCGAGCTCGTAAGGCGCCCCAAATGACCGGTAGGGATCTGGCGCAGGTGGTCATGACACCTTCCGCCTATACGTGGACTCACGGTCCGAGCCACATTCAAGCCCTGGGCGCTCAGCCCCAAGGACTCGAGATTGGAGGACCGCTTCGATCTACCCGGCAGCCGCGGATCGTGGCGATGGACTACGGAATGAAGCGAAGCATTCTACGGAGGCTCGTCGAGGCGGGAGCCGAGGTTCGGGTGTTGCCGGGCAATGCCAGCCTAGAAGACGTGATGGCGCTGGAGCCGGATGGAGTGTTTCTGTCCAATGGACCTGGAGATCCCGAACCGGTGACCTACGGAATCGAACTCTGCCGGAAGCTGGTCGGCCGGGTGCCGGTCTTTGGCATCTGCCTCGGGCATCAGCTCTTGGGTCTCGCGTATGGGGGGCGCTCCTTCAAGCTGAAGTTCGGTCACCGCGGTGGGAACCAGCCGGTGCGCCACGCGTCGGGCCGCGTCCGCATCACCAGCCAAAACCATGGCTTTGCCATCGACGCGGACAGCTTGGCCAAAGGCGGAAAGGCGCAGCCCACCGAGTTCAATCTGAACGATCAGACCCTGGAGACGTTCGAGGTGCCGGACGACCGCGTCCTCGCGGTCCAGTATCACCCCGAAGCCTCTCCCGGTCCCCATGATGCGAGCGACCACTTCCGGCGATTCGTGCTTCAAGCGTCGGAGCAGCGGCGGTCCACTTCCTGAGTGCCCATGCAAAGGGGATTCGAGCGGCGTCGAGCCACCTGCTTGGGAAGCCTTCTGGGCCGGGCTGTGGTCATCCTCCTGATGGGGAGTACAGGGTGCGCAGCGTCTCGGGGCACCGTGAAGGATGAGCTCAACGCATACCGCGAAGCCCTCCTCCGCCGCGATGCCCCCGCCGTTTGGCGGGCGTCGGATCCCGGACTTCAGGCCTTGATGAGCGTGGAGGAGCTTCAGACGTGGATGGACAAGAACCCGCGCACCGTCCAGACGGCCGCGGAGTCGCTTCGGGTTCAGACGGTCCGTTCCTCGGCGGAGGTGACGCTGAAAGACGGCCGGGTCGTCCAAATGATCCAAGATCGCGGTGGCTGGAAGGTTCGGGCGGGGGTCTTGTCCGTACCGAGACTCGATACGCCTCACGATGCCCTGCGAACCTTCTTGTTCGCGAGTCGAGGTCACATGTCGCTGTTGCGCCGGACCCTCCCGAAAGCCGCACAACAGACTTTCGCCTCCGACGCGGAGCTCGCTCTTCAGTTGACCCGACTTCAACCGCGGATTGCGCGCCTGAAGCAGAGCCTGAAGCAGCCGTGGCCAGAACCTCACGTCGACGGCGTGCACGCGCGCATGACCTACGCGGACCAAAAGTCGGTTCGCTTCAAGCTCGAAGATGGTTCCTGGCGGGTGGTCGACCTCGAGTAGGTGTCACGTCGCGTCGCGAACCTTGGCGAACAGGAGACTCGGCACCGTGAACACCAGAGTCGCCATCAGTATCGAGACCGGAACCGCGGTCACGACGATGAAAGACTGTAGCGCGCGGACGCTGCCTTCGCCCATCAGCATCAGCGCACCGGCCACTGCTCCCATCGAAACGCAATAGAAGCCCCGCAGGAGGGGGGGCGGCGTCTCCTCTCGCGAAACGATCATCGCGATACTGTAGGAGATCGAGTCGGCGGAGGTGGCCAGAAAGACGAAGATGAGGATGAGGAAGCCTGGCACGAGGACGGAAGCCAATGGCAGCTGGGTTACGATGGCGAGAAGAGCAGCCGGTAGCCCGTCCTCCGACAGAGGGCTGGTCACGCTGCCCGGGGTCTGCATCTCGAGGTGAAGACCCGTGCCCCCGAGAACCGAAAACCAGAAGTTTGTCAGAAGGGGCGCCACCACCCCGACGGCGATGACGACTTCACGGACGGTACGACCTCGGGAAATGCGCGCCACGAACAGCGACATCAGGGGACCGTAGCCGATGAACCATCCCCAGTAGAAAACCGTCCAGTCCCCGAGCCAACCGGGGTCCGCGCGAAACGTCGCGAGATGGGCAAGGTCCCGCACGTACAGGCCCATCGCCTCGATGAATCGATCGGTGATGAACGCACCCGGGCCGAAGACCAGGAGACAGCCCGCCAAAGCGATGGCCAAGACCACGTTGAATCTGGAAAGCCACTGAATTCCTCTGTTGATTCCACTCAATGCACTAAGAGTCGAAACCGAAACGAGAGCCGCGAGGACCGAGAGCTGGGAGGGCCAGGCATTCGGAACTCCGAAGAGCGACTCGAATGCACAAGCGAGCTGGAGCCCGAGGAATCCCATCGGGCCTATGGTTCCGGCGGCGGTTGCGATGATGGACAGGCCGTCGACGAGACTCGCCCACCGGGTCTCGATGAAGGAGCGACCCAAAGAGGGGATGAGCAGCGAGCTGGGGCGAAAAGGTACCTGCCCGTCTTCACTGAGGAGCAGGATCGCCACCGCTCCCAGGGTGCCGACCACGGACCATGCCAAGAATCCCCAGTGCAAGAAAGATTGCGAAAGAGCGGCATTTGCGGCCCTCAAGCTGTGGGCTTCCACCGTTGGGTAGGTGGGCGGTGGCGTCGTGAAGTGGTACAGAGGCTCGGCGGCCGACCAGAAAACGCCTCCGCCGGCCAACAGGGTGCACAGAATGACGGCCACCCATTTTGCGGTACTCATCTCTGGTTCGCTTCGCCCACCGAGGCGACGGGCCCCGGCCGGAGACGCGGCTATCAAGGCCGCGACCCCGGTCGTGGCCAGAACCAGGACCTGCCAAAAAGCGCCGAACGCACGATTGCACGCCGAAGAGAGTTGCTGGATTGCGCTCGCCGTCCATTCAGCATTCAGGAACGCGGCGGCCACGAACCCGACCAAGACCGAACCGGAGATTCCGAAAGCCAAACGGTCGAACGCTGGTCTCATGAAAAGCGTCGTGCCCGCCAAGGGCCGATATCGCATCGAGGCGCGACGCCCCGCACGAGGTCCGCGAGCAGCGATCCGATCAAGGGTGCAAACTTGAATGCCTGTCCGGAGCCGCCGCTGAACACCGCGATGCCTGGTGATACCTCGTCCAAAATGAACTGCACATCCGGGGTCATGGCGTAGGGCGAGAGTCGGGTTTCGACCCGTGCTCCGACACCCCGGAGACGCTGATGCATGAACGCGTCGAGGTGCTCCACCGATCGGGGGTCGGGCTCGCGAGGAAGTTCTTCGAAACGAGCCGCCCGCATCGAGGGTGGCGCCCAGTCGATGCCGGCCTTGATGACTGGGGTGCCGGTCTCCGCCACGACCGGAAATCCGTAGTAGAGGCCGCCGTCGTGGCTGCGTGGCCGCTGAAAGCAAAACCATTGGGGGAAGGAGTGGGCCAGGTCCGGATCCACTTCATAGTGCGCCCACAGCATCGCCCAAGCTTCGATCGGAAGGGGCACGGCGAAATCGCGAACGAGTCGGGGCGTCCAGCCTCCCGCCGCCACTACGACCCGGTCGTAGCGTTCCCGGGTGCCATCGCCGAAAACCGCCATGGCGCCGCCATCGGTCAGGGGCTCCAGATGTGCGACCGACGAGCCTTCGTCGATACGCACCCCCGACGCCCTGGCTTCCCGGGCGAACAACGAAAGGGCCCTGGCCGCCCAGATCGCGCCCGCCGTTGGTTCGAAGAGCCCGCCAAAGTCCTCCTGCGCCTCGATGGGGAAGCGTTCCTGGATCGCAGAGGCCGTGAGGTCCTCGAACGGGATGCCCTGTTCTTCCATCACCTGGCGGGCGCCCGAGATGCTCCCTTCAATGGTCTCTTCACCCCACGACTCCCCGTAGAAGAGGAGGCCGTGCTCCTTGCGAAGACGCACACCGTGGCGGGCTTCTATCTCGGCCCATAGCTGGTTCGATTCGCGCGATCGGCTGCAGAGAAACGGGTCGGAATACATCTCACGGTACATCCGTGTATCGCCAAAGCTGCTGCCCCGCTCCGAGCCCAGATTGTCTCGTTCCACGAGTCGAACTCGACTTCCGAGGTCCCGAAGATGATACGCCGCCGAAAGGCCGGCCATTCCGCCGCCCACGATCAAGACGGTCATGCCGCCTCCCTGGTTCGGTGTCGGTCGAGCCACGCTGGGAAGCTCATGCCGCACGGGGGGCCGATATCGCGGACCTCGGTCTGAGCTTCGACGAGGAGCCGCATGGACCGTCGGTCTTCGAGGCTGCTCTTGACCAGTCGCTGGGTCTGGCCGCCCAAGAGTTCTCCGACGAACCGATACACGTCGGCGGGATCCGTCGTTCTCAGAGTGGCCGATGCGTAGTGTTCGATCGAGTCGACGACGACGGCACCGGCGTTGCTGACCGGGTCAGGCACCCATAGGATCTCGCGCCCATCCAGAATTCGTTCCGCGGCTTCCGTGATGGGATCGTTGCTGGCGCCCACGATGAGACGGCAGGTCAGCCGCCGGGCCACGTGATGGTCGATCAGTCGACTCGCGGAGCAAGGCAAGAGGACGTCGTGCGGGAGCGATGCCCAGTCTGGAACGGCGGATACGTTTTCGCAGCCCGGGATGTCGGCACGTTCCGACCGGATGTCGTAGGTCAGGACCCGCGCGCCGGCGTCACGCAGTCTTCTTGCCACGACAGAGCCGGTGGCGCCGCACCCCAGAACCAAGAAACGTTCCGGCGTTGCAAATCCTCGGGGCTCCAGCTCTCGAAGCGCACCGACCAAGCTCGCGACCACCCCTTCGCCGGTGGCGCGCCCAGGGTCGATATCGGATCCGAGCGCGGCCAGGACGAATGGGGCGCTGCGTTGCACGTGCTGCATGTCTTCGAGGTCCGTATTGAGGTCGCACCCGGTAAACAGTCGCCCATCGAATTCGGTCAACAGTTCGACGAGGGCCGCGCGAAGTAAGGTCTTGTCGGAAATCGGACCGGTTTGCCTCGCCACCACCTTCGCGCCGCGAAATCCGGTGCGATAGAGACGATGCTTCACCTTCATGTGTTCGCAAAGGGCGAATGCGTCGGCCACGGCATCGGTATCGCTCGGGTAAAACTGGTAGCGTGTCCCTCCATTCGCGGGAGGTGAGGGGTGGGACGATGCTTCCAGTGCGGCGAACAGCGACAGCTCTTCGCTGAATCGGCGACAGACCAGTTCGAGGGAAGAACGCGGTGACTTCAGCATGTCAATCCTCCCTGCGCGCCAGCAGATGGTTGTGAACGTAGTCCATGCTGAACCTTCGAGGCTCGTGTCTGACCCTTTCCTGGAAGCGTCGGTAGAACTCGGAGACGACCACGTCGCGCTCCGGATGTCCGTCGAGTGCCGTTTCGAAGGTGTGCTTCGACCACGACCGGACGGTCTTCATCAGGGCCGTCGCGAACACGTCGGCGTCGCCGTCGGCATCGAACTGTTTCCGGTATGGACAACGGGTAAGCACGGTTCGCATGCGCATCAGCCGGAGCCCGGCCTGGCGCGTCTTCGAGTCGAGCGCCTCGAAAGGCGCTCGAAAGTCCTCTTCCCTCTTGTAGAAGTTCTGGAACGTGGCGGCCCGATAGGTGGTGGCGTCGAAGGCTCCTTCTCGATGAAGGCCGAGCCATGTGTCATGGAGAACGTCGTGCATGTTGTGGTCGACTCGATTGTTGCCGAGGTATCGTCCGGCGTCATCGCAGGCCAAGTTGACAGCAACGAAGGAGCCGCCTGGCACGAGTTCGTTCGCACGCAAGGCGAGAAGATGGTCCCAGTCCCGAACGGCGGCCGCCCGAAAAGCGACCGGGGACGGCGAGGCTGCGTTCGCGTGTGTGTGGTGCGGCAAGGCCTCCGGCACCGACGAAAGCCAGTGCATCGCGGTGGCGGTGAAGCCGAGGTCCACCGAAGCGGGTTCGGCCACGGTTTCGTAGAAGCTCCGTGGCATCGTTCGGAGTTGGCCGCCCGCCGCCTGAAAGGTTCGGCGACCGACCTCCGACAAAGTGTCGAAGTCGTTGCCCGGCAGGTCGTTCAGAATGGCAAGGAGGGGCCGGCCGCTCTCTTTGACGCGATCGGTCACGCGCTTGTAGAGGGCTTCGGTGGTTCCACCGTCGGCGGCGCCGAAATCGGCGAAACAGAATGGGCCGCTGGCCTGATGAAGCTGGGCCAAGACTTCGTCGACCAGATCCAAGCTCCGCTCCAGGCAGAGCCGGGCCCCATCGGTCTCGGCTGAGTAGTTTTGGGTCATGGCGATGGCCATGGTCGACCTCTCGGTCATTGGGATGGCTTTGAACAGATTTTGACCTGATAAAGTTTAGGTCTGGGAATTCTTCGCAGGAGAGAGGCAGGGTGATCGCCGGGTGCAGGGCGTTCAACGCAGCGATGGAGTCTCTTGCCCTGATTTACCCGATGTTATTACGACGCAGTCCGCGAAACCTGGACGGTTTGATGTCCATGGTGGAGCCTGAGCATCCGGTCAGGTCGCCTCGGAGGAGGAGCATTCTCCGGTCGGCTTCGTGACCGAGTGAGGAAAATGGGACACAGCATGGCGTCAAGTTCGGATTATGAAGGTTACGAGGGGATGACGGAGGACCTGCTGGACGACGACGACCTCGGTTCTCGGGAACGGCCCCCAACCCGGCTCGTCTCGGAATTCGTCCGGCGGGCCATCGACAACACCCTGGGTCAGGTGCATTACTCGAGTTCCGTGCCGAAGGACGCCCTGCAATACCTGTTGCACCAAGGAGATCGTGGGCGGCGAGAGATAGTACGAATCGTCGCAAAGGAAGTTGGCGATTTCCTGAGGGCGACCGACCTTTCGAGCGAGTTGATCAAGGTGCTCACCAGCGTTCAGGTCGACGTCAGCGCAAGCGTTCGTTTCAAAAGAAACGCAAACGGCGACATCGAGCCCGACGTTCAGCATCGCACCGAAGTTGCTCACGAAGGACAAAAGACCGTCGTCAGCGACTCGGAGGAAACAGGCCCGCACGTCGATCGAATCAAAGACCACTGAGGCGCGCTGCTGGAGCGCACGACCAATCGCTTGACATCCGTCAAGGACCCTCCCGATCCTGCGTCCATGCATCCCCGCGACGTTGTCATCCTTTCCGCCCGGCGTACTCCGATCGGTGCTTTCCAGGGGGCCCTGGCCGCCGTGCCCGCACCTGCGCTCGGCGTGGCTGCTGCCCGAGCCGCCCTCACCAGTGCGAACGTCGAACCAGACCAGGTCGATGAAGTCTTCATCGGCTGCGTCCTTCCCGCCAACCTCGGCCAAGCTCCGGCAAGGCAGGTTTCGTTGGGGGCCGGCATCCCCGACTCGGTTCCTTGCAATACCGTCAACAAGGTGTGTGGTTCGGGCCTCCGCACCGTGATGATGGCCGCCCAAGCCATCAAGGCTCGAGACGCAGAAGTGGTGTTAGCGGGAGGTATGGAGTCGATGTCCAACGCTCCGTACTATGTGAGCGGTGCACGGTCGGGATTCAGGCTGGGCAACCAGGTCCTCATCGACGGCATGGTGAAGGACGGCTTGTGGGATGTGTACAACGACTATCACATGGGCAACGCGGCCGAGCTGTGCGCTCGGGAGTGCGGCGTTCCTCGGACCGCCCAGGACGAGTTCGCGGTGGAGAGCTACCGAAGGGCTCGAGCCGCTCAAGAGAACGGATGGTTCGAGCGAGAGATCGTTCCGGTCGAGGTGCCTCAGAAGAGGGGGGACCCGATAATCGTCACCCGAGACGAGGAGCCGAGCCGCGTGAACTTCGACAAGATCACTCAGCTCCGGCCGTCTTTTCAAAAGGACGGGACGGTCACCGCCGCCAATGCTTCCTCATTGAACGACGGAGCCGCCATGGTCGTCGTGGCTTCCCGGGAATGGGCGGAGCGGCAAGGCTTGAATCCCATCGCCACCATTTTGGGTTACGGTTCTGCCGCTCAAGCCCCGGAATGGTTCACGACTGCACCGGCCAAAGCCATCAACAAAACCCTCGAACGCATCCAACTCGGGGTGGATGACATCGATCTGTTCGAAATCAACGAAGCCTTCGCCGTCGTTTCCATCGCGAACGAGCAGAAGCTCGGCCTGAACCGGAACAAGGTGAACGTCTGGGGCGGGGCGGTGGCGTTGGGGCATCCAATCGGTGCCTCCGGGGCCCGCATCCTCACGACGTTGCTCCATGCCATGGATCACCGAGGCGAGACGCGCGGTCTGGCCTCTCTGTGCATCGGCGGAGGCGAGGGCGTGGCCTTGGTGGTCGAGCGCTGATGCTGACCATAGAACGGCTCGGCGTCCTGGGCGCCGGACAGATGGGTGCCGGAATCGCCCAGGTGGCGGCGCACAGCGGGCTGGACGTGGTGATGGTGGATGTCGACCAGGACCGAGTGGAGAAGGGCAAGGCATCCATCGAAAAGAGCCTCGGAAAGTTCGTCGAGAAAGAGAAGATCACCGCGGCGGAGAGGGAGCAGACCTTGGGTCGGATCCGTCTCGAAACCAAGATCGCCGCGTTCAGTGACGTTCAGTTCATGGTCGAAGCGGTGTCCGAGAGCTTCGAACTGAAGTCCTCGGTCTTGCGCGAGGTGGATCGCGTTCTGCTCCCCGAAGCCATCATGGCCTCCAATACGTCCTCGATCTCCATCACGAAATTGGCGGCCACCACCGGGCGCCCCGAACGCTTCGTGGGCATGCATTTCATGAATCCTGTGCCCATCATGAAGTTGGTGGAGCTGATCCCGGGTCTTCAGACCGCTCCCGAGGTGACTCAGGCCACCAAGGTCCTGGCGGAGCGCTTTGGCAAGGAAACGGTCACCAGCCAAGACCAGCCCGGATTCATCGTGAATCGGATCCTCATGCCCATGATCAACGAGGCCGCCACCGCGCTGATGGAACACCTGGGCACGGCCGAAGACATCGACCTGGGGATGAAGTTGGGAACCAATCAACCGATGGGTCCGCTCACCCTGGCGGACTTCATCGGCCTGGATACGTGCCTGGCGATCATGGAGGTGTTGCACGAGGGCTTGGGCGACCCGAGGTATCGACCGTGTCCATTGCTTCGGCGTTACGTCGACGCGGGCTGGCTGGGGCGCAAATCAGGACGTGGTTTCTACGTTTATTGATCCGAGGGACCGCCATCGACGGGCGACGTCTCCGGTCGACGGTCGTTCGATGAAAGCGACAACTCGCCCGGAGTCGCGGAAAAAGAGAGCTGTCCACCGCTCGGAATCTGATGGCGCTCTCGGATCGCACGCGCCGCGGTGCGGGCCGAAGCCGCGAGGGGAGCAAGAAGCCCCGCTCCGTGGGACAGAGTGCGAAGGCTGGGCAGGAAGGATGAGGGGCCGATTTCGCCCACCAGTTCCACCGCCGCCCGGCGCAGCGTGAGACGCTGGCCGTAATCGAGCCCCTCCAAACAAGCGGAGCGTCCCTCCACCAGGGCGCGAAGGGTGGAGACACCCTCCGGATGGCGTTCGAGGTCTCGAAAAGCCCGGAGCGCCTGAAGTCGCACCGAGAGATCCGAGGACCGCAAGGCGGCCTGCAAGTGACCGGGCTTCGCGCAGGGTCCCAAGGCTCCAAGGATCCATCTCACCCGCTCGTGGTGGGGCACCGGTGCGTCGAGGAGCCGCTCGAGAACATCGTTCAACACGTCGGGGCGCCCCTCCAGTGGGGCCAACGCCGTCTCGAACCCGGCCGAGCTCGCGTAGTTCGGGATCTCTTCGAATCGTCCCTCGATCACGGCAGCCTGCAGCTGCACCGCGTCGTCCGGATCCTGCGCCGACAGCCGGAGCGCGTCTCGGAGCTCGGGCGCTTCGGCTTCCGCCAAGGCAGCCAGTGCGCGGCATCGAAGCTGGGCGTCGGGTGAGCTCATCATCGAGACCAGCGCGGCGGCCGGGTGTGCGGCGCCGTCCTCGAGGCGATCGGCGGCTCCGCAGAGTTCCTCCAAGAGGGTCTCGAGTTCCCGTGGATTGGGCGTTCCGCGAAGTTCCAGGAGCAGCCGACAACCGTCGAGTCGCAGGCGGTCGCCCCATCGCAAAATGCCCAAAAACCCTGACGACAGCGCGATGCACGCCATGAGTTGGTCGCCGCGCCACGCCCATCCGTCGGTTCGCGCCCTGAGGGTGAACGCGGCCTGTGGGTCCAGGAACACCTCCACGCCCAGCGACAGCTTGCACAGGCGCTGGTCGGACCAGGACGGGGCCACGCCCCGAAGCTGAACCCTTCTGTGATTGAGCCGGCCGGTGTACGAGAGTCCATGGGGGCGGACTCGTTCCAACAGCTCGAGGTTGCGCCCCAGAAGCCGCAGAGGTCGGAGCCGACGGCGAATTTGGGCCTGATGCCAGGCTCGGGGACGCGTCAAGCCGACCGCGGTCAATCCCAACACCAGAAGCGCGAGGGCCAACACAGCCCCATGGTACGTCGCTTTCCATGATCTTTGCCGCCTTTGATCGCACCTTGGTCCGCCTTCGCTTGGCCGATCATGAGCCGGTGGTGGTGGCGGTCTCGGGCGGTCGAGATTCGATGGCGCTCTGGCATCTGTCCGTGGACCGTCTCGGGGCACGAGTCCATGCGGCCCACGTAGATCACAGGGTTAGACCGGATAGCGAACGGGACGCGCGTCTGGTGGCTCGCGTGGCCGAGCAAGGGGCACTCCCTTACAGCGTCTCTCGCCTGGAGCCGGGCGCTCGGGACGAGGCTCGACTTCGGAAGGAGCGCCTTGCTGCGCTGGAGCGGGTTCGACTCCGGATCGGCGCGCGATGGGTCCTCTTGGCGCACCACCGGGACGATCAGGCAGAAACCGTGATGCTCGAAATCCTCCGCCGGGGGCGGCCCCTCGGGATGCCGCAGATTCGGCCTCCTTTTGTGCGGCCGTGGTTATCGATTCCAGGGGCCGCCGTCGCGGCGTACGCCCAGAGACAGAAGGTGCCGTGGAACGAGGATTCCACCAATCGGGACCCACGCTACCTGCGCAATCGCGTCCGCCGGGAACTGCTTCCCCTCCTGGAGCGCGGCTATCGCGGTGGGATTCGTCGACGGTTGGCCGCGTTGGCTTCTTTGGACCTTCCCCGGCAGGGGCCTCCGCGACCACTGCCATCACCGACACCATCACCGCCGCCGCCGTCCTTCTGGCCCGAGGGATCCCGACTCTCTTTCGACAAGTTATCGTATGTCCCGAACCTGCACCGATGCGATGAGCTCGGACCCCATCGCGCCATTTTCGATGCGGATCACATCATGTGTCCTTCGGTCGGCGAGGTCCGTCCAGGCGACCGGATTCAGCCCTTGGGCATGGTGGGCTCGCGAAAGATCGCGGATCTGCTTCGTGAAGCGGGTGTCGTCCAGGCGGCGCGGACGCGCTATCCCGTCGTACGTGACCAGCAACGGATACTATGGGTTCCCGGGGTGGCGCGGTCCGCTGTCGCCCCGGTGTGCGCCAGCACGCGCAACGTTTGGGTTTTTGGCTGGATTTGACTCTGTCTGGTTGCGGACTTGGTCGACTCGCGTCACTCTGCCAACCCGTTCAGGAATGGGGCCGCCTCGCCCCGGGTTTCTCAACGTGGAGACGGGAAGTAGATTTCAATGAGACAGACGCACAAGAGTCTCGCACTATGGCTTCTCCTGATCGCCTTGATTTGGGTGGTCTGGAAGATGCTGCTCCAGGAGCCGGAGCACCGCGAGCCTGTCAAGTTTTCCCAATTTCTCGAAAAAGTCGAACAGGGAGAGGTCAAAGAGCTCAAAGTGACCCTGCTGAATCAGGGCGACGCGGGTCAGTTCGAAGGTAAGTACAACGACGACCACCCTTTCAAGACGACCGGAGTGCTTTCGGACAGCTTGCAGCAACGGCTCGAGCAACAGGGCGTCCTCTTTTCGATCGAGCCCAAGAGCGAAGGCGGTATCTGGCAGTCCGTTCTGATCACCTGGCTGCCGATGCTCTTGGTAGTGGGTATCCTCTTCGTCTTCATGCGCCAGATCCAGTCCGGCGGTGGAAAGGCCATGAGCTTTGGCAAATCCAAAGCGAAGCTCATGAACGAAAACCAGAACAAGATCACCTTCGCTGACGTGGCCGGAGTGGAAGAAGCCAAGGACGACGTCCAAGAGATCATCGAATTCCTTCGAGACCCGAAGAAGTTTACGCGTCTGGGTGGCCGGATTCCGAAAGGCGTCTTGCTGATGGGACCACCGGGCACAGGAAAGACTTTGATCGCACGAGCCATCGCTGGCGAAGCGTCCGTTCCGTTCTTTTCCATCTCCGGTTCCGACTTCGTCGAAATGTTCGTCGGCGTGGGCGCGAGCCGCGTTCGTGACCTATTCGAACAGGGCAAGAAGAACGCGCCGTGCATCATCTTCATCGACGAGATCGATGCCGTTGGGCGCCATCGAGGCGCCGGCCTCGGCGGAGGTCACGACGAGCGAGAGCAAACACTCAACCAGCTGCTGGTGGAGATGGACGGATTCGAGTCCAACGAAGGGGTCATCCTGATCGCAGCGACCAACCGGCCCGACGTTCTGGACCCGGCCCTCTTGCGCCCCGGGCGTTTCGACCGACGTATCGTGGTCGATCGTCCGGACGTCCGCGGTCGCGAAGGGATCCTTCAGGTCCACACGAAGCGGACACCCTTGGACGCGAACGTCGACCTCGAAATCATCGCCCGGGGAACGCCGGGATTCGCCGGTGCAGACCTGGAGAACCTGGTGAACGAAGCCGCGCTGTTGGCGGCACATGCCAATCGGGACCGCGTGGTGATGGATGACTTCGAGCGCGCCAAGGACAAGGTCATGATGGGTGGCGAGCGCAAGAACACCGTCATGAGTCGCGACGAGCAAAAGACCACGGCGGTCCACGAGTCCGGCCATACGCTGACGGCCCGTTTGATTCCGGGCACCGACCCCGTCCACAAGGTCACCATCATTCCACGCGGGCGGGCCCTCGGCCTCACCCAACAGCTTCCGAACGAAGACAAGTACTCCATGAACAAGGATGCGGTGCTGTCCACGATCGCGGTGCTGATGGGCGGGCGAGCGGCTGAGGAAACGGTGTTCGGCACCTACACCACCGGTGCGGGCAACGACATCGAGCGGGCCACCGAGCTCGCACGCAAGATGGTTTGCGAATGGGGTATGAGCGAGAAGCTCGGCCCTGTTTCGTTCGGCAAGAATGACGACCAGGTCTTCCTAGGCCGGGAGATGCAGCGGACGGCAAACTACTCGGAGGAAACGGCTCAAGAGATCGATTCCGAAATCCGCTCCATCATCAGTGGGCAGTACCAGCGCTGCCGTTCCCTGCTGCAGGAGAACCGCGAAGCACTCAATCGTCTCTCGGACGCGTTGCTCGAGTATGAGACCCTGGATGCAAAAGATGTCGACGCTTTGATCGCCGGTACGCCGATTTCCAGAGCCCGTCCGGAAGTCAGGCATCTCTTCACTCCGGAAGAGCATCGTGAGCGCCGGAGCCGCGAGGCGGCTCGCCCCAAAGACCGTAAAGGCGGTCTCTTGGATCCGACGTTCGGCAATCCGGAACCGGGCGAAGCATAAGCCGACACGCTCCCGTTCCTTTCGGAATGGGAGCACCATGTCCTCTTTCACCTCGGGTTGACGATGCGTTTACGCGTCTCGACCGTCGCCAAGCGGCTCCCGTCCTTGGCCCGTACGATGTCCGCTCTATGCATTCGGGCATCAGACTCCCAACGGACATCCTGGAAGCGAACTTCGAGCACGTCTTCGAAGTTGACGTTCCCGTAGAAGTAGAGGCGGCGGCCTTCGCTCGACGCGAATTGCATGTCGAGCTTCGGCAGGACGGCCCACTCTGCCTGGTCGAGAATATGTTGAAAGTTGGCGAAGTACAGGAGTCGCGCTCCGTTGAAGTCCGTGGTGGGGCAGATGTTCTGTTGGTGTACCAGACCGTCTGTTGCGGGTGCGGGGTGCGTTTCTTTCGTCGTCTTCCACGCCTCCTGGATTCGAGTGGCATCCAGTGGGGTCGATCGCTGTTCGATTCGACGCAACGGGTCCGGGTGTCCTCCCGATAGGCTGCGATTGTCGTCGAATACGGGCTTGCGAACGAAGATGGAGACCATCTTGACCACGAGTTGCGTACCCGACGTGGAGCGCAACTCGTTCCGAGAGTAGAACCGCTTACTGGAGAACCGGGTGATCTCGGTGCGAAAATGAAGCACGTCGTTCTCCCCAATTCCACTCAACGGATCACCGGACCAGTCGATGCCGACGAAGGCTGCATACAGGCGCTGCCCTTTCGAATCGGTGATCTGATGACTTTGAATGCCCGCTTCAGCGCAGATTGCGGCCCAGTGTCGATGCCCGACCTCCTTCAGCATCCAGTTCTCGCTGAGCCCGTTGAGCCCCAGTTGTGGCATGCCCACGAGAACGGAAGTTTCGAGGGGGCGCGTGATGGTCTGAATGTCTGCTGGATTGGAGGTCATTAATTCGCACCGAGAATACCCTGTATTTGACGCAGCGTGGAGAAGTTTGCAAGCACTCCGGCACCTTCTTCCGGATCATGCTGGTCCGCCCTGATGCGGAGCGCACCCATCGGGACGGAGTAGCCTCGACCCGATCCCACATTCACTCCACTCGGAACGCGGCGGAGGCCGTGGGCTCGTCGGTGCCGCAGGGAACGCGAGCTCGAGTTTCGCGACGCAGGAAACCCTGTCGACGGTCGTATTCGCTCCGGCGCTGCGGATCCAGGAGAAGATTCCGGATTCGGAGCAGCAGCCGATGAGCCTGCACCAGGCGCTCGTCTTCATCCGCGGGAGAACGCTCGGAAGCCTCCTGGAGTCGGCCGAGCCACTCTTGGGTTCTGCGGTCGACCTCCTCGTACGTAGCGGAAGGTTGAAGCTCCAGGGCCGCGTAGAGGTCTTTGCTGTTGTAGCCGAAGAACAGGGCGCCCACCAAGCTCATGGGATCCTCGTTCACGTCGGCTGTGAACGGGGGTTCGCTGTATCCGAGGCGCGACGCGATGCCGTCCACATAGCGGTCCACCGCATGGCTTTGCTCCTCCGAAAGGCCCACGAACTGGAGGCCGACGCCCGGCTCTCGACCGAAGTGCTCCGCCACTTCTTGCGTGAGGACGTGCACGACATCTGCGGAGAGGTCGATGGAACCATCAGGGGTTTCGATCGTCACCTTGAGCCGCGTATGGAGTGGGGGGGGATCGTTCGTTTGAACGAACAAGCCTCCACGGCTCACATCTTGGGTCCAAAGATTTCGGAAGTCCTCTCGGCCTTCGAGTTCGATGCGAACCTCGGCTCGTTTTTCGAACCGAGGGAATCGACGCTGCGTCTCGTTGTCCACCCGCATGAAGAACATCGACCGAAGGCGCCCTGGTTTGAGTCATTTGCACGCTTCTTCAGCGATGGTTTCGTTTCAATCCGACCGGGAGCACACCCTCGTCCAACATGCGCAGATGAAGTTGAAGGTCGGGACTTTGCCTTCCGTCGGGCTCCTTGCGGGCGAGCCGGACCGTGACGAACGCGCCGGGCGCTGGAGGAGGCATGAGCTCCCGAAGGTCGAAGGATGGCGAGTCGACCTCGAGCTGCTGCTCCCGCTGGCCAAGGTCCGCGATGGAGACGATGTAGGCGCTGTCCTCGGGTGCGAGACCCAAGTCGACGGCCAGGTCGTCCATCTGAACGTGGTAGCCGTCCACACGAAGGTTCTCCAGAGGAAGGACTCGACGGAACGTCGCCGCGAGAAGCTTGTACTGGCGTTCCAAGAGAACCCTGAGGATCCACGCGCGGGCGCTGGGGTTCGAATATTCGGCGCTGTCCACGATGGCCTCCACCAGGGATGGGCTGAAGCGGGCAAGGATGGAAGCGGCCCAATATTCGTCCTCGATGGTGGCTTCTTCGAAGGCCGGATTCGGGACCACCGCTCTCCACAGCTTGGGCTCGAAGTACTGCGCTTCGAACGTCCCGACACTCCGAAACGGAGACCGCTGAACTGGCAGCCAATACCGGTAATAGATGCCCAGCGAGAAGAGTCCGTATGCCATGAACTCCAGATCGACGAAGCCTTCGTAGCCCTCCGAGAGGTACTTTGACTCGGTGCCGGAAGCACCCAGCGCATCGCCGAAGTCCAACAGGTAGTGTCTGACATGACCGAGTGATGGATCGTCGGGGGATGGAATGAACACATCCAAGGTGTTGGAGGCTCGGGCGTCGGTGTTGTTGATCCAGGCGAAGAAGATTCGAAGACCTCGGAGACTCCGTCGCCGTTCGTGGGGGATCTTGTCGTTGGGGTCTTTCGAACATGTGCCTTCGTACGCAAAGGAACCGATGACCTGGCCCTCGATCAACCGGCTGAACAGAGCGCGAATCGTGCCATCTGGGAATGGATTGGCATTGCTGAGGATCTGCTGCAGCACTTCCTCCGTCAGAGGTATCTCCGTACCGTAGCGTCCCACCGTGGTGGCATCCGGAGACAGACGCAGGTCATCCAGATCGAAGGTGACGACGAAGTTTTGTGGCACGTGGTACCCGGCCGCATGAAGAACCTTGGTCGCGATGATCTCGGCGCCGGAGCCGAGTTCTGGATGCGCGGGATGGTCGAGCTTGACCAAGAACCGATGTCCTGCGGCGTCTTGCACCACGAAGCCGGGTGAAACGCCTTCCAGTTTTCCGCCCAGGACCTCGAGCAGGCCGGGCGCCGGTCCCTCGATGTCATCCGGTCCCCGGGCCACCTCGGCCACGCTCATCGGTCGGCGGCCGATCCGATTGGTGAACCACGATGAGTCCGGAACCTGGCCAAACGCGTTGACGTCCAGGGCTGATTCCTTTCCCCCGAGGCGGTCGACGTAGGCGCCTGGACTGACGAGTCGGGCGATGGGGCGCACGCCGCTGTTCTGCACCATGAAGACGGTGTCGCTCTCCGGGACGACGGTGTAGGGCGGATGGAGGGTCGGCGGCCCGGCCTGCTGGAAGACTCGGTCGTGGGGCGCGGTCTGCCAAAGGGGCTGGGATGCGCAACTTCCCCCCAGGAGCCCGACCCAGAAGAGCAGAGCGGGGGCCACCGCACCGGAGAGGAATGTCTGGTCCCAGGCGGGATGCCGAGTCCCCGCGCGTCGGCGGCTTACCGGCCGGTTCATGGGACGTCTCCGATGGCGAAGCTCACCTGGACGCCCTCGGGAGAGAAGCCCAGCTGAAGTCGTCCCAGCATGATCAGACTCTGCTCGACGCGCAGAGAAAGGCCGGCGGACCACGGAAAGTTTCCATCAAAGAGATCGCCGATGTCTTGGCCCACCTGACCCATGTCGAAGAAGAGCCCGCTGACCAGACCGCCTCCCGTCCCCTCGAGCTCGTAGAAGAACCAGCGATACTCCACCGTTCCCCACCAACCCATCTCGTCCACGAAGCGCTGGTCCTGATATCCGCGGAGGCTATCGCTGCCTCCGAGGTTCACGAGGAAGTGGAACGGCACGTCGTCCCGTTCTCGAAGTGGCACCGCAGTCGCAAAGCCAGCACGCAGAAACAGGGTTCGATTTCTCAAGAGCAGCGGGATGAACCATCCGATCTGAGATTGACCGCGGATCCCACCGGTATTGCCTCCGTTGAGGTCGTGGGTGACCCGCGCTTCGCTGGCCCAGATGAATCCGCGGGATGTGAGACCGAAGCTGTTGCGTGTGTCGACGCCGAACTCGAAGCTGCCCTCCGGATAATCCAGCGGTCCGGCTTCGAAGGCAGGGGGGGCGACGAGGTCACCGGTTCCATCGAAGATGGGGCTTCCGTCGCCGTCCCCCGCCGCGAGCTCTCGCCGGCGGTACGCGAGCCGAGCTTCGGCGGTGAGAACCGGGACCGAAGGAGGAAGCACGGTCAGCGCAATCTCGAAATCCAGTGCGTCCTGTCGGAGCAGCTCATCATCTACGCCATTGGCCTCGGACCCGATTCCGAAGAACTGGGAATCTCGGTCCACCGATGCCTGAAATTGGGCCGAGAACGCGCGACCCCGCACGAATGGCAATCGTCGTCCGAACTCCACCAGGACGTTGTAGTCGCCGTTGGTATTGGCCAAGCCGAGGAGGATGAAGCGGTCTGGAGATCCGAGCGGCTTGTTGTAGCCCAAAACCGCGCCGAATCCTGGACCGGATCGACCCGCTGGAATCACGATGGGCAGATAGCCCAAAGTCATGGCGTCGTTCGTGAAGAGGTCGAGTGCGCGCTCCGCCAGACGGTATCTTTCGAGGGCGTACGTGAGCACATAGAGTGGCGTGAAGCCGAGTTCGATGACGTTCTGGGGCAGGTCCAGCATCTGGCGGCCGAAATCGGTCCCGGGCTCCTGTTCCGCGTGAAGGGGGGTGGTGAGCTCATCCGGCTCTGGAACCGCGTAGTGCGGGCGTGCACTGGGTTGGGTGGAGGCGGCTTCGGGAGTCTGACCGGACCGCCCGTCGGCTGTCTTCGATGGAGCCGGCGTCGACGTCGAGGTCTGGGCGAAGCCGCTCTCGGAAACGGTGAAGGCGATCGACGCGAACAGGACCACGACGCGCACTCTGCCCCGTCGACGTGTGCCGAAGCGGCTTCTCGCCGAGGGAGTGGTCACGGCGCGGCTTGCGGAGGCACCGGCTTGATGATGAACCGATCGAACACGCTGCCGTTGAGGTTGATCGCCTCACCGATGAGATTTCCTCGGTCGACATCGAACACGATGTAGTGAGGCTCTGTTCGAACCATCTCACTCCACCAACTCGGGGTGAGTCGGCGGATCGGTGCACCGCCAGATGCGGCGACGATGTATGTGACGCCTTTGATGGGAATCGTGCGTTCGTAATTGTGGTCGTGCCCGGACAAGACGACTTCGACTCCGTACCTCTCCCCCAAAACTCCGAGCACTCGCTGCAGGTGTGGATTGGGGCCATGCGCCCCCGAAGAATAGGGAGGGTAGTGCAGCGAGACCACCATCAGCTGATCCTTCTTCGCGCCCTCAGCCAAAGCTCGTTCGAGAAACGCATATTGCTCGGAACCGGCGCGCATTTCGATCTCGCTGTCCAAGCAGACGACGCGCACCGATCCCCAGTCCTGAACGAAGTAGCGGTGTCCATTGGCCCAGTCCTCCAGACGAAACCACCTCCGGAAGAGCTGCCGAGGGGAGTTGTCGTGGTTCCCTACCGCGGCGAACAACGGCGCCTTGGAAACAACCGGATGCTCGATCTGAAAGAACAGGTCCCATTCTTCCTTATATCCGCCTGATTCGACCAAATCTCCGCTGTTGATGACGAAGTCGATTTCTCGAAGCGCCAACGACTCCATCAGCGCACGATGCACGCGGTGACCGGTCCTCGTATCGCCTATGGCTGCGAACTTGAACCGTTCATTCATGGGACGACCGACCCGGAAGCGCGCTGGCTCAGAGGTTCCCACCTCGGACATCACGAAATACCCAATGCCGGTGCTCGGGTCGATGTTGTCGATCTCCGCCACCCACAGAGCGTCGTCGAACTGAAAGGATGTCCTGTTCTGGTCCTGCGGAACCGAGAGAACGGTGTTGGTATCTTGGAACCACCAAATCAGCGTGGGGGCCTCCTCGAGCTGGTGTTCGAGCACGACGGTCGCCCTTTGCGGTCCGGTCTTCAGCACGTACGGACCGACGTGAAAAGGACTCGTGTTGCCGACGAGGTACAGTGGGGTGGTCTCGCGCCATCCCTTGGGGTAGCAGCCGATCCCGAGCAAAAGGATCAGCGCCGTCACCGACGCACGCGTCATCGCGGCTGGAATATGGTCCTCTGAATGCACTCGCGCAAGACTTCCGTTTCGGGGCGCAAAGGGCTTCCGCCCGCGTGCCGGCCACGGCGCTCGACCCAACCCGATGACTAGTCACCGTTGCGGGCTCGCAACGTATAGCTCCGGCAGCCCGTGCCGCGCACGCGAATCCAAAGCGTCGCCTCGTCCTCCGATCCGAACCTTCCTCTCAGCCGATACCGGCCGTCCTCGGGGCACACCCAATCCTCCAAAAGACACACCCCAACGTCGACCCTACCCGCAGCTCGAGCCACACACAGCTCGCCCTCCGTCACTTCCACGATCAGGTCAAAGTCCTCGCGGAAGAGGTGGAATCCGTCGGTCGCGTGCAGTCGATAGAGGTCCTGATCCTCGTCCCCAGCGATGGTTCCGGAGCGCTCCAATGAGGAACCATCATCGTGCAGGCGCCCGAGATCTTCCAGGCGTCCGCAGGTCGCTCCCACGTCGCCGGAGTCGCGGCATTCACAGCCGTCGTCGGCGTCACGATTTGCGTCCACCCAGCCGGTGCTGCACCCGACGAGCACACACTCGGGTCGACACGCCACTTCGGCGTGGGGGGCACGACATTGTGCTTCGCAAGAAAGACCCACACCTCGAAGCTCGACGCGTTTGGTCACGCTGCCCGAGGCTCCATCATACGACAGGAGCAATCGGTCCTTCACTGTTCCGGGGTCGTCGGGCCGGAATCGCACCCGAACTCGGTGCGTCTGCCCG
The DNA here is from genome assembly GCA_050331295.1 of Myxococcota bacterium. Lineage (GTDB taxonomy): Bacteria > Myxococcota > Kuafuiibacteriia > Kuafuiibacteriales > Kuafuiibacteriaceae > Kuafuiihalomonas. Next base: position 662,710 of record JBHJGZ010000006.1, on the reverse strand, counting down.
ATCAGCCCGGGGCCGACATCGACCCGGAACGCACGAGAAGAAGGAGGAGCCACGTGGGTCAGGTGGACTGGAAGGCCACCCACGGGAACCAGGTCGAGCACGGCGGAGGCCTCGGTCCGAAGAAGCACCGCTCCAAAATCGAGCTGGCGCGGCTCCACCGTGAGGACCGGCGCGAATCCCTGGGCAAACACCTCGATGCCGCCGGCCGGCGCGTCGGGGCCGGTCCACGTCAACCTGGACGCCACGGGACCCGCCGCCCAGCGGACCGGCACCGAAATCTGGGCGGTCTGAAGCGGCGGGATGAACCGATCCGTCTCATCCCGCGGGCTGACGCCGGACCCCGAAAATCGCGGCCGTCCCAAACGAGCAGTGGTGCGGCCGATGTTGCGAAGCGGAACGCGCAGAGCCAACGTCGGCCCGGACGCGACCGATCCCAGGTGCAATCGGTCGACGCCCCATTCCACACGGGCATTCCGGTACGTGCTGGCCGACAACGGAACCACGACGCGATCGTGGTCCGACTCAACGTGCAACTCTGATTGACGGAAACCCGATGTGCCGGCTTGAGGCTGCCACCGAACTCGGATCTGTTCGGCATGCGTGGAGGTCGCGACGAAGTCGGCGTCGCCCTCGATCCAATGGCGTTGCCAAGACCCTTCGATCCGAACGATCGCTTCATCTTGGTGAACGAATCGAACCTCCGAAGGGAAGGCCCTGAGGAGCCCTGGCTCGCTGGATTCTGAGGGGGCGCATCCGGCCGCGACGGACGCTCCGCCCGAGGCGACGGCCCAGAGAAGCAGCACGGCGTAGATCATCACGGCGCGACCTCGAACACGGGTCCACCATGTCCTGCGACGGCGCTCCCGATCCGCACCCGGTCGCCTTGACGGTGAAGGGTCGTGGCCCCTGGTAGCGGCTCTTTTCCGCCGATGTAGACCTCCCACGCCACCGGCAAGCTCGCGCGAGAGAGACAAAGCGAACGAAGAGCGGCGACCAGGTCACCGGCCACGCCCAGGCCGCTACCGAAGAGCGCTCCGCTCACGGCGGCCACGAGTCCTTCCACGGCGACGCCCAGCAGCTGTGCCAAAAGGCCCGTGGACGCAGACCGACAGTCCGCAGCGTACTCGAGATACACGTCCGCGGGGCGGGAGGACGAGAGCATCTGATGACGAAACAGCGGCCCGGTGCCGCTCCAATGTCCGAGGTTGGGTCCGTTCCCCACCGTTGCGTCGGTCGCTTCGGGACCCAGACGAGCCCCGTCAGAAAGCTCCGCGGTCAGCCGGTACACGCGGACGTCTTGGGTCAAGCTGTCTCCTCGGGCCGCTTCTGCCCGGGTCTCGACGCGCCAGGTGAACGGCGCCGAGGCCCGGACGGTGATGGGAACGATCGCCACCTCGGCCCCGTTCGCATCGACGGCCAGTTCGGCCAGGAGCAAACCTTCCTTCGACGCGAGCATGTCCACATGAATCTGGGACGAGGACGGACCGGTCGCGACGGCTCGAACGTCGAGCCCCGGGTCGGTGAAGACCCGGAAGCTGAGCATGGACCCGGCGACGCCATCGACCCGGAGGACGGCTTGCGCCGGAGCGCCCACCTCGAGCTCGCGCTCGATGGCGTCGGGATGGACTCGAAACTCGCTTCCGGGGTCTTCCGGGGCGCGCACCGAAAGGCTCCCGTGTGCCTGCCCGTTCGCACGAAAACAAAGCCTTCCATCCACCGGCCCAGGGTTCACGGTAATGGTCATCGCCTGGCCTGGAGCCCGGAGTGCAAACGGCAGGCGCGGGCTCGTCAAACTGGGGGGGGTACCGTCGGAACCATCCCAGACGACCTCGGTCACCGGAAGGCTCTGGCCCGGATCCGAGGGAGTGACCCAAACGGTAACCTCGGTGAGCTCGGCTCGGTCCTCGAGCGTCAGCACCTCGGGGGTAAAGCTCAAGCCATTGGCCGTGCGGCACGTCGTTGCCTCGAGAGCATCGGACTCCAGCCGCCCGGTCAGCCGGTCTGGATCGCCGCACCCCGCGGCACTCAAGCACGCGCCGCAAACCATCCATAGTGGTTTCATCCAGAACATGTTCTCGACCGGAGCGGTGGTTCGGCATCGGTCGATCGGCCGATGGCGAACATCGAACGAGAGGACGGCAGAGCGGAACCACGACCTTCCATTCTGCCGCTCCAGTCATCACGTTACACTGGAAAGAACGCTTGGATATTCGCCACCGCTCGGTTAGAGCCGATTCATGACGTTGACCTTCGGCGACCGAACCCACGTCGTGGGTATTCTCAACGTGACGCCTGACTCGTTTTCCGACGGTGGTCGGTACCCGACGGTAGAGCGAGCGATTCGGGCCGCCTCTGACATGTTGGAAGCGGGTGCATCCATGGTGGATATCGGAGGAGAGTCGACTCGGCCGGGAAGCGAGCCGGTCCCCCTTGAAATCGAACTTGCGCGAACCATACCGGTGATACGAGAGCTGGCGCGACGAGGTCTGGGTCCGGTCTCCATCGACACCTACAAAGCGGAGGTAGCCCGACAGGCGGTCGGGGAAGGGGCAGCGGTGATCAACGACATCTCCGGAGGCGAATTCGAACCCCTCATCCTCTCGGTGGCGGCCGAGGCGAAGTGCCCAATCATTTTGTCCCACACCAGAGGACGACCTGCGACGATGCAGGAGGGCACATGGACGTATCGGCCGGATGTCGTCACCGCGGTGCGCAACGCTCTTCGTGTGGCCAGGGAGTCCGCACATCGGGCCGGAGTTCAGTTTCCGCAGATTTGGCTCGACCCTGGCATCGGCTTTGGCAAGACACTGGACGAGAATTTGGCTCTGCTCAGGAACCTTTCACATTTCAAGGCGCTCGATGCGCCCTTGCTGGTCGGAACGAGCCGAAAGGGCTTTATCGGCCACCTAACTGGACGCGATCCTTCGCAGCGTGATTATGGCACCGCGGCGTCGGTCGCACTCGCCATCGCGGGGGGCGCTGATCTGGTTCGGGTCCACGATGTGCCCGCGATGACAGACGTGGTTCGCGTGGCCGATGCATGGGTAAGGGGTCAAGAGTACCGATGAATCATCGCAAGTTGTTTGGCACGGACGGCGTCCGAGGAGTGGCCAACGAACATCCCATGACGGCCGAGGTCGCGCTGAAGCTGGGGCGCGCCATCGCCCACATCAGCAAGCGCGGGCATCATCGCCACCGCATCGTCGTGGGCAAGGATACTCGGATCTCCGGCTACATGTTGGAGTTCGCCATTTCCTCGGGGGTGTGCTCGTTCGGGGTAGATGTGACCCTGGTGGGGCCGATGCCTACGCCCGCGGTGGCCTTCCTGACGAAGACGCTCCGCTGTGATGCGGGAATCATGATCAGCGCGAGCCACAATCCTTTCCAGGACAATGGAATCAAGTTCTTCGGTGCGGATGGATTCAAGCTAGCGGACGCCATCGAGGCCGAGATGGAAACGCTGTTGGAGTCCGGGCAAATCGATAACATTCGGCCGACCGCCCTCGACATCGGCAAGACCCAGAAAATGGAGGATGCTCGAGGGCGATACGTTCAGTACGTCAAGAGCACCTTCGACCCCGACCGGTCCCTCGAGGGCCTCAAGCTGGTGGTGGATTGCGCCAATGGCGCCGCGTATCGCGTTGCCCCCCAAATGTTCGAAGAGCTGGGGGCCGAAGTCGTATCGTTCGGCGTCGAGCCGGACGGGAAGAACATCAACGCGTCTTGCGGTGCCACGGCGCCGGAACGGCTCCGCAAGAAGGTCGTCGAGGAAGGTGCTTCGCTGGGTCTCGCCTTGGATGGGGATGCGGATCGATTGATCGTAGTGGACGAGAAGGGCGAGATCGTGGACGGCGACGCGGTCATGGCCATCTGTGGTCGTGACCTCATGAGCAAGGGGCGCCTTCCACAGGCCACGGTCGTTTGCACGGTCATGTCGAATCTCGGGCTGGAGCGCGCCCTCGAGAGTGTCGGTATCAAGGTCGTCCGGACCGCGGTCGGAGACCGCTACGTGGTCGAGTGCATGCGGGAGCATGGTTACCGATTCGGGGGAGAGCAGTCTGGGCACCTGATCTTCCTGGACCATGCGTCCACGGGGGATGGGTGTGTCGCCGCGATGCGGCTCCTGGACGTGATGATCCGCTCGAACCGACCGCTGAGCGAGCTCACCTCATGGTTCGAACGGGTGCCTCAGCACTTGGTCAACGTTCGTGTGTCCTCCAAGCCCCCCCTCTCGGAGCTTCCAAACGTGCATCGAGCCATCGAGAGCGCGAAGGCCGACCTCGGGTCCGGCGGGCGCGTCCTCGTTCGGTACTCGGGAACGGAAAACAAGGCGCGCGTCATGGTGGAGGGCCCGAATCCAGACCACACCCGCATGGTCGCAGAGGAGATTGCCGGGCTGCTGGAGCGGGAAATCGCAAGGCGGACCGGCGCCTGCTAGGGAAAAGGAAAGACGATGCGCTGTCGCCTGACTGTGGATGTTGATCTGGTGGGCCAGATCCGTCGTCTCGGAACCATCGACGTCTCCACTGGTCGGGCGCCGGATCCGGTGGATGCCGCGATGGCGGCAGAACGGGCGGGAGTCGAAGCCATCGCAGTGCGCCTTCGCGAAGAGCGAAACGTGATTGCCGGGCGAGACGTCGAAGTCTTGCGCCGAACCGTCACCTCACGTCTCGATCTATCCCTGCCGTCCTCGCAGGATATGTTGACATATGCGTTGGAGGTGCGACCCGATCGGGTGGTCTTCGTGCCAGACGAACGAGACGGACTAGCCGCCGCCATGGCGGGGACCGTCGATGCGGTTCAGGCGCGGGAGAGCATTGCTCGAGGGGCGCGTCTCATGCAGGACGCAGGCATCTGGGTTTCGGTTCGTATTCCGGCGGACCTCGACCAAGTGCGCGCCGCCCACAAGGCGAACGTAGACGGCGTGTTTCTTCATGGCCTTCGCTATTCCGAGGCCCGCAATCATCGCGAACGCAGCGAAGAACTGGCGCGGATTCGCGATTCGGCAAAGACCGCTCGTAAGCTCGGTCTCGAGGTCGCGGTGGGGGACGACCTGGGCTACCACAACGCCGCTCCGGTCGCGCGCATCGCCGAAGTCAGCGAGATCGTCGCCGGTCATGCGGTTGTGGCGCGCGCAGTCATGGTGGGGTTCGAGCAAGCGTGTCGCGACCTGGTGGATGTCTTGCGCGACGCGCGTATCGATCTCCTCGGCTCATGAAACCGAGCCGTTTGTCAGGACGCTTTGCAGGCCTCGGGCTCGCTTTCGAACATGTTGCCTCGGTCAAGTGCGCGTGGTAGCTCAGCGCTCCGTGCGTGTCATGGGCGCAAGAGCTCGCTGATGGACAACCAGTACGGTGTCACCGAGCCTCGGGGACGACGCGCATATCGAATGAAATCCCCGTCGCAGATGGGCCGACCCGTTCAGGTTTGCGACCGACGGCGGACGCGACGCGCTGCTCGTGGCGCGGAATGGGCAGCGAAATTCGTGGGCTGCTTGCTCGTGCTCGTCGGGGTGTGTGGTTCCTCCGCACCTGCATGGGCCTTGCAGGGCGGCGAGGATCCGAGCGCATTCCCCGTTCTCATCGACAAGCGCTACGGCAATCGCGGCCGATGGCAAGGGTACGTCCTGTTTTCGACCCCTCTGGTTGCCAAATTCACCGAGTCGACCGGCGCGGTGGGAGGCGCCTCCTACAGTTTTTTCGACTGGCTCGGTGTCGGAATCAGCGGTGGGATCTTTGGGTCCTCCGAGGTGGATGTCGTGGAGCAGGTCCGGTTGAGTCGAGCCGGCGAGCCGGTTGATGGCGCGCCGCTTTCCGACCTGTTCCGGCTGGTATGGTTCGCGGGTGGAGAAGTGACCTTCACCCCGCTCTACGGCCGGATATCCTTCGCTTCGGAGTACAGTCCGGCCTTCGACCTGTTCCTCGTGTTGGGCGGTGGCGTCGCCGGGACCGAGCGGGACCTCGGCAGTCCCACCGCCGCGAACGACGAACTGGCGACCGTCGACGAGATCACCGGCTACTTCAGCTTCGGTGTCGGCCTTCGGTTCCATGTGCTGAGCTGGTTGGCCGCCCGAACCGAGTATCGTCACCTTCTGCTCTTGGAGCCCGAAATCCCGGCCACCGAAGTGGAGGATCCGACGACCGATGTCGCAGGAACCCTCACCAACGTACAACAGTTTCAGGTGGGCCTTCAGTTCACGTACTGAAGCTGGCCGAAGGAGACCACGTCATGCACTCGAAGCTGAATGGACCTTGCCTATGTTTCGTGGTCGCCTTCGTTGCTCTGGAGTGCCGGGATGCGCGCGCCCAAAGCGAGGTGGACGACGACCCTTCGGTGGAGGCCTTCGACGAACTCGAGTATTCAGACGTCCCCCCCTCGGGACTCGACTTCGCGAGGATCGCCGACGACGAAGAGACCATCTTCGCGGTCCAGCGAAAGGCGTACCTGGTCAAAGAGCGGCTGGAGGTCTCGCTTCTGTTCTCCGCCCTGTTCAATGACCGCTTTGTCCGAAGCTACGCGCCGAGCGTGAGCCTCACCTATCACCTGGCGGAAAGCTTCGGGGTCGAACTGTTCGGGGGATGGCTCTTTCCCGACGAGTCCGCGACCACCCAGGAATTGTTGGACCGCGTCAGCTTGGTTCCTCCCTACGCGAGCGTGACCCAGCTCCGGTGGACCGCCGGAGTCGGCCTGCAGTGGAGCCCCATCTATGGCAAGGTAGAAGTGGCGGGCGTTTCCCTCGGCAACTTCAGTTTCTACGTCAACGCGGGCGTGGCGATGGGTCAGACCCGGGTTCAATGTACGCCCACCTTGGACGAAGTAGACCTCGATCCGAACCGCGGGTTCGACCCGGCGAGCTGTCCCAGCATCGACGTCGATGCGGGAGACGAAGTCGTTTACGAGCCCGATACGCTTCGGCCGATGGCGGTGTTCGGAGGTGGCTTTCGCTTCTACTTCACGGAGCGCTTCGGGCTGCGGGCCGAGGTTCGAGATTACGTCTTTGCCTCCCGCGTGTTTCGTCCGGCGGAAGATTCTCCCACGCTTCTGTTTTCGGATACGATTCGCAACAACGTGTATGCGAACGTGGGCTTGAGCATTCTGTTCGGAGGCGCCGCCGAATGAGGGTTTGGACGCTCTTTGGCCTGGTCTTCCTTCTTGACGCTTCGGCTCACGCCCAAAGCATTCGCAGCGCCAGCGAGGCGTACAACGCGAAGAACTTCACCGAGGCTGCCTACCAGTTCTTCGAGCTGGCTCAGGGTGCCGATGCCGAGAGCCGGGAACGGTATCAAGCCGAGTACTACTTGGCGCAGTCCCTCTATCGGGCGGGCTACCTTTTTCCGGCGTTCCAGTACTACGCGGAAGTCTTCACTCAAGGCGACGCGCACCCTTTCTTTCTCCGATCGGCAACCGGACTTCTTCGGGTGGCGGAGCGCCTGGGTGATACTCTGGTCATCCCTCAGGTGCTCAACGCAGGCTACGTCGATGCGTTTGCGCAGCTGAAGGCCGATGATCTCAATGCCATCAATTATCTCATCGGACTATTGGAGAACCGGAACCGGGACTACGAGACCGCGAGCCGTTTCTTCGCGGCGATCACAGACACCACTTCGCCCTACTATGTAAAGGCACAGTACCATCTGGCCATCATCGCGGTGCGCTCGGCGGTGGTTCGAGAAACCGCAGATTACGGTCAAGCCATCAGGATCTTCGACAACATCCAAAGCCTTCTACAGCGCTCGAACGAGGAAGAGGACGAGAAGCTGGTGCGGCTGGCCATCCTGGGGAAGGCGAGGGCCTACTATTCCCAGGGAGACTTCGACCGAAGCGTTCGCGCGTACGAAAGCGTTCCGCGATTCTCCGACGATTGGTTCGATGCTCTGTATGAGTCGGGATGGGCGTACTTTCAGACCGGCCAGTTCGGCCGAGCCCTGGGTGCGGTCCATTCCGTGCACTCGCCATACTTCGACGAACGATTTCGGCCGGAGTCGTTCGTGCTGAAGGCCACGACGTATTTTCAGGTGTGCCACTTCGACCGGGTCCGAAAAACCTTGGACGACTTCTTTCGAACCCACGAGCCCATGCTGGATGCGCTCCGAAGGTGGCTCGACAGTGAGATCGGTGACGCGGAGTACGTGACCGTGATGACGGAAGGCGCGTTCGACTTCCCCGATGTCGTCCGCCTTCGCGTGCTGGGTAACGGCAAGTTTCAGCGGTATCTGAACCAGCTGCAGAGGGCCGATCAGGAGGTCACCAGGGCTCGGCGGGACTTCCGTAACCCACGCTTTCGAAGCATCATGCTCGAACTTTTGGTGGCACAGCGTGCGCAGTGGCTTTCCCTTACCGGTCGCCTGACGGAGAGCCTGATTCGAAGGCATAGCGCGGCACTCGAGGACTTCGTGAATCAGGCCCGCATCATTCAGTTCGAAACCGCCGATGCGGAACGAAAGATGTTGGAGGCGGGAAGAGACATCACGAAGGGGCCCCGCGCCAAGGGGCCGAGGCCGGTTCTCGAAATGCCTGGACGACAGCAGTATTGGGCATTTCAAGGAGAGTACTGGGTGGATGAGCTGGGCTATTACCAGCACTCCATCGCGGATGAGTGCATCCCCGAGATCTTCGATTGAGGCGCAGCATCCGCCAAGCTTCGGGCGACGTGACGGCAAGGTTGAGACAAATGTGGCGGATCGGCGCCCTCGTCGTGGGCTGGGGAGCGGTGTCTTCGAATGCGTCTTCAACCGCGGTCGGTCAGACCACGACGGAGGACGCGAACGTCGCCGTGGGGCCCTCCGAGAGCGAAGTGACCGTGCGGAGCCAACCCCGAAGCTTCGATGTCCAGGCAGACCGCGATGAGCAAGTGGACCTCTCCGAGAAAGCAAAGGCGAAGCGCGAAGAGACCATCGAGCTGCTCAAGACCAAAGTGATCCCCGGCGCTTCGGAAGACCGAAAGGCGGAGCTGATCTTTCGGCTCGCCGAACTCTACTGGGAGAAGTCGAAGGGTAGTTTTGCCGAAGAGATGGAGGCGTTCGAGGCCGCCTATCGGAAATGGTCCGAACAGGGAAAGCTCGGTCAACCTCCAACCCGCGGTCCGTATCTTCGCCAGTCGGAACGCATCAAGGAAAACGCATTGCAGCTGTATCGGCGTGTCCTCTCGTCCTACCCCGACTACGAGAGAAACGATGAGGTTCTCTTCTATCTCGCGCTGCACGAATACGAAGTCGGAAGTACAGATTCGGCCTTGGCCAAGTATCGGACGTTGATAGAGCGATTTCCGACCAGCGATCTCGTCGATGATGCTTACCTGCAACTGGGCGAGCACTTCTTCAATGACAACCAGCTAGCACCCGCCCTTCAGGCTTACGAGAGGGCGAGCCGGTCGAGTGAGCCTCGCATCTCGGACTATGCCTTGTACAAGCTGGCCTGGTGCGACTACAACCGGCAGGAATACGTCGACGGGATCAAGAGATTGAAGACAGTCATCGAGCGCTCGGAGAAGAGCACTCATGCCCGTTCCCTCGAGCTCAAGTCCGAAGCCCTCAACGACCTGGCTCGCTTTTTTTCCTACGTCGACGAAGTCGAGAGTGCCTTCTCATACTTTGAGAACAAAGGCGGGGAGGAGCTGGCGGTACGCTATACCGAGCGACTCGGAAATCTGTACGGGGAGCAGGGAAAATGGCGGCTGCAGATCGAAACCTTTCGTCTCCTCTTGGGAGACTACCCCCTCAGTGAACGGGCTCCACTTCTGCAATCAAAGGTCGTGACCGCCTTTTCTTCCCTGAACGAAAGGCTGCAGGTGCGCCAGGAGGTGGAGCGCCTCGTGGAGCGGTATCGACCCGGCACCGAGTGGTTCGAGCACCACGTGGCCCGGGGGGAGGCGGGACGCGAGGCGACCACTTACGCCCGTGACCTGACCGAAACGAGTCTTCGAAACCTCGTCACCGAGTATCATCGAGAGGCGCAGAAACGAGAAGACGTGGAGACCTACAGTCTGGCCCGCGACATCTATGCTCGGTACCTCGAAGCGTTCGGCGAGCTGCCGGCGGCCTTCGAGATGCGCTATTACTATGCCGAAGTTCTGTGGGCCCTCGAAGAATGGTCGTCGGCGGCGGCGCAATACGACGAGGTCGCACGGCAGACCGAAGAGGTCGGGTCGGACCGGAGCCGGGCTCGGATCCAGCTCGAGGCCGCCTACAGTCAGATTCTCGCCTACGAGAAGATCGTAAAGGAAGGGCGCTTTCAGGGCGACGTGACCCGCAAGAAGCGGGTCGCCGAACAACGAGACAAGGGTGTCGTGAATCGGCAGGTCACGCGATTGAATCTCGCCCTCGACCGCAGCGGTCGCTACGACGAAGTGCCGATTCCCGAGGCGGAGAAGGCTCTCGCCGACGCTTGCGACCTGTACTTCTCGATCGCCAGTCCTGACGACGAGGAGCTGCCGGCGATCAAGTTCAAGGCAGCGTACGTCTTTTACCGGCACAACCACTTCGTCGAGTCGGCAGCTCGGTATTTCGACATCATCGAGAACTATCCGAAACATCCGCTCGCGAAGCGGTCCGCGTCCCTCATTCTCGAATCCTTGAACGCCCAGAATCGATGGACCGAACTGACCTCTTACGCGGCTCGCTTCAAGGACAACGACGAGCTGGTGGGTCGAGACCGCAGGTTTGCCCAGCGGATTCAGCACCGCCTGGAGAGTGCAACCTATCTTTCGATCCAGTCGGCGGAAAAGGAGGCTCGGACGTTGTCCGAAACTGCCGAACGCGAGCGGGCGCTGGCTCGGGTAGCGGAACGCTTCGAGCAGTTCCAGTCGGACTACCCGAATTCGACCTACGCGGATGAGGCGACGCTGTCGGCGGTCCTGATCTATGGCAACGCCCGTACACTGGACCGAGCAATCCGGATGGCGGAGCGGTTTAGGAAGATCTACGAACCCCGGGTGACGGAGAAGGATTCTCGTTCTGCGGGACGTCACCAGACGAAAGCCGCCGGCATCGGGGCTCCCGAGAAGAGCGCTCCGCTCGAGCTCGTCCAACGAAACCATCTCTTGCTCGCCGAATTTTACGAGAGGATCGCGGACCATCGGCGCGCCGCCGAGCTCTATGACAGCTTTCATCGAACCCACCCGCGACACGACAAAGCGGGCGTTGCTCTTTACAATGCTGCGATCCAGCACGAGCGACTCGGCGACTTCGAGGCATCGCTGGATCGATTTCAGACCTACCTGGAGCGGTACGCCAAAGGGGACGAAGCCGAGCGGGTGCACGAGCAGGTCTGTGCTTTGACCGAGCGTCTTGAGCGCTGGCCGGACGTGACGGTCTGCTCGAATCGATTCTTGAAGCGCTTTCCGGACGCCGTTCCCGCGCGCCGCTTCCTGGCGCGCTATCGAGCCGCTGCTTCCCGACACCAGGCGGGACGAGAGCGCGATGCGCTTCGGGGCTTTCGGGAACTTGTGGACCGGTTTCCGAATCTACCGAACGCGGACCAGAACATGGCGTCGGTCAGGAAAGCGACGGCGCACGCACAGTTCGAACTCATCGAGCCCGAGTTCGAAGCATACCTCGGCATGAAGTTGGACCGGCCCGATCGTCGGCTCCTCGACCGCAAGATTCGGCGAGCCCAGGGCCTGGCCTGTGTGTCCACGCCAGACGCACCCTGTCCATCCGAGGGGCGCTACGTGCAGGTCTTGGCCCTGGAGGACGGGACCTTCGGAATCTGTGCCCTGACGCGGATCGGTCAGGTCTTCGAAGAGCTCGCGGTGTCGCTCCGGGCGGCTCCTGTCCCGCGGCAACTCAGCTTGGACCAAGCGGAGATCTATCGGGCAGAGATCGACGCGTTGGCGTCCGGGCCGGAAGAAAAGGCGGTGAGCGCGTACCGCAGCGCCCTGACGAAGGCGTACGAGTTGGGCCTCTATGACGGATGCACCCGGACTGCCCAGGAACGTCTAAAGGGCTTCGACCCGACCCGTTTTCCCGACCTTCACGAGCCCGGTTTTCGGCGAGCGGATTTTTCCGTCGTCGCCGACGTCAAGCCGGCGGACGCCGCCTCCGCAGCCGGTCCGCCCAAGGCATCCTCCGATTCCGTCTCCTTCCGGCCCGATTCCGTCTCCGCGCGGCGATCGGGTCGGGGAGCGCAGCAGGAGAACGGGAGGGTGGCCGAATGATGCGGGGGTCGGGCAGAGCCCTGCCCGTGCAGTCTGTTTGGGCCTGCTACGTCGTGACGTCGGCGGCCTTGCTCTCCGGCTGCGCCTCCTCGCCGTCGACCACGGTGAAAGAGACGGTGATGGCGGCACCGAAGCCTGCCCCGGTGGAGCCGAGAACCATCGTGAAGGAAGCAAATCGGCTCATGGCCGAAGGCAAGTCTTCTGAAGCGCTCGAAGCGCTGGACCGCCTCCTCGCCACGTCTCCAGACAATCTGGTGGCTTTGTACAATCGCGGGTTGGCTCATCAGCGCCTCGAACGGTGGCCCGCGGCCGAGGCCGATTATCGACGGGTCTTGGCCGAGCGCCCCGACGATCTCCAAGCGGTCGTCAACCTGACCTCGGTCCTGCGCGCCCAGGGAAAGCTGGCCGAGGCGGAGACGCGGCTTCGCACCGAGCTCGAATCGAACCCGTTCGAACCGGCTCTTCTCAATAGTCTCGCCATCATTCTGCGGCAGAGACAGGCGTTCGACGAAGCGGAGCGCGTGGCGCGAAAGGTGCTCATGCGGGATGAGCGAAATGTAGACGCCCACAAGAACTTGGCCGCCGTCGCCCAGGACCGTGGACAGCTCCGCCTGGCCGAGAGTCTGTGGCGCTCCGCCCAACAGTGGGCGGAAGCAGAAGGCCGAACCGATGCAGACATCCTCGTGAACCTCGGCTTGATCTACCGGCTGCTCGGCGACCCGAGCCGCGCTGCATCCGCATTCCAAGCCGCCGTGGCGATGGATGAAGACCATCTCGAGGCCAACTTCAACCTGGGTTCGTTGGCCCTGGCGCACCGGGACTACGATCGTGCTGCTGGCGCCTACGCTCGACTGGCTCGGCGCTTTCCCGAGAGCGCCGAGATGGCCGCGTACCTTGGCTTTTCGTATCAGGGCCAGCGCCGACTTCCGGACGCGGTAAAGGCCTTGGAGCGTGCCCGTGCGCTCTATCAGAAAACGCCCAGCGGGGATGACGATCAGGTCTTGTTTCAGTTGATGGTGGTCTCGTCCGAGGCGGGCCAGCTTGAAAAGGCCCTGACGTACGCCCGCGAGATTCAGGCTCGGAAGAACATCGAATGTGGGCCCGAAGACTACGACGGCTTTTGCGGTCGACTGAAGGGGATCGAGCTGCAGATCGAGATGTCGGAGGGCCCGTCGGGCGGGCCGGCCGGAGGGAATGGGGCAGCCGGAGGGAATGAGGCAGCCAGAGGGAGCGGAATTCCGGACCAGGGTCCGTCGTCGGAGCCGGGCCCGCAAACCGTTCTACCCGACCGGAATGCGGAATCGGGGCGGGCGTCTTTCGAGAATGCGTCGGGCGATGCGTAATTTGAAGAAGTCCGGCGGACCCAGGCTGGGTCCGGGTAGGAATCTTAACCACAGAAATCTGGCGAAGCCGGCCAAGATCCGGCATGAACGTGAGCTCGAGCATGCGTTTGAACAAGCCCATGACCCCCGTGGTTTGCTCTGCTCCGGTTCCGGGCCGCGTCTTGCGTTCCGTCACCTGTCTTCTGATGTTGCTCGCGGCATGGACGGCACCCGCCGCGGCGTGGGCGCAGGAGGAGGACGTCATCCGACAAGCAGATCGAACGGTCTACAAGCAGAAGACGGTCATCGATTTCTCGGACGTGACGATTCAGGGCGAGCTGACGAAGCCGCAGGGAGCCTACCTGCTCAATCGACGGAAAACCCGTTTCAAGTCGTTGCTGAAGACCCGCGCGAACTTTCTCCCCGAACTGCAGCACTCCATCGACGCGCTCTAGGTCGCGAACACCCGCGGGATGGGTCGCAGGCCTTGCTCCACCCGGTGCTCGACCGCGCGGATGAAGGAGACCCCGGCGTGGGTTGCGGTTGGACGTCCGTGGTCGTCCCGTCCACATTTCCCACGGAAACCGCATGGTGACGGCCGAAGATGACGTCGACCTCCGTCTCCTGAGCGCGGAGCTCGAAGCAGAAAATCGCCCGACCGCAGACCAGCACGCCCTCGAGGTCACCGTCTTGTGGGGGGACACGGTGGTGGACTCGAGCCTGACTTCGCGGCCCCGCGCGATTCGCGTGGGACCGGTGGCGGGACCCGACACCGATCTGGCCGTGCAGGGCGTCTTGCCGGTCGAGCGTTGGACGGTCGCCGTCAACGAGGGCCAGGAGGCCACGGTGGTGGTGCCAGCCCATGCGACGGCGGCGCTCCGAGGCGCCGATGGTCGGGTCCAGCGCGAGATTCCGCTGGCCGCCGCCGACGCGCCGTTTCCGGCGGGTGTGTATACGCTTCGCTTCGGGGAGCGGCTTGCGTTCAAGGTTGGAACCCTGACCTTCGTGGCCGAGTACGTGCGAGGGGACGGGGTGCTCGGCCCGGCCAAAGTCATGGACCGAGCCTTCCCGTTTGTTTTCGCCCTTTCCGCGCTTCTCCACGTGTTCTTCGTGTTGGCGACCTTCTTCGTACCCGGACCCAAACAGACCCCGGTGGAAGACATCGTACGCAACCGGAATCGATTCGCCGAGATGAGACTGAAGCTCTCCCAGGAGAAGCGAACATCGCGGCAGGATCTTTCCGGAAAGAGCGGTGGGCGGGCGCGCGGCGACGAAGGCCGGTTCGGGCGGCGGGACCGGCCGCGACTCGATAGGGCGCCTTCCAAGCCGGGTGCCCCGACCGTCGACGCCGAAAAGCGTGAGCGCGACCGCAGGATCGCCATGAATTCGGGTCTACTCAAGGGACTTCGAGGTCGGGGCGCGGTGTCCAACGTGCTCGGGCCCGGAGGTCTTGGCACCGGAATCAACGATGCCATGGGGGGGCTCAAGGGACGGAGCCTGGGTGATGCGGGCGGAGCGGGGGGCCTCGGAAGTCGGGGCACCGGCGCCGGGGGTGGCGGCACGTCCCTCGGGATCGGTGGTCTCGGCGGAGGAAGCGGAAGGGGAACCGGCGGCGATGGAAACATCGACCTCGGAGGACGAGGGAAGGGCCGCACGCGCATCATCCCCGGGCGCACGGTGGTCAAAGGCAGCTTGTCGAGGGAAGAGATCGCGCGGGTGATCAGACAGAACTTCCCGCGCTTTCGATACTGTTACGAGAAGCAGCTGAACGCGGACCCGGACCTCGGGGGCAAGGTTTCGGTTCATTTTACCATCGCGCCGACCGGATCGGTGGCGCGGTCCTCGGTTCGAGAGACGTCCATGGACAATCAGGTGGTGGAGCGATGTGTGGCTGGCGTGATGAAGTCCCTTCAGTTTCCTCGGCCTCGGGGCGGCGGCATCGTCGTGGTCACCTATCCCTTCGTTTTCTCGTCCACCTGAATGCGGCCCAGGAAAATGCGGGAGCCTTCCGGAAGGCCTCGTGCTAGGTCTTTCCGGGATGGAGACTGCGAGGGCGTCGGCGTTGACAATCCTTCTTGCGACGGCTGGCATGATGGCGGTCTCGAACGAGACTCGGGCGCAACAGGTTCCCGAAGACGAAGACGTCATTCTCCTACAAGAAGAGGAAGAGCCGAGAGCTCCGCCCACAGACGGTCGCGGACCCGTCCAGCCCAGCGCTCCGGCCGATGAGGTCGAGCCTCCGCCTACCCCGACATCCTCCTCTGGAGCGCAAGCAGACTTTCGCGTTCGACACGGCTGGTTCGCCCGGGCAGATATCGGAGGGTTCTTCAGTCTCGGCGGCTTCGACGTCGACCCGGTGACCGGTGCCATCTCGGACAACACGGTGGGCAACGTCCAGCCTTTGGTCGGCATCACCGTGGGTCGAGACGTGTGGCACAGCCTGCGAAACAATTTGGCGGTCGGGGCCCGGTTCACCGGCATTTTCAGTGCTTCGTCCGTCCGCCTCCCCGAATCGCTTCAGACGCCGGAGGCGGCAGGGGATGCGGCGACGGTGCCGGGCGACGTGGAGGCCTTTCAGTTTGGGGCCGCCGTGGACTACACCTACTTTTTTGGCCCGCGATTCGGGCTCTTGGTTCACGGAGACGTGGGCGTCTCGCTCAATGCGCCGAATCCGGACGTGCCCGCCACCGATGGGGGTGTCCCGATCGTCGGTGAAGCCCCGTCGGGTGATGGCGTGCCTGGAGAGCGGGTCATCGGGGCCCAATTCTCCGGTGGGCTCGGGGTCGAATACTACACGCGGCTCGAGGGATTTGCGGTGGGAGCGGTGGCCTCGTTTCACGGCATCACGAACAACGATGCCTTCATTCCTGGCATTGGGTTCTACATCCCCCTCAAGTACAACTTCTGACATGTCCTGGCTCGACCAGCTGGCCGAGATTCGCGAAACGAACTGGGCCGACGCCACCCCGGAAGCGCGGGGCAGCAAGGCGGAGGAGGTCACGGTCATTTCGTCCTACGCCGCCGCTGCCGCAGCAGTCGTTCCGGTGCCCTTGGCGGAACTCGCCCTCCTGCTTCCGATCCATACCGCCATGGTCATGACGGTGGGTCACATCTACGGTCGGTCCATTTCCCGGGCCGAGGCGGCACGGGTGGCGGCGGAGCTCGGCGCCATTGCCGGGGTGACATTCGCCGGCACCGCGGCGCTGAGCGCCCTGCGGAAGCTGGTGTTGCCGGGGCTCGGTGGGATATTGGCGGCTCCGGCCTCCTTTGCCCTCACCTGGGCCCTCGGACAGGTGGCGATGGAGTACTTCAAGAACCCGTCCCTCAGCCAAGAGCACCTGAAGAACGTGTTCGCCGAGGCGATGAAGGAGGGCCGGAAGGTCTTCTCCCGAGAGAATCTGGACAAGTTTCGGAGTCGCTACGGCGATGGGGAGGACGTTTCCCGGGCGGCGGAGGAGGCGTCGGGCACCGGGCCCGATGCCCCGGTCGCCGGCGGGGCCGAGTCCGGGTCGGCCACGGAACCCGGCCGGCCAGACGCCCAAGGCGGGCTTGGTGCAGACCGGGAAGCGGAGGGGGAAGCGGAGACCGGAAGAAGCCCCCGGACCGACGATAGTTCGGGCCCGCCGAATTCGGGCCCGGAAGGCGCGACGGAGCGGGTTTCCTTCGAATCGTCGGCCGAATCGGAGAAGGTCGAAGAGGGAACGGACGAACGGAAAACGGACGCCGAGGGGCGCGATCCGGACCGAAAGAGACCGACCCCACCAGGCAAGAAGCGCTCCCTCTGAGCGGGTCCATTCGGGCCCGCTGGCAGGTTTCGTGCCGGTCGAGAACTGTTCCGTCCGGCCGACCTTGGCTAAGGTTCAGAGGCATGGACGCAGATTCCGAGGCGAGTCTTCGCCGTTTGGCCCAAATCTTGGCCGCCCGGCGACTGGTGGATCAGCGAGACACCGTCTTGGAGGACCTGTCCGCCACGGAGCGCGCGCTGGAAGGGCAAGTGCGCACCATGGCCGAAGCGGAGCCTGCACCGCGCCGGTGCACGCTCGGCGCCCTCCTGGCCAGCCGGGTGGCAATGGATTTGGTGGCGTCGGGCTGGGGCCATCATCGTCACAAGCCGCTGGACCGGGAAGGCATGTTGGAACTGTTTCAGCAGGCGGATCTGGGTCCGGAGCTGATGGCCCCATGGGATGGCGTGGCCCCGGATTTCGAGCCCACTGACGGTCTGGACCTGGACGTGGTGGCGGGACTCGCGGAGGGTTCGCTCTCGGCCGGCGAGCGGGAAGCCGCACTCAATCAGATCGCCTACAGCCCCCGCGATTCAGCCCGTTGGACGCAGGCTGCCTTGCTCGTGGGACACGTGCGCCGGGCGTTGGGACGGTGGCCGTCCGGTCGGGTGGATCCGCCCTTGGGGGTCTTGGCGGTCACGGTCCATTCCGGCCACGCCGGCGACCGGGAACGGAGGCTCGACTTGGTCACGTCCACCGTAGGGCGCTACGGTCCGCTTCTCCGTTTCGTGTGTGGACAGCAAGTCAACTTGTCAGAGGGGGACACGCTCGAACCGTGGCCGAGCGAGATCGCGGAAGCCACGGGGGACATCGACTTCTCGACCGAGGACACCGTGATGGTGGGAAAGTCGCCGAGCCTGGATCTGTTCGGGCTTCGTCCGCGCAACGTCGTGGCCGAAGCCCTCGATGACGCGGACCTCGCGGAGTCGGTACGACGTCACTACGAGGGTCTTCGGATGGCGCTGTCCGGCGAAGCGCCATCGGGTCCCGGCGCCTTGTTCCGGCGGGCCCGGGTGTTGGCCTTCCTGCGTCGAGGTGCCTTCGAAGAGGCCGTCCAAGCTTCCCATCCCAGCGACCGCGAACACCGGTGGGTCGATGCGCGGTCGTTGGTGGGCCAGCCTTGCGCCGTCGAACAACTGGTCCCGGTGGCTGCGGATTGGATCGAGGACCTGTTCGATGCGCTCTTGGCCGCCCTTCGGGATGCGCCGCCCTCGGACCGAGGTGCGGAGAACGCGTCGTGAACGACGACCTCCGACGACAAAAGGACCGGGCGTCCGCGGCCTACGCCGAAAAGCGGTACCGGGACGCGTTGTCGTTGTTTCAGGGGATCGTGGCGCAAGACCCCTCGGATCTGGTGAGTCGGATGAAGGTGGGCGACATCCACCGTCGACTGGAGCAGACGGCAGCGGCCGTGGACACCTATGCCGAGGTTGCCCGGCGCTACGCGCAGGAAGGATTCCTTCTGAAGGCCATCGCGGTCTGCAAGGTTTTGCTCGCCGTCGATCCGCGGCACACCGAGACCCAGTCCATGTTGGCTGAGCTGTATGCGCAGCGGCGGATCGCGCCGGACGCCGCGCGAAAGGCGGGCTTGCCGTCCGCTCCGGATCGCGTCGACGCGGGAAGGCCGCCGTCGCTTCAAGGGAGGGCGGGCGCCGAGTTCGCGACGCCATCGGCCGCCGCAGCGCCCATCGCGCCCGCTCAGTATGGAAGTCCCCCCAGCCCTCGCCGAACGAAGATCCCGCCCGCCGATACCTGGGCCGGTCGGATCGACGTTTCTGCATTTCGGGGCGGAGGGGCTTCGACCGAACTGACCAATGGGCATCGCCCTCCGACCGGGTCGAGTTCGACGATATCGCCCCCTGCTTCGCCCTCGGGATCGCGGCCGGTCGACCCGTCGTCGCCGGCCCAGCCCCTACCCGAGATCCCGCTGTTTTCGGACCTTCCGCGGGCGGCCTTCATCGAGCTCTTGATGCACCTGAAGGTGCGGGAAGTCCTCAGCGGTCAGGACATCATCCGTGAAGGCGACGTGGGCGACTCATTTTACGTGGTGGCCAGCGGCCGAGTCCGGGTCACCCGCCGGAACGAGTCCGGTCAGCAGATCCTCCTCGCGCGTCTCCGGGACGGCGCCTTCTTTGGGGAGATGGCCAGTCTTCAGCCCGGCCCTCGGACCGCCACGGTCACCGCGGAGGTGGATTCGGAGATCCTGGAACTGAGCCGGGATGTCCTGGAGCGGGTCGCGCGGGGCTATCCGGGCGTGGCCCAGGTGCTGGACGACTTTCGCCAGCAGCGGCTGCTGGCCACCGCCATGGCAACCCACGAGCTCTTTCGGCCCTTCGGTCCGGATGCGCGGCGCCGACTGATGGAGCAGTTCAAGGGCCGAACCTTCGAGAAAGGGGCCGTGCTCCTCCGGGAGGGCCAGCCGGCATCCGGCCTTTACATTCTTCTTTACGGATCCCTCAGCGTGACCACCCGTCGGGAAAGCGGGCCGGTGAGCCTGGCCGAACTCGTCGCCGGCGACATGTTCGGAGAGATGTCGCTTCTCCACAACGACCCCATCAGCGCGACGGTCGTCGCCGAAGCAGACTGCTTCGTGATCCGGCTTTCCCGGACGCGATTTCAGGAGGTCATGATGACCCATCCCCACGTTTTGGAGGTGGTGTCCCGGATCTCCGAGGAACGTCAGCAGGACAACGACCAGCTCATGGGGGTAGGCGTCCCGCTGACGGCCGCCATCTTGGTGTGACTTGGTCTTGACCCCGCGCCCCGCTTGCCGTTCTTTCGCAGACTCATCGGGGCGTAGCGCAGTCTGGTTAGCGCACTTGACTGGGGGTCAAGGGGTCGGAGGTTCGAATCCTCTCGCCCCGATGTCTGCTCATTCCATCGAGCCATTTGCGGTGAGAGGCTCCCGCTTCGCAGGAATCCTCTCGCCCCGATGTCTGCTCATTCCATCGAGCCATTTGCGGTGAGAGGCTCCCGCTTCGCAGGAATCCTCTCGCCCCGATGTCTGCTCGTTCCATCGAGCCATTTGCGGTGAGAGGCTCCCGCTTCGCAGGAATCCTCTCGCCCCGATGGAACTTACGAGACACCTGACCCGAGATGCGGGTGGTAGATGGTGCAGCGATACTTTCTCGAGCGCGACGGAAAGGCGGCCTTGGCTGCAGCCTGTGCCTGGATGCTCGAAGCGAGTCCCCCGGCCCCGGCGGCGGATGCCGCGAGGGCCCGGTCGCCGCAGTGATCACGGACGCTGTCCAGTCCCTCCAAACATCGGGTCGCATGTGATCCGAAGTGACCGCGCGTACGTCGATGCTGGAGCCTCACCGAGGCGAGGACGCGACGACGGCATGCTGCACCAATTTCGCCGACGTAGGGCCAAGGCTGGAGTGGAAGAAGGACCCTCGAACCGCCAGAGTGCGCGCGTGATGAAGTCCCTCCTTCTCGGCGTCGTCGGCGCTGCGCTCAGCATCTTTGGACCATCTGAAGCCGCCTTCGGCCAAGGGAACCCACAAAGCCAGGTTCTGGGCGGAAGGTCCGCGCTGATGGGAGGGACCGGGGTTGCGCTCGGGGCGGACTCTGCCGCGCCGTTCTTGAATCCGGCGGTCATCGCCAACATCCAACGCACGTCGCTCGCCCTCTCATCTCAGCTGGTTGAGTTTCGGTTTCGAACCCTTTCGGGCTTTCGGCAGCCGAACTCCGGCGAATCCAGCGTCGCGGAGAGTATCGAACTGGAAGACGCGAACGTGAATCAGGTCGAAGTCCGGTTCGTCCCGGCCGCCGTTTGTTACTTTCAGCGTATCGGCGATAGAGAAGGGCCCCCGACCTCTTCCCATACGCTTTCCTTGTGTTTTGGAACGACGGAGCTTCTCGAAGTCTCGGCCCTAGGCGACTCGGAGGATGGAAGCAGTGTCGAGGAACGCGTCGACCTCGTCAGCTCCGTGGAGAGCAGTTGGAAGAGACAAGAGTTTGGACTCAGCTGGGGTCACGACTTCGTGGATTGGTTTTCGGCCGGTGCCTCCGTGTTGGTCGGGCTCGCGACCCAGCGTGTTCTGTTTGGTTCGGGTATCCTGCTCACTGACCTCGAGGCCGGGACGGGCCAGACGAACGGCTACTCCTTGAGCTTGTCGGCCGATTCAGTCGGCCTCCGAGGGGAGTTCGGGGTCCTCTTTCGCCTTTCTGACCGGATCCGACTTGGAGCCAGCGCCCGCACCCCGTCCTGGTTCGTTCTTTCGAACTACGATTCGGCGACCGTTGTGAACGCGCTCGACGGCTCGAGCCGGCGTGAGGTCATCAGTGCCGCCTTCGATGCTCCGGCCCCCATACGATTCGCAACCGGCCTGGGCTACGAAGGGAAGCGGCTCACGCTGGAGCTTGACCTCTTCTTCTTCCCTTCGCAAGGCAGCTTTCTCGAAGTCGACGGAGAGCGAGAACTGGTCACAGTAGATTCCGCGGGCAACGTGACCCGTGAATCCGCGTCCTTCCTGATTCGCGAGTCGTCCAAATTTACGGCCAACGTGAACTTTGGCGTGGAATACGACCTAGCTCGACGTTGGAGTCTTCTCAGTGGGTTTCAAACCGATTTCAGCCTTCTCGACTCTCGGAGTGAGATCGACCCAGACCGACGGATCGCCGTGACGAGCCGAGACTTCTTTCATGCTTCCCTCGGCACAGGTTACAGGGGGCGCTTTGGCAACATCGTGAGTGGGGTTCGTTTCAGCTACAGCGACGGTGAAACGCTCGCGGTCAATAACTTCACCAACGAGCCCGAGGTCGGGGTGGCCAGCGACGAACTCATTTCGGTGTTGCTGATCCTGTACGGTTCCATCGATTTCACGGCCATTGCTTCGGTCATCACCCCCGACTGATCTGGGAAAAGGCCACGCCGGCCGATGCGTTGTAGAGCACGGGAGCGTTCGTGTAGGCGAGTCAAGGGGTCGGAGGTTCGAATCCTGTCGCCCCGATGTCTGCTCATTCATCGAGCCCCGGTTTTCGAGCTCCCGTCGCCGTCACGCAGCCACGGCACCCCCCCGGGGCCCGGGAGCGCGGCGCAAGCCATGGTCCAGACCGTCAGCTTCCGGCCTGAAGCCAACCGGCCAGCGCTTCGATGGTCTGTCGGTCCAGCGGGCCTCCGTGCCCTTTTCCGAAGCCACGCATGGACGTGCCGGGCCGGCCGCCGTCGATGATCTCGACCAGACGCGACCGATCGGCGTCCAGGGGTTTGGGCGGCGGCCGGACCGGACCGGCGACGGCGGTTCCGGCGCCTTCCGGCCCGTGGCACGCCGCACAATGGGTGGCGTAGACGGTACGGACCATCTTTCGCTCCGAATTTGGGCCCGCTCCGCCATTCGCCCCAGAGCCATTCGCCGGGTCGACGTTCTCGCGGTCTCCCGCATGTCTAGAAGCGGCCGGACCGTTCGAACCGCCCTTCCGTTCGCCTCGGGCTTCCTCCGGCCCGGCAGTCGCCGCCTCGGTGCCCGCGTTCGGTTCTCCATCAGCGACCCCGTCGGCCCGGGTGGGCGGGCCGGCTTCGTCGACCGCACGGGCTTGCAGGTCCCCATTCAGTGCGGCGGTTGGGCCCCCGGCGCCGGTTTTCGTTTCGCCCGAGGCGTCGCTCCCGGCCCCGTCGGACGCGCTCTCTGCCCGGGCGCCGCCGTCGCCTTCGCCCGACTCGGACCGATCGTCCGTCTCGGGCGGCTGGGCCGGCACGCCGTTGCGCCAATTGGGCACGCTCGGCGCGTCCTCTTCCCACGAGCGCATGTAGGTCACGAGCTGGCCGATCTCCTGGTCGGTGAGCGGGCCCCCGTGGTCGATGTCGTAGGCCGGCATGTTCGTGCCCGGAATGCCGAGGGCCACCCACCACTGGAGCTGATCGTCCGATACCTTGCTCAGGAATTCCTGCGCGGCCAGGGTCGGCGCGATTCGCCCACCCCGCCCCGCCTCACCGTGGCAGCCCGCGCAGTGCAGCTCAAACAGGTGCTTTCCCAAGGCGATCCGCTCGGCCCGAAGACTTTCCCGGGCCGCTTCTCTTCGGCCGGGCTCGCCGGCGCGGTAGGCTGGAAATGCCAAGATCAGCGCGGCCATGCACACGAGGCCGGCCAGCTGATAGCGACGGAGGGAGCGAAGCTCCGACGGACGGTCCAGGGAAGGCGGCGACACCGTACGTTCCATTCAAGCTCGTCCGGGCCCGCAGCTGCCGCCCCGCGGGGGCGTGTAGTACTGCCGGGTGCCCAGAGGCGGCCCGTTCTTCAAGATCCGGGTGTCGACGGTCACTCGTCCATCTTGGACCTCGATGAAGTATCGATTCATCCCGTGGGGCGACGGTCCCTCGAGCCACTCGCCCGCCAGATCGTACTTCGAACCGTGGCAAGGGCACTCGAAGCGCCCCGAAGCCTCGCAAAAAGGCACCCGACACCCCAGATGAGGGCAGCTCTGCGACAGAGCGAACAGCTCGCCTTTCACCCGGCTCACGTACAGCTGCGCCTCCCGAATGTAGGTCACGGTCTCTTCGGTATATTGCCCCGGAGGCTCCAAGGTCAGGGTCCCGCCAGCCTTGCCTTGAGCGAGGGGCTTGAGCGCTTCGTACGTGGTCCACACCGCCTCGACGCCCAGCAGTCCCGCGCCGGTCTTCCAGGCGATGTTCAGGAGATTTCTACGCTTCGGCATTTCAGCCTCCTCTCCCTGCACCCGCGAGGGCTCAGGGCTCGAAATACAGGTGCTCCCAGGGCAAGACGAACGCCCACCCTGGGCCCCGGAAAAAGGCTCCCAGGATCGTCAAACCCAAGGTTACTGCGCACACCACGATGAACGTCGCTCGAGCCAGCCGCCGCGAGCGGGGATGCCGCTCGGGATTCCGGTCCACGTACGGCAAGACTACCAGCGCTCCGACCAGCAGGGCTGGAGTCAGGACCCCCGCCACCATCGGATCGAAATGGGCGAGAAGCTCCTGCAGGCCCACGAAATACCACGGAGCCTTGGCAGGCTCGGGCGTCAGATTGGGATTGGCCATCTCGCGCAGGGGCGCGTCGAACGCCACCCCCATGCCGATGGCCAGGGCCGCCGTGGCCAGCGCCACCACCTGGTGGCGGATGATCAAGTGGGGCCAGCTGAAAACCTCGCCGTCCGGATCCCGGGGGTGCACCGGCCCGGCCACCCCTTGCACCGTTCCCAGGGTTCGCTGGCTCGACGGATCGCCGTCGTCGTCTCGAGCGGCCTCGTCGCCCATATCGTCGTCCGACTGCGGCCGAACCCGCCAGGGCACCGGCGCGAACCCGTCCTTTCGCACCCGCCACAGGTGCACGACCCACAGCAGGCCGAAGGCGATGGTCAAAACCGCCACGTGCAAGACGTAGAAACGAAGCAAAGTGGCCTGCCCGATCACGTCTCCACCGAGCAAGAAGGCCTGCAGCTGCCTGCCGATGCCCGGAACATAGCGCACCAGGTCGGAGCCCACCCGCACGGCCCAGTAAGCCAGCTGGTCCCAGGGCAGCAGGTACCCGGTGAAGGAATATGCCAAGGTCACGACCCAAAGGAGAACGCCGATGACCCAGTTGAACTCCCGAGGCGGCTTGTAGGCGCCGTCCAAGAAGGTGCGCACCAGGTGGAGCGTCACGGCCAGCACCATCAAGTGACCGCTCCACCGGTGAATGTTGCGGATCAGCTGGCCGAAGCCGACAGTCGTCCTTATCGACTGCATGTCGCCGTAGGCCATGGTGACCGCGGGTGTGTAGAAGAACATCAAGTAGACCCCGGTCACGGTCAAGATCCCGAACAACACGGTCGAAATGAAGCCGAGGCGAAAGGTCGATCGAAACGCAAGAAGGCTTCGGGGAACTCGGGCCGGGTACAGGTGCAAGAAGACGTTGTTGAACGTGCGCTCGGCCCGCCCGCGGGGCGAGTCGACCGGTGGAGTTCGAAAGATCGACCGGTAGAGCGCGCCGGATCGTACGCGATCGATGATGCGTTGCCATGCACTCATGCCGGGGCCACCTCGAAGCCCAGGGCGTCGGCCGGACAGCGGTCGACGCACAGTCGACAGCGGATGCAGGTGGAGTCGTCGAACGCGAGGCGCACGCCCACGTCCTCGACATCCATTCGAATGCATCCGGTGGGACAGACGTCGGCGCAGCCGCCGCACGCGATGCATCGGTGCTCGGCCAGCTGCAAGTGCTCGTCGCATCGAAGGCACCGGTCGGCCTCGGTCCGGGCGGCCGACATCGACAAACAACCTTCCACTTCGGCGGTCCCCCGACGGACCTCGGCCGGCACCAGCGGCAAGCGAGCCCGCGGAAGCGCGTCGTAGCCGGTCCAGTACCGGGCCCGTTGGCGCAGTGGGGGGGACGACGGCACCGGTGGCGGCTCGAAGGCCCGCCGGGCCGGCGGCCGATCCCGCCCCCGCCCGGCCAGGTCATGGACGATGGCCGAAGCGGCCCGCTGACCGGAGGCCACGGCTTGAATCAGATCCCGCGGCCCGGTGGTCGCGTCGCCGGCGCCGTAGATCTGGGGATGGGACGTCCGCCCCCAACCGTCCACCGGCACCCCACCCCACGAAGCCGGCTCGAATCCGTCCGCGCCCCGCAGAAAATCGGTCTCGGCGGTCTGGCCGATGGCCACCACCAAGGTCCGGGCCGGCACCTCCTCGGTCCGGTCTTCGTCGAGCTGGGGCGCAAAGTTGCCCTGGTCGTCGAAAAGGGAACGGACCGGCGCCACCTCGACGCCTTCGACCCGCTCGCTGCCCAAGACCCGACGCACGGCGAGCCGGTTTCGGACCCAGACCCCCTCTTGCTCGGCCTGCTCGAGCTCTTCGGGCTGCATCGACATCTCGGAGCGGGACTCCGGAGCCAGCAGGATCACCGACGCCCCTGCCGCCTTGCCTCCGCCGCTCCGCAGGGCCGAGCGGGCGGCATCCAGCACGGTCTGGTCGTCCCGCTGTCCCTGAAGGCGCCAGGCGCTGCGGGCGGCGTCGAAAGCCACGCTGCCGCCGCCCACCACCACCACCGGCCCTTCGACCTCGGTGGCCCGACCCGCGGCGGGCGCCCGCAGCCCGCGAAGGAAGTCCACCGCTCGGATCACGCCAGCGAGCTCGATGCCCGGGGTTTCGAGCAAGCGGCCTTGCTGGCAGCCCACCCCAACCAAGACGGCGGCGTGGGAAGCCAAGAGGGTTTTGATGGACACGTCTCGCCCGACCTCGACCCCGGTCCGGAGCGTGATGCCCAGCTCCACGATGGCCGACAGCTCCGTGTCCACAAGGCCGTGGGGGAGTCGAAAAGACGGCACGCCGTGGGCGAGCATGCCGCCGACCCGCTGGTGTTGCTCGTAGACCACCACCGAATGGCCGGCCAAGCGCAGGTCGTGGGCCGCGGACAGCCCGGAAGGTCCAGCTCCGACGATCCCCACCGAGGGCTTGACGGCGGGCGGAATGTCGCCGGCTGCCCGGCGCCAGCGAGACGGAGCCTCGGCTTCGATGCCGTGGGCTTCGGTCAGGACCCGCTTCAGGGCACGGATGGCGATGGGCGCATCCAGGATGCCGCGGCGGCAGGCCTGCTCGCAGGGTGCGGCGCAGATCCGGCCGCAGATGGAGGCCAAGGGATTGGGCCGCCGGGCCACGTCGTAGGCCTCGGCCACCCGCCCTTGGGCCACCAGGGCCACGTATGCAGCCGCATCGGTCCCCACCGGGCAGGCGGCGCGACATGGAGCCGGGCTGCCCACCTCGGGCGGCCTCTCCGTCGGTGCCGGGTCGGGCGAACTCACCCGTTGCTCTCCGTGCTTGCGGACCGAGGCGAACCGGACGGGGCGGGCCGTCGGTCTCGCGGGGAGTCGGGTCGGGTCCACCACCAAGCCATCCCGCAGACCGCCCCGAATGCCGCGAGGACCCACGCCGTGGCGAGCCAGCTCCGAACCTCTCGGCCAAGCCCCGTCGGGCCGGTCAGGATCCATTGCGGGATGTAGAGGAACACCCCTACCGACGCCGCCAGGAGGGCCACCGCCAGTCCCCAGGCCAGCCCGGCGGAAAGACCCTCTCGTGCTTCGATCATCACGGGCCAGAGGGTGAACCGGCCTGTACCGACCCGTCGACGACGAATCGCCACCGGTGCCGGTCCGGGTCGGCGCAACCGTGGGGGTTCCGGGGTCGAATCTCCAGGACTTCGCGCAGAGCGTCCTGAACCAGCTTGTCCACCTTTCGCTGCGGAATCCTTCCACCACTACACGGCCTAAGGGGCTGTATCGGGTCCGCGAAGGAAACACCCCTCGTTTCTGGCTGCGTCGTGAGGAGCGCTAAGGTCTAGATGTCGGGTGCTGCGGGGGCGTCGGTCTTCTCGCCGTCTGGACCCTTCGGACGTGGCCTCCGCACTTCAAAGGTCAACTGAACGAACGCTGCGGGGTCGGTACCGAAGTCTCGGAGCGTGTCTCCGTCAGAGTCGACAAAGTCAAACCGACGGTTGAGCACCGGTCCGCCGGAGAGCGTGAACCATAGCGGTTCGGTCACTCGAAAAGCTGCGACGAGCCCGAGTTCGATTTGGGAGGTGGCGATGGCGTCGGATGGCGTGTCGATAATGGTGCGGTCCGTGAGCGAGTAGTAATTGAGCCGGACAAGGCCCCCGACGCCAAGCTCGAACCAGTCTGTAGCAGGCCAAACGAAAGAGATTTCCCTCGGCAGCCGCAGATCGATGCGCAACTTCGGCTTGATGTAGCTCAAGCGAAGGTAGGGAAGCGGAAGCACTTCACCGAAGAGGTTGGTCACCAATACGCCACCTCCGAGGAGGAGCGATTCATTCAATCGGTGCGTAAAGAAAGCACTGCCCAAGAAGCGAAAGCTCTCGTTCCGGATCTCGATGAAGTCTCCAGAGAGGCCAGGGGCAAAGGCCGCTGCGGCCGTCCACCGACGTCCAAACTGCTGGATGAAAGAGATGGGCAACCCGACCGTGTGGAGCTCGTTGCGTCGGACCAGCACCTCGCCGTCGACCCGGATGGCCTCGGAGAGGTAGAACTGATACGTACCCCCCACCACGAGAAACGAGCGGCGACCCTCAGTTTTGGACAGCGGAATCGGCAGGCGGCCCTTGACGTCGAAACGAGCAAACCCAAGCCCGAGGCCTTCGAACCCGGTCGGAGCATCGTCCAGTCCCGCTTCCGAGCTATACTGAAAACCGATCTCTGCCAGCGATTGCGCAGAACCGGGGCGCACGAAACAGATCGAGCATACGAAAAACAAAATGACAGACAGAACGGTTCGGCACACGTTCCAGGAGCGAACAGGACCGCCGGCCTCGGGGGTCCCTCGAGCTCGATGCCTCCCGGCACGCCTGACGTCGGCCTCCCATGGTCGCTGATCCATGCCCCCATGACGGGCATTCTCATGTTCCATCAACATCATCAATCCTTACCCTTTCTGATTCTGTCCAAAATGGCTCACGCCCCGAAGATGCGCATCAAGCGAACAAAAAGTGCGAAGTGCCAAGGGGCGACATCATGCAGCTTCGGTCTTCTTGCTTCGGTGGCAGAGACAATGTTTTTGACGATCGAGGCTGTCTGTCCGGTTCTTCATTTCGAGGCCTCCAAGGCTCGACGGTTTCCAAGATGTCGAGCCCCTCCTCCTTGCGAAAAGAGAGCGGTCTAGACTTCATTCGGCGCCTCTCTTCTCGAGGCAAAGAACAGCAAGGAGGCAACGACGACCTCGATGCCAATCAGGTCGAGGGCCAATGCCGCCCCATGAAGCGCCCAAGCCAGCACACGCCCGACCGCAGTCAGAGAAAGCAACATGATAGCGGGGTAGAACCAGATTCGGATACCGCTCTTCAGGGCTAGAAGTATGCAGAGGGCCAGCGTCAAGAAAAGCGATGCCAGATCTCCGATCTGCGTGCTCAAGCCTACACCATCCAAAAGCGGCATTCCGAGCTGACGTCCAACCAAAGAAGGCGCCACCAGCCATCCCAGGCCAATCAGTAAAAAGATGATGGCAAATAAGCCCAAAATAAAATTTAGAACGATATTTAGTGCGTTCATCGTGGTTTCGAGACTCATCGTGGCGCCGACGCGGAAAGGGTGCGAGGTCAAGTGGCCATGCGCTCCGTCCAGGTCAAGGCCGTCCTAGCCTTCTGACAGCGATTCTCACCAGACGATTCGCCTCGCACAGAGATGCGAGCACGCCACTGCGAAGAATAGGAGGACGAACCAGTCGTTCTTGGCCAACTTCTTCGCTGCGTTGGCGGCGATCTGTTCGCTTGCCGACCGCCTGCCGGCATCTCGAACACGCCGAAGTCCATGAAGCCAGCATCATCCAAGAGAATGAGAAGAATATCGGGTCGTGGGCTTTCTGCCTGGGCAGTCGCGACGGAGCCTCGTGAGAGGCAGAGGAGCAGCGTGAAAAGACCAGTGATGATGCGAGTGCTCATTTCTGCCATGAAAATTAGAGCCTACACCATGGTTCGTGACTGTTCTTGAGCCTATTGATAGACGGATTCTGTCTGCAAATACTTCAAGCAGCCACAGGCACGAAGGAAACGGGAGAGTTCTTCGTTGGGGCCCAATGCACGCAGCTTTTCTTTCAGAATCCCGAGGGAGCGGGCTGGATACTTGAAGGTCTTCTGATGGTAGAGGCGGCCGCTCATCTGAAGCTCCGTCCGTGGTGCGTTGGCCTTGAAGGCCTTTTCGTTGGCGTCACTCCAGGCCAGGAAGCGAGCACCGACCTCTTGTTCGAGAATGGGTTGGAGCGTGGGAGCGAGAGCTCAAGCTCTCAAATGAGCCTTCCGGTGAAGGACGCTGCATTCTTTGGAGCCAAGTCACGACTCCCGGACCACGTTGATTGAGTATGGATTCGCAGGTGGGATCGGTCCGAGCCTGAAAGAGCTGACCCCAAAGACCAAAGTCACCAAATGCAGGTCGAGCACCGAAAATGTAGGGGCGTCGAGAGAGATGGATATCCAGCAGATCGACGAGACTCGAGAAGGATTCCATGAGAAGAAGGGCGTTGTTGTCATTGGCGCCGGCAAACGCCAGTCGAGGAACCATGCGCCGAATGAGGTCGCTTACCCAAGGGAAGAAGGAGTGGCTTGAGCCATCCAAAGCCGGCGCCTTCAATGGTTCCGGCGGCGAGGGACGCACCGCGACGCTCTTGATCGGCGGGGAATCGCCGACAATGGAACATGAGCTTGTTTGCCCACCGATCACCGAATTCTTCCATGAGCTCCGAGACGAAGCGGACCGAGGGCTCGGTGGGATGGACGGACGGATCCGGATAGTGCGCCTCGAGTGATGAGCAGCGCGTCCGCCACGACTTCAAACCGCTCCTGTGCGTCGAGGCCCTCCACGGCGACATGGACTATCATCTGGACCGCTCCGCGATGTTGATGGAAGATGCGTCGTCGCTCGGAGAAAGGCGTGCATGCTAGAGCCGAAGAAGAACCCCAATCCAAGCTACCTCGTCGACCCGTCGGCGTGGCTTCGGTGGGCTATCAGCAAATTGGTTCTCGGCCCCAAGCTGTCCCCCGCTTCCATCGAGAAGCGTCGCAAGACGGCTGAGGCTCGGAGGCGCGCAAGCGGCGCGCCTCACGTGGTGGAGTATTTCCATCAGCTCGACGATCCGTACTCGCACCTCGCAGTGCAGGTGCTCTCGGACCTCGTTTCGCGCT
Organism: Myxococcota bacterium; assembly: GCA_050331295.1. Classification (GTDB taxonomy): domain Bacteria; phylum Myxococcota; class Kuafuiibacteriia; order Kuafuiibacteriales; family Kuafuiibacteriaceae; genus Kuafuiihalomonas. Next base: position 631,833 of record JBHJGZ010000006.1, on the reverse strand, counting down.
ACGACATCGTGCTGCAGTTTCACCTCGTCCGCGCAACGGGCGGGCCAAACCAGCCCGAGTTCGAGAAGCTCGCCGTCTGGGCACGAAGGGACGCAGAGCTCATTGCGCCGCACCTTGGGCTGTCGTTTCCGGAGAATGCGGACACCGTACCCGACCCCGACCACCTGACCATGGCGGGGCGGGCACTCGCCGCTATCGACATCCAAGCCGACGGCGCGCTGGCGCGGGTGCAGGCGGTGTCGCGGGCGCTCTGGTCGGGCTCCGAGACCGTACTGAAGGAGCAAACAAAGCACCTTGCCAGCCACGAGCAGCTCGTCGCCGCCCTGGATTCCGGTTCGGCCCGCCTGTCGAAGCTCGGTCACTACTCTGGCGCCATGTTCTTCTATGGAGGGGAGTGGTACTGGGGCGTCGACCGCCTCTCGCACCTCGAGCATCGATTGCGCGGCCTCGGGGCGTGCAAGGCGCCCAATCAACCCCTCATCGCGCCACGTCCCGAAGTCGACCTGTCGGGCGTCGATGCAAGTGCGCTCAGACTCGACTTCTATCCCTCCTTGAACTCGCCATACACGTCGATCATCTTCGACCGGACCATCGCCCTCAAGGATGCCTGTGGGATCGAGTTCCACCACAAGCCGGTGTTACCGATGATCATGCGGGGCCTCCCCGTCCCCATGCAAAAGGCCGGCTACATCCTGTTCGACACGAAGCGCGAAGCTGATGCCGCAGGGGTGCCCTTCGGCAACATCGTCGCTCCCGTCGGAACGCCCACGCGGCGGGCCTATTCGCTGCTGCCTTGGGCGAGGAGCCAAGGAAAGGACGAGGCCTTGATGAGCTCACTCCTGAAGCATGCGTGGGCGCTCGGCGTTGGGCTGCATCGAGAGGCGGGGATGAAGCAAGCCGTGGAGGCAGCCGGTCTCGACTGGGCGACGGCTCGACGGGTCATCGGCGACGAAAGCTGGAAGTCGATGGTCGAGGCTCATCAGGACGAGATGGTCGACGGCCTGGGCCTTTGGGGCGTGCCGAGCTATCGCCTCTCCGGTCCGAGCGGCGAACCCGACATGGCGGTCTGGGGTCAAGACCGGCTCTGGCTCGTTGCAGCCGAGATTGCGCGGCGATGTGAAAGGTCCACCGCTTGACGGCGGTAGGCGGACCAGCGCGAGCAGGTCTGTGATGAGAGATGGATGAAACGATGAACGATAGCTATGCGCCGCCCGAGGTTTGGGCATGGAGCAAGGAGCTCTCGGGGTAGTTTGGGAAGATCCGGCGACGCACGTATTCGAGTGGGGCGCCTCCTCGACCACGCACATCAGAGAGACGTCGATGGCGGGTCTGCCGTGCACCATTTGGCCTACGTCTGACGGCAACGAGGTTTCGCAGGTCGGGTGGATTTCGGCGTAGCGGTGAGGATCTCGGCACCCTCGTGCGTGACCAGCACGGTGTGCTCGAACTGGGCGGAGAGCTCGCCGTCTTGGGTCACGACTGTCCATCCGTCGGGCTCGACCACGGTCTCCGGTCGGCCCGCGTTGATCATGGGCTCCACCGTGAACGCCATTCCGGGCCGGAGCCGCCGGCCTCGACCCCGCATCCCGCAGTGGGGGATCTGGGGCTCCATGTGCATCCAGCGGCCGATGCCGTGGCCGCAGTACTCCCGAACCACGCCGTAGCCGAGGGGCTCTGCATGGGCCTGGATGGCGGCTCCGATGTCTCCGACCCGGCCGCCCGGGCGCACCGCTCCGATCCCGGCGTACATCGCGGCCTCGGCCGCCGCCACCAGCCGCCGCGCGGCAGGGGCGACCGCACCGATGAGGAAGGTGCGTGAAGTATCCCCGTGAAAGCCATCGTGCTCGATGGTGACGTCGACGTTCACGATGTCGCCGCACTCGAGGCGCTCTGGGCCTGGGATCCCGTGACAAACCACCGCGTTTCGGCTCGTGCACACGTGCCCCGGAAAGCCTTGGTAGCCGAACTGGCTCGAGCGCACTCCCTGCTCTCGACACAGTCGCCGGGTCGCCTCGTCGATGTCGAGTGTGCGCATTCCCGGCTCCAGCGTCCGACCGAGGGCCTCGAGGATCGCACTGGCGATCGCGCCGGCGAGCCGAAGACGCTCGATGTCGTCCGAGGAGAGGAGCTCCACCACGCCTTGCTCTCCTGCCAGGCCGCTCCCGGGCTGACCAATACCGTCTCGGTATGAGGGCCCTGGAGCGGTCGGGGGCAGCGCGCCTGTGCACCCCACGCGACTCTGCTATCTTCACGGGGTGAGTCTCGAGCAGCTTCGGTACTTCGTGGCGGTGGCCGAGGAAGAGCATATGACCCGGGCCGCGAAACGGCTGTTCATCTCGCAACCTCCCTTGTCGCGTCAGATCCGTGCTCTCGAGGACGAGCTCGGGACCAAGCTCTTCAACCGTACGCCGCGTGGACTCCAGCTGTTGCCGGCCGGTCGCCGCCTTCTCGAAGAAGTGCGGCCGATCCTGGATCGGCTCGAGGCGCTCCGCGACGTGCTCCGTCAGCCGGAGCTTCCTGCCCACGAGCTTCACGTGGGCGACTGTCCTCCCCCGCTCGACGGAACCCGTGACCGGAAAGCCCAGCGCGTCTCATCGCGACGATGTCCTCAGATTCTGCAGCGGCACGATGAACACGGGAACGAAGAGCAAGGTGAAAACGATCCCGATCAGCGTTCCACCGAATACGGCGGAGCCTAGCGAATTCCGGGAACCGGCACCGGCCCCGGTTGAAACCAGCAGCGGCAGCATACCGAGTAGAAACGTCAAGGCCGTCATCAAGACCGCGCGAAAACGGAGACGACAAGCCTCCACCACGGATTCGACCATACCCAAGCCTTCGTCCATGCGCTGCTTGGCGAGTTCAACCAGCAAGATCGCTGTCTTTGCCGTCAAACCGAGGAGCAACACCAGCCCGACTTGGCAATAGACGTCGAGCGCCAGACCAAACATCAGCTGAAACAGCAAAGCTCCGAGGGCCGCCATGGGAACTACGGCGAGAACCGAAACGGGAAGGGTGAAGCTCTCGTACTGGGCCGCGAGAAAGAGAAAGACGAGCACCAGAGCGAAGGCCAATATTTGGGTCGATGCTCCGGCCGCCTTCTTCTCCTGCACCGCGGAACTCCGCAAAAATGGGGTCCAGCTTGACCACCGTCGCGAGGGGCATCGACGTCGTCGGACCGACGAGGCTGCCGACGTCGACCGTAGAGGCTCCGATCTGACCGTCGAAGGGAGCCCGAATCACCGTGAATTGGGTGGTGAGGGCGGCATCCTCGACCGTCGCCCGGTTCGCGTCCACAGCCGCTCGAGCGGTGCGCTCCCTCGCCAACACCGAGTCGAGCTCGGCTCGGCTGATGGTGTCGGATTCGAAAAGGTTTCTGGCCCGACCGGCATCGGCGGCGGCCTTCGCCAACTCCGCGCGTGCGTCGGCCAACCCCGCCTGCGCTTGGGCCAGAGCAGCCTGAGGGGATCGAGGGTCGATCTGAAAGAGCTTGTCACCCTCTCGGACGTCTCGCCCATCAACGAAAAACTTGCTCTCGATGGTTCCCTGAACTCGAGCGCGCAACTCGACGCGCTGCACGGCGGCCAAAGTCCCGACAAAGCGCCGTTCTCCGCGGACTTCGGCGATCCGGACTTCGGCCACCCCGACCGCGGGCGGCGGCAGCTGGACCTGATTGGACGCGGGCTTCGAGCACGCGGAAAGGCTCGCGAGGACCCACGGGATTGCGCAGAGCCACCGGACCGTCATGCCGCTTCCCCTACACCACGTCTATCATCTGGCCCCATCGAAACACGTCGCCGAGCGGCGACACGGTGTCCGACGAAGAGGGCGGCTCGTGAGCCGGACGAGACGCCGTCAGGCGGTTTCACGGTCTCGGCGGCACGCTCCCGAGCTCAGGCCGAAGTCGCCCGGGACGCAGACCCGAATCGACTCGGCGGCGGGATAGGCCTTCCATCTGCTAAGGTCCCCTCGTGGTGCGCCGAGATGTTCCCTTTTTGGTCATGACCTTCGTTGGCTGTGCGGGGGCTCAGGCGACGACGGGGGTCGTCGAGGAGGCGTCGGGCCCACAGAACGTTTGCCAGCGCGACCCGGCGTTCGAACAATTCGACTTCTGGCTCGGGGACTGGAGCGTTTATGACCTCGACGGCGCGCTGCAGGGCACCAATCGCATCACGAAACAGGAAGCAGGCTGCCTTGTCCTCGAGCAGTGGCGGTCCGTGAAGGGAACGACGGGTCAGAGCTACAACTTCTACGATCCCGTCCGCCAGAAGTGGCGCCAGGTGTGGGTCAGCCGTGGCATGAGCATCGATTACGAAGGAGGGCTTCGGGACGACGGAACCATGGAACTCGTGGGCGAGATCCATTACCACAGCGGCCGGTCGGCGCGCTTCCGAGGGGAATGGTCGCAGCAGACCGATGGTTCGGTCCGCCAACACTTCGAGGAGTACGACGCCGAGACCGAGACCTGGAAGCCGTGGTTCACGGGCATCTACCGGCGACAGTAATTCGTGCATGCCTCGGCTCCTCTCCCCGTCGTCTTGGTCCACGGGATCTTCGACCGGAAGGCCAAGATGGACGCCATCGCGCGGCGCCTCGAGCGGGACAATCGTCTCTGCCACGCCTTCGATCTGGTCCCGCCGGACGGCCGTGCCCACATCCTCGAATACGCGCGGCAGGTCGGGCGCGAAGTCGATGCGATCCTGAGCAAGACCGGTGCGGATCGGGTGGATGTGGTGGGAATGAGTATGGGGGCGGTGGTGCTTCGCAGCTGGATCATGCTCCTCCGGGGCTGGCGAAGGACACGGCGATTCGTGTCTCTGGCCGGACCGCATCATGGAACGGCGACTGCGTACCTGTCTAAACTCCCCGCAGCTGGAGACCTCAGACCCGGCAGTGCGCTCTTGGGTCGGCTCAACTCCCGACCCGTCCGTTGGAACGGGGTCGGCGTGTTTACATTCTGGACGCCGTTTGACCTCATGGTCGTGCCGGGCCGCAGTGGACGTCTGGAGGGCGCCACAGTGGACCGGAGCTTTCCGGTTCTCTTGCATCCGCTGATGGCCTACGACCGCAAGGTGCTGGATGCCGTCGCCGACGCTTTGACCGCCGGCTGACCGGCCCGTGGAAGGAGAGGTGGCCGCCCGGGAAGGTTGAAGCCGGCCTCAATCGACAAACGCACTCTGGATTTTGCATAGTGGGAAGCACGACCGAACGGCCCGCGAACTGGACGTTTTCTCCAACCTTCGCATCACGTTTTCGCGTCTACCCAGCTAGGCTCGACGCATGAATCCGCTGCTCTGGACGGTCGTTCTTTTGAGCGGATTCGGGATGGAGACGAACGATTCCGTTCCGACCACCGAACTCGACGAGGCGGAGTTTCTCGACCCGCCCCATCGGGTGAGCCTCTCTCCACTCTGGAGCTGTAGCCCGGGTCCATTCGATGAGGCCGGTCCGACCCTCGAGAACGGACGGCCTGAGGGCGTCGATGGAGTGCAGGTCATTCATCAAGACCTCTCCCCGCTTCCCGACCGGTGGGACGGGAGCAGCTGGTTTTGGCAGCGCATCACGTACGTCGGTGAGCCGGTGGAGGTTCACCTTTGGCTTCAGCATCTGGGCGATGTGGACGTATTCTTCGATGGGAGGCGCGTGGGCGGAAACGTCCGGGCCCACGGAACCGCGGTCGATCTGACCGGTCGAAGCCCCATCGAACTCCGCATCGAACCGGGTGAGCATCTTCTGGCCCTCCACGTCCACAACCCGTGGGCCGTACGCTTGGAGCGCATGATGTCGTGGGCCGGCTTTTCGGCCGAGCTCAATCGATCGGAGGACAGCTTCACCGAGCACTGGGACCCCATCGCTCGCCATGCCGCTTTCCACGGCTGGCTGAACGGCTTCGTCATGGCGCTGATTCTCTTTCACTTGGTTTTGTACGCGGCCCGACGTTCGCGTACAGACAGTCTCTTGTGCGCGGCCAGCATCTTTGCTTTTGGCCTCTTTATCTATCTTCAGTTTTTGTCTCTTTACGCCGAATCGGCAAAGGGTCACTACGCTACCGTTTTGGTGTCCAATGCCTTGACCCCGCTCGGTTCTGCGCTGCTCGCTCGTTTTTTCTTCGGCGTCACAAAGCAGCCTGCTCCCACCGCGTTCTCGGTATTTCAATGGAGCGCCATCGTGCCCATTGTCTTGCTTCCATACATTGGGATCGGAGGGTGCTATGCGTACGGCGCTGCGGCAGCACTCGTCGTGGGCCTCTTGTTGGTTCAGGCGCGACGCAAGAGAGTCCGTGGGCTTTGGGTGCTGAGCGTCGGCGGTACGCTTCTCCTGCTGACGGTCTTCATCGAGGTGCTGAGCTGGTTTGCAGACCTGCCGTCTCCCGAGCACTGCATCACGCTGGGCTTCAGTGCGTTGCTGGTTTCGATCTCCGTCTACATGGCGTCAGATTTTGCGCGGACGGAGCGGGAAAGCGCCCGGCGCGCGACGGCTCTTCAAGAAGCGGAGCGCCGAGCCGAGATGGCGGCGGAGCTCGAACGGGTCAACCGTGAACTTCGGGATACTCAAGCATTCATCGTACAAAATGAGAAGATGATCGCGCTCGGGCAGCTTGCAGCAGGCTTGTCCCACGAGATGAACAACCCATTGGGAGCCATTCGAAGTGGTTCTCAGACCATGACGGCCGGCGTCGACAAGCTCGATTCGCTGGTGGAGCAAAGCCCATCTCGAGCTCGCGCCATCTTGACGGCGTTGCGAGACGCCGCGCGGGTGGTCCGGGAAGGCGCGGCTAAAGTCGCGACCATCGTGAAGAAGCTGAAGAGCTTCGCTCGGTTGGATGAATCGAAGCTTCAACGCTTTGATCTGCGAGAGTTGATCCGAGAGACCATCGACATCCTCGAGCCTCTGTGGCCGCCGAACATCCGTCGACATGTCGACGTTCCGCAAGGCGCCTGGGCGATCGGCGCTCCGGCGGAGCTCAACCAGGCGTTCTATCAAGTCCTCCTCAACGCACTCCAGGCGCAGCCATCCGGAGGCTCGGTCATCATCGGCTGCCGTCAAGACGGTTCGGACTGGACGGTGTGGGTCGAGGACCGGGGGCCTGGGATCCCGGAGGAGATCCGGTCGCGCGTCTTCGATCCCGGCTTCACCACCAAAGGCAACGGCGTGGGAACCGGACTCGGACTCTCCATCGCCTATCAGATCCTGACCAGCCACGGGGGATACGTGTTCGTGGAGCCCGGCGCCGAAGCCGGAACTCGGGTCTTGATGCGCATCCCCTCCGAATCGTCCGAGAGCATGGACCTGTCTTATTCGGGCCCGTCGTTGTCCCGGGACGGGTGACCCTAAGGTATGTCAAGGTTTGTTCGGATGGGCCCACGGACGCGTCGTCGAAGCCGGAGGTGTTGCGCACTTCGTGACAATCTGATGACGGAGGTCGGAAGCGGTTTCCGTCGCCTGGCAAGCTCCGTATGGCCGATAGCGTGAAGAAGAACTTCGTCTTGGATACCAACGTGGTTCTTCACGACCCCGATGCCGTCTTTGCTTTCGCTGACAACACGGTCATCCTGCCCATTTACGTGATCGAAGAGGTCGACAAGTTCAAGCGCGACCTGAGCGAACTCGGTCGTTCGGCCCGAACCATCAGCCGAACGCTGGACCGGATCCGAAAGGAAGGAAAGCTTGCGGAGGGGGTGCCTCTGGAGAACGGAGGCATCCTTCGGGTTGGGTTCACCGATCGGAAACTGCCCGACGACATGGCGGTGGCGTCCAACACGATGGACAGCCGGATCATCGCGGTCGCCCTGCAGACGAGGGACGAGGAGCCGGGCGTGGACACCATCATGGTGTCCAAGGACGTCAATCTTCGGATCCGCGCCGATGCCATGGGGCTACGGGCCGAAGACTACGAGGTGGAGCGCAGCGACATCGACGAGCTGTGGTCGGGCCGGCGCGATGTCTCGGTGGATGCAGCGGTCCTGGAGGTTCTGGCGAAGTCCGGCTCAGCGCCGATGCCTTTCCCATCCGACAGTCCGAATGAGTTCGTCCAACTGACCGCCGACGGGATCACGATGCTGACCAGGGTAACCAAGGATCGGTCTCAACTGCGTCGCGTGAAGGCGGAAGGGGCTCCGATTTGGGGCATCTCGCCCCGGAATCTCGAACAGGCATGTGCCCTCGATCTTTTGATGGACGACGAGGTCACCTTGGTCACGCTCGTGGGTAAGGCGGGTACCGGCAAGACGCTCCTCGCCATCGCGGCCGGACTCCAGCGAACGGCAGAGGAAAAGGTATATCAGAGGGTATTGGTGTCGAGACCGATATTCCCGATGGGCAAAGACCTCGGATACCTCCCGGGGACCGTCGAAGAAAAGATGTCGCCCTGGATGCAGCCTATCTTCGACAACGTCGAGTTCTTGATGGGCATGACACCTCAAATCAAAGGACATCGGAACAAGAGCCGTTCTTACAAAGAATTGATCGATTTGGATCTACTACAGATCGAGCCGCTCACATACATTCGCGGCCGCTCCATCCCGAATCAGTACATGATCGTAGATGAGGCGCAAAACCTGACCCCGCACGAAGTGAAGACGATTCTGACTCGGGCCGGCAATGGGACCAAGATCGTACTCACCGGCGATCCGTATCAGATCGACAATCCATACATGGATGCCAACAACAACGGATTGGTCTACGTCGTGAATCGGCTCAAGGCAGAAGCACTTACCGGACATGTCACGTTGGTCAAGGGTGAGCGGTCCGCGTTGGCTGAACTGGCCGCGAACGCGCTGTAGATGGATTGATGCGTTCAGCCCGACACTGGTCGTACCGTTGTCAACCTGCGCGGTTGTCAACCCGACGGAATTGAATCCATCGGTTTTTACCTCGTCAGAGATCGGCGAACGCATCCGGGTCGACGGGGAAATCGGGTACGCGCAAGCGGAAGCGATGTTCGTGCGCACCGTCAAGGCCAGTAGCGGTGTCGTGAAAGCGGCCCGTGCGGTAAGACAAGGCGTCATGCGATGCCGGGATGCGGTGATGCTCGTGGGAGTGATAGTTCTGGTCGCCAGTGCGTGTCGGTCGTCGTCACGCACGGCTGCCAAAGCCAAGCTCATCGACAGCGACACCGAGGTGGCCGGCACGCTGCTCTTCCAATTCGAAGGTCCTTCGCCCTTGCAGGGAACTTTGCGAACACAACGAGGCGACGAGTACTTCTTGGCGTCGGTCGAGGTCGCGTCGCCGCGCGCGGCCGAAAAGGCCGGCGCACCTTCGGTTCGGGACTACGAGGCTGAGAGCGGGCCCGACATCTTCAGTCCTTTCCCGGAGCGGTGGCCGCAGAAGAATCTTCTGGGCGTGCGCGAGGACGGCTTCACCGATGCCACGTTGCTCGGCGACCGAGGAAGCACGCTCCAGTGCCGCTTTTCCTTGTCCCCAGTCGACCAAGGATTCCGCGGCACGGTGGTGGGGCGATGCGAGGACAACGACGGGCTCATCTACGCGGCCGAGGTTCAGTAGGCGCCGTGGAGAGCACGCAGTCGTCGGCGACGCGTGCGATCTGTTCGACCGCCCTCGACCCGTCTTTCATGTGGGCCAGCGCAACGACCGCATAGCGTCGTCCTCTGTGCTCCACGAGGGCCGAATCTGCGTGATGTGCCCTCCAGGTGCCGCTCTTGCGGGCCGTGATGGTGACGTCGCGGTCGGCCAGAGCCCTGACGAACTTGTGGTGAAGTTCGGGAGGGCCCATCAACTCCTTCACCCTCTGACTCGTGGTCTCGCCCTCGAAGAGCTCGAGATCCATCAACGTGTAAAAGCGTGCAACTTGTCGTGCGGTTGCGCCGTGAGAGATATTGAATTGGGGGTCCCGCCGGGTCGGACCACCAGGTCGAAATGGGCGGCCGAGCCACAAGCCGCCATGCTCGGCTCCGTAGAAGCAATAGCCCGGCCGCGTGACCACCTCCTCGAGTGCATCGAGGCCAACCCGGTCGAACGCCCACGAGGCATCTGCATTGCTGGATCGATTGATCATGTTGGACAGGCGAGCCTCCACCTTTCGATTCCAAGGAAGGGCCCCCCTGTCTGCCTGGTCCGCCATCGCGAGGAGCGACAGGATCTTGGGTAGGCTGGCCGCATAGAACATGATGTCGTCATTGACGCCGGCATAACGGGCACGCCCTTTCATGGTCAGGTCGACCACCGCGACGGCGAGACGACCCCCTCGGGCCGCTTCCCACAGTCCACCCTCCCGCAATCCCGCCTCCAAACGAGCTTGAAGCTTCGGGTCCGATGACCGCATCGGGTAGTAGCCGACGCACCCGGCCGCGGCCACCCCGAGGGGTACATCGCGGGGTGCCGCGAGGGAGGCGTCCCGGACCGAAGAGCGTGACCGATGGGCGTCCCAGGGGTCGGAGGCGGTCGGGTCCGGCGCTCCGAACAACCAGGCCAGGACAGCGAGTGTCTCGATCACGGGTGCAGCTCCAACATCATCTCATGGATCCTCCCGGCGAGTACGGCGTGGTCGTACGAAGCGTTTCGCTTCAACACGTTCGACATGACCGCGACGGCGTACACCATCATGGGTTTACTCGGACGACGTGTCTCCACGATAGCCAAACTGTTCAGAACGTTGATTCGATTCCCCCGATATTTGCCACAGCTGAAGTCTTTCTCGGGTTTGCACCCGTAGAGACTGCCGCTCTTGAAGTAGACCGCGGAGTCCCTGAGCTCTTTGGCATACGCGTAGCGAATGCGGCGACGTGTGAGGTAGATCAGCTTTTTGAGTTCACGGCTCGTCCACGGATCCACCAGCCTTCCTTGCTCCATGGCCAACGCCCACTGAACCACCGCAAAGGGAGTGGCCCGACTCGACCGCGCCGCGAGGTATCGGCCAGGGCGAGTGGTGAAAAATGTTCGGACATGAAAGTCCTCCACCTCGATACCGGCATCGCGAATCGGTGCTTCGACCACGTCGAAAGCGACCTCAGCCATCCCGGCTCGGCCCAACGTACGAGCCCAAGCATCCCGGGCTCCAGCGGGCACGACGCTGCCTTCGAGATCCGAGAGCGCCGCCGCGGTTGTCGCGCCGTCCGAGAGGTAAGCGGCCTCGCGCCACACCATGGTGGCCGCGGCATTGGATGAAGGGGACAAGGCGTGGTCGAGCCATTCCCATGCCGTAAAGACGTCGCCCGAGACAACCCGCCGTACCCGTGTTCGCTGTCCCTTTTTCACGACCGGCACTTCGTGATGATTGGGTTGCGCCCAGTCATCGGCGGTGAACGATGTCGTGCGCAAGAACGCTTCCCGGTCCTTCGGAACGGGAAAATGCCGGGCAACTTGCCCCAGAAAGCCAGTGGCGACCAGAAGCTTGGCCACGCTTCCCGGCGTTTGCTTCAGGTGCTCATTGTGGCCGGCAAAGCGGATACGAGCCGGATCCGTCATGTCGACTATGGCTATCCCATAGCGCTGAAATCCACCCGTGGTCACCTTTTCGAGCGCCGTTCGAAGCTCCGGATCCTGAACCGAGTCCGGGGTCAGCCGAAACGAGCGACCCGGTCCAGAGTCGAGTCGCAATCGTATCTCTTCCGCAGACCAGGTTGCGCCGGAATGAAGCTTTCGCCCTCGAGATTCTCCGTTCTCGATGGCCTGTTGCCACTCAAGGCGTCGGATCTGAGTCCGGTCGAAGTCGTCCAGCGGATAGCTCCAAAGGAGTCCGGCAAGGGCGGTGAGCATCATCATGGCAAAAACTCGTCGAGGTCGACCGGCTCGCGCGGCAGCCGGGCTTCGGCATCGAGCTGTCGAAGAAAGGGATGGGTCGATGCGAGTTTGGAGGGGCGCAGCGGACGGATCTGGAACAGGTAGGCTCGGTTGTCCACCAATCCGAATTCGATGTCCCACGCGGTCTCGCGACGAGGCATGGCCGCCACGACTTCTCGGGCGAGACCGGTGACCTCGAGGAGCCGATTCCGCGTGAGCAGAGGTTCTTCTTTGCGGGCCGGGGCCCAAATGATGCCTTCTTGGGGAGGTTTGGGGATCAGCTTCCGGGCGTAGACTCTGGAGCTACTGAGAAGTTCCGTTGTGCTATCGGCCCGCGCAACGATGGTCTCGGCTGCACCACCATCCACGACGGCCGCAACCCCCTCGCTCACGCTGACGGTCAAAGCTGTAGGATCCCCACTCACCAAGTCGGTGGTCACCAGGACACCCGAGATTTCGCTCGGGACGGTTCGCTGCACCACCACCGACGGATAGACATGCTCGGGGTTCGTCAAGATGCGCTGCCGCCACCGAAAAGACCTTTCGGAATATGGAGAAGCCCAGACTTGTCGAATCGCGTTCAGCGTCGAGCTGAGTCCCACACGATTGGGCACCGTCGTGTTGAGGCCAGCACCGGTGAAATTCTCCAAGTCCTCTACGTTCGTGTCGCTTCGAACGAAAATACCAAAACTGTTCTCGGGACCCAGTCTTCGAAGCTGCTCTTTCACCTGTCGAATCAAGCGTTCCTGGAGGGGAAGGGTGTTGATGGCGGCTCTGAACTCCTTCAATTCGTCGAGCAAAAAGTCCTCGGCCGCGGCTTCGGGCAGATGCTCCGCTTTGCCGTAAGCCGCTTTCAACTGATCCCAAGGGCTTTGGTCCTTGCCGGGAAGGGGACGCGTGACATGGGCCAAGAAGGTGCCGAACGGGAGCACGAACGCGTCGGATACCCGGTCGGGGAACAGCGACTTGAGTCGGGCGAGCTCGGCCGCCTTGGGCCCGACCACCACACCCGCGTCATCAGCCGTGAGCGCGTTGAGCGGAAGGACCTCCATCTGGGCCAGGTTCAGGCGCTCCGCTTCGATGGTCAGAGACGTGCCTCCGTGGTCCTTCCTCATGGCCAGTTGGTCGAGGGTCTCTTCGGTCAAGGACTCGGTGCGGGCGAGTGCCACACGACGGCTCTCCGAAACACCCAGCACGACCTCTTCCCCCGCCCATCGGCTCAAGGCTTCGGCGGTCTCTCCGGTGACCGCCACGTGCGGGATGCCGAGGTTTTGGGCCAGGAGGCTCACGTGCGAGAGGCTATTGGGCGTTCCAACGGTGACGATCCCCGCTACTGGCGGAAGGTCCGGAACACTGTCGAAGACCAAGATGATCTCGTTGCGCTCGACGCCCTTCGAAGCGCCTCCGGGCCGGACGACCCGAAAGATGCCTTGCCCAATGCCGGGATTCTCGCCACGAACACCCGCCGCGGAAAGCTCTGGAAGAATGTGCCCTCCCGAACGAAGGTTTTCGACATCCGTGGCGAATCGGTCCAGGAGCGCGCCGATCGGCAACGTGACGCCGGTTCGCAAGAGTTCATCCACCAACCCGAAGGCAGCCGGCTCGACCCTCTGATAGCGGGGCAGGGCCGGGCCCAGATCCACGAGGTATCTCGCTCGTGACCACTCGAGCGCGCGCTCGAGATAGTCGATGGCACCTGCGTACCCCACCGGGACGAGATGATCGGCCGCACCGTTCAGGCAAGGACGGAGGGCGCCAACCTCGCGCTCGGACAGGACCCCCAGGTAATGGGCGGAATCGAGGGCGACCCCCAGCAGGTCGAGACCTTCTCGGCGCGTGAGACGGATGGTGCGCAGTTCGGCGGTCGTTTCTGCGAGCACTTCATCGGTGAGGCCCATGATGCCGAGAAGGGCGGCCCGTTCTCGAGGAGCCGCATCCGGCAGCGCCTGGTGGGCGGCGCGAAGCAGGCTGCGGCCACCGACGAGGGTCTCGGTGGCGGTCGACGCGGAAAGGAAACGCTCGAGTGCTGCCTTCACATCATCCGAGCTCGTCATCGTTTCGAAGATCTCGAAGCGCTTTCGGCGACCCGATGGTGAGTAGACCGCCTCGATCATCCCGGCCAACTCCAGCGCATCTTTGCGGAGCCCCCCTCGCTTGGTTCGGGCGTAGCGCTTCACGGCCTTCGCGTCGTCCGGTGACGGTTGGCCATGGATTCGGGCCCGAAGCGGGAGAAAACCTCGGTCCCTCTCCGAAAGATCGGTAGCGAGGTCGCGGATCGCCTGGGCCCCAGGCCCGGAACGACCGAACGGAAGGACGCGGCTGAGCCGGGTGAGAAGAGGTCTCTCGTCGTCGATGACCGCATCCTCGGCCGCCAACGCCGCCATCAGTCGATCCGCGGCCGCCGCTTCGTCTTCGGCCTGCTGGGCGCCCCGGTAGCTCCGAGCCCGGCGAAGCACCCAGCCGTCCAAGGTTCGAACCAGGTACTGCTCGAGAAGATATGCCCGCGCTCGATACAAGTGATCCGCGAGGAACGTGCTCGGTTCCAAGGCCGCGAGGATGGTGCCCACCGGCACCCCGAGGGCCACGAGCGTCTCTCCGTCCTCGCTCAGAACGCCGTGCTGCCGCCCTCCACCGTGGTCGGAACACGCTCCAGGTCGGGGCGGCAAGACCGAGCCATCGGCGCAGAACCACGCGATGCGTTGGTATGGGCCCCGAGGATTGTTCTTCATGGATTCGACGAGGACACGGGCCCGGGCGGCGTCTTCTTCCTCCAGGGTGAGCGGCATCGCCGCCGCCCAAACCACCATCAGACTCAGCACGGCCGGAGCCTGCGCACGGTCTGTCGCGAAGTCCACCGCTGATCCGCGGCCGGTCCAACAGCCCGCAACGACGTACCGCCATCGTGGGGAAGGAGCGGCCCGCTATCGAATGTCGGGGTACAGGTGACGGAGTCGTTCCGTCGAGCGACCGAGCCCCCACGTCAGTGCGATGCGAAGGTATGTGGCGTGCGCGCGGAGGAAGCCCCACTCTGCCACCCTTCGGTCGGAGGACCACACCGTACGGCCGATCTGGACGATTCGTCCGAGCCGACAAAGGCGTTCGCAGAGAACGGCTTCCTCCATGAGACCAGCGCCCCGAAACCCACCGACATCGAGAAACTGAGCTCGACGGCAGAAGATGGCCTGGTCTCCAAACAAGAGTCGGAGATGCCGGCGAAAGAAGCTCCAGGGCCGAAACAACAGCGGCCCGTAGTAGCTTTTGACGAAGTTGTGGAAGCTCGTCGCCCACCGCGTCCCTCGTGGTCCGGTCATCAAGGACGTGAATCCCGCGGCGGCGATGCGCGAGTCGCTCAGAGTTTGACGCATCACCTCGACCGCATCGGGAGGGAGCCAGGTATCCGCATGGAGAAAACAGAGCAAGTCACCTTGCGCCGCTTGAGCTCCGGTCTGCATTTGCGCCGCCCGAGATCGCTGTCGGCTGGTCAGCACGTTCACCGGAAAATGACGGGCCATTTCCAGAGTTCGGTCCGAGCTTCCCCCGTCCACCACCAACACTTCGACCGGTGGCGGGCTGAGGGCAGCGACGCTTCGCAGCGTGCGTTCGAGCGAAGCTTCCTCATTGACCACCGGGACCACGATGGACACCGAGTCCAGGCTCACTCCTTTGTGATCAACCGTCGGGCCGTGAAGAGCAACGTGCTCCCGGTTCGGTCCGACGGGACTCGGGGCGCGACGACCAAGGCGCCGAGCGATACCGTCAAAGCCCGGATGAGGCCTCGCCAGCAGGAAGGAGGCCCAGGCGGATCGGGAAACACCCGAGCGGACCAAGCCAGACCTCTTTCCCAGGACTCCTCGGGCGCCCGTCGACAAGGCTCTGGGACAAGACCCACTCGGAGAAGTGCGGTCTCCAGGGCGCGCTCGGTCCAGCCCGTGACGTGATGGGGCGGCAGATCCAGGGGAAGGCTGCACATGCGGGCGAGATAGCTGTCCGCGGCCGGGACGCCCACGACCACGAAGCCTCCCGGCCGGACCCAATCCACGCATTCGGCCAGGAAGCGGATCGGTGAGGCGACGTGCTCCAGGACCTGAAACGCGCACACCACGTCGAAAGGCGGCTTGGAAACCGGAGGCTCCCGGGTCTCCACGGTGAGCCACGATGTTGCAGGAAGCGGGCAACGACCGGCGCCGCGGTCCAGGGCGCGCCACCTGCGCGAGCTGGGCGGCGGCACGGTTGATTCGAGATCGGGGTTCGAACTCGAGAATCGACGTCGCAAGATTCTCAGCGCTTCGCGGTGCTCGAATTTTCCAGGAACGCTATACCAATGCTTTGCAAGAAGGCTTTCATAGAAGGCGGAATCACCCGCAACCGCGGGTAGATGAATCCAGAGGCGGCACCGGGCGCAGGTCCAGCGACTGATTTCCGGAGCGGTTTCGAACATCCTTCTCGCGTCGACGCCGAGCCCGAGCCACAGGCAGCGCAGGACGTCGCGGGAAACCGTCCACGACCGATGCATGGACCCGTCACAAACCGGGCACACTTCGGCCGCGTCGGAACTCATCGTGGGTGGCCGGTGCCATCCCCGCAAACCGACGGTTGGCCATCGGGGTGAACTTTGAGCCGCCCTCCGTTGCGCCGTCCCGCGAACCTGGTACAGAAGGCGCCATGATGCTGACTCGTCCCATCGCGCTGGCCGGCCTCATGGCAGCCTGCGTTCCCGCTGGCCCCGTCGCCCATGGCGAAGGCTCTGGAGCACAACCGGCTGAGCATGAAGCGCATGAGGATCCATCCTATGAGCCGCAGGCAGTGGGGTTGCCGATTCCTCCCCATGCTTCGGACGCGGAGCGACTTCGCATCATGGAATCGGTGTTCGCTCGACGCCTTCGGCGGTTGGACTGGAAAAGCGATTCGGTGGTGAAGCGGATTCGATTCGCCCTCGAGGACGCCCGAGGCAGCCAAGACCCAGAGGTGATAGCGCGCCGACTGGACGATGCGCAACGCCTCTTGGAGAGATTCTAATGGAAAGAAAGAAAGCGTCGATTCTGGGGTGCATGTTCCTTCTCGGCTGTGCGACCTCTCCAACGGGTCGGAGTCAACTTCTTCTCTTGCCCGAATCACAAATGGCCGAGCTGGGAACGCAAGCCTTCACCGAAATGAAGGCCTCGGAGCCGGTCAGTACGGCGAGTGCACCCAATCGCTACGTGTCGTGTATTTCGGACGCAATCCTGAGCGCGGCCGGGCTGACCAAGGAGCAGCAGTGGGAGGTGGTGGTGTTTCAAAGCAACCAGATCAATGCCTTCGCGCTTCCGGGCGGCAAGATCGGCGTCTACACCGGCATGATCGAGTTTGCGGAGAATCAGCATCAGCTGGCGGCGGTGGTCGGTCACGAGGTTGGCCACGTGATCGCGCAGCATGGCAACGAGCGGGTGAGCCAACAGACCGCGGCCGCGGGATTCACGCAGCTCCTGGCGGCGGTGACGAATGCGAACGAGAGTCAGACCGGGCAGATGGTCATGGCTGGCCTGGGCCTCGGGTTTCAGTACGGCGTGGCCCTTCCGTTCGGCCGAACGCAAGAGGAGGAATCCGACGTCATCGGCCTCAAGATGATGGCCAAGGCGGGATTCGACCCCTCCGAAGCACCGAAGCTCTGGGTGAAGATGGACCAGCTGGGTGGTGGAGGCGGCCCCGAGTTCTTGTCCACCCATCCGGACCCCAGTCGGCGGGCGGAATACCTTCGCCGCATGCAGAAAGACGTCGCGCCCAGCTACCAGCAGGCCCGAGCCAACGGCCGGCGGCCCAACTGCCAGCGCCCCTGAGAACGGTCGCCCTCAACCCGACTCGGTGACCCGCAGGCCCATCGGAAACAGGTTACGGGCGAAGGCATCGGCTCCCTTCACCGCCAGGCCATGGTGATACGCGGAGCGATAGTCGGTGGGCTTCTCCTGAAGCCATCCAATGAGGCGCCACTGCGGTCCATAGACGCCTCCCCGGCCGAACCGCGCGGCCGCGAACCGCGCCGTCGCGAACCCTTCGGGCCCGGTCCCTCGAGGTGATGCCGGCCCCGACCCTGAGATCCGAAGGGCGGATTCCCCCTCGGGACGCACCCTCACCACGCTCCAGCACTCCTCATAGTCGACCATGGGGAGGGGAACGTACGTTCAGTTGTCTCCGAAGATCAAGTTTCCCGCCGTCCTCGCCTCGTTTTCCCATCGGCGCCCGGATCTCGACCTGGACGGTCCGATCGGTCCATCTGAAAGCATGGCTGACCAGCTTCCCGTGCCGCGCTCCTCCTCTTTACGGACGGAGCTGCTCTCCGGTGCTGCGGGGCCCAGCTTGATCTGCAGCGAGGCCAGTCCGGTGTTTCGTGCATACAAGGCTTGGGCCATTCCCACCGCCACGTTGCTGGGTGCACTGGTGGGCGTTGGGCTGGTTCCGGCGGTTTTCTTGACCATCGCCGCAGCCGCCGCACTCGGGGGCTGGTGGCTCGGGCTTCCGGCCCTGGCCGCCGGCGCGATGACGGTCGAGCGGGCGTTCGATCGCATCGGACTGGTGGGCAATCGTCGTTTGCAACGTGACCTGCGGGACCGATTGCGGGTTCCGAGCGGCAGCGTGATGGTGGGCATCTGTCGACCGGGCCGAACCGGGCTCCGAGACATCTCGAATCGAGGGGGCGAGACCGACGAGCAAGTCGGCTTTCTCGAGTTTCGGCGCGATCGGCTCCTGGTCCACACGGAACTCGGGACGGTCACGATCTGCGCGAACGATCTCAGCAACATGAAGCTCATGCCCTTTGATCTGCTGACGTGGATTCGATGGCTGGAACTGGAATGGGTGGAAGGCCACGGCCACGAGCGCATCCTGGTGGCCAGTCGCGTTCATCCCAGCATTCGCCGGAACATCAAGGAGACGCGCCGCATCATGGATCGGATTCGGCGATGGCACGCAGATTACGCCTATCCTGAAGAGATCGCGACCGTACTGGAGGCATCCAAGATCGGTACCTGATGAGGGCGGAGGCTCTGGCTTGGTCTCGTGATACGCTATCGTGGTGAAACAGGAACGGCTTTGGGCTCATCTTCTCGTCGGTGCAGGCCTGACGGGGGTGATGCTCTGCGCCTGCAGCGACGAAGACGAACCGATGGGCGTCGACGCTGGAGTGGTGCTCGACGGCGCGAGTGACGTCGACGCAGGGTCTCCCGGCACACCCGAGCCCGACGGCGGCTCCGGAGGCGATGGAGGTTCCGCCGATGCGGGTGTTTCGGATGGGCCGGCCGATCTCGGAGGTCCTCCGCTTCAAACCTGGGTCCAGTTCGAACCGGACGGCGCGGTGTGCGCAGATGGCAGTCCCTACAAGTATTTCGTGAACTTCGCCGAAGGCACCTCCGACGTCATCGTCTTCTTCGAGGGAGGTGGTGCATGCTGGGACTACGCCAGCTGCGTGGAAGGCGCGGTACGTTCCGCCGCCAACCTGGACGGCATTCCCGATGGCTATGCCGATGAGTTGACGGAGTTCGGAGGATTCTCGATTCCGGTCGACATCTTCTTTCCGCTCTTGTCGCGGGACAGCTCGGTCGGTCCTTTCTCCGACTGGAATCAGGTTTTCTTGCCCTACTGCACCGGCGACGTGTTTTCCGGCGACCGGATGGTGACCTATGTGGACCCGGCGGCCGTCCAGCCGTCGGTCGAAATCCATCATAGAGGTCGCGCCAACACCCTCTTGGTGGTCGAACAGCTTCGAGACCTGTTTCCGGCCACCGACCGACTCTTCGTGGCCGGATGCAGCGCCGGAGGCGCCGGCGCCGTGAGCAACTATGCCGTGCTGCGAGACGGCCTGTCCCCCCGAAAGGGCTTCCTTCTCAACGACTCCGGTCCGATCTTCCCGGATCAGGCCCCGTCCGCGTGGTCGCTGCCTCTCCATGACCGGGTCCGCGAAGCGTGGAATCTCAGCCCCTTGATTCAATCGCTTCCGGACGCTTCGGCGGTCGAGCTGGATTTTGGGGCGATCTCCAGTGTCCTGGCCGACGCCTTTCCGGACGATCGCTTGGCGCAAACATTTTTTAGATTAGATTATGATTATTCGCTCTATAGTTATGAGCGATTCTATGAACGGACCGATTCGGGAGAAGTTCAACTTTTCGCCGACGGGATGGGTCTGGGCGGCATCGGACTCGATATGTCAGATCCGCAAGACCGAGCGGTGGTTTATCGTCTTTGGTGGGATGACACAGACCTCTTGCGCGAACAGTACGACGGCAAGGCCAATCTTGGCTACTTCCTCCCTTTCTATCGGACCACGCAAAACAGCCATTGTACGACGATTCCAGGTTTCGAAGAATTCGATCCTCTCGAGGTCGTTACCCGCTTTCTCACCGACTTCGCATCGATCGCCTGGGCGGGAACCGAAATCGAGCTTCAGGACGGCGAAGTCGTCAACCTCAGGGGCTATGTCGACCAACTGCTGGACGAAGATGTGCCGGTCCCGTCCTTCTTCGAGACCGACGGCGAGGGACCATTCGTGCCGTGTACACCGGATGCACTGGACCCGGACGCGTGCGCTGAAGCGGCGGACTGAGCGGAGCCGTCGTGCCCGACCGCACCCTCAGCTTCGCCGCCGCTTCATGAGCCTTCCGGAGTCTGTCGGCAATATGGCATCTTGCGCACAGTTTTGATGAGTCTCTGAGAAGGCTCTTGTCTTCATGACGCATCTGCTGGCATCCGGCTCCGGGGATGGGGGATTGAATCGAGACCTGGCACAGGAGGCGCAATGGACGGCTCGCCTTCGGCGAGGAGACGAAGGAGCGTACGTAGAACTGGTCCGACGATATGGGCCTTTCTTGTTCGCCACCGCCAGAACCTTTGTAGCGAACGATTTCGATGCCCGAGACATTCTGCAAGATACCCTGACCAAGGCATATTGCAGGATCGACGACTTCCGAGGTCACGGGAGCCTCAAGGGGTGGTTGAGACGGATCCTCATCAACACCGCATTGCTGAGATTGCGACAGCGTCGCGAGGAGGTCCCTCTCGAGGCCTTCCTTCCCTATTTGGACGCGAGCGGTGTTCTCGCCGAGGGGTCGTCTCATCTTCCAGGCGACGCCGAAGGGGTCGTGGGGCAGAAAGAAGTTCAGCGGTGCGTTCGTGCCGCGATCGCCCGGCTGCCCGACACATATCGCGCCATCGTATTGTTGCGGGACATCTACGAGTATTCGACGGTCGAAGCGGCTGGGATGCTCCGCATTACGCCCGCGGCGGCCAAGGTTCGACTTCATCGAGCGCGGTCGGCGTTGCGGGTACTTGTGGAACAGCGGTTCTCGGAACCGGATTGGCGACACTGAAGCCGTGCTCTCGCCGGACGTGGTCGCCGTTTGCGGAAATCGTCCGGACTTCACTGGAATCGTCGGATCTCGGTGAAACCTGAGCCACGGCGCGGGCATCTTCGTAAGGGGCCTCTTCGGGGGCTTCATCCAAGAGAAACGAAGATGAAGAAGAACATGAATGCGATCAGAAAACGTATGCGGATCGGCGCCACCGGCTTGATGGTGCTCGGCGTCATGGCCGTAGCGGCCTCGTCGTCCTGGGCTGCGAAGGGGCCGAAGAATGCCTTCACCATCAACTCGAAGGGCGAGCTCGTTCGTCCGACCAATTACCGGACATGGGTGTTCGTCGGAACGCCTTTGACCCCCAATGAGCTCAACAACGGCAAGGCGGCTTTCCCCGAATTTCACAATGTCTATATCGATCCCGTGAGCTATGATTACTGGAAACAGAATGGGACATGGCGGGATGGAACCGTGTTGGTGAAAGAGTTGGTCAGCGTGGGGACCAAGAATGCAACCTCCGGGAATGGATATTTTCAAGGTGAGTACATCGGGCTCGAAGCAGAGATTAAGAGCAAGAAGCACTTTGGTGAAGAACCCGGCAACTGGGCCTACTTCAGCTTCACCGACCAGGAGACAGGTGTACTGAAGGATACGGCCTCTGCGTTTCCGACCGCGGCGTGCAACAGCTGTCACGAGGGCAACGCTCAGTCGGATTTCGTTTTCACGCAGTACTACCCGGTACTCCGGGCGGCCAAGGGGGCCAAGACCGCCCCCGAGAATGCCGCGAAGCGAACCAAGCCATAACCGCTCGGAGGCTTCGGGAGGACGCTATGCACCAGCCTCCCGAAGCATCTCTTCTTCGGGCTCCTCCTCCGAATCGAGAATCTGCAGCGCGGTATCGTCGAAGAAGCGACCGAGAACCATGCGGATGGGGACCAGCAAAGCGATGAACAACGGAAACAGCAGAGCCAGCGCACTCGCTTTGACCACCCACAAGATCGAAAGGCAGACGAGCTGGATGGCGGTGAACCAATGGACCGTCGAGAGCGGGACCCGTCGCACGTAGTGGGTCTTTGGATAGAGGGCAGGCTCTTTTAGCCAGAGCTTCAACCGTTCCCAGAATTGATTCCCCGAGAGCGAGCTGAACCCCATGTACAAAAACAGTCCGAACAGAACCGCCATCGGGATCTCGATTCCGAGGCTTCGGAGGAAAGGGAATAGCATCACGGAGGCCCCAATGAGCACGTGAATGGCGGTCCCGGTGACCCGCGTTTCGCGGAGGTGAACGATGTGTTCGTGCACCTGCCCCTCCCGTACGAACTCTTCGGTGGTGGCCAACGCGTGCACATGGTTCAAGGATCGAACGGTGGCAGCGACGAGCCACGGGATGCCGAACAAGGAGCATACGCCGATCAGCACCGAGATGACGGCCATATCCAGATGATAGCCTCCCCCTTTCTGCACCCGGTTTTCCGGACGATTGATGAGGCGGGACGTGATGTTCTGACAGAGGTAGACGAGCACGGTGTTGAGCAGGGCTGGAACTGTGCTCACCCAAATCACCCAAGTAGGAATGTCGAAGATGTCGACCAGCCAGGGGCGGCCGCTGGTGGTGCTCAGGTCATCCGTGACCACCAAGACCGGCAGATCGCTTCGGCCCATCCAGTACGACACCATCACCATGCTACCGATCGCGATCACCGAGCCGAAGTCGGCCAAGAACTCCCGGAGCTGAGGCCGCAGATAGACGCTTCGTCGAAATTCGCTGAGCCGAGTGGCAATGTAGTAGGTCCCAACCGCCAAGACCATCGCCAGCAAGGCGGTGTATGCGGCGACCGAGTCGTCCGAGAACTGAGCACCAATGTCTTTGACGGCTTCATAGATGAAGATGATCGATAACAGGAAGCCAAAGATCTCATCCGTAAATCGAGTACAGTAGCGAATCAGTGCCGAGGCATCGGTGAGTGCGATGACCATGCAGAACAAGGCAGTCCACAGTCCAACCCATGCATAGACCGGGAGGAATTCGAGCTGAAGTGACTGGCACAAGTCATAAAGCACGCCGGTGAACACCAGGAGTGGGCCCGTACCGGCGAGGATGTTCAAGGGTTGCCCAGCGAAGAGTGCGTATATCACGCCCCCCACCGCGGTTCCGACGATCATCTCGATGGCGCCGATCTCTCCGCCCGTGAGCTGATACATGAGCCCTCCGAACGCGATGGCGGGAGCGACGCAGGCGAAGTAGAGAAAGAGGGTCGCCGCGATGGTCTTATAGTGAATTCCGTCAGTGAAGTCCGATACGTAATGGCGGGCTCGACGCTTGATGTCATTGATGAGTCCGCCTCCGAATCGCCCGGTGAAGACGAGACCATCTGCTTCGTTCCGGTCGATGGGCGGACGGCGTTGCCAGACCTCGCTTCGGACGAGAAAATCGTCGAGCGCCTGAAGCATCTCCTGTTCCCGCTGAGCCATGCTCCAGTCGGCGACGAGGTTGTCGTCCGAAATCAGTTGAGCGGTTGCGACCAACAGTTGAAGGTGGGTCTCCGCGGCGCCCTCGGGTCCCAAGAGGAGGAACACGAAAGAGACGGGACGCCCGTCGGGAGCACCGATGTTGATGGGCTTGGCCAGTCGGGCCAGGGCAACCAAAGGATGTCCAACAGTCGGAAGCAATCCATGGGGAACCGCAGCGCCGCGGCCGATGGCGGTCGATGCCTGGGCTTCGCGGGCGCGCACCCGCACTTCTGCTTCTTCTCGAACTTCGGGATCCAAACGACCCGTGGCCTGAAGTCCGTCCAGCAGGGCAGATATGATGGCCGGCATCGACTCCAGTGATAGGTCCAGCAACACCACGCCGGAGCGAAGGCCCCGCTCGAAAGCTCTGAGTCCCGCCGTCATGAGAGGTCCGTCCCGAATGCCATGCATGGCAGGAGCATCGTTCGCCTGCAACTCATGCTTCGGTGGTGCGGACTCGGGTCCGGGGATCTTCCTTGCCCGAAAGACCGGTCAGACTGTCGTAGTTGTGAAAGTTGTAGACGGAGACCAGGTCCCGGCACATGGCGAGGCCCCGCACCGAGTTCCCGTAGGTATCGAGCAGCGGTGACCATGTCGCCATGCCCAGCACGTTCGGAATCACGACCAAGATTCCACCTGCAACGCCCGACTTGGCGGGGAGACCCACCGTGAACGCGAACTCACCGGAGAAGTCGTACATCCCACAACTGGACATCAACGATAGACAGTTGCGGACGGTCCGCGGTTCGAGGACCCGTTTCTGGCTCAGCGGATTCACGCCTCCGTTGGCCAGGGTCCCAGCCAGAGCCGCCATGGATTTGGTGGTTACCTCGATGGAGCAACACATGAAGTAGAACTCGAGGGTCTGGAGGAGGTCGGTTCCGGCCGGAAAGACGCGGTGCTCTCGCATCAGATATCCCAGCGCAAAATTGCGATCGGCTGTCTGGCGTTCGGACAAGAACACGGCGTTGTCGAAGCCGACCTTGGCAGAAGATGCGTGCTCCCATTGGGCCAAGACCGCATCGAATCGGTCCGCCATGGGAAGATGTGGTCGAATCAGTGAACACGTCATGATCGCCCCTGCGTTGATCATCGGATTGTGGGGCTTGTTTTCGAAATTGAGCGCCAAGTCGTTGTATCCGCGTCCGCTGGGCTCACGTCCGACGTGGGCATGTACGTTGGCTTCCCCCGTTTCTTCCAAGGCCATGCAGTAGTTGAGCGGCTTGCAGCAGGACTGGGCGCAGAAGCCCACGTCGGCATCTCCCAAGTCGAGGCACTCCCCGTCGATGGTGCAGACGGATGTCGCCCAGAAGTCCGGGGACACGCGGGAAAGCTGCGGAATGTAGTCGGGGAGCGCCCCTTCCGTCCGCGGACGGGCACGCTCGAACATCTCCTGAATTGAGCGGGAAAAGCGAGGGAAGTCGGCCAGCGTTTGCCGCGGGCGAGGCTGCGAATGCGTCACCCGGCGAGTCACGCACCGATCTCGCGGGACGTCACCTTCGAGTGACCTGGAGACGCTGACGCGATGCGCCGCCGCTGGATAGGGGCGCAGGTCTCAACGGTCCGGCTCGAGCGCTGACTGGGCCGCCGTCGCGCTGCCCGAGTCTGGAACCGCGATATGGGCGATGGCGTCGCCCTTGTGGACCAGCGCTTCGGACCGATGGCCGATCACGAACCCGTCGATATGGCTTTGAATCTTGGTCTCGGCTCGGCTGAGCGCGTCGTACACCACGGCCACCGTATCCCCGGTTTCGACCCGACGGCCCAGCTCCACCCGCATCTCACAGAATCCGCCGCGTCGAGTTCGAAGCCAAGAGGTGCTTCGCGCGATCACCGGAGGAAACTTGGCCGCTTGGGGAGCTTCACCTCGAAGCATCTCCAGTTTGTGGAGGACTCGCAACGCTCCTTGACATCCGAGATCGATTCCAACTCGGTCGAATCTCTTGGCCTCTCCGGTTTCGTACAACAAGACCGGAACACCGTGTTCCCGGGCGGCTTCCCGAAGCGAGCCGTCCCTGAGGCTGGAGTGCACGATGATGGGCGGAGCGAAGGCCATCGCGGCATCCCGTGTCGCCGGCTCGTCCAGATCGCAGCGAATCTGCGGAAGATTGGTCCGACCCCCAGAGCCGGAATGGAGGTCGAGGCCGAAATCACACCGATGAACCACCTCGGTCATGAACAAGTGAGCGAGCTGAGACGCCAGCGAGCCTCGGGCCGACCCCGGGAAACTTCGGTTCAGATCCCTACGATCCGGGAGGTATCTGCTCTCGTTGATGAGTCCAAAGACGTTCACCACCGGGACGAGGATGAGGGTTCCGGCAAACTGCTTGGGGTCGATCCGCCGCAGGACGCGCCGTACGACCGGTACCCCGTTCAGTTCGTCCCCGTGGATCGCCGCGCTGATCCAAACGCATGGTCCGTCCAAACGTCCATGGATCACGGCGACGGGAATCGAGACCTGTGACCCGGTCGGCAGTATCGAAACGGGAAGCTCCACGTGGCTCTGATGCCCGGGAGCCACCCGCTGTTGGCCGATGGCGAAGGGTTCGCGGCTAACCCTTGATGCGGTCCTTGGTCTTGTTGGGCTGCGCTTGTTTTTCGATGTGCTCGACGATGGCACTGGCCACATCCTTTTCACTCGCGGCCTCGATGCCTTCGAGTCCAGGGGAGGAATTGACCTCCATGACGACGGGCCCGTGGTTCGAGCGAAGCATGTCGACGCCCGCTACCCGAAGTCCCATGGTTTTGGCGGAACGGACCGCGGTGCTCCGCTCCTCGGGGGTGAGTTTGACACTGGATGCGGTGCCGCCGCGATGAAGATTCGATCGGAACTCGCCCTTGGGACCCTGCCGCATCATCGATGCCACGACCTTTTCGCCCACCACGAAGGCCCGGATGTCCGCGCCGGCGGCTTCCTTGATGAATTCCTGGACCAAGATGTTGGCATCCAGCTGCTGAAACGCCACGATGACGGACTCGGCCGCTTTGGTGGTCTCCGCCAAGACGACTCCGACCCCTTGTGTTCCCTCCAAGAGCTTGATGATCAACGGGGCTCCGCCCACGATCTTGAGGAGGCCCTCCACATCCTTGATCGACCGGGCAAAGCCGGTCACCGGCAAACCGATGCCTTCTCGCGCCAGAAGCTGAAGCGACCGGAGCTTGTCTCGGGAACGCGAGATGGCTTGAGAGGTATTGACCGAGTAGACGCCCATCATCTCGAACTGCCGAACCACTGCCGTACCGTAGAACGTCATCGATGCGCCGATTCGAGGAATGATGGCGTCGAAGTGAAGCGCCTCTCCTGCCACCAGCACCTCCGGTTTGTGGCTGGTGATGTTCATATAGCATCTCGAGTAGTCCACGACGCGTACGTCGTGGCCCCGTTGCTCGGCCGCACTCTTCAGTCGGCGCGTGGAATACAGGGAAGAGCGTCGTGACAAGATACCGATTCTCATGAAGCGTCCTTTTCCAATCTCAAGATGGAAGGAATGCCTTCGCTCGAAAGGATTTTCCAGGGTTGACCAGGAAGCGGCCCCGAATGGCTTCCCGACCCAACAGCATGCGAAAGCCCATGGCGTCCCGAGATGTGAGCGTCAAGTCGATGTCCCAGGTGTCGCCCATGAGGCCCAAGCGGGTCCGGATCACCGGTCGGAGTTCCCGCACGCCGTTCGAACTCTTGACCCACCGCTGTTCCAGAAGAGCTGCGCGACACGCTATCGCCTGCCCGGAACCCCCCTGGAACGGGTGGACGATGAAAGAGACCTCTCGTTTCGGGACGTCCCCTTCGATTGCCACGTCGAAGGCGTGAAGGGCCGAACTCCGCGCACCGGTGTCCACCTTGGCCTTGATGGCCGGGACATTCAAATCCGGCAGCTGGACCCATTCCCGCCAGCCGATGGCGGGACGCCGTTTCGACCGGCTCTCCTTGGACTTGACCAACGGATCCAATCAACGCGGCCGGCGGCGGAAGCGCAAGCTGTGCCGCATTGCGTCGCCAGGATTCGGTGAGCCGCCCCCTTGTCGCGAAGTTGTTCGCGGACGTACCGAAGGAGAATGGGCACGCTGAACGACGCATGGAATCGATCCCTTCAGGACCCGGATGGCTTCTGGGGAGAAGCCGCCGATGCGCTGGTCTGGACACGCCGATGGGACCGAGTGCTGGATAAACGCAATCCTCCATTCTACCGCTGGTTTTCCGGCGGCGAACTCAATACCTGCTACAACGCTTTGGACCGTCATGTCGAAGGAGGTCGCGCAGACCAACTTGCGTTGATCTGGGACAGCCCGGTCACATCGACCGTCAAGTCCTATACGTTCCGTGAGCTCCTGGACCGGGTGGCCCGGTTTGCCGGCGTGCTGTCCGACCAAGGTGTGGGGCACGGAGACCGAGTCATCATCTACATGCCGATGGTCCCGGAAGCGGTGGTGGCCATGCTGGCATGCGCTCGGCTGGGTGCGGTGCATTCGGTGGTGTTCGGTGGATTTGCTGCCAATGAGCTGGCCAGCCGCATCGACGATGCGCAGCCGAAGGTGGTGGTGTCCGCTTCGTGTGGCATCGAGCCGGCGCGGGTGGTGCCGTACAAGCCCCTGCTGGATAAGGCACTCGCACGAGCCGAGCACAAGGTCTCGCGGTGCATCATCCTTCAGCGGCCCATGGAAGAGGCACCCCTGGAGGCCGGTCGCGACCTGGACTGGATGGAAGAGGAAGCGAAAGCGGTCCCTCGAGCCTGTGTCCCGGTTGCGGCAACCGATCCGCTTTATATTCTTTATACCTCCGGAACGACTGGACAGCCCAAAGGCATCGTTCGGGACAACGGAGGCCACGCAGTCGCACTGAATTGGACCATGAAACACATCTACAACGTGGAGCCAGGAGAGGTGTACTGGGCCGCATCGGACGTCGGCTGGGTCGTGGGCCACTCCTATATCGTCTACGGACCGCTGCTCCACGGAAACACCACCGTGATGTACGAAGGCAAGCCGGTGGGGACGCCGGACGCCGGCGCATTCTGGCGGGTGATTGCCCAGCACGGTGTGAGCACGATGTTCACCGCTCCGACCGCGTTTCGTGCGATCCGCCAACGAGATCCGAACGGTGAGAAGATTGCCGATTACGACCTGTCCAAGTTCAGAGCGCTGTTTCTGGCCGGGGAGCGATGCGATCCGGAAACACTGAATTGGGCCCACGAGCGTCTCGGCGTGCCGGTCATCGACCACTGGTGGCAGACCGAGACCGGTTGGGCGGTTGCATCCACGTGTCTGGGCATCGAATCCCTCACCGTCAAGCCCGGTTCCGCCAGTCGCCCGGTTCCGGGGTGGAAGGTGGATGTCCTCGACGTGGACGGAAAGCCGATTCCACCCGGAAAGATCGGCACCATCGCCATCAAGTTGCCGATGCCACCGGGCTCGTTGCCGACGCTGTGGAACGCGGAAGACCGGTACCGCCGAGTCTATCTGTCCGAACATCCAGGCTACTATAAGACGGGAGATGCAGGTTACATTGACGAAGACGGCTACGTCTTCATCATGTCCCGAACCGATGACATCATCAACGTCGCCGGTCATCGACTGTCTACCGGAGCGATGGAGGAGGTGCTGGCCGCCCACCCCGACGTCGCGGAGTGCGCGGTCATCGGCGTTCAGGACGACCTCAAGGGGCAGCTTCCGGTTGGATTCGTGGTTCTCAAGGCCGGCGTTCAAAGGCCGCACTCGGACATCACGCGGGAGCTCGTCGAGCGTGTACGGGAGCAGATAGGGCCGGTGGCCGCCTTCAAGCAGGCGGCGGTGGTGACCCGCCTGCCCAAGACACGCTCGGGCAAGATCCTTCGTCGAACCATGCGTGACTTGGCGAGTGGTGGAGAGGTGAAGGTCCCCGCCACCATCGACGATCCTGCCATCCTGGACGAGGTTGCGGAGTCCCTGGCCGAGCTCGGCTACGGCCGGGAATGAGTCTCGTCGCCTCGGACCGCGTCCTCTTGATTTTTCGCCTCTTGCCGGACCTGATTGGTGATTTCCATCGAACAGAATTTCGGCCCGCACATGGAGCAGAAGTGGGCCTTCTTCGCGCCTTCCGCCGGCAGGGTTTCGTCGTGAAACTCCCTGGACTTATCCGGGTCAAGGGAGAGATTGAACTGATCGTCCCACCGAAACTCGAAGCGCGCGCGGCTCAGGGCGTCGTCCCGGCATTGTGCGGCCGGATGCCCTTTGGCGAGGTCTGCGGCGTGGGCAGCGATCTTGTAGGTCACGACGCCCTCCCGGACGTCGTTCTTGTCGGGTAGGCCGAGGTGCTCTTTGGGCGTGACGTAGCAGAGCATCGCGGTCCCGTACCATCCGATCATGGCGGCCCCGATTCCAGACGTGATGTGGTCGTAGCCGGGTGCGATATCGGTGGTGAGCGGACCGAGGGTGTAGAAGGGCGCTTCACCACACCATTCGAGCTGCTTTTCCATGTTGGCCTTGATCATGTGCATCGGAACGTGGCCGGGACCTTCGTTCATCACCTGGACATCGAAAGCCCAGGCCCGACGCGTCAGCTCGCCTTGCACCTTTAGTTCTGCAAACTGCGCTTCATCGTTGGCGTCCGCGATGCACCCCGGCCGGAGGCCGTCCCCGATGGAGAAGGCGATGTCATAGGCCGCCATGATCTCGCAGATCTCGTCCCAATGCGTGTACAGGAAGCTCTCCTTCTGGTGGGCCAGGCACCACTTCGCCATGATCGAACCTCCGCGAGAGACGATGCCGGTGAGACGATCGGCCGTGAGCGAAACGAACCGCCTGAGAACGCCCGCATGGATCGTGAAGTAGTCGACGCCCTGCTCGGCTTGTTCGATCAGGGTGTCGCGATACAGCTCCCAGGTCAGGTCTTCAGGTCGTCCGCCCGCCTTTTCCAGGGCTTGGTAGATCGGCACGGTTCCCACCGGAACCGGTGCGTTGCGCAAGAGCCACTCCCTGGTCTCATGGATGTTTCGGCCGGTGGAGAGGTCCATGATGGTATCGGCGCCCCATCGGATCGCCCAGACCATCTTCTCGACTTCTTCTTCGATGGAAGAGGTGACCGCGCTGTTGCCGATGTTAGCGTTGATCTTCACCAGGAAGTTCCGGCCGATGATCATGGGCTCGAGCTCCGGATGATTGACGTTGCTCGGAATGATGGCGCGCCCCCTGGCCACCTCCGACCGGACGAATTCGGGGGTGATTTCCGCCGGGATCTGAGCGCCCCAGGCCTGACCGGCGTGGGTGCGGCCATGGCTGAGAGCGTCGTTCCGGCGGAGGTTTTCGCGGATGGCGACGTACTCCATCTCCGGTGTGATCTCTCCCCGTCGCGCATAGTGCATCTGGGTCACTCGGTGTCCGGGCCGAGCCCGTCGGACCTGTCCCTCCGACGGAAAGCGGATCCGCTCGAGATGTTCCGCTTCGGTCCTGGCCCGGCCGTACTCCGACGTCTTTCGCGAAAGTGAATCGGTGTCTGCCCTGGCCTCGATCCACGTGCTGCGGGTGCGCGGAAGGCCGGCCCGCACGTCGATGGACACGTCGGGGTCCGTGTATGGGCCCGAACTGTCATAAACGAGGATCGACGGGTTCTCTCTGATCCCTTCGTCCCGGATCGTGGGTGACTGGGCGACTTCCCGCATCGGGACCCGCACATCCGTGAGCGTCCCGTCGATGTAGACCTTCTTCGAGTTGGGAAATGGGGTGCGGGTGATCTCGGTGCGCTCGCTGGGGACGCGCTCTCGATGAATCTTGACGGTTTGCATGAACGTGACTCCCTTCGCCGGCATTATCCGGAGCAGGTTCTGGGGTGTGATCTCAGCTTTGGCCTGGGCCGCCGCACCCCCGTGAGATCTACCGGGTATCCTATGGCACAACGTCGCGCAACGAGCAGGCGCAGGATGATCAGATCACGCAGCGCATTGGGGGATGCGGGGGGCGTTCTCGGTAGCCAAGTGCTCCGATTTCCCCCATGACGCCGCCATGATTCGCACCGCACCGAGCGCTGTGGAGCTGGTCGCGATGGTGGCGGCCCTGATGTCCATGAATGCACTGGCCATCGACGTCATGCTGCCCGCCCTCCCCGCCATCGGTCAGGACCTCGGTGTGGTGGAGGCCAACCAGACCCAGTACGTGGTGATCGCGTTCGCCTTGGGCATGGGCTTTGGGCAACTCGTTTTCGGTCCTCTTTCCGACCGCTTCGGCCGAAGACCGGTCCTCCTGATCTCGATCGGTCTGTATGCCTTGTTCGGTCTCGGTTGTGCGCTTCCAGGGAGCTTCGGCCAGCTCGTGGGCTTCCGGATGGCCCAGGGACTCGCGTCGGCGGGCGGCCGAGCCATCTCGGTCTCCATCGTCCGGGACCTTCATCGCGGGAACGCCATGGCCAGGATCATGTCACTGGTGGTTGTGGTGTTCATGGTCGTTCCGATCGCGGCGCCTTCGCTTGGTTGGGTGGTCCTTCAATTCGGTTCCTGGCGACTCATCTTCTGGGGACTGGTGGGCTTCGGGCTGCTCTTGGGGTGCTGGATTTGGGCGCGTTTGCCCGAGACCCATGCTCCCGCGAATCGTCGTCCTTTCGAGTTCAAGAGCATCGCGACGGCGTACAGCGAAGTCGTACGCCAGCCGGATAGCCTGCGCTATACGCTAGCCAGCGGCTTCGTGTTTGGATGTCTGTTCGGCTTCATCAGTTCGTCCGAGCAGCTGTTCTCCATCTATGGGCGTCAGGATAGCTTTCCGCTCTACTTTGCCGGTGTAGCGGCGAGCATGGCCCTGGCGGCTTTCGCCAATGCCTGGTTGGTCGAGCGTCTGGGTGCGCGTCGGATCTCGGGCGGGGCGGCGACGGCGTTCGTCATCGTGCAAGTGACTTTGACGCTGCTGTTGAACTCGCAAGGGTCGGATGGACTTCAAGGCTTCTCGCTCTTGTACGGGGGCCTTCTGCTCGCGTTCTTTTGCGTCGGCTTGATGGGCGCCAATTTCAACGCTCTCGCGCTGGAGCCGTTGGGCCACATCGCCGGAACCGCCTCTGCTGCCGTGGGTTTCGCTTCGACCGCCATGGCGAGCGTCCTCGGGGGCCTGGTGGGTCAGCAATTCGACGGAACCCCGGTTCCACTCTCCATGGGCTTTGCGGTCCTGGCTACGGCGGCGTGGCTCACAGTGAACCTTCGCGGTCGCCCTCGGGCACCGGTCGTTGCGGTCCCCTCTCGAGGGTGAGAAACGTGCTGCAGGCTCCCCCTCGGGGCGGCTCTGGTGTATGACCCAGCGTCGCGATGGGTCGGACCTTCGAGAATCGCAAACACGCCATGGCGAAGCGGGGGGACCGCGACGCCAAGGCTTTCACCCGGGCGGGGCGTCAGATCAGTATGGCGGTCAAAGCAGGCGGCCAAGACCCTGACACCAATCCCGCCTTGCGTCGGGCGATTCAGAACGCGCGCGCGGTGAACATGCCCAAAGACCGGATCAACAACGCCATCGAGAAGGCGCTCGGTGTCGGGGACGCGGCGGATTATCAGCAGATCTTCTACGAAGGCTACGGCCCGCATGGGGTCGCGATCTTGGTCGAAGCCGCAACCGACAATCCGACTCGGACCGTGGCGAACGTTCGCCACGCGTTCAAGAAGGAGGACGGAAACCTGGGGAACACGGGCAGTGTTTCGTTCTTGTTCGAGCCGTTCGGCGTCTTCCGGGTGCGCACTGATGGCCATGACCGCGACGCTTTGGAGCTCGACCTGATAGACCATGGCCTGGAAGACGTGAGCGAAGTCCAGGATGACGAACCCATCCTCGTCCTTCGCAGCTCCCGAGAAGCCTTTGGAACCCTGCAGGCGGCCCTGGAGGACCGCGGCATCAACGTGGAATCCTCCGGCATTGAATGGATTCCCAAGACGACGGCCGACGTCTCTGAAGAGCAGCAGGAGCAAGTTCTCGCGCTGCTGGACCGGCTCGAACAGGACGACGACGTCCTGAACGTGTTCTCCACCCTCCCGTGATCGAGTGCGAGACGGCAACCGGAGATCAGGACACCCGAAGCTCGGAAATAGTCGCTGATTGGGCCTGAAGCTCTTGCCGGATCTCCGCTTCGGCTCGAAGCCAATGCTCGTAGGAACGGTCCGGCGGTCGCCCCTCATCCATCCAGATCCTATACGCACGCGCCCGAATATCGTCGTCGAGGGGTTTGCGCATCGGGGGAACCGGCGGCGAGGAGACGGGAATGGTGGGGGTCCAGGAAGACGCTCGTTGTCCCGACTCCAGCTGAGCCTGGGTCTCCTGAAGCTTGAGTCGAAGCGATGAGGCTTCGCGCCGCGCTTGCTCCAAGAACAGGTTCCGGAAGGCCAGGTCCGACTCGAGGTCGGCTCGTTGGCGCCGGGCATCCGTCAGTTGGTCGCGCGCTTCCGCTTGCGCCCCGGCGAGGTCCTTTTCGAGCTGCGCCAGGCGGAGGTCGCGCTCCTCGACGGCTCGACGAAGGTCCGACAGAGCCTGCTCCCGCTCGGTGAGCTTCGCGGACAGGGCGTCCACGCTGCGCTGCAGGTCGGGGTCGGCAGCCGCCGGGGCGACCGAGGATCCGGGCGTCTTCGAGGCCTGCAACGCCTCGAGACTGGACCGAAGCTCCGTCATGTCGACCATCAGCTTTTCGGCGTGGGCGCGAGCTGCGTCGCGGTCCGACGCCACGTCTTGCAGCTCGGCCTTCCGCGCCTTTTCGATGCGCTCCAGATCGGCGCGATGCTGGGCGGCGACCTTCGTTGCGTCTTGCACCGCTCGTTCCTTCTCTCGGAGCGCTTCCGCCAGCCCCGATTCGAGGTTTTGGCATCGCTGGTTCAGCTCATCGGCCCGTCGATTCAGCTGAGCCTCTCGCTGCTCGAAGTCCACGGCTTCGCTCGGACCGGTCGAGGCTCGCAGGCGCCAGGACGACCCGAGAAGGTAGCCGAGGACGGCAGCCAGGAGCAGGAAGAACAGGATTTCGATAATCAGATAGGTCATTGAAACGTGGCCTCCTCCAGTACGTGGAATTCGATGCGTCGGTTCTTGGCGCGCCCTTCTTCGGTATCGTTGGATGCGATCGGTCTCGATGAGCCGAACCCGAGGGGCACCAGGCGCTTCGGCTCGATGCCCCGTTCGATCAACGCGCGGACGACCGACTGAGCCCGCTGCTCGGACAGCCTGAGGTTGAATGCTTCGGAGCCGGTGGAATCAGCGTGGCCTTGGATCTCGACGACGAAATCCCTGTCTTCTCGCAAGATCTTCGCCACCGCGTCCACCGCCCCCAGGCCTTCGGGTGAGATCTCGTCGCTTTCCAACAGAAACTCGATCCGGCGCCGTTCGAGTGCGGCCTTCAGGTTCTCGTGAAGCGCCTTCGCTTTCGGATCTTCGAACGTTCGCTCGGGGATGGGCGCCGCATTCGCCGCCGGCTCGGGTGGGGGCGAGGGCGGCTCGGAGGGGGGGCCGGGTTCGTCGAGCTCTGCTTCGGTCGGCTCGGACCGAGCCGAGGTGAAGTTCGCCTTTACGCGCCGAACGCCCCACAGGCCATCGACTTCCCGCACCACGGCGTCGGCCTCGACGCCGTCGGGAATCGTCCCGGTGAGTTCGACATCGCGCCCGTCGGCCCGAGCCGAGACGGCAGACAGCGCCATCCCATGCAGACGACCTTGCGCCTTCTTTTGGATGGCGCGCTCGATGGCGGGCGCACGCCATGCGACGCACACCCAGGCGACCACGACCAGAGCCAACAAAAGGATGATGGACTTCAGCGACATCTTTTCTCCCGACCGCTGCTTGGCCGCTATCAAGGGCATACGTGGACGCACAACCCCCCAAACGCCCCACGTGGGCCCACAATCGCTCCCGCCCCCCGAACGTTGGGCCGCGGCCCGGCCCGGGCTCTGGCGCGCTTTTGTCCCTCTCCCCCTTCTGCTAGCGACCCTCCGACCATGGGGCGCAACGACCTTCGCCGCGCCTCATGCTCGGAAAAGAGCGACGAGGAGCTCGCGCGGCGGATTCAGTCGGGCGACCGCCAGGCGTTCGAGGCCGTCGTGCGGCGCCACGGAAGCTGGCTGCTGGCGGTTTGCCGGCGGTATCTTCGGGACGAGCACCTGGCCCAGGATACCGTTCAGGAGGTGCTGCTCAGCGTCTATCGCCACGCGGAGAGCTACACCCAATCCGGTCCGTTCACGGCGTGGATGCGGCGGATTGCCGTCAACGCCTCCCTGATGGCCCTCCGGAAGAAGGCTCGTGTCTCCGAGGAGCCCATCGACGACCTTCTGCCTCGAATGGACGGTTTGGGGTGTCGGATCGAGCCCAGTGAGCGGGAGTACTTGGCCATCGAAGAGCTGCTCGACCGCAAGTACCTGCGCGAAATGATTCTCGAGAGCATCCAGCGGCTTCCGGACAGCCACCGGGTGGTGCTGATGCTCCGGGACGTCGAAGGATATACGACGGCAGAAGCTGCGGAAGCCCTCGAGATCAACGAGGGCGCCCTCAAGGTTCGGTTGCATCGAGCGCGGTCGGCCCTGAAGAAGCTGCTGGAACCGGTCTTGAAGAGGGGAGGTATACGGTGAGCGAACATCCCTTGGGTCCGTCTCGTTCTTGGGGGCGACGTCTGCGGGCCCGCCTCCACGCCATGCCGGGCATGATCACCTGTGCAAAGTTCGAGGCGACGCTGTTGGCCTATCTGGAAGGCACGCTGTCCTGGCGCCAGCGATGGGTCATGAAGCTGCACCTCCTCGCCTGTCCCGCATGTCGGGCCTACTTGAAGGCGTACCGGGCCACGGTCGCCCTGGGGCATACCGTGTTCGAAGACCCCCACGCGCCGGTCCCGGATTCGGTGCCGGAGGACCTCGTGGCCGCGGTCTTGGACGTGCTGGAGCGCGAGGGGCGCTCTTAGCCACGCCGCCATACTATGGGTCCCCGACTCATTCGAGCACCGACGGCTGACCGACCGGTGGGTTGGTGCCCTGCAGGGTCCACCGAACCGCCGAAAAAACCGAGGTTTGTGTCAAGATGCACCATGCCGCTGGGTCTCATCGGGCGTCACACGGCAGCGCAGAGACTCGAGTTCCTCTTGGGACGGATTCGAAGTGGGCGAGGGACCCTCGTGTTTCTTCGAGGTGAGGCGGGCATCGGCAAGAGTACGGTGGCCGAGGCACTGGCTGCGTCAGCGGAAGAGCTGGGCTACGGCGTCTTTTGGGGCCGGTGTTGGGAGGCCGGAGGTGCGCCGCCCCTGTGGCCCTGGATTCAGATCGCCCGGTCTTTGACTGCGGACCCTTCGGCCGATCCGCTGGCCGGGCTTTCTCCGAGCCAGGCGTCGTTCTTGGCCGAACTCCTGCCTGAGCTTCGGGTCAGGCAGCCCAGCCTCTCCGAAGCACCCCTTCTCGAGCCCGAACAGGCCCGCTTCCAGATCATGGACGCCGCTGTCGAGCTCTTGTTGTCGGCATCTCGAGAGCGCCCGATTTTGGTCCTGCTCGAAGACGTGCACGCCATCGACGAGACCAGTGCTCTGCTGCTCCAGTTTCTCGCACCTCGTACCTCGACGGCCGCGTTGATGGTGTTGGCGACGGTTCGAGACGCGGAAAAGGAGGCGAGACCGTCAGAGGAGGTCATGTCGGTGGTGCTGCGGCGATACGAGCACGTGGTCCTCTCCCGCTGGAACGCGGAGGACGTCGCCTCCTACCTTTCGAGTGTTGGTGTCGAGATGAGTCGGACGGCCCTGGCGACCCTCATCGAGACCACCGAAGGCCATCCTCTTTTTGTGGTGGAGGCAGCTCGCTTGATGGCACAGCGGCCCGAATTGGCGGAAGGGGTTGCGCCCCTCCCGGTCGGGCAAGGGATCCGCTCGGTCCTGCATGAGCGGCTCGCGGCATGTCGGCCGGATGTCCGAAGGCTCTTGGAGATCGCGTCGATAATCGGGCGGGAGTTCACGGCAAAGCAAGTTGCGGGCCTGGCCTCGATTTCGCTTCCCGAGGCGTCGGGTCTCTTGAAGGAGGCCGTGGACCACCATGTGCTGATGGAAAGACGGCCCGAGCTCTATCGCTTTCATCATATCCTCATGCGGGATGTCCTCTGCGACGGACTTTCGGTCGAGGCGCAGCAAGCGCTCCACCTCGCGGTCGCGCGCTCGCTGGAGGCGACTTCGGACGCGGGTTGGGCCGATCTCGCCCATCACTACATGGCCGCGGGTCCGGAGCACGGGATGGCGGCCGCGAGGGCGGCGGAGCGAGCCGCGGACGCCGCGCTTCGACAGTACGCATTCACCGATGCGATTCGCTTTCAGGTCCAAGCCCTCTCGGCGCTGGAGGGGGCTTCGGCGGGGCCGGACGTCCGATGTGACGCGCTGTTGAAGCTGGCCAGATGCCGAATGATGGACGGAGCGGTGGAGGCCGGTCGACGAACGTGCCTGACTGCAGTTGAGCTTGCGCGACGCTTGGGCCGATGGGACCTGCTGGCGCAGGCCGCTCTGGAGTATGGTGCGGTTTACGTCTATGCGGAAGTCGACCTGCAGCTCGTCCAGCTTCTGGACGAGGCGCTCCAACGACTGAATCCGGAGCAGTCGGCGCTTCGCGCGCGGGTGCTCTCTCGATATGCCTCGGCCCTTCAGCCGGCCCAAGATCCGGAGGAGCCGATCCGAATGGCCAGAGAGGCCATCGCCCTCGCGCGGTCGAGCGGCGACCAGGAAGCGCTCTTGGCCACGTTGGGAGCGGGCATTTCGGCCATCATGGACCTCGGAGAACCGGCTGAGCGGCGGACGCTCAACGAAGACCACGTCCGGCTGGCTGGGCTTCTTCGCGAGCCGGTTCATGCACTTCGGGGCCATCTGCGGCTGTGTTGCGACTTTCTGGAGATGGGAGACATGGGCGCCCTGGACCGCTCCCTCGCGGCCGCAGGAGAGCATGCGGCGCTCCTGATGCATCCGCACTACACGTGGTCGGTCATGGGTCTGCGCGCGATGCGGGCCATCTTTGAAGGTCGGTTTTCCGACGCGGCTGAGCATGCCGAGCAGACCAAGCGATTGGCCGAGCAGGCCGAAGACCCCAACGCCGTCATGACCGTCCTGTTCCAGACCGTCT
Organism: Myxococcota bacterium; assembly: GCA_050331295.1. GTDB lineage: Bacteria > Myxococcota > Kuafuiibacteriia > Kuafuiibacteriales > Kuafuiibacteriaceae > Kuafuiihalomonas. The sequence continues at coordinate 593,225 of JBHJGZ010000006.1, read as the reverse complement.
ACCACCTCCGGACCGCAGGTCAGGATGAAGCGGCGCTGGAGGCGCTATCTGCCGCGCGCGCTGCGTGCCGCGGGACCCTTGCCCAGCGCCTGATCGAGATTCTTTCGGCCTCCACCGAGTGGCGTTTGGGTCGACCGCTCCACGCGGTTCGACCGCGCTGGATGGAGTACACGCTTCGGTACAAAGACAGCTCATTCCTGTCCGCCATGACCGATGTGGCGGTGGCCGTTCAGCATCCGCAATCCCATGTTCTCTACGATGCGCTGTGGCATCGTCAGCGAACCTTCAGCAGCGGTGGGCTCATGGCGATGGCATCGGACGGGCCGATGGCGCGTTGCGCCGGACTGTTGGCCGACCAACTGGGTCGATGGGAAGCGGCGCAAGCCCACTTCCAGTCGGCGTTGGACGTGTGTCACGCCACCGGTGCCCGGCCATTCTGGGTTCGGACGGCCCGGGATTTCGGGCGTGCGTGTCGGCGTCGCGGCGACCCGAGGGCGCAAGAGCTCCTCGCATCGTCGGCCGAGCTGGCCCGTGAACTGGGGATGGCGCCGGAACCCGGGGATCCCGGAGCCGCTCGTGCCCCTCAGGGGCCGGCTCGGCTCGCCCAGCAAGGTGACGCGTGGATCGTGGAGGCAGTGGGGCTCACGGCCCGGGTCTCCGACCGAAAAGGGCTCCGTCTCCTGGCGCGCCTGGTGGAGCAGCCTGGCCAAGCGATTCACGCGCTGGATCTCGACAGCGGAGGGGCACCGGCGGCCCGGGATCTCGGCGACGCGGGAGAGCACCTCGATGAAGCGGCGCGCTCGGCTTATCGAGCACGGATTGCCTCTCTGCAGGCGGAGCTCGACGAAGCGGAAACATGGTCCGACCTGGGAAGAGCAGAGCGGGCCCGCGGTGAACTCGAATTGCTCCAGCGAGAGCTCTCCCGAGCCGTGGGTCTCGGGGGCCGGACCCGACGTGCCGCCGATCCGGCAGAGCGTTCTCGGGTCAACGTGCAGCGGCGAATTCGAGATGCGATCCGCCGGATCGAAGAGGTGTCTCCGCTCATCGGTCGACACTTTCAGCGCTCGGTGAAGACGGGCGTCTATTGTGTATACCAACCGGAGTGACGAAGGAGACCAAGGTTTAGGTACCGAAATCCAGGTTGGCCTCGAGCATGATGTCGTGAAGTGGGTCGGGACAAAGCGAGCCCACGCATGTTCCCGCCATGTGCTGATCCGTTCCGAACGGCCGCTCCAGACGACATCCGTCGGCGTCGCAAAGCGCATCGAACGTCTCCTGGCTCGAAATGCCCGCGAAGTCGGCTGGGACGGACCATGGCTCGGGTCCGCTCACGAAGGCCGGTTGTAGTTCGTAGGGCAGTCCGCTCGGCTCTGTAGCGCGCTCCGAATCGGAGCCGGTCATCATGACGGGCAACGACCCGCCGCGGTGGGCCGCGATGAAGCGCATCACGATATCGAGTTTCTCGGCGAGGATCGGATGACGGTCGAACGCCATCCCGATGTTTTGGCGCCAGTTCCAGGGGTGTGGACCCAGGATCGCGAAGCTCACGCATTCCGCGAGGTCCTCTTCGACGTTGGTGTTGGCGTACGCCGTGGGAAAATCGCCGATGCCTCGGGTCGGGTCTGCGTGGTCCGGCGTCCGAGAGCGAATGAAGCCCGGCTCCGACCGGGCGTGCAGCTCTTCGAATCGCATCCTCGCTTCTCGCGGGAGAGAGGCTCCGATCAGGTGCCCGAGTTCGTGGGTGAAATAGGAGACGAGGTGATCCAGGCTGCTGTACAGCGCACCGGCCTCGGGAGCGGTCGCATGCTCCCAGGTGAAGAAGACCACGGTGCGCTGACCGAGCAGGGCCATCGGTCGGGTGCCGAATTCGAACGAAGGATTGCCGCGCCGAATCTCGATTCGTTCGAGGAATGGACGAATGAGTCCAACCTCGTCGAATCGGTGCACGATATGGAGAATGCGGTCGAGTTCGCGATCGGAGATGCGACGCTCCGCGTCGTCGAGCGTGACACCCATCGACACGAGTGTCTCCCTCCTTGCGACCTGTCCTCGAGGGATGGGCTCTGGGTCGGTCGTTCCGCAGCACAGGAGAAGAAAGATCAGGTAGAGGACGGTTCGTTTCATGACCGAGAGGCGTGCTCGGGGTCGGGAACGATGTTCCGATTCCGCGGGGAACGGTCGGAACGCAGTGATCGGTACCAGGGAACTCGGGGCGGCGCGGACGTGAGACGTGACGATGTTCATGGTGTGCGCTCATCCGGCGTCGGGTCGTGGTCTTGGTGGCCTCGAATTTGGACTGGCCGAGCTCATGGTGTAACGCACCGCACAGCGGTTCCGGTGCGAGGCATGCGACGGGCCGATACATCGAGACCGACGAGCCGATGATCCCCCCGTTCGCCCACTTCATCTGGTTTGGACCGCGTTTTCCTTGGGTGAACGCTTGGGCGATCCGGTCGGCGGTCGTCCGCGGAGGCTTCGACCGAGTGGTTCTCCATCACGATTCGGATCTCGGGGGACAAGCGCCCTTCGACGAGCTCTTGGGCCTGTCGAAATTCGAGGCCCGGCAACTTCGGCCCCGAGAGCTCTTTGAGGTGGCCGGGGCGAGGAGGGATGCGCTCATCCAGATCTACGATTCGCTTGAAAAGCCCAATGCTCGCGCAAACATGGTCCGAGCGGCCATCTTGGCCCGGGAGGGGGGCGTCTACCTCGACACCGACACCATCACGGTCCGGTCCCTCGACGCGCTCCGACGCGCATCGGGCTTTTGTGGCGAGGAGAGGGTGGTGCTGCCGGTGCGTGAATTGACGGACCGCCGTGCTCATCAGATTCTCAAGCGGTGGGCCTTGATGGGCCTTCGAGAAGTGTGTCGACGGCAATCCGGTGGCTGGCGGTCGTTTCGGAGGTTCGAGGCTTGGTATCCCACCGCCGTCAACAATGCCGTGCTCGGAGCGGAGGCGCAGCATCCGTTCATTCTCCGCCTGCTCTCGGCCATGGCCGAGGTTCCGGAACCGAGACGAAGGATGTCCTATGCGCTGGGCACCCACTTGCTCCAGCAACAACTGTCCAGCCATGAGGAGTCGGCGAGCCGGGAAGGTTGGGTGATACACCCTCCTCCCGTCTTCTATCCCATCGGTCCCGAAGTCTCGCAACACTGGTTTCGCCTGAACGGTGTGTACCTGAAAGAGATCCTGACCGACGAGACCACCGTCGTGCATTGGTATCAGTCCGTTCGAACGAAAGACCTGGTCCGTGGAATCGACCCCGATTACGTGCGAGCGCATGCCGACCGGCAGATGTTCAGTGCGTTGGTCCTTCCTCTTATGGAGGCGCAGTGAGAGGCGCGCGGTCGTGAAGCATCGTCGTGTGGGCCGCGGGGGTCTCGCGGTCGGAACGGGCCTCTTGGCCTTCGCCGGCTTTCACCAAGCGTGCAGCAGCGACATTCAAACTGCGACTTCGGTCTTTCGAACGGCGAAGGTGGAGCGCCGCTCGATCCTCCAACAAGTGGAGGCGACCGGACGCCTCGAGCCCAAGGGTTTGGTCATCGTGTCGGCTGCGGTTTCGGGCCGCATCGAGGCCATCCTTGCGCAGCCTAGGATGAAGGTGGAGCGCGGAGCCTTGTTGGCCCGGCTCGAGTCGTCGAGTCTGGAACTCGAAATGCGCCGGGCAGAAGCCACGGTGTCGGCGGCTCGAGGCAGCTTGTCCGAAGCTCGGGCGGCCCTGAAAGAGGCCCGGGCCGCGGCGACCCGAGCCGAGGCCTTGGCAAACCGAGGGCAGATGAGTCAGGCAGAACTCGAAGCGGCGTCGAGTCGGTATGCTCAAGCCCGAGCCGGCGAGGACGTTGCGCGCGCCCAGCTGATCGAAGCCCAGAAGGCGTCCGCGGCCGCGCAGCTAGCCTTCGAGCAAGCCGACATTCGGGCCCCGCGCGCCGGCGTGGTGCTCACGGTACCCAAGGCGCCGGGGATGGCCGTTGGTCCTGCGGGTCCTGAACTGTTTCGAGTCTCTGCGCCGCTCGAGACCCTGACCCTCGAAGCTGCGGTGGGCGAGGCGGACATCGGCCAGTTGAACACGGGCCAGAAGGCGCACTTCGATGTCCAGGCATATCCGGGGCGGCGGTTCGAAGCTCGGGTGGAAGACATCGGTGTGGTGGCCGAAACCGGACAGGGTGTGGCCACCTATCCTGTGCATCTGACGGTGCCCAATCCCGAGGGAGACCTTCTTCCCGGCATGAGCGCAGCGGTCCGTTTCGAGGTGGGGGAGGCGCAGGATGCGTTGGCGGTTCCCGACGCAGCCCTTCGTTTTCAGCCGGTTGGCGCCGGAGAAGCGTCCCCCCGCAGCCGAGTCTTCGTGATCGCCTCGAACGGTTCGGTGCAGGAGATTCGAGTGAATGTCGGTCTTTCCGACGGTGTTTGGTCCCAAGTCACGCCCCTGGCCAACGAGGACCTCACGGAGGGGCAAGCCGTGCTCATCGGATACGCGACGACGCAGCCCGGCGGGCGCCCCGAGTTCAAGATCGGAGGCTAGGGCGGCGAACAAAACGCGTAAAGCGGTCAGATTACACTTCCCACCGACGGGAACCGAACGCCACTGTCGACCGCATGAAGCGAGCCATGGTCGCGGGAGGAGTTCTCTTCACCCTCGTATTCTTTGCAGCCGGCGTCTTCGTGGTGAACCTGCTGTGGTTCAAACCGTTCTTCATCAATCACTTCTTCGAACGGGTCTTCATCGAATACGCACTCGAGAATCCGGAGCTTCTGACCTCCACCCGGGTCCTGAAGCCGCTGGGTCTCGACTTTTACCACGACGACTTGGCCGACCGGTCCGAAGAGCAGGCCCTGAAACAGCTCGAGATGACCGAAGCCTCCTACGCGATGCTGATGTCTTACGATGACGATGACCTATCGGAGGAGCAGTTGTTGTCCAAGAGAGTGCTGGCCGCCTTTCTCGAACCGCAGCTCGCCCTCGCGGAGTTCTACCAGCACAACTACGAGATCGACCAATTCTTCGGATTTCAAAATTACTGGCCGAGCTTCATGGCGTCACAGCACTTCATTGAAAATCGGGCCCATGCAGAAGACTACATCGCCCGGCTCAAAAAGGTTTCCGGCGCGATGCAGCAGCTCATGGATGGGATGGTCGCCCGAGCCGAAAAAGGGATCACGCCGCCGACGTTCGTGGTGGACAAGGTGATCGGAAACGTCCGTGAATTTCTCGAGCCGTCGGCCCAGAAGAACATTCTATATACGTCATTCGTCGAGAAGCTGGAGAAGGCGGGGATCGAGGATGATGAGCTGAAATTCCGGGTCGCGGCCGCGATCGAAGGGTCGGTCTATGAGACCTATCGCAAGCTCGAGCAGTTCTTGCTGGAATTTCGCTCTCGAACGAACAGTGATGCCGGCGTGTGGAAGTTTCCAAACGGAGAGAAGTTCTATGACCTCGTTCTGTGGCAGCAAACGACCACGCGACTCTCAGCCGCTGCCATCCACGAACGGGGCCTGCAGGAGGTCGCACGGATCCAGAAAGAGATGCTTTCCATCCTCGAAGGACAAGGGTTCGATGTCGGCGAAGGCTTTGCTTCCGCCATGGAATCGTTCTTGGAGCGTGAAGACCAATACTATCCGGACACGCCGGAGGGGCGAGAGCAGATTCTGAAACGGTATCGACAGATCATCGACGAGGTGGAAAGCCAGCTCGACGACTGGTTCGACCGGCGCCACCAGGCGGAGGTCGAGGTGAAGCGAATCCCAGAGTTTCGGGAAAAGAGCTCGGCCGGTGCCTATTACGAAGGACCTTCACTCGACGGAACGAAACCGGGCACCTTCTATGCGAACCTTCACGACATGAAGGCGACGCCCCGATACACGATGCGTACCCTCGCGTACCACGAAGCGGTACCCGGGCATCATCTGCAGGTCTCCATCGCATCCGAGCTGGAGGGCGTGCCCACCTTTCGAAGGATCGTTCCGTTCACCGCTTTTGCCGAAGGGTGGGCCCTGTACGCGGAGCGTCTCGCGTTCGAGATGGGGCTGCACCAAGATCCCCTCGACAATCTCGGACGTCTGCAGGCCGAGCTCTTTCGAGCGGTGCGCCTGGTGGTCGATACCGGCATTCATCGCTTCAAGTGGACGCGCGAAGAAGCCATCGAATACATGAAAGCCAACACCGCGTCCGCCGACTCCGACGTCGTCGCGGAGATCGAGAGATACATCGTCCTTCCGGGCCAAGCTTGCGCCTACAAGGTTGGCATGGACTTCATCCTCGACCAGCGGGCCAAGGCGCAGCGGGAGTTGGGGGATGCGTTCGACATTCGGGAGTTTCACAACGCCGTTCTGGAAAATGGGGATGTCCCGCTGTCGATTCTGGGAGAGCAGATCGACCGGTACATCGCCCGAAAGAAGCGGGGAGCGGCGTGAGTGGCTGGAGTCGAACGATCCGCGGCTAGATCGGAACGACGCGACGAAATCTAGCCTTGTGGAACGGTCTGTGCCGGTTCTGGGATGCGAAAGAGCAAGCTGAACAGGACCGGAACCACACCCAGGGTGAGCACCGTGCCCACCAACAAGCCAAACGCGATCACGCTTGCCATCCCATAGAAGAGTGCGTCCTGGGCGATGATGAGGGGAAGCAGGCCCAGGATGGTGGTGACGGTGGTCATGACAATGGGTCGGAGTCGGCGAACACAAGCGCTCACGACGGCTTCGAAATCGTCTTGCCCGCCTTCGTGGCGTTCGATGTCGATCCGGTCAATCAACACGATGGCGTTGTTGATGACGATTCCCGCCAGTGAATACAGGCCTAGGATCTCCATGAAGCCGAAGGTCGCGTTGAGGGCAAGGAGGCCCGTCACTGCACCCACCAGGAGGAGCGGGATCGTCGAGAAGATGATGATGGGCCGACGAAAAGAATTGAACTGGCCGACCAACAAAATGGCGATGAGTCCGATGCAAAGGGGAACGTTGGCCATCAGTGCAGACTGTGACTCTACAGACTGTTCGACCACACCATCGAACTCGATCTGATGCCCGGGAGGTAACGACTCGGAAATCCTCGACAGCTCGGGCTCGATGATGGGTACCATGTCTTCGGCCGTCATCATTCGATTGCGTCCCTCTACGGTGAGGGTGCGGTTGAGACCCTCTCGGTGGACGCGACCAAAGTCGTTCTGAATACGAACTTCAGCCACCTGCTCCAGCGGGACCGAAGCGTCGCTTCCCGCCGACTGGATGACCAGGGTCCGAAGACGATCGAGGTCGTGCCGTTCGGATGAAGTGGCGCGCAGGACAACCGGGAACACATCGTCATCTTCTCGAAACTCCGTCGCCTGCCTACCAGAGAAGAACGTCTCCATGGACCGAGCGACATCGGCCGAGGTGACGTCTGCACGACGTGCACGAGCCTGATCGACATCCACGACGACGGTGGTCGTCCGGTTCTGCCAATCATTTTTGATCCCCCATGCCCCCGGGACCTCGGCCAGGAGAGACTCGAGCTTCGCACCGGTTTGATATAGGGTTGTGGCATCCGGACCCTGTACTTGAATCTCGATCTTTGTGGAGTCACTTGGTCCGAGGAACATCGGTACGACCTGCACTCGCATCCCCGGGAAGTGGGCGTCGAACATCCTTTGCAGTCCCCGCCGGCTCTCCGGCATATGAGTCGCGCCGTCCACATCGAACAGCATCACCGCTTGATTTGGTGCAGGATCGACGGGCGTCAGCGAGAGAACGAAGCGTGGCCCCCCGAAGCCGACGTACGTAGCGTAGTTTCGGATGTGGGAGAGCACTTCCTCTCCATCCATCCTTTTCATCACCCGCTCCATCGCAGCATCCGTCGTTCGACTGGATACCCCCGCGGGAAGGTCGATGTATGCCAGGAGCTGCGTGCGGTCGGAATCTGGGAAGAATCGTTTCGGCACCATGGACATGCCGGCCAATGAAACTGCGAGTAGGCCGACCATCGCGCCGAGAAACAGCCAGCGACGTTTCAGGAATACTCGGAGGATTCGTTCGTATGGGCCCGTCATGGCATCGAAGATTCTTTGGGTCAGATCGCGACGCTTCGTACCCGTCCGGTTGGAGCCATTTCCTCCCTTGATGAAACGGTGACAGAGAAGTGGGGTCAGCGTCATCGCGAACACCCAGGAAGAAAGTAGGCTGATCAAGATAACGAGCGAGATCGATCGAGTATATTCTCCCGAGACGTGTTGCGCCAACATCAGGGGAAGAAAGACCAGGATGGTGGTGAGCGTGGACGTCAAGAGCGGGACGGCAAGCTCTTTACCGGTGGTTCGCAGAGCCTGGTCGCGATCCAGGCCGTCTTCCAGACGACGTCGAAAGTCTTCGGCGATCACAATCCCATTATCCACGAGAAGGCCGAGGGCGATGACCAGCGTAGCGAGGCTCATCCGCTGGAGGGTCATGTCGAAGAAGTTCATGAGGGCTAACGTCGTCAACATCACCCCGGGGACGATCGAGCCGACGATGAGACCCACTCGGACGCCGAGGAAGAGAATGACCACGGCCAGAACGATGACGAGCGTTTGGAGGACACTCCAGGTGACGCCGAAGACCGCTTTGCCAACCTGCTCGGGCTGAAAGGTCAGAACATCGACGCTGTACCCGATGGGAAGCGTCTGTTCGAGCTCGGTAAGCCGAGCCCGAACCCTGTGACCGAAATCGAGCACCGAAAAGCCGTCGAGCATCGCCACCGACAAGAGGATGGCGCGGTCTCCGTTGAAATAGACCTTGCGGTCCGGCGGATCGATCAGGCTTCGCGATACTTCCGCAATGTCTGCCAGCGGGATGAGCTGTCCTGTTGCGGGTGAACGGATCAAGGTTTCCTCGATGTCGTCAACGCTCCTGAAATTGCCGGTAGGCTGGATGATGAAACTTCGGGTTCCGCTGTCGACCCGTCCACCCGGCCGGATCACGTTCTGTTGCCGCAAGGTTTCCGCGAGCAACTGATTCGAGATCCCCAACTCGTCCATGCGGGCGTTCTCGAGTTCGATGAAGATGCGTTCCTCTTGGACGCCCAGAAGCTCCACGCGTTTGGTGCCCTCGACGCCGTGAAGCCGGTCCCGGAGATGCTTTCCCATGTCGAACATCTGACCCATGGTGAAATCTGGTGCGCGGAGGGCTGCTGTCAGTACCGCCACATCGCCGAAATCGTCGTTGACGATGGGTTTCGAAGTTCCTTCGGGGAGTTCTTGGGTGATCCGCTCGACTCTCTTCCGAACGTCGTCCCAGATCTGTTCGAGGTCGAAGTATCGGTCGAAGACTTCGACGTGAATGATCGAGCGACCCGGCATGGAGACGGATCGAATCTCCTCGACCTCTGAAACTTCGCGAACGGCTTCCTCGATGGTCTTCGTGACCAGGAGCTCGATCCTTTCCGCCGAAAGGCCAGGATAGTCGGTGGTGATCACCGCCTCCCGGATCGTGATCTTCGGATCTTCCCGTGCTGGCAGCGCAAAGTAGCTGACCAGCCCAAAAAACATCAGGGCCAGAGCCACCATACCTACCAGCGGCCGATTCTTGTGAGCGAGTTCAGTCAGGTTCATGGGTTCACTTCAAGTAGCGGGCGACGCCGGAATCGAGTCGGCTGATGGTCTGGCCATCCTTCAAGAAGGTGACTCCTTTGGTGACCACATGTTCTCCGGGATCGAGCCCGCTGGAAATGGTCGCAAATGCGCCACTCAGATTGTCTACCGAGACCGTTCGAGCATGCACGCGGTTGTCCTCGTCGACGACGAACACGGTCGTGTCTCGGTTCGAGGATGCTCGCAGTGCCGAAACCGGTATCTGAACGGCCGTGAGGGGCGTCGAGGTCGTGCCATGGGAAGACGCCCGGATGCGGAGGTCGACCTCGGCGGTGAGTCCGGGCCGCAGGCCGGTCGGTGCGTTTTCGATCAGCAGTGTCGCCGGGAAGGCATTGGTCGTCGACGCATCGGCGGCGATGTTGGTCAGGATGGCTTCGGTGTCCAAGCCGCGTTGGGTCGGAAAGTGAACGTCGTGAAGCGTACCGATCTCGAGCCGGTCGACCAAAGTTTCCGGCACTGAGACTTTGACCTCCAGTCCCGCCTCGGCGGAGACCACCTCGAAGACGACCCGACCGGGCTCGACGAACTGTGATGGTTCGACCGATCGCACGGCAACCTCGCCATCGAAGGGAGCACGGAGGGACGTATCCTGCAGATCTTCCTCGGCCAATCCGACCGAGGCCTGAACGAGTTCAACCTGGCCGCGAGTGGTGTCTGCTCGGGCTTTGGCGCTGTCGTATTCCGACTCTGCGATCACGTCTCGCCGAAGAAGAGCCGTCATCCGTCTAAGGTTCGTTCGGGCCTCTCGTGCCGCCGCTTCAGCTCGAACGAGATCAGCTCGCTGCTGCTCGAGACGGAGGCGATGGGTTCGGGGCTCGATCTGGGCGAGCACATCGCCCCGTTCGAACGCATCCCCGATGTCCACCTGGACGCTTGCCACTTCACCCCGAACCTCGAAACTGAGAGGGACGCGGTCGGCCGCCTGGACGACGCCGGCCAGACGTCGAACCTCCTCGGCGGATGTCTGAACGGCGGCGGCGACGATGGCGGGTCGAGGTGAAGGTTCGCTGGGTTTCGCATCGCTTGCGCAGCCACCCAGAATCGGGCCCGCCGAGAAAACCAAACCGAACAGACTGAGACGCACGCCGAGGGTGAGCCTTAAGCGCTGAAAACATTCCGTTGGTAACAACTTAGCCGACATATCCTGCAAAAAATCTTGTGAACTGAACGGTTCAGTCATAGAGACTGGGCTAGGCCTGGACGCAGGACATGTCAAAGAAGAGCCACAATCATGCCCTAAGGGTTCCCAACCTAGAGTCTCGCAAGGCTCACCAGATCCTGGAGGGCGCCCGATCCTCCTTTCTGGACCTGGGGTTCGAAGGAGCGAGCGTCGATGAGATCGCGCGCCGGGCGGGTGTCTCCAAGGCTACGCTCTACAATTATTTCGCAGACAAACGATCCCTCTTTGCGGCGGTCGTGGACCGAGAATGTCAGCAACAGGCCGAGCGAATTTTCACGGTGGACAGCCGAGCCATCCCTTTGAGCGAAGCCCTCCAGGGTATCGCACAGGACTATCTCGACTTCGTTCTGTCTCCGCCGGTCATGGGCTTGTTTCGGATTTCGGTCGCCGAAGCGACGCGAATTCCCCGGATCGGTCGTGCATTTTGGGATTCGGGTCCCGACGTGGGCATCCGACGACTGTCACAGTTCCTCGCGGTAAGGGCGGACCGTGGTGAGCTGGACATCCACGATGTCGATCTCGCTGCACACCAGTTCTTGGAGCTCTGTCGAGCTTCGGTGTTTCATCGCGTCCTGTTCGGCATCTTGGACCGACCTTCGGATCGGGAAAAGCGCCGCGTGGTGGACGGGGCCGTCCACACCTTTCTCGCCGCGTACGCGACGCGACCATCCTAAAGAACGGGATTGTGGAGGGGCAGTGCGAACGGGGGAAGCCGACCAGCATTTGTGGTAACGATCAGCACCTTCGGGGCATCTACATCCGCATGCGCATGAGACTGGCGTCGTGCTTCGGGTGCACGGGGTCCACCAAGGACTGCAAGCGAACGATCCCGGCGGTTGTCGTCGTGCTCGCATCGATGACGACCGTGTCCTGGGCCGAGTCCGGTGATCGGGAAGAGTCAGACGAACGGGCCGGCGTGAACAAGAGCCTGCACTCCAGCCCCCACAGCGAGGCGTCCACCTGGCTGCTTGGCGCAAAAGCGGTCCAGCTCAACGTGTTTCCGGAGGAGGGCGATGGGGCTTCCGGGGGCGGTGCGGGCTTGTTCGTAGAACGGAGCGTGGTCCCGGGCTGGCTCGAGGTGGAGCTCAGCGTCTCGGTGGTAGCCATCGAATCGGAGACCCTCCTGCCGGTCGACGTGTTGTTCAAGAAGCCGTTCCACTTCGGGCCGTTCTGTCCATACATCGCCCTCGGGCCGACGGTCTCCATCGTCTTTGAGGACGGAACCCGAGCCTTCGCGGGAGGCGTCGCCGTGGCTGGATTTTACCTCTGGCTCGGAGATCTCTGGGGTTTCGACGTCGAGGTCGATTATGCGTTGCTTTCCGAGGAAGGACTTCAGCAGGAGTTGACCTTCGCGGCAGGCCCGACCCTTCGCTTCTAGTTCGAGCCGGGCGGCTCGTCTTTTTCCCGAGCTTCCTTGAGGGCTCGACAATACCATTCGAATTCCGACATGAAACGGTCCGCTCGTCGGTTCCATGCGGCGTCCACCGGCTGGCCCTCCTCGGTGAAGGCGTCCTGAACCCTCGGGACCGGAAGCACCGACGGGATGCTGGACATGCCGAGTTCCGCCAACAACGAGCGCAATGCGATGGATGCCCGGACCCCTCCGAATGACCCGGCCGAATAGCTGACGATACCCGACGGCTTGAAGAAGTACTGCTCGAGGAAATGGTCCAGGAGGTTCAAGAGACCGGGCGGCGGACTGTGGTTGTACTCGCCGGTCACCACGATGTAGCCGTCCGACGACGCGACCTGCTCCGCGAGTTTCTCCAGTGCCGGCGGTGCCTCCCCCGGGTCGTATTCTTTGTACATCTTGTCCAGCAGCGGCAGCTGAACTTCGATTGGGTCGACCAGGTTTGCGTCATGGCCGCGTGACTTCGCGTACTCCGTGATGAAACGGGCCGCGCGAATGCCCGCGCGCTTTGTTCGCACCGAGCCGTAAAACACCGTCAGCTTGAGCGTCATTCCTCGAGGATGCGCCAGGTCGGGGCTGAGTTACAACATGCGTTCGGGATTCTCGTCTTTTGGCACTGTCTTTCGTCTCGGATGCCGGGTGAGATCCTGACGTGAAGGTCTATCATCCGATCAATACCTTGAAGCCAGTGGTGGACCGCCTCTGGATCATTGATGGCCCCGTGATTCGGATGGCGTTTCTTTGGGGCAGCCTGCCCTTTTCTACGAGAGCGGTTGTGGTTCAGCTTCCAAGTGGTGGGCTGTGGGTGCACAGCCCGACGCCGATGCTTCCAGAGCCTTTGAAACGAGCGATTGATGCGCTCGGTCCATTGGAACACCTCGTGAGTCCCAACGCCCTCCACTATGCCGGCATCCCGGTTTGGAAGGAGGCATGGCCTGATGCGCTGGCCTGGTCTTCGCCCGGTGTCGAGAGGCGCGCCCGCAGTCAGGGCGTCGAAGTCAGCTTCGACCGGACGCTCCAGGATGAACCGCCCACGGAGTGGTCGGGGACTATCGACCAGCTGATGTTTCGAGGAAGTCGAGTCCTGGAAGAAGTGGTCTTCTTCCACCGGCCATCGAGAACCCTCCTCCTGACGGATCTGATCGTGAATTTCGAAAGGGACAAGGTCGAAGGCCGCTGGCTGTGGAAGCTGCTCCGCTTGGCTGGCGTGACGGACCCGGACGGAACGACCCCACTCGAGCTGCGGACCACCGTTCTCGGGAGACGGTCGATGGCTCGAGCCTGCTTCGAGCGGATGCGGGCCTGGAACCCGGAGCGAGTCATCCTCGCTCATGGTCGGTGGTACGCCGAACGAGGTACCGAAGAACTGGACCGAGCCTTTCGATGGCTTCGCTGAGCCGGACCGTTCCGTGACCTCCTCGCATCTAGGGAGCGAGGCTTTGTCCGTCGGTCTCACCGAGGTCGAGACCGAGCCATTCCGCGATGGTGGGAGCGATGTCGACGAGTGTGGCCCCGTCGAGCCGACGGGTACGGATCGGTGGTCCGAAGGCGAGGAGAGACGCCTTCATTCCAGGTCGGCGGGGATCGTATCCGTGGGTGGCCACATACCGCTCCGATGTGGGGCCCATCGGCGGTCCGTCGAGGTCGTCGGCGAAGGCGAAGCCTTCCTCCGCGTCCAGCGCCAGGAGAGCCCCTGGGTCTCCGTCCAGCTCGTGAATGGCGTCTTCATCCAGGACGCGGCGAATTCCTGGGCGTTCGGCGAAGACGTTGCGAGCGCGGCGGGCCGCGTCGGGCGGCGCATCGGGGTGAAGGTAGACGTACGCGCTGCCTCCGTTCGAAAGCGCAGATGCCTGCCATTCTTTCACTCGTCCATCTTCGTTCACCGTGATCAGACCTTCTCGTCGAAGAAGCACGTTGGGCCGGATGGTGCTGTGGATTCGAAGAAAGCCATGGTCGGACGCCACGACCATCACCGTCTGGTCCCAGATTCCCGCCCGCTGAGCGGCCTCGATGATCCGGCCCAACAACCGGTCGGACTCTTCCACCGCCTGCTTGGCTTCCGAACTCCAGGGGCCGTGACCATGTTGTTCGTGATCCACGTTCACGATGTGATGAAGAAGCAGGTGAGGCTTGTATTGTTCGATGGCGTATACGATGACGTCAGTCCCTCCGGCGTCGCTGTAGTTCGGTGGGGTCAACCGGTCTTCCACATCCGGAAACCGGCGGAGGAGACCTTCGAAAAGGTCTTCGGGCGCAGAAAGGGCACGGACCAGCTTCGCATCGTCAGGGGTCCCCGCTCGCCAAAACTCCGGCACGCGGAGGGTCGCTTCGGCTCCGACGGTGACTGGCCAACTCATCATGGCGGTGCGGTAGCCAGCTTGGTGTGCCTGGCCCCAGATTGTACGAACCTGGATGTCTTCGGCGTACCAGTTCCATCCGCCTTGGTTCATTCGAAGGGGGTCGAATGCCCGGTTGCCGTGGATGCCGTGTCTTGCAGGGTGCACGCCGGTCACCATCGATGTGTGATTCGGATAGGTGACGGAGGGGAACACGACCTGAAGGCCGGGGGCCCACCAGCCGTCGGCCCGCATGCGTCGGAGATGAGGAACCCGAAGGCCGTGTTTGTCCGGTGCGGTGTAGGCTTCAGGGAGGAGTCCATCGACGCTGACCAGAAAGACATGTCGAATCGCTCCCGGAGGGCCCCCGGAAGCCATGAGAGGAGAAGAGGGACGGGTCATCGTCGTGGCTTCGGGGGTCGCGCAAGCGGTCATCCACGTGGCCAGCGCCAAGATGAGCATGTCGTGGAACGGACCGAGCCTCGCCAGCCGGTCCGGCACGTCTTCTGAAGGGGCATCCATCCGCATGGTGGGCCGGTCGCAAACCGCTCCCCCTCCGTCAAGCCACCAAGGGAGAGGCTCGGGGGTCAAGACCGTGACGACTGCGGTACGGGATGGTCACGTCGTCGGGCTTTTCGGTAGCTGATGCCGGGGGCGGCACGGATGAAGGCATCTTTCTCCAACACATGCAGCATGAATGCTGCCACGTCCGCCCTGGAAATGGTCATGGTCAGGTTGGAGGATTCGCTGAAGCCGCGGGCGTAGTCGCCGGTAGCGGGACCGTCGGTCAGGTTGGGCGGGCGGACCGCCGTCCAGCGGCACGTGCTGCGCTTCAAGATCGCTTCCTGTTCCTCGTGATCGGCGATCGCCTCTCTCAGGAAGAGTGGGAAGAGAAGATACCGGATCCAGAACGGAAGTTGCGTTCGCGATTCGCCGGCTCCGAAGACGGTGACCGCGACCAGTCGGTCGAGACCCGCCTCCTCCATGGCCTCGAGGATGCGCGTGGTTCCTCGGCTTCGTATCCTCGAACGGTCTCTTGCCGGGGCGCCCAGCGCACAGACCGCGGCGTGTGAGCCCCGCATGGTCTCTCGAACGGCGCTCGGGTCGAGGACGTCGCCTGCCACCAGCTGAACACGACTCCGCGCCGCTTGGGTCATGCTCTCGAGACTCGCTTGCAAGCGACTTGGGTCTCGAACCAGCACGCGGACGGCGTGACCGCCCTGAACCGCCTGATGAAGGAACGCCTGGCCGATCCCGCGGCTTCCACCGAACAAGGACAGAGTGGGATAGGTCAATTGATGGTTCGTCATGGGGACACCTTCGCTCTTGCCATGACATGGATCCAACAAATGCTTTTTATACAGACATGAATGATGTGCATGGGCTGGTGGAACGCCTTCGGCAGGTCGATCTCAACCTCCTGGTGTCGCTGCAGGCGCTTCTCGAGGAGCGAAGCGTGACCCGGGCTGGCGCACGACTCGGAATCACCCAATCGGCCACGAGCCATGCGCTCAAGCGCCTGCGCGAGGTGTTCGAGGATCCGCTTCTGGTTCGTGGACGTGGAGAGCTGCTCTTGACGCCTCGAGCAGAAGTGCTGGCCGGAACGCTCCGCAGCGTCTTGAGGTCCGTGGAGCGCACCTTGAATGAGCCCGGAGGCTTCGACCCTTCGAACAGTCGTCGTTCATTTCGGCTCGCGGCTCCGGACCTTTTCGACACCCTGGTGCTGCCCGACCTGTTGGCTCGGATCGCGGGACCGGCGCCCTTCGTGAGCCTCGACATCACGCCCTTCGACCGGAGCTTGTCGACCCGTTTGGAGCGGGCCGAACTCGACTTGGCGGTTCAAACCACGCTCCTCGGTGACGAAGAATCGGCTCTCGGTCCCCGGATGGAGCCCGATCTGATCCAGCGTCGACTGTTCGTGGACCGCTTCTCTTGTTTCGTCCGGCCGAGGCACCCGATCCTGCGGCGTCGGGCGCCGCTCACGGTCGAAGCTTTTGCCAAGCTTGATCACGTCTTGGTCTCACCCACCGGTCGCGGTCCGGGCGTGGTGGACGACGTCTTGGAGCAGCGTGGGCTGCGTCGAAGGGTTCGAGTCCGGGTTCCTCAATTCGCGACGGCGCTCGCCGTCGTGACCCAAAGCGACCTGGTCCTCACGGCACCGAGTGCTTTGACCATTCTGAAGGCCAGTCTCCGGGAGCTGAAGCTCCCGTTCTCTCTCCCGCGTCACGTCCTTCACATGGCCTGGCACCCTCGCGACGACTCGGATCTCGGTCATCGATGGCTGCGCCGGCAACTCTTGGCGGGGACGAGGCACCTGGCTGCGCGGCTCGAGGCGCCTTGACGCGCGCCGCCCAATCACTTGGCCTGACCTTTTCTACGGGACCGGTCCGGCCGCATTCGGTACCCCGTATTCATGACGACCCCGGAACCGGTCTTGACGCCCCGTCTGGTGGTGGATGGAGCTGCAGAGGCCATCGAGATGTACCAGCGCATCCTAGGCGCTCAATGTCTGGAGCGCTTCACGGATTCGGCAGGACGAATCGTGCACGCCGCCCTTTCCATTCGAGGTGCGGTTTTTGCGCTCGTTGATGCCGATGGGATCCATAACCAAAGCGCCCGCGATGTGAAGTCACCCGTGATCCTCAACGTCATGGTGGAGGATCCCGACGAAACCGCGGCCGCTTTTGCGCAGGAAGGGGGTCGAATCCTGATCCCCGTGGGCGATCAGTTCTACGGCTATCGCGAGGGCCGGGTCGCGGATAAGTTTGGCCACCTCTGGATCGTGTCCAGGAAGCTAGAGGACCTGAGTCGAGAAGAGATCACCCGTCGGCTTCGTTCGATGGGTTGAAGAGGACGTGCTACATCCTGAGTGCATGAAGCTGCTTCTGCTCACCTCGGTCATTGGCGCCTGCGCCTTCGCTTCGGGCTGTGGCTCGGACAGCAGTGAGGAAGAGGTCGACGATCAAAGTGGCGGCTTCAGCATCGCCTGTCCGGTTTTCTGTGAGAAGGAAATCGCATGTGGCGAAGCCGACGACGTCTCGCAAGAGCAATGCGAAGGAACCTGTCGGTCCAGTGTCTTCTCGGAGGATACGGCTTCCGACATTTGCCTGCGTGATGCGCAAGTCGCCGCGGACTGCTTCGAGTCGGCCAGTTGTGAAGAGATCGTGGGCGACAATGAGTGCGATACGCTGTTGCTGCTCGCCGGCGTGGTGTGCCGACCCAGCACCGGACCGTGCGATTGCTCGAGTTGTGGCGACGGCGCCCTCATTGCACAATGTGAGCTTCTCAATCCGGGCTGTGAGGTGTTGATGGGAACGTCCCGTGAAGCCTGCTGTCAGACCGCACTCACGGCTTGTTCAGGTAGCTAGACTTGCGTCCCCTGCTGGTGAGGCGAGATGGCGGGGCCCAGCCGGAATGATCTTCCAGCGGAGCTCTCCCGTCAGTCGCGTCGATAGGAAGGAAAGACGCGCGAAAGCCGACCGAGGCGTAGGAACCACGTCTCGCCCGACCAACCGTCTACGCCGTCATTGTCCGTGACCAAGAAGACGCGTCCGTCGGAGGTCACCGCGGTGCCTTCCGGCTTGTCGGTGATCCAACCGTTGGTCGCGCTCAACGCTGGGATGACGTCGAACCGTTCCTTCTCGCTGCGCTGGATTCCATCGGCTCCGTCTCCCGAGAGATCGACGCGGACCAAGTTTTTCACTTCGGCAAAGTCTCCGGTACGATTGTCGCGTTCGATCAGCATGAAGGTTCCGTCGGGCAGCAAGGAAACCTCGGACAGTCCGATCCATGAGGCGTTAGCCGGAACGTCGTCGAGCTCGTACGCGATGAAATCGAAGGTGCTGGTGGTGGGACAGTATCGCCAAATCCGGGTGTTCGGGGGCTCTCCCGCGTTTGCGCCGGTGGGGTCGTCGTCGAGATCTTCACATTCCGGCGTGGTGTAGTCCCATCCGCGTTGCTGAGCCACGAACAGTTCATATCCAATGTCGCAGGTATGCGAAGGCACGGCGGCCACGCCTTCGAAGCCCGCGCCCAAGCTACCCCGATTGGTGGAGTCGGCGCGGCAAGCCTCGATCTCATCCGGCAAGAAGACCTCCTCCACGACGTTCGCCTCGGCGTCCAGTTGAAGGAGTCGATTCCTGCGGCTCCCACTCGCGTTGCCCTCGCTGGCGATCCAGCGCGTTCCATCCGGAGCGATGGTGATGCCTTCGGGATCGAAGTTCCCACTGCCGCCTTGGATGACGATGCTATCGGTGACCCGAGCCGGAGACCGAGTCGGATCGATCGAGAAGATGCGGCTCTCGCTATAGAACGAATCCCAAACCGCCAAAAGCTCATCCGAGTGCGGGACACTGGTCATGCCCGACAACGCGGACCATGGAATCGGGCTGTTGTTTCCGTCATTTTCGGACAGGATCTGCGGATAAGTTTCCGGAAGAATACCGAACCGATAGATCATCACGGTGGTTCGAACTCCAAAGGTCGGGTCGTCTTCTTCTGCTGAAACGACCAGGAGGTTGCGACTGGGAATCGGGAGCACCCCCTCGGGCTCGAGTCCGGTCGGAAGGAATTGACGGAACCTCGGAGGACCGAAGCCCAGAATATCGTACACCGCGACGAATCCTCCGCGCTCGCTGCCGACGAACAGAAGGTCGTTTCGCCCAAACCTCCCGAACGCAATCCCCTCTGGTTCAGTGCCTTTGTTCTCCGAGCGCTCTTCTGGATAGTGACCGTGTCGAACTGCCAGTTCTTCGAGGCTGGTTCCGCTGTCGAAGAGAAGTCTGCCGAAACGGTCGAAGATGGAGAAGCCGCGGCTTCCGCCAAACAGGTCGCCCTCGTTGGCGGTGGCGAAGCGTCGATTGTCGATCCAGGCCACGGCGTCAGGCTCCCGCGGAACGTCCGTCAGATTCTCGGTCAACGAGATGATGCCATCCTCGGTGGCGTCGACGCCATTGAGGTCAACGGTACCAAGTCCAAACGCGCGACGGACCCGGCCGGTGCGGAGCTTCACGATCACCGCCGCGTTGTTCTCTTGGAGAGTAATGACGGCTTCGTTTCGATGGTTGATGTCGACGAACTCCGGCTCGGGATCCTCGGGTGCGAAACCCGCAAGACCCGTGAGCGAGACACTCCGAATCGACCACGATGCCGGCGGTCCGACCAGGTCGATGATCTGGAGGAGCCCGGGGGGAGGTTGAGGAAGACCTCCTTCCACCCCGTCGACGATGATGTCTTCGTCTCGTTCGTTCTCGATGGCGACCGCGCAGAATCGACCGTCGGGACTGACCTTCACCGAATCAGGCTGACCGGCGAGCTCGAGCGTGCGGACGATGCTTTGCGAGTCTAAATCCACCACCTGCAAGAAGCCTTCCGGCTCCGTGAACGTATTGTTCGGTCCGACCACAGCGGCCAGGGCAAAACGACCGCGGATGGAGACGGAGGTGGGTTCGCCGCCGAGCGGGATGGTGCCGAGGGGCTGCGGGTTCCAAGGCCAGCGAATGTCGATCAGTCCAAGGGCTTCCAGTTCGCTGTCGGTGTAGACCAACGTGCGGCCATCGGGTGTGACGTCGACGATCTCGGCGACGGTCTCATCAGCGATATCCGCGTTGTTCACAAAGACCGGAAAGGTGGCGATGCGCCGAAAGCTTCGTTTGAAGACTCCAAAGCCGGTGGCGTGGGCTGAATCGCTCCAAAGAGCGAGACCGATGAGTGAAACGAACATCAACGCCGTGGTCGACGTCCTTTTTTTCTGCATGAATGTATCCTCCCTTCCTGCTGGGTGCAGGCACGGCCTTCCAAGCACTCTCGACGAGAAGAGCAAAGCATGGAGCTCTGAGAGGAAGCGCGTTTCCGACATCGCGCCCTGGCTGACAAAATCTGTGTCGGAGTCGTTTCGGAGATGCCTCCGAACAGCCATAAAGGACCGAGAACACCCGCTCACCCGTGTGAGCTACACTACGAGAATGGATGCTCTGAGAAAGCGAGCGTGATGTCCAATGAGAGAGGAACTATGGTTGAATGATAATCACTCTATCCGCATCCCTGATGATCGAGAATGAACGTTGTCTCCACGGAAAGCTGTCGTTCGTCAGCCATCGAAGCAGAAGGTTTCCGTAGGTCGGTTCGCCCAACACGCCACTGATTCCTCCAGGATAGGCATCCTCGGCGTGGATGCCGAAGCGACCAAACCGCGCGACATAGCGGCGATTTGGACCACTGCTGAACCGAAAGCCCTCCGCGCTGGCTGCTCGGGCCGAGTGGCTCGATGCGTCGACAGCCTGAAAGCCGCCGTCAGCAGGGTAGCCGGACAGGTCATCGAGGGGAGGAGGGAAGCCAGCGGTTGCTGACGGGAGGTTGAAAGGACCGCCGAGTGGTGACGCCAGGACCAACCGGTGCAGGCGGCCCCAGCGATAGTCGTCTTGGTTGCTCGAGCCACCGAATGCGGTTTCGAAGGCCGGGCCGGCGAGCAGATCCAGCGCTTCCGCGAGGCTCTTCAAGAGGATGAAGTCGCGTCGGTCCTCGGCTTCCTCCAGTCCCGGTACGGCGAAGAAATCCAGCCCCGATACGCCGACTCCCTGATTGGTGGAGAAAGTGTCGAGCAGCCGGCGAAGGGCAGAAAGACTCTGGGAGCTCCCGGGACGCGGGACGTCTGACCCGAGACGCTCCAGAGTGGCGTCGATGGTATTCTTCAACACTTGCGATCGCCAAACCGAGTAAATGGTGGTGGCGATGCTGGCATCGATTTCACTCTGGGTAGGCTCCAGCCGAAATCCGAGGATGTCGGTCCGGTCGTAACCTTCCCGAATACCGGTTGGTGTGGAGAACTGCCAGGTCCGTAGGCGCCCGACTGCTTCGGAGAGTCGTTCGTCATCGAGAAGCTGGGTCAATTCGGGAGCAGCATTCGGGGCACGGGCTCGATCGAACGCCTCGAGGATGAATGGATTCAGTATCTCAGCATCTCTCAGTCGGACATTCGCTTGGATGTCGCTCATGTCGTGAAGGGACACGCGATGACCTTGCTGCAGACGGTCCCGCAGGTCTTGGGTGATGCGTCCGGCTCGGTTGCCGGCCGCGTACCCGGGTGCCAAGTAGTAGATTCCGCCCGAGGGCCGGAGCTGATTCAGGGGATCGTTGTCGAGGGTGAGGCCGAGTGGGTCGTTGTTGGCATTCACGACATACCCGTTCTTCGGATTCACCACCTGGGGCATTTCTTCGAACGGCAGGATCTCGAAGGGCACGGCCTGGTTGGCAGTCAACTCGGTTGCGGGAATCCAGTCGTTTCCCCCGGTGCCTCGACGAACGAAGAAGGGAGGAAGGCCGTCCACCGTGCCCGCCTCCAGGTCTTCACGAAGCGGTGCTTCGGCCGAAGTGAAGTATGCAATGTTTCCTCGAACATCGGCATAAATGAAGTTTTGAGAGCCGACGTCGAAGTTTTGAAGGGCGTCGACAAAATCGTCCACATTCCGAGCAAGATTGATTTTGCGGAAAGCATCGAGTTCTCGGGTCCCACTAAAGCCTGTGTATGCCAATGATATGGCGACCCCTCCTCCCGGACCCGTCTGCAGGTCCAAGATGGGGCCCTGGTTTCGGCGTGGAACGACAAGGGTGGCCGGCGGAATGGGTCCTCCCGAAGGCACTTCGACGAGATTGTCTATGATGCCATCGCCGATGACGTTGGCTCGGTACGTTTCAGCTATCGGAACGATTCGATCGAGCGCATCATCTGGTTCATCGTGCACGATCCGCAATCCACTGGGGGATGTTGGATCGGGGACGACTGCTTCTTGGAAAAGGTCCGTCACGTCCAGCGGGTTGACGGTCGAACCCCAACCCAGCCGTCTGTTGTTCCCTTGGATGATGTACGGCGCACCTGGGATGCTTCCGCCGACGACGTCGAAACGAGGAGATGCCGCCTTGATGCCCAGTGGATAGAAGGTGGAAGGATTTCCGAGTCTCAGATGTGGATCGTTGGCGAGCAAGGGCCGGCGGCTCCTGCTTCGTCGGCCGGAAACCGCCCACTCGTTGCTCCCCTTGAAGTTGTCTCGGGCGCGGAACACCTCCGTCATGACCGAGGAGCGTTCGGCCCGAGAACGATACGATTGGATCTGCTCCAGGGTTCGAGCGTCGAGTGCCTTTCGAACGCCACGGAGCCTCCGGTAGAGAGCTCGACGCCAGGGGCCGCGCCGAACGTGTTCGGCCGCGCCGCCGGAATCCGGAATCGTGGCTGCCTCATCGAACGGCGCCGATCGCCAAAGGTCCTCGAAGAAGAGTGCGGTGCCATCGAAGCAGAGCTCAGCGCTCGCAGCACAGCTCGCCTCTGCGAGACCTTGATAGGTCAAGAGAGCCTCGGTGGTATCGAAGTCGAGGCCAAAAGAAAGGCTGAATGCCAGGGCTTTGCCGACGACGACGGTATCGACCGGGGTCCAGGGCTCGAAGCGGCCGAGCTCCAGTGCACCGTATTCGGGCGGGAGCGCGTGTTCGGCCACATAGGCGTTGACGCCTTGGGCGTAGGCCTGAATCGCGTTTCGGGTCTGGGAAGAGAGGGCGTCCCACGAACGCTCGGCCGCGCGTCGCAATCCGAGGGTTCGAAGTTCCACATCGTCTGGCAGAACGGACTCGCCCAACAGTTCGGCCAACGTTCCGCTTGCTTGGCGGCGAGAAACGTCGATTTGGAAAAGGCGGTCTCGCGCGTGTAGCCAACCGACCGCCAAGGCCATGTCATGCTCGCTGACGGCAAAAACGTGGGGAATGCCGTCCGAATCTTCGATGATCGTTACGCCATGTTCGAGGCCAGAAATCCGTAGCTGCACGGGTTCGTGACCGGCTCTCGCATTCGAAACAACGACCGCAGACAAGCTGGCCGTCATGACCAACGTGTTAATATTCAATATGTCCTCCTCATCCTCGGTTCGAGCTGGGACTTTAAGTCACCGAGCGATGAACGCCACCGGAAACGGCGCGCGACGCGGAGAGTCATGTTGTGCTCGGTGCGTCATCCGTGTCGAAGAACCGCGCTGTTCGACTTGCCGTGTCCGCAAGTTCGATTTCGCTTGCGAGCAATAGGGTCTTGGGAGGGCCGGGGCGCGTGACTCAGTGCGTCCAGAGTCAGGCGACCCAGAGGAGAGAAAGATAGGCTATCGAAAGATCTCGGCCTTGTAGAGTTCTTTGACCATCGCCTTGGTGTAGCTCTTTGCGAGCTTTTCGATGGAACCTGGATCGATGGTTTTACTCACACCGTTCCACACGAGCCCGGTTCCCTCGCCTTTCAGGTCGTAGACGTTGGCCTCCAGGGCTACTTTGACCTTTTCGGTGACGGTCCCGGGTCGAGCGACTCCATGGTAGCGAAAGCTCGAGAGATAATGATAACCATAGTAGGATGGGAAGGTGTTATAGTAGACGTCGTAGGTTGGAGGTTGGTACTTAAACTCCCGAGACACATCCACGAGACTCATGACCACGACCGCGCCAAACCCGCCGTTCAGTAACGTCTCTCGAAGGCGCTGGCGATCCATCTCGGCCGCATTGGGTGGCAAGACATCGGCCCCGAGCCTGACGTTCTGACCCCGCTCTCGGAGGGCCGTTGCCATCTGCCGTTCGAAGGCGTTGCGCGCGATGGTCTCGTCCGTCGCGGCCACCACCAACACCTTTTCGTAGTCTTCGTGTTGATGGTCCGGACTGACCCAACTGTCCGTCACGCGTGTCGATGCACACGCGGAGGCACACAAAATGAGGAGCGCTGCAACCTTCGTGCAGCAGGCATGATTGTTCGGATTCATGAAGGCGTGGATGGGCCGTATCACAGCCGAGGAGTCTTCCCAACGACCACGACGGACATCGTCGAAGTCCGACCAGCTTCCCGGGAACTTGGAAATGCACCTTGGTCCGAGCGCCGGATGACCGTCAACTGGCTCGATGCACGGGTGCGGTGATGCCGATTTTGGCGGAAGGCATGCTCCGAGGCGCCCGAAGCCCAACGGATCCGCGGTTCGGGTCCTTCTCGGAACGCGACAAATTCGCATTGAAGCCTTGGGGCCGAAGCCGTCGGGCTTCGTGCCTCAAGGACCGCAGGCGTCCGGCGGCGTATCGACTAACATTTTCTGAGTCGGCGTCGATTGTCAGAGTGATTATACAGATCTTATGGGGTGTACATGGCCCCCGTTTTGGACGTCTTCTTCGCCTCCCTCATCGAACCTTCATGGGCCAAGCGCATCGTTCGGCACGGCACGCGCGGTTATCAGCCTCAGCGCTTGGCCGTTTCGATACTCGTGGGTCTGAGCCTCGCACTCACCCAAGGTTGTGGCGAAGACGAGGAGCCGCAGGGGGAACCTTGCGAGACAGTGAGTGACTGCGGAGAAGACGACAACGAATGTACGGGTCAAGCTTGTGTAGACGGCTTTTGTGTCACCAGTCTGGCGTTGGCGGGTACCGCCTGTGGGTCGGCGACCGAGGGCGTCTGCGACCTGCCCGATACGTGCGACGGCTTCGGTGTCTGTGAGACCAACAATCTCCCGAGCTCCACGGAATGTCGTGCTGCGGCAGGCGAATGCGATGTGGCCGAGTTTTGCAATGGGGTCGGGGGGTGTCCGATAGATAGTTTGGCGGACGCGGGTACGGTGTGCGGCGACGATACCGACACGATTTGCAATCCTGCCGACACCTGCAATGGCGATGGAACCTGCGTCGTCAACATCGCGCCACAGACGACGGAATGTCGGCCGTCGCAAGGCGAATGTGATGCAGCTGAATTTTGCGACGGCAATGGAACCTGCGCATCGGACGTCATCGCCGAAGTAGGCACGGCCTGCGGGGACCCATCGAGCGGAGTGTGTGATCAGCCGGATACATGTGATGAGACAGGGGCCTGTGCCGCCAACAATCTACCGAGTACGACGGAATGCCGTGCGATGCAGGGCGAGTGCGACGCACCAGAGTTCTGTAGCTCCGGTGTGTGTCCGGCCGACAGCGTGGCTGCCGCCGGTACAGCGTGCGGCGATCCGGCCGCATCTGACTGCGACGCGCCTGACAGCTGCGACGGTAACGGTGTTTGTCAACCCAATCTGCGCTCGGTGCAAACGGTGTGTCGGGCCTCGCAAGGAGCGTGCGATGCCGCAGAGTTTTGCGATGGCGCCGGCAGTTGCCCAGCTGATGCAGTCGCTGCCGCCGGGACCCCGTGCGGCGACAACTCCGACACGGTATGCGACGCCCCAGACACCTGCAACGCAGCCGGCGTATGTCAGCCGAACAATGAGCCGGCCGGCACCGAATGTCGCGCGTCCACCGGAGACTGCGATGTCGCAGAGGTTTGCGACAACGCAGGCAATTGTCCGGCCGATAGCTTGGCTGCCGCCGGGACCCCGTGCGGCGACAATACCGACGAGGTGTGCAATCGCCCGGATACGTGTGACGGCTCTGGGACGTGTCAGGCAAACCTCGAGTCTTCGGGAACCGAGTGTCGCGCCGCTGACGGGCCGTGCGACGAGGCGGAGTTCTGTGACAATGGAAGTTGCCCCGTCGATGTGTTCGCTGCGCAAGGCACCGCCTGCGGCAGCCCGGTCAACAACGCCTGTACCGATCCCGATACCTGTGACGGACAGGGAAGCTGTGCGTCCAACGATGAACCGATCACCACCGAGTGCCGGTCGGCGGTCGACGACTGTGATGCGGCCGAGTTCTGTGATGGCTCGGGTACGTGTCCGCCGAACGACTTCGCGATGGTGGGAACCGTGTGCGGCGATCAGTCGGATACCGAGTGCAACGGCGCCGACACCTGTGACGGTTCAGGGAACTGCGACGACAACTTCACGCCCCCGACCGTGACGTGCCGAGATGCGCAGAATGAGTGTGATGTCGCCGAGCAGTGTGACGGACAAGGCAGCTGCCCGGCCGATATCCTGGCCGTGTCGGGTACTCCATGCGGTGATGGCACGAACGGCGTATGTACCGATCCCGACACTTGTGACGGGCAAGGAGGCTGCCAGCCCAACGATGCGTCGACGGCCCAGGAATGCCGAGGAACCCAAGGAAATGAGTGCGACGTCGCGGAGTTCTGCGATGGAAACGGTGCTTGCCCGCCCAACGACTTCGCGATGGAAGGCGCCCCCTGCGGTGATGGCTCGTCAACGGTGTGCGACGAAGCCGATAGCTGTGACGGAGCAGGGTCATGTCAGCCGAACTTCGTCTCCACGAATGTCGAATGCCGGGGAACCGGAGGTGACGAATGCGACGTCGCCGAGTTCTGCGACGGTCAAGGCAACTGTCCGGGCGACGATCGCGCGACGGCGGGAAGTCCGTGCGGGGATCGTTCGCGCGACGAATGCGATGAGCCCGATACCTGTGACGACAACGGAAACTGCCAGCCCAACTTCGTGTCACCCAACGTCGAGTGTCGGTCATCCTTTGGTACATGCGACTTCCCCGAGTTCTGTGATGGTCAAGGCAACTGCCCAAGCGACAGTGTCGCGCCCCCCGGAAGCGACTGCGAGATCGAAGGTGGAGTTTCGTGCAACCTCGTAGGGATTTGCGATGAGAGCGGCATGTGCAACTTCGACCAGCGCGACCTCGAGGTGCTGGATCCAGGATCACGCTACTCGACCTTCAGCCGCGGTGACTGCGAGGGGATTGCAAACTGTCCCCTCGAATTCCTCGACGGGACAGGAAGCGGCGACCTGAGGCTGAGGTGGACCCCGCCCGATGGCGAGACGGTCCTGATCACGTTGTCCCAAGTCGAGCCCATAGACTTCGACCCCTTCATGGTCATCGAAGCCGACGGCGGCTTTGCTGACGACGACATCCCGTGCCAGGACGACAATGCACAAGGTTCACTGCCGCTTCTCCGCTTCACGCCCACGTGTGGACAGCAAGGGTGTGAGACGATTCAGATCGTGATCGATAGCCAGGCGGGCATGGAGGGCGAGTTCAACATCGACGTTCGACCCGCCGTTTCACGGATCTTCTGACCATCCGTTCCTGCGCACCACCGAGGACCCCGACCCAAACGCGGAACCGCTCACGGACCGGAGGGGCCGACCTCGAAGGGTCACCGCATGATCCCCCTCAATACCCGATGCGAACCCTTGAAAAGCATCGCTGTGATGGCGACCCGTGATAGCCAGTCCTCGAGGATGGACGGGAAGAGGCAAGCCTGCAATGGAGCGCCATGGGCGCTGGGAGCCCTACTTCTGATTCAAGCATGCGGCTCGGAGGCCCTGAGCACCGCGGCACCGAATAGACAAGATGCTTCGGCAACCGGACTCGACGCCGGGCAGGTCGACGGCTCCGGCGAGGCCGGTCCGCCGGACGGGGGCCCGATGGAGACTGCGGATGGCGGACTCTTGGATGCATCGATCGGGGATCAGGGCGATGGGCCTTCAGACGGGTCCGAGCCGCCGAGCGAGGTGACGATCGGGGGCGATAGGCCCGCCGTACTCCTCGTTCCTCGAAGCTATGATGGTGCTCCGATGCCCATGGTGCTCAGTCTCCACGGCTACGGCGGCAACGGTATCATCCACGACGCGTACTTTGGTCTTTCCGCGCGCGTCGACCAGCGCGGCTTCTTCTTGGTGAGTCCGGACGGCACGCGAGAAGGGATTCTCGCCCGCAATCGGTTCTGGAATGCCACGGATGCGTGCTGCAACTTTGCCGGGTCTTCGGTGGACGATGTAGCCTACCTGGTCGGTCTCGTCGACGAAGCCAGTTCTCTGTTCGAGATCGATCCGAATCGCATCTACGTGGTCGGCCATTCGAACGGCGGCTTCATGGCCTATCGTCTCGCATGCGACGCCGCCGATCGGATCGCAGCCGTGGTCTCTCTAGCCGGAGCAACGTACGTCGATGACGCGGACTGCGCAGCCAGTCAGTCGGTGAGCGTTCTGCAGATCCACGGCTCCAACGACCGCGTGATTCGGTACGAAGGCGGGGTCATAGGACCCAATGCGTACCCCGGCGCCGAGGAGACCGTGGCGCGATGGGCGGCTCGCGCCGGATGCGCCTCCTCGACCCCAGACCAAGAAGACATGGTGGACCTGGATGTCGGCATCCCAGGCGCGGAGTCCGATGTATTCACCTACGGAGCCGGCTGCGAGAACGGCATCGATGTTTCGTTGTGGCGCATCAATTCGGGAGGCCACGTCCCGGCTTTGGTCGTTGATTACGCGGACCGGATTCTCGACTTCCTGTTCGCCCACCCGAAACCGTAGCGGTGTCCAATGCGTCTGCGGTTTGGCCTAGCCTGGCCCGCCATTCGCCGGGTGTGCATCCGGTCCAGCGGCGGAACGCTCGAAAAAAGGAGCTCGGCTCCGAGAAGCCGGCGAGGAAGGCAACCTCCTCCACCGAGAGGTCTCGCCTCGAGAGATGATGAACACACAATGACCGACGGCAGTCGTCGAGGATCGTTTGGAAGCTCGTTCCGGCGTCCGAGAGGCGCCGTTGAAGGGAACGTCGGCTGACGGCCAGCTCTTGGGCGACCTGACTCAACGAAACATCCCCGCCTCGAAGCTGCGTGATCACCACGGTCCGAACCTGGGAAACCACTTCGGGATCGGTCTCCGTCGTGAGCGCGTCGAGCGACTCGCGGATCCGGTCCTGAAACAGATGCTCCAGCTTCGGGTCTGCGGCTACGGTCGGAAGGTTCAGTACCGATCTTGGCCAATGAAGCTCCGTGCGCTCCGAGGAAAAATCTACCTGTCCTTCGAACAGTCGACGGTGAGCTTCGGCGTGGGGCGGTTCGGGAAATGCGAACGTGACCCGGTTGGGTCGCAAGTCAAGTTGCGTCAACCATCGCGCGAAGAAGAACTGACCGGCAGCAACCGCCTCGCTGCCTTCGCGTGCAAACGGGAGGGAAGAATCCGTCATCTCGAAGGCCATGACAGCCACCTCATTCTCTTCGGTGAGGCTCAGCAGGGTTCCTTCGGCCACGAACCTCCAGTACCGCGTCAACGTGCGCCACGCGGCCCGAAGGTCGGGTGCATGCATTGCGGCGTGACTGACAACGTTCAAGGTCCCGGGCCGAAACGCTCGTCCAACCTCCAGTGCGAAGTCGGGGCGCCCTGTTCTTTCGATCGCCTTACGGAAGAGCTCCATGTGCTTGCGGATGGGGACGCGACCATCGGGCTGACGAATGAGGCTTGTCGACAAGCCGGCTTCGGAAAGCAGCGAACCGGGCTCTGCGCCCAGTCGCTCGGCGGTGGCGACGAGGGTGCGTGTGATGGACGCTGAAAGGGTCGGCTCCGCCACGAGGTCGATTGTCCCACCGTGGTCGCAGATCTCCATGCCATTTGGCGCACCGGGACACCAGATTGGCATCCGCCGCCACCGCCAGCTTGGGCTCGTTCCGCTAGTCTGGCGGCGATGAGGAGGAACGATCTTGATCGCAACGCCTGAGAAGACCCGCTTGAGAAGGGTTCACGCCGGTGCCTCGTTCGGGGCCTCGATGGTCCTGACCATCTTCTGGTCCGGAACGGTGGTCTCGGAGCTCTTCTTCGATTGGGAAACGGTACACACCGTGAAGACGCTCATCCTGGCCGGCGTTCCGGTCCTCGTTCTTTGCCTGATGATCGCAGGCGTTTCCGGGGCTCGCCTCGGGTCGACTTCGGTCCTGGTCCGAAGGAAGTTGGCGCGGCTCCGCGCGGCGGCGGCCAATGGAGTCTTGTGTCTCGTCCCGTGCGCGGTGGTCCTATGGTGGCTATCGGCGCGAGAAGGACCCCATATGTCATTCTACGCCGTGCAGACGGTGGAATTGGCCGCCGGCGCCTTCAACCTCGTTTTGATCGGTCTCAACGTGCGCGATGGGTTGCGGCTGAAGACCTCGAGGATCGCCATTCGGCCCGAACCTCGAGGTCTGAGCGAAGCGTGAGACGCGCTCTCTTTGCGAGGTCGTCGAGCACCTCTCGCCTTACCGTGCTGAATCGATCCAGAGCATTGACTCGGCCACTCCACTGAAGCAGGCCTAAAAGGTGGCGCTTCGTTACGATCCTGGCCACCTGGCCCGACTGCAGCGAGAGCTCGAGGTCTTGCGGGACGCGGCCAAACAGCTCGAGCGGTCTCATCACAGCGACCTCAGCCTCATTCCCGATGCGTATCGCGACAGTGCTCGGAACTTGATTCACTACACGGCGATACGGCAGCACGACATTCGGGCCCTCCAAAGAGATCTGCACGCCCTGGGACTCAGCTCTCTCGGCCGGATGGAGGCGTACGTCCTGGCTTCCCTCGATGCGGTGCTCGCCGCTCTGCGTCGGATGCAAGATGAGGACGTCGAGGTCGCCGATGTGCCAGTGAGCTTTGTCCAAGGACGCGTGCTGCTTCGGGCTCACACCGATACGATCCTGGGCCCCACGCCGGCACGACGCACGGTCCGCATCATGGTGACCATGGGAGCCGAGGCGGCCGAAGGTCCGGAGCTTCTCCAGGAGCTCTTGCTGGGTGGAATGAACGTCATGCGCATCAACTGCTCGAAGGATGAGCCCGAGGTCTGGAAGGCACAGGTTGCCAATCTTCGAAGAGCCGAACGGCACACCGGGCTCCGCGCACAGGTGATGTTCGATCTATCCGGCCCCAATCCGCGGTCAGGCCGACTCACCGAATCGGATGACCACAAGCCGGTCAAGATTCGCCTGGCGCCGGGCGACCGTCTGGAAGTCTGGGCGGAGCCCATCACGGGAACGCCGCCGCGATTTGCGGAGGACGGTTCGGTGCTGGAGCCGGCCCGGATAAGCTGCTCACTCCCGGAGATCCTCCAGGATCTCAATCCGGGTGACCGATTCTACTTAGACGACGGTGCCGCAGCGGGTCGAGTGGTGCATGTCTTGCCTGACCGCGCGGTCATCGAAATCACCGATACGCTCGGAGGACCGGTAAAGCTCAAGGCGGCCAAGGGCATGAACTTTCCGGATTCCGATCTGCGACTGCCCTCGCTCACGGAAAAGGACCGCAGAGATCTCGAAGCCATCGTTCGAGAGGCCGACTTGATCAGTCTGTCATTCGTCCGCCGCCCATCCGATGTCGACGAGTTGGTCGAGGTGCTGGACCAGCTGGAGGCGAACGTCGGTCTCATCCTGAAAATAGAGACGGTAAAGGGTTTCGATCGACTGCCCCGTCTTCTTCTTCATGCGCTTCGTCGCCCTCCGGTGGGGATCATGGTGGCTCGCGGAGACATGGGGGTCGAACTCGGATTCGATCGCCTGGCGGAGGCGCAGGAAGAAGTCCTCTGGCTGTGCGAAGCGGCCCATGTCCCGACCATTTGGGCGACTCAGGTTCTGGAATCGCTGACCAAGACAGGCCATCCCTCCAGAGCCGAGGTCACCGATGCGGCCATGGCCGGCCGTGCCGAGTGCGTGATGTTGAACCGCGGTGAGTACATCGGTTCAGCCGTGCGGTTCCTCTCGAATATCCTGGAACGCATGGAAGCGCATCAGTTCAAGAAACTGGCTCTGATGCGAAAGCTCAGCATCTCGACCCATATCTGAGCTTCGGTCCTTTTGTCGGTACCTTTGGCCTCACGGCCACCGATGTTCGTGGACCGCGCGGCCTCCATGAGCGTGGTTCACGACGGCGCAGGAGCTCGCTGCCGGCCAAGGTCTACGGAAGGCGCTCGGTCTCCAGATGCTTCAGGAGGCGCGTGAGGGTCTCGTGGAGTTGTTGGGTGGCGCGAACGCCCAACCAACCGCGCATTTCGTCTTCGACTTCGCCGAGGAGCGACAAGCCCTCGAGGATGCCGTCCCCTCCCCGTGCGAAGACGATCCGCTTGGCCCGCCCGTCCGTCGGATCGGCCTTCCGCTCCAGAACCCCCATCTCGACCAGCTCATCGACCAGCTGCGCGACGGCCTGCTTGCTGATGCCCAAAGCGTGGGCGACCTCGGTCAAGCGGCTTCCCTCGAAGGCGATGTGAGGAAAAAGGGCGGTGTGGCTCGCTCGAAGATTGAGACCGGACTGCCGTCGCCATCGGGCCAGGGCGTGGTCGTTGAGCAAACGAGAAGTCTTGAACAACACCTGGACGGTACTTTGCGCCTTCCTGTCCTCGATGCCTGCCCGTGACTTTTGGTCAGTCATACTTGACTATCTATTGGCGAGACTCTAGTCGTCAAGCATGACGGACGAAGGAGGGCCCGTGCGCGAGCTGGCCCGTGATGTGTACGAGGCCACCGGAAGGTTGAAGCTCATGCCGGGCTGGTTCTTCCCGGTTCGGACGACCCTGATTCGTCTCGAGGACGGAAGTCTGTGGGTCCACTCCCCCATCGCGTTGTCGGAGGAGTTGGCTCGTGCCGTGGACGCCTTGGGGACCATCACGACGTTGGTTGCACCGAGTCTCGTTCACCACCTCTTCATCGCCGATTGGAAGTCGCGCTGGCCGGATGCGCGAGTCATTGGACCACCGGGTCTGAAGAAGAAGCGGCCTGATCTCACCCTCGACGCGACCCTATCTGGAGACGCGTCGTTGTGGCCCGGGTTGCTTCAGGTGCGTCTGGAGGGGGTCCCTGCAGTTCAAGAAACCGTGTTCGCTCATCTGGCGAGCAGAACCCTGATCTGTACCGATCTGATCTTCAATCTGCACGAGAACAACGTGGAAGGCTGGCTCTCGCCTTGGATGTTCCGGTTGGTGAACGCGTATGGACGCCCCTCGCAAAGTCGGCTCGTTCGTTGGGTGACCAAAGACCGGGCACGAGCCGGACAATCGGTCCGTCGGATGCTCGACTTGCCGTTCGACCGGTTGGTGATGGCACATGGTGACGTCATCGAGCACGATGGAAAGGCGGTGTTGGCGTCGGCATGTGCATGGATGCTGGAAGGGGACTCGCGCGTCGCCGCGGCTCGGACTCAGAAATCGTAGCCAAAGTCCCGCGCCGAAGACGTGAACAGGGCCCGAGACCTCGGTTCAGGAAGCATTCACTCCCACGTTTCGGGCGTCTTCCTCGTTGCGAGAGGGGGTTCTCGAGATCACCTGGTCGCGGGTCAACCGCGGGGGACTCTCGATGGAGGGCTGAAATGGTTCCGGAAACGGGAGCTGTAGTTCCGGCAGCGTCAGCTTCAGCGGACGAATCGCGTCGGAGGTGATCAGGCGGACGAGGACGCGCTCTCGCTGGGACCGGGCGACGCGGGCGAGGTGCGCCGCCTTCGCTTCGACGATCTCCGCGGTGGCGGGCGTTGGAGCCGCATAGACTTCGAGCGGCTTTGCGTCCTGACCGGCGACCATCAAGTGAGCCATCAACCACAGTGCGTTCATCGTGTCTCTCCTCTCGAAGCTCTTGTAAGCACGATAGCCCCATCGTCTCCCGTGTTTTTCATGGCGACGTTACCGCCACGTCAAAGAGCGGCCGACGAGCGAAGAGGTTGCAGAAGAAAAGATGAAGGCCGCGATCGATAGATCGTTCAACGCTTCCGAAGAGACGCTTCAGTTTTCGGGAGGCTCGCCTTTCCCCATGGATTTCATCTGCTCACCGCAGCAAACCTCGGAGTGGGGAGGCGTCTGTTCGGGACAGGGGCACGGCTTGGTGTACACCAGCTCGGCTCCGCACTTCTCACACGCAAATCGATCACCAACGTCACGTGGCATGGTCATCCTCCTTGGCCCACGAGCGTAGCACAGGGAACCGGAACTTGCCGCCTGGATGAGCGATTGATCGGAGCCGAGTCAGCGACCCTCTTCCTGTCGCATCCCGGCCTCGATCGCTTCGATCAGCCATTTCCGAAGTTCGGATGCCGGTACGATATCGTGCAGAGAGCCCACGTCCTTGGCTCGCTGCACGCTGTGCACGGAGTCGAAGTATTCGGCCATCTCGCCCTGCTTCTCGGTGTAGACCTCGGTGTAGATCTGGCTGTACGCGGCACGGGCACGGGCCCTCGCGACCTCGTCGGTCGCAGCGTCCACCGCCGCCTGGGCTTCCTTGATCCGAGGATCGCCCAACGTGTTGGCCTTGACGTCACGAGGAAACACCACGGCGGCAGCCGGGGCGCCGCCGATCACCGACGCGTAGGACCCCTCGATGGCCGCGACCCGCATGTTCTCGTTGAGGGTGCAGGAGAAGACGACATAAGCACCGCCGTGGTAGCGCGAGATCACGCAGAACACGACGGGTCCCTTGAAGTTGACGACCGCGCGGCCGATCTCTGCGCCGTACTCTAGCTGCCACTCCCGCATCGATTCCGGAGAGCCGTCAAATCCGGATAGGTTGGCGAGCACCACCACAGGTCGGTTGTTGTGGGCCGCGTTGATGGCGCGAGCGACCTTCTTCGAGGATCGCGGGAACAGCGTACCGCCGGTCCAAGCCTCCGGACCATCCCCCGGAACAAAGCCCAATCGAGTCAGGGGCCGCGATTCGATCCCGATGAGGGTCACCGGGACGCCTCCCAGGTGGGTGTCCCAGACGACGGCGGTTTCCGCCAACCGCATCATCTTCCACCGTTCGAGGGGCTCGTGGTCCGAGTCCATGGTCGCCCGCATCACCGCGCGGATGTCGAAGGCCTTTTTTCGACCCGGATTGGTCTCGTTTGAAAAGATGTCGCCGACGGTTCGGAAGTCGACGCCATCGACCGGCGGATGCGGAGTGTGACACACGTCGCGCTCGATGGGGTCTTTCGTGGGTGCGCGACGTGGCCAGCGTTCTCCGGGAACGACGTAGCTGTGTTCGTAGTATCGAAAGAGGATCTGGCAAGCTTCATTGACGTCCTTGGCGGAGAATTGAGCCTGTCCATTGAAGCCCATGATGCGCTCCACGCCGCCGATACCTTGATTGTCCTCGGCCGAGACGCCCCCCGAGTAGTCCAGCGCCTTCTTTCCGGTCAGAACCATGGACGCCGACGGGGTCATGATCAAGATGCCTTTGTTGTGCATCAGCATGGTGGCTTCGGCGTTCCAGTAGGACTGACCGCCGACGTTGATGCCCGGTACGACGATGTTGACCTCACCGCCGCCCTGCGTGAACTCGATGAGCTTGCGCAGCGTTCGCGCAACCCAGTCCAGGCCTTCGGTGCCGACGTCCATCGAGATCTTCGCCCCGGATGAGACCGCGAACCATTCGAAGGGGACTTGAAGCTCCGAGGCCAGGTCCAGCCCCGCGTTGATGCGCGCGCACTCTGGCTCCGCGAGGGAGCCCATCGCGCGGCTCCCGTCACCCAGACAGATCACCCGCTTCATGCCCTCTGGGACCTTCTGCGTGTAGTTGGTGATCACGCCCATGACCACGTTCGCTTTGTTGAGACCAGGCGCCCGATCCACTGGAACGAGCCGTCCCGCTTCATCGAGGTCGTATTCTTGAAACTCCCCGTGTGGGAACCCGGTCTCTGCCAAGCTCCCTTTCGGAGGCGTCATCAGACGCACG
The DNA here is from genome assembly GCA_050331295.1 of Myxococcota bacterium. GTDB lineage: Bacteria > Myxococcota > Kuafuiibacteriia > Kuafuiibacteriales > Kuafuiibacteriaceae > Kuafuiihalomonas. The sequence continues at coordinate 557,392 of JBHJGZ010000006.1, read as the reverse complement.
ATCTCGTAAGGATATGCGAGACCCAAGCGCCGGAGCAACACCACCTTCTGTGCGTACGGCGTCAACGGCTCGATGGGCTCGCGCTTCGGCTCGCTCACCTGGATCTCGAGTCCGGTACCGCTTCGGTTTGCGACCTCGATGACCCTCGGTTCAGAGACACCGGTTTCCGGGTTCTCGAGGTTGAGGTGTACGACCACCTTTTCCAGACCCAGGTTCGCGCCGGCAGGCTGGAGTCGACGGGCAAGTTTACGAACGGTGCCCATGCCGGTGGGAACCTTCGGACGGATGAGCAACACCACCCGGTTCCATGGAAGGCGCTGCCGAGGTTCCCGATGTGACTGGAAGTCGCGAATGTTGGAAATCACCTCGAGGTAGAGCCGCTCCAAGGACGGTATCTGTGCGACCTCCCCGTTCTCGTCCAGCACCGGGGTCATGTCGCGAACCTCGACGAAACCGATCAGCCGTTCATCCTTCGGATTGTCCCGCGCCACCGCGTGGAACAGGTAGACGTCGTCGGACGTCCGGAGGGGACGGGTTTCGAATTTTTCGAGGCGCCACAACTCGAGGCGCTCGGCGATCATGGGATGGATGCCCCGCTGATTCTTCACCTCGGTCCATCCGGTCTCGGTCTGCGTAAACGTGAAGTGCTGTGTCTGCGAGACGCCCACTTCCACCAGGGCCACGCACACTCGGCTGAGGGCCGGATGCCTCGGCGCATGGGCGAGCACCTCAGCGAGCTTCTGCGCGGTGGTTTCTGGATCACCTATACCGTCGTGACTCGCGTACACGTCCGCTACGACCGCCTCACCTTCAGGGATGCGCGCCATTCGTGCCTTGAAGGCGTCCATCGCAGCTCCGAGCTGGGGCAACGAACAGGCGACCGCGACGACATGATTCTGGCGGCCGTGGTCGTCGATCACGGCGTGGGCGAGATGCAGGCCGGGATGCTCCTCGATCGTGACACTCTGGATGGCTCGTATGCGGTAGTAGCGGCGAAGCATGATCTCCACCGCCAAACGACGGGCTGGACCGCCTTGCGCATAGCTCGGGGCAAGGAGCGCGACCACCGGCTGGGGACACTCGACCAATGGGGAAAGCTGCTGCGTGCGGGCAGGATGGTCGTCCGATAGAGGAGTCTTGACCAGCGTTGCAAGCTGGCTTTCCATCTGTGCGAAGAGCTCGGCCTGGGCTTGCTCGAAGAACGGTCGGTCGTAGAGCCTGTATCGGAGCTCTCGGGCGAGGTCGTGCAGAGCGAGATACCGATTGTGGGTTTCGTCTATCAAGCGATCCAGGAGCTTTCGGAGCTCGGGGGTGGCCGTCGGCCGCAAGACCTCGGCGTGCTGAAGCCGTCGCTCCAAGAGATCGAAGACTTGCTCGGCGCTTCGGTCCAATCGTGCCCGCGACTTGTATAGAAAAACCAATGCCTCTTCGATCTCCGAAGAACGCTTGAGTTCCTCGATGCCGTAGTGGCGGAGCGCGACCGAAAGCTTGCTCACGAAGCTGGCCGGAAGGCGCTCCGCACCCGCATCGAGGGAACGAAGATAGCTCTGGAGGTATTCCTCGGCGGTAGCCGGATCATCGCCGGACTCGCTTCGAAAGAGCGGGAGGAGGTCGGCGAAGATCTGAATCAGCTCTTCCTCGCGGCGCAGAAGATCTGCGTCGTCGGGTTGGAGGGTCTGGCATATCGCGGCCCGACGAGCACGGATCTGTTTCGCCTGTCCGGCGTCCAAGTCATAACCCAGCAGGAGGCGACCCAGCTCGGTGAGGAGCTGACGGCACTGGTCGTGGGCCGAATTCTGCTCGGCGTGCTCGGGGTCGCCTCGGAACACCACCCTTTCGGTGGCCTCCTCGCCGCTGTCGTCGCCCTCTTGCTCCAGCACGGCCAAGGGGGCGCCGGCTGCGACCTGCTGACTCTTGAGAACCGCGACGTTGCGCACGCGCCCCGTAAAGGGAGCGTTGATCGCCATCTCCATCTTCATGGCTTCGAGGACCACGATGGGGTCCCCCGCCTGGACGAGTTGGCCCGGTTCGGCCCGAACCGAAAGAACCACGGCCGGCGCGGGCGCTCGGAGCATTCCACCCTCGTCCCGGGAGATGCGGTAGGGCATGCCGTCGACCTCCACGAGATGGACGGGACCGTCGACGATGGCGAGGACCCGGAAGCGGGTGCCGCCCACGGTCAGGAAGCCTGCAAACTCGCCAAGGGGATCAAAGTGAACTTCGATGGACCGGGTCTCGACACGAATCCGGTAGAGATTGGGGCCGAGCTTGAAAGCGGTGAGCTCGTAGCTGTGTCCCCCATAGCTGAGCTCGACCGAATGGCCGATCTCGGGCCGTACGGTGGGACGCCCGCGGGCCGCACTCGCGAAGAACTGCGCGCGCTCCACCGCCATTTCCTGCTCGTACACATCGATGGCCGCCCGGATGAGGGCGATATCCGCCAGCGGTCGCTGATGGGTGGTTCGGTTTTCGGTCAGGCGGTCCAGCCAGCCGATGTCATATTCGCTGGCCACCACGTCGGGGTGGGAAAGCAGCTCCAAGAGGAAGGCCTTGTTGCTGGTGCCGCCGCGAACGACGATGGAGCTTTCGAGCAACGCCCGTCGTAGGCGACCCATCGCTTCGCCGCGGTCTCGACCGTGGGCGATGATCTTCGCGATCATCGAGTCGAAATCGGGAGGCACGACGTCGCCTTGAGTCACGCCCGAGTCGACCCGAATCCCCGGGCCGATCGGAACGTCGAACAGTTCGATCTTCCCGGGCGCGGGCGCGAAGCCGTTGTCGGGGTCTTCGGCGTTCAAGCGAACCTCGATGGCATGCCCCAGCCGAGGTGGCGGCTCGCCTTCCAGCCGCCCACCCGAGGCCACGTGGAGCTGCATCTTGACGAGGTCCAAGCCGGTGGTCTGCTCGGTGACCGGGTGTTCGACCTGAAGGCGGGTGTTCATCTCCATGAAGAAGAACTTCCGAGTCTTTGGGTCGAACAGGCACTCCACGGTTCCGGCGTTGTAGTAACCCGCCTGTTGGGCGAGCCGCGCCGCAGCTTCGCGCACCTCTTGGTGTTCCTCGGGCGTGAGTCCGGGGGAAGGCGCTTCTTCGATGACCTTCTGGTTTCGGCGCTGCACCGTGCAATCGCGAACCCCCACCGCCCAAACGGTTCCGTGCTTGTCGGCGATGACTTGCACTTCGATGTGCCGAGCGCCCACCACCATCGTTTCGATGAACACGGTCCCGTCACCGAAGGCTTTCAGCGCTTCGTTCTTCGCACTCTCGAAGCGCTCCGCCAGCTCTTCGGGACTCTTCACGCGTCGGATGCCGCGACCGCCGCCTCCAGCGCTGGCCTTCACCATGACCGGATAGCCCAGGGCATCACAGACCCGCCGGGCATCTTCCAGCGTCTCTACCGGTCCTCCACTCCAGGGTGTCACCGGAACCTTCGCTTCTTCAGCCAGAAGCTTCGAGGCGATCTTGTCACCCATCTTGTGCATGACCTCGGCGCTCGGTCCGATGAAATTGATGGCCAAGGAATCGCACAGCTCTACGAAGGCAGCGTGCTCGGCCACGAAGCCCCACCCTACCCAAACCGCGTCGGCCCGGGTCTCGATCAGCGCTCTCTTCAAGCGTTCGTAGTCCAGGTAGGACACCTTGCGCTGCCCGTCTTTGGGATCGACGAAAGTCGCCCCTCCGAGGTGGTAACGCTCGTCGGCTTCGCGGACGAAGAGCGCCTGCCGGTCGGGATCGGTGTACAGCGCGATGGTTTGCAGGTGCCAACCATGCTGTTGGTTCAGTTCACGGACTGCGTGGAGCAGCCGCATGGCGGGCTCGCCGCGATTGACGATGGCGATTCGACGAAAGCTGAGTTCCATAAATGTCCCACGGGCCTCGTTACGAGGCCGACAAGTGTGAGCAATAAACACGAACGACCTACGCCTGAAAAGGAGGGTGGGTACGAGGTTGGGGGCCGACTCCGCCGGGAGCTCCGCCTCTTTCCCGTCTCGGGCAAAGCGCGTTAACGCAGAGAGCTAAAGTGCGATGGGAGGTCTGATCATCGGCGAAGACGCGCTTGTCGCAGGATGACATTCGGTCAATCGAAGACATTCGTCGTCAATCCCTGGGCTCGGGGCTGAGCGCTGAACGCCGTCGGTTCGCTGAACCGGGACCTCGAGGCCAGAGCGGCCTCATCCGAGGCTACGAGGACCCGGGTGTGGGCCGCAGCATGACGACGCCGACCCAAACGAACCAGACGATGAAGCCGAGTCCAAAAACCGCTCCAAACACTTCGAAGGCTGGAACCACGGTCAGAAGCCCGGCGATGCCGATCACCCCGCCTAGGATGTTCAAGCCCAAGGGAAGACCACCTGCTCGATGCCCGGCCCAGCTCACCAGGATGACCCATAAGGCACCGGCGATTTCGTTGCCGCCCCCGAGCCCGGTCTCCACCGCGTCGAGGGTCAACCAAACGGTTGCGGCCTGGGCCGGGTCGGAGCGGTAGAGGTGAACGACCAATCCGAGCGCGATGTTTGCCACCATACCGCTGGCGATCACGAGCCCGGCCCAGATCAGTCCAAAACCAGCGGCGACCTGGGATAAGCCAGAGGCGCCCTCTTTGAGCCGTTCGTGGAGGGCGAGAGCCAGCGGGACCAAAAAGATACTGAAGAGAATATAGATGACGAGGTTCCACGCGTACATCAGCCCTTGGTGTTCGGCCAGGAACGCCACGTTCTGGACCGGCTCCACCGCGCGGCTTCCGTACCCGGACGCATCCAGGAGCGTGAAGTAGAGCGCGAAGCCGACGACGAAGGTTCCGGCTTCGACCAGAGCAGCGGCCCCCCCCACCTTTTGAAAGCCGTTCATGATCGCCCCCTCATTGAGCCCACGGGCTCGTGGAGCGTCGGTCACGGCGGTCGGTCCTGGTCAAGCTCCGTGGATGCGGGCGTCGAGGGACTGCGCAGATGATGCGTAAGTGCGGGCCAAAATCGGGAACCGAGCGGATGTCATCGGCTCGCGGCCGCGCAGTTCTTTCCACCCGTCGCACGCCCGAGGTCCAGGCGAACGTCTGGAAAGTATCGATGGCCGAGCCAGAGGGCGACGTGGACGAGACCGATGAGCACCGGGACCTCCACCAACGGTCCGATCACCGTGGCGAAGGCGGCCCCGGATTGGATGCCAAAGCTCGCGATGGCGACCGCGATGGCCAGCTCGAAGTTGTTCGACGCAGCGGTGAAGGAAAGCGTGGCCGACTGCGGGTAGTTCGCGCCCGCCCGCTTGCTCATGAAAAATGAGATGCCGAACATGAGAACGAAGTACAACAAAAGCGGAAGCGCAATACGGAGGACGTCCAAGGGTAGGGCGACAATGGACTCACCTTTCATTGAAAACATGACGACGATGGTGAAGAGGAGCGCGATCAGAGTGAGAGGGCCGATGCGCGGCGAGAACTCGCCTTCGTACCAAGCTCGACCCTTCCACTTCATCAGAAGAACTCGAGTGATGAATCCGGCCGCGAATGGCAGGCCGAGGTAGATGGCCACACTCTTTGCAATCTCTTGAATGGTGATGTCGACGACGGCGGTTTCGAGACCGAGCCAACCTGGTACCAAGGTCGCGAAGAAATAGGCATACACGGGAAAGAAAAGAACCTGGAAGATGGAATTGAATGCAACCAGTCCTGCGCAATATTCCCGGTCCCCTCGGGCGAGATCGTTCCAAACGATGACCATGGCGATGCATCGCGCCAGCCCGATCAGAATCAGCCCCAGCATGTACTCCGGCCGGTCCCGAAGGAAGAGGATGGCCAGCGCGAACATGAGACACGGGCCGACGACCCAGTTCTGCACCAGCGATAGAATGAGCACGCGCTTGTTTTGGAACACACGGCCCAGCTCTTCGTAGCGAACCTTGGCCAGGGGCGGGTACATCATCAAGATGAGCCCGATGGCGATGGGTACGCTGGTGCTGCCCACGCGCAGGGTGTCGAGCGCGTTCACCACACCCGGCGCGGCGAAGCCCAGCGCCACACCGACCGCCATGGCGGCGAAGATCCAAACGGTCAGGTACCGGTCCAGAAACGAGAGGCCACCAATCATCGTAAAAAGACGATAATAGAACCGACCGGACGCTGAAAGAGCGAAGCGCCGCTCAGCGGAGGACGCCTACGTCGAAACCCTTATCGGCCACGGGCGCTCATTTCATGGGCGCGAACTCGAGGATTGCACCATCCGCCATGGTGGCCAGAAAGAGGCGATCCTCTTCCAGGACATACGAGCGCACGAAACTCAGGTCGGTTACGAATCGGGAACCCAAAGAGCCGGGCGGACAGGCGACCTTGGTCACGGCCATTGGGCCCACGCGAAGGCGGCCTCGACCTTCGGATGTCCATGCGCCCCGTCCACGGTTGCAGTCGGCCTCCACCATCGCCTTCCCCTCGGAGAGGAAGGAGATGACGTACGGCCGATTCGGTTCGGGCGTGTACACTCGGTCGTCCATCGACTGGATTTGGACCAGTCGCCAGGCGGTGTCGCTGAGCTCCGAGATTCGAGGCGTCGAGGTCGCGGGCTTCGAAGCCCCATCCGAATCGGACGCGAGGGTCCCGGCCTGTTTCGAAGGTCGGGGCATCTCGGCGCACCCGACGAGCAAAAGACAGCAAGCGAACATCCTCATATCGCCTCCGGCCCGTACCAAGTTCGCGCTCTCATATCTTTCGAGAAGTCCCGTGCCGATGGAGCAGGTGCGCCAAGTCTTTGTAGGCCGACGGAGGGGTCGTCATGAATCAAACGAGCAAGAAAGCGACCGCGAAGCCGAGGCCCAAAATCAGAAAGAGCATGGCGAGAACCCCCATCGAGAGCCAGAATCCGTCTTGATCGGTTCGAGTCTTGGATCGCATCAGTGCCTTTCCTTTCTATACGCAGCACCGTACGCCTACGGTCGAGCCGGAGCCAAGCCACGGACGGATGACACGGATGCAGACGAAACTCTTTCGCGACCTCGAGGCGGAATGTATCCGATCCCTTTTGCCCATTCGGCTCGACGTGACCCCGCGGTCGAAAGCTGGATGAAGGAGCGTTTCTCATTCAAGCCGCATACTTCGACATGAAGGCGCAATTGCGGGCCGAGTCGTCGTGATGGCCCAATCCATCTGCGTTTCGGATCATCGCACCCCTCCCTGAGCGAGACTGCGGGCCAAGCTGTCGACGGTTTTGAGCATCGTGGGGATGCGGTAGGGACCCGCCATCCGCCGGACGCCTTCCGCTGCGGCCTCTGGCGCCATTCCGATGGCGGAGACGTACAAAGGTCTCGAACTCTCCCCCCGCTTCACCTCGATCGCGCCCTGGGCGGAAGCGAACCGATTCTTCGCAACGCCCACCACCGCTGTCGTCTCGCCCAGGGCGTGGTACAAGTGCGCACCCAGTCCGGCTCGACTCTCCCCGAGCCGAACGTAGCCGTCCACCACCACGATTTTGGGTCGTTCCATGACATATTGGAAGACGGTCTGGAGCAGCGGAAGCTCTCTTCGGTAGAACGCACCTGGTTGATATGGATGAGGGGACCCGACCTGTCGGGAGACGACGGAAAAGCCAACGTCTTCCGACTCCCAGGCGCGAAAGCCCACGCCGGCCGTCACCGCGCTCTGATCGAGATAGTGGACGTCAAGGCAGATGAGCATGCGCACTCAGCCGTTCGACCAAAAAGCCCACCACCTCCGGGTCGGGGGTGCGGCATCGGGGAGGCCGAGGCGGCTGCGCCATCGTTGGACCTCCGCGTCTCCCATTTGCGCCGTCAGTCGAACGGAGGGGGGCGCCGCTTCCAAGAATGGACGAAAGAAGCCCTGATCCCAGCTTCTTCGGCCCAACAGGGGCGGCCACAGCAAGAGCACTTGCACTCCATCCACACTCGCGATGGAACGCGGACTTGACTCGCCCCATATCGAGGCTCCGAGTTCTGCGCGTGGTACACAAGGTTGACCGTAGTGCCACCACGCAGCGTCCTTGACGTTGTCGCGAGGAAGGCCGAGGGCGCTGTCGATGGTCTCGGATTCCACCTTCGAAGCGCCAGGCATGACAGCTTGCAAAGCCAGCTGAAGGAGCGTGAACAGATGAAAGCAGTTGGATAGATTTTCATAGGATACGGTGACCCCCACCGAGGCTTGCCCATGGAGCACGTGAAGCGTGCCGCTGCACTTCCGAAGCAGTTCCAAGACCCAGTGGATGCCGACCGAACGCGGCGAAAGCTCTTCCAACCGGTCAAGCACGCCTGCGTTTTGGGCCAACTCGTTCCGAAGAGATGGAGCCCTCGCGAGATGAGCCACCAGGCCTCGACCGAGCAGCTCGAGCCCTCGTGCGTGGTGGCTGTCATCCAATCGGACGCCATCTTCCATCATGCGCAGGAAAGACGACCACAACGGGGGAATGAACGGCTTCGGATCCATGCCGGACTCCACCGCCGAACCCATCCACACCGCCAGATAACCCATGCCCTCAGGGTTCGTGACCTGGGCAAGCGACGAGGCCACCTCTCCCCAGACCGCGTCACGCTCCTCGGTCGACAGGGCGGCGTTCAAAGCTTGTCTAAAGTTCTGGGACGGGCTCCCACCGCGATGGGCGCGCGCTTCCTTCAAGATACGCCGAACGACGGCCTGAACTTCGATGCTCGAAGGCACTTGGTAGTGGTAGTCGCTGCGTGCGGCGGACGCTAGAGGTCTCCCGGTGGGGTCGGTCGGAGCACATATGTGTGAAGCCCTGGCCGAGTGAGCCGATGTGGGGTGGCCGACTTCATGGTCTGGACTCTTTTGAACCGAATCCGCATGGCGCATCGGGCTGTTCCCGGAGGATTTCGTCAGGATGCCAGTTTGGGGATCGCCTCGATTGGGTTCAGGAACTGTATTACGAGGCGACGTCCGAGGTGGTGTCGCCCACTGAGGACCCCACCGGTCCCCGGCCCGACCCGAAGGATGAGTTCGAGACTTTCGAGAAGATTTAGAGGACAGTGAGCCGCGACTGAGGAACCGCGCAGCCTGACGTGCTAAGGCGAGCCATGCGTCGTGGGCAAGGCCGTCTTTCGGTGGTCCCGCTCGGGACCGGCGTGCTCGAGGGGCCGGTGCTTCCGAGCACACGAAACGCCTCGAACGAGCAGGTGAGAGGGCGTGTCGTTCCCGAAGGCCGGGTGGATGAGCCGTCATGAAGCTGGTGGTTACGATCCTCCAGGCACGGCGAGCCGTGCTGCCCCACGTATTCGTGAAGTATATCCTCCCCAAGATGCGTGCGATCTTTCCTGGAGAGGTCGAGGCAGTCATCGTCCAGCACCGCAGTCGAGCTTCCGGGGGACGACACGCCCTCGAGTCGGGACAGCTCGGTGACGACAAGCTCGACCTGGTGGAACGTTGGACCCGGGAAGGCCGATACGCGGGGGCGGATGTCATCGGACACACCGTCGATCACCCCCCGTATCCAAGCATTCCTGGCGTTCACCGATGCGTGCAGGAATCGCTCCGCCGAGGTGCCGACTACCATCTGTGGCTCGAAGACGATGCCCTGGTCTTCGATCAGGAGTGTGACCGCTGGGACGCGCTCCTCGGGGAACGGGAAGTCGGCGTGTACCGGCGATTTCATTTTCTCAACTCGGCTTACCTCTTGACCCGACCCTCCTTCGATCAGCGCATCGTGGAGCGCTTGGCCGACTATCGGTGGTGGACCTGGTCCCGCCGCATCGAGCCGTTCCTCCGGAATCAGAAGCGGACCAAGCGCGCGTACCTCGCGATGCACCACGCGGTTCGGTATCACCACCGCTACTATCCTTACACGGGTCTGCGGTACGTGGTGGACGCGCTGCGGGACTGGGCACCCGAGGCGCTTCCGCTCCTCGACGTGGACTTCGGCAAAGGCTGCCAACATCTTCCGCCGGTCACGGCAGAGGAGATGCGGGCCCACGCGCGCGCCGACGGTGCGAAGCCCTTCGACCGGGCGCTCCGCCTCCGGGAGGCCATCGTGGAGCGCTTCCTTCTTCCGGAAGGACTACCGACGCCCAAGTCTGCGCGAAGCGATTGACCGTTCGAGGAACCGGAGGACCGACCGTGCGATCTCGTCCTCCAGCGAGAACGGACCCGCAACCTTGGTCCAACCGCCTTCCGTTCGAGACCAGCAAAACGGCGCCATGGCCACGATGACGACCCCGAAGCGGACGAACTGGACCTCGCTCACGTGCAAGCGTTCGCCGTCGTCCAGGATGTCGATGGAGGCAAAGGGAGAGGGCGCGCTTTCCGCGATCTTCTCCGCCAGGTCCAGCATTCCGGCGGGAGGCGGGTCTGGGAATTTCAGCGTGCGGCCGGAGCCGCTGGCGCGAAAGTCGTCCTTCCGGGCAGAGCGTCGGGCGGTGAAGAGGCGGTCGCCAAAAACCAGCGTCTTGTAGTCGTGTTGAAGACCCGGCACGAAGTCTTGAACCAAGAACTTCCTTCGATACAGCGATGCGGGGCGGATCGCGGGGTCGGTGATGCGTCGGGTGACGTTGTCGAAGACATCCTTGGCGGCGAAGGAGAAGCTCAGCTTTCGCGCGATGCGCCGGGCTTCCTTGGGGCTCTGCGCGAGTGCAACGCCTCGAGATGAGTCGCCATCGGCGATCTTGAGGACCGCGGGATATCGAAGGTCGTCTGCCACCGCGTCGAAGTCCTCGAACGTTCCGAAGGTGCGGGCGTTGAGCGTCTTCATCTCTTCCAGGGGGCTCAGATCCCGAAGGAGCTCCATCAACACCTTGTTGTGATGTGCCCTGAACAGATGGAATGCGGGAATGAGCCGCGCTCCTTGAAGTTCGAGGGCGAGGAGCAGATCCTCGAGATAGCTTTTGTAGTGAAGGCCGGGATCCTGAGAAGACTGATAGAGAACCGGAACCTCGGCAAAGGACTCGTCCCGTAGACGAAGCTCCGCAAAGCGACGAATATCCAGCTCCAACCCGGCCTCCGCAAAGCGCCGCGTCAATCGATTGAGATCGGTGGTGATGCTGCTCCGTTTCCGGCGCGGAAAATACTCACCCTTGTAGTCGGTAAGAAGCACGACCCGACGACGGTGGTTCATGTCTCTCCTTCATCGGTCGCTTCAGTGGAGTTCGACTTCCGATGGGTTGCCGTTTCGACCAGCCGGCGGAAACCACGGAGGCCGAATGCGGCGGCCAGCGCGATATAGGTGGCGGACCCGACCGCCAACACGATGAGCAGCGTCTGCCAAACCGGGAGAGCCGGGAGGCCCTCCCGGACCGCTACGGAGAGGCCGGCGGCCAGCAATGCACACGAGAGTGTCGGCAAGAGGCTCGTCACGGTCTCGATGGCCGATGCCTCGATGAGACGGGTCGCAGCGACGAGCGTCGGTCCAAACGCAAGGGCGTTTCCGATCAGAAGGGCAATGGCCACGCCTCTCGGACCGAAGCCCCATCCGACGGCTAGCAGCATGGCTGTCAGCTGGAGCGTGCCATTGATGATCTGCCACCGGAGCATCAGGTCCGCTCGACCTCGCGCCACGAAGATCCAACCGCTGCTCTCCGCCACCGAGTGAAGCATGCCCAGGGCACAGAACACCTCGACAATCGGGGCAGCGGCAATCCACTGCCGACCGAAAAGCGTGACCACCAGGGGCTCGGCGGTGACCGCGAAGAGCGACATGATGGGAAACGACAGGACCGTGACGCGTCGAAGCCCGTCCGCGTAGAGCGTCCGGGCTTCCTCGAGGTTGGATCCGGCTCGGGACATGGCGGGGATCAGGACCCGGGATACGATGAGCGCGGTCTGCTCGTAGGGAAGGAGCATGAAGTCGAAAGCGCGGAGGTAGAGACCGAGTGCCTGGGCTCCGAACACCTTGCCGACGATCAGTTTATCGACCTGCCGTGTTGCGTAGAAGGCCACGCTGTTTCCCATCAAGAGACCTCCGAAGCGAAGCATGTCTTGGATGGGTCTTACCTCGAGGATCAGCCGAGGGCGGAACGGCGCCATGAACGCCAGCATCATCACCGGTATGGCCGCGCGGATCACCCGCTGGAACACCAGCGCCCAGGGTCCCAGCCCCATCCACGCGAGCGCAATGGCCAGTACTGCGGAGCCGAACAAAGCGACAGCGTCGACCCAGGCCAGCCGTTCGAAGGCCATGTTGCGACGAAGGATATTGTACTGAGTGACCTTGAGTGACGTGAACAGGAACGTGGTTCCAACCACCATCGTGATGGGAACCAGGTCGACGTTTGAATAGAAGGCCCCGATGACCGGGGCCAGCGCTACATACAACCCAGTCAGCGCCATACCCACCACGGCGTTTATCCAATAGATGCTGGATAGCGCCCTGCTGTCGATCTCCTTGCGCTGAACGATCGCGGTGCCCAGGCCGAGGTCGGCCAGGAAATAGGCGACGCCCGTGAAGACGACGACCTGCCCGACGAGGCCGAAGTCGGCCGGAGTCAGGAGCCGCACCAGGACCAGGTTCGTGGGAAACTGTATCCCTTGCGCAATGACCTGGCCGATTACACTGAGTCGAAGACCTCGACCGACCTTTTGCTGGAGATCGTTCACGAAGCGGCAGCGGCCTCGAGGAGTTCCAGCTGCCGGGCGACATTCCTGGACAGATCGAAGTCGCGGCGAATGCGGGCCTGGCCCGTTGCTCCGAGGCGAATGCGCAGGGCCTTGTCATCCACAACGCGACAGAGGGCCTGGGCAAGGCTTTCGGCGTCGCCCGGTGGCGCCAACAAACCCGTCTCACCATCGATGACCACCTCCGGGATCCCGGAGATTGCGCTGGCGACGACCGGGCGGCCGGCGGCCAGGGCTTCGATGATGACGTTGGGGATCCCGTCGACGTCGCCCTGTGGCGTTCGCACCGACGGCTGCACCAGTCCTGCCGCGCAGCGAAGCGCCGCCAGGACTTCCCGGTTGGGCACGTGGCCGGCCAGCGTCACCGACGGCTCAAGTCCGAGCTCAACCCGAAGCTGCTCGAGCCCTCGCCGCTCCGGTCCTTCTCCATAGATGGTGAGTCGTGGGTGCCGTCCCCGGGCGTGCAGATGGGCCCACGCCCGAAGGAGCACGTCGAAGCCCTTCTTCTCCACCAGACGACCGACTGCGATCCAGCGGTTTTCATCGACGGGTTCGAGTGCACCGTCCGCTGGGGTGGTTGCGTTGAAGCACGACGGCTCGATCCCGTGGTGGACCAGTTGGACCTTGGATGCATGATGCGGCGCCAAGCGGACCAGCTCGTCCATGTTGTGACGGGTGCACGTCATGATCAGGTTCGATTCTTCGACCTTCTCCTTCAGGAGGTTACGCTCCCTCCAAATCCCCACCGCATGGAACGTGGCGCCCCACGGCAGTCCCGTCAGCCGCGAGAGCGCCATCACAAGTTCGGTATGGTGCGCGAAGTGTGCATGAAGGTATCGATATCCGGCTTTCTCGACCCCCTCGGCCACCGAGGCGGCCGCGATGACCATCGAAAGCGCACGGACTCGATGCCACGTGGTCCGATGGGGCAGGCCGGCCATGTATTGCCAGGCCTCCGCAAAACGACGTGGCTCTCGGGCCGCAAACGCCAGTCCCCGTCGGAGCCACTGGGCGGGAGGGCCTAGATACACCGCGTTGTCGGCCAATTCGGCGAGAACCGGCTCGATCCCCGGATGGGCCACGCGGTGGCTGGCCAGGAGTCGCACCCGCTCTCCGCGTCGATGCATCTCGGTCAGCTCCCGATGGATGAAGGTTTGGGTTGGCTCCGGGAAGCCCCACACCACGAACAGAACGTGGTCGAGCACGCCCATGGACGAGTGCAGCTAGCCCGTGCGGCCATCGCTGGCAAGCAAAGCGCTCGAACCGTTTAGGCCCTCGGGGCGGGGGAGAGTGCGCGCAGGGTTGGTTGCAGGGCCTGCCGCCGAAAACAGGTTCCAGGTGAGCACTGGACACTGGAGACCAAGCGGCGGACAACGAAGACCATAGAGGTCGGCAACAGGAAGGTCGCTCGCGGAGAGGCGGAGGCTCATGCCGGGTCCGACCAATGCCCAGCCAGACATGAAGAAGAAGACTGACGTGGCCACCGGCGAGGAGAAACCGGAGCTCCCCCGCGTTTGGGACGAGCTCGAGAAGTATCGTGCCGACTACGGGCTCGACTACCCGTGGACGTGGATTGGTCTTTCGCACTTGAGCCGGAAGGATCGCTTGAAGCGGTTGATGGGTCGCCCAGCCACGCAACGGATCGTGCAGCATCTGGCGAGCCTGCCGGAGGGCGAGCTTCGGCGCTTGGAGACCCTGGCCACGGTCAACATGAATCGTGCGCAGGATGCATTGCGGACCACGCTTCTCGTCAATCTATCAAGTCCGATCGCGGTGATCGTCGCCGTTGGTCAGCTCTTTCCCCGCGAGTTCCAAGCGTTCGTGGCCGACCTTCGTCATCAACAGGTGCTCGGGGGCTACGTCGTCCTCTTGGCGGTACTCGTGCTGCTCGGCGTGATGCACGCCTGGCTCCGAAGCCGCGACGCCATCGAACTGCGGGACGTGGTGAGCATCGTTCTTGCCGGGGCGGTCCGACGAGCGGAAGCTTCGAGACCGACCCACAAAGCCTAACTCGTCCCCCGAACTGGAACGCTCAAACGCTCCCCCGCGTCTGCAGTCACCCGTTCAGGGAATTTACAGCTCGATGGGACATGTCGTGTTCTGCTCACGCAGCAATGTGCGCCTGCACCGCTGCGCTTGTTCAACCTTTTTTCTCAAGCACGACCACGACAGGAGATGCCAAAATGCCCACGAATCGACCACGAACGATGACTGCAGTCGCCATCGCGATTTCCGTTCCTCTGACCCTTCTCTCCCGGGAAGCCAGCGCTTCAGACTTCTTGAAAACCCGCATGCTTGCCCGACTCCTTGGCGACGCAGGCCAGCTCGCGTCGACCGTCGCCACCTACAGATTTGGTGACCCCGAATTCACTCCGGGGGACCTGGAAGGCGAGGTGGACTGCCGCCGTGGCCAGCCGATGCCAGGCATCGTCACGGTTTTGGCCTCAAACCCGGGAGGCACCTCGATGCGCTCGTGCGAGGTCCCGGCCCGAACCCCGCTCCTTTTCCTTGTGGGCGGCTGCCTTGTCGTCAACGGTTCGCTCCAGGAGGATTGCAGCAACGACCCTACGGTCTGCGATGATCTGGACTTTCTGGGCTCTCCGGCGGTCTGCGGCGATGAAGGTCGCTGCATCGGAGCCATCTCGGTCGAGGAAAAGGTCAGTGGCTGCGAGAAGTTTATCAACGACCTTATCTGCGGTCTAGAGGTCTATTATGACCATCAGCTCGTTCATCCGGTCGCGGGTGGTGCACCGCTCCTGCGCGCCGTCAGCGACCCGACGGCCGGCTTCTTTCCGAACCCCTTCGAAGGCGTCGACTTCGACCCTGAGTTGATCTATAGCGGTTTCTTTGGGCTCATTCCGGCTTCTGAGGTGACGCCGGGCCACCACACGCTGACTTGGCGTGGGGGTATTGGCTTCGATGACGAAGGCAATTGCGGTGCCATCGCCACTTCCGAAGTGACTTACGAGCTCGACGTCATCCGCAGATGGTGACGGTCAAAACAACGACGGACGAGCCCAGGCACGACCCTCGTCCTCGTCGCCGCTTGATTGCGTGCCACGTCTGAAACTGCCGATCAGGCGACCGCCACGTAGCCGGTCATACCTCCCGCGGCCAGACTCAGAACAAACGCCAACATGACCACCAAGCCATCGCGCGCCGTCCACCCGAGGGAGAAGAGAACGACGGCGGTACCCGGGATCGATACCCCCATCGGAACGACTGCAAGGGGAACGAAGAGCGCGGCCAGCACCACACAAAAGACTGCGCCCAACCGGAATACGGAGGGGTGAGCCATATACGTGAATCGGTGTTGGAGTACCCGGTCGATGCGAAGCGCCCACGGCCGCATTTTGCTCACTCCCTTCTTCAGCTTTCCGCGAGGCACCGAAAACCGAAGGAGGCGCTGGGGAAGCCAGGGTTGTTGACGGCCCCATGCAGCCTGCCCTGCGATCAGGACGATCAAAAGACCGGTGACGACTGACATTCCAGGTATTGCGCCGACTGGTGAGACGGCGAGCAGCGCGGGAAGCAACAGAAGAGGCCCATAGGCTCGTTCAGCGAACGGCGCCAAGAGTTCCTCTATGGCGCTCTCCTCTTTCTCGCCGCTGTCGGCGATCATTCGGTCGAGCAGACCGCTGAGGCTTTCAACGCTTTCGCTCATGTGCACATATCCATCCCAGGGCCTTACGGATGCTGAGCCTCCGGCAGATCCTCAATGGATCGAACGGCCGAGGTGCCTTCGAGGGCCTATGGTAGAGGTCCGCGCGAGCCACCTCCCCGAACCAGGTTCACGATGAACGTCAGAACGGCCAGAACCAAAAAGCCGAAGAATAGGAGTTTGCCGATGCTGGCTGCACCGGCCGCGATACCGCCAAAGCCGAATACGGCAGCGACCAAGGCGATGATGAAGAAACTCAATGCCCAACCTAACATGCCCGGAAGATTGTGCAGCGGATGTGCCAAATTCGTTTGTAGAACAACACTCGGGTCCCGGTGACGTCAGACGACCGGATTGGGACCGGATGTCCCATTGGGTCGATCTGGTCTGACCGGGGCGCCCCCTCGGCAACTGATCCCTTCGGCAACGGGTCGATCGCTCAGCTCGGCGTTGCGGCCTCTCTGGGCGCCGTCAGCGTAACTTCGGCTCCGTCGGTCGTGCGATGGAAGACGGTACGATGGGGGAAGGGGATTTCGATGCCGAGTTCATCGAAGCGCATCTTGATTCGGCGGAGCATCTCGCGCTTCACGTTCCACTGCATGAGGGGGCGGGTCTTGATGAAGAACTTGATGACCACCGCCGAGTCGCCGAATGCGTCGACGCCGAGCATCTCCGGATCGTCTAAGATCATGGAACGAAAGTTTTCGTCGGTTCTGAGCTCTCGGCCCAGGCTGACCAGCTCCTGCATGACCTGGTTGACGTCTTCCTTGTACGCGACGCCGATGTCGAACAGCGCGCGGGACCAGCCGTACGTCAAGTTGCTGACCGTGCTCACCTGGCTGTGGGGAATGAAGTGGACGATCCCTTCGAGATCGCGCAGGACCGTAATCCGCAAGTTGATGTCTTCGACGACGCCCGACGTGGAACCGATTCGGATCACGTTACCCACGCTGTACTGATTCTCGGCCAGAAGCATGAAGCCCGAGAAGTAGTCCTTGATCAGGCTTTGCGACCCGAAGGCGATGGCGGCACCGAAGACGGCTGCACCACCGAGCAGCACCGTGATGTCCATGCCGGCCTGGTCGAAGATGGCGAGCAGACCCACCACCAAGATGATGATTGTGGCCGAGCTTCGGAAGACGCGCCCTATCGTTTCTGCGCGCTCCCTCCGAGCCACCTCGTCGCCGCGGCGGGTTCGGCCGATGACGCGACCGATGACCCGTCTCGCGATGAGATTTGCGAGCCACCTGAACCCGAACATCAAAGCGACGATGATCAGAATTTGCGGCCCGCTTTTCCCGAGCCAGTCCACTAAATGGTGTGGGGCCAAGGGACTCTTCACGAACGCCAAATTACGCTCGGCGACAGCCATCTCTTCCCGAGCCGACTCCACTCGTCTCACGAGTCTGTCGCGGCTTTGTCGGACTGATTG
This sequence comes from Myxococcota bacterium, assembly GCA_050331295.1. Lineage (GTDB taxonomy): Bacteria > Myxococcota > Kuafuiibacteriia > Kuafuiibacteriales > Kuafuiibacteriaceae > Kuafuiihalomonas. The sequence goes on along the minus strand of JBHJGZ010000006.1, from coordinate 539,749 downwards.
AACTACCGACTCGGAGCTCGTGATGCGCTCGTCGTGTCGCGCCACACGTTCGCGATTCCGCGTCAGGCGACCGAGCGTGTCCTCTTCCTTCGAGATCAGCTTGGCGATGCGGGGATCGGGAGGGTCGACGGCCTTCGCAGATTCAATCTCCTCGCGAATCGTCGCCAACTCCGACTGAAGGGAGGCCTCGACCTCGTGCGCGGCATTCCGGAGAGCCAAGGCGCTCTCGAGGTCCTCCTCGAACAGCGCGATCGCGTAGTCGACCAGCCTGACCGCGTCCTCGGCGGCCGATAGATTGATCTCGGCCTCTTGGAGTCGCTCCCGCGCAGCCACCACCGATGGGTCCAACAACGGGTCTTCCACTTCGAGATCGATGTCTGACGGAGACTCCGACCGGGCCGACGCCAGGCCCTCCAACCCGGGCAAAGAGGGCAGGCCCGGCCGACTCGCCGTCGGCTCCCGGCCGTTCGAGGGAGACGGGTCCGAAGGCATTTCAGCCGTCGGCGGCTCTGAGGGTCTCAAAGCAGAGAGGAGGGGTCGACCTGCGACAAGATTGTCGAGAACCTTCGCCTCGAACGCGATCTTCTCATCCAGTACGACGAATTGCTTTTCGAGCGCTGTCCGCCGCTCGATCAGGGCATCGAATCGATCGCGGGCGGCATTTCGCTCCGCCGTGAGCGATTTCAATTCCTCTTCGGTGAATGGAGCCGGATCACCTTCGGCCAGTCTGCCCCGAGACAATTGCTTGCTCAGGGTCATGAAGGTGCTCGAAGCCTCTTCGAAGGCCCTTCTGACGGACCGCATGTCGGCCTTGAGCTCGTTGCGCCACGCCCGATCGGCGGCCAAGAGCGTGCGCAGCGCCACGATGCGCTCGGCTCGGCTCTGGGATCGGTCCTCATCTTCGGTCGTTTCGCTGGGTGGGGCGTCATCGCCTGCCTGAGCCTGAGCCTGGCTCGGCGTGGCGAGCAGACCGAGTACAGCAACGAGTCCGAGCGGAACCACTCGTTCCGCCAGGGCACGCAGGGGGGTCGCGACTTCGGGATGGGAACGCATCGATTCGAGCATGCTCAAATGGTTCATCAAATTTGGGGGCACACAAGCGATTCGGCGATCCGACACCGCTTTCGCATGATGACCGCTTTGTCAGACCGACCTACGCTCCGATGCGCGAAGACGCCGATTTCGACCCTGGTGGTCAGGCGCCGCGCACTTCCGCAGGACGGCGTTGTGGCAACGAAGATTCAGGAGGACTGGATGCACCGGCGTTCCGAGGGCACGCTGGCGCAAGGACGTTGAAGCCAGGGATGCAAGCGCTGAACGCAACTGGCCGAGCTGCTGCATCGTCGTTGCGGCTGATACGTGCGATAGGCTCGAGCTTTCGCCGGGCGAAAAGGGGGTTGTGTCCCGCAATCTTTAGAGACTGGGCTCATCCTGGAGCGCCGTCGACCCGGGGCGTCACCAAGATTCGTCCGAAGGCCACGAGGAACAGCGCAAACGCCAGCGCCCACGCGACGCCGCTCGATATGAGGAGCCAGGTCGCCGGCCCTGAAGCGTTTCCGAACGACCACGCGGCCCGCATCGGGACCGCGGCCACCAGGAGTGCAGCACCAGGCCAAAAGCAAGCAGGCGGCTGGAGACTTCGCCCGGTATGCCCGAGGGTGACCCGGGCCATCATGGACAGGCACAAGAACCCAATCCCGCCTATCGTGATGACGTGGCGGCCCACCCCCGTCATGATGGACTCGATGATGAATCCAGCCGCGAGCAATCCATAGCCTACATGGAGAATCGCGACGAAGGGTGCTTTGCGGACCGCCCGGAGCCCGCCCCAGCCCCACATACGGGCAACAGATAGCCCGCCCGCAACGAGCAGGAGGATGTTCAGCTTCCAACCTGTGACGCCGATGCCATGAACGCTGGCGACAACGATGAAGCTTCCCACAGACAGCCCATCGATGAGGCCGGTCCCACGGGGCTTAAAACCATCCAGCGCGTTCCGCGTGAACATCGGTATGATCCGACCCGAGATCAACGCGACAACGGCCGCGAGGAGATCGATAGCCACCCATTCCCCTCGCTGCGCCCACTCGAACGGCCACAAGCCCAAAGCCCAACCCCAAATAGCGAGCTGGCAGGCGGAAAGACAAAGAAGGAGCCCCGGAAACGGTAGATTTCGATAGCGTTTGGCTCGCACGATAGGGCGGACGAGCAAGACCGCCACCCAAGGGAGGAAGGCCAAGTTGACCACTGCGGCGACCCCTGAAGGCCCGAGGCCGGCTGCCGTCGCCCTTCCAGCGGTCCACAGGATGACCAAGGCAACCAGCCCGAGTTCGGAAACGGTTCGCTGCCCGGTCCACACCTGAGCTGCGGTGAGCAAGAAGCCCGCAAGCACAGCACCTGCGAAACCGAACAACATCTCGTGTCCATGCCAAACGAAGACAGGTAGAGCCGGCCTGAAGCCGAGATCGAAGCTCAGAGCAGCTATCAACAGCGGGACCCCGACGCTTGCGAAAGCGGCGGCGGCCAAAAAGAACGGACGAAAAGCCGTGTGTACGACCACGGGCCCCTTCCGCTGCATACCGGTCGCAGAGGCCAGTGCGCTCGAGCGGGTCACGATCGGTGTCGGTGGAGAAGCCAAGCAGTCACCGCATGACGGGAAGCCGCGGATGGGTCTTCCGGTCCGAGCCGACGAACAAATGCGGGCAGGTCAGCCCACATTTTTCCTTGCAACCCGAACATACACGACGCCTCAGCCAAAACGCAGCGGCGACCAGCACGCCGGCGAGCAAGACAAGGTAGAAGCCTGTTCCGGGAAGCCCGAGCGTCTGAAAGTTTCCGATAGACCCGCGCCCAAGTAGGGTCGGCGTGAAGGGGGGCACTGTCACCGGAGCATCGGGACTCAGCTCGTGACCGAACCGATACATCCAGTAGTACATCATCCCGAGAAAAACGAGCGGGAAGACGAGAGACGGAATGAAGAAGTACTTCGAGTAGCGACGACCAGGAAGAAAGACGCCGAGCAGAACGATTAACCCGATCCCGAGGACGCCGTACACGGCGAGCGCTCGCTCGAGCTGAGCCGCCTCCTCAAGCTTTGCCATTCCGATGTAGTGGTTGAGAATGTTGATCTCGGTTGTATCGCCCGCCACGTGGTCGAGATACACCGACATCACAAGACCGTCTGGATACTGAGGTGCCGACAGATACCACCCCCACATCGGCTCGAAGTAGGCTACGGCGTAGGCTACACACGCTGCCGCAGAAAGCGCGAAGACCAACCAACGAAGATGCTTATCCTTGAGATTCAGCAAAGAAGGACTCCTTTCACACCATGTCGTTCTTTTTCATGGACCAAAGTCCGACTGCCGCCGCAGCAAGCCCAATTGCAAAGGGCCAGGCCAATGCCCAGATGAATATGCCGACCGATCCGAGCTCATCCAGCAGGGTGTAGGAGAGGGGTCCCAGCATCGAAAGCTCGGGTTCGAACAAGCCGATCGATGCAACGCGGCCGGCCTGGACGGGATTCAACATGGCGATCCCGAGCACGACCTCCGCACTCAGCTGTGCTCGGATCAACAGTCCCAAGAGGAGCGCGTCGACCAATGCCTCAACCGAAAGCCAAACGGCGAAGGCACCTGCGATCGCGGTCTCCTGCGCTCGGCTGGTGACCGAAATCAGCATGGCAACGCCGAGAAAACATGCCACCAACGCCGCAACGATCGCGGCAAATCCGGCGATGAGGCCCCACGGGACCGCGCGTCCTCGAATGGCCTCGACGAGCCCACCCGCGAACAGCGCCAGGACGAGGGGCGACGTGATCCCTAGCGCTCGTCCCCAAAATCTACCCCAGTAGTAGGACGACAGCGAGAAGGGAAAAGCGAGCATGTATTCCCATGCTCCCGAGTCGCGGTCTTCGACCAGTGTACGGGCTGTCGTCAACAAAACGAACAGCGGCAAGATCACCAAGGTGGCCCGAAAGAACGTGAGAAGCGTTCGACCAAGTCCCTGAAATCCCATGATCTGGGATTCCGCCAGGCCAAACGCGAAAAACAGACCCAAGACCGCCGCAAATCCGAGCATGTAGACCTGAAACCATCGAGAAAGCACGGTCTCCCGGAGCTCCAGGCCGAAAAAAACCCGAAAGCCCGAGGAGGATCGTACGGTCTTCATCGTCGTATCCATCGTTCAGGTATCCTTGGCCGGGTGTGTTTCCCGAGCTCGGTGGCGAGATGTTCGTTCGAGCAAGAGCGTACGCGCGTCTTCAAAAGTGAGCGTTCCCGCCTTGGCAGGGATGATGCCGTACCCCATGGGCGTTTCGGCGCCGTCCTTGAACCGAGCTTTGGTCGCCTCTATCCAGCCATCCTGGGCGACCACGAAGATCTTCCCCTCTCGAAGCCTTGGATGGCTTTTCTGATAGGCCACCGCGCATCCGAGATCGTCGAAATAGTGGATCTGTGTTCCGGGCCCGACGATCTGCGCGGCGTGGGATGGTACGGTCAGCGCCATTCGGCACCTGGAACAAACGGTCTTGTTCCAGTGCGGTGACCCGAGTCGAACCCCATCGTCCACGCAAGCGAAGGACACGCCCAAACAGACGAAGAGAGTGATGAGTCTTTTCATGGTATCTTTGCCCGATCATGCAGCTCGCTTAACGACGCCGCGTCTAGCGCAGATTCTCCATTCATCTCGAACAGCCGGATGTTCGCAGCATGACGTGTCGCGAGAGCGAGAAACCGGAAGCGCTCGGCAGCCGCGATCTCGCCGGTCCAGCGACGTGGGTCCAAATCCGCACGAAACGCCCAGCGCTGGAGCACGCGGGTCAGGCTCTCGCTGGATTCGATGAGATCGAGTCGCACTCTGATCCGCCGAACCGACGAACCGAGTCCGTCCATCGTGTGAGTGGATGCAGCCACCTTCTCGTCCATGACGACGCGGCCCACGTCCACCTCGACGACCCGTGTGACGAGGGAAGCGATCTCGTCGAGTCGATGAGAAGAAAGGAGCATTGTCGTGCCGGGCGACATCTGCGCCATCAGCTCGAGAAAGGTGGCGCGGGAGGCAGGATCGAGGTTCGCTCCAGGCTCGTCCATGATGAGGAGCTTCGGCGCCCGCGCTATGGCTATGGCGATCATGAGCTTCTGCTTCATCCCGCCGGAAAGCTCGGAAAAGCGTCGATGTCGAACCTGCGAGAGCTCGAGCCCTAGTCGCGAACACATGCCTGCAACACGTCCTTCTTCCATTCCACACACTGCACTGAAAGTCCGAACGTAGTCCTGCACGGTGGCCCGCAATCCAGGTGGTAACTGAGGAACGAAGCCCACCTCGGCAAGGGACTGTTCGCGCTCAGCCCGAGGCGAATGCCCGCCGATCAGAATGTCTCCCGAGCACCGATAGAGGCCGAGAAGACAGCGAATCAATGTCGTCTTTCCGGACCCGTTCTGCCCGACCAGTGCTACGCGCTCGCCGGGTCCTACCCGCAGGTCGAGTCTGTCGAGTACGGTCAGCTTTCCAAACGTCTTCGTCAGCCCACGAGCCTCAATCATCTCAGCCATCCCGGTCCTCGAGGCCGAACTTCAGAGGTTTCGGTTCCATGAGGGGTTGAGGGTCTTCAAGAAGAACCAAAGGGTCGGTTATCGGTACGAGGCGCTCGATCAGGTTCACCAATCCGAGGACGGGCGACCCTACGAAGAACCGCGTCGAAGGATGTTCGCCCGTAAGCAGGTCCCCGAATTTCTTGGGTCTGTGGGGCGTATCGCCCAAGCCGTCATCGTCGAGATCGAATCCTTCGTAGTCATCCCAATAGTTTTTCGCCCAGACGCTGGCCGATGTCTTTCTGTCCTCGGATTCGACAGAAACGGTATTCGACCGAATGACATTCCCGATGAACTGATTACCGGGTCTGTCGTTGGCGAGCAGGATTCCGCGGCCATTGAACGACAAGAGGTTTCGGTGAAACCAATTCAGCGTATCCGGGCCCCACGGTGAATTGTCGATGACGAGGCCCGTTGCACAGGAGAGTATCGCGTTTCCTTCCACATACACTTGGGCCGTTTCCTTGAGTCCGATCCCGATACCGGCTGGGCCGCGGGAGCGTTGGACCTCATTGTGCAGCACCGTTACACCTTTTCCGTACATGATGAAGATGCCCACACTGTTGTCTTCAAAGTAGTTGTTCTCGATGAAGACATTCTCGGAATACATGAGGTGAAGGCTATATCGAGATTGGATGCCCCGGTTTCTTTCGAACCTGATATTTCTGGAATACCAGGCGACCGCGTCACGGCTGTTCCGCCAGTGTGTGTCGCTTACCGTGACATCCTCGCTCGAAAATATGCGTATCGCGTCGCCACGCGCCGTCACCGCGGCGGCTCGATTCGTGACATCACAGGAAATGATCTCGACGTTGCGGCTCTCCGAGATGTCGAAGCCAAAAGCCACGTCGAGGAGAGTGAGCCGGAGCAGTTTGACGTCAGGCTGCTGGTGGACCCGAACTCCGGCATCGACGTTCATCGTCGAGCGGCCGGAGTTTCGAATCTCGAGATCCCTCAATTCCACTCCAGGGGCTCGGATGGTCACCACTGTTTGTTGGCCGCCGCCGTCGATGACGGTTCCTGCCTGGCCTTGGAGTGTTACGAGAGGGGTGTCGATCACCACCGGGCCCGCGTACACCGTCGAATCGAGGGCCAGGACTTCGCCCGGACCTAGCTGATCGACCCGTTCCTGAAGGTCCACGGCCCCGAGCGTCGTGACGGCGATGACGGCCGCAAACACCATATCATCGCCCTTGCTCGAGGATGTAGCGAAGCGCGGCCTCCAACTCTTCGTCTGTACAATCTCCGCAACCACCCCTGGCCGGCATGTAGCCGACCTTGCCGCGATAGCCTTCTTCGACGCTTGTCATGAGCGCGTCCCAGCCCTTCTTGGCCCTTGGCGCCCACAGCTCCTTGTTTCCAAGAACGGGCGCCCCGCCAACGCCGTTGTCGTGACATGCAAAGCATACTCGACGGTAGACCCTCTGACCTTCCGGTTCGCCTGTTCGGTCGACCTGTTCTGCCGTCTCGGATGCATCCGACTCGGCCGTTGCCGCGGCCGTCGTACTCCACGTGTCCAGGTATTCGACGATCCGCTCCGCTTCCGATTTCGAAACGCCCTGCTTCGGCATCTTGATGCCGTACCGTTCGATCATCGCCTCAACGTAAGGTGTGTCGTAGAAGGCAGGTGGATTCTCGATCCACTCGACGAGCCAGCCCTTTGAACGACGAACCGTAACATTGGTGAGGTCCGGTCCTCCGAGCTCCCGCCCGCGCTGATGACAACCAGCACACCCGTATTTGGTGAACTCGGCTTCTCCTGGAGCCAGTGCCTCATCCTCGATGTCCCGTCCAAAATCCCAGGACCTCAGTTTTTCCCGGTCTGCCGAGGCCAAGAGTGTCTCTTTGGCGCGCTCGCTCTCGAAACTGTCTTTCGGCCGCACGCTGAGGAGACCGTAGCCGTCGGTCGGAAATCCATCATCCACCGCAGCGACCGCCACTGGAAAATGGCCCGCCTGGCTAGCGGTGAACTTGAGCGTCGCCATTTTCCCAGGCGGGAAGACGCTGAGGGCTCCCATTCCGCCCACCGTGACCTCGATCGTTCCGTTGCCGTCCGTTTCCAGGTTGGTCAGGTGCATGATGACCTGGTCGCCTTGGACCGCTTCGACATGCTTCGGCGCGATACCTGCTCGACTGAGTGTTCCGTTAACGGTTACGGTGGACCCCTCTCGTTCGGCCTTCTCTTGCCCGGCCTCAGTCGCAAGGTCGGACCGCGCCATGGTCGTCGGATCCGTTCCGACCTCATAAGCCTCCAACGGCTGGATGGTTTCCGTCGCGATACATGCAGTATAATGAGGTTCTCCCATCGGAAGCGGAAGGTCGTAGACCAACCGCATCGTGTCTCCACTGATGTCGACCAGCTGATGGTTCTGGGGGTGAAGCGGGCCGACCGGAGAGAAGCGATCGATGGCAAGTTTATTCAACGCGATCACGTAGCCGCCTCGTGGATCGACTGAGTCTCCCTGCATCGAAACCAGATGGCCGATGTTGTAGTGAACCGACTCTTTGTCCAAGATTTCTAGATTCTTGTAGTCATACCGGACGATCTGGGAGTCAATGTACAAGGAAGTATAAGCAATGTTCTCCCTTTTGTCGAACTGGGTATGCAGCGGACCCAAGCCCAGCTGAATTTGGCCGTGCATAGCCTTGTTCATGTCGAGGACCGGAATTCCGTAAGGGTCGCGCTCGGCAAACTCTTTGTTTTCGATGAGGGACTTTATCTTTCGAAAGTCGAATACGGTGACGTGGGTGTCGAGCTTTCCGGCCACGATCACGAATCGCCCGTCCGGTGATACGTCGACACCATGCGGCGATTTTGGCTCGGGAATCAGCGTGAGCACGCCTTCTCGGGCAGCCAACTCCATCGGGAGTACTTGGTGCCCATTCATCACGCGCCCCTTTCCGCCGGCGATGAGTTCCTCTGCCTTCTTCCAGTTGATGACGTGCATGAGATCCGTATCTCTTGACGAACATCCTGCTTCGAAGGGAGGCCGTCCTTTCTCGATACCCCCTATGTATCGCTCCGTGCACAGCGAGTTCGTAAACGAGTACCCGGCGCTCTCGCCCTTTCCGGCATCACTGAGATCCTGAACGTAGGGAGGCGCAATGATCGTGAATGAGCGCCCACGGTCAATCCGACCCTTCTCTCGATCGAATCGGTGGAAGGTGATTCCACCCCGAAGCTTTCCGTTGAAGTTGCCTTGGGTCATCGGCACGTATGCGTGGTCCAGCGTGGTCGGATATTGTGAGGCTTCGATGACATATCGGGTGTTAGGTGTGACGAACGCGCCACCGTGGTCCGATCGGAAGAGTGGATTCGGAACGATCTGCTTTGTCTCCAGGTCCCGGAGATCAATGACGAAGATCCTCGGATTGGCCTTATCGTTGATGAACGCGAACTCGCCGTCGTAAGCGCCATCGATCTCTGAGAAGCCCGGATGGTGCGTGTCTCCCCAGGAAATCCGCTGCCCCTCGATGTTTCCTTGATCTGCCACGGAGAGCGATTGCTCGTCGTAACGAAAGCCGCTCGCCGAGTCTGGAGCAGTCGTGGGAATGTATTTCAGCACCCTCATCGACGGCACCGCGTAGGCGATCACCGAGCCAGCCTGTCCGCCGGAATTGAGACAAAGGAAGTCCTCGTCTTCACCGCGCGGGTACGTAGATACAGCAGAGACCAGGTCTTCGCCGGAAAGTCCTCGATCCTGGGCGATGCCGAGCAGCTTGCCTTTTTGGGCCTGACCGCGAGCCGAACGCTCAGGCCACGAAACCACGACCAAAGCTCCGGCCAGCACGAGTCCTCCGACAACCGCCAGCGCCCGGGTGTGCATAGAGTTGAACGTTCGCATCACTTGGCCTCTTTCATGATCTTCTGGGCTCGAAGGCCCGCGTCGGCGGCCTTCACCTGGTACATATAGGTCTGTTCAGCCCACAGTCTCGCTGTGTTGTAGTCCTTCTTGCGCAAGGCTTCTTCGATCTTGCGTTCCAACTGGGGAACCTCAGCCAACTGATTGGTCGCGTCCATGACGAGTGCAGTCGCCTTGGGATTCGACTCATAGTCGTTCTCTTCGAGCCACTCCACGACGTTCTCGATGACCTTCTGCGTCTCTGCAATGGCCGTCATCTTTTGCTCGAACAGGTGCTTGGCTTCATCGGGAGCGAGATCAATGCCGACCGCGTCGGAGCCTTCGTCCTCGGCTTCGTATCCCTCGGGTCGAACCAGAAGATAGCCCATCATTTCGAGGTGTAGCGCCGAGCAGAACTCCGTGCAGTAGTATGGAAAGATACCCTCTCGGTCGGCCGTGAAGGTTACCGAAGCGACCTTACCCGGCTCCCAGCTTCCGTGGACGTTGTATGTGCTCACCGTGAAGCCGTGCGTCTGGTCCTGAGCCTGCTCGAGGTTCGTGAGGTGGAAGGTCACCACGTCCCCGACTTCCACCTCGGTGATTTCAGGTGTGATGTGACTTCGGATGAGGGTTCCGAAGACATGGACGCGATTCCCCTCGCGTTCTACGCGCTCGTTGCCAGGCAAGGTCGCGTACGGCGCCAGCTCGTTCGTCCGAGTATCGGTCCCGGCCGGGTATCGCACGATCGGGTCGAGGAGGTCGGCAGAAAGGGCAAGACCCGCGAGATCCGTCGCCTGCGGGACCGATCCCTCGTACAGGGGCGTGATCTCGCCTTCGGCGACATCGAAAAGCATTGGATTCATCGGCTTGTGCGGCCCCACGCCGGGAAGGCGACCGGAAGGGCTCTTGTTCATCGAGACGAGGTATGTCCCTTTCGGCTCCGCGCTCCGACCACCGGGAAACGTGAGCCGACCAGGCGGCGTTTCGAGATCGATCGAGGCCTGTGTCCGCCCGGTATCGAGATGTATTCGAACGATTCGGGGTGGCTCGTGAACGGACACGAACGCGTCTTGCGGACCAGAGAAGGTTACGTCGACGCTGGGGCCGCCAACTTGGGCTTCGAGAAGTTTAAGCTCCTCGAGAGCCACGGTCGGAACGCCGAACGCGTCCAGTTTGGCCCTGTCCGCCAACTCGTCCAGGCGAGTGAGTTCAACGATGGTGACTTCCGCTCCTACCTCGTGGGTCACGACCGCGCGTCGCCCGTCCGGGGAGATACCGATTCGTCTCGGCGCGGGCGGCAACTCGTATTGCTTCAGCACGCCCCGCTCGACAGCGGATTCGAGATCGACGACGACTTGGCTCCCGATCCTCAGACTGGATTGCTGGGCAGCCGCCTGCGCCCGCAAGACGTCGACGACATGAAGAATTCCTGGTGCCCCTTCTGGACAACGGTCCATGCCCGCAAAGGCGGACGGTGGTTGCGCACATGCAGCGACGGTGTAGATCTTTCCCTTGGTGACCGCTTTGCCGGCATCGGTCTGAGACTGAAGATAGGGCGGGAGGAGCACCGTGAACGAACCTTCATTGCCGATCCGGCCTCCGTGGTCTCCCGAGCCCCTCTCGTACCGCCATAGCGTGAGGCCCCCGCGAAGCCGAGCCCCGAAGTTCGAATCCAGCTCTTCGAAAGCCCCGCCCGGGATCTCGGGAAAGCGGCTGGTCTGAAGGAGGTAGCGGGTCTCCGGGTCCACCGCCCCATCGACGCTCGAGCTCCTGAAGACGGGATTCGTGACGATCTGCTTGGTTTCGAAATCATCGAGATGGAGCACGGCGACCCGTCCGTTGGCGCCGTCGACAAAGAAAAGGGCCTTACCGTCGTAGCGCCCCTTGGTTTCCGAAAGCGCCGGCTGCCCGCTGTCGCCGTAGGAGTAGACCAGGTCTTCTCGCCGACTCTCGTAGATGAGGTCCATCGACTCGTCGTCGTAGCCGAAGCCCTGCCAAGGCTCCGGCGTGAATACGCCCACGTACTTGAGGATTCGCATCGAGGGGAGACCGGCCACGGCCAGGCGCCCCGAAGTCCCGGTTGCGTAGAGAATCAGATGCGTATCGTGGGCCCCGGTTGGCACGAAGGTCTTGGCCGCGGCGATCTGTGCATATTCATCGAGATCACGCTCGCTGGCTACTTTGAGCACCTCGCCGCTGACCTCGGTCGCGGCGGTGGTTCTTTCCGAGACCGCAGGCGTTCGGCCAGGGTCGAAACAAGCAGCGGCGGTAATACACAGGGCGGTGGCGACGTAGGGTCGAAACAACGGCCCGCGAACAGCGATCATGACGTGTGTGGGTCCCCCTGGCTCCTTGTATGAACCCATTCGAGGGACCGAGCCTTGATCTAGGATAAGTGGGGGACAAATCGTCTCGGTCGCACTCAGCGCGCGTCAGCGAGGTCTTCCAAAGCCCGCCGATCGTGCACCGTCACTCGGTCCCGCTCGACGTCGATGAATCGGTCGCGACGAAGAGATGCCAATACCCGAGACAAAGACTCCGGGGTCAGTCCAAGTCGAGCGGCGAGGACCTTCTTCGGAAACTCGAGCACGAACTCTTTGCGGCCCTCTGCTTCGTCGAGCACCCAATGAACCACCCGCTCCTTGGCGGATTGGAGGGTGAGCTCATCGATCGTCGTCACGAGGCGGTGCATACGTTGGGCCATCAACGAGAGCATCTTCAGACTGAGTTCGTGGCTCGACTCCAGGAGTTCGCGGAGCGCGTCGTTCGAGAACGAAACGATGGACGACGGTCGCACGAAGGTGGCGGTTACCGGGTAGAGGGCCGGCGTATTGATGAACACCAAGGCTTCCGCGAAGAGCTCACCGGCCCGAACCACCTCCACGACCTGCTCTTGTCCGCTCGAACTGACCCGAGCCAGCTGGACCAGTCCTCGCTCGACCCAATGAAAGCGTCGCGCCCGATCGCCCTGGGAGAAGAGCACCTTGCGTGCCGGCCCTTGCTGCGACGTCGCGGACTGCGCCACCCGTTGCCACTGCGTCTGGTCGAGCGCGGCCAAAAATGTGTGGGTTCGCGCACCCTCGACCGAATGATCCGTCATGAAGGGACCTGAACCTGTTCCGCTTGCGCCCATCAAGGTGGATTGGGCCCCGGGAAGGCTCGGCCTTTGTCCCTCCGGATGGATGAGGATGCCAGTCCTACGTTCCCTCGCTACGGGGTTTCATCCGGGTTGGCTTCCCCGTTGGTGCTGCGGAACGCGCCCTGCCCCTTTCGCGTAAGGACGGGGCTCGTGTCCGAGCTGTGGCGTCCGCCGTGTACCCCATCTCCGGACCTCGCTCCGCTCGGTCTGGTTCCTGCGGTCGAGTGACAATTGAGCTTGCCGATCGCCTGGTGCTTCAAAGGCCTTGTTCGTACCAAGCCGGGCCGGTCGGTTCGGGTCGACGTCGGGTCACCCAGGCATAGCCCCTGGGGCATCGAGTCCGCTTCGGACCTGAGGTTCGCTCGTGGTACGCACGGGGTTTGCGACGCTCGGTCGAGGCGTGGCATTTGCTTTCCGAGCAGATACGAGCTCCAGATGCTGTTTGTATTCCTCATCGGATGTGTCGCCCTCATCGGCTGCCATGACCGTTCGGGTACGGAACCGCCCCCTGGCGGCTGGGCCAACCATGCGCCCACGCGCGTGGAGCGAGTCGTCGACCGGGACGAGGTTCAACTCCTCGAGGTGAGTCAAGGTCAGTTGCGGACCTGGGTCCGAGTGCCTCGGGTCGGCGCCAAGCCGGGCGACTACATTCTCCTCGGCCAGGGCACGGCCCGAAACGATGTCGAGATTCCGGAGATCGGGGAACGCGTCGCGCAGCTCGTCGACATCGCGCACGCTCGGGCCGTGGACCATGAGACCGCACAACGGGCCGCGGTCGAGAGGGTCCCGAAGGGCGCGTTGTCGGTGGGTGCGGTCTACGCCCAGCTCGACGCGCGTGCGGACCAGGAAGTCGTGGTCTACGGGATCGTCGTGAAGGTGAGCAGTGCCATCGGGTGGGCTTGGGTGCATCTCCGCGACTCGACCGGCGACCCGTCAGCGGCCTCCTACGACCTGACGGTCCAAACCAAAGAGCCCCCCATCAAAGGTGTGCGCGTGGCCTATCGGGGCGTCCTGCGAAAGGACGTCGACCTCGGATTTGGATACCACTACGACGCGCTCGTCGAAGCGGCCAGCTTCGTCGAATAGCCACGTGGGGCGGGTCGGCAGCCGCTGCGTCGAACCATCGAGGCTTGGTCCGCATCGAGCGCGCGGGACACCGGATGGTCCGAGGCTAGAGGGTGCGCTCGTCGATGGTCTCCACGCCGACGGGCAACGCGTAGTATGAGCCGTCGCGGGCCAGGGTCACACCCGGCCGAACCTCGGGCACTCCACGCAAGAAGACCGTCTCGGCCAAGCCGGTAAAGCTCGGCGGCGCAGGGGCCAGATGATACAAGACGAGCTTTCGGACGTTGGCCTCATTGGCAAGCTCGGCCGCCTCCACCGGGCTCGTATGGTAGTCCGGAATATCAATCATGATCTTGGTCAGGCGAGGCTGGCCGGATGCTTCGGTCTCCCGCTTCAAGGTGGCCACGACATGGGGTGCGAGAGCCTCGTGCAGGAGGAGATCGACGTTCCGTGCCGCTTCGGTGAGCGACTCGCTGCGAACGGTGTCTCCGCTGATCACGACCGAACGGCCGCGGTAGTCGACCCGGTAGCCGACCGCCGGCTCGACCGGATCGTGTTCGACCCGAAACGCGGAGATTTTGACCTCTCCGTCCTCATGAACGACCCACGTCTTCGGACCGAGGTCGAAGGGGGCCGCGACGATATGGCCGTTTTCGGGGGCGAGAAGGTCCCCGTGGTGGGCGACCCGGTAGCCGCGGTCGAGCGAGTAGGCCTTCTGAAATCCCTCGACCACGGTTTCGACACCCTGAGGCCCGTGGACGCGCAGCGGTCCTGAGCGCCCAGCCACCCAGCCGAGTAGGTTGAGCTCGTAGAGGTCGGCAATGTGGTCGGAATGAAAATGAGTCAGAAAGACGTGGTCGATGCGCTCGGCCGGAATCCGCCAGGTCGCCAGATTCTCGACCGAACCCATGCCGGTGTCGAACACGTAGCCATGGCCGCCCGCGAAGACCAGCACACAGGCCTGCGACCGTTCCGGAGCCGGCAACGGCGAACCGCTACCACAGACGATCACGTGAAGAGCGTCATTCCGCTCCAGACCCACGACCCGAGGCTCGAGCATCCGCCGAGCGATCGTGGTCGCGATGAGGTCCTGGATTCCTTCGAGCCGGGCCGCTCCAAACAGCAGTGCCCCGAGTCCCACGAGAATCCCAAGCCCCACGACCATGTACCGCCTCCGCCGAATCAACGCTTCACCCACAACGGATGGCTCCCAACGCAAAGCGGGCGGAGGCGACCGAGGACGACAAGATGTTCGACCAAGGCCGCGGAACGCAGCCTCCGTCCCAGGCCCGAGCGCCCGGAAAAGCGCCTCGGAGACGGGCAAAAGGAAACAGAGTCCGATCCCAGAGCGAGGTCATCGGAGGGTGCCGCCCGCGGCCTTCATCATGAGGTTCGCCACCTCGGCCCCCGCGTTCTGGTTCTGGCCCGTGATCAGGCGACCGTCGACGGCGACGTGGTGGGCAAAGAAGTCCATGAAGGCCGTCGCGCTCTCGAACTCGGCTCCGGCCGCGCGCAGCTCGCGTTCGGGATGCATCGGCGTCACCGTGATGCCCAACTCCTCCACTTGCTTGTCGGTCACGGCCGTCAAGCGACGACCTTCCACCAGGGGTCGACCCGTCTCGTCCTTCGCCTGCAATAGGCCCAACGGTCCATGGCACACTCCGCCCAACACTTTACCGGCCGCCCACGCCTCGCTGATCTTCTCGCCGAGCACCTGTGATTGGGCCAGGTCGTACGCGGCTCCCCAGCCGCCCGCGAGAAAGATGATGTCGTATTGGGTGAAGTCGACGTCGTCGATGCGCAGCGAGTTGCTCACCTTCTCCTGCAGCGCCGGGTCGTCGAGATAGCGGTCGTCGTAGTGGCTGCGGATGAACCAGCTCATGGTCAGCGGGTCGATGGGAATGGGCCCTCCTTCGATGCTGGCCACGTCCACCGCAACCTGGCCATCGACCAGCTCGTAGTAGGGCGCGGTCATTTCGGACGCGGCCACCCCGGTCTCGGCCCCCCCCGACCCCAGCTCATCGTGGCTCGTCGTGATGATGAGGGCTCGACCTTCCGGCAGCCGGTAGCGCGGGTCGGTGTAGTCGGCGTGGAAACCAAGAGCCTGAAGCAGCCCCGGCAGGCTGACGACGAAGACCAAGGCAGCGACCAACAGCGCAACAATGACACCTACGATGCGACGAGACTTGGACAACACGCACGACGCTTACCGTCATCGCCTCGTGCAAGCCAAGCGACACGGTCCGATCCGTCGACGGCTCGATGCGGCCCGACGTTCGGAATACGTCAGAAGGCTCGGGTCGCCCGTCGCGCGCTGCACGAGAACGCCACCAGGTCGTTCTCGAAACGACCTGACCCAGAACCTGGACGTGCCGACCGCCTGCTGACCGCCTGCTGACCGCCGGTCGGCCTCAGCTGCAACGTTGGTGCATGAGCCCCGGCCAGTTCTGCTGGGCCTTGGCGTAGCTGGCCTCCGAATCCTCGTTGAACAGCTGATACGCCTTCTCGGTGTGCTGAAGGACCAGGCGGTCATCGATGATTTGCCATACCTCGGGGTCGATGGGCGAAAGCTTGTTGATGGAGGCTGCGTAACCGCAGAAGCCGCCGAAGGCCGGGACGTACTTGGCCGGCTCTTTCTCGAATGCGTCTTTGTGGGCCTTGTCGACGAAGTAGTAGGTTGCACCTTGATAGGTGCGGAAGAGGCTCGGGTCTCCGCGAAGAGGCTTGCCGTCGATGAAATAGGACGTGGGGTCGTAGCCTTGAAGCGCAAGACCGGCGTCGTCGACGTTGACCAAGGTGCGCGGCGGAGTGCCGTTGCGTTCGACGAGGCCAGGCCAGTTCCGGTCGGCCTTGGCCAGATTGTCCTCGACGTCGCGCTTCCATAGTCGCTCCGCCTTTTCGTTGTGGTTGAGAACCAGGCGGCCATCCACGATCTGCCAGTACTCGGGACCGATCGGAGACAGCGCGTTGATGGAAGCAGCGTAGGCGCACCATCCACCGAATTGGGGCGCGTATTTGTCAGGTGCTTCGTCGAAAGCTTCCTTGTGTTCACTGGAAGCAAACCAATAAATGGCGCCCCGGTGCATGGACCGGATCTCTGGACGGCCCTTCACCGGCTTGCCGTCGGTGAAGTAAGCGACTGGATCATAGCCCTGTATGGCCACGCCGTTCCGGTCGAGATTGAGCAAGACCTTTTCGGTCGACGGCCGGCCGGCGGCTGCGGAGCCGAGACACTGGCCCTGCGATGCACAGCCGACCAAGCCGGCGGAGAGGCTCAAAACGGCCCCGATGATGATGGATCGAGTTTCTTTCATTCTGTTTTCTTTCTCGGCCTCGGGCGCGGCGCCCTCCGGCCAGCTGCACTGCAGAGAACGTTTTCGCCCTTCGTACATTGCCGTCCTCCGGCGATGATTCGGCGGGCCCGGTCCTGCCGAACCCGCGGCAAGGCCCCACCGGTCCCTCCGCCCTCGGGCCGACTCGGTCAATCCGATCGAGGTTCGACCGGCTCCCACCGTGCGATTGATCTCTCGCGCCGGCACCGTTTGTCCAAACGACGACAAGTCCGGCTGAACCGGATGAAACCCTGCATGATTCGGGGACCGAAGGGCACGGAGCCGGTCTCGGAGTTCAGTCCATGCCTCGGTCGGCGACCAGAGATCTCCGTGTCGTTCGTCGGACGCTGCCCAAACCGGAAGGGCGGCCCGACCGCTCTCGTCCACCCAAGGAAGCTTCGAGCGCCAGAAAGCACCACGCCAGTACTCGCTGCGCCAGGCATCGTGTAGACAGCCCCATGCGAACCTGGACGTTCATGGCGTCTTCTTTCTGGGTCGGACTGGCGTGTGGCGACGACGACTCGGGCAGCACCGGCGAGACGAGCTCGCTCGACTGCGGGTTCTTTTCGTCGGAGTCCAGCTGCATCTGGAGCGTTCATCGACGCGTGATCCAGGACTGCGCGCTGCCGACCGACGAACAGGGCGTGCTCTCTGCAGATCGTTCGCTGTGCACCTACGCGGATGGCGCCGAGGTGGACTTCGACGGCCCCCTGGACCTCGGCGATTTCGGCTTCACGTCGATCCGCTTCACCATCCGTCGAGGCGGCGCGGATTGCGTCTCGTGGAACGAGGATCTCGAAGGTCCCGAACAGAGCCAGGTCATTGTGGTGGCCGGTGAGACCTTTCGCCAGTCGGTGGACGCGACCGGCCGCATCGAGATCCAGTGTCCCGGCGGAGACCGATTCGTGGGAAGCTCGACCGAGCTCGCGGGTTGCCTGGACGACGGTCCAGGCACGACTAACATCGGATCGAGCGCAGGCCTGGGGTTCGAGATCGCTTTTCCCGGCGAGGCCCCGGTCTCCGTCTTTCAGTGCGCCCTGCCGTAGTATGAACGCCGACGAGGTCGAGTGATCGACCAGGTGGTCACCGACCCGAGCCATGGGCGCGGCTCGTGGCATCTGCCCCCGTCGAGGCAGACCCCCAGGCTGGCGCGAAAACGGATGAGCCACAAAGGTTTGCAGTGGCAGAACGTGTCTCGCGGTGCGGGTAGGCGACGATATTCAGGATACCGATTTGCCCCTTGCTTGGCGGGTCTAGAAAATCCAGGTTTGCCCCATGACGAGAGTACAGCGTTCAGGGCCATGGTTCTGGTGGGGTCGAGCTTTCTTCGTGGCGTTGTTGGCGCCTGCCTGCGCGAGTCAAGAGTCCGCCCGACCTGCGGAACTCGCGGCCGCGGCCGGTCAACCGCCGGTCGCGTCCAAACCCAAAGTCTCCGAAGCGCGCGAGCTCATTCCGCGGGAGCACCTGTTTGGCAATCCGGAGCGCGCGCGAGGCAAGCTTTCGCCGAACGGCGAGCAGACGGCGTTCATCGCGCCGGTCGAAGGTGTACTCAATGTGTGGGTAGGCCCGTCGAACGATTTCGACGCCGCCCGGCCCGTGACCAACGACGAAGGCCGGGGTATCCGCATCTTCAATTTTCTTCCGAATGGAAACCAGCTCCTCTACCTGCAGGACCGGGGCGGCAACGAAAACTTCCATCCGTTCTTCGTCGATCTGGACACGGGGAAGGAGACCGGTCTCGGTCTCGGGCCCCAGGTACGGGCGATTCCGGTGGCGTCATCCGATCGCCAACCAGACCGTATGCTCTTGGGCATCAACGATCGAGACGCCCGCCTCTTCGACGTCTACGCGATCGAACTCGCTACCGGAGAACGCACGTTGGTCGAAGAGAACCCAGGGTTCGCGGGGTGGTTGGTCGACGAGGACCTCGAGGTCCGGTTCGGTGTTCAGCCGACCCCCGATGGCGGCCAGATCATGATGGCTCGGTCCGAGGCCGGGTGGACGCCCTTCCTCGAGATCTCGGGTGCGGATGCCCTGTCGAGCCAGCCTCTGTCGTTCAACGACGAAGGTGATGGTTTTTACATGTTGGACAGCCGCGGGAGAAACTATGCCGCGCTCGTCGTCATCGACGCGAAGACCGGTGAGGTCCGAGAGACTCTGGTGGAGCCCGACCAGGCCGATATCTCGGACGTCATATTCGATCCGACGACTCATCGACCGATCGCGTACGCGACGGATCGATTGCGACAAGAGTGGGTCGGACTGACGCCCGAGGGTACCAAGGCCGTCGAGCAGATCAGCGCAAAGCTGGAAGGGGACTGGTCCGTGACCTCCCAAACCCTCGACAACGGGAAGTGGTTGGTCGCAGAAGATCGCCCGGAAGATCCGGGGCAGGTCTACCTGTTCGACCGACTTCGAGGCACCGTCGATCCATTCTACCGAACGCGACCGAAGTTGTCGGATGCTCCTCTGCAACCGATGATGGCCTTCGACATCGAGGCGCGCGACGGGCTCGTTCTACCGGCTTACCTCACCCTTCCCCGCGGGTCGGACCCGGACGGCGACGGAAAACCCGCGCAGCCCGTGCCCCTCGTGCTCAACGTGCACGGCGGGCCTTGGGCCCGGGACAGCTTTGGCTACGACCCGGAACACCAATGGCTGGCCAACCGCGGGTACGGCGTCTTGTCCGTCAACTTTCGCGGTTCGACCGGCCTCGGCAAGGAGTTCGTCAACGCCGGGAACCTCGAATGGGGCCAGAAGATGCATGACGACCTCCTGGACGCCAAAGCTTGGGCCGAACGAAGAGGAATCACCTCGCCTGGGCAAACGGCGATCTACGGCGGATCCTACGGCGGATACGCGGTCCTGGCCGGTTTGACCTTCACGCCCGAAGCTTTCGCGTGCGGTGTGGACATCGTGGGTCCGTCGAACCTCGAAACGCTCCTTGCATCCATCCCCCCTTATTGGGCTCCGTTGAAGCGAATGCTCGCCACGCGGGTGGGCGACCCGGAAACCGAAGAAGGCCAAGAGCTGCTCCGGGAGCGTTCTCCGCTGTATGCGGCCTCCGACATCAAGAGGCCTCTTCTCATCGCGCAGGGAGCGAACGATCCCAGAGTCAAGCAGGCGGAGTCGGAGCAGATCGTGGAGGCCATGCAGAAGAACGAATTGCCCGTCACCTACATCGTGTTCCCCGACGAAGGGCATGGCTTCGCGCGACCAGAAAACCGAGGCGCCTTCTATGCGGTCTCCGAGCTGTTTCTGGCCGACTGCCTGGGAGGACGGGCGGAGCCCATCGGCGACGCATTCGAAGGCTCGAGCTTGACCGCAGCCGAGGGCGCGGAGCACGTGAGCGGTTTACCTGAAGCGTTGGAGTCTCACGAGCCCAAAACCGCGGGCTGAGCTGAGGGGCCCGAAGGCGGAACGCCCCCAGCGGGTGGGTCGGCCGAGTCCGTTCCGTACCGGACCTCCTCGGGCTCGAATTCGCCTCCTGCGAAGGTGACAAGGGTGGTTATCAACGTCTCGGGGGAGTAGCCGCGACGCTCGCCGCTTCTACCGTTCAGCGGTGGTCACGAGCTCGTTGTAGACAGGGCGATTGACGCGACCCACCGGTAGCGATGCAGACGACGTTCATAGCAGGATGCATTGCGCCCCCGTTCCCCCAGGTAACGTTCCGGCTCATGTTGGTGCGAGACGCGGCTCGATGGGGCGCTCCAGCCGCATTCGTGGGACGCCCCAAGTGCGCTCTTCAATCGAGGTCGGTGCAACCGGGTGGGCGCCGCGCGAGCCAGCGGTACGTGCGGCACCGATTTTCTCCGACCCGTCGATTCGTCTAGATCAAAGGCGTGAATCCAGCTGGAGGCTTCGCCCTGGCCCTGGTCCTTTCGAGCCCGGCTGTCGATCCCACCGAACCCGCCGTCTGCCTGCGTCATCGGGTCGAGCAGCTCGGCGAATCGTTCGGTCCCTCGGGATCCGAGGTCCGGCTGCGGGCAGGGCGAAGACTGCGGGAGGAGTATCAGGGTCGAAACTTTCGGCCCCTGTGGGACGAATCGACGGTCGAAGCCCTGCTCGAGGAAGCCCAACGCTACGCCGAGGAGGGCCTTCGGCTCCCACCCGAACATCGGCTCCGCCTTCATCTCTTGCTTCGCTCCAAAGACCCCTGCGCGATCGCGGAGCGAGATCTCGTTGCCAGCGATCTCTTCATCATCCTGGCCAGCCACCTGAGCCAGGGGCAGGTTCACCCAAGACGCGTCGACCCCGACTGGCACCCGCCGCGACGCCACACCCCGATGGAGGGTTTGATGGTGCAGGACCTGAGTCCCGGACTGATACGGGAGCAGCTGTCCGCGCTGCGTCCTTCGGCTCCCGAATATGGACGACTCGTGCAGGCGCTGGCGCGCCTGAAGTCCCTGCAGCCCGGCTGGCTCGCCCCTCCCGGCCCCTTGCGAGAGGGTCAGATGCCGACTGCCGAGCACCGCCGCTGGCTGCGCGAGCGGCTGGCCTTCGAGCCGGAAGCTCAGAATCTGGACCCGGCAGGCCGGGACGTCGATTGGACCTCCGTGCTGACGGCGGTCCAGGCTCGCTATGACGTTCCTCCCAGCGGCCAGCTCGACTCCCCGACCCTTCGTGCCTTGGCCGTGCCCTTGTCGATCCGCATCCTCCAGCTCGAGGTGAATCTGGAACGTCTACGTTGGCTCGACGAATCCGAAGCCTCCGAGCCATCGAACTCGACGCGGATCGAGGTGGCCTTGGCGGCGAAGAAACTCCGGGTCGTGCGACCCGGCCAGGACGACTTGGTCATGCCCGTGGCTTTCGGCCGGACGGCCCGACGTACCCCGGTGCTGAGAACCAAACTCCCGTATCTGGTTCTCAACCCCACCTGGTTCGTGCCGCCGCGGGTAGCGAGAGAAGATCTGTTGCCCAAGATCCTCGAAGACCCGAAGTATCTGCCCAACAACCACCTGAGGACCTATCTTCATGGCCCCAGCGGACTCGTACGGGTGAAGGGAGCGGAGCTAGATTGGCACCAGATCGCGGAGAAGCGTACGCCGTTTCGTCTGGTCCAGGCTCCAGGGCCCAAGAACTATCTCGGCAAACTGAAGTTCGTGATGCCGGATGCAAACGGTATCTACATTCACGGGAACGCTCCTTATCGACGGTTCGAGCCTGGCCCCACGTCGGCGGGCTGCATTCGTGTCGAGGACCCGCTGTTCTTGGCTCAGGCGCTGCTCGAAGGGGATTCGGCCTGGCCTGCGGCCCGCCTCGAGCGTATCTTGGCATCGGGTCGCGAGATCATCGTCCATCTCTTCAGGCCGGTACCCGTTCATGTGACCTACCGAACCGCGTGGGTCGACAAGGAAGGCCGTCTTCAGTTTCGAGAGGACGTGTACCAGCGGGATCGGATCATCGCCGCCGCCGTCGAGCGAGCCACTCAAGGCCGGCGCCGCGCTCACCTCACAGGACGGACGCTAAGCCGAGTTGAAGGCGTCCCCAACCCGTCCGAGCAAGGGCCTCGGCGATGAGGCGAACGCTTTCGGCTTCATTTCCGGCCTCGGCGGACACCGGCTCCCAGCCATGGCGCCCAGCTCGTCTAAAGGCGCGCGTCGAACTCATTCGAAGATCCCTGAAGACGGATCGCCCCCGGAAAGCCCACCGAGCTTCCCAAGAAGTGGCGAGCCGTCGAGCATCCTAGCACCGAACACGGCGTATCGAGCCGCAGCGCACACAGATTGTAAGTCAGCTTGCCCGCGGTCTCCGGTTCGCCGTGGACCGCTTGGGACCGGTTCGGCTTCCGACTGGGGTGGCGAGTTGAGTCCTCAAAGCCGTTTGGGTAGCCTCCCAACATGCGCAACTGGCTCTCTCTTTCGTGCGTGCTGGTGGGATCAGTGCTCGAAGGCTGTTCCAACGATTCCTGCGACGCCGAAGGCGTCGTTACGCTTCCCGAGCAGAGCTGCATCATTTTCGTCGACGGGGGTCGGCTCGGCTTGGTGCGTGACCACATCGAGGCCGAGATTCGAGTCGGCTACGCGCGTTCGTCAGAGAGGATATCGGTCGAGGGTACGAGGTTCGTGGTCTACGAGGAGCCGTCGCGGGTCATTCCCGAAATCGGAATCGGAGGCTTCAATCCCGACACGTCGAATGTGGAGATTTCGATAGGCGCGTCGTTCCCCGGCCTCGTTGAATCGCTTCAGACGAATCTTGCCAGCATCGTGAGTCACGAGCTTCACCACGTCGCGCGTCGTCGCACCATTGGCTACGGGACCTCGCTGACCCAAGCTGCCATCAGCGAGGGCCTTGCCGACCACTTCTCGCTGGAAGCGGTCGGAGGTTCGGAACCGCCGATCTGGTCGTTGGCCCTCGAAGGCGAAGAGCTCGCCACCTGGGTCGAGCTCTTGGTGGACCACCAACCTCAGGTGCCCTACGATCACGGTCGGTGGTTCGTGGGCACGGCGGCCGCCGAGGTGCCCAGATGGACGGGCTACGCCGTGGGTTTCGAACTCGTCGGCCGTTTTTTGAATGAAGACCCCTCGCGGACGCCGTCGGGTCTCGTCGCCGAGCCGGCGCAGAGCTTCGTGCAGGACCTGTAATTCCGGTTGCTTCGCTCGTTCCTTCGGTCCCAACGACAAGAAGGCTTGCCGTGCGCATCATGGGGAGAAGCGTCTGACCTGGCTCGTGCGCGGGCCGCACGAGACACGCTCCGTGCGTCCGGTCGTGCGACCGTCTTCGAGGGTGACGGAGACCGATCCGCTTTGGGCGTCGCCGAGCCGGGTAAGCCGCGGAAAGGGCGAGAGCCTCCGTGAGGGGCGAAGTCGATGCGAGCCCCAAATTCAGGTCTGAAGGTCGAAGCGATCCGCGTTCATGACCTTGGTCCACGCCGCCACGAAGTCCCGGACGAACTTCTCCTGATTGTCGTCCTGGGCGTAGACCTCGGCATAAGCTCGAAGAATGGAGTTCGAGCCAAAGACCAGGTCGACTCGGGTCGCCGTCCACTTCACCCGGCCGGAGCTTCGGTCCCGAACCTCATAGGTCCCGTCGCCGACCGGGTGCCAGCCATTGGCCATGTCGGTCAGGTTCACGAAGAAGTCGGTGGACAAGGCGCCCTTTCGGTCCGTGAACACCCCGTGCTCCAGGCCGCCGTGGTTGACGCCCAAGACCCGAAGGCCGCCGACGAGCGCCGTCATCTCGGGCGCCGTGAGGCCCATGAGTTGGGCGCGGTCCACGAGCATCTCCTCTGGAGGCACCGCGTAGTCGGCCTTGGTCCAGTTGCGGAAGCCGTCGGCCAAGGGCTCGAGGGGCGCGAAGCTGTCCGCGTCGGTTTGATCTTCCCGTGCGTCCCCACGTCCCGGCGCGAAGGGCACCTGTACCGAAAAGCCTCCGGCTTCGATCGCTCGCTCCAGGGCCACGTTGCCGGCCAGGACGATCGTGTCGGCGAGCGAGGCGCCGGCCGTCTCGGCCAGGGGCGTCAGGACCTCCAAGACTCGATGCAGGCGCTCCGGCTCGTTGCCGGCCCAGCCCCGCTGAGGAGCGAGGCGAATGCGAGCGCCGTTGGCGCCGCCGCGCTTGTCGGATGAGCGGAAGGTCCGGGCACTGTCCCACGCGGTGGCGATGAGGTCGGCCGCCGGGAGGCCGCTGTCCTTGATGGCCCGCTTCAGCTCTTCCACGTCGTACGCGGTCGAGCCGACCGGGATGGGATCTTGCCAGATCAAGTCCTCCTCGGGGACCTCGGGGCCGATGTATCGAGCCTTGGGACCCATGTCCCGGTGGGTGAGCTTGAACCACGCCCGAGCAAAGGTTTCCCGGAAGTAGGCTTCGTCGGCCATGAAGTGCTCACAGATGGCGCGGTAGGCCGGGTCGACCTTCATGGCCATGTCGGCGTCGGTCATCACCGGGTTCCGGCGCCGAGAAGGGTCCGAGGCGTCGACGGGCTTGTTCTCCTCCTCGAGGCCCACCGGCTCCCACTGCCAGGCCCCCGCCGGAGACTTGGTGAGGGTCCACTCGTAGCCGAAGAGCAGCTCGAAGTAGCCCATGTCGAACTTGGTGGGCTCTTTGGTCCAGGCGCCTTCGATGCCCGAGGTCATGGCTTGGCTGGCGCTCTCTAGCTGCGGATTCATCCAGCCGAGACCTTGGGCCTCGACGCCGGCGGCCTCCGGCTCGGGCCCGAGCTCGGCGCCGCTGCCGTGGCACTTGCCGATGGTGTGCCCGCCGCAGGTCAGGGCTGCCGTCTCTTCGTCGTTCATGGCCATGCGGGCGAAGGTCTCCCGCACGTGCTGGGCAGTTCGGGCTGGGTCGGGCTGGCCGTTCACGCCCTCCGGGTTCACGTAGATGAGGCCCATGTGGGTCGCTGCGAGCTGGAGCGCCATGGTCGAGGGGTCGTCCAGGTTGGCGTAGCGCTGCTCGCTCGGCGCCAGGAACTCGGTTTCGTGACCCCAATCGATGTCTTCCTCCGGGGCCCAGATGTCCTCTCGGCCGTAGCCGAACCCAAAGGTCTTCAGACCGGTGGACTCATAGGCCACGTTGCCGGCCAGGATGAAGAGGTCGGCCCAGGAGAGCTTGTTCCCGTACTTCTTCTTGATGGGCCACAACAGCCGGCGAGCCTTGTCGAGGCTGGTGTTGTCCGGCCACGAGTTGAGAGGCGCGAAGCGCTGGTTGCCGGTGGCTGCACCACCTCGACCATCCTGGATGCGGTAGGTGCCCGCTGCGTGCCAGGCCAAGCGGACCATCAGCCCGGCGTAGCTGCCATAGTCGGCCGGCCACCAGTCTTGGCTGTCCGTCATGAGCGCTCGGAGATCGGCCTTTAGGCCGTCGTGGTCCAGGCTCTTGACCGCTTCCCGGTAGTCGAAACCGGGGTCCATCGGGTTGCTCCGGGCGTCGTGCTGGTGGAGCAGGCTCAGGTTGAGGGTCTTTGGCCACCACTTGGTGACGCTCGCGACCTTGGAGGTGTTCCCGCCGTGCATGACGGGACAGCGTGCGGCTGACTGATTCGCGCTCATGGGCACAGACTGGGCGCGGAGTGTCGACAAGTCCAATCTCAATAAGCTTCGAATTGTATAATCGCTACTTATCTTTCTGGTCACTCCTCTTGGTGTCGAGCCCTCCCGCGAAGCGGGTGGCCACCTCTCGAAGCTGGGGCTCCAGAGCAGAGCTGGTCCGCCACGCGAGCCCGAGGGTGCGGTAAGGGATGGGGCGACGGAAGTCCTTGAGCTTGAGGCGCCGGTCCCGGGAGACGGCCGGGACCGCCACCGTAGGCAGAATGGTGACGCCAGCCCCGACCGCGACCATCTCCATCAAGGTCGGCAGGCTGGTGGCCGCGAAGCCCTCAACGTCGTCTTCGGCCCGTCGGCACACCGTCAGCGCCTGCCGGCGGAGGCAGTGCTCGTCCTCGAGGAGCAGGAGGCGCTCCTGGTCCAGCTCTTGGATGGGGACGGGTCGACGGGCGCCGGCGAGGCGATGGGAGCGCGCCACCGCAAGCACGAAAGGGTCCTTGCCGATCGCCGCCGATTCGAGATCGCCCAGCTCGGCCTCCAGGGCGAGGACGGCGGCCTCGAGCTGTCCGGACGAGACCAGCTGGACGAGCTCGGGCGTCGTAGCCTCCCGCCAGCGGATCTCGAGCTTTGGGTGGGCTCTTCGCAGGGTACTGGAGAGCTTGGGCAAGACGTAGGGCGCGAGGGTCGGGATGATGCCGAAGCGCCAAAGCCCGGCCCAAGGGGCTCGAAGCGCGCCCGCCTTCCGGCGAAGCTCGCCGCTGAGCCGGAGGAGTTCTCGGGCCTGTTCGAGGAGCGCTTCGCCGGCCTGGGTGACGACGACACCTCGGCGAGACCGCTCGAAGATCTGGACATCCAGGCTGTCTTCGAGCTGGGAGATCTGAGTCGACAGGGCGGGCTGACTCACCCGGCACTGCTGGGCGGCCTTCGAGAAGCTGCGCTTCTCGTCGACGGCCAGGACATACTGGAGCTGCCGCAGCGTGAAGGGGAGGGGACTGAAGGCCTCATCCATGGTGGCTGATTATGGGGGAGTGGACGTCCTCCGACAGCCGAGTCTTCGATGCCAGGGGTTCGGGCGGGATCGCCGAGACTTGGGCCAGTGGGCACGCTGTCATTCTCAACGCCAACAAGCCCAACGATTCCGAAGCGTTTGCCATCTCAGCCGAGTAGCACGCGGCAAGCCCTGACCCACGTCCTCGGGATTGTCGCCCAGCACGAGACTTCTCGGATGGACGAACCCCTCCCCGCCGCTACGCTCGATCCAAGGCGGAGCGTAACGGACCCGTCGCCGCGCTCAGGCGGGATTCGACGGACCGTCGGCCGTTTGGTGTCGGTTCGTCATGCGATGCCTTCTTTCACGGCGCGATAATAAAAGAACAGCGACAGCAAGAGCCCGAGTATGGGCATGATGATGCCAAATTCATCAATGAACAAATGGGTGCCCTGACCAGACACGGTTATTGGAGTAAAAATTCTTTGTATAAACAAGTTATGACTAGCGTGCAAAATTGTCGCAGGCCAAAGGCTGTTCGATTTGAACGTGATATATGCAAAAGTAATACCTTTCAAGGTTAATGTGATCGTGAAAGCGAGGACTTGAAGGTATACGTTTCCCTCGCCCAAATTGTAGTCAGTCATGATGATCGCCGGCCAATGCCAGATCGCCCAAATGAGGCCCGACCCAAGGCCGACCGCCCAGAACGGCAGGACTTTACGGAGCTCCCAGATCAAGAAACCACGCCAGCCAATTTCCTCGCCAAGCGCACGCGACGCGGACATGATCACGCCGATCGTCGCCAACATGATGACGAAGAAGACGGCCGCCATGGCGTCCGGCCGCGCTTCGCCGAGCAGCTGGTTTGTCCAATTCGCGAGCGTGTCGACGTTGCCAAAACCGCTTCCGCCCCAGCCAAAAACCCATACCGGGGTGTAGATGAGCATTCCGTAGGCGATCGGCAGCGCCCAAGCGAACCAGATCCAGTGCCACGACCCCCAACGCCAAGGCAGGGTGGCGATGGGGCGCCTCAGCACAAGGCAGCTCAAAATCGCGGCGAGACCCGGTGCCCACATCACGCCGGTCACGAGCAAGCGAGGCGTTGCGCCCTGGTTCGCCATGAGTCCGCCAAAGACACCGGTGAGCGCCAGTGTGAAAACCATATAGACGCTGACGGCCCGCCATGCGCTTTTACGAATTTGAGGATCCTGCGATTGATGAGACATCAGCTCCGATCCCCATCAGATTGACTGTGAATGGCGCGCAGGATGATTTCCGAAAACAGCTCATGTCTTTGAGCCGTCGACATCGCGGCGAAAAATTCCATGCGCTCAAAGCGTCGCGCAATCATCAGATCGGCCAGTCCGTGGGCGATCACCCATGCGGACATGACGTCCGCCATCGCCTTTTCATCGTGATGGGGATCGCGCCCAAGAACATGGCTGACATCTTCAACCAGTTTGTCGAACGCCGCGTCGGCGCCCGCCGAGAGCGCAGGGTCCTGCCGATTGGTGCGCTCCGAAGAGAACATCAGCTTGAAGAGCGCCGTGTGCTTTACGGCGAAGTCGATATAGCCGAGGCCGGAGGCGGCGAGTTGCGACGCCGGATCCTTCGCGGCTTTGCGCTGAAAGGCTTTCTGGGTCCGAATGAAGCGCCCGTACCCTTTCGCCGCCAATTGGGTCAGAAGCCCCGCCGCATCATCAAAGTGATGCGCCGGCGCCCCATGGCTGACGCCAGCCCGTTTGGCGACCGCGCGTAGAGAAAACGCCTCGACACCCTTATCGGCCAGCTCGATTTCGGCCGCCTTCAAGAGTGCCTCGCGCAGGTCGCCATGGTGATAGGCGGCTTTCGGCTTTTTCAGGTTTGCCACGCTCATGGGAGTGCAGTGACGCGAAATCTAGATGGTGTCAAGATAATCTAGGCGACGTCTAGATTAGCGCCGATCTACGCAACCAAGTCAGAACGTGTTCGTTCGCGGCCGGCCGACATCCGCCAAGATCGCCGCCGCTTCCGGTGACCAAGGCAGTGGACCGTCACGCGGCCGATTCGACGTTGTCGCGAAGGGTGCGGGCGTCGCCCACCGGCGCCGAAGGCGGGCGCGCCGCGCTCCGCTAAACCATTCTGACCTTTACGTCATAGCGGGTGATGGCGGCGTCGTGCGTGACGAGTGCGAGACCCTCGAGCTGCGCCTGGGCGACGAGAAGGCGATCGAAAGGGTCTGCATGGTGGGGGGGAAGCGCTGCTGCTCGTTCGGCGTGCGGGCTCGTGATGGGAAGATCGTCAAAGCCGCTGCTGCGGAGACCAGCGCTGAGTGGTTCGGGGAGCTGAAGTCGTCCCAGAGCCACTTTGACGGCGGCTTCCCAGACGGAGGCCACGCTCACCAACACGACGGGCGATGTCGCGATCTCTTCTGTCAGAGCGCTCGGTAGGCGCTGTGGGTCTGCCCGCCACCAAATGACGATATGGGTGTCGAGGAGAAGCACGGGCGGTCACTCGGTCTCGTTGGCACCGAAGGCGGCGGCGATCTCCGGCGGCAGTGGCGCATCGAAGTCGTCGGAAATGCGAACTTGCCCTTCCCACCCGCCGGGCCGACGGGGCACCGCAAGTCCTTGCAAGGGCACCAAACGGGCGAGCGGCCGACCTGCCTTCGCGATGATGATCTCTTCACCCTCGGCCGCCCGATCGACGAGCGCGGACAAGTTGGTTTTGGCCTCGTAAAGGTTGATCACTTTGCCCACCACGCCCACAGGCTGAAGACTCGGCCGAGGTTGGTCAAGTCTGACCAACTCCGGCAGTTCGAGTCAAATGAGCCGCTTCGCGGTCGACCACGCAAGGGCCGGCTGCGGACCTGGTTGTCGGTAACACCCGGCCGCTCAGGACGTTGTCTTCATGGCGGGGCCGAGGTCCCGACGGTGAGAAACCATGAATGATGCCAAGATGCCCTTCGTCAAACCCCCTGCTCAGGAGCTGAAAGCGCGCCTTACGCCGCTTCAGTTCGAGGTGACCCAGAACGACGCGACCGAGCGCCCGTTCACCGGCGAGTACTATAGCAACGACGAGCCAGGTCTCTATGTGGACGTCGTCAGCGGTGAGCCCCTGTTCAGCTCTGTCGACAAGTTCGACAGCGGCTCGGGCTGGCCCAGCTTCACGCGTCCCGTCGATTCCGAGCACGTGCTCGAGCGCCGGGACAGCTCCCACGGCATGGTCCGGACCGAGGTTCGGAGCAGCCACGGCGACAGCCACCTCGGCCACGTCTTCCCCGACGGTCCGGGCCCGACCGGCATGCGTTACTGCATCAACTCCGCCAGCTTGCGCTTCATCCCCGTCGATGAGCTCGAGGATGAAGGCTACGGTGACTATTTGAAGCTCTTCGACGCCGAAGGCTGATCTGCGTTCCCCGGGTCGGAGCCGAGCTCCGACCCGGGGAGTGGGTTTTGTCAGCGCTCCCGAGCGGTCTTCATCGCGGCTCATGCTCGGCTCGACGCGTTTTGATGGAGTGCAGCTTGGTCGCCTTGGCTGCCCGTCAACGTGCGCGCCACACGGTGGCGAGCCAGGGCTGATGGGTGCGGGGGTGCCCCGGAGGCCGGTAGAAATGGTCGAGGAGCTCGAAGCCGGCCTCGCCCACGTAGCGGCACCAGGTGTCGAAGGTGAGGTAGGCGCCGTAGCGGAGGCCTTGCTGCTGCTCGAGATCAGGGCCCCGGGGGTTGCTGCAGAAGAGGGCGCCCCCGTCGACGAGGGTGCGGCGGAGCTCGGCGAGGACACGGGGGAGTTCCTGCGTTGGGACGTGAAAGAGCACCGCGTTGGCGAACACGCCGTCGAAGCGTTCGGCGGGGAGATCGAGGGCGAGGAGGTCTTGGTGCCAGACCTCGCAGCCGCTGTGGTCTCGGGCCATGGTCACAAAGGCGGGGGCGCCGTCGAGGCCGACCGGAGAATGGCCGCGGGCGACGAAGGTGGCGAGGTCGCGTCCAGGACCGCAGCCTAGGTCGAGGATGCGCTGGGGGGCCGGGCCGGGGAGCACGTCGAGGAGGGCCTCGACGTTCTGGCTCACGTCGTGGTCCATCGTGCCCTCCCGAAACGAGGCGGCGTTCTGCTGGTAGTGCCCCACGGTCGACCGGGAGAGGGTCCACAGCTGCTCTGGTGTGAGGTTGACCAGCGGGCGCAGTGGTTCGTCCATCATGTCAGCCTAGCCGGTTCCGTTGCCGAGAGCTGCCGACACGAGGCGATTGAGATCACGGCTCCGCGGCACTGGGCTCCGGCGCGACTGCGATGCGCGGGAGCCATCAAGGGATGATGCAAGCCGGACAAGACCGCGTAGAGGTCTTGCCTGCGCGCAGCGAGCTTCAGCTCGCGTAGCCGGGCAGGCTGAGCTTTGCTCAGCCGATAACCCGAAAGGTTGGAGCCGGCGGGAATCGAACCCGCGTCCGAAAGTCGCTCGAGCACGAGCCACTACGTGTGTAGTCACGCGAGTTGAATTTGAGGCGTCGGTGGCTCGCGGACACACCACCCGACACCCGGTCCTCTATGCTTCGCGCGCGCCCTCGAGGCGCGAGCGCGCGCTAGCCTGTTCACATCTCGCCCACGCAGGGACCACAGGCAAGGTCACCTGCGTGAACGGCTCAAACTACGCTATGCGCGTCGATTAAGCGGCCAGAGCGAGCGAAGGCTCGTCGTTGGCAGTTGAAGTTCCCGTACCGTTTTGACCGGCAAGCACGGTTCCCGGACACGCGCCTCGTGATTCACGACCCCCGTCGAAACCAGGTCGGCCCCAGATTGTCACAGAGCCCATCGAGTCTAAGGACACGGAGGACTGGGTCAAGGTGAAGCGTCCACATGGTGTGTCAAGCGACGTCATGCAGTGTTCCCGCGAAGAGGGTCCAATCCTACACGGGTCCGAGGCTAGACTCCGGGTCATGCCCCAATGCCCGCACTGCTCGGCGCAGTTTGAAGATGGTCTGGGTCACATCTGCCCGGTGTGTGCCCAGGACGTGTTGCTCCCGCCGGCGCAACGTGGGGCTCCGGTGCCGTTTCGGTCCAATGGCCGGACCGATGCGCCGTTTGCCGGCATGACGCCGCCTCCGCTGCCTCCGGTGAAGCGGTCCACCCGAAGGGTCGTGAGCAGCGCCGGCCCGTCGAGTTCTGCCCGGGGGAGCGGTCTGCCCCACTCCGATGTGGCGGACAACGGTTGGGGCACCCAGCCCGACGCCGAAGGGTGGTTGGCTTCGGAGCAGGTCACCCCGCCCCCGCTCGTTCGAAAGAAACGCAAGACGCCCGAGCCGGAGCCGGCCCCGGCGGTGGCCAAGATGCTCGAGGATCTCGAGGCGCAAAAGGACCCCACCATCTCCGTGTCGATCCCGAAGGGGGAGACCATCGCCAAGGCGGAGATCGCGGCGCCGCCCCCGCCCAAACCCAAACGAAGGGTTCCGGAGCGGCTGGTCATGGCGGTCCTCGTGCTGTTGGTCGTGACCGGCTTGGCGGCGGTCTATTACGCCACCCGGGCCGAGCCCGAGCCGGTCGTTCAGGTCGACCCCGAGCTCCAGGCCGAAGTGAACAAGCGACGCCTCGCGATGAGGGAGCTGGAAAGAGGCCATACCTTCGTCCTGGAGGGCAAAACCAAAGCCAGCGAAGCCATCACCGCCTACCAGGAAGCGCTTCGCCTCGACCCGACCTTGTCGGCGGCGGTTCGAGGGATCGCCATCAGTCTCGCCGCCCAGGGTAAAGGGCCGGAGGCCGTGACGCAGTACCGTCGTTACCTGGAGATGGAGCCCGATGCGGACGACGCGGATCAGGTCCGCCGCATCATTCGCAAGTTCGAGCGCGCACAGCGACGCCGTCGCCGCTGAGTCTTCGAGGTCGGGCCTCGGCCCACTCCCGAGTCCTCCTTCGGTCCATTGGGTGGACTGGCGTCACGAGCTAGACGGTGTTACCGAACCTCGATGTCCCTCGAGTTCGTGCGGCGGGTCGAAAGCCGTGACGCATTCATCGGCATTTGTGGCCTCGGTTATGTGGGCCTGCCCCTGGTCAAGGCGTTCCTCGAGGTCGGGTTCAAGGTGTACGGCTTCGATATCGACCCCTCGAAGATCGGGGCTCTGAAAGAGGGCCGCAGCTACATCGCGCACATCGATTTCGAGGCGCTGAAAGAAGCCTTCCACCAGGAGCGCTTCGTGCCCACCGGCGACTTTTCCCGAATCGGGGAGCCGGACGCGATCTTGATCGCCGTCCCCACCCCCTTGAATCGCACCCGGGAGCCGGATCTGACCGCCGTGGAGGGTACCTGTCGCCAGATCGCAGCGGGTCTTCGACCCGGGCAGCTCGTCATCCTGGAGTCCACGACCTATCCCGGCACCACCTCCGAGGTGTGCCGGCCGATCTTGGAGAGCTCGGGCCTCATATCCGGCCAAGACTTCTACCTCGCCTACTCGCCGGAGCGGGAAGACCCGGGCAATCCGAAGTACGAAACCCGCACCATCCCGAAGGTCGTAGGCGCGGACGACGAGGCGTCTCTGGCTACGGCGCGAGCGGTCTATCAAGCCATCATCGACCGGGTGGTGCTGGTGAGCGATAGCCGCGCCGCTGAGCTGACCAAGATCTTCGAGAACACCTTCCGTGCGGTGAACATCGCCCTGGTGAACGAGCTGAAGCTCATGTGTCTGAAGATGGGCATCGACGTGTGGGAGGTGATCGAAGCCGCGAAGACCAAGCCCTTCGGTTTCATGCCTTTCTATCCGGGCCCCGGGCTCGGAGGGCACTGCATTCCCATCGATCCGTTCTACCTCACCTGGAAGGCTCGGGAGTACGACTTCAGTACCCGATTCATCGAGCTCGCGGGCGAGATCAACACCAGCATGCCTTATCACGTGGTGGACGGCGTGATGCGCGCCTTGAACCGACATCGAAAAAGCATCAACGGCGCCAAGATCTTGATCCTCGGAATCGCCTACAAAAAGAACGTGGACGACGTTCGAGAGTCGCCCGCCCTCAAGATCATCGACCTCCTCCAGGAGGCGGGGGCGCAGGTGATCTTCAATGACCCGCACTGCCCGGTCATGAAGAAGACCCGCAAGTTCGACCTGGAAGTGAAGTCGGTCGACCTGACTCCAGAGCTGCTCCAGAGTCAGGATGCGGTGCTGGTGGTGACGGATCACGATGCATACGACTGGTCTTTCATCGCGCGCCACGCTCCGCTGCTCATCGATACACGAAACGCCACCAAGGATGTGCAGGACACCACCGGCATCGTGAAGGTCTGAAGCGGTCGCTCAAGGGAGCTCGGGTACCGGACACTTCCGTGCCGGCTCCGGCCGAAACCAATCGAATGGTTGAACCGGTCCGGAGCGGATCTCGCCTGGAAAGTGGCCTTGCGCGGCGTGCGCCTCCAGCAGATCGTCCTTCTCCTTGAAACGATCCCGCACCCACGTCGTGAGCTGTTCTTCACCTTCGGGCAGAGATGCCACCGGATACCGGCGTACGTGGACATCGATGCGCCGGGTCCGACCGGCGAAGCATTCGACGAGGGACGGGATGGGCCCGTGGTAGGCGATGGTGACGTCGTGCACCGCGTCAAGATGCGACCGAAGACCGGATAAGGTGGCGACAAAACCTTTGGTTCTCGGGACCATCGTGTTGCGGGGGACATAAAGACCTCGCTCTTGGGCGAACGCCACCGCCTTGGCGTGCTTGGCGTCGGTCTTCCGGGTTCCCTCCAAAAAAGAGACCAGGAAGATCGGGATGCCCTCGGCTTTGAACTTTCCAAACAGCCGCGCGATCTTGTGCTGGTCCCGTGCCCAGTCCCTTTCCACGAAGATGCAGTCGAGAAAGCTCATGCCCCAGCCAGGTCCCGGCACGTACTTGATGATGTCTTTGACGAACCATTTCATGTCGCCGAGGCGGGCCGAGCGCCATCCGTAGGCCAGCAGAACCATGACATCCGCCATGGACTGGTGATTCGGGATCACCATGGCGTTTTCCGACCGAACGATGGGATCTCCAGTGAACCGGATCTCGGTGCCCACCAGGCGCTCCGCCATCACCACCCAGATCCCCCAAATGAAGCGGGCGCAACGGCGATTGACATCGCGGAACGCTTCCTTCGAGAACGGCCGGATCGCGAGGGTCAACATTTGAACAGGATTCAAGACGAAGATGAGGACCCCGAACGACGCCGCGCCGCCCGTGAGCCCCAGCGCTGTTCGGAGCCATCTCGGCATGAGGGAACGACTAGCACGGCTGTCGCCCGAGCCCCACCGGAACGTCACTGGAGCTTCGAGCAGCGGTTGCGTACGGTTTGCCCATGGTGGGCTTGGGTTGGATTTTGGCGATGGCTTCCGGCTGGAGCGCGACGGATCTGGTCCCGGACCGCACCTTTCAGATCCTCGATCCGCAAGGCACTCTGGCCGAGCACCTCGGTGTTGCAGCGGTTTGCTTGAAGGGCGTCCGCATCGACTTTGCGGAGGCGTCCCTGGATTCGAGCCGGCTTGCCGCGTGGTCCCGCGCGATTGGGTCCGAGCTCCCCGAGAATCAAACCCGGACGTTGCGAGAGGCCATCGGCCGACCGGTGGACCCGTCGGACTTCGTGCTCTGGCTCGACGACGTTTGCGCCTCCGCGTCCAGCCTCCGGGGTGTCGAGGGTCTGGCGGTCCCCCCGGGCCGGGCCCGCACGGCTGGCCTTCTGGTTCATCCCCGGGAGGTTTTCGGTCGAGACGTGGTCCGGTACGGGCGGGTTCGGAGCAAACCACTCTCTTTGGAGGCGCCGCCCGACTATCGAGCCATGAAAGCGCCACCCGACGGCAGTCCGGTCGGACCGGAGTGGGCGGCGCGCTTCCTGGAGCCGGAGTCGGACCGCGACAAGCTGAAGGTGCTCGTTCGGCGAAATCCGGCTTTCGGGCAGCGGGTCGAGACTTTGCTCGCGCAGCTTCAGGGCCAGGGAGCCATGGTGCGGGTGGAGTCGGCGGTGCGAAGCCCGGAGCGCGGCTACTTGATTTACGGTTCCTACCTTCTCTCCCGGGCGGAAGGACCCAAGAGTGCCCAAGAGCGCATCGACACCCTTCATCGATATCGGTCCGCGTGGGGGCTCGATGTTCCGATTCGCTGGAAGCATCCCGACGGGTTCAGACACAGCATTCGAGCCGCAAGGCAGCTTGCTGATACCTTTGGCGTGGACTTCGCGACACCGCGGGGCGCGAGACGCTCACACCACTATCGCGGAAACGCCGTGGACATCGTCGCCGTGGCGCTGCCTCGGGTCTTGGTGCTCACCGGGGTCGACGGCCGGAGCGCGCGGTTCGATCTTTCGGGTCCGGACGAGACCCGGGACCTGAATTTGACGCCGCGTCTGGTCGCGTGGGTGGAGGCGCACTTTCGGCTCCGCAAGCTCCGATTGGACTATCCGCACTGGTCTGACCCTGATCTGGCCGGCCGCTAGTCCACGGCCGCCCTCCGACGGCGGAAACTTCTTCGCGTCCGTTCTCCCCGTACGACGTCTTTCGTTGACCCCGGCGGTGCCGGACCCGATCGCCGGGATATGAAGCGCTCGGGCGCCAAGGCAGGGCTGATGTTCGGGATGCTCTGGTGCGCATGCTCCTCCGGCGGAACGCCGTCCGGCGACACGCCCCAAGCAGTTTTCGAACCGTGGGACGGAATCTGG
The DNA here is from genome assembly GCA_050331295.1 of Myxococcota bacterium. GTDB lineage: Bacteria > Myxococcota > Kuafuiibacteriia > Kuafuiibacteriales > Kuafuiibacteriaceae > Kuafuiihalomonas. The sequence continues at coordinate 503,168 of JBHJGZ010000006.1, read as the reverse complement.
AAAGGCCAGTTCGAGGTCCTTCAGGGGGACGAAGTGCTCACCACCTTGAACGTGGTGCAGCGCTACTACAGCGACGCTCCGGACCTTCAGCACGGGCGCTTTCGGGAGCAAAACGTCGAGACCCAGGAGGTCGTGACCGCCGAGGCCACCAATCGGCGTACGGAGGCCGGCCTGACCTGCCGGGTGGTGAAGTCCACCGGCGAGGAAGTGGTCCACCAAGGCGAATGGACCGGCCGCGGGATCAAATGGTTTCGAAAGACCGAATCCGTCGAGGAGGTGTTCGTCGAAGAGGTCAAGACCGACCCGGACGGGCGCACCGTGTACTTCATCGATGGTTGGGGGCGTTACGATGGCGGACCGAAACTGACCTTTCGAGGGCGCTATCGAAAGGTAGGTTCCGAGGCCGAGGCCCGCCGGACCGTGGAGAAAGGCGACTATCCTCAGCGCTGATCGTCCGGCCGTTCCGGGACCGACGCAAGATCGGAAGGCGAATCCACCGCGCGCACCAGAGGTCCGTCCGGCGGCTTGACCAACTCGTCCAGGACCACCGTAGCGTAGCCGCCGGCCGGCAAACCAAATTGCACGCGATAGCCGTCATCGGTGGGCGTGAACGAGAGGGGAGGGTCGAGTCGAGCCCTCAGGGGCCGCCGAGTGCCGGGCCCCAGGCGGGACCACAACGCCTCGGTCCAGCCCAAGCCCTCGACCACGGATTCTTCGAGCGCCTTGGCCTGGCCGTCTGGCCAGCGCATTCGGCGCCCAATAATGGGACCGGTACCGTGCACCTCCAGCTGCCGCAGACGGGCTTGGTCCTTCTCCGGTTCCGAGCTGATGAACAATCCACCCGAGTCTGCTCTTTTGAGGAGATCTCCGGGCAGGACGCGATCCCACAGCCCCCGGCTCACCCGGTGGTCGAGTACCGCATTGAACGCGAACGCTTGCACCGCGCTTTCCTGCAGCCGACGAAGGCGCCGGTCTCGAGGCGGTCGTCCGCCGCCTTGCAGCCACGCGAGACCGGTCTGCACGTTGTCGCCTCGTCGGCCGAATCGCTGGGGTCCGAAACGCATCGGAGCGCCCCGCGCCATGAGCGTGTGGGCGACGACCTGAGCCCGCTCCAGGCCGGCTCGGGTGGTCCCGCGCACCCGGATGTCGAAGAGATTGCGCTGGACGTGGCCGGTCCGGAGTTTGTGCGGATGGCGGGCCATCTGGAGCACGATGAGGGCGCCGTCGTCGCTTTCGACCGGCACGGGAAGGGGCGTCTTGATGGGCCAGGGCAGGCTCAGCCATTGGGTGGCGACGGCGTGCCGGTCCTTGAGCCCGGCCGAACCCACCGCGCCGGAGGGGCAAGGCCCACCCCAGGCCGCCAGCAGACGCCGGATGGCCTCGGGGGTCGTGAGCCCTCTCTTTTGGATGCGAACGAAAAGGTGTTCGCCCTCGTTCAAGGGTGAATAGGGTAAGTACTCATCGACGAGAAAGTCTTCGACGCTCGCGCCGGCGTACCCGCCCGAGCCCGGCTCCGTCGTGACCCGCACCCCCTGCTCCTAGCGCGGGTCAGGCCCGAGGTCATGAGGCCGAACGGGGGCTCGCCGTTGGAAACAAACCCGTCTCGCGATAAGGAATCTTGGAGCGCCTCGCGTTGGTTTCGCTGCCATGGGTATACTGCGCCGCATTTCAAAGGTCCTCGAGTCGAACCTGAATTCGCTGGTCGAGCGGGCAGAGGACCCCGCCAAACTCCTCGACCAGGCCATCGACGACATGAAGCGAGGCCAAAAGGATGCCCGCGAAGCCATCGTCGACGCCCGCACCCAAAAGCGGCTCCTGGAGCGCAAGCGGGACAAAGCCTTGTCGGACGCGGACGCCTTCGAGCGCAAAGCGACCCAGGCCCTCGAAAAGGGGGACGAAGACCTAGCCCGCCGCGCCCTCGAGCTCAAGTTGGCCGCGGACGAGCGGGCCGAGGCCGAGGACTCCGCCATCCGGGAGCAGACCAATCAGATCGAGCAGCTGGAGACCGCGGAGCGAGAACTCGCGCGCCGCCTTTCCGAGATGCCCGCGCGGCGGGCGGCGCTCCTCGCCCGCCAGGCGGCGGCCAGCGCCCGAGGGGCCAAGAGCGGCGCCGCCAACAAGGCCCAAAGCAGCGTTCACAACGCCCTGGCCGCGTTCGATCGGATGGAAGAGAAGGTCATCCGGGCCGAAGTGGAGGCCGAGGTGGTGGGCGATCCGAGTCCAGACCTCCTGGATGCCGGGGTGGAGCGGCGCACCCGCACCGAGGATGCGCTGGCGCGCCTTCGCGCCAAGGTCGAAGCCCGACAGCTCGGCGCGGGAACCGACGCGGGTGCGCGGGATGACTCCGCCGGCGCGGACGCTCACGGTGAAGAGCCGTCGCCCGAAGAAGTCCTCGCAGAGGCCGCGTCCCACGTCGAGCCGGACAAGGTGGAAGATTCCTTGGAAGCCCTCAAGCGAAAGCTCGGCAAGACCTGAGGCATGACCGGAAACATCGTCGAAAGGACGGGCGACGAGACCGATATCGCCGAGGCAAGCGAAGCTTTTCGTCTGCTCTTGAAGGGCATCAAGAACCTCCACATCTACCAACACGCCAAGGCTCGTTATCAGGAGTTTCTGCAACCGGCCTTCCAAGCTTTGGACGCCTTCCTGTCCAAGTACGACAGTCTTCCGCTGAAGCTCGAGCCCTTCTGCCTGAAGCTTCACGACCAACCGATCTATGAGGACCAGGACCGTGAGAACCTGACCTACAAGTTCTATCGGGACGGGGTTCGATTCTTGGTGTTCCGGGCGGGGCTTACGCAAGAAGAGTTGCTTCGCTTCGTTCTTCTGGCGAAGGAACGCTTGCCGGAGGAGGCCGCGTTTCAAGAGGACATGGTCACGCGGCTTTGGAAGGAGGAATTTGAGTCCATCGAGTATATCGTTGTCGAAGGATTCGGATTTGGTGAACTCTCGGAGAACGAGGTCGAGATTGAAGTTCAGAAGATCGTGAGCTTTCTGAGGGAGCGATTGGCCGCCACCACCGACGACGTGGCGAGATTTGCGCGCCTCCACGTGGAAGATTTGACCCTCGAATTGGATAACCTGGAGCAGGTTCGAGGAGGGATCATCAGCGGTCGAACGGCGCAGGAAGCAGACAAAGCCCGAGCCCAAGACGAGATTCTCCACGAGCAGAAAGAACGGGTCTTTCCGAAGGTCGTCTTCATCCTCTTTCAGATCCTGGAGCACGAGTGCGCGGAGGAAGACTTCGACACCTTGTCCGACGCCTTTACCCAGGTTCTGGATGCACTTCTGCTCAGTGAAGACATCCGGGGGGTCGGCAATCTCTTGGAACGATTTCGACAACTGGCCGGGAAAGACCTTCCGGTCGAGACGCGAGAACAGGTGAGCCGGATCGGTGACCTGATCAAGAGCCGAATGGTCGACGTGCAGCGCCTCGATGCCCTGGGTCGGTACATGAAGCTGTCCAAGGAGTTCGACCACGACGCGGTGAGAAACTATCTGTCGGTGTGCGGACCCGACGAGCTGGAGCCGCTGCTGGAGATGCTGGAAGGTTTGGAGCGCGTCGAGGCGCGGAAGATCTTGGTGGAGGTCTTGGCGGAAATCGGCAAAGACCACGTCGCCGTCGTCGGCGCACGGCTCGGGAAGCGCTCCTCGAACGTGGTCAAGGACCTCCTCGAGATTCTAAAGCGGATCAACCCGAAGGATTACGTGGATCTCGTGGCGATCACACTCTCCAATGAAAATATCATGGTCCGGCTTCAGGGGCTCCGGCTCTTGGCTCAAACCAGGGACGAGCGCGCGCTTCGCTTCATCGAGCGGGCGTGCCGGGATTCGGAGCTTCAGATCCGAATGGGCGCGTACCGTGCTCTCGCCCAGCGAGCGCCGATTCGCTCGGCCGATTTCTTCATCCGTCTCGTGCAAGAGGATGGATTCGATGGCCGAGATCAGCGCGAGAAGATGACCTTGTTCGCCGCCCTTGGAGAGACCCGTACCGAGCCCGCTTTGAAGTTTCTTCGGGGAGTCTTCGAGCGCAAAGCTGGGTTCTTTCAGAAAGGCCGTCAGAACGAACTCAAGGGCCTGGCCATTCAAGGTCTGAGCGCGATGGGGACGGTCGGAGCGTTCAAGGTCCTGGCCCGAGAGGTCCAGAATCGGAGCAACTCGAAGGAGATCATGGTCGCCGCTCAGAAGGCGGCGCTCCGCCTCAAGGCGCAGCTGGAGGGTCGCGAGCCCGAGGAGGCGTCGTCGTGAGTGTCGCGGGCGGAGACAAGGCGTCGGCCGACCTCATCGACTATCGTCGGGAAATCCGCATGAACAAGTTGGGACGAGACGTCGTCCTGAACCTGAGTTCGTTGGTGCGGAATGTGAAGATTTACAGTCCTGATAACGCGGTCTTCCTGAAGCCGGTGGAGGCGCTTCGACAGAACCTGAATACGGTGATCGCTTCGGAGAAGAAGCTCAACCTCCAGGCGATCGAAACAAGCGTCTTCATCAACAATGTTCGCGTGAAGTTCGATTTTCAGGCCCTGGATACGGTGCGTTACCTGACGAGTGAGATGCAGACCCGCGATATCGGCGGCTTCGTCAGCAACCGTCCGGTCACCAGTCAGGAGATCCGCAACTTTCTACACCTATTCACCACGGAGTTTCGAGGGGCTGCTCCGGAGGATGGAGCCGAAGGACATCAGCTGCTGAACATGAAGCTTTCCCGCTTCCAGGCGGTGAAAGAAATCTTGGACAAGATGCAGGAGGATCCGGACCTCAACCAGCAAGTCGACCGGAAGAAATACCTGCTGACGGTCTACGCCCGAGCCATCTTCTTCATGACCCACTACTTGGACAAGGCTCGGAAGAAGGATCTCAGCCTTCCTTTGGCCAAGGCGGGGCGACTGGTGCAGGACCTGGTGGATCTCTCGAAAGATCAAAGAACCCAGTTCCTGGGGCTCACCACCAATCGATCCGACACCGATTATCTTCCATATCACTCCGTCAATACCTGTCTCATCAGCATCGTGTTCGGAGGCGAGCTGGGCCTCGACAAACGGCAGCTCCATGAGCTGGGCATGGCGGCTCTCTTTTCCCAGCTGGGGCTCACGGACCTTCCCGAGCAGATCTTGGAGCGCCGGGGACAGCTCAAGCCGGAGGAGCGCCGGAAGGTCGACCTCTTCCCGCTGCGGACAGCCAAGGCGGTCCTCGCGACCCGCGGTATCGACCGGAGCACGATGCTTCGGATCGTGGCCGCGTACGAGAGTCGGGTCGACTACGCAATCCCTCGGCGCGCCTCGGACGGTTCTGTGGAGCTCGTGATGCCGAGGGTTGGCCTCGGGCTCTACGGCCGGATCATCGCCATTGCCGAGTGTTTCGACGCGCTCACGTCCAAACGTCCGTATCGAGAAGCGTACGGACCGTCCATCGCCATGGCCCTCATGGCGAGCGAACTCCAGCACCGATTCGACCCGGCGCTGCTCCGGGTCTTCATGAAGGTGATGGCCATTCAGCCGATTCGCATCTTGGATAGCCAGAGTCTTTCACTCGCTTGAGCTTAGGGTTCGGATGGGCCACACCCACGAGGATGGATGAACTACATCCGGCGGTGGTTCACCTGCCGATCGGCGCAGTGCTGCTCTATCCGTGGTTCGAATTGGCGCGCAGTCTGACCGGTCAACGGATCTTGAGCCTTGCCGCGCTCGCCGTCTTGGCGGTGGCACTTCTCGGTTCGATGGTGGCGTCTGCCACCGGCGAGGCAGCCTATGAGGCGGCGGTCGAGACAGGATTTTCCCATGAGCTCCTCGGCGGACACGAGGAGTATGCCGAGATGCTACCGTGGGCTCTGATCGTCGTCTTGGGCGTCCGCCTCGTGCTGGAACGACGATGGGGTCCGAGCCCTCGGGCCGGATGGTTGGGTTTCGGTCTCGGACTGGTTCTAACGGGTTATGTCACCTGGGTAGGCTACACCGGCGGAACACTGGTGTACGAACACGGGGTCGGCGTGCAAGGGGTAGTCCCGGAACCTTGAGGCGAAGGGTCAGGTCAGGACCTCGTCTGCAACACGTCCTGCAAAGTCTCGGTCACCTTCCATCGAAAGATCGGAGATACCGAGGGCCCGGATGCCGGCATTGTAGAGCTCGGTAGCCTGGCGGTCCGCCGCCACGACACCGGTTCGGATGGCTCCATTCGCTCCGGCGATGAGGTGGAAGACCTCTTCGATGTCGTGACCTCGACCGTCGCCGAGTTCCGTGCCCACCAACACCAGTGCATTTTCCAGTATCGTTTTGCCGTTGGCGTCTCGGAATTCTGGGTTGTCGAGGGCCTGAAGGAAGTAGGTGATCTCGGCCGTCATCAGCCAGATGTGGTCCAGCATACGCCTTTCGTTGTCGTTTCCGTTGGACCAGCCGTGCCAGTAGTCGTGCGACGTTTTGATGTCGTCGAAGCTCCGAGTCTGGCCATAGGCGGTATGGCTTCCATATAGCTCGATCCGTTCACCTCCGGACTGAAACTGGATGTTTCCGAAGCGGGTCACATCGCATTGGACGGCCATGGCGTAGACGTCCGCCATGGCGTGCCAGAGTTCCATCCAGCGGTTGACGTCCATGCGTACGCCTTCGTTGTTCACGGTCTTCTGGATCTCCACCATTTCGGGGTGTGTGAACTCTGGCGGAGCGTTTGGTGGGCACGACCCATCGGTGGCGACCGGTGGGCTCGGAGGTCGAGCCGCATCCGGGTCAAAGATGCGCTGCTCGAGTTCGCGGATCCGCTCCAGGTGAAGGTTGACTTTCGATTTGGATGCCGAGCCCAGTCCGTATGCATCGCTGGTGACGTGGCGAACCTGTTCCATCGCGGCGTCCAGGATGCTGCGCTCGTACCGCGCCCGCTTCACCTCCTCCGGATCGAGCTGCGGCGGCTCACCTCCCGGCATGAACGTCCCGAACACCCGGTCGAAGAGTTCACGAGGGGACTCGGTGGGTTGGGCAGTCGGCTGGCGAGGACCGATCCAGCTATGAATGTGTCGAGAGTTGCCGTCCTGTCGAGTGTAGGTCCCGGCCACCAAGCTCCTCACCGAGGTGGGGGACTGGCTTCCGTGAAGATGAGAGAGCACGCGTTGGTCGACGCTGGCCCCAGTCTCGCGATCACCCACGAAACAGGTCACCGAGCCTCGGGCGTGATTGCCCGTGGTGCGGCTTCCCTTCTCGTAATAGACGCCTCGCGGGAAACAGATCTTGGAGGCCACCTGCTGGAGGGGTTCGAGATGGGATCGATACGGCTCCACGTAACTGTTACTCTGGAAAGCGGCAGGGATGCCGAGGCCCACGAACATGGTGAGTACCCGAGCCGGCGGAGGCACGGGCTGAGCGTAAACGCTGTCGGTGAGCATGTCTTCCAGCAGCGGGAGGCCGATGGCCACGGTACCCGCACCTCGCAGCAGCGTTCTTCGGTCGAGGACATGTCGGTACTTCATCATTCGGTTCCTGCCACGCGTCTGAACATGGGGTGGGTGGCGATCGCCACCAGGAGATCTTCATAAGCCCCACCTCGCTGCCGGGCGTCTTCCGCGACGCTGCGCACCGCACAGCGATCTTCGAGATTCAGCTCCAGCTCGCGGCGGAGAGCAAAGCCGAACGGCTTCTCGGCCAGGCAACGCTCCACGAAGGGCGCGTCGACCAAGATTTCCACGAGGCCATCCAAGTCTTCATAGGGCTGGTCCACGGCGGCGGAGCTTCCCGAGGCGGCACCGACTCCGGCCGGGACCCATCCATCGGAGCGAACCGGATTTCCGTGTGTATCGGTCTCGATCCGTCGGCCAAAGCCGTCAAACCCTTCGAACGCGTACGCCAACGGGTCGAAGGCTTGGTGGCACGGGCCACACGAGCCTCGGGCCAGCCTTTCGGCCGACTGTTCTCGTTCACCGGCCGTCTCGGCGAGGTCGGTGACGTTGGTATCGACGCCGGCCGGAGGGTCCGGAACGTCGCGACACAGAAAGGAACGCAAGATGAAGAGTCCCCGGCTCACGAATGCGGGGCGGTTCCCATTCGCATGGGCCGCGAGAAGACTTCCGTGGGTGAGAATACCGCGTCTTTCAGGCACGCTTGTCAGGTCGTAGGACATCCAGCCGACAGCGGACGCCTCCAGGTCGTACCGGTTCGCGAGGTCCGGGTTCAGAAATGTCTTTTCCGCCGAGACGAGGTCCACGAGGCCGCCTCCTTGATTCCACAGGACGTCTTCCACCAGGCGTTCCGTCTCTTCTCTCATGTCCGATTTGTCCGAATCGGAAACGTCTCTCACCGCGCGTTCGAGCCGACTGAGATCCACCCAGTCTTCAAAGAAGGAAAGCGACGCTCTTCGGGCACGTTCGTCCCGTGCCAAGCGTCGGACGTGCTCCTCGATATCGGTGCTCTCGGAGAGCTGACCATTCGCGGCGGCCTGAAGGAGCAGGTCGTCCGGCCCGGATTGCCAAACGAGGTATGAAATGCGGCTTGCCATCTCGTAGCCGTCGGCGTCTCGAGTCCCCGATTCGACTGGCTGCTCCAGGTGGTAGAGAAACTGGGGTGATTGAATCATCGCTCGCAGGACCAGGCCCGCCGCGGTCACGAAATCATCTCCGGCCTGTTCAACGACGTCGAAGATGGGACGGAAAGCGGTCACCTCGTTCGCTTCCAGCGGACGACGGAACACTCTGCTGCCCCACGAATTCACGAACGCCACTTCGCACGACTCGTCGAATGTGCGGCAGTCGATGTCGTCAACGATTGCATTCCCGAGTCGTTCGCTGACGAATGCCGAGACCTCGGCGTAGACCTCGACGTGCTTGATGTCGACGGTTTGCGCCACTGAGGTGGTGGTGAAGGGCGCCCGTATCTCGAAAGGCAGGTCGGAAGCAACGTTTCCGACATCGATTCCGAACAGGTCTTCGATGGACTGAATGTACTCGTCCCGGGTCAATCGAGAGACCACGGTGGGCACGGGTTCTTGGGATACGCCTTCGCAGTCGTCCTCCTGCACCGTCGGAGGCGCGGCGGAAGGGACACCTGGATCGGGGTTCGGGTCGGAAGGGTTTCGGGAAGGGTCAAAGAAGGGTGGGACATCGGTGCCGCTGGAAGGGTCGAGGCTTCGGTCTCGGTTGACGCCTTCGGGATCGCCGATGGCACCGCTGCAGGCGCTGAGGATACAACACAACGCGGTGCGGAAGTCGGCCCAGGGTGGAGTACGCTTCATCCAGGAATGCTCCGTCCGACCCACCGTGGTCCGACGGCTGACGATCGGTTCAGAAAAAGAGTGGTGCCGAGATGTGAGGGGACGAGACCCCATCGCCTCACCGAAGGCGAGGTGCTCGACCGCGCTGTACATTTGGCCGAGCGCGCCCCCAGAAGGGCTCGAATCGGACGATGCGTTTCCGACGAAGCGTGGTCGTGAGGACGGTTGGGGTGTCGGGGACGGTTACGAGGCGCCGACGTCGGCGCTCATGTAAGCTTCCACGCGCTGGCGCAATACGGGAAGACTGACGGCACCTCCCAAGAGGACTGCGTCGTGGAACGCCGGAAGCTTGAATCGATCACCCAGACGTTCCTCTGCCGCCCGTCGAAGACGCAGGATCTCGAGCTGGCCGGTCTTGTACGCCACCGCCTGACCTGGCCATACAATGTACCGATCGACTTCGTTGTCGATATTGTTGGCCGCCAGGGCGGTGTGACGTTTCATGAAATCCTTGGCTCGCTGTCGGCTCCAACCCATGGCGTGAATCCCGGTGTCCACCACCAGCCGTGACGCTCGCCAGGCTTCGTAACTCAGCTTCCCCATCCGGTCGAGGTCGCCGGAGTAGAGTCCCATTTCTTCCGCAAGGTGCTCTGCATAAAGAGCCCATCCTTCTACGAAAACCGTCATCCCAAGATGTTTGCGAAAGGCCGGAACGTCCGACAGCTCCTGAGCGATGGCAATCTGCAGGTGATGCCCGGGAATCGCCTCGTGGTAGGCGAGTGCTTCGGCCTCATAGCGCGTCCGGGTGGTCGGGGCATGGGTGTTGACATAGTACTGGCCGGGTTTGGAGCCGTCCGGGACCGGTTGTCGATAGTACGCTACGGTCGTGAAAGGCGCTTCGTATTCCGGAATCTCGGTAACCACGCACTCCGCTTTGGGAAGCCGACCGAAGTAGTCCGGAATCGCAGCCTTGGCTCGGGCCAACGCTTGTTCAGCCTTGTTCAGGATTTCTTCTTCTTCGTTGAAGTGGACCTTCGGGTCGTTTCTCAATCGTTCAAAGATCTTCGACAGCTCTCGCGTCTCGAATAGACGCTCACCGATGTCTCTCATCTCATCGTTGATGCGTCTGATTTCCTGCATCCCGGTTTGATGAATCTCTTCAGGAGTGGTGTTCAGCGTGGTGAAGTGCTCGATGCGACTCTGGTAGCATTCGCGTCCGAAGGGCAGGCCAGACATGCCGACCTTCGCCTTGCCGGCTCGGGCAAAAGGCAGGATACGCTCTTCGACGAAACGACGATAGCGCATCAGGGCCGGACGGATCTCATCCTCCAACACGGTTCGAAGAGAGGTCATGGTGCTTTCGACCGCGTCCTCGGGAAACGCATCCGAAGGTCTGGCATCAACCAGCATCGGCCACTCATCCACGGGTTGTTCGAGCTGCTTGCGCACCATGGTCAGAACCCGCTCTGTCGACTCTCGATTCGCAAACCATCCGGCGCGCACACCGAGGCTGAGGTTCGAGACGGTGTGCTCGATGCGGTTGACGTAAGCGAGATAGCGGGCTCTAAGATTCGCCATTTGCTCAGGCGTGTCTTTCGGCTGGCCGAGCGGCATGTAGTTGAGCTCCGTGATGGGATTGCTGCGCGGAGAGAGGCTCCAGAGCGGGAAGCGACAGACTTCGGCTTCGATCTCATCTTCGAGATTGCGGATGAACAGTCGCCGCGTCGTCCGGTCTCGGGGTGACAGCGAAGCTTCGTCGATCCTCCGAGCCGCTTCGAGAAAGCCCCGGCGGACCGCGTTTCGGTCGAGCTCGGCCTGCCATCGGACATCCGTCAGTCGGTGATCGAAGCGGTGGTCCCCCAGTCGGCTGGCGAACTCCGGGAACTGGATCAGTGTCCATTCCCAGTGGCGCGCGAGGATATCCTGCAGCTCGGGTGCGTCGACGCCTGCGGCGTGAGTCCCGGGGGATGTCGGTGGCGGCGGCAGCGGGGCGACGGAAGGAGATGAGCTGGCACAGGCCATGGTGAATCCGAGGACCAGGAATGGAAGTCGGCGTTTCATCATCGGGCGCGTCTTACCACACATTGTACTTTCGTCGATTGGCTTCGTGCTGAGCGGCGGTCCTGGCGAAGTGGATCTGCTGAGAATCGTCGTGAAGATAATAGAGAAACGGCACGTCGGCCGGCCCGGCCGCAGCTCGCAAGGACTCCACGGTGGGAGCGCCGATCGCGGTAGGCGGAAGACCGACGCGAAGCCTGGTGTTGTAGGGGTCGTTGGTGTCCCGGAGCTTTCGCAGGAAGGCCTGACGGTCGTTCCATACTTCCAACGTATACCGGCTGGTCGCATCGACGCCCAAAGGCATGTGGCCGTCGAGACGGTTGTACATCACCCCTGCGACCATCGGTCTCACCGAAGGCTTGGGTTCTTCGCGTTCGAGCATCGAGGCGATCACCACGATGGTGTGAAGGTCTCGGCTCAAGCTGTCCCGATACGGTAGATAGAACTTCTCTACGAAGGTATCGAGCTGCCGCTGGATGAAGCCATGAAGGTCGAAGCGATCCCGGACGAAGGCATAGGTCTCGGGATAGGCGTAGCCTTCCAGAGTCGCGCTCTCGATGTCGAACGGAAGCTCGAATGCATCGGGCTTCGAAGCTGCCGCAATGTATTCGCCCTGCGAGATCAGGCCCAACCCAGCCAAGGCTCGGTCGGTGTCCTGAAGCCGCCATCCTTCGACCACCGTGAAAGGTGCATCCTCTGGCAGCGGAGCTTCTCCGAGGCGCTGACGGAGGGCCTTCGGAGACATGGCGGCGGAGACTTCGTGCCGCCCCGCTTTCGCCGACGGTCCATCGGGCTGCAGCATCAGCAGCGCGCGATAGACGAGTCGGTCTTCGATGAGACCTTCTTTCTCCAGCAGGCGCGCCACCCCTTGGCCGCTCGCTCCCTTGGGGATACGAAGCACCTGGGCGGGAGCAGATCGGTCGAATGGAGCATCCATCCTTCGGAGCAGATTCACGGTCCAGGCGGCGCCGGCCATCGCCGCGACAGCAATCAACGCAACCGCCCCCCACAATGCGCGCTTCATGACCGGTCCTTCATTTTAGCGATTGTCGGCCAGGAGAACCAGGCTCGTGCCCAACACGATGAGGCCGACCGCGAGCACCTTCCGAACTCCCAGTGGCTCCTGAAAACGCATGCGTCCGATGACCAGCGCGAGAAACGACCCCGTGCCTCGCTTGATGGTTTCGACCAGGCTGACCCAGACGGTCTCGATGGCCATGAACTGGAGAGCCAGGGCGCTGGAACCGAAGAAGACCGCCAGCGCAAACGCCCCCCCGTGCCGACGAAGCAGAAGCAGCTCATTGAAGCGACCGCGAAGCCAGGTGTAGCCGAGGAGGACGACAGCCATGGCGGAGGCTTGGACCAGGGCATGGCTGGCTGAATTCGACCGTTCGATCGCCAACTTGTCCAACGCCGCGGTGGCCGACCAGATCAGCGTGACCCCGAGCGTCATGACCGTGCCTTTGTCGAATCCGGGTGCTTCGGCGGCGCCGCGAACCCAGGACAGCATCAGCGTGCCGATCGTGACCGAAAAAATCCCGATCCACTGGAAAGAGGAAGGGGCCTGACCGAGGGTGGCCTGGCCGAACAGTCCGGTCAGGACCGGAGTCAAGGACAAGAAAGGAATGATCCGACTGAGGCTCGAAATCGAAAGGGCCTTGAGAAGCAGGAGATTGGCCAGAATCTGGAGGACCACCACCGAGGCACCGAGGGGGATGTACTCCGGGAGCACCCGCCACGCGCTTGCACCCACCCAGCCAACGTAGACCAATCCCTGCGCGGCCGACAGCAAGGCCAGAAGGGTCAGAGGGTCGAAGGTTTGGAGCAGGTGTTTGCGTGATGCGTCGAGTCCCGAGAAGGCGACTGCGCACCCGAAACAGAGGATGAAGCCCATGTCAGGGTCGAGATCCGGCCATCAAGGCTCGAAGCCTGGCCCCGACCCGCTCCAGCCGAGACCGTCTCTTCGCTTCGACGCTCCGGCGCAGTTCGGGCTGACCGGCGTCGTGTTCGGCCGTCCAGTTGTCGGCGAATCGGCCGGAGCGAATATCATCCAGGATCTGTTTCATTCGGTGACGCACGTGGCCGTCGATCACGCGATCGCCGCGAGTGAGCTCACCGAAGGCGGCGGTTCTTGAGATCCGTTCCCGCATGCCCGCGATGCCATGGGCGTGCACCAGATCCACGAGGAGCTTCATTTGATGCACGCACTCGAAGTACGCCAATTCCTCGGGATATCCGGCATCGACCAAGGTTTCAAAGCCCGCTTCCATCAAAGCGCGTACCCCTCCGACGATCACCGCTTGCTCCCCGAAGAGATCGGTCTCGCATTCCTCTCGGAATGTCGTCTCCAGAACACCTGCGCGGCCCCCTCCCAGTGCCGCGGCGTAGCTTCGAGCCAAAGGCCATGCCCGTTGGGTCACGTTCTGGTGTACGGCAATGACCACGGGGATGCCGCCCCCAGCGACGAATCGTGACCGGAGGAGGTGTCCTGGCCCGACCGGAGCCGCCATGATGACGTCGACATGTTTGGGCGGTTGGACGGTTCCAAATCGAATTGCGAAGCCGTGACCGAAGGCGAGCGCGTGGCCGGGCCTCAAAGTCGGTTCGATGCGACTGAACACTTCAGGCATCTCTTCGTCCGGGACGAGGAGCATCACGACGTCTGCGTCGTTTGCCACTTCGGCCGCATCCGCCACCTGGAATCCGGCCTGCACGGCCCTCTCGCGAGATACCCCGCCGGCGCGAGCGCCGACCAACACGGTCACGCCAGAGTCCCGAAGATTCAATGCGTGGGCGTGACCTTGGTTTCCATAACCGATGATGGCCACGGTTCGGTCGCGGATGAAGTCGGTAGAGAGGTCCGCGTCGGTCTTGATTTCCATGCGTTCACCGTCTCGGAGTTGCGCGAGGGTGTTTGAGACTCCCGGTGATTGCGAAACGATTCTTCAGCAGATTCGCGAGCGGCTCTCGCTCGATGAGTTGGGGCGTGGGAGAGAACCTTGCATCGAGATTCAGAATCGACCGTTCCAAAGGCGTGGCCAGGTTGACGTTGCCATTCACGGTTGCCTCGAGGTCTCCGCCAGTGAGCTGTTGTTGCTCGACGGCGAGGCGACCGTCTGCGAGTTGAACGTTCCAGTCGAGGCTTCCGAGGCTGAGTCCGGGCACAGGAAACCCTCGGACGCTCCCGCCCGAACCGATCTCGAGTCCTGAGCCCCGCAAGCGAACGTCTCCGGTGCTCTCGTCGAGTTTGGCCTGATTGATCTCGAGGTCCACGTCCGCCGACACTTCTCCACTCAAAGGAAGACCGCTCAAGGCTTTCATGTCGCCGATCAAGGCAAGTTCGACTGCATCCATCTTCACCGCAAGGTCCATCAACGAGCCACGCTCTGCATAGTCGATGACTGCGTGCCCGCGGCCCAGCTCCATGGCGACTCGGACCGACCGCCCTCCGGTGAGGAGACTCCACAGGCCAGCTCTCGCCGAAACCTGAGCGAGCTCCATCGGCGCGAGTCCTCCGGGTGGAGTTGCAGAGACGTCGGTCAGCGTGACGCCGGTGAACCAGCTCGGACGCATGTGCTTGGCCATCAGTTTCCAGCCAGTGCGGGCCGACGCCTCCATCAGCAGCCGATCCTTGAGCGCATCCCACGGAAACGTGAGGTAGAGACAAAAGATGAGGCTCAGGATCCCGAAACCCACGTATGCTGCGATCCGGGTCGGCTTCATGAATCACTCCCAGGTTTGAAGGTTCCCACGGTGACCGTCGCATCCAGCATCTTCGGGTTGTCGAAACGCTTCTTCACCTTGAGCCGTCGAACCTTGACGAGCCGATTTCCGGTCTCGACCGAATGAAGGAACGCGTGGAGTCGGTCGATGCTGACTTCTCGAATCTCCACCACCGCTGCTTCCTCGACCACGAAGTCCGAACCGGTCGACTCTCCTCGACGCTCCGATGCATTCTCCAGGTCGATATTGGCCTTCTTGGACAAGTCTTCGAGGTAGGACAGGATCCGAAGCCGTGCGTTGTTTCGGACTTCTGCCGCCAACCGGCGCTGTGCAGCAAGTCTTCGCTGGTAATCGGATCGCAACGACGCCACCAGCTCGAGCTTCTCGAGCTTGCTCTCGATCTGGGCCTGTCGCCGACCGAGGTCTCGTTGGACGAAGTAGCCTCCGAACATGATGATCATCAGGCCGATTCCCAGGATGAGGCCAAAGACCATGATCTGCTCTCGAGCCGACAGACGGTCGAAAGCAGCCATCGCTTGGTCCATGAACCTTCGGATCACGGACATTCCACCCTCATGTTCAAAGTGAAGTCCACGCCATCTCCGGCCGCCTTCTTACTGATGTTGGATTTCTTGATGTCTCCAAGACATGGACTCTCGGCGTAGGCGGTCACCAACTGGTCGATCGAGTCGAAGCCGTTCGCCTCTCCGTCCAATGTAATCCGGTCTGGAGTGATGTCCATCTCCGTCAACAAGATGTTCAGGTCCTCGTTGACGCGTTCCGAGAGCTCTGCGGCCAATCTGTACGCGCTGTTCCTCGGCAATCGGAAGGCACCGAGCTCGCTTTCCGGACTCTGCATCACCGAAATGGCCAGGCCAGGTTCGCAGATCTCCCGGCCAACGACCTCTTCGGTGACCACGCAGAACAGTTGGTCAACTCGAGCTTCGTGCTCGATCACGGCCCGATACTGGGCGGCAACGCTGATGAGGAGCAAAACCAAGAGCGCACCCAGTGACGCCACCATGGCCGGCACCCGAGCTCGAAAATGCTGAAGCGTGCCCGCGAACGCGAACTCCTCCTTACGGAAGTCCAGCCTCGGGAGGACGCCTTTGGGCGTTGCCCGGAGCGCTAGCGCAACCGCCAACGCGTACGCGGGTGCGCGAACAGGTTCCACCAGACGTTCTACGGTTTGGTCGAAGATGAGCGCGTGACCGATGGGCAGCTGGAGGTGCTCCCCGAGATAGGCGGACAGGCCCTTCAGCTTCGAGCCGCCACCGAACAGGTCGATTCGAGTCAGCTTGATCCGTCGTTCGTGACGGATCATTTGGATGGTTCGGCGCAGTTCCCGAACCAACTCCTTCAAGCCCTCGACGCAGGCGTCGGACACGCGCTGAGCTTCGTCATCCACCGGAGGATGGCGGGAAGATGAAACAAAACCTGAACTGTGCTTCGTCCACTCCGCTTCGTCGCCCGAGACGCCGAAGGCACGAGCGATGGCTTCGGTGACCGCTGCTCCCCCGGTCCTGAGGACCCGCACGTGATGGACGCCGTCTTCGTTGACGGCTGAGAGCACACAGCGGTGGTGACCGATGTCCAACAGCAGTCGGGCGTCTTTGGGAGGCTTTGGGCCGGAGTCCAGCAGCTCGTGGTCGTTCGAAGCCGGCGTTTCCGGGGGACCGGCGCTTTCCTCATGCAGCACGTGATGTTGCAGTGACCCGATCTGGAGCACGTCCAAGGGCAGAAACTTCGGGTCGAGTCCGGCTTCTATTAGTAGGTCGAGCCGGTCCGAAACTCGATTGCGAGGTGTGGCTGCCGCAAGGGTGGTTGACTTGCCTTCGCCCCGTGTCGCCACGAAGTGATCGTGAATCGAATCTTCGATGGGGAAAGGAATGAGGTCTGCCAGTTCACCTTCGATGACTTGCTCGATCCGTCGGGTGTCGGTGAAAGGCAGCGAAATCCATCGAGTGGTGGCGCTTTCTCCCGGTAGCGCGGCCGAAACCACGTCGGCCTTCAACGCAGGGTCTCTTGCCAACGTTGCCAAGGCCTCCTGTTGGGCGTCCCGCAGGGGAGTCGAGACACCGTCCTCCTGTTGGTTGTCGCTCAAGCGGACTTCGCGGGCCTCGACCACCTTGAAGCCTCGAAAGCCGGTTTCCAGCAGGACCGCCTTGACCGACCAGCTTCCGATGTCGACACCCAATACGCGTTGCGGCATCAGTCCTCCCGCCAGTAGTAGATTTCGCCGGCCGCCCGATTGTCGCGCCAGACCACCGTCATGGTGACCGAAGCATCGTTGACGACGCCGACCGACGTGATCCGATACACGCTGGAGACATCTCCGAAGCGGATGGCGCCCCGTTGAGTCATCTGACCGTACTGCTCCTCGTCGACAGGAAATCCAGCCGCCTCGACCAAATTTCGAAATGATTCTTCTTCAAGCTCGATGCCCGGCACCGCCGTCACAACCGCCTTCTCGAGGAGAAACTCCTCGAAGCGCTCCTCGTCCGCTGGCACCCAAGGCCGGCTCATGACCGCGCGGATCACCGCCTTCAGCATCCAGGGTTCGGCGGTATTGATCGAGATGCCCGACGTCCCGCTTCCCCACACCGTGAAGTATTTGCCAAAGATGTTCATGAAGGCATCGTTGACCCCCGGGACCATACGTAGCTCGGCGAGCGAGGTAAACATGCCGTTCTTTGGCTCATATCGGGCTTTGTATGGCAGATTCGTGTAGTTGGACTGTTCAATGCCCGTTCCTGGTGATGAATTGTTCGTCAGAATACATACGTTATCGATGGTATTGTTTCCATCCGCCCAGTCGGTCATGGCGGCGATGATGTCGAGGCGGTTTCGGACCGGGTCTCGCGACTGACCCAGGTTCTCGAACAGGATGTCGTATTTCGGGTCGTCGAAAATGGCACCCAGCATCAGATGCATCAGATTTTCGCATCCTACACCGAGGCTGTCAGAGTTGATGTCGATCTTCCGGTTTTCATCGACGACTTCTTCGATGAAGAACTGTCCCTGAAAATCGCCGAAGGGCTCTTGAATATCGAATGGATCCTCGTCGAAGAGGCTGTCTTCGTCCTCTTCACTGAAGATGGTCCGCAGGGTGTCCGAACTGACCAACATCGGGGAGAGTTCGAAGAGGGGAATGGGGATGAATTGACCCAGAGTGTCTTTGACCTGGCTCTGAAAGCGGAGAACGAAGAGTTCGAGCTCGAGGGCACTCCGAGCATGAAAGTGGGCTTGCAGTTCATCTCGTGCATTCGCAGCAGCCTTGAGGTTGACCTGGGCTTCGTTCTCCAGATCGGCCGCGACCGCACCCATGATGGTGGTGATGACCAAAACCATCACCAGCGCCACCCCGCGCCGATGCGCCTTCGGATCTTGATTGGGCGCGGGCGGCCTCTTGGTTCGCATGCGCTTCATCAGATGGTCCCCAGCTCCCGGTCGAGATTGATGCGGGTTTTGGTCACAAAGGTGAGCTCTCGGCCATTCTCATCCTCGGTCATCAGCCGGATTTCGACCACGCTCGGCAGGCGGCCTCGATAGTCGACCTTCTGAGTGTCCCACTCTTCGGTCCAGTCCTGCTGACGGTCGTCCCAAAAGCGGAGCTGAAAGCGGGTCACCTTTTCGGCCAGGACGTATTCCTGCCCACCCTCCTCCGGCTCGCGGTCTGGGCGAGGGTCTTCTCGACGCACGAGGTTGGTCTGACCCTGCACTTCGGGGTCTGGGCGACCGAAGTAGCTGATCTCGCACTGGTCCGACTCCTTCGCATCTTGCCGGAGGATATCGTGGGCGAGGCTCGTGAAGTGAAGCTCGTAGAACGTAGCGCTCCGGTCCGCTCTGAAGATGGTTTGCCACACCCGTTCCTGTCCGCGGTGGCGTCGATTGCTGGTCAAGAACGCCATCGAGAGTTCTCTAGCCATCCGGTTCATCGCCACCCGAATCTCGTGGTAGCGCCGGTCCACGTCGGTGACGGTCTCGTAGGCGTCGAACATGCGGGCCACGCCGCCCCAGGTGAGGGTGGCCATCATGGCCAGGATGGCGATGGCCAAGGCGATCTCCATCAAGGTCAGGCCGCGAACGTGCCGTCGCGGCCGGCACCGCAACATCCGACAACTCATCGTTCCTCCTCTCCGAAGGGGGACTGCACGGAGTTGTCGGCCGCCGGGTTCGGACTTCCATCGGGGAGGGTCGGAGGCACCAACGTGTCCGGGCTTCGGTCTCCGGTCCGACCGGTCGGGGCGGAAAGACGTCCCTGGGTCGTTACGTATTGTACGAAACGAACCGACTCCCGGTCGCCTTCGGGGCCCCATCGTATGTCCAACACGATCTCCCGAACTGCGTTGCCGAGGGTCTCACTCACCTGCTTGAACACCAGCTCGATCGAGCCCCCACCCAAGAGATTGCGAACCTCATCCGCCGGCACGCCCTCGGTTCCCGCCTGCTCGGCCAGCTCCGCGGGATCGATGCCCTCTTTGGCGCCGAGGAACGCCTGCATCTGATCCGGAAGGGAGTCGAGCTCCACGTCCTCACCGAAGAACTGACGAACGAGATTCCCAACGTCGACGTTCACCGGTCGGATCGTCGCTTCCCATTCCACCTCGTCGTACCCTTCGTCCGAGAAATCGCCGTCGAGGTCCCGCTCCCCCTCACTGAAACCATCCTGCTGAAGCTCCAGTTCGATATCCAACATCTTGGAGCGCGCCAGCAGAGTCGCCACCGTGAGGCCGCGGGCGTAGTTCGACGACTGGAAGCTGTTGGCATTGATGCCGGCAATCGCTGTGAGAGCCAGAGCCAAGATCGACAAGGCGATCATCACCTCGAGCAGGGTGAAGCCGGCGACCCGAGCGCTCGATCCCGTTCGCCGACCACTCACAGGTCGCCCTCGTCGAATCCGTCGATCTCCTGCACCTCCGGCGTGTCCAGTGCCTTGTGGTAGGTCCGTACTCTCCCCGTGAGTGGAGCGACTTTCAACGTGACGACGTCGTCGTCATCGTCTCGGAGCTCGATGAGCGCCGGCTCGGTCCATCCGCCGTCGAAGAAGTGCAGGAACGCGAGTCCACTCTCGAAAGGCTCTTCCTGATGACCGGTCCAGACGCGGTGAAACCGAACCGAACGGGGAAGGTCGTGTTCCCGCTCCCCTTCGTCCAGTTGAAACGAGGCACCCAGTCCACCTTCCAGCGCCTTCTGAACCTCTCCGTCGAGTTCGCCGTCCAGGCGGAGCTCGTCGCGAATATCCTCTTCGCCTGGCTGTACGATGTTACCGTCCTCGTTTCGAGTGGCGCCCTCGTTCCCTTCGAAACGATCCTTCTGAATCGCGAAGTGATCTTGCGTGTAGTCGATCCACCATTTGCCGCGGTCGAGATCGAATCCGATGCGCTGAATTCGATTCTGCATGATGGCACGGTCGTAGGAGTACTTGATGGCACCAGTCAGCTCCACCGCTGCAGACCGAAGCTTCGAATCGGTCAGAGACTGAATCGTCACCGAGGCCACCGACATGAGGAGCGCGGCGAGCGCGAGGGCGATGGACACCTCCATCAACGTCAGGCCCATCCGACCAGCGCGCGGCCGAGAGGGACCGGCCGGGCGTCGGCTCGCAACCCTACGGGCCGAAACCGCTCGGCTCGTGGTCGTACGGTCCGATATGGCTCGGCCCGAAACGGTGCGGGTCGCAAGCGCCCGGCACGCGACCGCCGGACACGAAAGTGTACGACGCGATGTTCGAGCTATGGCCTTCGACGGATTCATGTGTCCTGACGGCTCGGTGCGTAGCTACTTCCAGTTCGTGATGTCGTCTTCGGTATCGGCGACGCCGTCCGGACCCTTGGAGTAGAGGTCGTACTTCCCTTGGTTTCGGGTTCCCGGGTAGACGTAGAGATAGTCGTTCCCGAACGGATCCTTGGGGATGCTGTCCATGATGGCTTTTCGTCCTCCCGGGGGGGTGACCAGTGAATCCAGTCCTTCCGCCGTGGATGGATACTTGTTTACCTTCACCTTGTAGAGTTCGAGCGCGTCCGAGATGTTCTTGATCTGAACCCCGGCCGTGTCGACGCGCGCCCCCTCCAATTGGTTGGCGATGGTGATCCCGACAATACCTGCGATCATGCCCAAGATCGCGACGACCACCAGGATCTCGATCAGCGTCAAGCCCCGTTGTCCTTTGCGCGGCCTTCGCCGCTTCTTATCGAACGTCTTCATGACAATCTCCGTTTTCATCTGACGTGCTGTGAAAGTTGAAGGATGGGAAGAAGAACCGAAAAGACCACGAAGGCGACAGCTACGCCCATACCGACGATCATGATCGGCTCGATGAGAGTTGTGAGTTTCTCGACGCGTTGGTCGACCTGAAAGTCGTAGTTGTCGGCCACGTGCTCGAGCATCTGCTCCAACTGGCCAGATGCCTCTCCCGTTGCGACCATGTGGACCACGATGGGCGGAAACTCGCCGGACTTCTTCAGTGGTGTGGCGATACTCTCTCCTTCGCGAATCGCCTCTCGTGCTTCGCCGACCACCCCCGAAAGCCGGTGGTTGTTGAGAACGTCCTTGGTGATGTCGAGTGCCTGGAGGACCGGGACGCCCGACCGAAGCAGGGTAGCCAGGGTTCGCGAGAAACGACTGATCGCGACCAGCCTGACCACGACGCCGAAGATGGGTGCGACCAAGATGAAGCGGTCCCACACCGGCCGACCCTTCGCGGAGCTCCTCCAGCGGAAGAAGTACCAGATGCCCAGTCCGATGAGAGGGATGAGAATGAAGTACCAGTTCTTCAAGAGGTCGGCGACGAATATCAAGAGCTTGGTTTGGATCGGAAGCTCGGCCTTCACCTGCTCGAAGATCTTGGTGATCCTGGGGATGACGACGATGAACAGGATCATCATGATGATGCTGCCCACCCCGAGCATGATGAGGGGGTAAAGCATCGCGGACTGGATCTTCGACCGGAGTCGAGCCTGGGTCTCGGTGAAATCCGCCAAGCGCTCCAGCACCACGTCGAGGGCACCGGAGGCCTCTCCCGCCCGCACCATGCTGATGTAGAGCTCGTCGAAAACAGCATCGTGCTTGGCCATGGCGTCGGCCAGGGCCAGTCCTTCATTCACCTCGGTCTTGATGGATCCGAATACCTTCTTCAGCTTCTCGGTCTCGACCTGGTCCACGATGGCGGTCAAAGCGTTGATCAACGTGATACCGGACCGGAGGAGGGTTGCCATCTGCCGGGTGACCAATGCGATCTCGGCAACGGAGATCCGCTGGAAGTATTGCTTGATGTCGACGTCGGCGAAGAGTCGACGCGCTTCGGACTTCGGATTGGTCGATGTCTCCTCGCGGTGTTCGATGATCCGAATGCCTTGGCGACGAAGACTGCTTCGCAGCATTCGGGGCGACTCTGCGTCGAGTAGACCCTTGATCTCCCGGCCGGCCTCATTGAGACCCTTGTACGCGTAAACGGGCATCGCTTGGTTCAGTCCTCACCGACGACCACTTCCTCGTCCTTGGCGACTCGAAGCACTTCCTCTGGTGTCGTGACTCCCGCCACGACTTTTCGGGCTCCGTCCACGAGCAGGCTCCTCATTCCGTGCGAGGTTGCGTATCTCTTGATGGTGCCAGCATCGACGTTTTTCAGGATCAGGCGCCTGACTTCATCGTCGATGACGAGCATCTCGTAGATTCCCGAACGTCCGCGGTATCCGGTCTCCAGGCAGGCCGAGCACCCGACCTCCCGGTAAAAGGTCAGTCCAGGTTGCGGCTTGAGTCCGATCTCTCGGCATTGCTCAGCGCTTGGTTCGTACGCTTCCCTGCAGGTGTTGCAGACGTTTCGAACCAATCGCTGTGCCAGAACGCCGATCAAGGTGGACGAAACCAGAAATGGTTCGACACCCATGTCCACCAGTCGGGTGACGGCTCCCGGAGAGTCGTTGGTGTGCACGGTGGAAAGCACGAGGTGCCCGGTGAGAGAGGCCTGAATCGCGATCTCCGCCGTCTCTCGGTCCCGGATCTCGCCCACCATGATGACGTCGGGGTCCTGCCGAAGGAAGGCGCGCAAGCCGTTGGCGAAGGTGAGGTCGATCTTCGACTGCACCTGCATCTGTCCAACGCCCGGGAGCTGATATTCGACCGGGTCCTCGACCGTGAGAATGTTGATGTCGGGCGAGTTGATCTTGGAGAGCGCCGCGTAAAGCGTCGTGGTCTTACCGGAGCCGGTTGGACCGGAGACCAGGATGATCCCATGGGGCCTTTTGATGAGGCCGAGGAACTCGAGGTAGTCCCGCTCCGAAAAACCTAGGTCTTCAATTGAAAGCAGGGTGTTGGACCGGTCGAGAATACGCATGACCACCCGCTCACCGTGGGCGGTGGGGATGGTGCTCACCCGAACGTCGATATCCTTGCCGGCGATCTTTCGACGGATGCGGCCGTCCTGCGGGAGTCTTTTCTCCGCGATATTCAGACCCGCCATGATCTTCACTCGAGCGATGATGGAAGCCTGGGCGTGCTTGGGAGCTTCGACTTTCTTGTAGAGGATCCCGTCGATCCGGTTTCGAACCACGACGGTGCGGTCGAAAGACTCGATATGGATGTCGGACGCTCGGCTCTTGACGGCGTCTCGGAGGAGGGCGTTGACGAACCGAATGATAGGGGCATCGTCGCCGCTCGCCTCGTCGATGAGGTCGATGGCATCGATGTCTTCCTCCGCGTCTTCTTCGGATTGGAGGCGTTGAACCGCTTCGTGGGCGAGACCGGTGGCGCGATCGTAGACCCGGTTGATGGCGTCCCCGATGCTGGACGAGAGCGTCAAGACCGGTACGACCCGGTGTCCCAAGAGGAGAGACACATCGTCCAGCGCTTCGGTGTCCAAGGGATCGTCGATGGCGACGACGACGGAGTCGTCTTCGACTCGGAGCGGCAACACGGTGTGCTGCTTCGCAAACCCGATGGGCACCGCCTGCACCAACTCGTCGGGGATATCGTCGATGTCGATCCGCTCGACGAAGTTCATTTCCAGCTGGATGCCCAAGACCCGAGCCACATCGGTCTCGCTCAGCTTGCCCATCATCCGGAGCACCTCGCCGATGCGCACGGCGTCATCGTCTGCGAGCTGCCGGGTCAGGGCGTCTTCGAGAACCTCCCGGGAGATCAGACTCAGCGCGACGGAGATCTCGCCGAACGGTCGCCCCTCGAGGCGCATCCGGTGCATGGGCGGTGGGGCGACGCTGGTCTCGATGATGTCCATGCTCTCGGGTCTTCCTCAGTCGTCGTTTGGAAGCGGCGGTGGCGGCACCGGTCCTTCGCTCCCCTCGTCCGGGGGCGGCACTGTGTACCCCCCGTCCTCTGGGAAGGGCGGTTCCAGGACGCCGGTGTCGAACGGCTCGGCCGGTCGAATGATGGTCTCGTCGGGGAGCCCAGGACCATCGTTTTCCGCCCGACGGAGCTCGGTCTGCATGGACTGCCGGTAGTTGGCGAGGGGACCCATCTTGCGGTCCCAGTCGATGGCCGCTCGGTACTCGACCGAGGTTCCGTAGAAGCGATTCACGAATTCGCGGCGTTCCTCCATCTTGCGGCGGAAGATTGCTTCGAAGTCCTTCGGACCTCGGATGATGTACGGCGTGATGATGAGGAGGAGGTTCGTCTTTTCAACCGTTTTCTGCTGACGCTTGAAAAGCCAGCCAATGAGGGGAATGTCGCCGAACAGCGGGAGCTTGGACTCGTCCTGGGTTTCGCGGTCGCGAACCAGGCCGCCGATCACCACGCTGTCCTGATTTCGCACCACCACAACGGTCTGCGCGGACCGGTTCGACGTGATGACCTGTCCGGTCACCTGGTCGATGCCGGCCACGTCCGACAGCTCCTGCTCGATTTCCAGACGCACGAAGTCTTCGTCGTTGATCTGCGGCCGCAGCTTCAGGGTCAGACCGACGTCCTCCCGGTTGAAGTTCACGGCATTCAGTCCCAGACTTCCGACCGGGAGGTTCGTGTCGCCCTGCTGAAGGCCTCCCAGTCCGCCCAGCGTCAGGCCGGATGGGAATGGACGCTGCTCGTTGACCTGAATTTCGGCCTCTTCATTGTCGATGGTGAGCAGATGCGGCGTGGAGATCACATTCACGTCGTTCTGCCCTTGCAGCGCCTGAATCACCACGCCGATGGCTGGAATGCCGCCCTGCACGATGTCTTCGGTGCCGTCCAACGTCGGACCCCGGAGCGCGCCCGCCAGGCCCAGGAGGCTGGCCAGCCCCAGCGGGTTTTGGCTAATGGCCAGCGAGCTGAGGTCTGCGGTGGGGGTATTGGACAAGACGATGGGGCTTTCTTCACCTCCGATGGTCGGAGATACACCTCCGTGCCAACCCACACCCAGGGTCCGGTCGTTGTTGGTCGAAACCTCCATGATCACGGCCTCTACGAAGACCTGAAACCGGGGCACATCCAGCTTTTCGATCACCCGCTGCATCGAGGAGAAGTCGGCTTTGGAAGCGGTGATGACCAGGCTGTTGGTGGCGGCGTCCGCCGTCACCCGCACCTCGCCCTGGAAGAGCGCCGCCGCGGAGGGAGACGTCGGCGTTTGCTGTTGTTGGCCGGCCGCTCGCCGGCGCCCCGGCTGCAGGTTCTGTTGCTGGTTTTGGGCCAGGGAAGCCAGGGTCGAGGAAAGCTCCTCGGCATCGGCGTGGCTCAGTCGAAGCACGTGGATCTGTCCTTGGGTGCTGTCCTCGGGTACATCCAGCTCCCGCATCAAGGAGAGGATCTGACCGAGGGCCTGTTCCGAAGCGATGATGATGAGCTTGTTCGTGCGGTCATCGGCCAGAATCTTGGACACCGAGGCCGCGGTCGACTCTTCGGGGTCCGAAGCGCCTGCCCCCTCTTTGGTCTGGGCCTGGTTGTCTTGGCCCGACCGGGCTCGGGCGCCGCTGCTTCTCCGCGTGGTTCGGGTCTGGGTACCGGCCTGGTCGGGCTGGAAGATCTGATTGAGCTTTTCGGCCACTTCAGAGGCGGACGCGAACTGAACCGGGACGACGTGGACCTGCTCGAGAGCGCCCGGCTGGTCGATCTCGTCCAAGATCCGAAGGAGCCGGTCCACCATGGAGGCGAAGTCTGTGATGATGATGGTGTTGCTGGGTTTGTGCGGGAAGATCTGACCGGCCCGCGCGCTCTTGAACTGGTTCAGATAGTTGACCGCTTGATCGACATCGCCTCCGTGCTTGAGCCGAACCACTTTGGTGATGAAGCGTTCGTCCAAGGGGATTTGGGCCTCTTCGTCGAAGACCGGGGCCGTAGTCCGATAAGCTTCCGCGGATTGGACGAGCTTATAATAGTTGCCGGCGCGAGATACGGTGATGTCGTTGGCCTCGAGCGCCGAGAGGAACGCTCGCCAGATTTCGCCCGGCCCGATCGGCGTAGAGGTCAGAATTTCCATCTTCTGACTCCGTATCTTTTGCGTCAAAATGAAGTTCTTGCAGGTAATCTTGCTGATGGCCTTCACGAGCTCTTCGACGTCGCCTTGAAACGTGAAGATGGTCCGTTCGCCCCGGCGCATGGCCTTGCACTTCGAGTCCGCGTCCACTCGCTGGCGCAGCTCTGATACCGTCTCCTCTGCCTCGCGTTCGCTCGAAGACTTGGCGGTCCCGGAACCAGGTGCCGGCACCTTGGGACGGACGCGGCGCACCGCGTCTCGCAGCCGTCGCTGACGCTGTTGCTGGCTCGTATTCGAGTCGATCGAAGGCTTCCCTGGGACCGGCCGAGGGGAGCCGGGGGCAGGCCGGAGGCCCGGTGCGTCCGGACTCGGCTGCGGGGCCACCTCCGGCGCTCTTTCATCTTCTTGAGCGGTCGCAAAAGAGTTCGGTACGAAAACGAGGCTCAGGCTCGCAAGAACGCAAAGCCGGAGAAGCTTCATCAGTGCCAACATGGGTGCCTCAGCGGATGTTATAGCTCAGAGTCTTGCTCTTGCCGCGCCTGAGCAGGTCTACAGTGATGTTTTGGGCATCTTTGAGCTTGCCATAAATCTCGAGCGCCTTGTCCGGACTGTTCATTTCGAAACCATTGATCCGTTGAACGATGTCGCCATTTTGAATACCAATTTTGGAATAGAGGCTATTGGGTCGAATCGAAAAGAGCTTGAAGCCATTCGCTTTCCCGTTGTGAAAGCTCGGAACGATCCGAGCCTGGGTTGCGAGTTTGTTCAGATTGCTCAAGACGCCGTCGATCTCGGCGCGCTCGATGACGTACTCGTCGTCGCCCGTCTTTTGAACACCCGCTCCGAAGTCCTCTTCTTCGTCGTCTTCCTTCCTCCGTTTGGTGACGGTAGGACGGGGGGGTGAAGGTCGACTGTCGTCCAGCGAGAGCCTCTCGCAACGTCCGTCTCGGTTCAGCTTCACGTGGCGCCAGGAGATTTCGTGAACCGTGGCCTGGTCCTGTACGACATCACCTTCTCGGTAGGCGGTGGCCTCCGACTTGGACGTGTCGGTGAGCACCGCCACGGACTCCTCCGGCACGCTGGCCACCACCGTGGCCAAGAGCTTGACCCCGACCGAGGAGGCGCCGCATTGACCGTCATTGAAGACGACCTTTTCTTGTTCGGCGTTGGCCTGCACCGATTTTTGCGCCCGACGCTCCGCCGCCAAATCCTCCCGCATCGCGTCCAGCAGGTTTCGCTCCAGAAAAGCCCTCAGATTCACCTGGTCGAGCTCCGGCGCGTCCTCGCCCCGGGACGGGGGAGCGAGGTCCACCACCCGCTCCGGAGGAACCGCCACCGCTCGCTGGACGAACGCATTGACGGTGCGCGCGGTCAAAAAGGCCCCGGTGAAGATCACCAAGAGGTGAAAGGTCCAAAAGTGTTCCTTGAAGTATGCGTCGACCACGACCGCCCCCGCTCCTGCGACAGGCACGCATCGTGCCAGAACGCACACGCAGACTTCCGCGCGGTTGGGCCATGGGCCCGGGTTCTTGCCTGTCACTTTGACAGCCTTGCGCCCGCCTCCTGACACTTTGTCGGCGGAATGTGTGGGCGCTTCTCCCTGAGTCTGACGCCGGATGCGCTTTCGGAAGCATTTGGAGGCATCGAGATCCCTCCGCCTCCCGACCGAGATCGCTGGTCGCTCCCGCGCTACAACATCGCCCCTACGCAGCCCATCTTGATGATGGCGCCGAACCCGGTTTGGGCTCGGTGGTCTTTGACTCCGCCGTCGCAACCCCCGCTGATCAACGTTCGGTCCGAGACCGCTTTCACCCGGCCTTCGTTTAAAACCGCGGCTTCCCGCCGACGGGCGCTCGTTCCGGCCGATGGTTTCTACGAGTGGCGCCGTGTGGGGTCGCGTCGACTTCCGTATCACTTTCGACCGTCGGAAGATGGGATTTGGACGTTTGCCGCGATTTATCATCAATATACCCAAGAGAATGGCAACGGGTGGATGGGGGCCGCCGTCCTCACCACCGCGCCAAATCGTTCGGTTTCGGAACTCCACGACCGGATGCCGGTCGTCATTCCTGCGTCCGGACGCGCCCGGTGGCTCGACTCCGCCGTGCAGGAGCGGGGTTTGCTCGACGACCTGCTCAAGGCGATCCCCGATTCGGCGATGCTCCGTCAACGGGTGCACCCAAACGTCAACTCGAGCGCTCATGATGCACCGGATTGTCTGAGCCCGGTGGACGATGATCCGCCGCCGGTGGTGTCTCGACAGCTGGATTTCGAATGGTAAGAATCGAACATGCGGATCAATGCTGATTTTGGGCAGACGGTCATTCTCCAGAGCGACCGCATGGAGTGGATGGCCTCCCCCATGCCCGGAGTGGAGCGAAAGATGCTGGACCGGATCGGAGGGGAAGTC
Organism: Myxococcota bacterium; assembly: GCA_050331295.1. GTDB lineage: Bacteria > Myxococcota > Kuafuiibacteriia > Kuafuiibacteriales > Kuafuiibacteriaceae > Kuafuiihalomonas. The sequence goes on along the minus strand of JBHJGZ010000006.1, from coordinate 474,387 downwards.
GCGAGAGCGACGTCCTTGGTGAGGTACGCGCCTCGGTCTCGCTTTAGTCCCCACGTACACGGTGGGGGAGAGGAGTTCCTGGTGCTGGAGGGAGTCTTTTCAGACGAAACCGGCGACTTTCCAGCCGGTACCTATGTACGAAATCCAGTCGATTCTGGTCATGCACCCCACAGCGACCCCGGCTGCGTGATTTTCGTGAAACTGCATCAGTTCGACCCGACCGACCGACGCCAGATCGCGATCCATTGTGACGAAACGAACCCCGAACCCGGTGGCGAAAGCCCGCACCGACAGGTGCTCCATCAACACTCATCAGAGCTCGTGGAATGGCTTCGATTCGCGCCGGGCGGCGTCTTGCCGCGAGAGGATCTGCCCGGCGGCGAGGAAATTTTCGTCGTCGCAGGGGAGTTGGAGAGCGATGGGCTTCGTCATGGGCCCGGTACATGGATTCGAAATCCACCGGGGAGACGCGCTGCCTTGACCTGCCCGCCCGCCGCCCGGACGGCAGCGCGCCTCTATCGAAAGGTTGGCCACCTCACCGACGAACGGCTTCAGCCATGGCGGTGACGCCTCGCTTCACTCGACGGTCACCGATTTCGCGAGGTTTCGGGGTTGATCGACATCGGTGCCGTTGATGTCTGCGATGTGGTAGGCCAAGAGTTGCAGGGGTACCGCGGCCAAGATCGGGTCGAGTAGCGGAGAATTGGCCGGGATCGGGAACGCATCGTCGGCGAGACTGGCGATGTTGGAGTCGCCCTCCGAGGCGATGATGATCAGTTTTCCGTCCCGCGCCCGAACCTCCTCCAGGTTGCTCACCACCTTGTCGTAAGAATTCCCCGGGGTCGCGATGGCGACCACCGGGAGGTGCTCATCGATGAGGGCGATGGGACCATGCTTCATCTCGCCGGCGGCGTAGCCTTCAGCGTGGATGTACGAGATTTCCTTCAGTTTGAGGGCACCCTCCAACGCGATGGGATAATTGGGTCCACGTCCTAGATAGAGGACGTCTCGTGCCTTGGCGTAACGGCGGGCGATGGTGATGAGAGAAGCTTCGCGATTCAGAATCATCTCGATCTGACCGGGCACCGCCCTCAGGAGGGTCAATCTTTCTTGCGCGTCTTCCTTGCGAAGGCCCCCCCGGCTTCGGCCGAGATGGATTCCGAGCAAATAGAGCGCCACGAGCTGGGTGACGAAGGCCTTGGTGGAAGCGACGCCTATTTCCGGCCCGGCGTGGGTGTACAGGACACCGCCGGATCCCGAGCACTCCCTCGGGATGGAGGATTCGATGACGTTGCAGACCGCGAAGGCGCGCGCTCCCCGGAGCTTGGCTTCCTTGACCGCAGCCAAGGTATCGGCGGTTTCGCCGGACTGAGAAATGGCCAAAATCCCGGTGTGGCCATCGATGACGGGGGCTCGGTATCGGAACTCGCTGGCCAGATCGACCTCCACCGGAATGCGCGCCAGAGACTCGATCATGAACTTTCCGACCAGGCCGGCATGGTAACTCGTGCCGCAGGCCACGATGACGAGGCGGTCGACCGCCTGGATCACGCCCTCTTCGACCCCATCCAGGTGAACGATGGCCTCTTCCATGTCCACTCGTCCGCGGATCGTATCGGCCACCGCGGTAGGCTGTTCGAAGATTTCCTTGTGCATGAAGTGTTTGTGGCCACCCTTTTCGGCCTGCACGATGGACCAATCGACGACCTTCGGGATCGCCTCGACTGGCTCGCCCTCGATGGTGCTGACCGATACGCCATCCCTTCGAACGACCGCGAAGTCGCCGTCCCGCAAGAAGATGAACTCGCGACTCAGGCCCAGCAGCGCCGGGATGTCGGAGGCGACGTAGTTGCCCTCGGTGGATAGACCCAACACGATGGGTGATGCGTTCTTGACGGTGATGATTCGGTCGGGCTCCTTCTCACACAAGAACAAGAAGGCGTAGGCACCTCTAACTTCGCGGAGCGCTCGCCGGACCGCGTCTTCGAATCCCAGACCCTCTCGCATTTCTCGAGCTACCAGGTGGGCCATGATTTCGGTGTCGGTCTGGCTCTTGAAAACGTGGCCTTCCGACTGGAGCTGATGTCGAAGCTGGAGGTGATTCTCGATGATGCCGTTGTGGACCACCGTGAGGCCGTCCACCGTATGAGGGTGCGCGTTTTCTTCCGAGGGTCGACCGTGGGTCGCCCAGCGGGTGTGGCCGATGCCCGTGGTGCCGTGCACCGGCTTCGATCGGAGCACCGCGTCCAGGTTCGAAAGCTTTCCCGCCGCACGCCGGACCTCCGTCCGTCCACCCTCCAGGAGCGCGATGCCCGCCGAGTCGTATCCTCGATACTCCAGGCGCCGAAGTCCGTTCATCAGAATGTCCGCGGCTTCCTGTTCGCCGACCACACCTACGATGCCGCACACGTTCAGGACCCCCGGGTTTTGGACGCGGCCTCAGCGCGCTGCCGAACGTCCTGGGCCCGGCCTTCTTTGTTCACCTGCCGAGCGCGTCCGAACACCAGGCTGTCGTCCGGAGCATCGGCCGTGACCGTGCTGCCCGCGGCAACGTAGGCACGAGCTCCGAGGGTGACGGGCGCGACGAGGGTCGCGTTGGAACCGACGAAGGTGCCAGGACCGATGACGGTGGGGTGCTTGCCGTAGCCGTCATAGTTGCACGTGATGGTGCCGGCGCCTACGTTGGTCGCATCCCCGACCCATGCATCGCCGAGGTAGCTCAGGTGGTTGGCTTTGGCGCCCCGCCCGAAGCGGGTGTTCTTGGTTTCCACGAAGTTTCCGACCTTCGCATCGGGGCCGAGCTCGGTGCCTGGCCGAAGCCGAGCGAAGGGACCGACGGATGCACCGTCGCGCACCACCGCTGACTGCACGATGGAATAGGCATGGACGTGGACGTTGTCTTCGAGCACTGCGTCTTCCAAGATGGCGCCCACGTCGATGATGCAGTTCCGGCCCACCCGGCAGGAGCCCCGCAGATGAACCTGAGGGTGGATGACGGTGTCCATCCCCACCTCGACCCACGGGTCGATGTACGCGGTCATGGGGTCGACCACCGTCACACCCGTCTCCAGGAGCCGAGACCCAGCCCGGCGCCACAGCAGGCTCTGGACGCCGGCCAGTTCGGTCCGCGTGTTGATACCCACCGCTTCCTCCGCGTCGTCCAGATGGAAACCGGCGGTCCCCCCGGCGCTTCGGGCTGCTGCCACGATGTCGGTGAGGTACAGCTCCGCCTGATCGTTTTCGGGTCGGAGTCGAGCCGTGGCATCGACGAGAAACCCACGGTCCACGTCATAGATGCCGGCGTTCACCTCCCGGATCCGCCGGATCTCTTCATCGGCGTCCCGATGCTCCACGATCCGGTCGGGGGCCCCGTCGAGGTCCCTGAGTACCCGGCCGTAGCCAGTGGGATCGTCGAGATGCACGGACACCAAGCCGACGGCGCGCGTTCCGGTGTGTGCGCGCAGTCCCATCAAGGTTTGGGGCCGCAGCAGCGGTACGTCGCCGTTCATGACCCAAACCCGGTCGATATCGAGGTCGACTTCGGCCGCGCCACACTGAGCCGCATGGCCGGTCCCTTTCTGCTCGGCCTGGACGGCGATGCGGGCCTCCGGACAATGTCGGTGGACAACCGCCTCCACCTTGTCCTTGGCATGCCCCACGACCACCACGACCTGGCGGGCTCCTGCGTCCAGGGCCGCCTGCATGGCGAAGGTGACCAGCGGCCGGCCGGAGAGCGGGTGGAGGGCCTTCGGTACTCCACTGTTCATGCGCGTACCCTTGCCGGCCGCGAGGATGATGGCAGCAACGTCCATGTGACCCCACGCTCGGACGAGTCGAAAGGCCGGTCAAGCTCGCCGACGATAGCCGCGCTTTTGGCCCGACGAGAGCCTTGTCGTTTACAGCCGAGTGTCTATCATCGGACCCGAAATGACGGGGGCCCTTCCGCAAGTCCTCCTGCGTGGGCCCGCGCTGGTTGGACTCTTCAGCGTCGTTTCCGCCATCGGACCGATCCCGTGCAATCCTGCTTTCGCCCAGGAAGTCGTTGAATTCGAAACCCGCAACAACCTCGACGTCGAACACCTTGAGCCCCGGGCTCTCGGATTCGTGACCCTGGGACGGGCCTCGACCCTGGAGCTCGGCGAATGGGCGGTAGGTGGATTCATACACTACGCCAACAGTCCGCTCGTCCTGTTCGAAGGCTCGACACAGATCGGCGAAGTCGTGCGGCATCGCCTGACCATCGACCTGGTTGGCGCCTTCGGATTGCTGCCGTGGTTGGAAGCTCAGGCGGCGCTCCCGTTTGTCGTCTTTCAGGGGGGGGACGAAGGCCTTCCGACCGGAGACCTCCCGGTCGCAGGACTCAAGGACCTTCGCCTGGCCCTGAAGTTGAGCTTCTTCGACCAGGAGAAGGGGGACCTTCTCGGCTTGGCCCTTCGGCCGGAGGTGTTCTTCCCGACCGGAGACGAAGATGCATTCCTGGGCGCTGGCGCGGTCCGATTCTTTCCGTCGGTCATCGTCGACAAGAGTTTTGCTTGGCTTTGGGGCGTCCATTTTGCCGCCAACCTCGGCTTGAACCTGCGTTCCGATGCGGACGTCGGGAACGTGGAGATCGCGGATGAGCTCGTGACCCGGTGGGGGACGGGCATCGGACTGCCCGGGCGGAAAGACCTCCGTCCCCTGGTGTTCTTCGAACTCGCGACCACCACCCGCTTGAGTGAGCCTTTTGCCGAGCCGGAACAAAATCCGGTGGTGGGGCGCGTAGGACTTCGATTGGAGTTCGGTCCCGAGCGAGGGGGCGCGTTCCACGGCACGGGCGGGGTCTCGGCCGGGACGACCCGGGGCTATGGGACGCCCGACGTTCAGGTGTTCACGGGCCTGGTGTACGCCCGGACCCGCGCGGATCGGGACCACGATGGAATCCTCGACGCGGAGGATGCATGTCCCGACGACCCGGAGGACCGGGATGGGTTCGAGGACGAAGACGGCTGTCCGGACCCGGACAACGATCAGGACGGCATTCTCGACGTCGACGACGCGTGCCCGGACGAACCCGAAGACTTCGACGGTTTCGACGACACCGACGGCTGTCCGGAGGAAGATGCGGACCTGGATGGGGTGCCGGAGCCCCTGGACGCCTGTCCGGATGAACCCGAGACCATCAACGGTTTCGAAGACGACGACGGCTGTCCGGACGAAGGGCCGCCGCACGTCGAGGTGACCACCGAACGGGTCACCATCGACTCGAAGATCCAGTTCGATTTCGACTCCGCCCGGATCAAGGAAGAGAGCTTCAACATTCTGAATCAGGTGGCTCAAACCATCAAAGCGAACCCACAGCTCAAGCGGATCCGCGTCGAAGGACACACCGATGAGCGAGGTTCGGCGGCCTACAATTTGGACTTGTCCCGGCGCCGGGCCAAATCCGTCCTGGATTACCTGGCCTCCCGCGGCGTCTCGCGGACCCGGCTGGAGAGCGACGGCTATGGAGAGGAACGACCCCTCGAGCCGGGGACCGGCGAAGAGGTGTGGGCCAAGAATCGTCGGGTCGAGTTTACGATCCTGGAGCGAAATGACGAAGAATGAGGACCTGGGAGGTCGTCTGGCGTCGCTTGCGCCCCTGCGCATCGGCAAAGAGACCTTTGCACCCATCGCCTTGGCGCCGATGGCGGGCGTCTCCGAGATGCCCTATCGCATCATCGCGGCCGAGATGGGGGCGGGCTGGACGCCGACCGAGCTGGTCAGCGCGCGAGGCCTGGAGTTCGGAAACCAGAGGACCGAAACCTACCTCCGTCATGACCCCGACCGTGAGCCGGCGTTGACGGTTCAGCTGTACGGCGCCGACCCGGAGTCGATGGCTCGTGCGGCGGAGCTCTCGGTGCAGCGGGGCGCTCGTATCGTCGATGTCAACATGGGCTGCCCAGTCAAGAAGATCACCAAGAACCAAGCCGGCTCCGCCCTGCTCTTGCAGCCTGAGCGCGCGGAAACCATCGTGTCAGCGATGGTGGAGAGGCTCGGAGATCGCGCTTCGGTGACGGTCAAGCTGCGTTCCGGCTGGGACGCGCAGCATATCAACGCGCCGGAGCTCGGGCGGCGGCTGGAGGCAGCGGGGGCTGCGGCGATCACCCTTCATGCCCGGACCCGAGCTCAGGCCTACGAAGGGCGCGCCGACTGGGACCTGATCCGTCAGCTGGTCGACTCGGTGCACGCAATCCCCATCATCGCAAACGGAGACATCGACGGTGTGTCCAGCGCCGCCGCCGCGATCGCCCAAACCGGCTGTGCCGCGGTGATGGTGGGACGCGCCGCCCTCGGGAATCCTTGGGTGTTTCGCGAGTTGAATCGGGCCTGGCGGGGACTGTCCCCTGCCATTCCGCCCGGTCCCCGAGAACGGGTGGCGACCATCCTCGAGCATCTCGATGCTTCGGTACGCCATACCGGGTCGGAGATCCGCGCGTTGCACAAGTTTCGGCAGCACCTGGCCTGGTACAGCCGGGGCTTTCGCGGGGGGGCCCGGTTTCGGGATGAGGTCATGACGATGTCGGACCGCGGATCGGTGGAAGCGGCGATCTCGCGATTCTTCGGAACCTCATCCGTTCTCGACCCGAGCGAAGGTGTGCGGTACTCGGCCGCGTACGGGTGAACGGTTGCCAAAAGTAACGTTCAAGAAGAACCGGGTCCTGCCCCAAGACGTGTCGGTGGAGGCGGAGACCGGAGAGACCATTCTCGAAGTGGCGGCGGAGCGCGGGGTTCCGGTGGGCTCGAACTGCGGAGGCGTGTGTGGCTGCTCCACCTGTCACGTATACGTGCTGCGTGGGTTCGACGATCTCGACGAAATGGAAGACGCCGAGGCCGACCGGCTCGACCGTGCCTTCGATGTTCGCCTGAATAGTCGTCTCGGCTGTCAGGCGGAGGTGGGGAGCGACGACCTCGTCATCGACATCAGCGAAGAGAGCCTGAAGGCCTACTTCGACGAGAACCCGGATCTTCGGAAGCACTTCGAAGAAACGGGGGAATTCAAGTTCGTTCCGCACCACCACCACTAGCGGGTCCGGGATTGCGTTGTTCGTGTCGCCGAGTCATAGGTGACCGGTGAGCACCGGGCCCGAAATTCCGCACCCGGCGATTCAAGGAGACGAACCCCACCTCCCGTTTTTGGTGGTCTGTGTGGGAGCCTCGGCGGGCGGGCTCGATGCCCTCGAACGCTTCTTCGCCTCGGTGCCCGGCGATTCGGGAATGGCCTTCATCGTGGCCCAGCATCTGTCGCCGGACTTCCGGAGCATGATGCCGGAGCTTCTGGCCCGGAAAACCTCCATCCCGGTGCGAAGCGCCGAAACCGGGATGCCCATCGAGCCGGACCACATCTACCTTCTCCCGCCCAAGCAGGAGGTGCGCGTCGACCTCGGGAAGTTGGAGCTGACCGAGCGTAGTCTGCGGGATGGACTGCACCTGCCCATCGACACCCTGTTTCACAGTGCCGGCGAGATGCAGCGGGATCTCTCGGTTGGCGTCATCCTGTCCGGCAGCGGAACCGACGGCTCCCGGGGTGTTCGGACCATCAAGGCCTCCGGAGGCCTGGTGCTGGTGCAGTCTCCGGAAACCGCCAAGTTCGACGGCATGCCGCGAAGCGCCCTGAAGGCATGCAACGCCGATTTCTCCGGCGATCCGGCGAGTCTGGCCGATCGCTTGCTGCAGGTGAGCCAACGGACCTTGACCGAGGACCAAGCGGTCCCTGACCGCGAGCCGGTCGCCGCGCCTTCGGAATACGAGCCGCTCTTCGACCTCTTGGAACGTCGATCGGGCATCGATTTCCGCCAGTACAAGGTCGGCACTTTGGGTCGGCGTTTGCAGCGACGCCTGGTCTTGAGCGGGTGCGAGAGCATCGCGAACCTTGCGCAACTCGCCCAGACCAATGGAAAGCTGGCCGACAACCTCCTCGATGATCTGCTGATCAAGGTGACCAGCTTCATGCGGGACCGAGAAGCGTTCGAACAGCTTCAGGACCTCGTGGTCGAACCCCTGTTGCGGGCCCGGCAGGGCGGAAGCGTGAACGACCCGATACGGGTCTGGGTGCCGGCATGCGCCACCGGTGAGGAGGCTTTTTCGGTGGCGATGTTGTTCCACGAGGTGGCTCGGAGGATGGATGCCCAGCTTCGGGTCAAGGTGTTCGCCACCGATGCCGACCCGGGTGCCATTCGCATGGCGAGCCGCGGCGTGTTCAGCACATCGGTGGTGTACGATCTCGACCCGGGTCTTGTGGACCGCTACTTCGACCGGGACGGGGACCGACACATCCTTCGCCGAAGCCTTCGGGACTCGGTCACCTTCGCCATCCACAACGTCCTGGTCGACCCTCCATTCACCCGACTCGACCTGGTGTGTTGTCGGAACATGCTCATCTACTTGCGTCCCGAAGTCCAAGCTCGGGTCATCGACCGACTCGCGTTCTCGCTGGTGGAGGGCGGGGCCCTTTTCCTGGGTGCCAGCGAAACCTTGGCCTCGTCCCAGCAGGAGCTCTTCGATTGTCTCTCCCAGCGATGGAAGATCTATCGGCTGCGTTCCCGTCCGAAGCCTCCACTTCTTCCGCCGGTGAGCCATCGAAGCTCCAACGGCGCCAGGTCCTCGAGCGGCGAAGAGCCGGCTCGGCCCCGGCCGAACGCCACCGAGGCCATGGGGGACCACATCTTGAGGACCGTCGGACCGCCGGGATTCGTGGTGGGTTCGAACTACGAGCTCCACTACATCTTCGGAGATGTATCCCCGTACATGAAGCTGGCTCACGGGGCACCTCGCACTTCGGTTCTGCCCATGTTGCGGGCGCCGCTTTCGGTCTTGGTCACCTCGGCCGTCCGGAAAGCGGCTGACGAAAACAAGGCGCAGCGCGTGGCTGGGGTTCAGGTTCAAGACCTGAAGGAATCGGAGCTCTTCGACATCGTGGTCACGCCGATGCCTTCCGTGTCCCGGGACAGTGACCACTTCGTCGTCCATTTCGAGGACATGCCTCGTTCGATGGCCGGCAGCGATGAGACGCTGGCCCCAGGACACGCGTCCCAGCTCCGGATCGAGGAATTGGAAGGAGAGCTTGCCCTGACCCGCGACCACCTTCAGAGCGCGGTGCACGAGCTCGAGGCCTACAATGAAGAGCTTCAGACCACCAACGAAGAGCTATTGGCCAGCAACGAAGAACTTCAGGCCACGAACGAAGAGCTTCAGTCGGTGAACGAAGAGCTCTACACCGTCAACACAGAGCATCAGCGAAAGCTGGACGAGCTGGAACGGACGACCGGAGACCTGACGGGAGTGCTCGCCGCAACCCAAGCCGGCGTGCTCCTCCTGGACGGAGAGCTCAACGTTCGAAGGTTCAACCGGGCGGTGACGCGGATCTTCCCGTTGACGAGGATGGATGAGGGTCGGCCCATCGCGGATTTCAAGATGCGGGTGAACTATCCAGACCTGCTGCGCGACCTGCGGTCGGTTCTGGAGACCGGCCGTCCGGTCCATCGGGAGGTCCAAGCCGTCGAGACCTGGTGGCGCTTCGATCTGCGGCCCACCGAGCCCGCGGCCCAGGAGTCAGGTGTAGTCTTCACGGCTCAGGATCAAACAAATCTGAGCATCAAGAAAATGGCGTGGCAGCAACTGAACGGGGGGACCCAGGCAGCCGTGAAGAGCGCCGACCTCGGCCTGTTGATCATCGACCCGGAGGCCGACACCGTGGTGTTCGGCGGAGCCGCGGCTCGGCTCCTCGGGATCGCCGAGGACGATGTGTTCGGTTTGCAGGATGGGCTGAGGCTCATGGGCATCGAGTCCAAGGAGATGGCCGAGCTCGCGGAAGAGGGGGATGACCATCGGTCCATCGAAGGTGTTCACGTGCTCCAGGGCGCCGAGGGAAGACGCTTTTCGGTCAAACTTCGGATCGAGCCGTGGCGCGCGCCCGACACCTCCCGTCGGTGTTTCACGGGCGTCTTCGTTCCGCTGGACTCAACGTTCCTCGAGCCGCCGGCTCGCTGACGGACGAGGTCGCGGCGCCGTCCGGAGAACCGAGTCTGCGACGCGGAGTCCATCCAGTGCCGCGCTCATGATACCTCCTGCGTAGCCCGGTCCTTCTCCGGCCACGTACAGTCCCGGCCATCCCACCACGGCTCGGTGGTCGGGGTCCCGAAGGATCCGGAGCGGCGAGGACGTTCGACTCTCCACCGCGATCAGGTTGGCATGGTCGCTCGCGTATCCGGGCAGAAACCGATCGAAATGTCGCAACGCTTCTTGCATCGCCTCCTGGATGAAGCTCGGCAGGAAGGCCCGAAGGTCGGCCGGGGTCAGACCGGGGCGGAAATGGGAGTCCGCCACATCTATCGAGGTCTTCCGTCGAACGAAATCCCGCGCCTTCATGGCCGGTGCCCGGTAATTCCTTCCGCCATGCGCGAAAGCTTCACGTTCCAGGGCCCGCTGAAAGCGCAACCCGGCCAGAGGATCAGAGCCGAAACCGAGCGCTTCGACGTCGTCCGGATTCACTTGGACGACGAGGCCCGAGTTTGCGAAGGGGCTTCCTCGTTTGGCCGACGACATTCCATTCACCACCACCGATTCCGGCTCGGTTGCGGTCGGGACCACCATGCCACCCGGGCACATGCAGAACGAGTACACACCTCGGCTCCCCACCGTGTGGGCCAGCCGGTAGTCCGCCGGGGGCAAGGTGGCTGGACGGGTTTGGGACGGCTCGAGTCGGTACTGAACCCCGTCCAGCCAGCGCTGAGGGTGCTCGATCCGTACCCCCACGGCGAAGCCCTTGGATTCCATCGGAAGCCCTCGCTCCGCCAACGCGAAGAACAATTCCCGCGCGGAGTGTCCCATGGCCAAGATGACGGCGGACGCGTCCAGCTCTCGCCCGTCCTCCAGGCGGATGCCCACCACCCGAGAGCCACGCATCCGAACGTCCACCATCTTGGACGAAAACTCGTGTTGCACGCCCAACTCCACCAGCGCCCGGCGCGCGTTCTTCAAAATGCGAAAGAGGAAGTTGGTCCCGATGTGGGGCTTGGCATCGACGAGGATCTGCTCGGGACCACCCAGCCGATGCAAGCGCTCCAGGACCTTGGTCCGAAGCGGATCCTTGCGTCGGCAAGTCAGCTTTCCGTCGCTGTAGGTCCCGGCGCCGCCCTCGCCAAAGCAGAGATTCGAGTCGGGGTCGAGTTCGCCGCGACCGCGAAAGCGGCCGAAGTCCCGGGCCCTCGTTTCGACTGGTTTGCCTCTCTCAACCAGCACCACCCGGGCGCCGTGTTCGGCCAGGTGCAGAGCCGCGAACAAACCGGCGGGGCCGGCCCCGACCACAACCACGGGTCCCATGTCCCTCGAGAAGCAAGGGGACTCCAGAAGCGGCGGTGGGGTGGGGATGGGCTGCGTGGGGTGACGGGTGGTTGCGGCAGCTTCCGGTGAGATGTCCGCGTCCACCGTGAGCTGCCACGTCGGCACCCGGCGGCCCTTCCGGGCGTCCAGGGCCCGCTGACGAAGATGCGCTGCTCGAACGTGGTCCGGGCCGACCCCCAGCGCGTCCGCCACCCACGGACTCGGGTCCCCCTCCGGGAACCCGAGGGTATGCGCCCGCTCGATGTGAATGCGTACTTCCATCCCGCTCCTCTGCCTGCGTAACGATTTGCGCACCGTTTTCCTTTTTCTCACGCGACCCTTCAGTCGTTCGAGAAAACACGAGTGATATCCTCGATGCCGTTCCGGACCAGCTCTTGTAGCACCCTCGACGGTGCAGGCAGAAACTCAAAGCGGAGCGATGTTCCGTCAGACCACGCGGATCTTGGCCCGCGCTCTGTACAAGGACATGCGAACCTCCGGCATTCCGCAAGAGAAGGTCTTGGAGGTGGCGTCGGAGCTGATCGCTCTGGTGACGCGCGAGCTCGAATCGCATCTGGACCCCACCGGGTCGGGGCCGGATGCGGGGTCCGAGCGCGCTGGCCGGACCGGCGCGGAGGAAAACCGCGTTTCCGAGTGAGCCGACGCGGAGGCCTTCCCGTCCGGGGTCTCCCACCGGGCGCTCACTCGCCATGGACCCGGAGCGCCGGCACCCTCCTGATGGCGGTCCTTTCTTGCGCCCAATGTGCCACGGCTCCGCTTCCATCCTTCCGCATCGGCCAGGTGACGGGCGTCCCGGAAGCTCCGCAGTCGGGCCCAGAGCTCGCGGATGCCCTGGCCCGGGCGTTGTTTCGCCGGGGCGTTTCCGCCGAATCGGGACCCGAAGTTTCGGTCCGGGTCACGGGCTTCGACGTGCAGCTGGACCCCTTCTTCGAGCCGGCGGCGCGAGCCGGTCGATCCTACGTCCGGGTGAACCTTCATGCGTCCTGGGCCGCGGGCCCCAGTCAGGTACGGGCGGTATTGGCTCAGGGTGAAGCGTTGGTGGTGTCCCGACCGGGCCCGATCGAGCGGACCGAGGGAGCAGTGCAGAGGGCGCGACGCCAGGCGACGGACGATGCCGCGCGCCGACTGGTGGCGGCGATCATTCAGGCGCTTCATCGAGACCCAGACCCGGCCGAAGGCTCGACCTGAGGCATTTCGGCTCGGTGCTTGGCCCGATGTTCGGATTGATCCAGATTCAGGGTCGTGGGCCTCTGGGATCGGATCACCTCTCAATTCATCGAGATCATCGAGTTCCTCGATCCGGGCCACGATACGCTGGTCTGGCGGTTTCCGGTCCGGGGCCAGGAGATCAAGAACGGGGCGAAGCTGGTGGTTCGAGAGGGGCAAGCCGCCTGTTTCGTCAATGAAGGACAGCTTGCAGATGTCTTTGGCCCGGGTACCTACACGCTGGAGACGAGCAACCTTCCGATCTTGTCGACTCTCAAGGGCTGGAAGTACGGATTCAATTCTCCTTTCAAGGCCGAGGTATATTTCGTCGATACGACCCACTACACCGACCTGAAGTGGGGGACCTCGAATCCCATCATGTTGCGTGATCCGGAGTTCGGTCCCATACGGCTTCGTGCATTCGGCGTTTTCACCCTCAAGGTCTCCGACCCCAGTGCGTTCCTTCGTCAGGTGGTCGGGACGGACGGAAACTTCGAAGTCGACGAGATCGTCGGTTATCTCAAACGGACCCTGGTTTCTCGCTTCAGTCAGGCTTTGGCTCAAAGTCGGATTCCGGCCTTGGACCTGGCGGGGAACTACACGGAGATTTCGAATCGTTTGGAGCCGCTCCTTTCAGAGGAGTTCGCTCGCTTCGGGCTCGAGATCGGCCGCTTCGTGATCGAGAACATCTCCCTCCCGCCGAACGTCGAGCAGGTTTTGGATAGACGCACCGAAATGGGGATCGTGGGGAACGTGCACCAGTATGCCGCATACCAGACCGCGAGCGCGATTCCGGATGCCGCCAAAACCCCAAACAGTATGGCCGGGGCGGGAATGGGCTTTGCGGCGGGGCTCGGAATGGGCAACCAGATGATGGGGATGATGAACCGGAGTTCAAATGCGCCTGGAGTCGCACCCGGGGCGACATCCGCTTCGACCCCCGCCGCCAGCGGCACGGACCTGGTCACGAGGCTTCAAAAGCTTCAGTCTCTCAGGGAAGCTGACATGATCTCGTCAGAGGAATACGAGAGCATGCGGCAGAAAATCCTCTCGGAGATCTAACCCAATTTCCCGAAACTGCTACTTCCTCGAATCGTGATTGCCATGGATGCTTGCAGAATGGAGCGCCACATGGGGTGCCGGACAGGCCGCTCTCGGCCGAGGCCAGGATGGACCTTCGCGTTCTTGGCTTGCATCTCGGCGTGTTCAGCCATCGTCAACATCGAGGACGAATGCAGCAGCGACGCGGACTGTGTCGCCGGTGGTGCGTGCATCGACAATCTCTGCTTGACGCCGATGTGCGCGACCGACGCCGATTGCGGCACCGGCCGGGGCATTTGTGAGGTTCCCACGGGCGCGACCGAGGGCCTGTGCGTCGAGCGACCGCTGGTGGAGATCGCCGGGGACATCTCGGGCAATCTGATGTGGACGTCCGAAAACGACTACCTCCTCACGGACGAGGTGTTCGTCCAGCCCGGCTCGGTCCTGACGATTCTTGAAGATACGCGGATCTACGGGACCCAAACATCCGCCCTCATCTTTCTCCGAGGCGCTCGGATCCAAGCGGACGGAAGCCTCGACAATCCCATCATCTTCACCAGCAGTCAGCCAAGAGGGCAGCGGAATCCTGGAGACTGGGGCGGGATCGCGCTCCTCGGCACCGAAACCGTCAACGCCAACGCGCCGGACGATCAAAACGGGACCGAGGACCTGGAAGGTGTGGTGGACCCGCGGGCGGTGTACGGTCCGTACACCCAGAGCGAGCTCGACGCGTTCACGTCGCAGGGTATCACGTTAGCGCCAACCTGCGGCGTGATGGAGTTCGTGCGGGTGGAGTTCGCCGGCTCCGAGGTGGGCGAAGGCAACGAACTCAACGGGATCACGCTCGGAGGCTGTAACAACCAGACCACCCTCGATTTTGTTCAAGTGCATCGGGGCCTGGACGACGGCATCGAGTTTTTCGGGGGAGCCGCCAATCTCCGACACGCGGTCATCTCGCAGTCGGGGGACGACGGCTTGGACTGGGATTTTGGATGGAAGGGCTTCGGTCAGTTCATCATCGTGCAGCAGCGCCCCGAGTCGGATGACCGGAGCATCGAAGCCGACAGCAACGGGCGCGAAGTCAATGCTCTCCCTAGGTCGTCGCCTCAGCTCTACAACATGACCTTGGTGGCCGATCCCAATGCCGTCATGCAAGCCTCACAAGCCGCGTTTCTTCGAGAAGGCACCGCGGGTACCATCGCAAACACCTTCGTGTTCGGACATCGGGAGGGAGGATTCTTCTTCAACGGTGGAGCGACCCAGCGGTGCCTCGCCGTCGGCTTCGGACAAATTTCGGATCAGGAATGCACGACCCTTTCGTTGAACGGTCCTGCGCCCGAGCCTTCCACCACGCGGTTGATCGTTGAATCGGTGGTCTTTCAACAGCTCGGAGCCGGTGCCATCAATCCGGTGGATGCCAATCTCGAGGAGGTTCCCAGCGACGACTTGAACTTCGACCAGCTCGATGTGTCGAGTGCGGTTCTGGAGAGCGCAAACATCGTGGTCCTGTCGACGACCAATCCCCAGCTCGCGAACCCCCTGAGCGTCACGGAGCCGGATTTCGCGCCGGTGTCCTCGGCCGACATCGTCGGAGGCAACAACGAGGACGTCACCGCCGTCCAGCCTCCCGACGACCAGGAGTTCGGCTTCTTCGACAGCTCGGCCACCTTCATCGGAGCGATTCCGTTCGGCGGCGAAGAGGTGGACTGGACCCGCGGCTGGACCGCGTACCCGGCGAACTGATCACTCCGAACGCTCGCCCGTCGGTGACCGATTTCGTTGCTCGTCCAGGATTCGGACGGCTTCCATCACGGCATATCGAGGCGATACCGGCTCCGATGACTTGGACGTATTGTGCCCTCGCAACGTGGCGTTCGGTCGAAAGAAAGCTTTGCCGGAGTTGGACTCCACCACCCGGACCAGAGCATTCACCACTTTCAGCCGCAGCAAGGCCGACTCGGACGGATCTTCCGATGTGGTTCGTCCACTGACCGGTCGAGGGCTCAGCGTACGGGTGGGCTGTTGGATGTGCGGATGGGTTCGGTCGACCGCTTCGACGATGGCACCTTCGAAGAACTCCAGATCGACCCGAGACGTGCGCGATTCCACGTGGAGCAGACCGCTGGCTCGTCGCTGCTGAAGGAGCTCCAACAGCTCCGGCACGCCGACGAACTGGAGGTCGCTCGTCAAGGTGTCTTGCCGCTGGTAGGATGGCGTCGGCACCTCGGACATCACCGCCGCCAGACGATTGCGAAGGCCGGTGTCCTCCGGGCGCAAGCTCGCCGCCCGAAGAAGGGTTTGGGTTCCCAGTTCTCGGTCGCCGTTCTCCAGCTGAAGTTCCCCCAGTGCAATCCACGCTTGCGGCATTTGGCCATCGAGCCGGGTGGCCGCCTCGTACGCAACGATGGCGTCGCGAGGTCGACGAAGACTGCGGAACGTCTCACCGAGCTCGAAATGAGCCATCGCATCCTCTGGGTTCAGCCGGATCGCCGACCGGAGGCTGCTGAGGGCCGCCGTGGGGTCTCCCAGACTTCGCCTCGCGGCTCCCAGCAACACGTGGAACGCCGCTTCGTCTGCGTATTCTGCAGCGCGTTCTTCGAGCAGCTGTCGGGCTTCTCGGGACTCGCCTTGATCCACGAGCTGGCGCGCCAAACGGAGCAACACCTTCGGATTCTTCGAGACCTCCATCAGGGCCCGAAGGGCCTTCTTGGCATCCCGCCTCTCTCCTGTGGATTCGCTCGCCTCCGCCCAAACCCGAAGGGCTTCCGGGCTTTCCGGGCTCATTTGCACCGCGGCTCGAGCGTGGCGCAGGGCCTCTCTATGACGCTGCATGCTGAGGAGCACTTCCGAGAGCGCGCAGTGGTATTCGGTGTTGGTAGGTGCGCGATCCACCGCCATTCGGAGATTCAGGAGAGCGGCGTCCAGATCATTTTGGTCGCGGAGGATGAGGGCCGCCTCCAGCAACGGCGAAGCGGCGGTCGGGTCGGCGAGCGCGGCTTCACGATACGCGGCCAGCGCGCGTTCCGCTTCCCCGCAGGCCCGCAGGGCCTTGCCGATGAGCATCCAGGTCTCGGCGCGCTGTGGATTCTGTGTAGCCGCCCGCATTGCGGCTTCGAGCGCGGGCCGGACCTGGTCGGCATGGGCGAGAGCCGCCGCGAGTTCCGCCCATGCATGCGGGTCCTCGGGTCGAGCTCGAGCTTCGGCCATGAGAGACTCCACCGACACCGCGCTTCTAGCTCCCGATCGCGTCGGCTCGTGTCAAGGTCGTCCCGTTCTTGCATCGACCTCCGGGCGTCGATCGGTTACACGATGCTCGGACGCGGATGAACGAGACCGGGAGCCAGATTCAGAGCATGGAGGCGCCGGGAAGCCTGTTCGCCAACAAGTACCGTCTGCAGCGCCCCCTGGCCCGCGGTGGCATGGGGCTCGTCTATCTCGCGGTGCAGGAGCCGTTGGGGCGCTCCGTCGCCGTGAAGGTCCTCCAGGAGCCCTCTGGAGACAATACGTTCCGAGAGCGCTTCATCGCCGAAGCATCGATTTGTGCACGCCTTTCTCATCCCAACATCGTGACGGTTCACGACTACGGTGAAGCGGAGAACGGGGCGCTCTTCATGGTGATGGAGTATGTCGAAGGCGAGACACTCGATCGAGTGCTGGGGCGGGAGGTGCGGCTTCCTGCTACACGGGTGATTCCGTTCATCCGACAGGTCGCCTCCGCCCTCTCTCACGCCCATCGGGCCGGCATCGTGCATCGTGATTTGAAGCCCTCCAACATCGTCGTGACCAAGGGACCCGACGGCGAGCGGGTCAAGGTCCTCGATTTCGGGATTGCGAAGGCCTTTGGGCGCCACGGCGTTCACGAGCTTCATCACGACCTCACCGAGGCGGGGAAGCTGATCGGCACGCCGCGGTTCATGGCCCCGGAGCAGATCCGAAAGCGGGCCGTCGACCAAAGAACCGACCTTTATGCACTCGGTGTGCTGTCCTACCTGGTGGCGTCGGGGCGCCCGCCGTTCGACGGCGATTCCGACATTTCCTTGATGAACGCTCACCTGGAAAGGCCGGCTCCTCACCTGAAGACCGGCGACCGCGTGCAGGAGCTCGAGCTCGATTTCGTCATCCGATGGATGCTGGCCAAAGAGCCGAGCGACCGTCCGCAGGATGCAGGCGAGCTTCTGGGGCAGCTGGAGGCGGCCGAGCGCGTTCGGACCCTCACCCGTGAGGTGGTCTCGGCCAGCCGCGGTCGCGTGGCTCATTCGTCCGGGGCACTCGAGAAGCTGATGGACGAGCATGCGGGCCGCCGCAGTTTCGCAGGGCCACTTGCACGACGATGGGCAGTGGTCGGGGCCATCTTGGCCATCCCCATCCTGGTCTTGGCGGTCCTCTGGCTCCGGGGCGGAAATCCACGACCCACCGACGCCCCGGAAACGGCCGGGCCCATCGAGGTTCCGTCTCGACCTGCTCCGCCGCCCCAGGTGGTGGAGCCACAGGTCGAAGAGTCCTTTGCGCCAGGCGATGACGGCCAGGGAGACCTGGTCCCACCTCGGGAGGCGCCTCGCGGCTCCTCCAGCCCAGGGCGAGACGAGGCTTCGTCTCCCGCGCGGGTCTCGGCGAAGCCTTCGAAGCCTCCGCCTCGGAGGCGCCGTCCGGCCGCCGTACCCCTTCGCGGCGCTCGCGATGCCCCGGGACCGTTCGAGGAACAAGCTGCCGCGGAGAAGCCGAGGGCGTCCGAACCGAGGGACCCTGTCGATCCGGCCGAGGACACGCTCGCCCCGAATCTTCGAAAAAAGGGGGCCATCGTGGTCGACGATCTGGAACGGCCCCGGGTTCCTGTGGTCGACTAAGGAGGAGCCGTGATGAAATTGCTTTCAGTCCTCCTCTGCGTGATGGCCGCCGAAGGCCAGCCGACGTTCGACCAGGTGGTGGAAGAGGGGCTCCAAGCCTACAGCGAAGGCCGTTTCGAGGAGGCCGCCGGTCGATTCATTGCCGCGTACGAGTTGAGCGCCGAGCCCGAGCTGATCTTCAACGCCGCGCGGAGCTTCGAGAAGGCGCTGAAGCCCCAAGAAGCCATCGAGTATTATGAGCGGTTCATCGGGCTGCAGGGCACGACGGCGGAGCTCCGCAATCGAGCCTTGTCGTCTCTTCGCAGCCTGCGAGCGGAGGTTCAAGCACGTCAGGCACCTTCCGCTTCGTCGGCCCCACCCGCCGCGTCGGTTCAGGCAGCTCCACCCGCCCGGCGCAGCGTGAACCGGACGCCGGAGATTCTCTTGCTGTCGGTGGGAGGGGCAAGTTTGATTGCGGGAGGCGTATTCGGCGGCCTCGCTCTGAGCGCCGAGAACGATTTCGAGGAAGCGGACATGACCGACCCGGACCGGATCGGCTTCGCCAACGACGCGCGCGATCGCGCCCTCGTGGCCGATGTTCTTCTGGGGGTCGGTGCGGCGTCGACGGTGACGGGAGTTTTGCTCCTCATTTTCCGCGGCCGAGGGAAGTCCGAAGCCAAGGAAGCCTCCGGTCCATCCCTCGATTTCGACGGTCAAAGACTGGTCTTGTCCGGGCGGTTCTGATCGAGCGTCCAAGGGGCGGAACGGCACTCGACGCTCCGTGCGGGCGCCGAGCGAACGCTCACCGGTTCCGGTCGACCCAACCGCGAAGCGTGATGACCCGTTTGTCTTGGGGGGCCAGAGA
Organism: Myxococcota bacterium; assembly: GCA_050331295.1. GTDB lineage: Bacteria > Myxococcota > Kuafuiibacteriia > Kuafuiibacteriales > Kuafuiibacteriaceae > Kuafuiihalomonas. The sequence continues at coordinate 455,094 of JBHJGZ010000006.1, read as the reverse complement.
CTCGGCCCGCGATACGATGGACTCGAGGACCGACAGCTTGTCCTGGGCCTCGTACCCCGGATTGTAAAAGATGGAGCGGGCGAGCCCCACCAGGTAGACATGTTCCTCGGCACAGAGCGTGATGGCCTCACGGAAAGCCTGTTCTGCACCATCGAAGTGGCCCTGCCCCAGCAGCTGCACCCCTTGCTGAAAGTGTTCACGAGAGCGAACCCGTTCGGGGGTTTCGACCAGATTGCCCTCTGCATCTCGTGGATTGGGGGCCGCGAAGACCAAAGGTTCCACCTCACCGGTCTGGGTGCCCGGCGCCGCGGACGGCATCTGGGGAACGTCGTCGACCGGGGCAGGGGGGGGCGTGGCGGGAGGAGGGTTGCTTCGGCCGTGCGGCGACACCATTGAAGGACGCAGCGATCCGGCGGGTGACGCGGGATAGGGCAACGCGGACGGCGGCGCCGAAGGCGAACTGCCCATCAAGGGTACTGGTTCCTCGACTTCGAGGGGCACGTCCGGAATGTCTCTCGAATGGAGCGGCACGGGGGCTTCGAACACGGGGGTTCCAGTGCTGATCTGGCCATCGAAGGGTTCGTCGATGTTGGGGAACTCCGAAGACATGGCTTGCATGGGCGTCTGGGAGCCGGCCTCCTTCCCGCGGGTTCGCTCTTCTCGGATCCGAGCCTCGAACTCGTCCACGCCGGGCGTGAAGTCTTCGACTTCGTCGCATGTCCACAGGAGTCCGAGGAGCTTGAGAGCTGCCTCCACCGGTTCTCCGGAGTTCTCGGCCGCATCTTCCACGTTGTAGGCGCGACCGCCGTGCTCCAAGAAGGCAACCTCGGTTTCAGTGAGTCGAAAGAGCTCTTGCACCTCGCGAGGTGGCGTTCGGAGGCGAAAGTAGCGCTGTCTCCGCTCCCCGATGATGCCTTCGACCAGGTCCAGGTCGGCGTAGGTCTTGAAGCCCTCGGCCACCACCGGCAGGACATCCAGCTCGAAGTCGGGATCGCCGGAAAAAGGAATGGCTTCGAAGCGAAAGGTCGCTTCGCCTGGTTCGAAGTGGGCGATCAGCTGGATCCGAGCGTAGTCGGCGCGCTCGCGCCGGAGATCTTCCTCGGAGAGCGCCTGGGTCGCGACCAGCGCGTCTCCCAGGTTCTGACCCTTCTCCACCGCGAACATGGCCGCTTCTGCATAGCGGGCAGCGGAGAGTCGGCCGGCCTCCACCAGATGGCGGCCGAAGCGGTCTCCCTTGCGGGAAGTGTGGACTCGTACCGGTAAACCGCCGGAGAAGGTCAGGGTCCATCTTTCGTCGTTGCGCTGCACCGTCAACTCGCCGTCGTCGCGAGCCGCGTTGTGACGATGGATACAACGCGCCAGCTTGGCTGGGTCCACCGGCTGAGACGCGGCGGAGCTGGCGCCGGTCCCCGCGCCGTTCCGGCCGGGATTCGGGGTGGGCATGCTCGGGAGCTGGGGCGCAGGCGGTTGAGCAGAAGCGTCCGGCGTTTGACCGGCCAGGATGCGGCTCGCGGCCCCGTAGATCGCTTGCGCGTTGCTGGGATCGTGAACCACGTGCACGCGCTCGATGTCGGAGATGGGCTCTCCGCCGAGCACCAAGGTCGGGGGTCTCTCTTCGCCCAGCTGCTCGATGTGCTCGCGCACGTCGACGTCGGCCATCGTTCGTGAGAGAACCAGCAGATCGTACGATTCGGAATCGATCGCGGGACCGAGCGAGTCTGGACCGTTGAGGATTTCGATGTGGCACTCGTCGCGGCCCAGCAGAAAACGAACCCGTTTCGCCAGTGCGGGGTCTTCGGAGCACACCAACACCTTTTGCATGGCGCCGGGAAACTACCGAGGATGTCCGACATCCTTCAAGTGTCGTGCAACTCAACCTCGTTGACCGAGAGCCTGGGATGCCACTAGCCGACGGTGTGGCGACGCTCAAATCGAGACCCACTGCCGTGGTGACCGGTGCCGGCCAGGGCATCGGTCAGGCCATCGCGCTGGAACTTGCCAAAGCGGGCTACCACCTCGGTCTCCAGGGAAGAAGTCAGGTTCGCCTGCAGGAGACAGCCCAACGCATATCTGGCGAGGGCTCCGAAGCTTTCGTCTGCCCGGGGGACGTGACCGATCCGGCCTCGGCGGATGTCTTGGTCGAAGGGGCGGCTGCGGCCTTCTCGCCGGTCGAGGTGGCCGTGTCCTGTGCCGGCCAAGCTTATTCGGCCCCCCTGATGACCACCGACGCGGAGGTCTTCAGGCGCCTGTTCGAGGTGAATGTGATGGCTGTCCTGCATCTGATGAAGGCGGCAGCCGGCCACATGATGGCTCATGGCCGCCCCGGTCGCATTGTGGTGATTGCCTCCACCGCGGCGGTGCGGGGAGCCCGCTACACGTCGGCCTACGCCACCTCCAAACACGCTGCTGCAGGCTTGGTGAAGTCGGCGGCCGCAGAGTGGACGTCCCATGGCATTACGGTCAATGCGGTTTGTCCGGGTTGGGTGGACACGCCGATGTTCGACGAAACGTTGGCTCGCATCTCCGAAAAAACCGGACGGAGTCCGGAACGAGCTCGTGAACGGATCGAAACGCAGATCCCCTCGGGCCGGGTCACCCAGTCCGAGGAAGTGGCTTCGTTGGTACGTTTTCTCGTATCGCCGAGGGCGGCCCAGGTGACGGGGCAATGCTGGGTGATGGACGGCGGAGAGGGCCTTTAGCGGAGTTTTGGGCCGCTCGACGATCGGTTCTGGCCGCCTGCCGGTCCCAGGGGCTAAGGTCTTTCGGTGTTCTCCAACCTTGAAGACCGGTTCGGCGAAATCATCAAGAAGGTCCGGGGCCACGGAACGCTGACCGAGCAGAACATCAAGGACGCGCTTCGCGACGTGCGCCTCTCTCTCTTGGAGGCGGACGTTCACTTCAAGGTGGTCAAAGGCTTCGTCGAAGACGTCAAGTCCCGCGCTCTCGGCCGCGAGGTCCAGAAATCTCTGTCTCCGTCTCAGGACTTCGTGCGGATTGTCGCGGAGGAGCTCACCCGGACCATGGGGGAGTCCTCAGCGGAACTGGACCTGGCGGTGAAGCCGCCCGCGGTGCTCCTCCTGATGGGGCTCCAAGGTTCCGGCAAGACGACCACGGCCGGTAAATTGGCGCTTCGTCTCAAGAAACAGGGAAAGAAGCCTTTCTTGGTCCCGGCTGACCTGCAGAGACCAGCCGCCATCCAGCAGCTGAAGACCGTAGCGGCTCAAATCGGCGTCGACGCATTCGATACGCCGACGGGAACCGCCGTGGAGGAGGTGGTGGAGCAGGCTCTCAAGACCTCCGACCGGCGAGGCTATGACGTCGTCATCGTCGATACCGCAGGTCGTCTCGCCATAGACCCTGAACTGATGGAGGAACTTCGGCGCACCAAGAGCGCGGCCAGTCCGCACTATACGCTATTGGTGGTTGATGCAATGACCGGACAAGATGCGGTCAATGTAGCCAGTGAATTCAACGCTCAAGTCGGGATCGATGGCGTCATCATGACGAAACTCGACGGCGATGCGCGCGGAGGCGCCGCCTTGTCGGTTCGAAAGATCACTGGAGCACCAATCTTCTTCGCCGGGGTGGGCGAGAAGTCGGATGCCCTCGAACCTTTTCATCCCGAGCGAGTGGCGCAGCGCATTCTCGGGATGGGCGATGTCATGTCTCTCATCGAGCGCAGTCAGGAAGCCTACGATGAGAAGCAGGCCAAGCAGATGGCCAAGAAGATCAAGAAGGCCGAATTCACGCTGGAAGATTTTCGTGAACAGATGCAGATGCTCCGAAAGATGGGAGACATGAAGGAACTCTTGGGCATGATTCCGGGCGTTTCCCAGGCCATGAAGAAGATGGGAGCGGCCGGACCGGACCCGGACCGAGAACTTCGGCGTATCGAGGCGATGATCAACAGCATGACGCCCAAGGAGCGTCACCAGCCAGATATTTTGAATGGGTCTCGCAGAAAACGTATCGCGAATGGCAGCGGGACGTCCGTGGCCGAGGTGAACAGCTTCATCAAGCGGTTCAAAGATGCTCGGAAGATGATGAAGAAGATGGCCAAGATGGGCCCCGGCGGAATGGGACAGCTGATGAAGCAGATGGGAGCCGGTGCCCGGGGACGGTCGCCGTTCGGATGACGCGCCAGGGTCGGGCTTCGCTCCAGGTGGCGCGCGCCACGAAGCCAGGGTCGGAAACCAGATGAAGAAAATCGCCGTGTTCATGGGAGGACCCAGTCGCGAGCACGAGGTTTCGATGTGGTCGGGGCGTCAGGTTCTATCGGTCCTGGAAGACGACGCATTTCCCGTCGTGGTCAGCAAGGAAGGTGCATGGGCCATCGACGGAGGACCCCCGCGGTCCTTCACCGAGGCACTCGGTGCGCTGAAACACGACTGCGAGATTGCGTTTCTGGCTCTGCATGGGCCTTTCGGCGAGGATGGGACCCTTCAAGGGCTGCTGGAGACAGCGGAGATTCCGTATACCGGCTCCGGTCTTCCCGCGAGTGCTCTTGCGATGGACAAGATTCGAAGCAAGCTCGTTTACCAAGCCTTGGGCCTCTCGACCGCCCCATTCGTTCCGGTGTGGGCAGGTGACGTTGTGCGAGCCGAAGAGCTCTGTTTTGCTTCGGAATGGGTCGTGAAGCCGGCACGAGACGGTTCGTCCTTCGGAGTCCACATGTGTGAGACCCACGATGCAGTAAGGCACGCCTTGGCCGAGATGGGAGGGCAGGACGCGTTGGTCGAGGCTCGAGCTCGAGGCCGAGAGTTTACGTGCGGCGTTCTCGACATGGATCGGGGACCGACCGCACTTCCGGTTACCGAGCTCATCCCGGGGGACGGGCACCCCTTCTTCGATTTCGATGCGAAGTATACCTCTGGTGCCACCGACGAGATCACCCCGGCCGAGGTTTCAGACGAGATTCGGGACCAAATTCAGCATCTTGCGGTGGCTGCTCACCGAGCCTTGGGGTGCCGAGACATGAGTCGCACCGACATCATGTGGAATGCCCAGACACGAGACCTGTGGATTTTGGAGACGAACACGATACCGGGGATGACGGAGACCTCGCTGCTCCCACAGGCGGCTGCCGCGGCCGGCATGACGTTCGAGCAGCTCACGCGTCACGTCGTCGCGAGAGCCAGAGGGAGGATCCGCCGGAGCCTTCGGTGACGGTCATCAGCGTATCAGGTTTACGACCTCGGCCAGCAGCTCGTCGGCGGTGGTGATGGTTCGAGTCGCGGCCTGAAACGCGCGCTGGTCGTTGATCAATCGAACGAATTCGGTGGAAAGGTCCACGTTCGCTTGTTCGAGGCTTGCTCCCAGGATCGCGCCACGTCCTCCGCTGTTTGCGAAGCCGATGAGCGCATTGCCGCTCTCTTCGGTTTCCTGGAACATGTTGCCTCCCACTCGGCGCAGGCCCTCTTGGCTCACAAAGTTGGCCATCGCAACTCGCGCCACGGCTCGAGTCTGGCCATTCGTGAAGCTTGCCTCCACCACCCCGTCTTCTCCGACGCTAAGAGCTTGGAACTCACCGGCGGCAAAGCCGTCTTGGCTCAGCTGGTTGACGCTGGTGGGGCGATCGAACTGACTGCTGCCGGTTGGCGTCGAAGCTCCGTCGGTGGTGATGCTTTGACCAAAGTCCAACGTGATGCTGTTGGTCGTTGCTCCGGGAAAGTCCACGGTGAAGCTTCCACCGACTTCGGTGTCCAGCAACCCATCGGACGTGAACCCGAGTTGTCCGGTCGCGACCGCAGTCGCGTCCTCCGTCGGGGTGAGTCCGAGATCCGCGTTCGAGATGACCAGGTTGTAGTCCCATTGATTGGGGGCTGACTTCGTGAAGTACAAGATACCTTGATGCGGAGCGCCCAACGCGTCGTAGATGACGATGGACGTTGAAGCTTGGGTGGTGCCATCCACATCGTTGATATTGAACGGATTGGCACTCACCGGAGCGCTCGACGGGAGGTTGATGCTCAGGTCGATGCTGCTGGTGGCCTGTGGGGGGACGTTAGCTTCGGCGATACGGATGTCACCGAGCGTGCTCAGAAATCCACCGTTGCCATCCGCTGGGTAACCTTGGACGCGCAGGCCCGTCGCCGTTTCCAGGAATCCATCGTTGTCGGCCGAAAACTGCCCGTTCCGCGTGAACATGAGTTCTTGGGGATCCGATTCGCTACGCAAGACAAAGAATCCGCGTCCGTTGATGGCAAGGTCGGTTGCCCTCTGGGTTCCGATGATGGCGCCTTGCTCGAACAGCCTTTCGATTCCGGATAATCGAACGCCGGATCCCAGTTCTCCGACACCGACGACGGATTGTGCCAAGAGATCCTCGAACTGGGTTCGAGAACCTCGAAATCCGACGGTGTTCACATTTGCGATGTTGTCGGAGGTGACCTGAAGCGAGCGACCGTTCGCGGAAAGGGAGCTCAGTCCGGCGTAGAGTGATGAGGTAAGTGCCATAGAATGTCCTTCATTTGATTTCCAGCACGCTGGAGGGAGACCGTCGAACATCACCGATGATGAGTTCGGGAACACCGTTTCGATAGGTAACCCCGTCGACGACCCCGCTACTGGTGGTTTGGACCGAGAGCTGTGCGCCCTCGGCATCGGTGGCCACCACCGAGAATCGATAGGTTCCCTCGGGAAGCGTCCCCCCGGAGTCGCTCCGACCATTCCAGGTTTCGACGCGCTCGCCGGGGGTCAAGTCCTCGAGGTCGTATCTTCGGACGACGATGTCATTCGAATCCTTGATCTCGACCACCGCCGATTGCACGTCGGTTGGAAGGTCGAATCGGAGGACGGCAGAATCTTCCTTCAGCTGGGTTTCGTTTCCTTCGTAGACGACGTCTTTCCCGATCATTCCGACGGTCTGTCCAGACACGATAGCCGCTTGGCCGAAAGATAGATTGTCGATTCCATTGTTGATCAAGGTGAGCTGTTCGAGCTGAGAGAACGTTGCCAATTGGGCCAGGAACTCCTCACCTTGCATCGGGTTCAAGGGATCCTGATTCTGAAGTTGCTGCAAGAAGAGCTGCAGAAATTCCTCTTGGCTGACTTGCGCATTGCTGCCGGTCGTCTGGGTTGCCGGCGCCGTGGCATTGTTGATTCCGCCGATGTTCATCTCGAGCCTTTTCTCCGAGTGTGAGGTCGATCGACCGGTGTCCGGACCTCGATCTGGACATCGGTCAGGTCGAGGGGAAGTTCAGTCAGCACCCGCTGAATTTCCGGGAGTCGCTTCTTGAGCTCCAGGTGGTCGCGATACGAGGCCACGACGAAGGCAACGTCATGGCGTCCGTCGGCGCGAGGGGTGAAGCGCAGCCGCATTGGGATGGCGGACTCCTCGAGATTGAGGTTCAAGGGCAGCCTGGATTCGCGGGATTGAAGCGCCTTTTCTCGCGCCTCCGCCACCAGTCTCTGTGCCGCTTGGCTGAGGCGGGTTTCTGATATGACCCCCTCCGAAGCGCCGGCAGCCCGGGTCGACGCATCGACCATCGCGCGAGTCGAAAGCTCCGGCATCTCGAAAGCGCTCTCCAGCGTGGTTTGGGCGGATGAGGTCGGGTCAGTGAAGCGGAAGCGACGCCCTTCGGAGCCTTGGCGGTTCAGGTCGGAGGAGAGGTCGAAGAGGTCCGCGTCGAACGCGACGTCGGGCGAGGTCAACGGATCCCCTCCGGATTCTTGGGACGTGGCTTCGTTTCCGTGGTGTATCGGAAGCGATTCAGTCGCGGGCGGCGTTCGGTGAAGTCGAACGTACTCCGAAAGCTGCAGCACGCTTCGCGCCCGCTCGTTCAGGGATGCGGTCGTTTCGGGCTCGGCGACGACGCGGAGCCACGTCACCGGGAGGCGGCGAACCGGGTCCGCGCCCTCCGACGATTCCGGGGAATTCGCGATTGAACCGTCGATCGTGACGAGGAACCCGCCAAACGCGGAGTTTCGGCGAGGCTGCAGCGCGTCCCGCGATCTCGCATCTTCGGTGGTCGATGCTTGCCTCCCCTCCGGCCGCTCCGGTCGTGGGGACGCGGGTCCACTCTTGGACGGTCGAGGTGAAATCCTCGGCGAACGCGGCGTCAGCACATGGACCAAGGCACTTTCGAACGTCTCCTCCTCGCCGGTAGAGCGTCGTCCCTCGTTGGGACGAGTGCGCGGCCCATCGTGGACGTCAGCGCTTCTTACTGTCCCGCTTCGGGTCGTACGGAGGGGCAGGATGTCCATTCTCGAGAAACCATCGGCTCAAAATGGCCGCCTTTGAGGGCTTCATGAAGGAAATGACCGTCGCCGCCTTCCGCATGTTCATACCGTGCAGGATTTCCGCCGCTGTATCGGTCTCGAATCGGTCGAGATAGGGTGCCGCGGACTCGGGGTCCATCTTTTCCACGGTCCGGATCAGCTGCAAGAGCCGGGTGACCTTTTCGTCCTCGAGCCGGTTTGCGCGATCCTCTCTCATCTCTTGCAACGCCTTCAGCTTGGCCTCCAGTTCCCGCACGCGGGCTTCGACCTGTCTTCTGGCTTCTTCGAGGTCGAGAGCGGCTTGCTGGAGTTCGACTTCCCTGCGCTTCAGCATTCGCTCCTTCTCGGCCAATGCCTCCGCGAGGGACACCTGCGCCTCGGCCGGTGGAGGATCCATGGGCTCGATCGCCTGGGTGCGGACGTCTTCTTCGGGGGGAGGTGTCTCACCTTGAGCCAGGCTCGGCATGCACCCCAACACGAACATCAAGAGGAATCGCTTCATCAGGATGCTCCGACCAGCGCTTCGAGCCGGGTGAGATCGTCCCGCAAACTTCGGCGTTGACGACGATCTTGTCGAAAGAATTCCATCACCAGCGGATGGAGTTTCACCGTCCGGTCGGTCTCCGCGTCGGTCCCCGCTCGATAGGCTCCGACTTGGATCAGGTCACGAACCTCCTCGAACCCGGACAGGATCCGACGCACGGAGCCCGCGATCTTCGCATGGTCGATGGAGATCAGCTCTTGGGCCAGCCTCGAGAGGGACGCACCGATATCGACCGCCGGATACTGCTGCGTTTCTGCGATTCGACGAGACAAGACGATGTGACCATCCAGCACCGAGCGGGCCGCGTCCGCGATGGGTTCATTGAGATCGTCGCCATCGACCAGCACCGTATAGAATGCGGTGAGAGATCCGTTCGCGTCCGAATTTCCGGCTCGTTCCAGTAGCCGGGGCAGCATCGAAAAGACCGAGGGTGGATAGCCGCGAGTGGTGGGCGGTTCACCGGCGGAAAGGCCGACTTCGCGCTGGGCGTGCGCGAGCCGAGTCAACGAATCCATGAGGAGCAACACCCTGCGGCCTCGATCACGAAAGGTTTCGGCCAGCGTTGCGGCGAGAAACGAGGCGCGAATGCGCAAGATCGGTGACGCATCTCCGGTCGCCACCACCACGACGGATTTTTGAAGGCCGTCTTGGCCGAGCTCGTCCTCGATAAAGGACCGAACCTCACGACCCCGCTCACCAATGAGCGCGACCACGTTGACGTCCGCGTCGGAGTGTCGGGCCAGCATGCCCAGGAGGGTACTCTTTCCCACGCCCGCTCCGGCGAACAGACCTACTCGCTGGCCTCGGCCCACCGTCGCCATCACGTCGATGACCGAAACACCGGTTTCCAAGGGCTCATCGATGGTCCGCCGAGTCATCGGATTCGGAGACGGTCGATACAGACTCATCCGCTGGTTGCCGTCTCGAATCGGGCGGCCGTCCAGCGGTCGACCCAGCGGGTCCAAGACGCGACCGAGCATGGAATCTGAAACCAGCTGCTCGTCGGTCATGCCCTCGGGAAGCACCGGGTCGCCGGGACGCACTCCGCGAGGCTCCGAGAAAGGAGCGAGGATCGCGTCGGATTGCCGAAATCCGACCACCTCGGCCATCAGGTCCGGTCGACCTTCTCGCCCCGGAATGCGGTAGATCGCTCCGGTGCTCGCGCCCGGTAGTCGAGCCTCCACGGTGCTCTGGTTGACCTTGTGTAGGGCTCCTCCCAACGCGGGTCGCTCTTGGGAAAGCGCCGCTCGGCATGCTTCGAGGTCCAGCATCTCAACCGCCTTCGACCTCGAGACCGCTGGCCCGCAGTAGCACCTTCTTCAGTTGTTCGAGACGCTGCTGGAGTCGGAGATCGAGATTCGTGTTCCCTCGCCGGAGCATGAAGTCCCCAGAGCCGAAAGATGCGTCGGATTCGATGTGGATGCCGCCCGTTTCGAACTCCTTCTCGAGCTCTTCGATGTGGTCTTGGAGGACTGCCGAGGACTCAGGCGAGGCGATGATGGTGATGGGCTCCGATCCCTCCAAAGCCGATGCATTCGTCTTCAACGCCATCACCATGGCTTCGAAATCGGTTCGGAGACGGCTTCGAGTCAGATGTTCCGCCAGCAGAAGGGCGAGGTCCAAGGCGTCTCGATTGGCCCGCGCTTCGGCTTGCGTGAGGCCATGTCGGAACGCCTCTAGTGTCGCGGTCATGTGGGCTCGGAGGTCGTCGATTTGTGCCTTGTACGCACGCTCTGCGTCAGCGTGTCCTTCACGATGACCTTGCTCCTTCGCCGCCAGAACCGCTTCCTCGAGGGACGAAGCCGGGGCGTCATCCCGCGCGGCTGGCTCGAAGACTGCCGTCGGTCCGGCCTGCGAGTGACCCTCCGTGAGGTTGGGAAACTCGACCGGTGAGATGCGCGCCGGGTCCGGTCGACCCTTCGGGAGCCGAGCCGTCGTCGCGCGCGCAGCGCGGAACGGCACCCTCCAGGGGATTTCAGACATATGCGTCCTCCCCGCCTTTGGAGATCTCGATGTCCCCATTTTCGAGCATCTGGAGAGCGATTCTCACGATGTCGGCTTGGGCGCTTTCGACCTCCGACAACCGGACCGGGCCGCGGTTTTCCATGTCTTCGATGATCATGTCTCGGGCGCGTTTCGAAAGATTGGAGAAGAAGTGTTCACGCAAATCCTCGTCCACGGCCTTAAGGGCGAGAACGAGCGTATCGCGATCGACCTCCTGCATCAGTTGTTGCATGCCCTTCCCGTCAACGTTGACCAGGTCGTCGAAGACGAACATGAGACCTCGGACTTCTTCGGCCAGTGCCTCATCGGTGTGCTCGAGCTGCGACATCAACGTCTGTTCCCGCGTCCTCTCGACCTGATTGAGTATATCGGCCACCAGGTTGATGCCTCCGACCTTCTTCGCGACGCCCTTCCCCATCGATTGAATCTCGGACAAGAGGGCTTGTTCCACCAGTTCCACGACCTCGGGGCTCACACTTTCCAAGGTCGCCAGACGGCGCAGTACGTCTGCTTGGACGGCTTCCGGCAAAAGGACCAGGACTTCCGCGCCGCGGTCCGGAGGCAGATGGGCCATGATGAGCGCAGTTGTCTGAGGATGCTCCTTCCGGATGAGACCTGCGATGGTCTCGGCATCGACGTCGGCCAACGTGTCGGTCAGGCCGCCCTCGTCGTCCAAGAATTCCTTCGCCTTTTGCGCACCCAGGCTGCGGGATGCCAAAAGCGTGACGAACTCGTGTCCACCTCGAAGCTCCGGATATCCGCTTTCCATCTCTTGAATGAAGTCCTTGAGGATCGCCTCGACTTGTTCCTGATTGAGGTGCTGAACGGACCTCGCGGCGGTGGAGAGGAGCTTGATCTCGCGACGGGTGAGACTCTTGAAGGCTTCTGAAGCCGTCTCTTCCCCCATGTGCAGAAAAACGACTGCTGCCTTCTCGGCGCCGGAAAGCGTGGATTTGGTCATGAAGGGCTAGCCTCCTTGATTCTCGGGGGTTGGTTTGAGCCACTGTTTCATGACTTCGACGGTGGCGCCGACGTTGCTGGCCGTGAGGTCGCGAACCTGATCTTTCAGGTGGAGCGGTCCCTTGTGCTGCGGGGTGTCGCCGTCGAGGCGTTCGCGTTCTTCTTGCGCCTCGCGCGCGGCGGCCTCGATCGCTTGCGCGGTACGGCGGCGCTTGCGCTCGGCTAGAAGCACAGTGATCCCCAACAGACCTGCTGCTGCGATGAGAAGCGCGCCGATCGGCATCCAGGCCGGTGTCTTTTCGACCTTCGATGGGTCCCCGCCCGCCTCGAACTCACCCGGGCGCGAAAACGGCGCAAACATGACTTCGAGCTCGTCGCCTCGCTCGGCGTCGAACCCCACCGCCTTTTCGATGATCTTGGCCAGAGCTTCCTGGGATGGAAGCTGACCTCGAGGGGCCGGGACGTCGTCTTCCTCGGTTTCGGTGCGCTCCGGTTCGAGGCTGTCCGCTTCTTCGGAGGTATCCAGCAGCACCGCAATGGACAGCCGTCTGACCTCCCCGAGTGGTCTTCTCACCTTCCTGACGGTTCTCGGGACGGCATAGTCGCTTTCGGTGGTTGTTCGCTCCGAATTGGACTGACTTCCGGCAACTGGCTGCGGACCCTCGGGCTGAGCCGGCAGGTTCCCGGGAGTGCCGGCCACACCGCGTTGTTCGTCTCGTCGTTGTGTGGTGTTCTCTTGCAGTTTTCGTTCGCTACGGAGCGTGGCGTTGTCAGGATCATATTGTTCCTCGGTTTCCTCCACACGGGACAGATCGAGGTCTGCGCTCACCCGGGCCACCACCCGTCCGTGACCCGCGAGGGGCTCCAGCAGGTCGACGATTCGCTTTTCCATACGACGCTCGAACTGTTGGGCAATACCAAGGGCTTGGGAGGTGACGCCGAGGCCCTCGGTATCCGGGGCCGGTCCCAGGAGCCGGCCGTTTCCGTCCAGCACCGCAACCCTTCCACTCGGAAGACCTTCGACCGAGCTCGACACCAAATGCACGATTCCTTGCGCTTGCTTCGTGGAGATGGCCCGACCTGGTAGAAGCTTTAGGTAGACCGAGGCCGATGGTTCGGTGCGATCCCGAGTGAACAAGCTGTTCTCGGGAAGAGCCAAGTGTACCCGAGCATGACTGACCTCTGGCAGCTGTGCGACGGTTCTCGCCAACTCACCCTGCAAAGCCCGTCGATAGTTCACGCGCTGGGTGAAGTCCGTCATCATGAGATTGCTGTTGTCGAAGAGTTCGAATCCGATTCCCCCGCCCCTGGGAAGACCCGCGGATGCCATCTCCATTCGTAGCCGAGTCACTTCTTCACGAGGGACGGAGACCGCCGTTCCATCCCCGCTCAATCGGAACGGGATGTCCCGACCTTCGAGCTCCTCGACGATCGCTTGTGCATCGGATGGGGCCAGTTGAGTGAAGACTGGGGCCATGTCCACCCGCTCCGCTCCAAACAGAAGAAACAGAGCGCAACCCGCTGCCATCACGACGCCGGTCACGAACGCAGCCCGCATCAAAGGCGAAGCGGACGCCCACAGTACTCTTATCCGGTCCATCGCGTCGGCTCAGAATTGAAGGCTCATCATCTCGCGGTACGCTTCTACGACCTTGTTCCTCATCTGCGCTGCGAATCGGAAGGTCAGGTCGGCCCGTGTCATGGCGATCATCGCGGTATGGATCTGACCGTCGCCGACCATTGCTTCGCTCGAAGCGACCTCGGCTTCCTCCAGGCTCTCCCGGACCGCCTCGAGGGCGCTGGAGAAGGATCGACTTCCATCCACTCCAGTCGCTTGGTCGGATTGATTCGTTTGCGACTCGTCGGGCGGCCGGATCGTTTCAACGCCTAGACTTTGAATGGGTATCACTAGAAGTTCCTCCCTATGGTAAGGGCGCGCTCGGCCAGCGTGCGAAGACCCGAGAGAACGTTGAGATTGGCTTGGTAGCTTCGCATGCTGGTGATCATGTTCACCATTTCTTCCACCGTGTTGATGTTCGGATATGCGACGAATCCGTTGGAGTCCGCGTCCGGGTGGTCTGGCTCAAAGACCAATCGTGGAGGAGCTGCATCTTCCCGAACATGGTCGACTTCGACCGAGCGGACACGGTCCGCTTCGCCCCTCAAGACCGCTTCGAAGCTACCCGGTTCTCGAGTCTCCCGAAGAACCACGTCGCGCCGACGATAGGGCCCTCCCTGTTCGGTCCGGGTGGTTTGCGCGTTGGCGAGATTGCTGGACGCGACGTCCAGTCGGGCTCGTTGAACCGACAACGCTCGGCCGGCGAGGGTGAAGGCATCAAAAATGTTCGCCATTATCGGCCTCCTTCGTCGATGGCGTATCGCAGCAGGCCCAGGTTTCGGTTCAGCACCTCGGTGGTCAGCTGGTAGAATGTGCGGTTCGCGGCCGCCAAGGTCATCTCGGTGTCGAGATCGACTCGGTTTCCATCCAGCGAGGGCTCGGTATCGAATCGAAGTCGACCACTCGGCTGGGTATGCGAAGGGCCGATGTGGCCACGGTGGCGGAGCTCGTCCCGAAGATGGGCTTCGAAGTCGAGGTCACTGGGAGTATAGCCCGGGGTGTCGACGTTGGCCAGGTTGGCACTGAGGAGTGCGCCTCGATGCGCCGATAGATCCAGGGCCCGCTCGAGCCAAGGCGTGATGGCATCAGGAGGAAGCATGTTTACCTCCGCGGCCCCGATGTTCCGAGACCGATATGTGGAAATAGTTCAATCGTTGGTCCAGGACCGGGATCAGCCTCGAGCTCTTGAGTTCGGGGGACATTGCCACCACGACTCGAGGAATGCGCTCATGCCGGAGTCTTCCGTGAAGTCGACCTTCATCGAGCTCCTCCAAGACCCCGGCGAGCTCCTTCTGTTTCGTTTCCGACCACCAGTGAACGTTGAACAATGCCCAGCTCCCCAGCGCGTCGGGTTTGACATCTCCGCTCGAATGGATCGCATCAAGGAGCACGACGGCATCGACGTCGGTGTGACAGGTTCGAGACGGCATCTCACTTCGGCGTCCGAGGGTATGGATTCGCTCGATGATGAGGTTCGCGTCCTGTGGCTCTGCTTGGACCAGAACGGGCGAATCGGATAGTGCGACGCCCCGCAAAGCCGGATTCAGCTCTGCAAGCGCCGGTCGTCGTCCAACCGCAAGAAGGCTTCCATTGACCCGAAGGGCAAGGCCCCCTTCGCGTCGTATCTCGTGATCCAGTATGGTCGTCATGGTCGAGGTCTCGGCGTTTTTGCTCGGACGCTTTGTGCGACCGAGGAGAGAGTTCGGGTTAGGTCATCATCGAGGGCCGGTTCGTCGATGATCTGTTGCCGGGCCGCTTGCCAGCGCAGCCTCGGAGTTATGAGTCCGGAATCGTAAGCGACGACCTTCGGCCAGAGTCCTCTGGCGCATGCAAGCTCACGGCGAAGGCAGGAGGACAGTGCTTCGACCAGAGGTCCCGAATCATGGACGTGAGGAGCAAATGGTGCCGACAGAAGTTCATCGAACTCCCGGGCCGCGGCTTCATGCTGTCCTTGCTTCATCAGAGCTCGGGCCAAGATCCATCGCCGATGAAAGTCTGGGTCACCAGATGGTGTCATCGACGCGGCGCTGACCATTCGTTGGTGCGCCATTTCGGGACGGTCCATAGCCAAGTCGACCTCGGCTGCGACTTGTTCGGCTCGCCAACGCACTGGACTGTTACCCAGCTCCGCTTCGAAGTACCGATGAACCAGTGAAGCGCGAAAGAAGTCACCGGCTGCCAAGTAGGCTTCCGCCAGCAAGGCCGCCGCTTCGTCCTTGATTGGTCTTTCGACTCCTCGTGCCAAGAGGGCTTTCAGCTTGGATGCTGCCGCGCTCGCCATGCCCAATTGGAGCATTGCATCGGCAATGAGGCTTTCCGCCTCCGCCTTCAATACGTGCTGTTCACTCGCATCGATGAGCTCGTTTTCGTAGAGTTCGATCAGCTGCTGCCAAGCACCTTGGCGAGCGAGGCTTCTCGCGGCGTGCAGTGTGACGTCCTGAAGGACCGAATGAGCGATTGCATCATTCCTGAAGTCCTCCGGCACGAGTCGGTTCCATTCGACGGCGAGGGGGACGGCTTCGTGGTGTCGACCAGTCTGAGCATACAGAAAGGAAAGCATGTACAGAGCGAGATGCCTTTCCGTCGGACATGTAGGGCGCCGTTCGGCGAGAGACAGAACCTGCTCTGTCTCTTCGACATTCGCCGACTGCAACACCTGTTGTCGGAGTTTCTTGTGAGCTCTCAAGCAAGCCGTTCCCATCTCTGCCGAGTGATATCGTTTGAGCGCTTCGCTCAGTTTTCCCGCGCGGGCCGAAAGGTCCCCCAGGCGTAGTAGAGCCGCGCTTTTCGCCGCGCCGGTCCGGGCTTCGCTCGCCAGTCGATAGAATCGCTCGGCTCGAGCCGTCTGTTCGGTTGCGAGTGCGATGTCGCCGCCATATAGGAAGAGATGTCCGGAGATAGGCGGAAACGACCGAAGGCGCTCGGAAGCTGCTTCTATCACCGACATGGATTCCTCGTGGAGGCCTCTAGCCAGGAAGGTCCGAGCCCGGAGCTCGGCCACCACAAGGTTTAGCTCGTCCGTCGGCACGAGTTCGCTCGCGGGCTCGAGGAGAGCCTCCACCTCCTCGTGATCTCGGGAAGCCAACGCAAGTTGGCTCAATGCGATGGCTTGATAGACCCGCAGCGAACGAGGCCGGAACACCGGCGAGGTCAGCATGACCTCGGCTTCGGGGAAGTATCCGGTCCGCGCCAGAACGTGCCCCGCCGCCAGAACGGTATGAGCGAACGCGCGACGAGATTGTCTCCACGGCTCTCTCGGATCGAAATGGAAGGCCCAGGATTCAAAGGGTTTGAGATCCGACCCGTTCCGGCTCGCCAGAACGGCGAGTTGTCCCGTCAGGTAGTGGGCGCACTCGGAATCGCCAATGCGGTCCAGATGGTCTTCGAGTCGGTAGGCAGACGCAGATCCCTTCAAGAGCTGCTTGGCCTGCACCCGGGGACACGGGGCATCGTCCGCCTCGGGCGGAAAGGCGCTGGGAACGCGGTCGAATGACAAGAGACCTGCAACTCGGCTGAAGAATCCTTTGGGGTCCAGCTCTGGCGGTCGAGCCCGGTCTCTGAGTATGAACGCCATGGCTCGACCTCTCTTCAGCCGGCGTACGCGAATCTGAGTGGAGTCATCTGAAAGCTTGAAGAGAAGGTCGAGGACCCCGTCGGTATAGGACCTTCGTTGGACAGAGATGAGAAAGGCTCCGGTTTGAGACTCCAGTGTTTCGATAATGTCGGACGGAGGCGCCTGAATCTTCACCTGGGCTACCCGATGCCCCAATTCATGTTGGACTTGAATCTTGGTCTTCGCGGTCGGGGTCTCGACCACGATCAGTTGCCGGGGAAGGGCAGCCTGCGCAGAAGTACTCGTCACCCCAATGGCAAGAGCCCAGATGATCAAGTCGGAGCGCGCCACACTGATCCGCCTCTCAAGAGTGATGCCAATGCTGGCACTGACGGATTCTTGGATGACCGGCCGCTCCGGTTCAAAAAGCGTCGGGATGCTGGTTTGGATCTGTCGGTGAAGCGTCGACCGTCAAAGTTTCGGCAAGCAAAGCGTCAACTGTCGGCGCGCGAGTCCAGGAGGCCGTCCGCCTCCAACTTGCGGATCTTCTCGATCAAAGTCGTTCGTTTCATACGAAGGAATCGGGCGGCTTGAGAACGGTTTCGGTCGCACCGGTCGAGGGCAGCACGTATCAGCGATGCCTCATACTTCTTCACGACCTCAGCCAGACTCTCGTCCATTTCCTTGGCATTGTCCGGGAATGAGGTGTCTGGATGACGGTGATCGATCAACACCGGCGCGCTATCTGGGACTTGACCCCGCTGATTGGCGAGCACCCGTTGAGGAAGGTCTTTCGGTTCGATGACCGTGCCCGGAGGAAACATGACCGCGGTTCGCTCAACCAAGTTCTCCAATTCACGAACGTTGCCCGGCCAATCGTATCGCTTCAAGAGTTCCTGAGAATCGGGGTGAAAGATCGGAGGTGTTACGTCCAGACGTTGAGCGACCTTATCGCTGAAGTGGTCGAGCAGAAGAATCACATCATCGGGCCGTTCCCTCAGCGCAGGGATGGTCAGACTCACTACGTTCAATCGAAAATACAGGTCTTGTCGGAACGAGCCAGCTTCGACCTCACGGAGCAAGTCGCGGTTCGTTGCGGCGATGAAACGGACGTCGGCTTGCTCGCTGCTGGTGGCTCCAATGGGCGCATACCGCCGTTCCTGGAGGAGATGAAGCAGTTTTGCCTGCAACTCGGGCTTCAGTTCCCCTACCTCGTCGAGGAAGAGTGTTCCTCGATGGGCTTGCTTGACCTTGCCGTCTTGACCGGTAGCTCCAGTATAGCTGCCTGGAACGTGCCCGAACAACTCGTTCTCCATCAGGTTGTCGGGAATGGCAGCACAGTTCAGCTCGACGAACGGTCCTTTGGCCCGCTTCGAGAGCTTGAATATCTCCCGAGCCACGGCGCTCTTGCCGGTTCCGGTTTCGCCCTCGATCAATACGGTGGCGTCGGTGGCCGCCAATCGGCGTAGCGTGTCGATGAACCCCTCCAACCACACTCGTGAACCAACGAGTCCCGTCGATGGAGTCGACGAGGCCAGCGACCGTTCTTCGGCCTTGTTGACCGCGTTGAGAATGGAGGCCTTGAGTTCATCGATGGCGATCGGCTTTTCGAGGAAGTCGGCAGCGCCCTGCTTCATCGCTTCCACCGCGACGGCAACCGAGCCGTACCCCGTGAGCATGATGAATGGGGGCTTCGGAATGACGCTGGACGAGAATCGGAGCACATCCAGGCCGTCGACTTCCGGCATATGCAGGTCGCAAATCACGGCGTCGAAACGCTGCTTCTTCAAAAGCTGAATCGCCGCTTCGCCCCCCTCTACAGAGGCCGCTTGGACACCTACCCGGGACAGGCCGCGGCTGATGAATCGACGAAGGTAGTCGTCATCATCGATGACGAGCACACTGAGGCTCCGGGACTTGGCTTCAGCACTGCTGACCACGTTTCCTTCCTTCAACCTTCTGACGTTAAACCATCGAGTGGAGGTCACGGCAATCCGGTCAGTGTCCCTTTCCGAGGCGCCGTCCACCGCTGTCAGTTTCATCTGCAGTCGTCTATCGGCTTCTCGGCCCTCGTCGTGAGTCGTGCAAGATCAGCCCGGGGTCAAATTTCCGTCTTCGTCACCGGTTTGACAGCGGGAGCGCAGGGCAAAAGTCGGATCTCCGACGGCCGGAGCCTTTGCCTCCATCCGAAACGTCGGTGGCATGAACACTGCTTATGGTCGTCGTGTCGGTGACGGCCCGACCGTGAAAGGTATGTCAAAGGAAGATTCACCTCCCAAGAAGTCGCTGCTGGTTCCGATCCTCATTGGTACCAACATCCTCACTCTGGGCGGTGTGGTCGCTGCGTTGCTGTTGGCCGGATCGAGTGCACCTTCCACGGCGGAACCACTGGAGGGAAGCGATGTGCCGCAGGAGCCAGCGACTGTAGGTGCAGGGATCACCGCGGAGGTGGGAAGCTTCACCATCAATCTCCGAGATCCGGGCTCACCTCGCTACCTGAAGGCCGCGATCAAGGCGGAGGTATCCAGCGAGACCACGAAAGAGGAAGTGAGGGACCGAGATGCCAAGATTCGGGACGTCACCATCTCGTACCTTTCGAGCCTTGCTCTCACCGATACCCAGGGCGCTCGTGCAAAAGAAGATATTCGGGAGAATCTGCGCAAAAGAATAAATAACATCCTCACAACCGGAGAGGCCTATGACATCTTTCTCACCGAGTTCGTGACGCAGTAGAGCAAATGGACGGAATCCTCACACAAAATGAAGTCGATGCCCTGATGAGCTCGGTCAAGAAGACCGACCAGAAGAAGCGTCAGAAGCAAGATGCATCTTCAGCCGAAGCTCGATCCTATGACCTGACGAGTAACGACAGAATCATCAGAGGTCGTATGCCGACGCTGGAAATACTCAATCAGCGGTTGGCTCGTTTGATGCAGCTTTCATTTTTTAACATGTTCAGGAAGACCGTCGACGTCTCATACGTATCGACACAGCTCATCAAGTATTCGGAGTTCATCGATGGCGTTTCCGTCCCCGCATGCTTGAACGTCTTTCGTATGCCGCCTCTCCGGAACACCTGCCTCGTTTCGGTGGACTCGACCTTGATGTTCGGTCTCGTCGACTTCGTCTTCGGTGGGGCCGGCGCTCGTTACCGAGTCGAGAGCCGCGACTATAGCTCCATCGAGTTGAAGCTCATTCAACAGGTGGTGTCCACCTTGCTAAGTGACTTGAGATCGGCGTGGGAACCGATTGTTGACGTCACCCCTGAATACATACGCACTGAGGGGAATCCACAGTTTGCTGCAGTAGCAGCACCTACCGATGTCACGATTGTCATCGCGTACGAAGTAGAATTGGAAGCGAGTACAAAGGGTACGATCTCTCTCCTCATACCGTATGGCGTCATACAGCCGATACGATCGATGCTTTCATCTGCATTACAGACGGATCGTAATCAGGAAGACGGTCATTGGACATCAGCTATAAAGGTAGGTATCTCTGAGATTGATGTCGATGTTCGCGTCGAGCTGGGCCAAGCCTCGATTACGGTTGGGGAGCTGTTGGCACTCGAAGTCGGCGATACCATCCGATTGGAACAGGATTCTGCAAAGCCCATCAAGGGCTATGTAGAAGGAATACATAAACTATCGGGGCACCCGGTCCAGAGTCGCGGCATGACGGCGCTGCGGCTGGCTGGGCTCGATATCGACCAAGGCGGCCGGCGACCAACGCCGAGCCCGGAGAACCAAGATGACCGGTGAAGCCGAACATTCTTCTCAACCCCACCCGCAAGATGAGCCGAGGAGTCTCGAGAGGGTCATGGACATTCCCTTGGTGGTGTCGGTGGAGCTCGGGCGAGCGCGCATTCAGATCGGGGAACTCCTCCAGTTGGCGCAAGGTTCGGTGGTGGAATTGACCAAGCTGGCCGGCGAACCCCTCGATGTTCTGGTCCACGGAAAACTGGTGGCCCGAGGGGAGGCGGTGGTCATCAACGATCAGTTCGGGGTGCGTCTGACGGACATCGTGGCCCCACACGAACGTATCGCGGGTCTTCGAGGGGACTGAGATGACTGCATGGATCCTGGTGGTGGGCCTCGGCGTCGTGGCGTTCCCGGGCGCGGAGTCTGGGTCGAGCCGGCCTCGGGCCGAACAAGAACTGCTCGCTGCGTTGGACCGCAAGATCGCCAAGACCAACGAACTCCGGAACGAGCCAAACGAAGAGGCACCGTCGCCTTTGGGAGGACTGGTGAAGACATCCGGCCTCGTCCTCGTAATGGCGGTTTTGGCCATCGGCGGAAGCTTGCTCGTCAAGCGCGGGAGGGAGCGCCGTTGGCTTCAAGGCGAAGGCTCGGAACTGTCGGTCAAGGAGTCGGTCTGGGTCGGAAGAGGGCAGCGCCTCTTGTTGGTGAGTGTGGGAGGACGGTCGGTCCTCCTGGGCGCGACATCCCAAGGTTTTCACAATCTGGGCTCCTTCGTTCCTGAAGATCGGACCGAAATGAGCCCTCCGGTCGAGGCTCCCGATGGAGGCGAAGCCGAGTTCAAGAACCTGTTGAAAGCCGAGATGACCAAGGGACCCCGAGAAACCCGCGAGCAGAGGCGCCAGATTATCAGCCGTCTCCAATCGCTTTGATGGAAACGTGACCGGAATGGATGCCGCACTCGAGAGCATAGGGACTGGGGCTCCGCTGCGAGTCCTCGTCTTCCTAACGGTCCTGACATTTCTGCCCGGGCTGATTCTCTCGATGACCGCGTTCTTGCGGATCATCATCGTGATGGGCTTCCTTCGGAACGCGATAGGTTTGGCGCAGATGCCGCCGAATCAGGTGTTGATCGGCCTTTCGTTGTTTCTCACCTGGTTCGTGATGGGGAACGTTCTGGAGGTGGCCTATCAGGACGGTGTCGCTCCCTATATGGCGGGTGAACTCGATGAGCCAGAGGCTGCATCCCGCACCTTGGCTCCCTTCCGCGCGTTCATGCTGGAGCAAACGCGAGAGAAGGACCTGGCCTTGATGGCGAATCTGGCTGAAGTCGACGCGTTCGAAACGCCGG
This sequence comes from Myxococcota bacterium, assembly GCA_050331295.1. Lineage (GTDB taxonomy): Bacteria > Myxococcota > Kuafuiibacteriia > Kuafuiibacteriales > Kuafuiibacteriaceae > Kuafuiihalomonas. Next base: position 433,146 of record JBHJGZ010000006.1, on the reverse strand, counting down.
AAGATGTTCCCACTCGGGTTCTGGTACCCGCCTTCATCACCAGCGAGCTTCGCGTCGCGTTCTCCATAGGCTTCCTCTTGTTCATTCCTTTCCTCGTGGTCGACCTCGCGACCGCAGCTCTTCTGAACGCCTTGGGCATGATCATGCTTCCCCCGACCGCCATCTCTCTCCCGTTCAAGGTGCTGATATTCGTCCTGGCGGACGGTTGGGCCATGACCGTTGGAGGACTGACCCGAACCTTCGGGGTGTGAGGCCGCCCATGACGCAGGACCTGGCGATTTCCATGCTCAAGACAGCGCTCGTCACCGGAGGCACGGTGATGGCTCCCATACTCCTCACCGGCTTGGTCATCGGAATCACGGTTGGAGCGGTGCAGGCGGCGACGCAGGTCAATGAACCAACACTCACCTTCGTGCCGAAAGCGGTCGGCGTTGGAGTCGTGGGTGCGTGGCTCTTCAGCTGGGCGATCGACCGCATGGTCTCCATCGTGCACGCCTGCATCCTGGCCATGCAGCAGGTGGTGGGGCCATGACGAGCCTTTTGAGCGCATCGCCGGAGACCGTGTTCTTCGCGTTCCTCCGGCTCACCGCCTTCTTCGTGATCGTACCTTTTCCCGGATTGAATGCCCCGGTTCTGGTGAAGGTCATCATCGCCGGGACGCTGGCTTCCCTCCTCGCGCATGAGGGAGCGTCGCCCCGTTTCACCCTCGAGGCGGCCCTGATCGAAGTCCTCCTTGGAGTCGTTGCCGGTTTTCTGGTTCGGACGATCGTCGATGCCTTCACGTTCGCGGGAGAGGCGGCGGGTACACAGATGGGCCTGGCTTCGATCGGCTTCTTCAATCCTCTCGACACCCAAATGACGCTTCTCGGCAGCGGGTTCACGTTCCTCGTCTTGGGGCTCTTCGCGGCAGGGGAGGGGCCCAGTCGTCTGCTCGTCTTTCTGCATCACTTCCTCGAAGCGATGCCAGCTGGACAAGGTCGCCTGCTCTTCGATCCTCGACTGATCACCACCAACGTCGGAACGAATCTGTTCGTGTTGGGCCTGGTTGCAGCATCGCCGATGATCGCGGCGGTGTTCTGCGCACAGCTCGTTCTTGCGGTGCTGGCCAGGGCCGTCCCGACCCTCAACCTCTTGATCGAAGGCCCCTCGCTCACGATGACGGCCGGAGTCGTAGGATTCTTTGCTTCCGTGCATTCCTTTGCGCACCTGGTGGAGCGGGCATTCTCGGTCCGATTCGAAGCCGCTTTCCGATGGCTTCTCGGGTAGACAATGGCCGAGCAACCGGGCGCTGAGAGGACCGAACAACCGACCCAACAGCGTCGAGAGAAAGCTCGTCGTGAGGGTCAGGTGGCGGTTTCGCAGGAGCTGGGGATTGCAGGAAGTCTTCTAGTCTTTCTGGCCTTTGTTTTCCTTCTGGTTCCGTGGCTCGCGCAGCTTGCAGTGGAGCGTTTTCGGACGGCTCTCATGTTCGACTGGCCACCTGTACTGACGAGTGAGCTCTCGACCCGGGTGGTGACGTATATGGGGGGTACGCTCCTGGCTTTGGTGGGGCCAGTGGCGGCTGCGAGCCTTCTCGTCAACGTGGGCCTGAGCTTGGCGCAAGTAGGGGTTCAGGTGAATTTTTCGTTGGTCGGTCCCAAGGCTTCCCGCTTGGACCCACGCAATTGGCTCAAGAGAGTCTTCTCCGCCGATTTCTTCGTGAATCTTGGCAAGAATCTCTTCAAGGGCCTGGGGGTCATTGCGATTGCCGCGTGGTCGTTACGTCTTCGACCGGAGACGCTCGACCGACTCACGCTGGGGCCACCTGCCGTCCTCGCGTCTTGGATGCAATCGGTAGCGATGGCTGTCGCGGCTCGCGTAACGGCGGCACTGGTCGTCATCGCGCTACTCGACCTCTTGTGGACTCGATACCGTCACGAACAGCGGTTGATGATGACCAAGCAGGAAGTCAAAGACGAGCTCAAAGAAAGCGAAGGAAACCCTCAGATAAAGGCTGCTATTCGAAAGCGGGCGGCGGAGCGAGCCACGAAGCGCCTCGTTCAACAGGTCAAGACAGCAACCGTGGTCGCAACCAATCCGACCCATTTTGCGGTTGCGCTGCGGTACGAACGGGGAACGGACGCGAGCCCAGTCGTCGTTGCGAAGGGCGTCGACCACCGCGCATCGCGAATCAGATCTTTGGCATCGGAGTACGGCATCCCGATGATTGAAGACCCACCCTTGGCTAGAGCTCTTCATGCGCTCGTGAAGGAAGGGCAGTCGGTGCCCGTGGAGTTGTTTCGTCCGGTCGCTCGGCTCTTGGCGATCGTTTACCGCCGTCGGGGAGGTACATCCCGATGAATCGATTCGATATCGGTCTCATCTCGTCCAAGGTGTTCACGCTGGAGGTTCTGGTCGGCTCCGTCTTTTTGGGAGTGGTCGTCCTTCTGATGGTTCCGATTCCCGGAGCGGCTCTCGATGTGCTGCTGGCCGTCAGTATCGCCATCTCTGCCATCGTCTTTCTCACCGCATTGTTCAGCGAGCGACCCACGGACTTCTCGGTCTTTCCCACCCTCCTGTTGGTCGCGACCTTGCTTCGGCTATCTTTGAACATCGCTTCCACGCGACTGATCTTGCTTCGAGGACACGAAGGCCCGTCGGCTGCGGGTGAGATCATCCGGTCGTTTTCCGACTTTGTCGTGGGGGGCAATCTCGGCGTGGGAGTGATCGTGTTCCTGACGCTTGTCGTCATCAACTTTGTCGTCATTACCAAGGGAGCGGGTCGAATCGCGGAAGTGGCCGCTCGCTTCACGCTCGACGCCATGCCGGGAAAGCAGATGGCCATCGATGCAGAGCTTTCTGCGGGCGCGATCAACGAGCTTCAGGCCAGAGAACGACGGGCCGAGATTGAGCAACAAGCCAACTTCTACGGGGCCATGGACGGTGCGAGCAAGTTCGTGAGGGGAGACGCCATTGCAGGTCTGGTGATTACAGCCATCAACCTCATGGGCGGCCTTGCCATTGGTATGGTTCAGCATGGCCGGACGTTTTCGGAGGCTCTTGCGACGTATCCTGCCCTGACGATCGGCGACGGACTGGTGTCTCAGATGCCGGCTCTGGTGGTGTCTACCGCGGCGGGTCTCGCCATCAGCCGAGCTTCCGGTCGTTCAGACTTCGGGGAACAGATCGTCCATCAAATGCTCGGTATTCGGAGCGTACTCGGCGTTGCAGCAGGATTTCTGATGGTCTTGGCCCTTCTTCCCGGTCTCCCGACGACACCGTTCCTGCTGTTGGCATCCGTCATTGGATTCATCATGTTCAAGCAGAAGCCTCGAGAAGAGGCGAAGGAAGAAGCTGCCCCTGGACCTGAATCGACGGACGACGAGCCAGCGCTCGCCGAAGCACTGAGGGTCGATCCGCTGGCGTTGGAGGTCGGATATGGCCTGCTGGCCCTCGTCGACTCCAGCCGGGGTGGGGACGTTCCGGAGAGAGTGAAGAAGCTTCGTACTCAGCTCGCCCAAGAACTCGGCGTCCTCGTTCCTCCGGTGAGGGTCGTGGACAACATCCAGTTGGGGTCGGGCGCCTATTGCATCAAGCTCTTTGGCATCGTGGTGGGACGAGGAGAGGTCATGACGGATCGGGTCCTGGCTATCGATTCGGTCGGCATGAGCGACTTTCCGGGGGCGGTGGAGACCAAAGAGCCAGTGTTTGGATTGAAGGCTTGGTGGGTGAAGGAGGACGACAAGGAACGCGCCGAGTCGTTGGGTTTGACCGTCGTAGACCCGGCCACCGTGGTGAGCACGCACTTGGCCGAGGTCCTTCGGAGCAACGCAGACCAGCTCATAGGTCGGGACGAGGTTCACGAGCTTCTCAGTGTGGTACGACAGCAGTCACCGAAGGCGGTGGATGAACTCATCCCAGACAAGCTGTCCCTCGGTGAACTCGTTGTCGTTCTTCAAAATCTTCTCCAAGAGCGTGTATCAATTCGCAACCTTCGCTGCATCCTCGAAGCGGTCGCGAACGCAGCCACCAAGACCAAGGACCCTCGAGTCCTGTCGGAATTCGCCCGAGGCGCCTTGTCTCGACAGATCACCGCAGCCTTGGCTGGAGACGAGCAGAGCGTCGCCGCCATCGTGCTCGACCGCCGACTCGAACTCGCGCTTCGGAACTCTTTGAGCCCGGAGGGAGGTTTGGCTCCCGATCCGTCACTGTACCAACAGTTGGTCAGTCAAACGGCCGACATCGTCAAAGCGACGTCAGACCGACAGCGAGTGCCGTGCTTGGTGGCCTCCAACGACCTCCGATGGCCCCTTCGCGATCTCTTGCAATCTAGCTTGCCAGAGCTTCCGGTTGTCGCACTTCGAGAACTGGACCGACAAGTCGAACTCAAGATCGTCGGCACGGTTAGTGCTTAGGTCGTGGTCCGAAACACCTCATGCAGGTTCAGGTTATCAGAGCTGCAACCCGGCAGAAGGCCTTGGACGAGGCCAAGCGTCGTCTCGGGTCCGACCCGCTGGTTCTCTCTGTGAAGCGTAAGTATGAATCAGGCAACGGTCACTACTGGGAGGCGGTTGTCGCACGGGAACTGCCATCCACCGATGAGCCAATGTCAGACTCGGCGGGATCGGGTTGTGGAGAGAATGTGACCATCGAACGGTTCGAGGACCTCCGTCGTGATCTGGCCTCCTTGCGGGTCGAGTTGGCTCGAGGCCCTGGGATGCCTCAGTCGGAGATCCTGGCCCTCGCGCGGCGGCTGTCGGTGTTTGAAGGAGAAATGTTGGAGGCGTTGTTGTCGGGCCACTCGATTGCGGCGCCTTGGCTTCCAATCTTGAAGCGACTCGAGGAGAGCGGCTATCCCAAAGCCGAGGCGCTCCGAGTCCTTCAGGTCCTCCAGACTCGCGTGAAGCCGGAGTCCGACGCCATGCTCTCCGAGGTGAGGTCTCTGCTCGGACAAAGTGTGCAGGTGGCTCCGAGTCACGAGCGCATTCGGCCTGGCATGGTGGTCTTCGCTGGAGCAGCTGGCGTTGGTAAGACCACGTTGGCGGCGAAGCTCGCAGCCGACCTGAGTCTCGGAGGGACTGCTGCCCCCCTGCTCGGCGTCCTCATGCCTCGAAGAGGGGCGGGTACCGAGCTGGTGCGGCGGTGTGCTCGCACTCTTGGAGTGGAATTCGCGTTGGTGACCGAACCTAGGGATGTCGAAGCGTTGGCTCGTCGGTCGGTCCATCACCCGGTCATCTTGGACAGCTCCTCCATCAACCCACACTTTCCCAAATCCATACAAACACTCGTCGAGGCGTTGAGACCCGCGGGAGAAGCGGAAGTGCATGCCGTGGTGCCGTCCAGCTATAGTGAACAAGACTTCTCTCGAAACTTGAGCGCCTTTGCGCCCTTCGAGCGACTCAGACTTTCGGTCACCGGTCTCGACGAATCTCCTTGCCTGGGTCGGGTGATGGCGGCCGCGAGTCGGGCCCAGGTCCCCATCGGCTATCTGTCTTTGGGGCCTCGCATCCCCGATGACCTCGCCCGACCCTCGGTGCAAGACCTTCTCGACACGGTGTTTCCGGCTCGAATGAACGGGGGCATTGCAATATGACTGCGGCGCCTCGTATCGACGTGGCTTCCGGCCCGAGGGTATTGACCGTCGCCAGCGGAAAAGGAGGCGTCGGCAAGACCCAGATCTCCGTCAACCTCGCGGCGGCCCTCGCTCGAAAAGATTGTCGGGTCCTGTTGGTGGACGGAGACATGGGCCTCGCCAATGCAAACCTACTCCTCGGCCTCAACCCGGACTATAATGTCAGCCATCTACTCGAAGGTAGGCGGAGCCTCGAGGAGATCGTCGTCAGCTACGACGGACTCTTCGACATGATGGCAGCGGGAAGCGCCATGAGCAGCCTGGCCGAGCTCGATCTCGGCCAGCAGGTTCGATGGGTGGAGGGTCTCAGGCTGCATGAGCTTGCCTACGACTTCGTCATCATCGATGGCGGGGCCGGCATCGGAAGCAACGTTCGATTGGCACTATCACTGGCCAGCGAAACGATGGTGGTGATGAATCCCGAAACGACGTCGCTCACAGATGCGTACGCGCTGGTGAAGGTAGCCGGACGGGGCGCTTTCGGCGGGCGCTTCCAGGTGGTGGTCAATCGTGTCCGTTGGGCCGAGCAGGCGCGCGACATCTTCGAGTGTCTCGATTCGACATGCCGCAACTTTTTGGGCCTTCATCTAGAATTGGCGGGATATATTTACCGGGACGACGTGGTCGAGCGGGCGCTGCAGTCTCAACGGCCATTCGTAGAATCCTATCCCGGCTCTCGCGCGTCGCGATGTGTCGACGCGTTGGCGAGTCGTCTGTTGGGTAGGCAGTCGAATAGGGAAATGAGGACAGAATCATGCAATACATCATGAAGGCGTATGCCCAGCAAACATCACGGACCCCGCAAAGCAAAACGGATGAAGCGGTTCGGAAGTATGCGCCCGTGGTCTACCGTGTGGTTCGACAAGTCTCGGAACGAATGCCTGCTTCAGTGGACCGAGAGTACCTCTTCAGTGCCGGCATGGTCGGCCTTTTGGATGCACTCGCGAAATACGACGAAAGTCGAGGAATTGCGTTCGAGGCCTATGCGCGCATTCGAATCAAGGGCGCGGTTTTGGACGAACTTCGGAGCCTCGACCATCTGACTCGGAGCATGCGGAGGAGGACCCGTTCGGTAAACGACTCCCGAAACGAGATGGAGAAGCTCGAAGGCGCGCCCGTCAGCGATGAAGCAGTCGCAGAGGCCATGGGGATGTCCATCGAAGAGGTCCAGTCGTCCCGCGCAAGACGGGCACCGCCCGAGGTGGTGGATCCTTCGACTCTCGACTCGTTCGCGGCGGCTGGACTATGGCAGCAAGCGGACGCCGCACCCGACTCGATGGAATGGAAGCAGCGGGTTCGTCTCTTGTCGAGAGCGTTGTCGGAACTTCCGGAGCGCAACCGTCTCGTGGTTGGACTTTATTATGAAGCCGAGCTCACGCTCCAGGAGATTGGCGAGGTGCTCGGTGTCACACAGTCTCGTATCAGTCAGATTCTCCGGAAGACCGTCGAAATGCTTCGTGAGCGCTTAGTAGCTGAGGTCGCTTAATCCTTTTTCGATTCATCCGAATGAACGATGCGATGAGCCTTCCGGACAAAAATATTCGAATCCTCTCCGTCGACGACTTCAGTACGATGCGCCGAATCGTGAAGAATATCTTGATGAAGATCGGCTATAACAATGTCCACGAGGCCGAAAATGGAGTCGAGGCGCTGAAGGCGCTTCGCGATGATAAGTTCGATTTGGTAATATCCGATTGGAACATGCCAGAAAAAAGCGGAATGGATCTTCTCCGGGACGTCCGATCCGATCCCGAGCTCAAGGATATGCCGTTTCTGATGGTCACAGCCGAACAGGAAAATCATGAAGCGCTGTCATCTCTCGAGGGACGGAATCAATACCTTCTGAAGCCATTCACCGCGAAGACATTGGAAGATACATTGTCCGGATTGTTTTCGGGACAGGCCGAAGACAACTGATGTCTCGACCTCTTCACAACGTACAACGCGCCCTCGAGCTCGAACGAACGAGAAGGCGCGCGGTCTTTGAGAATGCAGATCGAGTGCGATTTGATCTGGAGGGGAGCCTCGAGACGGTGGATGCGCAGCTCGAGGAGGCAGAGCGAGCGTGCACGACGCTCGATCTCGAAATTCGCGCCCTGTGTGACAGGCGTCAGTCCGTGTTGCATGTGCGCCGACAGCAGCTGCAAGAAAGGCTTCAGTCGGTTATCTTTGAAACGGTGGAACCGGCTCGGGAAGCGCTCATAGGGGCGAATGTGAGAGTTCGCACGGTTGAACTCTTGGCTCAACGACGCCGTTCTGCGGAACAGAGGGCTGAAGCGTCGTCGGAGCAGCGGTGCAGTGACGAGGCTGCGGCGACGCGCAGTTCACGGAGCAACTCGAAATCCGGTCCAGCGTCGAATCCCGACTCCTTATGACTCAAGTTTCACTCTGGCACGTCGATTGTTTCATCGACTGCCATGGCGGATGGAATCTATGTTGCGACTGCGGGTGCGGTGGCGCGCCTTCATCAGCTGGAGGTCGCCGCAAACAATCTGGCCAACGCCGATACCACTGGATTTCGAGCTCAGGAAGTTTCCTTTCAGGAGGTCCTTCACGACGAGTTCGCCGCCCCCAATCGACACATGGTCGCCATCGGACGGACGGTCAGCTCCGTTCGACCGGGGTCGCTCCAACGGACGAGTCACCCCATGGACCTCGCATTCGAGGGTTCGGGCTACTTCGTTGTGGGACCGCAGAACCTTCTGAGCCGAAGTTTGACGCTACAGGTCGGACCTCGAGGTGAGCTGACCGACTCTTTTGGTAGACCGGTCCGCGGGCAGTCCGGTCCCGTCCATGTGGACGGACTCTTTCCGGTTCGGTTCGGACCTCGTGGCGAAGTGATTCAGCAGGGTACCGTCGTCGATCAGCTTCTCACGGTATCGGTTCCCAACGAGAGTGGGCTTCAGCCCGTCGGCTATGGACTGCTTCAGGCGTCCGCCGAGTCGGGGATGCCGGTGCCGACCGCTGCTCGCGTGGTCACGGGGGCGCTCGAAGGTTCGAACGTCAATACGCTCCAGTCGATGGTGCAATTGATACGCCTTCAGCGGGACTACCAATCCCTATCCCGGGCCATCAATTCGTACCGGGAGGCAGACGAGAGTCTGATCGAAAGCGCCCAACGCTAGGAGGATCCATATGACACGAGCGCTCTATACCGCCGCCGCCGGCATGCAAGCTCAACAGCTGAAGATCGATGTCATCGCGAACAACCTTGCGAACGTGAATACGGACGGGTTCAAGCGAAGCCGGGCGGAGTTTCAGGATCTCGTCTATCAAAGTCTTCGCACCGCGGGAGCTCCGGCCGGACTGGAGCAGGCGGCACCTACCGGCATTCAGGTCGGCCTCGGGGTGCAGCCGGCTGCGACCGCGTTGGACTTCAGCACCGGGTCGCCCCGAAACACCGGGCGTCGGTTGGACGTCGCGATCCAAGGTCGCGGACTCTTCCAAGTCGCGCTGCCCAGCGGCGAGACCGCCTATTCACGCAACGGTGCCTTTCAGGTGGACGCCGAAACCGGACGTCTCGTGAATCAGAACGGAAACCCATTGGTTCCCGAGATATTCGTTCCACCGGGCGCAAACCTCGTGGATCTGGAGATCAGTCGGTCTGGAATCGTCACGGCCACGATCGAAGGCGACCCCAACCCGGTTGAGCTGGGTCGGATCGAACTGGCCAGCATGGTCAATGAAGGGGCGTTCGAGCCCATCGGCCAGAACCTGTTTCGACTGGTGGGTGACGATCGCGACCTGGTCGTCGCTTTGCCAGGTCTGGAGGGCATGGGCGCGCTCGAACAGGGCTTCCTGGAGTCGTCCAACGTTCAGATGGTGGAAGAAATGATCGCCATGATCTCCGGGCAACGTGCCTATGAGGCCAATAGCCGGGTCATCCGCACCTCGGATGAAATGATGCAGGAGACCAATCGTCTTCGCTGACGGAATGCGCCATGAGCTGGACCTTCGCACTGCTGCTCGGGGCTGAACTCACGCTGTTCCAAACGCCGGCGGAAGCGGTCTCGGCAGCACACCCCGGCTTCGAAAAGACGTCCTTGCCGTCGGATTGGGCCGGTCTTCCGAAGCCTGGACCCGGCGTGATGTTCTGGGCTCGTGCTACTCCGCACCGAGACAGCGTCGAGTTCCAGATAGGAGCCCGAGCAGCGGGACGCGCCTGGTCCCCGATTCAAGTCCGTCTGCCCAAAGTTACCGGCTCCGCCGTGTTGGTCGTGGCTCGAGACATCGCTCCGGGTGTGCTCCTCAGAAGCGAAGATATCGAGATGTCGCGCGAGGCCCGGTCAGACGCATCCTTGTTCGTACAAGACCCCGCGAAGATCATCGGTCGTACCCTGAAACGGGGGCTTCGATCCGGAGCGCCGATCCGGAAGAGTCTCGTTGCGGCGCCCATTGTCGTGGAACGCGGTCAGAAGGTCGACGTTCTCTGGGGAAGTGAAGGCCTGAAGATACGTTTGGTGGGGGTAGCGCTTCAGCCGGGAGCGGTGGGTGAACGCATCCGGGTCATGAATCGAGACTCCAACAAGATGCTGCGAGGGCGTGTCACGCCGAGCGGGCAGGTCGAGGTGCTCCGCTGATGAAGCCTTCCCGCCATGACGTCGTGCTGATGGCGAGTTGCGTGACGCTCACGCTCTGCGGTGCATGCTCTACGTCTACCCATATCGGAGAGTACGTGCCGAAGCGGCGAACGTACGAGCCGATCGTGGCCGATGACCCTGGGCGACAGGAGAAGAGCGACGGTTCCCTCTGGGCAGATAGAAACCAGGCGGCGACGCTCTTCACGGACGTACGAGCGTACGGACTGAACGACGTCGTCACCGTGCGGATCGAGGAACAAGCGAAAGCGCGGCGGGATACGACCACCCAAATCGACCGAGACGCGTCGGTCAGGTTTGGTTTCGACGTGGCCGGAAGTCTGGCCGAAGGCGGTATCGAAGCACAGAGTCTCTTGGATGGTACGAGCCGAAATGCCTTCAACAGCACGGGCCGAACCGGGAGAACCGAAGATGTAGAGTTTACGGTGGCGGCGACCGTGACTCAGGTCCTCCCCAATGGAAATCTATTCCTCGAAGGACATCGCGTCGTCCTCGTGAATCAAGAGGAACACCACTTCTATGTCAGTGGCGTAGCTCGGCCGGAAGATATCCGGCGCGATAACTCCATCGAATCGACGCAGCTCGCCGATGCCCAGATCGAGTTCACGGGTCTCGGCATTCTCACCGAGCAACAAAAGCCAGGTTGGTTGACGCGGTTCTTCCAGCTCGTCAATCCACTCTGAGGCTTCGATGCGAACCTTACGCTTCCTTCTGATAATCCTCTTCGCGCTGGGCGCGGTCCAAACGGCGGACGCGACGCGAATCAAGGAGTTGGCTCAGGTGAAGGGCGTACGCTCCAATCCGCTGATCGGATACGGTCTGGTGGTTGGGCTGTCGGGGACCGGCGACACTCGCCGAACCCTGTTCACGCAACAGTCGTTGTCTAACCTGCTTAGGAGACTGGGCGTCAACGTCGACCCGGCCCGGCTCGCAGTTCGGAACACTGCTGCCGTCATGGTAACGGCGGAGATTCCGCCATACTCGGACTCTGGGGACAGGGTGGACGTTGTGGTGAGCGCCCTCGGTGACGCTCGCAGTTTGACCTCGGGTACCCTCCTCATGACCCCCCTCGAAGGTCCCGACGGGCAGATCTATGCCGTCGCCCAGGGCCAGCTGGTGGTGGGAGGCTTCGAGGTCGATGCACCGTTTGCCCAGGTGCGACGGAACTTCCCGACATCGGCCCGAATTCCCGACGGTGCCACCATCGAACGTGCGGTACCCGCCACCTTCGTCACCGATGGCAAGGTCGTGTTGACCCTCGAGGAAGCCGACTTCACGACTGCGGGACGCATCGTGGAGGTTGTCAATCAAACCTTCGGAGAGAGGGTCGCAAGTGCGCTTTCGCCTGGTCAGATCGAGGTCACTTTACCGTCCGATGCGGTCGACAATCCGGTGGCATTCATCGGTCGACTCGAGACTCTCGACGTTCAAGCCGACTCCGCGGCCCGGGTCGTGTTCAACGAGCGTTCCGGGACCGTCGTAGTGGGAGGCAACGTAACCCTGGGGCCAGCGGCCGTCGCCCACGGCAACCTCAACGTTGCGGTCATTACCCAGTTCGGAGTGTCCCAGCCCGCTCCGTTTTCCCGGTCCGGTCGGACGGTGGTGGTGCCCAATACTTCCCTCTCGGTTGAGGAAGACGAGACGGAGCTGCGCGCGCTTCCGCCTTCCACCACCGTCGAAGAGCTGGTTCGGGCACTGAATGCGCTGGGAGCATCCCCCCGAGACCTCATGGCCATCCTCGAAGCCTTGAAGGCGGCCGGCTCACTCAAGGCCGAGCTCGAGATCCTCTAGACATGGACGACCTTTCCGTCGGGTCTGCAACGGCCTCGCCCGCGCGAGAGCGCGAGATCCGAAAGCTGTCTCGGCAGTTGGAAGCCGTCTTTGTGCGTCAGATGTTCGAAGAGATGGCGAAGACGGTGAGCTCATCCGAGCTGTTTCCCGAAACGCCGGGGCGCGATCTCTATGACCAATGGTTTCGGTCGGAGATCGCGGACCGGTTCGCGGAAGGTGGGGGAACCGGACTGGGAGACACCATCGCATCGCAGCTCCTTCGTTCGGATGGACTCACCGCCGCGGACCGCCTGGCCGCTCGCTCGGTGTTCTCGGGAGACGCCCGCGTGTTCGACGGACCAGTTCGAGACCTGCATTCTGGCTTCTCACCCAGGGTTCCCGCGGCACCGATCACCAGCGGGTTCGGGCATCGGCTTCACCCGGTCACCGGTCAGCCCGACCTGCATCGTGGCATCGACCTGGCGGTGCCGGTCGGCTCTTCCGTTCGAAGCCCCTTCGCAGGGACCGTGACCAAGGTAGGTGAAAACCAGCGCCTCGGCCGGTTCGTTTGGGTGGAACATCAAAATGGATTCCGGTCGGTATTCGGTCACTTGCATGACACATCGCGCTCGCCGGGCGAATGGGTGGGGGTCGGCGAAACGGTGGCCCGGAGTGGAAACTCCGGCACCACCACCGGACCTCACCTCCACTACGGCCTGTATCGCGGAGAGACACCCGTGGATCCCGAAGCGTACCTGGGCCGTTACCTGGGTGGCGCGTCCCATGTGCTGCTGGGGACCTCCGGCCACCGCCCAAAAAAATGACATCGGTTCGTCAACATCTCGACGTGGGAGCCGATTAAACGCCCAAGACCATGACCACCATCCGGAACATTCCGTTCATAGCGCCCGTGCGCGGGGAAGGCTCGGGTTCCACGACCGGTTCCGAGGCTTCCACGCACTCTCGGCCCGATGTGGAGTTTCGTCGCGAGACCTCGAATGCGCGCCGGCTCTACGAACAGACGCGTCTCAGGGTGGAGTCCGAGCGGTCCGAATCCCTCGTCGCGCTCAGGGAAGCGGTCAAGAATGGCACATATCGGCCGAATCTCTTGGTCGTGGCGGAACGGCTCGCGATCGAACTCGCGGCCGACCGCTGACCTGAGGTTTGATGGTCGAAAGCGAGAATTCCAATGGCTCCGATTGGCTGGAGCGTATCCGGAACGAAACCGAACTGTTGAAGCAGCTCGCCCGCGCTGCCGCGCGTACGCGAAGCGCAGCGCTGAGGAGCAGCGAATCCGAGCTCAGTGAGATGCTGAGCCACCAGTCCGACCTGTGCGGAAAGCTGGAAGTGCATCGACTCCAGCGGAGCGGAATGCTCCGCGAGTTGGGCTACCCGCCACGGGACTTCCTCGTCGCAGTTCTCGATCACACTCCCCGCTCGTCTCATGCTGAGACGTCCGGCGCATTCGCGGCATTCGTCACGGCAGCGGAGGCGGCTCAGCAGGAGATCGACATCAACAAGGAATTCTTCGGCACTGCTCTCGCCACTCTGGAGGACGCAGTGGCGTCCATCGGTGGGGTGGCCCGGGAGCCGTATCCGGACCAGCCTTCCCCGTCACCCAAGCCGCTGCTGATCAATTTCAGCGCCTGAGTTCCGGTCATGGTTCTGCGCGACCTCTTCTCCATCGGACAGAGCGGTCTCCGCGCCAGTCAGCTCGGTGTGCGCACCGCGAGTGAGAACGTAGCGAATGTCAACACGCCCGGCTACAGCCGGCGAGGCTTGGTCTTGAGGCCGAGCCGAGTGACCTCGATTGGCGCGCTGCGGATCGGAGCCGGTGTCGAGCCCATCGGGACCTCGCGAATCCTCGATGCAACCCTCGATGCTCGAGTTCGCTCGGCAGGATCTCGATCCGCCGGCTCGACCGCCCAGTCGAATGTGCTCGCGCAGGCCGGAGTGATCTTCGGGGACCTCGAGGGCTCTGGCGCCACGGCGGCGCTGGATGAGTTCTTCGCGGCCCTGGACCTTCTGGCTTCGGGTCCGCAAGATGCTGCGGCACGGAGCAACGTTCTCGCGGCGGCGTCTCGATTCACGGAGACCGTGAATCAGTACGCCACCGAGATCTCCTCGATTCAAGAAGGGCTGACACCCGAAATCGAAGCTCAGGTGCAATCGGTGAATCGTATCGCGAGCTCGCTGGCCGAGCTCAATCGTCAGATAGCGAGCGAAAGTGCGCCTTCGAACGACCTGTTGGATCGGCGGGATCAGCTCTTGGTCGAACTTTCCGAAGTCGTGGATTTCCAGGTCGTGGAACTCGACAACGGGGGCGTCAACCTGATCCTCGAGGGAGGATACGCGCTCTTGACGGACCAGGTGGTCAATCCGCTCCGCACCACCAACGACAACGGACTGGTTGGGGTCGAAGGTTTGGAAGCGGGGGTGAGTCGAGACCTGACCGGTCGGCTCCGGTCGGGGTCCTTGGGAGGTCTGCTCCGGGTTCGAGACGAGGATCTCGCTCAATCCCTGACGGAGCTGGACCGGTTCGTCTTCGATCTCGCGAACGAGTTCAATCTCCGGCACCGAGCCGGGTTCGGCCTGGATGGAACCGGAGGCCGAGACTTCTTCGTTCCTCTGTCCGGCGTCGAGGGTGCGGCGCGCTCCCTGAGCATCGACCCTGGCCTCGATGAAGACGGCCTCGCAGCGGCCTCTGACCCGACCCTGGTGCCCGGAGACAACACGAACGCCCTCAGCCTCGCCGCGCTCCGTGTCGACCCCCTTGCGGGAGGCTCGGCGTCACCCGAAGCGCTTCGAGGTGTGATCCAATCGTTTTCGGACCGCGCCTTCTCTGCGCGGGATCGAGCGGATGGGGACAGTCTGGCCGCGGAGCAGCTCTCCGGGCTGCGCCAAGCCATTTCCGGTGTATCGGTGGATGAAGAGCTGACGACCATTCTGCAATTTCAGCAGAGCTTTCAGGCCGCCGCCTCCATCATCAGGACGGCGGACGAGTTGACGCAGGAAATAATTCTTTTGAAGCGATGAGGATTTTCGATGCGGGTGAGTACGATTCAGCAGCTCCAAATCGGCCTGTCGACGGCCAATCGCCGCCGAAGCGAGCTGGCGAGAATTCAGGAACAGATTGCCACCGGTCGTCGGGTGACCTCTTTGGCCGATGATCCCGTCGCTTCCCGAAGAATCCTGCGGGACGAAACGACCATTCGCTCCATCGCCTCGTCTCGCCGCACCGCTTCGGAGGCCCGGCGTTTGCTGGAGCATTCCGACGCCACGCTGGCTTCGGTGAACGACCTTCTCCAGCGGGCGTATGAACTCACCCTTCAGCAGGCGAGCGACACCAGCAATACGGCCGACCGACTCAACGCCGCAACCGAGGTACGACAAATACGGGAACAGGTCGTTGAGCTGGCCAACACACAGCAGACCGGCAGATACCTGTTCGCCGGTTTGAGCAACCGGGCCGACCCGTTTGCTGCCGATGGGAGTTTTGCCGGCGATACGGAGCGCTTGAGGGTCGAGGTTGGCCGGTCCATCCGGGTCGATGCGACGTTGGGGGGTGGAGAAGGCTTTCTTGACCCCAGCGGCGGTCCGAACTCCATCCAGCTCTTGGTGGACCTCGAAACGGCTCTTGCGAACGACGACCGCGCTGCCATCGGCGATCTGGTGGACCCGTTGCTGGCGGCGGGTGAGCGTGCGGTCGCTGCCCGGCAGCAGGTGGGGCAAAGACTGCAGCGGCTCGACACCCTCACAGACGTCTTGGACCGGGTCGAAATCCAAACCACCGCCGTGTTGTCGGCAGAACGAGATGTGGATGTCAGCGAAGCGGTGCTTCGACTGCGCACCGCCGAGACCGGCCTGCAAGCGGCCTTGGCCATCACTGGACGGCTCGAGGGGCTCACCCTCCTCAACTTCGTGGGATGATGACCAGGTCGGCCCACTCGCTTGGTTCCGCTGCAAACCGCAAGTGGCGTGAAGCCTGGGACCATGTCTCGGACGCGCTATTGAAGGGGCTTTCGGCACCGCGTCCAGACTTCGAGCGGGTTCGGGCTCTGCTCGTGAAACGGCAGCGGCTCACCACCGCGATGCCGCCGGCCGACCCCGACCAGGACGCCGATTCACAGAAGGTCTGGTTGGAACGAGCGGTGGTCCGAGAACGTGCTCTGCAAGATGCATTTACGGCTTATCGACGGGTGGTCCAAGCGGCGCACCACGCGTTTCAGGCCAACGCAGAGGTGCGCTCTCGGTACACAGAGGTGGCTCGAACGCGCCTTCCGGCCTTCGACCAGAACCTCTAGTTCCCCGGCCGTCGCCGAATTTCAGATTTCATGACAGAGGTTGGTCTTCAGGCCGAGCCGGTCAAGATGGACGGCCAGCTCGAGGTCGCATCAAGCCTTCCTGGGCCGAGGTCGCCACCAGGGTGCCGTCTCGCGTGAAGAAATGACCGAAGTTCAAGCCTCTGCCTCCTCCGGTGTTGGGACTGTCGATCTGGTACAGCAGCCAGTCGTCGGCTCGAAACGGACGATGAAACCAGATGGCGTGGTCCAGGCTGGCCACCTTCAACTTGGGGTCGAACCAGGTGAGGCCGTGGTGTCGGAGTCCCGATTCCAACAAGTAGAAGTCGGAAGCATAGGTCAGGACACACTGATGGAGCAGGGAGTCTTCGGGAAGCTCGCCCCGCGACCTGAACCAAACATGATGTGTCCCGAGTTTTGGTTCCGAAGAATCCGGAAGTTGCGGATCCAGGTCTCGATGCTCGATGGGCCGTTCGAGCTTCTCGAGGAACCTCCAAAATGGATGCACGCCTTCTCGAACTCCGGCCTCTATCCGCTCGTCGTTGGACTTGACCGATTCGGGTGGCGGGACGTCCGGCATCTGGATCTGATGGCTCGGACCATCTTGGACTTCTTGGAACGAGGCACTGGTGATGAATATGGCTTCGCCTTCCTGAATCGCGACGACCCGCCGAGTGGTGAACGAGCGACCGTCGCGCACCCGGTCCACTTCATAGATGATGGGGGTCTTCGGGTCTCCGGGTCGCAGGAAGTATCCGTGAAGAGAATGGACCGGACGGCGGCCGTCGGTGGTGCGAACCGCCGCCACCAGCGCTTGAGCGGCCACCTGGCCTCCGAAGACCATCGGGCGACCGTCATCCGGGCTATGGCCTCGAAAGATATCGCGATCGATCCGCTCGAGGTCCAACCGGTCCGTCAATGACGCGATACTCATGACGTGGGAGCATCACAATCGCGTCACCCCGGCAAGCATTGGGCGCCCTAGGCCAACCTGGTTCTCAGCCAAGGGCTGCCGAGTTGGTCCGGTACCATTCGTCGATCTTTGCCGACAGCGTTTCCAGCTGGTGTTCCTGGTAGCCGAGGGATACGAACGCGTCGAGATCCACCGTTTCTCCCGCCGCTTGACCGAATGCCTTACCGTAGCCGAGCCGGTAACAGATCTGGTCGGCGACATGTGTGACGTTCACGAGCGGCTCGGAGTCGCCGGCCAGCGCGGGCGCAAGCTCCGGTTCGTGATGGAGAAACACGGCGTGTTCGAGGTGCTCGGAGAGGTCCCATCTCTGGACGAGAAGCGCGCCGACATCGACGTGGGTAAAACCGAAGACCTCCTGTTCGGCTTCGAGATCCGTGATGTTTTCGGTCCGACATAGTTCTCGGCTGCGGAGGAAGCGAGTCCGCTCCCCGGTGTTCAGGACGACCTTCCCGATGTCGTGCATGAGACCGCACACGAATGCCTCTTCGTGCCCAGCTATCCGACGTTCCTTGGCGATGAGCTCGCACGCCATCGCGCAGGCCACGGAATGCTGCCACAGCTCTCGCTCCAACAGCCCGAACTTCTTGTAGAGCGCCTTCGCTGCCACGGTGACGATGATGGTCCGCAGGGCGGAAAATCCGAGAACCATGGCGGCTTGTTGAAGGTTTTTGACCTCCCGGGTCAGACCATAGAGCGCCGAGTTCGACACCTTCAGCACCTTGGCGGTCAGCCCCTGGTCCTTCGCAATGACCGAAGCGATCTGGGCGGCGCTGGAGTTTGGATTGTTCAGCGCGGTCAGTGCCCGCGCCGCCACGTCGGGAATGGTAGGAATCTCCAGATTTCTCTCGACCAGATAGGCAATGTCTTTCGGGTCGGGTTTGGCCGCTGCGGTCATCGGTCTATCCTCTCCTATCGGCCTGCACTGTCGCGTCTTGAAGTACCGAATCGAGAAGCTGTTCCCAAATTGAGAAAGCTCACAATCGGGCGTTCAGCTCACATCCCCGGGGTCGAATGTTGCCTGTGACGACTGGGGTGGATGCAGGCATGAGGCCTGCTCCCCAGCCGTCTAATGGATTTGTTTGGGGGCAAGCCCCCCAGTTCCAAGGAGGAACAACAACATGACTCTCGTCATCAACACGAACATTGCTTCTTTGAATGCTCAACGCGCCCTCGCGCGGAGCAATCAGTCTTTGTCCACCAGCTTTCAGCGGCTTTCCACCGGTCTTCGGATCAACAGTGCGTCGGACGATGCGGCTGGTCTGGCCATCTCGGCCCGGTTCACCGCGCAGATCCGAGGCATCAACCAAGGCATTCGGAATGCGAACGACGGCATCTCGCTGGCCCAGACCACGGAGGCGGCCCTCAACGAGGTGACATCCAGCCTCCAGCGGTTGCGCGAACTCGCGGTGCAGTCGGCCAACGACACCAACAGTGCGAGCGACCGAGCCGCGCTGCAGTCCGAGGCGGATCAGCTGATCGCGGAAATCGACCGGGTCGCCACCCAAACGACGTTCAACGGTCGGTTCGTCTTGAACGGAGATCTCTCCGCTTCGACCGGCCAGGCAGCCGTGTTTCAGGTTGGCGCCAACAACGGCGACACCATTTCCGTGAACATCGCATCCTCCCGGGCCAACCAGATCGGTCGCCAGGCTTCGGACTCCTTCGCGGTGGATCTGACCGGTAACGCCCTGGGCGACAACGACCTGCAGGTCATCGGTGCCGACGGAGCGGTGAGCTTTCTGGCCGCCGACTTCGTCAATCTGGACCAGGTTTCGACGGCCCAGGCCGACGAATCGGCCATCGCTGTGGCCGCCGCCATCAACGCGGCTTCGTCGACGACCGGGGTTCGCGCCGAGGCGAGCGCCACCACCGTCACGGGTGGTGCGGTCGGTGGGGGCACCCTCGATGGAACGAACTTCATCGAGATCAATGGTGTCCGGATCCAAGGTGTGGTCGCGGCAGACGACACCACCGGCGTGTTGGTCAATGCCATCAATGCGGTGAGCTCTCAGACCGGCGTCTCGGCCGCTCTGGATTCCTCGGACCAGGTGGTGCTCACCGCCGAGGACGGGCGAAACGTGGATGTGGTAGCCGGTGGAACCGGCGCCACCATCACGGGACTCGCGGCGGCGACCACCGGCGGCAGCGTCACCTTGAGTTCGGATGAGGCGTTCAGCGTGGGCGCCGGCACCGGAGGTGACTTCGCCGACTTTTCCAGCACGGCGGCGGCGTCGGTGGCCATCGACCCGACGGTCAATATCCAGAGCCTGAGCTTGACGACCCAGACCGACGCTTCGTCGGCCATCGATACGGTGGACGTTGCGCTCCGTCAGGTGACCTCGCAACAAGCGGACCTCGGCGCCATCCTGAATCGGTTCCAGTCCACGGTGTCGGCGCTGTCGGCGGTCAGCGAGAATCTGTCCGCCGCTCGGAGCCGGATCCAGGATGCGGACTTCGCGGCCGAGACCGCGGAATTCACCCGGAACCAGATCCTGCAGCAGGCCTCCACCTCGATCCTGGCCCAGGCCAACGTGTCGACCCAGGTCGCCCTCTCGCTCCTCGGCTAGATTCGGTCGGGCCGGGGAGGAAGGGCCAAGGAGGCCCGCCCTTCCCCGGCTCGCGAACCTTCTGATCTTCGCTTGCCGCGGGAGAGACCCGTGGTACTCCGAATTCCATGAGCAAAGCTTCCTTCGGGGTCGCGTTGTCGGGAGGCGCCGCCCGTGGGGCAGCCCACCTCGGTGTCCTCCGCGCCCTGCGGGACCTCGAGCTTCACCCCGACGTGGTCAGCGGAACCAGCTCCGGCGCCTTGGTCGGCTCGTTGTGGTGTCGCGGTCTCCCGGAAGAAGAGATCCGCCAGGCCATCATCGACTTCGAGCCTTTCGCTCCTTGGCGCGCATCGATGCTCCAACCCGGGCTCTTCAATGCCGACTACTTCAAGAACTACTGGTCACCTTTCCTGGTAGGGGCGCTCGAGGACATGAATCCCCGGCTCTTGGTCGTGGCCACCGACGTGTTCTCCGGTGAGCCCATCATCATCAGCCGAGGCCATACGTTGACCGCGGTTCAAGCGTCCTGCGCCCTTCCCCCCCTCTTTCCCAGCGTGCGCGTCGATGACCACCTTCTTTTCGATGGAGGCCTCAGCCTGAACCTTCCCGTCGAGCCGCTCCGAAGCTGGTGCAACATCGTCCTCGCCGTGGACGTGAATCCGACCCGAACCGCTGATGAGTCCTGTACGACGTCCGCGTGGCGTCTCTTCAACCGGGGCCTCGAGGTCGTGTTCAACATGGCGACGGAAGGAAGCCGTCAGCTCTCCGATATTCTGTTGGAGCCAAGAGGCCTGGAGCAGTTTGATCCGCTCGATCTCGGTCGAATGGGTGAAGCCGAGGAACTGGGTTATCGGGCCGCCCTGGAGGGCCTGAGGCCCTTGGCCCCGAGCCTGCGAAATGGTCTGCTCCCCGCGGGAAACAACAGTCTCGAGCCGATCCGGATTGGTGGTCGCTCTCCGGCTCACCATCCGAAGCCGATGCGCTTCGCGCGCCTTCGCGTACCGCCGCCGCGCCCGATGCCGGAACCGGAGCCGGGGGTCCCGGGTTGGGTGTACGGGGTCGGCGCCATCGGACTCCTCGCCGCCGGGGCATATGTCGCGGGTCGGCTTTCCCGAAACGGCGCGTGACAGGAGCCCGTGACCGGACGGCCTGCGGTCAGAATCACAGGCCATGTCTCAAAACGGGTGGGGGACCGCTGGAGGGGGCCTAACCGGTTGAACCGGGCCCCGATCCGCCGATGACCAGGGGGACCCATGGTGAGCGTCGGCGGCCTGGCGTCGGGCCTGGACACCAATTCGATCATCACCCAGCTCCTGGAACTCGAGCGTCGTCCGATCCAGCAGCTCGAGGCCCAGGTCCAGCAGCTGGCCGCTCGACAGGCCCGATACGTCGCGCTCGAGCCCTCGCTCAACGCCCTCCGGTCCGCGGTGGGGGCGTTGGGCAACCGAAACGTCCTCGAGCAGCCCCGCATCACCAACTCGAATGAGGCCATCGCGCGCATTGCGGCCACCCCCGAAGCACTGAACGGTGCGTTCGATCTGCAGGTCACCCAACTCGCACGAGCCGGCCGTCGCGCATCTCAAGGTTTGGGCGACGCCGATGCGGTGGGATCCGGTCCAGGGACCTTCGCCGTCCGGTCCGGGCCGGCAGGGGCGGTCCTTTCCGTGGCCGTCGATGAAAATACGAGCCTTCGGGATCTGGCCAATGCCATCAACGCGCAGGATGGTGACGTGGCCGCCGCAGTGATCAACGACGGAACTGCCGAAAACGCCAACCGACTGGTGCTGACTTCGGCACGGACCGGCCGCGAGAACGACATCCAGATCGTAACCAACGATACGATTCTCCAGTTCGACGCAACGGTCGTCGAAGCAGCGGTGGCCGACGAGGCCAACGGCACCGCCTACACCGGGACCGTCACCTCGTCGGGGACGTACCTGGGCGATGTCAGCCGAACCATCATCGTCGAGATCCTGGAGTCCGGGCCGGTCGGAGTCGCTACATACCGGGTATCCTTCGACGGCGGGGTCACCTTCGACGACAACGACGGAGCCGGATTCGCCACATCGGCTGGCGCGTCCGACCTCGGGCTGGATGGACAAGGTGTCCAGGTCGCGTTCTCGGAAGGAGGAAGCCTCAGCGAGGGTGACCGTTTCACCATCGACGTCACCGCCCCCGTTTTGCAGGAGGCGGCCGACGCCGTCTTTACACTCAATGGGATTCTCCAGACGCGACCGTCCAACACGGTCGATGACGCACTGGAAGGAGTCACCATCGACCTCTTGAGCGCGGACCCGGAAGCGGTCACGGACTTCGCCATCCAGCCGGACGATGCGTCGATCGTCGACCGGGTCGACGCGTTCGTCGAGGCATTCAACGAGATCGTATCCGGAATCCGGGAACAGCAACAGTTTGACCCGACCACCCAGACAGGCGGACCGCTGCTCGGCGATACCACTGCAAACCGCATCATCAGCAATCTGCGCAGCGCCTTGAACCGACCCGCGGAAAACGTCACGACCGGTGTACGAAGACTGGTCGACCTGGGGATCGAAACCCAAGCCGACGGAGGCATTGCTCTCGACCGCTCGGTCTTGGAGGAACTCTTGGCGTCGGATCGAGACGCGGTTCTGGCGGTCCTGACGTCCAGTGCCGACGGGTCCGTGGATGCACTCTCGGTATCGGCCCGTCCCAACGACATCGCGCCCGGAAGTTATGCCGTCAACGTGGTCACGCCTCCGGAGCGGGCTCGCGTTCTGGCACCTGCGCCGATCTCGGGGCCCCTCACCGCCGATGAGACCTTGACCTTCGAATTCAACGACGACGCATCGAATCCGGATGCTACGAGCAGCGTGTTCACCGTTGCGCTTCAGGCTGGCGATTCCGCGTCCCGGATCGTGGACCGTTTGAACTCGGCCTTCGCCACCCAGGGCGTGGCGCTCGAGGCTTCGGTGGTGGCGGACGCGCTGGCGATCGAATCGGATTTCGGTTCGGACTTCTTCTTCAGTGTCGCCTCGGACCGGCCTGCCGGGGAGGGTACGACGCAGCTGGGCACGACCGGACGTTCGGACTCCGGGGTGGACATTGCGGGGACCGTGGGAGGTGAGCCGGCCACGGGACGTGGGTCGAGCCTCACCGCTTCGGGACGCCTGGACGGCTTGGTGGTTACGTATACCGGGAGCGAATCTGGGCGAGTGGGTGCCGCAGTCTTGACGACCGGTCTCGCGGAGATTTTCGAGTCATCCGTCGACACCTTGGTGTCGGGCTCCGATTCCGTCATCGGACTCCGCAATGCCGCCATCCAGGACCAAATCGACCGACTCAACCAGCGGATCGAGGCGCAGAACGAACGCCTCGCGCGGACGCAAGCACGTCTCGAAGCCGAGTTCGCGAATTTGGAGGTGACGCTTTCCCAGCTGCAGGCGCAATCCACCTTTCTGACCAATCAGTTGAGCCAGTTCAACCAGGGACCCGAGTCCGGGGCATGAACCGGAAGACTTGGAGCGTCAACGATGTATGCCCGTGAAAAGCGCGTCTATTCGGTCAATCAGTTCGAAGGCATGTCGCCGGAGCGGGTCGTGCTGGCCATGTTCGACGGTGCCATCAAACAGATGCATCGCGCTCGAACGGCCTCCGAATTGAATGAGGTACGACTGAAGGGCGAGGCAGTGTCGAGGGCGGTGGCCATCGTGGCCGAGCTCCAGACCGCGCTCGATCCCGAAGCGGGTGAGATGAGTGCGCAGCTCGACGGCCTCTATGACTTCGTGCTGCGACAGCTGACAGACTTCAACGTTCATCACCTCCTTGAACCCCTCGAGCAGGCCGAGAAGGTCATGCAGACTCTCCGTGCCGCGTGGGCCGAGCTCCTCGAGCAGGACGTCCAGACCGCGCAGACCTTGGCCTCGCCCACCGAGCGCTATCTGTAGCTGGCCCGCCGAGCCGAGATGAAACTCAAAGGCGTTCCGAGTCTGGGCATCCGATTCCCGGTCGGGCAGGGGAGTCGTCGAGGCGGCGACGCGCATGGACAATGGACTCATCGATATAAAGGGCCGAGTTCGGTGTTGGTGGTGCGGCCACGACCCCGACTACCAAGACTACCACGACCTCGAGTGGGGCCGACCGGAGGAAGATGACCGCCGCCTGTTCGAGAAGATCTGCTTGGAGGGTTTTCAGGCGGGTCTCAGCTGGCTGACGATTCTGCGCAAGAGACCATCGTTTCGGGCCGCTTTCCTGGATTTCGATTTCGAACGGGTGGCGCGGTTCGATGGGGAGCAGGTGGAGCGTTTGCTCCTCGATCCGGGCATCGTCCGGCATCGGAAGAAGATCGAGGCCACCATCCATAACGCTCAGCGAGCCTGCGAACTCGTGGAAGAGCAAGGCTCATTGCGAAGCTACTTCTGGCGCTTCGAGCCGCCGTCTCGGGCTCAGCCCCAAAATCGAGGAGACGTCTCATCGCAGACTCCGGCTTCCGCCGCACTGAGCAAGGACCTGAAGAAGCGAGGATGGAGGTTCGTCGGAGCGACGACGGCGTACGCATTCATGCAGGCGATGGGCCTGGTAAACGACCATCTGCAGGGGTGCGACGTGGGACCGGCGGTCGAAGCCGAACATCGTCGGTTTCGAAGTCGGTTCCCGCAGCCCGGAGGATGACGGCGGCGTCGACGTCGGTCTCGACGGTGCTGACGGATCAGCTTACATCGCGGGGCTTGCCGAGAATCACCCGAGCATTCCGCTGAATCGCCTCGGCTCCCGTCCGCTGAACCGCGGTGCCTCGGATGCGGTGCGAAACCGAAGCCGAATCTTCGAGCGCCTCCGGGGCAACGTGGGCCCAGCCGGGTCGGGGGAGAAATGCAGGCTCGGAGGTGGAAACCGCGAACTTGTTCCAGGGGCAAACCTCCTGACAGACGTCGCAGCCGACCAGCCATCCGTGAAGGTCCGGAAGCTCCTCTCCGGCGACGTTTCGGGCTTCCACGTTCCAGGTGGTGATGCACCGGCGAGCGTCCAGCACTCCGGGGGCCTCGAACGCGGCGGTGGGACAGGCGTCGAGGCATCGGGTGCACGAACCACAGCGGTCGGGGATCGGCTCACCGGTTTCGAACTGCAAGTCGGTCACCAACGTCGCGAGGAAAAAGTACGTACCGAGGTCGGGCGCGATGGCCATGCACGACTTCCCGGTCCATGAGAGCCCGCTCCGTTCCGCCCAGGCCCGCTCCAGAATCGGTGACGTGTCAACGGTTGGTTTCACTCGGGCTGCGGGTGCCCATTCCAGGATGCGACGTCGCAACTTCCGAATCCGCTTCCGGATCAACCCATGATAGTCCTGTCCGACGGCATAGCGCGAAACACGCAGCGGAGGCTCGGGACGATATTCCGGTCGGTAGTAGCTCATGGCCAAAGCGATGACCGACCTCGCGCTGGGCATGACCTGGAGAATGTCTTGCCGCTCCTGCTCGGTCCGCTCCATGTAGTCCAAAGGACCGTGCAGACCTCGCGCGAGCCAAGCTCGAAGGCGTGCCTCGTGTGCGTCCGGCTCACCCACCGCGGCCACGCCCACCTTCTGAAAGCCCAATGTCCGAGCCTCTTTTTCGAGCCATCGAGTCCGTTCTCGCGGCGTCATGTGCACCACCTGACCCGGTCCTCACGCTCAGGCAACCGTTTGACTCATCCGTGGACGTCTTCTACCCGATGAGGACCGAAATGAGCGAGCTTGTAGCGAGCGATGGCATCCGACTCTACGCCCACCGGTATGCGATCCCAGACCCCCAAGCGGAAGTGCTCCTTCTGCACGGATACGGTGAGCATTCAGGTCGCTACGCCTGGACCGCCGCTCAGTGGAACGCGAAGGGTATCGCGGTCAACACCGTGGACCTACGGGGGCACGGAAAGAGCCGAGGCGACCGGGGCTATGTCCGCAGGTTCGAGGACTATCATCTGGACGCGCAGGCGCTCTTGGATTTCGTGCGGGAGAACGGAAGTCCAGCGCCTCGTTTCGTGTTCGGTCACTCGCTCGGCGGACTCATCGCGCTGCATTGGTTGCTTCATCGGGGCGTGCACGGTTTCAGGGGCCTCGCCCTCTCTTCTCCGTTTCTCGGACTGGCGTTGGATGTCCCCGCGTGGAAGCGAGTGGCCAGTCTTGCTCTGTCCCAAGCCGTCCCAAAGGTGGGTCTCGACTCGGGCTTGACCGGCGCCAAGGTGTGTCGAGACCCGGATATCGCGCGCCTCTATGACGAAGACCCGCTCAACAACAAGAAAGCCAACGCACGTTGGTTCACCGAGACGCTTCGCGCCATGCGGGATGTTCAGGAGGACGCGCCAAGGTTGAATCTTCCGGTCCTGTTGTTGTTCGGGGGCGACGATGTCGTCGCCAAGCCCGAAGAGGCCGAGGCCTTGGCGTCCCGCTTGCCGCGGGCGGATTCGGAACGCCTGGACGGCTTCTACCACGAAATCTTGAACGAGCCGGAACCCGCTCGGGTCGAAGTCGCGGACCGATACGGTTCATGGATCATCAACTTGGCCCGGGAAGCTTGACGACGCCCTGATGAGCGAGGCGCCCAAGGCCAGCCGAGCCCGTGAAACGCCGATGATGCGGCAGTATCTCGGGGTCAAGGCCGCCCATCCAGACGCGATCGTCTTGTTTCGGATGGGAGATTTTTTCGAGGCCTTCTTCGAAGATGCCGAAGCGTGCGCGCAGCTTCTGGACATCACGCTGACCGCTCGAAGCAAGGAGCGGGACGTTCCGATGGCGGGCGTTCCTCAGCACGCCATCGACGGCTACCTCAGTCGACTCGTCGCGCAGGGACGCCGGGTGGTCCTGGTGGACCAGGTGGAGGACCCGAGGTCCGCGAAGGGACTGGTGCGCCGCGAGGTCACGCGAATCCTCACGCCCGGAACCTACGTGGACCCCCTCGCGGCTCCTCGAAGCTTCCGACACTTGGCCGCAGTGGTGGAGGGTCGGTCCGGCTTTGGGGTCTCCATTCTGGAAGCTTCGACCGGGAGCTTCCGCGCCACCGACATCGACTCGGTGGAGGATCTGGAGGAAGAGCTCTCGCGTCTCGAGGTGGCGGAAGTCTTGGTGGTGGAGGGGGCGCGATGGACCTGGACCCACGGTCCCACGAGTCCGCAATCCCCTCGCGAGCAGGTCGAGGCGGAGTCCCTCTTGGAAACCCACCTCGGGCGAGATGAGTTCGAGGGCCTGAAGGCATTGATTTCCCAAGAAGCCCTGAAGGCGGCCGGATTGGCCTTGGGCTACGTGAAGCGAACGCAGCTCATCGCTTCGGCTCAAGACCTGACCGGAACCGCAACCCTCGGACACGTCTCCGCCCTCGTACCGTACGCCGCGGGCGCGGGTCTCGTCCTCGATACCCAAACTCGAGACCATCTCGAGCTCTTCGCCGCCCACGGAGACGGCGGATGTTCCTTCTTCGCGTGCATCGACGAAACCCGCTCTGGACCCGGTGCCAGACTTCTCGCTCAGTGGTTGGGCGCGCCACTTTCGGATATCTCGGCCATCCGCCGACGGTCCGGGGCGGTAGAATCGCTGGTGAACCAGCCGTCTCGGCTGGACGCCATTCGATCCGCGCTCCAGCAGCTTCCCGACCTCGAGCGCTTGGTGGGCCGCCTCGCCATGGGGCGCGCCCTGCCGCCAGACCTGCGCGCCCTGGCGGCTGGC
The DNA here is from genome assembly GCA_050331295.1 of Myxococcota bacterium. Classification (GTDB taxonomy): domain Bacteria; phylum Myxococcota; class Kuafuiibacteriia; order Kuafuiibacteriales; family Kuafuiibacteriaceae; genus Kuafuiihalomonas. Next base: position 405,678 of record JBHJGZ010000006.1, on the reverse strand, counting down.
CTTCTTCAGGTTCCGGCCATCCTGCAGGCGCTCGAGGCTGTGGCTCACACCGAGCTGGGTTCGGAGGGTCGCCTGGCGGAACTGGCGCATGCGGACCGATGCGGCGACATTGCGAATCGCTTGGACACCGCCCTCGACCCGAAACCTCCGCGGGATCCGACCGATCCGGGTGTCTTTGTTGCTGGTTACGATACGGAGCTCGATCGGCTCCACGCTCTCTCGTTCGACAGCAAACAGTTGATCGCGCGACTCGAGACAGAGGAGCGCAGCGAAACCAAGATCCCGTCGCTGAAGGTTCGATACAACAAGGTCTTCGGCTATTACATCGAAGTTACGAAATCAAACTTGCATCTGGTTCCGGATCGCTTCATCCGGAAGCAGACCACCGTCAACACCGAGCGCTTCTTCACGGCAGAACTCAAGTCTCTCGAGCAGCAGGTCGCGACGGCGGAAGAAGAAAGGCAGCGTCGAAGCGCGATGCTGTTCACGGGGCTGGTGCAAGAGGTGTCGGGGCAGGTTCGAAGGCTCCGGGAGCTGGCGAGTATCATGGCGGAAGTCGACGTCTTGAGCTGCTTTGCAACCCTGGCCGAACGACGGTCGTGGCAACGACCCGAGCTCGTCTCCGACCCGGTACTGCTCATCGAGCAAGGTCGGCATCCGGTGTTGGAACAACGGGCCGATGTGCTTCAGGAACGCTTCGTTCCCAACGATCTCGTCCTGGACGATGCCGAGCGCCTGCTGATCATCACCGGGCCCAACATGGCCGGGAAGAGTACCGTGATGAGGCAGACCGCATTGATCGCGATCTTGAGCCACATGGGGAGCTTCGTACCGGCGGACCGTGCCGTGATCGGCCGGCTCGACCGAATCTTCACGCGGGTGGGGGCGGGGGACGAACTCTCCAAAGGTCGGTCCACGTTCATGGTGGAGATGAGCGAAACCGCCAAGATACTGCGTTCCGCCACCTCCCGATCCTTGGTTCTCCTCGACGAGATCGGCCGCGGAACCAGTACGTTCGATGGACTGGCCATCGCATGGGCGGTGGCCGAAGACCTTCATGACCGCGTTCATGCCTTGACGCTATTCGCCACCCACTATCACGAGCTGACCGAGATCGGACGGACCCACGAACGGGCCGGTAACCGACACATCATGGTGCGTGAAGTCCGCGACCGGATCGTCTTCCTTCGGAAGCTGGCCGAAGGAGGCGCCAATCGAAGTTATGGTGTGCAGGTCGCGCGTCTGGCGGGGTTGCCATCCGCCGTGGTGGCAAGGGCGCGGGAGCTCCTCACCAGCCTCGAACGGGGTGAAAGGCTGGGAGCGGGAGGACCGCAGCTCGACCTCTTCGCCCCGCCCGAGGACCGGAGCACCGTGGTCTTGGACCGTCTGCGGTCGCTGGACGTGGACGAGCTGTCGCCCCGTGGAGCCCTGGACCTGGTCGCGGAACTGAAGAGCTGGCTCGAGGCCGAGACCGATGCCCCCGGCTAGGGCTTCGGTCGAAATTTCGTCGTCGGCCGCCCGACCGGACCAGCCGGCCCGGGTCCGAGGCAGCAGAAAGCCTTTGACCGGGTCTGGCCGGGACCGGGAGTCTGCGGCGGTGCGATGTGCGTGGGTGCTTCCGATTATGCTTTGGTCGAACCCATCACTGGGAGAGTCCCCTTCGGTCCAGGCGGCGAAGGCTGCAGAAAGCGCACTCGACCGGGCGCAGGGCGTGCAGGTTCGCCGGTCCGACCTCCTTCGGGTGGTGCGGCTCTGGCAAGGGGCGGTGTTTCACGCACATCGGGATGAGCGGCTGCAGGCCCGGCGAGCGGAAGTCGCGGCCTGGTCGCGCCTGGCTTGTTGGTCGGGTGAGGAAGAGGACCACCGTCGGGCCGAACTGGAGTTGACCGTTCTGAGGCGGGAGGGAGGGGCCCCCGTGCCGGCTCTCGGATGTCCCACGTCCGATTCGTCGACCGGCCGAGGAGAGCACCTGTCCAGCCGACCAGCGGGACCACCTTCATCCACGCCGAGACCGGCAGAGCACCGAGCGTCGTCCGTTGTCGCTCGAGGTGCGTTGGTTCCGATCTCCGCAGGAGAGCTTTCGGTGCTGGCTCTCGATGTTCCGAAGGCCTCGGCGACCGATGACCCTCCTCTCAGTATCGTTTTGGACCCCGGGCATGGAGGTGATGAGCTCGGGGCCGAAGGTCCGGGAGGAATTCTGGAAAAGGACGTCAATCTGGACGTGGCACGTCGGGTGGCAGCACTTCTCGAGGGGCACGTTCGCGTTTTGCTCAGCCGTCGAGGGGATGACGCCTTGTCCCTGGCCGACCGCGTCACGTTCGCGAATCGCTCCGATGCGACCCTTTTCGTGTCCATTCATGCGAACGGACACGTACTTCCTCGCGTTCGGGGCATCGAAACCTATGTGCTGTCCGTCGATGCTCCCCTGTATTCCACCCGACTTCGTCGGCGCGAGGCCTTGCTCGATCAGCTGTTTTCCACTCGGCGCCCGGAGGAACGTCGTGACCTCGGTCTCATCTTGGCAGACGCGGCCATGCGGGGCGCGACCCGTCGGTCGCGCAGCTTGGGGCTCCAGATCCAGGCGGCGATGGTGCGTAACATATCGCGTCGATGGGCGGACGTGCCGGACCTCGGGGTGAAGAGCGCCCTGTTCTACGTCCTTTTGGGCGTCCGCATGCCTGCCGTGCTCGTCGAGGGTGGGTTCCTCACGCACCCGGAAGAGGGGCGCCTGCTCGGGACCGGCGCCTATCGGGAGGCCTTGAGCAAGGGCATTGCGGAGGGCATCCAACGTTACATCCAAAACCGGAGCCCCACCGAGTCGTCACACATGCTGGTCACGCGATCGCCGGGAAGGGCGGGCCACGGGATTCGGGCTCCCTGAAGCACAACGATGACTGCATTCACAGGTGAGGTCGGGTATGATCCCGTTGCCGTGTCCGATGGCCTCGTCTCACCCCAGGTCTCGACCATCTTGATGGCCCACGGGATCGCAACCGAGCCGCACATCGAGCTGTATGATGCGGCCGAAGTGCAAGGCCTGATCGCGCGCATTCTCGGAGCGCAGGGCCTGCATGAACACGCCACGCTGCAAGACGTCGCATCCGCCGCGCGTCGCCATCGACTGTCGGTGGTCGTGACACACGCTCGGTCGGCCCCGGAGATGCTGGAGACATTGTCTCGAGAGAACTTGGTGGTCGGGGTGTTGGTCTTTGATCCGGAAGGCTTCGAGAGCAACTCGGCCGCGCTCCGGGCCCAGGGCGTGATGGACGTGCTGACCGCGCTGGAGCAAGACGACTGGGCCGCAGCCCTCACCCGAGGGTTTGATTTCCGGGGCTTGCTCCTGCTCGAACTCGACCATCGTTGCGAGTCCAAGCGCCTTTCGCAACGTGAGTTGCAGCTCCTCGGAGAGCCTCCCGAGAGCCTTTCCGATGATTTGGACACCTTTCAGCCGCCACCGCTTCCGGTGGGGCCACTTTCGGTGTATGATCTGGAGACCGCGAGCGACGCCTTCGAGACCGCCTATATCGAACGGGTGCAGTACCTCTGCAGCAGTTCCCGCGAAGCGGCTCAAGTGCTCGGTGTTTCGCCGGCGACGTTGTCGCGCCGCCAGCGCAAAGAGTCGGAATGAAGAAGCCGTTGATGAAGGTGGCGGAGGTTGCGGTGCTCGACCGAAGCGACCTGGGTGACGTCCTGGAAGAACGGGGTCGAGAAGGGCGCATGGACCTACGCGTGCAGCGGTTCGCGTCGGGTCTAGAGCTGATGGGTGAAAATGGCCCCCGGACCGTGGACGGGCTCGCCATCCAGGTTTCCGCGGCCGGGCCGTTCCTGAGCGAGATCTTGAGGTGGTCGGACGCCCAGCTGCCATCCCGCGTGCCGACCGTCTTGGTGGGCACCGGCACGGAGGATACCGACGACGAAGCGGCCCGACAGATCCTCGGGCGCGACCACATCACGTGGCTCGCGGCCGGCCATACCCCCGAGGAGCTGCTCCGGTGGCTGCTCACCGCCCTCGAGGTGCGGGAGATCCGGGCCTGTCGCCGACAGCACGACCAGATCGCTCAAAGTCTGCGCCGTGCTCGCTTTCAGCTCTTCCATGGTCGGCAACTGGACTTTCAGCCCCCGGATGGACCTCCCTGCGGACCGCCCCTTCCGACGTCGGTCGAGGAAGTTGAGCCGTTGAAGGAGGCTCGGGCCCGTTTCGAACGCGCCCACATCCAAGCCGTGATCAGGGACCAGGACAGTCTGAAGGACGCGTCGGGAGCCCTCGGTATCTCCTATACGAGCCTCTGGCGCCGCCTGAGATAGTGCGGGAGGGCGCAGGCCACATCCACGCCGGTGACGTCGGGTCGGCTCGCGATGCCTCAATTGGGTGGTCCGCCGAATGCGGAGCCGACCAGCTGGCGAGGGTCGATGCCGGCCTGCGTCAACGCCGCCTGCCATCTCTCTTCGACCGGTGTCCGAAAAATGACTTGCTCATCCAGAGACACCGGAACCCAGGCACCTTGTCGGATTTCCTCGTCGAGCTGGCCAGCACCCCATCCCGCGTAACCCAAAACGAGCATGTGAGACCGAGCCATCGGGGTGCGGGCAAGCTCGTCCAGGCGCTCCCGAGAAGCGCTCACCCGGAGGGATGGTGTCACTTCGATGGTGCCGTCATCGAGGCTGGCTACCAGGGCGTGGTCTTGTTCATAGACGATCCAGCCGGTGTGAGGTGAGACCGGCCCGCCCACCATCACCGGAACGGCCGGAGCCGTTTCCGGCCGCCCCGGAAGATCCAGCTCGTCCACCACGTTGGAAAAATCGATGTCGGCCGGCCGGTTCACGATGAAACCCAAAGAACCTTCTTCTCGGTGATCGACCAGGAGAACGACCGCTCGTGCGAAATTTGGGTCCACGAGATTGGGGGTCGCCACGAGAAAGCCCGGTGCGAGATCCGACGCCATTCGCCGCACGTTCTCAGCTTCATCGTCGCCTGGCGAGTCAGATCCGCCCTGAAATTGGACAAATTTGTTCAGTCTCGAAACAGACCGTCGATGCCTTGAAGGCGTGGCAGTCGCGGCGCGACGAGATGAGGATCGACCTCGGATCCTGGTGGTTGAAGACGACCGGACGAGCCGGGTGGCCCTGGCTCGGCACCTCGAGCGCGAAGGTTACTGGGTCGCTTCGGCGGACTCGGGCGAGACGGCCTGGGCCCAGCTCGAAACGGAATGCCATCGGCTGGTGCTCCTGGACTGGCATCTGCCCGGGATCCAAGGCGCAGATATCTGCCGGATGATCCGAGAGGCGGAGGACGATGCCTATACGTACATCATCGTACTCACCGGAAGCGAAAATCGCGCGAGCTTTCTCGAGGCGTTCGAAGCAGGAGCCGACGATTTCCTCAACAAGCCCTTCGACCCGATCGAGCTGAAAGCGCGATTGCAGGTGGCGTCTCGCCTTCTCCGATTCCACGCGCGAATGTCGGAGTCGGAGCGCAAGCTCCGCGACCTGGCCGATAGAGACGGTCTCACCCACCTCCTCAATCGGCGGGCCCTACAGCATCATCTGCAGCACCGCCTGGGCGGTAGCGTCTTGGGGGGCCCCGACCAGGTCGGCTTTCTGATGGTGGATATCGACCGATTCAAGCGGATCAATGACAGCTACGGACACTTGGCCGGGGACGAAGTCCTGCGGCAGGTCGGCTGCCGCATCGGCGATACGGTGCGGGCAACCGACTCTGTGGGCCGGTACGGCGGTGAAGAGTTCGGCGTGGTCATACCCGGGGCGTCGACAGCGGCGGTTTGGTCCGTGGCGAAACGCGTATGGAAAGCGGTGCGAGGGCTCGCCGTCGAGTTCGAGGGCCATCGCATCGACGTGACGGTGAGCGTGGGTGCGGCGCTCGGGGAGACGAGCCGCTGCTCGTGGCAGCAGCTGGTTGGGAGCGCCGACGAAGCGATGTATCGGGCGAAACGAGGGGGCCGAGACCGGGTGGTCTTCAAGGAAAGCTCGGAGGTTTTCCGTGTCGTTGTCGACAGCGGAGCAGGGGATTCTGGCTTTTCTTCCCCGCCTGCGGCACTGCACCGCTGAGCGCGACGGTCGCTCGAGCTTGATCCGGTGCAAAGACAACTTGCTGTCATTTTCCTCGGTTTGATCGGGTTCGCGTGTCGCGAGGCTCCGCTCGCCGCTCCGGCCAAGAGCCCGCGCCCGGTGCGGAGTGCGACGCTCTTTTTTACCACCGAGGTACGCGGACAGGTAGAGCCCTGCGGTTGTCGGAGCGAGCCGATGGGGGGCCTTGCCAAGATCGCATCCGTCGTGAAGGCGACGCCATGCGCTGCGCTGCTCGACGGTGGCAACCTTCTTTTTCCTTCCGAGTCGTGGCCGGACGCCGAGGAGGACCAGCATCGCCTGAAGGCAGAGCTTCTCGCTCGGGCATACCGTCACATGGGCGTCATCGCTCTGAACTTTGCCCGGGTCGAGGCATCGAGGTCTCCCGTCCTCCGCTCCCTTCAAGAGAAGGCTGCGATGCCTTGGGTTTCGGCCAACGTCCGACCCTTGAACGAAGTCCGGGCTCCGGTCGTTGCGCAGAGCTTCATGCGCAAGGTCGGGGGGATCCGGTTCGGGCTGACGGGGGCGGTTCTTCCGGAGACCGTGACCGCAACCGACTCCGTGACGGTGCTGGAGCACGGGCCGGCGGTGGCCAACGAGGTGCGCGTCCTTCGGCAGGATGGTGCCGAGGTCGTCATCGTCCTGGGGCAAATGGGGCGGTCGGCGGCGGAAATCCTGGCCGACGTGGTGCCCGACATCGACGTCATCATCTATGGTCCGGGGAGCGAACTGGACGAGCCACTCGAACCTCCCACTCGGGTTGGCCGCAGCATCTTGGTGGAAGCCGGGACCGAAGGTCGCTATCTCGGCCAACTGGTTTTTCGGCTCGAACCAGCTGGACTGGAACCAGGTGGACCGGGCGCGGATCCGCTCCGTCTCCTGGACGCCGACCGAGCGGGGAGACTGGACCGAAAGCGCGAGGCGCTTCGAGCGGAATGGGAAGGCCTCCGGAGGTCGGGCGCCCCGGAGGAGGTTTTGGAGGCTCGAAAGCAGCGGCTGGACGACCTCGAACGTCGGGCTACGGCGGCATCGACCGGCTCGAACGACGGGTCTGAGCCCTTCCGTCCGTCCGTCGAAATCGATCGCATCGCCATCGGCGCCAACCAGCCGGAGGACCCGCTGGTTCGTGCCTGGATGAACCGCTACGACCAGCAATTGGCGCGACTGAACATCGGTGCCGTCGCCGCAGAGGTCTGCGAAGTCTCCGGCGAAGACCGAGCTCACTATGTGGGCAATGACGGGTGTCTCGGGTGTCATCCGGAAGCGTCCAAGTTTTGGCTCCGCACCGCGCATGCTGAAGCGTGGGCAACGCTAGAGCGACATGGGAAGACTTTCGATCTCACATGCGTCGGTTGTCACACGGTTGGATTTCGGGAGCCCGGAGGCTGGTGCCGCTTCTCCGAGCTAGGCGGATTTCGAAACGTCGGTTGCGAATCATGCCACGGACCGGGTAGTCGCCACGTCCAGATGGGAGCCGCGATAGACCGCGCCGATGACCCGGAGTCGTGTACGGGGGTCTGCCATGTGCCCAAGCATTCGGACCGTTTCGAGTGGGCAACGTACCGGGCTGCCGTCGTCGGTCCCGGACACGGCATCGACATCCGACGTGCGAACCGCGTCGATGGTTGGAAGAGGCGCGTGCCGCCCCTCGGGGAGCAGGAGAGCCGGCGTTGAGGCAAAGGCTGGCCGCCATGGGCCTTGCGGTCTGGTGTGGAGCGTGTGCCGGGTCCTCTGGTCGTGGAACGGAGGCTCCAGGCCGACTCGCCACCACGTCGACGACGTCGATCGATGCGGACTCCGTTCCGACCGGACCTGGGAGCGCGACCGATGATGATGGGGTGTGGGATATTCTGGACGTAGAGACTTCCACCGACGCGGAGTTCGTCATGGACCTTCCGATGGATGACGAGCGTCCGGCGGACGAGACCGATTCCAGCGTTGCGCCGGTCCTCACGTCCACCGGAGCCATAACCTACGACATTCCGATCAAGCAGCACGATCAGGTGGAGTTCTGGGAAGAATATCTTTCCGGTCGCGGGCGGGATGTCTTCGCAAAATGGCTCTCGAGAAGCACGCGATACGTCCCGATTTTCTGGCGCATCCTGGAGCAATACGACTTGCCCAAGGACCTCGTGTTTCTCTCCATGGTGGAGAGCGGGTTCTCGACGTCTGCCTATTCGTGGGCTCATGCATCGGGTCCTTGGCAGTTCGTCCGGTCCACCGGAAGCCGATACGGACTGCGAATCGATTTCTGGATCGACGAGCGCCGCGACTTCGAGAAGTCGACGGATGCGGCGGCGCGGCACCTCAAGGACCTCCATGAGCGCTATGGCGACTGGTACCTGGCGATGGCCGCGTACAACGCGGGTGAAGGAAAAGTGAACTGGGCGATCCGTCGGACGGGGACCGACGACTTTTGGCGGCTGTCCCGGCGTCTGCGCCGCGAAACCCGCCAGTATGTGCCGAAGATCCTGGCTGCGGCCAAGGTGGCCAAGAACGCGGCCGCGTTGGGCTTCGATGACGTCCGATATCTACCGGAGTTGACGTACCGTACCATCACCACCACCACCACCGTCCATCTCGAAACCTTCGAGGCGGCATGTCCAGCCGAGATCGCGGAAGATGAGCTGCGCCTGCTGAATCCGGGTCTTCGAGCCTACGTGACACCACCGGATGAGCGGTTCGAAGTCCGGGTGCCGACGGCGGTGACCGCAACCTGTGCCGAAGCCCTCGATGCCGCGCCTCGACGGGAGAGCTACGTCTACCGGTATCACCGTATGACCCGGCCCGAACGTTTGTCTCGGCTGGCCCGAACGTTTCGCACCACCCCGGAGGCCATCCTTGCCTTCAACGACATCGCGCCGGACCAGCTCGGAGACTTCGAAGAGCTGCTCATTCCGGTTCCAAAGCACCACGCGGAGGACGTTCCGGCGGAAGCACCACCGGAGCTCGCGTTCCGACCCGCAGTCTACGGACCTCAGGGCGTTCGGCTCATCCGGTACCAGGTTCGAAGTGGTGATTCACTTTGGAAGATCGCTCAACGCTTTCGGGTTTCGATCGGGGATCTTTGCCAGTGGAATGGCCTTCGGCGAAGTGGCATCTTGTCCGTGGGGAAACGGCTCCGAGTCTACCAAGGTGGGCGTCGCGCCATCGCTCGAGCGGAATCTTCCCAAACGAAGACCTCGGTCGCGAAGCGAACGTCCGAGGCTGCCCGACCGAAACACGCGAGCACCAACCACACCGTTCGCGCGGGAGAGTCCTTTTGGTCGGTGGCTCAAAGCCACGGAACCACGGTCGAGGCGTTGCTGGAGATCAACGGATTGGCCCTCGGGGACGTGCTCCAACCCGGTCAGAAGCTGCGATTACCGAAGGGTTCGGCTTCCACGGGGCCGTCTGCGCCCTCGAAACCGGGCGTGCATCGGGTCCGTTCTGGAGAGTCCTATTGGTCCATCGCCCATCGATACGGAATCACCATCGACCAACTGTGTCGCTGGAACGGCTTGCGACCCGAACAGGTGCTTCAGATCGGGCAAGAACTGCGGATCGTTTCCCGAGAGAAGGGATAGCGCGGCCTGGATTGCCATCTCCACACACGTTCAGTACGACAAGTCCTTATGGATCGGGCCCAACTGGAAAGGATGAGGGAGGCGCTGAGGTCACAGGCTCCTTTCCTCGGGCAGCTCGAACACCTGCCCAGTGGCTGGGAGTCGTGGGATGACATCGTCGGAGGCGTTCCCAAGGGAGGGATCACACTGGTCACCGGGAAGCCGGGCTCCGGTCGAATCACCTGGGTCAGTCGATTTTTGGCCGCTCGGACGGCACTGGGGCATCCCGTGGCGTGGGTGGATGGTTCCGGGCAAGTCTATCCACCGGCTTTGGCCCAGCTGGGCGTTCAGCTTCAGCGCCTGCTGATGGTGCGCCACGTGGGCGAGCGCAGCGTGTTTGCCCTGGAACAGCTCGTGGAGTCCGGTCTGTTCGCCGGGGTCGTCTCGAGCGGGTTGGATCGTTGGCTCACGCCATCGCGCTGGCGACGCATTCAGGCCGCCACCGAAGGCGCACGGGTTGCGACCTTGATGGTGTTGGCTGAAACGTCCACGTTCTCGGGCGCTGCTTTGCGTGTCCGAGTCCAGCAGAGAGTGACGAAGGACACGAGAAGAGGACTCTTGCTCCAAATCGAGAAAGACCGCACGGGCCGTGGAACCGGCCGACACGTTCACGTCGATCTCCCCTCCACAAGTGCAGGAATTTTGAGTTACACCGTCAAACGTGCAATCTGAAGACCTTTATCAGCTCCTTCAGTGCACTCCTTCTTCGACCCCCGCCGAACTGCGGGCGTCCTACAGGAAGCTGGTCCGGAGATACCATCCGGACCTCACGCCGAACGACCCGGACCTGCACGCTCGTTTTCACGCGGTCACAGCCGCGTACGATGTGCTTTCCGATCCCAAGAAACGCTCGATGTACGACCAACTCGGCGTCGCCGCGGTCGAAGCCGGATTCGACCCGGCTCGTATCGAACACATCGGCCCGGGCGCGGAGGTCCGAACCCGCTTGGTGTTGCCTTTCGTCGAAGCGGTGAACGGGACGGAGCGCCGGATTTTGGTGCATCGCCGGAGAGGTTCATCCGGTCCGGTCACCGTTCGGATTCCACCTGGCGTCACCAAGGGCCAACTGCTGCGCGTGCCCCATGCAGGAGAGCCGGGTCGACCGCCCGGAGATCTGCTGGTGGATGTACACGTCGCGCCTCATCCGATCTTCACCCGCAAGGGCTCCGATGTACTTTTGACCCTTCCAGTGACCCTGAAAGAGTACATCTGCGGGGGCCAGATCACGATCCCCACGCCTTCTGGACGCATTCTGTTGGACCTTCCGGCTTGTGCTCCTCTCGATGCGAAGATCCGGGTGGCGGGGCACGGTGTTGCGTCCACTCGAGGTTCGCCGCCTGGCGATCTTCTGGTCTCGATACGCCTCGAGGTGCCCTCGGAATTTTCGACCCGACGGGATGCCATGACCGCACTGGACGCCTTGGAACGCCTCTATCCTCGGCCCGTCCGCGATGGCTTGTTTCAGGTCACGGGTTCGACCGGCAACGCCTCGGTGGAAGTGGAAGCGGAAGAGCCCGTGGACGAACCTACCCTCTCTTAGAGCCTTTCGCCTTGGTCGGGCGCTGGTTCGGGTTCGGGGGAGCTGGCACCCACCGCGTCGCCGGCACGGGAGGACCCAGCTTCATGATCAGGAGTGCCTTGTGGCGGGTCCGTGGGCAGAAGGCCTTCCCCCAGCTTCCCCACGCTCCAGCGCGTCATGCTCTCGCCGGCCAGCTCTCCCGCCAATGCACCACCGAATGCGCCCAACAGGGTGCCCACTCCCGGAACGAAACTCCCGGCCCAGGCACCGGCAGCGGCGCCAGCGGCGGTTCCGGTGAGGCCTCCGATGTGCTGGCTGACTCTTATCCGAAACTGAGGGAGGCTGATTTCCTTGCGACGCAGCTTGCTGGCCTCCTGCCCGACCAACACGCCAAATCGCACCGCTGCCGCGATGGCCAAGGGGCTTTTCAAGCGGTCGATGGCCCGGTCCCAGTCCGGAAGCCGGGGCGGGGCACTCAAATGTGCCTCCGGGTGGGACGGTCCGGCTCGGGCTCCGGGCTTTCGACCGAATCACCGTCTTCTTCCATTGAAGCGCTTCGGGTCCGACCGACCTGCACTTCTGCGTGCTCGATGGCGGCGCGACCGAGCCGCGTGCCGACATTGTCTCCCACCACGGAGCCCGTGAACGCGCCCAGGATGGTTCCGATGCCCGGCGCCACCGCGGTGCCGGCGGCCGCACCCATCGCTGCCCCGGCCATGCCGCCACTGATGGACCCCACATGGGTGAAGCCTCGCCGGCGGAACTCGACGACGTCGATGTCGCCGGCCTTCATGCGTCGTACGTCTTTGCCCATCCGCATGCCCAGGGAGGCGAGCGTCACCACCGCGGCAGGGTGTCGCTCCAGACGACGGATGATGCGCTCAATCGGGGTGCGCTTGAGAAACTGCATGGGGGGAGTGTAACCGGCTCCGCTGGAAACCGCTTCCCCGGAGCTGCATTCGGACCTCGTGGATCAGCGGTGGTCGAAGCGGGCCGGGAGGCGATAGGGTTCATCGGCTGCGGCTCGGTGGGCGAAATACGCGCTGGCGAAGTGACAGACCCATCCCAAAGTGCCGCCCGAGCCGAGCCAAAAACCCGGCGTGATGATGAGCCAAAAGAGCGCCCAAAGGAAATTCCCGTTATAGACCTGACCCAGCCCCGGCACCACGAACGAGAGCACGGCGGCCACACCCGGATTACGCATGGAGCAAGCATAACCACCGCCGGGCACAGGTCCATTCGGGTCTGCACGCTCCGTTGCTTCCGGCAGCCACGCGTGTTAGCGGCCACCGTTCGAGAATTCCGCTGTGGCACGCGTTTTTCGTTTCCGACCGGGCCAGGCCGAGGCGAGCGCCCATGACGGCACGTCGGTCGGAGGCTTCGGGTTTTTTCTATCTGAGCTGTGCCGACTCCAAGCGCCGGTACCGCCTGGATTCGTCTTGGGCGCCGAGCTGGCTCGAGCCTATTTCGAGTGCGGTCAGCGGGCGCCCGAAGGCCTGAGTGGTGCGCTCCGGGAAGGCGTCGGTTGGCTCGAGACCGAGATGAACCGAGCCTTCGGAGGGGTCGAGGCGCCTTTGCTCCTGTCGGTGCGTGCATCCGGACCGACGGACATGCCGGGGCCCATGGGTCCCGGGGTGATCGTTGGAATCACCGACGAGGTGGCAGCAGCTTGGCCAGCCGAGGAGAGCGGTTTCGGACGGGATGCCCATCTGCGGGTCCTTCTCGGGCTTCGAGAAGTCCTCGCCGCGCAGGAACCGGACCGGCTCGAGCCGATCCCGCGCGCCGAAGAAATCGAAGGCTGGATCGACCGGCTTCGCGACGAGCTCGGCCAACATCCCGAAGCCCAGCCGTGGTTCGAAGATCCGTACGCGCAGCTGGAACGAGCAGTCCTCTTCGCTTTTCAGGCGGAGCCTCGACCGAGCGCACCCGATGGGTCACGGCGGAGGAATGACTCGTATCCGGCGGTCGTGGTGCAAACCTTGGTGTTTGGAAACCGCGATCCGAACTCGGGCAGTGGACTTGCATTCACACGGGACCCCGAATCCGGAGAGAAGCGTTTCTTCGGTGAGTTTCTCCGGCAGGCGCAAGGAGAGGACGTGGTGGCCGGTCATCGAACCCCGGCCCCCCTCCAAGGCACCAGTTCGTCCCTGCAAGCCATCTTGCCTGATGCGTTCGCGGAGCTCGCTCGGTGGGCTGACGTCTTGGAGCGGCATCATCGAGACATGGTGGACATCAGCTTCACGGTGGAAAGCGGAAAGCTTTTTCTGCTCGAGGCGAAGCCGGGGCAGAGAACGGCGCAGGCCGCCTTGACCGTTGCGGTGGACCTGGTGGCGGAGTCGACGATCACCGAACAAGAGGCTCTTCTCCGCGTGTCGCCGGCCGAGCTCGAACCACTTCGTGAGCTCATGTTCGGAGGCGAGTCCTCATCCGAGGCATTGGTTCGTGGCCTGCCAGCCTCTCCGGGTGCGGCCTCGGGGAAGCTGGCTTTCTCGGTGGAGGAGGTCATGCGGCGGAGCTCCGAGAAGCTGATTCTGGTCAAGAACGAAACGGAAGCCGAGGACGTCCGCGCGATGCAGCTCGTGCAAGGTATCCTGACTGCTCGAGGCGGCCTCACCTGCCACGCAGCGGTGGTAGCGCGAGGTCTCTCCAAGCCATGCGTCGTGGACTGCCGGGGAATCCAGGTCGATGAGACAGCCGGTGTGTTGAGGGCCGGTGATCAGGTGCTCGGGTCCGAGAGCATCATCAGCTTGGACGGGACCTCGGGTACGATTCACGTCGGGCAGGTCCAGACCGGGCATCGGGCGACCTCGCGGGCCTACCAACAGGTCCTGCGATGGGCGGACACACATCGAAAACTGCGCATCCGCGTTGCCGCCGAGTCTTGCGACGAGGCGCGGGTCGGGCTTCGGCAAGGCGCCGAGGGAGTCGGCCTCTTCAAGACGGACCATCTCTTTCAGCGCTCCGACGAAGCCTTGACGGCCTTGCGGGACTTCGTCCTGGCCGACGGGGAAGCCGCCCGCCAGGTCGCCCTCAACCGGATCGAGGTCCTTCACCGGACCGCGCTCATCGAACTCTTCGAAGCCGGCGGGCACATCCCGGTGGTCGTGGCATTGCTGGATCCGCCCGAGCGCGCCGTGGTTCCCCCGCAGGACGAAGCGCTCCGGAAGGTTGCCGAAGCACTGGGTCGGAGCGAAGCGGCCATCCGTGAGAAGGCGGCGGGCCTCCGTCATGAGAATCCCGAGCTCGGTCTCCGGGGGGCGCGGTTCGGTGTCGTCATGACGGGCCTCTACGAGGCGCAAACGAGGGCGGTCATGCATGCGGCGGCCGAGGTTCGAGGACGCGGAATCGAAGTGCGTCCGGAGCTGATGTTTCCGAGGGTCTCCACGCCGGCCGAATTCGCCTGGCTTCGGGAACGGGTGACCAAGTCCGCCAACCGCGTTCTGGAGTCGGTCGGCATTCAGATCGACTATCGCGTGGGCGCTTCAGTGGATCTCCCTCGTGCAGCGATCATGGCCGAGCGGCTGGCCGAGACCGCCGACTTCCTCATCTTCGGCGCATTCGAACTCACGCAAACCGTCTTTGGGATGTCCAAGCAGGATACACGGAGCTTTCTCCGCCGCTACTGCGAGCTCGGCCTCGTGGACGCCGACCCGTTCGAGGTGTTCGACGTGGAGGGGGTTGGGGCCCTCATTCGGTCTGCCGTGGACAGCGCCAGGAAGAGCCGGGGAAGCCTGATGATGGGATTGTCCGGCGTTCACGGGGATGACCCTTCTGCAATTCACTTTGCGCATCGAGTGGGTCTGGACTTTGTCGCGTGCCCGCCGGCACAAGTCCCGTCAGCTCGGCTGAGTGCGGCGCGAGCCGCCATAATGGAGCAACGGGAAAGCAGTCTGTGAACCTCACAAAACTTGGACTACTCATGGGGGCGGTCGGCTCGTTGAGCGGCTGTGCCGACGAAGTCCTCGGCATCCCTCCGGAAGCGCGGGGCCCCGGACAACTCGTCTTTCCGCTGGGGATCGAAGGCCTCACCGATCCGTCGGGGAGCTTCCTCTTCGTCTCTTCCACGAATCACAATCAGGCATTCACGTCGGGAACCATCAATGCCTACGACCGCCTGGTTCTGGCTCGAACCGTGGGGACGACGACCAACTTCGTGGACGGCAGCCTCATTTCGGATCCGGAGCTCGATCTTCGCTTGAACGAAGACGGCACCGCGGTGATCGGGGCCGGCGCGTGTCGCCAGCAGATCGTCGAGCCCACCATCCAGTCGTCGTTCGAGACACCCGAGCCCTTGGACCTTACGGCCGCATTTCTGATGTCGATTCGTACTCCGTCCAGCGGCGGAAGGATGCGTTTGATCGATGGCCGATTGGTCTTTCCGACCCGATTCAACCAACTTCTCGTTTTCTTCGATCTCAACCCGGGAGGAGCGCTTGCGGAGTTCGGCACGATCCCAGGTCCTGGGAGTCTCATCAGCTGCCTGCTCGAAGGGGAAGCACCGGAGCCCGGCATCGATTGCTCCTCGCGTTTTCTCTTGCTGTTGGGCGAAGACGATCCCTTCGAAGTAGCGCGGGTTCTCGACCCGTCCACGGGCCTCGAGTTCCTTGCCGTGTCCCACTTGGAGCCGCCGACCGGGTCGGGGGCCGGCGTATCGATGGTCCCGGTGAGCCGAATCGAAGCTCGGTTGAGTGGTGGGCCCCTCGACCCCACTTTGCCGGTCGTGGCGCGGGTTTTGGGTCTTCAAGGAGGAACCGGTATCGAATTCGCAGGTTCACTTGCTCCAGAGATGGAAGATACCTTGTTCTTGGGTTCGACCTTTCCGATCTCCGGGATCTCGCAGCTGGCCGCATTGAGCACGACCGACTTGGCCGCGGCACGCCGCAACCCCTTCATACAAGAAGGGCCCTTGGATACCAACGACGTGGATTTCGACCCATCCACGGTGATCCCCACCGCCAACGTGAACCTGACCGGCCTTTCGGCTGCGAGCTCCGTCGAAGGCGTGGTCTTTGCTCCGGCCGCGGACGGATTGCCGAATCGCATCTATGCCACCGTCCGGATCCCGGAGCAGATCGACAGCGACAACTCCGCCATCATCGTCCTGTCGTTCGTCGACGACCGGCTCCAGATCGAATCGCTCCTGGAGGTCGGGGAAGAGTTGGGCCCGCCCGTTCTTTCTCCTTTCTCGGCTCCGGGTCAGCGTTGGCTGTACATCCCCGACGTCCGCGGAGACCGCCTCTATATCGTGGATGTAAGCACCGACCGTCCCTTGGTGCTGAACGAGCTGCGGGGCCGATTCACCCTGGATACGCCAACTGGAAGCCTCTCGACCTTCACCTTGGCCAGTCCCTTCGGCCTCTTCTTCGATGAGCAATCCTTTACAGTGAATGGGTCGTCCTTCCTCCGGCGGCTGCTTTACGTTACGAACTTCGAGAACTCGACGCTCGCGGTGGTAGATGTCACCGATGCGAATCCCGCGGTTCACTGCCTGGTGGCGCGGCTCGGTTCGGTGTTCGATGCCACCACCGACCCCGAGGAGGACACGCTGTGATGGCGGGATCGGGCCAGATCCGTCGGGCCAACCTTTGGGTCGGGCTCGTCGCATCCCTGTGGGGGTGTCCGGACGACGCCGACGATGCCGCGAACGATGTGGATCGACCATCCGGTATGGTTCTGGTCGAGCGCAGTGACCGCCGATCGGATCTGTTCTTGGCCGACAGCGAAGCGGACGGCGTCCGGGTGATTCAGTTCGAGGTGGACCCACTGCTCGACCTCGATTCGCGGGACCTCTTCGATTTCCTCGAGGCCTCCTTCGTTCTTCAACCATTGGCCATCACGGCCCCCGGATTTCCCACCGACATGACGGCGGTGGTCGGGCGGTCCAGCGACCGTGTGTTTGGGCTGGCTCCCGGCGAATCGGTGGTCCACGCCATCTACGCGCCGGAGCTCCCGTTCCAAACCACGACCGACCTGTTCGATGGAGGTTACGCTCGCATCGGAAGCATCGTGGTCAATCGGGCCGGCTTCGACGACCCGACCGCCTTGGACCTAGGTGGCTTGGTGCCGACGGTATCCTTGGCATTTGGGTCCAATGAGACCAACGCGCTCCTGACTGGAAGTACACCCGTAGCACTCCAAGTCGTAGACGAGGCGCCCATCATGGCGGCCAGCAGCACCGTAACCGCCGGAGTCCGCACCCGGCTCCTCTTGGCCCTTCAGCCGGAGGGCCTTCCGGACCAGCCCGGCCAGCTGGTGTTGATGGACGTGGTCACCCAAAGCGCGGCGCAGGTCGCGATGGAGCCGGAACTTCTCACCTCGTTCGGCGTCGCCCTGGACCGGGGAGGGATCGGTGTGGAGGCGATGAAGACATTCGAAACGGTTCCGTCTCCGCGGGAGATCATTCCTCTTCGCGAAGGTCAGTTCATCGTGACCAGTGTGTTCACCACCGTGGTGGACGACAGCGTCGATCCTGTGGACGAGACGGGAGTCCTCGACCAGCTCGAGGTCGACGGTCTCGGAGCCCCGCTCGCCCTCCGTTCGGTGGGTCGTATTCCGACGTTTGGACCGGTGGTCACGGGGGCTTCTTTGGACGGTGAAGGCTTCATTGCGGTGCGCGCCAACGCCGGAGAAGCAACGTTCTACGACTGTCGACCGTCCCAATGTCTTCTCTCGCAAGAGAACTTTACCGGTCCGTTCGATGATGTGGACCGCCCCTTGGGGCCCGGACGCTTGGCGCTGCGGGAGCCCCCTGCAGCCACCGCCACCTTCGCCCGAGCCCGCTTCGCGGTTGGGGGTGGGTTCGGGACATCGTTGGTGTTGGATCCCCTCAACCTTCCAGGTTCTGGCGTCGTGCAGCTGGTTCACCAGGATGGCGTCGCGGCCTTTTTGGCGGGACCACTGGACCGCATGGAGATCGTCACCCAGCGCGAGCGGACGTTCTTTGTGTTCGACCTCGACGAGAGCGAGTTCACGTCGGTCATCGTTCGGGAGCCCCTGAACGCCCTCCGGGAGATCTTCGCGCGCAATCCGTCCGGCGAGGAGACCTCGGTGGGACAGATCGTGGACGGCGGGCTGGTCTCTTGTGCCAATCAGGCCGCGGAGGAGCCCCCCCAGCCACCCGGCCTCATGTGCATGGGAGGTATCCCGGACGAACCCGAAGACAACCCGCGAGCGCCGTCCAGCCAGTGCTTGGAAGAGGAACTGGTGGGGGTGGGGCCGCGGCCATTCAATTCGTTCCTCCGCGCCACCTTCCGTGGGCCTTTGTTCGAATTGGCCAATGTGCCCCTTCTCACCCCCGACGTGGTCCCCAACGATAGCTTCGTCTTCGACCTGCGGGATCCGGGTCGAGGCTTCGACTTCACCGAAAGCATGATCGTCTCTCGAAGCGAGGAGAGCCCCGGCGACCGGGTCAACCTGTTCTTCACCTGTGAAACCGAAGACGACACCGAGCTCGAGATCGTGTTCGCCGACCTGGGTGTCCTCCAGCGGGCCGGTGAGGTGATCGAGGTGACGCCGAACGAGATTCGTATCGCCCTTGGAGAGCCCCTCATCGTCCACGATCGCGCCGTCGTGGGCGGCGAGGGCGGCGGGCCTTCGGCCCCGGCGCTCGACTTCGTGGAGGCATGTACCCGCTTCGATTTCCAGCGTATCGAAGTCTTTCCGTGGGACGACGCGGCGGTCCTCACGTCGGAATCGGTCCAGGGTACGATCATCGAGGTCCTGGACCGAGTGCCCTTGGATCCGGACCCGGCGCCCGGCTTTGAGACGAGCGTTCGGTTCGAGGGCGACCTCGATTTCGTGTGGGCAACTGGTGATCCTTCCGGCGCTTCGGAGGGATTTCGGTGTGTCGAGGATCTGGGCCTCGATTTTCGCGATCCCGACAGTCAGGCGATCGACGATACGCTGCGCCTGCTGGCGCAAACCAGCACCGTGTCGCCAGGGTCACCTCCGAACTCCGGAATCGTCGTCGTCCCGGTGTCGGATGAAGAGGGCCAGAACAACGACAGTGTGTCTGACCTTCCGTGCCTCGACAGCGATGGATGTGGGCCGGGGCGTTCTTGCAGCGATGCGGGCACGGAGTGTCCGGGATTGTGTTCGATTCATTGTGGGACCTTCGGCGACTGCTTCATCTTTCAGGTCACCCGGTCCTGTCCGGAGGTCGAGTTTGGTATCAACGGCGAGGATCCGGTGCTGGAGTCGCTGAGCGCCGGTTTCGGAGGTGCGCCCCCCGCGGCCATTCCGGATTCGAGCGTCTTCGTACCGGAGCGAAACAGCTTCATCACGAGTTTTCCCGGGTCGCGCACGGTGCGGGAGATACAGCTGGGTCAGATCGGCCTGTTGAGCGGCTTCATCGACTGATCCGCCAGGTCGCGGAGATATCGCGAGCGTCGTCCAAGATCTTGCGCGCCCCCCAGGTGTCCCATAGAAGGAAGGCGAAGCGGGATGTTTCAGCTGACCATCAACGAGAAGGGAGGCTCGAGCCGGAAGGAGAACTTCGACAAAGACGAAGTGACCATCGGGCGCGTGCAGGGCAACGACGTCATCCTCCCGAAGGGAAACATCAGCAAGCGTCACAGTCGCATCGTGCTCAAGGATGGCAAGTTCATCATCGTGGACTTGAAGTCCACGAACGGCACCTATGTGAACGGGAAGAAGATCACGGCTCCGCAGGTGATCAAGTCGTCGGACAAGATCTACATCGGAGACTTCACGCTCCAGATCGCACCCAACGGCGCGGAGCATACGCGCCAGGATGACGAGATCGATATCTTCGGCGGGAACGCAGGACCGCTGGACGCGCCGGGCAGTGGACCCGGCCTGATCGATGAAAACTTCGATCAGGAGTTTGGCAGCGGAATCGAAGGTGCTCCACAGGCCGAGCTGCCGGCCTCTGGCTTCGCCGCATCGGGATTGGAATCCGAGCGCGAGTCCGGCCGAGATCCGGAACTAGAGCCCCTCCCGGACGCGCGACTCGAGCCGCCGGAACCCTTGGCGCCCCTGGAACCCTTGGCGCCGCTGGAACCCTTGGCGCCGCTGGACCCGGTCGACTCGGACGCGCCTGGCCTCGGTTCGGGCCTCGACCGGGGAGCGCAGCCCACCTCCGACATCCAAGCTTCCCAGGATCTCCGCTCGCCCGAGTTGCCCAGCGCGGACCTGCTGTCGCGGCGCCCGGCATCGGCGCCCTCGGAGCATGAAGTCAGGCCCTCGGCGGCGCCGGAGCCCGCCGCCGCCGAGATGCCTCGATTGCCGGAGCTCTCTCCGATAAGTGACGCGGGCTCGGAGCCTGAACCCGCCCGACCCATCGGGCGCTCCGAGAGTTCAGAGGACGAGCTCCGAAGCCGCAAAGCGGCGCCTCGACCTTCACCATCCCGGGTCCGCCCGATACCGCGGGTCAGCTCGCAAACCTCTCCGCCGACCACATCGCCCGAAAAGGCGGCCATCTCCGCTCATCAACCCGATCCCGTTCCGTCGGCCGTCACCCAGCCCGAAGGGGCGTCCTTGACGGAACCGATAGACCTGGATGAGGCGGAAGATGCGCTCCACCGTCGGCTGGTGTCGGAACTGAATCTGAGGAAGGTAGCGGTTCGGGAGCTCGCTGCCCGCCGGGCGACGGTCCAGGATCTGGCTCGCCGCCACGCTCAACGCTGGGTTCGACAGGGGAGACTGGCGCCCTCGGATGTCGAACATCTGGCGATGAGGGCATGCTTGCTCGCCACGGACCTTTCCCCGTTGGTCGAGTGGTTGGACGACGATACGTGCGTGGAGGTGGTTCTCACGTCCGACGGTCAGATCTGGGTGGATCGTGAAGGCCAGTTGGAGGCGACCGGTCACGACGCGGGAACGGAAGCACGGCGAGCCGAGCTCGTGCGGCAGTTGGCGGTATTGGGCGGCGGCGACGTGACGACCGGACTGGTGGACGTGCGGTTGTCCGATGGTTCGCGGGTGGTCGCAGCGCTTCCTCCCGTGGCCTATCGGGGCCCAACCCTCACGGTACGCAAACCTACCCGAGACGCCTTCACCCTCGACCGACTCCTCGAGTATGCCACTCTGAGTCCGGGGATGGTGAGCTTCCTCGAACTCTGCCTTCAGACCCGAACCAATCTGGTCTTGGCCTGCGGGCCGGGAACCACGCCGGCCGCTACCCTGAACGCCCTGCTGGAGCGCATCTCGCCCAGCGACCGCGTCGCGACGTTGGAGTCCGACGTAGAGCTCTACATCCCTTCCGACCGGACCGTAACGGCCCTCGAACCGGACGACTTTGTCGACGGGGACGATGTCGTCCGTTTTGCTCGCGCCCTTCAGGTGGAGCGGATCGTGGTCACCGATGTCGCATCGACGCCGGAGGTCCTGCCCGCCGTGGCTGGTCCCCTGGCAGGCTCTCTTTTGGCCCTCGCCGCTGCCGACCCTGAAGAGGCGGCTGGGGTCTTGCTGGCCCTCGATACCCGAGGTCCGCTGGGGGTGGAGCGGACGACGCCCATCGTCCTTCAGGAAGAGCGGTTCAACGACAACAGTCGTCGGATCACGCGGATCGGTGAATTCGTATCCGACGGCGAGGGCGGTCTCACCGTTCAGGACATCTTCACATTCCGTCCGGAAGGCGTCGACGACCAGAACATCGTCATCGGCAGCTTCCAGCCTACCGGCCACGTCCCGCGATTTTTGGCGCGAATGCAGGAGCGGGGCGAGATTCGCTTCGACATGAGCATCTTCGAAGGATGACGCGGGTGCGGTGAGCTACTTCCTGGTGAGGGAGGGGACGTCGCAGCGTCATGTCCTGTCCGGCTCGCCGTGGGTGGTTGGTCGCGACCCGAGCGTTGAATTCCGCGTAGAGGATGACAAGGCCAGCCGACGGCACGCGTCCTTCAAGCTCATCAACGGGCGCCCGTGTGTGGAGGATTTGGGTTCTTTCAATGGCGTTCGTGTCAATGGAAAGCGGATCGACATCCGGGCCACGCTTCGACCCGGAGACGTGGTCCAGGTCGGCCGCACCGTCTTCACGCTTCGAGCGGACCACGCGGGAGCGGATCCCTCCGATGCCGACACACTGGTCTTGGCTCGGGCGGTACTCGCGGCGAAAGAAGGCCGGGCTCGCTTCGTCGTCGAAGGCGAGTGCCGAATCGGTCGAGGTTCGGACAGCCACGTCTACATCGACGACCCATCCATTTCCCGGGAGCATGCCCAGATAACGTTTCCTCCCGAGCGGCCGCCGCGCCTCCGGGACCTGGAATCGGCCAACGGCAGCTTCGTCAACGGCCGCCGGATTCGTTGGTCGGAGCTCCGAGACGGCGACCTGATTCGATTCGGCGACCGGAGCTTTCACCTCGAGGCGCCTGCATGGCCGATGGACGAGACGCAAAGGGAGGCCCAGACGATGGCGACGATGCCGGGCTGGCTGTTCCGAGGCGGCTTGGCCCTGGCGTTGCTGGCCGGCGTCGGGTGGGGTGCCGCAGCGTTCTGGCCGGATGTCTATTCATCGGCGACGACCGACCCGTCGACCGGGCTTTCCGCGCCCTCGAATGAGGGCGCCTCACCGGAAGAGGAAGCGGGACTCCTGGGCACCGAGCTTCCCTTGTCCGAGATCGAGGCGATGCTTTCCGGCCTTTCACAGACCGCGACCGAAGCTTCCATGCCTTCGACGCGGTCCGCGCCGCCCGCGGCTTCGGTCCGTCCTCCTCGCCAACGCGAGCCGCCTGTGACCGAAAGGGTGGTGGGCGCTTACCTGAGGGGAGATGTGATGCAGGCCCTCCGACTCTCGGGCCGACTGGAAGCACGTAGCGCGACGGCCTGGCGTCTCTTTCTGACCCGTGCCGATGCTCTGTACGACCGGGCCCTCACCGAGGTGAGTAACGACCCCTATCGGGCGCAAGGCTTCGCCGATGCCCTCGCGCGGATGGAGGCCAAGGCGATGCCACACGGCTCGAAATCTTTCTTGGTGGTCGAGCTCGAGAATGCGTTGGTGAACGCCTATCTCACGAAGGGCCGGAGTGCGTTCCTTGCCGGACGGTTTGCTCGAGCTTACGGGTGCTGGCGCTCTGCCGAGGAGCTTGCTCCCGACGACCCGGCTGTGCAGGCCTCATTGCAAAGAATCGATGCCCTGGCCCAGCGATGGAGTACCGAAGCAGAAAAGCTCGGGCACCTGGGTTCCAAGGCTTGTGCCTTGTGGCAGCGGATTCCGCCGATCACGGCGCCAGAGTCCGACCTCCATCGCACCGCGAATCGCCGAATCCAACAGCTGTGCCGGTGAACGTTCGATCTATTCCCGATTGATGGACGCGGTGATGTCGGCACGACCGGCCTTTACATCCTCCAGCTTTTTTTCGAGACGGGTGATGAGACCGTCCCAGCCACCTTCCGTCTTGTAGATGTTTCTGAACTGGGACCGATAGGTGCGCACGGTGCTCGCGCCGTCGATCTTCAGATCCCAGACCCGCCACGCCTCCCGGTGTCGGATCACGTAGAACTTCAGAAAGACGAGGCGCTGATCCGCCCGCACCGAAGCCTCCAACGAGCCCTTCTCGCCCTTGACGGATTCTTCGAGCCACTCGATGTCCAGGTCCTCCCGCTTCGCCTTGTTCTTCTCCCGGAACGCGGTCTTCAGCTTGCTCTTATAGGAGGCTTCGATGAGCTGCCGCATGAGTCCCATGAATTGCTTTTGCTTTTTGGCGCTCAGCTCTTCCCAGTCTCTCGGGTACGAACGAGATATCATTTCCTCCCAGTCGATCGTGTCGTCGACCAAGGCTTGGGCGTCGGCATCCCATTGCTCTTTTTGGGCCGAACCGTCGACGTCCCGGCGGGCCAGCTTCTCCGCCCGGTCCATTTGAGCCTCGAGCCAAGGTCGGGGTGACGGGGTTTCCTCAGCAAGTGCCGTGCCGCAAAATAGGGTAAGTACTATAATCGAGGAGCCCAACTTCACAGAGGTCATCATGGGGGACGGACGAGCTGGCGCAACAATGGATTCAGCCGAAGGGGCTCGGACCCGGCACGTCCCGCAGGGTTTGAAACCGTGCCACTCAGGGTTGCCCTAGATCGGCGTTCAAATCCAGCAAACGCCCGGACGCGCGGGCCAGGTCCGCCAGACGCACGATGCTGTCGAATTGGACCGTCAGGAGCTCGCCCTCCGAGGCAGCGAAGGCCAAGAACGCGTCGATCAGCTCTCGCGCGTCGCCCGCACCGATGTCGTAGGCCAATACGCTGGAGGCGAGCCAGCCCCGGGCCGCGCTGTTGGCCCGGTAGAGCTTTCCGAGCTGCTGGAGGCCACCCTCCAGCTGAGTGTGGATGTTTCGGACCTCCAGCTCGATGGCGTCGGTGGCGAGGCGCTCCTGACGGAGCCGGGTTTCCAGTTGTGCCTTTGCCCGCTGAACTTCGGCCAGTCCCGCCGCGAGGTTCAGTTCGTACTGAAATCCGAGGCCCGCTCCCACGTTGAAGTCGTTGTAAGGGTCGAAGATGAAGGGATTGGTCTGATCGGTCGCGTTGGTCTGAACCGCGAAGTTCATGATGGCTCCGACGAAGATGTTGGGCCACAGGCCGGAGCGCTGGAGCTGAATGAAGTCGCGTTGCGCTTCGACCACCTCACGCAGGGCCAAGAGATCCGGGCGCGCGCTCTTCGCGGACTCCAGCTGCAGGGCCAGGGGGGGGGCATTGTCCGGAACCGCGTCTCCGAGATTTCGCTGCTTGAAGTCCACCGGCGTTTCCGCGTCGAGATCGACCAGCAGGCGAAGCGCTTGTTCCGCTTGCTCTCCGCCGGCTTCGGCCTGGGCTTCTCGAACCCCCAAGGTCGAGAGCGCGTAGACCAGGCGGAGACGGTCGTTTTCGGTGACCTGGACCGAGTCCGCTTCTTGGAGCTCCTCGATCTTGACGAGGATGTCGGCCAAGGTTTCTTGGCCTTCGCGGAGGGATTTCAAGAAGCCGCGCACCAGCTGCAGAGACCAGTACGCTCGATGAACGTTGTAGACGACCTCGGCGCTGGTGAGGTCCACCTTGTGCCTCGACGCCGTGACCAGATGCCGGGCAGCTTTCTTCGCGTTTCCCACCTTTCCAAAGGTAAAGAGGGGTTGCGCAAGGGTTACGTTGCCTCGGAACGTCACGCCCAGCTGGCCGAAGTTCAGATCCCCTCCGAGCGATGCGTCGGTCACGGTCGTGATGTCATTCTGAACTCGAGTCTTGGCCTCTGCGGTGGGTCCGGCGAAGATCGACATGATGTTGAGCTGCGGATAGGCGGTGGCCTGCGCGGCTTGGTAGAGCGCCTTCGCCTCGTCCACTTCGGCTGCCGACACTCGGATCTGACCATTGCGGTCGACGGCGCGTTCCAAGAGGTCGGGCAGATCCAGAGTCTGTGGCGCAGCGGCGACGGTTTGCGTCGCCGCCGTCGATTCCACCGACCCCGCTTCTTCGGCCGGGGAGGAAAACGGCGTTCCGAATACGACCGACCCCATGCACATCGGTGCCGCGAAGTGTGCAAACGCCGTCATCAGCCGGGTGGCCATAGAGTGCTCCGAGCCGATGGAACGAGGTAACAGACACCTCGTTGACAGGCAACGTCTGATGCCGCGACACGACCGCGGTCTCATGGCGTGGATCGCGGCGGGAGCCACCGGCGTCCTCTATTTCCTGGGCTTCACCGGGTTTGGATACTGGCCGCTCATCTTCATCTTCCAGGTTCCCCTCTACGTCGCGGTCGAAGGAAAGGAGCGGCTTGTGGGGCCGTGGACAGCGCTCGGGCTCGGCCAAGTGGCAGGCACGGTTGCATACATGGGTGGGTACTACTGGGTCGTTCATCTCTTGCGGTTGTTCGCCAAGTTGGACCTCCCATGGGCGCTGCTCGGTTTCCTGCTCCTCGTGATCTACAAGGGCGGGACCCTCACGGTCGAAGCCTGGCTGTATCAACGCATGCGGACACGGGGGTGGTCCCCTTCTCTGTGCGGCGCGGTGGCCATGGTTTCGGTGGAATCGGTCTATCCGCTTCTTTTTCCGAACTACGCAGCCAACGCGCTGTTCCGGGTACCGCTCTTCACCCAGCCGGTGGAACTCTTCGGCATGGCGGCCCTCGGCGTCTTGCTCGGCGGCGTCAACGGCGCCCTGGCGGGTGCCGTGGTGGCTGCGCGTCGCCACCGCGGTGGCGTCCGCCTGGCGTTGAGAACCGCGGCTCCCGCCCTCGTGCTCGTCGCGGTCTACGCGGGCTACGGGTTGCTTCGGATTCCCATGGTGCGCGCGCAGTTCGAGGACGTCGACACCATGAAGGTGGCGATGGTTCAGGCGAACCTCGGGGCTGAAGAAGACCAAGTGTCGCGCGCTGAGCAGGCCCGACAGCATCAGCGGATGACCCGCGAAGTCTTCGAGGCGCATCCGGACCTCGATCTCGTGGTGTGGCCGGAGTCTGGGTTCGGACAGGCTCTCAGTCGGGACAACGTGAATCTGGCTGCGGTCAGCGGCTTCGTTCCGGTTCAGCTGTTGTTTGGGGTGACCACGGTCGATCTTTCCCAGCGGCCTCGACGGGCGTACAACTCCGCGCTCCTCACATCGATCGCCGGCCGCAGGGTCGGGCGCTTCGACAAGATCGAGCTCTTGATGTTCGGTGAAACGATTCCGTTTGTGGACAGCATCCCGTGGATCAAGGAGTGGTTTCCTCAAAGCGGTCGATTCACCGCCGGCACCGACTACCAGAACCTCGTGACCGACGACGGCGTTCGGATGCTTCCGATGATATGCTACGAGGACATCATCCCGGAGTTCGTCCGGACCATGTGGCGCAAGGCCGGACCGGCGGACGTTCTCGTCAATCTCACAAATGACAGCTGGTACGGAGACACCCACGAGCCCACGACCCATCTCGCTCTGGCCACATTCCGGACCATCGAGACCCGCCGGTACATGATTCGGTCGACGAACACCGGCATCAGCGCCATCGTTGACCCGGTGGGCCAAATCGTGGCTCGGACCGGCCAACGAACCAAAGAAACTCTGCTCTACGACGTCCCTGTCCTGCAGACCGGGGCCTCGACCCTCTACATGCGCCATGGCAACGTCTTGGGCTGGCTCGGGGTCTTGGTGGCGGTCTGGGGGGCGCGGCCCCGGCGCGGTCGGCCGGGGCGACATTGAAGGAGCGCCGCGATTCCCCCGTTGCGTACGGGATGGCTCTCGCGGTGGCGTCGCTTTGCGCCTGCCGTGTCGGTTACGTTCCACCGACGATTCCTTCGCTGGCGCCGAGACGGAGCGTGCTCGAAGGGCCTGTTCGGCCGCTTCGGGTCGCGGTCCTTCCCTTGATCGACGGTCGGCGGACCGAACCGGCCGAAGGCGGCCTCTACACGTATCGAGGACGGACCTATCGCGGCACCGACTTGGACCGGATGGAGCCCGACGGTGCTGCAGGGCTCACGGAGGCGGTGGCTCGCCAGCTCGTCCACGAGGCGGTCTTTCGTGAAATCGTTCTCGTGCTTCGCCGGGACCAGGCGCCCGAGGCGGACCTGTTCATCAGCGGCCGCGTCGTTCGTGCCCGGGGCTACGTCGAGTCCGAGCCGTCGGAGTCGGGGCAGGTGTGGGTCCTCGGTGAAGTCGAAATCGCCGACGTTCGGGTCGAAGATGAGGAGGGAAGGCTTCGCTTTCATGGAGAAACGGGCTGGGCTTTTCACCGACGGGTTTCTCTGGCTCAGTCCCGGTCCGACCCGTGGCGGGTCCTATCGGAGGCGCTGGCGGTTTCGGTGAATCGACTGGCGGACGTCTGGCGAGAAGCCGACTTTCGTTCTTTTGAAGCGAGAGAGACGGTTCAGGTCACCCAGGATGAAACCGACTTCACGCGCCTCGACCGACTGACCCCTCCGGGCTGGGCCAGCACCGGCCCGGAAGCGTCGGCTCGCCCCCGAGGGTGGGCCGGTCGGGCCCGCTGCATCCACCGCGGATTCGAAGCGCTTCAAACCCTCCGATTTCATCGACTGCTGGGACCCTACGTGCCGGCGGTGCACGTTTGGCGTTGCCCTGCGGACGTCGAGCTGGCCTGGATGAGGGAGGAGCGCTTTCCCGCCCGTCTCCTGGGCACCGATGAGGAGGGCCGATGGCTCTTCGTGTCTCAGGTGGGAGCGTCGAATTGGCCCCGAGCGGACGAGGCCATCGAGCGAGCCCTGGCGCCCGAGCCGCCACCCACTCGCCACGTCTTTCGGCTCCCCATTCGAGGCTCGGAATCGCGAGCCAAGTCACATCGATGACTCGGCACCTGTCCCTTCGCGAGCGCCTCGGCGTGGCACGGTGTACGCGAACTTGCCCTGCTTCAACGTCCGATGGATAAACGGGTGACGTGGCGCGCGGTGGGAAAACATGACGCTGGCCCACAACCAGCCCCTGGCGCTCGAGATGGCGTACATCGGCGTCGAAGAGTGCCTTCGTCTCGGTGCCAGCTATGCGGACGCTCGCTTCGAGCTCCGAGACCATGAAGAGTTGCGTGCGCGCAACGGACACACCACCCAAGCGAGAATGACCAGCAGCCGCGGGCTGGGATTGCGGGTCTTGGTCCGAGGCAGTTGGGCTTTCGTCGCGCTTTCGGAACCGACCCGCCACGATGTCTCGGTTGCCGCGCGTCGGGCGGTGGAAATGGCGAAGGCCGCGGCCATCCTCAGCGACGTTCGGGACGAGGTTCCGCCGGTCGCAACCCAGCGCGGCGTGTTTCGGGCCCCCGTCGACATCGATCCGTTCGAGGTCTCGATGGCCGACAAGCTGGACGTCCTCAGGCGGTTCGAGGACCGGGCGCTCCGGTCGCCCCAGGTGGTCACGACGCGCGTTCATTACTTCGCGCACCGGGCCCGAAAGGTCTTGGTAACCTCCGAAGGATCCGAGGTGGAACAGGATCTGACCACCTGCCACCTCGGCTTCGAAACCGGGGCTTCGGACGGTGCTCAGCTTCAGGTGGCGTCGTGTCCGGCCGGTCGCCACGGTGCGCGCGGCGGCGGTTGGGAGCGATTGGCTTCCATCGACCCGGAAGCGGAAGCCGACCGGCTCACCCAGCTGGCGGTGCAGCAACTCGAAGCTCCCTGCTGTCCGGTGGACGCGGCGCCGGTCATCTTCGCGCCCGACGTTCTCGGCACCGTGTTGATGGCCGCGATGGAACAGTTCGATGGCCGGCGACCGAACCGGGCCGGGCTCGGAGAGGTGTGGACGCCCGGCGACCTCGACGTGTGGAGCCAGCCCGAACTCTCCGGCGGCGCCGGATCCATCGGCTTCGACGACGAAGGCATTCCTGCTCAGGCCATCCCCCTGGTGATGGAAGGCAAAGTCATCAGTCACCTGCTGGACCGGGCGGCGGCCCACGCGGCCGGACTGGAAACCTCCAGCGGATGCATGCGGGCCGCCTCCTGGGCGACGGAGCCGCAGCTGCGTCCGACCAATCTCGTGGTGGCCGGTGGAACCACGGGCTCGGTCGAAGACCTCCAGGCCGAGACCGAGCAGGGATTCTTTATGGAGGGGCTGAGGAGCCTTTCGGTTCGGGCCGACGGGACCGAGTTTTTCGGTGTCGCCGAGCGGGCCTGGCGGATCGAGGATGGCAAGCGTACCAGGATGCTCCGAAACCCCGCCTTTCGCGGAGGAGTCCGGGCCCTATGGCAACGCCTGGTCGGGATCGGGACCGAGACCCAGCCCATGGGTCTGATGCATCAGGCCAAGGGTCGCTCCGAGCAACTTCTGGCGTCGGGGGTCCTCGCGCCGCACGGCTTGTTCCGGGAGGTCGAGGTGGGGAGCAGCGAGCTTCCGCCTGGGGATTCCGTGGATCTTCCAGTGGTGAACCCTCGAAGCGGCCCCGCCATGGCCAAGGCGGCTGGACATCGTCAAGGGGACGCCTAGTGCGGGCCAAGGAGGAAGCGTTTCGCATCCTGGAGACCGCGCTGTCGGTGGCGTCCCAAGGCGTGGACGACGCGGAGGTGGCGCTGTTGGGGGGCCAACTCGGGGTCAGTCGATTCGAGGAGCGGGGCGTGGTGTCCAGCACCGAGCAAGCGGCCGAAATGGTCTCGGTCCGCGTCCTAGCTCGAGGCCGCATCGTCCAGGTCAGCACGAGCGACTTCAGCCGAGAGGGGATCGCTGAAGCGGCCGAAGAGGCGAAGCTTCGTTTGTCGAGCCTTCCGCCGGATCCGGATCCCAAGAGCCTTCCGGAGCCTCAAAACTACGCGGTGGTCGATGCCTACGATCCCGAAACCGAAACCACCCGGGCCCTGGAACGCGCCGCGCTGGCCTCCCGAGCGGTGCTTCGGGCGAAGGAGCGGGGTCTTCGAACCGAGGGGTTCGTGGCGGTCGGGCGAGGCGGCATCGATCTGAGCGGTCAGCTTTCCCCGTACGCCGTGGCCAACACCCGCGGGCTGTTGGCGTACCACCCGGAGACTCGGGTCACCATGCATGTGGACTTTCGAAGCTCGGAAGAACGACTGGGCTCCGCTCGACGGTCCGAGGTGGAGGTCGAGCGCATCGACGCGGACGAGTTGGTGCAGGCGGCGCTCGACGAGCACGACGGCGCCCCGGAGCCGTTGGTGACGGCCGGAGGGACCTATCGGGCCCTTCTCCAGCCGGCGGCAGTGGGGGAGCTCATTCGATTTCTCGGAATGACGGCGGGGGCAGGGCTCGCTGAATCGGGCGCCTCGTTTCTGTCCGATCGAATCGGTCAACCGGTGTGCTCGTCGAAGGTCACTCTACGGGACGACTTCACCCATCCGCTTCATCGCGGCGCGCCGTTCGACGTCGAAGGCGTGGCCCGCAAGGGGGTGGAGATCATCAGCAACGGAATCGCCCGGTCGCCCGTTTTCGCCTGGGAGAACGCAACCCGCTTGGCCACCGAGCCGACCGGCCACCGCCAGGTGCTTCCGGCCTTGGGTGAATTCGAAGGCGCCGTCCACCTGGTGATGGATGGCGATCATCTCTCCGTCGGCGAGCTCCTCGAGACATTGGGCACCGGGGTGGTGATCGCGGGGCTCGAGAGCGCCCGCCTGGTGGAGTCGCAAAACGTCCGCATCACATCGGGAACCCGAGGCGGCATTCGACTTTACGAAGAAGGGCATCCGGTGGCGCTCGGGCCGTGCATGCGGTTGGACGGAAGCGTCCTGAAGATGTTGAGCTCGGTGGTCGCATTGGGCGAGCCATGCTGGACACGCGGCGGGGTGGTGCCTGCCCTGGTGCTGGAGCAGGTGACCTTGCGACCGATTCGCTCGTTCTAGGCGCGGCTTCGTTCGCCCGCGTCTCGTCAATACGTCTTGACGATCAACTTGTCGGCGTCGAAGTCGGCGATGATCTTCAGGTTGGCCCCGGCTGGAATGTCGACGTCGCGCACCACGATGGGCGTGGCCCGCCTCAATGACCCGGGTCGCTCGACGGCTGGACAGCTGATGCCTTCCACGACGATGCGGTGTCTTCCGGGGGTGAGAAGATGATCGTAGGAGGGCGTACTTCGGGTGACCACTTGTCCATCGACGCTGACCCGGCTGGAGCACGAGCGGGTCCCGAAGGCGACCACGGTGTCATGGGTCGTCGCGGAAAAGAGGACGGTCTCTGGCTTGGGTTCGGGCTCGTCCGCCTCCCGTCTTGAGTCTTTGTCGTCCGCCGCGGGCTCGGGACCGAATGCTTCCCGGACCGCCTCTTCGGCCTCTCGCTCCTCTGCTCCCTGAATCACGACCTGCTCGGGGTCGGGATGTGCTTCGGCGGTGCTGGTGGCGGCGACCAGCGGCCGGGCCGGTTCCTTGTCCGGCCAGGCCGCGGCCGCGATCACGAACAACGCAACCAAGGCTGCGGCGCCGAGATAAGCCCACCGCCGATCCCGAAGGATGGCCTGGGATGCCGCCAACACCGAATACGGAATCGATGAGGCGGGGCTCGGCATCAGGTCCGCGGTCGAAGAGCCGGTCCGGTCTTCATCGAGCACCGAGTCGATTTCGGGCGGACCGAGTTCGTCCCGCACCAATGAGGCGGGCAAGCCGTGGGGCTGGGCGGTGCCCAAGGCGGGTGTTTCCTCGACGCTGGAGTCGGACTTCACCTGGAGGGGCACAGCGCCTGGAGCGGGCTGCCCGCGCCTCGGGAAACGGGTGGCGATGGTTTCGACATCCTCGGTGATGGTGTGCTCGATGGCGCGCGAAATCACCTCACTGAGTTCCAGAGTAGACGGGAGTGAGACGGGAGCGGATTCGGTCAGCGCCTCTTCCTTCTGCCGCTGAGTCAAGAGACCTTGCACGAGTCTTCCCAGCGCTCGATGGTCCTGGTCCGGATAGAATAGAAAACGGAGTCGACCCAGAATCTGCACTAGGTCCGACGCGGTTTGAGGGCGTTGGGACGGATCTCTCGAGAGCAGGCGCAGGCAGAGCTGGTCCACGTCGAGGGGGAGGTCGGGGACGGTTTCGGAGGGAGGATGAACGCGATGCGCCCGCATCAGGCTCCGGGTGACCTCGTCGTCCGGCCGCCAGAAGAGCGCCTCGCCGGTCAACAGCTCATAGAGCAGAAGCCCGCTCTGATAGATGTCGGTTCGGGTATCGACCTCGAGACCCACCGCCTGCTCGGGCGACATGTAGCCCGTGGTGCCCTTGACGACCCCGGCCCGCGTTTTGGGCATCGCCGCCGCCTTCGAGGCGGTCTTGGCGATGCCGAAGTCCAGGATCTTCACCTCTCCTTCCCGAGAGATCAGCACGTTGCGTGGGTTCAGGTCTCGGTGGACGAGTCCCAAGGGCTCCGCATCCGGACCCAATTTTCGGTGGGCATAATCCAGACCTTTGGCGACCTCTTCGGTGACCAACAGGGCGATTCCGGGGCTGACCGAAAGGCCGAACTTGCGGGCATAATCCAAGAGCTGGAAGACATCGAGGCCGTCGACGTACTCCATGGCAATGAAGTAGGTACCGTCGACACGACCCAACTCGTAGATGCCCACCACATTGGCGTGATTGAGACTGACCGCGATCTTGGCTTCCCCGACGAAGCTCTGAATGAACTCCGGGTCCTTGGAGTACTGGGGAAGGATCTGCTTGATCACCAGATCCTTTTCGAAGCCGTCCGCGCCGTACAGCTTGGCTGCGAAAACCTCGGCCATACCGCCGACGGCGATGCGGCGAGTCAGGAAGTACTTGCCGAACGTGGTGGGTTGGAACACGGGGCTGTCCGCCGGACCCGAGGCCCTGCTGCTCCGAATGATGCCCCGGTCGTGGGAAGGGTGCAATGAGGGAGCTGCGGCCAGCCCTCATGGCCGTCCTTCTGCTGCACTGCAGCCGAACGGGCGAACTGGATGTCGTGTTCGACCCCCCTGATACGCCGGATCCTTTCATCGATGTTGCGCACCTTCAGGTGTTGGGAATCTCGAACGGAGATGTCTTGGATTTCGGCACCTACCGGTGGGATCAGGGTCCACTGCGCCTTCGTCCCGACATCCCGCCCGACGTGGAGCGCCTCATGTTCGTCGGGGTCGACGGTGAGGGGGACATCCGCTCGTCTGGACCCAGCCGATCCCTCGATCTGATCCTTTCCCCCCCTGACCGTCCGGTGACCGTTCCTTTTTGGTCCGTTGGCCGATGGAGTGCGTTGCCGCTGCAGCTGGACTTTCTTCCGTCGTTTTCGGCGCCGTGGAGGAATGGCGTGTTGTTCGGTGGGCGCGGTGCCGACGCGGCGCCGTGCGAGCCGTGGCGCACCGCGGTCTGGACCGAGGACGGCCTCACCGCAGGGCCGGACATCGGAGCTGCCCAAGGACCTCGGGTGTTGGCCCTGGCGACGGACGGGGGTCGGGTGGTGGTGATAGGAGGCGGCTCGGGGTGTGATGTTCCCGATTGGGCGGTGGTCGACCCCGACGGCGCGGTTCGGCCGGGTTCTCGAGCGCAAGCCCTGGCGGAGGGCGCAGCGTATACCATCGTCTCCGAGCGCTTGGTGGTGGGGGCGGGCGGTGTTCGCGACGGGGGCGTGACCGGCGACGTGGTCGCACTGGACCCGACCAGCGGTCGAGCGCAGGTGGCGGGCAGCTTGGACGGTCCGAGGACCGGCGCTGCCGCGGCCCGAATCTCCAACAGCCGCGTGGCGGTGATCGGGGGTCGCAGTCGGATGTCCACCACCCGAGGACTCGGGGACGTGTCGATCTTTTCGATCAACACCGGTTCGACGCAGGGGGTTCGGCTCCCATTGGCTGAGCCGAGGCGGGCGGCCGCAGCGGCGGCGACCCGCTCGGGCACGGTGGTGGTGGCCGGCGGGATGGATGGCGAACGATCGGCTCGGTCCATCGAGGTGGCGGTCTTTCCAGAGCCTCGAAACGATGCTTCCGGCCGGACCGCAGAGCTGGCCGACCTCGGAACCGGCGGACCCGGTCAATTGGTGGACCTCGACGATGGGAGCTTGTTGTGGGTGCCCGACGGAGGGACTGAGTCGTTTCGATGGATTCAGACCCTTCCCACGGCGGTCCACGTGGTGCCGCTGCCTGACGAGTGGGTTCCACTCGAACGACCAGTGGTGGCTCGCTCGGAGCCGGGACGGGCGGTGGTGGCGGACGGCGCCGGCCGAGTCTGGGGCTTCAACGCCGGTCCGCAAGCGCTGATGGCGGCCGAGGCGCCCAAGCTTGGTCCGGTGGCGCCGGGCCTACCAGCTGGCTTCGTACCCCAAGACCCGGGGGCTTGGTCCATCGTGGACGGAGGGCTTCAGGGCGAGGCTCCGGCCGACTTCAGCATCGCCCTTCTCCCGGAGGAGCTGTTGGTCCTCACGCGGGAGCCTCTTCGAGATTTCGAGGTTCTCTTGGAATACCGAGTGGAGGGACAGGCGAGGGCCTCCCTTGTGTTCGGCCTGGACGGCGGCGACTTCGACCACCTGGCTCTCCTGGGCACGCCGCGGGTGATCCGAGCCCCGGTGCGTACCGGCGTTCCGGTGTTCTGCTCCCCCACCGTGGTGCCCAGTCTGGATGACGAAAGCCGAACCCACATCGTGCGGATTCAGCGCCGCGGAAGTCGCGTCGCGATGGATGTGGACGACGATGGCAGCGAGGAACTCGTGTGCGAGACCCTGGTGCCGAGGGCCGGTGTTCTGGCGTTGGGGGTGATCAACGGTCGGGTTCGGTTCTCGAACTTCAGTCTGGCCCGCCCTTGACGGGCCTCGATTCAGCCCGCCTCGGGCTCCGGAGGCTCATAAAGGCCATGCTTTCGAAGCAGGTTTCGAAGGTGCTTTCGGTCCATTGAAGCCAGGCGCGACGCCTTGGAGAGGCTCCCGTCGGCTCGGGCCATCAACCAGCCGAGGTATGATTTCTCGAAGCTTTCCTCCCAGCCCTGCTTGTGCTCGCCGAACGAAAGCGTGGGGTCGAAGTGGACGTCGGTGACGGGAGAGGCGGTTTCGGTGAAGTCGAGCTGCGGACGCACCATGAATCGCGCCACCCCGTCTCCGGTCTGAGCCAGCCAGAGCGCCCGCTCCACCGTGTTCTTCAGCTCTCGCACGTTGCCGGGCCAGTCGTGGGCATGCAGCGTGGACAATTCCTCCGCCGGGATATCGGCGCGAACGCCGGTCCGGGCTTCGAAGCCTTTGGCGAACGCCTTGACCAGCAGGGGAATGTCGTCACGTCGCTCTCGGAGCGGGGGCAGCGTGACGGTGACCACCGCCAAGCGGAACCACAGGTCCTCGCGGAAGCGCCCTCGTCGTACTTCTTCCTTGAGATCGCGCTTGGTCGCCGCGACGATTCGAACGTTCACTGGGACCGGCTCGCTGCTGCCCACGCGCTGGATCACCTGGTCCTCCAGAGCTCGGAGCAACTTTGGTTGCACGCCTAGCGGCAGCTCGCCGATCTCGTCCAGGAACAGCGTTCCTCCATGGGCTCGCTCGAAGGCACCGGCCTGGCGGTCTTCGGCTCCCGTGAACGCGCCACGCTCATATCCGAACAGCTCGCTCTCCACCAGGGTTGGGGCGATGGCGCCACAGTCCAAGGTCTGCATGGGGCCTTCTGCGCGGGGCGACAGGGCATGGACGCCTCGAGCCAAGATGTCCTTGCCGCTGCCGGTTTCCCCGAGGAGCAGGATCGAGGCGGTGGTGGGGGCCACCGCTTCGAGCACGCCGAACACCTCTCGCATCGATAGCGAACGAGCCAGCGCCTCGCCGAATCGCTCTCGGTCAGAGGGCATGACGGTCAAGGCGTCTTGCGTGTCCTGAAGGCGGAGTTCGAGGCCCCGAAGGGCGAGGTGGGCGCCAGAGCCTACGATCGCCTCGTGCACTCGGGTCCCGTTCACCTCGGTCTCTCCGCCG
This sequence comes from Myxococcota bacterium, assembly GCA_050331295.1. Taxonomy (GTDB): domain Bacteria; phylum Myxococcota; class Kuafuiibacteriia; order Kuafuiibacteriales; family Kuafuiibacteriaceae; genus Kuafuiihalomonas. The sequence continues at coordinate 369,273 of JBHJGZ010000006.1, read as the reverse complement.
GACCGATCGACCAGCCGAATTCCGACCGTCTCCTGCACCAATTCGACATGAACCGGGGCCAGCTCTTTGAGCACCACGTCATTGTCGGCGTCGGAGCCGAGGCGGGTTCGGTGCCGCACCAGTTCAAAGGCGCGACCTTTCAGGTCCCCGGTCAGGATCAGCAGCCGTGGGTGCTCGATCCGGATCTCGCTCGGCACGAATGTCGTCTTGGGACCGTCACCGACGGAGGCCATGGAATCAACATAGCACGTCGGTGGACGCGTCAGCGGAGACGGCCAAAGATCGTGACGCGGGGGGATCGGTCCTGGTCCACGTGGCCGCGAAGCATCCCGGCCGATGTATGCTGCGTCGCCCAGGTCCCGTCTCGGGTGACGCCGATCAGCCCCCCGGTTGCCCCAGCCGGCTTTATCTTGTCCTCCAGTACCCGACGCATGGCCTCTGCCAGCGAGACACCTTTGTACTCCATCAGGGCCGAGACATCGTGGGCAGCGGTGTATCGAATGAAGAACTCGCCGTATCCGGTGGCGGATAGGGCGGCGGTTCGGTCGTTGGCGTAGGTCCCCGCGCCGATCACCGGAACGTCGCCGACGCGCCCAGGGATCTTGGCGTCGTAGCCACCGGTGGACGTTCCGGCCGTGACGTGGCCGCAGCGGTCCAGGACCACCGCGCCCACGGTGCCAGACTTCTCCTTGCTGACCTTTGCGGAAGGAGCACGAACCAAAAAGTACGCGGGGTCCACGATGGTGAGACCCATCTTCTCGGCGAATGCCACCGCTCCGCGGTCGACGAACAGGACATGAGGGGATCGTTGCATGACCGCCCGGGCCAATCGGATCGGATTCTTCACCACCCGGAGGCCCGCCACGGCACCTGCGTCCAGGTCCGACCCTTGCATGATGGCCGCATCCAACTCGACGTAACCTTCCCGGTTGGGGATGCCGCCGCGCCCCGCGTTGAGTTCGGGGGCGTCCTCCAGCCGGGTGATGACCGCTTCCACCACATCGATTCCGGTCGCGCCCTCCCGCAACATCGATGCACCCACCGCCAGTGAGGTACGCAGGACATCTTGCGCACGCTCTCGTTTTTGGGGCGGGAGCTGCCAGGCGCCAGCACCGCCGTGCGCCACCAGGGTCCATCGCTCGGTTTGCGAGCACGACGGTGGCTGGACTGCCGCGGCCCATACCAGACCGACCATGACCAAAGACATGATGCGGAGGCTGGTCTTTGGTCCGACGCGTGGCAAGGTGCATGGGTCGGAGGTCGACGAGCTCGGCTGGCGCCGAGCGGAGGATTGGCTTATCGAGGTCTCGTGAGTGAGCCCGACCGAGGTGCGTGGTTCGACCGCTTCATATCGCCCGAGATCCGAGCCAAGGCCGCTCGTCTCGATCATGACGTGGGACCGCTGGGGGTCGATCCGTTCGGGTTCGAGCCCAGTTCGATTCGGTACGCTGCGGCGCCGATGGCGTGGCTTTACCGCAGTTATTTTCGCTGCGTGACGCAGGGCATCGAAAACGTTCCCGACGGTCGCGTCCTTTTGGTTTCCAACCACTCGGGACAGCTGCCCTTCGACGGGCTCATGATCGCCTGCGCCATGATCCTCGAGCGCGAGCCGCCCCGGATGGTCCGCTCGATGGTGGAACGTTGGGTTCCCCGACTCCCGTATGTTTCCATCGCGCTGGCCAGGCTGGGTCAGGTCGTGGGCACGCCGGAAAACTGCCGGCGACTGCTGGCCCACGAGGAGGCGATCCTGGTGTTTCCAGAAGGCGTGCGCGGCCTGTCCAAGACGTTCGACCGACGCTATCGCCTGGCCCGCTTCGGCACCGGGTTCATGCGCCTGGCCCTGGAAATGAACACGCCCATCGTGCCGGTGTCGGTGGTGGGAGCGGAGGAGCAGGCGCCGGCGATGGTCAACCTTCAGGGACTGGCCCGCGCGCTCGGGATGCCGGCGCTTCCCATCACCCCGACCTTTCCTCTGCTCGGTCCGGTCGGTCTTCTCCCTCTTCCCACCCGCTACCGGATCACGTTCGGTGCTGCGATGAACTTTCTTGGCAGTGGACACGAGGAAGACGCGGTCATTCGTCCGTACATCGAGCAGGTCAGGGCTACGGTTCAAGACTTGGTCGACCGAAGTCTTGCCGACCGACAAGGCGTTTTCGTGTGATCCGATGCGTACCGTCATCGTTACCGGAGCGGCTGGGAATCTCGGCCGGTTGGTCGTTCAGCAGCTGCACCGTCGGTACCACGTGGTCGCAGTAGACCGACGCCCGGTCGACCGGTTGCCGAAGGATGTGACCACCGTTCGGGCCGACGTTCGGTGGCGCGCCATGGAGGACGTCTTTCGCACGTGCTCCGTGTTCGGCGTCGTGCACATGGGCATCATCCACAATCCCCGCAATGAGATCGGGCAATATCGCTACAACGTGGCGGGCACCCAGCGACTGCTCGAAGTGTCGGCGCAGTACGGGGTGCACAAGCTGGTCGTCCTGTCGAGTGCCAACATCTACGGCCCACATCCCGACAACTCTCATTTCCTCACCGAGGATGCTCCGCTTCTCGGCGCCGAACACTACGTCGAGATTCGGGATCTCGTCGCGGTGGACCGCATCGTGGAGAGCTTCTTCTATCGCCGCCCGGAGGTTTCGACGGTGATGCTGAGGCCGGTTCATGTCATCGGGCCTCGCGTGCGCAACGCACCTTCCAATTACTTGCGCCTCGAACGGCCCATGACCGTGATGGGCTTCGACCCCATGGTTCAGCTGATCCACGAAGAAGATGTCGTGCAGGCCATCCTGCTGGCGCTGGAACAGGATGCCAAAGGCGTCTTCAACGTGGTCGGCCCGGGTGAGGCACCGCTATCGAAGATCCTCGACGTGCTCGGGCGGCGGCCCCGTCCGGTTCCCATGGCGGTGGCCCGCCGGTTGCTCCAAACCGGGTGGGGACTCGGGCTGCTGGGATTTCCGCCGCCGGAGATCCGTCACATCCAATTTCATTGCATCGTCGATGGACGCTCTGCTCGGGAACAACTCGGTTTCGTGCCGCGGTTCGATCTGATCCAGACGATTCGATCCGTCTTGGACCAGTGACCCTTTCTTGTCCCCGTGGAGGAGCCGTGACATCGTTTCGGCGATGCGAGCGCGAACGCTCATGATTTGGGGCGGGTTGGGAATGGCCAGCTTCATCGGCGCGGCGGAGGGGCGCTCCCCCACCGAGTGCATGACCCAGTGGAGCCGGGCGGTACGAAGCTATCTGACCCAAAACCGCACCGCGATGCCCGACGGCACCGCGCCGGACGACCTGGACGGAGAAGAGCGGGCGGCTCAGGCCTGGATCCAGGCCTTCGCACCCGCGTGCCGGCTCGAACAGGAGGGTCGGTCGCAAGCAGCCCGGGTGGAAGCCGCAGCCATCGGTGTGGAGATATTGGCCCGACTCGACCCGCGTGGCTGCCGCACGTTCCTCAGCGCATTCATGGAATCGTCCCGGCCAGAGGATATTTGCGCGGCCGCCGGGGGAGACAGCGACCTACGGGGTCAGATCCAAGCCTCCATCCCGCCGCGTTGAGCCTGCGCGGGCGCCGTGGAGGTCACGGGTCGATGTTCACATCTGCTTGGATCCGGCCCTGAAACGCCGATCTCTCTTGCGGGCCCTCGATGTGCAGCGCCAGGCGGTCGAGCAGGGCCTTGAGCATGGACCGCGGAAGGTCGCCGTCTGGAAAACCGACTCGTCCCAGCTCTTGCTGCACGATGACTCGTCCGATGGGACCCATCGACTCGCTGAGCGCGCGAACCACCCGCCGCAACGTCGCGGGTGAAACCTGGTCGTTCGCTTCGATTCCTGGATGTGGCGGCTCCAAAATGGCAGGAAGATCCAGGCTGGCAGAGAGGGAGCCGTCCAGGGCCCCGGCACGATTCAATCGTTCGAGCTTGGAACGAAGGGCACCGAAGGCCACCCATAGCTGATTGGGATTGAGGGTTTGGTGCCCCAGCGTGATCACGGCGAAGGGTCCGGCCACCAGGACCGCAAGCTGGCCTCCCTCGAAATCGGCCAGGCCGAGTTGGCTCGGAGAGCCATCGACGAACTCGCAGGCGTCCAGGCCGCCCCGAACGTCGGTCAAAGCGGTGCGAAGATCCTCCGTGGTGAGGGGCGGAGCCAAACGCTGCTCGATGCAGACGCCGCTTTCCGTGAACACCGCGGCACCCGCGACGCCGGGAATGCTGCACAGGTTCTGGAGCAGACTCATGGGGCGGTCTCGTCCAGCTCCGTCATGAGAGTCCGCAAGCGTCGAAAGGCGTTCTCGGGCTCGCGATGCAGGCCGAGGCTCACACCGTGAGGACCGAGCCGGCCGAGGAGCGCCGCCGATGTTCCGTTTCGGAGCCATCCTCGAAGGGGTCCGAGACCCAGCGTCTGGCCGGCCCGAGACCAAGCCTCGCTGGCCAAGGTCCCCACGGCGCCCAGGCTCTCGGGGTCTCCGTCGCCCCGGACCAACACCGGATCGCCTCCCAGTGGAGCTCGCACCACCGGCGACAGGGACTCGGCCGCTTCCATGGAGGCCTCTGGCGCCGACGTCCGGACCCGGGTGAAGGGCCGGCGAACCGAGACCGCTTGGGGTCGGCGGACGCCCGGAGACCCGCTGCTGGGGCCGCTGACGGGACCCCAAGCGGGCGGCGCCGGGCCGCGCCGGGTTGCCCTAGGGAATCCCAGCAGATCCCCGACGAATGCTCGATTGCGCTCGTCGGAGCGACGCGCTGCTTCCAGGAGTGCCTGCTGGGTGGTGCCCTGAACGGTATTGGAGCCTGGGCGGACGAATACCTCGTGCACCCTGAGTTGCCCTTCATTGAGGTCCAGGATCTGGGCGAGGGCCTCCAAACCCTTGTGTTGGGGGGTTTCCGCATGCACGATCCGGCCCTGTTCCAGGTACACCCGGCCTACAAAGCCGGGACACCGGGCCGCGCCCGTGCACGGATCTGCCCCTTCCCGCCAGGTTGAAGCTCGTATCGGGACGGCGTGGGGGCAGTTGACCTGAAGGAGAGCGGACCGATGACTCAGCATCTGCAGCACGTCGGCCGCGGCCACCGTGGAAAGGGAACCCTGAAACCACTCGGAGGACCGAAGAAGCCTTCGAGGGGCCTCGTACTCGAAAAGGCCCTCCAGGTCCGCCTCGGTGACCACCATGTTGGCGCCCTGAAGACGCAGGGCCTCGAGCGCCTCCGCGTTCGGTCGATCCGGCAGGACCACCATCAACGGGGGCCAGGACATGGACCCGACCTCCGGGGCGATGCGGCCGGAAATCCATCGGTTGACCAGGGGCGCGATGGCGAAGGCGCAGTGCTGGGCTGCGTGGGTCCACTTGGGTCCGTGCTCAGATTGCTCCGGCTGAACACCTCTCAGCTCGGCGAGCCCTTCCAGACGCCGGAAGAAGGTCTCATGAGGGGTCAGCTGGAGGTACGGATGAGCCTCTTCGGCCGGATGGACGTCTTGAATACCCGCTGGATCCGACAACTTACGACCCCTCCCAAGGGTGCCAGAACCCTCCGTCGGAACAGTGGTGCTGTAGTTCAAGGTAAGTCAATAGACCCGCTTCTCCGGTCTCGCTCCAAGAGATGCAAGGCCTTTTGCAGGCTGACCCGCATCCGCTCGAAGGAGCGCGCGAGGTCCGTGAGCTCGGCCGGACCGTCCACCTTGATGGGCTCATCGGAGCCCCCGACGCTGACGCGGGCCGCGGTCCTCTGCAGGCGTCCGAGGACCTGACCGATCCAGAGGACATAGAGCAATCCGAGAAGCATGCCCGCCAGCCCGACCGCAGCGACGACGACGCCCCCGATGGCCTCGCTGCGTCTTCGTTGCGCCTCGACGGCTCTGGAACGCGAAACCGCTTGGTCCACCGCGGCCAGAACCTCCGGGCTTTCCGAAGTCAGCTCGGATAGGGGGATCTGCAAGGCGGCTTCGGCTTCCTTCAGCCGCTCGATGGCGTCGACGTGGTCGATCCACAGCCACTCGACCTCGTCCAATTTGCCGGAGATCGACGTGCCGGCCAGTGCAGAAATGCGCCCGACGCCGAGGCCCATTGATGCGTCGAGGTTCCCGCCTTCTCGAAGCTGTTCGTAAGCTCGGGAAAACCGCAGCACGGCCCCATCCAGCTCTCGCTCGCGTTCCGCTTCCGGCATGGCGTGATAGGCCATGGCCTTCCTCGCTGCGGCCTGGGCCCAGACCGCCGACCGGGCCGCCATCGCCCGGGTCTGCAAGGTGCCCACGCGATTTCGCGTCATGAGTTCGGTCATTTCATCGACCTTCCTCAGGAGCCGGGGACTCACGCGCTCCAGTTCCACGAGCGCGTCGCGCCGTTCGCGTGCGAAACGGATCAGCGACTCGATGGAGCCCGTCATCCCTTCCCAGGCTTCCGAGAGCTGCTCGAGCGAGGCCAACAGCGCTTTGTCGGCCGTACCTCGAAGTTCGGTCATCGACCCCTCGCGGTCCAGGGGAGCCCGGCCTCCGATCCTCAGAGCAATCTGTGTTGCGGAAAACATCTGCATCGTAGCCCGCAGGTCGTCGAGGGCCGACCGGTCTACGGTTTCGGCGAAGTTCTGGGCCTCGCGGGCCGCACGTTGGCTCAAGACCGCCTGCCGGTGGAGGAGCAGCAGAGGTGTCTCATCGACGTCGCTGCTGATGCGACCGGCGACCAGCATCAGGCTGGCTCCTGCAGTGAACAGTCCCACGACCATGATGCTTTGGAGGGTGACCCGAATGCTCATCTTTGTGCCTCCGCGGGATATCGAAGTCCGTATACGAAGCTCGACCTGGGAAAGCGACGCCAACGTTCCTGGACGGCGTCGTGAATTTCATCATTGAGATGCCGTACGAATCGATCGACCAAGCGTTCGGCTTCTTCCTTCGAGGCGGTGGCGCGAATCCGAACGATCATCGAGACCAGCTCTTCGAGTGCGGCGTCGACGGCGTTCCAGCCAACCGCGAAGCAGCCCCGGTCCCGCCCGTTCGCAGCGGTCTGGTCCGAGCGCCATTCGAGGACGTCCGCTTCCATCAGTTGGGCGATCTCGATGGCGGCGAGATGGCTGTACGGTCGGGGGCGGCCATTCGCGGCGTACATGTTGCGGCTATAGTGGGACAGAGCCCAAAGAAGTCCGAATGAAAAGACCTCGCGCGCGGTCGTCTCCGAGAGCAGGTCCTTGGCGGCGAGCCACCGAATGAGATGCTGAGAGAGCGTTTGAGCCTGCAACTCTTCCATCGTAGCCGCCAGCGCCCCACCGAACGACTCCTTGTCGGTTTGTCCGTCGACCTGATGTCGAGTCGTCGGGCCGAGGTTCCGCGCGACATCGTGAAAAGCGGTGCTGATCAGGCGAGCCTCGTCGAATCGGGTGAACGCTTCAATGGAACAGAAAACGGCTTCAGCCTCCCCGAGAAGCTGGGCGCGGCTGTCCGGGTCCGCATAGAGATTCACCATGGCGACGGTTCTGCGCGCGTTCTCCGAGAGGGGTCCGAAGTTGGGGAGACTCTGTCCGATGTACGCGCCGAAAGGTCGGCGGCTGTCTCCGGCATTCAAGACGATTTGGACGAAGTCGGGGAGGCGAAAATCGACTCGGCGAGCCTGATAGCTTCCGTTCGAAAGACGAGCCACCTCCGTCTCCATTTCCTGTCGGAACAGTCGTAGTTTTCTCTGCCAGCTTTCGGTCCGGGTGTCCGTCCAGCCGAAGCTGAGGTGAAACATCGCTTTTCGTCCGCAGGGCGAGAAGAATGCCTCGTCCGGCGCGACGCGAAGGTAGACTCGGGATGCGGCATCCATACGGAGCCACATTTCATCGGCATGGGCCCAGTCGTTCGTGCGGAACGCCTCGGCTGCGGCCCGCAGATACCCGGCCAGTTCTTCGCGAGATGCAAACCGCTCGGCCATCCTCGTCAGATGCGCCGCCGCCTCCTCGGTCTGGGGAGCGAATGCCGAGCTGTAGGGCACCGCGACGAGTGACTCGTTACGCCTCCGAACCGCGACCGTGGGCGCCAGGAGGGCTTCCGCATCGTCTCGAGCCGCGAGCTGGGCGCAGAAGTCTGCTTGCGCCTGCAGCTCCGGAGGATAGAGCCCCGAGATCGCTTCGGCGCCGGGCACCGCGTTGCACGCTGGGTTGCTTTCGGTGGCTTCCGCCATGCACCACGGCGCCTGGTTTCTGGCAAACAGCGCTAAAGCCGGGCCCGAGTCGGGAATCTTCGATTTGAAGTCGAGCGATCCGAGCTGGCGCTGGTAGAGCTCTTCGATAACTCTGGCCAGCGCCTCCACGTCCCGCGTCAGCTGTATCTTGAATGGGTCGGCGCGCCGAAGGTCGGTGTAGACCAACGTCGGAGCGCCTTGAGCCAGTTCGGCTGCAAGAAGTTCGTCGATGGACTCCGGCGTCGGTCCCGGGACCGACTGGAGGGCGCGAAGCCGCGAGACCGTATCCGCGGTGAAGGCGCCGGTCGGGGTCCACGGGTCGGGTACGGACGGACGCCGAAGGCTCCAAATCTGGACCGTTTCGCGGGCGTCTACCGCGCCGTCTTCATTCTGGTCTTCCACCCAAAAGAGCGGGTCTCCCCGGAGAAAGAGCGCTTGGTTCAACGCTGGGCGCTCCATCGCGATGTCGACCGACGGGAGGGAAGTGACCGATGCAGACTCGGATGGAGGGCAACCCCAACCCGAAACGACGACGAGAACGGTGCTCCATCCGTATTTCATGGCCCTGTCGAAGGACGCGGGTCTGACACAGGCGCAACCCGTCCGACAAGGGTGTCGACACCGCGCTCAAAAGCACGCGGGTGGTGCGGTGCTGGTCCCCACCTGGGCGAAGACGCAGAACCGGTCCTCCGGCTGGATGGGAGCGTCGGGCAAGGGTTCGCTCGTGAGCGCGGCCTGACAGATGAAGCCACCCGGGCAATCCTCGTCCACCTCGCACGGAGATGTGCAGTAGGCTCGTGACCCCGCTGTGGTCACGCAGGTCAGGCTCGCGCAGTTGAAGGCCGGGTCTTGGGCGATGTTGTTGATCACCATTCCGTCCGTCACGACCGGTACCGGAATCAAATCCTCGCTCGCACTCCCAACCACCTCGCAACACCGACCTACATCGCCGTCATCGCACGCCGAGCATATCAGCACACAGAGTGCCGAGGCCCACCAAAGCTTCACGTGCCGAATGATGCAGCGAACTGGTCTCGACCGAAAGCCCTCGTTTTCGCCGGTGCGGTCACCGCGATGACCGACGCCCAGTTTGCGGTGGTCTCGGGAACCGCTTAGCATTCGACAACTTCGGCCATGAACGCCCTCAAGAACGTGTTGTTAAGCTCCTTACTGATCGCCACCGGAACTGCTGCGCCGGCGTACGCGCAGGTCGATGAAGAAACCGAAAGAGAGCGAGACCGAACCAGCTCGGAGGAGCGAGAGGAAACCGAGTCCTTGGCCGACCGCATCAAGTCCGTCCAGAGAAAGGTCTTCATCAAGAAGAAACGGGTCGAGGTGTACCCCCAGGTGCTCTTCGGTCTGAACGACGCATTCTTTCAAAATCTTATTGTCGGTGGATCGCTGGCCTACCACATCAGCGACGCTTTCGCGATCGAGGCCCGAGGAGGCGCAGTGGCCAATCTGGGCGAGACCGATGCGGTGCGATTCGTCCGGGCCGAGACCGGTAGCCTCCTGGAAGAGCCTCCGGAGCTACAGTTTCATGCCGACCTGGATTTTCTATGGGCCCCCATTTACGGCAAGATCAGCCTGTTCGGTGAAAGCATCCTGCACTTCGATACGTATGTGACGGTCGGAGGAGGTGCATTCGGCACCGACAACCGCACCAACCCGGCCGCGAACGTCGGTGTGGGTCAACGCTACTTCATCAACCGTTGGTTGACCGCTCGCATCGAGTTTCGAAACTACTTCTTCGTCGAGGAAGTGGCCGGCGAGGAAGATTTGCAGACCCCGGGCTTCATCGGAATCTCGTTGTCCGCTTTCCTCCCGACGGCATTCGACTACGAATACCAATGAAGCTCGCCACCGCCATCATCTTCCTTTCGCTCTGGCCTGTTCTTGCAAGTGCGCAGGACGGCTTGTCTCTGAGTGAAGTCGCCGAGCAGCAGCAGGCTCGACAGGCTACCGGCATCGAGCGCGCCCGAGAAGCCATGTCGAAGCGGCGTTTCGAAGAGGCTGCGCTGGCCGCCTATTCGGTTCTCGGTTCCAACGAGGGACCGGTGGTCCAAGACGAGGCCACTTACACCCTGGCCAAAGCTCTGTACCGCTTGCGCGCCTACCACTCCGCCCTCCATTACTTCGCGCGGATCTTGGCTCAAGGCCCCCGGAACCCATTCTTCGAGTCTTCCCTCGAATGGTGCCTCTTCATCAGCCGAAGGATGGTGGACGACGCGAGCGTCAACGAAGTGGTTGCTCGTTACGGGTCCGATGACCTTCCCACCGAGTACCGAGACGAGTTCTTGTTCCGCTTGTCGCGCTATCACTACACGCAAGCCTTGAGTATCGAGACCGGCCTGGTCGCCGGAATGGTGGGCCAGACCCAAGTCGAGAAGACCAACACGGGAGGATTGTCGTTTTCCGGGGATATCTTCGGCACCGAGGGCGGCGGACCTATGGTGCAAGAGAAGTCGGGCGGAGGTCTTTCTCTCGGCGGTGATATTTTCGACACCGGTGCCTCCGAGGAGGCTGCTCCCGGTCTCGGGGATGGGGAGCTCACGGCTTCGGCTCATCTGGCCGAAGCCGAGAAGTACGCCTTGCGGGTCGACGAGAAGTCCAAGTACGGCGCTCGGGCCAAGTTCATCGAAGCCTTGGTCATGCACATGCGCGACCAGCCCAACGAGGCGCTGTCACGCTTCAAGTCGGTGATTCGACTGAGTCGAGAAGACCGAGCGGCGGAGGACGAGCGCCTCCGGGAACTCGCTTTCTTTCAGCTGGCCCGGACGCACTTCGGTGCCCAGCAGCCCAGTTTCTCCATCTTCTACTACGACAAAGTGAGTCGTGATTCTCGGGAATGGCTCGACGCCATCTACGAGGAAAGTTGGGCCCACTTCCGACTGGGCGAGTATGAGAAGGCTCTGGGGAACCTCTTGACCCTGCACGCACCCTTCTTCGACGACCAGTACTTCCCGGAATCGAGGATTCTGGAGGCGGTCGTCTACTACGAAAACTGCCGTTACGCGGAAGCGAACCGGCTCCTCAACCAATTCTTGCAGCGATATGAACCGGTTCTTTCGGAGCTCGAAAGGCTGACGGCACGGGACCGGACGCCGTCCGAATACTTCGAGCTGCTCGACGGCCTACGAAACGAAGATGTTGCTCAGGACGTTCAAGCGGACCGGGCAATCCTCTCTCAGATCGTCGAGCTCGCCTTGGCGGATCGACGTTTGGCCCGTCTGGACGCATCCCAGTCGGAGGTCCAGCGAGAGCTGAAGCAATGGGGTCGATTCGCAGCCTTCGCCGGTTCCTCCCTCGACGCCGAGGTGTCCGCCATTTTGGAGGAGGAGCGAGCCAGACTCGTGGACGATGCTGGACAGGCGGTACGTGCTCGCCTGCAGGAGGAACAGGAGAACATCAAAGAGCTCGTTCAGCAGGCGATCCGTATCGGTGTGGAGACCGCGCGCTCCGAGCAGGAACGGATCGAATCTCAGCTCCGATCGGTCGAAGCGGGTCCCAAGAACGTGGAACAGCTCTTCGTCGAATGGACAGATGATGAAAAGCTCGTCTGGCCGTTCGGCGGGGAGTATTGGCGGGATGAACTCGGAACCTACGAGCTCACCCTGGCAAGGTCATGTCGATGAGCCCCGCTCTGGTCGCCGTCGTCCTTGGACTGTCTGCTTCGGCACCCGCAGAGTCCGCGGATGCGCCGACGCTGCGATACGATCAGTTTCGGAAGAAGATCGAGTTCGAAGCGGAGGAGAGGCGCGAGGCACAAATCGCTGGGCTGCAAAGGTTATTGGAGCTCGACCCGGATCCAGGCGAGGTCCCGGATCTGCGCTTTCGATTGGCCGAACTCTACTTCGAGACCTCCCGGTTCTACTTCTTTCGAAGCCAGGAGCTGCAAGGACAGGCTACGCTCAACAACAGCACCGGCGAACCCGAGCTGAGTCCAGGGGACCGAGCACGGCTGGAAGAACTGGAAGCCAAGCGCCAGCGCTGGGTGCAGCAAGCGTTGGAGGAGTACCAAGGCATTCGGAGAGACTATCCGCGCTACACCCGTCTCCCCGAGGTTCTGTTTGCGCTCGGACAGTCGTACTGGAACCTCGGTAAGTTTCAAGAATCGGTCGATGTATACGCCGAGTTGATCCGAAAGCACCCAGACAGTCCGCTTATCAGTGAGGCTTGGCTCGCATTCGGAGAGTTCTATTTCGACCAACGGGACGTGAATCGGGCACTGAAGAGTTACCAGAAGGCGGCCGAAGACCGACGGTCTCGGGTCTACGGCTTTGCGCTCTACAAGCAAGCGTGGTGCTACTACAACCGCTCCGAGTGGAGGCCAGCACTCAAGAAGTTTCGGGCTACCGTACTGTACTCTCAAGTGGCGTCCGAGCTGAGTGGCGAAAACAAGATTGCTCTCGGCCGAGAAGCTCAGCGCGACTACGTCCGCACCTATCAGCATGTCGGTTCGTCGGCTCAGGCGTCGGCTGCGTTCGCCGAGTTGTTGGGAGTGGATTCGTGCACGGAAGGTCGGTGCAAGAAGCTCCTGGAGAGCCTGGCCGACCTTTGGATGGAGAGCGGCAACTTCGACGAATCCGCCGCGCTCTACCGACAGCTGATCGCCATGGACACGACGGATTCGCGCAACATTCTCCGGCAGGGAAAGGTGGTCGACCTCGTTTCGAGGGGAGGCAGCAAGCGACGGGTGATCGCCGAGTCCAAGAAGCTGGTGGCGATGATGAAGGAGCTGGCCGGCAACGCATCGCCGGAACTTCGGCAGGAAGCCGAGCTGGTAGCCGAAGGCACGCTTCGTCGTCTGGCTCAGGTTTGGAACAAGGAGTCCCGCAAGACGCGGAGCAAGACCACCCGGGGATATGCGCTGACGATGTACGAGGACTACCTGGCGTTGTTCCCCGATTCCGAGGCCGCCTACGAGCTTCGATTCCAGCTGGCGGACATCTACTTCAAGATGGAGCGTTTCGACGCGGCTGCGACCGCATACGAGAAGACGGTGTTGGCGGACCCGGACGGAAAGTACGTGGTCGATGCTGCCAACGACAACATCTTGGCGGTGGAAGAGCATCTGCGTGACCTCGCAGTGAAGCCCCCATCCGATACCACCGACCCCCAGGAGCTTCATCCACAGAAACGAAGGTTGCTGGAAGCGTGCGACCGGTATGTGAAGTACGTGCCGCCGGAAAAGGCCGAGCAACTGACCATCGTCAAATTCAAGGCGGCCAAAGTCCTGTACGAGTACAATCGATTCGACGAAGCGGTCGCACGGTTCGAGCACATCGTAAAGGCGCACCCGGACAGTGATCAGGCGGAGCCTGCGGCGAATCTCGTCATCGACGTGCACAATCTGAAAGAGGACTGGCAAGCACTCTATCGTTCCGCGTCCGCTTATCTGGCGAGCTCCCAGCTGGTCGAGCGACGTCCCAAACTCCGAACCGACCTTCAGCGTTACGCACAGTTCGCCAAGTTCAAGTTGGTTCAGTCGCTGGAAAAGGACGTGAAGGACGGCCGTCGTGACCTCAACGAGGTCGCCAAAGCCTACCAGGAGTTCTACGAAGAGTTCCCGGGTAGCGAGAATGCGGACAAGGCCCTGTTCAATGCATCGGTGGCGTGGGACAAGTCTGGTTCCAAGGAGCAGGCCGACCTTCTCCGGCAGCGCTTGCTGGAGGAGTATCCCAACTCACCGCTGCGCGTCGACGTCGCGTACTATTTGGCTCGTCAACACGAAGAGCGGACCGAATTCTTGCTTGCGGCACGAGGATACGCCGGCTTTGCCAAGAAGTATCCCCAGGACGAACGGGCGCGGGATGCATTGTACAACGCAGCGGCGTTCTATTCTGGGACCGGCCGGGTTCGGACGGCCGCCAAGCTCCGGCTCCGGTACCTCGAGATCTATGGGAAGACCAGCGGGGCCGAGGCGGAGGGCGCGGACATCTACTGGACGGTCGCGACTGAGCTCGAACGCAGCGGGCGCATCAAGATAGCCGCGGATCGGTACAAGGACTTTGTGAAGGCCTACCCACGGGACGAACGGGTGTGGGATGCGATGTGGCATGAGGCGCGTCTGAGGACCCGGATGCGCCAGATCGGTGCGGCCCGGCGTCTCGAAGGGGAGATCGAGCGTCGCTATCGGATCGCTTCGCGTCGGGGTGAAGCTCCAGCATCAGCTCGACGTTGGATGGCGCAATTGAGGTTGCGTGAGCTTCAAGACGAATACCGAGACTACCGGAACGAACGGGTGCGGGCTCCGAGCCTCCGAAACCCGGCACCCTTTCAGAAGAGCCTCCGGACCAAGGCGCGCATGCGGGATGGTCTGGTTCGGGGGTATACCGACGTGGTGACGGAGTACTCCGACGCTGAGGCGACTGTGCAGGCACTCTTGCGCATTGCGCAGGCTTGGGACGTCTTCGTGGATGCGGTGGTGGGTCTGCCGTGCCCCCGAGGCATCCCTCGAGACGCTTGCGAACTCGTTCAGCAGTCGCTCAACGAAACGGCGGCCCCGGCGCGTTCGGCGGCGGTCGAGGCCTATCGAGTTTGTGCCCAGAAGTCCCGAGAGGTTCGTGTGTATTCGGACGCGGCGAAGACGTGCGTATCTACTTTGGAGGAACGCGGAGTCACGGTGGCCCGAGTGGAGCCCGTGGTTCCGATAACCCTGGGTCGTTCCATATGGATGCCTCCGACCCGAGGACCGATGCTTCGATTCGGCGACCGACCGACCCCCGTCGCTCCCGATCGGGTGGCTGAGGTTTCGCCGTGAAGCGTTGGGTTTCGTTGAGCTTCGCATTGGTCGGGTGTGCGTCCAGTGCCGTCGATGTGGCGCCGACTCCGGTGGTGGAAGATCCCGTGGGTGAGGCTCGAGGCATCTTCGAGACGGAAGTCGCGCGCATGCGTTCCGATGGGAACGAGGTCGACTGGGCCCGGGTCGCGAAATCGATGACGCGGGCCACCGCGCTTCATCCTGGTTTCACGGAGGCGTGGTTCAATCTCGGGGTAGCAAGGACCCAACTCGACGATGCCGAGGGTGCGGCTGAAGCCTACCAGACCGCCCTGGTCCAGCGTCCGGAGATGAGTGCTGCCGGCGAGAACCTCGCGGTCCTTCATCTGCAGGCTGGGCGCACACGAGAGGCGGTGTTGCTGCTGGAGCGCATCGTGCAGCAGGACCCGGCGGCCGCATCCGCTCGGGTGGCTCTGGCTTCGCATCGGATGGGGACCGGAGACCTGGAGGAAGTCGAGCGGCTTTGTCGGGAAGCCCTGACCTATGACCCCACGGCCGGTGAAGCCTACTGCCTTCTGGCCTCGGTGGCCGTGGAGCGGCAAGACTGGGGGCGGGTCCGACTATTGGTCTCCCAGGGGCTCAAACTGGACGCGGAGACCGCCTGCCTCCACGAGGCCCTCGGTCAGAGCCTGCTCTCCGAGGGAGAGCCGGCGTCGGCGCTCACCGCATTCGAACGGGCCACAAAGGCCTCGTCGGGTCGAGTCTCTGCCCATGCATCGGCGGGGCAGCTCGCGCTGTCCGTGAAAGACTATGCGGTCGCGGCGTCTCACTTCGGTGCGATCACGAAACTCCGCCCGGACCTCCCTGCTGCGTGGACCGACCTCGCGGTCAGCCTGAAAGCGAGCGGTCAGGTGGAGGCAGCGCATGAAGCCTACCTTCGGGCTCTGGAACTGGACCCGCAGCAAGGCGCCGCCCATTTCGGACTCGGTGTTCTCCAGCTTCGCCACCTGGGTGACCTGGAACGAGCGGAAGCGCATCTCCGGAAGGCGCTTCAGACCCTCGATGAACGCAGCGACGAAGCCTACGCGCTCCTCCAAGAGCTTCAGGTTCGCCGAGAACAGCAGAACCAAGCCGCCGTGCCCGACCCTGCGCCGGACGATCCGGTGGAGGTTTCTGCGCCGCCGGTGCAGCGGCCCCCCGAGCCCAAACCGAAATCCAAGCCCCGGCCGCGACGGAAAAAGCCAAAAGCCCCCGAGCCGTTGGTCCTTCCAAGCGACGACGACTTCGAATAGCGATGCGAAGCGCACATGTAAGGTGTGCGCGCCGATGTGCTCGACACCGCTACCTGGTTGTCGAAGAGAAGACACCGGAGTTGCACGTGACCTCGCGCGGGCTGTTTGCTTGGTTATAATTCGCAGGACGTCATGTTGTTTCGACTGGTACGAATGGTGGTGGTGTTCACAGCCCTCGGGAGCGCGCGCGGATACGCGCAGGATGAAGAGGTGGGTCCCAACGACACCGTGATCTATCAACAGAAGACCGTTGTGAGCTTTGACGACGACACCATCGATGGCGACCTCACGCGACCCGATGGAGCGTACATCGAAACGAGAAAGCGGATCCGCCACAGCAGTCTGATCAGGATCCGAGACAACTTCAGAGCCCAAATCTTGAGATCGGTGATCAGTTTGTGAGCGCTCGATGAACAAGGCCATCAACATCAGCGTTTCGCGCGAAGGAGAGCTCTTGATGAGCGAGCGGATGGACCGCGACGTCATCAAGATCGGCCGACTGGCGTCGGCACACGTCAAGCTGGATGAGCCCACTGTCTCCCGCATTCATGCGGTTCTGGAATACTCCGGCGGCGCCTTTCACCTCATCGACATGGGTTCGCTCGAAGGGACGAAGGTCAACGGTGAGAAGGTCTCGAAGCAGCGTGTGTCGCTGAGCGACGTGATCGAGGTCGGACCTTATGAAATCCGCCTTGCGGATGCGGCCGCTGCACAGGCGATGCCTCCTCCCGTTCCCGCCGACGAAACTCACGAAACGGTGGTGATGCGAAAGAACATACCACCAGCCGCAACGACCGTTGCGAGTGCGGGACTGCCAAACCATTTGCCGGGACCCAAACGAGGTTCGGTATCGAGGCCGCGGTCCTCCGGCATCACCGTGACCGCGGTCCCTCCGGTCACCGACCCTCTGCCGAACGGTGCTTCGGAGCTCTACCCCAGACCGCCACCGCCACGCGATCGTCTCGGGGGCCCGAATCATTCTGGACACGCTCAGTCTTCGAGCGCCGTCCCCCATGCGCCCGATCGATCCAACGGTCCGAGAACGCCCGGCCGACCCCTCCTTCGCTCCCGACCGGTCACGGAGAACAACCCGGCCGCCGCGGCTGGAACGGCGATGGTGTCTGAGCTTTCGATGGATGGGCTCGAAGCACTTTCGAGTGTGCAGACCGGCCCGGTCCATCGGGGCGAGGCGCTTCAGATCGAGCCGGCGTGGAACGGCCAATCGGCGCAGTCGCCGTCGCACTCCGTCGAGTCGGCGGACGAGCTCATCGCTGAGATCGCACCCACGGCCGACATTCCAGTGGATGTGAACCCCGTCCACGCACCGACCCTTCCCGGGTCCGGTGGGCGTCCGGAGGCCCCGGTCTCCGGTGGGCGTCTGCAGGCGCCGGTCTCCGCTACCGCGCCGGTCTCTGCTTGGGGCCGGGTCCCGTCGAATTTGGCCAGCGACCAGGTCCGCGAAGAGGACCGGAGTCTCGAGGTGAAGGCGATATGGGGCGACGACACCGTGCTGGACACCGTGACGGTGCACGATGCAGCCACCGTCACCGCTGGCGACGCCACGACGGTGAAGGGATGGGGACCGTTTCAAAAGATTCAGCGCTGCGACCTCGAGATCCCCAGCCGTGGCCTTCCCGAGTCTTCCTTCGTCTTGGCCCGAGCCGTGGGGACCGCTGGGGGAACCTATGATCTCCAGTGGCCGAAGCAGCTGCCGGGGCGCCTGGTGGGCGCAGACGGCTCCGTGGTCTTCCTCGACGAGCTGGCGGCTCGCGGCGTGTTGGAGGAAGGGGAGACCGCCGAGTTCCACCGGTACGCGCTCCGCCCTGCCGAAACCCTCACCCTCGAGCACGGGCCGATTCGCATCCAACTTCGCTACGTGCGTCGGACCCCAGTGGTGCCCCTCCCATGGTCCGAAACCATCAACTACAACTGGCTGAACACGTTCCTCTTGGTGTTCTTCGGCCACGTGATGGCAGTGGCCAGCTTTCTGGCCACGCCCCAGACTCCGCCCAACTTCGAGGAAGAACTACAACGCACCGTCAATCGCTTCGCGCAGATCAAACTCACCCCCGAGCAGCGGCGAAAGCAATCCAGCTTGCTAGCAGACCTGAAGAAGGGCAAGCAGATGGAGCGAGCCAAAGGCGACGAGGGCAAGGCGGGTCGAAACGACCCGAAAGCACCGCGGGAACGCAAACGCCGGGCGGTGAAGGGGGACCCGAACGAGCGGGAGCAGGCCCAAGCCATTCTCGACAAGCTCCTGGGCGCCGACATGAAGGGCGCGGTGGCGTCGGCCATGGGTACGGGGGGGATCGGCGGTGAACTCAAGAGCGCGCTCGGCGGGGTCACCGGCCGCCAGGTCGGAGACAGTCAAGGCCTCGGGGGCCTCGGAACCCGCGGAAGCGGGCCCGGCGGGGGCGGACTCAACATGACCGGCGTGGGCCTGGGGGCCCTGGGAACCGCCGGCCGTGGAGGCGGCGGAACCGGAGAATACGGGCAATCGGCGGCAAGCCTGGGGCGAAAGAAGGACCGGGACATCGACATCGCCATCGGACGCACCATCGTCCGCGGCTCGTTGCCGAAAGAGCTGATCCGAAGGGTCATCAATCAGCACATGGCCCAGATTCGATACTGCTACGAGAAGGAGCTGACCCGCTCTCCCGGCATCTTTGGTCGCGTCTCCACCCGATTCACCATCGGGCCCAACGGCCTGGTTCAGGACGCCATGGTCCCGAGTTCTACTTTGGGCAACACCACCGTGGAGCAGTGCATCGTCTCCAAGATCAAGACCTGGAAGTTTCCGAAGCCGAAGGGCGGCGGCGTCGTCATCGTGAATTATCCGTTCGTCTTGAAAACTTCGGGTTGAGTCCGCCTGCACGGTCCGGCTTGACCGCCTGCCCTCGATCGAATTTTACGCCGTCATGTCGGTCCGAGAGCTGGTGATCCTCGGGTCCGGAGCCGGTCAGGCGCAGCCCGATCGTTACCTCCACGCGGCGCTCTTGCGCTGGGACGATGAGGGCATTCTGATGGATCCGGCCGAGGGCACCCAGCGCCGCATGATCCACGCCGACGTGACCGCCACGTCGTTGTCGCGGATCTTCATTTCGCATTTCCACGCCGACCGGTGTCTGGGACTGGCGGGCCTTTCCCAACGCATTTCCCTCGACCGGGTGCCCCACGCGGTCGAAGTCTGGTTTCCCGCCGAAGGAAGGGTCTTCTTCGACCGTCTTCGGAAGGCCTCGGTCTACCACGCGGCCGCCAAGCTTCGGCCGGTGCCCCTGGAGGCGGAGGGCACGGTGGAGGCCAGCTCGAGACTTCACTTGTCGGTGGCAGCGCTCCGCCATCGGGTGCCGGTGTTCGGGATGCGCCTCGAAGAGCCGGAGGGTCGAACGATGCTTCCGGACGCCCTGGCCCAGGCAGGAGTTCACGGACCGGCCATCAAGCGTCTTCAGCGCGAAGGAATCCTGGAGGTCGACGGTCGCACGGTTCGGCTCGATGACGTGAGCGCACCCAAACCCGGGCACGCCGTGGCCTACGTACCCGACACCCGTCCCTGTGCAGGCGTGGAGCGCCTTTTGGCTTCGGCGGATCTGGCCCTGGTGCATGCGCCATTCAGCGCCGAGCAGCGAACCCGAGCCGAGCGAGCCGGGGAGCTGACGGCCGCGGAGGCCGGAGCGATGGCCGAAGCGGCGGGAGTTCGGTCCTTGGTATTGACCGGCTTTAGACCGGACTCCGAGGCCTCCGACATCCTGGTGCGCGAGGCGCGGAGGACCTTTGCCGGATCGGTGACGGCGGCAGAGGATGGGGTACGGCTCCCCATCGTCCGGAAAGGCAAGCATGGTGCGGTTCCGACCTGAGGTCGGCATGCTGCTGCTGGTCGCGGTGGGGCTCGCGGGATGGACCTACGCCGGGGCTGTGCTGGGCGTGATCGGCCTCCACGAGCTGGCCCACGGCGTGATGGCCCGCGCCCTCAATCTTCCTCGCGCGGAAGGACGACCCCCCTGGATCGATCTTCAGCTGGGGGCCGGGGATGCGTATCTGGGACAGGATTACCGACGGGGAGATGGGCTGGTCCTCGCGGCGGGATGCCTCGTCACGGGCCTCTGCGCAGCCGGTTTCGCGGCAGTAGGCAGCTCCATCGGGATGTGGGCCGCGCTCCACTGGCTTGCATTTCAGTCCCTGCCTCATCCGGCGTCGGACAGCGGAGTTCTATGGAGGCGTTGGGCGGTGCATGGCGGATGGTCGGAGCGGCATGCGTTTCTGGCTCTCTTGGGGGCGGCGGCGATATGGATACCCGGAGCCTTGGGAGGGCTCGCCTGGGCGATGGGCCCGCGAACCATCGAAACCTGGGTGCCCTGGACCGGGCTGGCGGTCGGCGTGGCGGCGTCGGAGTGGCCGGCCGTGCTTTGGGTGGACGCCTATCGAGCGTGGACCACCGGACGGCCGGAATTGGCCCTGACCTTGGCCAAGGGGCGCTCCGGGCGCCGTCATCGGAGCCTGCGTCGCCTCGGCCTTCGCGCTGCGCTCCAGCTGCAGCGCCGAGACCCCATCGTGGACCTCCTCGCCGATCTGCCAGCTTTGGACCCCCAGGCCCTCCAGGCCACCATGTGGCTGCTTCGCCATGACGATCCGGTTGGAGCTCGACGCTGTGAACTCGTGGTGGACGTTCTGGCTGCGGGTGCGCCCCCGAGCCCCGACGCCGTGGAAACGGTGGCAGAATTCGGCTTGTTCGAAGCCCGTCGCGGGGCTCGGGAATCGGCCCTCGGTCTCTTTGAACAGGCGGTAGGTTGGGGATTTCAAAGGATCGAATGGTTCGCGTTCCGACCCGAGGCGCGAATTTTCGCGGACTGTCCCCGATGGCAGGCTTTGCAGGTCACAGCTTCAGGATTGCCGAGGCCAGGGGAGTCGGGTTGAATCTCGCCATGACCCAACATCCGGAGCCTGAAGAATCGACGATTGGCCATCGTGCACGGGATCTCGCTGGTGAAGCGGGCCGGAAGCTCGCCGACCGCGTCAACGAGCAGGCCGACCGCGGCATGAAGAACCTAGGCCGTAAGCTGGACGAAGCGGCCGACTACGTCCGGGACCGCGGTGCGGAAGCCGCCGACAAGGTGCACGTCGACGCTCGTCACGTCGACGCACTGGCCGACCGCATTCACGGGGCAGCATCCTATCTCCAGGAGCGCGACGCCCGCTCTGCCGTTGCGGACATCGACCGTTCCATTCAAAAACATCCATACAAGGCCCTGATGATCGGCGCCGCCGCCGGGTACCTCATTGGCCGATTCTTCCGTCGAAAGTGATTCGATGAGCCAAGCCGCACTGTCCGAGCTGATTCAGACGCTCGGCCGCGAAGGGAAGGCTTGGATCGAAGCCGAAGGACAGCGGATCCGCCTCGAGGTGGAGGGCCGCTCGCGAAGCGCGGGCGGACTCCTGGCTCAGGGCGCCTTCGTGCTCACGATCTTCGCCATCGGGTTGTCGGCGTTGCTGATGGGACTCATCAACTGGCTGGCGCTGTTCTTGGGCCGGATCATCGCTCCAGCGGTGGTGGGGTTCGTCTTGCTGGTCGGGGCCGGCATCATGGCGAGGGGGCTCATCAAACAGGCTCGTCTGTCGCTTCCGGCGCCAAAGGAGCTCACCGATGGGAGGTCGTGAGGCGGCATTGCAGGAGGCCGCCGAAGAAGCGGAGCGCCGGCGCAAGCGGTTTGTCGCGGCCGCGGACGCGCTCAAAGATCGTATCGAGTCGGACGTGAATCAGGTTCAAGAGGCGGGTCGGACCGTAGACCGGTTCGTTCGGAACCAGAGGTGGCCTCTCCTCGCCGCGGTTGCAGGATTCGGCTTCGCACTCGGGTTCCGCGGGCGTCGCGCCCAGAAGATTCCGGTCACGTTTGGTCCAGAAGAGCGCGCGGTGGTGGTCGTCCGAGAGCCGCCGGCTCGAGCATCGTCTTCGTTGGCCGCCATCGTCTTCGGGATGGTGGTGAAGCGGGCGGGACGCGCCGTCGCGGAAGCGGTCGGCCAATGGGCCAAGGACCAAGTGGTGCGAGAGCTCGAAAAGTCCCCGGGGTCGGCCCCGGATTCAGAGCGTCTGGACCACGGGTCGGCGCAAGAACTCGGCGCCCGAAGCAGCCGTTGACGAGGATACGGAGGCGGCTGTGGTGGCGGCCTCCTCTCGCGCGCCCCGAGGAGATCGGCGGCGTTCTCCTCGTCCTGGGGAGCTCATGGCCATCAGCAAGACGCCGGAAAGCATGACCCAAGACGAGATCAGAAATGTTCCTTCACCGAGGGCTTGATAGAGCACCCCTCCGGCGACCAGGCCGAACACACTGGCCAGGCTGGCCAGGCTTCCGGCGACGCCTTGAACGGCACCTTGCGCTTCGGCTCCCGCGCGCTCCGAGATCATGGCCAGCACCGATGGCCACATCAGGCCATTGCCCAGGGCGAACAACGCGGTCCCGGTGAAGGTGAGCGCCGTGGAGTTCGCGGTGAGAACGACGAAGAAGAGGCTGAGCAGAAGCATTCCCGTCACGACCAAGGTCTCGCTCGAAGCGCGCGCCGAAGCCGCCTGAAGGACCGGGCCTTGTACCAGCACCATCAGACCGCTTAGGAGCATGAAGAAGGAGCCGGTCCGAGTCACTTTCCACCCGAGGCCCTCCGCCGCATGGACCGGGAAGGCGGTGTAGAAGAAGTTGAAACCCAGAAAGATCAGAAAGTAGACAGCCAGCAGTCGTTTGAGTCCCGGGCGTTCCAGGGCCTCCCTCCAGGCCGGCTTTCGACCCTCACATGGCCGGTGGCCCTGGCCGAACACACGTCGAATGCTCGGCTGCGCTCGGTCTCGGCAAGGAGGCTCGGGGACCGAATCCGGAAGGATGAACAAGATCAGGCCGGTTCCCAGCACCGAGATGGCGACACAGGTCAGGGCGGGCGCGAGGAAGCCGAAACCCAAGGCCCCGAACACGCTGGCCAAGCCCGGCCCCAAAACAAAGCCGAGGTTCGCGCTGATGCCCATGCGTCCGAAGTTTCGGCTCCGGTCCGCGTCCGTGCTGACGTCCCCTACGTAGGCGTTGGCCACGACGATGTTGCCCCCGGTGAGGCCGTCCAAAGCCCGACTGAAGAACACCACCAACAGCGGCAGCGTGACCTCGATGCGGCCGACCGCACCATCCCATGTGCCGAAGCTCAGTCGGGGCATCAACAGACTCGAAGTGAAGAGGAGCCACGCCAGCAGGGTGCCGACTTGACTTACCAGCAAGGCGCGACGTCGACCGACCCGGTCCGACCATCGGCCCAGGATCGGCGCACCGACCAACTGCATGGCCGGGTACACCGCGCCGACCAGACCGTAGACGAAGCCGTTCCCGCCGAAGTCCCGAACGACGAACACCAAGAAGGGAATGACGACGGAAAAGCCCACCGTCCCCATGAAGTTGACCAGAAGAACCGGCAAGAGATACGTGGACATCCGCGAGGGTTGCCGCTTCGCGCTCGAGCCCGTCAACGAACTCTGGACACTGGACGGGGGGTAGTGGCTTCGTGGGCGTCCGCGAATGCCTGAAGGTCGTGCAATCTTCGGTAGGTCCCGCCCCGCGCCATCAGCGTTTCATGGTCGCCTTCCTCCACGATTCGACCCTTCTCGAACACGAGGATGCGGTCGGCCTTCCGCACCGTCGAGAGCCGATGGGCGATCAGTACCGCGGTTCGGTTCCGAAGCACCTGGTCGACGGCATCCTGGATCAAGACCTCGGTTTCGGAGTCCAGGCTGGAGGTGGCTTCATCCAAGATGAGGAAGGGGGCGTCGGCCAGAATCGCCCGAGCCAACGCGACGCGCTGCCGTTCCCCGCCGGACAGCTTGACGCCGCGTTCGCCCACCAGCGTTTCATATCGACGAGGCAGTTTCTCGATGAAGGATGCCGCGTGGGCTCGGCGAGCGGCGCGCTCGATGGCTGAAGGTTCGGCGTCCGGCCGGCCGTACGCGATGTTCTCGGCCAGCGATCGATGGAAGAGTATCGGTTCCTGCGGAACGATCGCGAACGCCTGTCGCAGGCTCGATTGCGTCACGTCTCGGATGTCTTGCCCATCTACCAGGATCCGACCTTCACCCACGTCGTAGAGGCGCTGGAGCAACTTGACGAAGGTTGTCTTGCCGGCGCCCGACGGGCCGACCAAGGCCATCTTCTCCCCCGGCGCGATGGTCAGGCTCAGATCTTCGAAAACGGCTCGGCCCTGGTTTGGGTAGCCAAATCCCACGCCCTCGAAGCGAATCTCTCCGCGGCCGTGAGTGAAGTGCTTCGCACCTTCGCGGTCGGGTACGTCGAGGGCACGCTGAGCGAAGCCGATCAGATCGTCCAGCTCGTTGACAGACCTCTGAAGCGCGCGGACTTGCCAGCCCACGTTTCGGAGGTAGCCGTTCACCACGAAATAGGAGGTGAGCACATAGACGAGCTCGTCCACTTTTCCCGACGATGCTCGGGCGAAGACATACCACACCAGTCCCCCGAGAAGACCGACCAGGAGCATCGACTGAAGCGCCCCGTTGTCCATGCTGCGACGCCACGCCCGTCGCGACGCGGTCATCCATTCCAGACTTACGGCCCCGAGGCGCTCCTCTTCGAACGCTTCGGCCCCGAAACCCTTCACCGCGGAGTTGCAGGTGACGGCGTCGGCGAGAGCCGCACCCATGTCGGTGTCTGCGCGGTTGGCTGCCCGATTGGAAGGAGCGACGTAGAGCAGAGAGGCTGCGACGCTGACCGAAAGAAAGAGTGATACCGCACCCGCAAAATACAGGCCCAACCAAATGTCCTTTTGAGCCATGGCCACCGAAAAGGCGGCCAGCAAGACGAGACCCGGGCCGAGATTGACGATCACCACATCGGCGAAGCTGTCGTATGCCCACATGCCGCGGGTGAGCTTGCGAACCGTGGCCCCGGCGAAGTGGTTCGTGTGCCAGTCGGTGCCGAAGCGCTGTACCCGGGCGAAACCGTCGTTGACCAAGCGCCGCATCACGTCGGCGGTGAAATGGATGTAGACGCGCTGATAGAACTGCTGGCTGAGGGAAAGTGCGGCGAACGTGGCCAAGAGCATCCAAGCGGCCATCCGGGCCGGGGACGCCGATCCCCGCTCCACCGTCCACGCCTGAAGGGCCGCCACGAGATCCGAGGCCCGGGCGGGGATCTGGACCTCGATCACGACGGACGTGGTCAGTCCCAGCAGCACGGCCCCGAGCATGGCCGGGTTCTTGGACCAGTACCGACCGACAAATCGAAACACGTCGAACACGGATGTCGTCGAACGCATGAAATCGCCGCTCGCCCTATGCGAGACCCGACCGAGCGGCGCAAGGACGGTTCGACGTGACCGAGCTGGCAAGCGCCGACCTTACCCTTTGCCGCGATGGCGGGGTCCGTGCTCAGTCGTAAAGGCGGCGAAGCCGGGAGCGACGACGAGAGAGCTGGGCCCGGCGCTGCTCCGCGGCGAGGGAGTTTTTCAGGGTGGCATCCGGATCGAGGGCATGACGGGTTCTTTCGTCGGGATCGGTGAGCACGCGATAGGCGGCTTGCACCAAGAGGAACGTTTCGTGGCAGCCGCCCACCGCATCCGGGTGATGGCGGCGCGCCAGGGCGCGGTACGCACTTCGTACCGCCTCAATCGAGGCGCCATCGTGAAGGCCAAGGACTCGGTAGGCGTTCAACGATTCCCTCTCCGTTGCGCGGGTCATCCACCGCGAGCCCGGGCTTCCAGGGTCAGTTCGGTGGTGGCCCGCCCGTGGGCGGGCACATCCATCGGTATCTGAGCCCAACCATCATGGGTCAACTCGGCGTTCGGATCCAGGTGGAGGATCCGGCGCGGTTCGTCCACCGGAACCTGTACCATCCACACGAACCGATGCGGATGCTCACCGTCGTTTTGAGCCATCACCGTGGTGGTGCTGGAGCCGTTGGCGGCTACGTAATTTTGGTGCTCCACCCGGACATCTTCGACCCATCCCACCGGAAGCGCCCCATCCGGCCGAGTGATGGTGGTTCCGAGGACCCGATCGTTGCGGTGCACCCGGACCTCGACCCCCGTGGGCATCACCGCGAGTCGAGGACGAAACACCTCGACCGGATGATGTCCCACTTCGGCCGACCATTCGATTCGAATGTCTCCCTCGCAGGTGGTTCGATGCTGGAGCAGGAACGCCGGTGCTTCGCTTTCGAGGCGAAGATCCTCCGACCGACCGGACGGGACGCTGCGGGTGGTTCCACTAGCTGGTCGCCACCGCCGGTGACCGGAGCTGCGCTCGGCTTGGGACGCGAGCACCACTGCCCCACGGGTGGGGACTTGGAGGTCACCCAAGCACCATCCAACATGCCGGCATTTCCAGGGGAGCTCCGACCACTGGCGGAGCACGACGAACTCCTCCCAGGTCAACGTCTGATTCTCGATCCGAGCCACGAAGCTCCTCGAAACGGAGGCGCGCCGCTCGAGATATCCAAACTCCACCCAGCCCGCTGGAGGTCCGCCGCGGATCTGAGGGCGTTCTTCCCGATCCAGAGCCTCGTGAAACCGCAAGAGGGCCTTCATCCACTCTGAACCGACGTCTAACCAGCTTCGCCGGAGCTTGGGCAATGCAACTTTCATCAGTCGTTCGAGATCCCGGCGCAGACCTTCATTGTGTTGGCGGTGGATCGGGAGCTCTGGACCCAGGCACTCTCCGGCTCCGTCGAGGATTCGCACCGGCTGGAACAGAGAGGCCGGATCGGGGGGAACATCGAGGACCGCCGTCCCATCCTCATCCAAGCGGAGTCTTCGTATGATGTATGCACCCTCGCTCGCGAAACGTACCTCCTCCAGCTCCAGCATCACGGAAGACCCTCCGGGACCGTGACCGGATAGTGATGAGGCGGGACCGTGATCCGATACTGGATTTCTGCCATGCGCCGGCGTCCGGCCGGCACGTAGACGGTCCACGACGTCGTAGCTTCGAGGCGATCGTTCCAGTCCGTGAACGGCGGCTCCACCACGAGAACATCCACTTTCAACTGAGGGTCGGCCGACGAAGGCAATGGCTCGTCCAGCAGCACCTCGAGGTCCTGAGGCCCGGTGTTGTGGATGTCGAACGTGATGGCATGCTCCGTCATCCCTCTATCGATCCGGGTTTCGGCGCGACGCTCCACGTGAATGTGAGGCTCTGGTTCGAGCAGCATGGTGCGGATCTGGTCCGGCGCCCACACCGCCAGAAACTCGTGGCGATGGTGCAATTCAGATTGCACGTCGAGTTGACCCCGAGGCAGGGGGAATGCGGCGGGTTGGTGGCCGGTCCAGACTCGCCACGGCTGACCGCAGATCACCCGTATGCCCGGCGGACCTCGAAGCTCGAAGCGATGGATGAGGGCCCGACGAGGATCGGGAATCTGGCCGAAGCGGGCCGTCACCGGACGACCATCGAAGGTGTCGCTGAGCAGAGGGCCGTGAAGCCGTGGATCGCTCAGCAGGTCGGCTTCGCCACGGCGGGCGGTGAGGGCGAGCAGGTTCTCACGTTCGCTTCGAACGAACGGACCGAGGTCTCGGTCTTGGCCGATGCGAGAAGGACGGTCCGGAAGCACCAATCCCTGCGCCGCTTTCGGCGAAAGTTCCAGCTCCGCCCCATCGAGGCGGAGTCCCTCGTCGAACCAGAGCTGGGCGTAGGTTTCCAGCCACCACCTTCCGGTCCGACGTCGAAGGATGTGCTCGGGCCTCCAGGTAGCCCACCCCGCGGAGAAGTGAAGGCGGAGCTCGGTGTTTGGCGGCGCGCCCTTGATCCACACCTGGGCCGGTGGTGTCGGGGGCGGGGGCGCGTCCAGCCGGCTTCGCCGCGCTTCGAGCCATGCCAGCACGCCTTCCGGGTTCGACAGGCGACCGGTCTGACGCGCGCTCGGGGTCAGACGTTCGAGAAACCGTTGACGAAATCGCTGGGGAGAACGTCGCGAAGACGTGGACCGCTGCCCGGAGGGTTCAGACGCGCGCGCTCCCGTCACCCAGACCTGTTCCACTGGGCCCGGCTCCACGCGGAGACTGGGCGGATGAATCTGGGGCGGCACTCGAGCCGAAAACGTGCCGGACTCGGGAACCGCGCATGCGTACTCGAGGCGAAGAGAATCGGCAAAGATGGTCGCCCGCTCCAGTCGGGCCGGGACCTCGACCATCTTCGTACTCTCGCCGAGATCGACGTGTTGAGCCAGCGGTCAAACCGGTCCGGGGTGAGGAGCCCTTTCTCAGGTGGAGGTCGAGTCGTCGGACCGCTCGAAGTCGAGGGCCGCGCTGTTCATGCAGTAGCGCTGGCCGGTTGGCCCCGGGCCGTCTGGGAAGACATGGCCCAAGTGACCACCGCAGGTCGCGCAAAGGACTTCGGTCCGGACCATCCCGTAGGAACGGTCCTCCACGGTCGTGACTGCGTTTTCATGGATGGGTGCCGTGTAGCTCGGCCAACCGGTACCGGAGTCGAACTTGGTGTCGGAACGGAACAGAGGGCTGTGACACCCGACGCACCGGTAGAGACCCGATTCCTTCGAGTCCCAGTAGGCGCCGGTGAACGCCGGCTCGGTGCCGTGTTGACGCAGGATGCGGTAAGCCTCCGGGGAAAGCTCGCGGCGCCACTCCTCGTCCGTCTTTTGAACCTTGGGTTCGGCCATGCCTCCCACGATGCCTCCGGACGGCCGGGGTTTCACAAGAAATCGACGTCGTGGACCGCTCGCGGCCGACGGGGGTGGGTTTGCTTGACGAGTCGACGGCAACTTCCGAGGGTCCGGACATGCGGATTACTGATGCCCTGGACTCGGGTTTTCCTGTGTTCTCATTCGAGTTCTTTCCGCCGAAGACCGAGGAAGCCGAGCAGAAGCTCTGGAAGACCCTCTTCGAGCTCCGCGACTTGAAGCCTACCTTCGTGTCGGTGACCTACGGTGCGGGAGGTTCGACCCGAGCAAAGACCGTCGACCTCACGCGCCGCATCAAGGGCGAGCTCGGGATCGAGCCCATGGCGCACCTCACTTGTGTGGGCGCGGACCAAGAGGAGATCCGAGGCGTGCTGCAGGAACTCGAGGATGGTGGCGTTCAGAACGTGCTGCCCCTGAGAGGAGACCCGCCCAAGGGCGAGGACGGCTTCAAGCCGGTGCCGGGCGGCTTTCGATACGCGTCCGAGCTGACCGCTTTCGTACGGGGCAATTTCGGCTTCTGCCTCGGAGGCGCCTGCTACCCTGAGGGGCACACCGAGTGCGCGTCTCCTTATCAAGATTTGCACAACCTGAAGGCCAAGGTTGATGCAGGGGTCGATTTCCTGGTGACCCAGCTCTTCTTCGACAACCGGCTGTACTTCGATTTCGTCGACCGGGCCCGGGCAGCGGGCATCCAGGTTCCCATCATTCCTGGGATCATGCCGGTGACGAACGTCGAGCAGATCAAGCGCTTCACGAAGATGTGCGGCGCCTCGATTCCAGAGTTGTTCCTGCGGGAGCTCGAGAAGCGGGCCGACCAGCCGGAACGAGTCATGGAGCTGGGAATCGCCCACGCCACGATTCAGGCTCTGGGGCTGATTCAGGGGGGCGCCCCTGGCATTCACTTCTATACGCTCAACAAGAGCACCGCGACCCGTGAGATCCTGACCGCCATTCGGATGAATGCTCGGGTGTGACCCGGTTCGCGGCCTCGGGGCGGCGCTCGTCTTGGCGTGGTGGAGCACCGCCGATGCCGTGCCCGTCGACCCTCCGCCGGTCCACCTGCGCGTCCGACCCGACCGGCCTCGCCTCGGGGACCTGGCCCTCCTCGAGGTCTCCCTCCCCCCCGAAGACCGCTTCGACTCCGCGGGCGCCCGAGACCGAGGTGGCCTGGGTGAGGTGCGAGCATTCGGGTGTCGTTACGTCTTGGCTCCAACGGCAGGCCACCCTTCGGCGTGGCACGGGGCGATCGCGGTGCCGGCCGACGCTTCGGCCGGGCCACACACCCTCCAGGTTCGAACCCCGAGCCTAGAAACGCCGATTCCCGTTCGCATCGAACTCGAGCCGCGGACCGTCGACGTCACCCGTCTCCGTGTCGCGCCTCGGTTCACCAACGAGGAGAAGAGTCCGGCGCTGGTGGCGCGCCTGAAGGCCGAGGCGACCCGGATGAGACGGATGTGGAGTCGGCCCCCGACGACGCCCCTCGCCGAGGGAGCGTTCGTGCGTCCGGCGCCGGGACGGGTGACCGGTCGATACGGCACCGAACGCCGATTCAATCAGACGGTCCAAAGCGTGCACTATGGGCTCGACATCGGCGCACCCATCGGGACTCCGGTGAAGGCCGCCTTGCCGGGACGGGTAGCCATGTCGGAGGACCGATGGGCCGCCGGCCGGACCGTGTTCATCGACCACGGAGCGGGCCTTTTCACTGCGTACTTCCATCTGGCGCGGCGGCGCGTCCGGCCGGGTGAAACGATTCGCGCCGGTCAGATCATCGGAGACGTGGGGAAGAGTGGACGGGTCACAGGGCCTCATCTTCACTTCGGTTTGGCGGTGCGGTGTATGCGAGAGCAATCCTCGGAAGCGCGCGGCATGTATGTGGACCCGGAGCCTTGGCTCGACGGGCGTTGGGGAACGCTACCGTAGCGGTGCTCAGCTTCGCTGCGTCGCGGCCTTCGCCCACGTGTCCACGGTCCCGTCGTGGTCCTTGTCGACCCCGATGCGGTCGAGCACCTGGCCTTCGAAGTACTCCCAGCGGTCTGCGTTGCCGTCTCCGTTGCTGTCGGTCTCCTTACGCTCCAACTTGCCATCGCTATAGTAACGCACGACGTCGATGCGACCGTCGTTGTCGTGGTCCCGCTCGGAGCGGACGATGACCCCCGACTCGAAATAGCGGGTCTCGTCCACGTTGCCGTCGTAGTCGAGGTCCCACTCTTCCTTGGTAACCTTCCCGTCCGGCGCAAAGTACCGCCAGATGTCAGGACGGCCATCCCAGGTCAAATCGAGCTCCTGCCGAACCAGCACCGATTTTCGCTGCCCCTTCCGCTCGGGATCGTCGATCTTCTCATAGTACTTGGTGACTTCCGGCTGGCCGTCTTCATCGACGTCGGAGGTCCGGACATCGCCTCGTGCCGGCTCCGAGCCGCCGGGTCTTGGAGCCTTCTCCGCCTGAGCGCCCGCGGGGGGAGGGGTCTCGGCGTCGGTTTGTTGGGCGCCGCCGCACCCGGCGGCGAGGGACAAGACGAGCGGAGCGAGCAGGCGGTTCGACTTCATGGGCGTACTGGGCAAAGCTAGCCGGAAACATGGCCCGCCGGAAGGTGACGACGACCGTCTATCTCGAGTCAGAGCAAGACCGGCTGCTCAAAGCCCTCTCCGAACGGACGGGGGTGACGGTGGCGGCCTACATTCGCGAGGGGGTGGACCGGGTGCTGGAGGCGCATGCCGATCATTTGCCCCACCAGCTTCGCCTGTTCGATGCGTCGCAGCTGGACCTGTTTTCGCACCCCTCATCCTGACCGTGGTTCAAGAACTTTGCGGCTGAGACCGGAGTTGGGTAGAGGCGCAGGAGTGCCCGAGCAGGCTCCGCTGAAAACCCTCTTGGTCGGAGCGGGTTCCTTGGGGCGCGCGGTGCTCCGCGCCCTTCGGGACGACCCCATGGATGCGATTCAGCTGGTCGGGGTGGTGACCGCTCATCATGGGGGACTGCTGGACGAAGACGGCCTGGACCCCGGTGAAGCGCTGTTGGCGGTCGAGACCGACAACATGGCGTCGGTGCCTTCGGATTTCGAGGCCGTCCTGGAGGCGGTCTCCCCGGACCTGTTGCTGGAGTGCATCCCCCAAAACATCCGCTCCGGTGAGCCTGCCGTCACCTTCATGCGGGCCGCCCTCGGACGGCGGATCCACGTGGTGACCTCGAACAAGGCACCCATCGCTCTGGCCGGACGAGACTTGAAGGCTCGGGCCCGAGAGAGCGGCGTTCAGGTGCGCTTCGAAGCCACGGTACTGGATGGACTTCCGGTCTTCGCATGGTTGGAAAACACGCCCGGGCTCGACGTGTGTCGCGTCCGCGGCATCTTGAATGCCACCTCGTCCATGGTCCTGGAGTCGGTCTCACAGGGGGGCAGCCGGGCCCGCGGGTTGGCTCGGGCCCAGGCTCGCGGAATCGCCGAAGCGGACTCGGTTCTGGACCTCGATGGCTGGGATGCCGCCGCGAAAGCCGCCTTGCTGGCCAACGTCTGGATGGGCGGCTCGGTGCGGGTGGTCGACGTGGTGCGAAGCGGATGCGACGACGTAAAAGACGCGAAGCTCCGCGCATCGGAGGAAGCAGGGCTTCAGTACCGGATCGTTGCCGACGTGCAAAAGGACCAGCTCGGAAACATCAAGGCTCAGGTCCAGCCGCAGGCGTTGGGGCCCGACGATCCCCTTCATGGTCTGCGTGGGTCTCAGGGGGGCATGGTGGTCACGGCCCGAGATGGTCGGTCCTTTTGCCTTCGACAGCACGCTTCGGGGCTTCACGATGCGGCGCTGGGTATGCTGATGGACGTGCAGATGATCGTGCGAAGCGGTCTGCTCACTCAGGATTGAGATTCCTGCTGCTTCACCCGGCGGGTGAACGCGTTGACCGCCGCCCAGAGCTCCGGGAGCAGGTGTTCACGCATCCCGTGGGCCAAGAGCTCCGCCGGCGCGCCCTTGAGCGAATCGACGAATGCGCCGATCTGCCGCTCCACCAGCCTGAAGTGCGCGAACCGGAACGACCGAAACCATTCGTCCAGTTCGAACAATGAACGAAGGAGTGCGTGGAGCTCGGCGTACCCGGTTGGATCATCCAAGATATCCACGACCTCCACGCTTCGGCGCCGTAGAAGCGCCTCCAGCTCCGGCCAGATCAGGTCGCCCATGCCCAAGAGCTCATTGAAACCGGGCGATTCCTGCCCGCTGCCTCGGCCCAGAGTCCGTCGGATCGCCACGTATTCCTTCGGCGGCATGCGCTCCAGGATCTCCAGCTGTCTGGTCAGGTGCGCTTCGATGAATGCGGCCCGCTGAAACAGATCCGCCGCCTCGACCAATCGATCCTGCGCAAGGAGTGAGGTACCCGTGCGGACATCGTGCAAGACGACCTTCATCCAAAGCTCTGCGGTCTGATGGGTCACCTGGAACAGCAGCTCATCATGGGTGACCAAGGCATCCAGCGGACGCATCAACGCAAACAGCTCGTCGGTACGGATGTACTTTTCGTAATCCGTCTTTGCCATGGAGGAGGACCCGGTACGCTGGCACCCCAGGCGCGTCAAGCGCGGGCGGCGCCGGTGCGCGGAGGCTCAAGCGCTCCGCATCGATGGCGTGTGCAACGCCTTCGAACGTCGGCCGAGCTCGGATTGGAGAACCTTGGATGGGAGCATTTTGCCCACGAGACGTTGGGCTGCCTCGGAGGCGGCGGTGAGATGACCGATATCGACCCCGGTCTCGAACCCCATGCCCGAAAGCATGTACACGAGGTCTTCGGTGGCCAGGTTTCCGGAGGCCCCGGGCGCGTACGGACAACCACCGAGGCCGCCGAACGAGCTGTCGAAGGTGCGGATGCCCATGTCCAGTCCGGCCAAGCAGTTGGCGAGGGCGGTGCCCCGGGTGTCGTGCATGTGGAGGGCGAGCCGCTCCAGGGGAACCTCTTTGTCGAGCTTGGAAAGCAGCGTTCGCACCTGCCCCGGATGGGCGACTCCGATGGTGTCCCCTAGGCTGACCTCGTCGACGCCCACCTCGAAGAGCTTGATGGCGAGCTCGAGAGGTTTGGATGGTTCGACCTCGCCCTCGTACGGACAGCCGAACACGGTGCTGATGTACGCGCGGACCTTGAGCTGGGCACCCTTCGCCTGACGGACGACCTCGGTCAGAACGTTCACCGCTTCCTGAACCGACTTGTTGATGTTCTTGCGAGAATGAGACTCAGTGGCGGAGAGGAAGACCGCGACCTCCCGTAGACCCGCGTTGATGGCGTTGTTAAGGCCTCGCAAGTTGGGGACCAGTGCCGAGTATTGAACCCCTTCCGCGCGCGGGGCGCCTCGGGCGACCTCCGCATGGTCGGCCAGCTGTGGGATCCAGCGGGGGCTCACAAAGCTCGTCAGTTCGATCCGGCGAAGGCCGGCCTTCACCAAATGGTCCACCAGGAGCAGCTTGTCTTCGGTCGAAATGAACGCCGTCTCATTCTGAAGACCATCCCTCATTCCGACTTCGTAGACTGATACCTGGTTCGACATCGGACCTCCTCGCGTCTTCGAGGATAACAGAATCCTGAGCGATTCATATGGAGTACGACGAAGCGGGCTCGTGGCGACGCGCAATGGTTGACTGAGGAGTCAATCGCGCCCACAAAGCCTGCGAAGGTACAGGGCACCCCCAATGACGACAGCGAAAGAGATTTTTGAAACCAAGATTGCCGATCGATTGGCGGGCAAGCCCGACATCGCGAAGCAGGTCAACAACACCTACCAATTCGACCTGACGGGCGAGGACTCCGGGACGTGGCACATCGATCTCACGAAGGAGTCTGGACACGTAGGGGAAGGCGCGATCGAGAATCCGGGGGTAATCATCACCATGGCCGGGAGCGACTTCGTGGATTTGGTCGAGGGTCGACTCAATGGTCAGATGGCATTCATGCAGGGGAAGCTGAAGGTGAAGGGCGACATGTCCCTCGCTTTGAAACTTCAGCAGGTGCTGGGCTGACGCATGCCCGCGACATGCGCCTGAGCGCGGGTGCGCCCTCGCGCTCCCTTACCCTTCGCGCAATTCATCTTTCATCCGATGGGACATGCCGTCCCTCGAAGTGCGGGCTTGCGTGAGGCCTTCGTGCCGAGCGATACCTCTGAGCCCCAACGAGCGTCGGAAGACCGAAGCCTATGGCCGGTGGTGGCGCTGGCCCTCGCGGTGGTGTTGGTGGTGCCGCTCGCGCCCCTGCTGGGCGCCGCCATGGGTCTCGGGATCTGGCTGAGCGGCGCCAAGGGGAAGGATAAAACGATGGCCATCGCGGCGCTGGCCATCGGGGGTATCGGCGGCACGGCATCGCTCCTCGCGTTTCTGACGGTTGTGGCGCCCGGGACCTTGAACCTCGGCAGCCGCGCCCGGGAAAAGGATGCGGCTTTCAACCTTCGTGCGGTGGAGCGGCAGCTCTATCGGCACGTGACCACGCGCGGAGGGTATCCGGTGGGGGACACGGGATGGACCCCCCCAAGGGCGTGCTGCGCAGGCTCCAGCCAGGTGTGCCCGCGCAACGAAGCGGACTGGGCTCACCCGGTCTGGAGGAGCCTGGATTTCGCGCCCCTTTCGGATTCCATTTATCAGCTTCGCTACCAGAGCCTTTCCCCAGAGGCCTTCACGGTGTGGGCCCGGGGCGACCCGGAGTGCGACGGAACGGTGACCCTCATCGAGATGCGGGGCGGGGTCACGATGACGGGCGGACCGACCACCGAGCCATGGGAACGCCGCGAGGAATGAGCCACGGGCTTTTTGCATTGACGAGACGAAGCGCGTCACTACACTACGCGCTCCCTGCTGCGGGGTGGAGCAGCCTGGTAGCTCGTCGGGCTCATAACCCGAAGGTCGTAGGTTCAAATCCTGCCCCCGCTAATATTGTCGAAGCAAAAGCTTCTCACCTGATCTTGGACAGGATTTACTTCCTTCGGTCGCAAATCCTGCCCCCGCTCAGATTGTCGAAGCGAAGCTTCTCCCTCTTCTGTGTATAATCTTTCCGACGTCGCGGGCCTCTCCGGAACCGCTCGCAGGGCGAGAAGAGAGCGCCCGCAGGACGGCCTTGCGGCATCGCCGGCCCACCGGCCGAGCAACGGGCGTGGCTTTCTTCAGTGGTGGCCTTCTTCCGGCGTCGGAACTTGCTTCGGTTTGCCCCGTGTATCCAGGAAGAAGCTGATGGTCAGAATGTGGTCGTTCCGATCGGGTCCGCGGCGATCGAGATAACGCCACTGGTAGCCGACTTCGGAGCGGAGCAGCGAACCCAAGTGGACGCCGACGCCGCCCGCCAATCGGTTCTGCTCGAAGCCGTGCTGGGGACCGCTTCCGAGATCGTTGATGTTTACGAACACTTCGTTGGCGAACACGAGGTAGAGGGGCGTTTCGGCCAGCGGATGGGCACATCGGTTGCGGTATCGTGCTCGGACGAGAACCCCGTCCAGGTCACTGATCCAACGCTCCTCTACCCGAACCCGATTGCTCATGACGAAGTCGCCGAACTGGAACGGGAGGGCGACCTCCTGCCAGAATCGATGCTCGTCGCCGCGGTCGATGAGGCGAAAGTAGTCGTATCCTGCGCCCAACCACACCGATTCCCACACCCGGTATCCAATCGCCGGCCGGAGCAGCCACACGTCCGAAGCGCTGATGTCGTCGGCAATGCGTCCTTGGGCGAACATGCTCAGGGCAAGTCGCTCACCGATCGGTACGTTGACGCGGCCCGTGGCCCACAGCTGACCATCTGACTCGGCCCCGTACGCCGTGCTCCAGGCCAGGAATGCGGTGGCCCAAAGCACGTACCCCGCGCGGTACGCGACCGCTCTGCTCAGTCCTGAAGTCACGAATATGCCCCGAATGCGTTGCGCCGCCGCTACGCCTTCCGTTGATGTGACAACCCGGATCGAGGTTACGGCCTAGTGTCCGGCAACTCTCGCGTTCGCGCCCATACGGTTCCTCCCGACCCGTGATGTTGGGAGAGCGGTCAGTCTTGACTGAGGTTCCCGATCGACCGTGCGAAGCCCCGAGGATGGGAAAGCTGCACGCGATCGGTCCGTAGTGCATTGGCTGGGATCTCCACCCTGGCCACGCGGTCGTCGATCTGAAGGTCGTACGCGACGGGGACCATGATTGTCGAAGCTGAGCTTCTTCCCTGGTCGTTGGATGACCTTTGTGGATTCGGTCGCTGGTTTTGGTGTCGTGGGTGTGGGGCGAGGCGGGGTGGCGGGTGTGCGTTTGGGGTCGTTTGACGGGTGTCGGCGCCGGGTCCTAGGGTCGCGGACATGGCCGACTCGACTTGGACCTCGGGGCTGGAGGTGGCGCCGGTGATGGACGGAGAGCATCAGGCGCAGGTCGACCTGGTTCAGGACCTCGAACGCGCCATCGAGGGCCGGGCCTCCCGCGAGCAGGTCGAGACGCTTCTTCAGAAGCTCATCGACATCACGGACGTGCACTTCATGTCGGAACAGATTCAGATGCGCGAAAGTGCATATCCGCACTACGCCGCCCACCTGCGAGAGCACGAACGTCTGCTCGAGGAAGTGAAGGCGTTTCGCGCGCGTCTCGAAGGCTCCGAAGACGGTGAGCTCGACGCCGAGCTCGTCCGAGGTCTTCAGCGCTGGCTTCGAAGCCACATCCGCGGGATGGACCGACGCTTCGGGGAGTACCTCGCGAAGCCCAGCGCGTCCTAGGGGTCGAGGGACGCCAAGACTCAACGGCGAAGGGGGATCAAATCGCCTTCCACCATGCGATGGGTGGCGACCCATCGAGTCGGCGGACCTTCCTGTTCGACCCGCCATAACGTGAGATCCGCAACGAAGCCGGGCTGCACTCGGCCCAGGCGGGCCTCTTCGTGGACCGCGGTGGCCGCGCCGGACGTGAACGCTTCTACGGCCAGGTCGAGATCGATGCGCTCCGCCGGCGTAAAGCCTCCTTCGGGCTCCCGGGTGCGTGGATCGGTTCGGGTCACCGCCGCCCAGAGGCCCAGGGCCGGATTCGGATCTTCCACCGGTGCGTCGCTTCCAAAGGCGAGGATGGCGCCCGCTTCGTGAAGACTTCGCCAGGGGTATGCACGCGAAAGGCGGTCGGCGCCCAGCCGTTCGTGCGCCCACGGTGCATCGCTGGTGGCATGCGTCGGCTGCATCGAAGCGATGGCCTGAAGCTGGGCAAATCGAGGGAGGTCGTCCGGGTGGACGATCTGCGCGTGCTCGACCCGCAGGCGCACGTCCGCGTCAGCCTCACGCCGCCTCGCTTCGCCGAACGCATCCAACACCGAACGGACGGCCGCATCGCCGATGGCGTGAACCGCGACCTGAAGACCCACCGAGAGACCCTCTGCCGTCAGCTCGGCCATGGCGTCTCGGCTGGTCAGGACCAACCCCGAGGTTTCGGGCTCGTCGGCGTACGGAGCCAAGAGATGGGCGCCGCGGGAGCCGAGGGCGCCATCCGCGAAGACCTTGATGCC
This sequence comes from Myxococcota bacterium, assembly GCA_050331295.1. Lineage (GTDB taxonomy): Bacteria > Myxococcota > Kuafuiibacteriia > Kuafuiibacteriales > Kuafuiibacteriaceae > Kuafuiihalomonas. Next base: position 330,971 of record JBHJGZ010000006.1, on the reverse strand, counting down.
GACCACCTGAAGCCGAATGCCTCGCCAAGGACCTTCCGCGAGGAGGCGCCGTGCGGTGGTGCTGTCTGCGTCGACATAGAGCCAAACGCGGATGGGAAGGCGTCCCTCCCGATCCAGCCGCCTCCAGGCGTCCACCTGGGCATCGCTGGCCCCCATGACGTGCACGCCGCAGAGGCCCACGTCCGCCATGTCTTCGGTTCCGAGCGACAACCAGCGGGCCCACTGGTCGGGGGTCGGCGCCGGCGGACGGACGAGGTCCATGGCGCTGTCCACCAGCACACCGGACGGGGACCCATCCGAGTTCCGAATGATCCGACCTCCTGGGGGATCCTCGGTGTCTGGGCCGATCTTCGACGCCGCAAGCGCATCATGGTCGAGCCACAGGGCGTGCCCATCGATCCGCCGCAGCAGGACCGGCCGCCCCGGGGTCAGGGGGTCCAGGTCCATCGCCCGAGGCCAGCCTCCCGAGGGAACGTCGGGCCAGTCATTTTGATCCCAGCCGCGGCCTATGAGCCATCCCGTGCCGTCGGACGCCGCCTCCGCGACCTGCTGGAGGGCTTCTCGATAGGAGGCCACGCCGGTGAGATCCAGTTCGTCCCGGGCCTGGCCGAGGCCCAAGGGATGGGCGTGGGCATCCACGAAACCGGCGGTGATGATGTCGGCCTCGACGTCGACCTTCTCTCCGGCTCCACGCTCCCGAACCGCCACGATGGTGCTGCCCTTGATCTCGATGACCCGGCGCCGACCATCACCCGGAACGATGCGCCCCTCCAAGGTCTGCATGTGCGCTCCTCCTTCGTCGGCCGACTGGAGAGGGGTTGCCGGGAGCCCCGCGCAAGCTGCGCCGAGGACCATCACCCCCAGGCCCACCCACGTCATCCTCGAACCCGATCGACCGCACAAACAGTCTGCCACAACAGCCATCGTCTACCATGATGGAATCGTCCATGGTGCTGGGCTCGAAGTCTGGCGTGAATGCCGGCCTGCACCCCGTGCGATGGCCGAATTCCGTTCCCAACACCGAACCATCACGTGTGATGCGCTCGTCTGTCGTGCATAGTGAGGACATGAGCCAGAGCGGGGTGCGGTCGCTGGCGGTGGTCGATCGGAACGAGCCCCCAAGCCGCCATCGGACCATCCTCTACTTCGCGCCTACCGCCGAGCGTCGTGCCGCGTTCCTACGCGAACTCGCCGACAGCGACATCGACGTGTGCTGCGAATCGGAATGCGAGCACACTTTCGTTCGAAGAGATGCTCGGATCCGGGTCGTGGCCGAGAACGGACCCAGCGCCGCCGCCGAACGGCTCCAGTCGATGTACGCCAGCTTGGTGATCCTCGACCTGCGGGCGCCCGAGGCCGTTTTCGAGAGCCATGCAAAGCCAGCCCTCGAATTTCTTCGTCAGCTGGACCACGCCGAGGACGTGGAGGCCCGTTACGGATTCCACCGGATCATCGTACTGGTCAGCTCCGACCACCACCCTCGGCAAGATCGTTTCCTGCTCGAGCTCGGAGCTCGGGGCATTCGAAATGTGATGCGGGAAGAGCCGGCTGGCGACCGCAACGCGAATTTCGCAGCCAAGGTCATCGATGACGGGCTCGCTCTGGTCTTCAGCCGGCATGTAGGGTCGGTCGCGCTCTGCTGCGCCGGCGGCGGCATCACCGGTATCTACTTCGAGCTCGGTGTCTTGAAGTGCCTGGCCGACTGTCTGCCGACGACGAACGCGTTGTCGAAGTTCGACATGTATTTTGGAATCAGTGCCGGTGCGGTGGTGAACAGCGGCCTCGCCTCGGGCTTCGCGGTGGAAGAGATCATGGCGTCCATCGCCGGCTTCGAAGGCGGTCGCGTCAATCCCATCGACATGAGTGTGCTCAGGGCGACCCACTTCGACATGGGTGGGGCCCTGAACCGTGCTCGGTCCGCGGTCGCTTCTTGGGGCCGCGTGATGTACGAAGTGCTTCGGGGACGGCGGAGCTTATCGCTGGAGGATGCGCTCTTTCGGTACAGCGACATCATCGGTCCTCCGTTCCGGTCCGCGGCCTATGAGGAGATCTGGCGGGAGGTGCTGGAGTCCGGCGAGGGCGACAACGATTTTCGAAGACTGCAGCGCGAACTCTTCATCGGTGCAACGGATCAGGACCGCCGGGAACACGTGCTGTTCGGGACCCGCGGGCTGGACCATGTGCCCATCAGCAAGGCGGTCCAGGCATCCCTGTCCTTCAATCCCGCCTTTTCTCCGGTGGAGATCGAAGGGCGCTTCTACGAGGACGGTGCGGTCACCCGCACCTCGAACTTTGTGGAAGCCATCGAGCGGGGCGCCACGCTGGTGTTCGTGGTGGATCCGTTTCTGCCTTACGTCTCCCATAAGCGAGGTTTCGCGCGTCGAAGGGGTCTCTTGTTCAACGCGGACCAAAACGTGCGCACCCTTTCGTTCACCCGTTTCGAGACCACCCGCAACTTCAGCCTTCGTCGGCACCCGGAAGTGAGTTCCTACACGTTTCTGCCGTCCAACCGCGAGCGCAAGCTCCTGTCCGTCAGTCCGATGGATCATCGGCCGTATCTCGCCATTTGGCGGGGCGCCTACCTGTCCACCGTGCGCCGTATCTTCCAGCTCAAGCACAGGATGTCCGGGGATCTGTCCGCCCACGGTCTGGCTTTCGACATGGAGCGGGCCCTCGAAGTGAAAAAGCGCCTCGAGGCCACATCCAAGCCGGCGTTCGAAGATTTCTTCGTGGACCGTCAGGTCACGCTCCCTGCCGGCTCCCAGGCCGCACTGAGCGACGGGCTCCCGCGGTCCGCGCTTGCGTGAAGCCCGCCCAGAACGTCGAGCTTCCCCATCTACCTGAAAGGGTTACCCGAGGCGTGAGGGGCTCGACCTGGGGAGGTCATCGGGCGGTTGCCTGCAGGGGTGCAAAGCGTCAAAAGCCAGGCCCGTGGTCAGCGTGACGTGCGGCCCGATGGGCCCAACCGAACGGGAGCGGGGACAGCCGGACCTCCGACGGATCGGGCTGCATCCCGACTTCTGGTACCCCATGGCCCGAAGTCGGGACCTGAAGATCAACCAACCTCTCTCGGTTGCCTTCGCCGGTGACCCCATCGTTTTGGTGCGCACCGAGTCCGGGGCGGTGTTCGCGTTGGAAGACCGCTGCGCACACCGCCAGATGCCTTTGAGCCTCGGCGTAGTTCAGGGGGAGCGTTTGAAGTGCTGCTACCACGGCTGGTGCTACGACCGGACCGGCCGGTGCGTGAGCATCCCGGGATTCGGACCGGTCGAGGAGCGTCCGCGAGGGGTTCGAGCCTATCCGGCCCGAGAAGCGTACGGACTGGTGTTCGTCTTTCCGGGTGACGAATCAAAAGCAGGTTCGGTTGCGTTTCCCGAGATTCCCAGCTTCGACCACGAAACCCACAAGACCCTCACCTACGCTCGAGAGGTGAGGTGCCACTACACCTTCATGCACGAGAACCTGATGGACATGAGTCATCAGTTTCTCCACCGGAAGCTCATGGGCTCCATCCAGGCCACGGTGCTGGATCGCCGGTCCGGTACGGATTGGGTCGAGGTGGACTATCGATTCGAGCGCAAGGCCGGAAAGCCGATGTTCGGGGCCAACTTTCTCACCGGAAAGAGGCCCAAGGGTGAAGATCATCCCGGCTACGACATCATGACCATCCGAACCCATTACCCATATCAGTGGCTACAGGTTCGGCGTCCAAACTCCGACGAGCCGGTGATGCGCCTGTGGGCGGTGTACGTGCCCACCGACCGCGAACAGCGGCGGTGCCGAAGCTACGGCCTGTTGATGGTGCGGCGACCCCGCAAGCAGGCTTGGATCTTGGACGTCGCCGCGCCGGTAATGCGCCGCTTCACCGAGTCGATCTTCACCGAAGACCGGATGGCCGTCGAAGCGGAGCAGCGGGCCTACGACCAGCAGGGCGGCGATTGGAACCACGAGATCTCTCCGGTGATGCTGGACCTTCGAGCCTGCCTCCGTCGGAACGGCGTACCTTCGGGTCCCCAGTCCTAGTTCGGTTCCCGAGAAAGCCAGCCGCGCCTAGTTCGAGAGCACTCGGGTTGCGGCTTCGGTGGCCTCGGCGAGGAACTCGGACACGGCGTCGGCTCGGTCGGAGGCTTCTGTCAGTCGTTCTGCCAGTTGAGTTGCAGTGAGGACCGCCGCCACGAAACCGGTGGTGTGCCAGCCGCCCCATCCTGAGTCGAGCGATGGCAGTTTCTCGGGTGCCGGTGGCGGCCACGGCAGGACGTAGAAGTACGGCTCCTCATAGGCCTCGTCCCCAGGTGAAAAGCCTATCCCGACCGACCGCGCGTCCTCCGGCTCGTCCTGGTCATCCAGCTTCCAGAGCGCTGCCAGGTCGAAATGGTGAGGCCAGCAGCGAAGCGCCGATGCATCGGGATGCTCGCTTCGTTCCCGTTCGAGAACGTCGGCGGCGAACGCGAACCACGACCGCAACGAGGCGTGCTGTTTGGTGTCCCACGGGCCGAACGTTCCGCCGGTGGCCACCGGATGATGAGGGCGGCTCAAATCCAAGAGTTCCACCGCACCGCGAGGCCCGCCCTGCGCCGCCAACGCCTCTCCGAGCTCATCGAGGGCGAGGCGCAAGGTCTTGCCGGCGAGTTCCATCGAAACCAGTCGCACTTCACCTCGCGCGACCCAGGTCTGGCCGGTGACGAGGTCTAGGCCCACCCGATGCTCCTGGGGGCTCAAGGGGGCGGACGCCAGATCCCAGAGCGGATGCCAGCGGAGAGCGGTGTGGTCGTAATCGGGCTTGGGTTTCACGACCGCCGCGGCCACCGAGGCCGGAACGTTGGCCGCCCAGTGCGCCGTGAGGCGTGTTTGCGATGGGGGAACGAATGAAACGCTCACGCCCCACGTGTTCACGATCGGCAGGGACCTGTCACCCGCGGCGGGCTGGCGCGCCCGGTGAGGTCAGGGCACGACGGGAGCCGGTTCACCGGTGGATGCAAGAAGCGCGGCCAGTTTGTTCTGGAAGACCGCCCAGGGTTCGGGGCCGGCGTCCGGTCCTCCGGCGGGACACCGAGCGATCCCGTCCTCGATGGCGTAGGTCCCGATGCCGACGCCGATGCTCACCCAGCCTCCGTCGTGCCGCGCCTCCAGGAACAGAACGACCTCGTCGCCTTCGCGGTACGGGTGAAGGCCCTCGCCCCAGGTGGTGAGGCGTCCGGACGTGCCGCCGGCCCGATGCACCACCAGGCTAGCTGCGCTGGGACCCTTCCATGCCCGAATGACCTCCAAGGTGATTTCAGACCGGACATACGCGGAACCTTCGTCCAAGATGGCGCTCACGGCCCTCACTCGAGCATGGACAACCCGATCCGCCATCGAATACTTCGCTTCGAGGCCCAGCGGAAGGACCACCGCGGCCGGCACGGAAGTGGTCCAGAACGCCATCAAGCAAAGCGGAAAAGCGAGGTGACGCATCGCGTCTCATGATAACGCTGCCTCGGTGGCGCGGACCAGTGCTTGGAGGGCGATCCTTCTCGTCCTGACGGCGTGTGCCCACGCGCCGGAGCTTCCCGAGACCGGTCCGGTCCAGGTGGACGTGCTCTCGTTCAACGACTTTCACGGTCGTCTGCTCCCCGGTTCGGACCGCATCGGGGGGGCGGCGGAACTCGCGGCGATGGTGGAGGCCCATCGAACGCCGTCCTCCATCGTCGTTTCGGCCGGAGACCTGGTGGGCGCAAGTCCTCTGATCTCCAGCTACTTTCACGACGAACCCACCGTGGAGGTCATGAACGCCTTGGGGCTCGACATCCTGGGGATCGGCAATCACGAGTTCGATGAGGGCGTGGCCGAGCTTCGGCGCATTCAGCGGGGCGGACCGCATCCTTCCCTGCAGGCTACGGACGCCGGCTTTTCCGGGAGCAAGTTCCGGTACCTGAGTGCCAACACGGTGGACGGAAACGGGAACCTCTTGTTCGACCCGCATCATGTGGTGGACGTCCAAGGCGTTCCGGTCGGCTTCATTGCGGTGACCTTGAAAGGGACCAAGAACATCGTTCCGCCGGTCCTCGGCGACATCGAATTCCTCGACGAGGCGGAAGCGGTTGCGAAATGGGCCCGGGATCTTCAGCAGCGGGGCGTCGAGGCCATCATCGTGCTTCTGCACGAAGGTGGCTATCAGGACGGTGGACCCAACGACTGCAAGAACTTCCGTGGGCCGGCCATGGACATCGTGGCGCGTCTACCCTCCGCGGTCGACGTGGTCTTGGCCGGTCACACCCATCAAACCTTCGTTTGCCGTTCCGAGGAAGGCCCTTGGGTCGCGAGCGGTGGAGCCTACGGGCGTTACCTCACCAAGGTCGGCTTGACCATTTCTCGAAGAACTCGAGACGTGGTGGACCGAAGCGTTCGGAACATCGAGGTCAGCGATGTCGGTGGCACGCCCGAGGTCGCGGAGATCGTGGAGCGATATCAGCGGGAGGTCGCCTCCATCGCGGACCGCGAGGTCGGCACCGTCGAGACGCCGGTGCTTCGAGACCCGGTGGGAACCGGGGAGTCTCCTCTGGGTTCGGTGATCGCAGACGCGCAGCGTCGGGCCACCAAAGCAGACCTCGCTTTCATGAACCTGGGCGGGATTCGCGATGACCTCGGACAAGGAAAGCCGGACGTCAACTACGGGGACCTCTTCCGCATCCAGCCTTTCGACAACCTTCTGGTGACCAAGCGATTCACCGGCGAACAGGTCCTCCAGATCCTGGAGGCGCAGTGGGGCGGAACCACGGAGCACGGCCTGTTCCAGGTGTCGGAAACGCTTCGGTACTGCTACGCCCCCGAAGCCCCGCGCGGCCGCAAGGTCGTTCGGGACAGCGTCAGCATCCGAGGTCGAGCCCTGGACCCGCAGGCGGTTTATGTCGTGGCGTTGAACTCTTACCTTGCCCAAAAACCCCCCTTCAACCGAGGCCGAGCGCCCGCCGTCTATGGGAAAGACGTGGACGCGCTGGTGGCCTACGTCGAAGCGAAGTCGCCGGTTGAGCCGCCTGCGCTCGGGCGGATCTGCCAAAGCTCGCGCGAAACGACCGTCGGAGCTCGAGCTCCGGCGTCGAATCAAAGGTGAAGAATGGAACCGCTGACCCTCTTTCAAATCGCCCCGGATGGACCGATAGAATCCGGATCACCCTTTTGCATCAAGGTGCAACGTGCGTTGACGTACAAGAAGGTCGACTATCGCACCGTCAACGTGAATCCCGCTCGCCTCCGCAGCGTGAACCCGGAAACCGGGAAGGTCCCGGTTCTGGATTTCGGGGGCGAGTCGATTCACGACTCCACCCGGATCCTGGATCGTCTGGAGGCGTTCCGTCCCGAGCCACGCTTGGTGCCGGAGGATCCTCGTTCGGCGGCGTGGAGCCACCTGCTCGAAGACTGGGCCGATGAAAGCCTCACCTTCTTGACCGCCTATTTTCGCTGGAAGGTCGATCCCCACTATGCCGAGTTTTCTCGGTCGGCCTTTTCGCGGATGGGTGCGCCGATGCGCTTCGTGTTTCCTCCCCTGGTCCGGACCATGACCGCCTTTCGGCTGGACCAGCAAGGATTGGGGCGTCTGGAGCCGGACCGGGTGAAGCAGATCCTCGACGCCCATCTCGATGCCCTTCAGGAGCTGGTGGTTCCCGATGGGTTTTTGCTCGGCGGGCGGCCCTTTCGGGGCGACATCGCCGTTTTCTCGGTCCTTCGGATCCTGGTTCAGCCGTACATGACCGAGGTCAGGGACCGGCTGATTTCCCGGCGACGCTTGTACGAATGGCTCGGGAGGGTGGACGAGCTCACGCGACCGGCCAAGGCCGAGCCGCTCCCAGCCCGCTGAACGTGTACGGTCGCCCGGTGGCTCCGGTTCAAACCGGAAGCGACGCGACGTCCGGCACGGTGGGATGCTTCGATGACGGCACCGTACCGTCTTCCGGGCGCACCACCTGAACGGCCTCGAAGCCCGCCGACACCGCCGCGTCCAGCTCCGCTTCAACGTCGCTGGCGAACAGCACTTCTTTTGGCGGTCGACCGAGCTGGGATGCGATGGTCCGGTAGCTGGTAGGCTCGGCCTTCAGACCGACCCGCGTATCGAAGAAAGCGGACAGGTAGGGCGACAGATCTCCGCCCTGGGCGTGGCGAAACAGCAGCTTCTGGGCTTCGACCGAGCCCGAGCTGTAGATGCCGATCCCCAAACCCCGCTCTCGCCACCGCCGAAAGGCTCCCGGCACGTCCGGATACACCTGCCCGGTCAGTCGTCCGTCCTCATAGCCTTCTCGCCACACCATGCCTTGGAGGGCCTTGAGGGCAGATTCCTTCCGATCTTCGTCGATCCACCGGAGAAGGATGGCCAACCGGCCCTCGAGGTCCGCCTCGGACGAGACCGATGCGAGATGCTCTCGGACCTCGGGATCTCGGTGGTGTGTCCGCAGGAACCCCGGAAGAGCCTGGGCGGCGAAAGGAAACAGCGTGTTCTTCACGAATCGGATGGGGGTTGTGGTGCCCTCGATATCCAGGAGGACGAAGCGCGCCGCCATGCTCCTTTCGCTATCCGCTTGACGTCACGGCGCTCAAGAAAATGGGACCAAGAGATGGGGGAGCTCGATGCGTATCGACGCCTTCGGAACTTCGAGGTCACGCCCGAGCCCGGCGATGGCTCGAATGAGGCGGGTCTGGCCGGGCTGCCCCGACCCCTGTTCGTGGTGCAGAAACACGCCGCCCGTCGGCTCCATTACGACCTGCGGCTGGAGTCCGAGGGGGCCCTTCTCAGTTGGGCGGTCCCTCGCGGACCCACCATGGTGCCCGGCATCAAGCGGCTCGCGGTGCCGACGGAGGATCATCCCCTGGCCTACGCCGACTTTGAGGGGGTGATTCCGGAGCCTGGGTACGGGGCCGGCACCATGCTCGTGTGGGACCGCGGCGTGTTCCGGCCGCTGGGACCGGTACGGACCGGCCTCGAGGCCGGGAAGCTGGACTTCGAGCTCGAAGGTGAAAAGCTGATGGGCCGCTTTCATTTGATCCAGACCCGGGCCGGTTGGCTCTGGGTGAAGGGCAAGGATTCGTTCGCCCAGTCGAGCTTCGACCCGGAAACCCTTCCCCGAAGTGTCCGAAGCGGGCTTACATTGGAGGAGGTTCGAGCAGCCGGGCCAGCCCGCTAGGCGCGGCGGCGGCCGGACCGTGCTAGCGTCGTCGGTGCATGGTTTGGGTTGCCGTTCTTTGTGCCCTCACGGCCGCTGGTATCGGCTCATCCCGCGAGGCGGTCGATGCCATCGCCAGCGGGAGCGCCCGCGCCGACGAGGCGACCGCCTACTTGCGGGCCCAAGGTCGGGCTGGGCTGTGGGCCCTGAACAGCGCGGCGAAGAAAGCCAAGGGTACCCAGCGGATCCGTCTGCTGAGTGCTCTCGGAGACCTGCCCTTCGAGGGCGCCGAATGGGCCCTCAAGATCGCCTACGACGCGAAGGACCCCGCGTCGCAGGAAGGCGCAGTGCGGGGCTTGTCGAAGCTCGACGGTCATCTTGCGCGGCGGATCTTGGTCGATGGGCTGAGCGCCGAGGCGCCGTCGGTGCGCGCCGCGGCGGTGGACGGGCTGGTGGACCGGGTCGATGAGGTGCGGTCTTCGGTCGAGGCTCTGCTGGAGCAGGACTCTCCGGACACCCGGATCGGCATCCTGGCGTTGGCGCGACGCTCGAAGGACCCGGAGCTCATGCGGGCCAGCTTGGCGGTGGGCCTGGTCGATTCGCGGCCCGAGGTGCAGGCGGCGGCCCTCGAGACGTTGGAGGTGGCACGCTACGGGGAGTATTCGGACGAGACCGTCGCGCTGATTCGGTCACCGGATCCTCAGGTGGCCATGAATGCGGTGAAGGCGCTGGCCAACCTGCCGGTGCGGGGCCGAGAGGCGCGGCTCGGGGAGGTCTTGGCGGATGCCTCCGTGCCGCCCGAGATCCGGCGCGAGGTGCTGGTGGTGCTCCGGAACCGAAGCGAATTCGACGCGTTGTGGGGGGCATTGGCCGCGACCCCGGACGGCGCCGAGCTGGTACGGGCCCACCTTCGGACCCACGAGGTCGCCCCTGAAGAGCCGAGTCAGTGGGTGGCTGGCCTCGCCCGTCCCGCTTCCGACGAGCGACGGGTGGCCCGAGCGGCGGTGGCCGGCCTGGGGACCCGTGCCGTGCCCGCGTTGGTGGCGGGGGCCGGGAGCTCCGACCCATTTCTTCGGGATCGTTCGCTGTCGGTGCTGTCCGAAGCGGGGCCCGAAGCACTTCAGGAATTGCTGGAGAAGGGCAGCCGCTCCGAGGTGCCCGAGCAGAGGGCCGGTGCCATCAGTGCGTTGATCCTGATGAGCCGCCCTTCGGAGGCGCGCCGCTACCTGAGGGCCCTGGACGATGATTCGCCGGTGGTCCGGGCGGCTGCGGCCCGTGCTCTCGCGAGCCTGGGCAGCGAACTCGTGGACGAAGTGCTCCTGGAGAGGGTGCCGGATCTCGACCTCGAGAGCCAAGAGGCCATGATGCTCGGCGCCAGTACTCGAGCCGATCCCCAATTTCGAACCGAGCTGGCCATTCGATTGCTCGCTTCGGAGTCGGGGCCGGTCCGACGCCGCGCCATCGAAGCATTGAGTCCGGCCGAGACGGAGCGGGCGCTGCAGGCGTTGCAAGCACACTTGCGCACCGCTCCGTTGGAAGAAAAGACCCTAGCCATCAAGGCGATCGGAGAAAGCCGTCTTCCCGAGGCAGGAAGCCTGTTGGTCGGTCTGGTCACCGACGTGGACCCGGACGTGCGCAAGGCGGCCCTGGCCTACGTGGACCAGCTTTGATGGTCATCCCTTCGAAGGCATGAAGGCCTGCACGACCTCGGGCGGGGCCTGGACCAGCTCGATCAAGACGCCCTGACCACTCTTCGGGGCTTCGTTGTTCCCTTTGGGATGGATGAAGCAAATGTCGTGTCCGCTCGCTCCCTTGCGGATCCCTCCGGGCGCGAAGCGGACGCCTTGCGCGGTGAGCCATTCCACCGCGGCACGAAGATCGTCGACCCACAGGCCGATGTGATTCAGCGGGGGCTCGTGGACCTTGGGGCGTCTCTCCGGGTCGAGGGGCGCCATGAGGTCCACCTCGACTGCGGATGGACCCGTCCCCAAGGTGAGCACAACCTCGTCCACGTTCTCTTGTTCGCTCTGAAAGCGATGCACCTCGGGCACGCCCAAGAGATCGGTCCAGAGTTCGGACAACTTCGTTCGATCGAGACTTCCGATGGCCACCTGCTGGAGGCCGAGCACACGAAACGGTCGCATGCCCTCGACATAGCACGGCCTTCGGTCCAAGACCGGCAGCCATGCGGACCCGAGGGTTTCGAACCATCGTGGTTGGTGCGGGCTCGGCAGGGTCGGTGATAGCCGCCCGCGTGACGGAGGCCTCGGACCACCCAGTGCTGCTGCTCGAGGCCGGCCCCGACTACGGAGCCAGTGTGGCGCTGCCCCGAGACCTGGCCGACGGCGACCTCAATTCCCTGTTCCTCCACGACTGGGGGCTGCGGCATCGACCCACGCCCAAACATCCGTTGTTCCGATATCCTCGCGGACGGGTGGTGGGGGGGTCGTCCGCCGTCAACACCTGCATCGCGCTTCGCGGCCAACCGAAGGACTTCGACGAATGGGCCGAGCTCGGCCTCCCAGAATGGGCTTGGGATCGGTGTCTTCCATACTTCAAGCGTCTGGAGCGCGACCTCGATTTCGACGACGAGTGGCACGGCCAGCGGGGCCCGCTCCCCATTCGGCGCCATACCGTGGCGGAGTTGGTGCCGTGGCAAGCCGCCTTCTTGGATGCCTGTGACCGGCTCGGGCTCCCCAGATGCGAAGACCACAATCGTCCCGGAACCTACGGGGCGGGGCCCCACGCGATGAACAAGATGGACGGCCGACGGATCAGCGTCGCGGAGGCGTATCTCACGGCCGATGTGCGCTCGAGGGAGCACCTCACCATCCGAGACGAAAGTCTGGTGCGGCGGGTCCTGTTTCGGGGGAGGAGGGCCGCGGGCGTCGAGTTCGAGCGCTTCGGCGTGGTGCACACCGTGGCTGCGGATCGAGTCATCCTGACCGCCGGCGCCGTGGCCACCCCAGGCATCCTGCAGCGCTCCGGCGTGGGGCCCGCCGCGGCTTTGACCCGGTTACGGGTTGACCAAGTTGCAGTGAACGAAGCCGTGGGTGCCCGGATATTGGACCACGCCGGGAGCGCCATCCTGTTTCGCCCGAAGCGGGGCGTCGCCGGGCCGAGTGATCCGCTCATTCAGACCCTCCATCGATTCCAGTCGCGGTTCGGCGATGCCTGGAATGAAATGCAGCTTCAGCCGGGGGGAGCCATGCCGGTCCGCGTTCCCAAAGCGTTTGGACAGCTGGTGGCCATGATGGCCCCGCTCGGAAAGCCTCGGAGTCAAGGTTCCATTCATTGGACTTCCGCCGATCCGCGGGCGCGACCGGTGATCCGATCCAACATGATGAGTGACCCCATCGACGTCGCGCAGGTGGTCGAAGGCCTTTGCCTGGCCATCGAGATGTACGAAAGCACGCCGATGCGAAAGATGGCGCAGCCCATTTGGCCCCGAAGGCTCAGGCGGGCCACCCTGGAAGAGCACGTCCGCACCGTCTGCGACTCCGGCTACCACCCCTCCGGTACGGTCCCCATGGGACCGCCGGATTCCGGCTGGGCTGCATGCGATGGACGCGGCCGGGTGTATGGGTGCGAAGGCCTGATCGTCGCCGACGCGAGCCTGTTCCCCACCATCACGTCGTCCAACACCAACCTGCCGACCATCATGATGGGCGAACGATTCGGCGAATGGATCCGAGAAGGAGAGCTCTGACGGTGCGCTCGTTCCCAGACTCATCTGCGACGATGTTTGCGGTGATCTATCGATGGAAGATGAGATAGCCGCGACTGAAAGCGACATGCTCGTCGAGCGTCGGTGGCTTCCGAAGCAGCGGGAAATCGCTTGGAGCGGCAGCATTTGGCCCTCTAAAAACGGATCATGTTCGCCCAGGCCCTGGTGCAAGGCAGCTCCCGAGGGATCGGACTGGAATTCGTCCGGCAGCTGCTGATGCGCCCCGAATCGCGGCACGTCTTCGCGACCGCTCGGAACCCCAACGCATCCTCCGAGCTGATGGCGTTGAAGACTTCGGCCGGGGACCGGCTGACCTTGCTCCCCCTCGACGTCACCGATGAAGCGAGCATCCAGCGATGCAGGGATGCGGTTCGAGAACGGACCGACCGGCTTCATCTGCTGGTGAACGTGGCCGGCGTCCTCCATGGGCCCGACATGAAGCCGGAGCGCCGACTGGAGGACGTGAAGCCGGACGTCTTGATGCGGGCCTTCATGGTCAACGCGGCGGGTCCGGTCCTGATGGGGAAGCATTTCCGGGACCTCTTGTGCCACGACGAGCGAGCGGTCTTGGCCAGTCTCTCCGCGCGGATCGGCAGCATCGAGGACAATCGCATCGGTGGTTGGTATGCGTATCGCGCCTCCAAAGCGGCCCAGAACCAGTTCCTTCGCACGATGGCGGTCGAATTCAGGAGAAAGAGTCCGCGGGTAGCGGTGATCGCGCTCCACCCCGGGACCGTGGACACCGGCCTCTCCAAACCCTTTCAGCGGAGTGCGAAGAAGCTGTTCACTCCCGAGATCTCGGTCCAGAAGCTCATGGCCGTCGTGGAAGGCGTGAAGCCCGAGGACAGCGGAAGCTTCTTTGCCTACGATGGAACGCGCATCCCGTGGTGAGGTCTACTCCACGAAACGGAGACCGGCCGCACCGGCCACCGCGAAGTTGGCGGTGGTCAGGTTGACCTGACCGAAGATCTTGAACTTCCAGATGTTGAATTGGACCCCACCCAAAAGCCGAAAGATGGCGGTGGTTGGGCCGTTGCTGTCGTCGGCAAAGACATCTGCGGTTCCGACGTCCAAAGAGCCGGACGACAGGGCCACATCGGTGTCGGCTCGAAGCTCCGCGTTTCCAAACTGGATGTCCCCAGCGAATCCGCCGTAGAGACTGAAGAAGTAGGCGAGCTGAACGTTGGTGGTCACTTCCAGGGGAATGGTCCAGGCGGTTTGGAGGAGAGAAAGTTCTCCGCCTCCAACGGTGGTGAGTGGCGCGTCGCCCACCTCGTTGACGATGGTGGTGTCCCGGACGAGCTCGTCGTCCTTCAAGGTCAACACCATCCGCGAGAACTCGACGCCAGAGCTGACATCGATGCCTCCCCATCGCGCGAGGGATGGGCCATACGGACCGAAGACCTTGTACTGACCGTGAAGCCCGAAGTTCGTGAATCGGCCATCGAACTCGTCGACGCCGTAGCTGGTGTACAACCCGTTGGTGTACACCGTGAGGCGCTCCAGGCCCTGGCGCCGGAAGTTGTAGCCCACCATCACCGAGAGCTGGGCGCCGACCCCGAGTGGTACGGCGCGGTCGAAGTTCGTGAAATCGATGTTCTCCAGGTCATCGATGTCGGCGTCACCCGCATCCAGCGCGCCGGAAGCCGCCACCCCCACGATGATGCCGCGCCGGTCCGAGGCGTAGTCGACACCGAGACCCTTGCTGGTGAGGTTCTGGGCGTTCGCCGAGAGTTCGAGGAACCGCTCGATGTCCGTGATCCCATAGAGCGCTTCCACCTGCTCGACGATCAATGCTTCCAGCTCGGAGGTGCTGACGCCCAGCTCGGTCGCGAGGATGTTCGCTTCAGGCGAAAGATTGACGGTCACGGAAGCGTTCTGAGCGAAAACGGGACTGGAAATGAAAAGGAGCAGCAACCCAAAGCGGCGCATGCCCAAATGGTCTCGCGAGCGGCACTCGAACGCCAGGCGGCGCAGATCACGACGTTCAACCGAGAGCTGTGCGGAAAGGTCAGCGCCTCACGGTGCGATGGGTTCCGGAAGCTCGGCTCGGGTGTCCGAGAACACAGGGAGCCATCGCTCGACCGCACCATCGGGTGTTTCGGCTCTGACCTTGACGAATCGGTTCGCCACCATGCGCTTCATGGGTGCGTTGCCCTGGGGTTCGCCGTCGATGAAGATCTCGCCTTGCGTGGGCCACGTGATTTCGAGCTCGACATCGCGCGGCGTACTCCGACGGTCGAGCTTTGCTTTTGCTTCGGCGCCCGGCTCTGGACAGGCGACAACCCACGCGCCCCGGCCTTGGGTGGCCACGAAGAGCGCGGCGCCTCGGAACTCCCACGTGGTCCATCGGCGACCCTTCTCCACCGCCACCGCCGATTCGTCGGTGGGCTCCACCGTCACACCCTTCGGCGGTCGCACGCGAACCGAACACTGGGATTCGTCATCGGAAGGAAGCAGCTCAACCGAGAGCGTGCCCCGACGGGGAAGGTCGACCTCCACGGGGACGAAGCCGGGTGCGCTCACCGCGACGGAAGGTGGCTCGCTGCCCACCAAGATCCGGGTCGCGCCGGCGCCGAGGAAGGTCCCGTCCTCCGCGCTGAACACCGACGCGTTCTCGGGCTGCACCTTCACCGTGACGTCTCGCGGAGGGCGGAGCACCTGCGCCTGCTCGGGTTCTCGTCGGCCGGAGTCCCCGTCCGGCCGCTCCACGAAGAATTCTGCCGCCAGGAACGCCAAGACCCCCGCCACGAACACGCCGATGGCCGCGAACAGGTACGAGTTCTTGGACACCGAGACGTCCGGTACGTCGGCGACGTCGCCCGAAGGGTCCACCGGCGGCGGGACCGCGCCCGGCAGCACCGGTCCCGGAGGGGGCAACGGGTACATCGGACGCATGGGATGATGGTGAGCCCGGCGTGGCCGCCGGGGGTCCGGCCCTCCCCGGTAGCCGCTGCTCACCGGACGCGTCAGGTCCTGGCGCGAGGGTAAGCGCACGCCGATGACCGTGCCCTGAGGGCCTTCGCTCTCCGACCACTCGGGCGGGGGCAGACCGGGCACGTTGGCTTGGGTGTGGCCCGGAGCGTCATCGTCCGGCGGTTGAGGGCTCTCCAATCGCACGAGGGCATCGTCGGTCCACTCATCGGAGGCTTGGGTGGGGCCGGGCCGAATCAGGGTTCGGGGCAGGTCCAGCTCGGTGCGCTCCAAAGCCAGCGTCGGTGCATCGGAGGCAGATGGATCCCGGTCTTCGTCTGTCCCCATGAAATCCGAATCCCGGGCGTACATCGCGCCGGGCGGCGCGGTGATGCTGGCGTCACTTCGGGTTTCCACTCTGCGCGGCTCCGCCGTCATGGCGGTGTCCTCGTCTTCGTCGCTTTCCCAGGGCGTCGCCGGCCGAGGCGACACTTGGGTCTCCGCGCGCAGCCGCGCCACATCCAGCCCCGATGGCCCCCGGGTGGGTTCCACCACGGTCTGAGCCGAAGCGATCCGCGAAGCCGAGAGCGTCTTCGAGCGCAGACCCAGGCCACCCTCGTGGTCGAGCCGTTCCAAGAGCTCGATGGCTTCGCGAGCGTCATTCAGGGGTTCGTCATGACCCTGGAAACGGCGGATCAGGTCCACGAAGGGACCCGGAAGGGCTCCCAGAGGGCGGCCCAGCTCCTCCAGAGCTCGGCCCAGCCGAAACATATCGCCCTTGGCGTCCGGCTTCGGCGTCTCTTCCTGGGCCTCGTGGGCCGCCAATCGGGGCGGCGCCATGTCTTCATCGGTCCACCCGGGATCGACGACGAGGGGGAAACCCAAAACCGTCGAACCGAGAGCGCCCCGGGTCACCACCAGCGACTCGCTCAGGATAGGGTCCAATCGCTGACCCTCGTGTCGGCGAGCCAGGCGTTCGAGCAGGTCGTGGGTCAGGATCACCAGCTCGTCAGGAGACTCGAGCTCTGGCCCACCGGCCCGGATCAAGTCCGCCGCCTCGTTCCACGGCATGGCCCAGTAGAGGGCGTTTCCGCCCTCGGGGCGCTCACCGAGGCCGTGGTCCACGAGCTCGACGTCCGGGTCGGGTGTCAGCGATTCCGTCAACTCGGCGATCGTTCGAGTATACGCGACCTGTTGCTTGGCCTCCTCATCGGCCGCCGGGCGAAGCAGGACGACCTGCAGGAGCGCGTTCTTGGTTCCTTGTTGCGCCGCGAACAGGTCCACTGCGGGACAACGGGCGATCATGCGGACGATGGTCCAGGGGCCGATGGTCTGGACGGTGGAGGGGCGACCCATATTCCGCGGAGAGGGAATCATGACGTCGCGTTCTTCGCCGTTTCCCCCGGTCGGAGCGTTCACAATGCTATCTGCCCACGTTTTGCTTCGTCGTTGAAGGCCCGTCGAAACCGGAAATGGCGCTATGAACCCCGGGCCCGCAGTTGCGCCAACGTCGAAAGCAACTCGGACACTTCGCGTCCCTGCTCGATGTGATTGAGGTCGAGCTGCATGCGCCGACGCCAATTCGGGCGCTCGGTGCTGGTGCCGGGCACGTTTTGGGGTCCTGCTTCGAGCCAAAGATCCTCTGCGTTCACCAGCAGCAGAGGTGCCTCGCTTTCCGCCAGCTCGGTCAACAGTCCCACCAAAACGTCCATCGGTCCCGGGTCGGGTCCTACCCGCCCCCTCTCAAGTAGGGTCTGCGTGAGGCAGTCCCGTCGGATTCGGCGTTGTTCATGCTCCCATCGGGCTCCGTCGGCCGACACCACGCCGCGCTCCCGTCGTTCCTCGATGTCTCGATGTTCCCAAAAGCCCATGAAGGTGGGCGTATCGTGGGTATTCACGCTGACCGCGGCGTGGCTCGGAATCGGGCGAAGCGCGTCGTGGGCGTGAGGTTCGATCTCGAATTGGGCGACGTACATGCGCTGAGCTCGATGGCGATGCATCCGTTCTCGAACCTCCGGAGGCACGGTTCCGAGGTCTTCTCCCACCACGCGACATCGGCTGCGCTGGCTCTCCAGGCAGACGATGGCCCACAGTTCGTCCGCCGGCTGACGTACGTACGTACCGCCCACCGCTCCGAACGCCCACGGCACGGTGAAGATGCGATGAAGACCCATCACGTGGTCGATCCGGAGGACCGAGGCGATGCGCGCCTGTTGCCGCAGCGTCTCGATGAAGTACGCATAGCCGCTCTCTCGGAGGGCGATGGGATGCACCGGCCGAAAGCCCCAGTCCTGGCCCTCGGGGGCCAGCCCATCCGGCGGCGCGCCCGCGGATAGACCCTCCACGAAAACGTTCCGGTCGGCCCAGGCGTCGTAGCCGTCCGGGTGGACGCCGAGGGGAACGTCCAGGTAGAGACCGCCGTCGTTGACGGCGAGGGAGGAGCCCAGGTCTTCGAGCTGCTGCTGAAGCCGAAACTGCGCGTAGACGTGCCGAAACGCATGCTCCGCTTCCGCTTCGGACTCCGGTTCCAAACCGCCCCAGGTGTCCCGATCCGGCCACAGATGCCAGACCTGCTGGCGTTGGGTGGTGCGCGCCCGAAAACGCGCGTACTCCCACACCCGAGGGTGCTGGCGGGCCCAAGCATCGATCTCGGCCCGAACATCGGAGCTGGCGGCGGCCTCCGCGCACGCCGCGAGCACCGGTTGAATCAGATGGTAGGCACGGCCCGCATCGGCGAACGGAGAGTCCCGAAGTGCGGCCGCCTCTTGTTCGAAGGCGCTCGAGCCGAAGCGCTCCGCCGGCTTCGGCGCTCGGATCTCGGGGAGGCGCGCCAGGTCCAGATACAGCTCGTTGAAGAATCGGCGGGTGACCGGGACGTACGGGCTCGGTTCATACGGGAAGTCCAGAAAGGCCGCCAAGAGTGGGAGGGTCCCGACCACCTGACCGCCCGCGCGGGCGATCCGGTCGGCGAGGCGCCGCAGATGACCGAGGTGTCCGACGCCACGGTCCGTGTTCGTGCGGAGGGCGTACGTCGGCGCAAACAAACCCCACTGACGCTCGCCTTCCGGCGCGTAGGTTTGCTCGGGGGCGCAAACGATCAGGCTGTGGGCCTCCAGTCGTCCGAGGGTGAGGGTGGCTCGGTGATAGCCGAGAGGCGGTCTGAGACCGAGGGGGAGGGCGAGCTTCACGAACGTCCGGCCGTCCACCTCGACCCGGCCCACCAGCTTGAGCTCCTCGAGTCGGCCTTGTTCTTCCAGTGTTTGACCTTCTTCGAAGCGCAACCGGATGGCATACGGGCCGAAAGCAGCGCGCTCGTGCAGATGCAACGTGAGTTGCGGCGCTGCCGATTGCCAGATCACCTGGACCGGCTCGAGCACCCGAGTACCGAGATGCCATTCTCGGTCTCGCACGGCATCGACCACATCGTCGAAACCGCGAAGAGGCGCACCGAGCAGCTCCAGCACATGCAGGAGCTGCTCGTTGGAGGCGCCGTGCCACTTTCCTTCGATGTCGTGGTAGCCGACTTCGACGCCATACAAGTCAGCAAGCTTTTCCAATGGACCCCGGACTTCGTTCACGTGGTCGGATTGACGCACTGCGAACGCTCTCAGGTCACGACATTTTTGGTTGTGAGAGTGCTTCCCGAGTGTTTCCCAAACCGGAGAGCTCACGATGAATGACAATACAGGTAGGGCGGTCGAAGCGCTCGAGAACGAAGACTGGATTCAGTCGCTGGATGATGCAGTCAGTCTTCGAGGACCAGGCCGCGCGTTCGAGCTCATCGAACGCCTCGGAGTCCACGCGTCAGGCCTGGGCCTTCCGATTCCCAGCCTCGCCAACACCTCTTACATCAACACGATCCCCGCTGACCATGACCCAGATTATCCGGGCGACCTGGAAATGGAGACCCGCATCAAGAACATCCTCCGCTGGAACGCGATGGCCATGGTGGTCCGGGCCAACAAGAGGAACGAGGGAATCGGAGGCCACATCGCCACCTACGCCTCCGTGGCGGCCATCTTCGAGACCGGGTTTCACCACATCTTTCGGGGCCCGGATCATCCGTGCGGTGGAGATCATTTGTATATTCAAGGACATGCTTCACCCGGCATCTACGCTCGGGCGTTCATGGAGGGGCGGCTGTCGCAGACTCAGATCGAGAACTTTCGGCTCGAGCTGGCCGATGAGGGCGGCCTGCCCAGCTATCCCCATCCCTGGCTGATGCCCGACTTTTGGCAGTATCCCACGGTCTCGATGGGCCTGGGGCCCATCATGTCCGCCTACCAGGCCCGATTCCTCAAGTACCTCGCCAATCGGGGCATCGCGGACACCCGCGACGCGCGGGTGTACGCCTTCTTGGGGGACGGCGAGATGGACGAGCCGGAGTCCACGGGGGTCATCAACTTCGCGGCCCGCGAATGTCTCTGCAACCTCACTTGGGTCATCAACTGCAACCTCCAGCGGCTGGATGGGCCGGTGCGAGGCAATGGAAAGATCATCCAGGAGCTGGAGCGCCTGTTCCGTGGAGGGGGTTGGAATGTGGTCAAGGTGCTGTGGGGCACCGATTGGGACCCAATCTTCGCGCGGGACAAGCAGGGCTTGTTGCGCCGTCGGCTGGATACGCTCCTGGACGGCGAGTGGCAGAAGTGTCGGGTCGAAGGTGGCGGTTATCTGCGAGAGCAGGTGTTTGGGCTCAGTCCGGAGCTCAAGGAGCTGGTCGAGCATCTCTCCGATGACGACCTGATCAATCTCGCGACCGGTGGACACGACCCGATCAAGATGTACGCGGCCTATCGGAACGCTCAGCTTCAGACCACTCGACCCACGGTCATCCTGGCCCAGACCATCAAGGGCTTCGGCATGGGTTCGGCGGGAGAGGGCCTGAACATCACCCACCAGCAGAAGAAGCTCAACATCGAGCAACTGAAGCAGTTCCGGGACCGTTTTCGGGTATCGCTCAGCGATGATGAGCTCGAGAGCGTACCTCTCATTCAACTCGACAAGGAAGCCCCTGAGGTTCGCTATCTTCTAGAACGTAGAGAAAAGTTGGGTGGCTTCATTCCCGCCCGGCGCAGATGGTCCAGCGGGAGCCTCGAGGTTCCCGGGGAGGAGCTGGTCGAGGAGTTCCTGGCCGGGAGCGAGCGACCAGCCAGCACTACCGGAGTCTTCGTGCGGATTCTGACCAAGCTCTTGAAGGATGAGCGGCTGGCGAAGCGGATTGTCCCGATCATTCCGGATGAGGCCCGGACGTTCGGAATGGACGGACTGTTCCGACAGTTCGGCATCTACAACCCAGCCGGCCAGCTGTACGAGCCCGTGGATGCGGGCGGATTGCTCTACTACCGGGAAGCGACGGATGGGCAGATCCTGGAAGAAGGCATCACCGAGGCCGGTGCGATGAGCAGTTTCATCGCCGCCGGTACCGCCTATTCGTCGGTCGATGAACCGATGGTCCCGTTCTACGTGTTCTATTCGATGTTTGGTTTTCAGCGGATCGGTGATCTGGCGTGGGCGGCCGGAGATTGTCGAACCCGTGGCTTCCTGATCGGCGGCACCGCCGGCCGAACGACGCTCAACGGCGAGGGGCTGCAGCACGAAGACGGTCACAGCCACGTCTTGGCTTCGACCATCCCCAATCTCAAAGCCTACGATCCAACCTACGCGGCGGAGATGGCAATCATCGTGCAAGACGGGTTGCGGCGAATGTATACCGACCAAGAGGACGTTTTCTTCTATCTGACGGTGGGCAACGAATCCTACGTACAAGAGGCGCTGCCCGAAGGCGACGACGTGCGAGCAGGCGTGATCAAAGGTATGTATCGCCTTCGGTCTCCCTCTCCGGAGAAGGGTCGCAAGAAGCGACCAAAGGCTCAGCTTCTCGGTTCTGGCGCCATCATGAGCTCGGTACTGGAAGCGCAGCGCGTACTGGCCGAAAACTACGGTGTAGACGCGACCGTCTGGTCGGTGACGAGCTATACCGAGCTTCGAAAAGACGCTCTAGAGGCCGAGCGCTACAACATGTTTCATCCGACCGACGAGCCTCGTCAGGCCCATGTTCGACAATGCATCGATGAGGATGCTGGGGTGGTGGTGGCCGCCTCGGACTACATGAAGGTCCTGCCAGACGGTATCGCCAAATGGCTTCCCGTTCCGCTCATTTCCCTCGGCACCGACGGGTACGGTCGGAGCGAGACCCGTGCCGCCCTGCGAGATTTCTTCGAGGTCGATACCAAACACGTGGTGTGGGCCACCCTGGTCGGCTTGTTCCGAACCGGTTCCCTTTCGGCCGATGTCCTGGACGGGGCGAAAAAAGACTTGGGCATCAATTCCGATAAGATCAATCCGATGCAGGCTTGATGGCGTAGGATCGGCGAAAGAGAGCACATCGTGAAGGAGTTCAAGCTGCCCGAGTTGGGCGAGGGCGTGAGTGAAGCAGACGTCGTCAGCGTCTTCGTTTCCGAGGGCGATACAATCTCCAAAGACCAGCCATTGATCGAGGTCGAGTCGGACAAAGCGACGGTGGAGGTGCCTTCCGACGTAGCCGGGATCGTGGAGAAGTTGCACGTTTCGAGGGGCGATACCGTGGAAGTGGGGCAGCTCATTCTGACCCTGGCGGAAAGAGGTGAGGGCAAGACGAACGGCTCGGAGCAGGCTTCCAAATCGAGTCCGGAGGACGCGGCCGCTTCCTCGTCCTCCGAACCCCAGACAAACGACTCCCGAGGCGCGGCGGGTGGCGACGCGGCTCAGCGGACGCCGTTCGTCCTGCCGGAACTCGGTGAAGGTGTGGATGAAGCCACCGTGGTGCAGGTGATGGTGGAAGTGGGCGATGTGCTCGCCAAAGAACAGCCGGTGATGGAACTCGAATCCGACAAGGCGACGGTCGAGGTCCCATCACCGGTCGAAGGCAGGATCGTCGCCCTCCACGTGAAGGCCGGTGACGCCATTGGAATCGGCTCGATCGTGTTGGAGGTGGAGGGAGGCGCGTCGTCCGAACCGTCGTCCAAGACGAAGGCCCAGGCCGGCAGGGAGGGTTCCGAAGCCGGCTCCCAGGACCAGGAGCGAAAACGCGCCGAGCCCAAACCGGACGCTCCCGCGGCCCCCGCCCAGATCGGGGACCATCGGGTTCCCGATGGGGCGCCGGTCTTCGCGGCTCCCTCGGTGCGCATGCGGGCACGACAGCTCGACGTGCGCCTTCGTGACGTTCCGGGGTCGGGTCCGGCCGGCCGGATCACCAAAGAAGACGTCGAGGGGTTTGCCGAGGCGAGGGCCTCTCGGGACAAGTCCGCCAGGTCTGCGCCGACACAGCCGGATGCCGGTGCGCCCGCGGCTTCGCGGAGTTCGTCTGCGGAGGCCGATCGACGGGCGCGAGCGCCCGACGCGACAACGGGACGCCGTGAAAAGCTCCCGCAGATCCGACGGGTCATTGCGGAGCGAATGACCCAGTCCTGGCAAACGATTCCCCACGTCACCCTCTACCGGGAGGTGGACATCACCGAGGTCGAACGCCGCCGTCAAAAGCACAAGGATCGAGCCGAAGCCCGTGGAGCCAAGATGACCATCACGGCCATCCTGGTTCGAGTTTGTGCCGCCGCCCTCCGCCAGTTTCCCAGGATCAACGCCAGTATCGATTTGGAAGCGAGGGAGATCGTGTACCACGACGGGATCCACATCGGCGTGGCTGCCGACACCGACCGCGGTCTGGTGGTGCCGGTGGTGCGCGACGCCGGACAGAAGTCGGCCATCGACGTGGCGGTGGAGCTGGCGAAGCTCGCGGCGAAGGCGCGCGACGGTAAGCTCGACCGCGAGGAGATGCAGGGAGGCACCTTTTCAATCAGCAACCTCGGAGGCCTGGGTATTGGGTTCTTCACCCCCATCATCAATCCACCGGAGGTGGCGATCCTTGGGGTCGGTCGAGCCCAGACCGATATGGAAGAACGTTTGAGGCTTCCGCTGTCCCTCTCGCACGACCATCGATTGGTCGATGGAGCGGATGGTGCGCGGTTCTTGGACTTCTTGGCCCGCGTTCTGGAAGACCCGGATGCGATGATGTTCGAGGTCTGAGGGGCAGTGGTTCAGAACGGCTTATACAGTCCAAGCCAGACCGCCACCGCACCCAGCAGCATGGTCGAGGCGTACCAGAGTCCGGCCTGGCCGGGTACGCGGCGAATCGGGACGATCATGAATCCGATCAGGAGCCAGACGACGACCTTTGCCCAGATCCAGCCGGGCATGCCTATCTGGAGCTTGGCCTGCATTCCGAATCCGGCCACGAGCATCACCAAGAGGGCCAGCCCGTTGCTCGCCACCAGAACCCGTCGGAAACCACTGGTGACGCCGGATTGGGCCAGGGCGACCAGCCCGCCGAGGGAGGCGGCCAGGACGAACATGCCGACGAGGTGAAGGAACCGGTAGGTCTCGTAACTCACGGCCGCTTTCCTCCTGAAGCGAGCGACCGCTGTCAATGAGCGTGAGTGGTCCTCAAGTTCGTTCCATCAATCGGTTCAGCCGACGAACGAGAATCTCCGGGTCGAAGGGCTTCTTGACGAAGTCGTGGGCGCCCAGCTGAAACGCCTCCAGGACCGTCTCGTCTTGGTGGGCCGCGGACAGGATGACCCGCTTGGTTCGGTCTTGACTCCTCCGCAGCTGTCGCAAGATGTCGAGGCCCGAGCGAAACGGCATGTTGATGTCCAGCAGCAACAGATCGAAGGAGCGTTCGGTGAGGAGCTCACTCGCCTCTCGGCCGTCGTGGGCTTCACAGAGCTCGTATCCGGACCGACCGAGGTGATGGGTCAGGATACGACGAATCACGTGGTCGTCTTCTGCGATCAGAACCCGAGGGCGGTCACGCTCGGGTCGGGTCGTCCTTCCGAGCGCAACGATACGTTGCACCAGGTGACGAAGCTGCTCGTCCGGGGACGGGAGGACGAGGACATCACCATTCGGGTCGCTCAATGCGTAGCCGGTCCGTTTTCGTTCGAGCCATAGATGGGGTGTTCCTCCCCTGAGGAGAAGAGGGAGATTCGGTTCGGTCCCGAGACCTCGGTCCAGAATCAACAGGTCCGGGAGAACGAGCTGCCAAACCATCATCATATCGGACACATCTTCGAAACTCTTCGCCGCGAAACCGGCGTCGAGAAGCGCTGATGTCACCACCGGCCGGGCTTGCGGGTCGGGCGTCACCACGAAGATGCGGGCCGCAAAAGACGACTCCGATCCGTACCGCACGATGCTCGGAGACGACGTCTCCTCGTTCCGAGCGCCAGCGTCCTCGCTCAACATCGCCGCCAACTCTCGGAGCAGATCACTCTTGCTCAGGATGCCCACCAGGTCTCCTTGGTCGACCACCGGAAGGGCGCCGACCTGGCAGCTGAGAATTACGGCGATGGCATTGAGCACCGGCGTCGAGCTGGTCACCGTCAACGGCTCGTGACTCATGACCTCCTGCACGCGGATCGACCGGAGCGCCTCCTCGAACTGTTGGCGGGGGCGAAACCGGTCGGGCAGGGCGGCTTTCAGGTCTCTGTCCGACAGGATTCCCACCAGAGCGCCGGTCCCGTCGACCACTGGAAGCTGATGCACCCGCTGGCTGACCATGATGTCCAGCGCCTCCAAGAGCATTGCATCCTGCAGCACCGTCTTGGGCCGCGGCGTCATGACCTCATGGACTTCGAGCACGCGACATGAGCCTGAAGTTGTTCGGGCGTTCCGTCAACGCGCGTACCTTTGTCGTATCGCGGGGACCAAGACCTCCTCGAAACCGGTGTCCAGGTCGTACTTTGGCGCAAAGCCCCAGTCCTGCCGCGCCCGTTGGTCGTCGAGCTGGGCCGGCCACGAATCCACGATACGCTGACGACGTTCATCCGGCACGAAGGAGATCTCCGCGTCTGCGAAAGCGTGGCGCACCTTGTCGGCCAGTTCGAGCGCCGTCGGGTTGAAACTCGCAACGTTGTACACTTGTCCCGACAAGTCCTCCTTCGGCGCATCCATCAACATCAGCAACGCATCGATGGCGTCGGGCATCACCAAGAACGGGATTTGGGTGTCCTCTCGGACGAAGCACGCATAAACGTCCGACTGAGCGGCAGCGTGGATCATTTCGGGGGCGTAGTCGCTGGTTCCGCCGTGGGGGATCGTGACTGCACTGATCAAACCAGGGAAGCGGATGGACCGAAAGTCGACGCCAGCCATCTCCGGTTCGGCCGAGAGCTGCCGATAATGATCCGAATAGTAGCGCCCGAGGTGTTCACAGTAGAGTTTGTTGCATCCGTACATGGTCATCGGGGCGTTGAAGTCGGACTCCCGGACCTTTCCGACGACGGTCTTGGTTTCGAGGTCGGGGATGCCGTACACCGCGATGGAACTCGGAAACAGGAACTTGACCGGCGTGCCGTGCCATCGGGATTGCTCCACCGCGAGCTTGAGCAGGTTGAGAGTGCCCTTCACGTTCACCTCGTGCGCGGTCTCGGGCGTGAATTCGGACCGGGTGGACAAGAGGGCCGCCAGGTGAAAGATCGTATGGATTTCGAACTCGCTCACCAATCGGTCCAAGAGTCGCTGATCCAAGACGTCTCCCCGGATCGTTTCGCGACACCGAGCAGACAGCTCGGGGTCCAGATCCCGAATGTCCAGACCCAAGAGGTCGGCATCCGAACGGTCGGCCAGTCGGTGAATCAATCCGGTGCCCATCTCACCGCTGGCTCCGGTGACCAGCACCGCTTTACGACGTGACATCCGCGTCCCATCAGTTGGGCGAAGCAAGGCGTCAAGGCAGCTTTTGTTTTTGGTGCGCGAAGCTTTCGGGTTTCAGTTTCGTCACACATGACGCACTACGACCTGATCGTCGTCGGCGCCGGGTTCGGGGGCCTGGCCGCGGCGCTCACCGCGGCGGAGCAGGGAGCGCGAGTGCTTCTTCTCGAAGCGTTGAACTATCCCGGTGGGTGTGCATCGACCTTTCGTCGTTCGGGCTATCACTTCGAAGCCGGTGCAACCCTCTTTTCGGGACTCGGACCTGGTCAGCTCTTCGATCGGTGGATTTGCAGACACGGCCTGGCGGTGGAGACGGAATTCTTGGACCCGGTGGTCCACTTCCGCACGCCTGAATGGATCCTTTCGGTAGACCGGAACCGAGATGCGTTCTTTCGCTCGTTGGCGCATCTGCCCAGGACTGATCCGAAAGCGGTGGCTGCGTTGGAACGCGCCCAGCGAACAGTGGCGGATGTCCTCTGGGAGATCCTGGACCATCCGGGATGGCTGCCGCCGCTCGAGGCGAAGTCGGTGTGGGCACATGTTCTGAGGTCGCCCCGATACGCGGAACTCTTGCCGTTCGTGGGACGGAGTCTGGGTTCGCTGCTCATGCGCTGGTCGGTGGCGCCCGATGCGGCACTGCGAACATACCTCGACGCGCTCTGTCAGATCACAATCCAGTGTCGCTCGGACGAAGCAGAAGCACCCTTTGCGCTGGGAACCATGGACTACTACTTTCGAGGCACCGGACACGTTCGGGGTGGGATCGGTCGTCTGGCCTGGGGGCTGGTGCAGGCCATCCAGCAGATGGGACAAACGGTGAGGTTTGCCCAGCGCGTGCGCTCGGTACGGCGGAAAGACTCCGGTTGGGAGGTCCGGGCTCGACAGGAGCGATACTGGGCCCCGAGGGTGATCTTCAATCTCCTTCCGCAAGATGTTCAGGGACTGGTGCATTCCGGCGTAGACTTCTCATCGTGGTTCGACCGGACCTCGAATCGAGTGGCGGAGAGCTGGGGCGCTGCGATGGTCTACTTCGCCGCAAAGGTTCCGCCTGGGATGGGCGACGAAGCTCTTCACGTGGAGCTTGTTCAGGACGCGCAACAACCCCTTCTGGAAGGGAATCATCTGTTCTGCTCCATCTCTGGGGCGGCCGACACCGGACGCGCGCCCGAGGGTGAACGAACAGTGACCGTCTCGACCCATGTCCCCATGAAGCGCCTTCAGGCCGCGGAGGAACCGGGGCGATACATTCAAATGATTCATGACCGAATGCGCCGAGGTCTCGATGTGCTGCTGCCCGAATGGTGGCATCGGCGAACGTTCGAAATGACCGCTTCGCCCCGAACCTTCCACCGGTTCACGGGCCGAAGCCATGGCTTTGTCGGGGGCATTCCCAGACGGGTCGGCCTCCACCATTATCGAGGTCTATTCCCGCGGCCCTTCGCGCCGGGGCTCTTCTTGGTGGGGGACTCGGTGTTTCCCGGCCAAAGCACCTTGGCGACGGCGATTGGTGGTCAGAGAGTCGCGCAGGCCATTTTGCGCAAGGCAACCTAACCGCTCGTCTCTCGCGCCAGCCGCGTGGTCGAGCGCGCTGTCTCCCGCCGGCCAATGCCTCGGTGCATCACGAGGTCGAGGTCTCGCTTTCCAGCTTTTCGAGGGAGCGATCCAGACGTTCTTCCAGCTCCGGGTCGAGCGGAAGGGTCTCGCCGGGATCCTCAGGCGAGCCCTCGACGCCCGAGGGCGCCTCGTTGGGGTCGAGCGACGGCGCTTCGGAAGGAACGTCCGGAGGCAGTTTCGCTTCGGTGGGAGGGGTCGACCTCGGCGACGGAGTGGGAGAAGGCGTGGTGACGCGTTCCCGCTGTCGCGCGATTCGGTCGGCCGCGTCGAGCAGCTTCCTCAACACCGGCTGGATCTCTTCCGTGCTGACGGAGTCGGGGGCCCGGTACCATTGGGCCCACTGACTCGCGGCGGCTTGTTCGACCTCCAGCATGAGGCCCCAGTCCACTTCGAGGCGGGCCAAGCGGGCGGTGAGCTCCTGGTCAGCTTGTTGAAAAGCGGGATTGACCTGCTCCAAGGAGCCTTCTTGCCCAGAAGCTTCGGCTCCAGAGGACAGGGAAGGGTCGGGAGCGGTCTCGGTCCGAGCTTCCGGTCGAGGTGGAGGCGTCGAGTTTCCGGGCGTCCGTTCGACTGGAGCGGCCGGCGGCGGAGAGCCGGCCAATGGCACCGGCGCCACGGAGCGCGGTCGAGTCATCCCGAGACCGAGCGCTTCTCCCGATGGCTGAGCCGCGGGGGAGGCGCCGGCGGTCGGCGCGGGGAGGGGCTCGCTTTGAGACGGGAGCAGGCCGGAATTCTGGGCCCAAAGGTAGCCCATGGCTCCGGCCGCCAGAACCGCCAAACCTCCCATGACAAAGCCAGCCGAGGATCGTGCCCGGCGGGGAAGCGGTGGCAGGATGCCATCCACCTCTTCGCTGAGCACCAAGGCGGGTTCCGAGTCATGATGGTCGTGAAGTGCCCCCTCCGATCGAGCGCTCGACAGCCGTTCGGCCTTGGTATCGGACGTGGGGACCTTGCGCTGAAGGAGTCCGGTTTCGGCGATGGCCAGGGCAACCTCTCGGCCCCGCTGAAAGCGCCGCTTGGGGTCTTTGGCGAGCAGCCGGAGAACGATGGGGGCGAGACCTCCATAGTCGAGGGGTGGGCGAGGCGGGGACGCGGTCACGTGCTGGTGCGCGAGTTCCCGCACGTCACCCCGGAACGGCACATCACCCGTGAGGAGGAGGTACGCCACGATGCCCAACGAGTAGAGGTCGGCCGCGCCGGTGACCTCGCCGCCGGTGATCTGCTCGGGCGACATGTAGGCCGGTGTTCCGAAGAACATCCCTTCCGACGTCAGCTGGGTGTGGCCGGGGCCTTGGTGCGTATCCAGGATACCGACCAGGCCGAAGTCCAAGATCTTCACGCGAACCGACTCTTCGTCGGGGATGAGCATGACGTTCTGGGGCTTGAGGTCTCGGTGGACAAACCCTTTTCGATGCGCGTGGTCCAGACCCTCGGCCACTTGAATCATCACCTCTGCCACGAAGTGAGGAGGCAGGGGCCCTTGTCGCTTCGAGAACGACCAGAGTGACTCACCCCGCAGGAACTCCATCACCATGTACGGGAGCCCGCGTTCGGTCGCCCCGAAATCCGTCACGCTGACGATGTTGGGGTGCGAGAGCTGGCTGACCACCTTCGCTTCTCGATGGAACCGTCGGGTCAGACTTCCGTCCGACGCCATGTGGCCGTGGAGCGCCTTGAACGCGAAGTCCTGCTCCAGACGAACGTGCAAGGCCCGATACACCATGGCCATGCCGCCGGATCCCACCGCCTCCAGCAGTCGATAGCGATCCACGGTACGCCCCACCAAAGGAAGGTGTGCGGAGGTGATCAGGGCGTCTCCGTCCAGGCCGCAAAATTCTTGGGTCCGGGGGTAGGTCGCGCCGCAGGTGGGACAGACGAGCATGAGTCAGCCGATGGGTAACACGTCGGACCGGACCGCAACATTCCCTAAGCATGCCGAAGCGCGGGCCATCACGTCGGCTCGAGCAGGTCGGTCACGATCTCGGGGCAGGACTCCAGCGTGCGGTGAACCGGGCACCGGTCCGCGATTTCCAACAATCGTGCCCGCTGCTCTGCCTCCAAATTGCCGACGATGTCCAGTGTTCGAAACAGCTTCTCCACCCGGCCCTCTCCTTCGGCGTCGGAACGGTGGGTTCGCTCGTGTCGAAGACCGACCCGAACCTCGTCCAGGGGCCATTGCTTCCGCTGCGCATAGAGCTTGAGGGTCATGGCCGTGCACGTGCCCAGCGCCGCCAACAGATACTCGTAGGGGGTCATTCCACTATCGTTCCCTCCCAGCCGGACCGGTTCGTCGGCACGCGCGACGTGTTGGCGGGCTTGAACCCGCTGCGCGAGGCGCGGCAGCGACGTCACCCGAACCGACTCGCCTTCGCCGGGCGGAGCGAACTCGGGAGCCGGGGGCAGGTAGCGACTGGCCCATGACGCCAAAAGATCCGCAACGTACTGGGAGTCCCTCGGCCGCGAAAGCAGATGGTCCGCGTCGTCCAGGCTGACGAAGCTCTTGGGGTGACGCGCCAGCGCGAAGATCCGGCGCGCTTGGTCCACTTCGACCACTTCGTCGGTCGGAGAGTGCAAGATGAGAAGAGCCTTGCCGAGGGCTCGGAGGCGGGGCTCCAGCCGATGCTCTTCCAGGGCCTTCAGGAAGTGATGCTCGATCCGGAAGCTTCGGCCGGCCAGACAGACTTCGGCCGAGCCCTCCCGAGCGATGGTTTCGATGTCGTCCCGAAGGAGGTGCGTGACGTGGCCGGGGTCCGAAGGTGCAGCAATCGTGACGACCGCAAGCGCGCTTTCGACGTCCGGCGCGGCGGACAGCACCGCTGCGCCGCCCAAAGAGTGGCCGATCAGGATGTGGGGGGCTTTGCCCGCCGCGGACATCGCCGTTGCCGCCGACAACAGATCCTGCACGTTCGAGCCGAAGTTCTCGTTGGAGAAATCACCCTCCGAATTCCCGAGGCCGGTGAAGTCGAAGCGCAGTACGCCGAAGCCGCGGTCGACCAAGGCTCGACTGATCCGAGTGGCCGCGGCGATGTCTTTCGAGCAAGTGAAGCAATGCGCGAAGAGTGCATAGCCGCGAGGGGTATCGAGGGGTTCTTCCAGACGGCCGGCCAGACGTTGGCCGCGGCCGTTGTCAAACTCGAACTTGGTGCGCTGCACGGAGAAATGCTGCCCCAGCGCCTCGGTGAGGTCGAGACCGCGATCAATTGGGCCGGCGATACATGGGAATGCTGTCGAGCAAGCTCTGGGCCTCTTGTGCTTCCCGGGCGGTTTGCGCGAGCTCCAGGGCCGCGGTGAGATGCTGGTAGGCGGCGGTGGTTTGCCCTTCCTCCATGCGCATGCGCCCCAGGACCAGATGGATTTTGGCCCGAGCTCCGGAATCGGTTTGATGAAGCGCAAGGCTTTGCCGGGCCAAGGCGCTCGCAGACGCCCGTTGCCCCAGCGCATTCATCCACTCCGTCAAGGTGAGGGTCTGCGGGAGGGTGAGGTGCCGAAGGCGGCGGGGTCCCAAGTTGAGGGCGGCGGCCACCGCTTCGGCCCGCCGACCGTCCTCGATGGCGTCCCGTACCGCTTCCAGCAGGTCTTCGCTCCCGGTGGTGGCCGGTGACGCCGGACGCCGAAACGGGGCCGGGTTCGCCCGATCCCGAGATCGATGGGCGTTGAAGCCGAGCCATGCCACCAGAAGGGCGACGAGGAGCCCAGCCAGAAATCCGCCGATATGCGCGCCGTACGCAACGCCTCCCCCGGACGTTCCGGTCAACAGGACCGGGATGAAGTTTTGAAACACCAGATAGATGGCCAACACGACGCGGGCCGGAACCAGAAGAATCTGGAACAGAAACGGGAAGAACAAGAACAGGACCTTGATGCGGTTTCGAGGGAAGAGAACGAAGTAAAGGCCCAGGACGCCACTGATGGCGCCGGAAGCACCCACCAACGGTACCAGGGAACCGCCGGCAAAGAGGCCAAACGCCAGCGTCGCCGCCACGCCGGTCAGAAGGTAGACGAACAGATAGGCGGCTCGACCCAGGTAATGCTCGACGTTGTCCCCGTAGATCCAAAGGAACAACATGTTGCCTCCCAGATGAGCGAAGTCTCCGTGCAGGAACATGGACGTGAAAAGGTCGTCCCAGGCGAACGCACCCGGCTTGAAGCCGTGCAGGAAGACGAAGATGTCGTACGCGGAGCGTGGCGCGCGACCGAGGGCCGAAGCGTATTCCAAGTAGCCAGGGTCGCTCGCTGTGGCTGGGACCCCCACCAACGGGAGGGATACGAGCACGAAGATCGCGATGTTGACGGCGATGAGGGCGTAATTGACGTACGGACGAAAGTTGGAAGGGTTTGGCGTGTCGCCAATCGGAAGAAGCACGGCGCGCGGCCATGACAGCGGGGCGCCCTCACGCGGTCAAGCTTTGCGGCCCATCCGGCGAGATCGCCGATCGGACGGCCCCGGCCGGACCCGTGAACAGACGGGCCAGGACGGGACCGAGAAACAAGCGTGTGGGATCGAACACCCTCCGCGAGCTTCAAGACTTGACGGTGATGGGGATCCGCCGCGGGCGAGCTCTCTCACCCTTTGGCACGTGGACCCGCAGCGTTCCGTTCTCGAACTGGGCCGAAATGGCGTCCACGTCGAGGTCGGCGTCGAAGCGCAGCACCCGTCGATACGTCGAAGCGGGACGCGATGCCTCGAGGGAAAGCAGCCCTTCCTGAAAGTCTAACTTCAAAGACTCGCGACGAACGCCGGGGAGGTCACAGACCACCAAGAAGCTGTCGTCCTTCTCGAACACGTCCACCGAGGGCGTGACGTACGTCTGCGGCGCGAGCGTCCCCGTCGAGTGCGCCGCTCCATTTCGGGTCTCAGGGTGACCGTTCCCGCCGTGGTTTGTCAGCTCGTTCATCATTCATTCCTCCTCGTACGATGTGATCAGCGTGCGTGAACCGGAATCGACCGCGGCTGAGCCTCGGGTCGCTTGCCCAGCCGAATGGTCAAGACACCCATGTCGAGGTCGGCCTCGGCTCGATCGGGATCCAAGCGGTCGTTCAGCCGAATCCGGCGTTTGATTCGGAAGCTTCCGCGCTCGCTCCGAAGGCTTCGGTATCCCTCTGGCGCGTCCACCGTCCGGTGGGCATCCACCGAAAGAATCCCGTCCCGAACCTCGACGTTGACGTTTTCGGGCGTCACACCGGGAACGTCGAAACGAACCGTGATGGCGTCGTCCGTCTCCTCGATCACCGGAGCGGCGTCCAGTGTGGGAGCCGCTGACGCGTCCAACAGATTGCGGAAGTCGTCCATCAATCCAAAAGGATGGGGGACCAAGCCGTTCCCAAAGAACGGAACCATGTTCACTCTCATAGCTACCTCCTTTGTTCCGGGCAGAGTGGGCCCGAGCACGGGCTGAGCGTAGCCACGGAAGGCCGACGTCAAGCCGGGGTTGCGAATTCGTTCCCGCGTTGGCGACGGGTTGGCCGCCGGTCTCGGCCGCGGTCCGGGTGAGGCACTTTTTTTCTCAGACCGCCCTTGACGCCCGCGACGTGGGCGTTAATCTCCCGCGCGCGCGAGCTGGCAGCCGGCCCCCTCAAGTGGCTGGTTAAGGCTCGAATCTAGAAGGATTACGGCTGCTTGTGCAGCTCAGTTTTGGAGGTACCATCAAAATGACGAAGTTCCGTCCGCTTCATGACCGGCTTTTGGTCAAGCGCGTCGAGGCCGAAGAGAAGTCGAAGGGTGGGATCATCATCCCCGATTCGGCCAAGGAAAAGCCCATCGAAGGCCAGGTGATCGCCGTTGGAAACGGCAAGATTCTCGATGACGGGAAGTCTCGCCCGGTCGAGGTCAAGGTCGGGGAGAAGGTGCTGTTCGGCAAGTACAGCGGCACCGAGATCAAGATCGAGGGTGAAGAGCACATCATCCTGCGCGAGGACGAGGTCCTCGGCGTCCTCGAATAGTCGCACTCCGCGCGAAATCTACTGAACATAAGGAGTTCCACAAGCCATGTCAGCGAAAGAAATTCACTTCGACATGGACGCCCGGCAGGAGATCCTGCGGGGCGTCAATGCCTTGTCCAATGCGGTCAAGGTAACCCTCGGACCCAAGGGTCGTAACGTCGTCATCGAGAAGAGCTTCGGCTCGCCGCTGGTGACGAAGGACGGCGTGACCGTCGCGAAAGAGATCGAGCTCGAGAACAAGTTCGAAAACATGGGCGCCCAAATGGTGAAGGAAGTGGCGTCCAAGACCTCCGACAAGGCGGGTGACGGCACCACCACTGCCACCGTTTTGGCTCAGGCCATTTTCTCCGAGGGGCTCAAGCTGGTCGCTGCCGGCCATGACCCGATGGAGTTGAAGCGCGGTATCGAGTGGGGCGTCACCCAGGTGGTGGAAGAGCTCCCCAAGCACGCGTCCGAATGCAAGACCAAGAAGGACATCGCCTCGGTCGGCACCATCTCCGCCAACGGAGACAAGACCATCGGCGAGATCATCGCAGAAGCGATGGACAAGGTGGGCAAAGACGGCGTCATCACGGTCGAAGAGGCCAAGAGCCTGGAGACGACCCTCGACTTCGTGGAGGGTATGCAGTTCGACCGTGGCTACCTCAGCCCATACTTCGTCACCGACGCCGAGCGGATGGAGGCAGTCCTCGACAATCCTTACATCCTTTTGAACGAGAAGAAGGTTTCGGCGATGAAGGACCTTCTTCCGGTCCTCGAGCAGATTGCGAAGAGCGGCCGCCCGCTGTTGATCATCGCTGAAGACGTGGAAGGGGAGGCCCTGGCGACCCTGGTCGTGAACAAGCTCCGCGGCACCCTCCAGGTCGCGGCGGTCAAGGCGCCCGGATTCGGCGACCGTCGAAAGGCCATGCTCCAGGACATCGCGATCCTGACCGGCGGCCAGGTGGTGAGCGAAGACCTCGGCATCAAGCTCGAGAACATCACCATCAAGGACCTCGGCCAGGCAAAGCGCGTCACCATCGACAAGGACAACACCACCGTCGTGGATGGCGCCGGAAAGGACGAGGACCTTCAGGCGCGCATCAAGCAGATCAAGGCCCAGGTGGAAGAAACCACCTCCGACTACGACAAGGAGAAGCTCCAAGAGCGTCTGGCCAAGTTGGTGGGTGGCGTTGCCGTCATCAACGTGGGTGCGGCCACCGAGGTCGAGATGAAGGAAAAGAAGGCTCGGGTGGAAGACGCCATGTACGCCACCCGCGCGGCACGGGAAGAAGGTATCGTACCCGGTGGCGGTGTCGCCTTGGTCCGCGCGCGAGCGGTGCTCGAAAATCCAGACCTTCCCAGCGACAGCCAGCGGGCCGGAGCCCGTTTGTTGTGGCGGGCCTGCGAGGAGCCCCTCCGACAGATCGCCGGCAATGCCGGGCAGGAAGGCTCGGTGGTTCTGGACAAGATCGTGGCCGGCAAAGGCGCCTTCGGATTCAACGCGTTCACCGAGACCTATGAGGACCTGGTGGAGAACGGCGTCATCGATCCGACCAAGGTGGTCCGTACGGCCCTCGAGAACGCCTCATCGGTCGCCGGGTTGCTCCTGACCACGGAGGCCCTGGTGGCCGAGAAGCCGAAGAAGGATAAGGCCCCCGCCGGCGGTCCGCCGGACATGGGCGGCATGGACTACTGATCCGGACGGCGAGCCCGTCGCCTCCAGACCGACTGTCTCGAAGCCCCGTTGCGGAGACCCCGCAACGGGGCTTCTATGTTTCCGGCCTGCGGTTCTCTTGCGGGATCCTGCGAAGGCAAGCCTTCGCGGCAGCCCGGTGATATGCCGAACAGGTGGCTATCGAGGACCTACGGGCCGAGCTGTCCAGACGGACCGAGGGACGTGAGGGGCGAGTCTGCACCCAGGTTCCAGAGATAGCGCTGTACCGCTACACTCGGCGTCCACCTCGGATCGAGGTGCGGGCCCACGGCATGCGCCTGGGTGTCCTGGTCCAAGGCAAGAAGGTCGTCACCTGTGGAGACCGGAGCCTCGCCTACGCGGCGGGAACTTATCTCGTCATCACCGAGGCCTCCAGTTTCGAATCTCAGATCGTGTCGGCAAGCCACGTTGCGCCATACTTGGCTTTATCGGTAGAGCTGCCCACGGAGGTCGTCGTGGAGACGTGGATGGCGTTGAAGGATGCCAAGGCTCCGGAGCCTGGATGTCCGAGCCCGCCCCGGGGTGCTCCACCGTCCGCCTACGTTTCGAGCCTCGACCCCATGCTCTCCGACACCTGTCACCGCTTGGTACGAACACTGGATGGAGCGGCCGACCGTGCGGTCTTGCTGCCCATCATCCTGCGGGAACTGGTGTTCCGGCTGCTGAGGAGTGATTCGGCGGCGGCGGTCCGGCAGGCAGCACTTCGCAACGAAGACCAGCTTCGCATCCGGCGGGCCATGGCCTACATTCGAGACCACGCTGCCGAGCGGGTCACCGTGGAAGCGCTGGCTCGTCACGTATCCATGAGTCCATCCCATTTTGCTCATCGCTTTCGAGCCGTGGCTCGAACCAGCCCGATTCAGTACCTCAAACAAGTGCGCATGCAGCGTGCCCGATTGATGCTGATGAACGAAGGCGCCCGACCTTCCGAGGTGGCGGAGCGCGTCGGCTATGCAAGCGTTGCCCATTTCACGCGAGAGTTTCGATCCAACTTCGGTCAAACGCCGGGTGCCATGAGCAGCGCTCGGGCGGCGCAAAGCGGAGAGCGCTAGAGCGTCGGGCCATGAGCGCCGCAAAAACTGGCTAAGAGCAGGATCGCGCTAAAGGATCGCAGGCGATGGTCTGGCTTCGCCGGTCCGTGTTGCGTACACCGAAGGCATGCAGAAACGAGTCATTGGCGACGACACCGTGTTCCCCGTGGGCCTCGGATGCATGGGCATGTCCGAGTTCTACGGTCCGGCCGACGAAGCGGAGTCGATACGGGTCATGCACCACGCCTTGGATCGGGGCGCCACGTTCTTCGACACCGCCGACATGTACGGTTCGGGCCACAATGAGCAGCTTATCGGGCGGGCGATCCGGGACCGACGCGATGAGGTTTTTCTCGCCACCAAGTTCGCGATCCAGAGGGGTTCCGACGGCGGCTTCGCCGGGATTTCCGGTCGTCCCGAGTACGTCAAGAAGGCTTGCGAAGAGAGTCTTCGACGGCTCCGGGTGGATACCATCGATCTCTACTACCAGCACCGTGTGGACCCAACGGTACCCATCGAGGATACCGTGGGCGCGATGTCCCGGCTGGTCGAAGAAGGGAAGGTCCGCTTCCTTGGACTGAGTGAAGCCGGAACCGAGACCATCCGCCGAGCCGGGAGCGTGCACCGCATTGCCGCCCTCCAAACCGAGTATTCGCTGTGGTCCCGAGACGCCGAGGATGCGCACCTCTCCCTCACGGAGGAGTTGGGTGTGACCTTCGTATCGTACAGCCCGCTGGGCCGAGGGTTCCTGACGGGCCAGATCCGTTCCCTGAACGATCTGGCACCCGATGACTACCGGCGAAACAGTCCTCGCTTTCAGGGCGACAATTTTGCCAAGAACTTGGAGCTGGTCGACGCGGTCCGGAGCTTTGCGGAGCAGAAGGGTTGTACACCGGCGCAGCTGGCCTTGGCCTGGACCATGGCGCGTTGGAGCCACGTGGTGGCGATTCCCGGCACCCGCAACATCGCCCGACTCGATGAGAACATTGCCGCGATGAACGTTCAGCTCACGCCCGAAGATCTTTCGGCGCTGGACGACGTGGCACCGAAAGGACGGGCCGCGGGCGAACGCTATCCGGAGTGGGGCATGAAGGCGCTGAACCTCTAGAATTCTTTATTGGGGTCTTGAGCGGGCCGAACCGGATTTGCTCTCCTCGTGAGGACCGAGAGCTGCCTTCGGTCCATTGAGAGGAGAGGTCAGGATGGACAATCCCAGCATTCTTTCACACGTGTCGGTGGGCACGAACCACTTCGAATCGGCGATCCGCTTCTATGATGCCGCGCTCTCGCCTCTCGGGGCTCAGCGCATTTTCGACGAGAAAGAGGTGGTCGCATACGGAAAGCAGTTTCCAGAGTTCTGGGTGCACGCCCCGTACGATGGTCACAAAGCCAAACCGGGCAACGGAACCCATGTGGCCTTTTTCGCCCGGAGCCGGGCCGAGGTGGATGCGTTTCACGCCGCGGCGCTTAAAGCGGGCGGCAAAGACGAAGGGCCGCCAGGCGAACGCCCACAGTACGGACCGCAGTACTACGGCTGCTACATTCGCGATCTGGACGGGAACAAGATCGAAGCCACCTTCTGGGACGGCTGAGGCGGCCCGGCACACACCGGCGGCTCCATGACTTTTCGACACGTCGTCAAAATTCTGGGGCGTCGGTCCCTGCTCGGCGTGCGCGACGGAGCGGGTAATTCAGCATAGCTGGCTTGGCACCGGCCTTGCTTCTCTGAAGGCGATGCGAAACGCCATGTGGGTGACGCCGATCGCGGCAATTCTGGTTGCGCCTTTGTGGGGATGTGGAGGGGACGAACCGTCCGGAGATTCGGAGCTGTCCGCCGGTCTCGGCTCCTCCGAGACGTCCGATGATCCCGTGCTTCCACCCAGCGACGTGGACGTCTGTCAGCTCATTCTGGAGCCGGTTTGCGGCGTCGATGGCATGACCTATTCCAACGCCTGCTTCGCCGAGGTGGCCGGCGTCGAAGTCGCGTACGTCGGCGAATGTGGCGCTCCGTGCGACGACGCCAGCCAGGTCTGTCCGGATGACGAGTTTTGCGACTATCCCTTAAACAGCTGCGGCGCCCAGGGCGCAGTCGGAAGCTGCCGCGCCATCCCCGAAGTGTGCCCGGACGTGTGGAGCCCCGTCTGCGGCTGCGACGGAGAAACCTACGGCAACGCGTGTGAGGCACAGGCAGCCGGCACGGACGTGGTCCATGGCGGCCCGTGCGGCGAGCCGCCTCGATGCGGAGGGTGGTCCATCGACACCTGTCGGCCCGACGAGTTCTGCTATCACCCGTTCGAGGCCTGCAGCACTGCCGATGGTCCTGGAGAGTGTCGTCCGCGCCCCGAAGCCTGTCCGGACCTCTGGGAACCGGTCTGCGGGTGCGATGGCGAGACCTACAGCAATCGATGCGCCGCCCAGATGAACGGGGTCGACCGGGCCTACGATGGAGCGTGCGCCCACGGCGGCTAACACCTCGTTCGCCCACGGCGGCTAGAACCTCGTTCGCCCCCGGGTGGTGAGGTCCTGCATCGTCCGATAGGGCTGAAGACGTGATCCTCTTATCCCTAGGTACGTTCCTGATCGCGATGCCGGCCGTCATCGTGGCGGTGGAGGTGGTGGCGGCCCTCATCGCTCGACCCCGGCCCGTCTCCGCCGGGCCCCGGGTCCCCGCCGCGGTTCTGATTCCCGCCCACAATGAGGAGGCGGTTCTGGAGGAGACGCTCCGGTCTCTCCTGGAACAAACGATCCCGCAGGATCGCCTTCTGGTGGTGGCGGACAACTGCACGGACCGCACCGCCGAGATCGCTCGAACGCTGGGGGTAGAGGTGGTGGAGCGTCAGCACGAGACGCAGCGCGGGAAAGGGTACGCGCTCGCCTTTGGCACCCAGCATCTGGAGGCGTCCCCTCCCGAGGTGCTGGTGGTGGTCGATGCAGATTGCCGCCTCGGTCCTGGATGCCTGGACCGCCTGGTCCGTCGCTGCCAGGAGCTTGGTCG
The DNA here is from genome assembly GCA_050331295.1 of Myxococcota bacterium. Lineage (GTDB taxonomy): Bacteria > Myxococcota > Kuafuiibacteriia > Kuafuiibacteriales > Kuafuiibacteriaceae > Kuafuiihalomonas. Next base: position 291,178 of record JBHJGZ010000006.1, on the reverse strand, counting down.
CTCGATCCAGTCGGACTATCAGCTGGTCCCGGCCGAGGCGTCCCCGCGAACCGCGGTGTCCGCCCTGGCCATCTTGGTCCGAAACAAAGTGCGTCCTCTCGGCCTTCGCGAGCTCGGGCTCGGGTGCCAGCTCACCGGAAGTGGAATGGCGTTTCCGTGGGCCCAGTGGTCTTCCGTCTCCGGCCTCGACGACTTTTTGGCCGAGGATCTCCTGCTGGGCGTCCGACTCACCCAGTCTGGCCACGCTCCGATGTTCGAAGACGAAGCGGAAGTCCGAAGCGTGCTCCCGGTCCAAACCCAGAGTCAGGCCCGGCAGCGGAACCGATGGGAGCAGGGACAGCTCACCATGCTTCTCCGGTACGGTCCGCGCTTGCTATGGGATGGGCTTCGCAACCTGGACCGCGTCCAGTTTGCGGCCGGACTCGATCTCATGGTGCCACCGCTGGCGGCCTGGCTTCTGGCGGCGATGGCCTGGTTCGCCTTCACGCTGGTCCTCGGTTGGCTGATCGGCGATCTCGGACCCGCGTCGTGGACCGCGCTGTCCATCGCGGTGATGGGTGGAGCTGCGTTTTTGGCGTGGGCGCGCTTCGGCCGGGAGCGGATTCGGGCACAGGACCTGATAGCGATCCCTGCTTACATTCTGTGGAAGGTTCCGCTGTATGCGAAGATGCTGGTGGCGCGAACCACCGGCTGGGAGAAGACGAAGCGTGACGCCTGAGCGCCGCGCTCGTCATGTCAGATTCATTCGGGCGGCAGGATCACGGTGTCGATCACGTGGATCAGGCCGTTCTTGGCCTTGATGTCGGTCTGCACCACCGTGGCGCTGTCGTTCAGCATGACCTTGCCATTCTCGACGCTGATGTCGATGGCGGGTCCAGCCACCGTGTTGGCTCGACTGAGCCCCATCACCCGCTGGGCGTCCACGCGGCCCTGGACCACATGATACGTCAGGATCTTGGTGAGCTTCTCCTTGTTCGCCGGCTCCAAAAGGCTCTCCAGCGTGCCCTCCGGAAGCTTGGCGAAGGCCTCGTCCGTGGGGGCGAAGACGGTGAAGGGCCCCGGGCCCTTGAGGGTCCCGACCAAGCCGGCCTGGGTCAGGGCGGTGGCCAAGGTGTTGAAGCTCCCGGCCCCCAAAGCGACATCGATGATGTCTCCGGGCGAGCCGGGACGGCTACCGGGCTGCGAAGCCGCTTGCTCCAGTGTCTCTTGAACCTTCTCCGAGCCCGGCTCGCTGGACTGCGAGCCGCTGCAGGCGACGAAGAAAAGGGCAGTAAAGATGGAAGTGAGTTTTGCCTTCATAGCAATTCCCTTTCGTTCTGACTCTGAGTCCGGATGCAACCGAAAGTTACATCGCGTCCACTTCGAAGCAGAAGGGATTGGACGCGTCGTCTTCGTCGTCGGTGATCACGATGGCGAACAGCGTCTCCATCATGCTGGTTCGGCAGAGCTGGAAGTCGACATCGAACACGTTGTCGGCCCCGTCGACGGGCGAGGGCTGTTCGATCGCGCTGAAAGTGTTGCCTAGCTCGCCGGCGGCATTCACGAACCGGACCCGCTCCGTGAAGAGGTTTTGGGAAACCGGGTCCTCCGAGAAAAACGTGGCGGTGAAATCGGTCACGAAGCCTCCAGGGCAGGCCGGATCAGGGGGCGCGTCGCCGAGATCCAAGACGTCCACGATGACTGGACCATCGAAATCGCGGGACGGGAGATCTTCCACGCGCGCGCAGGACCGGCTCACGAGATCCGCGTCGACGCATTCGTTGAAGGTCGTCGACGACGGGTCGAGATCGCACAGGTTGCCGGAGTCGGCGCAGCCTGGGGCCAAGGAATCGCACTGCGCGGCGCAGGTGCCGTCCGCCAGGCACACGTCAGCCACCGCGCAGGGCGGATCGCCTACGGCTCCGACCACGCTGCAGCCCGCGATGCAGGTGCCGGACGCCACGTCGCAGAGCTCATCCGCGGCGCAGTCTTCGTCGGTGGTGCACGTGGTTGCGGTGACGCACATCTGGGCGGTGGTGTCACACGTCTCGCCGGCAGCGCAGTCGTCGTCGGTGGTGCACTCGGGCTCGCCGGGCGTGCCGCAGGTGCCGTCGAGGCAGACCTCGACTCCCGGGCAATCCACATCCAGGGCGCAAGGCGTACCTTCGTCCTCGCTGCAGGCGAGAAGAAAGCCCCCCGTCACCCCCGTGCACATCATGGCCAAGGTCAATCGGGCAATGTTCATGTGGTCGGCTGCATAACAGCAACGCGGTCGCACGCCCACCGGCTGGCTCGGTCGCGAGGACGGGGTGACCGCGATCGGCTCTCAAAAATCTGAAGCTGCCGGACCTGGCCGCCAGACCTGGCTTTCACACGGGTCGGGCTCAGGTCGATTGAGCTCGGATCTCCTGGTAACGGCGGGCCACCTCGGACCTCAGCTCTCGCCTCCACTTGGCCGCTTCGTACCGCATCTTTTCGATAGGGGTCTTGGGTTCGAGGGGGGGAACGGGGGTCGGCCGGCCCTCCTCATCCATGGCGATCATGGTGAAGTAGCACGTCATGGCGTGGGTGCAGGTTCGATGAGTAACGCCCTCGGTGACGACGCGAATGCCCACCTCCATGCTGGTGCGTCCGGTGTAATTGACCATCGCCAGGAATGTGACCAGATCCCCGACGTTGATGGCCCGCATGAACAAGACCTGGTCTACCGAGAGGGTGACGGCGTAGTGGCCGGAGTACCGCGCCGCACACGTATAGGCGACCTCGTCCAGCATCTTCAGCATCGCGCCGCCATGGACCTTGCCCGAGAAGTTGGCCTTGTCGGGGGTCATCAAAAGGGTCATCGTGAGCTCTTTGTCCGAGAGTGGATTGACGGTGCTGGATGGGGCCTGGGCGTCGGTCATGGCCGGAGCCTCATGCGTTTTGCAGTGGATGAAAAGACTGCGTTGCCTCATCCCTCCCACGCCTTCGCGCGCTCCAAGGCCATCTGCCAGCGAGCGCGCGCCGCTCCCGCCTGGTCGGAGCCCATGGAGGGCTCGAAGGTCCGGTCGACCTGCCAGTTGCTCCGGACCGATTCCAGGTCTGGCCAGAAGCCGGTGGCCAGACCGGCCAGGTATGCGGCGCCGAGGGCGGTGGTTTCGATCACCTTCGGGCGGACGAGGGGCACCTGAAGGATGTCGGCCTGAAACTGCATCAGGAGATCGTTGGCCGAAGCGCCTCCGTCGACCCTGAGCTCCTCCAGCTGGACCCCGGCATCCTGATTCATCACGTCCACCACGTCGGCCACTTGAAACGCGATGCCCTCGAGAGCGGCTCGGGCGATGTGGGCGCGGTCGGTGCCGCGGGTGATGCCGATGATGAGCCCCCGGGCGTACGCGTCCCAGTGCGGGGCGCCCAACCCGGCGAACGCGGGCACCAGGTAGACCCCACCGGTATCCGGCACCGAGGCCGCGAGTCCCTCCACCTCGGGGGCCGAGTCGAACATCCTCAGTCCGTCGCGTAGCCACTGAACCACCGCGCCGGCCACGAACACGCTGCCTTCCAGGGCGTAGACGCGGCGACCCGCTTGCTGCCAGCCGGCCGTCGACAGCAGGTCGTGCCGAGATGGCCGGGGTCGGTCGCCCACGTTCATCAAGACGAAGCAACCGGTGCCGTAGGTGTTCTTGGCCAGGCCGGGCTCGAAACAGGTCTGGCCGAACAGAGCGGCCTGCTGATCGCCCCCGATCCCGGCGATGGGGAGGCTCGTTCCCAGCACCTCCGCATCGGTCTCGCCATACACTTCGGACGAGGCGCGAACCTCGGGCAAGATGGCCCGAGGGATCTGCAGACGTTCCAGGATCTCGTCGTCCCACTGACCTTTCTCCAAATTGAAGAGCATCGTACGAGAGGCGTTGGTGAAGTCGGTGATGTGGAGACGTCCTCCGGTCAGCTTGTAAAGCAGCCAGCTGTCGATGGTTCCGAATGCGATGTGTCCGGCCTCGGCGTCCGACCGCAATCCGTCGAGGTGGTCCAACATCCAGCGGATCTTGGAGGCAGAGAAGTAAGCGTCGATGACGAGACCGGTCTTCTCTTGAATGGCGGCTTGATGACCTTCGTCGCGAAACCTGTCGCAGAGCTCGGCCGTCCGTCGGTCCTGCCACACGATGGCGTTGTGCACCGGCCGGCCGGTCCGGCGGTCCCACAGCACCGTCGTTTCCCGCTGATTGGTGATGCCGATGGCCGAAATCTCGTCCACCGAGGTGTCGCTCTCGGAAAGCACGCGTCGAGCCACCGAATGTTGGCTGGACCAGATGGCTTCGGGGTCGTGCTCCACCCAACCGGCTCGGGGGAAGAGCTGGGGAAACTCTTCTTGCGCGACCGCGTGTATGCTGCCGGACCGGTCGAACAAGATTGCACGGGAGCTGGTGGTGCCCTGGTCGAGGGCGAGGACGAAGCGCTCAGCCATGGGCAGGGCTTAGCACCGGGGTGACGGCTTCCGCCACCCGCTTGGCCCGCGCTCGAGCATCCTGCACGTCGTCGCCGCGAGCCAGCGCGATTCCGAGTCGACGCTCGCCGCGTACCGAAGGTTTGCCGAAGAGGCGCAGGTTGGTGGACGGCTCTCGAAGGGCATCGGGGTCCACTTCGAACGCGGGCGCGTCACTTTCGCCTCGACCCAAGATGACGTGAGAGGCGGATGGGCCCAGGACCGAGGGCGGCAACACCGAGAGCCCGAGGATGGCCCGAACGTGCAGGGCGAACTCCGACAGGTCTTGGGAGATCAGCGTGACCATACCGGTGTCGTGGGGTCGCGGCGAAACTTCGCTGAAGTAGACGTCATCCCCCTGGACAAAAAATTCGACGCCGAACAGACCTCGCCCGCCCAGCGCGTCCGTCACGTGCGTGGCCATGGTTTCAGCCACCGCGCGGGCGGAGGAAGACATGGCGTGGGGCTGCCAAGATTCGTGGTAGTCGCCTCGGACCTGGCGATGACCGATCGGGGGACAAAAACATGTCCCGTCTCGGTGACGGATGGTGAGAAGCGTGATCTCGAAATCGAAGTTGACGTACTCCTCCACGATCACGCCCAGAGCCTGGCCCCGTGCGCCCGACTGAGCGGTGGCCCATGCGGCCTCGACTTCCTCGAGAGACCGGACGATGCTCTGACCCTTGCCCGAGGAACTCATGATGGGTTTGACGACGCAGGGCAGGCCGACCTGGGCCACCGCGTTCCGATAGGCCTCCAGGGATGCGGCGAAGGCGTACGCCGAAGTCCGAAGCTCCAGCTTCTCCGCCGCCAGCCGCCGAATTCCTTCCCGATTCATGGTCAGCTGTGTGGCCCGGGCGGAGGGCACGACGCGATGTCCGTCCGCTTCCAGCTCCACCAAGACATCGGTGGCGATGGCTTCCACTTCGGGCACGATGAAGTCCGGGCGTTCCTCCGCGACGACGCGACGCAACGCAGCACCATCGGTCATGGCGAAGACGTGGCTTCGATGGGCCACCTGCATGGCCGGAGCGTGCGGGTAGCGGTCGCAGGCAACCACGCACAGTCCCAAACGCTGGGCTTCGATGGCGATTTCCTTTCCGAGCTCGCCCGAGCCCAGGAGCAGCAGCTTGGTTTCCGAGGAGGTGTAGGGGGTGCCGATGCGCATCCGCGAGGCTTAGCGTTTCGGTGATGCGTTGTCGTCGTGATCTGGGGTCGTGACCGCGGCGTGGTTCGAACCCTTCAGGTTCGATGCGGATGGAGACGCGTCGGGCTCCGCTTCGAAGTCCAGGGAGGCCGAGTTGATGCAGTACCTGAGTCCGGTCGGAGGAGGACCGTCCGAGAAGACGTGACCCAAGTGGCCGCCGCACTTGCTGCAGCGGACCTCGGTCCGAATCATGCCGAAAGCCGTATCGGTCACCTCTTCCACCGCGTCCTTATCGGCCGGACGAGTGAAGCTGGGCCAGCCGGTGCCGCTGTTGAACTTGGCGTCGGAATGGAACAGGGGCTGACCGCATCCGCCGCACACAAAGCTCCCGTGACCCTTGAAGTGGTTGTACTTGCCCGTGAACGGGCGCTCGGTGCCAGCTTTTCGGAGCACGTAGTACTCGAGGCTCGAGAGCTCTTCTTTCCACTCCGCTTCGGACTTTCGGACCATGTACTTTTCGGCGTCCCGGTCGGGTCCCGGAGCGCCGGCGAGGGCGGTGCAGGCGGCGACCGCGACGACGGTCAAAACCGCGAGCGTCATCCAGTTCATGTCTCGCATACGGGCCGGTTAACCGGACGGTTACGGAATGTGTTCCAAAAAACGATGTCCTCAGCGGGCTTCTTGCAACGTCCCGGGGTGCGGTCCGGTGAAACACGGACCGGCTCGACCCTGCTCGCTTCCCGCGACGGGGTCAGCTCACGCTCCAGCACCGGGAGGCCGGCGTTCGGGTGTCCATGTTTCGACCGCGGTTCAGGTGGTCATCGACCTCGGCCAGGATCCCGATGGCCCTCGCCTGCAAAAACAGCAGAAAAGCTCCATCTTCCAGGTCGCGGGCCTCCACCTCTCCTCGGCGGACGCGGGTCCAGAGGAGCTTGAGAAGCACCGCCGAGATCACCGCGTCCACGTTGACGGCGAAGACGTTGGGCGTGACCCGCTCTTCGTGGAGGACCCGAACCAGCGTCCGATAGTACTCGTGGAACACGTTGTACTCCCCTTTGCGGGCCATCGAATCGTAGAGATACGCCTCCCGAGGGTCGATGTTCTCGTCCTGGCCGCGAAACACGGGATGGTTGATGCCCGGGATGGCGCGAGCGCTTTCACCTCTGGCTTTGGCCAATGCTTTTTGGTCGGCGTAGTGGAGCGCAAAAGTCTGTACCATCGCCCTCAGATCCAGTCCGTGGGCCGGGTCGCCGGGGTCGACCAGCCCCGTCTTTTCGAACTGCTCCCGGAGGAACGCGATGCCTTCGTACCCGTTCCCGCCGTGGCTGAAACCGGTATGAACCAGGAAGCCAACCATGGCCTGCTGTATTTGGACCCGGTCCGGCGTTTCGGGTCCGTCCGCCGAGACCGAGCCTTTGGCGCCCTGGGACGAGATGGTTCCCGGACCGTTGGTGGTCAAGAGGCCGATCAACTGCTCGTAGGCCTGACGCTCCGACTCGGTCGGTCTTCGTTTCATGAGGGCTCGAAACGACAGATCGGTGAAGGAACCGTGCTCCAAGACGTCGTCCTTCGGCTCGCCCATGAAGTGGTCGGGGCCGTGGTCTCGAGCCGGGAGCGATGCACCGAGGCCGATCCCCAGTAGACGAAGGTACTCGGGAAGGTTCTTGGCCGTGCTCTGACTGATCCTTTTTCGTCTCAAAGGAACCCAGGCCAAGGTCAGCGCGGCGGCCGCGCGAACCGTATCCGCCGAAACCGGAGTATCCAGTCGCTCCAAGAAGCGCAGGAAGACCGACCGGATTCCTCGCGCCTTCAGAACCCGCTGCAGTCGTTCGGCCTCGGGATCGAAGCGCTCCGAACGATGCGCATCCCGGTCTTCGGCGCTGACGGTCGGGACCTGGGTTTCGTCGGTGGGGTCCTGAAGGCGGAGCGACGCGAATCGTTGAATCAGCCGCTCGGTGGCGGTGCGGGAGGGGCTGAGAGCAGCCGGCCCCATGACCGAGAAGGCGGCTGCGAGAACGCCATTCGGAGGGTTCTGATGCTCCCTCGATGCTTCCGCTGCTGCGAGGGCCGGGCTGTCGTGGAGGAACGCTCCGTGATGGATCAGCACGTTGGCAATCGCGTTGGCCGAGGCATCGTTTCGCGTCTTGAGCACCGCGAAGCAGGCCATCGATTCCATCGGCTGTTGCCCGAGGTCCAACACCGACACGCCGTGAAGGGATGTGACTTGCGTATCCGGATCCATCTTGGACGCACTGGAGGCGTCCTTCATGCTGGTTCGGGTCCAGTTGGAGCCGATCTGCCGGTCCAGGGCCTGAATCTGCTGGTCGTAAGGAGACAGGGCTGGTCCGACCGGCAGTGCGAGTTCGGTCGGAATCGCCAGGCCCTGGTCGTTGGCGAACCAGGGGCGCAGTCCCATGTCCTCTCGGGCTTCCAGGTCGGGATCCACGCCATGGAGCTTCATGACGTCGGTCAGGGCGCCAGGGATATGGGCGATGTTGTCCACCACCGCGCCCTTTTCTGAATAGACCGGTCGTTCCGGATAGTAGAGGCCGTCGACGCCGAGCGTCTCCTTGAACCAGGCTATCTTGGCCTCGGCATTGTCGCCCGACCCGGCCATGGCGCCAGCGTGCCCGACTGGCCGCGTCAACCGATCTTTCCATCGCCCCACGACGCAGGCGACCACCGGCTTCGTCAGGCTGAGTTTCTGTTCGTAGTAGCCGCCCGGTTCCACGTACATCACTGCCGCTTTGCTCCGGGGGTCGTTGTTGAACGCGAAGGCAAACTCGGGCGCGGCGAAATGAACGTAGAGGTCCTTTCCGCTCGATATCAAGGTGGTCGTCCCCCAGCCGACCATGGCAATGTAACTTGCAATGGTCGTGGTGAAGTTCCCGGAGTTGGAGTAGATCGCTACCGAACCCCTTTTCAGGGACTCGTGAGGCGCATCGCCTCCCAGGGCGCCCCCCAACCGGACCTGGTTCCACGCGTCGGCAACCCCCAGGCAATTGGCGCCGAACACGTCGACCCCGAGCTGCTGCGCCACCGCTCGAATCTCTCGGGCGTCGTGCACCGGCACCTTCTCCGTGATGATGACGACCTTTTCGAGGTCTGGATTGACCCGAGCGAACTCGTAGAATCCGTGCCGAACCGCGCTGGGCGGGAGATAGATGACGCCCGTATTGAAGGATAAGCCGTCGGATAGGCCCTCGCGGACGTTGTTGTAGACCGGAATGGAACCAACCCTCGTCTCGAGGGTCTGTCCCTTCTTCCCGGGAGCGGTGCCGAAGACGACGTTGCCTCCCGAGAAGGCGTGACTGGTCGGCGTCACGCCACGGCTCTCATTCCCCAGGATGTTCAGAACGCAAACGCGATCTTCTCGGGTCGCGACGTCCTCGAGGGAGCGGATGCCGACGTAGTACTTGAAGCCCGGCAGTCCTTGTTTATACATCGCGGTGCTCCTCTGCGCTCTGGATCCCCAAGAGGTCCGCCACCTGACGGCGCCCTCCAGCCTTCATCCAAGCGTCCATTCGACGGGCGTAGTCCACCACCTGGCTCATGTCGCTATCGAATCCGAAGAACCGGTACGGTAATCCGAGGGATTCGCAGGTATCTCTCAGGGCGCCCATCCCCGCGACGACCTGGGGACCGCCGCGACCGGCCACGACGTAGAGGGGGGTTGGACCCCGCTCGACGAAGTGTTCGCGAAGGGCGTCCGCGATGGCTCGGAACGTCACGAAGATATCGGTGTTGTTCGCCTTGCCTCCGATGAGGAACAACACGTTGGTTTGGTCGAGATAGTGACGAAAACAAATCTCCGCCACCGCTTTCATCTTCTCGTAAGGTGGATTGCCGCCGAAGTCGGAGGAGATGATGGCATCGTCTCCCAGCATCTCGGTGACCAGCGAGTTCGCGCCTCCGCCGAAGGTCGGGGCCAGAATCGTCCCTCCCGGGTTCAAGACGAAGACGTCGCTTTGGCCTTGATAGGTCCGAAGCTGATTCACTTCTTGTTCGAAGGGTGAGTAGTCCGCCGCGAACAACTGAGCCGGAAGGCCTAGGCGCCGCACTCGGGCATCGTCTTGGTCGAAGGCACACTTGAAGTCGCACGCGACCGGTGTGAGGCGTCCGTCGGCCTCCGGACGCATCCGGATCGGGTTGAGCTCGAGAACGCTCATTCCGTAGTGGTGGAACAGATCCCAAAGTCGCGGCAGATGCTGGACCAGCGGAGAAATCAAAGGTTCGGGAGCACCCAAGTCTTCCAGCTGATTGGCCACGACGAAGGCCTTGAGGCCGGTCAGCGCTTCGAAGGGCACGATGGACACCTGGTCGGCGGGGAGCTGCTCGATGTCGACCCCTCCATGGTGACTCAGGGTGGCGGTTGGCGCGCGAAACCGAGTGGAGTCGCTCAAAGAGAAGTAGACCTCATGCGTTGCGGGCACTGCGCCCTCGAATGTTACGCCGTTGGCCGATGCTTCGGTGTCGCCGACGCGGTGCTTTGCAAAGTACAGGCGCTCCTTTTCCCGAAGCGCGGTTCGAAGGTCTTTGGCCCGCCCCACCAGGCCCGCTTTGCCCTTTCCGCCGATGCCGCCGCGAAAGATCGGCTTGATGAAGATCTCTCCGCGGCGGTGGATCAGATCCCGAATGTCGTCCTCGCTCGCCTCGGGCCCCAGCACATCCGCACACGCGAAATCCACATACTGGAGCAGCCTCGAACCATAGAGCATGCCGGAGAGCTGCATCCTCGGCAGCTGAACACAGGGTGGGAGCAGAGGCTAGGACTCGATCAGGGCTTCACCGGAAGACGCTTGGCGACTGCGTCGGGGTCAGAAGGCGTACGTGTGTGACGCCGTTTCATCCGTCCCGCGAGCCTCAGACGATCGACTGGGCCTCTCAGATTCTCAAGGGCCAGCGGGCCAAACATGCCGACGCCGGGGTCGGCTGACGTCAAGAGGTTCACCACGGCGTGGGCTTCTCGTCGGGTCAAAACCACGGTCGTGTCGGGGTTGGCATGGGCGTGCCGAAGCTTTGCCAGGGTCGAATGCGCCGTGCGTGGGTCGATGCCCTCCTCGGTCGGGGTGTGTCGTCCGCCCATGACCGAAAACGACAGCAGCATTCATGCCGAGTCGTGATTCAGCCGCGACGACTCCGAGGATGAAGGGTGCTCTGGCTCAGGAGGTGCTCCAGGGCCGGGATGTCCAACGCCCTTTCGAGCACCACGGCCAGCGCCTCGTACGGATCCTCGGGATAGCTCAGCGTCGAGCCCTCGACGCCCGACGGCGCGACGCTCGGTTCGGGATGAGCTTCGGCGCTCGGCTCGGAGGTGGGACGGCGCGAGGTCGCGGGTGGAGAGGCTTCAGACCGCGAATGTATCCATTGGACGAGGCTGTCGATGGAAGCCGGGTGCTCGAACAAACCGTGCACCATGGTGCCGATGGTCGAGTCGTTCCAAGCTCCGTCGGCTCGGAACGGCCCGGCCGGCTGGGGCATCACGCGGGCGAACGGCGCGGCATCCTCGTCCAGTCGAACCCGGCCGTGGTGGATCTCGTAGCCCGGGAGCCGACCCTGGATCGAGGCTCGGTCGAAGGGGGGAACGACGGGCTCCACCCACACCGGCCGGGTTCGCTTCTCGGGCTCGAACACGGTCGAGAGCGGGAGCAACCCGAGTCCTTCGAAATCGCCTCGGGTCTCGATGCCCGACCGGTCATGCAGGCTTCGGCCCAGCATCTGGCAGCCGCCGCAGATCCCCAAGATCGGCTTTCGGGAGGCATGGCGCGTCTCGAGAACGCGGGACCATCCACTGGAGCGAATCCACCGGAGATCTTCGATGGTGCGTTTGCTCCCCGGGATGATGACCAGGTCGGTGCCCAGGCCATCCCGAGCGGCGGCGGAGTAACGGACGGTGACGCGGCGCTCGAGGGACTGAAACTCGTCATAGTTGGACATGTGCGGAAGGTCGACGATGGTCACTTCGACGTCGCGGAGGTGAGCGCGGGGAGTCCAGCGGCGTCGATCGAGTCCGAGACTGTCTTCCTCTGGCACGCGGTGTTCTTCGAGGTAGGGCACCGCACCCAGGACTGGAATCCCGGTCAGCTCCAGAAGCTTGCGGTTCCCGGAGTCCAGAAGGCTCGGGTCTCCTCGGATTCGGTTCATGACGAATCCCTTCACAAGATCTCGGTCTTCAGGTGCCAGCAGGCTCCAGGTTCCGTACAGTGAAGCGAAGGCACCTCCCCGGTCGATATCCGTCACCAAGATGACCGGTGCCCGCGCCGAGCGTGCGATGAACATGTTCACGATGTCCCCGTCGAGATTGATCTCGGCCGGGCTGCCGGCACCTTCGATGATCACCAGATCGAACTGATCTCGAAGCCTGTGCAATGCGCTCAGCACGATGGGTCGCAATTCGTGTTTCAGCTCTTGGTATGCTCGGTAGGTCATCGATCCCCGCGAGCGACCGAGCACCACCACCTGGCTCCGGTGTCCGCTCTCCGGCTTCAGGAGTATGGGATTCATGTCCACGTGAGGGGGGAGACCGGCGGCCTTCGCTTGTTCCCCTTGGGCTCGACCGATCTCCCTTCCGTCCGGGGTGACGACCGCATTCAAGGCCATGTTCTGCGCCTTGAAGGGAGCGACCTTCAGGCCCCTTCGCCGAAACAAGCGCAACAGCCCGGCGGTGAGAAATGACTTCCCGGCGTCCGAAGTGGTCCCTTGGACCATCAAGACGGACCCGCTCATCGGAGCAAGCTCGCGGAGAGAGCGGAGAGGAAACGGTCTTGGGTTTCGGGTGACCGGACCGCGACCCTGATAAATGCCGGGAAGCCGAAGTTGGTGCAGTCACGAACACGGATGCGATGATCCCGAAGAAGGCTCATCTTCACCGGTCGCGCGTCTCGCACGTCGAGCATCGTGTAGATGGTACGGCTCTCCAGGTAAGGCACTCGAAGCTCTCTCAGCCCGCGTTCGAGCCGGGTCCGCCAGTCGAAGAGTGTTTGCCGCGCCCCGACCACGTGCGTTTCGGCTTCGAGCGCGACGCGGACCACTCGCTGGGCCAGATCGTTGACGGTCCAAGTCGGTCGCTGAGCCTCCATCGCTCGGGCCAGGTCTGCGGGGGCGATGGCGTACCCGAGACGGACGCCGGCCAGACCGTGGTCTTTGGTCATCGACCTCAGCCGAAGGACATTGTCCGGCAAGGCGTGGTCCAGGTCTTCGGCCCGCTCGCTCAGACTGAGGAAGGACTCGTCCGAAACGAAGATGGTTTCGGGCATCGCATTGGCCCATTCGGTGATTTGGTGGAGATCCATGGCCTTGCCGGTTGGGTTGTTCGGGTGCGTGAAATAGATCGCGTCCCACGTTGCGTTCCCATCCAAGATCCTCGGCCATTCGCACGGCTCGGACCGGAGTACATCGATCGGGACCCGCTTTGCCTCGGCGGCCGAACGGAACTCACTGAAGGTAGGTTCGAGGATCAGCACGCGGCGCGGCGCGAGCGCATCGAAGAGGGTCCACAAGAGCTCGGTCGCACCGTTGCCCAGGATGATCCGGTCCGGTGAAAGGTTGAAGCGTTCGGCCAGAGCACGACGCGCGTCGGTGCATGCCGGGTCGGGGTATCGAGAAGGATCCCAGGTTCTGATCAGGGCCTGGACGCTGGGCGCGGGCCCGAATGGACTGACGTTGACCGAGAGATCGATGATGTCCGACTCCCTCAGGCCCAAGACCCGAAGCTCGAGCACGTCGGTGCCGCCATGTCCGCGTCTCATGACGAGCTGGCGCTCCAAGGGATGAGAGCCGTGATGACCACCATGGCGATCATCAAGGCCGCGGCGCGTTCCGCCCGTCGGCAGGCATCCTCGATATGCTGCGGCGTGAGCGTCTCTTTTGCGTCTCCCAGTTCATAGTGACCCGGCTTGGAGAGGCGCACTCCGAGGAGTGCGGCCATCATCGCCATCGGGTAGCCGGCGTTCGGGCTTTGGGTCTTGCGTCGGTCGCGCCAGAACGGCCGAAGATCAATCGGTCGGTCGGCATCGTCGACCATCCAAAAAAGCAGGGCCGTGATCCGCGCCGGGACCAGATTCAGAACATCGTCGAGACGCGCAGCCGTTTTGCCAAAGTACTCGTACTCGCCTCGGTATCCAAACATGGCGTCGAGGGTGTTGACAGCCCGGTATGCGACCGCGCCCGGGAGACCGAAGATGGCGAACCAAAAGACGGGGCCCACCAAGCTGTCCGAGGTGTTTTCGGCGACCGATTCTACGGTTGCGGCAATCAGCTGCTCTTCGTTCAAGGTATCCGGCTTGCGAGAGCAGAGGTCTCGAAGAGTCTCTCGAGCCTTTTGAAGGTTTTCTTGCTCCAGGGCACTCTTCATTTCCCGGGCTGAACGGACCAGGCCGCTGATGGTGAAGGTCGAGGACAAGACGATGACATCCACGATGAAGCCCCCGACCGTCTGGCCGACTTTGACCATGGCCAGCGCACCGATCACGCAGCTCACGACGAGTACCAGACCCCGAAGCAGCTGATGTCCCTTCGAACGGGAGGGGTCGAACAAGCGGTCCTTCAGCAGGAGGGCTCCATGGCCGAACCAGGCCACTGGGTGGAGCATGTTCGGCCACCGGATGTTGACTCGGTCCAGCAGCGCTGCCGCCGCGAACGCCCAAAGGTGGCTCATCCCCAGACCGCCTCCACGGGATTCGGCTTGAACCGCACGATGATACCGAAAGCGGCCGCGTAGACCTCGTCGGCGGCGTCCGCCCAAGACTTCTGCATGCGTCCCGAAGCATCCCTGAACCCTCGACCCAGCGGCGTACTCGGGACGATTCCCAAGCCGACCTCGTTGACCACCGCGATGGTCGGGGTCGAAAGCTTCTGCAGGGTTTCAAACGTGCGTTCGAGTTCCCGCGAAACCTCTCTTTCGTTTTCTCGATGAAAGTGGAGCAGATTGCTGAGCCAAAGCGTAAGGCAATCGATCACCACGACGTCATGGTCCTCGGATGCGCGACGGAGGCAGAGCGCGAGGTTTACCGGTTCTTCGAACGTGGTGAAAGTTGATGCGCGTTCCGCTCGATGAGCGTTGATGCGGGCCTCCATTTCATCGTCGAACGCCTGTGCAGTGGCAATGAAGGCACGACGTGTTCCGCGTTGCTGAGCCAGGTGCAAGGCGAAGCGGCTTTTGCCAGAGCGCGCGCCACCGCTGATCAACACGTGTTGCGCCATGGCTCGGAAGCACTGAGTGCGCTCGTGCTTGTCAACCGAGGGGCCACCTTTGTCCATTGACACCCTTGGTCGTGGTTGGCACCTCCCATGTCGGTTTGAGGCAGGTTGAAAGGCCTGCAGGGGAAGCTGGTGTGAATCCAGCGCGGACCCGCCACGGTGAATGTCGTGGCCTCGTCGACGAACCACGGAGAGCGTCGCTCGTCGAACCGGGTGAGCCTTCGGGATGGCGACGAGTCCGCCGGTCTCGATGCCGGCACGACATGAGCCCGGATACCCGCTCAGGCCGAAGTGGACGGACGCCTCGGGGATGGCGGACCGGTCAAGGGTAGGGCTCAGCAGCCGTCTTGGACGGTCCTCGGCCTAGCCCCGCCGCCCTTCCCAGCGTCCTCGGTTCTGGTCCTTGCCGGTTCGATGCGGCACGGACGCGAGAGGCCTCGATGACGGACGCGACGCACACACGTGAGGAGGGCGCAGCAGGATGACCAGCGAAACCGACGACGACTACGTCGCCCGCATGCGACAGCGAAAGAAGGAACAGGACGAGGAGACCCGGTCGAAGAGCATCAAGCGGGGGGTGGTCGTCGTGAATACCGGAGATGGTAAAGGCAAGTCGACTTCCGGTTTCGGGGTGGCAATTCGCGCGGCAGGTCACGGCCAGAGAGTCGCGGTGGTGCAGTTCATCAAGGGGACGTGGAAGACCGGCGAGAAGGCCGCTCTCGCCCGGTTCCCCGAAATCACCCACGTGGTTTCCGGCGATGGATTCACTTGGGAAACACAGGACCGGTCCCAGGACATGGCTTCGGCGCGGCATGGCTTCGACCGAGCCCGCGCCTTCATCCAAGACGGGGACCACGACGTGGTGGTCCTGGACGAGATCAACATCGCCCTCGACCTCGGCTACCTTCCGGTCGAAGAGGTGTGTCGGTGCCTCGAGACGAAGCCTGAACATGTGTCCGTCGTGTTGACGGGTCGAAACGCGCCTCAAGAGGTCATCGACAGCGCCGATACCGTGACCGAGATGAAGATGGTCAAGCACGCTTACAAAGCGGGCATCCGTGCCCGGAAGGGGATCGAGTTTTGAGTCTCCTCCGGCATGCGGTCGGGCGGGGATGGCTACCATGATGGGGAGTCCGTGCATCGGGACCTGCGTCATCGATGAGGTGTCCGGATTGTGTCGCGGCTGTGCCCGCAGCCGGGAGGAGATCGGTCGGTGGCGGGATGCCGACGAGGATTGGCGCCAAGAAGCTTGGCGCCACGTGGTTCGCCGGCTCGAGCGATGGAAGGCTCCGGTTCGACGTCCGCCGTGGTCGGTGCCGGAGATCCGCCGGTTCGTTCGTTCTGCGTTGGTCAGAGGCGCGCCTCTCTCACTCGGTCCGCCGCACGTTCGACCGGAGCCCGACGTGCGGTGGCCGAGGACGGAATGGATGGGATCGACGGTGTTGTGGGGAGCGGGCCAAGGGGTTCGCGTTCGCATCGAGATGCCCGACCACGTTCGGCTCCTCGAATGGATGGCGCCTGGACCCGACGACGGGGCAGCACCGGTCGTGGGGGCAAGGGCCCTCGTGGTGCACCAGACGAAGTCGCTCCTCCCCATCGCCACGTCTTTGCAGGAACTCGGGACCGATGAAGAGGCTCTGGACCCGACCCGGCGAACGGCCCTGCTTTTCGACCTCGGCCTGGGCCTTCAGGGGACCCGGGTTTTGATTCAAACCAAAGAACCTGCATTCATCCAGCAGCTTCGAAGCTGGAAGGGCCAAACGATCCAACCCCTGACGGAGAATCTCCGCCTCCTCCCAGAGGGCGTCGCTCGGGTCGAGTCGGCGCTGGCTCGGGTAGAGGTCCCCGACCTTCGGGTCGCGCTTCGGCTCGCGGGATGGATGGCACCTGCACCGCGCCCCAAACTGCGCCCGAACGTTCCCCCGAACGGATGGCCGGATGAGTATCGGGTCGGACTGACCCTGTTTCCCATCGACGGCATGGGCCGCGCGTAGCGCGCGGTCGCGACGCGCCGGACGCGGAAAGGCGCCGATCAGCGATTCAGATCCTCGAACCGCGGGTCGATCCCGAACACCAGTCGCTGCAGATCTTGAGCTGCGTTCACGAGCCCGAGCCCAGGGTCTCCGTGATTCTTTTCGGGCAGCTCCAGCACCCGACCGCCGGGTTGGCAGGCGGCGATTCGTTCGAGCACCGCGTGCCGACAAATGGTGGCGGCGAATCCTCCTGGAGTCACAACCAGGGGCGGATCGATCGCGATGATCTCCTCCGCGCTATATTGGGGCCATCCTGCGAAGCCGTGGGCGGGGGCCATGTCTTTCACCCCGCCGAAATACAGGAGGTCCTGATAGCTCGTGTTCCTGGTGCCTCCGAACAGGCTGCCGCCGTACACGCTGAGATAGATGCCCGGTGGCCGCTCGCGACCCTCCAAGGCCTGCTCGAGCGCTTTCAGGTTGCGGACGTAATCTCGCTCGAGCCGGACACCCCGAGCCGGAATACCCAGAAGCTTGGACAAGGTCCGAATGTTATCGACCGTCGTTTCGACGCCGAGCAGCTCGCCCAAATCGAAGACATGGATCTGTGTTTCCCGAAGGCGAGCCATGAAGGCTTCGTCCGCGTACTTGGAGATGACGACCAGGTCGGGTCGAAGGTCGAGGACCCGCTCCACACCTTTGGACGAGACGAATCCGGGTCGTTGACCGAACCGCCAACGCTCCGGATGGGTGTCCAACGTGTAGCGGGTGACGCCGACCAGTCGCTCGGGCTCGATGAGCTCCAAGAGGATGTGGTCGGACACCGGGTTCAGCGAAAGAATCCGCTCATAGGCCTTCACCGGCACGAGACGCCCGCGCGCATCGACGATGGCGTCCGCTCGGTCGTCAGGAGCGTCGGGTTCGGCAGCCACTTGCGTCTTCGCGCCTTCATCTCTCGAAAGGAGCAGAACGGCGGCAGCCGATGCCATCAGCGCGCCCGCCAAGCCGACTCCATTGATGACCTGCGCTTTCATCGACGAGCATCCTCCACGGGAAGAGGGCATCCTGCTACTGGAAGAATCTCCTGGTTCCGAGAAACTGCTCTGCAAGCCTTCCGCTCGCACCGGAGGTGCCGGACAGGTCGAGGGGCGTGATTTGGGCGAAACACGTCTCATCCACCGCTTTCTCGGGCGCGTCCATGAACGCCCGCCAGGCCTCCAGCGTGCAGTTGGTGCCGCCAGGCGTCGTGACCAGCCTGGAGGTCGTGTGGCCTGCCCACGGGACGACCACGAGCGTCGCGGTGTCGTAGTGCTCGGCGACCCGAGCCGACCAACTGAGCGGTGTTCGCGCATCCAGTTCTCCCGCGAAGACCAAAATCGGCGAGCGGACCTGTACGGCCGAAGGGGTTCTCGAAGGATAGGGAGGATCAGGCCAAACGGCCTTGTGTTCGACAAAGTCCCGGGCGCTCGGATTCGTGGCCAGCATGGTTCGTTCGAGCTCCGCCACCCTCGAAGGGCCCAGAGGCGTTTTCATCAGGTCCAGATGGACGATGTTGTCTGCGACGGTGAGATCGAAAATAAGTGGGTCGAAGATGGTGCCTTCGAATGTTTCGATGTCTGGAGGTGACCGGCCAATGTCCGGCAACGACCGGAGTGCCTCCTCGAGGACGAAGCGGTCCGTGTAGCGACATCGGTCCCAACGAAAGAGCAGCGGCGCCAGAAGCACTCGATACGTCGGGTCCGTAAGCATCGTGGCCGCGAAGAGTGTTTGTCTTCGCTCGATGCTGACGTTCAGTCGAGCCGCGCAACCCTGGCCCACGAGATCAGCTTCGACGACGCGTCGAGCGGTGCCGATCGGATCCCCATCGAAGCGTCGTGCGCACCCGCGACTCCTTGCGCATCGTTGGAGGAGTCGCTGGACGGCTTCATCCACGGATTCGCTCAGGCGTCCAAAGTGCGCGTTCCGCGGAATGGCCGCCTCGAGGATCACACCCGTCACATCGAACGGAAGCACCTCGAGGACGCGCTGTGCCCAGTACGAGCCATAAGAGCCGCCGTACAAGAACGTGGCCTCGCCGGGGCGTCGCTCCCGAGCGATGAAGTGGGCCACGTCCCGAGCCGCTTCGTAGGTGGTGAAACCTGCCAGGTCGTTCCCCCATGTTTCGGCGAGATGCTCTGCGCAGGCGCGGCGTTCGCTCGGGCGAACCCATGCACCTCCGGCGCTTTTCGACGCTTGCTGAACCGGACACCTCAAGCCGGTCGAGACACCGGCTCCGCGATGGGTTGGAATCAGGAGCGCGAAGCCTCGTTCGACCGAAAGGCGCCTCCAGAAAGGCGTGTTGAAGATGGCACCCGTCCCACCGGGGCCACCATCCAACACCCACAGCGTTCCTCGGCGGGGTTCTTCGGGCTCCAGCTTCTGGACCAGCACTTCGATTTCCGGCGCATCGATTCGATCCCATCGAAGCGGTACGCGGCCGAGATGACATTGTCCTCTGGGCTGACCCATGATGGGAGAAAGACGCGGGCAGCGTCGCCACGTCACCTGTCCTGATGAAAAGGGCCGCGGTGTGAGTCCTTGTCGGGGCTGGATCTGAACGCAGGCCGTGAGGCCGGAAAAGACGGCGACGACCATCCCACCCATCAACGTCCGAACGAGCGTCGATGACCGATGCATGCCGAGTCGTCTAGACGGTCGCATGTTCGTCCTCCAGACGTACCCGACGGCGGCGACCAGAAGTGAAATGACAACCTATCGTCTTGGCTCAACCGCGCAGCGCGTCGAGAAGAAGCAGCTGAACGGTGCACCATAGAGGTCGGCCGACCCTTCGACGTAAGGCCGCAAGCAGACGATGGAGTCGGCCCCCGTTCCGATGAACGCCACCTCCTGCAAGTTTTTCCGAAGTTAAACCCCGGTCATTTCACAGATCTGAACGGAAAGTGTCGCATGGGTTCAATTATCTCTGACTTTTTGCGTCACGGCACATTGTCACGCTGCGGCATAGGGTTGCACAGATCATCGGGAAACCGGAGTGCCCAAGGGCTAGCTCCACAGACTCGAAAGAGAGGTCGACATGAACTTTCACAGACTCGTCACCATCACCGCTGCGTTTGTTGCGGTCGTTGGTATTTCCGAGCCCACACAGGCGCAGGATGTGCCCGCTGAAACTTCCACCGAGGTCGAAGAATCCAAAGAGGGTCCACCGACATCCATCTCGGTTGTCCTGAAACAAGACATCTTCTTCGGGTTCCACGCGATCGGCCAGGTGGCCGTTGGCTTGAACGACCTGGTGGATGTGACCTTCTATACGATCCTCTGGACCAGACCCGGGTTTGGTGCAGGAGGCGGCGGTGCCGATCTGTGGACGGAATGGGGGCCTGGTTTGAACTTCAAATTCCTGGACGGAAATCTCTCCGTGAACCCCCAGTTTGGTTTGCTCAACGGAACGCTCTTGTCGGGTGCGGGCCGTGGCCTGTTCTTCGAGGGTATCGTGCCCAACCTCACCGTGACCTACGGGGATGCACTCTTCCAGGGTCAGCTCTACGCCGGGTTCTATATCGGGCTTCGGGAACTGGACGATTCGTCCCGCAACGATTTCATCCACTACTGGGCCAACGCTGGCGTTGCGCCCCTCTCGTGGCTGTCGATCGGCGCCCACTGGGAGTCTCTCATTCAAACCCGTGGCGCGGCGACCAACGAGGTCGAGACCGTCTACCAGTGGATTGGGCCCTACATCGAGGCGCGGGCCGCCATGGGTTTCATCCGATTCGCGGGTGGTGCAGACCTGGAGCCGGAAGATACCGCAGACTTCTACCAGGTAAGTATCGGCCTATCGTTCTAGAGCCGAGTCCGGCCCTCCTTCACCTCGGCCACCCCATCGTCCGTTCCTCGATCGTTCCGGCTCGACCGAAACGTCGAGGGACGGGCGCCGCCGCGAGCTCGGCCATTCAACCGCGGCGCCTGCCGTCACGGCGGTCGGCCCGAGCCCTCATCGAGAAATCTCCTTCGGAAGAAACAGACCCAGCCCTGCGTTTTTTCTGAGCTCGACACCGTACACCGAGTGGACCGGTTCTCGGTCGATGATGTCGGGGGTGGGGCCATGGGCGAAGACGGCTCCATGGTTCATCAACATCGCGAAATCGGAATGGCGCGCCACTTCGTCCAGGTTGTGAAGGACGACGACGATGCACCACCCTCGGTCCGCCAGTCGACGGAGAGCCTGGTGCAGCAGCAGGGCTTGCCTCGCATCGAGGGCCGAGGTCGGCTCATCGAGAAGGAGGGCTCGCGCTCCGGTCGCCAGAGCCCGGGCGAGGATGATGCGCTGCTGCTCTCCCAGGGAGAGCTCGGTGAACACTCGGGAAGCGTGGGCGTGCGCGCCGGTGACGGCCAGTGCCTCATCGACCGCGCGGTGGTCGGCCGGGCCGAGGCCCGCCAGAGGACCCCGATGGGCGAATCGACCCTGCTCGACCACGCTGCGGGCCTGCATCCGAGCATCGAGTCGGCTTCGCTGAGGGACGTAGGCGACCAGTTTGGCCCGCTCCCGAGGTGGGACCTTCAGAAGCTCGATCCCATCCAACAAAACTGAGCCTCGGCTTGGGACCAGTCCGAGGATCGCTTTGAGGAGGGTACTCTTCCCGGCTCCATTCGGCCCCACGAGTGCCGTCACCGCCCCTCGAGGACACACACACGTGACATCGCGGACCACTTCGGCCCCCCTCGGATGGTGGGCCGATACCTCCAGCAATTCCAAGGACACTACGCCACCCGGCCTTCCTTGGACGCTCGAGAAAGCAGATACAAAAAGATCGGTGCACCGATGAGGCCGGTCACCACGCCGAGGGGAAGCTGGCCTCGAGCTGGTATCACCCGAACCAACACATCGGCCATGCAGAGAAACGCACCGCCTCCCACCCAGGCGGCGGGGATGAGACGACGGTGCGCGACCCCGACGTGGGGTCGAAGGGCATGCGGCACGATGAGGCCGACGAAAGCGACGTTGCCGCCGATGGCGACCGCCGCGGCGGTCAACGTCGCCGTCCAAATGATGATCCATAGGCGGACGACCTTGGTGTCCACTCCTAGGGACGCCGCTTCATCTTCGCCGGCGAGCAAGAGGTCGAGGTGACGGCTCCAGGCCAACGCCGCCAAGGAACCGGCGATGACCATCGGGAAGGCCAGTGCAGCCTGTCGAAGACCCTTCGATTCGACGCCTCCCAAGGTGAATGCCACCATGGCGCGTCCGAGCTCCCAGCTCTCCTGCGCGAGGCTCGTCAAGAGACCGGAGAGGCTCAGAAAGAAGGACGAGAGGATGAACCCGGTCAGAAGAAGGGTGACGATGTCCGGATAGCGACCAATGACCGCCAGGAGGATGATGAGGGCGAGCAGCGCCCCGAGCAAACACCCGAAGGGCAGAACCAACTCCGGTGGAACCCACGTCGGAAAGGCGTCTACCAAGAAGC
Organism: Myxococcota bacterium; assembly: GCA_050331295.1. Classification (GTDB taxonomy): domain Bacteria; phylum Myxococcota; class Kuafuiibacteriia; order Kuafuiibacteriales; family Kuafuiibacteriaceae; genus Kuafuiihalomonas. Next base: position 268,963 of record JBHJGZ010000006.1, on the reverse strand, counting down.
GATTCCAAAGCAGGATCACCGCCGCCCCACCGAGACTCGCCCCGGAACTGGTTCCGAGAAGTGAAGGCGAAGCCAAGGGATTGCGAAACAAACCTTGCACCAGCACCCCTCCCGTCGCGAGGGCCGCGCCGGCTAGAAAGCTGTTGATGAAGCGGAAGGACCGGAGCCAGAGGTAGGTCGTTCGGAGGTCGGGATCCTTCAGATCGCCATCACCGAAGAGGAGGGAGCCTCCGAGGACCATCAGCACCCCGGCTCCCAGAACGAGCCAGGTGACCGTACTTCGCTTCACGACCAAACGTCTCTGGGCGACGATGGGTTCCACACGTCTCAGCAAGCCTCTTTCCGTACGAACGACCCGTGAGACGCGCGAGGGCGTCGGTCAAGGTCCGGACGCCTCTTCTGCCGCGACGTCCGGGGACCCCCGCCACTGCTTTGCAGTCAGCGGTGGAGCAACTCGAGGGCCCACCAACGACCCGAAAAGACGCGCCAGCAGGTGTCGAAGCCCAGATTTTCAAAGTGTGCTTCGACCCCCGCGTCTTCCCAGAACAGGATTCCGGACAACAAAAGTCGACCCTTCGGTTCCACCACTCGGTGGAGAAGGGAGGCGAGCTCCAGCAAGGTACGGGCTCGGATGTTGGCCATGACCAGATCGAAGCGGTGGTCATCCGGGATGTCACGGCTCACCACGAGGCATCGATGGTTGAGCTGAGCGTTGTGGGTGGCGGACGCTCGCGCCTCGGGGGAGATGTCGACGCCCCATCCAACCTCGGCGCCTCGGACGAGGGCGTCGAGAACCAGGATGCCGGTCCCGGTGCCGACGTCGAGGACCCGCGAGGGGCAGGCGCGTCGGCGGGCGAGATGCAGCATCATCGCGGTGGTGGGGTGATGTCCGGCGCCGAACGCCCTCCGGTCCTCGATCACGGCGTCGACTTCGACCCGCTGTCCCGCAGGCCATCGCTCCGCATTCGGAAGCCAGCGCTCGACCGTTTCCCCCGGCGGAGGTGTATCGAAGCAGGCTCGCACCACGGCGTGATCCTGGTACGCCTCGACATCGGTGGCCACTGCCCCCAGCGACTCGAGTCGCAGGGCTTCCTGCAGAGCAGGCTCGTCCGGATCCAGGCATCGCACGCTCCGTGCGACCACGCAGCCGGCGGTCATGGGTTTTGGTTTTCGGGAGCTCGACGGATCTGCTGAACGACGAAATCACGGCTCGGCTCGGGATTCATCGAGCGCAGGCTGCTCGCATGTGTGAACATTGTCCATGATGCTGCGGCGGCCACGCCACCGCGGTCGGCGGAGCGGGAGCCGGATGCGACGAGCGCGGGGGCTGGTTCCGTGCTTTGATGCCCGTGTTTCGCCATGAACGACGATGCCTTGCTTTCGACGGACGAGCGACCTCGGGCCATCCTTCGGTTCTCCATCGCGTCCAGCCTCGTCCTCGCGGTGGGTTTCGGGTTCGTCTACTGGACGCGCCCATCGGAGCTGGCGCTCGCGCAAGGCGCGGACAGCTTCGCCGATGGATTGACGGGAGCGGGGCTCTTGTTTGCCGTCATCGTCTCTCGACGTCCGCCGGACCGGGAGCATCCGTTTGGTCACCATGCGGCGGAACCCGTGGCCGCTCTCATGGTGGCGGTGCTGGTCGGCGTTTTGGCCTTCCAGGTGTTCATGTCCGCGGCTGCAGCGCTGCTGCAGGGCAACTCGGGGCTGCTGAGCCCGAGGTTGGCCGGGATGCTGGCCCTGAAGGTCGGGATCAAGCTGGCTTTCCTCGTTTGGGCCTCGCGGTCTGCGCGGTCTTCTCCGGCGATGGGGGCATTCATGGTGGATGTGCGGAATGACGTGGTCCTGGGATTGGTCTCCCTCCTGGGCTTTGCCGCCGCCTGGGCCGGCGTGGGACATCACTGGGACGCGATCCTGGCGCTTCCGGTCGCGGTGTGGATCTTCGGCTCCGGCGTGAGCCTCGGTGCAGAGAGCATTCGGCTGTTGATGGGCACCGCCGCCTCGCCCAACCGGCATCGTGCGTTGGCGGATGGACTCCGGAGAACGCCCGGCATTCTGGGCGTGGGCATGGTACGCGCTCACCATGTAGGGCACGGGCTCTCGGTCTGGGCCGAAGTGTTCGTGCACCCCGACCTCACCGTCCGTGCGGCTCACGACTTGGGAGAGCGAGCGGAGGCCCGACTGCTGGAGGAGGGAGACGTGGTGGAGGCGACGGTCCATGTGGATGCCGGCGAGCTATCCCACCTTTCAAAGACTCCGCCATGAGGTCTCGGATCGGGTCAGACCGCGCACACCCCACGTCCATCGACTTATACTGAAGGGACCTGAATGAGGATATCCTCGGCCTTGCCCTTCTCGATGGTGAAGCTCCGCTGCAGCTCACGCAGCGCTGGTCCTGCCACCTCCAAACGGTATTCACCGGGCTCGAGGTCCACAAACAACTTGGGCCCCTGAACATGCGTCGTGAGCAGGTTCTTGCCGGATGAATCGGCGATGGACACCGACATGCCGCTGACGAATTTGCCGCCTTCGGTGCTCATGGTGACGCGGAGCGGATACTGGTCTTTCATTTTCGCCATGTGTTTTTCCGCCCGCTCGCCGACGCCGCCGGTGACGAACCGGATGCCGTTCTTGGTTTCTGGCTCCGGCAAAGGACGGGCCGTCTTCGGTTCGTGTTGTGAAGTCTCGCGCGCGCTCGTCTTTTTGTCTTCGGAGTGTTGCCTTTCCGTCTTGTGATGCTCGGCGTGAGCTGGACCGACCGACGCAACCAAGGTGCATGCCATCGCGGCTGCCATGGCGGTGGACATGTGAGAGTTTCGTACGTTCATGCGGAACAGAGCAGCAGGAACGATGCCAAGGCCGGTGCCTCATACCGTTTTGTGGAGCGCAAGAACGCAAACAGGGCAGAGTCCCCGAACCTCTCGGGGATGCGTGGATCCTCATGACCGATCCGACGGCGCGACAGGCCGAACGAGCCGACCCCAGACGCATCAGCACCCGACGAAACATGGGCGGACGTGTCCCATCGAGACGATATGACGCAGCCGAGCCCTATTGCAGGCCGAGCACCTCGGGGCCGGCTTTGACCGGATCGGGTGGGCGCTTGGGGAGCTGGTCGGGTTGTTCTTTCCGAAGACGCTGAATCTCCTGAATGGCTCGTTGGAGCTGCGGGTCACGGCCCTCGATGACCTCCGACGGCGGATTGTCGACTTCGATGTCGGGATCCACCCCGTAGCCCTCGATGACGTAGCGACCCTCCGGGTCGTTCGTGCTGAATTCCGGTACGTACACCGAGCCACCGTCGATCAATGGGCCGTGGTCCGTGATGCCGACGACCCCACCCCAAGAACGCTTTCCGATCAACGGACCGATCTCGGCCTCCTTGAAGGCAGCCGGGAAGATGTCGCCATCCGAGGCCGACGTCTCGTCGAGCAGGCAGACTTTCGGTCCGACCGCGAACGCCCCCGGATACGCGTAGGCGATGTCGTCGTGTCGAGCAAAGCCGGTTCCGAGGAGCTCCAGCTGCAAACGCCGAATCAGCATCTGGGACACGAAGCCCCCGCCGTTTCCTCGAACGTCGATGACCAGCCCGCGCTTGCGCAGCTGCGGGTAGTACCACTTGGCGAACTCGCGTAGGCCCTCGGCCCCCATGTTCGGGATGTGGAGGTATCCAACCTCGCCGTTGGTTTGCTGCTCGACGATGGTGCGCCGGGCCGAAACCCACTCGTGGTACACCAGGCTTCGCTCGGACGCGCGGGGTCGAATGACGACGGTCCGCGCGCCCGTCATGCGAGGTTTGTCATTCAAGACGAGCTCCAACGGATGACTGGAGGGGCGCCGAAGATGAGCATAGATGTTGTCATCGGGCCCCAGCGGCTGCCCGTTGACGGCCATGACGAAGTCGCCGACGCGCGCCTCGACGCCGACATCGCGGAGGGGAACTCGATACTCATCCTCTTCGTTCTGTCCTCGGAAGATCTTGGCGATCCGTGAACGACCGGTCTTCTCGTCCCGTTCGAAACGTGCTCCAGGCAAGGATGCTGGTGGTCGAGGCGGAAGGTTTTCGTCGCCGCCGCTCACGTAAGCGTGAGACACGTTCAGCTCAGCCACCATTTCTCCGAGCAGGTAGTTGAGGTCGGACCGATGCGCGACGTGATCGAGGAGCGGCTCGTACCGCCCTCGAACCTTCTCCCAGTCCACCCCATGCAGGTTCGGAACGTAGAAGTGATCTCGAAAGCGGCGCCAGGTTTCGTGGAAGATGTTCGTCCACTCTTGTCGAGGATCGATGCGCGTCTCCAAGCCGTCCAGCGGAATCTTCTTCGGTGCGTCCGTCTTGCCCACTTCGATGACGTGCAGGCCTCCCTTGGTTCGGGCGATAAGCCGCTTGTTGTCCCAGGAGGTCGAGTAGGATTGCACGCCCTCCATCACCGTGCGGGCCTTTCGAGACTTGGCGTCGAATTCGGTCAGTCTCGGGTCGAGCTTTGGACGATTGAGATAAAATCCATCGCTTTCGACGAAATAGATATGGGTCGAGGTGACTTCCAAATCGGAGAGATTGCCGGAGCGATGTGGAATCCGCGCTACCCGTGTGGCGAGCCCATCGAATTCGATCGTGATGGGAGGTTTCTTGGAGTCCTTCTTCGGCGGCGCTTTTGAATTCTCTTCCTTTGATTCGCCTTCGGACTGGGCCTCGTCTTCGTCGTTTTTGGGCGGGAAGGGATGCTCTACGTCGGCGCGAAGGGCGAATGCATATATCGACGTCCTACGGTTGTTGGCATAGTTGAAGTCGTATGGATCGATTTCCGGGCGGAAATCGTGGTCGGCCAAGAAGTACAGATACTTGCCTTCCGGGTCCCAACGGGGCTCCGTTTCGTGAAATGTGGAATCCGTGATCTGGCGCGTCTTCGAGTCGGAGGTGGTCCAGACGTAGAGAGATCGGAATGAGTTCTCACCGGGGATACTGAACGCGAGATGGCCCCCATGCGGCGACCAGCGGTAGTCTGAAATCGTTCCCATCGGACTTTCGGCCACCATCTGAAGTTTGCGTTTCGCGACTTCGACCACGAAGAGCTCACCTCTATGGTTTCGGAATGCGATGTGCTCTCCGGTTGGGGACCAGCGAGGCTCATACAGTCGTTGTGGCTCCGGTTCCGTCAACGCTCGTAGCTTTCGGGTAGATAGGTCGAGGGTCCAAAGCTGCTCCTCGCCGTCGCGGTCTGAAACGAAAGCAATCTTGCTTCCATCCTTCGACCATTGGGCCTCTCGGTCGTGAGCGGCGGACGAGCTGGTCAGGTTTCGGGTCAATCCTTCTTCGGTGGGCGCGTCGAAGAGGTCGCCTCGTGCCACCACCAAGACGCGACTCCCCATCGGACTCGGATTGAATGATTCCATGCTCGATCCGACGGATTCGACTCGTGGTCGTGTCTTGAGGCCGTCGTTCGGAACTTCGATGCGGAGGGCAACGTCTTCTTTCGTGTCCAGATTGAACACCCTGAGAATACCACCCAGCTCATAGACGATCTTGCCGTCCGACGATGCGCTCGGCCATCGCACGTCCCACTCCGTGTAGCTGGTGAGTGCTTCGATGTCGCCGCCGCCCACCGGCCGGCGGTAGAGGTTCAGTCGGCCATTCCGGTCCGAGACGAAAACCAAGGTGTCTCCGATCCACATGGGGTCACGATCGGTGCGCTTATGCTGGGTCACCCGCTCCGAAGTCTTCCGCTCGAGGTCGAACAGATACAGATCCTGGGCCCAGCCGCCTTCGTAACGCTTCCACGTTCGGAAGTCTCGCCACAGGGGGGAATAGAAGAGGCGCTTCCCGTCCGGCGAAAATGTACCCGCGCCGGCAGTCGGCATCGGAAGCGCCTCAGGCGTACCTCCCGAGGCCGAAACCGTGTAGAGCCGCCATCGGTTCAAGGACCATTGGTCCCGGCCTCCTCGAAACAAAACCGACGTTCCATCCGGAGACCAATCATGGACCTGATGGTCGTATCCCCAGCGGGACGGCAATGGTCCGAGAGCCGGGTAGTGCGTCAATCGCTTTGGCTCCCCGCCTTCGGCCGGCATGACGTAAACCTGCTCGTCGCCCTCGTACTGACCGGTGAACGCGATCCACTCTCCATCCGGCGAATACTTGGCGAAGAGCTCGATCCCTGGATGCGCGGTAAGACGACGCGCCGTGCCCCCCGAGGAAGAAACGGTCCAAAGGTCACCGCCATGAGTGAAGACGATGGATCCGTCGTGGATATCGGGAAAGCGAAGCAGCTCCGTGCCTCGGTCCTGGTCGGCGGAGGCAAGACCGAGGAGGACGGCCAGTACGCCGCCGGTTGATAGCGTCATGCAGGCTGGCTAGCGTGAATCGCTGCCGAACACGAGGGAGAACAGTGCGTCATGACACAGCAGTGACGATGCAGTGACCGACGGGAGACCGTTTGTCGTGTTTGCGCCTTCTGCGCCCAGGTCAAAGCCGTCCTCGGAGCATTCCGTGCCAGTACATTTGAGGCAATCCGTAGGCCTTCAGGGCATACATCGAGTAGCGTTCTTGCGCCTGGTCGAAGGGAAATGTCTCCATGATGACGCCGTCGTACCCGAACTCGGCCAAGATCGTCTTTCCGTAACCGGTGACCAGAGGGCACGACGCGTATCCGTCGTATCGGGCTGGCAAGGGAAGACCGCTCCGGAAGGCCAGGAGGTTCTCGACCAAGACCGGCGCTTGCTTTCGAATCGCGGCTCCGGTCTTCGAGCAAGGAAGGCTGCTGCAGTCACCGAGGGCGAAGACGTTCTTGAACTGACTGTGCTGAAGACTGTACTTGTCGACGTCGACCCAGCCTCCGGGCCCTGCAAGTGGGCTTTCGGAGATGAAATCAGGTGCACTTTGAGGTGGCGTCACGTGGATCATGTCGAATGACAGCGTCTTCTCGGTGCCTTGGTCCAGATTTCGAAACACCGCCTCCTTGGAAGCGCCTCGAATCGCCGCCAGATCCATTCGGAATTCGGTTTCGATAGCCCGGTCCGAGACGATCTTTTCCAGTGCCTTCCGGTACTTCGGCACCCCGAAGATGGCGGGGGCGGCGCACATGTAGCGGACTTCGGACCGGCTGCGGACTCCCTGGCGTCGGAAGCTCTCCTCTGCGAGATACATGATCTTTTGCGGGGCCCCTGCGCATTTGATGGGTGTCGACGGGAAAGTGAACAGGGCGCGACCTCCCTTGAACTCCCGGATCAAGTCCCAGGTGTACGGTACGACGTCGTAGGAGTAGTTGCTGGTCACGCCGTTGCGGCCCAAAGTCTCGGGCAGGCCTTCCACTTTGTCCCAGTCCAGCTGGATCCCGGCTGCGACAACCAAGATTTCATAGCTGACGGTGCTTCCATCTTCCAGCTCGACTCGGGTGGTTCCAGGGTCGAAGCCCGTTACCTTCTTGGTGATCCAGTTCGCTTCCGTCGGCATGATGTCACACATCTCTCGAGCGCTCTCCTCGCGCTCGAACACACCGCCTCCAACCAGAGTCCAAAGGGGTTGGTAGAAGTGCATCAGAGCGGGATCGATGACGGCGACGTCCGGCTTGGCTGGGCTTTCCAGAAGGCGGGAGGCCACGCTGATACCGGCTGTGCCTCCGCCGATGATGACGATTTCGTGGTGGGTCATGGGCGTGTTCCTTTCCTTCCTGGTGGCGCAGGTTCAACGATCCGCGTTGTCGAGGTTCTGACCGAAGCGTTCGGCGACTTGGATCAAGAACCCTAAGGCTCGTTGAACTTCGGGTTTTCTGAAGCTGCTGAGCGCACCCCACATTCCGACCTTGGGGGCTGGCTGGCGGGAAGCGCTGGCCATGGCCTCGGCCGCCCGGCCAAGGGTCTGAACCGCTTCATTGTTCAGCATGCCGGATTGGAGCAAGTTCCGCACTTCCGGCGAGGTGCTGAGCTCGGCGAGGCCGCGGATGAATTGCTGAGCTGTTTCCAGCAGGTGTTCGATGGGAAGACCGCTCTCTGCACAGCGACGCATGACCTCATCGAGGATGTCGACGGTGGTGGCCATCAGCGAGGGGGCTTGCTCCGCCATCTCCAAAAGCCTTTCGAGGGTGTGCGCGGTCTCGGGACGACTCAGACGCTCCACCACTTCCAGCACCGCAGCGGACCGTGCATCCACGTTTCCTACCCGGGCCGCGACCGCGTCCCCGATCTCCGTGACGGTGGCGAGCAGCAAGGGGGCTTGCTGTGCAAAAGTCTCGACGGGTTTGAGCGCCCGCTCGATGCGTTCGAGACGTGCTTCGATGGACGCCGATGAGGCAGGGTGAGGCGACAGCGCGGTAGACACGGGGTGACGCAGCAGCAACATCGGGGCCACGTGGGGTGCCGCGGCGCCCCCCTTCTTTGATGCGACGAGTCGTGCCGAACGCGGCAGCGTGAGATGTCAGTCGACGTCCGCGGTGGCAGCCTTCAGCCGCCGATAGAGGGTACGCTCGCTCATGCCCAGGCGCTTGGCCAGAGAAGCTCGGTCTCCTTGGTGCGTCCGTGCGGCCCATCGAAGATAATGGCGGACCGCCTCCTCCAGGGGAAGGAGTGCGTCGGGCCACGGCGCGGACGGGGTGGGCTCCTCGGCGGCGATGTTTGGCGCCTGAAGCTCCACCGGCAGATGCTCCGGTCGGATCTCGTCATCGTCTGTGAGCAAGAGCGCCCGTTCGAGAATGTTTCTGAGCTCTCGGACGTTGCCCGGAAACGGGTGGGCCTCCAGGCGTCGGAGCGCATCGGGGCAGAGATGCTTCCCCGAGCCGGCCAGGAGCGCCTCGGATAACAGAGCAATGTCCTCCGGACGCTCGCGAAGGCTCGGGAGCTGGATGGGATAGGTATTGATGCGGAACAGAAGATCCTGCCGAAAGGTGCCTTGCTTCACCATGGAGGCGAGATCCCGGTGGGTGGCGCAAATGAGACGAAAGGAGGCGTGACGCGGTGTGGTGTCTCCCACCCGGCGGTAGGTGCCGGACTCCAGCAGGCGAAGCAGCTTGACCTGCATCGAAAGGGGTACGTCGCCGATCTCATCCAAAAAAAGGGTGCCCCCCGCGGCCGCTTCCACCAGGCCGCCCTTGTTCTCGGTCGCCCCCGTAAAGGCGCCCCGAACGTGTCCGAAGAGCTCAGATTCGAACAGAGACTCATTGATGCCGGAGCATTCGACCGGAACGAACGGACCTTGTCGACGCGGACTCGCTCCGTGCACGGCCTGCGCGGCGAGCTCCTTTCCGGCTCCTGACTCTCCGAGCAGGAGGATGGGCACATCGCTGGTCGCGCCACGATGAAGCAACTCGAGCATCTGTACGAAGCGCGGGGAGCGTCCCACAAAACCTCGGGCGGGGACGGCTTGCGCGACCTCGATCGGGCGAATGCGCTCGACGAAGGCGGTCAATTCGCCATGCTCATCGAAGATTGGCTCCAGTGTGATGTCCACGTGCTCGGGCCCCGTCGGTCCTTCATGCACGTGGAAGACCCGTTCCGTTCGCTTGGACTGTCGCGCCCGTCGGAGGGGGCAAGCCTCTCCATGCTGATCGCAAGGCTCTTCGTAGCCGTGGGAGATGGCATGGCAGCAGTCTTGACCGAGGATCAATGGCCGAGAAAAGCGAGAGCGATAGGCGGCATTGGCGTCCAGGATCCGATAGTCCGGCGAGAGAAGAATGGCGGGTTCATCGATGGCCGCCAGGCGTGCTCGCGCCCGAAGCGTGTCTCGGCCCAAAGACGCCACGTCGAAGTTAAAGCGCCATCGATGTCGATTCGGCAAGCTGAGGCTGACGATTGTGACAGGCTCTGCAACGGGTGCGATACGCATGACGGACGTCTTGCGGCGTACGATCTGGCACCGGCTTTGCTGCCGTCTCGACCATGCACATTCAGGCTTTCTATCATCCACCGACCTTCACCCTGACCTACGTCGTATGGAGTGATGCATCGCGGGCTGCCGTGATCATCGACCCGGTTCTGGACTACGACCCTGCTTCCGGAAACACCGATGTAACCTCAGCGGACGCCGTGTTGCGTTTCATCGATGAACACGGACTCCGGACGCATTTCATCCTCGAAACACATGCCCACGCCGACCACTTGAGCGCGTCCCAGTACCTGAAACGCGTCACGGAAGCCCCCGTGGTCATCGGTTCCGGCATCCGAACGGTCCAACAAGGCTTCAAGGCGCTCCTCGCGTTGAACGAGAATTTCCGGACGGACGGTTCGCAATTCGACCGATTGGTGGAGGAAGGGGAGGTTCTGAAGGCGGGCGAGCTCCAGGTCGAAATCATCGCGACACCAGGGCATACGCCAGCCTGCGTCACTTACAAGATCCAGGACGCTTTGTTCACGGGCGACGCGCTGTTCATGGACGACTACGGAACCGGACGCTGCGACTTTCCAAACGGTTCGGCCGCCGACCTCTACGATTCGATTCAAAAGCTGTACGCGTTCCCAGACGAAACGAAGGTCTTCGTGGGCCACGACTATCAGCCCGGAGGACGCGCGTTGGTGTACGAGACCACCATCGGTCGGTCCAAGGCCCACAACCCGCAGCTCGACGGCGAAACCTCCAAAGATGCATTCGTCCAGGCCAGAGAGGCCCGAGACCGAGAACTCGCGGCGCCGCGCCTCTTGTTCCCGAGCGTTCAGGTGAACATCGATGCCGGTCACCTTCCGGCCCCCCAGGCCGAGGGCCGACGGTATCTCAAGATGCCACTCAATCTTCTCCGCGCGGCGGACGAGGTGGGAAAACCGGTACCGTCATGAGAACCATTCAGATCATCGGCGTGGTGTTGGTGGGTGTAGGCTGTCAGGAGACGTCGGTGGTGGAGTCCCCTTCCCCTCGTCCTGCACCCATGGCCGACGCGAACCGAGTCGAACCGGACCAGCTCTCCTCGGCTGAGCACGCGCAGTGGGCGCGGGCGAAAGCCGCAAAGAAGGAGCTGGCGCAGGCGCTGAGCACCACCTTGAAGGCGGCCGTCCAGGAAGGAGACTACGCCCGGGGCATCGAAGTGTGTCGAGGCGCCGCCCCGGAGATCACCGCGGCCGTGGCTGGGCATCCGAATCTCGAGATCGGGAGGACGGCGGAGCGTTTGCGAAATCCGAACAATCGCCCGCCTGCGTGGGCGGCACCTTGGGTCGCCCGGGCGGAGCGTCAAGAGGTCATCTTGCGGAGCGAAGAGGGGATTCGCGCCCTGTTCCCCATCGTGTTGGCGGAACCGTGCGTTCATTGTCACGGGTCGGCCGGCGACATCCCCGATGAAGTGAAAGGAATGCTCGGCAAGCTCTACCCCGAGGACCGGGCGACCGGCTTCGCTCCGGGTGACCTGAGGGGATGGTTCTGGGTCGAGGTGAACGAAGAGAGCTAGGCGGGTGTCGCCTGGTCCCACAAGGACGCCAACGTGTAGCCCTTGCCGACACAGAAAATGGCGCCGTCCACCTGTCGGCGGGATCGGTCCATGGCCGCGACGGCCTCCATGTCCTCCGAAGTCAGGTCGACCCGTAGGGCCTCGAAATTCTCGCGGATGCGGTGGGGTTTCGTGGACTTGGGGATGGAGCAGGTGCCCCTGTGAAGGCCCCACGCGATCAGCACCTGGCCGGGTGTGGCACCCCGAGCTTCGGCGATCTTCCGGATGGTTTCGTGCTCTAGAACGGGTTCATGGTCGGTTCGCCCGAAGAGCGAGGCCGAGTCCGGGGTCCCCAGCGGAGAGTACGCGGTCACCCCCACGCCCAAGCGCTGGCAGCCAGCCACCAGATCGGGTTGCTGAAGGTATGGGTGGAGTTCGACCTGATTCATTGCGGGGAGCTGACCGACCTTTTCCTGCAGCCTTTGAACCTTCGTGAGACTGAAGTTGGAAACGCCGACCTGTCGGCACAATCCCGCCGACTTCAGTTTCAGCATCGCTTCCCAGGTCTTTTCGGTCGGAAGCTCTTCGGGAGACACGAGGTCATCGACGCCCCTTGGGACAGTGGTACCCGGGCGCTGCGCGATGGGCCAGTGGATGAGGTAGAGGTCCAGGTACTCCAGTCCGAGGTCTCGAAGCGTGCGCTCTAGAGCCGGCCTCACCGCTGTCGGCTCGTGGGCGTCGTTCCAGAGCTTGCTGGTGACCCACAGCGACTCACGGGATACGGTCCCGTCGGAGATGGCATCCGCGAAGGCGCGCCCGACCTCTTGCTCGTTTCCGTAAATGGCGGCGCAATCGATGTGGCGATAGCCCACGTCCAGCGCGCTCCGAACGGCGTCATACACTTCGCCTGGCTTGGATTTCCAGGTGCCGAGACCCAAGGCCGGGATCGAGGTTCCATCGGCCAGCTTCACTTCACGCGTCATGCGGTTTCGATCCCATGCAGCGACACGGCGGGTGAACAAAAAGTGCGAACATGGGTCCGACTACCGCTTCACACCTCGACTTTGAAGTGCACGTCCGACGCATTGAGGCGCTGAATCAAGTGATGGCCCATGGCCGAGGCCGGCGTCAGAATTCCCCCCTGACTTTCCAGCGGGTCGAGCGCCAAGCAGAGGGCGGACTCCGCCAGCATGCAGGAGGTGGCTCCGTAGCCCGGATCGCGTCGTCCGCGAACTTCGACCCGGCCGACTTCTTCGTGGTTGCGGCGCCCCGAGAGCAGGATCTTGAAGAAGCCGCGCTCGATGGCTTCGGGCTTGGGACCTTCTCCGGGCTTGGGAAGGACGTACCGAGCCATGAACCTGCGGGTCGGAGCGAAGGCCGCGGCCCCCAAGAAGGCCCCGAAGGCGCCGGTGAATGCGGCTGCGCGCAGCGACCCCAACACGCCCTTGGAAAAGCGGGTCACCTCGGAGTACCGAAAGTTCTCGCCGTAACGGTTTCCGAGTAGAGCGTTCGAGCGGCGCACCACCCGAGCGTTGATCGCTTCCATGACGAAGGGGCCCGTCCACCATCCGGTGACCGGATCCTTCGCGATCTGAAAGCGCTCGCGATCGGGACCGCTGCGCATCCCTTCGGGGTTCAGGCTGTAGGGACTGGCCAGGGTTCGACGGACCTCCTTGGAGGACGTCTCTTCCAAGACATTGAAGAGACTGGCGATGGTTCCACCGCTGACGCCACCCTTCGCGCCCATCACGAACAGCTTCACTTCTTCGGCGGGGCGGCCGTCCCGGTCGATCAACGCTTCCTGAAGCGCGAACGTTCCGAGGTCGCTCGGAATGGAATCGAAACCGCAGCAATGGACGATCCGAGCGCCGTTCTGGGCCGCGCGTTCGTGATGCGTATCGATCATTCGTCGGACCCAGGGCACCTCCCCGGTCAGATCCGCGTAGTGGGTGCCCGACTCGACACAGGCTTCCACGAGACCGTCGCCGTACAGACTATAGGGTCCCACTGTGGTTGCGACGGACCGGGTGCTGGAGGCCAGTTCCCGGAGCCCATCTGGGTCCCGGCTGTCGGCCACGAGGACCCGGTCCGGTCCTCTGCCCAGCGCGACGAGTTGCTCACCGAGGCGGTTGAGCTTTTCGGCGTTTCTTCCCGCGATGCCCCAGCGGAACCGGGCTCGAGGATGCTGGCTCAAGACTTCTGAGAGCAGGCGCCCCGTGAATCCCGTCGCCCCCATGACCACCACGTCGAGGGGTCGGTCTTCCGATTGTTGGGTCATGGGCGTGGATGAGAGCTCATCCAGGCCTCGTCGTCAGCCCCTAGTCGCGGTCAGCTCGGTTTTTCGCCGCCCTAGTGGGTCGAGGTCGGACCGTTCAGGGCTGGTCCGAGCTGACCCGCTTGTTCACGCACTCGACGCAAAACAGCTCGACGCCCGGTGGGGGGGGGGCCGGTACCCGCTCCACCTTGCCGCATCCCTTACATACTGCTCGAAAACTGCTGGTGCGATAGGCTTCGGATCGCCTCGCACCTCCTCTTCCACCACTTCGCTTACGTGCCAAATAGACCTCCTATCGTCCGCGGTCGTGTCATCGACCGGCGTACGGTGCGGAACCCATGAACCCGAGGTTTTGTTCCTGGCAAGTATTCGTTCGACCGAACGTCTGTTCGCCTCGATGGATCGCTCAAGCGCCCACCGGGGGCATGGTTTCAACCATGGAGGGACGGTGGGCCATCACTGCGTACCAATCGGCCAGATCCATTCGATGGTCGCGCCAGAGGATCTCGGGGAGGCGAAAGTCGAGGTAGCCCAACGCACACGCCAGTCCGATGGATCCCAAGGTCAAATGGGATTCGGGAACCTCGATGTGTTGAAGACACCGAGCGATCTTTTGGGTGGCTCGCTGGACCGCCGATGGACTCTGTTCCGTAGCCGGACGGCGTCGCTCCATCACGATGGGCACGGCCGCGTCCAGCAGGCCCTCGGCAGCTGCTTCCATCACGGCGTCCGAAAGCCAGTCCGAGCCGTCGGGGACGAGACGGCCATCCGCGTTCTGGTTCAACACTCGACAGATCACGCGGCTATCGAAGACGGCTCGGCCGTCCATGACGAGGGCTGGAACCCGTCCCAGCGGGTTGACCTTCAGCAGGACCGGGTCGTCCTCCAGGGGCGACACCACGACCTCCTCGACTGGGCTCTCCAACTCGCGATACGTCACCCGCACTTTGCGAGCATAGGGGCTGGTTGGTGTCATGAGCAGCTTCATGAGCACCGTCATACCCTCAACCTCCGTTGTACGTCTTCCACAGGTGGGATGCTCGCTTGATGATTTCGCGCTCGTCGAAGCTGGGCCCGAGAGTCGTGGGCAGCTGTCCGGTCAGTGTCAGCCACCACGCTCCATCCGGTCCGTGGACCATCGTCCCGATGGCGCGGCCTCGATCCCTCACGATGCGGGGACGGGCGGTGCAAGGACGCAAAGGGATGCACCGCACTTCTTGAGCTAGCTCGGCCACGGTCAGAGAACCTCGAAGACGACCATCGCATTCCAGCGCCATTCTTGGCTTCTGTAAATTCGGCTTGCAAAAGCTCAGCCGTCGATGAGGATTTCGAAGGTTCCTGCGGCCCGACAGTCGGAAGGTCCCATCCCTTCGAAGGTGCCGGTGATTCGGTTAGCTGAAACTTCCCCGGTCCACGAAAAGTCTTGCACCCCGAAGTCATCGCTTTCTGAGGTGATGAAGCGAACACAGGAACCGGTGACGGTTCCTTCCAAGAGACGGAAATCGGGAAGGTTCGAAGGATTTGCCAGTGTGAGCGTCGTTCCGTTCTGGCGAATCACGATGGGCTGAGAGCGCAATTCCAGCTCATCCGCGTTCAGAACTTCGTCGCGACAGCCGGTTCGTGAGCCGGCCCCCACCAGCGTCCATGTCCCCTCAACCGCTGCGATTTCGTCGCCACAGGTCGATGGATTCGGGTTTTGGACCAGCTCGGAGAGTTCCGAGAACGGGTCGCAAGACGTGAGCAAGGCGACGAAGAGGCCGGCTAGCGCTTTCATCAAAAATGTACAGCCACCAGTCCGGTCAGGGATTGGGGATTTCTGCTGCCGTTGAGGTCCACGAAGGATACGCCGTAGCGCGCACTCACCGAAACCCGAAGCGTGTACGTACGGAGCAGGAGAAGGCCGCCCCTCGCAAACACACCGAACGCCGCCGCCGAATCGGAACTGGTGGTGCGCGTCTCGATGACATTGCCCACCACTACGGCATCGGGACGAGACTCGAACAGGAATCGGATTCCGGCCCCGCCGCCGAGAAACGGCGCGAGGTCGCCCGTGGTTGGAATCCAGTAGGCCCCCACGTCCAGAGGAACCTCGACGAAGTTTCGGTCTTCTTCCGGGTCGATGCTGAATCGAACACCGATGGTTGGTTCCACGGCGAAGTGCCGGGTCTCGAACCAGTATCCGAGGTCGATGGCCAGGCCAGCATCCGCGTTTCCTAGAGTTTCGTCCAAAGGTAGAACGGGCCCCAGGGCGAAGCTCAGGCCTCGCTGTCCCTCTCGGCGTCTATCGGGGCGGGCCTCGACCGCCGTGATGGTGCCCAGTTCCGCGGTCTGCGCAACCGGCGATCCGGTGGCGAGGCTCCGACCGATGCGGGCCGCCGCCGCGTCGAGGTCATCGGCGCTGTCGATCACGATCTGAGCGGTTCGGGGATGGGTTCCAAACACGGTGCTCTGGATGAACAGCTTGTTTCCAAACGGACGGAGCCGCCCGACGACGACCGAACCCGAACTCAGAGGAAATGGGGCCAGAGATGCGGCACACTCGGCATCGAAGCACGGCGTTCGATGGAGAGGGAGACGAACTTCCAAGCCTTCCTGAACCAGTGCAGCTTCCAATAGTGCCTGGAAGGCGTCGGCGTCTTCGACCTGAGCGTCAGGCGCATCGAAGACCGTAACCGTCCACGGAACCCCGATGACCGTTGCGGCGAATAACAACGGAAGCACACCACTTTCATAGCATCGCTGCGCTCGAGGGTCGTGGGAGGGGCTGGAAGTGACCGCCATCGACGTCCCGAGTCGAGACCCGGTCCAGAGGTCGACTCGTTCCGGGACGCCCAGCGCCCGCAGATCAACACTCGGTGAAGGTGACCGCCAATCCGCCCAAAGACGTTTCCTTGTACTTGCTGGACATGTCCAATCCTGTCTGGCGCATCGTTCTTATCGCCTGATCCAAACTCACGTGGTGTACGCCATCGCCGAGAAGCGCCAGGCGGGCCGCGCTGATGGCCTTGGCTGCTCCGAATCCATTCCGCTCGATACAGGGAACCTGGACCAGTCCATTCACGGGATCACAAGTCATCCCCAGGCTGTGTTCGATGGCGATCTCGGCCGCGTTCTCCACCTGCTGCGGTGTACCGCCTCGAACCGCGCACAAGCCGGCCGCGGCCATGGAAGAAGCCGCACCGACCTCTCCTTGACATCCAACTTCCGCTCCGCTGATCGATGCGTTTCTCTTGAATAGAATTCCAATGGCCGCAGCAGTGAAGAGGAACACCTCGTTGACTTCGGCCGGATCAACTTCGCCGTCGAAGACGAACCTGTGACAATACTGAAGTACAGCCGGGATGATGCCGGCTGCGCCATTGGTCGGCGCCGTGACGACCTGCCCCCCGGCCGCGTTCTCTTCGTTGACCGCCATCGCCCACATGTGGACCCAGTCCAGGTCGGGTGCGCTCGGACGTCCGCGCCCGACCGGTTCCGCCGCCAGCAAGCGCCGATAGAGCTCGGGAGCGCGCCGGCGAACCTGGAGACCTCCGGGTAGGATACCTGTGGTGCTGATCCCTCGCTCGATGCATTGAACCATCACGGCATAAAGCTTCTGAATCCGGTCACTCATGTCTTGCAGCGATTGGACCGTAAGCTCGTTGGCCTTCACCACTTCGGCGATGCTGATTTGATGTGCACGGGTGTGCTCCAGCAGCTGGGCGGCCGAAGTGAAGGGAAAAGGAACCCGTTCTTCGATGGACGCTACCACCTGTGACTGCGCCCCATCGTGGGTCGAGATGAAGCCTCCGCCGATGGAGAAGTAGCGCTGCTCCCAAAGGAGGCCGTCTCGTCCGTGGGCTGAAAATCGAATCTCGTTGGGATGGACGGTCAGCTCCGCATCGAGGTCGAAGATGAGGTCGCGTTCCGGGGAGAAGGGGATGTCGAAGCCGAGGCCCAAGCTCAGCTTTCCCTGCACGTATGCGGCTTCGAGGATCGCTTCGCCTCGGGCGGCGTCGAACTCCTCCGGGGTCTGCCCCGAGAGTCCCCAGAGCGCGGCGTGGTCCGTTCGGTGACCGCGACCGGTATGGGCCAGGCTTCCGATCAAACGGACTTCGATTCGATGTACGCGTCTATCCAGCCCACGTTGCTTCAGGCCATCGAGGAACGTGGCCGCGGCCCGCATCGGACCGACGGTGTGAGAACTGGATGGCCCGACACCGACTCTGAACAAGTCGAAGGTGCTGATGAAGGCCACTGCAACAAGGACGCATCTTGAGGGATGCGAAGTCAACGAGACAGGGCCGGTGCCGCAACCGGTCAAGCAAGGATCTCGCGTTTCGTGGTTCAACAATCCGACGGACGGTGGAATGTTGCTCTCGGCCTATGGGTTCGCTATCCGCCAGCCCTAGGAAATGCCCATGAAGATGATGAGTTCCACGATTTTATGTATCGCGCTGGGCGGCACGGCCTTCGCCGCCGCTCCCAGCGAAAGCATTCCGCCCCGAGGGGATGACGCGGAGCGAAAGAGCAAGAATGGACGCCTCGAAGCGGACTTCGATGGAGTTCCGGTCACGGTCACATACGGCCGGCCGAAGGTCCGAGGCCGTAAGGTCTGGGGCGGCCTCGTTCAATATGGTCGAGTGTGGAGGACCGGGGCGGACGAAGCCACCGTCATCAGCTTCGATGCTCCCGCCGAGCTGCTCGGAAAAGCCGTGGCCCCGGGGACCTACGCGCTGTTTACCGTGCCCAGCGGTGACGAGTGGACGGTGATCCTCAATCGTCAGGCCGCGCAGTGGGGCGCGTACAAGTATGACGACGACCTCGACGTGCTGCGGGCGAAGACCAAGGCCACCACCGCCGAACACGTGGAAGAGTTGCGCTTTGAAAAGAGCGGTAAAGATCTCGTCCTCCGCTGGGGCAAGCTCGCAGTGCCCATGACCATTACCAAGGCGGCGACCAAAGCGTCGTGACTCGGTCCCTCGGACCGGCTTGGTTTCGACAGGATGCCGCTGCCTCCCCGTGGCTGCCGATGCCGCCACGGGTCCGCGATGTCGCGCGCCCCGTCTCCCGGCCGATCGACCCTCGGCTCACCGAAGCCCTTCTGGGCCAGAACACCGGGCCCGCACGGGACGCCGTCGCCCACATTGCGCAGGGAGCGCCCACCGTCGTGACGGGGCAACAGGTGGGTTTGTTTGGGGGTCCGCTTTATACCCTTTACAAGATTTGGACCGCGCTTCGTTGGGCGAAGGCACTCTCGATCCATTGGAACGAGCCCGTCGTGCCGGTCTTTTGGGTGCAGGAGGAAGATCACGACGTTCAGGAAGTGGCGTGGTTCGGCTGCCGAGACGAAAACGAGGTACCGTATCGGTTCCGTCTCGATTCCGCTCCCGGCCGTACGAGTCTGGCCCATCGTGCTCTGCCCGTAGAGTGCGAGTCTGCAGTTTCGGTGCTGCCCCGACGCTTGGCCTCCACCGTCTTTGCTGACGAGCTCTGCTCGGTGGTACGGGAGGCGTATGCGCCGGGCCGCTCCTGGTCCGACGCCTTCGTTCGTCTCCTGGTGTGGATCTTCGACGGAACGCCTCTGGTCATTCTCAGACCTCGGTGTCCCGAGGTTGCTGCCCTGGCTGCGCCGGTGCACAGGGAGGTCTTGAATCGGCACTCGGCGCTGTTGGCGAGCCTTCAGGAGCGGTCCGCGGCCATCGAGCGAGCTGGTTTTGCGGTGCAGGTCCCGATCCGAGACCACACCCTGTCATTCATCCATCCGGAAGGAGCGAACGGACCGAGATTTCGGCTGATCCCAAACGGGCAACGCGCGTACCTCACGCCGGACGGGACTCGGCTCTCGGCCGACCGAATCTCGGGATGGCTGACGGATGACCCTCTGCGCTTCTCCTCTTCCGCGCTGTTGAGGCCTGCCATTCAGGACACACTTCTCAACACCGCCGGCTACGTTGCGGGCCCGGGTGAAGCATCCTACTTTGGGCAGATCGAACCGCTCTATCGGCATCTCGGGCTGCGGATGCCCATGCTGCTGCCCCGAGCTCGCTTCAGAATCTTGGAGCCGTGGGCGGTTCGACTGTTGCGGCGGTGGAGCTGTGAGCCGAAGGACGCCGAGGGGAGCTTCGACGATCTGCTGGCCCAAATGTGCGGTTCTGTTCCGTCGAACGCTGCGGAAAGACGGGTACGCGAGGAGCTCGTGCTCATTCGACAAGATGCGTTGACGCGTCTCAGAAGGGCGACGGCGGACCTCCCGCTAGAGGGGCCCACAGCGGCGCTCGAAAGGAAGCTGGAGCGAGACCTGGACCGGTTCGAGTCGAAGTTGGGCCGGATCTGTCGGCGAATGGACGACGACCGGCTCGCGGCGGCACGGAGGCTCTGGATGACGTTTTGCCCGGAAGGCCTTCCGCAAGAACGGTTCTTCGGCCTCGCGTACTATCTTGCTCAGATGGGAAGGGCGGGTCTGATTCAGGCGATGGATGCGTGTTGGAAGCCGGGCACATTGGAGACTCAGGATCTCACTTCATGAGCACCATCGACCTTCTGGTGTTCGGGCCTCACCCGGACGACATCGAGTTTTTTTGTGGTGGGACCATCTTGCGTGCGGTCGAGGAAGGCCTGCAGGTGGTGCTTGCCGACCTCACCCGAGGGGAGAGAGCCAGCCGAGGAACGCCCGAGATTCGGGCCAGAGAAGCGGCGGCTGCCGCCGCGGTCCTGGGGGTCACTCGCCGCGAAAACCTGGAACTACCCGACCTGGGCCTTCGGGCCGATGACCCGGAGCAAGTTGGTGTGACCGTCGACATCATCCGAAGGCTCCGACCAGCCATGGTCTTGGCGCCTCCGCCACGAGCGCGGCATCCGGACCACCAGGCCGCCTCGGAACTGGTGCGACGTGCCTGCTTCGTCGCCGGGGTCCGAGGACACGCGACCGAGCATGCGCCTCATCGCGTGGCGTGGCTCGGAAATTACGTGATGCGCCACCGGGTCCAAGCCTCGTTCTTGGTGGACACATCCGGAACACGGACACAAAAGCGCAAAGCGATCGAGGCGTACGCCTCTCAGTTTGGTCCCTTCATGGAGAAAGACGACCGGACCTTGATCGGCGCGGAGGGCTCCATCGAAGCCATCGAAGCGAGAGACCGTTATCACGGGGCGTGCATTGGAGTCGAAACCGCGGAACCTCTGGTTCTTCCCGGTCCCCTCGGTCTCCCGGGCCTCTCCGCGCTCCGTGCTCTGAGAGCGCCGCGCTTCTTCTTCGAGGAGCGGTCGTGAATCGAATCCGTGTCGCCATCGTGTGTTTTCCGGCTCATGGAGGAAGCGGGAAGGTCGCCGTGGAGTTGGCCAATCGGCTCGACCCCGAACATCATGACGTCAAGCTGGTCTGCACGAAGCGGCCGACCGGATTGGCGGAGCCCGTGCCCTTCGTACCGGTGCAGGTCGAGTCGTATCCGCTGTTCGAGCACGCCCCGTATGCCCTCGCCGTCGGCAGCGAACTCATCCGCCTGGCGGAGGGGCCTGGATTGGACGTGATTCACGTCCATTACGCGCTTCCTCATGCCGCCTCGGCGCTTCTGGCCCGAGACGCGGTCCGTGCACGCTCGGGTCGCAAGCTGAGGATCGTGTGCACCCTTCACGGTACCGACGTAACGTCGGTTGGCCCCATCGCGGCCTATGAGCCCATCCTGCGATACTCCGTGGGTAGCGCCGATGCCATCACCGTACCCTCCGTCTTCTTGGAGCGCGAAGTACGCCGTCAACTTCAATTGCCGGAAGGACGCTTGGTCCACCGAATCCCGAACTTCGTCGACGCCGAACGCTTTCATCCTGGTCCCCGATTCCCTCGTTCTGGTCCGCTGCGGTTGATTCATGTTTCCAATCTCCGGCCGGTGAAGCGGGTTCACGACGTACTCCGGGCCATGGCGCGCGCTCGACGCGCGATGACCCTCACGGTGGTGGGAGAAGGGCCGGAGCGGTCGAACCTGGAAGACCACGCTCGACGCCTCGGGCTCAGCGTCACGTTCACCGGGCGTCGAGACGACATTGCGGACCGACTCCGGGAAGCCGAAGTCTTCGTCTTCCCCTCTGAGATCGAGAGTTTCGGCCTCGCTGCACTCGAAGCGTCCAGCTGCGGTTTGGCCGTCGTGGCCAGCCGCGCCGGAGGCTTGCCAGAAGTGGTCGAGCACGGAACTTCGGGGTTGCTCTTCGAAGTGGGTGACATCGACGCACTCGCGTTCCATCTCGACCGACTTGCCGAGGAAGATTCTCTTCTTCTGAGCCTCGGAGAAGCAGGACGACAGTCGGCCCGTCGCTTTCGCCCCGACGTCGCGGTTCGGGCGTACTCCGAGATCTATCGAAGCCTGACGTTACGAGACGATTCATGATGAGCTTGATGTTTGTGGCCTCCGTGGCCTGTTGGCCGAGTCAACCCGCGCCCCGGAATCCGGCGACCCTGAAGAGCGACCTTCTTCGCCTCGGAAGCACGCTTCGGGTACTCTACGTGGCCGCGCATCCCGACGACGAGAACACGAGGTTTCTGAGCTACTTGACCCGCGGCATTCACGCCGACGCGGCTTATCTGTCCCTGACGCGCGGAGGGGGCGGCCAGAACCGAATCGGCGATGAGCAAGGCGGCATGCTCAGTCTCGTGAGAACCGAGGAACTCCTGGCCGCGCGAGGTGTGGACGGGGCGCGACAGTTCTTCACTCGAGCGCGGGATTTCGGGTACTCGAAGTCCGCGGAAGAGACCCTCGAGATCTGGGACGAGGAGCTGGTGGTCGCGGACGCAGTCGAGGTGATTCGGAGCTTTCGGCCCGACGTCATCGTCACTCGATTTCGGCCCGATGGGCCCTCCCACGGGCATCATCTGGCTTCGGCCCGAGTGGCTCGAATCGCCTTCGACAAGGCCGCGGATCCGGCTTTCTCGTCGGGTCGGCCACCCTGGCAGGCGAAGCGTCTCGTCCTCAATGTTCCGAGATGGCGGGGCCGTGATTTCGAAGGAACGCCGGACAGCGAGATCCAGGTCGGAGGGTACGCGCCCTTGTTTGGAATGAGTTTTCCGGAGATCGCGGCAGCCAGTCGGTCGATGCACAAGAGTCAGGCGTTCGGGATGGCGCCCAACCGAGGGGTGGTCACGGAATGGTTCGATCTGGTTGCAGGTGCTGACCTCGGCGACCAAGGTCTGTGGAGCGACATCGATGGCACTTGGTCTCGCTTTGAGGGGGGCGACCGGGTCGATGGTGCCATCCGAAAGGCTGTAGCTGGTTGGACCTTCGAGCCGTCCCAAAGCATTCCCGACCTGATCGAAGTGGATCGCTCTCTGACCCGTCTCGACCCCGAAATCCCGCGGGTCAGAGAGGCGCGTCGCGCCCTGGCCGAAATGATGGTTGCCTCGGCCGGGCTGTTCTTGCGGGTGGTTTCGAAGACTCGTTTCGTCGTGCCGAGGCAGGACTTCGAGCTCGAGTTGCAGGCTGGTCTTCCATCCGACCGAGCGAAGGCGGGGCCCGAGGTTCGGGTCATGGACGCGAGATATGGCGAGCACGCGCTGGAATCTGGCTTTCCGGTTTCGTCATGGTCGACGGCTACCTGGAACATAACGGCGCCCGAAAAGGGGCCTTGGTCGTCTCCATTTTGGCTTCAAGGTTTGCCGAAGCGCGGCGTATACACGGTTCCTTCGGGGCACTCGGCCATCGCTCCGAGATCTTCTGCCGTGTTTCCGGTCGCGATTGACCTTCGTCTCGACGGACATGCGGTCCAAGTGACGCGTCCTGCAAGCTTCGTCTGGGTGGACCGAACCCGAGGCGAACGACAGGTGGATGTTTCCTTCATGCCTCCTCTCACGGCTACGCCGACATCAAAGGTTGTTTGGGCCGTTTCGGGAGAAGTCGCGAGGGTCCGATTCGAGGTTGCTTCAGAAGCGGAGACCTTCGATGACGTCGTCTCATTGGAAGTCCCGGATGGGTGGACGGCTCGGCCAGGCTCGGTGACGGTTTCCGAACCCCAGCTCGTCGAGTTTCAGATCCAAGCGCCGCAGGATGCCGCACCTGCGCAGGTCTTCTTGCGCCGTCGAAGAGATGCGCCGGTATGGGGACGAACGACAGTAGATTATCCGCACATCACGCCGACCGTGGTTTTGACACCGGCGATGGTGAAGGTCTCTCCCGTCAAACTGGAGCGAAGGCCCGTACGAATCGGATACATCATGGGGGCCGGAGACGCGGTGCCGGAGAGTCTTCGAGCTTTTGGGGCTGAGGTCGAGCTACTCTCCGACGACGATCTGAAGAACGAGGGCTACCGAGAGCTGGACACCGTCGTGTGTGGGGTGCGGGCCTTCAACCTTCGCAAGGCATTGGTCGCCCATCGACAGAGTTTGTTCGAATGGGTCGGCTCCGGTGGGCGTTTGGTGGTTCAGTACAACACCAACAATTGGCTGGACCCTCTCTCCGTCGACGTGGGGCCCTATCCCATCCGCATCGATTCGACTCGAGTGACCAACGAAAATGCGCCGGTCGAGATCTTAGCCCCCGAGCATCCGCTCACGAACATGCCGCATCGCATCGGTTCCGAGGATTTTGAAGGCTGGGTTCAGGAGCGCGGCCTGTACTTCGCGGAGGAGTGGGATGACCGGTATCGGCCCATCCTCGCCATGCACGACGAGGGAGAGCCTCCGGCCAAGGGGAGTCTGCTCATCGCCGACCATGGACGCGGACAGGTGGTCGTCACCAGCCTCTCCTTCTTCCGACAGCTCCCGGCGGGGGTGCCGGGGGCCGGGCGCCTTTTCATGAACCTTGTCATGCCGCCGGAACTGAGAGCCGAACTCAAATGACGCCGCCGGATCCAGAAACACCGTTGCACATGGCCCTGGAGTCGAAGGACGAGGAACCACCACCCATTCTCGGGAGCTGGAACCGACTCTACCTCATCCTGGTGGGCGCTCTGGTCGTTCAGCTCATCCTCTATTGGCTCCTGACGGTGTGGGCTCAGTGAACGGGCTGGATTGGGTGGTCATGGCCACCACCATCTCGGGCATCGTGATCTATGGAATCTTGGCGACCCGGGGTGTGAAAACGACGACGGGTTTTCTCAAGGGTGACAACGACCTCAGATGGCCGACCATCGGTCTTTCCGTGATGGCGACCCAAGCCAGCGCCATCACATTCCTCTCGACGCCGGGCCAGGCCTACGGCGATGGCATGCGCTTCGTGCAGTTCTATTTCGGTCTGCCCCTCGCCATGGTGGTGATCTCCGCGGTCGCCATCCCAATCTACTATCGTCTCAACGTCTTCACCGCGTACGAGTATCTGGAGCGTCGATTCGACGGGCGAGTCCGGGTTCTCGGAGCTCTGCTGTTTCTGATTCAGCGTGGATTGGCGGCGGGCATCACCATATATGCTCCGGCCATTGTTCTTTCGACCCTTCTCGGGTGGCGCTTGGATCTCACCAATCTCGTCATCGGCTTGAGCGTCATCATCTACACGGTTTCCGGCGGAACCAAGGCGGTCAGTCAAACCCAGAAGCAGCAGATGGTCATCATCATGGCCGGCATGTTCATCGCGGCTGGGATCGTCTACGCCCAGCTTCCGTCGGATGTTGGGCTCGTTGAGACGGCTCGGATCGCCGGCGCAACCGGTCGGATGAACGTCATCGACTTCAGCTTCGACTGGAACAATCGCTACAATGTCTGGTCGGGCCTAGCCGGAGGATTCTTCCTGCAGCTCTCCTACTTCGGTACCGACCAGTCGCAAGTTCAACGCTACCTGTCGGGCCGCTCGGTCACGGAGAGTCGCCTTGGACTTCTCTTCAATGGTCTGATGAAGATCCCGATGCAGTTCTTCATTCTCGGCGTCGGAATATTGGTGTTCGTTTTTCACGTCTTCATGTTGCCGCCTGCCTTCTTCAATCAGCCGGCCTGGGAGGAAGCGCGGGAAAAAGACGCTTCCGCGGTCGAGCGCTTCGAGGCTCGTCTGGCTCGATTGCACGCGGAGCGTGCTGAGGCCGCCCATGCGTTCGCGGTTGCCACCGACGACGACCGGGCGCGCGCCCGTTTCGAAAGAGCGGACGAGATCTACGAGGCAGCCAGAAAGGACGCCAAGACGCTGGTGAAAAGGCTGAACCCAGAAGCGGAGACCGAAGACGACGACTATATTTTCATCTCGGTGGTGGTTGAGCATCTCCCTCATGGATTGGTCGGGCTCCTTATCGCAGTGATACTCTCGGCCGCGATGTCCTCCACCGCCAGCGAGCTCAGCGCGCTCGGAAGCACCGCCACCATGGATCTCTATCGACGGGTGTTTCGGCCGGACGTAGGCGATCGACATCTGCTCTGGGCGTCGAAAGGCTTTACGGTGTTCTGGGGGTTCGTGGCCTTGAGCTTCGCCATGTTCGCGTCTCTCTTCGACAACCTCATCGAAGCGGTGAACATCCTCGGTTCGCTGTTTTATGGGACCGTACTCGGAATCTTCCTCGTGGGCTTTGGAACCCGGCGTATCGGTGCCTTGGCGGTGTTCATCGGTGCTCTGATGGCGGAGGCACTCGTCATTGGAGCTTACGCGTTCACTGAACTCGGCTTTCTCTGGTTCAATGTTCTGGGTTGTGCCGCGACCGTGCTGTTCGCCTTCTTGATTCAGCTCATTGTCGGTGGGCCGTCGATTCGACCGTCATCCGCAACCTAGAAGCGCGAGACGACGAGCCGAGGAGACAAGCGCGGACACGGGGGACACGGCGGACGCGACCGAGTGCAGGAGTGGCTTCAGGCGCCCGCGTAGAGGCGCCGCGTCCACTGCTGCAGTTGGAGTGCCTCGATCCCCGGAAAAGGAACGACCTCTCCTGGTTCGAAGACCGACTCATCGATCTCGGGAAACCGGACCGGATTCGGGTGGTCGATGACGTCCGGCACCCACGTGATGTCGATGATGTCTGCGTAGCGCATGGCTTCTTCGTAGATTCGGCGACCCCCGATGAACCACACGTCATTCTCGGCCGCCTCGAGGGCGGACATCATGTCATCGAAGCGAACGACGCCTTCGGTGGGCGGGAGACTGCGGCTCACGACAAAGTTGTTTCGTCCCGGCAAAGGCCTACCGATGGACTCGAAGGTTCGCCGACCCATCACCAGGGTGGAGTCCCAAGTGACAGCCTTGAAGCGCTTCTGCTCCCCAGGATGCCGCCAAGGAATATGGCCATTGACGCCAATGACGCGTTCGCGATTCATCGCGGCAATGATCCCTCGCATCAGACTGCAACCTTGAAGGAAATGGGTGGATGCGGGTCGTAACCATCGATTCGAAACGTTGAAAGAAGCGTTCCGGTGTCGGCGTCGAAGAGGGCTTCGACGTCTTCCAGGGTCTGGATGGAGGAATCGATGGTCAATCGCGGGAGCGGCCGCGGTTTCCTTTGAAGTTGAAGCTCGAGGCCTGGCACGTGGTCGAAGTCGGCCATGCTGCCATCCGGCTTGCAGGTGTAGACGTGGGCATCGACCAACGTATGGGCCAGTTGACCCGGGCGGATGCCGCTCAGCCGACCGAACAAGGTCAGCAGAAACGCATAGCCCGCAATGTTGTAAGGCACGCCCAACGCCACGTCCGCGCTGCGCTGGGTGAGATGTAGGTTCAGTCGAGGCTCGCCCTGCACGTCGTACTGAACGTTCAAGATCCACATCAGATGACAGGGGGGCAGGCTCGAGGTGAGTGCATTGTGGGGCGCCCACGCCGAGATCACCATGCGACGACTATTCGGATTGTGCCGAAGCGCTTCCAGGGCCTTCCGCACCTGATCGACCGGTGGTTCGTGGGGCCCTGGGAAGCCGCGCCAGAACGCGCCGTAGGCGCTGGGCACCTGACCGGTTTCGTCGGCCCAAGGATCCCAAAAGCGGCACCGATGGCGCTGAAGCATGGAAATCTCCGGCCGCCCCGACAGAAACCACAGGTTCTCGACGACGATGTTCTTCCAGCTGATCTCCTTCGTGGTCAGCAGCGGGAAGCCGTCATCGAGATCGATGACGTAGTTGATGTTGAAGGTTGAAAGGGTATCAACGCCGGTTCGATTGGGCTTCCGGATCCCGCGATTCAGGACCGTTCGCACCACGTCAAGGTATTGCTCCACCGAAGACAAAACCATGGGAAGGAGAACGGGGACGGTCAACCGGACTTCGCGCGGATTTCGAAGTCTCGGACTTGGCCGATGGGGCTTTCGCATGGGAGCATCCCTCCTCGGTGCTGCGGAACATCGTCATCGGCATCGACTTTTCGAAGGCGTCGCTAGAAGGCCTGCAGGCCGCGGCTCGCATCGCGGTCGAGTACGAGGCGAAACGCCTGCACCTGGTGCACG
This sequence comes from Myxococcota bacterium, assembly GCA_050331295.1. Classification (GTDB taxonomy): domain Bacteria; phylum Myxococcota; class Kuafuiibacteriia; order Kuafuiibacteriales; family Kuafuiibacteriaceae; genus Kuafuiihalomonas. The sequence goes on along the minus strand of JBHJGZ010000006.1, from coordinate 241,054 downwards.
TCGTTTCCATGCCGGGAGCGGTCCTACCCCTCCCCAAAGACCTGATCGAAACCGCGCGAGTTCGAGCCCAAGAGCGCCTCGATGCCTTGGAGGTTCCCGAGACGCTGTGGACGACACGGGAAGTTCGCTTCGGCATTCCGGCCAGACAATTGGTTTCTGCGGCCGAATCCGTAGGTGCCGACGTCATCATGGTGTCCGGCCGAGGTCACGGCGTGTTGGCCGAGATTCTGGGGAGTGTGGCGAGCTCCCTGATCCGCGTCGCGCACTGTCCGGTGATGATACTCCAGGGCGAGGTCTCGCCGCGTTTCGACGACATCGTCGCTGCAGTGGACCTTTCTCCCATTTCGCGCAACGTCCTGGACTGCGCGTTCCGGGTGGGGGCCCGTCGCCAGGCCCGGGTGATCGTCCTGTCCTTGTATGAGCATCCGCTCTTGAAGTCCCAGCCGGATGGACTGCTTCCTCGGGCAGTGACGCCTCAGGATGTGGAGGCCCAAGGCGAGCAACAGCGGCGTGCGGTGGTCGATCTCATCTCCCGCGTGCCCAGCCACGGTCTGGACGTGCAGGTGGAGGTGATGAGCAAGGCGCCCGCGGCCAACGTGATCGTGGACGTGGCTCGTTTGACCAATGCGAATCTCGTCGTGCTCGGAACCAGTGGCCAAGGCGCCTGGCATCGGATGATTCTCGGTTCCACGGCGAATTTCGTCCTCCACCGCGCCTCCTGTCCGGTGATGGTGGTTCCACACGAAATCCTGGATGATGCTCCGCTTCCGGCCGGCCTGCCGGCCTGAGCGAGCAACGACGTTCGTTCGTTCGGTTTTCCGGGTCGTCGCGGTCGGTGTGTTCTAGAGAGCCTCGGTGACGAGGGGCGTGCCTGGCCAAGGACTGCTGTGGATGCTGCTCGCGACCGTGCTCTTCTCGGTGATGAGCGTCTCGGCCCGCCTCGCGAGCGCCGACGCCTCTTGGACGCTGGTCGCAGCGGCACGCTCAGGGGTTGGAGTGGGGGTCGCATGGACGGTGGCACGGGCCCGAAGGGTGTCGCTTCGGATCGACCAGCCTCGAGTCGCGTGGGGTCGTTCGCTGTGCGGAACCGCCGCGGTGCTATGCACGTTCTTTACCCTGGGCGCGCCCGCGATGGCTCTGGGGGACATTGCGAGTCTCCGAGGGACCGCGCCGGTGTTCATCGCGTTGCTCGGCGTGCTGATTCTGGGAGAGTCGCCGGGCCGACGGGTCTTTTTGGCGGTACCCATCGCGTTCTCGGGGGTGGTGATGGTGCTTCGGCCGCAGCTCGCGCTGGCCGGACACTTGGCGCTCATCGCGCTGGTCGGTGCCTTCATGAGCGCCTTGGCGATGACCTTTCTTCGTAGACTCGGACCCACCGAGCAGCCGGAAGCGGTGGCTCTTCACTTCATGGTGGTCAGCTTCGTCGTCACCTTCGCTCTTTCCCTCACCGATCTTCGCATCCGGAGCTGGGGTGGTGCAGGTTGGCTTGCGTTGGCAGGCATGACAGGTGGACTTGCACAGCTCGCGGTCACCCGCGCTTATGCTTTGGAGCGTGCCGCGCGTGTAGGGGCCATCGGTTATTTCGGAATCGTGCTGACCCAATTCTTGGCCGAGATATGGCTTGGCGAAGTCGTGGAGTTTCACCAGCGATTGGGTGCGTTGATGGTGGTGATGGCTGGCCTCGTCTTGGCCGTGGCAGCGGTGCGAGACCGCCGGCAGCGAAACCTCAGCTGGCGCGCCGTGTCTGAGCGGCGTCCGGGAACGAGAACACCTTGACCTGGGCTTCGAGCCCTTCGATGAACGAAAGCATCATCCGCGCGACTTCTTCCGGCACTTCGAGTTGCGGTGTATGGCCAAAATGCGGGGGCGTTTCGATCCGCACCTCCGGCGGGAGATGCCGAATGAACCAGCGCTTGGACGCCTCGGGCAGAATGCGGTCCCGGCCGCCCCAAACGAACAGAACCGGCACCGCCAAGCCGGCCAGTTCCTCAGGTCGCAGCAGGTGGCGGGTATGCAGGTTCTTGATGAGAGACTGCAGCGGGTCTCTTCGGATTTCCTTTAAAACGAACGGGGCGATCAGTTTTCGAAGCGGATGCCGTTGGGCGAGGAGCCGATCCACGAAATCCAGCGCTTCATCGACTCGCGTCATTTCGAACAGCGAACGGAGTTTTCCCAAATCCGGTGGTGCCATCGCGGCGCCGCCCGGAGACAGGAGGACCAAGCCGCGAACCCGCTCGGGGCGTGCGTTGGTATAGCGGACCGCCGCGAAGCCTCCCATGCTGTTGCCGACCAAACAGGCGGATTCTCCGAACGGGAGAAGCTGATCCAAGGCCTCGAACGTCCCGTCCCGAATGGTTTCGTAGTTGAGACCCCGCGGTGGGCTCTGGCTGAATCCGTGGGCGGGAAGATCGATGGCGATCAAGCGTCGAACCCGGCGCCGGAGACGCCGGAACAGGGCTTCGAAGTGGCCTGCAGATGAAGAAAAGCCGTGCAGCAGGGCCACCGGGGGCAGCTCGCCTTGGCCCCGCGCCTCGTAGGCGTGCACCGCGCCCACGGATGTTTCCAGCCACCGCTCCCCGACGCCCTGACGGCGGAGAATCATTCGACTCAGATGGTCGTAGGGGGTGGCCACCGCGAAAGTTTGGGCGACGCGTCGCGACGAGATCAACTCGGCCGCCCTGCGAAAGATTTTTCGCTTGCTATTTTCGAGAGGTTTGAGAATCATTCTCAATATCGATGATCGTGTGCAGCTGCAAGGCCGTTACCTGTCGCGCAATCCGGTCCGCCGTACGGAATGGAGCCTCGGATTTACGAGCGGTTCGCAAAGCCAGTGGCGCCTGTACGGGATGCGGTCAATGTCGCTTGCACGTGGCCGAAATTATCGCTGACGAGGCCGCTTCTTCTGCGCGATGGGCGAATCGATTGCCGGTGATGCCGTTTCAGGCTACGTCGGCCGTGTGAAAGGCGACGCGAAAGTCATCGAGCTTCTCAACGAGGTCCTCACCGGCGAGCTCACCGCGGTCAATCAGTACTGGCTTCATGGTCGCATGTGCGAAAACTGGGGCTACGAGCGTCTTTGGAAGAAACTGCGTCACGAGTCGATTGAAGAGATGCAGCATGCGGACGAGCTGACCGCACGGATCCTGTACCTGGAAGGCGTTCCGAATCTCCAACGCTACGGAAAACTCACCATCGGCGAAACCGTCGAGGAGCAACTGGAGCTGGATCTCAAGCTGGAATACGCGGCTCTTGAGCGGTTGAACCGGGGCATCGCGATGTGCCGAGAAGTCGGCGACAACGGGAGCCGGGCTCTGCTCGAAAAGATCCTCGTTTCGGAGGAAGACCACGTGGACTGGATCGAGGCTCAACGCGACCAGATCGCCCAGATGGGTCTTCCGAACTATCTCGCCCAGCAGGTCAAGGCGGACGAGGAGGGCTAAACGGCCTTCTCGGTCAGACCTCGGCTTCGGTGAAGGGGGCGCTCGTGTAGCACGCCACGATGTCGTGCTCCTCGTCGGCGAGGACGAACCATCGCACGCCGTCTCCGTCTTCAAACGTCCAGGGGCGAACCCGGAGGCCGTCTGCGGCGCGAAGGTGGGCCACGGCGTCTTCAACCGCCTCGATCCCGTCCCCTCCTCGACCGAGCCTCCGGAGGCGGGTCTCCAGCCGGTCGGCCACGTCTTCCGCGCTCACCGCGGCGCCGGGGCTCTTGAGCGGTTCCACTTCATCCGCCTCGAGCAGCTCCAGGAGCCGCGACGCGGCGTCCGGCATGTACTCCGAGGTCGTCGAGTCGACGAAGCGATTCAGGCTGTCGAATAAATTCATGGTGGTGCTCGCTCGGAATGAACGGAGACGGAGGGATTCGAACCCCCGTTACGGTTGCCCGTAAACTTGATTTCGAATCAAGCGCCTTCAACCGGACTCGGCCACGTCTCCACGATCGTCCGGTGGGATTAAGCGGGTTCCCGGGCCCCCGTCAACCTTCGGTGCGCCAGGCCGATGACCGTTTCGTGAGCGAACCGCGGTGGATCGAGGACCTAGAGCGACAGGGTTTTATCGCCGGTTCGGGCTCGTGGAGCAGCTCCGTTGGGGGACGTGTTCGCCGGTTGCGCTCGGAGCTCGAATGGGGTGCCGACCCGAGATTCGCGATCCGGTGGTGGGTGGACCAAGGACCATCATCGCCCCTCACGTTTTGGCACCGCCCCTCCGCACGGCGCGGGGCGCAACCGAGCCTGACAGGAGATCTCGCTTTCGACGGAGAGCTCCGGGTTGCAGGTTCGCTGTCGGGGATTCGATTGTGGTTGAGGCCCGCGCGGCGGGCGATGCTCCGTGCGCTGCAGGCCTACGCCGATGTGATCCGGGTCCACCCCTCCCGCGTATTCGTGGTGAGTCGGCAACCTGCCGTCCTCCCGCGACTGGAGACCCTCGGCCGGAGCGGTTGGGGTCCCGGAGAGCTGCATGAGTCGGATCCTCGGGTCCGCGCACTCTGGTCTCTCGAGCGGATTCGCATGCTCGCCGACGGAGATGGTCCTGAACAGGTGGTCTCGATCATGGAGAATCCGGAGCTCCCGGACTGGGTGCGCTTGGAGGCCGCCTTGCAGCTTCATGCGGAAGGACGGGTCGGCCGGCGCCTTCGGTCTCGGGCCGCACTCTGGATTCGAGAATTCACCGAACAGTGCCGCGGCATGGTCTCCTTGGTCGAGGGATCGTTCCATTCCGGACACCTCGGTCTGACCGAGTCCGACGACCTCGAGAAATCTTCGGATAATCCGGTGTGATTCCACTTGCGCTTCGATGAGTGAGTACTCACTTACATTCGCTGAATGGCACGGCCCTCTACCATCTCCGACGAGCAGATTCTCAATGCGGCACGGGCGGAGTTCATGGAGCGGGGCTTTCAGGCTTCGACCGCCGCCATCGCTCGAAGGGCGGGGGTGTCGGAGGGCACGGTCTTCAAGCGATTCCCCAGCAAAGAAAAACTCTTCCTGGAAAGCATGGACTTTCAGCCGGTCGATGAGGTCGTTGCGCAGGTCGACGTCCTGGCCCAGCGGTCGGACCCTGGCTCCGCACTCGAGGAGCTGATGGTCGCCATCATTCAGCGTCTTCGGATCGCTTTGCCCCGAATGATGATGCTTTGGGCCAACACGGTGCCAGAGCGTTTGTTCGCCGGCATGGCCCATCCCCCTCCGGCCCGGATCTTGTCGGCAGTGCGTCGATGGCTGGAAGTCGAGACGAATGCCGGGCGGCTTACGGTTTCAGAGCCCGAAGCCACCGCTCGGCTCATCCTCGGCTCATGTATTCACTTCGTCTTCTTCGAGGCCACCGGACTTTCTCCGGGTGGCACCGCTCGCGACTTTGCCCAAGCTGCGCGAACGGTCCTGTTTCGAGGCATCGAAAGAGAGGTCGTAGGATGATGCGTAGACTTTCGGCCACCTTGTTCGTGGGTACCGCCGGATGTGGAGGTCTGCTCCATTCGGTAGAAGAGGCGCCGGAGCCACCCATCATCGTGCCGGAGGCTTGGCGAGGCGAAGCCAGTTCGACCTCCCCATCGGACGCGCGGTGGTGGGAAAGCTTCGAAGACCCGCGGCTCGATGCGCTTCTCCGTAAGGCTTTTCAGCAGAACCTCGACCTCTATCAGGCGTTTGCTCGGCTCCGCCAAGCCGACGCGGCGGTTCGCGGGGCCCGCTCCGGATTCTTCCCGACCATAAGCGGCGACGCCAACGGCGGTCGCTCCAAAACGGTGGTGAATTTCGGGCAAGGACCCGTGGGATTCTCACAGGACCAATTCGGACTCACGGCGGCCGCGTCGTACGAGATCGACCTATGGGGTCGCGTGGCGCAAGGCTACGGAGCGTCTCGAAAGGACCGCGTCGCGGCCGAGGCCGACGTCTCGGCCGCGGCCATGACGTTGGCGGCTCGAGTCACCGACACCTATCTCGAGCTGATCGAGCAACGCCAAACCTTGAAGTTGCTGGAAGCGCAGATCGAGAGCAGCAAGACATTCCTCGAGTTGCTCGAGCTTCGGTTCGACCAAGGCGTATCGGGGGGGCTCGACGTCTTTCAGCAGCGTCAACAGCTGGCGTCGACCCGGGCGCTTCGACCTCCGGTGAGGGCCCGACTGGCGGTGTTGGAGCATCAACTGGCCGTCCTCGTCGGACGCGCCCCTCGGTCCATCGATACCGACCAGGCCCCCACCTCATTGCCGACCCCCCCGCCGCTTCCGGAATTGGGGGTGCCGGCGGCAGTGCTCTTGCAGCGACCGGACGTCCAGGCGGCTCAGGCTAGATTGGTGGCAGAGGACCACCGGATCGGGGTCGCGATAGCCGAGCGCTTCCCGCGCGTGAGCCTCGATGCGAGCACTGGCTTTCGGGCATTCGACCTGAGCGACCTGTTTCAACAATTCGTTTGGAGTGTGGGGTCGTCGATCACAGCGGTTGTGTACGACGGTGGTCGTCTGTCTTCGCAAGTGGAGGGGCAGCGAGCGCGGTTCGACGAACTGCTGGGTGTGTACGGCCAGACGGTTTTGGTGGCCCTTCGGGAGGTGCAGGACGCCCTGGCTCAAGAAGCGCAGCAGCAAGAGTTGCTCGTGGACCTGGAGGAGCAACGCATCGCGGCGGAGGGTGCCTTGCAAGAGGCGAGGATTCGCTATGGTAACGGACTGTCCGACTATCTTCCGGTCCTGACGGCGTTGACCGCAACCCAGACCGCAGAGCGAAGTCTGGTCACCGCTAAGCGACAGCTCCTGTCCTTTCGAGTCGAGCTGTATCGAGCCCTCGGTGGCACTTGGACAGAAGGGCTGAAAACACCTCGGCTGCCCGGCGAGGAAAACGGAGAGACTTCGTGAATACGACGATTCGAATGATCGCTCCTTTGGTCGTCATTGCGATTGGAGGAGCTGGACTCGTCGCCTTGGTGGCGACCAAGCCAACGCCTCAAAAGACGGCAGTGGAACCGCTTCCGACTCGCGTCGAGATCCGTAGCGTCCGGCTGGGATCGGAGCCGATTCGGGTCAGTGGCATGGGAACCGTCATTCCGGCGCGACAGGTGGAGCTGCGGCCCGAGGTGTCGGGGAGAATTCTCGAGTTCCATGAACGACTGGTCCCAGGAGCCACGTTCCCGGCCGGGAGCACACTCCTGAGCATCGATGCGGCCGACTATCGTTTTGCTCTGGAACAGGCGAGGGCCGACGTCGAACGCGCACGATTCGAGCTAGAGATTGAGAGGGGACGGCAAACCATTGCGAAGAAGGAGTTCGAGCTCCTCGGTCGGGACAAGACCATGGCGGAAAGCGACGCGGAACTCGCCTTGCGCCGTCCCCATCTGCGCAACGCGAAGGCGACATTGACGTCGGCGAAGGCTCGACTGGAACAAGCCAAACTGAACCTCGAACGCACGAGCCTTCGCGCTCCCTTCAACGCATTCGTCCAGAGTGAGAGCGTCGATCTCGGACAGTTGGTAACGCCCAATACCGTGGTGGCGACTCTGGTCGGAACCGATGTCTTCTGGGTTCAGCTGTCGGTTCCGGTTTCGGCGCTCGAATGGCTACGCGACGAAGCGTCCATTCCCGCTGTGATCCGTCATCAGGTGCCGGGCTCGACGATCGAAAAGGACGGACACGTGATTCACGTTCTTCCCGACCTCGACCCCAGAGGACGGATGGCGCGGGTCCTGGTCGCGATCGACGACCCGCTGGACTTGGAGGAGGACCCGGCGCTGCGAAGGCCGCTATTGCTCTCGTCGTACGTTGAGGTGCTTCTTCGGGGCCGCACGGCGGAGCAGGTCGCGGTCGTCCCCCGAAGCGCGCTCCGGGACGGAAGCCAGGTCTATCTGATGAACGCGGATGAACAGCTGGAGATTCGAACCGTGTCCACGGTGTGGCGCGGTCGGACCACCGTCTACGTCGATTCGGGGCTGGAAGATGGAGACCGGCTCATCACCTCGCGTATCGCGGCTCCGGTCCGAGGTATGAGACTTCGCGACCGCGAAGCTCCGCTGCCTCGAGAATCTTCGGCGCAGCTATGAGTTCGGTTCCCTCACAGCCCGCGGCTTCGGGCGGGCCACTCACGTGGATGGCCAACAACCACGTGGCGAGCAACCTGCTGATGACCGTGCTCGTGGTGGGCGGCTTCATCATAGGAAGCCAGGTCAAGCAGGAAGTCTTTCCCGAGTTCGAGCTGGATATCGTGACCGTGTCGGTACCCTATCCAGGGGCGAGCCCGTCAGAGGTCGAGCAAGGCATCCTTCTCGCCATCGAGGAGAACGTCCGAACGTTGGAAGGAATCGAGAAAGTCACGTCCACTGCGGCCGAAGGCATCGGATCGGTCGTGGTCGAACTCGAAGCAGGAACCGATTCGAGCAAGAGCTTGGCGGATGTGAAGAGTGCCGTCGACCGCATCACCTCGTTTCCTGAAGACGCCGAGCGCCCAACGGTCTCTCTCGCGAGCATAAGGAGAGAAGTGATAACGGTCGCCCTTTACGGAAGCCAGAGCGATCAGGTGCTCAAGGAAATCGCGGAACGGATTCGGCAGGAACTCCTTCTGCTTCCGGACATCACGTACGTGGAGTTATCTGGCACGCGCCCCCGTGAGATTGCCGTCGAGGTGTCTCAGGCGGAGCTTCGGCGGTACGGACTCACCTTGCCCGGCATTTCGGACATCATTCGGCGGACCGCTCTGGAGCTCCCGGCCGGTGGGGTCAAGACGAGCGCAGGAGAAGTATTGCTGCGAACGGCCGAACGACGGGACTTCGGTGAGCAATTCCGAGATATCCCGGTGGTGGCCGCTTCCGACGGCACGTCCGTGGTGCTCTCGGACATCGCTTCTATACAAGACGGCTTCGAAGACATCGATTTCGAAGCCCGTTTCAATGAGCAGCCGGCCGTCTTGATCAACGTCTACCGAAGTGGGGACGAGACGCCAATTCAGGTGTCCGACGCGGTGAAGTCCTATCTGGACGAGACGCGTCACCTACTTCCTCCCGGACTCGAGACCGCGGTATTGGACGACCGGTCCGTCATGTATCGAGAGCGTGTCGACCTCCTCATGAGAAACGCTCAGCTCGGGTTGTTGCTGGTGCTCTTGACGTTGGGCCTGTTCCTGAACGTACGGTTGGCGTTTTGGGTCACCCTCGGCATCCCCATCTCGTTTCTGGGATCTCTGCTTCTGCTCCCGGCGATGGACGTGTCCATCAATATGATCTCGTTGTTTGCCTTCATCATTACCCTCGGCATCGTCGTCGACGATGCCATCGTGGTTGGTGAAAACATCTTTGAGTTGAGAGAGCGCGGAATGAGTCGCCGACAGGCGGCCATCGAAGGGGTCAAAGGTATCGCGATGCCGGTGACCTTTTCCGTGCTGACCTCGGTCGCCGCCTTCATGCCCCTGTTCTTGGTCCCCGGGACCTCTGGCAAGTTCTTCGGCGTGATACCAGCCATCGTGGTCTGCGTGCTGATGATTTCATTGGTGGAGTCTCTGTTCGTGTTGCCGGCCCACCTGGGTCATCGCGGCACCCTGATGCAGGGTCTTTATCGGTTCTTCGCATTTCCATTCAGTCGAAAGGCGCGAGGCTCGGTGGTCGCGGCCAACGATGATGATCAGCCGTCGGGGCGAGAATCGAAGTTGATGAGTCTTCTGAACGTCCCTCAGAGAAAGTTCTCCAGGGTGCTCGAACGGTTTACCCAGGAGAGGTATATGCCCGCGGTACGTTTTGCCACGCGCGAGCGGTACTTCGTGATCGCATGCGGGATAGCGATTTTCCTGCTGGTGATCGGGATTCCTCTGAGCGGAAGGTTGGCGTTCACGTTCTTCCCGAAAGTCGATACCGATTCGGTGACCGCAAGAGCGGTCTTGCCGTTCGGGAGCCCGTTCGAAGACACGCTGGAAGTTCGAAAGGCGCTCGATGAGGCGGCCCGACGAACCCTGGGAGAGTTGGGTGGGGACGACGTCTACCGTGGGATCTTCACGCTCTCTGGAGCGCGGCTCAATACCCGGAGAGGGCCGGGTCCGCCGGCTGGGGGCTCCGGCTCTCATCTTACCAACGTTCAGGTGTTCTTGGCATCGAGTGAGAGTCGTGGCTTTTCGGCCACCCAGTTCGCGCGCGCGTGGCGCGAGAAGGTCAAGGACCTGCCGGGACTCGAGTCGTTGACCTTCGTTTATAGCACGGGCCCGGGCAGCGAAGCGGCCATCGAGGTACAGCTATCCCATCCCGACATTCCCACACTGGAGGAAGCTGCCGGTCGGGTCGCCGAGGCATTGGGTGCGTACAATGGTGTTCGAGACATCGATGATGGCTTCGCGGCCGGCAAGCCGCAGCTCGATATCCGCCTCACGGAAGAAGGGGAGAGCATGGGGCTTTCGGTCCGGGAGCTGGGGCGCCAGGTTCGGGCTGCATTTTACGGTGATGAGGCCCTTCGACAGCAGCGAGGGCGGGATGAGGTCCGGGTCATGGTTCGGCGACCCGAATGGGAACGAGAAAGCGAATACGACATCGAGAACCTACTCGTCATGACGACGGACGGTGGAGAGATACCTCTTCACCGGGCGGCGGAGGTCGAGCGCGGCCGAGCGTATACTTCCATCTCTCGTGCGGACGGTCAGCGGGTCATCACCGTGAAAGCGGATGTGACGGCCGGTGCGAATGCCCAAAAGATCGTTCGGGATCTCAAGGAATCCGTGTTGCCGGCCATCATCAACGACTATCGAGGCATGGTTGCGAGCTTCGAAGGAGACACCCGGAGGCAGGACGAGTCGTTGTCGAGCCTGACCCGCAATTACGTACTGGCCGCTTTCATCATATTCGCGCTGCTCGCGATTCCATTCAAGAGCTACATCCAGCCCGTAGTGGTGATGTCCGCCATTCCATTCGGTGTGGTTGGCGCCATCTTGGGTCACTTGCTGATGGGGTACGACCTGTCCCTGATCAGCGTCTTCGGTCTCGTCGCCGTCTCGGGCATCGTCGTGAACGACAGCCTGGTTCTCGTTCACGCGGCCAATGAATTCCGGGCTCGAGGGCACTCGGCGCTGGACGCCATCCGCCTGGCCGGAGCTCGTCGACTTCGGCCCATCCTGCTCACCTCGTTGACCACGTTCTTTGGCCTGGCGCCCATGATCTTGGAGACTTCGATTCAAGCGCGGTTCCTGATACCCATGGCCATCAGCTTGGGATTCGGGGTCATGTTTGCGACCGTCGTGATCCTCATCTTGGTGCCCGCGGTCTACATGGTGGTCGAAGACCTGACCTCGCTCGTTTTCGGTGCCTCAGTCGATGAGCGAAAGGATGGGCAGGCTGAGTTCGTGGAGGCTCAGTGACGTCTCGAGGCGTCCCGCGATCTCGAAGAGCAGCGCTTCATGCCCGGCCGGGCCGATGACTTGCAGCGAAACGGGCGGTCGATCCGGCGGCGGGAGAGGAAGCGTCAACGCGCAGAGCCCGGCAAGGCTTGGGCCTACCAGGTGTCGGTCGAGGGCGTAACGCTCCGCCAGAGTCTGTCCGAGCCCGATCGGTTCGGGGGCTGTCGGCGAGAAGAGGAGATCGAATCGCTCGAACAATTCCTCGAATCGGCGAACGACGTCGCGCCGGATCGAGACCGCACGCTTCAGGGTTTGGTTCTCCGCAGAAAGAATGAACGATCCGAGAGCGATACGCCTTTGAACTTCGGGTCCGAGACCGGCTCTCCGACTCTCGACTACGGTTCTTTGAAAGGTTTCGGCCTCGACCCGTTGTCCGAATCGAATGCCGTCGTATCGAGCGAGGTTCGAAGCGGCTTCAGCACACGAGATCACGTGATACGCAGCGAGGGAGGCGTCGGTCGGGGGTGCCTCGGCCCAGCAGAGCTGGTGCCCTCGGCTCGATGCCCACCGCAGCCCCGGCTCGGCGCGGGTCCAAAAGGTGCTTTCCTCCCGCTCCAAGAGTCCGATCCGGAGCGCCCCTTTCGTTGCGGAAAGGCCAGGGACCACGGAGGTCTGGTCGCGAGGGTCCGCCCCAGAAATGATGGAGAAGGCGTCCGCCGCTTCCACCACCGTCGAGGCCAGGATGCCGATACAGTCCATGGAACTCGCGAACGCGATCAGGCCGCGACGGGACACCCGGCCGTACGACGGCTTGAATCCCACGACCCGGCAAAACGCAGCCGGAAGGCGCACCGAGCCTCCGGTATCGGAGCCGAGGGCGAACGGAACGATGCCGGACGCAACGGCGGCGGCGCTTCCGCTCGAAGAGCCCCCCGGCGCCCATGCTGGGAAGCGCGGGTTCCTGGTGGTGTGAAATGCCGAGAGTTCGCCGGTGGCCCCCATGCCGAATTCGTCGAGATTCGTCTTGCCGACCAACACCGCACCGGCGGCGCGAAGGCGGCGAACGACCGTGGCATCGTGGGGGGCCCGCCAGTCTTCGAGCATGCGGGAACCGGCGGTGGTTCCGAGGTCCGTGGTGAGCAGGTTGTCTTTTGCGGCAAAAGGGACACCTTCGAGACGCGATCGGAGCCGACCTTCTTTCCAGCGACGCTCGCTCGCCCGTGCGTCCTCCGGCGAGGTGGTTGGCACATCCAGAAAAGCTCCGTGTTCATCGTCGCGCGCCCTCCTGCATGCCAGGGCCGCGATCGCCTCCGGATGAATGCGGCCGAAGCGATAGCCTCGCCGCAGAAGGCTCGTCACCGAAGTCTCGGTGTCACCAGCCATCGGTCTTGGCGTTTCGGTGCGCCTTCGAGAAGCCGCTCCGCAACCGACTCCGCCTCAGGGGCTTCGGTCGCGGGCAGCCAAGAAGGAGGGGGAGATTCCACCCGCTCGTCTCGTGGAGCCTCTGGTCCCAAGGAGGGAAGCTGAGACACGACATCGAGCAGGGCCTCCAGATGTGCTTGGAACCGGGCGACCTCGTCCGAGTCTGCCGCATAGGGTGGCGCATCATGCTCGAGAGCCGCCAGTTGGAGCCAGCTTCGTTCCATTCACAGGTTCTCGAGCAATTTTGCGGCTTCATCCCGAATCGGGTCACGCAAGCTCGTCTCAGCCAAGATGCGTTGAAGGTTGGCGCGCGCATCGAGTTGTCTGGAGAGAGCAAGTTGTGCTCTGGCCAGACCGAGCCGTGCAGACGCGAGCTCGGGATCCTCTCGCAAGGCTCGCTCATAGGCCGTGGCGGCCAAGTGCGGACGTCCCATGCGGCCGTACACTTCCCCTTTTCGGGCATGTGGTCGCGGGTCGGACGGGCGGAGCTCTGAAGCCTTACCGAAAGCGTCCAGCGCCTCGGACAGACGACCGTCTCGGAGCGAAGCGACACCCTTCGTCATCACGTCGGCAAAGCTCGGAGGTCGAGGACGCCGCGATTGTTCGGAGCGGTGCTCCGCTTCACGGTCGGTCTTCGGGGGCGATTCTTCGGGGGAAGGGACCGCAGCGGCTGGTTCGGAAGGCCGAGGGGTTCGAACATCCGCGCCGTGGTCTGGAGGCTCCGTGACCGGAACGGCGGCGGTGGAAGCAGCCTCGTTGCCGCTCGACGCCGGCGGGAACGCCGGGGCGGCGGCATGATTCGGCGGACCCTCCGCAAGGCTCGGCGGAGCCGGGCTCCTGGCCGACGCGGACGACGGTGGGCCGAAGCCGAGCTGCTCGAGCCATCGGGCGCCGGCTGGAGAGTCGAGGGTAATCAGGTAAACGCCCGCACCTACGGCGAAGGCTCCGATGAGTCCCACCACTGCCCACAGTGTCAACACCCGATCCTTCGCTCCCCGCCCGTGCCGGTCCTGGCTCCGGTAGGTGGGCCGCGAAGGACTGATCTCGTGGCGCATGGAGACCGAAACGGGGATGGAAGGGTGGGACGACATGGAAGCCTGGACTGGAGCGAGGTCCTGAGGATTGAAGATGTGACTCTGCAGGGCCGGAATGCTGCTGAAGGTTCCGCGATCCTTGGGACGACCGTCCTGGCGAAGAAGCGTCTCCTCAATGGGCTGGGTGGCCATGTGGTCCGAGCCCCGCTCGGCGCTCTCGGCCCGGTCCACGATACTGAAGAACGGTTCTAACTCCTTGATATCACCGAGGCGCTTCCATGTGGCTCCGTCCCGTGAGATCTCGTGGGTCCTCCGGATCAGCCCTTCCACGATCCATCGCTGTAGGGTGGTGAGCTCCTTGAAGTCCACCCGCGTCCCGTCGTCTTTCCGGACCTGCCAAACCCGCAGCTCTGGTGCCCCCAGGCCTGGGGGATAGACGCGAAACACGTGCCGACACGCTGCACATTTGACCGCCACACCTCGTGGCCCCAGCCGCGCGTCGTCGAACACGTAGTCCGTTCTGCACTGGGGGCAGCGGACATCCATTCGGCGCCGGACTCTATAACGGCTTTACGAATCGCGCGACTACCCGTTTGGTTCCCGAGTCCGGAAAGTCGATGGTGAGTCGGGCATCCGCGCCTCCGCCGTCACTTTCGAGCACAATTCCTTCGCCAAACGTGTTGTGCAAGACCCGGGATCCCGCTTGCAGCTCACCGGAGCCGCCGCGCAGTGTGGCCTGCGGTCGGTGGTAGGGGTCGGGCTCGGGGCTGAAGGAAAGATCGTATTCCACGTGTTCGCCGGAGGGTTCGCCGGCATTTCGCCCTTCCCATGGCACGGTGCCAGGCATGGTCTCTACCAGGCCGTCCGGGAGTTCACCCAGAAACCGAGACGGCAAGCGCACTTCCTCGCGCCCGTAGATGCGACGAAACCGAGCGGCCGTCAGAATGAGTTCTCGTTGAGCCCGGGTCATTCCGACGTAGCAGAGTCGCCTTTCTTCCTCCAGAGCATCCGCTTCGAGATCGTCCACCGCCCTCTGGCTGGGAAAGGTACGCTCTTCCATCCCAACCATGAAAACGACGGGGAACTCGAGGCCCTTCGCGCTGTGGAGCGTCATGAGCACGACTCGGTCCTTTTCATCTTGCTGGTCGTCGGGTGTGACCAGCGCCGCGCCGTCCAAGAACGCTTGAAGTGGCGTCCGGGCACCGGCGAGACCGAGCCCTTCTTGACCTTCGGAGGCGTCTGCCAGCTGCTCTTCGAACTCGGCGATGGAACTGACGAGTTCCGATACGTTGGCAGCGCGTTCCTCGGCGGTGGTGGGGTCGGACTTCTCGAGATACTCGATGTACTGGATGTCCTCGATGACTCGGGTTGCAACTTCGACCGCAGACGCCGTCTCGGAAAGGTCGCGCCACTTCTCGAACAATCCGCCGAGGGCCTGAAGCTTCTTGGTCGCCGAGGCCGAGATCCCCGCCGAACGTAAGGCGGCACCGGGCAAGCGAAGAGCCTCGCTCGCATCCAAGCCCTCGCTCTGGCCTGCGCGGGTCAGGCGCTCCACGGTCTTGGCGCCGATTCCGCGGGTGGGTGTGTTGACGATTCGCGTGAAATCGGCCCGGGAGCTCGGGTTCGCGACCACCCTCAGGTAGGCCAGGATGTCCTTCACTTCCATTCGACCGTAAAAGCCCGTTCCTCCCACCAGCGTGTAAGGGATGTTCGTGCGCATGAAGACTTCTTCGAACAGTCGAGACTGTGCGTTGCTGCGATAGAGAACCGCGAACTCCCGGTAGCTGCGGTCGCTGGCCTTGATGGCTTGGGCGACGAGTTGAGCTTCTTCCTCCGAACGCGCCAGCATCGCGAGCCGGACCGGCTGGCCCGGGCCGGATTCGGTTCGAAGCTGCTTCGGATGGCGACGCTCGTTTCGCGAGATCACGGCATTTGCGGCGGCGAGGATATTGGCCGTACTCCGATAGTTCGTCTCGAGCTTCACCACCGTGGCTTCGGAGAAAGTGCCGGAGAAACCGAGAATATTGGTCACATCTGCTCCGCGCCATCGGTAGATCGCCTGGTCGTCGTCCCCTACGACGCACAGATTCCGGTGCTCCTCCACGAGGAGCTTGAGCAGTTCGTACTGCACGCGATTGGTGTCCTGAAACTCGTCGACCAGGACGTGCCGAAATCGACGTCCGAAGCGATGCCGGGCCTCTTGGTGATCCCGGAGCAGGATCACGGCCCACATCAAGAGATCACCGAAGTCCATGCTGTTGGAGCGCAAGAGAGCTTGCTGATACTTCGGATAGGCTCGACGGGCGGCTCGCCGCTGAGGGGTGTCTCTCGGTCCCTCGGCTTGTGCGAAAGAGGTCGGATCGATGATGGCATTCTTCGCACGCTCGATCTCGACCGCGACCCCATTGACCATGGCGCTCTTGCTGGCGGCCTCGTGCCCCATGTCCGTCAGGACGCTCTTCAACAGCCTCCGGCTGTCATCCGCGTCATAAATGGTGAAGCTCGGATTGAACCCCAGCCGGCCAGCCTCCAGTCGGAGTATGCGAGCACTGAGGGAATGGAACGTGCCTATCCAAGCTTGCCGCACCGCCGGGCCCATGAGGCGTTCCAGTCGGTCTCGCATCTCTTTCGCCGCTTTGTTGGTGAAGGTCACGGCGAAGATCTGCCAGGGCTCGGCCCGCTTCGTTTCCAGCAGATGGGCGATCCGATGGACCAGAACCCGCGTCTTGCCGGACCCAGCCCCGGCCAGGATCAGAAGCGGCCCCTCGGTGACGGTGGCGGCGCGAAACTGCTCCGGGTTCAGGAGGGTTCGAAGGTCGAGGGCCGACACCGGAGCATCATGCCACCATCACTCTGTCATTCAGCGTCAAAACTGGACGGTGCGCGTCACCGCTTCGGCCACCGTCGCGGTTTTCGGCAGCTCGAGCAGGGGTGCTTCGTACAGGGTTTGATAGGCCCAAAGATTCTCCAGGACGCGTCGCACATAGCGTCGGGTTTCGCGGTACGAGATTCGTTCCACGAATTCTTCGGTGGAGACGCCGTTCAGCTCTTCCAGCCACCGCTGCGCGGCGGTTGGACCCGCGTTGTACGCGGCCACCTGCAATGGGACGAAGTCGGGGAATCGTTCCTCGAGGCGGGCGAGATACCAGCTTCCGAGCCAGGCGTTCGACACCGGTTCCAGGAGGCGATGTGCATGTTCCCGGGCCCGGGGGTCGCGCTGGCTAATGGCTCGGGCGGTCCGGGGCAGGAGCTGCATCAGGCCGAGAGCGCCAGCCGGGCTCTTGGCATCGCGTTGATAGCTGCTTTCGGTGCGCATGATGGCCCAGACCAGCCATGGCGAGACCTGATGGAGCGCGCTGACCCTGCGAACATCTTCTTCGTACGCCCTGGGATAGCGGTGTTGAAAGACCCGCCATGTCCACTGCTCACCTCGGAGCAGCTCCGATTCCCGGCTTCGTGCGCGGAGAGCGAGCCGGTACGCCTCCCGTGGTGCGTCCACATGACGGCACAGGTCGGCTCTCATGATGTGGGACCGAACGCTGTCGGCAGGCGGCAACTCGGACAGAGCGGACCGCAACTCTTCTTGCGCCCAATCCCGAAGTCCCCGTTCGTGGAAAGCGATGGCTCGGTCCACCTGAAGCGGACGCGTGGGACCCATCGAGGAAATGATCTGCGGAAGTCCGAACTCTCGGATGCGTCCTTTGGGTCGAGGCTCGGGGAGTTCCAGCCCGAGCCTCGACGCCCGGGCTCGAGCCGAGAATCCGTAGTAGCTCAGCGGGCTCGATTCGGAGGCATCTCGAAAGGCCGCCTTCGCTTGCTGGGTGCGCTGGTTGCGTTCGTGGATCCGCCCGGTCCAGTACCAGACGAACGGCACGAGGTCGCTGTTCGGGTAGTCGGTTCGGAGACGACGAAACGTCGACAAGGCCTCGTCATCGTCTCCGGCCAGGTAAGCCGACCATCCCGCATACCAGAGCGCTTCGGTGACCCGCGCGTGTTTTCGCTTAGCCAGCGTCAGCATGCGGGCCTGCGCTTCTTCAAAATCCCCGCTGTCGTACGCGATCCAGCCGGCCAGAAACCGGGCTTCGGAGGCCCGTTTGCTCCGAGGAAAGCGCCTGACGAGCTCGTCGAAGCGATCCTGCGCCGTCGCATCGTCGTCGCGGGACCAGGCGGCTCGAGCCAAGCCGAACAAAACCTCATCGCCTTCCCGACCGTTCGGATCGTCTCGATAGAGGGCCTTCAAGGCCATCTGCTCCGCTGCATGGTCGCCACGTGCCTGGGCCAGCCGCCATCGAAACCGAAGCATGGCGCGACCGGATAGGTTCAAAGCCTTCGCCTCGCGCTCGGCACGCTCCGATGCGCCGGCCCGAAGCAACCGATTCACCCGCGTTCGGATCTGCGCGGAAGTCAGTGGCGCGGCCCGGAGCTGTCGTTCGAGTCGAGCCGCATCATCGTCCAGGGACGACTCGGGGTGCCGGAGCCGGAGCCTGCGCAGGGTGGCGGCGGCTTCCGCCGGGCGGTCGAGGGCCATCAGGGCCTCGGCTCTGGCATACTGATGGACCGGCTCGAGGGTCTTCATTCGGTCGATGACGTCCAGCTTGGCTGCATCGTCGTCGAGCCGATCGAAGACATCGATCAGACCGACCTGGGCTTGATGGCGGACGCTGGGCACCAGGGCCCCGCCTTCGGCGGCTTCCAGGGCGGTCCGAGCGAGGCTCCATTGCCCGGTGGCCAGCGCAGACCAACCGCGGATCAACTGAGCTCGGTCTTCTAGACCGGAGAGCCTTCGGTCCCCGAGGATCTTCAGGGCCTCGGCGGGACGACCGCGGTCGAGATCGTTCTGCGCTCGGGCGAGACGCTCGACAGGAAGGGAAAGAAGTTGAGCGGATCCGGCGGGAACGGCGCCGGCCGTGCTGGGATACAGGGCCAGCACCCACACCAATGGAGCCCGCATGCCGGGTGAGCATGCCTTCGCCCCGACTTCGAGTCACGAACCTCCCGAACCTCACCCCGCTTCGCTCAGGATTCCGAGCCGCAGGGCTTCGCCCACGAGTTCGACCCGGTTCGTCGCCTCCAGTTTGATTCGAAGGTTCTCGAGGTGGGTTCGCACCGTGGCCCTCGACACTCGAAGGATCCGTGCGACCTCGCGGTTCGTGCAGCCTTTGGCCACCAGCTGGAGCACTTCGGCTTCACGCGGCGTCACCCGCGCGTTGGGTGCAGACTCTGGGCGGAAGCGCCGAAGGAGTGCCCGGGCGAGACTCGGTTCGAGGACCGCCCCACCTCCCGCCACGGCCAGAACGCTCTCGAAGAGCTCGCTGAGCGGGCTTCCTTTCACGACGTAGCCGGCCGCCCCGCACCGCACCGCCTGCATCATCAGGTCGGAGTCCGCGAAGACCGTCATCACCAACACGGACAGGTGTCGGTGGAGTCTGCACAGTCGACGCGTCGTTTCCAGGCCATCGATGCCCGGCAAACCGATATCCATGAGCACCACATCCGCCGTTTCACGGGCGAAGTATCGAAGGGCCGCCTCTCCCGTCTCGGAGCATCCGCCCCAAACCAGAGCGGGGTGGGCGACGAGCGCGCTTTCCAAACAAGACGTCAGGCTTGGGTCGTCCTCGACGACGTGTACGCGGGCCACGAAGGCAAAGCTTAGTGGAGACCGTCGGGCGCACAAGAGCTGCAAGGTTGCTTTCATACGACGGAACGATTTTCGAGACTTCGCCGAACATCCGAAGCGACGCCGAACACGGGAAGCGACACCGAACACCCGAGGCTACGCCGAACACCGGCCGAGATGGGCCGAGGACCACGTTGGTCTTTCGCGGCTGCGGCTCTCCTGGTACGAGCAGCCGGTGAAGGCAGCGCTCCGTCGGGCCTCGGCTCCGAGCCCCGAGCTTCGGGAGCAGTTGGACGGCCTGCGGCGTCGCATG
Source organism: Myxococcota bacterium (assembly GCA_050331295.1). Lineage (GTDB taxonomy): Bacteria > Myxococcota > Kuafuiibacteriia > Kuafuiibacteriales > Kuafuiibacteriaceae > Kuafuiihalomonas. The sequence goes on along the minus strand of JBHJGZ010000006.1, from coordinate 221,383 downwards.
GATGCGGCGGCGGTGCTTTCAGCCGATCCCCTCGGCCTCGTGCACCGGTACTCCGAACCCGAAGACCAAGAAGTGGTCGGCCTGCTGGTGGCGGGCCTCGCGTATGGCCGGGCTTCCGTGATCCGGGAACGGGCGGGGGACCTTCTGGAGCGACTCGGACCGACACCGAGCCGAAGCATCGGCGTTCCTCGAGTTCGAAGACGGCTTCGCGGCTTCGTGTATCGCTTCCAGCGCGGCGACGACCTCGAACGGTTCACCGATGGACTTCATCGGTACCGTCGGAAGCACGGAAGCTTGGCCCGAGGATTTCTTGCGGGCCTCGACGGCGCGGCGTCGGACCTGACCTCGGCGATGACCCGCTTCGTGGAAGGAATACGACGGGAAATCTCCGGACCAGCGAGCTATGGGTTGGGCTACCTCTTGCCGTCGCCGGAGCGGGGGGGCGCCGCCAAACGGCTGGCGCTCTACCTGAGGTGGATGATTCGCCCGGCCGACGGAATCGACCTCGGGACGTGGCAGGCCTCGGATCTCACGTCTCGACTCATCATGCCCCTGGACACCCACGTCGCCCGGATCGGGCGGGCCCTCGGCTTGACCGAGCGAGTGACTCCAGACCTGCGCACCGCGCTGGAAATCACCCGAGCACTGAGGGAGCTCTGCCCGGACGATCCGCTTCGCTACGATATGCCCCTCTGTCACATGGGCATCAGCGGGATGTGTCCTTCTCGGCGGGTCGAAGCCATCTGTCGCGAGTGTGGCATTCGAAGCGTATGTCGGCTCGGCTTCCGGGCGTGACCGGTTCATGACCGCTGGGTATGGGGCCGAGAATGAAGAACCCAGCCCGGATCCAACCCTACCTTGCGGTGCGGGACGCGCCCAAGGCCATCGACTTGTACACCCGCGTGTTCGGGATGAAAGAGGTCTATCGGCTCCGCATGGGAGACCGAGTCGGTCATGCGGAGCTGGAACTCGGTGATTCGAGGATCCTGTTGTCCTCTGAATTTCCGGAGATGGGCGTCGATGGCCCCGAAACCCTGGGAGGGACGACGGTCTCGGTCCTGATCTACGTGGACGACGTGGACCGCGTCGTCGCCGAAGCGCGGAAAGCCGGCTTTCAACAAGAGGGCGAAACGAAGGATGAGTTTTTCGGGGACCGTGCCGCCAAGCTGACTGACCCCTTTGGGCACCGCTGGTTCGTGCACCAACGCATGGAAGAGCTCGAACCCCAGGAAATCGTCGATCGTTTCGAAAAGATGATGAAAGGCCAATAGATGGATATCCATCTATATGCTGTCCGAGTTTTTGTGAGCGATCTCGAAGAAGGACGCGACTTCTACGGCCGCATCCTCGGCTTGCCGGAGAAGTGGGCCTCGAGCGACGCGGCAGGCTACGATGTCGGGGTGACCTTGATCGTGGAGCAGGATGATGGCGAGCACGACGGTCTGGCCGGCCGCTTCGTGGGCTGCTCCTTCGAGGTGAATGACCTCGACCGCACGGTGGCCGAGTGGAGCGACAAAGGCGTGACCTTCCAGGGACCGCCCGAGAAACAGCCGTGGGGCGGCCGGCTCGTCCACTTCGAGGATCCCAGTGGCAATGTCTTGACGCTCACCGCCGATCCGTGACCGGGCGCTCGGTCGCGGTCTCCGCCGCGCCCGTCGACCGCGGCATCGATATTCGCGGCGGCGGCTGGTCGACGAAAAGTGAAGGTGGGGTGATGGACGGCGCCGGTCCGCCTTCTCTAAGCTCGCCGCCGGCGGCATGGCGAAGCCGAACGTTCGCAAGAGCACGCGCACCCAAGAGCCTCGGGTGGACCGGAGAATCCGGGTACCCGAAGTCATGGTCATCGACAGCGATGGCAGCCGGCTCGGTGTCATGACCACCCATGAAGCCCTGAGGCGGGCGGCCGACCAGAGTCTCAACTTGGTGGAGGTCGCGCCGAACGGGCAACCGCCGGTGTGCCGAATCCTGGATTACGGAAAATACAAGTACGAACAAAAGCGGGAAGCCAAACGACGTAAGAAGAATCAAGTGGTCGTTGAGCTCAAAGAAGTCAAATTTCGACCCAAGGTCGATAAGCATGACTTCGATTTCAAGGTTCGAAACATGGAACGCTTCTTCAGTAGCGGGGACAAGGTGAAGTGCACCATCATGTTTCGAGGTCGCGAGCTCGCGCATCCTTCCATCGGAGAGGATCTCCTCAAGCGCGTTCTCGGTCTCTTCGAAGGGAGAGTCCACGTCGAGCAGCCGCCCCGGATGGAAGGTCGAAGCATGGGGGCAGTGTTGAGTCCGAAGCCCGGCGCGTTCCCCAAGAAAGCCGCCCCGGCCGACAGTACCGGTGAGCCCGACCCGACGCCCCATCGCATGGAGTCGGCCCAGCCAAGCGAGGACCGGCGCTCGGCTTGATCGGGCGGGCGTCGCGGTTCGAGTTCGGGGTTCCTTGGTATGAGTCCGAGTCGTGACCCGAGAAGAAGGCTCGCACTTGGCAACGACCCTGGGAGCTGATAGCACCCTCGGCTCCCGACGCGGGCGGAGAGCACATGCCGAAGATGAAGACGAAGCGGGGCGCCGCGAAGCGGTTCCGGGTGACGGGAAAGGGACGATTCAAGCACGCCCTCAAGGGCAAACGACATAATCTGTCCCATAAGTCACGTGACCGAAAGCGCAAGCTCCTGGGGATGAAGTTGGTACACCCCTCCGATGAGGAGAGGGTGCTTCGCATGATGCCCTACGCAAAGACATGAGGTGTGCCTCCGGCGACGGGCGTAGAGGCCATCCGGTCTGACGCACGACGGAGCACCGACGCTCATCCGAGCGAAAAATCACGGACCGGAGCAGAAGGATAAGACATGGCCAGGGCAACCCGGGGCGTCAAAGGACGGCGCCGACACAAAAAGTGGCTGAAGCTCGCGAAAGGCGCCTTCGGCCGACGCAAGAGCATCTTCAAGGCGGCTCGCGCGACGGCCGAAAAAGGTCTGCAGCATGCCTACGTGGCGCGGAAGCACAACAAGCGGAACTATCGCGCGCTCTGGATCCAGCGTATCAATGCGGCTGCCCGCGAGCATGGCCTCTCGTACAGCCGCTTCATGCACGGCCTGAAGGTGCACGACGTCGATCTGGATCGAAAGGTGCTGGCCGACCTGGCCGTGCACGACCCGAAAGCGTGGGCCGACCTCGTGGCCCTCGCGAAGTCTTCGCCGGCAGCTTGAAGGGCCTCGGCCCTCACTTCCCCCAAATTTTGTACGCGGGTACGGGGAGGGTGGCCTCTCGGCGAACCCATCCGGTGCGACCGTCCCGGGTTCGGACCTCGATGAACGGACCCTGCGCATCGACCTCCAGCAGCTCGGTGGCGGCGGGCAGTTCCGAAATGCCCTTGAATCGAGGTGCGGGTCCTTCCAGAAGGCGCGCGGCCGACTGCACCGCCACCCAGGGTTCGTGGGCGACCCAATGGTGACACCCCAAAATCAGGAGAGCGCCCGTGGCGAGCCCCGCACCCCCCACCGCCGCGAGCCGGCGCGGGCTGGCCGAGCTGCGCGCGAGCCGCAGACCGAGCCACAGCGCCCAGGCCAGATTCGCCGCACAGAGAAGGGCGACGCCGCCGAGAAACCCGACGGATGCGTACACCGGGCGCAGCGCATCCAGCAGCCGCGGCTCCGGCTCCGAAACGGTGGTACCGGCCCGCGCCCGCACCACCTCGAGATTTTGTCGGGCTCCCGGATGCCCCGGATCTCGCCGCAGGGCTGACCGAAGCGAGACCACCGCCTTCACCAAGTCACCGCGCTCGAGGGCCACGGTCCCCAGGTTGAACCAGAGGTCGGCTCCGTCGTAGCCGCGGGCTACCAACGATTCGTACAGCGTCTGCGCCTCCTCCAGGTCTCCGGCCAGAGCGCTTCGATACGCCAGATCGCGATCTTCCAAGCTGCCGTCGGTGGCGGCCAGGGCGGCTAGGAACAGGAACGCCGGCATCACCCCCCCCGCAGCTCCCGGACCGCTTCGTGCCAGACCGGGAGGTCGTCCTCGGTCACCGGTGCCACCAGCTGCGGGGCGTAGCGCAGTGCATCGGCCTGTTCGACCGCATGCATCACCGCGATGCGGGTCCTCTCCGAGACCCGCTGGGCCTCGAGGAATGCTTCCAGTTCGTCTCGGTGGAGCAGCTCCCCGTCGCTTCTTTCCCGGGCCGCGCGCCGGAAGACTTCGGCGACCAGGCGCCACACGCGAGGATCCTGCATCCGGGCCGCTTCCTCGATCTGGGTCCAGGTCGCGCGGCTCGCGGCGCCATCGGTCGTACGACGCAAGCGGATCGGCCTCCGTCCGAGCCAGAGTGCCGCGACCAGCAGCCAGGGGATCGCGAAGCAGATGACCAAGAACCACGGCGGAAGCCGTTTTGGAGCCGACTGCAGGCTCGCTTCGGCAATCACTGGAGCCATTCGAGGAACGTCTGATTCGGTCGCGACAGGCTCGGAGGCTGCATCGGCCGACGGCTTCTTTGCCGCCGTCGTAGGTCCTTCCACTGAAACCACCATGCTTTCGGTGGTTTTGGTCAGGTACCGACCCGTCGTCGGGTCGAACGTCCACATGTCGAATCCGGGAATCTCGATCCGTCCACCCCGATGAGGCGTGAGCAGATACTCGGCCGTCTTCGAGCCCTGCACCCTCTTGGCCCCGGATGTCAGCTCGTGTCGGACGGTCGGCGGAAAGACCCGAAAGTCCGAGGTGTCGCGCGGCTCGGGGAGGACGACCTGAGCCAGATTGCCTTCGCCCTCAGCCTGGATGCGCAGCACGATGCCCCGCCCCGCCGCCACCTGGCGCTGGTCCACCGTCGCGGTCAGCTCATATCGTCCCACGTTTCCTACCGGAAATGCCGGGGGTCCGCCGTCTGGAAGGGGCCGCACCGCGAGTTTCAGGGGGCCTGAGGAACGCTGCACCCGGCGACCCCGGCTGAACGGCCCGCGATTCAACCGAATCGGAGCCGACACGCTGGGAAGCTCGATGGGCTTCGCCTCCAGCGGAAAGCGGGCCACCCGCTGAAGGGTGGCCGCGAGGTAGGTCGAGCCACCCACGCTCGTCTTCGACGCCGTGAGACGACGACCATCTGGGGTAAGTGTCTCCCGCCATACGCCGTCCACCATGGGAATGTCCGGTTGGCGCTCGACCTTGGGCCGTAGGCCTTCCCGGAAAAACAGGACCAGCTCCACGACGGTTTGCTGCCCCACGTAGGGCTCTGGATGCGTCACCCGATAGCGAAGAAACGCGTTCCGTTCGTCCGGTTTCGGGGCTGCGAAGCCGTCCCGGCCGGAAGATCGCGGGCGACTCGGCCCCGAACCCCGCAGCGTCAGGTCGGGGGGCGGCGCATCCGGGACGGTCCCGAGGATCTCGAAAGGCTTCGGTTTCGACTTTGCCTCGGCCGACCCCACGCGGGCCCGCACCGGCGGATAGCGATACTGACCGGGAAGGCCCGCCGCGTAGTCGATGGTCACACGGACTTCCCGACGGATGGTCTGGCCGGCCGAGGACCACGAAAAGGACGTGGATTCGCTGCGGCTTCGGGCGACCTCCCGCAGACCGGGAGGTTCCGGGACCTCGATCCGCAGGTCGCCCTGCACCTTGGAGATGGCCTGGATCTCGACCGTCACGAAGTCATCAGGGTCAAGTTCCTGAGCGGACAGGGTGACGTCAACCGAGACGTCCGCGGCTCCGACCACCGCGAGGCCCAAGGGAATGAGGGAAAGGAGCGTAGTCACCAGTTTTTCTCCGCCCGTGGCGCCCGGTGAAGGCGTCGGAGCAAGCGCTGCCGTTGATGGGCTTCTTCCTGCTGGCGCAGCGCCTCGAGGATCGCCCGCGCGGTGTCTGGAGGCATCTTTGGTGTCGTGGACTCGGCCACGCGTTTTGTTGCGCCAGACTCCCCTTCCTTCGGGCGGTCTCCTGCTGCGGTGCCCTCCGCGCCCCCGGACTCGCTCGGTGTTGTCGAGGGCTCGGGACGGTTCGGCGTTTCGGAGGACGGATGCTCGGTCGTGGTCCCACCAGGAGGACGGGCTGATGCGGGCGGCGGGTCTGACGGCTCCGAGCTCGGATCCACGTCGGGCGACGTCCCCTCCGGCGCCTCCTTCGGTTGTCCGTCTTGCGGGGATGGACCGCTCGGGCTCGAGGACGATGAGCCCGGTTTCGGGTCGTTCGATTCATTCGATTCGTTCGATCCATTGGACTCTTCCGGGCCGTTTGGTTCGTTTGGTTCGTTCGGTTCGTTCGGCTCCTTTGGCGACTGTGAATCGGGAGGTCGGATCGCTCGAACCAGTTCGAGGTTGCGTCGGGCGTCGTCTCGGGAGGGATCCTGGAGCAGAGCACGCCGGTACGCGGCGATTGCGTCCTCGAGGGCGCCGGCCCGCCGGTGCACGTTCCCCGCCGCGTACGCCGCCGCACCCCGAAGCTCCGGGCTGGGAGCGGTCGCCTCGGCGGCTCCGAGATCTTCCAGGGCTCCAGCCAGGTCGCCCATGCGCCCCCGGGCCAGACCCCGACCCAGCCGGAGCTCTGGGCGCGGACCGAGGGCGGATATCGCCTGATCGAACGCCTCGACGGCTGGCTGGCCGGCAGCGAGCGCATCCACCGCCGCCTGGGCTTCCGGAGACGGTGTCCATGGCGATGGCTGGGCGATTGCAGCCGAGCCGAGGCCGCACCACGTGAGCGCCAGGCCGAGTAGGTGCATCAGAAGAGTCGGTCGATCCATGGCCGACCCGCAGGACGCTACTTCGACTTCCCACTCAGTTGAAGCCGAAACCACGTCGGCCCGAGGTCGGCCGAATCACGAATGACAGGAACACCAGGAGGACTGCCGGCCAGAGAGCCCAACGGTACCGCTCGATGTGTACCTTTCGGGTGCGCGCTTCCGAATCGCGAGCGGTCATCCCTTCGATCCGGGCGGTCAGGGGCGCGAGGTCGAGAAACCCCGAAGGCCCTGGCAGGGCCGCGACCCCATTCCCGGCCGAGGCGACGTCCTGGAGCGACGCTGCATCCATTTTCGACAGGACGGTCCGACCGGCTCGGTCCCGGACGTAACCCTCGCGGCGTCCCTCCACAAAGGCCGGTATGGGGTGGCCTTCACGCGCCCCCAACCCGACGACATGCACCGTGACGCCAGCTCTCGCGGCGTTCTCCGCCGCCGCCTTCGCCGCGCCCCCGTGGTCCTCGCCATCCGTGAACACCACCACCGCCCGGCCCGCGCCTTCGAGGTCCTTCAGAAGCGCAAGCGCCCCTTCGATCCCGGCGGAAAGGTCGGTCCCTCCGCTCGGCAAAGTGTCCGAGCGGATCCGCTCCAGCTGCAGCGCCACGTGTCGACCGTCCACCGTGAGGGGACTCAGGGGCAGGGCCAGGGTGGTGAAACCGACGAGACCGACCCGATGCCCACGGACCTGGTGAATCAGAGCTCGGATCTCCGCCTTGGCGCGCTCCAGTCGGCTCGGCTTGAAGTCTTCGGCCAGCATGGAACGAGACAGGTCCAGGGCCACCACCAAATCGATGCCGCGGCTTCGGGTGACCACGTTTCGAAACCCAAATTGCGGGCGCGCCAGCGCGAGCCCACAAGAGATGACCCCGGCCCAGATCAGCGCGCCCTGCACCGTCCTCCGGCCTCCTCCCCACGAGCCCGGAGCCAGTTCGTCGAGCCGTTCGAAGGCGGCCAAGCGCGCGAGCATCAGGCGTCGGCGGCGCTGCGCCCAGAGAAGTGAGCCGATGGCCACCGGGATCAGCGCCAAGGCCCAAAGCCAAGCCGGCTCTGCAAACCGGATCACGGAAGCCTCCGAAGGCGGGTCCAGCGCAGGAGTCCGTCCAACGCCAGGAGCACCAGGGCGGCCATGACCCACGCCGGAAACAGCTCTTCGTACGCCGCTTCCACCAGCCCCGACTCCAGACGGGACCGGTCCAGCGCGTCCAGGATATCGGCCAAACGTGCGTCCAGGGTCTCCTGGTCGGTCGCGACGAACGCTCGACCTCCGGTGATCTCCGAAACGGTTTCCAACAGCTCTCGATCCACGGGGATGTTGACCTTGCGAAAGACCTTTCGTCCGAAGACGTCGGTATCCGGGTACGGTACGACCCCTCCCTCACCGATGGCCACGGTGTAGATGGCGACTCCCGCATCTTTGGCCAGCTCTGCTGCCTGTCGGGGGGTGATGTTGCCCTTGGTGTTGTCGCCGTCCGTGAGAAGAACCATGACCTTGGTGTCCGCGTCGCTCTCCTCGAGGTGTCCGATGGCGGTTCCGATGGCGGTGCCGATGGCGGTGCCGTCCGGCAGCATTCCGGTCTCGATCTCGGCCAACAGGTCGAGCACCAGGTCGTAATCCAGGGTGAGCGGCGTCCACGAGACCGCTTCGCCGGCGAACACCAGCAAGCCGACCCGGTCGTGCCTTCGCTGGGCGATGAATTCCGCCACCGACTTCTTCGCCACGAACATTCGGTCACGGGGCTGGAAGTCGGCGGCCCGCATCGATGTACTGGTGTCCAGAGCCACGATGATGTCGATGCCTTCCACCTCCCGAGCTTCGGGCTCCAGGAGCCTCTGCGGGCGGGCCAAGGCCATGCAGAGCAGCAGAAGAGCGGTCAGCCGGAGTGCTTCGGGGGCGTATCGAAGCCGCACCCAGGGCGTCGACCGATGGCCTCGCAGCAACGAAATGCCGCTGTACGAAACGGCGGGATCTCGCCGAAGGCGGCGGTGTCGGAGTTCGAACCCGAGAGCGAACAGGAAGAGAGCGAGGGACGCCAGGAGCCAAGGATCTGCGAAACGGAACACGGCTCAGCCCTTGGAACCCGTGGAATCGGTGAGAACCGGCGCGGTGGTGGGCTCGGCCGGGAACGCCGCCGGCGCGAGGTGGGAAGCGGAGGCGGACGTTTCGATGGATGCGGGAAGGCGCTCCACCAAGCCCATGGCGCGATCCACTTCGTGGCGCGCGTAGACAAGGGTGACGGGGGCACTTGCGAACTTGACGAAGTCCGCCCCCACCAAGAGCTCGAACAGCAGCCGAGCTTCGTCGGTCGGCAGGGGGGGCAACCGAGCTTCGAGCTCGGGGTTCGAAAGCTTTTCGGCGTCCACGCGATAAGCCCGAAACAGGTACCGCCGGAGGATGAGACTCAGCCTGATGAATCCTTCTTCCAAAGGGATTGCAGGCGCGCCGTCCAGCTCGGTCCGCAGCGCTTCGAGGGCTCGAAGCGCCTCCACTTTGGGCGGGAGCGGGGCGGTCTGAACCGAGCGTTGTCGTCTTCGTCGTCGCCACCACAGCCACCCGAGACCCAGGACCGCCACCACGATGAGAACCGCGAGACCGAACCATCGGTTGAATCGAAGGGGAACCGGAGGCACGGGGTCCGGCGCCGCGAGCTGCTCCACCTTTTCCGGCGTCAACGTGCTGCCAGCGACCTCCGGTGGCAGGCTGGATTGCACGACAAAGCGAACCGGCGGGACGGGGACCGGCTGGTCTCCCAGACGGGCGTCGAAGGGCCCGAGGGACAGCGTTCCGACCGCGAAAGGGACGGCCGTCAGGACCAACTGGTCCACCACCGACCCTGAACCCGCCGGGTTCTCCGGCCGCGTCCGCTCCACGCCCCGCGCGCGGATCACGATATCTGGACCCGCGTCGATGTCTGCCGGCCATGTCACGATCCCTCGGCCCGCGTGGGCCACGGAGATCACCACGCGGAAGGGACTTCCCACTCGCAGGCCACGCCCCTCCTCCGGCTCCAGGTCCGTGGAGACCGCGATGGATGCCTCCTCCGAGGCTTGCGGCTGGTTCAGAAGGAGCAACATCCAGAACCAACGGTTCATCGAAGCCGCCTCCGGCGTCGCTCGAAAAAGGCGACCAAGGGTGGCACCAGGTCCTGACCAGTGGAAATGTTGACCGTGTCGATCCCGAGCTGGTGTAACGTCTTCCTGGACCGCGCGTCGTCCTGCCGTCGCTTCTCCTCGAAGGCGGAGCGAGTTCTTCGGTCCGCGAGGTCCATCCACATGCGCTCGCCGGTCTCGAGGTCGACCCACTCCACGAGGCCCATGGGGGGCAGCGCCCGTTCGGCCGGGTCCTGGACCCGAATCGCCACCAGATCGTGCCGTCGGGCGGCGGTTCGGAGCGCCGGCTCGAATCCCTCGTCCTGAAAATCGGAGAGGATGAACACGACGGCCCGCTTCCGAACCCCTCGATTGAGGGTCTCGAGGGCCCTTCTGATGGACGTACCCCGTCCCGTCGACGGCCCTTCGACGATGTCCCGTATCACCCGCAGGCCGTGCTGGCGCCCTTTTCGCGGTGGTACGAATTGTTCGACGCGGTCCGTGAAGCGGAGAAGGCCCACCCGGTCGTTGTTCTGAAGGGCCGAGAACGCCAAGAGCGCCCCCAATTCGGCGAGCACGCGTCGCTTGGTGCGGAGTTGGGTCCCGAACGTGGCGGACCCGGAGCCGTCCACCACCAAGAGGACCGTGAGCTCCCGTTCCTCCAGGAAGGTCTTGATGAAGAGGGCGCCCGAGGCGTCTCGTGCCGAGACGTTCCAGTCGATCCGCCGGACGTCGTCGCCCGGAACGTACTTTCGGACATCGGCGAATGCCATGCCTTGGCCCTTGAAGGCCGAATGATACTGACCCGCCAGCTGGGACCGTACCGCACGTCGTGTGGCGAGCTCGATCCTCCGGACCGAGGCCAGGATCTCTCGGCTGCTACTCATGACTCCATTCAAGGAATGGACACCGCATCAAAGAGACGACGGACCACATCGTCGACCTTGACGCCTTCAGCTTCCGCCTCGAAGGACAGCTTGACTCGATGTCGAAGGACGTCGGGCCCCACCGCCTTGATGTCCTCCGGGAAGACCGCAGGCCTTCCCTTGAGCAAGGCGTGGGCTCGGGCCGCTGCATCCAGGGCGAGGGTGGCCCGTGGACTCGCTCCGAGTTCAATCAGGGCTTCCAGTTGAGTCAGTCCGATCTCTTTCGGCTCTCGGGTCGCCCACACCAGGTTCACGAGATAGTCCTTCAGCTTGTCGTCCAGATGTACCTGTCGGGTCAGCTCGGTGAGCCGACCCAGCTGCTCTGCGTCGATGATGCACGGCACGCTGGTTTCGTCGGCCCCCCCCATGTCCAGCATCCTGCGTTCTTCGGATCGGCTCGGATAGGTCACCACGATGTGGAGCATGAAGCGGTCTTGTTGGGCCTCGGGCAACGGATAGGTGCCCTCCTGTTCCACCGGGTTCTGGGTGGCCATCACGAAGAAGGGACGCGGTAGCGGGTAGGTCTCGTCACCGATGGTGACCTGACGCTCCTGCATCGCCTCGAGCAATGCGGATTGCACCTTGGCGGGAGCCCGGTTTATCTCGTCGGCCAAGACCAAGTTCGCGAAGATGGGACCCTTGCGGGGGACGAAGCTGCGATCCCGTGGGTCGTAGACCAAGGTCCCGGTGAGGTCGGCCGGCAAAAGGTCCGGCGTGAACTGCACCCTCGCGAACGCCAGGTCGAGGGCACGGGCCAAGGTTCGGATCGTGAGGGTCTTGGCGAGGCCGGGGACCCCCTCGAGAAGGATGTGGCCCCCGGTCAGAAGGCCGATCAAGATCCGGTCAATCATGCGCTGTTGACCCACGATCACGTTGCCCATCGCTGCTTGGACGGCTTGCAAAGGGGCCGACTCGGTCCGGATGGTCTCGAGCAGCGCTCTCAGATCGTGGCCGATGCGGCCCGGCTCGTTTGGCGTCACGGCAGTTCCTTGACTTAGCCCAATCGGGTGCGTAGGTGCCTGCAAGAATGACCGATCCGCGTCAACTCGATGTTCGAACCGTTCATCGCTACATCGCCAAGGGTTTGCTTGCGCGGGAGGAGTACGACCGCTCCTTGGCGGCGCTCCCTGATCTCGAAGGGGAGGCCGAGTTCTTGAACTACGAAACCCAGTTTGCATCGGAGGAACCGAAGCCGGTGCCGGTGCCTTCCCCCACCCCCGTATTCGTCAGCGAGCCTGAGCCTCAAGGACCGCCGAACTATGGTTTCGGTCCCCCTCCCGGCATGGTCCCTCCGGGGACCGATGGCCAGGGCGGGTCCACGATTTAGAGGAGCCGAGCTCATGTCCGACGAGCCCGAGACCAAAACCTTCCGGGTGAAAGATCGTCGACGGTTCGACGCCGAAGGCAACGTTCGACCGCGGGATCCGGACGAGGACGAGGCAGCGCCGGTCCAGGAAACCTCCCGCCCGGCACCGGATGTCCCCCCGCGCCGCCCGGCACCGGATGTCCCGTCCGGCCGCGCGTCCTCTCGGCGGCCCACGGAGCCACCTCCCCGCACGGCGCCGTCGGGTCCTCCCCCAGCCGGAGGGCCCACCGGGACCATCGGGTTTGCGGACCTGGTCATGTCCGTCTCCACCACCGCGCTCGCCTACCTGGGCCATGAGCCGGGCGAGCCCGGTCGGGTACCCGCCCAGGTCAACCTGCGCCTGGCGTCCCAGAACATCGACATTCTGGCCATGCTTCAACAGAAGACGAAGGGAAACCTGAGCCGCGAGGAGGAGGAGCTTATCAACACCCTCTTGTACGAGCTCCGGACCATCTACGTGGACGTGGCGAAGTCGGTCTCGGGGGCTTCCGGTCCCGGCCTGGAATAGGACTGCGGACCTCGGGTCCCGGCCGGAATGGGATTCCGGCCACCCGCCTTCGGCCGCTGTGCGGCCTGCGCGCCTTCGGCTTGCCTCGGGTCCCGGCCGGAATGGGATTCCGGCCTTCGGGTCCCGGCCGGAATGGGATTCCGGCCACCCGCCTTCGGCCGCTGTGCGGCCTGCGCGCCAATGGCTTGCTTCGGGAGTGGGATTCCCATCCAGGCCTGCTATTCGAGCTTCAGGGTGCGAAGCAGGTCCACCTTCCAGCGTGAGTCCTCTCGAACCATTACGAATTCCGCCGACGCCCCTCCCTTCGAAGAGACCCGCAGTGTGACCCGAGTGCCAGGAGGAGAGACCACCACGATGTTTTCGGGCGGCGCCAGAATCCGGAGATCGAGGGTTCGATAAAGGAGCTTCGACCGATCCAGGTCGTCCGGCATGTCGGAGGAAGAGACGGTCCCGGTCTGGGCGTGGCGAAGAGCGCGATGCCGCGTTTCGAGCCAATCGCGAGACGCCTCGGACAGAGCGTTCCATGCTTCGTCGATCCGCTGATATCGAAGATCCGTGAAGAAGGCCTCCAAAGCGGGCCCGGGCGGATCCTGTTGAAGGGACACGGTCTCCGAAGGCGCGGTGCTGGGGCTCGGACATGCCGCCAGCGCCAGCAGGAGGGTCGGGACCAGCCATCGTTTCATGGGAACAGGCAGCGGGAGACGCCGGGGCACGCTACACATTGACAGGGACCCTGTGAATCTCTTCTATCGAGGCCCTCGAGTGGGGTGTCGCCAAGTGGTAAGGCATCGGTTTTTGGTACCGACATTCGCAGGTTCGATCCCTGCCACCCCAAAGGAAGCCCTGTCGAAAGCCCTATATCTGCCCAATCCACCCGGCATGTCGTTCCCGGAGGGTCCAGGAACGGTGGCCAGGCCCGGCAGGGGAAGAGGGTTCGACGGCGCACGAAGCACTTACACACAAAGGCATCTGAGTTGGTTGGCAACGTACTGAAAATCTTCACCGGCAACAGCAATCCGAACCTGGCCCAGGACGTGGTCCGCAAACTGGACGTACCCTTGGGTCGGGCCAATGTCTGTCGGTTCTCCGACGGCGAGATCAACGTGACCATCGGCGAGAACGTTCGGGCATCCGACGTGTTCCTGATTCAGTCCACCTCCAGTCCCGCCAACGAGAACCTCATGGAGCTCTTGGTGATGATCGACGCGCTTCGACGCGCTTCAGCCGAGCACATCACAGCGGTCATTCCGTATTATGGCTACGCTCGACAGGACCGCAAAGTGGCGCCGCGAACGCCCATCAGCGCCAAGTTGGTGGCGGACCTCATCGCGACCGCCGGTGCGACCCGGGTGCTGTCCATCGACATGCACGCGGGACAGATCCAAGGCTTCTTCAACGTACCCTTCGACCACCTCTATGCGATGCCGGTGCTGCTCGACCACATGCGGCAGAACTTCGATGCCTCGGCGGTGATGGTCAGCCCCGACGCCGGCGGCGTGGAACGAGCTCGAGCCTACGCGAAACGGCTCAATTGCCAGATCGGCATGATCGACAAGCGCCGGCCCCAGCCCAACGAAGCCCGGGTGATGCACGTGATCGGAGAGGTGAAGGACAAAGACGTGATCATCATCGACGACATGATCGACACCGCCGGCACCCTCTCCGCTGCAGCGGCTGCGCTCAAGGAGCGCGGCGCCAAGAAGATCTTCGCGTATGCGACCCACGCCGTATTCAGCGGCCCGGCCCTGGAGCGGATCGAGGCCTCCCATATCGATCGGGTGGTGGTGACGGACACCATCAACGGTCGGGCGGCCATATCGGAGAGCTCGAAGATTGTCCGCATCTCGGTCGCATCCCTGATCGCCGAAGCGATCCGACGGATTCACCATGGCGACTCCGTGTCCTCGCTCTTCGTGTAAACGCTGATCGTGGTCCGGAGGAGGGGGATGCGAACGCCGCGTGCGCGTTGACGGCCCTTCCTGCGTGTGCTAACCCCTCGCCTCCCTCTACGGCCGGGGCCGGAGGGGATACGAGGCATCCATGAACCTGAGCGAAATCGAGGTATCTCGCCGCGACCAGATGGGCAAAGGGCCGGCCCGCCGACTTCGAGCTCGAGGACAAGTCCCGGCCGTGGTCTACGGGCACAAGGAAGCGCCGGTTGCCCTCGAGTTGGACCCGAAGAACTTTCTGAAGCATCTGCGGACCTCGGGCATGGGCCGAAATACCTTGTTCAAGCTCAAGGGGCTGGACCGGGAGCCCACTTGCTTGGTGAAGGACATGCAGTTCGACCCGGTTCGCCGCGACCTGCGTCACGTCGACCTCCATGAAGTACGGGAAAGTGACCGTGTCTTGGTGGACATTCCCGTCCGGCTCACCGGTCGTGCGGTCGGCGTGATCGCCGGCGGTGATCTCAGCTTGGCCAAGCGGACCCTGACGGTGCGCTGCAGCCCGATGAACATCCCGAAACAAGTCGTTCTTGACGTGAGCCCGATGGGGTTGGGCGCCACCATTCGCGTGGGTGACGTCGCCCTCCCTGAGAATGTGGAGAGCGTCGAAAACCCGCGACTGGCGGTGGTGACGGTGAAGGAGTCGCGCCGGAGCCGCCAGATTGCGGCGACCGAGGGTGGCGAACCGAAGAAGTAGCGTGGGGACCGTTCGGTCCGTTCGGTCGTGCATCTTCGACCGTTCGGCGGTTCGGTCGTTCCGAGCGTGAAAACGCGGTCGCCGGTGGATTGAGTGATGTTCTTGGTCGTCGGATTGGGAAACCCCGGCGATCGGTACGCCGACACGCGGCACAACGTGGGCTTCTGGGTGGTAGACCGGTTAGCTGAAGCGGCTGGAGCTCACTCTTTTGAAAAGAAGTTCAAGGCTAGGGTGGCTCGGGTCCGGATCGGGACCCAGGACGTGTTCTTGATGAAACCCGAAACCTTCATGAACCTGTCCGGCGAGTCGGTGGGACCGGCCGTGGGCTTCTTCAAGGTGCCGGTGAATCAGGTGGTGGTCGTTCACGACGACCTGGACCTCGATGTCGGTCGGGTCAAACTCAAAAAAGGCGGCGGTCATGGTGGACACAACGGCCTCCGAAGCCTCATTCAACATCTTCCGGCCTCCGATTTTCTTCGGGTTCGGCTGGGCATCGGTCGACCTCCACCTCGGTGGGAGGCAACCGACTACGTGCTGGGTCGATTCTCGGGAGAGGATGCAGAGCTGGCGGCGCAAGCGGTGGAAGACGCTGCCGAGGCCGTGAAACAGATCGTGAGCGAGGGGATCGGCCGAGCGATGAATCGATTCAACCGGAATGAAGAACGCTCCGGGGAAGAACCGGCGGGCGGCCCCGCCAAGAGAAGTGTGCGATGAGCCAGATGCAAGAACAGGAACAGCAGCCTCGCCAGATGCTGCTTCGAGAGTATGAGACGGTTTTCATGGCCGGGGCGGAGTTGGCCGAAGACGGGGTTCAGGCCCTGTTCGCGCGGGTTCGCGAGGCGATCGAAAAAGGGGGCGGCACGGTCCTTCGAGAAGACTCTTGGGGAAAGCGGAAGCTGGCTTACGACGTGAACAAGGTGGGGCGCGCCGTCTATTTGGTCGTCCACTATGCAGCTCCCTCCGCGACGGTGTTCGAGGTCGAACGCTCCCTTCGAAACTCGGATGTGGTGACGAGGTTCACGACCAATCGCTTTGGAGCGGTCGATGACCTGGATGCCAAGAGGGCCGATGTCGAAAAGATGATGCGGGAGCAGGCCGCCCGTCGGGCCGAGGAACAGCGTCGTCAGCAAGAGGCGGCGACCGAGGCAGAATCGCGGTCGGCGCAGGAGGCAGAATCGCGGTCGGCGCAGGACGAGGACGCCCGCGAACGAGGTTCGGACGCGGACGGCGGGCGCGAGTAGAGGTCAAAAGCCATGATGAAGATCATCTTGCAGGAAGACGTACCCCATCTCGGTGTGGTCGGCGATCTGGTTCAGGTCAAAGACGGCTACGCTCGGAACTTTCTGATTCCACAGGGCAAGGCGGTCTTCGCCTCGGTCCGCTCGATCCGGGAACTGGAGCACCAGAGGCGGATCGCGGATCACCGTCGGGCGCAAGCCACCGCCGAGGCTTCGGAATCGAAGACACAGATCGAGGCGCTGTCGGTGAGCATGCAGGCAAAGGTGGCGCCGCCTCCGTTGGGCGATGACGGGGAGCCCATCGTCGAGCATCTCCCCCGCCTGTTCGGGTCCATCACCAATCGGGACATCGCGCGGGTGCTTTCCGATTCGGGGGTAAAGGTAGACCATCGTCGCGTCGTCCTTCCGGGACCGGTGCGCGCGGTCGGGAAGTTCGTGGCCCGCATCCGTCTGGATGGTGGCATCGAGGCCAAACTTCCGTTCTGGGTGATGCCGGAAGGAACCGAAGACGTCGAGACGGAGAAGAAGCGCATCGAGGAGGCCATCGCTGCCCAGGAAGCGGCAGCGAAAGCGGCGGCGGAAAAAGCGGCGGAAAAAGCGGCGGAAGCGGACCGAGCGAGTCGGGCTGAATCATCCAAGTCTGCCGAAGCGGACTCGGCTGACGGCGAAGACGCCGAATCGGGTTCCTCCGAGAGCTAGCCTCCAGGATGCACACCTCCGAGTCGGTCGCGGGAGGACCGCGCCGGACGGTCCGCACCCCACCGCATGATATAGACGCCGAGCGCGCGGTGCTGGGCAGCGTGGTCATCAACAGCGACGCCATCAACGTGGCGTTGGACCTGGTGGAGCCGGACGACTTTTATCGCCCGCAGCACCGGTTGATGTACGCCGGCATGCAAGAACTCGCGAGACGCGGTGAGCCGGTTGATGTGGTCACTCTGACCGCCGAGCTTCGGGGTACGAATCAGCTCGAGGCAGCGGGCGGAGTTCCAGCGGTGATCGAGCTCGGCGAAGCCGTGCCCACCGCAGCCAACATCAAGTACTACCTGGAGATCGTCAAAAACAAGTCACTCCTTCGACGCTTGATTCAGGCTGCAACCGAGATTGCGTCCGAGGCGTTCGAAGCAGTCTCGCCAGAAGAGTCGGTCGATGCAGCCGAACGAGCCATCTTCGAGATCGCGAAGTCCAGGTCCTACCGCGGAGTGATCCGAATCTCCGACGTGGTGACCAGCGTCTTTCAGAGAATCGAGAAACTGGCCGCTGACAAGAAGCCCATCACCGGGGTTTCGACCGGGCTTCATGGATTGGACCTCAAGACGGCCGGCCTTCAACCTTCCGACCTGGTCATCGTGGCAGGCAGGCCGTCGATGGGCAAGACCGCCTTCAGCGTGGGCATCGGCTTGCATGCGGCGATTCAAGAGGGCCACACCGTGGCCATCTTCTCCCTCGAGATGTCGAAGGAGAGCTTGGTCACCCGTATGCTATGCAGCGACGGCCGCATCGATTCCTCCCGGCTACGTGGAGGATTTCTCACCGAGGACGACTGGCCCAAGCTGGCCCGGGCGGCGGGACGCATCAGCGAAGCTCCGATCTACATCGACGACACCGGATCCCTTTCGTCCCTGGAGCTTCGGGCCAAGTGTCGAAGACTTGCGGCTGAGTCCGACCTCCGCCTGGTGGTGGTGGACTATCTTCAGCTGATGCGGGGCTCGTCCAACGCGCAGAGCCGCGAACAAGAGATCTCGGAAATCTCGCGAAGCCTGAAGGCCCTGGCCAAGGAACTCAACTTACCGGTGGTAGCATTGTCGCAGCTGAACCGCGGCGTCGAGAGTCGAACCGACAAGCGCCCGGGGCTCGCGGATCTCAGGGAATCCGGAGCCATCGAGCAAGATGCCGATGTCATCATGTTCGTCTACCGAGACGAAGTGTATAACAAGGACACCGACGATAAAGGCGTTGCGGAAATCATCATTGGCAAACAGCGAAATGGCCCGGTCGGAACGGTGCGATGCAAGTTCTTTCACGAGTACACCCGGTTCGATAATCTTGCCTCGCAGGATGGATGAGGACTGGCACGTCTACTTGCTTCGCTGCGGTGACGGCAGCTTCTATGCTGGGATCGCGCGAGACGTGGACCGTCGTCTGGAGATGCACCGCTCGGGAAAGGGCGCTCGATACACCCGAGGCCGCGGCCCGCTCGAGCTGGTCGCGCGCGCCGGTCCCATGGGTCGCAGTATGGCCCTTCGCCTGGAGCTGACGGTCAAGCGGGCGCCCCGGTCCCGAAAGGTCGCCGTGCTGACCACCGTCTCGGGCTCCGAGCCGCGTTCTGCGTCCGGCGCGGCGATCCAGACGTCACCCGGGAGAGTCGAGGAGTGACCGAGGTGCGCGCCATCCTGATCGCCATCGGCGACGAAGTGCTGTCGGGCGACGTGAACGATAGCCACGGCGCATATCTGTTCGATCAGCTGGGGAGGCTCGGGATCCAGGTGGTGCGTCGGCTGACCGTTCCCGATGACCACCACACCGTCGTCCAAGCCGTACGTCGGTCCGCAGAAGACGCGGATTGGGTGATCACGACGGGGGGACTCGGACCCACCATCGACGATCTCACCATGGCCGCCATCGCCGAGGCGGCCGGCGTGAACCTGGTTCGGGACCCCACCGCGTGGCGGCGGATCGTCGACCGTGCCCGTGAGCGGGGTCGCGAACCGACGCCCGACCAAGCTCGGATGGCCGACGTTCCGGACGGATCACAAGTTCTGCCGAACCGGGTCGGGGCGGCACCGGGATGCATCGTTCGGGTGCAGGCCGCGTCGGTGGCGGTCCTTCCGGGACCGCCCACCGAGATGAAGCACGTGTTCGACACCGGAGTACGACCCCGGCTGCCGGTGGGCGGGCGAATCCATCGCTCAACCTTTCGGGTGTTCGGGCTCCGTGAGAGCGAGGTCAGTCGTCGCCTGGAGGCGGTGGTGAAAGGGCATCCGTCCGGGTCCGAGGTCCGGGTAGGTCTCCGCAACGTGGGCCTCGAGAACCGTGTCAAGCTGTCTTGTCGCGAGATTTCGATACTGGACGAGGTTCGAGACGAGGTACGGACGGCACTGCAGCCTCACGTCTTCTCGGAAGAGGAGGCGGATCTGGCTGCGGTGCTCGGAGACGCGCTGGTCGCACGCTCCAGCACCCTCGCCTCCGCTGAAAGCTGTACAGCCGGGGGTGTAGGCCAAGCGCTGACCGCGATCCCGGGCTCTTCACGCTTCTTCGTCGGCGGGATCATCGCGTACGACAATCGGGTCAAGACGGCGCTGCTCGGCGTGTCTGATGAGATGCTGGCGGAGTCCGGTGCGGTCAGCGATCCCGTGGCCCGGCAGATGGCCCGGGGTGTTCGGGATCGCCTGGGGGTCAGCTGGGGCGTATCGACGACCGGGATCGCGGGCCCGGGAGGCGGGACGGCCGACAAGCCGGTGGGAACGGTGTGGATCGCATGGGCAGGCCCCGACGACGCCGGGGGAACGGAGCGCTTGAACCTCCCGGGCCACGACCGGGAGCTGGTTCGTCGGCTGACCATCCAAGCGGTGCTCGGTAGGATGTGGCAGGTGGTGAGGCCAGATCTCTGACGATATACCGGATGTTGGGGTCTCGGGGCATGCATCGCCCAAATCATGGGGTCGTGTCTTGACCGAGACCTGAACACCTGTCAGGTTTCGGGCCTATGGCGAAGAGCACGGAGGACGGCCGCGACAAGGTCATCGAACTGACTTTAGCCACCATCGAAAAGCAGTTCGGTAAGGGAGCCATCATGCGGATGGGCGACGGGCAGCAGATCGCCCACATCGAAACCATTTCCACCGGTTCTCTCGGCCTGGACATCGCCTTGGGCGTGGGTGGAGTCGCCCGAGGTCGGGTGATCGAGGTGTATGGTCCCGAGTCATCGGGCAAGACCACGCTGACCCTGCATGTGGTGGCGGAGGCCCAAAAGAAAAACGGTGTTTGCGCGTTCGTGGATGCAGAGCACGCCCTCGACATCGGGTACGCCAAGAGGCTCGGGGTGAACACGGCCGATCTGCTCATCGCGCAGCCGGACACGGGCGAGCAGGCGCTCGAAATCACGGACATGCTGGTCCGCTCGAACGCGGTGGACGTGGTGGTGATCGACTCGGTTGCTGCTTTGGTTCCGAAGGCCGAGATCGAGGGCGAGATGGGCGACACTCACGTGGGGCTTCAAGCCCGCCTGATGAGTCAAGCTTTACGCAAGCTGACCGGCACCATCTCCAAATCCAAGACCAGCGTCGTCTTCATCAACCAAATCCGCATGAAGATCGGCGTCATGTTCGGTTCTCCCGAGACCACCACCGGAGGCAATGCGCTCAAGTTCTACGCCTCGCAGCGACTCGATATCCGGCGCATCGGTTCCATCAAGCGAGGGGACGAGAACGTCGGAAATCGGACCCGCGTGCGGGTGGTGAAGAACAAGCTCGCGCCTCCGTTTCGAGAGGTGGAATTCGATATCCTCTACGGCCAAGGCATCTCGAAGTCGGGTGAGTTGGTGGATCTTGCCACGGATCTGGGGCTCATCGACAAAGCGGGGGCTTGGTACTCGTTTCAAGGTGAGCGGATCGGCCAAGGCCGCGAGAACGCACGGACCTACCTGGAAGAGCATCCGGAAGTTTCCCAACAGATCGAGCACAAGGTGCGAACTCACTTCGGTCTCGCAGTATCCGCCTCCGGGCCGGAAGGCGCTTCTTCCGGCGACCCCGCCAGCACCCCTCCCAGCAACGTGACCCCCATGCCCAAGAAGTCGTCCAAGAAGGGCGGCTAGCGGTTGATCTGCCCCGTCTCGAACCGGGGCTTCGGGTGAAGACGGTCCCATCGAGCATCGCTTTGGCGGCGCGCTTTGGCGGCGGTCCGGGCCCTCGGCTGTAGCGACACCGGCCCTCATGGCGTCTCGACGGCCGGCCAAGGTCACCCACGGTCACGGCAGGCAGACGGATTCACCGGAGCTGAGCCTGCCCACGCAGCGCTCCGGGGGGAGACAGTCTTCGTCGGAAGCGCAAAGCGCTCGACACCGGCCTCGGCCATCCTCGCCGGTGCAGACCATGCCCGATCTGCATCGGTGGCGTGCATCGCAGGCGGCGTGGAGACCGCGTCGACCCACTGCGCGACATGACCCTGCCTGGCAGGCGGTCCCGGGTGGACAGTCTGGGCAGGGTGGGGCGGGAGGCACACACACTTCGTCACCATCTTCGGTGGCCACGCAGCGACCCGAACACGGATGCTCTGCGCAGCGAGGTCGGCACGTCGGAGGCGCACCATCCACGCAAAGATGAGAGTTTGGGCACCCACCGCAGGGTTCGGCGGACTGGCAAGAGCATGCGAACACGAGCCCCAGCCAAAGCGGCGGGATACGACGCATCCGGGCTGCGGGCGCTGGACCCAAGAGAAGCGGTCCGGCCGCGGTCAGTTCGGCGACTGGGGGCCGCTTCCGGAGCGCGGAGGGAAGAAGCCCAGGACACGGGTGTCTTCCTCTCCATCCCCGTCGTCCGAGTCACCGTCGTCCTCGACGAAGTTCGAGCTGTGGTGCAAAACCATCCGCCATTCTCCGTCGGTGGCTTCGAAGATATTGGTGGTCACCACCGAGGCTTCGAACTGGTCGCCATCGTCGGTGGTGATGGCCATATCCACAACCAGGTTTACCCAAGCCACGCTGCCGAGGATCTCGAGCTGCACGTCGTTCAGCGTAATCTCGATATCTTCGATGGAAGCAAAGATATCGGACCAGGACTGGCGTACCTCGCCAAAGCCGGTCACCAGTTCCCAACCGGGATGAACACACCGCACGTGGGGTGTTTGGGCCCAGAGGCGGCTCATGCGTTCCAGGTCCTGGGCGGTGAACGCTTCGTAGAAGGCCAGGTTGGTCGCCTCGACCCGTTCCAGTTCGCGGGTGAGGGATCCTGGCTGATGGTGGCCGGCGCCTCCCCCCGGAATCCCGGAGAGCTCGGCGTCGTCGATCTTGGCCATGTCAAGCATGAGCCTAGCACGGGTCCATGGAAATTGGCTGCCATCCCCAACATCGATACGGTGGGGCCGATGCGGGGCACGGCGACGTGGTTTCGAGTGGTCCACGTCTTGGGGCTGTCGGCGTGGTTGGGGGCCTTGCTGCTCCTCACGGCCATGACCGGACGGCTGGAAGACCTGGTGGGGAGTGCCCACACCGCCCAAGCGGTGATTCTGGAGGGCTTGGCCACCGTGGAGCGGTTCAGCCTGGTCGTGGTCCCCGTCTTGTTGCTCACCCTGATCTTCGGGTGGCGTTCTCGGGACACCGCCCGTCGCGGTCGAGCCGCCGCGTGCCTGATCCTGGGGGCCTTGCTCTTGGTTTCCCGGTGGGTGGGCCGACCCTATCTAGAGCGGGTCCGTGCGTCCCTGGGCTGGCCGATCGAGGCGCTCCCGCCCTCCGACCCGAGCTGGTCCGAATACAGCTGGGCGGTGTTCGTCATGCAGGCCCTCGTCGCCTTGCAAATCTTGATTCTGGTGTGGCTCCTGGTGGCGGCGGTCCGTCAAAACCCGGTCCGGAGCCGGAGCGTCATTGAGCTGTGACGTCTTCGCCGTCGTCTGAGACGGCGCAGGCTCCGACCAGCTCTCGCTCAACCACATCTTCGGTCACGTAGAACACTTCGAGGGACTCACCGATCTGCCGGACGGCGTTGGTGCTGGTGGCACTGAGGGTCAACGTGGTTCCGTCGGGGGACACGTCGAAGTCGTCGGGTCCCAACGGTCGAATCTGAGGCTCTCCGCCGGGTCCCTCGGAAACAAAACGGGCCACGACCCCGTTCACGTTGACCGCCGGCGGATTGAGGACGGTCGCCGACGACCGGACCAGCTCTCGCGCGATGGTGCCGAGCGTGGCGCTGAACTCCTCCTGACAAATGGAATCGACCAGACAGACACTCGCCGAGCCGGCTCCCACCCTACAGTCGATACGGCTTTGGGTCGACCCGGTGATCCGTGCTCCGAGGGTTTCGGCGAATGACACGTAGCCGAAGCCCGGTCGGGAGCTGCAGCAATCCTCCGTGGGGTACGAGGTGCAATCCCCGCAGATCAACGGATCATCGTCCCCTCGGAGGACGGCTCGGGCCAGCGGCACGGCCTGAGGGTTCACACACCGATTGGTACCGAACGTGAAGCAGATCTCGTCCGCCTCACAGTCGGAGGCTTGATCGCATCGGTTGAGGTTGCCGAGCTCTGGCGGGTCGTCGCACACCAGGTCCCCGCACACGTCGGTGGCGCCGCCGCTGGTATCGACCCGGCACGTCGATGCTTCGCCGTCCACGCTTCCGACGATCACCGCGACCCGAACCCGACTGAGGTCACCGTTCTTGGCCACTTCGAGCGCTTCAATGTAGGGCTCGAAGTCCCCGTCCAGCGAGCCGAAGCTCGAGTCGGGTTCGTCGGATACGATGACCACCACCAGGTTGGCCTCGTCCCTGAGGAAACCCGTGTTGCAGCCGTTGGTTTGAGCCAAAGCCGAGGTCATGGCTTCGAGCCCCCGCTCGACGCCCGACCCACAGGTGCCCACCTGCACGTTTCGAGAAAACTGCGCGATCACCTCCTGCCGCGCGACGGGCGTCGTCGTGGACTCGTCGATGACGATGACGCCTTCGTCCACTGCGTCGGAGCGAAAGCATCCGAAGTCGATGGAGGTGGTCTGGCACTGATCCGGGTTGGTGCCCTGGTTGGCGAACGGAAAATCGGTCAAGTGCTCTTGAAACGAAAGACCGGTGCACTCGGTAATGTTGCCCGGCGTGGAGCAGAAATTGCCTCCAGACCCGTTCTGCCGTGGACCTTGGTCGGTCGTCACCACGCCGATTCGGTAGTCTCCGCCCTCTTCGGTGAGTTCGTCGATGAAGGCAAAGAAGTTGCGTGCGAGGTTTGCTTGTTCCTCGGCCATCGACCCCGAGTTGTCGACGACGAAGAGGATGTCGGCCGGCGTGACCTGAAGCTCGGTCTCGGTCAGAGTCACTTCCCGCACCCCCGCCGGGCACACTTGGCTGAACAGGTAATCTTGACACCCGCTGAGAAGGCCGAGGGCGGAAAGCATGACCCACCGGCCCCGAAACCACGATGTCGGCATGAACATAGTGTAGTGCTGCCTCGACTGATTTGAAACCGCTGCCTTTTCCCTTGGCCGTCTCCACTGCCTCGTGCAGATCGGCTGCATGCTGGATTTCCGAGAAGTCGGTGGGGACTTGGATACCTTTCGGCAGAAGCTGGGTCGGCGTCCGACCTTCGACACCCATGTCCTCGATGAGGTCGCCGCGTTGGTGGCGAAGCGCGCGCAAGCGTTGACCAAAACCCAGGAACTCCAGACCGAGAAGAACCAGCAGAACAAGACGTTGTCGAAAATCTTCAAGTCGGGAACCGATGAGGAGAAGGCGAAGGCTCGGGCAGCGCAGAAGGCGCTTTCGGACGCGATCAAGGAAAACGAAGACGGGGCGACTCGAATTGAAACCGAGCTTCACGGACTGATGCTCGACATCCCCAACGTGCCCCACGATTCGGTACCCGATGGTGAGGACGAGTCGGACAACGTGGTGGTACGAACTTGGGGTCAGGTCCCTCGCTTCGACTTCGAGCCCCTCGACCACGTCACCATCGCGGAACAGGGGTGGCGACAAATCGACTTCGAACGCGCGGCCAAGATGTCCGGAGCACGCTTTTCGGTCTCCTACGATGACGTCGCACGGCTGGAGCGTGCCTTGGCAAATTTCATGTTGGACCTTCACACCCACGAACACGGTTATCGTGAGGTGTCCGTGCCGTATCTCGTCAATACCGATGCACTCACCACCACGGGTCAGCTTCCGAAGTTCGAAGCGGATCAGTTCAAGGTTCCATTCAATGAATCCACGGACTACTGGCTCATTCCGACGGCCGAAGTTCCACTCACGAATCTCTTCGCGGACAGCATCGTCGAGGCCGAGCTCCCCTTGGCGTTTTGCGCTCATACGCCCTGCTTTCGAAAGGAAGCCGGCTCGGCTGGCCGAGACACCCGGGGCATGCTTCGGCAGCATCAGTTCCACAAGGTGGAGTTGGTGCGATTCGCCCAACCGGAGCGAAGCTTTGATGAGCTCGAGCAGTTGGTGTCCCACGCAGCCGCGGTGCTCGAGCGCCTCGGACTGCACCACCGCGTGAGTCTCTTGTGCGCTGGAGACATGAGCGCAAACGCCGCCAAGTGCTACGATCTCGAAGTGTGGCTTCCGGGCCAGAGCGAATATCGTGAGATATCGAGTTGCTCCAACGTGACGGACTATCAAGCGAGGCGAGGAAAGATCCGCTTTCGGGAAGGGCCTAAGGGCAAGCCCAAGCTAGTCCATACACTCAATGGCTCAGGAGTGGCCATCGGGCGTTGCGCCATTGCGGTCATCGAGCAGTATCAGCGTGCAGACGGAACAGTGGAGGTGCCCGAGGCGCTTCGACCGTATCTGGGCAACCGGAAATCCTTGGGCCCGAGCCGCAATGATCGGCCGAAGGGAAACGCTAAAACAACTTGAGTTGCGGGCTCTGGGACCCCGCGGGAATGGAATTCCCGCGACCCATCTTCGGCCGCTTTGCGGCCTGCGCGCCTTCGGCTTGCGGGCCTTGGGCCCCCGCGGGAATGGAATTCCCGCGACCCCTCTTCGCGCCCTTTGGGCGCTGCGCGCCTTCGGCTTGCGGGCCTCGGGACCCCGCGGGAATGGAATTCCCGCGACCCATCTTCGGCCGCTTTGCGGCCTGCGCGCCTTCGGCTTGCGGGCCTTGGGCCCCCGCGGGAATGGGATTCTCTTCAACTGCCTTTCGCCGGTTTGCGGTCTGCGCGATGAGGCCGTACTTCCGGGTCAGCCCTCGGAAGAGGGTTTGAAACGCTTCCGCGTACGGTCCCTCGCCCGTCATCCGGGTATGAAAGCGACTGTCGTTGAGTCGTCCTCGCCGGACGTCCTTGACGCGGCCGAGGATCTTGTTCGCCGCGAGGGGGAGCCTCCCTCGGATCGCGTGTTCGAATACGGGTCGTACGGCTCCAGGCAAACGGAGGAAGGTGTACCAGGCCGACGTGGCGCCGGCCTCGGAGGCTCTCCGAAGCAGCGTGTCGAGGTCGCGTTCGGTCAGACCCGGGATCACCGGTGCCACGTTCAAGCATACCGAGAGTCCGGCCGAAGCGAGGGTCTCGATGGCCTTCAACCTCCGTTGGGGCGTCGCGACTCGAGGTTCCACGGCGTGTGCTGGGTCTTGTGCATGCACGGGAATCGAGATGCTGATGGTGACCGACGCGCGGTTGCTCAGCTCCGACAGGACATCCACGTCGCGGGTCACGAGGGGTGATTTGGTGACGATGGCGACCGGGTTTTGGTTCGCAACGCACACCTCCAAGCAAGCGCGGGTCAGGCGGTATTGGGACTCCAGCGGCTGGTAACAGTCGGTGACCCCGGAGAAGAGGACCAGTTCCCGATTCCAGCTCGGGTGCTCGAAAGCCTCCCGAAGAAGCCGCGGAGCATCCGGTTTCACCAGCAGCTTTCGCTCGAAGTCCGTGCCCGCACTGAATCCCAGATACTCGTGGCTCGGACGGGCGTAGCAGTAGGCACACGCATGGGCGCACCCTCGATAAGGATTGACGGACCAGTCGAAGCCCACGTCGGGGCTGTCGTTCCTGGACAGGATGCTGCGACTTCGGTCTTCCAAGACCTCCACCGGTCCGCACGACCCGGGCTCGTCGAGCTCGACGTGCTCACTCGCGAATCGATTTCGTGGTTGAAACGCCGGTCGAGCCATGAGGTACATGTGAAAAGATGTTCAGTGATTTGGCAACTCCAGGATCCGGCAGAGCCTTCTCTGAGGACCTGCGAAACGGGGGCGGAAGACGTCAGGAGACGTCCGCGGCGAGCGACCCCTCGGTCGGTCCTGTGACCTTCGCTTGACCTCCCGTGCCGCAAGTCTATGGAGCCGCGAAGGGATCGTCCCTCGACGCCATGAAGAACGATGAATTGTCGCTGATCGATGGGCCAGGCGCCCGAGTCCTGGGGATCGGATTGATCTTGGCCCTGGGCGTGGGGGCCGGGGCCGGCCGAGCCGTCGGCCAAGACGAAGCGCCCCCGGACCTCGGGCCGGCTGCCGAACTCGAACCCATCGACCCGGTCGAGGATGTGCGCGCAGCCTTCGAGGCCTCCAAGGCCCTGGAGGTCAGCCTTCGACAGGCCCTCGAGATCGCGTTGGTGCGGAGCTACGTGCTGAACCAGAGCCGGCTCGATGTGCTGAGCGCGAACCAGCAGGTGCGAGAGGCCTACGGGGAGATCTATCCGCGCTTCGACGTCGACGCGAGCTACACGCGTCAGTTCAGCCAGCTCAATCCCTTCGCGGGCTCCAGTGCTGCCACGCTGGGCGGAGGTTCGCTGACCACCGAGTTCTTGCTCGAAAACGAGGCGCGAGAGGAAGCCGGTCTCGACCCCATACCCTTCTCGGAGTTTGCCCAGGTTGCCGACGTGTTGGCCGCAAACGCCAGTGACAACCCGTTCTTCGTGGAGAATCGATTCCTGGTGGGTCTCACCATCACCCAGACCCTCTACGACTGGGAAGCGTTTGCGGCCATCGATGGCGCGAAGAGTCTGAAGGCGCAGCAGCGGGCCGGCTTCCGCGACCAGGCCCGGCGCGTGGTGCAGGATGTGTCGACGGCTTACTACGACGTGCTGCTGGCGGATCTTCGAGCCGAAGTTCTCCGCCGAAGCGAGGCCCGTTCGGAGGCAGAGGTCCGGGATGCGCGCGAGCGGGTCGAGCAAGGGGTTCAGCCCCGCTTTTCTCTGCTCACGGCCGAGGTCCAGCTGGCCAACACCGAGACGGAGCGACTGCAAGCCGAGAATGATGCAGAGACATCGGAGGACCAGCTGAAGGTCCTGCTCGGTGTGCCAGTGGCGTTGACACTCGAGCTGACGGACGAGCTCTTGGACGAGCCCGACATCGAAACACCGCCATCGATGAACGAGGCCATGGGGACGGCGATGGAGAATCGCCCGGACCTCGAGCAGGCCGAACTGCAGATCAAGCTGGACGAAGTGGAGGAGCGGATCGCGTTCTCAGACTACCTTCCTACCCTGGAGCTGGTGTTTCAGTTCCAGGCCATCGGCCAGGTTCCAGACGACCGCCAACCCGATCCCGTGCTGACCTTCGATCCAGAGCCCGGTCCGGACGAAGCCATCCCGCCGTCCGAATTCATCGTCTTGTCGCAGGCGGACACACCCGCGTTCTTTTCCAACAGCTTCTGGGGACCGAACGTCACCGGGGCCGTGGTCCTCAGCTGGAACGTCTTCAACGGGTTTCAGACCAGCGCACGGGTTGCGCAACGTAGATTGCAGGCTCGCCGCAGTCGGTACGCCCGAGACCTCCTTCGGGCTCAGATCGAGCAGGAGGTGGCCTCCCAGATCCGCAATCTTCGGACCTCGGCGCAGCAGATTCGAAGCCAGAACCGAAACGTGGAGCGTGCGAAAACGAACTACGAGCAAGCCCGGATTCGCGTGCAAGAGGGGGTATCCTCGCAGGTCGAGCTTCGTGATGCCAACGAGCAGCTCGACGACAGTCGCCTCAACTATTTGAACGCGCTCCGTGACTATCGTGTAGCAAGGGTGCAGTACCTTGTAGCCATCGGCCGGCCTCCTCTTCCAGGTCCGCTGAGCGTAAAGATTGAGGATGGTGGTGGAGGTGAGAAAGATCCGGAGGAATGAGGGGCCCAATCACCGCGTTTTGCCCTTCATGAGCCCCGCTTCAGCCACGTTCTTCTTGGTCGGGCTGGTGGGTCTGATGGTGGGTGCGTGCAGCTTCGACCGGAGCGCGTCCAGCAAAGATCAAGCGGCGGACGGCGCGGAGAAGAGGGCCAGTTCGGGTCTTCAGGTCCAGACCGAGGTCGTGGTGCCGGAGCGCTTCGTCGAGGAGATCAACGTCAATGCCACCGTCATCACCGACGAAGACGTGCTCCTGAGCGCGCGGATCGGCGGCACCGTGACCGCGGTAACCAGCCGAGGCACCGAGGTGCAGCGCGGTCAGGTCGTTGTGCAGCTGGATCCGGCCCTGGCTCGGGCGGAGCTGTCTGAGGCTCGCGCCAATCTCGAGGTTTCGGAAGCGGTGCTGGACATCGCGCAAGCGCGCTTTTCCCGTCAGCAGCCTCTGTTCGAGCGCAAGGTGATCAGCGACCTCGAGATGGAAGATCTGCGAGCCAGCAGGGCTCAAGCCGAAGCTCAAGTCGCGCAGGCCCGGGCCCGCTTCGAACAGGCCAAAGAACAGCTCGAGTTGACCAGGGTCGACTCCCCGATTCGGGGGCGGGTGGAAGAAACGTTCGTCGACGTCGGGGAGCAGGTGACGGCTGGGGTTCCGATGGCGCGGGTCGTCGATGTGTCCACCGTAAAGGTGCGAGGCGCGGTGCCGGAGCGCTACGCCCGAGACATCGAAGTCGGCAGTGTGGCCCAGGTCGAGTTCAACGCCTATGGCTTGCCCGCGAGAACCAGCAAGCTGACCTTCGTCAGTCGGGTGATCGATCCGCAGAGCCGAACCTTTGCGGTGGAGACCGAGCTGGACAATCCGGACGGAGAACTGAAGCCGGAGATGGTGGCCCGCCTGACCATCGACCGGTCGGTGATCCAAGATGCGCTGTCGGTACCGCAGACCGCCGTACTCTCCGACAATGAGGGGCAGAGCCTGTTCGTGGTGAAGGAGGGCGACGTCGGTTTCCTGGCTCAGCGTCGTCGCGTAGAGGTGGGAGCACGAACCGGGGGACGAGTCGTGATCGAAAGCGGTCTCGAGGCGGGTGACCGTGTCGTGGTGGTGGGGCACACGAGTCTCGCCACGGGGGACGTGGTCGAGGTGGTACGTGAGGCCGCTCCGTGAAGCTGGTCGACGTCGCCGTCAGCTATCGGACGACGGTGGTCGTGCTCACCCTCCTCATTACACTCGGAGGACTGTACGCCTATTTGACCCTGCCGAAGGAGTCGAACCCATCCATCGAGATCCCCACCATCGTGGTGACCACGCTGTATCCCGGCGCGAGTCCCAGCGACATCGAGAACCTGATCACCCAGGTGGTCGAGCAGGAGCTTCAGTCCGTCAACGGCATCGATGAGATCCGCTCATCATCGGTGGAAGGCGCCTCGACCATCGTCGTGGAGTTCACGCCGGACGTTGATCTCGACGAAGCCAACCAAAAAATCCGAGACAAAGTCGACCTCGCCAAACCCGACCTTCCAACCGACGTGGAAGAGCCCATCATCAGCGAGATCGACCTCTCCGAGTTCCCCATCATGAGCATCAACCTCGCGGCGGAGTACCCACTGTCGCAGCTCAAGGAGGTGGCGGAAGACCTTCAGGATGCCTTGGAGTCCATACCCGGTGTGCTCGAGGTGGACTTGATCGGTGGCCGAACCCGTGAAGTTCAGGTCGATGTCGATTTGCGGGCCCTCCAGGGATACGGGTTATCGTTCGAGGATGTCGTCGACACGGTCCGAGACGAGAATACGAATCTTCCGGGCGGCAGCATCGACGTCGAGCGGTTCAGCTATCTGATTCGGGTCGATGGTCAGTTCGACGATCCAAGGGAGATCCGTGACCTGGTAGTCGAAGACTACGACGGTCGCTCGGTTTTCGTGCGCGACGTCGCCGAGGTTCGCTTCGGATTCGAGGATGTAAAGAGCTACGCCCGCTTGCGAGTGCTTCGTCGGGAACTCGACAACGGTGACCTCGAAGTCGTCGGCGACGAGTCCTTCACGCAAGTCATATCTCTCAACGTCAAGAAGCGGAGTGGAGAGAACATTCTCGAGATCGCAAACCGAGTAGACAAGCTTCTCGAAAAGCACCGGTTCCCCGCTGGCACTCAACTTCTGATCACCGGCGACCAGTCCGAACGGGTCGAGAGCCTCGTCAAGGACCTCGAAAACAACATCATCAGTGGTCTCGTCTTCGTCGTGGCGGTCCTGCTCTTCTTCCTGGGCGTCCGAACGGCTCTCTTGGTCGGTACGGCCATTCCGCTATCGATGTTTCTGTCTTTCATCATCTTCATGGGAATGGGTCAGACGCTGAATTTCGTGATCCTGTTCAGCTTGATCATCGCGCTCGGGATGCTGGTCGACAACGCGGTGGTGATTGTCGAGAACATCTACCGATATCGAGAAGAGGGAAAGGAACGATGGCAGGCGGCGCGAGAAGCGACGGGGGAGGTCGGGGGGGCGGTGGTCGCTTCCACCGCAACCACCGTCGCCGCCTTTGTGCCGATGCTGTACTGGCCGGGCATCATCGGCGAGTTCATGGGATTCTTGCCGCTGACGCTGATCGTGACGTTGTCGGCCTCCCTCTTCGTCGCTCTGATCATCAATCCCGTCGTCACCGGGTACTTCATGCGGGTCCAAGGAAGGGACGTGCCTCGCCGCACATCCAGCCTGGTTTGGTGGGCCCTCGCGGTGGTCTTGATCGTCGTTGGTCTTCTGATCGGTTTGACCAATCCGCTGACGTTGGGGGTCCTCCTGGGAACGGCGACTGTGGTGGTCGCGTTGCACCGCTGGGTCTTGCAGCCCGTCGCCGAGCGGTTCGTCGGTCGCGGTCTCCCGCGGGTGGTGGAGTGGTACCGGCATTTTCTCGGCTGGATGTTGCAGCGGAATTACGACCATGGCTGGTCCATGGCCCGAAACGCCACCGGACTGATCTGCTTCGCCGGCGGTTTCGTTACTCTGATACTGGGTGGATTGGTCATGCTGGCCCTGGGAACCCTCCAGGGCTGGGTGTTGGTGGGCCCGGCCCTGCTGCTTCTGGGGTTTGGAGTTCTCGCCATTGTCGTTCATTCGCTCGAACTGATTCTTTTGGGAGGATGGAAGAGCGTTCGGCTCGGGCTCGCAGGGGGGGCTGTGATGTTCGCGCTGCTCGGCATCATGGTGTTGAGCCCCAAGCCGGTGGACTTCGAGACCGTTGTCATCCTCTTGGTCGTGCCCTCGGTGATCGCGGTCGTCGGGCTCGCTGGCGCATTGCTCCTCCGCTCCCGCGAGCATCTCATCCTGACCGATAATCGAGCCAAGTTGATGAACGCGGTGCTCGGTACGCTGCTTGCCATCCTGGCGATGTTTGCCGCCGCGCCCACCGGCGTGGAGTTCTTTCCGGATACCGACCCCAATCAGGTCAAGGTGGTCGCCACCGGACCCATCGGCCAGAACGTCGAAACCAGCAACCAGGTTGCCGAAACGATACAGCAGCGCCTGCAAGGGCTGTTCGAGAGCAGTTCCCGGACCGAAGAAAACGTGAAGAACATCAGCGTCAACGTAGGCGTGGGCGGCGATGCTCAGTTCGGGGGTGGTTCGGAGTCCGCTCAAGAGAGCACCGTGACCCTCAATCTGGTGGACTTCGAGGACCGAAACGAATCCAGCTCGCTAACGCTGGCGCGTATCCGAGATCGTCTCCAAGGGATTCCTGGCATCGACATCAAGATCGAGAAGGACCAGCGCGGACCGCCCACTGGGCCGCCCGTCAACATCGAGATCAGCGGACCGGACTTCGAAGAGCTGATTCGGATATCTGAAGACGTGAAGGCTCGGTTGCGAAGAGGGGTCGACGAAGGCGCTCTCGAAGGCCTCGTGGACATCCGCGACAACCTGGACGACGGCCGGCCGGAGGTTCAGGTGAACATCGATCGGACCCGAGCCGCTCGATTTGGCCTGAGCACCCTCGATGTGGCGCGTACCGTACGAGCCGCGATCCAGGGGGAGGAGGCGAGTACGTGGCGCACTGGGGAGGATGAGTACGACATCGTGGTTCGACTGGCCGAAGGCGACCGGGAAGACCTGGATGCGTTGCGCAGACTGGTGGTGGTCAAGGATGGTCGCCAAGTGCCGCTGGTGGCGGTGGCGGAACTCGAGCTGTCCAGCGGTTTGGGATCGGTAACCCGTTTGGACCTGGACCGTGTGATCACCGTACAGGGTGACGTCGCGCCGGGTCAGAATGCGCAAGAGCTCCTTCAAAGGGTGAGGGCATATCTCGGCGACCGAGCCGACCGGTTACCGTCTGGATTCTCCATGAAGTACACCGGCGAGAACGAAGACCAGAATGAGAGCTTCGGCTTCTTAGGCACGGCCCTGGCCATCGGAGTGGCGCTGATTACCATGATCCTCATCGCTCAGTTCAATTCAGTGACGGGTCCCTTGATCATCATGGTGGCGGTAGGATTGAGCATGATAGGTGTGCAGCTGGGTCTGATCCTCACACGAACGCCGTTTGGATTGTTCTCGTTCATCGGCATCATCAGCCTGGCCGGCATCGTGGTGAACAACAATATCGTTCTGGTCGACTACATCATGCAGCTCCGGGACCGCGGCATGGAGAAGCAGGAGGCCATCGTCGAAGCCGGCGCCACGAGGCTTCGGCCGGTGCTCCTCACTGCGCTGACGACGGTGTTGGGACTCATTCCGCTGACCTTCGGCATCAACATCGACTTCGTCGGCTTCTTGACCCGCTTTGATCCCGACTTCCAGTTCGGCTCCGAGAATACCCAGTTCTGGGGCCCGATGGGGACGGCCATCATTTCCGGTCTCACGTTCGCGACCTTTCTGACGTTGGTGATTGTCCCGGTGATGTATTCGCTGCTCGATTCGGTATCGAGGCGTATGCAAGTTGCACTGCAGAGTCGGTCTGCCAACGGCAAGGTGTCATCAGCGTCGCCATGATGGGCGCACCGTCGTGAGTCTTCCTATCGAGCCGCTCCCGCACCCACGGCTCGATGATTCCATGCTCCGGTGGGTAGGGCGCGGGTGCAGACGAACGAGACGGCAAGACCGTCGAGCCACGGTACGCGCCGTTGGTAGGTCAGGATGCGCACGTTGCCTCCCAAGGCCGCCGCTCGAACCGAGCCAACGGCGGGTCTTTGGAACCGTTACGGGCTCCTCGGTCGATACGGCTGTCGCTGGCGGTTTTCGAGTCGGCCTTTGGGGGTCGATTTGCGATTCCAGGGGTGCTGAGGCAGCCTGAGGATCGTGGACCGATATATTCTTTTTATCCTCATGCTGACAGCAACACTCGCGCGCGCCGAAGACGTGCCCGAGCAAGGAGGCTCCGACCCGGCCGCGATGGACCTCAGCGATGAAGACCGCGCATACATCGAGCAGGTGCGGCAGCTCGGATGGCAGTCCGAGGGTGAGGGGGAGCTCGGGGCAAGAGCTGTGATTCAGATTCCGCCGCAACACAGCTTTCTTGGTGGCGCCGACGCAGCCCGTTACCTCGAGCTCAACGGCAATATCTCCAGTCATGAGGAACTGGGCCTGATCGGGCCCAACAGTGAAGAATGGTTCGCGGTCTATTTCTTCGACGACATCGGATACGTAAAGGACGATGATAAAGACGACCTGGATGCAGACGAGATGTTGGCGACCATTCGCGAGCAGATGGCGGCGGGCAACGAGGTTCGGTCCGAGAGAGGTCTTTCAACCTTCGAGCTCGACGGTTGGCAGATCCCTCCAACCTACAATGATGAACTGAACACCCTCGAATGGGCGACACGCTTCGTCGTTGATGGCCGGACCACCGTGAATTTCAAGACGAAGGTCCTGGGTCGGAAGGGTGTGATGCGGGTCGTACTGGTGACTGGACCCGAGCGTCTCCCCACTGCGATCCCGGAGTTTCGACGGATGATGGAGGACTTCCGGTTCGTGGACGGGGAGCGGTACGCGGATTACGTATCCGGAGACAAGATCGCACAGTATGGCCTGGCCGCCCTGGTGGTGGGAGCCGGAGCAGCTGCGGCGGCAAAGACGGGCCTGTTGGCGGGCCTGTTTCTGTT
Source organism: Myxococcota bacterium (assembly GCA_050331295.1). Classification (GTDB taxonomy): domain Bacteria; phylum Myxococcota; class Kuafuiibacteriia; order Kuafuiibacteriales; family Kuafuiibacteriaceae; genus Kuafuiihalomonas. The sequence goes on along the minus strand of JBHJGZ010000006.1, from coordinate 186,092 downwards.
CTTGAAGAAGGGTTGGAAATTGGTCGCCGCGGCCGTCGTCGCGGTGGGAATCGGGCTTCGACGGTTGTTTTCCGGTGGGGAACGCGTTCGCGACGATGAGCCGGTCGCGTGATCCGATTCCGTGGATCCTGCGAACACGCTCCTCATCGCGCTGTTCATCGTCCACGTCACGGAAGGGGTGGTGCTGTTCGGACCGGCGGAAGCCGGCGTCGTCTGCGGACGGAGGCCTTCGCTCCACTGGCCGCACCGTCCAGCCCGAGGTCGTGACTGGGGGATGATGCTGCTGTCGCCCTTGTTCCCTTGTCCTCACGTCGTGAAGATCGGTTTTTGGCCGATCCTGCCCCTGGCTTCGGGAGACTGGGGACGGCCGCTCCACCCCGGTGCCGCATCGGTGCTGGGACCTCTTCGGGTTTGGTCCGGTCCGGGAGAGCTCGTGCAGAGTGGGAAGAAGGTGATGGTCTCGGACCGAGCCGCGTGGGTCGGGAGCGAGTCTCGAGCTCGGGCGGTCGCGCACCCACGGTCGGAGGCCGAGAGCGTCGAAGCAGCCCGGGTTCGGCATGCCGCGTTTCTGCAGGCCACCCGTCTTCCTCATGCCGTCGGGCAGCTGTTCACCGCATCCGTGTTCCTTTCGCTGTGGGCCGTCTTTCGGTACCCAGAGGTCCGTACCCAGTGGCCCTGGCTCGCCATTGCGGGCGTTGGCGGCTGGCTGCTCTTGGTGGGCCTCACGGTACGCCTCCACCGGCGCTTTTATCCGGCGGCGAAGGAAGAGCGCTTCACGGTGGCCATCATGCTCCTCGCTTCCCCCCTGCTTCTGGCCCGCATCCGTCAACTTCTCGCGGCGGACCTGATGGTGGCCTTTCATCCCTTGGTCGCGGCGGCGGTGTTGCTGCCTCGGGCCGAGTTCGAGGCCCTCGCAGGGTGGCTCCTTCGGCGTCTCGCGCACCCGGCACACGAAGACCCGCCTGCTCCAAACTATTCGGCCGCCTTCATCGAGAGCGAAAGGGCGCGGGCCCGAGACCTGGTGCGGGCGCTGGGGTGGCGGGAGGACGCACTCGTCGCGGCTCCGCTCCCCGAGGGCCAAGCGACGCGATACTGCCCTCGATGCCACGCCCAGTTCGTCGACGCGCGGGAGCGCTGCTCGGAATGTCGTGACGTTCAGCTCCTGGAGTTCTGGTCTTCGAGGACCGAAGCCGAACACCCGAGCTAGCTAAGGCTGGTCCAACACCAATGCGCGGACCGAGGCGAGGGTTCGGGCCAAACGCTTCCGGCTGCGGGTGGTGCCGATGCGCGTCCCCACGACGCCCGCAAGCCAGATAGGAAGACCCAACAAGAAGGCGGTCGCCGCCAGCGCGGCCAGAGCGGGTAGGCGAAGCAGAAGCCCCATGACTCCAAACACCAACCCGAACCCCATCCCTCCGAGACCGAAGACCTTGGCGGGGACCATTGCGCTGGACGTCCAGGGGTCTTTGTCGATGCCCATCACCAGAACTTCTTCTCCGGCCGGCCGCACCAGCACCTGAATCCGCCGCGGAAACGTAGAGGCTGCGACCACCACGCTCTTGCCGAGGGGTGTGGCCTCGGCGGGGCCCCCGGTTTGAGCCGTCAACGAGGCTCGCACCCTGTCCACGACCTCATCCATCGGGGTTCCGCGCACCAAGAAGTGGGCTTGCAGGGTCCCAAACCCCGACGACTCGATGTCCGACACCTCCGCCAGCAGCCGCTGGGTCTCGGCCTCGGTAAACCCGGCCTCGCGGGCCGCGATGGCCATCAACGTCCGGTCGGACTTGAGCTCGGAACGCTCGGACACAAAGGAAGTCTGCTCGCCCGTCGTCGGTCGTCAAGCAATGTCGGGGTCTGAGGTGTCTACATGTTGCGGCGGTATCGTCCGCCCACCTCGTAGAGTGCATCGGAAAGCTGACCGAGGGTGCAGCGTTTTGTGGCTTCCATGAGGGCCTCGAAGATGTTGCCATCTCCCAGCGCGGTCTTCTGCAGAGCCTGAAGCGCGGCCGGCCCGTCCGTGTGATGCACCGCGAAGAACCGGTCGCGGGCTTCGATGGCACCCTCCTTTTCCTCGATGGTGGCCCGGATGATTTCGCTCGGTACCAAGGTTGGTGAACCTTCGGCGTTGAGGAAGGTATTGACGCCGACGATGGGAAGTTCCCCACTATGCTTGAGCATTTCGTAATGAAGTGACTCTTCTTGAATCTTGCTCCGTTGATACTGGCGCTCCATGGCGCCGAGAACTCCGCCACGCTCGGATAGATTGCGAAACTCTCGAAGCACCGCTTGTTCGACCAGCTCGGTGAGGTCGTCGATGATGAAGGAGCCCTGGAGCGGATTCTCATTCTTCGACGATCCCAGCTCCTTGTTGATGACCAGCTGTATGGCGAGCGCCCGCCGCACCGATTCTTCGGTCGGTGTGGTAATCGCTTCATCATATGCGTTGGTGTGAAGCGAGTTGCAGCTATCGTTTAGGGCGATCAGGGCCTGAAGCGTGGTCCGGATGTCGTTGAATGCAATCTCTTGGGCGTGGAGCGAGCGACCTGATGTTTGGATGTGGTATTTGAGTTTCTGACTTCGCTCGTTTCCACCGTACTTGTTCTTCATGGCCTTGGCCCAGATCCGACGAGCCACTCGGCCGATGACCGAATACTCGGGGTCGAGGCCATTGCTGAAGAAGAACGAGAGATTCGGGGCGAAGTCGTCGATGTGCATGCCCCGGCTCAAGTAGTACTCGACGAACGTGAAACCGTTCGCGAGCGTGAAGGCGAGCTGGGTGATCGGATTCGCGCCCGCTTCCGCGATGTGATAGCCGCTGATCGATACGGAATAGAAGTTCCGGATTTCGTTATCGATGAAGTATTGTTGAATATCGCCCTGCATGCGCAGGGCGAACTCGGTGGAAAAGATACAGGTATTTTGGGCCTGGTCTTCCTTTAGGATGTCGGCCTGGACCGTACCCCGGACCGCGCGGAGGGCATCTTTTCGGATCCGTTCATAGGTCTCTCGAGGAAGAACCTGATCTCCCGTCACGCCGAGAAGCATCAAGCCGAGCCCGTCATGCTGCCGGGGGCGTTGCGCTCGATACTCGGGACGAGGCTGATCGTGCCTCAGGAACAATTCGGATACCTTCTTCTCGACTTCGCTCGTCAGGCCTTCCGCTCGGATGTACTTCTCGCACCCTTGGTCGATGGCCGCATTCAAGAAGAAGCCCAGGAGCATGGGAGCGGGCCCATTGATGGTCATGGATACGCTGGTTTTTGGGTCAGCCAAGTCGAAGCCCGAGTACAGGCGCTTGGCATCGTCGAGATTGGCCACGCTGACCCCGGAGTTTCCCACTTTTCCGTAGATGTCTGGACGGTGGTCTGGGTCTTCTCCGTAGAGCGTCACCGAGTCGAAAGCGGTGCTCAGGCGGGCCGCTGGCATTCCTTCCGATAGATAGTGAAAGCGCTTGTTGGTGCGTTCCGGCCCGCCCTCGCCTGCGAACATTCGGGCCGGGTCTTCACCTTGCCTTCGGAGAGGGAAGACGCCGGCGGCGAAGGGGAAGAAGCCCGGCACATTCTCGGTCAGTCGCCACCGGAGGATGTCTCCCCAGTCGCGGTACCTCGGCAAACTCACCCGTGGGATGCGGGTCCCGGACAAGGACGTCGAGTAGAGGCTCTGCTCGATGACGCGGCCTCGGACCTCGAAGCGATAGGAATCAGCCTGATATCGCTTTCGAAGGTCGGGCCAGTCTTCGAGGAGAACGGCGCATTCGTGGTGCAGCTGAGACCGTAGGTCGTTGAAGCGACGCACGAGGTCTTGGAGATAGGCTGGCTCCGCTTCCACGACTTCGATGGCCCGAACCAGCCCTTCCTCTCCCCCTTGGAGGATCTCTACTTTGCGTTGTCCGATCTCCGAGCGCAGCGCTGAAATGGTGCCGTGCAGCTGGTACATCCGAGAAGCGAGACTGGCCTGCTCCTCCACGAATCGGTCGTAGCCGTCGGATGCCTCGGCGATCTCCGCGAGATACCGAGAACGTTCGGGAGGGATGACATGATTGCTGTGGTCACGTTCCATCAGGTCGCCGGCTGGTCCAAAGTCCGACTCCGACTTTTCGTCCAGGCGGTCCATGACCGCACGGTACAGGCGGTTGGTGCCCGGGTCGTTGAACTGAGAAGCGATGGTGCCGAAGATCGGCAGCTGGTCGTCCGGGGCTTCGAAGACCAAATGGTTTCGCTTGAATTGCTTTCGAACGTCGCGGAGCGCATCCAGCGAGCCACGCTTATCGAATTTGTTGATCGCTATCAGATCCGCGAAGTCCAGCATGTCGATCTTTTCGAGCTGGGTTTGGGCGCCGTACTCCGAGGTCATCACGTATAGTGTGACGTCGCTGTGGTCCACGATCTCAGTATCGGATTGTCCGATTCCCGAGGTCTCTACCAAAACCAGATCGAATCCGGCCGCCCTCAGAACGTCGATGGAGGCCTGCACGTGTCGGCTCAATGCCAGGTTCGACTGGCGGGTGGCCAGTGACCGCATGAAGACTCGGGGCGACGAAGCGGTGTTCATTCGGATTCGGTCGCCGAGGAGGGCGCCACCGCTCTTTCGTTTCGATGGATCGACAGAAATGACTCCGATCGTCCGATGCGGATATTCGATGAGGAATCGCCGGACCAATTCATCGACCAGGGACGACTTGCCGGAGCCTCCGGTGCCGGTAATGCCCAGCACCGGAGGAGGCTTCGAGGGAAGGATGGCTTTCACCTTAGCGTGGTGCTCTTCGATGGATCCGGGATTGTTTTCCAACGTGGTGATTATCTTGGCCAAGACCCGGGACTCTCGGTGCTTCAGGTGGCTCAAGAAGGTCTCGATGGGTTCAGGTTGAGGGTCGAAGTCACAAGCTCGGAGGAGGTCGTTGATCATGCCCTGAAGGCCCATGGACCGGCCGTCATCCGGACTATAGATCCGGTCGATGCCGTACCGATGAAGCGTTTCCACTTCATCGGGCAGAATGGTCCCTCCGCCCCCACCGAAGATTTTGATGTCGGCCCCTCGCTCCTTGATGAGGTCGTACATGTACTGGAAGAACTCGAGGTGGCCGCCCTGATAGCTCGTGATGGCTACGCCTTGAGCATCTTCTTGAACGGCGCAATCCACGATCTCTTGAACCGAGCGATTGTGGCCGAGGTGGATGACCTCGGCCCCGGAAGCTTGAAGGATACGGCGCATCATGTTGATAGCCGCGTCGTGGCCGTCAAAGAGGGAGGCTGCGGTCACCAGTCGCACATGGTGTCGTGGGGTGTAACGAACCGTCTCCGTCATGGTGTTCTCGTCCGGAACTTGGGCCAACCCCGAAGGACCGTCAAACGTTTCCGATCGCAGCCCCGGAACGCTATGGAAGCCTCATGCACCCCCCCAGAGCCGAAAAGCGCCGCCATGTCATCGAGCTGCACGGAGAGCGCCGCGAGGATCCATTCGCTTGGCTCAAGGTCGACGACTGGCAGGAGGTGATGCGAAACCCCCAGGCCTTGGATGGTGACGTACGGCGTCATCTGGAGTCGGAGAATGCATACGCAGAAGCCTTCTTCAGTCGCGAGCCGGACCTCCGCAAGCCGCTCTTCGAGGAGATGCGGGCCCGCATCAAAGAGGACGACCGCAGCGTTCCCGAGCCCGACGGGCCCTTTGCCTACTACTCCCGCTTCGAAACGGGCGGCCAGCACCCCGTATTTTGTCGAACGTCGCGAGAAGGAGAGAATGAGCAGGTTCTCTTGCACGGAGACCGAGAGGCGAAGGGACATGCGTTCTGGCAGATCGCTGGGCTGGACCCGGACCCTTCGCACACTCGTTTCGGCTATGCCGTGGATCTGAAGGGGAGCGAGATTTACAGCGTGCGGTTTCGACGGATCGGCTCCGACCAAGACGAGCCAGATGTTCTGGAAGGCACCAACGGAAACTTCGTCTGGGCCGAAGACGGCGAGAGCCTGTTCTATACGGTCCTCGATGACAATCACCGTCCCTCCAAGGTGCTGCGCCATCGAATGGGGACGCCATCGTCGGTGGATGTCGTGGTCTATGAAGAGCCGGACCCCGGGTTCTTTGTCGGGGTCACAAAGACGGAAAGCCGGCGTTTCATCGTCTTGGATGCCCACGACCACGTCACGTCGGAGGTCCGCATCGTCGACGCTGCTCATCCCGAGCGGCCGGCCACTCTGGTGCGCGCGCGGGAGCCGGGAATCGAGTACGACGTCGGGCACCGAGGAGACCGGCTTTTCATTCGAACGAATCGGGATGGCGCCGAAGACTTCAAGCTGATGACGGCGGAGCTGAGGCACGGCGAGCAGGGGACCGAGATCGCGCCGTGGGAGGACGTCGTCCCTCACCGGCCCGGATGCCTCATCGTGGGCTTTCTGATGTTTCAGAGGTTCTTGGTCCGGCTCGAGCGCCTGGATGCCTTGCCGCGGATCGTGGTCAGGTCGCTGGATTCGGGGGAGGAGCATTCCATTGCGATGGATGAAGAGGTCTATGCTTTGGACCTGCACGGGAGTCGAGAGTTCGAGACGTCGACGCTGCGCTTCACCTACTCGTCGATGGCGACGCCTCGCCGGGTGTACGACTACGACATGGACACCCGGGAGCGGGCCCTTCGAAAGGAGCAGGAGGTGCCGTCTGGGCACGATCCCAGCCAGTATGTGGTGCGGCGGTTGACGGCCGTGGCGCCCGACGGCGAGGCCATCCCCATATCGGTGCTCCACCGAAAGGACTGCACCCTTGACGGCTCGGCTCCGGCTTTACTCTACGGCTATGGCGCATACGGCCACAGCCTTCCTGCGAGTTTCTCCACCACCCGACTCAGCCTGGTGGATCGGGGCTTCGTCTTCGCACTGGCCCACGTCCGGGGCGGAATGGAGCGGGGCTACCGCTGGTACCGGGAGGGCAAGGGCGCGTCCAAACACCACACCTTCACGGACTTCATCGCCGCGGCGGAGTTCTTGGTTCAAAACGGGTGGTGTGCCCCCGGTCGGCTCGGAGCGCAGGGGGGAAGCGCGGGGGGCATGCTGATGGGCGCGGTCGCCAATCTGAGACCGGACTTGTTCGGGGCGATCGTGGCGGAGGTTCCGTTCGTCGACGTGCTCAATACCATGGCCGACGACACACTGCCGCTGACCCCTCCGGAGTGGCCGGAATGGGGCAACCCTCGACGGAGCGAGGCGGACTATCGCAATATTCTTTCGTATGCCCCGTACGAGAATGTCACCGCCCAAGACTATCCCGCCATGTTGGTGACGGCCGGGCTGACCGATCCTCGGGTGACCTACTGGGAACCGGCAAAATGGGTGGCCCGGCTTCGCGAGCGAAACACATCCCAGCAGCCCATTGTTTTTCGGACCAACATGGAGGCTGGCCACGCTGGAGCCGCGGGCCGATTCGATCGACTCGAAGAGACGGCTTTGGTGCAGGCATTTTTGCTCAAGGTGCTGATGCCACAGGGGGAAGGAGGAAATGACGGTCTTGAGTCAACGTGATCCCTATGAGGTCCTCGGCGTTTCGAAGGACGCCTCGCAAGACGAGATTCGAAAGGCCTACAAGGCTTTCGCGCGGAAGTACCACCCCGACAAGAATCCGGGGGACAAAGACGCAGAGGCTCGTTTCAAGGAAGCGACGTCGGCGTACGAGATGATCGACGATCCGGAGAAGCGCAAGCTGTTCGACGAGTTTGGGCCGCAGGCGGCCAGTCCGGGCTTCGACCCGGAGAAAGCTCGGGCGGCTCGGGCTCGCCAGCAGGCCTCCTGGGGAGCAGGATCAGATTTCGGCGACGTGGAGTTCGACCTCTCCGACCTGTTCGGCGGGGGATTCGGCCGCGCCTCGCCGTTTGGTCGTGGCGCCGGTCGCCGCGGGTTTCGGACCGGAGGCTTTACCGCCGAAGATCTCCGCCGGCCCCGGCGGGGCGCAGACGTCACGACGGAACTCGCCATCGACTTCCTGGAAGCGGTGCGCGGTGTGGAACGCAACTTCAGCTTGTCCCTTCCGTCACAGGGCTCTGTTTCGACCAAGGTGACCGTGCCGGCGGGAGTGACGGATGGTCAGAAGCTTCGCCTCAAGGGTCGAGGCGCGTCCGGTTCGGATGGAGGCCCCGCCGGGGACCTCTACATCACCATTCGGGTTCGGTCCCATCCATTCTTTCGACGCGATGGTACGGACATCTCCTTCGACCTGCCGATCACGCTGAAGGAGGCCATCTACGGGGCGGAAGTCCAAGCGCCGACCTTGGAGAATCCGGTGAACATTCGGGTGCCGGCGGGGGCACAGAGCGGTCAAACATTGCGGTTGCGGGGCAAGGGGGTGCCGACCTCCAGCGGATCCCGCGGCGACTTGTTGATCCGGTTGTCCATTCGAATCCCCTCCAGCCTTCCGGACGATGATTCCATTCGAGAGGCCGTGGACCGCCTAGAGGGACACTACGGTTCGGACGTGCGTTCCGACTTGAGAACTTCGTGACCTGCAGCGGAGCGATGGATAGGCCGTCGGGCCATGCTTCATCTCGGTGGGCTCCTCCTGTGCCTCAGCCCTTCAGTTCCTGAAACTGCATCGGACGCGGCCCCACCCGGCGGGTCGAACCACCCAATCGACGTCGGTGTCGAGGTGCGTGGCTACCCGGCCGGTGTGATTCCTGCGTTGCGTGCGCGATTCAGCCTGGCGCCGCACTTTTCTCTGCTGGGCTACGTCGAGGCAAACTTTGCTCGGCGCCGCGATCTCGGTGAGTTCGATGACGAGCGCGGTGAGGGCTTTGGAGGAGGGCTCGGACTTCGGGCCTTCCTTCGCCCCGACCACGTCGGCTGGCATGGCGGTGCTCGGGTGGATGTTTTTTATCTGCCGATACGCTTTACGGATGAGGTTGAAGGTGGACCTGACATCACCGGCGAGACGGAAACCGTGGTGGTACAGCCTTCCGTACACGCTGGGTACACCTTTGATTTTGATGGCAATTTGCTTGAACTCACTTTGGCTTTCGGCCGCGAAATCAACGTGGTGGAAAATGGTCCGCCGGTCGGAGAGGACTTCATCCTGCTTTGGGGTCTGGCCTTCGCTCTGGAATAGCCGGGCACAGCCTATAGCTCACCCTATCCATAATCGACCTGCACCAAAGCCGTCGTACCTGAATGGATGTGGCGGGTCGGACTCTTTTTTTGAAGCAAAATTTACCCTTTCGCTTCAGCCTGTGGTTGACTGCGTTCATGGGTATTCGAGCCATGAACATCTCTTTCGACGCTGAGTCTGACAGCTCGGAGGAACTGAAAGAATCGTTGTTGAGCGGTATCGACGCCTTCGTTAGGGCGGGGCGCGTCATTACAGAAGAAAAAGCCAATGCGGTCATCGAAGCCGTCGAGTCCGTCCTATTGGAAGAAGGTACGGGTCGCCGCCGTCGCGGTGGCGGACGGGGCGGCCGGGGCCGGCAGCGCAACAAGCTCGCGCGCTGGAAAGCGGCTGATTACGATGCCCTGCGAACTCTAGACTGGGAGACCCTCGACGCGATCTGGGAGGGCATCAAGGAAGGTTCGATCTCCGAAGACGCTGATCTGAAAGGAGACCAAAAGCGCGCCATCATCAGTGCCTACAACAAGGTCCCGGGAGACAAGAGGGCTGAGCGCTCCGAGAAAGCCAATGTCGTAGGACGACTCAAGCATTTGGTATCGGCCTACGAACTGGCTGAGGCACAAGGTTGGAAAGCCGGCAGCTAAGGCGACGCTACAGTCGAAAGCTCACGCCGCCAGCGATCTGAAAGTCTGGCGCCGCCTCCGTGAGACCTATTTGGACGAAGACGTCGAGCTGAAAATCCTCCGTCACCAAATAGGCGGCTCCAGCGTCCAATTGCACGATGTCGGGCCTCGAAGCACCCTCAAACGCCAGTAAACCAAAGCTCTCGACAAAGATGCTGGCCTGTCGATTCGAAACCGGAATACTGTAAGAAGCATTGGCAACGTAGAGCAGTTGGGCGAAACGGCCGTCTGCGTCTTCGGGAATGTCGGCTCCGACATTGGCCAACAATGCGAGGCCAAACGGTAAGCCCCAAGAGGCTGCCATGCGAAATTCGGGCACGACTTCGTCGCGGGTGAACGCAGCACCTCCCGAGGGAAGAAAGACATCCACCATCAGAGCCAGCGCGGGTACTGCACCCTGATTGGCAAGGAGGCTCAGCTTGGTCCCGACCGCGGTGTCCGTGGCCTGAACGTCGCCGTCGTTCACCCCGAAGAGACCCGAAAGCACCCGAAGCTCCCAGAAATCCGTGAGGCCGAAGCGGAGTCCCGTGGGAAGGCTCAAGGCGTCGGGGCTGATGACGAAGTTCACGCTGGTCTCGACTTGAAGGCGAAGCTGGCCCACCGTGGTCGCGCTGTTGCCGTTTCCGGGACGGTCGGTGATGAGAGGCTCCCCGCCGGCGGGACCCGGCGCGAGAACCATGGCCAGCATCGGCAGCCAGCCACTCAATGTTCGGAGAAGGCCAGAATTCATCTGTAATTCCGGCACCATAGGCGCGATTGGCTTTGAACCAACGACCTCTACCGTGTCAAGGTAGCGCTCTACCCCTGAGCTACGCGCCTGGAGGGGTGAGCAGTAATCATGGGGGAGGGCCCTCCGTCAACAAGGACCGGCGGCTAGAGCGGCACGCGATATGCGGAAACGATGTTCGGCTCGATGACAATTTTGAACCGCTTCCGCGCTCCATCCGTCCTCGCTTCGAGCTGGAGGCAACCGGACGGCACCTGGATTCGGGACAATGGCGTTTCACCCAAGCGACGGCCATCCAGGAAGATCTCGCTGTGGGGTTCGGTGGTGATGGTCAGATAGCCCTGTGGCAGGGCGGGATTCGGAGCACACGGGACCGCGGCTTGGGCACGCCGCATCACTTTGGGCCCTGGCTGCGCCGATGGTGATGCGGACGGGGGCATGGAACGGGTCCGAAGCCCCCGTCGCCGAGGCGCTTCACGCCTCTCCGTTCCGGCCCGAGGAGCTTTCGGCGCCCCGCTCCGCTTCGGATCCGGGATGCATTTCACGGCAGCCTCGGCCGTACGGCCGGGCTGTAGCGATATCGGGTTGGGTAGGACGGTGCAGCGTTCTTCGGCCGAGCGCACGGATAGCTGAACCGGTCCCGCGTCTTCCACCGAGTGGATGATTCGGGGGCCGCGACCGAGCGGCAAGCCATCGGCCAGGACCTCGACGGCATTGGGGTCCGGCGCCTCCACATGGATGGTCAACCTGGCGGTCTCGGGGACCAACCGATGGAGGATCGTGCCTCCCTCGTTTTCCGACGTCATGACCAAGTCGTGTTCGGCGGTTCGGTAGCCTTCCCGCTTCAGCTCCAAATGATAGGTGCGTCCGATCTCGAGAGCCGAGACCCTGGACGGTGTCTTGGCGAATCCTCCGTCGGGATGTCGCAGCGGGACCCCATCCACGTAGATGGTGGCTCCATCGGGCACCGAACCCACGATGACTCCGACCCGCCCGGGGGACATGCGCTTCTCGGACCAGGAAGAGAGGCGGACCAGGGCCGCCAGCCCGACCAGCGCGACTCCGATGACCAGGGAAGAGACGACCGCGGGCCACCGCTCCTTCCAGCGTCGCGCGGGAGCAGTCTTTGCGGCGGGACGTGTGTCGTCGAGCGAACCGTCCCGATGGGCCGAGGGGCCGAGGAAGGGGTGGATCGAAGGGGCGAACTCCGGCGACGGGCTCGTGCTCTGGGGCTCCTGCTCTTTGGGCGGAAAGACGTCATCGAGGTCGTCTCGGCTTGCCGCCTCCTGAATCCATCGCTTCTCCTCGATGCGATCGGAAAACAACGAACGGATGTGGCGGGACAGGTCCTCGTGCGTGCAGGGCTCGGAGGCCGAGAGAAAGGCTTCCAGGTCGGCTTGCAGAGCCTGAGCGGTGGGATGGCGGTCCGAGGGGCTCTTCTCCAGGGCCCTGAGGATGATCCGTTCCAGCCGAGGGGGAATCGCGGGCACGAGGTCGCGCGGCGATTGCACCGGCTGCCTCGTGATCATGTCCAAGATCATGAGTTCGGATTCATGCTTGAAAAGCCTCCGCCCGGTGGTCAGCTCGTAAAGCAGGATGCCCAAGGCGAAAACGTCCGATCGCGCGTCCACCGGCGCGCCCAGGCACTGCTCGGGACTCATGTAACTGAACTTGCCCTTCAGCATTCCGGTTCGTGTTTGTTCGGACTTGGTCGCGGCCTTCGCGATGCCGAAGTCGACGACCTTTACGCATCCTTCGTACGTGACCAGGACGTTCTGCGGCGAGACGTCTCGGTGAACGATGTCCAAGGGCCGACCGTCCGCTCCGACCAGTCGATGAGCGTAGTGGAGGGCTCTACTGGTGTCGGCGATGATCCGAGCCGAGAGGCCGAAGCTCAGATTTTGCCCCGAGAGGACGCTTCGCTGGGCGAGCGCGGCCAAATCTTCACCAGCGATGTACTCCATGGCAATGAAGTAGGTGTCCCCTTCTCTTCCGAGATCATAGATCTGTACGATGTTCGGGTGAGTCAGAGCGGCGCTGGTGCGTGCCTCGTCGAGGAACATGTCGACGAAGGTTTGCTGCTCCGACAGGTGAGGGAGAATCTTTTTGATGACCAGGAATCGCTGAAAGCCGGCCAGGCCTCGCTGCCGCGCAAGCCAGATTTCAGCCATACCCCCGGTCGCCAACTTCTTGATCAACGCGTAGCGTCCGAAACGGCGTACCGGACCGAGCAAGCCACTTGAATCCTGCTGCTCCACCTGGGAGAACCATAGCTCGCGCATCGGCTCACGAAAACGTGGGCAGTCGGGTGTATCGCGCTTGCGCCGGAAACGAACGAGCGACTCCGGAAGCTTGTCTGAGGCGTTCCCTTATGCGCTGATCCCGCGGCTCATGATGCGCCGAATGATTGGATTGGGCCTCTCCGGGATTGTGGCGGGGCTCTTGGGTTGCGGTGACCTGCTCGACGATGTCGAGGGACTTGCGAGCTGCTCGGTCACTCCGTGTCCAGCGGACACCCCCTTCGTGTTGGTCGCCATCCTGGAATGCGATGATCCGTGCATCGAACCGCGCGCCGACGACGCTTCTTGCGACGTCGAGGTCGATGTGGAGAACTTCGAGATCACCATCGATCCGAAGATCCCGTTCGACGACGACTCGACCTGTTTCGGGGGAGGGTGCGAAGGGGGCGTATTCGTGGAGTGCCCGATCGACCCTCTGGAGCCTGGTCAGTACGAAGTGATCGATGATGGGAGCGATTTCCGCGGCGGCATTACCGTCGAATGAGGCCGAGCCGGAGCTGGCGAGTGACAGTCAGCCGGATCGAGGTTTGGACTCGGGAAACAAGGTTCGCGGCTGAAGCGGGTCCTCGAGCGGGACCCATCGGATCTGGTCCGGCTCGAAGCTTTGAGAAAACGAATGATCCTCCGGAGATAGACGTGAAAAGTGCCCCACCATCACGCTGGCGTCCTCCGGTAGCCGCTCCGCCAGGCTTCTCAGGACGACATGCTCGGTTCGATGAAGCGCCTCATTGGGACTCAAGATACGGCTCATCCATCTCCGGGAGCCCACTTCGAGGATCCCGTCCAAACGAAACGTGTAGTCGCCGAATGGAAGCTGCTCGCCGACCCGAGCCAACTGCGGCAAGCTGCCCCGAGCCTCGGTCCAGGTGAGCAGCCGGAGCCCCACCCACTTATAGAGCAGGATCTTCCGTTGATGTGGGTCCGTCGCGCTGCGAAGGGCTTCGAAACTCCCTTCATCGCTCCGGCGGGCGGGATCATTCCATTCGCTTCGAAAGAAACCGAGCTCGGTGCGATCGACCGAGGGCCCGAGCCACGGCTCGATGAGCTCTGCCAGTTCGCCGTCCGGGATCTCGAAGATCTCGGCCACGCTGGCCAGGACCGCTTGCTCTTCGTCGGCCAACGGTTGATCTGAACCGACCACCCGCGCTGCGAAGGAGAGCGCGAGCCGTTGGCGAGCGGAGTCGGTCAGACGTTGGAGCTGCTGGCGCGCGTCGAAGAAGAGGGGTGCTTCCAGCGAAAGCTGGCGCCCGCGATGGATGACATGGTCCCATTCGAGAGACTGAAGTTCCGGTCGGTCGTTCAGGAGACGTCCCAAGCGGTCGTATTCGAGGGCGGTGAGGGCTCCGTCGGCCAAGGCCGCCATCAACGGCACGTCCATCAACAAAGCGGCGTCGCCCGCGCCGGGGCCCCAGATGGCCTCGAATATCCCCGACACGCGCCCTAGGCTACGCAGGCTCAAACCTTCGGCAAAGCCTTCTCGAACCTCGTAAATTGGGGTACGTCCATCAGCCGGTGAGCGCGAAAAAGCGACGGCAGCAAGAGCTGTCCGAACTGACCGACGTCCGGGCGTCGCAGCAGAAGGCGATGGAGGACGTACAGCGGCAGCTTCGGACCGCTACGCGCTTCGCCGTCATCGCGTTGGTGGTGGTTTGGCTCCTGGCTCTGGGGTTCTGGTCGGGCCTCGAGTCCCTCATTCCGCTGTACGTGGCCGGTGGCCTCACCCTGGCGATGGGGGTGGTGGCTCTCATGGTGCGCCGAAACCTGTCCAAATCCCGGGAGTTGGGAATGATGATGGGGGGCGAAGGCCTCTCCGAGCGTCAGCGGACGCAGCTCGAGCAGCGGATCCATAAAGGGGATACCGCAGCCATCCTGACCCGGGCCCAGATGCAGATGCAGGAGGACCCCAGGAAGGCGCTGGAAACCCTCGAAAAGGCGGACCTCGAGAAGGGGCAAAAGCTCTTGGCCCATCAGGTCCGGGCGATGCGGGCCATGATTCACCTGAATCTCGGGGAGGTGAAAGCGGCGCGGAGTCTGGCCGACGCCATCGACCTCCAAAAGGCCCCCGACCCCAAGACACGCGCGAATTTGGCGTCAGTCGTAGCGGAATCTTGGGCTCGGAGCGGCAACCCCATCGAGGCGTCCCAGCTCCTGAACAAGTTCGATCCCGAGGAGGCCGACATGAAGGATGTTCGGGTGCAGATCTATCGAGCCCGGGCCTTCGCGGAGGCCCACCGCAACAAGCTGAACCCCATGAGAAAGGCTCTCAAGGAGCTGGAGGCGGTCAGTCCTCAGCTCCTGGCGGTGTTCGTCGGGCAGAAGCGTGTACACCCGATGCTGATGCAGGAGGCCCGAAGGCGACTGGAAAAAAGCGGCATGATTCCCAATCCGCGGATTCAGGGCGCACGTCGATGACCAGGCCGGGTGGACGTCTCAAGCGACCCGAGCGGGATTCAGCTTGAGCGGGACACGTTGGACCGTGGAGACGAAACTCAGATCCAGGTTGAGCTGCTCGTCCAGATTCACTTCCAGCGCAAAATCCGAACCGGCCCTGAAATGATGTCCCGGTACGTGCAGGATGCCGAGCACCTGCCGGTCCGATGAGGTCACGTCGATGCCCTGCCATAGGCCGACGGTCATGCCCTGACCCGCTTGGGGTACCGGCAGCGGAACCCGGCGCCGCGCCGGAAGCGCGTCGTTCCGGTCGAACACGAAGCGCGTCGAGCCGCCCGGAAACACCACTCCGATGGGCACCGAGACGACGTCCAAGAGCACCGCACCGGAAAGGTCGGATTCACTTCGCGCCACCAACGCAGCGCCGTGGGCCACGCAGGTGTCGGGATTGAGATGGGTGAGCGCCGTCGCTCCCAGCGCATCTTCGATGCGTTTTCGGACCAACGGCATCCGAGACTGGCCGCCGATCACGACGACGTGGTCGAGCTCCGAGACCCGCAGGCCCGCCTGTTCGATGGTGCGTTCGACGATTCCGATGCAGCGTTCCACGAGCGGCGCGGTGAGCTGTTCGAGGTCCTGGCGAGTCATGGTGAGATCCAGGTCGAAGGAGCGACCGCGGCGGTCGTGACCCACCATCGGCACATGGATGCGGGTCTGCTCCTGAGTACTCAGATGACACTTGGCCGCTTCGGCTGCGTTGAGCAGCCGCTGAGCCACAATGGGCTCCTCGGTCACGTCCACCTTGTGCTTGTGAAGGCAGTGTCGAATCAGATGCTCCAGGACCGCCCGGTCGAAGTCGATGCCTCCCAAGAAGCTTTCACCGTCCGACGCCTTCACGTCGAAGATGTTGTCGACCAGTTCCAAAACCGTGGCATCGAAGGTGCCGCCGCCCAGGTCGAAGACCAGGGCACGACTCTCGAGCTGCTGATTCATGGCGAATGCAATGGAAGCTGCAGTCGGCTCGTTCACCAAACGCAAGACCTGTAGTCCAGCCGCCAAGCCGGCTCGCTGGACCGCATCCCGCTGCGCCTTTCCGAAGTGGGCGGGCACCGAGATCACACATCGCCGGACGTCCGCCCGGAGGGCGGCGGCGGCTTGACGTCGTACCTGGTCCAACACCAGCCGCGCCACGACCTCGAAGCTCACAACCTGGCCATGCACCACCGCCCCCAGCATCTGGTCGTGGTCTTCGTGAATGCGGAAAGGAAAGCGCCCGCGGTGGCGCTCTACGTACTCGCTTCGCTCGCTCCGGCCGATGAAGCGCTTCCACCCGTAAATGGTGGTGAGCGGATCCGTGAGCAACATGTCTTTCGCGAGCCATCCCACCAGTGGAAGGGCGGGGTTCTTGAAAGAAACGATGGAAGGGAGAACCGGACTGTGGCGACCGTGTAAGATGGACAGCGGCGTTGGGCGGTCGGGTCCGTACGCGACCGCCGCGGTGTTTGTCGTGCCCAGGTCTATCCCGAGAACCCAGTCATTCGACGCCACCCTTCATTCCTACAGGATTTTGGAGAGGGACAGGAGGGCCCGCTCGATTTCCTCCGATGTGGAATAAGGGGCCGGCCCGAAGCGAAGCAGTGAGCCGCGAACATCCGTTCTGAACCCAGATTGTCGGAGGGTGTCGCACAAAGTGGGGGCATCGTCTCGGCGAAAGGCCACGAAGCCCGCCCGTCGATGGGGAGCTCTCGGCGTGGCGAGGTCGAGGCCTTGGCGCGCCAACTCCATGTCATCGTAGAGGTCGATGAGCAGCTGGGTTCGGTCCAGAGCCGCCTGCTGCAAGACAGCTGGTGTCAGTCCTTGTTGGTCCATGAAGTCGAACACTGCGCCGCCGCGGTAGAAGGGTGTGGGGTCGAATGTGGATCCCATGAATCGCTGGGCGCGAGGACCGTACCGAACCGTGTCTTCCGGTGCTTCGAGGTGTTCGAAGTCGGCAAACCATCCCGTGAATTCCGGGCGATATTGCTCCGCCTGCTCGGGCACCAGCATCCAGCATGCGCCTTCACCGGTCTGGGCATACTTGTACCCGCCGCCCACCACGAAGACATCTCCGGGCCAAGTCGACGCCTCGATCTGAAGCACGTTGAAGCTGTGGTAGGTGTCCACCACCACCGGGATCCGAAGCTCGGCCATGGCGGTCAGGACGGCTTTCACGTCCGAGACGACCGCTCCCGTGGTGAAGAAAACGTGGGACAAGACCGCGAGGTGAGGCCGAAGGGCCTGCGCGCGCGTCACGAAACGGGAGGCGAAATCCGAGAGTGGGCTCGCCGGAAGTTCTTCAACCCGAAGGCCCGCTTCCTTCGACCGCAGGAGCTGACGCCGGACAGAATGGAACTCTTGGTCTGTCGTGAGAACCACGGCGTCTTTCGGGAAGCACGACAGGAGTCGTGCCGTCAGCTCGTGGGTGTTGAGGCCGATCGCCACATCGTGCGATCGAGGACTCCCCAATCGATCCGAAACGCCCCGCTGAAAGCGCGGGAGAACGGTTTCGAAGACGTGTGCCCATTTCTTGTCGGCCCAGCGCGCTGCATCGTCCCAAGCCTGCAAGTGGGCTTGCCGGGAAACGTCGGGCCAAGCTTGGTGGCTGTGAGCCGTCATCAAGACTTCGCCCTCGAGTTGCCCCAGGAAGCGCTGGTAGTGGGGGCGAAGTCGGTCAGCGAGATCGTCGATCCGGTTGCGGAGCGCGGACATCTGCCCGACTATGGCGCAAACCGCGCGAAGCGCGAATAGAGAACGACAACTGGTCGGCGAGACGGCAGGAGGAAACGATGCTGGATTTCAGGAACCTCGAGCCCCTGCTCGCGCGGCATGGCGCGTCACTGAGCCGTTCGGTGCCGGGATTCACGATCGGCGATACCGTCTTCGACTTCGATCGGCGTCATCTGGTCGGCGTGATCAATCTCTCGACCGACTCTTGGTACAAGGAGTCGGTATGCGCAACGCCCGCGCAGGCCATCCAGCGCGGCCGTGAGCTTGCGGCATCGGGGGCGGCCATCATCGACATCGGAGCCGAGTCGAGCCTTCCACACGCGGCTCGACGAACCCCTCAGGAGCAACTCGACCTGCTGAAGCCGGTGGTAGAGTCGTTGACCGAGTCGGGTCTTCTCGTGAGCGTGGAAAGCTATCACCCGGAGGTGTTGCTCCGGACCGCCGAGGTTGGAGCGAAAGTCTTCAACCTCACCGGCATGAAAGAAGCACAGGAGGTGTTCGCGTTGGCCGCGCGGTTCGATTGCGCGGTCATACTTTGCTACGTGCAAGGCGAACACGTCCGCTCGGTCGGCGATTTCCAACTGGAGCGAGACATGGTCCCAAAGCTGTTGGACTACTTTCGAGATCTGCTGTCCCGTGCGAATGCGATGGGTGTCACCAAGTGCTTCATCGATCCTGGGCTCGGTTTCTACTACCGAAACCTTCAGGACTCCGCCCTCCGGGTGACCCACCAGATCGATACGTTCCTCAACGCGTTCCGCCTTTGGGAACTGGAGAAGCCGGTCTTCAACATTCTTCCCCACGCGCCGGAAGCATTCGGACCTCGGGAACGCCGGGCGGCCGAGCCGTTCTTTGCGGTCTTGGCCTGTCTGGGCGGAACACACGTGATTCGTACCCACGAAGTCGAAAAGGTGCGGCGGGTTTTGGATGCGTTGGAGCTGTACCAGCCATGACCCAAGCTTTCACGCGCTTGGCCGCGGTGACCGGAGCCTCCAGCGGCCTCGGAATGGCCTTGACCGAGATGCTCCTCGAGCGAGGCTATGGAGTCGTCGCCCAGTATCGCTCTCAGGCGGATGGTCTGGAGCGACTCCAGAAGGACCGACCGTTGTTCCCGTTGAAAGCGGATCTCCATGAGGAGACGGGTCGTGCCGCATTCGCTGATGCGATTCTGCAGCGACCCGAGGCGCTTTGCGCGTTGATTCACAATCTCGGCATCTATCCGGAGGCTTTTGTCGAAGACATCGACACGCCGAGCTTCGAGCGTATTTTTCGTCTCACCTGCACCGTGAATTTCGACCTCACTCAGCGCCTGATGACCCGCCTCTCCGGTGCTGGATCGGCCCGGGTGATCAGCATCGGTGACTCGGGGGCGGACCGGATCGAAGCTCGACCGCAGGCCACGCCGTACCATATCGCCAAGCTCGGTGTTCACGTTCTCACCCGGACCTTTGCTCAACGCCATGGCGGTCGGGGCGTGACCTTCAACATGGTGTCTCCGGGCTTTCTCGAGAACAGCGTCGGGGAGCCCGGGGAGCCCATTCCGGTCGGACGCAAAGGCTCGTTTCAAGATATTGTCTCGGCGGTCGAATACCTGCTGTCCGATGCCGCTGCTTACACCTCTGGCGCCAATATCGTCGTCAGCGGTGGGTGGAATCTATGATCTTTGTACGTAGCTTCGGTCGGCTTGGCTCGGCTCCTGAACGCGTCCCCGGATCCAGGCGGCTGCGCTCTGAACCGTCAGGAAGTACACCAGGCCCAGAAAGCCGCCAACCGAGCTCACGGGTCCGAAGACGGGAGGCCAAAAACAGAGAACCATGATGCCGGCCGCAACGACGACCACGCCGAGGCCAAAGCCGATGAGCTCCCGCTGCGTTCGACGTGACCAGTGATTCGGGTGACGGCGACTCAGGATCAGAGGACGATCCGCTTCGGCCTCCACGAGCCATCCATCGGGTGTCTGTCGCCACGAGCCTGCAATCCAGACGTCTTCGCCGGACCCGATAGACGTCCGAACGACTTTGGTGATGCCCTTGGATCGATGGCTGGTCTCGAAGGCGACGGCGGTCCGCGGCTCTGCTTCCGGCAGCGGGCCGACAACTGGCCCGACCCAAACCTCGCTTCGTTCGGTGGGCTCGATTCGAACAAACTGTTCGTTCACGCTCCCGGTTCCGCCGTACACGACGCTCGTGTGGTGACGGTCGTGCCAATGGATCCGGGACTCGGCTCCGGTCATCTGTCGGCCCCTGAACTCGACACGATGCTGACCGAGCTGCGCCTCCGGTCCGTCGCCGGACAGCACCCTCACCCGGGCCACCGCTCGTCCGGGACCCTCGAGGGGTGGATAGAAGCGGAACCGTCGGATCCATCGAGCCCGCAACCAGGCTTCGGCCGAGATCAATAGGATATTGATCCAGAACGCCGAAACGGCGATGGCGGCGAGCCAGATCGGCTGGTTGGCGGTGGCGAGACCCATCGGGGGCCCGTCACGTGGAAAGCGCTTCAGAGGGGGAAGCGGGCCTGTGCGGCCCCGGCGACCGAGAACGTTCCGCTGACGCCACGTCGATGGGTTCCGGCCGCGAAATCCGAAACAGATATGTGCGGAGAAGATAGGACAGCATCGAAGGCTCCTCCAGCGACGCGTCCATGTGCGGCCGCACGTCCCTATGGTGTGCCTCGGGCAACGACGACCAATGGAGGCCGGCTCGATTGTGGTGGATGGTGTGGTAGCCGTTGTTGCAAGTCACCCAGTTGAACCAACGTCCTACGAAGTTTCGGCTGTGATTGAAGCGAGAGCTCAGGTCGCAACCGTCGTGCTGAATGAGGTTGATCCGGAGGATGCCTCGGGCTCCCCACAGCTGGGGCAGCACGATGAAAAAGAGCGTGGTCCAGAAATCGAAGAACGCCAGGATCGACGTGAGACCGAAGGCGAACGCGGTCTCCCACAGATATTGTCGCCGAAAGCGGTCTCGGCCGTACACCGCGGCCCATCGCTGCACGCCGGCGAAGGTCCTGGGGCCCGCCACATTCGGGAAATGAATCAGATTCAATAGATTCCAACCAAATGAAACGCAGGCTGGCGAAGCCCAGTCCGGCCGACCGTCGTCATGATAGTGGTGATGAACCAGATTGTGAGAGGGCGTGTTGGCCGATGCGGGGTAGAGATTCCCGAAACTCAACACCAGCTTGAACAGGTCGTTCAGATCCTGGCGAACGAAGATGCCCTGGTGCAGGTGGTTGTGGATGACGATGGCATTGACGAAGCTCAGATAGCACGCCGCCCCCCAGCACACCGGATGCCGGAGGATCGGGACGAAGTACATGCCGAAGAGCAGCGACAGGTAGAGTCCAATCAGCCCCAGCTGTCTCCAGTCAGCCCGTTCGCGGACCCACCGCCCCCGCATGACCACGCGACCTAGCAGTACTCACGACTCGGTTTCCACCTATTTCTTGCTCGGAGATGCACCGAGACCGCGACCACACCGGACGAGAACCACCGTCGACAGATTCTGAATGTAAGTTCGTGCGTGATGCGGTTCTGGGCCCGAGCGATTGGACCGCGACGCTGATTTCGTGTACTAGCCGTGGTCCCGAGGAAAACGTGACGGCCCTTATTTTGTCCCTCACTTCGCTGCCGTACAAGCAGTTCCGTCAGAACCGCCACTTCTATCTCTGGTACGACGGCGGATGGACGGTTGGACTGTTGCTGGCCATCGCGGTCATGTGGACCGCTGGATGGACCGGCGTGTTCAGCCCGTGGTCGCCCTGGATGCTTCTCTGGTTCCCGGTCATCTTGTATTCACAGATCCTCGCCCACGTCTTTGTCCACAACGCCACGCACAAAGCTTGGCCCAAGGCCGTGAATCGCTTGGTGGGCGAGGTGTGCGGCGCCTGGGTGGTGACGCGATTTGCGTCCTGGGAGGTGGTTCATCAGCGCCACCACGCGAATTCCGACGATCCGGAGCGCGATCCGCATCCGGTGGTGCCGAGTTACTGGAGCTACGCGTACCGAACGATCTTCTCGGTCGAGCAGGCTCTTCAGCGCACGTACTTCGAGTGCTACGGGGAGACCGCGGCAGCGCGTCGCTACGAGCGCAGACGCGCAATGTTTTCCTTTGGTGCCGGCGTCATCCTATTGCTCACGTGGTGCCTCTTCCTCGGAACCGAATTCTTTTTCGCGGTGTACGTGCCGTCGGCGTTCCTGGGCGGCCTTTTCATCGTTCACTTCAACTGGTCCACCCACAACGGCTTCTCCAGATCGCACGACTTTCGACCCGTCAATCTGGATCACGGGGTGTACTGGCTGGGCAATCGGCTGTGTTTCGGAATCTACTTCCACGCCAATCATCATCGGCGACCGGGGCTCTTCAATCCCCGTTTCATGACACCGAGTTTGCCCGTCGAACCGCCAGGCGGAGCCTAACCGCTCTCTTTTGGCCGGCTGCCCTCCAGCCGATACACGCCCTCCAGTCCCTGCCGCGAAACTTCCCGGTCCGTGACCTGCAAGCCCGTGCCTTCCTCCAGGATGGCCTCGGCCAAGTCGAGGCTCAGACGATTTGAGAAGAAGGCCACCCACTCGGTCCCCTCCTCCCACTCCGCTTCCACGAAGGGGAGGACGATCTTCACGTCTTCTTTCAGGCGACACACGGCTTCGATCCGGAAGGCGTGGCCGTCGGCTCGAAGCGACCGTAGCCGATAGACCATGTGGTAGCGGTCGGCCCCCAATCCCAATTCCCGAAGGCCGCCCTCCACCCATCGCCGTCCGAAGGGATTGTCGTATTGCGCGACGATGGCGTCGATGGCGGACGACGGCGTGCCCCGCCAGGGCTCAGGTGCAAGATTGGCGGACAACAGAAGCGTGTCGCCCGCGCCGACCGCGGCCCCCGCCGCCTCGAGAAACCAGGTCATCTCGAAGTTTGGAAGGATACCGAAACAAGCCACCGCCGAGGGCTCCTCGTTGAGCCGAGGCAGTCCGTCCTCCAGGTCCACCAACCAGGGCTGGATGTCGATGCCCAGGGGACGGGCACGGAGGGCGCTGGTCATCACGAGGTGGGGACTC
This sequence comes from Myxococcota bacterium, assembly GCA_050331295.1. Lineage (GTDB taxonomy): Bacteria > Myxococcota > Kuafuiibacteriia > Kuafuiibacteriales > Kuafuiibacteriaceae > Kuafuiihalomonas. Next base: position 163,094 of record JBHJGZ010000006.1, on the reverse strand, counting down.
GTGTCGACCGGCACGTAACCCCGGGCGCTGCTGGCCTTCAAGACCGCCAGATCCTTCTGTCCGCCCCCCGACCCCATCGAAACCAGCGTACGAGCTTCCGGAAGCTTGATCGCCAGGCGCGCGTACAGATCTTCAACCGTCTCGTCGGTGCGGGCGGGCGACCATGCATCATGATACTGAAGCCAACGACCGGCTTGGGCGTGGGAGTCGTACAATAGACGGCTCGGGATCCGCTTGTGGCGAATCGCCTGGCCTAGACGTGCGTCCACCGACGGAGGGTACTGAGATGGGTGGACCGCGATCCGATGGATCACGAGCGGCCCCCGCCGAGGATGTCTTCCACCAACGCCACTGCAACCGGATGGTAGCCCGAGCGTGCCGCCTGAAAGGCGCCTTCCGCCAACTTCCTTCCGTCCGGTCCGCGGGCCAACAGTCCCTCGTACAAGGGTCTCAGGAACTTCATTCGGCCCACCGTTTGAAGGGTCTCCCGGATGGCGTCATCGGTTTCTCGATAAGCGGATCGCGCGGTCAGGGCCAGGAAGGCGCAGCGGATCTCGGCATTTGGCACCGAGCTGAGCGCGAACTTTTCGTCGAGCCAGGCCAGAACGGGGCTGGGCAGCGTGGGAGACAGATGGTGCAGGAGAACTTGCCATTCGGTGCCGGAGAGGGTCGACAGCACCGACTGGTCCACTTCTTGGCCGCGGCTCAGAGCGGAGGCGAGGCTCCTCACGTGGTCGAGGCGGGTGGACGCGAATTCGGGAACTGCTTTGGGAAGACCAGGCCGAAACAGCCAGGAGTCTACGGGTAGCTCGCGGGCTTCTGGCAACTTGTCTCGCAAGAAGTCCACGAACCCTTCCGTGGAGATGGAGGCGAAGCGGTGGGTGTGGATGTAGTCGAGGAGAAAGTCGTCGAACCGGTCTCGTCCAACCTCGCGTTCGAGCCAGACCAAGAACAGAAAGCCCTTCTCGTACGGAACGGTCGAGAAGACCAGGTCTGGATCTTCGCCCTCGAGATGGGTACGCAGGCAGGTGAGACGAGGGTCGCGCCGTTCCAGTCGATGAATGTCCTCCATCAGGTCGCGGCGTCCGATGGCAGCCTGGATCGATGCTTCCTCGGTGCCGTGAAGCGCCTCGATGATCCGGCGCTCCGCGTAAACGGTGAAACCTTCGTTGAGCCAGAAATGCTCGGCGCTTTCGTTGGTGACCAGGTTTCCGGTCCATGCATGCGCAAGTTCATGGGCGACCACGCTGACGAGAGAACGGTCCGGGGCCAGCGAGGTCGGCGTCACGAAGGTGAGCCGAGGGTTCTCCATGCCGCCGTAGGGGAAGGAGGGAGGCATGATCAGGAGGTCGAACCGATCCCATACATACGGCCCGAAGAGGGTCTCCGCGGTCGTGATCAGCCCTTCTGTCTCTTGCAGCACCGCCGCCGCGAGGTCGACCACTGCCTCCTCGGCCCAGACCTCGGACCGAGGGCCGAGCGGCCGGCGCACCAGGTCTCCCACCGCGAACGCCACCAGGTAGCTGGGGATGGGTTGCGGCATGCGAAAGCGAAAGTCCGCGTGGGTGTCGCCGATGCTGGCGCCGACCGGCTCCGCCGCCATCAGCGCGGTCAGAGGCCGAGGAACCACGATCTCCGCCTCGAAGGTGAACCGGATGCTCGGTGTGTCCTGGCACGGCAGAAAAGACCGAGCGTGAATCGGCTGACTTTGGCTATAAACGAACGGATGCTGTCCTCCAGAGGTTTGCTCGGGTCGAAGCCATTGCAGCGCCGAGGCGGATGGGCTGGTCTCGTACCGGATCCGGACCCGGTCCACCGGCTCGAGCACGGCCAGGGGCTGGCCGAGAATGGGATCTCGGCGGCCCAATTCGAACCGCACGGCTGAACCGTCCTCTCGGGTGATGTCGTGGATCACCAGGTCTCGAGTATCGAGGGTGAAGGTCGCGCACCTCTCGAGGTGCAGGACGGCACTGCCCACGAGTACGTGGCGATGGAAATCGACCTCCAAGCGCACCTGGATGTGGCGGATCCGCGGCTCGTGGGCGCCGGCGTGGGAATGCGGATCCATGGCCCACCGCTAAACCGACGGCTAGGTGTCGGGCAACATCGGCCCATGGCGGTAGTGGAAGGCGACCACCGCGAGGGCGACGTGGACGTTGAGGGAGGCTCCTTTGCCGTACATCGGAATGAAGACGGTGTGGGCACAGTGCTGCTGGATCTTCTTGGGGATGCCGTGGTCCTCGTGACCCACGACCAGCATCACCCTCTTCGGAAACGGAAACCGTGGATACGGCAGGGCGTCCGGCGAGATTTCCACCGCGATGGGCTTCCATCCTTGGGACGAGAGCCCCGGCATCTCCGCCTCCGGGTCGAAAGAACGCCAGCTCACCCGCTTATCCTTGTTCCTCCCCACCTTGGAGATCAGCCGGTGGGGAGGCACCGGCGTGATGCCGGAAAGGAGGACTTCCGCCGCTCCCACGGCGTCTGCAATGCGGAACGCGCTGCCTACGTTCACCGGGTCTTCCACGTCGTGCAGCCAGAACATCAGTTCCCCCGACGGTCGGGGCTGCCTCCGCATCAGGCGCTTCGCTTCGGTCTTGGGAGACGCCATACCCGTCCAGCCTGTCTGGATGCACCGAATCGTTCAATCGTGGGGCCTCCTCCCATCGCGCCGGTGCTGAAATCAGTCTTGCTTTCCGGCTCTCCGCATTTGTCGACTCGGGGCGTGATCTCCGGGTCGCCCTCTGCTAGGGCCGTCCGGCATGTCCGGGTCCGATCTGGAGAAGGCGAACGCGGTCGGTTGGGTCTTTCTCGTCGTTGCGTTGGTCGCAGGGACTGCAGGGGCCGCCTTCCTCTTTGGGTACTACGCTCCGGTGTGGTTCAGGTGAGCCCGCCGGACTCGGCCAAGAGCCCATAGCGAAGCCCGCGGTGCGTCACGGCCATGTGGTCCGCGTCGAGGGCGGCCATCGTGGCCAGGAGCAGCGACAGTCCAGCCAAGATGACATCGGCCCGCTGTTCCGGCAGCACGGTGCCGAACACGCGTTGGTCGGTTCTCAGGGTCCCCAAGGTGTGGAAGTGTTCTTCGACCTGGACGAAAGAGACGTCTGCACCGTCGTGGTGCCGGACGAGGGTTTCGAGGTCCGACTCGCCGAGGCTCAAGCCCAACGCGGCCAGGGCAGTGCCCGACACCCCCACCAACTTCGCGCTCGGGGGGACATCCGCCGCGTCGACACCCAGCGACCTGGTCAGCGGACTCAGGCGTTCCGCCGCAGCCTGACGAAGTCCGAGGAGTTCATGTTCGTGGGGGGGGTCGGTCAGTTCCACGTCCTCCGTGAGCGACACCGCGCCGACATCTCGGCTGACCGCCGCCAGCGGGATGCGGCCGCGACCTCGGACGACTTCGGTGCTGCGGCCACCCACGTCGACCACCCACAGATCCTCGTCCTCGAAGCGTGTGGTCGCCCCAAGATACGCCAGTGCGGCCTCGCGTTCCCCCGAAACCACCTCCATCGAAAGCCCCAGCTCCTTCGCCACCCGCCGAAGAAATCCCGGCGCGTTCGGCGCACCCCGAAGACTCGCCGTCGCAGCGGCGCACTTGCGGTCCACGCCGAACCCGTCGGCCCGGGCTACGAAGCGTCGCAGCACCTCGAACGTGCGCTCCAAGGCCTCCGGCTGGAGCTCTCCGGTCGAACGGTCTCGGCCCCGGACCACTCGGGGAGCTTCCAACGCCTCGTCCAGAACCTCGATGGTCTCTCCCGAGATTTGCGCCACCGTCATCTTGACGGTGTTGGAGCCCAGGTCGACCGCCGCGACCTTCATTCGAAGTAAGGCGACCAGGCCGGAGTGATGAATCCGCCTGCTTTGGTCAACCTGCGCTGCTGAGACCCGTCGAGGCCCATCAGCCAGAGCTGCGAACGACCTTCACGGGTGGACGTGAACGCGATCAGGTTTCCATCCGGAGAAAACGACGGCTCCTCATTGTTGCCTTGGTCTTGGGTCAGCCTCCGGATCTCACGGGTTGCCACGTCGACGGTGAAGATATCGAACACGTTTCGTTCGTCCCGTGCCGTGAAGGCGATGACGTCTCCGCGAGGAGACCAGTCTGGTGTCGTGTTGTAGGTTCCGCGGTCGGTCAGTCGTCGTGGCTCGGTACCATCAGCGTTCATGACGAAGATTTGAGGATCTCCGAAGCGCGCGGAGACGAAGGCGATGCGGCGTCCGTCGGGGCTCCAAGTAGGCGAGGAGTCGATGGCCCAGTGGTCGGTGAGGCGGCGGGGCCGAGACCCGTCGGGCGCCATCGTGTAGATTTCGGAGTTTCCGTCGACGGTCATGGTCAATGCGATGCGGGAGCCATCCGGTGAGGCTGCGGCGCCTACGTTCAGGCCTTGGCGGGCCGAAATCACCTGCGGACGGCCTCCCGAGGTCGAGACGGCGTAGAGACTCGGGTTGCCCTGCATGAAGCTGGTGAACAATACCCGCTTTCCCGAAGGGAACCACGACGGGAGGGTATTGATGACATTGTTGGACGTCAGCCGCTTGAGGTCGTGGCCGTCCATGTCCAGCATCCAAACCTCTCGGCTGTCCCGCAGCTTGCGCACCGCCACCAGCTTCGTGCGAAAGATGCCTTTCTTTCCGGTGAGAAACTCCACGATGTCGTCCGCGAAGCGATGGGCCAATACGCGGGCCTGGTCGGGGGGCGCTTCGTAGCGCTTCTGGAGGAGCTGACGTCGGGACGTTACGTCGTAGTAGCGAAAGTCAACGGTGATCTGGGTGGAAGATTCCAGGGCGGCCGCTTTCACCAGACCCTCGGCCCCGACGTTGAGCCACGCATCGAAGTCGATGGCGGACGCCACCAGACTTTCTTTGGCCGGGTCGGGTAGATAGGAACGAGGATCCAGCACCCGAAAGAGCAATGACGTATCCAGGTCCCACCGCAGCACATCGGTGATGGTCTTCATGGCTTCCGTCAGAGGGGCGCTGTCCAGGTTCTTGGTTTCCGAAACGGCCAGCGGAAATGCTCGGAACTCCGGATTGGTCACTTCGATCACCCGGGGCTTGGGCTCGGCCGCGTGGGCCTCCACCGCCCCGAGAACCGCCAGGGCTGCGGCGAAGATGGCGCCGAGATGAAGCGCGCGACACATGGTCCGGCGTTCATCCCCGTGGCTTGAAGCGGATTTGGATGCCATGCTTTCGAATCTCCTGCGCTTGGTCGGCCGGTGGCGGAGGAAGTTCAATCCGCTCCAGCATGGCGCGAAGCGCGCCGAGGAATTGCTGATTGGGGTGGCTCTCGACGAAGTCGTAGCTGGTGATGCGACCATTCGCCGCGATGCGTATCAGAACCACGGCCTGAAGGAAGGGGCGCTCTGAGCGGGGGATGGTCTCTGGGAGATGATAGGCCTGCTCGAGGGCATTCTTCACCGCCGCCAGGTAGGCATCTCCCCGTGCATTCGGGTCGGTGGTAGTGCCATCTTCGAACCCGTCCGCTGCGCCTTCGGGATCGTCGATCTTGGCCAACGCTTCGTCGAGGCGGCGGTCGTCGGCCTGGCGCAGCAGGCGACGGGCGGCGGGAGAGAGTTCCGGCTCCTTCCGCTCGGGTTTCGTTTCCCGACGTCGGTCCTTCTCGTCCGTGTCCAGCGCCACCGCGTCCGGGCCGGGCGCTTCCTTCCCGGGAACCGCGGGGTCCGAATCCGGCGGAGGTGGAGGAGGCTTCACCTTTCGGGGCAGGAGCTTCGGGTCCCGCGGTTTGCCCAGCTGAACCAGCTCGACGGGGATGGCCTCTTCGAAGTTGGGTGCCCGGAAGGACAAGGCGCTCGTGTAGATGGCGATGGTCATCAGGAAGGCGTGGAGAACGAGCGAACCTCCGACCACCCATCCGAAGCCTTGATTGGCCTCTTGGGTGCGATGGAGTGCGGTCACGGGAATGCCGCGCAAAGTGGAGGACGCCGTCATCGCCGGTTCGGACGATTGTCCAGAGGATCCGTGACCATCCCCAGCTTTTTCACACCGGCGCGGCGGATCGTCGCCATGACGTCCACGACGGTGCCGTAGTCCAAGCGCCGATCCGCATGCAGATAGAGCTCCTTGTCCTGCTGGAGCCGGTCATTGGCGGCCAGTTTGGACTCAAGCTGGTCAAAGGGGATCTCGATATCCTCATTGGTTCCGATGAAGATGCGGCGGTCCCGGGTGACGGTGAGGACCAGCTTGCGTTCGGTACCTTCCAAGGCCTGGGCTTGGGTCTGCGGCAACTCCACATCCACGCCTTGAGTGATGAGGGGTGCCGTCACCATGAAGATGATCAAGAGTACCAACATCACGTCCACCATCGGGGTGACGTTGATTTCGCTCATGGCCCGACGCTCCGGGCCGCCTCCACTCATGGCCATCGGTGACTCTCAGTTCATTTCAGGTAGTGCCGCTTCACGATGTTCAGGAAGTCGGATGAGAAGGTATCCATCTCCGACTGCACCACTCGAATTCGGGAGATGAAGTAGTTGAAGGCGATGACGGCGGGGATGGCCGCGGCCAGTCCGGCCGCGGTGGCCACCAATGCCTCGGAGATGCCGGGTGCGACGGTGGCAAGATTGGCGGAGCCGGCCACACCGATCTCTCGAAACGCCTTCATGATGCCCCAAACCGTGCCGAAGAGTCCGATGAAAGGAGCGGTGGAGCCGACGGTGGCGAGGAACGACGTGAGACTCTCCAGCGCCGTGATCTCCGTATTTTGGGTGCGGCGAAGCGCGCGCTCCACGTTCTCCAACCCTTCTCCGAGGTCGTCATCCACCGTCCGCTTCTTGAGACGGGTGAGTTCGGCGTACCCGGCGCGGAACACCTGGCAGATCGGAGAATGGCTGAAACGCTGACTGTCCTGGTATACCTGGTCCAGACGCCGGGCCTCCCAGAAGGCGGTCAGGAAACGGTCCGATTCCTTGGTGGCCCGTCGGACTTGAACCCACTTGTGGATGATGATGGCCCAGCTGACCACCGAGAAGAACACCAAGAGCAAGAGGGAAGCCAAGCCGATGGGCCCAGAGTGCGTGAGGGTCGCCCAAAGCGTGGGAGCGGCGCTCGGCGTCTGCGCTTCGGTGATTTGGGCAAGGCTGGTCAGGACCACCTCGATGGGCTCCGATGAGCCGGGCTGGGCCATGGATGCCCGCGATAGCATGGCCCGCTGGTTTCCGGAACCTTCCGGTGGATAAGTCCTCCCGTCCGGATACCCGGGGAGTATCCTCCGGGAGCGAGGCCCGAATGCGCCAGCGGATCGCGATGCACATGGCGGGACTCGTGCTCGCGATCGGGGGTTGCGGCGACGGGGTTGCCGATCTGGGGCCCACATCGGAGCGACTTCGGGTGGAGGTGGAGGGCTCCGAAGGGGGCACCAGTCCGTGCTTCGCCTTTCCTCAGATCACCCGCCTGAGTGCCGTGGCCCGTCGGGTTCTCGGACCCGGGCCTTCGGGGGTGGACGTCGAGACGCGGGCGCTGGCCAGCAGCTGCGAGGACAGCTCGGTCTCCCTTTCGAATCTGCCGCCGGGTCGGTACGAGGTCATGGCCGAAGGCTTGGGTTCCCTCCAAGGGCGGGTGGACCAGGTCTTGTACAGAGGCATCACCGAGGCCCGGCTTCCCATGGACGCGCCCGAGGCGGCATCGATCCTCGTCCTGCGGCCGGTGGTGGCCTTTTTGACGGTGGAGTGGGCGGTAGAGGACGGGATCGATGCCTGCGCGGTCGGGGCCGACGCGGTCTCGGTCTCGGTGGTCTCCACCGAACAGGCAGGCGACGAGGTGGAAGAGATCGTGGCGTGCGACCGCAGCGGTCTCACGTTCTTGGAGCCGTTGCTTCCGGGCTCCTACCGCATCGACGTCTCGGCGCTGGGGCCGACGAGGGAAGAGCCGGTGCGCTTTCGCACCGAAACCCGGATTCTGAATGCGGGTCAGAATCGAGTGTCGCTTCGCCTCGAACCACCCGAGAGCCGCATCCGGGTGGACTGGTCCTTCGTCCGGCTCGACCAAGCGACCCGGGGCTGTGACGTGCACGGCGTGACGGAGGTTTCTGTCCGGGCCGAGACGCCGAGCGCGCGCATCGATCAGGTGTATGCCTGTGCCTTGGCGCGCCCGGCCAACTTACCGCCCGTTTTCCGGCCCGGCGAACGGGTGGATGTCCACGGACGGGCGGAAGGCCGAGAAGACCTCTTTCTGGCTTCCGCTTCCATCGTGATGCCCGCCAACGACGTGGACATCCGCTTGGACCTTGAGGCGCACGGACGCCTCCTGCTGGCCTGGCAGTTCGCTCCGGAGTGCCTGGTTTCGGAAGAGGACCGCGTGGCCATATCGGCGGTGGGAGACCAAAGCGCCTGGATGGTGGATGTTCCGGCGGTCGTGACCTCCACCTTGACGCCGGAGTTTCCGTACGGCGCCTACGGACTCGAATGGACCCTGATGGAGGCATCCTGGCCTCGATGCCGGGCGGATACCGACGTCGAGCTCTTCGAGCTGGAGACCTTCTTGCAGGTCACCTTGACGTCGACCCGGACCTGACGGGCCTTTGGGCCCATACGACCCGAGGGTGGCCGGCGAGATCGTTGTCCACCGCGACGCGGTCGAAGTCTCTTTGCCGCAGGATCTCGGCGGTTCGGTCCGCTTGGTCGTGGCCGACTTCCAGCACGATGAGCCCTCGGTCCGCGAGCCGTTCGTGGGCTTGTTCGGCCAAACGACGAATCAGGTCCAGTCCGTCCGGACCGCCGTCCAGGGCGAGGGCGGGCTCGTGCTGGACCTCAGCCTGCAGCGACGCCATGTCCGCTCGCGGGATGTAGGGGAGATTGGCGGCCACCACCGTGGCTGGATCCTCGACCGCCGCGAGCAGATCCGACCGTGCGAAGTCCACCGCGCAGCCCAGCTTGCGCGCGTTGGTCTCGGCGACCTGGAGGGCTGCCTCCGAAATGTCGATGGCCGAGACCTTGGCTCGGGGTCGCTCCAGGGCGAGGGCGCAGGCGATGGCGCCCGATCCGGTCCCTACATCGATGAATCGACCCGTCTCCTCCGGGTCGGTTTCGGCCAGGATGCGCTCCACGATGCCTTCGGTCTCGGGACGGGGGATCAGGACTCGGGGGTCCACGACGACCTCGAAGGTCCAGAATGCTTTCGAGCCCAGGATGTAAGCCACCGGTTCCCGGTTCATCCGGCGTCGGACCAAGGCACGGACGCGTTCGCGCTCCAGGTCGCTCAAGGGCTGGTCGAATCGGGTGTAGAGCTCGATACGCTTCACGCCCAGGGCTCGACCGAGCAACAGCTCCGCATCCAGTCGAGGACTATCGAGCCCGAGGGCCTCGAACCGGTGGCGACTCCAGTCCAGAACGTCCATCACCGTCCAGGTGGATGTGGTCTCACTGCGGCCCGTCATCGTCTCGTTGACGCTGGAGCAGCTCGGCCTGAGCGTGATTCCTCAGGGCGGTCACCAGCGGTTGCAGGTCGCCCTGCATGATTCGAGGCAGATTGTGGAGCGTCAGATTGATTCGGTGGTCCGAGATCCGGTCCTGCGGGAAGTTGTAGGTCCGAATCTTTTCCGAACGGTCCCCGCTCCCGACCATCGACCTCCGCTGGTCGGTGACTTCTTTCGCCTGCCGCTCCCGTTCGGCCTCGGAGAGCCGTGCTCGCAGGACCTTCAGCGCCTTCGCCTTGTTCTTGTGCTGAGATTTTTCGTCCTGGCAGATGACGATGGTGTTGCTCGGCAAATGCACGACTCGCACCGCCGAGTCGGTGGTATTCACCGACTGTCCACCATGTCCGCCGGCTCGGAACACGTCGATGCGCAGTTCGTTCATGTCGAGCTCGAAGTCCTGCTCCTCCACCTCCGGCATCACCGCAACCGTGACGGTGGAGGTGTGGACTCGCCCTTGGCTCTCGGTGGCAGGCACACGTTGAACGCGGTGTACCCCGCCTTCGAACTTGAGCTGGGCATAGACCTGGTCACCCTCCACCGTGGAGATGATCTCCTTGAAGCCGCCTGCAGTGCCCGGACTCGAGCTCAAGACCTCGACCCGCCATCCCTGCGCCGACGCGAAGCGCTCGTACAGTGAATAGAGTTCTCCTGCGAACAGGGCTGCTTCGTCGCCGCCGGCCCCGGCGCGAATCTCCAAGACCACGCCTTTGTCGTCCAGAGGGTCTTTCGGGAGGAGCTCGAGCTCGAGCTGGGCTTGAAGCTCGGCCAGGGTCGCTTCGAGATCCTTGACCTCGGCCTTCGCCATCTCCTTGAGCTGGTCGTCGTCGGCCCCCAGCAGTTCCTTTGCCCCGGCCAGGTCCGATGAAGCCTGACGATAGCGCTGATACAAGGAAACCACGGGCTCCAGCTTCGAACGTTCTTTCCCGAGATCCGCGAGTCGCTTCGGGTCGGACGCGGTCTCTGGATCGGACATTTGCTCCGTCACCTCGTGAAAGCGGCGCTCCAGCTTGGCCAGCTGCTCGTTCATGGACGTCGCGCCATGTGCCCAAGGCGGATGGCGTCAGGCAAGCGCTTGAGTTCTTCCGGTGCCTCAGGCACTCGCGGCCATGGCCCGTGCGGACCGGGGTTTTCAGGCGCTCAGCACATCTCCGCTCCTGTCCCTCATGGCCGGAGCCACTTTCATCGGTTTTGCGCCGATCTTGACCAAGCTGGCCCTGGCGCAGGGACTGGGACCGGCGGCCATCGCGGCCTATCGATGCGCGGTGGGAGGGGCCGTATTCGGATTGTGGTCGAGCGCCAGTGCGCCCGCGGGCGAAGGCTTCCTCAGCGCCCTCCGCCAGCGACCTCAACTTCTGGTGCCCGGCGTCCTGTTCGCGGCGGATCTGGTGTGCTGGCACGCGTCGATGCAGACGACGAGTGCGGGTCAAGCTACCTTGCTCAGCAATCTGCAGGTCCTGTTCGTGGTGGCCTACGCGTGGCTGGTCCTGAAAGAGCGGATTGGACCGGGGCTCTGGGTCGGGGCAGGGCTCGCGCTGGTGGGTGTCGCCGGCCTGTTCTGGGACGCGGGATCGGGGGGATGGGTCGGTGAAGGCGTCATGCGGGGCAACGGCCTCGCGACCCTGACCGCGGTGTTCTACGCCGCCTACCTTCTGAGCGTCCGGGGCTTTGCCCGGGTCGTTCGGGCGGTCGACCTCATGACTGTTTCGTCGGGGGTCGCCGCACTTTGCTTGGCGGGGTTTTCATGGTGGACAGAGGAAGCGTGGATTCCGCATCAGTCCCTCGGTTTTGTCTACGTGATCCAGCTCGGACTGGTGAGTCACGTGTTGGGTCAGGGGCTGATCGCCCGCACCCTCCCCCTCCTTCCAGCCAGTCGGGCTGGCGTGGTTCTTCTGATTCAGCCGGTTCTGGCCGCGGTATTGGGGGCAATCATCCTGGCCGAAGCTTTGACGCTTCAGCAGGTGGCGGCGGGTGTCCTGGTCTTGGTCGGCCTGGAGCTGGCCCGCCGGTCCCGGATCCAGGTGGCTGACCGCTCCCGTCCGTAGTCCTAAAACGCGCGGAGATTGCGCACGACTTCCCCGCGCCCTTCCGACCCTCGAGGCGTATACTTCCGGCCCGGCTCAGACCGGAGAAACGGAAAGCAACGCAATGACGGGAATCGAATCCATCATGAACCACGAAGTCGTGACCATCGGGAAGACCGAGTCGGTCCGCGACGCCGCGTCCATCATGCGAGACCACGGCCTCGGTGCTCTGGTGGTCACGGACGGCGGTCGCATCTGCGGGTTGTTCTCGGAGCGTGACCTCGTGAACCGGGTGGTGGCGGAAGGACGCGATCCTGCCTCCATGACGGTGGGCGATGCCTGCACCAGCGTGGTCACCACGGTGGAAGCGGGAACTCCGGTCGAGGAGTGCTATCAGCTTCTGAAGGACAAAGGCTTTCGGCATCTTCCGATCCGGGATGCGGAAGGACGACCCGTAGGCATCGTTTCCGCTCGGGACTTTTTCCGACGCCTGGTGGTGGAGGTGGAGTCTCACTCCGAAGTCACCATCGAGGCCACCTGCGCCAAACTCGGCCAGTTGAACGAGCTGATGGCGCTGATCAACGAGCACCGATAGACGTCGTCTGCGGTCAAGCGCGGCGCACCAGGCGCAGCGGCTGGTCCTGCAGCGTGAAGCTCACGCGCTGGCCAAATTGGACCTCGTAGCGCCGGTGCGACCCGTCCAGGAAGATGCTGACGCCACTGGTCCGGCTCTCGATGCTCAAGACCTCGTCTCGGACCAAGACCGCGCTTTTGAAGCGAACGCTGGCTCCGGGTGGTGCGTAAGGTTCTCGGACCACGAACGCGAACTGCTTGGCGGTCAGGTGAAGCTTGGGCCCTCCAGCTGATGAGAGGGCCGACGTCGACCCAGCTGGTGTGCTGACCCAGACTCCGGAGCTCCGCTGGATTTCGTCGCCGTCCGGCCATTCCAATCGATATCGACACATTACCGCCGGGTTGTCGGCGCAGAACAGCACGTCGTTGAGGACCGGCTCCGGAAGCACACGGTCCTGCAAGGTGACCTTCAGTCGATGGACGGAGATCGGGATCAGGCGGCCATTTTCCAGGGCACCCAGGGTGTCTTCGAAGTCGGATGCCTCACAACTGGTCAGGTAGCCCACCGAGAAGCTCGGTGCGGAATTGACGGCGAGGATGGGGGTCTCGTCCAATACGGAGTGAGAGACGCCGAGCACCATTCCGTCGCCTCCGACCACCACGATGAGGTCCACGCCCTCGACCGGTTTGGTCGGGAGCCGAGTTCGCTCCACCACCTTGCATCCCCTTCGCCTCAGGACCGAGCGTACGACCCGAAGGGAGGCGACGTGTTCGTCGTGGGAGGCCTGCACGCCGGCCACCGTAGGATTGCCGGCTGAGACCATCTGACGCAGTCGCCGCGCTTCTGCGGAATCGGTCTTCTCCAGCAGAGAAAACGTGGTCTTCTTCACCGCCAAAAGGACCGTGCGCACCTTCATCGACGCAGGTCCTCTTTCAATCGATGAAGGATGAGCTCGGTCTTGGCGTCCACCAAGAAGAGTCCGTGGGGACCGTGCCCCGGCTCCACCTGGGCCAACGCCAGCGCTGACGTGAGAGGCATCGTCCAGAGGTCCGCGCCCTCTTCCATTGGGCTTCCGTCGGTGGGGGGCGGCTCCAGCCTTTCCGGCGAGAGCTGATCCGCAGCGACCTCGACGGCGCACAGATGGATCCGCTCGGTGAAACTGGCGGGTACCGGGAAGATCGGCTGTCCGAGACGGCGGATGGCATCCAGGGGGACCCTGAGCCCGGCCTCTTCGTACACCTCTTTCGCCGCCGCCACCTCGGGGGACTCGGACCCCTCGATCAGGCCCGCCACCACCTCCAAACACATCGCATGGCCGATGGCGCGGTGCATGGCCACCCGCAGCTGCCTCCGCAGGACCACGACTGGGTTTTCCGGGGTCCGACCGGAGGCGTAGACGCACACCGCGACGGCGTCCACCCGGTCTTGGGCCCGCTCTACCCAGTCCACCACGTAAGGCGCGGTGCGGGAGCCGTCGGGCAAGACCGTCTTGGCCAGCACGCGCCGCCTTCGGAGGTATCCAGCGTTCGGGAGTGCAACCTGGGTGAGGTCCTGGAGCACCTCGACGTCGACGCCGTCCCCCTTCACCGGGCGGAGGCTAGAAGACCCCGAAGATGAAGGCGAACAATTCGTCGCCCGAGTCGGTGGGTTGACGTAGGACGCTGCCATGGGCCGGCAAGGGCGGGTGAACCGCATCCAGCGGCAGACCTCGAAGTTGAGCGAGGTGGAGGTGGAGGTTTCGCCGACCATTGCCGCCACGCATCGCGGGCTGGGCCAGGTCTTGGCGTTCCCGGACCGGAACGTCTACCTGGCGCTGGCTTCTCAACCGGGCACGGGACCGTTCGAGCTCCTGGTGAGCCAGGATGCCCTGGACCTTCTGGGTTGGCAGGTGGGAGGGCAAACGTGCCTCCCCGAACCGAAGGGTGCCGGATTTTCCCTCTGTCAGGCCGAAGGGATGGATGTCTTGATGTTTGCGGTAGGCTCCGCGATGGGGCCGATGCGGTCGGTGGTGAACGCAATTCGAAACCGAAGAGCCGATTTCGGGTGGGTGCGTCTCTACGCCGGAGCGCGCGGTCCGGAGGAAATGCCGTATCGCGCCGAGTTCGAGGCTTGGGCCCGAGACCGCATCGACGTCATCCCCAGCTACTCCCGGCCTTGGGTCCAGGAACGCTTCGCGGAAGATCCACCCGTGCTCGACGACGCCGTCGCGTTCGTGTGTGGAATGGAGTCCATGATGCAGGATGTCCAAGCCGTCCTCGAACGGGCCGGACTGAGCCGAGACCGGATCCTGCGAAACTGGTGAACCCATGAAAGAGGGACACACAACCATTTTTGTCGTCACTGACGACGTCATGACCGTGGAGGTCCGGGGACCGGACCGAGTCCGCTTCTTGAACGGAATGTTGACCAATGATGTCGCCGGTTTGGAGCCGGGACAGGGACATTTCTCGGTCAAGGCGACGAACAAAGGGCGCACCGAAGGGCTCCTGCGGGTCCGCGTGGCGCCGGATGCCGTCTTCTTGGACCTGGACGCCGCGTCGGCCGAGCAGGTGGCCGGTTCCCTGGTCCGCCACCTGGTCTCCGACGACTGCGAGCTCATTGACCGGTCCGAAACCTGGACCACGGTGCGACTGGTAGGCGTCGGGGCCAGCGAGTCACTGAAGACCGTCGGATGGCCGCACGGCATGCCGGACATGCACTGGGTCGAAGCCGAAGGGCATCACGTGGTGCGAGATCTGCGCTTTGGTGTCGACGGCTATGAGCTCCGTGTCGTGCGGGAGCAGCTCGAGGACATCCGTCGACGTCTCCGCAAGGCGGTGACGGAGTCCGAGCCCGAGCCGCTGGAAGTGCTCAGGATCGAAGCGGGCGTCCCGAGATACGGGTACGAGCTCAGCCTAGACGTGATCCCGATGGAGGCAGGCTTGGACTACGCCATCGACTACAAGAAGGGATGCTACATCGGCCAAGAGACCATCGCGCGGGCCACGAACCTCGGCGGCGTACGCTACGGAATGGTGGGCTTTCGCTTTGGGCCGTCCGTCCCCGACCGTGGCGCAGACCTCTTTGATGCTGCCGAGGGAAAGCGGGTTGGAGAGGTGACCTCCACCGCGCGGTCGGAGCGGCTGCAGTCCAACATCGGTCTCGGTTTTGTCCGATTGACCCACGCCAAGCCCGAGACGCGCTTGGTGACCGATGACGGATTCGAAGTGACGGTCACGACGCTCCCGCACTGTGCTCCGACGTTGTAGGACGTGTGACCACCACCTTGGTCGACGGGTAGCTCACGACTCGTGGGCTTCGTCGAAGGTACCCCGGCGATCGCAGGAGATGCGCCCGAAACGGGGGGGGCGTCCGTGCATTGAATGGAGTCTGGAGCACGCGCTGGTTCCTCCCGGCAGAGCCCTAGAATGAGAGCAACAATCATGTTCTTCTGCGCGTTGCGGGTGGCGTCACCTCGCTCGACTTCCCTCGTGCTCGGTGCGAGCCATGACGCATGAGCATCTTGGGAGCCGTGCTCTTGGGGGCCGCGCTCGTCAGCCAGAAGGCCCCTCCGACCATCACTTTCCGGGCGGCGTTGAAGGCGGCCGAACAGCACCCCGAGGTCCGAGCCGCTCGGGAACGCTCGAAAGCTCGGAAGCTCTACGACGAGGGCCTCGGCGCCTTGGCCACGGATCCCTTCCTTCAGGCCCAGCCGGGCGTTCGTTTCGGCCGCTCCGACGTCAATGACGGATTTGATGGTTCTTTGCTTCTTCAGCAATCGTTCAGCCTCGAGGGGTGGGGTTCGGCCCGGAGGGCTGCAGCGGAAGCGGAGCGCTGGTTCCTGAGGGAGCAGATCCAGTCGATGCTCCGAGAGCGTCGACGCCTGGCCGGCACGACCTGGCTCGCCGCTTGGGCCGAGCGCAGCGAACTGAACCTTCGCGATCGACTGGTCGACTCCGCGCGAACACGCCTGATTCAAGCCGAGCGAAGCCTGGAACTGGGCGCAGCCCGAAGCACAGAAGTGGCCGAGGCGCGCTCGTTCGTGGCCGAAGCGGAGCTCGCCCGTTTGGATGCAGAGGGGCGTTGGTTCGAGATGAGGGTCGCCCTGGCGGCGGCCTGCGGGGCGGAGACTCCCCTTCTTGCTCCGAGCATCGAACTCCCGGAGCTGGAGGTCTTCGAGGAGGACGGACCGCGGGACGTGGACATGGACCCGGTGGTTCAGTCCGCACGCGCCCGAGCTCGAGCCACCGAACTCCAGGTCGAGGAGGCTTCGGCTCAGGAGGGCTGGCAGCTCCTGGCGGGCGCCGGCGTGGCGCGGGAGCCGCCCGGTGACATCATTCCTTATCTGAATCTCGGGGTGACGCTGCCCTTCTTCGGCCGAAACCGGCGGCAGACCGCGTCGAGGGCGGCCGACCAGGCGGCTGCGCGAACCACCGCGTCCGCCGCAACCCGTGGGGTAGGGCGGACCTACGCGCTGGCGATCCACGAGGTGGCGCACACCCGCGAAACGCTCGAGCTGCTCCAGTCGAAGCTGGTGTCGGGTCGCCGTGACCACGCCAAAGCCCTCAGGCGTGCCTTTGCCCTGGGGCAGGTTCCTCTGCGCTCAGTGCTCGAGTCGGAGCAGGCGTTGGTCGAGGCCGAGATCCGAGCGGCGCGGGCTCGGGTCGACCATCTGGCTGCGCGGTTCGAAGCGAAGATGCTCTTCTCGTTTCGCGATGCGGAGGACGCTTCCTGATGCGCCTCGCGTTGGGGCTGGTGCTGATCGCGGGGTGTTGGGCCGAAGGCGAGCTGGATCGGGAACTCGAAGCCGGTTCGGCCGATCTCGTTTTCGTGCCCATCGAAGTCGCGACGAATCGAGCCCTGTTTCGCGTTCCGGCCCGCATGATCCCGACCGCGACGTCTTCGGCCGAGATTTCGTTCGTCGCGCCCGGCGTGGTGCGCGCCATCTTCGCGAGGCCCGGAGACCACGTGGAGCGTGACGCCCCCGTGGTCTCGATCGCGTCTCCGGAGCTCACTCGCATCGCATCTCGGTTTGAGAGCGGACAAGAAATGCTTGGCATCATGGAGAAGCGCGTGGCTCGGCTCGAGATCCTCGCCCGTGAACAGATCGCTTCGCAGGAAGACTTGCAGGTCCTCCAGGAACGGCTCATGCGGCTGCGCGGCGACGTACGAGGATGGAAAGGAGAGCTCCGTTCCTATGGCCTTGGGCCCGCTTCCATCGCGGTCCTGGCTCGCACTGGTCGGGTGGTGCTGAATAGCCCGGTGCCTGGCGTCGTGCGGTTCATCGGAGTCCGGATGGGCGAATCCATCCGGGGCGACGGTCCGCCGCTCGCGGTCGTGGTGGGGGCGGGGCGTCCCCGTGTCGAAGCAACCTTTCCACGCAGGCCGGAAAGGGGCCTTCGATACATGTTCGTGGCGCCGGACGGAGAAGCGGTCGAACTTCGTCCGACGCCGACGCAGAGTCTCATCGATCCCGAAACCGGGAATTGGACCACGTGGTTCGACCCGACCGAGGACGTGCGCATCGCTGGAGAGCGGGTCGGGATGGTCGTTGCCCGGGGCGGAGCGTTCCTGGTCCCGTTGAAGGCCACGGTCCAGGAGAACGAAGGCGCTTTCGTCGTCCGCGAGAGTGCTTCCGGTGGCACCGAGCGGATTCGAATCACCATTTTGAACATGGATGAGAGCATGGCGCTGGTCCGAGGCGATTTGAGCCCGCGGGACCGCGTTGCTTTGGAGCCGCAGGTTGCCTTGCACCAGCGGGATCTACGGTGATGCTCTCATCCATCGCGAGAGCGTCGGTGAACCATCGCTGGCTGGTGATGGGGGCGACGTTCTTGGCGTTGACTTTCGGCCTTTTCGCCGCATGGCGTCTTCAATGGGACGCGCTTCCCGACATCACCGGAAATCAGGTAATCGTGTTGACCCGCGCGCCGGGTCGGAGCCCGTTGGAGGTCGAACAGCAGGTCACTCGTCAGGTCGAGCGGGCCGTCACTTCGGTACCCGGTCTCGCCGACACGAGAAGCATCTCGAGATTCGGGATCTCCTCGGTCACCTTGATTTTCGACGAGCATGTGGATGTCGCCACCGCACGGCAGTTCGTCCTCGAGG
This sequence comes from Myxococcota bacterium, assembly GCA_050331295.1. Classification (GTDB taxonomy): domain Bacteria; phylum Myxococcota; class Kuafuiibacteriia; order Kuafuiibacteriales; family Kuafuiibacteriaceae; genus Kuafuiihalomonas. The sequence continues at coordinate 144,982 of JBHJGZ010000006.1, read as the reverse complement.
CCTTGAGCGGGCTTTCCGAGCAGCTTCCGCGGGGGGTCGAACCCCCTCGGCTAGGGCCGCTCACGGGGGGACTCGGAGAGATCTTTCAGTTCACCCTCGAGTCCGATTCACGGTCGTTGTCCGAGCTTCTGGAACTTGCTCGCTTCGATGTAACGCCGATCTTGGGTGCGATTCCGGGGATCGTCGAAGTGAACACTTGGGGCGGACAGGTCCGCACCCTCGACGTGATGGGTGATCCAGTACGCCTGGCTCGACGTCACCTCACGCTCTCAGACTTGCAGGAAAGCTTGTCTGACATGGTTCGGGTGGCCCCTGGGGGCGCACTGCGTACCGATGGGAGTGGTCAGGTCTATCTGCGGGCCAGCGTTCAGCCGACCTCGCGGGAGGCGCTCGGGGATCTGGTGGTGCGGCCCCGACAGGGAGACGAGTCCCCGGTTCGGATCTCGGATGTTGCGGACGTGGCGTTTGGACATCAGCTACGTACCGGAGCTGCCTCGACGAATGCCGAAGGTGAGGTCGTCTACGTGATGCTCCAGATGCTGAGGGGCGCAAACGCTCTGCGGGTGACGGAACGAATCCACGAGAAGCTCCCCGAGGTGCGAGGCCTCCTCCCTCCTGATGTGAGCCTTCGCGTCGCCTACGATCGAAGCGAACTGGTTCGAGCCACCATCGAAACCATCAGTGAGAATCTTCTTCTCGGAGGTTCACTGGTGGTCTTGGTCTTGTTCCTCTTTCTCGGAAGCTTTCGCGCAGGACTGCTGACGGCCGTCATGATCCCTCTATCCATGCTGGGGGCTCTGGCTGGAATGGCGGTCGTCGGCGTGCCGGGGAACCTGATGAGTTTGGGAGCGGTCGATTTCGGCCTTCTCGTGGACGGAGCGGTCGTGGAGGTCGAGAGTTTCTTCGAGCAACAGGACGAACAGTCCTCCTGGTCTCAGCGGATTGCGACGAAGGCCATGGAGGTTGCGGGGCCCATCGCAACCTCCATGGCCATCGTCATCGTCGTCTTCCTGCCCATCTTTCTTCTCAGCGGAGTCGATGGCCGCCTCTTTCGGCCCATGGCAGCCGCGGTCGTCATGGCTTTGGTGACCGCGCTCGTGGTCGGAGCCACGTTCATCCCAGCTGCGTCCGCTTTGTTTCTTCGTCCGCGAGACCTTCCCCGACGGGAGCCGCTGATTCCTCGATGGATTCGGAAGGCATATCGACCGGTTCTCGCCTTCTGTCTAGAACGTTCGATGCTCGTCACCTTGGGAGGGTTCAGCCTGTTGGTCGTGGGAGGCTGGTTCTTCCTGACCTCCGAGCGATCGTTCCTTCCCCAGCTCGACGAAGGGGATCTGGTGATTCAGACCACCCGCGATTCCAACATCTCCATCGAAGGCGCCGTACACGCGGCGACCCGTCTGGAGGCCGCCCTCATGCCACTGCCCGAGGTTCGTCATGTCTTCAGCCGTATCGGAAGCCCCGCCGTGGCCACCGACATCATGGGTTTGGAGCAGAGTGACGTGTTCGTGCGACTGGCGCCAAAGGACTCATGGAGACCGGGTCTGACCAAAGGGCGCCTGATTCGAGAGATGCGCGAGCGGATCGAAGTGCTCGACCCCAACGCTCAGCCGGTGTTCACGCAGCCGATTCAAATGCGCTTCAATGAGCTTTTGGGCGGCGACATCGCCGACGTTTCAGCCAACGTCTATGGACCCGACCTCAAAACCCTGCGGCGTCTCGCGGAGCAGGTCGCGGAGCGGCTTCGAAACATCCCCGGCGCGACCGACGTGCGCATCGGAAGTCCGCCCGAAGTTCCCGTGATGGACGTGGTGCCCGACTGGATCATGGCCGGGCAACTGGGCTTTCGAGCCGAAGACGTTCTTCGGGTGGTGGAGGCGCGACGACAGGGCCTGGAGGTTGGCTCGACCTACGACGGCCGAGTCCCGGTCCCGGTCCGTCTGCGGTCGGGAGAATCGGAGTCGGCGATGGAGCTGAGTTCGCACCTGGTGGCATCCAGAAACGGTGAGCTGGTCCCGTTTCGTCGGCTGGCCGAGATCAATCACGTCATGACGCCCAGCCTCATCCAGCATCATCGAGGACTTCGCCGCCTCCAGGTGGGGTTCAATGTGCGAGACCGCGGGCTGGCGGCGGTGGTGGACGACGCGCGCACCCGTCTTTCCGATCTCGCGCTTCCATCAGGATATCGGATCGTTTGGGGCGGTCAGTTCGAAACCTTGGAGCAGGCCAAGCGCCGCCTCGCGGTGGTGATTCCCATCGCGTTGGCGCTGGTCGCGGGGTTGCTCTTGCTTTTGTTCAAAGAGATTCGTCTGGTGGTGTTCGTCCTGTTCCAGGTACCCATCGCTGCGGTGGGGGGCATCATCCTCTTGGGCCTGAGCGGTCTACCTCTCACGATTTCGGCCGCCATCGGCTTTTTGGTGCTCAGCGGCATCGCGGTGCTGAATGGCGTGGTTCTCTGGGTGAGGGTTCAGCACCTCGAACGGACGACCCGGCTCGGGCCCTTCGCCATCGCTCAGCAAGCGGCGGAGAATCGTTTGCGACCCGTGCTCATGACCGCTCTGACCGACATGATCGGTTTCATGCCGATGATGCTCTCCACCGGGATCGGTGCTGAAGTACAGCGGCCGCTGGCCACCGTGGTGGTGGGAGGTCTGACAACGTCCACGTTGTTGACCCTCTTCATCTCGCCCTCCCTGTACGTCCTGATCATGGGGAGGGCTCGCGTTCGTGCTGCCGGTGAAGCTATGGACTCGGAGCGAAAGTGCCGCTGATGAAGAAGCCGCTCACGAAGGTGGGGGCGCTCCCCGTGGCTGAGAAGGTGATTTCGAGGGTGCCATCCGAGGAAGCGGTCACGTCCGGGAAGGAAAAAAGAGTGCCGATGCCGGCGTCGGATTCCGCGGCCGGGAAGAAGTCGACGGAAGTCCCACCGACGGTGGCGGCTCCACTGCTCTCGGAATCGATGTCGTCGGTGACGTTGGAACTGAATGACGCGATGGTGAAGACGCCGCCGGGCGGCAAGCCTGCATAGGCAAACGTCACCGAAGCGCCTGGTGCGATCTCCAGGAAGTCCGCCGCCACCTCGGTCGCGGCCACACCGTCGAAGGCATCATCTCCGTTGCCGGAACCTGGACCGATGAAACCGGTGCCGGTCACTTCGAGGATCGAAAGAGTCACCGACGTCTCCGACCCGGCATCGTCCCCTAGACTCACAAAGAGATTGGGTCCGGCGGGATTGACCTCCAGCGGGACCTCGAAGGCGGTGTTCTCTCCGGTCTCGGTTTGGATCGCGGCCACGCCGGAGCCCCCGGTCGCTGCAAGATCGCCTGCGGTCAAGCCATTGATGGGAAGCTCCGAAGGCACCACGAAGCCGGGAGCACCTTCGAAGTCCAAGATGACCACCCCCGCCAGCGTTGCTTCCGAGAGCTCGGGCCCGTTGTCGTCGTCTCCGCAGCCCATGGAGAGCATGCACCCGACCGACAGGAACATGGCTGGGCTTCGAGCCCGATCGTTGAGTATCTTCACGCCCGCCGGTCTACGATCCATAGGCCTCCGAGCGCGAGAAGACGGTTGCCCAACGTCTTGCGCTCCGGCATCCCCTTGCCGGTGCCGAGCAATGGCGTCGTGCAAGACAAGCTGCCGACTCTCGAGTTGCGATATCGTCAAGTTAAATTGCGCATTCTCCCGAGTGGTGGTCGCGCGGGTCAGTCACAGCCCACGTAGACCGATGAACTCTTGGTGCTGGCGTAGATGCATCCGGGTCCCCCGCCAGCGATGAAACTGCTGCTGGTCCCGAGTCCGGAGGAGTAGTTCCAGGAGGACCCACCGGATTTTGCAGCTGCCGCGGTCCGAAGGAGATTCACCAGGACCTCAGGAGAGCCTTCCAGTCCGGCGTTGCCGTCGGCGTTCAGCCAGTAGCGCCCCGGACGAATGAATCCGTAGGCCGAGGTCAACATCTCCACTTCTTGCGGATGAAGCGCCCGTCCGTTCACGAAGATTCCGGAGGTCCCATTGGATGCGTTGGCCGGCATCGGCCCCGGCAGCGGCAGGTTCGGGGGGACCTGCGCCAAGACTGGGCCTCCCATGCGCCCCGCAATGCCGGCCCGAGCGTCATACCAATAGTCACCGGGTGGCGTCTGGCTGAAACCGAGCTTGGCCAAGGTCTGGCGTCGAAGGCAGCGTCCATTCACGCGAATCTGGCTCTCGCATCCTCGGCTCCTGGCTTTTGGCGCCGGGTTTGTCGCCGGTTGGGCAGATGAGCCTGCCGGCCGGATGCTTCCGTCTGGCCCCATCCGGTAACGGCCGGGCTGTGCGGCCAATCCCACCACCTGCGCCTCTTCGTACGTGACCTGTCGGCCGTTGACGAATACCCCGCTGCGCCCCTCCGACGCGTCGGCCGGCATCGGTCCGGGCAGGTCCATCGCCATGGGCAACTGGCCCTGCGTGGGGCCCCCCATCGGACCGTATAGTCGGGCCCGGGCGTCGTACCAGTAGGCGCCGGGAGGCACCGGTGCCCCGAGGATCCGACTCAACGCCGAGTATGCGTTCGGTTGTAGGCAATGCCGATTGACGAACACCGACGTTGGACACGCCAAGGCCGAAGTCGTGAGGGTGAAGATGAAACACAAAGCCCCAAAGATTCGAAACACCATCGAAAGCCTCCTGAACCGGAGCATGCCCGAAGCGTGCCGGAAGAGGGAGCGGCCTCCCGTCGTCCAGGGCGTGGCGCGTCGTCTAGGGCGTGGGGCGGATCAAAGTGGCATGAGCGTTCGAATGCCCGCCGGTGACTGTCCGCACAGTTGGACGACGCCCCGGCGGGCGCGGGAGGGGCTGGTCAGCTGTTCATGCTGTCCAGAAACTCTTGGTTCGCTTTCGTGGGCTTCAGCTTCGAGAGCATGAACTCCATGGAGTCGATCACGTTCAACGGATGAAGAAGCTGACGCAACACCCACACGCGATTGAGGACGTCGGGCGCTTGCAAGAGCTCTTCTTTTCGGGTCGCCGACTTGTTGATGTCGAGACACGGGAAAATCCGTTTCTCCATCAGCTTGCGGTCGAGATGGACCTCGCAGTTACCGGTGCCCTTGAATTCCTCGAAGATCACTTCATCCATTCGGCTTCCGGTATCCACCAAGGCGCTGGCCACGATGGTGAGGGAGCCGCCTTCCTCGATGTTTCGGGCGGCGCCAAAGAACCGTTTGGGTTTGTGAAGCGCGTTGGCATCCACACCTCCCGACAAGATCTTCCCGGATGGCGGAATGACGGTGTTGTAGGCACGGGCCAACCGAGTGATGGAGTCCAACAGGATCACCACGTCTCGGCCGTGTTCGACCAGGCGCTTTGCCTTTTCCACGACCATTTCAGCGACTTGAACGTGTCGGGAAGCCGGCTCGTCGAAGGTCGATGAGATGACTTCGCCGTCCACGCTTCGCTCCATGTCGGTCACTTCTTCCGGCCGCTCGTCGATCAGAAGCACCATCAACCAGACCTCTGGATGGTTGGCGGAGATGGCGTGGGCCAGGTCCTGAAGAAGGACCGTTTTTCCGGCCCGCGGAGGAGATACGATGAGAGCCCGCTGGCCCTTTCCGATGGGCGTGAGCAGGTCCAGGATCCGGGTCGAGTAGTTGTTGCTCTTGTGCTCGAGATTCAGTCGCTGCTGCGGGTAAAGCGGGGTCAGGTTATCGAATAGAATCTTGTCCCGCGCCACCTCGGGCGCCTCGAAGTTGACGCTCTCCACCTTCAGCATGGCGAAGTAGCGTTCGTTTTCCTTCGGCGGTCGAATCTGCCCGCTCACCGTGTCTCCGGTGCGGAGATTGAAGCGGCGAAGCTGGGAGGGGGAAACGTAGATGTCGTCCGGACCCGGGAGATAGCTGTAGTCGGGGGAGCGCAGAAATCCAAAACCGTCCGACAAACATTCCAAGACGCCCTCGGAATAGATGCTCCCGCCGCGGGCGGCGTGGGCCTGAAGGATGGCAAAAATGAGCTCCTGCTTGCGCATCCCGGCTGCGCCCTCGACGCCCATGTCCCGGCCCATGCGAGTGAGCTCGGAGATGCGTTTCTCCTTCAGCTCTTTCAGGTTCATCTTGCCGGCGCTTTGGCCATCGGCCACGGGGGCGGCGTCCTGCGCTGCGACCTCTTCTTCGACGTCCACCGGGAGTCCGGTGAATGTCGGTTCGCCATTTTTCTGGTTCTTGCTCCGTCGCTTCTTCTGCGGGCGACGGGGCGTCTCGGGTCCTTCCGTCATAAGGGGGTCCTCAGTCCTGTCATGGTGAGCCCTCGATGTCTGTCTCGTGGGATGTTCTAACGGGCCGGTCCGATGTCGTCGGGACGCCCGTAGATGGATTGCGTTGAGCCTCCGCGGGGATTCCCGCGAAGCAGGAAGAACGTAAGCGCAACGATGGGTCAGGTCAAGCGCGTCCGTCTTTGTCGGTCCGGGACCCGAGTCGCGATCGCGATGGACTTCGTTGGATTCCGTGAACCCTTCGCGTCGTGTCCGCACGCACGACGCCTTGCGGCGCTCGTCCGTTGTCGGTGTTTGGTCGGGCGAAAGGTGAAAGAGACTGGATTTCGAGCGGGGGTCGAGAGATGGCCCCGGCGTCAGGCGCGGGATTCGGCCACGAGCGGAGCGGGCAGCCGCTCCGGAACCAAACGGACCTCGAAAGCAGGAAACGACAGTTCCGGCATTTTGAGAGGAACGAACGACGGCGTCGTCAGGACCGACGGAAACGACGGAGCACGCAGGGCGCTGAAGGCCGTGGGTTCCGCGGTCTCTTTGGTCCGTTCCCGTTGGTCCGGATCGCCCGTTTCGCCGTTAGCCGCGGCGAGGCTCGCAACCTCTCCGGGTCGCGCAAGATGACTTCCGGCGGAGGGGGCACTGGACACCGGAGGTACGGAAATGGAAGCAATAAAAAAGATGATCTCTATCATGATCTTGATTCCTAAGCTCGGACAGCCTAATGCTTTCTGAAGTCGCGGGCGACGATAAAGTCATCTAGTCGCAGTCATTTCTCATCGTGGTCACGAGAACGTCATCCGGACCATTTTTCGGGTCGATGACATTTTGATGACATCCCGAGGTACAATGATGGGAACCCATGGGAGATCCTGCTACTCGCCGCGCCCGCAACGTGGTCTTCCTCGTGATCGCCCTGGTCGCGATCCCCAGCTTGATCTTGACCGCCCTGGCTACGGTCGCGGTCCGAAACGAAGAAGAAGCAGCAAAACGGAGGGTCAGACGGCTTTACCAGCCGGTCATCGCCCGGGTTGCGAAGGACTTCAACCGCCGCTTCGAGACGATGCTCGGCGACACCGAGAGTCTGCTGGCCGAGGTGATCGAAGCCGACGCCGAGGGCGCTTCCGAGGTGGACGACCTGACGTGCTTCCAGGATTCGTATCCTTTTGCGACAAATTTCTTCGTATTGAGCTGGGACACTCTCTCAAATGGTGAAGAGTCCACTCGAAGTGAACAGGTAGAAGGGGTCTGTCATCTTCCCGATGGATGTTTCGAGTATCCTCCGAAATTTGGAAGTCGGCGGTCGTCTTGTGCTTCCTTCGACCGCGTCGAAGCGGTGGATCGTCTGCTCCGGGCAGAGTGTGCAGGGTTTCTTTCGCCGAAGTTCCGCCGGCTCCTTCGAGACGTCCTGTTGCCAGGACCGGTCGGTGCACCGGTGGCGGTGGCTGCGTGGTCTCCGGGCGGCGACTCGGAGCACGACGCCGCGCAGCCGAGAGACCCGCCTCCCGAAGCCCTGCAAGATGTACGTGAGGAGGCGCAGGCAGAACATCGGGCCTACGTAGACCGCGCTCTGGCACTGGCTCGAGGCTTGACCCATCCGCTGTCCGGCTTTTCGGAAGAATTCGTGGGCCTCGTGGGGAGCGCGGTCACCGAGGAACTCCGGCGGCTGCCCATCGACATCGCTCGGCCGGCCATCGCCACGTATGTCGCTCTGAGCTCTCGTCCGGAGTTGATGGAAGCGCAGAAGGCGGTGGTTCATCCGCCTTCGAAAGCACCTGCGGTATCCGGCCAAGAGGTGGCTGGATGGCGGAGGGTGGTGGTGAGTCTGACCCGCGATGGGACCACCGCCGGTTTCGAACTCGTGCCGACCGTGGTCCACGACGTCCTGGAAAAAGCCCTTCGAGAGGAAGGCTTCGATCCTCACCTCGGCATTTACGTGGGTCCCAGCGAGGTGCCTCGCTGGTGGGCGCCGATCATCTATCCGGAATACGCCCATGAGAGGAAGAAGGAAGACTACATGGATGCGGTCTGGGTCGGCCTGAGCAAGACCAACCTCAACTGGATGATGTCCCTCCATCTTTTGGACAAGGGCTCCATCCTCACCTTGGCCCAAAGTCGTTCCAGCTTATACCTGTGGAGTCTCGTCCTGATGGCTGGCGCGCTGGTGGTGGGAATCACGTATCTGGTCCGCTCCATCATGGCGGAAGCGCGTCTCTCTCGCCTCAAGACCGATTTCGTTTCGAGCGTGTCCCACGATCTGCGCACGCCGCTCACGTCGATACGGATGTTTTCCGAGATGCTCCGTGACGGACGGGTCGACGATCGGAAAGAGCAAGAGGAGTTTCTTCAGATCATCGTCGATGAGGCAGAGCGGTTGTCTCGACTCACGGAGCGCATCCTCGACTTTTCGCGGATGGAGGCGGGGCGCAAAGCGTACACCGTGACGCCCACGGAGGTGAGGCCGCTGATTCAGCACGCTCTATGCGCCACGAAACCGATGATCGATTCGGAAAGGTTCACGGTGCACATGGACGTGCCGGCCAACCTGCCGCGGATCTGTGTGGACCAGGATTCTTTGATCGAAGTGTTCGTGAACCTGATCTCCAACGCCATCAAGTACAGTCCAGAGGAACGCTCCATCGTGATTCGGGCGTCGGCTTCCGAGGAGGTGGTGGCGGTCGAGGTTCAGGACCGCGGCATCGGCATCCCCGCCCCCGATATGCGAAAGATATTCGAGAAGTTCTACCGCGTGAACAATCAGCGAACGACAGAAGTCGGAGGGAGCGGTATAGGCCTGAGTCTCGTGTCGCACATCGTGGCGGCTCACGGGGGGACCGTGACGGTGGAGAGTGCGCTCGGTCGAGGGAGCACATTCACGGTCCGGCTTCCCATCGCACCGGCCGAAGGGTTGGAAACGGAATGCGTTCCGGACGTCCAACCTGAGGAGGCCACTGGAGGTCTGTCATGGAGAGCGTCCTCGTAGTCGAAGACGACCCGAACATTGCCCGCGGCCTGCAGCGGATCCTTCAGCTCGAAGGATTCTCGGTGGGCGTGGCCGCCGACGGTGAGACCGCTTTGGAATGGGCGGTGGATCGGCGTCCCGACCTGGTGCTGCTGGACGTGATGCTTCCTCGCCTCAACGGCTTCGAGGTGCTCCGGGAACTCCGTCGAATGGAGGTTCATGTTCCGGTGATCATGGTCACCGCGAAGGGCGAAGAGCTGGACGTCGTTCGAGGCCTGGACCTCGGCGCGGATGATTACCTCACGAAGCCGTTCGCGGTGGCTGAACTGACGGCGCGGGTCCGGGCGGTGCTCCGGCGGAAACGCCAGTTCGACGCGAAGAGCGAACAGCTCGTGTTCGGCGACGTCGAGGTCGACTTCGTGCAGCACAAGGCCAGGGTGCAGGGCAAGCCGGTTGCCCTGACCGCTCGGGAGATGGCGCTGCTCCGTCTGTTCGTTCAGCGCGAGGGAGAAGCCTTGGCCCGAGAGGAGATCATCACCAAGGTTTGGGGCTACGACTACGAAGGCACGGACCGTACGCTGGACAACTTCGTCCTCCGGCTCCGACAGAAGCTCGAACCCGCATCGAGGAAGCCGCAGCATTTCACGACGGTTCGGGGAATCGGCTACCGGTTCTCTCGCGACAAAGCCTCCTAGAGCTTCTCCGGACGCCCTGATTTTTTGAATCCAAACCTGCTCCCCTCGGCGTCTTACCGTCGTCATGAGCACAGCGAGCAGAATCCTGATATCCCTCATCCCTCTCGGCGGTGTCCTGGGGGTTGCGCTGGCCTCGGTGCCCCGGGCCCCGCACTTGGAGCCTTCCCGAGAAGAGCGCACCCCGTGCGTCGGAATCGTCTCAGTGGACTACGGGGCCGACGGTCGTTTCGACGCGGCCGACGAGGTCCCGGTCGAGGGGTGTCGGGTCGAGGAGCCGAGCCGGTGATTCGCCCGACCGCTTTGGCCCTCGCGATGGGGCTTTTTGCGAGCGGCGGACCGGTTTGGGCGCAGGAGTCCGACGCGCCCACCGAGTCCGACGCGCCAAGCCGGTCCAACGCGCCCACGGGGTTCAACAGGGAGACGCAGGCGGGTTCGACGGCCGGTCCCGCGGGGGATCCGGGGGCCACGTCGAATCCGGCGACTTCGGCCACGCCGAAGGCCTCGGCGCACTATCGTCTGGGCTCGGATGATCTGGAGATCTCACCAGAAGTGGTCGATCGTCTCAGTGAGGCGCAGCTGGTGGAGATCATCAAGAGTCGCGACAGCGTCGAGGCTCCCATCGTGGCGGTGGCGGTACCCATCGCCTTCTTCCTCACCGTCGTCGGCACCACCGCCTTGGTGCTGGTGTTCCGGCACCGTCGCGAAGAACTCCGACACGAAACCATCCGGATCGCCCTGGACAAGGGCATGGACCTTTCGCCGGACCTCATCTACCCAGCTCGGTCGGTCAAATCCGCATTTCGGCGTGGCGTTGTTCTGGTTGCGGCGGGGCTGGGCTTGATGGTCATCCTCGGGACGGTCGACTCGGAGCAGGGAAGCTGGAGTTTGGGCTTTTTGCCGTTTCTCTTGGGCCTCGCCTATCTCGTGGTTTGGCGATTGGAGGAGCGGTCTCGGACGGGTGGTGTGGAGACGGGTTCCTCGCGCCGATACCCCCTGGACCTCGAGTGAGTCCGAGGCGCCATGAAGACGCGGAGCGTTCGCCATGTCGACATCCGACGCGGCCTTGATCGCCCGAGTGGTGGCGACGGACGACCGTCACGCCTTCCGAACCTTGGTGCGTCGCCATCAGGGCACGGTTCGGGCCTTGCTTCGACGGCTGACCGCCGGGGACGACGCCTTGGCCGACGATCTCGCGCAAGATACCTTTCTCAAGGCGTACCGCAGTCTGCGGGGGTATCGAGCCCAGGCAAAATTTTCGTCGTGGCTCTATCGGATCGCGTACACCACCTTCATCAGCCATCGGCGAACGGCGAAGAAGGCTCCCCTATCCTTGGAGGACCACGTGCCCTCGAACCCTCCGCAACAAGACGACACCGGCGCCCAACTGGACCTTCATCGGGCGATGGGCAGCCTGAGGCCGGAAGAGCGGGCCGCGTTGGCTCTCACCTATGCCCAAGAGCTGACCCAAACCGAGGCGGCCGAAATTCTGGGTTGGCCCGTGGGGACGCTCAAGACCCATGTTCTACGAGGGAAAGACAAGTTGCGGCATCGATTGAAGGCGTACGCCGTCCGGTGAAAAAAGATGGAAGTCGATAAAAACAATCACGATCCCCTCGACGCCATGTTCGCCCAGCAGGAGCGGGTGGACGACGACGGCTTCACCGAGCAGCTGATGGAGCGCCTTCCGCCGCCAGGGCCGAGCTTCGGGACGTCCGCGTCCGTGTTGGGAGGTGCGCTGCTGCTGGGACTTCTCGTGGCCTTGGGCGTGGGACTGCCCGGCCTTTCGGCCTTCTCCGTGTCGTCGTTGTACGAGGAAGGCCTGTTTCAGGCGGTCGTGGTCGCCGTCGCGCTCCTCTTGGCGTGTTTGACGCCGTGGGCACTCGAAGAGTGACTGCGCGTTCAATGCCCCCCTCCCGCTGCTCGGAATTCCAGCGAACGCGTTCGTTCTGCGCGATGCTTCGGGCGCCTTCGATCCTGGGGCCCCTCCTCGCTTTGGGGTTTGGTTGTCCTAGCGATTTCGGACAATCCGTCAGCCGAACACCGTGGCTTGTCAGGGAGCCCGAACGGATTTCCAGAGGACCTTCGACGGAGGCTTGGATGGAATCAGATTGCGCTAAATTTTTACGAGATTGCAGATTTGGCACTAAGCGAATCGACGAGGCAAGCATCGAGAGTGACGAATCACATGTCAGGGGGTTGACGCGTCGCATACCCGATGAATCCACTGACTGGCAGGTCGCAAAACGACCGTTGAGGAGGGAAAGGATTTGCTTCTTTCGTGTTCGAATTGGGTCACCCAACGTCCTGACGGGTGCCACACATCACTACGAACCCACTTCTGGGTCACACGTTTCGTAAAAAGCTGCGGATTGGCCGCAGCGCTCACAGGATTCACCGCACCGGCGTTTGCGCAGGATGAACAACCCGAAGGGGAAGCGACCGAAGAGATGGTCGTCACGGGTTCGCGTATCGCCCGAAGTGCGCTGACGTCTCCCGGAAACATTCAGGTCATCGATGGTGAACAATTGCGCCAGACCGGCGCCGCCACCGTGGACGACCTGCTCCGACTGCTGCCTTCGGTGACGTTTCAAGGCACGACCCGAAACGACAACAACGCCGGCGCCGGTTTCCGAAGCATCGACCTTCGAAACCTGAGCACCGTCCGGACGCTGGTTTTGGTCAACGGCCGTCGCTATGTTCAAACGCCCATCGTCGTAGACTTGAACGACATTCCGGCCACCTTGGTGGACCGCATCGAGATTCTCTTCGATGGCGCGTCCGCGGTTTACGGGTCGGATGCCGTGGCCGGTGTCATCAACTTCATTCTCCAAGATGAGTTCGAAGGGTTCAAAACCACTGCGCAGATCGGCATCACCGATGAGGGCGACGGCGAGGAACTCCTCGCCGACATCGTCTTCGGCGCCGCCAGCGCCCGAGGCAACGTGGTGATGAACATGAACTTCACCGGCAACGAAGAGATCCGGCAAGCCGACCGAGACTGGGGTGTCGAGGCCATCGACCTCGGTCTGGTGTTCAACAACGGTGCGGATGCCAGCGATGGTGTGACCGCCAACTTTGGTAGCTCCGGCATCCCGGAAGCGCGGACCTTCGACACCCCCGGTGTCGGAGCGGCCTTTGGCTCGGTGTTCTTTCGACCCGATCCGCTCACTGGACGGTCGTATCAGCCAGGTCCCTTCAATGACCTCGGAGGTGGACCGCCAGGCACCGGATTCCGCTTCAACTTCGGACCGACTCAGTTTCTGATCGGTTCGCAAGAGCGTTTTGGTATTCATGCACTGGGCAAGTACGACCTGGTCGACCTTCCGGGAGTCTTCGATGCGGAGGCTTACGCGGAAGCGAACTTCGTCCACTATACCAACACGACGCAGCTTGCCCCCCAGCCGCTGTTCAATGGGTTTACGGGTATCCTGCCCATCACCGCGCCCATCACGAACCCGAACATTCCTGAAGACTTCCGAGCCACGTTGGCTCCAGGAACCACGGAAGTGACCATCGGAGGTCGCCGGCAGCTGGAAAACGGGCCGCGGGTCACCGAGGCCGAAAACTTCTCCTTCCGCCAGCTGGTCGGGTTCAGAGGAAGCTTCCTGGAGAAGGGCAATTACGATATGTATGCCCAGTATCTTCGGAACCGGAACTTCCAGAGCGTGTTCAACTCCGTCGACCTCGACGAGTTCGGGGATGTTTCCGGTCAAGCGGACTTTTTCGGCGCCAATAACATCAGTGCCGAAGACACAGCCGCGTTCAACTACACCGACGTGCAAAGGATCGAGAACGAGCAGATCAACTTCCTGATCAACGTGGGCTACCAGTTCTTCGCTCTGCCCACCGCGAAGGACGACATCGGTCTCGTGGTCGGATACGAGTATCGCGACATCAACGGTGAGACTCGACCAAGCTCCATCAACGAGCGAGGGGATGCGTCCCTCAACCAGCTCAACACCATCGCCGGTTCGTTTGATGCGAACGAAGTTTTCGCCGAGCTCAACGTGCCCATTCTGCAGCGCCAGCCGTTCATGTACGACATGTTCGTCAACGGGGCGGTTCGCTACTCGGACTTCAGCCAGTCCGGCGATGAGGTGACGTTCCGGGTGCAGGGCCGTGTCGAGCCATTTCAGGGCATCGCGCTTCGAGGTTCTTACTCCACGGCGTTTCGGGCTCCGACGATTTTTGAGCTGTTCTCCCCGGCGGTTCAATCGTTCATCTCGGTGAACGACCCTTGTGCGGGTCTTGGCCTGGTGGGCGGACCCTCAGAGGGCAGCGTGGTCGGTCAGAACTGCTTGGCCGACGGGGTTCCGGTTGGCTTCCAGCAGGTGAACTCCCAGATCCCCGGCGATATCGGCGGCAACCCGGACCTCGAGGCGGAAACAGCCGATGTCGGGACCGCGGGCATCACCCTGGACAGCAGCCGATACCTTCCCCCGATTCTCGGACGCTTCAGCTTCACCTTCGACTACTACGCCTACGAGGTGGACAATGCGATCGGAGCGCCTCCACCCCAGGCGGTGCTCGACGGCTGTTTCGAGGGGTCTACGCCGGGTACGCTGGACAACGCGTTCTGCAATCTCATCGGGCGGGATGCCACCGGCGCCATCAACGTGTTCAACCTGACTCAGAGCAACCTCGGTCAGATCTTCACCAACGGCTTCGATTTCAGCGCGCAGTACGTGTACACGTTTGCGGAAGCGGGCTTGCCGCAACTGGGCACATTGGCCTTCGATTTCACGGGCAACTACCTCCAAGAGTTCGAACTGGTGCCGTTCCCGGGTGCGACCGAGGCGGATATTCAGCAGTTGGAAGGACAGGCGGTGCCGCCGGGAGCGACGCCATCCGGTCTCTTCCCACGAGTGAGCTATCGTCTGGCGACCATCTACTCCTGGAATCAGCTGTCGATGGCCTGGTTCGTGACCTACATCAACGATATGACCAACGAGAGCCAGGCAGGTACCGCAGCCGAAGAGGTCGGCGACGTGACGTACACCGACGTGTCATTGTCGTGGACCGAGGACGCTTGGCAACTGACCTTTGGTGTCAACAACTTGACCGATGAGTCGCCGCCGTTCGTGGTCAACGGAAGCGCATCCCTCTCGGATGGCTATGACTTCCGCGGCCGTTTCTTCTTCCTGCGAGGGGAGTACCGATTCTAATGAAAACGACAAGAGGACCCAAAATGTTTGGCGCGCGTTTCTACAGTGCGTTGATGGTGTGTCTCGCGGCGTTCGCGATGTCCGCCTGCAACACCAACGATCTGAACGATGGTCGGAACATCGACGATGCCCTTCCGTTCCCCGTCCTTCCATTTTGTCAGGCCGTCGACTGTGCGGACGATACCGCCTGCACGTCGACGACAGCCGGCGTTCCGGACCAGGTCTGCTCGACCGCGAGCCAGACGTGCCAGGAGTGCGCGGCCGATAGTGACTGCGTGGCCCTGGCCGGCCAGTTCCCGGAATTCGAAAATTTGGAAATCTGTCGACAGGTCTCCGGCGCCCAGGTCTGCGTGTGCTCTTCCGATGAGGGCTGTCCAGAGGGCCAGCTGTGTAACGCAGGTCTTTGTATTGATTGCTTCACCGATGCCGATTGCGCGGACAATGCCGCGGGGGCTTTCTGTGTCGGCAACAGCTGCGTAGAGTGTGCCGCCGATGCGGACTGTGGTGACGGCGAGGTATGTAGCGACAATGCCTGCGTGACCGCGGAGTGCGCCGCCGACGCCGACTGCCCGGCGGACATGCCGTTCTGCAACGAGGGCTTCTGCGTCGTGTGTCTCGAACCGCTCGATTGTTCGGAAAGCGAGGTGGGGCCATTCTGCGTCGACAACACCTGCGTCGAGTGCAACGGAGATGCCGACTGCGACGGAGACTCCGAGGCTTGCCTGGACAACGTGTGTACCGAGGTCGAGTGCCTCGAAGCGTCGGATTGTCCGGCGGGGAACACCTGCGACGACAACGTTTGTACCACCGACGGTATCGAGTGCACGGACAACGCAGGCTGCGCCGGAAACCCGAACGGTCAGTTTTGTCTGGTAGACGCGGATGACCCGGCCAACAACACGTGCACTTGTCAAACCAGTGCCGATTGCGTTGTAGCTGGTCGCTCCACATGCTACTTCGGCGGGTTCCCGAATGCGTACTGCGGATGTACCGACGCGGCCGACTGTATGGCGGCCGACCTCGGCAGCATTTGCCAGCCGGCCAACATCAACCGGCCCAACGCAAGTGGATGTGCCTGTACCGCCGCGTCGGAATGCGGCGAAGGGTCCATCTGTGGCTCGACGATTCCGCTGTAGTCGGCGGGCGTAGAATTAGCCTAGGTTGCTGGAAGGCGCGGGCTGCCGCGGCTTCCAGCAACCTTTCTTCCCGGAGATTCCACTTTGACTGATCGCAACATTGCCCTGGCCGCGCTGGTGGCCTGCTCCCTGGCTTCGTCGAATGCACGGGCCGATGAAATTCAGCAAGCCATCAAGATTCTGGCTTCGCAAAACAAGCAAGCGGCGAAGGCCCAGCAGACAAGCACAGACCTTAGCGACGAGACGGACAAGCTCGAAGAGGAGTACACGGCGATCTCCAACCAGGCCGACTCCCTTTCCATCTATGTCGAACAGCTGTTGACCACCGTTCAGGGACAGCGGGACCAGGTCTCGTCCCTCGAAGCTCAGATCGACCGTGTCACCGACGTGGGCCGTCGCGTGATACCGCTGATGCGCCAGATGGTGGAGGCTCTCGACAAGTTCGTGGACCTCGACGTGCCGTTCCTGATGGACGAACGGCGGCAACGGGTCGACCGACTGAAGACCATCCTCGATGCCTCCGACGTCACCGATGCGGAGAAGTTTCGACAGATCTTGGAGGCCTATCAGGTGGAGAACGAATTCGGGCGCACCATCGAGGCCTACCAGGGCCGACTGACCGGCGGTGAGCAGGAGGGTCAGGCCGTGAACTTCCTGAGATTCGGTCGGGTGGCATTGGTGTACGCCACCCTCGATGGGCGACAGTTCGGGGCTTGGGACCCGCGAAATCAAGAATGGGTGAGACTCCCGGCATCATACGGGCCCGGCATCACCCGAGGTCTCCGGGTGGCCCGAAAGCAGGCCGCGCCGGACCTGGTGATGCTTCCGATACCTGCTCCTGTTCAAGCTGAGGGAGGTGGCGAGTGATGGCATCGAAAGGCAAAGTGCGCAGCACGCAAGCATGGCTGGCGGGGGTTACCTCGCTCCTTTGGTTGGGCACCATCAGCGTGCCGGCTTTCGCTCAAGGGGGAGAGCTCAAGACCACCGACGACCTCCTCCAACAGGTTCGGGCGCTCACCAAAGAGGAGAGCGCACGCGTCCAGGCGCGTTTGGCCAAGTTCCGCTCGGACCGCAATCAGCAAAAGGCCCTCTTGAACAAGGCGAAGCAGCGCCTCGCGGACCTCGAGCGGCGAAGCCGAAGTCTGGAAGAAGAGTTCACCGCCAACGAGAAGAAGATCGCAGAGCTTCAGGAAACGCTTCGACAGCGTCAAGGCGACCGCGGCGAGATCTTCGGGGTCGCCCGGCAGATGGCCGGTGACCTTCGGGCCGAGCTCAAAGACTCCATCATCTCGGCGCAGTACCCAGGCCGCGCGGAGCAGCTCGGCCCGATCGCCGAGAGCAAGGACGTGCCCACCATCGACCAACTTCAGACGTTGTGGCTTTCGTACCAGCAAGAGATGACTCGGGCCGCCGACGTCGTGAAGTTCAGCACCGAAGTCATCGACGGGGAGGGCAACACGACCCAAGCCGACGTGACGCGAGTGGGTCCGTTCAACGCCATGGCCGATGGTGCCTTTCTCACCTACAACGCGGATGAAAAGATCCTGGTCGAGCTGGGCCGTCAACCGGGAGACCGATACCTGTCAGCCGTACGCAGCCTGGAGGCAGCCGACAGCGGATTCGTCCAGGCTCCAGTGGACCCTTCTCGCGGCTCCATCCTGTCTCTTTTGGTCGAGACCCCGAGCTTTTCGGAGCGACTCACATACGGCGGCGCCATCGGGTACATCGTCATCACCTTGGGCATCCTCGCGTTCCTGTTCGGCATCTTCAAGCTCATGAGTTTGACGTTGGCGCGGGTGAAGGTGCAGGGGCAGTTGCGAAACTCGACACCGTCCAAGGGCAACCCGCTGGGCCGGGTCTTGGCGCTGTCCCAGTCCATCAAGTCTGAGGACCTCGAGGCATACGAGGCCAAGATCGATGAAGCGGTCCTCAGAGAAGGGGCCAAACTGGAAGGCGGAATCTGGGTGGTAAAGGTGGTCCAGGTGGCCGCGCCGCTCCTCGGACTGTTGGGGACCGTGACCGGTATGATCAATACGTTTCAAGCCATCACCTTGTTCGGAACCGGGGACCCGCGACTGATGGCGGGCGGCATTTCCGAGGCGTTGGTGACCACCATGCTTGGGCTGATGGTGGCGATCCCGCTGGTGCTCCTGAGCAGCAGCCTTGTGAACCTCGCCAAACGCATCACGGACATTCTGGACGAGCAGGCGGCCGGGATGATCGCGGAACGTCATCCCGGAGTGAAATAGATGGTTTGGTTGAACGAAGCCCTGCTGGATGTCCGGGTCTTCCTGGAAACCGGCGGCACCACCATGAACGTCATCTTCCTGACGGCCGTGGTGATGTGGGTGCTGACGTTCGAGCGCTTCTGGTTCCACTGGTTCGAACTCAAAGGTCGGATGCGCGATGCGCGGACCGAGGTGCTCCGTGCCGCACAGCGTCAAGATCCCTGGATTAAGGCATACCGTGAACGAGCGGTCAGTCAGGTTCGGCTTCAAGCCGAGTCGCGGGTGTGGCTCATTCGAACGATGGTTGCGGTTGGACCGCTGCTGGGACTGTTGGGCACAGTGGTAGGCATGTTGGAGGTGTTCGACGTGATGTCGATTTCCGGGAACAGCAATCCCCGGGCGATGGCGGCGGGTGTGTCCCGAGCCACCATCACGACCCTGGCCGGGATGGCGGTGGCGCTGTCGGGTTTGTTTTTCGTCGAGCGTCTACAGCGCCGCACCCGCGGCGTGATTCGACGATTTCGGGATGGTTTGAACATGGCCATCGAAGCGGAGCAGGAGGCCAGTCGCAATGGCACGTCGTAAGAGGGACCGATCGGTCGAGGAAGAAGAGATCAACATGACTCCGATGCTCGACATCGTCTTCATCATGCTGATCTTCTTCATCGTCACCGCAACCTTCGTGAAGGAGGCAGGCATCGACGTGAACAAGCCGGGTGCGGTGACGGCGGAGCGGAAAGAGCGAGCCAGCATCCTCATCGCCATCGACGAAAAAGACCGGGTATGGATCGACAACCGAACCGTCGACGTTCGGGCGGTCCGGGCCAATATCGAGCGTCTCAGAGCCGAGAACCCGGAGGGCGGCGTGGTGATCCAGGCCGACGAAGAGTCCAAGAACAAGACCTTGGTGAAGGTCATGGACGCGGCTCGACTGGCCGGGGTCTACGATGTTTCTTTGGCGGCGGATCCGGAGGGCTGAGGCAGGATGAACCAGTGGTTCCGGTGGCCCTTCAGTCTGGTGTGCGGATTCGCGGTGGCGATCGGCCTCTTCTTCGGGATGAGCCGGCTGGTGGCGCTTTCCGCGGTTCGGCTCGAAGAGGACACGAATCGTCGAGCCATCGAATTCGTGCGTCTCAAGAAGGACCCGAGAGAAGTGGAGAAAAAAGAGACGCTTCCGGAGCGCCAAGATTTCCAGCCCCCCCCGACGACGCCGCCCGTCAGTAACCCAGACAAGTCGGGGGCCATCGGTGTAGCACTCGACGTGTCCATGCCCGACATGAACACCGGCGTCCAATTGGAAGGCCGGCTTTCCGCGGGGACCGTGCAAGACCGAGAAGCAGTGCCCAAATTCCGGGCCCGACCCGTGTATCCCGTAGGAGCCGCCCAGCGAGGCATCGAAGGATACGTGACCATCAAGTTCACCATCACCCCTCGGGGCACGGTGGACGACATGCAGGTGTTGGACTCCCAGCCGCCGGGGCAGTTCGACCGGGCGGCCTTGAAGGCGCTCAGCCGCTGGCGTTACGACCCGAAGCTGGTGGATGGCACTCCAGTGGCCAGACCCAATCAACGGGTCACGCTAAAGTTTGAGCTCGGAGAATGACCGATGAGTAATATTGTTCTTCGCTCGGTTTGCTTAAGCGCCCTCTCTGTCTTGCTTCTTCTGCCCACCGCGGCCGCTCAGTCCAACGACCCGGCCGATTTCACCGTCAGTGAGTACGTCTTCCGACGCCTCGACCAAGCTCAAGAGGCCCTGGATCAGAAGAAGTACAGAGAAGCTCACCGGTTCCTGGACGAGTTGATCGCGCGGAGCGGTCTCTCGGTCTACGAAAAATCCAAACACTGGCAGACCCGTTCCTACGTCTACGTCTCACAGGACAACCTCGAGAAGGCTTCGGAGGCCATGGCCAAAACGCTGGAACTGAACGCGTTACCCCAGCAAGAACTCATCGCCATGCGCTTCAACTACGGCCAGGTGCTCTTGGCGCGGGAGCGATTTAGGGACGCAGCTCAGGTGTTTCGGACCTGGTCCGGACAGGTGGAGAGGCCTACTCCAGGCGCCCTTCACACCGCGGCGGTGGCGTTTGTGCGGGCCGAGGACAACCGGACCGCGCTTCAGTTCTTGGACCGAGCGTTGGCGGGTCGAAGCGACCCTCCCACGTCGTGGCTTCAGCTGAAGCTCGCGGCCCACGTGGGACTCAAGCAATGGAACGCGGCCATCAATGTGGCGGAAGACCTGTTGAAGAAGGACCCCAAGAGCATTGCCCTTTGGAAGCAGATGTCGGCCCTGTATGGTGAAGCGGGTCGCCTGGGCGAATCGGTGGCGACATTGGAACTCGCCTACCGACTCGGGTATCTGACCAAGACCTCCGACATCAAAATCCTCATCCAGAACTTGATGGCGTCAGGCGTTCCCTTGAAGGCAGCCGAGGTGGCCGACCAAGCCTTGGCCAAGAAGATGGTCCCGAGAAACGGCGAGTTCTTGGAGCTTCGCGCCACCGCGTACGTGAATGCGTCGGCCCGAAAGCAGGCCATCGATGCCCTCGAAGACGCCGCGCGCGCGACCAACAAGGCCGACATCTACGCGGAGCTGGGCCGGATCTATCTGGCGGAGAAGAATTGGGGCAAGGCATCCTCAGCACTCTCCAAGGCCGTCGACCTCGGGGGCCTGAAGGAGGTCGGTCAAACCTACATCATGCTGGGAATGGCACAACACCGCCAGAACAACACGGGAGAGGCGAAGCGTGCCTTTCAAAAGGCGCTCCAATACCGAAGCTCAAAGGATGCAGCCCAGAGCTGGCTGCGTTTCCTGTCGAGCTGAGCTCGCGGTTCGAGTGAGTGGCCGGGCGGGGATGGCGCGGACACGAACTCCGACGAACAACCGCCCAGAAGACCGGAAAGACTAATCCAGCTCCAGGAGCACCGGGACATGGTCGCTCGGGTTGTCTCCGCTTCGCTCCTGCCGATGAATCTCAACGGACCGGACGCGCTGGAGGATGGAAGGCGTCACCAGCGTGAGGTCGATGCGCATGCCCTCGTCCCGCTGCCAGTCCCGCCCCCGATAGTCCCACCACGTATAGATCCTCTGGTCCGGGTAAAGATGCCGAAACGCATCCTCGAGGCCCAGGTCCATGATGGCTTGGAGCCGCGTCCGCTCTTCGGGGCTCGTGAACAGTCGAGGTTCCGGGGAGGGTTCCCAGTGGTGGTCGAGATCGCCGGGGGCGATGTTGAAGTCGCCGCACAGAATGAGATCTGCTTCCGAGCGCAGCATGTCCTCTAGCCAGTCCCGAAGTTGCTCCATCCACCGGAGCTTGAAGCCGAACTTGTCAGTGCCATATCCCTGTCCGTTCGGAAGGTAGATGTCGACGATGCGAATGCCTTCGACCCGGGCCGAGATCAACCGCCGCTCCTCTTGGTCGTCCACGTCCGGAAAGCCCCGGGTGACGTCTTCGAGTTCCGGTCGCGAAGCGATGGCCACCCCGTTGTAGCTTCGCTGGCCGTGATAAACGACGTCGTAATCGATGTCTCCGAACACGTCCTCCGGAAACTCCTGATCCGAAAGCTTGGTTTCCTGCATGCACAAAACGTCGGGCTCGTAGCGTTCCAGCCAGTCCAAGACCGGATCCTCCCGGACTCGGATGGAGTTGACGTTCCAGGTCGCAATCTTCATGGCCCGCGCTCGATCCTCCATCGGGCTCGCTCGCCGCCCCGGAACACCCGAACATGGCTGCTACCGACCACTCGCGTCTCCGGAATGAAGTTTCGATGGTCGTCGTCCTGATCCATTCGATGGAGCGAGATCCGCTCCTCGTGGGGAGAAAGGCCGTAAAACGCCGGACCGTTCAGGGAAGCGAAGGCTTCGAAGTGTTCGAGCGCATCTTCCGCTTCGAACGCTTCCAGGTAGACCAGCAGCGCACTGGGCGCCGAGTAGATCCCGGCGCAGCCGCAGTCGGCCTCCTTGGTTTCCACCTGGTGCGGGGCGGAGTCGGTGCCCAGGAAGAAGCGGGGGTCACCCGAGCAAGCTGCCTTTCGGACGGCGTCTCGGTGCTCGAATCGCTTCGCGACCGGCAGGCAATAGTGGTGAGGCCGAAGCCCCCCGAGAAACAGATCGTTTCGGCTCAAGGTCATGTGATGAGCGGTGACGGTCGCGGCGATTCCTGGTCGCGCAGACCGGACGAATTCGACCGCGTCGGCGGTGGTGATGTGTTCCAGCACGATCTTGAGGCTCGGAAAGCGGATTGCGAGGTCGGACAAATGCCGGTCGATGAACACCTTTTCGCGGTCAAAGAAGTCGACGTCTGGGTCGGTAACTTCGCCATGTACGAGCAGGGGAACGCCGAGCTCCTGCAGGGTTTCGAAAACGGCGTAGCCGTCCTCCATTCGAACCAGACCCGAAGCAGAGTGGGTGGTGGCGTGGGCCGGATAGAGTTTAGCCGCCGTCAAGATTCCTTGCGCATGGGCTTCACGCAGTTCAACCGGGGTCAGGCTCGAGGTCACGTAGGCGGTCATCAAGGGCTCGAATGGAGTGGGGCCGCGTGGGGTGGTTCCCGCGAGGGCAGCCAGAATGCGCTCTCGATAAGACCTCATCTGCTCGGCCGTCGTCACCGGAGGCACGAGGTTGGGCATGACGATGGCCCGGCCGCACCAGGCGGCGGTATCCGCTACGACGGACCGCAAGACGTCGCCGTCCCGGAGATGAAGATGCCAGTCGTCCGGCAGGCGGATCTTCAGGTTCGAAGACACGGCGCGAGGTTGACTGTCGCGCTCGGCGAAGACAAGCGAGGGCAGTGGTACGCAGCGACCGACGCTTCGTGCAGCGACTGGTGGAATCAGGCTACCAGAGTCCGTACCTCGACCGCCTTCGTCTGGCCCTGTTGGACCCCGATTCGAGTCAGTCGGCGCTGGAGGTGGAATTGGCCCGGGAGGTCGCCTGCGCACTCGGACGGGCGGGAGCCAAGGTGGACATGCTCTTGCTCAAGACGGAGCTCGCTCGTTCTCGCTACGACGAAGCATCCACGGACGAGGCCCGGCGAGAGGCCGCGCGGGAGCACAACGACCTGCGGAAGCGAGCCGAGGCAGCGCGTCTCGACCTCAAGATTCATCGGGAGGCGGCCGGGGTCCGGCGAAACCAGATGGTGGACCGCCTTTACCCGCTTCCGCCGCCGCTCCCCGCAGACTGAATCTCGCTGTCGACTTCGGCGTCGGAGGCTTCGGCCAGATCGCCCGGCGCGGCGCGGCGCTCGATGCGGGGACCGGCAGGGTCTTCGGCGATCACGCGGAGGCCGGCCGGTCTCGAACGCGGCGAGGGCGCCCGCCCACCGGCTCGGACGCCGAGGCCAGTGAGTCTCGGGTCCAGAAGATGGGTGGTGGAGACGTTGGACAGCGCATTCATCATGACGGAGCGGATGTTGGGATGCTCCGCCTCCAGCTCGCGGATGAGGGCGCCCATGCGTTCCCGTTTCAGGTCGTCCTGGGAGCCGCATAGATTACAGGGAATGATGGGATAGGCTTGGGCTTCGGCGAAGGTCACGATGTCCTCTTCCGCCGCCTCGATCAGCGGCCTTATCACCTCGAAGCGGCCGTCGTCGGTTCGGTATTTGGCCGGCATGGCCTGGAGCTTTCCGGCGTAGAACACGTTGAGGAGGAAGGTTTCCAGCGCGTCGTTGCGGTGATGGCCGAGGGCGATCTTGTTACAGCCCAAAGACTCCGCTTCCGCATAGAGGGCGCCGCGCCGGAGGCGGGAGCACAGGCTACAATACGTTTGTTCCGGCGAGAGGTGCGATGTCACCACCGAGTATGTATCTTCGCGAACGATCCGGTGAGGGTAGCCTTTTGCCTCGAGCCAAGCCTGAAGCGCTCGCCCATCGTAGCCAGGTTGCACTTGGTCCAGGTGCACCGCGATCAGCTCCAGATGGAAGGGAAGCTTGCGCTGGGTTTCGTGGAGCAGGGTCAGCAGGCTGTAGCTGTCCTTGCCGCCGCTGATGGCCACCATGATGCGGTCGCCGGGCTCCAGCAGACCGTAGGTTCGACTGGCCCGTGCGATGCACCGCATCAGGTTCCGATGCGCTTTGGACGCGCCCACGGCATCCTGTCGCCGAACCGCAGGCCGGTGACAACCCGGTCCGAACGTCCAGACGTTTCCACGTGGAGCCGGTCCTCGGGCGTCCGGATCGGACCGGTGCCGGACGGGGTTCGGACGCCCGCATCGGGCATTTCTGCTGCGGTGAAAGCCATTTCGATTGGCCCGGAGTCTGCTGAGTCGTGGCCCTCGAGGAGAACCCATGAATCATCCGAACTCGAATCACCCGAATCATCACAATCATCTGGACCGTATTCGAAGCGATCTCACTCCCTTGGCCGAAGACCTCATCGAGCGGCTCGTCACCGCGGGCATCGGCATCCGCGAAGGCGTGGTCATGACGCCGGGAGAGCCGCCGTATCGCCGGCTGGATTGCGATAGCCGGGCTCTGTGCTACATCCGGGTGCGCCCGAAGAAGCGGGCGGTGCGCGTGGACGTATCGGGCCTATGGAACCTGAGGGGCGGCATTCGCCTGACGATTCCAGGGTCCACCGGGATGGCATCTCTGATGCTCCGGACTGAAGAAGACGTGCTCGAAACCACCCGCTACCTCGTGGAGGTCGTGGTGTACACCCGTCGCCAATACGAAGCCGAGGCGCAGCGCGGAGCGGCGTGAGGAGCCATTCGATGGCGTTCGGCCGAGCAAGCACGCGTTGACGTTTGTCCACGCGAACGCGACAACCCCGCTTCCATGGCGAGTCCTCCGCAGGTCAGCGATGCCGAAACCCGACCTTATCCCGAGCTGACGGTGGTCGCCGTGGTGGTCGGGTACGGGTTGGGTGCCCTCATCACCGTGGCCATCGGGTACGCAAGTCTCATCTTGGGCTTTTCAGTGGAAGGCTCGGAGTTGGCTGCGATCCTCGGCTGGGGTGTACTTCGGGGCGGACTGCGCCGGAAGTCCATCGTCGAGAACAACATCAATCAGACCGTCGCCTCCGCGGTGAACGGCGCGTCGGCGGGCATGATGTTTTCGGTGCCGGCCCTCTTCATCCTCGAAGCACAGTATCCCGGCGTAACCGCATTCAATCCGGTCTTGATGGTGGCGGGATGCATCCTCGGGGGCGCCCTGGGCATCGCCTTCGTCATTCCCCTTCGGAAGCAGATGATCGACTACAACCGGCTGGCGTATCCGGGCGGCATTGCGGTGGCGGCCATTCTCAAGTCCCCGGGAGCAGGAATCCGGAAAGCCAACTTGCTGCTCGGCTCCGCCGCCCTCTCGGCGGCTGTGCACTTCCTCGTGACTCAGGTCGTGAAGGTCCCGCACGAGACATGGGCGCTGGGCGCGATGTGGAGTCTCCCTTCGTTCCTGAACGTGAACTTCTACCTTTCCCTTCTCACGGTGGGCGCGGGCTTCCTCTCCGGTCGGGGTGGCTTGGTGTTCGGGATAGGAGGCTTTCTCTGCTACTGGATCCTGTCGCCGGCGTTGGCGGCGTTCGGTCCGGTCGAGACTCGTGCGCTGGTGGAGGAGGGACCCAATACCCTCCGTGAGGTCTTGTTTCGACCGTCCGGTATCGGAATCCTTATCGGGGCGGCGGTCGGTGGCGTACTGGGTGCCCTGCCGCTGATACGAAGCGCCCTTCGCAGCATGCAGGAGGCGGCGCGGGCCTCCGGCCGTGACGGTCGCGACCACGATGAGCTTTCCATCCGTGTGTTGTACGGAGTGGTTTCGGCCGGCGTGGCGGGTTTGGTGGTCATCGCGTGGTGGGCGAGCCCCGATATGACGCTGGGGCGCGCGTTGATCATGGCGCTGGTGGGGACGCTGTGGATCGGCGTCGCGGGGGTGATCGTGTCCGAGTGCGTGGGTCGAACCAATTGGTCACCGCTCTCTGGCATGACGTTGATCGCAGTGACCGTGTTGGTGTTCGTGGCTGGAGGCCTCCCCACCCCCGAGACTGTCATCGTTTCCATCACCGTGGGGGCGGCGATCTGCGTCGCCATCGCCCAGGCCAGCGACCTCATGCTGGACCTGAAGTCCGGCTACTTGACGGGAGCTCAGCCTCGAGCTCAGCAGCTCGGACAGTTTCTCGGAACGTGGTTAGGCCCGCTCCTGGTCATGGGGCTGATCTTCGTTTTGCACCGCGAGTACGGCTTGGGAACCGAGAGACTCCCTGCGCCCCAGGGTCAAGCTCTGGCCAGCATGGTGGGCGGTATCGTCGGGGGCGACGTACCGGCCTTCCGCTATCTGGCCGGCGCCGCATTGGGCGGTGTTCTGGCCCTCAGTGGCCTCGGGGGGGTAGGTGTGCAGATCGGCCTGGGCTTTTACATGCCCTTCAGCATCGTACTGACCTACACGGTGGGTGTCGCGCTTCGAGTCGCGTCCAACGCTCGGCTCGGGAATCGATGGTCGGAGGATACTGGAATCCCGATCGCGGCGGGCTTCATCGTGGGTGAAGCGCTGGTAGGGGTCGGCATCGCCCTCGCGGCCGTCCTGGGTGTGGGATGATGCGGAGGAGCGCGTAATGTTCCGCATGGGTGCAACCGTATTCGGCGCCGGCGGTCTGGTCGCCAGCTTCTTTTTGGTGGAGCAGGCCGATCGCATCCGCTGGTTGGGGTTCGGACCCGCGCTGCTGGTGGCGGTGGTGGGGATCGGCATGATGCGATGGGCCCGTCGAGGCCATGGGACTTCCGATGAGCATCACGCGATGGGGTTCAGGCACGCGAAGGAGGCACTGGAGCGGGTTGTCGGTCGGCTCGACGACATCGCCGGGCGGCCGGTTCCGCAGTGGGGTTCCCTGATCGACGACATCGTCATGCCTGAACTTCAGATCTTTGTGGACCATCGGGATGTCGTTCGTAACCTAGGAGGTCTCGATGCGTACGCTCGAACCATGGATTCTTTCGCCCGAGGCGAAAGAACATTGAATCGGGTGTGGTCCGCAGCCGTCGATGGATACGAAGGCGAAGCCCGTCGGCGTCTCACCCAGGCGCGGCAGGATTTCGAGGCAGCGGGGACGATGCTGGACCGGCTGCAGGTCCATCCCGGGTGAGCCGCAGCGAAGAGTGGGCCCGATAGGTGTGAGAAGGATCCCAGTTTCATCGACACCGGGTCCGATGAGAAGATGAGGTAATGATGCGAAAGTTGGCCGGGAGTTTGGGCGGTTGTGTGGCCGCGCTCATGTTGGCTGCCGGCCATGCTCGGGCCGCCACGCCTTGGTTCGAGCGGGATGCCTGTCGCGACGTGCTGGAAAGCGTGAACGCCAATCGCTTCGATGAAGCGGAAAATGCGCTGGGCGTCCTGGAGAATCGTTCGGACCCCGATGACCGCGCTTGTGCGGTCTACGGAAGGTTGTTTCTGGCCGAGAACTACCTTTCCATCCACGGGGATGAGCCAAAATGGCTCGCCAACCGGGACCGACACCTCAAACGGATGCTCATCTTCGCGAAGACCCACGCGAAGTTCGGGGCTCGGTTTGCCGACTTCGAAATGGAGGCGCGCATGCGGCGCACCCGGCTCTTGTTCGACAGCGGTCAGCAGACCGAAGCGGTCAGCGAAGCGCGGCGCACCAACCGGCTTTTGAAGGAGCGGCTCGAAGATGACGACGAGTCCGCGACTCGGTCGTTCGTTCAGGGCGTCATGTACACGGCGTTCGGACAGTCCAACTTCTTGGCGCGCACGCTCTTTCGTTTGGCGGGCTTGGGCGGCTCCGGAGACGACGGCCGCGCGTCCCTCATCGATCTCGCAGACGGCGACACGCCTTACATGGGCGAGGCGCTCTACCTGACCTTACATTTCGCCATGGAGGATGCGCGGGAAGGAAAGACGGAGTCGCCGTTTGGAGACCCGGCTGAACGCGCGCGTCGCCTGGTGGAACGGTATCCCACCAATCCTCAGTACGTGTACGAATACGTCAAGGTCCTCCAGTTCCAGAATCGGTGCGCGGAGGCCGAAGCAGTCCTTCGTTCGTCGCTTCAAGCGATGAACGAAGATCCCAGGATTTGGGCGCCGGAGATGCGAGCCAAGCTGTATTACCGGGCGGCAGAATGTGCCATCGAGACTCAAGACGTGGCCCGCGCGACCCAGTATCGCGACCAGCTCAAGGCGCAAGCACGGGCGAACTTCAACGATGAACTGGCAGACCTCGATACGCAGCTCGCTTCAGTGGTGAAGCCGTCGGCAGACGGCTGAGTATTGGGCATGCGGCGCCTTCCAGGCGGTGCTCAGTCCTGGGGTCGTTCGGTTGTTCTCTGCCTGAACACGAGAAAGAGAGCTGCCGGCAAGACCAGAACCCCGGCCACGACGCAGGTGACTTCGCTGATTGCCATCGCTGCGCCGAAGGAATTCAGCGCTTTGTTGCTGCTGGTATAAAGAGAGATGTAGCCAATGATGGTGGTGAGCGAGCACAGGACAACCGCGCCGCCGGTTCCGTGGACGGCGTTCACCAGGGCCGCCCCTCGGTCTCCCAGGATACCGAGTTCCTCCACGTATCTGCGCATCACGTTGACTCCATAGTCGACGCCGTTGCCGAAGGTGATGGGGAAGGCCACGAAGTTGAGGAAGTTGAGTTTCATTCCAAGGCCCGCCATCGATGCCGCCATCCACAGGATTCCCAGCAGAAGTGAGCACACAACCAACAGCCGTTCCGAGGCACGGCGGAAGGTGAACAACACCAGCAGAATCGTGGCCAGGAAAGCGGCCCCGACCGCTTTTGGACCGTCGGTGAAGATGGCGCTCAGCAGATCTACGAACACCGGAGGCTGGCCCACCACCGGCGGCCGGGACCCGTCACCCAGGCGGACCTCCCGAGCTGCACCCGCCCATTCCCGGAGATAAGCGCCGTCCCAGCCATTTCGGTCCGGATGGTGCTCGAGGTAGATGACCCGCCCGAGTTTGCCTTCTCGGTCCCGATAGAGTCGCGCCACGCTGACCGGAAGGTCATGGATCGTGATGGCCTCGAGATCGTCGGGCGGAGTATTGTCTTTCAAGAGTCGCTGCTGGTCCTCTTCCGCAAACTCCAAGAGCTTCGGCATGACCTCGCGCATTTCCTCGAGGATTTCGATCTTCTCTTCCTGACGTCGGGGAATCAGGTCGCGGATGGTCTTGATTTCTCCAAATGCTTTCGGATTCTTTTCCGCGATGGCTTCGAGCTGCGCCATCACCGTCGACGTATCCGTGATGGAATTCAGGAGTATCGCAATCGAGCTTCCCGTGATGGTTTCATCGACGATCTCCCCTTGACGGTCGTTGACCCACTGGACCCGACTCTCGGTCGACCGCTCGGACTGGAGGTTTCGAAAGTCGTACTCCATCGGATTTCGGGAGACCGCCTGTGCGATGACGACGCCGCTGACGGCGGCAATCACCAATGATGAAAGCAGCACCACGCGTGGGTAGCGAGAGGCGAGGAACGCGAACACCACGCCGTACAGGCCCCCGGCCTCGGTGGCGCCATCCGACTCGTCACGAGCGGTCCCCACCGGCCGAAGCCTTTCCCATAGGACGGCAAGGGCGGGGAGGACCAGGTACGCTGCGATCCAACATAGCGCCATGCCGGACCCCCCGATGACGCCGAAATCGCGGAAACCGCGGAACTCGGTGATGATCAAGGAACCATACGCGAAGCCCGCAGCGGCGGATGCGGTGAGGGTAGCGGGCCACGTACTCACATGGGTGCGTGCAACCGCGCTTCGGATGGATTGGCCGCGTCGACGCTCTTCGAAGTAGCGGGAGAGCCAGATGACATTGGGGTTGATGCCGTTGCCCACCACGATGGTGGAAAGAAAAGCGGTCGAAGCGTTCAGGTACTCGACGAGGGCGAAGGCGATTGCGAATGTGGTCACCACCGGGGTGAGCAAAGAAAGACCGAGGATCGGAATGGCGCGGACTCTTCGGAAGAAAAAGTATATCGAAGCGAAGACCAGTATCAGCGTGATCACGGTCGCGTAGATCACCGCCCTTTCGAGGGCTTCGGTCTCCTCCTTCACGTCCATGAGGTCGCCCCCGAAGAAGATCTCGATTCCTGGATCTGCGAGGTCGTCCGCCATGGATTCGATGCGTTCCAGGAGGGTCTCTAGGGTGTTTGCTTCACCCCCTTTGGCGCTCGTCCGGACGAACATCGCGATCAGGTTCTTTTCTGGGTGCTGAAAGAATCCTTGCGGATACCGGGCGAGCTCCTTCTTCGCTTCTTCGAGCTTGGTCTTGAGTTCTCGCGTCGCTTCCTCGGGATCCGGAGGCTCAGCATCGGTCAAGTCGACGACGAACGGATTGACCTTCCCGTATTCGTATCGGTACCGCGAAAGGAGCGCGTCGGAGATCTCCTCGAGATCCTCGAGGTCTGCGTACAGAAATCGGTGCTCCTCGGCGAAATCGATGAAATCCGAGACGTTCCAATCGACATACAGGACGCCCAGGTCCTCGAGCTCGGCGATACGGGGTGCGAGGGCGCTGACGAAGGAACGAAGCTCTTCGATATCCGGGCCCTGGGCCATCACGGTCAGTGTCGACTTGCCACCGAAGCGCTCTTGGATCGCTTCGATGTCTTTTACGGATTGCTTCCCCTCCGGCAAGAGCGCCGTAAAATCGCCGTCCAGCCGGATCTGGAGGGCAAACGGGAGGGCGATCACCAAGAGCACGAAAGCACCGGCGAGGACGCGCCAAGGATGTTTGGTTTGAGCCCACGCCAGACGCTCGGCTAAGGACATGACGCGCACCCTGCCTTCCGACATTCAGGATGTACAGTGAATCTCAATCGATACGATCTGGAGTTGTCGTGGTCAGGATGGACTGAAAGGGGAGTGCGAGAGCGGCCACCGCAAACTGGGCCAATCGTCCCACCAGGGCGATGGCGACCGCGCGTTCGGGCGCGCCTTTGAGACCCAAGGTTTGAGCGAAGATGCGGTAAGCGCCCTCCTTGATACCCACCGCGTTCGGGACGAAGTCCCCGAGCCCCGAGCCAACCAATTGAATGGCTTGCGAGATCAGGCCGGAAGATACGGTCAAGCTTCCGCCCACGGCGGCGAGGATCACCGCGTACTGAATCGTTTGAATGATGCGACCGGTGCTGGTGGCCAAACACGCTTTCAAGAAACGCCGGCCGCCGAGGCTTCCGGGTTGCGATGCGAAGCCAAACCTCCGCTCGAGCCAGCGACCGAGCGGGGTTCGCGCGAGGGCCAGCACGATTCCCATCCCGAGCACGAGCGTCAAAAGCGCGTTTCCCGCCAGCAGCAGAGCGAGTGGGTGCGTCGCCCCCACCGCGGACGCCAGGGCGATGAAGCAGGGGATACAGATAACGGCATTGGCGATGAGGACCGCGGCCTGCAACTGGGTGGCTTGAGAAACAGCTTCTCCCCGCACGTGCCGGTAGAACATCGAAGCACGTGCCACCTCACCTCCGGCGCGACCAGCCGGCAATACCACCATGATGGGATAGGCCACCATCGCCGACCGGAGCCACGTTCGGAAAGGAATCTTGGTGGCGTCCGGACCATAGAGTTGCCAGAGGGCGATGGAATCAAAGCTGATCCATGCCGCCTCGAGCAAAATGATCACCGGGAACCAAGCCGCGGTCTCCCGAAGGACCGCTGCCACGTGGCCCCAACCCAGCTCGTTCAAGATCCAGCCCAAGGCCATCAGACCCAGCACCAAGAACAACCATCCCCACCATCGCGTTGGTTGCTTGTTGGGAGCGACGGGCTCCTGATCTTCGGTCGCCGACGTCACGAGGGCACGAGGGCTCGAAGCGTGTCGCGGGCCCCTTCGTCGAGGATGCGCGGGAACTTGGTTTGCACGCTGGTACGGCCGCTCACCTGCATGAACCGCTGAACCGCACCTGGCGGAAGAAACGACACCTCGGGCTTCAGTATGGCACAATCCCCTGAGCGGTGCTCGCGATAGACTCGGTTGGCAGATCGAAGACCTTCGTCAAAAGCCTCGGCGAACGCCTCGGGATCGGGCGTCGCCTCGCCTTGAAGTTCGAGGAACAGCACGTAGCGGGATTTCGACGTACCGTTCACACCGACATCTGCACTGGCTCCAAAGTCGACGCTCTTGGCGTCGAAGCGATCGAGGGCGTGGCGTACCGCTTGTTCGATCTCTACGTGCGTGGTCAGTTCTTGCGTTGTCGAAAGACAACCTGCAAGACGCCCCATGAACTCGATGCGCGGTGGGTCGACATCGGTGAAGCGCACGATGTCGCCGAGCTCGTACGCATAGAGTCCGGATGGTGTGGTGACGACGATCGAGTAGGGCACGCCCGGCTCGACCGACCACAACGGGATTCGGCGAGGCTCTGGATCGGTTCGACTCTCGAGGGGGACGAATTCGAAGAATACCCCTCGGTCCACGATCATCAGCAGACCATCACGACCGCTGTGGTCTGTACACGCGTAGATCCCTCCCTCGGTGGCGTTGTAGGTGTCGACCAGGGTGAAGTCGGACCCGCCGAGTCGGTCTTCGATCACCGAGAGGTAAGGCTTGGCGCTGACGCCGCCGCCCAGCAGCAGGCGAAGATTCGGCCAGATATCCCTCACCGTCTCTGCCTTTCGACCCTTCCGTCGGGCGGCGCCGAGAAGCTTGTCGAACATCAAGGAGAACCAGCAGGTCGTTCCGCTGACTGCGCGAACGTCGTGATCGAGATAGTGATCCGCAATGAGACCGAGCTTCGTGTCGTAGTCCGGTTCGTTTCGGATCTCTCCGCGAGGGATGTAAAGTGGTCTTGCAGCAGCGGGAAGCTTGGCGAACATCAGACCCGGATTGCTGGTGATCTTCACCGGTCCCTGCGCCTTCATGGTGGTGGGAGGCAGCAGGCCGAGCACGAAGCCAGAGGTCATGTCTCTCTCGTTCGCGGCCACCAGATATCGGAACAAGACATCGGCGGACATCTGTTGTTGAAGCCGAACTTGACGTTCCGTAATGGGAAGAAACTTCGATCGGCCTTTGTTGCTGCTGCCGGAGCTGTTTCCGAAGTAGGTGACGAACTCGGGCACCAAGACGTTCTCCTCCCCTTGCATCATCCTTTCGATCCCCGGCCAGAAGCTGTCGTAACTTCCTAGGGGCACCGCCTCGACCCATTCTTCGTAGCTTCGGATCTCCGCAAAGCGATGGGCACGCCCGAACTCCGTACGCTTTGCGTGGGCAATCAGCCCGCGCAGTTCTCTGGTCTGGGTACCCTCGATGTCCTGCAGGGCTGCATCCCAACCGGGAAGTCGAAGGCGGGCCGCCCAGTACAGGCCATGGCCGGCTGCGGAAGGGTAGATGGACTTGCGCAGAGTGCGTGTCACCGCATCGCGATAGGACCGGATACGGGATTTGAAAAGCGTTAGTTGGTGGGGCTAGAAGCCTTTCCCCCGCGTCGAAACCAGGTCCGCAGGTTCTTCCAGGACCCACCGAATGGGCCGTGGCTCCGACTCGACGGAACGCTGGACGACGCCGCGCGGTCGAAGACTTCGAACAGGCCTTCCGCCACCCGACGCCACGACCGAGCATCTTCATCATGGTGATCCTGCGCGTCGGGAACGACGAAGATCCGATCTCCATAACCGGGCATCAGGGTGCGCCAACGACGAGCATCCCGCGGCGTCCGGGCGACGACGGCGCCCCAAGGGCAACGCAGCGCCGGGGGGAGACGACGAAGCCACGCCTCCAGCGACTCGTGGGGCTCGAACACGACCGGTACCCGCCAGCCGGCCAGGCGGGCGGCCAGACCCAGGTCCACGGTTCCATGCGCCATCAGAAGGTCGGCGTCTTCTCGGAGCATGATGCGGCGAATCGTGGCCGCCGATCGATGAAAGCCTTGAACCGGTAGCCGATCGTACGGAACGGCGTCCATGAAGCCAGACTGTTCGGGTTGCTCCGGCACCAAGGCCAGCAGGACCGGCTCCAGGCCCAGATGGCCGGCGGCGTTGGCCAAGGCCACCACCCGACCGGTATCCGGATCATCCGGCCGGAGCGGACGGTCGGTGATGTGTACGACGCGCACCGAGACCTTTGGCGCGGCGGCTCAGGCGCGTCCGATGCATGCGTAATCGAATCCCATCGCCCGCATGCGGTCGGGATTGTAGACGTTTCGTCCATCGAAGATCACCGGCTGCTTCATCAAGGCCTTGATGCGACGAAAGTCGGGTCGTCGGTATTCGTTCCACTCTGTCACCAAGACCATGGCATCGGCCCCCCGAAGCGCCTCGTACTGGTCTTCGACCAACGACACTTGGCCGTTCAAAACGACGCGGGCGGTGCCCAGGGCTTCCGGATCCGACGCACGAACGCTGGCATTTCTCTTCAGAAGGGCTTCGATGATTCGTAGGCTGGGCGCTTCTCGCATGTCGTCCGTTTGCGGCTTGAATGCCAGGCCCCAAACCGCGAACTGGAGTCCGGTGAGATCGGCACCGAAGCGCTGTTCGATCTTGGGGAGCAGAATCGTCTTCTGCCGGTCGTTCACCTCATCCACCGCCGTCAAGACCCCGAGGGGAAGCTCCGCTTGCTCACCCATCTTTCGAAGAGCGCGGATGTCTTTTGGAAAACAGCTGCCGCCAAACCCGACTCCTGGAAAGAGAAAGGAGGACCCGATCCGCGGATCGGAGCCTACGCCGAGGCGAACCTTGGCTACGTCGGCACCCAGGCGCTCGCAGAGGTTGGCCATCTCGTTCATGAATGAGATGCGGGTCGCCAGCATCGCGTTGGACACATACTTGGTCATTTCGGCCGAGGCCGTGTCCATGAAGATCACGCGGTTCGACGTTCGGTTGAACGGGGCATAGATGTCGCTCATGACATCCCGAGTCTCTTGGGATTCGCAGCCCAAGATGATCCGGTCGGGCTTCATGAAGTCATCGACCGCCGCACCTTCCTTCATGAATTCGGGGTTGCTGACCACGTCGACGGGAATGTCCGTGACCCGCTGGATGGCGTCTTTGATCCGGGCCGCTGTCCCCACCGGGACCGTCGACTTGGTAACGACGATGGTGGGGCGCTTGATGGCCCGGCCGACCTCCTCCGCCACCGCAAGGACCATCGAGACGTCGGCACTACCGTCCTCGGACATGGGCGTGCCCACCGCGATGAAGATGACCTCGGCCTCTTCGATCCCGGTGGAGATGTCGGTCGTGAATCGAAGACGCTGCTTCTCACGATTGTGGGAGATCAGCTCCTTCAGGCGGGGTTCATAGATGGGCACACCGCCCGCTTCGAGGGTGCGTATCTTCGACTCGTCTTTGTCGATGCAGACCACGTTGTGGCCCATCTCCGCTAAGCAGGTTCCCGCAACCAAACCCACATATCCGGTCCCGATGACGGAAAGGTCCATGTTCTATCCGGTCTCCAACGGGGAGACGCGCTTGTAAAGCCGCTTGTCGAGGGTGTTGCGGTGCGCACGTTCATGGAAGGACCGGCAGGCGAACCGCTCCCCGAGATCGGGCTGCCCCTCTGGCCTCGAGGCGCGCGTGATTCGGTCTCGGAGGGGCGGGCTGGATCATGCGGGTCACGTGACCGACCATGTCGTAGTCGAAGGTTTCGGTGATCTCGACCTCCACCCGGTCGCCGGCCCGGGCCTCGCCGTCGTTGATGTATATCGTGCCATCCACTTCAGGTGCCTGCCAGGGCGCCCGCGCCTCCAGCAGGAGCTCGGTTTCGCTGGATACCCCGTCTACCAGTACCTCGAGCCGTCGGTCCTGAAAGCGAAGAAGACGCGCTCTCGATTGCTCCTGGAGCTGCGCCATCAGGTGGGCGTACCGGGCTTCCTTGTCCGCTTCGGGAACCTGAAGGTCCAGGTCATAGGACGTGGTTCCTTCCTCGTGGGAGTACTTGAAGACGCCCACGTGGTCGAAGTCCTGGTCTCTCGCGAAATCGCAAAGCTCCTGGAAGTCGCGCTCCGTTTCTCCGGGGAAGCCGACGATGAATGACGTGCGAATGGCCGCATCGGGTCGAGCACTTCGCAACCGGTCCAGCATTCGGTCGACGAAATCGCGGCCCTTGCCGCGGTTCATGCGGCGCAGGATCGGGTCCGAGGCGTGCTGAAGCGGCATGTCGACATAGGGTGCGATGCGGGGATGAGCGAGCATCTCGAAGAAGCGGACCGGAAGGTGGCGGGGGTAGAGGTAGTGGAGTCGGATCCACGCCAGACCCTCCACCGAGCTGAGAACTTGCAAGAGATCGGCCAGGTGAACGCGGGGAGACTGGTCGTACCCGTAGCCGGTGAGGTCTTGGGCGATCAGATTCACCTCGACCACTCCCCGCTCCGCCAGCGCCTGCACCTCGGTTCGAATGTCTTCGATCGAGCGGCTTCGCTGTGTTCCTCGGAGCTGAGGAATGATGCAGAAGCTACAACGCTGATCGCAGCCCTCGCTGATCTTCACGTAGGCGGAATGGGGCAGAAACGAATTCAGGCGAGGCTGCGTGGCGGAGTGAAGGAAGTTGGGTGGCCGCACCGAGACCGTGGTCTGGGACGAAGAAGCATCCAAGGCGGCAGCGATCTCGTCATAGGCTCCGTTTCCGAGGTACACATCCACCTCCGGGATCTCTTCGGCGAGTTCACGCGCGTAGCGCTGAACCAGGCAGCCGGTGACCACCAGTTTGGCGTGGGGCCGCCCCGCCTTGATTCGCGCCAGGTCCAGGATGACGTCGATCGATTCCTTCTTGGCGTCTTCGATGAAGCCACACGTGTTCACCACCAGGACGTCGGCGTTCTCCGGGTCCTCGGCGACCTCGAAACCATCGCGGGCCAGATGGCCCAGCATGATCTCGGAATCCACACGGTTTTTGGGGCACCCGAGGGTGACGAAGTGAAGCTTCCGATCCATGTGTGCGTCCGCGAAGCCCGGTCCGCTAGCAGCTTCTCGCGGTCAAGGCGACCGAACAGCCGTCATTGCCGCGGTGGCAAGGTCTCGTGCTTCGTTCCGGATGCTGGGGGGGACCCGGGCCACCACCAAGATGCCGGTGCCCGGAACCTCGCGCCACCGGATTTCCGCCTCCGGCCAGTTGGTGAGGACGCGGTCGCGCTCTACCCCGTGGACGTGGACTCGGCTCAAACCGAACACGAACATGCCGGTTCGGGTCGCCTTGCTCAGCGCCTCTCGGACTCCCCAAAGAAGGCATGGTCCGTGTTCCCATCGAAGCCACTCGGCTTCCTCGGGGCGCGCCCAGCGGGACATCACGCTGCGTGTCCGGCCGCGGTCGCTCAGCGACACCCAGTCGATCCCCGCGGTCCAGTCCGATTCCCGCCACGCCAGTGCGTACGCCTCGCCACCGCCGTGGGTCAGACTCACGCCGTACGGGGCTCGGGTTCCGTCTCCGAACCAGACCTGAGGTGCGCCCTCCGCATCCGCCAGGATCGAGATGCTGTTCAGGTCCTGGATCTGGGTGCCGGCCAGGGTCCGCAGGGCTCGTCGGGCCGCCATGCGGCCGGCCCTCCAGTCGTTTCGCCGGATGTCGGAGCCGAGGCTCTGCAGCTTGCCGTTTTCCAGGGGACCCAAAATCAGGGTTCGGACCTCGGCCTCGTCGACCCGCGCCGAGGCAACGGCGCAGTGGTCCCACCCGTCGGGCCACACCATGGGCTTAGGATATGCGGCCTTCGCGGCGGAACGGCGATGAAAAGCGGTCTTGCAGCGAAAACCGGGGACCGCTCCTCGACCAGGACCGGCCGCCGGGCGGCTCGGGATGGCATCCGGGCGGCTCGGGATGGCATGATTGTTGTTATCGAGGCATTTCGTGGAATGCTTCCTGGAACAGGCGCGCCTTCTCGCCGACGCATGTGGTGCGGGTGCGGACGCCGAGACGCTGGTCCGGTTGGAGGCCTGGCTGCGGGACATCGGGGGCCTGCCCGCCATCGGCTCGGACGAGATCCCGGTGGTGGGTCTCGGTTCCCAGGGCCGACGGGTCGGGCGGCTGCTGGCCGCGTGCCACGCCGGGAGGGTGCGGACCCAACTGATTTCGGGTCCCGCGGACGTGGCGGCCTGTCTGGGACGCTCTCGATGCCACCGACCGATGGAATGCTTCTGGGTCCTCTGCATGGACGCCCAGTCCCGCCTCATGGACCGGGTCGAGGTGGCGCGAGGAACCCTCACCGCGTGTCTGGTTCATCCCCGGGAAGTGTTCGCGCCGGCCCTGGCCCGTCGGGCGGCCAGCGTGGTGGTGGCCCACAATCATCCGTCCGGTTTCCCGGAACCGAGCTTGGAGGACCGGGCCCTGACGGAACGCCTCGTGGCGGCGGGCGACCTTCTGGGCGTTCCGATGCTCGACCACGTGATCGTGGCCGGCCCACGGTGGTGGTCCTGGGCCGATTCCGGCCCTCGGGCCCCGTGAGCGGCGGCCCACCGGAGGCGAGAGTTTGCGGGCGAGCCCAGTAACCCATACAAACGACACGAGGTGCGACGCATCGGTCCGTTTCGCCTGGGTGCGAGACTCAGCAGTGGACCCTCGGGCGAGGTGTTTCTCGCGGTACGGTCGGGTCAAGACCCGATCGCCCTCAAGGTGTTCCATCCCCAGTGGTCGGCGGATCTCGACTTCTGCCGCGAACTGTTCGCCGACGCAGAGCGGGTGAAGCGGTACGAGCACCCGGTGGTGGTTCGGCTCCATGGGGTGGGACACGAAGGGCCGGCGCTGGTGATGGCTTCCCAGCTGGTCGCCGGTCAGCCTCTGGGTTCGGTGCTGCGCAAAGCACGGGTCGACGATCGGCCGCTCCGTCAGCCGGTGTTTGCGGCTCTGATGAGTCAGCTCTGCGATGCGCTTCGCCTCGCCCACGCGTTCGGTGCATCCGATGGGCTTCCGCTGGTGTTCGGGCGACTGGCGCTGCGAGATGTGATGCTGGACTACGACGGGCGCCTCCGTCTGTGTGGAATGGGGTCCGGTCGGGCCTTGCGGCGGGTTCCTCCGTCTCCGCGGCGACTGCCTTATCAGGCGCCCGAGGTCCTTCGGGGTCGTGAGCCGACCCCAAAGACCGATGTCTTCTCGTTCGCGGCCATCCTGTACGAA
This sequence comes from Myxococcota bacterium, assembly GCA_050331295.1. Lineage (GTDB taxonomy): Bacteria > Myxococcota > Kuafuiibacteriia > Kuafuiibacteriales > Kuafuiibacteriaceae > Kuafuiihalomonas. The sequence continues at coordinate 105,589 of JBHJGZ010000006.1, read as the reverse complement.
GGTTTCTTGGGTCGCAGCGCCTACCGGCATCCGAGCTCCGACGATACCCGGAAAGCCGTCCTTCACGCCGATTTCGCCCCCATCAAGCCGACCCACCTCGAAGTGAAGCCGGGGATCGCGGATTGGATCATGGCGGCGCTGGTTCCACGGCCGGAAGCCCGGCCAGACCTCGAGACGGTGCAGGCCCTCCTGACGTCTTCCGCCGACCCTGAGGGCCTGACCAGCTTGCCGGCGAGGATGAGTGAGCTGTTTTCCAGCGAGGCCGAGAGCTTTGCCCGCATGCAGGCCGCGCTGGTCGGCGACCGGGTCAAGACGCACTGGGCGACGCCGGAGGAGCTCGCTTTGGAAGCCCACGACAAGGGCTCCGCAGCCAGCGCGCTGTCCGACGCGCCGACCGCAGCGGTCGACGCGGGGTTCGGACCCGAAGCGACGCTTCCCACCGTGGAACGGGACTCGTCTCCCGCCCCGGACCCACAACCGGTCCCGCTGGTCCACTCCACCGAGCCCGCGGTCCACGATTCTGCGGCGAGGAACGACCGCCAGGTCTCCCGCTATCGGTTGAGTCGTCTGGTGATGAGCGATGGACCGATCGAAGAATTCGAGGCCTACGACCCCAATCTGGGCCGAAACGTCCACCTCCGGCTCTTGACCCCGAGCCGTGCCGAGCCCCCGCTCGGCCCGGCCGAGCACGTGCGTCTCTTCAAACGAGAGTCTCGCCTCGCCGCGGTGTTTCGGCACCCTTCCTTCCCGCGGTTGTTCGACGCGGGCCGGTCCGACGAGCGCTACTTCGCCGTCTACGAAGCCCGGGATGGCCAGGGGCTCGCTGAAGTCTTGTCGGAGGGCGTCGAGTTGGACGGCACCACAGTGCTTCGGGAGCTCACCTCGATGGTGGATGCGCTGCACACCCGCGGAGTCGTCCTGGGAGAGCTTCGGCCTTCGGCCGTGCGGGTGTCGCCGGCGGGCAAGCCGGAGCTCGTGCGCTTGGCGCGGTCGTTCGCCGCCCATCAAGACATCCATCCGTTGCTCTCCCCGGACTCGGCGTGGGCTCCACCGGAGTTTCGAGAACGGCGAGCCTGGGGATACCGGGGAGACCAATTCGTCATCGGGCTGTTGGTGGTCAGGATCGTGACCGGTCGGAGTCCGACGTGGGTGTTCGAGCGGGATATCTCACCCGACGAGCTTCGGCAGGCCGGGGCCTCCTTGCCGGATGAGGTTTCGGAGGTGCTCTGTCGGATGCTGCGCCTGAACCCGGATCAACGATTCTCCCATCTCGGTGAGGTCTTGATCGCGACCGGTGAGGAGGCGTCGCCGAGTGCTTCGTCACGCCCTCATCACCCCGATGCCGATTTGGTACGGGTGATGGCAGAGTTGTGTCATCGCGCCTCGGGACTGTCAGCGGGCAAGAGCAGTCAGCGTCAGGTACAGGACCCGGCGCTCATCGCGGCAGCCCTGGCTCGTCGCAGCGGTCTCTCGGCCGAGGTCGCACGCCGAGTCATGATCCTGGCCGCCCTGAGGGCCCTGGCCCGTCGGACCCGGGTCGCGGTGCTGGGACCGGAGTTTCGGTCTCTGGTGCCAGTCGCGGTTCGAGATCTGGCAAGAGAGCTTTCGGCTCCGCCGCGACCGACCGGAAGCTTCGTCGCTGACGATCAGTGGACGGGTGACCTTTCCCGCTTCTCGCCCGATCAGGATTCGACGGAGCACGAGGTCGAAATCGTGCGCCTGGCCGAGGCGTTCACCGAGAGTCGTCTTCATGACAAGCGAGGGGTCGAGGCCCAGCTGCTCAGCCTTCGAGCCCATTTTTCGCCGCAGCTGGTGGATGCCTTGCACGAACACCTATCGGAGCTGCTCGACCGTGGCGAGCGGCGGGTTTCGGGTCGGGTATTGCTGGGTGGCTCCGGCCTTCGATTCTTTGGTGACGCCATGGACGAACTGGGCTTCGAGGTCGTTCGGACCGAGGACGGCCATCAAGCCTGGGAGGTGCTGCGAGGTCAGGGCTTGCGGGCGGCTGTCCTTTCGGATGGTCTCAGCGGCCGAGACGGATTGTCTTTGATCCAGTTGTGTCGAGCCCATCCGAACCTGACCGCTCTTCCGATCTGGATGGTGTCCGAAGTGATGGACGAGACGGTTCGTCGGAAAGTCACCTCGCTTCAAGCGATCCCAGTGGAAGGGCCGGACCGCTTCGAGCGGTTGGTCTCATCCATGGCCGAGCTTCTGGTCGGCGTCTAGGCCACGCCTTTCTCCTTGGACGGACGAGGGGCGTCCATACGGCGGGCCAGCGCGAGGATCTTGGCGTTCTCCGGAACCCGAACCAGATAGCTGGTGCGGCGACTGGAGAGCGTGAGCGCTCGGGCTCGTCGCAGGAGTATGTCGCGAGCCCTTTGAAGGACAGGTTGCGCCTCGGCTTCCCGCCCCTCGGCCCGCAAGCAGAGCGCAAAAACCAAGCGAATGAACATCTCGCCGTCTTCGACCAGCAATCTTTCCTCCAGGATTCGGTGGGCTTCGGAGGCAGATTCCAGGGCGTTCGGTTCTCCATGATCCAGATGGAGCAGTGCACACATCGCGATCGCCGGCGCTTGCAGCTGCGGGGCGTCGGCCAGCATGTCAGCTGCCCTCTCGGCTTCCGTTCGGGCCAGGTCCCATTGGCCGGCCTTCCGGAGGGTGGAGGCCAGATAGCTCCGAGCACGCCCTTCGTTTCGTCGGTCGTGCAGGGCACGAAATGTGCGGACGGACCTTCGGAGGGCCTCGGTCGCGTCCTCCACTTGACCCAGCCGGCCCAGGGCGCTCCCCAGCCAACAGCCCAGCAGCGCCTCGGTGTGAGGAAGGCCCACCTGACGCGCCTCGGTATGGGCTTGATTGAGAAGTGTCCTGGCTTCCGCGTGTTCGCCGACCGTGATTCGAGCGAAGCCGGCTTTTCCCATCGCTTCACACGATCTTCGAATGTCGCCCGCTTCGCGAAAGCGCCTTGCCGCGTCGGCCTGAAGCTCCAGGACCGTGCTGATGTCGTTTCGAAACCAGGCACATGCGGCACGGCCAGACAGAAGAAACGCTTCCGCCATCGGTTCGGAGCCGACCTGCTCCCGGGCGAAGTCTTCCATCGCCGTCTCGGCGCCGAGCGTGACGCCCACGTTGCCCGTCTGCAGACTGGCAACCAGCGCTTCCGACCGGCATGCCATTTCCAGCGCGGTGTGCGGAGTTCGCTGCTGGTCGAGGCGGGCCAACGCGTCGGTCACCATTTCGACCCGACCTGCGTGTCCTGCGCACTGGGTCCGGACCAACAAGGCTCGGAGCCAGCGGGTCGACCCGACTTCCAGACCCTCGAGTGCCTCTTGGCCGAGTCGAGCGCCCGACGCGAATTCGCCACGCTGAAAGCGGACCTCGGCTTCAACCAAGCACAAAGCGGCACGGTCCGCATCCGGTTCTGATCCTGAAAGGTGCTGTCGACATCGACGCACCATTTCCAGCGCTCCATCCAGGTCGAACGCCTCGATGGCCGCTTCCGCTGCCTCGCGGTAGGCGGCGACGGCCCGCTCCGGCAGCCCGGCTTGCTCCCAGTGCTCTGCGATAGTCTGGGGTGCGGCCAGCCGCCGCTCGGCAAGCCACCCTGCAGCACGCGCGTGTCCCCCCTTTTTGGCCGGATCGGGTATCAGTTCGTAGCTCGCCTGTTGGAGGAGAGATTGCCGAAACCGAAAGGTAGGCTCGTCGGTATCGGAGAACGGAAGCCGCCGGATCACCTCCGCCCGCACCAGCTCTTCCAGGCCGCGACGCACCTGCGGCTCGGGCAACCCAGTCAGATGCAGGACGCCCGCCTTCCAAAATTGGCGGCCGAAGACGCTTCCGGCCCGAAGGATTTGTCGGCCGAGCGGAGAGAGGGCCATCAGGCGGGCTTGAACCAGGCCGAGGACACTCTGGGGCAATCGGTCCCCCTCGCCGCGGGCGACGGCCCGAAGGAGTTCCTCCAGGACGAAGGGGTTGCCTTGCGCTTGGTCGATGATTCGCCGTCGGGTGGGTCCGTCGCAAGCATCGCCCAGCACGTACTCCACCAGTCGGTCGAGTTCGGGGTCGGGCAACGGGTCCAATCGAACGGTGAGTCCGCCGGTCTTCTCCACCCATTCGTTGAACCGGTTCTCCACCGACGCGGGGCCCGCTGCCAGAGCGAAGAGGGGCCAGTCCTCGAAGCGATGGAGAAGAAACTCCAGCGCGTCCTGGGAGGCGGCATTGAAGAACTGCACATCGTCGATGAGGAGCACCACCGGTGCCTGGGAAAGCAGGTGGTCGAGCCAGTTGGCCCACGCGTTTCGGCGTTCCGATGCCTCACGGACCGGGTCGGCGGTCTCGAGGTCACTCGAGGGCGTGAGCCAGCGCTGGACCACCGACCACGCGTCGGCGGGCATGCGGGCCTTCGTCAGGAGGCTCTCCCACTTCTCGGGCGACATTTCGGGCGTCACGCCCAAGGACTCGGCGAGGCTGCGGCGCCACGGTTCCAGTCCGATCATGCGGTCCGCTTCCCCGCGCATGCGGAAAATCAGGGCCCCGTGGCGGATGGGCTCTCCGGCAAAGGCCATGAGCAGCCGACTCTTTCCGAGGCCCGATTCACCGGTGCACAGGCAGAGGCGCGCGACCGACCGCCGAATGCAGTCGCGGAAGTTGACCTGCAAGCTGTCCAGCTCGTTGCCCCGTCCGATCAGCGGTACGATGCGTCCCAGGACCGGTCTCGGCTCCTCCGAGCTGGATCTTTCGCTCTCCACGAGCCAGACCGGGCCCCGGCTGGCCAGCTCGAATCGGTCCGAGGCCAGCATCGCCACCGATTCGTCGGCGCTGAGAGCGCCCTCGGGCGTATGTTCGAGTCGCGCGAAGGCGTCGTCCAAGAGTCCGGACGTGGGATGGGCCTCGCCGCGGCGGACCTGTCCGATCCCCACCGTGGCCCGCGGGCGGTGGAGCCGAGCTACCAGGGCGAGGGCGCCCCGGATGCCCCGAAGCGCCGCTTCCATGGGGCCAACCCGGCTCTCCAGGACGCCCACGGTGGTGCCATCCGGCATCAGGTGGGCGGAGATGCCCAGCTCCGACAGGTTCGCTTGCTCGAGCTGAGCGGACGCTTCGGGACCACTCGCGTGGCGCACGACGAAGACGCTGGTCAGGCGCTGCTCGTCCAGTGTGATGCCTTCGGCGGTGGTGGGACCGTCCGGACTCGGGTAGGTGCGGATCACTTCAAGGGTCGTGAGCAGTTCATCGGTGTTCGGACGTTGCTTCGAGCTCTTGGAAAGCATCCTTTCGACCAGGCGGACCAATTCACCCGGCGCATTCGGCCTCAGACGAGCGAGAGGCTCGGGCTCCCCGACCACCACCTTGGTCAACGTGCTGGACGGCTCCATGCCGTGGAATGCCTGGCTTTGGGTGAGGCATTCGTAGGCGATGCACCCGAGGCTGAAGATGTCCGACTTCGACGTCACCTCTTCCCGCTTGGCTTGTTCGGGACTGATGTAACCGGGTGTCCCGTGGATGAGGGGACTGGGGCCTTCGTCTTCGATCAGAGAGGCCAGGCCGAAGTCCAGGATCTTGACGTCCAGGGGTTCGCGGTCACCCACCATCAGGTTGCCGGGCTTGAGGTCCCGGTGGACGATGCCACGCCGATGCGCCTCGCTGAGACCCTCGGCGACCCTTCGTAATAAACGAAGGGTTTCGGGCACGGTGAGTCGTCGGACCCGAAGGACGTCTCGCAGCGTCCGACCCTCCACCCACTCCATGGCGAGGTACGGGCGCCCATCTGGAACGAAGCCCCGATCGACCAGCCGCACAACCGCTGGGTGCCTGAGTTCGGCCAAGATGGCGGACTCCCGGACGAAGCGTTCTTGGAAATCGGTGCCCTGTTCCCGGAACACCTTGATGGCGACCGGACGACCAGACCTCAGATCCTGGGCGAGAAAGACATTGCTCATCCCGCCGCGCGCGACGGTATGGCGAACCTCGAAGCGGCCATCCAACACCAGACCGGCACGCACCTCCCAATGCTACGGCAGTCGGCCGGACGATTCACGCTCCTCTTTGTGGGTCGGCGCACGTTGGGGGGGTTACAGCGGTGGGCCGGCGCGTTAGACTCCGTCGGTAAGGGTTAACACGATGGATGACGCTCTAGCACCGCCGGTGCGCCTCGACAATCCCCTCGCTTCAAACGAACCTACGCGCACTGCAGACGCCCGTCGCGCTGCCGCGGCGTACGATGCGACTCTGGCCGAAGGCGAAGCGCTTCGGAAGCGTCCCTACATCGCTGGTGGAACCGCGAACGCGGTCCGTCAACACGCAAAAGGACGGATGACGGTGTGGGAACGAATCGGCGTTCTGACCGCCAAGCCGCCCACGGTTCTGTTTCAGAATTGGGGCAAGAATCTGGACGGCGCATCCTTGGTGACCGCGGTTTTGAGCATCGAGGGGCGCGACGTTGCGCTTTACGGACATGACTTCACGGTCCGAGCCGGTTCGATGGATGCAACCAACGGTCGAAAGCTGGCTCGGTTGTTCCAGATGGCGGGGGAGCGAGGCATTCCACTCATTGGAATGAACGACAGCGCGGGCGCTTTCGTGCCGGCCGGTGTCGGCGGTCTCGATGGTTACGCCGACGCGTTCACCGCGCTTCGGAAGATCAGTGGAGTCGTTCCGAGCATCATGTGCATGTTCGGCTTCAACGCGGGAGGGGGATCCTACTTGCCGAGGCAAGGGAGCTTCGTGATTCAGCCATCCGACACGTTCTTCGGTCTGACCGGTCCCCAGGTGGTTCGTGAGGTGCTGGGAGAGGACATCACGCCGGACGAGCTCGGAGGCCCGGGTGTTCACGGTGCATCCGGCGTGGCCGACGTCACCGTTCCCGACGAGGTGGGCGCCCTCCGGGTCGCGCGTCGGCTGCTTTCTTATCTTCCGAGCAACAACCATTCGATGGCGCCGTTCAGCGACACTTCGGATCCCATGGACCGGGCGACCCCCGAGATCGACACGCTTCTTCGGACTGCGTTCAGTCAGCCAGCTGGATTCAACACTCCGTTCGACATCAAGATCTTCATTCAACAGCTGGTTGATCACGGCGACTTCTTCGAACTGCAGCCCACCCGGGCGATGAACACGGTGACCTGCTTTGGTCGAATCGGGGGCCACGTGGTTGGCTTCGTCGCCAACAACAGCGCCTATGACTCCGGTCAAATCGATGTGGATGCCGCGTTCAAGAACGCTCGTTTCATCCGTTTTTGTAACCTCTACAACATTCCTCTGATCTTCATGGAGGACACCACCGGCTTCCGACCCGGCTCCGAGCAGGAGCGGGCCGGCATCGTGCATGCGGGGCGGGCCATGCTGGACGCGATCATCGACGTTCGGACCCCTCGCATCCTTCTTTTGGTCCGAAACGCTTACGGCGGAGCCTATGCTTCCTTCAACAACTATTCGACCGGAGCCGACCTGGTCTTGGCGCTGCCGACCACACGGGTGGCGGTGATGGGTCCGGCCGGCAAGGAGTTTGTCTACAAGAAGGAACTTCGGGCCCTACGGGCCTCGGCCAAGACCAAGCTTCAGGACCTTTTCGCAGAACGCCGCAAAGCTGGGGCTTCGGAAGAAGAAGCCAAGGCGTCGGCCGAAGAGGATGTTCGTGCGTGGCTCCGAGCCCAGGAAGCTTCGTTTTCGGCCCAATACGAGAAAGAACTCATGAATCCGCGGGAAGCGCTCTCGCTCGGTTCGATTTCCCAGATCGTCATGCCGGAAGAACTCCGCGCGGTGCTGGGAAGTCATCTCGAATTCATGCTGCGTCACTATCGGCCCAGCGTGTTTCAAAGCGTTCAGCGTGAGTTCCACTGAGAGAAGAACCGAACGCGCGGCGGCATAGACTGGCGTGCGTGCGGGTGCGCAGAACCGAAAAGGAAAATCCAATGGTGCATAGAATCGATATCCATCACGACCGGCGGTTGGGACGAAGCGTTTCACCGTGGGTGCGCAGCTTCGCTTGCGACGACCTGAGACCTCTGATCGTCTGCCGCGGGCCGGTCCGCAAGGAGACCCTGGACGTCTTCGACGAGATGGGAATGAAGCAGGTTGGAATCCTGCTCTCCGAAAAAGATTCCATCGTGTATCCGAATGCCCTGGCGCCGGAACTGAAGGTGGTCCATCCAGACCGGGTCCATCGGATCTCCGACTACAGCGGAGCGACCGCCGAAGAGCGCCGTGCTCGCATGAAGGAGATCGTCAGAATTGCCAAGACGAACGACTACAATGCGGTTTTCGCTGGCTACGGTTTCATGGCGGAGGACGCGGACTTCGTGAAGACCATCGAGGAAGCGGGGCTCATGTTCGTTGGACCTTGCTCCTACACCCAACGGGCGGCTGGGCAAAAAGACGAAGCAAAGAATACCGCCCAGGTCGTCAACGTCAGCACCACTCCAGGCGTCGACGATCTGGAGATCCGCGCGGTCAAGGCCCGCTTTCCCCATCCCGACGCGCTGCTGGCCGCCAGTCAGAAGCTCAATCTGCCGATTCCTCCGGAACGATTTGCCGCTAACGATGTCAACAGTCTGGTTCGCGAGGTTCTGGATGCGTCTCGGTCCGCCCATGTGGACGTCGTGTCCATCGACGAGATCGCTGCCCAGCTCCAGACCGAAGTGGTGGATCTGTTGCGGCATCACCCCGGACGGCGCATTCGCATCAAGGCGGTGGGCAGCGGCGGTGGGAAGGGACAGCGCATCATCCCCGCCCCTCCGCGAGACGATGACGAGAGTCGCGCCGAAGCCGGGCGAAAGGGTGCTGAGCTATTCCGAGAGGTCCTGAGCGAGGTGAAGGCGACGGGCCCCGGGGACAACAAGAACGTGCTCCTGGAGCTGAACATCGAGACGACCCGACACCACGAGATTCAGCTGGTGGGCAACGGGTCCTGGTGCATTGCGCTCGGCGGACGCGACTGCTCGCTGCAGATGCACGAGCAGAAGCTCCTGGAGATTTCCATCACCCAGGAGGGGCTCAAGAGCGAGATCATCTCGGCCCGCAACCAAGGGCACGAAGCCGTCGCGGATGCGTTGACCCAGGATTTGGTGGTCTTGGAACGGATGGAAGCCGAAGCGGAGCGGTTCGGCGAAGCCGTGAAGCTCGATTCGGCGTCGACGTTCGAATGTATCGTCGACGGTGCGGAGCACTATTTCATGGAAATGAACACCCGGATCCAGGTGGAACACCGGGTCTCGGAGCTCTGCTATCGCCTTCGATTCACGAACCCCGATGACCCGGAAGACTATTTCGAGATCGACTCGCTGATCGAGGCGATGGCGCTGGTTGCTCGGCACAAGGAGCGGCTGCCTCGACCCACCCGGCAGCCTCGTTTCGGCGCTGCCATCGAGGCACGTCTCAATGCCACGGACGGGTCATTGAGCCCCCACGCAGGAGGTGTGATCATCAACTGGTCGAAGCCGCTCCCGTACGAAGTGCGGGATGACCAGGGCATCAGCCTGACCAATCCAGACACCGACCGGATGGTGCGCTACCGATTGGCAGGGGCCTACGACAGCAACATCGCTCTGCTGGTGACGGCGGCGGACGACCGCACCCAGTCCATGGAACAGCTGCGGGAGATTCTCAGGGTCACCAAGATGCGGGGCCACAATCTGGCCACCAACCTCGAGTTTCACTACGGCCTGGTGAATTGGCTTCTGCGCAATCATCCTTACGCCAAGGCCAGTACCGCTTTCATGAAGCCATACCTTTCGCAGGTGGGCTTGCTCGGCTCGTGTGCGGCGGAAATCGACCTCGACCAAGCCGAACTCTTGATCGAGCGACGGCTACGGACCCTCGACGGCGCCGCGGCGACGGCTGCGGCGGAAGCCCTGGCCCTCAAGAAGACGCTGATTCGGCGGCCCATCGACATGCTCATGGACAATCCTCACATGCTGGCCGGCTGGCTGGCGGAGCACGCTCGAGACTTCGATTTCGCTCCGGAGGGGTTTCGGTGGCGACGAAACCCGGTCGACGTGTTGGCGGATACCTACTTCTTCATGAACATGGAAAACCGGTCGGAGCTTCCGGCCGCCCACTGCATCTGGGACCACGATGACGAGATCCTGAAGGCTGGACAGGCGTTCTATCGTGCCTTGGAGGAACGGCTCGGGGTTTCGGACTGGAGCGAGATCCGGAGCGTCCTGGAGCGGGATGATCCGCCCTCGCAAACGTTCGACGAAGCAACGTGGGGAGCATGCCGTGCCGCCCACAGGGGGCACCAGATCGGCATGGAGCTGCTGGGTTTGTTAGCGGTGATGGGGAAGGAGACCGGTTTCTTCGAGCTGACCACTGGACCTGATCTTCAGGTGGTCTATCCGCCGCGCCTGAAGGAGTCCGACATCTTCGACCGCATGAAGCGGGTTCTGTCCCCCCCGCCGATGACGAAAGCGGATGAGATCGTGGCCGTCACCGGTGGGATGTACTACTCCAAAGAATCTCCGGAACGACCACCGTTGGTGGAAAAGGGCAGCCACTTCGAGAAGGGCCAGCCCATCTACGTCATCGAAGTCATGAAGATGTTCAACAAGGTGCCGGCGCCGTTTTCGGGAACCGTCGACGAAGTCCTGATGGACAAGGACGGCACCGTGGTGGCGAAGGGCCAGCCCCTTTTCAAGGTCACGCCGGACGAGAAGGTCGAGCTTGAAGACCCCGTCGAAGTGGCTCGCCGCCGCAGGCTTCGGACCGAAGCGCTTCTTCCGGCACCCAGCATTCGTTTGGATTGAGCGCCCTTCAGCCGGTCGGAGGGAAGAAGCGGTCTTCGACCCACGTAGGGAGCTGGATGGCGGCCAGGCGTGAACGCTGCAAAGCGGACCACGCCAGCCGGTAACTCGCCCGGTCGTGGAGCTCGTCTTCGAACCGAATCGGTCCCCAGTCGGCTTCCTGTGCCTGCTTCAAGATGAGCGCGCAGCGTTCCGCTTCACGATGGTCGGGCGACATTCCGCGGGTGATGGGCTCCACCTGGCCGGGATGAATCGACCACATTCGCAGAAAACCGAACTCCTGACGAGCTCGGTGAGCGTCCCGAAAAGCGGCGTTCGGATCTTTGACGTCTGATGTCACGTTGTGCACGGGCACGACGCCGTAAAGAAGAGCCGCGCTGACCAACTCCGTCTTGGCGCGACGCATCAGCGCATGCTCGAACTGGTCGGGGGCCCGGAGACACGCCGAAGGGATGGCGCCGCCGTGGTCCGAGATGAAGTCCATGGACCCGAAGTCCAGCGTTTCGATGTCGGGATGGGCGGCGATGGAGAATACGTCGGCCAGTGCTCGCTGGGACTCGATCAGAACATGCAGGGGCCACATCGCCTCCCGCCCGGTGTCTTTGGCAATCTCTTGCAAGAGACCGGACATGAATTCCACGTCCCCTCGATTCTTGGCTTTGGGCAGGACGACGTAGGATAGCTTGTCGCCGACGCCGCGGACGATGGCTCGTACGTCCTCGAAGAAATGCGGGTGCCGGATATCGTGGATGCGCACACCGACCCGACCCGGATGGTCCGCCGGCAGCTGACACAGCAAGTCCGCCACCATCTCGGCGTGACGTCGTTCCTCGCCCACCGGTGCGCCGTCCTCGAGGTCCATGGTGACGTCGAACGCGAACGGTGCACTCCGCTGGTGCTCCAGGGCTTTGAGAATGAACCGCTCGTTTCCCGCGTAGTGCTCGCACACGGGCAGGATCGGGACCACGCGCTCCCCGCTCTGCAGCGCGTCTTTGGGATGAATCGCCACGCCGCCTTCTAGCGTGTACGCCCTGGCGACAAAACGCGAATGATGGCGTCCGTCAGAACTCGAACTTGGTCGCGCTCCATGACCAGAGGGGGCATGAGATAGACGACCCGGCCCAGCGGCCGGATCCATACCCCCTCCTGGACGAACCTCCGCCGAAGCGCCGCGAGGTCGTCGATGCGGTCGAGCTCCACCACGCCCAGCGCCCCCCGACAGCGAACCTCCCGCACCCCTGGGAGTTTCCGTGCCGCCTCGAGACCCTCCGAAAGCCATCCTTCCATCCGACGTGCTTGTTCGAGGCGCGGCTCCCGGTCGAACAGGTCCAGGGATCCATGGGCGGCGGCACATCCCATGGCGTTGGCCATATACGTCGGACCGTGCATCAGCGCGTCTTCCGCCCGGTCGGACAGGAAAGCCTCGAAGATCGGGGTCCGGGCCACGGTTGCGGCCAGCGGGAGCGTGCCTCCGGTCAAAGCCTTGGAGAGGGTGATGATGTCGGGCACCACGCCAGCCGCGTCGGCGGCGAACATGTAGCCCAAGCGTCCGAACGCCACCGCGATCTCGTCGAACAACAACAGGACGTCGTGCTCCGTGCAGGTCTTCCGGAGGAACCGCAACGTATCGACGTCGTGAAACAGAAATCCCCCCGCCGCCTGCACCAGCGGCTCGACCACCATGACTGCGAATCGATGGGCATGGCGTTGCATCCACGCTTCGAAGCGGGCTCGGGCGGATGGGGTGGTCGGGAGCCGAAGGGTACACCGCCGGGGCAGGACGTCCTGAAAGCGCCGATGCATGCCTTCTCCCGGGTCGCACAGGGCCATCGTGGCGAAGGTGTCCCCATGGTAGCCCCCGAGAAAGGAGAGCCATCGCGTCTTTTCCGGTCGTCCTCGGTTCAACTGGGTCTGGATCGCCATCTTGAGGCCCACCTCCACCGAGACGGAGCCCGACTCGGTGAAGAAGACGTGGTCGAGGTCTCCCGGTAACTGTCGGGCCAAGCGCGCCGCCAGCTCCTCCGCCGGGGCGTGGGTCAGCCCGCCGAACATGACGTGGGGCATCTCGGCCAGCTGTGCGGCGACCCGGGCTCGGATATGGGGATGATTGTATCCGTGGCAGGCGGTCCACCACGAGGCGATGCCGTCCAAAAGTCGGGTCCCGTCCTCCAGTTCGATGAAACAGCCTTCGGTTCGCCGGACCGGCAGGGCCGGCGGCTCGGTCTTCATCTGGGTGTACGGACGCCAGAGGAAGGTCACGATGCAGCGTCGGGGCCGACCGTCGCGGTGAGTCCCAAGCGTTCGAAGAGTGCCCGGTCACGGTCCCGGCCCGGGTTCGGCGTCGTGAGTAGCTGCTCTCCGTAGAAGATGCTGTTCGCGCCGGCCAGAAAGCAGAGCGCCTGGAGTTCATCGCTCATGGACTCTCGTCCGGCCGAGAGCCGAACCCGGGACTTGGGCATCAGAATACGGGCGACGGCGATGGTTCGAACGAACTCCAGCGGGTCGAGCGGGTTCGTTCCATGCAGCGGCGTGCCTTCGACCTGGACCAGCAGATTGATGGGCACGCTCTCCGGAGGATGCGGCATTTCGGCCAGCGTCGTCAGCATGCCGGCACGGTGCCGTCGACTCTCGCCCATGCCCACGATTCCACCACAACAGACCTTCATGCCGGCGTTCTGGACGTGTTCCAGGGTCTCGACGCGATCGGAAAAGCGGCGAGTTCCAATGATCTTTTGATAATACGAAGGATCCGTATCGATATTGTGGTTGTAGTAGTCGAGACCGGCATCGGCGAGACGTTTGGCCTGCTCGGACCGCAGCATGCCCAACGTCGCGCAGGTTTCCATGCCGAGCGCTTTGACCGCCTCCACCATCGCTGCCACCTTTTCGAGGTCTTCGTCCTTCGGGCTTCTCCAAGCCGCCCCCATGCAGAAACGGGTCGCGCCCCGTTCGCGAGCGGCCTTGGCTTGCTGCACCACCTCCTCCAGCTCCATCAAGGGTTGGCGGCGGCTCGCGTCGTCGTATCGAGACGCTTGTGGGCAGTAGTGGCAGTCTTCGGGGCATCCTCCGGTCTTGATGCTGAGGAGTTGGGAGAGCTGGACTTCGTTGGGATCGAAGTGGGCACGGTGGACGCTTTGGGCCTGAAACACGAGGTCCATGAAGGGCAGTTCGAAGAGGGCCATGGCGCGGGCGAGGAGCGGCGCACGGTCGATCTGGACTTCCGTGGTCATCGACGACAGGCTTCGAAGAACGGTGGTCCGGGGTCAAGGTCTTCGGACCCGCATCATCGATGGACTCCCTCGAACGATTCGCGCGTCAAAAACTGGAGGCTCGGGCCCAAGCCGGTCTGCTGCGGGAGCTGGTCGACCAAGAACCCGCCGAGAGCCCGGTTCGCGTCGGCTACCAGGGCCGCGTCCTCCTCAGTTTCGCCTCGAACGATTACCTCGGTCTTTCCGCTCATCCCGCGGTGGTCGACGCGGCACGGCGAGCGGCAGACCGGGCCGGTGCCACGGCGTCCCGGCTGGTGGTAGGGAATCACGCGGTCTACCGCAAGCTGGAAGGCCAGCTTGCCGACCTGAAACGCACGGAAGCCGCGGTCGTCTTCGGAAGCGGCTATCACGCCAATCTCGGCATCATCCCAGCGCTGGTCGGGCCCGAAGACCTGGTGCTCATCGATGAACGAAGCCACGCGTGTCTCTTTTCCGGGGCTCGTCTCTCACGGGCTCGATTGCAGGTTTTTCGACACGACGATATGGAGCACGTCGGCTCGATCCTCCGAAGGGAGCGTGCGAAATCTCCGCATTGTCTCATCCTTACGGAAGGGGTGTTCAGCATGGACGGAGACGTCGCCTCTCTGCCCGCGCTAGCTGGAATCGCCCGAGAATACGATGCCTGGCTCCTGGTCGATGATGCCCATGGTACCGGCGTCATCGGGGAAGGCCGTGGAAGCGTGGCGCACCACGGGCTGACCGCTGCCGACGTTCCGCTTCAGGTCGGGACGCTGTCCAAGGCCCTGGGCGCATATGGTGGTTTTTTGGCCTGCTCCCGCTCCGTCAAGTCGTTGATGGTCAACCGAGCCCGTACCCTCGTGTACTCCACCGGTCTTCCGCCCCCGGTGGTGGCGGCCGGAAGCGCCGGAGTCGACATCGTTCACAGCGAGTCCTGGCGGCGCCATCGGCTTCGGGCTTGGGGCGTGAAGGTGGCGTCGGCCCTCGGGCTGGACCCTCCTCCGGCGGCCATCCTTCCTTGGATTCTCGGCGAAGCCGAGGCCGCGAGCCGGGCGCAGGTCAACCTGCTGGAACACGGCCTGTGGGTTCCAGCGATGCGGCCGCCTACGGTACCCGATGGGACGGCGCGTTTGAGGATCAGCTTGTCCGCTGAGCACACCGAAGAAGATGTGGACTGCTTGGTGGAGGCTCTCCTGGAGGTTCGTGATCGATGATGAGCGGTGTTTTCGTAACTTCGACCGGAACCGATATCGGTAAGACCTACGTCGCTTGCGGCATCTTGCGCGAGAGCCGGCGGCGGGGGTGGAGGTTGGTTCCTCGAAAGCCGGTGGTCAGTGGTTTCGAGGTCGAGGATTGGGGGTCCTCTGACCCCGGTCAGCTGATGGGCGCGGCGGGGCTTTCAAAAGACGACCTGCAGAATGTTTCGCCTCTGCGCTACCGAGCGCCCCTCGCGCCGGAGATCGCGGCGCGTTTGGAAGGACGCTCGTACACTTTCCAGGAGGTCGTTCAAGCCTCTCGAAGCTCGGGGCCCACCCTGGTTGAAGGCGTAGGTGGCATCATGGTGCCGGTTGAAGGCACCTTGACCGTTCTGGACTGGATCGAAGCGGTCGACCTTCCGGTGGTCATGGTGGTCGGTTCCTACCTGGGCACGCTCAGTCACACCCTGACCGCATGGGCCGTGTTGCGTCAGAAGGGACCCAGACCCGCGTGCATCGTCATCGCCGAGAGTCGTGAGCCCGCACTCTCTCTTGAAGAGACCCGCGAAGCCCTGATGCCCTTCGTCGATGACGCTCCGATCTTCTTGATTCCCCGCGGCGGAACCGATTTCGCTACACTGGTCGACTGGTGTCAGGATGTCGGTTCGCGGCCGACATCAAAATGAGGCGAGTGTCCCTCTTTATGTCGATGGGCTCTCAAACCCTGGCCCAATCACCACGCGGTTGCGTATGATGTCGGTGTGACCGAAGTCCCTCTCATCAGCTCGATGTTTGGTGGGCGTCGCCCACGAACCCGACGCCGCTCTGCGCGTGGGGCGATCGGTCTTTGGGTTCTGGCAATGACCGCCTGTTCCCAGGCGATTCCGGGCGGCGATCTTCGTGATCAAGATCTTCCCGTCGGCGCGGGTGGTGAAGACATGGGTTCCGGTGATGGTCTTCCATCAACCCCATCCACGCCGTCACAAGGAGAGTCACAACTGTTCATCATGCTCCCGGCGAACAGCGTACGCTCGGGCGAATCACTCGAAGTCCAAGCGGAGTTGGAGGTCGATGGTGAACGGGTCGACGTGACCAGCGCGGTGAGTTTCAGCGTGTCGCCCGTCGTTGCTGGGACAGTGATCGGTGCGGCCTTCGTCGCCGGGCAGGAACCGACGGTTGCCACACTGTTCGCTTCATACGAAGGCCTGTCCGACCAAGTCACCATTACCGTTCTTCCTCAATCTCAGAGCGTGACGGTGGATGTACCCGGGCAAGACCCATTGCCAGACGACATCGGAGATCGTTTTGCGCCGACGCCGACGCTCGATCCCGAGGACAGTCCGCGCCTGGTCTATCCAAACGATGGTGTCCTCCTTCCTCAGAACCTGGGACAGATAGAGATCCATTTCAAACCGAACGGACTCGACTTGTTCCGGATAGGCTTCATCCACTCTCGATACGAGCTGTTCGTCTACACGGCATGTGAAGCCTTGGAGGATGGCTGCGTCTTTCCCCTGGACGCTGCGCTCTACTCCGAGATCGCGGAAGCGACGGCTGGGTTCGAGCCCATCGAGGTTCAGGTGTTGGGCGTCGAGCAGGAAGGCGATGAGGTGGGCGCTTCGGATCGCATCGAGGTCAGCTTTTCGGCCGAGCCGGTCCAGGGCGCCCTTTATTACTGGACCACGTCACGGAAGGCCATCATGCGGGTGGACTTCGGCGCCGGGAACGAGCCCGAGCAGTTCTTTCCCACCGGCGGAGATTCGACCTGCTACGGCTGCCATGCGCTTTCGCCCAACGGCGAGCGCATGACCCTGAGCCAGAACGGGCAAAACGATGGAGAGCTGTTCCTGCTGGAGGTGAAGAACCGGGATGTGCTTCTGGATGGCGTACAACAAGACCAGCGGGAGCAGTTTCAAAGCTGGAGTCCCGATTCCCAAAGGTTTGCCGCCATTTGGGCCGACTCGAGTCCGCCGGATACGCGGATCCGGATCCGCGATGGTGAAACCGGTACGGTGGAAGAGATCATCGAGCTGGGTCACGAGCCGAGCCATCCCAACTGGTCTCCGACGGGAGACCGTATCGCTTATACCCGGGTGACGTACCACAAGACCTCTCAGCGGCCGGGGCGGGGTGGGATCTCGTTCGTGGAAGAGCTGCCCGGCGGGGGATGGTCGGCGCCCCACACGTTGATCGAGCCGGAGGATGGTCTCAACTACTACAATCCCGCCTACGCGCTGGACGGGAGCTTTCTTCTCTACAATCGATCAGAGTGCAATTCCGGCGTCTACAGCAGCGAGTGCGATGCGGACGCGGATCCCAGTGCTCAGATCTGGGCCATGCGGCCCGACGGCAGCGGGCGTGTTCGTTTGGTCGCGGCCGACGGTCCCGGGCTGGAAGACGAAGGCAACGAGAGGCTGACCAACTCGTTTCCGCGTTGGGCCCCGTTCGAGGGACCCCGCTCCGTCTCCGGTCAGGGACGGATCATGTGGATGACCTTCTCATCCCGACGGGAATACGGCCTCCGGTCTCCTCCGGGCTCGGGTCAGCTCCTTTGGATGGCGGCGGTGGATCCGGACGCGGTGGTGGAAGGGAGCGACGGGAGCTTTCCCGCCTTCGCCCTCCCGTTTCAGGACCTTTCCACGTCCAACCACATCGGCCAGTGGACCGAGGTTTTCGTTCCGGTGGAGCCGGACCCCGGGGGAGGAGAGCCAGACCCGCAGTGCCGCGAGGTCGGGCAGTCGTGCGGTGAAGCCGATGTTTGCTGTGCGGGGCTCGTGTGTGTGGGCGCGGTGGGGATGTCCACCTGCCAGGTGGATGTCTGACCGTTCGAATGCTGCGTACTGCTCGCGCTCCTCGAGCTACGGCAAGAGATCGAACGAAGACCTAACGCAGACGCGGAACCCGCTCCACCAGGCGGTCGTCCCCGATGCGTTGACACATCTCCCGCAAGAGGCGTCCATCCGCCCCCTTCCATTCGAGATCCCGGGCCGAAGAGGTGAGGGGGACATCCAGCCGGAGGGTGGCCAAGGTCCGATAGAGAAGGGCATTTTCGCGTTCGGCCTCCAGGGCTTGCGAAAGGCCTTGAGCGCCCCGGACCTTCACCGTCCACAGCGATGCATCGCCTGGGATGGCTTCGATGTGCTCGTAGGCCGCGAGAACCGCCGATGCGCCCTTGGCTCCCCACCTCGGGATACCGGGGATTCCGTCGGCCGAGTCGCCGACCAAGGCGAGGTAGTCGGGCATGGAGGACGGCAGAACACCGAACTTCGCCACGACCCCTTCTCGGTCCAGCATCTGTCGCCGGCGTCGGTCCACGGTCATGATCTTCTTTCCGTCCACCACCTGCGTGAGATCCTTGTCGGGGCTGCAGATCAAGACCTGCTCGACGTCAGGATCCCGGGCGTACCGCACCGCCCCGCTGGCCAGAGCGTCGTCTGCTTCGAACTCCACCATGGGCCACACCACGAATCCCAGGGCCTCGGCCATCTGCTCCGCCAAGGGAAACTGGGACAGCAGGTCTCGGTCCAAGTTGTCGCCCCGTTTGTAGCCTGGAAAGAGCTCGTTTCGGAACGATTCGATGACGCTGTCGAAGGCGATTGCAGCGTGGGTTGCGCCTTCCTCTCGAACCATGGCCATCAGAGACCGCGCGAGTCCGCGAACCGCGCCGACGGGCTCCCCCCGAGGCGACTGGGCCGGAGGCGCACCGTGGTAGGCGCGAAAGAGCTCGAATGTCCCGTCTACCAAGAAGATCTTCATCCCATGCACTCCGCGGCGCGGTCCGCCATCCACTCCGGTTGATCCAATGGAAGGTCGTGCCCCGCATCTGGATGCTCTTCGAGGGGCGCGGATAGGGTCTCGGCCAGCTGCCGAGAACACTTCGGATGCACCAGTTGATCTCGAAGGCCAGCCACCACCGTCACGGACGTCGGCCGCCGCTGAGGACAGCGAAACCGGGCCGACGCCATCAACTGGGCCATGACGACGTCGGGTCGAAGAGGCCGTTCCCGAGCAACTCCAGCCCACCGCGCGGCGAGGGCCCGATCCCCTGCCCGACGGTGGCTGGTGACGCGGAGGACCGCGAGTTCACGCTCCACCGGATCCTTCGCCAGACTGGCACGGGCGAGGCGAGCGAGCCCCCGCAATCTGAGCCTTCGGGTTGGGAGGCCCGCCTCTTGGGCGCTGGCGTTCACCGCCAAGACCGTCTTCCAGTCCTGATCGAAGCGTGAAGCCCAATCCAGTGCCACCATCCCGCCCATCGAAAGACCCAGGATGCGGTCGGGTCGTTCCGGAAGTTCCAGCCATCTTCGACGAAGGTCGAACACGGTGTCCTTGATGGTTCGGGGGGCGTCTCGGTCCCGGGCCAGGCCGACCCCCGGAAGATCCAACAACACGACGGGCTCTTTGGTGCGATCCATCAGCAACTTCGGGAATCGCTCCCAGTGACCTTGCTCTCGCGCCAGGCCGCGCAGCAGCAACCACCCGCTCACACTCAACCCATAGCAGTCTCCGATGGGAACAGCAGTCTCTATTGGTGCCAGGTCGCCGTGATTCGAAATCCGAGTGCTGGTACAAGCAGGCAGTGACCGAAAACCGGATCGACCGCTTCATTGAGGCGATGCACCGAAAGCACGCCGAGACGCTGGTGTTCGCGACAGGCTTTCCGGTTCGGCTGCGGACACAGGGGCAGGAACGGGTCATCCTGGACAAGCCGGTACGCAGCGAGCAGATTCGCGCGTTGCTCGACCCGATAGGGTCCTTGGGTGATCGACCCGAAGCGGAATTCGACTATGAGAGTCCGAGCGGGCGGGTGACCGTCCGGGTTCATGCGCGGGGCAAGGAGCTGAGCGCCTTCATCACGCCGGCCAACGATATGTTTGACGCCGCGGATGAGCCTTTGGGCGGGCCTGCGGCCATCGTCGCGCCGTTGGCGTCCTCCGCGGCGCCCGTCGCCGCGCCTCCGCCGGTCGCGCCTCCGCCGACCTCTGCCCCGGAACCGGAGGCGGCCCCACCGGTGGTTGCCTCAGTGGCCGGTGAACCGGGTATCAACCGCATCTTGCGGCAGCTGGTGGCGGAGGGCGGCTCGGACCTTCATCTGACGGCCGGGTTGACACCCATGATTCGAAGAGACGGGGACATGGGCCAGCTCCCCGGCTGGCAACCGGTTCTCAGCGAACAGATCGAACGATGGATGGATGAGGTCGCGCACGAGGTGGCGCGGTCCACGTTCGAGGAGACCCACGACGCGGACTTCGCCCACGAGATCCCCGGCGTGGCTCGGTTTCGGATGAACTGGTTTCGGGACCGAAACGGTTGCGGCGCGGTGATGCGTACCATCCCCTCGAAGGTTCTCACTGCCGAGCAACTCAACCTGCCGCCGGTGATCCGCAACTTCTGTGATCTTCCCAAGGGTCTCGTGGTGGTCACGGGCCCCACGGGCTCCGGAAAGTCCACGACGCTGGCTGCCATGGTGGACTACATCAACAAGAAGCGCTCCGACCATATCATCACCATCGAGGACCCAGTCGAGTTCGTCCACAAGTCGATCAAGTGCCTCGTCAACCAGAGAGAGGTGCACACCCACACCAAATCGTTCTCGGCCGCCCTGCGCGCGGCACTCCGCGAAGACCCGGATATCGTCCTGGTGGGGGAGATGAGGGACCTCGAGACCGTCCATATCGCCATCGAGACGGCGGAGACCGGGCACCTGGTGTTCGGCACGCTCCACACCAATACCGCGGCCAGCACCGTCGACCGGATCATCGACCAGTTTCCCACCGACCACCAGGCCCAGATCCGAGTCATGCTGGCCGAGTCCCTCAAGGGCGTCGTGGCTCAAACCCTCTGCAAGAAGGTCGGGGGTGGCCGCATCGCCGCGCTGGAGGTCCTGGTGGTGAACAACGCGGTCTCGAACCTGATCCGGGAAGGGAAGACGTTTCAGATCCCCAGCATCATGCAGACCGCGAAGGCTCAGG
The DNA here is from genome assembly GCA_050331295.1 of Myxococcota bacterium. Lineage (GTDB taxonomy): Bacteria > Myxococcota > Kuafuiibacteriia > Kuafuiibacteriales > Kuafuiibacteriaceae > Kuafuiihalomonas. Next base: position 84,461 of record JBHJGZ010000006.1, on the reverse strand, counting down.
GCATGCAGACCCAGACCGACCACATGATGGAGTTGGTGAAGTCGCGGCAGGTCGAGCCTTCGGAGGCGTACCGAAAATCGGTGGACCAGCAGACCATGAAACAGGTCCTGGAACGGGCCGGGTTCACGATCCAAGCCTGAGGACAAAAGCCAGCATCTTCAGCATTTCGGGGCAGTTGCGGGAATGCCACAATTCACAGCTTATCCACGGCTGTGGACAGACATCTGCAACATTCCGAAATCATTCATGAAACCGATTGGGGGAATCGAGAATGCTTGGGAGATGCGCTCGGTGCGTCATCGTTTTGACACGTGGTTGACATCGGGCTCGGGACTCATTGGACCGCCATCCAGCCCAGGCAGAGCACCAGAAATCCGACGAAGGACATGGATGCTCCCAGCTTCAGACGCATGACGATCCCATACTCGTCTGCATCTCCGGAGAGCCGCCGCAGCGTCAGCCCGGTGGCCAGCCCGCCAACCGCGCCTGCGATCGCGAGCCCCAGGGCGGCCCAGCTTCGAATCGGAAAAAGCAGCAGACACACGGTCGGAAGGCCCAATAGATATGCGCCCACGAAGAAGCGCCGAACACCAGCCAAGCCATACTTCACGGCAAATGTGTGGTCGCCTCGCTCCCGGTCTTCCGCGATCTGGAAGATCTGAGAAACGGGATACATGGAGAGCAGAAGAAGGGAGACGCCGAGCGCTGCGATCGTGACTTGAACATTCATGCCTCGGTCGCCCGCGGCGAGGTATCCCATCAAGAACGTGTTGGTGCCGGTGCCGATCCCGACAGCGACCAGGCTCAGCAGGGGGTGTCCTTTCCACCGAAAGGAAGGGCTGCTGTATAAGACCGAGAGCACCATGGTGATGACGTAGAGGGCCAAGAACTGGGGACCCTCGGGCCACGCCACCGCCAGCCCGAGACACTGGACGAACAAGGATGCCGGCAGCATCCAAGGTGTCATGGGTGGCGGCCGTGAAAGGCCGCCGATCGGCCCCTCGTCTTTGTCATGATACGAGTTGTAGGCCGTGATTCCGCCATTCAAGAGAAGGTGGACGTTCAGGAACTGGATCAAAAAGGGCCACCATTCGAACGCGGGCTGAAAAAGGCCTCCTAGGAGGTAACCCCCCGAAAGGATGAACACCTGATAGTGCCATCGCAGGTGAACGAAGAAGGACCACAGCTCACGCACGGGCGTCGGATGCGTCGAATCGGTCTTCGTCGTCAACGTACAGCCGCCCGTCGCGCCAGCGCGCTTGTTCCACTGGGCTCGTGACGCGTCCCGACAGCCAATGGTGGACCGCTGCCTGAAACGTGCCCGGATGCCCGGTCGTCCACAACCGGCTCGCAGCGCCCGGGGCCAAGCGGTGGCGCAGTCGCTCCGCGATGCAGCGGGCCGGGTCCACGAACTGAAGCTCCGGTGCCGACCGGCGCAGACACGGCAGCAGCATCGGATAGTGGGTGCATCCGAGAATGACGGTGTCGCATGGGCCGCGACGGATGGGGTCGAGGGCCTCGGCCACCGCGCCTTCGGCTTCGGGTCCCTCCACCCGGTCCGCTTCAACCAAGGGGACGAAACGGGGACACGCCACTTCGACCACCGTCGCAGAAGGACGGATCGATCGCAGCGTTCGGCTGTAGGCCCCGGTTTTCACGGTGCCTTCGGTGGCCAGCACGCCGATCCGACCGGAGGGGCTCTGGTGCGCCGCAACCCGGGCTCCGTCTTCGATGACCCCGAAGGCTGCGTGCGCTCCGTAGTGCGTCCTCGCCCCCTCCAAGGCGGTGGCGGACGAGATGTTGCAGGCCATCACCACTGCGTCGGCGCCGTGCGAGAAGAGAAATGAAGTCAGTTCCCGAGCGAACCCTGCGACCTCGGACAAGGCGCGGCCTCCATAAGGTACGTGGGCTTGATCCCCCAGGCACAGCAACCCGAGATGAGGGCAGACATCCAGCAGGGCGGCCGCAACCGACAGGCCGCCCACTCCAGAATCGAAAAGGCCGACGGTGTGAATGCGCGGTTTCATGGGGGCGTGCTCAATCAGATGTCAGCGCCCGGTGGTACACCGAAAGACGGAGCGCGTGCTCTTCAATCGATAGCTCGAAACGTCTGCCCCGACGAAGAGTCCAGCCGGCGACTCCACCGTGATCGGCCCATCGTCGGCCTCGAGTTCCATTCTTCCCAGGGGTGAAAACAGGATCTCCGGCACCCCCATCTGCCGCGGACCGGCCAATCGTTGCTCCGGCTGACCCACGTCCAACATGAATGCCGTCGTCTCGGCCGGGTAGTCGGTCCAGGGACCGGTTGGGGAGGGCTTCACCCGTTGCGGCGGAGATGCGGACCGCTCCACGGTTTGTCTCACTGCGTCAGGATCGATGTGCTTGGGGGTGAGCCCGCCGCGAAGCACGTTGTCCGAGTTCCCCATCACTTCCACCGCGACGCCCTCCAGGTAGGCGTGCAGCCGTCGAGGACCCAGGAAAAGGGCCTCGCCCGGCTCGAGGACCACCTGGTTGAGGAACACCGCGGCGAGACAGCCCGCTTCCCCTGGATGATGCGCGTGGATGTCGCGGAGGCTCTGCAGGTCCGGGTCGGACCGCGACAAGAGCGCGGTCAAAAGCCGTGCTGCATCTTCGGGCGCGGCGCCCAGAAGCATGTCCAGCATGAAGGCAATGGGGTCGGCTCCCCACTGGAGCGGGTCGGGAACCTCGATTTGGAATCGGACCAGGTCCTCCACCACCGCCGAGGGCGCGCGAAATCCCTCGAGCGCCCGAAAGGAACTGAGCGCTACCACCATTTCCGGCTTGGCGAAGGGGTCTTTGTAGTTCCGCTTCGGATCATCGAGGGCGAGGCCCTGCGCTTGTTCCAACGCAAAGCCCCTTTCCGCCTCCTCCTGGCTGGGATGACATTGGATGGAAAGCGGTCGACGGGCCGCCAAGACCTTCATCAAAAAGGGGAGCGTCTCGAGACGAGAACCCAGCGCCGATGGGTGTTCACGGAGATACGCGTCCAGACGAGGTCCCTGCGCGCCGTCGATCCGGGACGGTGCGCGAGGGTGCGCACCCAACCAGAGTTCGGCTTGCGGCTGGCCATCTGGATTTGAAACGCCGGTCCAGGTCGAGAGAGCGTCGGTCCCGCCCCATGCGTACTGCATGACCGGATTGTGAAGGGCCAAGACCGGCATGGGGTCAGTCTATCAGGCGCGTCGTCGTACGCGCGTTCGGACTTCAGGGCGAGCCCGTCCAGGATGGCCAGGCTGAGAAATTCCTTGTGGAATCATCCGAGGCCCCGGCACCATGCCACGTTGCATGAAGGCTGTGCTTACCCAAGGAGACCGATTCGCTCGACGCCACATCGGACCCTCTGATGCCCAGATCCAGCGGATGCTCCAAACGTTGGACCTTCCCTCCTTGCAGGCACTCACCGAGGCCACGATCCCCGATGGCATTCGGTCCGGCGCACCGCTCGAGTTGGCAGGCCTTCCGCGCGGATTGAGTGAGCAAGAAGCGCTGTCCACCCTACGAGAGGTTGCTGAACGGAACCAGGTGGTCAAGTCGCTGATCGGGATGGGCTACTACGGCACCGTCACCCCTCCGGTCATTCAGCGTAACATCTTGGAAAATCCAGGATGGTACACTCAGTATACGCCTTACCAGCCCGAGATCGCTCAGGGGCGACTGGAAGCCTTGGTGAACTTTCAAACCATGGTCTCGGATCTGACCGGACTGCCTCTGGCCAACGCCTCGCTGCTGGACGAAGCCACTGCAGCGGCCGAGGCGATGGCGATGGCGCTGGCCATCACCCGTCAGAAAAAAAATCGCTTCATCGTCTCCCCTGGCTGCCATCCCCAAACCGTCGCGGTTCTGCGGACCCGGGCGGAACCGATCGGGGTGGACCTCGTGGTGGAGGACCCCCGCACGGCCGACCTCGAATCCGCGTTCGCGGTCCTTCTGCAGGTTCCGGACACCTTCGGCGTCGCGGAGACCCAAGACGACACCATCGCCCGTGCTCGAGCGGCCGATGTGGTCACCATCGTGGCGTCCGACCTCCTGGCTCTGGCATTGATGCGCAGCCCCGGGGAGATGGGCGCCGACATCGCGGTGGGGTCGGCGCAGCGCTTCGGCGTGCCCATGGGAGCGGGCGGGCCTCATGCGGCCTTCCTCGCCACGAGGGAAGAGCACAAGCGCTTCGTGCCGGGGCGGATCATCGGGGTGTCCCGAGACGCAAAGGGTAGTCCAGCCTATCGGCTCGCCCTGCAGACCCGCGAACAACACATTCGAAGAGACAAGGCCACGAGCAACATCTGCACGGCTCAGGTTCTCCTCGCCATCATGAGCGGTGCGTATGCGGTCTATCACGGTCCTGAGGGAATCCGCCGCATCGCGGAGCGGACCCGCGGCATGATGCAGGTCTTCGCGGCTGGCCTGAAAGCCCTCGGGTTCCAGGTTCCGCCGGGAGAGCGGTTCGACACCCTGCGATTCGAGGTTCCTTCAGACGCGACCGACGACGCGCTGAAGGCCGCCCTCGACGCCGGCTACAACCTCAGACGGTATCCCGACGGCGCCTTGGGTGCTTCGGTGGACGAAACCACGACCATTCAGGACGTGAAGGCGGTTTTGGCCGCCTTGGCAAAGAGCGTGAGCCGCCCAGCACCGGCTGCGGAGATGTTGATGGAGGAGGTCGGAAAACCGCTCGCCGCCCCCCTGGCCCGAACCTCGGCATACCTCACCCACGAGGTTTTCAACCGATTCCATTCGGAGCACGCCATGCTTCGATACCTTCATTCCCTTCAAAAGAAGGATCTCTCGTTGACGACGTCCATGATTCCTCTCGGCTCGTGCACCATGAAGCTGAATGCGACAGCCGAAATGGTGCCGGTGACCTGGCCAGAGTTTGCGAACGTTCATCCCTTCGCGCCGGCCGGCCAACAACAGGGCTACGCAAAGCTCTACGAAGACCTGCAAGCATGGCTCGGTGAAGTCACGGGATTCGCAGCGGTGTCCCTCCAGCCCAATGCGGGCTCTCAAGGCGAATACACCGGTTTGCTGGTAATTCGGGCCCACCATCGAGCGAGGGGTGAAGGCCACCGGAACGTGTGCTTGATCCCGGTGTCGGCCCACGGGACGAATCCGGCGAGCGCGGTCATGGCTGGACTCGAGGTCGTCCCGGTCCATTGTGACGATCACGGCAACATCGACATCGAAGACCTGGAGGCCAAGGCTCAGAAGCACCGGGCGTCGTTGGCGGCGATGATGATCACCTATCCGTCGACGCATGGCGTCTTCGAGACCGAGATACGGCGCTTGTGCGAGATCGTTCACGAGAACGGCGGACAGGTTTATCTGGACGGCGCCAATCTCAACGCTCAGGTCGGGCTTTGTCGGCCCGGCGACTATGGGGCGGATGTATGCCATCTCAATCTGCACAAGACCTTTTGCATTCCCCACGGCGGAGGCGGACCGGGCATGGGACCCATCGGTGTTGCCTCCCATCTGGCGCCGTTTCTACCCGGGCATCCTCAGAATCCGCGCACCGGGCCGGACGCGATCGGGCCGGTCGCTGCCGCTCCGTCCGGAAGCCCCAGCATCCTGCCCATCAGCTGGATGTACATGGCCATGATGGGGCCGGAAGGGCTGCAGAAGGCAAGTCAGGTTGCGATCCTCAACGCCAACTACATGGCGATGCGCCTTCGAGACCACTTCCCGGTGCTGTTCACCGGCCTCAATGGACGAGTGGCCCACGAGTTCATCCTGGACATGCGGCCCTTCAAGAAAACGGCCGGCGTCGAGGTGGATGACATCGCGAAACGCCTGATGGATTACGGCTTTCATGCGCCCACCATGTCCTGGCCGGTCGCGGGCACCATGATGGTGGAGCCGACCGAGAGCGAAGACCAAGCGGAACTGGACCGTTTCTGCGACGCGCTGCTCTCGATTCGAGAGGAGATCCGAAAGGTCGAGAAGGGCATTTGGCCCAAGGACAACAATCCGTTGAAGATGGCTCCGCACACCCAGGAAGCTGCATGCGCGACTGAATGGAATCATCCCTATCCGCGTGAGCAAGCGGTGTTTCCAAAGCCATGGATTCGGGGCAACAAGTTCTGGCCGCCGGTGGCGCGGGTCGACAATGCGTACGGTGACCGGCATCTGATGTGTACCTGTCCCCCCATGGAGTCCTTCCTCGAAGACTGACCGGCGAAACCCAGGCGCCCGAGTGGTGGGCTCGGGACAGAGGGCCGGCGTCTCCCCGGACGACGCGCTGCGCTCCCGCAAACCTTCAACAACCGTCCCAAAGACCTTGCCACCCGAACGGGAGTGACTAGCCTGCGCCCATGAGCCTGAACGAGGCGCTTCGCACCGACCTCACGCAAAAGGTGAACGCCCACCGCGTCGTTCTCTTCATGAAAGGGAAGCGCCGGCTTCCTCAGTGCGGGTTTTCCGCGCAGGTCGTGAAGATTCTGGACGAGCTCGTGGACGATTATCAGACCTACAACGTCCTCGATGACCCGGATCTCCGAAACGGCATCAAGGAATTCTCGTCGTGGCCGACGATTCCTCAACTCTACGTGGACGGAAGCTTCATCGGAGGCTGCGACATCGTGAGCGAGATGTACAAGACGGGACAGCTGCACGAGGCCCTTGGCCTTCAGGTCCCTGAGGTGCATCCGCCGAAGCTCTCGGTCAGCGAAGCGGCTCAGGCCCAGCTCGTTGCGGCCCTGGAGGGGGCCGAAGGGCAGGTCCGACTCGAAGTGGATCAGAACTTCCGCCCCACCCTGGGACTGGACCAGGTCCGACCGGGGGATTTCGAGGTCGAGGCCGGAGCCCTGAGAATTCTGGTGGACCGGATGAGCGCGCCTCGGGCTGATGGGGTGCACATCGATTTCACCACCGATGGCGGCGGAGGCTTTCGGGTCGACAACCCGAACGAGCCGGCCAAGGTACGTTCCGCGCGGCCACAGGATGTCCATGCGCGCCTGGTTTCCGGCGAACGCTTCGAATTCATCGACGTGCGAACCCCCGAGGAGCGACAGACCGCCCAGATCCAAGGCACCACCCTCCTCACTCCCGAAGAGATGGCGCGCCTCGAGGCCCTGCCCAAGGACACGCCGTTGGTGTTTCATTGCCACCACGGGGGTCGGAGCCTTCAGGCCGCCCAGGCCTTCGTTGATAAGGGTTTTAGCCGGGTCTACAACATGGACGGCGGCATCGACGCCTGGTCTCTGCACATCGACAACAGCATTCCTCGGTATTAAGGCTTCTCCGCAATGGAGGAGCTTCCGACCCTCGACCTCATGGGGCTCGATGTCGCGGCCCTGGATCAGGAGGGGCTGGTTCGACACATGTTCGCGGAGCTGGGGGCCGGTCGGGGCGGCTGGGTCATCACCGCCAACCTCGACTTCTTGCGGATGTACGCTCGAATGCCGGAGGTTCGCGAGCTCTATCAGGCCGCAGACGTGCGGGTGGCCGACGGCATGCCTCTGGTCTGGGCGGCCCGCATCCAAGGAGATGCCATCCCCGGGCGGGTCGCAGGGGCAACCCTCGTGGACCGCCTGGCGGAGGAATGCGCGTCGCAGGGTCGCCGGCTCTACCTTCTGGGAGGGGTCGGGGGGGTCGCGGAGCGGGCGGCGAGCATCTGGAAGGCCCGGTACCCCGAACTCGACGTTGCCGGGTTTTCGGAGCCCTGGGTCAGTGAGCCCCCAACGAACGCGGAGATGCAGCAGATCATCGGAGATCTCCGTGCCGCGGCCCCCGATGTCATTTTGGCCGGGTTCGGATCCCCGAAGCAGGAACGCATCCTTCGACGGCTGAGAGGCGAATTCCGGCATGCCTGGATGGTCGGGGTCGGCGGAAGCTTTAACTTCGTGACGGAACGGGTACGGCGAGCTCCGATTTGGATGCAGGACCGCGGACTCGAATGGCTTCATCGTCTGTCCCAAGAGCCCCGGCGCTTGGCTCGGCGATACCTTGTGGAAGATCTCCCGTTTTCGGCCGAACTTTTTGCGTCGGCGGTCTGGCGGCGGGCCACCCGAAAGGGTGTTCGGTCGACCGGCACGTGAAGTCTGGCTCAAAGGGCCGATAGGATGTGGCATGGGCTCTCGCAGCTGGATGTTCGAAACGCTGATGTCGGTCGCCATCGCCCTCGCAGGCTGTGCCGATCCGACCCCACAGGCCGTTCCGTCGGACCCCGAAACGGAACCGTCGCCCCGCGTCGCGCAGCCGCCGGAGTCGGAGGCGGAGGCGGTTCGGACCGCACTGCTCGGGGAATGGGATGGAGAGGCGGGCGCCGACGACTCCGAGCCCGCTTCGCCGCCGGCCGAGGTGAAGCCGCAAAAGAAGGCTCGGCGCGTCCGATCTCAACCCGACGCCGCGCCTCGTCCCGACTCCAAAGCTGAGCTTGCTTCTCCGCTGCCCTTGCCGGCCGAGAAGCCGGTCCTCGCCGATTCCGCCTTCGAAGACGTGGTCGGAAGCTGGCGCGGTGTCGACGCGTGCCTCGCAACGGAACGGCCTCGGACCCGCAAGGCGTCCGGCGCCCTGAAGCTCGCCTTGACCATCGATGGGTCCGGCGCGGTGGTGGAAGCGGAGGTGGTGGAGCGAAGCGGCGCGCTGGACCAAGCCTTGGCGGCCTGTGTGGAGCGCAAGGCGGCTCGACTCCACTTTCCGGCCTTCGGAGGCAGCGAGCCGGCCGAGAAGGTGGCCAAGTTCGTTTTCTGATCCGGCGGCTCCCGCCGCCTGGCCTTCAGTCCTCCACCGTGACGGGTTTGGGCCGAGCCACGCGGCCCTCGAAGCCGCGATGCGGATCCGCAGCGTCTTCTTCGGATGAGCGATAGCGGAGAGGCTCGCCCTCCAGGCGGGCAATGAAGACCGACGCCGAGCTGTCGCCCACCACGTTGGTGGTCGTCCGGAACATGTCCAAGAGCCGGTCCACACCCAGGATCAATGCGAGGCCTTCGCTCGGAACGCCCACCGTCGTCAGGACCATGACGAGGGTGACGAGACCGGCGCCGGGAACCCCGGCCGCCCCGACCGAGGCGAGGGTGGCCGAGGTGATGATGGTGAGCTGCTGTACCAAGGTGAGGTCGAGCCCATAGATCTGGGCGATGAAGATGGCCGCCACGCCCTGATAAAGGGCGGTCCCATCCATGTTGATGGTGGCGCCCAGCGGAAGCACGAAACTGCTGACCTGGTTGCTCACGCCCAGGTTGTCCTCCACGCACTCCTTGGTCACCGGGAGGGTTGCCGAAGAGCTGGAGGTGGAGAAGGCCAGCAGAAGCGCCGGCCGGATCGCCTTCAGAAAATCGAGAAAACGGATCCGTGCCCCGATGGTGACCAGGGTGCCGTAGGTGGCGAGGGTGTGGACCAACAGGCCGCCCAGGACCACCAATCCGTAGGCACCGAGGGCCAGAAGAACCGAGGTGCCCGTCGACCCCACCACCTTGAACAGAAGAGCGGCCACCCCGAGCGGCGCCAGCTTCATGGCCAGATGAACCATCTCCACCACCGCGTCGTTGGCGGTGGACATCATCTTGACCAGCGGCTCGGACCGACGGTCATCCAGAAGGGTCAGAGCCACGCCGAACATCAGCGCGAAGAAGATAATCTGGAGCATGTCACCCTCGGCGAGGGAACCCACCGGATTGGTGGGGACGATGCCGATCAATTGGTCCACCAAGCTCGGGGCGCTGGCCGCGCGACCCATGGTGAGGTCGGCTTCGCCGGCGTAAGAGGCGAGCAGGGCGGAGCGGTCATCCTCCGTGAGAAACCCTCCGGGCCGAATCAGATTGGTGAGCCCCACCCCGACCACCAGCGCGACCACCGTCGTGCAGGAAAAGAAGAGGAGGGTGCGGGCGCCAAGGCGACCGAGCTTGCGGAAGTCGCCGAGGGAGGCCACGCCCACGGTCAACGAGAAGAAGACCAGCGGCACCACCACCATTTTGATCAGGGCGAGGAACAGCCGGCCCAACCATTCCGTGGCGTCCACGATGGTCTGTCCCCATCGGGCGTAGGGTTGAATCTCGGGACGGCTGGAGTTCACCCAACCCTTGACGCGGGTCCCGGGCTCTGCGGCTTGAGCGCCCTCCACCTTGTCGCGCCGAAGTCGCATCAGGTCCGTGGTGCGGAGCGTGATCTCGACCTCCAGCATGTCCCCCCGGCGACCGACGATCACCGCGCGCTCGGCCCCTTGGGCCAGCGGAACCACATCGGTCCCCTCGGGGGTGGCGCGCAGGCCAGCGTCCCCCTGGAGGCGCACGGCGTCCGGCGAGAACACGAGGCCGTTGGGCCCGAACAAGAGTCCGAGTCCGACCCCCGCCACCATCCCCAGGAGGATTTTCGTGTAAAGTTTCATGCTGGCTGGCGGAGCGTACCATCAGAGTCACGATTCCGGGCGGAGGGACGCCCTCGTTTTGGTAAACTGCGGCTCATGGCTAAAGCCACGCCTGATCTGATTCGAGCTTTGAGGGAAACGGCCGACCGATTGGCTTCGGGGGCCCGTTTTCAGTGGACCCACATGGGATGCTGTAACTGCGGACATCTCGCGCAAACCGTGACGCGCCTCGGGCAGGCCCACCTGCACCGCATCGCGCTGGAGAAGGCGGGCGACTGGGCCCAGCAGGCCCGAGACTTCTGTCCCGACTCCGGATATCCCATGGACTACGTCATCCAGGCGATGGTGGATCTCGGACTTTCCACGAACGACATCGCGGACCTGGAGCGCTTGTCGGGGGACCGGGTGCTGAAGACACTGCCGCCGGGGATGCGGGGTCTGGACCGTCGAAACCGAGACCACGCAGTCCTGTACATGCGGGCCTGGGCCGAGCTCCTGGCCTCGGAGCTCGACGGTGACGCGAACGCCGAAGGTTCCGTGGACGTCCGAGATGTGGCGGCCGCGGGCCGGGTCCGCACCCTTCCCGAGCGCGCCTGAGCTCACGTTGCCGTGGGGCAAGACCCTGACCCGTTCGCGGCGGCTTCGGCGCATATTTCGCCGTAAAAAGCCGGGCCGTTCTAGGGCGTCGTCTTCGCATCTGGCATGGCTGGCCCGGTGAACGGATACTACGACCGGGCGCACTTGCCTCGGTTTCCGGAGATCGGCGAGGGACAGAAGGCCCTCGCCGATGCCTTCTTCCGGTACTACGGGCAGGTCTTTCGGGACGGAGCCCTGTCGGTCCGGGAGAAGGCGCTCATGGCACTGTCGGTGGCGCATGCGGTGCAGTGTCCATACTGCATCGATGCATACACCTCGGGTTCCCTCGAGGCTGGAGCGGACCTGGAACAGATGACCGAGGCGGTCCACGTGGCGAGCGTCGTGAGGTCGGCGTCCGTGATGGCCTACGGCACGATGATGCTCGGTCAAGCCCGGCAGATCGGCATGGGAGGCCAGGCGGTAACGGTCAACCAGGCTTACTTCGACCGTGGCCACCTGGGGCAACGGGATGCGCTCGTGAACGAACAGCCCAAGCTCGGTCTCGCCTTTCGGACTTGGGAGGCGGCGACCTATGCGGAGGGTGCCTTGTCCGCCCGGGAAAAGCGCTTGATCGCGCTCTCCTGCGCCCATGCAATTCAGTGTCCCTATTCCATCGATGACGCGACGGCGAGTCTGAACGCGCTCGGGGCGACACTTCCGGAGCTGACGGAAGCGGTGCATGTCGCGAACGCGATTCGGGGCGGCGCGGCTCTGGTTCACGGCGTCCAGATGCTGGACCAGGTTCACGGCAAGACCTTCTGAAAGGCTTCATCAATGACCCACGCACTCCATGTTCTCGACGTTTCGGGCCCTCGTGCGACCCAAAGCCTTCGTGCACGCCGCTCTCCCTTGGCGCCGCCCGACGAGCAACTCGCCCGCTTGGGCGAGCTGGCTGCCTCAAACGGATACGATTTTGACGAGCGCCTTCGGGATGCTGGACATGCGGCCCTCGGTCCAGCTCGCCTCGAGTTCTTCCAGATCAATCTCGGCAAGCTCTGCAACATGACCTGCCGTCATTGCCACGTGGATGCCGGACCGGACCGGACCGACGCAAACATGGACCTGCAAACCGTACGGGCCTGTTTGAGGGCGTTGGATCAGACCGAGGCCCACACGGTCGACCTCACCGGCGGAGCGCCGGAATTGAATCCTCACTTCAGAGACTTGGTCGACGAAGTGGTCGCTCGAGGAAAGCGCGTCATCGACCGTTGCAATCTCACGGTCCTTTTGAGTCGAAGGATGGATGGGCTCGCCGCTTGGATGGCGGAGCGCAAGGTGGAGGTGGTGTGTTCGCTTCCCCACTATGCGCTTCGCAACACCGATGCGCAGCGCGGGGACGGCACCTTCGAGAAGTCGCTCCGGGCACTTCGCTTGCTCAACGACGCGGGCTACGGACAAGGCGACCCGGACCGAATCCTGACCCTGATGTCCAATCCAGCGGGGGCGTTCCTGAGTGGGAATCAACTGCACATGGAGCGGGAGTGGAAGCGAGCCCTCGAGCAGCGGCACGGCGTGACCTTTGACCGTCTCTTCGCCCTCAACAACATGCCCATCTCTCGGTTCTTGGAGTGGCTCGAAGCGAGCGGCAACACCGAGGCCTATATGCAGCGGCTGGCCAACGCCTTCAATCCAGCCACCGTGGATGGACTGATGTGCCGCAACACCATCTCCATCTCCTGGGATGGCTACATCTACGATTGCGACTTCAACCAGATGCTGGACATGAAAGTCGGCGATCGAACGCCCATGCGCATCGAAGACTTCGATCCATCAGCCTTCGCGAGCCGACGGATCCGTACCGCTCCTCATTGCTTCGGGTGCACCGCGGGAGCGGGCAGCTCGTGTGGAGGCGCCACGGCTTAGCGTGCACGGCCTAGTGTGGTCTCGGCATTGCGCGAGATTTGATTGCCGAAGCGCGTGGGAATGGAGACGACTGCGCCGTGACGACGGTCTCAGCGCCAACGGATGACCGAAGACCTTTGGCCGCCATCGGTTTGGTGAGCCTAGGGGCGTTCGGGTTTCTCATTTGGCTCATCTACTTCAACGAAGGCAGCCGCGAGGCGGGTCAGGTGGCCATGCTTCCCGCCGTCAACGCCAGCTTGAACAGCCTCAGCGCGCTGTTTCTGGTGCTCGGCTACTGGATGATTCGCACCCGGCGAATCGTGGCCCATCGGCGTTTCATGGTGGCCGCATTCGCATCGTCATCTCTGTTCCTGGTCAGCTACGTCATCTACCACGGGCTTCATGGAGACACGCCGTTCGAAGGCCGCGGGATGGTGCGTCCGATCTACTTCGCGGTCCTGATCAGTCATATCGTCCTGTCGGCCGTCACCTTGCCGCTGGTGTTCACTTCGTTTTACTTTTCGCTGACTGGCCAATTCTTCAAACACAAGGCGGTCTCGCGATTCACCTTCCCCATCTGGCTGTACGTTTCGGTGACCGGGGTCGTCGTATTCTTCATGTTGAAGCTGTTCAACCCCGGGATTGGAATCGAATGAGCATCAGCGGTTCCCAAAGAGCTTCGACAAGAATCCCGAAACGCCCTTGTTTTGTTTTTCCAGACGGGTTTGAGCCAGACGAAGGCCGCGTATCGCTTCGATGTTGTTGCCCTCATATTGGCGGCACCTCTTCCACCACTTGATCGCTTCTTTGTATTCCTCTTGGTCGAAGTGGATCTGTCCGGCGTATTGGTATGCGAGGGAGAGGTTCTCCTGCGACTCGGTCGCCTTCTTGAGCATTCGAAGTGCATCCTGTCGGGCGGCCGACGACTTCCGGTTCTCCATGTAGGTGGTCCACGCCAAGTAGACCAGGTACAGCGGGTCGTCCGGGTTGAGGGATCGGGCGTCTTGAAGAAGTTTCTTCGCTTCCAGCCACGCGCTTCGCCGCATGGAGGCCAGGGCGTCGTCCACCATGGCTTCGGCCCGAAGGACCGACGCCACGTCGGTGCTGAGACCGGCCCGCTGCCGCTCGAGCAAGGTCATGTACTCGTCTCTTCGGTCCGGATCCTTCAGCGTCTCATAGGCCTCGTTGATGCGCTGGAAGATGGCATCGAGCTTGCGCTTTCGGTCGCCAAGGTCGATTTCGCCGAACGCGTCGCCGTGCCAGTCCCGAGCCAGGCGCAGAAACTGACTGCGGAGCACGTCGGGGTTGCTGTCGGACTCCACCCCCAAGAGCTCAAAATGGGTCTTGCGGTCCAGCGTCTCGTAGAACCGGTCGATCCGAGCCAGAGCGGCGTCGGCGTCCCCTGATGTCATGGCTCGGCACCCTAATGCCGGACGATGCTTCCTGGAAGACATCCATGGCCTCGTCTGCTCTTCTCACGGCGTGGGGCATCTGATCCTATGGGATGGGGAGTGCGGATTTTGTCGCCGTTCCGTCGAGTGGCTTCAGAGGCAGGATGCCCGCGGCGAACTGGAGGCGGTTCCGTTCCAGATGGCGCCGAGTCCTCCGATGACGCCGGAACTCCGGGTCGCTTGCGAGCGCGCGGTGCACCTGGTTCGACCCGACGGGACCATCCTCAGGGGCGGGCGGGCGGTGCTCGCCGCCCTCGAAATCGTGGGCTATCGATTCTGGGGTCGATTCCTTTCGTGGCCACCCATGATCTGGATCATCGAGGCGGGCTACTGGGTGGTGGCGCGCAACCGTCGGTGGTTCTCGAGGTGGTTCTTTCGTCGACCCTCGGGAGGGCGTCCCAATCCTGGCTCTTCGGAATCTCCCCCGGGAGAGGCCGGTGCTTCGGGTCCTCCGCCCGCCAAATAGACGCTGGCGTTACGGTGTCTCGTCGCTTCGTCCAGATGGAGGCGTGAGGAGCCCAAGCGCCTGAGTCGCCGTCTCTCGGACCGCATCATCGGCCGACGTGGGTGGGAAGAAGCGCTTTCGGAAGTCCTGGTCCGAAGGGAGGAAAGGCTGCTCCCATTGGTACAGCATCTCGGGGATGCCGCGGGCTTCCGGCATCACGATTCCAAGAAGGCGCAGCAGGCCAGACGACATGCGGGTCATGCGGGGCTCGACCCCGGCGTACTTGGCGAAGGCGGCGACCAGTTCGGCCGTGCTCTTTGTCCAGGCGACCGGAAGATGCCATGAGCGACCCAGAGCTGCGTCGTCGGTACCGATCGCGGCAAGTCCCCGCGCGACGTCCGGAATGTAGCTGTAGCCATGGACAAACTCCGGGTCTCCAAAGACTTCCACCGCTTTGCCGCGGGCGAGTCGATGAAAGAATCGCTCCGAGAACAATGACCGTGGCGCGTCGGGCCCGAAGAAGTCGGACGCATGCGCGCTCACCGCCCGGATTCGACCGGTCGTGTGGGCTTTGAAGAGAGCCTCGTGGAGCTCGGCCCGCAACTTGCCTTTCATGCTGCAGGGAGCGATCGGGGTCCGTTCGTCGAAGCTCTCCGCCGGCGGCCGACCGTACATGTACAGGTTGTCCAGCACCACGTGCTTGGCCTCCGCGCGCTCGGCGCCGTCACGGATGGCCGTGAACAGGGGGACGAGGAGCTCTCGCCACCGATGATATGGGGGATTCGCACAATTGTAGATCGTCGTCGCCCCGGCGCAGGCGCGGTCTACGGCTTTCGGGTCGGTGGCATCGGCCGCCATCAGCTCCCATCCCCGGGAAGGCTCCGGGGCGCCTCCTCCGTCCGGCGGAGAGGCCGAGTCGGGCCCGACCGGACCCTGACCCAGGGCGCGGTTGGGGCGGCGACTGACGAGGCGCACCCGGTGGCCTTGTCTTTTCAGCTCGCGGCCAAGCACCGGCCCGACCTGCCCGGTCCCGAAGATGACGTGAAGCTGCAACTCTTCCATCCAGGTTCCACGACGCTTCCGTCGCGCTCTGCCTGGAAGCGACGGACGGGAGGAGGAGCGATGTCAAGCTCGTTCGAAGTCC
Organism: Myxococcota bacterium; assembly: GCA_050331295.1. GTDB lineage: Bacteria > Myxococcota > Kuafuiibacteriia > Kuafuiibacteriales > Kuafuiibacteriaceae > Kuafuiihalomonas. The sequence goes on along the minus strand of JBHJGZ010000006.1, from coordinate 68,622 downwards.
ACCGGATCCGCGACGGTTCTGCCGGAGACGGGCGCGGACCGCGGGCCTGGACAGAACAGGGCTAAGATGACGGACGGCCGGGGCCGGATCGGTCGAACTCCTGGAACGTGATGATTCGGTCTCCGTTCTTGTCCAATCGACGAAAGCGATCGTGCCGCCACTGTCGGCGAGACCGAAGGATCTCGTTCATGGTGAGCGCGCCGTCTCGGTCGAGGTCGGCTTCCTCCACCGCCAAACGCTTCATGTGCGTCCATCGACCGTAACCCGACTTACCCGCGCGTGCACGCTGAGCTCGGATGCGTCCTCGAACCAGAGACCGATATCGAGCGACCTCGTCTGGGGACACGACGGCGTTCTGGTCCGCGTCCATCTCTCGAAAAATCCGACCCACGCAGCGCCGGTCGGCGTCTTCAAACTCTTTCCAGCTGAGCCGAGCGTCAGCGTTCTGGTCGATGCGTTCGAAACGGAACTCGGGGCCGCCGCGCGGGCCGTCGTACGTCCACGCCAGACAGGTGATGGCAGTCAACAAAAGGGCCAGGGCAGTCAAATGGTTCATCGACGGGGCAGACGAGCAAGAAAGGCAGATATTCAACCTGATCCGCAGGAGAGCCGCCTCGCGCTTCCCCTTGTCCGTGATTGCAACCCAACCTCCGTTGGGACATGGAAGCGAGGTGTGGTTCGGGGTGCGCGGCGGACGGTGGGGGCTCGTCCTTGCTCTATTCTGCTCGACGCAGTGCTCACCGGATGTGCCGTACGCCCGAGCCAAAACGGCTTTCAATGCGGTTCGCCAAAAGACGCTCGATTATACCGACCCGGCCTACGATCGTGTCCTCGCGCTGCTCCACCGGGTCGGGGAAGAGGATCCCGATTTCGCGACTGCACGGGCGCTTCTGATGGCGATCTCCACGGAGCGAGAGCTCGCGCGCCGTCATCGGGTCTCGACGTCGACGACCTCGACCCGGTCATGAAGACACGGCGAGCGGTCGATCGAGCCCGTCGAAGGCCTCGAACTCGATGGCTCCGCACGGCGAAGAAGCCAACTCCTCACGGATCATCGAGAACGCCACGACGTCTTTGAGCTCCCCCCGAGTCGGAAATTTTCGGCGCCGCACGCCCTCCCGCACAAATCCCTGTTTTTCGGGGATGCTTAGGCTGGCCCAGTTGTCGACATCGACCTGGATCTCGACCCGAGCCACGGGAAGAAATCGAAAGGCGGTTTGCGTCAGGACGCGCACCATCCGAGAAGCAAGACCCTGGCGCAGGTGGTCGCGGGCTACCCAATAGCCGATCTCGATGCCGCCCGGACCGACCCGCGGATGAAGCCCGCATCCGCCTATGTAGGCTCCCCCCGCGTCGAAGGCGCCGAAGGTATAGTCTTGCTCAAGGTCGAAGCGGCCCCGAAAGCCGAGAAGGATGGAGAGGAGTTCCGTATCCTGCGGCGGGAAGTCGTCCACCCAATCCATGAAGGGCCGAAGGTGATCGATGTTGGCTTCGATCACCGGTCGAACCCGGACGATGTCGTCCGGTCGGAAGCATCGGAGCTCGAGGGGCCCGCTGCACAAGCGGTACGGGATGCGCATGGGACCAGGCATTCGAGAAAAGCGCGACGGGTCAATCGTTGGGCTGCTGGCCGTGGAGCGCCTGGATCAGATACCGACGCAGCGCGGGGTCCGCGGTGAGCCCGATGGCGCGTTCGAGAGACTGAGCCGACTCGGCCGGCCGCTCGAGGGCGTGGAGCACTTGGGCTCGGACCGCCCAGTACGGTTGGTATGTGGTGACGCGGTCGGAGCCGATGTCCGAGAGGGCGTTCCAGGCGGCGCCCGCACCCTCTGCTTCGAGAAGGGCGCCGGCCCGAGCCACCTGCGCACCGACGGACGGCGAAAGCTGAAGAAGAGCGTCGTAGAGCGCCACGACCTCTCGCCAGTTGTCGACGCGTCCCAGTCGACGATGGGTGTGAGCGGATTGGATCGCCGCCTCGAGTTGGTACCGACCCACTCGCTTTTGCTCCAGGGCGGCCTTCAGAAGTCCTTCCGCTTCCGAGATGAGAGAAGGGTCCCAAAAGCCTACGGACTGCTCCGAAAGGGGGACATAGCTCCCGTCTGGTCCTCGTCGGGTCTTTCGCCGCGACTCACAGAACAGCAAGAGGGCCAGCAGCCCCTTTGCCTCCGCCTCGTTCGGGAGGATGTCCACGATCATCCGGGCCAGGAACAACGCCTCGGCCGACAGACCTCGTTCCTCGAAGCCGAGCGCATCCCATCCGCTGCTGTACGCCGCATAGACCGCCTCGAGGACCGCATCCAAGCGCGACGGCCACTCTTCGGCGTCAGGCACTCGAAAACGAATCCCGGCTTCCTTGATCTTCCGCTTCGCCCGCACGAGACGCTGACTCATGGCGGGGGGAGGCACCAAGAACGCAGAGGCAATCCGACTTGCGTCGATGCCGAGAACCGTCTGAAGCATCAGCGGGCTTCGGGCGGCGGGGGTGATGGCGGGATGAGCACACACGAACAAGAGCTCGAGGCGTCGGTCCGGAAAACTGCCATTCATCGTTTCCTGCTCCTGGTAGGCCAAGACCAGATCCGGCTCCGCCCGTGCGCGCACCTGGCGGCGTCGGATCTGGTCGATGCTTCGACGTCGAGCGGCGGTGAGCAGCCAGGCGACCGGATCTACCGGTACTCCGTGCTTCGGCCACGTGTTCAAGGCGGCGACGAACGCCTCGGAAAGCGCATCCTCCGCTCCCGCCACGTCGCCGGACCGCGCGGCCAGTACCGCGAGGACCCGGCCGTAGGCGTGCCGAAGCGCGGCCTCCGCCGCGTTCCGAGACGCGTCGTCCTCCGCCATCACGTGCCCATTTCGAGCACCGGTCGAACCTCTGCGCCGCCGGTGGCGGCCGATGGACAACGGGCTGCCCATTCCAGTGCCGTATCCAGGTCGGGCACATCGATGACGAAATAGCCGCCGAGTTGCTCCTTGCTGTCCGCGAACGGACCGTCTTGCACCTGCCGTGCACCCTCTCGGATGCGGATCACGGTACTGGCTTCGGGAACCTGAAGGGCGTTTCCGCCCACGATGACCTTCGCCTCTTGCAAAGCTCGGCTGTAGGCTGCCCAGCCGGTCCAATAGGTGGAATCGGGAGGACTCTTTCGTTGAGCGAAATCGCTTGGGGTCTCATGAACCAAAATCACGTACTGCATCGGATCTCCTTTTGACCGATGGTCTTGCCGTCGGTCATTCCGAGGACGCACGAGAGGATTCCACTTCGACAGGCGTCGAAAAAAAGACGGGTCTCAGAAGAGTGCTTTGGGTGTGTCGGGAAGCAGGACCCTCCGGACCAAGGGGAGCGGTGGTGCGCCGAAGGCCAAGAGCCGGTTGTGGGATTCTCCCCATGCGGCTCGCCCGCGGCGGACATGATGCCCGATACCGGACAAGTACCGGACGTTCCGAAGAAGCGCGTTCAAGATCTGACCGGCATGCTCCATCTGAAGAATGCACCGAGAATATCCGCGGTGCGTTCACGTGCCCTGCGCCTCGTCGGCGAAGCGCCTGATGTTCTCGGGTTGGCCGGCCACCACCGCCACGTCTCCGGGCTCCAAGCGAACCGTGGGCAGGTAGCCGGGGTGAAAGCTCCCGTCGGCCTTCTTCACCACCACGACCAAGACGCGAAAGCGCTCCGAGACCCGAAGCTCCCGCAGCGAGCCGTTGATGGGGCCCGGTCCGACCGCAACGTCTTCCATGTCGAAGTCCTGAACGTTACGACCGACGGTTTGGTCTACCAGGGTGGCAGAGACGGGCTGCAGCAGACCCTGGGCGATCCGCTGGCCGGAGATTCCGTACGGATTCAACACCGCACTGGCCCCGACCCGGAGCGCTTTGGCGACCGAGTGTTCGTCGTCGACGCGGGTGACGATCCGAAGACTGGGATTGAGCTGGCGAGCGCTGAGGGTCACGAACAGGTTGGTCGCGTCGTTTCCGGTACAAGCGGCGAGCCCCTTGGCGCGCTCCACCCCCGCTTCCTTCAGGATGTCGTCGGAAGTTCCGTCCCCCACCAGGGCGAACGTCTCGTCCTTGGTCAAAGCCGAGTCGCTCTCGATGATCACGATGGGATGGCCTCGGTAAGCGATCTCCGCGCAAACTTCCTTTCCCAAACGCCCGTAGCCCACCACCACGTAGTGGTTCGACATGCCTCGCATCAGCGCTTTCCTCCTGCGGTCCCGAAGTGCCTCCACCAGACCGCCGTCGACGAGAAGTCGTGCCACTTCACTGGCGGCGTAGGTCGCCAATGTAAAGCCAACGAAGATCAGGGCGATGGTATAGAGACGGCCCGCCGGAGAAAGGGGCGCGACCTCACCATACCCAACGGTGGAAAAGGTGATGGCCACCATCCAGAGCGCGTCGAGCCAGCTCCATCCTTCGATGATGACGTAGCCCAGCGTGCCCGAGAACAAGGTCACGGCCAGCCCCGCGACCGCGAACCGGAGCTGACGCAGCAGCATGGATCAGGAATCCAGCATAAATCCGGTCTGGAGTCAGATTGCGAGCGATCGGCCCAAATCTTTCTCCAGGCAGCGAACCGCTTGGCGACCGGAAAGGGCAGCCAGAGGCATGCCGCCGCCCGGATGGGCGCTCCCGGAGGCGAGGTACAGACCCCGTATCCCGTGGACCCGGTTCGAAGGCCGCTGAAACGCGGCCATCATCCCGTTGGATGAGCTCCCGTAGATGCTTCCGCGACTCTCGGGATAGAGCGCCGCCAGCTCGGTCGGGGTTCGTCGCCACACGACTTCGTCTCCGGCCCCGATGAGGTCCGCCTTGGCGAGTTTGCTCAGGATGGTCTGTTCGAGCTCCTGAAAGACCTCCGGCGGTCGGGGGCCGGAGGCTGGTTCTGCAGGAGCATTGGCCATGACGAACAGAGGTTCGTGGTCTTCCCATCCGGGGGTGCCGTGCGCCTTTTCCGGCGCGCATACGTACACCGTTGGGTCCTTGGGAGGTCGGTCCCGTTCGAAGATGTCTTTGAATTCTTCCAGATAAATTTCCGGAAACAGAACTTGGTGGGCCGGTCGGTCCGGGAGTCGCCGCGCCTTGATGATGGCGTTCCACCCGGACATCGAAGGCTCCACCGACGAAGCGGTCCGACCGTTCTCCGGGAGCCATCGCCGCACGAGTGCCGCGTCGCAGTTGGCCACCACTGCGTCCGCATCCACCGAATCGTCGTCGGTTCGGACGCCGACGACCCGGTTGTCCCGCATGACCAGGCCCGTCACCGGGGTGCCGGTGTGGATATGGACGCCATGGTGGCGCGCGACCCGGGCCAGGCTTCGGATCAAAGCGCGGATGCCACCCGTGACGCCGAATCCGCCGAGGCCGAGTTCCACGTAGGCGATGCAGTTGAGGGTGGCTGGTGCGGTCAGCACGTTCGACCCGTTGTAGGTGGCGTACCGCGCCAGGATGCTTCGAAGCTTTGGATGACCAACCTTTGCGCAGATGGCGGACCACATCTTCCGCATGGGATCGATACGACCGAGGTCCCACAGGCCCGAAAGGCCGAGTTTCGCCACACCGGCGAGGGTCGGAGCCGGGCCGTACACGAAGTACGGAGCGGCCCGCATCCAGATCTCCTTGGCGTAGTCGACGAAGCCTTGAAACTCTTCGCGGCTTTGGGGTCCGAGCTTTTCTTCGACGTGTTCCAGACTCTCGTCGAGGCGGTGGGCCAGTGGGACGGACGTTCCGTCCGGGAATCGGTACAGGAAGTTGCCGCCGTCCTGTCGCAGGGGCAAGGCCGCATCGTCGGGGCCGAGCCGCCAAAGCTGCTGGAAGACGTCGGGCATGGTCAGCATGCTCGGCCCGGTGTCGACCTCGACGTCGCCGAGCTGAATCGAGCCGGCTTTCCCTCCGAGACGCGACTGCGACTCCAGGACGACGACTTCACCACCGAGTTGCGCGGCGTGGATGGCAGCGGAGAGACCGCCCAGTCCGCCACCGACGACCACCACCCGCGGTGAACGTTTCACGAACGTCCTTCCGCGGCCGAGCCAGGATACACCCGGCCTCTCCAGGAAACCCGATTTCCCAGGCCCCACCGAAGCGAATTGATGCCGATGGCCACGAACGCAATTAGCGCGAGTGGATGTGTGAACACGGTGCCGATGGGATGCCGGAAACGAGCCGCGATCGCAATTCTCAACGCACAAATCGCAAGACATCCTGTCAGGGCAGCGGTGGATTGTGGCGCCAGGATCAACAGCACCAACGGGGCCAGGAACGCGAGGACGTAGAGAATCATCACCAGGAGAAGATTGTGGATCCTCCCGCCGAGACCCAAGAACAGGTTCTTCGAGAATCCTTCCCACACTTCCCGAGCCGAACGGTACATTCGGCATGAGGCGAGCCGACTTCCTTCCGCGAAGAGCACGGTGTGGCCCAGTGATTTGCTTCGGGCGCAAAAAGCCATGTCGTCCACGATGGCGGATCGAACCGCCGAGAACCCGTCACAGGCATCGTAGGTCGCCCGGTCCACCAAGAGGAGCTGACCGTTGGCGGCCAAGGCGCGGGTCGTGCGGAGACGCGGGATGAGGAGGAGGGGAAGCCAACTGACGTACGTGAGGTGCAGGAGTGGCACGACCAAGCGTTCGGCCCAGCCCACCATGACCTGCTCCGGAAATGCGGTGACGACATTGGAGCGAAACCGGTGGACCAGTTCGGCCAGGCCGAGAACGGCTTCGGGTCGGAGCTTGACGTCCGCGTCCACGAACAGGAGCCAGGCACCCGATGCATGTTTCGCCAAACGATGACAGGCGTGAGGTTTTCCGACCCATCCCGGGGGGAGCGGCCCGGCCTGGATGACGGTCAATCGCGGATCTTGGACCCTCAGACGTTCTAGAATCTCCGGTGTTCGGTCATGGGAATCATCGTCACACACCACCACTTCCCGCACTCCGGTGGCCAGGGCAGCCCGGACGCAGGCCTCGATGTTCGCTTGCTCGTTGCGAGCCGGGATCAGGATCGATGCATCCAAGGGGACATGCAGCTGGCCCGGGCGAAAGCGCGGCCGGGGCCAGGTGAGAAGATTGAACAGGCCGATACACAGGACCAGCACGGGCAGGGCCGCGCACCAGTACGCCGTCATCGTCGTGCCTCCCGGAGCGCGGAGACGGGTGAATGTTCGACGTCGGCTCGCCGGAGGCCGACGCGGCTCGACTTGCACCGTTCGCGCGGGTCAAGGGACATGGAGATGAGCACCGCTGAGGGCACCATCCCAGAGACCGGGCTGTCGACGTGAAGTCCGCCCTGGTCATCGGTTCCGGGCCCGCCGGATGGCTTGCCGCTGGGACGTGCGCTCAGGAGGGTTACCAGACCACCCTCGTGGCTCCGGACCCCCGGGCGCCGTTCACGCCCACCTACTGCTCGTGGCTCGACGACGTTCCCCTCCCGTACCGAGAGGTCATGGCGCAGGTGTGGCCCTTCGTCGAGCTGTACACGGGCAATGAACGACCGGCGCTGGACGTTCGCCGAGAGTACGCGTTGTTCGACAATGGCGGACTGGCCGAACTCCTTCATCGCCGGGCGGATGCGGTGGAAGTGCTGGCCGGCACCATCGACCGCCTTCATGAGGACTCCGGGAAATCTTACGCGGTTGGCACCGTCGGAAACGCAGCATTCGAGCGAGGCTTCGACCTGGTGATCGACGCATCGGGCCGACCCGGTCGCTTCGCCGCAAATGGTCCGCAAGATGTGTTGACGGCACAGACCGCTCTCGGGGTGTTTCTCCGGCCTCCGCCCGGTCAAACGCGCCCTCCGCCAGTGCTCATGGACTTCCGTGGGGCAGAGGACGACCTGGTCCCCACCTTCGGCTATCTCCTCCCGATGCCCGACGGAACGCTGCTGGTGGAAGAGACGGTGTTGGCCGGGCGCCCCCCGGTGCCGCCGGAAGATCTTCGGGAGGCGCTCGAACGGCGTCTTACCAGCTATCGGGTGCAGGACTGGGAGGTGGTCCGGACCGAGCGGGTCTTCATCCCCATGGGGGGGCCTCACCCCGAGCCGGACGCGAGGGCGGTGACGTTCGGAGGCGCGGCGGGGATGGGGCATCCGGCGACCGGATACCTCGTGGCGCCGGTCCTCCGGTCCGAGGGTCGGCTCCGAAAAGGGCTCCGCGACAGCCGCACTGCATCCACGTCGGCGCAGCGGATCGAATCAGTGAGGGCCGCGCTGTGGACCCGCCGCATTCGCGCCACGCGGCGCCTTCACCTGCAGGGATTAGAGTTGCTGTTGGACATGGATCGGAGGCGAATGGGCGGCTTTTTCAGCTCTTTTTTCGCAGCGCCTCGATGGTGCTGGACCGGATATTTGAGGACCGACAGTCACCCGTGGCGGGTCATGGGTGCGATGTCGGCCACATTTCTCCTCCTTTCGCGGCGGGACCGCCCCTGGCTTCGGGCTGCCTATGCCCGGGTGGTGACAACCCCGAGCCTCTTGGATGGATGAACAGTGTTTGTCCTGGACGCTGAACAATACCCGTCGAGATATTTGCCATGAATCATGCTCAAAAAAGTCGACGCACGCCGCAATTGGACGTAGCGACGGCGCCGTCAAACGTTGGACACCCGGTCGCGGCGGACACGCCTTCACGCCGGGGAGTTCGAGAGGCTGGAAGATGCGCGTGATCGGGACGCCCCCAGGAGCACTTTCCCTGGATGACAACGACGATGCGGCGCCCGCGACGCGATCGATACCTCCGGCGCACGAGGATCAGCTCGAAGCCGTCAAGGCCATCATGCTTCAGCTGGCGGCGGGCCGTCGCTTCGAGCGGCTCGGCGCCATCGTGCAGGAGCACTTGTTCACGGGCGGCAAACGTCTTCGTGCTCGCCTGGCCATTGAAAGCCTCCAGGCCCTGGGCGGCCCCGACGAAGCGGCCCCGGCGTGGGGCGCTGCGTGCGAGCTCTTACACAACGCGACCCTGGTTCACGATGACCTGCAGGACTCGGACCCGATGCGAAGGGGCCACTTCACGGTTTGGATGCGACACGGACATGCCCAGGCCATCAACGCCGGCGACCTCCTGTTGATGCTGCCCTTCATCGCGGTGGAGCAGGTGCAGGCTTCCGACGCTACCCGCTGGCATCTCGCCCGAGCCATCGCTCGCCGGGCCGAAGAAACGGTGCGTGGCCAGTCGCTGGAGATGTGCCTCTTGAGCGGCGCGCAATGGGATTGGGATTCGTATGCGGCCGCGGCAAGCGGCAAGACCAGCGCGCTGATGGCGCTTCCGGTCCATGGTTCGGCGCTTCTCGCGGGTCGAAGCTGTGAGGAGTCGGAGCGCCTGGCCGAACCCTTCTTGGACCTCGGGCTCTTGTTTCAGATCCAGGACGACATCGTGGACCTCTTTGGGGACAAAGGACGAGGCGAACGAGGTGGCGACTTGAGAGAGGGGCGCGTGAGCGCGTTGGTGGTCGAACACCTTCGGCTTCGGCCCAACGACAGCAATTGGTTGGTCGGAATTTTGCGCAAGCCTCGGGAGGAGACCACCGCCCAGGACATCGACCAGGCGGCCCGTGCATTCGAGCGAGCCGGAGCCCTCGCGGCGGTGCTCGAAAAACTAAAAGGACTGCAGCAGTCCATCGAAACCAGCGAAGCGCTCGCCTCCGAGGCCCGGCTTCGCAGGGTCGCTCAAAAACTGATCCAGCTTTCGCTTCAGCCCGTACGAGGGCTCTTGGAGACCAACTCATGAACTTCGATCATCAATCTTCTGCCGTCGTCATCGGCTCGGGCTTCGGAGGCCTTGCGGCCGCCATTCGGCTCCGGGGAATGGGACATCCGGTCACCCTGCTCGAGGCCCGCGACCAGCCGGGCGGACGGGCCGGTGTATTCAAGGACGACGGTTTCATCTTCGACGCTGGACCCACCGTCATCACTGCCCCCTATCTCATCGATGAACTGTTTGAGGCGGTGGGCCGAAGTCGGTCGGACTACGTGGACCTGCTGCCGGTCGACCCTTTCTATCGGATCGATTTCCACGACGGCTCCAAGTTCGACTACGTGGGAGACGAAGACCGCCTGATGGAAGGCATTCGTTCGTTCAACCCGAAGGACGTGGACAACTATCAGCGGCTGGTGAAAGAAATCCGCAAGATCTTCGACATCGGCTACCTTCAGCTCAGCGACGTCCCCTTCGACCGCCTCGTGGACATGCTGAAGGTGATACCGGATCTCCTTCGCCTGGGCAGCTACCGGTCGGTGTATTCGTTCGTCGCTCGCTACATCGAAGACGAACGGCTCCGACAGGTGCTGACGTTTCAGCCTCTGCTGGTGGGCGGCAATCCATTCAAAGTTACTTCCATCTACACGCTGATTCACTGGCTCGAGCGAACCTGGGGCGTGCACTTCGCCCGAGGCGGGACCACCGCGTTGGTTCAGGCGTTGGTGAAGGTCTTTCAGGATGCCGGCGGTGAGGTCCGGTACAACGCTCCGGTCGAAAATATCGAAGTGGAAAACGGAGAGGCAAAGGCGGTGCGCCTAGCCAGCGGGGAGCGCATTCCGTGTCGCTTCGTCGTGTCGAACGCCGACCCCTCGTTCGTCTACACCCGCCTCATCGACCCCGAACATCGCCGCAAGCACACCGACCGAGCGGTGGGACGAAGGCGACAGAGCATGTCTTTGTTCGTGGCATATTTCGGGACGGACCGGACCTACGAGGATCTTGCCCACCACACCATCGTGTTGGGACCGCGCTACGAAAGCCTCCTCAAGGACATCTTCGACCGGCGGGTGCTCGCCGACGACTTCTCGCTCTACCTGCACGCCCCGACCCGCACCGATCCGTCGGTGGCGCCCGGGGGCTGCGAAAACTTCTATGTCCTCTCCCCGGTTCCGAACCAAAAGAGTGGCATCGACTGGAGTGCTGAAGGTCCGCGTTACCTGGAGCGGGTGTTCGAAGAGCTGGAGCGCCGAGGGGTTCCCGGGCTTCGCGAGCACCTCGTGACCCATAGATTCGTCACGCCGGAGTACTTCGAAACAGAGCTGCGCTCGGTGGATGGCGCTGCTTTCGGGCTGGAGCCGCTCCTCACCCAATCGGCTTGGTTTCGCTACCACAACCGCTCCGAGGACGTGGGAGGGCTGTATTTCGTGGGCGCATCCACCCACCCTGGTGCCGGTATCCCGGGCGTCATTTCCACCGCCAAGGTGATGGAGAAGCTGGTCCCACGCCCGGGCCCATCCAGCATGATGGCGGTCCCGGGGGCGGTTGCTCCAGATGCGGTGAAAGAGCGAGCAGCGGGATGAACCCGTCCGACCAGACCTCCCACTATCGGGCGGTTCTGGCCCGGGGTTCGAAGTCGTTCGATTTCGCATCGCGCTTCCTCCCCGCAGCTCGGAGAGACGACGCGGCCGCCGTCTACACCTTCTGCCGCACGGTGGACGATATCGCCGACGAGGGCGACGACCCGGATGATGCGCGCAACGAGCTCGCCCGTTTGCAACAAGAACTGCGAGGGCTGCGCCCTCCGAGCGGACTCGTCGGGGACTTCCTCGACGTCGCTCACCGTCGCCAGATCGGGCTACGGCCGGCGCTCCACCTGATCGACGGGGCGCTTTCCGACCTCGGGAACGTACGCCTCCGGAACGACCGCGAGTTGTTTCGTTATTGCTATCGGGTGGCGGGAACGGTCGGGCTCCTCATGTGCGGTGTGCTCGGGGTTCGGTCAAGGAGAGCGGCACCGTTCGCGGTGGATCTCGGGATCGCGATGCAACTGACGAACATCGCGCGCGATGTCCGGGAAGATGCCGAGCGCGGCCGCATTTATCTTCCACGGGAACGCCTGCAGGAGGCAGGACTTCGGCAGGAGGCCTTGCTCGACTCGAAGCTTTCCGAAGACCAGCAGATTCGACTGGCGCGCACGGTGGTCGCGCTGCTCGAAATGGCCGATCGCTACTATCGAAGCGCACGAAGGGGTGTTCGATTCATCCCGCTGCGAGCGCGTCTGGCCATCGTCGTGGCGTCGTCGGTATACCGGGAGATCGGCCGGAAGCTTTGCCGCATGCATGGCGGAAATCCGTGGTCCGGGCGCACGTTCGTGACGGGTTCGGCAAAGCTCAGGATTGCCTTCGGAGCCCTGTTGGCCAGTGTCGACCCGCGCGTGATGGGCCTCTGGCTTCTGCCCCGGCACGAAACCGAGCTTCATCGGGACCTGGAAGACCTGCTGAGCGACGAGGACGCTGCGTTGCCTCGCGCCTTGACGCCCCAGGCGGAAAGCGAGCCGGCATGAGCGCGTCGGTGGCCACCGTGGCCCCCGGACCGAGCCCGATCCATCTCGTACGCCACGGGACCGGAAGCCACCTGTTCGTCGGCATCCACGGCTGGAGCGGGTCACGAAATTCGTTCGACCCCCTCCTCGCTCACCTCCCGGCGGATGCTTCTCTGATCACCTTCGACCTTCCCGGTTTCGGCGCGAAGGATGCCGAGTGCGCCTCGGCGGTGGGCCGAGCCCACGAACCGTTCGTGGAGCCGGTCCACCTCGCCCTCTCCACGCTCGAGGCGGAGACCTTCACTTTGGTCGGGAGTTGCGGTGGGGCGGTCGTGGCCTTGGAGCTGTTGCTCGAGAAAAAGCTGCCGGTGGAACGGGTCGTGCTCATCGACCCTTTCGCGTATGCGCCTTGGTACTTTCGGATCTTTGCGCTCCCGCTTCTGGGACCGCTCTTGTACGCAATGGTCTTCATGAATCCGTTGGGTCGGCATCTGACGAACCAAGGTCTGGTGAGGCATCGCGAAGGCGACACCGACTTGGTCGAAGGATTTCGTGAGACCCGACACGACGCCAATCTTCGTTATCTTCGATGGATGATCGGTCGCGGTGAAGAGAGCCTGCACCGGTACGGGTGCTTCGAGGGGCGAGTCGACATCATTTTCGGCCGTCGCACCTTCGGGGCGGTTCGTCGGTCGGTCGAGATGTGGCGGAAGGTCTGGCCGGGATTGGTCGCCTTCGAAATCGCGGGCGCCGGACACATCCCCGTGTTCGAGGCACCCGAGGCGGTGGCTGATATCGTGTTCCGCCGCAGGGAACATCATGCCCTCTGACCGGCTTCACCCCATGCGTTTGGTCACCCTGTTGACGGGCCTCTCGGCCGATACGGTCCGCGCATGGGAGCGTCGATACGCCGCCGTCAAGCCGGCTCGTACCGGCGGCAACACCCGGCGCTATTCTTCTGCTCAACTCCGCCGTCTCCTGCTCCTCCGGGAAGCCACGCGTCGAGGCCACAGCATCGGTTCGATCGCGTCGCTGTCCGACGCGGCGTTGGACGAGTTGGTGGCTTCCGACCGGCCTGGCATCGACGTGCTGGTGAATCTCGCTGCACGGCAGCCGGAGGAAGTCCATCAGCTCTGCGATGCGTACATCGGAAGCTTGGCCCGCTTCGATACCCGTGAGGGCTTCGACATTCTGCGACAAGCGGCGGCGGTCCTGGAGCGCCGATTCTTCGTGGAAGAGGTCTTGGTGCACGTCATGGCCGATGTGAAACGGAAGTGGACATCGGCGGTCGGGGCGTCTCAGCAGCAGGTCTTCTTGCACCATCTTCATGCGCTGGTCCAATGCGTCGTTCCATCGGTTCAGACCGGGCGGTCCGTGCTGGGTTCACCGTCGGTTCCGGTAGCGGACTTTCGAGCCTCGAATCGAGCTCGGGTGCTGGTGGGGACCTCTCCCATTCGGCCGAAGGAGGCGGAAGCCTTGGCGGCTGCCTTTTTGGTGGCAGGGACGTCGGCCGAATGCATCTACGTGGGTGCGACGGATGAGCAGCGCTGGGCGATGGAGATGAGCGGAGCCGAGGCCATGGTGTGGGTGTCGGACCGGCCGATGGTGGACGAACCGCCCGGCATCTTCACCTTCGACCCCGACAGCCCACGGGCCATGTTGCGAAACTGGGTCGACCTGGAAGAGATGGTGAAGCGGCTCAGCCGAGCCGCATGACTGGGTCATCGAAACGAAGGCTCTTCATCCGGCATGACCTGGGCGTTCAAAGAGACGACGAACGTCGCGCCGCGCCCCGGGTGCGGACGATATTCGACGTTGCCTCCGTGGCTTTGCGCGATGCGCTGCGCCACCGGGAGGCCGAGGCCGGTTCCGCGATTACGGGTGGTGAAGAAAGGCTCGAACACCTTTTGCTCCATCTGGAGCGGAACGCCGGGGCCATCATCACTGACTTCGACTTCGACTTCGGAGTCTCGGGCAAACACGCGAACTTGGATTTCGCCCCCGCCATGCATCGCTTGGGCACCGTTGTTCATGATGTTGCGAAAGCAGTGCCTTAGCAGCTCGGCATCTCCGGTGATGGTCAACGCAGGTCCCTGAATGTCGATCCGAACGTCCTGCAGCTCGGGCTTTTGAAGCACGTCGGACGCGGACAGTCGAAGCACGTCCATCAGCTGAGCTCGCTCGGGGCGGGGATGGATCGGCCGAGCGAACAACACCAGTTCATCGATGGTGTTGTCCAAGGACCGAAGCCGCTCCATCATTTCCTTGATGATCCGGTGTTCGGCGGAATCGCCAGAGAATCGGTCGCTCAGGATCCGCAGGGCGCCCGTCACGCCGGCCAGGGGATTTTTTACTTCATGCGCGACCACCGCGGCCATTTCGCCGAGTCGGGCGAGGGCGCCGAGATGCTCCTTTTGGCGGGCCTTCTGAACGTCCATGGTTTCGTCGGCGAGAAGGCGCGCTACCGCGGTCGGCTCGCCGTCGGAACGACTCTTGAGGAGCCAGGACCGGATCCGAAGCCAACGACGGGCCTCACCTTGGCCGACGCATTCGAGTCGGCTGCCGTCGTCGCCCCGGAGGAGCATCGCCGTCTCGCGGGAGCCGCCGAGGCTCCGGCCCAGGCTCTGGGGCACACGAATGCCGGAGCTTTCCAACAAACGTTGGACCCAAAGATTGGTGGCCAATGGTTGGTCATCCAGGTTGGAGACCATCACGCCGAAGGGAGCCGATTCCAGGGCCTCCAGCACCCATCGGAGTTCTCCGCTGGCGGTCTGGACCAAAATCACCACTGCATTTTCCGTGGGCATGCGTGCCAACCGAATGCCGTGTTGCTCCAGCAGCAGTTCGCGTGGATCGCCGTCTTCGAAACATCTTTGGATGGCCTCCGAAAGTTCGAAGAACTCCGGTCCCAGGTCTTGTATCGGTTGACCCAGCACGAAGGGATGACGAGGCCACAAGGAGTCGAGCTCAGTGCTCACCCAACGAACGCGATGGTCCTGACCCACGGTCGCGCTCGGCAGGCGCAGTTGCGCAAGCAACTCACGACACGGGAATACCATGTCTACGATTGTTCCCTCGCGGCTTGCACGGCTCCAAGCCTCAAGCCTCGTGACCCGAGCGTCGCGACGTCGTCAACCGAGGCCGACATCCGGCGTCGCGAATCTTGGTTCAGACCGGTTGCAGGGCGGGCGACGGCCCTGGCGTCGAGCGACCCGCCTCAGGACTCGAGAGCGCGGCGCTTCGGGTCCTGGTCTTCGAGGTTGAACTTTTCGATGCGGTAGCGCACCTGGTCTCGGTTCATCCCCAACAGCGCGCCCGCGCGCGTGCGGTTACCGTTGGCGCGCTCGAGCGCTTGGATCAAGAGACGGCGCTCCAGGTCTTGGATGTCGATGCCCTGGGGAGGGAGGTTGTAGCTCCCCGAGGTTTCGACCGGCGCTTCGGAGAGCTCGAACGCATCCAGGTCCAACCGCGGACGGTTGCTCAGAAGCACCGCGCGCTCGACGCTGTTCCGGAGCTCTCGCACGTTGCCCGGCCAGGCATGATCTTCCAGACGGCGCATCGCTTCCTCGGTGACGCCTTCGACCTTCTTTCCGAATTCCTGATTGAAGTGGTCGATGAAGTAGTGGAGCAAGATTCGGACGTCGCCCTTCCGCTCCCGCAGCGCAGGAAGCCGGACCGTCAATACCGCCAGGCGAAAGAACAGAGGTTCTCGGAAACGTCCGGCGTCCACCATGCTCCGGAGATCTTTGGTGGTCGAGGCGATGATCCGGACGTCGGCCCGGAGGTCCTCCGAGCTTCCCATTCGCCGGAAGGTCTTTTCCTCGAGGAAACGAAGCAACTTCGCCTGCACCGAAAGGTCCAGCTCGGAGACTTCATCCAGAAACAAGGTCCCCCCCTGGCACCGTTCGAGCAGGCCCTGCTTGGGTCCGGAAGCTTCGATGAACGCTCCCGGGACGTGCCCAAAGATCTCGCTTTCCAGCAAATGGGGAGGAAGCGCGGAGCAGGCCACGCTGAGGAAGGGGCCTTGGGACCGGTCGCTGTTCTTGTGGATGGCCCGGGCGGCGAGGCCCTTGCCGCTCCCGCTCTCGCCGGTCATGAGCACGGTCGAACTGGGGCTTGCAGCGATCCGGTCGAGCAGCTCCCGCACCTCCGAGATGGCGGCCGACTCCCCGATGATGGGGCTGTCGGAATCGTCGCGACTCAAGTGCCGGAGTTCCCGTCGCAGACGTGTAGTCTCCAGCGCCCGCTGCACCGTCTCCACGACCTCATCGAGATCGAAGGGCTTGCCGGCGTAGTGGTAGGCGCCGTCCTTCATCATGTCGACGGCGTGCTGGACGCTGGAGTGGGCGGTCAGCATGATCACCGGCGTGGCTGGGTCGATGGCGCGCATCTGGCGCAGGACGTCCTGTCCGTTGATGTCGGGTAAGAGCCAATCGAGAAGCACCAGGTCACAACCCTGGGCAAAGTGGTCCAAGGCTTCCTGACCATGAGCGGCTTCGACGATCTCGAAACCCTCGTCCTCCAGGCGCTGGCGCAGCGACCATCGAATGAGGTGTTCGTCGTCCACCACCAATACTTTGGCAGGGCGATCGCTCACGTAGCTGGGATGATTGTGGGAGAGGGTCGCTGTCATGCTCCGTCGCTAGAGCAATGCGCATGCCCTTCCTCGCGGGGACGATTTGGTGCGCCAAAACACCCGGAACAGCCGAAAAAGACCGCGGTCGGCCGCTTGGAGAGGGGCAGAATGCATCGGTTCCCGGGGTGGTGTGGCAAAAAGCCGCGATCGACCCCAAGAAACGCGAAATGTTGCCCATTGTCTTCATCCGGCCACGTGGGCGTCACCAGGCCCCCGCAAAGTGGGCAGCGTGCGGGGTCGCAGGAGCCAAAGTGGAGCGACCCGGCGGCTGGTTCTCGAACGGGTTCTTCGAGTCGACGAGTCGATCCTGGTCTGGGTATCCGGCCGGTCCCGACCCCTGACCACCGCCATCATGGTCGCGCTGACCCGCATGGGCGATGCCACCACCTGGTTCGCGGTGACCTTGTTCCTTCTCGCCTCGGGCGTGTGGGATATCGGCTTCCGCCTCGCTGCCGCCGCGGGGTTGGGCTCCGCGGTCGCCGGGGTCGTGAAGCGGCTGGCCCGCCGGCCCCGCCCCAATGTGGCCATCGATGGATTCGAGGCCCTCGCCCGCAACCCGGACCAGTTCTCTTTCCCATCCGGTCACACCGCGACCGCGGTGTCCGTGGCCCTTGCCATGGTCCACGAGGGGGTATTTCTCGGATGGGCGGCCGGCGGCCTGGCGACGGGCGTGGCCTCGTCCCGGGTGGGCCTCGGGGCCCACTATCCGTTGGACGTGCTCGCCGGGGCAGCCCTCGGGGCCGTCACGGGCCTGTTGGCCCGAGGCTTGGTGCCCATCGGGTGAACGAGGGGACTGCGTCGTTGCGCCCCGAGACCGTTCACCCGAGTCTGGCGCCGTGAATCCTTGGTCCCTCAGTTTGTCCGCGCTGCGAGCGGCTCTGGATCGGCGGGAGTACTCGCCCCTCGAACTCCTCGAACACGGTTTGCGCAGCCATCAGGACGGTTGGGGGGCCTATCGGGTCCTGGATGTCGAGCGAGCCCGAGACCAAGCAAGGGACGCAGAGAAGGGCGGGGGCCCCCTGTGCGGAATCCCGGTGTCGGTCAAAGACCTTTTTGGCCTGAGGGGAACCCGGTGCTTCGCCGGAAGCCCGATGCCTCTCCCGGCTCGGTTCGAGCGGGAAGGGCCGCTCGTTCGTGGCCTTCGCTCTCAGGGCGCGGTCTTCACCGGAAAGACCCATACCGTCGAGTTCGCTTTTGGCGGGATCGGCACCAACATGCACTGGTGCACCCCGACCAATCCCAGAGCTCCCGATCGGGTGCCCGGAGGCTCGAGTTCCGGGGCCGCAGTATCGCTGCTGGATGGGTCCGCGTGGCTCGCGTTGGGCACCGATACCGCGGGTTCGGTTCGGATCCCCGCCAGCTTCACCGGCGTGGTCGGGCTCAAGGTCACGAAGGGCTGTTGGTCGACCGAGGGGATCGTACCTTTGAGCCCCACCTTGGATACGCCGGGCATCCTGACCCGTACGGTCGAGGACAGCGCGTTCGCGTTTTCCGCTCTGGAGGGTCGACCGCCGATGGCTCCCGCGGACCCCACCGACCTTCGCCTGCGGGTCTTGGAGCGTGATCTGGTGCGACCGGCCGCACCCGAGGTTGGGGCGGTTTTTGAGAGGGCGATGACGGCGCTGAGTCGAGCCCGCATCACGATTCAATCGGCCCGCATCCCGGAGGTGAAGGCAGCGTTGCGGTTGTTTCTCAAGGGTACGGTGACCGGAACCGAGTGCCACGCGTTTCTCTCGAGCCATCTCGGCCCCTGGAAAGCGCGACTCCAGCCCCATGTCGCCCAGCGGATCGAAGCGGGGGGACGCGTGCCCGGGAGCGAATACCTCCGACGGCGCGCCCGTCTCGAGCGCCTACAGCGCTCGGTGATCCAGCACTTCGACGCGGGATGGCTGTGGGCGGCGCCGACCACCCTGATCGCGGCGCCACGGTTGAAGGACGTGCAGACACCCGAGGACTACGGCAGCCGGAACCTCAAGACCCTTCAAAACACCAGCTTCGCGAATCAGCTGGGGCTGTGCGCCCTCAGCCTGCCCTGCGGTCAGACTCCCGAGGGCCTGCCGGTCGGACTGATGTTGATGGGACCACCGTCTGCGGAGGGCCGGCTCTTGGCGGTGGGACAGACCATCGAGCGCCAGCTGGGAAGCCTGCCCCCATTATCGTGACCGACCCACCCGGTTCGGTCGGGACCGCGGCGTTCAGGTCTTCGGTTCGAACCGAAGGGCCAGGTCGACCTCGGCTCGAAGTCTTCGTGCTGCACCGACGCGGTCGTCGGCGGCCAGGATGGCCGAGACCACCGCGACCCCGCGGGCGCCGGCTCGGATCACGGCCCCGACCTCTCGAAGCCCGATGCCGCCGATACCAACCGTCGGAGCCGTGTGTCGGGAGGCCACCGCCCGAACGCCTTCGATCCCCATCGGCGCTGTGGTGTCGGTCTTGGTGGGTGTCGAATGGACTGGACTTACTGCAACGTAACCTGCGTCTGGCTCATGGGCCTCCAGCCGCTCGAGCGAGATTCCGATGATGGCGTCTTCGCCCAGGATGGCCCGGGCGTTCTCCAGCGGAAGGTCGGATTGTCCGAGATGGACGCCGGCGGCTCCCGCCGCCGCCGCCACGTCCACGCGGTCGTTCACGATCAAGGGCACGCCCCATGGACCGAGACAGTCGACCCACCGCTTCGCGCGTTCCAGAAGGGCTCGGGTCGATGCCGCCTTGTCTCGGAGCTGCACCATGCTCACACCCGCTCGGACCAGAGCGACCAGCTCCGATTCGTCGAGCGGATACCGAGGGTCGGTGACGAGATAGAGTGCAGGGTCGAAGGACTTCACGCGGGCTCGATGTCGACTTCATCTGCATCGGTCGGCGTCATGGTGAACAAAGCGTCGATGAACGCGACGCGGAACGAGGCCGGGCCCTTCGCGGAACGAGCGGCTTCCGCTCCTGCCCACTTCCACCACGCCAGCGCCGCCAAGGCGCCGTCGAACCGGTCTTCGGCCACCGCCGCGCCCGCCGCGACGGCAGCGCTGAGCGCGCAACCCATTGCGGTCACCCGTGTCATGGTGGATGAGCCTCCGAAGACCCGAAAGGTACGCGTGCCGTCGGTGAGAAGGTCGACTTCTCCGGTGATGGCGACCAGAAGAGGGTCCGTGGTCGGTCCATCGGACCGGCTTCGGGCGAAAGCCTCGGCCAGGGTCCGGGCGGCCGAGCTGTCGTCCCCGCTGTCGACCCCTTTCGAACGCGCAACCCCACCTGCCACCGCCATGATCTCCGAGCCGTTGCCCCGGACGATGCTGGTGTGAGGGAGAAGCTTCGCCGCCGAGTCTTTGCGGTAATTGGTGGCCCCGGCCGCCACCGGATCCAGGACGACCGGGATGCCGCGTTGAACGGCGACGCGCGAAGCCGAAGCCATGGCCGAAACCCATCGAGGCGAAAGGGTTCCAATGTTGACGAGAAGTCCCTGAGCCAGGGACGCGAACTCCGCCGCTTCCTCCTCGGCGTGCACCATGGCCGGCGAAGCTCCGAGCGCAAGGAGGGCATTGGCCGACAGGTCCATCGCAACGTAGTTTGTCAGACATTGGATGAGTGGCCCCGACTCCCGCAGCCGTCGAAGAAGGGTTCCCGGTGTCTCCATGACCCCACACCTTACGCATCGTGGCATGGATGGGTCGAGGTCGGTCCGCCGCGTGAGGCTCGGTAACACCGCGCCGCCATGGCTTGGGACGAATCGGTGACCCGTGTGGAAGACCGAAAGCTTCGTGGTTTGGCACGACTGATGAATAAGGTGTGCTCCGAGCTCGAAAGGAGTTGTTCATGCTTACCGTTCGCGACCTGATGACCGAAAACCCCTATTTTGTAAGGGCCGATGACGACCTGAGTCGCGTGTACGATCTCATGACCACGGGCAACTTCCGCCACCTTCCGGTGGTGGACGAAGACATGACCGTGATGGGTCTCGTGTCGCAACGAGACTTGCTGAGAGGTGCGCTGGGGCAAGCCATGGAGCTCCCACTGAGCGTTCAGCGTGAGCTGCTTCGGGAAGCGAAAGTTCAAGACATCATGGTCACCGACCCGGCGACCGTGGACCCCGACCTGGCGGCAGCTGAAGCCGGCGAGTTGATGATGAGCTGCAAGATGAGTTGCTTGCCGGTCGTCGAAGGGTCCCGGCTGGTCGGCATCCTCACCGAAGCCGACTTCGTACGTCACGTCGTCACCGCCTAGAACCTCACACCCGCTCGATGGGTGCCGGGCAACCGGCGTCCCGCATCACTTGTTCCGTGTCCTCGTCCCAGGCCATCACGCCGTCATCAAACGAAAGAAAGACCGAACGAATGGCCCGCCAAGGGATTTGATGGGCTCGGAGCTGGGCCAGGATCGACAGCGCCGGGCCGACGGTGGGATTGTACGCGGCGCTTTCCACCACCCGGCCGACACAAGGCGTTCCATCGGAAAGAACCACCGCCACCGCGGCCAGCTGACCGCTGTACGGCGCGTACGAAGTTCGAGCGGCCCACCGGGCCAGTGCAGCCGGGTCTGCCGCCGACGGCTCGAGGTCCGGGGCCCCGGGCCCGAATCGGTTTCGAGAGAACACTCCGACCCCATCGGGCGTGAACTCCTCTCCGACGAACGCGAACGGAAGCAGTGGATCGAGAGGACCCCGATAACCCGGGAACGACAGCTCCGTTGTCTCACTGAAGCCCTCGAGCAGGAACTGCCGGCAGTGCCCGCAGGGTGCTCGCTCGATCACCATGCCCGAGAGGCCCGATTCGCCCGCTTCGAAGGCCTGCAGCAGCGCGACCTGTTCGGCGTGGAGCGTGTGGCCGAACCTTCGAAACTCCAGATTGAATCCGAGGTACCGACGGCCCGAGGCGCCCGTCGCCACGCATCCGACCCGAAATCGACTGGACGGTGCCATGGCGAGGCTTCGCGCCGACAACAACAGCGTTTCAGGGGCGGCCTTTCCGGGCAGACTGTTCGGTGCGAGTCGAGAAGTCATCGGACGGCCGGTCAGGGCGGATAGGGGCTCACGCCGAACAACCACTGGTGAGACACCAGGAGGACCAGGAAGAGGATGAATGCACCCAGCAGTCGAAGCCATCCGATTTCGGCCCACACCCATCGATTCTTGCCTTGGACGATGGCGGCGAAGGGAAGGATCGATGTCTTGGCCTCGAATACCGCCCAGCGCTCGCCGTGCTTTTCCCGCCGCTTCCGGTCGATGGAGCTCGGACCGGCCAGGGAAGTGATGAAGAAGGGCAAGAAGACCGCCATGGAAGCGGTGTCCCCATTCACCGTCAGATGATAGCCGGACCACAGCGCCATCCCGGCCAGGAAGGGATGCCGACTGATGCGGAGGATGCCGGTGGCAGGTTCCTCGTGCTGGAGAACGTGCTCCATTCCCGCCGTGGTTGGGCTCGGGGTGGTCAGTCCGATCAGCACCAGGGTGTAGGCGACCAGCATCAGAGGGAGTCCCGAGGCGATGAGCCACCATGGCGGAAACCAAAGGTAGGTGCTCTGCAGGCTGGCTTGCTGATATCCTGCGACCATCAGACCGACCGTCCCGAGGGAAGCGAGGGAAAACAGACCCATGTATGGTCCTTCTCCAATCCGCGCCACGAGCCAGGAGCGCAGACCGGTCCTCGAGACGAACAGGTGGATGAACACGAAGCCCACACCGCCGGCGCACAGGAGCATCATCGAGCCCTTCGTACTGACGCGGGGTCGAGAATTCCACGCATTTGTCGGTGCGTACCCTCCGTGTATCTTGACATCCGCACCCCGTGCGATTGTCGTCTCCCCGTGAGCCGCCGAGACCATCGACATCACGAGGTCCATCCATAGGCGCGATTTGCGCCGGAGTTCGCGTTCGGGGTTCGGGCGTTCGGCGGAGGTTCGGCGCAGCATCTGCAACAACCAGCGCGTCTTCGGCAGCCCTTTCGAGGTTTGCATTCCATGAATGAAGACGGTCAAACCATCCTCCGACTCGGCCTTCCCAAGGGCCGCATGGAGCAAGGCACTTTGCGCCTCCTGGAAGACGCCGGAATCCAGGTCCGGGTCAGCTCGCGCGGTTACCGCCCGTGGCTGTCGCTTCCCGGGGCCGACGCCAAGGTCTTGAAACCGCAAAACATCATCGAGATGGTTCGGGCCGGTTCTCGCCACGTGGGCTTCGCCGGCGCGGACTGGGTGGCAGAGCTGGGCTACGAACACGACTCAAACCTGGTGGAACTCCTCGATACGGGCCTCGACAAGGTCCGGGTCGTGGTAGCGGCGCCGGAACGCAACCTCCGAGATGGAAAGCTTCACGTGCCGCCCGGCAAGACGCTGGTGGTGGCGTCGGAGCTTCCACGCTTGGCCCAGCGCTGGATCGAGCAGAAGGGCGTCCAGGCCAAGGTGCTCCGGACCTATGGCGCGACCGAGGTTTTTCCACCCGACGATGCCGATGCCATCGTCGACATCGCGGCCACGGGCGACACGCTGAAGGCCAACAAGCTGGAGGTGGTGGACGAGGTCTTGACGTCATCGACGCGTCTTTACGGACACGGTCCGTCCCTTCTGAAGCCAGAGGTTCGCGCGCGGGTCGACGAGCTGGTGCTCCTTCTCGGGGCAGCCCTGGAGGCTCGGCATCGGGCGATGGTCGACCTGAATGTCGCACGCAATCAGCTGGAGGCCGTCCTGGAGGTCCTTCCGAGTCTGAGACAGCCGACCATCTCCGACCTTCGAAACGAGGACGGGTTTGCGGTCCGTTCCGCCGTTCCGCGGGAACAGCTCACCACGCTGATCCCCGAGCTGAAGCGAGCGGGTGCCGAAGACATCGTCGTCACCACCCCGACTCAGCTGGTCCGCTAGGAGAATCCGAGGATGACCGTGCACGAACCCATCTTGAAGCTCGACATGAACGAGGGACCTCCTCCTCCGTCCTCCTGGTTGCAAGAGAAGTTGTCGGAGGTCGAGGTGCATCGGTATCCAGTGTACGATGCACTCCGCTCGTCGATCGCGGAGCGACATCGCCTGGAGCCGGAGCAAGTGGTGGTGGGGGCCGGTGGTGATGACGTGATCGAGAGGGTGGTTCGGTCCGCACGGGGCCTTCTCACGCCGAAGCCGGCGTTTGGGATGTTTGCGTTCTACGCGGCCGCTTATCAGCGACCCCTTCGGATGACCTCGTGGCCCAAGAACGAGCTGGCCTGGGCCGAAACCTTTCTTTCCGCTCGGTCGGAGGAGACCGACTGGGTCGTGGTGACGAGCCCGAACAATCCGACCGGAGCCTGGATCAGTGAGTCGGTGCTACAGCGACTCTTGGAACACCTGCCGCCCGGGGTGCATCTCCTTCTCGACCAGGTCTACGCGGAATTCGGTAACGACTCGCTGACCTCGCTCGCCCTCCGTCATCCCCGCGCGTTGGTGGTGCGAAGCTTCTCCAAGTCATTCGGTTTGGCCGGCTTGCGGGTCGGCTATGGCCTCGGTGCGACGGAACTGGTGGAACGCTTGCGGCGGGCCGGCGCACCGTTCCCGGTGGCGGTGCCGTCGGCGTGGCTCGCGCAATCGATGTTGACGGACCCACCGCAGTCGGTAGAAGCGTACTGGCGGTTCGTTCCCAGGGCACGCGACCGAATGATGGCTTTTCTGGAAGGCCACGGTCGGGTCCTTCCTTCCATGGCGAACTTCGTCTTCTTGGAGCTCGACGAGCCGGCGGAGCTTCATCAGGCTTTGCTCGACGCGGGGATCGCGGTGCGTTTGTTCGAGGGTCGAGCCGAGCACGAGGCCCGAGGCCTGCGGATCACCTGTCCCAGTTCAGAGCCGGATCTCGTGCGCCTGGAATCATTTTTCCGCGCGAGGTCGGGATGAAAGAGGTCGGGAGGATGAACGCCATCGAGCGTCACCGACGAACCAAAGAGACGGATGTTCGGGTGAAGCTCTTTTTCGAAGGTTCGGGGACGACCTCGTTGTCGACCGGAATCGGGTTCTTGGACCACATGCTGGATGCGATGGGGCGGCACGGTCGGCTGGACCTCGAAGTGGCGGCGAAAGGCGACCTTCACGTCGACCCACACCACACGGTCGAAGACGTGGCTCTGACCATCGGAGAAGCCATCCGTGAGGGGTTGGGCGACGCCCGAGGGATCCGGCGATTCGGACACGCCTACGTACCGATGGACGAAGCGCTGGCCCGTGCGGTCTGGGATCTCGGAGGACGTCCTTGGCCGGAGGTTCGCTTGAATCTCCAGCTTCACCACCTCGGCGGGGTCAGCTGTCATGACTGGCGCCATTTCTTTCAGTCCCTGGCGATCTCGTCTCGCGCTGCGCTCCACGTGGACGTGCTGCGGGGCGAGCACGATCACCACCGGCTCGAAGCCGCGTTCAAAGCGACGGGCTTGGCGCTGCGGCAAGCACTGGAGGTGGTGGGGAGCGGCGTCCCGTCGACGAAGGGAATGATCGCATGAAGGTCAAGGTGGTCGAAACCGAGATCTCGAACCTCGCGTCGGTGAAAGCGGGTCTTCGACGCGCCGGCGGTGACGTGGAGATGGCTCGTTCGATGACCGACCTCGAGGATGCGGAGGCGGTCGTGCTTCCCGGTGTGGGGGCTTTTCGTCCCGCGATGGAGCGTCTGCGCGCCATCGGTCTGGCGGAAGGCGTTCGTCAGCTTGTCTTGCACGCCGCCGAGGGACGCGGACCTCGCGTGCTTGCGGTGTGCCTCGGCTATCAACTCCTGGGGTCCGGCAGCGAGGAGGCGGCCGATACCCTCGGTCTTCAGGTGCACGATGGTCGCTTCTACGGCATCCGCGCGTCCTCCGAGATTCGGGTGCCACACCTGGGCTGGAATCGAGTTCACGCCGCAGACGGGCCCTTCGTTCGGGATGGGGATGCCTACTTCGCGCACTCGTACGCCCTCAACGACCCTCCGGCTGGGTGGCACGCCTCCACGGTGGAGCACGGGGGACGGATGGTGGCGGCACTGGAGAAAGGCCGAGTGTTGGGCACCCAGTTCCACCCGGAGCTCAGCGGCGCGTGGGGACGAAGTCTCCTCGAGCGGTGGTTGAAAGGAGAGCTCGCGTGCTGAAGACGCGGATCATTCCCTGTCTCGACATTCGAGACGGTCGCGTGGTGAAGGGCGTCCGTTTTCAGGAGCTGAAGGATGCCGGAGACCCGGTGGAAGCGGCGTTGCGGTACGAGGCGGAAGGCGCAGACGAGGTGGTGCTCCTGGACGTATCGGCCACGCCCTCGGAGCGAGCACATGGGCTCGATGTCGTGGCCGCGGTCCGGGCCGGACTCGGTATCCCGCTCACGTGCGGTGGCGGCGTTCGTCAGCTCGCCGATGCCCGCGCTCTCTTGGAGGCAGGCGCCGACAAGGTCGGGGTCAACACGGCGGCGGTGCGGCGGCCCGAGTTGCTCCGAGAACTCGCGGAGGAGTTTGGTCGTCAGTGCGTGGTCCTGGCGGTGGATGCCGCCCAGAATGCGGCCGTCAACGGAGGTTTCGAGGTGCGGGTCTCGGCCGGACAAGAGCCGACGGGACTTTCGGCGGTGGAGTGGTCGAAGCGGGGTGTCGCGCTCGGGGCGGGCGAGGTCCTCCTGACCAGCTGGGACCGGGATGGAACCCGGGCCGGCTACGACTGCCAGCTCCTTGCGGCGGTCTGTAGCGCGGTCTCCTGCCCGGTCATCGCCTCGGGAGGCGCGGCAACGGTGGATCATTTCGTCGGAGGCGCCCGAGCGGGAGCCTCGGCGCTCTTGGCGGCATCCATCTTTCATTACCGAGAGGTCGAGATCTCCGTCCTGAAGGCAGCGTTGCGAGACCGCGGACTCGAGGTCCGACTGTGATCATTCCTTCCATCGATATCCTCGGAGGACGGGCGGTCCAGCTGCGAGGAGGGGATCCCGAGGCCCTGGAGGTGGACGCCGGCGACCCTCTCGAAGTGGCGCGACGATACTCGGTCGCAGGCCCTCTCGCGGTGATCGATCTCGACGCAGCGCTGGGCCGGGGAGAGAACAAGGAGGTCATCAAGGCCCTGTGTGCAGCCTATCGGTGCCGGGTCGGAGGTGGGCTGCGTTCGGTGGAATCCGCCAAGGAGATGCTGGATGCCGGCGCCGAATCCGTGATTCTGGGAACCGCGGCTCGACCGGAAATCCTGGAGCAGCTCCCGCGGGAGCGGACCATGGCCGCGGTGGACGCCCGACACGAAACGGTGGTGGTGGAAGGTTGGGTCAAGTCCACGGGCGACCGCCTCTTGGACCGAGTTCGCACCCTTGCCCCGTACGTCGGAGGATTCCTGGTCACGTTCGTGGAGCGGGAAGGCCGACTCGAGGGCACGGATCTCGAGTTGGCAAGTCAGGTTGTCGACTCGGCGAAGAGCGCAACCGTGACCATTGCCGGCGGTGTCTCGACCCCGGCCGAAGTCGCCGCCTTGGACCGACTGGGGGCCGACGCTCAGGTCGGTATGGCGCTATATACCGGACGGCTTCGCTTGTCCGAGGCGATTTGGGCCTGTCTCGAGAGCAGCTCATCCACCCCCGAAGGGCCGGATCCCGACACATGGATCCCGACGGTGGTGGTGGATGAGCGGGGGACCGCGCTCGGGCTCGCGTATTCGACCCGTTCGAGCCTGGACGATGCCGTCACGCATCTTCGCGGCAGCTATTATTCACGGTCACGCGGCGAACTGTGGGTCAAAGGCCGGACGTCGGGCGCGACGCAGGTTCTCTTGCAGGTCGACCTGGACTGCGACCGAGATGCGCTTCGCTTCATGGTCCGGCAAACCGACGGTTTTTGCCACCGGAACACCCGAACATGCTGGGGGGACGACCCCGGTCTCGGCGCCTTGGAGCGACGGTTGCGCGCCCGTGTCTTGGGGGACGCCCCTCCAGGCTCGTATACCGCACGATTGATCCATGAAGATGGTCTTCTCGCGGCCAAGCTACAGGAAGAGGCCCTCGAACTGGCCCGGGCCGAGACCTCGACCGAGGCCAGCCACGAAACCGCAGATGTTCTTTACTTCGCACTGGTTCAATTGCTTCGCGTGGGAGGCCGACTCGAAGACGTGGAAGCGGAACTCGACCGCCGTGCCCGGAAGGTGAGCCGCCGGCCCGGCGACCGAAAGCCCTCGCCTCGACAATGACGGGCGAGTCGAGTCGTACGGAGATGACCTTGCCTTACTTGACCCTGCTCGCTCCCGATGACGTCGGGCCCAGAACCTTTCCCACCGTCGACCCGACGTTCCGAGGGCAGGTCGAATCTTTGATCGGCAAGGTGCGAGATGGCGGGGATGAGGCTCTCCGTGATCTCGCTCAGACATACGACGGCCTCGATTCGGATCGCCTGTGGCTCGGGGAGGAGGATCTGCAGTCCGCCCTGCACAGCCTTCCGGCCACGGAGCGAGACGTACTCCAGAGGACGGCGGACCGGATCCGCCGGTTTGCAGAGGCCCAAAAACGCGGACTCTTGGACGTGGACGAACCGGTACCGGGAGGGCGCGCGGGTCATCGGTGGACCCCGGTTCGTCGCGCTGGTTGTTACGGACCCGGTGGGCGCTACCCGCTTCCGTCGTCCATATTGATGACGGTGGTGCCAGCTCGGGTAGCGGGCGTGGAGCAGGTGGTGGTCGCGCATCCTCGTCCGATGAGGATCTCCCTGGCGGCGGCCGCAGTGGCGGGCGCGGATGTCCTACTCGCCGCCGGCGGTGCCCACGCGGTGGCCGCTCTGGCTCATGGCACCGAGAGTCAGCCGGCAGTCGACGTCATCGCAGGCCCGGGAAACCGGTGGGTCACCGCGGCCAAACAGCTCGTATCGGGCAGTGTCGGAATCGACATGTTGGCGGGACCGAGTGAGCTGCTGGTGGTTGCGGACGATGAGGCGGATCCGGAGGTGGTGGCGGCGGATCTTCTCGCGCAGGCCGAGCACGACATCGAAGCGCGGGTCGGGGTCCTTGCCCACTCCCGAGCGTTCGTCTCGAAAGTGGAGGCCGAGCTCCAGCACCAGCTCCAGGAGCTTTCCACCCGCGAGGTCGCATCGGAGTCTCTGACCGAGAACGGTTTTGCGTGCGTGGTGCCACACATCGAAGCGGCGGCGACCCTTTCCAATCGTGTGGCGCCGGAGCATCTTCAGCTTCACGTACGGCACGCTTCGGACCGGGCGCCCTTGTTCGAGGCATACGGAGGTCTTTTCATCGGCGAGCGCTCAGCCGAGGTCCTGGGAGACTACGGTCTTGGGCCGAACCATACGCTCCCTACCGGCGGGACCGGCCGCTTTCGGGGCGGGTTGAGCGTCACGGACTTCATGGTGTGCCGGACGTGGATGGAGATCACCCATCAGGAGCCCCAGAGCTTGGCCGACGTCGAGGCACTGGCAACGATGGAGGGGCTCGATGCCCACGCCCGGAGCGCGCGCCGGCGCGGCCGATGAGGATCCAGGCCGCCTCAGCGCGGCCGCAGACGATTGAGGGCGCGACGAACGCTTTCAGGCGTGCGTTCCGAATCGCGAAACCGCAGGACAACCTGTCGAGCTCGGGCATCATCGGATGTGGCGAGGACCTCGAGAGCGCGGCTGCGTACCAACCAGTTCTGGAGGGGATCTTCCGCCAGGCGAATCAAGGCGGACGTGGTCCCCGGTCCGAACCGCTCGTGGAGATCGACCAGGGCAGGTCGTTGGTGAATGTCCGAAAGCCGTACGGCGAGCGCTTCTCGTTGCGCTTCATCCAGGCCCGCATCCACGTCCTGGACCGGGCCCTCGATCTCCTGGGTCGTGGAAGGCGAACAGGCGCCGAGCAGTCCGAAGGCACAGGCAATGACGGCACATCTCACGGAATCGCCGTGAGCGGGTTCGCGGCGAGTACGGAAGCCTGACCCGCCGTCAGATTCACCGCCCCCAGCGACGCGCTCGGAAACATGTTGTTGGTGAAGTCAGGGCAATCCGGGCCGAACTCGATGCTGTCATCGGTGCAGTTCGGCGTATCGGCGATGGGGTCCTGGGTTGCTTGGTCCGATTCGGTGGTATGGAACAAGCCCATGAAATGGCCCATCTCGTGGGCCAGGATCAGACCCGTCACGAAGGCGCCGGCGGTGGGGTCGGTCGCGGTCCCCAGCTCCAAGAATTCACCGCTCAGCACGACGCCGGATCCGCCGCTGCCGTGAAGACCAGCCGGACCCGGAATGCCCGAAGACACTCCGATGGTTCCGGTTTCGGGCACGTCGAAGTCTGAGGTGATCACGACGTTCAGGCTGAGGGTGTCGGTCGGCGCCTCGGTCAAAGCGACCACGTTATCGACCTGGTCGACCGCCGTGATCACTTCGAATTCCGGCGCATCGAGGGCTACGACCTGTTGGACGCTCACGGAGATATCGGCGGGCTCGTAAACCTGCTCCACCGTTTCCAGCGCGATCTCCAGAAGGGGGTCATCGGCGGTCAGCGGGACGCCGATGGTGTAGATGTTGAGAAGCAACTCCGTCCCTGGAGTGTCTTCGGTGACCACGAACAGGCAGAGATTGTCGGTGACGGCAGACACCGTGAGCTCGTGAATCCCGGGCGTCGGCTGAATGGGCGCGTCGGGAAATGCGGGCACGAGAATCGGGTTGGTGAAGCCGATCAGGGCGGAGCCGATGCCGAACAGCGTGCCGCCGATGGGCTCAGTGAGGCCGCCGGGAAGCGTCAACGCGCCGCTGACCAAGGGCGAACCGTCCAAGGTGAAGGGTACCACGATGTAAGATGTCGTGCCGGCTGGGATGTCGAAGGTCAGGGTGGTGGGGCCGTCAGCGGGCGCACAGAAGACCGACGCCGGCACATCCACTGGCGGCTCTACCGGGTCAATGGGGACGTCCATCGGGAGCGGCTCGAAGGGGGGAAGGCAGGCCGAAACGGCGAGATTGGTGATGCATGCGTTGTCGCCGGTACAACCCGGATCGGCGGCGTCAGGGTCGCAGCCAGGCGCGCATTTGCCCGACGAGACCCGCGGATCGAAGGTGCAAACCAGGCCGGTGTTTCCCTCCACGTTACAGTCTTCGGGGCTGGAGCAGCCGATCTTCGTGCAGACGCTGGTACCGGACACCGAGAAGCATTCCGAACCCGCCACGCATTGCGGGCTCGAGCTGCAGGTCGCGCCGACGGGGAACGTGCCCACCTCGTCCGGTTCCGCTGTCGGCTCCGGGGAAGCGTCGACCGTGTCGTCGGTGTCGGCGGTTGCGGACGAGCCGTCGTCGCCGCAGGCCACCGTCGCCAAGACCAACGCGGTCATGCTCCAAACATTCGCGGATCGCACGGCGGCACCCTATCCCTGGCCCTCGACATCGACTTGCGCGGGCTTGCTCCAGGCGCGAGAGCTTACCGCCGATGCGGCACCCGTATCTCGACCATCCCTATCCGATTCCCTTCGCCCATCGCGGCGGAGACGAGAGTTCGACGGAAAACAGCATCGAAGCCTTTGCCGACGCGGTCAGCCTGGGGTTCCGATATCTGGAGACGGACTGTCATGCCACGGCAGATGGTGTGCTCGTCGCTTTTCACGATGACCGACTCGACCGGGTGTCGGACGAGACCGGACGGGTGGCGGACAAGACGTGGAACGAGCTTTCGCGGGTGAAGCTCGCGAAAGGCGGCCGGGTCGTGCGTCTCGACGATCTCCTCGCGGTGTGGTCAGATACTCGCTTCAATATCGATCCAAAGAGCGACGCCGCAGCCGAGCTTCTCCCCGACGTGCTGCGCAAGGTTCGTTTTGGCCTCGACCGACTGTGCATCGGTTCCTTCTCCGACGCACGATTGGCTCGGCTCCGAATCAGGTTGGGCCCGGGTTTGTGCACGTCGATGGGACCGAAGGAGGTCCTCCGACTGCGCGTGCAGAGCTACGGAGTGCCGAGGATACTCGGTTCATTCAAGGCTCGATGCGTGCAGGTTCCGGTACGACAGGGATTGATTCCGGTGGCGGACGAGCTCTTCATCCGAAGGGCACATCGCCTTGGCCTTCATGTCCACGTTTGGACCGTCAACGACCCGAGTGAGATGAGGCGGCTGTTGGATCTTGGCGTGGACGGACTGGTGACCGACCGACCCCGAGTCCTGAAACGCGTGCTGCACGAGCGCGCCCAGTGGGCGGCGTGAAGGTAGGCGCCGTGAAAGTGGGCGGCGGCAAGGCATCGCTTCGCGGGTTCGTGAAGGATGCCTTGCGCAGGCGACGTCACGGGGCGAGCGTGTGGAGAAGGGGGTCCCGGTAGCAGGGGCCCTCCCCGCAGGTCCCCTCCAGCTTCTCCATGATGGATGCCATCAAGGCGTCGCTCCACACCGTCCCGGCGAAGGGTGGACTCTGTCTGGTGCGCACGAACTCCGCGGTCAGCACGGGACTGACGAACGAGCTTTGGGTGAGAGGGAACGGCTGCGTCCCGAAGCCGAGGGGTCCGCTCATGCTCAAGCCGTTCTGCGTCCGACACGCCGTCTCGTCGCACCCGGAGTTCACGAATACGTCGGCATAGTCCAAGTTGCGGGGCTGGGGTCGAGACCCTGTGGGTGGCTCTGCGCCGCCACCGAACGGTATCCTGGTGTCCAGCGTTCCGAACGAGCCCACGCGGAGTCGACGCGTGAAGCGGGGGTCATCGATGTCGAACGGACCGTCGTCGAGTCGGGCCGACTGCAAGGCGGCGTGGGTCGTGAACAATCCCGGCGTTCCGAACATGGCCTCGAAGATGGGCGTGTATGCATCGAGGATCTCCAGCAGGTTCTCCCGCGGAGGCGGGGGGGCACCGCAGACACTTTCCCAAGGGCCACGGACGGATTCCAACGTGAAACCCCAGCTCGCGTTGATGACGCTCACTCGGTATGCCTCTACCAGACGCAGGAGGGATTGCGCCGCGTCTTCGGCATGCTGTCGAAGCCGTGAGAGGTTGACGCCGTCGTGGCCTGGACCGATCTGGCAGACCACTTCCGGCAAAGCTCGGTGGAATGACAGATTGTCGTATCCCAGAAAGAGAACGCCGCGATCTGGGACTCGGTCGGTCAGGATCCAATGGACCGCGAGGCCGTGACTTCCGACGGTGGGCACCCTGGCCGCGAACGCATCGGCGAGAGGGGCACGAAGCGCTTCGAGTTCTCCGGCCGAATATGACGGGAACGACGCGAATGCTGTCACGATGTCCCCGAAGGTCTTCGGGAGTTCCCACTGGGCGTGCAGAGATTCGATCTGGGCATCGGGGTCGACCGCGAAGACCCCGAGAATGCGATGCCGGTTCCGCAACATGTCGATGCTCGGGACGAGCTCGTCGATGATCAGGATTCGCTCCTCGGGGTCGAGATCCGGGTCGACGTGCTCGAGTCCGAGCCCAAACGATTTCATGGCGCAGGGCGAGTCTGGATCGTGGGCGCACGGATCGAGTTGAATGCCCTCCAGCGCGGAAGCGATTCGTTGCGGCAGCGGTGCGTCGGCATCGCGGACCGTGGACAACCATTCCGGCTGGGGGGCATCACCATCGGCACTCGACGGATCGCCGCACGCGGCCATCAGTCCGACGAGAAGGAGCGCTGCCGGCCGCGCGCACCGCGGCTGAGGGTCCGCCTGGGCAAGAGAAAGGGACTCGGGCCACATGGAGGGCACTCTCGAGCACAGTTCGTACCAAGCCCGATTGACTCGAGTCGAACTTGGCTCGGAACGGAAATTTGAGAGTGCGCGGACCGAGAATCGAGGAGGTGGCGCGGATCGCTCATCCGCCGACGGGGCCGCGGCCTCGTTGCCCAAGGCCAGAGCTGAGCCCTACGGCCCGAAGGCTCTGCGCTCCATGCATGTATTCAAAGGAGAAGGAACGTGGTTTTGGCGGCGATGTGTCGCTCCGATGATCGACGGAAGATCCTCGCGCTTGTCTCGATCGAAAACGAGTGGGATAGGCTTCACATGAAGCACTGGTCGACGACGCTTTGCGTAAGCATGTGCATGTTCGCGGGGTCCCGGGCGGAGGCACAAGGCCTCACCGCGCCCCCATCTGGTGGCAATCAGAAGGCCTCGGTGACCCAAGGGATTGGACTGGTGCGGGTCACCATCGAGTACTCGAGTCCCGACGTGATCGGACCCAACGGCGAAGACCGTCGAGGAAAGATCTGGGGTGGGCTGGTTCCTTACGGCTTCACCAAGCAGAGTTTCGGTACCTGCGGGGAGACGTGCCCCTGGCGAGCGGGCGCCAACGAGAACACGGTCTTGACCACCACCCATGACGTGATGGTCGAGGGGGAAAAGCTTCCGGCCGGAGAGTACGGGCTGCACATGGTTCCGGGAGAAACCGAGTGGACGGTGATCTTCTCCAAGGATACCAAGGCCTGGGGCAGCTATTTCTACGATCCGGAGCAGGACGCCCTACGGGTCACGGTCGAACCCCGAAAGACGTCCTTTCACGAGTGGCTGACCTATGAGTTCATCGATCGGAAGCCCGATGGTGCCACGTTCGCCCTTCGATGGGAGGAACTCGAGGTGCCGGTGAAGGTCTCGGTGCCGAACGTCAATGAACTCTACGTCGCGGCCATGCGGGAGGAGCTGACCGGTCCGGTCGGCTTCAATGCCACGAACCTGCGCCAGGCGGCGCAATTTACCTTAACGAACCAGATCGCCCTCGATGAAGGCTTGAAGTGGGCACAGACAGCGGTCAACTCTCCTTTCTTCGGGCAAGAGAACTTCAACAACCTCTCGACCCTCGCGAGTCTTCAGGATGCCAATGGACTGACAGAGGAAGCGCGCGCCACTGAGTCGAAGGCGCTCGATCATCCGACGGCCACGCCTCTTTCGATCCATGTCTACGGACGCTCATTGCTCGCGCGAGGGGAGAACGAGCGCGCCCTCGAGGTCTTCAAACGAAACGCCAAGAAGCATCGAGATGCCTGGCCGGTCCACGTCGGCCTGGCCCGCGGCTACTCTGCGGTCGGAGACTATGAGCGGGCCCTTCGGCACGCCAAGAAGGCCTTGGCTCAGGCGCCGGACGACGTGAACCGCAAGAACCTGGAACGCGCGGTCGAGGATCTCGGTGAAGGCAAGCCCTTCTCCTGAACGGCGATCCTGCTTTGAGGGCCGATCCGGAAGGCCCATCACCTTCATCGAACACTTCTTCATCCTCGAAGCTCAGCTCGGGCCACCCGGTTCGTTGGGGATCGTCGAGGCGAAACGAGCGAGGGCTCGACGACGGCACGAGGGTCAGGCGGTACGATCGATCTTTCGGCGGGCGCTGACGAGCCACATCGCCAGCAGCGCCCCCAACGCGCGGAAAAAGAGGGACAGCCGCCTCCCGGCACGACCGCCCAACAGATATGCGATCCAGCCGAGAAACCGGGTGTGCACTTCGACCACCGAGCCGAGGACCGGATACTTTCCGAACAGCGACACGGCGAGACCCATCTGCGCGAAGCGGGACCGCGAGGTGCGGCCCAAGCTCTTGCACCAGATCACGAAGTGTTCACAGTTCCATGTCATCAGATCGTATGGATGGGTCGAATCCACTTGTTCACGGGCGAACGCCGCCACGCGTTCCGGAGATTCGGCGGGCAAGTCCGGATACTCCCAACGGACCGGGCGCCGACCCAGAAGAAACTCGTCCCAGGCACAGAGGTGAACCTTGTTGTCGTTTCGGTAGTCGACCACGTCGCCCTGACCGGCGTAGAGCCCGAGGTGAAACGCGTTCCCGATGTAGACCGCGTACGCCTCACCGAGTTTGGGCTCTCCACTCAAGCGAAATGGGGCCGAACCGTAAACCGCAGGATGGTCGAGCCGTAACGCGGCCCATGCCATTCCGAGGAGCGCCAGTCCGAACAGGATGAGCTTGAGTCCCACCAGCGGACCGATCCACTCCCAAAAGGCGTCGCGCGCCGCCGAGGCCGCCCAGATGGCCACGCCCAGCGTGACCAAGGCACTGGCCAGCAAGCCCACGCGACTGAAACCCTTTGGCTGTCGAAACCAAAGGAGCAGCTGAACGGCCCCGTCGAGCACGAGTCCAGTCCACACCAACGTGGCGAGGACCCGGCCGGACAGAGGCTCGGGGGTGAGAAAGGCGGCCCCGAGGGTTGCAGACACCACGGCCTGCGTCAGGACCGGCAAGCCACCATGCACTCGAACGCCCTGGTGGGCACGGCCCAACATCCAGGGCCCGAAGGTCAGGACCGCGAGGGCTACGAACTGAAGCCCCAAGAGACGGCGAAGCGAGCCAAAGAACCAGATGGGCTCCAGCGCCGTGAACACACCGAGGAGGACGCACGCCAGCCCCGCGGCGACGATGGGCAGGCGGTGAAGGCGGGTGTACGTGACCCATGCGTTCGAGAATCCGGCGCTCATCTCTCCTCGCCAGTGTCGGTTGGACAGAGCCGGATGGCACCTAGGCTTGCATCATGAGGGACATGGCCACATGGGCACCGCCCAAGGACCAGCCTCCATCCACCGGGACCACCGCACCCGTAACGAAACGAGCGGCGTCGGAAGCGAGAAACAACGCCACGTCGGCGCAGTCCTCCACCTGGCCCAGACGCTGGAGCGGAACGGTGGCCTTGAGTTTGTCGAGTTTGGATGGGTCGGCCATGAGGCGCTTCATGCCTTCGGTGTGCTCGATCGGTCCTGGCACCAGGCTGTTCACCCGCACCCCGGCCGGGCCCCACTCCATCGCCAGCGTCCGGGTGAGCATGTCGACGCCGGCCTTCGCGGCGCAGACATGACTCTGAAACGCCATCGGCATGAAGGCCTGGGGGGCCGAAACGTTGATGATGGAGGCACCGGGTTTACGGAGATGGTCGAAGGCAGCCCGAAGAACATGAAACGTTCCGTTCAGATCGATTCCCACGACCGAGCCAAATCCATTGGGCGACATGCCCAGCGCCGGGGCCGGAAAGTTTCCGGCCGCCCCGCTCACGAGCACGTCGATGGGACCCTGGGCCTTCACCAGTTCCTCGATGACGTTCTGCACCGCTTCGGGGTCGCGCACGTCCGCGGTTCCCCCAGCACAGGTGACGCCGGCGGCCTGAATTCTCTCGATCGCCGCGTCTACTTTGTCTCGAGAACGGCTGAACACCGAAAGCGATGCTCCCGCTCGAGCGAAGCCCTCCGCGATCCCGAGATTGATTCCACTGGTCCCGCCTGCCACACAGACGTGCCTGCCGTTCAACACCCGGCATCTGTTGACTGGGTGAACCCGGAACGCAAGCCGCGCCCTGGGTGAGGGCGGCTTTGGTTGACTCCGCCGCTGAATCCGCCTGAGCTCCGCCGGCGATGGCCGAACACGGGAGTGACGAAATGCGGGCCACTGAAGTCCGGTCGACCGTACGGGCTCAGTACGAGGATGTTGCCCGCGGCACCACCTCCAGCTGCGCTCCAGGGTGCTGCACGGGCGGAGCCGACAAGAGCTTGGCGTTCGGCTATTCGGCGGAGGATCTGGCTTCGGTGCCGGAGGGCGCCAATATGGGACTGGGCTGCGGCAACCCTCATGTCTTGGCCGCTCTGCGTGAAGGCGAAACCGTGCTGGACCTCGGCGCCGGAGGGGGCTTCGACTGTTTCCTGGCCGCTCGGCGCGTGGGGCCGACCGGTCGGGTCATCGGCGTGGACATGACGCCCGACATGGTGTCGAAGGCGCGGGCCGGCGCAGCCGAGCTCGGCGCCCGCAACGTCGAGTTTCGGCTGGGCGAGATCGAACATCTTCCGGTGGCCGATGCCAGCGTGGACGTCATTCTGTCCAACTGCGTCATCAACCTGAGTCCGGACAAGCGAGCCGTGTTTGAAGACGCTTTCCGCGTCTTGAAGGCAGGAGGTCGGATGTCCATTTCCGACATCGTGGCGACGGCGCCGCTGCCCGAAGCGCTCCGAGCCGACCAAGCGGCCTTGACGGGGTGCATTTCGGGCGCGGTCGAGGTGAAGACCATCGAACGCCTTCTGACTGCCGCGGGTTTCGAAGACATTCGCGTGACCCTCGAGGAGGAGAGCCGAAGTTTCATCCGCGATTGGCTCCCTGGTACGGGGGCGGAGAACTGCGTCGTGTCCGCCAAAATCGAGGCTACGAAGCCCGCATCGACCTGAACGAAGAGAGCCGAGAGATGAACTGAACTCCGGTTCCTCCGGCGGTGGATCGGGCCCTCAATCGACGCCTGGATGCGTGCGGGGGAGCCGTCACGACTCGCGTACGGGGGAGCCGTCACGGCTCGCCTGCGTCCTGGTTGGTGGCGAGATTGTACAGATAGGCCACCGCCACCGCGTAGAGGCCCACGGCCATGCCCATCGCGGCTCGTTCTATCGGATTGGCGGTGATGGCCAACCGCAAGAATACGGTGACCACCGTGAAACCGAAGTTGCGGAAGACGACCGGGAACTTCTGTGAGTATCTCAAGGAGATCAGAACAACCGCGATGTCGAAGAAGATGAACGCCGTGAAGATGTCGGGGTAGACATCGAACGCTTCTCCATGAAGGACCGACGCCACCACGCCCTGAACCAGGAGCGTTCCGACGACACCCAAGAGGAGGACCGAGACCACCTTCTTGGCCATGACGAACCGTTCGAGCTCCGATTCCGTCTCCGTGATGCGTCGATGATGCTGAAGCCGTTGGTAGAGGATCAGCGCCCCGAAGAGCGATAGGGCTCCCAACGCGTCCGCAGCCATTTGCCAGATCGGGAGAACGTTTTCTGCAAAGGTCAGAACATTCGGAAGCGCGCTCAGGTCGATGGGTTCCTCGAAGTGTCTGAGCTCTTCAAAAGACTTCCGCAGCAGGATGAGCGCAAAGATCTCCAGCTGCTTGGCCACGGCACTGGCCACCGACGAAGCAAGGCCGAGGACGAGATCAATGAGCTCGAAGAGGAGGAGGAGGTCGACCACCCACTCGACCACCACGAAGTGATTGGTCGGCACCTCGACCAGGGCCGGCAGCAGGTCCCGTCGTTCGAGCTCGACCAGGACCAGTCCGAAGACCAGGAGCACCAACAACAGATGAGAGGTCCCCCTGCGGGAGGCCGAACTGTTCCACGCAGCGTCCAGCCCGTCGTAGAGCCGAGCCGACCAGATGCGGATTGCCACGCCGCGAGAGGCGCAAAGCGGGGTTCTAGCGGTCAAGCGGGAAGGCCTTCTGAGCCATCACGATTCCGGACGACCGGTCTTCATGACCACAGCGGGCGCTTTGCGCCCAACCAGACGCCCACGGAGACGCCCACGGAGACCCCGACGGAGACGCCCACGGAGACGCCTACGGATGGAACGGATGTTCTTCTCCATCAAGCTCGGTATCTCGAGGCACCGACCGGTGCTGGAGGATGACGGCCTGGT
Organism: Myxococcota bacterium; assembly: GCA_050331295.1. Taxonomy (GTDB): domain Bacteria; phylum Myxococcota; class Kuafuiibacteriia; order Kuafuiibacteriales; family Kuafuiibacteriaceae; genus Kuafuiihalomonas. The sequence continues at coordinate 29,538 of JBHJGZ010000006.1, read as the reverse complement.
CCTCCGAACGGCTCGGTGTTCGGCGCCCGACGTCGTGGCCCGAGCCCTTTCGGAGAGTGGATCGGTTTCTGGAACCCTATCGGGTGTCGGGAGAGCAAGAAGATGGGAGGCGTAGCCGCGAGCTTTGTAAGGCCCTCAGTGAGGTCGGGAAGGCGCCTCGAGGAGAAGATCTTTCAAGAAGAATCCGCACGAGATGGTCACCCGTTGGGCGTTCATTCGACGACCTCCCGGGCTTCCTCGCCTGAGCTTTTTCCGCTGCTGGGACCCGGCTCGAACGCGGTTCCGCCTCGCTTCGGCCCTCTTGCGATTCGCCGAAACCCTCCTTCGTCGACGCTCCGAGCCGGGGTCGTCTACCGTCAGCCCGACTTCTCGTCCTACTTCGCCGAACCGGTGAATCGATTCCAGGTCTGTTCGGGACGCCGCGTCCGCGGCTCGGCGTTCTGGTCCAACCGCGTTCCGGCGTTTTCGTCCCGGGCTCTTTGCGGCCATTCGTTACGGATCTCGGACGTCAAGTTACCTCAACGCAGTACGTCCAGAGGGGTTCGGCGAGGAGCGCAGGTTCCGTACCACCTCCAGCATGCTCGAATCGCAGGATTCGCGCTTCCACCTGCTCAGGCCAGGTTTCGCTACGACCCTGGCACGTCGATTGCTGCCGGCGACGTCAAGGACGCTCTGCTCCATGGTTGTATTGACCGCTGTCGGCTCGTTGGGCGCATTGACGTTCCTCCTGGCATCGCTCCTCGTACTGGCCAACCGCAAGCTGTATGTTCAGGAGGACCCTCGAATCGACGTCGTCGAGGACCTCCTTCCCCACGCAAACTGCGGTGCGTGTGGCTACCCGGGCTGTCGGCCCTTCGCGGAGGCCTTGGTGGGGGGAGAGGTGTCTCCTGGAAAGTGTACGGTCAGCTCCGAAGAGGGGCGGTCGCAAATCGCCATGTTCCTCGGCGTGGCGGTCGGTGTGGAAGAAAAGCGTGTGGCGCGGTTGGCGTGTGCGGGTGGAACCAATGTGGCCCGCAACCACGCGTTCTATCGGGGCATGGCGTCCTGCCGCGCTGCGGCGCAGGTCGCCGGTGGCGGAAAAGGGTGTTTCTGGGGATGTCTCGGCCTCGGCGATTGTGAGCAAGTCTGCGATTTCGACGCCATCTCGATGAACAAGCACGAGCTCCCGGTCGTAGACGTCGATCGGTGTACGGCCTGTGAGGATTGCGTCGAGGTCTGCCCCAAAGACCTCTTCTCCATTCAGCCTTTGAGCCACCGTCTTTGGGTCCAGTGCAAGTCGCTCGAGAAGGGAGACGAGCTCATCGAGGATTGCGAAGTGGCGTGCACCGCTTGCGGGCGGTGCGCGATGGATGCGCCGGAATCGGTGACCATGCAAGGAAACCTGCCGGTCATAAACTACAGTCGGCCGCAGAAGAAGGAAGCGATCGATCGATGCCCCACCGGGGCGATCGTTTGGTTTCAGGACGAGGCAGTCGCCACGAGAGGCGCTGCGGCGAAGAAGATCATTCGACAAGGCGTGCGCCCGGAGGCGCCGACCTGATGAGATTTGGTAAGCGAAGAGAGCAAGAAAAAATGGGCATGATGAAGGAACAGAACACAGTCAAGTATCCAGGCGTTCGAGCCGCGATGGACGGCAACACGGCGGTCATCATGTGTGAGCGCGAGTCGACGGATGCAGCCGGCGCCTACCCCATCACGCCCTCCACGCAGATGGGCGAGTATTGGGCCGAAGAGGCGGCAAAGGGACACTTGAATATCTCGGAACGGCCGCTGATCTTCATCGAGCCGGAAGGTGAGCATGCTGCGGCCGGTGTGACCGCCGGTCTTTCCATGACCGGGCTTCGGGCGGCGAACTTCTCGTCCGGACAAGGCATCGCGTACATGCACGAGTCGCTGTATGCCGCGGTCGGAAAGCGATTGACCTACGTGTTGAACATCGGAGCGCGTGCCATGACCAAGGCGACGCTCAACGTGCACGCGGGGCACGACGACTATCACTGCATCGACGACACTGGATTCTTCCAGCTCTTCGCCAAGAACGCGCAGGAAGCAGCGGACTTCAACATCATCGCCCACCGGATCGCCGAACTAGCCCTGAATCCTGGCGTCGTGGCGCAGGATGGATTTCTCACCACGCACCTGATCGAATCGCTGATGATTCCGGAGCGGGAACTCATCGCCGAATACCTGGGACGGCCCGACGACGTCATCGTGACGCCCACCCCGGCGCAGCGCATCATCTACGGCGACACCCGGCGTCGGATCCCCGAGCTTTGGGACGTCGACAACCCGGTGATGGCGGGCTTGGTCCAAAACCAAGATAGCTACATGCAAAGTGTCGCGGCACAGCGGCCGTTCTTCTTCGACCATATCGAGGAACTCTCGGCCCGCGCATTCGAAGAGTTCCGCGCGCTGACCGGCCGCAGCTACGACCGGGTGAAGACCTATCGCGCGGAGGACGCCGAATACCTGATCCTCGGTCAGGGAAGTGTCATCCCAAGCGCCGAAGTCGTGGCCGACTACTTGCGGGAGACCCGCAAGATCAAGGTCGGGGTCGTCAACGTCAGCATGTTTCGGCCGTTCCCGGCCGACCGGCTGAGCCAGGTCTTGAAAGGGAAGAAGGCGGTCACGATTCTCGAGCGGCTGGACCAGCCGTTGGCGGTGGATCTTCCCTTGATGCGGGAAGTCCGGGCGACCATCAGCAAGAGTCTCGAGAACGGTCGCGAGAAAGGTGTCGTGCCCTATCCGAAGCTCCAGATCTACGGCAGCAACGACGCACCCGCTCTGTATTCCGGCTCCTTTGGTATGGGGAGCCGAGACCTTCAGCCCGAGGGATTGATCGGCGCGGTCGAAAACATGCTTCCCACCGGGGACAAGAAGAAGCTCTTCTATCTCTCCGTCGACTTCATTCGAGACCAGGCCATCACCCCCAAGCAGGCGATCCATCAGCAGAACATCCAGGATGCCTACCCCGACGTGAAGAAGCTGGCGGTTCGTGGCTCCGAGAATCCGAACCTGATGCCCAAGGGCGCGATCACGGTCCGGTTTCACTCCGTAGGCGGCTGGGGCGCCATTACCACCGGCAAGAACCTGGCCATGACCTTGTTCGACCTCCTTGGATATCACATCAAAGCGAATCCAAAGTACGGTTCGGAAAAGAAGGGTCAGCCGACCACCTACTATCTGTCCGCGGCACCGGAGCCCATCAAGATCAACTGCGAGTACTTCTACGTCGACGTCGTCCTCTCCCCTGACCCGAACGTGTTCTCACACACCAACGCGCTGGCCGGGTTGAAGGAAGGCGGAACGTTCATCATCCAAAGCGATGCGACGGATGCGGCGGGGGTGTGGTCTTCGATCCCGGCCAAGTATCAACAGCAGATCATCGACAAGAAGATACGGCTGTACGCCATCGATGCCTTCAAGATCGCCCGCGAGGAGGCGACGGACTCAGACTTGCAACTCAGGATGCAGGGCATCGCGTTCCAGGGCTCGTTCTTCAAGATGTCTCCGGTGATGCGGGAGAAAAACCTTTCCGAAGAGCAGCTGCTGAAGGCCATGCGGGACCAGATTCAGAGCAAGTTCGGCTCCAAGGGCGCTCGCGTGGTGGAGGACAACATGCGGGTCATCAAGCGGGGCTTCGACAACGTGTTCGAAGTGCCGGCGCAGTCCGTGACGCAGCCCAAGAACGGAGCGAAGACGAACGGGGCTCCCGAGGTCCCGTTCATGCTGAAACACATCCCGGTCAGCGAGGCACCGATGACCGACGTGCATCGATTCTGGGAGCAGACCGGAACGTTCTATGCCCGAGGCATGGGCAACGACAATATCACCGACCCGTTCATCGGCCTCGGCATCATGCCAGCGGTCTCCTCGGTCTTCCGGGACATGACGGGAATTCGATTCCAGCACCCCGAATGGATCTCGGAAAACTGCACCGCATGCGGCGATTGCTATACGGTGTGCCCGGACACCGCGATTCCAGGTCTGGTGAGCGAAGTCTCGCAGGTCATGGATACCGTCGTGAATCGGGTGAAGCGTCGAGGCCAAGCCGTTCAGCACCTCCCGAAGGCGGTTCGCACGGTGGAGAAGAATCTTCGCAAGATCTTCAGTGAGTCCGCCGAGACGGATTCCGTGACCGACATGATGGAAGACGCCATCGCGGCCACCATTCAGTCGACGGATCTGCAGGGGACCGACAAGACGGCCCTCGAATCGGAGCTGGGCAAGTTCCGCGAGGAGATGAACGGGTTCCAGTTCGCCCTCTCTCGACCCTACTTCACCAACCTCGAGAAGAAGGAGCCGGGCTCGGGGGGGCTCGTGAGCATCACCATCAATCCCTACACCTGCAAGGGCTGTATGGAGTGCGTGGAGGTGTGCAACGACGACGCGCTTCGGCCGGTGATGCAGACCAAGGACTCGATTCAAAAGCTGCGGGACCATTGGGACTTCTGGCAGGACCTGCCCAACACCAGCCGAAAGTACTTCCGAGTGGACGACCTCGAGGAAGGAGTCGGTGCCCTGGAGACCATCCTGCTGGACAAAGAGGTCTATCAAGCCTTTGCCAGCGGAGACGGCGCCTGCCTCGGATGCTCCGAAAAGACGGCCATTCACCTGTTCACCGCCACCGTGGAATCCTTGATGAGGCCGCGGGTGCAAAGGCACCTGGCCTACATCGAAGATCTCATCAAGCGGACCGAGCAGCACATTCAGCTCAAGCTGATGAAGGGAATCGACGTCGGCGATGCGGACGCCATGTCCAAGGTCGTCAGTGACCTTTCCAAGAGCGACGTCACGCTGTCGTCCTTGGCCGAGAAGCTGGAGGGGCACCGAGGAGAGCCCATCGACCAAGAATGGCTCCGGAGGGTGTCCCAGATCCTGGCCAAGTTGAAGAAGCTTCACTGGCGCTACACCAAGGGCACCACCGGGACCGGTCGAAAGAGCCTGGGGATCATCAACGCCACCGGATGTACATCGGTCTGGGGCAGCACCTATCCCTTCAATCCGTATCCCTTCCCGTGGACCAACCACCTGTTCCAGGACACCCCGTCCATCGCTCTCGGGATCTTCGAAGGGCACATGGCGAAGATGGCGGAAGGCTTCAAGGCGGTCCGTCAAGCCGAGCTGGAGCTTTCAGAGAAGTACAACCCGACTGAGCACGACGAGTTCTTCCGATACTTCAACTGGCATCGATTCACCGACGAAGAATGGGAGCTGTGCCCACCGGTGGTTGCCATCGGCGGCGACGGCGCCATGTACGACATCGGTTTTCAGAACCTGTCGCGCGCCATGGCCTCGGGCAAGCCCATCAAGGTGGTGGTGGTAGACACTCAGGTCTATTCGAACACCGGAGGTCAGGCGTGTACGTCCGGTTTCATCGGGCAGGTTTCGGACATGGCCCAATTCGGGAAGGCGATCCAGGGCAAGGAAGAGCCCCGAAAAGAGATCGGTCTCATCGGAATGGCCCATCGGACGACCTACGTCCTCCAGAGCACCATCGCTCAACCGAACCACATGATCGAGGGCTTCATCGAAGGACTGAAGGCGAGACGGCCTGCCCTCTTCAACCTGTACTCATCGTGCCAGCCGGAGCACGGAATCGGCGATGACATGAGTCGGGCGCAGGCCAAGTTGGCGGTGGAGTCCCGAGCCTATCCGCTGTTCCGATACCACCCGGACAAGGGCAAGACTCCTGCCGAGTGCTTCGACCTGGACGGCAATCCGCAGATTAATTCGGATTGGCCGACCTATACCTTGAAGTACAAGGAGGGAAGTCGGGAGAAGAGCATGGAGCTTCCCATGACCTTCGCCGATTTCGCGCTGACGGAGGCGAGATTCCGAAAGCACTTCCGGAAGGCGCCACCGGATACCTGGAACGAGAGCATGGTTCCCATCGCCGAGTTCTTGGACATGGACGAGGACGAGCGGGAAGGGAAGTTCCCGTACGTCTGGACTGTCGACAAGAAGCAGCATCTCGCGCGGCTTCTGGTCAGCTCGGTCATGGTCCAATCCTGCGAAGAGCGGAGGGACTTTTGGATCATGCTCCGGGCGATCGCCGGGGTGCAAAAGCCCGACGAGGCTCCGCCCGAAGATGTCGAGTCGAAGGTCCGCCAGGATGTGGTCGGGAAGATCGCAGCCGGGCTCATGCAGTGGGTTCAAGGCGGGGGAACGGCGGCAATTCAGATTCCGGATGTGAGTGTGCCGGCCACCAACGGCGCCCCGGCCTCGAACGGGGGCGGCACGGCTCAGCCGGCTCCCTCGGCGGGGGAGGACGGCTACATGGCGCCGTGGATCGACACGGACGACTGTACGTCTTGCGACGAGTGCATCAACATCAACCCGAGCATGTTCAAGTATAACGCCCAAAAGAAGGCGTTCATTCAGGATGCGCTCGCTGGTCCGTATCGCGACCTCGTCAAGGCAGCCGAGAAGTGCACCGCCCAAGTCATCCATCCCGGTTTGCCGAAGGATCGGAGCGAAAAAGACGTCGAGAAGTGGATCGCTCGCGCCAAGAAATACAACTGATCTAGGCTTTGGACATGTTGACCTTCCTTCGAGGCAAGACATTCGGCCACGGCGTCCATCCGCCGGAGTCGAAAGAAGCGACTCGGAAACTGGCCATCCGCCAGTTTCCCTTCGCTCCGATGCTCCAGATTCCCCTGGTGCAGCATCTCGGCAAGCCGGCCCTCCCCATGGTTCGGGAGGGCCAAGAGGTGGTCCGAGGGCAGATCTTGGGAAAGCCGGATGGCTTCATGTCCGTGGCCATGCACGCTCCGGCTTCCGGTATCGTGCGAAAGATCGGCCTGATGCCGAGCATCACGGGGCGAATGGTCCTGGGAGTCTATCTGGAGCCATTGCCGAGTTCTTCACAGGAGGTTTTGGAGGGCGAACCGACTCCGCCGACCGCGTCCCGGGAGGCGATTGTGGAAGCCATTCAGGCAGCCGGCATCGTGGGCCTCGGCGGCGCGGCCTTTCCCACCCATGTGAAGCTCAAGGTTCCGGACAACAAGCTGGTGGATACCGCCATCATCAACGGCGTCGAATGCGAGCCGTATTTGACCACCGACCACCGGGTGATGCTCGAGCAGCAGAGCGATATCTTCGAAGGAATACGCTACGTGCTCCAGGTGAGCGGAGCTGACCGAGCCATCATCGCCATCGAAGCGAACAAGCTGGATGCCGCTCAGTCGCTACGGGAGAACATGCCGGAGGACCTTCCGGCGACGGTCGAGGTCCTACCGGTCAAATATCCACAAGGAGCCGAGAAGATGCTGGTGACGGCGCTGCTCGGCCGACAGGTCCCATCGCGGGGCTTGCCCCTGGATGTCGGGGCTCTGTGCATCAACGTGGCCACCACCGCCGAGATCGGACGTCTCTTGCCCCATGGACGAGGGATTCAAGAACGGGTCATCACCATCACCGGTCCGGGTATTGAAAAGATTGGCAACTATCGCATTCCGATCGGTACCCCGCTTCGCTTCATCATGGAGGAGGTACGAGCCCGCCCGAACGTATCGCGCGTGTTCATGGGCGGACCGATGATGGGGCCAGCCGCATCGAGTTTGGACATCCCGGTGGTCAAAGGCACCTCTGGGGTGGTGGCTTTCACGGAACACGAGACCGGCACGGTCCGACGGCCGGCTGTCCAGCCCTGCATCCGATGCGGTCGATGTGTGGACGCGTGCCCGATGTTCCTGAACCCTTCGGAGCTCGGATTGCTGGCCAAGAACGAGGCGTATCAGCGAATGGCGGACGAGTACCATCTGATGGATTGCTTCGAATGCGGCTCCTGTTCGTTCGTATGTCCGTCTCACATTCCGTTGGTTCAGCACTTTCGCGTCTCGAAGTCGATGGTTCGGAAAGCGGCCAAGGCAGCGGCATCATGACCTCATTCGCCAAGACCCTGGAGATTCAAACCTCGCCCCACATCACCCAGGGCGTGAGCGTGGAAGAGATCATGCGGAGCGTCGTGTTGGCGCTCCTCCCGGCCAGTCTGTTCGCGATCTACGCGTTCGGTTGGGCCGGCCTGATCACGCTGGCGGCCGGGACCGGATCCTGTCTGTTGGCCGAGTACGTCCTGTGCCGCTGGTCCAACCAGTCGTCGACTTTGGGCGACTGGTCGGTGGCCATCACCGGTCTCTTGTACGGACTCACCCTTCCGCCCGGCCTGCCGGTTTGGATGACCATCGCTGGAGGCTTCATCGCGGTGGGGCTCGGAAAGTTTCTGTTCGGCGGCCTAGGGCACAATCCGTTCAACCCGGCTCTGGTCGGACGGGCCGTGTTGCAAGCCGCCTTTCCGGTCGCGATGACGACCTGGCACCAGGCCTTCCATCCGGACCGGTTCGCGTCGGTCACATCATCTGTCCTGGCCATCCCGTTCACCCAGCCCGTCTATGACGGGCTCAGCGGTGCGACCCCGCTCTCGGCCTGGAAGTTCGACCAAGAGCTCGCCGCCACCAACGAGCTGGTTTTTGGTCTCACCAGCGGATCCACGGGCGAGACCAGCTCGGTGTTGATCCTCCTCGGGGGGCTCTATCTCATCGCCCGAAACATGATGAATTGGCGGATTCCCGCCGCGATCCTGGGCACCGTATTCGTCTTCAGCGGGCTTCTCTATTGGTTCGATCCGGCCGCGTACCCACCGCCGTGGTTCATGTTGTTCTCCGGCGGCCTGATGCTGGGAGCGATGTTCATGGCCACCGACATGGTGGGCTCTCCCATGACGAACCGTGGGACCGTTTTGCACGGTGTTTTGATCGGGGCGCTGACGGTCGTGATCCGGATCTGGGGCGGAATGCCCGAAGGCGTGATGTACGCGATCCTTCTGGCGAACGCGTTCGTTCCTCAGATCGACAGCCTCATCCAGCCCCGCGTGTACGGCGCGACGAAGGCGTCGGCATGACCATCGATGTCGCCACCGCCCCGACCGGAAATACGCTTCACATGTACCGAGCACTGGTTGGGGTAGGGATGTTCTGCGGCCTCCTGATCGTGACGGTCTTCGAGGTGACCCGCCCGATCATCGCCAAGAATCGAGCCGAGGCGCTGCAGCGCGCCGTCTTCACGGTGATTCCGGAGGCGGAATCTTCCGAGACTTTCGTCCAGAAGGAGAGCGGCGCTTTTGAACCGCAGACCGAATCCAAGGACGAGGGCATGCTGGTCTATGCCGGTTATGACGAGGATGAGTCCCTCGTGGGGGTCGCGGTGGAGGCGCGCGGAATGGGCTACGCTGACGTCATCACGGTTCTCTACGGTTACTCGTTCGAGCGCGATGCCATCGTCGGGATGCAGGTGCTGGAAAGCAAAGAGACGCCGGGTCTCGGAGACAAGATCGAGAAGGATCCGGACTTCCTGGCCAACTTCGAGGCCCTGGACGTGTCGCTGGCCGAAGGCTCCGTGAAGAACCCGATCGTGGCGGTGAAGAGCGGGGAGAAGACGGAGCCTTGGCAGATCGATGGCATCACCGGTGCGACCATCTCGTCCGTCGCCATCGCAGACATGCTCCGAGCGAGCAGCCGCCAGTGGATCCCGGTGCTCGAAGAGCGCCAAGCAGACTTCGAAAAGACAGGGGCTGGAGAGGCTCAACCATGAGTGAAGCGACCGTCACGAGCTACGACGAATTCGCAAAGGGCCTTTGGCGCGAGAACCCGGTTTTCGTCCAGGTGTTGGGCATGTGTCCGGTCTTGGCGGTTTCCAATACGGCGCTGAATGCGCTCTCGATGGGACTTGCCACCGCCTTCGTCCTCATCATGTCGAACACGGTGGTCTCGACCCTGAGATCATTCATTCCGAAACAAGTTCGAATCGCGACCTACATCCTGATCATCGCGACATTCGTGACGGTCGTCGACTATCTGATCCAAGCCATCAGTCTGGACCTGCACAAGGCCCTCGGCGCCTTCATTTCGCTGATCGTCGTCAACTGTTTGATCCTCGGACGGGCGGAGTCGTTCGCGTCGAAGAACTCCATCGGTCGAGCGGTGCTGGATGGGGCCGGCATGGGCGTAGGCTTCACGTTCGCGCTGTTCTGTCTCGGAGCGGTGCGGGAGATCTTGGGTAGCGGCTCCTTCTTCGGGATCAGCGTCTTTCCCGAGAGCTTTCAGCCGTGGGTCATCATGATCCTTCCGAGCGGAGGTTTCTTCACTTTGGCCGGCTGGCTTCTTCTCTTCAATCTCTTGAAAGCTCGGAAGACGAGCGGATCCGAAGCCCTGGCCAGTGGAGGTGCAGCGTGAACGAGGAACCTCTCTGGTCCATCTTCATCAACGCGTGCTTGGTGAATAACTTCGTCCTGGCCTACTTTCTCGGGATCTGTCCGTTTCTCGGCGTATCTGGGAAGGTCGAGACCGCCACGCGCATGGGAGGGGCGGTCACGTTCGTCATGCTGGTGAGCTCGGTGTGTGCCTACGGGCTCAACGCCTTCCTGCTTTGGATTGATGCGCCGTTTTTGCGGCTCATCTCTTTCATCGCGGTCATCGCGTCCACGGTCCAGCTGGTGGAGATGTTCATCAAGAAGACGAGTCCAGGCCTGTTTCGTGCGCTCGGCATCTTCCTTCCCCTGATCACCACCAACTGCGCGATTCTCGGACTTGCCCTCTTCCAGACCAACAAAGGTTATGGGTTCGTCCAATCCATCGTCTACGCCTTGGGCGCCGGCGCGGGCTTCAGTTTGGCCCTCATCCTCCTCGCGGGGGTACGGGAACGCCTGGAGCTTGCATCTCTGCCGGACGTCGTTCGCGGGACCGCATTGACGTTGGTGATCGCCGGTCTCCTTTCGGTCACGTTCATGGGCTTTGCCGGGCTGGGAGGATGAGCGGATGCTGAAGTCATACTTGATCGCTGCGTTGGGCATTGCGGCACTCATGGCGTTCTGGGCATTGGTTCAACAGTTGTGGCGCCAGGTGTTCTTTCCGGGGTCGACGGGGGAGAACGTTCTCGACGTGCTCGAGCACCGGCGTGGTTGTGGGCGTTGCGGCTGTGTGGCACCTTGCAGCCGAGAGGACATCGCCAGCGAAGAAGAGGGTCGAGTCTCGCTAAAGGCTCGCGAAGTCGGCCAGGAGAATAGGTAGAATGCGACTGCAGGATTTAGACACAACCCAACGGTATAAGGCTCGCGTACTCTCTTCCCACCTGATGACGCCCAACGCGCCGGACGAGGTGCGTGAGATCGTCCTCGAGGTGGAGGGTGCACCGGACTTCTCGGTCGGGCAAAGCATCGGGGTCTTGGCGCCGGGGGATGCGGAGTTCGGAACGAAAGAACACCTGCGTCTGTACAGCGTTTCAGATGTTCCGACGAAGACGGAGAGTGGCGCTCAGCGGCTGAAGTTTGCGGTCAAGCGGGTGAGCTACATCGACGACTACAGTGGAGAACGCTACCAAGGGCGAGCTTCGAACTTCTTGTGCAGTCTCGACCCGGGCGAAGAGCTGTCCGTGACGGGTCCCTACGGGACGCCCTTCCGGCTACCCGACGAGAACGATGCCAATCTCATCCTGATCGGCATGGGAACCGGGATCGCGCCATTTCGAGCCTACGTGAAGATGCTCTATCAGAGGCGTCCCGACTTCGACGGAGCGGTTCGCCTCTTCTACGGCGGCAAGAGCGGCCTCGAGTTGTTCTACATGAACGATGAGCGAGATGACTTCGCGGAGTACTACGACCGCGACACGTTTCAGGCGTTCAAAGCCTTGAGCGCGCGGCCTCATTGGGAAGATCCCATCGCGTGGGACGGTGCGATCACCGAACGGGGCCAAGAAATCTGGAACATGCTGCTCGACCACAAGACGTACGTCTATCTGGCCGGCCAGGAGGCCATCCGAGATCAGCTGGACAAAGTCTTCGAATCCATCGCCGAGTCGCCCGAGAAATGGCAAAGACGGCGGGCGGAGCTGGAGGCGGGAAAACGGTGGATCGAGCTGCTGTACTGAGGTGGCCGCTTCCCGTTGCAGTCCCCGGAGGGCCTTGTTAGGCCGTCCTTCCGATGGTTGAAGACGCGTCTTCGAACCGGCAATCGACCCTGCTCATCTGGCCCTTGCTGCTGGGTGCCCTCATCGTCGTCACCGGCTATATCGCATGGCTGGGGCTGAGCGAGGCTCCCACTTCCGTCACCACGTTTCAGGGGCAAACGATGGGAACCACGTACCGCGTAACGTTGGCGGAGGCGCTCCCATCGAGCCGAGCGTCCGCCATCCACGCTGCCTTTGGAGACGAGCTGGAAACCATCAATCGCCAGATGTCCACGTGGGATCCGGACTCCGAGATCTCCGCGTTCAATCGCTATCGAGGCACCGACCCGTTTCCCGTCTCGCCCGCCTTCGCCCAGGTGGTCAAAGATGGACTCGAGGTCTCCGCCCTCAGCAACGGCGCTTTCGACATCACCGTGGGACCCCTGGTGGATGCGTGGGGGTTTGGACCCTCGGGTCGCCCCGAGCGCGTTCCGTCTCCCGAAGATCTCGAAACCCTGAAGGCTCGGGTCGGCCATTCCAAGCTTCAGGTTCGCGACCGCCCACCGGCCCTCACGAAGCGGCATCCGGAGCTCGCCATCGACTTGTCCGCCATTGCCAAGGGCTACGCCGTGGATCGGCTGGCTGAGATCCTGGAGACGGCGGGCGTCCGAGACTACCTGGTGGAGATCGGAGGCGAGGTCCGGGCCCTGGGGACCAATCGCCTCGGTCAGTCGTGGCGCCTTGGCATCGAAGAGCCGGTGCGCGGCGTCCGAAACGTACGCGCCGTGGTCCAGGTCGACGGCGGGGCCTTGGCCACGTCGGGCAACTACCGAAACAGCTATGAGCTCGACGGGGTCCGGTACGTACACACGCTGGACCCCGAGACCGGGAAGCCGGTGCGTCACCCGTTGGCTTTGGTCAGCATCCTGCATGAGCGGTGCGCCCTCGCCGACGCGTGGGCGACGGCGTTGATGGTGGTGGGACCCGAGCGGGCCCTCGAGCTCGCCCGGGCCCATGACCTGGAAGCGTACGTGGTGTTCTCGACTTCGGATGGGTTCCGCGAAGAGATGACCGAAGGCTTTCGCGCGCGACGGGTTGCGCCCGACGACGCTTGAAGCCAACCGGGAAAGAGAGCTCGAGCTCCGCCGTCAGGGCGCGTTGACGAAGCGTCCTCCTTCGAGCGCCGTCCACAGCGCGTCCAGACTCTCCTCGCCTCGATATCCTTCACGGGTCCATTGAATGGTCCCGTCCCGGGCAACCACCACGAGGTGCGGCAGTGACGAGACGCCATAGCTTCGGGCGAGAGGAAGTCCCGGTGCATCGAAGATCACCGGAAACGAGAGGTTCATGGCGTTCAGCCCCTCCAGCATGCGCGCCTGTCCTTCCGCGGTCACGTCCATCACCACCACCACCAATGCGGCCCCGAGGGCCTCGAGCTGGGCCGCTCGATCTCGAAGGGCCGCCAGCTCCCGCCAGCACGGTCGACAGTCGGAAGCGGCGAAGCTCAAGGCCACCGGACGCCTGGCTTCCGCGCGGTCCCCGACCCATCGCCCGAGATCCACTCGAGAGATCCCGCAGCGTTCCGGATTCTGGGTCGCGGCGAGGAACCAGGGCGCCGGCTCCCCGACCGCGCCTCGACTCGGCGTGCGGCCGGGTGCGGCTTCGACGGCCATCGGATGTGTCCAGCTCGTGAGCACGAAGAGCACGAGGCGAGGGATGCGGGTCGCCGTCATTTCGGGGCCGTCACGCAGCGTCCACCCGAAGGTCAACGGCGTGCGTGTCCCCACATAGGGCTGAACCTCGTCGTGGATTCAAAATGCGGCCCCCAACAGGAACTCCGGAGAGAAGAATCCAAACTCCAGATCGGTCGGAATGTCGCCTACGGTCTCCGGCGGATCGCCTCCGAACAAGAAGACGAACGATCCCCCAGCCCTCGCGTGAAACGGACCCCATAGGCCCACGGTATAGCCCACGCCGGCCAAAGCGAATCCGGTCTCCACCACTTCTGCGGTGGCGGGCGCGTCCTCCGGAAAAAGCTCGAAGCGCTCGAAACCGAGACCTCCCTGCACGTCGAGGCCGAGCGTGGCGAAGGGGCGCCACCGCGCCACGAAAGAAGTTTCACCTCCCCACTCGACCCGAAAGTCGTTTCCGTTTTCGAACACCGAGGATGCCGCCACGTCGTTGAGTCGCCGAGGCAGGCTGGCCCGGACCAGTGCCTGAAGGCGCCACGGCACGTACTCGGCACCAAGCAGAACCTGAAGGGAGGGATCACCTATCAGAGGGAGCGGGTCGAGGGCGCTGATCTGCAGGACCAGACGAATGGGTCGCGTCGAAGCAGGCCCCGAGGTCGCTTCCTCGGTCGCGCGAGCGCTCGCGGGAGAAGCGATCACAAGGACGAGGCCAGCGGCGAGAAGGATTCCCCACCGGACGTGGTCCTCGGCCATCGGTTCAGATTTTGGGGCGACGTCGGTCGTTTTGAATGAAGGCATGGTGCATGGATGCTAGGAACCGGTCGCCAGGGCTTCCATTCGCATCTGAGCTGAGTCACCTGAACGGGCCGGAGCGGCTGCGAAAAGAGCCTCGACAGGAGCGTTCTCGAGTCCTCACCCACGCCATCATCGAGGCCACCCTTCGCGTTCTGCAGCGAGAGGGCATCGAGTACTTGACGACGGTGCGGGTCGCGGAAGTGGCTGGCGTTTCCATCGGGTCTCTCTATCAATACTTTCCGAACAAGCAGGCTCTGGTCGCGGCCTTGATCGCACGCTACCTGGAGACGCTGAGCCACAAAGTGGTCGAGGCGGCTCGCTGCGCTTCCGGAAGCCCCTACCGAGAAGGCCTTCAATCGGTCACCACAACCTTCGTTCGCGCGAAGCAGGACCTCGCAGAAGTGGCCCGAGCCCTCCGCCCTCTGATGGGCCAGCACTCCTCCCAGGCGTTGGCGAAGGCAACCCGAGGCCGGGTGCACGACTCCATTGAAACGCTGCTTGCTCGGTTTCCGGACCTCGAGGTGAAGGACGCCAAGTCGACGGCGCAGGTCCTCATCGGGGCGGTGGAAGGGGCGGTGGCAGCGCTGATCGTCGATGCTTCACCCGACGCCCCGGCTGAGGATGTGGAGCAGGTGGTTTTCGATCTGGCCCGGGCTTTCGTGGAGAGCCGAGCCGTTCAGCCGGTGCTCCCCGAGCATCGTTGAACGCGAAGGTCCGACCCGTGAGGGGGTGACCTCCTGGCGTGAAAGTCCTCGAAACCGCGTCTCTGCCGGCCTTTGGCGGGTTGGGCGCAGGGTCGGCAATGCGAATCGCCCTCCGAGCCGCCGGTCCCTACCTTTCCGTCGTGCAGCACAAGACGATTTCGTTCGCACCGCCGGGTTCATTCGCACTCCCTGCTTCATTAGCGCCATCGGGAGGACGGATTGGCGCGTCCCGTTCTCGATGCGGGACCAGCGCAAGTCCACCTGTGGGCTTGCGTCCGTCGACGTCGGTCGCCATCGCCTCCGGACTCCTGGCCGTGGCTTGTTCATCGGCGCCCTCCCTGGTGGACCGGGACTCGATTCCTGCGTTTGACGGCTTCTCACGGGAACATCTGCTGGTGCTCTCCGACGCGGACATGGCGGGCTTCGCGTACGCCGACGGGAAACTCCGGCAAGTCTCGGGCCTTCGCGATGCGCTCACGGTCATCGAACCGAATTCGGGCCCCCGAGAAACTCGTTCGGTTCCCGCGTCCAACTCCGTGGTGGGTTGGCCCGGATCCATGGCCGCATCCGCCGATGGCCGCTTCGTGTACGTGATCGAGGTCCGCGGGGAAGTGCCGGACGATGTCGAAAAGGTCCAAAGCGCCTACACATCGCTCCCCGAGGGACTGCGCCTCGAGGTGTTCCAGACCGCTGGAAGAGGGACGTGGGCGTCGACCGCGACGATGGCCATTGGACGCAATCCGAAGTCGGTGGACGTGGCACCCGACGGAGGCTGGTTGGTCGCTCCGGTGGAGGACGAGGGAGGCGGTCTTGCTCTGGTGAGGTTGGAGGACGGTCTGCCGGCCGGGGCACCAACTCTTGCATCCGTCGACACCACGGAGTTTCGTCGGCGCGCATCCGACCTGGGACCACTCTATGCGTCGATCGATCCGACGGGCCGCTATATCGCGCTCAATCTGGGCAACACCCATGTCGGCTTCTTCGAGGTGGTTTTCGAAAGCAACGGTCGACCGGCCGGCGTCAAGCCGGTCGGAGACGCGGTGGAGGCGGGCCGGTGGATCTCGATGGGGGAGTGGTCCAAGGATGGCCAGATGTTCCTCGTGGCCGACACTGGATGGGGTCCGAAGAATCTGGATGCTGTATTCAATGGACCGGGCGCCATCGCTTGCGTGCGCTTCGATGCCCTGGGGAAGCACGAGGTGGTGTCCAAAGCTTCCGTCTCGCTCAGTCCGGAAAGCTTTGCCATGGATCCGTCTGGCGAGCTCTTGGCGGTCGTCAACATGGAGCGAACGTATCTTCCTTTTGGGCTGCCGTACGCATTGTTTGGGCGCAGGACCGCGCACTCCCTCTCGCTAGTGCAGTTCGATCCGGTATCTGGTCGGCTGGAGACGGTGGATGGACCGCTCCGGGCGGAGGGTGTGCTTCCAGAGAATGCGGTCTTCGATGGCCGAGGCGAAGCGCTGGCGGTCGTCACCTACCACGAGCGCTCCGAGCAGCCCATCACCTCATGGGTACAATTCTATCGAGTGGAGCGTTCGGAGGATGGACCACGTCTTGTGCCGACCCGGCATCGGGTGGAGGTGCCGCGGGGCGGGCATGATCTGCTGGTGATCCCACGGGTCTCTGACAGCGTCGGGGCTCGCTGACCATCGTGAAGGAGGCCGGGTGGCTACGGTGCGGTACACCAGCTCCGCTTGACCTGGGGCGGCACCTGCCACTCCGGCTTCGACGCCTCATCAGCGTCGCTCGGATCGACGTAGACGCTCTTCCATCGGACGATCAGGGGACGGAGATTCCGGACGTGACGAGACGCTTCGCGCGCGGTGGGGGTTGTGCTGGCGTAGCGGTCGATTTCGCGGGCCAGCTGCTGCACCGGTGCCGACGCGTCGGCCACGGGTCGATCCGGCGACGCGTTTGGACACCTTGCAACCTCGTGCATCAAGAGCCGCATCCGCCGATGGTTCGTCCTGAGAGATGTGATGTACGTGGCGTGCTCCTTTTCGACATCGACGTCGGTGCGGCCCATGACGTCCGGTTGGCGTCCGGTCATTCGAGCCTCGTGGGCCAATGCGTCTTGACCGAGCCGGTCGATCAATTGCCGCACCGTTTCGATCCGCTGGGGCGCGTCGTCGACCGCGCCCCCGACCGGAAACCGGTAGGGGTTGCTGCGCCGCACGTCGAGGTCGGCGGCCGGGGGTTTTTGGGGCGCCGTGTCCGCCGAGGTGCGGACTCCTGCACCCGCGGGCGGGTCCTCCGCGGTCGGCGCGGGGGCGGAAGGCGGCGAGCCCGCTGCTCCGTACGGTGAGGGGGCGTTGGATGCGGCTGCTGCGTTCCGCGCGCTCGGGGGGGAAGGTGCGGGCGGCGCCGGCGGTGGGCGCGGGGGCAGCGGTTCCGACGTCGCCGAGGCCGGAGGTGGCGTGGGCGGCGGGAAGGCGGTCTCCGCTGAAGACGAGGACGCATCGAGGTCCATTGGGGCTTCGGCGAGCTCGGACCCGATGCAGGACCATCCGGAGACGATGGTGAGCGAAGCCAAAGTCGTGATGGTCCTCATGCCGAGAGTCTGCCCGGCGCGGTCCCTCATGACGAGTCCGAATCCGAGCTCCTCTTGATCCTTCGGCCGGCCTGAGAGGATGGCGGCCGGAGGTGCACCGGTGAAGCATTTGGAGTTCGTGGATCTGAAACCAGACGATCCTGCGATGCCCGGGACTGGCTTCGCGAGGGCCTCTGACCACACCGGGCCAGGGCACGACGACCGCGGTCTACGAGATCAGAACGACAAGGCTGCGGGGCGCCACCCGATAGGTCGCCTGATTCTCCAGGTCCAGGGCATCTCGAAACGGACAGATGTCGTGGGGTGAAGGGCGGGAGGTGTCCATGAACCGACGCCACGACCCGCTGGCGCACTCCGGCAACTCGAAGTCCAAGGACTCCCAATACGCGTTGAAGATCGCATGGAAGATGCCGCCGACAATGGTCATGGCGATGCTCCGCGACGCGTAGGACCAGTCGGGTTCGAGCAAGCGGATGCCGTGCCACTCGACCTCGATGCTTTCCAGCATGTCGGTCAGGAGCATGTGCTCGTCCCGAGGCAGTCGCCATTCGTGGCGCCAGGCGGTGAGTTCGCGGACGAACCGAAGAAACTCGCCGTTTCGCTCGACCAGCGACCAATCGAACCAGCTCAATTCGTTATCCTGGCAATAGGCGTTGTTGTTTCCGTGCTGCGTACGCCGGACCTCGTCGCCCATAAGGAGCATGGGAACGCCGGCCGAAATCAGGGTCAGGCCGAGGAAGTTCTTGATCTGCTTTTTGCGCAGCGCCTCGATGGCGGGGTCTTCGGTCGGACCTTCGATGCCATGGTTCCACGATAGATTGTGGTCGTGCCCGTCTCGGTTGTCTTCGCCGTTCGCTTCGTTGTGCTTGATGTTGTAGCTCACCAGGTCATTCAGCGTGAAGCCGTCGTGACAGGTGACAAAGTTGATGGCCTGCTCCGGCGTCCGCTTGTGCTTTTCGTAGAGGTCTGGACTGGCCAGGACTCGATTGGCCAGGACCGGGACCATGCCCGGATCGCTTCGTACGAACGATCGCACGTCATCCCGAAACCGCCCGTTCCATTCCCGCCAGCGATCTCCGATGAATGAGCCGACCTGATAGAGCCCCGCAGCATCCCAGGGCTCCGCAATCAACTTTGCATTGACCAGGTACGGATCGGTTTCGATGCTGTAAAGCGTGTGGGGTGTGCGAAGCAAGTGGCCTTGCTCATCTCGCATGAGAATCGATGCGAGGTCGAAACGAAAGCCGTCCACGTGCATGTCGTGGACCCAGAACCGAAGGGAGTCCTGGATCATGTGACGAGTTACTGAATGGTTTGCATTGAGTGTATTGCCAGTTCCAGTATAGTTGGTGTCCAGGCCTTCGGACAGGATATAGTACGCGTCGTTGGCGAGGCCTCGGTATCCGAAGGTGGGGCCTCCGGCTCCCCCCTCCGCGGTGTGGTTGTAGACCACGTCCAGGATCACTTCGAGGCCCGCGCGGTGAAGCGCCTTTACCATGTCCCTGAACTCGTGGATCGGGCCCATCCCCTCGCGCTGAGAGCTATAGGCAGCGTGGGGTGCGAAGAAGGAGATGGGGCTGTAGCCCCAGTAGTTTTTGCGGCCGGCCGGGGCGTCGTCGGGGTCGAACGCAAAGACCGGCATCAGCTCCACCGCGGTGATGCCGAGAGACTGAAGGTACGGAATCTTGTCGATGATACCGCCGAAGGTCCCGCGCCTGTCTGGGGACACGCCGGAGGTCGGATGCATCGTGAAGCCACGCACGTGCATCTCGTAAATGATGGTATCCCTGAAGCTTCGGTGCGGATGTTGGTCGCCTTCCCAGTCGTACGTCGCCATATCGACGACAACGCTCCGGAGCGCCTCGGACTCGTTGTTGCCGGGCCGGCTAGCTGCCGCCCGATCGTACACCGACGGATACGCCAGGAGCCTTGCGTACGGATCGATCAACAGTTTGGCGGGATCGAGCTCGGGATGAGGGCTGCGTCGTGAGACGACTCGATACGCATAGACCTGACCGGCCCGCAGGCCGGGTACCAACGCGTGCCAGTAGTGAAAGGTTCGATGTTTGCTCGCATCCAGCGGAATGACCTCGGACGGGTGAGGTGCGTCCGGCGCGTCGAACAGAACCAGCTCCATCCTCTGTGCCTCCGGCGCATACACGCTGAAGTTCACGCCGTCTGCGAGGAGGGAAGAGCCGAGGGGCGCGGCTTCACCGGGTTCGATAGTGCCTCGGGACATGCCCGGTCCCTAACGCGAGCCTTCACTTCCGACAACACGCTGGGCCTGGAGCAGGATTGGACCCCCTCTTTCGACCCCACGTATCCGACCGGTGGCTGCGGCCGAACCGGAGAATGCGACCGCGAGCGAGAAAAGACCCGAGACGATGAGGGAGAAGAGAACCCAAGAACGTCTACTTTTCAGGAACTCAAATGGGCTGAACGCTGCTGGGGAAAGGGAAGGCCAAAGCCGATTGTCGTGATGGGTGACCGCGGCGCTCTCGGATGCGGAACCGGGTTCGGTTGCAGAACGAGTCGAGTGCGAAGGAAAGGGGCAATGCCATGACGCTGGCGACAGACAGGCAAGAAGGCGGAGAACTCGAGTTGGATGTGCGCCAGGAAGAGCTCGACGAACACGCCGCGCCCGAGGGCCCATCCCAAGCCCCCTCGAAGCCCGCAACATCGGGCGAGGCCTCGGTGGTGGAGGCACTGCGTCCGCTGTTCGGTACCCTCTCTCCGCCTGATCTCGCTGGGTTGGCGGCTGGCCTGGAGCGACTTTCCCTCGAGTGTGGGCAAGAGCTGTTTCGTCAAGGGGACCCGAGCGACTCGATGTATCTGGTGGTCCGGGGCCGTTTGGAGGTGCGCCATGAACAACGACGCCGGTGTCCCCGCGTGGTCGCCGTTGGACCGCAGGGCCTGGTCGGCAAGCTCAACGGACTTCGACCCGAACCCAGGTCCGCCACCGTCACCGCATTGGAGGATACGGAGCTCGCGCGCATCGACATCGCGACCTTCGGCGAGTGGAGCGCGTTGTTTCCAACCTTTGTGCTCAACGTCCGCCGAAGGGTTGTCGACCAACACCATCGACGCGAGACCCTGATCCCTCAGGATTCCGTCAAATCCCTGGCGGTGTTGAGCCATCCCGCCGGGCCCGATCCGATGACGTGGGCGGAAAAGTTGGCGGAAGGCCTGAACGGGATGAAGACCGTGAATCTGTTGCCTCGGTCGCTGGTGGAGGCCCGCTACTCCGCGGCCTACGCCACCACATCTCCCTGCATGAGTCCGCTGGGGCGATGGCTGGCGGAGGCGCTGGCCGAGCTCGAGCTGTTGTACGAAACGTTGATCTACATCCCCGACCGGCATTCGAGCTCGTGGAGCGAACGCTGCATCCGGCAGGCGGACCGCGTGCTCGTATTGGCCGAAGCTACGGCCTTGGAGACCCCCGGAGAGCTCGAGAAGCTTGCGGCCTCCGTCGCACCGGTCACCCCGCGGGAGCTGGTGCTGCTCCATGCGGACACCATCGAAACAGAGCGCGCCGAGGCCTGGTCAGAGAACGGCCGTTTCATGAGGGTTCATCACCTTCAAGCCGGAAACCGCCGCCATACCGAGCGACTCGCGGCAGAGCTCATCGGCGTGCCGAAGCCGAGGCCCAACACGAGCCGGTCCCCTATGGCCGACCTATCCGCCTTCGACGATTGAGCGCGAGGGCGACACCCATACCCACGACGAGAGCGAGCACGATCAGGGCGAGAAGGGTTGCGCCGCGCGGCGTCCATCCGACCGGCTCGAGTCCGCCCGGATAGGGGATCAGAGAGCCATCGCCCAGCACCACGAATCCGGCCCACGCTTCGGCCGGATAGCCGGATTGCCACAAGGCCTTCCGGGACATCTGGACCGCCTTTCCGATGGAGGCGCCGTCTGCCAGCTGGCGATAAAAGGACGCGAAGAAGGCTTCCGCCTCGTCGTCTCGAATCGGCCAGCGGCTTCCGATCACCACCTGGGCGCCGGCTTCGAAGAAGGCCCGGGCCAGACTGAGCACGCCTTCACCCCGGGCCACCTTGCCGGTTGCGGTCCGGCAACCGGCAAGCACCACCACCCGACCCTTGAGGTCGAGCGCGGCGATCTGATCCGGCTTCAGCTGGCCGTCGTCCCGTCCGGAGGCGAGCAGGATCGCAGACTCGTCAGGGCGATCCACGTTCAAGACCGCGTGGGTCGCGAAGTGGAGAATGCCGACGTCATCGATGGCCTCGGTTTCCAGGGTCGTGCGGCTCGCCTCGGCTCCGGTGAAGAGGCGGACTCGGGAGCGGCCGATGGCGTCGAGAATGAGCTGCGCCTCGGAGCGCGCAAAGGGAAGTGCGCCACCCGCCCCAGAATCCGCGAGCACCCAGACCTGCTCGGGCGCGTCGACGGAGGCGCGCTTCCATCCGAGCCAGATCCCCGCCGAGGGAACCGAGGAGATCTCGAATCGTGCTCCGAGCGGCGCGGCCTCTGCCTCGGACCGGAGCGCCGAAAACGGAAGCTCGTGTAGCGGCCCGTCGGGCACGACGATGAGGTGCTCGACCCTGGGGTCGAGCGTCTTGGCGATATCGGCGAAGAATCGGCGATGCGCGGAGGTGGCGGGTGCGGCCTCCTGGTCGCCGCGGCTCGGGAACAGGCCGACCCACGACGGGACGACTTGGCTGGCCGCCACTCGGTCGGGCACCGGGAGTACGCCAATGTCGTTTGGCTGAATCACCACCGCCCACGCGCCGCCCCCGAAGTCCTGGAAGAGATCCTTTTCGAGTCCGAGCTGAAACGAAACGAAGGCTTCGTTGTCTCGAAGCGCTTCTTGGACGTCCGAGAGTCGTTCTCGACCGGGAAATGCGACCGTGGACGTCCGCGAATCGAGGGGCATCTTCAAAGGAAGCTTGGCCTCGGGCGCCAAGAAAAGCCCGGCCGACGAGATACCGAGTTTCTCGAGTCGTTCACTCAAGATGCGGGCCCGCAAACGCTCGGTGATGGCGAAGGCGAGCTCCACGGTGGGCTGCTCTTCGGTGTGCCGCTTCAAGAGCTGTCCGGACAACCGATAATAGTCGTCGGCCCAGCGTGCGAGGATCCCCATTTGTCCGAGCTCGCCTTCCTGAGCATCTCGAAGATTCTCCACGAGTCGAATGGCACGAAGGCCCGAATCCAGTGCGTCTCTCCAGTCGCCAAGTTCCTCGAGAACGATATTCTGGTCTCGTAGGGCGAAGACATGCACGCTTGGGTAGGCTGACCGTGCTGCCATCACGATGGCCTTCCGAAGGAGAGCTTTCGCCGCCCTCGGATCGTCCGCTGCACGCAGTCGACCCATGGTACCGATGCACTGACTTTGAATGTGGGGGGCTCCGATGTGTCGGGCCGCCGCGAGACATCGCTCCAGGTGCCGTGCAGCTTCAGTCGCTCGCTTCTCGTCCTCAGCCAACAGGTAAGCAGTCCCTCGCCGCGCGAGGGCCTCGAGCGCGACCAACTTTGGCGTGATGCTGGCTTCGAGCGCCTGACGATACGCCGCCACGACCTCGGCTCGACCCTCGGGCGTTGGATAGCCGGTATGGCCTTCCGACAATGCGGCAGCAAGATTGTATCGAGCGAGCGCCAGCTGAAGAGGGAGAGCTTTCGACTCCTCCTGGAGTTCGATGAGTCTCCGGAGATGTCGGACCGCTTCGAAGGGCTTGCCCAAGGCTCGGGCTCCGTTGGCCAAGGCGAGCAGACCTCCCCCTTGGACCTGCGAGGGGGCTTCCGTGAGCTTCTTCGAGGCGGAAAGGGCGCGATACGCTCGCTCGAGCCCCTTACCGGTCTGGCGATCGAATTCGAACCGAGAGAGCTCGGTGCGAAGGATGAGTTCGGCGTCCTGGGAGCGCTGGGCCACGGATTCTGCTCGGTTGAGGGCCTCTTTGGCCGTCGTGATCCGTCCCGTGGTCAGCGCGTACGCCGAGAGGTTCACCCGAGCGATCACTTCACCTTTTGCATTCTGTCTCTCTTGAAACCCGTCCGCAGCCTGACGGTACAGCCTGATGACGTCTTCGCCGTTTCTCGACTGCTCGACATAAGCGAGCGCCAAGGTCGCCCAGTGGTCGTCGGGGTCCTGGCGCCGAAGCGCCATCAGGTAACCCGCCGCCTCGGTCCACAGGCCTTGCGCTCGCGCGTTCAAGAAGAAGCAAACCGAAGTTTCGTAGGTTCGGGGGCGCTGTTCGACCGCCTCCAGGCAGTCCGAGAAGACTTCGTCGTCGTCGGCGGTGGGCTCGGATTGGGCGGCGAGGACCCCGGCGAGGGTCATGATGGCTGAAGCACTCATGCAGCAAGCATGGGACTTACTTCCGGAGAGCGCGCTTCGTCACCAGATGATGGGCGGAGGTCCCGGCGAACCCGCCGAATGCGGCTGTAGTGGCCCGGACGACGGATCGGACTCCGTCTTGACCGGCGGTTCTAGCTCCTCGTCATAGTCCATTCGCTCAAGGTTAAAGGCCTCCGAAATTTCTGTGGAACCCTGGTTGTCGTGGACTTCGAAGCTCGCCACGATTCGCTTTGTGTCGTCGATCAGCAGTTGGAGTCGGATTAGATATGCGTCTATGTTTTTTGCGATGGTGTCTTTTTTGAACTTTCCTAGTTGAGAGGCCTCAATTTTGAAAACTGCGGGATTCTCATGCGAAAAACGTTTGTCTGAGTTCGACGGGTCCGAAAAGGTTTCATCAGAAAGTGCATCGAAGATCCAGAGCTTCGCCGTCTTTTCCGTGGGGTCTTTCGAGACAGTTGCTACTGTTACAACTAAATTTTGTTCAACTTTGAGATGAAAGAAAGCCGAACTTCCGAAAATCTTTGTCGTCATATCATCCTCCTGCTTACGGTATCCCGGTCCCATCAATCGAATTCAGATAGATTGCTTGCTTTTATTCCTTAGAGCTGGAGCGCGGAACGTAGCGAAGGCGTTTTGTTTCGGATCGCCGCGTCTGTCCGTCGGGCAGATGAGCGGTGACGTACCAAAGGAGCGAGCTCCCAGGTTCGACCTCGCTCAATTGGGCTCCGGTCACGCGCAGACGCGTTTCGGCGATGCGATATCGTGCGGTGACCGGTTCCAGGCTCTCGGTGGTCACCACCACGTCGTAGGTCGTGTCTTGGGGTGCACCGCTCCATCGAAGTTCGATCCCGCCGGTCTCGTCGGACGGAAACGTCGGGGTCGAGAGCTCCAGCACCTGGTCGTCGGGAGCCCGATATTGCGGGGACGAGCGGTAGCTGGGCGAGGGGCTCCAGCTCGTCCAAGTCCCCGCCAACACGGCGGCCATGGCCGCGGCGAGGGCAGCGGGCGCCCAGACCCACCGCTTCGAACGCGAGCTTGCGGAGCGCCTCGAGCCGGCGAGGCGGTTCGGGCTGGCATCTTCGCCGCCGGGGTTCGACGCGCCGTGACGCCGTGCATCGTCATCCCGCAGTTGATCGGCCAGCTGCCAGACCAGCACCAGACCGGGGTTCGTGGCCATCTGGTCGATGACCCGTCGTCGTTCGGCGGCTGGCGCGGCCGGGTCGAGGGCCGTCCAGACGTCTTCGGATGACGGAAGGTCCGGAGGGTCGCACTCGACCGCATGGGCGAGGAACGCTGCCCGAAGACGCTCGACTTCTTCTTCGCTCACGGCTCGATTCCTTTCTGACGCAAGCAGCCCCGCAGGTCCCCCAGGCCCCGGTACACCAGGTTTTCCGTCTTCTTGACCGTCCATCCCAAGTGACCTGCGGCCTCCGGAACGCTGTAGCCCTGAAGGTAGAGGACCAGGGCCTGCCGGCGGCTTTCGCGCAGTGCGCGAAGACAGGCCGAGATGGCGGCGCCCGCTTCGCGGGCCTGGGCCTGTCGCTCCAAAGCCGGCAGCTCCGGGGTGTCGACCGTGGCCTTCCCGTACCGGGCTTCGGCTTCTTCGGTGAGCGCCTCTTCTCGGCGACGACGGAACTTGCGAATCTCATCCACCAGCACGGCGTGGGCGACCTTCTGAAGATAAGACGTCGGGAACCGGTCGTTCCTCTCGCGTCGCTCAATTATTTCCAGGATCCGCACCATCGACGCCTGCACCAGATCGTCGCGACGGCTGTCGAGCCACCGAGGCATGACACGTGTGACAGCTTTGGTCACACGCTGCCGGAGGTCCTCCACCCTCGAAGCTTCAATGGACGGTCGCACGGATCGGTCGCCTCGCCGCGGAGAGCACGGCCCCTGCACGCAGCCTTACTGGCCGTGCATTCGTGCCACAACCCTTGCTTATCAAGAATGGAATGCCGGGAGGGCTTCGGTCCTCGCTTGCGGAGGGTCGGGCGACCATGCCGCCCCCGCTCTGGGGAGCTTCGGGTCGCGGGCCGGAGCAAGGTAGGCGGCGGAGCGTTGGGCGCGGACTCGGACGACCGATTTGCAGCCGTCGCCTCAGGTCGAGGAATCGGTTCTGTCTTCATCCGCTTCGAGGGCGTGTCGGAGCGCCTCTTCGGATCGCTGCTGCAACGAAACCAGGACCTCCCATTCCTCTCGTCCCTCCCGCAGGTAGGGCGTCAAGCCGCGGCGACCTCGGGCGAGGGCTCGGACCAGCACCCGAAGCTCGCGGCGGCTCAAGATGAACGGGATCGCGTCGACCGAGGCGGACCGTTCGGACATGGAGGGACTCAGCTCGACGCCGGCTTATTCGGGTCGGTCGCGGAATCCTTCGACGGACCATCCTTCGAGGGGGCTGCCGGCTTGGGTGCCGAAGCCGCTTCGGTCGGCTCCCGCGCCGGGAGACTGGAGTCGACCTTGTAGGCATCCGACATCGGTACCGAGCGGCGGGGCTTCATCTCGTTGCGGTTTCCGGCCGACACCAACAGCACCGGCGGAATGACCTCTTCCATGCGCTTTCGATCATCGAAGAAGGCGTTGCGCACCGCCGAAGCATGGATCGCCACCTCTTCCATCTCGCGGTTGTGGACGTCCTCCAGCTCCGAGATCTTCTCCAGCACCTCGAGGATCGCTCGATTCAATGGCTCGTCCTGGCCCTTGTTCTTGTCCAGGTGCTTGCCGAGCGCGTTCACGTCGGCGATCCGGAGCGGGTAGACGCGGTAGCCGTCCCGGGGCGAGCTGTACAGGGACTGGAGCACCCCCAGGATGACGGAGATGTTCTTCCCGTAGATCCCGTCCTTGTGCCATCGCGTCAGCATCGCGAACACCCGGCGGACGATGAACTCGTTCGGCTGAACCGAAGACAGGAGCAGGAACGGGTCCCGGTCACCGATCAGCGCGTCCACCACGAAGTGATTTTCGATCTCCAGCATGTTGAGAAACACCGGATAGTTGTCCGGCGTGATCCCGACGCTGCTCAAAAACTTGGCGTACTTGATGGCCGCTTCCACCGCTTCGGTGGAACGGCAGCCAAAGATGCCCTGAAGCAAACGGGTTTCGATCTCGGTGATCGCCTCGGAGCTCCACTGCTCCGGCTCCACCAGACTCGCTCTCATCTCGGGGTGTGGAAGTCTTTGTACGGCGCTGGTCATCTGCTACTCCTGAAAGATCATCTTTGGGCGGACTTCGTCCTGACGATAGTCGCCGCGAACCAAGAGGACTTGCGGGATGCAGTCCTCCAAGACTTTTGTATTGTCGAAGAAGTTGCTTCGGATTTTCATCGCCTGACGCGCCACCGCTTCCATGTTGTCGTCCCAGCGGAGGCCCTCCAACGCGGCGATGCGATCCAGGATATCGAGGATCACCCGGTTGCGCGGCTCGTTCTGGCCCCGCTCCTTCTCCAGATGCTTGCCCAGGTTGTCCACGTCCGGAATCTTCAGCTGGAAGATCTGGTAGCCGTCGCGGGGCGAGCTGTAGGCGTTCTGCAGAACGCCCAGGACGATGGCCAAGGTCTTCGGATAGATGCCGCCGGGGCGCCATCGGGTGAGAAGCTTGAAGCATTTCGCCACCAGGTAGCGATTCGGGGGAATGGTCGAGAGCAACAGGAACGGGTCGCGCTCGCCGATCAGCTCGTCGAGCACCCAATGGTTCTCGATCTCGAGCATTTTCAAAAAGAGTGGATAGTTCTCGGAATCGAGTCCCGACAGACGGAGGAAGCGCGAATAGCTCTGGGCCGCCTCGACGGCCTCGGCAGTCCGCGCTGCCATGATCTGTTGAAGGATCTCGTTTTCGACGCGCAGGATGGATTCGCGCGTCCACGGCAC
Source organism: Myxococcota bacterium (assembly GCA_050331295.1). Lineage (GTDB taxonomy): Bacteria > Myxococcota > Kuafuiibacteriia > Kuafuiibacteriales > Kuafuiibacteriaceae > Kuafuiihalomonas. The sequence goes on along the minus strand of JBHJGZ010000006.1, from coordinate 1,681 downwards.
GGTCTTCGGTGTAGCGGTGTCCATAAATCTCCTCGTCCACCCCCATCGGTCGCTTGGCGCCGGATTGAAGTCGTGTCCTCTCACTCCGCTCGATTTGGGAATCTTTGGCGGGAGACCTTGGGGGGCTTCGTGCCGAGATGTGGGCCGAAGGCGCCCTGGGGATGAACGCGCAGACGACATTCGTCGGGATTCAGAACTGCTCGTAGTCGTCGTCTTCACCCAGGGCCAGAAGCTCCGGAAGGTCGCCATCGACGGAGCCGTTCGACCGGTTCGACCGTGAGCTGTCGGGAGTGGACCATCCGCGGTGGGCTGCGAGCTCCCGCGCGATCTGCTCGAGCTGCGCCTGTCGCCCGGCGGCCGGAGACAGCTCGAGTGGGGCGGCATCCTCCGGATCGCCCCGGACATGCCGTGGGCCCTCCGTGGTCCGGGATGGACCGGTTGAGGGGGCCGATGCTTCGTCGCCTGCATCACCCCGAAGCTGGGCCAGAAGCTCCGCCGCGCGGGCCCGGACCGCGTGCTCGCTCTCCGGTCGCTCGCCGCGAAGCGCGTGTTCGATCTCCCCGAGCTCGGCGCTGATGTCGCGCATCCACGCCTGCTGTCGCTCCAAGATATCCCGGATCACGCGGTGGGTGTGCCGCTCGTTGGCCAACCATCGCTTGAACAGATCGTGGTCGGTCGAGACCCGGGCTGCGTTACTGAGGGCCCGCCGCAGCTCGGTGACTTCGGTCTGGAACTGCTGCGCCCGTCGTTGGGCTTCGATGTTCTGTGCGCGCTCCCGATCCAGATCGTCTCGGAGCTCCTTCAAGCTTCGATAGACGTGCGCCACCTCCTTCGCGATCTGGCCTTCGATGCGATTGTGCTCGGCGGCGCGTTTTCGGCGCTCCCGGCGCTCCGCGCGAGCCTTGAAGAGGGCTCGAGCCCGGGACCGGCGGTGTTTCTCGATGATCGCCTCGGCTTGCTCGAGCTGGGCCGACATGGCGTCGACCTGCGGGCTGGAGGCTTTCGACCACGGCGGCACCGCCCGGGGCGCCACCACCGCATCCCCGGTCGTTTGACCGAACGACGAGGACGGGTCCGGTGACGCCACGCATCCGAGGAGACGCCCGATCACCTCCCGCAGTCGAACCGGATGGAGCCGATGCTTCAGAAGGTAGGCGTCCGCGTGGATCTTCAGCTTTTGATGAAGCTCCAGCCGCTCTCGGGTGAGGGTCCGGGAGCTCAACACGATCGGGGTCGATTTCGTAACCGTGCGGATTTGCGAGCACAGCGCGAACCCGAGCTGATCCGGATCCTCCACCTCGACGAAGATGATGCTCGGGCGGATGCGTTGCAGCGTGTCCAAGAAGTCGTCGCGATCGCTGCGGATCGCGCCGATGTCCCAGCTGGCGAGGGCCTGTCGGACCTCCGCCTCAAAAGCGTCGTCGCGATCGAGAATGACGGCGGGACTCAGCATGAGAGGGAACGGATCGGGAAAAGGGTACACGAGGCCATCGGCTTCGGAAACTGGCACATCGACCACCCCGACCTACGTCGGGTCTTCGGGGCCCCGCCGGAATGGAATTCCGGCGACCCGTCTACGGCCGCTTTGCGGCCTGCGCGCCTTCGGCTTGCGGGTCTTCGGGTCCCGGCCGGAATGGAATTCCGGCGACCCGTCTACGGCCGCTTTGCGGCCTGCGCGCCT
>JBHJGZ010000005.1:0-206713 GCA_050331295.1 Myxococcota bacterium | reverse complement strand
GGGCGTTGTCGCCGTCGAGCGCGCTCGCTGTCGGCCGCGTTCGCTGGCGGGCGGTCGCGCGGTCGGGCGGCGGCGCGGTCGGGCGGTGGCGCGGTCGGGCGGTGGCGCGGTCGGGCGGTGGCGCGGTCGGGCGGTCGGGCGGTGGCGCGGTCGGGCGGTCGCGCGGTCGGGCGGTGGCGCGGTCGGGCGTCCGGGCAGGGCCGATGCGACGTTTTTCGCTCCCAGCGCGCCGGCCGATACCGAGGCGCGACAGCCTGCGGTGACGGGCGCGTCCCGTGTCCCTTCTTTCCTGTCGTGACCGCAGACCAGCGGATGAAGAACCAGGCCGAGGTTGCTAGAGTCCGTTCATGAAGGCCCGCGTGGCGAAAGCCTGCTTCCCGTACCCTCCCATCCTGTTTGACGCGATCGCCGGCAGTAGGCTCGGTCGATGACGGCCGAGTACAGAGTCTGGCCCGGAGAGCCGCATCCCTTCGGGGCCACCTGGGACGGCTCCGGGACCAACTTCGCGTTGTTTTCCGCCCATGCCGAGCGCGTGGACCTCTGTCTCTTCGATGACAACGGCGGACACGAGCTGGCCCGCATTCGCTTGCCCGAGTACACCAATGAAGTCTGGCACGGCTATCTGCCCGATGTTCGCCCCGGCCAACTCTATGGCTATCGCGTGCACGGCCCGTTCGAGCCGGAGTCCGGGCACCGTTTCAATCCCAACAAGCTGGTGTTGGATCCCCACGCAAAAGCGTTGAGCGGCGCCATCACCTGGAACGACGCGTTGTTTGGCTATCGGATCGGAGATCCCGAGGAGGACCTATCCTACGACGAGCGCGACAGCGCGCCCTTCATGCCCAAGTGCGAGGTGATCGACACCGCCTTTACCTGGGGTCGACCAGCGCCGCCCACTCCGTGGCACCAGACCATCATCTACGAAGCCCACGTCCGCGGCTTCACGATGCTGCATCCGAGCATTCCCGAGGCCGAACGAGGAACCTTTAGAGGTCTGTCGCATGCCACGATCGTCGACCACCTGCGAAACCTCGGCATCACGGCCATCGAGCTTCTTCCCACGCACGCCTTCGTACACGACCGGCACCTGGTCGACCGAGGGCTGAAGAACTTCTGGGGCTACAACTCGATCGGCTTCTTTGCTCCCCACAATGAGTATCTCGGTAAGGCCGGAATCAGCGACTTCAAAGCATTCGTCCAGCAGATGCACGATGCAGGGATCGAAGTGATCCTCGACGTCGTCTACAACCACACCGCCGAGGGAAACCATCTTGGTCCGACCCTTTCTTTTCGAGGGATCGACAACGCCACCTACTACTACCTCATGGAAGGAGAGGAGCGGTACTACAACGACTTCACGGGTACCGGTAACGCGCTGGAGCTCCGGCATCCTCAGGTCCTCCGGATGGTTCTCGACTCGCTGAGGTATTGGGTTCAAGAGATGGGCGTCGATGGCTTTCGCTTCGACTTGACCACCACCCTGGCTCGGGTGGGGGGAGCGTACGACGAGAATGCCGGCTTTCTGGATACCGTGGCCCAAGACCCGGTTTTGGCCGGCACCAAGCTGATCGCGGAACCCTGGGACACCGGTCCGGACGGCTACCAGGTCGGAAACTTTCCTCCCGGATGGGCCGAATGGAATGATCAGTACCGAGACACCATAAGAAGATTCTGGAAGGGGGACGGGGGCCAGCTGGGCACCTTCGCGGGACGCTTATCGGGCTCCGCCGACATCTACGACCGTCGGGGGCGCCGGCCGTGGTCCAGCATCAACTTCGTGACAGCGCACGATGGATTCACGCTTCGGGATCTCGTGAGCTACAACGATAAACACAACGAAGCCAATTTAGAGGACAATCGAGACGGCAGCGACAACAACAACAGCTGGAATTGTGGAGCCGAGGGTCCGACCGATGATCCCGAGGTCGAGAAGCTGCGCCGCCAACAGATGAGGAACTTCATCAGCACTTTGTTGTGTTCCCAGGGGGTGCCGATGCTGTTGGCCGGCGATGAACTGGGTCGCTCGCAGGGCGGGAACAACAATGCATATTGTCAGGACTCTCCCATCAGCTGGGTGGACTGGTCGAAGCTGGAAGAAGCCTCATGGCTCCTGGAGTTCGTGCGCCGAATGATCGCACTTCGGCGTGAACACATCGTCTTTCACCGAAGCCGTTTCTTTCATGGTCAGATCATCCCCGGAACCGAAGTCGAGGACGTGGTCTGGCTCCGACCGGACGGAGAACGATTCGAAAAGAGTGATTGGGACGACCCGAAGGCCCAAGCGTTGGGGATTCGATTGAGTGGCGAAGCAGGCCTCATGCACCTCACGACCAAGGGGGAGAAGGAGCCCGACGACACTTTTCTGCTCTTGGTGAACGCATCCCACGAAATGACGCCGTTTCGTTTGCCGGCCGAAGAGGCGCCGGCGCAGTGGTCGGTGGTGGTGGACACGACCGAGGATGAGCGGGGGGACGAAACCACCGTCATCGCGCCAGAGGACGAACTCGAGGTTCAGGGTCGGGCCTTGATCCTGTTGAGATTGGATCCAGACCACGATTCGTGACGCCGACCCGGAACCGCTCGGTCAGCGGTGCGGTGGGTGCCGCGCAAGAAGGCGACCCGGCGCTCATGGATTCGGATTCCCGCTGGCGAGGCCTTCGAGAAGCTTTCCGATCTTGGGCAAGGCGGGTGATTCGAAGCCGTGGCGCTGGCCGAGCCACTCGGGCGCGTTGAACACCACATGAACGCCGCGTGCGTCTTCGTAGACGAGGATCTTTTGGGGCAGATCCATCGCCACCGTCCGAGCCGCCTGCATCAGCTTCGTGCCGACCTTCGGATTCCCGAAGATGAAGAGATGGGTTGGGCCCAGGTCGAGGCCGGCGTTCTCGGCATTGGCCGCGTGGTCGATCTCGGTGAAGAGATTGAGTCCCTTTTCTCGGATGGCGCGACGGATCCCATCGACCGTATCTCGAAAAGACGTTCGAGCCTCGACCTCGACGATTCCGGACGGGTCGCTGGGTAACGAGGCGGGGCCATCGGTGTTGGGTGCCGCCGACGCGGTCCCAAAGCCCAAGAACAGAACGAAGAAGGCTGGACGCATGAAAGCCATCGGCTCGGTCCTGCCATAACGGGCTGATGCGCGACACCCGGGATTGCCGACCCGAGGGAAGCGCGGTGCGCCACCGTGTGGTATGGCCGCAAGGGCTTTCTGAGAAGGTATGAGACAGAGCAACGAGATGTTGAGACGTGTTCACGGAGCGACAGGTTTTCTATGCCTCGCCATGGTCTTTGCAGGATGCAGTGACGACGGCGAGGGGTCGGACTGGGACGTCATTCTCGAGTGGAACGCGGTCGCCCTCGAAGCGAACGTGCTCGATCACAACGGACCGGACGTGCCGGGTGATCAGCTCTCTCCGACCCAAGGGCCACCCGCGTCGGCGCGGGTGCTCGCCATGGTCCATGGGGCAATGTTCGATGCGTACAACTCGATAGACCGCCGCTACACGCCCTATCTGGTGCAGGTGGATGCGGCGGCCGGGGCCTCCGCCGACGCCGCGGCGGCGCAAGCCGCCCACGACGTGCTCCGGGCCCTGATTCCAGCCGGCGCGTCCGTGTACGAGGACGCGCTGGAGCGGACCATGCAGCGCACGACGGACCCGCAGAGCCATATGGACGGCGCCGATGTCGGCGCAGCGGTCGCGGCTCAGATGCTCGCGGCCCGCGGCGGCGATGCCGCGTTTCTGGGCGGAAGCTATGCGCCGACCGGCGAGCCCGGAAACCGCGACGTCGATCCCGAAAACCCCGGCCAGAGCTTCATCAGCCCAGACATCGGAGGTTTGCCGCCCTTCGGGGTCATCGACGTGGAGCCCTTCCGGGCCCCGCCGCCGCCGCCCCTGCCGAGTGTCGAATACGCCACTGCATTCGAAGAGGTGCGGCGCCTCGGCGCGTTTCGAGGCGGAGAGACGGGTGACGAGGTGCCCAACGACGATCTGAGCTACGTGATCGCCAACTTCTGGAGCTACAACGGCAGCCCCGGCCTCGGAACGCCGCCCCGCCTGTACAATCAAATCGCCCGGGTGATCGCGGCCGAGCAGGACAACGCGGTCCACGAGAACGCTCGCCTGTTCGCTCTCATCAATCTTTCGATGGCCGATGCGGGCATCAGCGCTTGGGACACGAAATATGCGTACTCGTACTGGCGGCCGATCCGCGGCATCCGCGAAGCCGATGACGATGGCAACGCAGCGACCGAGGCCGACCCGACGTGGCGAGCACTGGGCGGTTCGCGCAGCAATCCTCTGCCCGGCGAGACCAACTTCAGTCCGCCGTTTCCGGCGTATACATCGGGGCACGCGACGTTCGGGGCGGCGGCGATGAAGATGCAGGCGAACTTCTATCAGAGCGACGACATCGCCTTCACGTTCACGTCCGATGAGTGGAACGGCGCCACCCTCGACCAGTTCGGCCGCATCCGTCCGGTCATCACGCGGTCCTACGACCGACTCAGCCAGGCGGCGGCCGAAAACGCCGCGAGTCGGGTCTTCAATGGAGTTCACTGGCGGTTCGACGGCACCGAAGGGGTCCGCGCGGGCAACGCCATCGCCGACTTCATCTTCGACAATGTGCTGCGTCCGGTCCAGGGCGGAGGGGCATCGGCCCTCCCAGACGCCGACTTCGAAACCCAGATCGAGGAGATCCTCGCTGGTGCGGGCGCCGATTAGCTCCGAATCCCCATCAACTCGGTGACGCCTAAGCGGGCTCCGCGCCCGGCCGCGGATGGGGGCTGTCTACACGTCGTGTTCGAGGATCGCCAAGGTGCGGCGGCACAGCTCTCGGCCGTAGTCCGTCCACTGGCCCTGTCCCCAGTAGCGGTAGCAGCTGGTTTGCGACATGAGCAGGTGGTAAAGCGCGTTGCGATAGGCCGGATGGTCGGTCGGTACGTTGGCGCAGACGAGCTTTTCGTGAAACCTGGCACTCGCCTCCTCCATGGGACCGAGCACGTCCTCATAGCCGCGCACCCAGGATAGGTCGTTGGTCCAGCTGCCGCCGTCCATGTGGAAATGGTGGTCTTCGGCCGACAGCGCTTTGATGGTCTTCGCCAGGGCCTCGGGCCCGGCTCCCGGCTCGATGCGGTCCCAGATCTTCTTTTGCTGAACGGGCTGAAGCCGCGGGAGGTCCGCCTCGGACACACCGACCGCGGCGAGATACTCGAGATATTCGCTGACATTCATGGCCGGCGTCGAGCTGCCGGAACAAGCCCGTATGACCTCGAGGTACTTGGGCGGGAACTCGTTCATCATGACGCCGCCGTTCTCTCCGTCGGCGATCTGGGTGACGATGGGCGGAACGCGATGGCCGCCGAGGGGTTCGCGCGACAGCCCCATCGCCTCGTAGTACGGCTGCATTTGTCCCACCAGCTTGGAGTCACTGCCCTGGGTCTTGATGATGGCTGTGATGCTGGCGGTCTCGCCGCGCGCGTTCCTGCACACCAGACGGTGCGGGATGTGTCTGCGCTGCGGGTGTTCGCCGTCCTCCGGCTGCTCGACCGAGTGCTCCTGCACCAGTACCCACTGGTATCCGCAGTCGCGGAGGGTGCGGACGAAGGCGTATGCAACCTCCGGGTGATTGGGGAGCGCCATCTCGGCCGGCGAGAAGCCCCGCAGACGGGCCAGCGCATCGAGCCCGAACATCGCCGCGAAGTGGTGCTGGAACGCGCGCACGTGTAGCCGGAAGTCCTGCACCGGCGTCGACGGCGCCACCGCATGCCCCCACGAGGTGCCGAGCCATTCCACCGCGGGCATGTAGTCCGGGTTGCAGGTGATGGTCTTCAGCGTGTCGATCACGTCGTCAGCCCCCATTTCACGCAGCCCCAGCAGAAGCGTTCCCGAATAGTCGAGCATGACCCGCGGCTGCTTTCCCTCGTGGATGAGCTGCGGAACCAGCTCGCCCATGCGCTTGTAGCACCAGGCGAAAACCGGCGCGTTGTGGTTGTCGCCGATGTGCTGATTCTCGAACATGTAACGAAGGTTGCTGATGACCGCGGCGGTGCGAAGGTCGCTGCCGCCGGCCGGAACCAGGGGTTGGTGCATGTGCAGCGCAATGGCGAAAGAGCTGGAGATACCGCCGAAGTCGACGACGTCTGGGTAGAGCCTGCGGTCTCGCGACTCGGCGAGCGTCTTTTCGATGAGCGATTCGGAGCCGGACAGGTTGACGGTTCCATTCACGGATTCGGGCAGCATGGGACTACTTGTATCGAATGTATTCATAGATATTGAGATAGTGGTTGCCCGGGGCGTTCCACGAGTAGTCATAGGCCATGCCCGCGAGGGCCAGCTCCCGGAACTTCGCCGGGTCGGTGTTCCAGAGCTTGATCGCCCGGTCCATCGCTGACTCCAGCGCCAGGTTATCGGTTTGGTAAAAGACGAACCCGTTCCGCTTTTCGAGGGGAAGGTCGGCATAGTCGACATCGAATACGCTGTCGGCCAGACCACCGACCGAGCGGACGACGGGTACCGTGCCGTATCGCAGGGCAATCATCTGCGTGAGGCCGCACGGCTCGTAGACACTGGGCAGGATCATCATGTCCGAACCGGCGTAGATCAAGTGCGCGAGCTCCGCGTCGAACCTGAGCTCCAGGTGGCAATCGGGACTGTCGTTCAACCAGGCCTTGACCGCCTCGAATTCGCCCTGGATGTCGGGGTCCGGACTGGTTCCGAGCAAGACGAACTGGGCGCCGTGCGCCAAGGCGTGGACGATGCCGTGGCGGATGAGGTGGACGCCCTTCTGCGCGTCGAGCCGGCCGATGTAGCAGAAGACCGGCTTATAGTCGTCCGCGAGCCAGAACCGCTCCCGCAGCGCCTTCTTGTTCTGGTACTTGCGGTCGAAGTTCTGAGCCGAGTAGCGGACTGGGATGTGGGGGTCCCGCTCGGGGTTCCATTCTTCATAGTCGAGCCCGTTGAGCACGCCACCGAACTTGTCGTGGTGGAGGTGGAGCGCGTGCCCGAGGCCATAGCCTTGGTCGGTGGTGCGCACCTCCCATGCATGTCGGGGCGAGACGGTGGTGACGAAGTTGGAGTACACGATGGCGCCCTTGGTGAGGTTGAGCGCGAAGGGGTTGTTGTCATCACGCAGCCGATCGGCGGCGAAGAAGTACTCCGGACGGCCGAGTCCGGTGGCATCAAGCACGTACTCTCCGGTCACGCCCTGGTGGCGGAAGTTGTGGATGGTATGGCACACGCGCTGGTTGGCCATCCCGGCGTGTGCGTAGATCTCGAAGAGCAAGGGCGCGGTGAGAGCGGTCTGCCAGTCGTGGGTATGGATCACATCCGGGCGCTTGTCTGCCCGACGCATGAACTCGAGGGCAGCCCGGGTGAAGAATGCAAACCTGAGCACGTCGTCGTCGAAGCCGTAGGCCCGACCCCGGTTGAAGTATTGATCCTGAGAGTGTGGATCGATGAAGAAGCACTTGCGTCCGTGCACGAACCCGAACCACACGGTGCACCAAATGTGCCCATTGAACCAAGGCACCTGTAGGTGCTCGTACGAGGGGCACAAGCCCCAGATATGGTCGTAGCGCATGTGGTCGTACTTGGGCAGGATGATCTCCACCGCGTTCCCGCGCGTCTCGAGCTCGCGGCTCAACCCGAACACGACGTCGGCCAAACCGCCGACTTTGGCGACCGGTGTGCACTCGGACGCGATCATGACGATGAACATGTCGGCTTCGTTTCTGGCGGCCCCCGGGCGATGGCGCAATGCACGGAGGCGCCATCCGCCGGCCGGAGGCCAACGTCGGCCCATCGGCTGGTCGTTCCGCCCGAATCCTCGCGGCTCAGATTGATGGGAACTTTGCCGCCGCCGGACTGTGTCATGGGGTGAAAGTGGAGGCCAGACGCCTGAAACGAGCGAAGGCCGAGGGGCCACGCGGACCATCGCGCTTGGAACGAGCCTTGCTCAGCCGCGCGCAGGTCGGCGAGGAATCCGCTTGCCGCGCCCTCTACCGCCACTATCAGGGCCACGTTTTTGCCTTCTTGGTCCGAATGCTCGGAGACCGACGGACCCTGGCCGAAGATCTCCTGCAGGAGACCTTCGTCAGGGTGTTTCGGAGTCTACCGCGTTTCGACCCGGATGGGACCGGCGCGCTGTCCACCTGGATCTTGACCATCGCCTACCGACTCGCCCTCAACGCACTCGGTCGACGTGACTTCGTTCCTCTGACGCAGGTCGAGTTGCTCGATTCGGCCAACCCGGAGAGCGAGCTCCGTCGTCGGCGCCTGGAGCGGGCGCTGGTCCAGGCGGTTCAGGAGCTCGCGCCGGATCATCGAGCCGTGTTCCTCCTCCGAGATTATCACGACCTTCCTTATGAAGAGATCGCGACCGTCCTCGGCGTGGGCGTCGGAACGGTCAAGTCGCGCCTGTTTCGAGCCCGCAGGAACGTGCGGGCGGCGCTCAAGGAGCTGACCGATGCATGAAGAGCCGCCGCTGAACGACGAAGCCTTGAACGCGTGGGCCATCGAACAGGCGCCGCGGAGCATCGAAGACCGCGCCTGGGAGAGATTCAGTCGGACCAAGCGGACCCGGCGGTTTGGGACGTGGATGACGGCCGCCGCCGCTGCGTGCGCCGTGGCGCTTCCGTTCCTGGTCTCGGACCGGGCGCCAGTGACCTCGGGGCCGATGGTGGCCGAGGGCCGCACGACATGGACCATCGACGGTCGCGCCGTCGCGGTGGCCGAGAACGGAAGTCGTCTTTCTTGGCGGGCGGGCCCTTCCGGCTCGACGCGCGTGAATCAAGCATCCGGAGACGTCTTCTATCGGATAGACCCCGGAGGTCCGTTCGAAGTGTTTACACCCGCAGGCGCGGTGCGCGCCCTCGGGACATGTTTTCGCGTGGAGGTGAAAGAGATGGAGTTGAATCGAACTACTCTGGCCATCGCTGGCGCTGCGTCGGTTGCGACCGCCGCCGCATTGGTGACGGTTTACGAGGGGCGTGCGGCCCTGAGCGATGACCGCGAGCTCGGACCCGGTGACACGGCGCTGATAACGCAACCTTCGTTGCTGGAGCCTGCCCCCGATCTGGCTGCACAGGAACTCGAAGGCCGGGTCGAAGAACAGGCCGCGACCATCGAAAGGCTTCGATCCGAGCTGGCGGCCGAGCGCTCGGCCGCTCGGCCCCCGCCGATCCCACCGGCAGAGCCGGCGCCCCCGCGTCAGTGGTCGGACGACGGCCTGGATGAACGCTTCGCCTCGGAGTCGCGGGACGAGCCCTGGGCTGCAGCCCGGGAGGATTTCCTGTTCGAGCGCATGACGGAGTACATGGACATTTCAGAAGAACACGCCTCGGTCGAGTGCCGCTCCCATTGTTGCGACGTTCAGCTGCTTCCGGACGAGATCGGTAACTTCGGGCACTTCATCCACGACTTCAAATCAGACGTGGGTATCGGCATCGGGCACACCGAATGGAACGATCTCGATGTCCAAGGTGCGAGCGAGAGTCAGGACGGACTCGGTCACGTCTTCGCATGCAGCAGCCGCTCGCTCGAGACTTCGGGTGAGCCCCTCGAAGGAGGTGTCGATCGCGGCGGAGAGCGGGCCCGGTTGCTCGAGCAGGCGAGACCGGCGCTCGATGCATGCAGCGGACAGTTGAGGACGCCGCTGGACGTCGTCATCGATGTCACCATCGACCAGCATGGCGCGATCGCCGACGTCGACACGACCGCCAACCCAGTAGGCGAGCCGGCCGCTCGGTGCGTGGAAGAGGCGGTTCTGAGTGCAGCGCAGTTTGAACCAGCGCCCTACATGACGTGGTTTCCCATCCGCGTCTCGCTCCAGCCCCGGGCCCCGTAGCGTTCCTCTCGAAGCTCGACCAGAGGGGTCAGGTTTCGTCGGACCCGTCGAATTCCAGGAGTTTCGCCACGGCCAAGAAGTCTTCCGAGCCCCATCCCCGTCGGGACGCCAGCGCGTACAGCGAGGTGATGGCATGTCCGAGGGGGACGGGTTGACCGGCTCCTTGTGCCTGTCGAAGGGCCAGATGAAGGTCCTTGAGCATGAGATCGAGACGAAAATGGGCCGTAAAGTCTCTGGCTCGCAAATAGGGCGTCTTGAACGCTCCGATCGCAGTTCTTCCTGCACTCTTTTCGAAGACTTCCTCCAGCTTTTCGACGGGCAGCCCTTGAGCGCTGGCCAGCGCGTAGCCTTCCAGCACCCCCTGAAGCACGATGGCTTGGCTCATGTTGAGGCAGTATTTGATTCGCTGTCCGTCTCCGATCCGAGTCCCGGCGTGCACGACGTGACGGCCCATGGCCTCGAACAAGGGCTCGGCGCGGTCGAGCCGAGCTCGGGGGCCTCCAACCATGAACGTCAAACGACCCCCTTCGGCCCCGAGTTTGGAGCCGGTGATCGGCGCGTCGAGAAATTCGACGTCGTGTGCCTGGCAAGCCGCATCGATGCGCTCGGTCAATTCGAGGCTCGTGGTGCCGGAATCGATGAGGAGCATGCCCGGCGCAGAGTCGGACAGGAGCCTCGGCGCAAAGACGACGGCGCCGGTCGCGGCGTCGTTCGCCAAGCAGACGATGGCTGCGTCCGCGCCTTCGATCGCCGCGATCGGATCCGAAAAATAGGTCCCGCCGGATTCCTCCAGGTGGACACCGCGTTCGGAGGAGCGATTGAAGCCGTGCACCACGTACCCAGCGGCCAGCAGGTTCTTTGCCATCCCGAGGCCCATCGTGCCCAAGCCCAGCACCGCGACCGTGGTCATGATCCGACCATACCCAACCAGGCCCTCGACTCCCAGCGCTTCGGCGTCCGGCCCCGGGTGACCCATGGCCGTCAGTCAGAGGTCGGTGAACGCTGCAGCGCCGAGCGCCACATCTCGATGTCTGGGCGGCGGGTCGCCAGCAGGACGGGGCGTCCGTGCGTTCCGAGGGTCGCCGGGTCTTCTCCCATCCATTCTTGGCCTCCGAAGAGGACGTGGGCGCCGGCTTCGAGCGATGCGAACAGGCCCAACGCGTGACGCCGGTCCACGCCCCAGGCGATGGATCCACATCCGCGACCGAGGATCGGGGCGGTGGCGTCGATGGCTGAACATCGGGACGGGCTGATCTGGAAGCCGTTCGCTTCGAGCGCCCCACGAACATGATCCACGAGTCGAGCGGGACCCAACACCGTCTGGGGGAGGGGCCCGAAGCCGTCGACTCGGCTCCAGTCGCCTTCGGGACTGCGGCGCCAGCATCCCTTTCCGCGGGCGGCCCGGACCGCTCGCGCGGAGGTGGGAAATTCGAGATGCGCCGCCGTGAAACGACCATCTTCGATGAGGCCCAGCATCACCGCCCAGTCGTTGGAGCCGTTCAGGTAGTTGAACGAACCATCCACCGAATCCACGACGACCAACGCGCGTCCGACCTCTTCGGCCGGGGAGGAGCGCGCAAGGAGGGTGTCTTCTTCCGCATCGACGGCGACGTGGGGCAGTCGAGCGCGAAGGACCTCGAGAATGACCTCCTGGGTAGCGAGGTCGACGGCGCTCATCGCCTCGGCCTCGGGCGTGCCGTCGGCGGCCTTTCCGAGGTTTTCGACCCGGCCCTGCAGGTGAAGGGCCACGTGCCCCGCCTGCCGGGCAGCCAGGCCCGCCCACTCCAGAAACGTCTCTCGCAAGTCCACGCCCGCGGAGTTTGCGGTGTGTTTGAGCTCGACTCAAGGATCCCATTTGAAACCCCATTCCGAGAAGGGAACGCCATCGTTTCGTCACGCGGCAAGTTTGGTTGCGGGCCATCCACGTGGGCTCAAGGGCGAGGCCGGAAGCATCACGCGGCCTTTTCGGGCCGGCGAGGCCGTTCGTTCTCCGACCCGACTCGGGCGTCATTTGACGGCTTTCAGCCGGTTGCTAGTACGACGGCGGGGACAGGCAGTCCCCACGAGATCACGGAGGAGGAAGACCGCTATGATGATTGGAAGACTAGGACCCGCCCGATTGCCGCTCAGCCATCCCTTCGCCGAGATGGACGTCCTCCGGCGAGACATGCAGCGATGGCTGGACCGGTTCGGTGGCGGACCCACATTGCCGGGTGAGGCCGGACTGTTTCCGGCCATGAACGTGACCGAGGACGACGAGGCGTATCGGGTCCGGGCAGAACTGCCGGGCGTGAAGCCGAGCGACCTAGATATCAATGTTCTCAATCGCACGCTGACGGTGTCCGGAAGGCGCACGGCTCCCGAGGAAGAAGGCGTGAGCTACCACCGGCGAGAGCGTCAAGAAGGCCAGTTCAGTCGGAGCGTCACGCTCCCGACCGCCGTCGCCTTCGATCGAGTCGACGCATCGTTCCGAAACGGAATCCTGGAGGTGGTGCTTCCCAAGCCGGAAGAAGCCAAGCCTCGACAGATTCAGATTCGGACCAGCTGAGTACGGAGAAGAGGAGGATTCAAGCCATGTCCAATGAGCAGAGTACAGCGATGCAGAAGCGCGAGGGCGCAGCCATGGAATCGCCCGAGGCCACTCGGCCCGGCCGCTTGGTCGTGCCCGCCGTCGATATCTTCGAGGATCAGACCCGAATCACGGTGGTGGCCGACATGCCCGGAGTCCGAGCGGACGACTTGAAGGTCGACCTCGACGAAGGGGTTCTGACCATCAGTGGACCCGCCGAGCCCGCGCCGAGCTCGGCCGAGCGGATCATCTTTCAGGAGTACGATTACGGGACCTTCCAGCGGAAGTTCACGCTGTCGGAAGCCATCGATACCGAGCGGATAGAAGCGCATCTCGCGGACGGTGTCCTTCGCCTGGAGCTGCCCAAGGCTGAAAAGGCCCGCCCCAAGAAGATCGCCATCCGGACCGAGTGACCGGCCGATCGCCTGTAGCAGTGCCCGGCGCACCGCCTGCACACCTGAGCCGCACAGCGTGAGCACCTGAATCACGCTGTGCGTGCTCTCCGGAACGCTCAGCGCGTGATCTCCTGAACCGCGCAGCGCGTGATCTCCGGACCGGCTGCGGGCCGGAGTGCCTGGCTTCTATTCGAGCGAACCTCCGGGGCCCAAAGGCTGGCCGAAGCTGAATTCCACGAAGCGGCCATCGGGGTCGCGGACCCCGCAGTAGTACCCGACGGGCTCCGGCTCTTGCCGGGGCGCCCACGCGAGGGTCCCGGCCTGTCGGGCGCGCTCGGCCAGAGCATCGACCGCTTCCCGAGACGGGGTGGCAAAGCCGAGATGCCCGTAGTCCCCTTCTCGCTGGGCCGCGGTGTCGGGGCCACCAGGGAGCAACACGAAAACGAAATCCTGCTCCCGCCCGGCCTCCGCCATCCAAACGACGCGTCGGCCCGTCGTGGGATCGGACCGCTCGTGCACGATCCGGAGCTGGCAAAGGTCGCGGTAGAACGCGATCGAAGCGTCCAAATCCCGGACGTGCAACGCGACATGCGTCAACCTGATGCCCATTCCCGAGTCGTAGCACCTCGGACATCCAAGCTCGACCGCCGTCGGATCGAGACCAAGCCAGCCTTCGAGCCGACGTCTCGGTCATAGGGGTCATTCCGCGGGGGCGAGCCCGGACTCTTTCATCTCGACCCGGTGCCACGCATGGCTTGCCGACCACGAAATCGCTCTTTGGACGATCAGGGATGGCTCTCGTTCTAGGCGGGCACGGGGTCGCGTTTATCGTGGGTACATATCTGGACTTTTTTTGTATTTTGGTCTTTTTTCGGATGATGCCCCGTTTGCAGGAAGCTCACCGCGCGTCGGCGCACCGGTCGGCCAAGAAGGCATTCTTTCGCATCATGCAGGCGTGGTCGGTGTCCGACAGCGAAGCCCAGGTCTTGCTCGGTCAGCCCAGCCGGTCGACGTTCTACGCCTACAAGAAGGGCGAAGGCGGAAGTTTGGCCCACGACACGCTGGAGCGGGTCAGCTATGTGCTCGGGATCTATAAGGCGCTCCAGCTGCTCTTCCCGGACGCTGCGCAGGCTGATGCCTGGATGCAAAAGCCAAATGCGGCTTTCGGAGGGAAGAGTGCCCTTGCGCATGCTTTGGGTGGTCGCGTCGTCGATCTGGCGGAGGTGCGGACCTATCTCGACGGCGTGCGAGGCGGAGCGGGTTGAGGGCCTCTCCGGTCCGGCGAATCCGCTGGAGTGAAGCCTTTCGGATCATCAGTACCCGTTATCCCCCCATCGAGATCTTCGAGCGGATCGCCGATCCTGCAGATTGGGAGGAACTCATCGGGATCGAGGAGCTCACCAATCCTCGGATTCGGGAGAGCATGGGGGAGATCGCACGGGTTCCGGAGGCGGAGCGCGTTTCCGGCCCCGGGGCGAGCTGGGTCATGGCCGCCTTCACCCACGTGGGTCGGGCCTCGCGTTTCAGCGATGGGACCTACGGCGTTTACTATGCGGCCCGACATCTGCTGACGTCCGTGGCCGAGACCACGTTTCACTTCGGGCGGTTTCTCGAGCGGACCCGAGAGCCCGCCGGGACCGAGCTCGAGATGC
The DNA here is from genome assembly GCA_050331295.1 of Myxococcota bacterium. Taxonomy (GTDB): domain Bacteria; phylum Myxococcota; class Kuafuiibacteriia; order Kuafuiibacteriales; family Kuafuiibacteriaceae; genus Kuafuiihalomonas. Next base: position 192,254 of record JBHJGZ010000005.1, on the reverse strand, counting down.
GCGTTCTCCGTTCGGCCGACCTGGATGGCTCTTTTCACGATATTCGGAATGGGTTCCCGCGCCTCCACGACCCGGACGACTATCGGCCGTCCCAGGCCTGGGCCAAGAGCGTTCGCGACCGCGGGTCACGCGGACTCGTCTACCTGAGCGTCCGGCGACCCGGAGGATTCCCATGCCTCGCAGTCTTTCGCGCCCACGCCATCCCTCGACCGGAGTCTCATGCCTTTCTCCGCTATCGTTACGACGGACGAAGGATCAGCCATTGGATTCAACTGGGCACCCACCAAGACTGGCAAGAAGTGCCCGGTCTATGAGGAGGAGAATCGTCGAGGACCGACTCCATGAGCTGGTTTCAACCTGGATGGTTCCTGGATTCGGTTTCAGTCGGAGGGCCTGCAGCCGGTCTCTTGAAGATGCACCCAGAGCAAGCGTTCGTCGTTCTTGCGAAAGACGGCGGTCGAAAACCGATCATTGTCCGGAGGATGGGTGTTCTTCGCGTTTCGCTGTCGCTCCATGTACGTTGCGACGAAAACACGTTCACTTGCGGTCACCATCGATACGTCCACGATGTCGATCTCAAACGCCGGGTTCGAGCCGTGAGCGCTCCGCAAGCCATTCGCCAAGGCCGGCAACTTCGTGCGAGCGCCACTGGGCGCGACCATTTGAAACTCGGGCGCAAAGCGGCTCGAGAACTGCGCGGCGAAGACCTGGTCACTGTCCTCGATCGCGCCCGTGAACCACGCGACGAAGAATCGATGGAGATCCTCGATCTCATACCGAATGACCTCCAACATCTTTTGAATCGCATAGTTCGACGAGCTCAGGAGTCAAACAAAATCATCTAGGCTCTGCAGCCCATGGTAGGCGGCGAGTTCGAGACCTTCCACGGACACCTTGTTGGGCGCTTTGCGGGCTGGGCCGGTCGGAGCTTCGTCCTGAAGGGCTCGGCTTCTACAGATAGCGAGCAGCCACCACCTGGCACGGGTATTGGGTCGCGGGCCCAAATCGCTCGAACCAGTCCCACACCACGATGAGCCCTCCTTCCCACTGTCTCCACTCCACGGTGAGCCGATCGCCCGGAATGTTGCTCCACAGTTCTGCGAAGATGCTTTCGCCTTCGAACCAGTACGTTCGGTCCGGAAACTCGAAGGAACCGGATGTGTAATAAATGAAGTCGCCGGTACTCACCACACCAATGATGTCTGGATTGACGCCGGGTCCATACGCGATACCAGAATCACCGATTGCTTCGATGTCCATCACGAGCGGAACGACCGTGCCGCCGAAGTTGCAGTCATAGGCGAAGCGAACGCGATTGGAGGGCTCTCCAGCGATCCCGTTCTCTCCGCCGGCTCCGAAGGGCGAGAGTGCATCTCCTCCGCAGGCGGGTCCAATGAAACAAAGAAGCAGAGCAATCGATCCATATTGACTAGATTTGAATGATTTTGTGGAAACGCTTCTCATTTCGATTCTCCTCGAATGTGTTGATGTGTCGAATCTCTACGACGAGAAACATCTCGAATCCGAATTATCGGGTCAATGTAGTCGTTCACCTCTTTAAGATGAGAGGCATTCATCACATGGAAAACTATTGTGTGATCGAGCACTGTTCTTCGGCCATGTCGACTGCATCACGGGTTGGCTCCCCCGTGGAGCCGGTGAAAGGGCCTTCGACTGGTCCACGTCATCCCTTTGAGGGAGTTGTCAGCCGCCGGCTGCGCGATGCACCCTCTTCGCGAGCACGTGTGCAGGACGAACGCACGACACGATGGAGCCGACGGACGTCCTCGTGACGCGTTCCGCAGCGCCGACGTGCAGACGGATCTGATTCTCAGCCGTGTTTCCGCAGAGGGCGATGGAGCTGAAACATCTCGCGCCCTTCATGATCTTTGTCGGATGAAGTGGTATGCCGACCGCGCCATGAGGTGCCCTTTGCCACGCGGCAGCATTTTGATGTCTTCAGCTCGGAGCGGCCTGGTCGTCGCCGTGATGAGCATGCTGAGCGCCCCATTGGCCCATGCGCAATCCGGCGGCCTCTACTTGCCCGAGAATGGGGGCCCGGTGAACGGGACGGCCCTGGCCGGGTCAGCAGCCCAGGCCCGCAACGCGGAGACGGCGCTCCTCAATCCGGCCGGCATGACGCGTCTCGAGCACGTCGAAGTCCTGGTGAGCCTCATGCCTTCCTATTTTCAGTTCGAGTTCGATTCGTCTTCCGACAGCACTGTCAACGGGTCCGATGGTGGGAATCAAGTTGGATTCCTTCCGGCCGCCGGCTTGTTCATCGCGGCGCCAATCAATGAACATGCCGCGGTGGGTTTGAGCATCAGCTCGCCGGCCGGCCTGATCTTGGATCCAGACGACGACTGGGTGGGGCGCACCGTCATGTCCCGGGCGCAGCTGGTTGCCCTGAACATCGAGCCCTCGGCCGGCGTTCGATTCAGTCGGCATCTCTCGGCCGGGTTCGGTGTCAGCATTCAATACCTGACGTTCGAGCAGGAGCTTCGAGGACCAATCCTGGATAGCGAGTTCTCCATCGACGGGGACGATTGGACGGTGGGTCTCTTGGCCTCGCTCCTGTGGGAGCCGCTCGACACGACCCGGTTCGGACTTCGGTTTCGGTCCGCGGTGAATCACGAACTGAGCGGGGACCTGACCGTGACCGAGGGCCGGACCACCGGGACCAGCTTTACACTCCCCATGAGCCTCACGCTTTCCGCCTATCACGAGCTTACCGAAGCCGTCGCACTCATGATGGACGTGGGATGGACGGATTGGAGCGCGTTCGACTACAACATCATCTCTTTCGAAGAGAGCGGAGCCTCCATATCCATCCCGAGGAACTTCAAGGATACTTTCAATGTAAGCGTCGGGGTCCACATTGCGCCGGCGCGGAACTGGCTCTTCATGTTGGGTGGCGGCTACACCTCCACTCCGGTCGACGACGAAGACCGCACCGTCGACTTGCCAGCCGATCAGCAGGTCCGAGGCGCTGGGGGCGTAGAGTACACCGTCAACGATAGCTGGACGCTCGGCGGGAACTACAGCTTCCTTTGGCTCGGCACGAACGACATCGACCAGATGGTGATTCTCGGACGCGTGAACGGAAGCTATGACGCCTTCGGTCACCTGTTTGGCCTCCACGTTTCCGCCCGATTGTAGGCAGCTCTTTCGGCGGGTCCGGGTTTCAGAGCAGGAACAATGGACCGCACTCCGGGCTCGTCGACGTGATGGGCGACTGGCTTGGCCGCAAGGCTTTCGCGTTCTGCCCTGGTTCAGGGGTGGAACGCGGGGCCGGGGCGGGTGCGGAGGTCCCACGACTTGCCTCGCGAGTCAGAGCTGAGGAGGATCCCGTGGTGCGTTTCGAGACGTCGCGGTGTTCTCGAAGGAGTTTCGTCGCTTTCGTAGGACTTTCGGGCTGGATGGGCGGCGCGGTGTCTTGCTTCGAAAGCGAAGGTTCCGCACTCGTCCTCGAACTCGGAGGTCTGTCCGATGGCGAGCGCCGCGTCATGGTACGTGACCACGTGCCGGTGGAGTTTCGAAAGCGTGGCGCGGAGATTCGAGCAACGGTGCTGTTGTGCACGCACCAAGGATGTCGCGTGCACTGGAAACAAGAACGGCATCGCTACGAATGCACTTGCCACGGAGGTGTATTCGATCAGGACGGTCACCCCAAGCTCGGGCCTCCGAAGCGACCGCTCAAACGACTGCCGGTTCGAACCGAGGCGGACCGTGCCATTGTCGAGCTTTGATTCGCCATGAGCTTTCCATCCATTGTCGTCACCGGGGCTTCGGGTTTCATCGGCCGCCAGCTGGTAGCGGCTCTCAAGGATGATTGCCGGATCTACGCCATCGATTGGTTGTCGCAGGAGCAAAGCGAGATTCCGAGCCATCCCAACGTGCAGTGGGGCCAGGCGGACATCGCGGAGCGTGAAAGCTTTCTTTCGGTCTTTCGAGAGCTGGTAGGCCCCGACCGTCCCGAACTCCTGGTTCACTTGGCGGCCCACTACAACTTCGAAGGTGAAGACCCCGTTCCCTATTACCGCACCAACGTCGATGGACTGCGGAACACGCTCGACGCCACCGTCGAAGCCAAAATCCCACGATTCGTCTTCGCGAGCTCACTGGCAGCCTGTCGGTTCCCCAGCTTCGGAGAGGCACTCAACGAGCATAGTCCGCCAGACGGTGAGCACATCTACGCGCGCACCAAACGGGAAGGAGAGAAGATGCTGGCGGAGTACGACGACCGCCTCAGGTCGGTCATCGTCCGTTTTGCCGCCATCTACTCCGACTGGTGCGAGTATCAGCCCCTGTACGCATTTCTCCAGACCTGGCTCTCCACTCGGTGGAATCACAAGATTCTGGCCGGGGCCGGACAATCTGCTATCCCTTATCTGCACATCAGGGACGCGGTTCGCTTCGTGCGCACCGTCATCGCTCAGTTCGACGAGCTCGAGAATCGTGAGATCTTGATCGCGAGCCCGGATGGGGCCTCATCCCATTTAGAGCTGTACGAAGCGGCCACCGGCGCGTATTTCGACACGCCGCCCAGGCCATACTTCATCCCGAGGTTCATGGTTTGGCCCGGCTTGGCGCTTCGTTACGTCTTCGGCCGGATCGTGGGCGACCTTCCATTCGAACGCCCTTGGATGGCCCGGTACGTCGATGCCAAGATGACCACCGACGCCTCTTTCACCCGCGAGCGCCTCGGTTGGGCACCTCGACCTCGTCTCGGCATTCGACATCGGCTTCCGTTTCTGGTCGAGAACTACAAAGCCTATCCGATCGAGTGGGAACGACGGAATCTCGGTCGGCTCCAGACTCCGACCATTCGACCCAATCTCTACATTCACGATCTGCTACAACGCCATAGTGAAGACATCAGCCAGCGGATGACCCAAGCCATCCTTCAGGGCCGAGGCCAGGAGCGTTTCCCGACCTACCAAGGCGTCGATCACCGTGAGCAAACCTGGAATCACCGCTTGGCCTTGAATCATCTGCTGAATTCCATCCGTACGCGCGAGCGCACCCTGTTCCTGGACTACTGCACCGATCTCGCGCGCCGACGCTTCGAGCAAGGTTTCGGCATCGAGGAGGTGATCGGCGCCCTGAAAGAGCTGGAGCGGGTGTGTCTTGCCGTATTCCGTGACGACCCGGCCAGCGAGCCCTATACCAAGTCCTTCCACCCCCATGTTTCGACCACCATTCGATTCGGTATCGACCAGGTGGAAGAGATGTACGATCGGATCGCCGACAGTCGGAGTCGCGCCCTCTTTTCAGCGACCGAGCTCCCGACTGTGCCGATCGAGGACCCACAGAGCGACGCCCATGATGCCATCGCCGACGGCAGCCAGGAGGATCATGGGGGCCGCGTTCAGCCAGAACCATGAGATCATGAGAAACGTCGTGGCGACCACCTTGGCGAAAATCGCCAGCTGCGTCGTCTGGAAACGACGGAATTCCATCAGGTAGCCGGTCGCCACGACGCCATGAAAGACGCCCCCCTGCCGCACGAAGAACACTGATTCCGTCGAAGCGAAGCCACCGAGCGCCAAGGTGGTCTGCGGGAGGAAGAGCAGCATGAACATCACGCCGTAGCTGTGGAGCACCACGAGGACGACGACCCAATCCCGAAGTCGACGCCGGTCCCGAAGCAGCCCGGGCCCCCTCGACCGCCCGAATCGAGGCCGACCCACGACGCCGAGCTTCACTTCACGATTCATCGATGAAGCCTCTCGATTGCTCCCACCACGGCTCGACCGGTTCCGGCTCCCGGCGGTCCGTGATGCCGGTGATCTGGAGGAGCAAGAGTTCTCGACGAACGTGGTCGGCGGCCCGTGGTACGGCGTCTTGGACGGCACGGGTGAGACCGACCCCGTAGGCGACGACCTCGGGGACCGCGCCTATCAAGACGACGGAACGTGGTCCTGTTCCGGCCAGACGAAGGGCCGAAAGCGCTTCCTTGAGACCTGGGTCGTGGGGACTGACGCGTGGGCCGGGCGGATGCCGCAGGATCTCGGAGTCATCGTACCGGCGGATGGTGCCGGGCGTGGCCGAAGCGCGCACCGTGTCGACCAGGATCACGGCCTGATGGGCGACCAGATGCGGATAGAGGTCGAGCCCCGGCGTCCCCAGATCCTCGACCACAACCCGGTCCGGGAAGACGTACCGAGCGCGCAGCCACGAAATCACCCACGGCCCGAAAGCGTCGTCGCCCATCAAGACGTTTCCGAGGCCCAACACCCCGATGGAGTCGAACGCCATGGACGTCACGGTCAAAGCGCCTTCACTCGAGCGATCTCGCGGCCTTCGACGTCCAGCGTATGGACCGCGCACGCGATACAGGGGTCGAACGAGTGCACCGTCCGAATGACCTCGAGAGGCTGCTCCGGATCCGCTACCGGATTGCCGATCAAGGAAGCCTCGTAAGGTCCGAGCTGGCCCGCGGCATCTCGAGGTCCCGCATTCCACGTCGAAGGTACGACCGCCTGGTAGTTTGCGATCTTGCCGTCCTCGATGACGACGAAGTGGGAAAGCAGGCCTCGAGGTGCCTCGTGGATCCCAAAGCCCCTCTGGGTGCCTTTGAAGGTCGGTTCGACGAAGATGTCGGTGTCGCCATTCTTGATGTTCTCGATGAGTAGGCCCCAATGCTCGACCGCGAGCTCGGACAGTACGGCGCATCGGACCGCCCTTGCCAGATGCCGTCCCAGGGTCGAATGCAGCACACCGAGATCGAGCTTCGTCTTCGCGACCGACTCGGCCTTCTGGACCGCCGTGGTCAGCCACCGACGGGTGGGCTCGTGATCGGCAGCGTAGCCCATCAAGACCTGGGCCAGCGGTCCGACCTGCATGGGCTTCCCTCCGAAGCGCGGCGCCTTGATCCAAGAATACTTACCCTCGTCTTGGAAGTCCGTATATTTCGGGACCGTTTCTTCCTCGTAAGGGTGCCGGGTCCAGTCTCCATCGTACCAAGCGTGAGCGATGGATTCGGTCACGTTCTCTTGGAAATACGGATCATCGAACGCGGAGATCGGACGGTAGGTCGACAAGTCTCCGCCCATGATGGTGCCGCCCGGAAGGTCGCATTGACGGCCTTCGCGGTCTCTCGGTAGGTCGGGTGCGGCCAGATAGTTGGTGACTCCGGCTCCGTGACCGAGCCAGTCGGCATACAAGGCTCCGATGGCGGCGACATCCACGAGATAGACCTGCTCGATGAATGCCTGCATCTGATCCAGTACATCCTTCAGCATGAAGAGCTTTGTCATGTTGAGGGTGGACTGATTGTCGAGGTTGATCGCGTTCGCGACCCCGCCCACGGCCAGATTCTGAATGTTGGGCGTCTTGCCGCCCAGCATGGACACGACCTGATTGGCGATTCGTTGGTATTCCAGCGCCTGGAGGTAGTGCGACACGGCCAAGAGATTCACCTCCGGCGGCAGCCTCATCGCCGGATGTCCCCAGTAGCCATTCGTGAATGGGCCCAGCTGCCCCGAATCGACGAAGCTTTGGAGCTTCGCCTTGACCGCCGCAAACTCCTGGCGCGAGTTTCCGGGCCACGGCGACAGGGACTGAGCCAGCTCGGCGGTCTTGCGGGGATCAGCCTCCAGGGCGCTCACGACGTCGACCCAGTCCAGAGCCGACAAGTGATAGAAGTGCACGATGTGGTCGTGCATCGCGTGAGCAGCCAAGATGAGGTTGCGGATGTACTGAGCGTTCTTCGGAACGACGACCCCGACCGCGTTCTCCACCGCCCGGACCGAAGCGATGGCGTGTACGGTGGTACACACTCCGCAGAAGCGTTGCGTGAAGATCCAAGCTTCGCGGGGATCACGCCCCAGAAGAATCGTCTCGATGCCCCGCCACATTTGACCAGATGACCACGCCTTGACGACTTGCCCTCGATCGACCTCGACATCGATTCTGAGATGCCCTTCGATCCGCGTGACCGGATCGACGACGATTCGCTTGCTCATGACTGATCGCTCTTTCTCTGTTGGGCCACCGACGGCTTCAATCCGGCCAGGATCGGGAAGTGTCGGACCACATAGATGTAGATGAAGATCTCGATGGCCACGAGCCCGACCGTCGTCATGATCTCGGGAACCGTCGGGAAGTAAGACCACTGCGGTCCCGGCTGGAAGGCGACGAGATACGCATCGAAACGATAGAGCGCTCCCGCGGCTACAACCAAGATTGCGGTCCGGAATAGACCACCCATCGACCGACGGACGGAGCTTCCGAGCAGCATCCAGGCCGCAGCCACGAAGAGAATGCTCTCGAGCCAGAACATGAACCCTCGAACGCTCACCTCGGCCAGAAACGCCGCCTTCCCGGTGAGCAAGATGTCACCGAAGCGGACGCCGATGAATGCGAGCAGGCACCAGCCAGCGGGGCGAGCGAGCCTCGAAAGCATGTCGTCCTCTCGGGCCAGCCCGAACGATCGGCTAGAAATCGATGATTCCATGACCACCACCGCGTAGCCCATGGCGATACATGACAGGAGGAACAGGAGCGGGATCCATCCCGTATTCCACAGCGGATGGAGGCGCGGCCCGGCCAGCGTGATGACGGTGCCGAGCGACGACTGATGCATCGTCGGCAAGATCACCCCGAGCGCGATGATCCAGAGCAGAAAGCGCTCCAGTCCGTTCTTGAGCTTCTCGGCCATGGCGCCCCATCGACTGTCGGATCGAGCCCATCGTTCCAGGAACGCAGGAGACAGTTCGATCCACAGCACGACGATGTAGGCCATCACGCAGAGGGCGACCTCCAACAGCGCTGAGTCGAGATTCCATTTCCCGACCGACAGCGGGATGCGCCAAATCATCCAGGGCCGACCGACGTCGATGGTGATGGCGACCGCCGCCAATGAATAACCCAGCGCGCTGGTGAGCAGGGCCGGACGGACCAACGGGTGGTATTGGCCACGGTTCATGATGTAGACGAGGAGACCTATGGCGTAGCCGCCGCACGCCAGCGCTGTCCCAGTCACCACATCGAACGCGATCCAGAGTCCCCAGGGATAGCCGTCCGACAACCCCGTCGCTTGGCCGAGCCCCACCGCAAAGCGCCAGATGATGAGCGCGACCCCGAGCAGGGCGAGGAGCGTGAGGACCGTGATGCCCACCCCTTTCGACGAACCTCCGACCGGGGTGGGTACCGGATGAGCGGTACTGGTCATCATGGCGTCTCCTCGGATTCCTTCTTACGATTTCGCCACATGATGGCGCCGGCTGCGGCGTACAGCGCGATGGGCGCGATGAAGCCTTTGTATATCCCGTGCTGGAGCGAGCGCGTCAGGTTGGGTACCGCGTCGTCGGAGAGGTCCGGGAGTCCCAATTCGGTGAACGGAACGTGCGAAAGGTACAACACCTGCGTGCCGCCGCCCTCGGTTTCGCCGTACACGCGGTCGATGTACCGGCCCGGATTGTCTCGAATGCGCTTCTTCGCTTCTTCCAGGAGTTCATCCCGCTTTCCGTAGATCACTGCGTCTCGGGGGCAAACCTCACAACACGCCGGCTCTTTGCCCTCGGCGACGAGATGGTCGCACAGCTCGCATTTGACGATCTTCGGTGACGCCGAAGCCCATTCGAACTTCGGAACGTTGAAGGGGCAGGCTATCTGGCAGTAGCGACAACCGATGCAGCGGTTGGGATCCCAGGTCACGATGCCGTGAGCGCGCTTCTGAAGCGAGCCGATCATACATGCCGCCTCGCAGGCGGGATCGATGCAATGCATGCATTGCCGCTTCACGTACGATTCGCGACCGTGCTCATCCCGGAAGAGCTTGATGATGTTCTTCGTCTGGCCGTTCAAGTCGATCGGGCTATCATGCAGGCCGCCTTCCGAGTTCGAGGTATCGGGCTCGAGCCCGTTGGCCTCTCGGCATGCGACGACACAAGCCTTGCATCCGATGCACAGGGTGGTGTCGTAGAGCATCCCGACCGCGTCGTCGGGGGCCTTCCGGGGTCCGTCGGCCCGTGCCGAGCCGGTGACCGCGGTGGCGCCGGCCCCGGCTAGAATTTTCAAAGCGGTTCTTCGCGAGGTCATGACTCACCTCCTCGAGTCGGGCTCGACGGCTGATCAGATTCCGTATCTCTGGTTTGGGCGGGTCCGAGCTTGCCGGAGGCGGCCAGTCCGGCTCCGAGGGCAGCGCCGACGATCACGCCGGCGACGCCCGTTGCCACCGGCGTGGCGGCCTCACCCTGCTGGGCGAGGATCGGAGGATAAGTGTCCGGAGGCGTCGGGCGTTCGATGGTCACCGTATCGTGAAGCGGCACCCGAAACGCGAGACTCTGCTCGGTGCATCCAAAGCATGGATGCCCGATCCCGATGGGCCAAGCCCCAGGAACCTCGCCGAAGTGCTGGATCGAGCAGTTTGCATGGGTCGAGGGGCCCTTGCATCCGAGTTCGTAAAGGCACCAGCCCTGGCGATGCCCTTCGTCCCCGAACTGCTTGGCAAACCGACCGGCGTCGAAGTGGGGCCTCCGCGGACAATCCTCGTGGATGGTCCGGGCGTAGGCGAACAGCGGGCGGCCCTTGTCGTCCAGAGCGGGGAGCGTACCCAACGTCGCGAACTGAAGGACGGTACCCAGGAAGTTGTACGGGTTGGCGGGGCATCCAGGGATCGACACGACGGCGGAGCCTTCGAGGATTTGAGGGGCCCCCGTCGCGCCGGTTGGATTGGGTGGTGCGGACGGAATGCCGCCCCACGACGCGCATGACCCGATGGCGATCACGGCCCCCGCGTTCGAGCCCACCTCGGTCAGGAGATCGATCGCCGTGCGATTTCCGATCTTGCAGTAGACGCCGCCGTCTTTGGTGGGAATCGCGCCCTCGACGACGCAGACATATTCACCTCTCTTCTCCTTCATCGTCTTCTGGAGAGCCGCCTCGGCTTGATGGCCGGCCGCGGCGAACAGTGTCTCGTGATAGTCGAGCGAAACGAGGTCGAGGATCAGATTGGACAGCGCGGGATGAGCGGTTCGGAGCAAGGATTCGGTGCATCCGGTACACTCTTGGAAGTGAAGCCAGATGACCGAGGGTTTGAGTCCGGAGCCCGCCGCGTGGGCCACCTTCGACGCGAGAGCGGACGGAAGACCCACCGATGCGGCCGCCATCGTCGCGACCTTGATGAAATCACGCCGGTCGGTTTTCCAGCTCGGGACCGATGCCCGATCGAAGTTGAGAGAGGAGAACGATTCCGGCGTGCGCGTCATGGGCAAGCTCCTTTGACGGGGCTTCCAAGCAATGGTCGAGCCACGAATTTGCGCAGGGCTCACGCAGCCGAACCCGCGTTCCGGTAACCGCTACACGCGTCGTGAGTTACCGTGTGCTTCAACGCGCTGCAATATAACCTGCAGCGTTCTATTCCAACGACGCTCCGAGTCGAACCGCAGTCGCGAATCGGGTTCGCTGCCACCATTTTGCGCAGCGAAACGAATTCGCCCTTCGGGTCTCGCCTGCGAAAAAAGTCATCCCGTCGGAAATGCGCACATGGCGTGGTGGGCGAGGCGTGGAGCCGAAGTCGAAGCGAAACGTGATGGCGGGCCGGGACCGCGAAGTTCATGGCAGCTGCGGTGTCTTTTCGATGCGCGAGCTTGAGCGGCCGATGTTTCGAACAATAGGCTCCCGGCGCCATGCACGCACGACGATGTCTCGAAGCTTCTCTGCTGCTCCTCGTTTTGAACCTGAGCTCAGCGATCGATGCCTATGCCCTCACGGTCCCGGCCGGGACCGAGCTCCTGGTACGGACGAACCAGACCGTGGACTCCAAGCGTATGAATTCGGGCTCCCAGTTCACGGTCACGCTGGAGGGCAATTTGAACGTCGGCGGGACGGTCGCGGTGCCATCTGGAAGCACCGCCTACGGCACGTTGGTCGATGCCAAGAAGTCGGCGCGGGTCGTGGGTCAGTCTCAGATCGTCGTGTCCCTCACGCGCATCAAGGTGGGTGGGAATCTCATTTCGATCCGCACCTCCGGCGTGAAAGCGGCCGGTGAGAAGAAGGGACGCAAGACCGCTGGCAAGGCGGCCCGTGGTGCGTTGATCGGCGCGATGTTTGGTGGCGGAAAAGGGGCTGCGATGGGTGCGGCGGCGGGGGCGTCGGCCCAGCTTCTCCTCGGGGGCTCGCAGGTGAGCATTCCGGCCAACACGCTCCTGGAGTTCACACTGGCTGATCCGCTCGTGATCCCCGGCGCAGAGCCACCGAAAGCGCAGGCCGAGGCGAGCAGCGATCCGACCGACCTGGTTTTGGCCATCGCCAAGGCTCGAAGCGAAGATCTCGACGCGATGCAAACATACACCTGGCAGCAGCGAACCGAAGTCAAGCACGCCGGTAAGACGCTGCTGGTCCGTCTCGAAGTGTTGCGCTTCGATTTCGACGGAGATCTGCAGAGGACGACGATGAGCGAGGATCCGAACAACTTGGGCTCCAAGCAGTCGTACCTGGACCGGCTCCCGGAGCTGCGAGGCTACTTACTTCCCTCAGCCGGCGATCTCGTGGATTTCATGCAGAAGGCGACCGTGGACTCCAGCGGGAATCCGGTCACCGCGCGGGCCACCGGCGTGTTGGAGCCGGGTGACTCCATCGAAGTGAAGATCGACAAGGGCTCGTCTCGGCTGTCCCGAATGGACGTCTCCGCGAAACTGGACCGGGACCCGGTGAACGCAGTGATCGAGTTTCGGACCCTCAAAGAGGGGATCGGCTATCCAGCTCGAGCGATCGTGAAGATTCCGTCGCAGCAGCTCGACATCACGATTGAGAATTTCAACTACAACTCACAGTGAAGGCTAAAGATAAAGGCCGATATTGAAGTTCAAATAGCTTTGGGTGTCGATGCTTCCCGACTCGATGGCGAAGTTCCACGCCGTCGAAGTGAAGAGCTTGACCGGGTCATTCAGGGGTATGGCGAATCCGAGCTCGGGCGAGATGCCGAAGTGCCAACTATCGTCATCGAGGCGAAAAAGTGTGCCCAATTCCCTTCTCTGTTCGATGTAGACCGCACCGATACCCGTGCCTGCCCAGAAGAGCCCGCCCTTCAAGAACGGAGGCTCGGTCGACCAGATGCCCTTCAAAAGGATGGGAACGAAGTTGATGGTTCGGATGATGGTCCCGTTGGCCGTCGCCACGTCATTGGTGATCGTCTGGTCGGTCTCTTTTTCCGAGAGGTTGTGAACCGCGACCGATATCCCCAGGTCGTAACTCGGCGCGACCGTGTAACGCGCCTCGATCGACGCGCCTCTAAAGCTGTAGTCGCTGGCAAAATCGAATGTATCGAAGGTCCCGAGGGACATGTTCCATCCCAGCAACCAATGGAGCTTCAGCGCCGGTTCGGGCTGGTAGGAGAGCGAATCTTCCTTCTGGGGTTGGGTTTTGGTCGGCGGGTCTACCGGAGTGAGTTCGACCTGTCCGAAAGCGACCTTCGAGGCGAGCAAGAGGAGTGGAACGAGGACGAGGGTCGGACGACTCATTGCGGCACCTCCAAACGAAGGTATGGCGATTGCTCGAAGGCCTGGTCGATCGCGTCGACCACCCGACTTGCGTTGGTGCTCTCGCTGGTGGAGAGCAAGCCGTCGCTGAGCGCAAGCCATTGGACGATGACCGGATCCTCTTCTGAGCGGTCGCCGATTTCGATGATGGGGAAGAACAACGTTCCGAATCGATATTGGCCGACGATCGGAAATGGAGGGTAGAAGACGGGTGGGAAGACCGGATACCAGGGATTCCAACCCGGAAGGTTGTAGATGACCCAGGTCTCCGAAACGACTTTACCGACGAAGACGCCGACGTCGGGTGTCTCGGCATCTAGGTCTTGGACCTCCCGGTATCCCAAATCGAGCATGTTGTCCCGGATCGTATCGAGAATCAGCTCATCGAACTCGTCACTGAGTTCCTCGGTGGGCGTGGGCTCCAAGAGATCCGTCAGGTCGAACACCGTGCTGGTGATGACGAAGGTTCGATTGACGCTGTAGTCGCGGTCGGGGTCGCGTATCGTCAAAACCACGTCAGTTTCCGAGGTCGTTTCAAACTCCGTCGGATAGCAGGCCCCCGCGACCAGAGCCGCGGTGACAAGAGCCGTCAGAAAAGGAATGCATAGGGACTTCATGTGAGGGCCTTCGTGCTGCCGAGCAATCTGTCGTTCCGGCCGCCCGATATCGACAGAGGAAGGCCTTCGTCAACGGGTCCCGATGGTCCCGGGCATTCACAGGTCCTCGTTGCTTGGCTCCGCAAACGTCAGTGGGTCAGAGACGCGAAGGGACGATGGGTCGTTTGCTCTCTGGGCTCTGAAATCGCCGCTGCCGCATTGGCCGCATCCATTGCATTTGGCGCGAGTACCGGGGAGTGGGCGACCCGCTCAAGTTTCATCCGGCGATAGGCAGTCCTCATTGCTCGGGTTGCCCTTGCTGCGCGCACGTCGTACCCCCGGTTCGGAGGAGGCGAAGGTGGGCGAACTATGGATTCGATGGGCGGTGGTGCTGTGGGCCGCCCTCTCGTTGAACGGGGCGGCATACGGTCAGTTGCCAGCCCCCACCAAAGAGGTGGGAGACTCGTTCCCTGCCCAGAAGCATTATTCACCCTACGCAGGGCGCAACTTTCCGACTCAGGTCTTCTGGGGCGATACGCACCTGCACACGGGAATGTCCATGGATGCCGGAGCGTTCGGTGCACGTCTGTTGCCCGAGGACGCCCACCGGTTCGCTCGAGGCGAGGAGGTGACGTCGTCGACGGGCTTGAAAGTCAAATTGTCACGACCTCTCGACTTTCTGGTGGTAGCCGACCACTCCGACAACATGGGCTTCTTCCCCGCTCTGTATTCAGGCGATCCGGATGTTTTAGCCGACCCGACCGGAAAGCGGTGGTACGGAATGATCCAGGAAGGCGGCCAAGAAGCGGTGAAGGTGGCGGTCGAGGTCATCACCAGTTTCACGGCCGGAGAGTTCCCGGAGGCGCTTCGTTCGCTTCCGGGCACCGATGCGTACCAGGAGGCATGGCAGGTCGCCATCGATGCGGCCGAGAAGTACAATGAACCCGGGCGATACACCGCCTTCATCGGCTACGAGTGGACGTCGACCGAAAAGGGCGCGAACCGCCACCGGGTCGTCATTTATCGCGATGGGGGCGGCAAGGCGAGCGTCGTCGAGCCTTATACCACCGTCCGCCCATACGGCAGCCCGGACCCGCGGGACTTGTGGAAGTGGATGGAGGCCTACGAATCAAAGACGGGCGGCGACCTTCTCGCCATTGCCCACAACGGCAACTTGAGCAACGGCGTCATGTTTCCCATCGCCGATACCTTCACGGGAGAGCCGTTCGATCAGAAGTGGGCCGAGACTCGGAGCAAGTGGGAGCCGCTGTACGAGATCACGCAGATCAAGGGCGACGGCGAAACCCATCCTTTCTTATCTCCCAACGACGAGTTTGCGGACTACGAAACCTGGGACCAAGGCAACTTGGACCTCAGCGAGCCGAAAGAGGACGAGATGCTCCAGCACGAGTACGGCCGCTCGGCGCTCGGGATCGGTATGGAGCTGCAGGCATCTTTGGGCGTGAACCCATACAAGGTCGGATTCATCGGATCGACCGATAGCCACACCGCTCTGGCGACTGCCCAGGAAGACAACTTCTTCGGCAAACATTCGGGCGCGGAGCCGAACTCGAAGCGAGTGGAGCATCCCATGGCCAAAGTCGGTGAGCTGGAGTACACCGGCTGGTCGATGGTCGGCTCTGGCCTCGCGGCCGTGTGGGCCAAGGAGAACACACGAAAAGCCTTGTTCGACGCGATGAAGAACAAAGAGACCTACGCCACCACCGGTTCACGGATTCTGGTTCGTTTCTTCGGAGGTTGGGAGTTCACGTCGACCGACGCTGAGAACCGGCTCCCAGCCTACATCGGCTACAGCAAAGGGGTGCCCATGGGAAGGGACCTCACGCCGCGGCCAAAGGGACGGTCCCCCACGTTTCTCGTTGCGGCGCTGCGCGATCCACTCTCCGGTAACCTGGACCGGATCCAAGTGGTGAAGGTCTGGGTCAACGCGGAGGGAAAGCGTGAAGAGAAGGTCTACGACGTCGTGTGGTCGGGGGACCGAAAGCCCGGTCGCGATGGGAAGCTGCCGTCGATCGGCAACACCGTCGACGTGAAGAACGCCACCTGGCGCAACACCATCGGAGCCCCGGAGCTGATCGGCACGTGGACGGACCCAGAATTCGATCCGAAGCTCCGGGCGGCGTACTACGCTCGGGTGCTCGAGATTCCAACCCCCCGCTGGACGGCGTACGAGGCCAAACGTTTCGGCATCAAGATGAAGAAGGAGATTCCGATGGTGACGGTCGAGCGGGCCTACACCTCGCCCATCTGGTACGAGCCTTGAGATGCTTCTGGTGAAAGAGACCGACGCCGTACGCCGATCAGGCGAACCAAACGGCGATACGGTTGAAGGTCCATGACGCACCCAAGGTGCCGGTTACGTACGCTGGCATCGACGAAGCGGGCTCCGGCCAATGGACTTCGAGCACCCGCCACGACCAAGCGAGGGACCCCAGGACCGCGACGAATCCCAGCTGTCCCACTTCGACACCCAGGTTGAACATCAGCAGCGCCCACGGGATCTCGGCCCGTGGCAGCCCGATTTCGGTCAAGCCGCTCGCGAAGCCAAAGCCGTGAAGCAGACCGAAGCCAAAAGCCATCACCCATGGGTGTTTCGTAGAAAAGCTGCTTTGTCCGTTCCTCGACCTGAGCATCTCGGGCGCCAGGAACAAAATGCTGAGGGCAATGAGGACATTGAGGAGGTCGACCGGGGGGTACGCATAGCCCAGGGTCGCGGTCCCCAGCGTCAGACTGTGCGCCACCGTGAAGGCGGTGATGGTCTTGGTCAGCATCCAACCGCCCCGCACGATGAAGAGGAGTCCGACTACGAAGAGAAGATGGTCGAACCCAGTCAGAATGTGCTCGATGCCTAGAGCGAAGAAGGCCAGGACGGTCTGATCGTTGGCCTGGATCACCGTCGAGGGTCGTTCGGGGGTCAGACGCTGGGTGACGGATGTCCCGTCGTTTCTCTCGAACCGCAGCAGCACGTCGGTGAATGTCGCGCTCAGTCCATCGATCCGGATGGGGGTGCCTCCGAGGCCGCCCTCACGATGGATGTGAAACCGCTCGACGTAGGCTCCGGCGCGAATCCCACCGGCTCGATCGACGACCTGGACGTCGCTTGCAAAGCGAGGGTAGAGGGCGAGCCGTCGGT
This sequence comes from Myxococcota bacterium, assembly GCA_050331295.1. GTDB lineage: Bacteria > Myxococcota > Kuafuiibacteriia > Kuafuiibacteriales > Kuafuiibacteriaceae > Kuafuiihalomonas. The sequence goes on along the minus strand of JBHJGZ010000005.1, from coordinate 175,017 downwards.
CCCCCATGGCTGGAACCTTCCACAGGACGTCGAAAGTCTCTTCGTCGCGCTCCCGGATCTCGAGGTAGCCCGGCCGCATTTCATGGGCGTTGGCGGCGCCTTCGATCGCCGCCCATGTTCCCAGGCTCCAGACTACGAGCGTCAGGAACCGGATGGCCACTCGATCTCCACTTCGTATTCCGAGAGCAGCTGGGCATCGAACTCTCGGCGAGCCGCCCGAGCGCGCTCGAACGTCCATTCTCGCTCCACCGCCGATCGGATCTCGGACAGCGGCGGAATCCTTCCTGGCTGGCGGGACTCGATTCGAACGAGGTGGAGGCCGAAGCCGGACGGCACGGGACCGGTCCAGGTGCCAACTTCGAGATCCTGGAGGGCTTCGACGAAGGCAGGACCGAAGACGCTTCGCAGACGGCTTGCGTGGACGTCCGTCCAGGTCCGGTCCAGCAGGTCCAAGCCGCCGCCGGACACGTCGCCGCCGGCACGAAGGGTCTCCAGGGACCGCTCCACGTACCGATTCAACTCCTCGGAGGCGAGGCTCGGATCCACGAACACCTGCTGCAGCGCGTACCTGGACTCGGTCCGAAAGGTGTCGGGATGATCATCCAGGTAGGCCTGAAGCTCGGCATCGCTGGCTGCTTGGCTGGCCGTCGATTCCGTCAGGAATTCGAGCTTCTGTCGGAGCCGGCGCCGGATGACCGCATCGTCTTGGTCCAGCCCCATCTCTTGGGCCCGCCGGCAGTAAAGTTCCTCCATGACGTGGGCATGCACCAAGTCTTCGAGCTCCGACCGCGTCGGAGAGCGGTTCCAGGTCTTGGAGAAGATGGCGACCAACTGCTCGATGCGGCCTTCGCTCACCACGATCCGAGAATCGCTGGATCCGGAGACCCAACCGCGAAGGGCATCGATTCCAGACAGCAGCGCTCCGAGCAGAATGAATTGAATGAGCGGTTCTCGAAGCCATGCCTTCATGGTGTGCCTCGAAGCGCCCAGCCGGCCATCAGGACACCGACGGCCGCGATCCAGCTCCCGGCCACGCGAAGGCCAACGCGCAAGGGGCCCCGCGCCAGCAGGACGCTGGAGGCTGAAAGCAAGGAGAGCGGGATGAGGGCTCCGACGGCCATCCCAATTCCTGCGACCCAGGAACCGCCGGCGAGGGCCAAGTCGACGCCATTGAAAGCTCCGCGCATCAGGCCGACGGCGCCGGCGACGACGGTGATCACGCCGGGACTCGAGCGCAGCGGCCATGCACCCGCCACCCCCAAAGCCACGAGCACGCTGGAGGACACCACAGGGGCCAAGGGAAACTCGAGCGACCACACCCCGAAGGAAACGAGGCCCACGCTCCAACCCGCGGAGGCGGCCATCCACGCCCGTCGCGCCGAATCGGTGCCGCCGGTACCCGCCAGGATCGCCAATGCCAGGAGGGTCAGCGCATCTTCGGGGCTGATCCATGGGTGGGCAGCGCCGTCGTAGAATGGACCCAGATCCGTGGATGCGAGGTGGGCGGCTGCCCGCGTGGGGACCAGCAACAACACGGACAGCACCATAAGCGATGGGATTTTCATCCTGCGTGACTCCAAAGAAAGAAGAGGCCGCCGACCAGCACGAAGGCGCCGGCCATCCGCACCGCGGTCTTTCCAAACGACCAGCGATGGACGAGGCCGAGGCCGATGCCGCAGGCGTGCAGTAGTCCCGTCGCGAGTACGAACCCGATGCTGTACAGGAGTGCGCTGTCTCCTTCACCCAGCTCAGTGCCGTGGGCGTGGCCGTGAAAGACGGCGAACAGCGCGACGATGCCGATGGCGACGGCGAGTGGGGGACGGGCTTCGTGGGCGACGACGGCGCCCAAAACCACCGCCGACGATGCGATTCCGACTTCAACCGCAGGGAGAGGAAAGCCGATGAGACCCGAGAATCCGCCGACGGCCATGATCAGCGGGAAGACAACCGGCAGCAACACCAGCGCCGGTGAACCGAGCTGGGCACCCCAGAGTCCGACCGCCACCATCGCCAGAACGTGGTCGAGCCCGGACACTGGGTGAAGAAGACCGCTCACGAATCCGCCGGTTGGTCCTCCTTGGTCGTGTGCGAACGCCATCGTCGTGCACAGTGTCCCCATGAGGGCTCCGACCCCAACGGCGGCGAATCTCCGTTCCCAGCCCGTTCCGAACTGCTTCACACCCGTCAGTTCATCACGTAATGCCGGACCTCGCACAACTCCTTGGTGAGCTCGGAGCGAAAGTCGGGGTGGGCGATGGAGATGAGCGCTTCACCTCGCTGGCGGAGGCTCTTTCCGTGCAGGTTTACGGCGCCGTACTCGGTGACGATCCACTCCACGTGGCCTCGAGTCGTCACGACGCCGGCCCCGACCTTGAGGGACGTCGTGATGCGGGAGACCTTGCCGCCCGCTGCGGTCGACGGCAACGCGATGATGGCTTTGCCTCCGGGAGAAAGAACTGCCCCGCGGATGAAGTCCATCTGTCCGCCGATGCCAGAATAGATCTTGAACCCGATGGAGTCCGCGCACACCTGGCCGCTCAGGTCGACTTCGAGCGCCGAGTTCATCGCCACCACTTTGGGATTCTTTCGAATCAGCGCGGTGTCGTTCGTTCGGTCGCAAGGATGAAACTCCACACCTTGATTGTCATGCACGAAGTCGAACAGGCGCTTGCTGCCGGCGACGAAGCTGGTGGTGCACCGGCCTGGATGCACCTTCTTCTGCCGGTTCGTCACCGCGCCAGACTCCACGAGGTCGATGAGACCGTCGGAGAACATCTCGGTGTGGATGCCGAGTTCGTGTTTGTGCTTCATCCGCGCAAGTGCGGCGTCCGGAATCGCTCCGATGCCCATCTGGAGGGTCGAACCGTCCTCTACCAGATCCGCGATGATCTCACCGATCCGAGCTTCGATGGGCCCCTCTTTCGCGGGCGACTGATGCTCTACCAATGGTCGGTTCGTGGAGCAGAACGCCGTGATCTTTTCCAGCGGAACGGTGGTGTGACCCATCGTCCGCGGCATCTGTTCATTGATTTCGGCCAGGACGATGGGTGCGTTCTGAGTGGCTGCGAGCGCGCCGTCGACCGAGGTTCCCAACGTGCAGTCACCGTGGATGTCGGGCGGCGAGAGTTGCACCAAAGCGACGTCCAACGGAATGGTTCGGTCCACGAACAGGCTCGGGATATCGGACAAGAACACCGGGATGAAGTCGGCGCGCGCTTCCGCTATCGGTTGTCGAAGACTGGACCCGGTGAAGAGCGAGTAGGAGAAGAACCGGTCCTTGTGTTCTGGAGTCTCGAAGCCGAGCTCCCCCGACAAGTGCAAATGGTAGAGCTGCACTTGTTCGACATCCTGCCGCGCCGACATCGCTTTCAACAAAGTCGTGGGTGTGGCGCAGGCGCCGTGCACGAACACGCGGTGACCGCTGGCGATGTGAGAGACGACATCTTCTGGGCTCTGGGCCCGCTCCTTCCAAGAGCTCATGGAAGATGCTGTAGCGCCGGACCTTCCGAAGCTCCAGCGCCGAACAACCACCGAGGCTGCCGGCATCGCGCCTCGGATTCTTGGAAGCTGAGGTGAGATATCGGCGCGCCCCGCACGACGGGGTAACCGCAGCGGTTTTTTCGCGGTGACCCTCCGCCGAGTTTCACCGAGGGGGCCTCTCCGGCGGGCGAAGCCGGCCGCCCTACATGCAGGCGGCGTTGGCGGCGGTCACTTCGGTCGTGCAGAGGCTGTCACACGGTTCGAGGCAGTCGATGGCCGTCTGCAGTGCGGCTTCGCACCCAGCCGGGTCGGATGCCTCGGGCAGCGTGAATCCTTCACAGCTCGTTTCGCACAACGCAGGGCTCGGGCTCCCGGCCAAGCATGCGACCGCGTTACACTGACCTTCGCAGAAGGCCTCCGCCAATTCGTCTCCCCCGACGCTGCCTCCGCAGTTTCCGGAGGAGTCGGCGCTGATATCGCAGGATTCATCGCAAGACGCGTTGCGGAAACAGGACGCTGCCGCATTCAAGTCGGCGATGCACTCGGGTGTGTTGAAGAATTCGACGGCTCCCGGGCTCGTGATGGTGATCTCGCAGGCGCTTTCGCAGCCGGATGGCACCGAAATGCCGGCGCACCCGGATGAGAACTCGCAGGCTGCACTGCAATAGTTGTCCGCCGCGCTCGATAGGGAGGTACTCCCGGTCCCGTCCGTGGAATCGCTCGAGCTGTCCGTCCCGTCGGTGTCGGACGACTCATCGTCTCCACACCCGAATCCAACGAAACCAATCGCGAGAGCTACGATGATGATGGCACGCATGAAAGCTTTCTAGGTGATGCCCTAGTCTTGGCACAAGCGCGAAGGTTGCAGCGCGGCGGAGCGCCACGTTTCAAGAGGCTCTCCCGCGACGGGGACGGGTCGACACTCCAGTTTTTGCCCCCGAATTCCGAGCCTTGCGGCATTCGAGCTCAGGTCGGACCAAAATGGGCGTGGTGGCCCGCCGCATCCCAATGATCTCCCGAAACGGGTGCGACGCGGACCGCTACGGCGTCGGGTGTCTCCGGGCCTTTCGGCAGCCATCGGTCGAAGGACGGGCGCCAGATCTCGCGGAGCTTGGCGGGAAACTGATAGATCTCGGCCACGCCCGACACGCTGATAAAGGCGTCGGGGCGTTGACACACGACTGCGACATGAGGGTCGGCGTGAAGCGCGTCCACCATGCTGGACGCCAAGGTGGAGACAAACCATAGGGTTCCGTCGTCCTCAACCTCCCCGATCTGCATAGGACGCGCCGAGGGCGGCGCCGCGTCGCGGGCGGTGACGAACATGGCGACGTCCGAGCTCCGCAGCGTTGCGACCACGGTTCGAAGACTCTCATTCATGGCGCAAGCCTACGGAAAAGACGGGCCATCATCGAGCCCGGACCGTGTTCCGGACGACGTATCGTGCAAAAAAAAGCGCAGCTTCCTCAGGGTACCGGATGGAGCCGGGGCGGGATGGATTCGAGCGCCTCCTCGTATGATTCCAGGACGGCCTCCATCATGGCGTGCAGGGAGGTCATGGCTGCCTGGGCTTCGATGAGGTCTCGGGCGACCTGCCGTCGAAAGTCATCGCTCACACCCTCCTCGGCCAGCGTGACCAACCCCGCGACACCTTCGACGAAGCTCTGCAAGAAGAAGACGGTCCATTCGGCCATCTCTTCTTGCCGGCTGTACGCTTCACTCACGTCGGCGAGTATCTCGGGCGGCACCGCCGTCAAAGCGCCCGTAGACACCGCGGCGTCCCAGGCGCTGCTGGGAATCGTTTCTCGCTTGATGCTCCACTCGCCCTTCAAGCTGTCGAAGAAGGCGCGACGTTCGTCTGGGGTGACCTCGTTTCGGGGTCGGCTCAAGAACGCGACGGCCCTGCCCAGCCGTTGCGCGAGTTCGTCGACCTGCTTCGAAGGCGCTCGAAGGTTGTCGCGATTGTCAGTCAACTCCCCCACCATTTGGCGAAGCGCGACATCGACGCGAGCCTGCTCCGCGCGGGAGCGCGCCAGCTCGGACAGATAGAGGGCCAGGAGGGCGCCGATCATGACGCTCACGATCTGGATCGTGAGGTGCGCCCAAAGGCTGTCGGCTCTCCAGGCCATCACGTTGTGCAGTCTCATCCGGCTTCTCGGTTCCCTCGGGCCGAGAACATGAAACCACAGCGCCAAACGTTCGCCTAGGCCATACCCGACAGAGTCCAGCGTCGCTCGTGCGGGTCGCACACCCCAGTTCACCAAACGCTGCTCATGTTCTCGAACCGCACCGCAAGCCAGTCCTGATGCCCCGGAGAACGAGCACCGGAAGCTCCTTCGCGTTTCGGCCGCGATGGGGTGAAGGTCCGGACGTGACCCCCGTGCATCGTGACCCGGATACACGGCTTCGGCGACCCATCCCCCCCTCCAAGATTCAGGACGGCATGTTGGCCGTGTCCCTGGGAGACGCCGACGGTCATCTCTTGGCGATCTGTGCCGAGGCGGTGAATCCGTCGACGCGGCCGAAGGTCTCTCGCTATGACCCAGCCACCGACCGATTCGTGAGTGGCCCGCTGGAGGGGGTTCTGTTCCAGGTTCTGAGAAACGAAGATCCGGAGCTGCGCTTGCCGGTGCTGCTGACGCCGGAGCACGTCATCAGCTGCGATGACCCGCTGGCGTTGGCGGGCCGGATGCTCGAGAGCGCCGAACCAGAAGTGGAGGCTGCGCGCGCGCTTCGGCGTGAACTCGTCGAGGGCGCATTGCGGCTCGGCCGGATCGACAGCCAGGCGGCATACGAAGACGCCCATGCCAGGTTGGCACAGGCCGTCTCGAACCTCGACCAGCGACTCGAGCATCGGCGATTCCTCGGGAACGGCACCTGGGGGCTCGAGGACGCCGTCGCGTTCACGTTCGCGATTCGGTTGGACCTCGTCTACTACGAACTCTACAAGGCTTCGATCGGGCTGCTCCGAGACTTCCCATCGCTCCATGCTCATGCTCGAGACCTCTTCGAGCATCCTGCCTTCTACGAGACGACGAGCGTCGACGCGATTCGCATTCAACACTATTCCGCGGAGCCGGTCCTGAATCCGAAAGCTATCCTGCCGCTGGGCGGACGACCGGACCTCGATGCCCCCCACTTTCGTGCTGAACGCTTCGCGGATCGACCATCCTCGGCCGCGGGCACGGAAGAGACCCAAGCCAGCCGGCGAGGAGACGGAGAATGGGTTCGGGGCGTGTCTCGCGAACGGAAATGGATCGCTTCAGAGGGTCCGTACCCGGCCGCGGAGGACCGATATCATCTCTACGCGCCCTTCAACTGTCCTTGGTCCCATCGGGCTCTCCTCGCACGGGCCGTGAAGGGTCTAGAGAAAACGGTGGGTGCGTCGATCCTATACTTCCGACGTGATCCCGAGCGCGGGTGGCAGTTCAATCCCGGCATTCCCGGATGCACCCCCGACCTCGCCGAAGGCAAGCGTTTCCTGATTGAGCTCTATGAAATGGCCCATTCGTCCGAGCGCTCGGCTCCGGTCCTTTGGGACACCCATACCAAGACCGTGGTGAGCAACGAGTCCGCAGATATCTTGCGGATGTTCGATCAGTCATTCACCCAGTACGCGGCCCGAGACCTCGACCTCTACCCCGAGCCGTATCGAGAAGAGATCGATCGATTGAATGCGCTCATCTACCACCGAATCAACAACGGGGCATACAAAGCAGGTTTTGCTGGAAGCCAATCAGCCTATGAGCGTGCCTTCGAGCGGTACTTTCGGGCGATGGATTGGGTAGATCAGCGACTTTCGGAAGCCGAGTGGTTGGCGGGAACGCCGCAGCCCAGCGAAGCGGATCTGCGCTTGTTTCCCACGGCCTTCCGCCATGACGCGGTATATTTCACGCGATTCAAGCTGAATCGAAGCCGTTTGGGTGACTGGCCTCGGATCGCACGATGGCTCGAACGAATGTTGGATGTGCCCGGCGTGGCGGGCGCTTCGAATCTCGACCACGCTCGAAACGGTTACTTTGGTCGAACCGGGAACGCTGTCGTGCCCGCTGGTCCCGTTCCTCTCGGTCTGTCTCCGAAAAACTTCACGCCGGATATCTGGCTCAATCAGGCCGATCCAGGCCAGACACATGAAGAATAGGTGGCCGACGAGGTGTCTGAAGCGAGGCTTCTTCTTCGCGAAACTTCTGCTTGTCACGCATCCTGCGCTCTTCTAGCCCGACCCGGTGAGGGGATGGGTTGTCATTGCCTTCGGGGTGAACCTGCTCCTTCCGAGATCGAGCCCGGCCCAAGAGCGCAACGAGTCTTACGACAGCAGCGGCTCGGTTTCGACTTCGACCGCTTCCGCAGACACGGAACTCGAGCCCGAATCGAAAGCTTCCAGGGGCTGGAAGTTGAGAGACGTCAAGTTCAGGGTAGGCGGTGCGATTTGGGTCAACCTCGCTTACCAGGCCTTCGATAGCCTCGATCCCCCGCGAAGAGGAGACTTTCGCTTCGACAACTTCCGCATCGCGTTCGATGGCGAGTGGAACGGGCTGCTCGCGTCGGCCCAGTATCGGCTGTACAGCTTCACCGATATCGTCCATCACGGCTGGATCGGCTATCGTTTCCTAGAGCACTACCAGGTTGAAATCGGTATCACACAGGTTCCCTTTGGGCTCTTGCCATTCGCCACCCACAGCTATTGGTTTGGCCTCGGATACTACATCGGATTTGAAGATGACTATGATGCAGGGTTCAAATTGGCCTACAGCCGAGGTCCCCTCGACCTGCATGTTGCTTTCTTCATCAACGAGGAGCTTTCCAATGCCACCGACTTCGATCGATATTCGACAGACCTGGCTCGAGTCGATGAGCAGCAGACCGAGGAAGAATACCAAGGGAATCTTCGGGCCGCTTATACCTTCGGCCGTGGAAGTCCATTCTCCACTCAATGGGGGCTCTCCGGGCAAGTCAGCTCGCTCCCCAATCTCACCACCAATGAGCGCGGCATTCACTGGGCGGCAGGCGTCCACTTTCGAGGCAACTATCGAGGCTGGAATCCGGAGTTTCAGCTGGTTCGCTACGAATTTCATCCCAAGAACCCGGTCGGTGTCGATGACCGGTTGGTCCTCATGGCGAACCTGTCCTCGACCCGCTTCGTGGCCGCGAAGGCCTATTTGATCAACCTCAATCTCCGAAGGACGGTCGAGGTCGGTCTGGGTCCGTTGCAGCGTTTGCGTTTTTACGTGGATTACAGTCACCACATCAAGGACGTGGATGAGTTCAATGATTCTCAGCTCATCGATCCTGGTTTCTTGCTGGAAATGGGGCCTTTCTGGGTGTGGACTGATTTTCTGGTGGCAAGAAACGCTCAGTACTTGAACGATTCACTGGCAAACAGTGGTCCGGGACCAGGGGGCACCGACCGTTTCGAGTTTCGTTTCAACATCAACTTCGAATGGTACTTCTATTATCCCCCCGAAGAAGCGCCCACCGCCATTAAGGGTCGCCGAACGAAGGGTCGGTAAGCGGCGGCAAATGGTGCGTTGAATCAGCGTTGAATCAGGCTACGGCAGGTCTCGCGCGAGGGACCGGCTGGCATGGGCCTCGCGTCGTGGCGACGACGGTAGCGCCCTGCTCGTGGATTCGGTCCTCGTGGTAGCGGCGGCGTCGTGAACCGAAGACGTCATGGAGGGAACGCGTTTTGCCTCCGTTCTCATCATGAAAACCATCGGTGTCTTCTACGCGACCCGCGAGGGACAAACGCGACGGGTCGCCAGCTACGTGTCCCAAAAACTTCGAGACCTTGGCCACGAGGTGGAGGTCGTGGATGTCGCGCACCCCGATGGAGTGCGCATCGAGCACTACGACGGCGTGATTCTCGCGGCCTCGGTGCACATGTGGCGCCATCCCCCCGAGATGCGTCACTTCGTCCGGAAGCATCGGCTCTCCCTCGCCCGTGTGCCGACCGCATTCCTGTCGGTCAGCATGTGCGAAGCGGCGTGGGAACGGTCCGAGAGCCGGGCCGACCAGCAGGTTCGGGCTCGACTCGATGCGCACTGGCTCATGGACCGCTTCTTTGCCTCGACGCATTGGCATCCCGACATTGCGGAGCCGGTGGCGGGCGCGCTCATGTACACCCAGTACTCGCCACTCGTGAAGCTGCTGATGCAGCAGATCGCGCGGGCCTCCGGAGGAGCGACCGATACCCAGCGGGATCACGAGTACACGGACTGGGCGCAGCTGGACGGCTTCACCAAGCGGTTCTCGTCGCTTCTGGCGGGGGTGGCGGTGCGGCGCGTCGAAGTGGCCTGAAGGTGGACCGTCATGCGAGCTGCGCGCCCTCGTTCCAGGTCGGGAAGGCGCGTGCGAGCTTGCGGGGGCCGTCGACCCGGATGCTGCCTCGGCGCAGAGCGGTCGACCATGACAGCTCGCCGATGTGCCACCGGGTGAATGCTTCCGAACGAGCGGTGACGTACAGGTCGACTTCGAAGCCCGGATCGGCGTTGCACAATTCCGCGTGGGGCGGCTCGATGTGGACCCAGAACCTTCGGTGGGCCGGCGGCTCATCCGGAAACTCGAACTCGACCACGGTTCGATGGTCGGGGAGCCGGTCCTTTCGCAGATGAACGTGCACCCAGGCCCACAAGACGAATGACGGGTTGGCGTGCTGCGGTTGGCGCTCGATCCATCGGGCGCCCCACGCGGCCATGGGGCGCAGCACGTCCCAAAGCTCGTGCCCGGCTTCGGTCAGCTGGTAAGCCCGTCCGCGACCCTTCGATTTCGCGCGGCTCTCGATGATGCCGGCGCTCTCGAGGGCGCGAAGGCGTGCGCTGAGCAACGACCGAGACATGCCCGGTACGCCCTGAGCGATGGCGGTGAACGAAGTGCAGCCCAACAGCATGTTGCGGACGATCAGCATCGTCCATCTCTCCCCGAGAACTTCGGAGGCGCGGGAGATCGGGCAGTACTGGCTGTAGGACCGCATGAGTAGACCGTGGGCCTTCGGTGCGAACGCGCCAAGTCCAGATCCTGAACTAGGCATTCGAGCACCACCTCGTAATCTGGGGCCATGAACAGAAGCCATCGTTCCGACGGACAAGTCACCGACCGAGCTGCCTGGGTGTACGAAGAGCAGTTCGTGCCCGCCCTTTTCGCGCCCTGGGCTCCTCGGCTCGCCGAGCAGCTCATCGCCTCGCCCCGAGACCGGGTGCTGGATGTGGCTACGGGTACCGGCGTGCTGGCTCGGGAACTGGGCCTTCGGGTGCCGCCCGAGAACGTGACGGGCTGCGATCTCAATCGGTCGATGCTGACCGTCGCCCAGAGCCGCGCCCCCGGCGTTCGGTGGGAGGCTTGTCCGGCTGAGGCGTTGCCCTTTCCGGACCAGAGCTTCGACGCGGTGGGATGCCAGTTCGGGCTCATGTTCTTCGAGGACCCCAAAGCGTCGATCCGAGAGATGTGGCGGGTCCTCTGCCCGGGAGGGCGCATGGTGGTGGCAGTGTGGAGCACTCTGGAGGACAACGAAGGATACCTTGCGCTGACCGGATTGCTCCGAGACGTTTGCGGGGAGGAGGTCGCGGCAGAGCTACGGGTCCCGTTTTCCTTCGGGGACCCGGCTTTTCTCCGAAACCTCTTTGAGGACGCCGGCGTACGAGACGCCCGCGTCAAGCGGGAAGAGGGGGTCTCCCGTTTTCCCTCCCTCGACGGATGGCTTCACACCAACGTCCGAGGTTGGACGCTGGGCCCGATGGTGTCGGAAGAGGCGTTTGGGCGCCTGTTGAATCGCGCTCCAGGACCGCTGGGACGCTTCGTGGACGAAGCGGGCCAGGTGAGGCTCAGAAGCATCGCGCAGGTGGTGACGGTCGAAAAACGGTAGCCTCGACGAGCTCGGTCGCCCCGGGCCGCCGCGAATGCTATGCATCTTGCGATGGCGGATGGGCGATCGCCTGTCGTGGCGGCAGTGCTCTTTGGGCTCTTGGGATTCGGGTGTGGGGAGTCCAACGGGAATTCAGACGGAGAGCCAACCGGAAACGCGGACGGCGGGACCCTCGATGGAGGTGTCGCCGGAATGTCCGACGGCGGGTCATCCGGCCCCGATCCGATCTTCGTAGGGGTCACTTTGGAAGAGGGGAGCCGTTGGACGTTCTCGTTTGCAACGGTGCGCACCCAGTCGGCGCAGGGATCCGGGAGCTCCTCTGAGTCGTCGGGTGTCTTCGAGATTGGACTCGGTCCTCCGACCACCATCGATGGGCAGACCGCATACGCATTGAACTTCGAAGTGTTGGCCGGACCCGCATCGGAAGTCGAGAATCTGCTTCGGTGGACCCACGTCGCCGCCGACGCCGAAGGCCGACTCTTGGGATCGACCGACGGCATCGGACTCGAGGCGATATACGGCGGCCTGACCGGCGGGGGCTTCTTCGCCAACTTTGGGGACGGCGAAGTGGTGGCCGCCCCCACCGTCTTCGAAGGAACCTTTTCGACCATCCAAGGTTTCGTGGTGAGCCAAGGAACCGGCAGCGGCGGATGCGAGGTCCTTCTCGGCCTTCGGTTCTGCGAAGATTCTTCGAATAGCTTCAATCAGTCCGAGTATTTCGCACGCGGCTTGGGCCCCGTTGCATTCTCTCGCCGCACCTCCTCGTTCGACAGCGGTGGGGGCTTCACCACGAGCTTTTCAAACGAGATCAACATCGAGCTCGTCGATGCGTCATTCACAGCGGAGGATACCGGGTTCGTCCCGTCTCCTTGGCGGATCTTGCCGGATCTGCCCGAGCTCGCGTTTCCTTCCCAAGTCGTGGGAGTGGCAGACCGACTGTACGCCGTATCCAAGTCAGGCGGCATTTTCGTCTATGAGCCTGGGATGCGAAGCTGGGATTTCGTGCGAGCCTTCGACGTTTCGGTTGGTGACCTTTTTTCGGCCACCGCCGTGGAAGGGCGGGTTGTCATTTTTGCGGATGACGAGGATGCCCAATTCACGCCTTGTCCGGACCTCACCGTCGTCTTCGATCCGTCGGATGATTCGTTGACCGCCGGAGCGCCCACGCCTTCAGGTCTCGGCCTGCCTTGCACGGCCGGACCTCCGGCCACCGTGGAGTTGGACATCCAGGACGTTCCACCGGAGCTCGCCGTCTTCATCGGCGGAGACGCGACGAATCGCTTCTTCTACGGGTACAGCGCTTCGATCGACGAGTGGTTTCGGTTCCCGAGTGAGATTCTCGGAGCCATCGGCGCGGTTCGAACCACCGACGTCTTCGGTGCTCCGATTTCCCCGTTTTGCAGCGTCGGCTCCAGTGGTCCGTGGATCGTGAGCACCTTCGAGATCAGCGAGAACAACTCCCGCAGATCTCGGGTGGTCGCCTTCAACCTGACCGCCCCGGAATTCCAGTTCATCGAGCTGGTTCCCGGATGCGGAAATGCGTTCGTCTCCGCGGCGCCCGCGCTCTTTCAATTCAGTCCGAGCACTCCATCCAACGTATCGACTCCGATGCTTTACGATTTCGACACCGGTTCGCTGCAGGCGTTGCCGCCCAACATCATCCCGCGCTCCGGACGCTTCACGGCGACTCGGTTCGGAGATCGGGCTGCGCTGATTGGAGGCTCGTCCGGAGGCGAGACGGTGAGGACCATCGAAACCTTGGACCTCGACCGCTTCTTGCCGTAGCCCTCGAGCGATGGCCCACTGCCAATCCTGACCGTCGCATCCGGATCGGCCCTATCCGGAACGGACGCTTCAATATTCGATGCCGCTTCCGACATTGAGCGCCGCTTCATGGACGATGCTGCGTTGGGGCTCCAAGATGACGGTCGGAACGAGACTGGTCGGGTCGAGCGTCAGCGCATTCACCTGTCCACGACCATATCGATAGAGGAGGCCAAAGCTGCTGGTGAAGGCCACGGTCTTCTCTTCGTTCAGAAAGGTCTTGAAGAAGGCCCCTAACGTCCAGCCATAGAAATCGACTTCCTCCGGTAGGTTGGGCTCGGTCAGACTTCGAGCCGAAGCGCGGTCCGTGAAGAAGCCAGCTCCGAACTTCAGCGTCGGTTTGGCCTGATAGGTCGCCCCCAGTCTCAGGTTCCAAAGCGCATCGAAGCTGAACCGGTCCGTCTCCAAGGGAGCGCCCACTTCGAACGTCGCCCCGAGGGTCCATGCATCCAGGTCGAGGCTCAACATCGCTTCGGCCAGGAACGGCTGGATGAACTCGACGTCGAAATCCGAGAGTTCGACCTGTTCGGCTTGAAGGACCGTCAGCCCGTCGGCGGCGACGGTGGTGACCGGGAGCGAGGTTCCCCAGGTATAGACGCCGACCGACGGCGAATGGAGCGCGAGTCCGAGATGGAGCCCCCGGACCGGGGACCACTGGAGGCCGTACGATGCCCGAAAGCCTGCCGACTTGATGTCGTCGTCCGACGTCAACAGAGTCGAATCGCTGGTGCCTGCACCTGTCTCACGGGATGTGAAGAGGAGGGTGGAGGAGATCCGGCGCTCATAGAGAACATAGAGACCGCCACCCATGTGGAGATTTTGGGTGATCCGCCATCCGAGCCCGACGCCGACGTTGTACGTCGTACGAAGCTCCTGAACGTCCAGGCCGGTTCGGATGTCGAGTTCTTGGTCGCCGACCGGAACATCAGCGCCTTCGATCCGTGCGTCCAAGCGCAGGTCAGAGGATTCGACCACATAGATGCCCAGGGCCGCACTGATGGTCGGCGTTATCTGGCGAACATAGACGAGCGCGGAGGGGACCGGCAGGAACTCATTGAACGAGAGGTTCTCCGAAAGCTCTTCGGTCCCAAATCGAACGGTGTAGCCGTTCTCGATGCGGGTGAAGCGGGTGGTGAAGGCGGAAAGGGAGAGGTTCAGCGAGTCCCGGTCGAGGCCTCCGAGACCAGCCGGGTTATAAAACAATGCGTCCGGGCCTCGTACGTTCGCGATGAGGGATGCAGCGGAGATGGAAGCCTCGCCGCCAAAAAAGAAGGAGCGGCGACTCTCGGCCTGAGCGGCTCGACTCCACACAAGGATGGCCAAAAGAAAGAAGAGACAACGCCTGGGCACCCGCGAGTGGGTACAACGGCCAGCAGGACAATGGTAGGTCGCTCGGGAGGCGTCATCCCTCTAGGACGGTTCGTGAGGGCTAGAGCCCTTCCAGGGGCCCAGGGCTACAGCCCTTCCAGGGGCCCGACACCATGATCGCTGTATCCGTGGCTCATCTTGTCGGTCAGACCCATCCAGTGGGCCACGGAGACCAGCAGCTTGGTGTGCGTTTCGGATTCTCCGGCCGCATTTCGAACCCGATTGGTGCCCCGATAGTCCAGAGCTCGACCGTTGCCGAGACCACCACCCGCCAAGAAGAAAGGCATCCGGTCGTTGTCGTGGGCGTTGCTGTGTCCGAGCTCGGAATAGCCCAGCACCAAAGTACGGTCCAGCATCCCGTCTCGCTCCAGCTCCTGGATCCACGACGCGATCTGACTCATGACGGGCCTTCGCACGTCCGTGTACGCCTGCCACTGGCCGTGAGACTTGTTGTGCCAGTCGTTGAAGTTCGAGACCTTGTGACCCCAATGAATGTTCACGACCCGGGTGAGGTTGCACTGCAAGGATAGTTTCGCGAGCTGAAACTGCTGATCCGCGACCTCCATGCGCACGTTCTCTTGGTGATAAGGCCGCGGATAGCCGCTGTCTCCGTACGCAGGGATATCCCATTCATTCGGATCGCAGCCGGTGACGGTTGGCGGGGAGCCGGGTTCACTCGGCTCGAGTCGGGCCTGGATGCGGTTGCGCTCGGCCTCCATAGCTTCGATCGTGACCTCCATGTTGCTTCGGTCGACGCCCCGGAGCCGCGTCATCAGTCGCTGGGCTTGCCGGAGTGCGACCTCGTGAGCGGCGAGCAACTGCATATCCGTGAGTCGAGGGTCGCGTGTCGCGCTCGCATCGCTCGAGGGGTCCGAAACCCCCAGCGAGGCGAGGTACGCGGTTGGATTGTCTACGGCATCCACGGATTGTCCGTTTTCCACCGTGAGCCCGTCGTTTCGACCCTGAAATCGAGACCCAATGCCCAGAACCACGTACGGATAGGTCGTGTTCGTGTTCTGGCCGATCTCGACGTCGAGGGAATGGCGGTTTCCGGGGGCACCATTCAAGACGACCTTCAAGCCGGCCTCGTGACCGCGACCGGCGTACATCTTTAGACCGTCCACCAAGGTCACCCGATGAACGACGGGCGCCAGGGGTACCGAATTGGGCCGGAGGTCCGAAGCGGACAGGCTCCCGGGGGATTCGAAGTTTCGGCCAATGTGCCAGTCCGGAAAGTCTCCAAAGCCGTCGGGGAGATAGATGCACACCAGGTTGCGCATGGGGTCTGCCCATGCTCGTCGGGCCAGACTCCAATCAAACAACGCAGAAGCGGCCGATGCACCGAGGGCCGACTTGAGGAAGGTTCGACGATCGAAATCCATGAGCTACTCCGAATCGATACGCCGCAGATGGGCGTGGGGGTGGGCGGCCAAAGCCAAGAAGAGCTCACGGATGTCGCCCTGAGTGGCCAGAAAGTCTTCCTGCACCGTGGCGATATCGCATCGGTCTTCCATCGATTCCGGAAGGGCGAGGAAGTAGCGCCACACCTGGCGGGCGAAACAACGGGTCGCGCCGTCGTCTTCGGCAAAGAACCGTCCAAGCTCCTTGGGGCCACGGAAGTCCACCACCTCTGGTCCGAACCAGGTGGTCAGCCCCAAGATTTGGCCGGAGTCGTCCACGGGCAAGCCGTTCTCGGTCTGCCGGTACGACCCATCTGCATCGTATCGCTCAAAGCCAAACCCGATCGGGTCGATGGCGCGATGACAGTCGACGCACTGAGGATCATCCGAATGGCGCTGAAACCGTTGCCGCGTCGTGAGGCTCGCATCAGGCACCGGTGGAGTCGTGTCGATGGAAGGGGGAACCGAAGGCAGGTCGTGACACATGATATTCTCTCGAACAAAGACTCCGCGCTCTACCGGAGAGGTCTCGGTGGGATGGGCGTGGGCGGCTGCGAACGCCGCCGTCGTGAGGAGTCCGCCTCGTACGTCGCGGATGGTCGGCTCGAGCGCAACCGGGCGGGGCTCATCGCCGTGTACCGTTTCCAATCCGTAAAACTCGGAGAGATTGCGGTCGACCATCACGAAATCGGCCGCCATGAGGTCGGAGAAGCTTCCCTGCATGTCGAAGACGACGTGAGAGGTGAACGCCTGGATCTCTTCTTCCATCGACGTCAAGACGTCCGGCGTCAGCCTCGGGTACAACGTCTCGTCACGATTGACGGAACGGACGCCATCCGTTCCCAGATACTGGGCGATGAAGCGGCTCAGCTTCTCATCCAGCTCATCCGCGCTCCAAAACCATTCCGATACGACTGCCCGTCGACCTTCCGCGGAGGCGAGGTCGAGGCCTTCGATGTTGTCGAAGTGATTTCGAGGTGGGGGACCGTCGAGAAACGTATACGAGAGCCAACTCAAGAGCTCGTGATCCGTGAGACGAGCCGAGGCCCTTCCCTCCGGCTCTCCCAGTTCGCTTCGGTATAGGAAATGAGGCGAAAGCAGCATTGCACGAAGCGCTGCATCCATCGCGTCGTCGAAGTTCTCGGAGAGTCCATTCGAAAAGAACGTTTCGAAGTCGGCGACCTCTGCTTGGGTCAACGGTCTCCGGAAGACCCGTCGACCGACCTCCCGGATCACCCTGGCTGGGCAATCGCCTTCTCGGTCCCGGCATGGCAACCCGAGTTGCCGGCGAAGATCGGGCACGTTCTGGCCGACGAACGTCACCCATCCTGTCCAGGGTGTTGAGGTAATGGCAGACAAGGCGGCCGAA
Organism: Myxococcota bacterium; assembly: GCA_050331295.1. Lineage (GTDB taxonomy): Bacteria > Myxococcota > Kuafuiibacteriia > Kuafuiibacteriales > Kuafuiibacteriaceae > Kuafuiihalomonas. The sequence goes on along the minus strand of JBHJGZ010000005.1, from coordinate 157,718 downwards.
TTGTCGAATCCGTAGAGACGAGGTCGACTTCCAACCAGGACTTCTCCTGAAAAGGAGAGTTCGTCTCGCTGGACGACAAAGGCGAGACTCTGCTCCAGCTGATGATTGGTCAGCAGAGCGATGTGGCTTCGCCACGGAAGGCGCTCTGCGTTCGCACACGCGGCCTCGAGGGCGCCGGGGGAGAGGACGACCTCGTCGGGCATCGGAGCGGGTGTCGGACCCGCCGCTTCAGAAGGCGGGGTCGGAGACCGCGGATCGGACTCGGGGACGGGCTCCACGGCCCCTGGCGCCGAGGCGGGGTCCATCAGACGGGCGGAGCAGGAGGCAGAAAGGCAACCCGATGCGCCGACCAGCCATATCCATGAGCTCGGCTTCACGGTTGAGATGGAGCAGCGAAGGCCCCAGACCGGGTCAAAGGGAGGGTCGCTTTTTTGGTCCGACGGGCGCCGACGGCGAGAGCGGGCGGCGGACGCGACGCGACCGGGTCGCCATGGCGCCTACATCGAGCCCCTTCGGCTACCCGGTTGCGCCGAGCCCCGACGAGATCGCGTTGATGGTTCGAAGGAGGCGCGGGACCAGTCGGTCCGCAAGCTCTCCTTCGGCCCGACGCCACGCATGGAGAAGCTTGAGCTGGTGGTTATGGACCGGAGCCAGAGCCTCGGACCGGAGGGTGATCAATCGGTGGATGTTCGGGCGAGAGATGGCGAGGGGCGCTCCGTAGATGAGCTCCAGAGCAGTTTGGGTCCGCTGATACTCGTCCATGACCTGGGCGAACAGCGTGCCCGCTTCGGGCACTTCGTTGGCCAGGGCTGCGTACCGCTCCATCAGGGGTGGCGACGCGGTGGCGACGGCGGTGGCGGCGTTGCTGACCAGGTAATGAAACGGCGCCCAGCGATGCGCTTCACTCTTGGCCCGGCGCAGCGCCTCGAATGCGTTTTCATCCCGCTCCTTGATGGCCATCAGTCCGGATCCGAGGCCGTACCATCCCGGGAGTACGAAGCGGGCCTGATTCCAGGCGAACACCCAAGGGATCGCGCGGAGGTTCGAGAGCTTTCGCTCCCCCGGGCGACGTGCCGGTCGGGAACCGATCCGACTGTTTTCGATCGCGTCGACCGGGGTCGCGCGTTCGAAGAAAGCCACGAAACCGTCGGCTCGAATGAGCTGCTCATAAGCCTGCCGGCTAATCCGGCACAGCTCGTCCATGAGCTGCACCAGCTCCGGAGGATCGAAGGCCCCTGAAGCATCGAGCGCGCGTCGGCCGAGAAGGCTGGCGCTCAGGAGCTCCAGATGGTGAGCAGCGGTGGCTGGGTTGGCGTACTTTTGCCGGATGGTCTCGCCCTGCTCGGTCACGCGAAGGGAGGTCCGAAGGGCGCCGGGAGGCATGGCGCGCACGAAGCGATGGGTCGGACCCGCCCCGCGACCGATGGTGCCCCCTCGACCGTGAAAATAGCGCATCAACACCCCATGGCGATCCGCGATGGCGTTGAGCTCGCTCTGGCACCGATTGAGGCTCCACATGCTGGCCACGATGCCGCCGTCTTTGCAGCTATCGCTGTAGCCCACCATCACCTGCTGGACGGGTATGGCGTCGCCCCGCGATTGCGCCTGACGCTCGAGGCTCGCCTTGACGATGGGATAGGACAGATATCGGTCCATGATTTCGGGCGCCCGCTGAAGGTCGTCGATGGTCTCCAGAAGCGGGACGACGGTCAGCGGAATGTAAGGCCCGCCCGCATCCCGCTGGATGAGGCCACCCTCCCGAGCCAGAACATAGACCGCCAACAGGTCTTCCGCACTTCGGGTCATGCTCACGATGAGCCCCCCCAGGCCCTCCGTGCCGAAGCGTCGAACGTGCCGCGCGAGCCGCTCATAGAGATCGACCATCGCCCTTGCTTCCGCCTGGCCATCGGGATCTTTGAGGTCTTCGGGGCGGCCAAAAGGTCGAGGAGACGAGACTTCGCGTTCGAGGAGGGCCCGCCGTTCTTCGAGGCTCCACTCAGCATACTCCTCGCCACGCTCGATTCGGGCCAAGGTGAGGAGTTGGGCCAGAGCCTTGTCGTGGTAGGCGCTGTTCTGACGAATATCCACTACCGCCAGATGAAATCCGAACACCCGCACCAGGCTGATGACGGGATGGATGTCTCGCTCCGCCAGCAGCGGCACGTTGGCTTCGCGGAGCCAGCTCTGGAGTGTACGGAGGGCCCGAAGAAGCTCCGACGCATGGATGAACTGGCCGGGGGCCGGTGCGGACTGACGGGGTAGGGCGGCTCGAAGAAGGTTCACATACTGGCGCCACGGCTCGTCTGGGTTTCGCGCCACCGCTGCTTCGCCGGCGCTGCCCAGCTCGGTCCGCCAAGAACGAACCCGTTCGAGGAGGGCCGGAGGTGTCTTTTGCCGGTTCTCCGAAAGGCTCATGCCGATGGCCAAGCGCTCCAGCCCCTGATCGATGAGCTCGAGGGCCGACTTTCGAAACAAGAGGAGTGTATCCTCCGTGAACTCGGCCGTCACGAACGGATGGCCGTCTCGGTCTCCCCCCACCCAGTTTCCGAACGCGACGCGGGGGAGGCTTTCCGGGTCCGTCAGTTTTCGATCGTCGAATCCCGCGCTCTGCCACGCGGTCCGGACCCTCCTTTCGAATCGCGGCACGACTTCGGGAAAGACGTGTCGCAGGTAGTGCAGAACCATGCGTCGTTCATCGATGAGACTCGGCTTCTCGAGATAGATTTCCCCCGTACGCCAGAGACGATCGATCTCCGCCTTGAGGTCGTACTCGATGTCGGCGCGCTCCGCCTTCGTCCACATCGAGTTCTCGAGCGCCACCAGGAGCCGGTGGAGACTGCGCTGATGTTCGAGGATCGTTTGTCTTTTCGCTTCGGTGGGATGTGCGGTCAAAACCGGTTCCACGTGGAGCTGTCGAAGCTCCTCCGCGATCCGCGCCTCGTCATGACCGAGCTCCTTGAGAAGAGCGAGCATCTTTTCCCATGAGCCCGACTCTTCGTCCAAACGCCCCTCGTCTTCGAACGCTCGAAGGCTTTGTGTCATGGCGTTCTCTTCGGCCTGATCCGCCAGCTGAAACGCGAGGGAGTAGGCCTGTACACAACGCTCGGCGATTTCGTCGGGAAACTCCGAGGTCGGCGTACCGTCGCCGCCCCAAAGGTGAGGCCAGGGCAGCATGCGGGCCACCGCCTGGTGCCCCGAAGCGTTCAGCACGTCGGCGAACGTCTGCATCAGAAACCGAAGAGAGCTTCCGCTCTTCACAAAGGCGCGGTCGTCCATCGCGGCGCGACCCTATCCGAAGTGATCCGCGAACGGGATCGGAACCGGCGCGCATCGCTATCTCGAAGACCGGCCCCGCTCTTTTCGGGGTCAAGCGCGATGGCAAACGACACATCCGTGGGGATGCATCCATCCTTTGGTGGGGCGCGGAGGCTGCGCAGCCCCATTCCAGGCGTCGCGACGAGCATCGATCTCGCTTCGAAATGGCCAGGTGTCGACGTCGGGCACTTGCTCGATCCGTTCCAGCATCCGGAGGGCCCGGGCGAGCTCCCCGGCTCGACGTTCATAATCGGCAGCAAGAAGCAGGAACCCTTCCCGATTGTGCGGCCACCGAGGCCGATTTTGGACCGATGGATCGGACGAATGGAGCGATGCGGCCAGAGCCGCGGTGCGACGCACCGCCCGCAGACCTTCCCGAAACCGCTCCGAGTCCACGGCTGCCGTCCAGCCGATCAGGCCCATCGCAAAGCCGTGAAAGCCGGGGTCTGCCCGGAACGCGGCCTTCAGCCTTCCTTCGGCCGCCGAGGCTCGTTCCGGCGCGTCCAGCAGGTGGGCCAGAGCCAACGCCGTGGGCACCCGCCAGCTCGGAAGTCGAGATTCGGTGGGATCGAGCACGGAGACCCGCTCGAACCACACCGAGGCCAGGAGCAGGTGGTCCAGCAGCTGGGGGCCTTGCGCGGGGCTCTCCGCGGCGTGCCACAAATGGGCCAGACCCAGGAGGAGCTGCGGCCGAGCCGAGGTTGGATTTCGCAGCACATCGAGCCGGAGGCTTCTCATCGTCTGGACCGCGTGGCCTTCCCCGCGGACGAGCGCATCGAAGAACACGGCTTCTCCGGCCGCGCCTGTGGGTTCATCGTCCTGCCCGACGGGCAGGGCCGTGGCCTGGACGAAGACGCCGCCCACCGTGAAGCGCAGCGCGCCGGCGGGACCACCCATGAAGGCCGAGATGTCGACGACGCTCAAGCTCTGGATGTGGGTGGGGTCGAAGGGCTGCGGCGATGCGTCGTTCTGAAAGCGGTCCCAAGAGAGCCGGTCCTTCGAAAGCCAAAGGTTCACGGGCTCCTCTTCGGCGCGGACGGTCGGCCAAGAGTGTATGGCTCCGTTTCGGGAACGGAGCGATACGAGAAGGACGGTACCCGACTGCCCGCTCAGCTCGATGTGCAGACCTTCGAAGCTCGGCTCCGGCGTGAAGGGGACCGCCGCGCCGTAGGCCTTCTGGGCGCTCCGCTCGTAGCGCACCTCCACACGGCCATTCGCCGGGTGCAGCTCGGTCCCCTCGCCCACCGCGACCCACGCCTCCGCAGGGGGCTGGAGCGGCTGAGCGTGGGCAGGCTGATCTTCCTGGGCGTGGGATGCTTCGGACGAGCCGGCGCCGCGGGCGCAGCACGACGCGGTGAGCAGAAACAAAAGGGCCGTCGGAAGGGATGTCGCGTTCATGGGTCCAGTTCCTCCAAGGGCCGGGGGTTCGGGCCCGGCACATCGACCCCATTGTGGGCGCGCGCCGTGGCGCGACCCAGTGCCGGTCGGCAGGACTTCGGAGCATGACTTTCGGCCTATGGGCGAAGCGGGTCGCGTCTGCACAATGAGAACGTGAACTCGGAAGACGCCACGGCCGAGATGGCGGGACCTCGACGTCCGACCTACCGTCGAGGCCTTCGATGGAGCGGCCTCGTCACGTGGCTGGGGGCCTGCGCTCCCCTTTGGTACGCGGCCGCGATGGACCCGGGGCGACTGATGGAAGCGGGCTTCGCCTTGGGCCTCTTTGCGGCCAGCATCTTTCCGATCGGTTGGGTTTGGAAGGCGGGTGGGAGTCTGGCGCCGGCTTTCTTTCAGGTGATCGTGTCCATGGTCGCCATTTCGGCCGTCCCCTTCCCTCTGGCGGGGCGTCCGACGCTGCTGTTGCTGGCGGTGATCGCGGTGCCTCGATTTCCTCTGTCCGGGCGCGACCGACTCGGTCTCGGGGTGATCGGTGCGAACACGGCGGCACTGGGATGGATCTTTGCGCCCTTCCTGGAGACCTTGGGGGCGCTATCGGTCTTTTTGGCGACCACCGGTGGTCTTCAGCTGTTCACTTGGGCCGGTGCCCGAATCGTCGCCAAAGAGGCTCGGACCAGCCGGGCGCTGGCACGGGCCCTCGAGGCTCTGTCGGCATCGCAAGCGGTTTGGGCGGCGGCAGAGCGCCTGGGGGAGCGGGTTCGTATCGCCCGTGATCTGCATGATTCGATCGGTCATCATCTGACGACCCTGTCCCTCACCTTGGACCTGGCTCGCCGACAGAAGCCGGAAGAAGCCCGCGCGAATCTCGATACCGCTCACACCTTGTGTCGGCTGCTCCTGGCCGAATTGAGGGATGTGCTTGCCGATGTCCGCTCGACCGACGGACAGGAACTGGCAGGTGCCTTGAAGGAGATGGTATCTCGGGTTCCCGGGTTGGCCATCGAACTCACCATCGAACCGGATCTCGGCCCCATCGACCCTGATCGGGCCCATGCTCTCTTGCGCTGCGGGCAAGAAGTCATCACCAACACGCTTCGGCACGCGGAAGCGGGAAGGCTGTCCATCGATCTGCGACGGCACGGCGATGTGCTCGAGCTTTCCGCCCACGACGATGGGCGGGGGCTCGTGAAGCGGCGGCCTGGGGGAGGTCTCGATGCCATCGAGAAACGACTCCAGGAATTCGGAGGACGTCTCAGCGTGCAGATCGGGACGGGGGGGAGCGGCACCACGGTGGTCGCGGCGATGCCGGCGCCCTTGGAGGCTTCGTGATCCGGGTGTTCGTGGCCGAGGACCAGGCCTTGGTGCGCCGCGGCCTCCTGAGCCTCTTGGACATGGCGCCCCAGATAGAGGTGGTTGGCGACGCCGCAGACGGCGAAGAGGCACTTCACGCCCTGAAATCCCTCGAGTCGGCCGGAGCACCGGCGGAGGTCTTGCTGTTGGACATTCGGATGCCGAGCTTGTCCGGGCTCGATGTGTTGCGACGGCTGCCGAAGGGTTCGGTCCGGGTGCTGGTGTTGACCACGTTCCTGGATGAGCAGGCTCTGGTCGAGGCGCTCAAGCTCGGAGCGGCGGGCTACCTCTTGAAAGATGCGACCTTTGAAGAGCTGGTGGACGCGATCGCCGCGGTCGCGAGGGGGGACCGAGCAGTGAAACCCGTGACCCTGTCCCGAATCCTCGACGCAACGTACGCCGATTCGACGGACCCGCCCGCAACGCTGTCCCTGACCGCGCGGGAGAAAGAAATTCTGCGCCTCCTCGCCGCCGGTCTTTCCAATCGAGAGATCGCGATCGGGCTCGAGAATGCCGAGGGTACGGTGAAGAACCACGTATCGAACATTCTTTCCAAGATGGGAGTTCGGGACAGAACGCAAGCGGTCCTGCTCGCGCTTCAGATGCGTCTGATATAGGGGCCTGCCGCGCGTCTCGAGCCAGGTCGGCCCGTGTCACGGTCAGAGCGCGCCCGGTGAGCGCGCCATGATCGCCGCGATGGAGCGAATTGCAAGCCAGGGCTGATTCTTGGGACGTTCGAAACCGGGCTCCACCAGTCCGGGCATGTCGGCAAGACTGGTGAACACCACCTTGCCGCCCTGAAGACCGATTGCGCCGGCGGCGGGCTCTGCATTCTCGGCTTCGGTCGAAACCATCTTGATGCCATGGGCGGCCAGGCGGGTGGCTTGGATGCGGTCGTAAGGGGTGGGATTGCCGCCCTGCTGCACGTGTCCCAGGATGCTCTGCCGGACGTCGAACAGGCCGAGACCTTCTTTTTGAAAGAGTCGAGCGATGAAGTCGGTGGTGTAGGACGAGTCGGCGCGTTCGGAGCGAATGATGAGGCCCAAACGCTTCCCGCTTCGGAATTCCCGGACCAAGCGTTGGACGTCTTCTTGGAGAGCCTCGAGGCTGATGCCTTCCTCCGGAAGGTAGACCCGTTCTGCTCCGGTGGCGAGGCCCGACATCAGAGCCAGGTAGCCGCAATCGTTCCCCATGACCTCCACGATGAAGCACCGCTGAGAGGCCACCGCGGACTGCTTGATCCGGTCGACGTTTTGAATGATGGAGTTGAGCGCCGTATCGGCTCCGATGCTGTGCTCGCTGCCCGGGAGGCTATTGTTGATGGACGCGGGCATGCAGACGATCGGAATGTTGAAGGCCCGATACTCCATTCGGTTTTGATAAAGCTGATACGCCGAAAGATAGCCGGACCAACCGCCGATCATGAACACGCCGTCGATCTGGAGCTGCTCGAAGCGCTCCGCCACGTCGTTGACCACGTCCAGCTCTTCCGGAACGCCTCGAGACGTGCCGAGCTCGGCGCCTCCTTTCGACACCCAGCCGTGCACGCTCATCCAATCCATCTCGAGAAAGTCGCCCCGAACGAGGCCATGGAATCCGTGCTGAGCTCCGAGAATGGTATGGCCCTGCTCGATCCCCAGACGGACCGCGGCCCTCACCGCCGTATTCATGCCGGGAGCCGGCCCGCCTTCGTGAAGAATCAAGACGCGGAGGCTCCGCCGACCGGGTTCGGGACCGCGGGGATAGGCCCGCTGCATCGTATTCAGATGGTCGAGGGCCTCTTTGAAGCTGCCGCCTCGAAGTTCGATGGCCCGGTCGTAATCCTGGCTCGCGATGGTTTCGGCCAGCTGCTTGGTCTGATTGACGCAGTCCATCAGCACCTGGACCGCGACACGATTGTGCTGAATGCCCAGCAGCTTCGGAGGGTCGCGAGGGTCGCTGGACAGGAGCGTTTCCACGGCTTGATGTCCCAAGATCGTGGCCAGATAGCGGTCGAAGGCGCTCGGGGCGCCGCCTCGCTGGACGTGGCCGAGGATGGTGATGCGGGTGTCGCTGCCGAGGCGGTCTTCCAGGACTTCCTTGATCCGCTGCGCGGTGATCGGCTGTTGCTCTTGGTCTTTCGCGCCCTCTGCGACGATCACCATGCCGTGCCGACGACCGACGTCTTTGCTGGCCTGCAAGAGACCGCACATCTCCGCTTCCCATTCGCCGACCGGGGGCCGCTCGGGGATCAGCACATAATTAGCGCCGGTGGCGAGCCCGGACATCAGCGCCAGGTATCCACAGTTGCGGCCCATGACCTCCACCACGAAGGTGCGGTGATGGCTCGCGGCGGTACTCGCGATGGAGTCGACCGCGTCCACGATGCGGTGAAGTGCGGTATCGGCTCCGATGGTCATGTCGGTCCCGAACATGTCGTTGTCGATGGAACCCACCAAGCCCACGATCTGTAGATGGGGATGGGCCCGCTTGGTGCCCTCGCCGATGAGTTTGTTCTGGGAGAGCTCTGAAACGAGGCTGGGCCACTCCTCCCGAAACAGATTGGCGCCGGTCAAACTCCCATCGCCGCCGATGACGACCAGGCCGTCGATGCCGTGCTGAATCAGGTGACGAGCCGCCCGGAGTCGTCCCTCACGCTCGCGAAACTCGGGACACCGGGCCGAGCCGATCACCGTTCCGCCTTGGTGCAGGATGCCTCCGACGTCCTCCCAGCCGAGGGCTCGGATCTTGTCTCCGCCATCCACCATGCCCTGATATCCTTCGTAGATGGCGTGCATGCCGACGCCTCGATAGTGCGCGGCACGGACCACCGCGCGAACGGCGGCATTCATCCCGGGCGCATCGCCACCACTGGTCAACACAGCTAAGTTCCGCTTCATCGATCGTCTCCCTCGCGGCCCGATAGCCGGACCGGAGCTCTGGCACCACCGGATGTCCCTTCGCATCATCGCGGACCGGAAACCGATGCGTCCGGTGCCCGAAAACTCGCGCTTGGTGTGAAGGTTCGGACCTGGACCCGTGCGGATGGATTGGATGGATGCTTCGCCGGGCCGGAAGGGCGGCGTGAGGCGGGCCCGGAGGCTGCCGCAGTTCAGCCTGCAGCGGCGGCCTCCCGCTCGGGGACGGCCGCTCTGAGCGCGTTCAGCGGGTCGATTTCGCGTACGTGTCGATCACCGCCAGCTGGGGGTTACCGGTCGGGAGCCGCAGCGGGGGCAGGGAAGCCAGGACCTGCTGCGAGCTCACCGAAGTGTCGGGGACGACCACGACGAGCTCCGGCGGACGAACCTCGGCATAGGTTCGCAGGTAGGAGTGCGTCGGCATCGTCGCGCGAATCAGCGCGGTTTCGCGCTGCGCGCGGTCGACCCCCGCGCTCCGGCTGGCTTCCGCCGTCGCCGGCTCGGTGGGTCGTTCTGCCGCCATGGCGGGCGTCACAATGGAAAGAGTAAGGGCAGTCATCGTCGTCAGAAGTTTCATCATCGTTCCTCTTGCGCATGAGAAGAGCAAGGGCCGAGCCAACTTCGGGGGGACGGCCCGGATTCGGCCTGGGTGCGCCTAAGCCATTGAAACGAACAAGAATTCTGGCTGGTTGAGCGCGCCGGGGGAGTGGATGGCATCGCGGCCGAAAACTGTGACGACACAATGCGGCGAACACGAAAGCCGTGTCGTATCCGGACAGTGCGGACACGGCGGGGTTTCGGAGAAGAGGAATGGATGGGGAGAGAACGAGAACGGAGCGTGCGATGCGGGGCTTCGGGTCACGTCAACGGGTGTAGGCGTAGTGGGTTCGCGGCTCGTCCGTCGGGGCTTCGTCCATCGAGGTGGAAAGCGGGAGCTGCAGACTCGGCAGCGAAGCCACAACCTGCTCGCATGTGGGCGCGACGGTCGGAAAAGCCACCGCCAGCTTCGGGACCTGTACCACGGTTTTCGGCGTGGAAGGCGTGATGGAGCGGAGCGTCTCTTGCGTGAGCTGAGCTTCGAGCCGAGCCTTGGCTGCTGAAAGCTCATGGGCCCGCTTTGCATGGGCGATTGTCGCTCGAGCGTTCTCGGCCTGAACGTTCTCAACGTTCGGTTTCTTTTCAGACGAATCATCGGAATCGGCGCGCGGAACCGCGGACAGGGTCAAACTTGTGATCAGGACTATGGTCTTCATGGCGTCTCCTCTGAGTCTCGAAATGAGCAAGGAGTGGGCCAAAGATCGGTCGGCCGCGGACGTCTCGCGTTCGTGGTGACAAGTCGCCGAAAAGCCTGACAACTCGGCATATCGCGAAAGACGAGCATGCGCGGTTCCCGCGGGAGCGACACAGGCATGTGTGTCGACGCCCAGCACTTCCAGGCCCGCGCGTCGTCAAGTCTGGTTGACCGGGTCGCGACCGCGATTCGGGCGCGCTCTTAGGGGCGTGTCGACGCCGCTGGTGATGGTCGAATGGAAAAAGAAGTGCCCACCTCGCCCGAAGCTCGGGCGGGTGGGTCGAGGCGGCAGACGGCGCCGCCGTCGCTCGAGGGTCGAGCTTCAGCGGGCCGGCGTCGCAAGGGCAATCTCGCCCGGGTCGGCCGGACGCGCGATCCGGGGCCGATTGGCCAGAATTTCTTGGGTGTTCAGCGTCACCACGGGCTGGTGGATTTCCAGCTCGGGTGCGCGAACCACCGTGAAGGCCGGTAGACGAGAGTCCTTCATCCCGACGTTTCGGATGAGTTCGGCTTGTTGTTCCGCCCGCGCGATTCGGGCTTCGTGGGCCTGCTTGGCGGCGACGACTTGCTCCACGTTCTCGGGCACTTCGGCAGAGATGGTGGGCTCGGTGGCGGAAAGGGTCAGGGCGGCAATCAAGGTCAGCGTATTCATGTCTTTCGTTCCTTGCTGGCTATTAAAGCAAGGGGCAGGCCAACTTCAGGCCGAGGTTCGAGTCCCGAGCTCCGAGCTCCCAAGAGTTCGAAATGATTGAGGAACATCTTCCCCCGGCTCTGGCTCGAGTGACCTGCATCGCGAAGCCGGGTGTGTCTTCGACCGGTGTCGACACAGCTCGTCATCGACGCGAACTGTGTCGACACAGTCGAAGTGTGTCGACACAGTCTGCCCCACTCTCGCGCACGTCACGGTGGCGGGCATGAACGGGCCCCGTGGTCGGCCTCTCCGGCGGTTTGTGCTCCACCCTCTGCCGGACACCGACCCGACGCATGGGTTCGGGCCCATGCCGGGTCGACGGGTTTGGGTGGTTCCTCCGCCACCGGGAACGGGTTGTCCGATTCCGGGCAAACCGCGCAGTGTCCGGCCGTCTGACCGTACCAGGGGGCAAGACTCGGTCGACACAGAACCATGTAGGATGGTCAACTTTCCGCGCCTTGACCCACACCCTCAGCGATCGCGAACTCGGACCGGAGCTCACGCTGCGGCAGCAGCTGACCGTCGTGCACAGCCCGTCCGCGGAGGCGGTTGGTCGTACCTATCCGCTGGATGGGCGTCGCCTTCTGTTTGGCCGGGAAGTGCAAGGGGACGGACTCATCCCGGACCCGAGGATGTCACGGCGGCATGCCGAGGTGCGACGCGAGGGTGTCTTTTACGAGATCGCGTGTTTGGGGGCCACCAACGGGAGCTTTCTCAACGGTCAGCGCTTGGCGCTCCCCGAGGCCCTATTCGTCGGAGACGTGATTCGCCTGGGCGACACGCTCCTGGTGATGGACGGCGAGCAGAGTCCCGACGACCTCCCGGCTCGACCCGACGTGCCGGCCGAACCGGTGCCCGGGTGGGTCGGCGATTCGTTGATCTCCTGTCAGATCAATCGCGCGCTCCACACCGTGGCCCAGGCCCGGGGCTCGGTGTTGATCTTGGGCGCAACGGGGGTCGGCAAAGAGGTTTCGGCTCAAGCGATCCATCACTTATCCGGGCGGACCGGCGCTTTCGTCCCCGTGAACTGCGCCGCCATCGCCGCGGAGTTGGCGGAGTCGGAGTTCTTCGGGCACGTGAAAGGAGCCTTCACCGGGGCAGAACGCGACCGGGATGGCCATTTCGTGCATTCTTCTGGAGGGACCCTCTTCCTGGATGAGGTAGGAGACCTGCCGCTGCCCCTGCAGGCCAAGCTGCTTCGGGTGTTGGAGGAGCAGGAAGTCACACCAGTGGGGAGCAGCCAGGCGAAGCCGGTGGATCTGAGGGTGGTGGCCGCCACGCTCGTGGACCTGGACAACTCCGGTTTTCGCCAGGACCTCTTGGCGCGAATCGCGGACTGGACCCTTCGCCTTCCCAGCTTGCGCCAACGTCCTGCGGACATTTTGGCGCTGTGGCGCCACTTCGTGGAGACCGAGTCCGACGGCGACCGCTCTTCCGAGTGCACGCCCCAATTCGCGGAGGCGCTGCTCCTCCATGACTGGCCCATGAACGTCCGGGAGTTGCGAAAGCTGGCTTTGCGGCTGGTGGGATTGGTCCCGGCCGGAACCTTGTTCGATGTTCTGCACCTGCCGATTCAGATGCAGGAACGCCTCCGTCGGCGGACTTCGTACGGCTCGCTGGGGTCCGAGAGTCCGACGGAGCCGCATTCGCCGACCTCGGTCGTCCATCGCATCCGCGGCGATTCGCCACAGCGGGGCCCCGTCGTCCGCGAGGCGATGCCGCGGAAGCCTCTGGGACGGGGAGCGCCCCCGATTTCGGAGATCGAGGAAGCGCTCCGTGAAGCGCAGGGCAACGTTACGCAGGCGGCTCAGAATCGGGGCTGGCATCGTACCCAACTTTATCGGTGGCTCAAGCGGGCGAGGCTGGACCCCGAGAGCTACCGCTGAGTTCGGCGTTTCCCAGGGCGCGCCAGTAGGACCATCGGGGGACGACGTCGTTTCCGACTGCAAGTCGCTTTGACGGGGCCATCACGCGCTGCGGCAATCCCGGCGGCATCGCTTGCCAAGAGTCGAGCTTTCGGGTGGTCGGCGAGGAACTGGTCTTCTAGATTCGAGCCCATGCAAAAGATCGCGGTCATCGGCGCCGGAGCTTGGGGCACCGCCCTCGGCCATCTGAGAGCGACGGCGGGAGATGACGTCACGATGTGGGCCTTTGAAGACCAGGTCGTGGAAGACATCAACGTCCGGCACGAGAATCGGACCTTTCTCCCGGGCGTCGCGCTTCCGGCGAATCTAAGGGCCAGCGGCGACATGAGCGAAGTCGTTCGAGATGTTCATCTGATCCTGATCGTGTGCCCGTCCCACGTGATGCGTTCGGTCATGGGGCAGGCCCGCGACGTGCTTCCACGGGGCGTGCCGCTGGTCAGCGCGGCCAAAGGCATCGAAAACGAGAGCCTGATGACCATGAGCGAGGTCCTGGAAGAAGTCCTTTCGCCGGAGCACCACGAGATGCTGGCGTATCTGTCCGGACCGAGCTTCGCGAAGGAGCTGGCCCAGGGGCTCCCGACCGCGGTGAGCCTCGCATCGCGCTCCGAACGGGTCGCGACCCAAGTGCAGGAGATGCTGGCGACCGGCTACATGAGGCTCTACACATCCACCGATATCGAGGGGGTCGAACTCGGTGGTGCCCTGAAGAATGTCATGGCGATTGCGGCCGGTGCCGCGGCCGGACTTGGGCTCGGGTACAACACGACGACGGCGCTCATCACTCGGGGCCTCGCCGAAATGACCCGACTGGCCGTGAAGCGGGGGGCCAACCCCCTGACGTTGGCCGGGCTCTCGGGGATGGGCGACCTGGTGCTCACGTGCATGGGTGGCCTGAGCCGCAATCGAATGGTGGGTGAGAAGCTGGGCAAGGGTCTGACCCTCGAAGAGATCACCCGCGACATGAAACAGGTGGCGGAGGGCGTGAAGACGGCAAAGTCCGTCCATCAACTTGCGCACCGCGAGCAGGTGGAGATGCCGATTTCCGAGGCGGTATATCGGATCCTCTATGAAGGACTGCCGGCCCGGGAGGCGGTAGGAATGCTGATGGGGCGTTCGCTGAAGAAAGAACTTCCCCATTGAGCTCGCCCGAGCCCGCCGGCACGCCCTTCACGGAGGCGATCAGCACTCAGTCTTCGTCTGAATACTTGAAGGATATCTTCACTTTGGCGCGATAAGCTTCCACCTTGCCATCGCGGATCTGCATATCGAGGGTGGAGACCTCGGCGATCCGAAGGTCGCGGAGCGATTGGTGGGCCCGCGCAACCGCAGCGGCAGCGGCCTTCTCCCACGACTCGGTGCTGGTTCCGACAAGTTCGATGATTTTGTAGACGCTCTCTGCCATTGACGTTCCTCCTAGGTTTCCGGTGGTCGCACATCCTCGGGCGTTGTCTAAGCACCCGTCGCACAGCGCTCCTCGCGTCCGGATGGCTCCACCGCCGGATATTGTCCTTATCCGGGAAGGGCCGAGTCAACGAATGCTGCGTCCCAGGCCTCGCTTCCGTGAACTTTTGGCGGAATCTCTCTTTTCAGTGGACTCTTGTCGGATGGATTCGCGGCCCGCCACCGACCCGTGATCGGGTGTAGACGAATCGAAACGCTGAGCGTCGAATCGCCGCGCCAGGCGTGCCCCATATTCTTGGCACATCAGTTGCTCCAATGAAGGGGTCCGCCCCCTGCGACGGGAATGCGGAGGAACGCGATGGGCAGTGATGGTTCGAGCGTCGGGACCAGCCAAGTTTGCGCGACCCATGCACGCCATGAGTTCGACCCGGACGCCAGCCTGTTCATCATGCCTTCGGGTTCGGCGACTCACCGCGCTCCCGGTCTTGGCGGGCTTTCAAAGGAAGGTCGATGATGAACACGAAACAGGACTCGGAGCATGAGCGGAAGGGCGTCAGTTCGAAGAAATCAAGCGCAAGCCCACCTGCATTCAAGGGTGTGACGGAGAATCGATCTCGTCTGGAGATCCGTCCCACCGAGGACGGCGGCTTCGACGTCGTGGTGGATGGGGTGGTGGAACGGCATGAGACCTTTCGCTGGGCCGTGCAGCCGGACATGATCGAACCATTTCAGTTTGGCCCCTACCGGTGTCGGGAGATCTTCGAGGTTCCGGAAGAAGCGCTTCGGGCTCTAGAGTCGTTTTACAGCACCACCGATGAAGCGCCGCCTTGGCAGTGGGCTCAGGCGTTGTTCGAGGATGGATTGGTCGATGACCACTTCGCACTGACCCCGCGGGGCAGCCGCGCCTTGAAGCGGAGCGGGAAGGATTCGGCATCCGTGTCCTCCGGAGGCGTGGTCTACGGTGTCTTGGTCGTCGATGCGGCTCGGGCGCGGCACTTCATGTTGCGGGCGCCCGATGGCGTCACGACGCCGACCTTCGATCCCCTGACCGAAGTCGGCCAGACCACCCGGCCCGACGCGCGGGCCCGCGACAGCGAGCGGCTGTCCGAGTCCAGACCTGGGCTTCGGCAAGGCGGTGCCCCGACTTCGGGGCATGCCGTGAGCGACCGGAGAGGGAGCCGACGCCGCGAAGACGATCGGAGATTTGCCACCCGCGTCGCGGAGGAAGCGACCCAGATGTGGAGGAAGACGAACGTCAGCCGTGCGGTGGTCGTGGCGGGCCCGAGGATGCTCGGTCTGCTGCGAACGACCCTGGAAGAGGCCCAAAGCGGTGCCCCCAGGTGGTCGACCCGCGAGCTCGGACGTGACCTCACGCGGTGTACGTCGGCCGCCCTCCACGATCAGCTGGCCGCCCAGGGATGCCTTCCGCCTCGAGGTCGGCATCCTCCCTTTCATCCGGTGCCGGGACTTCCGGTCTGACCGAGGACTCTGTTCGGCCTAAAGCCCGAACGGAAATGTGTCGGGCAGTCCGGGAATGGGCGGCGCATCGATCTGCATCGGGGTCACGGCGCGACTTTCGTCGAACCAGATGAAGGTGTCGAACTGCCGCGGCAGCGTCGCGTGGAAGTAGTGGCTCTCCAGCTCGGTTTCCGGCCGATACACGACACCGATCGCCCGCTCGAGGCGGGGCGGTGCCAGCTCATCCCGCACCGCCGACCGGCGCGGGTCTCGGAGGTGAAGGAGAAACGCGGGGTGGTCCGCATCGTGAAAGATTCGGCCATAGCTGTCCCGATGAGAGGGACGAACCACCATGCGCTCCATGGAGGCGCCCCATGCGGAGGCGGCAGCCACGGTTCCGTGGTCGGTGCCAAACCCAACGATATGAGCCTTATCGCCGTACGCGGCTCGACACAGCTGGCCGACGTTGTATTCTCCGCGCGCGCTCATCTCCGTCGCGAGCGCATCGCCCACGTGAGAATTGTGCTCCCAGACGATGCCTCGCGAGTCGGGTCCGTAGTAGTGAAGGAGGGCCTGTAGAGTCTGGAACATGTGGGTGTCCCGCAGGTTCCACGACGCCGGCGAGCCGTAGTACATCGCTCGGTAGTAGCGCTCGGCATTGGCGACGACGAGGGCGTTCTGTGCGGCATCGAAGAAGCGTTCCCCGTCTTCCAGTGCATACTCGATGCGTCGCTCCAGGAGATCCTTGAGGATCTCGACGACCGCGTCCTCGCAGCTTCGATACCGACCGGCCAGCACCGCTCGTCCGTACGCCGATGGATCTTTTTGCCACGGCGTCAGTGCTCCGTAACGCGCGCGGGCTACCTGCGCTGCTTTGGGATCTACGCGATCCAGATACTCGAGCACCGCGGCGATGGAGTTATAGAGGCTGTACAGGTCGAGGCCGTGAAACCCCACTCTGTCGTGGGGAGCCCGGACTTCTTCGTTGTGCGTCCGCAGCCACGACACGAGCTGGCCCACTTCCTCGTTGCGCCACATCCATGTGGGAAATCGCGAAAAGGGGGTGAATGCCAGTCGGCTCCGAGGGGGGTCGCCGATGATGTAGTTGTCCACCCGGGCGGCGTCGGGCCAATCCGCTTCCACGGCAACGAAGTTGAATCGGCCGGTTTGGATGAGCGCCTGCGTGATGCGGGTGCGCATCCGATAGAATTCGGAGGTTCCGTGGGTGGACTCGCCCAACAAGACCAACCGGGCGTGTTCGGTGCGCTCGAGCAGGGAACCGAGGCTCGCCGTCTCGATCTCGGTGATGGGCTCCGCTGTCTCGGTGACGAGCTGGGCGATCGGGCTGATGCTGGGCCTCTTGCTGGGGGTCTTCAACAACCGTTCGCTTTCGGGCCAACCCTGGACCCCGATCAGCGGCACGAAGCGAACGTCGGCGATGGGTTCTCGGCGATAGCTTCGGTCGGATTCTCGAACGACTCGGGTGAGGATCTGCTTGTCTTCGGGTCCGACCGGCATCACCAATCGTCCTTGCGGCTTCAGTTGCTCCAGCAGGGCTTTGGGCACTTCCGGACCGCCCGCTGCGACCGCGATGGCGTCGTAGGGAGCGTGTTTGGACCAGCCCAAGGTGCCGTCTCCGTGAAGCACGTGAACGTTGGCGTACCCGAGTCGAGCCAGGCGTTCGCGGGCGGTGTCGGCCAAGGAGGCCACCCGCTCCACGGTGAAGACTTCTTTCGCCAGAAGGCTCAGGATGGCGGCCGCGTAGCCCGACCCGGTGCCGATCTCCAAGACCCGCTCGGGGCCTCGAAGGCTCAGCGCTGCGAGGGTCACGGCCACGATGTATGGCTGGGAGATGGTTTGGTCGTTCCCGATGGGCAACGGGGCGTCCCGATATGCAAACTCGGCCAGGTCCGACGGCACGAAGTGTTGGCGTGGAACCTGACGAAACGCCTCGAGCACCCGCGCATCGTCGATGCCTCGTCGTGCAAGCTGAAGGTCCACCATGCGGGACCGTTCGTCATTGTCTTCCAAGTCCGACTCCTGGCGGGGTTCGCTGGGCTGGCTCACCGAAAGCTCGGCTGCACCTCACCGATGCGGAGGGTATCGCGTCGATCAAGTCTTGGCGACGGCGAAGGTGAGACGAATCGATCCGTCTCGTGCACCGATGGATAAGGAAGGATCGCGACCCAATTGCTGGTTCAGCTCCGTCCCGACCTCTTCGGCAATCTCGTCGGTCATGCCGTCGGCGGAGATCGAAAGCTCCGCCGTCTCCGGCTTCTGGGTCAGCTCCAAACGAAGACCGCTGGTCGTCTTCAAGCGGGCGAGCCGGCTCGCGGTCGCGGTCAGGGCAGTCGTGAGGATGGCAACCGCGAGGGGCCGAGGCGTGTACACGACCGGGTCGAAGCTGAGGTCGGGCAGAGGTGCGTCGCCCACGGTGCGGGTGACCGGTCGAGCGAGGTCCTGCGCGGCGGTCAACACGTTGGAGAGCCGCGCGGAGGGCGAAGGAATCATCAGGCGTTCGAGCGCGACGAGACTATCCCGGCAATCGGCGGCCGCGACCTCGATGTCGTGCAGCGCATCCTCTCCCGCATCCGCGGCCCGTTCCGCCGCGCGCAGGCTCGGCTCTTCGATCCGCATCGTACCTGCCTCTCGAGCGTGGGCGGCGAATCGCAAAAACGAACGGATGGCCACCATGGCGGGCAGGGCCATTTCGACACTCTCCTCCATGGTTTCAAAGCGGTCACGGAGCTCCGCCAAAGCCGGTATGGCCGCGCGTTCCGACAGATTGAGCCGGACGTGGCGGCGGTGTTCGGAAATCGCCGCCAAACGCTCGTCCACCAACTCGGCCAGCTTGGCCAATCGATGCCGCTCCTCGTCCGTGAAGTCCCGCGCTTTCGTATCGATCACGCACAGGCTGCCCACGACGATGTTGTCGGCCCGAACCGGCACACCGAGGTACGCTCGGATGTCGTACTGCGTCACCAAGTGCTGAGGGACCCGACCATCGATCAGGGCGTCGGTGACTTCGAACGCCTCTCCGTCCCGCACCACGAATTGACAAAAGGACACGTCGCGAGCGGTGCCTCGTGACGCCGCCAGGTCGGGGGGGAGGCCGAAGTGGGCTTTGAAGAACTGGATCTGGTCGAGCACCAGGGTGACCAGGGCGATGGGCGCAGACAGTTCGCTAGCTGCCTGGTGTACGATTTGCTGCAGGACCACATCGTCGGATTCAGCGAGCAGTTCGCGCGTGAATGCTCTGCGTCGCTCCGGTCTCGGGCCGAGGACATCGAGGCTGTTCCTTCCGTCTTCCAACGCCCGCACGATACGAGAACGGGCGCCGTTCGACCAGGATTCTCTGACGCGACCTCGATCGATAGATTCTCGCCATGAAGCGACGCCAAGCCCGCTGTGCCTGCGGTCAGCTTTCCCTCGAATGCGTGGGTGAGCCCGTGCGCGTGTCCATCTGCCACTGTCTCGAGTGCCAGCGGAGAACCGGGAGCGTCTTCAGCGTGCAAGCGCGCTTTCCGCTCGAGGACGTGCGATTCGAGGGGCGCGCTCGAGACTTCACCCGCCGAGCCGACAGCGGGAATCTGGTCCGGCTACACTTCTGTCCGGGCTGCGGATCGACGGTCTACTGGCAGATTGAAGGAATGGAGGACTTCGTGGTGGTCGCGGTAGGTGCTTTCTCGGATCCTGGGTTTCCAGAGCCCACCATTTCGGTGTTCAGCGAGCGCAGCCACCCGTGGGCTCTTTTTCGTCTCGGGCCGGAAGCCGACGAATGACGTCGACTCGGCGGATCGACCCAGTCACCCTCGACCCGTGAGCTCGACCGCTCGACCCGAACCCCGACCCGGACTGGGCGGAGCAGTCGAGGGCGTTTCCGCCGTCTTGGACGGCTGCTCGGTGATCCTCACCGATTCCGGCCAACGCCGTCGAGCGGCGGTTCCGGTGCTCCTGACGGTGGCGGTGTATCTGGGCGCCCTCGCGGGCGTGGCGGTCGGCGCCGAGCCGCTGGTCGAGCTCGTGTGGTCGGAGCCGGACGCGGCTTGGACGTTCTCCCGGGTTACGTGGCTCTTGGTGCGCTGGGGCATCGCTCTGGTCCTCTTTGTCGGTCTTTGCTTCTTGTTCACCGCGGTGCTGGAAATCGTCGCCGGTCCTTTTTTCGACCGAATGGTTCAGGTCGAGCTGCAGCGCCGCGGGGTCGACCTCTCGGACCCGGGATTCTGGGATGGCACGGTACTGGAGGCACTCCGCGCCATCGCGATGGCGATACCCATCGTCATCTTTGCCGCCCTCACCTTGATTCCGGCCCTCACGCTCATCGCAGGAACCATGGGCACGGCATGGGCGTGGTTCGGGTTGGGTGCTGGCGCGGTCAACCCATCCTTGGTCCAGACTGGTTTCCCGATCCGGGCGCGCCTTCGTTTCCTCAAGACCCACTATGGTTGGGTTTTGGGCCTGGGCGCCGCGATAGGGTTGATGCTCGTGATCCCGGTGGTCGGCTGGATCGGTCTTCCGGCCGGGGTGATCGGGGCGGCGCGGCGGTTCGCACCGAGTCGTTCGGAGGGCGCTCGAACGACGCCTCGGTGAAGGCTGCTCCGACGAACGCGCTCAGACGCCTACCCGGATGGAGCGGCGGGCTCGGTGAGGATCAGTCTCCTCGGGACTCGGTCGGGCCGGGCGTGCGCCCCGTCCTCGTCTCGAACTCGAGGTCCACGAGATGGGTCGCGCACGAGATGCAAGGGTCGTGGTTTCGAACCGATTGTTCGGCCAGACGGGTGGCTTCGTCTTTGGGCCGACTCGGGAGGGAAGGAGCCAGCGCCCACAGGTCCTCCTCGATGGCGCCCTGGTTCTGGGACGTCGGCGGGACGATTTTCGCATCGGTGATGACGCCGTCGTCATCGAGTGCGTAGCGGTGAAAGAGCACGCCTCTCGGAGCTTCGGTGCATGCGGCACCGCTTCCGGCCCGAACATCGAACGGCACGGAGGCTCGGTCCGGTGGCGCATACTCCCGTGCGATCGCAATGGCATCCGATGTCGCCTGAACGACTTCCAGGCCTCGGGCTACGATACTGGAAAAAGGATTCGATATCGGGACCTGGAAACCGGCCCGAGTTGCGGTCTCGCGAGCTTCTGCCCCCAGCCGATCGAAGTTCAGATTGATTCGACTCAAGGGACCGCACGCGTAGGTCATCGAGTCGAGCGTGCAGTACAGAGCTGTCGAGCGTTCGAGCTGTCGTTCCTCAAAACGGTCCTCGAATTCGTCGGCCGAGATGTCCATGCCGTGATTCGAAACGAGGCGACCTTCCGAGATGGGGTACTCGTGTGGGTGGCGAAGAGCCACCAGGATTCGTGACGGGGAGATGCTCGTTTGGACGCTCTTCGCCAGCTCGACGGTATGTTCCATGATGCGTGGAAGGGCGGCTTCGAGGTCCGGGAGCAACCCGTCGACCTCAGAGCGAGAAGGTACTCGATAAAACCCACCGACCTTGACGTTGATCGGATGAATTTCCCGACCGCCCAGGACGCGCATGATCCGATTGCCAATCTTCTTCAGTGCGAGCGCATCATCCACCATGTCCGGAAAGGCGTCAGCCATCTGGAAGAAATCGTGGAAGCCCAGAAAATCCGGGGCGTGAAGCATGAACATGTGGAGCGCATGGCTTTGAATCCACTCGCCGCAATACAGAAGACGCCGAAGCTTCCGAATGGGCTCGTCGATCTCGATCCCGAGGGCCGATTCCATGGCGATGCAGGCCGTGATCTGATACGCGACCGGACAAATCCCGCAGATCCGCGCGGTGAGGTCGGGTGCATCGGAGAAGGGACGACCTCGGAGAAGGGCTTCGAAGAAGCGCGGGGGCTCGAAGATTCGGAGTTCGACCGCCGTCGGACGACCGTCTTCGAAGCGGACGAGGATTCCTCCGTGGCCTTCGACTCGAGTGAGCGCTTCCACGCGAATGGTGTCAGCCATTGCTGTCCTCGATGACCTTCGGCCATGCCGCGTAGGTGCGCAGGGCGATGGTGGCGTCCCGGGCCGTCGTGTCCAGTTGAGCGAGGGCGGCTGAAAATGCCTCCGGTGCATCGGTGTCGGACGGACCAAAGCATCCGTAGCAGCCGCGCCCATGAGCAGGACAAAGGGCGCCGCATCCGGCGTGGGTGACCGGCCCCATGCACATGGTTCCGTTGGCCACCCATACGCATACGTTGCCGTGACGCTTGCATTCGAGACATACGCTGCCGCTGGGCAGCTTCGGCGTTCGGCCTTGCAGGAAAGCTTTCAGAACCTCCAGGAGCTGGCCGCTATCGATGGGACAACCGCGAAGCTCGAAATCGACGGGGATGACGGCGGAAATCGGCAGCGATTCGTCCAGCACATCGATCTGCCCGGGAATGGGATAGACGATCTCGAGGTAATCGGATGTCCGCGCAAAGTTTCGAAGCGCCTGCACCCCACCGAAGACTGCGCAAGCCCCAAGACTCACCACGATGCGGGATTGATCGCGTATCCACTGAATTCGATGAAGATCCTCTGGTGTCGTCAGGGAGCCTTCCACCAGAGATACGTCGTAAGGCCCCGGTCGAATCACACTGGATGCCTCGAGAAAATGCGAGATCTGACACGACCGAGCCACTGCGAGGAGCTCGTCTTCGCAATCCAGGAGCGATAGCTGACAGCCATCGCAGGATGCGAACTTCCATACCGCCAAACGCTTCTTCGTCGAATCCGACACGATCCTATACCTCCGGAACCAAGAGCCGGTTCTCGATTCGACTGAAAGGAAGGATGGGACCCTCCCGGCACAGGAAGTCTGGACCGTACTGGCAGTGTCCGCAGAGTCCCACCGCGCACTTCATGTTGCGCTCCATCGAGACGAAAATACGAGCACTTGGAATGCCCAAGCGTTCGAGATTCCGAGTTGCAAAACGCATCATGATCTCTGGCCCACAGATCATGACAGAGGTCTGAGATGGGCGTACGTCGATCCGGTCGAAGAGGGCGGTGACCACTCCGACTCGGCCATTCCATTCAACATCCGACTGATCGACCGTCACGAGCACATCGAGATCCTCACCCTGTCTCCAGGCGTCGAGCTCCGCTTTGAAGAGGATGTCCTGGGGAGATCGGGCACCGTACAGGAGCGTGACCCGTCGGAAATGAGACCGCCGACGCAACAGCTGATAGATGACGGGACGGATTGGCGCGAGTCCGATACCGCCCGCGACCAGCACGATGTCTTGATCAGGAGCCTGCGGGAGCGGCCACGCGGCACCGAATGGTCCTCTTACACCCAACAACTCGCCCGGTTTGAGTGAGCAGAGATTGCGAGTGACGTCTCCGACCATTCTGATGGTGTGCCGGATGTGTCTCCGGTCTGCCGGGTCTCCGCTGATCGATATCGGAGCCTCGCCGACGCCGAAGGCATACAGCATGTTGAATTGACCGGGCGCGAACCGGAAGTCGGTGAAATCGAGCCCCAGGGTGAAGGTGTCGTGCGTCTCCCTTTCGACCTGGCCGACCGGAATCGCGCGCGGAACCATCGGCCTCATGACGAGACCTTTCCGAAGATATCGAGCTTCTGAAGACGGACCCTCTCGAGACGCTGGTGCGCGGCGGCCAATAGCTTCTTGGCCAATGCGTAGCCAAGGATGTTGTCCTGTTCCAGTTTGTTGCGAAGACACTCACCATCGAAGCGAATCGCCCGGACGGAGCCTTGGGCGCGACCATCGATGTGCCACTTGTATGGAGGGAAGAGCCAGCTCCATCCGATGATATCGCCTCGTTCCAAGGTCTCGACGACCCTCCGACCATGCGGGGGGGTATTGATCTCGAGGGCGACTTGACCCTCACGGATGATGAAGAGTGAGTCGCCCTCTTGTCCGTCCCGGAAAAGAACGTCGCCGTCGGCGAACACCACATTCCTCGCGCATCCGGCCATGAATTCCAGCTGGTCGGCGCTGAGTCCGGACAAGAACGGCTGGTCTTTGAGAATACGGTCTAGGTTGTCCACGATTCATCCCTTCCCCTGGATCGCCGCGAGTTCTTCAGTGACGTCGATGCCGGCCGGGCACCACGTGATGCAGCGGCCGCACCCCACGCACCCCGATACTCCGACCTGATCCACCCATGAGCCGAACTTGTGGGTGAGCCATTGCCGATAGCGAGACCGCACCGAAACGCGACTCGGACCGCCGTGCATATAAGAGAACGCGAGGCTGAAGCAGGAGTCCCAGAGCTGAATGCGTTGGCTCTCTCGCCCGTCGAGGTCGGTTTCGTCTTCGATGGTGGTGCAGAAACAAGTGGGGCAAACCGCGGTACAGTTGCCACAAGCGAGGCACCGGGTTTCGACGTCGTCCCATCGGGGATGTTCGAGGCTTGCGGAGAGAAGACCTCGAAGGTCGGTGGTGCGGAGCTCTCGGCCCATCCGCTGACGCGCTTCGGCGACCCGTTTCTTTGAGTCGCTGACGTCTTCGCGGCTGGCCAGAGAGATGCCGAGGCCTTCGAGTCGATCTCGACCCTCATCCGTTCCGGATTCCGCCACCAGACGGTGGTCACCGCCATCGATCAGCTCTGTGAGGAGAACGTCATAGCCGGTTCGAGCTCGCGGGCCCGTGTTCATGGAACCGCAAAAACAATGGGCTCCCGGCTCCGTGCAGTTGACGGCAATGACGAAGAGGTTCCGCCGGTGGGCGACGTAGGAGGGATCTTGAACGGCGCCGTCTTGGAGGAAGCGGTCTTGATTGAGAATCGCGGCCAAATCGCACGCGCGCACCCCCACGAAGGCGCGACGCGGGATGGCCGGGGGATCGGGGGGAATGAAGCGAAGTCCGTCTTGCGTCGACCGAGCCGTGAACAGCACTTGCCGGGGAGCGTGAAGATGTCGCTTCCAACCGTCCGGTCCGGCGACGTAGCCGAACAAGGCCGAATCCGAGCGAGGGGTCAGTCGGTACCGTCCGCGTTGGTGAGAGTCCCTGATGCCGACGGGAAGGTCCGCAATCCCTTCGATTCCGGCCACCACGATCGCTTGGTTTCGGACCGTCGGACCGATGAGCTCGTAGTCTTCCGCCTGCAGGCTCTGCAGGAGGCGGTCGAGATCGGGCGGCTTCATGCGATAGGTCGCGGCCACGTCCTTCGTCACATCCGGCATCACAACAAGCAGATCGTGTGCCAGAATCGACGTTTGAGGTCTGCAGGGACGGGTTACCTGATCGTGACGGTAAGGCATTCAGATCCTGGTCTTCATCGGCATCTCATGGAATGCCGTTTCGGGTGCAAGGTCATGTTGCACGCCTGTCATGACACCGCCCGCCTCAGGAGTTGGTTCGAACCCTGAGCCTTCGGAGGTGAAGACGCCCTGGGCCATGGCGCCGGAGGAGGTCATCCGGAACCTGGGCGCTCGTCGTCAAGCTGGCCTGTCGAGTGAAGAAGCACGTCGTCGCCTCGCTGTGTTTGGGGCAAACGTGCTCCGGCAGCGCCGTCCGAAGAGCGTGTGGAGCATTCTTGTCGACCAGCTTCGCAGCCTGCTGGTGCTCCTGCTTCTTGCGGCGGTGGGAGCGGCGCTTCTCTTCGGAGAGTGGCTGGAAGCCATCGCGATCTTTGGCGTCGTGGTCATCAATACATTGATTGGATTGACCACGGAGCTGAGGGCGGTGCGGTCGATGGAGGCGCTGCGCGCGCTCGGGCGAACGCATGCCAACGTCCAAAGAGACGGGCGCGTCACGACCATATCGGCCGAGGATCTGGTTCCGGGAGATATCGTGCGGATCGAAGGCGGCGACGTGGTCAGCGCCGACCTGCGACTCCTGGCCGCCTCCAAGCTCGAAGCCGACGAATCGACTCTGACGGGGGAGTCCATTCCCACCGCCAAGTCCACGGACCCGGTGCCGGCCGACGCCGAGCTCGCGGACCGAAGGAGCATGCTTTTCAAAGGCACGGTCGTCACCCGAGGCGCAGGGGACGGCGTAGTCGTGGCCACTGGCCTTCGGTCCGAGCTCGGAGCCATCGCCCAGATGGTCGAGGCCGCTTCGGAGGAAAGAACCCCTCTCGAAAAGCACTTGGACCGCCTGGGTCGAGGCCTGGTTTGGGTGACCCTCGGAATTGCGGCGCTGGTGGGCATTTCGGCCTACTTCGCCGGCAAACCCCTCTTTCTGGTGGTGGAGACTTCGATAGCGCTGGCCGTCGCGACGATCCCCGAAGGTCTACCCGCGATTGCGACCATCACGCTGGCCCGAGGCATGCGGCGAATGGCCCAACGACATGCCGTGATGAATCGGCTCGCCGCGGTGGAGACCTTGGGCGCCACGTCCGTCATTTGCACCGACAAGACCGGAACGCTGACTCAGAATCGCATCGAGGTGAAAGAGGTCGAACCCACGGGAGACCCGGCCCATCGCCGTCGGTGTTTGGAAATCGGTGCGTTGTGCAACAACGCGGAGCTTCCCGTAGACGATGGCCCCGCCACCGGCGACCCGCTGGAGGTGGCGCTCTTGGTGGCCGCATCGCGGGAGGGGATCCGTCGAGCCGCACTCCTCCGAGAGCAGCCGGAGGTCCGGGAGATCGCTTTCGACGCCGAGAGCCGAATGATGGCTACGGTGCACGGTGACAGCCCCCCTTATCGGGTCGCGGTCAAGGGCGCGCCGGAAGCCGTCTTGGACGCGGCCCGGATCGAGCCCGACGACCGTGCCGCTTGGACCCGAGCCGCCGAACGGATGGCGGAGAACGGCCTGCGGATCCTGGCGGTGGCGGAGCGCTTCGTGGACGACCCACATCAGCCGTTGCTGGTGGACCTCACCTTTCTGGGCATGATCGGCATGTACGACCCGCCCCGACCGGAGGTGCGAAGAACCGTTCAGGCTCTTCGCCGAGCGTCGGTTCAATTGGTCATGGTCACCGGAGATCATCCGGCTACGGCGAGAAGCATCGCCCGCGCGGTGGGTCTGAGCGAGGAGCCGGAGGTCCGGGTCGGACGAGACCTGGAGCCCGGAGCTGGCTCGTCTCGAGAGGGCCTTCGACACAGCTCCGTGTTCGCGCGGGTCAGTCCCCGACAGAAGCTGGAGCTCATCGCACTCCATCAGAGGGCGGGGGCGGTGGTGGCCATGACCGGCGACGGCGTGAACGACGCGCCGGCGCTGAAGAAGGCGGACATCGGAGTGGCCATGGGCGCCCGCGGGACCCCTGCTGCCAAAGAGGCCGCCGACATGGTCCTGAAGAACGATGATTTCTCGACCTTGGTCGTCGCCATCGCCGAAGGCCGGGCGATCTTCGACAACATCAGGACATTTGCCGTCTATCTGCTGTCCTGCAATCTCACCGAAGTGTTGGTCGTTTCCATCGCCGCGCTGGTTGGGGCACCCCTTCCGCTTCTGCCCCTGCAGATCCTGTTTCTCAACTTGTTGACGGATGTTTTTCCTGCCTTGGCGCTCGGCGTTTCGGAAGGAGGCGCCCAGGTCATGACCCGACCGCCACGGGACCCGTCCGAGCCGATCCTGGCCCGGCGACACTGGAAGCGCATCGTTGGGTACAGCGTGGTCATGACGGTCGTCGTCTTGGGAGCATTCGCGATCGCGATCTTCCGTTTTGCACAGACGGCCTCGGAGGCCGTCACGGTCTCGTTCTTGACTTTGGCCCTGGCCCAGCTGCTTCATGTCTTCAACATGAGGGAGCGCTCGAGTGGAATGTTCTCGAACGAAGTGACCAAGAATCCGTGGGTTTGGGCGGCGCTCGTACTATGCGTAGGGCTATTGGTATTGGCGACGGAGCTCTCTTCCCTGTCCGCGATCTTGAACATCGTCTCGCCGAGCCCTCAGCTTTGGCTCTTTGTCCTGGGGATGAGCGCCATCCCAGTGGTCGTCATTCAGGCCTGGGCCGCGCTCCGACGTGCCCCGGTTTTCTCAGTTCGCGAACCGAAGGCCTAGACCAAATCTCGCTCCACATTGAGCTTCCAGCTTCGGCAGAAAACGCGATAATCGTCCTCGTACGCGTCGAGATCGGCCGCAATCCGGAAGGTACGGGCATCCGACTCGAGTATCGTGTGGGCGACGGTGCGGATGCTCCATCCGTTGCGGGACAGGCTTCGAGTGAGCCGAGTCTCACCAGCCACAGAGAGAAAATCGTCGGCGCGAGAACGGTACCACTCGAGGGCTTGGTTCCCCACCACCACGTCGGGGTCATGAAGTCGAAACAGGCCTTGGTCGTTGATCACCTCGAGCGTGGAGACGTCGGTGGCGAGGTCGCGGTGTACGAGCCAGTTGTGGTGTCCAGGTGCAAGACGCGTATGGGCTTCGACGGGACTGACTTCGGGTGAATCGAAGGGCATCGGCTGATCCTCGGTGAGACCGGTCGGACGCAGCGGCAGTCGAAAGCGACACCCCGAGGTTTGGATCTCCAACCGGGTCGGCTCCGGGGGTGGCCATGCGAGGGGCCAGTATGATGTCGACAGCGCGACACGCAGCCGATGGTTCCGCGGAAATACCTGCGCGATGTGATTGAGTCGAACCAGCACGCGGTACTGGCGACCGGGTTCCAGCGGGGTCGGTGCTTCGCTGCTGTCTCGATGGGTCAGGTTGAGCAGACCGTACGAGACCCGGGTGGCTTTGTCGTCAGGCGCAATATCGGAGAGCCGAACCGCCACCATCGCGACCGGCTTGTTGCTTCTCAGAAGAAGCTCGAGGCAAGGGGCACCCATGACCTCGATCTGGGCGTCTAGGGGTTCGCTGTCGAAGAGCAGAGCACCCCCATCCTCTTGTCTTTGGTCGTGCGCCAGATCAGGCCCTGCTGCGTACGAGCACCACTTTCCGGCGAACAGCCCCACGGTCAGAGGCGATTGAATGGGGAGTGTCGTTTCCGGGGCAGCTTGCTCGGTGTCGACGAGCTTGCGGTTGCTGAATCGGAAGGTCCGACTGCCCACACGCGGCGATGGCCAAGAGCTCTCGGAGACCCAGCGCCCGGGACGGACGCTGTGCTGGGCGCTCGGGGGGATGCTTTCTTGCATCCACACTCGGAGCATCGGTTCGTGCATGATTCCGGTTTCGATCCCCTTGAGCCAGTAGTCCCACCACCGCGTCGCCTCCCGCAGAAAGCCAATGGCCGGGCCAGGTAGGCCCAGATGGGGATACTTGTGTCCCCAGGGGCCGACGAGACCCTTTCGAGGGGCGCTGAGATTCTCGAGCAGGCGGAAGACCGCATTGGAATAGCCGTCGGCCCAACCGCTCACCGCGTAAACCGGGACTTGAATATCGAGGTAGTCTTCACAGACCGAGCCGTGCTTCCAGTAGCCGTCGCGGCGGGTGTGCCGAAGCCATTCGTGAAGCCATACACCGCTGCCCTCGAGGCGGGCGAACCACATGTCGCGCCACCTTTCGCCCACGATCTCAGGGTCCGGTGGAAGAGAATTGTACGAGAACATCACCGAAGCCCACGAAAGATTGTCCCCGAGAAGGCATCCGCCCATGTGGTGGATGTCGTCGGCGTAGCGATCGTCGGTGGAGCAGAGTGTCAGGATGGCCTTCAGCGGTTTCGGCCGAAGAGCCGCGATCTGAAGAGCGTTGAAGCCCCCCCAGGAGATGCCCATCATGCCCACCCGGCCGGTGCACCAAGGCTGAGCCGCCATCCACTCCAAGATATCAACTCCATCCGAGAGCTCCTGAGCGAGGTACTCGTCCTTCAAGACGCCATCGGAATCGCCGGACCCTCTCAGATCGACCCTGAGGCAGGCGTAACCTCGAGACGCCAGAAACGGGTGGATCTGCGCGTCACGCAGGCGCGTGAGGTCGCGCTTGCGATAAGGGATGTATTCGAGAATTCCAGGCGCAGGGTCACCATCCGGAAGCCACAGGCGACCCGCCAGGCGAGCACCGTCTCGCATCGGAATCCAGATATTCTCGATACACCGAACCGCATTCGGGCCGTGGCCCCTATCACGAGACGTGTGCATTCTCTGGACTCCCCACCTGAAACCGAAGCGCCCGAAGGCAAGCGGCATAGTTCTTCATGAGTGTCGTATGGCTGTTGGCGCCCATGAAGATCGTGGCGAGCTGATGACTGTAGCTATCACGATGGTGAGAGGCGGAGACCTTCATCCCCGGAGTGACACTCAGCTCGATGTGGGTCCCCGGGAACCTTTCTTCGATGCTCTTGATTTCGGCGTCGTCCGCAACGTCCAGCAGGATGGCGTCGGGCGGTGGGTTGAAGACCCTCGGCATGAACTTCGCGGCATGCCGAAACTTGCCCTCTCGCATCGGGAATCGGGGTCGTTTGCCCAGGGCCACCTCGACCATGACTTCGTCATGAGGCACGCCGTCGACCTTTTCGAACAAAGGGCTATGGGATTTGGAGATCCGAGCATTGATCTCCAGCAACGAGATATGGTCGCGCGCAGATTCGTAGAAGAGCTCCATGTTGAATGGAGACCAGTTGAGGCCGCTCCGCGCGACCACTCGCCGAGCGATGTCCTTCATTCGGGACTGGACGGACAATGGCAGACAGGAGGGGTACTCGTATCGAATGAAGCTGGAGCGATTGCGGGCGCGAATGGAATCGACGACGCCGTAAACTTCGATGTCACCGTCAAAAACGAAGCCTTCCAAAGTGCATTGCCGACCATGGGAAATGATCTTCTCCGCGATGCAGTAGCCTCCATGGACCCATGCGACTTCGTTCGGCAGGACGGCATGCCGCATGATGGCGTTCATGGGTTCCGCGAAGATGTGAATCCCGGCCCGGATCCGAGCCAGCGCGCCGAGGAGCTCGGTCTGATTTCGAATTCTGAATCCGAGCAAGGATGAATGCGCCTTGATCGGCTTCAGCCAGAAAGGAAACGAAAGCCGAACGTCACTGGGGCTCGCGAAGGGATCGACGAGGGTGAAGAGCGGCACGCAGTCCGGCACCACCTCTTTTTGCTGCAATCGACTCCAGTACTTGTGCTCGCAACGCAGGACGCTCTCCAGCGTAGGGCCACGCAAGCCGAGATCCTCGCGAAGAATCGGCATCATCAGGACGGTGGGAAAGTCCCAAAACCCGACGATGGCGTCGATGCGGTCGGGAAAGCTCGTGAGCTGATCACGCGCTTTCCGAAGCAGGGCATCGAGATCATGGGGGCCGCCGCAAGCCACGTCGGAAACGCTCAACAGTCCATGGAGCCGATAGTGTCCAGAGTCGCGAATCGATTGCATGAGCCGTTGATGGAAGGAATCCAGTCCGACGACGAAGATGTTCTTCGTCGCCGCTTCGTGGAAGGGCTGCGAGCGGGTCGACCCGGTCGTCCGAGGGCCATGCCATTCGGTTTGAAGCCAGGGCGTCGTAAAGGAGGACGATGGCGATTCCACACAATAATTTGCTTCAAGCTCTATGCCCCGTCCGAAAATTTCGAGATCGGGCCTGAAGCTACCGGTTCGACACGGGCCGTTCCAGTTGTCCGCCCTTCGCATCGCCTTCGCCGTGCGCAACCTTCGCAGATGCTGCGGGCGCTACACGTGCGTCATGGTTCCGCCTTCGACCTCGGAAGTGACGCCTGGATGCGACCCTCGAGCTGTTGAACGAATCCGTCCGGGTCGTCCACCGAAAGGATCAAGCTTCGATGAGGATGCTGCCGATCCAGCCAAACGAACTTGTCCAATCGCGTAATATAGGCGTCAAGCCATCCTGCACGGGATGTCCAAAGCCTTCCGAACACGCCGAACAGTCCCCCGACGCCGACGCGGACCACAAAGCCCAGTCGATTCCGAGCAAGCGCTCCGGGCAAGGCATCGGCGCTTCGGACGTCTCGAAGACGGATGGTCCGCGTCCGAAGGGGGAATACGATTTCGAGTTTCGCGTCGGTCACCTCGTAGCGAAGAGGGCGAAACCACAACCAAACCGCGGCGTAGAGGACGAGGAGTGCGAACCCGAGTCCACCGAGTGGCACCTTCCACAGAGCAGCACACAACAGGAACGAACCCGGGACCAGAAAGGCCAAAGTCGTGGTCAGGACCAGGGCCCGGGACATCGGTGGGACGCGAAACCTGGCCATGTCCATGAGACCAGCATAAGCCCGCAGGCATCGTCGACAAGGCAGGACCGTATCGCTCGGCGGGCTTCGGTCGACGAAACCTCACCCGTCTTGAACGTGGACCGTCCTAATTGGGTTGGACGGGCATCGCACCCGGCTGGACGCGGGCCGGTGGAGTCGTCCGGTCGAAAGGGCACCTCACCCGGCGGGACGTGGGTCGGCCGAGTCCGGTTGGACGGGCACCAGAATCTCGTTTCGGCGGAGAAACCAAGGCGTGAACGGCGCGTTGTACCGCGCGTAAATCGGAGCGCCGGTCACCGTGAGACCTGCGCTCTCCAGGGCGGTCGTGAGCTTTTCGGCGTGACGTTCATAGTTTCCGCGGCTCCACCAACCGGAATACCGGAGGGCGGCCAAGGTCCGGGCAGGCACCTTCTTGATGGTGACGCGCGGATCGGTGGGCTTTGGAACCGAAGTCATATCGAACTTTGTCGGGATCACGAAACTGACCACGTAGCGGTCCGCTTCCGTCGATTGAAGCACCGGCTGGCCGCGGCCGAACTTCATGCCCACCGGCTCTTGTTCCACCGGGACGGTCATTTTGATGGAGGTCTGGCCTTCGTTTTTGCCTCCGATGTAGCCCGCGAGGCGTCCGAAGGCGCGGTTGCCCGCATCATCGAAGCCGGCATCGACCTCGGTCTGGGCCAGGATCACCGAAGGATACCGCCGAACTTCGAATGCTTCGTACTTCTGAACGACTTCGTATTCGGGTTCCTCGTATGCCATGACGTCCCCGCAGCCACCCGCGACGACGGCTACCATGAGGCCGAGCTGGGCTTTCATGCCCGTGCCTTCGTTGGGCCGACTCGATTGGATGCGGCCGCGAGATCTTGGGCACGAGCTCCGACTAGAGTGAAGCGTTCGCCGCGTCGGCGTCTTCCAGGCAGGCCGGTCCGAACATGAGGGTGCTGCCGGTGGTCACGTATCGGCTCACGAAGTCGACCAGGTCGGCGGCACCTTCGTTCAGGTGGTACATGACGCAGTCTCGATTCGTACAATGGGCCCCGTTCTCCGCATCGTGATGGTCCGACAACGCGGGGATTCCGTTTTCCACCAGGCCCGCCGCATGGCCGACTTCGTGGATCATCGTGGCCTGCTCCGCGAACCGAGCCAGCGCGTCCGTGCCGATGCGTTCCATGTCGCGGATCACCGGCTTGAACATCGCAACGATTCCGGTGGACCCGAGGGCGACGCCCAAGACCCGCGGTTGACGCTCGCCGTCGAAGAAATAGCCATCCAGCCAAATCGCGTAGAGGGACTGACGGGTCCCGGTGGCTTCTACGTCTCGATACCGTTCCGCGAGGGCCAGAATCGCATCGACGGTGAAGTCTTCATCCTCCAGCGCAGGGAGGCGCTCCATGCTCTCGAGGGTGTGGGGGACGTCGACGACCTTGCCGGCGAAGAGCCGGTCCAGGTTGCTTTGACTCAAGCTCCAGATGTCCTGGATTCGGCCGGCAGAGCCGGTATACGGCGCAGATCCATCTTCGAAGTCGACCTCAACCACGACCCGGGTGACGGAGCTCGACCACACCGAAGTGGATGGGGCGAACCCGTCCGATGAACCTCCGCAAGCCCACAGGGAAGCCAACCCGATCGCACGCCATCGCTGCATGGCCTCAAGGATACCCTTGCCGCTTCAAAAGTTGCGGTGCCGAGTCGTAGATTGGATCCGATCGGTCCGCCCCCGGGGGCCGCCGAAGACCGGTCGGGAGGTCGGGAGGTCGGGAGGATTCAAACCCCCAGGGCCTTCGCCATAAGGCGAATGCCCAACCCCAGGCTCACCGCAAACGCAAAGACGCCCAATAGGTTGCTGACCCATCCGTTGGCGGCTCGACCCAGGAGATTTCGTCGATTCATGGTCATGACCAGGAAACCCACCACCAACGGCAGCAGGACGCCGTTGGCGGCCTGGGCAGCGACGATGACGAACATCAGGTCGAAACCCGACACGGCGACCGCAGCCCCCGCGCCCAGGATCATCAAACCTACCGCCTTCAGTCCGACCGGACCCGATTCGTCAGAAAGGAGCTCACCCGCCACCAGAGCGCCGGCCATCGGCGCGGTCAGACTGGAGGTGAGCCCGGCCGCAAAGAGCCCCCCTCCCACCACGACTCGAGCCCACCCGCCGAAGGTGGATTCGAGCGACGCGATGAGGTCGGCGACCGACGCTGACTCGTGCTGGAACAGCTGGGCTGCAGTCCCGAGGATCGAGAGGGATACGAGGCCACCCAGGCCGACGGAGAGGGCCGCTTCCCTTCGTGCCTCGGTGACGCCTCCCTCGAATCGGTGGTGCCGCGCCGCCGCCGCATGCAGGAACAGATTGTAGGGCACCACCGTCGTACCGATCAGGGCCAAGGTGAGGGTCAAGGTCTCGCTGGACACGCCCGGCATCAGCCCTTGCGCGATACGCGAGAGATTCGGTCCCGTCGCGACGAAGACGACGCTGAACAGGACGCTCATGCACAGCACCAACCACACCAGAAGGCTCTGGAGCCGCCGAAGCCCGCCCGCGATGAACATGACGGTCGCCGCGGCAACGACGATCAACACCGTCGAAGATGTCGAGATCGGCCGACCCCAAAGGGCCTCCAGGCCCAAGGCTGCGCCGGCCAGGTTGCCCGCTTCGTAGGCGCCGTTCCCGACCACCAGGGCCAAGAGGATCAGCCCCGCGAGGAGTCCGCGAGCCCACCACGGATGATCCGTGCGCCGGACGAGCGCTTCTCCGAGTCCGAGGCGAGCACCGGCGCCGAGACGGGCGGCCATGTCCTGGAGGACGAGGGTCGCCCCCAGCGAGAACGCCAGCGCCCACAGAAGCGTGTATCCGTGCGTGGCACCCGCAACGGTGCAGGTCGCGACCGTGCCCGGACCGACGAAGGCGGCGGTGACGAGGGCTCCCGGACCCAGTCTCAGGACTCGGTCCCCCCGTCCAGTCCGCGACCGGTCACGTTGTTCGCGGCACCGTGTACCGCGCGTTGCCCGGCACGGCCGTCGTGGAACGAGGACCGAATTTTCATGGACGCCGAGCATCCCGTATCTTCTCTTCTCTGGGCAACCCGCACGGCGCTGCAAGGGTCTATGCCGCTGTCGCCGTCATCGTGCGAGGTAATGGCGGAGAAGGAGATCCATGCAATACGCTCTGTTCGTGGCCGCGTTCTCGGTCATCACCCCCATCACGCAGTCCAAGACGGTGGACCCGTTCACAGAGGTCAGGAGTTCGGGGTCGGCTGAGATCGAACTGCAGGTCGACGCTTCGCAGACCGGTCCCGTTGCCCTGACCATTTCGGGAAGCCAAGAGGCCCTCGAACGACTCGAAATCTCGGTGGAAGACGGCGTCCTCTATGTTTCCAGCAAGCAATGGTTAGGCATGGGAGGAGGTCTGGGCCCCACGATCCGAGCCACCGTCTCCGGGCTGGATTCCGTGAACCTCAACGGCAGCGGAGACCTTCGGGCCACCCGACTGGATACGGATGAGATGGTGATACGCACCAGCGGCAGTGGCGACGTGAAGATGTCCGGTCGGATCGGTGACCTCCGGGTGTCCAGCGCGGGCAGCGGCGATGTGGAGGTTCGAGGTGTGGATGGATCCGAGGTCTCGATTCAGATCGCCGGGAGCGGCGATACCACGGTCGAAGGGAAGGCGGGCACACTCGAAGTCTCCGTTGCGGGAAGCGGTGACGTCGACGGAGCAGCTCTCCGGGTTCGCGACGTCAAAGCGTCGGTATTGGGAAGCGGCGATGTCACGGTATGCGCAACCGGAGCCATCCAGCGCAGCGAAATGGGGAGCGGTCGAGTCCGAAACAAGTGTGGCTCGTGAGACCATTCGTTTCGTCCGAACCCGTGCTACAGGATGGGCCAGGAGATTCGGATGAGGTTTGGCTACACCATTCTGTACGTGCCCGATGTCGAGGAAGCCATCGCATTCTACGAGAGGGCGTTCGGTCTGCGGCGTCGATTCGTCCACGAGTCGGGGGACTACGGAGAGCTGGACACCGGCTCGACGACTCTGTCTTTTGCGTCCGAGGCTCTGGTGCGGAGTGGTGGCGTGGACTTTCGAAGCGGTCGCGTGTCCGAAGCTTCGCTGCCCATCGAAATCGCCTTCGTCACCGATGACGTCTCCGCGGCCTTCCGGAAGGCGCTTGATGCGGGGGCTGTCCAAGTCCTCGAGCCCGAGCAAAAGCCGTGGGGACAGACGGTCAGCTATGTCCGGGACTTGAACGGATTCTTGGTCGAGATGTGCACGCCCGTCGGAACGACTCCCGCTTCCAGCTGAAGGGCGCCTCGGATCGGCGTGGCATGTCGGCCCTCGAAAAGTGCGCCTACGATGGTTTCCTTCGGATGGCGCTCGGCTTCAGGACGAGGAAAGCCTCTCCGACCACGCTGCCGGCGTGCGCGGCCAGCCCATCGACCACCCGCGGAGACCGCCGTGAATCCGGTGGATCCACCCTTGTCGGGGAAGGAACATCAGAGGGCACTCACCCGCTACCAGCACGACGCCGTGCCGTTTGGCTCTCGCCAGGATCTCGTCCGGAATACTCCGCGAACCGCTGCCCGGGCCGTGGATCCAAACATACCGGATGCCCGACTCGATGGCTTCGTCGAACTGGGCGCGAAGCCGGTCGACACGACCGATGATGAAGGCGGAGTCCAGCGCTGGCTCCACGTCCGAAAGTCGAGCGTACGTGGGCGTGCCGTCGATGGTTTCGCCGGCCTCGGCGGCGGCGATGTTGATGGCCACGGGTTCGAAACCCGAGGTGCGGAAGGCGCGGAAAACGGTGCGTGAAAACGCGTCTTCTTTTCGAGAGACGCCGACGAATCCGAACCGGTGACACTTCAGAAATTCTTGCACTGCGGTGGGAGCCCGCACCTGGTGAGGCGATCGCATCTTCGACTGAGCTGCATCAGCCGTGCCCCGCGAGATTGCGGAAAGCTTCGCAAAAGCCGCACGAAGGCGTCACCGGCGAACGCGACCACGGCTGTCTTCACCGGCGGGGGGTCACGGATCGGTGACGACGTCCCGGATAAGATCTGGAATGCCGATGCGGCACAACGAATGCTTGCTCTTCAAGCATGACGGACGGCCACGCGAGACCACCGGAGAGCCTTCAACAGGATGGGCCACGGCTACGTCGCATCGCCGCCGAGCACGACGTGATGGACGCGCGGGTCCGCGATATCGAGCATCGTGCCCAATTCGTGGACTGGCATGCCCTGGAAGAGGTCTGGCCGAAATTCTCCGCCGATCTGCTCGAGCATCTCCGTTTCGAAGAGCAAGATCTCTTTCCATGGTTCTTGTCAGAGCATCCGGACGCAGAAACATACGTGGGTCTTCTGAAAGACGAACATCACGTGATCCGAACCGAACTCGAAACGCTGGGTTCTGAGATGCAGGCGCACGTCCTTCGCGGGGAAACTATCGAACGGTTCACGAGGGCTCTCTGTAGCCACGCCGCCCGGGAGCGGGAGCGCTTCTATCCCTGGCTGCTCGAAAAGGCGCAGTGACCGCGTCACGTCTGCCGAGGCGTCAACACCTCGAAACCCGACATGACATCCAAGAGCTCGGCCGTGATCCGGTTCTGACGCTCTCGGCGAAACTGCATGGTCAGCTCGTTCATGCGTTCATCCAGATTGCGCTCCGCCGTCTGCATCGCCGCGAGGCGACTGGTATGCTCTGCGCACAGCGACTCGGTGCACGCCCGATACAGGAAGACCGAGAGATATTGGTGAATGAGCCGCCGGAGAAGGACCCTTCCGTCCATGACGCGTAACGGAAGCTTTCGGGATGGCCAGGGTCGTTGCCGAAGCTGACGCAGGAACGCGGCGGGGATGGGGAGCATTTCGTGCGAACTCGATGACCACCCGCCTCTTTCGGGCCGGTTGGAGAACACGCGGACCCTACCGACCCCTTTGTGCGTCTGCCACTGATCGAGAATGACCAAAATCCTGCGGACCGCGTTCCCGATCTGACCGGCCGAGTTCGGGAGCATCACCGTTTCGTGCACCGTGTGGGCGCGGTGGACGAGGTCCGACTCGATTCGGGCTCCCACCGCCAGGATCCAGGGTGCAGCATCGGCCGCATCACGCCTCAGGTACCCACTCACCGCCTCGCCCACCGACTGGTTGAATCGTCCGCACAAGCCATGATCCGAGCCGAAGACCACGAACGCGCGCCCTGGGGGCGTCGGATCGCTTCCACCGAGCGGAGGGGTCTGGTCCGGCAACGTGGCCCGAAGCCCGAGCTCGACCGTCTCCGCGTAGGTTGCCACCGCCGTCCGGGCGCGCTCGTACTGTCGGATACTGGCCGCGGCGAGGGTCTTCATGGTGCGCACGATGGACCGGAGGTCCTCGATCCCCTGCATCTGCTTTTGCAGCTTTTCTTGCGAGGTCATCGGTCACCTGGAGCATCGACCCACTCGGCCGGGAGGCTTTCGCGGCAGGTCTCGAAGAAGGCTTCCCACATCTCGGACGTCACGGTCTCCCCCGACTCGATGCGGGTGGTGAGGTGAGGAACGGCGCCCGCCACCGTCCGTCGGACCGTGGCTTCGGCCTTGGATATGTCCGAAAGCGGAACCGAGGAAAAGAACCCGCTCTCCAGGGCCTTCAATACGCAGACCTGCTCCGAGAACGTC
Organism: Myxococcota bacterium; assembly: GCA_050331295.1. Taxonomy (GTDB): domain Bacteria; phylum Myxococcota; class Kuafuiibacteriia; order Kuafuiibacteriales; family Kuafuiibacteriaceae; genus Kuafuiihalomonas. The sequence goes on along the minus strand of JBHJGZ010000005.1, from coordinate 119,323 downwards.
AGCGCATCGCCTGGCGCCTGTTTCAGGATTTCGCGGACCCGTTTTCCATGGTTGATGATTCGAAGCGTTTCTTCGTCCAGACGCGTGGCAAAACGCGCGAAGATTTCGAGCTCCTCGAACTGAGCGTACGCGAGCCGAAGGTTGGCCGCGACGCGCTTCAGCGCAGCCCGCTGGGACTGTCCGCCGACCCTCGAAACCGACCGACCCACATCGACGGCGGGAAGGACGCCTCTTCGGAACAAGCTGGGAGACAGGTAGATCTGGCCATCGGTGATGGAGATGAGGTTGGTCGGAATGTAGGCGGAGATGTCTTGAGACTGCGTTTCGACCACCGGAAGAGCGGTCAAGGATCCGCCCCCACGGCGCGCCGTGAGGTGTGTGGAGCGTTCCAGGAGGCGCGAATGAATATAGAAGATGTCCCCTGGGTAGGCTTCTCGCCCCGGAGGACGGCGCAGGAGCAGGGAGAGTTCTCGATAGGCGCGGGCATGGCGAGTGAGATCGTCGTACACGATCAAGACGTCTTCGCCTCGATTCATGAACCACTCGGCCATCGTCGTGGCTGCGTAAGGCGTGATGAATCGAAGACCGGGAGGGTCTTGGTCTGACGCCACCACCACCACCACGTGCTCGAAGGCTCGATGCGTCCGGAGTCGGTCGACGACTCGGGCCACCGCCGTGCTTCGCTGGCCGATGGCACAGTACACACAGATTCGCCCCTTGGCGCGCTGGTTCATGATGGTGTCGACGGCGATGGTGGTCTTGCCGGTTTGACGATCACCCACGATCAGTTCCCGTTGTCCCAGGCCGACGGGAATGAGGGCATCGACCACCTGGATGCCGGTTTCCAAGGGCTCCGTCACCGGGTCCCGTTCCAGGATGGTCGGCGCGGTTCGCTCGATCGGGTGGCGCTCCAGGCTCCGAAGCTCCGCTCCACCGTCCAGTGGCCTTCCCGTCGCGTCGACGATCCGACCCAACAACGCTTCGCCCACCGGGGCGTCGCTCTCCCTCCCTGTCGCTCGAACCCGCAGTCCCGCCTTGAGTTCGTGGCTATCGCCCAAAAGGATGACGCCGACCCGTTCGGGCTCCAGATTGATGGCGATGCCGGTGACGGAACCCGGGAACTCGACGACCTCCTCGGACCCCACGCTGGAAAGGCCCGACACCTCGGCGATGCCGTTTCCGAGACTCGAGATGGTACCGATCTCGGCCGGACGAAGACCGGGCTCCACGCGGTCCATCGCCCGCCTGAACTCGGTCACGACATCATGGAGCAGGTTCTCGAGCAAAACCGTCGTCCTCCGCGGTGACGCCTCGAGACTGACTCAGGGTCACGTCGACCGCTTCTTTGAGCTCCCGTAGATACTGATCGAAATTCCAGCCCAATTGCCGACGTCCGTCCGAAATCTCGATGCCGCAGACGAGACCCGGATCCTCACTGAACTCGATGGAGGCGTCCAGAGCGCACGCCTCCCTGATACACCGGTCGAGCAAGCTTCGGCTCGCGTCGTTGAGCGGAAACGACGAGGCGATTCGGATCTGGCCGTCGAATTCGAGACCGTGACCTTCCGGGAGCCGACCGACGAACGTCCGGACCACGTGATGCTCGAGATCCTGGCTCGCCAGGTCACGAAGGATTCGTCGGATAATCGAAACGAACAGACTCGCCGTCTCCTGCTTCAACGAATCGAGAAACGCTTCCCGTTCCCGCTCGGTCTGAGCCCTGTACCCGGCACGTAGAATCTCGACTTCCTGCCGCGCGGACGCCATCATTTCTTTCTTGGCTCTGTCCGCTTCGAGACGGGCCTCAGTCAGGAGAGTTTCTCGGTTCTCGGCCAGATCCTCCCTCTCGGATGCCAAGCGTTCGGCTTCTCGGCGCGACGCCTCGTTGCGTGCGTCCGCCTCTTGGAACTGCTCTGCAATCTCCGTTTCCCGGGCCGCCATCGCGTCGAGGACGGGCCGATAGAGGAATCGGCGCAGCAGCAGCAAGAGGATGACGAAATTGACGGTCTGCGCGGAAACGGTGACCCAATCGATGCTCATCACTCATCTCGAAATGGACGCGGTCATGTAGTCCCAGAATGGATTGGCGAAAATCAAAATCATTGCGACCACAAAGCAGTAGATCGCCGTCGACTCGATCATGGCCAAACCGACGAACAACGTGCGAGTGATGGTCCGCGCTTCGTCGGGTTGTTGGGCGATCGATGCCAGGGCCTGAGCGACCGCACGACCTTCCCCCAAGGCTGGACCCAACGAACCCACGGCGATGGTGAGCCCGGCCGTGAGAATGGAGATGAATCCGATGATGCTGAGAGTGTCCATGCTTACTCCTTGATGCCGTTTGTGTTTCTCTCGGAAGAGGGTGGGGGTGCCGCAGCCGAAGCAATGTAGACGGTTGCCAGCACCGCGAAGATGTAGGCCTGAATCATTCCGGTCAGAAGACCCAACAGCTGCATGACCACTGGGAAGATGAAAGGAACGAGGGTCAAGAGGATCGCGGCGATGATCGTGCCGCTCATGACGTTGCCGTAGAGGCGTACCGCCAGCGCCAACGTGCGGGAGAGCTCCCCGATGACGTTGAAGGGCAGCATGAACCAAGTGGGTTGGAGATAGACTTTCAGGTATCCGAGAAGACCCCGTTTCCACACTCCATAGGCGGGGACGGCGATGAAGACACCGATGGCCAGTGCGGTGGTGGTGGATAGGGAGCTGGTCGGCGGGACGTACCCCGGCACGATGCTCAGCACGTTTGCGGTTGCGATGAAGATGAACAGAGTACCCACGAACGGAAGAAAGGGTCCGGCGTTCTGATGGCTGATCTGCTCGATCTGATTTTGGATGCCTCGAACGAGGATCTCGAGGAAGCTCTGCCAACGCGTGACCTCCCGTGCGGACCTCGTGAGATTCCGGGTGGCGAGCCATGCCCCCACCGTCAGGAGAAACATGATGAGCCAGGTGAACACCAAGGTTGCGTTCAGGGTCACGTGACCGACGTTCAGAATGCTCATGGTATCCGGGCTCACATTCATGACGGTTCCTCACGTCGGTCTGTGTATCGATGAAGGGCCTTTAGCCGGGCCAGCGTGAAACCGAGTGCGCCGGCCAGCAAGGCGGTGAGCCCGAGTCGGGCCAGGGCCAGCAGCAGCAGGCCAGCCCCCAGGTATCGAAAGCCGAAACTGACGAGCCAGCTCGGCGAGCCGCCTCTCGAGCTCTGGACGGTGAGCCATAGAGCGCGAAAGTAGGCGAGCCCAATGGCGAACCCAGAAACGAGCCCGAGGGCAAACTGCAGGACCCCGTTCATGCCGAAGCGGCCTCCGCGGCGACGTTCAAAGGTCCCCTTCCTTTCGAAGCCAATACCACGCGAGCGCGCAGCCTCCCGCTGCGCCGATCAGCATGCACGTGAGCGTCCAAGACGTGGAGCTCTGCCAGGTTCGGTCGATCCAGGCTCCCAGTACGACGCCGGCGACGGTGGGAATGACCACGGACCAGCCCACCAGCCCGAACATGCCCAGGCCGAACCAGACGGTATACCGACGCTCGCGGCGGCCGCGTACTTTGCGGCGGGTACGGTCAGCCACCCGCTGGGTCAGAGGATCGTCGTCTCGGTCAGATTCCTTGGACGGTTCAACCATCAGCCCACTCCTTCATTTCGATGAATCTCCGAAGGGTACCTGCTTCCAGGCGGGCGAGGGCGGTGCGGGCTCGACGCTCCTGTTCATCGAGGCGCACGTACTCTTCTCGAACCAGTGTCTCCAGGTCTTCGAGGACCGAGCCGTAGACGCCATTGGCCGAGGCCACCCGGACGTGTGGTCCTGACTTGACCAAGATGCCGAGGTCCAGAGCGACGAAGTGTTCTTGCCCGGCATCATCCACAAAGCTCGAGACGCCCGGAACCAGGGCCGCCACGACATCGGCGTGACGGGGAAGAAGACAGAAGAATCCATGCTCCCCCTCTGCCACGACTTTCGTCACCTCCCGGTCGATCAACGTGGAGATCGGGAGCGTGATCTGTAGGCGCATCTGGTCAGCCATCTCGGCGCTCCTGGTGGGGTGTGCGGAGCGACGACAGGGAGCCGATCATGTAGAAGGCCGATTCGGGAAGGTCGTTGAGCTCTCCCGAGAGAATCTCTTCACAATCTTGGACCGTCTGGCCCAAGGGTACGCGTGAGCCGGGCTTCCCGGTGAACTGTTCGGTCGTGAAGAACGGTTGGGTGAGATAGCGCTCCAAACGTCGTGCGATGGCAACTTTGGACTGGTCTTCCCGGGAGAGCTCCTGAAGACCCAACATCGAGATGATGTCCTTGAGCTCTTCGTACTCGGACAGCGTGCTTCGCACCGCCTGAGCGACGCGATGGTGACGCGGACCCACGACGGTCTCGGTGAGCATCTTGGAGTCGGTCTGTAATGGATCGACGGCGGGATAGAATCCTTGGCTGGCCCGGTTCCGTGACAGGACGATGGACGCGGAAAGATGCGCAAAGATATGGGTGGCCGAAGGATCCGTCAGGTCGTCGGCGGGAACGTAGACCGCTTGCACCGATGTCATGCTCGCGTTGGGCGAACTGCAGATGCGCTCTTCGAGCTCTGCCAGCTCGGTGGCCAGTGTTGGCTGATATCCGACCCGCGATGGAATCCGGCCCATCAGCCCAGAGACCTCGGTGCCCGACTGGACGAATCGAAAGATGTTGTCGATGAGAAGGAGCACGTCGCGGCACAAGACGTCTCTGAAGTATTCGGCGATGGTCAGGGCAGCGTGACCCACCCGAAAGCGGGCCCCCGGGGGTTCGTTCATTTGTCCATAGATCAAGACCGCATTCTGCAGCACGCCCGAGGACTGCATCGAGCGGTACATCTCCTCCGCCTCTCGCATCCGCTCCCCGATACCGCAGAAGAGGCTGACGCCTTCGTGCTGAGCCGCCATGTTGTGGATCAACTCGTTGATCAGGACGGTCTTTCCGACTCCCGCCCCTCCGAAGAGTCCCGACTTTCCGCCCTTCTCCAGTGGCGCAAGCAGGTCGATGCACTTGATTCCGGTCTCCAGGACCTCGGTTGAGGTGCGACGGGAAGACAGCGGTACCTGCGGTCGGTGGATGGGCCAGCAGAGGGGCGCCTCCAGCGGAGCGCCCCCGTCGATGGTTGTCCCAAAAACGTCGAGCATGCGTCCGAGGAGTTGCTTCCCGACCGGGACCTCCAGCGTCCGGCCGCAATCGATGACCGGCATGCCGCGAGAAATGCGCCGTGTCGGATGGAGCGCAATGCACCGGACCGTATCGACGTTCAGATGCGTTTGAACCTCGAGAACGGTCTCCGGCGATTCCAGTTTCAGCATCCGGTCGCAGGGGGGCAGGGGCGGGCCAAACTGCACGTCGACGACATTCCCCCGGACTGCACGGACCTGACCTCGTCGTTCGATCATCGATGCCACCCGAGGAGCGCTGCAGGCGGCATGCCGCGAGGCATTTCAAGGCTGAAATGATCTGGGACCACGAGGGGGTAACGAACCACCGCGTCGGGTTCTTATCTCGACGGGCTGCCGATGTCCCGGAGCGTGCCCTCGGCCCTTCGAAGCCGTGCGTCCGCGAGATGTGCGTCGGTCAAGGCGGTCACTTTGGACAGCTGTGCAGATCGCAGTTCGCTGTCCGCTTCCAGGACCTCGGTCAAGGTGGCCTGACCGGTGGAAAAGCGTCGCTTTCGGGCTTCGAACGCTTCATCCGCCGCTCGGACACGGACCTCAGCGGCGCGAAATGCCTCTCGCGCACCCTCGAGCGCCGCGCTCTGGGTTCGGATCTCGACCCGAAAACGGCGACGGACGAGGTCGGCTTCGCTCCGTGTCCGGGCCAGGTCTGCGGTCACCCCATCAGATCGCACCTGACCCCGTTGAAACCGATTGGGCGACCAGCTCAGGCGCGCTCCGATCGACCACGTGGGGTCGAATTGCGCCTGCGGCGGAATGACGTTCGGATTCGGTCGCGAAGTGGGCTCGGAACGCGAAGCGGTCGAAGCCATGAAACTCGGCGCGCGCGACTATCTCACGAAGCCGTTCGACCCCGACATGTTTCGCGACGTCATCGAGCGCATGATCGCGCCCCTCCGGTTGGATGACGAGACCGAGGCGTTGGCCGGCCAGCTGAATCTCACACAGTCGATGGCGTTTCGGTCGTCGGCCATGAAGCACTTGGCGTTGATGGTCCATCGGGTCGCGCCCAAGGATGTGACGGTACTCATTCTAGGCGAGAGCGGCACCGGGAAGGAACGCGTGGCCGAGGCCATCGTTCGCGCATCCTCGCGGGCCGAGGGGCCGTTCGTGCGATTCAACTGCGCGGCGCTCTCTCCGGAGCTGGTCGAGGCCGAATTGTTCGGTCACGAAGCTGGAGCCTATACCGGGGCCGACGGGGCGCGCTCGGGCCTGTTTCGAGAAGCCCACGGCGGGACCCTTCTTTTGGATGAAATCGGAGAACTGGACGCGCGGGCCCAAGCCAAGCTCCTTCGCGTGATTCAAGAGCAGGAGATCCGGCCGGTGGGCTCGGACAAGACGGTCCGCGTCGATGTTCGGATACTGGCCTCCACCCACCAAGACCTCGAGGACTTGATGGCGAGAGGGCGATTTCGGGCCGACTTGTTCTATCGACTCCGGGTGGTTTCACTCGTGGTTCCGCCGCTCCGGGAGAGACCCGAAGACATCCGGCCCCTCACCGAGCATTTTCTCGGGCTGTACGGTCGCCGCTTCGGTGTGAAAGCACGACCCACGGAAGCGCTCTTTCAGCGGCTTCAAGCCTGTTCTTGGCCCGGAAATGTGCGCGAGCTCGAGAACAGTATCGAAAGCATGCTCGCTTTGTCTCCTCCCGACGAATTGGACCTCGAGCTTCTGCCGGGGACCGGCGGCTCCGAGCCTCAGCCGCAAGCTGGATTGCGAGAGCGCATGGAGGCGTTCGAACGGGGACTCATCGTTTCAGCCCTTCAACAAACCCGAGGTCATCAAGCGGAAGCGGCCAAGCTCTTGAAGATTGGTCGCGCCACTCTTCACGACAAGATGAAGAAGCACCGTTTGTAGGTTGGGCGGGCCGGCCAGTCATCAAGGCGGCGGTGATTGTGCACGATTCCATAGCCACCCAACCTTGCGGGCAGAGGATTCGACAATCCTGGTTTCGTATAGATCGGTAGGAAGCCGGAATGCGCCCCGACCGAGGGGCAACATGCCGGCCATCAGAGCAGCCTGAGATTGAGGCTGGTCTCGGCCGAGAGCTGGATTCACATACCCGGCCGGATAGCGAGGTCTGCCTCGAGAGTCGTACAGATCCTCGGCGCCCGCGATGTGCATCAGTTCGTGGGCGACCACCACACGAAGGATGCCTTCGAAGCGCTCGTCTGCCAGTCCATGAACGATGGCGATCTGGCCGCGCATCAGGCCGAGACTGTGGTCGATCGTGGCGTTCGGGGTCGCTCGGTGAAGCACGAGAGCCATGCGAATGTCGTGGGGAGGAAGGTCCGCTCTCCCGAGTACCCAGAGGTTCCACCACCGGAGCTTCAGACTGTAGAGAACGGCCTGAACGGGACCGACCTCGGCCGGTGGGAGCGGCGGAAGGTCGTGCCGGGATGCCGCAACCGAGAAGGTGATTTCGAGCGGGTAGCCCAAGCCGTGCCTTTCCGCTTCTCGAGCCAGAAATCGAGAGACCGGTTCGAAGATGTCCTTCGAGAGGCGCTCGGCGTATTCATCCACCGCAGGATCCGGTTCCGCCGAGATCGGTATCAAAACGATGCGTATCGGGTGGAGCCAAGTACGAATTCGGCGTTCGAAGGCCCACTGCGACAGACCCACGCCGGCCAGCACCAGAAGGAGCACCGCAATCCGCAGCCTTCTGAAGCGAATCCGCCAGTCGACGTTCGATGGTGAGCGGTTGTCGGAGGAGAAGGGTCTGGGGCGTGCCGAGGTGCCGGGCATGGCACCGAAAGCGTTTTTGGCATCCGACCCCCGCGCAAGAGGGAGGAGCCACGAAAGGCTTTTCAGAGACGAGTCTGCCGACAATCACCTTCACCTTGAAAATGAATCAAGGTGCGGGATTGCGCTTCGAGGTAGTCGCGAAGCGTATTGACGCTCCCATCACCCCCAGTCCCGTAGAGGTCGCTGGGGAGGGTGTCGAGGTTTACGGCATCGAGCTCCTCGAGGGTCACCTCGCCGTCTTGGTTGGCATCCGCGTCCGCGATCGCCTGAAAGCGAAGGTCCGCGTCGTCGTCCTGGAGGTCGTCGTACAAGAAGTGGTCGCCGTGGATGGTGATCTCCATCGAAGCCGTTCCGCCGGTCGGAACCACGACGCCGAGGTCCTGGTCGGCGTCCTCGCACTCGTCGTACGCCGTCGCGGTCGTGAAGCCCCATGCGAAGCGATAGCTTTCGCTTCCTCGAGTGGCCTCGCCTTCTACGTACGATGAGTAGCCTCGATCCCGCATGAAGTTGGCGTCCTCGGTGTCGACGTTCATGGGAACGACGGAGGTGGCCGGCCGCAGAGCGAGACCAATCTGATCCCAGCGCTGGGCTTCGAGTGATTCTACGGTGGTCACGGGATGGGGACCGGTGAGCGTCATGTCGAAGACCCGCGCGTCTTCGTCGCGGTGACCGACACTCCCGTTCCGGTCCGCGACCTCGAGGTCGCTCAGCACCACCATGAAGGTGTCGTAGCGAACCTCGAATCCGTCTACGACGCCTTCCACGTCCGGACCGGTCGCAACCGGAATGCCGAGCTCGATGAAGTCTTCCCCAAATGTGGTCACGTTCAAGCTCCCCGTATCTTCCCCGCAGGCGCTAAAGATGGTCGCCAAAGCAGTACATGTCATCATGATGTGTCTCATTGTCATTCTTCCTCCATTTCGAATCGATAAGCCGAGGTGTTTCGAACTCCTCGGAGCAAGGCACTGTAAGGTTGGGTGTCGACTGTGAAGCTTCCGTCGACCATGAGCTGGCTGAAGTCGATTCGACTCAGCCAGGCTTGCATGTCGATGTTCAAAGAAATCGCGACCTGGCTTTCATTCACGACGAAGCCGGCTGCGATCCCTTCGATTGTTTCATCCAGAACGAGCTGTCCTACGAATCTCGTTTCCAGACCGTCCCGACGCGCAACGCCACCGATGCGCACAGAGGCGCCGTCGAGCTCTGGAGTGGGGCGCAATCGAATCTGGGCCGAGCGATAGTCTCCCGTGACTCCGTTCCCGAATACGCTCGCCGGCGCATCCATCAAGTCGATGACGAATGGGCCGAGGACATCGGCCAGGGCTTCGCCGGGCTCATAGTGCCCCGGATGGGCATGAGCAGAGCGCACCAGAACGATCGGCCACCAGGACCTCGAAAAGAGTGGACTCCCCTCGAAGAACTCAACGGCGTCGACGGAGAGCACCGCTTCTTCGACGATGACTTCGAAGCCGTAGATGTTTTCTATGGCGGTCGGGCTCGATCCCGTGATCTCGAGACCGATGTCGGTTCGACCTCGCCCGGTGTCGCCGCCACAGCCTGCGGTCAACGTGACGACCGCAAGAATAGTTGTCATTGTGTGATGATTCATCATGAGTCCTCATTAAAAGTGAACAGTCACGGTTCCCTGGAGCGTGAAGGGACGCCCCGCGGTAAAATGGCGAGCAGGGACCGAGCTACCGCCCGCCAGAGGAAAATCGGATGCGTATACGAATTCCGCATCACGCCAGCGCTGGTCCAAAAGGTTGAAGGCTTCAGCGGATACCGAGACCGGGCCAAGGCTTGTACCGGCAGCGGCTTCAACGATGAATACATCGGTACCCACTTCGCTGAACGGAAGAGGCCGGGCGGAGAGGGCCGTGATGCCGACGGTCGAGAAGAGGCCGAGTGACTGATGGAAGAGCTCGGCGATGCGATTCCAGCGCCCTTGAAGGTCGGCCCTCACCACCAGCTCGGGAACGAACGGTACCGTGTCCTGGGTCTCGGTTTGGACGGCTCGGGTGTATGTCGCGCTGGCGGTGGCCCAAAGCCAAGACCAAGGTTGAGCTTCGACGACCACCACGCCGCCTCCACGGAGAGTAGATCCACTGAAAAGATTCTGACCGGTAGCGTGGTCGAACTGGAGATCTTCTTCGACGTAGGTGACGAATCCGGCCAGGGTCGTCCGAAGACTGGAACCCAGCTGAAAGTGCCCACCTACTTCGCCCGCGTGCACGTCGGTAAATGGAGATTCTTCGCCCTGCCCGAGGCTCACCGCCTGGGGTGAACGAAAGCCCTGTCCATAGCTCGCAAACAAGCGCAGGCTCCGGTTGGGCGCCCAGTCGAGGGTGACCTTCGGAACCACGCGGAAACCGGACGCTTCTCGACGGGAGCCAGCGCCTTCGTTCGCCAATCGTTCGTCGATGGTGTAGGCCAGCGTTTCGATCCTGACTCCACCCCTGAGATAAAGCCCCGGCGCAAGGCGGAGATTCATGTCTGTGTAGAGGCCGATATCGGTTATGCCCAGGTGATTGTCGGCCTCCTCGCGATGAGATTCGTCATCGACCAACCGCAACCTATCCTGCGACTGCTCGATGACGTCGTGTCGCGCTCGAAATCCAACCTCCAGACCGATCCTCGCGTTGAGGAACGTACGTCGATAGGACGCCGCGCCACCGAAAGTGGTGGCGGACTGCTCCTGAAGGATCCGATCTCCCTCCGGAAAGAGAAGCTGACCGGTAAAGTTGTGCCGAAGTCGAAGATCACGGCGAACGACATAGGCCGACAGGGACGCTTCGGTGGCTGCGTCCCGGAAGGTCACTTCGAGAAGACCTTGATGACGTCCGCTCGAGCCTCCCTGCAGCGCATCATAGGTGTCGAAGAATTCGACGGTTCCTGATTCCAGATCGTCCTCTCGGATCACGCCGGCCGAGTCGAATCGACCGGCATAGCTCGAAGCCAATACCCGCAGGTCGAACCCGGTTCCCAACGGAGCGATGAACTGACCGATACCGACTGCACGCTTCCAGGCTCTTGCGGGCCCGAAGCCGTCGGCTTCCGCGATCTCCGCCGCCGCGAAGGTGGAGTCGGGCTGACCTTCCGGGCCCCAGGCTACCAATCCCCGGATGAGTCCGAACTGTCCGACCGAGGTGCGAGCCAGAAGCCCACGTTGCGAGAGGCCGAGATCGTAGTCGATGGACCCGGCCACTGCGAAGTCGCCTTGACGAGGATCGAAAGGGCCGGCCAGGACATGAAGCTTGTGGACGACCTCGGGCGGAAGGAAGTGCAGATCCACATAGCCTTGAGCATGGATGTTCGAGACTTCGTTGACGGGAATGCCCGCCACATGAACCTCCACGTCCTGGCCATGGACCGCGTCGAAGCCGCGCAGGAAGATCTGGTGACCCTTCCCTTGTCCGCTGTGTTGCGAAACGTAGAGGCCGGGAGCTCTCCGGAGAAGGTCGGCTCCGGTGGTTCCGGGAGGCGGTGCCGATTTCCGAACGCCGAGATTCAGCGTCCAGTCGGAAGCCGAACGCGGTGGACGCCGGCCGATGACGACCACGTCGAAGTTGTCATCCCGAAACGATTCCGACGATGCCTCTGGGTCGACCTCAGTGGGCGACATGGGCGAGAGCGAAGGTGGATCCGAGGTCTCGTTGGCGTCGAAGCGATTCGATGGGGTGGTGGAGGTGGAAGCCATCAATGAGGCCCCCGAAAGCGGCGCGGCTGGGACCTGGGCTTGCTGCGGCAGGACGAAGCGAAATCCGTACTGGATCAAGACGGGGATGGGACGACCCTCCTCGGTCGCGGGCTCGAACCTGAGATACCAAGCGGCGTCGAGAGCCGCAGCGTCGAGACTCGGACTCACGCTCTCGACGACGGTGGCCGAGGAGACGCGACCCTGAGGATCGATCTCGAGGTCCAAGCGAACGACTCCTTCCGCGCCTTCCGAGCGAGCCTCTTCCGGATAGGGAATCGGGGGCTCGTACGTGAGTCGAGGCGGAGTGAGTGTCTCTGGCTCTGTCGGTGTCTCGCGCGATGGACGCAGACCGGGCGATGTGGGACCGTGGCCTTCGGCCAATCGGGGCGCAAGGCTTGCCATTAAACAAGCGCTGACCACCGAGTACGCCGCGCCCGGTCCAACTGTCCCTCGGATTGGAGGCATACCTATCCCCTTGGCCGCGCGATGGCTCTTCGTAGCCCTCGGAGGGCACGATCCCGAGCCATCGATGACGAACCTTTGCCGTCGAGCGTCGAAGCCGCGCTCGTGATGAAGATCGTTTCAGAAGAAGATCAATCGATGGCCGGAGGGTCACGAGCGCAGTGGCTCTCGCAAACCGAGGAAGGCGTTGCGATGGCCCTGGACGGGGAGGGGGGTAGAGAAGACGATCCTTCGGGCTCCTCGAGGGCCGTTGGCTCGGCGGACTGCGTGAGCACTGGACCGAAATGGAGTGAGCTTCCGGCTCCGTGGGGTCCGGAAGGGTTCGAGGCCGGGTCTCGGTCCTCCGGAGTCCCGTGTTCGGAGGACGTTCGACCTTCGGCAAGAGGTGCAGCCGTTTGGTCGTAGACGATGGTCCCGCCGATGTGCACGTGGTCGTCTCGATGTCCGATCTGGTGAAGAAGAGGTCCGAGGGCAAACGTCCCCAGACCTACGCCGAGCCCCACCAGGGCTGCGGTCTTCGCCGCACCGTTCCAGGACCGAGACACCTTGTCCCTGATACGAACTGGAGCCGGCCTTGGACGCCTCGGAAGGCGGATTTTTTGCCGGCGATTGGTGCGTCCAGGGCACTGCGACCACGCTCTTGGATTGGTTGCTCGAACCGGATGAAAGAGCCGGAAACCGAAACCGGTCTTGTGCGTCCGAGAATTTCATGGCCAAGGCCCACCGGTCGGGCATTTCGGCGCGTCGATCGTCGTTGAGCGGGCGGCACCTGTGAGTGATTCGAATGGACATGGCCAGTCCCCGACCGGTGACGCTGGCTCTTGGCTGCGCCGAGTGGCGCATGAGCGGGACCGTGCTGCCTTCATCAAGCTGTTCGAGAGCTACGCTCCTCGACTGAAGAGCTGGCTGATTTCCAGAGGCGTCGGTTCGGATGAAGCCGAGGACATCGTGCAGGAGACGATGCTGTCGGTTTGGGAAAAGGCGGCCCTCTATCGGCCGGACCGCGCATCGGTCTCGACTTGGGTCTTCGCGATAGCGAGGAATCGACTCACGGACCGGGTCCGCAAACAACGAGCCTTCGAGCCGGAGACTTGGCGGTGGCTCCTTCAAGAGCCTCCCACACCCGAGACCGAAGTGGGTCAGGCCGAGTTTCGGGAGCTGCTGGAGGAACTCCTTCATGCCATTCCCGGCGAGCAGTCCGAGGTCGTCCGCCGAAGCTATCTCGGCGGAACATCATTGGCGGAATTGTCTCGGGAAAGAAGGGTTGCACTCGGTACAATCAAGAAGCGTGCGCGGCTGGCTCTTCAAAAGCTCCGCCGAGCTCTACGAGGTCGCATATGAAGATGAATGGGCATCATCCATCGCATGATTTGATGGCGCGGTACGTCCTTCATCTGCTGCCGGAGCCGCACCGATGGGTGTTGAACCGGCACATCGATCAATGTCGATTCTGCCAACGCATCTTTCATGTCATGGCGGAATCTGCCGCAGAATTGGTCTTTCGAGGCTCCGAAGTACCAATTTCAGCCGAGGGCAAGGCGCGAATCATGAAGAGCATCGAGGATTCGGCGATGGCTCCCATCGAGGCGGAGGATGCCATCGTAGAGCCAACGCCATCGATCGAGCATGAAGCATGGCGGTGGCTGGTGCCCGGCGTACGCCGAGCCGTCATCCCGACATCGGGTCCGGGGAGACTCTGGCTCTACGAACTCGAACCGAACCGAGGCCTTCCTCACCACGGGCATGACGGTCTCGAGCTGACGTTGATCTTGGATGGAAAGCTACGCGTGAATGATCGCGTGCACATCGACAATGACCTGATGGTGGCTACGGCGGACGATACGCATCAGCCCCGGGTCGAAGGGTCGGAGCCATGCCGTTGCCTTTTGGCCTTGGAGGGAAGGGTGCGGCTCACCAGTGTGTTCGAACGAATCCTTCAGCGCCTGCTCCGCATTTAGAGCGCACTAATCGGAGGACACTCCGGGGATCTCGAATGTGGGGTGCCGATGGCTGAGGAGATGCTCTGACAGCAACGTGCGGTCTTGCTTCCAGATTCGAACCGCGACTCGGTGCCCAAAGGCTTCTTTGTCCAATTGAACTCTCGCTACATAGCTTCGCCGGGTATCCACGTCCCAACGGATCGAGATTCGCGGGTGATCGTTGACGTCGTCTCGTCGTGCGACCGAGATCGGGACCACCTCGGTTCCCTTGCGAAGCTCCATCAGCGAGGCCCCCTTCGGCCCGGCATTCAGTGCCGTCGAGCCCACACTCGCAGAGACATCGATTCGACCCGGCGTGACGAAGATGTCCATGACGCTGAAGCCCGGGTCGTGTGCTTCGGCCGCGAATCCCGTCGTCAGCACGACGAGTCCGAGGCCCACTCTCATCGGATGGAGGCTGAACATTCCGATGTCCTGGTGACGCTAGTTTCGTCGGCCGTTGAGCGGCGTTGCGGCGTACGGAAAGACTTTGTTGTACGCAATGTCGTTGAAATTTACGTTGTCGATACCGTCCGCCACGACAATGGTGGGATCGAGCGGGTCACGAAGATCACTGAGGATGGCGCTCACCGCGATATCCAGTACGTCGTCTCCAAAACGTCGTCCATTGGGCCAGCCTCCGGGGACGGTTCCGTCACCAAATCCCTCTTGCACGTGGCTGATCAGCACGTCGCCTCCGAAAATGGAGAGTCGAGAGAAGCCGGGGTCGTCGGGGTTGTCGGGATCATCGGGGCCGCCCCCTGCCAATCGAACCGCGCCCGTCGAAAGGTCCGTTTTGATGAGATCGGGGACGAAGATCGCTGCAAGGTCACTTCGGCCAGTTTCGATGGCGGTTGGCGTGCCGCCAAAGATGATCGCATTGATCAGGGCTGCGAGTTCGGGCTCCCGAGCGAAGCGGTCGAACAGGAGCCTGTCTTTCTCGGGGCTGGTGCGATTGTACAGATCCTTCTTCTCGATAGACACCAGACCCTCGCAGAAGAGGGGGTTGCCTTGCCGACCGACTTGGACGAACTCTCCCAACAACAGATTCCCGAGCGACCCGAGAATAGTGACGCGACGGCGGCTGGTTGTGGCATAGACACCGACGACCTGCTGGGCTCCGCCCAATTCGGACAGGGGTATGTCGAGCACGATGGTGTGAACGTTGAATCCGGCTTGGCTGTCGAAGGAGTCGTCTCCACTTCTGAACTGAAGAAGGTCGAAGACCGCCTGGATGTCCGCGTAGAAGCCGTCGTCTCGTTGACCGGCAAAGGCCTGATGCCCACGGTCCAGTTCAACGATGGATTGTGCGGTGTAGGGGTCCAGATCCTCGAACGACGCCACTCCTTCCTTGGCCGGTTGTTCGCCATCGTCGTTCTGATTGTAGAGGGGAGTGGCAATGCCTTGATTGTTGGGAGGAACGATTCCCTTTCCCAGTCTACGAATCTTCCTTCGGCGACTCCTCCGGTCGACCTGTGTCACTGCGTAGGTTTGAATGAGATTCTGGTTTTCGTCAGCGACTTCCGAGATCACACCGGTAAACGACTGAAGGATCGTGTCCTCGTTTTGGAACTCGGTCTCGAAGTCGAATTGGTAGGTGATGGTGGATTTGCCTTTGGTCAGATCGTCTCCCAGGGCGACATGGATCTCGTAGCGTACGTCATCATCGAAGTTGTATTTGTTGGGGCCGATACCAGGTTCCTCGAAGGGGTAGACCGCGAGGGCTGTCGTGAGGTACTGAATTCCACCCCGTTCGGATACGAAGGAATAGACATCAGTCGTGTTCGCGGCGTCGTCGAAGGTGATCAGGGGCGCGTCCATATGACTGGATGCCGTAGCACCCTGAGGCAAAAGGCCGGTCGCAAATGCGAGGAGCGGAATGGAGCAGTGTTTCGTGAGCATGTTCATCCTTTGGTCTATGGGCTGGGTTGGCCCGGTCTTGGGTGATTGGTCCGATGCAAGCGAGATGGCTGAGGCCCGGAGCCAGGGGAATCGAGCGAACGGTCGAGAATCGCGAGTTCGCTTGGAAAGAGCGTGTAACGTCCACGCCGGGCGACTTCGAGATGTCTCGCGGCGTGCTGGTGTCGACCCTCGGACCGAGCCAGAAGCGCCGCGTGCAGGTGGAGACGAGCGTCGCGGTTTCCGACCGCGAGGGCTTCCTTCATAAGTTTTCCACCCGCTTCTACGTTGCCGGCCGCAAAGTGTGCCCATGCTAAAGCGTCCAGGGTGAACACGTCTCGGCGGAGCTGGATCTCCTTTGACGCCAGGTCGACGGCCCGCTGAACCTGTACGCGTCTCGTGGAAAGAAAGAGCGCGAGACCTCGAGGATCCAGGTGTCCGAGGGAGCTCACCAGCTCCCGTTCCGCTCGTTGCGCGCGGGCTGAGTTCCCGCATGCCTGGGCTAGATCGATGAAGAGCCATCGTTGGCTCGCGAGGCGCATCTCGCTTTCTGAACCCAACGAATCGAGAGCGGTCCGACAATCACCTTCGGCCCAAGCGACTCGAGCGCTGATCGTCTTGAATGAGACCGAGTCGTTTACGTAGGACCGCGTGCGCATGGCATCGACCAGTGACCTCGCGACGTTCACGTTACCCAGTCGAAGTTCGTGCAGAGCACGTTGCGAGACCATCCACGCCCAAGTGTCGGCGTTTCGAGGGCCGACCGCGGAGGTGGCTTTCCGCCACGCCCGAAGCGCAGCGGCATCGTCTCCGAGGAGCCAAAGAAGATGTGCCGCTCGGGCGAACGCCTGCGCTCCCGGTCGGATGTCCATCATGGACTGATAGGCGGCCGCAGCTTCCTCGAGTCGACCCTGGTCGACGAGAGCGTCGCCCAAGAGTCCATAGTCGAATGAGAGACCTCGCTGATCGACCAGTTGACGAGCGACCACTTCTGCTTCGGCGAAGTGATGGAGACTGTGAAGGGCGTAGCCGAAGAGAAGCAGCCCTCCCGCGTCCTGAGGATCTTTCTGTAGCAGAACCTCCGCTGCATGACGGGCCAGACGATAGTCGCCCGGGTCCTGATGACGACGTCCGCGGCGGACGAACGTCCACCCAAGGCGCTCGAACCCTCGAGGACTGGACTCTGCGGAACGGAGGCGTTCCTGAAGTCGCCGGATTTCGACGTCCAAGGGACTTCGGCCCCCTGACGGCACCAAGACCCATTGTCTCGAATCGAGGGTCCGTGGGCGGTCGGCGATGGTCGGGGGCTCCTCCGCGGACGCGCGGCTATCGGTGCGCGCGCGGCAGCCCTGACCGGCCAGGGCGAGCAGCATCACGAGCACCGTGAGCCGTCCGACCGTCGATGGCCCGGTCGCCGATGCACCGGTGAGAGGACGCCGGCTGAGATCGGACCGAAGGGAGTCGGAGTTCGGCCGGAACCGTCCGATGCGTACGTCCAGCCCGGGGGTCGCCACGCCGGTGATACGATCTGCGGCCCGAAACGGACTCCCAAAAACAAAATGGACCCATCAACTTTTCCGCAGGGATCCAAACGGCCGTCCCATGCGTATGGAAAGCGGACGTGGACTCCGCCCCTTCAACCGGGCGCGAGACGTCCGGGGAGTATCATGCAGACCACACGTTCCATCATCTTTGGGGCCGTTGCCCTCTTGTCTTGCCTTCTACCTCGTTCGAGTCATGCGTCGAGCCACGGCGAAGCCCCATTCGTGAAGGGGTTTCCAAAGATCGACAACACGGACTTCTATATGTTCAGGAGTTACGAGCCGGGACGCGAGGACTTCGTCACCATCCTGGCCAACTACTGGCCACTGCAGCCGGAGTACGGCGGACCCACCTATTTCATGATGGATCCGGAGGCCCTGTACGAGATCCATGTCGACAACGACGGAGACAATGTCGAGGACCTGACATTCCAGTTCAAGTTCACGAATACGCTGGCCAACGAGGGCGATGGACTGGCGGTTCCGGTAGGACCACCCGGAGCGGAAGAGATGGTGGCGGTCCCACTTCGGAACATCGGACCCATTTCGAGTGGTGATACGAGCAATCTGAATGGGCAGGAGAGTTATCGAATGTGGGTGGTCGAAGGAGACCGGCGGACCGGCAATCGGACCCCGATCACCGAGGACGGAAGCGACAATGCCGAATTCATCAAGCCCTACGACTTCATCGGAACCAAGACGTTCGGCAGCCCTGCCGGCTACGAGGACTATGCCGACGATTTCATCTTCGAAATCGACGTTCCGGTGGACGATGCGGATTGTAGCGCGCCGGCTCGAGTCTTCGTGGGGCAACGGGCAGAAGCGTTCTTCATCAATCTGGGGCGCATCTTCGATCTCGTCAACATCGTCCCCATCGAAGGAGACAGCGCGCCTGGTGCCGGAGACGGAGCGGGCTTTCCGATGGGCATCACTCAAGATCCCGCCAACAACGTGCTCGACGAAAGCAACATGATCACCTTCGCGCTGGAGGTGCCCATCGAATGTTTGAACGGCGTGGATGATGCTTCCGTCATCGGAGCATGGGCCACCAGCAGCCTTCCACAGGCTCGATTGTTCGATCCCACGCCTACCTTCGAAGACCCCGCACGAAGTGGCGGTGCGTTCGTTCAGATCTCTCGCCTCGGTCACCCATTGGTCAACGAAGTGGTCATCGGTCTTCCAATGAAGGATCGATTCAATGCCAGTGAACCGAAGGACGACGCCCAGTTCGCCACCTTCGTCACCAACCCGAGCTTGCCAGCCCTCCTGAACGCCTTGTTCCTCGACGCCGTGAACGACTTGGCCGGGCTGAGCCTGACGAATCTGGCGCCCACCAATTTCCCACGTAACGACCTGGTGGCGGTCTTCCTCACCGGGTTGGCTGGCGTCAATCAGCCCGCGAGCGGTGCGGCCCTCTCGGAGATGCTGCGCCTCAACGTGACCATCCCGGTCACACCTCGCGACCAGCAGCAGACCTTGGGTGTTCTCGCGGGGGACAATGCTGGATTTCCCAACGGCCGGCGCCCCGGCGACGACATCGTGGACGCCTCCCTTCGCGTCGTCATGGGCGCGGTCTGCCATGCGGGCCTCGGGCTCTGCGAACCGGAAGACGCTCCGGTGGGCGATCAGCCCTTCACGGATGGTGCACCCATCAGTGCCATCGACTTTGGGAATGCGTTCCCGTACCTCAACACGCCCTTTGCGGAGTAACGGTCGCAGCGACGGAAGGATAGCGATATGAAACTAAGATCGATCGTATGCGTCTTGCTGCTGGCCGGGATTCAAGGTGCCTGCGAGGGCGACCAGGGACCGGCCGGGCCAATGGGAGACCCAGGCCCTTCGGGAGCCGACGGCCCGCCCGGAAGTCCCGGACAAGATGGGTTTACGACCTTGATTCAAACGATGACCTTCGAAGCCAACGATGTCTGCGCAGCCGGTGGGGTTCAACTCGACATCGGCCTCGACAATGGTAACGGAGGAGAAACAGCCGGAGATGGGGTTCTCGGTCCTGGCGAGATCGACCGGACGGAGTTCATTTGTAACGGCACATCGTCGGCACCCCCAGGAACTGCGAGCCTGGTCTTTCAGCTGGCCAGCGCTCTGACTGGTCTGGGACCCGACGTCACGGGGACGCCACTTTCTCTCGAGGGGGTCGAGGATTCGTTTGAACCTACGGCGGAACCGGTGCAGTTTTAGGTCCCATGCCTATCAGTGTTTCTCAATGGGTTGGATGCATCTTCTTGCTGGTTGGATGTATCCGACCCGCTCTCGCTCATGACCTTTGGATACAGCCCTCGACGTTCGTCGTACCTGAAGGCGCGAGCGTTCAAGTGGCGCTGCGCGTGGGCCACGAGGACGATGTTCGACAACTGGCGCTTCCAACCGATCGAGTGGTCCGGTTCGAGGTGTTCTCTCCTGGCGTTCCAGGTCCCCGCCCCCTCGCGAGCCTCAGTGGACAACACAATGGACAAACCAGTGAGCAAGCGGCAGCGGGCAGCACGCGACTTTCGCGTCCCGGCGTGCACACTCTGGTGTATCAAAGCCGACCCAAGTACATCGAGCTCGATTCAAAGTCTTTTGCCGGGTATCTCGAGCACGAGGGGTTGGATGCGGTTCTCGCAGAGCGTGTGTCGCGAGACGAGGTGAGCAAGGTCGGCAAGGAGCGCTACGGGCGATATTGCAAGGCTTTGGTCCGCGTCGGATCTGGATCGAACGGCTTCGACCGAAAAGTGGGTTTGCCCATGGAGATCGTGGCGGTGACTGACCCATTTGTTCAGGACCCCAAGGGCACGTTGAGATTCAAGCTCCTGTTTCGCTCAGCGCCGCTACCCGACGCTCGGGTCGACCTTCTTCGTCTCGATGATCTGCGCCAAGGGACGGCCAGGCGGTCCGACGAATCGGGCGAAGTCGTGTTTCCGGCGCCAGATGACGGCGCCTGGATGGTTGCCGTGACCCACATGATCCGAGCGGAAACCGTCGAGAGCCTGGAAACAGCCCGTTCGGCTGAACCGGCGGATTGGGAAAGTTTCTGGGCCACACTCTCTTTCGATCGAATTGCACTCGGTCAAGGTTCGAAATCCGAGGGCTAGGCGGCGGCGGGACGGACGGGATCTCTTCAGGAGACCCGGCCTGCCCCTCGTCAAACGATTGCGTCAGCTCACAGAGTCGTTCAAGTCTTTCGGAATCTCGCCACACCCGATCCGGGCGCCCGCGTTGCCAGTCGGCTGGCCTCCGTCGTCCTTTTGGGCATGAACGATCACGGACCGGCCAAGGAAAGAACGAGGGTCAGAAGGCTCGAGGTTCGCACCCTCGACCGTGATCTCCTTGCGACCAGTCCCGTCTTCCGCGACTTCGATGTTGCCGAGATCTCCGAGGTGCTTCCGCTGCTCCGTCGGCAGCCCATGTTGAGCATCCGTCGGACTGAAGTGGCCACCTGCGCTGGTTCCATCGTCCGCACTGCAGTCAGCCTTCTGATGGATGTGAAGGCCGTGCATGCCGGCCGGAGCATTCTTCAGGTCGACGGTAACCTTGACTCCGTTTTCCTGTTCGGTGAGGCTCGCGGTACCAGAAAGCTCGGAACCGCTCTTCCCTTGAATCTCCACAGAAACCGTTCGCGGACCGGTAGCCTTTTCGGCTTGAGCGGCAGCCTTCTCAGCCGTGGCTTCAGAGGCGTTTTCCGCAACCGGCGTTGCGGACCGTTGGCACCCAGCGCTGGTCAGCGAAATGACGGCGGTGATTGCAGTAACCCAAACCGGGGTCGAAGCATGTCGTTGTTTCATCACTCCGAAAAGATGCAGATACCATGCCGACCTCGCATCCACCTGCCCCTCATCCCCGGCGAGGAGCTGGCTGAACCGACGCGCGACTCGAATGGACCGCATACCGGGCGGCTTCACACGCGCACCATCCCCCCGTCCGCGCTCGAAGCGGGACGAGGGGGCTGCTTCATTCGTGACGAGAGCACCATAGACTGTTGAGTCAGTCCGCGAGCTCCGTGATCCAGTCGGCGCTCAGCTCCGTTTCGTCGACGACAGAATAGTCAAAGACCCCGGATACCTTCACGCGGTCGCCCTTCTCAATCTTGAGGTAGCCATCCTCATCGAGCGGGTTGAAGCCGAGTCGGATGGTGTCGACCTGGATCGCACTGGGACCGGTATCGACCGTGAATTCCCGTCCGGTGACGGACGTGACGGTGCCTGTCACCTCGATGTCGCCCAGAACCACCGGGGGCCGAGCCACCCACGTGTTCAGAATTTCTTCTTCGTCGGCTGGGTTTGCGTAGAACTGGGTTTGGAGGTTTTGCACGTAGACGGCGCTCGCTTCGATGGTCCTCTTCTGGAACACGTCGGCATCGATGCGTCCGTAAACCACCACTCGGTCATTTTCCACCAGCTGGCGGCCTTCCTGGTAAAAGTCGAAGTCATCCATCTCGACGGTGATGACTTCCCCACCGTGGTCCAGACGGAATGCATCGGGTGCGGTTTTCACGACGGTGCCGCTGATGGAAATCCAGCTTTCGTCTGGATACTTCGCAGGGTCGGTCTTTTCTGCCGATGCCGCGAACGCGGGCGTGCTTCCCAAGGCCAGTGCGCACGCACAGGCTCCGATCCACTCGAGTGTTTTTTCCACTGATGTATTCATGTTCATGATGACCGACGAGATGCGATGACCGTGCCAGGACCACCTTCGCAAACGAACCCTCGGAGGATGGGCGCCCATCCGTCATGCTCGCCCCAACGAGACGCGATGTCCCATGTCGATGGGCTGATGGTTCTACGATGGCTGGCAGGTACCTTGCAGCCGTTCTGGTCATGGACCGTCCAAGCTTTCAGCGAATCTTGACGCTAGTGGAATTCGATCAATGCTCCGAACGAGTCTTGGATTATGCCCTAACGCTCGGTCAGGTCTTCGATGCCACCGTCGATGTTCTTCACGCCATGCACCCGATGGCTGAATCCATCGCTGCGAGTGGCTACGCCGGCATTGGATTCGGGATGGCGCCGGAAGCGGTTCGGATTCTCGACGAAAATGAGGAGGTCACCCAAGACCGGCTGGAGCGCATGGTTTCGGACTCTCGGGAGCGCGTCGGCCATGCCGACAGCGTTGTCGAGGCGGAGGTCCGATCCATCCGACCGAGAGACTTGGTCGAGGAAGCCAGTCCTCGGTACGATCTCATCGTCATGGGTACCCACGACCGTAGCTGGTTGGAGAGACTCTTGGCGAAGAGCCACGCGAAGAGAGCGCTGGACCAGGCAGTGTGCCCCGTCTTGGTCGTGCCGAGTCCGCTCCAAGACGCGGAAGACGAGCCGTGAGCTCTGCACTGGCCTGGAGTGCCGCCGGATTCATCGCTGCGTCCGTCGCTCTGCTTCTCTTGGGTGGACCGTTCACTCGAGCCGCCGACGCGCTGGCGGAGCGCACCGGCATCGGCCGTGCTCTGGTCGGAGGGGTGCTCCTGGGGGCTTTGACATCTTTGCCGGGTTTGATGGGTACCGGTACGGCCGCTCTGGAAGGGCGACCCAGTTTCGCGGTCAGTCACGCGCTGGGAGGCATCTCTGCCCAAACTGCCTTCATCGTCGTGGCGGACCTCGTTTATCGAAAAGCCAATCTCGAGTACGCAGCCGCGTCGCTGCCGAATCTTTTTCAATCAACGGTCCTCCTGGGGCTACTCGGTCTGGTCCTGATGGCCATGGCCGCCCCGCGAATCGCCTTCGCGGGCGTCCACTTGTTCACCCCCGTCCTAGCTTTCCTGTATCTGGCCGGTCTCAGAATGACCCAGGGGATCCAGAAAGCGCCGATGTGGAGCCCGCGAAAGTTCGCGGGCACGCCGGAGGAAAGCACGACCAACACCCCAAGTGACCTTCCGGTACGTGTTCTCCTGTTCAAGGTCGTCTCGATGGGTCTTGTTTGTGCTGGCGCCGGATCCTTGCTGGCGAAAACAGGCTTGCACATGGCGACCGTGACTCGGCTGAGCGATAGCTTCGTTGGGGCAGCATTTTCCGGTGTGGCGTCCTCGATACCCGAGCTGGTGACCACGATCTTTGCGGTCCGGGCTGGAGCCCTCACACTCGCGGTGGCCAACATCATCGGGGGCAATACGTTCGATGTCTTGATGGTGTGCTGCGCTGACCTCTTGACCGCCGATCCGATCTACCACCTGATCGATCAAGCGACCTTCTTCATCGCTGCCGAGACCATCTTTCTCACTGCCGTACTGACGGCCGGGATGCTTCGCCGTCAACGCCGTGGGGTCGGTTTCGAAGGCGTCATCATTCTGCTCACGTACACGGCAGGCCTATGCGTATTGGTCCACGGGGTTTGACCGATCGGCCGGCGAGCCATCGACCCAATCCGTACTGAAGCGTACCGCCTCTGGTCCTGGTGATGGCTCCCTTGGTAGACGAGAACCGTGGCGAATCAGACCCGAACCTTGATCGACATCGTCGTATCCGAGCTGGGATCCATTCCTCCGTTCGACCGGCTCGAACTCGGCGACTTGGAACGACTGGCCGACACGGCTGAGATTCGACACCTTCCCCGCGGCACGGTTGTCTTCGAGGAAGGGGACCGTCCCGAATCCCAATTCTTCGTGGTGAAAAGTGGACGCATCGAGGTCGAACGTCGTTTGGACGGCGAGCGGGTGCCGGTGGACGTCTGCGACGAGGGCGATATCTTTGGCATCCGGGCGTTGCTCGTGAGTCAGAGCTATTCGGCGAGCGCCCGAGCTTCCGAAGAATCGCTGGTCTACGTCCTATCCTATCCAGCCTTCGCGGAGATGATGGAGCGTTCGCCCATGATCTCCATGTACTTCGCGGCCGGATTTGCGGCCGAACTCCCGCCGCTCCGAGAACGCCTGGTCGAGGCGTCGCAAGAGGTACGGAAGGCGTGGGCGGGAAGACACACGGGCCTGGAGGGGCTCCACGTGTTGAAGCCGAAACGCGACCTCATCACGTGCCCGGCCGAGGCCTCGGTGCAGGACGTTGCGCGCCGGATGGCAGAGGAGCGTATCGGATCGATGGTCATCGTCGACGACGATCTGCGCGCCATTGGTATCGTCACCGACACCGACCTCCGGAACAAGGTGGTGGCTTTGGACCGTCGCGCCTCCGAAGTTCGGGTCGATGAGGTCATGAGCTCCCCGGTTCGAACCATTCCCGCGAACCCGACGGTGGAGGACGTCACCGAACGGATCGTTCGGGAAGGGACACGGCATTTCGTGATGACCGAAGATGGATCTCCCGACACCCGGGCCCTTGGCCTGGTCTCGGAGCACGACGTGTTGTTGACCAAGCGCTCGGTTCCTTCGGTCATTCTGGACAGTGTTCGCCATGCGAAAAGCGCCGCGGACCTCCGAGCTGCCCGCGACCTTGGTGAAGACCTGTTGATTCAGTACCTTCGGGAGGAGGTGAGCATGAAGCTCGTCGCCGCGGTGATTTCGAAGTTCAACGACGCTTTGGTGGAAAGAGCTTTGGAATGGGCGTTGGCGGAGCTCGAAGACAGAGGCCAACGCCCGCCGGTCCGCTTTTGCTGGCTTGGTCTCGGGAGCGACGGCCGAGAAGAGCAGCTGCTGCGAACCGACCAAGACAACGCCATATTGTTCGAGGATCCCAGCGATGAGGCATCGGTGGGCGCGGTGCAGAACTTCTTCCTGGACCTCGGTCATCGGGTCGTGGAGTCGCTCGTGGAAGCAGGATTCGCCTTGTGCCCGGGCAAGATCATGGCGAACAATCCAAAGTGGGTCCAGCCGCTGGCTGGCTGGAAGACCCATTTTGAGGGATGGATCACCACGCCCGAGCCCATGGCACTGATGCATGCCAACATATTTTTTGATTTTCGGACTGTGCACGGGCCTAAAGATTTGAGCGACCAGCTGATGCGGTGGCTCTTGATTCGCACCCATGAAGAGCGGTCGTTTTTCCCGTTTTTCGCTCGCTCGGCCCAAGCCAACCCGCCGCCGTTCTCCTTTTTCCGCGAAATGGTATTGGAGAAGTCGGGCGAGCACAAAGACCGCTTCGACATTAAAGCCCGTGCCATGATGCCGCTTTGCGATTCGGCCCGGGTCCTCACGTACGCGGAACGGTTGTCAGGACCCAGCAACACCCCTGAAAGATTTCGCGCCCTCGCCAAACGGGACCTCGGGTCCCTGAGCAAGCTATGTACCGAAGCTGCAGATGCGTACGAATTGTTTATGAGAGTGCGCGCTGAGGAAGGTTTGCGGTCCCGAACGTCGGGTCGCTTTATCCAGGTCAAGTCGTTGTCCAAACTCGAGAGGCAGTCATTACGCACTGCGTTTCGAATTGTGGAAGATATTCAGCTTGCCCTTCGGCAGCGCTTTCAGACGGACTATCTGCGATGAAGGCGGTCCCATGACGAACTGGTGGTTCAAGGAGCGAAGGCCGACGATGGTCGACCACGACGAGCCGATCGTCCGTCGTTACCTCCACTACGACTGGTCTCGACTCATGGACGCACCCATCGAACGGGTCCGCTTCGTCGTCTTCGACTGCGAAACGAGCGGACTGGATGTTCGGCAGGATCAAATGCTCTCATTGTCGGCGGTCGGGATTCACGGAGGTGCCATCAGTCTGGGTGATCGCCTCGATGTCCTGTTTCGCCGGGAGGACACGGGCGGTGCCGTGGCCGCCCAGATCCACGGTATTCTGCCCAGAGACCTGGCCGACGGTGACGATGTGCAAAGTGCTGTGTTGTCGTTTCTCTCGTTTTGTCGGGGCGCGGTTTTGGTGGGACACCACGTTGCGTTCGATGTCGCCATGATCGAAGCAGTGACCGAAGCGTTGTGGAACGTTCGCCTTCAGAATCCTCGCCTCGATACCGCCCACCTCTACCAACGCGTGACGAGTGCTGCGGGTTCGGGACAAGAACTCGACCAGGCAGTGTCCCTCGACGCGCTGCTCGGAACCTACGGCATCACCTCTCGAGGGCGCCATTCCGCGTCCGGTGACGCGTACGCCACTGCGCTTCTCCTCGTTCGCCTGCTCCATCTGGCCGGTCGACGTGGACTCTGGACGGCTCGACAGATGGGCGTGGCGCGCGCTGCGAGACACTCCCCAAATCTGGCTTAACGCATTGAGTTAAATTGATTTTTATCAGTTAAACCGCAGTTCATTCGTGCTGGTGCGGTTGACTCAGGACTCACCCCTGCCTGATTCATCACGCGGGTGAACTCCGCAGGGCTCGGAAAACCGGAGCTGCGACGGAGGACCACGGGAGGATCTTGATGAAGGATGCAGGTGCCGCGCAGCAGTATTGGAGAGCCAATATCTCCTACGTGACTGTGTTGTTGGTGATTTGGTTCGTCGTTTCCTATGGATTCGGAATCTTTCTCGCCGAACCACTCAACAGTATCGTGATTCCGGGAACGGGTTTCGAGCTCGGATTTTGGTTTGCTCAACAAGGATCAATTTACGTATTCGTGATTCTAATTTTTGTTTACGTGTACTTGATGAATCGACTCGACCGTAAGTTCGGCGTGGCCGAAGACTGAGGAGACACAATGAGCGTTTTGACTTGGACCTGGATCATCGTCGGCCTCAGTTTCGCGCTTTACATCGGGATCGCCGTTTGGTCGCGAGCTTCATCCACGAAGGACTTCTATGTCGCGAGCGGCGGCGTGCCGCCGCTGGCGAACGGCATGGCCACGGCCGCCGACTGGATGTCCGCTGCGTCGTTCATCTCGATGGCGGGCATCATCTCGTTTGCCGGCTACGACGGGTCGGTCTACCTGATGGGGTGGACCGGCGGATACGTCCTCCTCGCACTACTGTTGGCTCCGTACTTGCGGAAGTTCGGCAAGTTCACCGTCCCCGACTTCGTCGGCGACCGCTACTACTCCAGCGCTGCTCGCGTCGTCGCGGTGGTGTGCGCCATCTTCGTCTCCTTCACCTATGTCGCCGGTCAAATGCGAGGCGTAGGCGTCGTGTTTTCGCGATTTCTGGAAGTCGACATCAACACCGGTGTGGTGATCGGCATGGTGATTGTCTTCACCTACGCGGTGCTGGGTGGAATGAAGGGCATCACGTACACCCAGGTCGCGCAGTACTGCGTCCTGATCTTCGCGTACATGGTGCCCGCCATCTTCATCTCGATCCTGCTCACCGGGAATCCGATTCCGCAGCTCGGCTTCGGAGGCACCACTGGCGAGGAGGGCATGTTCATTTTGGACAAGCTGAATCAGCTCCATGCGGATTTGGGGTTTGCGCCATACACAGACGGAACCAAACCGATGATCGACGTCTTGTGCATCACGATGGCCCTGATGGTGGGTACCGCAGGACTGCCCCACGTGATCATTCGTTTTTACACGGTTCCGAAGGTCCGGGACGCCCGGATCAGCGCCGGCTTCGCGCTGGTGTTCATCGGTATCTTGTACACCACCGCCCCCGCAGTCGCCGCGTTCGCGCGGACCAACCTGATCGAAACCGTCAACGAATCGAGCTACGCGGGCACCGGTGAGAAGCAGACTCCGGAGTGGTTCAAGACATGGGAGGCCACCGGGCTCATCGCCTGGCTCGACAAGAACAACGACGGCACGATCCAGTATCGCAAAGGCGCCGCATTCGCCGGCAAGCCGACCTTTGGTGACGGTAAAGGCGAGTATGGACAGCGTCTCGTGCAGAACGAAGCCAGCGACGGGGCCAACGAGCTGTACATCGACCGCGACATCATGGTTCTCGCCAATCCAGAGATCGCGAATCTGCCAGCCTGGGTCATCGCGCTGGTTGCGGCCGGCGGTCTGGCTGCCGCCCTCTCCACCGCCGCCGGTCTCCTCCTCGTGGTGTCCACATCGATCAGCCATGATCTCTTTAAACGAATCATTCTTCCCGACATGTCGGAAAAGCAGGAGCTCATGGTGGCTCGGATCGGCGCCGCCGTCGCGGTGGTGGTCGCAGGTCTGTTCGGCATCTACCCGCCTGGCTTCGTTGCACAGGTGGTCGCGCTGGCCTTCGGTCTCGCCGCCTCCAGCTTCTTCCCGGCCATCATCCTCGGCATCTTCATGAAGAGCATGAACCGGGAGGGCGCTCTGGCCGGAATGATCACGGGCATCACGTTTACCGCGGCATACATCGTGTACTTCAAGTTCCTTGGCGGCACGCCGGACCAGTTGCTGTTCGGCATTTCGCCCGAGGGCATCGGCACGATCGGCATGCTCATCAACGTCGTCGTGGCGCTCGTCGTATCTCGCGTGACGCCTCCGACGCCCGACTATGTGCAGGCCATCGTCGAAGACATTCGTGTACCGAAGGGCGCTGGAGGGGCCAGCGCGCACTAAACGCACACGACCAGGGGAGGGGAAAAAATGAAATGGCTACGATCGATCGCCTTCGTGGCGATCTACGGGGGAGCTGCGTCTCCAGCGTTCGCTCAAGGCTCGGACATTTACGGGAAAGGCATGACCGTCAACCTGGGGGATGACAAGGAAGCGACGCGCTACATCCGGTTCATCACCTGGGTCCAGACCTGGGCTCGGTTTCAGGAGTCGAATCCCGGCTCTGCGTTTTCGAATCAAGATCCGGTGGACACTCAGTCGGATACCGCAACCGGTGGCGATGTCCTCATTCGTAGAGCACGTTTCTTGACGTACAGTCAGCTGACCAAAGACGTTTTGGTCATGTTCCACATCGGAATCAACAATCAAAATTTTACGGACTTTCGAGTCGAAGACTTCAATGCAGAGCCTTTCGTGCACGACGCCTGGGCAGAGTATACATGGTTTCGGAGCCCGGCGTTGACACTGAGTACGGGCGCTGGGCTCCACTACTGGAACGGTCCCATCAGAATGTCGAGCGCCAGTACTCTGAACTTTCTCACCATCGACGCACCGATCAGCAACTGGCCGGTGATTGAGGTGAGAGACCAGTTTGCACGGCAGCTGGGACTCTATTTCAAAGGGAAAGCATTCAACAATTTGGTGGATTTTCGTTTCGCCATAAACCGTCCTTTCATCCGCGGCACACCTCCGAGCCCGAGCTTCGATGTTGCACAATTCAATAATTCTTCGAATACCTGGGGAACCCAGGGCTATTTTAATTTACAACTATGGGATAAAGAAGGAAATCTTCTGCCTTACTTCGTGGGAACGTATCTCGGAAAGAAAAGGGTGCTGAATTTTGGTTTCGGTTGGTATCACGAGAAGGATGCAACGATATCCGGGACCACGGATGGAGGCACCGTCACCCACGACATCAACATGCTGGGCGCAGACGTATTCTTCGATTCCCCACTGGGCTTCGGCTCGCTCACGTTTTACGGCGCTTACTACTACGCCGACTTTGGTCCCAATTTGGTTCGCTTCATCGGCATTTCGAACCTGGCAGAGGGGGCGCCAGGAGATGCCACGGCGCTCGGTGACGCGAGTGGACCACGCATCGGACCTGGACAGAACTCCTTCGCCACGACCGGGACCGGCAACCTGATTCTGACGGAGTTCGGATATGCGATCCCACTGGGGATTTTGACCAGTGAGGATCAGATTCAGCCGTATTTCCGGGCTCAGGTCGGTTTCTTCGATGGCCTCGAGGACACCGCACCGGTCTTGGAGACGGGGTTCAACTACTTCCTCCACGGCCACCATGCGAAGTTTACGCTCCACTATCGGGCTCGGCCCGTTCACCGGAACGAGGCAGTGGTCACGGACCCAGAGGCGTCGGCGACGTTCGGCGACGAGGGTTTCGGGACCCTCGATGGCTTCGTCAATGAAGTGATCGCTCAGGTCCAGGTCTGGCTCTAGTTCAGAACAAGCTTCTTTCGGAGGGGCTGCTCCCGGTCGAGTTTTCATCCTCGACGGTAGAGTGTGCCTTCTTCGCATCGAGGGTTGCACTCTCTCCAACCAGTCGCGATCGTGGCGCTTGGCATGGAGCGAGAACAAAGCGGTGGATGGCGGCGGTGGCTCATGACGTTGCCCGCGCTCGGGCTCGTCGGCCTGGCGACCTTCCTCTCGTGGGCTCAAAACCGCGGACCGAGTAGCTTGGTGTCGGCCATCTCCGCCCGATACCCGGAAGTCCCGTGGGTCAGTCCCGAGGAACTCGAAGACCTCATCGAAAAGGAGAGTCCGACCCTTCTGGACGTGCGCACGCAGGCGGAGTTCGAGGTGAGCCACATTCCAGGGGCATTTCGCGTCGAGCCGGAAGGCTCCATTCGGGACCTCCCTGGTGATGTTCCGCTGCAGGAACCGGTGGTGGTCTACTGCTCGGTGGGTTACCGGAGCGCGGACTGGGCGGACCGACTTCATCGTGCGCGTGGAATCCGCGCGCGCAATCTATCGGGAGGCATCTTCGAGTGGGCAAACACCGGGCGCCCCATGGAGGATGGTGAGGGTCATCGCACTCCGAAGGTCCATCCCTACGATCAGGTGTGGGGACAGTGGGTCCGGGAAGAGGTGCGGGCCGAGCTGGAATGATGGCTGAGCACGCGCAGCGCGCCGACTCTTGACAGTGCCCGGGGCCGGTCTTATGACACCCGTCCCCACGCGGAAGTGGCGGAATTGGTAGACGCGCAGGATTCAGGTTTCTGTGGGCGAAAGCCCGTGAAGGTTCAAGTCCTTTCTTCCGCACATCTGCCCGTCACGGGGGGTCCTTGCTGGGACCACCTTGAAGCGCGTTCCACCGCAGGACCTCGATGAGCTCCCGGAGAGGAGGGCCCAGCGACCGAGCTTGCTCGATATGATGGGCGCTGCTCTGAGCCAGCGGAATGAGAGCCTTCTCCAGCCGGTCGATGGTTGCGGCCAGCCATGCATGGTCCCCGTTCTTTTCGGTGGCGTCATCGATGCTCCCTCTGATCCCCCGGAGCTCGTTGCTCAAGAGGCCGAGGGTGGAGGTCATGCGTACCACGGGATCGTCTTCTGGGCCTCCCGCGGCGTTTACACGCCGAAAGTCCAACTTGATCTGTTCCCAGCGTTTGGCCTGTTCCGGGGTCAAGCGGCCTCGAAGCTCCGCCAGCTTCAAGAGGTTGTGCTCCGCACTGGATGTCAGCGTCTGCGCTTCCCCAATGTAGTGATCGGAGATGAGGTCTTGGACCTCGTCGTCCGTCATGGCCGGGACGATCTTCTCCGCCAGCTTGTTCATGTTTCGATATGAACCCTGAAGTTTGAAGGGCGGTTCGGTGCGGAACCGGTCATCTTGCGAAGCGGACCGAATGTACTCCTGGTTCACCTGGAGCAATGCGGACTGCACTTCGAACATATGCTTGAGAACCTCGAGTATCTCCTCGATTTCGACGCGGGCGTAGCTGTGTTTGAAGTCCGTCGTCGGAACGTCGTGTCCGCGGGCCATCTGGATGAAGAGATGAACATCGGAGAGCGCTCGCGTGGCGACCGGTGCCAGCGTGCGATTCGAGGTCAGAGCATTCTCGATATAGCTCAGAGCAAAGACTTCGTCCCGCCCACTCAATACGTCTCCGAGATTGTAGGTGTCGGCCCGGTTCGCCAGCATGTCGGGAATCTGAAATTTCTCGCCCGATTCGGTGTATGGATTGCCGGCCATGACCACGGCGAACTTCTTTCCCCGCAGGTCGTAGGTTCGTGACCGACCTTGCCAAACGCCCTCCACGCGTCGCTGACCGTCACAGAGCGAGATGAACTTCTGCAGAAACTCCGGGTGCGTATGCTGTATGTCGTCGATGTACAGAAGCACATTGTTGGCCATCTCGAAGCCCAGGTTGACTCGCTCGACTTCCTGTCGAGCCGTGGCATTCGGTGCCTGACCGGGGTCCAGGGATGTGACGTCATGACCGAGAGAAGGACCATTCACCTTCATGAAGACCATGCCCAACCGGCTGGCCACATATTCCGTCAGTGTGGTTTTTCCGTAGCCGGGCGGAGAGATGAGAAGAAGCATTCCCATCAAGTCGGTCCGTTTGGTGTCGCCGGCCGCTCCGAGCTGTTTGGCTAGATTGTCGCCGATCAGCGGCAGATACACGTCGTTGATGAGCTGATTCCGCACGAAGGAGCTCAGGACTCTCGGCTTGAGCTCTGTCAGCCGCAGAAGGTTTCGTTTGGACTCGAGCAGGTCGTGTCTGCGTGCCTTGAATGCTCGGTATGCCGGCACCTTCTCTTCCCGGAAAGAGACGAGTCTCGACATGAAGGCATCCAGACGGACGACCATGGTGCCATGGGAAATGCGAGGGTGCTGTCCCAGCAACCCTTCGACCTGAACCTGGGTGAGAGCGGAACTGTCTTCCCGAGACAGGCCCGGCGTGAGGAGCATTGCCGCTGACTCGGCCGCGAACTCTCGACCGTCGACCCGGTCCGCAAATGCGTCGATCCAAGCTCGCGCGAGCTGGACGGCTTCGCCCAAGGTGTGGTTCAGACGGGAGAGGTCCTCATCCAGGTCTCTACGGTGCCCTTCGATCTCGAGATGTTCGAGCAAGGCATGCGTCAAGCGGCGAGCACCTTGGCTGGAGACGAACCGGGGATGCTCGTGTGCGAGCTCTTCCACCAGATATCGACCTGCCATCCGCGCCATGTTGGGTGTGGCCTCGATGTCGTGCTCAGCCCGAAACGCTTCGATCGCTTCGGCGAAGTCTTCCGCCAAAGCGAATTCGGCACGACTTTGCTGGAAGCTTTGTCTGAGCCGGCCCAGACTCATGGCACGCCGGTGAAGTCGGCTGGACTCGCCGGTTTCCGAAGAGAAGGCCCAGTATAGGCTGGCCAAAGCTCGGGGCTCGGGTGCGAACCGCAGCAGTCCCGCGGTCCGGCGCATCGTCAGGAGACGCTCGAGAATTCGCGCCGCGTCCGCGTCGTGAAGTCCCCGTTCGTAACCCTCCTCATAACGATCGGCGGCGTATCGGCGTACGAGCTGAAGCAAGAGCTCCAGATTGTGGCCGGCTTCCTCCAGCTCGGCGAGGCTCACGCTTCCCGCATTTGCTTCGGCGTCGAAAAGAAGGCTCGCGGCCAGATATTCACCGCGATAGACGTCGTGGTCTTCCGAGATCAAAGGCTGGTCCCAGAACCCGCTGGTTTCGAGGAAGGACTCGTCTGCGACGGGTTCGTAGAACTCCGTACCAGTGACGTGGAAGAACATGGTGCCTTCACGAGGCACCATGGTCAGCTCGAAGTCCTGAGTGTTCGTAGTGAAGCGGTGAAGCCCGAGTTTGATGATGTTGGTGCCGGACTCGAAGAGTTCGCTCTTGTCGTGCAGGTTTCGAAGTGCTTCCTGTCGGGTTGATTTGATCCGGGCCTCTACGTCATCTGCCTTGACGGGATCTTCGATTTCTCTCAGCTGCGCGACCAGTTGACGGGCCTTCAGGATCATGGGGTCCGAAGCGAAATAGGCATGGAGGTCATCCTCACTGGAAAACGACTCGATCCTTCGCCTGACGCCGTGAAGGATACGGTCCGCGGCCGCCGCGAGATTCGAAGCGCGACGCTGCCGAGCGTCCAGCAGCTGTTGCTTCTTCGTGTTGAAGGCATCGTAAATCTCTTCTCGCTTGGTGGCGAGATCGGACAAGAATGAATCGAATTCGCCGAACCGTCCCTCGAGTTCCTCCAGCTGGACCAGGAGTCTCGAAAGCTGCTCGTCGCATCGTTCGGGAGAGTCGGCCATCGACAGCGCGCTCACGACAGCCTGACCCAAGAGCTTGAACTGAGCTGCGAACTCTGCCCGGCCTTCAGAGGACAAAAGCTCCTTCCGACGGTTGGAAAACACCGCCCGGGCCCGATTCACGGATCCGAAAACCTCTGAAATCCGGTCCAGCAACTCGGTTCTTTGGGCCGGATCTTCGATTTGGAGGCTCGCGATCACCTCGGAGAGAAGGTTCAGGCCCTCCGATGTCTCGTCCAACTCCTCTTGTAGCGGAACGACTTCGAGTGCCTTGGAAGCTTCGTTGGAACGGCGAACGAGCTGCTCGATCCCGGCCTTCAGGGGGTCGAGAGCCTCGTCGGTGAGGAGGTATCGCACGCATCCCCGGCTCACCCGGTCGAATTGCTCCACGAGTTCAGACTCCAGTTCCTCGAGTGCTTGCTGGTCGATGTAGCGGACGTCCTTGAGGGTGATGACATGCCCGCGCTGGCGTCGCAGCTCGGTCATTGCTTGCAAGAAAGGCTCGACCGTTTTCCAGTCCTCGGGACGAAGCTCCCGAACGAGGTCCCGATGATGACTCCGCGCGTCTTCGAGTGCCAGCCGAGCGCGATGGCTCAGGGTCTGAACCTTCTCGAACTCGTCGATGATCAGCTCTGCGTTCTTCGCCATCTCGGTGAGAACCGAGCGAAGGTCGAGGACTTCGGGATGACCGAGCCAATAGTAGGCGTCTTGGGCTCTGGATATGGCCTTGACCAGGTCTTCGAAGTCTTGACGCGTGGGCTGCTCGCGGGTGGCCAATCGCTGAATTGAGAAGGCCTCGGAAATCCCGCGAACCAGGTCCTTGTTTCCGACCTTGGCTAGAAAGGAGTCGTCGACCGGCGTCGCCGCCGCGTGCTCGTCCGAGACGAAAGGTGTCTGCCAGACCTGCATCGGATGGACCCGCGTTGGCTCCGGTTGAGCCCGAAACACCAGCATCTTGCCGTCGTCGAAGATGGTGAAGCCATTCACCTCGAGGGGCGTTTGAACCTCTTTCCGAATCAGATTGTACGGCAGCAGGAGATGACGGCCGTCATGACGATGGTAGAACACATAGAGAACGTCTTCGCCATTGGGTGAACGGATCACCCGGTCGAACAGGAGGTCTTCGGTTTGGGTGTCGAAGCTCTTCGTCTCTCCGGATTGAAGATAGTAACCCCCCGGGAAGATGATACCGTGATCCTCGGGCAGCTGTACGCAGGCCTGACCGAGCGCATCGATCCGATGGACGGTTTGCGTCCGCGAATTGAAGATTAGGTATCGCGGCTTCGGTTCCTGGTACGGCAATATTTCCAATAGAATAAGAGAGCCGACTCGGGCGTATCGGAAACGAGCGTCGTCCAAGGATTGACGTGGTTCATCGACTGGCTCCGAGTAGATGCCTCGACCGTCCTCGGTGTTGTTTTCGACCTTGATGGTCAGGTCGCCCCCCACAGTTTCGACGAATACTTGGTTCAAGATGCTCACGTGGGGATGACGCCCCGAGACCTGGTCGTCGCGAGTAGTCGTGATCCATTCAAAATCGTGGGAAGGCGGGAAGACGTGGTCCTTTTCGCCGCGATTATCGACGTAGGTTGCTCTTCCATGGACGTCGATCGCCCACCGAAACACCTTGATATCGTCGATGGAACGTCCGGTCTGAAACACGGCCAGCAGCCGGCCGTCTTCCATCGATCTCAGCTGTAGAAGTCTCGCGTCCTTGTAGAATTGATACAGTTCCCGGAATTCCCGCCGGAAGTTTGGATTGTCGAGCAGGTCAGAAACGGCGGAATCCGGAAGGTTCGAAAGGTCGAAGCTGCCATCCTTTTCGAGCGCGAACCGGTGGAGGCTGAGCACGTCGGAGATCTGGGTCTCGGTTTTGAGGCCCATGAATACGTTGTAGCCGAATAGAAGTGTGCCTCCGACGTTGACGATATCCCGCGGCGTGCAGTTGTTTTCGGTCCGGACGCGCTCGTTTCCGATGACCGTGAGACCGGTACCCCCGAATGTCTTTTGGCGCTTTTGATTCAGAGCATGGGCGCGTCGAGCCAGCTCCTGCCCCTGGTCGGTCAGCCGCTTCCGAATGACCTCGTAGCTTCCGCCATCGAGGTCGGTAGCCTCCATCCCGAGCTCTTCGGCTGCAGACATTGGGAGCTCAGTTCGATTCTTCGAGTGCGCGGGGAGACTGGGAGAGGCCGAGGGCTTTGGCTTCGCTCATCAGCTTTTCGAGTTTCTCGCGCATCGGAGCGTCGGCGGTGGCCATCAGCCGGGCGAGGAATGCGCTCACCGTCAGATGCTGTACGCTTTGGCTCCCGTTGCCGTTCAGGACCGCCAGGATGTCTTTCGGGAGGCTTCCGTCCCCGTTCAAGTACGGGCCGAGAATCGACTGGAGGATCTCGCTGTTGTCCAGCGCACCGTCCACGGCCTGTCCCACCGAAATGGCCTGAATGAACTTGTCGAAGAAGCGTCCGTCTCCGCCAACGATGTTGATCTTGGCTTGGTCGAAGGCTTCCTTGAGAATCTCCGCTCGGTCCTTGGCGATGACCTTCTGGGTTTCCATCCGCCGGTACTGGATGTCTTTGTCGGTTTCCAGGCGCAGTCGGAACTCTTCGTGTTCGCGGGCTTCGCCGGAGAGGGCGTGCAGCGCTCCCGCCTTCTCGCGAAGTCCGACCGCTTCCGCTTGGAGCTTCTTTTCGATCGCGAAAGCCTCCGCTTCGCCCACCCTCTCGGTCGCTTTGGCATCCAGTTCGCGCACGCGTACTTCTGCGTATCCTTGCTCCTCGCTTCCTTTGGCCTTGGCCAATAGCTTTTCTCGCTCGACCTCCGCCTCGGCGACGCCGCGCTTTTGAAACGACGCTGCTTCGGCTTCCATGACGCGCGCTCGCGCCAATCCTTCCTTTTCCAGCGCGATGGCGTCCGCTTCTCGCACCCGCACCGCGGCCAGGCCTTCCGCCGCCGCTTGGGCTTGGACGCCTTCAGACAATCGAATCTTGGCCTTGGCCTCACGGTCCGCCGCTTCCAGCTCGGCGTCGGCCAGGGTTAGCTTTTCTTTCGCGACGAAGCGCGCGACCTCTTCCTGGGCTTCGGCGGCCTTGATCTGCTTTACGAGGCTCTCCTGAGCTTCGGCTTCAGCTGCGGTGATCGACACCTCCTTGGCTCGTTTGGCCTCCGCGATGGCGCGAAGATCTTTGATCCGCTCTTCTTCTTCGGCGACCGTCTTCTCCACCGCGATCCGTGACCGGACGACGTCTGCGATGTTCTTTTTCTCGACCTCGACTTCCTTCTCTTTGTTGATGGTTTGGACCTCGACCTCTCGGAGTCTGGATATCTCCTCCAGCTGTCGGTCTTTTTCGACCCGCTCGTTCTCGACTGCGATGGCGCGTTCTCGAGCCTTGAGGGCGATGGCGACCTGCCGTTGCTTGTCCTGGTCGGCGACTTCGATGTCCTCCTCGGCTTTGATCCGAGCCCGCTGAGCACGCTGATATTGTTCCGCCTTTTCGATCTCGGTGACCGCTTGTTCGCGGGCCTGAATCACCGCCACCTCACGGTGTTGCTTGGCTCGTGCGTCGGCCTCTTGCCGCTCCAGTTCCAACACCGCCTCTTCGGCTTCGACATCCTTCTTCTTGATGGCCTTTCGCTCATCTTGGCGAAACTCGTTGGTGCGAATGTTCTGCTGGCTGGTGAGTTCGGTGATCTTGCGAATGCCTTGGGCATCGAGGATGTTTTGCGGGTCGAGGGACTCGATCGGCGTCTGTTCCAGGAAGTCGATGGCGACGTCGTCCAGGATGTATCCGTTCAGATCCTCTTCATTGCCGATGTGGGCCCGGATGGCGTCGCGGAACCCGTCGCGATTGGTATAAAGCTCTTCGAAATCCAGGCCTTTGCCCACCGTCTTCACGGCTTCCGAAAACTTGGCGAGAAACAGCTCTTCGAGGGTGTTCTGATCGGAGGCCCGAAGACATCCGACCTGTTGCGCCACCTTGAGCACCGATTCCTCTTTCCGGTTCACCTTCACGAAGAAGGTCACCTTGATGTCGGCTCGGATGTTGTCTCGACAGATCAAGCCTTCCTTGCCGCGTCGATCCACCTCGATGGTCTTGACCGAGATGTCCATCTCTTCGGCCCGGTGGATGATGGGCAGGACCAAACCGCCGGTAAATGTGACGTCCGGCTTGCTCTTCACCTTGTTGATGATGAGGGCACGACCCTGGGCCACCTTTCGGTAAAACTTCGCGACCAGGAAAGCGAAGCCGAGCACGATGACCGCCAACGCTCCAATGGCGACCACGACCACGATCAAGGTATCGATATCAAAGCTCATCACTTCCTCTCATTCCTGGGCTTGGCCCGGAGTCTCAAATGTCAATGTCAGCGAATGGCCTCTCGAGTGCCGAGAATCTCGGGCATCGGTTCGACCAGAAAGACGTTCCGGAGCCGGTCGTAGTCGACGATCAGCGCGGTTTCGCCTCGACGTAGATGGCCTGGGCGGCACCGAACCTGGATGATGTCGGAGGAGTCACCATCCACCACGACGGCCGCCCCGGATCGATCGTCGACGGACCCGGTTTGGATGCGACAGGTCTTGCCCACCAGCGAGGCGTTGTCCTCGGCGCGATGGAAGCGGAAAAGGGGTTCGAGAGGAACGGATGCCAAAGCGGTGGCTGGAAGGGCCGCCAGCAGCGAACCAAGGCCGACGAGCCCGGAGGCGATACCGACCGGGAGGAACGACGTTAAGGCTGGAAGCAGGGCCTTGGTGGCGAAATAGGAAACGACCCATGCCACCAGAATCACCACGCTCATGGTCACGGACAGCGGCATGCGTCTCAGGCCGAACCAGCTGAGGACCGCCATCAACCCGCCGCCGGTTCCGGTGCTCGACGGTTCCAGGGCGCCTTCGGCCGCATCCATCGCGCCATCGCCAGCATCGAGGGCTTCGAGTGCACCGTCGCCCGCGTCGAACACGGCCTCAGAGCCAGAGCCCCAACCGTCGACGTCGACGCCTCCGACCATCACCAAACCCCAGTACAGCATCGCAAATCCCAACAAGACGGTGAACACGACCGTCGGAAAGGTGGTGATGGTGTACAGGAACACGTCCACGCCTCGCCTCCAACTGTAAGCACGGTATTCGCGCCGTCTACGGCTTCGCCGTCGCCCGAGGGCCTCGGGCCCCGGAGACTGAGCCGGGACAACGGTAGGCGGAGTCGGCCCCGGCTGCAATCCCGGTCGCCGGTCCACCCACGAACTCCGTGGGGCGAACGCAGAAGCCTCTGGAGCTCGAGCCTCCGAGCCTGCAGGGTAGCGGCATGGCGGCGGACGAGATCCATGTCGTCGGGGATGGGCCGGCAGCGTCGGTGATGGCCTTCGTGGCTGCGTCTGCCGGCCTTCGTCTCAAAAGATGGCCACTCTTCGCGTCGGTTCATGAATCAGTTCTGCAAGATGCATTGCTATTGGTGGTTCCGTTCGAGGCTCCAGACGGTTTTGCACACGTCGAGATCCCGCGTCTGAGTCCGTCGGTTTCAACGGTGATTGCCACGTCGCTGGCCGGCCGATTCGAACCCGCGTGGTGTCGAGACCACGACGTTTGGGGGCCGGTTCCGCCTGGTGTTGCTCTGGTCCGTGTCGCCCTCGACCGCCTGGCGTCGGCGCTCTTGCCGTCGCAAGGGAAGGAAGCGCGCCGGTTCGCCGAATCGGAGGGCACCCTCGAAGCCCTGTGGACCGCCACCAGCCACGCCTCCGCATCGGTGGTCTGGGCGTCGACCTGGATGGTGGCAGAGGTGGATGGACCGGTGGCGATGGAAAGCTGGGTCCGAGGTCTTCTCGAGCGCGGCCTGCTGCCTTCGGCCGATGGCTGGATCGACCGCCTCTGGCCCCACTTCGAGCGGGGAGGCACGGTCGAACTCCTGAAGCGCTTGGCTGAGCCGGGAGTCGACCCCGGTCTCCGTGGCCGATCGATGCTTTCCCTGGTGCGAAGCGTTCCGGAGGCCGATGCGCATCTTCGCGAGCTCCCGTCGGACGGATCGGTCACCTTCGCCCGCGCCTGGGCAGAGCTCGAGGCGGCCGGGCGGAGCCGAAATGTGGAGGTCCTGATCGAGCTCAGCTGCCGAATTCAGGCACCGGTCTTGGTGCGCGACATGGCGGGGACTTGGGCTCGCCGGGTATCCTCGACGGCATGGTCCGCCCGGGAGTTGGCGGCGGCGGTGGACCAGTGGAAGTCGGCCGATGCGGAATCGCCGGCGGCCCTGCCCGGTGACGTGCTCCGCCAGCTGGAGACCGCCTTCATCGAACGACTCCCGCCGCCCTTGCAGGCCCGGCTTTACCGTGATTGGGCCCTCTCGGGGGATCCAAGCGTAACCTCCGTTCTCCGGGAGGCCCCGGACTGGGCCCATACCGTCTTGGTCCAGGGGGTCGTGGAGGGGGCCCCGCTCACGGTATCCGTCCTGCAAGAATGGATCGAGGATGGGGGACCACTGAAGGGAGCCTTTCAAACGATCCTCAGAAAGGCCGCAATCTTTGGGCCTCTCGCGCCCCAAGCGTCTCGGATGCTGGAAAGGTGGGCCCTGAGTCCGGATCCGGACGGTGCCAAGGTGGCCCTCGAACTGTCCGCCCATCATCGATTTGGCGGTGCCCTGACGGCAGGGCTGGGCTCCTCGACGCCTTCGGTGCGCTCCCGGGCCATCGAGTTGAGCGTGAAGTGCGAAGCCAACAACGCAGCTCGTTTGTGTCAGCGCGGCCTGCAGGATCTCGACGACGGAGTCCGACGGGCCGCGGTCACGGCTGCCGTTCAGCTAAGTCCGGTGGGAAGCCCGCTGTTCGAAACCATGCGCGCCCAGTTGAAGGAGGCCGAAGATCCGGTCCTCGTGGAGGCCGCTCTACGGGGAGCGGAGCGCCTCGGCGAGGGCGGGCAGCGAGCGCGGGCCGTGCTGGAGGCCTTGCTCCCGGACGACACCGTCGAGTCCGAGCCGGTCGGCGACCCCGACGTTCAGGAACGGGGAGACCCGACGCTTCGAGGGGTCGAGGCCGAACCGGAGTTTCTGAACGAGGACGACGTGGAGGAGGTCGGCCTCGAATCCGAGGAGGCCTCCGGAGCCTCAGATGAGGGGAACCAGGCAACCCAGAGCACCCCAGGGGAGACGGCCGGTGTTCAGGATTCGCTGAGCTCGCCCAGTCCCGGGCCAGCCGTGCGGGCGTCGCTCAGTCAGGAACGCGCTCGATACGCTCTCCAGGTGGCTCTGGACGCTGGGCCACGGGGCTTCCCGCTCATGGCGCGCTTGGCCGAGGCCGAGCGGGTGCCAGAGGCGGTTCGGGCGCAAGCCGTTGCACGGATCGCCGATCATCACTCCGAGCGAAAGGAGGCGCGTCGCATCTTGGAGCGCGCCCTCTCCGGACCGTCGTCGGTGGCCGGGCCGGCGCTGACCGGACTGATGATGCGGCGAGATACGAGAATGGAACCGCTGGCGGGATTCGTTCGCTCCCGGGCCGGACCCGAACTCCGGACCCGCGCGCTTCGCTTCGTAGCGAGTCGGTGGTCCCGGGACCGGACTCGGGATCTGTTGAATGCAGCCCTCGAAGACCCCGATCCCCAGGTCCGTCGGGCCGCCCTGGATGGCCTCTTTTCGTCCCTACGATACGTTTCCGGGCCCGCTTTGGAGCGGAGGCTGGTGAATCTCTTGGAGGAGCACGACCAGCTCGCGGTGCAGATATCCGCCGCGGTGGCACTCGGCGTTTTCGGAAGCCTGGCCAGCCTCGCGGCCCTGGATGCCGCCCGGGGACCCTTTCGGCCGGCCGAGCTGCGGGAAGCCGCCCATCGGGCGCGTTTTCTCATCCAGTCACGCTAGCCCTCTTCGTAACCGCGGCACCGCTTGTACCTCTTCCGACGGGCGTGTACGTCGATGCGTCATGGCCCAACCGCCCAAGGTGGAGCCTCCGACGGACCGGACCACGGGGTATGACGATACGGTCCAA
Organism: Myxococcota bacterium; assembly: GCA_050331295.1. Classification (GTDB taxonomy): domain Bacteria; phylum Myxococcota; class Kuafuiibacteriia; order Kuafuiibacteriales; family Kuafuiibacteriaceae; genus Kuafuiihalomonas. The sequence goes on along the minus strand of JBHJGZ010000005.1, from coordinate 77,294 downwards.
CGCGATGTGGACACCGCGGGCGGACGAAAACACCCGAGCGTCACGAAGACCCTACCGCCGGCCGACCGGATCATCGGCACCGAGGGCCTACCCGAGGTGGATCCCGGTAACTACGATCTCGGAGCAGAATTCGCTCGCGGGGGTCTCGGCCGGATCTTGAAGGCCCGAGACCAGCGCCTCCGCCGCATCGTCGCCATCAAGGAGCTGTTGTCCAAGGACAGCAAGGCCGAGACCCGATTCGTACGGGAGGCCTTCATCACCGCCCGTCTCGAACACCCGAACATCGTTCCGGTGCACGAAGCGGGTGTGTGGCCCTCCGGGAAGCGCTTTTACGCGATGAAGCTGGTGGAAGGACGGACCCTGGCCGAAGCTCTGGACGCCGCGACCTCTCGGGAAGAGCGGTTGGCCCTGCTGCCGCACGTCATCGACGTCGCAGACGCCGTCGCGTATGCCCACAGTCAAGGCATCCTGCACCGAGATCTGAAGCCCGGAAACGTGATGGTGGGTGCGTTCGGTGAGACGGTGGTCATCGACTGGGGCTTGGCCAAAGACATCTGGCTCAGGGAGAGCGAGCTGAGAAGCGATGCGCCCATCTCACCAGACGCTCTCATGACTTCCGACGGGATCGTCGTGGGTACGCCACCCTACATGCCGCCGGAACAGGCGAGCGCGAGGGAAGTGGACGAACGCTCCGATGTCTATTCCCTCGGGGCCATGCTGTACCACGTTCTGTGCGGACGAAGGCCCTATCAGGACGTCAAGAACAAAGACGTCCTGATGGCGGTGGTCAGCGGACCTCCCAAGGAGCTTGCGGATCTCGCCCCCGACTGTCCCCGTGATCTGGTTGCCATCGCCACCAAGGCGATGGCCCGCGACCCGGACGACCGATACCCGACCGCTCGCGAAATGGCGGAGGAGCTTCGTCGATTCACGACCGGGCAGCTGGTCGGCGCCCATGAGTACAGTTCGGGCGAACTGGCGATGCGGTTCGTGCGGCGGAATGCGACGTCCGTGACCGTCAGTTTGTTGGCGCTGTTTCTGCTCGCGGGCTTCGCGGCCTGGAGTTTCGAGAACATTCGCGACGCACGCGACCGAGCCGAACAGAAGGCGTATGAAGCCACCGAAACGAGCGATGCGCTCCGACTGCAAAAAGCGCGTAGCCTGCTCGACAAGGATCCCACCGAGACATTGGCGTGGTTGAAGACTCTGAACCGAGTGAGCCGACCGGGTGCCGCCTCCATCGCCGCCGAAGCGAGCCACCTCGGCGTGTCGCGATTCGTGGACCGAGGCGGCCAGGCTTCCCTGGACGCCCTCGCGATGGCGCCGAGCGGAACCTGGGCTGCCTCCGGCGGCCGAACCGGCGGGATTCGGCTCATCTCTTTGCGGAATGGCGATGTCGAAGTTCTGAGTGGTCACACCGATCGCGTCACCCAGCTTCGCTTCTCCGCCAACGAAGACTATCTGATTTCATCGAGCTACGATGACACGCTGCGGATATGGCCCCTCGGCGATGAGACGCGGGGAACCTCATCGGTTCTGGAGGGGCACGAGGGCGACGTGAAGGGGTTCGCGCTGCTCCCACAAGACGACCTGCTTTCGGTGTCTTCCGACGGGACTTTGCGCCGATGGACGCGTCGTGGAGAGCTCCAGTCCGTGGCCTCATTCGACTTGGCCAATCGCGCCTTGAAGGTTCAGGCGCGGGCGGACGTGGTCGTGACCGGCGGCCACGGCGATGCGGTTCTTCTCTGGAGAGGGAATCAGTCGAGACGCTTGGTGTGTGACGGTCGAGAGGTCCAATCGTTCGCGGTTTCCGGCGATGGGAGCATGATCGCTTGCGGTGGAGCCAGCGGTCTCGTTCGCCTCTATACGCTCCCCGGTCTTTCCCATCGCGACCTGGTGTCGGAAGGAGCCGAAACGTTGGATCTCGCCTTCGGTGACGGCCGCTTGGTGAGCACCCATTTCGACGGCTCGGTCCTCGAGCATGATCTTCAAAACGGCGAGGTCCGGATGCTCGAACAGCACGAAGAGCGGGTAGGCGTCGGCGTCTTCGGAGGAGATGACCGCCAACGCCTGGCCACCGCCGGTTGGGATCACGAGATCTGGCTGCGGAATCTGGAAGATGGCGATCTCCGGATCCTTCGAGGGCACACCGATACGATCTCGTCGCTTCGGTTCGACCGCACCGGCTCTTGGCTGGCGTCTTCTTCGTGGGACGGAACCACGCGGCTCTGGGCGCTGGAAGATGACTCCACGGTTCGACTCCGCGGGCACGAAGTGGGGGTGCACGGCGTCGACATCTCCCCGGATGGGAAATCCGTGGCTTCCGGTGGGCACGACGACCTGGTGCGGCTCTGGGATTTGAGTGCTGACGCGGTCCGAGTGCTTCGAGGCCACACGGACCATGTGTTCCGAGTTCTTTTTTCTCCCGATGGACGATGGGTCGCCTCATCCAGCGACGATCGGACGGTGCGTCTTTGGGATGTGAATGGGAACGACCATCGGGTGCTGAAGGGCCACACGGCGGACGTCGAGGAGCTTGCGTTTTCGGAGCACGGTCGCTGGCTCGCGTCCGCCGGCGAAGATGACCGCGTCTGGTTGTGGAGCGTACCGTCCGGCGAAGGGCGACCCCTGGTCGGACACCAGGACTTCGTGACGGACGTGGGCTTTCATCCCGATGGGAAGCGACTGTTCTCCACCGGTCGCGACGGCGCGGTCTTCGAATGGTCCACCTCCGATCCGAACCATCACCGCATCCTCCTTCAAATGACCGGGCCGGTTTGGTCGTTGGCGATAGACCCGGATGGGTCGGAATTGGCTGTGGCGGGAGATGATGCCCTTCGGATCCTCGATATTCCCTCGGGGAGGCTGATGGCCGCGATCGACCTTCCGGGAGCCCAGCTGGTGGAGTGGAGTCGCGACCGGACATCCATTGCGGTGGCGAACGCGTCATCCGAGCTGTGGCTCTGTACCCGCAGCATCGAGCGCTGCGAGCCACTCGAACCGCATCGAGGGCCCGTGTTGGCCCTGAGTTTCGACCGAAGCGGTCGGGTTCTGGCCAGCGCCAGCGCGGACTCCACGGTGCGACTCTGGGACACCCGAACGCTGGAGTATCGCGTGCTGAGTGGCCACGGCCTTCAGGTTTTCGACGTGGCCTTCGGCCCGCGGTCGGACCGCCTGGTGAGCGGGAGCGCCGACACCGACGTGCGTGTCTGGCCGGTTCGGTTGCCACCGGACCCCGAAGAACTCCGCGGGTGGCTCGAATCGAAGACGCGACTGACCGTGGAAGACTGACATGCGTCTGGTGACTCAGAAGGAGGCCCGCAGTCTCTTCGGTGGGGGCGGCACTTTTCTCGGTCAGTTCGCGCAGCGGCTCGCTCGAGTCCGAGGCACCCACGTCCCCGTGTCCGTGGTGCGCGCTTTGCCTCCTGGACAGGAGCTCGGCGCCTGGAGCGAGCTCTTCGGAACCTTTGAACTGGAGGTGGCGGATCCGGCCGAAGCCGAGCTCCGGTCGCCGACGCCAGCGCCGAGTTTCGAAGCTCATCTCGACCCCCGAAATCCGAGCTGGGTGGCGGAGATCGTGGGCCTGTTCACGGCCAGCACGGTCGTGGCCCAGCAGGAGGCCATGAGCTTCCTGGCATCTTGGGTGGGCGCGAAGGACGGAGCATCCCGGGTGTACTATTTCCACCCCGGGGATTGGGGGGTGTGGCCGACCGACGCATCCATCGCTGCTCGCATGTTTCGACTGCTCCAAGAGGAAGATCGACCCGAGCACGAGGGCCTCCGGTTCACCGGCCATGAGGAAGCTCGATTGACCTCTGCTTTGAAGCTCTACGAAGCCGTGTCGAACGATGCTCTGCCGGAAACCTCGGATCCTGGACTTTTGTTTCAACGGTCGGAATGGTTGGTGGGCGCGTTGACGGGGGCCGGCCGCTCCTTTTCGGTCAGCGTGGCCAAAGCAGCCCCGGTGGCCAGGTTCGTAGAGGAAGCAGACCTCGTCGCACGCCTCCCACACATCGCTCTGTACTGGCTCTTGGCGCACTTCTTTTTGGAGAACCGTCACGAACTCGACGTCGCCCTCTCGCTTTCCGAATCGCTCCCGGACCCGATCGTACAGGACGTGAGGCAATGGCTGATGGCGCGAGGGTCTCGAGCCCAGACGAAGTTGGGGGGCTTGGACCACGGGACCATCGAAGCACTCCGGGTTCAGATCTCAGAGGTCGCTTCAGTGGAGTTATTCGGAGCCGACCGGCGTCGAGCGGTCCTTTCAAATCGGGCCAGAGCGCTGACCGAGTCGGAGGAACAAGCACGCATACGCGCTCCATTGGTGGAAGCAGCTTCGAACGACCTCCAGGTTCGCGAAGTCTTGGCCTTGTTGGACCATCTTTGTACCGGGGGATCCGTACAGCCGGGAAGAGTGCACGGTCTCGACACACGCGAGGCGATGCGTCGTTTGGCTGACCGCGTCGACATTCGATTCAAGGAGTTGTTGCACGTTCTCCTCAGACGGAGCGCATTGTATGCGGACACGCATCATGGTGCGGGGTGGGGACTGATTCTGGCGTGGGCCAGCATCGCCAGCGACTTCTCGGAGTTCGAATCGGTCCTGGACGAAATCGGAACCGCCCGCTTCGGTCCCCGCCGGCGGGCCGAGCTGTACGAAGCGTATGGCCGCTTTCCCGATGCGCGGGCGACGGAACGCCTCGCCGCGGCGGCGGAGCGCTGGCTGACACAAGTCGATGATTGGATCCGATATGAACCGGAAGAAGCGGTCTATGTGCTGTTGCGTCGAGACGTCTTGGCCACGCATCAGTTCATCGCCCGACTGTTGGAACAGGCCAACTTCAGCTTCGCCAACGTGAATGTGTGTGTGGAAGCGTCGAGAACGGCGGGCCGTCTTCGAAGCTCGCGCGCGGTCCCCGGCCTCCGCAGAGCCATTCGTCACCGCCTCGGGCGGCTCGGAGACGGGGGGCGGACCGACGTGAATGTCGCCCTCGCTCAGGTCGAAGGCATTCGGGCTGCTCCATTCTTCGAAGAGGTCGTCGGCTGCGCCGTCACCGCCTGGGAATCGGCCGAGGACGAGGACGAAAGCTGGTCGCGGCAAGCCGATCTGGCTTGCCACCTCGCTGGAGCTCGGATCAGTGCTCCGTCCCATCCGAGATACGTCGAGCTCACCCAAGGATTGGCCGAGCATCTCCGACTGCGGCTTCGGCCCCAGAGTGTTCCCAGTCCCGAGACCCTCGAGGTTGCAACGGCGCTGGTCACCGGGGCCAGCGCGGGCGAAGACAGCCGCCTGACCCGATTCTTCGATGGCTGGAGCCATCGATTTCGCCGCACTCCCGGCAACCGGAACGCCGCCGTCCGCTTCGACCAGGCGTGGCAGCGGATGCAAGAAAGGCTGCGAAGCTGACCTGTTTCTCGCTTCAGAACTCGATGTCGAAGGGACCGATGCCCCGGTCAGGTTCCGGGGTTCCGCCGTCGGTGGCCAGAATCACGGTTGCCGCGGCGGCGCCGGCGAGCGCCACCCCGCCGAGGGTCCACCACACCCAGGATGGAACTCGGGGAGACGATGAAGCTTCCGTTTCGACCACCGGCACATAAAGCGGCGCGGTCGTGCCCTCTTCGGCCAGGACGCGTCCGACCTCATCGAGGAGCATCACCCGCAGAGCTTGCGATCCGGTTGCTTCGGTGGACGGAAACGCGATTCGGGACCGGCCCCGGAGGCCCTCGTGGAGGACCGGCGAGGTCCGTGTGGTCTGGGTTTGCACCCGTTCGACCCGCGCGCGCCGCACCAAACGTCCCGCGTCCGGACCGAATTCCACCGAAACCGTCGAGCCATCTTGGCTCGGTTCCACCGTCACGCGTCCGATCGCGAGTCGCTGGGCGGGCGCAAGCTTCTGCCGGAGCTGGATGAAGCGCTGCTGCGCCCACGGAAAGGGATTGCGGGGCGTCAACTCGGGAAAGAGCGTCGTGGCCTGCTGCACGAGCTGTCGCGCCAGATTGTCTCGTCCTCGCAGCAGGGCGAGAGCAGCCCCCCATTCCAATGCGCGGGCGAGTTCCCCGAGGGTGGCCCGGGGGTCGCGGCGCACGAGCCTCAGTGCCTCGGCCGCGGCGTCCAGGTCCAGGGCGTCCAGCGCCCTGCGTGCTTCGTTCAAAAGCGCGCGCGGCGAACCAGACATCGGGTTTTCGGACCGGCTCTTCTCCAGCTCAGACGGCGCAACCGGTACGACGTCCGTCGGTCGGACCGAGACGCCCGGGGGCGGTGCATCGGGGGCCAAGACCCGAACGATGGCTGGAACCCGCGGATCGTCGACCTGATGCACGAAGCCGCGAAGCCATCTCCGGGCAACCTCGATCTGTGCCTGACCTCGGGTGAGGGCTGCGTCGCTCGACTCGGTCTCAGTGTGGGCACGGATGACGTCGAGGGCGGTGTCCAAGAAACTCGGGTCGGGGCTGGTGTCGGCCACGCGAAACCGTTGACGAAGTCGAAACCGTTTCAGGACGCGGCCCCGCCGTACGAGCTCGAAGGACTGAATCACGATGGAAACGCCGGGCCGTTCGGCCTGAACGGCGTATCGGATCGAGTTTCCTTCGAGCCCATACCAGGGCAGGACGCGTACTCCTGGTGATGCCTGCTCGATGCGCCGAATCACTGAAACGTCCGGCTTGGGAGACCGCCGGAGGGGCAGGGCGACTTCGACCGCCTCATATCGGTGCAGCGAGACTTCCGCGGCAAAGGGTTGCACCGACCAGGTCGACGCCACAATCAGGGGCGTCAGGGCAGAAGACAGCATTCGGGCCAGTTATACTCAGCGCGTGCGCGGGCTGTCATGGGCACTGGTGTGCGTCGTGGGTTGCGGGGGCGAGCCCTCCGTATTTCGCCCGGTCGAGGTGGACCTTCAGGGCCTTTCGCCGCGCGCAGACGTGTTGGTGGTGGCCTGGTTCGACGGTGACGGCGTTGACTGCCTGGCCCTTCAGACGACGGATGTACGCGACTTGGCGCCCGATGCGGAAAGCACTTGGCAGAGCGGAGAAGAGCCACGCCGCCTGCAGTTGCCGGAGTCCCCCGGACTGGAGGGAACGTTTGTTGCGTATACCCAAGCGAATGGGGAGGTCCTCCAACTCGGTTGTCGTCAGGTACGATTCGACGAGCTCGAGACCCCCGAAATCTCCCTGCTCCTTTCCGAGGCCGAGTAGTCGGCATCACGTTGGTGAACCATTCCCGGTTTCGACTTTCGGTGGACTCGAGCCCGTGTCAATTTGAAGTGTGGCGGAGCCGTTTGGTCCATTCGAGCTCGACCGTCTCCTGGGTCGAGGAGGGATGGCGGAAGCCTTCGTAGCCCACCGAACCGATGCGCCGGATGACTTCTTCGTCCTGAAGCGTGTGCGTCCCGAGCACGCCAACTCCGAGGAATATGGCCGCCGTTTCATCTTGGAAGCCCAGGTGGCATCGCGGGTCGTACATCCGAATCTCGCTCGATTCCGGGAGTTCGGGCGGGTCGGCGATTGCTTTTACATCGTCATGCGTCAGGTGCGCGGCATCAGTCTCCATCGGATTTTGACGAAGGTGTTCGATGAAGGACGTCTTCCGCCGAGGTCTGTAGCCGCTCACCTTGGCATGGGCATTTTGGAGGGCCTGTCGGCCCTGCATACCGTACAGGATGAAGAACATCGCCTCCGACCCATGATCCATCGAGACGTCACCCCAAAGAACGTGATCGTTTCGGAGGAAGGGGAAGCGGTTCTGATCGACTTCGGCATCGCCAAAGACGTGTACGGACCCCAGATCACGGTGATCGGCCAGTTGATCGGGACCGCAAGGTATATGGCGCCGGAACATCGCCGCGGCGAGTACCTCGACCCTCGGGCCGACGTTTTCAGCGCTGCCGTCATTCTCTTCGAATTGTTCGCGGGCGAACATCCTTGGCCGCCGCAAGCCACCTTTCGAGAGGTGCTGCGCACGACATTCGACCCGCCGGAACTGTCAACGCGGGCTCGAGAACGCGTGCCGTCCGATGTGTTGTCGGTGACGATGAAGGGCCTTCAGTGCGAGCGTGAGCTTCGATACACGAACGCGGCCGAGATGTCCCGCGCGCTCGGCAAGACTTCTGCCGCAGACGACGACATGGGACCGCGGGCCGTCCGACGCTGGCTCGAGACCCTCGACCTCGTTCCGGATGAGCGCCTGGCCACGCCGGTCCTCGACGTGCGGTCATCCTCGGCTTCGGCGGCGGACGCCGAGGTGTTTTGGACCGCGAGCGGGTTTCTTTCGTCGGACTCCCGGTCCGCTGCCCGTCCGCCCAGTCGGGAGGCGGAGATCCTTCAAGTGCCCCCGCTTCCGCCCCGGCGAGACGAGGGCCTGGAGGCGCAAGATACGAGGGAACTCGAGGCGCTGGTCTACGGAGGCAGAAGGGCGTCGGTGTTGCGCGTTCTCGCGATGTTGGCGGCGGCGATCGGTGTGGGGCTTGCGCTCTATGCCCTTTAGCGGTCCGAGGGTCGCGAAGTGGGGTTCGGTTGGTTAGCATCCATGGCGTGTCGGAGGCGGGAAGGCCGTTCAGTGTCGATATTCCCGGTCTCCTTCGGGCGCTGACTCAGCAGTTCCCGGAGCCGCTTCTTTGCGTGCGTGAACTGGTCCAAAACGCCGCCGACGCAGAGTCCACAGCCATTCATGTGGACCTTTCGTTCGATTCGGAACGCTCACTGTTTCGGCTGAGCGTGCAGGACGATGGTCGTGGGATGTCGGCCGAGGAAGTCGAGGCGTATCTCACCATCGGCTGTTCCCACAAAGGTCCGGAGCATCGAGGCCGATTCGGTATCGGGAAGCTTTCTCCATACGCCATGGGCATCCGGCGGATGGTGGTGGAGACTTCGAACGGCGAGGAAAGCCACCGCCTGGTGTTTGCCGCAGACGGGAGTGGCACCGTGACCCGAGGGCCTCGCCGGGCTCAGGGGACCTCGGTGCGGGTGTACAAATCGAGCGATCGGGAAACGGCGCAGCGGTTGGCCCAGCGGACCTACGAGCTGGTCCGGGACCATTGTGGCGGACTTCCACAGACCCTGCGGGTGAATGGTCGGGAGTTGCGTGACCGCGTTCATCAAGTCCGTGGCCGCTACACCTGGAGGTTCGCTTCCGTTTCGGGGTCCGGCACTCTGGGGGTGCAGGCGGAGCCGGTGCATCAGCTTTCGAGCGGCGGGATCCTGTTGGAGGCGGGCACGGCGTTGTTCGGGGAAGGCGTCTCATACGTACTCGACGCTCCCGCCCTCGCGCCGAATCTGAGTCGGAATGCGGTCCGACGAGACCAGGCATTCGAGGCCATGGTTCGGGAGGCGCGAGCCCAGGTGGCACGGCTCGCGAGCCGCATCGCCGACACCTTCCGTAGGAGAGTGGATGAGATGCGAGCGGGCGAGCGTCCGGTGGAGGCAAGCTTGGATGCCGACGACCGCGCCGCTCTGGAGTGGCTTCGCACCCGGATCATGGACCCGGAAGGAGACGACGGGTGCGACGACGCCCCGATCCTGGAGACCGCCGACGGAGGATTGACATCGCCGGCAGATCTCGACCGTCTCGGAAGAGCGGGGGAGCGTATTCCGGTGAGCCGGGTGCCGCGTCGAGCCGATGAGCTTCGAGGCTACATCGACCGCGGCTTGCCTGTCCTCTTGCTCTACCGCGACGTGGAGGACTTCCTGGAGCGGAGACGGCTCTCCACCGTCGAAGTGGATGCACTGGACCTGGGAGACGAGGTGCCCGAGACCCAATGGTCGTCGGCGGAACGTGCGTTGGCTCGGGCTGCGTCGGAGGCGGAGTCGAGGCCCAAGAGAAAACGCCGCTCCTGGTCGACGGTGGGGGCGTTCTCGGCGGTGGCGGTGCTCTGCTTCACCTTCGCTTTCGCGGTCGGGACCTATTTCTCGCTCGGTTCGGGCTGGAAGGCGAACGAGCCCGGCACGCCCTCGGTGGATGCCTTATCGGCGTCACCCCCCGGGGTCGACGCGTTCCGCTCTCCTCTGGATTCATTTCAATCCGTGATCGGTCTCGTGGTGCTGCTCTTGACGTTGGGTCTGGCCGCGGGTCTGGCCAGAAGCCTTCTTCGACGAAGTGGGCGCTGGTCTCTTCTGGCCCGCGCCATCGGTCACCCCCGCGACTTCATCGTGGCTCGCATCTGGTCAAAACAAGGTGAAGGAAAGCGCGAACGCATGGAGACCGGGTTTCGCGAGTCGAGCGCCGAGGTCGAGGTGCAGGAAGAGGTCCATATCGACCTGGATAGTCCTCTCGGCTTCGTGGACCTGAGGTCGGCCGGAGGCGACTTCAATGAGGCGAGGGTTCTGGTGGTTCGAAACCACAGGGTGCTGTTGAATCGAAACCATCCCACTGTTCGCCACTTGATCCGGATTGCGGAAAATGACGTCCCGAGAGCGCGCATCTTGCTCGAGGCTTTGGTCTCCACCGACCCCACCATCTTTCGAAATGTCGACCCACGCCAAGCGGAGTGGGAACTCTTGGCGCGGAACCTGGTGTGGGCCCGGAGGGGTCGATGACGGGACCGTCGGACCCTCAGGACGACACTATCCGCTCCGTCGTACCGGAATTGTCGACGGGAGATTTCGAGCCCCTTCGGGTTCGGGAGGCGGCGACGGCACCGCCTTCGTCGGACCGCTTGCCCACCGAACCGGTCAGCCTCCCGTCTTCGTCAGGTGGCCGCGCACCGTTGTATCGGGCGGATCCCGGCCAGGTCTTTCGCCTGCTTTCGGCCCATCAATTCGACGACCCAGTGATGGCGGTTCGGGAACTTTACGCGAACGCGCTGGACGCGAGCCGGGGTCGCGCGGGGGCACGGATCGACGTCAGCCTGGATGCCCGAAAGCTGGTCATTCGTGACCGCGGTCCCGGCCTCGATGAAGCGAGCCTCGACGCCATTCTGACTTTGGGCCGCTCGACCCGGCGGAATGCCCCAGAGGCAGTTGGGCGGTTCGGTATCGGCTTCGTTTCGATATTCGACCCTGCTTTGGGGGTCGCGCAGGTCGAGGTTTGGGCCGGCTTCGGAGAGGAGGGGATCCGCCTTCGCTTCGTACCGCATCAGGGCGGCGTATCCATCGAGCAGTCGGCCGCAGCGCGACTCGACCCGGTCGGGACCTGCGTGGAAGTCGTCTTCGACCCAGAAACCGCCCCGAAAGACCGGATACGCCGATTCACGGAAATGCTGAGGGAGCACGCCGCGTACACCGACGTCGATACCTTCCTGAATGGGCAGCGACTCGGACGGCGCCTGGCTGCCTACGTGTCCGACCAACTGGAGAAAGGGGAACGGACCGTCGCGGAGCGCCGCATCATCGTAGGGTCGGCGGTGCAGGGGCCGACCGGGGTCGCTGCCATCGACCCGGCGCGGGCCGAAGTGGAGTTTCGCGTTCATCAGCGGGGTCTCTTCGTGTGTCGCCTCGCGGTGCCTCGAGACACCGGCAAACCATGGATCCGCGGAGGCTTCGGGGCTGCCCATGCCGAGGGTCTTCAGCTGGTCACCAGCCGCAATGGTTTTGTCGAAGATGACCGTTTCCAGCGCTTTCTGGCCGACCTTCGGCGGCTTCATCAGGAGGCTTCCTATCGCCTCGTCCAGCTTTGGGAGACGAAGCGAGACAGCTACGCGCGGACCATCTTGGTGGACGCCATCCGACGGGGCTTGAAAGTGGGCAATCGAGAGTCGCTCTTGGCCGCCTCCGATGACCTGTTCAGTAGCGCGGTGGTTCGAGCTGCCTTGTTTCGAGCGTGGGGAGGTGGGGATCTTCGTTCGTTCGAAGAGCTGGCGGACTTGGCCAGACAAGGCGTGTTCCGGGCCCAGTCTTTTAGACCGGACCGCCGTGCCCTGGCCCAAGGGCCCATTTTCAGAGCGGACGATGCGGTGGAACGGGATATCTTCAGGAGACTATCAGGCCTCGGAGAAATGCCGGCTGCGGCCCGTGGTGAACTGGTCGCGGCGCCAGGTCTGCTTTCTCGGCTGCAAGATCGCTTCTTGTCCGGTCCAAAGGCCGAATACTCGTTGTTTCGTCGCCCGGTTTCGGTCGAGAACGTTCCGCCGGACGTGCGGGCGCTGGTGGAAGCCGCGGAGGTCTTCCTCTGCGCGCCCCAGGTCGTGATGGGTCTGGACCGATTGCTACCGGGCGAACTTCCTACCCTCGGATACGGTCAGTCCCCAAATGTCTTCGGACCCGTCGCGGCATACCGTTCCGGCGAAATTCGCTTCAATATCGGTCATCGCATCATTCGGCGGTTGGCGAGGGGGCCGACGGACCTCGGAGTTCGGGGACTGTTGCCGATTCTCGCTCATGAACTCGCGCACATGTGCCATGAGCTGCACGACTTGGACTTCTACCGAACCTCCCGCGTCCTGCTCCGTACGTTGGTCACCGCAGCGGCGTCGGTGGACGCCGAAGCGCTCCAAGACCCGGCACCGTCCTTCCCCTAGGTTGTTCCGAGGTGAATCGCCGGTCTGTTCGCCCGGAGCCCACCGGATTCACGCACCGGTCCCGGGGCAATTTGCGCAGTGGCTGCATTGAATCCCTTGCGACTGCCCGCGTTAGGCGCGAGTCTTCCCCCACAATGCCGAAGTTGACCATCGACGGACGGGAGCTGGAGGTCGCGCCGGGCCGCACGATCATCGAGGCCGCCACGGATGCCGGCATCGACATCCCCTTCTACTGCTGGCATCCCCGACTCTCGATCGCCGCCAACTGCCGCATGTGTCTCGTCGAGGTCGAGAAGGCTCCCAAGCTCCTTCCGGCATGCGAGGTGCGGGTCCGGGATGGCATGGTGGTGAACACCCACTCGCCCAAGGTCCTGGAAGCGCGGGAAGCGGTGATGGAGTTCCTCCTCATCAACCATCCCATCGACTGCCCGATCTGCGACCAAGCTGGAGAGTGTAAGCTCCAGGATTACTTCATGTCCCACGACAAGAGCGGGACCCGCTTCGACGAGGTCAAGGTTGTGAAGGACAAGGCGGTCACCCTGGGACCGACGGTGATGCTGGACGAGGAACGATGCATCAACTGCACGCGGTGTGTCCGGTTCATGGAAGAGATCGCGCTCAATCCTCAGCTCGGTCAATTCGATCGCGGCGACCGGGCGGTGATAGGAACCTTTCCGGGTCAGCCGCTGGACGACCCGTACAGCCTGAACACGGTGGAGATCTGTCCGGTGGGTGCCCTCACCAGCCGCGACTTCCGCTTCAAAGTACGGAGCTGGTTCCTGAAGACCACCGACAGTGTGTGCTCGGGATGCGCCAGAGGCTGCAACATCCACGTCGACCACTACAACAACGAGATCCAGCGGTATCGCGGACGTGACAACGGATTCGTGAACCAGGGATGGCTCTGCGACCCAGGTCGACTCTCCTACAAGCGCGTCCACGACCCGGAAACCCAGATCACGGTGCCGCACGAACGGACCGAGGATGGGCGCTACGTTCCCATCGACTGGGAGCAGGCCAAAGAGCGCCTGGCCCAAATGCTTTCCCCCCATCGGGATGGGGAGGGCCTCGGTTTGGCCCTTTCCGCGCAGGCCACCACCGAGGGCATGACGGCGTTCATGGAACTGGCGCATGCGGCCCTGCGTGCCGACACCTATGCGGTTCTGTGTCGGGGTTCCTGGCCGGCAGACCAGATCTTGAGGGTAGCGGATCAGAATCCGAACCGCGCGGGCGCCGAGCTGGTCATGGAAGGATATTCCGTGTTCGACGAAGGACCCGAGAAGTTGAAGGCTAGCTTGCGCTCAGGCGTCGTAAAGACGCTCTTGATGCTGGGGACCGACCATCCGACGCACGACGAAGATTGGAGCGAGGCGATCAGCGCCGCACAAGTCATCGCGTTCACGAGCAACTGGGACCGAACCGCTCTGAACGCGAAGTTGGTCCTACCGGTCGCCAGCTTCGCCGAGCAGGATGGTACATTCATCAACTTCCAGGGACGTATCCAGCGTCTTCACAAGGCCTTGAAACCGATCAATGGACGCAAGTCCGAGGTCGACGCGGCCCGCTTCGTGGCGGCCGCTCTCTCGGTGGAGGTGCCGGTCACCAACTGGATCAACGCCTTCAATCTTCTCCGACAGCGGGTTTCGGTCCTGGCCGACATCAAGCCGCTGGAAATCGGGCCTGACGGCCTCCTCCTGGAGTCGGAGCGGGCCAAGCGTCCGAACGGCTCCAAGGTCTTGTCCGACGAGACCGAAGCGGTGGCGGTCGGGTGAGCGGGAGGACGCAACGATGGAACTGACGCTGATTCAGGTGGTCGCTCAGCTGGCCATGGTGGGTGTCATGGTCGGTCTGGTCCTCGGCCTGGCGGGGCCGTTGACCTGGGTCGAGCGGCGCCAGTCGGCCATGATCCAGGACCGAATTGGACCCAACCGGGCACCGATTCGCCTGTTCGGACGGGAGTACCGCGTGGCGGGGCTCCTGCATCCCCTCGCCGACGCGGTGAAGCTGATCACGAAAGAGGATACCATCAACATCCGCTCCGATCGCTTCCTGTACAACCTCGCACCATTTATCGCCCTGGTGCCGGCGTTGATGACCTTTGCGGTCATTCCGATCGGGCCCGACATCCGACTGTTCGGAGAGACCATCAGGCTTCAGGTGGCTCGAATCGATGTGGGTATCTTGTTCGTCCTCGCCATCAGCTCCTTGGCGGTCTTCGGGGTGACGCTAGCCGGATATTCGTCGGGTTCGAAGCTCGCCATGATGGGAGGGCTTCGAGCCTCGGCCCAGATGATATCGTACGAAGTCACGATGGGGCTCGCCCTGATGGGCCTCCCGGTGATCTACGGAACGCTCGAGCCCTACGCGATGGTGGTGCAGCAAGGTGAGTTGCTCTGGGGCTGGCTTCCGGCTTGGGGCGTGTTCCTTCAGCCTTTGTCTTTTGTCTTGTTCCTGACCGCCGCGATGGCGGAAAACAAGAGGATTCCGTTCGACCTGGCGGAGGGAGAATCGGAGATCGTCGGTTACTTCGTCGAGTACTCCGGCATGAAGTTCGGGATGTTCTTCATGGCGGAATATATCGAAGTCATCGTCATCGCGGGCCTGGTGAGCACGCTGTTCTTCGGAGGTTGGCAAGTCCCTTATTTGGCCGATACCGGGTTTTCATTCCCCGGCGGGGTGTCGTTCGCGCTTCACGAGGCGGTCGTGACCCTGCTTCGCATCGGTGCATTTCTCTTCAAGCTGGTATTCTTCATTTGGTTCCAGCTCATGATTCGTTGGACGTTGCCGCGTTTCCGTTATGATCAGGTCATGGACCTGGGCTGGAAGAAAATGCTTCCCCTCAGCTTGGCCAACCTCGTGGTCACCGCGGCGGTTGTCGCAGCCTTCTGAGGCACCGGAAAGAAGCTACGAAGACGAAAGGAGGGTACCTCATGGAAAATCAGACGCGTCACACCCCCGAAGACACTCACAACCCGTCTTTCAAAACCCAACCCTCGACGGACGGACCGAGCAAAGAACGGATCGGTATCAAGCGGGTGTCTACCCCAATGGGCGCGACGCAGCAGCTCTACGTACCGGGAATCGCGTCGGGATTGGGCGCGACGATTCGACACTTCTTCGTCAATATCTTCGGCTCGAAGGAGAAGCGGTACACCCGGACGATCCAGTACCCCGAGGTCAAGGTGGAGTATCCTCAGCGGTTTCGAGGCATGCACCGCCTGGTCCCGCGCGAAGATGGAACCCCGCGCTGCGTGGCGTGTTTCATGTGTCAGACCGCTTGCCCGGCCCGCTGCATTCACATCGTGGCGGGGGAGACCGACGACAGCCGCATCGAGAAGTTCCCGGTGATCTTCGAGATCGACGAACTCCGATGCGTCGTGTGCGGTCTGTGTGTCGAAGCGTGTCCTTGCGATGCGATTCGGATGGACACCGGCATCCATCCAAAGCCCGTCTATACCCGCGAACAAGCCGATTTCGGGAAGGCGGACCTCCTCTCCATCATGGGGCGGGAGGAACTCCAGACGGGAGAAAGGTCCCAGAAGGCACCTCCGCCTTCGGCGGCCGGAACCGGTCGCGTCAACCGGACCGATGGTGACCACGGTGCCGGTGGGCGCACCGGCGGCTACTGACGGGCGACGTCCCCTTTCGGTTCGTCGATGACGGCTCGAGTTCGATCGGGTCGAACTGAGGCACGGCGGCGACGGGACGCGGAGCTGCGCATCATTTCGGTGCATGCGAGCTGCGGGGCCGGCTCGCTTTCAACTCAAATGCCGGCCGAGGCGGCCGATGGCAGACTCCGTGGCGGGGTTGATTCCATCCGACGATGCCACCGCATCGCTGGACCTGGAAGCGGCCCGTCGGTGGATGGAGACCGGGGTCGCTTCCGGCTGCGCTCGCCTCGGCAATCGACTCGGCCTGCACCTCTTCCTGAGCCAGCGTCGCATCTTCCGGCCGGTCGGGGTCGGGTGGTGCCAGCACTGGGAAGGTGTCAGCAAAGCGACGCTCGGTGTTCACCTGCGGCCGCAAGACGAAGACGACGCGGTCCAAGCGGTCCTGAGCTCCAGTCTCCGAAGCGTCGAGCCTTCTCGGGAGATCGTACGAGAGATGGCCAACGTGGTCCTGAACGGCGTCACGGAGACGCTTCGTCGGGCGCTCGACCTGGAGCTTCGGTCTTCATTGCCCCATCCTGAAACTCCGACCGGCGTCGAGCTGTGTCGCACCGGCTGGAAGCTGGCCTTTCCGGTCCACGGCTTCCGATTCCAAGTCAGCTTTACGTGCCCCGAAGCCGAAGTGGACGGCATGCGTCGCCGCATGGCCGAGAGCCTCGCGACCTTGGTGGAAGCGGTCGAGTCATGAGCGCCGAGAGAAGCCGCGAGTTTCTTCTGCACGTGCTGGATGCGGTGGATGAAGGGATCGTCATCATCGACCGCGAGGAGCGGATCTGGTTTTGGAACCGTACGATCAATCTTTGGACCGGAACCCCAGCCAGCAGCGCCATCGGTCAACGTTGGTCTGCGCTTTTTCAAGAGGATCCGGGTTCGTGGCTTCGGCAAGCGGTCCGTGACGCCTTGCGGTCGGGGTTGAGCTCCATGTTCACTCCGGCTCTGCACGATTCGCCGCTTCCCCTCAAGGGACCACGACTCGGGCATCGGCTCCGGCAGAGGGTTCTGGTGGAACCGATGGCGGAGTGTTGCCTGATTCGGATCCAAGACGCGTCGGAGCTCCTGGAGCGGGAAGCGCGCTTGGCGGCCCAGGCTGATCAGCTGGCCGAGCAGAAGCGGGCACTGATCGAGCAGCAACGTGCGATTCATCGCGCCGCGACGTTCGACGCAGTCACTGGTCTTTTGAACAGAACGCAGCTGCGCAGCCATCTCGACCGCTCCATCGCCCGGGCAGGGGCGGAGGGCGTCCGGGGCGCCGTAGCCCTGTTCGACATCGATGGATGGCGTTCCGTGAACGAAAGCATGGGCACGAAGACCGCGGATCAGGTTCTGCGTCGCATCGGGTCTCGTCTTTGTCGTGAGGTTCGTCCGATGGACGTCGTGGGTCGTATCGGCGGAGACGAATTCGTGATCGTCTTGGACGATCTGGAGCCGGGAGACGCTCGCGATACCGCGCGGCGGGTGATGTCCGCCATTCGCCGACCGCTGGTCATCAACGGAAAGGAGCTTTCGGTGACGGCCAGCGGGGGCATATCGTTCTTCCCGCGCCATGGAAGCGACGCGGAGGGCCTTCTCATTCGGGCCGAAGCAGCTATGCGGCACGCGAAGCGTCTAGGGCGAAATCGGATTCAAATCTATTCGAAGCGGCTCGGTTTCGAAACGGACCGGCGTGCGCAACTTCTTTCGTCGCTCCAAAAAGCCGCGACGCGGGGTGAGTTCAGCCTTCACTATCAGCCGCAAGTCGCTCTCGACACGGGGGAAGTCGAAGGCGCGGAAGCATTGCTGAGATGGACACACCCCGAACTCGGGCCCCTTTCACCGGGGCAATTCGTACCCATCATGGAGGAGTGTGGATTGATCGTGCCGGTAGGCATTTGGGTCCTCGAGCAAGCGGCACTCCAGGCGGCCCGCTGGCGTGATGCGGGCCTGAACCTCCGAGTCGCCGTCAACGTCTCGCCCCATCAGTTCATCGCCCGTGACTTCGTCCAAACGGTGCGCTCCGCCCTCCGCACCGCCGATCTCGAGCCTACTCTGTTGGAGCTGGAGTTGACCGAATCGACCCTCATGCACGACGTGGACGAGAGCCGAAGAATGCTGCGGGAGCTGAGCGAGCTGGGGATTCAGATCTCGGTGGATGACTTCGGAACCGGCTATTCTTCGCTTGCGCACCTTCGACGGTTCCCGGTCGACACCTTGAAAATTGACCGAGCGTTCACGCAGGAGGTCGACGACGAGGAGGGACAAGCCATCGTGCGGACCATCATCGGCCTGAGCCAGATTCTCGACCTTCGGGTGATTGCGGAGGGTGTCGAGACGGAGGAGCAGGCCGGGTTTCTGCGACAGGAGGGTTGCGCTTCCGCCCAAGGATTTTGGATCGGAAGACCGATGACTGCACTCGCGTTTTCGGAATGGTACCGAGCCTGGACGACAGGACAGGCCGTCTTGCCGATGGAGGCAGGTTCTCGTTCATCGGCCTCCTTGATTCGCGTACAAACGGGCGCATGAATCGAATCGGCATTCGCCGAGAGGACAAGAGCAAGTGGGAGCGAAGAGTACCGCTCGTCCCGGCCGACCTGGCCGAGATCCGTCGATCCGGCGGAGACATCGTGGTCCAGACTTCGCAGAGACGTATCTTCGAGGATGATGACTTCCGGGCGGCAGGAGTCCCGGTAGTGGAATCACTCGACGAGTGTGATCTGATCATGGGCGTGAAAGAGGTTCCGGAGGACCTCATTCAGCCCGAGACAGCGTACCTATTTTTCAGCCACACCATCAAAGGACAAGCGCACAACATGTCGATGCTCCGTCGCCTGATGGACCTCGGCTGCACGCTGATCGACTACGAACGCATCACCGACGAGCAAGGGACTCGCTTGGTGGCGTTTGGACGACATGCCGGCCTGGCAGGAGCCGTCGACAGTCTATGGGCATTGGGCGAGACCTGGCGCCGTCGCGGCCATCCGACCCCGTTGGCCGAGCTGAATCCAGCTCATCGCTACGACTCGTTGGAAGCGATCCGTTCGGTTCTCCGCGAGATCGGAATGCGGTGTCGAGCCGATGAAGGCTTCCGCCAGCGCGCGCCGGTGGTGGTCGGCGTGACCGGCTCTGGTCGAGTGTCCCGAGGTGTTCATGAGATTCTCGATGTACTCGAGCCCATCGATGTGGAGCCCGAAGCAATTCGGTCGATCAAGACAAATCCCGGGCGTTTCATTCGAATCCGCTTCGAGGAGCGACATTTCGCCGAGCGGCTGGACGGTCTCGCGTTCGACCTCCAAGACTACTACGCCAATCCAGACCGCTACCGGGGCATCTTCGAGACCCGATACGTGAGCTCCCTGAGCGCACTGATCAACTGCATATACTGGGAGGCCCGGTACCCCCGGCTGGTGACCAAGAGCGGGATCCGAGCCGCGTTTGGCCGCCAGGAGACACCACGCCTCACCGTGATCGGCGACATCAGCTGCGACATCGAAGGTTCGATTGAAGCGACTGTCAAGGCGACGGATCCCGCCCACCCGACGTTTCTTTGGGATGCGCAACGTGAGGTGGCGAGCGATGGCTTCGTCGGCGCGGGGCCGGTGATCATGGCGGTGGACATCTTGCCTACCGAGCTCCCGCGAGAGTCCTCCGAGGCATTCAGTCAGGCGCTCAGGCCCTTGATGCCCAGTCTGCTCGAACACCGGTTCCGGGACGGCGTGCACGGTCTGCATCCTGCACTGCGTCGCGGAGTCATCGTGGACCGAGGGCAATTATGTCCTGAATTCGAGCACTTGAGGTCCTTCTTGCCCTCGAGCCGACCCGGGAGGAAGTTCGATGGGCGATGAAATTTCTCGCGTGCGGATTCGTTGGGCGATTCTGGCTGATCAAGCTGGTCTGACCGCCCAATTTGCTGCGAATGACCGAGCTCCACCCCGCCGACGAAGAAGCCGCTCGACAAAGCCTCGAACACAGCCTCGACTTGATTCACACCGCCCTGCACGGTCCTAATTCGCCCGATTCGCAGGATAGCTTTCTCACGAGCAGTGAGCCCATGCGAGCGGACTCCCAGAGCGAATTTCTATTGAGCATCGCCCAAACCGTGCTGGGGCGTGGTCAGGCTCTGACCGCCATTCTTCAGGCAGACAGCGCCAAAGACCTGGACCATCTGATGCAACGACAGAGCTCGGGCCCGGCCGCCATCGACCTGGGCTTCACCGACAATGCGTATCATTGGTTGGCACCCGAACCACCGGAGCTCCCCGATCACACCCAAGCCAACGCCAGCGGCAACCCTTCGGCGATGCGGGCGTTCGCTCAACGAGCGAGAGCCGAGTGGAATCGGCTCTTGGCCGAGCGCTCCGAGCAGATGCCCTCGAGTAGCCACTTGCTCGCGGTGTGTCTCGCGCGCAACGCGTCCGACCATTTCCTCGGATGGAACGGCAGGGATGTGAGCATTCATGACATGTTGCATCGGACCTGGCGCCGGCTTCACCTGGAAGGCCGTTTCGACAAAGAGACCTATCGAAGCGCAACGTTTCAAAGCTACTACCTGTCGGAAGAGGAACTTCGTCAGCCGTTGGAAGTGAAGACCGCGGGAGCCCGGCGCTCCGGACTTCGGCTGGCTGCGATGCGCATTCAGACCATCAAGTGTCCGCACCGACGTCGGTACGAGCGAAGTCGGAAGCTGGAGGTGTTCGCGAGTGGCCTCACCGCGGCCGTGCACGCCTGGTCCTACGAGACTTTTTCACGCGCGCTCCGACATCACCCCGAGCATGACGCGATTCTTCGGGACCTCTATCACAGCTTCGCCGATCTCATTCGCGAGCGACCACATCGATTCAGCATGGATTACGTCAAAGCATACTTGTTGATCCGCAAGGAAGCCTGAGCGCCTCACGAGACCGGGACGTCCGGCTCCAGCACCGAGCGCTGCTCTCGAAACCGAATCCCTTCTGCGTCGAGCTGTTTCAACAGAGGTTTGTAAAGAGCGGGGTGGGTCGGGATGTAGGACCCGGTCATCGGCAGGTCTTCGGTCAGGACGAGCCGAACCATCAAGGCCGCCGGAAGGCCTACAGTCTTCGCCATGGCGGTCATTCCGTCTGCCGTTCCTTTCTCCACCATCACCGAACGAATCCTTTCCCGTGTCCCGTCGCGGCCTTCGAGGACCAGCTCATGGAACAGCACGACCATATCGCGTGAACCAGCGGGCAAGGAAAGCTTCTGCTTCAAGAGATGGATCAGGGCTTCGGCCACCGATTCCCCCGGAGCGCGGCAGGGCTCGCGGTCGAAAAGGCCGAGCCATCGCAGGTTTTGGAGGATCGTGCCGGTGGGACTGATCCCGAGATAGCTGGCGACCCTTTGTTCCAAATGCACCCCTGCCAGGTCGCGGGGCAAGAACATCTCCACCAGTTCCGCCCACGACCGGTCCGCGAGCCGTGGTATCCGCAGCTGTTCATTGGGCAGGCCGAGTTTCACCACCTGGCACCATGTTTCGCACCAACCCGGATAGCGAAGGGTACCCCGCAACATCGTGGACGTTTCATCCAGCCCGTACAAGCTCTTGTAGCTGAGGGAGTCGCGGTTCGGATAGGCTTCGAACGTGCCTACCCCGGGCACTTCGGCCCGCCAAGTCCGATGAAAGACTTCGTGGTGAGGGACGACCTTGACCAGATCGTCGACCAGGTACTGGGCACCGCCCTCCCCGGACATCACCAGATTCCTGGGGTTCCACGTGATGACATATCGAAGAGGATTCATCGGTTCGTCCACGGCGGGGAGCCCGCCTCCATAGGATGCGAACTTGAGTACGCGAACTGGCTCCCGTCGTATCCGGTCGATGAGCTCGAGTGCGCCCATGTGGTCGATCCCAGGGTCTAGGCCGCATTCGTTCACCAGCAGCGCACCGCGACGACGGGCCTCCTGATCGAGTTCGCGGATACGTTGGTCCCGGTAAGAGGCCGAAACCATCGCCGTCCCGAGTTCGACGCAGGTCCGGGCAATGGAGTGCTGAAATACAGGGGATAGAAAGTTCACCACGACGTCGGAGTGGCTGACGAGATTGTGGAGGAGCGAGACGTCCGTCGCGTCTACATGGACTGCATTCGACCGAGGGTGGCCGGCCACGCGTAGGCGAGCCAGGTCGTGGTCGCGGTCTGCAACCGTGACGAACCAATTGAAGCGTTCGGAATCTTGCAGGAGCTGGCGTATCAAGAACGGAGCACTTTGGCCGGCTCCCAGAACGAGCACATGACGCACGAACGGAATCTGCCTGCGCTCGTCTCGGCTGTGAAGCCCGCTGTGTTCGCGAGCGGAAAGTTGTTTTCCTCGACAGTCGGTTTCTGTATTCCTGCGAGCCCGTGTTGGTGGCCGTTGTCCTCTTGGTCGCTGCGTACTTGGTCTACGCAACGTTTCCAAACCTGGTTCGATGGGCGGTTCGCAAACGGCTCGGCGGCTACCGGCATCGATTCAACAAGGTGGATACGTCCCGACCTTTGGCGCCCAAAGAGACGCGAACGGTGGCGGTGATAGGAGGAGGGCTGGCGGGGGTTTCTGCCGCCCACGCCTTGGCGGAGCGAGGCTTCCAGACCACGGTGTTCGAGAAGGAGCCTCAATTGGGTGGAAAACTCGGTGCGTGGACCACGACCTTTTCCGACGGCCGCACCGAGCCGGTCAGTCACGGATTTCACGCGTTCTTCCGTCACTACTACAACTTGAACCGATTCTTGAATCGGCTTCAGATCCGGCAAGACTTCGTACCTATCCGCGACTACATGATCTGTCGTCCGAATCAAGACCACATGAAATTCGGCCGGATGGACCCGACCCCCATCTTGAACCTGCTTTCCCTCCGCAAGGCCGGTTTCTATCGGTTTCGCGACATCCTGTTCTCCTCCGCTCGCAACCATATGAACATTTTCATGCGATACGACGAGACGAAGATCTTTTCCGAACTCGACGGGGAATCGTTCGCCGAATACGCAGACAGAACCTATCTTCCAGACCGGCTCCGCCTCGCGTTCAACGTGTTCGCCCGTGCGTTCTTCGCCGACGAGACAAAGCTCTCAGCAGCAGAACTGATGAAGAGCATTCACTATTACTATTTCGGTCATGATCACGGCTTGATGTACGACTATCCTCCCGCCGACTACAATCATTCCATCTGGAATCCGGTTTCCCAACGTTTGGAAGACCTCGATGTGACGCTTCGACTGGGGGAGCCAGTTCAGCGCCTGGAGTTCGCGCGTGACGGCTGGAACGTCGAAGGGCATCATTTCGACTACGTGGTGTTGGCCTGCGATGTCGCGGCCGCGGGTCCATTGCTGGAACAGGTCGGGGCCCCGCTCGATGTTTCAACCCTCGAACCAGGTCAGCGCTATGCCTCGGTGAGGCTATGGGTGGATCGCGACGCCCGACACACCACGCCGCCCTTCGTCATCACCGACCGCGTCGAAGTACTCGACGCCATCGCGTTCTACCATCGGATGGAAGCAGAAGCCGCGAGATACGTTCGTGAGGCGGGGGGGGCCGTGATCGAGCTACACTGCTATGCGGTCCCCGACGATATGCCCGAGGCAGACCTCCTTCGTAAGCTCAAGGCGGAACTCTTCGACTTTTTCCCCGAGCTGGAAGGCATGCGGGTGCGTCACGAGAGCGGATATGTGCAACGCAACTTTACGGCCTTTCACGTCGGTCGAGCTGCCGGCCGGCCCGCCACCCGGTCCGGTCTGAACCGGCTATTTTTGGCTGGCGATTGGGTCAAGCTACCCTTTCCCGCCATGCTCATGGAGGCCGCCTTCAGCAGCGGACTGATGGCGGCAAACGCGATCTTCGAAGCTGAAGGAGTGCGTCAAGAGCCCGTCGATACGGTTCCGCCCCGTGGCATCTTTGCCCGTGCGCCCGTGGCGGACGGCGCTTGGGAAAGACGCTACGCCTAGTTCACGCGCCGTTGAGCCGCCCGAGGAGGCTGAGCCAGCGCTGGGCTTGAGACAGGACCAAGAACTCTTGCCCGGTGCGCATCCGGCCATTGAGTCCCCAACTCGCCCTCTGGTCGGGCCTGGATAGCAGATCCATCAAAGCGAGGCTCATGCTCTCTGCGTCCTCCGGGTCGGGCACGATCCGGCCATGAACGCCGTCTTCGAGCTGGGCTCGGATGCCAGCTGCTCCGGTTCCGAGGACTGGAATGGCCTTCCACAGGGCTTCGCTGACCGTGAGTCCGAACCCCTCACGACGAGACGCCTGCACCACGACGCTGGAGCACCGCTGGATGGCGTTGACCATCAACGCGTTCTGCTTCTGGTCCTCCATCGGAAGGCTGAGAACCGCGATGTCTTTTTGGATGTCTGCATCCAGCTCGCTCCATGTCCGGGCCAGTTCCTCGAAGACCTTTTGTCCTTCCGGATCGTCCTGAATCGAAGCGGGGTCGGGTCCCGCAAGAACCAGACGGGTCAGCCGAATCCGAGGGTCGTCGGCATGTCGACGCTTCAACTTCACGAAAGCGCTGATCAGCGTATCCCATCCCTTGAGCTTGTCCCATCGAGAGACCTGGGTGACGATGGGCCGAAACAGGAGTCCGATATCCTCGGGTTCGGTCGGTGACCCGAAGGTTCCGTCCGGCTGTAGGCGCTGGGCCAAATGCGGAAACCGTGGATACAACATGGGCTGACTGGAATCGATGAGCCCCGCCGAGTAGAGGATTCCGGTGAGCTTGTGGACGGAAAGGGCACGGTTTTTGTGGCCCAGGGGATCGATTCCCGGAGGGATGATGGTGGATCGGCTCACAAGGTCCTTCGGAACGTAAGAGGGCACGGAGAATACATTCACCGCGTAGTCGGACAGCCACGGGAGCAGGAAACTCCACGCCTTCCGGGTGGCTTCGTTCTCGCCGTCGAGCCCGATGTGGCACCTCCATACCGCCGTGAAACCCAAATTGCGTTGGGCCAGGGCCCCGCATCCGGCCGGTTGGGGATCGTGGACCACGACGAGGTCCTCCTTGCGGAGGTGATCGGTCAGGTTGGCGGCCAGGTTTTGGCTGGTCCGTTCATACACATCGAGGTCCCCTTTCGAGATATCGATTCCATCCGAACCATGAATGAGATTGTGAAGGCGCTTCGTCAGGTCGAAGAATTCAATCTCCGTCGGTGAAATGATCAACCAGCGGACATCTACGCCGAGATCCATGAACAGGCCCAGCAGCCCCGGCATCATCTCGGCGACGCCGCCGCCGCGGGCCGTGGAGTTGAGCATCACGACGCGCCGTTTTCCGAGTGCAGCTCGCGAGGCGGCCTCCTTTAGGCGGTCGACCGCGGGTCGAAGCTCGGCGTAGGTCTCGTAATCGCGCAGGCCGAGCTTCGGCCGCACCGGAACGTCTTCAATGGACACCCGCCGATGGTACGGTGGTCCCCGGGAAATTTAAACTCCGCACTCCTTGGGCGGCCTTGAGTAGATCTTCGGAATCGATAGGCTCAAACAGGGATGGTGCAGTGCAGCGCCGAAGCACGACCCGCCGGGCCGCCGCCCTTGGGCCGGCATCCGGTCGAAGTAGCCGAATTCTTTATCCGTTTCTTTCGAGACCCGGTCGGATTCGTCGATGCGCGCTTCCGCGTCTTTGGGCCCACCTATTTCGCAATGAGCCGCGGGGCCCCTCTTTTCGTAACCAAAGACCCTGACATCGCGCTGCAAGCCTTGGTTCATCACGCCCACGACTTCGAAAAACGCTCCGAGGACCTGGCTCCCGTATTGGGGAACGGACTCGTGAACGCCAACGGCGAGCTGTGGCGTCGTCAGCGACGACTCATCCAACCGGCCTTTCAGCGCCCCCGCCTGGTGACCTACCGCAAGGCGTTTCAGCGTTTGGCCCTGGAATGGGTCCAGCGCCGGGTTGACGGCGAGGTCGTGGATCTGCAGGCCGAGATGACGCGACTGACGCTGTGCGTGGTGGCCGAGACCTTATTCGGTGCCGACGTGAAGGGCCGCACGCGATTGATCTCCTGGCTCATGGAAGCCATGCAGAACGGCACCAACGTCATGATTCCGGAGTGGGTCCCGACCCCAGGACGTCTGCAGCTTTGGGCGGCCCAGAGGCCCTTGGACGCCCTGATCCGACACTTGATTCGATCCAAGCGGCGTCGGCCCGGCGACGATCTGCTGTCGGCGCTGGTGACGGCGGGCGGGGAGCAGGGCGTCATGAGCGAGAACCAGCTTCGAGACGAGGCGGTCACGATGTTCGCTGCAGGACACGAGACCACCGCGTTGGCCATGACGTGGACGCTTCATCTGCTGTCTCGTTTTCCGGCTCACCAGCTTCGCATCCAGTCGGAGCTCCACGGGTCCGGCTCCAGCCCCGAGAGCCGTCACCTCGGTCATTGCATCGATGAGGCGATGCGGTTGTATCCCCCGGCTTACGCCCTGGTCCGGCGAGCGGTGCGCCCCACGCGCCTGGGGCCATGGTCCATTCGGGAAGGAGATGAACTCGTCATCTGGGTCTTTCACATGCACCGAGACGAGAAGCACTTCGAGGCGCCGCTTCAGTTCCGTCCGGACCGATGGCAGGACGCCCCGAAGAATCCAGCCTATATGCCGTTCGGTGCGGGGCAGCGGGCGTGCATTGGAATCCACTTCGCGAGGATGGAGGCGAATACGATCCTCCAGACCCTCCTCCAGCACGTCTCCTTTGAAGCGACCGACGCCGAAGAAGTCGGGGTTCGACCCCGCATCACCCTGAGCCCCGACCGCCGTATCCGGCTGCGGGTTCGGACCCGCCCGGCTACTGCCTCCGTTTGATGGAGGTGTTCCGCTTGCGGCGGCGTGGTGCCTGGCGCGGAGGAGTCCGGGAACGCGGCTGAGTCCGAGAGGCCCGAAGGCGAAACGGAGCTTGCGCGGGCCGAGCGGCCAGGCCCGCCGAAAGGTGGGCATACAGAGTGACCTCGTCCCGGTCGTGGAACAGTTGCCGTATCTTGATGCCTTCCCAACCGGCTTCCGAAAGTGTGTCTCGGACCTGCTTCAGCGTGGAGACCTTCATCTTCATCGGAAGCTTGATGTTGGAGATGACCTGCCGGGCCCAGCTTCGCCGGGCCCACTTGGCCAGGAGCTTGGCCACCTCTAGGGGTCGGTACGCCATGTCGCAGACGACCCAGTCCAACGTTTCTGGCGGGGCGTAGGTGAAGGCGCTTTGCCGCAGGTGGGCGAAGCGTTTGGGTGCGGCGGAAACCTTCATGGACTTCGGGTCCACCGCGATGACCGTCGCTCCAGTCTGCAACAGCACCTGCGTCCATCCCCCCGGGGCAGCCCCGAGGTCGGCCACCAGATCGCCTTTCTGTGGACCGACGCCAGCCCAAGCGATGGCTTCTTCGAGCTTGAGCCCCGCCCGGGAAACCGACGTCGGCTGCCGGCGAAGACGCTGCTTTCCGCCCGGCCACGGGCTGACCGCCCATCGGACCGGAGTCACACCGACCCAAGCGAGGTCTTCCTGCGCCACCCACACCTGAACCAGCTCGGCCGCCTCGTCTCCATCGAAGGGGGCGGCCTCGGCCGCGGCGAACCAGCCCTCGATGTCGGCCGCGATGTGCCGACGCGGATCCTGCGGGTCCCGGCTGTCGGGTGAGACGACCTGCAGGCTCCAGGGCGCCGACAGGGCTGCGGTGAGGCGCTTCACGAGGGCTTCCACAATTGGACCCGGCCCTTCGGGCCCTAAGACGATGGGATGGGGCTTTCGCATCGCCTGACGGGCGAAGATCGGGTCGTCCAGGCCTCCGTCGTGACGCCGCGGTCGCTCCCGGGACCGGACCACGCCTTCGGCTTTACGCTCGGCGGTCGGTCCGAGCTCCTCGATGAGATCTCGCTCGCTACCGGACCGCGCGAGCCAGCCCCAATCGCCGGTGGCCCGCGTCATGGCCTCTCCGATGAAGTGTTCGACCGTCCAGGTCCAGCCCCGCGTCGGCCGCGGACCGACGCGAAGGTCCTCCCAAAACCCTGACCGCCCTCTCGATTGACGGCCTGGAGGCATCGTAGTACCCGCCCCGCATTCATGGAGCTCTCCGCGGATCTGCTGACAGCGGTGGTTTTCGTTCCCACGGTCGGCGCGCTCCTCCTCACACTCTTCCCCGCGCAAGATCACACCAACCTCAAGGCGACGGCGATCGGAGTGAGTTCAGTCACCTTCTTGCTGTCGCTGGGCCTATGGTTCGGGTTCGACCCGGGGGTGGAGGGCTTTCAGTTCCAGCTCGACCGGCCGTGGGTGGAGAGCCTTGGAATCGGCTACCGAGTTGGCCTGGACGGTATCTCCCTGGTTCTGGTGATGCTCACCACGTTCCTGTGTCCCCTGACCCTTCTGGGGGCGTGGGGCAGCATCGACAAACGGGTCAAGGAGTTCGTCATCGCGCTGCTGGTCCTGGAAACGGGCATGCTGGGTGCCTTCGTCGCGCTGGACCTCTTCCTCTTCTACGTCTTCTGGGAGGCGATGCTGATCCCGATGTATTTCATCATCGGCATCTGGGGCGGCGCCCGCCGGGTGTATGCCGCGGTCAAGTTCTTCGTGTTCACGATGGCGGGCTCCCTTCTGATGCTCATCGCCATCATCGTCTTGGCGTCTCAAGGCACGACCTGGGATTTCAGCCTGCAAGGAGCCCTCACCCGGATCCTGCCCCTGGAGACGCAGCGTCCGCTGTTCTGGGCGTTCGCCATTGCGTTCGCCGTGAAGGTCCCGATGTTTCCGGTCCACACCTGGCTTCCGGATGCCCACGTCGAAGCCCCCACCCCCGGGTCGGTGATTCTGGCGGGGGTTCTGTTGAAGCTGGGGGTGTACGGGTTCATCCGTTTCGCGTTTCCGATCTTTCCCGAGGCCGCCGTCGAGGCACTTCCGGTTCTGGGTTGGCTCGCGGTGGCGGGCATCATCTATGGAGCTCTGGTGGCCTGGGTGCAGGCCGACATGAAGAAATTGGTGGCCTACTCGTCGGTCAGTCACCTCGGCTTCTGCATGCTCGGCCTGGCGGCCCTCACCGTAGAAGGCGTTTCGGGCGCGCTCTTCGTGTGCATTGCCCACGGCGTCTCCACCGGGGCGCTGTTCTTCCTGGTCGGTGTGATCTACGAACGCCGGCACACGCGGATCATGGCGGACTACGGAGGCATCGCGACCCAGGTTCCGGTCTATGCCTTCTTCTTGGTGGTGGTGGCCATGGCCAGCGCCGGTCTTCCTGCGCTGTCTGGATTTCCCGGCGAGTTCCTGGTCCTGCTCGGGACGTTCACCGCACCGGTGGTGGAAGGCGGCATGCCCCGAACGTGGGCCATCCTCGGGTCTACCGGGGTGAT
Source organism: Myxococcota bacterium (assembly GCA_050331295.1). Taxonomy (GTDB): domain Bacteria; phylum Myxococcota; class Kuafuiibacteriia; order Kuafuiibacteriales; family Kuafuiibacteriaceae; genus Kuafuiihalomonas. The sequence continues at coordinate 47,902 of JBHJGZ010000005.1, read as the reverse complement.
CCTGGCCGCCGTGTACCTCCTGTGGATGGTCCAGAAGGTGCTGTTCGGTCCGATGCTGAATGCCGCGAACCACCGCCTCACCGACATGAACGTTCGGGAGATCTTCACTGCCTCTTGTTTCGTCGGTGCGGCGGTGATCTTGGGCGTGGCGCCAAATCTGGTGCTGGAGAAGCTCGAGGTGCCGGTCACCGCCATCGTGCAGAAGGTGCATCTCGTGGGCACCGGTCGTCCTTATGACGCGGACACAGGCTCGGTCCGTGCAGGCAGGCCCTCCGCGAACATTCAGGTTGGAGCCGTTCGGCCATGATCGAAGCCCTGGCGCCGTTCGTGGTGCTCCTGGTCTTGGGGCTGCTCCTGATGATGTACGAGGTCTTTTCGGGGCCTTCCAGTCGTCGTCGGTGGGGCGCCAATCTCTGTGCGGTAGGCCTGGTGGCGGCTGGTTTGTTGATAGCCAACCAGTTGGGAACGCCCACCGACCATCTCTTCGTGCGGGGCGAGGAAGCGCCGATCTGGGCCGATGACTTCGCCAGGGCGAGCTCCCTCATCCTCCTGGCCGCAGCCTTGATGGCGGCTCTGTTTTCGCCCGTCCACGCCGAGCGGGCGGGTCATGGGAGCGGGGAGTACTACGCTCTCATCGTGTTCTCGGTCCTGGGCATGATGGTCATGGTCATGGCGGGAGACCTCATCACTTTCTTCCTCGGTCTCGAGACGATGTCGGTGGCGGTGTACTGCCTGACCGGACTCAGAGCTCGGGATCGGCGTTCCGCCGAGGCCGCGCTCAAGTATTTTCTCATGGGGGCATTTGCCACCGGCTTCATCCTTTTCGGCATTGCCTTCGTGTACGGAGCGACGGGCAGCGTCAGTTACCTGGAGCTGGGGCGGGCGTTCCAGGGACCGACCAGCGGTCAACCGATCCTGCTTCTGGGGGGACTCTTGGTCCTGATCGGTTTCGGGTTCAAGGTGGCCGCGGTGCCGTTTCACATGTGGGCACCCGACGCCTACGAGGGTGCGCCCACCCCCATCGCGGGTTTCATGGCATCAGGGGTGAAGGCCGCTGCGTTCGCGTCGCTTCTGCGACTGGTGGCCATCGGGCTGGGCGGGTCGGACGCCTCGGTCCAGCTCTCGATCCCCTTTCTCTCGGGGCTCGCGGTCCTTTCCGTGGTGCTGGGCAACATCCTGGCCCTGGTTCAGCCCACCGTGAAGCGCATGCTTGCGTACTCGTCGGTGAGTCACGCCGGCTACCTCTTGATCGGCGTCGTGGCGGAGGCTCGGGGCAACGTCGCCGCGGGGAGTGCGGTCCTGTACTACCTGGCCGGATATACCTTCATGACGTTGGGGGCCTTCGGTGTGCTGGCCTTCCTGGAGCGGGCCGAAGGGGGTCCTGAATCGGAACGCTATGGGGCCTACGCCGGCATCGGCTACCGGCACCCGGCGCCGGCCCTCGCGATGGTCCTCTTCATGTTGGCCCTCGGCGGCATCCCGCCCACCGCTGGGTTCTTTGGAAAGCTCTACATCTTTTCGGCGGCCATCGAGTCGGGCGCGGTGAACCTTGCGCTGGTGGGCATCCTCGGCTCGATCATCAGCATCGTGTACTACCTGAGGGTCGTGGTGGCCTTCTACATGCGGGAGGAGCCGGAGCCGGGTCCCCGGCCCGAAGGGACGGGGTCCACCCAAATGACCGCGGGTCTCGTATTGGCCGCGGCCGGGGTGCTGTGGCTGGGCCTGATGCCCGATACGTGGCTGGCGGTCACGAGGAGCGCGATGCAGGCCATCGGTTCTTGATGTTCACGATGGCTGGGGCACCCAGGAACCGGTAGCACGCATTCTGGTCATCGGTGACCGACCACAACCGCATCTGCCTTGACACCCAGGACAGTGTCGTGATGAATGCGCGTCCTCTTTCGGGGCGGCTCGCGCCGCGCTCGCCGGGGCCATGGGGGCCTCGAAGGGATCCCGAAAGAAAGGAGGTGCGGAGAGCCACTGCGGCAGGAAAGAACGCTTGGTCACGATACGGATCGTCTGGGTTTCTAGGGCACCCCGCCCCCCACGTACGAGGCTGATCGAGACCCGTCCGAACCGCAGACGAAGAACTGAGACGGACCGGTGCCGGTGCAAAGCGTGCGCGCAGTTATACCGGAGACCGAAGGGGCGCCTGAGCCCAGACGCGGAAGGTGAGCCTTCCCGCCGCACCGTCACCAGCGATTCCTGGCCCACGCACCACAGACCGCGAGTGCCGGTCCGTGACGTTCACGGACGCGAGCGCTCGCCATTGGAATTTGGAGTCATCGAGCGGATGCCCACGATCAACCAGCTGATTCGGAAGGCTCGCAAGGAGCCGGAGATCGGGACGAAGTCTCCCGCTCTCAAGTCGTGTCCCCAACGTCGCGGTGTCTGCGTGCGCGTGTACACCTCTACCCCGAAGAAGCCCAATTCTGCGCTTCGGAAGGTGGCGCGCGTGCGGCTGACCAACGGGATCGAAGTGACCGCCTACATCGGTGGAGAGGGCCACAACCTGCAGGAGCACTCCGTCGTCCTGGTTCGAGGGGGCCGTGTGAAAGATCTGCCGGGCTGCCGGTACCATATCGTGCGCGGAACGCTGGATGCCTCGGCGGCCGAAGGGCCATCCAACACCAACAAGCTCAAGCGGAACAAGGGGCGTTCCAAGTACGGCGTGAAACGCGCGCGCTGATGCGCTGGTCGAGACGGAAAAGGAACGGATAGAGGATTACGCATGCGTCGCCGAGAATCACCGAAACGGAAGGTCCTTCCAGACCCGAAGTTCCATGACCGCGTCGTCACCAAGTTCATCAACGCCTTGATGAAGGATGGAAAGAAGTCCACCGCCGAGCGGATATGCTACGGAGCGTTCGACCTGGTGCTTCGACGGGCGGAAGGCGAAGAGGCGCTGGCCGTCTTCAAGAAGGCGCTGGACAACATCAAGCCCCGCATCGAGGTGAAGTCGCGACGGGTTGGTGGCGCCACGTTTCAAGTACCAGTGGAAGTTCGGCCAGAGCGCCGTACCTCGCTCGGCATGCGCTGGCTGATCCAAGCCAGTCACAAGCGAGGAGAAAAAACCATGCGCGAGCGGCTCGCAGCCGAGATCCTCGACGCGTCTTCGGGCCGTGGTGGCGCGGTCAAGAAGCGAGAAGAAACCCACAAGATGGCCGAAGCAAACAAAGCCTTCGCCCATTTTCGTTGGTAGGTCTCAATTCGTTTGAAACGAGATTGACGTCATGGCGCGCGCACCCACGAAATCCCTCGAGCAGGTCCGGAACATCGGCATCATGGCCCACATCGATGCTGGAAAGACGACCACCACCGAGCGGATCCTCTTCTATACCGGTGTCGAACATCGGATCGGCGAGGTGCATGACGGCGCGGCCACGATGGACTGGATGGAACAGGAGAAGGAGCGCGGCATTACCATCACGTCCGCCGCCACCGCTTGTTCCTGGAAAGACCACCGCATCAACATCATCGACACCCCCGGCCACGTCGACTTCACCATCGAGGTCGAGCGTTCTCTCCGGGTTCTGGACGGGGCGGTGGCGGTCTTCGACGCGGTGAATGGGGTCGAGCCCCAAAGCGAAACCGTGTGGCGTCAGGCCGACCGCTACCACGTGCCCAGAATCTGCTTCGTGAACAAGATGGACCGGGTGGGCGCCAGCTTCGACGACTCGGTGGAAAGCATTCGCGCAAAGCTGCGGGCGCGTCCTCTTCCGGTGCAACTGCCCGTCGGGAGCGAAGGAGACTTTGCCGGTGTCATCGACCTGGTGGAGAAGAAGCAGGTCATTTGGGACGGAGAAACCTTGGGGGCAAAATTCGAGGTGACGGACATTCCGGCCGAACGGCTGGAAGAGGTCGAGGCGGCGCGCGACCGCATCTTCGACATCGTCGCCGACGGCGACGAAGAGGTGGCCACCAAGTACCTCGAGGGCAAGGAAGTTTCCGCCGACGAACTCCGCCGGGCGATTCGCCGGGCTTGTCTCTCATTGAACGCGTTTCCGGTGCTGTGCGGCAGCGCCTTCAAGAACAAAGGGGTGCAGCTTCTGTTGGACGCCGTCGTCCATTATCTGCCTTCGCCCCTGGACGTGGTGTACCCGCCGGCTCAGGTGATCGGAAAAGAGGACGAGACGGTTCCGGTCGAGCCGAACCCGAAGGGCCCGTTCCTCGGCTTGGCCTTCAAGATCATGAGCGACCAACACACCGGCAACCTGACCTTCGTCCGGGTGTATTCGGGTCGCATCGAGTCGGGCTCCGCCATCCATAACGCCACCAAGGGCAAGAAGGAGCGGGTCGGCCGACTCCTGCGAATGCACGCCAACAAGCGGGAAGACCTAGACTCGGCCGAGGCGGGAATGATCGTGGCCGCGGTCGGGTTGAAGCACACCACCACGGGCGACACCCTCACGCATCCGGACCGCCCCGTACTCCTGGAGTCGATTCAGGTTCCGGAACCGGTCATCGCCATCGCCATCGAACCGAAGACGAAGGCAGACCAAGAGAAGCTGGCGACCGCGTTGGCCAAGCTCGCCATGGAAGACCCGTCATTCCTCGTGCGTACCGATGAGGAGACTGGTCAGACACTCATCTCGGGGATGGGCGAGCTCCACCTCGAGATCATCGTGGACCGGCTCAAGCGAGAATTTCGTGTGGATGCAAACGTCGGCCGCCCTCAAGTGGCGTACCGCGAGACCGTCACCAAGCCGGTGAAGAAGGAGCTCCGCTTCGTGCGTCAAACCGGTGGTCGCGGTCAGTATGCCCACGTGGTGTTCGAGATTGGTCCCGGCGAGGCCGGGAGCGGCATCGTGTTCGAAAGCAGCATCGTCGGAGGCGCGATCCCTCGGGAGTACGTTCCGGCGGTGCAAAAAGGCGTCGAAGAGGCTGCGGGCGACGGCGTCCTGGCCGGATATCCGGTGGTGGATGTGGCTGTCCGTCTGGTGGACGGCAGCTATCACGAGGTCGATTCGAGCGAGATGGCGTTCAAAATCGCTGGCTCGATGGGGTTCAAGGAGGGGGTTCGGGATGCCGGTCCGATTCTCCTCGAACCCATGATGCTCACCGAGGTGACGACACCCGAAGAATATACGGGTGACGTCATCGGTGACATGAACGCCCGGCGCGGGAAAGTGGCGGGCATGGACCCGAGGCCCGGCACCCAGGTGGTGCGGGCAGAGGTTCCGCTGGCCCAGATGTTCGGGTACGCGACGGACCTGCGTTCGAAAACGCAGGGCCGGGCGACGTTCTCGATGCAGTTTGGATTTTATAGTCCGGTTCCTCAGCACATCGCTGAGGAGATGTTGGCGAGGGCTCAGGGAAGGCTGTGAGCTTTAGCATGACGCGCCGGCCGCAGAAGCGTCGCATGAGCGGCGGTTCATTGACGGCGACGCAATCGTTTGGAGTGGGATGAACAATGGCCAAGGAGAAGTTCGAGCGTAAGAAACCACACGTGAACGTCGGGACCATCGGTCACGTCGACCACGGCAAGACCACCCTCACCGCGGCGCTGACCGCAGTAGCGGCTGCCAAGGGTTGGGGGAAAGCGATCTCGTACGATGAGATCGCCAAGGCGTCGGAGTCGCAGGGTCGTCGAGATGCATCGAAGATCATGACCATCGCGACCTCGCACGTCGAATACGAGAGCGAGGGTCGGCACTATGCCCACGTGGACTGCCCGGGGCACGCCGACTACGTGAAGAACATGATCACCGGCGCCGCCCAGATGGACGGCGCCATCTTGGTGGTGTCCGCCGTCGACGGGCCCATGCCGCAGACGAAGGAGCACATCCTGCTCGCCCGTCAGGTCGGCGTCCCGGCCATCGTGGTCTTTCTGAACAAGGTAGACTTGGTGGACGATGAAGAGCTTCTCGACCTCGTGGAGTTGGAGGTTCGAGAGCTGCTGACCAAGTACAAGTTCCCGGGCGACGACTGTCCGGTGATCCGCGGCAGCGCGCTGAAGCCGTACGAGAGCAGCGGGCAAGAGGGTCAGGAGCCAATCTTGGAGCTGCTGAGCGCCCTGGATAGCTACATTCCGGACCCGGTGCGGGAAGAGGACAAGCCGTTCCTCATGCCGATCGAGGACGTGTTCTCCATTTCCGGCCGAGGCACCGTAGTCACCGGCCGCATCGAGCGCGGCACCGTGACGGTGGGAGAAAAGGTGGAGATCGTCGGTTTTCGGCCAACGAGCGAAACCACCGTCACCGGTGTCGAGATGTTCCGCAAGCTTTTGGACAAGGGCATCGCGGGTGACAACGTGGGTTGCCTGCTCCGTGGCGTGGCGAAGGAGGATGTCGAGCGAGGACAGGTTCTGGCCAAGCCGGGCAGCATCAAGCCTCACACCAAGTTCAAGTGCGAGGTCTACATCCTGAACAAGGAGGAGGGCGGACGACACACTCCGTTCTTCAAGGGCTACCGGCCTCAGTTTTATTTCCGTACGACCGACGTGACGGGTTCCATCACTCTGCCGGAGGGAACGGAAATGGTCATGCCGGGCGACAACGTGGCGATGGACGTCGAACTCATCACTCCAGTCGCCATGCACGACGGCATGAACTTCGCCATTCGAGAGGGAGGCCGAACCGTAGGCGCGGGCGTGGTTACGACCATTACCGAATAGGCGGATCTTCAAAAGGCGAAAGGGGGCTCGAGCCCGAGCGTTTCAGTTTCATGGACGGCGCGGGTTCGAGCCCTTTGGTTTCTAGAGAGTGACGTTACGAAGGACCAGCGATGGCTAAGAAGGACACAACAAAAATCCGGATCCGGCTCAAGGCCTACGACCATCGTCTGTTGGACCAGGCCGTGGCCGAGATTGTCGATTCTGCCCGTCGCACGGGCGCTACGGTGGCGGGACCGATTCCGCTCCCGACCCGGATCAACCGGTTCACGGTCCTTCGGGGCCCTCACGTAGACAAGAAAAGCCGCGAGCAGTTCGAGATTCGGACCCACAAGCGGCTGGTCGATATTCACGACCCCACGCCGCAGACGCTCGATGCGCTGATGAAACTCGATCTGTCCGCGGGCGTGGACGTGGAAATCAAGAGCTGAGGACGCGGGATGAAACTGGACGTCGTCAACACGAAGAACGAAAAGGTCTCGGATATCGAGCTGTCCGATGCCGTGTTCCAGGCGGTGGTGCGGGAGTACCTGTTCTGGGAGGTGGTGAAAATGGAACGCGCCAATCTGCGGCGTGGAACCCACTCCACCAAGACGGTCTCCGAAGTCAGCGGTTCCAAGAAGAAGCCCTACAAGCAAAAGGGCACCGGACGAGCGCGACACGGGACGAACTACGCCATGAACATGCGCGGTGGCGGCATTGTCTTCGGTCCGAAGCCTCGCGACTACAGCTATCAGGTTCCGAAGAAGGTCTTTGCGCAGGCCATCCGGTGTGCCCTTTCCCTTCGACTTTCGGAATCACAGCTGAAGGTCGTGGAAGACTGGTCGCCCGAATCGCCGAAGACCAAGGAGGCCCAGGCGGTCCTGGCGGTGCTCGGTGCTCCCAAGGCCTTGGTCGTCGACATCGATGGGGACAACCATCTGTATCGCTCGGTGCGAAACCTCGAGGGCGTCTCGTTCAGTCCGGTCGAAGAGCTTCGGGTCTACGATATCCTCGGGCACGACACGTTGGTCCTGACCCGGGCGGCGGCGCAACGCCTCAACGAGAAGTATCACACCGGCCTGTCGCGCAAGGAGCGCGAACTGAGGGAGGTTCGGTCTCATGCTTAATCGAGGCCACTACCAGGTGCTGCTGAAGCCTCGGATCACCGAGAAGGCTTCCAGTATGTCCACGGACGAACAATCGACGGTCACGTTCGAAGTGCCGCTCCAAGCCTCCAAGACCGAGATCCGGGAGGCGGTGGAGACCGTCTTCAACGTCGAGGTCGAACAGGTTCGCACCGTCATCGTGCGTGGCAAGATCAAGCGACGCGGACGCTTCATCGGGAAACGGCCGAACTTCAAGAAGGCGATCGTCAAGCTGGCCCCGGGCAGCGAGATCGACTTCTTCGGAACTGCGGCCTGAGGAGAACGCGACCATGGCAAACCGAACCTTCAAGCCCACGACGCCGTCCCGACGGCAGATGACTGCCTCGAACTTTCGGGAGATCACGAAGGACGCTCCCGAAAAGTCACTGCTGGCGCCGCTGTCGAAGACCGGTGGTCGCGGTACGCGGGGCAACATCACGACTCGCCACAAGGGTGGTGGGCATCGGCGCCGCTATCGCTTGATCGATTTCAAGCGCCGCAAGTTCGATGTGCCCGGCAAGGTCGCCGCTATCGAATACGACCCCAACCGTTCTTGCCGCATCGCGCTCATCCACTACGCGGACGGAGAGAAGGCCTACATTCTCGCCCCGGGCAGCCTTCGCCCCGGGGACACGGTGATGGCCTCCGAAAACGCCATCGACCCGGTGCCGGGAAACGCGATGCCCATGGCGGTGATGCCTCTGGGTACGCTGATTCACAACATCGAGCTCAAGCCCGGAAAAGGCGGCCAGATGGTGCGTTCGGCCGGGAACTCGGCGCAGCTGATGGCGAAGGAAGGGAAGTACGTGACGCTTCGGCTTCCCTCGACGGAGATGCGGCGGGTGCTGGCCACCTGCATGGCGACGGTGGGGCAGCTGGGCAACGAGGGGCACGAGAACGTCACCCTCGGAAAGGCCGGCCGGTCCCGATGGCTCGGTGTCAGACCCACCGTCCGAGGCTCCACCATGAACCCGGTGGACCACCCACAGGGTGGTGGAGAAGGACGCGGGAAGGGCGGAAAACCGCCGCGGACGCCCTGGGGCAAGATGGCGCGGGGTCTTCGGACCCGGAGCAACAAACAGACGGATCAGTACGTCGTGGCGCCGCGACGTCGAGGAAAGCAGTCGGGTAGAAACAAATGAGTCGGTCACTGAAGAAGGGTCCGTTCGTCGACTACCACCTCCAGGAGAAGGTCGACAAAATGAACACGGGCGGGAAGAAGCAGGTCATCAAGACGTGGTCGCGGCGTTCGATGATTACGCCCGATTTCATTGGTCACACGTTCGCTGTCCACAACGGAAACAAGTTCATCCCGGTTTATGTCAGCGATCAGATGGTCGGACACAAGCTGGGTGAGTTCTCACCAACTCGGACTTTCCACGGCCACGCCGCGGACAAGAAGAAGAAGAAGTAGGGGATGCTCGTGAACGTCGTCGCCAAGGCCAAGCTTCGTCACCTGCGGGTCGCGCCTCGAAAGGTGAGATTGGTGGCAGACCTCATCCGAGGCAAGCAGGTCGAAGAAGCGCTCAACATTCTTCAATTCACGCAGAAGCGGTCCTCTCTCCCGCTGGCCAAGCTCGTGAAGAGCGCGGTGGCCAATGCGGATCAGCGGGGCGGCGTGAACCTCGACAATCTGTATATCGGTACGTGCACCGTGGATGGCGGACCGGTTCTCAAGCGCTTCATGCCTCGGGCTCAGGGCCGGGCGACGCCGATTCTCAAGAGGACATCGCACATCACGGTGGCCTTGGAGTTGAGGGAGTAATCATGGGTCAAAAAACCAATCCAGTCGGCTTCCGTTTGGGTATCACCCGGAGCTGGGATTCCAAGTGGTTCGAAGAGAAGAACTACGCGGACTGGCTGCACGAGGACCTCGCCCTGCGAAACCACGTGAAGAAGAAGCACTACTCGGCTGGCATCTCGCGGGTGGAGATCGAGCGCGCCGCCAACAAGGTGAAAGTGAACATCTACACGGCGCGTCCCGGCATCGTGATTGGAAAAAAGGGTGCCGGTATCGAGCAACTCAAAAAGGAGCTCCAGCGTCTCACGGACAACGAGGTGTTCATCAACATCCAGGAGATCCGGAAAGCCGAGATCGATGCACAGCTGGTGGCAGAGAACATTGCAACCCAGCTCGAGCGCCGGATCGCTTTCCGCCGGGCCATGAAGAAGGCGGTGACCATCTCCATGAAGTTCGGAGCCAAGGGCATCCGGGTCGCGTGCTCGGGTCGTCTCGGCGGGGCCGAAATGTCCCGGTACGAGTGGTATCGAGATGGCCGGGTTCCTCTCCATACGCTGCGAGCCGACGTGGAGTATGGCCTCGCGGTGGCCAAGACCAAGCAGGGCACCATCGGTGTGAAGTGCTGGATCTTCAAAGGTGAGGTGCTTCCCGGCGGTAAAGAGCCGCCGCCCAAGCCCCGCGATAGAGTGCCGCGCCCACCGCGTCGCGAGCAGCAGGAGCGATAGGGGACAGACATGCTTCAGCCAAAAAGAACGAAGTTCCGCAAGCAACAGAAGGGTCGGTCCCGAGGAAAGGCATATCGCGGTTCGAGCATCGCGTTCGGCACCATTGCGCTTCAGGCTCTGGAGCCCGGCCGAATTTCGTCTCGGCAGATCGAAGCGGCCCGAATCGCGCTCACGCGTCACATCAAGCGTGGCGGTAAGGTGTGGATTCGGTTGTTCCCGGACAAGCCGGTCTCGAAGAAGCCGCTCGAGACACGAATGGGTAAAGGCAAAGGCGCTCCCGACCATTGGGTCGCGGTGGTGAAGCCGGGCCGAACACTCTACGAAATCGACGGTGTGGACCACGTGATTGCTGCCGAGGCTTGCCGTTTGGCCGGCCACAAGTTGCCAATCAAGACTCGTATCGTCGTTCGGGAGGATCACTTGGCATGAGCGAGACCACAAAGGCAGCCGACTTGCGAAAACAGTCGGCCGAAGACCTGGACCAGTTCATCAAGGATAAAGAGGAAGAACTCTTCAAGCTGCGCTTTCAACACTACAGCGGTCAGCTCGAGAACGTCGCCCGCCTGAAGCTGGTCCGCAAGGAGATCGCCCGGGCAAAGACGGTGGCGACGGAGCGACGAGGACCATCGGGAGAAGGCGCGAGGGCCGGGTCGATGGACGGTTCGAACGGAAACGAGGGTAACGAAGAATGAGCGAAGCGACGGATGCGATCGCGGCCGACCAGAGCCAAGAGACGACCGAAGCTACCGTCCGGTGGCGCACCATCAAGGAGCGTCGCGGGAAGGTGGTTTCCGCCAAGATGGCCAAGACCGTCGTGGTCATGGTGGAGCGACGCATCAAACACCGTCGGTACAAGAAGTTCGTGACGATTCGCGAACGCTACGCTGCCCACGATCTGTTGGGCTGCACCGAAGGTGACATCGTTTTGATTCGCGAGACTCGCCCGCTTTCCAAAACCAAGCGCTGGCGGGTCGCGCGAAAATTGGGCCACCAAGAGTAGGCCCGAATCTGTGAGGCGAGAGGACGACGATGATTCAAATGACTTCGCTGCTGGATGTCGCGGACAATAGCGGCGCCCGCAAGCTCTTTTGCATCAAGGTGCTCGGAGGCTCCCGCCGTCGATACGCGGGAATCGGGGATGTCGTGGTGTGCTCGGTGCGCGAGGCTTTGCCCAACAGCAAAGTGAAGAAGGGCGATGTGGTGAAGGCCGTCGTCGTTCGGTCGCGCTACTCCACCGGCCGGGTGGATGGGAGCTACATCAAGTTCGACGAAAATGCGGGCGTTCTGGTCAACAAGGACAACGATCCGGTGGGGACCCGCATCTTTGGTCCGGTGGCCCGTGAGCTCCGGGCCAAACAATTCATGAAGATCGTCTCTCTGGCGCCGGAGGTTCTGTAGATGGCCGCGAAGATCAAGAAAGGCGACACGGTTTTGGTGGTCTCGGGTAAAGACCGCGGAACGCGAGGCAAAGTGCTGGAAGTATTTCCTGGCGAGGACAGGGTCATCGTCGAGGGAGTCAACATCCAGAAGCGGCACGTGAAGCCGGGGAGCAAACAATCGATGCCGCAAGGCGGAATCTTGGAGCGGCCGGGAAAGATCCACGTCTCCAACGTGAAGTTCTGGTCCGAGAGCCTGGGCTCGGGAGTTCGCGTGGGGTTTCAGGTGGATGAGGAAGGCCGGAAAGTCCGAGTTGCGCGGGGTACCGACCACGCAGAAACTCCGCTGGACTGAAGAAGGATTGAGCAATGGCCGAAGACAAGAAGGGCAAGAAGGGCAAAGAAAAGGGCGAGGCCAAGAAGCGTCGGGGCGACAAGCCGGAGATTCCGGAGATCGCGGAAGCCCCAGGCTTTGGTCCTCCCGCTCGACTCTTGGTTCGATATCGCGAGGAGCTGGTTCCGCAGCTCAAGAAAGAGCTCGGCCTCAAGTCCGTCAGCGAGGTTCCGAAGGTCGAAAAGGTCGTCATCAACATGGGTCTCGGTGAAGCGGTGGCCAACAACAAGATCTTGGAGTCCGCGGTGGAGGAGCTCAGCACGCTGGCCGGCCAGAAGGCGGTGATCACGCGGGCGAAGAAGTCGATCTCGAACTTCAAGCTGCGGGAAGGCATGCCCATCGGTGCGATGGTGACCCTGCGTCGCAACCGGATGTGGGAGTTTCTCGACCGGCTCATCAACCTGACATTGCCGCGCGTGCGAGACTTTAAAGGGGTTTCGGAGAAGGCCTTCGACGGTCGCGGGAACTACACAATGGGTTTGAAGGAACAGATTATTTTTCCGGAGATCGACTATGACAAGGTCGACAAGGTGCGAGGCATGAACATCAGCATCGTGACCACCGCGAAGAACGATGAACACGGTCGCGCGCTGCTCACCGCCATCGGGGTTCCGTTCCGGAAGCGGGGCGGCCAAGAGCAGGAGGCGGCGCAGGCTCAGGCCTGAGCTTAGGAGGAAACCATGGCGGGAATGGTCAACGACCCGATCGCGGACATGCTGACGCGGATCCGGAACGGCATCAACGCTCGGCACATGAAGGTCCCCATGCCTTCGTCCAAGCTCAAGATCCGGGTCGCGGAAGTCCTGAAGCAAGAGGGGTTCGTGGAGGACTTCGAAGTCGCCGAATCGCCGGACAACAAGCCCACGCTGACGATTCAGCTGCGCTACGACCGAAACCGTGACCCGGTGATCACCGGTCTGAAGCGGGTCAGCCGGCCAGGGCTCCGCCGGTTCGTGCGGGTCGGCGAAATCCCCACGGTGAGGAATGGGCTGGGCGTCGCGATCCTTTCCACTTCGAGCGGAGTCCTCACCGACCGGCAGGCCCGGCGCCAAGGCGTCGGCGGGGAGCTCATGTGCACGGTCTGGTGACGGGCTGCGCAAGGATCTGAGGAGAGAACTCATGTCGCGAATCGGAAAGAAGCCCATCACGGTACCCAAAGGCGTGGACGTCAAAGTCGACGGTCACCACGTGGTCGTGAAGGGGCCCAAGGCGACCCTCGAGCGGGACTTTCCCCGCGAGGTCGAAATCAAACTGGAAGACGGAAACGCGAGTGTCCTGCGGAAGGGCGAGGACCGTCGGTCTCGTTCGATGCACGGCATGAGTCGTACGGTCCTCGAGAACATGGTGGTGGGTGTCCATCAGCCGTTCGCGAAGACGCTCGAGATCACCGGCGTGGGGTATCGAGCCGAGCTGAAGGGGAACATCCTCAACCTGCAGGTCGGTTTGTCGCACGACGTGAACTTCGAGATTCCCAAGGAACTGACGTGCAAGGTCGACAAGCAGGTCACGGTTCACCTGGAGTCAGCCGACAAGGAATTGGTCGGTGCGATGGCGGCGAGGATCCGGGGCGTGCGCCCCTGTGAGCCCTACAAAGGCAAAGGCATCAAGTACGCGGGCGAGCGCATTCGACGCAAAGAAGGGAAGACGGGTTCCAAGTAGAACCGGGAGTCGGACATGCTCAGGAAGGTCAAAGATGATAATGCTCGACGGCGGTTGCGTCGGGCCATGCGGATCCGGCGGCGGGTTTCGGGAACTGCGGAGCTTCCCAGGCTGGCGGTGTTTCGCAGCAGCAAACACATCTACGCCCAGCTCGTGGACGACCGGACCGGTCGAACTCTGGTGTCCGCATCCACGGTCACCAAGGAATCTCGCGAGATCGCCCAAGATCTGAAGAAAAGCGAGGCGGCGGAAAAGGTGGGACAGGCCCTGGCCGAGAGGGCGAAAGCCATCGGCGTGACCCAATGCGTCTTCGACCGTAAGGGTTGGCCGTTCCACGGTCGGATAGCCGCCCTCGCCAAAGGCGCCCGGGATGGAGGCCTCGAGTTTTGATCTCCGAGGCGATCGAACAATGAACGAAAGACGAAACGATGCCGCGTAGAGAAATAATCAATCCCCGGGAGCTGGAGCTGGTTGATCGGGTGATCCACATCAACCGCGTTGCGAAGGTGGTGAAGGGCGGCCGGCGCTTCAGCTTCTCCGCCCTGGTGGTGGTCGGAGACGGCGAGGGGCACGTCGGAGTGGGCCTCGGGAAGGCCAACGAGGTGCCGGAGGCCATCCGTAAAGGAAAGGATCAGGCCGAGAAGAGCCTGTTCCGGGTCCCCCTCGTGGGCCGTACCATTCCCCACGAGATCATCGGTCGCTTCGGCGCCGGAGTGGTGGTGTTGCGTCCGGCTCGGCCCGGTACCGGCGTCATCGCCGGAGGGCCGGTGCGCGCGGTGTTGGAGTCGGCAGGCGTTCGGGACGTGCTGACGAAGTGTCTCGGGACCAACAACAAACACAACGTGGTGAATGCAGCGGTGACCGCTCTGCGCACCCTCAGCACTTCGAAGGAGCAGTCGGAGCGCCGTGGCGTATCTTCCGAAGAGCTGGAACCCACGCGCCTCAAGATTCAGGTGCCGACCGGCCTCAGCAACTGAGTCGGGGTGACGGACGGAGGGAGAAGACGATGGCGAGCCTCATCAAAGTGACCCTGGTGCGGGGACTGAGCAAGTGCACCGAAACCCAGAAGCGGACGCTTCAGGGGCTCGGGCTGCGCAAGCGGCACCAGACCAAGATTCTTCAGGACACCGTCCCGATCCGGGGAATGGTGATGAAGGTCCAGCACATGATCGAAGTGGAGCGATTCGAGGGAGACGATGCGTTGCGTGACTCGGCGCGACTCCGGGCCCAGCGGCAGGGGTCTACGCACGGCACCGAGGCCGCGAACGTCTCGAAGGCGACTGCATCGGCGAAGGGCCGCTCGGAAGCCGCCGAAAATGAAGGGAGCGCATCATGAGCAACGAGCTCAGTCGACTGAGCCCCCCAGCAGGCGCCAACAAGCGGCGCAAGCACAAGGGCCGCGGCATCGGATCCGGAAACGGGAAGACGGCCGGTCGGGGCATGAAGGGCCAGAAAGCCCGGAAGTCCGGCGGCGTTCGGGCCGGCTTCGAGGGTGGCCAGATGCCCATCTATCGTCGGCAACCAAAGCGAGGCTTCCACAACCCGTTTGCAAAGGTGTTCGCCGAGGTCCGCCTGATTCACCTCAATCGCTTCGAGGACGGTGCCTTGGTGGATGAAGCAGTCCTGCGGGCGTCGGGTCTGGTGGATGGCCGGTGCGATGGCGTCAAGGTGATCGGCAACGGAACCCTGGAGCGGAAGCTCCGGCTTCACGTTCATCGCATCTCCGCCGGCGCGAAAACCCTGGTGGAGAATGCGGGGGGGACCGTAGAGCTGGTGCCGGACCGCCCGAAATGGAAGCGGGAGAGCCGAAAAGACCGTCGTGCCGGGAAGGGTTCTGGGGCATCTTCGGAATCCTAGTCCTCGCTGCGTACATCAGGAGACCACCATGACGTCATCTTTCGCCAACATTACCAAGGTTCCAGAGCTCCGGCAGCGACTTCTCTTTACGCTGGCGATGTTGGCGGTCTATCGCCTCGGTATCTTCATCACCGTTCCGGGCGTGGATCGTGGGCTCATGCAGCAGGTGATCCAGCAGCAGTCGGGAACGCTCTTCGGGATGTTCAATCTTTTCGTCGGTGGTGCGTGGGAGCAGGCCTCCGTCTTTTCACTGGGCATCATGCCGTACATCTCCAGCAGCATCATTCTTCAGTTACTGACTGTGGTGATTCCAAGCCTGGAAAGGCTTTCCAAAGAAGGTGAACAAGGTCGAAAGAAGATTACGCAGTACACTCGTTATCTCACCATCGTCCTCTCGGCGGTTCAAGGAACGGTGATCGCCACTAACCTGGAAGGATTGAACCTCAACGGTCAGAGCGTCGTCTTGTCGCCAGGTATCGGCTTCACGGTGCTCACCGTCTTGTCGCTCACCGCCGGGACCGCTTTCATCATGTGGCTCGGGGAACAAATCACTGAGCGGGGCATCGGGAATGGAATGTCGCTCATCATCTTTGCGGGAATCATCGCCGGTTTGCCGCAGGGGCTTTATCGGACCACCCAGATGGTCCAGCAGGAGATCCTGACGCCCGTGCAGCTGATGGTGATTTCTGCGGTGGTCGTGGCCGCGGTGGCCTTCGTCGTCTTCGTGGAACGAGGACAACGACGCATTCCGGTGCTCTACAACAAGCGAGTGGTGGGGCGTAAGGTTGTGGGTGGGCAATCGACCCATCTGCCTCTGAAAGTGAACACGGCCAACGTGATTCCACCTATTTTTGCGTCATCGTTGCTGTTGTTTCCGGCCACGGTGGTTCAATTTTTTCCCGACTCCAGCATCATGCAGCAGCTTCAGGGTGCTCTCAGTCCCACGGAATGGGGCTACAATATTATATATACGGTACTCATAGTCTTTTTTACCTTTTTCTACACATCGGTCATATTCAATCCGGTCGATGTTGCAGACAACCTCAAGAAATTTGGTGGGTACATACCGGGCATCCGCCCAGGCCAGAAGACCGCCGAATACATCGAACGCGTCCTCACGCGTCTGACGGCGGGCGCATCGATGTACTTGGCGGCGGTGTGTGTGCTCCCGAACGCCCTTTTGGTCGTGTACAACAACTTGCCGTTCTATTTTGGGGGAACGGCACTCCTCATCGTGGTGGGCGTGGCCTTGGATACGGTCAACCAGATCGAGTCCCATCTCATCACGCGAAGCTATGAGGGTATTTACGAGAGCGGGACGTCGATACGCAGCAGGAGGTCGTTGGCATGAGCGGCATGAATCTCGTCTTGGTGGGCGCCCCTGGGTCTGGAAAAGGGACTCAGGCCAAGAAACTCGAGGAGCGGTACGGCGTGCCTCAGATTTCGACCGGGGACATCCTGCGGTCGGCGGTGCGGCGGGGCACCGAGTTGGGCATGCAGGCCAAAGGCTACATGGAAAAAGGGGAGCTCGTCCCCGACCATCTGATCGTGGAGCTGATACGAAGCCGACTCGCTGATGACGATGCGTCCCGAGGCTTCATCTTGGACGGGTTCCCTCGGACGGTGCCCCAGGCTGAGGCGCTGGATCACATGCTGTCGGACGCCGGCCGGCCGCTGAGCCGGGTCGTCGCCATCGATGTCCCCCGCGAACGGATCGTCCATCGCATCACCGGCCGCCGCTCCTGTACGAACTGCGGAACCGTATACCACCTCGAGTACGCTCCGCCGCCCGAAGACGGGGTTTGTACGACATGCGGAGCATGTGACACCATTACGCAACGAGAGGACGATACCGAGGCGAAGGTCCAGGTCCGCCTCGACGCTTTCGAAGAGGCTACGGCAGCGGTCATTCCCTTCTACCAAGAGGCAGGGGTCCTGCGCCGAGTGGATGGAGACCAGAGCCCGGCCGAGGTCACGAAAGCCATCCTTGCGGCTCTTTCAGATGCGGGATGAGGGGCGTTCGAAAGTTGAATCGCGTTGAGCGCAAAAGAATTTGGAGACTCTTGGGCTTTGTGGTAGGCCCGCCGGTCTTCGACGATAGGAATACGAGATGAAGGTCCGCACTTCGGTGAAGATAATGTGCTCCAGCTGCAAGATCGTGCGGCGAAAAGGAGTGGTACGGGTGATCTGTAAGGACAACCCGAGCCACAAGCAACGGCAGGGCTGAAGGTCAGAGGGAGCGAGAACTTAGAATGGCACGTATCGCAGGCGTAGACCTTCCGAAGAACAAAAAGATCGGCATCGCCATGACCTACATCTACGGCGTAGGCAAGGCGACGGCGCAAGAGGTCCTGACGAAGGCAGACGTGGACCCAGCGGTCCGAACCGATGCCGTCAACGAAGACCAACTGGCACGGATTCGCGCCATCCTGGACCAGGATTACCGTGTAGAGGGTGATCTTCGTCGAGACATCTCGATGAACATCAAGCGTCTGATGGACTTGGGATGCTTTCGTGGGATCCGACACCGCCGGGGTCTCCCGGTGCGAGGTCAGCGCACCCACACGAACGCGCGCACCCGCAAAGGTCCCCGTAAGGGCGGCATCAAGAAGAAGTAGGACTCGATGGCAAATCCGAAGGGCGGCCAAAAGAAGAAGGCCAAAAAGAACATTCCGAACGGAGTGGTCCACATCCAGGCGACGTTCAACAACACCCTCGTCACGTTCACCGACATGGCGGGGAACGTCGTGGCGTGGTCTTCGGCCGGGGCCAAGGGGTTCAAGGGTTCCCGAAAAAGCACCCCATTCGCGGCCCAGGTCGCGGCCGACGAGGCCGCCAGACAGGCCATGGATCACGGGATGCGGAGCGCCGTCGTTCTGGTCAAGGGCCCCGGCTCCGGTCGTGAAGCCGCGTTGAGGGCGGTGGCGGCGGCTGGGCTCAAGGTGACCCTGGTGGAGGATGTGACGCCGCTTCCCCACAACGGTTGCCGGCCTCCGAAACGGCGTCGCGTCTAACTCGAAACTCGCAGTGGTGCGCTCGGGTAAACTCGGGCGCGAGGTGGCGAGAGGAAAAGCATGCAGCGAGACATTCACAGAAATTGGCGAGACCTGATCAAGCCCAAGCGTCTGACCATCGACCGAGAGGCGACTACGAACACGTTCGGTCGTTTCGTGGCAGAGCCGCTCGAACGCGGCTTCGGGATCACCGTGGGCAACTCACTTCGGCGGGTGCTGCTGAGTTCGCTCCAAGGCGCCGCGGTCACGTCCGTCCGAATCGACGGTGCCTTGCACGAGTTCACGTCGTTGCCGGGCATCACCGAGGATGTCGCCGACATCATCTTGAACGTGAAGGACGTCCTCATCAAGATGGATACCCACGAACAGCGCACGCTGCGGATAGACCGCAAGGGGCCCTGCATCGTGCACGCATCGGACATCGAGACGTCCGATGGTGTCACCATCATCAACCAAGATCTGGTCATCGCCACCGTCGGTGAAGACGGCCATCTCAAGGTCGAGATGACGTGCCGCAAGGGCCGCGGGTACGTGCAGGCGGAGGGGAACAAGACCCCGAACATGCCGATCGATGCGATTCCCATCGACGCGATCTTCTCCCCCGTCAAAAAGGTCAATTATCACGTCACCAACGCCCGGGTGGGGCAGCGGACCGACTACGACAAGCTGACGCTCGAGGTTTGGACTGACGGATCGGTGGTCCCGGAAGACGCGGTGGCGTTCGCCGCCAAGATCATCAAAGACCAGCTCTCCATCTTCATCAACTTCGAGGAGGATCAAGAGCCCGAAATCATCGTCGAGCCGCAGCCGGAAGAGAAGTTCAACGAGAACCTCCTCCGGACCGTCGACGAACTCGAACTGTCGGTCCGGTCGGCGAACTGTTTGGCCAACGCCAACATCAAATACATCGGCGACCTCGTTCAGAAGACGGAGAGCGAGATGTTGAAGACCAAGAACTTCGGCCGGAAGTCTCTCAAGGAGATCAAAGAGATCTTGGCCGAGATGGGCCTTTCGCTGGGCATGAAGCTCGACAACTGGCCGCCGAAGGAACTCAAGAAGTAGGAGGAGTCCGTGCGTCACCGGAAAGCATTTCGAAAGTTCAGCCGCACCAGCAGCCATCGTAAGGCGATGTTCGCCAATCTTGCCATGGCTCTGGTGGAAAACGGTCGAATCCGGACCACCGAGCCCAAGGCGAAAGAGCTCCGTCGAGTAGCGGAACGTTTGGTGACCATGGGCAAGAAGGGCGACGACAGTGCACGTCGGCAGGCGTTCGGCCTCCTGGGCGGACCGGGCAAGCATCGGCGCCCCGCCGGGGACGGTCCACTTCGTCAGGCCCAAGTCGTGGACGCGCTCTTTTCCAACCTGGCGGAGCGCTTCAAGGATCGGCCCGGCGGCTATACGCGGGTCATCAAGTTGGCGCCGCGCAACGGGGATGCGGCCCCCATGGCGTTCATCGAGTTCGTCGACTACGACTTCGAGGCGGAGTCGGAGGGGGACGCCTCGGACGCCGAGTAGGCCCGCTCAGGGACTCCCGACGCGGTGTGACCGCCGCAGCAATCTTTCCGAGCCTTCGCGTGCAGCCGGCTTTCGTGGCATGACTGCACGGCACATGAACCGCATCGAGGTCATTACGGGTCTTGGCATGGCCGCGCTGTGGCTAGCTGGCTGTGGCGCCCAAAATCAGATGAACGAGACCACCGAAGGGCAGCTGACCCCACACGGACCGGTGGTGGAATATCCGAAGTGGGTGAATCAGGGCTCGGGCGCTTTCAGCGACGACCAACGGGTGTTCTACGGTGTGGGGTCTGCGACCGGCATCCGCAACGATTCCCTCGCCCGGTCGACCGCCGACAACCGGGCCCGGGCAGAAATATCGAAGCTCTTCGAGATCTACTCGGCGTCATTGATGAAGGACTACGCGGGCTCGACCACGGCGGGAGACTTCACGGCGTCGGCGGAGGAGCAGGACGTCCAGCAAGCGATCAAGACCTTCTCCGCCAACACGCTGAATGGGGTCGAGGTCGTGGATCACTGGATCCATCCGACGGATGGAACCATCTACAGCCTGGCTCGATTGGACGTGGAAGGTTTTCTCGGACAGATCGAGCGGGCGCGTGAGCTGAGTGCTCGGGTTCGGGCTCAGATCCGGGAACAGGCCGAGCGCACTTTCGAAGACCTGGAGCAAGAAGAGAATAAGCGGCCTTAGACGCCGTCGGATCGTCACGGTGAAAGCTCACAGATTGATGCGGCTTCCGTTGTGGGGCGTGCTTGTTTCAACCGCCGTATGGGCGGCTCCGGCGGATTTGCCCCGGCCCAAGACTCCTCGCGAGCTCTATCGAGATCATGCCGACAGCGTGGTCTTGGTCTTCGCGAGCCACGGCACCGGGAAAGCCAGTGCCGGCAGCGGCTTCATCGTAGACGATGAAGGTCTGGTTTTGACCAACGCGCACGTGGTGGCGATCGACGGCCGGCCTTATCCGCGACTATACGTCTATCTGAAGCCAGACCAGCTCACCGGATCGAGCAGTCGCGACCTGCGGCGGCGACTGCCGGTGAAGTTGGTGGATCTCGACCGAGACCTGGACATCGCGCTCCTGCGCATCCAGGAGGCAACGCCCGGTCTGAAGGCGCTTCGATTGGCCGATCCAGGCGACGTTCACATCGGAGAGCCGGTCGTCGCGTTGGGCCATCCGGAAACCGGAGGTCTGTGGACCTTGACGACCGGAACGATTTCCTCAGTGGTCGCCGACTTCGGAGGCGTGGAGGGCAAGGACGTCTTCCAGACCGAAGCCTCGGTCAACCGAGGGAACTCGGGAGGACCCTTGATCGATGCCTACGGCCACGTGGTGGGGATCAACAGTTCAATCAGCCGCAAAGGCCCGAATGGCAATGTCATCACCGACGTGAATTTCAGCCTCAAGTCGTCGGTGGCGAAGCGCTGGCTGGAGGAGCGAGGGCACTTGCGCCTCCGCTATGCGTCTCGAAGGGAAGCGAGTCCGGCCGGAGGGGAAGCGGAGCCTCCCGAGGAGCTGCCACCGATGGTCGATGTGGCCGAAGATCCGGATTTTCAGGATCGTGCCCGCGCGATGCAGGACGCTCCTCAGAAGCCGTTACCCCCGGCCCCGTCAAAACAGCTCACCCCGTCGCGACCCTTCGGGTGGGACGCCTTCCTCGAGGCTCGGAGCCGAGAGGTCCAGGAGCTCGAGGACCTGATGGAAGACGCCAAGCGAAACATTCAGCGCAAGAGCGGCACGCAGTCGCGAAATCCGCCCGGCCTGGAGCTTTGGTAGGAGTCGGCGTGGCGAGGTCGGCTCGGCTGTGTTACCTCGCCGGCCATCCGAAAGGACCAAACGATGACGATGACCTTCATGCGAACTTCGATTCTGGCTCTATGTGTCCCGGTTGTGGGAGGCGGCATCGTCGGTCTCGCAGCGTGTTCGGGACAGACCAAGGTGACCCGAACCGCTTCCGGAGCCACCGAGGGAGGCGATCTCTCGGGCTACTGGAACGACATCGATGCGGAGCTCGTGGCGAAGACCATCATCTCCGACCTCGTCAGCAGCCGATGGGTCAACGACTTCCAGGAAGAGAACAATGGTCGTCGACCGGTGGTCAAACTTGCGGGCGTCATCAAGCGAACCGACGACCGGAACGTGAACACCCAGTTTTTCGCCAAGCAGGTGGAGCGCTTTCTGTTGAACAGCGGAAGGGTGCGGGTGGTCGCCGCGTCGGGCCAGGAAGACATCAACGTCAATGAGCGGGACCGCCAGGCCGAACACGCTTCGGACGCCACGGCCAAGAGCCAGCGCAACGAGCTCGGTTCGGACTTCACCCTTCAGACCGTCATCAATTCACAAAACGAAAGTGACGGCGGCGGACGGCGGGTCCGAGCCTACTTGGTCAACATGGAGCTGGTCGATACGGAGACCCAAGAGAAGGTTTGGATCGGCGAAGAAAAGATCCGAAAGGTCATCGAGCAAGCCAGCGCGCGCTGGTAGCGAAAATGCGCGGACGCGCGGCCGCCATCTTCTTCGGGCTCCTCGTCGGCTGTGCGAGCCAAACCGCCATCGTCCAGCAGTACCAGGACATGCGTCCGGACATCGTTCGGGGTGACTATCGGGCGGCCATCGAGAAGCTGAAAGCCTCACGGGGAGCGGTATATCAAGAGCGGGACCGCGTCGCGTATTGGCTGAATCTCGGCACGCTTCAGCACTACGCGGGAGAATACGCCGCGTCCATGGATAGCCTGGTCTCGGCCGAAGAGACCATGCGCGAGCTCTGGACGAAGTCGGTCTCTGAAGAGGTCGCTCGATTCATCGTCAGTGATGCCGCCAAGACGTACGCGGGAGAGGATTTCGAGCGCGTCCTCGTCTACTTCTACACCGCGTTGAACCAGGTCCAGCTGGGCAAGGTCCAGGATGCCCTCGTCGAGGCCCGACGGGCGGACCAAGAGCTTCAGCGGATGAAGATCGCGTACGAGAAGGAAGGCGGACTCGGAACCGTATACGTTCAGGACGCGTTCATGCTCTGGCTGATCGGCGTCTTCTACGAGATCGAAGGCAGCTACGCCGATGCGTTCTTGGCCTATAGAGCGGCCGAAGAGGCCTACCAGAAGCAATACTCGACCCGCTTCGGGACCGCGGCGCCGGCGTTCTTGGCCGAAGACCTGCTCCGCTCGGCGGTGCTGGGAAACCGGAGCGACGTGGCCGCACAGCTCCGCGGTCGGGCCGACGGCCAAACGCTGCAACTTCTCCAGCAAGGGTGGGCGGAGATCATCGTGATCCACGGCAACGGCGAGGCCCCGTACAAGGTCGAGAAAACGTTCACGGCGCCGCTTCCCGGAGGCCAGGTAACCCGTCTGGCGTTTCCCAGCTTCGTGCCGGTCCCTCATCGGGTTGCGCGGGCAGAAGTGGCGGTGGGCCCTCGTACCGGAGCCACGCAGACTCTGGAGCCGGTCGACCGCATCGCCAGCGCCCAGTTCGAGGCCCAGCTGCCGGGCATCAAGGCCCGCACCATCGCCCGGGCGGCCATCAAGTACGCGGCGGTGGCCGGTCTCAAGCGTGCGGTCGGTGGGGGCCGTGATGCGTCCGACGAGCGGAGACTCGCGGGCACCCTGGTAGGGCTATTCGGCAGCATCGCTGGGGCCGCGGTGGAAGCCGCGGATCTCCGGGCGTGGACCACACTGCCGGCGGAGTTCGGCGCTACCCGTCTGTGGGTACCGCCCGGGTCCCATCGGGTCGACGTTCAGTACGTGGGGCGCAATGGGGGCGTGGTGTCGTCCGCCGCTCCGATCACGGTCCGGGTCCGACCCGGGGAGCGGCGAATCCTCAATTATCGAAGCCTGCAATGAAGGCGATCACTCCGCTTCATTCCAAGCGTTCTCGCGCGAAATGATATGAAATGAAGGCGTTCATGCGGGTCCACGTCCTCGCCCTCGCGATGACCGCTTGCGCCACCACGGGCGTGCAGCGGGTCGGCTCCGGCGCGCCCGACTGGGTTCTCGAAGGGAGCGGCCTGGAAGACGGCGTGATCCGCGGTCTCGGATCCGTCTCGGGAGTCCACAACAGCAGCCTGGCCCGAGCGACGGCGGGCAACCGAGGCCGGGCCGAGATCAGCCGAATCCTGGAGGTGTACTCGGTTTCACTCCTGCGCGACTACCAAGCTTCCACTTCGGGCGCGGTCGACGCCGGGAGCGATGAATCCCAAGATGTCCAACAAGCGATCAAGACCTTCTCTGCTTCTCTTTTGAACGGAAGCGAGGTCGAGGAGTACTGGTTCGATGCGGACCGCAACACTTGGTACGCGTTGGTGACTCTGGACCTCCGCCGTTCCGAGCGGATCCAGGCGGCACAAGCCCGTCTTCCTTCCATGGTGCGGGAATGGCTAGGCACCCACGAATCGAATGTCATGGAGGATCTCGAAGCGGAGCTGGCCCGCCGGAGTCGCGACGATGTGACACGTGACGGCGCGGCGGTGACCGGTCCGTTCGATCGGGCCCGACAGAATCGGCGTGCCGCACGCGGAGGGGACGGCTCCGACGCAGCGGAGGGCGACGCGCCCTCGTGGCTGTCCGGAGCTTGCGCCCGTAGGGTCTATCTGTGCGGGGTCGGGTCCGGTGCGACGCGTGAAGCGGCAGACAGTGCAGCACGGGCCGAACTCGCCCGGATCTTCGTTGCGCAGGTCCAGGCGGTTCAGGAGAGCTTCGACAGCGCCAACCGCACGGTGGCGCGAAGGACCGGAGAAAGCTGGGTCGAGGTCCAGCGGGTCTCCTCCTACTCCTTGGTTTCCACGGATAAGCTTCTACGATTCTCCGAAATCCAGGCTCGGTATCAACATCCAGACGGTCACCTCTACTCGCTTGCGGTCATCGACCGAGCCCAAGCCTCGGCCGCGCTTCGACACCAGATCGAACAGCTGGACCAGGGCATCCGGAGCGACCTGGACCGGCTCAATGGGCTCGACCGGCCCCTCGACCGCTACCGGATCCTTCGCAGCGTGCTGAATCGAGCGGCCCGACGGGCGACCCACAACGGCGACCTGATGGTGATCGAGGGCAGCGGAATGCCCAGCTCAGTCGGCGTCCCCGAGATCTTGAGCCGGATGGACGGTCTCCAGTTTCAGCTCCGTTTCGGACTGAAGGTCACCGGCGAGGCCGCGTCCACCGTACGCGCGTGTCTCCAGCAGGGGCTGGTCGACCGGGGTTTCGATGTGGTGGACGACTACGAAGCCACGGATGTCGCAATCGAGGCCGTGGTACGGGCGCAGCAGCTCGAACAGATGGACGGAAATCAGGTGGTTCAGGCGGAGCTGGTGATTCAGCTGACGGACATCGAACGGGGGCGCCGGTTCGCCACGGTCCGGGGGTCCGCCATGGCGACCCGTCCGACGGTCGAGCGGGCCGTCTCCACCGCCGCAGTCCGACTGTGCCGCCAGCAGATCCCGGATCTCTTGGAGCAGGTGGAGCGACAGTTTGGCGGTTGAGGGCAAATCCGGGTAAATTTTATCTAGTTAACCCGTGTGAAACCAAAATTTCTCAGGGGTAAACCGGTCTTTTTCGCACCGAAGGTGGGGTATCCTTTCGACCAAAAGGCTTGCGTCGGCTCCATAAGTTCGTCATCAACCCCCGTCATTGCGGCTCGCGAGGGGCGAACCGGGAGAAGACCATGATGCAGCTGAGAGACTTGGCGTTCCAACACGCGTTTGCGCGCTTGTTCGTGTACAACATTCTTTGGGAAGACGCCGAGGTCGACGAGCGATTCCTGGAGGTCGACGAGGGCTCGAGCGTGCTGTCGATCAGCGCCGCTGGCTGTGGCCTGGCCGGACTCATGTGTCGGCGCCCCTCCCGGATCGATGCCGTGGACATAAATCGGCACCACTTGGCCCTTTCGGCCTTGAAGGTGACCGCGGCTCAGCGCATCCGTTCGTTCAGCGAGTTCTATGACTTCTTCGGCCGGGGCTGGAGTCCGTCGACGGAAAAATCGGTACGCCGCCTCGCCCAGTATCTTCCGCCCTGGATGCAAAAATACTGGAAGCGCAATCATCGACTGTTTGAAAAGTCGATGTACCAGGAGGGGCTGACGGCCCGGATGCTGCGCTTTTTTCGAGCTCAAACGGGTATCGATGGGAACTGGTTGCGTTGGGTGATGACGCAGCCTGTCGAAGGCCGCATTCGCGCCGTGGACGAATGGATCACGCCGGCCTTGGAGCGACCCCTGGTCAAAGCCTTTTTGCAGTCACCCCTTCAGCTCTTGGCACTGGGCATCAACTTCGAGCAGGCGAACAAGTACGTGGCTCAGGAGGCGGCCGAGGGACTGGTCGGAGCTTTTCGGTCCACGATCCACAAGCTGGCCTACACCCATCTCGAGACGAACTGGATCGCCTGGTACGTGACGACCGGAGGTTTCGACCATGACAACCCGGATGCGGTAGCACCTTATCTACGGCGAGATCGGCACGAGCGGTCTTTCGGCGCGCCCACTTCGGTCCGCTATCACTTGGGTAATCTGTTCGATGTGTTGGCGGAGGCCAGTTCGAACACGTGGTCCCACTTCACCCTGTGCGACGCACCGGACTGGATGTCGCCGGCCACGCAGCGCTCCTTGCTGGATGAGGTGACGAGAACCGGCAAGGAAGGCGCCATCATGCTGGTGCGCTCCGTGGAAGAATCATCGGTGGTGGAGAAGGCGGGATACCAGCATGCCTTCGTGCGGATGGATGCAGCCTCCGACGAGGCCACCCGGCTCGACCGGTCCAAGCTCTACCGACGGGTCGACTTCTATCGCCTCACGGGCTGAGGGGACTGCCGGTGACGACGCCGCCTCTCGATAAAGAGGCCCAACGCGAGTTCCTCGACGGGTTCTATGGATGGGCCGGGCCCATTTACGACCTTTCTCGAAAGTACTACCTCCTCGGACGAGATCCCGCCCTGGAGCGGTTGCTTCGAAGCCCTTGGAACCGTTTGGTGGAGGTCGGTCCCGGAACCGGCCGAAACCTGGAAAAGATCCATCGCGCACGTCCTTTCGCGGCCCTGGGTGGCGTGGAGCCGTCCCGGGCCATGCTTCGGCGGGTCCGAAAGCGTTGTCCGTACGCCACGCTCATCGAGGGGTTCGCGGAGGACACGCCTTATGCGCAGCTGCTCGGGGCCCCGCCGGACCGTGTGCTGTTCTCCTATTGTCTTTCGATGGTTCAGGACCCGGACCGAGCAGTGGATCAGGCACTGAGAGAGGTGGCTCCGGGCGGAAAAGTCGTGGTGGTGGACTTCGGCGACCTTGGCGAGATGTTGGATCCGTTCCGGAGTCTTTTGAAGCGCTGGCTCCACACCTTCCACGTCACCCCGCTGGCCCCCGGTGTTCTGGAGCGCCCCGGGACCCAGTTGGACTTCGGCCCAGGACGCTACTGGGTCTACGCCGAGATCCCCGCCGGCGAATGAGCGTGCTACAACCCGTTCATGTCCGCGGAACGAGGTTGGCTCGGGCCTTGGACGTGCGCCCTCGTTGGGGTCGCCGTTTTGGTCCTCGGGACCGGGCTTCGGATCTGGCCTGGCCTTTACGCAGCTCGTTTCGAAGAGTCGGCCATTGCTCTGGCTCTATGCCTGACCGCGGCGGCGGCGTGCGCCTTGGCCTGGCCGATACGGGACCTGGGCGTGCGCCTCGGATGGACGCCGGTGGTCCTGGGGATCGGTCTGGCGGTATCGGGTCTCGCCCTCTGGGAAGTTCCGTCGAAGCCGTACCAGGTCCTGCCGCGGGTGCTGGAGCTCATGGGGGGCTGTGCGGCCTTGTACGGGATGAGCCAGCTGGTCCTGGGTAAGGGGGTACGGCAGCGGCTCAAACCTCGGGTTGGGGCCCGCACGCGCATGCCGGCCGTGCGTCGGGACGGTCGGGTTGCAGCGACCCCGGCCCATGCCCTGGAAGTCGGGCAAAAGGTGCATCTCGAAATCGACCAAGCCATTCCAGTGGACGTGGTTCTGGTCGAAGGCACCGGATTCGCCGATGTGTCCGCGGTCCACGGTCATGCGGCTCCGGTGGCGGTGGAGCCGGGGCGCGTACTTCTGGCCGGGACGGTGCCGCGCACCCGTGGAATGACCGCCAAGGTCAAGGCACCCCACGACGGTTCCTTCCAGGCAGGACGCGTCGAGGCGTTCCAGCGAATGAGTCTCGAGTTGATGCTGGCGGACCGCTGGGACCGTCTCGGTGTGATGGTCCTTTTGGCCGTGGTGGTCGCGGCCGGGCTGGTGCCGTGGGTGATGATGGATGCTCCGTGGGATCGGCAGCTCCTCGCTTCGGCCTCGGTGGGACTGGCGGTGGTTCCGTGTCTGCCGCTGGTCGCTTCCGCCCGGGCTCGAATCGCGGGGCTGAAAGTGGTGCTCTTGGGGGGCCTGGTGCTTCAGCGGACCCGGGACCTGGGCCGGATTCTCGCTGCGCCTCGATGGTTCGTTGATCCCATGTTGCTCTCTGCACCGGGGGACATCGAAGCCTTGAGCCTTTCCAACGTGAGGCCGGAAGAGCTGGTCATCTTGTGTGCAGGGGCGATGGCGCTGTCCGAAGGGCCAGAACGGCAGGCGCTTCGGGCATGGCTCGAGAATCGCGGTCACCCGCAACCGGAGGCCCATGAACCCAAGGAGATCGAGCGGGTGTTTTATGCGACCGTCGAAGGAAGGCGAACCTTCGCCGGCCCGCTGGACGCTCTCGAGGCCCATGCGGGGATCTCGGTGCCCGAGGACCATACGGCATCGCTCCGGTTCTTGAGCGACAATCGAATGCGCATCGTCGGGGTGGCCACGTCGGGCGATGGGCTCCTGGGCCTCGTGGGGATAAGGTTGCGCGCAAGGGACGAGGTCAAGCAGGCCAGCCAGGGGCTCTCGGCCCGCTTGGCGCCGGGGCTCGATGCCGATCTCCGGCGCCGACTGGCCGATGTGGCGGATCTTCCTGAGCGGGGGCCGACACCCAAGGCCTCGGACGTGACGCTGTTGCGAGAGAGTGCCGCCAAGGAGGACGAGGCGCTGCCGCTTCAGGTGCTGGAGCCGTACCGTCGTGCCCGGTGGGTTGAACCGCCCGGGGCGCCGCCCGCGGAGCCGCGGATCGTGTACGACGGCTTGGTCCGCCTGCCGGCCAGCATTCGAGCCGCACGCCGAGCGCTCCTGGTCGGACGGTGGCGAGGGGTTTCCGTGGGCGTGCTGGCCGGGGCGATTGCGGGCGGACTTGCTTCCGTCGGCTGGTTGGAGCCGGGATTCGCGGCTCTATTGGGAATCTCGGCCTTGATGCTCGCGGCCTCGAATCTGGAGCTCACGGAGGCGAGCTAAGAGACCCAAGACCACCATCAGGATGGCTCCACCGAAGAAGACGGGGTGTCGGCTGACCCCGGCGAGCACCCCGAGGAGGGGCACCGCAGCCGCGGCGCCCAAACCGATCACCCATCGCCGGCCCCACATGGCCAGCGCGGTGACCGCCAGCAGAGGCACGCCGAAGCGAATGGTGGTGAAGGCGTCCGGCCAAACGATGAGGTTCCACTCACTATAGAGAACGACCCCCAAGGTGCTGGCCGCGAAGATGGCGAGAACGAGGACTGCACCGGCGGAGGCATCTTTGGCCTGCTTGGCGAGGGGGTGATACTCACGCGTCGCCAAGTCCACCGCGGCCTCGACCGCACAGTTGAAGCTTTCTGCCGCCAGGACCAGGCCCGCGGTCACCATCAAAGCCGCCTGACAGCCTCCGGTGAATGGGACGGTGCTGCCCACCAGCATCACGGCCAGGGCGCAGACCCAGTGGATCTTCATGTTGCGCTGCTGCAGGGCGTCGGCCACACCTTCGCCGGCGCACACGAACGCCCACGCCAGCGACCGCGGACGCTCCATCATCTTCGGAGGAGTACGTACATCGCTCCCGCACCTCCGTCGTGCGGTCGCGCCGTCGCGAAGGCCAATACGCAGCGACTGATTCGGCCTCTCTGAAGCCATCCGAGGAGCGCCTCCTTGAGCACCGGGATGTTGTCCTTCGAGTTCAGGCCGCGGCCATGGACGATGAGGACCGCCCGGTGCTTCTCCTCCCGCTTTTGCCACAAGAAACGTTCTACTGCTTCCCGGGCATCCTGGCGCGTCATCCCATGCAGGTCGAGGTGGCTGCGAAACGCGAATTCTCCCCGTCGAAGCTTTTGCAGGATCCGCCGGTCCAACCCTTCGACGCATCCTTCGATAAATTCGTCGCTATCGGAGATGTCAAACCGAGCCTTGCCGTCCACCAGGCTCGCGAGCTCGGCGTACGCTTCGGCATCCTCGTCGTACACCGGAATCTCGGTGGCGGCGAGGGGGGGCGGCCGCTGTGGCTGGACCGAACTGAGGCGCCCCGACAACGGCTGAACATCGGACATCGAGTCCAGGAACAACGCCGCGTCCTCCGAGCCGCCGGGCGATGCGTCCCGTCGGATCTGCTCCTCCGCCGGCGAAGCCGCCGAAGCCGAAAGGACCTCGGCCGCCTGGGCCTTTCGGCGGGCCTTTCGTTCCGCTTTGAGGCGTCCCCGAAGGACTGCTTCCGCCTCCGCGAAAGGGTTATTGAAGGGCTTGGGCTTTCGAGCCACGGGGGCGCAACGTAGGCTCGGCGTCGGCCATTGGCTACCGTAAGGGCTTCATCGGTACTCCGGACGGGACCTCGAGGGTCCGTCACGTGCCCCGACGCGCCGAGCCTCAATCAGAGACGGGTGCCCTCGGTTCGGTCTCGAAAGGAGCGGACGCACGGGCGGAAAGGGAGGATGACCGGGGATCCGGGACGTCCCGGCGGCCCGACCGAGGTGCTTCTCAGGGATTTTGCGCTTCGGTGCGTCCGAATGACCCGTCTCAAGCTCGTACGGGTCCGACCGATAACTGAGGTCAATGCGGCGCAGTATTTTGATCGTCGACGAAGACGCCTCATTCCGGCGGAACGCGAGCCGGTTTCTCACGGAGCGTGGGTACACCGTATTC
Organism: Myxococcota bacterium; assembly: GCA_050331295.1. Taxonomy (GTDB): domain Bacteria; phylum Myxococcota; class Kuafuiibacteriia; order Kuafuiibacteriales; family Kuafuiibacteriaceae; genus Kuafuiihalomonas. The sequence goes on along the minus strand of JBHJGZ010000005.1, from coordinate 16,945 downwards.
GAAGCGGAGGGGGCGGACTCAGGCCTGGCCGCAGTGATCCGTCATCGCCCCGAGTTCGTGGTGGTGGATGTCCATCTCAAGGCCGCGCCCGGCGTCGACCTGATCGAGACCATTGCCCAAAGCCCTGATGCCCCCCAGGTCATCGGTGTGACCAGCAGCTCTCGGGTTCCGGAGGTGGTTTCGGCGGTGAAGGCGGGTGCGGTGGATGTGCTGGAACGGCCCGTGGATGGCGAACGCCTCGTCAGCATCATTCAGGAGGTCTTGGCGGTGCAGGATGCCCTCTCCGAGGGACGGGCTCGACCCCGGCCAGTGGCGTTCGAAGGCGACCTCGAAGTCGACGTCTTGGTTTCGGAAAGCCCGGTCATGAAGCGCTTTCTTCAGGATCTGGTCCGACGCGCGCCGGCGGAACAGTGCTTGGTCCTGGTGGGAGAGGCGGGCTCTCGTCTCGAGGCGGTGGCCAAGTTCTTCCATCGAGCCGGGCCCCGAGCCGAAGGCCCCTTCATTTGGGTCCAGTCCGAAGATGCGGACGAGCGCCTGTTCGGAAGCGCTCGACGCACCAGTGCCTTCGCGGACGCGAAGGGCGGCATCGTCTTCATCGAATCCCTCGTGGCCCTCGGACCGAGCGGTCAAGAGAGGTTGACCAAGTTGCTCCAGGGCCTCTCGACCAGTCGAGGATTCGCCACGGTGCGGTGGCCCCCCATGGTCATCGCCAATCACGATCATCTCGGTCAGGAGGAGCGGAGCCGGCGCCTGCAACCCGAACTGGCTCGCCTCCTGGAGTCGAGCTGTGCGCACATGCCGCCTTTGCGAGAACGTCGCGAGGACATCCCGGTCTTGGTGCATCGCGTCGTGTCCGCCATCGAAGCCAAGGTGCATCCCCGAACGGTTCGGGTCGATGGCCGGGTCGTCGAGGCACTGGTGGGCCGAGACTGGCCGAACAACCTCGACGAACTCATCACGACCGTTCGCAACGCTGCTTGCGTGAACGAAGAAGGCGAGCTGTATCTCGACCTCACCGCTCGACCGGAGGTGCACATGCCGGCTCTGGGGTCGACGGAGCCGGTACCCAAGCCCGAGCCACGGTGTTCTGAAGAGGTCCGAGGCTGGCAGCCGAGCCTGGATGCCGAGGGACGGGTCCAGCCCTACGACGTATACGAAGCCGAGATCTTTCGATTCGCGCTTCATAACGCGGGGGGATGTGTCTCCCGGGCGGCGGAGCTGCTCGGTGTCGGGCGCGCCACCATGTATCGCAAGATGCGGGCATACGACATCGATGTCCCTCCGGTGTCCGAACGTGCCATCACGCGCAGCCGTCGCGGTGGACGAGGGCCTCTGGGACGTGCCGCCCACGCTTCGTGACAGTCCGGTGCGCTTTTGATAGCCGCCGTCCATGGCGCAACTGAGTACCCGCCCCAACGGACCCACCGGGGCGCCCGGCGCGTTCCCTCCCACCATCGAATTGCAGAACGTCATCGGCGGGGAAAGGTGTGGCTCCCGCTCTGGGGCCAGGCTCGACGCCCGCTCTGCGTGTAACGAGGACGACCTCGTCGGCACCATGCCCGACTCCGATCCGGACGACGTCAGGTTGGCCTGCGAAGCGGCGCAAGCCGCATTTCAAACATGGTCCAAAACCCCGGCTCCGGTCCGGGGGGAGATCATCGGTCGGGTCGGCGTGCTGCTCCGGAGACACAAAGAGACACTGAGTCGGGTTGTCTGCCGGGAGATCGGGAAGACCATGCGTGAAGCCCGAGGAGAAGTTCAGGAGGCCATCGACACGGCGGCCTTCTTTCAGTCCGAGGGACGCCGCCTCTATGGCCAAACCGTGTACTCCGAAATGCCGAACAAGGAGCTCTTCACGTACCGGAGGCCCATCGGTGTGGCCGCGATGATCACCGCAGGCAATTTCCCAATCGCCGTGCCCTCCTGGAAGATCATTCCGGCCCTGGTCTGCGGGAATACCGTAGTGTGGAAGCCTTCGGAGGATGCGCCGGTGATCGCGTATCTCTTCAGTCGCATCATGTCCGACGCGGGGCTGCCGGCGGGGGTCGTCAACGTGGTGTTTGGCACCGGCCCCAAGGCCGGGGCCGGCGTCCTGAACGCGGTGGAGGCGGGCCTGATTCAGAAGGTCTCGTTTACGGGCTCGACCGAGGTCGGGCGACGAGTGGGAGAAGTGTGCGGCCGCAATCTCCAGGTCCCATCGCTGGAACTCGGCGGAAAGAATCCCATGGTGGTCATGGCCGACGCCGATCTGGATCTGGCGGTGGAAGGGGCCCTGTTCGCGGGCTATGGGACTGGAGGGCAGCGGTGCACGTCCCTCGGGAACCTCATCTTGGACCGGCCGATCGCCACCGAATTCAAGCGACGCCTGCTGGAGCGGTTGCGCAACATCCGCATCGGGGACCCCACGCGGTCGGAGGAGGTCCTCTATGGGCCTCTGATCGCGGACCGCTTCTATAAGCGGTTCATGAAGCACTTCGATATGCAGTTGGGGACCGATGCGCGAAACCTCCTCGACGCGGCGGGCCGGATCGGTCCTGACAACCGGCCCGACGGGTTCGTGGGCGACCCGCGCAAGGGATACTATGTGTTTCCTGCGCTCTGGGAAGGGGTCCGGATCGAGGACCCACTGGCCCAAACCGAGGTCTTTGGGCCCACCGTCAACGTGATCGAGGTGAATGGCTTCGAAGAGGCTCTGGCAGCGGCCAACGGTACGCCGTACGGGCTGTCCTCAGCGGTATATACTCGAGATCCCAGCGCCATTTTGGCGTTCAAGAACGGGATCACGGCGGGCATGACGAGCGTCAACAATACGACCTCTGGCGCGGAGGCCCACCTTCCATTCGGAGGCAACGGTTGGTCGGGCAACGGCACTCGGGAGTCGGGGATTTGGGTGCTGGAGGCCTATACGCGGTGGCACGCCGTCAACGAGGACTTGGCGGGACGTCTGCAGCTGGCCCAGATCGACGTGGACTTCGGTGAGGACCGGGAGCCCACCGACTTTTCGGTCCTGGAGGCGTAACGTGACGAAGCATGCGGGGAGGCGCACCTCGGGAGGGCTCGGGGTGGCCGCGGCGGCGATGATGGCCGCCTGCGGCTCCGACACGCTGGAGCTGACCAGCCTCCTGGAAGAGCAGGCAGAGCTGCTGCTGCTCCTGCCCGGCGAAGAGGCGCAAAGCGACTGTGGGGCGGAGGCAGACCAGCGCTACTGCGCGGAGGACTTCGAGCCGCTGGCGCAATTCGTGATGGAGCCCGGCGCGCGACGCCGGATCGAGGTCGAGCAGGCCCCAGACGACTGTCGGCCGGTGGTCTTCGCCCGATGGCTCCGGCTGGGTGAGGTCGGTCCGGTGGTCGATTCGGGGACCACCTTCGAGCTCTCCGCCGACGTGGAGCTGGAGTACGGCGCAGGGGCGCTCCACAGCGTCGCCTTCCCCCAAGGCATCGTGCGGCTCGACGAAGTCGGCTTCGAAGACCGCAAACAGTTCGGGCCTCCCCAGCCGTGTAGGCCCTGAGGAGGTTGGGAGACGCGACCTGGTGCGTCGGCGACGCGCCGCTGCGAAAACTTCTGCGCACTCGAAAAAGATGCGAGACGCGGAAGATGCCGCGCAGGGGTTCTTTCCCGCGGTACACTGCGTCGTGTGGAGTTGGTGCGCCGCTTGCTCCGCACCGTTCGGAGGATATCAGCCGCCATGACCAGCAGTATTTTCGAAGGACTTTCCCGACCGGTCACGCAGGTCGCCGGCCCCAGGTCGCGACCGATGGCGATCCTCCTGAACGCGAACGCCAAACGGGTCACTCCAACGTTCATCGAGTCGATGCAGCGGCGCTTTCCGAAGGAAGACGTGTTCGTCACCCAAGATTTGAAGCAGGCCTTCGAGATCTGTCAGACGGTGCTGGACCGAGGCTATGAGATCCTGGCGGTCGGCGGGGGGGACGGCACCGCGACCCACGCGATGAACCATCTGCTTCGGGCCCAGCGTGGCGCAGAGACCCTGCCGAAACTGGCGATCCTGCGGCTCGGAACGGGCAACGCGTTGGGATGCCTGACCGGGGCAGGGGAGGTTCGCGAGGACCTGTTCCATTGGAACGAAGGTGGAGAGGCCACCGAACGACTTTCACTGATCCGCGATGACGACGGCTTTCTGTTCCCCTTCGCGAGCGTGGGTTACGACGCGCGCGTCCTCAACGACTACGAGGAGCTGCTGGGTCGGGCCAAACAGCCGCTGGCTCGGTTCGTCATGCGGTCGGCCGGCGGTTACGGCGTGGCGGCCCTGATGCGTACGATTCCAACCGAGCTCTCCGCACGACCCGTTCGCTTCAAGGTGAAGGCCGTCGGACCTTCCTCGTTTCTGGACCCCGAAACCGACGAGGAGCAGCCGCTGGAGTCGGATGCCGTGCTGTTCGAAGGCATTGCGAGGGCGGTCAGCTTGGGAACGACGCCCTTCTACGGCTACGGGCTGAGGGCTCTTCCGTTCGCGCTGCGACGTCGCGATCGCTTTCAGGTTCGGGTCACCACGGCCCCTCCGGCTCGGCTCTTGCGGCAATTCGGCGCCCTGTGGCGGGGTACGCTCCGGAGCCCCGAGATCCGCGACTTCCTGGTGGAGGGGGTCCACATCGAGACGGACCAGCCCCAACCGGTGCAGATGGCGGGCGAAGCGGCCGGGTATCGAACCTGTTTCGGGGCGAATCTTTCGGATCAGGCTTTCGAGTTGCTCCGGGGAAGCCGGAAGCCGTTGGCGGTCATCGCCCACCGAGCCAGAATCTGAGGGTGTCCGACGCACCCCGAATGATCGAGATCGCCTTCGAGGTGCAGCGCTGGGAACGGGGCCAGCGGATCGACGTGTTCCTTTCCAAGCGGATTCCTCGGATGTCTCGAAGCTTGGCCGCCCGTTTGGTCCGGACTGGACGCGTGCGCAAGGTGCCGGGTGCCAGTACCCTCCGCCCCAGCATGAAGGTGGCGGAAGGCGATGAGCTGTTCCTCATGCGACGGGCTCTAGTGGAAGGGCCGGTGCACGACATCGTCATCCCCATCATCCATTCAGACGAGCGTGTGTTGGCGGTCAACAAGCCGGGAGACCTGGTGGTGCATCCCACCGCTTCCGCGTACCACCGGACCCTCATCCGAATCATGCGGGACCGAACCGGAGACCCCAACCTCGACCTCGCACACCGGATCGACAAGGAGACCAGCGGGCTCATTCTCATGGCCAGGGACTTCGAAGCGTCGTCGGACCTCAAGCGGCAATTCGCCCGGAGGAAGGTTCAGAAAAGCTATCTGGCGGTTGTTCAGGGGCGCGTCCCGGTGGACGCCACGACCATCGATGCGCCGCTTCGATTGGCCGACACCGTCTCCAACGTGGTGATGGAAGTGGCGCCAGGCGGAGGCGAGGCCCTTACGGAGATTCGCGTTCTGTCCCGGGGGCGCGATGCCACGCTGGTGGAGGCTCGTCCCCATACCGGCCGCCAGCATCAGATTCGAGTGCACCTCGCCCACCTCGGACACCCGATCTTGGGCGACAAGCTGTACGCGGGCGGGGAGGCTTTCTTCATGGAAGCGGTGAAGGGGGTGTTCTCGGACCGAGACCTCATCGAGACGGTCGGTCATCCTCGCCAAGCGCTTCACGCCCATGAGGTCGGTTTTCGTCATCCCGGATCCGGCCAGATCACCGCATTGCAGGCGCCGCTGACCCCTGACCTGATCGAGCTCGCCCTGCGGCACGGCATCGATGCCTCCAAAGCCCGGCCTGCCGCGTAAGAGGTTCGTCGGCACGCAGCCTCGGTTTCGGTAAGATGGCGTTTCGCAGGGTGTTAACGGCTTGTTTCGAAGGTGCAGACTCGATTGTTTCTCGGCGATGAACCGAATGCTCTGGTTGGGCCTGGCGGTCTGGACAATGGCGGCCTGCGGAGATGAACCCACGGCCGAAGAAGATTGTGTCGGCATCACCATGCCGGCCACTTCCACCTCGTTCCTTTCCGATCCCTCGCGTCTCGCAGAACTCGAGGCGGCGGTGCCCGAGCGCTACACTGCGGAGGCCGAGTACTTCGACGGCAGTGATCCCACCACAGTGACGGTGGAGGCCGACGTTCGGTTCGACGCCGGCGTGGCCTTCGAGCCCGAGGATGACATTCTGGACCCCGAAAACCCCACGTGCAGCCCCCAAATCTCCTTTCCGGCTCAGATGCTGGTTCGAACGTCCGACGGTCGTCTGGATGAACGATTCGCCGCCGACATCGGCTTCTTCGTCGGCTTCGGGGACTTGGCCGACCCCTCCGCGCCCCTCCCCGAAGCCTTGTCCACGGCCTTGCTTCGCGACCTCGATGACGTGGAGGGAGACTATCCGGAGCGAGTCGACGGATTCTTCGTCATCGGCATCGTGGTCAGCCTGACGTACCGCTTGGGTTCGAATCCGTTCGGTGAAGTCCAACCCGTCTTCGATACCGGCTCTGCCGTCATCGTCGCCCCGGCCGGGGACCGGTCGTCCCTGTCGTGGTGAGCGAAGTCCCCAAACCCGACGAGGTTTACCTGAAGAGCCCCGTCAGCCACCTCCAAACCGATTTGGGCTGACCCTTTCGGCCGGCGGCAGGCGCGGGGTCGGGTTTGGGGACCAGGCCGAGTCGCCGCCGCAGGCGTTCGGGGGTCGACTTGGTTGCGAAGCGCGAGTTGAAGATCCGACCGGTCGCGGATTCCGTGGCCATCACTTCCAGGACGCTTTCTTCCGTGACCCGAAGATCCACCTTGACGGTGACCTCGCCGATCGGTCGTGGAGGTAGGCCCCGGATGTGCAGCGTGCCCAACGGCTCTGCCTCGGAGACGTGCTGTGCCTCTCCCTGAAAGAACCAGACCTCCATTTCCGATTGGTCCACTTCTCCGGTGGGCAACAAACACGAGCCGCGGGCCGGCAGCCGGGTGTCCTGCTCGATCAGTTTCAGGAATCGGCCGCCTGGAAGGCCGACCCCGATGGGCATCGCCAGCGCATCGATGAGGACCACGTTGTCGATGGCTTCGAGACTGGCGGCGTATTGGGCGGCACCGAGCGCCACCGCCTCCTCCGGGTGCACGCTGGTGCGGGGTTCGCGTCCGAAGATCTCCATGACCAGTTGGCGAACCGCGGGGTAGCGGGTCTGGCCCCCGACCAGCAGCACGTCGTCGACGTCTTGGGGGGAGATGCGGGCCCGCTCGCAGACTTCGTGCACGATGCGACGCGTTTGTTCCATGAGGGGTTCGAGCCTCTGGTCCGCTTCATCCCGACGAATCGGCACCGAGAGGTGAACCGGACGGTGTCCACTGATCATGAGGTTTCGAAGCTCGACGATGGTGGAAGGACGCTCGGTCAGGGCTTTCTTCGCCTCCTCGGCGTGTTGGAGGATTCTGGCGATGGCGGATGGATCGTATCGGGGGTCCGGTGTTCCGGCCCTCACCATCGCGTCCACGATCATCTCTCCGATGCAGGCGTCGAAGTCGATGCCGCCGAGAAAGGTGTCGCCGCCGGTTGCGAGGACTTCGTACACGCTTCCATCGACTTCCAGGATGGAAACGTCGAAGGTCCCGCCACCCAGGTCGTACACCGCGACCCGGCGGGTTTGAAGATGACGACCGTAGCCGTAGTTCAACGCAGCGGCGGTGGGCTCGCTGAGGACCCGTTCCACCTTGAATCCGGCCAGCTCGCCGGCGGTGCGAACCGCCTCTCGTTGTCGTTCCCCGTAGAACGCGGGACAGGTGATCACCGCCCGCGTGACCTCACGGCCCAGCTGCAGGGAAGCAGACTCACGGATGTCCCGCAGGAGGTACGCGGCGACTTCCTCGAGGCTCACGATCTCTCCGTCCACGTCTACCGCCGCCTCGCCTTCTTCGCCTTGAACGATGGGATAGGCGAAATGGCTTCGGATGCTCTGCACGATGGGACTGTGGAACGGTCGACCCATCATTCGCTTCGAGCCCACCACGGTGTGGAGCGGGTCCACTGACGAGCGCTCGATGGCCCGCTGGCCCACGAGAACGTCTCCCGTGGGTTCGAAGCAGACGGCGGAGGGCGTCGTGGCTCGACCGATCTTGGAGGCCAAGACGAAAGCCTGACCGTCCTGGATCACGGCCGCGCAGCAGTTCGTGGTCCCGAGGTCGATGCCGAGAACGTCTGGTCCTGGAACCGGAGCGGGCAGGGCATGCCGCGCGGCTTTGCGGGGAATTCGAAGCTCCGGCCGGATCCGGGGCGGCGCGTCCAGATCGGGTGTGCCTCCGCGGTCGTTGTCCTCCGGAACCGGGGGCGGAGGCGTCATCTTGAACGGCAGCGTGTCCGGACCCGGGAAGTTCTTCAGGTCCTGACTGCTGGGAGGAGCGACGAAAGAGGGAAGGTCCTGATTCGAGGGCGTCGCCGGACGATGCCCGCGTTCTGGGTGAATTGGAGGAACGTAGTCGAGCAGCAGACCCTCGGACAGATGGTCCAAGGCCGACCCCAAGGCCTGGTGGAATGGCTCGTGCGAAGTGGCTTCTCGAGGGCCCGAGGGTCGGGTTCCCGGATGCGGGTCATCGCGAACCTCTGTCTGATGCAGCACGTCCGCTTCGGCCCATTCCTCGGCGTCCGCGTTCTCCGAGCCGCCGGTGGGCACCATGTCGAGTTCCAGATCGGAGCTGAGGTCTCTGGGGATCTCCGGATTCGGGGGTCGTGCGGAGCCGGCCTGTTTTGCGTCCGCTTCGTCGGGTTTCGAACCATCCGCACCCACCGTCTGATCCTCGTGAATTTCGGGGATCGGAACAACGGGCCCTTTTTGACTTTCTCTCGTCATCCCCGCCTGTTGGGAAAGTCTGACATGGCGAAGGGCAAGAAGCGAAAGAACCAGCGGTCCTCGGTTTCGGAAGGCGCGTCTCCCGCCGCGTCTCGATCGAGTGCGTCACCTTCCGTCATCGGCGGTTTGATCGCGTTGTCGGGGCTCGTAGCGGCGCTGGCGGTCTTCCAATGGTTCGAGCTCCTGGCTTCGCTCCGCGGTGAGTCGACGGTTTGTTCCATCGGGGAAAAGCTGGATTGCGCCGTGGTGTGGGGACTTCCGGCCGCCAAAACGGTCCATCGCGTCTTTGGAGTACCGGTGGCCGGCCTGGGGCTCGTGTGGGGGCTTTCGGCGCTGGCGCAATCCGTCGCCGCGCGTTCTCGACCTTGGCTCTACACCGGACTGCGTCTCACCGCCGTCGCCGGGGTCGCGTCGTGCCTTGGCTTCTTTGCCCTCAGCGCCCAGGCCGGAACTTGGTGCCTGACCTGTCTCACGACCTACGCGCTGGTGTTCGGCTTCGCAACACTCACAGTGGCGCTTCCGAGGCCGGATGGTTGGTGGAGCCACTTTCTGTCGTCGAGCGCCTTCGCCGCGGGGGCGACGCTGCTGGCCTACCTGGTGGTCCTGATCCCAGGACTCCGAACACCGGTTGAAACCGACTATGAACTTCCGACCGTCGCGGGTCGCTCCCCCCAACCCGCCGGTGCCGCGGAGCGGGAAGGTGCGGTTCGAGCAAAGGCGACGCCTCCAGAGCCACCCAGCTTGCGCCAGTTCCTCGAGGATCTTCCGCCGCCTGCTTTGGAGGCCCTGGCCGACGGCTTGAGGAAGTATGCGAAAGCGTCGCGAGTGGATGTCAGCTCATTCGAAATACGGAATCGATGGGGCTCAGCGGACGCCCCGGTCCACATCGTCGACTTCATCGACGTCGGATGTGTCCATTGTAAACATTTGAATGGACTCTTGGATCAGCTCAAGACGCGTTTCTCGCCATCCGAGTTCTCGATGGAAACACGCTACTATCCGTTGGACGGGGGATGTAACCCACAACTGGGGACGGGCGGCAAGGCGGCGTCCTTTCGGTGTGCGGGCGCGAAGGCATTGATCTGCGCCGAGGGTCGAGAAGGCCACGCGGGCCTTCGGCGTGAGGTCCTGGAGCGCCAAAACCAGCTCTCACCCGATGCGCTTCCGGAACTCGTGCAGCAGGTGGTGGGACTGGAGCCGCGCGAACTGAAGACGTGCATGGAAGGCGAGGCGACCCAACGCAAACTGATGGACGATATCGCGTACGCAGGTCGCTACGACATCAAAGGAACGCCGTTGGTGGTGGTGAATGGCAGGGAGACGCCGCTATCGCCGCCGGTTCTGTACGCCCTCATCCTGTCGGGCGGACAGCTCGACCATCCGGCGCTACAATCCCTCGGCCTCTGACCGGCGGCGCCGTCAAACCGGCGATGATTCCTCTTCTTTTTCTGCTGCCTCGTTGCCGCCGCCGTCGTTGGTGTCCGTGTACTCCATCACCAAGTGATCGGTTGCCGTATCGACATCGACATCGACGTGGCCTCCATGGACCAACCGACCGAACAGGATCTCGTCTGCGAGCGGCCGCTTGATTTCGTTCTGGATCAGACGAGCCATCGGACGCGCACCGAACTTCAGCGAGTACCCTTTGCGAGCCAGCCAATCCCGAGCGTCTGGAGTCAGGTCGATGGTCACCTTCTTCTCGGCGAGGACCACGTCGAGCTCGTTCACGAACTTGTCGACGACCATCAGGATGACTTCCGCCGGCAGGTGAGCGAAGTGAATCGTGGCATCGAGCCGGTTCCGGAACTCGGGCGTGAATACTCGCTCCAGCGCTTTGCTGGCATCCGATGATTCGGAGTCCCTGGAGAAACCGATCTTCCCCCGCTCCATCTCATAGGCTCCAGCGTTCGTGGTCATGATGAGCACGACATTTCGGAAATCCGCCTTGCGCCCGTTGTTATCCGTGAGGGTGGCGTGATCCATCACCTGCAGCAGGACGTTGTAGATGTCCGGGTGGGCCTTTTCGATCTCGTCCAGGAGCACGACGCTGTGGGGGGTCTTGCGCACCGCATCGGTCAGCAAACCTCCTTGGTCGAATCCGACGTAGCCGGGAGGAGCACCGATCAGACGTGAGATGGTGTGATGCTCCATGTACTCGGACATGTCGAAGCGCACGAAATTGATACCCATGATCCGGGCCAGCTGCTTCGCCAGCTCGGTCTTGCCGACCCCGGTGGGGCCCGCGAAGAGGAATGACCCGACGGGCTTTTCCGGCGCCCCGAGTCCGGACCGGTTGAGCTTGATGGCCTGGGAGAGTGAGCCGATGGCCTCGTCTTGCCCGAAGATCACCATTCGGAGCTGTTGTTCCAAAGAGGCCAGGGAATTGCGGTCGTCCGCAGTCACGCTCTTCGGTGGGATCTGCGCCATCTTGGCCACGATCGTCTCGATCTCGGCAGTTCGGATCTTCTTTTTGCGCTGGTTCTCCGGGATCAGGCGCTGCGCAGCGCCTGCTTCATCGATCACGTCGATGGCCTTGTCGGGGAGAAACCGCTCATTGATGTGCTTCGACGAGAGCTCGGCTGCGCTCCGAAGGGCGCCGTCGGTGTAGTTCACACCGTGGTGCTCCTCGTAGCGGGAACGCAAACCCTTCAAGATCTCGAACGTCTCATCCACCGAGGGCTCCTTGACCGAGATCTTCTGGAAGCGGCGCGCCAGTGCGTGGTCTTTCTCTATGGAGCTCTTGAAGTCCTTGTGTGTCGTCGAACCGATGCAGCGGAGCTCGCCGTTCTGGAGCGCGGGCTTGATCAGGTTGGCCGCATCCAACGAGCCGTCCTGCGTGGCGCCGGCGCCGACCACGGTGTGGATCTCGTCGACGAACAGGATGGCGTTGGGCATGCGCTTGATCTCGTTGAGTACACCCTTCAGGCGCTCTTCGAAGTCTCCCCGAAACTTGGTCCCGGCCAGGAGCGCGCCCATGTCCAGGGCGTACACCACGGCATCCCGAAGGAGCTCGGGAACGTCTCCGGAGTGAATTCGCAGGGCCAGGCCTTCGGCCAGCGCCGTCTTTCCGACGCCGGGTTCGCCCACGAAGATCGGATTGTTTTTGCGCCGTCGGCACAACACCTGGAGCGTTCGCTCGATTTCCTGGTCCCGACCGATGAGGGGGTCGATACGGCCGGCGGCGGCCTGCTCGTTGAGGTTCGTCGCGAAGGACTCGAGGGCGCTTTTCTGCTGCTCTTCGGGGCTTCGACTCTCCGCCGTGTCCTCGAAGCCTTGCCCACCGGTGGCTCCGTCGGTGGATGGAACCTTCGAGATCCCGTGGGAGATGTAGCGAACCACGTCGAGTCGCGAAATGCCCTGCTTTTGCAGCAGATAGACGGCGTAGGAATCGTGCTCGCGGAAGAAGGCGACGAAGAGATTCGAGGAATCCATCACCGTCTTTCCGGAGGACTGCACGTGCATGACCGCCCGCTGGAAGACCCGCTGAAACGCGAGGGTCTGCTGTGGGTCTTGCTCCACCCCCTCCGGAAGCGGCGTCATGTTGGCCTCGAAGAAGGCGTCCAGGTCCTGGCGAAGCTTGTCCAGGTCGCCGCCGCAGGCCTTGATGATCTTGTTGACCTTCGGGTCATCGACCAGCGCGAACAGGACGTGTTCGAGGGTGACGTATTCGTGACGCCGGCGGAGCGCTTCGTTGAACGCCGTGGCGAGGGTGTCTTTGAGCTCCTGGCTGTACTCCATGTCAATCTACCGGTTCTATCGTTACCTCGAGTGGGTAACCGTTGCGCCGCGCGAGGGCGATGGTCTGGGCCACTTTGGTCTCGGCCACTTCTCGGGTGTAAACACCCGCTACGCCCACACCATTCGTGTGAATGTGCATCATGATGCGGGTCGCCGAGCTCTCGTCATGGTGAAACACGACCATCAGCGTTTCCACGACGAACTCCATGGTGGTGTAGTCGTCGTTGTGGAACAACACCTTGTACATCGGGGGCTTGGCGGTTTGCTCCCGGGTATCGGTGATGGTCTCGGTACCGCCGCTGGGTTTCGTGGCCATGCTGAGTCGGTTCCTCTCGGACTTTGCGATGTTAGACGAGTCCGTGGCGCGACGCGACTCGTTACGAAGTTCCGTGACCCCGTGGATTTCTGGACCCCCTCACGCGGCTTCACAGGGTTAAGCCGATGGCCCGGCGGACCCGTGCGAGGACCTTCGCGGCTTCCGATCGCGCTCGGCCCTCACCTCGTTCGAGGAGGGCATCGATGCGGTCGGGCGTCGCCATGAGGGTGTGATACGCTTCTCGTGCGGCCGAAAACCGCTCGACGATGGTGCGGTGGACGGCTTTCTTGGCGTCGCCCCAACCGAAGTAGTTCGCGGGCTCGTCCGGACCTCGAGGATCCTTCCGGCCGGAGGCGTACGAAGCGCGCAGCGCCTCGGTGGTGGGGCCGGGGGCCAGGAGTGCGTGAAGCTGGAAGAGGATGTCTCCGTCGGTTTCGAGAGGCGCCCCGTACTCGGTGCTGTCGGTAGCGATGCCCTTGATCTTCTTCATGAGCGTTTTTTCGTCGTCGAAGGGGACGATGGTGTTGCCGTAGGTCTTGCTCATCTTCCGACCGTCGACCCCGGGGATGGTCATGACGCTGGGGTCGATGCGGGCTTCGGGCAACTTCAGGACCTCGCCATACCGGAGATTGAACTTTCGGGCGGCCTCTTGGGTGATCTCGAGGTGCTGTTTTTGGTCTTTGCCCACCGGGACGATATCGCTGTCCAGCGCCAAGATGTCCGCCGCCATCAAGACCGGATACGCGAAGATGCCGTGATTGATTTCGTCGAGTCCCGCTCCCTTGGCTTGGGCATCCTTGAAGGAATGGGCACGGTTGAGCAGGCCCATCGGTAGGCTACACGAGAGTATCCAGCTGAGCTCGGTCACCTCCGGCACTCGGCTCTGGCGATAGAAGCACACCTGCTCTGGGTCCAGACCCAGCGCGAGCCACGTGGCGGCCACCGAGCGGGTCTGGTCCCGGAGGTCAGCGGCATCCGGGCGAATCGTGAGGGAATGAAGGTCTGCGATGAAAAGAAAGCCTTCGTGTTCGGGATGGGCGTTCAGCGCCAAGGCCGGCTCGATCGCCCCGAGCACGTTGCCGATGTGGGGGACGCCTGTCGGTTTGATGCCGGTGAGAACGCGCTTCATGGAGCGCCCGCTTACCCGGCGGTGCGCATCTCGTCACCCGCGGGCTGCGGCGAAGCATGTTTTGTGGACTCCGTCGGCGGAGACGTGGACTCGTCGTTCTGGTCGTCGTCGTCGGCCTTGGCCTTGTCCTTGAACAGTTCCGGATGCTTCCGCTTGTACGCGTCGATCTTCCGCCGGTCGGGGTTCAGCAGCATGTTCATTTGCCGACCCGCCATCTTGGGTGGTGCCTGCAGAGAGGAGATGTCGCTGAGCTCCTCCGCGATTCGATTGAGACGGTCCAAGCCGATGTCCGGGTGGGCCATTTCTCTTCCTTTGAAGCGCTGGACGAACATCACTTTGTGCCCTTCGAGAAGGAACTTCCTCGCCTGCGTGAGTCGCATTGCTACGTCGTGCTGGTCGATCTTCACGGAGCGCCCGAGCCGAACCTCCTTGGTGTCGTTGCTCTTCTTCGCCTTGTTCTGGGCATTCTTCCGCTTGGATTGCTCGAAACGGTACTTCCCGTAGTCCATGATCTTGACCAGGGGAGGTCGAACTTCGGCTTGGACTTCGACCAGGTCGAGGCCGGCGGCCTGGGCCATCCGCAAGGCTTCGTCCCGCTCGATGACGCCGACCTGTTGGCCTTCCTGGTTAATGACGCGAAGGGGTGAGATGCGGATCTCTTCGTTTCTACGGACCTTGTCTTGCGGTACGACTCTCGCTCGAAATCTGTTCTTGATGGCTTTGTCTCCTTCTTCCTTTCCGGTTTCGCCAACAGCCTAGCAAAGGACGCACCGGGACAAGAGGGTAAAGCGAACGGCCGACTTCGTCCCTGGGGTTAAACCTTACCAAGCGAAGCGAGAACCCGGTCGATCTCCTCCAAAGCGGCTGCGGTCGCGTCGTCCATCGGTTCTTCCAGAGGCCACATCATGGGCGTCTGAGAGGTCGGAAGCGGCGTGAGGTCCTCCGAGGCGTCTCTGAACGGTGTCTGGGAAGGAGCCGGTTGGGGAAGCGGGCGCTCTGGAACGATTCGCTTGGTTTCGTCGATGGTGAGCAATCCGAGGTTCTCGGCCACGTCTCGCACGATGTCCGGACCCACGCTCCGGTGGTCGTTCAGAGAGGCTTCCAGAAGGGCATTGTCGCAGATGGTGTTGATGATTCGCGGTACTCCGGAGGACGCGAGATGAACCTCGGAGATGGCTCGAACGTCGAAGATCGGGTGGGTGGCGCCGGCGACCTGAAGTCGATGTTGGATGTAGGCATGGGTGGAGCCGCTGTCGAATGGTTCGAGTCGGACCCGCATCGAGACCCGCTGCGCCAACGGCGGGTCCATGGCAAGGCAGCTTTCGATTTCTGGAAGTCCGAACAGGATGAAGGAGAGGAGTTTCCTCTCCGGGACCTCCAGATTCAGCAGGCCTCGTAACTCTTCCATCAATTCTCGGCTGGTCAGCATTTGCGCTTCGTCAACCAGGACCACCGCCTTCTTTCCGCGCTCGTGAATGTCGAGCAACCGGCGGTAGAGCTGGGAGAGGAGGGTGAGCTTGTCGACCGATGGCTGGACGACCCCGAGCTGCAGGGCGATGCGTCGCAGAAGCCAATCACTGGTCACGTCTCGATGGATGATGACCAAGAGCGCGGCTTCGAATTCCCGGTCGGAGAGGGCATCCAACAGTCGCCGCGCCAGCGTCGTCTTCCCGGCTCCGATGCCTCCGCTCAAGACCGCGAGGCCTTTGGCCTGCTTCGCAGCATACATCAGTCGCTTCAACGCGCGGCCGTGTTGCGTCGAATCGTAATAGAATCGGGTCACCGGCGCGTTGGAGAAAGGCTCCGCGCGAAGGCCGAAATGCTCCAAATACTCCATCAGCTTCAGAGGAACGAGATCTTGTTCCGGGAGGAACGGGGTCCCGATCGGGGCGTTGCGTGTTTGGAAAGGACCCGGAGCCGCCCTTCGACATCCCGGTGGCTCGGGTCGTCGTCGCTGCAGCTGATGTACCATTGCACAGCCCGGCCGA
Source organism: Myxococcota bacterium (assembly GCA_050331295.1). Taxonomy (GTDB): domain Bacteria; phylum Myxococcota; class Kuafuiibacteriia; order Kuafuiibacteriales; family Kuafuiibacteriaceae; genus Kuafuiihalomonas. The sequence continues at coordinate 996 of JBHJGZ010000005.1, read as the reverse complement.
ACTCCTCGACCAGCTCATAAGCAGCTGCGATCTCGTATTTCAAGTTCGTGGCAGCTGGACCTTCGGCACCCTTCTTCAACGCCAGCTTGAAACACTCGATCCCTGCCTTGATCTCGCCGCGGTCGCGCAAACAATGCCCGATCATCTCGAGGCTCGCGAGGGAACGTTCGGGATCTCGAAGCCCCTCCTTGAAGGCGGCAATGGCGTCCTCGTACCGGCCGAGGTCTCGGTACATCAGGCCTCGGTCGAACCCGTCTTCGACGATTTCACCCCCCATCTCTTCGCCGACCATGGCTTCGACCCGCTCGGCGAGGTCGGCGGTATGGAGTCCCATCGACTCGTTCGGGACGTCCACCCTTTGGGTCGACTCCGGAGCGGCCTCGAGGCGAACGGAGGATTCCGCTTCGGCGCCGTCCATTTCGGCGCGGACACGATGCATCAGCTCGTCGATGCGAGGGTGGTCGGGGGCGCGGGTATGGATGGATTCGAGGATTTCGAGCGCATCCGATAGCAGGCCTGCCTGCAGCATGAATTCCGCTTCTTCGAGTTCGTCATCCAGGCTCGGGTCGACGGGGGGGATGGATGGAGCCGAAGGTTCCGGCTCCTCGAAAATGGGAGGCGGCGGCTCGAGGGCGCTGTTCCGAATGCCGTCCTCTGACACGAGGAACGTATCGGTGGCGGACTCGTCGAAGCTCTCGGGAAAGTCAAAGCCTCGATGCACCCCGTTGGTCGACGACGCGTGGGGCGACTCGGCCGGGCCGTTGGAGGGCTTCGCCGGGACCGAGGGCGCGCTCCAACCGCCGGTGGAAAACGGATCGACCTCGTCAAAAGCGACTTCGTTGACGAAGGGGCTCTCTTCGGGGGGGGGCCAATTTTAAGGAACGGAACCCGGGGGGGCCCCGCAGGCGGACCGGGGGAGGGGAGCATATACCACCAGGTCCGCGGGGGCCACCTCGGGGTGAGGACCAGGGGGAGGGGGTGCGACGGCGGGGAGGG
>JBHJGZ010000004.1:0-620638 GCA_050331295.1 Myxococcota bacterium | reverse complement strand
CAAGAGTTCACATCGACGGGGAGGTTTGGCACCTCGATGTCGGCTCGTCACATCCTGGGGCTGAAGCAGGTCCCAAGGGTTCGGCTGTTCGCCGATTAAAGTGGCACGCGAGCTGGGTTCAGAACGTCGCGAGACAGTTCGGTCCCTATCCTCTGTGGCCGTAGGACACTTGAAAGGGAGCTTTTCTTAGTACGAGAGGACCGGAAAGGACGTACCTCTGGTGGACCAGTTGTCGTTAGGGCATAGCTGGGTAGCTAAGTACGGAAAGGATAACCGCTGAAAGCATCTAAGCGGGAAGCCCCCCCTGAGATAAGGTGTCCCGGATTTTTCCCTAAAGGGCAGTCGGAGACTACGACGTTGATAGGCCGGGTGTGTGAGTGGTGTAAGCCATTGAGCTAACCGGTACTAATCGCCCGTGAGGCTTGACCATACTCTATTCGTCGGGGTCAGGGCTGGTCGCCTGACCCTGATGGGCGCAGCGCCTCGTCTTCATGTTCCAGTTTCCGGTGACTACTGCGTGGGGGTCACACCCGATCCCATCCCGAACTCGGAAGTTAAGCCCCACAGCGCCGATGGTACTGCAGGAGCGATCCTGTGGGAGAGTAGGACGTTGCCGGAATTTTTTCCTGGCCCCGACGGTACGCGCCGTCGGGGCTTTTTTTGTCGGGTGTCAAGCGCCCTGAGTCTCCGAGAGATTGCGTGGCTCGATGATGACGGAATGCAAATCCAGCACAAACCGCTTTTCCTCGCACGGGCGGATCATCGATAGGCGGTCGTCATGATGGGCGCACCTCCATGGCTGTGGGAAGTCTTCGGAGTCGGGCTTCTGGTCATGCTGGCCATCGACATCTTCGCGCACCGCGGCGGTCACACGGACAGCCGGCGCGCCGCGATCGCGTGGAGCGTTGTCTGGATAGCGGTCGGCTTGGGGTTTGGTGGGGTCGTCTGGGCGTACTTCGGTTTCGACCGTGCACAGGCGTACCTGGCTGCGTATCTGATTGAAAAGAGCCTCAGCGTCGATAACCTGTTCGTCTTCCTGCTCATTTTCAACAGCCTTCGAATCCCGCAGTCGGGCCAGCGCAAAGTCTTGTCCTGGGGGATCTTTGGGGCCCTCGTCTTCCGGCTCTTGTTCGTCGTGGCCGGCGCGGCAGCCCTCGAAAGGTTCCATTGGGTCGCCTACCTGTTTGGAGCTCTTCTCTTGTTCGCCGCCTATCGGGCGTTTCGAGACGACCCCAATCAGTCGGATGAGAGCGCCGTGGTTCGATGGATGCTTCGACGGTTCCGAGTCTCGGACAGAACCAACGGTCGCGAGTTCTGGGTCCTCGAGAAGGGTCGCGTACGGCCGACCCGTCTCCTCATCGCCGTCGCCGCCTTGGAGCTGACCGACGTGGTCTTTGCCATCGATTCGGTTCCGGCCGCCTTTTCGGTGGCCCGCGACCCGTTCATCGTCTACACTTCGAACGCTTTTGCCATCTTGGGCCTTCGGTCCCTCTACATCGTCCTCGCGAACGCCCTTTCTGGCTTTACGTATCTGCACTACGGCTTGGCAGGCGTTCTCGGCTTCGCAGGGCTGAAGATGATGCTAGCCGACTTCGTCCATGTTCCAGCTTCGGTGTCGGTCTTGGTCATCGTGCTGATATTCGCCGCCTCCATCGTCCCCTCCCTCGTGAACGGCGGGAAAAAGGAAGGGGCGTGAGCGCGCCTCAGCGCACTCAGCCCGCGCCTTGGAACGACGTCACCACCGCGGCACCCGAGGGCGGACCGGAGGAACCAGGGGGCTCGGGCGGCTCGGCGAAGCGAGGTCGAGGATGGAGGGGGTCAGAGGACGACGCGCCCGAGCGCCGAGCCCCGACATTCCCGCAATCAGGCGTCAGGCTCAAGGCGCCCTCTGGATCGTTTGGGTCCACCAATGACAGCCGCCCCGAGTCAGCGGTAGTCCGGGCTTGGATCAACTCGAGCGCGGCGCGCGCAGCCAAGCACACGGAGCGATGGTGTGCGCCTCTGACGAGAAGTCCCCCCAGCTTCGCCTTGGCCGGTCCAGAACCGATCCGCCCCAGCGCGTCAGCAGCGGCGATGACCAGCCCCGGAGCAACCGATGGCTCGAGGCATGGATAGAACAACGGCTCGTTGGATGGGTGTTCGAGGGCCGAGATCGCTTGGATGCGAGCGCCGGTCGGCGCGTTTTCGTCGGCCAGCACGCGCTTCAGAAGGTCCATGTGTCCATTGTCCGCGGCCCAGCGCACGACAGCGTCGGTCAGGCGGTCCGACCGGTCGCGGGTCAGCTCGTCCAGGGACTCTACGACCAGGGCCGGCTGACGTTGGGTAAGGGCCACGAAGGCGCGGATGCGAAGGTCGACGTGGTGGTCTGAATTGAGCAGACGCGACAGGACCTCGTTGCCTTCGTCCCCGATGCGGAGCGCAGCTTCGAGCCGAACCTCGGCTGAAGGATCTGCGAGGGCACGCCGAAGCAGCGGGGCATGGTCGCCCGTGTGGGGGTCCGAGACGAGGCTGCACAAAGCGGCGACACGGATGCTGGGGTTGGGACCCTGGAGGACCTGCTGCCTGAGGACGGCGTTCGGGGCCTGAGAAGACAGGGCCCGCCAAGTATGTCCGACCCGAGACAACAACATGGCGATGTCCTCGTGGTCACACTGGTTCGTGAATCGGTCGAAGCGCACTTCGGTGGCCGTGACCTCGAACAGATCCTCTGCCAGGGCGAACCGCCCGAGCTCGCTTCCCAGGACCGCCTGCGCGCTTCGTGCTTCGCCCTTGAGAACCGCTCGTCGGTGTAGCTCGACGAGCAAGGTCGTTCGCGGCCACGCGTCCTCTCCCCTCGCAAAACGGATCCGGATCCAGACCGACCGGACTTGGGTCGAGCCGTCGTCGGCGCTGGGGTCTCGACCGACCTCCAGCTTGACGTTCCGTCCGTCCAGAATTCCGCACGCCCGACTCCCGGTCGGGTCTTCGTCGGGCTCGGACCAACCACGGTCCTCGCAAAAGGCCCGCAATGCGACTTGCGTCCGCCGAAGGGGCCAGGCGGCCGCGACCCGCCGCAGCTGAAGAGAGAGCATCCCCATGCCGAGGGGAGCCACGGCGAGACCGTAAACCAGCATGTAGACCGTGGACTCTGACATGTGCCGTCATCATATCCGGGCTCGAGCCCGATGGCTTTCCGGGATCGCGCTGATTCCACCGCCCGGACAGATGTCGGTGCCACTTGCCTCATTCTGTTGGGGCATGGTCGGACACGCCCTGTGAGACCGCTCATCGAGTCCACGGCCATTGCGGAACGCGTGCGCGTCATGGGCGCGAAGATTTCGGAAGACTATGCGGATAAATCGCTCGTCGTGGTGGGCGTCTTGACAGGCTGCTTCGTCTTCATGGCGGATCTGGTGCGCTCCATCACCGTTCCGCTCGAGTGTGAATTCATCGGTCTTTCCAGTTACGGGTCGGCCTCGGAGTCCTCGGGGGTCGTTGCCATCACCAAGGATCTGAATCGGTCCATCGAACAGAAGGACGTTTTGGTCGTCGAGGACATCGTGGATACGGGGCTGACGATGAACTATTTGCTCGACAACCTTCGTACCAGGCGACCGGCCTCTTTGCGAATCGCGTCCTTGCTTTCCAAGCCAGCAAGACGTCGTGTGGATGTGGGCGTGGACTATCTCGGATTTACGATCGAGGACCGCTTCGTCGTGGGGTACGGAATGGATAAGGGCGGTTACCACCGCAATTTGCCTTACCTCGCCTACGTGGATTGAAAGAAAATGACGGTGAAAAAACGCATACGACGGTTCTTCACGTTCCTACTCGTCGTGGGCATCGTGGGCGCTGGGACCTACGCAGCCTCGTGGGTCAACTCGCGCCGATACTTTCTGGTCGTCGCGCCGGGCGAGGTCCGGGTCGAAAAGGGGCGTTGGCTGCCGTTCGGGCATGAGCCCTTCATTCCCGAAGACCCGACGATTCGACCCGCTTACCGGTCGTTTCCTCTGCCCGGAGGCATGAAGGTAGGCCGTGGAACAACCGTTTTCGATGACCGGGTGGAGCTGGACCAAGCGCTTTTTCGCATCTTGGTCGACGCGGCGGAGTATGCCCTCGAGGCCGACAATAGTCGCACGGTAACCCTGCTTCCTCGATATCTCGAACAAATGGAGTCGATTCCGGGTGTTTCGACCCAGCAGCAAGTTGCATTGCGGAAACTGGAGCGAGACGCGGCTTACGTCCGTGGAGCGGATGCGGTGGCAAGGGCCGTAAAGCTGCTCGAGGACTCAGCGAAGGCGTTTCGTGAGGCGGCTCGGGGGACGGGCTCGCGTTACGACGACGGGGGAGCGCGGGCCGAGCAGGTGGAACGGCTGCTCGCCTACATCGGGGGTGGACCATCGCCCGAATCGCCCGCAACCCTGCCGACATCCACCACCGCAACCACAGCAATGCGGTGAGTCAAACAGCGTGCTCCGTTTTTTTTGTGGGTTGATTCCTAGAAAAGATTCGATGTACCACCCGTGCCGCTCGAGGCATGCCCTAGAGGGCAGGGCCCGAGCGAGGCGTAAACCAAATGGCGTCCATCGAAGACAAAGTTAAGGCGATTATTGTCGAGCAGCTGGGTATCTCGGAGGACGAGGTGAAACCGGAAGCATCATTCATTGATGACCTCGGTGCCGATTCTCTCGACATCGTCGAATTGGTCATGGCCATGGAAGAAGAGTTCGAGATCGAGATTCCCGACGAAGAAGCGGAGAATATCAAGACCGTCGGGGATGCGACCAATTACATCAACCAGCACAAGACCGCGTAACGTGAGACTGCGGTCGACCAAGGCGGTCGGTTCGGGTACGCCGTTCGTCGAGGAATCGTCATGACGCGACTCACCGACAGCAGAGGACGACCCCGGGTCGTAGTCACCGGCATGGGCATGGTCACGCCCTGTGGCGCCAGCCTCGAATCGACCTGGCGAAACCTGGTAGCGGGTCGCAGCGGCATCAAGCCGATCACCCGTTTCGATATTTCGGAGTTCGAAACGAAGATTGCGGGTGAAGCGACCGAATTCGTTCCGACCGACTTCATGGATCCGAAGGAGGTGCGTCGGAACGATCGCTTCATTCAGTTCGCGGTCGCGGCCGCCGACATGGCCATGCGGCATGCCGAGTACACGATTGCTCCGAGCGAAGCGGGCCGAGTGGGCGTCGTCGTCGGGGCCGGTCTGGGTGGTCTCGAGTTGATCGAAGCGAACGCCAAGATCATCAACGAGCGCGGACCCAGGAAGATTACCCCGTTCTTCATTCCGGGGCTGATCGTCAACTTGGCTCCCGGTCAGATAAGCATTCGCATCGGAGCCAAGGGGCCGAATTGGTCTCCGGTTTCGGCATGCAGCACCAGTGCACACGCCATCGGAGAGGCTGCCGAGACCATTCGACGCGGCATCTGCGACGTGGTGGTCACCGGCGGGAGCGAAGCCACCATTACCCCCCTCGGCATCGGGGGATTCAACGCGATGAAGGCCCTTTCGACCCGCAACGATGAGCCCCATCGAGCGTCCAGACCTTGGGACAAGGACCGGGATGGCTTCGTGATGGGCGAGGGGGCCGGTGTGTTGGTCATCGAGACCTTGAAGCACGCGTTGGATCGCGGAGCCCGAATCCTGGCGGAGGTGTTGGGCTACGGCGCGTCGGCGGACGCGGCCCACATCACCCAGGTAGGCGACGGACCGAAACAAAGCATGCGGATGTGCCTCGAAGATGCGGGACTGGCGCCCGAACAAATCGGCTATGTGAATGCCCACGCCACGTCTACCCCCATGGGCGACCCGAAGGAAGTGGAGTCGCTGAAGGCGGTGATGGGGGACCACGCAACCCGCATTCCGGTGTCCTCTACGAAGTCCGCTCATGGGCACATGCTTGGCGCGGCTGGAGCCGTGGAAACCATCGTGACCATCCAGGCCCTCATGACCGAGACCGTGCCCCCGACCCTGAACCTCGACACTCCAGACGAGGGTTGCGACCTCAACTTCGTGCCTCACGAAGCTCAGCGGCATTCCTTTGACGCGGCGATGAGCAACTCATTCGGTTTCGGCGGGACCAACGCCACCGTGGTGGTGGGTCGCCTCCGGGACTGAGCGGCCAACGAGCGACGGAGCAGCGATGGCACGACGTATCGCGTTTGCAGCCGACCATGCCGGGGTCCAGCTGAAGGCTGCCCTGTTCGAGCAATGTCGAGCAGCGGGATATGAGGTGCTGGACCTCGGGACCCAGGGCGACGACCGTGTAGATTACCCGGATTACGCCGCGGCCGGGGCCCGCGCCATTCAGGACGAGCAATGTGACCGGGCGGTCTTGGTCTGCGGGAGCGGGATCGGGATGGCCATGACCGCCAACCGGTTTGAAGGGGTCCGCGCGGTGGTGGCGGGCTACGAAGCCCAGGCTCGACTGGCTCGAGCCCACAACGACGCCAACGTGTTGTGCCTCGGGCAGCGCCTCACCGGTCCCGAGCTCGCCGGGAGCATCCTTCGCGTCTTCCTGGAAACCGAGTTCGAGGGCGGACGGCACGCGGGGCGGGTCATCAAGCTCGAGGAATGCGGTGGCCATCCCGCGTCGTCGGGCGGCTGAGCCACCTCGGTCGCCCTGCCCACACCGACCTGCTTGGCACGCGATCGAGCCAACACTATGCTTTTCTGACCCGACCGTGCGCAGCGTATCTTCAGCGCTCTCCCACGTTGGGATGAAGCGAGACCACAACGAAGACGCCTACCTCCGGGCGGACGAGTTGCAGCTTTACGTCGTGGCGGATGGGATGGGCGGACACGCGGCCGGGGAGGTGGCGTCGTGGGAAGCGGTGGAAGCGGTTCACGGAATGATCCGCCGGTCGAGGAACGTCATCGATGCGTATCGCCGCCGCCCTACCGACAGTGGTCTTTGGATCCTTCGACGACAGGTCGAAAGCGCCATTCAGGCCGCCACCTATATGGTGTACGGAATCGCGGAGCAGGATCCGGAGCACAAGGGTATGGGCACCACCATCACGGTCATGCTGATGGTGGACCGTGTCGCCGTCATCGGCTCGGTGGGGGACAGTCGGGCGTATCTCGTCCGAAGGCAAAAGAGCTGGCAAGTCACCGAGGACCATACCCTGGTGCAGCTCCAGATGAAGGCCGGCCTGATCACGCCGGAGCAGGCCCGTTCCTCGCCCCGGGGCAACGTCATTACCCGAGCCGTGGGGCCCCGCGACTACGTTCAGGTCGATACCTACATCGTTCCGGTTCAGGCGCACGACCGCTATCTGCTGTGCTCTGACGGACTTCACGGCTATCTGCCCACAGAGGAGCTGGGACAGGTCGTGGCTGAAGGGCCCCTCGATGCCTGCTGTCGCGAACTGGTCGAACGGGCCAATCGGCGGGGAGGCAAAGACAACATCACTTGCGTCGTCATCGAGGTTCGGTCTTAGCCACCTCAGCGGGCGCCGGTCCGGCCGGTCGCATGCTCGAAGTCCGTCCGTGTGGTTCCGGCGGCCGCATAACAGCGACGGTGCTCGAGCTTCAGGTGAGTGAGCAGGCTGGCGCGTGTTTCGTCGGGAAGAACCGGGAGATCTTGGGCCAGGCTGCGGCTGAAGTTGCGCAACAACTCGAGCGCTTTTCGAATGCTGGAACCGTCTCGTCGCGCTTCCACGGGCAGGCAGCAGGCCTCGTGCTCGAGGGCGTGCACCTCCTCGGCCAGAACTCGATTGGCGCCCTCCAGCATCCGATAGGGCTCGCGGCTGCGGGATAGTGCGCGAAGGAATCGCTGAAGGCGATTCGAGCCTTCCACCCCGGGCGACCGTCGACGGAGGCGGTTCCGTCTCTGCGCGACTTCCGTGCCGAATCGAACCACTGGCCGGTCGTACATGGACCACGACATGCACGGCGACTTAGCAAAGGCCGTGCACGGTGAGGCGTCATCGGACGCGCCGAGACCGGCCTTCCCGCGCTTCGACAAGGCTAGAGCCTGGGGTACGAAGGACCACGGACCGTGGTGCGGCTTACCCGCGGCGGGCCGTTCGGACGCGACGAGGCAGCCATGGGTCGTAATGAACGCGGGCCAGATGGAGGTAGTCGGCGGGAGCGGGCTCAGCGGTGGCGGCACGATTCCGGGCCTGGGCCAAACGGGTCAGCGCATCATCCGGACTGCCCGCGAGCGCTTCCCGCACGGCCGTCGCCGTCATGACCCGAACCTGGCGGCGCAGAAATGAAGACGCCATGATGTCGAATCGGATCCCCACGTAATCGGAGGTCTGAAGAGCCCTTACCGATGCCCGGTGCAGATGCCGGACGGTCGACTTCGTCTTGGGTGTTGCGCGGGAAAAGGCGCGGAAGTCATGGGTGCCGAGGAGACCCTGCACCAGGACCTGAATGCGGTCGACGCACTTCGCGAGTTCCTGTCCGGGCCACAACAAGACGTAGCTTCGGGCGACGGCGGAAAACTGCGCGTGAAACCAATGGGGAACCGTCCTCGCCTGGAGCACCACCAGTTCGTTGGGAGCCGCGGCGTTCATCCTCGAAACCAGCTCTGGGAGACCCACATCGCTTCGAGTCCGCAGCGAGAAGACCTGTCCCGTCGCGTGAACTCCGCGGTCCGTACGCCCGCCCACCGCAAGGCTGCGCATGTCCGGAAGCACCGGCTCGAGACAACGACGCAGGACGCTTTCGACGGTTCGCGCTCCGGGTTGCCGAGCCCAGCCCGCGAAACACGAACCGTCGTAGGCGAGTTCAAAACGGAGCGTGCGGGGGTGGGACATGATGACCTCGACGAGGGCTTCGAGCCATAGCATGCTCTCGGCGTGGCCCCACCGCCGCCGAAGAAGCCGTCGCGGAGTCGCTCCTCCAGTCTCGACTCGCGTTGGTTGTACCAACGAAACGGCCAAGTGTTCGGTCCGGTCACGGCGCGCGAGATCCTGGAGCTGCTCTATGAAGGTAGTTTGGGATTCGATGCACAGATCGCGCCCGAGGGTCGGGACTTCCATGCGGTGTCCCGCTATGAGGTCTTCCAGGCCCACCATTCGCGGGTCCAAGCCCAGCTGAGCCGGCAAGCCGAGCTGCAAAGGCGTTTGAAGGCAGAAGCTCGGGTCCGACGACAACGGCAGCTTCGGTGGCTGGTCGGTGCGCTGGTGGTTCTCGCGCTCGGAGGTTTCGGGCTTCGTCAGTGGATCCGCATGCAGAGGGTGTCAGCGGCCGAAGCCCTTCGAGAGCAGCAAGAGGCCCAGCTGGCCGCCGAGATCGAAGCCCTCTACGCCAGCGTCAGCATCGAACCGCCCCTGATGCCGGTGAAGGGTCCCGTCGATGTGCCCAGCCGACGGACGAAGAGGCGACAACGGCGGACGCCGTCTTCGGTCAAGGCACCCTCGGGTCCACCATCGGATGGTGCGGTCATCGGGCGTCTCGGCCGAGTCGTGCCGCGATTCAAGCGATGCATCATCGAGCAGATCCAGCGCGCTCCGGACACGGTAGGGGCCCAGATCACACTCAGCTTCGCCATCGACAACGATGGTCGTCCCGGCAATATCGACATCCACGATCGCTTTCTGCGGCGCTCCGAGCTTTTGCCGTGTATGCGAGCCGCGCTCCAGCAGGTCCGATGGGCTCCGTACTCCGGGGAAGTGCGAAACGTCGAGTACCCTATCCGCATCGGGCGGTCTTGAAACCACCTGGAAGAGGCCGAACTCGAAAACGTGGACGACCCGTCTTTCGGAGGTCTCAGACCCGAGCTAACGTCCCGCGCCGGGAGCAGGCCCGGTTCGAGAATGATGCAGGATTGGCAGCGAATCGGCGAGATCCTCGTGGGCCGCTTCGGTGTGCCGCCAGGGCGGCTCAATGAAGCCTTGGAGGCTCAGGGCCGGACCCTTCGGCCCCTGATCTCGACGGCGGTGGAGCTCGGGATCATCACCCCTCAAGACGGGGCTCGAGCTTTGGGAGAACAGTTTGGGGTTCCGGCGGTTCACCTCGAGGGATCGGTCCTGGACCTCGACCCCCTAGGTCTCGTTCCGGCCGAGGTCGCCACGTCGCATAGGGTATTGCCGCTCGGGTTGTTCGGCGGGCGCCTTCGCTTGGCGATGGCGCGTCCCAACGACCGACCGGTTCTCGATGAACTGGCCTTCGCGAGCGGCTACGGGGTGCTTCCCTTTGTTTCCCCACGGGCCATGTTGGACCGGGCCATCCGGGCGGCCTACCGGGCACGCCAGGATGGACGAAAGGTTTGGAAGGGGAGCGAGGCCTCGTCCGAGACCCCGCAACTGAACGTCCTGACCCCCCTCAAGAAGGTCAAGATCGAGTCGGCGCTTCCCCAAGATGGGCTCGAGAACTTCCCCCAGGCGCCCGCTCCGCACCCCCGAAAAGACAACAATCAACCTCGGGTGCTCGCGGTGGATGACGAGCCAGAGATCTTGGACATCATCGACAAGGCCCTCAGCCACAAAGGTATGGAGGTTCTCAAGGCCGGTCGAGGGAGGCAGGCGCTGGAGCTCCTCAGGAGCAGCCAACCCGATATCGTTCTCCTCGACGCGATGCTGCCCGAAATCCATGGGTTCGAGCTCTGCCAGCAGATCAAACGATCGGAGCAGTACAAGAACACGCCGGTCATGATCATTTCCGCTATTTATACCGGTTGGAACTTCATCCAGGACGTGAAGCGTGTTCACGGTGCCGACGACTACATGACGAAGCCGTTCCGGGTCATGGAGCTGGTGCACCGAGTGCAGGATCTCTTGCAGCGTTCCGGGAATCGACAGCACGATCAAGCCCATGCCGAGACTCAGCGCCGCGTCGAAGCGTCGTTGCGGGAGGCCATGGATCGTATGACCGCTGGGCAGACGACCGAAGCTCTGGAAGCGGCAGAGGCGGCGGTTCGCCAGGATCCATTCGATGCACGCGCCCATTTTGTGTACGGAACCGCACTGCACCGATTAGGCCGGGTGTACGAGGCCATTTCGGAGTATGAAAGGGTCGTGGAACTGGCCCCCAATCAGTTCAATGCACTGAAGAACCTAGCGGTTTTGTATGAAAGACAAGGCTTCAAGGCCAAGGCGGTCGAGATGTGGACCCGAGCACTGGAGCGCAGCCCGAGCGACCCCGTGCGCAAGACGATCAAGGCTCACTTGATTGATCTCCTCTAAATGGAAGCCGGATGAAGTTCCTCTGCGGAAGCTGTCGGACCAAGTACCAGATCTCCGATGAGAAGGTCCGCGGGAAGATCCTGACGATCCGCTGCAAGAAGTGTGGCGCCAAGATCATCGTCCGAGAGTCCCTGGCTCGCGAGAGTCGGGAAGGGACCGTAGTTGCACCGGTGGCGGAGGGGCCGCGGTCCACCCCGTCGTCGATGACGGTGGAGGGGGCGCTCTCCCAGGCCTTCAACCAAGCGATGACCGCTGGATCCACCGACGACGTACCGGTGGATCTTCAGACGGAGCGTTCGCCGGAGTCTTACGAATGGTACACCGCGGTCGAAGGTCATCAGGCCGGACCGTTTACCTTCAAGCAGCTGAACGAGCAGATTGCGGGCGGAGCCCTTCTGGGTAGGCACTACGTCTGGCACGAAGGGATGGAGCATTGGCGACGGATACGGGAAGTGGAGACGCTTCGAACCGTCGCCGAACGGCCTCCTTCGCCGCCGCCTCCGCCGGGGCCCGACCTCGACCTCGCGCTGGATCGGACCACCGCAGAGCCGGAGGTCGCTCCGATGTCGGGTATCGCGCCATCCGAATTGCCCACCAGCGCGACGCCCTCCACCTTGTTTTCCGACACCACGCCAGCCGCCGGATCCGCCAGCGTCTCCCAGGCGCTTTCGGGCGGTGCGGTTCCGCTGGACTTGAGCGCAGGGAACGTGGCGCAGCCCGCCGGCGAAGAGCCGGCGCCTGGCCCTTCGGCCGATGGTTCTTCCGGGTCCACAGCAGCCGAAGGCGAGGACCTCTTTGCGAGTGTGCCTCGAGCCTCGGAAGCCGACCTCGTGCCCAAGGAATCGACGCGCTTCTTCGTGAATGCGGCCGGTGTCCGGGGAGCCAAACGATGGAATCGACTGGGGATCATGCTGGGTGGGATCCTGGTCTTTTTGGCGGTGGGGACGGGCATCGGCGTGGCGACCGGCGTGGTCCGGGTCAACATTCCCGGCATTGGCAATCCGTTCTCGGGTTTGACGGGTGAGCCGGAGCTGTACAGCGGCGAAGCCGACGATCCGAGCTCCGTCGCCTCTCTGAAAGAACGAAAGCGCAAAGCATCGGCCGGCCCATCGCGGTCGGGCCGCCGGACACGGAACGATTCGGCCGGCCTTCCCGGTGGGTACATCGACGACAGCGACGGTGAAGAGGGATCGCGTGAAAGCCGCGGGTTGGGAGCGGAGTCCCTCTCGCTCGGGCACCTGAGTTCGTCCGATCCCGTGGCGGGAGTCTCGGTGGGCAACGTCGAACTCCCCACCGCGGACGTCGAAATCCCTACCGTCAACCAGAGCCAACTCAGCGAGGAAGCCATTCAAAAGACCATCGCCGCTGGGCGCCGTTCGCTTCGCCTCTGCTACGAGTCGGGTCTCAAGGGACAAGCCGGACTGAAAGGCAAGCTCGAGGTCCTGGTCACCATACAACCCTCGGGCAAGGTTTCGCGGGCAGACATCGAGACGCCAGCCTTTCGCGGCAGCCGCGTCGGAGGATGCATTTCCGAGAAGATAAAGGGATGGCGGTTCCCGAGCTTCGAGGGCGAGCCCGAAGTGATCAGCATTCCATTCGTGCTCCAGCAGGCGGTGTATTGAAACGCGCACCGTTTCTCTCGTGTACGTATGGCTGAATCGGGACACGAAAGCACCGTCCTCGACCTCCCGGGATGCGTCGAACATACCCTCTTGAGCCCCAGGGCCGACCGAGAGGCATTCGTCCGCCTCTGTCGCGATGCCGATGAAGCGGGCTGTTTGGGGGTCTGTGTCCCGAGTCGGTGGGTGTCCAGGATCCGCGCAGAGACCGGACGCACCGTTGTTTCCGTGGTGGGCTTTCCGTCAGGTTCGGTAATCTCCTCTGCAAAGGCGGAAGAGGCTCGAGCAGCGGTGGAAGCCGGAGCGGACGAGCTGGACATGGTCGCGGACCTCGGTGGCATAAAGAGCGGCCTTTGGTCCGAGGTCGAGAAGGACATCGCGGGCGTCGTTGCGGCTGCACGCCCAGTCAAGGTGATTCTCGAGACAGGAGTCCTGACGGAAGCTGAGCTTCGCCGTGCGGCCGAGGTCGCAGTCCAGGCGGGCGCAAGCTTTCTAAAGACGTGCTCCGGCTTTGCGCCGGGGGCGGCCGAACCCGAGGTCGTGGCCTTCCTCCGAGACCTCGTCGGCGGTGCGGTGAGGATCAAAGCATCCGGAGGCATCCGAACCCGAGGCCAGGCCGAGGCTCTGATCCGTGCAGGTGCCAGCCGCATCGGCACCTCGCGGGGGCCAGAGCTGCTTCGGACCCGCGATGCGTGAACGCGAGCGGCTCAGACCCGGCGTCAGTCTGTCTCGCTCGCTTTGACAGTCGGGCTGGCCTCGGTTTCAACTCCCATGCAGTGTGGGCGCCTGACGTCATTCGCCGAACCCGCGCCGGTGAACCGGTGTCGGTGAATGAAGTCCAAAGCTTGCTCGAGGGATTCGTTCGTGAAGAAGTGCTCCCTGAGCAGATGTCGGCCTGGGCCATGGCCGTTTGTTTTCGGGGACTCCCTCGCGAACACGTCGTGGCCTTGACGGTCGCAATGCGAGATTCGGGTCATTGCTTTCGCTGGCCCGACGACGGTCGGCCCACGGTGGATAAGCATTCCACCGGTGGAGTTGGAGACAAAGTGAGCCTCGCTCTCGCTCCTCTTGTGGCCGCGTGTGGACGTCGGGTGCCGATGATATCGGGCCGCGGCTTGGGACATACCGGCGGAACGTTAGACAAGCTCTCTTGCATTCCAGGTTTCGAGAGCCGGCTCGATGTTGACCGCTTTCGAGATGTGGTCGAGCGATGTGGTTTTGTGATGGCGGGGCAGTCCTATGACGTCGCACCCGCGGATCGCCGTCTCTATGCGTTGCGGGACGCGACCGGAACCGTTGAATCGATTCCGCTCATCACGGCTTCCATCTTGAGCAAGAAGCTGGCGGAAGGCCTCGATGCGCTGGTTCTGGATGTCAAGGTGGGCTCGGGGGCGTTCATGAAGACGCGGACCGACGGCGAGCTGCTGGCCGAATCTTTGGTCTCGGTTTCGACTCAGCTTGGATGTCAGACTACGGCGGTCCTCACCGACATGAATGTGCCCATCGGGAGGACAGTGGGCAACGCAAACGAGCTCGATGAGGCGATGGCGTGCTTGAGAGGCGAGGGTCCCCCAGATCTCGACGAGTTGGTTCTCGAGTTGGGGTCGCACCTGCTCGGTTCCGACGGGCGTCAGGAGCTGGAGCGAGCTCGGGCCTCGGGCGCCGGACTGCGGGCCATGGAACGTGTCGTCGAGGCCCAAGGCGGCAACGTCGAGATGCTACACAGACCGGGTGCGTGGCGTCGTCACGTGCAGGAGCAAGTGATAAGCGCGGCTCAGCCCGGCGTTCTGGCCGCGTTCGACGCCGCCAAAGTGGGCATGGCGGCCATGTATCTCGGGGCGGGGCGGAGGCGACCCGAAGACGAGATCGATCCGCTGGCCGGGATAGACCTATTCGTCTCACTCGGAGAGACCGTGGAAGAAGGTCAACCCATCGCACGACTGGTCGCGCGCTCACGGGAAGGGTTCCCGGCCGCAGTGGCGTCCTTCCAGGAATCTCTCGAGTGGACTCAGGAACCAGTGGAGAGACATCCTTCGTTGATCTTGGGGTACCACACCCATGCGTGAGCACATGAAGGTTTCGACCTTGGTCTCTGCCCTCGAGGAGGTCGGGCCGGCACCCGACCTCGCCGTCGTTTTGGGTTCCGGTCTGTCTGCGTTGGTCGGACCATTCGAGCCGGTGGCCGAGGTGCGGTACAGCGACCTGCCGTACCTACCGGCCACGACGGTGACCGGTCATCCCGGCAAGCTTCTCCTTCGAAAGGGTTTCGGACTGTCCATCGCGTTCCTCGCCGGCCGGACCCACATCTATGAAGGGCGGAGCGCGAACGAAGTGGTCCGAGCAGTCCGCGGGATCGCGATGTGGGGTTGCCGCACGTTTGTCCTCACAAATGCGGCCGGAGCTATCGGACACCATCAGCTTCCCGGCTCGTTGATGATGCTGTCGGATCACCTGAACCTGACCGGTCTCAGCCCTCTCTCCGGGCCAAATCACGGCGCGTGGGGACCTCGATTCCCCGACATGAGTGAAGTGTACGATGCAGAGCTTCGGACCGAGGTAATGAAGAGGGCAGCGGAGGAAGGGATCGAACTCACGAGCGGTGTCTATGCAGGTGTGCCGGGACCGGAGTACGAGACGCCGGCCCAAATCAGGATGTTGCGGCAGATGGGCGCGGACGCAGTAGGCATGTCCACGGTGCTGGAAGCCATTGCGCTGAAGCATCTTGGAGTTCGCCTGCTCGGCATCAGCTGCATCACAAACCGAGCCGCGGGTCTGAGTGACACCGTCCTTCGACACGAGGATGTTCAAGCGGCGGCGCGGGGCGCGCAGGATACATTGTCGCGGCTCTTGATGATCGCGGCGGATGCGGCTTCCCGTCAGCTGATCGGATAGCGCTCGAGGACGCCTTGAAATGGTCCCTCGAATCGCCTAATTCGCGCCTATGTTTCGGACGCTTCTCGTCATCATGGTCGTCGCAGCGGCGAGCGGGTACTACTACTACACCCGCTACGCCGAGAATCAGGCGCGAGAAGCGTTGAGCGAGGCGCTCGAACGGCGGCGGGCGACCTTTGCCGAGCAGGCTGCTGCCATCGTCGGTGAACCGACCGAGGATTATGCGCGGCAGATCAAGGATGCGCTGAGAAGCTACGACGGAGATCTCGACGCACTGTACGCCGAACATCCAGAGTGGCTCGAAGACGACGCGTTCGAGAGACACGTCGAAGAAGCCTTCGCGAAGGGCGAGATCAAGGCCACCCAGAAGACGTCGATGTTGGAAGGCTACGCGATGGTCAAGGAAGCCTACGAAGTCTTGCGGAGCGGCGACTGGGAACCGGTTCTTTCTCGCGTCACCGAGAACGGAAACGTCCGGGTCGACATCTACGACATCCGCCGAATCCGAGAGGGAACCGCATCTCCGATGCTCGAAGCCAAAATGTTCCTGTGGGGCATCGAGGACGAGACGCGGGTCAGCTGGGGGCGCCTCGAAATGCAGTACTGGACCATGGGAGAGCCCACCCGTTTACAAAAGAAGCAGATGCGGAGAACGGGCCAGATGAAGGACGAGGTCGAGATCGTCCTCGGTCGCGCCGAGGGAAGCGCAAGTCCCTACGTCATCATCCAAGCTCCTCAGAAGTATGTTTCCGCGTTTCCTTCATACGTGGCGGTGGCGACGTTGAGGATTCCCGTCATGCCGTCTCAGGCCCACGCGGTCGACGTGAACTACGACTTCACCGCGAACGACCGCGGGCGCTCGATTCAAGCCTCCTTCGCGTGGCGGAAGGTGCCGGTTCGAGCGGATTGGCAGCTCCGAACGGGCGAAGCTTGGGATGCGGACGTGGTCGAAGCGACCGAGGAAGAAATCGCCGGAAAAAGGAGGGACTAATCGGGGCGTATCGGTTCCAGCGTCGCATTGACGCTGAAGTGACCGGCGTCGTTGGGACCGACGACGGTTCGGAAAGGCCGATGCTCATCCAAGCGAAGACGGACCTCGAATCTTTCGGCGCGTGGGCTCGGAAGAATGAGAGGCGTGCGGCCATAGATGGTGCCATCGACTTCCACCAAAGCGCCTGGAGGCGAACTCACCACCGAGAGCACCGGGACCCGAGGTCCAGCCTCGGGTTGCTCGTCCTTTTCAAGGGCGTCGTCCGAACCGCCGCCGTTCGAAGGAATACCGGCCTGGGAGGTCTTCGACCGTGAGTCGGAGGACCGCTGGGACGGAGACGGGGCCGCCGGCTCCGCCGCCTGCTCGCGCGGTGCACAACTTCCGTAGCGCATGGCCAAAAAGACCGCCAACGTGCCGAGGGCCAAGGTGCCGATGACACCGCCGTATTCAGCGAGAATGGCGCCGCCGGGTCGACGCGGCCTTCCTGAGGGAGAGGCTTCGAAGCGCTGAAGAAGGACCTCGGTAGAGAACGGCGCTGGTTGGTCGGGCTCCGTCGCGATGGAGCGGGGAGGGACCGATGGAGGCCCGTCAGGCACGGGAAGGTCCAAGCTCGGCTTGGCCGCAATCTCTTCCGTCACGGTCTCTGGTTCGGCCTCCAGCTCGGATTGTTCCACATCCCCGAAGACGCCAGACCATGGATGGGTCATGGGGAGAGGGTATCACGTCCATACCGTTGGAGAATCGAGGACTGGGCTTCTTGAGCGGGAGCACCATCTGCCTTGCTCACAATGGACTCGGTCGCATACGTTTCGCGGGTCAATGCGGTATGCCCTGTTTTCCGATGTTCATGGGAACATCGAAGCCCTCGAGGCGATTCTCGAGGCCTACTCGAAGCGGGGCCCCATCGACCGCTACTTTTGCCTGGGCGACATCGTAGGATACGGGGCGGACCCGAACGCATGTTGTACGCGGATTCGTGAACTCGCCGACGTCACGCTCCTCGGCAATCACGATGCCGCGGTCGCCGGCCGGATGGATTACTCGTATTACTACGACGCGGCTCGGGACGCCTTGGACTGGTGCCGTGACCAACTGGATCCGGCGAATCTCGAGTGGCTTTCGAACTTGCCATATACGCATCGGTTGGACGGAGTGGAGTTGAGCCATGGCTCGCCGCACGTTCCGGAGGAGTACGATTACGTGTTCACGACGGAGCAGGCGCAGGAGCTCTTTCAGGTCAAAGAGGATCTGGCCCGCGTGACGTTCATTGGGCATTCCCATCTGACAAAAGTGTTCGCGGTTTCGGAGGCCGAGGCGCTGGACGTGGTCGGGGTCCGTTTCCGGCTGAAGGCGCGCTACAAGTACATCGTGACGGTTGGTTCCGTCGGTCAGCCGCGAGATTATGATCCACGGGCTTGCGCCGGACTGTACGATACGGAGACGGAGCGTTTTGAGTTTCTGCGGGCGGAGTATGATGTGGAGACTCAGCGACAGAAGATCGTCGATGCAGGTTTGGCAGAGAACTTCGGGACCAGGCTCCTTCTCGGCATTTGAGTGGTTTCGGACGAAGGCTCAATGGCTTCACTGGGGATGGGGCGTCCTCCTGTTGTGGGCGCTGACCGGATGCCCAGACGATGCGCCTCGGCTCGATATCCAGCACGTCGATGTCGATGCCCGACCCATGAAGGCGGCAACAGCCACGCTTCAGCGGATGGCAACGGAGCTGGCGCAACGGCTTCGTGAACAGCCTGGCATTGGATCCGGCGGAGCCCCGGCGCAGTTGTCCATGCGACTGGCCCGCGTCGGCCAGGTCTCCGACGACGACTCGGGCCACGGAGAGCCGGAAACCCGTGACGCCGCGTTATGGAAAGCAGCGGTGGCGGCCGAGCTGGTGCCCCTCAGGCCCCGCAGTCAGCGGACGCCTCAGGACCTCGACCGTCGCTTACGGGTCGGGGCAATGGGACAAGGGAATGATTGGTCGTCGGCGGTGGAACAAGCGTCGGCCGCGGCTGCGGAGGCCATGGTGACGCGATGGAGCTTGGTGCAGGCCGAGCCGTCGGCCGTCGTCGCCCTCATCGAGCAGGCCGACGAAGGGAAGGCGAAGCTGGCCATGGACGAGGCGGCTCGACGCCGCATCTCCACCGCCGTCGCTCCCATCGCGGCCAAAATCCAGATCGGCGCCGAAGTCGAGTTGGTCGTGGAAGCGGTCGGGGCGCTCGTGGCCATCGGTGACCCCGCCGCCGCCCCGGCCTTGATCGCTGCCACCGATCGACGTCCCCCGGCGTTCTGGCCCCCCATTCTGTACGCGCTCGCTCACCTTGGCGGAGAGGAGGCCCAGGCGTTCCTGTTCACGGTGGCTCAAGGCCATCCCAATCCGGCCTTAAAGGCGGTGGCCAAGGAAGCCCTTCAAACCCTGGAAGAGCGGGCCAAGTCTTCCGAGGAATCGCCGTGAGGCCGCGAGCCGATGTCATCCCTTGGTCGGTGGCCTTTGCGGTGGCTCTTCACGGGTGTGCCCATTCCACGCCCTCGCCGTCGCAGCGGCAGGAGCCATCCGGCGGTCGCCGACAGCTCGAAGCCTACGCCATGCTCCGGGTGGGAGTCGAACGGACCTATGAAGTGGACTTTCAAGGACAGACGGGTCGCCGCACCGTCAAGACGGTCCGAAAGGAAGGGCCGTACTTCGTCGATGATGCCGGGGGAGCTTTGGCCTTGTCGCCGAATGGGCTTCGGGACCGAGACCGGTACCTCGTCCGTCTTCCCTTGGAGCCAGGAACCGAATGGAGCGCCGTTCAGAGCGCAAGCGCGGTGGAACGCTATACCATCCGGTCCGTCGACCAGCCGTGCACCCTTCGCGCCGGCCGCTTCGAGGCGTGCCTCACGGTGGTCAGTCGCCTCCGAAGAGACGCCCGGATGACCCTCGAGGCGCGGTGGACCTGGGTCCGGGGCATCGGCCTCGCGCGGGTCGAGACCGTGGCCATCCTAGAGGGCCGCCGGGTGCCGCAAACGCGCCAGGACCTGATTCACTATGACCTCGCGCCGGCGACCAACGGCGGCAATCCGGTACCCCCTCCGGGTCGCTCCGAGTAGCATACAGTCGTGCCCACGGCCGGCGTTCTCATCATCGGTGACGAGATTCTGTCCGGAAAGATCCGGGACGAGAATGGCCCCTTTCTGGCCAGCTACCTCCGGGCCCGGGGTGTCGACCTGCTCCGCATGGTCATGGTGGGAGATGATGTCCCCGCCATCGCGGCAGACATACGCGACATGGCAAACCGCCTCGATATCGTGCTGACCAGCGGGGGAATCGGTTCGACCCACGATGACGTTACCTTCGAGGGCGTGGCGCGAGGCTTGGGCGTGGCGTTGACCCGGTATCAGCCCTTGGTGGACCGCCTTCAACAACAGTACGGGGTCGAGCCGGACCCGAGTTGGGACAGGATGGTGTGCCTTCCGGAAGGCGCTGAGATGGTTGATGACCTCGGTTATCCGCTCATCCGCATCGAGAACGTGTTCGTCTTTCCAGGGGTTCCCCGCTTCCTCCGGGAAAAGGTCGATGGCCTGGTGCCTTGGCTGGGGGCGGAGCCCCCATACCAGGTCCATCGCGTGTTCCTGCGGGCCGCCGAGCATCAATTGTCCCAACTGCTGATGCGCCTCCACGCAGAGCATCCCGAGGTGAAGTTGGGTTCCTACCCCAAATTCGGTTCAGAGGATCATCGGGTGGAAGTCACGGTAGAGTCGCGGATTGCCGAACGGGCGGTCGAAGTTCGGGATGCAATTCTCGCTGCGGTGGATCCAACCTGGGTGGTGCGGGTCGGCTGAGGTCCATCGTCACTTGCCCTCGATGCCCGCGCCACGGCAAAGAGGAGCATGCTCAAAGCTTTACGCGAGGTGGATCCGGACATCTATGACGTGGTGGTTCAGGAAACGAATCGTCAGCGGAACGGTCTGGAGCTGATCGCAAGCGAAAACTTTACGAGCCAGGCGGTGTTGGAAGCGGTCGGTACCACCTTGACCAACAAGTACGCCGAAGGTCTCCCAGGGAAGCGATATTACGGCGGCTGTCACGAGGTCGACCGGGCCGAGAACCTGGCCATCGAGCGGGCGAAGCGTCTGTTCGGAGCGGAGGCGGCCAACGTACAGCCGCACAGCGGGGCTTCCGCCAACATGGCGGTCTATTTCTCGGTGCTGGAGCCGGGCGACAAGATGGTGGCGATGAGCCTTTCAGAGGGTGGGCACCTCACCCATGGCTCCCCGGTCAACTTCTCCGGACGCTTGTACCAACCCCTCGCATATGGGGTGCATCCCGAAACTCACCGCATCGACTACGATCGCATCCATCGCCTTCTGCAGGAACATCGGCCGAAACTCCTCGTGGCCGGAGCCTCTTCGTATCCGAGAGTGATAGAATTCGAACGAATGGCGTCCATGGCTCGCGACGCGGGAGCGATGTTCTTGACCGACATCGCCCATATCGCGGGTTTGGTGGCGGCCGAGCTCCACCCGTCACCGGTGCCGCACGCCGATTTCGTGACCACGACCACGCACAAGACGCTTCGAGGCCCTCGCGGCGGCCTGATATTGACCAAGAAGGAGCACGCAAAGCGGGTTAACGGTCGGGTGTTCCCTGGAATGCAGGGTGGGCCCCTCATGCACGTCATTGCCGGGAAAGCAGTGGCGTTTCATGAAGCCCTTCAACCTTCATTTAAAACCTACGCTCGGCAAATCGTGGATAACGCGAAGGCCATGGCGGAAGCGTTTCTGTCTCGGGGCTTTCGTCTGGTCTCCGGCGGTACAGACAACCATCTGGTTCTCGTCGACCTTCGCAACAAGAGCCTGACCGGCAAGGTCGCGGAAGAGGCCCTCGGGGCTGCAGACATCACCGTGAACAAGAACATGATTCCCGGCGACCCCGAATCACCTTTCGTGACCTCGGGGATTCGGCTGGGAACGCCGGCGCTGACCAGTCGCGGCATGAAGCAGCAAGACATGGTTCAGGTCGTGGAATTCATAGACCGGGCGTTGGCCGCACCGGACCAGCCGACAGCCTTGGAAAACGTGCGGAAGGACATCCACGAGTTCACGCGGCAGTTTCCGTTGTACCCCGAGCTTCAGGTTTGAGGCAGGGCAACCCGTAAAACCCACTCGGTTGGGGTTGGGGCTCCGATAGAGCCCTGTGCGTTGCGTTTCCCGCGTTCCACGGGTAACACTGCTGAAGCCGTGCGGTGTCCGTTCTGCGGAAATTCGGAGAACAAGGTCATCGATAGCCGGCTGTCCAAGGACGGCCAGGTGATCCGGCGTCGTCGCGAGTGTAACGACTGCAGCAAACGGTTCACCACCTACGAGCGCATCGAAGAAGTCCTCCCGATGGTGGTCAAGAGCGATGGGCGCCGGGAGCCGTTCGACCGCACCAAGGTGATCGAAGGCATCCACGCAGCTTGTGAGAAGCGGCGGATTCCCCAGGCGGAAGTCGAACGCATGGTGGAAGATATCGAAAAGCAGCTTCAGGAGACCGGAGAAAAAGAGGTGGATTCGCAGGTGATCGGCGAAGAGGTCTTGGTCCGCTTGGCCGACGTCGATGATGTCGCCTATATCCGTTACGCCTCGATTTTCCGGAACTTCAAAGACCTCGAAGAATTCGCGCAGGAACTGATGCAGCTCCTGGAGGATCGTCGCCGTCGAACCGCCATCGGCACCGGTCCGTGACGTGTCAACCCGCCAGGGCGACGATCGAGGCGCCCAGTCCGCGGATCGAGCGGTGGGCCTGGCTTCGTTTGGCCGCGCTTCACCGTCGGGAGGCCTTGTCCCTCCTGGTTCGTGGCACGTACAGCTACGCGCTCCGCGATCCGCCGGTGGAAGAAGTAGAGCGGGCCCACCGGGCCGGCGTCCGGACCCTCAAGCTCGGATGCCGCGACACGGGGGACCCAGGGCCGGAGCGGGCGCGTCAACTCGGATGGACGGTCCAGGATGCGGTCTGGCCGGGTCCGAGCGCCTGGATGGCATCGGACCCTCCGCCTGGGCGTCCGTGGGTGGTCGCCAAGGCGGCCGTGAGTCTGGATGGGCGCATTGCCACCGCGGGTGGTCAATCCAAATGGATCACCGGGGAGGTGGCCCGCCGCCGAGGGCGAGGACTTCGCCGTCGGGTGGATGGGATCCTGATCGGATCCGAGACCGCATGTCGCGACCATCCTCGTCTGACAGCTCGATGGGGACCGAGAGCCCATGAGCCGGTCCGGATAGTGCTAGACGGCCGGGGCCGCCTCGTCCCGGCCCGGGCGTGGGTTTCGACGGAAGGAGGACCGCTCTGGATGGTGCTGGGCCCCGCCGCAACCACCGAAATCGCTTGGTCTCACCTCGGTGCTTCCGTGATTCGGGCCCCGACCGGGGTCGGAGGGCTGGATCTCACCGCCGTCTTGAAGACGCTGCGAGCCCGCGGGATTCGTACCTTGTTGGTGGAAGGGGGGGCCAAAGTGCACGGGAGTTTCTTTGACGGGGACTTCGTGGACGCCGTCGCGTGGTTCATCGCGCCTCGAGTGCTCGGTGGCCAAGGGGCGCCGGGAGCCGTCGGAGGGCGCGGCCTGGACCTCTTGCGCGGTCGCCCCCTGCAGGACGTGGTGGTGCAGCAGGCCGGGGGCGACCTCGTGGTCACCGGCTGGTGGCAGCGCAGGATCTAAGGTGAGCCGGCGTGTTCGGCTTGACTCCGTCGCACCGGCCCACGACCGCAACGCCATGTTCACCGGTTTGGTGGAAGGGGTCGGGAGCCTGAGAGCGCGAACGCCGCAGCCGGACGGGGGCCTGCGGCTCCGGGTGTCCGCTCCGTACCGAGACGTCGCGATGGGCGAGTCCATTGCGACCAACGGCGTGTGTTTGACCGTGGTGCAGATCCACGAGGACGGATTCGAGGTCGACGTGGGGCCCGAGACACGGATGCGAACCACCCTCGGAGACCTCCGAGTGGGGTCTCGTCTGAACCTCGAACGGTCGGTGACCCCCACCACCCGGCTTGGCGGGCATCTGGTTCAAGGGCATGTCGACGCCGTAGGCCGGCTTCGAAGCTGTATTTCCCGCGACAACGCATACGACATGACTTTCGACCTCGACGTCGACACGCTGCGCATGGTGATTCCGCGAGGCTCGGTCGCGGTCGATGGCATCTCGTTGACGGTGACGGGGCGGGATGACCGTGGATTCTCCGTCAACATCATTCCCCATACCTGGACCTCCACCAATCTTTCCGAACTGAAGGTCGGAGACGGAAGCAACATCGAGGTGGACCTCATCGCGCGCTACGTGCAAGCGCTCTTGCCTCAGGACGCCTGAACACACAACGCACTTGGTTCTTGCTCCAGGCACCAGACCACGGCTAGCAGGCGCTGTGGTCTTTTCGAACGTACGGGCCGCGGTCGAGGACATCGCGGCCGGCCGGATGGTCATTCTCGTGGACGACGAGGACCGGGAGAACGAGGGCGACCTGTGCATGGCGGCGGACCTGGTCACCCCGGAAGCCATCAATTTCATGGCGGTGCATGCCCGAGGTTTGATCTGTCTCACATTGACCGAGGAGAAAACGGAAGAGCTCGGCCTGAAGATGATGGTCGAAAAGAACACGTCACTGTTCGAAACGGGCTTCACCGTTTCCATAGAGGCGAAACGAGGGGTCTCTACGGGGATATCAGCAGCAGATCGGGCGACCACCATCTCCACCGCCGTCCGCTCCGACGCCTCATCCGACGACCTGGTAACGCCCGGCCACGTGTTCCCCATCCGGGCCCGTACTGGCGGTGTTCTGGTTCGGACCGGACAGACGGAGGGCTCTGTCGACCTCGCACGCATGGCCGGCCGAACACCGGCTGGGGTGATCTGCGAGATCATGAACGATGACGGAAGCATGGCACGTCGGCCAGACCTCGAGCGCTTTGCGGAGCGCCATCGCTTGCGGATCGTGACCATCGCCGAACTCATCGAGTTCCGCCTCGCCCACGAAACGCTGGTCGAAGTCGCGGTCGAACGGGAACTCGACATCAAGCCTTGGGGGCCGCTCAAGGTGGTGGTCCTCCGGCATCGCATCGACGGCTCCGAGCACCTCGCCCTGGTGAAAGGACTGATCGACCCCGAGAAGCCGGCGCTGGTTCGAGTGCAGTCCGTCAACCTTCCCGCTGATCTGGTGAGCCTGACCTTGGCCGGAGGGGGGCCCGAATTTCGGGCCGCGATGCAGGCCATCCAACAGGCGGGGGAGGGCGTGTTCGTTTTCCTGGTCCGAGAAGTCGGAGGGACCCGGATGTCCACCCAGCTCGCCAAGCTCGGCTCCGATTCTCTTCGGCTCGAGCGCTACCAGAGGGTGGGAAGCCGACTCGACCTTCGGGAATTCGGGACGGGGGCGCAGATATTGAAGCTCTTGGGGGTTCGGAGGTTCCGGCTCCTCACCAATCGCTCCTTTCGAATCGTCGGATTGGAGGGCTACGGCCTCGAGCTGGTTGACCGGGTGGAGCTTTCGACGGAACCGATGCTGCCGTCATGAGCATCGACGCCCGGGTCGCCATCGTTGCGTCCGAATTCAACCGACTGGTGACTGGACCGCTCACGGACGGAGCGCGTACCACCCTCGAAGGTGCTGGCTTCGCGGTGGACCTTCACTGGGTGCCCGGTTCCTGGGAGCTCCCATTGGCCCTGGATTGGCTGGCTCGAACCGGTCGGTATGCCGGGCTGGTTGCCATCGGCTGCGTGATCCGCGGGGCGACGCCCCATTTCGAGTATGTCGCCGGCGAGGCCGCCAAAGGGGCCGCACGGGTGCAGGCCGAACATCGAATCCCCGTTGGATTCGGGGTTCTGACCACCGAGAACCTCGAGCAGGCCTTCGAGCGGGCCGGTAGCAAAATGGGAAACAAAGGCTCCGAAGCGGCGTTGGCGGTGATCCAGATGCTGCGACTCAAGGCTCGGATCGGATGAAGCCACGGAGGATAGCGCGGGAATGCGCTCTGATGATCCTCTACGGAATGGATGTGACGGGACAGCGCTCCGACTGGGCTCTGGCGAGGTTCTGGCGCATTTTCGCGGACGATCCGAACCTGGACCCGCCGCCTGCTTATCGTGTCGACGAGCCCGGCTACGCCATCGAGACCGGGCCGGAAGCGCGACGGTACGCCGAGGTTCTGGTTCGAGGGGTCGAGACGGAGCGCACGGCGGTGGATGCCGCGGTGCAGCGGGCGTCACAACACTGGCGGATGGAGCGGATGGCCACCGTGGATCGGAACCTGTTGCGCCTGGGCGCGTTCGAGCTGCTCTTTCGGGGCGACGTTCCGCGGAAGGTGGTATTGAACGAATCCGTCGAACTGGCGAAGCGTTTCGGTGCCCAGGAGGCGCGTGCTTTCGTCAACGGCGTGTTGGACCGCGTCCAACGCGAGGGTCATCGTGCCGTGTGAGGTCCGACTCCATCCCGCGACCCCCGCTCAGCTCGACCGTCTGGACGTCGGGGCCATCGTGCTCCCGATGTTCGCGGTCCGTGCCCAACCTCGCCACGTTTCGGGCGTCGTCGACTGGCGGATGAACGGTTGGCTGGCAACTCTGCTTCGAGAGCGGCGCTTTCAGGGAGAAGCGCATGAGGCGGTATTGACCACCACCGCCGGTTGGCTGCGGACGCGGCGTCTTTTCCTATTCGGACTCGGACGACCTGCCGCGTTGAAGGAACCGCACGTGGCCCATCGACTTCGACAGGCGGTGGAAGCGCTCCGCGATGCAGCGGCGTTCGAAGTCGCGGTGGGACCTCCGACCGCACCGGGCTTCCTGTGCGAGAGCGAATCCGACATGGACGTGGACTTCGCAGAACGATGGTTCGAGGCGATGGCGCCGGACAGCCAACGGTTTGCACGTCTCATGCTTCTCGATGGTGCAGGTCGACTTGCAGAGCACCGAGAACAGCTGGCTCGGGCGGCTCGAGCCCGGGGGCTTCAATGGAAGAGTCCGACGCATTGAAGGGAGCCTTGGCAGAGCTGTGTCGCACCCAAGGCGTGGTAGGCGGCGTGGTGTGCGACGACGCGGGTGAAACCGTCGTCTCGGCTCTCGGGGTGGCGGAGCTACCCGAACGTGCCCGGGAAAATGCGTCCGAACACGTTCCTCGCCGTCTGCCGCTGAGTATTCCGGTTTCGGAGTTCCTGCTCAGGCTCGGCAGCGCCGAAGTATGCGGGTTGCTGCGTCGGCTGCAGACCGCCAGCGGAAAGCGTGGGGTCGGCTCGTTGACGACGATTCAGCTTCGCTACGGCGAAGTCGACCTGCTGGTGCGGACCTTACCGCAGGACTTCTACTTGGTCGTGGTGGTGCGCAGGCCCACGCTCCTCTCGGTGGTCGCCGAGAGACTCCATCGCGCCGGTGCGAAGCTGAAGGCAGAGCTCGAAGTGTAAGGTGGACGACCGGACCGGACGGGTGGCGAAGGACCGAGCCGGTATGCTACCTCTCACTTTATGCTTTCGAACCAAGGGAGGGTGCCATGAGCGACCTCCAGTTCGATTTTGTGGTGTACCTCGGGGACCCCGACGATGGCGCTGACGCTGTATCCAGCCGCGACGCCTTGCAGAACGCAGCGTCATACCGAAGCCGATTGGCATGGCCCGACGTCTACGGCCGCGTCGTGGTGCGCGAAAATGGTGCCGATCTCTTGAACCATCGACCGGATCCGCTCTTTTCCCTCGTCGTGGGACTGGTCAAAGCCTTGCCGTACGTCATCGATGGAGAACCGGAAAACGCGATCCTGACCGAAGCGGAGCAAGGATTCTCCATCGCGCCGGCCGGAAAAGACGTGTTGGTCTCTTTCTTCAGTGGAGACCCCTATGAACCCGAGGAGTTCCTGCTGGAACCTCAGACGGTTCCCCTCGGGAGCTTCGGGAGCCAGATCTTGGATATGGGAAAACGCCTCCGGGACCTCATGAAAGCCTGCGATCCCCAAGTCTTCGAGCGAGATGACTATTCGAAGAGCCTCCTCCAATTCCTCGAGGACGGGGAGGAGCGCTTCAAGAAGTACCAGCTCCGTTTGGAACGGGGTCTTCGCGTGGAATGACCAACCCGCACGAGACGGTGTCTCGGGATATCGCGGTCTTGAGCCGGGCCGGCTACCCCCTGATCTACATCTTGACCCAGGAGGAAGCCCGGGCTCGTCGCATGGTGGCCAGGGCGGCGGCCGCACTTCGTCGACAGACCATATCCTGGAGCTGCGCCACCGGATTCGACCGTGAGGACCTCGGCCGACCGTTGTCTGCGGAGGCGGCATTCGAGGCCATCGACGGCCTCGATGGTCCCTCGCTGGTGGTCATGCTGGATCTTCACCCCTTCCTTCGGGAACCAGCGGTTGTCCGCCGCATTCGAGACCGCTTGATTCAGTGGGTCGAACGAAGACAGAGCGTGGTGCTGATCAGCTCGGTGCTGGAAGTGCCGCCGGACCTGGAGAAGGACTGCGCAGTATTGGACCTCCCCCTCCCACGGGGACCGGAGCTCACCGAAATCCTGTCGCGAGTCGCCGCATCGGAACGATGTGAAATCTCCAATGAGGTATCCGAAAAGGCGGTCCGGAGCGCGCTGGGACTCACCGCCAACGAGGCGGAACGCGCCTTTCGCAAGGTCATCGTTCTGCGCAAGGGACTTCGGGAGTCCGACCTCGGTCTCGTGGTTCAGGAAAAGAGGGCTGCCCTGCGCAGTGCGGACGCACTCGATTTCCACGATCTCGGGCCGGGCCTGGCGGACGTGGGGGGATTGGGCGAACTGAAACGCTGGTTGCAGGCTCGGACGCGGGCATTCGGGGCCGAGGCTCGGCAATTTGGCTTGCCGGCGCCCAAAGGACTCCTGTTGTTGGGTGTCCAAGGGTGTGGAAAGAGTCTTTCTGCCAAGGCGGTGGCTGAGCTTTGGAAGTTCCCCTTGCTCCGATTGGATCTTTCAGCCGTCTTCGCTGGAGGCGATACGAGTCCCGAGGCTTCCATTCGCCAGGCGATCCGGGTCGCGGAGAGCCTGGCTCCCGTGGTGCTTTGGATCGACGAGATCGAGAAGGGCTTTCGACAGGCTGAGGGAGACGATTCGGGGAGTCGTGTCTTTGGTTCCTTCATCACGTGGTTGGCCGAGAAGAATGCAGAGGTGTTCGTCGTTGCGACCGCCAACGATGTCAGTGCTTTGCCTCCAGAGCTTCTTCGTCGCGGACGTTTCGATGAGGTCTTTTTCGTAGACCTCCCGAACGTTCACGAGCGGCGGGAAGTCCTCGCGATTCATCTGCGTCGACGTGGACGGAATCCGGAAGACTTTCCTGGACTCGAGGACCTGGCGCGGCACGCCGAGCACTTCTCCGGGGCCGAGCTCGAGCAGGTGGTGGTAGCGGGCTTGTACCGCGCCTTCGCCGACGGATCGCGGGCCCTGACCGACCAAGATCTGGTGTTGGCGATGAAGCAAACGGTACCGCTCTACGCGACATACGAAGAACGGATCAAAGCGCTGCGCGAGTGGGCGAAAAGCAGAGCCCGACCCGCCACCAAGGACGCGACGGTTCTGGATCTCTTCGGGGGAGCATGAGCTACCTCAGCCCACGTTCGGGCCCATGGGAGCCACGCTTGTGTTCAAGGGCGCCCAGCGCTACCCAGTTGTCATGGCAGACCCAGCAGCGACGATCGGTGAGGGCTTTCGACTGTCTGGAACATTGCGCGGGACCGGGGGCGTGAGAGTGGAAGGTTCTGTCGACGGCGGGATCCACGTCGATGAGCAGGTGACGGTGGCGCCTCAAGGTATGCTCCGGGCGGACGTGGAGGCTGGGTCGCTTGCGGTACATGGAACCGCGCGAGGGTCAGTCAAGACCCAGCGTGCCGAGGTGAAGGCGGGCTCGACTCTGGAGGGGTCGATGCAGGTAGAAACGTTGGTCGTCGAGGAGGGCGCTCGTTTGCAGTGCAACTTGCAGATGGCACTCGACTTGCCCCCGGACGACGAATGATTCCTTTGAAAGGAGGGTTTTTTCAATGGGAAGAACCTTGATCGGGCCAGGGATCACGGTGGAAGGCGACCTCGAAGGGGACGACGAACTCGTCGTGGCGGGAATCGTCAAAGGAAACAGCGTGACCGGTCGAGACGTCGTGGTGGAGAAAGGCGGTCATCTAGAGGCCGGAGTGCAGGCAGACAATGTTCGGGTCTCGGGGCGACTTCAAGGCTCCGTGCAGGCCAAGGGCAAGGTCGACATCGCGGGCGAAGGCCAGCTGGATGGAGACGTCAAGGCGCCCCGCATTTCGGTGACCGATGGAGCGCGCCTCAAGGGTCACATCGATACGGGAGGATGACGTGCACGGACAGAGAGACGAAAGCATCATCGATGCAAAGACTCGGGTCCGAGGCCGGATCTTCGCCCAGGAACCGCTGGTGGTCCGGGGAAGCGTCGTGGGAGAAATCGAAGCCGACGGTCCAGTGAACGTGCTGGAAGGCGCCGTGGTTCGCGCGAGCATCACCGCATCGGAAGTGCTGATCACCGGGGTCGTGGTGGGAGTCATTCGAGCACGGGAAAGGATCGTCGTGGGCCCTTCTGGGCAGATTCGAGGCGATCTAGTGGCCGCCAAGCTTCGTGTCGATGCCGGGGCTCGGATTCAGGGCAATCTCAGCGTGGGCGATATCGAAGACCTCGCGATGGAGCCGCAGCGTCATGAGCCTGTGGCCAGGCACGGTGGACCCTTGCTCACGGCGGTACCGGCCGACGATGAGGTCCACTCCGACGAGCCCCAGCGTCGAATCGTGGTGGTCAAAAAGCGATCATGACGGTGATTCCCGATTCATCCGAGGCGAGGGTTCGGCTTCTTTCCTTGCTGACGGCACGAGCATATGCCCGACGACCCGTGGTTCTCGCTTCTGGAAAAAGCTCCGACTTCTACATCGACTGTAAGCAGGTCACCTTGCATTCGGAAGGGGCATTTTTGGCCGGGTTGGAGCTGTTTCGCGAGCTCGTGACATGGGAGCAGGCGGGGCACGAACATGCGCTCGCGGTAGGAGGGTTGACCCTCGGCGCCGATCCTCTCGCGACGAGCGCCAGCGTGGTGTCCCATCTCCTCGACGACCCCAGAGAGGCCTTCATCGTGCGAAAAGAGCCCAAAGACCACGGTACGCAGCGTTACCTGGAGGGGCTTTCGGGACTGCCGGCCGGCAGCCTGGTGGTGGTATTGGAAGATGTCGTGACCACCGGGGGCTCGTCCATGCGGGCCGTTGAGCGAGTCCGGGCAGAGGGCTTTCGAGTCGAACTCGTTCTTGCGCTGGTCGACCGCCAAGAGGGCGGTCGTGAGGCGCTCGAAGCCGAAGGATTGATCCTGCACTCGTTGTTTCTGCGGAGCGACTTTCCAGCCTGAGGCGGTCTCAGACCAGGTCGTCACGACGAAGGATCGTGTCTTGAGGGTGACCGGACGAGAGGTCTGGGTAGTCGAGAGTATAGTGGAGACCTCGGCTCTCCTTCCGCTGCAGGGCGCAATCGACGATGAGCTCGGCGACTTGGCACAGGTTCCGGACCTCCAGCAGATCCCGCGTCAATGTGGCGCCCCAATAGAACTCCCGAATTTCATCGCGAATGTTCTCGATCCGACGGCGGGCGCGGATCAAACGCCGGTCGGTTCGAACGATCCCCACGTAGTTCCACATCACCCTTCGGATCTCGTCCCAACATTGCGTGATCACCACCATCTCGTCGGAGGGGACCGCACGCCCTTTGTGCCAGTCCACCACCTCCGAAAGGCTCTCCGGAGGATCTTCGAAAAACGGCTCCGACGCGAGGGCCGCGCGGTGCCCAATGACCGCGCCTTCGAGGAGGCTGTTCGAGGCCAGTCGATTCGCGCCATGCATGCCCGAGCATGCCACTTCGCCTGCAACGAACAGACCTGGGAGACTGGTGCGCCCGTCCACATCGCATCGAACGCCGCCGCAGACGTAGTGGGCGGCCGGCACGACCGGAATCGGCTTGGTTCGCATGTCGATTCCGAACTTGAGGCATGTCTCATGAATGTTCGGGAATCGCTCGGCCAGAAAGTCCGGTGCAAGGTGCGTCATGTCCAGGTGCACGAACTCGTCGCCGGTCCGCTTCAGTTCGCTGTCGATGGCACGAGCGACCACGTCGCGAGGCGCAAGCTCCCCGTGAGGATGATAGGCATCCATGAAACGGGTGCCGTCTTGGCGTCGCAAAACGCCGCCTTCCCCGCGGAGAGCCTCCGAGATCAGGAACGACTTGGCCTGCGGATGGAAAAGGCAGGTGGGATGAAACTGGATGAATTCAAGATTCGCCACCTCGGCCCCGACTCGCCACGCCATGGCGATGCCATCTCCGGTCGCCACATCGGGATTCGATGTATAGAGGTAGACCTTCGACGCCCCGCCACTCGCCAGCATCACCGTCCGGGCGAGGAATGTGTGGACATGCCCGGTTCTCACGTCGAGCACGTAGGCTCCCAGGCATCGGTTGTCATGGCTTGGAGGCCGATGATCCGGGCCCACCCGGAGCCCTTCGACCCGGCGCTGGGTCAAGAGGTCGACCGCACAGTGATTCGCATAGATCCGCACGTTGTCCCGAGCGGTCAACGCAGCGAGGAGGCCCCGCATGACCTCTTCACCCGTGATGTCTCCGGAATGTGCGACGCGGCGCTGGCTGTGCCCTCCCTCCCGGGTCAAGGCGTAGCTGCCAGCTTCGTGGTCGAAATTTACGCCGTAAGCCATGAGACGCTCCACCGCGGCTCGCGACTCGCGAACCACCGATTCGACCACATTCAGACGGCAGAGGCCCGCCCCCGCACGGAGGGTGTCCTGCACGTGGGCATCGATGGAGTCCTCCGGACTGAGCACGGCTGCGATGCCGCCCTGAGCATATCGGGTGTTCGCCTCTTCGGCTTCGCGTTTGGTGACGATGACTACCCTACGACCGCTTCGGCTGACCTCGAGAGCATAGGCCAGGGCGCTGATGCCGGATCCGATGACCAGGGCGTCGCACTCGATGCGCATGTGTCTGTCGTAGCCTGAACGAACGGGGGGTTCGAACAACAATTGCCACGGGATGGGCTCCTGATAGCATCCGGAAAGGCGTGCGGGTTGCGTGGGTGATGTTGGGTCTCCTCGCCTTGGGGACAGCCACTTCTTCTCCCGCGAAGGCGGAGTTGTACTCGTATGTCGACGATACTGGGCGCCTTCACCTGACCACCGTTGCATCTCCCCGGAAGGCGCCCGCCGCCGATCCAGAGGGTTTCGGAGGCCAGCCGCCCATCGTGATAGAGGTACAGGGGACACCGACGCTGGCTTATGCGGTCGATGTGACTCGCTATGACGACATTCTCGAGCGCGCGGCACGGCACTATCGACTGCCATTCGCCTTCCTGAAGGCGGTGGCGAAGGTGGAGTCGAATTTCAATCCTCGAGCCGTGTCGTCGGCCGAGGCCAAGGGTCTCATGCAGCTGATCGATGAGACGGCATCCTCTTTGGAGGTTGAAGACGTCTTCGATCCCGAGCAGAACGTATTCGGCGGCGCTCGATATCTTCGAATCTTGGCGAACCGGTTCGACGGTGACTTGAAGTTGGTCGCGGCCGCCTACAACGCCGGACCCGAACGTGTCGAACGTCTCGGACGGGTACCCAACATTCGAGAGACGAGGCGCTACGTGCAGCGCGTCCTGCAGATGTATCGGTACTACCTCGGTGTCGTCCCGTGAATCTGCCGAACATATTGACCGCAGCGCGTGTAGTGGTCGTGCCGTTGGTGATGCTTTCCGTTCGCCAGGCCGAGCCGTGGTGGAACGGCGTGGCCTGTAGCCTCTTTGCCTTGGCGGCTCTGACGGATTTCGTAGACGGCTATCTCGCCCGTCGATGGGGGCAGGTGACGACCTTCGGAAAGATCATGGACCCCCTGGCCGACAAACTGCTGGTTCTCGGAGCGTTGGTGATGCTTCTGTCTCTGGACCGGGTGTCGCCGTGGCTGGTGTTTTTACTGCTCGGCCGGGAGTTTGCGGTGACGACGCTCCGGGTTCTGGCGGTCGCAGAGGGTCTGGTCATCGCAGCTCGACCCATGGGGAAACAGAAGACCGTCCTGCAGATGATGGGCGTGGGCGCGCTGCTCGCCCACGAGCGGGTTGAACTCCTTGGAATCCCGTTGGACTTTCACCTTTGGGGGACCTGGCTCTTGGTGCTCGGGGTGGTGTGGGCCGTGGTTTCGGGGGTCGATTATGGATGGGCCTACGTGGCTGCGGTGCGCGGCGCTGACGACGAAGCTTGACAGCCATCAGGCGATGAGCCAGTTTCCTCGGCCCATCGCGGGAATAACTCAGTGGTAGAGTGCAACCTTGCCAAGGTTGAAGTCGCGAGTTCGAATCTCGTTTCCCGCTTTTAACGGGCCCGACCGCTTCGCGGTCGGGCCCTAAGGACTCCCTGCGCCGTTCGCCTCGTCCGGCGAACGCTTCGGTCGCCGCCTCCGATCCGATTTGACCTGGACCGACCATCTTGCGGTCGGGCCCTAAGGACTCCCTGCGCCGTTCGCCTCGTCCGGCGAACGCTTCGGTCGCCGCCTCCGATCCGATTCAACCTGGACCAACGGTCCGGCCGGACCGACCGAGGATGGCACTGGGTGATGGCGTTGCGTCCGCACCGCAACGAAGTGGCAACAAGCTGTGACGGGCAAATGATGCGTTCCATCGAGGATGGAGGATAAAGGGCCGAATACGCCATCGCTGCCTGAGGCATCAACGCCAATACGGCATTGGCGTGGCAGGGATCTTCTCAAGTCGCGGGCAACGATCCGATCGCGGCAGGTCTGAACGTTGAGTAATTCGAGGCCAGCGCGCGCGCTTACATATGGCCCAGGTTGCGCATGTCACGTCCGTGGACCGCTCGCCACAAATCGCGTGAGCACCGCTTCGCGGGCCGTCCATTGTTCATTCGGTTGTCCGCGCTTCGTCACCAGCGGGCACTACAAGCCCTTCCGTTCGCGCAACGCGAGCATCCAAATGAGGAGGTTCTTGTGAAGAGAAAAGTCATTGCGATCTTGGTTCCCGTACTCTTGGCCCCCACCGCCGCCCTGGGGGACGATGTCGTGCGAAAGGTAAAGAACGTTCAAGTTGGTCCACGACCTTACTACCTGGTCGAGGAGATGTCCCCGAGCCGTCTGAAGACGGAGCTCCAGCAGTGCTTCGAAGAGGAGATTCAAGTTACCGACTTTTCCATCGGACACCGGGGGTCGGCGCTCCAGTTCCCGGAGCACACCAAGGAGTCCTATGAAGCGGCCGCGCGGATGGGCGCCGGGATCTTGGAGTGTGATGTCACCTTCACCGAAGATGGGCACCTCGTGTGCCGCCACGCAGAATGCGACTTGCACACCACGACCAACATCTTGGACACCGGTCTCGTAGGGGAGTGTTCGGTCCCCCCAGACTACAGCAGCCCTACGCCCTTCGCGGAGGTTCGCTGCTGCACGAGCGACATCACCTTGAACCAATTCAAGACTCTTTGTGGAAAGATGGACGCCGGCAATCCGAACGCAGCCACCGTGGCGGAGTACCTCGATTCGACCGCCAATTGGCGGACGGACCTCTACAGCACTTGTGGAACCCTTCTCAGTCATGCGGAAGCGGTCGAACTCTTCAAGGAGTTGGGGGTCGGCCAGACACCGGAGCTGAAGAGCGGGGACGCCGAGCGCATCGCTGGGGTCTTCGGAGGCCAGGAGGGCTATGCCCAGGCGTTGATCGACGAATTGAAGGCGGCCAATGTGCCTCCGGAGCGGGTTTGGGCCCAGTCCTTCAATCCGGATGACGTCTTCTATTGGATCAACAATGAGCCCGATTACGGCGAACAGGCAGTCTTCCTCGACGGACGACCGGTGGCCGATTTGGCAACGAACCCGCCGAAGCAGAGGGAGTTCAATGAGCTGAAGGCCATGGGCCTCAACATCATCGCTCCGCCCATGCCCGTCCTCCTCAAGGTGAACAACAACGGCAGAATCCGTCCTTCGAAGTACGCGAGGCGCGCCAGAAGGGCCGGACTCGACATCATAAGCTGGACCACCGAACGCTCGGGCCGGATCGTCGAAGACGTTCTGCCCTTTGGCGGCAACACCTTCTACTACCAAACGACCCTAGAGGCCCTGAACAACGACGGGGACATTATGACCACCATCGATGTTCTGGCGCAGCGGGTGGGCATCATTGGGCTGTTCACGGACTGGCCCGGTACGGTCACGTTCTACGCCAGTTGCAAGGGCCTCTGAGTCCCCTTCCACTTCCCCTCTGGAGCAGGTTCGAATCCGTCCGTCAAAAGAGGCCTGAGACCCGACCTGCGGCCCCTCATCGGCGTGTCCGTTCACGGCAGAGCGGGTCGCCATCGCTCGTCCGGTGAGCGAACTCTCGTAGGCTCCCGGCGCGACCTCGTGTTGTGGCGCATGTGAAGCGATCGGTTGCGTCAGTGCGCTAAGCCAGGATGGCGAGAGGGATAGGGCTGGCGGGAAGGACAAATTTCCAGCTCCGGCGGGTGGATCATGGGAGTGCTTTCGGGCCATCTAGCCCGTGTGCGGTCCGGCACGTCCAGTGCAGTTCGCTCCGCCGAGGCGCTGGTCGGACACGTTGTCGCTGGTAGGTACCGTCTGGATCAGGTCATCGGGCGAGGTGCGATGGGCCTGGTGTTCAAAGGTCTGCATCTGGCACTAGGCCGTCCGGTCGCGGTGAAGGTCCTCAAGAACCTTCGGAGCGAAGACGCCATCATCGTCACCCGGTTTCGCCGGGAAGCCCAGACCGCGGCCCGACTGGACCACCCGCACAGCGTGCAGGTGCTCGATTTCGGCGAAGACGATGCTCTGGGTTTCCTCTTCTTGGTGATGGAGCACGTGTTGGGCCGTCCACTCTCCAAGGTGGTCAAGGCCGAACAAAGGCTGCCCCCGGAACGCGCGGTCCGCATCATGCTGCAGGTCGCCGACGCATTGGGAGCTGCCCATCAGGCCGGGGTCATTCATCGCGACGTCAAACCTTCGAACATGTTGGTTCAGCCCAGGCAAACCGCGAGCGGAAGCCTTCGGGACTTCGTGAAGGTTTGCGACTTTGGTCTGGCCCGTTTCGTCAACGAGCACGCCGGAGTGGAGGACACTCAGGATCCGCGCTGGAAAGCGGCCGGTACCCCCATCTACATGTCTCCCGAGCAGGCGGTGGGGGACCCGCTGGATCCTCGGACCGACGTCTACTCCTGCGGCATCGTCCTGTATCACCTGCTCTCCGGCCGACCCCCGTTCCTGGCCGATTCATCGGTTCGAATCTTGATGATGCAGGTTTCGAAGGAGCCGCCGCCTCTCTCCTCGGAGCTTCCAAAGCGCCTCCGGGAGCTTGTTTCGTGGTGCCTGGCAAAAATGCCGGAGGACAGATGTCCCGACATGCACACGTTCCACGAGCACCTGAGTGAGGTCCTTTCCGAGCTGATAGGCCTTCAAACCGCGAGCGGCGCATGGGCCCCGATGACCGAAGACCTCGTCGAGCTTCCGGTCGTCGAAGCCGAGCGTGGTACGGAGGCCCTGCCGCTTCTTCCGCTGGACGCACTGCAGCCCCTGGAAGACGGGCTCGATCCGGCAGACGCCACCGACCCAAGAGGCCCTGCAGCACTAAATGGCGGGGGAGACATCGAGGCGCTGGTGGCTGAGGCCGTGGCGGAGGTGACCGGGGACCTGCAAGGATCGCAAGGGGGCCAGGTGCAGGGCCTCGACGTGCGCAGGCAGGCCGCAACGGTTCCGGACCTCGCGGCTTATCTCTATACCCACTACGGCATCACCCATGAGCCGTACTCGGGGCCTTACCCGTTTTTCGCCCGGGATCATCGGGGTGAGCTCCTCGGCCCCATGTCCCATCAGGATCTGTGGCTGATCCTGAAGCGCTCTGCGGACGAGATGCGGACCGACAAGGTATTGGTTTCGGGAGACGCGGAGCAGTGGGTCGCCGTTCCCGAGTACGTGAAGTGGATCGGCCAGGAGAGCATGCTTGATGCGGACGACCGTGACCGAGAGCAGGAAGGCTCATCCACTTGGCTCCGCGGACCGCTGGACAAGTCTTCGGTGATCCAAGTGCTCACCCGCGTTGCACGCGAAGGCGGGACCGGCCGACTCCGATTTCATCGGAATCACTATGACGGCCAAGAACGCATCGAGGTTCATCTCATCCAAGGTAAACCAACCTTTGTCTATAGCTCGGATGCGCAGATGCAGATTCCTCAACTCCTCGTGAAGAAGGGTCTTCTTCCCAAGGAGCAGCTGCTGCACTACCTGCATCGCTGTCTGACGCAGGAGCGGTCTTTGGAGGAGCTCTTGAGTCGAGAACTCCATATCGACATGAAGCAGTGGCGTTCTGCATTCATGAAGGAACGACTGCTCCAACTCTTCTCCTGGTCTTCGGGTGAGTACCGCCTCGATGACGACGCGCTCCCGGCGGCGGTTGCCCCTTTCTCGGATTCATTGCTGGCCGTACTGCGCGACTTGGTCCATCGCGCGGTCTCCGAGGAGAGGATTCTGCATCGGATTCAGCCAGTCTTGGATTTCGCTCCGCTCCCCTCTGAATGGATCCGTGAAGGCTTGGCGGAGATGCGTCTGACGGAAGCGCAGTCCTCCTTGCTGCGTCGGGTGTTCAAGGCGAAGACCATCCGAGAAGGTCTCGAGCAAGATCCCGGCAAGTGGCGGGCCGCCGCATCTTTGGTTTATCTCTTGGTCGAGGCGGGTTTGTTGCTGGAGCCCATCCACTAAAGGCGTCGAAGCTTTTCACGGTAGCGTTTTGCATTCTCGCAGTAGTGACGGGCAGAGGCTTCCAGGAGGTCTCGCTCTTTTTGGTTGAGCTGACGCACGACCCGAGCCGGCGAACCGAGGACCAGGGATCCTTCGGGGATTTCTTTGTCTTCGGTGACCAAGGTATGAGCGCCGACCAAGCAGTAGGGACCGATGCGAGCTCGATTGAGGATACGAGACCCGATCCCAATCAGCGCAAAGCGCCCCACGGTGCAACCGTGCAGCATGCACTGATGGCCCACCGTCACTCCTTCGTGGAGGGTGAGAGGGCAGCCCGGATCGGTGTGAAGAATTGAGCCGTCCTGAACATTGACGCGCTCGTGGAGTTCGATCGGTTCGTTGTCGCCCCGCAAGACAGACTTCCACCACACCGAGGCATGCGCACCGATCACGACGCGACCGATGACTGCTGCGTCGGGGGCTACCCAGCAGGTTTCGGAGAGCCGAGGTTGGTCGGGACCCAGCGCATAGATCGCCATCAATACTGAAGGCCCAACCGCCGGAAAACGAACGCCATGAGCCACATAGGCCCGATCAGCAAAAACTGAAGGTCTTCGAAAAAGGACGGCTTCTTTCCTTCGATCTTGTGGCCGATGAATTGACCGATCCAGGCCAGGACGAAAACGACCGAGCTCGTCAGCCAAAGGGGATGATCCAAGCCCGCCAACCATCCTCGGGCCGACAGAATCAGACCGCCGACCACGACCATTCCGATGGCCAACGGAATCGAGAGCATGGCGTAATAGACCACCGCACCCGCGATCAGGATGACGCCCCAATCGAGACCGGGGAACGGGCTGGGGATGGATCCCAGGAGCCCGACCAAACTCACCATGATGGCGGGAATGCAAATCCAATGAAGAGCTTTGTTGGTGGGGTTCTGATGGCTTTCCCCGTAGGCATCGAGCCACTCCTGCGCGGTCCTCATGAGTAGAGGGTGGACCGAGCGCTCCCCATCACTCAAGCACCACCGGCCATGCGTTCCCCATCGCCTCGGGAGCCGCAGGCCGCGGACTGCATCGCCTGCCGGACCGCGTCGAAAGAGATGCGATGATGGCGGCTCGGGCCCTCGCGCCGCAAAGCGGAGGCGTGCTCGGGCACTCCATAACCCTTGTGCCGAGCGAAACCATAGCTTGGATACAGCTGATCCAGACGGCGTAGGAATCGGTCTCGGGTCGTTTTGGCTAGGATCGAAGCGGCCGCCACGGAAAGGCAACGGGCATCCGCTTTGACCAGGTCTCGTTGATACCCCTGGAATCCAGGCACCCGCCGCGCGTCCACGACCAGGGCATTGGGGCGGGGTCGGAGCGCGGCCACCGCGCGTCGCATCGCGAGGAGGCCGGCATGATAGACGTTCAACCGCGCGATCTCGTCCGGGCTCGCGGTGCCGACCGCCCAAGCTACACAAGACGCCTTGACGACCTCGGCCATGCGCTCCCGCTGCCGTTCCGGGAGACTCTTGCTGTCGTTCACTCCCTCCAGCCGAGCTTCAGGTGGAAGAATGACCGCGGCGGCCACAATCGGCCCGGCCCAGGGACTCATGCCCGCCTCGTCCACCCCTGCAAAACGGTAGCCTTCGCTCCACATGGCGCGATCGACGGCGAGGAGTGTCTCCAGGCGAGCTTGGACCTCTGCCGCCTTCCTTTGCTTCCGCTCGAGGGCGGCCAGGAGCTGCTTTGCGCCTTTCCGAGGATCGGATCGAAGTGTTTCCAGGAGATCGGTGCATCCGGGCGAGTCGACACATCGTCGTCGAAGCGTGCTCAAGCTCGTCCTCATGGGCTCCGATGATAAGGGCGTGGGGCTGCCGTGTCTCGGTCCAGAACAATCGGTCGAGATCGCTTGGACGGTGACTGCTTGCGTCTGATTCCCTCGAACACTATCCGGTGTCCATGACCGGCGAAGCGAGGCGCGGCATTTCGCCGCTTTGGATCCTCCCGGCACTTCTCTTCGGCATCATCAGCGGGGCCTCGTGTGCTTCATGTGTTCAGCTGCCCATCGAGCCGCCCGAACGCGTCTTCGGAGGCGATGGACCTCGGGTTGGGGTCGTAGAGGTCGTCGGTCCCATCGTCGACATGAGTGTTGCGGTTCGGCAGGTCCGCGAGTTCGGCCGACGGGACGACATCGAGGCCCTTCTGGTTCGCTTGGACTCGCCGGGCGGCGCGGTGGCTCCTTCACAGGAGGTCTTCGATGCGATGCGGTCGGTGGCCGAAGACAAACCGGTCGTGGCTTCGATGGGTAACGTGGCCGCGTCTGGGGCGTTTTGGATCGCGCTCGGGGCCGATTGGGTGGTCGCCGAGCCCGGGACCATCACCGGGTCCATCGGCGTGATCTTCCAAGGATTGGACCTCACCGACATTGCGGAGCGGCTCGATTTCCGGGTCCGGACCTTCAAAAC
The DNA here is from genome assembly GCA_050331295.1 of Myxococcota bacterium. Taxonomy (GTDB): domain Bacteria; phylum Myxococcota; class Kuafuiibacteriia; order Kuafuiibacteriales; family Kuafuiibacteriaceae; genus Kuafuiihalomonas. The sequence goes on along the minus strand of JBHJGZ010000004.1, from coordinate 579,851 downwards.
GGGTCCCGTGAAAGACTTGGCCAATCCGCTCCGCGAACTCAAGGAACGGGACCGAGAGGTGATTCAAGGCCTGCTCGATGACATCTACGACCAATTCGTGACCACCACGGCCATCCGTCGGGGATTGAGCCGTGAAGAGGTGCTCCCCCTCGCCGACGGTCAGATTCTCACCGGGCGCGCCGCCCTCGAAGCGGGGTTGGTGGACGAGCTGGGGGGACTTCATCATGCGGCACGACGGGCGGCGGTCCTCGCCCGCATCGCGGCGCCCGAAACCACCGAAACCTCGACCAGCGCACTGATGGAAACGCTCGACGACCCGATGCTCGTCTATCCTCGGCCCCCACCCCCTGAGTTTCTCCAATTCCTGGGAGCCAGCCTCGAAAACGCGGTCGCACGAGGGGTCGAAGCGGCCTTGGAAGCGGTGGTGTCGCGGTCGGTGCCCACGGTCCGGTAGCGCGCGTTCTGGCATTCGACTCCCGGACCGACAACGAATACGCTCTCGTGGTGGAAGTGGTGCGAGCGGGTGCGACCGGCCCGCTGACCTTCGCGCAATTGCTCGACTTGCTCGAGCGGGCCGGGGCCATTGATGCGGTTGCCAAGCGCAACTTGCTGGATCGGGAGTCGACGCTCCGGGCGAAGTTCATTCGCGATAAGTACGGACTGCAGGGCCTCAAGCAAGGACGCCAGAAAGAAGTCTTCCCGACCGAGCTGATCGTGGCGGCGGAGATTGCGCACCCGCAGGCCCAGGATCGACTGATCGACGAGGACGTTCTCGCTCAATTGCTCGCTCAAGCGAGCGGTGTTGCGTACAAGAAAATCGACCCTCTCGAGCTCGACATGAAGCTCATCACCCGGGTCCTTCCAAAGGGCTTTGCACGTCGGCATCTCATGCTGCCGTTGGAGCATCGTGAAGGCGTTCTCACATTGGCCATCGCGGACCCGTATGACACCGCCGCGGTCGAGGAGTTCTCGCGCGCAACGGGTCAGCGCGTGCGGAGCGTGGTCAGTGCGAAGCGTGACATCGTCAACGTCATCAGCCAAGTGTACGGGTTTCGGCAGGCGGTGACCGGAGCGGCGGTCGACGCCAAGGGTCCGAACCTCGGAAATCTGGAGCAGCTAACCCGGGTTCGAAGCTCGGAGGAGATTGACCCGAGCGACCAGAACATCGTCGCCGCGGTGGAATATCTCCTGAACTCGGCTTTCGACAATCGGGCATCCGACATCCACATCGAGCCAAAGCGGGAAGTCTCCCGTTTGCGACTCCGAATCGACGGCATTCTCCACGATGTGGGTGAAATTCCAGCCGGCGTGCATCCGGCCTTCATCGCTCGGATCAAGATTCTGGCCCGGATGGACATCGCCGAAAAGAGGAGGCCCCAGGACGGCCGCATCAAAACGCAGCGAGGCGAGCGCGAGATCGAACTCCGTGTGTCCTCCCTTCCGGTTGCTTTCGGGGAGAAGATCGTCGTTCGAATTTTTGACCCCCAGGTTCTCCTGGCGGACGTCAAGGATCTCGGTTTCTCGACCCGGGAGCGCGACATCTACGAAAGATGGATTGTCAGACCCCACGGTCTTATCCTGGTGACGGGACCGACCGGCTCCGGCAAGACCACGACTCTCTATTCAACACTGAAGCTCCTGGCCCGCCCGGGTACGAACATCGTCACCGTCGAAGACCCGATCGAAATGGTGTTCGAGCCGTTGAATCAGGTGGCGGTGCAACCAAAGATCGACGTTACATTCGCGAGAGCGCTGCGAACGATACTCCGTCAGGACCCCGACATCGTGATGGTTGGCGAGATCAGAGACAAGGAAACCGCGCAAATGACCGTGCAAGCGGCCTTAACGGGCCATCTGGTTTTCTCCACGCTTCATACGAACGACACCGCATCCTCCATTTCCCGTCTCTTGGACCTCGGGGTCGAACCTTTCTTGCTGGGATCAGTTCTGCACGGCGTGCTTGCCCAACGCTTGGTGAGGAAGGTGTGTCACGATTGCGCCAAGGACCAGTATCTCTCGGAAGACCAGATCGTCTCGCTCGGGATTCCCATGGAGCCGGGCGAGGAGCGAAAGCTTCCGGTCAAGCGTGGTGAGGGCTGCGTTCGCTGCCGCTATACGGGTCTGTTCGGGCGGACCGGTGTTTTCGAGATGCTCGACGTGAGTACGAAGATTCGAAAGATGGTGGCAGCTTCCGTCGACGCCAAAGAGATTTCGAAGGCTGCACAGCTCGATGGAATGACCACGCTTCGCCAGGCCGCCATCCGCAAGCTCGCCCAGGGCATCACGACCTACGAAGAAGTCTTCCGCGTCACCTCCGACGTGGAAGACTGATTCACGCCGATGGAGCGGGCCGATTCGACCCGGAGCCTTCAAAGATGCGCTGCGCAAATCCGATGCCGAACCATACGCGGTTCGGAGCCACGATGGCCCATATCGCAGCGGACAGCAGGAGATGCACCAAGATTGGCCCCAAGGGGTGGAAAGCAAACCCTTCGTCGACTCGACCAGCCAGGCTGCTCAACACGCTTCGGGTCAAGCCGCAGGAAGGACACGAGATGCCCGTCAAGCTGTGCAGGGGACACCTGAGCGGAGACCAGGCCGCGATCGAGCCGACGGGGATACTCGATGAGAGAAGTCGTAAGCAGTCGCCGTAAAGGCACAAGACGGATGCGCCGGCCCAACGAAGACCCCAACGGGAACGGGACGAGAGATCAAACATCCTCGCTTCCGAAGTACCGGTTGATTTGGCTCTGTTGAATCGCGTCGACGACGATGACGAGACCGAAAACCGAGAGAATCAGGGCGATCAAGCCCTCGTTCGAGCTTTCATCTCCGAGCGCACGAGCGACGTCGGTGCTTTTCCGATATTCATGGTAAATATGATAGAGACCGCATGTCACAAATGTCAGCAATAGCCATGGAAGGAAGTGATAGCGCTCTTGCTGAAGCATTGCATTGATGGCGCGCATTTGTTTATATTGGACAAAAAAATTGAACAAACCACACGTGATCAGCGTGAGCACGATGTCAAACCCTATACTTCGTACGTGTTCATCGTGCTCGGGCGCAAGATGCCGTTTCGGGTAGGTCGTGATTTCGCGGGAGGGAGACACAGGCCGTTGTACCCGAGACGTCTCCGGCTGGGTAGACGCCGAGCTGGCGCCGCTTCAAAACAGAACTCAGCCGATCACGCCATGGGCTCTGCCCACGGTCGCGAAAGCCGCCAGCGCTTTGTCTATGTCGGCGGTTCCGTGAGCGGCGGACATTTGGGTGCGGATCCGCGCCTTTCCCTTCGGCACCACCGGGTATGAGAACCCGATCACATAAATCCCCTCTTCCAACAGGTCATCAGCCATTCGGGCCGCAAGACGCGCATCACCGATCATGACGGGGACGATGGGATGGTCGTCTCCGGATACTTCGAAGCCGGCCTCGACGATGCCACGCCGGAAGCGAGCAGTGTTCTGGTACAAGGCATCTCGCCGTTCGGATGATTTGGAAATCATGTCGAGGACTGCGAGGGATGCGCCGGCGATGGCTGGGGCCAGTGTATTGCTGAACAGGTAGGGTCGTGACCGCTGTCTTAGGAGCTCCACGACCTCTTTTCGGCCAGTGGTGAAGCCTCCGGTCGCGCCGCCGAGAGCCTTGCCGAGGGTGGACGTGATGATGTCTACGCGTCCACCCACTCCGAAGCGTTCCGGCGTGCCCCGCCCCGTGTCGCCGACGAAGCCCGTCGCGTGGCAGTCGTCGATCATGACCATGGCACCATAGCGTTCGGCCAGGTCGCAGATCCGATCCAGCTTTGCGTAGTCACCATCCATCGAGAACACGCCGTCGGTGGCAATGAGTCGCTTGCCTTTGGCCTGGGTCGCTTTGAGCTTCGATTCGAGGTCGTCGAGGTCCCCGTGCTGATATCGGAAGCGTTCTGCTTTACAGAGACGGATACCGTCGATGATGGAAGCATGATTGAGGGCATCGCTGATGACCGCGTCATCCGGTCCGAGAATCGTCTCGAACAAGCCTCCGTTGGCGTCGAAGCAGCTCGAATAGAGGATGGTGTCTTCGGTCCCAGAGAAGTCGGAGATCGCGCGTTCCAGGTCTTTGTGAAGAGTCTGCGTTCCGCAGATGAAGCGGACCGATGCCAGGCCGAAGCCGTATCGGTCGAGGGCTTCATGCGCTGCTTCGACCACCTTCGGATGGTTGGCCAATCCAAGATAGTTGTTGGCGCAGAAGTTGAGGACGTCATGACCGTCTTCGGTTTGGATGGCGGCGTCCTGGGGACTCGAGATCACCCGCTCATGCTTGAAGAGACCTTCGTCCTCAATCCGTTGAAGCTCGTCCCGGTAAAGCTCTCGCGCGGAAAACATGAGAGCAACTTCTGAACCACCACGAACCCAGTCAAGAGGAACCCTTCACCGCCTCCGGGGGTATGGTTTGACGCGTCCGGAGACGGCACCTTCATCCGAATCAGGACGGATTGTACAGCACCCGAGCCACGCGGTTTACGTATTCGACGATGCGCTGAAGGTCGCTCTTCTCGATCTGGCTGAACTTCACGCCGACACCCGTCTCTCCGGCCCATGCCACACGACCCACTGCCTCAACGGGTTGCTCGCCCGGAAGTTCGAAGTGGAGATCCACCACCGAGGCGATCTCGAGGGGAGGCTCCATCTCGAAGAAGATGCCTCCATGAGAGATATCGAGTGTCTTGGAATGGAGGATGCGGTCACCCTCACGCACCCGGAGCTCGACGTGGCAAGGGACTCGGCGCGTCAGGCGTTTGGTCGGTGGTGTCGACGAGATAGACGCTGAAGGTGGTGGTGCGGACACCGCCGGCAAAGATGACAACGGAGCCCGAGGGTACGTCGCCTGGTCGCGAGGGGGGTCGGCGTCCGGTGGGTCGACCGGGGTATGGGCCGGCGGAACCGGACGACTGACTCCGACCTGGGTCGTGACCCGCTCGACCAGGGTTGCGGGTTCGAAGGGGGCGGGGAGAAAGTCATCCGCCCGGAACGCGTTCTCGTCCTCCAGGGACTGGTTCGGAAGTTCCGTCAGAGCTCCGTGCAGGATGACCGGCAAAGGATGCCGCTCGTTGCGCTTCTTGAGGAGGGCACAAAGATCCAACCCCGGAATGTCCGGGAGACTCAACGGGGCGATGGCTACGTCGGGTCGAGCCGCCGCGAGCTTCTCCAGGGCCTCAGCCGCGTATTCGGCCAGGTCGACGTGGAAATTGGCGGTTTCCAGGGCATGCAAATAGCTTTCGCGGACCTCCACGTCCGGTTCGATGAGCATGACCCTCCGCCGACGCTGAAGCATCTCGATCACGTGGCGAAGACTGTCCTGGGAGACCGGCCGCTCCAGAAACCCGGCGACTGCGTGCCGCTCGACGGCGACCCTTCGATTGTGGAGGTCCCGACCCCGTTCGGTGATCAGCACCACCGGAAGCGTGAGCCCGGCTTCGCGGATCCGGGCCACGAGGGACAGCGCCTGCATGTCCGGGAGTTCCTGGTCTACCAAGAGGACATCGAAGGGCTTTGGTGAATGCAGCAGAAGGACCGAGGCCTCGAGACCGGAATGGGCCCGAGCGGTATCAAAAGGGTCCTCTGGACGCGGCACGAAGGCTTCCAATGAACGTTGAAGCAGGGCCTCGGCGATGAACCTCGTCAGCGCGTGGTCTCCCGCCACCACGACGACGCGTCGCACGTCACGCGACCTCCCGCCCGAGCCAATCGAGGTACGCAGCGTGACCCTCGGCTACGGGCAGGGCCAGGATTTCGGGACAGTCGTACGGATGGAGCTCCAGAATCGCGCGTTCGAGCTTCGGAAACCGGGCCCGCGTGGTCTTGACCACCAGCAAGACTTCCGGATCCTCGTGCATGGCGTCATTCCAGCGATAGACGCTGACCGCTCCGGGAAGCACGTTGACGCAGGCGGCGGCCCGCTGATCCACGAGGCTGCGCGCGAGGTCAGTCGCGGAGGCGGCAGGCGCGGTGACCAAGGCGACGAGAGCTTCCTCGGCATTCATGCTCCCGGTTTGCCACGAATGGCGGTTCAGACCCAGTCGGGGGCATGGTGGGTTATCCTTTATGGATGAGGGCGATTTCTGAGCGGGCCCCATCGCGCTTGCACCGCTGGTCTTCCCATGATTCCTCAAGCATACGCGTTTGGGGCAGGCGAACGACAAGGAGCCAGTGGATTCGTCGTCGGCTCGAACCGCGGCCGCAACGCCTTCGGAACCGACGCCATCCGAGCCGGCCATGAAAGAAATGGAAGAATTGGTCTCCGAGAGCGCTTCGTCGGACTCCCCCCGCGTCCCGGGTGACCCCGTTCGGAGCCCTGTCGAGGTCCCGAAAGACTACCGACCCTCGGAGTCGGCGGGTGAACCTTTGTTTCGCGTGGAGCTCACGGACTTCGCTGGTCCCCTCGACCTTCTCCTGTACCTCATTCGCCGTCACGACGTGGATGTTCGGGACATTCCGATCAAGTTCATTACCACGCGGTACCTCTCCTTCCTGGAGGACCTTCGATCCCTGCAAGTCGACGTAGCGTCCGAGTTCTTGGTTCTGGCGGCGGAGCTCACCCACATCAAGAGCAAGATGCTGCTTCCGGCTCGGGAGGGTGTGGCGGTCGACGATGCGGAAGACGAGAGCGTGGAGGACCCGCGGGCCGAGTTGGTCAGGCGTCTCCTCGAAGTTCAGAAGTATCGGCAGGCAGCCACGCAACTCGATGGTCGGTTCCAGCTGGGCCGAGATGTGTTTGCGAGGGTTCCACCCGAACAAGAAACCCGCCCGGAGGTTGCGCCCGGACTCAAGAGCGTCAGCATCTTTCGGCTCGTGGAGCTCATGGCCAGCATGCTGGACAAGGCTCCCCCTTCGACGCACCAGATCTCGTTCGAGACCTACTCGATCACCGACAAGATCCAGTACGTGAGCTCGTTCGGACGGTCCCATGGTCACAAGTTCAATCTTCAGGACCTGCTGCTCCCCATCGCGTCACGGGCCGAGTTGATTGTGACGTTTCTAGCGGTTCTCGAGATGACCAAGGCGGGACTGGTGAAGCTCTTCATCCCGGGGAGCGATGAGGAAGAGGCGACGCCCGAAGAAGATCTCCCCCGAGTGGAGGTGCATTTGACGGACGCTTCGTTCGAGGGTGATTGGGTCGACGACTACGCGGGCGGCTGACATTGCGGGCACCAATACGTCGAGCGCCCCGACTCTCCCTGACGCGACATCCGAACCTCGTCGCTACACCGGTGGCAGAGCTCTCCTCGCCGTCCGTAGACCCAGTAGCGGGACCCTCGTGACGGAAATCGAGTGGTTCGCGGGTAGCCAGTGAGGTTTTGGAGCATCAATGCTCGGGCCCGTTCTAGCGTGGCACGAAGACGCTCCGGCGAAAGGTCCCGAATCTTCACGAACGGGCTCACACCTTCCAAGAACAAGGTCTCGGACTTGTAGACGTTGCCGATCCCGCAAGCGACGTCCTGGCACATCAAGACTTCACCGACCGCTTGTGCGTCGCGGCGGCGCGAGCGGCGGGTCATGTCTTCAAAATCTGGAAGCTCGGACAACAGATCCGGCCCGAGACGCGAAAGCGTTCGATGGCGTTTGACACCGAGCTCGGTCAGCAGCTGCACGACCGGTGCATTGAAACAGACCGCCACATGCTGGTCCGTCGTGATGGCAACATTGGCCTGACGAAGCGGTCGGCGCCACGGCTCCCCGCAACGGTAAACGTGCCACGAACCGGTCATGCGCATGTGGGTGTACAGCGCACGGCGGTCCGAAAACCAAAGCAGGAGATTCTTTCCGCGCGACTCGACGTCTCGCACATGCAGTCCCTGCAGACCCGCCTCTTCGAGGCCCGCCATCTCGGTCTTCACGTCGTGCACGGTGCGTCCTCGCAGCGCGGTGCGGAGGGTCCGCGCGGTTCGCCAGATCGTATCGCCTTCGGGCATCCTCGACCTCCAGCCGCCTAACGACGCTTCAGGAATCCGCGGGCCGACGCACCGAATCCGGCCGATTCGAGGAAGGGGGCAAGCTCGGATGCATCGGTGGCTTGACCATCGATCTTGGATACCAACAACGCACGCCGACCTCCTTGGTGCGCCAAGTCGGCAAGGGCCTTTGCCAATGCGGACGCGGCATGGACACGCTCAGGATCATGCGGCGGGAGAAAGCTGAGCACGTTTCGCTCGGTGCGTCCGACATACCCGACCAGACGGCCTTGCCACAACACGACGAGCGCACCCCCAGTCCGCTGGGGACGCGCACCTTCCTTCTCGGGCCAAGGCACCGCCGCGCCGAATGGATTGGCGGGATCCGTCGCGGCCATCACCAGGGCCTGGTCTAGCTGGGTCGTCTCGGGCTTCCGAAGGCGGTCGTCTGCGCCTGGCAAGGCGAATTGCGTGGCTCCCAGGCCGGCGATGAAATAGCCCCGACGGACCCGCCCCGATTCTTCCATCGCTTTGAGCACCGGGTAGACCGAAGAAAAGCCCCCCGGGATTTGCTCGGAGCCAACCGCCTCGCGAGTGAGGACGCCATGGCGCTCGAGCAGCTGCTGGGTCCATGCCGTGCGACGCTCGGTGAGGGAGAGATGAGGGGCGAGCGGGGGCGTCAAAGTCCATCTCCCCTCCGAGCCAGCGGGACCCAAGCGGCGGCTTCGGAAGCCTCTGCCCGTCCGTGCGCCGTGCCGGTGCGAGGTGCGACCCGAACGACTCTTGGCCGGAGTGAGCAACGATCGAAGAGGTGCCATCGTGTCATTCGTGACTTCGCCCGACCAAACCAGCGCCCACAGCGCATCCACGAGATCCTGGGGAAAGGCGCCGGTCTCACGGGCCAGATCCGAGAAGAATTGGGCGCCCCGGTTCCGAAGCAGGTGGCGCACGCGTTCCACGAGATCGCCTTCGGCCGGTTCGGCGGTTGGTGCCAGGCGCGGATAGTGGTCGGCGAGAAACAGCGAGATTCGGCCGTCGGCGGATCCCAGAGGCTGCAGGCCGCGCCAGATGATCTCGCCGGCCGAGCAGAGTTCGTCCAGATCTCGTGGGCTATAGTCCTCGACGCGGGCCGGAAGAACCTCGGTTTCCAGCGCGGCGGCCGACAGCGGAGCGCCCTGCAGTTGTTCCACCGCGGACAGAACCGCATCCAAGCCTCGCCCTGGCCGGTCGAGGCCGTGCCATGCCGGAAGAAACAAGCCGAGCGCGGCCGGGTCGACCGGCTCGACCTCCTTGCGAAGCTTGGCGAGCGCCCGACGCTTGATGGCTCGAAGACTCTCGACATCACACCATTCCGAGCCGACGCCGCCAGGAAGAAACTTTCCTTGGCTGAGACGACCCTCGGCGACGAGCCGCTTCAAGACCCTCAGTCCTTGCTGGAGCGGCAATCCGTAGCGTTCGGTCAGGGCCGCCGCTTTGAATGGGCCGCGGACTCGAGCAAACCGCGCGACCAGGTCCCCCATGGGGTCCTCCTTCGCGTCCAAGAATGCGTCCGGTAGTCCTCCCGGGAGAACGACGCCGAGGGCATCCCGATAGCGGCTGGCGTTCTCGGCCGCGATGTATCGCAGTTCGCCCCCTATCGAGACCGAGATCACCCTTCGCTGAGTCTCCAGGTCATGCAGCCATCCAGCGAGGACGTCCTCCGCTTCCGAGCGAGCGCGCAGCTCCGATTCCGAAAGGTCCCCGAGGGCCAAGAGGCGGTCGTGAACCTCGTCTGGATGGCGGAATCGTTGTTCAGGCAAGAGACCCTGTAGGCGGCACTCGTGGGCCTCGATGCTCTCGAGGTCCAGAAGCTCTCGAAGCTCTGCTTCGCCCAGCAGCTCTCGGAGCTGCGAATGGTCGATGCTCAGGATCTGGGCGCGACGCTCTGCCAGCGGCGCGTCCCCCTCGTACATGAAGTTGGCGACGTAGGAGAAGAGAAGAGATGACGCGAACGGAGAAGGAACGCGGCTGTCCACGCAATGAACTCTTAGATTGCGGTTCTCGATCCGGCGCAGGATGTCTTTCAAGGCCGGCAGGTCGAAGACGTCGCTCAAGCATTCGCGGTAGGTTTCGAGGATCACGGGGAATCCGTCGAAACGCGCTGCGACCGAAAGAAGGCTCGAGGCCTTGCGCCGCTGAGCCCACAACGGATTCCTGCGCCCAGGAGAACGCTTGGGAAGCAGAAGGGCGCGGCCCGCGTTCTCTCGGAAACGCGCTGCGAAGAGGGACGTGCCTCCGAGCTCTGCGACGATCAGCTCCTCTACTTCGGGCGGAGAGGGGATGAACAAGCCGGGTTCCGGCGGAGTATCCGCTTCCGGGAGGCGGAACACGATACCATCATCGGACCACACCACGTCGACTTCAGCGTCGGAGCCGAGATGGAGCCGGCGGGTTACGGCCGTGGCCCACGCTGCGTGAACGCGCGAACCGAACGGCGAAAGCAAGCAAACTCTCCAGTCACCGATCTCATCGGTGAAGCGTTCCAAAACCAAGGTCCGGTCGGTGGGCAGCTCACCCGTCGCTTCGCGTTGGTCTTCGAGATACCGAAGGAGGTTCTTCGCCGCTTTCCGGTCCAAACCCGCCGACTCGGTCAGACGCCGTTCGGCCGATCCCGATCGGCTTCGAAGAAGACTCCGGGTCAAAGACCCGATGGCTTCGCCGAGCTCCGCCGGCCGACCCGGCCGGTCGCCATGCCAATAGGGCATTCGACCAGGCTCCCCCGGAGCCGGGGTGACCAAGACCCGGTCGTGGGTAATGTCTTCGATGCGCCAGGACGTGGCCCCGAGAAGGAAAACGTCTCCGGGACGCGACTCGAAGACCATCTCTTCGTCGAGTTCTCCTACGCGTTTCGATGTCGGTCCTTCCCCGCCGCCTGCCAAGAACACCCCGTATAGGCCTCGATCGGGAATCGTGCCCGCGTTGGCGACGGCTATCCGCTGCGCTCCCTTTCGGGCCTCCAGCGTCCCCTGAATGCGATCCCAGGTGATCCTCGGCTTGAGGTCGGCGAAGTCGTCGGAAGGGTAACGTCCGGAAAGCATGTCGAGCACCGAGTCGAAGCTGGGGCGCGAAAGCTCGACGAACGGAGCGGACCGACGGACCAATTCGAATGCGTCGTCGGCGCTCATCGACTCGGTGGCCACCATGGCAACCAGCTGTTGGGCCAGGACATCGAGGGGATTCCGCGGGTAATAGGTCTCTTCGACCTGTGAGTCCTTCATCCGTTCGGCCACGGCCGCGCATGCCAGAAGGTCCCCCCGGTATTTTGGAAAGACGATCCCTTTCGACACGGAGCCAGCTCGATGTCCGGCTCGACCGACCCGCTGCATGCCCGACGCGACCGAAGGGGGGGCTTCGACTTGGACCACCAAGTCGACGGCCCCCATGTCGACGCCCAGTTCGAGAGACGACGTCGCTACGATGCAGCGAAGCGTCCCTCGCTTCAAACGATCTTCTACCGCGCTCCGGGTCTCTTTGGCCAGGCTACCATGATGTGCTTGCGTGAGTTCTTCGCCCGCTTCTTCGTTCAGCGCTCCAGAAAGCCGCTCCGCGAGCCGGCGGCTGTTGACGAAAATCATGGTGGACCGGTGAGCCCGGATGAGCTCCACCAACCGCGGATGGATCGACGGCCAGATCGAAGGGCGTACTGGCCCCTGAGCGGCCGGTCCGGAAGGAAGCAGATCTGGTTCATCCAGCCGAGTCATGTCTTCAACGGGGACCTCGATGCTCAAATCGAATGCCTTCTTGCGTCCGGCATCCACGATGGCGACGCTCCGGGCCTGAGGACGGCCGTCGTCCAGTTCGAAGCCTCCCAGCAAGCGAGCGACTTCTTCGAGCGGTCGCTGGGTTGCAGATAGGCCTATCCGCTGCGCGGCCTTCTTCAGCCCTCTCTCTCGTTGCCGCAGCGCCTCGAATCGTTCCAATGAGACGAAAAGGTGGGCACCTCTCTTGGTGGCTACCATGGAGTGGATTTCGTCTACGATGACGGTGTCGACCGACTCGAGAACGCTGCGGGCACGAGAGGTTAGCATGAGGTAGAGAGACTCGGGCGTCGTGATCAGGATGTCTGGGGGGTATCGCTGTATTCGGCTTCGCTCGGCCGATGGCGTATCGCCCGAACGAAGACCTACGGTGGGAACGTGAACTGGATGGCCAAGCCGCTCAGCGACGGTCTTGATGCCGGCGATGGGGGCCCGGAGATTTCGTTCCACGTCCACGCCCAGGGCTTTCAGTGGCGAAATATAGAGGATACGGCAGCGTTGTCGGTCTGGCGGGACCGCCTCGAACATCAGCCGGTCGAGGGCGATGAGGAAGGCGGCGAGCGTCTTTCCCGACCCGGTCGGTGCCAATAGCAACGTGTGGCAACCTCGGGCGATCTCGGCCCAGCCTTGGGTCTGGGCCGGGGTGGGAGCTGGGAAGGCTTCCTCGAACCAGGTTCGAACCGGCGGATGAAAAGCGGACAACGCCACCGGTCGGCTATAGGTGCTCGCGCAGAGCCCGCAAAGCACTACGCAGAAATCCGGACCTTACGGCTTTGGTTGACCGCAAAGCATTTGAACCGTAGTCGATCCGGCTCCGATGGGCCTACCCGAAGAGCGGCTTCACGCCATCATCGAATCGATCCTGCTGATCTCTCCGGACCCGATTCCGGTGGCGCGGATCGTCGAAGTGGTTCGTATCGAAGACGCCGAGACGGAAGACGGCGACGTGAAGGCAGCCATTCGAAGTCTGGTTCGGTCCTACGCGGACCCCGACCGCAGCTGGGCCCGCGGGATTCGCATCGATGAGGTGGCCGGCGCTCTCCAATTCCGGACCGCTCCCGAAAACGCGGACTTCGTTCGTCGATTCTTGGCCGCAAAACCGCAGCGACTCACAAAACCTTCCCTCGAGACGCTGTCCATCATCGCCTATCGCCAGCCCTGCACCAAACCCGAGATCGAGGCGATCCGTGGGGTCGACGCGGGTGCGGCCATCCGAGGTCTCCTGGATCGAGATCTGGTCAGAATCGTCGGAAAGAAAGAGGAGGTCGGGCGTCCGATTCTCTACGGCACGACACCCTACTTCCTGGAGTTCTTCGGCCTCAAGGCGCTGTCGGAGCTTCCGAGCCTTCGCGAATACCATGAGCTCGACGAGGCCCATCAGCAGCAGGTGGACGATTTGGACTCGCCTCCGACGTCGTTGCGTGACCTGGCCGAGGCGGCCAGCTTCTTGGTGGAGCAAGACCAGGTCGACGCGGACCTCGACGCCCTGGATCACGCCCTCCACACCGCCGAGAAGGTAGGTATGGCCAGCGACCGGAGGCAGGACCCCACCGAATCCACCAGGCCCGGCGCCTCGACGACCGAACCGAGCTGATGGGGTCTGCTGTGCCGTCGATCCGACTTCAGGTGCACCTGTCCAGGGCGGGCGTCCTCTCCCGTCGACGGGCCGAGGCGGCCATCGCCGAAGGGCGCGTGTCGGTGAACGGGGAGGTGGTCGATGCCCAGGGCGTCAAGGTCGACCCCGAAATCGACCTGGTCGAGCTGGACGGAGAGCCGGTTGGCCGTCCCCAACCCGCCGCCACCATCATGCTCCACAAACCGTACTCGGTGCTCACGACCCTCGACGATCCTCAAAATCGCGCGACGGTAGGACAGCTGGTCGCCGATGAACCCTATCACTTCGTGCCCGTAGGCCGACTCGACTACCACACCGAAGGGCTTCTTCTCATGACCACGGACGGGAGCTTGATTCACCGCCTGCTCCATCCACGTTTTCATGTGTCCAAGGGCTATCGCGTCAAAGTGACGGGGCAGGTCGGGGACCGCGCTTTGGACCGCCTTAGAGATGGGATCACGCTGGAAGACGGTCCGACCCGACCGGCGATCGTCGAGGTGCTGGAGCGGACGCCGCGGACTTCATGGCTAGAGTTCGTGGTGTCCGAAGGCCGAAACCGATTGGTGCGTCGGATGTGTGAGGCGGTGGGTCATCCCGCGAGACGGGTCATAAGATTGGAGTTCGGGACGCTGGAATTGGGGGATCTTCGTCCTGGCCAGTACCGATACTTGAGTGTCGTCGAATTGGAGGCGCTGTATCGTACGGCGCAGCTGTCCCCCAGGTCGCCCCCGAGCCGATTCGCCGAAGTCGGAACAGCCCGGCTCGGCGCCACGCAGCGGGGGCGAGGTCCTTTTCCGGGACAGCCGCATCGACGTCCCGGGTCTCCGAAAACGAGCAGCGTCGCCACCCAGCACGGCTCCGAAACCCAAGGCCGGAACTTGTCGCCGCGTCGACGCATTGCTCCGAAAGGAAAAGCTCAACGTCCGGACCACGCGCCGGTCGAAGACGAGCGCCTCGGTCTTCGCCCCAAGCCAGAGCCTCGCATCGAGGTTCGACCGGACGGGGTTCCGGTCCGCCGCGCGGCCGGATATCCGGATACCCGGGTCTGGCGCTCGGAACGCACCCGCACCGGAAACAGGGTTTCGGAAGACGTCCCCCGCGCGACGCCGCCGAAACCCCGTCGAAGACACGAGGGGCGTTCCGCAGCCGCGAACGAACTTGGGCATCCGGTACAATCCAATCGTTCGACCAATCCGAGGTCTCAGACATCTGAGCGCTCCGCGGTTCCAAGGGCCGGTCCGAGGTCGACACCCCGCGGAGGCCCACGTTCGCGTCCGGCGCCTTCAGGATCTCACGGCAAGGCGTCACCGCGATCGGCGCCTCCGTGGTCACGACGCAAGGCTGGTCCGAGACGGGGACCTCGGTCCGGTCGCTGACGCCGTGCCGATGCGCCCATCGAATTGACGTCCTTGAGGGTCCGCGCTACCGCGCCTCAATGTCATCTCTCATGGACGTTGGGCGCACGCATATGTGTGGCGCCCTCCGTGCCGAGCACGTGGGACACAGCGTGGTCTTGATGGGCTGGGTCGGCCGCCAGCGCGACAAAGGAGGCGTTGTGTTCATCGACGTCAGGGACCGAGAGGGGACGGTCCAGGTGGTCGTTGACGCGTCAGACGACGCGAACGTGCACGCCGAAGCGTCGCGGCTGCGGACCGAGTACGTCGTCGGCATCGAAGGAACGGTTCGCAGCCGAGGCGATATGGTGAACGCTGAGCTCGCTACGGGAGAGATCGAGGTCGTGGCCCGCAAGATCGAGGTATTCAATCCCTCCAAGACCCCTCCTTTCGAAATCCGGGATGACGTCGACACATTCGAAGACAAGCGGCTCCAGTATCGCTATCTCGATCTTCGCCGTCCATCGCTTCAAAAGAACTTGATGTTGCGCTCTCGTTTGACTCAAGCGGCTCGCCAAAGCCTTTCGGAACTCGGGTTCCTCGAACTGGAGACTCCGTTCATGGTCAAGTACACCCCAGGTGGCGCGCGGAACTTTCTCGTTCCTTCTCGTCTGAACCCCGGTTCTTTCTACGCGCTGGCAGAGAGTCCACAGCTCTTCAAGCAGCTGTTCATGATTGCTGGTTATGATCGGTACTTTCAGATCACACGATGCTTTCGGGACGAAGACCTTCGGCTGGACAGACAGCCTGAATTCACACAGATCGATTTGGAGCTCTCCTTTGGACAGGAACGAGACGTTCAATCCGTCATGGAAACGGTGATGCGAGAGATGTTCCGGGTGGGATTGGGCATCGAGTTGTCGGAGAGCTTTCCATGCATGTCGTACGACGAAGCCATGGAAAGGTACGGAAGCGACAAGCCGGATACGCGCTTCGGCCTCGAACACACCATCATCACGGATGTTGTCGCCGCTCACGAGGGGGGAGGTCATCCACTGTTCAAGTCGACAATCGACGCGAAGCAGATGATCAAGGCACTTCGCGTTCCCAATGCGTATCCGCTGTCGCGCGCCGAGATCGACAAGCTCGAGGCGGAGGCAAAAGGGGTCGGAGCACCCGGGATGGGCCGGGCGAAGGTGGCGAAGGATCGAACCTGGACGCAATCTCCGTTCTCCAAGGGCCTCGACTCCGCCTGCCAGATTGCGATCAGCGAGGCGACTGGGGCGGAAGAGGGGGACGTCCTGTTGATGCAGTTCGGGACCCCCAAAAAAGTTCACATGGTGCTGAACCATCTCCGGCTTCACCTGGCGGAAAAGTTTCAGATGATTCCTACCTCGAAGTGGAGCATTCTTTGGATCACGGAGTTTCCGCTCTTCGAGCATGACGAGGAGTCGGATCGCTACGTGGCAGCGCACCATCCATTCACGAGCCCCAGGGAGGAAGATGTCGATCGACTGGCGACGGACCCGGGAGCGTGCCGCGCCCGGGCATATGACCTCGTGTTGAACGGATACGAGATAGCGGGCGGTTCCGTTCGAATCCACCGTTCGGACGTCCAAGCCAAGGTCTTCGACGCCCTGTCCATCGGCCCGGAAGAGCAGCGAGCGAAGTTCGGATTCTTGCTGGACGCACTTTCGTACGGAGCGCCCCCACACGCCGGAATCGCCGCGGGGATGGACCGCATCGCGATGGTCCTCGCGGGAGCGTCGTCCCTTCGCGACGTGATACCCTTTCCGAAGACTTCACGCGGTCTCGACTTGATGTCGGGAGCACCCACCCCGATCGCACCGCAGCAGTGCGCCGACCTCGCGATCAAGTCTACGGTCTGAACAGAACATCAAGAGACGCCGAGCTTCTTCTTGGCCGCCATCACCAGTCGATGGTGCATCGTGGTACGCTTCGAGAGGGCGATGAGATCCCCTCGGGGGAGACGATCCAAGAGCCGAACCGAAGTCGAGATGGAAGTCTTGGGATTGAAAACCAGGCTCTTCACCACCGCACTATTTTGAATGTATTGAGGATTGTCCGCGATTCGCTCCAGAACGTCTGGATTGGTCGTCGGGAGTCGAGCCAGATGAGCGATTTCGTTGATCGTGATCTTCGCATTCTTGAGAAGGTAGGGATGGATTGCGCGATTCGTATCGCCCGCCAACGCCATGCGCATCTCCCGGTCACCGCTCAGGGCGAGATTAATCTTCTCTTCCATGGTCATTCTTCGAAGACGCTGCCGGATCGGGAGACGCTCCGTGAGGTCATCATCTGCCTGGGCTTGGATCTCGAGACGGCGAACCACCGGAGGCTCCATCGGGTCGTCTCGCTCCTCTTCTCCTTGTAGCCGGATTCTCGCCGCTCGGGACTCGAGATGCCGCAGAACATCCTGAAGACTCTCTTGATCTTCGAGCAGACGCAGATGGGTTCGGGTTGCCTCGATCGTTTCAACGGTCCCCCACAACTCGAAGATGTTCCGACCTGGGAGCTGAAGTTTGACTTGCACCGTCGCGCCAACGGTGAGCGCTTCTTCTCGCATCGGGATACTCAGCCAGCCCGTTTCGAAGTCGGAGCGAGCCTGCCAGAAGCAGCGCAACGTGCTGTATTTCAGCGTGTATACCACATCCTCGGAAGCGGATTCGGATTCCGAGTCCGGCGGCGAGGCAGCCGCATCGATCGCGGGCGCCGAACCCGGAGGAGTCGAATCGGCAAGCCACGTCACCCGAGGCGGATCGATGCCCGGCGCGGCCGGCTCGTCTGGGAACGCTTCGCACCACGCGCGCATCCGATCCCGTTCCGGCTGTTCGGCTGGCTCGAACGTCACGATGGTCCCCAGTGTGGGCACGGCCTGACCGGTCCGAATCATCAGATGGAAAGGCTCGGCTTCCGGCACCTCGATCCATAGAGCCATTTGCAAATTGGCCTCCATGGCAAGCCCCACGACGCCGCCGCCATGGACGAAATAGTCCCGATGGTCGCGAGCAAAGGATGCTCCCTGGGTGTACGTGAGGCGCACCCCGAACGGAGGTCCCATGGGACGACCATGGCATGGTGCTTCGAAGAAGAAAAAGGCGCTTCGCCTGGGTCACGAATCGATTTAAGTCCCGTTCATGGGGCTTCTTCCCCGACCCCCTGCCCCCGCGTCGCTGGTGGTCGATCTGGCCCGGATCGTGGGCGCTTCGAATGTCTCGAGCCTCGAAGCGGACCGCATCGCATACGCCCGAGACGCGTGGACCCGGGACTGGATGTTCGCCGAGGAGGGTCGCTTCGCGGCGGCCCCGTCGGCGGTGGTCTGGCCCGAGTCTCCGCAGGATGTCAGTCGGGTGTTGGTGCTGCTCCGCTCCCTCGGCGTCCCAGTGGTGCCTTATGGTGCCGGGTCTGGTCAGGTCGGTGCCGCGCGGGCGCCGGACGGAGGCGTCGTACTCGACGTCAAGCGCATGGCCGCGGTCCGCAGCTTCGAGCCCGACGACCTCCGCGTCGAAGTCGAAGCGGGCATGCTCGGCTCCAGATTGGAAGGGTGGCTCAATCGTCGCAATCTGACGGTGGGACATCGACCGGGGTCCTTGGCTTTCTCGACCGTGGGCGGATGGGTCGCGACCCGTTCCGCAGGGCAGCTGTCGACTGGCTACGGCAAGATCGAAGACATCCTGTATGGACTCGAGGTGGTCACACCCGGACACCTTCGACGTCAGCAGGGTGGCCCGCGGCCCATCGACGGGCCCGATGCGAACGGCCTGATCCTGGGTTCCGAAGGCGCGTTGGGTGTGGTGACGGCGGCCGAGCTTCGGCTGCGGCCGCTCCCGGCTGGTCGACGTCGGATCGCCTACGTGTTTCCGAACCTCGAGGCGGGTCTCGAAGCGGTCCGCCGCTTGTTGAGGGCCCATATTCGGCCCGCTGGCTTTCGCTTGTTCAACCGACTCCAGACCGTCATGGTGCGGTCTTTCCTGGAAGGGGAGATTCAGCGGCTGGACCGCTGGGCGGCCCTTTTCAGCGACCGGCGCAATGCGGGAAGAGGGCTTTGGGGCGGCCAAGAGCTGGGAAGCCTAGAGCGATTGTCCGAAGGCTTGGTGCGCCGAGCGGCGCGGGGCCTGATGTCGGCCCCGCGTTTGTTCAACCGAGGTCTTCGGGCGCTGCCCCACGAAGCGTTGTTGGTCATGGCCTTCGAGGGAGTGCCCGCCGAGGTGGAGGCGCAAGTTCGAGACGCCGATAGCTTGTTCTCGCGGGAAGGCGGCCATCGAGAACCGGAGGGCTTGGCGGAGCGATGGTTTCAAAGCGGCCACGGATTCGTGTTCGACCTTACACGATGGTCCAGGGCCGGCATGTTCGTCGATGGGTTCGATGTCTCGACCACGTGGGATCGAGTGCTTCCGCTATACCGCAGCGTCCAGCGTTCGCTAGCCCGCGAAGCAGTGGTGATGGCCGACTTCGCGCACGGCCGCGCCGAGGGCTGTGCGATCAACTTCACCTTCGCGGCTCTTCTTCACGACCCGCATCGACCTACATCAGGCCTGGATCGATACGACCGTGTGTGGCGAAGTGCCCTCAACGCATGTCACGAAGCCGGCGGATCTTGTTCCCACCACTGCGGGATGGGCCCCGCACGGCAGACCGCCCTCTTGCGGGAAGTCGGGCCTGGAGGGATGCGGGTTCTTTCGAGCGCCAAGCGGGCGTTTGATCCGACCGGACTTCTCAATCCAGGAAAGTTTCCCAGCGAGGCGACGCGGCCACCCTTCGAAGTATCGGGAACGCGGGCGGAGCTTCCCGACGAGATCAGGCGCGCGGTTGGAGAGCGCAACATGACCCGTTCCGGCGGAAGGACCATCGTGCGTCCTCCAGACGAAGGCTCGCTAGCAGCCCTGCTTCGGACCGCCGCACCGCGAGGCACGCCGGTGTTTTGCGATCAAACTGGTTTCCGCCCTCCGGCGAGGGCGGTTCAGCTCGATCTGAGTCGCCTCGCCAACGTTCGACGCATGTCCGAATACAGTTTGTTCGTCGAAGTCGAGGCGGGGGTCTTGGTGGGACGGCTCGAGGAACTGCTTCGAACCCACGGCCTCACCTTGGGACCGGTCCATCCTCGGGCGATGAATCGTTCGGTTGGCGCCGGAGTTGCGCGCAATCTCTTGGTGCGTCGAGGAACCTGTTTTGGCGAGTTGTCCGATATCTGCTTCGGCTTTCGCGCTCTTCTACCCGATGGAAGCGCCGTCGAGCGCCGCTCGGTACCCGAAACCGCAGCCGGGCCCCGCCTGGAGCAACTCTTCATCGGGGGGCATGGTCGGATGGGGATTCTGACCAAACTGACCCTTCGAGTGGCGATTCGGAGTGAGCATCGGGCGGAGATGACGTTCGGTTTCAATGACCTGGAAGCGGGCACGACGGCGGCGCGGCGAATCCTTCAGCGAGGCGTTCGACCGGCTGCCGCACGCCTCGTCGAGACACCGGCGGGTTGGAGACTCGCCGTCTTGATCCTCTCCCCGTCCGCTGAACTCAAGGAGGCGGCGGCCGCGGTGGTGTCGGGTGCGGTTTCCGCCAGCCGAGGCCGACGCATCCTCGACGCGGACGTCTCGGCGGAGGGGGGGCGTTTCGATGTGGTGGTCGAATGCGCTCAGCGATGGAGTCGCACCGTCGCCGGCGCCGAGGCCATGAAGAACGCAGGTTCCCGCGAGGTTTGGCTGGATTTCATGACGCCCGATGGCGTGACGCTGGTGGCTCGGCTCAGGAGCAACGCCGACCGCTCAGCGGTTGTCGACGCCGGTTTGACTGCAGGTGGCCGAATCGTGGCCGGCAGCCGAAGCCGCGTCCCGCTCGATGCCCAAAGCTTCGTCGTGGCAGCGGGAACCGGACCAGGAGAACCGACACCGGGACCCTACGAAGATGTTCTGGCCCGCATGGTCCGAGACCTCGACCCGACGGCCTTGCTGGCCGATCGCGACGACTGAGACCGTCTGTCGTCCAGGGAATGCTCGGTTGCGCTGCGCGTGCGAGTGGGCTACGCGGCGTCGATGGCGCCGCCTACCTCGAATGAGGAGGATCAGCGTTTGGATCTCTGCGCTTCCTGTCCCGGGTTTTGTCGATCCGCATGTCCGGTTGCCAACGCCGAGCGTAGAGAGTCGGTGGCCCCCCAGCGGTTGGTCTCGCTTGCACGACACCTACGTCGTGGGGAGCTGTCCGCCGAGGCTGCGGGTGAGATGCCGTATCGATGCACGGGCTGTGGTGCCTGTCGCTCGAGCTGTCCGAGCCGCAACGATGTTCCGGGTTTGTTGAGTCTCGCCCGAAGTCGCGTGTTTCAACGTGGGGCTGCACCGGAAGAGGTTCGAGAAGTGTGTGGCGCGTTCGCGGTGGCCGGCAATCCGCAGGGTCGAGACTTCGGACCCGTTCTGCAGACAGTTCTCGAACAGACGGACCGAAGCCTGGACCGCGTCGCCGATGATGTCTTCCTGCCGGGCTGCGCTAGCTTGGCTCAGGGACCTCAGGAGGCGCAGAATTTCCTGCAAGCGCTTTCCTTGCTGGCCCGAGGGCGGTTGGCTGTCACGCCCGCCTCGTCTTTGTGCTGCGGGTTGGCGCTCTGGTGGGCAGGCGAATTGGAGGCTTTCCGGGCCCACGCTCAGATGGTGCAAGGGCGACTGCGGGGCGTTCGCCGCCTGGTCGTGCACGACCCGGCGTGTGCTCTCGGAATGAGGACCCGCTATGCGGAGGTGGGCGTCGATCTGACGGTCGAAGTCGTTTCGGCGGTGGACTTCGTCGCCGGACTCCTGCCCGCCGAAAAGCGTTCGGTGGAAAGCCACGCCCAGAGTGTGGTGTTCGTCGACAACTGCAATCAGGCAGAAGCTGGGATCCCAGGTTCGGGTTTTCGGATCCTGAAGAGGGCGTCCGGAGAAAATGTCATCGAGGTTTCGGCCGACTGTTGCGGGGCGGCGGGGCTCCTGCCGCAGACGGCTCCCGACGTCGCAACGGCAATGGCCCACCGCTGGCTCGATTCGATCAGAGCAACGGCTCCCGACGGGGCGACCATCGTTACGCCGAGCCCGAGGTGCCGAGCTCATTTGACCCGAACGGATCCAGCGATCGTGATCGAAGACCCGTCCCGACTTTTGGTGCGCATGTGACCCGTCGGAGTTTGGTCCTCGTCAACCCGGTCAGCGGTGGTGGTACCACAGGACGTCGCTGGCCAGAGCTTCGACGGGCTCTGGACAGTGTCTTGGAGCATTGGGATCACGAATTCACCTTGGCACCCGGTGATGCAATCAGGCTTTCGGATCAGGCGACCGCGGAGGGATATGACGAGCTGGTGGTAGTCGGAGGGGATGGAACCCTGAATGAAGCCGTCAACGGTCTGATGGTCCACCCGGCGGAGCTTAGGCCTAGCCTGGCCCCCGTGCGTTTCGGTACCGGCGGAGACTTCACTCGGCACCTTGGACTTCCCACCCGATTGCCGGACGCGGTGCGCCACCTCCGCGACGGTCCCGTCATGCGGGTTGACGCGGGCCATCTGGTCTATTCCAACGAAGAACAATTGGACAGCAGCCGGTATTTTCTCAATATCGCCAGCTTCGGCTTGTCTGGGCTCGTGGATGCCAAGGTCAACGCAAGCAAGAAACGGCTACGGTCCGCCAGTTTCAGCTGGGCCATGCTCAAATCCCTCCTGGAGTATCGGGCCCCGGAGGTCCGCATCTCGGTGGACGACGAGGAGGTGTACGTGGGAAAGGTAGTGACGGCAGCCGTGGCCAATGGTTCGTATTTTGGTGGAGGGATGTGCTTCGCCCGCGGCGCACGCCTGGATGACGGGAGGTTTCAAGTCGTGATCCAGAAGAAGGCCGGGATCGGAGAGTTCGTCCGCATTCGGGATCTCTACTCAGGGGAATTGCACCGATGGTCCTCGGTCCAGGTCGCGGTCGGTTCGGTGGTCTACGCCGAACCGAAGGACCGAACGAAGGACGTGTTGCTCGATGTCGATGGTGAACAACTCGGTCGACTCCCGGTTCGGTTCCAGATCGTTCCTGGAGCGTTGCGGGTGAGGATGGGGTGAAAACGCGGAGTGTCCCAAATCCCGAATCGACCGGGCCTCTGACGACGTCGTCCCGCGTCACCAAAACGCCATCAACAGGCAGGATGATGGGGCGACGGTGAACATCGATTTTCACCACACCGTGACCTACCTCGTGGGTCGCGTGGCCGGGTTGGATGACTCGAGTGCCAGGACCGTGGCCCACGCGGCTCAGTACGTGGACGATGCGACCGATGAAGGATTGGTGGTTTTCGACAACGGGGCGATGTATCGACGCCTCGCCACCGCCCACCGAGCGCTCGACTACAAGAACTTCGCTGCCTTGGCCAACCGTCTGGTCTGGATCCCATTTCATTTTCTTCCTGGGAACGGGGGGCTCGAGTCCGACCAGGATCCGAGTGGCAAGTTCATTCAAAAGCTCATCACCCTGCCGGATAGTCCGGTCGCCCGCGAAATGATCCGTCTGGCGATCCTGGAGCAGGACCGACCCTACGCGCTGCACCGGTTGGGAATCGTTGCGCACGTCTACGTAGACACATGGGCACACCAGGGCTTTGCGGGGGTGAACCATCGTGTCAATCAGGTCAGAGACGTCCGTCGAGAGGGCCAAATCGACGAACACTTCAGGCAAAAGATGTGGCGGTTCTTCCACGGCGTCGTGCAGCAGAACATGCCTCCGATCGGGCACGGAGCCGCATTCTCGTACCCCGACAAACCATATCTGAAGTGGTCCTATACCAATGGTCTCGACCAGCAGGTGGTGCGTGACAACACCGAAGAGTTCATCAAGGCGGCCGATTCCTTGTGTCGAATGTTTCGACGCTACCTGATTCGGGACCCGGAAGCGAAAGTGAACGGTCTTCCGGAAGACACGAAAGCTGCGATTCGAAGTCGGTTGGAAGACTATCGAGACTCGGACGAACGGATTCGGCATCGGCGGTGGCAAGAGGACTTGCGGAGCGATGCGTTCGGCATCGGATCGGTCGAACTTCCCTATGTAGGAAAGGGACCCGGTTCCTGGAGGGACGCGGCCCTGAGCTATCCCGCTCCCGACACCCGGGACCGAAGGTTTCCGTACGACGACGCCTTCCTGACCAGTGACTGGAAGCTCTTTCACGACGCCGCCAAGGCTCATCGCCGCTCGGTGGTCGACGACGTGCTCCCGAGCTTCGGGATATGCGTCGCGTGAGTGAGGTCAGTCCCAGGTTGCGAAGAGTTTCTGCCCTTCACACATCGGACACGGCGCTTCGACCCGGACCCGTAGTCCTTCTCCCCTGAGCTTCGAGGCGGCCTCCGAAAGGGCCGGAGCGAGGTCAGGACCTCGTAGGTCATCATCGCCGGCCGTTCGCCAGTAGCCGGCCAGCTGAACCAAGAGGGTCGCCGGAACGTGCTGCGGAGCCAGCATCGACTCGGCTCGTTTCAGTGCTTCCGCACTCCGAGGAAGGACCTTCGAATTGAAGCTGCCAGCGAGTCGGTCGAAGCAGGTCTTGCGAAACACCACCAGGTCCAGCGGAGGAGGGACCGGGTCCACCGGCGCTGGGCCCAGAAACGCTCCGCACTCGGTGCAGCGAACCATGAGGGTCGTGAAGCTGGAGCGAGGTCGACGCGCCGGATGACCCAAGAAGTCCAGGCCGCCCAAACTCTCGTCTTCCACCTCGATGTCGACCGAAAGGTCTCCGGTCCGAGCGTCGACGTCGAAGGTCGCGGTGACGTCATCGTCCTCGGGTCCACGGTCGCCTTCCTGTTCGGGTGCATTCGCTCCGGTACAGGACGCCGTTGTCGAAGCCGTCGACGGCGTCCCCGGGATCCTCAGTTGCTCCAGATCCATGCTTTCGCTCAACTCGCCGGTGTGGACGAACTCCTCGAAGCGACGGACCATTTTGGGCGTGACGGTCCCGATGTCGATGGTCATGCTTTTCTGCGGGGCGGTCTCCACGTGGGCGACTCGTCCCTGTACGGTGAATTCCCGCTCGGACTCGGGATGAATGATGACGAGAGAGACCGGCGCGTCGAGTTCTTTCAAGAGCGGGGTGTTCATGTGAACCTGACCCGTCTTCACCTTTCGTTCGAAAAACTCGATGAGACGCTGCGTGTCCTTCAGCTTGATGAGAAAACTGGCGGTATTCTCCGGGGCGTCGGTGGGGGGTTCGGAGCCGAGCGCCCACGAGGGAGGCGCCGTTCCCGAGAACGACGAAACGAATTGGTCCCAATGAGCCTTCGCTTGGGACGAAAGGGCAAAGAACTGAATACCTGCGCCGGCTAGCGGGCCTTCAGCCACGCGCCGGGTCACGAAGCCCGTTGCCTCCACCGATTGCTGCTCGATCTCTATGGTCAGTTTCAGGAGCAGGCGCTCGGGCGGGGGATCTGGTGAGAGGAGGAAGACGCCATGACGCGACACGTCCAGGGTCACGGCTCGGGTGACCGCTTTTCCGCGCGTCACGACGACCGGAAGACGGCAGCGATGGCGTTGACTGCGCCTCTGCTCCCGGCGGACCTGACCCATGTCCGCGTTGTGGCTCAAACCGGTCCGGGTTGAAAGGCGGGGCTCACGATAGACGACATTCCCCTTCCTGACGGACTTACAGGGGCCGGGCCACCTGGCCGAGAGGACAGGATCTGCCCGTAAAAATATTCGTAAAAACAGGCACTTGGACACCAAGAGGGGACGTTCGTGCTACCTGTTCGGATGATGGAACCAAAACCGAAGATCCGGAGGAGAAAAAACTGCTCTCCCGACACCGCCCGCACCTGCTCCCAGCAGGTCAAGGTGTCCCCACGGGACCGTGCGGCCATTACGGCCTTGGCCCGCCTCGATGGGGTCACCCCATCGACCTGGTGCTACCAGGCCGTGATGCGCGCCGTCGAGGCGGAGCGGCATCGACTCTTCGCAACGGATGCTCAACGGGAAGACAGGAGCCGGGAGACGGCGCGCGCGTCGTCGCCGCCAACGCGTCCGGACGCGACGGACGATCTGGTCGCCTTGGCCCAAAAGGCCCGTCAGGCCACCAAACCGAACAGCTCAGAACCTCCGTATCCGCTGATCTGAGTTCAGGTTGAGCGAAGGCTCAGGGCAGAGCCGTCCGACAAATCGGCTTGGAGAAGATCGGGATCGAACCGACGACCTCTGCATTGCGAACGCAGCGCTCTCCCAACTGAGCTACTCCCCCGTGTAAGGGCCCAAGGTGGTATCGCGAGGCAGATTGCACGGCAAGGACATTCCTTCCGTAATTTGCTCCCGACCGAGAGTTGATGCACCTTTCCGAACATGGCCGGTGGAGCCGGGATCCCCCGGGGAGGCATCGCAGATCTCGAGCTCCGATTCGCGCAAGAGCCGGAGTCTCAGGCCTTCATCCCTTTGTGTGAGGCCTACCTTGAACAGGGCCGCTTGATGGAGGCCATGGTGGTGTGCCGGAAAGGCCTCAAGACCCATCCAAAGGTCGAGGTCGCCCAGGTTTTGCTCGCGCGCATCCTCAAGGCCCAAAACAAGCTCGACCGCAGTCTCACCGAACTCGACAAAGCGATCTCGGCTCACCCGAAATCGGCACCCGCCTTGAGCTTGCGCGGTGAGGTCCGGCTGGCGCGAGGCGACGAGAATGGGGCGATGCAAGACTTTCGCGAGGTTTTGGAGTTGGATCCTGCTCAAGAGGTTGCCCGCCGCGAACTCGAGAGCCGCGGTTTGCTGCCGGCTCCGTCGGCTCGGAAGCCGACGGGCGCCGAACGGGCGGAGCCTTCGTCTACGTTGGATCGAGCCCCGCATCCGAGGGCCGCTGCGATGGACGCGCGGCACTCGTTTGATGCGCCCACGATGGTTGCGCCACCGCCGGAGTTCGAGCCGCAGCACCGGACCGATTTCGCTCCGCCCACGGTGGTCAATCGGGTTGCCCCGCAACTTCTCGAAGCAGACGACGAGCTCGAGCGTCTCGCTCACCAACATGCCGAATCTCGGCCGAAACCTGGGCGTCCCATTTTGACCATCGGACTCGGCGTGGCGCTGCTCGTGGTCACCGCGACGGTCGTGACCTGGCGTTTCGTCGAGAAGAGCCGACTGGAGGCCATCGATCGTCTGACCCAAGACGCGATGGCCGAATTCAGACGCGACGCTTACGTGGGCTATCAGGGGGCCGCGCGTTCCTTCGAGGAAATCCTCGAGGATTACGACCATGACCACGCCGCAACTTTGGGACGGCTGGCTCACACCTACGCGATCATTTGGGGAGAGCATGGCGACGCCGACGTGGAAGCCAGGATGCGGGAGGTCCTGACTCAGAGCCAAAACGAGACCGGCTCCACCGGACATCGTACCGCGGCGGCAGCGTTGGTCGCTCTGCACGACGCCGCCGACCGACACACTGGGGCCCAACGAGCCCTGGAAGTTGTCGAACCCGTTTTACGGCAACAGCAGGAAGAGGGCGTCGTGTCCCCGCCGGTTCGCTTGGTTGAGGGCATCGCCGAGACCTATCGAGGCGAGTACACGGAGGCGTTCGAGGCCTTTCAGTCCGCAAGAACGGGAAGCGGGGTGGAGTTGAGGGGTACGGTCTGGGCCGCTGTCGCGGCCCTGCGTGCCGGCCAGCTCTCGACGGCCCAAAACCTCCTCCAAGAGGCGCTGAGAATCGACCGCCAACACCCAGGCGCCTTGGCCTTCATGACTTTGGTCAAACTGCAAAGGGGCAATCTCCGCGGAGCAAACGTGGCTCTGGAAGCATTTCAGGCCGTAGAGAGTGCTCGTCCCAAGGATATATCCTTCAAGAGCCGGGCGTTGGCCCTCTACGCCCAAAGCGAGTTGTACCGGTCCGCGGGGGAGGAAGAACGTGCATCGTTGGCCTACGAGGAGGCCATCAAGCTCGACCCCGGCAACGCCGACTTTCCGTACGCCCTCGGGCGATCGCTCCTCAAGGCCCAGCGGCCCAGGGACGCATTGAAGCCCCTTCGCCAGGCCCTTGAAATGGAGCCGAATCGATACGCGATCCTCGTGGATCTGGCTGAGGCGGAGATGTTCGAACGCCAGTTCGAGCAGGCCAAGCGTCACATCGATGACGCATTGGAGAAGAAGCCGAACTTCCTCCCTGCGCTGTTGGCCAGGGCACGACTGTTGCGGCGGACCCGCGCTCCGAATACGGAGGCATTTCTCGAAAACCTTCTAGCCCAGCGGCCCGAGGCGTTGGTGGAGGTCAAATTGGAGCTCGGTCGGCTGTATCGACAACAGAATCGCTTGGACCTGGCTCAGACCACGCTGGAGGAGGCGCTGGAACGGATGGCGGCCCGGGGCCGGCCCCTCCAGGCCGACGTTTTGCTCTCTTACGGCCGACTCATGGAAGACCGAGGCAACCTTCAGGTGGCTCAAGAGACATACGCCAAAGCGGCCGAGTTCGAGGAGCTGGAAGGGTGGTACCGACTGTCGGTGGCCGCGGCGAAGGCCGGCAACACTTCGAGAGCGAAGAAGGCGTGCACGCGCTACTTGGAAGCGGGCAGCGGGCTCAAGTACGCCAAAAACGCCCAGCAGATCTGCGCTCAGCTCTGACCGCGCGACGGCCGCGTCAGCCCATCGCCTTGATGATCATCGATTCGATGTGCTCTTTGCCCACCGCCCCGACGATCTGGTCCACGACGGCGCCGTCCTTGAACATGAGCAATGTCGGGATACTCATGACGTTGAAGCGCTGAGCAATGGCTTGATTGTCGTCGACGTTGAGCTTGCCGACTTTTGCCTTGCCCGCGTAGCTCGTGGCCAGTTCCTCCACCGAAGGCGCAATCAACCTGCACGGCGCGCACCAGGGAGCCCAGAAGTCTACGAGCACAGGTTTGTCTGACTGGAGAACCTCGGTTTCGAAGGATCCGGATTCGAAGTTGAGCACGCTGTCATCCGCCATAATGCTATCCAATGTCCGAGCCGCAACCCTCAAGGCGCTCTCGGGACCCAAAGCCTGGTACGGCCGGCGCCTGGATGCAATGACTCGGTTCACTCCCGGGGAAACGAGTACCAAGTTCGCTGGACTTTTCAGTGGCTCGGGCCAAGTGTGGGATGGCGTGAGCCGCCTGCCGCAGAGGATGTTCATCGCCCAGAAGACCCTCGAGCAGTGGCTGGACCGGGAGGACGTGGAGGTTGAGGGGAATCGGGTAGCCTTTCGTCGTCTGGGACGAACCTACCGGATCCAGGCAGCGGTGCGGTTTCGAGAAGTCGCTTCCGAGCAGAGCTCCAGTGCCCTCATCGGGAAGGTCCTCACCGAAGCGCAGATCGTCGACCATGGCGGCGAGTTGATGAACGATTCCGTCTTGTTCGGAGACGTAGCGTTCACGGTAGAACCCGGGTACGTGGGCACGTTGTACGAGGAAGCCTCATGAATCTGGTGTTGGCGCTCCGCACGGTGGCGGTTCTGTACGTGCTCGTTGCGGTGGCCTCCGTCATCCATCTGGTCCGTCCCGCTCGGCTGGCCGCACGGACCATCGCAGCCGCCCTGGGAGCCACGGCCTGTGCCCATCTCGTGGTGCTGGTGGCGCGGGGCGTACAAGCCGGTGGCCTCCCCATCACCAACCTTCACGATGACTTTTCGATGTTCTCATTCGTGGCGGCCAGCCTGTCGAGCATCTTGGCCCTTCGCACCAAGGTCCAGCAGGTCGCCCCTTTGTCCGCCCTGCTGATTGCGGCGCTCATGATGGCCGTCTTCACCGCCGAGCCCACTGAAAGCGTTCCCGCAACGCTGCGCTCCGGGTGGCTGCCGGTCCACATCGCCTGTGCATTCCTCGGAAACGCCTTGTTCCTGATGGCCGGATTGGTCTCCATCGTGTTCCTGGTCCAAGAGCGTCGCTTGAAAGGAAAGAAGGCGCGGTGGGTGCCCAGCGGGCCGGACCGCCTTCCACCCCTCGAGACCCTGGACCAGGTGAGCGTGCGGTTGATTCAGATGGGCTTTCCGCTCTTGACCATCGGACTCATGACCGGCGCCCTGTACGGCCGGGAGTTCTGGGGCACGTATTGGATTTGGGATGCGCGCAACACTTTGAGCCTCTTGATTTGGCTTCTTTATGCGCTGCTTCTCCACTTCCGGATCACCATCGGATGGCGAGGGCGTCGGCTCGCGCTGTTGACCCTGGCCGGGGTCGTCGCCACGCTGGTGTCCATGGTGGGTCTCAACCTCGCGCAGGTGGGTACCCACGGTAAGGATTTTCTCCTGTGAGACTCGCGCTGGTCGGCCTCAGCTTCAAGACCGCGCCGATCGAGTTGCGGGAGCAGCTAGCCGCTCAGCTCCAGCCGCTGCCCAAGACCCTGCGCCGACTGCTGCAGCTGGATGGCATCGAGGAGGCTTGCGTCATCGCGACCTGCAACCGGCTGGAGGTGTACACCTCCGGTTCGCGGGAACCGTCCGTCCTGCGGCGGCACGTCCGCCTGTTCCTCGGCGAAGCGGCCGCCCTCCCGCTGCAGACGCTCGAGCCTCATCTGGTCCAGGCAGACGGCCCTGCGGCGCTTCATCATCTGTTCCGGGTGGCGTCGTCATTGGAATCGATGGTGGTGGGCGAGCCTCAGATTCTGGGGCAGGTCAAAGAGTCCTTTCGGATGGCGTGCGACGAGCAATCGGTGGGTGCCGAATTGTCGAAGGTCTTCCAGCGAAGCTTCAAGGTGGCCAAGCGAATCCGAACCGAGACCGGCATCGCCGAAAACGCGGTGTCCATGAGCTTCGCGGCGGTCGAATTGGGTCGGCAAATCTTCGAGGATCTGGCCGGCAAGAACGTGCTGCTCGTCGGGGCCGGAAAGATGGGCAGTCTCGCGGCGAAACATCTCCGAAGCCACGGCGTCAAACAGGTACGCGTGGCGAGCCGGTCCATCCAGACCGCAGAACGTGTCGCGAAGCAGATCGGGGGGATCGCCGCCAGCCTGCAGGACCTACCGCTTCTTCTTTCGCAGGCGGACATCGTCATCTGCTCGACGGCAGCGCCAGGGTTCGTCATCGACAAGCGCATGGTGGGCTCGGTCATGCGCAATCGGCGTTTCAAAGCTCTTCTGTTCGTCGACATCGCCGTGCCGCGTGACGTGGATCCTCGTGTGGGAGAACTCGACAACGTGTTCGTCTACGACGTCGATGACCTCCAAGCGGTCCTGCAAGCCAATCGAGACCAGCGGCGCCACGAGGCCGAGGCGGCCGAGGCGTTGGTCCGGGCAGAGCTGGATGCTTTTCTGGCCTGGCTCAACGCCCAGCAGGTCGTTCCGGTAATCAAGGCGCTCCGTCAGAAGGCATTGTCGATCGCCGAGGCGGAGGCGCAACGAACCTTGGCGAGCGCCGGAACCGACCCAAAACTGGAGAGACGGATTCGAGCGATGTCGACCTCCATTGTAAACAAGCTCCTTCATCCCGTGTTCACCGAACTGAAAGCGAAGGCCGAGAGCGGTGACCCCGACGCCTTGTCGCAAACCATCGCTCGGCTCTTCGAGCTGCCGGCCGAAACGCCCGAGCCGATCTCCCCATCCTCCCCATCCAATCTCGTCCGGCTCCCTCAGCAAAGATGACGCGCATTCGCATCGCGACCCGAAACAGTCCGCTGGCCCTGTGGCAGGCCGAACACATCGCGGACCATCTCAAAGCCAATGACGAGAGCTTGGCGGTGGAACTGGTGCCGATGGTCACTCGGGGAGACAAGATTTTGGACCAGGCTCTGAGTCGGGTCGGGGGAAAGGACCTGTTCGTGAAGGAGGTCGAGCATGCGGTCTTGGAGGGTCGGGCCGAAGTGGCTGTGCACTCGCTCAAGGACATGCCGACCGAAATGCCCGACGGATTGATCCTGGCGGCCTGTCCTCCGCGGGAGGATCCGAGGGACGCTCTCGTGAGTCCCGACTTCGGTTCTTTGGATGGACTGCCCTACGGCGCCACGGTGGGCACGTCGTCTCTGCGGCGCGGAGCGCAGCTCCGTCGACTTCGCCCCGACCTCAGGGTCGTGGACATTCGCGGCAACGTCCAAACGCGCCTCCAGAAGCTGCAGAAAGAAGGTCTCGCAGCCACGCTTTTGGCGTACGCAGGCCTCCTTCGGCTCGGCATGGCGTCGTTGGCCACGGAAGTCTTCGACCCGGGCCGGATGCTCCCAGCGGTCGGGCAGGGGATCCTGGCGGTGCAGTGTCGTTCCGACGACCGGGACACCCGAGAGCGACTTGGCCGTTTGGATGATCCGCACAGTCGCGCGGCCGCGATGGCGGAGCGTGCCTATCTGGCCGAGCTCGAAGGGGGCTGTCAGGTTCCGATCGGGGGCCACGCCACCGTATCAGGGGACCGGATCGAGCTCCGCGGAATGGTTTCTCAGTTGGACGGTGTCCGTTTGGTAGAGGGGAGCCATGACGGTCCGGTCACCGATGCTTCGGCGGTCGGCGTGCGACTCGCGGAGGACCTTTTGGCTCGGGGCGCAAAAGAGATTCTCGATGCACTCAAAGGATGAGACCGTCGCCCTGATCGCTACGCCGACGACGGGTCGCAGGGTGCAAGACGCGTTGATGCCTCACGCATTGACGATGGAACTCATGACTCCGGTCGAGATCGTCTATGCAGACTCAGCGGAGCTCCGTGCTGCGTCCCGTGAACTCGATCGCTTCGACGCTCTGGTCGTGGGCTCCGAGCACGCGATAGCCGCGCTGGATCGGTTGCCGGGTCCGGTCTTCTCAGGACAGGCGTTCGCAGTGGGTCCTCGGACCCAAGCCGCACTTGGTCGGAGCCCGCGAATCGCGGGCCCCATCCAGACGGCAACCCTTCGACGCTCCGAGGGTCTCATGGACGAGCTGCGAAGTGCACTGCCGGACCTTCAGCGGAGCTCCTTGGTGTTCCCACGGGCCGAAGAAGGACGAGGATGGCTGGTGGAGAAGCTGAAGGCGGCGGGTGCACGGCTTGCGTCTCCAGTGGCGTACCACACAAGAACTGTACCCATTCCCGATGGGGCGTTTCGCCTCCGGCGGGCAACCGTCGTAGGGATCGCATCGGGCGGAATGCTGAAGCATCTTCTCGAAGTCGTTCCGTCGGCCCTCGAGATCCTGCGTGAGCGCCGGGTCGTGGCGATGGGACCGATCACGGCTGAGCAGCTCGAAGTGCAGGGCATTCGTGCGGATGCGGTGGCGGACCCTCCCTCCGCGGGCAACATGGCGGAAGCATTGTTCCGCGTGGCGCGGGAGGGAACCGCGCCATGAACATGCGCTACAAGGTGGTCGAACTCTCGACCGTCACGGACGAAGCGCTCGAGAACACCCTCAACGAGTGGACATCTCGAGGTTACGTCTTGGACGGCATTCAGTTCGCGATGCGAGAAAGCAGCAAGAGGCCGGCGATGGCCTTCATCCTCTTTCAGCGGCCCGAGTCTACGACCCCATCCGGCGAGGCATGAGCGGACTCGTCGCGCGCCAATCGAAGGTCGAACGCCATCCTATCGTGCGCCCGTCGAAGTTCTGGTGAGATGGCCGGCGCGTGGAGCACCAGGTAGACCACCTGCCTCCGCACAACCCCTTCCGGCGACGCGAAGGCGGGTTGGTCGCGCACGATCACTCGCTGCATTCCGTTCGTAGACTTCGAGGGACCGTAGACCCAAGCCCGTACGCCGTCCTCGAGCATCGGATGCACATCGGAGCGCGCACCATCGGCTCGATGGCGTTCTACCAAGCGAGGAATTGGCCATTCCTCGCGAGATCGGGGGAGGATCTCCACGACGAGCTCGACGAAAGCCTGCGTGGAGGTGCGAGAAGTGAACACGGCAACCGGCTCGTAGTGCGGAACCTGCTCTCGCAGCGTGAGTTCGCCGTTCGCATCCAGGTCGAGTCCGAGGGTGCTGAAGGAAGGAGCGTGTTCGTGACTGGCGTCTTTCATGGGATCGAGCCACAGCCATTCGGAAGGATCTGGAGCAAGCACCAAGCCGTACCCGATGTGGACGAAAGTCCCGTCGTCGGTGCGACGTCCGAGGTACGCCGACGAAGAGCAGGACGTGGCTAGGGTCACTACGAGGAGTCCGCGAAGAAAAGAGGAAACCTTTCGTGATAAAGCGCCGTTCAACGGTATGGATGGAGACAACAGAGATTGCTCGAGGTCAATCAGTGCTAGGGGAACACATGCTGGACGCATTCATCATTCATTCCATTCGAGAGCAGGAGGAACGTTCCGCCGTCGGCTCGCGTGCACGGTTGTACGCTCCGGCTCCGATACCGAACTCTTCAGAGGATTCTTCGATGCCGGAATCTGAGGAAACCGACCGAGGTCCCATCGTGATTCCGATCCGACCGGATTGGGATGAAGGCGAAGAGGAACCCGACGCCGCTTGAGAATACAGACTCGGCGTTGAAGCCAACGTAGGTTGAGGGTTCCGACACCGATTCAAAATTCAGCGCCGATGCCGGCTGACCACCACGGCCCGATTCAAGTAACCCGGCAGCGAACCGCAAACTTCTTGCCGACTTTCACCTCGAATTCCCCCGGTGGGATGGAATGATTGGGATCGGTATGGCGGTGGCCATCGATGCTCACACCCCCTTGTGTGATCTTACGTCGGGCGTCTCCATTGCTCTTGGCCGCTCCGATGGAATGAACCAGCTGGTACAAGGGTCCAGAGCGCGCTTCCACCGTCTCGGAGGCCAATACTGGTCGGCCCGCATCCCACCACTGTCGCACCCGCTTTGCGACGTCTTCCCCGTGAAAGCGATGGACCAATGCTTCTGCGAGGCCCTTTTTCGCGGTGAGCGGATCGGTACGAACCGTATCGGGAGTGCTGGGGAGAAGCTTGGAATACCAATCGGTCATGAGCTCGTCACTGATGCTCATGACCTTCCCAAACATGTCCTCTGCGGCTTCGGCGATGCCGACGTGATTGCCTTTGGACTTTGACATCTTGTCGGCGCCGTCGAGTCCGATGAGAAGGCCGACCGTCAACACGCATTGAGGTTCAAGTCCGTACTGCTCCATGATGTGGCGGCCTGCGTTGAGATTGAATATCTGATCCTGCCCCCCGAGCTCGACATCGCAGTTGAGCGCAACCGAGTCATATGCCTGCATCAACGGGTAGAGGAATTCGTGGATTGAAATCTGACGGTTCTCTTCAAAGCGTTGGCGAAAATCGCGACGCTCGAACATCCGGCCGACGTTGTATCGGGATGCCAGTCGAATGACGTCGGCGAACGTCATACTGGCCAGCCATTCCGAGTTGTAGCGCACCTCGGTACGCTCCTGGTCCAGGATCTTGAAGGCCTGTTCGGTGTAGGTTCTCGCGTTGTCTCTAATTTGCTCCGGACTGAGGGGCGGCCGCAGGGCGTTGCGGCCGGTCGGGTCGCCGATGAGCGCGGTGTAGTCACCGATGAGGAAGATGAGGTCGTGCCCCAGGCGCTGAAATTGTGCCATCTTTTCCATCAGCACAGCGTGACCCAGGTGAAGATCTGGAGCGGTGGGGTCGAAACCCACCTTGACCCGGAGCGGCGTCTGGGAAGCGTGGCTCTTCTTCAGGCGCCCTACGAAATCGCTCCGAGGCGACAGATCGACGGCGCCCCGCCCCAGGATGGCGAGCTGGGTGTCGGCGTCCGGAATGGCTACGCGGCCGGCTACCACGCGGCGAACCTGCCCTTGGACGGCATGGCAATCAAGGATTCAAGGGGAAGGACGGTCAAAAGACATAGACGCCCGTATCCGTGATGAGTCCATCCAGAGTCTCGTCCCCCCCATGCCGGGGTACGACGTCCCTCAGCTGTTGTGAGAACCCAATGCCCACACATGCGGGAGGTCGTTTCTGGGCTCGCATGGCTCGCAGAGTGCGGTCGTAATAGCCTCCGCCGTAGCCTAGGCGACTCCCGTCGCGTCCGAAGACGAGGCCCGGCACCACCACCAGATCCAATTGAAGGACCAAGGGGTGAACGTCATCGGGCTCCTTCAACGCCGCGAAGGAAGGTCGATGCTTGGCTACCAGCTTTTCGGGCCGACACACCCTGAATTCGAGCGTGGTTCCGGAGATTCGGGGGAAGGCGAAGCGCCGGCCCGCCGCAACGTGGCCATCCAAAACCCCCACCGGGTCCAGTTCGCTCCCGATGGGCGAGAAAAGGCCGATCACGAACGCGCGACTCCACCACCGCGAAGACCACAGATGGGCTCGGGCCTGAATGGAAAGATGCGCGCGAAGCTCAGGGTCGAGCCCGTCTCGAATGGCTCGGTAGCAGCGCCTCAATGCGTGGGCGTCTTGCGATACGTCCCCGGACATCCAAAAGAGTCCCCCGCCTCGGCCGTGTGGAACGCGCGGTCGGAACCTGCCTTCGCAGGTGGGCGGCATGGTAACGACAGCCTGCCTCTGCCCCGTTTAGCGGCAGTTCGCGCGACGCCATCAGAGATGCCTCCCGGGTTATTCCGCATCGGTTCACGACATGAAGCAAACGCTCCATCACGCACCAGGCAGGGGAAATCGAACCACGTCATCCTGTCACCTCACGCGTGGCAGGATCACGTGGACCGAGTTCAACCTCGTGGGCCACCCGGTCAATCCTTTCGAGAAGACGACGCGCCTTCTCGCGCACGCCCTTCCGCAGGGTGGATACATGATCGCGGGCTTCGAAGAGTTCCTCGGCGATGTTGAGCGCGGCCAGCAATGCGATGTGGTCGGTCTGCACCTTCCGTGAGCTTTGCTGAATCGCCTCGAGACGATAATTGACAAAGCTCACGACGTCTCGAACCCGGTCCGGGTCGGCATCCGTGTTCACGGTGAGCCTATGCCCGAATACCTCGAGGTCCAAGGACCGCATGGTCGCGTCGCCCACGTGCAGAGATTAAGG
This sequence comes from Myxococcota bacterium, assembly GCA_050331295.1. Taxonomy (GTDB): domain Bacteria; phylum Myxococcota; class Kuafuiibacteriia; order Kuafuiibacteriales; family Kuafuiibacteriaceae; genus Kuafuiihalomonas. The sequence continues at coordinate 543,372 of JBHJGZ010000004.1, read as the reverse complement.
ACGAACTCCAGACGGGTCAATCAACAAACCGCCTCGAAACCCACCGACCGGTCACGACGGGTTCTCAGCATCGTCAAGCGGACTTGCGTTCTTCGTCATCATCGAAGAGGGCTTCCACGAAGGCTTCCGGTTCGAAATCGCGAAGGTCTTCCACCTTCTCCCCGATACCGATGTAGCGAACCGGAATCTGCAGCTCGTCCGAAATGGCCACGACAACGCCGCCCTTTGCGGTTCCGTCCAGTTTGGTCAGCGCGATGCTGTCGATATCTACGGCCTGCTTGAATTCCTTTGCCTGAACGATCGCGTTCTGGCCGGTGGTGGCGTCGAGTACCATCATGACTTCGTGGGGGGAGCCTTCGAGGGCCTTGCTCATGCTCCGCTTCACCTTTTTGAGCTCCTCCATGAGATTGACCTTCGTGTGTAGCCGGCCAGCCGTATCGCAGATACAGACATCGGCGTTCTCGCGTCGTGCAAGACTGATTGCGTCATAGATCACCGAGGCCGGGTCGGCTTTGTCGACACCCTTCACCACGGTGGCGCCGGTCCTCGTCCCCCAAACCTCGAGCTGTTCCACCGCCGCGGCCCGAAAAGTATCGCCCGCAGCCAAGACCACCTTCTTACCCTCGCTGACGAAGCGAGCCGATAGTTTTCCAATGGTCGTGGTCTTTCCGACTCCGTTCACCCCGATGACCATCCACACCAGCGGCTTCTGGGACCAGTCGAAGCTCGGTGGGCTGAGATCGATGAGCTCGCTGATGCGACGTCGCAGTGCATTACGGACATCCGTCGGTCCAGCGCTCCGGCCCATCTGCTTTTGCACCTCATCCAACAACTTCTGGGCGGTGCGAATACCGATATCGGAGGTCACGAGTAGCGCCTCCAGCTCTTCGATGGCGTCGTCGTCCAGGCCACCGGAGAAGAGCAGGGCGTTCAGCCGGCTCATGAAGCCCTTGCGGGTCGAGACCAGCCCATCCTTGAGGGACGTGGCCGGGGTGGGCTGCGCCGCCGGCTCCTCCGCCTCCGAGGGCGGAGGCGGCGATGGCGGCGCCTCGGGGGGAGCTTCCTCCGGTGCCTGGACCGTGTCGCCGACGCGCGCCACCGGCTCGGAAGGAGCCGTTTCCCTCGATTCAGGCTCAGGTTCGGGTTCGGGTTCGGCGACCGCGTCGATCCGTGGCGTCGGACCTGGACCCGGCTCCGCCGACGCTTCGTCAAGCCGTTCTTCGGAGGGTGCCTCGATGCGGTCAGATGGTGGCGGCCGAAAGAATCGAACGCCGACGAAGACCACCGTCAGGGCGAGGATGAGACCGAGTGCGACCAAAAGCGGGTCCGCCATCGCCGCGGGTCTCTAACACACTCGGGCTTGACGCTCACCCGTTGGATACCATCCGGGTACCTTCCGTCACGTCGACCGGAACCAGCTTGGAGATCCCCGGTTCCTCCATCGTGACGCCGTACAGGCGGTCCGGAAGCTCCATGGTGCGCTTGTTGTGGGTGATCAGGATGAATTGAGAAATCGACGAGATTTCCCGGAGCATTTCGTTGTACCGGCCGACATTGGTCTCATCGAGCGGCGCATCGACTTCGTCCAAGAGACAGAAGGGCGTGGGCTTGATGAGAAAGATGCCAAAGATGAGCGAGACGGCCGTCAGGGCTTTCTCGCCGCCCGACAATAGGTTCACGCTCTGCAGCTTCTTTCCCGGGGGCTGCGCCATGATCTCGATGCCAGACTCAAGCGGGTCTGACTCATCCGTCATGACCAGTGCGCAACGGCCGCCGTTGAAGAGCCGAGGGAACACTTGCTGAAACTTGTCGTTCACCAATCGATAAGCTTCCAGGTACCGCTCCCGGCTCGTCTTATTGATTCTTCGGATCGCGTTTCGAAGAGATGCCACTGCCTCCTCTAGGTCGGATCGCTGCGCCTCGAGATAGGTGAATCGGTCTCGAACCGTGGCGCACTCGTCGACCGCTGTCAGGTTGATGGGCCCCATCTGGTCGATCTGACGCTTGAGCCTCTTGATGCGGCGGGCGTCTTCGAAGCCTTGCGGGGTCTGGCTGTGGTAGTCGATGACCAACGTCTGGAGGTCGATGTGGTACCTCTCCTCGAACTGTTCGAGGAGGTTGGTCCGGCCGAGCTCGAGCTCCCGCAGCTTCATCGCCAGCTCGCCGGCATGTTCCTTGAGGCCGTCATTTTCGCTTCGTCGACTTCGGAGCACCGCGGTCTCTTCTCTGAGGGTTTGCTCCTCTCGGCTCAGTTGCTCACGGACCTCGTCGAGGACTTCGTTCTGGGCTCGAAGCAACTCGTCCAAACGCTCGGACTCGGAGCGCTGTTCGTGAAGGCGCTCTTCGAGACCGGCCAGGTCCTTCGCGATGCGGTCCAGTGACTCCAGAAGCTTCTCTTCCCGAACGTCGCCATCCGTGAGCCGATCGCGGAGGCGTTCGAGCGACCTCCGAGAGGCCACTCGCCTTTCGCGATTTGCGGCTACGGTAATTCGGAGCTCCGTGACGGCCTCTTGGAGCGTTCGATGACGGTCGACGAGGTCCTGAACCGACTGAGCGGAAACTTGAACCGACGCATCCAGACTCTTGTGTTCTTCCTCGAAGACATCGGGAGAGACCAAGGAAGCCTGGGTTGCCTGGAGCTCTGCCGCCCGTCCCTCCATCGTTTCGATGTCCTCGAGCAGCGCGCGCTGTTCCGCTGCCTCTCGATCCACTTCCGACCGAAGCAGAGAAGCCTCCTGTTCGAGATTCAGGAGCGAAAGCTCCTCCTGGTGGCGCTCACGGGACAGGTCGGCCAGCTCGGTCTCGAGGCCTTTGACTTTCGCCTTCAGTTGGTCCCTCCGGGCCCGAGTCTCTCCGTGGCTCTGATTCAAGCGCGCCACCTCTTCTTGAAGCTCGAGGATGGTCCGCTTGCGACCCAAAACCCCGGTCGTCTTGGCTTGCGCAGCGCCCCCGGTCAAAAGGCCTACGGGGTCCAACACTTCTCCGGCCAGGGTCACGAGGGTCTTGCGGTGGCCGTTGTTGCTCCAAATGCGACGCGCGACGTCGAGATCCTGCACCACCACCACGTCACCCAAGAGGACCCGCGCGACGTGCTCATAGCCGGGCTGGGCGCGGACGAGGTCCACCATCTTTCCGACGACCGAAGGATGAGAGAGGTCTGGCCAGTGATCGTCTTCGGCTTCCACCCAAACGAAAGAGTCTGCTGAATCGGGTATCGGCAGGTCCTCCTCGGGGTGGGGCGGAGGCGGAGGCTGGGTCGCCGATAGCGCTCGCGGTTCGCCTACTCCTGCGACTTGGTCAGGGTCCACGTCTTGGACCGGGCCGGTGGCCGGCAACAGCGTTCCTGGGTAGGCTTCGTGGTCCAAGATCGGCGCATGAAAGCTCTCGTCGCCAGAAGATCGGAGTGAGGAAGGCGCTGGAATGGCAGGTCCGGCATCCGATTGAAACCCAGGCGAGGATGATGCGGGGCGGGGCAACTCGGAGAGAGGCATGTCACCATCTTCGGTCCACGGAGGATGGCTCGAACGAAACCATCGACGACGTGGCGCCCAGCTTGCATGGTCTTCACGCAGGTCCAGGGGAACGAACGTCGATCGTCCTTCACCGAGGGACCGAAGATATTGGACCGACTCGACACCTTCATTGAGGCTGTCCACGATCACGTATTGAAGTCGATCGCCGAGGACCGCTTCGACCGCTGTCTCGTATTGCGGTTCAGCGGACACGACGTCGGCGACCAGCCCATGAAGCGACGCCCCCAATCGGTCCTGCTCGCTCTTGCGCCGCATGAGAGTGCGCACCGCGTCGTCGAATCCCTCGTAGGAACGTTGAATCTCCTGAAGGGACTGGAGATGAGCCCGGCGGTCGGCGAGCTCGGTCTGGTGTTCCTGAACGCGTTGGTCAAAGGCTGCGAGCTCCTGGGTCATCCGCTCGAGTACTTCGGCATGGTCCGTTCGCCGCGTCTCGAGCGCCAGTCGAAGTTGCTGCCGCTCACTCAGCTGACTTTCGAGATGAGACAGTTTCTGCGAGGCGGTTCGGGCGCGCTCGATCGATGCTTTCCGTGCTCCATGGAGCTTGTCGAGGCGTGCGTCGACTTCGGATCGCCGTTGGGCGACCGAAGCCGCTTCGGCCCGGGCTTCCGTGGCTCGTGCGCTGAGCTTGAAGAGCTCCTCTCGCTGTGATTCCAAACGCGTCCGGGCCGATTCGAGGGATTCTTCGGCTTGGGCCAGTTCGTTTTGCAGGCTGACCAGGCCATCAGCATCGCGCTGGTCGGCTTCCAAAGCTTCGGCCCGCTGCTCAGCCTCGAAAGCCTCCGCGCGGAGCTGTTCCCGCTCGGCACGCAAGCTGGTCAGCTCGGACTCCGCTTCCGTCCGTCTCGCCTCGAGCTGAGTCTGCTCTCGGCAGAATGCCGCCATGTTGTTCTCGGTCAGCGCTTTGGACTGACGAGTTGAAAGCAATTGGTGTTCCTGCCCACGGAGCGCGTTTCTACGTTCTTCGACGATTTTTTCCAGTTGCAGGGTTCGTTGCTCTTCCGCCGCGACCTGCTGTTCCCGCTCGCTGATCGCGACCGCGAGCCGATTCGCTTCACCCCGATGGTATCTCTCGAGGGATTGGATCTCGAGCAGCCGCAGCACGCCCGCGTGGAGCTCCAGACCTCGCAGCTCCTCCTTGAGCTGGGTGTACGCCCGAGCCTTGTCTGCTTGCGCCTCCAGGGTCTCGAGTCGCGCCCGGAGCGCGTCCGTCATGTCGGTCACGCGCAACAGGTTCTGCTCGGTGGCCTCAATTCGACGCTCGGCCTGCTTTCTGCGGGCTTTGTATCGACTGACCCCCGCCGCATCTTCGATCAACGCCCGACGGTCCTCGGGCTTTGCCGTGACGATGAGACCGATGCGACCCTGTTCGATGATGGAATAGGCGTTCTTGCCGATGCCCGTTCCCAGAAAGAGGTCCAGAATGTCACGGAGCCGACTCGGAACGCGATTGATGGCATACTCCGACGAGCCGTCGCGAAAGAGCCGTCGCGTCACCGATATCTCATCGAACTTCTGGTATTCCGCTGGAACGAACAGACCGTCGTTGGCGAAGCTGATGGTGACTTCCGCCATGCCCATGGGGCCCCGGGAATCCGACCCGGCAAAGATGACGTCTTGCATGCCGGCCCCCCGAAGGTGCTTCGCCGACTGTTCACCCATCACCCAGCGTATCGCGTCGACGATGTTGGACTTGCCGCAGCCGTTCGGACCGACGACGCCGGTAATGCCGTCGCCGAACTTCAGCACTGTCCGATCGGCGAAGCTCTTGAAGCCCTGGATTTCGAGGCGTCGGATCTTCATGCCTTGGTGTCGGATGTACGCCGGGCGAACCTCGAACGCAACCCATTGATGAGGCCCCAAATCTGCACGCTACATGTGGGTATGGTCGTTTGACGGCTCGATGACGCAGCGACCTCCGTCGGCGCCAGAGGGTCGCTCCATGTGTGTGTTCTGACCAGACATCCTCGACGTGAGGGAAGCGATTACTGGTTAGACGTCCAGCATCTGGAGGAAACCCTTTTCCTCCCGGATCGGGTCGAACATGCGGTCCGAGCGAGCCCACTGCCGTACGCGTTCAGGATCGAGACTCATGGCCCGATCCAAGTGCTCGAGGGCGTCATCCAGTCGGTTCCACTGTCCATATAGCGCAGCCAAGTAATACGCAGCGATAGCTTCTTCGGGCTCCTGGTCTCGGGCAGCTCGAAAAGCACGCTCCGCCTCCTCATAAAAGCCTTGAGCGGAGTAGGCGATGCCCAGATCGATGGACGCGTCGACGTTGTCCGGCTCCGCCCGGAGGACCTCCTTCAGATGGCGAATGGCCTCAGCGTAGTCGGCGATGTCGATCAGGGAAGCTGCGAGTTCCTGTCTTGCCCCCATGTCGGCGGGATCGAGTTCGCAAGCGATGCGGAACTCCTCGATCGCCTTTTCGTGCTCGCCGGCATCTACGTGGCAAAGGCCCAGATTCACGTGTGCGTCCGGGTAGTCGTATTCGAGTCGAATCGCCTCACGATACTGCTCCACTGCCATCTGATGGGCCTGGCTGGAAAGAAAGCAGGCCAGATTGTAGTGCGCCGTGGCCGAGTCCGGTTCCAAACGAAGCGCCTCCAGGTACATTCGCAGCGCATCGATGAACATGCCTTTCTCGCCGTAGACCGTCGCGAGATTGTCATGGGCGTGCGCAGATTCTGGGTCGAGCTCGATGGCACGTTTGAACGCTCTGATGGCTTCGTCCAACCACTTGCGGTCGGCAGCCTCGATGCCACGGGCATTGTACTGGTCGCTTTCGATCTGGCGCCGTACCCGGTCCCGATCGTCGTCGTTCATGGGTCGGGTCGTGCTTAGTGAGCGGACGACGAGGGGTCAAGGTCGCCCATTTACTCGTTCGGATCCGCTGGCTAGGCTGGTTGCGTGGACGGGCCTCGGACGCCTCGGACCCGGATGCCCGACCCGTTCACGGCCAGCGACGGACCGGTTCGCGGGCCTGGAACAGCTCGCGCAAGTCGCCCGGCTGCCCCCTGGGGGCCCAATGTGTCCCTTCGGAACATGGCTACCTGGCCATTCGCTCCACTCTTGGCGTTATTGGCCTCATCGATTGCGTCGTGCGCATTGAATGCTTCGCGTTCACCCCAGCCCCCGGTCGTGGTCACGGTCAAACGGATGCTCCCGACGAATCTGGATCTGCAGACCACGCGCATCGCTGTGGAGCTTGCCATCCTCAATCCAAGGACGGTGCCGGTCACGGTCGAGGACATCGACTACGCGGTTTTGTTGTCGGCGGGCCCCCTCCAGCTGAGACGTGGTGGTCACCTGAACCAGGTCGGGCCCATTCTGGCCGGCGAGACGGTCAACGTGGAGTTCGACGAACGTCTAAATTATCCGATCCGCGCGGACGTGGACTCGTATCTCGAACTCTTGAAGGCGGACTCGATTCCTGCGGTTCTCCGGGGCAAGATTCGCTTGAGGGACGGCACGGAATCGAGCTTCGAACGGCGCAGTTCGTTGGTCCCCCCGAATCTGCCGCGTTTCATGGTCTTCGATAGCCAAGCAGCGACCTATGAGTCGCAAGGGATCGACGTCACCTTCTACCTTCGTCTGGTCAATGAGAACCCGTTCGGTGTCGTGGTGGATGCCGTGGAATACGCCATCGAGCTGGACGGAAGAGGGGTGTCCGAAGGTACCGTCGGAAGAGCCGTTCGTCTCATTCCGGGGGCGGTGCAGGAGTTCGAGGTGGTGACGTCGGTCGATGAGCAGAGCTATGGCCGGGGATGGAAGGAAAAGTTGACCAAGGGCGTCTTGAGATTCCGAATGGACGGAGTAGTGAGGGTATCGGACTTGAGTCTACCGGTCCAGCAGAACGGCCAAATTTCGCTTAAATAGACCAGCGTCGACTATTTGGACGAGTCACCCGGAGGCTTACGGTCTGGAATCACGTCGTTTGCCGAAGGAACTCTTCGTAGGTCTTCTCGACCAATTTTCCAGGCTTGCTGGACGATCCACGAAACCGAACGGTCAAGCCTCTGGGCCTCCCGCTGGATCTCCGCCAGCATGTCCTCGGGAAAATACAGGCTCTGTTTGACGCCGCCGCTCATTGACGCTCAGCCGTCATTCTTACCCGACTCCAGCACGTCGTTGACGGACGGAAACCGCATGATTTCGGTTCTTGCGATCCGCCAGGCTTGTTGCACAATCCAAGAAAGGGACCGGTCCTGCCGGTTCGCCTCGTCCTGGATCTCTTTGAGCATTTCTTCGGGAAAATAGAGTGACTGCTTCCTCTTGTCGGTATTGGCCATGATTCCTCAGTGAATCGGGTGTGCTCCGCGCATCACCTGATGTGAGGATGATGGTGCCGGCCGGAAACGCTGTCAAGAATGCGGCCCAAACCGGTGTCCTTGCGGTTGTCGTACCGCACATCAATGTAGGCAAGCAGCCCCCTTGGTCTCAGACGTCCAGCTCCGAAGAGTCCGCCGTGGCTGCTCGGTCCATGATGAAGCGGAAGCGGGGAGCGGGGTCCTTGCCCATCAGCGCCTCCATCGTTCCGGAAGTCGCGTCATCCAGAACGACTTGGACAATGCGTCTGCGCGTAGGGTCGAGGGTGGTCGCCTTCAGGTCGCGGGCATCCATTTCGCCCAAACCCTTGAACCGGCCCACGCGGACGTTCTTGGGCAGTTTCTCGAGCAATGCGTCTCGTTCCTGGTCGTCCAGGGCCCAGTGGGTTTCCTTGGCGGCATCGAGCCGATACAGGGGAGGTTGGGCAAGGAAGATGTGCCCCTCGCGGACCAACTCGGTCATGTGCCGAACGAAAAAAGTCAGCAGAAGCGTGGCGATGTGGGCCCCGTCCGAGTCGGCATCCATGAGCAGAAACACTCGGTCATAGCGCAACTTGGAGAGGTCCAGCTTCGGACCGATCCCGCATCCCAGCGCGGACACGATATTGCCGAGCTCTTTGTTATCCAAAACCTTAGACAATGAGGCCTGCATCGTATTGAGCACCTTGCCCCGGAGGGGCAGGACCGCCTGCGTCTCGCGGTTCCTGGCCATCTTGGCGGTGCCCCCTGCAGATTCGCCCTCCACGATGAAGAGCTCGGATCGCTTGGGGTCGGTACTGGAGCAGTCGGCCAGCTTGCCCGGCAAATTCAACCGATGGCTGACTGCGCTCTTCCGTTGTACTTGCTGGGCAGCAACCCGCGACGCTTCACGTGCCTTGGCCGCTAGCTCGATGCGGTCCACGATCCCGTCAGCGACCGTTCCGTTGTCGAGCATCCATTGCTCCAGCGGTGGTCGCAGCATGTTCTCGATCAGAGCGGCTACTTCGGGGTTATTGAGGCGACCCTTGGTTTGGCCTTGGAACTGTGGCTCGCGCACGTACGTCGATAGGATGGCCACCAACCCTTCGCGAATGTCCTCAACCGTGATGGTGAGGCCTTTCGGGGACCGCTTTTTCGCGGTCATGTACGCCCGAACTGCTCTTACCACGGCTGACTTGAAGCCGGTTTCATGCGAGCCGCCGTCCGAGGTCCGAACACCGTTCGCGAAGCTCAGGATCTGCTCGGAGGTTCCATCGGTCCATGTCAATATGGCTTGCGTTCGTGGATAGTCGTCCTTTTCGAGCACGAATGGCTCCGGCTGTGCAGATTGTCGGCCGCCCTCCTGCAGTACGGTGGGCAAGAAGTCTCTCAGGCCGCCGGGATGGTGATATGTCTCGTCCTCTCCGGAAGCGGGGTCCACGAAGCGTAGGCTGGCGGAAGGATTGAGGAAGGCCTTGCTCTCGAGCAGCTCTTTGACTCGACGCGGATCGAACCGACCGCTCTCCCCAAAGATCTCCGGGTCTGGGCGAAAATGAATCCACGTCCCCGTTTCCTTGGACGTTCCTCGTCGGACCAGCTTCGAGGTGGGCAGGCCCTGGGCGAAAGTCTGCTGAAAGTGTCCTCCATCTCGCCAGATCTCGACGGTGAGTTCCTCGGAGAGGGCGTTGACGACTGAGGAACCGACGCCGTGTAGGCCGCCCGAGACGTCATAACCGGAGCCTCCAAACTTTCCGCCGGCATGGAGTGTGGTCAAGATGACTTCGACCGCGGGCTTGCCGAGCTTACGCATGGTTGCAACAGGAATGCCGCGACCATCGTCTTCGATACTGACCCCCTTGCGGTCATCGTCCAGTTCCACGGTGATGGTGGAAGCGTGGCCATTGATGACCTCGTCTATGGAGTTGTCGAGGATCTCCCGTAGAAGGTGATGATATCCGTGACTGTCGGTACCGCCGATGTACATGCCGGGGCGCATGCGAACCGGCTGAAGCCCCTCCAAGACCTGGATGTCTTCCGCGTCGTATGCGGCCTTCTGCTTGGTGCGGGCCATGTTCAATCCTCATCCTCTTCGGCCAGGATCGGAATTTGGGGAAGAGGCCATTCGACCTCGGCGAAACCAGTCGTTTTCACGACCAATCTTCCGCGGCTCGCTCTAGAGGCCCGGAGTTCAGAGGCCCAAAGCTGCACCTTCTTGCCCTTCGTGGTTCGCACTTCGAGTGGGGCTTCCTGATCCGTTGGCGAGATAAGCGCTGCAATGAGGCTTGCATCGGAGTCCAGCTTTATCAGTTGGCTGCCGCGACCCGGGCCGGCCAGCACGGGAATCTCTTCCAGATCCACTGCTATGGCGTGTCCGTCATCGGCGGCCGCAACGATGAACCCATCTTCTTCGTCCTTCTGAACAAAGACCGCGAGAACCCGATCATCTTCTTTGAGCCGACCGAACTTGCGCCCACTGCGCGTCGACGGTTCCTGGTGGGGCCAAAGAGGGAACCGGAACGCCAGACCTTTCTTTGTAACAGCCACGCCGTACGGAGGAGCTGGTGTTCCATCTTCGTAAACTTCCTCTTCCTCTGGGAATTGGATCCACCGAGGGTCGAATGAAGCAGCTGCAACCACGACTTCTCCGTCGTTCAGCTTGAACAGCCGTTGAACGGGGTCGCCGTACCCGGTGGAAGCCGGAACGTCGGCGATTCGAGTAACGTAGCAATGGGCGAGATTTGTGAAGAACGCCGCCGAGGCTCGGGTCGAACCGGCCAGGCAAGACATGACCCGGTCACCCTCCTTGACCCGCGTTGCGGCCAGGTCACGGACTGTTTGTTGACGCTTGACCCAACCCCGAGCGCTCACGATTACCATGGAGTCTTCGTCGACGATGAAGTCCGTTTCCGAGAATTCGGGATCCTTGGCCCCACCTACGATCTTGGTTCTGCGCCGGTCGGCGTAATGGGACCTGAGGTCCGTCATCTCCTTCGCAATGAGACTCCAGCGCTTCGCCGGGCTCTTCAGAAGTGCGGCCAGCTTCGTCTCTTCCTTGCGTTTTTCTTCCAGTTCTTCCCGGATGACCAGGATTTCGAGGCGGGCCAATTGGTACAAACGAAGGCCAAGAATGGCCTCGGTCTGCTCTTCATCCAGGTCGAACCGTTTCATTAGCTTCTTCGCTGCGTCCGCCTTACCGTCGCTCTTTCGGATGAGAGCCAGGATTTCGTCGAGGGCATCAAAGACCCGCTCGAGGCCCTCCAGAATATGGATTCGTGCGCGAACTCGGTCGTGGTCGTAGCGGAGACGGTTCTGGACGACTTCGGCTCGAAAGGCCAGGAACTCGAGGAGCATGGACCGAAGGTCCAGCCGCTTCGGGGTTGGGACTTGCGGATTCTCGGAGGGGACGAGGCAAGTGAGATTGACGGATACATTGGTCTGAAGCGGCGTATGTTTATAGAGATATGCCATGACCAGTTCCGGACTCGTCCCTTTCTTGAGTTCCAAAACCAGTCGGATTTCCTCTGTCGACTCGTCCCGAACATCGAAGAGTCCGGGCAGCTTCTTGCCGATGATGACGTCTGCGATCTTGGTTTGAAGCGCTGATTTCAGGACACCGTACGGGACCGAAGTAATGACGATCCGCTCCTGATTTCGCTCTCTTTCTACGGTGTAGGTTGCACGCACGGCGAGGGTTCCGTTTCCGGCCTCATAGACTTGACGCAACGCCCTGCGGTCGGTGATCAGTTCGCCGCCGGTGGGAAAATCGGGACCCTTCACGAATTTGAGGAGCTGAGCGTTCGACAGTTCTCGGTCCTGAATCAGAGCAACGCAAGCGTCGAGGACCTCACCGAGATTGTGTGGAGGAACGCTGGTCGCCATGCCGACGGCGATGCCCTGGGAGCCATTCACCAAGAGATTCGGGAATCGAGCCGGGAGAACCGTCGGCTCGGAACGCTCGTTATCGAAGGTTGGACGGAAGGCAACGGTCTTCTTGTCGAGCTCCGCAAGGAGCTCCATGGTGATGGGAGCGAGCTTGGCTTCCGTGTAGCGGTAGGCGGCCGGAGGATCGCCGTCAACATTGCCGAAGTTCCCCTGGCCCGTGACGAGAGGAGCCCGCATGACCCAGTCTTGGGTCATCCTGACCAGCGCGTCGTACACGGCGCTCTCCCCGTGAGGATGATACTTACCGATGACATCACCCACGATGCGGGCGCACTTGGCGGGTTTCGCATCCGGAAGGACTCGGAGCTCACTCTGCATGGCGTACAGAATCCGGCGCTGGACCGGCTTGAGCCCATCTCGGACATCCGGGATCGCTCGGCTGGTAATGACGCTGAGGGCGTAATTCATGTAGAGGCGCTGGGCCTCTTCGCTCAGAAGAACCTCGGAGGTGTTGGGGTCCATTTGTTCAGGGTGGCTTAGCCGCGTCGAGCAACGCCGTCAAACAACGGAAGCCGGTGGGATGGGAAAGAGTGGGCCGAGCCGATCAGACGAGGTTGCGAGTGAAGGGCCGCTCCCAACATTCCATGTGAGCTTCGGCGCATCCGTCGACCTGTCGAAGGCCAGACCGAAAGCATCGGCGGGTAGGGCGAGTGTCGGGGCTCTAAACCCCTCAGACGGTTTCCGCCTTATATCCTCGGATACGAGACCAGAGGTGGTCTCGATTCATGCGTGCGATGTTGGAAACGCTGATCATCTTGGGACAAGCCGCTTCGCACTCGTATTCGTTGGTGCAGTTGCCAAAGCCTTCCTTGTCCATCTGCGCAACCATGTTAGCGGTGCGTTGGAATCGCTCGGGCTGCCCCTGAGGGAGAAGATTCAGGTGGGCAATCTTGGCACTCACAAAGAGCATCGCCGAGGCGTTCTTGCAGGTGGCAACGCATGCGCCACATCCAATGCATTGGGCGGCGAGAAAGGCCTCATCGGCCTTTTCCTTGGGAACCGGGATCGCGTTCGCGTCCGGTGCGGAGCCCGTGTTGACCGAGACGTAGCCCCCAACCTGTTGAATGCGGTCGAAGGATGAACGGTCGATGACGAGGTCTTTGATTACCGGAAACGCTTTGGCCCGGAAAGGCTCGAGAGTCAGCGTCTCTCCGTCGTTGAACTCGCGCATGTAGAGCTGACAAGTTGCCTTGCCACGCCCCGGGCCGTGGGGGAGTCCGTTGATCATCATGCCGCAGGTCCCACAGATGCCTTCCCGACAATCAGAATCGAACGCAATGGGCTCTTCTCCGGCCGCCTCGAGCTCATTGTTGACCTGGTCCATCATTTCGAGGAACGAGCTATCCGTCGATACGTTCTTGGCCTCGACGGTCTGGAAATGACCGGCGTCCTCCGGACCGCTCTGTCGCCATACTCTTAATGTAAAATGCATGAGTGTTTTCCTGTCTGGTTATTTGTACGAACGCTGGGTGAGCTTCACGTTTTCGAACTCCAAGGGCTCGGTGTGCTGGGTCGGCTTGTCGCCGACGCCATTGAATTCCCAGGCCGTGACGAAACAGAATCTTTCATCGTCTCGGAGCGCCTCCCCATCAGCCGTCTGGTGTTCGACACGGAAATGACCGCCGCACGACTCGTCTCGCTCGAGAGCGTCCAGAGCCATCATTTCAGCGAACTCTAGATAGTCGGCGATGCGCCCGGCGCGTTCGAGACTCTGGTTGAAGCCCTCCGCGGTACCCAGAACCTTGACGTCCTGCCAGAACGCTTCCCGTAGCTTGGGGATCTCTTCCAGCAGCTGCGTCAAGCCTTCCTTGCTCCGCGCCATGCCGCAGTGCTCCCACATCATCCGGCCCAGCCGCCGGTGAAAGATATCGGCTGGCGTCTTGCCGTCGACCGCCAAAAGGCGCTCGATGCGTTCACGGACGTCCCGCTCCGTATCGGCAAAGGCTGGGTGGTCCGTATCCACTTTGGGAGACTTGTCGGTCGCGACATACCCCCCGAGGGTATAGGGGATGACGAAGTATCCGTCCGCCAACCCTTGCATCAGCGCACTCGCGCCGAGTCGGTTCGCGCCGTGGTCGGAGAAGTTGGCTTCTCCCAGCGCGAACAGACCCTCGACGGTGGTCATGAGGTTATAGTCCACCCAGAGACCGCCCATCGTATAGTGAGGGGCTGGATAGATCCGCATCGGGACCTGGTAGGCATCCTCGTTCGTAATCTCGTGGTAGATGTCGAACAAGTTACCGTAGCGCGCTTCGATGGCCTCCCGGCCGTCTCGCTGAATGGCGTCTCGGAAGTCGAGATACACGCCGAGCCCAGTTGGGCCCACGCCGCGTCCTTCGTCGGTCATCTCTTTGGCGCTTCGAGACGCAATGTCACGGGGCGCGAGATTCCCGAAAGAAGGATATTTGCGCTCCAGGTAGTAGTCACGCTCGTCATCCGGAATGTCTTTGGGCTTTCGGTTGTCGCCCGCCTTTTTGGGCACCCAAACCCTTCCGTCGTTCCGAAGGGACTCGCTCATCAAGGTGAGCTTGGACTGGTGCTCCCCTGAGACGGGGATGCAAGTCGGATGGATCTGTGTGTAGCAGGGGTTCGCGAAGAAGGCTCCGCGCTTGTACGCGCGATAGGCGGCGGTGACGTTGCAGCCCTTCGCGTTCGTCGACAAATAGAACACCGTGGAGTAGCCGCCGGTGCACAAACAGACTGCATCGGCAGCCCATCGTTCGAGACGTCCGGTCATGAGATTGCGGGTGATGATGCCCTTTGCCTTTCCATCGACCACCACCACGTCGAGCATCTCATGCTTGGTGTGCATCTTGACTCGGCCGGAGTTCACCTGACGATTGAGCGCACTGTAGGCGCCAAGAAGGAGTTGCTGGCCGGTTTGACCCTTCGCGTAGAAGGTTCGGCTGACCTGCGCGCCCCCGAAGGAGCGATTGGCCAGAACACCTCCGTATTCACGTGCGAAGGGCACCCCCTGTGCGACACACTGGTCGATGATGTTTACGCTCACTTCAGCCAGCCGGTGAACGTTGGCTTCTCGCGAGCGAAAGTCGCCGCCCTTCACCGTGTCGTAAAACAACCGATAAACGCTATCGCCGTCGTTCTGGTAGTTCTTGGCCGCATTGATTCCGCCCTGGGCGGCGATGCTGTGGGCGCGTCGAGGGCTATCGTGAAAGCAAAAGGCGTGCACGTTGTATCCGAGCTCAGCCATCGTAGCGGCCGCCGAAGCGCCCGCCAGGCCCGTGCCGACCACGATGACGGAATGCTTTCGCTTGTTGGCTGGATTGACCAGTTTGAGGTCGAATTTGTGATTGGACCACTTCTGGTCGATCGGTCCACTCGGGACTTTGCTATCGAGAATCGTCATGAAAATTCCTCAGGCGCCTGCGAAGAACGCGTAAACCGGCAGGCTGATGAAGCCCAAAGCCAAGAGCCACCCAAATGCCGAGCCGAAGGTTCGTAGGCGGGTTCTCCAGTCTGGTCGAACCACACCCAAAGTTTGAAAAGCGCTCCCGAATCCGTGGCTCAAGTGCAGCCCCAAGGCGAGCATGCTCATGATATATAAACCGACGACAATTGGGTCTTGAAAAGACCGCATTACGAGCCCATAAAGCCCACCATCTCCGTCTTTATTCCCGTATTTGAACATGTTGACGTGTAATATGATAAATACCAGTAGAATGGTTCCGGCCACCGCCATGGTTCGGGAGGCCCAGGAAGCTTGGCCGTGGGTCTGGGACACCGCATACTTGTTCGTGCCTCGTGCGGCGCGGTTTTGGAGGGCCAACCGGATCCCGGTGAACGCATGGGTCGCGAGGAGTGCAATCAGCAAGATCTCCGCCGCGTAAAGCAGCGGCCCCAAGCTCTCGAGTTTGTGAGCGTACGCGTTGAAAGCTTCCTCTCCCGTGAAAAGAAGGAGGTTCCCACCCAGGTGCCCGATCACGAATCCAAACCAAGCCAATCCGGTAAGAGCCATTAACGTCTTTTTGAAGATGGATGTAGCGCGCATTTCTCGACTTGTATGGAGTCGCTCCGTTCATTAAGGGAGTCAAGTCCTTTACCCCGACTACAAGCGAGACCACGCCGCCTCCGAGATACGTACGTGCGTCCGCTTGCCTCGTGGTCAACGTTTTGAGATTCGAATTTTCAATGTCGGACGAAGAGGGCAAGGTCGTGCCACTCGAGCCGTGGCATCGCATTGTGGGCCGGGCCCAGCGAGGCGTCCCCTCGGTCCAAGAGCTCGAGCGTACCCCTCAGGCGGTGGCCAAGCTCTCGGAGCTCGATGCGTACGGTGCCGTGAAAGCGCTGGGCTCGGAGAGCGCGGCACCGCTCCTGCGTTGGATGACGCCCGAGCAGCGATCCGCCCTATTCGACCTGGAGTCCTGGGATGGGGATCGGCTGGCGCCCGCGGAGGTCTTGTCTTGGCTCGAAGCGTTTCGGGAGGCGGGATCGCCAATCTTGCAAGAGGTGGTTTCCAGCCTCGATGTCGAGTTTTTGGCTGGACTCGTCGCGCGGAGGCTCTACGTCGCCTCGAAGCCGTCGGAGGACACCCGGGCCCATGAGCTTCCCGACTGGCTGGCGAACGCCGGTGACGACCTCGAACTCATCGAGACGCCGGACCGCAGGTTCGTTCTCGCCGTTCGGCCTCACGAGCCCGGAGAAGAAGAAGAAGGGCTAGAGGAGGAGGGTCGGGCGATGGTTCGGCTGGTGGAGGAACTCTACCTGCACGAAGACCATGAGACCGTCATCCAGGTCCTGAGAACCGCCGAAACCGACCTGCTCTCGGACCTGGAGGAGACATCGTTTCGTTTTCGCACCGCTCGTCTCGAAGACCTCGGTTTTCCCACCGTGGAACGAGCCTTCGAGATGCTGGAGCCGCTGGGGACCCTGGATCAGAGGGACATGACCACACACGACACGGGCAGGGGGCCGATTCCCAATCTCTACAGTCAATTCATGACCCGAGGCAGATGGGCATCGACCCTCGCCGAGGCACATTTGCCGCGGCTCGAAGCTCGGGTCGAATCCGAGATCCCGGTGCTGGTGCAGGCCTTGATGGTCATCGACCGGGTCAAACCTTCCGATTTCGAGGGGGTACGTCGATGCGTGACGACGGTCCTGGGCTGGTTGGACCTCGGGCTGGGGAGCGAAAGCGAGGCGACAGGGCGGCTGGAGACCCGGTCGATTCGCGACCTGGTGCGTTTCGGCTTCGGTCGAACCCGTAGTCCGGGACGAAGACTGAAAGGCCTCCGCAGCTCGGGTTCGTTCGACTGGGGTGGGACCGGAGGTCTGGAGCCGCCGTTCGAGGAAGGCATTAAGGCTTTGCTCGCCCCACGACCGAGCCTGGCGGGGGCCGTCCTCACTTGGCCCAGCCCGGGTCCTTCTCCGGCCGAATCAAGGCCTCTCTTGTCCATGCGGGATCTCGACCGGGCGGAGGCCTTTGTCGACCACGTCGAGGGATGGCTCGAAGCCGAAACGTACATGGGTCTTCGCCCAGCCGTGGAGGCGCTCACCCACCCCGCCATTCTCCCCGCTGCCATCGACGAACGGGGATGGCGAACGGCGTTGGCGACCGGAGTTTGCTGGGTCGCTTTGGGCCAACCGTTTTCCGTGAAGCCTTTTGGTTCCGAGGATCTCGAACGCTTGGCGGTGCGGACCGCGGCTTCCCGCCCGGAAGAGCTTCAGGCCTTGTTCGACAAGTTGGCTTGCGATTGGTCCATCTCCCGAGGGGCTGCCGAAGCGATCCAGCGAGAGCTGGGCTGGGGCCTTTCGACGGTGTGGCAGCAGCTCCCGGCCCTTGCTTCGAGAGGCATCGACGTGCGTTTCGTCGAGGGCCTGTTCCGCATAGCATCCGACCCGTGAAACGCAGACGATTGTACGCCGTGGCCTGGAGCCTCTTGGCCGTAGCATGCTACCGCCACGCCCGGCCGGACGCGCCATCGCCAGCTCCGTCGAGGGCATCGGGTCCGATGGTGCAGATCCCTGCTGGTCGCTTCACGATGGGGGACCGGAATGGCGAGCCCGAAGAGTACCCGGAGCACGTTTTGACGATGAGCACGTTCGCCATCGACCGTTTCGAAGTGACGAATGAAAGCTACCGCGCATGCGTCGAGGCGAAGGCTTGCGACGAAGGTCGTTACCTCGACCATCCGGACCTCGGGCAGCCGGACCATCCGGTGGTTGGCGTTTCTTGGTACGACGCGGAACGATTTTGTGCATGGGTGGGGAAGCGGCTGCCGACCGAAGCGGAGTGGGAATACGCCGCGCGGGGCGTCGATCTCCGAAAATGGCCCTGGCCAGGGGCGTTCGACGAGGCCCTCGCCAACACCCGGTCCGGCGACCCGTATACGAGAACAGCGCCGGTCGATGCGTTCGAAGCGGGTCAAAGTCCGTTCTCGGTGCGCCAGATGGCCGGTAACGCCGCGGAGTGGGTCGCGGACATTTTCGACCCCGTGATCTATCGAACCCGGGTGGAGTCGCAACATCCAAAGGGTCCCCCGTCGGGACGAGAACGGGTGGTGCGTGGTGGCTCGTATCGGGACGGACATCATCGCGTGCGCCTCTCAGCCCGGGACGCCAAAGCGCCCACCGAGATCGACGACACGCTCGGGTTTCGGTGCGCCCAATGAGCCAGTCATAAATTTGACCCTCTAGATCCGCTCCGTTAGCGTCTCGCCAACATGACGGATTCGCGGCGGAAGCGTGCAGGAGCTCAGACGACCACCGCGACCTCCGCTAGTCCCCTCGATCCCGAGGAGGAACGCGTGATCCGAATGCTTCATGGCTTCCGATATCCAGCCGAACTTCCGCTCTCGCAAAAGGGCACGGAGCACCCAGAGCTCATCGAGAAGCTCCGTGCCATCGAACTCCGTGCTCTGGAGAAATCCGGTCGACTCGAGAGACTGAGGTCCGAGGCGGAGGAAGACGAACGGGCTGAAGCGACCAAGGCCAAGATCGTCGACGCGCTCAAGCCCGAGACCTGAGACCGGCCGACGATCCAAAGCCTCAGGGCAGGGCACGGGTCGTGACGATGACCGAGACTGCCAGAGCCAAGACGAACAGAACCACGGCCATCGAGGCGAAAGCGACGGCACGAAAGACCGCTTTGAGTCGCGGAGAACGTCGAGGCGCCAGTGGATCCCAGGAACGCACCCACGCGATGTAGCAGAAGCCATGGTGGACGGTCGATACACGGACAACACGCCTTGCCGCCATCAGTCCACGGGGACCGGGACTGGCCCAACCATGCCGTAAAGGAATGGCAAACCTGGGGGGGCTGTCTTGCCGAACCGAGGCAGTTGCTTCATCGTGGTCGGAATGAGTCGATTGACGCCGGCCGAGGTCCGTCTCCGACTTCGGTTCGACATTGAGCGGCTGCGGACCAGTTCGACCCGGCTGGTCCACGTCGAGTCGCGTCTGTGGCTGATCCGGGACCGGCTGCAGTCGAGAGCTCGCGAGCTCACACAGCAGGCGATGGACAGCGCCTTTCCAACCCAGCGCGACGAACATCCGCCGAGAAGACAGCTATGGGTCGCCCAAGCCCGGGCCGCAGCCGAGCTTGCGCATTCCGCGACCCTGCAGTCTATCGTTCGTCCCTCCGGAAGGTTTGCGTTTGTCACCGCGATGGCGGTGAATCGATGGGTCGCCGCTCTCCAGGGCCTGTCCGACAACCCGGTGACTGAGGGCGTGGTGGAGCGCCACGTCCAAGCGGGTCGTCTGGCGCACCGAACGTTGCGTACCCTACGACCTCGTTCAGGCATGCGGAAGTATTGTGGCGTTCTGACCAGTGCGGTGGTGGTGGCGGAGTTTGTCCACCCCGAAAACCGAGAGCATGTCGACGCGAAGATCGTTGCTGGTCTTCGGCGGGCGCGGCTCGACCCCAAGAGATCCGATGAAGTGATTCTGGAGGCGGTGTCCGCAGCGCTTCGGATGGGGGCCCGGGTTGCAGAGGTGGTCGCGGATGCCGCCGAGCCGCGCACCCAGGAGCTGGCAGCCAGAGCGGAGTCGGTGGAAGCCGATGTGGCAGCCCAGTTCGGGGGTCGGTAAACGCGCTCACACCAAGTTTAAGTTGATGGGGAGGTCCGACTTTCCTAGGACTACGGAGGCATGCGTGCCCTCAAAGCCAGCGCGACCTCGGAGTCGAAGCGCATGTTCGAGAGCGACTTCTTCGAGTTCTTCTCTAGGATTCCCCCATGGCAGCCCCCGGCCATCTTCATCCCGGTGATCTCATTCATGGTCGTGGCGGGCATGTGGTCGGGTCTCACCGCCTGGAGCATGCTCGGCTGGTTCTCCGTGGGCCTCCTTTGGTGGACGCTGATGGAGTACTGGCTTCATCGGGCCGTGTTTCACTACGACGCGAAGACGGCGGTGGGGCGTCGGTTGATCTGGGTCCTGCATGGGGTTCACCATGATTGGCCCAACGACAAGCTACGTTTGGTTTTCCCCCCCGGGTTGTCGATACCGTTGGCGGTCCTGTTCTTTCTGTTGTTCACGCAATTGTTCGGGACAGGGCCGCGCTTTCCGGCCTTTGCGGGCCTGGCCACCGGCTATCTCGCCTATGACATGGTCCACTACGGGACGCACCATTTCACGTTCGACAACCCGGTGC
This sequence comes from Myxococcota bacterium, assembly GCA_050331295.1. Classification (GTDB taxonomy): domain Bacteria; phylum Myxococcota; class Kuafuiibacteriia; order Kuafuiibacteriales; family Kuafuiibacteriaceae; genus Kuafuiihalomonas. The sequence continues at coordinate 523,006 of JBHJGZ010000004.1, read as the reverse complement.
TGAAGTTCCTCCGAAGCTACCATATGGCTCATCACTTCAAGCACGAGCCGACGCGCTTTGGCGTGACTTCGCCCTTATGGGACTACGTTTTCGGAACAGCTCCCCGGCGCTGAACCAACGTTTCTCGACTTGCCTCGCATCCACCGACTCGCCGAAGACGTCAGCAATCAAATCGCTGCTGGAGAAGTGGTCGAGCGACCCGCTTCCGTGGTGAAAGAGTTGGTGGAAAACGCCCTCGATGCGGAGGCGACCCACGTATCCGTCACCGTCGAGGGAGGGGGCCGGAGCCTGATTCAGGTTTCGGACGACGGAACCGGTATGGACCCCGAAGATGTCGTTCGGTGCCTAGAGCGTCACGCGACCAGCAAGATCCGAACCGCGCAAGACCTGGAGCGGGTCAGGAGCCTCGGGTTCCGTGGCGAGGCGCTCCCTTCCATCGCATCCGTGAGCCGGATGGAGCTCGTCAGCCGGCCACGCTCCGCGCCGTGCGGGACCCGCGTGGTCGTGACCGCCGGGAGCATCGAGAGCGTCGAGGAGGTCGGTGCACCGGTGGGAACCGTCGTCAGGGTGCAAGACCTGTTCTTCAATGTTCCCGCCCGGCTCAAGTTCCTCAAGAAGCCCGCGACCGAGGTGGCCCATGTTGTCGAGATGGTGACGCGATCGGCGCTCGCGAGACCAGAGGTCCTATTCCACCTGTGTGCAGCAGGCCGGACGGTTCTCGACGTTCCGCCCGCCGTGGCGGACGACCCCCGAGGGCGCATTGCGCGTATCCTGGGCCGGGCGTTGGCGGAGCGGCTCATGCCCATCAGTCCCGACACGCGTCCCCATCGACTCGGCGTGGAGGGGTGGATTTCCGAGCCAGGTGTTCATGAGCGCACCAGCCGGTCCCTTTATGTCTTTCTCAATGGGCGATTCATTCGCGACCGAACGATCCAACATGGGATCCAGGAGGCCTATCGAACGTTTCTCGAGCGGGGCCGCTTTCCCGCCGCGGTGCTCTATCTGAGCGAAGACCCTGGACGATTCGATGTCAATGTCCATCCCCAGAAGACCGAGATCCGCTTTGAGAGGCCTCAGGAAGTGCATCGGGCCGTCGTAGGCGCCCTGGCTCGAACTCTGGAACAGTCGTTGGTGAGAAGTACTTCGTCTGCCGAAATGGCTCGAGCGTTGGTGTCTGAACCGGCGCCGCCGTCCGTCTCCCCAGACCCTCCTTCCGATGGGAGTCGGCCCTTGATGTTCCGGCCTCGGGCGTGGTCGGGAGCGCCGTCCCTAAGCTCAGACCAGCCATCTCTTCCCGCGTTCGAGCCCGCCACGCCAAAGGAAAGTCTTCGGGAGGCGAACGCGCTCGGTCTTCTTTTCAATCGATACCTTCTGGCTCAGACGACGGATGCGCTGATGGTGGTGGACGTTTCTGCGGTACACCGAAAGATCGCGTTCCTCAACGCCATGAGGAGCGACGAGCCTGATTCGCTCCAGTCGCTCTTGATTCCACTGGTGGTAGAGCTCGACCCCGCGAGGGCGGCCCGCCTCCAGGGCCGACTGGAACACGTGCGCGCCCTGGGGCTCGCTCTCGAGCCTTTCGGGACGCATTCCTTCTCGGTGCGGTCGTTGCCGGCAGACATGAATCCGGCACAGGCCGGGGACCTTCTCCGGGATCTCGCGGACGACCCCGACGGCCAGCCCGACGACACGCGACATACTCGGTGGGCACGCAAGGTAGCGGGGCGAAGTGCACGCCCGTTGCCGCAGGACCTGGCCCAGCAGCAAGAACTCTTGGCGATGATTTCGCGAGAGTCGGCTCTTTCAACCGGCGTCGACGGGCAGCCCTGCGTACTCATCCTCGGAGTGAGCGGCCTACAGCAGCTTTTTCGAAGCCATGGATGATCTCGTGGCGATCTTGGGCCCCACCGCGTCTGGCAAGAGTCAGCTCGCTCTCGCACTGGCTGAACAGCTGAATGGGGAGATCGTCAGCTGCGACTCGGCACAGGTGTTCACTGGATTGGATATCGGCACCGCAAAACCGACCCCGGAGGACCAGGCCCGTGTGCCCCATCATTTGCTGGATCGGGTCGAGCCTTCGCTGCAATGGACCGCTGCTACCTTTCAGAAAGAGGCGGATCGCTCGATCCGGGAGATTCGAAGCCGTGGACGGATCCCCTTCCTGTGTGGCGGGACAGGACTTTGGTACCGCGCCTTGATCCACGGGATCTTCGCGGCCCCCGCAATCTCCTCCCAGGTACGGGAACATGTTCGAGACCGGCTCGAGCGCGAAGGATCGCAGGCACTTCATCGAGTACTGGCATCGATGGACCCAGATGCAGCCGTTCGGATCAGCCCGAACGACCCGCAGCGGATCGGGAGGGCGATCGAATACTTCATCCAGACCGGAGAGCAGATCTCGGTTCGACAGCGGGCGCATCGTTTCAGAGAGCAGCGGTATGGGGTTCGGGCGTACGCCCTTTCGTGGCCACGTAACGCGTTGTGGCAACGGATCCATATCCGAACGCGAAGGATGTATGCCGCCGGCCTCGTGAACGAGACACAGGCACTCCTCCGCGCCGGGTTGCCGTCGGACGCACCCGGTCTACGCATCATCGGCTATCGCGACGCAGTGCAGGTGGTGCGTGGCCGGTTGACGGAGGAAGAAGCGGTTGAGGCGACGTCGATAGCGACGCGTCAGTTCGCCAAGCGTCAGCGCAACTGGTTCAATCACGAACCGACGGTGCGGTGGATCGATGCGACTTTGGATGTGGCCAAGGTAAGAAGGATGGTGCTGGACCCGAAAGCTCTCTAGTCGTAGTCCAGATCCGAATGGGTCGAGAGCTCGATTTCGAAAGGCCGGTCCTCGAGATCGAACGACAGATCGAACACTTGCGGAGTCTTGCGGCGGGCGGGGCGACAGGCTCGTCGACGGCGACCCACCCGAGCCCAAAGATCCATACTCTTCAGCGCCAGATCTCAAAGCTAGAGGAGCGAGCCGTCAAGCTGAAGGAGCAGGTTTTCACACGCCTCAGCCGTTGGCAAACCGTACAGCTGGCTCGGCATCCGGAGCGACCGTTCTCGACGGAATACATTCAGCGTATCTTTACCGACTTCGTGGAGCTTCATGGGGATCGCCGATTCGGAGATGACCCGGCGGTGATCGGCGGCCTCGCCCGAATCCGATCGACCCCGGTCATGGTCGTGGGCCATCAGAAAGGGCGAAGCACCGAGGAAAACGTTCGGCGCAATTTCGGGATGCCGAGCCCTGAAGGCTACCGCAAGGCAGTCCGTCTTTTCCAACTCGCCGACCGATTTGGCCTTCCGATCATCACCCTGGTCGATACACCGGGCGCTTATCCGGGCCTGGGTGCTGAAGAACGCGGCCAGGCTCAAGCGATCGCCGAAAGCCTGGAGGTGATGGCGGGGCTTGGAGTACCGGTCATTTCCACGGTGATCGGAGAGGGAGGGAGCGGTGGTGCCCTCGCGATCAGCGTCGCGAACCGCATTCTGATGTTTTCGTATGCAACCTACTCCGTGATCTCCCCGGAAGGATGCGCCTCGATCCTCTTCAAGGACGCCAAACTGGCGGAACGCGCCGCTGACGCACTCAAACTGACCGCTCAAGATCTGCTGCGGCTCAAGGTGATCGACCAAGTGGTGAAGGAACCGTTGGGAGGTGCCCATCGCGACCCGGAACAAAGCGCGGAGGCCCTTGCCGATGCGATCTCGGGCCAGCTACGAGCTCTTCGCGGGATGTCTCCAGAAGAACTGCGGGATGACCGGTATCGACGGTTTCGCGTCTTGGGAGAAGTCACGGGCGGGGCAACTCTCGTAGCGCCGGTCGGTCCGACAGCCAGGAAGGATGGAACGACGTCCCTGGATGAGGAAGCCTAGTGAGTGGAGCTGAGAAGGAGCGTGTCTTCGAGGTCGATTCCAGCCTGGTCGAGCCCGGCGTGCTGGCGCTGGGACGTCAGGGCGGGTGGAAGGCGTCAGCGGGGGGGCCTGACGCGATTCGCCTTCATTCGAACGAGAATCCGCTCGGTCCTTCCCCTGCGGCCTGTGCGGCGCTCCGAGGGTCCATTGCTGGCGTCAGCACCTTTCCGGACTGTACTAGCCAGGCGCTGACCGAGGCTTTGGCCGACCGCCACGGGGTCTCACCGAGTCAAGTGGTCGTCGGTCACGGCAGCACCGAGATCATCCAGCTGCTGGTCCGTGCCTTTGTTCGTCCGGGCGAAACGGTGGTGTGCCCGTGGCCGAGTTTCGTGATGTTCCGCCTGGCCGCGCAAGCCACGAACCGCGAGGTGCTCACGGCACCCTTGCGCGGGTTTCGGGTCGATCTGGCCGCGGTGGCTGGCCTCGTCGACCAGCGCGCCAAAATCGTCTTCCTGGCCAATCCGAACAACCCTACCGGCACCTACCTGCGTCGACGCGAGCTGAGTGCCTTTCTCGACCGGCTACCTCCTCACGTGATCGTGGCCCTCGACGAGGCATATTTCGAGTTCGTGACCGCGTCCGACTTTCCGGACGGCATTGCGGCGATGAAGGCAAGAAAACGAGTGGTGGTATTGCGGACGTTCTCCAAGATCTTTGGACTGGCCGGGATTCGACTCGGGTATGGGGTGATGGAATCAGAGCTTTCGAGGTTCGTTCACGCGGTCAGGGGACCTTACAATGTCAGCGGGCCGGCCCAGGCCGCGGGCCTGGCGGCACTTCGCGACGTTCAGCACTTGGAGCGTTCCCAGGAACTCGTTCGCCGCGAGAGGGCACGGCTGTCTCGATCGCTGAACCAGCTCGGTTTCGAGGTCTGTCCCAGTCAGGCCAACTTCCTTTGTGTTCGGAGCTCGGGGCCGGCGCAGGGCCTCGTTCAGGAATTGCGAGACTCGGGGATCCTGGTGGCATCGCTCGACGCATACGATCTGCCCGACTGTTTTCGTGTATCGGTGGGATGCGCTCAGGCCAATGACCGACTGTTGGAAGCGTTGACGCGACTTCGGAGCCTTGACCCTCTGGGTACGGGTACCGAATAGGATCAGCCGTGCGTCGGGTTTGGATGCCCGCTCTATTGCTCGTTGGCTGCGCGCTGGTCGCATCGTTCTTGGTTCAGCCCGAACCGAAGAAGGAGGCGGTTCCGGTCACACCAAACAGAAACCAGAGGATGACCGAAGAAGAGCGAATGGCTTACGTAGCCGAATACATTCAAGTTACAGAATTGACCGTCGGTGCGGACGTCGAGCCGGATGGTCGAGAGGCGGTGCCGGGTCTCCAAAGGGTCGAGGGATTCGTTAGCAACCAGGGAAGCCGCTGGATCGATGAGGTCATCCTCGTGTTCTACGCCAAGGACGCAGCAGGCAACGTGATGGCGGTCGAGCAAAATGATGTCATTCCGAAAGGCCGCCTCGAACCGGGGCAAAAGCGGCCATTCTCCTTTCGGGTACGAGAGCGTTCCTCATCGTCAGGCGCGTTCGACTTCGAGCTCCGATGAAGACGCTACGCATCCGCGGCCCAGCTCGTCTCGCCGGTCGAGTCCTCGCACCACCGGACAAGTCCATTGCCCACCGAGCCCTCATGATGGCGGCGGTGGCCGAGGGCGAGAGCATCATCCGACCCCATCGTCCCGGCCTGGACGTCCGGTCCACAGCCCGGGTGCTGTCGGAGCTGGGTGTGCGGATCCACGTGAGCAACGATGAAGCGCGTGTCCAGGGCGTGGAGCACCCCAAAAACTTTCGCCCCTCGCCCGGTCCCCTGGATTGCGGAAACAGCGGGACCACGATCCGACTCCTAGCGGGATTGCTTTCGGCAAGACCGGGATCCGTGGTGCTCGATGGCGACACCTCCCTGCGCCGAAGGCCGATGGAGCGCCTTCGACCGCTGGAACGAATGGGGGCACGGCTGACGGCCGCATCCAAGCCGCAAGGTCCGCGAGCGCCGTTCGAGGTCCTCACGCCTCCCTTCGCGGTGGAGGGTGCGACCCATTTGACGGGCGCAACCCATCGCCTGGAGGTCGCGAGCGCGCAGGTGAAGAGTGCACTTCTTCTCGCGGGCGTATTCTCCAAAGGGAAGACCACCGTGATCGAGCCCAAGCTCAGCCGGGACCATACCGAGCGGATGCTTCGGCAGCTGGGCGTCGAGATTCGGAGCGGTCCCGTGACCGAAGGTCTGGATGCGTACCGGCACGAGCTTTGTCCTGGCGACGGGCCTTGGTCAGGGCGGATCTTTCATGTGGCGCCCGACCTCTCTTCCGCCGCATTCCTCCTCGGGGCTGGATGGGTGACCCAAAGCCCGGGGCTCGCGGTGGGTGCGGGTCTCAATCCGACCCGTTCCGGCATCTTTGAAGTCTTCGAAAGTCTGGGGGCGGACATCCGGTACGAAGGGACCCCGACATCCGAATCTGGAGAACCCTGGACCTTCGTTTCGGTGTCGCGCTCGGACCACGACGCAGGACCGGTCTCGCTTTCGGGTGGTCCGGTGCTACGAGCTCTCGACGAACTGCCGTTGGTCATGGGCATGCTGGCCTTTCACGACCAGCCGAGTCGGCTCCGGGATGCGCGCGAACTCCGGGTCAAGGAGAGCGATCGTCTCGCCGCCATGGCGGATGTGTTGACGGCATTCGGCGTGGAGGTTCAATTGAAGGATGACGGTATGGACATCCTTCCCCGTGAAATGCGGCCGGCTCGGATCAATCCGCGAGGAGACCATCGAATCGCCATGACGGCGGCCGTCATGGGTCTCGGCCTGTCTGGCTGGACCGAGGTCGAAGACCCCGATTGCATTGCGGTCTCTTATCCGGACTTTGTTCGTGACCTTCAGATCTTGGGGGCGGATGTCGAAGTGGTGGATCACTGACGGGAAGGTTCCGACCCAACGTGTTCGCTTCTTGCTGCCTCCACCAGTTCCACGATCCGTCGCTCGACCTCGGCCTGCGTGAGTCCAGTGGAATCGATATGAACCGCATCGGGCGCCGGACGAAGAGGAGCGTGCTCGCGTCCTCCGTCGTACGCATCCCGAGCTCGAATCGAAGCGAGGACCTCCGCGATGGTTGCCGTGCCATCTGGGAGTTCTGCCCATCGACGTCTGGCTCTCTCTTCGTCGGAAGCTGTCAAGAACACCTTCAGGTCGGCATCCGGAAACACCACGGTACCAATGTCCCGCCCCTCCAGAAGCGCGCCCTGGGAGCATGACCGAGCAAGGACCCTCTGGGTCTGGAGCAGGGCGCGTCGCACACCTGGATCCGCGGCAACCCGACTGACGTGTTGATTGACTTCAGCGCTGCGTATGGTCTCGGTGACGTCTTCGTTGGCCAGGTAGACGAGGGATCGGTCAAAGCGTATGTCGAGATCCCGGGCTATTTCGGCCCAGCGCACGGGGTCTTCGGTTCCTTCCCGAAGCACAATCAGCGTCACCGACCGGTATAGTGCGCCGGTGTCCAGTCGGGTCATGGAGAGCCTGCGAGCAACGTTTTGCGCCACGGAAGACTTTCCGGCACCGGCCGGCCCGTCGATTGCCACGACGAAAGTCATCGTCAGCCGGCAGGTTTTTGAACGATCAGCCGAAACAATCCGAATTCCGCCTGTCCGGCGGTGTAGAGGACTTTTTCCACCGTTTCGTAGGTCGTCTGTTGGTCCGCTACGATGGCGACCTTGCCATTGAACTGGGCACCACCGAACTCCTGAATTCGCTTGAGGTAGCCGGCTTTCGCGGAGAGAGCGTCATAAAGCGGTCCGACCAGCGTGCTGCCGCGGAGATCGCCATTGGGGATCTTGGCTCGAGGTCCGAGGGCCAAAACCGGCTGGCTGTCCACGAGGATCTGATCCTCGGTGATCAAAATCTGTATGGCTTCTTCGACATTGAGCTTCGTCGTGGAGTGGGGAAGCGTCAGGTTGGCCACGTTCACGTTCGAGGCAGAACTGGCGAAGCTCTTGAGAAGAAAAACCAGAAGGATCGTCATCATGTCCAACATCGGCGTGATGTTGAGATAAGTGATTTCTTCTTCGTCCTTGCGTCCCCGACGCTTTGTCGCGCGGCGGGACCGCACCGCCTCGTAGAGTCCTTTGGACGTGGGTTGGCTGAGATCAGTCGATGCGGTCATGGTCAGAACTTCGTGAAAACGACGCCCGGAAACAGCTCACCGCGGGCGTCCTCTCGGGATGTGTCCAGGGTCTTGACGATGAGATCATACGTGATTTCTTTGTCCGCGGCGATGTTGACCGCGTTCGTCTTTGGGAACGCCTCCTTTATGGTGCGGAGCTTTCGGGCCAAGGTCTCGAAGTCGTAAGAGCCGTCGGGTCGGAGTGGAATGGTGGGAGGTTGCTGTTGAACCTCCTCCGCCGTGAGCTGCTTCGTCTGCTCTTCCTCGGTTTGACCCGGCAACACCCCGCCGGTGGCGGCGATGTAAAAGCCGTTGAGCGCAACCCCCACCGTGAGGTTCAGTTTGTTTTCCTTTTCCCCGGGTTCCGGCGGAGGTCTCGTCAAAGAAGCATAGGTCGGTGCAGTCACGTCGATCATACCGACGGATACGAGCACCGCCTGAATCACCAAAAGGAAGATGATCAGGTTCACGATGATATCGAGATATGGAACGATGTTCAGCTCACCAGACTCTTCCGGCGACTCGGTTTCCAATCTGGGGCGACGCTTTTTCCGGAAGTAGGCGACATCCGGATGCGAGAACGTGCCGGTCGTGGCGGAAAAGCCGTCACCGCCAGGCCTAGTCACGACGTGAACCTCAGCGTCCTTCGGGGAGTTCGGCGACCGCCCGTCGGGTCAGCATGTTTTCCAGCTTCAGGCTGTGGAGTTCGATCTCCTCCACGATCCGCTTCGCCCGACCATTGATGACCAGGTGGGCAGTGATGCACGTCACCGCGATGAAAAGTCCGAAAGCGGTGTTGTTGAGCGCTTCCGAGATACCCACCGTGAGAAGCTCTTGCCGCTGCTCGGGAGCGGCCTGACCAAGGGCTCCGAACGCCTTGATGAGGCCGGTCACCGTGCCCAAGAGACCTACGAGAACCGCGATGTTGGCCAGGGACCAGAGTGCAGAAACGCGCTTCATGACCTGAGGCGTCACAGACAGGGTTTCCTCCTCAATCGCATTGCCGATCTCGAGAACCCCCCGGTTGGCACGGGTCAGGCCCGCGCGCAGGACCCGGGCCAAGGCCGCCTTGGGCGCGGCGTTGCACAACTTGACCGCCTTGTCGATGTTGTTGCTGACCACCAGCTTCTCGACCTGGGCCATGAAACGGTTCCCGTCTAGGGGCAGCTGAAAGAACACCGCGATACTGCGGTCGATGATGACCGCGATGGAAATGATCAAGAACCCGATGTTCATGATCATGAAGGGTCCGCCGTTCTGAATGGTGTGGCCAAGCTCTGCCATGTACGTCTTCCTGAGATGTCCTCGATTGCCGAAATCGACGCGTGATCCCGCGATTTAAGCCGAATTTCGTCCGGCGTGCGAACCCTAGCCGCGACCCGATCTGCTGTCAAACAGCCCGGTCGCGAAGGAGGTTCATTGCTGGGCTCGGAGCGGGCGAGAGCCCGGCCGCGCTTAGGACCGCTCGCTAACCCCAGTGTCGAAACGCCTCAAGATTCCTTTGACATGCAGAAGGGCCAAAATTACCGTCTGCGGCGTCGACGGACGCGTTTCGTCGTCTTCTGAGAACCCTCGGCTTGAAGGCGAAACGTATCGGCGAGCGTCGCCTCCGCCGGCGATTCGATCGCTACCCCTAATGGGAACGGTCGATTGAGCACATTCGAATGTCCGGAACCAACCCACCCAACCCAGACGACATGTCGTTCATCGACATGCTCGAACAGAGCTTTGAAGAGAAGGAGATCCGCGAGGGCGACATCGTCGATGGCACCGTCGTCGCGGTTCAAAAAGACCAGGTGATCGTCGACTTCGGTTTCAAGTCGGAGGGCGTCGTCCGCGCCTCCGAGTTCAGCCGAGGAGAGGACGGTCGCCTCAAGGTCAAAGAAGGCGAAGTCATTCAAGTACTCGTCGAGTCCAAACGCGAAAACGCGGACGGCCTGTGCGTTCTGAGCAAAGAGAAAGCCGACCGCATGCGGGTTTGGGACGACATCGGGGCGGCCTACGATTCAGGAACACCGATCGAAGGAGTCGTCTTGGCCCGAGTGAAAGGCGGGCTCCAAGTCGACATCGGGGTCAAGGCGTTTCTACCGGGCTCCCAAGTGGACATCCGGCCGGTCCGCAACCTCGACAAGATGGTGGGGGAGCGACATCGATTTCAGGTCATCAAGTTTAACAAGCGGAGAAACAATATTGTTTTGTCGCGCCGAGCCGTCCTGGAGAAGGAGCGCGAAGAACAGAAGACGCAGACCCTCGCCAAGCTTCAGGAAGGCGCGATCTTGGATGGTACGGTCAAGAATCTCACCGAGTACGGAGCTTTCATCGATCTGGGAGGCATCGACGGCCTGCTTCACATCACCGACATGAGTTGGGGGCGACTCAATCATCCCTCGGACCTCTTCAAGGTGGGAGACGACCTTCGCGTAAAGGTCTTGAAATTCGACGCCAGCACCGAACGGGTCTCACTGGGACTCAAGCAGATTCAAGACGACCCGTGGACCGAAGCCGACCAACACTTCGCAGTTGGGACTCGTGTCCGCGGTTCGATTGTGAGCCTGACCGACTACGGAGCCTTCGTCGAAATCCAGCCCGGGATCGAAGGCCTCGTCCACGTGACGGAAATGTCATGGACGAAGCGGGTGAAGCATCCTTCAAAGCTGTACAGCATCGGTGACGAGGTGGATGCGATCGTGTTGGATATCGACATCTCGCAAAAACGCATCTCGCTCGGAATCAAGCAGACCGAGCCGAACCCTTGGGCGCTGTTGGCCAAGAAGTATCCGGTCGGAACCGTGATCGCGGGACCGATCCGAAACATCACCGACTTCGGAATCTTCGTTGGGGTAGAAGAAGGCATCGACGGCCTCGTCCATGTGTCCGATCTGTCTTGGGCCGGGAACTTTCGTCACCCGTCGGACCTGTACGAAGAGAATCTCGACGTAGAAGCGGTGGTCCTAAACGTGGACGTGGAAAACGAGCGCTTCAGTCTCGGCGTCAAGCAGCTGACCGACGACCCGTGGCGGGCGATGCCGGACTACCTTCAGCCGGGTTCGTCGGTGGAAGGACGGGCCCTCAAGGTCCGCCGCGACGAAGCCTACGTCGAGCTCGAGCCCGGAATCGAGGGTCGATTGCCCGCCGAGGAGTGGGCGTCCGAACCGACCGACCTCACGTCGGTCCTACGGCCTGGAGACCGCGTACCGTTGGTCGTATACGACGTCGACGCAGGTCAGCGAGTCATCTCGGTGTCGCGGGCGCGCGCCTAGCGCCCGACCACCCTTCGACTCATCGTCTACTGAGAGCCGCAACCCCTCCTGCATGACGGAGGAGCGCGCTGGCGCCGTTCACTGTGCGGGCTGGACTTGCGCACCCGGTCAGCTTGTGTCTTTGCTGCGGCGTCATGGGCAAACGCCTAGTCATCACGGAGAAGCCGAGTGTAGCGCGAGATATCGTGGCTTCCCTCGGAGGCTTCTCTGAGCACGACGGATACTGGGAAAACGAGGATTTCGTCGTCACCTTTGCCGTCGGTCATCTGTTCGAGTTGATGCAGCCAGAAGAGGTCGATCCCAAATGGAAAGCTTGGACCCTCGACGCCTTGCCCATCAATCCGAAGGTTATTCCACTCAAACCAAAGAAAAAGACAGATGAGCGCCTCAAGACCCTCAAGAAGCTACTCAAGCGAGATGACGTCGAGGGACTGGTCAACGCTTGCGACGCAGGCCGGGAAGGCGAGCTGATCTTTCGGGAGATCGCCGACTACTTCGAGAGTCGGAAGCCGGTCGAGCGCCTTTGGCTTCAGTCGATGACCAAAGATGCGATTCGCAAAGGTTTTGCCAAACTCCAGCCAGGCTCGAGATACGACGGCTTGAAGACCGCCGCCTATTGCCGCACCTATTCGGATTGGCTCATCGGCATGAACGCGTCCCGAGCGCTCACCAAGCGTCTCAAGACCCGGAGCGAAGTTGGAGGCTGGTCCGCGGGAAGGGTCCAAACGCCGACATTGGCGATGCTGGTGGACCGTGAACTGGAGATTCTAAGTCACGTCCCAAAGGCCTTCTGGCGGGTAAAAGCTCAGTTTCTCCACGGAGATGACGGCTACGAAGGCGTTTGGTTCGACCCCAGCTTCAAGTCCGACCCCAGCCGAGAGGAGGCTCGAGACGACAGGATCTTCGAAGAGGGCAAGGCGAAGGACGTGGTGGCGAAGGTCCAAGGAAAGGCTGGGCTCGCCAGCGAGACCCTCAAACCGAGTACGGAGCTGGCGCCCGCGTTGTTCGATCTGACGAGCCTCCAGCGAACCGCCAACAGTCGATTCGGTTGGTCCGCCCGTCGCACCCTCAATGCCGCTCAGCGTTGCTATGAGGGGCACAAGATCTTGACGTATCCCCGTACCGATTCGAAGGCACTTCCCAGTGACTACCGTTCGGTTGTCGACGACGTCATTGACCAACTCGCTTCCGATGACCGGTTCGCCAAGGCGTGTAGCGCGCTGAAGAAAGATGGTCTTCTGAACACGAAACGGGTCTTCGACGACAGCAAGGTCTCGGATCACTTCGCTATCGTGCCCACCGGAACTCTGGTCACGGACCTCGGTGGCGACGACGCTCGGTTGTTCGACCTCGTAACGCGTCGGTTCCTGGCGACCTTTTTCGGACCGGCAACCTGGATTCGAATCAATCGAACCACCGTCGTCGAAGGCGAACACTTTCGGTCGTCCGCCCGTTTTCTGCAAGACGCCGGATGGCGAGAGGTCATGGGCGAAACCGAGGGTGAAGGCAAACTCGTGCCTCTGCGCCCCGTCACTGGACGAATCTCCGATGCCGAATCCACGGATGGTGTGGGGGTCGAAACCGAAAGCGTTGAGCTCGATGCAGACCAGACGAAGCCTCCGAATCGCCTCTCGGAAGCGAGGCTTCTCTCCCTCATGGAGACGGCGGGACGATTCGTCGACGACGAGGAGGCTGCCGAAGCGATGAAGGATTCAGGCATCGGGACACCTGCTACCCGAGCCGAGATCATCGAGAATCTGATCTCGAAGGGTTACGTCCTACGGGCCGGCAGAGGCTTGAAGGCCTCGGTCAAAGGTATCCGACTCATTGATATACTCAGACGAATGAGAGCGGAGCGGCTGGCTTCACCTGCACTCACGGGTGAGCTCGAGCAGCACCTCGCGCAGGTCGAACGCGGAAAGATGAAGGGCGACGCGTTCATGGACGAGATCTACGAATACGCAGAGGAGATCGTGGATCTGACCAAGAATTTCGAGTTCGAGGATCTGTTTCCGGACCGGGCACCGCTCGGTCTTTGTCCGTGCGACAAGAAACGGCCGGTGTACGAACGCAGTTGGTTCTATCGATGCAAGGAACCGGAAGGACTCGAGACCAACCAGCGAAAACGGAAGAAGATGGCCGAAGCCGGCATCGACCTCATCGAGGATTGTGAGTTCCGAGTCTGGAAGGATAAGTCCAATCGGTATATCGACCGGAAGACCGTGACCGAGCTCCTGGAGCAAGGAAAGTCCCGTCCGCTGGACGGATTCATGACCCAGCAGGGCCGGTCGTATCGCGGAGAACTGGTTCTTCACGACAAAGACGTCGAATTGAATCGCCTCGAGGGTGGAGACTCTGAGGATGCGAGCGATGTCCCCGAATACGAGGTCGACGAGACGCCCCTCGGATCCTGTCCGGTGTGTAATGCAGGAAAAGTAGTCGAAACACGTCAGACCTTTGTCTGCAGCCGGGGCCTGGAAGTGATTCGAGCACTCGGTCGTGATGACACGTACGCGATGACCATCGGGCCCCGGAAGATTCCGGAAGGCATGGACTATTGCGGGTTCCTTCTTCCCCGGACGGTGTGCAAGCGGGAGATCACCCGAAGCGAAGCGGAAACCTACCTCCGCGACGGGAAGACTCCGCTTTTGGAGGAGTTCACCTCTCGTCGGGGGCGGCCCTTCTCGGCCATTTTGTATTTGAGAGACAATGGCCGACATGGGTTCGACTTTCCGCCTCGACCCGGCCGAGGAGCGAAGGGGACCGAGGACGCGGACAAACCGGCCCAAAAAAAGAAGACGGCGAAGAAGCAGTCGACCAAGAAAACGAGCCGAAAGAAGGCTGCGTCGAAGAAGGCTTCAGCCAAGAAAGCGGCGGCCAAGAAAGCTTCGAGCAAGAAGAGTGCAGGTCCTCGCAAGGCCGCTAAGAAAAAGAAGGCGAGGACGAAGAAGGCGTCGAAGCCCCGACCGGTGGGTTCGCTCGCGGCGTCCGAAGGTTCCTGAGCGGGTGCTGAAGCGGGTACGTCGTCGCTGGAGGGGGCGGGTCAGCGGATTGGATGTCCCCTGAATCAACTTGATGCTTGTAGGTTTGTTTTTGAAATCTGGAGTTCAGCACCTAAACATTGACTCAAAAAGAGCTGCCTGCTAGGTCGTCCACGAGAGATGCGCGCTCGCGTCCTCGTGACGCTCCGAGAAGGAGTTCTGGATCCGTCGGGACAGGCGGTCGGAGACAGCCTGCGACAGCTTGGCTTCGATGAGGTCCAGGATGTGCGAATCGGCAAGGTGATCGAGTTTGAAATCGACGACATGCCTGCCGACCGTGCGACCGAAAGGTTGCGGGAGATGAGCCAGAAGCTTCTGGCCAACACCGTCATCGAAGACTTCCAGGTCGAGCTGGCCTGAAGTCATCGGTCTTGCCGGAGGGGCGCCGCAGGCGCGTTAGAAGTTCGAGGATCATCGAGTTGAAATCGGTGGTGGTCACCTTTCCTGGGTCCAACTGCGACCAAGACACGGTTCACGTGTTGGAGAACGTGTTTGGCCGTTCTGTATCATCGGTATGGCATCGAGAACGGGTCCTACCGAAGGGGACCGACCTGGTCATTCTCCCCGGAGGCTTCAGCTATGGCGACGCGCTTCGCTCGGGGGCGCTGGCCAGATTCTCGCCGATCATGGCTTCTGTTCGCTCATTCGCGGAGGGTGGCGGATTCGTGATGGGCATCTGCAACGGCTTTCAGATCCTCCTCGAGGCTGGACTGCTGCCTGGTGCGATGCTGCAGAACGATCGTCGAACGTTCGTGTGTCGACTCCAACGACTCCGCGTCGAGTCATCCGAAACACCTTACACGCAGTCTTGGCCAACCGGCGTCGAGCTCATGCTGCCCATCGCCCATCACGAAGGCCGTTACTTCGCGCCGCACGAGGAACTGGACCGACTGGAGTCCGAGGGCCGGATCGCATTCCGCTACGTGGGCAACCCCAACGGTTCGAGTCGCGACATCGCCGGTCTCGTGAGCGAGAACCGACGGGTCTTGGGCCTGATGCCCCATCCGGAGCGTGCCTGTGAAACGCTCCTCGGGAGCTCGGATGGCCTCGACCTCTTTTCGTCCCTGTTCAATTCCATCGAAAGAACAGGTTCGCTGTGACCAGAGTAGATGAGGCAGCGGCCCTGACTCACGGTCTGACGCGGGATGAGTGGCGCAAGGTCGTAGACTCACTCGGACGCGTTCCCACTTGGGTCGAGCTCGGCATTATCAGTGTGATGTGGAGCGAGCATTGCTCGTACAAGAGTAGTCGGAGGCACCTGAAGAAGCTTCCGACCGATGCGGCCTGGGTCCTCCAGGGTCCGGGCGAGAATGCAGGGGTGGTGGACCTGGGCGACGGTCTAGCCGCCGCCTTCAAGATGGAGTCCCACAATCACCCATCATTCATCGAGCCCTTCCAGGGCGCGGCCACCGGGGTGGGAGGCATTCTCCGCGACGTCTTCACCATGGGAGCTCGTCCGGTTGCGAACCTGAATTCACTCCGATTCGGAAGGCCGGAGGCGCCACGGATGAAGTTCCTGATGGCGGGTGTCGTCGGCGGGATAGGTCACTACGGGAACTGCGTGGGCGTTCCCACCGTGGGTGGAGAGATCGCGTTCGACCGCAGCTATGATGGAAACATTCTCGTAAATGCCTTCACGCTCGGACTTCTTCGCTCCGACCGTATCTTTCGGAGCGCCGCAGCCGGCGTGGGGAGCCCGGTGGTCTACGTCGGAAGCCGAACCGGCCGCGACGGGATTCACGGCGCCACCATGGCCTCGGAAGAGTTCGGTTCTGAGAGCGAGTCCAAACGGCCGAGAGTCCAGGTGGGAGATCCGTTCACCGAGAAGAAGCTCATGGAGGCTTGTCTCGAGTTGATGGACGAGGACACCATCGTGGCCATTCAGGACATGGGAGCGGCCGGCTTGACCAGCTCATCGTGTGAGATGGCCTCGAAAGGCGATGTGGGAATCGAGATCGACACTGCGCGTGTGCCTCGGCGGGAGGTTGGAATGACGCCGTACGAGGTCATGTTGTCGGAAAGCCAGGAGCGCATGCTGATGGTGGTTCGGCCCGGCACGGAACACGTGGTGAAGCGAATTTTCGACAAGTGGGACTTGGCGTCGGCCGTGGTTGGAAGCGTGACGAGCTCGCGACGCGTGGTGATCAAAGACGGGGATGACGTCGTGGCAGACCTCCCCACCTCCCTGCTGGTGGATGCGGCGCCGAGCTATGATCGTCCGTATGCCCGGCCAGCCCAGCACGTTGAGCGTTGGACATCTCCACCGGTCAGGATCGACGATCCGGCGGACACGCTGGTTACACTCCTGGCCCGACCAACCATTACCAGCAAGAGATGGGCATACGAGCAGTACGATAGCACGGTCCGGGCGTCGACGGTTGCTGGCCCCGGCTCAGCCGATGCTGCGGTGGTTCGCCTCACCGATCATCGTCTACGGCCCACCTCAAACACCCGAAAAGGGGTCGCCATCACTTTGGACATGAACGGACGTTGGGTTTCTCTGGACCCGCGGAGGGGGGCGGCGCTCGGCGTCATCGAGGCCGCACGCAACCTTGCCTGCGTGGGTGCAGTACCACTCGCGGTGACCGACTGCTTGAACTTTGGGAACCCGGAAAAGCCGAGCGTCATGTGGACCCTGGTCGAAGCGATCGAGGGGTTGGCGGAGGCCTGCAAGGCGATGAAGACACCGGTGGTGTCTGGAAACGTTTCCTTGTACAACGAAACCGAAGGGCGACCGATTCTCCCCACTCCGACCATTGGGATGGTGGGGAAGGTCGATGATGTAGGGCGTGTGCCCGGTATTGCCTTCCAGAACGAGGACGACGCGATCATCTTGCTCGGTGACCCGCGCCGGGCGAGTTGGGCCGGCTCGGAAATTCAGCTGATGAGGCATGGCGAGCTGACGGGCCGGCCCGTCGAGCCCGACTATCACGGGGTTCGCACGTTGCTGGAGACAACCCTCGGCCTCGTATCTCGGCTGCCTGTGCAGTCCGCCCACGATGCGGCCGAAGGCGGCCTTGCTACCGCCTTGGCCGAATGCTGCGTTTCGGACCCGAATCGAACCCGAGGAGCTCGAATTACGACTCATTTGGCCGAAGAGGATGCTCATCGGGTGTGGTTTGGTGAAGGCGCAGACCTTGTCGTGATGTCGGTACGGTCGAACGACCTTGAAGAGGCCCTGGAATTTGCAACACGAGCGGGATGCCCCGCCCAGGCGCTCGGATGGGTCGGAGGCGATCACTTGATCATCGAAGGTGATTTTGAAGTTCCGGTGGCCGCGCTGGCTCGAGCCTTTCATGAAGGACTCGAGGAAGCGCTGAATCGGTGAGGAGAAAGCGGTATGACGACTGACCGCGTCGCGAAGAAGAAGAAGAAGAAGAAAGCGGCGAAGCGAACATCCAAGACAACCAGCCAAAAGAAGGCGACGAGCACCAAAAGCACGCGGAGCCGTTCCGGTACAAAAGCCTCACGAACCAAGAAGAAGGCGACGCCGAAACGTTCGACAACGAAAGGCGCGAGCCGCTCGGCATCAGGAACTTCGGTCGCGCGAAAGAAGGCGACGAAGAAGAAGGCGGTACGCGGAGCAAAAAAAGCGACGAAGTCAGCGGCTTCGAAGAAGGTAAGCACTCGACGATCAGCTGCGCAGACCCAGAGAGGATCTCGTCCTTCCACCGCCAAGAAAGCTGCGGCGGCGAAAAAGGCGAGCCCTCGCAAGAGGGTTGCTGTGACGTCGGGTCCAACCCGCAAGACCGCTTCGGACCCTCGAACGGCTCCGAAGGGGGCTCCGCGGGAGACGACCGCCGCCGCCCTGCCGACCGGGCCCTTCTTCAAGCGGGTTTCCCGCGCCGGTAAAGCGACATCTTCGGGCCGGAAAGCGCCCGCCATTTCGAGGACCAAGTCCCCCGTGAAGTCACCAACCAACGAGGCTCAATCCGAGCCCAAGAAGTCCACGTCAACGTCCAGAAGTACCCCTCGGAGCGCTGCTGTCGAGTCGGTACCGGACACCAAACCTCGGCGTGCGGCCGGCGTGATTCGCATGTCGGCGGACGAACGAGCCGCCAAACGGAAGGCGCGTGCGGCAGGGAAAGACCGCGACCGTTCGGCTGGTGCCCCCGAAGCAGGAGGACCCCAACACAAGCCCATGAGTTTCGCAGAACGGCAGCGGGCTGAAGCCGAAGCAGCCTTTCAAAAGATTGCTCCCAACTGGAAGCCGAAAGGCAATCGCCCTCCGCCTCCTCCGGCGTTGGATCCGCCGATTCACAAGTCCGAGTTTCAGCTTCGCATAAGTGAGCAAGACACATTGACCACAGAGCTCCGCATCGAGGGTGGAAAAAGAGCTCTGAAGGCGGCACACACCCTGGCCGAGCGCTTCCGCCTGCCGCCGGATCAGAACCTGTTGATGAAGGTGATGACACTCGGGGATAACAAGCTGACAAAGCTCGCCATCGAGGAACTCCTCGAACTGGAGGATCGAGGTCGGGTCCGGGCGAATCCGGAGTTGATCACGAGCCTTCGCGGACTCAAGAGCAGAGACAAAGAGATCCGTGAGCTGCGGGACCTCTTTCTGGAAAAGCTGGGAGCGCCCAAGGCCGTTGGACACCGGCAAGGCTGAAGAAACCCGAACCTCGGGTCATCTGGTCTTCCGCCCCGCAAGGAAAAGCTACATCTTGACGGATGAACGAAACCCCGTCTAACCGCACGAACTCGTATGATGCTGCGCCTTGGAGCATTCCTGCTGGCCGCGCTTCTCTCGCAACCCGCTTTCGCGGCTCCCAAGGAGGATCCGCTGATCGGTTACGTAGATCTTCAGCGGGCGATCGTCAGTGTTGAGGAGGGAAAACGCGCAAAAGCGGCCATCGAAAAGGTCTTCAGCGAAAAGCAGGAACAGATCACCGCCAAAGAGCAGAAGCTCAAGGATTTGCAGGAGGAGCTACGGGCCACGGCCGCCTCCGATTCTCCCGAAGTCAAAGCGAGGCAGGCGGAGTTCCAAGGACGACTGGTCGAGCTTCAGCAGACCATCATGAAGGAGCAAAAGGAGCTGCAGAACCTCGAACAGCAGCAGCTCGCGAGCATTACCAACAAGATGCGTGAGACCATCTCAGCCATCGGCAAAGCCGGGGGCTACACCCTCATCCTGGAAGTCCAATCCAATCGGCTTCTTTTCGCCAAGCAGCACCTGGACCTCACGAACCAGGTCATTCGCGAATACAACAAGGTGCACAAGTAATCGGACGTCAGCTGGCGATCCACCACGTTCCGACCGCCGCCAGGGCGAGACACGCGACGACGACCATCATGGTTCGGGCCATGGCTCCGGGCGGAACGGGATTCCAATCAGATTCCACATCGGCGGCGGCGCTGGCCCGATCAAAGCCGTCTGGCAAACGCAGCGTGGTCACGTCATCCAGTGGGTCCTTGGCCCCGAACGTGGATGCGGGCGTTGCGGTTGGGGCGTCATCGATCTTGATCTGGACGGAACGTCGGACCGGGGGCGTCGAAGGCTGAAGCGACCCCGTGGTTCCGCTGCTCGAAGAGGCTGCGGTTCGAGGTCTTCTCGGGAGCACGGCACCGGGCAGGGTTTCTGCGTTATCGCTCGTTTGGGCGGCCGCGATCCGGTCCAGCTGGACCCGAACGTCTTCAGCACGGGATGGCCGCTCCTCCGGTTTTTTCTCCAGGAGGGCGAACACCAAAGACGTGAGGGCACGCGAGGGGGGCGCCCCATCCGAGAGGCGGCGGGGGAGCGGGGGAGGCGGCTCTCTTACCTGCTTCCGCATCACGCTGAGGGCCGCCGCGCCCTCGAAGGGCGGGCTCCCGTTAACGGCCGCGAAGAGCATGCAGCCGACACCGTACAGGTCCGAACGCGCGTCCAGTCGTCGGCCCAGGACCTGCTCAGGACTCATGAAACCCGGCGTGCCGACGGTCCGACCTGGTGCCGTCAATGGCGGGACGTCCTGCTCGTCCTGGAGCAGCTTGGCCAGGCCGAAGTCGAGAACCGTGACGTGCTCGTCGCCTTCGGGAAGACGATTCACCATGATGTTTCGCGGCTTGAGGTCTCGGTGAAGCACGCCCTTCCCGTGTGCGACCGAAAGCGCCCTCACGATTTGAGAGAACAAGCGACTGGCGCGCCGTTCCGGGAGCGGGCCCTCCCGGTCGACCAGCCGCTGAAGGGTGACCCCTTCGATCCGCTCCATCGCGATGAACGGCACGCGGAACTTCGGGTCGACGCCGAACTCGAAGATCCGGACGATGTGCGGATGATTCAGGCTCGAGACGAGCCGGGCCTCCTGGTAGAACCGTCGAACCCGGGCGCGGTCGTCGGAGCGGGTGCCTCTCAGCACCTTCACCACGACTCTCCGATTGATGCCGACCTGAGTCGCTTCCAGGACGGTTCCCATCCCTCCGTGGCTCAGCAGGCCGTCGATCCGATATCGGCCTACCATCAATGAACCGTTGGTAATCTGGGCCGGTCGCCCGGTGCCAGGGGGAAGGGTCGGCACTTGGTGGATGGAACACCAGTCCTCTTCCCGCTCCAAATCGCAGAGCGGGCAGTACGAGGGGGCGGCCATGCCGAGTCACGCTAGGAATTTTGGGTCCGACTGACAACCGCTGTCGGGGTCACTCTTCCGAAGTCGGGTGACCGCTTTTCCACAAACGCCTGAAGTGCTTCCAGGGCTTCGGGGGACCTGAGGCGCTGCGCAAACACGGCACCCTCACGGCGAATGGCGGCTTCCACTTCGGCTCGGAACGGGGCGCGCATGACATGTTTCGCATCCATCACAGCGCCAAGGGGCTGCGCGGCCAGCTGCGATGCGAGCTCGCGTGCCATTTCGAACGGCGCACCGTCCGTGAGCCGGTTCACCAAACCGAATTCATGGGCTTGAGCACCGTCGAAGGCTTGCCCGAGCAGCAAGAGTTCAGCCGCCTTTTGGGCACCGCATAGCTGGGGCAGCAAGACCGTGGATCCACCCTCTGGTACCAATCCGAGATTGACAAAGGGGAGTCGGAACTTCGCGCTGCGGGAGGCGACCACGATATCGCAGTGGAGAAGCATGGTTGTGCCGATTCCGACTGCATGTCCTTGAACGGCGCCTATCAATGGCTTGGGAAAACGCACCAAGCTGAACAAAAACTGAAAGATCGGATTCTTCTCGTCCGACGGCGGGTTCTGCATGAAGTCTTGCAGGTCATTTCCGGCCGTGAACGCGTCGCCGGCACCACGGAGAATGACACACCGGACCGCGCTCTCTTCCTCCGCGCGTCGAAGCGCAGCGACGCATCCTTCGTAGGTCGCGTAGGTGAACGCGTTCATCTTTTGGGGACGATTGAATGTGACCGTGAAAATACCGAGGTCATCGAGCTCGGTGTGGACCGGATCCTTGGTCATGGCTAAAACACTTGAGCGATCGAAAGCGATATGTCGACGTCTGCGTCGACTCCATCACCGGTCCCGAAGACGAAACCCGCTCCGGTGTAGAGGTCGACCTGGAACACGTCCAAGACCAAAGCGTGCAACCCTACGCCTGGCGCCTCGACAAATCTCGGCCCGAGGCGGCTACGGAGAGGAAAGCCGGCGAACTCGGGGTCGTCGAAGAGGTCGAGCTCTTCGAAAACACCCACGTCGTTGAAAATGCTCAGCTTGAATACGTCTCGGCTGATCGAGAAGCGATACTCGATCTTTCCCGTCACGACACGCGTCGTATAGAGCTCATCCAGAAAGGCGGCCCTGAAGAAGCCATCGCCGAAGGCGACTTCATTGAAGAATGGCACATCTCCGCCGATGAAGGCGCCGGCCGCGCCATAGCGCAATTCGTCCCATCCGAACAGAACCGTATTCTTATAGAAGGCTTGAACATCGATGATTCCATCGGCGTCGTCCGGTCCTGACCCCAGCACGCGACCGGCAAGGCGGAACAAGTGACGTCGATCCTTGCGAACCCGTCCCGGCGCGAGATTGTACTCTCCGCCGAACGCAAAGAACGGACGGAGATTGGCATCCGGTTCCAGAGTATCGGCCGGCACGGAGATGGGAGCAGCGTCCTCATCGAACTCATCCGCCAAGACTACCCGGAACGTAAAGCGTTGCTCGACGCCGCCACCGAAGAACGTCTCGATATCTCCAAAGTCGAATTGAATGTTTGCCGAACCAACCAGCGGGAAGAAGATATAGCTCCGAACACCGATATCTTCGGTACGGTTCCGGCCTTGGCCTCGCGCGCTCGCATTGAGAAAGAAGCGAAGCCATGGCACCCCCAAGGGCGGCGTGAACCACTTGACGTCGGCGATTGCTCGGGTGATTCCCAGCCGGTCAGACGGTTCGTCGGCAAGGTCGAGAATGTCTACGCCGAGACTGCTCAGAAACGTGATCCTATCCCGGGGCAAGAAGGCGTTCACGAAACGCCATTCCGTATTCACGAAGATGCCGTCCGGCGGTCGAAAACCGAAGTTCAGGTCGAAGCCAGGGGCGTATTCTCTCTGCTTGACGTAAATCCGCAGTGAGTACTCGGTCCCAGGAGAAAAGACCGTGACCGTGCCTATCCGTCGGGTTCCTTCGAGCTGAAGAAAACTTCCCTTCGCTTGGGGTGCAGGAACCAGTTCCCAGGTTGCCGAGGCAAGCTCGCCTTCACGAACGATGCGGTCGAGCTCTTGCTCGATGAGGGATCGATTGAAGATCTGGCCTGGAAGGTTGAAGCTGAGCTTGAAACCGAGGACCGCCCCTGTGCTGGCGCCGACGAACACCACACTGTCGAGTCGGCCCTCATCAACGGTCACGACGTTGTCGGCGATTTCGACCGAAGCCAGATCGTAACCGCTTCGATGAAGAAACTCCGTCAGGATGGCCTGAACCTGCTCCGGGGGTAATGACGACTCCTCTGCGCGCCGACGTAGCACGCCACGATACACGCCTTTCGGCAGGGCTACGTTGCCTCGGATCTCGATGTTGTCGATCTCGATGACCGAAGGGCGGGCCGTTGTGTCCGTAGACGGCCGAGCCTGCGCGAGGAGCAAGGGCGTACCGGCGACGATGCAAGCTCCGAGGATGGTTCCGAGCATGGCCGGCGGACCTACCTGAGGTCAGTTCATCCGTCACCCCGAATCGGGGGCCACGATGGGTTTGGCGGGTCGGCAAACCGCTTCGTCATTTGATCCCCCATCGACGTAGGCTAGCGTCGGGCCATGGCGGGAAGCACATGGGGCTCTTGTTTCCGCGTGACCACCGCTGGCGAATCCCATGGTCCCGGGTTGGTGGCGATCGTCGACGGATGTCCTGCAGGCGTTGCCTTGAGCCCCGAGGACTTTCAACTGGACATGGCGCGCCGGCGGCCCGGCCAAAGTCGACTGACCAGTCCCCGCCAAGAGCGGGATGAGGTCGAAATCTTGTCCGGTGTCTTCGAAGGCAAGACCACCGGGACCCCCATCGCGCTGTTGCTTCGAAGTGAGGATGCGCGGGGGCGGGATTACGAAGCGTTGCGGGAAGTCTATCGGCCCGGGCATGCCGACTTCACGTTCGATGCAAAGTTTGGACGTCGAGACCACCGAGGCGGTGGCCGCTCCAGTGCCCGCGAGACCGCGGCTCGGGTGGCGGCCGGGGTGGTGGCGAAGCGGTTGCTGGAGACCATCGACGTCCAGGTCGTCGGGTGGGTGGATCAGGTCGGCTCCATCCGAGCGAAGGTCGACGGGCTCGAAGTCACCCTGGAATCGGTGGAATACCATTCCGATGGACGGCCAAACGCGATTCGATGCCCCGACCCTGAAGCAGCGCCGGCGATGGAAGCGCTCATCGAGACGATTCGCCGGGAGAAGGATTCGATCGGAGGCGTGGCTGGGATCGTGGCTCGCAACGTGCCCCCAGGCTTGGGCGAACCGGTATTCGACAAGTTGAAAGCCGATCTCGCGAAGTCCCTGTTCTCGCTTCCCGCGGTCACGGGGGTGGAGATCGGTTCGGGTTTCAAGGCGGCGTCCATGAGGGGGAGCGAGCACAACGACCGCTTCATCGCGACCGCGGATGGCGTCGTCGAAACCGAAACCAATCGGCATGGTGGCATGCTGGGCGGCATCTCCACTGGGCAGGCCATCGAGCTGCGGGCGGCGGTGAAGCCGACCAGCAGCATCCCCCGGGCGCAGAGCACCGTGACTCGTTCGGGCACAGAGACCTCGGTCGAGGTTCGAGGGCGCCACGACCCCTGTCTTCTGCCCCGCTTCGTGCCAATGGCCGAAGCGATGGTGGCCATCGTTCTCGCGGACCACTGGCTTCGGCAACGGACCGCTCGACTCGAGACACCACAACCCTAGAGCAGGTGCGGCGACCCCAGAGCCGATTCCAGAGGAGTTTGGGGATTCACAATCAGCAGGCCAGCGTGCTCGGCATGGCGGGGATCCGTGGTCCAAAGCCGCCCTCGGTCCCAAGGCGGACAACCAAGGTTGGAGGGGAGTCGTTCGTGCAGTTCCCGAAGGCAAAGGCCTCGATGCTTTTGCAGTGCTCGATTGCTGAGGAGGATGTGTCTCGCCTCGGCTTGGGGAGCGAGGTGCCTCCCGAGCGCCTGCGCGACATGGCCCATCGTGAATCGCGGGTTGATCTCTTGAATCACACGAAGCTCCAGCCGACCTCCGCGGCGGTGGATCATACAGTCTGCCCCGGCCGGTCCCTCGAAGCCGGACTTCGAGAGGCGAGACCGGACGAATCCCGCCGCGTCGAGCAACAGCGACCGGACCTGTTGGGTTCTCCGACCAAAGTGCTGAGCTACTCTCCGCCAAGGAGCCCCGAGGACGTGGCCTACGTATCGCCCTCGTGGGTCGGTCAAGCTCTGGAGCACGCGGACCGGGCCCTTCGAATTCCAAATCAGACCGAGCTCCATCACGGGCACGAGCTGCGGCTCGACGACCACACCGCCCAAACGCAGAGACCGCTTCGCCCAGCTTCGGTCTTCGGCCGAGATTTCCGTGACCACACGGTGTCCTCGACCGGACGCGCCCACGTCACGTTTCCAGCGTACAGGACCACTCGGCAGCATGGCTCGGCTGCAGTGAAGCAGTTCTCGCAGCGTAGTTGCGAAAGAAGCCCCGGGGCGAGGCCCGACCATCGGATCCCGGCGCTCTCTCATCCAGCTTCGCTCCCAGCGGGCTGCTGTGCGCTTTCGCGCCAGCGCCCGGCCTGGATGGTCGGGAGCCGATGGAAGGGCGTAGTCCGCCCAACCTCGCGTAGCTCGGTCACGGTCCTCGCCATTGGCTACAGGCCGAGACCAGGTGCGGACGGGCAACCCAGCTCGGTGCCAGGTGTCGAGAAACTCGGGATCCGGTGCCTGCACCCCTACGATCACGTCGTCGGCGGGCATCAACAGCTGAAGCAGAGGGGCCAAGTCCCGCTCTAGGGAGGTCGTGGCGGAGCGGGTGGACGTCCTTCCGACGTCCGGGTCGAGGTTCATCGTCCACCGTTCCGGATTCCGACCCCGGCTCTCGGCGGAGCATGCAACCCTCGAGATGAACGATTCAGGCAGCCCGGCGCGTCGGCGAGGTGCAAGCCACATCCGATCTGCCCGGCAGCGCCGCGGGACCAGTGGTGGCGGGAGCGTTGCGAGATACTGCTGCCAGAGGTCCGCTTCGGGCCGTAACCTCCCCAGCCAGACACGCCCGAAAGCGACGTGGCGAATCTCGTCGGCCAATACCTTCCGCATGACTTCGGCCGAAGGGATGTCCGAGACCGCTTCGAAGGCTTCGGCGTACTGTGCACTGTAGTCGAGATTGGCCTGCTCGAAGGTCAGACTCATTCCGGAGAGATAACCCTCGATACGGTCGACGGAGTTGAAGCAACGCCAAAAGAAGTCGTTGACCGGGAGTGAGCCAAACTCGACGCCCAGCTGGTTCATGCGATTGAGATAAAGACGCAGGTGAGACTGCTCTTCGGTCAGTGTCCGCGCTAAGCCTCGTCTCAAACCGGCCGGAGCATCGGGGAAGCGGAGCAGCATCAAAGCCATTGTCTCGAGCGCCAAAAGCTCATGGTTCGCAAAGAAGTGCAGGGCTCGACCTCTGACCAGCGGTTCCTCGAGCGCCCCGCGCGGGAATCTGGAATGGGCCGATGCGGTCGTGATGGAAGATCGACCATCGAGCCCCGGAGGTCGGCCCGGACCCGGGGGCGCGGGCCTCGAAGGTCCGGGTCGAAGGTCGGAAACTCGGTCCGGAAACCAAAGTTTGTCCTCGAGATCGGTGCCGAATAGGACTCGCTCCGCCGCTTCTCGCAGCTCCATGTTCTTGATCTCCCTCGATCTGAGCCCCCGCAGCAACAATCGGATGACGTCCCGTGCCCATCGCAGGCAGGTTGGTCGACATGAGCGATGAGCGGGGACCTCGTGTCCGGCGTATCCCCCCCGGCGACGATCGGGAGCGCTTGGTCTGCCCGGATTGTGACTATATCGCCTACGACAATCCGAAGATCGTGGCTGGCGTAGTGGCCGTGGACGGAGACCGCGTCCTCCTGTGTCGGCGCGCCATCCCCCCTCGGGTCGGGTTTTGGACGCTCCCGGCCGGTTTCCTGGAATCGGGCGAGAGCCCGGAAGAGGGGGCGATTCGGGAGGCCTGGGAGGAGGCGCGGGCTCGACTTCGGGTAGAGGGCCTGCTCGCGGTCTACTCTGTCCGTAGGATCAGTCAGGTTCAGCTGATCTACCGCGCGATCCTGGAAGATCCTGTGGTCTCGGCTGGTCCCGAGAGCCAAGAGGTGTCTTTGTTCCCGTATGGCGGTCTACCATGGGAGGAGCTTGCATTTCCCACGGTCAAGTGGGCTTTGGATGCTTGGCAGCGGGTGCGGAACCAGGCCACTTGGATGCCTGAATCCAACCCTGAGGGCACCGACCCCGAACCGATGAGACTTGAACCGTGAGTATCGATGTCGCAGGCAGAACGGATCCCGGTCGAAGACGTCCCAAGAATGAAGATCAGTATCTGATCGCCGGGCTGGAGCCGGAGGTCGTGGTGTTCGATGCGAGCTTCCGGAGTACGCTGGGGGACCCCTCGCGTGCGTCTCCTCCCCTCGTAATGGCCGTCGCCGACGGCATGGGCGGACATGGCGGGGGAGACGTCGCTTCCCGAGTCGTCATGCAGGCGGTGTTGCGAGGATTCGAACACAAAGACGACCTGCAGCAGATCATTTCGGATGCGCAGCGCGACCTCGATGACGAGGCGCAGCAGCGTCCCGATCATCCCACCATGGGGACGACTTTGACGGTGGTTCAGGTCGACCCTCCGGGATTGGTGGTCGGCCACGTCGGCGATAGCCGTGCGTACCTGCTACGCGACGGCAACCTCGAACAGCTCACGACGGACCATACCTTGGCCGAGCAACTCAAGAGAGAGCTGCGGTCGGACCAAGACACCGGACCGGATTCGCCGATGCACCACATCCTCTACAACGCGCTCCAGGCACACTCAGACCGGGAGCCCAAACCCGACGTGTTTCGTTTGGATATCCGCGACGAAGATGTGGTCATGTTGTGCAGCGACGGTCTGACGAAGGAAGTCCCCGAAGACGTCATCTTGCGGGGTCTTGCCGAAGGGACGACATCACGGGCCATCGTGGACCGTCTTGTCACCACTGCTCGAGACGCCGGAGGCTCCGACAACATCACGGTGGTCGTCCTGAGGCTCAAGCCCCAATCGTCGTAGGATTGAGCGACTACCCGTCCGTTGCTTTCGTCATCGCAGGAACTTGCGCACTCGTCTCCGACGAAATGAGGGGTTCCAAGAGTCCCAAGGAAAAAAGGAGCACGACAAAGATGGCTGCGGGACTCACGTAGCGAATGATCCCGAGCCAAACCGGATAGAGACCGTCCAGTCGAGAGCCGCGCTTGAATTCGAGTTCTCGGATCTGCGGAGGCATGACCCATCCTGCATACAAGGCGATGAGCAGCCCGCCGGTCGGAAGTAGAACGTTCGATGCAACCCAATCGAAGCTATCGAAGTAATTCTTTCCGAAGACGGACGCCCAGCCGTCCCCGAACACCGCGCTGCTGCCAGAGAGAGCGGATGGAATACCCAAGAGCGTGATGGTGAGCCCAACCGCGATGGTGGCCCGTACCCGGCTCCAGCCGAACTGGTCGATGACGGTGGCGGTGACGACTTCGAGAAGGGAAATCGTCGAGGAAAGGGCGGCGAAGAAAAGAAGCGTGAAGAAAGCGAAATTCAGAATCCCACCGCCAGGCAGCTGACTCAACGCGACGGGAATCGTTCCAAATACGAGACCGGGCCCCCCTTGGCTGGTGAGGTCGAAGGTGAAGATGATGGGAAAGATGACGAGGCAGGCGACCAAAGCCACGAATGTGTCGAGACCGCCGATCAAGATGGCCGCGCTCGGCACGTCGTCGTCTTCTCGAAGGTAGCTTCCGTACGTCAGCATCGCTCCCATCCCCAAGCTGAGGGTAAAGAAGGAGTGACCGAGCGCCTCGAGAACTCCTTCGGCCGAAAGCTCGGTGAGCCGAGGTTCGAAGATGAAGCTCACTGCCGGAAGGAATCCCTTCTGAAACATCGCATCTACCAGGAGCAGACTCATGAGGATCAGGAGCGCCGGCATCAAGATCTTCACGGACGTCTCGATGCCGCCCGAAACACCTCCCAAGACGATAGACGTCGTCAGCGACATGACCACGAGGTGCCAAAACACGTTCAAGGCACCGTGCGCGTAGAGACTCCCAAAAACATTCGCTATCGCATCCGAATCCATGCCGCTCAAACTGTTGGTGGCGCAGAGAAAGACGTAGTGGAGCGACCATCCGGCCACGACGGAATAGTAGGAGAGGATAATCAGACCACTGACGACTCCCATCCAGCCGACCAAGGACCAAGCCGAAGCGCCGGCGGAAAGAGACGCAAATGCGCCTACTGGCGATTTTTGCGTGGCTCGACCGATCATGACTTCAGCCATGAGAACCGGAATTCCCACGAACAAAATGCAGACCAGGTACACCGAGACGAAGAGACCGCCGCCGTAGACTCCGGTGATGTACGGAAACTTCCAAATGTTTCCGAGACCGACCGCCGAGCCCGCGGCCGCGAGGACGAACGCGAAACGAGACCCCCAGTGGCCACGGGCAGTCACGAAGAAGACCTCAGTTCATCGAAGTACTTGCGGGTGGTGCGTACGAGGTCCGGAGACAGAAGGAGCACTCCCAAGAGATTCGGGACCACCATGATGCCCAGCATGAGATCACCGTACGACCAGACCGTTTCGAGCGCGAGTACCGCTCCGAGGAAGACGAAGAGTGTGAACACGATTCGGTACGCCAAGACAAAGCGATAGCCCGCTAAATAATTGATACATCGGTCTCCGTAATAGGACCAAGAAATCATCGTCGATATAGCGAACATGAATACACACAGAGTGACGATATAGTTCCCCCAGTTTCCAATACGAGAAAGGCCGACGCGGAAGGCCTCCGCAGTGAGGGCCGAACTGTTGAGCAACATCTTCCCTTCCAGGCGCAGGAGACTGATGTCCGTGTTGGTGGACAGCGGAGCCTGAATTCGACCGCTATAGACATCCCCGTTGTAAACGATTCGAGGATCCCCCACGAAACCGTCGTAGGCGATGAATCCAACCCCGTTGGGCACGCCGTCCTCAACCTCGAATTCAAACGGCCCTTCGGCCGCCAAGGCCTCCTGTACGCGGTCGTAGATTCGGCCCTCGGTAGGAATGTCCTCTGCTCGAACCACCGCTGCCTTGTTCAAGGCGATGGAGCTTTCATTGTGCTGGTCCCAGACCCCGGTCACGATGATGACCAGCGCCGTCATCGAGCAGATGATCAGCGTGTCGATGAGCGGTTCCAACATGGCGACGGCGCCTTCTCGGACCGGTTCGTCGGTCCGGGCCGCCGCATGGGCGATGGGCGCGCTTCCTTGGCCGGCCTCGTTCGAGAAGAGGCCGCGTTTCACGCCCCAGAGCATGGTGACGCTGAAGGCGCCCAACACCGACCCTCCCACACTCGCGCGTGGATTGAACGCGTGCTCGAGGATGGTGAGAAAGGCGCCGGGAACCTGCGGAGCGTGCAAGGCCAGGATGATCAAGGCACCTGCCACGTAGACAGCCGCCATGCTGGGGGCGAGCCGAGAACTCACCGCCGCAATCCGGCGAATACCGCCCAAGATCACACCTCCGACCACTGCGCTACAAACGAACCCAACCAGCAGGGGAGACAGCCCGAAGTCGGTCCCGGCGCTTACTGCCACCGTGTTGGCTTGATTCATGTTGCCGGTGCCGAGCGCGGCCAGCGCGCCGCAGACCGCGAAGAGCACCGCCAAAGGCTTGAAGGAAGAACCGAGGCCTCGCTCGATGTAGTACATCGGGCCGCCCGCCACCGCACCATCATGGTCAAACGTTCGATACTTCAGAGCCAGCGTACACTCGCTGTATTTGACCGCCATACCGAACAGAGCGGTGACCCACATCCAGAACACCGCACCGGGGCCGCCATAGTGGATGGCGGTCGCGACGCCGGCGATGTTTCCGACGCCCACCGTCGCCGAGAGCGCGGTCGAGAGAGCTTGGAAATGGCTGATGTCCCCGGAGTCTTCGGGATCGTCATACTTGCCGGAGACGATGGCCAAAGCATGGCCCGTCTTGCGGAATTGGATCAGCCCGAGCCGCACGGTCAGGAACAGCCCGGTCCCCAGCAGCGCGACGACCAGCCAAGGGAGCGCTTCGGGAAAGCTCCAGACGTAGTGGTTCAGGAAGTCGACAACCTCCGAGAATGCCTGCACTTTGCGCGCATACCTCAGGTCGACCCCATCACGAAAGGGCCGGACCGATGGCTGCGCCGCTGACCGGGTCAGAAACCGATGCGACGCGAGATGCGAATCTGAACCGAGGCACCTGGATCCAGGTCGTCCGGCCGGATCACCCCGCGGCCCTGCAGCCGAACCCCTAGGCTCCAGCGCCTTGCGACGAACCGTTCCACGCCCATTGACCCGGCAAACGCGAAGCCCAACTGGTCCCCGGTTCCTCCGAAGCCCGCGAGCAGCTCGATGGAGGGTACCCAACGAACCACGTCGACGGCCCCCGACACCCCGACCATGATGTCGTAATCGACCCTTGGTCCAGGTGCGACGGCGCCGAGTCCCGCCGTGCCCATCAACCAGATCCAGGCTCCCACGCCGCGTGCTCCGGAGACCGTCAGTCGACCTCCGGGCTCCAAACCTTCGCCGTCTCGGCTGAATCGACCGATGACCTCCGTCGACGCGTTGAGCATCCACTCACCCTCCGCTGCCCACGCGTTGGGGGAAGCAGCCATGACCCAAAGCGCTCCGGCGATGACCGTTCCAGGCATCAACCAGTCCTTGACTCGGACAGGTCCTCTCTCCAAAACCCGGTCCCCATGGCCCGCAAGAAGGAAGCTGACAAGCTTCTGGGCCCCGACGCGTTCCAAGAGGGAGGGGCGCCCTGGGTAGCCTGGCTGGAGAAAAACGTTCGCCTGGTGCTCCTCGCCTTGGGTACGATCCTGGTGGGCATCGTCGGATTTCAGATGGCTGGAAGCAGCAGCGCGCGGAGCGCGTCCGAAGTGACGGCCGCGCTCGGCGATGCGCTGGAGTCGTATCAGCGAGTTTCGTCCCCACAATTCGCGTCCACCGCGACCTCCACCCAAATGTTGAAGCAGGCGTATGGCGACGCACAGAATGAATTGCGTCGGTTCCGGTCCGAGCATTCGGACCGGGGAGCAGCTCGTCTTGCGCTCCTCTACGAGGCGGACCTGGCCGCCAGGCAGGAAGCTTACCGGTCGGCAGCGGACCTCTACGGCGCCTATCTCGATTCGGCCGTGTCCAACGATCCGCTGCGTTTCATCGCCCTGGAGGGTCAGGGTTACGCATATGAGAGCCTCGGCGAATACAGCGAGGCCCTTCGGGTTTTCGAACTGTTGGCCGAGATTCCTTTCGCCCAAGCGTATGCACTCAAGCATCAAGCTCGGGTCTTGGAGGCGGACGGACAGGTCGAAGAAGCCCGGTCCCGCCTCCAGTTGCTCTTGGAGACGGAGCCATCCCTATTCCTTCAGAATTATGCCGAGAATCGGCTGAAGCTCCTGCGATAGATGACGTTATGTTTCTGGGGGCCCGCGGCTGGGCTCATCGCACTCCTCGGGGCCGCGCCGCCCGGCGACCTGGCGACATCCGAGGCCCAGCGTCAGCAGTATTGGGGGGCCCGATACATCGTCGATCTCGGGCGCTTCGAGTTCCTGAAGATCAACCGCGAAGAATGGTCCCGCCCGTACATCGACGAGCAGTCCAGCCACGTTTACTTGGGTCTTCGCTCCGAACGACTGGAAGCCCGTCGCCTCGGCAGCGGTGAGGTGATCTGGTCTCGCCCCGAGTTTGGAGAGGTTGGGGCGGAGATGTCTGAGGTGGGCGGCCTCCTGTTGGTTGGACAAGGTCCGCGTCTGGTCGCCTTGGACAAGTACACCGGGCGCGAGAAATGGGCGGTGGATGTGGGTGGAACGCCATCCGGGGGCGTCGCCATGATGAACGACATCGCCGTCGTCCCGGCTCGTCCGAACGCATTCGTTGGGCTGAGCATCTCGGCCGAGGGCGCGAGCGTCCTATGGCGTCAAAAGCGGCCGACTCCGGACGGACTGACCATTCGCGGGCAGGCGGGAGCGTACATCCATCCAGGGCTCGAGCTGGCGGTCCTCGGCTTCTCGGACGGCACGTTACTGGGCGTCGAGCTGCAGTCTGGCGACGTTCGGTGGTTGGTCCGCCTCGGGGAGCCGGCAGAGCAGTTTCAAGACATCGACGCCACCCCGCTGCCCGTCGGACCAAACGGAGGAGAGATCCTGACCGCCAGCTTCAACAAGGGGGTTTACCGCCTATCCGTGGAGGACGGGTCCATCGTGTACATGCGTTCCTTGAAGAATGTTCACGGGCTGGTGCGTGCCGAGCCGCTGGAAACCATCGTCTTCAGCACCGGCCGGGGCGACGTCCTCGGCTTCGACCCCGATCTAGGTCGCGTCACGTGGAGCCTTAACGTGAAGGATGGCTTTCCGACGAGACCTTCTGCCGCAGGAGATGGCCACGTGTGGGTTGGGACATCCCGTGGATCCATTCACCTTCTGGATGCACGGACCGGAAAGCCACTGCAGGCCCTCTCGCCCGGGTCCGGCGTCTCGACCGCTCCGTTCGTTCGGGGGAGCAATGCAGTGCTCCTTTCCAACAAGGGCATGGCCATGATCCTCGCGAAGGGCCATTCCCAGAACCTCAGCGGAACCCTACCCGTAGATCGTGGCCCAAAGGTGGTGTCGCCGGAACCCTGAGCGTCTCCCGGCCCGCGAGTGGCGAGACGCGGTCTGCCCTGCTAGGGCTATGGAGATGTCTGGCGCAATACCCTACGATGCTTTCACGAAAGCGGCGATGCGCCTTGTAATCCGCTGGGCGCTCGAGCGGGCCGTGGGTGGCATGCCCGAAGAACACCATTTCTTCATCAGCTTCAGAACCGGTTTTCCTGGGGTAGAGCTTCCAGCGCACGTCCGAGAGGCCTACCCCGAACAGATCCAAATCGTCCTGAAGCAGCATTTCTGGGACCTCGAGGTCTCCGAGGACCGCTTCTCGGTGGGTCTTTCGTTTCAGCAGCAGCCGTCTCGAATCGTCGTGCCTTATGAGGCCATCACGCAGTTCGTGGATCCCCACGTCGACTTTGGTTTGCGCTTTGAAGGACCGAGTTCCCTTTCGTCGCCGGCCGAGGAAAGCCGAGACGGGGGTGGCGCGTCCGGAGGGGACGTCGTCTCTCTGGAAGCCTTTCGAAACCGTCACGACTAGGGCATCGGACCGGGTCCAGCATCCGAAGCCGATCCGCCATGTAAGCAATTCGACTTCGCTCTGGGCCGAACCAGCCGATGGGTCGCCGCAAGAAGGTCCAGAGCCACTTCAATCAGGTCGGCAAAGCTCGATGTACCGGGTCAACTCGGTTCGAAACAAGGCGTTCCGACTGCAAGGGCTTTGGATGTCGTACGGCGCGACCTCCAAAAGAGCATGAAAGATGCGGCGCCTTCGTTCGCTGGGCTCGAGTCGCGCGTTCCCGAGTAAGCGGTCGACCCGAGCCCAAGCCTGCTCACGCCGGAGCGCGCGCGGGCTCAGGATCGACGGTTCGGGTGAGATGGATGGTTGCCGGCTCGGCGGGATCGACTCGCCCGACGCAGACGATGGGGATGTCGGCGATGCGGCGCCACCGGACGCGTCGAGCTCGGGCTCCCTCGGTGAGGATGGCGAACGAGAATCATCGATGGCGGCGATGGATTCTCGTGGCAGGTCTAACCCGCCGGGTCCGTTCGCCGCTGCGACGAGACCGGTGGCCCAAGCGTCACCAGAGGCGTCCGCAGGAACAATCGAAATCTCCAGGCCAGCCGGCACGGGGACGGCCTGCGGTCTGGCTGAGGCGGCGCGGGCTGACGGAGGCAGCGTGCCGCTCTCCTGAATCCCGGTCGATGCCCTCAGAGTGATGGCAACAAGGGTGGCCGCCATGAAGAGAACCACGGAGATCGCCGCCCAGAGTAGAGGGGACGTGTGGACGCTAAACCCATCGCCCGGCCGGTTCGACGTCGCCTCGGACGAAGCCTGGTTCGTTCCGAACGCGAAACGCTGACCATCCGCGCGCGTCGCTCGATGGGCCTCGGCTTCCAAGGTTGTCGCGCGCGCTTCGAGCCACTCCCGATGGGCGGTTCGTTCCGAAACGAACGTGGACGCGATGAAGTCTCGAAGGACGCCGGGCTTCGGCGGTCCAATCACCGCGGTGACTGCGTCTCGAAAGCACGTCACGGTCGGGAAGCGGTCTCGAAGCTCGGTAGCCATCGCCCGAGCCAAGACGCCGTCCAGTTCGCCAGGGAAGTCCGGCGCGAGCTCCGTGAAGGGTCGCCAATGGGGGCGCATGAGCCGGGCCCAGAGCTGGGGCAGAGGAAGGGCATCATCTCCGTTCGGAAGGTCCGAGCCGACGGTGCGGCCGATACCACAAACATACAGGGTCACGGCCGCCGCGAATTGGTCGGTTCGCTGATCGACCTCGTCGGGGGACCGGATCTGCTCGGGTGCCATGTACTTGGGCGTTCCCATGACCTGCCCGGCTCGGGTGATGCGAGAACGCTCCTCGCTCAGCCGAGCTTGTGCGAGTCCGAAGTCGAGGATGACCACCCGTCCGTCGTATCCCACCATCACGTTCTCAGGCTTGATGTCGCGATGGATGAGGCGGACGGGGCGGCCGTCGTGGTCTGTCAACTCGTGGGCTGCAGCCAGCGCGCTCAACAGCGGTGTGGCGAGCGCGGTCCAGATGTCGGGCGGCATCGGTCCCACGCGCTGGATGACCCGAAACAGGTCCATCCCCGGTATGAGTTCGGTCGCGAGGTACAGCCGCCCATCCTCCGTGTGCCCCGCGTCTTCCAGGGCCACGATGCCGGGATGGTTCTGCAGCATCAAAAGCTGAACTTCTTTCTTGAAGCGTCTGACCACCGCCGGATGGGTCATGAGGTCTCGCTTCAAGACCTTGACCGCGCACAACACCCCGCGCCGTCGGCCGACGTAGACGTGGCCCATGCCCCCCGAACCGATGCGGTCCAGTAGCTCGTACCCCTCGATGGCGGGTACGGCCTCGGCCGACGTGTCCACGCCCACAGAATAGGCGGCGTTCCTGAAGAAATGTAAAGCAGGACAACCTGGACGCGCTGGCGGTGTTGAATGCCTGGTGAGTGTGTCGCCAGGCGGCACATCCAGGAGGTTTCATGAACAGAATGAATGTGTTTTCCATCGTCGCTTTGACGGCCGGTCTATCGTCGACCGTGTGGGCTCAGCCCGGTCGACGTCCCACCCCCGAAGCGACCTTTCAGGCGATGGATTCCGATCAAAGCGGAGCCGTGGGCAGAGCCGAGTTCGAAGCGTACGCCCGAGGCCGGATGGATGCGGTGTTCGCCCGGATCGACTCCGACGGGAGCGGAACCTTGAGCCAGAGCGAACTCGACAGCGCCAAGGAGCGGGCTCGCGGCTTCCGAGCACGCATCGCCAAACGTCGCGGAATCAACGTCGATGCCAACCGGTCGCAGTTCGGAGATCTGGACTTCGCCGCAGTCGATGCGAACCGAGACGGTGAGCTGACGCCGGATGAAATCGCCGACGCTCGAAAGTCTCAGAGGAATGAGCGATTCAAAGCCATGGACAGCGATGGGGACGAGCAGGTGAGCCAGGACGAGTTTACGAGCTACGTAGAGACGCTGAAGAGCGGACGCAAGGCGCCTCCCACTCAACCCCAGCCGGCCACCGAATAGGCGATCTGCGGCGGCGCTCGAAGTCGGTGCGAAAAGCGAAGGTGGGCGAACTCACTTGAGGTCGGACGCCGGCTCGGCTTGGGGCAGCGGGCGCCGGAAGGGCGACGGCTCCTCGTACAAATGCTCCAGTCGTCGAATGCGCGAAGCGACCGTCCTGCTATCCGGCGCCATGAACAGATAACGTAGTTTGTACTCGTCCCGAGTCATGTCCAGCACCAGGGGCTCTGAGACATCGCCTCGCTCCTCGATCTGCCTCTGTAGTTCGAGGTTCGCGTAGTACGCGAGCAGTTCCGCCATGGCGCTGACTCGGCCCAGAGGACACCCAGCGGTGGACGGAAAGCCCTTGAGGCAGATAAATCTGAGCTGCTCCGCCGGGTCCGGAAAGTCGCACGTATCGTCGGTGGTGATCCGGGTCCCTCCGAGACCGACGACACCGGTTCCGATGGCTCCGCCGGTACGAGAACCGGTGAAGTCGCTCTTGGTGCACACCGTGACAAAGGGGGCGGTATCTTCGTCGTGCAGCGAGAAAAAGTATTCGGTCTGTCCATGATAGGGGACCGCTTCTCGCGTTGCTCCCTGCCACTCCACCAAGGCCGGGCGTTCGGAACCGGCGCTCTCTTGAGTAGAGGCACAGCCCGCGCCGCCGAGTGCCAACAGCGCGGCGACACAACTGGCCTGAAATCGATGCTCAATCGTCACTTCCATGTTTCAGAATTGGCGGACCTCGGAAGTGGCTGACAAGTAAAGTCCGCCTTCGCGCGGGTCGACTCGGCTCTCCCATGAAGACGGCGGTCCAGGGTGAGGCCGGCAGGGCGCACGGTCTGCGGCGGAGGAGGGAAGCCGCGAGGTCGGCTGAGCGATGACTGTCACGGCCTAGAACGGCCGCTGGGGCATCCCACACATGAGTCCGCTGAGTTATGTTTCAGGCCATGCGGGTCCTTTTCTTTCTGGCGGCGGCGGTCATGTCGTGCGGGGGCGAGGCTGTCGATGGTTTCCGGTCCGGGCAAGGAGCCTCCAATCTTGCCCGCTTCACCTTCGAATGCGAGTTGACGCAGGGGGTTTCGGGCACGCTGACCATGGATGTGGAAGCCATCAGTGTCACGGGAGTGACGTTCGGATCCGGCCCGAACCCGGACATCACGGGCGTGATCGGCACGGGTGAGGTCACGTACGTGACGGCGGGTGACCTCGTCTCCCCGTTCGCCCGTTATATCTTCACAGGTCGAAACGAGTTCGCGGACTTCAGTGATACCGGTTCGTTCGAACGCTTCCGGGTCCGATGGCTCCCCTTTCCGGATGGGCTCATCATGGAGATCAATCCATTCGGACCGGGCCCCACGCAGCATGTCTGCATTCAGACCGGGGCCGAGTTTCTTTGAGTTCTTCTCCAAAGAAGGCCTCGGTCCCATGCTTGCCCCCAGTCGTTTCCGGCGTTAGGCCGGGCTATGAGCACCATCGAAAAGATCCGAAGTACGCTCGATACCAAATTGAATCAGCTTCAGGCTCAGCTCTCCGCGTTCGAGAGGCAGCTGGGCATCGGCCGCGACCAGGCCCTGAAGCAGTGGGAGGGGCAGAAGAAGGCTTTCGGAGAGGAAGCGGAACGGATTCGCGCTTTCGTGAACGAAGCCGAGCGCGTCTCTTCCGACTCCAAGCAGAAGGTGCAGGCGGCCTTTGACCACCTTCAGGTGCAGCTCGCCCTCGGGAAGGCCGAAACCCGCGACGCATATCATGAGCAGATGAGTAAGCTCGACAGCGCCATCCAGAGCTTCGAAGCGGAGGTCGACCGGGCAGTCGGTTCCACCACCGAGGAAGCACATCAAACTCGGGACGACCTTCAGCGGCGCTTCGTAGCGGCCGCCGATGCCTTCCGCGCCGAGCAAGAAGCCATTTCCGCTCGGATCGAGGAGGGGGAGGCCAAACTCAAGGCGGATTTCGAGGAGCACCGGCAGGACCTCGCCACACGCATCGGTGAGCTCAAGCGGAACCTCGATTCCAGACGAAACCTTGCGAGCGAGCGCCTGGGCGAATTCAAGGACGAGGTGTCATCGGGCATTGGACAGATCCGAGAGGCCTTCGTTCACCTGTTCCGTTCTTGAGCTCCGTACGCTCGGGGAGCTCGGCACCGGGTTCCCGGTACGCCAGGCTGTATCATGTGGAGTCCGGATGGACATTCTCGAACTACCGACCCGTGAGGGCTACGACCGCTGGGCTGACACCTACGACACAAAGCCGAATCCGTTGATTGCGCTGGACGAGCTCGCCCTCACGCGAAGAATGGAAGAACTTCGGGTGAAGCCTTCCCGCGCCGTGGACTTGGGCTGCGGCACTGGACGCAACACGTATCGGCTTCTGGAAGCGGGTGCAGACGTGACGGCCGTCGACTTCTCGGAGCGAATGATGGACGTCGCGCGACGTCACCCTCGGGCCCCTCGAGTTCGTTTCTGCCGTCACGACCTGACGGAGCCGCTGCCCTTCGAAGATGCCGCGTTCGACGTGGTGGTGTGCGCCCTCGTCTTGGAGCACGTCGCCCATCTCCCACCCCTGTTCCGAGAAATCCGCCGGATTTGCGAGCGAGACGGATGGATTCATCTCTCGGACCTGCATCCCGTGATGCGCCTTCGGGACGGGCAAGCTCAATTCAGCGACCGCCACGAAGGACTCGAAGTGCGTCCCAAGGGCTACGAGCACAACGTCTCCGACTACGTCATGGCGGTTGTGCAAGCGGGTTTCGAGTTGGTCCGAATGGAGGAGCATTTTGTCACGCCCTCGCTGACGAGCTCGCATCCCAAAGCCGAAAAGCACCTAGGCTGGCCGATGCTGCTCAGCTTTCTCTTGAAGCCGGGTGAACGC
The DNA here is from genome assembly GCA_050331295.1 of Myxococcota bacterium. Lineage (GTDB taxonomy): Bacteria > Myxococcota > Kuafuiibacteriia > Kuafuiibacteriales > Kuafuiibacteriaceae > Kuafuiihalomonas. The sequence goes on along the minus strand of JBHJGZ010000004.1, from coordinate 483,522 downwards.
CGATGTTCCGCATGAACTCGATGAACCTCCAGTCGACTCTGGGACTGGTCTATCGACGCTGGGGGCGCGCCCGATGGGATGGTTCGGCGCAAAGGGTCCTGCAGGCCGCGCGCGCGACCATGATGCGCAAGAGATATTGCGTGATCGCCACCTACGCATCAGAGGGCATCCATGCTCGGGTGGTTCAGCCTTATCCACCACGGTCCGATTTCAGCGTGTTGCTGGGTACCAGTCGAAGTTCGCGGAAAGTGGAGGAGATCGAATCAGATCCTCGGACCTCCCTGATCTACCAGGACGACGCACGCGCAGCATGCGTGACTCTTGTGGGCCGGGCTGAGGTCCTGGGAAAACGAAAAGCCGAAGCCAAGAAGTTCATGCCATCGTGGACGGCTTTTTGGCCACGAGGGCCCGATGATCCCGACTTTGTGAACGTTCTCTTCGTCCCGCATGCCATCGAAGTTTGGGACGGTCTGCGCGGAATCACACCCGAGCCTTTTGGATTGGTCAGTGCCCGACTCGAGCGATGCGACGACCAATGGACGCTTCAGCCGTCCCATGAAGGTTCGGCCCATTTGGAAACCAGTCTAGCCGGGTCCGAGTGAGTCGGGTCCGGACGACGCCCGGACGAACCGTCTCGGTTTTTCTTCGAGCCCGGGCTGCCCCAGCGTGGCCCGTCGGTTGCTGGTGGGGATGGCGTGAAGTTCGAAATCTGGGTGGCGCTCGCACTCACGTTGATCGCTTTGACCTGGCGCTGGAACGGACCCCCTGAGTCCGCGGATGAGCCGCCGACGGCGCCGCGTCCCTTCCATCGCGTGATCAGGGCTCCCAGCTTGGGGTTCGCACATTTTCGAGACGCCCCGCGGAAGACGGCCACGCCTCCCATGAAGTCCCCGCCGGAAGGTTCCGGTCCCATCCCCCACGGTCGCTGAGGGCGTTATTGTTGCCCAACCCCATTTTACCTCAGGTGATCTCTTGGCTAGCGTCCGCTGCCGAAGGAGAGTGCCCCATGAATTCGACGAGCAAGACCGAAGCCCTTGCCCACTCCACACTGGGCGCCGAACTGAACACCGAAGAGCGGGCGCTCCTGGTGGAACGTATGGGAAGTCAGACGATCGGGGAGGGCGAAACGCTGGTGAAGGAAGGGGAGACGCGTCGGACGCTGTTCATGCTGGCGTCCGGATCCATCGACGTTTGCAAGATGAGCCCCAAGGGAGAGCAGGCCGTTCATCAGATGCAGCCAGGAGAATGTGCCGGGACCCGAGCTTTCATCGACGGCTCCGCGCGGAAGGCAACGCTCCGCTCGAGGACGACAAGCGAAGTGCTGACCTTGGAACCCGACGACTTCGAAGCGCTTCTCGAAACCCAGCCACGGATCGTGTATAAGGTCATGCGCGCAATCTTCCGGATCACCCATGCCAACTTGATGCGCATGAATCAGGAGACCCATCAGCTCCAAGACTACTTTCTTCGCACCGGCGACCGTCATTGACCAGGCGGTACAGCAACGGCCGACAGACCTCGGTTTGGCTTGAAGGCCTCTTTATATGTATGGGCCCCACATCAGCAGATACGCGGCCACCGAGCCGATTCCGATGAACAAGCTGAAGACGAACAAGGCACCGGACATGGCCCACTTCGTCATGACACCGCCTGACGAGCGAACCCAAAGATAGGCTTCCAAGCCCGCCAGCGGGACCAGATAGCACCCAAAAATCCAGAACAGGTCGAATGGCCCGCTCATGTTCCGGGTCATGCCGGCTCCCCGCGTTGTTACCGCCCAGAACATCATGCCGACCCGAAGCATCCACACACCGTTGGCCACCATGAATGTACGAAGCGCCCAACGCCGATGGGCATCGATGTCCCGCTGCATCGCCAGCCGGACCGTGAGGATGGCGAATGTGATGATCAGCAGTGCATTCACGGTGATGCCCAATGCGGTCGTCAAATTGAGATAGGAACCGCGAACCCAAACCAGATACAGGCCGCCCGTTGCGAGAAGCACGGCGGTAATCAGGAAGAAACGGCCGTTCCATCTATGAAATCCCGCGGCTCGTTCGCGGAGTTGTGGAATGAGCTGAAGCGTTCCACCCGCGGTCATGACGGCGGCCATGATGACGTGGCCGGCGAAGACCAGATTGCCGGAAAGGTCCCCGGGAACATGCCCGGTGATGAGAGGCTTGTGGTTCCAGCGCGCGAACTCTCCCGTCCACGTCGCGCCAAAGTAGTAGGCGACGATGAAATAGACGAAGGTCCACTGCCCGAGGATGGTCAGCCCAAACCAAAGGCTTTGTGCGGCCCGAAGCCAGCCTTCGGCACGGGTATCCATTTGAGTCGCGGTCAGAGTTTCGGTCTGCGTCATGATCTTTCCAGGGTTGTCTCGCCTGGCCTCAGCTGCCCAGGCGGTTGGTTTCGTAGGCCCACATGGCGAGTTCGACTCGATTTCGGGCCTGAATCTTTCCCATCAGGCTCGCGATGTGGCTCTTCACTGTGCTGAGATGGATGGACAGGTCGGTTGCGACCTCGGCGTTGGTACGACCACGGGCGACAAGGAGCAGGACTTCTTCCTCGCGCTCGGTGAGGGCCTCGATGGGGTGAGCTGGCAGAGATGATGCGCCTGCGTGCGCGAACCGGTCCAGGAGGCGCGCCGTGATGCTCGGGGCGATCAGCGCATCGCCATGAGCCGCCGCGCGAATCGCCTGAAGCAGAAGGTCCGGACCGGCATCCTTCAAAAGGAAGCCCCGGGCCCCAGCCTTCAGCGCATTGTGGACGTATTCGTCCAGATCGAAGGTCGTGATCACCACGATGGCCAGGGGATCCGTAAGGTGAGGTCCGGCCAGATGTCGCGTCGCCTCGATGCCGTTCATGAGCGGCATTCGAATGTCGAATAGACACACGTCGGGCCGGAGTTCACGGCCGAGCCGCACCGCTCGTTCACCGTCCGCCGCTTCGCCGACGACCTCCATGTCCGCTTGGGCGTCGACGATCATCTTGAAGCCGGACCGAACGAGGTCCTGGTCATCCGCGATTAAGACGCGAATGCTCACGACGGAGCACCCTTTCGCGGCAGTACGGCTTCCACCGTCCAACCCCGTTCGGGGTTTGGACCGGCTCGAAACGTGCCGCCGAGGAGACTGGCTCGCTCCGCCATGCCGGCCAGACCAAATCCCGAGGCCCTGGCCTCTTCGAAATGACGAAGCCGTCCGTCGTCTCGGATGACGAGACGAACCACATCCTTCTCCCCGACGATGCTGACCGCAATATGGGTCGCACCCCGGGCGTGACGAATCGCGTTGGTGATGGATTCTTGCACGAGGCGATACATGGCCGCGGCAATGGTCGGCTCCAGTGCTTCCAGGTCGCCAGACAGCTGGACTTCCACGGGCAAGTCGTCGGTGGCGTTGCGGGCGAGTCGCTTCAAGTCCGACAGCACCGGAAGAGGTGCCATTTGCGGCTGCTCCTCGTAGCGGAGCGTCCGAACCAAGCTTCGCATGTCTCCCAACGCGCGCGCGGCTGCTTCTTCGATCACTTCGAGCGCGCGCGCTGCGGGTTCGCGATGATCGGACGACAACGTCCGCCCGGCTTGGGCTTGAACGACAATCGCCGACACGTGATGAGCAACCGTGTCGTGGAGTTCTCGAGCCAGCTGCTCACGTTCGAGGTGCTTGGCCCTTTCGATCTCCCGCTGGCGAGCAGAGGCCCGAAGCCGCACGACCGCTCCGAGCATCGCGGGCAAGAGGAGCAACACGGTCGCAGCAACGGCCTCGGGAACCCGTTCGCGCTGCACCATCATGGCGGGACCGAGGAGCATCACCGCCAGGCCCACCGCGATCTGCCAGGATGAACTCCGGCGCACGAGAGAGTAGGGGAGCAGGACCAGACAGATGCTGGTGAACAAACTGCTCCACGGCACGTTGGCTAGGGAGGCGGCAAACCGAACCGAATGGTGAAGACCAAAGTCCATGACCACGAGGGTGAATGGGTGGCTTCGTCTCCAGAGCAGAGAGGCGACGGTCCCAACAGCCAGAACCACCGCGAGCGGTCTCCATGCGAGGTCCGGCCTCGCGAAGCCTTCGGTCAGTGCGAGCAGCAGCAACAGTGCAACGAGGACCTGATCCCCCACCGAGGGCGTGGGTCGAGGCGGAAGAAGGCCTTGCAATCGACGCCCCACGTCACCCGCAAAGAGCGTCGCGGAGCGCAGTTGCCGTCGCCACGCCGAAGTCATCGGGGCGAGCATAAGAGAAGCGAGGCGGAGTCCGAATCGGCCGAAAGAACGACGGCTGATGAAATTCCGCCCCGGCCCGGACCGAGCGCGAGCCCGATGAACCAAAGTTCGGCGACGGGAAGCCGATGCAGGGTTTCGCTCGAAGTATCCGAGCCGGAGACGGTGGCGACGGAACGGCTTGGAGAGGGGTCCGAGGGCGAGAGGACAGGTGAGATGGAGGAGCCGAGCCTCTAGCTCAGCTTCTTGGCGGTCTCCGTGACCCGGCGCCCGAGGTAGCGAGCGTGGTCCAGGTCGGGACCCGGTACTCCGTCTTTCGATGCGGTGACCGACGGTCCATACGGGTTCCCGCCGGCAGCCGCCACGACCGCGTCCGTATAGCCCGGCGTTACGATATAGCCGCCAAAGTGATAAATGGAGTTGAACAATGCCAGGAGGGTACTTTCCTGTCCCCCGTGATCGTTTTGGGCTGATGTGAATCCTGCGTAGACCTTGTTGGCAAGCTTGCCCTGAAACCACAATCCTCCGAGCGTGTCGATGAATGCCTTGAGCTGAGCCGAGACGTTGCCGAAGCGGGTCGGCGTTCCGAGGACCACGGCATTGGCCCACTCGATGTCATCTGGCGACGCTTTCGGTTCGTCCTTGACGGAATCCTGAAGCGCCTTCCACGCGGGATTGGATGCGATGGCGGACGCGGGCGCGGTTTCCTGCACGATCCGAACCCGAGCCTCACCTCCGGCGGCTTTGACGCCTTCGGCGACCGCTTCAGCCAGCGCTTTGTTCGTTCCGGTCATGGAGTAGTAAATGATGGCGACCTTAGTCATGGTGGCGGAGTAACTCCAACCGAGCCGATCGAAAAGACCCTGAGTTGCGAACAGTCTGTTCTCACGAGACTCGGTCTGGCCGGGCGGATCTGATTTTGTTCCCGAGTCGGATACCGATACGGATGGCAAATGACCGGAGAAAACGAAGGCCACGACCGGCTTCCTCGAAAGTGGACCTGGACACGGGAGAGCGGCGGCCAATTCGCCCAGATCAATCGGCCGACCGCGGGGGCAACGCACGACAAGGAGCTGCCCCGCGGCAAGCATCCCCTCCAGCTGTACTCTCTCGCGACGCCCAACGGAGTGAAGGTCACCGTGATGCTGGAAGAGCTGCTGGCCCTCGGATTCGACGGAGCCGAGTACGACGCGTGGTTGATCCGAATCAACGACGGCGAACAATTCGGAAGCGGCTTCGTCGCGGTCAATCCGAACTCCAAAATTCCGGCGCTCCTGGACCTGAGCACACCTTCACCGACTCGCGTGTTCGAGTCCGGCGCCATACTCCTCTACTTGGCCGAGAAATTCGGGGCTCTTCTTCCCACGGACTCGGCCCAGCGGGCCGAGTGCTTGTCATGGCTCTTCTGGCAGGTCGGAAGCGCGCCCTTTCTCGGCGGAGGGTTTGGCCACTTCTATGCCTACGCACCGACGACCATCGAATATGCCATCGACCGGTACGCGATGGAGACCAAGCGACAGCTCGACGTATTGAATCAACGCTTGGCGGACCATCCGTTCGTGGGCGGGGATGCGTACTCCATCGCCGATATCGCCATCTGGCCATGGTACGGAGCTCTGGTTCGAGGGCTCTTGTACGATGCCGCAGAGTTCTTGGACGTGGACAGATACACCCATGTGAAGCGTTGGGCGCAGCAGATCGCAACCCGGCCCGCGGCTCGACGCGGCCGCATGGTCAATCGCGCTTGGGGCGAGCCCAGCAGCCAGCTTCGCGAGCGCCACGACGCGGGCGACTTCGAAACCAAGACGCAAGACAAGGCGGAACCATCGGGCGAGTCTTAGCCGAACTTTGCTTGGGCCTTGTCGACACCCGACATACGCAAGCAACGTGTCGGCATGAATCGATTCCCCGTTGTCATCCACCACAATCCCGACTGCGGGACCTCTCGGAACGTCGTGAGCATCGTTCGGGCTGCCGGTTATGAACCCGAAATCATCGAGTACCTTCGGACCGGCTGGACCAGGGGCCACTTATTGACCCTTTTCGCGGCGGCGCGCATCACGCCGCGAACGGCGCTTCGCGAAACAAAGTCTCCGGCCGCCGAGCTCGGCTTGCTGGACCCGAACGTGCCCGAGGATGAGCTTCTCGAAGCCATGCTTCAGCACCCCATCTTGGTGAACCGACCTCTGGTGGCGACACCGCGCGGTGTCAGGCTCTGTCGACCCAGTGAGACCGTCCTCGATCTCCTCGAGAATCGGCCCGTCGAAGCCATCTACAAGGAAGACGGCGAACTGGTCTGGGCGCCCGGCGAATGACCTCTGTCGCCCGGGCCAGCCGAAGACGCGAGGGTCCGCTCATGGGCGTGGACGAGGTCTTCCGTCGAAACCGAGGCTCGACGAATGGCCACTTCGCAGTAGGTTCGACCGGGTTGTGCCTGAGACTCGAGCACCACCAGCTGGCCGCCGATGGTTTCGAGCATCCGGCGGTCGTACTCCATCATCCGGTAACAGGCCGCCGTGTCGCCGGTCCCCCTCAGCGGACAGTGCGTCCGAATCTGTGCGAAGACCGTGTGATCGTCCTGCTTCAGGATGGGCACCATGTCTTTGGAGGGAAACATGCGCTGCCATTCCTCGCCGACAGAGCGCAGATCCGATTGAGACCGACCCCGCTGGATCTTCAAGGTGGCCCAGGCAAGAGCTTGCGTGGTCCATCGGGTTGCGCCGTGCCACCGGGTACGCGCGAGCCTCCCCACCATAGGAAATGCGATGAGCCAGGCGTGTCGTTTCAGGGCGTCGAGCATGGGCGTCAGAGCACAGCGGGCGAAGAGCCTAGGCGGCGACGACCTCGGGCTGCTTGCGCCAAAGCCGATAGAATTGGCCGGTGAAGACCGCTGCGATGCCGGCCCCGACCACGGAGCCCAGCACCGGGACGAGGCTTGCCACGGCGACGAGAAGTGCCACCAGGACCGCCCAGACAGCGACGGGACCTGGCCGTTCCCGCACCATGCGAACCGCCGAGGTCAACGCATCGACGCCCGTGGACGACGTGTCGGCTACGATCAGGAACGCCAAACTCAGCACAAAGGCCGCTACGACTCCGGGAACGACCAGGAGCAGGGAACCCACGACCACCGCGAGGAGGTAGCCGAGCCCAGCGACGAACGCGGGAACGAAACGGTCAAAGCCATGTCGCAAGTCTTCCCAACGGAGGCTCTGTCCACGAGCCGCGCGGAGTCCCACCCACGCCAAGGACACCGCCAATGGACCGACCAGGATTCCGCCCGTCACAGCCGTTCCGAACACTAGGAGAGCTCCGGCTGTCAGCAGGATCAGGGGATTGTCGCGGCGTATGGACGCCTTAAAAGACGAGCGCAGCATCTCGCCATAGTCGAGTTCCGTGGACACGGGTACATGGTAGACACCCGGCTGTTCACGGCAAGGGCGGCGTTGACCCGTTGGGACCCGGCAAAGCTGCTTCTTCAAGATGCGCTGCGACTCGAACCCACGGAGTTCAGGGAAGCTGAAAATCAGGAGATTCACAGAAGGTGCAGCGTTCCGAAGAGTCGAGGTCCCCGAACGGAAACGCTACGCAGAAGAGGCTCTGGTCATCCGAACACTCTAGATTGGGGCAATCCCCAGATGCCGAGCAATTCGTACAGATGACGCCCGGACAGCTGTCATCCTCGCCGCAAGCCGGAGCCCAAGCGGTCACCGCCGCCGTCACCACCATCGTCATGGCATACAGCCACGTCCGAAACCGCATGCGGCATTCTCTTTCCTCGCCAGGATTCTGAGTCAACCGGTCGCCAAGTATCCCACCCGAAGCCAGGGAACCTGTCCCGGGAGACCGGCGGCCAGGCCCCGACGGGTAAAAATGTCCGATAATCGACATTATGTTAAAACGATGCAGGAGCATGTGGGCCGCCCGATTGATGGTGACGGAGCCCTCGATATGCCTGCGGCGAGCTTGCGACGGATAAGACTCGACCACGGCGCTGTCGAGACGACTGACAGATCGAGTGCGTGATGCACGGTCTCCCTGTCGAGCTCGTACACCGACTCCAAGACCCATGCGAGCTCCAGAGGACGGTCTTGCAGATAGAGAGCGATTCGCCCGCGATGCGCGGCCGCTGGTTCGAGGTACCTCGTGATGCACGGACATGCGCGGTCGCGACACTCGCTCTCGAACAAGATCTCGAGCGGTCAATCTTGCGGTGCCGGTTCGAACGAACGTGCTCACGAAAGTCGGCGCCCCATTGTCCTCCGCGTGGGCGTTCGCGCTGCGCGACCAAGTGAACGCAACGGCTTGCTAGTGTCTTTCTTACGCTCCCGGTACACGTTCCCGCCGAGGATCCTCTTGCATCCAGGATGCATTGGTTTCCTCGAGGCCACATAAGATTGTAGCGAATGATACACAATAGGAGGTTCTATAAAAATGTGCTTATTTAAATCTGTCTGTCTTTCTGCCGTGCTTGCTGCAGCCGCTTTGACTTCAGCATCCGCTGAAGCCGCCGAGGTTGTCAGGAGTGGCAAGTTCGAAGGTCGTAGTGATCATGCTACCCGCGGCGGGGTCAGCATCGTCAAAACGAACAGTGGCATGATCGTCCTCTTGGAGTCGGACTTCTTCCAGGACGGCGCTCCAGATCCAACCATCGGGTTTGGTATGGGCGGCAAGTTCGACAAGGCCTCACAGTTCTCTCCCCTGAAGAACACCTCCGGCGAGCCGGCGGTGAAGGAAGCCGTAAAGGGTGCCGCAGCCTATGTCCTGCCGGCGCGGATCGACCTCAGCAAGTACGACGAGATCTATATCTGGTGCGAGGAGTTCTCGGTTCCGCTCGGCGTGGCGAAGCTGAAGTAAGCCTTGTTCTCGACCGTTTTATCCAAGCCCATGGGCGTACGTCCCCGGGATTAGGTCCAACCTCGAGGCGATTTTTTCGCAGGCGCCGGCGGATGAGCTGAGCGCGGGACCGGTCGGCGGGTCGGCGGGGTGCCGTCGATGGCTGGGGCATTCGGTCCCAGCGATGCATTTTCGCCCCGAACCTCAAGAACGTAGAGGGCCGATGTTGCCCGGTTTGCCCCCGAATCGCTGGCACGACTCGTGAGGTAAGCGGGTGGATGTCGAGCATCGCACGGCGAACTCTGCTGGAGTGGTTCGCACAGAGCGTCGCCGTCGAGGTGCCGAACAGCCGGATCGCGGCCGCACTCTCGGGCGGACGAGAAGAAGAATGGACCGACTGGCTTCGGCGGGCGGCCGACGTTCTCGGCTGGCACGCCGATGAGGTTTCGGCTTCTCCCGAAGCCATCGAGGGGGAACAGGACGCGTGGTGGGTCTCTCGGGCCAAGACCGACCGCGAACAATGGCTGGTGGTGGCAGGCGCCCGCGGAGAAGGCACACAGGCCAGCGTCATCGATGGGTCCACCGTGCAAGAGGTGGAGGTCGAGGCGGGAGACCTTTCGGACGCTCTCAGTCTGAACGAAGTCGGCGAGGAGGTCCGGTGGATCAGACTGACCCCTGCCCTCCCGCTCGAACGCCTGCGGTCCCCGAAAGGCGGTCCCAAACTGTCGCCTTTCAGGCGTCTCGCCCGGTGGACCCGACTCGAACGGGGAGCAGTGCTCGCCGTGGTGGCTTACTCGGCGGTGATTGGCGCGATCTCTCTAGCGCTTCCCCTGGCGGTCCAGTCTCTGGTCAATCTACTGGCTTTCGGACGCGTGCTTCAGCCTTTGTTGGTGATCTCGGCAGGGCTGTTGCTTGTGCTTTCCGTGGCCGCGGCGCTTCGCGTCCTCGAAGTCTATATCGTCGAGCTTCTCCAGCGGCGCGTCTTCACCGACCTCTCGCGCGATGTTGCCCGCCGGCTTCCCGCCGCGACGCCGGATGCCGGCGGAAGATGGGGACTCACGGAGTTGATCAATCGATTCTTCGATGTAGTCGGTATTCAGAAGTCAGCGTCGTACCTGTTGCTGAGCGCAACCGAGGTCATCATGTCGACCGTCGCAGGCCTGTTGCTGCTCGGCTTCTATCACCCTTACCTCTTGGTTTTCGACCTCGTCCTCATCTCGGCCCTCGGGTTCGTGACCTTTCGCCTCGGTGCTTCGGGCATCGAAACCGCCGTGGAAGAATCCCATGCGAAGTACGAGCTGGCTGCGTGGCTCGAATCCGTCGCCCGTCGACAACATCGATTCCTGACGCCCGAAGGTTCTGGATGGTCGGCCCGGGAAACTGACAGACTTTCCGTGGACTGGTTGATGCGGCGGTCCAGACACTTTTCGGTGGTCCTCCGGCAGACCATCGGCTTTGCCGGTATTCAGGCGTTCTCGAGCGCAAGCCTGCTTGGCTTGGGAAGCTTCCTGGTCTGGAACGGCCAGCTCACCCTGGGTCAGCTGGTCGCCTCGGAGCTCATCATCACGGGAGTGATGGCTCAACTCGCCAAGTTTGGAAAGCACGTCGAATCGTTTTATGATCTGACCGCCAGCGTCGAAAAGGTTGGCATGCTGGTGGATCTGGAGACGGAGCCCAACAGCGGAGAACTGCCGCCGACCACCGACCACGGGGTCGAGCTCGAGGTCGAGGCGGTCGGAACACATCATGAACCCATCGCATTTCGCGCGGCTCCGGGGGAATGCGTCGGGCTGTACGGCCTGCCCCATTCTGACCAGGCCACGCTCTTCGATGTGCTCTATGGCCGTCGTCCGCTCAAGGAAGGCCGCGTTCTGTTCGACCAACTCTCGCTTTCATCCCTGGCGCCTCGGGCCCTCCGACATCAGGTCGAGTTGGTGGGCCGCGGCTTGCCCGTAGGCGCTACGTTGGAAGAGAACCTGACCAGCCAAGATCCAGGCGCGAGCGTCGACGAGCTTCGAGACCTGCTCCGGCGAGTGGGCCTTCAGTCGTTACTGGGTGACCTCGAGGCGGGCCTTCAAACCTGGATCTATCCCGACGGAGAGCCTCTGAGTCGATCCCAACTGATCCGGCTGGAGGTTGCCCGAGCCATTAGAAGTCGGCCGCGCCTCTTGCTCGTGGACGGTGGGCTCGACCGGGCCGAAGAGGAGACCATCGACGGCCTCTGGGAGGTCATCGCTGGACCCGACGCGCCGTGGACTCTCCTCGTCGGCACGGACCGAAGGCACATCCTCCAACGCTGCCCGCGGCGCTTTCGTTGGGTCTCGGACGCGGGCCTGGTCGAGGAATCGGAGGCGCTCGCGTGATCGGCACGGGCGCACAGCAGTCGGCCTTGGAAATCGCTCGGCTGACCCGGTGGAGAGGAGAGAAATGGGTGGTTCGGGCGTTGCTCGCGGTTTCCATCGTCGGCACCTTGGCCCTGCTTCTCGCTCCCTGGCGTCAGAATGCCGTGGGGACTGGACAGGTCATCGCGTTCTCGCCCAACGAACGTCAGCTTTCCGTGCAGGCTCCCATCGATGGACGGGTGGATCGATGGCATGTCCAAGAGGGGGACCGGGTCGAAGACGGACAAGTGATCGTTGAGCTTCGGGACAACGACCCGCATGTCCTCGAGCGGTACGAACAACAACGCTCCGCCGTGCGTCGTCGCATCGAGGCCGCCCACAGCTCGATCACCGCCCTTCGAGACCGGCTCGAGAACTTGGACGGCTTGCGGGACCGAACCCTGGCCTCGGCCGAAGCACTAGTGCGGGTGGCCGAAAACAATCGACAGGCGGCCGCACTCGCCCAGGAAGCGGCGGAAGCCAAGTGGCGCGCAGCAGTGCGCCAGTCCGAGCGCGTTCGGACTCTGGCCGACGAAGGGCTCAACTCCCAGCGGCAGCTGGACCTCGCCCACCGAAACGCGGCCCAGGCGAAAGCCGAACTTCGGGCTTCAGAAGCCTCGGTTCAGGCCGCGCGGGCAAAGGTGAGGGCCGAACGGGCCAGCCGTGACGGAAAGGCGGCAAAGTTGGACGCTACCATCGCGGACACACGGGAAGCTCTCGGCACCGCTCGAGCAAGACTCTCCGCGTCCGAAGCGGACTTGGAGGTGGTCGAGCGGGCTCTGGCGCGTCAGCGTTCCCTAGAGGTCCGCGCCCCGCGCTCTGGAATGCTGACCCATGTTCTGGCCCGGGAGGATAGCTCGTATGTGGTTCAAGGAGAAGTGCTTGCAACGGTTGTTGCAGACGCCGATCAGCGGGCGGTGGAGCTCTTCATAAGAGGCAATGACGCACCGCTCGTGGTGGCCGGGCAGGAGGTTCGACTGCAATTTGAAGGCTGGCCTGCCATTCAGGTGGGTGGTTGGCCAGAAGCGGCGGTCGGGACGTTTCCTGGAACGGTCGCCTTCGTCGAAGCCCATGCTTCTCCCTCGGGTCGCTTCCGCGTCGTGGTCCGTCCGAAAAGCGAGGATGAATGGCCAAACGCCCAAGTTCTCCGCCAAGGCAACGCGGTCAATGGCTGGATCCTGCTGAATCGGGTCGCACTGGGGTACGAGCTCTGGCGTCAGCTCAACGGGTTCACGGCCGACCTGCCGCCAGAAGCCGCGCAGGCCAGCGGTTACCGCAAGTAATGGAGACACGTGAAGGTTGTCGCATCCCGGGCGTTCCTTGAACGGGACGGCCGGTGGATTCGGATGCGCGTCAGCTCTCGCCCTCCAGAGCGGGAAGTGCCTCGATGCTGCTGAGGGATTTCAAGCCGGTGGCAATGGCCAGTCGAATGAAGGACCGACGCGCCAGACGAAGACGACTCCGCACCGTTCCCTCGGAAATCCGCAGCAACCGCGACACCTCGGGAGCAGTCCGCTGCTCGATATCGATCAGGATCAAGACCTCTCGTTGCTTCTCGGACATCTGGTCGAGGATCTCGTGGATCCTCATGGTGGCCTCATAGGTCGCATATTCTCCGGACGGCGTGACGCCGCCGTCGGGAAACTGGTCATCCAGCGGTCCAGCCCATCGTTTCAGCCAAGCGCGACGCCGAAACTTGCTCACGGTCCTTCGTGTGATGCCATAAAGCCATGAGTGGAAATGCTCCGGACCGTAGACTTCGCGAATCTTCCGGAAGACCACGATGAACACCTCGTGGGCGATGTCCTCTGGGTCCATCCCGGGGCTCGAGAGCCGTGCGGCCCAGTGGGCGACAGGCCCCAGGAACGGCTCGATCAAGACAGAGAGCGCTTCGACATCTCCAGCCTGAGCACGCTCGAAGCAGTCCCGATCCACCTCCCCAATCATGCGACGACCCTACACCTGGGCCATCACTCGAAACGATGGGATCGATCACTCTTTTTCTGGGCCAAGAGCGTTTTCCGGAAGAAGGGGTTTGGGCCGGTGGTCGGCGGGGCTGCCGACGAATGTGTCAGTTGGACTCGCAGGCCTCGATCTGGTCTCGACAGGCCTCGAAGCATTGCGTCTCCGTGCGACAGAAGGCGGCGCCGTAACAGCGGTAGACCTCATAAAGGAGCACAATCGCATCATCGGCCGCCCATGCAATGCATTGGTCGCTACAATCACCGCCATCGGTGCAATCATTGAAGCAAGCGTTGAGCCCGACACAGTTCAGAGGGGCGCCCTGCGGCGGCTGGGGCGGAAGACAGTAAGCTCGCTCGGCCTCGGTCTGACATGTGGTCCCCGCGGGGCACTCATTCATTGAAATGTCACATGGCTGCGAACACCAACGACCGCTGTCGTTTTCGATGCATGCCCCGCTGGCGCACTCCGTGTCTTGTCCGCAAGGGGCACCCACCCGTCGGGCCCCCGAGAGCAGAGCGGTTCCGCCTCCGTTCACGCAAACGTTGATGGCACCCGCCGGCTCGCACTGGGCTCCGTCCGGACATTCGCCAAAGAAGCCGAGACACCGCTGCGAACATTGGCCTTCGCTGTCGATGTCGACACACAAGCCGGACTGACAGTCCGCGTTCGCGGCGCAGGAGGCTCCGAAACTCGCTCCAGGAGCTCCGGGGTCGACGAGCTGGATCGAGGGCCATTCCGGTGCGAGCTCGACCGCGACACAGGAGGGCGGCTCATCCGACCCCTGACTCCGGCAAACCTGTCCCCGTGTACAAGAAGGATTGCATCCGAGAGCGACCGTGAAGTCCTCCCCGTCATCAGCGCCGCAGCCGACCAGTGTCGAGAGCACGGTCAGCACGGCTGTGTTGAACACGGCATCGCCTTGGATCTTCATGATTTGTCCTTTCTTCCTCACGCTTTCGGCTCCGCTGTTCGGGCCGGGTCTTTCCACTTCGTCGTTCACGAGGGCCATGCGAGCCGAGTTCGGATTCGATCACCGGGAGGAACTAAATTCCGATCTATGTACTCAACGAAGCCGGCCGATCTGTTCTCATGGAGCTGCTCACCAGACACCTGCACCGACATGACGAGAGAAGCTGATCACGGCCCGCGCTCAGCCTTCTCTCGGTGCTCGGGTGAATGGAGCCTTCCCAAATGGCGTTGCATTTCGGGGGGTGGCCTCACATACCGATGCGATGCTGACGCCGAGCCAGCGAGATGCCTACCTTGCCCGGATCGCTTGGACGGGCCCTCTTCGTCCGGACGCCGAGACCCTTCAGAAACTCCATGCCGCCCACTTGCGGTCGGTCCCCTTCGAGAACCTGGATATCCACCTCGGTACGCCGATCACGCTGGACGTGAATCGAATGGTGGAAAAGCTCGTGGGAGGACGAGGGGGCTTTTGCTACGAGCTCAACGGCGCCTTCGCTGCGCTCCTCCGCACCTGCGGCTTCAGCGTGGACCTGTTGGAGGCTCGTGTTCCAACCGCCGGCAAGCCTGAAGTCCCCTTCGACCATCTATGTTTGAAGGTCATCCTCGCAGATCCCTGGCTGGCGGACGTGGGATTCGGAGCCTGCTTCGCCGAGCCACTGCCGCTTCGGTCCGGCGAAGACCTGCACGACCCCAACGGTGTCTACAGGCTCGAGACAGACGCCTACGGATGGTGGACGCTGACCGAAGACGGTCGTGTCCAGTATCGCTTTAGGCTCGATGCGCGGTTGCTGGAAGAGTTCGAGCCAGGATGTCGTCACCATCAGTTCTCAGCCGAATCCCACTTCACCCGGAACACGGTGTGCAGTCTTCCCACCGAGCGAGGACGACTCACGCTCAGAGGTGACCGCCTGATCGAAACGGTAGATGGAACAAAGACGGAGCGCGTGGTGTCCGAGTCAGAGCGCGCCGCCATCTACCGGGAACGTTTCGGGCTCGTGTTGGCCCGCATTCCTCCGTGACCGTACGCCCTCAGCGAGGTCGTGCCTCGTTCAGCTGGCGCCACTTGTCCGGATGTTCTCGTGCCCGATGACAGATTCCCGCGAGTTGCTCGGATATCGCGTGCTCGGCTTTCCAATCCAGGTCTCGATGGGCCCGAGACACGTCGAGCTCGAAATGCTCCCCTGCGTAATCAATCATCCAGGGCCGAACGAAGCGCTCTGCACCCGTGGCCCGAAACACTGCGGCTCCCGCCTTCGCCATCAGTCGAGGAACCCGCCGGAGTTGGGCATCTTCGTGTCCAAAGGCGGTTCGTGCCGATCCGTGGATCGCAGCGTAGGTCATCGGCTCATCTTCACCGATGAGATAACGATGAAGACCAGAGCAACCGTGAAGGATCGTCAGGGCCTTCTCGAAAGCGGACGCGACATCATCGACATGGACGTAGGTAAGGCCTCGATCGGTAGGCCCCGGGTACAGATTGGAATGCAAACTCGGTTGCCGCGCCCGCTCGAGCTGGAAGTAAAGGGGGACGAGTTCACACCAGTCACTGTACACCCCCGCCAACACCAACTCGCACCGGGGCTGCGGCATGGTCGCCGCCTCGAGGAGCTCTTCACATCGCATCTTGTGGGCGGGATAAGCCCAAGGTCGCCATCGAGGGCTTTCTTCCGTGAGCCTCCTACCCGGCTCCGTAGGCTTCACGTTGGCCATGCTGCTGGCATACACAAATGGCATGTCCGGCGGTGCATCTGCCTTCAGGCGTTCGAGAAGCCGCTGTAGCCCGGATTCGATGCGTTCGTACCGAGGGTCCGGTCGATTCTTGAAGTCATAGTATGCTGCGAGGTGGACGAGACCGGAGGCATCGCGGGACGCATCCAGGACCGCTCGAATACCGTCATCGGTGGCGATGTCGCAGGTATGGTGCCGCTCGGACGATGCCTCCAGATCATCCTCGGACCAACGCTGGTCGAAGCACCGAACCTCTCGCGTCCCCGCGAGTCGCCTCCGCAAGGCGCGCCCGATGAAACCACCAGCGCCAAGGACCACGATCGGTTCATCCACGATTCTTGGGCACCATGAAGTCGACGAATCGGGTCATGAGGGCGTCGGAGACTCTGGGAAACGCCCCGAACATCCGGGCCGCTGCCCGGTTCATGGTGCCCGGCACCACGAATGAAAGACGTCGTTCGTAGCAGTCGGCCACCGCCTGCCCCACCACTTCAGCCGACATGGGTGGCGCGCGGGTTTCCATGGCGCGTGTCATCTCCGTGTCGGTGTAGCCGGGTAGCACGCATCCAAACGTCACGCCCGTCCCGTCCATCTCCACCCGAAGGCTTCGAAAAAGTGCCAAGATGGCGGCCTTGGACGCCGCATAGGTCGCGTTGCCAGGAAAGGGAACGAGAGCTGTCAAGGACGTCACGGCGACAACGTGGCCCCCATTTCGTCGAACGAGAGCGGGCAAGTGATGCCGAAGGATCTGAACTGGGCTAAGATAGTTGACTTGAAGTTCACGCTCGAACGCATCGGACGTCGATTCACAGAAGCTTCGATTGTTCGACACACCGGCGTTCAAAACGATTCCATCGAGGTCACCGAGTTCGTCGTTCATCCTGTCGACATCGGACGGAACCGCGAGGTCACATACGTAGACCGAAGCTTCGGCGCCCTTTGACTCAATGGCCCGACGGGTCGCCTCCAGCCCGGCCCGGCCCCGAGAAACGGTGACGATGTGTCGCCCGGGCCTGGCAAGAGCAAGAGCCGCCGCAGAACCGATCCCACGGGAAGCACCGGTGACCAAGAGCCTCTCCACTGCCTTTGCGTACAGGCTTTCCGATTCTCACCCAATCAGAGTCGAGGTCCATCGAGCATCGCACGGTTTTGGTTCGGCTCACGAACCGCTGGTCCCGAGCAGGCCGGTGAGGGTTTGCAGGGTGGTCAGGGGCAGGCAGCCTTCAGAGCCTCAATGGCTTGATTCATTTGGGCCGTGCATTGGGCCTTCGCTTCGCCGCTCAAGCTCGCACAAGCCACCTTCGGATCCATGGCAGCGGTCTGAGCCTTGATCTGTGCGCACTGCTCCGGATTCATTTCCACGCCCCGAAGGGCTCCGGTTCCGAAAGGTGACGCCTTTGCGTCACTGCAGGGTCCTTGGTAGCTGTAACGAACCTGCATGGACATCGCGTTGCCCTCGTGTGTGCCCTTGCCGTCCACCACGAACGACTTTGCGCTCTCCCGGCGAATGGTCGCCTCCGAGTCGTGCCCTTCACACTTCAAGGACACCCGGGCGCGGTCCGCCGTATTTTCATGCACCTCGGGTTCGCAAGACGATTTGCCTTCCTTGTCGGATCCTACGTCGACGTCGTAGACCCGCTCGGCCAGGTCCACGCACAGAGTAACGCTCTTCGGCACTTGTTTTGCGTCCACACCTTCGGCCGAAAACGCCAGGATCTCCATCTTCCATTCACCCTCCCCCGAGGGCGCGTCTTTCATGATCGCCAATTTCGGAGGCGCCGCGTAGGCGGGAACCGCCAAGCCAATGACGGTCAGCCAGGCCAAGGTTTGAAGTCGCATACCTACAACCTGGACCATGCAACCCGAGGACACAAGGTACGTGCGTGGACCAAACCGTCGCGTAGCACTGGCTTCAATAGCCGAGAGCCAGGCCGTCCTTTCTCATTTCGGAAGCGCCGTGGTACACCGCATTGTCGTCCCGCAGGATGGCCTGGTAGCCGCCGAATCCTCCCGCGCCGTCGCGGACCTGATGCCCCTTTCGCCGAAGCGCGTCCCGGGCCGTTGGCGAGATACCGCTTTCTACATACAGTACACCCACCCCATCCCCCGGTGCACCGGTGGGTTCGGGAGACCCGTCGTGCCTCCATCGCGCTGCGTCTCCCGCTTCCTGCACGTTCATCCCAAAATCGACGAGATGGCTGAGCACCTGAACGTGACCCTGCGGCTGCATGGCTCCGCCCATCACGCCGAAGCTCAGCCATGCCTTGCCGTTTCGTGTCGCCATGGCGGGGATGATGGTGTGAAAAGGACGCTTGCCCGGCGCGTAGACGTTGGAATGGTCGGGATCCAGGGCGAAGAGTTCTCCTCGGTCTTGAAGCATGAAGCCGAGACCGTCGGGTACGAGACCAGAACCCATGCCGCGATAGTTCGATTGAATCAACGAAACCATCATGCCCGAGCCATCGGCCACCGTCAGGTACGTGGTGTCGCCCTCTTCCAGCACCGATTCGTCGACTGGAAGGTTCAAAATCACCTGGTTCGGTCGAATGAGCTCGCGCATTTTGACGATCCTCTGGTCGGACAGCAGATCCGGGATGTTTGCCTTCGCGGCTGGATCTGAATAGAACCGCGCGCGGTCTTCGAACGCGAGCCGTTTGGCTTCTACCTGAAGATGAATGAGCTCGGCGCTGCCCGGCGTCATCCCACCGAGATCGAATCCGTTCAGGATCGCGAGCATCTGCAGGGCGGCGACACCTTGGGTATTCGGAGGAAGCTCATACACTCGGACTCCTCGGTACAGGACCGACAGCGGCTTCACCCACTCGCTGGTGTGCCGTTGGAAGTCCGCGAGGCGAAGATCTCCGCCGATACGCCGCATGTAGCCGTCGACGGTCTTGGCGATGACGCCCTGGTAAAAGGCGGCCCGGCCGCCCGATGCGATGCGCTCATATGTGCGGGCCAGGTCGGGGTTCGCAAATACTTCGCCGACACCTGGCACCCTTCCGCCCGGCGCGAATGTCCCGAGGGCGTTGTCGAGTTCCTCCAACCATGGCTCGGAGGCCGCGAATCTCTTCAGTGCCTGAATGTTTCGTCGCCAGTAATACGCGATGGTTTGCGGAAGGGGTGAACCTTCACGTGCAAGCTCAATGGCCGGCTGCAGCAGCTCGTCCATGGAGCGTTTTCCAAAACGCTCGTGGAGCGCAAACCATCCGCTCACCGCCCCGGGGACGGTGACCGAAAGAGAGCCGAACGGCGGAATCCGCTTTGCTCCGTCCAGCTTCTCCCGGAGCGTGCCGTAGCTTCGTCCGATCGGCGCACGTCCGCTGGCATTCAGGCCGACGACCTCCTCGCTGTTCGGATCCCAGACCAGCGCAAACAGATCTCCACCGATGCCGCAGCCCACGGGCTCGAGGAAACCGAGGGCCGCATTGGCTGCAATGGCCGCATCCACGGCGTTCCCGCCTTGCCGAAGCACATCCACCGCCACTCGGGTCGCGACGGGATGGGCGGTCGCAGCCATGCCGTGCTGCGCCACCACCGGACTGCGGGAAGCCCAAGGGCGCCCCGAGACGCGATCGCCGCGGGACACTTCTTCCGAACGGGGATCATCGGACGGCTGGGTCATGGATACGCCTTTCGTCTTCGGTTCGGCCGGCCCGTCCGAGTCTGCCGTACGGGTCCCCCCCGCGCATGACACCGCGAACGCAGACATCACGCCTGCGCAAAACGCTGCAAACCCTCTCCACCGAGTGCTCATTGGTGGGACATGACGCGGAACGAAGACCGGGTCATCCGAGAAATGGGCTCAGAGCCGAGTCAGGCGAAGTGGCGGGGATCCAAAGCCATCCACAGGTCTTCCAAGCTGCTCAGGACGAAGTACCGGGGCTGGATACGGTCGATGCGATAGTCGGTGGACATCACCGTCTCCAGGTCGAAATCGAGACGCTCCGCCCGAGGGCTCTCCAATGCAAGCACGCTTTCCTTGGGCGACGATAGGATTCCCGCCCCCAGGATCCGAACTCCGCTTTCGCTGCGGATGAGCCCGAACTCCATGGTGAACCAAAACAAACGCTGAAGCCGGTACCAGTGTCGCCGAGGCGTTCGCAGACCTAGGTGGCCAAATTGCTGGGTGAGGTCCGCGATCTCCTGGTCCGCCAACAAGGAGCAATGGCCGTACACCTCGTGGAACAGGTCCGGCTCTTGGAGATACTCCATCTCGTCTCGACGTCGGACGAACGTCGCCACCGGAAAGCAGCGCTCTGCAAGCAGGTTGAAGAAAGTCTCGGCTTCGATCATCGCGGGGACCGGCACCGCCCGAAAGCCGGTCAACGCCTCCAGCCGCAGGGACAAATCGGACAGTTGGGGAATGGTGCGGTCCAGTCCCAAGAGGCTGACGCCCGCGTGGAAGCGACCCCACGCTCGACCGGCAAGACCGAGACGCTGTGCTTCCACCAGTTCCGCCCAGACCGCGCACTCCTCTGCGTCATAGGGAAATCGACCGTCGGCATCGGCCGGCTTGCTGCGGTAGGCACTCGCGAACGTCACGCGCCGATGATGAAAGAGATCGAGGACATTTTCTGTGCTCTTTGGGTCACAACAACCCGGATACACGCACGAATCATGCTCTATGATGGCTCTGTGAGCATGGATGAACTCGACGAGACCGACCGCTCCATTCTGGCCGAGCTCCAACGGGACGCAGCACGACCGGTGAGCGAGCTAGCGGATGCGGTCGGCCTCTCCCCCTCGCCGGTCTGGCGGAGGATCAAGCGTCTGGAGGAGCGTGGCGTCCTGCGTAAGACCGTGGCGGTGCTGAGTCGCGAAGCCCTGGGTCTGAACCTCGTGGCCATCGCGATGGTGTCTTTGTCCCATCACAGTCAGGAAAGCCTGGACGTCTTCGAAGCGGCGCTCCGGGATGCCCCGGAGGTTCAACAGGTGGTCGCCGTGACCGGCGACCGTGACTTCATGGTCCGGGTGGTCGTCAAGGACATGGAAGGCTATCAGCGCTTTTTGGCCAGACGCCTCCTGCCCCTTTCGATGATCCGGTCCGTCAACACCAGTTTCGTGCTTCGAGAGGTCAAAGACACCAACGCGCTGCCGGTCGACTGACGGCGACAAACCGGCACGGTCCGGGCGCCAACTACAGGGCCAGCCGTTTCGGCATGGCCCCCATGCTCGCGAGAATGTCCTTGGACCTTTGGATCTCCGCGAAGTCATGGGTGTGGACCGCGACCAGCGTCTTTCCGTCCTTCACCTCGGACTCGAGTCGCTTCGCTTCGGAAGATGGAACCCCAAAGCCCAGCAAGGTGCCGAGAAGACCGCCGGCCAATCCCAGCGCCACGGCTGGACCCACCACGAGGAGACCGACCCCCGACGCTGCACCCAGAGAGGCCAATCCGCCGAGGATGCCCCCCACCGTGGCGCCGACGGCACCGCCAGCAGCAAACGCTTCATCTGGATGATCGTTGTCGAATTTGTCCCGGTGGGTCCCCTCAGACATGAGGACGCTGATGTCCTCGGCCGTCACGCCGGCATTGACCAGCTCTGCCAGCACGCGCCGCACCGACGGTTCGTCATCGAACAACGCGTATACCATCTGCTCATCGGGGTGCCTCTTCTTCCCGGTCTCGTTCTTCACGAGGTGCGTTTCCACCTCGACGCCTCTCCGGGTCGGGTCCGGAATCACCAGCACCGGAACCTTGGCCTTGGCCAGGACACGCTCCGCGTTGGTACCGAAGAGACGGCGGCCCCAGGTACGAATGCCGCTGGAGCCGATGATCATCAGGTCGGCCGGATGGTCCTCGGCGTACTGGGAAACACGCTCCGCCGGGTCGAAGCCGGAGACCACGTCGGTTGCGACGTGAAGTCCCGGCAACGTCTGGCTGATCAGTTCATCCAGAGCCTGCTTCTGGGCTTGCTCCGCTTCGATTTCCAGCACGTCGTTGGTGCTGGTGAAGTACATGGGATGCTCTGCCGGCATCATGAACGGGCGCTGATAGACCGAGAAGACCCGAAGCTCGCCTTTGGTCCGACGGACCAGACCGCGCGCCGCTCGAAGCACCGCGTACGACACCGGCGACATGTCCACGGCGGCCAAGAGACGCTTCAGTTGATGCAACGCGCCCCGCTCCTTTCCGGTGACGAGGACCGGACAGTGGGCCATTCCGATGAGCGAGCACGTCACGCTCCCGAGGACGGCGCGACCGATGGCCCCCCGTCCCTGGGTGGCGACCACGATGCATTCGGCGCCGACTTCGTCAGCGGTCACCGCAAGCTCGTAGGCTGGCTCTCCGATCCGAACCTCCACGGTGCGCTCGATTCCCGGCAGGACTTCGATGGCGCGAAGCCGCTCCTCGGCTCGAGCCATGGCCTCGGCCCGGACCTCCTCCGCCTCGGCTTCCGGGAGAGTGTACGGCAACGGAGAGCCTCCCAAGCCGGTGTCCAACACGTGGACCAGATGGATCCGCTGTGCTTCCACCGCCTCGGCCACTTCTCGGGCCGCCGCGACCGCTGCGAACGAACGGTCGGAGAAATCGGTGGCTGCAAGAATCGTTCGTACGCCCATTCTCCCATGGACGAGCATTTGCCGTGCCGATGTCCCAGGCGGCACCCGGGACGCAGGTCGTCACCGAGCGGAAACTTCCCGCCTATGGAAGGTGACGAGCCCCTTCGGCGGCGCGCACGAGCAGCGCGCTCACCAGAGGTTCGTCGGCCTCCGGCATCCCCAAGGTCTTCATCTCTTCCGGGCGGTACCATCCCCATCCGGAGGCTTCCCGCGCCGTCAACGTCCCCGTCTCGTGACGGACCTCGAACAGACGAAGCCATACCGTGAATTGAGGGTAGGCATGTTCTGTTTCCGCCAGCAGATCCATGACCTCCGCTTCGATGCCGAGCTCCTCCCGGAGTTCCCGTCGCAAGGCATCCGACTCCGATTCGTCGTCTTCCACCTTTCCGCCGGGAAACTCCCAGAGACCGGCGAGGTGTTTCCCCGGCGGTCGTTGGGTCAACAAGTAGCCACCCTCGGCGTTCATCAAGGCGGCCGCCACCACGTGGATCCGTTTCAGGCCGCCTCCAGCAAGAACTCGACGCGGTCCGATACCCGACCTTCTCGCCAGAGCTGGCGACTGCGCTCGAAGACCTTCGAATGAGACGCCGGATCTTCCACCCGGCGTACCCTTCGGCCTTCCGCCCGGTGCTCGAGATAGCCGCTGCCTCGGGCGTGGGTCAGGAATCGCTTTCGCAACCGGTCCTCCACCTTCCTCACTCGTGCCCGGTTCCAACCCATCTCCTGGGCGGTCCGCTCCTGTGAGCAGGTTGCCAAAAAACGAAGCCGGAAGAAACGCTGCTCTTCTTCATTCAGGTGCTCGAGAAAGCCCATGAGCAGCCCGTAGATCTCCAGATTCTCGACGAGCTCGTCGCAATCGCAGCTCGAGGCTTCATCTCCGAGCTGGCGACTCCGCACCCACTGCTCCAGCGGGGTCATGTCGTCTCCGGACGCGTCTCGCATGAGCGCCTCCCCTACGGGAACCTGGCGCTGCTTTGCCGTGAGGTCGGTGATGACGGCGTTCCGGGCGATGGTGAAGAGGTAGTTCTTGTACGGTCGAATGCCGTCGTAGGTTCGGCGGGCCCGCTCACCGAACGCACGCCGAAACGTTTCGTGGATGACGTCTTCGATGTCCGCCTCCGAATAGGCCCCCGCGAAGTACATCGGTCGTCCTTCGCTCTTGAAGGTGAAGCCCCGGACGATGAAGTGGCGCAAGGGCTTCTTGTAGGTTCGATACACCTTGTCCAACGCGTGGGAGCGCCCGGCCCGGAAATCCTCCAAAAACTTCGGCTGCCTCAGAAATGGATCCACCTTCGACCTCCCGCCGTCTCTTGCGGCAGCGAGGTCGCGTATCCAATTCGCGTGCCACGGCTCACTCGGCGACGCGCTGGCTCAAGGAGCCAGCCATCTGGCCCACTCAGGGGTTGGGCCGGTCCGTGCATGCCACTCCCGCCGAGACGCATTTCCCTCGCGCTCGGACATCCGGGTCCTAGGGGGTCCCTCGCAGGTCTACGTGGGGACGGCCTTCACGGGCGGTAAATTTGGCCAATGCCTCTTCGCCCCCCGGTCGAGGCCTGTGACAACAATGTCGGTCACCAGGGTTCGGATGCCGGGCGGAGATCCATTTCAAAGGTCCATGCGGATGGATGTTGCTGCGTCAGCGTCCACGCGGCGTCCGCGATGGCCAAAGGTGACATGAGTCGATGCTCCGGGAAGTCGGGCATCATGGCCCTGCTCCTCTCGGTGTCGACCACACCGTCGATGACCAAGAGCCCGACGTGAATTCCGGAGGCGCCCCACACCCGCGCCATCGACTGGGCCAGGGACCGTTGGGACGCCTTCGCTTGGGCAAACGCCGCAAAGCGAGCTCCGCCCCGAAGCGACGCGGTGGCGCCGACTACGACGATGGTGCCGTGGCCTTTGGCTTTCATGTCAGGGGCCACGAATCGTGACGCGGTATGCAGTCCGAGGGTATTGAGGCGCCAGGCGTTTTCCATGTCCTCGGCGCTCACTTCTTCGATGCTCCCGAACACCCCGCTCCCCGCGTTGTAGATCAAGACGTCGGTAGGCCCCCAAGCGTCTCGCACGCGGTGGAGCGCGTCGTTGATGGAAGTGGGATCCGATGCGTCGCACGAAATCCCCAATCCTTGGCCCAACTCTCCGGCCAGTGTTTCCACATAACTTCGAGTGCGGGCGAGGCAGGCCACGCGGTAGCCTTCCGCCGCGAAGCGGTGGGCGAACGCGGCCCCATTGCCCGGACCCACGCCCACAATGGAGCAGACAGGTGCAGTCATGGCCGTAGCGAACCTCCGACCGAAGTCGACGTCCACGATCACGCCACCTTTGGCGGCGGAAATCGATGCGTGCGGGAACCCGTCCCCGGACCGACCGCCCCGCCATCAAGGCAGGACGAGGACGCTCAAGGTCGCCATCGTCGCCAAGAACAACGAAGTCATCCAGACCTGACGGGCCAGTTTCTTGGCCGCCCGCCATTCCTCCGGGCTCATGACGGGGTCGGTGCGGCCCCGGTCGTCTTCTTTGGTGCGCTTCAACGCATGCATGGGGCACGTTCGGAACAGGCCCTGCGTTGCGCCCAAGGCCGCCAGGAAGAACGGCACGAAGCACACAATGCGGGCCAACCATGGCAGATCGGCCTGCACCATCCAGCACGCGAGGCCCAGTCCCACCGTCACCATCAAAATGGCGACCCGAAGGCGCTGGTTCGTGCCCTTCTCGCCCAGATTGTGGCCGCAGAGTGCCTCCCGATACGAGTGAAGCGCCACAACCGCATTCTTCTCGGTCTTCTTCGAGGGTGCAATCTCGCGTGCCCTTCGCGGATGCGAAAACCTATGGGCCTCGCTTGCTCGGGCTCGGGGTCGCTGCGGGCGTGATGCTCCCTTAGGGCGGATTCTCATCCGTGGAACCCAGTATCTGGTCGGCCAGACGGTCGAGTTCGGGTACCCGATGGACCACGTCGACGCGAAACATCGCGTCGTGAAACCGCACGTCCTCCCCGGACGGCAGAGCGCGATGCTCGAACCCAGACTCACACCACATTCCGAACAGGGCATCCAAGGCATCCACGGTGAGAAGCCAAGGATCACGGTTTTTGGCGCCGCGCCGATACATCACCGCGAGTTCGGTGGTCCGCGATCCTCTGCGGGCGTTCAACCGGAGGCCTCGAGGCTCATCCAGAAGCTGCACCTCGAGCTCCATGTCCGACGAGGGCTCGTGGCGTTGCCGAAGCAAAGGACCCAGCACCTCGGGAATGGGCGGCGACCCCCACTCCGGCTCGTCTCGGCCGTCCTTCGTCAAGGTCCTATCCTGGCCAACATGGGTCCGAGGGTGTCTCGCCACCGAGAGGAAGTGCTCGATGCATCCCAAATCCGAAGGGCGGAACGCGCCCACTCCAGGTCGACGTGCTCTTCGAGGAATCGCTGATCGGCCTCCTCGGATGCAGAGGCGCGGATTCGATGAACCAGCGCCCACGTCAGGGCTGCGGTGAGGTAGTCTTCTCCGGTCCGGTAAAGGACCGGCGCGCGGGCCGAACGGAGCCGATTCCAGGCCGACCGATACCGAGAAGCATCGCCCCAGGCCGACTTTACGGCCGCCCGGACGTAGGGCTTCAAGAGCGAAACCAACGGGCGGTCTCTGCCGGATCGGAACCCGGGTCCGACCACCACGATATGGCCCTCATCCGTATCCCAGTCGTAAACCGCGTCATGGCTATCGAGGGCGTTTGCAACCAGAAGCACATGCTTCGGAGCTCGAAACGATGGATCGCGGAGCCACTTCTGGGCTTTGGAAAGGTCCGCCTCCAGGCCTCGGGCCCAACCCGCAGCCACCGAACGGTGGGCTTCGGCGGACCGGTCCAACCAATGCGAAAGCCCATGGCGCTCCGCGAACCGACGGATGGTCGAAAGGTCGAGGCGGCCGGCCGGGCCGGTGGAGGAAGCCTTGGCTCCGGGAGGACCCAGAGCAGAACCGATATAAACCCTGACGGATTCAGGGTGGTCCTCGAAGTACCCCCTCAGGATCTCCATCTCTTGCGCCTCGACCGTTTCGAGCTCCTTCCGGACCGTTCGCCGAAGGGGGTGGAACTGCGGTGCCTCCAGCGGTGGCGGCCCGCGGCGGCTCTCTCGGACATAGCCAGCGCCGTTGAGTGCGGCAAAGAGCTGAAAGATCTCTGCTCGCACCTGAACCTCGACCCCGGCCTCGGTGATCAGCCGGATCGGTGCTTCGGCAGGCCCCGAGCCCAGCCATAGGGACGCCAGGACAGCAAACGGCGGCATCACGCGGAGCCAAGCACGACGATGGGGACGCACGCCAGGGCCAACTCTTGCCCCGGAAGCTTTGGCCTCGCCAGTTGTCATGAAAGCGTTTCGCATCCTCCATCCGTGTGAACCAAGGCGCACCCAGGATCCCGCGAGCGAGCACCACGCTCGCAGGGAGGAATCATGAAAAGAAACACGGTTCGATGGGCCGCCTGCGCGGTCTTTTTCTATGTGGGTTCAGCCGAAGCTTTCTTCTTCGGCGGACCGCAGCTTCGGTTCGCGAGCTTCAACGCTTCGCTCAACCGAAGTGCTTCCGGTCAGTTGATCGAGGATCTTTCCAGTCCAGACAACGAACAGGCCCGGGCGGTCGCCCAGATCATTCAGATCGTCCGGCCCGACGTCCTTCTCATCAACGAGTTCGACTTCGACGAACACGGGGTGGCCGCCCGTCTTTTCCAGGAGAACTATCTCAGCATCGAACAGAATGGTGCTGCCCCCATCGAGTATCCATTCGTTTACGCCGTTCCCTCGAATACCGGCGTGGCTTCTGGCTTCGACTTCGACAATGATGGCGAGGTCGGGGGCGGCAACGACGCCTTCGGGTTCGGCTTCTTCGAGGGCCAGTTCGCGTTCGTCATCTATTCAAAATATCCAATCGATCATCGCCGCATCCGGACCTTTCAATTCTTCCGTTGGGTCGACATGCCGGGAGCTCGATTGCCTGATGATCCCACGACACCGGAGCCCGCCGACTGGTATTCGCCGGAGGAACTGGACGTGTTTCGCCTTTCATCCAAGAACCATGTGGACGTCCCGATCCGCGTCGGATTCCGAACGGTGCATTTCCTCTGCAGCCATCCGACGCCCCCCGTGTTCGACGGTCCAGAGGACCGAAACGGGCTTCGAAACGCGGACGAGATCCGGTTCTGGAGCGACTATGTGACGCCGGGACAAGGCTCTTACATCATCGACGACCGAGGGCGACGGGGCGGTCTGAGAGGGCGACATTTCGTCATCGCGGGCGATCAGAACAGCGATCCCTTCGACGGAGACTCGGTCCCCGGTGCTGCGCAGCAGCTCCTCGAAAATCGACGGGTGAACGATGCATTCCGACCGGACAGCATCGGTGGGGCCGAGCAGGCCTTCTTGCAGGGCTTGGATAACGATGAGCATCTTGGCAATCCAGCCTTCGATACGGCGGACTTCGGGGAGACTCCGTTCGGACCCGGAAATCTCCGGGTCGACTACGTCCTTCCGAGCCGGTCGGTCGACCTCCTGGGCGGCGGCGTATTCTGGCCTCGGTCGTCGGATCCGCTGTTCGAGTTGGTGGGTGTCTTTCCCTTCCCGACCTCGGACCACCGCCTCGTCTACATCGACGTCGAGCTGTGACCCGGTCAGGCGCATCCGTCAGCGACGGATGAGCAACCACCGAAACGTGACGACATGCCCGAACAGGGCGCCGGCCACGCAGATGGAGATGATCCAGACATACGGCGCGTGAAAGGCCAACAGCACCAGTGGCTCGTTCATGTAGCTTCGAAACGGCACTGGACTCGACAATACTGCGATTCGGACCACCGCGAACAACAGCCCGAGACCGAGCAGGTTGAAGCCCCACACCACGGCCTTAGGCAGCAATCCGCGCCAAAGGCCTAAAGCGACGAAGAGTGCCAATGCTCCGGTCACGATGTCGAAGTTGTGACCCGCAAAGGTCATCTGCACCGGCATGACGCCCTCGAGGTACCAGCGATGAAGGACGAGCTCGAGGGGCAATCGGAACGCCTGAAACCCGACCAGCGTCGTCACCGGAAGGTGGATCGCGATGTTTCGCCCGACCGGCGAGAGCGCGAATCCCAACGCCAATCCATTCCAGAACAGCGGGAACGCGGCGAAGGCTGGCCGCCAGGCCAGGGTGTGTACCATTCCACTTTCGGCCAGGGTTCCACTCGAAATCAGAATCGCTACCAGGACCAGCGATGCACCCCAGATTCGTCGACGGACCGCCGCCGACGTTCGGTCGGAATGGGCATAACCCACGGCAGCCACCAACATTCCGCAAACGGCGAGCACCACCACCACGAAGACAACGGTGGAGCCCAGGCTCGGCTCGACCATGCTGGGAACGTGACTTGATGTTTCCACGACCGGCTCCTCCTTCTCCACGTCCGATGGCGCCGCAGTTGTGGACCGAGAAACATCTCAAGGTCCACGGTCTGGAGGGAGAAGCGGTTGGCCCTCCGCTTCGAGATCGACCCGCACGCTTTGGCTGAGGCCCGCACGGACCTCCAGCTCGCCTTCCCAAACCTTTTCCAGATCCGAGTTTTCCAGCCGGACCCGGTGGCGTCCGACCGGAAGGGTCTGATCCGGAAGGGGTGTCAGACCCACGCGACGGTCGTCGATGAACACCAATGCCCATGGCTCGACCCAGAACTCGACCACGCCGGACTCGAGCGGAACCGAAGGAAGCGGCAGCTCGGACTCGCGGTCGGCTCTCCGATCATCCATGTTCTCGTCTTCAACCGCGTTTGCCTGGGCACCTTGACCGGGAACCGGCTCGGGTTCCGCTGTGGGTTCGGGGCGAGGCCAGAGCCATACGGTTGCCGCGAACAATACCGTGGCCACCCCAGCCCAAATCCAGACGCGCGGCGGTGCCGGCTCCGGCTTCTGCGGGATGGCTCGCACCGGATCGGCCGATGCACGCGGTCTGGCGGGAACGGTGGGGGCTTCTGATCCGGATGAAACCTGCGCGGGGGAACCCGATGGGCCGACGCCGGTCCCGGAGACCGCTTCCCCATGCGCTTTCGTCGGCACGCGGTGCTCAGGTGGCGCGCTCGAGCTGCTCCTCCCCGAATGCTGCACCCCGGTCGGGCCGACGACAGGGGACGGCGCTTCCTCCTCGCGTGAAGCCGAGGCCGGCTCGGGCAGCTGGAGGTCGTCGTTCAAACTGACCGCTGCCGGCAACGGCTGCTGACGAGGTCCGAACAAGCTGGACATGAACTGGCTGAGCGCGGGCCGAGAAGGGTCCAGATCGACCGTTTTCATCCACTCGCTCAGCGCCTGATGAAAAGCCTCAGAATCCGAAAAACGATCTTCCGGCGCCGGAGCCAGTGCCCGCAACACGATCCGCTCCAGTTCCTCGGGGTATCGTTCGGAAAGGCGTCGGGGAGGATGGACCTCGCCGGATTCGGCTGCAGCCCGCGTGGCCTGTTCCGTGTTTCGCTTGAAGAGACGGGTACCGGTGCTCATTTCGTACAACACGATCCCGAGGCCGAACACATCGGTCCGCGGATCGGGGAGTTCGCCGCGGATCTGCTCCGGCGAAGCATAGGTATATGAGCCTCTAAGGCCTGGAAATCGCGACCGGAAGAACAAGTCATTGAGTGCTGCGGTCCGCGCAAGACTGCTTGCGACGCCAAGACCGTCATAGGTGAGCAAGATATTCTGCGGTGTGACGGTCCCGCAGAGACGAGGTGCAGTCCTGGCCACGTGCCCCCACCCCAGGGCCGCATCGGCCACGAGTCGAAGCGTGACCGCGAGCGGTATCGACCGCCGAAGCCGGAACGCCTGATTGTAGATGCTGCGTGTGTCGCGCCCCTCTTGCCACGGATAGACGAGCAGCAGACAGCCGCCGACCTCCTCCATCGACTGAAGCGTGACGGCATGCGGATGCCGTATGCGCTGCTCCAAGACCGCGAGCTGAGTCAGACGATTGCGGAATGCCGACTGTTTGGACAGCTGGGCGTGGAGACGTTCGACCAGAACCAGCCCATTCGTTCGAGGAGCTCGAGCCAGATAACGCTCCGCTCCACCGGAGGGCTCGAGGTTCCGGAGGACGCGATAGCTCCCGAGCGGGATGGCATCCGTCACAGAGTCGACGCTACCCATGGAAGAGCCGTTCCGGCCACCCTGGCATCAGGACGTCAGATCGTCGGTGGACCCAGCACCGTGACGAAGAACGATGGGCTCTGCATCGGTCCAATCGATCACCGTAGACGACCGCCCCATCAACAGCCCCGCATCCAGTAGGAGCGCAACGTCTCGGCCCGCGTACAGAGTTGCGATGTCCACCGGATCCTGAACCACATCTGTCTCTTCCATCACACTGGTGGACAGCAAGGGTCGGCCGAGTTCGCGAACCAGGGCCTGGCTGACGGGATGGTCCGGGATCCGAATGCCGACGGTTCGACGCTTCGACTGTCCCATGCGGGGAGCGTTCCGGGTCGCATTCAAGACGAAGGTATAAGGGCCCGGCAGGCTGCGTTTCATGAATCGGAAACACGAATTGTCGAAGGAGGCGAACTCGGAGACGCCACTCAGGGACCCGCAGACGAGCGACAGCGGCTTCTTGGGATCGAGGCGCCGCATCGCGTAAAGCCGCTGGACGGCGGTCGGACTTCCCATGTCCGCCGCCAGTCCGTACAGCGTATCGGTCGGGTAGATGATGGCCTGCCCGGCTTCGAGTCGGGCCACAGCCTGCCGAATTTTGTGCGGTTCTGGGAACTCAGCGTTGATCTCGAGCCTTTGAACGCGTCCTCGCGCCACGGGGCCCGGCTAGCACGCCGAATGACATCGCGAAATCCCAACCCGACGACGCAGCGGGACCAAGGCTTGACCACTCTGCCGGTCCAGGATTCAAGCGCGTGTGGCCGACGAATGGACCTATCGTCAGGCAGGGGTAAACATTGATGAGGCGGACCTCCTGGTCGAGAGGATCGCTCCCCTGGCCAAGCAGACCCACGGTCCCGGCGTGGTCCAGGGCATCGGCGGATTCGCGGCCCTCTATTCGCTCCGCCGAGGTGTGCCCGGATTCCCCGCCATGGAGGATCCGATGCTGGTTTCGGGCACGGACGGCGTCGGGACGAAGCTCAAGGTGGCATTCCAAACAGGGCGACACCGAACCGTCGGCATCGACCTGGTGGCCATGTGCGTAAACGACGTCCTCACAACCGGGGCGATGCCCTTGTTCTTCCTCGACTACTTCGGCACCGGCGCTCTGGCCAGCGACGTTGCGCTGCAGGTGATCGAAGGCATCGCCGAAGGCTGTCGTCGCGCGGAATGCGCGCTGACCGGAGGCGAGACCGCGGAGCTCCCGGGGATGTATGCTTCCGGGGAGTACGATCTCGCGGGTTTTGCGGTCGGGATCGTGGACCGTCCCGCGCTGCTGGACGGCTCCGCATGTCGGCCCGGGGACGTACTGGTCGGCGTGCAGAGCTCTGGTCTGCACAGCAATGGATATTCTCTGGCGCGACGGGCCCTCCGGGTCGACGACATCGACCTGAATGCCGCGGATCCTGAACTCGATGCGTCCTTGGCCGACCTTCTCATGGAGCCGACGCTGCTCTACACGACCACGGCCCATGCGCTTCACCGTGCGGGCGCCAAGGCCTTTGCCCACATCACCGGTGGGGGCCTCGAAGGGAACGTGCCCCGAATGGTCCCGAGCGCGCTGCGGGTGCGAATCGACCGAGATGCGTGGCCGGTGCCCGCCATCTTTCGCTGCATCCAACGCCGTGGACCGGTCCCGGAAAGCGAAATGTGGCGAACATTCAACATGGGGATCGGGTGGGTGGCCGCGTTCGACCCAGCCCAGGTCGAGCCGGCCATGGAGGCCCTAGGGTCCGTCGGCATGAAGGGTTGGGTCATCGGCGGACTCGAGGATGGCGGCCCCGGTTTCCGTTTCGGGAGCTCACCTTCGTGACCCAGCGGGTTGCGGTCCTGGTTTCAGGGACCGGAAGCAACCTCCAAGCCCTCATCGATGCCCACATCGAAGACGCGCAAATCGTCCGGGTGATTTCGAACGTGATGACCGCAGCCGCACTTCGGCGCGCGGCAGATGCGGGGATCCCTGTTTCCTTCATCGACCATCGTGGCCGGAAGCGGGTCGATTTCGACCGCGAGACGAGGGATCAATTGCTGGAGGATGAGGTGGACTGGGTCGTTTTGGCGGGCTTCATGCGTATCTTGGGACCAGACGTGCTCGACGCGTTTCCAGACCGCATCATCAACATTCACCCATCGTTGCTCCCGGCCTTCCCAGGGCTGAACGCTCCCGCGCAAGCTTTCCGGGCCGGCGTCGCCATTGCGGGATGTACGGTTCACTTGGTGGACGCTGGGGCTGACACCGGCCCCATCCTGGCCCAGACGGCAGTGCCGGTGCACCCTGACGACGATGAGGAGGCGTTGCGCCAACGCATTCTGGCTGCGGAACACTTGTTGCTGCCGCGCGTCCTTCGTGCCCTCGTGCAAGGTAAGCTGCGCAAGGGGACGAAGAGAACATATCTCGATGCCCCGACATCGAAGGATGTACTCTCGAATCCAAACATCGGAGAACCTCACGGGTGAGCCGGAAGTATGATTTCGTCGTCCTGGGAGGCCGTTTGTCGTCGGTACTCGTGGCCTCCCTGCTCACCAAAAGAGGCTTTCGCGGCGTTTTGCTCGACCAAGGTGAATTGTCCACCGCCTTGGGAGGGGCCGACGAGCTGCTGGTGAACCCAGCCGGTTCGTTCATCATGGACCGGGTCCACGACGAACTCGGCGTCCGGGACGATTACAATCGCATCTGCAGGCCGTTGAAACCGGCGCTTCAATTCGTTCTTCCCGAGACCCGCTTCGACTTCGTCGGTGGAACCCAGATCGACGAGCTGGCTCGAGGGATGGGTATCTCATCCGACGCGATTCGGTCGTGCTTCGAGGCCATGCTTCGAGCGGACCGATCGATTGGGACCTACCTGTCGGAGATCCAGGAGATTCCTCCGCCGACCGGTTTCTTTGCCCGGCTGACCTCCACCTCCGCTCGAAAGGTCGATGCCCTCACCCACCTTGTTCAAGACTCCGCGGCTGGCCAGGAGCCGATGCTCAGAGACTTGTTCGGAGGTCTGATCCCTTTCCTCACCTTCCTCGACCCGCGCCGGGCCGAACACTGGACCGAAGCACGCTGGGTGAGGCCGGTCGCGCGTCTGTTGGGCGGTGGCTTTCAGACCCTTTCGACCACCGGCGACCGCGACCTTTTTCTCGACGTCGCCCGACGCAAGTCCCTGGACGTCCGTCCCGGGGCGGTGGAGCGCCTCGTCCCAGAGGGCCGCTCGTGGCTGGTATACACTTCAGGCGGCCGAGACCCGATCCTGACCAGCTCTGTGGTAGACGCCTCGACGGACCTGTCGGGATTGGACGCGGTCCCGCCGCGTCAGCAGGGTCGACACCTGCCGGTGCTCATGCAAGCCGCCAAGGCACGTGGTTCCCTCCACCTCCTGGGGATCGAGTTGGACCAAGCAGCCCTTCCGCCACCGCTCGGGACCCATATTCTTCTGTTCAATCAGCGTCGGGACCCGAACCGGGTGGAGCCTTGGGACCCTGCGAGTGTGGACCGTCCGATCTGGATTACGACGAGGCCCGGTCTTCAGGAGGGCCGGTGTCAACTGATCCTTCAGCACCCGATCAGCGCGGTCCAGGCCCATGAAAGTCGCACCGTCCCCCTGGATGACGTTCTCAAGGCCAGACTCCGACGCTTGATTCCGTTCTTGGACGAAGCTCGTCCCGAAGTGTTCAATCCGACGCAGAGCGGACGAATGGGACCACCGGTCCTCGGTCATCCTCACTTCGATGTGAGCTTGGACGAAGAGACGGGCCTCGGAGGCGTCTCGATGCGAACATCATTCAAGAATCTGTTTCTCGCCGGTCCATGCGTGGTGCCGGGGTTGGGACGAGAAGGCGAATACATCGCCGCCGCCCAGGCCGCAAAGACGATCGAGGTCTTGCTGGCCGGTTCACGGTCTCGCAGCCTCGTCTGACGGTTTGAAAAGACGGCCTTTCCTCGCTCCGCGTTGGAGGCTACTCGGGCCCCATGACGAAACACAGCATCGCCACCGATTCCGCCCCCGCCGCCCTGGGCCCCTATAGCCAAGCCCTGCAGGTCACGGGGGCCACCCAGATGCTGTTCTGTTCCGGCCAGATTCCTCTCGACCCCGTGACCGGCAATCTGGAAGACGAGCCGGCGGAAGCCACCAAAGTCTGCATGAACAATCTCCGTGTGGTCTTGGCAGCCGGCGGCATGTCTCTTCAGGACGTGGTGAAAACGACGATCTACCTCCGTGACATGGCGGATTTTGCCGCCGTCAATGAGGCGTATGGCAGCTTCTTCGAAGGTCCTCCTCCCGCCCGAGCGACGGTTCAGGTTTCGGCGCTCCCGAAGAATGCCCGGGTCGAGATCGACGCTATCGCAGTCCGCTGAATGCCGCGCCCTTCGGATGTCGGTGCCACACGTTCGTGCGCCGACGTCAGGCGCTGACTCTCTCCACGATATGGACGCCATCGAGACTGCTGATGGACCGCATGACTTCCCTCAGCTGCTGCGTGTCCCGGATGGAGACCATGAACATGTTGACGGCACGGCGGTCTTTCTTTTTGACCTGGCAATGGGCGTTCAGAATGTTGACGCCCGCCCCACTGAAAGCCTGAGACATCGTCGCCAGGATGCCGGGCTTGTCATCGGTGATGACTCTGATCTGGACGGACCTCGGCACCGTGGACCGGGTGTCCCAGCTGACCTCGACCCTGCGTTCGTGGTCCAACTGCATGGCTTTGTCGCAATCCATCGCGTGAATCGTGATGCCGCGACCTCGGGTCACGAAGCCCACGATCGGGTCCCCCGGCACCGGGTGACAACACTTGGCAAATCGCACCAACATGTCGTCGATTCCCTGAACCCTGACCCCCGTCGAGGACCGCTTCGCGACCGCGTTGATCAGCCGTCCGAACGGCGTCTTGGGTTCCTCGTTGCTCCGAGGACCCTTCTGAAGAACATCGTCGGGCAGCATGCTCCGAAGGACATCCAAGGGCCGCACCTTGCCGTAGCCGACCGCAGCGATGAACTCTTCTCGGCTCTCGTACTTGCTGGCCTCCACGGCGCGGTCGAGCTCCCCGGTCCGCATCAACCGTTGGAGACTGCGCCCGTAGCGTCTTGCCTCGCGGTCCAGGATGTCTCGACCCATCTCGAGGGCTCTTCGACGCTGCTCTTTGCGCAGATAGGCGTTGATCCGATTCCGGGCCCGACCGGTTTTGACGAAAGTCAGCCAATCCTTGTTCGGATGCTGATTCTGGGAAGTCATGATCTCCACGGTGTCGCCGTTCTTCAACCGGTACCGAAGCGGCACGATGCGCCCGTTGACCCGCGCCCCGACGCATCGGTGTCCGACCTCGGAGTGGATGAGATACGCGAAATCGACGGGCGTCGAGCCTCGCTGCAGCTCTTTCACTTCGCCTTTTGGGGTGAAGACGTAAACCTCCTCCGAAAAGAGATCCACTTTGACGGTCGAAATGAACTCGGTGGGATCTTCAATCTCCTGTTGCCACTCCATCAGCTGGCGAAGCCAGGCAAACTGTTCATCCTCGCCGGTGGCTCGCGGCCGACCTTCTTTGTAGGCCCAATGAGCGGCAATACCGTGCTCGGCTACGCGGTCCATTTCTTCGGTTCTTATCTGGATCTCGATGCGATGAATGTCCGGGCCGATCACCGTGGTATGAAGTGATTGATATCCGTTGGCCTTCGGCATCGCGATGAAGTCCTTGAAGCGCCCGGGCACCGGCCTCCATGCCGCGTGGCAAAGACCGAGCGCCTCATAGCAGTGACCCACGGAGTCGGTGATGACCCGAAAGGCAATGATGTCGTTGACCTGGTCGAGCTCGATGTTCTGGGCGCGCAACTTTCGCCAGATGCTGTACAGGTGTTTGGCTCGTCCTTTGACCCGGCAAGGCAGATCTGCAGCCGCCATTTTTTGTTCCAGGCTCTTCTGAACCTCTTGAATATATCCTTCTCGTGCATTGGCGGTTCGCTCGAATTGGTTCTTCAGGTCATCGTAGTCTCTCGGGTGAAGAAACTTGAGGCTCAGGTCTTCCAGCTGCACCTTGAGCCAGAAAATGCCGAGGCGCGCCGCCAAGGGCGCATAGATTTCCAAGGTCTCTTGGGCGATCTCTTCCCGCTTCTCGAGCCGCATGAACTCGAGCGTGCGCATGTTGTGAAGCCGATCTGCGAGCTTCACAAGGATGACGCGGATGTCTTTGGCCATCGCGACGAGCATCCGGCGGAAGTTTTCGGCCTGCTTCTCGAACGCGCTGTTGAAGCGGATGTTGAGCTTGGTGACGCCTTCGACGATCTCTGCGACCTCCGGTCCGAACTGCTCGGAGATCTGGTTGAGGGTCACGTCGGTATCTTCGACCGTGTCGTGAAGGATGCCGGCGCTGATCGCATGCTCATCGAGCCTCATGTCGGCCAGCAGCGCGCACACCTCGAGGGGATGATTGAAGAACGGTTCGCCCGACTTCCGGATCTGTCCCTGGTGTGCTCGGGCCGAGAAGACGTACGCCCGGCGAATCAGGTCCACGTCGGCGTTTGGATGATAGGACTGTACGCGCTCGATGATGTCGTTCAGCCGCATCACCCAGGCTCACATCCTCAGCCTCGGCTCAGGGCTTCGGCCGCTTTTTGCGGGTCTTCGAACCACGTTCCGCTTTCGTACCACCGCGGTACCAGGAACGCACCACCTGGGCCGCCGGTTTGTCGCGTGGCGTGTAGTTGCTGTCTGTTTTCCCCCCAAAACCGAACCAATTCCAAAAGTAGACGCCGTCCAGCTCATCCACGCCCGACCAGGTCGCCACGAACGCCTCGTACGCCCGCCGCTGCTCCTCGAGATCCACCGACCCCTTGCGCGTCTCGTCCCAGGGAAACATGGCGCCGCCGTCGAGGCTCGGATAGCCCACCTCTGTAAATACGAACGGACGTCCGATGGACGAGCTCCAGGCCCGAACGTCGTGCCGGATCGGGAACCATGCGGTCAGGAGCTCACGGACCTCGGCATTCGGGTTTCGGGTCAGCTCCCAGTACGCGGTCAGGCCCACCACATCCAGTGCGTCCCAGAACGACACGAAGCGGAAATGGTCCCAGTTGGCGCTGTACATCAGCTCCAGCTCTTCTGCGCGAAGGCGGACCCGATCGATGAGACGCAGCCAGCGCTGACGCATCCCTTCCCGGCTGAGGAGTTCGCTCCCCACCGAAAGACGTTGTATGCCGGCGCTGCGGGCCAAAACCGTCGCGTGAAGGATGAAGGCTTCGTAGCTCTCCCACCATCGGTCCTCGTCGACCGGCATGATCTTGCCCCGCCATTGGTCCGGGTCGGAGGTCTCCAAGCGCACGATGGGGAAGGCCGTTACGTGGAGGCCGAGGTCGACGGCGGTCCGCAGGGTCTCCAGGATCTGGTTGTCGGTCGCGCTCCATCCTGGCTTTGGACCGATGACCTCGGAGGCGGTGTCGGCCTGCCACCACACCCAGACGACACTGACGTGGCTGGCTCCCAGGTCCTTGATTTCCCGCAGAAGCGAAGCGTACCCGAAGTCGGGGTCGGCCGAGAACAAACCGAGGGCTACGCCGCGCTCTTTCGGTGGCCCCCCCGAAGGGTCGGGGTCCACAGCGCCTCCCGCGCACCACCCGAGCAGGAGGATCGCAGCCAGATTCATGGGTCCCGCACCAGCGCCCAAACGTCGGAGAGGCTCTTGGCCCAGGTCTCGACGAGTTCGGGATGCCCCGACTCTCGGAACGAAAGCAGGACGACCGGCAGCTCATACAGACCGAAGTCCTGGATCTCGGCGTCGAGGTCTCGTCCCACCAGAACGTTCAGCCTCGGAGCACGTCGAAGCCGGGCCAGGCTCCGAATCTGTTCCGCGGACAGGGAACAGTCTGCCGTGATACGCCGGCCGGCCGCCAGGGCGACCAGACACGGCATGGCGAGAGGGTCCGGGCCGAGGCGCAGCGTCGCCTTGGGGGTGACCTTCGCCAGCTCCACGATGCGTTCGACCACCGCTGACGCGCGTCGGTTCGCACAACGGTCGACAACCATGAGGGAGACTCCATTGGCCGCGAGGGCCTCCAGCAGTCGAGCGGCGGGTCGGGCCCATTCCACCAGTTCCACCTCGTCTCCGCGAAATACCACCAACACCGCGTCCTGTGGCTCCAGCTCGCGAGCCACGAAACGACCCGTCTGCAAAAGGGATCCGAGACGCTTGCGGTCCACTTTGGCTGGCAAGTCCTCCGAAAGCAGGTTCAGCCGGACCGCTGCGCCCGCGATGCCGTGTTCCAGAGCAGCGCGTGCGCACGCCGCCTCGGCGACCGCCGGTGGTTCGCCAGACCTCGACGCTTCATCGAAGCACAGAGCGTCCACGGCCCCTCGCCGCACCGCTTCGACGAACGGCGCCACCGAGAGGCGACGAAAGACCTCATGAGCCTGAGCCAACACCTCGGAGCGGGCCTCCGACCCCGCCCAGAGGGCCTTCTCGTTCAGTAAACGGGCCCGCGTCGACAACACCGCGGTCAGGTCGATGGCGGTCCATTTGGGTCCCGGCTCCACCATGACGGTTTCGATGGCCGGGTCGAGATCCTCCGGGTTCAAGCCTCCCAGGGTCCGCTGATTGCGGGCCCGACGGGCCTGAATGTTCGCCAGGAGGGCGATGGCATGGACGGAGCCGCGTTCTCGGGCCCGGAGTGCCGCTGCCTCGGCCTCTCGAAGATGTTCGGTCGCGGCGGCGATCCGGGCTCGAAGCACGTCGAGACGACCGTGGTCGTACTCCATGAAGTCCGCGGCCGAAGCCAGCAGCTGCATCGCCACATCCGGATCCACTCGCGCGCATGCGGTGGCCACGTACTCCAGAACGTCCAGGGCCAGCTGCGTCGGCAAGGTCGCGGATTCGGTCGAATGGGAAACAGACCAGGAAATGCTGCGCCGGAATGCGGCTCGGGCTTCGGCCTTGCGGCAGATCGGATCCACCAGCGGCGCGAGCTGGACGCTTCGTTCGGTGGATTGCGTGTTCTGTCCGAGGAGCTCCCGGATCCGGAGGAAGCGACGGTGTTCGAGCGGGGCCGACGAGGGTGGTGACGAAGGAGGGGGCGTCGGACATGCCGTCGTCAGAAGCGCCACGAGCGACACGGAGCGCGCCATCCCGCCCCAAAGCTCGAGGCGGGGAGTCTGCCGCTTTCCGCCGCAGACTCCCCGCCCTTGATTCATCCCTGGGCTCTTTGAGGCTTCGGGAGTTCCTGCTACCTCCCCGGGCCTCATCGGACGGGACATGGACCCGTGCGATGCTGAGGCACGACTCGGCAACCAATGCAGGCTATCCCCAGGTCGGTTGGTCAAAAGCGCTCGTCCACCACGTGAACGAGCTCCTTGGTCCCCCACACCAGCTTCATAAACCCATCCCCACGTCCACCGTGGGTGTTTCAAATTGGGCCTGGCCCGAGCGGACGTCAACGGGCGCCTGCTTCCGAACCTGATAGAGGTCTGTAAAGGTTTGAAAAGATTGAACATCGCGTTCGTGACAATTTCGCTTGGGACTTCCCGAAACGATCTAAAAGTTTTCCCTTCACAAACAAGCCACGCTGGCTTGCGAGGGTCTTGATGCCTCGAGGCCGTGAGCCCGTTCTATCCCAGTGCCTTGCGGGCCAAAGCGCGCTCATCACAGCCATTATCAGTATCGTGAGAAGGTTCATGTCCGGAACCTGCTGCAGCCCAGGGTTGAAAGGTCGACCTGGCCCGCAACGCACTGACGTGTCGGCTCGTTTCCACACATTTCCCCTCTGCTCGGCCGGACTCAGTGTTGGCTGGTCACCGAACATCTCGTCATCTTCCGCCTGAACCGACATCCATAGCTGTACCGACCAACCGCAGCGTAGCGCTCCGCGGAATGCAGATCATGAGTTAGCGTGCGTACATGGCAGAAAACCTAGGGTCAGCCCGAGAAGAACAAGAATGCTTCTCTTGCGGGCACACCCTGCCGACTGATGCTCGATACT
Organism: Myxococcota bacterium; assembly: GCA_050331295.1. GTDB lineage: Bacteria > Myxococcota > Kuafuiibacteriia > Kuafuiibacteriales > Kuafuiibacteriaceae > Kuafuiihalomonas. The sequence continues at coordinate 442,772 of JBHJGZ010000004.1, read as the reverse complement.
GTCCGAGATGCGGTTCGCGGCGCATCGCCCCCGATGCCTGCCCAGAATGCGGAAGTCAGCTGGCCGAGCACGCCAGGTTCTGTGCTCACTGCGGAACGCGCGTGGTGGGCACTCGGCCCGGTGTCGACTGGGTGACCGCCTTGGAATCTGCGGCGGTCGACGAACCTGCGGACCGAGGCCCGCAAGGTGACTTACCGCAGTCGGTACCTGCTTCAGCCGCGCGTCGTTCATCCTCGCTCGGGACCAATGTTCTGACGTTCGTCGCGTTCCTGGCGGTGTTGATGGTGGTGATCTACGCCATGAACAAGGGCAAGCCAAAAGAGAGCACGATGTTCTCTGCGCCTCCTCCACCCCCTCCGACCGCCTCGGCGGACACGACCACCCCGGCGAATGCTGCTCCGATCACGGGTCGACTCGAGGTTCCAGAGACCGTGTCCGTGCCCGCAAGTGCTGTTGTCTTTTTGACAGCCCGACCTTCCGGCGTTCCCGCCCAAGGGCCACCGCTCGCGGTCAAGCGCCTGGAAGCGAACGCCTTTCCGCTCGCTTTCTCCATCGGTGCCGGCGACGTCATGATTCCCGGGCGTCCATGGCGTGGCCCGGTCGATCTCACGGCGCGACTGGACCAAGATGGAGATGCGCTCACTCGCACGCCTGGCGACCTCGAAACGCAAACGCCGGTTCGGGGGGTCGAGTTGGGTCAAAGTGGCGTCCGTGTCATCCTCGCCGAGAGCGAGGGTTCGTGAGACCGATAGAAACCAGTGAAGTGCGCCAGGATACGGATGACTTGGAGGAACTCTCCGAGCCCACGGACCGATTGTGGGTGGAACTGCAGCCGGATGGACGGATGCGCGTCGCTTCCCAAGAGGCGCGGGACCTGCTTCGAGGCCGGCTCGCGCGAGCGGAACTGCTCCCCACCGGGCGAGGCTGGGCGCTGTTTGTGGACAACGCCGCGCAGTCCGTTCCCCTGCCCGACCACCTCCAGCGCGAGGTCGTCTGCGGGGGTACGCTGGCTGGAAACGGCATCTCTCTCATCGACTTCGTCGGATTCTTGGCCACGAGCTACGAATCGGGCGTCGTCACCGTGAGCTCGAGAGGCATCGAGCGGTCCATCTTTCTCCATCAGGGCGACGTCGTCTGGGCGAGCTCCACATCCGAAGAAGATAGGCTCGGCGAGTTCTTGCTTCGGCGCGGCAAGATCACCCGGGAGCAGCTCCAGACTGCACTTCGCGAGGGGTGTGGACGCCGCATCGGACGAGCGTGCGTCGAGTGCGGATTCTTGGCTCCACACGAGCTCTGGAGCGCGGTGCAGGCTCAGCTGACCGAGATCTTCGATCAGATGCTCCGGACCGACGAAGGCCTCTGGACGTTTTCTCGCACGAAGTCGGAAGCACTCGCCGAGTCACGGATTCACATCTCGACTCAAGGACTGCTGGTCGACGCCCTCCGGCGTCTGGACGAGCTTCGGCTATATCGGAAGTCGATCAGCTCCGCGAGCGCCCTGATTCAGCGAACGGCGGACGGGCCGATCCCGATCATCAAGGACGTGGATCCGGCCGACGTGGACCTTCTTCTTCGACAACTCCCCCGGGCCGCCACGATACAGGAGCTGATGCGGTACACCGGAAGGTCGGAATACGACGTCACCCGGCTTGTCTATCACATGGTCAAAGCTCAGCTCGTCGAGGTCATCGAACCACCCCGGTCATCTCCTCAGCCACCCGTGGTCGCCGACCGTTTCAAGGACGTGATCGATGTCTATGCCATGGCCTTTCGGGAGATGGTGCACGAGGTCAGGGCGGTTCATCGCGACGATGCTCTGCTTCACTCCGCCGAGGGCTTCATCAACGATCCTGGACAGCGATTCGCGCAGGTTCTCGAACTCGTCCAGATCGACGCGGACGGGCGCCTCGACGCGGACCGAATTCTGGCCGGCACACTGCATCATGGTTTCTCGGCGGAAGTCCTGAGGGAGGCTCTGGGTGAGTTGCTCTTTTTCCTGTTGTTTCAAGCCACCGACTTGCTCGGACACAAACGCGGGGACGACCTCGCGCGACGGGTGAAAATCATATTGTCGCTTCTCAGTCGTGAGCCATCTTCGTGACGTCTCCGGTCAGCCCGGGAACACCTCTGTCATTCACGAGCGAACCATGGCACAGGGTGCGCGTGTCCGAAGAGATCGTTCCACCCCTGCGCACACCGGAGCGAACTCCGGTTCCTGGCCTCCCCAACGACCTCACGGAACTCCATCTTCACGTCGGCGGCGCCGTGGCGCCGCATGTTCTGTTCTCGATGGCACATGAACAGGGATTCAAGCTCCCGGTCCGAGACTACTTCGAGTTCGTCGACCTGGTGACGTCGAATCCGGAGAAGGTCCAGTCTCTGGAAGACTACATCAGAATCATGCATGAGTGGACGGAGAAGATTCAATCCAGTCCGGCCGCCATCGAACGCTCCGTTTACGAGATCCTCGCCAAAGAGTTTCGAGGATGTCGTATCACTCGGATGGAACTTCGCTTCAATCCAATGAAGCGAAACATGCGAGGCGAACGCGATTTGGACCACATCATCCACGCTGCTCTTCGGGGACTAGACCGGGTCTGTTTGGAGTACGGCATCCAAGGCGGACTGATCTTCTGCCTGGCTCGAGAGTTCGACGCCGACATCAACGAGATCATCGTCGAAAAGGCCATCAAGTATATCGACCGAGGGATCATTGGGATCGACCTGGCCGGTACCGAAGCCCATAATCTCGAACTCAACCCGGCATCGGTCCAGCGGTTCGCCAACATCTTTGCCCGCGCCCGCGACGCTGGTCTGAAGACGACGGTTCATACCGGCGAGACACCACACACGGCAGGAGAAGGGGTCATTGCTGCGGTTCGACATCTTCGAGTCGACCGGATAGGGCACGGTATTCGAGCTGCGTACAGCGACGAGGCAATGAGGGTACTCAACGGAGAAGGCGTTACGCTGGAAATCTGCCCGACCTCGAATCTTCATACTCGGGCCGTGAAAGACCTGGAAGAGATGCGCTTCGTTCTGCACAACTTCTGGGAACGAGGCGTCAAGTTCACGATCAATACGGACGCCACCTACATGCTTGCCACCGACCTTCGACGTGAAGTCGAGCTGCTGTTTGCGGCAAGGATCCTGGACGCGGAGCAAATCGCTCAATGCTTTCGGAACGCTGAAGACGCCACGTTTCTACGCAGTCGTTGAATGCTCTATTTGCGGTTCCGCTTCCGCGAGTGGCGTTCCATCCTCTTCTTGTTTTTGTCCTTCTTCTTCGGCTTTGCGCCTGAGCCGGGCTTTGACCAGTTCGCAAAGTACTCTCGCTTGGACTTCGTCGGCATCGGCTCGGCCTGAACGTCGTCCTCGGGCGCAGCCGCTTCCTCTTCCGCTCGTGCGGCCTCCGCAAATGCCTCGCCAAACAGGGACTCGAGGTCGAGGCCTCGAAGTTTGCGAACCTGCGCGACTTGCTCGAATCCCGGAATCTTGGAGAGCAAGGATGGCTGGTCGCCCAGCGCCATCATCATCCGTCGCATCGCATCGAACTTGACCAGGACCTGCGTAACCGCTTCTTCACCCCGACCAGTGCCCTTCCCGAGCCGGCGGAGCCGAGATGGCTGACGAGCCAAGGCGGGTCTGCGCCGCTCTTCCGGTGTCATGGAGTCGTGAACTGCAACAATCTTCTTCAGCTCGCGTTGGTCCGGACGGACGCCGTCCTGGAACATGGGCATCTTGGCGAAAATGTCTTCGAGCGAGCCCATCTTTTCGATCATTCGGATCTGTTCGACGAAATCCGCCATGTCGAATTGACCGCGAAACATCCGTTCCGCATCTTGGTCCGCTTTTTCTTGGTCGACGTGATGCTCGAACTCCTCGACCAGCCCCACAACGTCGCCCATGCCGAGAATCCTCGAGGCGAGGCCGTCGGGCCGAAACACTTCGAGAGCTCGATTGTCTTCACCAACTCCCAGGAACTTGATGGGCTTTCCGGTGATGTGACGAATCGAGAGAGCGGCGCCCCCGCGAGCATCACCGTCGAGCTTCGTCATCACAAAACCCGTCAAGCCGAGAGCTTCGTCAAAAGCCTGCGCCGTTCTCACCGCGTCCTGGCCCACCATGGCGTCCACGATCAGCAGGATTTCTTGCGGCTTGGTTCGGTCCTTGATGAATGAGAGCTCTTCCATCAACGGCTGGTCGACCGCAAGCCTCCCTGCGGTGTCGAACAGGACGACATCTGTCTTCGTCTTGCCAGCCTTCGCGAGGGCTTCGCCGCACAATTCCAAGGGGGTACTTCCCAACTTGGAGAATACCGGAACGTCAATCTGCCGACCCAGCACCTCGAGTTGCTCTACCGCGGCGGGTCGCTGAAGATCGGCGGCCACCAAGAGCACCTTCTTCTGATGTCGCTCGACCAGGTGTCGCGCCAGCTTGGCGGTCGTCGTCGTTTTTCCGGCGCCTTGGAGCCCGACCATCATGATGGCGGTGACCCCGAGAGGCGCAAACGAAATGCCTTTCGCATCACCTCCCATCAACACTTCGAGTTCTTCCTGACAGATGGCTACGAAGCGGTGATACGGCGTGATTCGCTCGGTCTTGCCCCGGTGCTCGAAGCGCGAAACCCTCTGCAGAATCTCCTGGCTGGCTCGAGCCTCGACCGACTTGAGAAAGCTCTTGGCCACACCGAGGTCGACGTCCGCCTCCAGCAGGGAGAGTCGGATGTCCCGGAGGGCCGCACCCACAGACCCGGAATCGACCGTCCCTCCGCGGAGCCGGTCCCGTGCGGCGCGAAAACCTCTGGCTACCGTTTCCAGCATGCGAAGGCGGCGCGGATATCAACTGATACCGGCATCGTCCACGACGAAGGCGCCGAAACGGCGTTTACACGAGCTGAACGCTGGCGTTTACCTGGCCGCAGTGGCGCGCAAGCGAAGCGGTTCCCAGCCCAGGTCCTCGTCCATCGACGGTTTTGAAATCGCCTTACTCGGGGTGGTGCTGGTGACGGTGGCCGGTGTGGCCTTCCTCTATCGACTCGACGTGAATCGGATCTTCGATGTCCCGAAGGCCACGGTACTCAAGATAGGCGGTTCGTCCGCGTTGTTGGGCTGGATCGCTTTGGCGCTCTTTCGCGGAGTCCGTTGGGATGCGGCTCGTCTCTTCGCGCTCCCCCTCACCGCTTTGGTGGCCACCGTCGGTGTGTCGACTGTCCTTTCTCTCGATCCTTGGACCAGTTTCAACGGTGTGTACGAACGGCAATTTGGCTTTCAAGGATACCTCGCGTGCGCGGGTCTTTTTCTGGCCACTGCATGCTGCGCGCATGGCGTCCGAGGGGCGGTCTTCTGTTTCGGCTTCTTGACTTTCCTAGGCGGCGTGCTCGGCCACTACGCCCGGCTCCAGGGAATCGGGCATGACCCATTTGGCTTCTTTTCCGAGCCCAAAACGAAGGTCTATTCCCTGCTGGGCAACGCGACGTTCGCCGGCAACGCCCTCGCGCTCATCTTTCCCGTCTGCGCCCTCTTGGTGGTCGCCGGGGTCGTGTACCACTTGAGTCGACCGACGGTCTCGGAGGGCTCCTCGAAGCCGTCTCCGATGATTGGTCTGCTCCATCTGGCGTTGGGCGCGATCCCCATCTTCCTGCTCCAGCTGAGCCCACTCCTTTTTTCCCAGCCCCCTTCTTGGGGGCTCTACACGGGGTGTCTGCTGGCGTCTGGCGTCTTCGTCACCACCTGTGCGGGGCTCGGAAGTTGGGGTCCGGAAGGAGTTCGGCTCGCTCGGCCGTCGGAGCAAAGACAGATGGACGGACTGCTGATCGGAGCCCTGGCGGCATGTTTTGTGGGCATCGTGTTGGGCCTTTTCCACACCAGGACCCGAGGCGCATGGGTGGCGAGCCTGATCGCCCTCGGGGCTGGCGCGGTCCTGCTGCCGGAGCTCTTTCGCCAGAAGCGCAACCTGATCCGGGCGGTATCATGGTCTACCATCGGCGTTCTGAGCCTGGGTCTCGTGACCTACATCGCGCTGTCCGACAGCGTGGTGGCCAGGACCTTTCGCTCGATCCCGAAAGCGTTCAGCCTCGAAAAGCAAAGGCTCGGGAAGGGTCAGGGAACTCGGCCGTATCTGTGGGGTGAGAGCCCCCGAGTCCTGGTGGACCATCACGAAACGCTCCAGCGGGTGAAGAAGGACTTCGCCGACTACGCTCAGAAGGTCGAACCGTCCATGCTCGATTTGCCGTTTTCACAGCTCGAGGCCGAAACCGCACCCGAACCCGCATGGCGGGTCTTCGCAGTGTGGCCGTTCGGCATCGGGGTGGAGACCTATCGATATGCTTTCATGAGTCACAAGTCGAAGCGACTCGAAGCTCTCGATCCCATGACCAATCACGACAACCCGCACAATAATTATCTTTATCTGCTCGCTTCGCTTGGTTTGGTCGGGCTTGCAGCTTATCTCTGGCTGTTGGTTCAGCTCTTCATACGAGCCTTTACGGCATTCCGAGACAGCTCTCGAGGAATCTACGAACGAATGCTTTCATTTGGCATTGTCATGTCATTCTTCAGCTACACTGTTTATTCGATAGCAGGCTTTGACTCCATCGCGTGCTCAGTATTCCTTTTCTTTCTCCTTGCCGCCGCGGCCAACCTTTACGTTCGCGTCCCCGGGCCACGTCGAAATCTGACGCTGGAATCGAAGCCGAGGGGCACAAGAACTGAGTCCACCGGACCGATATTGAATTGGCCCCGTCCGCTGACCCAAACGGTTGCCTTGGCCCTCGCCGTCCTGTGCTTGCTCACACTGAGTCGGGCATGGACCGTCTATGCGGCCGACCACGCCTTCGGTGCACGGCCACCTGACCGGCGTAGTGCCCTTTCCTTCAAGATCCAGCAGACGCAAAAGGCGATACGAATCAATCCGGGAGAGAGCTTTTATCGCCAGAATCTCGGGAGTCTTCTGTCCCGCGCCGCCGCCATCTATCGGGAGCGGGCGGCCCGAACCGATGATCCGGCGCAACGGCAAAAATACCTGAGCTACGCCGAGAAGACGTCCGAGCAAGCCGAGGTCGTTCTGTTTTCGGCCCTCCACCATTCTTGGGCGCCTGAGAACATCTTCATCACCGCTTTCCAGAATTACTTTCGCGAAGGGCGACTGGAAGAGGCAGAGTGGGCCCTGCAGAGAGCCCTGGAGCACAGCCCCCACCTGGGTGCCGTTCGAGCCAATCTGGCCCAGCTTCAGTTTCAGCGAGGAGCGTTCGAGGAAGCGCTGACAAACTGTAGGTGGGTGCTCGACGTGGCACCGAACAGTGCGCTGGGCCATCAGGTGTGCGGCTTGGCGGCGCTCGAACTCGATCGCGTGGACGCAGCGAGGTCTTTCCTGGAGAAGGCGATCCAGCTGGATCCTCGAGACCGTGAGGTGCGGTCGGCTTTGGACCAGCTCGAAGCGCTCGGTCCTTCAGTCGAAGGAACAGAGCTCAAGCCGCCAGCCATGCCATGAGCAGCATGAACACGCCCAATCCGAGTACCGCGACGAGCATACCTTTCAGTCGCGGCGACATCCCTTCACTCGGAGCTCGATTCATCGGGCCGGAGTAGGCGCCGAGCAGGCTTCCCACCTTTTTCATGTAGTGTTTTGGCCTCGGATCGTCGGGTGCGGCATCGTGAAGAGCCCGGTAGGTGCGAATGGCGAATCGCAGGGCGTCTTGTCGGATGCAGGCCTGGATGAAACGCTGCTGCTCCTCGTGGTCATCCAGGTTCTGGGCAGCGGATCCCGCGAGCACGTCGAGTTCGCTCATCTTTCGATCTCCTGAGCCGTTGCCGTTGGTTGGGTTCACCTGAATTCGAGGGGCGTCCAAGCGCTCCGTCGGCTCTTCTTCACGAAACGGCTCCACCCGCGGAGCGGCCCTTCGGACCGGCGCTCGGCTTGGTCCGGAACCCGAGAGGCTGTCCACTTCTCGAGCATTCTCAAGAGCCGCCACCGTGGGTCCCCACAGCAACGGCTTGACGATGACGTGCTCGACCCCGGCCGGTCTCGGGATGGGTGCATGGGCGGCGACGACCCACGCCCCTTCCAGTCGGGCCAACTCCACCAGGCAGCGCTGCACGGCTTCCCGTCCGTGTTCAGAAGGGACATCGATGAGCGAAACATCGAATCTCGGCCCTCGGTACCTGGCGGCATCGGGGGGTCGAAGATGTCGGGCGACGTAGCCGAGTTCTCGGAGACGAGCGGCCCAACCTGCTCCGACCGAGGCGTCTTCATGCACGACCAACACGGACGCGGGAAGACGGATCTCGGGGATTCGGTGCGGAGCTGGAAGCTGGGCAGGAATGGCGAACAGCCCGGAGTGGTCGTCCGAAAATGGGTCGTAGAGGCTCGGGTCGACGGGAGCCGCCGTCGTCTCCGCGCGCGGAAGGTCGATCTGCCCCACCAACGCCGCATCGACTTCCTCGTCGGCACCGTCCGACCATGCTTCGCTCGGAACGCCCGTGTCCTTGTCTGGCTCCGCATCCAGTCCCCCAGGGGCGCCCGGCGTGCCCAGCCGACCGTCCGGCCGAAGCACGAGATGCGGCGGCTTGGTCGGATCGGCCACGCCCAGGGAATATCAAAGATTCGAGGGGCATCACCAGGTCGAACGGCGGTACGGCGGTCGGCCCACTGGGGGACGTCAGGACAAAACCATAAGGAGTTCACCCTCCGAGACCGGCTGACCCTCGTTCACTGCGATGGAGTGCACCGTCCCGTCGTCGTCGGCCTCCACCGGCATTTCCATCTTCATCGACTCGAGGATCGCCACCACGTCCCCTTCGGACACCTCGTCGCCCACCGAAACCTCGATCTTCCAGACGGTTCCCGTGATGTGGGCCCTGATCTCCAGCATGGAGAGCCGATGACCGGTTCCGGCCATCCCGTCAACCCTGGCGGCAGTTCTCCTTCGCTCTCCGTATCTGGTGCGCTATAGCGACGGTTCCGTGCTGCCGACGCCGCTGCTTTTTTCGATGGCCGCCCTGCTGGGACCCTCAGCATCCTATCCGACCACGCATCCGGACGGGATTTACGAGTTGTCGGAAGTCCAGGTCGGAGACCGGGGGGTCGGCTATACGGTGTTCCGGGGCGATCGCATCGAGACCTTCGAAGTCGAGGTGCTGGGAATCCTGGAGGGCTTCTTGGGACCCGGAGAAGACGTGATCCTCGCCCGTCTGCACGGTCCCCGGATCGAGTTCACCGGTGTCATCTCGGGCATGAGCGGCAGTCCCGTCTTCGTGGATGACCGCCTGGTTGGAGCAGTCGGGTACCGTTTCGGGCAGTTTTCCAAAGAGCCCATCGCGGGCATCACACCCATCCGTCGCATGCTGGCCGCGGCCGAGGTCGACGCCTCGGACGGTCCATCCCCCATGGGCTCGGTGTCGACGCGGTCGGGGCTGACGCCGAATCAGCTCCGTGGACGAGCGCCGGTCCCGGGACTCGAGCTGCCCTCGGTCACGAGCCTGAACGGAGCGCATCCCATCGGATCACCCTTTTCCGTGCATGGTCTTCGTCCGGAGGCGACGGCATGGCTCGCCGAACGCCTGGATGGTTGGCCGGGGGTCGGACCCGTCTCTGGCGGAGGCGCCTCCCGTTTTGCGCATCAACTCGCGTCGGCCCCGCCCTCGGAGCGCATGTCGGCGACCGGCGATTCGAAAACACCCGGCGGCGTTCCCGACCTGGCCATCGTGCCGGGAGGCCCGGTGACCGCGATGCTGGTCAAGGGTGACATCAAGATCTCGGCCCTCGGGACCGTAACCTATGTGCACGGAGATCAGGTCTTGGCCTTTGGGCACCCTTTCGTCGGATTCGGCCACGTCGGTTATCCGCTCGCCACGGCTTCGATTCTGAACACGGTGGCCAGTGAAACGGGTTCCTACAAGCAGTTCGTCCCCGCCCGGGAAGCCGGGGTTGTTCTGCAGGACCGACTGACGGGTATTGCCGGGAAGCTCGGCGGTCGAGCTGCCACCGTGCCTCTCACTCTCACCGTTCGCCAGCCGGGTCGCGCACCCGACGAAACCACCCGGGTCGAGATCGTCGACGACCCGGTTTGGCTCCCCTTGATGACGGAATCGGTGGTGCTGAGCGCCCTCTCGGGCCGCATCGACAGCGCGCCCGGGGGTTCGATCGACCTGAAGGCGGAGTATCGCGTTTCAGACCGTTCGGTAACCATCGAGGAACGGTTCAGCCTCCCCGCCCCAGCACCGGTCGCGGCCTTCGCTGCCAACGATGTCGGCTCCGTCGTGGGCATCCTCTCTCGGAACGACCTCGAGCCCGCCCACTTCTCCAGCATCGATATCGAGGCCACCCTTCGACCGAGGGTTGAGATCTTCGAGGTTCAAAACGTGGTCCCCGAGTCGGTGGACGCCGAACCCGGCGGCACACTGGGTCTGGACGTTCACCTCCTGTCCTACCGTGGGGACCCGGTGCGAAAGCGGGTGGAGGTCGCGATACCGGAAGACGCTCGTGGTGACCTGGAGGTCTTCGTGGGAGGGGCCAGTGCGGTCGAGCGACGTGAAGCCGGCCGTAGGGTCCCTCGTAGCTTGGACGACCTGCTCGGCATCTTCGCGGACCGGAAGACATCAGGACGCCTGTACGCGAAAGTGTTCCGCAAGACGCCCGGCGTGTCGATTCCCGGCCAGAGTTTTCCGTTTGCGCCACCCTCTATGCAGGCTTTCTTGACGGCCGACCAGACATCGCGTCGTCTGGGAGACGCTTCGGGACCCGAGACCTCCGTCCCATTCGATGGTGTGGTGCGTGGTTCCTTCAAACTCAACGTCAATTGCAGGAGCGCTTTTCGCTGATGTCCACAGTCTTGTTTTCGCGGCCTCGGTGGTTGTTGCTTTCTGCCGTCGCCTCTTTCGGGACGCCTTCGCCGTCCCACGCCGAACCGACCCGGGAACTCCGATTGCAGGGTCCCGAGGAGATCTTCGAGGGCGACCCGGTCAGTGCCGGTCTCACCGCCACCGGCTACGTGGTGCCGGGCACCGAGCTGGAACCAGTGCTCGAAGCGGTCCCTACCGGTGTGACCCGACTGGTCCGAGGCGGTGATGGGCACCTCTATGTCGGCACCACCGAAGGCCTGTTCTGGATGGACGAGAAACTCGAGCCGGTCCCCGAAATCGAGGGCGCAGTCACGGCATTGACCGCCACGAAGAACGGCGTATTGGCTGGAGCATCCCCCTCAGGCATGGTCGTTCGAGTAGAAAAAGGCTCACCGGAGCAACTGGCCGACCTTGCAGTGGAGTATGTGTGGGACCTTACCGATTCTGAGGATGGCGTTCTCGCAGCGACAGGTGCCCCGGGTCGCGTGATCAGAATCGAAGACGACCGTGTCGAGCCCATCTACTCTTCGCAAGAGGTACACATTCGAGCGTTGTGCGAAACCGGCGAAGACATCGTGTTCGTCGGTGGCGAACTCGGCATCGTATATCGGTGGTCGAATGGGTCGGTACGCGCACTCTACGACTCCCCCCTGGAGGAGGGCACATCGGTCGCGGTCTCGCCGTCGGGCGAAGTACTGGCGAGCTTCGTGAGCGCCAAACGCAAAGCTGGGCTTCCTCCCTTCGCGTTCATTCCCGAGATCTCCAACGAAAAGGATGAAGACAAGGCGCCTTTCAAGGGAAGCGAACTGGTGGCCATTTCCCCTTCGGGCGCGGTTCGGGTTCTTTGGCGAAGTCAACAAGAGGGAGCCCTCTCGGTTGCTCTTCACGAGGAAGAAGCGCTGATCGCCACCGGTACCGCGCCTTCGAAGAAAGCCCGGCTTTACGCCGTTAACTCGGACGGAGAAGTCCGGCTCCTCGCTCGGGTCGACGCCCCCCTCATCTCCGATGTCTTCATCGACGGCGCTCGAGCACTCCTGGGCACCGCCCCCATGGGTCGAGTCTTGCGTCGCACCACCAAGCCGCCCAAGACTTCCATTTATCGGTCGAGCGAGCAGGACTTTCAGCGGGTAGGCCGTGTCGGGCGCATCTGGTTCGACGCGGATGTCCCCCGAGGAAGCTCGGTGAGCCTTCGGCTGCGAACCGGCAACACCGAAGAAGTCGACGACACATGGACTCCTTGGTCCGACCCGTGCCGCAAGACCGAAGGCTGTCCAGTGCGGGTCGCTCGAGGTCGCTATGCGCAGTTCGAAGCTTCGTTGTCGGGCGACAAGTCCCCCCCTGTCGTTCGTTCTCTCCACGCATCCGTCACCCGGCTCAATGAAGCGCCGAGACTCGTCGAGGTGTTCGAGCTCGACCGAGGCATCGTCATGGAGCGCCTTCCCGTCGACGAAGACCGCGACAAGACGATTACCCTTTCGCGAAGCTCCCTGGACGAGCTGAGACCGCGGCGCCAGGAAAACGAGGGGCGTCAACGCGTCCGTCAAAGCCGCGAGCCCGGCTTCCAGTCGATGGCATGGCATGCGACCGACACGAACGGCGACGACCTCCTCTTCAAGGTGGAGATTCGACCGGCGTCCGGCGACGACCCTTGGGTTCTGCTCGCGGAAGAGCTCGATGTCCCCTATCTGAGCTTCGATGGTCGCGCGTTCGAAGACGGCCGCTACGTGATACGGGTCGAAGCCTCCGACCGACCGTCGAACGCACCGCAAGAAAGCCTGACATCGACCGCTATCTCCGAACCGTTCCTGGTGGACAATGGAGCGCCCGAATTCGTCTCTCTCAAGGCGAGCCGGCGAAGCCATGACGAGATCCTCATCGAAGCCAAGGCTCGGGACAGCTTCAGTCCCCTGGCCCACGCGCAGGTATCCGTGGATGGTGGACCGTGGGTCATGCTCGCGGCCAAAGACGGGATGGTCGATTTTCGAGAAGAGACGTTTCGAGAAACATTGACCGGCGAGCCCCTTCCCAAGGTGGTCGCCGTACGGGTCATCGACGCTGCGGAGAACGAAGCCACGGCGAGCGTGCGGGTGCGCTGAACCCGTTCGGTCTCAAGGGTCCACAGGAGCATCTGACGCCGCCGGTTCCGACCGAGCTTTCGCGGTACCGGTCCCGAGACGCGCATAAGGCAGCAACGGAACGGCGAGCTGTTCAGCGCTCGAGATGCGTTCTTCCGCGTATTGCTTGGCAGGCCCATCCGGGAGCAGTTCGCGCCGTAACCGCTCGCTCGCCGCTGCCAAGCCAAACGCGGACCGAGCTCCCCATTCGAACAGCCGAAGCGCTTCGGTTGGCTCGTCGTCGAGCAGCGCCAGGCGACCGAGTTCCAGAACCGCCGTTCCAAACGTGGCCTGCTCACGGCCCGGGTCTACGAGCACATGGATCCCCGCGGCAGAGATCGCCAGGAGCAGGCCTGGATGGAGCGGCGATGAGAAGACGTCCGAAAGCTGGACCAGGATGCGCTCTCGCCAGGCAACCTGACCTTCGTCGTTCAGGAGGAAGAGATCTCCCGACGCAAACGCCAGTAAGACGCCGCTGGAGCGGCCATCGGCCCCCACCAATCGCCCGGGTCCGATCAACCTGCGCACCTCCCTCCCCTTCAAGATGTCGACGACGACGACGATACGGTCGTGCCCGAGCACCGCAAATCTCCCGTCTGCGTGCATCAATTCCAGCGAAGGCTCGACCTCGAGTTCGGCCACCGTCTCGCCGTCCCGGCTTCGCATGATGCGCAAGGAGTCTGCGATCAGCGCCAGCACCCGCTCTTCCGTCACGGCGCCACCCCGAGGCCGATGCGGCCCACGACGAATCCACGCCGGAACCGATTGGCCGGGCCGGACCAAGGCCAAAGCCTCCTCTTCTCGAACGAAAGCACCTCGAGAACCCACTGCAATGATTTGGGAGAACCGCGCGGTCGAGCGGTTCCGTCCCTGGGCAGGGTCGAGCCACCGGATCTCTTGCGGGCCGAAAATGCCGACCTGGCCACCTTCGACCACGACCTGGCCATTCACTCCGTCAGCTCGCCATCGAGGCGAAGCGGAAAGTTCGTCTCGGCGGCCCAGGCCCACCTCGTCTTCGATCATCAGAAAGCCGGGACCCACCGCGCGCAGGTGGCCATCGCCTTGCTCGACACCAGGCATCGGGTCCCAAGCCAAGCGGGTCACGGCGTTCGGAGTCGATGCATACACCGCTTCGGCGGTCGCACCGACGAATCGGAGGTCATCCGTCGGAATCCATAATTCCGCCGCTCGACCTCTCTGGGGCGTGAATTTGAGGTAAGAAATCCAGGCCGCACGCGCCCCCGCGATGTCGCCGTTCCGTTCGGCCACCCGTGCCTGGGTGGCCGCAGCGCGGGCGAGCTCCTCGTAACGGCTTCTCGAAGCCAGGGAAGAACATCGGGCCCTTCCCGCCGCAGCTTCGACCCATACCTCGTCGCCGAGTCGAGCCGCGCGCTCGAACATCAACCGAGCCTGAAGCCAGCGTCCCTGGAGTTCCAGCGACCGCGCTTTGCCCAACAATCGATGGAGAGGCCACGGCTGCTTTTGAATCAGGTTCTCGACGCCTTCGTGGTACCGGCCCAGCGCTGCCGCGAGTGCGGCGGCCACGGCCACCGCCGTCTCGTCGAGCTGATCGGCGCGTCCTTTTCGAAACACATGGTCGGGACCTATCGTCGCCTCGACGCGGATCGGAGTGCGCTCCCGCACCTCTTCATCTTCGAGGAGGACCCGAACCCTGACTGACTGCAGATGCTCGGTCTGCCCGGTGACAGACCGCGGAGCCACCAGGGGTATGGAAAGCTCCGCCAAATGGACCGCAATACGGTCCGCGGTCCTTACCTCGACCCACGATTCCGGCGACGTCACGACCACTGCGAAGGGGCTCGAGACCAAGTAAGCCCCCATCACCCACGCCGTGACCACCGGCCGAACTGATCGCGCCGCCGTAGACGGGTCAACTCCGCAAAGGCATGGCTCCGCCCGGCGACTGGTTTATGATGAGCCGTGGGGATGGACGTCGCGCGACTCTTCTTTGCGTGCAGCCTCTGCCTGGTCTTGGGATTCGGTGGCGGGGTCGCCGCCACCCGCGCCCTTTACGGAGAACCCCACGAACCCATTCGACCCCATCCGAGCGCATCGGCTCCGACGGCGCATCTTCAATGCCCGATCTGCCCCGCACCTCCGCCGTGTCCGGGCGAATCGGTGGTTCCGACGGCGGCGGCAGACGGCGCACCAACCGCTTGGGTCGAGCAGCTCGACGAGCAGGTCTTGCCAGGGCTGCCCCTCAAGGTGGTCCAGGAGGCTCAGCGCCAGGTGACCGACGTCGCCTCGGAGTGTTTCGAGCCCAGCGTGGACCTGGACGGTGTGGTTCAGCTGGAGCTGACACTGACCGCGACCGGAGGTTCAGCCCGGGTCCGGGATGCACTGGCTCTCACAAATACCTTTCAGGATCCGGACCTTTCGGCCTGTCTGACGGAAGCCGCCCGCTCCGTTCAGTTTGCATATCCGGAGGGCGAGGGTCGAGCGACGTTCAAACTGGCGTTGCGGCCTTGAGCAGCTTGCGTGGCGCGGTGCCCCGGTGTTGAGTGGGGGCATGGCCGAGGGGGGGGAGCATTTTCGCTTCGAGTTACCGGCCCGCCTCGAGTATCGCGACGCAGTCCGCGGATTCCTGACGTACATCTGTGATCAGCTCACCAAGCGCTCGATGCTGACCCAGGAAAGCGGCCATCAGCTGGTCTCGGCCTTCGTTGAAGCATTCAACAACGCCGTCGTTCATGCGTACCGAGGCCTCGAACCAGGTCCGGTCGAGGTAGAACTGCACGTGGGGGACGACGACTTCGTCATGCGGATCAGCGACTACGGTCGTACCTTCCGTCTGGACGACGTGCGAGAGCCCGACCTGGACTCTCTTCCCGAGGGAGGCCTGGGGTTGTTCATCATCCGGAAATTCATGGACGAGGTGCACTACGAGGCCGAATCCGGCCGGAACGTACTACACATGACGAAGGCACTTTCGGTGCCCAATGAGGACGCATCTTGACGGCATCAGGCACCCTCGACATTCAGCACGACCAACGAGAGGACTTTTGGTGCGTGCAGCTTCAAGGAAACCTCGACGCGCTCACCGCGCCCACTCTCAAGCGCGACGTGGACCGACTGCTCAGCCAGGGGCCAGAGCCGCGAATCATCTTCGACCTCTCCCGTTTGGAGTTCATCGACAGTTCTGGGGTCGGCTCCATCGTTTCACTGATGAAGCGAGGCTTGGGACTTCGCGGTGAAGTGCGGATCGCAGGGCTTGGGGGACAACCCAAGGAGATCTTCCAACTGCTCCGCCTCGACCGTGCGTTCAAGGTGTATCCGACGGTCGACTCCGCAGCGACGGGCGACCTCGAGGTCGAAGACGTGAACCCCGACTCCGGGGGCCCGTGAGTGCCGAGGCCGCAGCGATGGTCGGACGACTTCGTGAAACCGAAGGACCCAACTCGGGCGCGCTCTATGCTCTGAAAGACGTCTGCGTCCTCGGTCGCGCACTCGACTGCCAGATCCACATACGGGACCTCACGGTGTCACGCCGGCATGCCCGCATCACGAAAGTCGACGACCGCTACATGATCGAAGATCTCGGCAGCGGAAACGGAACCTTCGTCAATGGAGAAGCCGTCACACGTCGGTTCCTGAGCCACTCGGACGTCATCGGTGTTTCGGCAGCGCGCTTTCGCTTCGAGGAGGTCGAGAACCCGAGCGATTCGGTCACGATGACAGGCCCGCAGGAAGGCGTGCCTCGAATCATCACCACGGTGGACGCTCGAAACCCGATGATCCACGCCGAGGGCTCGAGCCCCAAGGAAGTGGTGCGATTGGCGTCTCGGCTCAACACGGTTTACGCGGTGTCCGAGGCCATCTCCAGCATCCTCGACGTGGACGACCTCCTGCCCGAGATTCTGAACAAGGTATTCGATGTCTTCCCGAACGCGGATCGCGGAATCGTGCTCCTTCGAGAGGATGATGGAGACCGGCTCCTCCCCAAGGCCGTAAAGCGTCGAAGGGAAAGCGACCTCGGTGAGGTCACGGTCTCCAGGACCATCGTTCAACAAGTGTTCACCCGACAGCAGGCCGTGCTTTCCCATGACGCTTCGGAAGACCAGCGCTTCAAACAAGGTCGCTCCGTCGCCAACATCGGTATCCGCGCCATGATGGCATCCCCCCTGGTGTGGAGGAACGAGACACTCGGCATCATCTATATCGACAGTCCCGGGATCGCGGCCTTTCAGGTTCCGGATCTCGATCTTCTTTCCGGCATCTCCCGGCAGGCGGCCGTGGCCCTTGGGAACGCCCGCTTGCATTCGGAGTTGATGAAGCGAGAACGTCTCGAACGCGACCTTCATCTGGCCGAGCGGATCCAGCAGAGTTTTCTTCCTCGCAAGATCCCTTCGGTGGCCGGTTACACGTTCTGCGCCCGCTATGATCCTGCGTACGAGGTGGGAGGCGACTTCTACGACTTCGTTCGGCTGGATGACCAGCGTCTGGGCGTTGTCGTGGGCGACGTCTCCGGAAAGGGCGTGAGTGCCGCGCTGTACATGGCGAGGCTGACCCGAGACCTCCGATACTATGCGTTGTCGGAGCGGGCCCCGCGACGCGTTCTGGAACGCCTCAATCAGATGGTGATCGAGACCGGACAGGACGACATCTTCGTCACTCTGGCCTACGGTGTGCTCGACGGAATCGAACGCACGTTGACGTGGTCCAACGCCGGACACATGCCCCCGCTCCTCCGCAAGCGAGCCGAGGGCGCCGTAACCCAGCTCGAAGACGCGGCCGGCTTGCCGCTAGGTGTGATGGCGGACTCTGAGTACTCCGAAGCATCGGTGGAACTCGAGGTCGGAGACGCCGTCCTGTTGTACACCGACGGTCTGGTGGAAGCGATGAACCCTGCTCGCAAGATGTTTGGCGTCGAGCGCTTGGTGGACTCACTGGGCCGCGGGCACTCCCACGCCGACGCCGTTTTGGCCCGTGCGGTTCGTGACTGCATGGACCATGTCGGCGACGCGCCTCAATTCGACGACACGACCATCGTATGCATTGGCCTGGACGACAAAGAGTCGACCCGGGAAGAATCCGCGCTTTCGGACTGACCGGCCGGCACAACTCTCCCATCTTAAACCCGGAGAAGAACGGCCGAATGTGTTTTTTGTGCTGTCTCCGCCGGTTCAGCCGCGTCTCGATCGAATCCTCTTCGTAGATGACGAAGCCCCGGTCCGAAGCAGCTTCCGCCGGCTCAGCGGCTCATGGGGACTCGACGTCGATGCGGTGGCCACAGCGGCCGAGGCTCTGCAATTCTTGGAAGATCGACCCTTCGACGTCGGGGTCTTGGTGGTGGACCTTCACCTGGAAGGGGGAAGCGGTCTCGACCTGCTGGAGATGGTCGCCGGAAGATACCCTTGGATCACGCGGGTCCTGGTTTCGGGGGCCCTCGGCGTCGACGACGCCCTGGACGCGATCAATCGGGGACGGGTCCACCGAGCCTTGAAGAAACCATGGAGCTCCCAGACTCTGAGGGAGGCGCTCCGGCTCGGACTGAACCGGGCCTACCTGACGGCACACCGCACGTGGGCCGGGCCCCAAAACGACCGGGCTACGGGCGACCTGGACCACGTTCCGATGCTTCGTCCGTTCCTTGAAGCCCTCGCCCTCCGGCTCGAAGCTTGGGAGGGGCGAAACCCGGAGGCACGGTGCCGCGCGCGGCTGTGCCGTTTTCTGGGCGAAATCTTGGGGTTGGACCGGACACACCTTGACGAGCTGGAATTGGGTGCATTGGCCCACGACCTGGGGCGCCTGTTCCCGGGCGGAAGCTGCGGTGAAACCATGACCATTGGCGCCGCCTACGCCGATGTAGGTGCTGCGCTATTCGCAGGCATGCCTGGGCTCGAACGGGTCACGCGCATGGTTCAGGAACAGGACGAGCGATTCGACGGCATGGGCTACCCGGAGGGCCTGCGAGGAGCCGAAATCTGCCTCGAAGCCCGCATCCTCCGGGTCGCACTGGCCTTTTTGCGCCTCGCATCGGAGGCACCGGACCGGATGGGTGACGCGCGGGAAAGCCTCGCGTTCGACGCCGGGGGCCAGTTCGATCCCATGGTGGTCGAAGCCCTGTTGGGCATCCAAGACACCGACTGGGCCCGCATCCTCGCCGCATGAAGCGACCCTTTCAGTCGATCACCAAACGATAGCGGTCCCCTTCTTGTCCCGCTCTCCGCACCTGGAGCCGAACACCACACCAACCACAAAAGAGCTCGTCACCCACGGTGAATCCGTCGTCCCACGGATTGTGTGCGGTGCATTCCGGGCAGTCGAATTCGACCCAGTTCGTGGTCTTGCCCTTCTTGGCCGAGTCCATGCGGGAGCGAATCTGCACCGGTCGGCCGCCGTCGCCAAGGACCGATGTCTTCGGTCGATCCTCCTTCTGATTGACGTTCACGAACGGTTCAGGCAGGAACGTCGGCCCAGCGAGGCGCTTGATGGCATCGAACTCGAAGAAGACGAACAATCGTCGCCTCAACAAAGCTCGTTCGTCGGGCCGCCAGCGTAAGCGGGAGCTCGAGCGGGATGGAACCACCCGGAGCGAGCAAGAGTTGTTCGGCAACACCCTGCCCCGATCGAACTGAAGGCGGCTGTATCGGGTCCGCTTTTCACTTTTTTGACCCGATCGGAACGGAAGCCCCGGCTGGAGTAGACGGCGAGCCCTGGAGTGTCTACACGGGAACGACACGCATCCCGCCGCGCGTTTCCGAAGCAGAGCGGGTGAAACGAGGAGTTCAACGTGCCCGAAGGTAAAAGCGGCGACGGCCAAGGTCTCGAAATACCCATCCTACCCCTCCGAAACTCGGTTTTCTTTCCGGGGAGCATCATGCCGATTTCGGTTGGACGTCCCAAGACGCTGGCGATGGTGAAGGCCGTAGAAGACTCTCAAGAACCCATCGGCATCGTGGCCCAAAAAGACGGGTCCGTCGACGATCCGGGAGCCGACGACTTGTATGCGATGGGCACCACCGGGCGCATCGTGAAGGCTCTCAAAGCCGGCGAGGAAGGCTTTCATCTCGTTCTCCAGGGCATCAAGCGCTTCCGCGTCCTGGGCCTCACCCAAACTTCGCCCTACCTGCGTGCCCGAGTGGTCGAGGTGCAAGACATCAACGCCGACCCCCTCAAGATCGAAGCCCTGGTCATGAACGTGAAAAAGGCGGCACGCGAGGTCGTCGGATTGATGCCCGAGATCCCCTCCGGAGCCGCTCAGTTCGTGGAAGGGATCGATGACCCCGGTCATCTGGCTGATCTCATTGCCGCCAACATGGACGTGTCGGTGGAAGAGAAGATGGAGGTCCTCAACCTGGTCGAGGTCTCGCAGCGCCTCGAGAACGTGCTGGAGCTCCTGCACCGAAAACTCGAGGTCTTGAAGCTCTCCAACAAAATCGACTCCCAGGTGAAGGGAGAGATGAACAAGACCCAGCGGGAGTATTACCTGCGCCAACAGCTGAAGGCCATCAAGGAAGAGCTGGGAGAGGCAGACGGAACCGAAGGTGACCTCGACGAACTCGAGCAGAAGCTGAAGAACGCGAACCTTCCACCGGAGGCGGAGAAGGTGGCGCGCAAGGAAATCCGACGCCTTCGACAGATGCCCAGCAGCTCTTCCGAGTATACCGTCGGGAGAACCTACCTCGAATGGTTCGCCGACCTACCGTGGGCACGAAGCACGAGGGATACGCTGGACATTCAAGAGGCCCGAAAGCTGTTGGACGCCCGGCATTACGGCCTCGAGAAGGTCAAGAAGCGCATCATCGAGTACCTCGCGGTCCGGAAGCTGAAAGACGACATGAAGGGTCCGATCCTTTGCATGGTCGGTCCTCCGGGAGTTGGTAAGACCTCACTCGGTGCGTCCATCGCTGAGACGTTGGGGAGGAAATTCCACCGAATCTCTTTGGGTGGTGTACGCGACGAGGCCGAGATACGCGGACACCGAAGAACCTACGTCGGGGCGTTGCCGGGCCGGATCATTCAGGGCCTGAAAAAGGCGGGAACCCAAAACCCGGTGGTCGTGCTGGACGAGATCGACAAGCTTTCCTACGACTTTCGCGGGGACCCAGCATCAGCTTTGTTGGAGGTCCTCGACCCCGAGCAGAACCACAGCTTCTCGGATCATTACCTGGAAGTGCCGTTCGACCTCTCCAAAGTCCTCTTCATCGCCACCGCCAACCAGCTCGACCCCATCCCTCCCGCGCTCAAGGACCGGATGGAGGTGTTGGACATCCCGGGCTACACGCACGAAGAGAAGAAACACATCGCTCTCGAGCATCTGCTCCCGAAGGTCCTTGAAAACCATGGCCTGACCGACGAACACATCAAGATTGAAGACGAGGCCCTCAACAGCGTCATCGTGGACTACACTCGGGAAGCCGGCGTCCGAAACCTCGAACGCACCATCACGTCGGTGGTCAGGGGCGTTGCCGTCCACGTCGCCGAGGGCCGCAGCGAACTGACGGTGGTCGCGAAGGACAGCCTCACGGACTACCTGGGACCCGAGAAGTTCTATAACGAAATGGCCCAGCGAACCGACATGCCCGGCGTCGCCACGGGCCTGGCCTGGACAGCGGCAGGAGGGGATATTCTGTTCATCGAAGCGACCCGGATGGGCGGCAAAGGCGGCCTGACTCTCACCGGCCAGCTGGGTAACGTGATGAAGGAGTCGGCCCAGGCGGCGCAGAGTTATCTTCGCACCCGTTCACCCGAGTTTGGGCTCGCCGACAACTTCTGGGAGAAGGCAGACATTCATGTCCACGTTCCGGCTGGTTCCATTCCCAAGGACGGCCCCTCCGCCGGAGTGACGATGGTGTGCGCTCTGACCTCGCTGGTCACCCAAATCAAGGTGCGAAGCGATGTCGCCATGACCGGCGAAATCACCCTTCGAGGAACCGTTCTCCCGGTCGGTGGTATCAAGGAAAAGGTCCTGGCCGCCCTTCGATCCGGGGTGAAGGAAGTCATCCTACCTGAGCGAAACAAGAAGGACCTGTTCGAGGTGCCGAAAGACATTCAAGAGCAACTCCAGTTTCACTTCGTGAAGCGGGTGGACGAGGTCCTCGACATCGCCCTGGAACGGCCACCAGAACGCTTCCCCCCCAAGCTCGCTCCAGCCAAGGGACCCGAGTCAGAGATCCCGCCTAGCTGACGTCGATGTATCGCACTCCGGTCGGGGTGCTGCCGGACGACTTCTTCTTCGGCTGCGCTACCAGCGCCTATCAAATCGAAGGCGGCATCGAAAACGACTGGGCGGAATGGGAGCGCCAGGGTCGACTTCACGATTCCCACGCCCGGTGCGGTCCGGCCACCCAACATTGGGAGCGGTTCGTCGAGGACTTCGACCGCCTGGAAGAAATTGGGGCCGACGCCTATCGCTTCAGTATCGAGTGGGCGCGAGTCGAACCGAGCCCGGGACGATTCGACGAGGTCGCGATCCAAAGATACGTGAGGATGACGGAAGACCTGGTGCGCCGAAAGATCCGTCCGATCATCACGTTCTTGCACTTCACCCATCCCCCTTGGTTTCACACGACTTGCCCTTGGCACGCCGATCAAGGAGCTCCGGACCGATTCGCTCTTTTCGTCCGACGCATGATGCAGGCCCTCGAGGAGCGATGCCAATTCTTCACGGTGGTGAATGAACCGATGGTTTGGCTCTTGGGCGCGTATGGCGTGGGTGTGATCCCCCCGGGCATCAAGAACCTCCGCTTCCTGGCGTTGGCCGCCGCCAATCTGATGCGTGCGTACGTCCGAGCTCGCCACATCATTCGCGCCTACGCTCCCGACGCTCGCTGCGGAATCGCGCACAACGTCGTTCGTTTCGCGCCGGATCGGTCCGCTTCCCCTACCGACCGTTGGATCACCCATGCCGTACACCACTTCTACAACCATGCAATTCCGGAGGTTCTGACGCATGGGCATCTGTCGGTGGGGATCCTTCCCGGCAACACGTACAAGCATGAGATCCCCGAGGCTCGAGGCAGCCTCGACTTTCTTGGAATCAACTACTATTCCAGAATTCACATCCGCTTCGATCCTTTCAGGCGAATGGGAAAGCATCGCATCTGGGCGTTCTACGACGACCGCGAAGGCCAAGGCGTGACCGACCTCGGTTGGGAGATTCATCCGCGAGGCCTTCTCTCGATGCTGCTGGACATGAGCCGCTACGACGTCCCCTTGGTGGTGACGGAGAATGGCCTAGACGACCGTGACGACACCCGACGAGCCCGGTATCTTTATGACCACCTGCAGTCGGTTCTGGAAGCACGTCGCCGAGGAGTAGACATACGCGGCTACCTGCACTGGTCGCTCTTGGACAACTTCGAGTGGCTCGATGCTTTCGAGCCCAGGTTCGGGCTGTTTCGCGTGGACTACGCGTCCCAAGAACGGACCGCTACCAAGGCCGCGCAGTTGTTCAAGACCATCGCCAACACTAGGATGTTGCCGGACAAACCACCTCGCATGGACCGAAGACCGGGAGAACCGAAAGGCGTCTTGCCCGACGCTCCTTGACGGGGATTGACCTCAACTGATGCCAGCCAACCTTCGCGGTGGTCTTTGGTTGGTGGACGCTGAGTAGATGCTCTTCACCTGACCTATGGACCGAATCCGGTCCAGCGCGAGTTCATCTGCGGCTCGAAAGGTCGGAATCTTTCGTTCGGCCGCTATCCGAAACACATTGAGCATGATGTCGTAGATGCCCTCCGCTTGTTTGAGTGCTCGCTCTTGATTGTAGCCCTCGAGTTCGTTGGCCACATTGATGAGGCCTCCCGAGTTGATGACGTAGTCGGGAGCATAGAGAATGTTTTTGGTCTCCAGTGCGGCACCGTGCCGATCCTGATCATCGAGGATGTTGTTGGCCGGGCCGGCGACAATCTCAACTTTGAGTTTCTTCACCGTGTCGTCGTTGATGACTCCGCCGAGTGCGCATGGGGCCAAGATGTCAGCGGAAACGTCGAAGATCGCATGCGTCGGCACGACCTCCACGCCGAACTCGTCGACGACCGCTTTCAGGTTCTCTTCGTAGAGATCACACACGGTCACCTTTGCACCCGCTTCGGTCAGGTAGCGGCAAAGATGGTAGCCCACGGCGCCTGCGCCCTGCATGGCAACCCGCTTGCCTGCGAGGCTGTCCCGGCCCCACCGAACCTTGGCCGATGCCCGGATCCCTGCAAACGTCCCGAACGCGGTGACCGGGGATGGGTCCCCCGAACCGCCCAACGCCCGACTGATGCCCGTGACCCAGTTGGTCTCCATTCGAACCCATTCCATGGTGCGAACATCTGTTCCGGAATCTTCGGCCGTGATGTAGCGACCCCCCAACCCGTCGATGTAGCGACCGAAGGACCGAAACAGCTTCTCCGACCGGTCTCGTTTCGGGTCTCCGATGATGACTGCCTTGCCTCCACCCAGGTTGAGGCCGGCCGCTGCGCTCTTGAACGTCATGCCCCGCGCGAGGCGAAGCACGTCTCGCACGGCCTCCGCCGTGCTCGGATAAGGCCACATCCGGCAGCCCCCCAGGGCCGGCCCGAGCGTCGTGTCGTGGATGGCAATGATCGCTTTCAGGCCGGTCAGGCCGTCATGGCAGAAGATGATCTGTTCATAGTTCTTTGGACTCAATTCGGCGAAAACGTCCATGGCCGCGGGACGCTAGGGCCGCCCGAAAGACCCGTCAACCGGATAAAGCCCCTGAATCGTTTGGCTTTCTGCGTCATCTTTTCCTCGAACCCCCTCATGGCAGGCCTCGAGCGCCTCTTCGTGGTGCGATCGCTTTCACGTGAAGGCGAGCACGCGAATTGTGGCGTCTGGACAACAGTTGAGGTTCAGGCGACACACATCCATTTTCCTTGGTCGGCCGTGTGCGCCTCGGGTCGCCGCGATGCGTCTTGGCACTGTTCCTGCTGTGACGTACCTCCATGAACGGGACGCAGAAGCAGTTCTTCAACTCTTGGCTGGATGCCGTGAACACGCACCTGTCGGTCCGCAGAATGGAGGTAGCCCAAAGTCCCAAGCCCAGTCGCAATCGGGAACGCGAGAAGGCCCGTCGACAGGCCCGACAGCTCTTCGCGGAGTACTACGCAGACCGGGCGATCGAGTTGGCCAGCTGATCGCGAAGCTCCTCGATTCCAGCGCCCAGCGTCGATGACGTTAGGAACACCCTGTCAGGCGGTACGCCCACCGCGTTCGCGGCACGAATGCGCACCGGCCTACGCTGAGCCTTGGAGAGCTTGTCCGCTTTGGTGATGACCAACCAGGGCTCGTGCCCACTCTCATGGAGCCACTGAAGCACCTCTTGGTCGTCACCCATCACGCCTCGGCGCGCATCCACTAAGACCAGCACCGCGACGACCGGTCGCTGGGCGCCGATGTAGCCCATCACGAGGGCTTCGAACCCTTCGGCGATTCGGCGGGGAACCTTCGCAAAACCGTAACCAGGCAAATCCACAAAACGCGCCAGCGCGGGCAGGCGGACATCAAAGAAGTTCACCAGTTGAGTTCGACCGGGCGTGTTGCTGACCCGCGCCACCTTCGCCCCGCAAAGAGCGTTGAGGAGCGTACTCTTGCCCACGTTGGAACGACCGACGAACGCGAACTCTGGAGCCTCCGGACGGGGGAATTGTTCGGGCCGCGCAGCTGAGGTCAGAAATCGGGCCTGCACATCGGCACGGTGGTCCGTTCCCCGATCATCGGCAAGGGGCGGCGTGACCACCGGAATCCGGTTGCAGCGCGCACAGACCACCCTGGACGTGGGGTCGCGTCGAACCGACGCCGTGCACCACCGGATCTCCTTGGCAGTCCGGAAGGTGACGGGCAGACTCTCGCGCAATGAACGCCGGTGTGAAAAAGATCTTGCTCGGCTCGGTGATCCTTGTCTCAGCCGGATACCTGCTGGCCGACTCTCTGTTCGCGACCGACGCGCTGACCTACTTTCATCCCGCGGACGAAATCCTGGCGGACCCCGATGCGTTCGTAGATCGTCGGGTTCGGCTCGGAGGACATGTCCTGGCGGGTTCCATCGCCCAGCGCCCCGGTACCTTGGACTACTACTTCGAGGTGAAACCGATCCCCGGTATGACCAAGAACCCCGAATTCCTGGACCACATCATCCCGGTGCGCTTCACCGGCATCGTTCCCGATACTTTCGAGGACGACGCGGAGGTCATCGTGACCGGTCAGTTATCGGCCGATGGCACCTTTCACGGCCAAGAACTCGTCGCCAAGTGTCCTTCGAAATATGAGGCGGCCGAGAAAAACGACGGCACCTACTGAGGATCCAAGTCATGCCTGTATTTGGTGAAATCATGCTCCTCCTGGCCATCGTGGTCGGGACCTTTGCTGCTTGCGCCGCCGTTTTGGGCCTCCGGTCGCCCCGGTGGCTAGTGAGCGCTCAGAACGCTACCTACATGTTGTTCGGCGTTCTGGCCTGCGCCTCGATGGCGCTCATCTATCTATTCGTGGCCGAAGACTATTCGGTCAAATATGTCCATCACTACAGCGACCGTTCCATGCCGCTGTTTTATAAGGTGACCTCGTTTTGGGGGGGGCAGGACGGTTCGCTGCTCTTTTGGGCGTGGGTCCTGTCGGCTTGGGGCGCGGTCGCGGTGTACCAGAACCGCAACAAGAATCGAGGGATCCTGCCCTACACCATCGTGAGTCTGATGGCGGTGTGCCTGTTCTTCATCGTCACGATGGTGTTTGCGGCCAATCCATTCGAGACCTACATCGGTCCGGCACCCACGGATGGTCGCGGGCTCGAGCCGCTGCTGCAGAACCCATACATGGTGACCCACCCGCCGACCCTCTACCTCGGCTACATCGGTTGGACGATTCCGTACTGCTTCGCCATCGGCGCGTTGGCCCATGGTCGCTTGGACTATGAATGGATTGGCGCCATGCGGAGGTGGTGTCTCGTGGCCTGGGTCTTTCTGACCGTCGGCCTGACACTGGGCGGACTCTGGGCCTACGAGGAACTCGGATGGGGAGGCTACTGGGCGTGGGACCCAGTGGAGAACGCGGCCTTCATGCCGTGGCTGACCGGCACTGCGTTCATCCACAGTATTCAGGTTCAGGAGCGGCGAGGCATGTATAAGGCCTGGAATCTCCTCCTGATCATCCTCACCTTCTTGCTGACCATGCTGGGCACGATGATGACCCGCTCCGGCGTCGTGCAGTCGGTGCATGCGTTCGCGCAATCGGATATCGGGGCCTATTTCGGCGTCTTCATCGTGGCGTGCACGGTCATCTCCTTTGGGCTCTTGATCTGGCGACTTCCGCAGCTCCGGCCGGAACGAGCTCTGGAGTCGGTTCTCAGCCGCG
Source organism: Myxococcota bacterium (assembly GCA_050331295.1). Taxonomy (GTDB): domain Bacteria; phylum Myxococcota; class Kuafuiibacteriia; order Kuafuiibacteriales; family Kuafuiibacteriaceae; genus Kuafuiihalomonas. Next base: position 415,498 of record JBHJGZ010000004.1, on the reverse strand, counting down.
AATTCGCATTCTTGGCCAACAACTGGATCCTGCTGGCCGCCGCGTTCTTCGTCACCTTTGCTACGCTGTTCCCTTCGTTGTTCAAGGGCCTCACCGGGCAAGAGGTCAACGTTGGTCCGTCGTTCTTCAACGTGTGGATGATTCCGATCGGCGTCGTCCTCCTGTTCCTCACCGGCATCGGGCCGCTCTTGTCCTGGCGCAAGTCCACCGGACGCACTCTGGTCGAGCAATTTGCCTTTCCGAGTGTAGCCGGCCTCTTGCTGGCCGTCGCCCTCTACGTCCAGGGCTTCGATGAGATGTGGTCTTTGGTCACCCTCGGCCTCAGCGGATTCGTTGCCGCCACCATCAGTCAAGAGTTCTACCGGGGAGCACGCCACCGGATGCGGAAGAGTCGTGAGTCGGCACCCTTGGCAGTGGTGACCTTGGTCCAGCGAGCCAAGCGTCGTTACGGCGGCTATGTGGTGCATTTTGGCATCGCCTTGATGTTCGTAGGCTTCGCGGGGAACGCGTACCAGATTTCGGAAGAGGTCCAGCTCAAGCCCGGCGAGTCCACCGAGGTGGGACGCTATCGAATCCGCTTCGACGGGTTGCGATTCGCGGACGACGGACAGAAGAACTTGGTCAATGCCGATCTGAGTATCTTGAGTAGGTCGTCCGGAGAGCTCTTGGCCGAGAAGTCGCCTGCGAAATGGTTTTATCGTAAGCCCGAGGATACCGTGACCACGGAAGTGGACAAGCTATCCGGCCTGAGCGAAGACCTGTATTTGGTGCTGGGCTCCTTCGACCCACAGACCCGGTCGGCTGCTCTTCAGGTCAAGATCAATCCCTTGGTGAACTATGTATGGCTCGGCTGTGCCTTCCTGATGTTCGGTTTTGGGGTAGCGGTCTGGCCCGACCGGAAGCGGGTCGAAGGGCGGGTTTCGGTCTTCGCGCCGGTCCGACCCTTGGCTGCCGCGGCATCCCTGGTCTTTGGGCTCATGTCGTCCCTCTGGGCATTCGGCCTGACCGGATGAGCCCACTCCATTCGTTCGTCGCGATTTGGCAGGTCGCGTTGGGGGTCGCCGTGGCTGGAGCGGTGATCGCGCGGCTCATGGGCGGCCCTCCAGCCGTCTTCTTCCTGCTGTGTGCAGCGTCGGCTCTCTTGGTCGCGGCGACCGCGTGGCGTGCGTTCACCGTTCACAGAGATCCGACCGTCACGTCTCGAGAGGTCATGGACGAACGAGCCAGCCTCCGGTACGAGCGCGACCTGGCGCTTCAGGCCATCAAGGAGATCGAGGCCGACGCAGCGGCCGGAAAGATCGACCAGAAAGACGTCGAGCAGCTGCGCGCCTCCGCCGAAGAACGGGCCCTCCACCTGATCCGAGAGCTTCGACGGCGAGAAGAACGGGCGGAAGCGTCGGCTCTGCGGTTGGCGGCGAAAGCGCTGAAGTGGGACGCTGACCCGAGGTGCTTCGAATTCAGCCCGACGCGTCTCGTTGGCGGCGCATGTGAGAGTTGCGGTCGGCCCGCCTCTTCCGGAGACCGCTATTGCGCCGGCTGCGGTCGATCCTTTGAGGCCTCGAAATCGGAAGACGCCCATTCCACATCCAGCCAGGTGGTCGCATGAGCGTGTTCCTCTTTGCCGCCCTGACCCTGGTCGGTGCCGATGCGCGGGCGGTGATCGTGATGGAGGTGGATGAAAGCATCCTCAGGGTCCAAGAGACCTGGGACCTTCGTTTCAATTCCTCGGCGGAAGCCGAAGCGATTCGCATCCGGCTGGCGAAAGGCGCCGAACGAGCCGAGACGGTCACCGAAGGCTGGCGATACGACCCGGAGGAAGGCATCAAGGCGGAGGGCGCGAAAACTCCGGGACGGCAGGACGTCGTGGTTCGTTATCGCCTTCCGAGGGATGGGGACCGCCGGACCTTGGAATGGCAGGCCCCGAGCGTTCCCGTCGAAGGCATCCGCTTGGCCTTCCCGAACCTACCAGGCCTCGCTTACTCGACTTCACGCCCCGGGGACGAACAGGTCCGAGACTCGGCCGGCCTGAGCTACCGGCTCATCGACGTGCCGGCCCCGTTCGCGGGAGGAAACTTTCTTCTCCGTTTGACCGGCCTTCCGAGTCGGCCGACTTGGCCACCGTATGCCGCGGTGGGCCTGAGCCTCGTGTTGGTGGTGATGACTGCGATCGCTGCGCTTCGACAGACACAGGCGCCAGCTCCAGCGCCGCTCCACGTCTCGGATCGACCCGAACCGATCTTGGAAGCCCTGCGCCTGCTGGAAGCGGAGGCACCGGAGCTTCCGGCACGAGAAGTTCGTAGGCGCAGAAAAGAACTGCTCGCGCGTCTCGCCGAGGCGATCCAGTCGGATCCCCGGTCCCATGAAAAGCGGTAACATGCCCTTAGCGGGAGTCGAAGTGCGGAGCGCATGCAAGGTGTACGGCCGGCATCGCGCGCTTTGGAACGTGAGCCTCCGGTGCGAGCCGGGGACCTCGCTGGGTCTACTCGGTCCCAACGGCGCCGGGAAAACAACGCTGCTTTGGCTGCTTTCAACCCTCGTGCGGCCCACCCGAGGCGAAGTCCGATGGGGCACGCTCCCTTCCGATCAACTCCACTCTGCCCGCGGCCAGGTCGCGCTCCTCTCCCACGAGAGCATGACGTACGAAGACCTGACCGGACGGGAGAATCTGGAACTGGTGGCGCGCTGCCGAGGTCTGTCGCTCCGGCACGCGGCTGCATGGCTCGAACGAGTGGAACTCGCCGAGGTCGCGGACCGGCCCGCAAAGACCTATTCGCGTGGAATGCGACAGCGACTCTCCATCGCCCGTGCTTTGATGACAGAGCCATCGCTCTTGCTGCTGGATGAACCGTTCACGGGTCTCGATCAGCGATCAGCCCAGGGAATCGAAGCCCTGGTGCGGGAGCGCCAGAGCGAGGGTGGGATGGTTTGGATGGTCACCCATGAGCTCAGCCGAGCGGCACGACTGTGCGATCGCTTCGTGCTTCTACGCCGGGGCCAGCTGGTGGCCGACATCCCCGGTCCCCTCACGGAAACCGAGCTCCGAACGCGCTACATCAACATCATGGACGGCGCGGAGGTCTCGGCGCGGCCCGACGCGGAGCAGCCGGGATGAATGCCTCGTTTGGCGCTCAAGCCCTGGCTGTTCTTCGAAAGGACATCATCGCCGAGTGGAGAAGCACCGAGATCCTCATCACGAGCGTGTTCTTCGGTTTCATGGTGGTCCTCGTTTTCTCCTTTTCTTTTTTCCGAGGGGACGCGCCTCTGTCCGTGGTGGGCGCCGGGATTCTGTGGGTGAGCGTGGCGTTCGCGGGTAACCTTGCCCTCGCCCGCTTATTCGAGCGCGAGCGGCAGCACCAATGCCTGAAGGGTCTCCTGATGTTGGGAGTTCGGCCTTCGGCTCTCTACCTGGGAAAAACGACATCGGTGGTGGGGCTGATGCTTCTCCTTCAGACCGTCATCACGGTTTCGGTCGTCTTTTTCTTCAGCCTCAACCTTCCCGTCCTGCGACTCGGCGCGCTGGCAGGCGTCCTTTTCCTGGGTGCCGTCGGCTTCGCGGCGGTAGGGGTGACGCTATGGGCGACCCTTCTGGACACTCGGGGGCGCGATGTCCTCGTCTCGGTGGTCCTTTATCCGTTGGTCCTTCCGGTGCTCATCATCGGCGTGAAGGCCACGACAGCGCTCTTCGAAACCCACATATCGTGGACCGAATTCGGACTTTGGCTGCGGATCTTGGTCGCCTTCGATATGTTATTTCTGGTCGCCGGAGCATCCTTGTTCGGTCTGGTGACCGTGGAGTCTTCATGATCACGCGAACGACAATTCTTCAGATCCTCCTGGTGACCACCGCGGCGGTGCTCGGGGCCGCCAGTTGGATGGTGTTCCTCTTCGCCCCAGAGGAACGGGTCATGGGCTTCGTCCAAAAGATCTTCTACTTCCACGTTCCTTCGGCGTGGATGATGCTGCTGTCGGTGCCCATCATGGCGGTGGGCGCCATCGGCTATCTGGCCACGAGGAAGCCGGCCTGGGACCGGGTCACCGATAGCGCGGTGGAGCTCTCAATCCTGTTTGGGGTGCTCGCGCTGATCACCGGCCCGCTGTGGGGGCGCAAAGCATGGGGTGTCTTCTGGGTCTGGGACGCTCGATTGACGTCTTCCCTGGTCTTGGTGATGACCCTCGTGGCCTGCAAGATCGTACGATCCTACGCCGGCAGCTCGGCCCGGCAGGTCGCAGCCGCCTTGAGCGTCTTGGCGGTCCTCAACGCCGCCTTCGTATGGGTTTCGGTGGACATCTGGCGCGGCACCCATCCGCCCAAGCTCGTTCAAACGTTGGAAGACGAGATGAGAATCACCTTCAGGCTGTGCGCTGTGGGATTCCTTCTCGCCTATGCGAGTCTGTTTTGGATGCGCTTGCGCATGGGGAAGCTCAAAGACCGAGTGGACGAGCTAGAGCTTCGCATGCTGGAGGATCCTGCGTGATGCGCACCCTGGTCCTCGCGGGAGCATTGATGACCCTTTTCCCAGCGGCGGTGGTCGCTCAGGAGGCTGAGCCGAGCCAGCCCCCCCGAACCCGTTCCCTCCCCCCGGGCTTCGAGCCGATCCGAGGCAAGAGCGAAGCGGCCAAAGTCGCAGCCGAACCGCTGGTCGTCGGTGCCTACGGCGCGGTCTTGGCCGGATTGTTCGGCTACGTGATCTATGTCGTTCGTTCCCAATCCGGCTTGGCGCGAAGACTGGAGGAGCTCGAACGTCGGGTCGACCGCACAACCTCATGACCATCCCGGTCAATCACATCATCTTTATTCCTCTGGTTTTGGCGATCGGCTTCTGGCTCGGTTTCCGGCTCGGGACCGAGAGTGCGCGGCGCGAGGCCGAGCGCGAACGACGTCGGGCGCGGATCGACTGACCGCCATCATGCATCGCCTCGCAGCTGACGGACCATGTGTTCCGCGCTGCGGAAGGCATTCGCCAGGATGGTCAAAGTCGTGGGAACACCGCCAGACGTGGGCATGAAGCTTCCGTCGGTCACGAAGAGGTTTTTCACCTCGTGGGACCGACACGCCGAGTCCAGGACCGAATGCTCCGGGTCTGAGCCGAAGCGACAGGTCCCGTGTTGGAGCACGTAGGTCGTGCTCCCGACGCTTTCCGTCCAGGTGTCGTGCGCTCCCGCTGCCTTCAAGATGTCGATGCCGCGTTCGGCCAGAACGTGAACATTCTCGACCGACTTCGGGTGCCGTTGGAGATGGATCCGGGCGACGGGAATCTTCCACTTGTCCACCAGGCCTTCATCGGTACTGACGTAGGTCCCTTCACTGCTCAGAAACTCGCCAAACACCTCGAATTCGATCTGGTGCACCTTCGAATAGTACCGCACCAACTCCTGAGAAAGCGCGGTGCCCCATAGCGGTGGGTTCGCGCGTCGCGCCAAGCGTTCGGCCGTGAAGATCGCGTTTCGATGAGGGAGTATGAAATGGATCGTGCCGCCCTTGTCGAAGGCCTCTTTGTTGTCCGAAAGGAAGTAATAGTCCTGAACGGCGCGGTCCAGGAAGTGGCTCACGGGGGTTGGACGAAGGAGCTCGGGTAGAGATGTCCGTTCGAATTCTCCGTACCCCTTCGCGAGGGTCGAAAAGGTCAGGTTCTTTCCCACCAAGCCATTCGAATTCGCCAAGCCGGCCGGGAAACGGGCGCTCTTGCTGTTGAGCAACAGCCGCGCTGACTCGATGGAAGAGGCGGCAAGACAAACCATCTTCGCCTTTTGCTCGTGGGTATTGCCATTCTCATCAAAGTACCGAACCCCGGTTGCGTTCCCTTGTTGGTCGACGCCCACTTCGAAAGCCATGCAACCCGTCCGGACTTCGCACCGACCCGTGGCGACGGCCTCTGGAATCAAAGAAGCCAGCGTGCTGGACTTGGCGCCCGACTCGCACCCGTAGCTCCCGCAGTAGTCGCAATAGACGCAAGCGCGCCGACCACGATGAGGTCGCGAGAGGACACCGCGAGGGATCTGAAATGGATGCGCGCCAACCTTCTTCGCCCCCGCCTCCACCAACGAGGCCAGTCGATTGGTGTTCACCGGGGGCAACGGGAACGGCCCGGAGCGAGGTGGTTCAAAGGGATGTGTTCCGTCGGCCCCGGAGACTCCCACCACCCGTTCTACGAGGTCGTAGTATGGCGCGAGGTCACCGTATCGTATGGGCCAGTCTGCAAGGTTCGCACCCTCCACCGAACCGTAGCGCTCGGCCAGCGCGAAGTCCTCCGGGTGCAGGCGGTAAAAGTAACCGCTCATATGAACGGTACCTCCACCTACACAATGGGCGATCCAACCGTTGTTGGTCTTTCGGAACGGGCCTCCGTCGACGCTTTCGAGGTGCGGTTCGTCTTCCACGAGCGGAACCCACATGTCTCGACGAGCGTTCTCGATCTCATCGTGATTGAAGTCGGACGCTTTGTACCAAGGGCCCTTCTCCAGTACTACGACCGAAGCTCCGGCTGCCGCCAGAGCGTGCGCGACCGGCCCTCCGCCCGCACCGCTCCCCACGACACATACATCGACGGTTTCACCGTCGAACGAGTGGCCTTCAGCCATGGCTGTGTCCATTCACCTCGTGCGGGCATTGTGGATCGATCCCGAGAGCCTTCCACGCCTTGCGGTCTTGGTTACCTCCATGGCGCGGATGCGAAAGGTGTCCTTCCAAGGTCAAAGTCAGCATGATGTCAAAAAAGCGCGCGGTCGGAAACCGGAGCCCCTGAACACGGCCGGATTGAAACCGAGATAGGATGTCGTCCTGCTCTCGAGGCGAAAGCTCCACGAAAGCCTTCTTGCGTTCCTTACGGGCAACTCTCTCCAGCAGGATCACGCCTCGCCGGAGAAACTGGCGAGCCGGCCGAAACGCGCGCGTGGACATCTGTCCGTCAATGAAATCGACGACGCCGGTTTCGTTGGCGCCCGGGAGGCCGGGGACCCCGGATGGCAGCAACCTTCCCACCATCGCGCTGAGAACCGCTGCTTCCATGGGACGAAAGAACTGTTGCCTCTTGGAGGGTTCCTCCGCTCTTCTTTGGCTCGAGGATTTCGCATCTTGTCGGCCAGTAGACGTTTCGTTCTCGGGTTCCGAGTCTCGTCGACAGCCGAACCACCAAAACGAGCCAGCCAGCCACAAGATCGCTTCTCGGCGAAGCACGGGGCCGGAAACTATCGTCGTTCAGCAACCCGAGCAAGTCGCCATATCCTACAGCACCCCCGCAAATGTGCAGGGCTGCTGGCTGAGGCGAGTTTCCAGACTCTGAAACATCGGGACCGTGCTCGGACGAGCATCCGACGCCCGGCGACATTGGGTTGCCAGGAGCAGCGCCCCCAACAGCAGCCATGCGCACGACATCGCTCGCACCCCTCTTTGACCCTCCAGACCGGACCTGGGTTGCCCCGCTCCCGAAGGGTGATGCACGAGGAAATGGCGAGAACGAGGCAACCCTTGGGCTCCGACGGGGGTCGAAAGCTTGGGTCGCTGGGCCCAGAGCCATTCGATGGATGACCCGGATGAGCCTTGGGTCCAGGCGGCCCGACGGGGAGACCGAACCGCGATGAAGGAGCTTTATCGGCGACACGCACCCAAGGTGCGCAGCTACGCTCATCGCGCCTGCGGCGGCGCCGACTTGGCGGACGATGTGACCCAGGAAACGTTCATCCGTGCGTTCCGCGGCCTCAAGAACTTCAATGGTCGGTCCAAGTTTTCCACGTGGCTGCTGACCATCGCGGTCAATCGAACCCGTACAGAACTTTCTCGTCGCCGCCCCACGCAGAGCCTGGACGAGCTTCAGACCGTTCCGAACGAGGCTATGGTGACGATGAAGGCCCAGGACGTCTGGACGCAGAAGCGTCTAGCCGCCGCGCTGGAAGAGCTTCCGGAGGGTTATCGGTCCGTGGTCGTGCTCCACGACGTACTGGGTATGGAACACCAAGAGATTGCGGAGATTCGGGGGTGCTCGGTGGGCACCAGCAAGAGTCAACTGCACAAAGCACGGGCGAAGCTGCGTGCACTCCTGGGTCCCAATCCGGACCTTCGGACCGCGAGACGAGAAGGAGTCAACCTGTGATGTCCGTCGAGACCCTGTCCGCCTATTTGGACGGAGACCTTTCCCTTTCGGAGCGCGCTCGAGTCGAGGATGCGCTGGCAAGCGATCCTGCGGCTCGGCAGGCGCTGGAGGAGCTTCGTCAGGTAAAGCATACAGCCGGTCTGCTCGCGATGGAAACGCCGGCCGAAAGGGTATGGGACGTCATCGAAGCTGCACTCGACGCCTTTCCGTCGAGGGACGATGCAGCCGTGCGACAAGCTCCTGGGTTGCTGAGCCGGATTCGGGGCTGGATGGCCGACCAATGGGGTCCCGTGGTCCTGACGACGAGCCTGGCGGCCGGGGTGATCTGGGTGGTTCAAACCTCGAGCCCAGCCGGGGACGGCTCGGTGGCCCAAACCGAACCCCATGTTTCGGCGGAAGGCGGTCCATCCGCCGAAGCCGCGGTCGAGATGGCTCGCCTTACCTATGAGAAGGCCATTTCGGCCCTGGAGCGCGAGGCGGCCACCGCCACCCGAGAGTTGCCAGAGGAGACCCGGGTAGAGCTTCGGCTGAGCCTTCAGGAACTGGACGAAGCCATCGCACACGCGGAACGGGTGTTGCGGGGCCCCGAACTGGAGCCCCGAAACGAGTCAATCCTGCTGGCCCTCTACGACGAGAAGGTTCGCATTCTGCGCGAGGTCCTTCGGTTTCAGGACGAGCGAGGTTCGCCGTGAGAATGGCGATGTGCTGTGCACTGGCTATCGGCATTCCGTCTTCGGTCGGAGCTGAGACGCTCGACATACCCAGCCAGGGGCTCGAAGAAGTCTGCATCAAGACCCGTTCCGGGGACCTTGAGGTGCGGTCATCGGATGCCCTGCGAGTTCATGGGCCCGGGATCGAGGCGCTGCGGGTCAATCGACGAGATGGCAGCCTCCAGCTGAAATCGACCTCGGACAGTCTGGTCGTAGAGATGCCGAAGAACTTGGCGTTGTGCATCCATACGGTTTCGGGAGACGTGGACGTTCGTGGGGACTATCGCCGTCTGGTGGTCCAAAGCACGTCCGGCGACCTCGAATTCCAAGGGAGTGCCGAAGCGATCGAATATGAGACCATCAGTGGTGACTTCGTCCATGAGGGCCGGGCAGAGCTGGTCCGGATGACCAGCGTGAGCGGCGACATCGAAGTCGAAGGACAAGTTTCAGAGCTGCGGACTCGGAGCACGTCCGGTGATCTCGTCTTCAACACCAACGAGCCTCGACGTATCGAGGCTCAGACGGTGAGCGGCGACCTCCATCTGATGGTCGGTTCCATGAAGAGGACAGTCATCGAGGTGAAAACCTATTCTGGGGAGATCCTCATTGAAGGCCGAGGTGGCGCCCACATCGACGCGCGGACCTTGGCGGGTCATCTCTCCATCAATGAATCCCGTCTGAGAGGCAAGTTCTCGACTCGGGTGGGACAAGGCCAGTCGAGAATTTCGGCCACGAGCTATAGCGGCAATATCCGATTCGACGTGGACGACTAGGTCGCCGTAGTCTCCGGTCGTCCGGAAAGTCCCGTCGAGCGCGTTCGCTTCAGCCGGAAGCGGTCGGGTTCAGTCGCCGCCAGATTCTCCAAGGCCGCGTGCGTATAGTGAAAGAAGCGTTCCTCGCCTCCAGGCGAAGTCTCCGCGATGACCCACGCTCGAGCTCCGATCAGCTCTACGGTCCATCGACCGCCGGGCCGCCCTACCGACAAAACGCCGAGTCCCATGACGGTCAAACCGGCGATGAGGAGAACCGGCGAGAATCCACCTCCAGTCCCCGAGAAAGCGAAGCCTGGCTTGGGCTGAAGCTGGATGGACACACGCTGAAACTCGACTTGCCCCTGTCGATGGCGGGCGTCGAAGCCTGGGTCCGCGTCTTCAAACAGCCAGAATGCCTCGGATGGTCCTGATGGGGGCTGTGCTTGGAGCTGGATGGCGGGCCCGAGACCGAGACGGTCCGGAGTGAAACTCATCAAGCGATAGGTCATGTTGCTCTGGAAAAAGCGTTGTTCCTCGCCCTCCACCATGTCGAAAACACCGATCGCCCCGCCGCCGGGGTCTCGTACTTGGAGCCACGCCCTCACCACCATTTCGGAGCGCGGACCCGGAACGATGGCCATCAATGCTCCCACGAAAACCAGCGCCAAACCGACATGGATGGGAAGGATCGCGGAACCGGCTCTGGCTCGATACCCGAATCGCGACCGTGCACCCTCCGCTTCGACCCGAACCGGTGCACCGAACCATGGACGCAAGATGGTCTGCACCACGTCGACGGCCTGGTCGGGGCGAGTGACCCTGAGGTCGAACACCCGCCGCACCGAGGTCGGCGCATCCGTCCTCAGGGCCGCGCACACCAGCGACCCCACGCTCAGGGCCACCAAGGCTTTGAGCCATCCAGAGGAGAGGCTGTCGGTGAGACCGATCTGCGCGTACGGACGAAGCGCTAGATATCGCTCGTGTCGGAGGAGTTCTTCTGCCCACCAGCCTTGGGGGATCAAGGCAGCTATCAAGACCCATGCCCCGAGAAGGCTCGAGCACGTGAGAACCATCGCGTTCGACCCAAGGGCGTCGAAGAGCGTGGTGATCCATCGCTTCATGGTGAACGGCTCGTCGACCGTTCGGGCGCAGCGGCCGAGCGACCTTCCCCACCCTCGACCGGACGCAGTCGATTGTTGCACACGAGCTGAACCGCCGACGCGAACTGAAACTCGCCAAGCGATGGCGTTCGGGTGCGATGGCATTCGGCGCACGTTTCCGCATTCACTTCTTCGAGCCCCATGAGCTCGGCGAGGACCGGGTCGCGCATCACGTGACTCGGGGCGTAGTCTCGCCCAGGCCCGTGGCACGACTCGCACTGTACTCCCCTCGGCTCGGCAACGGCAGGGAAGGCGAGCATGGCATGGCAGGATAAACACGTAGGGTCTCGGCGCTGTCGCCCGTCGAGTGCGCGAAGCGTGTCCGCATGGGGCCCGTCGAGCCAGGCCTCATACTGAAGTCGGTGGCATGTCCCGCATCGCTCCGCGCCCAGATAATCCCGAGGCTCGGCCCCCGTCGCCGTTGGGAGGAGAAGGCACAAGCCCACGAGCAACCAACGCATCCCAAAGAGCGTAGCAGTCGGAGGCGCTGAGAGGAACTCTGATGCGGCGCGGTAGACCTGAACCGTCGATCATACTGACCTAAGCGACTCCTCCTCTACTCAGGAGAACCCGCCCGGCTTCGGCCTTCGGCGGATTGACGTCCGTGGCGCGTCTCCATAACCGACCACTCATGTTGCGGGTCGGGCTCACCGGCGGAATCGCCAGCGGGAAATCCACAGTGGCAAGCATGCTGAGCGATGCGGGCTTCTTTGTGCTGGATGCGGACGACCTCGCGAGGCGGGCCGTGGAACCGGGAAGCCCTGGTCTGGACGCGATCCGCCGGCGCTTCGGAGACGTCGTGCGGGAAGACGGCAGCTTGGACCGGGAGGCTCTCGGTCGGATCGTGTTCTCCGACCCCGAGGCTCGAAACGATCTCAACCGGATCGTACATCCCGAGGTCCGACGGCGAGCGCGGGCCGCGATGGAAGCGGCTGAAGCTCGAGGCGAGCCGGTCGCGATCTACGATGTACCGCTCCTTTTCGAAGCCGGATTGGAAGACGAATTCGATATGGTGGTCGTCGTGTACGTTCCGGAATCGGTCCAGCGAGCAAGGCTGGTGACACGTGACGGCAGGGGCGACGAAGACGCCGACCGGCGCATCGCGTCTCAGCTGCCCATGGCACAGAAGTCCGCCCGGGCCCACGTGGTCATCGACAACGCCGGTCCCCTGGAGGAGACTCGCGCCCAGGTGAATCGATTGATCGCGAAGCTTCGGAGGCAGACTTGACCACTCCCCCTGCAGCCTTCGTCACCGGATTTCCCGGCTTTATCGCCCGTCGCCTGGTTCACCGCCTCTTGGCTACGGATGACCGCCTGCACATCTACGCGCTGGTGGAGCAGAGCCAGGTGGAAGCGGCGGAGCGTGGACTGGCCGCCATGAACCACCACAGCACTGGAGACCTCGGCCTCAAGGGCCGGGTGGAGCTTCTCACCGGCGACGTCGCGGCCATGGACGTCGGCCTGAGTGGAGAAGAGTTTCAGCGCGTGACGCGAGACACCTTGGCAGTCTACCACCTCGCGGCGGTGCGTTCCTTGTCCGCCGACCGGCGCACCGCAGAATCGGTCAACGTGCACGGGACTGCGAACATCCTCACTTTGGCCCGCAGCATGACGAAGCTGGAACGCCTGGTGCATTTCAGCAGCGCGTACGTCTCGGGAGACCGGACCGGCGTGATCATGGAGGACGAACTCGGATGCGGGCAGGGCTTTCGAAACACCTATGAAGCCACGAAGCATCAATCCGAGGTGCTGGTGGAGAACGCCAAGAAAGACCTCCCAATCACCGTGGTTCGGCCAGCCGGCGTCGTGGGCGACTCCCGTACGGGTGAGATCGACCGCTTCGACAGCGTTTACCACATCGGCATGCTCTTGACCGGCGCCCCAGTGGAGCTTCCGATTCCACTGACCGGGGGTGGCCATGCGCCCATGAACATGGCGCCGGTGGACTACGTGGTCGAAGCCATCCACGCCATCGCGAGCCAGGCCTGGTCGCTCGGCCGGACCTTTCACATCGTGGATCCTCACCCGATTCCCGTACGGAGGGTGTACGAAACGGTGGCCGAGCGGGCGGGCCGAAAGCTTTCTCGGTACTCGATGCCCACGAACCTCACCAAGGCCCTCCTCCGTATTCCGGGCCTGGAAAGGTTCGCTTCCATCAGTCACCAGGCGATCGATTACCTCGACCACATGGTCTTCTATAACTGCCGCAACACCGCGTATGCCCTGGAGGGGACGGGGATCAAGTGCCCTTCCTTCGAGGATTACGTGGAGAATCTGATGCAGTACGTCCGTGACCATTTCGAGCGCGAAGGTCGCTGGAAACACGCTCCGCACGACTAGAGCGCGCGCCCCGATGCGATGCGCCTCCGCCGCAGCCGCATTAGGATTCCGCACAAAAGGCCGAATCCGAACCCACCGAGATGGGCGAACCAGGCCACGCGCTCGAATGCACCGGGACCGGTGACGGAAGCGTACCCATTGAGGAGCTGCTGAAGTCCCCACAGACCGAGAAACACGAACGCGGGAACTTCGATGAACGTGAGGAAGACGAAGATGGGAAAGAGGGTGACGACCCTGGCCTTGGGGAAGAGCACGATATACGCACCCAAGACTCCGGCCACCGCTCCGGATGCACCGACCATCGGGACCCGACTTCCAGGCTGCGCAAGATACTGAGCCACCGCGCCGACGATTCCGGAGAATCCGTAGAAGACGGGATAGGCCAGATGCCCGAGCCGGTCCTCGACATTGTCACCAAAGACCCGCAGGTAAAGAAGATTCCCGATGATGTGAAACCAACCGCCATGCAAGAACATGGAAAGAAGGATGGCGGTCCCGACCTCGATGAGGAGCTCTGGTCGTGATGCGAGTGCATCTCGAAGGCGCGCAGGCACGAAGGCGTTCGCTTGGATCCACGGTCCGAGCTCTGGTCCCAGCGAGAGCTGGAAGCCGAACGTTACGCCGCACCCCACCATGAGGAGGATGTTCATGAACGGGAAGCGAACCCGAGGGTTGATGTCTCGAATCGGTATCAGAGCGTGTTCGACTACCATGCTCGGCGTGCGGATTCACGCCCTTCCCCTTGCCACCACGAGACGGATGCGCTGGTTCAGCCTCCATGGTTTCGGCCTTAGAGGCGGTTCGGCAGGGCCTTCGGGCCGAAGACCTCGACTTCGTGTGGGTTCCGTCCACCGACCGATACTTGAACGAGTACGTTCCCCCCGAAGAATCGATCCGACAGTGGCTCACCGGCTTTGACGGCTCGATGGGTGAGGCGCTGGTGGGTCATGAAGGAGCGTGGCTGGTGGTGGACGGCCGGTACTGGCAGCAGGCGGAAGCGCAGGTCGATCCGCGGACCTGGACCGTCGTCAGAACGGACGGAAGCACCATGCTGGACGAGGCAACACAAGAAATCCTTCGCGCTCGCGGTCCAAATATTCGCGTCGGATTCGACCCCGACCGATTCACCATGGACCGGCTCAGAAGACTTCGGAGCGAAACGCGTTGCGTATGGGTCCCCACCGAGCTTCTGGGCCGTCTTCGTCCGCGCACGGAGCTCGGGGCATCGGTGTGTCGATGGGTTGCCCCCGCCAACGGGAACCGGCGCAAAGCCATCTGGGAACATCTTCCCAAAGACCTCGATGCCCTCGTGATTCAGCCGCTCGACGATATCGCTTACCTGTCTGGTCTGAGAGCACATGAGCTCCCCCATCAATCGACCTTTCGCGCCCACTGTCTTTTGACCCGAGAACGGTTGTTGCTCGCGACGGAGGCGGCAGAACCGGTCCGGAATGTGGAAGATGCCGAATGGTGCGGGACCCAAGCGACAGACCTCGCGACCCGCGCGCTCGCGCTCAACCTTCGGAGAGTCGGATTCGATCCTCGGGTCACGGCGGTCGGATGGGCGGATGCGCTTCGGCAACGCGGGTTGGACTTGGTCGAGATCAAGAGCCCCATCGCAAAGATCAAATCGAACAAGAATCCTCAGGAGCTCCTTTGGATGAAAGCCGCGTTGCGTCGGGCGGACCTCGTCATGGAGGATGTCATCGAGACGGCTTGCGCAGATGTCGTCGCGGGCAAAACAGTCACCGAAGCGGACGTTCGAAACCGGGTCGAAGAACGCTTTCGCGATCACGGTGCCACGGACCTGAGCTTCTCGGTGATCGCTGCGGCAGGGGTCAATGCTGCCCACGTTCACTACACATCCCCTTCTCGGTCGCGCTCACTGAGGCGTGGAGAACTGATGCTGATCGACGCGGGAGCTTATTTTCACGAGGGCTACGCCACCGACCTCACCCGAACCTTCCTCGTGGGGGCCCCGGAGGATCGCGGCCGACCGGAGCAGATCGAGCGATACACATTGGTTCTTCGGGCGGCCCTGGCCGGGATGAGAGCACGGCTGCCGTCGACCGCGACCGGAGCGCAACTGGACGGCGTCGTTCGCGCTCGAATGTGGGAAGTCGGATGCGACTACGCCCATGGCACCGGACACGGGGTCGGCATCAGCGTGCATGAATATCCACCACGCATCAGTGGGCTTTCGGCTGACCGGCTCGAACCCAATCAGGTCTTTTCGGTGGAGCCCGGCCTCTACGACCCGGCCTGGGGCGGCATCCGCATCGAGAACCTCTGCACCGTGAAGCCGGATCCTCGGCGGCCGGGGTGGCTTCGGGTCGTACCCCTCACCTACAGCCCCCTCGACGAGCGATTGATCGACCCCAACGCCCTCGACGAAGCCGAGCGTTCCTGGCTCGCCGCCTTCGGGGAGGCCCATCGACTCGGCCAAGAGATCTCGCTCGATGCCTGAACTGGCCGAGGTGGAGGTCGGACGTCGTGTCGCGGAGACGGTTCTCGCTGGTCGCCTACTTCGCGAAGTTCAGTGCGACCCCGACGAGCGAGTGTTCGACCAGCAGCCTTGCCGGGAGGTCCGCGCCCGACTGCTCGGACGAACCGTGCGGAAGGTCGAACGCAAGGGGAAGTACCTCTGGTTCGAGTTGGATGCTCGTCCGTGGCCGACCTTCCACTTCGGGATGTCGGGTGCTTTCTTGGCGCGAGGAGGCACCCTTGCCGCCATTCAGCTTCGGAGCGGCCCGCGGCTCGATGAGCAATGGCCGCCCCGGTTCACCAAGATTCGCATGGAAACGGAGGATGGCGGAGAATTGGTGATGACCAATGCGCGTCGATTGGGACGGATTCGACTGGCATTCGACCCGGAGCGCGAACCTCCCATTTGCAAGCTCGGTTTCGATCCTTGGAAGGAGCCGATGGATCCGGTGGAGTTCCGCCGACGGCTGACGCAGCGCCGCGGAACGCTGAAGGGCATCTTCTTGGACCAGAGCTTCGCGGCCGGCATCGGAAACTGGCTGGCCGACGAAATCCTGTACCAAAGCGGCATCGACCCACGTCGGACGCCTTCCGACCTCACCGCTGCGGAATGTGTCAAACTGCATCGCGAGCTCCACCGCGTGGTCCGGACGGCGGTGGAACGCCAGGGCCAAAATCTTCCTCGGACCTGGCTGTTTCATCACCGCTGGAGCAAAGGTCGGGGACGCGAACACCCACGTACCGCTCGCGGTGAAAGCATCGAATTCCTCACGGTGGCAGGCCGGAGTACGGCGTTTGTTCCCGCACGCCAGCGCTGAAGGGAAGCTCCGGTTTATCGCGCTCTCGAACCCGCTGTTTCAGGAAGCATCGGATGCCAGCCACGCGGACAGTCGCGCCGCCACCGAACCCGGGTCCAGTTTGAAATGCGCGTAGAGCGCGTCGTACGGAGCGCTTTCCCCGAACTGGTCCAAGCCCATACGCAGCCCGGCCCGGCCTGCGATCACCGCCCAGGGGTCCGTTCGACCGGCCTCCAGGGTGGCGACCGGAATGTGGTTCGGAATCACTTCGTCCTGATACGCCTTGGGCTGCGCCAAGAATCGCTCCAGACACGGCATGGAGACCACCCGAAGCCGTCTCGAAACCCGCCTCGAGGCTTCGAGGGCGATGGGCACTTCGCTTCCGGTCGCGACCAGTACCGCTTCCGGTTCGCCATCCGCGTCTTGGAGCACGTATCCGCCCTTCCAAACCGCTTCAGGCTCCGGCGGCGCCGGCACAGAGGGCAACTTTTGGCGGGTGAACACGAGGGCGTGGGGTCGGTCCTCGCCCTGAGTCGTCGCGTAGATCCATGCCATGAGCGTCTCGACGCCGTTCGCCGGTCGCCAGACTTCGAGCCCCGGAATCACGCGCAGCGCCCAGAGGTGTTCCACCGGTTGGTGCGTGGGACCATCCTCTCCGAGACCGATGGAATCGTGCGTGAAGACGGTGATGGTTCGGAGTTTCATCAGCGCAGCCAGCCGAAGTGCGGGCCGCATGTAGTCGCTGAACGCCAGAAACGTGGCGCCATACGGCCGAAAACATCCATAGGTTGCGATGCCGTTGCAGATACCTCCCATGGCGTGTTCCCGGATCCCGAAGTGAACGTTCCGTGCACCAAAGCTCTTGGGTCCCGCGAACGAACTGCTCTTGATGGCACTCTTGTTCGAGCCTGCAAGGTCCGCCGATCCCCCGACCAGCTGCGGCATGCCGTCCGCGAGAGCGTTCAAGACTGCACCCGAAAGACTGCGAGTGGCGTCGACCTTGTCGGAAAACTTCGCAACGAGGTCCGCGTAACCGGGAACCGACGGAGGTTCGAAGACACCGTTCCATGCGGCACGGAACGCGTCATTCTCGAGCGCTGAGTCCAAGCGCGCTCGCCATTCGGTCCGCCGCTGGGCACCGTCTCGGGCCGAGGCCAAAAACGCTTCCCGTACTTCCGAGGGCACGAAGAAAGCTTCGTGGTTCCACCCCAGCTTCTTTTTGGTGGCCTTGGCTTCGTCCTCGCCCAAGGGCTCGCCATGCGCCTTCGACGTGTCTTGCCGATTGGGGCTTCCGTATCCGATGTGGGTCTTGGCCACCAAGAGCGTCGGCCGGTCGGTCACCTCCCGGGTCGCGCGGAGAGCATCGCCGAGCGCCGCCTGGTCGTGCCCATCCACGGTTTCTACTCGCCACCCCAAGGCTCGAAATCGGGTCGCCACGTCTTCGGAGAATGCGATGTCGGTCCGCCCATCGATGGTCACGCCGTTGTCGTCGTAGATGGCGACGAGTCCGCCCAGACCGAGATGCCCAGCCAGAGACGCAGCTTCCTGCGTGATACCCTCCATCATGCACCCATCTCCCAGCACCACGAAGACCTGATGGTCCAGCAGATCGGGTTCCGGCAGGCGGGCGCGGGCCATTTGGGCCGCCAGGGCCATCCCTACAGCATTCGCAAACCCCTGCCCCAAAGGACCGGTCGTGGTTTCTATGCCTGGGCATACCCCACGTTCCGGATGGCCCGCGGTTTTGCTTCCCAGCTGCCGGAAGCGTTGAAGGTCCTCCAAGGTCACGGTGTATCCGGTCAGGTGGAGCGCCGCGTATTGCAGCATCGACGCGTGCCCGTTGGAGAGCACGAATCGGTCCCGATTCGGCCAAGCAGGATCCTGGGGATCGAATCGCAAAACCTCTCCGAACAACACCACGGCCAGGTCAGCGAGGCCCATAGGGGCCCCGGGATGGCCACTACGGGCCTGATTCGTGGCGTCGATGGCGAGGGTACGAATGGTGTCGGCCGCCGCGCGGCGAAGGGCTGGTGACCAAGGCATAACGGGCGTGAGCCGGTGTAACCGAGGGCGGGGCTCGAGGGTAGAGCGAGGCTGAGGAAAGCTTCACAGCCGGCCGAGCCGTTCACGGTGCGTCGGTTCCGACTTCGAAAAATGGAGCCCGCTCGGCATGTTCTCGCCATGACGCAGCGTCCGAATGTCCTGATCATCGGCGGCGGTTTCGGCGGACTGGAAGCGGCTAAGGGTTTCAACCGGGCCCCCGTGGACGTGACCCTCCTCGATCGGAACAACCATCACCTGTTTCAGCCCCTGCTCTATCAGGTGGCCTCGGCGGGGCTCTCGCCCGCCGACATCGCGATCCCGATCCGGTCGGTGCTGGGGCGACAGAAGAACCTTTCCGTCGCGATGGCGGAGGTGAGTGCGCTGCACCTCCACGAGCAGCGCGTGGAAACGTCGGATGGAGCCCAATTCGCGTACGACAAGTTGGTGATCGCAGCGGGCGCCGAGACCAACTATTTCGGCAACGACCACTGGGGCGAGCATGCAATCAGTCTGAAATCCATCGAGGATGCGGTGGACATGCGCCGAAAGGTGCTCCTGGCTTTCGAGCGCGCGGAACGGACCAAGGATCCGGAGCTTCGCCGGCGTCTTCTCACCTTCGTGGTGATCGGGGCCGGTCCAACCGGGGTAGAGCTCGCAGGTGCTCTTTCGGAGCTCAATCGACGGGTACTGGCCGCGGACTACCGGAGCATCAAGGCGGAAGACACCCGAGTCATCCTGGTCGAGATGGCGGACCGCGTCCTTCCGCCGTTCCATCCGTCCCTCTCCGCATCTGCCCTTGAACAGCTCCGCCAACTGGAAGTCGAAGTTCGCCTCGGACACCCCGTCAAGGACATCGCGGCCGGGAAAGTGGTGCTGCCCGAGGAAGTGATCGAAACCGAAACCGTGCTCTGGACATCGGGCGTCAAACCGGTACCGCTCGCGCAACAGGTGGGCGACTTCGGGGCGCCCCTGGTCAAGGGCCGCATCCACGTCAATCAAGACTGCACGGTCCCTGGATTCCCGGACGTCTACGCCATTGGCGACATCTCATTCTTCGAAGGCCCCGAAGGTCCGCTCCCTGGCGTGAGCCCCGTGGCCATGCAGCAGGGGCGGTACGTGGCGCGGCACATCTTGAGCACCCTGGACGGGAAGACGCCGAAGCCGTTCGTGTATCGCGACAAGGGCATGATGGCCACCATCGGTCGTTCGCGGGCCGTAGCGGACGCCGGAGGCATTCGGCTGACCGGATTCTTCGCCTGGCTGGCATGGCTCGCCGTCCATCTCTGGTTTCTCGTGGGCTTCAAGAATCGCGTTTCGGTGCTGCTCAGCTGGATCTTTCAGTACGTGATGTTTCGCCGAGGCGCGCGGCTCATCACCCGTCCCGACTCCGTGCGAAACCCTCCGCATGAGCGGCTGATGACCGACCAACCCGAGCCCGACCAGCTCCGCGCGGTCGGTCACTGACCGCGTCGCGGAACATCACCCGGGACATCTGGCGACCTCCGAGTCTGCTGCGGCACCCCCTCAACCATGACGTCGAACTCGGTTCTCCGGTTCCGAGACCGATTCTCCTCCGAAACATTGGGCACCTTCGGATCACGCTCCCCGAGGCCTCGAACCCGAATTCGGGTCGGCGATAGGCCCTGGGCCACCAGATAGTTCCGGACGGCTCGGGCCCGTCGTTCGCTCAGCTGCTGGTTGTATGACTCCTTCCCCCGGTCGCATGCGTATCCCCTGATCTCGATGGAGATCCTCTCGTTGTCCCGAAGCTGCCCGACGATTCTGTCCAGCAGGGGTCTTTGAGACGGTCGGAGCTCGGCCGAATCGAAGTCGAAGCGCACATCGCGGAGGGCGTCCTCGATGATCCGGACCGACTCTCTTTCGACTACCGTCGGTGTGGCTTCGACCGGTGGCGAAGGTGTTTGCGCTTTGACCATCGGAGGGGCCGGAGGCTCCGGTTCCTCTTTAGCCGGCGGAGGCAGACGCCGCTCCGGCGCGCGGTAGAGCGCAAAGGACACCCCGAGCGAAGCCTCGAAGTGATGGGTGTTTCCGGCTTGAGGACCCTCTCGCGCCGAAACCAGATGACGACCGTCGAGACGCACACTCCAGCGGCTGTCGAAGTAGTACTTGAGACCTGCGCCCCAGTGGGCCACCCGGTCCACGTCATCCCCGCCATCCCCAGTGATGCCAAGGAGACCCCCGCCGCCCGCCACGAAAGGCGTGAGCCGTATCGGAAGCTGAAGCACGAGTTGAGAACGAAGGGCGTACACCAGGGCAGATCCTCGATCCTGAACGCCGATGGGAGAAGCATGGCCTTCACCTTCGAGGCCCACGAATGGCCACGGGAAGTACCCGAGCCTCAGGCCCCCCTGAGGTGCGAGGTTCGACAGTGCGCTGGGTGGGTTGAGCTCGGAATCATAGAGTTCATGCACCTCCGATGGGATGAAGGCACCCACAAAGGCGCCTGCCTCCACCATGTGCCGCCCCGGTCGAGATGGGGCTGGAGGAGGCGGCAGCGACGTCGTGACCGAACTCTGACCCGACAGAATGGCGACGACCCACGCAGCAAGCAAGGCGATCCTCCACCGAAAGCTTCGGCTGCGGAGGTCCGCAGTTGAGCGCGGTGGCCAGGGACCGGCTCTCCGGCGGAGACCGCGTCCCAACCCGGGACGCGCCGCCTTGACCCAAATGTGCCCGTCCCGCACCCATGGTCAGATGAGCCGGCGGATGGAAGGCCGCGTGGCCGTCGTCACCGGCGCCAGCCGCGGCATCGGACGGGCCATCGCGGAGCGTTTGGGCGACGAAGGCGCACATGTAGTGTTGGTCTCTCGAAAGGCGGAAGGCCTGGAGGACGTCCGCCGAGACCTGTCGGCCGGCGGACGGTCGGCCTTCATTCAACCGTGTCACATGGGGCGACCGGACGAGATCGACGCGATGATGAGGTCGGTGGTGGAGCAGCGAGGCCGAGTGGACGTTCTGATCAACAACGCTGCGACCAATCCGTACTTCGGACCTCTCATCGACCAAGAATGGGCGGCCTGGGACAAGACCTTCGAGGTGAACGTGAAGGGTTACTTCAGCGCCGCGAGGGCCTTCGCACGCCACGTTCAAGACCGAGGCGGAGGAGGCAGCATCGTCAACGTCACCAGCGTCCTCGGTCTGATGGGGGCACCGCTCCAAGGTGTTTACGGCATGACCAAAGCCGCGGTGATTTCCATGACCAAGACGTTGGCCGTCGAATGGGCGGGACTCGGAATCCGGGTCAACGCCATTGCGCCCGGCATCATCGATACTCGCTTCTCTCAAGCCATGACCCAAAGCGAAGCCATTGCTCAGCCGCTGTTGGAGCGCACGCCGCTCCAACGCTTTGGACGTCCCGAGGAGGTCGCCGAACTTGCGCTCCACCTTGCGGGGGACGGTTCCAGCTATACGACAGGCGCCGTTTTCACCGTAGACGGAGGCCTGACCGTTACCTGATGGGCCACATCTTCCAGTCCGATCCAAGAGGCGCCGCTCGGTGGATGCGAAAGCAGGCCCCGGTGTGGGTCGTGGCCCCAACTCGGCGAGCAGCCGACGCCTTCGTTCGAAACGAGGCGCAACGTGGTCCGTTGGTCGGCGTGGAACGGCGTTCCCTCACTCAGTTTGCCCACGACATGGCGTCCGTTGGTCCGTCGGTACGGCTGAGTGCCCTGGCTCGACGAGCGGTGATGGTCCGAGCGATCCACGACACCAAGCTCGAGTATTTCACGGAGATAGCTGGTCTCCCCGGGTTTGCGTCGGCCTGTCTGAAGACTCTGGACGATCTTCGACGTTTTCCCACCCTGGAGCTTCCAAGAGACCCTCGTGGCCAGGACCTGGCTCGACTCAAAGCTGCGTACGACAAGGTACGGGCTGCGCACCACGTCTTCGACGATATCGATGCTTTGGCCTCCGCAGAAGCACCCGAGGATGACCACGCGATTCTGTTCTTGGGCCTCCATCCGAAAGACCCCCTCACCGTGGCCTTCGTGCAGCGCATGATGGCGGACCGATCGTGGGGATTGATGACGATGGGTCCGGTCCATTCAGTCTTCAGCGAGGGGGCCTCATCTGAACCGGCGTGGGAAAGGTTGGCGCCGGAGGAACCGGTAGAAGTCTCGTTCCAATCCTCGCCGGACGGGTTTGCCGAGGCCACCGAAATCGCCCGGTGGATTCAGGGGCAGACGTGTTCCTACGACCGGATTGCCGTGGCGGTCCGGCACCCGAAGCATCAGCAAAGCGAACTGCAGGCAGCCCTGGAACGAGCCGAAATTCCCGCCTTCTATTCAAGGGGGGTGACCCGGCCTCATCCCGCTGGACGGGCCATCTTGGCCCTGCTCCGCTGCGCGGAAGAAGATCTCTCCGCCACCCGGTTTGCGGAGTTTCTCAGTTTCGGTCAGGTGCCCCCGCTGGCCGTCGACGGAGAAGTTCGGCCTCGCAGCCTGCCATGGTGCGCCCCCGCGGACGACGGACAGCTCGTCTTCTCCACGCCACCATCGAATCCATCCGACCCATCCGGCCCCGCTCCTTTCGGCAGCTTGTCCGGCCTCCACCGTTGGGAGCGCTGGTTGACCGATGCAGCGGTGGTCGGCGGTACGGACCGATGGCGTCGTCGCTTGAATGGACTCGCGGAAGAATTTGAGCTTCAGGCTCGTTGGGCCGATGAGGCCGACGCCGAAGCGCATCGGACCAACGCCCAGTCGGTGCGGCGGCTTCAACGGTTCGCCCTTCCCGTCATCGAAGCGCTCCAGGCGATGCGCGAGGAAGGGATTTGGGGAGTCCAGCTGACCCGGCTGCGGAATGTCTGCGGTCTCGCACTCGCCCAACCAGAGCCTGTCTTGGCCGTCCTGGCTGAACTCGAGCCGATGCACGAACTGGGCCCCGTCGGCCTCCCGGAGCTTCGTCTTACCTTGATGGAGCACTTGGGAGAGCTCCGACAGGAGCCCGACCGCGAGGCGTACGGAAGGGTCTTTGTCGGTACCCCGGAGGACTTCGTCGGCCGACAGTTCGATGCGGTGTGCGTCTCCGGAGTGGTCGAAGGAGCTTTTCCGGTGCGCCTTCGCGATGACCCTCTCCTTCCCGACGACGTCCGCTCCACCATGGCCCCTTCCTTCGCCGAAGTCCCGCGGCGCATCCGTGAGGAACGAGAAGCGTTCGCGGCGTGCACCCATGCTGCATCGGAGAGCGTGCTGATAAGCTATCCCCGCGTACGCCAGCTCGAACATGGCAGCCAGGTTCCGTCACAGTTCGTCCTGGAGGTCTGGTCGGAACGTGTCGGCGAGACCCCTTCGGTTCGACAGCTCCAATCGGCCGGACATCGGCTTCGATCTTTCGGATCTTCCTGGTGGATCCCTTCAGACCCTTCCGTTTCCATCGATGAAAGCGAGTACGACCTTGCCGCCGCCGGCAACCTGGTCGGAGTCCCAGAAGAAGCGGGTGTCGCGCGCTACCTCATCGAGGCGTCCGGGGGGTGTGCGGCCCGCACCCTGCGAGCGCGATATGCTCGGTGGCGTTCGGGATTTGGAGCCGCCGATGGCCTCGTCGCGCCAGGACCGGAAACCAAAGCTCTGCTCGCACGAGAGTCGCCTTCCTCGCGCCCGCACTCGGCAACTGGTCTTCAGACCTTCTCGGAATGCCCATACAAGTTCTGGCTCCACTCGATCCTGCGCTTTCGACCACGACCCGAGCCCCTCCATCCCGAACATCTCGACCCGTTGACCCGTGGGGCTCTCTACCACGACATGCAATTTCAATTGCACATGCGCCTCGCAGCAGGCGAATCGGACGTCGAACAGACCCTCGGCGCCGTCGCGAAGGAGCTCGGCGAGCAGTACGCCGAGGCCCTCTGTCCCGCCATCCCTTCGGTCTACTGGCGCGCCGTCGCCGAGGTCGAGCGAGACATCCTGGGCTGGATCCGACACAAGACCCTCATGGGTGACGAGGTCCGGGCGCTCCATGCGGAGCTGGCATTCGGCCTGGGCCACGAACGGCAGGCGCGGGACCCTCATAGTCGGCCCGAGCCCTTGACCCTTTTTGGCCGGTTCCAAATCCGTGGTTCCATCGACCGGGTCGAGGGTTCGCGCGGTGGGCTTCGGGTCGTAGACTTCAAGACCGGCCGGGTACGTCCCGACTTCGATGCGGTGGGCGGTGGTCGCGTTCTTCAGCCTCTCCTCTATGCGCTCGCCGCGGAAGCGCTGATCGGGGAGCCGGTCACATCCGGAGCGCTGGAGTTCGCAACGCTCAAGGGCGGATATGTCAGGTTGGAAACACCGGCCCAGGAAAAGGCCCATCAAGAGCGGCTGCGAACCGTCCTCGGTCGCATCGATGAGAGCACTCGGCGAGGGGACCTTCCCGCTTATCCGTCCCGAGACGCCTGTAAGCTTTGTGACTTCTCGGGTCTTTGCGGCCTTCGCGAGGAGCGCCGCGCCCAGGTGAAGGCTGCGACGGCAGACCAGGTGCGCGACGTTTTGCACATCCGGGGGCTACCGTGAGTACGGTCGACCAGGACGCTCGAGACCGGATTCGTGACGCATTGGATGAGAGCCTTCTCGTTGAGGCGTCTGCGGGGACGGGTAAGACGCAGGCAACCATCGAACGGATCCTGTCGGTCCTTCAGTCGGGAAAGGCGAATGTCGAGAGCGTAGTTGCCGTGACATTCACGAGAAAGGCAGCGGGAGAGCTCAAGCTCCGACTACGGCGCGCACTCGACCTGCGGCGACAGCGTTGCGAATCTCACGAAAGGAATCGACTGAACCATAGCCTTCGGCACCTGGATCAATCCCGCATTGGCACGATCCATTCGTTCTGCGCCGATATCCTCAGGCGATTTCCGGCGGAAGCGGGCATCGATCCCGACTTCGTGGAGCTTTCCGAGGGCCAAAGCCGTTCGTTGTTTCAGGTCGTAGTTCGTCGTTGGTTCGAAGGACGCCTTGCAGATCCTCCTCCGTGTTTGCGGCGCATTCTGGCTCGGCCGAACTCGCAAACCGGCCGCCGGGAGGGACCGCTAAGGCGGATTGGCGACGCCGCATGGAAGCTGGCTGAAGTCAGGGATATGAGCTCGCCCTGGCCGAAGCCCGAGACGCAGCCGAAATCGCTCTCGGAGCTCGCGGAAAGGGCCCGAGACATCGGTCAACGACTCGCGGTGCACGCACCCCGGATGGAACGGGTTCTGGCTCAACGCAAATTCGAACCCTTCCTCGTATGGGCCCATCAGCAACGATATCGAATCGAATCAGATCCGCTGGAACTCGAAGCCGATCTGCTGCAAGTCATCCGCTACGGAGAGCTCCCGAAGTATGGTCGCGGTGTCGACGGTCAGCCACTATCCGAACTCGCCTCAGATCTCAAAGCCTTGAAGGCCGACGTCGAGGCTCATCGAACCTACACCGAGCAACTGACGGCTTCCGAATTGAGAGACCTTCTGTGGGAAGTCGTCGAGAATTATCAGGACCTGAAGCTTCGGTCCGGTCGTTTGGATTATGCGGATCTGATTCTTTCGACCCGAGCCCTCATCGAGAATCCGGTGGTTCGAAGCAAACTTTCGGGCGCGTTGTCCCATCTCTTCGTGGACGAGTTTCAAGACGTCGACCCTCAGCAAGCGGCCATCTTCGACACCATCCTATCGGATCCCGAATCAGGATCTTTGGCCGGCGGGCGTATCTTTCTGGTGGGGGACCCCAAGCAATCCATCTATGGCTTTCGCCGAGCCGACATGGATTTCTATCTGAGCTATCGAGAGCAACTGCCCTCCCGCGGGGTGAGCCTCGTCCGGCTAACCCATTCGTTTCGATCGACTGAACGGCTCCAAACGTTCTTGAATCATGCCTTCCAGCCACTCTTCGACCCGGACCCGAGCCAGCCGGCCTATGTCGAATTGGCGGGAGGAGCACCGGAGAGCGAGGGCGAGATCCCGTCGATCGTCGCCTTCTCCCCCCCGGAGGTCAGGCCACAATCGCCGCGAGAAGGCTTCGCCAGTGCGATTCGGCGAGGCTCGGCCGAGGGGCTCGGCCGCTTCGTGGCATGGATGCTCAAAGACAGTGGCTGGACGATCCGAGACCCGGACGAGCCTGGTCTTCGCCGGCCGGTTACCGCGAGCGATATCGGTATCCTCTTCCGAAGTCTTCGTCATTCCTTCGGTGTGGATCCACCGCAAGTGTTGGTGCAGGAGCTCGAACGTCAAAGCGTTCCGTGGGTCATGGTCGGCCGCCGATGTCTCAGTGAACGAGACGAACTCTCAGCCGTGAAAGCTGTCTTGTCGGCGATCGAATGGCCGCACGACCAGTACTGGATGTATGCGGCCCTTCGAAGTCCTTTCTTCTTCTTGACCGACGATCTCTTGGCCACGTGGAAGGAACGCTTCGGCTCCTTCGTACCTCGAGCCGAAGCGCCGGAAGACCTCTCGGACGTCGCGTCCTCGATCGACCTGATTTTCCAACTGTCGGCCGAACGAAACCATCGTTCGGTAACCGGCACCCTCTACGAAGTCTTCAAGGCGACTCGCGCCCTGGGAGCGTTCGCCCATGAATACTCGGGGCCCGAATCGGTGGCACAGCTCAGGTCGATCCTTCACCTCGCGGATCAGCACGAGCAAGAAGAACAACCAGCGTTTCGTGCCTTCGTCGAGCGACTCGACGACATTCAGGAGTCGGAACTCGGTGACGAGCATGTGGAAGCGGAGGGCGTCCGCATCATCACCACGCATTCCGCGAAGGGGCTGGAATTCCCGATCGTCGTGCTGGCCGACCCTGGAGAGATGCTGCGCTCCCGGGTAGATAGAGACTTCGACCGTGAAACGGGCGTGGCCCTCCAGCCGTTGATGGGATTTCGTCCGGCGGGCCTTCCCGATTCCAGGCCAGGACTGGGAGAGGAGCTTCGCGTCCTCTACGTGGCCGCCACGAGAGCCCGCGATGCCTTGGTCATCTGCACCGGGAACCAGGCTTTCAGTCGGCAGACCCCTTGGTCGTTGCCGCTCCAATCCACGGTACGAGCCGTCGCTCGTCGCCGCCCGGAAGCGAGTCCTTTCTGGCCCGACGGCCGGCCGACCTGCTTCGGGATTGAAGAACATGAACCCATGGATAGCCTCGTCTCATCGGGTCGGTACCGACACGATGGCTTCGTGGTTGACTGGCCGCCGGCTGAACTCTTTCGGTCCGAGACGAAACGGAGGCCTATCCTTCGACACATCGACGCGCTGAAGGCCGATGGTCCGGCCGCCGAGCCCGGTACCCGAGCATATCGGGCCTGGCAGACTCGACGGGTGGAGCGGGGACGCGAGGGTCGAGTCCCGTCCGCGGTCCTGGTCCGTGCATCGGAAACTGATTTGGACCCTCCTGGACGTCGTCCCCCGATCTCGGTCGAGGAGCTCCCTCGGAGCTCCGGCCGGCCCTCCGGCCGACGATTCGGGCGACTCGTTCACGAGCTCCTCCGACGGGCTGAGAAAGATGAGTTGCCGAGTTCGTCGGAACGGATCGCCCGCCAGCTCGGTGCGCCGGCCGAGGAGCGTGCCTCGGCGGTCGCTGCAGTCCAAGCCGCCCTCGACCATCCCTTGCTTCGGCAGGCGGCTGAAAGTCCTCGAGTTCATCGGGAACTGTCCATCACACTCGAAACCGAGGAAGGACTTCTCGTCGATGGCGTCATCGATCTGGCGTTTCTGAGCGGTGGTTCTTGGGTGGTGGTCGACTACAAGACCGACGCTGATCTCGAGACGCGCATGGATGCGACCCGACGGCAGCTGAGTTGGTACATCTATTCGGTGGAACGAGTACTGGGTCCAGTGCAACGAGGCATCGTTCTGAAGGTTTGACTAACCACCCACCGCACTCAGCGACGAGATAGGTGAAATGACGCGGGTTGGTTCTTCCGACATCGGCCTCTGAAATTGTGCGGCGAACCGATAGCCTTGCACCAGATCGATGCCGAGCCGCCTCGCCCACAACATGTGACCACTATTCTCCACACCCTCCAGAACCGTCCCGATATTCTTTCGTCTGGCGAATGTGAGCATGCCCTCCAGGATCGCGAGGTAAGCAGGGTCGGTTTGGATTCGGTCGAGCCACCGTCGGTCCAACTTCAGGTACGAGCAAGCCTCCAGCAGTTCGAATGAAAAGAGACTCTGGGGACTCCCGACGTCGTCCAAAGCACACGGTATTCCTGCATCCTGCAGGGCCCGTACGAAGCGATGAAGCTGAGAGAAATCCAGTACTCGGCTGCTCTCTACGAGTTCGACCACCACGTTGTCTGCGTGACTGAAGAGACCCACCCAATGATCGAAGAGATGCGGTCGCCCACAAACGCTCGGGTGCAGGTTGAGAAACAGAGGCACCTCCGGCGGACGATGTCGCAGCTGCAGTGACTTGAGCTCCGATTCGAGCACCAGGAACAGCGCTGGATCGGTGTGCGCGTCCCGGAACACCGAGCTCGGCACGACCTCGCGACCATCAAGCCAAAATCGGGCGAGTGCCTCATACCCACCAATGCTTCCATTCGCGGGAACGACGAGGGGCTGATACTCACAGGAAAAGTCTCCGTCGTGAACCAGTCGAAGGAGCCGGGACGGATTGGGATCGAGGGCCGAAAACGGCCGATTCCACGGTGCTCCAATGTCATGGTCGGCGGCTGGCACGCGCGCACTCTAGGGCGCGATCCGCGCCTAAGCTAGACCAATGTGCGTCGAATCGTTTCAGGGACTGCCCTCGCCTCCGTCCGGACCGGAAACAGTCGTGGTGTCGTCGTCGACACATGAGCTGGGTCGCGTGATCTCGGCAACGAGCATCGAGGCCTTCGGCCACTGGTCTTCGCTCACCCACACCTCGGCCCAAACACAATACGGCGCGAGGTTGTCGTTGCGCACTTCAGCAGCGACACCTTGGTCGACGAGCATGGCCCGTACCATGTGGGCTTGGAAGGGAACCAGGGTTGAATAGACCCTATGCATGCGCTTCATCGATGGGTTCCTTCCAGTTCGAAGGGATGTGGCTCTCTATGTGTGATGGTTTCTCGGGTTTGCCGGGCCAGCCAGGCGGGGAGTGCCGGCACCATTCCCGAGGTCCGTACCACCCACTGAGATGTCCACGGATGCAGGAGAGCGGTCTGAAGCTGGCGTGCGAATCGAAGGCGTCCTCGGTAAGCGTGGGCATATCGTTGCGCCCAGGCTTCAGCGAGGTCGGAACGATTCTCGAGGATCAGTTCCGTGAGAGCCTCCGCGGCCCGCAGAGCCATGGCCTGACCGTCGCCTACCAAGGGTGCGATCATCGAAGCGCCGTCTCCCACCATCAGCAAAGGTCCGAGAACCGGATCCATCCTTGCAAAATCGATCCCGGCTACCGTCAGAAACGAGCGGTCGGGATCCGCTTCATGCGCGTCGAGCCGCTCTGCGAGAAAGGGATTCGAAGCCATCAAGCTTTTCTTGACCCCAAACCAATCCTTTTGGCCACACGCCGAAAGCCATCGACGCTCCACGAGGGCACAGACGTTCACGCGGTCTCCTTCCACCGCATTCACCCCGCAGTAGCCCCCATCGAACAGATGGATCTCGACGCTTCCCCGAGCGCCATCCTCGGGACATCCGATGTGATGACGTTTCAAACCGACATACCGTTTCGGGCTTCGCTTTCGCCCGAGGACACGGTCCAAACGACCGTGTCGACCATAGGCTCCAATCCCGATCGCAGCCTGAATCTTCTGTCGACCGTCTTGGGTCGCCACATGAACCTCGACCCGTTCACGGTTTCCATTCGTGTATCGTTGAACGTCCTGTGCCTCTCCCTTCACCCACTGGACGCCGGCTCGCACCGCCGCCCGATGGAGGCACTCGTCGAGCGTCCATCGCGAGACTCCCAGGCCAGATGCCGGGAGTGGCACGCGAGCACATGCTCGGCCCGGATGCGTGAACCACCCGTGCGACAGCCGAGGAGGACGCAGTGTCAAAAGCGGATTCAGAACGCCGAGCCTTCGCAAGGTCAATGCGGCCTCCGGTGAAAGAAACTCCCCGCACAGTTTGTCGCGGGGAAATTCAGCGGGCTCCACCACCGTCACCGCTCGACCAGCCTTTGCAAGGAGCGTCGCGCAGGTCGAGCCAGCGAGGCCTCCTCCGATGACCACCACGTCCATCATGATGAGCAATGAAACAGCGCTGCTTCCATGGTCAGGCCGGGTCCGAACCCGAGCGCCCCCACGAAACCTCCACCTTCCCGGAGAACACGGTCGAGGACAAACAGGACCGTTGCACTGGACATATTGCCGAAGTGTTCCAAAACGTGAAAGCTTTCGGCGAGGTCGGACCCCACGCCCTCCCCAACCACTTCCAACACTCGTCGTCCTCCAGGGTGAACAGCCCAGCTTCGGACCTCGCTCTGGCTCACATCCATCTTCCGACAAAGTTGCTCGATGAACGATGGCAGTGCTTGCTGGAGATGCTCCGGAACCGTCGGCGCCAGCTGCATCACGAAGCCGTGATTACCGATACGCCATGACATTTGGTCCAATGAGTCGGAAGCCACTTGGGAAAGCGTTCCGCGGACCTCGGCCCGGCCTCGGTTGGGCGTACGAGCATAGACCGCGGCCGCGGCTCCATCCGCGAACAAGAGGTTCGAAACCATCGTCTGCAGACGATCGTCACGCTGTAGATGAAGCGTGCAGAGCTCCACGCAGACCTGTAGAACCACCGCCGAAGGATCGGCCCGGACGATGTCGTGGGCGGTTCGAATGCCGTTGAACCCGGCATAGCATCCCATGAAGCCGATAACCGTTCGATTGACCGTCGGAGCCAAACCGAGCCGCTGAACCAGGCCAATGTCAGGCCCTGGAGAGAAAAAGCCCGTGCAGGTGGAGAGGACCAAGTGGGTGACGTCTCGAGGGGTGACTCGCGCTTCGTCCAGCGCCTCTCTGGCCGCGGTTTCCGCCAGCGCCACCGCCGTGGTCTCATAGATATCGAGTCGTTCCCGTGTGGTCGGGAACGGGTCGAGCCTCCAGTTCTTCGGATAAAGCGTGAATCCTTCCGGCTCGACCGCATAGTCTGGGATCACCGAGTGACGGGTGGCAATGCCCGAGCGTCGGGCCAAGCGCTCGATGTTGCGCGCCAGGCCCGGCTTGTGCATCGGCTGGGCCTCAGCAACCCGGACGAGAAAATCGGTACCTCGGGCTTGAGATACCTTGTGGGGAGGTACGGCAAGACCGAGCCCGAGCAGCGAGGTGCCCGACATGGGCGTCCCTCGTTGATCATCGAACGGCCCAGGTCCACTCTAGAAAGCATGACCGGCATGCGGGTCCTGCTGTTTGACCGAACGTGCAGGGAAATCGCCGGAAGGCTCGGCCTTACGACCATCTGGAGTGCGGGAGCTCGCCTTTTTCGATGGCAACGACGGTTCGATGTCGCCTGGGGCATCTCGACATGGAAGGAAGGCCTGCATTCACTAGCCCGTCACGAGGCACCACGAAGCATCTCCGAGGTCCATTTCTGGGGCCACGGGACCTGGGGCCAGGCATGGGTAGGCCAAGAAGCTTTGTCGGTCGAGAGCCTCGAGCCGGGTCACGTCCACTTCGAGTCGCTCCGAGCCATCCGTGACCGCCACCTGCCCGACGGCTCGACGCTCTGGTGGTTTCGGACCTGCGACACCCTGGGCACTGCTCGCGGACACGCGTTCGCCCGCCGCTTCGCATCGTTCATGGACGCCACCGTGGCCGGTCACACCTTTACCATCGCGTGGGCTCACAGCGGTCTTCGCTGTCTGAGGCCCGGCCAAGAACCAGACTGGGGAGCGCAGGAGGGCTTGCGAGGCGAGTGCAAACGGTCCGCCTGGTCCAGCTTTGGCAAGCCGCGAACCATTCCGTTTTGGAAGCAAGAAATTCCGTCCGAATGGAGGCCGAATTCGACATGGAAACCGTAGTCGGCATCGTCCCGTTCGACGAGGTTTGTCTCGGGATCCGTACCGAGGTCTTCGTACACGAGCAGGGCGTGCCACCGGAACTCGAAGAGGACGGAAAGGACCCCGAGTCGGTCCACTTCCTGGCCACCGTTGCGGAGAAGCCGGTGGGAACGGCGCGGCTTCGTTGGCTGGAGGCTCGAGTGGCCAAGGTGGAGCGGGTTGCGGTGCTCGCGTCACACCGCCGCCTGGGTGTCGGCCGTCGGATCATGGATCGGGTGGAGGAATACATTCGGGAACGGGGCGGAACTCGAATCGTCCTTGCCGCCCAGTCCAGTGTGCTCAACTTCTACGCCCAAAGGGGCTACCGGGTGGAAGGCGATCCGTTCCTGGATGCGGGAATCGACCATCGCTGGATGACCCGCAGCGCGGCGCCCAAAGAGTAGAGCACGGGTGACGGGCCGCTTTCCCTTTGCTAGACTCCCGTCCCCACGCATCCATAGCTCAATTGGATAGAGCACCGGACTTCGAATCCGGGGGTTGGGGGTTCGAGTCCCTCTGGGTGTGCATCATCAGAGCCGGGTCGGGTTTTCGCGCGTGATCTCGCGCCTGATCGGCCGGCTCACCGTTGGCTGAATGACTGCTCACCGCCGGTCCGGGTCTCGGTTGCTGTGTTCACGTCGATGAGGAAGACCCACGCGTCGGTCCATCAGTCTCGTGCGACGACGGATCACACTCGCGCGTCGCCTTAGGCGGCGCGCGCTTACGCTGCGGGATTCATCCGCAGCCTTGGTCATCTCGTGGGGCCCGTGCGGTTTAGCGGGTCGCTCGACCGTGGGTTCGAGTGGCCCCGGAATGATGCAAGGCGTTGAAGGCGCGATCCGTGCGCCGGCGCTGTGGGTGCAGCTTCGCGTCAACATCAGTGTTACGCCGCGTGCCGCGCCCATGCCACGTGCTCCAACAGGTTTACATGGAATCATGATGGGCCATCGGCACGAGGCAAAGGTGCTCAGCCGATCGCTTTCCATTGCCCAAAAACGTCAGTACGGCATACTTCCGCGCGCGATGGTATCTGCCGTACGTGGCATTTCGATTGGGGCAAGGGATCATCGAGTCAAAGGAAAGCGCGTCGTCGTGGTGGAAGACCAAACGGTCTTCCGCGAGATGCTGGTCGCGTTCCTAAGCAACCTAGGTTTCGTCGTTCAGGCTCAGCTCGAACGCGGCGCGGACGCCCTCGACGCCGTGGAGCGCTTCAAACCGGATCTCCTCATCGTCGACTTGGTACTTCCGGACATGAGCGGATTCGACGTGTTGCGAACCACCCACGAACAACATCCCGACGTCGCGACCCTCGTCGTGACCGCTCGAGAGTCGGCCAGCGTCGTGCTCGAAGTCTTTGAGACGAAGGTCAACGGTATCGTCGCGAAGAATGCGTCTCTGTCCGAACTCGAACAGGCCCTCATGCGTGTCGCCAATGGTGGAGTCTACTACTGCTCGGTGACGAGCGCCGCTTTGCATAGCCGGGCGGACCGCTTCGAGCCTCTGACGGAGCGAGAGCGTGAGATTGTTACCCAAGTCGCACAAGGGCTGAGCAGCAAGGAGATCGCCCGAGCATTGCACCTTTCCGTAAAGACGGTTTCGAACCATCGTCTTCGCATCACGCGCAAGCTAGGCATTCGAGATATTGCTGGGCTCACGAGGTATGCCATGAGCCGGGGGTGGGTCGGCGAGTCACCGGTGTGACTCCATATCCCCCAACGCCTGGTCCACCGGCGAGAGCCGATGACGAACCAAGACGTCTTTCAGGCCATCGCCGACTCCAGTCATGACCGCCAGTGAGAACTATCCGTCGTGATACAGGTTGAACTCGAAGGGATGAGGCCGTTTCCGCAACGCGTCGATCTCGTTGATACGCTTCCACTCTACCCAAGTGTCGATCACGTCCTTGGTGAAAACGTCTCCCTTGAGTAGAAACGCGTGATCCTTTTCAAGCGCATCGATCGCCTCGTCCAGGCTTCCCGGACAAGTCGGCACGTCGGCGAGCTCCTCGGGCGTCATCCCGTAGATGTCTTTGTCGAGCGGATCTCCTGGTTCAATCTTGTTCATGATTCCATCGAGGCCTGCCATCACCATGGCCGAGAACGCCAGATACGGATTGGCGAGGGCGTCGGGGAATCGCACCTCAATACGCTTCGCCTTCGGGGACGGGCTGTACATCGGAATCCTGACCGCGGCTGACCGGTTGCGCGACGAGTAAGCGAGGTTGACCGGAGCTTCAAACCCGGGGACCAGCCGCTTGTAGCTATTGGTGGTCGGGTTGCTGAACGCGCAGATCGTCCGAGCATGTTTGAGGACGCCGCCAATATAGTACATACCAATTTGCGACATCCCAGCGTATTCATCGCCGGCGAACAGGGGCTGACTTCCGTTCCAGAGTGACTGGTGGATGTGCATACCGGACCCGTTGTCGTTGAAAACGGGTTTCGGCATGAACGTGGCCGTTTTTCCGTGGCGAGCAGCCACGTTCTTCACCACGTGTTTGAGCCACATGACGTTGTCGGCACACTGGACCAACGCCGAGAAACGAAAATCGATCTCGCACTGCCCTCCGGTAGCGACTTCGTGGTGCTCTCGCTCAACCTCGATTCCTACCGCAGCGAGTTCCCTAGTCATCTCGATCCTGAGCGGATGCACCTGGTCGGTAGGACTGACTGGAAAATAGCCTCCTTTGTGCTGCGGTCGATACCCGAGGTTTCGGCGACCTCCGGCGTCTTTCTGACCGGCGTTCCATACGCCCTCCATCGAATCGATCTCATAGAAGGCGCCGTTGGGCTGGGAGTCGAAACGGATCTCATCGAAGATGAAGAACTCCGGCTCCGGGCCGAAATACGCGGTATCCGCCACGCCCGTCGATTTCAGATAGGCCGTGCACTTTTGGGCAATGTAGCGAGGGTCTTTGGCATACGGCTCCCGTGTGATCGGGTCGATGACATTGGCAATGAGCGACAGCGTCGGAACCTGCGTGACGAACGGGTCCAGAACCGCCGTTGACGCATCCGGCACCACGAGCATGTCTGACGCGTTGATCGCCTGCCATCCGCGAATGGATGAACCATCGAATCCAAGACCCTCTTCGAAGATCTCCTCCGACATCTCCTTGATGGGAAAGCTGAAGTGCTGCCATATACCGAAGAGATCGACGAACTTGAGGTCGACCAGCTGAATGCGCCGTTCCTTGGCGAATGTGAGAACGTCCTTTGGGGTCACGAGCAACTCCGATTGCGGCCAGTCGAGCCGTAGATGAGGTGGGACAAGGTTGAATCCTCCCTTTTCCGTTCCTGGTGTGGTCACCAGGGTCACAGTCGTCGCGAAAGCGACGACGAGGTCCGTGGCTTCTGACGGATGAGATGCTCCCGAGGCGCCACGATCGAGTCGTCGTGGATGCTCTAAGGAGGTCGATCCTCATCCCTTTTCTGCCCTGCCCTGATGGGCAAAATGCGACGTATCACTTGGGTACTTATACCCACAAGCGTTTGAGCTTCTGCATGCTTCGTTACGCAAGCTCGACGTCAGCGAAGCTCGGTTTGGGGTGATTTTGTCCTCAGTCGGTCGTGTCGAGCCTCAGTTTCGGGTCTCCTATCACCTAAGAAAGCGCTCTCTGCTGAACCAATCTTCCTGCATTGATACCCAATCCACCGAGTTATTCTACCCAATATCTGTTCATGAAAACCCTATAGATATCCGGTCTGAGGCTCGACATGGGCCTCATAAAGTATTGGAATAACTGAATATCTTAGAAAATGCATGAAATTCCGGTGGGCCTCTTCACAAATGAAAGGTCACGCTTGTAATGGCGGAGGGTATGGTCACTGACGCGGTGCGGTGCACGCGAGAAGGATATCGGCCGACAGGCAGCGCCACCTCACGAGTGGCTGACGCGTGCAACCATCCGAAAACCGAACGACCGCCGCACCGGTCGAGTCCAACACCACAAGGGAGGGATACCATGATGATCCGAACGATGTACTCGCTCGCTTTGCTTTGCTGCCCCGGACTCGCCTGGGGGGCGGAAGAAGTCCCGCCGACCCTTTCCCAGGGAATGGGAGACCTGCTGTGGCTCGTCGTCGCCGGGATTCTTGTGTTCTTCATGCAGGCGGGGTTCGCGATGCTGGAGTCCGGCCTGACACGGGCGAAGAACGCCGTGAATGTCATCAGCAAGAACCTCATCGATCTGGCCTTCGGTGCTTTGGTGTTCTGGGCGTTTGGATACGCGCTCATGTACGGCACCGATGGAAACGGCTTCGTTGGGTGGGATTCGGGACTTCTCTTCATGGCGGTCAGCGACCACGCCGACGACCCCAGCAGCAGTGCAGGATGGTTCTTCCAGATGGTCTTCGCCGCCACCGCCGCAACCATCGTTTCAGGCGCGGTGGCCGAACGCACGAAGCTGGTCGCGTACGTCGTGATTTCCATCGCGCTCACCGGCGTACTGTACCCCATCACGGGGCATTGGATCTGGGGAGAAGGTGGCTGGCTTGGCGCCGCCGGGATGCGGGACTTCGCAGGGTCCACCGTCGTGCACTCAGTCGGAGCGTGGGCGGGCCTCGCCGGAGCGTTCGTCGTCGGCCCCCGGCTCGGAAAGTTCAACGAGGATGGAACTTCGAACGGTATCCCAGGGCACAACCTCCCCATGGCCGCCCTCGGAACGTTCATTCTGTGGTTCGGCTGGTACGGCTTCAATGCCGGATCGACGCTGGCCATGGTGGACGGCATCCCGCACGTCGTCGTGACGACGACCCTGGCCGCCGCGGCGGGTGCAGTCGCCGGCCTGGTGACCAGCTGGATCCTCCACCCGAAGAAGCCGAACCTGGGTATGGCTCTCAATGGCTCCTTGGGTGGACTCGTCGGCATCACTGCAGGATGCGCTTCGGTGTCCGCAACCAGCGCCGTCGTGATCGGTGCCGTAGCAGGCCTTGTCGTCTACGGCGGCACGACCTTCGTTGAGAAGATGCTCAAGATAGACGACCCGGTGGGTGCAATCTCCGTGCATGGAATTGCCGGTGCTTGGGGAACACTGGCCATCGGACTTTTCGGAGAACGTGCCATAGATATGCGCTACTGGGACGAGGGCACCGCAATCTCGGACGGCCTTTTCTTTGGCGGAGGCGTGGAGCAACTGGGAGTCCAAGCGCTGGGAGTCGCCGCCGTGTTCGTCTTCACCCTG
The DNA here is from genome assembly GCA_050331295.1 of Myxococcota bacterium. GTDB lineage: Bacteria > Myxococcota > Kuafuiibacteriia > Kuafuiibacteriales > Kuafuiibacteriaceae > Kuafuiihalomonas. The sequence goes on along the minus strand of JBHJGZ010000004.1, from coordinate 378,024 downwards.
GGCCTGAGTTTGACGTGCATGCTGGCGCTCCATCGACTCGTGGGCATGCGTGTCAGCGCCGAGGTTGAACACCAGGGTCTGGACCTCTCCGAGCACGGGCATCCGGCCTACACCGCAGGCGACAAGTGGGAGGATGAGCCCCGGGCGGCTTCCGTTCCGGCGGTTCCGGCACTTTCCCCAGCCGGTGCCGCATCCCTGCCGTCGGAATCGTTGTGATGGACTGCTAACCGAGCCCACCGAAGACTCGATGACGAGCCGGAGACCGAAGGTCGACTCTACAAACGGTGGATGGACCACCATGAACTCCGCCAATGCTGTGACATGGGCGGCGAACCAGTTGGGACTCGACCTGCCGACGGCCAGCCGAAACATCGAAGAAAGCCGCATATCGTCGAAGTACGGAAGACTCGTGGTCCGCGACCGAGAGCCGCAGTCATGGCGAACGACCCGCGTCGCGCCAATGGGTCGCCGGTGCCACCAAATCATCTTATTGCACCGGGCCAGGTTGACACGAAAAACGAGTTTGCCTTACGAGGTCGTCATGGACCGCGGCAGCGCCAGTTCGGTTGCAGCCCAGAGCGTGACCGTAACCACCGGTCGCAGCTCCGAGTTCGTCCTTCTCGTCCTCGTACTCCTTCTTATTGTCCTCGTACTTATTACCACCGGGTGTGGGCCGCCGTAGGCAAAGGGAAACCGATGCAACGGCCCCCGCACCCGGTACCCCGGATGCGGGGGCTTTTTTTTTGGCAAGTGAGAACAACAACCGTGCAAACGAAAGACAACTTTCAATTCTTGAGCTGTCGGTGCCTCGAGCCTTCCGGCGCTCCAAACCGAGATCGACCTTCTTTGGCTTCGACGAACCTCAGAACCCGTCCCCACCGCGCTTCGCGTGTCACCAACACAAACGACAACAAACCATCGAAAGAGAATCAAAATGACTATCTCCATTCAATCGATTGAAGACGACGCTGAACCCGATGAAATCCCGAAACCACAGGTCGCCCGTACGCTCGAGGGCGCCCGAGCCATCTGGGAAGTTCTCGTCGAAGAAGGCGTCGAGGTCGTCTTTGGATACCCCGGCGGAGCCATCATGCCGACATACGACGTCATGCCAGAGTACCCGGTACGTCATGTTCTCGTCCGCCACGAACAGTCCGCAGCACACATGGCCGACGGTTATGCGAGGGCTTCCGGAGGTGTCGGCGTTGCCCTCGCCACGTCGGGTCCTGGCGCCACCAACCTGGTGACCGGCATCGCCAACGCGATGCTCGATTCGATCCCGATGGTTTGCATCACCGGCCAGGTGCCTTCCCACTTGATAGGTTCAGACGCCTTTCAAGAAACCGATGTTTCGGGAGTGACGCTCCCCATCACCAAGTACAACTACTTGGTGACGAGAGCCGTCGATGTTGCACCCACCCTGCGCGAGGCCTTCGAACTCGCCCGGTCGGGACGGCAGGGCCCGGTCCTGGTCGACATCACAAAGGATGCACAGATCGAGCGAGCGGAGTTCGAACCCCGCCGGAAGAGGCCGATTCGCAAATCGGTGAAGCTCAGATCTTCGATCCGACCCAACCAGCTCGAAGAGGCTCGACAGATGATACGGACCTCTTGTCGTCCACTCGCTCTGGTGGGTCACGGCATCATCAAGTCGGGTGCGGCGCCGGAGCTCTTCGAGTTCATCGAGCGCACCCAGATTCCCGTTGCGAGCACGCTTCTTGGCCTTGGATCTTTTCCCGCCTCACACCCCCTTCATTTGGGGATGCTCGGAATGCATGGAGAGATGTGGGTCAACAATGCGGTCCAGGAATCCGACCTTATCATCGCGCTCGGGATGCGTTTCGACGATCGGGTGACCGGCAAGCCCTCGACGTTCGCGCCCAATGCGAGAAAGATCCACGTCGAGATCGACGCCGCCGAGATCAATAAGAACGTGAAGGTAGACCTGGCCATTCACGGCGACGTTCGCCTTGCGCTCCAGGGGTTGAACTCCATCTTTCGAAAAGACGGCAGCGGGTGTGCGTCGGTCCGGTTTCGAGCTTGGCATGACCGTATCGCGGAGGAGCGCTGGGCCGCCCTCGACCGAGACATCATCCGACAACCGGATGGAGGACGCTTGTGGGCCGCCCACGTCCTTCACGACCTTTGGGAGATCACGGAAGGCAGGGCGCTCCTTTCAACGGATGTCGGGCAGCACCAAATGTGGGCGGCGCAATATTACCGACACGATACACCTCGATCTCTTCTGACTTCCGGTGGGCTTGGTACGATGGGCTTCGCGTTGCCGGCCGCCATCGGAGCCCGTTTCGCCAGACCAGAAGACGAAATCTGGGTGGTTGCTGGCGATGGTGGATTTCAGATGACCGCGCCAGAGTTGTCGACGCTCCTCCAAGAGGATCTCAAGCTCAACATCGCCATCATCAACAACCAGTACCTCGGCATGGTGCGGCAATGGCAGGAGATGTTCTTCGACGGCCGAATCGTCGCCACGCCGATCTCGGCTCCAGATTTCGTCAAACTCGCCGAAGCACACGGACACGAGGGGATCCGCGTTACTCAACGTTCCGAGGTTGAACCTGCGATTCGCCGCGCACGCGAAGCGAAGCACACCGTGGTCATCGACTTCCGCGTTGAACCGGAAGACATCGTGTATCCCATCGTCCCCTCCGGCAAAGCCATCCACGAGATGATCCGGCGTCCGCCGTCGACATGAGGAATCCACGATGTCCAGCCGAAGTCTTCGCGTTTTCGTTGCCGACCTGGAAGATACTCCAGGCGTCCTCAACCGCGTCACCTCGTTGTTTCGTCGGCGGGGTTACAACATCGTTTCCCTGAATGTGGGTCGCACCCACCGATCCGACATCTCGAGGATGACGCTGGTTGCAGAGGCCGACGATGACATCTCGACTCAGCTTCGAGCGAACCTCGAGAAGCTTCAATGCGTCCTCCACGTGGAAGATGTGACAAAGACGCCGATCCTCCTTCGAGACCTCTCTCTCATCAAGCTTCAGGTAGACGCTGCACACCGGATGGAAGTCTTCAAGCTATGCGAGGTCTTCAATGCCCGCGTGGTTGATGTGGCCATCGAAGGAATGATCATCGAAGTAACTGGGACACCCGAAGAAATCCGGAGACTGACCGCAGTCCTCCTTCCATTCGGGATCGTCGAAATGGTCCAGTGTGGAGCAATTGTGATGACACGTCCTGCGAATGCATCAGGCCGAGACCGTGCGGCCTGAAGGAAGATCCCGATACGTTTCAGAAAGGAATTCAAGATGGCTCAAATCCGATACGAAAGCGACGCAAACGTCGACCTCGTCCGCGAGAAGAAGATAGCGATCGTCGGCTACGGCTCGCAAGGCCACGCGCACGCGCTCAACCTTCGAGATACGGGAGTCGAGGTACGCATTGGCCTTCATGAAGACAGCAAGAGCCGCGAGGTGGCCACCGGCGACGGGTTCGACGTCGCCTCCGTCCACGACGTGGCTGCGTGGGGTGACGTGGTCATGCTGCTCGCACCGGACACCCGGCAACAATCCATCTATCAGAGCGAAATCCATCCTCACTTGAGGCCCGGCAAGACACTCATGTTCGGTCATGGCTTCAACATCCGCTTTGGTCTCATCTCGCCTCCTGACACCGTAGACGTCTCGATGATTGCACCCAAGGGTCCCGGTCATCGTGTTCGGGAGACTTTTCAAGAGGGCGGTGGTGTTCCCGCGCTCTTGGCCGTGGCTCAAGATGCATCGGGCCAAGCCGATGCAGAGGCCCTGGCATATGCTTGTGCCATCGGCGCGGGCCGAGCCGGCGTTCTGACGACCACCTTTGCAGAAGAGACCGAAACGGACCTTTTTGGAGAGCAGGCCGTACTGTGTGGAGGCGTTTCAGAACTGGTGAAAGCCGGGTTCGAAACGCTGGTCGAAGCCGGCTACCAACCAGAGATTGCCTATTTCGAATGTCTTCACGAGCTGAAGCTCATCGTAGACCTCATGTATCGTGGCGGCCTCCGGTACATGCGGTATTCGGTGAGCGATACCGCTGAATACGGTGACTATGTTTCGGGTCGAAAGGTCGTTGGGACCGCAACCAAGGAGGCCATGCGGGTCGTCCTAGACGGAATTTGCGATGGCTCGTTCGCCGCGCAATGGGTCGAGGAGAGCAGGACTGGACGAGACTCCTTTGAACAGATGCGCCGAAGCGAATGTGAACTCCTTCTCGAACAGGTCGGGGCGAAACTCCGAGCCATGATGCCTTTCGTCGAGGCGGTCGACGTAAAGCCAGGTGATTGAGGGTGATGATGGACTACGTAGAGATCTTCGATACGACTCTGAGAGACGGAGAACAGTCACCGGGAGCCACGATGACCTCGCAGGAGAAAGTGGACGTCGCTCACGCACTCTCTCGACTTGGTGTCGACGTGATGGAAGCGGGCTTTCCAGCCGCTTCTCCGGACGACCTTGCTGCCGTGCGACGGGTCGCAGAAGAGGTCGGCCGAGAGACACCGAGCGGCAAGAGGCATCCTCCAGGTATTTGTGCCCTTGCAAGAACGACGGAACGAGACATCGACCAAGCGGCCATCGCTGTAGAACCGGCTCTTCGTTCACGAATTCACGTCTTTCTGGCAACTTCGCCCATACATCGAGAATTCAAGCTGAGAATGACAAAGTCGGAAGTGGTCGAGACCGCTCGGAGAATGGTCGCATATGCAAAAGCTCGATGTCACGAGGTCGAATTCTCCGCCGAGGACGCGAGTCGAACGGAACCAGAGTTTCTACGTGCTGTATTCGAGGCCGCGCTCGACGCCGGTGCACGATACTTGAATGTGCCGGACACGGTCGGCTATGCACATCCGGAAGAGTACGGAGCGCTGATCCGCTCTTTGACTCGTGACATTCCTGGAATCGAACGAGCCGTCGTCTCCGTACATTGCCACAACGACCTTGGTCTAGCAGTTGCAAACACGCTTGCCGGAGTCGCGGCAGGAGCACGACAGGCCGAAGTTACCATCAACGGAATTGGAGAGCGCGCGGGGAATGCTGCTCTCGAGGAGTTCGTGATGGCGTTGAGCACACGACGGGATGTCTACGCCTTTGAAACGGGCATCGACACCACACGCCTCGCACCCATGAGTCATCTGATCAGCCGGATCACCGGGATGGTGGTTCAGCCAAACAAAGCCATCGTCGGCAAGAACGCCTTCTCTCACGAAGCCGGAATACACCAGGATGGCATGCTCAAATCTCGCACTACGTACGAGATCATGACCCCCGAAACCGTTGGTGTCGCCGAATCGACCTTCGTGCTGGGCAAACATTCAGGCCGACGCGCATTGAAGGCTCGCTTGCTCGACCTTGGATTCGAGCTGGATGAAGCCCAAATCACTCGAGTCTTCGCCGCGTTCAAAGAACTTGCAGACCGCAAGAAGCACATTACCGACGACGAGCTGGTCGAGCTCGTCGACGGGCAGGCCCTCCAGAGCGCGGAAGCGTTCAGTCTGGAAGATTTGCGCGTAACCTCGAGCACCCGAGATCTCGCCACCGCGACGGTAACGCTTCGCGACCCGGTCGGAGGCAGTCATACCTTTGCCGCCGTCGGTTCAGGACCCGTCGACGCCGCATTCAAAGCCATTGACTGTATCCTCAAGAACGAAGCCGAACTGGTTCACTATCATCTCGTAGCCGTAACGGAAGGGAATGACGCGCTCGGAGAGGCAACGGTTCGGATCCGGGCTCCAGGACACTTCGTGATGGATGCCCAAAGCGAACAAACCAGGGTCCGGACGTATCGAGGTACCGCACGCAACCAGGACGTCATCTGCGCAAGCGCTCATGCATACCTGGCCGCTCATAACAGCTGCTTGCGCGAGCGCGCCAGGTCCGCCATCCAGGCCGAGGGGACGGTCAACGTATGAAAGAGCCGCGCACGCTTTTCGAGAAGGTCTGGGACGCCCACGAGGTCGTCCGCGGCGAAGACGGAAGGCCAGACATCCTCTATATCGACCTACATCTCATTCACGAGGTCACGTCTCCTCAAGCCTTTGCTGGCCTCGAGACCAGAAATCTCGGAGTGAGAAGACCGGATCGAACGTTGGGAACCATGGATCACTCCACCCCTACCACCCGTCTAGAGGTTGTGGACTCCCAGGCAGCTCATCAGCTCCGCCAGCTCGAGCAAAACTGCGTGCGGCATGGGATCGAGCTTCATCGAATGGGCTCACCAGGAAATGGTATCGTTCATGTGATCGGACCCGAGTTGGGCCGCACCCAACCAGGCATGACGGTGGTCTGCGGCGACAGCCATACCTCGACGCATGGTGCGTTCGGGGCTCTCGCGTTCGGGATCGGGACGAGCGAAGTCGAGCACGTACTGGCGACGCAGTGTCTGTTGCAGAAGCGTCCAAAGCCTTTCCGGATCAATGTGGACGGTCGGCTCGGCGTGGGGGTTACGGCCAAGGATGTCATCCTCGCGATCATCGAACGACTCGGCACCGACGGTGGGACGGGAACAGTGTTGGAGTTCACGGGACCAGCCATAAGGAGCCTCGACATGGAGGCCCGCATGACCATCTGCAACATGTCCATCGAGGCGGGCGCGCGGGCCGGGATGATCGCTCCCGACGACACGACTTTCGAATATCTCGCCCAGCGACCAGCAGCGCCCAAAGGAGCCGAATGGGACCGTGCAATGGAGAATTGGAAGAGTCTCCACACCGATCCCGGGGCTGAGTTCGCCAAGAGCATGACCATCGACGTGACCGACCTTCGACCGATGGTTACCTTCGGCACCCACCCTGGGATGAGCATCTCCGTCGACGGCGTGATTCCGGAGCCAAACTCGTCCACCACGGATCACCAGCAGCTTCGTAAAGCGCTTGCGTATATGAATCTGGTTCCGGGCCGACCGATCCAAGAACAAGCGGTTGACGTCGTCTTCTTGGGCTCTTGCACAAACTCGCGAATGGTCGATCTCCGAGCCGCAGCCCGTCTTCTGGAGGGTCGAAAAGTATCCGAGAATGTCCGGATGATCGTCGTGCCAGGTTCCGCCCGAATCAAGTCCGAAGCGGAAGCCGAGGGTCTCGATGCCGTTTTCCGGAGTGCCGGGGCCGAGTGGCGCCAGCCGGGCTGCTCTCTCTGCATTGCCATGAATGGAGACCAGCTGGCCCCAGGTCAATATGCCGTCAGTACCAGCAATCGGAACTTCGAGGGTCGACAAGGGCCGGGGGGCAGAACGTTTCTCGCTTCTCCCCTCACCGCCGCCGCAAGTGCCGTGACCGGCCGGGTCACCGACCCTCGGCCCTTCTTGGAGAATCGAACATGATTCCACGATTTGCGAGGTGCACGTCCAACGTGGTGCCCCTTCTCCTCGATCACGTAGACACCGACCAGATCATTCCGGCGCGTTTTCTCAAGACAACGACGAAACAAGGTCTGGGGGACGCTCTGTTTGCAGACTGGCGGTCAGATCCGAGCTTCGTGCTGAACGAACCTCGCCACGCGAAAGCTTCCTTTCTGCTGGTCGGCGAGAACTTCGGCTGTGGCTCCTCTCGGGAACATGCCGCTTGGGCTCTGGCAGCCTGGGGATTCAGGGTCGTGTTTGCCAAATCCTTCGCGGACATCTTTTGCAACAACGCCTTGAAAAACGGACTGCTCCCGGTCGCGCTTTCTCCCGATGATCACTCGACCATCCTTCGAGCCGTAACAACTGACCCGAATCTCGAGATCGAAGTGGACCTCGAAAAGAACACGGTGATCCTGGGCCAGGAGAAGGCCATCCATTTCAACGTCGACGCTTTCGGCCGCCACTGTCTGCTTCAGGGTCTCGACCAGCTCGAATACATTCTGAGCCATGAGCCATCCATCGCACGCTACGAGGCGAGTCATGGCTAATGGCCGCACCGTGAAGATCGTTCGTCTGCCGGGAGATGGTATCGGCCCGGAAGTCGTGCATGCCGCGTGGCAAGTACTGGAGAAGGTGGCGTCTCGATTCGGGGTGATGGTGGAAGGAACCGAGCATCGGATAGGAGGCGAAGCACTCGATGCAGATGGGTCACCGCTCCCAACGCGTACTCTCGATGCTTGCCGAGTATCGGACGCCATCCTTCTCGGAGCGGTGGGAGGGCCCCGATGGGACAAGGCTCCGGTGCGTCCAGAACGGGGCCTGCTGGATCTTCGTAAGGCCCTCGGCCTCTACCTGAATCTTCGCCCCGTCAAGCCGATCCGAGAGATCGTCGCGACCGCCTCTCCCCTGAAGCTCGAATATCTCGACGACGTCGACATGGTCATCCTTCGAGAACTCACTGGCGGTCTCTATTTCTCACAGCCCAAAGAGAGGAGACTGATCGAAGGTGAGCGTAGTGCCGTGGACACCCTCGAGTACCGAGAGAGTGAGATTCGGCGTGTGGCTGAGCGTGCTTTTCAGCTGGCACGGACACGGCGGAAACGAGTCACCAGCGTCGACAAAGCGAACGTCCTGGAGTCGTCGCGACTATGGCGCGAGGTCGTGGAAGAAGTGCACTCGAACTATACCGACGTAGCGCTCGAGCATCAGCTCGTCGACTCGATGGCCATGCGGTTGATCACCCATGCCAGAAGCTTCGACGTGGTGCTGACCAGCAACATGTTCGGAGACATTCTCACCGACGAAGCAGCGGTCCTGGGCGGTTCGCTGGGCGTGCTCCCGAGCGCCTCCATCGGAGATGACCGCGGGGCGTTGTATGAGCCGATTCACGGATCGGCACCCGACCTGGTTGGCTCTGGAAAGGCCAATCCGATGGCTACCATTTTGAGCGTCGCGCTTCTCTTTCGACATTCCATCGGTCTCGAGAATGCTGCGAGACAGATCGAATCTGGCGTGGTCCAGACCATTCGGTCGGGCGTGATGACCCCCGACCTCGGCGGAACGTCGACAACACGAGAAGTAACGGACGCAGTCCTCGAACACGTCACTGAAGAGGTAATTTCATGAGTTTCAAAGCAAGCTTCATTTGGTTCAACGGAAAGATCGTTCCATGGGAAGACGCGACCGTGCACGTCATGACGCATGCGTTGCACTACGGATCTTCAGTCTTCGAAGGGATTCGCGCCTACGAAACGAGCAGCGGAACCGCCCTCTTCCGGCTGAAGGACCACACCCATCGGCTTCTTGGCTCCGCTCGGATCTACCGAATGGAGGTTTGCTACGACGCGGACGAGCTCGGCGCTGCCTGCAAGGCGGTCATTGAGGCCAACGGTCTGAGTTCAGCCTACGTGCGACCTCTGGTCTTCCGAGGCGTTTCCGGGTTGAGCCTCGCGCCGGATGGCCCAACCGAAACTGCGATTGCAGCATTCCCTTGGGGGACCTATCTGGGCGAGGGCGCGCTGGAGGACGGGGTGGATGTTTGTGTGTCGACTTGGAATCGGCCGGCACCCAACACCTTCCCCATGGCCGCCAAGGCTGGCGGCAACTACTTGTCCGGACAACTCATGGCGCTGGAAGCGAAACAGAACGGATATGCCGAAGCGATCGCGCTGGACTCTGCTCAGTTCGTTTCTGAAGGCTCGGGGGAAAACATCTTTGTCGTGAAGGATGAGACCATCTCCACTCCACCGGCGTGGAGCGCCATCCTTCCTGGCCTCACGCGGGATACGATCATGAGACTCGCGGTCGACCTCGGCTATCAGGTGAAGGAGGAGGTCATTCCTCGGGAGGCGCTGTATCTGGCCGACGAAATCTTCTTGACCGGCACCGCGGCCGAAGTCACCCCGGTTCGAAGCGTGGACCGTATCGCCATCGGCAGTGGGCGTCGCGGTCCGATAACCGCGCATCTCCAGGAAGCCTTCTTTGGATTGTTCAGCGGTCGGACCCCAGACCGCTACGGCTGGCTGGACTTCGTGCGCGAACCGGAAGCCGTCCTTCGCATGGGCGCCTGACCGAACGTGCTGTCCACACATCAAACCGCCACGAGATCGCCGGCGTTTCGCTGAAGACAATCGACGAGATGCTGCGCCAAGTCGCGGACATCGTCCTCTACGCCATAGATGAAGCTCGACTTCCGCCGACACATGAACGGCAAGCCATGTGATTCGGTCACCGAGACCGAATACGAGATCATGCAGTTCGCACGTCGAGTGGCGCGAGACGCGTCTCGGGCTCGCCCGAAGACGTGACGAGACTCCGGAGATTCGGCCTTCGGGTCGAGGAGATATTCGACGTTGTCGCAACTTCGGTCGGTCGCGCCTTCTTCACGAAGATACTCGATGCCCTCGGGGTCCCGGCCGTGTGCCGACCCCTGCGGACGTCCGCCCCACCGGGGGATTGAATGACTTGCGCCGAGGCTCGAAGACAGACAGCTTTCGGTCGCTGATGTTCGTCATCGAAGCTGCCACGGTGCTCCTCGTCCTGGCCTCGATGTTCGGCCTGTTCAATCACCATGTCTTGAAGCTGCCCTTCACGATTGGCCTGTTGGTTTCGGGGCTTTTGGCGTCCTTGGCCATGTTGGGATTCGATGGCCTCTTTCCTCGCTTCGAGCTCGCCGAGCAGGCGCGGTCGGCCCTGAACGAGGTCCAATTTGCGGACACCGTGCTTCACGGTCTGTTGAGCATTCTTCTCTTTGCGGGAGCCCTACACACCGACCTCGATGATCTCCTCGCGCGGGCACGCCCAATCCTCTCTCTGGCCACGATTGGCGTTCTTCTGTCGACGGGCATCGCCGCCACTCTGGGCTGGTTCGTATTTCAGGGCCTGGGAGTGGAGATGCCGTTCGCGTGGTGCCTCGTCTTCGGTGCCATCGTATCACCTACCGATCCCATCGCGGTCTTGGGTATCATGCGAAGTGCCGGCGCGCCGAAGGCAATGGAGGCCAAGGTGGTCGGGGAGAGCCTGTTCAACGATGGCATCGGAGTCGTCCTCTTCTTGGTATTGGTCCAGTGGGCCGCCCCGGGAGTGGATGGTCATGCTGCGGTGCAACCGGGCATTGCGAGTATCGCGAAGCTCTTGGCGGTCGAGGTCCTGGGGGGTGTGCTCCTTGGCCTTGCCTTCGGTGGACTGGCCTACCTCGCCCTCCGAAGCATCGATGCACCCAATCTCGAAATCTTGGTCAGCGTCGCCACCATCATGGCCCTCAATCTGGTCGCTCTTCGACTCCACGCTTCCGCCCCACTGGCGGCGGTGATGGCGGGTCTCTTTCTCGGCAACCGAGGTCGGACCCTAGCCATGTCCGAAACGACGAAAAAGAACCTCGACGTAGTCTGGCACTTCATCGACGAGGCACTCAATGCCGTCCTCTTCCTTCTGGTGGGCCTCGAGGTGTTCGCTCTCACCTTTGACCCACGGCTGTTCGCAGCTGGCCTCATTCTGATTCCGTGTGTGCTCGCAGCCCGGGCGGCTTCGGTCGTCCTCCCCCTTTCCGTCCTTGCGCGGGGCGAAGTCGACCGGGGCAGCCGTCGAATCCTGATTTGGGGCGGCCTCAAAGGTGGCGTATCCGTCGCCCTCGCCATGAGTCTCGCACCTTTTCCGGGGCGTGACGCCATCTTGGTTGCGACCTATTTGACGGTCATTTTTTCGGTGGTGGTGCAAGGACTCACGGTCGGCCTTCTCATCAGACGGTTGCGACCCCTTTGAATCGAACCGGATCCCGGCGCGCTCGCTTGTCAAGCGAGCCAGAGGATGAGCCCGGCCACGCACATCAAGAGCAGGCCGGATTGAATCACGAAGCTCCGAGTTGGACGGGGAGGAGCAGTCATGTTGCGACCCGAGGCGCCTCCCAGGACGACACTGGTAACGGCCATCATCACGAGGGAACCGAGGAACAATATGATTGAAGCATAGGTATAGTGTATCGACGACAGATTCATGACCTCGTTGAAGATAAATAGAGGCACGCCCAACCAAATTGACGAAGAAAGCACCAAGAGCACTGCACTTGGCTTCAGCCCGCGCATGAAGAGCGCGCCGAAGTAGCTCGCGACTACCGGCGGAGTAATATATGCCAGAACCGACTGAAAATAGCCGAAGAGATTCTCGAACTGGGCAATGGACGGAGCATATGCTGCACTGATTCCAACGCATACGATGGTGACGACTCGACCGATCGCAACGAGCTGGTCGTCTGTGAGGCGCGGACGAACCGGGCGAACAAAATCCATGGTCACCAGTGTCGCGGCCGCGTTGAGCGCCGAATCGAGGGAGGAAAGGATCGCGGCTAGGAGCGCCACCATGACGAGGCTGCGTACACCGGCCGGGAGCAACTCGAACGCCAGTTTCGGAAACACGAGATCGGGATTGCCAAGGTCGGGAAACAACGCCGTCGCCCAAACCCCCGGAAGAATGATGATCAGTAGATTGGGTAATTTGATGAGACCCGCGAAGAGCGCGCCGCGCTGTCCAGCCGAAAGGTCCTTGGCACCGAGCGCTCGCTGAACGACGAATTGGTTGAGGGCCCAATAGTAAAAGCCGAGCAAGCAAACTCCGAAGATCCCGGGCCACGGAAGAAAGGCGTCACTGCTCGGCCGGATCAGATGGCGTCGCCGCTCGTCGACCAACGCCCATGCAGCGTCCCAGCCTCCCAGCTCAACCATCGTGAAGTAGCTGATGAGGGCGCCCCCCAAGATCAGGAGCACCGATTGAACCGCGTCGGTGACCACCACCGCCGAAAGGCCTCCGAGAGCGGTGTAGACTCCGGCCACGGACGCCAGGACCAAAACGGATACGGATAATGAAAACGGCGTAACGCTGGCGATGACCACCCCTCCCGCATAGAGCGCACCTGCCGTATCGATGAAGATGATCGCTAAAATTGTAAATGCAGAATAAAATTTCCTGCAGCGTGCGTCGAAACGAACCTCGAGAAGCTCAGGAATTGTATAGACCTGATACTTCAAGAGCATGGGCAACAGGAATGCAGCAAAAAGAATCAATACAACTGCAGCTGTCCATTCGTAGTTGAAGACGGCGAGTCCATGGTCGTAGCTCGCCCCCATCAGCCCTATGAAGCTGGCACCCGACATGTTGGAGGCGAACAAAGACAGACCGAGCAGTGTCCACGGGATGCGGCGACCGGCAAGGAAGTAGTCGCTGGAGGTTTCTCGACGTCTGGCTACCCAAAGCCCGTGGCCCATGGTCAGCGCAAGGTAGATCCCGAGTACCCAGACATCTGTGGACGAAAGCATCAAAGGACCGTGAGCGGAGTCGTCGATTCGAGCAAGGCCCCATGACGGGCCTTCGGACCCTTTAGAAAGCTCTAGCCGGTAACGGGGAGTGCCCGCGTCGGTCGCTTCCGAGCGAGCTCATGAAACCAGGTTTCCAGGCGCTCCAAGGCCTCCCGGCGACCGTTGGATGCGTGAGCGGCGGCGGCCGCGGCATACTCGGCTCGACGGGCCAAGAACTTCTGGATGGCCGCGGCGTCGATGTCGTCAAAGCTCGAGAGCTCGCCAATGCCCATCCGAGCCACCGAGGCACCGTTGAGGCGCTGCTCCACGGTTGCCTCAGGCATGACCAACAAAGGCTTTCCCAGATGGAGCGCCTCGCCCACGAGCTGATTCCCAGCGGTACTCAGAACCGCGTGGCAAGAAGCCAAGTCTCGAAGAAAGCCACTTCGATTCGGTTCGTGAAAGCGAACGTGTTCCGGTGCCGACACCGACGTGAGACCCGGTCCGTACGCGCGAACCGGCACGCCGCAGTGGACCAGTGCTTCCATGACTCGAGAGCTCAACTGACTTGCTCCCATATTCAGGTAGCAAAGCAAGTGCCCCGCGTCGGTGGGTGCCAGCTCGCTCACATCGTCGCCCACCAGGGGACCGACGATGCGCACGTCTAATGAGTTCGGCCGCGCCCCATAAAAGGACGAGACCAAAACCCGCTCCGGCGCCCCCATCAAGAAACGGTAGATGCTGCGATCCAGGAAGCTGATCACGCGATCCCCGAGAGGCATCGGGACCCGGCAATATACCATGACTCCGAAGTGGTCGAAGCCGATGCGCGGAATCCGCAATGCCAAGGCAGCACGGTGGGTCCACGCTTCGGCATCACTTATCACCACGTCGGGACCGAACGCCTTCATGCGCTTCGTGATGCGAGCGAAGTGCGGACCTCGAGCACAGATGTCCCAGAGCTTTGGAACGTTCCGGCGGATCGTGTCGAGCTTCGACATCTTCCCGCCCTTTCCATAGGAGAAGCCGAGCGTTCGAATCTTCACGACGTCGAAACGATGCTTGAGGGCCTCATAAGCGTCGCCACCCGCGAAGATCAGCACGTCGTGCCGCCGGGTCAGATCCGTCAAAACCGACGCGGCCCGCGTCGCGTGCCCTCGCGTGTAACCATGGACTCCGTACGCTATCCGCATATCTTGTGTCTCCCGCCTTTAGGGAATCCCTGCCCAATCCGGCCGCCCGGGATGAAAGCCGATGAACGCAGGCAAACCAACGATGGAATCGTGACAATGTGATGGCATCACTCGGGAGGACCCTAACATCATCCCGCTTGCCGCCGCGAATCGAGTGCTCTACACGCGGCTCTTCCGCCCGCAGCGGCGGCGAGGAGGTGCATCGAATCATGCCCGGTCCCGGTTCCTACCTGATTGGTGAAGAAGAAGAGCAGCAGATCTTGGAGGTGATCCGGTCCGGTCACCTGTATCGCTATGGAGATCCGAACGACGCTCGGTTCAAACGAAAAGTGATGACGCTCGAGCAAGAGTTCGCGGCGTTCGTCGGGACCGAGCACGCCCTGGCCGTGAACTCCGGAACCGCTGCTCTCTGGATCTCCATGATGAGCCTCGGCATCGGTGAAGGCGACGAGGTAATCGTCCCTGCCTATACCTACGTGGCCACCTATACTGCCGTCCTGTTCACTGGCGCCACGCCGATCTTGGCCGAGGTCGATGACACCTTGAATCTCGACCCGGCCGATCTGCCCCGCCGACTCACATCGAAAACCAAGGCGGTGGTGCCCGTACACATGCTGGGTAATCCGGCGCGACTCGATGACATCATCCAATTCGCAAAGCAGCATGACCTCCTTGTGATCGAGGACTGCGCCCAAGCCGCCGGGGCCCGCTATCGAGGGCGTCCCGTGGGCAGCTTCGGTCGCATGGCCGGCTTCTCCTTGAATTTCTTCAAGACCTTTACAGCCGGAGACGGCGGACTCCTCGTCACATCCGACGCTGACCTATACGAAAAGTCATTCGGCTATCACGACCAGGGTCACCGTCCTCATCGGACCGGCGTCGAGGTCGGGCGCCGCGAGATCATCGGGATGAACTTTCGGGTCAACGAGCTGACCGGAGCCGTGGCCCTGGCTCAACTTCGGAAGCTCGACACCATCACCGAAACGCTTCGAGCCAAGAAGGCACGACTCAAGACCCAGTTACTCGATCTTCCCCACGTCACTTTTCGACATGTGACCTCCCCCGAAGGAGAGGTCGGAAGTCTCTTGGTGATGTTCCTCGACGAGCCCGACCGCGCCAAAAGGGTGGCACGTGCGCTCGGAACAAAGACCCTGGACGGGAGCGGATGGCACGTCTACTCCAACATGGAACACATCCAAAGAGCGTTGGCCCAGCGGGGCCACGATGTCGCGAAGGGCGTCTTCCCCCAGACAGACCGTTACCTCGAGCGTGCGGTGAATCTGAGTGTCGGGGTCGTGGATGACGGCCTCGGTTCGGGCTTCGGCATCAACATTCGGAGTTCGGACCAGGATATCGACGCGACAGCCGCTCGGATCCGCAAAGCGGTCCTCAGCGCTTGAGTGCGCTCGCCTCGGTTCGAGAAGTCACACGGCCTGATCAGGCACGAGCGGCGGGACGCTTCGCAACCACGATCCGATTGCCTTTGCGGTGGAACAGCTCAGGCGTGCTTTCCTGCCATTCCCGCAGTCGATATTGGATCTTGCGCACACTGATGCCCAACATCTTCGCAGCTTTCCCCGTGCTTCCGCCGGCGGCATCGAGGGAACGCAGAATGGCCGCCTTTTCAATCTCGTCCAGCGTTGCTCCGGGGATCGGCAGGCCGGGTGATGTCTGCTCGAGTCGCAGGCGTTCGACCTCCTGCACGGCATCGCGATGCTCGAGCTCCCGACGCACGACTTGCATCATCGCCTTCGCGTTCAAGGGAAGGAGCAGGAAGCCGTGGGAACCATATTCCATGGCCTCGGCTGCCAACGACATCTGTCGGGGTTCCACGGCGACGATCAGAATGGCTTCCGGCGCGATGACGAACGCGCGCCGCACCAATTCGAGCCGTCGTTCCGGTTCCACGTCCAAGTCGGTCACGAATGCGTCAGGCTGCACATCTCGCAGACGGCTTTCGTATTTGCTTCGATCTTGCTCTATGATGACGCCCGGAACCGACCGAAGCTCCTCCGAGAGGGGAGAACGGTGCGTAATGAGTATCCGCGTTTGGGACCAGTCCCTCATGGCTTCCTCCGGCGGGGGTAGTGCGAAATGCTGCGCGGAGACCCCCGAAAACTTCTCTCACCCAGCGTGGTCGACTATCGACGCAAGTGAGCGTAGCGACTTTTGCGGAAGGGCGTCGAGTCCAGGATGAGGGATTTGGGCGTTTTTTGGGGTCGATCGCAGCCAAACGAAGGTCGAAACGCGGATGAAAACGCTTCGAACAGTGTTTGATCAGGGGTTTGTTGAACTAGCGCACACCCTCGAAAGCGCGACACGCGCGCGAGTTGTCGCCCGATTGCTGCGATCTGGAAGGGATCCAGGTTTGGATGGCTTTGGGCGAATCCGCTCCGACCTGCTTCCCCGGCTCGTCCTGCCCGAAACCCAAGTTGTCGCAACCACAAGCGCGAACGATCCCACACGCAAGCTGAAGTTCATGACGTCGGTGGGGACGTTTGAGGCGGTTTTGATTCCGACGTCCGACCGAACGACTCTGTGTGTGTCTTCCCAAGTCGGTTGCAGGAGAGGTTGCACCTTCTGTGCCACGGGTCGAATGGGACAGGCGCGAAATGTCCCCACCGAACTGATGATCGCGCAGCTCTGGCACGGGATTCGTCTCACCCGGTCGCTCAATTGGCCACGTCTCCGGAACGTCGTCTTCATGGGCATGGGTGAGCCGTTGGATAATTTCCGAAATGTCGAACGTGCCATCGCGCTGATGACCGACAGCCGGATATGGGGCATTGGGCCTCGACACATCACCGTATCCACTGTCGTTCCCTCGGAGAAAGCGCTGATCCGGTGCATGGAGTGGCCTACGCATCTGGCGTGGTCTCTTCATTGTGCGCGTGATGAGGTCCGTCGCACGCTGGTGCCGACGCAGCGGCTCAGCGTGGAACAGATGGCAAATTGCTTCCGGAGCCATCGTCCCGGTCGACCGCCCTTTGTCGAGATCACGCTCATCGAAGGCGTAAATGATACGGCGAGAGACGCAGAATCCGCCGGTCGTTTGATGGCTGGCTTTCGGGCCCAGGTTCGCTTCAACCTCCTCCCGGTCAATTCGACCGGTGCGGAGCACCGACCACCGTCGTCGGATGCAGTGGACGAATTCGCCCGAATCCTTAGCACCTTCGGACACCGGGCGATGGCGCGCAAGGCTCGGGGCCAGGACTTCGCCGCAGCCTGCGGCCAGCTCGTCACCCTCTCAGGCCTCCAGAGCCGATAACGGGCGACCCGAAAGGATGATGAATCGCGACAACAAAGCCAGGGCGACCGCGGTCAATCCGACCACCAGTCCCCACCAGAGTCCGACCGCGCCGTACTCCCATTCGAGACCCAGGACCCAAGACACGGGGAGACCGACCATCCAATAGCCCACGACGTTGGCGCCGAATGCGAAGCGGGTGTCTCCGACACCTCGGAGTGCACCTGCGGCCACCGCTTGAACGCCATCAGACAGACTGAAGAGCGCCGCCATCACCAGCAGATCTCGCCCGGCCGCAACAACCTGCGGCTCGGCAGGAGCGAATGCCCGGGCGATGTCGGTTCCGAGAAGCAGGAACGTGAGCCCTCCGACGGCCATCAAGAGCACCCCCATCCCGACCGCGACAAGGCCCACATATCGGGCAAGGCGCGGGGTCTCCGCGCCAATATGGAAACCGACCCTAGCCGTCGCCGCCGCGGCGATTCCGGTGGCGAGCATGAACGTCAAGGAAGCCATGGTGATGGCGATCTGGTGACCGGCCAGTGGGATCGCGCCCAATGTCGCGACCAGCACCGCGACCACAGCGAAGATACCCACCTCCAGCACGAACTGAAGGGCCACCGGTAGCCCGATCCGCACCAAGGCATTCAGCTCTCCGAAGTCCGGCCGGTTCCGTCCGTTGGGAATCTGCGTCCAACGAAACGCGACTCCAAACGAACGCCGGACCGCCCGCTGACTCAACAAGAACAAGAGCACCCACCCGAGGGAGGTCGCCAGTCCCACGCCCAATGCACCCATTCCGAATGTCCACACGAACAGGAGGTCCATCAAAAGGTTTGCAACATTGGTCCAAAGCACCGCCCAAAGCACCGGCTGCGTGTGTCCCATGGCGGAAAGGAAGCTTCGGTAGGTCGAAAACAAAAAGCAGAACAGGTGTCCGGGAACCCGCGCCGCAACGTATGCTGTCGCACCCTCCGCGATCTGGTCCTCGATCGCGAGCGGACCGAACACCCACGGAAATCCGAGCGTACCGAGCGCTGCCGGCACCGAGACAAAGAGACTGAGCCACACACTCTGACGCAGCCACGCCAAGGCCCGTCCCTCGTCTCCCCGTCCTTTGGCCTGGGCCACGAACGGCTCGGTTCCCATGGCCAGGCCCACGCCGAGTGCCAAAACGATATTGGCGACATTGTTCCCGAGCCCCACGGCGGCCACATCGACCGCAGAGACCCGACCGACGACCATGGTGTCCACCACTCCCATGAGCACCATCCCTCCCTGTGCCGCCATCATGGGAGCCGCGACACGAAAGAGTTGGGCCGCCTCCCGGATCAGGGTGCCCATTACTTGGTGATGAGATTCAGGATCTTGCCCGGCTTGTAGATCACCTTGACCAAGGTCTTTCCTGCTACGTGACGGCTGACCGATGGGTCGGCTCGAGCCGCCGCAACGGCTTCCTCCTCCGTCGCTTCCCTTGATAGCTCGATTTCGCCCCTCGTCTTGCCGAGGACCTGCACGCCCATGCGGACGGTGTCGGAGCGAAGTCGCTCGGGGTCTGCTCGTGGCCACGGAGCTCGGCTGATGCCGTCACGCCGACCGAGCGCCTCCCACCAGATCTCTTCGGCGATGTGCGGAGCGAACGGAGCGAGAAGTTGCGCCAACGGTTCCAAAGCCTCCCGGCTTCGCTCGGAAAGCGCCGAGAGGTCACGAACCGCGACGTGAAGGGCCGAGATCGCGGTGTTGAACGCCATCTTCTCGATATCTTCTGAAACCTTCGCGATGGCTTGATGCACGATCCGCATCGCTGCTTCGGACCCACGTCCATCCTCGACCTTCGAACGGTCGTCATCGTCGAAATAGAGACGCCAAACTCGACGAAGAAAGTTCTTCTGCGCTTCGATACCGAAAGGTGCCCAAGGCTTGTCCTGCTCGTGCGGGCCGAGGAAACACAGATACACGCGCATGGCGTCGGCACCGTGGGTCATCATCACCTGATCCGCAGTCACGACGTTGCCCTTTCGTTTGGACATTTTCTCGATTCGCTGCTCCAGAGCCTCTCCCGTATCGCTCCGGACGACACCACCCTCACGCTCTTCGACTTGTTCCCAAGGCACGATTCGTTTGTCCGGCCCATAGTAGGTGAAGGTCGTGATCATTCCTTGATGACGTAGCTTCGGAAAAGGTTCGGCATCCCTCACCTCCCCCAGCTCCCACAGAAACCGTTGCCACATGCGTGCGTACAGAAGGTGGCCGACGGTATGCTCCGGACCCCCGACATAGAGATCGGGTGGCATCCAGTAATCGGAGGCCTCCCGACTGCACAGCTGTTGCGGGTTGTGCGGATCGCAATAGCGCAAGAAGTACCAACTCGAGCCGGCCGAGCCTGGCATGGTGTCGGTCTCCCGGGTGAGTTCGCGGCCGGTCTGAGGGTCTCGGACCTGCACCCAATCCTGCGCGCGGGCCAAAGGGGACGCACCGGTGCCGGTGGGCTGATAGTCTTCGATCGTGGGGAGCTCCAGCGGAAGCTCCGAAACGTCTAGAACCCGGACAATGTCGTCCCCGTCCTTCAAAACGGGTATCGGCTCGCCCCAATATCGCTGTCTCGCGAAGGTCCAGTCACGAAGCTTGTAGGTCACCTTCGGTCGACCGAGTCCCTCTCGCTCGAGATAGCTCACGACCTTTGCGATCGCTTCGCCCCCAGATGTTTTCGTTCCGTCGAAAGGACCGCTGTTGATCATCGTGCCCTCCCCGACGTGGGCAGCGTCGTCCGAGCTTCGGCCGTCGATGACGTCGACGACGTCGAGACCCATGGTCTTGGCAAACTCCCAGTCCCGCTGGTCGTGGGCCGGCACCGCCATGATGGAACCCGTTCCATAACCGTAGATCACATAGTCGGCGATCCAGATCGGAATCTGACTGCCGGTGACCGGATTGCGGGCCCGAGCGCCCGTGTCGACCCCGGTCTTTTCCCGGTTGGCTTGTCGGTCGACTTCGCTCATCGACGCGGTTCGAAGCTGATACTCTTCGACCTGCGCGCGCTGCGCGTCCGTGACGATGTCGGCGACCAGCGGGTGTTCAGGCGCCATGACCATGTACGTCGCACCCCACAGGGTGTCCGGTCGGGTCGTGAATACGGTCAATCTTTCGCCGTGGCCTACGATCTCGAAGTCGATTTCGGCCCCCTGGCTGCGACCTATCCGCTCCCTCTGACCGAGCTTGGTCTGCTCTGGCCAGTCCAGTTCGTCGAGGCCAGCAAGCAAGGCCTCCGCATAGTCGGTTATGCGGATCATCCACTGCCGCATGAGCTTGCGCTCAACCGGGTGTCCACCGCGCTCCGATTTCCCGTCGATGACCTCGTCGTTCGCCAAAACGGTCCCGAGGGCCGGACACCAGTTCACGAAGGTTTCTGTCTGGTATGCAAGACCTCTTTCAAAGAGCTTGGTGAATATCCACTGAGTCCACTTGTAGTAGCTGGGTTCGGCGGTGCTGACCTCGCGGCTCCAGTCATAAGAGAATCCGCACTTCTTGAGGGTGCTACGGAAGCTCTGGATGGCCTGACGAGTACTCTCCTGCGGTGGGATGCCTTCGTCGATGGCCTTTTGCTCCGCCGGCAGGCCGAAGGCGTCGTACCCCATGGGGTGAAGAACGTTGTAGCCCTGGGCCCGTCGTTTCCGACTCAGGATATCGGCGCCGATGTAACTCGCCGGATGACCGATATGGAGTCCCTTTCCGGATGGATAAGGGAACATGGACAGGGCGTAGAACTTGGGTTGGCTTCGGTCGTCCGAGGCCTTGAATGTCTGCTTCTCTTCCCACCATCGCTGCCAGCGAGGTTCGATACGTTGAGGGTCGTAGGCCATGAAAGCGTCCTCGAGGGTCAGGCGGCGAAGGGATCCATCAGTTCGAGGTCTTCACCCCGGCTCGGTCCCACAGAGATCAAGCAGATCTCGACCTGCAGTTGCTCAGCTACGAAATCGAGATAGGACCGCGCGGCCTTCGGGAGATCCTTCAGATCTCGAATCGGCCCAAAGCTCGGGAAGCCCGGCTTCGCCTCGGTCAAAGGTTTGGCTCGAGCGAGGCGGTCCGGATCTTCCGGATACGTCGTCATCCGATCGCCGTCCACGTCGTAGGCCGTGCACACCGCGATGTTTTCGAACTGAGAAAGCACATCCAGTTTCGTCACCGCCACCTGTTGGATGCCGGCCACCCGCACCGCGTACCGAAGCGCGACCAGGTCCAACCATCCACATCGTCGCGGACGTCCCGTTGTGGCCCCGTATTCACGGCCCGCATCGCGGAGCGCTTCCGCTTGAGCACCGCGGAGCTCCGAAGGAAACGGCCCGGATCCGACCCGGGTGCAGTAAGCCTTGAGGATTCCCACCACGTTCGTGAGATGCGCAGGCCCCACGCCAGTACCGCCCGAAGCTGCACCAGAGATGGTATTCGATGACGTGACATATGGATAGGTTCCATGATCGACATCAAGCAAGACACCTTGCGCCCCCTCGAAGAGGAGCCTCTCTCCAGACGCTGCCGCCTCATGTAACGCGTGGCCCACATCGCCAACCATCGGTGCGAGCCGCTCCCCGAACTCGACATAGCGCTCGATGATTTCATCGGCGTGATGCTCAGCCGATTCCGCTCCGAGGAACTCGAGCTGAGCCTTTACCTCTGGCAGGCGACTGTGAACCTTGGCCGTGAGCCGCTCCGACACCAAGAGGTCCGATACTCGAATCCCTCGGCGTGAGACCTTGTCTTCGTAAGCCGGCCCGATGCCCCGACCGGTGGTTCCGATGGCGTCCTTCCGTTCTCGCGCACGATCCAAGGCTCGATGGTAGGGCATGATGACGTGCGCGGCCCCGCTGATGAGCAGGCGGCTGTCGCAGTCGATGTCCCGCGCTCGGAGAGCATCGATCTCCGTCAGGAGCACTTGTGGGTCCAGGACCACGCCGTTTCCGATGGCGCAGCGGGTGGTCGAATGAAGAATCCCGCTTGGGATCAGGTGGAGCACGGTAGTGTGTCCATTCACGACCAAAGTGTGCCCCGCGTTGTTTCCGCCCTGATATCGGACGACCCATCCGGCCCGCTCCGCGTAGCGGTCGACCACTTTACCCTTGCCTTCGTCGCCCCACTGGGCGCCTACGATGACGACGTTGCCCATCGGCCCTCCCACGCTACCTTGGTCGTCGCGGTGGGGCCACCGAGATGTCCCGCAGGGGGCAGAAAAACGCTCCCCACCTCAAGGGGAAGGGCTGTCTTCCGGACCCAACTCGATGGGCACCGGCGCCAGTCTGCGAACCCCGGAATCGGAGGAACGTCGAGAGACCGCCACTCCCCATGCTCCGGCCAGCAAGAGCAGGATGCCAGCCAGCACCAGCAACCATCTCGGTCTTCGAGTGGTCCGCCGCACCGCCGACGGCTCGAGCACCGACTGCCCCAACAGTCTTCGCCCGGAGGTCGGTGGGGATGTCGTAAACGGTTCCGGACGAAGCATCGCGTCTCTGAGCCATCCCTCCTCCTCGTCCAACATGGCTTGCTCTTGCGCGTATTCTTTCGAATGGACCGTCGCTAGGTATTCTGCCCAAGCTCTACGCCCTTCGAACCGTCGACGCTTCAAGAAGTGCTCGAAGGCTTCGGCCATGTGAATTCCATCGCGATAGCGAAACGCCGGATCCTTGGCCAAGGCTCGCGCCAAGATCTCGTCCACCTCGGGCGAAATCCCAGAGCGGGCCTGACTCGGCAGAGTCAGGCGCATGTTTCGAATCCTTTCCAAGGTGTCGATGGGTCCTTCGCCGCGAAAGGCAGGTTGACCTACGATCAATTCGTACAGGACCACGCCCAGTGAGAACACGTCACTTCTGGGGTCGATGGGGTCGCCGCGCGCCTGTTCGGGCGACATATAGGCGAATTTGCCTCTGAGGATGCCGGTCTGGGTCTCCGGGTCACCTCCGTGGAGAAGCCGCGCCACTCCGAAATCCAACACCTTCACCGTCCCATCCCATCCGATGCGAATGTTCCCTGGGCTAACGTCACGGTGAACGATGCCCAACTTCATCCCGGTGTGACGAACCCGGTGAGCGTGTCCGAGGCCCCGCGCCGCTTGGGCGCCGAGCGCCAGCGCCAACTCGTACGGCAGCGGTGCTCCTCGCGTACGCGCACAAAACGACTCCGCGTCCCTGCCTCCCACGTAGTCCATCAGCAGATACGGGCGGCCCTCCTCGGTACCGGATCCCAGAACCCGGACAATGTTCGGATGGACGAGGTGTTCTGCGATCTTCATCTCCCGTGCGAACAACCGGAGCCGCAGGGCTTCGTGATCCACCGAAGAGCGCATCAGCTTGACCGCGCGCCACGGCCCCGCCGGCTCGTCGAGGGGTCGCGCACGATAGATGTCCGCCATCCCGCCGCGCGCGATCACTCGGGTGAGGGCGTGCCCCGCGAACGAAATCACCCGAGGCTCTTTGGACGGGGACTCGAGCAACGGCGCGAGGCTAGGTGGACGCGACGTGTGCGTCCACGTCTTGGCCGAGACCCGGGCTGATGCGGGCGACGGACCGGCGGAATGCGTCCGGAGCCCGGTCGTTGATTCGCCTCCAGCCCCGTGTTACCCCTCCATGCGGGGTTATCCGGCGATCATCGTCGGGGTTCGGCATGACCAAGACCATCCTTGCTGTGGACGACAGCCGGACGATCCGGAAGGCCATCGAGTTCACGTTTCGCACCACCGAGTTCGAAGTTCACGGCGTCTCCAACCGGGCCGAGGCCCTCTCACGCCTCGCCTCCGGACAGGTGGACGCCATCGTCGTCGACGCCGTCCTGCCCGACGACGACGGATACGACGTCGCCCGGGAGTTGGTATCCAAGGGTGACGGTGCGCCAGTCCTTCTGTTGACCAGCGCTCGACATCCCTTCGACGCACCACGCGGCGCCTCCATCGGCGTCATCGGTTTCATCGATAAGCCGTTCCAGAGCCAGATCCTCATCGACCGCATCCAGGATGCCGTTGCGGCCCGGGGCCCGGCCCGGGGCCCGGCCCGAGGCGACGATGCCTCGAGCTGGTCGCCGGATATCGACGTCGAAGAGATCGAAGCCATCGACATCGAGGACGTTCCGGAAGCCGAGGCCGAGTCCATCGACCTCGACCCCCTTCCCTCCCCCGCACAGGATTCGTCGACGCCCAAGGAGCCGCCCCGCCCAACGGTACCCGCTCCACCCCCACCGCCGAGAGAGGTGAACGGCTCCAGCCCCAGAGCCTCGGAGTCGCGGGCGCCGGAACGCCCGCCGGCACCGCCGAGGCCCTCCAACCCGCCGACTCCCCGTCTTTCCGAGGTGGACCCGAAGCCGGAGCCTCGACGCCCTCGGTCGGTCCAAGGAGATCCCGAATCCGCAGACCGCGGGCGGTCCGAACTCCGGAGTCCGGTCGAGAGGGTCGCCCATCAGGCGTCGGACGAGCTTCCCTCCGGATTGAGCCGGGAGGAGCTACGAAGCATGGCGCAACAGGTCATCGAACGCATCGCGTGGGAGGTGGTACCGGAACTCGCCGAAGCCATCATTCGCGAGGAACTGCAGCGACTGACCAAGAACGATAGCTAGCCAAGCCGCCCGCCGTCGTCTCGTCCATCCTCGGCTTCGTCGTTCCCATCCTCGTCGCGCTCTTGCCGTTGCGCAGCCAGGACCCAGGCGTACGCTTCTTTGCGACTTCTTCCCGACCGAACCGCCATCTCCTTCGCCACCTGGCTGGGGGTGCGCCCCAAAGCGAGGCTTCGGCCCGCTTCGCGGACCCACAACGTTTCCAAGTCACCAGGTTCGTCCTCTTCTGCGTTTTCGCCGGATGCCGGCCCTATCATCAACGCGACCTCACCGCGGGGCGGCTCGTCGAAGCGCTCCGCCAGCTCCGAGAGACTGCCGATTTCGAAGCTTTCGAAGCGCTTCGTCATCTCCCGCGCCAAGACCGCCGGCCGAGGCCCGAATCGAGCCGCCAGCTCCCGCAGCGTGGCACAGATCCGATGCGGCGATTCGTAGAGGATCGTGGACACCGGGAGCTGTTCGATCCAGCGCAGCTGCTGATCGCGGCGCTTGCCGGAACGGGGCAGGAAGCCGAGAAAAAGCAGGGGGGCCGCCGGCAACCCGGATGCCGACACGAGCGCCGTCAGAGCGGACGGCCCCGGCAGCGGAGACACCTCCACTCCCATTTCTCGAGCCGCGGCCACCAGTTCACGACCCGGGTCGCTGATGCCGGGCGTCCCCGCATCGCTGACCAAGGCCACCCGGGCGCCGTCCCGAAGCCGCGCGGAAAGGTCCCTCAACACCGAGTCGGGGGAGTGGCTATGGAAGGAAACCAAAGGCGTCTCGATGCCGAAGACTCGGGTCAGTCGACTGGTCACTCGGGTGTCTTCGCAGGCAATGACATCGACGCCCTTGAGAACCTCCAGGGCTCGGGGAGCCAGGTCCTGCAGATTGCCGATGGGGGTGGCCACGACGAACAAGGGCATCTCACGGGCCTACCAATCGGACCCGTCGAATGCAGCCTCGTACACGCGAACCTCGGGAAGAGAGGGTCCGAATACCACCGTCACCACATCGAAGCGCACCATCGGCATGGGACCGTCGAAGTGCCGATGGAGGTACGCGTGAGCACCACGAACCAAGCGCCGTCGCTTTCGATGGTCGACGGTTTCCACCGGATGGCAAAAAGCTGCCGAATGCCGGGCCCGCACCTCGATGAAGCACAGCACATCTCGATGCCAAGCCACCCGATCGATCTCGACGCCGCCGTATCGAACGTTTCGCGCCACGAAGCTGTAGCCGCGCCGGGCCAGCACGCGCTCCGCCAAAGCTTCGTATCGCCGACCCTTGTCCGTGGTATGTTCTTGCACCATGCAGATTGAGTGCACGGGACATGCCAGAGCCCCGGTTCGTACCGTTGACGATGGAGGGTGAGCTCGGTCTGCTTCTCCCGTGCGGCGCCCGCTCATCGCCATCACGACGGACCTCGGGGTGCAATCGAGGCGCGGCGTAGCATTCGGCGCTTGGGTGCTGAAAGCAGCGTATGCGCGGGAAGTCGCTCGAGCCGGCGGCCAGCCGTTGGTGGTCGGGCCAGATGGCCAAGCAGATGCCGGCACCCGAGCCGCCGCGTGCTGCGACGGTGCGGTGATCACCGGAGGTGCGTTCGACCTGCCTCCCGCCTTTTCCGGCGCGACACGTTCCGGTCGAATCGATGACCCGCGCCCGGAGCGCACCCGCTTCGAAGTCGATTTGGCGAGAGCATGCTTTCATCAAAGAAAACCGCTGTTTGGCGTATGCGGCGGCCTTCAGCTGCTTGCCGTTCTGGAGGGCGCCGCCCTGATCGGCGACATCCACGCCGAAGTCGAACACGCAGGGGAACACGAGCAGCCCACGACCCCGACCGAACCGTGGCACACCGTGACCCTGTCTGGATGGATGGCAACGGCGTGCGGCGACATCATCCAGGTCAACAGCACCCATCATCAAGCCATCGGACGTCTCGGCCCCCGCGTGCGGGTTCTCGGAAGAAGCCCCGATGGGATCATCGAAGCCGCCGATGGCGGCGACGATCGATGGTTCGGTGTGCAATGGCATCCCGAACTGCTGAACAACGCTGTGAGTCTCGCGCTCTACCGGACGTTGGTCCAACGCGCTTGAGTCCGCCAGCGATCGCTGACATAGCCCTCCGGTGTCAGCCCGCGAGCGTTCCGGACTCGAGCGCGTCCTCAGCATCGTCACTGAACTTCGCCCCGGAGAAGGCATCACCGCCCTCCTCCTGGCGCTCAACGTCTTCGTGCTCTTGACCGCATACTACGTGATCAAGCCGGTACGCGAAGCTCTGATCTTGGCCATGGAATCAGGCGCTCAATACAAATCGTACATGAGCGCCGGGATCGCACTGGGACTACTGGTCGTGGTTCCCATGTACTCTCGCTATGCAAGCCGGGTACGCCGAAACCGCCTTGTCGTTGGCGTCACCTTGTTTTTTGTATCTCATCTCGCCATTTTCTATGTAGCTTCTCAGTTCACCTGGACTCAAAGTTTCTTGGGGCTCTTGTTTTATCTTTGGGTTGGCATCTTCAATATGATGGTGGTCGCCCAATTCTGGGCTTTCGCCAACGATGTCTACGCCGAGGCCGAAGGCAAGCGCATCTTTCCTTTGATCGGTCTCGGAGCATCGATAGGTGCAGCCATTGGAAGTTTCGTTTCCGGGCAGCTCATTCGCGTACTGGGCACCTATCCAATGCTGCTGGTCGCCGGTCTTCTCCTCTCGGGTTGTGCGCTCCTGACCCACGTCGTACACGTGCGTGAAAGCGGTCGTCCGAACAGCGCGTACGGGGTGGAAGAAGAAAAGACCGACGCGAAGCCCTCCGCACCCAAGGGAGCGTTTGCCATGGTGTTGTCGAGTCGCTACTTGATCCTTCTCGCTCTTTTTTCTTTCATATTCACCTTTGTAAATACAAACGGTGAATTCATGCTGAGCCTCTTGATTTCGAACACTGCCGACGGCCTCGTTGAGGCCGGGAAGATTGCCGCGGATGCAAAAGGTCAATATATCGGAGCTCAGTACAGTGACTTCTTTTTCTATGTAAATATACTGGGAGTCTTGATGCAAATGCTCGTGGTCTCCCGTCTCGTGAAATACTTCGGCTTGGGGCCCTCTTTCTTCATCCTCCCGGTCATCGCATTTCTGGATGCCACTGCGGTGGCCATACTGCCGATCCTCACGATCCTGTATGTGGGCAAGATCTTGGAGAACGCCACCGACTACAGCCTCAACAACACGCTGCGAAACATGCTCTGGCTCCCGACTACTCGGGAGATGAAATATCGCGCCAAACAGGCAGTGGACACCTTTTGCGTTCGAATGGGGGACGTCAGCTCTGCGGTCCTCGTCTTCCTCGGGAGCAACCTCCTGGCTTTCGATGTCCGGTCGTACGCACTCTCCAACGTTGCATTGGTGGGCGTTTGGTTGGCGCTGGCTTGGTTCATCGTGCGGGAGTACCACCGAATGACCGGCGAAAAGCAGGCAAACTCACCCCTCATGGAACACTGACCCTCGCCGAAAAGTGCTGACTCGGAGTCCGGTCGGATCGCAAAGGACGGAGACACTTCCTTCCTGGTCGGTTCGAAGTACCTTCGCTCCGGACTCACGATAGCGACGCTCGACCTCCGGCGACGGCAATCCGTATCGATGACCATCGGTGGAGATCACCGCGACTCGGGGGCGGGCGCGACGCAGCAGCTCGAGGCTCGAACTGGTCCGGCTTCCGTGATGGGGCACCTTCACCACGTCGACCGAGCGAATGAAGGGTGCGATCGCAGCTTCACGCTCCGCGGAGATGTCCCCGGTAAACAGGATTCGACACTCCGGACCCCCTACCATGACCACCAGGCTTCGGTCGTTGTCCGAACCCTCCCCCACGGTTGGCCCCACGTTCTCAATGCGGAGCGGCCCGAATCGCCGACTCTCGCCGGAAGAAGGTGGCTCGGAAACCGACCAGACTTCGACGACGTCGAAAGCTCGTCGAAGCCATTCGGCGCCGCCGTCGTGGTCCGCGTCTCGATGACTCAGGACCAGGAGGTCGATGCGACGATGACCACGCTCAGCGAGATACGGCTCCACGATGCTGCGGGTCGCGCCGAGCGTGCCACTGTCCACCACCACCACGCGTCGTTCCACTTCCACCACCGCTGCATCACCGTGGCCCACCGGCAGGAATGTAACCCGAGGTGGCCGGACAGACGGCCCTGGCCAGAACAGGACCCCGGCCATGGCGAGATAGGCGAGCCCAGCCCGGAGACCGCGGCCCATCCGACGCCCTGCCGTGTTGCGGGCCTTGCCGGCCAGATTGAGGCTCCACGGAAGTGTGGGTCGAAGGAGAAGAACGAGCACGGATGGAACCAACCCAGGCCACCGACCCGGTGTTGCCCGGAGGGTCGAAAAAGGGAGTCCCGCCCATGACTCGGCCATGACCAGCAGGAGTTGGGCGACCTTGGCCAACGCCAGCCAGATCGTGTCCGCCCATGCCAGCGGACCCACCGCTTCGACGACCGCGGCCGCCGCGGCCCCCGGCACCAGGACCCAAGAGACCAGCGGACCGGCAACGAGGGTTGCACAGCCCCCCGTTACATTGACGGTGCCAAACCAGGCCAACGTCACCGGCGCGGTCCCCAAGGTCGCAGCCCATCCTGCGCGCAGCGAGCGAGCCCACCACGGCCCACGGCTCCGCTGGCGAGCCGCGAGGATGGCAGCCACCGCCGCCGCCGAGAGCTGAAGGCTCGGGCTCTGAATCCACGAGGGATGCATGAGAAGGATGCCCGCCATGGCGAGGAAGAAGATCCGCCACGGTTCGGGTCGTCGTCGAAGCACGCGACTCAGCAACACCAGTGAGACCATGGCCCCGGCCCGGACGGCCGAGGCCGACCCACCCATCCACACAATATAGAGCCCCACCGGGGGCATGCTGAAGAGAGCGGCTGCGGGGACCGCGCCCCAGCGAATGACCACGGCCGGCCAAAACCGCAACACCCACCAGCCCACCCCGAACACCAGGGCACCCCACAGCCCCACGTGAAGGCCGCTGATCGCCAACAGATGCGCCAGACCCGAGCGGGCGAGGTCCTGTCGCGTCTGAGGGGCGAGTCCAGAGCGGTCTCCGGTGGACAAGCTCACCAGGACCTCGCCGGGTTGACCGAGATCTCGGCGTCGAATCGCCCGGGTCAGACCAGCGCGACCCCGGTGAATGAAGGCCACGACCCCCTGCCTCCAGGAGGTCGGGCCACGGCTCCGACAGCGAAGGATGTTCAGGCCACCGTCGATGCCACGAAGCCGCCATCGATCCGCTTCATCCCATGCGCCGAGAGACCCTCGTGCTCGAGGCCCCCGTGGCACGCCGGTACCGTAAATCCAGGAACCGGGCTGACCGCAGAGCCCATGGTCGACGCGCACGGTGCGCACCACCGAGTGTCCATTCCACACGCCCAATCGGAGGTATCCGCCTCCACGACCATCCACCTCCGAAACCACCCCCCCGAACGTCACCGGGCTGGCGGTTCCCGCATACGCCAGGTGAGCACCCAGCCAGAACGCGACCTTCACCGCGGTAGATGTTGCGCCCTTTCCGAGGTGGACGGTGATGGCTATCGTTCCGCACCGAGGGACGACGGATGCTGATTCGGCGAAAAACGGTCAGGATGCTTTGGTGGTCGAAGGCGGGTTCGAGCCCTGGTCACTCTCCAGCTCTCGGAGGAAGTCTTCTTTGGTGATGATGCCCTGACGAGCCAAGATGCGCATCAACGCCCAAAAACGACGCTCCATCCGAAGCACCAAATCCGCGTCCACCGTCTGACCCGATTTCGAAATCAAGGCTTCCACCATGCCGGGCGAAGTCAGGCTCGGGCTCGAGAGCGGAAGTACATCACTCGAGGATAGGGAAAGGATCGGCTCCGCGTGCATGACGTCCGCGTCCTCCACCCGCTCGGCGGGCGCCGGCGCCATCTCCTGCTCCGACACCCTCGGAAAGCGTTCCCAAGTTGCAGCCACGGCGGGCGCGGGCGGAGTCCTGGGCCCGACGGTTCCCGGGTGCTCGGACTTCGGCGCGCTCGGAGGTGCCCATCCTGAAGATGGTGTGGGTGATGTGTTGATTTTCTCCTCCGTTCCGCCGCGCCGATAGATGGTCATGGTGGAGGTCTCCTGGTCGAGCTGGATGGGACTCGGGACCGACCCCCGGACGCCCCCCGTCTGCGGCCCGAAGTGAAGGCGAAGCGCCCGGTCGACGTCCGAGGGTGCAGCCAGCAGCGATTCTATCCGGGCGTTGGCCACGAAGCCGAGCTCGTCCGTCGTGCCGACGTCTAGGGGATCGACCATCGCCACCGTGAGTACTCTTCGGCCTCGCTCGACCCGCATGCGAACCGGAAAGACCGCGTGCTCGAACGCAAAGCGCGCGCCGACCGCCGCCAGGGCTGCTGGGTCAACCGGGGTGTTCGAGAGGTCAACGGTAGGCACGTTCAAGAATTCTCCGAGTGCTCGAAGGAGCTGCGCTTCCGTGAGGTGCCCTTGTCGGTGCAGCGCTGTACCGAGGCGCACGCCCATTCGCTGCTGCAAGATCAGGGCTTCTTCTAGATGCTCGGGTCGAATCAAGCCCCGTTCGATGAGGAAGGTGCCCAAGCGCTTCCGCATACGGCGTCATGACACGCGCTTTCGCAACTTGGCCACCGCGGTTTCGCGAATCGATCCACCATGATAATTGGCCGGGCCCCATGGCCGCCTCTGTTCGCGTCCGCATCGGTCCCAGTCCTACAGGCGAACCCCACGTAGGAACGGCCTACATCGCGCTGTTCAATTTGGCCTTCGCTCGCAAGCACGGCGGCGCCTTCGTGCTGAGGGTGGAAGACACGGACCGTGAGCGCAGCCATCCAGAGTGGGAGGCCCAGATCATGGACGGGCTTCGCTGGCTAGGGCTCCACTGGGACGAGGGCCCCGATGTCGGGGGACCCTTCGGACCCTACCGGCAGAGCGAACGCTTGGAGCTCTATCGAAAATACGCCGAGGATCTGGTTGCGGCCGGGCACGCCTATCGATGCTTCGCCACCAAGGAGGAACTCGATGCCCTGCGCAACGCGCAGAAGTCGGCCGGCCTGCCCTTGGGATACGACCGCCGGTCCAGGGACCTCCCGGACGCGGAGACCCGCGCCAAGCTCGAAGCGGGCCTTCCCCACGTGATTCGCCTGCGCGCTCCCCTCGAGGGCACCACGATCGTGGCGGACCAGCTTCGAGGCGACGTTCGGTTCGACAATGCCGGCATCGATGACCAGATCCTCTTCAAGTCCGACGGCTATCCCACCTACCACCTGGCCAACGTGGTCGATGACCACCTCATGCAGATCTCGCACGTGATCCGGGCCGAAGAGTGGATCAGCAGCACGCCGAAGCACGTCCTGCTCTACGAGCTGTTCGGCTGGGAAAAGCCGAGCTTCATTCACATGCCGCTGCTGCGGAATGCCGACAAGTCCAAGATCAGCAAGCGGAAGAACCCGGTGTCCATCATGGACTATCGGCAACGAGGCTTCCACCCCAAGGCGGTGGTCAATTTCTTGGCCCAGCTGGGCTGGACGATGCCCGACCAACGGGAGCTCTTCACGTTGGAAGAGTTCGTCGACGAATTCTCGTTCGACCGAGTCCACCTTGGCGGCCCCACGTTCGACCTCGACAAGTTCACCTGGTTGAACGGGAAGTACTTCCGCGAAGTCTTGGACGAAGATGAGCTGGCCGAGTTCCTGCGTCAGACGCTCTTTTCGAGCGAAAGGATCCGTTCATTGGTCCCGCTGATTCGAGAGCGCATCGACGTGGGAGAACAGTTCGTCCCGGGGACGGAGTATTTTTTTCGAGGGGACGTCGAACTTGCTCCAGACGTCTTGAAACCCAAGAAGCACACGTTCAAAGACTTGGCTGCGGCACTGGAGCAGGCGCTCGATGTCCTGGAGCGCCATACGCCCTTCGAGGCCGCCTCCCTGGAGATGGCCTGCCGGGATGTCGTGGGAGCGCTGGGCTGGAAAGCGGGCGACCTGTTCATGGCACTCCGCGTGAGCCTGACGGGGCGCAAGGCGAGCCCGCCCCTCTTCGACGTCATGGAACGGCTCGGGCGTGCTCTGGTGCGCCGGCGCCTGCGAAACGCGATTCAGCTCGCCAAGCAGCAGGCCAAGGCGGAGACGAAAGGGAAATAGCGCGTCGAAGGGTTAACCGAGCCCGCGGGCGCGCTTCAGCTGACCGACGAGACGCTCGTACTCGACCTCCCAATCCACGCTCCCTTCCCGCATGTTCTTGAGTCGGCTTCGCGCCTCTCGGTCGATCTCTTCGTCGATTCCAAGGTATTTGCGCATCGTCTCGGTGATCTTCTTTCGCATCTCGTGATCCTCAGCGAATACCTCTTCGACGTTGCGGGAGTGCATGAGGGCTTCGAGCATCTGGTTGATCACGAACTCGAGCCCCTCCTCTCCGGTCTTGTGGCCGCGCGCCTCGGCAAGACCCTTCTTGACCTGTCCGAACCGCTCAGCCGAGAGGCCCCGTCGGCTCAGGGCATCTTTGGTCTCTTGGTTCAGACGGTCTTCCGCATTGCAGTACTCGACCAGAATGGCGGCCACGTCCAGCTCCGCCTCCTCGAGTTTCTGGTCATCGACCTCGATGTCGCCATCCCCGCGGAGACGATTGACGAGTTCCTTGGCGATCTTGGGGATGATTTTTCGGTAAAGCCTCATCGTTCCTCGATGTGCGAGCCGCCTGGTCGGCTGAGACCCGACGGGCTCCGTAAATAAGCATGATAGCCGAGTCAACTGATTCGGCTGAGGATAAGACGTCATTCGACGTCGACCGGGTCCTCCGCCGGGGAATGGGGTTCGATGGGATGCAGAGCTCGGTGCACCGCGGCAGCCGAACGGCGGTCGATGCCCGGAACCGACGCGAGCTCGTCGAGGCTGGCCTCTTTGACCCGCTGAAAGCTCCCCAGATGTCGGAGAAGCGCCCGTCTCCGTTTGGGCCCGATTCCGGGAACCTCCTCCAGCGGAGACTGCGATTGGGCCTTTCGGCGTAGCTCCTTGTGGAAGGTGATGGCGAAACGATGGGCCTCATCCCGGATCCGGGCCAGCAGAAGCAACTCGGCGGACGAGGGTTCGAGAACGATGGGATCGGGTCGACCCGGCTTGAATACCCGCTCCGGGCTTCGCGCGGTCCCGTCGTCGACGTCGAGGCCGGTTACCCGGCTCTTTGCCAGGGAGATCAGGTCGACGCCTCGTACCTCCAGATCACGAAAGACGTCCTGCACCACATTCAGTTGACCCTTCCCTCCGTCGATGACCACCAGGTCCGGCAGATCGGCCTCCTCGAGTCCCCGACGAAACCGACGCGCGAGAACTTCGTACATGCTCGCAAAGTCGTTTTGACCTTCCTTTTGCCTCACCCGGTATCGCCGGTATCGTTTCTTGGCGGGTTCGGCCCTTTCGAACACCACCTGCGAACCGACGGTCATCTGCGCTCCGAGGTTGGAAATATCGAAGCACTCGATGCGCATGGGCACATTGACCAGCCCGAGTTCCCTTTGAAGGCCCTCGAGGACCCTTTCCGTGGCCCCGCTGTTCCGACGCTGCTCGTGGAATGCGTGCTCCGCGTTTTCGGCCGCCATGGACAAAAGACGAGCCTTGTCGCCCCGCAAGGGTCGCTCCACACGGACCCTTCGTCCTCTTCGCTCACTCAAGATCTCTTCCAGGGCATCCGCGCTCCCCGGAAGGATGGGAACCATGATCCTCGACGGCACCGAGCCTTCTGCGTCATAGCGCTGGAGCATGAAGCTTTCCAAGAGCTCCGGATCCGAGCTCGTCATCCCGTCGAAAACCTGACTCTGAATGTTCCCAACCCGTCCAGACCGGACCTCGAGCACCGAAATGCAGACCGTATCCCCTTCTCGATGAAGTCCGTACACATCTTGGTCCACCAGCTTGGGCATCGCCACGGTTTGCCGCTCGAGGGTCTTTCGTACCGCTTTCAACTGGTCCCGATAGTGAGCCGCCACTTCGTACCGCGTCTGCTGAGCAGCGAGCCACATCCTCTCCTCCAGTCGAGCGGAAAGCTCTTCCGCCTTTCCCTCCAAGAACATGCCGACGTCGTCCACCGACTGCCGATACTCCTCGCGGTCCACGGGTAGGCAGCAGGGTGCCGGACACCTCCCGATCTGGTGCTCGATACACGGCCTCTTGCGGGAATAAAGGACCGAGTCGCGGCAAGTCCTGAGCTGGAAGTGCCGATTCACGACGCGCAGCGTCTGGCGGGCGGCGGACGCGCTGTGGAACGGTCCGAAATACCGCGCACCATCCTGCTTGGCATTCCGAACCACCTGCACCCAAGGCCACTCGTGTTCGGGATGGATACGAAGCATCAAGTACTGCTTGTCATCCCGCCAAATCACGTTGAAGCGCGGTTCGTGTTTTCTGATCAGTTCGCGTTCGAGGAGCAGTGCTTCCTTTTCGGAACGAGTGAGAACCGTCTCGATCTCGTGAAGTACCGCGGCGAGCAGACCCACGAATGCCCGATAGTCACTTGTGCCCTCTTGAAAATAGGATCGGACTCGACTCTTCAGGTTCTTGGCCTTGCCAACGTAGATGACCGAGCCTTCTGCGTCCTTCATGAGGTAGACGCCGGGTCCCGTCGGTAGGAGTTCAGTCCGCTGAAGCCACTGCTTCCTCGATTCCACCCCGTTCATTGCCTAGCCGCGGCCTTCGGACACATCAGGGTCTTGCCCGGCGGCCCCCGCCTCGCCCGGACCTCCGCCGCCCCGAGTCCCTTCGTGCGGCAGGGGTCGATACGCCGAGTCGGATGTTCTCGAGGACCTTGATCTTGTCGCGGTGTTTGGCGGCGTTCTCGAAGTCGAGTTCCTTTGCGGCGTCGAGCATGAGCTTTTTCAGCTCGGACACCCGCTTCGGAATCTCGTCTTTGTCGACGAGCTCTCCGTCGAGTTCCACGAACTTGCTCTCCTCGTGAACCCCCAACTCGGTTCGGAAACCGGCGAGCGCCCTCAGGTCTGCGATTCGCTTGACGATGGTCTTCGGCACGATGCCATGGGCTTCGTTGTACGCCTTTTGCTTTGCCCTTCGCCGTTCCGTCTCGTCGATGGCGTACTGCATGGCGTCGGTCATGCTGTCTGCATAAAGGATCACCCGACCATTCTGATTGCGCGCTGCC
Organism: Myxococcota bacterium; assembly: GCA_050331295.1. Lineage (GTDB taxonomy): Bacteria > Myxococcota > Kuafuiibacteriia > Kuafuiibacteriales > Kuafuiibacteriaceae > Kuafuiihalomonas. The sequence continues at coordinate 341,724 of JBHJGZ010000004.1, read as the reverse complement.
CGCCCGATGGTTTGAATCAAGGACCTCTCGCCGCGAAGAAAGCCCTCCTTGTCCGCGTCAAGGATTGCCACCAGCGATACCTCTGGCAGATCCAAGCCTTCTCTCAAGAGATTGATGCCCACCAAGACGTCGAATACGCCCTCCCGAAGCTCCCGGATGATCTCGGCTCGCTCGATCGTATCGATGTCGGCGTGGAGGTAGCGCACATTGACTCCGAGGTCCTGGTAGTACTCGGTCAGATCCTCCGCCATTCGCTTCGTCAAGGTGGTGACCAGAACGCGCTCCTTGCGCTCGATCCGTTTTCGGATCTCTTCGAGCAGATCGTCGACCTGATGGGCAGCCGACCGAACGTCGATCTCCGGATCCAGCAGTCCAGTCGGTCGGATGATCTGCTCCACGACGACTCCCTGAGTCTTCTCGAGCTCATACTCCGCCGGCGTCGCGGATACGAAGATGGCCTGACGCATGAATCGATTGAACTCTTCGAACTTGAGGGGTCGATTATCCAGCGCAGAGGGGAGCCGAAATCCGAAATCCACGAGAGTAATCTTTCGGGCTCGGTCGCCCCGGAACATCGCCCCGACCTGTGGAACGGTCTGGTGGCTCTCATCGATCACCATGAGGAAGTCCTCGGGGAAGTAATCGAGAAGGGTGGGAGGCGCATCGCCCGGCGCGCGACCTGAAAGGTGTCGTGAGTAGTTTTCGATGCCCTTCACGGTCCCGATGGTCTGGAGCATTTCAAGGTCGTAGGTCGTCCGCTGTTCGAGTCGTTGAGCCTCGAGGAGTTTGTTCTCCGCGTGGAGCTGCTGAAGGCGTTCTCGGAGCTCGTCCTCGATGGTTCGCATGGCCCGCGCACGGCGTTCCGGCGTGGTGACGTAGTGGCTCGCCGGAAACATCCGAAGCTTCTGGAGGTCACGCTCCACTCGACCCCGCAGGGGATCGATCTCCCGAATGCTCTCCAGTTCATCGCCGAACCACTCCAGTCGGATGGCTCGGTCTTCCTCGTAGACGGGAAAGACTTCAACCGTGTCACCCCGGACCCGAAACGTCCCACGACCGAAATCTAGGTCGTTTCGATCGTACTGGAGTTCGACCATCCGGCGAAGCACATGGTCCCGTTCGATCTCCATCCCGGGCACCAGATCCAAGACCATTCCTTGGTACACCTCGGACGCTCCAATGCCGTAGATGCAGCTCACGCTCGCAACGACCAGCACATCGTCGCGCTCGAGCAACGAACGCGTCGCGGAGTGGCGCATCCGGTCGATCTCGTCGTTGATCAACGAGTCCTTTTCGATATAAGTGTCCGTGGTGGGAACGTACGCTTCTGGCTGATAATAATCATAATAGCTTACAAAATATTCGATAGCATTATTTGGAAACAGGTCTTTAAACTCGCTATAAAGCTGGGCGGCCAGCGTCTTGTTGTGCGCGAGCACCAGAGTCGGCTTGTTCACCTGAGCCACTACGTTGGCGATGGTAAATGTCTTGCCGGTTCCGGTGGCGCCCAGGAGGAGCTGATACCGGTCGCCCCGGACGATCCCTCTCGTCAGCTCGGAGATGGCGCTCGGTTGATCCCCCATCGGCGCCAGCTCACTCTTGAGCTCGAAATCCATTCCCAGACCGTAGCCCCAGGAAAGGTGACCGAGCCCCAAAAACCGCATTGCGTATCGCTCAGCGCTGGCTTCGGGCTATGTGAAGACCATGGGCACATTCGATGACGCCCCTGACTCGCCGGTCCCCCTCTTCGAGCGATGGTTCGGGGAAGCTCGTAGTTCCGGCGTAGAGCTCCCAGAGACCGTGGCCCTGGCCTCGGTGTCGGAAGACGGACGTCCTTCGGTGCGCTTCGTCCTCTTCAAAGGCCTCGAGCCCGATGGGGTCCTCACGTTTTTCACCAACTACCTGAGCCGAAAAGCCCGGGAACTGGACGCCACGCCCCATGCGGCCCTCGCGTTCTACTGGCACGCCCTCGAGCGGCAGGTGCGCATCGAGGGCAGCGTGCGACGCTGCAGCGCCGAAGAGTCCGATGCGTATTTCGCGACCCGACCGCGTGGAAGTCAGCTCGGTGCCTGGGCGTCGGACCAAAGTGAGCCCCGGCCGGCCGGGGAGCTCGAGCGGCGCATGGACGAGCTCACCGCTCGTTTCCAAAATGAGGAGGTTCCCCGCCCACCCCACTGGGGGGGATACCGGATCGAGCCTTCAGCCTTCGAGTTCTGGCAGGGCCAGGAAAGCCGCCTGCATGACCGCTTGCTCTACACGTGGGAAGACGGAGTTTGGGTCCATCGGCAACTGTACCCATAGGCACGGTGTACCCGTGGGTCCCGGACGGAGCCGTGGGATCCAACCGTGGACCGGACGGATTCAACCGAGGTTTTTGGGGTGGTTCTGGCGCCGGGTCGAGACTCAGCCCGGATGGAAGATCTGGGTGAATTCAGCCTCGATCTCTTCTTCGCCCATGTCGCGGGCGATGGAGAGCTCCTTCACGAGCAGTGCTTTGGCCGTATCCAGCATCTTCCGCTCGCCGAAAGAGAGGTCCTTGTCATTCTTCAGGAGACACAAGTCCCTCAATACCTCTGCAATTTGTTTGGGATCGCCTGAATCGATTTTGTCCTTGTATTCCCTATACCGGCGATTCCAGGTCGTGCTCTCCACTGAAATGTGTTTTTCACGCAGCACATCGAACACCTCATCGACCTGCTCCGGAGTCATGATTTCCCGGAGCCCGTTCGCGCCGGTCGGAATCATGACCTTCACGCCGTTGTCGAGGATCCGCAGAATGTAAAAGGTTTGCTGATCACCCCCGACCTCGTGACTTTCGATTCCCGTGACTTCTGCCACACCATGCGCCGGATAAACGGCCTTGTCGCCGACTTGAAAAGACAGACTCTCCATTATGCCTCCGCGGATCGCGCTTGACGTGGGCCTAGAGCTGCGCTCCAAAACTCACGATGGTCTCGTGTCGAGACGACGATCCGTCCGAATGTCGTGCGGGCGAGCGCGAACCGCGCATGGGCGCGGGCGCTGCCAATCGAGGTCCAAGATTTGAGCTCGCGACACTCCTCGGACGACGACGTAATGTCGCGATGCCGAGAAGGGCGCGTTTCAACGTTAGCCCCTAGCACGAAGCCGACCGACACTAACACAACGCGTTGGTCCTGTAAATCGGATCCTCGGGAAGGACCCAAACCATGTGTTCGCCGCCGGTCGTTTGCCGTCCTGCGCTCCGATCCAGTCTCCTTTTCTCGGCAATTCTTCAATCATCCTCAGCGACTACCCGGTTCCGCCCTTCCCGCTTGGCCCGGTACAGCAGCGCGTCCGCCGCTTCGACAAAGTCCGAGGGCGTACGATGCCGACCCATCTCAGCGACCCCCAGGCTCACCGTGACATCCAGACTTCGCCCGTCGTGCTGAAACGATGTGTTCTCGACCAGCCCACGGATTTTTTCGGCAAAGATTCGAGCTTTGAATCGCGGCGTCTCCGGTAGAAGGACTGCAAACTCCTCTCCGCCGTAGCGGGCAAAGGCTTCCTCTTTCCGGATGCGATGGGAGACCAGCTCGGCCAGCCGTTTCAAGACGTGGTCACCAGCCACATGGCCCGCGACGTCATTGATCTTCTTGAAATGGTCAATATCCAGAACAATCAATGAAAGCGGTCTTGCAAATCGCAAGCATCGAGCCATCTCGCGGTCCAAGAACTCCATGAAGTAACGGCGGTTGTGGATCTGGGTCAGCCCATCACGAATCGTCAGATTGTAGATCTCTTCGTGGAAGAGCGCTTCGATGTTTCCGCCTCGGAGGAACTTCAGAATGCAGCTGCCGATCTTGACCAGGTCACCATGCTCCAGTCGATGAACCGTGACCTCACGGTCGTTGACGAAGGTTCCATTGGTCGAGTTGAGATCCTCGAGCTGATAGTCAGCCTCGACCCGCGAGACCTTTGCGTGGCGTCGGGACACGTTGTCGAGATCGATGACGATGTGGTTTTCTCCGCCCCGACCGATGCTGGTCTCCTCTCGGTCGAGATCGTGCTGGCGTCCGAGGTCTGGTCCGTAGATCGTGACCAAACAAGATCGGCTGTCGATGACCCGCCGGACCAAGCTGGAGGGCCGGGATACCAGGGTCTGTTCTTCGTCCGAGGACTCACTCATCGGAGTCTATCGGGTGCGGGAGCTCGTCCATCGGCGTCGCCATCCCCACGTCGTCCATCGGCGTGACCGCGAGCTTATCGGTTTGCTCCTTGCTGATGACGTCATTGGCGATCCGTAAACGATGGCTGAGAACCTGAACGAAGCTCCAAAGGAGCTTGGATCCGAGCGCCGGCTCCGTGCGGACAACGGCGAAGAACGCCGGCCGAGAAAGACAGAGCGTGCGGGTAGCGCGTTCGGCCCTGACGGTGGCCGACCTGGGGCTCTGGTCTACCAGCGCCATCTCCCCAAAGTGAACGCGGCCCCCGAGTGTCGTCAACGTGCGACCATGCTTGTTGACGCTCACCTCGCCAGAGAGGATGACGAAGAATTCGTCTCCCTCCGAATCCTCCTCGATCACCACGGCGCCCGCCTCATAGTTCCGCGGTTGAGTGAGGTTCAAGACCTTCACCAACTCTTTGTAGTTCAAGTGCCGGAAGAGCGGGATCTCTTTGAGAATATCCAGCTTCTCGATCAGCTCCTGGGTCTTGGGATCGTCCGCGTCGCCAGGAGCCCTAAGAACGAGGCAAGTGATGTTGTCTTTTCCGCCCCGTGCATTGGCGAGGTCGACCAGCCGTTGAGGAATCAAATTCGGCTCGGCATCCAAGAGATGAGCCAGCAACTCGTTTTCCTCTCCGACCGCGCCGTGAAGACCGTCCGAGCAGATCAAGAACGTGTCGCCGGGGACGATGTCGAACACCAGAGTATCAACCTGAACCGTCTCAGTGATCCCGACCGCCCGGGTGATCACGTTGGACAGACGCGAGGCCTTGGCCTGCTGTTTGGTCAAGAGGCCCTTCTTGACCTGCTCCCACAGATAGGAATGGTCCTCACTGAGTTGATGGATCTGACCGGACCGCACCATGTAGATTCGAGAGTCACCCACATGAGCCATGAATCCCTTTCGGCCGGCGACGAGGAGCACCGATAGGGTGGTCCCCATTCCGCGCCGCTGCTCCTCTCGCTGACCCATGCCGTAGATCGCACTGGAGGCGACATTCACCGCCAGCTCGATCTCTCGCAGGATCTTCTGGGCCAGCTCCGGGGTGGGCTGGCGGACGAACTCGTCGATCAGCTCCTTGCGTTGCCCCAGCTGCTCCTGAACGCAGCGCAGGCCATAGGCCGAAGCCACTTCGCCCGCCGCGTGGCCGCCCATCCCGTCCGCTACGGCGTATAGGCCCAGCTGCTCGTCGATGAGCCAGCCGTCCTCGTTGTGCTTGCGGACCCGACCCACGTCGGTCAGTGCCCAAGATTCGACGCGCACGCCGCTCATGGTGTTAGCAGCGCTGGGCTGTGCGGGTCAAAGCTCGCTCCGGGATGACGCTTCACAGAAACGGGTCGAAAATGGGGGCGAGCTCAGCTCGGCGTGCTGGCGGGATGTTCTCGACCGGGGTCATCAAGCTGGTCCGGGTGGCCGTGCAGCTCATCTCACACAGGGGCTCCCGGGGCCCACGAACATAGGCTTCGATCACGGACTTGGCACGCTCCACTTCCTCGTGAAGAATCTTCAGGACGGCCTCCACGGTCACCGAAGCTTCGTCGTCGTGCCAACAGTCGTAATCCGTAACCAAGGCGATGGTGGCGTAGGCGATTTCGGCCTCGCGAGCGAGTCGAGCCTCCGGCATGTTGGTCATCCCGATCACATCTACGCCCCAAGAACGAAACACCTCGGACTCCGCGCGGGTCGAGAATTGGGGACCCTCGATGCAAATGTAGGTGCCTCCGTCGTGGAAGGTCGCTCTTCCCTCCGCAGCCTTGACCAATGCCTTCTGCAGCGGAGGTGAAACCGGCTGAGCCATGGGGACGTGTACGATCACGCCTCCGCCAAAGAACGTCTCCGGGCGATGCCTCGTCCGGTCCACGAACTGGTCTACGAAGACCAAGTGTCCCGGCTTGATATGCTCCTTCATGGAGCCGACCGCCGAAACCGAAATGATCCGTTCTGCGCCCAGCTTCTTCATGCCCCAGACATTGGCGAGGAAGTTGATCTCGCCCGGAAGAAGGCGATGGCCGACCCCGTGCCGGGGAAGAAATATCATCCTCTGGTCCCCGAGACGCCCTTCGATGAACGCATCCGAAGGGTCTCCAAAGGGCGTTTCGAGGCGAATCCGTGTGATGTCGGTGAGGCCTTCCATCTCATAGAGGCCGCTCCCGCCGATCACACCCAAGGCCGATTCAGGCATGGGTCGCCATAGCCCGCAGGCCATTCAGACTCAAGACAACACGTGGAGGACACGCTTCGGAGCGTCGACCTCCACACCGAGCTGACCGCACGCCGCGCTGATGTCGTCTCCTCGGGGAGTCCGAACGAATACGCTGAGGCCGGACGCACTGACCAGGTCCTGAAAACGCTGGACGCGTCCGAGCGACGGACGACGGAAAGGGACATAGGGGTGCTCGTTGAAGGGGATCAGGTTGACCTTACACCGCAGACCTTTGAGTAGCCGCACCAGCCGACGAGCATCGGCATCGCTGTCATTGATGTCCTTCAAGAGCACGTACTCGAAGGTGATCCGACGACGGGGCGGCAGGGGAAAGCGACGGCAGGCGTCGAGCACCACGTCGATGGGATACGTCTTGTTGATGGGCATGATCCGGTCGCGCACGTCGTCCGTCGTCGCGTTGAGCGAAACTGCGAGTTGGACGGGGACCTCCTCTCCCAGCCTGGGGATCCGAGGCGCAAGGCCCGACGTGGAAACCGTGACCCGTCGTGAAGAAAGCCCAGGCCCAAGGTCCGATGTCATGAGCCGCAGGGCATCGACGACCGAACGGAAGTTGGCCAACGGTTCCCCCATGCCCATGAGCACGACGTTGTTGACGCTCTGAGAAAGGCCGTGCCGGCGGAGGTCTTCGTCCACGCGAATGACCTGCTCGACGATCTCTCCCGGACCCAGGTTTCGGATGAGCCCCAGGGAAGCCGTCAGGCAGAACTGACAATCGATCGCGCAGCCGACCTGGGAGGAAATGCACAGGCTGTTTCGGCCCGGAGCCGAAGCGTCGGGAATGAAAACGGATTCCACCACGTCGCCCCGGGCGCTTCGAAAGGCGTACTTTCTGGTCCCATCCCGAGCAAGCTCACACTTGGCGATGGTCAGGCTTGATAACGTCACGGTCTCGGCCAGGCGGCCGCGAAGCGCCTTGGACAGATCACTCATCTCCTCGATGGATCGGGCTCCTCGTCGGTGAACCCATCGCAGCACCTGATCGGCACGATAGCTGGGCTCGCCCCAGGCATCGAAGAGGGAGCGGACCTGATTGGTGCTCAAGGTACGAAGATCGGGCCGTTGTTTGGCCTCCTCGGTCCCTTCGGCCGGGACCGGGCGTACAGGCGGAGCCACGCTAGCTGTGCAGTTCTGAGGCGGGGAAGAAGAACGCGACCTCCACTGCAGCGGTCTCGGGCGCATCGCTGCCGTGGACGGCATTCCGCTCGATGTTGGTTCCGAAGCGCTTTCGGATGGTCCCGTCGTCCGCCTTGGAGGGGTCGGTCGCGCCCATCGTGCGACGATTGACGGCGATTGCGTCTTCCCCTTCGAGAACCGAAACCACCACCGGACCGCTGGTCATGAACGTCACCAGGTCGCGATAGAAGGGCCGCTCCTTGTGCACGGCATAGAACTGCTCGGCTTGTTTCTGACTCAAGTGAAGCATCCGGGTCGCCACGATGCGAAGACCGGCCTGCTCCAGCAGGGCAAGACAGCTCCCGATGACGCCTTTCTCTACCGCGTCGGGTTTGACGATGCTCAACGTTCGTTCAATGGCCATTGTGCTCTCTCTTTGGAATCGGACCTGGTTAGGACAGACCGGCGCCGAGGCGATAACCTTCCTCGAGAGCTGCCATATACAGCTCTTCCCCGCCTCGAGGAACGTGATCCTTCATCGCAGCCTCCAGTGCTGGCTTCGAAACCACCTTCGTCGCTTCGATCAACGCCCCCAGCGCCACGACGAAGATCAGGTTGCGCTTGCCGAGCCGCTCCTCAGCCGCCCGACCGAAGGGCAGTCGATGCGCTCTCCGTCCTCCCAGGTCCGGCAGCTGCTCGATGTCCTGGTCCACCAAAACAACCGCGTCGGACTTGAGGTCGCTCGCGTACTGTTCGAGGGCCTCTTGAGTCGTGGCCACCATGGCATCCACTTGCGTCGCCTTGGGATAATCGATGTCGCCGTCGGAGATGATCACCTCTGAGCGCGCCGCATTCCCCCGCGCCTCCGGGCCATAGCTCTGCACATGGTGGGCGTTCAGGTCGTCATAGATGGCGGCCGCGACCTGGAGCACGAGGCCCGCTTCGATCATTCCGTGGGTTCCGGCACCCGCTAGTCGAACTTCTTTCCGGTCCGGCACGTGTTCACGACTCCCTTCATCCAGCGACTTTGCCGGTCTCGTCTTGTAGCACCCCGAACGCTCAGTCAAAAGGAAAGTAGGGGTCAGACCCGGCGTCGCCGGGTCGTCGTCATCCCCTCAAGGCACCACGCGACCCAAGCGCGTCCAGCGGATGCCGGACCGCGGGCCGTACGACCACCAAATGAAGAGAGCCTTTCCCTTGACAAAGGAGGTCGGCACACCCCCCCACCATCGACTATCCTGACTGTTGTCCCGGTTGTCCCCCATGACGAAAAGATAGTCGTCTGCGACCCGACACCGGCGTCGCGGCACTGGGCCATTGGAACACCGCAGCCCGGGCGGACTGGCCCCCGACGGCCATCCCGGCCGAACCGGTCGGTCCTCGTAGAGGACCGTGTATGACGCCGACGAGCCCAGGGCGGATTCGGCGAACCGCTGGGCGTCGCGGGATCCGAGCATCGGACCCCCTTCTCCCTCTTCCAGGTACTCGAATCGTTCGAGCTGTTCCCGGGGCAAGCGGGTTCCGTTGACGAATACGTCGATACCGTCGGTGTAAACCTCGTCGCCTGCGACTGCCACGACGCGCTTGATGTAGTCCTTGCTCTGGTCCTCCGGGTAGCGAAACACGATCACGTCGCCTCTTTCCGGCGTCGCCCAAGTGGCAAACCAAGCGTTCGAAAGGGGCACCCGAAAACCGTAAGCGAACTTGCTGACAAAGATATGGTCTCCGACCAATAGGGTCGGGATCATCGAACCGGTGGGAATCTTGAATGGCTCCACGACGAAAGCCCTGAGCACCAAAGCCACCGCAACGGCGACCAGGAGCGACTCCACCATTTCACGGACGGAGCTCTTGCGCTCGTATCCCAATGAGCGCTGCGCCCGCTGCTCCAAGCTTTCCATGGCGGCCTGAAGTCGATCGGGTTGACCGGCATCCAACGCACCGTCCAGGTCGGTTAGGCACTTTTCGATGGCTTGCACATCCGCTTCTCGGAGGCCGCCGGCGCGCTTGTCTACCAACCGCCGAACCGCCTTGCGCAGCTCCTTCGCGCGCTTTTTCTGCTGCCTTACCGACATCCCGTTCTACTCGTCGTCGACTCGCAAGACCGTCAAGAAGGCTTCTTGCGGCACCTCCACCGCGCCCACCTGCTTCATGCGCTTCTTACCTTCTTTCTGCTTCTCGAGCAGCTTACGCTTTCGCGAGATGTCGCCACCGTAGCACTTGGCGGTCACATCCTTGCGGTAGGCCTTCACGGTCTCCCGGGCTATCACTTTGCTTCCGATCGCCGCCTGGATCGCAACGTCGAACTGCTGGCGCGGGATGATCTTTCGCAGCTTTCCGGCCAGCAGTTTGCCACGATCATAGGCCCGCTCCCGGTGCACGATGATGGATAGCGCGTCGACTTTCTCTCCGTTCAAGAGCACATCGAGGCGAACCAGGGGCGCCGACCGATATCCCGAGAACTCGTAGTCCAGGGACGCATAGCCTCTGGTCGCCGACTTCATCTTGTCGAAGAAGTCATAGACCACTTCAGCGAACGGAAGGTCATAGTTGACCACGACTCGCTGGGTGCCGATGTACTCCAGCCCGGTTTGCGTCCCGCGCCGGTCTTCGCTCAATCGCATCACTGGGCCAACGTATTCGGTCGGCGTGTGCATCTTGACCGAAACGATCGGTTCCTCGATGGACTCGATCTGGTCGGACGGGGGGAGCGAAGCGGGATTGTCCACGAAGATGGTTCCTCCGTCTTTGAGCGTCACGCGGTACACCGTCGTGGGGGAGGTGGTGATGAGCTCGGTGTTGAACTCTCGCTCCAGCCGTTCCTGGACGATGTTCATGTGCAACAGACCGAGAAAGCCACAGCGGAAACCGAGACCCAACGCCTGCGACGATTCCGGTTCGAAAGAAAACGCCGCGTCGTTCAGGCGCAGCTTCTCGAGAGCGTCGCGGAGTGCGTCGTATCCCGAACTCTGAATGGGAAAAAAGCCGGCGTAGACCATGGGTTTCACGTCCCGAAACCCGGGCAGCGGCTCTAGACCGTCGCTCCCGGCGTCGAACACAGTGTCCCCGACCTTCGCATCCCGCACCTCCTTGATCGCGGCTGCGAAAAAGCCGACCTCGCCCGCTGCCAACCACTCCACCGGCGTAGCGTGGGGCGAAAATACACCGACATCCTGAACCTCGAACGGCTTCTCTCGGTTTTGACCGAATACGACCTGCTGTCGCTTCTTGAGCTGACCGCTCACGATCCGTACCAGGCAGATCACGCCACGATACGGGTCGAACCAGCTGTCGATCAACAGGGCCTTGAGGGGCGCATTTCGGTCTCCTTCCGGCGGCGGCATACGCTGCACGATGCCCTCAAGCACATCTTCGATACCCTCCCCCGTCTTGGCCGACGTCAAAATCGCCTGGTCGCCGTCGATGCCCACAACCTCGGTGATATCGTCCCGAACTTCGTCTGGACGGGCCGACGGAAGGTCGATTTTGTTGATCACAGGGACGATCTCGAGATCCTGGTCGACCGCCAGGTAGACGTTGGCGAGGGTCTGAGCCTCCACTCCCTGAGCGGCATCCACCACCAACAATGCGCCCTCGCAGGCAGCGAGCGACCGTGACACCTCGTACGCGAAATCCACGTGTCCGGGTGTATCGATCAGGTTCAGCTGGTAGGTCAGCCCGTCTTTGGCGGTGTAGAGCAGACGGACCGCTTGCGCTTTGATGGTGATGCCCCGTTCGCGCTCCAGATCCATCTTGTCCAGCCACTGAGCGGAGCTCTCTCGCGCCGACAACGCCCCCGTCTTCTCCAGAATGCGGTCGGCCAGGGTGGATTTGCCGTGATCGATGTGGGCGATGATGGAGAAATTGCGAACGCGCTCTTGGGGGACGTCTTCGGTTCGACTCATGGTGTGTTTCTGTTTCCGGGCGAAACAGAGCTTAGAGGTGCTGCTTCCCTTCCCGCGGAGGAATGAGCGGTTGCCGGTGCTCGGTTTCGTAGTCTTTTCGCAAGGGGTGGCCCTCGAATTGCTCGTACATCAAGACTCGGCGAAGGTCGGGATGTCCTTTGAAACGAATCCCATAGAGATCCCATGCCTCTCTTTCCATCCAGTAGGCTGACCGCCACACGTCGATAACTGAAGGAACCCAACACTCCTCGCTGGCCTCGTCCACCTCGACCCGCAGCCGTAGCCGATGGTTCACGGAGAGTGAGTAGAGGTGGTAAACCACTTCGAACCGAGGCTCTTTCTTTCCAAGGTAGTCGACGCCGGTCAGGTCCGTCAGCATCTCGAAACGGGTGATGTCGTCGTCTCGGAGAAAGGTCATGAGCTCGACGAGCTTGTCTCGGCGCACCAATACCGTCTCGTCGCCATGCTGGGCATGATTTGATGTGACCTCGGTGCCGAACTTCTCCATCAGCCGGTCGACTGCGACCTGACTCAACGCTGTGACTCCACCACCGGCAAGAGGGGCCTCCGCTCCGTCTTGATCTTGTCCTGAAGCATCATGATGGCGTCGAGAACCGCTTCTGGCCGAGGCGGACATCCTGGAATGTACACGTCGACGGGGATGATGGTGTCGATGCCCTGTACGGTGGCATAGTTTCGATAAAAGCCGCCGCTCGACGCACATACGCCAAAGCTGATGACCCATTTCGGTTCCGCCATCTGCTCATAGATGTTTCGGAGGATAGGAGCCTGCTTGTGGGTGATGGTTCCGACCACCATGAGAAGATCCGACTGTCGGGGCGAGAAGCGAGGAAGCTCGGCTCCAAAACGAGCATAGTCATAGCGGGGACCGGCGGTAGCCATGTACTCCATGCCGCAGCAAGCCGTGACAAACGGGTACTGAAAGAACGACCAGCGGCGCCCCCAATTGACGACCTCGTGAACGGTCTCGTTCTTGTTGAGAAGCCGGCCGAAAAACCCTTCGGCAGCTTCCACGGTGGTCGTCGTGGCCTCGTGACCCAGCAAGCTTTCCGTCGTCATCGCAGACATCTCATACCGTCAACGCGCGAGTGCCGTCGAGCGGATCGACGCGTTCTATTCCCACTCCAGGGCTCCCTTCTTCCATACGTACACGAGGCCGAGCGTGAGGACACACACGAACGTGATCATACTCCACAGGCCCGCCATTCCGAGCTCCTGGAACGAGACGGCCCACGGAAAGAGGAAAACAGCCTCCATATCGAACAGGATGAACAGAAGGGCCACGATGTAGAATCGAACCGAGACCCGCTGTTGGAACGGCTTGGTCGGGATATTGCCGCATTCGTACGGCTCGTCTTTCCGCCAGTTTCGGGACCGCGGACCCAACGTCGACGTCAGGATGAAGAAAACCGCCGCAATGGCCGCCGCCACCCCCAACAACACGAGAATGGTCCAATAGGCGCTCATCGGCTGACCCGCATAGCCCTCCGCAGTCTTCGAGGCAACCGGCGCCTTGCCGCAACCCCCCACCGAAGCCATGCTGCCACCCCGAATGCTCCTCGCGATCGACGTCGGGAACACGAACGTGACCCTCGGTTTGTTCAACGGTGCCCAATTGGCGGGTTCCTGGCGCCTCCAGACCCTCTCGACCCGAACCCGAGACGAGTACGCCACCCTGGTCCGGCACCTCCTCCTGGATTCCGGTTTTCCCCCGAGTTCGGTGGACGCCATCATCATGGCGTCGGTCGTCCCGGCGCTGACGACGGTCTTGTCGAGCACCTGTGCGACGCTGTTCGGGATCGATGCCATTCAGGTCGATGCGAGCCTGACAACCGGAGTTGCCATCCACTACGAACCTCCCTCTGATGTAGGAGCCGATCGGATCGTCAATGCGGTCGCCGCGCATCATCGCTACCCGGGTCCATGTGTGGTCGTGGACTTCGGTACCGCCACCACTTTCGACTGCATCGACGAAGCGGGTGCGTATCTGGGCGGGATCATCGCTCCCGGCCTGGATCTCGCGGTGGCCGCACTGGTTCACCGTGCGGCGAAGCTGCCGAAAGTGGACATCGCCCGGCCGCCTCGTGCCATCGGACAAACCACGGTTCAATCGATTCAATCCGGGGCGTTCTTCGGGTACGCGGCGCTGGTGGACGGCCTCGTCGACCGTATCCGGTCCGAAATGGATGCCCCTGCTGCCCGGGTCCTCGCGACCGGGGGCCTCGCTGCAACCATCGCTACCGCCTCCCGGACGATTCAAGAAGTCGTAGACGACCTCACATTGGATGGTCTGCGACTGCTGTTCGAGATGAACAACGACAGAAGGAGTGGATCATGACCGAAATTTCGGAGTTGGGCCCATGTCCGATCGCTTTCGAGGGACTGCCGGAGGCAGTTCAACGCAACGTCGGGGATCAGGCGCCAGCACCGATTCGAATGATGACTGCCCGTGGGATGGCGCCCATGGCGCCATCGGACTTGGTCACTGCCCAATTCATCCTCCGATGGGACGGGGATGACAAGATCCGGACCGCCGCCGAGAAGAGCTTACAGAACCTCGATCCTCGGCTCGCGAATGCGGTCCTTTCCGACACGAAGCTTCACTCCGAAGTTTTGGCCCATCTTTCTTCTGCTCTCGCACGCGAAGAAATGTTTCTCGAAAAGCTTCTCTTGAATCCTGCATTGCCGGCAAGTGCGGTTGTCGGCGTGGCTCGCACGTGTTCCGAGCGCATCGTCTCGGACCATATCGTCACCAACCAAGCTCGGCTCCTCCAGGAGCCCGAGATCGTCCGAGCGGTCATCGAGAATCCGGCTGCGATCAAGTCGGACGTCGAGCGGGCGGTGGACTTTTTGATTCGAAACGGAGTGGTTCTTGAAGGACTCCGGGAGTTCGAATCGGCTCTCCTTCGTCTGAACGGCGACGACCGCATCCAAGCGGCTCAGAATGTCGCACTCCCACCAGAGCTGGTGGACGAGCGCTTCATGACTGAGGAAGAAAAGCGCGACCGCGCGTTCATCACGGACGAAGAAGACGTTCCCGAGGACGAAAAAGAGCTCACAATCGAACAGAAGATCCGGCTGATGACCGCAGCCGAAAAGGTGGCTTTCGCGACCCGAGGCAACAAGCAGGTGCGCACGTTCCTCCTTCGGGACACGAACCGGCTGGTGGCCCTCGCCGCCATCACCAGCCCCGCCATCACCGAACCCGAGATCGTGGCCGCATCGAACTCCAAGACCGTGCATCAGGATGTCCTGATGCACATACTCCGAGATAAGAAGAACAATTGGGTCCGAAACTACCAAGTGAAGCTTGCACTGGTGAACAACCCCAAGACTCAGCTCCCGGATGCGATGAAGCTGGTCCCGACACTCAATGGACGCGATCTGAAGGCGGTGGCCAAATCGAGGAACGTGCCGGCCGGCGTACGAAACCTCGCGTCGAGTTTGCTGAAGAACCGCCGAGCTTGAGGACTTCGTGGCCGCCCATGCTCAGGACGTCCGCAACGAAGCCACCGCCGCGGGCCCGTCGCCGTCGTCTTCGGCATCGACTTCTTCCAGCATCTTCAGGGCAATCTGGATGGCCTGACGGGCCTTTCGCGCATTCTCACCGACCTCGCGATTTCGCACCCGCTCGAGGTCAGCGGTTCGTTCGGTCTCATCCAATCGCTGCTGAAGACCATCCCTGTCTCGGTACAGACGGTCCCGGGTTTCTTCTAGGTCGGTGATCCGCCGCTCCATCTCTTCACAGCGCCGCTGCGCGTCCGCAAGCTCCGTACGAAGGTTTTGAGACTCCGCCTCGGCGGCAGCCTTTTCATTGGCCAGAGTCTCGGACCGTTCTCGATACCCGTCCCGCTCGGAAAGCGTTTCTTCCAATTGTCGCTGGGTTTGGTCCAACTGGTGCTGGAGCTCGGAGCCCCGGTGCTCCGACTGTTCGGCCCGAACCGTCGTCTCGTCCAGAGCTGCCTTGGTGTCTGAAAGTTCGTGGTCGAGTCGCTTTCCCCGCGCGATTTCGGTGTCCCGGTCCTCTTCCAGCTGGACGAGCTGGGATTCGAGCTCGTTTTCGCGCTCCCGAAGGCCCAGGATCTCCTTGTCTTTGGTGTGGAGCTGGTCGCGAAGCTCCAGGATGGCGTGGTCTTTGTGGTTCAGCTCCCTCTTGAGGCCTAGGACTTCCCGCGAGGCGCTGGGACCGCTCGCGCTCGGGATCTGGGACAATCGCGTCTCCAGCTCGGAGATTTTCCGTCGAGCGGCGTCGAGTTCCCGCTGCGCCGCGCCGCCATGGTTCCCCCAGCCGCCGTGTTCCGCGCCAGTGGGGTCGCGCGCCATCTCGGAATTTGCGTCCAGCCCGACTTCGGACGGGCGATCCGGAGCCGCACCGTCGTGCCCGAGCATCTCCGACGGCTCAGCCGGGTCGGGCATGATCTCGGGTGGCTCCATCAATCCGTCACTTTCGAGCTCCCCCGGCGCTTCCTGGAGGATTGCCGCTGCGTCGGCGATGGCTCGGTCGACGTCGAAACCCGCCTGTCCGCCGTGAGGTGTCGGTGCGCCGTCCAGCTCGAAGCCATAGTCCTCGGCCATCGGGATCTCTTCTTCCAGCTCGATCTCATCCATCTCATCCATCAGGACGTGCTGGCCGAGCAGGTCGACGAGACGCGGGATGTCGTAGGGCTTGCTGAGGTATTCATCGGCCCTGACCTTGAGCTTCTTGTGGTGCTCGAACGTGGACTCCGATGCTTCGGAACTGGTGAACAGCAGGGGAACCGTACGTAGATCGGGGTCTTTCTTCAGCTTTGCGCAGATCGAGTATCCTGACATCCGTGGGAGTTCGGCACACAGCACGATGGCGTCCGGCCGCTGCGCTTGCGCCAGGTCTAGGCCTTCCCGGCCATCTGCGGTGACTCGAGTGGTCAGGCCACGTTGTCGAAGCGCCTCCGAAACCGAGTGCGCGAGGGCGTCTTCGGCTTCGATGATCAGCACGTCCTTGGCCATGGGCCCGGTCAACCTAGGCTCCACCCGGAACGGTGTCAAAGAACGCGCACGGGGTCCGGATTTCCGCGTCCCCCGTCCTGGAGGGGTCACGGCAGCGGGCTGAGGGGTCAAAAGCCGGCGACGAGCTCCATGAGCTCATCGCGGTCCACGTCGCTCACCAGCAGGTACTGGAAAGCGCCCTGGTCGAAGCTCACGACATTGTAGCCTCGGTGCTGGCCCGCCACCACGGCGCGGCCCCCGACCTGCCGACTGATGAAGGATGCAGGGGCGACCCGCCCCTCGTTTCGGGGCTTTGGGACTGCGAATACGGAGATACGGGCGCCGCGATGGTCGTACATCATGTACGCCGCATCCCGATTGGAGATGTTATCGAGTCGGACGCCTACCAAACGAACGTGTGGATGGTGTTGGTCCAGCCGCGGCACCGGGACCGGATAACCGAGATGCCGTTCGAAAAAGCGCGAGGCCTCTTCGAGGTTCGACCGTGGCCGATACTCAGGGGGCCGGTTTTGGCTGTGCTTGGCCACGGGCTCTTCCGGGTCGAGCGCCGGACCCGACGTCGACCAGCTCACCACCACGAGCGCCGACACGGTGAGCGTGACCGCCAACATCCTGCCCCACGCCGGCGCCCGCGTTCCCAAGTCCTCGGTGCGAAGACGCGCCACCACCCGTTCCTTGAGCTGGTCAGGGGTTTGGCAATCGCTGGAGGCCGTCCGCAAGCTTTGCTTCAGCCGACTGCGGAATTGCAGTTCGCGTTGGAACAGCGCCTTGGCTTCAGGGGATTCGTTGATGCGCGCGCCTAGTTCCGCTGCCTCACCCGGTTCTAGTTCGCCGTCGAGACTGAACTCGACGAAGCGCTCAACCTCTCGACCGTCCATGAGCCGCCGACACAACCACCGAAGGCTCGCGCTTATTCGCGCCAACCGTCAGCGAACACATGAAGGCGCATCTTCGGTCAGTTGCCAACCCGGAGCTTCGCTTTCCAGCGCTTTCGCCCTGGTTCAGCCCGAAGCCTTGGCCGTCCTTTTCTGGTTGCGATACGCTTCGAGACTGATGGGCTGTCCGTCTTCGTCGTTGGGGAGGGTGATGATGCCTTCCTGGACCGCATAGTCGAACAGGGCCTTCTGCAGGACACGCCGACCGCGGAACAGACGGCTCATGACCGTGCCTACGGGACATCCGACGATCTCAGCGATTTCCTTATAAGAGAACCCCTGGATATCTGCCAGGACCACCACCATTCGGAAGTCGACGGGCACCTGGTCCAGCGCCTCGATCACCTCGTCCGAAAGAAGCTTCCCGAAAAAGTCGTTCTCCGGGTCCTTGATGGCGTTCATTTGCTCGCTTGAAACGAACCTATCCAGGACCAGGTCTTCCGCCGGGGTGTCGGCCAGCTCGCGTTCCTTCACCCGGCGCCGATACTTGTTGATGAACGTGTTCGTTTGGATCTTGAAGAGCCAAGCCTTGAGGTTCGTACCTTTCTCGAAGCTGTCAAAGAAGCGAAACGCCTTCAGATACGTGTCTTGGACCAAGTCTTCCGCATCTTTTGGGCTCCGAGTCAGGCGCAGTGCCGCTCCGTACAAGGCATCCATGTGTTCTACGGCCAAGGCCTCGAACTCGCTCCGGGCGCCGCCGTTTTTCCGCTTCTTGAACCCAAACATCATCAACTCCCCGGCTCCCACCCTAAATCAGAAGCCCTCGCGCCGCAGCAGCTTGCAATGAACGTTCCATGCCTTCAGAAACACGCTGCCTCGGCTTCCGTCGCGGCCAAGGGTAGGCACCACCTCGAATCGGGTCAAAAATGCCCTGGCCCTCGTCAAAGTGTCGCATCTCGTCCACCTAGACGGACGAGCTGCCCCAAGGTTTCATTCCGGCTTCCGCCTTCCATCGCTTTCGTTTGGGTTTTCGTTTGCTCCGCCGATGTGGATGCATCTACGGGGTTTTTACCTTACCTCGAGCCGGACACCCGCCTGGACGCGGCAGCTCGCGAACACGCCATTCGGCTGCTCAAAGGCGAAAAACCGATGCCCAGTGAAGCTCTTCGGCGACTGGCCTTGGGTGACCCGTGGGTCTTGGCCCACGCCGAGGTGGGTCCCAGTGCGCAGCGGCTCCGCGCCCATGCGGCACGCGCCACGGCCTCGTGGGACCGTGAATCGCTGACCCATGTCGGGTCCGCCTCCCTGGAGCGAGGGCGACGATACGTCCTCGTGGTGTTCGCCGTGCAGCGATGGGTGGACTGGGTGACCCCAGCTTGGGGCGAATGGGGCGTCCGAATCGAGGGACGATCCCTGGGGCCAAAAAGCGTGCGTTGGTTCTGGTCCACCGGCTGTCGTCCCGACCTGCACTGCCGAGCCGACTTTGGTCCACGACCGGCTCAGGCCAAGGAATCGGGGGCTCTCTCGGCTGCGATCCAGGCCGCCGAGCTGTCGGTGGTGGAGGCGGTGGCGGATGTCGGACAAGGACCCGAAGTCATCGGCTTGTGGTTTCGACCCGGCCTTCGGCTTCAAGCCCTGTCCCAAGGTCCCGAATCCCCCGCGGCCTGGTGGAGCTGGCTGAGGGCCCAAAAAGGCCTCCCGGTGGGTCGAGCCCACCCCGGACTCCAGCGTGCCGCTGAACTCCACGCAGATGACATCTGCACCACCGGAAGGGCCCGACACGTGGACGCCTTCGGCCGATCACCCGAGGCCCGAGCCCTTGCTCAGGCCATCCGCTTCCCCGTGGCAGAGAACACGGCCATCGCCAAGAACCTGAGACGCGCGCACAGAAACTTGATGGTGAGCCCCAGTCATCGGCAAGTCCTGTTCAGTCGGGACGTCCAAACCTACGGCATGTCTGCGCACCACCTCGCAGACCGGGTGTGCGTGGTTCAGATGTTCGGCCTCCGCTCCGGCGGTCGACCGGTGCCGACCGACAAGAAGGGTCAGCCGACGGAGGAGAAAGATCAGCGGTAGGACGCGAAGAGCACATCCGCCAAGGCATTGCACAGCGTGTGGTAGGCGGTGGCGGAAACCACGGTGCCGGTACGGGCGCGAAGCCATCCGAACACCAGACTCGGAAAGAAGGGTCCGAGGCGAGCTGGGTTCCATTCTCCGACGAAGTGGGCGACCGCAAAAAAGGCCGAAGCTGCGAACAAGCCCCAGCCCACCTCTGCGCCCCAGATCCTGCGCATCTTGCGTCCCCACCCGGTGTCGAAGCGCTCTTGGAGATACCCTCGGAAAAACACCTCCTCGGCCAGTGCGAGCACGACGGTCTGGGTGAGCAAGTGAAGCCAGAACCCGGGTGGCGTGCCGAAGACGAAGGTTCTCCCAAGGCTGTACGTCTGCCAAAAATGAAAACCCAGGGCGTAGAGCGGCAGCGTCACCAGAGAGGCCAGGGCGAACGATCGCCCGTCGCGCCTCAGTCGATCCGCCCGAAGACCCAAGCTGTTCCAGGTCACGCCTCGCTTTCCGACCCGGAGGATCGGTCCGTAGAGCTGGGCGGCCACCGCCGCGGTCAGGATCAAAGAGCCGATTCCGGGCGCCCTCGCGGCGGTCTGCTTCGCCAGCCAGAGGACACCGAGAATCAGAAAACCGGCGAGCCAGGCCTCCTTCAAGACGCGGCGGTTCAACCGGGGGGGCCGATCTTGCGCCGGGTTCGCTGGAAACCCGTCCTTTGAATGATCCACGCATTCATGCGTTTCACGAGACGTGAGCACAGCGGTCCTCGGTCTCCAAGTCGTTCTTTGGCTGTGGACCGGTTCTACGCCCGAGTCGGTGGGCCCATGTTTGGGCCTGGACGTCATGGGCCGGCGAGTGGAAGAGCTGCCCTTTCCCGTCGGTGAAGAACTCGACTATCGCCTGACCTTCGGCGGCGCCTACGTAGGGCGTTTCGAAGCGAAGGTGGGTGCCCCTCGAACCCACGGGCGGAGCGCCGTGATCCCACTGTTCGGTCGCGCCCGAACGAATGCGCTGGTCGCGTCCTTCAAGCCCTTCGTGGGTCGCTACATCACCATGGTGGATCCAGAGTCCTTCCTGCCCATCGGAACCAAGACCGAGGTGACCTACGGCGACGACCCTCGGTGGGAGGACGTGCACTTTTCGCAGGACCGAAAAACCATCGAGGCTTCGTTCCGGTCGAATGGCCGGGAAGGCCGCCGGGTCTACCGAAGCCCCCACCCTGCCACCGACATCCTGACCCTGATGTTCTGGTCACGTCTCCTGAAGCTGAAGGAGGGAGCCGAGGCCTGCCAGGACGTCTTCAGTGCCCGCCGACTCTGGCGCATGACCGGCGTCGTCAAAGGCATCTCGGAGGTTCGAACCCCAGTGGGCAAGCGCAAGGCCCGTCAAGTCGACCTTCACTTCATCCGGCGGCCGACGCCCGGGCTCTCCAAGACCCATCCCCCCGAATTCGACTTCACCGTCTTCCTTGCCAACGACGCGTATCAAACGCCGCTCGAGTTCCGATTCACCTTGGAGGGGGTTTCAGCCCGCGGTCGCCTGGAGCGATGGAGTTTCGGTAAGGACCCGAGTCGATGGGTATTTGAAGAGAATCAGACGCCCTGATCATCTCCTCTTGACTTCAACCAGTCCCGAGGGCTCTTAAGCACCTCGACCAGCGCCTCCTGAAAAGTTCCCGCTTGAATCTCATCTTGATACCTCCAGCGCACTTCGTTCGGAAGCGACATCAGGATGGACTCGGTTCGACCTCCAGTGCGGAGACCAAAGACCGTACCCCTATCGTATACCAGATTGAATTCGACATATCGGGATCGACGATAGAGCTGCCAGTCCCGTTCTTCTTCGGTAAAAGGTTCGGTCATGCGTTGCGTCAATATCGGAATATACGCTTCGATGAATCTGCTTGCGGCATCGTAAACAAAGGCTTCTGCCCGATCCAGATCGGCCGGCGTTCCCTTCGGATGACCGGAGAGACCGAGATAATCGAAGAAGATGCCGCCTACCCCTCTCGTTTCGCGACGATGGGGAATGAAGAAGTACTCATCGCACCAGGACTTGAAGCGGGGATAGTCAGCCACCGCGTGGGCGTCGCACACCGCCTTCCAGACGGAGTGGAAATGGACCGCATCCGCTTCGTAGAGAATCCAAGGCGTCAGGTCCCCTCCCCCTCCAAACCACGCCACACGGTCGGTTTCCGAGCCTTTCTCTAGATACCTGAAGTTGGCATGCACCGTGGGGACGCGCGGGTTTCGCGGATGGAGGACCAGGCTGATGCCGGTGGCCATGAACGTCCGACCTTCCCCGGGAAGCTCAGCCGCGAAACCCTCGCTCAGCTCGCCGAAGACGCAAGACACATTGACGCCGCCTTTCTCGAGGACCTCACCGCCCTCGATCACCCGAGTCCGGCCACCACCGCCACCCTCCCGTTTCCATTGGTCTTCGCGAAAGGCTTTGGGTTCCCACTTCTGTAGTGCATCAACAATTTTGTCTTGATGCGTCATGAAGGCTTTGTGGGCGCGCTCGCCCCGTTCACTCTTATGCATTCTGCGGCTTCCCATTTTCCGTGAAAGCTGTCACAGGACCCTACTGTAGCCTGTGATTCATGTACACTGGCACCAAAGAGGCGTCGTCGGTCCATTCGGAAGACGGCCTGCGCGTCGAGCATCGTTGGTCGATCCGCGCTCCGAATGGCCGTGCTGCAGAACAACGCGCCTCTGGACATTGAGGAGGAACATCGCACATGAGACGGCACCAAGCCGCACGCTTCGACCTGCAAGTCATCGTTCTTGCGTCGATACCTTTGCTGCCCCAGATTCTGAGCTCCGGTTGCGCCCCCGACATCGACATCGGTCCACCGCCCCCGAGCCCGACCGAACGGGTCACCGCGCAGTTCGATCCCACGAACCCGATCCCTGTTCTTCAGATCATACCGACCCCCACCGGCCTCGCCCAACGGGTGAATCCGGACGGGTCGCTGGGCGACCTCGACCCTGACGCCGTCTTCCCGGAAGACTGCGAACTCCCCACGGTCGCTCAGTGCTTGCCGTTTACCGGGCTGGTCGGCGGATGGCCGGTGAACGTCCCACCCACCTTGGTGTTCGAAGACGACCTCGACCCCAGCACGGTGGAACCGGGCGGCATCATCTTCCTCGAAGTGGATGCCTCGGGGGCCGCGACCCCCGTGCCCTTCACCCTGGTCCAGGCGCCTCTCGCGGAGCCGCCGGTGGCCTGTCAGGACCAGTTTGGTTTCGATCAGGCCGCGTCGAGCGCGTTCGGGAGCAACACCGAGGTCACCTTGGTGCCGGATACGCCTGGAAATGTACTCCAGCCGAATACGACCTATATCGTCGC
Source organism: Myxococcota bacterium (assembly GCA_050331295.1). Classification (GTDB taxonomy): domain Bacteria; phylum Myxococcota; class Kuafuiibacteriia; order Kuafuiibacteriales; family Kuafuiibacteriaceae; genus Kuafuiihalomonas. The sequence goes on along the minus strand of JBHJGZ010000004.1, from coordinate 319,004 downwards.
GGCCACCAAAGCGCTTCGCGCGGTCGGGCTGGACGGTGGCCCGCCTCGGGAAGTCGAGTCCTCCGACCTGTTCTTCAGCCTGGTGCAGAACGACCCGGTCGGAGCCGGCTTTGAGGATTTCACGCCCATCACCGTCGACACCGATACGGGTGTCTTCTCCGTCTCTGGCCTCCTGTCGGCCTCGGTGGAAGAGGCGGTTCAAGCCCAGGTGGACGCCGGCCTGATCCCAGACACTCCGGAAGCGCGGGAAGCTGCCGCGCAAGCCAGCCTGGAGGCGCTCTTCGGCCTGCAGACGTTTCTTCGAAGCATCGCCGCCAACCTCGTGGCCGGCGGCGTGGTGTCCAACGTGAACGACCTGGTTTTCGCCAACAGCTGGACAACCGGTGCCTCGGCCCCGACCGCATCGTTCGACCCTCTGGCCGAGGAGCCGGTCATCCCGTTTCCCAATGTTCCTCTCTTGACCGAGCCGGATGGAGACGACGTGCAAAACGCCTTCCCGGTGGAGGGCTCCGAGCTCGAGCAGCTGATCTTCGCGAGCCTCAACACGCTGAACGGGTTTTCTGCCGTAGCCCCCATCGTGATTCCGATGGGCGCGCCGGTCGACCCCACCACCCTGCCTGGCAACGTTCTGCTGGTCCCGTACGACAATACGGTCGACCCGGCCGTGCCGACGGGCGAAGCGCCCCCCCTCTTCGTCGCCGCCGCGGTGGAGGATCAGATCATCATCGAACCCCTCGAGCCTCTGTCCGAGGATACGTTCTACGCGATCGGCGTGGTAGGAGGTCCTGACGGCGTCCTGAGCACCGACGGTGAACAATTCATTCAAGAAACGCTCTTCACCTTCCTGAACGCCGAAGACCCATTGGTCTCTGGGACCAGCACGACCGCCGAAATCTTGGATACGTTCGTCGCAGCCGGGGTCCAGTGCGGCTTTCTCCTGGAGAACGGAACCTTTCCGCCGGACGAGTTTACTCTGGCCAATCTCCAAGCCATCGAGTTCGACTTGGACCGTGCCGAGTTCCAGGACGCCTTCGAAGCGTTCGAGTCGATGGAGCCGCCGATGCCGCGGTCCTCGTTCTCCATCGCGTTCCCCTTCAAGACTCAGACGCTGACGGCGACCGTGGCCCTCGCCAAGACCCTGATCCAGGACGACGAGAACGGATATCCGAGCCTGCCGGATCCCTCGGGCCTCGACGAGGTGGTGGATGTGGAAGGCTTCGTATTCCCGGGGCAGCTGGCAAAAGACTTCATCTGCAGCCAGGTGTGCAGCAGCGGCTTCTTTGCCCTTCCGGTGGGCGGAAGCCCCTCGATCCCTCCAGAATCGTGTCCAGATTTTCCCGATGACTTTCTGGAGCCCACGCCACCGGCCGCAGTCGAGGATCTACGGGCTCACAACCTCTGCCCGCTCGTGTCCAGCAACGTGAACCAGGTTCGGTTGGTGGACTATCGGCTGTACGATCTCACCACCGAGGACCCCTTCGTCTTCACCTCGGGTTCCATTCAAAATCCGGCCGTCCGGCGGGCCACGGCATGGGTGGTCTCGAGCGGGGCCACACCCGGAAACGGCGCCCCGGCGGAGGGACTTCCGACGGCCATCTTTCAACACGGCCTGGGTCAGGACAACGGAGTCGGTTTCTTCGTGGTCAACAGCCTGGCTGGCGCCAACGCGGAAGGTGGTTGGGCGAGCGTCCTTCTGAACCTTCCCCTGCACGGCGACCCGAACCTTCCGGGCACCCGGGCCAGCGACCTCGCGGTCAACGCTACGGGCGCCGTCAATCCCTTGATCAATCCCGACGACGTGGTCTGCATGCTGGACGGGACCTGCACCGGCGGCGCCGATGGTCTGTCGGACAGCTTGGATACCACCGGCGACGGCTTTGCAGACGCCGCTGGCGCCGGATTCATCGGGCTCAATCTACTGGGAACTCGGGACAACTTCCGACAGGCCATCGTGGACCACCTGGTGGTGTTCGACCATTTGGCCAACGACTTCTTCGACCTCGGCGAAGGGACCGCGGCCCCCATCGACCTGGACGGCACGCGGATCGCGTTCTTGGGCCATTCCCTCGGGTCACTCACGGGAGGCAACACGCTGGCCTTCGGCGACCAACTCACTGCAGCTACGCTTCACGCGCCGGGAGGGAGTCTGGTGGATGTGCTGTTCGGCACTGAGGAATCGGTCAACGGCGACCTGCTTCAGGCCCTCGTGGCGGCCGGGATCTGCGAACTCAACACGCCGGGCGACCTTTCTTCTGGATGTATGCAGACCCCGACGCTGACCCAGTTCCAGATCCTGGGTCAGACACTTCTGGATCCCGGGGACCCGCTGGCCTTGTCCCAAGGCGTCGGCAGCCAAGCCGGTATCGGTTTCGACCAGGTGCTCCTCCAAGTCGCGGACCCCGACACCTTCGTACCGACGGCGACGGCAGAGAATCTGGCCATTGCCTATGGACTTCTGGATCCTTCGACCGGGATGAGCTCGCAGCAAGTTCAGTTTACGGATTTGAGCGAGGCTCCGGGCGCGATGCCTCCTCTGGGGTGTCACCAGTTCATCCTGTTTCCGATCAACGTGTTCGGTGCCTTCCCCGGAAATCTATGTGCGCCGATGCCGGATCCTGAGAATCCTTTGAATACTCTGAGCAACGCGGTCTGCAATACCTTTGGTTCGCAGATGCAAGCAGCGCAGTGGTTCGAGGATGGCACCATTTTGGATGTGGCGGCGCTGGAAAGCGTCGGTCCCATCGCGTGTCCGTAGGCCAAGAGGAAGGGATGAACATGAACAACACGCGTACTGCGCAGGTCACACTTTTGGTGCTGCTCGGCTCGAGCCCGGCCTTCGGTGCTGGCTTTCAGATCAACGAGCACTCTGCCCGCGCAACCGGACGAGGAAGCTCGGTCGTTGCGACCGTCGACGACCCGTCGGCCATTTGGCACAACCCGGCGGGCCTGGCTGAAATCGACAGTCTCGAAATCATGTTGGGAACCAACGTGGTGATTCCGGACAACGGGTACAACGGGCCCGGCTTTCCCACCACGAATCCCAGCTTTCCCGAGGATCCGGGGGACCAGACATTGGACTCCTCGCCCACCTTGGTGCCCTACATCTTCGCCGCGTATCCGCTGTCCGAAAAGGCGGTGGTGGGCGTCGGGCTCTACTTTCCGTACGGCCTCGGCACCTTCTGGGAGCCCGACGACAACTTCATCGGTCGTACCCAGGCTGACGAGACCGAGCTCCGGACCTTCTTCACCACGCCCACCGTGGCCCTCAAGCCCGTCGACTGGCTGAACGTGGCGGTCGGACTGCAGCTTGTGCCCGCTACCCTGCGCTTGTCTCAAGCCCTGGGCACCGATGACGGGAACCTGGCTTTCCCGAGTCCAACCGGCGACCCGCTGGATGAAGGCCGTTTCGAGTTGGGTGCTTCGGCGTTTGGCGTGGGTGCCACTGCCGGGATCATCGTCCGTCCGCCGTTCGACCCGATCCGCAACCTCCATTTCGGGTTCAACTACCGGTCTGCGGTAACCCTCAATTTCAACGACGGGGACGCCGACTTCAGCATCCCATCGAACGTACCCTCCACCATCGCCGCCGCGTTCCCCGACCAGACCGGCAGTGGCGCGGTCACACTACCCCACACGTTTTCGATGGGACTTGGCTGGAAGGAAGGAACGTTCTGGGCCCTAGAGGCCGGCGTGCAGGTCACCCTCTGGCAAAGCTTCGACGAGTTGGCGGTGGACTTCGACAACCCGGCGACGCCCGACGTGGCCGAGCCTCGAGACTGGAATGCCGTGCCCCTCATTCGGATCGGCGGTGAGATCTTCCCGATCAAGCCGTTGGCGGTTCGCGCCGGCTTCGTGTTCGACGTGACGCCCCAGCCGGATGAGACCGTCGAGCCCGGACTCCCGGACGGCACGCGTTTCAATTTCTCGGTCGGGCTTGGCTATACATTCTTCAAGCGGTTTACCCTCGACGTCGCCTACCTCGGCATCAACCTGGACGACCGCACCATCCCGGACGACAGCGTCTTCCCGCTGGAAGGGGAGTTCGAGGGCGGCTACATCAACTTCATCTCGACGGCTTTGACGGTCCGGATTTAGTTGAAACCGACGCCCGGCTTCTGGCTATCTCCCGCCCATGCATCGGCGGAGGCTCGCAAGGGCAGGACAAGCCTTCATGCTGGTCACCACCCTTGCGTGCTCTGAAGGTCCGCCGGTCGGGCCGAGCGGATTCGATGGCGGCTCCGTGATCTTCTGGCGACCGGACGCCTTCACAACGGGGGGACCGCCGGACCTCATCCCCGCGCTTCCCGACTCAGGCTCCGGCGAAGCTCCGGACATGGGGGGAACCGACCTGGATGGAGCGGACGGCGAGACGGACCCGTGTGAGGCTGCGGCGGAGGCTGTCTTGACGGCGACGGCGGCAGCGGAAGCGAGCGAGCTGTTCGGAGCCATCGTAGAGGTGTCCGGAGTGGCCACGGACGCCGACGTGATCTGTACCTCTGAGCCATGTCCACCCGACAATCCCTGTTGCAACACATGTTCGGGTCGGGTGGTTCTGGACGGTGAACTCTTGCTTTCAGACAGTGAGTGTCTGACCTTGGCCCCCGGATGCCGGGGCACCACCTGCACGCTCGTCTGCTCTCCTCCGCTCCTCGGACTCCCCGAGCGTTATCGGGGGCGATTGACCGAAACCATCGACGGGCCGGAACTCGAGGTGTTCGAGGTTCTGACGCCGAACACGCTGTGACGACCTTCCCCGATCCATCGCTCGACGCGCTCAGCACCGCGACCCGCCAAGGAGAGTCTGGTCCTGGCCACGAATGGAAGGTAGAACCTCTCCATTCTCGGCATGACTTGGTTCACCGACCCGGAGCCCTCGACCAGTTGGCCCGTGGTGCGCGACGCCACTTGGTGCCCCGACACGCCGAGATTCAGCCGATGGCGGACCGCTTCGTGGATCTCGAGCTGGATCCGCGTCGCCGCATGTGGGTGGCCATGGGCCACGGACGCCCCCTCGGATTCATCGACGCGGTGCTCGAACATCCCGACGCCCGCAGCTGCACCATTCAGCAGGTCGCCGTGAGTCCTTCCCATCGATTTCGAGGGGTCGGTCGTTCAATGGTCGTCGTGCTCGAGAACGCGGCCATCGAGGCCGGGATTCACCAGCTGTTGGCCTTCGTCCTGAGCCGCTCGGCTGGGGATTTCTGGCGGGCCGTCGGATTCGACGAAAGCAGGCCTCGCCTGTTCGTTCGACGCCTGGAGGCCCACGCTCGGACCGCGCCCGGGGCCTAGGGCGCTCGTTTCAAGGCAGCCGAAAGGAAGGCGCGAAAGACCTCCGGCTCGTTGGTACTGCTGGGAAAGCTCTCCAACACTCGGCCGTCCGGAGTTTCCACTGAGTAGAATGGGAGTGCAGCCGTTCCAAAGCGCTCCACTTGGTCGAGGCGATACTGCTCGTGTCTCGGCTCCCCCCCATCGGTATGGAGTTCGACCAAGGTCATTTCTCGGAGCAGCGCCGCAATCTCAGGTCGTGGGAACACGGCTTCCTCCATGTACCGGCAATTGGTACAGGTGTAGCCAGTATAATTGACGAACACCAAGCGGCCCTCTTCCCGTGCAGCGTCTCGACCTGCTTCGAGGTCGTCGAACCAGTCGAACACGGGGGCAGGCGCCGCAGCACCGCCCTGAATCCGAGCTTCGCTGGGATCGTCAACGAGAGAACGGGGCGCAGAGAGGCCCGGATAACGCGTGGGCGGAAGCCAACCATCGAGCCACCCACCAAACGCGCGTCCCTGAAACAGACCCACGGCCAAGTAGGTCGAAAACGCGAAAAGCCCCACCGCCGTCATGGCTTGCACCACCGGAACGCGCCCAGAGGGATCTGAGGCGCTCTCATGCCCCAGGCGCACCAGGCCCAGCAGGAACAGGCCTGCCACCAGGAAGAGCGGAATCCACATGGAGAGGACCGCTTCGCGGGTGAGGAGGGACCAACGCCAAACCAGATCCGCGTTGGACAGAAACTTCGTCGCCGCCGCGAGCTCGATGAATCCCAAAGTGACGCGGGTGGCGCTGAGCCAGGGACCGGCTCGAAAATGCTGGGTTGCGGCGGGGAACAGCGCCAGAACAAAGAACGGAAGGGCGAAGGCGGATGCGAAGGCCAGCATGCCCAAGGTGGGCCAGACGATCTGGCCCCGCGCGGCAGCCACCAACACGACACCGACAAAGCCCACGGTGCAGGTAAAGAACACGGTGGTTGCGGTGAGCGCGGCCGCCATCACCACCAAGACATCAGACCATCCTCCCGCTTGGGGCCGGGTCCCTACACTTCGCTGGACGCGATTGACGGCGGCGACCGCCCACTCGGGAAGCCGCAGTTCGAACGCCCCCATCAGGTTCAAAGCAAAGAACCCCAGAAGGACCGCGAGGAAGAGATTGAACCAAGGATTGGCCGCAAACTGCTGAAGGCCGGTCACCCCGAATACCACCGAGACCAAAACGCCAGCCGCCGCAAACACCACAACCATCGTCGTGGCGTACACCGCAGCCAAACCAGCGGCCCGACCCACGCTCTGCGACCGATATTTAGAAAAGAAGGAAACGGTCAGCGGGATGGCGGGAAACACGCAAGGCGTCGCCAATGCACCGAGCCCGAAGACGAATGCCAAGGCCAAATACGACCACAGGCCACCCCGCTGGACTTCTTCGCCCCATGGCGCATTCTCAGGCGTCCCACTGTCAGGCCGTCGTACGGCGCTCCCTCCCTCGGTGGGAGGGCCCGCGTTCTCGTTCTCCGGAGTCGTCTCAACGGTGAGGTCGATCCACTCCGGCTTCGAGGGAAGCGGCTGCCCCAATGGTTGACTCAGCGAGGGTTGACTCAGCGAGGGCTGAGTCGGCGATGGCTGAACCTGCGCCTCTTCGGCGGCTACAGGGAGCGCGAGGCTTTGGTTCAAGCATTGTTCCTCCGTACAGATCTGACCGCGAACCGCCACCGTCCCACCCGGTCGCGGAGGATCGGCCAGCGGGCGACGGAACGTCACTCGCCCCTCGGGATACTGGTCGAGCTGTCGCTTGAACCCTTGGTCGTAGCGTGTGAGGGGTTTCGGGCCGCGCCAGGGACCGACGGGTGCGAACTCGTCCGACAAGGTCAGCCTCAACGGGAGCGGCCCCGGTCCGGGATCCATCGCCCAAAGGTGCCAACCCTTCGGAACGTCGAGGGACACCACCAGCACCGGGCCCGAGGCAGTGCGCCTCGCAAACGCCGAGCCGGAGAGCGATGCGTCCTGCGCATCGGCCGGCGCGGACGACCCCGCCATGATGAAGGCGAGAGCCGCAAACCCGACCCACGATCGAAAAGGTTTCACCACGGGTGCCCCAAGATCATGGATGCGCCCCTGGAGCGCGGATTCAAGCGCGAACGCCCATCGATCCTGCCGCCGGTTCATGGTCCACTGACGGTACGCGTGTTCTCCGTCCGCCGCTACGAGACTCGATGGTTGACCCCAGGTCGAAGCACCTTGGTCCGTCGGTGAGGATGGAATCGTCGTGATCTCCACGGTTGAACGCGTGTTGTTCCTCAAGAGCGTGGCCCTCTTTTCGCAGATCCCCGGTCAGGAGTTGGCCCGTATTGCTCAGGTGGCGGAAGAAATGGAGCTTCCTGCTGGCGCAGAGCTCATGAGGGAAGGCGAGTTGGGAGATTCGCTGTATTTGCTTCTGCGGGGAGAGGTCGAAGTTCGCCGCGCGAACCAGGTCGTCACCCATCTCGGCCCCAAGGAATGTGTAGGGGAGCTCTCGATTCTGGACTCCGAGCCTCGAAGTGCCACCGTTCGCGCCCTGGAGCCCGTGCGGGTGCTCAAGCTCGAACGTGAGGCGTTCTACGAGCTCATGAACGACCATCTCGAGATCACCCGAGGGGTGATCAAAGTCCTTACCCATCGTCTTCGTCACACCACTGCTGCTGCCACCCGCTGACGCGTTTTCGATTGCGCCGACACCACCTGTCGCTGGCCGACCCGCCTCGGTTCATGCACACTCCCGCGGAACATGCGGCGTCATGGCGTGCTCCTGGTGCTCTGCGCGTGGGCCTGCCAGGAGGACCCGGTCTTGCTTGCCGGCGCCTCGGGGCAGCTTCAAGTGGTGCCCGACCGACTCGACGTCGGTCGCGTCTTCATCGGCCAAACCAGAGATTTCGTCGTCGAACTTCGCGCCATCGGTGGCGCCGTCGACTACACCGCCGTGTTCGGCGGTCCCCAGGGCGAAGGATTGAGCGCGGCTCCAGGTGAGGGGCGCATCCCGTCGTCGAGAAGCCAGGTCTTCGTGGTCCGGCTGAGGCCGACCGAGACCGGTCAACGGTCTGCCACCGTCATGTTCACGGAGGTCGACGGAACCCGAACCGCCACCTTGGCCCTCACCGCTCGAGTCGAAGCGCCTCCCGACTGCGAAGATGGCAATCAATGTACTGATGACAACTTCGATTTCGACGCGGCCATGTGCACATCAGCCGCGTTGAGCGGGCCTTGCCAAGACTTCGACGCGTGCACGGTGCAGGACACCTGCGCCGACGGCCTGTGTGTGGGCGCGCGACTGGACTGCGACGACAACAACGCCTGCACCGACGATTTCTGCGACCCGCGCGACGGTTGTCTTCATGAACTCACCCGAGACTGCGACGACGGTGACCCGTGCACCTTGGATCTGTGCGGTGCGGATGGGTGTCTTCACGCCGACGCGCCTGAAGGAACCCCCTGCGGCCAAGGCGAACAATGTGTCGAAGCCATGGGATGTCGGCGCGGCGAGTGCTTCACCGTGAACCTCGGCGATGGAGACAACTGTGACGACGGAGACGAATGCACCGAGGCCGAAGCCTGCGATTCGGGGGAATGCATCGACCCCGATTTCCCCTACCCTGACGACGGCGAGCTCCAGTGGGACATGCGCGTGGGTCCGCTCGCGACGGGCGCCGTCAGCAACCCCCTCATCGACGTGGACGGCACCATCTATGTGGGCGTACGAGACGGGGTGGTCGCCTTGGACAGCTGCGGCGGCGTTGTGTGGGAGAATCGGGGACTCGGCCTACCCAACGCTCGCAGCATGCTGATCAGCCCAGGCTCCCTGACCGTGCCGCTCGAGAGTTCGGTCGTGGAGCTGGACCGAACCTCCGGGAACGAACTGGGCCGGGTCGAACTTCAGACCATCACCGAGTTGGAGCTGGAATCCGGCGACCGCCTCGAAATCCTGGACATGGCGGTCCGAAGCTCCGGCGCCCTCGTCCTCTCCGCCTATGTGTTTCGTGACGCATCAGAAGGCGACGGCGTGCTCCTCGCCATTCCTCCTTCCCGGTCCACCGCCACCTTGCTTCAGCGACTGGGCCCGCAGCACGCCCGGAGGATGGTGGTCGATTCAGACGAAGTGGTGGTCGCGATCCTCCGTCCCGGGCCGCCAGCGGACGACCCGCTTCCCGTCCCCGAGCGCGTCGTCCGCTTCGGGCTTCCCAATCTACCCGAGACGCGGTGGACGTCGGACGCCCTCGATTCGGTATCCAGTGAACTGGCCCTCGACGGCGCCAGTCGTGTCCTTTGGACCGTGGGCCTTCAGGCTCTGGGACGTGATGGCTTCCCGACTCAGCTCCGAGCCCCGCCGGACCCCGTGGCGCGCGTTTCCGGTTCCGCCGTGGTGGACCGAGACCGTGCCTACCTCGTGGTGGACCGACCCGTGGGCTCCGCGCTTCTGTCCATTGCCCTCGCGAACGGCACCATCCTTTGGGAACGAGCACTGGCTGGCGTGGCGGTGGCCAGTACTCCGGCGGTGGACGACGCCGGGAACATCTACGTAGCCGGAAGCCAAGGCACGGTGCAGTCATTCACCCGCGAGGGCGACGAACGCTATCGACTCGACCTTCCGTACGCCAACGAGGAAGGCATCTCGGTGGCGATCGGCCCCACCGACCTCGCGGTGGTGATTGGCTCGGAGACCGTCTTCGGGATCGAGACCGATTTCGCCCCTGCCAACAGCGCGTGGCCCCGCTACCGACGCGATAACTTTGGAACCGCGCATCGATGAGACTCTTTATGAAGCGACTTCGCTATCTATCCTTTCTCGTTCTGCTGACCAGCTGCCCCGATGATGGGGGACTCGCCCCCGTCAGTGCGCTTTTGGAGGTCGCCCCCCCGATGGTGGACCTTCAGACCGTCACCGTCGGCGTCACGGTCGAGGCGGAGTTCACCGTTACGAACCGAGGGAGCCGCCCCCTCGAACTTCTCGGAGTCGAGATAGACGGCCCGAGCATCTTCGGAGTTCCGTTCGATGTCGAAACCACGCTGCCGCCCGGAGGCACCGTGAACGTCACGATCGAAGCTCGCCCCGATGCACCCGTCCCATACGCGGCCGAGCTTCGCTTTCGCAGCGACGCCGGTGACGCCGATGCCGAGGTTCGACTGACCGGTATCGAACAGCCCGAATGCGACGATGGGAATCCGTGCACCAACAATCGGTTCGACCCGGAGTCCAATACCTGCATCATCGAGTTCGCGGATGGCACCCCCTGCACGTCGGCTGACCGCTGCATCGTGGACTCCGTCTGCTCCGAAGGTGTCTGCCTCGGCCGCCCCAAGGCCTGCGGGGACGGAAACATCTGCACCCGAGATTCGTGTCGTCAGTCGGATGGAGAGTGCGTCTTTCAACCCGACGACTCCGCGTGCGACGACGGCAACCCGTGCACGGCAGACGCATGCTCGGAAGCAGGCTGTCTCCATGAACCCGTGGTTGCCGGCACCGAATGCGATGACGGCGACATGTGCTCGACGTTGGATGCCTGTTTGGCTGGCGAATGCGTGGGTGTCCCGCTTCCGGACGACACCCCTTGTGACGACGGAAACAGCTGTACCGTCGCCACTTCTTGCCAGTCGGGTCGGTGCGTCGGCGAAAACATCATCGACCGAGCCGAAGAGGGCCAGATCGTTTTCGAGATCGGCCTGCAGCCCTGGCCCACCCCCGCCTTTCTTCATCGGCGCGAAGTGAGCATGACCCCGGAGGGCGTCGTCGTAGGCCTCGACCATCTCACTCGAAACGATGGAGGACTCATCCACGATATCACCGCGTACGCCCAGTGCGGTACCGAGGCCTTCAGCTTCACCTACCTTCCGGACAACACGAACTCCTTGGTGCGCTTCGTGCGTCGAGCGCTCCAGATCGATGCAAGCGGAGGCGTGGAGGTCATCGTCGGAGTGCGCCAGCTTCAGGAGAATGGATTCCGACCCGAGACGACCCGTTACCGGCTGAGCCCCAACGGAGACGCCGTCAGCTCTTCCATCGGGACCTTGGGCGGAGAAACGGGATGGTCGTTGACCCCCGACGGGTCTTTCATCTTCGGCGTCATTCAGCCGCCCACGGGTCAAGGCAGCAGCGATACCTTGAATATCGTACGCTTCGACCGAGAGGGCGTACGCCTTTGGCAAAACACCCGCAACACCGGCGATTGGGCGGAGTTTCTCGGCGTAGCAGGGCCCCGGGTCTTGTTTTGGAGCGAGGGGCGATTCGGCGCGCTGGACTTCGCCACGGGAGCTTTGGTGTGGAGTCAACTCACACCATTCATTCCCAAAGAGATGGCACTTTCTACCACCCTGAACCTGGGAGTCGTGCGGACCGGCGCCCCCCTCGACCCCACCTCCAACCGGCAGTTGGTGGGCGTGGAGCTCCTCGACGGGACCGAAGTCTTCCGATTTCCGGCCGAGCCCAGGCAGGATTACGTTCCGCGGACCGACCCAGTGATTTCTTCGGACGGACGCATCCTCTTGATGATGGAGCGCAGACAGCGAAACGGACCACCACAGGGCCTGGACTGGGTAGAACTGAATCGGGAGGGCCAAGTCTTGAGCGCCACGGCGCTCCCTTACTCGTTCCCATTCAATGAATTCGACGCGCGGCACGAGGACTTCGGAGATGATCCCTATCCAACGGTCGCGGACGATGGCGTCGCGTACGTCGGATACGGCAATCGGTTCTGGGCCATCGAACCCGGTGGAGCCATTCGATGGACGTTGGAAGATACGGTCAATTCCTTTACCGGCACCGTACCGCTGCTGCGAGAGGACGGCATTCTCATCATCTCTCGAGGGTCCCGAACGTTGATCGGCGTTCGGACGAACGGCGGGAAGATGGATAGTCAGGCTTGGTCCAGTTTTCGAAACGACGCGCGGCGGACGAACTACACACCGTAGCCCAACAGACCGCGACCCGCACATCGCCCGTTCCGATCGGTTCGCGGCCGGTGATTCAGGACCCTTCTTCGATGGAGCCCTCGGAGCCACCGAGTTCGCCCGAAGACCGGGGTGACGCGATGATGAATCTCCCCTGCGCCAGCAAGTGGACATACGTCCGGAACGCCTCGGCCACCGTGTCCTCGACAATGATCCGTGTAGGTTCCGCCGCATCCACCCCCGAAGCCTTCAGGACCTTGGGGTGTGGCCCCGCCCGAGGACGGCTGCGAGCTTGGGCTTCCGTCGACACGAAGGAGACGAAACCACGCTGAAAGCTGGCCTCGGGACCGGCCAGGCGTCCGTCCACCACAACGCCGCCCGACGTCGTCCAGACCTCCGGAAAGAGAGATGGCACCACCGCTTCATCCACCACCAGGATCAGGGAACTGGCAGGCGGCTCCTCGCTGCTGTGGTTGGCCCCCATCGTTTGAACTTCAGAGCCGAACGCCGAAGATGGTGTGTCCGGAGCGTCCCGGGAAGTCCGGTGTCGCAAGGCGTAAGAGAAGCCCCGACCGAGCGGACAAGTGAGCGTGAGTCGAACTGCCCCATCCGCCAGGAAACGTTCGCGGTCCGTATGGCACAGGGGAAAGAGCCCCTTCAGCCGTGTACGCACTGCGTCGTCCGTCAGTCTCGACGCTCCTCCGTCCGCTCTGCCCAGACGGAGACTTCCCAGAGAGGTCAAAAGACGGGTTTCGGCGTCGGCTCGGGCGGCATGGCTCGCCTGCAGGCGAGCTTTCGCGATGGTGGCACGTCCCGATCCTTCGCCGGTGCCCACCACCGACAATGAAAGCGCCGTCCAATCCACCCGAGCCTCACCCACCGGTTCCACCCGGTGCGCGATCCGAGGCTCTGGGCCCGAATCGTCGGCCGATGCTGTCGTCATCGCCAAGAAAAGCAGCGCCCCCAGCGTGAAACCAGCCATGCACCATGAATAGGCTCTCCGCGCCTTGGAGTCGAGACGTTGACCCACGGTCCGAGGGCTCGGAGGATGCCTCTGTGGGGTTGCCCAAGGCATACTACATGCGCAGCCAAGAAGGCGCCCCGGTAGGACCATTGGCCCTTCAGTGGCTGGAGATTCTCTTCGACGCGCGGGTGATCGACGGCGAGACACCGCTGTCGGAGAGTGGCCGACGTTTTCGTCCCCTGATGGACTGGCCTGAACTGTTCGTCCATTTGGACCGGGTGAAGCAGCAGCTCGCTAAAGGGCAGCACCACTGGGAAACCTTCTCTCGGCGACCCGAAGAGCCGGAAACCGGCGCATCCGAGCTTCAAGCTTTGGCGAGTGGTAGCGATCCGATCTTGGGTCGGCTCATCCGCCTGGCCGCTTTGCGACTGGATGCCGAGCTCCGCGTGGAACGGGAAGAGGGACTGATCCAGCTCAGCTTGAAGGACGGCCGTCTGATCGGGTTGGAAACAGCGGACCCCAAACTCGATCTGCAGGCCTTCTTGCTTCGAACCAAGCTCGTCACACCCGAATCCATCGCCCAAGCGATCGTGCGTGCCCCGTCATTGGGAAACGACCTCGGCGCGGCGCTGGTGGCACTGGGATTCATTCCCGGGGATGCGTTCGTCGAAGCTTTGAAGAATTGGGCCCTCTCGGTCCTGGGAGCTCTGGTTTTCGAGCGAGACCGTCCAATTCACCTCGATTTACGGCCGCCCCAGCCACCGACCGTTCCTCTCGACTTTCACCGTTTCGACCTGTTTCCAGAGGCTGTTCGTGTGGTCAACCCGACCCGTGTTCGAGAAGCCCTCGAAGCGCAGCGTTCCAGGCCCTTGATGCTGGCCCCTTTCGAACACTTCGAGATCGAAGACTTCAACTTGAAGTCGAAAGAACTTCGGATTCTCAACGCCATCAACGGTGTCCGAAGCCTCGAGCATCTCGCGCGAGACATCGCCAGCTCACCCGAAATGCAAATGACGGCGGAACGTCTGGTGTTCTTCGGAATCGAAGCCGGGATCTTCGCCTTGGGTCGAGATCCGCTCGAGGAGAAGGAACGGAAGGAATCCGAAGAGATCGAAAAGGAGCTCTCCCGAATCGAAGGCCTAGACTACTTTCAGATCCTCGGAGTCGATGCGACCAGCGACAGCGATGAGATCCGAAATCATTATACGGAGCTGGCGCGCCGCTACCATCCTGATGGTCTTCGGCTCGAGGCCCATCCGCCGCTGCGAAAAGCCCGAGAAGCGATGTTCACCAAAATCAGTGAAGCCTTCGACGCGATCGGAACGCCGAATCGGCGCCGTCGGTACCAGGAAGCCCTGGCTTCTGGCAGCGCCGACTTCTTGGAAGAAGAGAAGCAAGCCCAACGAATCGTCCAAGCCGAAACCTCCTTCAAGAAAGCCGAGATTCTGATTCGGGTCCGAAAGTACGAAGAGGCGATAGAGCTGTTGGACCACGCGATCGAGCTCTACCCAGAGCCCGACTATCAGGTCGTTCGCCACCAGGCGGCCTACTTGGCCGAAGCGGGGCCCAATCCGCAGAAGGGTGCTCGAGAGGCCGTTGAGAAGGTGCTCCCCTTCCTGGAGCAAAAGCCGAGCGCCACCACGCACTTGGTGCTCGCTCAATTGTACAAGGCCTTGGGCAAGATGGACGACGCTACGAGACACTATCAGCGCGTGCTGACCGAGATTCCGAACCATTCCGAAGCAGCGAGTGAGGTTCGCCTGGCTCAGCTCCGCAAGGGACGCAAGAAGACGAAGCGCGGCTGGCTCGGATAGCGCACCCTATGCAGCCGGCACCAGGATCCCCTCTTGCATCAGGAGGCGCCGAGGCATGCGTTGGGCGAGTTCCGATCGGTGCGTGACGAGAACGACCGTCAAGCCCATTTGGTCATTCATCCGTTCGAGAAGCTCGTGGATGCCGTCTGCGCTCCGCTCGTCCAGATTTCCCGTGGGCTCATCCGCCAGGAGCAACTTCGGCTGCATAATCAGTGCTCTCGCGATGGAAACTCGCTGCTGTTCACCCCCCGAGAGCTCCCCGGGCCGATGGTGTAGCCGATGCCCGAGCCCCACATCTTCCAGAATCTCGACCGCTCTCCGCTCGGCGTCGGCTTGAGACATCCGTTGAATCAGAGCCGGGAGGCAAACATTCTCGAGCGCCGAGAACTCGGGCAGTAAGTGGTGAAACTGAAACACAAAGCCGATGGTACGGTTTCGAAAAGCAGCCAACGCTCCGGAGTTGAGGCTGGAGACGTCCTGGCCCCCAATGAACACCGTTCCCTGGCTCGGCGTATCCAGCGTGCCGACCACGTGAAGGAACGTCGACTTGCCGCTTCCCGAAGGCCCGATGATGGAGAGTCGTTCTCCTTCGTGAATGTCGACCGATAATCCGCGGAGCACCTGGATCCGTTGCCCTTCGAGCCAGTAGTCTTTGACCAAGTCTCGGACCTGGACCAGTGGCTCAGTCATCCCGAAGTCCCTCGACCGGTCGAAGACGGGCGGCCGTAAATGCCGGATAAATCGTCGCCAGGTAGCTGATGGTCATGGCCGCGACGGCGATCACCAAAATCTCCGTCCGATCCATGACCACCGGGAGCTGCTCGATGTAAAAAACGCGCTCGTCCAAAGGTACACCGAAGGATTGAAGGGCCCAACAGGCGCCAATCCCTCCCAGCACGCCGAGAACAGCCCCGCCTACACCCACTACCAGTCCTTGAAGAACGAAGACCTTCATCACCGACGCGTCACTGGCGCCGAGAGACTTCAGGATCGCGATCTCCTTCCCCCGCTGAAGGACGATCATCACCAGCGTAGCGATGATGAGGAAGGAGGCCACCATCACAATCATCGCCAGGGCCACGAACATGGCGATCTTCTCCAGGAGCAGGGCCGAGAAAAGCTCCTTGTTCATGTCTCGCCAATCGCGAACCGAATACGGTTCGCCCCCCAGGCTGTCCACAACCGTGGTCACGACGCGAGACGTGTCATCGATACGCTCGAGCTTGATCTCTACGCCTGTCACACGATCGCCGAGACCAAAGAATCGTTGGGCTTCCTCCATGGATAGGTACGAGCCCTTGGCATCGTATTCATACATCCCTGAAAAGAAGATTCCGGCCACGCGAAACTTTCGAAGTTTTGGAATCGGTCCCATTGGGCCGATGGTGTCACTCAGCGGGCTGACCAGCTTGACGACGTCCCCCACGTACGCCCTCACCGCTCGGGAGAGCTCTCGCCCGATGATGATACCGGGCAAGATGCGGTCGCACTTCGGCGCATCGGGTTCCCGGAGGTTGGCGCGAGCTCGCGCGAGCGGACCTATCGCGGTGGAGGTTCGGGTCGAATGGATCGGGCATGCGCCCGGGATTTGGTCGGGATGCAGTAGATGTTCGATGCTTCCGCTCTGCAGGTTCTCTTGAAGCTCCGCCACCGCATCGGAACGCCGGGGGTCCACCCCCTTCACGAGGGTACCGGAAAGGCCGATGTCGGTGCTAATCATCGCGTCCGCCAGAACGAACGCTGCACTCGAATCGACTCCGGTGATCGACCGGACACGGTCTTCGACTTCGGTGTACTCCTCGAAATCGTCACCGTGCTTGTTCACCACCACGTGAGCATGTGCCCCGAGGATCTTCGACTTGAGGTCCGCCTCGAATCCGCTCATGATGGAGAGGACCACGATCAGAGCCATCACCCCGAGGCACACACCGAGCACCGCCACGACCGTCACCGTCCCGACGAAACCGTCTCGCCGATGCGCCTTGAGGTACCGGAGCGCAACCCCCCATTCGTATCGAAGCCCTGGTTCGAATCGCCCACTCCCATAGAAGAGGAACCCGAGACTCGCCCCGACCACAGCGAACGCACCCAGTCCCAGGACGGGAAAAACCGCGGAGGCCACCAAGACCTGCTCTATGGGCGAGTTCGAGGCGGAAGTGAGACGGCTCGGCTCCATCACCACGAAGGCAAAGACACCAAAGGCCATGATCAAGGTGGTGACCAGAACCTCCGGAAACGCAAATCGGCGAAGAAAGACAGCCTGCCCGAACCCCAGGAGCATGGCTGCCAGCAGGCTTGCGAGAAACGTGCTGACAGCCGTGGCTCCCGGGTCGAAGAAGATGATGGAAGCGGTTCGATGGGCGAGCAGCACCGCAATCGTCCAGCAGGTCGCCCCCACCCACGCTGCGGTGACCCAACCTGGCTTCACCGACCGTCTCATGATGGCTCCGAGCCACAAAGCTGCGAACGGTATCAGCCAGGTCACATGAACGGTATGCACCATGGCAAAGACCGGGTCCGGCGTCGGGAGCACGAACAGACCGAGAGCGCCCAAGGCGCAAAGAACCGTAGCGGAGATGATCAAGTCCCAGGGCCGTTTGGCACCAGTTCCAAAGCCCCATGATATGAGCGCCACGGTGGCGCACCACGCTCCGATCCCGGCCCCCTGGGTCACGTCGTCGAGTCCGCCGGTGACGAATCGACCGAACAACAGACTCAGGGACCACTCCAGGCCATACACCACCAATGGTGTGAAGACGGCCGCGAACATCGTAACGGTCAAGTTGACTTTCTCATGAGCGGGAACAGAATCACATCTCGGATGGATTGCGCATTCGTCAGGAGCATGGCCAACCGGTCGATACCCACCCCTTCGCCGGCCGTCGGCGGCAAGCCTACTTCCAGGGCATGACAGTAGTCTTCGTCGTAGTCCATGGACTCTTCGTCGCCCTGACGCCTCGCTTCGACCTGGTCCCGAAAACGGGCCCGTTGATCTTCCGGATCATTCAGCTCCGAGAATCCGTTCGCGATCTCCCGGCCGCCAACGTACACCTCGAAACGCTCGGTCACGTCCGGATCCTCGTCACTCCGCCGAGCCAGGGGCGATACCGCGGTGGGAAAATCGGTCACGAAGGTGGGCTGGATGAGCTCCGGCTCCCATAGAGCTTCAAAAAGGTCCATGTGCAGCTTGCCCAACTCGGAAGCCGCGTTGATCTCGAGCTCCAGACGCCGAGCTTCCGCCACGATCGCCGCCCGGTCTTCGAGGTCGAGCTTGGGTCGCTTTTCCCGCAACCCTTCCTGCACAGAGAGCCTTCGAAAGGGTTTCTCGAAGTCGATCACGACCGGCGACTCTCCCTCCTTCCATCCGCCATGTTCCACTTTCGTCGAACCCACGACTTCGGCCGCGGCTTCCCGAAACATGGTCTCCGTCAACGCCATCAGGTCCTCGTGGGTCGCATATGCCATGTAGAACTCCAGCATGGTGAACTCGGGGTTGTGCTGAGGACTGATCCCCTCGTTCCGGAAGTTCCGACCGACCTCGTAGACCCGGTCGAATCCCCCGACGACCAGTCGCTTCAGATGGAGCTCCGGGGCGATTCGACAGTAGAGTTCCATGTCGAGGGCGTTGTGGTGGGTCCTGAAGGGCTTGGCCGCGGCCCCGCCCAAGAGCGATTGAAGAACAGGGGTTTCGACCTCCAGGAACTGCCGGTCATCCAAGAATCGCCGGATGAATCGGATCAAAGCGCTCCGCCGTTCGAAGGAAGTCCGCGTCTCTCTGTTCACGATGAGGTCGAGGTAGCGCTGACGATAGCGGAGCTCCTGGTCTTGAAGGCCGCCGTGCTTATCCGGAAGTGGGTGCATGTTCTTTGTCGCGAGCTGAATGGACTCCACCAACAGGGTGAGCTCGCCTCGCCGAGTCACGAACCGCGGACCCGTCACCACCACGATGTCGCCGATGTCGAGGAGCTTGGTTTTCGCGAAGATATCATCTCCCACGACGTCCTTCTTGATCTGGAGCTGAATCTTGCCCTGACTGTCCCAGAGGTCGGCAAACACCGCCTTGCCCATGCCTCGGATCGCGAGCAGCCGTCCCCCGAGCCGAAATCGAGGATCATCGGCGCTAGGCTCGGTCGGCGCGGTTCCGGTCCGTACTTCGTCGGTCTGATGAGAGACCCGCAGGCCATTCGGGTACGGAGGCCAACCCAGACCTCGAAGCCGTTCCCTCTTCTCCTTGCGAACCCGCAGGATCTCGTCCAGACCTCCACCCGCTTCCATGGTCGGCGGAGCACTATCCACCCGGTGTGAGACGGTCAAACGAAACGCCTGCCCTTGCACCGGACGAAGAGGCCGGGCATGAACGGCGGGTGGCGGAGTTCGTCTACACGATGCAAAACGTCCGGAAAGCCTACCCCGGACGAGAGGTCATCAAGGACCTGACCCTGGCTTTCCTTCCCGGCGCCAAGATCGGCATTCTCGGGGCGAACGGGGCTGGAAAGAGCACCCTTCTGAAGATCATGGCTGGCGTGGACGGTGAGTACACCGGCGAAGCCAAACCAGGGAAAGGGGTCCGGGTCGGCTACCTGCCGCAAGAACCACAGCTGGATCCATCCAAGACCGTTCGGGAGAACGTCGAGGAGGGCGTGGCTCCGGTGCGGGACCTGCTGCGAGCATTCGAAGACCTGTCCGCCAAGTTCTCTGAGCCCATGGAAGACGATGAGATGGAGAAGCTGCTCGACGAGCAAGCCAAGCTTCAAGATCGCATCGACGCCGTGAACGGCTGGGAGCTCGATGTTCTATTGGAACGAGCGATGGATGCGCTGCGATGTCCGCCCGGGGATCAGCCGGTCACCAACCTGTCCGGCGGAGAACGTCGACGGGTTGCTCTGACGAAGATCCTCTTGGAGAAACCGGACCTCTTGCTCCTGGACGAGCCGACCAACCATCTCGATGCGGAATCCGTGTCCTGGCTCGAACATCACTTGGCGGAGTACCCGGGCTGCGTGGTGGCGGTGACCCACGACCGCTACTTCCTGGACAACGTCGCCGGGTGGATCCTCGAACTGGACCGGGGTGAGGGAATTCCGTGGAAGGGGAACTACAGCTCTTGGTTGGAGCAGAAGACCAAGCGCCTGGAGCAGGAGGAAAAGCAGGCCTCGGCTCGTACCCGTACGCTCGAGCGCGAACTGGACTGGATCCGCCAGTCCCCCCGCGGTCGTCAGGCCAAGAGCAAGGCCCGAGTGAACAAATACGAAGAGCTCGTCAGCGAGGGTCAGAAGGAACGGGTCAACGACATCGAGATCCCGATTCCCCCAGGACCCCGGCTCGGCGATCTTGTGGTGGAAGCGGAGCACCTTCGGAAGGGCTACGACGACCGGCTCCTGATAGAAGATCTCGATTTCAAGCTCCCCCCGGGGGGTATTGTCGGTGTAATCGGCGCCAACGGTGCCGGCAAGACGACCCTGTTTCGCATGCTGGTCGGCCAAGAAGAACCAGACGGCGGCGAACTCCGAGTGGGTGACACCGTGCAGTTTGCCTACGTGGATCAGAACCGCGACACCCTCGACCCAGACCGGCTGGCCTGGGAGGAGATCTCCGACGGGTCCGACGTCATCGAAGTCGGCAAGCGAACCATCCCCGCTCGAAGCTACGCGGCGGCCTTTGGCTTCAAGGGAAGCGACCAACAGAAGAAGGTAGGGAGCCTCAGCGGTGGTGAGCGGAATCGGGTTCAGCTGGCCAAGCTGCTCCGCAGCGGGGGCAACGTCCTCCTCCTCGACGAGCCCACGAACGACCTCGACGTCGACACCTTGAGAGCCCTGGAGGACGCCATTCTCAGCTTTGCGGGGTGCGTGGTGGTCATCAGCCACGATCGGTGGTTCCTCGACCGGATAGCCACCCATATCCTCGCCTTCGAAGGCGACAGTCAGATCACCTATTTCGAGGGCAATTACGAGGACTATGCCAAAGACCGCAAAAAGCGGCTGGGCGCCGACGCCGATGTTCCACGCCGGATCAAGTATCGTCGCCTGACCGCACAGTAGCCGAGTCGATTCCGACGTCCCGCTTCAACGCCATTGCCCGCAACCTTCGCTGCACGAAGCGCCGAATCCGCTCCAGGTCGAACGGCTTCTCGATGCTCTGGTTTCGGCTACGTACCTGGTCGAGAAACTCCTGGGCCCGAGGGGTGAAGATCCCACCCGTCATGAAGACGAATCGATTCTCCAGTCCGGGGATGTGTTCCGAAACCCAACCATAGACGTCCATCCCAGTGAGGTCGGGCATCATGAGATCACAAAAGATGACATCGAAGGTCTGTCGGTCGCGAAGCATCTCGATGGCGACACGGCCGTTCGGTGCCTCGTGGACATCGTGCTCTCTCAACGCCCGCTTCAGCGCAGCTGCGATCAATGGCTCGTCATCGATCACCAGAATCGAGGCCCGCGGAACGGGCGCCTCGCTCAGGTCGCCCGAAGGCTCTTTGGCCTCCGCGTCGTCCTGATGGGCTGGGAGCCGGACCGAGAATTCGGTGCCTTGGCCCAGGGTGCTCGCCACTTCGATCTGACCCCCTGCGTCCGTCACGATGCTGTGGGCGATGGAGAGACCCAAGCCGGTCCCGATGCCCATCGGCTTGGTGGTAAAGAACGCATCGAATACGCGACCGACGATCTCCTTGGGGATCCCTGGACCGGAGTCTTCGACCCCGATGATGACCTCGTCGCCATCGGTCCGACAGTGGACTCGTATATAGTTCTCCTCCGCCCGACCTTCCGGCAGCGCGTGGGCGGCGTTCAAGAGAAGGTTCAAGACGACCTGACCCAATCGAGACTCGTTTCCTTTCACCAACGACGGGCTGGAAAGCTCACGCATCAACCGGGCCCGGTATCGTATCTCGGTGTAGGCCATGTTGACGGCGTCCTCGATCACCTTCACCACGTCCACCGGTCGATACTCCTCTTGGTCCCCCTTCGAAAAGGCATGCAGCCGCCTGACCATCACCCTGACCCGCTCTGCGCCCTCGTGTGCTTCCTCCAGCGCCTCGATCAGCTCCTCGAAGTCGTAGCCGGATACCCGCTCGGATAGACTTCGGACTTCTTCCAAAACAAAGCTGATGTTCCCTTGAACGTAGGTCAGGGGATTGTTGATTTCGTGAGCGGTGCCGGCGGCGAGGGCCCCCACCGAGAGCATTCGGTCGGCGAGCAGCAATTGGGCCTGCGTCTGCTTGAGCCGGGTGACGTCGCGTCCGATGATACCGATGGTCACCGGCTGGCCTTCGGAGCTCAGTCGTACCCGGGTCAGCTGCATGACGACCGTGGCCCCCGAGTCCGAGACGAATCGGTATTCCACCACCGGCCTGCGCTGGGGTCCCCCGGTCTCCGCCAGCCATTCCCGGACCGTCTCTCGGTCCTCGAGGGTCACGTGGTCCATGAACGAACGTCCCACCAGCTGGTCGGATGTCACCGCCAGGCGCTCGGACCATGCCTTGTTCGCGTACACGTATGCCCCATCCTGCAGAAGGGCCATGCCGTCTGGGCTGCGGTCCGCGAGTCGGCGGAACTCGTCACCAAGAGGCGCCTTGGGCGTGTCTTCGCTCACTAAGAATCCAATCGGCTGAGGAACGTTCATTGGGGAGCTGTCCGCGGTCGGTCAACCTTCGCCTCCGACGCCCATCGTGATGTCCTGATCCTCGGGACCCGGTATGGTTCGGACGTGAGCCGCGTCGGACGCTACGTGGTGGTGCGAGCCTTGGCCTCCGGGGGAATGGGCGAGGTTCTCCTGGCCGAACAGACCGGACTTTCCGGCTTCTCGAAGCGGGTCGCTCTCAAACGCATCCGCCCGGAACTCGCTGCGAATCCCGACTACGTTCGCATGTTCTTGAACGAAGCCCGAACCGGCTCGTTTCTCAATCACCCCAACATTGTGCACGTGTTCGACGTCGGGCGGGATGGGCCCGACCTCTTTCTGGTGATGGAGTACGTGGAGGGGATCGATCTGAAACGACTCCTCCGGCGAACCCATCTACGGGATCGACCGTTGACGTCGGCCGAAGTGACCGGAGTCGCCGTGGAGGTCTTGTCGGCCCTCGATGCCGCGCACCATGGGGCTCCGTTCGGTGCAGGGCCCATCGTCCATCGCGACCTGTCCCCGGAGAACGTGATCATCACGCGCAGCGGCCAGGTGAAGGTCTTGGATTTTGGCCTGGCGAAGTGGTGGCCCGACCGCGAAGCGGTGTCGGCCCTGGAGGGCGACCGGATTTTTGGCAAGGTGCGTTACATGCCCCCCGAGCAGCTCCGGGGGCGCATGCTGGACGCTCGGACCGATCTCTTCTCGCTGAGCGTCGTCCTGTACGAAGTGCTCACGGGTCGGCTCCCGTTCGGAAGGGGAAGCTCGAACGAACTCCTCTACCGTATCTTGGCCGGACCGCCGGACCCGATCGCGCGGCACCGACCGGACGTTTGGCCGGAGCTGGAGGCGCTCATTCTGCAGGGCATGGCCGTCCATCCCGCGGACCGCTTCGAGAATGCGGAGGCCTATCGGCAGGCGCTGGTTGGACTGCTCCAGAGCCATGGGCCGGCGTTGCCCCTCGAGGGCCTGCGCACCATGCAGCGACGCCCCACCGTGGACGAAGCGCCCCTGAGCCCCCAGGAGGCCGGCGCGACGGAGATCTCCTTGCCGGTGGCCGAGCGCTGCGGGAAATGCGGAGGGACCCTCCGAGCCTTCGTGCTCAACGACCTGATCCTCGATCGATGCGCGACGTGTGAAGGGACCTGGGTGGACCGCGGAGAGCTGGAGCGGATCTTGGGGGACGGCATGACCGTTTGGGACACACGTCCAGCGCCTGGGAACACCGAGCTCGACGCGGTCCTCGGCGCCTGCCCCATCGACCGGGTCGGCTTGGTGCCGCTGAGGGTTCCGGGCGAAGACGTGTCCCTCGAACTGTGCCCGGTCTGCCACGGGATGTGGTTCGACCGGGGGGAGCTTCAGCTCTTGAGCCGCGGGGATGTGGTTGCCTGGCTACAAGGCGAGGCCTTGCCGGAGCCCTAAGACATGGGCGTTCTTCCCTGGAGAGCGCGACTGATGGTGGCTGGGTCCGCGTACTCGAAGTCTCCGCCCATCGGAAGCCCACTCGCGATCCGCGAAACCGACACGCCGAGTTGGCCCAGAAGCCGATACAGGTAAAGGGCCGTCGCCTCGCCTTCCACGCTGGGGTTGGTGGCCAAAATGACCTCCTCGACCGCCCGATCGGAGGCCGTGAGCCGAGCCATCAGTTCCCGGATCTTGAGCTGGTCGGGTCCGACACCCTCGAGCGGCGCCAGAGTCCCGTGCAAGACGTGATATACTCCGGAGAACTCTCGAGTCCGTTCGATGGCCTGAAGATCCTGGACCGTTTCCACCACGCACAAAAGCCTCGGATCCCGCTTGCCATCCATGCAGATCCGACAGCGCTCTCGGTCGGTGAGGTTCATGCAGGAGGGACAGAGATGCAGCTGGTCCGAGGCGTCGACCAGAGCCGAGGCCAGCTCTCGAGCGTATTCCGATCCCTGACGAAGGATGAAGAACGCGAGTCGCGTAGCCGACTTGTCTCCGATCCCGGGCAGCCGTCCGAGCGCTGCCACCAGCCGCGCAAAGGGATCGACGGCATCGGCGGGCATCGTCTAGAACATGCCGGGCAGACCCATGCCCCCGGTCACCTTCCCCATCTCTTCCTTCATCATCTCGCCGGCCCGCTGAAGCGCTTGATTCGCGGCGGCCACGAACAGGTCCTGGAGCATTTCCACTTCCTCGGGGTCCACCACTTCTTTGTCGACCTGCACCGATACGATCTGCTGCGCTCCGTTCGCGGTGACCGTCACCATGCCGCCTCCGGCGCTGCCTTCCACCGTTTTTTCGGCCAGCTCCGACTGCACCTTCTCCATCTTCGCCTGCATTTTTTTGGCTTGCCGCATCATCTCTTGCAGATTCATTGCCTTCTCCTTTCAGCTCTCGTCGATCACTCGGACATCTTCAATGGAACCGCCGAGCACACCGGTGGCGGCTCGTACCGCCGGACGCTCCCGGGCCGCCCGGACCTTCGCCTCACGGCGCGCCTGTCGGCTGGCTTCGTCCTGGTCCGAAAGTGTGGGCGCGTCCGATCCTTCTCGAGCCCTGGTGATCTCGAGGAGGGGCTGCCGTCCGAGCACCTCCGTCAACACCGCCTCCAAAAACCGGCGGGTTTCGGCTTTATCCAGATTTTCTCGGTCGAAGGCCGTGGGACAAGCCAGACGGACAAGCGTGGCATTGAAGGCCTCGGCGTGGACCTGACTCAGGCTGGCCGCCAATGCCGGCCGTTCCGAGCGGACCCGCTGAACGAAGTCTCGGTAGCTCGAACCGGTTGCGGTCGCCTCTTCGGCCTCGGGCGCGGCCTCGGGAGCGCGCGCTTGGCCCGGTGATTCGGGGACGCCCCCGGAGTCCGTCTTTGATGTCCCCTTCGATGTCCGTTCCTGACGCTCGGGGGCCGGCGCGGCGGCCTCCGCCTCGGCGGCCTCCGCCCGACCGGACCACCCACCGGACGGACCAGCATGACCGGACGCACCAGCCTGACCGGACGCACCAGCCTGACCGGACCCACCGGCCCGACCAGCCCGACCGGACCCACCAGCCCGACCGGACCGACCGGAGCCGTCGGGCCGACCAGCCTGACCAACCTCACCGGACGGCCGCGGCTCCGCGGACCGGGTCGGTCGCCCGCCCGCGCCGGAACTGCCGGATGGCGAGCGAAGTTCTGGAGAGCGGGACAACAGCCCGACCTCGAGGGCGTCCAGCTGAGCCAAAACTCCGTCGAGGTCGGCACGGACCGGCTGCTCGGCCAGGCTCGCCAATCCGACCTCCAATAGGAACCGTGGGTGCGGACTCGCCGCTACGTCTTCCACGAGCTTGGAGACCTGCCGAAACAGCCGCTCCAGGTCGACGGGGTCGCTCGCTTCCGCCCGGGCCACCAAACGCTGAATCTCGTCCGAGGGACGCTCGATCGACCGCTCCGGCGTGTCGACCCATCTCGTGACCAAAAGGTCGCGAAGCTCCTCCGCCAGCGCATCGGCGAAGCGCGTCAGATCCAAACCACGGCTGTAGACACCCTCGACCCCGGCAAAAACCGCGGACGGGTCACGAGTTATCAGCGCATCTACGACCTCGGAGACCGCGCGGACATCGACAACGCCCAAGGCGGTCCGCACCAGCTCGGGGTCGAGCCGACTGCCGGCAGAAAAAGCCAGTACCTGTTCCAAGAGGCTTTGGGCGTCCCTCATGGAACCATCAGCTTCCCGCGCCACGATCCGAAGAGCCGACGGATCGTGATCGATCTTCTCTTCGGTCAGAATCTCTGAAAGACGACTTGCAATGCGGTCGGACGGAATGCGTCGAAAGTCGTAGCGCTGGACTCGCGAGAGAATCGTCACCGGCACCTTGTGTGCGTCGGTGGTCGCCAGAACGAACTTCACGTGGGGTGGAGGCTCCTCGAGGGTCTTGAGGAGCGCGTTGAAGGCCCCGGTGGAGAGCATATGGACTTCGTCGATCACGTACACCTTGAAGCGGGACGCACTCGGCAGGTACCGAACGTTGTCGATGAGCTCTCGAATGTTATCGACACCGGTATGAGACGCCGCATCGATCTCGAAGACGTCCGTGGACCGCCCTTCCGTGATCTCGGAACATCGCGAGCACGTGCCACACGGGGACGGTGTGGGTTCGTCGAACGAGGCGCAATTCAGGGCCTTCGCCAAGATTCGGGC
Source organism: Myxococcota bacterium (assembly GCA_050331295.1). Classification (GTDB taxonomy): domain Bacteria; phylum Myxococcota; class Kuafuiibacteriia; order Kuafuiibacteriales; family Kuafuiibacteriaceae; genus Kuafuiihalomonas. The sequence goes on along the minus strand of JBHJGZ010000004.1, from coordinate 292,279 downwards.
CGCCGATGTCTTGCCGACACCCCGCGGCCCGCTGAATAGGAACGCATGCGCAAGACGGTCGGCCTTGATGGCGTTGGTCAGGATCCGCGTGATGTGCTCCTGCCCCAGGATGTCGTCCAACTGCTGAGGCCGCCATTTCCGAGCGAGGACGACGTAGCTCACGGGTTCTCCTGGCCGAGAAAGTGATCGCCAGGCACCCTACAACACACGCGCTGAGCTCCTACCGTTGCTTCCTTCCGGACCTGGCGGGGTTCAGAGCCGCGCGTTGCGTAGGACCCGGCGACCAGGGTCGGACATTGGCGCATTCGGATAGACCGCGCAAGCCAAAGGATGGTCCTCGTTGTTGCCAGAAGAATCCTGGTTCGCTACACCCTACGGCCCTTCAGGAGAGGTGGCCGAGTGGCTTAAGGTGCGCGACTGGAAATCGCGTGTGCCCGAAAGGGTACCGAGGGTTCGAATCCCTCTCTCTCCGAGCCGGGCGTGCCGTCGATTGAGCCCTAACCCCTAAGGCCTTCCTCGTGATAGGTCGCCACCGGATTTCGCACACATGACGCCGAGGTCACGCTCCGCGTCGCGCTCGGAAGAACGACGAGAGCAGGTTCGCGGAGGCATCAGCCAGAACGCCCCCTCGATGGGTGAAACGATGATTCAGCCTCGGATCATTTCCGATTCGATACAGACTATCCAAGGCCCCGGCTTTCGGATCCCGAGCCCCGTAGACGACCCGTTTGATTCGCGCGTTCACCAGCGCGCCCGCGCACATGGGACAGGGTTCCAGCGTCACGTAGAGGGTCGCATCTGAGAGGCGCCACCGTCCGAGCGTTCGCGCAGCTTGTCGAAGCGCCAAGATCTCGGCGTGGGCCATCGGGTCTCGGTCCGCTTCCCTGCGATTGTGGCCACGGCCCACGACCACGCCTTCTTGAACCACCACCGCACCGACCGGAACTTCCCCCGAGTCCGCCGCCCGCTCCGCTTGGTGCAACGCCTCCTGCATCCACTCGTGGTCTTCCATCGACACGCCACTAGTAAGCGACGAGGTCTCGAATGTCTTGGCACAAGCGGTCTGCGTCGGGGCGCAATGCCGCTTCGAGATCGGGATGCGCCGGGACCGGAACGTCCGGGAACGAGAGCCGCCGAATCGGCGCATCCAGGCGATCGAAGCCGAGGTCGGCAACCACCGCTGCCACCTCGGCGATGAAACCGGCCGACGAAGAGGCTTCCGACAACAGCAAGAGCCGATGCGTCCGTTCGACCGACGCCAGCACCCCGCGCCAGTCCCAAGGCATCAAGGTTCGAAGGTCCAAAACCTCCACCGAAACGCCCTCGTTCTCCAGCTTCTCCGCCGCCTCCAACCCAATGGCCACACCGTTCGCGTACGTCGCCACGGTCACGTCGGAGCCCGCCCTCGCGACCCGGCACGCTCCCAGAGGGGTGGCCTTTCCGGGGGTGAAGGCTCCCTTCAGCCGACGGTAATAGTATTTCTGCTCGAGATATATCACCGGGTCGGGATCTCGAATGGCCGCCAGCAGCAGACCGTACGCGTCCTCCACGGTGGCCGGCGCCACGACCTTGAGACCAGGGGCCTGAAGGAACCAGGCTTCGGGATTCTTGCTATGAAACGGTCCCGCTCCCACCCCTCCGCCCGCTGGCAGACGGACCACCATCGGAACGCTCACCCCCAGTCGATAGTGAAAGGTCGCCGCGTTGTTCACGAGCTGCGAAAAACCGCAGGTCACGAAATCGGCGAACTGCATCTCCGCAACCGGTCGCAGACCGCGGATCGCCGCTCCGATGCTGGTTCCGACGATCAGGGACTCGGCGATGGGTGTGTCCATCACCCGCATCGGTCCAAACGCTTCCAGCAGACCCTTCGTGGCTTTGAAGGCCCCGCCGAAATGGCCAATGTCCTCGCCAATGCACACGACGGAGGGGTCGCGTTCCATTTCGTCGAAGAGGGCTTGTCGGATGGCTTCGACGTAGGTCGTCATCCGTGGCCCTCATCCATCGACCAGTTTCTTCCCGATGGGACCTGCCAATGGTTCTCGAAGCTTCGAAAGACGTCCTGGGCAGCGCTGTCCGGGTCTGGACGGGGCTCGCCCATGGCCGCCCGGAACGCTTCTTCCACCTGCTGAGCCACCGCTTGCTCCAGGTCGTCGAGCGCACGGTGAGATAACCATCCCGTCTGAAGTGCGTGTGCCTTCACCCTCTCGACCGGGTCCCATCTCGCCCAGCGCTCCAGCAGTTCCGTGGGTACGTAGGCGAAGTCATCATGTTCGGAATGCCCCCGCATACGCATCGTCCGCGCTTCGATCAGGCTCGGTCCACCCCCTTGACGAGCGCGCTCCACCGCCATCGAAACGGTCCGAAACACCTCCACGACGTCGGTTCCGTCCACGAACATCCCCGACATGCCGTAGCCAGCCGCGCGGTCCGAGAGGCGTTCGCACGCGTACTGCATCGTCACCGGGGTGGAATACGCATACTGATTGTTTTCGATGATCACGATGAGCGGCAACTTCTGGACCGCTGCGAAGTTTAGGGACTCGTGAAAATCGCCCAAGGAAGTCGCACCGTCGCCGACGGTGGTCAGCACGACTCGGTCGCGCAGGAAGACTCGTTCGGCCCAAGCGATCCCGCAGGCGACAGGCATCATGTGGGCGAGATGGCTGATCATCCCCACGACATCCCCGCCCTCTCGACCGAGATGAAGGCCGCTGTCCCGCCCACGGGTCTGGGCACGGTCGGTCTTGAGGTACTGCCGTGCGATCTCCAGCGGACCGTGGCCGCGGACCAAGTGGGCGCCGAGGTCCCGATGCGTCGGCACCAGCACGTCGCCGTCCGCCAGTGCCTGGGCCGCCCCCACGCTGGTGGCCTCGTTGCCGATCCCGGTGTAGCAGCCTCCGGTGATGGTGCCCTGCCGGTAGAGTTCCACCGTCCGGGTCTCCATCCTCCGGGCCAGCAGCATGAATTCCGTCAAACGCCGCCCGAGGCTGGGCTCCATATCCGCGGTTAAAGGAGGAACGGTTTCCGAAGGCATCGGCGGCGTCGGAGGCCAAGCGGTCATCCGCGGACTTGGCCGCACGCCGACGAGCCGGTCAAGCGCTCTGGCCGTCGCAGACCAACCCGGATATCGCTCCTTCCCGCGCGACGAATGAAATCGTGCTGCGCCCGCGAATGTTGGGTACGACGGTTTTCGCCCCATGGATGTCCGGATGCCCCGTCTCGGCGAAAGCATCGTCGAAGCCACCGTCACCGTCTGGAAGGTTCGGATCGGAGACTTCGTTCGCCAAGGTCAAGTTCTGGCCGAAGTGGAAACCGACAAAGCGAGCAACGAAATCCCATCCCCTCGTGACGGAACGGTGGACGCCATCTTGTGTGAGGAAGGCGTCACGGTCCCGGTCGGACAAGCCATCCTGCGCTTGAGCGACGCCGCACCGACCCCGAACGAACCACGGAGGACCTCATCCGAATCGAAAGGATCCGCATCTTTCGTGTCTGTCGAGCCTTCGTCCGCCAACCGACTCGCGCCTCATCCCGTTGATCGGCACCGCCAGCTGGCCCGCACCTCCCCTGCCGTGAGGAGGGCAGCCAAGATAGCGGGCATCGATCTCTCCAAGGTGACGGGCACCGGCCGGAAAGGGCGGGTCACGCTGCAGGACCTGCAACCCTTCCTGACCGGACCGAAGGCTACCGGAGCCGAGCGGAGCCGTCCGCTGCAGGCCCCCGTTCATGAACCGGGGCCGCGCTGGCCGTCCAGGCCGCTGGAAGCCAGCGACGAGGTGCGACCTCTGACGCCCATGCGGCGAAGGATTGCCGAGAACCTACGGCTCAGCCTCGAGACCGCCATTCATGTCTTCGCGGTGGCGGAATTCGACCTACATCGTGTCCAGCTCGCTCGGGCCCAGATGACCTCACCGCCCAGCGTCCTGTGCTTTGTGGCCAAGGCCGTGCTCGAGGCCATGGACAGCTTCCCGGAGCTGAACGGAACGCTCCAAGAAGACCGATTCATCGTCAAAGGACGGCGGAATCTGGGAATCGCCACCGACACCGAGCGAGGTCTGGTGGTGCCGGTCATTCACGACGCACAGCATCTATCCCTCACGGGCCTTCAGGCCGCGCTGGAAACCTTGGCGGAGCGGGCGCGCAATGCGCAGCTTTCGAGCCAGGACCTCTTGGGAGGGACGTTCACCATCAGCAATCCGGGCCGCCTTGGAAACCTCTTCGGCGTATCCATTATTCGACCTCCCGAGGTCGCCATCCTGCGGCTGGGCGCCGCGACGAAGCGCGTCGTCGTGGTGGAAGACTCGGAGGAAGACCGAATCGTAGTTCGACCGATGATGATGGCCGCGCTGACCTACGACCATCGCGTCATCGATGGCGCTCTGGCCAATCGCTTTCTGGATCGCGTCCGACGCACTCTCGAAACGTGGGACGGTTCCCGCTGAGGGATCCATTTTGCCTGGTTGTCGGCATCTCCGAACCTCTCTATGGTCCGCCCGTGAGCAAGCCGGCTTCCCAACTGGCCCAGGAGCTTCTGGATCGGTTCTTTCGGGACGCCGAGGGTCGCACCAACCGCCAGATCGACGTCTACTTCACACTTCAAGACCTGAATCTGACCCGTGAAGCCTCCGCCCCGGCGATGGAGTTTCTCGTGAATCGAGGTTTGCTCAATACGTTCGGTCCCGACATCGCTTTCCTCACCGACGCCGGCGTGTCGGCGGTGATGAACGAGCGCGACATCGCCGCCCTACCCGAGGTCGAGCTCGGTTTCGCACCGAGCCGAGGCAACGAGGAGCCCTCGAGGCCGAGCGGGCCACGAGAGGCAACTCGCCCTCGGATCGTGCACATCGGTCTGGAGGGGGAAGAGTCCGTGGTCGAACTGGCCTGGACGTGCAGAGTCGGACGAGCCGACGACAACGAAATCACCGTCGCGGATCAACGCGCATCCAAGCACCACGCGGAGTTCCGGTTCGAGAACGACGCTTACGTGTTGTACGACCTCGATTCCGCCAACGGCACCCTCCACAACGGAGAGTACGTGGTCGAGCCAACCCTCCTTCGGCACGACGACGAGGTCGTGATCGGGCGAACGCTTCTCCTGTTTCAAGCGCCGCACGGGGTCGAACGGCCCGAAGGTGAACCACCCACCGGCCGCGCTCCACCAAGGGCGGTCACTCCGCATCCCGCACTGTCCTCCGCCGACCGCCTCCATTCCGGCGAGGACCGAACCCCGATTCCACCTTCGTTCGTGACGCCCGCTGGCGACATCCAGCCCCTCGGCGGGCCGGGCAGCGCGACGCCCGAAGGCCTGCCCGACGCCATTTTGGAGCCGCAGATGGCGCCCAAGTCGGAAGCAGAGGGTGATGCGGCCGACGCGGGTTTTCTGAATCCGGAAGACCTGGAGGCGTTGGACCCATCCAGCCCGTTCGTGGTTCCCGGGCAGAAACGGCGCCCCCGACCGAATCAAGGCATGTCGGACGTGGACCTCGACAGCGACGACCTGGCCGCAACCCTCATGACCAGCCGAAAGGCTCTGTTCGGGACGGACAATCCCCTCGACGATCCTGAAACCCGGAAGATGTTCATTACGAACGTCGACGCCCCACCCAAGCGGCGTACGGGTCCCGCGTCTTCCCCCCATCAGGCCACGGACGAGCCGGCCCTGATTACCCTCCTTGCCCAGCTCCAGGACCGACTGGAGGACGATGTCGATCCGGACCGACAGGAGCTCCTGGAGGCGGTCCAGCTCATCCGGACCCATCCTCGAATCCGGCGTATGGCGCGGCTTTTGGAAGACGAGGTGTTTGGAGGCTAAGGATGGTCATCAAGACTTGCTCTTTAAGGGTCCTTCGACTAAGCCACCCCGCTCATGTCGCGATACACCGGTCCACGTTTGCGGGTTGCGCGGCGCCTCGGGGGCGCCGAGCTCCCGGGTCTGTTCGTCAACCGTGAGCTGCGCCGTCCGTATCCGCCTGGCCAGCACGGTCCGACCCAGCGCATCAAGCTGTCCGACTACGCGATTCGCCTGCGGGAAAAGCAGAAGCTCCGGGTGCACTACGGCGTGGGAGAGAAGCAGTTCCGTCGATACGTCGTGGCGGCGAAGCGCGCCAAGGGCAACACCGGCGAAAATCTACTGACCTCGCTGGAAAGCCGCCTCGACAACGTGGTGTTCCGGCTCGGATTCGCCCGCACCAACCGGGCCGCGCGGCAGATGGTGAGCCATGGCCACATCGAGGTGAATGGCCGTCGTACCGACATCCCATCCTTTCTGTGTCGACCCGGCGACGTCATCCAGGTGCGAGAGAGCAGCAAGATGCGTGAGAAGGTGGCGGCGGAAATCGCCGGACCGACGATTTTGGCGTTGCCGAGCTACATCGAGCGCGATGACCAAGCCCTGCGGGGGACCATGAAATCCCGGCCCGAGATGGCCGATTGCCCGCTTCAAAACTTCAACGAGTCCCTCGTCATCGAGCTCTACGCACTCTCGCTTTAGGTCCGCTCCTGTTCAGTATACCCCCCAAGACCAGCCGAGGCTGGCTGCGACATCCGTCAGGTTCACGGGTCCGACTTCGGCAAGTTGAACATAGGCTTCCGCAGAAAGCTCGCCCGGCCCAAATCGCCAAGCCCCCCGAGCCGTTCCGCTGACCCCCGGCCCCAGTCCTTGGTCGGTGAGCGTCGTCAACCCCCGCACCCCCGTCACCGCGAAGCCCTGGACGACGATCTCCACCCGACGATGTGGGTCTTTGTATGGTCGCCACCCGAGGCCCCCTCCAAACCGAAAGAATTCGGGTGCCACCGTGGGCTCCGAGCCGGGGTCGAATTGGGTTCTCTGAAAACCGAACCCCATCTGGATGCCGAATCCGGGAAGGCGCGGAAGACTCCAATTGCCCACGCCCAAGGAGGCGTCTTCGAAGCGAACCCGTTCCGATGACTCCTCGACACCGACACTGAAGGTTCGGACCCAGCGGCCTCGAATTTCGAGCGACGACCACACGGTCGAGGTGGCGGTCCGCAGCGGGCGAACGCGGAAGGACGCACCGAGGCCAAACGCAGTGCCACTCGGAAGAAAGACCCCTCCCGGATCTCCCTCCACATCCAGGGAACGAAACAGGACCGTCGGCTCGACGGCGATCTCCGCGACCGGGCTCGCGATCAATCCCAGGCCCAACGTCCACGTCATCAGCACCGGCGGACCTCAGCCCATCCTCTCTCGTGGGGCCAGTCATGACCGTGGCCAGAACGTACCGAGGCGCGGGTTCCACATGGCCCCCTCGTACCGCTGGTCCAGCACGGATTCGTCCTGAGGCGCCCACGGCTGATGGAGCATCCACCAAGCGATCCAAGCGTCGAACGCGTGCGGACTGGCTTCGCCTTGGCGCACCACGTGAGGCGCCGCCTGCAGGGCCCGCAACAGGTGTCCACGCGCTTCGGAGGGGGAGCCTGCGCGTCGAAGCTCCGGGGGAAGCCGACCCCTTAGCTGACGCGCCGCCCACGATGGATAGACCTCCAGAAGGATCACGCGACCGGGCCGGAGCAGTGACTCCAAGGAACCGTCGAACGGCCACACCGAGGTGTGTGGAAGACCCGTCCGAATCTCCTCCCAAACGGATGCGCACTGGCCGCCGACCGCGCCCGGGACGCCGGAGAGAAGAAAAACGCTCTTTGCTCCCGTAAGGGTATCACACCGCCGCAAGAGCGTGGCGCGCCGACGAAACGCGGCCAGGGCTCCCTTCCCGGCGGGAACCCGGAAAAACGGGCGGTCCGGACTCCAGCGTTCTGCGTCGGGGCTCCTGCGCTCCTGCATGGAGGGTCCGGTGCGCACCCACTCCATGAAACCCTGAGCAACGCCCCACCGACGTCCCACGTCTTCCGGCACCCCGAGCCCGACGTCGATGCCGAGCAGCGTCGCCTCCGTGGGCGAGCGCACCTCTCGGACGAGCTCGGCGAGCGATTCGGGATGGGGGACCGGATTCGGTGGGCTTCCGACCCAGGCGAATCGGTTTTTCGAAGCGACCGACCAGTCGACACCAGCCCGCCGAATCCGGATACGGGCGCCTTCCGCCTCACCGAACGGCCCGAACGCGTTGACACACCGCTTCATACCCTTGTGATGCTTCTCTCGTGGGTTTCCAAGGAAGGTTCGAACGATCCGCGTGCGGCGTGGGCTTCGTGGCGAGCACCGCCAACGAACGACGCCGAGACATCGTGGAGCAAGGCCTTCGCGGCTTGATGTGCGTGGAGCATCGAGGCGGCTGCCTGGCGGACCGAAAGACCGGCGATGGCGCCGGCTTGATGACGGAGATTCCATTCGAAGTCTTGGGGATCGAGCCGGGCGCGATGGCGGTGGGCACGCTGTTCGTCAACCTTTCGGCCACCCAGGAATCCCACGCGTTCGACATCTATCGCTCCGCCCTCGAATCGCGAGGCCTCACCATTGCGGACCGCCGCATGGTCCCCGTCGACACGTCCGTCCTGGGCCGACAGGCACGGCTCAGCCTTCCGCGAATCCACCAGATCTTCATCCCGAAACCCGCTTTTTGCCGAACCGAAGCTTCGTTTGGAGCGCTCTTGTATCAAGCGAAGCAAGCCGCCAAGACCGCGCTGAGCTCCGCCGGCTATCCGGGCGTGTTCTACACGGTGTCCTTGTCTCCGAAGACCATCGTGTACAAAGCGCTGAGCCAAAGCCGCGACCTGCCGCTGTTTTACGAAGATCTGCAGAATCCAGCGTTCAAAAGTCGATTCGCCCTGTTTCATCGGCGGTTCAGCACCAATACCCGAACCACCTGGGACAAGGTCCAACCGTTTCGGATGGTGGGCCACAACGGAGAAATCAACACCATCGAGTCCAATCGAGCATGGTCCTACTCTCGGGAGCAGGCCCTCGGTCTGCCTCCAGAAGAGCTGCTCACGCATCACGGCATCAGCGACTCCGGGAACCTCAACGAAATGGTGGAGGCCCTCCGTTGGCGCTCATCCATACCTCACCTTTCGGAGATCTTGGCCATCATGGTTCCTCCGGCCGCGGCTCAGAGCAATGCCTATTACAAGTTCTGGAGCCGAGCCGTAGAACCCTGGGACGGCCCCGCCTTCTTGGCGTTTTCGGACGGAGACGTGGTTGGGGCCCGCTTGGATCGAAACGGATTTCGCCCCGGCCGGTGGGTGCGAACGCCAAAGCTCTTCTATTTGGCTTCAGAGGCCGGCCTGTTCGACCTCGACGAAGCGCAGGTGCTCTCGAAGGGCGCTCTGCACGGAGGCTCCGGCGTCCACGTCATCTTGGACAGTGGTGAAGTCCGGTTCAGAGACCCGAGTGAATCTCGAGAAAACTTCAACGCGACCTTCGACCCTCGCCTCGAACAGGTGGGTGAGGACACCGTCGACCACGACCGTGATGTCCTGGCCAACGCCAATCTCTTCCGTTTGACCAAGGAAGAACTCAACGAAGTCCTCGTCCCGATGATCGCGACCGGGAAGGAGCCGGTGGGGTCCATGGGAGACACCGCCCGCCTCGCCTCCATGTCGGATCAGCCGCGTTCATTCTTCGACTTCTTCTTCCAGCGATTTGCGCAGGTGACGAATCCACCGCTGGACCATCTGAGGGAGCGGCTCATCACCGACCTTTCCTGTTATTTGGGCCGAAGACCCAATATTTTTTCCCCGAAGACCTTGCTTCCCGTAACCCCGGGTTTGGAGCTGGCCTCACCCGTCCTTTCCCCGGAGCGCATGGCGTACATTCGGCGCGTGGGAGCTACCAGCCCCAACGAGCTGTGCTTCGAGTCGGTGGAGGTGGATGCCGTCTTCCGCCGGGTGCAGGGCGTCCGGGGCCTGAAAGCCGCTTTGGACGAGCTGGCCAACAAGGTCCTTGCGGCCATCCGCGGCGGATGCACCATCGTGATCCTCAGCGACCGTCGAGCGAAATACGAGGCCCCCCCCATTCCGAGCCTCCTGGCTCTTCAGGCGGCCAGTCGGGTCCTGACCGACGAGGGCCATCGCCTGGACGCGTCCATCGTGGTGGAGACCGCCGACGCACGGAGCACCCATCACGTGGCCGCCCTGGTAGGTTTCGGGGCCGCCGCGGTGTGCCCATACCTCGCGTTCGAGGTGGCACACCGACCGGGATCCCCGAAACTCGAGGGTGTCGAGCGCAAGCTGCGGGTCGCGCACCTTCAACGAGCCTTCGACGAAGGGCTTCTGAAGATCATGAGCAAGATGGGCATCTCCACCGTCCAGGGGTACCAGAACTCGAAGCTCTTCAGCCCGGTCGGTCTCGACCAGAGCCTCCTGGACCTCTACTTTCCAGGCTTCACCAGTCCGGTGGGCGGCCTCGACCTGGAAGAGATCGCACGCCGAATCCTGCAGGAAACGGAGCGAGACCGGACCCACGCGGCGGACGACTTGCTCGATACCTATCAACTCCGAGAGCATCGAAAGGGGCGAGAAGGCGAAGCCCACGGCATGACCGCCGAGCTGTCCAAGTTGATCCACGCCTTCTGCTCGGACCATACCGGACAGCTGGAGGCTTGGGACGCGTACTCGGACTACACCCGAGCTTGCCGCGCCCACGGTCCAACCCAGCTTCGCGACCTATGGACGCTGTCCGCCTCCGCGGACCCGGTCCCCCTGTCTGAAGTTGAAAGCCGCGACCAGATCTTCAAGCGCTTCGGAACCGGCGCCATGTCCTTCGGCGCGATCAGCGCCGAGTCTCAGCGCGATCTCATTCACGGGATGCGTCGCATCGGAGCGCGCAGCTCCAGCGGGGAGGGCGGAGAGAATCCGTACTATTGGGACGACAGTACGACCGCGACGGTGAAACAGGTCGCCTCCGGTCGCTTTGGCGTCACGGCCGAGTACCTGATGGTGGGCGACGAGATTGAAATCAAAATCGCCCAAGGAGCAAAGCCCGGCGAAGGCGGGCAGCTCATGGGTGTGAAAGTGGATGAAGCCATCGCCCGCGCCCGTCACGCATCGGTAGGGGTCGATCTCATCTCCCCTCCCCCTCTCCACGACATCTATAGCATCGAGGATCTCCGCCAGCTCATCTACGAGCTGAAGCAGTTGAAGCCGGGCGTAAAGGTGTCGGTGAAGCTGGTTGCCGGCGCCCAAGTTGGCACCATTGCGGCTGGAGTGGTGAAAGCGGGCGCCGACATCGTTCAGGTCTCGGGCGGCGATGGTGGCACCGGAGCCGCATCGGTCAGCTCAATGAAGCACGCGGGTTTGCCGTGGGAAATCGGTCTGACCGAAGCCCACCAAGCACTCATGGATGAGGGACTCCGGGAGCATTGTATTCTACGTGTCGACGGTGGACTGCGACACGGTGAGGACGTCGTCAAGGCGGCCTGCCTCGGAGCAGAGCAGTTCGGGTTCGGAAAACTGATCCTCGTCGCGGAAGGCTGCATCATGGCCCGGGTCTGTCAGAAGAACACCTGTCCGAGAGGCATTGCGACGCACGACCCCAAGTTCAAGAAGAAGTATCGTGGGAGTGCAGACGATGTCGTTGCCTTGGCAACTTATCTTGCGGAGGATATCCGCCGCCACCTTGCTTTCCTCGGGGCACGAAAGCTCCAGGACATCGTGGGTCGAGGGGAGCTCCTGACCAGGAAGACGGACCTTCATCCCAGCCTCGACCTCTCCGCTCTGCAGCCGAGTGCCCCGCACCCGGTCTGCGCTGAGCGCCCTGCCCTGGACGAACCGACCCATGTCTTGAATGAAGAGCTCGTCCAAGCCATCAAGCCCGCCCTAGAGGGCGAGCAAGAAGTCGAGCTCCAGTATCAGATCGCCAGCGTGGACCGAGGGATCCTAGCTACTGCCTCCGGGCGCATGGCCATGGCCCACCGAGCTCACCGTTTGGGTTCGGGGCCGACCCCGAAGCAGGTTCGGGTTCGTTTCAAGGGCAGTGCTGGCCAAGGCTTCGCCGCCTTTCTCACCCCTGGTTTTGACGTCCTTCTCGTGGGGGAAGCCAACGATTCGGTCGGCAAATCCATGTCCGGCGGGCGACTCGTGATCCGTCCCTTCGACAATGTGACTTTCGACCCCGGAGCCAACACCATCATCGGAAACGGAGCCCTTTATGGGGCGACCGGCGGAGAAGTCTTCATCAATGGTCTGGCCGGAGATCGCTTCGCGGTTCGAAACAGCGGGGCCGTCGCGGTGCTGGAGGGCGCCGGCCTTCACGCATGCGAGTACATGACCAACGGTCTGGTGCTGATCTTGGGGTCAGTTTCCTTCAATGTGGGCGCCGGAATGACCGGCGGTGTCATCTATGCCCGGCGCGAAGCGCTTCCCATGATCAACCACGAATACCTTCAAGCTATGGACCTGGACGACGATGATCACCGCACGGTGCAGAGCTTACTCGCTCGCCATGCAGAGCTCACTGGCAGCCCCCGTGCGAAGGCACTGGTGTCGGACTTGTCCGAACTCCGACGCTATCAGCCGAAGACCATGGGCCGCGCCACCCACAAACCGGCCCTCACCGTGCAAGCCTAGTCTTCATTTTCGGGTTCGAACATCACCGGAGAATGGCCCCGACCATGGACCGACAGTGTGAAGATGTCGGAACGCGCATAGTGCCCGACCGGGTCAAAATCGAAACGAGTCCGCCAGAGCTCGTCGGGCTCCAGATCTGCTGTGAGGATGCACTCTCCCGGCTCCGCCGGGCCCGCCAAGAGTCGACCCATCGGTCCGAAGATCGCACTCCGGCCCGCGATCAAAGGGTCGGGAAGGCCGTCCGGGCCCCATTCCTCCAGATCTGCTCGTCGGAGAAAGGGACAGGCACTCAAGACGAAACATCGACCCTCGCAAGAAATGTGGCGCAAGGTGGCCTGCCAATTTTCTCGGTCGTCGACGGTGGGCGCACAGTAGATCTCGACTCCTTGTCCGTAGAACGCGGTCCTCAAGAGAGGCATGTAGTTCTCCCAGCATATCGCAGTGGAAACGACAGCATGCGGAGTCTTCGTGACATGAACGGACGCTCCGTCTCCGCACCCCCAGATCACCCGCTCATGGGCAGTGGGCATGAGTTTGCGGCGATGTCCGAGCAGAGTTCCGTCCGGCCCAAACGTGAGAGCGGAGCAGTACAGGGTACCGCCCGCATGTTCCACGACGCCGACCACCAGGGTGGTCCCGAGCTCACGACAGAGGCCACCAATACGGGAGACATCCGGCGAAGGAACCCGGATGGCGCCCGCCGCATACCGTCGAAAGAGATCCCGTCCCGGATCACTCCGAATGCCAACCCGTGTACCGAAATCCAAACCCTTTGGATAGCCGCCGATGAAGGCCTCTGGAAACAGGATCAGGCGCGCCCCCGAGTCCGCGGCCTCGCGGTGCCAATGCTCCAGTTTTTGGATTCCCGCCTCTCGGTTGAAAAGAACACCGCCGGCTTGAACCACGGCAACCCGGACTTGCTTCATGGCCCTCTCGAGCTAGCCGTCGATGGGAAGCACGACTTCTCGGGAACCTTCAGGGGCTCGAAAGAGGTCGGGTCCGGCTTTGTCGATCAGTTCGATGTCGGAGATCCGAGCGGATCCGATGGGATCTCCGAAGACGCCCTTTTCGGCCGACCACAAGTGAAACCTCCACTGCGTCGCGAGCTTCACGCCCTGCACATCCTGAACCTCGGTGTACACCACGGCGTGAGGCTCCTTCTCCGCCTCCGTCTTCTTTTGCGGGCCGAAGGTCACGATGTACGCCAATCCGTTCAGTACGTGGGTGTCGGAGTCGGCATAGGTGACATACCAGTCATCCGGCGCGTCGCCGACGCCAGACTCGAAAGTCAACTTGCCGGTGGGCACGCTCTCCCTCCCAGCCCAAGGCAGCACTCCATTTTGCGCGAAGTTCGCGCCAGGGTCACCGAGCTTGAAGGGGGCCAACAAGAAATAGCTCCACGTCAGGGCGTCGAAACGGTCGCTCTTCGAAGCCTTCCCGGCCGGAGCAACCCATGCGGTTCGACCGTCGAACACGACCGTCTTGCCAGACCGATGCTCGATGCGCGTGAGGCCGCCGTCTGAGCTCGTCCACAGCGTGCCACGGATCCGCGGCTTGCCCCCGAAGTCCAAGGCCAGATCCGCCTTGACGGCTCCGAACGCGCTGAGCGCGTTCTCACCATGGGCCGTCGCGATCTCTTTCGGAGTAGGCGCCTGGGCGTTGGCCGTACCGGAAAGGCCGAAAAGGAACCCCATGACCAACAGTTGCTTCATGGCTGTCAGGCACACCATGCTTGGTCCGGCAGGACCAGCACCCAGTGGGATTCGAGCGGTGTGATCAGAAGTTCTCGGCTACCTTGGCGCCAGCGATGGCGATGTTCTCGTCGATGGTCGGCGTCTCTCCACTCACACCGATGGCTCCGACGACTTCACCCTTGTATGTGATCGGTATGCCTCCCTGGAGCGGAACGGCCCCCGACAAGGCGAGGGCTCCGACCCGACCTTTGCTCGTTTGATCCTCGAAGACCTTGGAGGGTCGCCGGTAAATGGCCGCCGTACGTGCCTTGTCGATGGCAACGCCCACGCTCGCCACCTGGGTGCCGTCCAGTCGGCGCAACACGATGAGCGCTCCACCCGCGTCCACCACCGCAATCACCACCTTGGCGTTCTGACGCTGCGCGTCTTTCTCAGCCGCCGCGACGATGCTGTCCACCGCTTCCAAGGTGAGATGGTGGCGCGCCACCACTTTGGGCCCGGCCGCTGCATCCAATCCACTGGTCGCCAACCATCCGAAGAGCACGATCGCCATCCAACGCATGGTGCCGTCCTAGCAGGCAGACCGACGACACGTCATGCATTCGATTGTCAGCGTGCGACACGAAGCCAAGTCCGATGCTCCGTTTTCCGTCGAACCGAGGCGTGTCAGTTCGGGTAGCGGGCCAAGATCTTCTTCAACGCGCTGTTCAGTCGTTGGCCCCGACGTTCCCGGACCGCTTGCGGGTCGACCTGGCCCGACGCCCATCCACGCCACACCAAGTAACTGCGGGCTTCGGCCCGTTCAGGGTCGAGAAAGTCCACGACCAACGTCCCTTGGGCCACGGTGGAGCCCCCCAACTCTGCTTCCGACGACCATGTGTCCCGCCGATAGTCGGGAGCGACCACCTCCGGTTTGACGCCGATGTTGATGATATAGGTGATCAGAAGGTCGGCGTCCTCCTCCCGCGCTAACTCCATGCCGCGCTTGCCGAGTTCCTGCACGATGGTTTGATTCACCATCTGTTTCAGGTCGGAGGCGACCGTCCCACCGATGAAGCCCACGTCGTAGCCATCGGTGGCCAATGCCTTGAGTTCGCCCGCGTCTTCCGCGATGGCGAACGTCTCGTAGGTGTCGAAATTCACGGACCGATCGAGCTCGCTCTTCACCACCAAGGATGAAGACGAACAGGCGGCAACGGCGCCCAAGAGCATGATACCGGTCCAACAAACCCAGTTTCGCACGGGTTTGCCTTGGCACGGAGCACAAGCCGGGACAATGCCGAATCACACGCGCCGCGCAATGCGACCGCGTGACGAGGAACCTGCGGAGGCCTGGGGTGACCGGGTCTCCGGCGGGAATGCATTCGATTCACGCCAGGTCGAACAGCAGGGCTTCGGCGGTTTCGATTCCCTCCAAGCGAATCTGCGAGGGATCACGGGCCGCGATGGCATCTCCGGCCTTCAGCTCTTCGCCGTCGGCTCGAAGTCGACCGGTCGCAACGTGAAGCCAGAGGTGCCTGCCCTCCGAAAGGTGGAAGGTGACGTGGTTCTCGGGCTCGAGGAGCGTGGCGTAGATCGACACGTCCTGATGAACCTTGACCGAGCCTTGTCGTCCATCACGGGACGCGATGAGCCGGAGCTGATTTCGCTTCTCCTCCACCGAAAACCGTTTCTGTTCATAGCTTGGCGGCAGACCGGAGGTGTCGGGCTGGATCCAGATCTGGAGAAAATGGAGACGCTCCTTCCGGCTATGGTTGTATTCGCTGTGGACAACACCCGTCCCGGCGCTCATCCGCTGAACGTCGCCCGGTCGAATCACCGAACCGTGGCCCAAGCTGTCGTTGTGTTGCATCGCTCCGTCCAAGACGTAGGAAATGATCTCCATGTCCCGATGCGCGTGGCGCCCGAAACCCTTGCCTGGCTCCACCTTGTCCTCGTTGATGACCAGCAGATCACGAAAGCCCACGAAGCGCGGATCGTAGTAGTTCGCGAACGAGAACGTGTGACGAGAACTGAGCCAACCGTGCTCGGCGATGCCCCGTTCTTCGCTCCGTCGTGTGATGTGCATGGCGTCAACCTCTCCTCGTGCGAGGCAACGTGCCACGCGATGGGGAGGATTCGAACGGGATTCCGCTTTCGGGACGAACCTCAGTTATCCAGCGATCGATCCCTCCCATTCAGAGCATGGCTCGGATAGCCATGATGAAGGGACTACGCATCACCCATGCGGAACAGCACAGCGTGGGCGCCGCCTACCACCTGCAGCCGGGATGCATCATCCTTGGCGTAAACGGTGAAGAGATCGCCACCGTCGACGGGTTGGACGAGGCGCGAGGACGAGCGGGGGACGCGGCTCACACCTACTGCATGCTCTCGGTCTTCGACGGTCAGACGGCACGACGGGTGAACGTTCCCACGCGAGGGGATTTGGGCATCGAAGTGGAGCAGGTGGAAGTCGAGGTGGGGCCTGCGAGCGAGCCCTCGTCGGCAACCGCGTTCGACCCCACGGTACCCACGAAGGCCATGCCGCGCCCGGAGCGCCGCCTCCGCATCCCGAACTCCTGGGTGGGTCTTTGGCTCCTCGGGTGGATTCATGTCGTGGGCGGCATCGTGTTCCTGGGCTCATCCGGGTTCGTCGTCCGAGGCGGCTCGAGGCTGGAAGTCCTCGTGATCGCATGGGCCTCGGTGGTCGTGGGGGCCCTCTTCTTGACGGCCAGGAGCCTCGGCATCGGCATCGAGAAGACCCACCGCCTCCTGACCGATGCGGAGGAGCCTCGCCTGTTCGAGTGAACCCACGCATCGGGCCGCTGACGGCTTCGTGGCTCCCTCTCGGGAGGCGGGTCCGCGCTTCAGTCCGACGTGCATCGAGCAGACCGGCACGTCTCGGGCGGACAGCAGTCGAGCCCCTCGCCGCACCCGCTCTCCGAAGGGGTGAACGCGGGCGATCCGGCCGCCACGACGAGGGCCGACGCGGACACCGAGCGAGCCCGGAGAACGCCCCCGACCTCGAACGGCGCACTCACCACGAGCTCCGCTCGCGGGGCATCGAAATGACCCGAAACCCATCCCCCCGAGCTCAGCTGAACGGTCCCCTCGCCCCGGACCTGGACATCCACCTGGCCCTCCTCTTCGCCGAGCCGGAGCGTCCCTGCACCGACCAGGGTTCCGCCAATGACCAGATCCAGGTGACCGTCAGGGCCCACCACGACGTCGAAGGACCCCTGGATCGCCACGTCCCCCTCCACGAAGAGTTGCGTCCACCCCGGCACGGACCAGGAAGCCCCGTTCGGTGCGTCGACTCGACCCGCCGTCAAAGCTCCGCATGGGAGCTGAAACGGCGATGGATCAGCTCGGCTCTCCAATTCGGACACCGCAGTGGCCCTCCCGAAGTCGAGGAAACGCGCCGAGCACTCGCACGGCGATTCCAAACTCAGCATCCGCTCCCGAACCTCCGCTTGCAGCACAGCCACGTCGACGATCTGGTTTGGAGAAACGATGAGGCCGTCCGGTGCAGCGAGGCGGGCGGCCCTCACGTCACCGTCCACCACAATACCCGTGGCGGCCATGACTTCCCCGTCGGCCTGCAGGTCGTCCTGCAGCACGATCCGGTCCGCGTTGGCCGATGCGGTACCGGACAGGCCCAAGCCAGCGGCGTACAGGCCACCGCCGATCTCCACCGTGGCTTCGGACGTCAATCGCCCCAAGAACGCGGCGCTTGCCCGGGTTCTCAAACCCTGGCCAAACACGGATGGACCGCACACGCACATGCTGAAGCGGGGGCCTGTGCCACACGACGAGTCGTCGACCCGGATCAGGTCCTCATCCGCATCGCAGCCCGGAACCGGCTCCACCTGCCCGTCCACGGATCCGAGGTCCGCGGCGTCGGACCGGACGAGGCCGACCACGTCGTCGGCCGCGCATGCGACCAGGCAGAGGAGGAAAGCGAGGCCTCTCATGGTTCCTCGAGGCGGGATCGGGCGCGGGCTGCTTCCGGTCTGCTCGGATGAAACCGAATCAATTCGTTGAGCACGCGATGCTCGGCTTCACGGTCCCCCAAAACCCGAAGCGCTCGCGCCAGGCCCCACCGCGCTTCGGCCATGAGAGGTCCCTCGATCCCGATCGCCCGCTCGAAGGCGATGCGAGCACCGCGGTGGTCGTGGGTTCGCTCCAAACGAAGATTCCCCACCGCGACCCATGCGGTTTGCCGGGCCGGTCGGGCCATCCGCGGTTCGCGGGCCACTCGAAGATAGGTTGCCTCCGCCCGCAC
Source organism: Myxococcota bacterium (assembly GCA_050331295.1). GTDB lineage: Bacteria > Myxococcota > Kuafuiibacteriia > Kuafuiibacteriales > Kuafuiibacteriaceae > Kuafuiihalomonas. The sequence goes on along the minus strand of JBHJGZ010000004.1, from coordinate 273,835 downwards.
CCAAGCCCCGAGCCGCCGATATCGATTCGCGGCGGCCAAGAGGTCGATGGACTCGCTGGGTGGTCGGTCGGCTCCCGACGCCCGACGACTCCGCGGTTCACCGGCTCGTCCCGAGCGACCGGCGCCTCGCTCCGGCGGGTCTTCGGGCGACGGCGCGTCCCCGGCTTGTTCCAAAGCGAGACGCGGTGACGAAGAAAGCGAACTCTCGGCCGCCTGAAACCCGGGTTGCGCCTCGGGTGCGCCCATCTCTGGTATCGGCTCCGGCACCGGCTCTGAGACCGGCTCCTCCTGGGGTGGCACCAAGATCCCCACGCGCCATGCCGCCCAAGCCCCGGAGCCGAACAGCAGGAAAGTCGCGACGCAGGCCGCCGCCAATTCACGACGGCGAACCATGGGGCGCGACGCCACCGGCTCCGCCGCCTCCAGAGCCCGAGCCACCATCAGCTCAGCCTGCACCTCGTCGATGGGCTGCGCCGGGCCCAGGCCGTCGTCCAGGGGGAAGAGCGCCTTCATGAGGCCGCCTCTCGAGTCGCCTGCCTCAATCGGGCCCGCACTTTCTCCATGCCCAGCCGAAGCCGGCTCTTCGCCGTGTCCACGGAGACTTCCATCCAATCAGCCAACTCCGGGGTGGTGAGGCCAACCAAATGGTGGAGGACGAGAGCGTCCCGCTGTTCCTGGGGCAGCGCATCCAGAAGGCGGACCAGGTCTCGCCGGCGGTCCCACTCGGAACGCTCGTCCACCGCCGCCTCGGGTTCCGGGTCGGAGAGCACGACCAGAGCCCCGCGCCGACGGCCCAGCCGCAAATGGCGAAACGTGACCCGCGCGGTGATCCGGTCCGCCCAGCGCTCCACCGGCGCGTCACCCCGAAAACTCGGGAGCCCCTGCAGGATGGCGATCAGGGCCTGCTGTGCGATGTCGTCCACCTCACCGTCTCCCCGCACCAGATAGCGGACCAGGTTCCGCACCCGTGGCAAGAGAGCCCGAAGGAGTTCTCCTGCCGCGGCTCGGTCCTTCGCCGCCCGGCGCGCCCAATCAGTGGATATTGCGTCTCGCGCCACACCTTTCCCTTATGGAGGCCGAATCGTCGTCAACCGGGTCAGGGACCTCTGGGTCTGCCAGGGTCAGAAACGCAGACCGAAGTGAGCGCCCCCTGACACCTGCACCGGCCAGGACGTGTCCAATCGGCGGGTGTCCATACCCTCGTCCAAGACCAATCGGAGATTGGCGGGGACGACTTCGCCCCGAACCACGAGTCCCAAGGTCGTGCTCCGAGATGGGTACCACGACAGGCCCGCCACGGGCCCAAACATGACGGAACCTTGAATCCGGTCCTCGGTGGGGGCGACCGCACCGGTGGCGGCGGTGCTCCGATGAAGGCCCACGCCACCGACGAATGCTCCTGCCCGCGCCCCCCAGTTCCTTCGTTGAAGCCCGACCCCGGTGGCCAGGCTGCCGGTCCAACGGATGAGGCCAATCTCGACGCCCTCCTCGGGCTCTATCGTGGCCCAACCCATCGCCGCGTCCAGCTGAATGAAGGCGAGCCGCCATGCGTACCTCCATCCTACGCCCAGCCAGGGATAGACACCGAGCCCGTCGGCGGTGGCGCCGACCTGGAAAAACGCGAGGTTCCGCCTCGACCGAGCTGGTGAGACCGCGGACCCTACGGCGCGCGTCGAATCCGAAGCGGTCGGTGCGGGGACCTCGGACGCGTCGACAATGGACGCCACGGAAATGGCCAGCGATTCTGACGCGACGGAAAGCGAACCCTCGAAGGTTTGGCGCAGCACTTGCTGCAATCCAAGAACCTCGAGGCGGAGCCCGGACGGTGAAGGGCGAACACAGGCCAGCAGGCCGGTCCTCGGAGGGGCGCGGTCGGCCTCCGACGGACAGGACGACCGACTCACCTCGACGGGTCGCTCGACGTCCAGGAGGTGGCCAACCAGCCGGCTCCGAATGGTCTCATAGGTCTTCGGGTCCTCGGCCTCGATGAACACCCTTACCGCGGACGGCGTACCCCACGCGGCACACACCAAGACTGCCCATGCGGTCATGAATGGAGGCAACCAAACTCAAATCCGAGAAAGTTGATAGACGCGCTCTACCGAGACTGGGATGCCGGGCCCGTGCTCGGCGAAGGGTCCCGCGGGTCGAAAGGTTCTCGAGCATGAAGCCTACTTCGGTGGTGAGAGCGGGGACCGTCGGTCTGACCTTGGTGACCGGATGTCTGGGGCGGGCAGATCTCGCCGACCGGACCGTGCGCCTCGTCGGCTCCGACACCGAACTGAGTGCGACGCAAATGCTGGCGGAAGCCTACCGCCAACGGCATCCCGATGTCGTCGTGAGCGTCGCCGGGGGCGGAAGTGGCGCCGGGATCGCCGCCCTGTTGGATGGTCGAACCGACATCGCCAATTCTTCTCGAGAGATTCGATCCGAGGAAAGAAAGCTCGCAGAGCGTCGCGGCCTCGAAGTGGAGGAGATCGTCTTGGGAATCGATGCGCTCGCGGTCATCGTCAACGAGAACAATCCGGTGAACGTTCTGGATATGGACGCCCTCGGTCGGCTGTATCGAGGAACCACCCGAAGCTGGTCGGACCTGGGAGGGAAACGCCAGACCGTCACCCTTTACGGACGGCAGAGCAACTCCGGCACCTACGTCTTCTTCCGGGAGAGCGTGGTCCAGGATGACTATGCGCTGGGCATGCGCAATCTCAACGGCAACGCTCAGATCGTCGAGGCCGTTCGAGCCGACCCGGGTGGCATCGGCTACGTCGGCGTGGGTTACGTCCTCTCGGAATCGGGGAACGTGAGCTCGGGGGTCACGGTGGTGGGCATCGAAACCGTAGATGGCGGAGTCGTTCACCCGGGGGACGCAGCCGCCGTCGAGCGCGGCGCCTACCCCATTTCCCGGCCCCTGTTTCAGTACGTCACCGTTCCCATGAATCCTCAAGTGTCAGCGTTCCTGTGGTTCGAGCTGTCCGACGATGGACAGGCCATCGTCGCGAAAGAAGGCTTCTATCGAGCGAGCCGGGCGTCCCGCGACCGCGACCGAGCGCTTCTCGGTCGGGTGAAAGGGGAACCGAAATGAATCGACTCGCGAACCGGGCGTCCGCCCGAAGGCGAGCCGCCGGCGAACATGCCGCAACCGTCGTCATCACCGCCGCTGGTTGGTTCGCGGTCGCCGTGCTGCTCGGCATCCTCGCGGTATTGGTCGTGAACAGCTTCGACGCGTTCTCCAGCATTGGTTTGCTTTCGTGGATTCAGGATGACCGGTGGAGTCCAGATCCGTACCGAGCTGGCGAAGGCCGGTACGGAATCTTCGCCATGTTGGCGGGCACGGGCTACGTGACCTTGGGCGCGATGGTCCTTGCCGTGCCCATTGGAATCGGTGCGGGGGCCTATCTGGCCGAGTTCGCGACGCCCTGGGTACGGGAGGTCGTCAAACCAGCCATCGAGCTCTTGGCTGCGATTCCCTCGGTGGTGGTGGGGTTCTTGGGCATCGTTCTCGTAGGTCCCATCCTGGCGGACCTGCTCGGCACCGCGAATCCTCTCAACGCCGCAAATGGGGCGGTGCTCCTGGCAATCATGTCGTTGCCCACCATCGTCAGCATCACCGAAGATGCGATCAGCGCTGTTCCGAGTCATCAGCGCAACGGCTCCTACGCCTTGGGCGCGGGGCGCTTCGAAACCCTTTGGAGAGTGGTTTTGCCCGGCGCCCGAAGCGGCATCGTCGCGGCGGTCATGCTCGGTCTCGGGCGCGCGGTGGGGGAGACGATGACGGTACTGATGGCCACCGGCAACGCACTCGCCTTTCCCGAAGGCTTGACCGCGAGCGTACGGACGTTGACCGCTACCATCGCCATCGAGATGGGCGAGGTGCCGCGCGGCACCGTGCACTACTCGGCGCTCTTCGTGCTCGGCCTCGTCCTTTTCCTCATCACCCTTCTGGTTAACTGGGTGGCCGACCGCATCCTGGCTCGGAGTGAACCGCGATGACGGCCGATTTACGGAAGACGAGCATCCGGTGGGGCGAGGTCGTCGGCCCCAGCGTGCTCGCGGTGGCCGCCCTGATCTGCGTCGCTTTTCTCGTGCTCTTGGTAGGCTACGTGATGTGGGAGGGAGGCTCTGTTCTCAGCTGGACCTTCATCAGTCAGCCTCCCCGAGACGGGATGACCGAAGGCGGCATCTGGCCAGCGATCGTGGGGACGGTCCTGGTCACCTTGGTTTCCGCCCTCGCCGCCGTGCCCCTGGGCGTCGCCGCCGCCATTTACCTGGCCGAGTACGCGCCCGAAGGCGTGGGAACACGCCTCATTCGGCTGTCGGTCCGCAACCTGGCTGGCGTGCCCTCCATCGTTTACGGCTTGTTCGGCCTCGCGCTGTTCGTCCAGGCCCTCGAGCTCGGGGGCAGCGTTCTTTCGAGTGGACTCACGCTGGGTCTTCTCAACCTGCCCTGGACCATCAGCGCGAGTGAGGAAGCCCTGAGGACCGTGCCTCGCCCTCTCCGGGATGGTGCGTTGGCTTTGGGGGCCGGACGATGGGCGGCGATTCGCACCGTGGTGCTGCCGAGCGCCCTGCCCGGCATCATCACCGGTGCTGTCCTGGCTCTCGCGCGCGCCGCCGGTGAGACCGCTCCCATTCTGTTCACCGGTGTGGCCTTTTATCTTCCGGTGCCGCCTCGGGGGCCTGCCGACGCCTTCATGGCCCTTCCCTATCATCTATATGTGATGGCCACCCAACACCACGACCCCTTGGCCGCGCAGCCACTGGCGTTCGGAACGGCATTGGTCCTCATCCTGCTCGTCTTCACGCTCTCCAGTGCCGCCGTTGTGCTGCGGTCGCGAATTCGCCGTCAGCTCGGAGGGGGACGATGAGCAGAGCACCGGATCCAGACGCAACACCCGAATCCCCGGACCCCAAGATGGTGACTCGGGATTTGGACGTGTTCTACGGAAAGACGCACGCGATTCAAAAGGTCAGCCTGGCCCTTCCCCAAGGCCGAATCATGGCCCTGATCGGACCCTCCGGCTGCGGGAAGAGTACGTACCTTCGGTGCTTGAATCGGATGAACGACACCATTCCGAACGCCCGGGTCGAGGGCGAGATCCTGTTGGACGGCGAAAACGTGAATCGCCGGGACGTGGACGTGGTGGAGCTTCGACGTCGGGTGGGGATGGTCTTTCAGCAAAGCAACCCGTTCCCGAAGTCCATCTTGGAAAACGTGGCGTATGGCCTTCGGGTCGCGGGGCTTCGCAACAAATCCGAGCTTCGGGACAAGGTGGAGTGGGCCCTGAAGTCTGCGTCGCTCTGGGACGAAGTGCGGGACCGTCTGGACGCATCGGCGTTGGGTCTTTCGGGTGGCCAGGCCCAGCGTCTGTGCATCGCCCGCGCGCTGGCCATCGAACCGGAGGTCCTGCTGATGGACGAGCCGGCCAGCGCCTTGGACCCGGCAGCGACCGAAAGCATCGAGGACCTCATCCGAAGTTTGCGAGGCCGCCACACCATCGCCATCGTGACCCACAACATGCAGCAGGCAGCGCGGTTGAGCGATTTCACCGCATTCTTTTACGTGGGACGCCTGGTGGAGGACGGTCCGACCCGGCAGATTTTCGATGAGCCCCGAGAAGAACGAACGAGAGACTACGTTCAAGGCCGCTTCGGATGACGAACCGCTGCCCCGCATTCGGCATCGTCTGGCGACATCAAAACCCGAGGGCTAGAAGCGAAAGACCACGCCTGCCCCTGCGTTGCCCTGCGGCAACACTTCAGCCACGTCGACCACGCAACCCACCTGACCCCCAGCACCCACGCAAAACAGCTCTCCGCCCCCCAGAAACGCGAGCCGCAGGTCCAGCTGGACCCGGAGCCAGATGCGCTGCGTCAATGCCACGTGCAGACCGCCGCCCACGCTGAAGGCCAGGCGCGCTTCGGTGTCGGTCCCGGGTTCGTTGATGTTCAAGACCACCGCGCCGAGTCCGAGTTCCACGAAGGGACGCGCGATGCCGCTGTCGATGAACTCCAGGAGCCCGTTCACCATGATGTGGTGAACCTGGGCATCGAGCTCTTGCCGACTCCCGTCGTCAAATTCAACCCGCAGCTCAGTGGGCTGAAAGCCGTACCAAACCCCGGCCTCGGCCTCTTTTCGAACTCGGTAACCCAGTCCCCCGGTGATGGCGGGGGACGTCTCGATCGTCGCTTCGACGCCTTCGGCGCCGAGCGATCCTCCAAATTGAACTCCCCCTCGAGCATGGAGCGACAGGACAGGATCCGCGCCGCAAAACACGATCCCCAGCGCGAGCGGAACAAACCCCGGAATCATCTCATCGCCCTTTCCGGAAACCGGCACGGAGCAGAACACTGCTTCCATGACCCGACCGGCGCCGGGGAGCCAGGGTCGGGTCGAAGTCGGTGCTGACTCTGCCCCGCCTCTGGTGGAGGTGGTCGCTCATGAACGGGGCTCTGCCATGCTGTCCTCGTCCGAACAATCCCTGGATGCCGGCTTTCTCCGGAGGCTGGAAGAGACCGAGTCGGAAACCTCGTCGTGCCGGGGAACCCGATAACGAAAACGCAGCTCCCGAACCTGGGCGCAGCCTTCACTTTGATCGGCGCTTCCATCACACGACACCACCAGCTCGTTGGTCCCCCGAAGCGTGCGGCGAGCGGGAAGCGGCAACCAATGCACTCCTTCGTGGGTCGCGGGGACGGACCCCACCGACTGCCCATTCCAAAGAACTGTGAGCGGCTCATCGTTTTGGGCCGCCACGCCCAACGATAGGTGACGATGGACGAACAACGGGACGAGAAGGCGCGCCTGCCGTTCCGCGATCCACCCATCGTGTCCTCTCCAACCGCCCGCTCCGTAACGCCTCAGCGTCTCGGACTCCATGCGGAGCGCCACGGTCTTCGTGTGCCCAGGCCGCTCGTAGTCGCGAAAGTCGAAGTACAGCAGTTCGGCGCCTACCAGCTCGTCGTATCTTGCCGGCGACACCCGATGCCGAGCAGCCCAGAGAAGATTGTAGGGCCAGACCGAAGGATTTCCGACGGCACGATGAATCCGATGAAGGATGCGATGCACGGCCCCCTCCAAGGGCGCAGGACCTCGAGTTGCCACCCCAACCGGAACCCTTCCTCGAGCGGTACTGTTGGCGAGCTCCATGTTGACGACAATCATCGGAGCCAAAAATCCACAAAACGCCGCATGAGCAGCAATGCGCGGCCATCGCCGATGAATCCCAAAGACGGCCGCGATCATGGCCGCCGCACCGAACACATAGATGGCCGTGCATCCAACCAGCCGTCTCTGCCCGAACCCCCATGAGCCGTGGTAGTCATAAGCGCTGCCGTTTACCCATACCTGGAGCAAGAACAGAAACATCAAGGCAGCCGCGGTGGTGGGTAGGCGACGCAAAGCGGCAAGAAGACCCAAGAGAGACATCCAAAGGAGCGGCGTCCACCACAAAAGGCCATTGTTCGAAGCAAACAAGACTTCCCAAAAGAATGGAGTCGACCAGTCCATGTAGTGAGGCCCTTGGGGCACGGCAAACGGGCTGCCGTGAAAGAGCGCCGTATGAAGAAGCTGCGGGGACAGCACGAGGAGGCATGCTCCGCCGGCTGACGTGCCCGCAACGGCGAGTCGTCGCGCCGCGAGCCCATCCCGATTCCGGAGTGAGTGAAGCAGGCTGAGCCCCCCTTCGATCGCAGGCGCGAGCCCAAATAGGAGAGCCTGCATACGCGTGAGAGCGCAAAAACCGATGAGGGCCCCGAGCGTCGCATACCTTCGAACGTCGTCGCGACCTTTCGTTCGGTCCCAATAGTCGAGCAACGAGGCTACCGCAAAGGCCGTCCACACATGAGGATAGCTGACCCACAAGGTGCCGTAGAAATAGAGGCTCGAGCCAAGACCGACGACCATGGCCGCGTAGAGGGCAGCGTTTCGACCGAAGCTGCGCTCGGCCAATCCATAGCCCAGGACCAGGGCCCCGAACCCCGCCAGCAGGTTCGTCAGAAAGACGAACCGATGGTGGAGAAGGGAGTAGCCGTCATTCGTGAGGCTGGCACCAAAGAGGTTCGAGATTTCCACGACACCGGACGCCAACATCAGAGCCGGAGCCTGCAGGAGGGCCGTTCCGATCGGATAGACGTAGGCGCGACCGGTCGATGTGGTGCGCTCGCCGAGCCGCCACGGGTCCCCGAAGTACGCGTACTCGTCCGTCAGGTCGACATCCCAGTCATAGACGAGGGAAATCGTGTTCAAATATATGTAGTAACCGTCGCCTTCGGCGAGAAATCGGGGGTAACGGCTCGCGTACGCTGACCCATTGGGCGGGTAGACGAAGAACGTGGCGACCCAAACGAGGAGCAAAACGCCGAGGACGACCCGCGGAAAGCATTCCCTGTTCATGGCGCGCGGGCAGGGTATGCTGAAACCCTTCGTACCCGGAAGGACTCGAACCCGCGATTCAGATTCGGGCCAACGCTTGCGCTAGTTTCTTCTTTGTTGGGCGCGGTCCTGCTGTCGCTGTAGCTCTGCCGCGTTCTGAAGCATCACAGTGGCCATCCCTGCAGTGACGGCGCCTGCGTTGGTCGACGTGTTCGTTCCGACCGGTTGGCAAACACAACCCACGTTGTCAGCCATGATCGCGACTGCGCCCAGCTCGAGACCCATCTTGCCGCAGTGTTTCTGGCAGGTCTCGGCTCCATCGCTCGGAACGCGCAACTGGCGCACACCGACCGGTGCCGCACAGGCGGCGCCCGCCCCCAGAGCAAGAAGCCACACCCTTATCTGCTTCCTGATTTGTTCCATCGAGGCGGTGGACAATCATGGATGCCGCCAGGATGCCAGAGGCAGACCGACGTCTGGAATGCCCGGACGTCGGGCCATATCGCCGATGTCACCGGATTCCTTTCGCACCCGGAAGGAGTCGAACCTACGACCTCCGGATTCGTAGTCCGGCGCTCTATCCAGCTGAGCTACGGGTGCGTGGGCCGGAGGTCACAACACGATGAGCTGGTCGAGTCAACGCGAGGCGGCACTCAGCTGCCGGATTTCGGCCTCGGCGCGCTCCAGGGCTTCGACCCGCGTCCGAAGCTCTCCGAGGGCTTCCTCGGTCGCATGGGTATCCGCCCGTGAGGCCAGTCGGTCTCGGATTGCGGTCAGGGTTCGCTCGATGTCCGCCAGCTGGTGCTCGAGGCGATTCTGGGTCCGTTCGAGCTGCACCTGCGCTCCGTGCGCATCGGGCGACGTCCGGTTGGAAACCGTGTTCAGGAACGCTTCGTTTCGGGCCCTGCGCCGGGCGAGTCGCGCGAAAGCGAGGAGCGCGTCATCAACCCGTCGAAGCTCGGGTTCCCAGAGCTCTTCCGTGCCCGTCTCCCTTTCTGCGATCAGCTGCTCGATGGCGTCGCGCGTGGACTCGAGCCCGTAGAGCCGCTTCCTGTCCTGGTCCGAGAGTTCTTCCAACATCTTGGCCGGCACCCGACCCTCCGGCGCATCGACCACCTTGGGCCCATCCTCAACGATGAATGCCGAAACCGCGGCGAGCACGCCGGTCACCAGCATCGGCGTCCACGCCCCCACCAAGATCGAGGACAGCACTCCGGCCCCGAGGAGGAACGCCACATGGGTCCAACGCCCCACCACGCGCGGCCCTGGACCCTACAGCGTTTTTTGCGCCTGCTGTTGGGCGGCTTGAGCTCGCTTCGCCTTCAGTTCTTCCAGCTCGCGGCGCGCGGTCACTTCGCCGGTCTGAAGACGGAGCTTTCGCAAGCGGCCTTCCATCGACTGTCCTTGAAGCTCCTTGTTGAGGTTCGCTTCGGCCGACAGGGTCTCGATGTGCTGTCGAACATTGTCCAGCGCTCGGACTTCGGCATCCACCGAAAGCCCCTCGAGCTGCTCCTGAACCTGAATCCGCGCTTTCGAGCTCTCCATCTTGGCCAGCATGCGGTCCTTTTCGGACTTCAGCTTGTCGATTTCGGCTTGAACATTGAGAAGCGAAGCCTTGGCGTCCTCCGCGTCTTGCCGCGCTTGGTCCAGTTCCCCGGCGAGGTCAGAAACCTCCGTTTCGAGCGCGTTCTTCTTGGAGATGAGGACCAGTGCCAAATCGTCTTCCTCGGTCTCCATCGCCGTGTCCAGATCGAGGCGAACCTGATCGAGTGAGGTCTTGCGGACGCGATAGCGCTGCTCGATCTCCTCTCGCCTTCGAATGATGGCCGCGGTGGCCTTCTTCAGGGTGGTGTACTTCTCGACCATGGAATTGATGGAGTTTTCGTAGGCGATCTCGGGATGATTTTTCTCGAGGTCACCCACCCACAACGACAAGAACCCAGACCAAAGATTGGAAAGACGCGTGAAGAAACCGCCGGACTTGGCCATGGGGATGCACGTAGTCACCGGCGGCACCCTCGTCAAGCGTGCGTGCTCCCCTGCCACCCCTGCCGATTCGACAAGCCCCCGGGACGGTTGATAGATTCCGTCGGCGCCGATGAACATCACCTGCCCAGCGTGCAGTGCCCGGTACGCGGTGGAAGACAGCCGCATCGCACCCTCTGGGGTGAGCATCCGCTGTCCGAACTGCCAACATACCTTCGTGGTCCGTCCTCCGGCATCGGAAGAGCCCGTTCCGCTCGCGGGATCCGTCGCGGGGACTGCCCGCAACCCGTCAGGTCGGACATCGGCGCAAGCTCCGCGGGAGGGGTCGTCGGCACCTGTCCCGCGTCCCCGTCGGCGTCCGAGTCCCACCCAACCCCATGGTCCGCCGGAGGGAGCCGTCCCGCTCCCGGGACGCGCGGCGGCTCCTTCTGAGGCACCGGACCCATCAGCCCCTCCTGCTCCTTCGTCAGAGGCTGAGTCCTTGGATCCGTTCGAGGCGCTGCGGTCCGAGATGAAGTCCTTCCCGTCCGTTCCCTCCACCGCCCGGGCCGAGCCAGGGCGAGAGCCGACCATGACCACCCTGCCGTCCTTTGGATCGGTTTCTGATTCGGCGGCTCCGGCCCCGTTGGCGCCGTCGAGGCCCACGCCGGCCGATGAGATCGACCTCGGCTTGGACCACACACCGCCTCCTGCGGTCGAGCCCAGCATGCCTCGAGACGCGGTCCGCGACTCCAGTATCCCCACCACGACCAGCGTGCGGAGAACCGGGTCGCACCCAGCACCGCGAGAATATGACGATCTGCCCGGACTTCGAGACGACGGGCGGTCGTCCAGCATGGGTGCCGGACCGAGCCCCGCGCCCCACCCGCTGGAAGATCTTCCTGGTCTCAAGGAAGGTGTCCGTGAGCCTTCAGACCTTCCGGACCGGGCGGAAGCCTCGTCGCCACACTCGGCCGACGTGCTTCAGTTCATCGACGACAAGAATGCGCTGGCCGGGGGCGCCAAAGAACGCCCGGTCCACGAGGAGCTCCGGCTCCGCCATCGAGATGGCCGGGTCGAAGGCCCGTTCGGGGTTCCGCGTTTGCAAGCAATGTTGCGAAATGGTGAGCTCATGGGCCAGGAAGACGTGTCGACGGATGGCGTCCGATGGCGAGCCATGACCAGCCATCCAGCTTTGAACGAGACCATCGAGGGTCTGTATGCACCTTCCGACCCGATGGACTACGGTCAAGTCGACTTGCCCATGTCGGCAGGCACGGACCTTCCAGCGCCCCATGGGATCGACTATCCAGCGCCCGCGAGCAGCGACGTGGTGGCGCCGGCGAACCTTCCGGACGCTTATGCTCCCCCGAGTACGGCCGCCCTCGACGAATACGGCGAGCTGAAGCTGGATACCGGGGCGCTGCCATCGACCCGTTCTCTGGACGTCCCCTCTAGTGCGCCGAGGTCGTTGGACGTCCCGTCCAGGGCCTCATCCGCCGACGTCCACGAAGGGCTTGCCGAAACCGGAGAAGGATCCTCCTCCTCGATGGAGGCGCTGATGAAGGAAATCGGAGGCTCGCCTTCCCGCAGGAGGGGCGGTCCTTCATCTGCCGGCTCCGGATCTGCATCCTCGGACCTTTCCCGCTCCGCCGCCATGGAAGTCTTGGAGGTGGGCGAGATTCCGGAGCTGCCATCGGTTTGGCAGACTTATCGAAAGCACATCATCGCGTTTGTCGTCGCGGTCGCCGTGGTCTCGGCTGGTGTGTATACGCACTTGTTCACGCCGGCTGGATTCTTCGGAATCCCAGGTCTGGTTCGATACGCGTTGACGCCCCCTCCGCCGCCTCCACCACCGGCCCCGCCGCCTCCACCGCCCAAAAAGGTTGACCCTGAGGCCTTGTCCGGACGCGTTGCATCCCACGGATACGAAGGGTTTCGGTCCGTCTTCGCCACCCTCGACGGCGCTCCAGCGACCTCGACCAACCTCCTGGTCGAAGCGCACGCACGGGTTCGAGCCGGACTTCTCTACGGTCTCGAGCTCTTCCGACTCGACGAGATCGAAGCCGCGGTGTCGCGGCTCGAGGGGCAAGATCTGACCACCGCAGACGCCGGTCAGGACGGTTCGCTGAAGGCCCTCGAAACCCGGGCCGGTCTTTCCATCCTGAAAGGCGATGCCGAGGGCGCACTCGCACTGTTGGAGCCGGCCTCGTCGGACGCCATGGGCGCCCCCTTCCATTGGCTGACGGGTCTCGCGCTTTCGGAGCAAGACAAGCTACGCGAAGCGATGGCTGCCTTCGACCGGGCGCTGGTTGCCGAGAGCGAGTTTGCACCGGCGTCGTGGTCCATGGGTCGGATGGCCAAACGACTCGAAGACCCCGAGACGGCAGCGTGGTGGTTCGACCGCACCTCCGAACTCGCACCCGAGTTCGGTCCCGCTCCATTGGCCGCGGCCGAAACCTACGAAGCCCTCGGACAACCTGGTGAGGCGCGTCGCGCCCGGCTTGCGGCGGCGCGAATCGCTAACGAAGGCCTCCCCACCGAAGCACGTCCAGCGTTGTATGCCTCGGTGGGGACAGAGATGGATGCCCGAGGAGAGGTCGCCAGGGTGGCTGATCTGGTTCGAGAAGGTCATCGCCTCAAACCCAGTGATCCGCAGCTCGCAGCGCTGGCAGCGGTCGCCGACGTCTCTCAAGATCGAATCGAGGATGCGCTTTCGAAGCTGTCACCGATCCTGGACCGCGAATCTCAGTCGGTTCCGGCTCTTCTAGCCCGCGCCCGGGCGCAGATCGGCACCGACAACGTGGCCAAGGCGTTTCTGGATCTCGAAGCGGTACGCAAGATCGACCCGAGGGACCCACGGCCGAGCCTGCACGAAGCAGAATTCAACCAGGCTTTGGGAAAGATGAAGGATGCTCGAAACGCGCTGCGCCGCGCGGCTCGCATCGCCCCGAAGAGTCCCCGGCCCCGGATGGCGCTGGCCCGCCTCGAGCTCGAGTCGGGCGCCATCGACAGCGCGGTCGAGCACGCCCGCGCCGCCGTGAAGCTCGCCCCCCGAGATGCGCGCGCCCGCACGCTCCTCGCCGATGGTTTGGCCCGACAAGGCGCCCTGCAAAAAGCCTTGGCCGTGTACCGCAAGGCAGAAGCCTTCGATTCCAATGAAGTGGGGGCCCTGGTCGGGCAAGCCAACGTGCTTCGGGACATGGCTTCCAAGCAACCGGATCCATCCGCGGCTGAGCAGCTTTCGGAAGCGATTCCCATCTATGTTCGGGCCCTCCGGGAAGGACCCACCGACCCCAAGGTCATGTTCGAGTTCGGCCGAGCTCTCGAGCTCGATGGAGAACTGCAAGCCGCATTGGCGCTGTATGCTGGAGCTGCCGCATTGGACGATGAGGATGTCAGGCCCCACCTCCGCATGGCAGCGGCCTTCGTGGAGCGAAATCCCCCCGACATGAAGGCGGCGTCGAAGGCTTTGAACCGCGCTCAGGCCATCGAAAACGAGCTGGGCCACGACGACGATCGGGTGCGATTTTGGGAAGCCCGGGTGGCGTACCTCGAGCGAAGGTTCGCCGACGCCGTGACCAGCATGCGCCGGGCGGTGGAACGTGAACCCACCAACGCCGAGTATCAGTACTGGCTCGGCCGCGCTCTGGAGAGGAACAACTCGCTGTTCGAAGCCATCACGGCATACGAGAAGGCCCTGCAGCTCAACAGCCGGTTCTCCGAAGCCATGCGTGCTCTGGGATGGACCGCGGTCGAGCGTCATCAGTACCGGCGAGCACTCAAATGGTTCAATGCGTACCGGCAGCAGGAACCCCAGGATGCGTCGGTATATACCGACATCGGTACCTCCTACTCCAAACAGAACAAGGACCGGCGCGCGATGGAAGCATTTCAGAAGGCTCTCCGCGCGAATCCGAGCGACGAGGTCGCGTTGGTCTCCCTCGCCAACATCTTGTCGCGTTTTGGGCGAGAACCACAGGCGCAGAAGTACTTGAAGCGAGCGGTGAGTCTGAACGCGGAGAATGCGGATGCGGCGTGTCTCTTGGGCTTGAGTCTGGCCAGCCGTCGCGTCACTCCGGAGTCTCGGGTCCACCTTCAGCGCTGCGTCGACCTTCCCCACGCGCCCGAGGACCTCCAGGAAGCGGCGGAGGAACTGCTCCTCACCGGCGGCTGATCCGCGTCCTTTCGGGACCGACACCCGTGCTTTACCTGACGGCACGCTCGGCGTGGGTCGGCGCATGGAACGGCCTCCGCCCTTGCACCTCTCCGTCCATTGCTCTAGCTTCCGCAGCCTTCGCCGACATAGCTCAGTTGGTAGAGCAACGGTTTCGTAAACCGTAGGCCGCTGGTTCGAGTCCAGTTGTCGGCTTTCAAGCATCGATTCGACGCAATCGCTTGGGTGTCAAATCGCTTGAAACGATTCTTGGCACCCCAACCATGGCTCGAGGAGTTCACGATCCTGAGCGGATGCTCGACCGTTGTACGATGTCGAGCTGTGGCGCATCCGGCGGATGCAATTAGTCGATGCGAAGTGGAGAGGTGATTCGACGACGGACGCTGCCGTGCACGACCAGACGACGATCCGGCACCCACAGATCGGGCTCTCGGCTCGGAGGAGCACACATCCGAGAGAAGGCGCGCAAGTCGCAACTTCTCTTACCTTTCGGCCCGAGAAATCAGGTCTGAACCGGGTCTACCCACCGGGGAACGGGGCTCTGACCGAGGACGACTGTCCTCTCCACCCTTAGTTGTCACAAAACAAACGGTAAATGGCCTCGCCGAAGCAGGCGAGGATCGGTGATAGTCCACACGGTGCTGAGGTGGATTGTGCTGATCGTGACGCTGTCGGCCGTCGCGTGCGAGGGGATGATTGGCGAAACGACGTCGAAGGTGCCGGACGACGTCGCGCCGGATTCGGCCGACGCGCGTCCGCCCGATTCGGATCCGGAGGACGCCCAGGGCACCGGGAATCCAAGCTCGTTGTGTGACATGGGAGAGGTCCTCGCCGCTCCGAGGAATGGCTGTACCGACTCCGGCTGCCACGGAGCACAGTTCGTGGGCGGACTCGACCTCCTCAGTCCCAACGCAGCCTCCAGGTTGGTGGGCATCGAATCAACCACCGACGCTTGCGGAGGCACTCCCCTCGTCGACCCCGATGATCCGCAATCAAGCTTGCTTCTCCTGCTGGTCGACCCGGTCCGCTATGCTGCACACCCAGATCCGTGCAGCGTGATCATGCCGTTTCAAGGGAACGGCGTGAGCGAAACCGACCTCCAGTGCTTCGAGGAATGGGTGCAAGACATGGTGGAGGACTACAGCCCTCCGCCGCCGCCTCCTCTACCCAGTGCCGAGTATGAGCCGGTGCCCCCTGAGAGCTACCTCGCAAAGGTCAAAGGGCTTCTCGTGGGGAGTGCAGTCACCGACGTCGAGGTCGCGGCCGTAAACGATGACCCCGCCGCCATCCACACCTTCGTCTCGGACTGGGTCGACACGCCCGAGTTCGAAACGAAGATGCTGGGCTTCTTTGAGGTCGCGCTTCAGCAGCGTCTGGTCGGAGACGTCGAGTTCGAAGACCAGCTCGACCGTGTTCGGGGCGGCAATCTCGACGAGATGCAGCGAAATGCACAAGAGTCATTCGGACGTACGGCCCTGGAGATCGTGACCGACGATCGGAGCTTCACTGAGATCTTGACCACTCAGCGATGGATGATGACGACGGCTCTCTTGTCGATGCTTCTGTACACGGACCAGGATGCTTCCGAACGACGCCAGGAACACGTCGTGACCCGAGCCGTCCCCGACGGCGCACCTGACCCCGTGACGCTGAGATGGATGATCGACAATCGGACCTGGTACGTGCCGGACCTTCGCCAGAACTGCAATACACAGAGTCCGTTCCGGGCATCTCACGTCATCGAGATGATGACCGGCCAGATCGTCTGCCGAAACGCCAGCAACCATCGGCAGGACGATATCGTGTTTCGGCCAAGCGACTTCACCGACTGGCGTCCGGTGACCATTCGGGTCGGCGACCAAGATCTCGTCCCGTTCTACGATGTCCTCCGCCTTCGCTCGTCGAATGAGATCTTCGTTCGTGTGCCCCGTGTCGGCTTCTTCACAACCCTGGCTTTCCTATCGAATTGGCAGACCAACGCCGACAACCAGTTTCGGGTGACGATCAACCAGGCACTGATCACGGCTTTGGGTGCCTCTTACACCGTCGCCGACCAAACACCACAGCCGAACACCGACGGCCTGGACCAGGACCACGCCGAGCCAACCACCGCCTGTTACGGGTGCCACCGGAGCCTGGACCCGATGCGCCTCTACTTCATGAACGAGTTTACCGAGGTGTATCAGAGGAGCACCGAGGATGACGTCGGTCTGGCCAATTTTGCCTTCGGTGGGGTCACCGAGGCCAATCCAGGCCTTCCCGGCCTCGGTCAGACGCTCGCCGATCATCCGCAATTTCCGGTGGCCTGGACCCAGAAGCTCTGTCGCTACGCCAACTCGATGCCGTGCGAGGAATCGGACCCCGAGTTCCAGCGCGTGGTGCAGGCCTTTGTCGATAGCGATTTCGATTTCAAGACCTTGGTTCGCGAGCTGTTCGCGTCGCCTCTGGTCACTGGAGCATCGTACGTTTCGACCTTCGAAGCCAACCAGCCGGTGGTCAGCATCACCCGTACCTCTCACCTGTGCCAGATTCTCGACCAACGTCTGGGCACAGACGATGCCTGCTCATTCGCAGGTTCGAGTCTGGGCCTTCTCCCCGACGACGAGTTCGTTCGCGGTGGGGTCGACGTCGTTCAGACGGCGGATACGAGCTCTTTCCATTTCGCAGCAGCCGAGCAGCTGTGCACCCGGATCTCCAGCCAACTGGTTGGCAGCGGCAACCGCTATCGCCCAGCCGATCCCGAGGTGGAGACCATTCCGCAGATCGTCGAGGAACTGATGGGGCTGCACCCGACCCATTCGCGGCGAGCGGTCGCGGAGGCTCGCCTCCTACAGCACTTCTCCGACGCACGTGACCAAGGCGCGTCGCGTTTCGACGCTCTTCGCTCCGTCTTCGTTTTGGCGTGCCAGTCGCCGGAAGTGATGGCGCTCGGTCTATGAGGCACCCGAAGGGACGAGAAGGAATGGCCATGCGACTCGATCGACGACAGACACTCCGCGCGGCGTTGGGGGCCGGTGGCCTGGGGCTTCGCGCTCTGGCAACCGGACTGCCCGCGTCTTTCTTGATGGGCCGGCGCAATGTACGGGCCCAGATGCCCACGAAACCGGACTTCCTCATCTTGAGTTCGGCGCAACCCGGCGACCCGATCAATACCAATGCACCCGGCACGTATGTGGCCGGGGCCGTCAACAACCCGAACCCGGGCATGGAAGAGACCCCGATTCAGCTGGGTGGGATGGCGACCAGCGCAGCCGCGCCTTGGGCAACCCTTCCGGAAGCGCTTCGGCAACGGCTCCAGATCTTCCATCACCGAACCAATACGAATGCTCACCCCGAGTGGGATTCGGTCCTCAAGTTTCATGGGGCCATCAAGGGGCCTTCGGGCAACGGCGAGGACATGCTGCCGTCGGCCCTGGCCAGCTTGACCGCGGCGCGGCTGGAGACGATTCAGGCCGAACCGGTCGCCCTGGCCCGCGAGCGCATATCCTTCGAAGGCAGGCCGCTCGACAACATCAGACCCAATGAGCTCAAGTCCTTGTTCAGCGACGTCAGTCCTCTTGCCGATCTGGCGTCCCTGCGAGACCAGGAGCTCGACCGAATCTACGCCGAGGTCAAGGCAAGCGGTACCGCGGTGCAGAGGCGGTTCATCGACAACTACGCCAGCAGTCGGGCCCAAGCGCGCCAGCTCGGTGCGGACCTCGGTACACTTCTCGAAAGACTTCCTCTCGATCCTTCAGATCGCGATAATGAACGAGATCAGCTCCTCACCGCAGTGGCGCTGTTCCGGTTGAACGTCACCCCGGCCGTCGTCGTCCGGGTTGAATTCGGAGGCGACAACCACAACGACAGCGATCTGACCCGGGAACGAGATCAGACCATCGCGGCCATCGAATCCATTCGCTTTCTCTGGAACGAATTGACGACCGCGGACCTCCAGGACCGAGTGACGTTCGCGACCCTCAATGTGTTCGGACGAAACTTCTACCGCAATTCGAGAGGGGGAAGGGATCACAACGGCGGTCATCACGCGATGGTACTGTTTGGCCGCAACGTGCGTCCGGGGGTGGTTGGAGGCCTGATTCCGGCCCGGAGGGACGACTTCCACGCCGGTCGAATCGATCCAGCCAGCGGCAACCTCGTCGAGTCAGGGGGCATCGAGCCACCCGACACCCTGCTGGCCGCCGGCAAGACGCTTGGCCGAGCGATGGGTATCGATGGGGTGGATCTCGATGAGCGCATCCCCAGCGGAACCATCGTAACGGGCGCGCTCCGCTAACGATTCTCAACCCCGTTTCGGCAATCAGGGATCTCCACTCCACGGCGCACGGGCGTTCCTTCATCGGGATCCAACCGTCGGCGGGAGAGTCTCAAGGCATGGCCCTCGTTTCCGCGCCCCACAGCCGAGTCGAGTGGGGGCGACGGGCTCGTCACGGTCTGACCTGCTACTGGGTCTATGGGGCATGACCACACCTGTTCCGTATTCGCCGTCCGGTCACGAACCTGTCGAGACCACGAGCCCAAACCTCGGACTTCGACGCATCACGACACATGTTAACGGGTCCAAGACTGCTTACGTGGATGAGGGTGCTGGGCCGGTCGTCGTACTGCTCCACGGCGCTCCGCTCACCTCACTCGCCCTTCCTGGCAGCCGTTTCTCCACGAGGTGCGGACGGCGTGGACCTTTCCGAGTGCGAGCTGAACGGACAACCGGCCATGGTCGTCTGCCGCGACGGGCGTGCCGCGACGGCGATTCTGATCGCGACAGACGGAGAGCGAATTCGTGCATTATTCATGCACGCCGACCCGGATCGTTTGACCACCGTCCCACCCACGAGAAGATGAGGCGTTGAGTCGATCGGCCGCCTGCTTGCGGGCGGCGGAGGGCCGTGGCGAGTCGACCCTCGTCTATGTCATAGGCTGAACGCGTGACGTCGAAGGAAAGCAGCGCGGCGCCTCTGCCTCGGGTCGTGGGCGTTGTGGGGGCGGTGATGATGGGTCTCGGCTCCATCCTGGGGACCGGGGTCTTCGTCAGCGTGGGCATCGCGGCAGGCATTGCGGGCCCCGCCGTGGTCGTCGCCGTCGCCCTGGGAGCCGTCGTCGCGTTCTTCAACGGTCTTTCGAGCGCCCAGCTCGCGGCCAACCATCCAGTCAGTGGAGGAACCTACGAATACGGATACCGATATCTGCGTCCCTGGCTCGGCTTCACCGCCGGATGGATGTTTCTCAGCGCCAAGTCCGCCTCTGCGGCGACGGCGGCGCTCGGCTTGGCCGGCTATGTCCTGCACGCGTTCGGACATTCCGGAAACGGATCCCAGGTGGCCGTCGCATGGGGTGCCATCGTCTTCATTTCCGCCGTCGTTGCCGGTGGCATAAGACGTTCGAACCGAATCAACGCGGCCATCGTCGGCTTCACCCTGCTCTCCCTCTGCGCCTTCATCCTCGCCGGCCTCCTCTCGGAGCCCGCGGGAGCCCACGCTCGAGGGGGGTCGAACTCCGCAAGCGACATCGACGGCCCCTCGTTGCTGCACGCCACCGCCCTAATGTTCGTGGCGTACACCGGCTACGGTCGCATCGCGACCCTGGGCGAAGAGGTCAAAGAGCCCGGGCGAACCATTCCTCGAGCGATCATCGCGACGCTGGTCATCACGATGGTGCTTTATGCACTGGTGGCGTGGGTCGCGGTGGCCACGGTCGGTGCGCCACGGGTCGCCGAGGCAACCCGGTCGGCCGGCGCGCCGCTGGCCACCGTCGCCGGCCGCTTCGCCACGCCCGGCGTGTCCTGGCTCGTGGCCGCGGGCGCCATCACCGCCATGGCCAGCGTCCTCTTGAACCTCGTCCTCGGCCTGTCTCGTGTGCTCCTGGCCATGTCACGCCGGGGTGACATGCCGCCGGGTCTGGCTCGACTGAGCGGTGATCCGGCGTCTCCGCGTCGGGCCGTTGCGGCGGTGGCGTTCATCATCGGCGTCATGGCACTGCCGGGAAGCGTGACCGTTGCTTGGTCGTTCAGTGCGTTTACGGTTCTCGTGTATTACGCCCTCACGAATCTCGCAGCCTTGTATCTGCCCACCGAACAACGTCTGTACCCGCGCTGGCTTGCGATGGCGGGACTCGCGGCGTGCTCCGGGTTGGCATTTTGGGTGGAGCCCGCCATCTGGGGCGCGGGCGTCGTCCTGATCTTCGTGGGTCTCGGCTGGCATTTTGCGGCGCAGCGCTGAGTTCATCGCTTCTTCTTCATCATCGTACAAAGCGCGACGCCAGCTGGGGACGTGAGCACTCCGATACCCGTATCCATCAGCGGTGACACCTTCTCCCTCGGACAACGAGGAAGCACCCTCGGCTCGACGAATCGCAGCGCCCCGGCGCTGCCGGCCTTCTTCTTGTCCGTGGCGATCCGAAAGAGCTGAGCGGAATTCAGATTGGCAACGTCCGCACGCCACACCGGTCCCACCGGAGATCCGGACTCCGCCTTGATGCGCAGCGTATCGTGGGTGCTAAAGCCCTTTCCGCTCGCTCGCAGCGCAATGGGGGCACCCGCACCGGCTCTCGTCCCCAAGCACACTTCGGCCTTCTCCGGATTTTGGTCGGGGCGATCATCCCTTGCACATAGGCCGTTGATGCTCCCGTCCTGCAGGCGCGTCCCGCCTCCTTGCGGCTGCCAACGTGAGAGTCCGCCGACCACCAAGTCGTTCTTGGATGCATGGGAAGGGCCGTTGCCCTTCGCGTTCTCTGCATAGGCCCCGAGCAGGACGTTCCGGGAATTGGGATTGTCGCTGTAGTACTGGAAGTGAAGATTCCCACGGCGGTCCTTTGAATGAGCGCTGTGAGGCTGCACGAGCGTGTCGCCGAGAAAGCTCGACAGGTAGAAGTTCGCACAAGGCTCCCAGCCCGCTTCCCCGTACTTGTCCGCGTCGAGGCAGTTCGAAGAAGAATCCACCAGTACGCCGAGGCCAGCATTGCTGTCCGGTCCGTCCACATAGAGACCAGAGTGCCGGCTCTGGTTGATGCTCACCCTCTCGAGATACCAACTATTGGCATTGGTCCCCGCGTTCATCGGGTACCCGGTGTCTGCAACGGAGCGGCGTCGCTTCGCACCGGCCGAGATCCGGATGCCCTGCGTGAATCTCTGAACGTGAACGTCCTCGATGGACGCCCGCGCCTCCAGAAAGATGCCGGCGTTGGCGATCGGGACGAACGGTTTCGTGCCGCCCTTCCAGTACACGCTGCGGTCGAGAATCCTGAGGTGGTGGATATGAGCTTGAGTGCCGCTTGCGCGCTTCGGAAATCCCAATGACCGACAATGGCTGGCCGAGGAGACGTGGATGCCCGTGGTCCGGTCAGCCTTGATGATGGTGCTGGAGCCGGTCCGTGGACCGACGCCGTAGAGTTCTACCGCCCGACAAATGACAATGGGCTTGCCGATTGTGTACTCGCCCCGCGGGATGAAGATGCGACATCCTTGGCGCTCACCCCCGTGGGGTCCGGTCCTACCGCAACCGCCATCGCGCTGAATCCCGTCGACCGCGTCGGCCAGGTCCCCACCTTCCGGGATCCATTCGGCGGCGTTGTAGACCCCACCTGGAGTCTCCCGAAGCGCCGCGATGGCCGTTTTCAATGAGGCGACCTCTGCCTCGAGAGCTGCGATGCGGGCGTTTGAACTCGAGGCCTGGGCAAAGACAATGAGGAGAAGGGTCTTCATGACGATCATGGGCTGCGCGAGCTCAACCACGGATGGCCGGACATCGCTTGCGGGAAACGGTTTCGTGCCGTCTGGTGGAGCGATGACCCTCGCGCTCATGGACGCGCTTCGATTCGAGCACCTGCGGTCGCATCTTCCCGCTCGCCTGCTCCTGATGGCGCTCTGGGTTCTGTTATTGGTTGCCGCCACCCTGGTGGCGCCTCCGGCACAGGATACCCAAACGCTGGTGTGGAAACTTGCGACGTTCCAGGGGCCCGACCCGTGGCTGGACGCCACCTTCAACCTGATGGGCCTTTGGCCGTTGCTCTATGCCCGCGTCCTCTGGCGAGGCATCGGAAAGTTCTGGTGGCCCATCGTGGCGGTCATGGCCGGGATGGCCATCGGCGCCTTCATCCTGCTCCCCACCACCGCGCTCCGGTCGTTCGGGGCGCAGCCACACCAGGACCCAGCCTGGGTTCGCTGGTTCACGGGTTCGGTTTGGGTGGGAGGGGTCCTCTCCTTGTTCGGATTCGTCTTGTTGGCGTACGGAACCGTCTTCGGAGACCCCACGGTCTTGATTCGCTGGTGGCGAAGTGATGGCTTCGTCTTCACGTATCTCTGTGACTTCTCAGCCCTGGCCCTGGGCTTCGGCGTCCTCCTTTGGGCCGAGCGAGCCGCTGCCGAATCCCAATGAGCCGCGACGACGCGGGTCGGCCGGAAAGTCCACTCGAGGGACTTCCGGCCGACTGACCCCCGACGGTGTTCGATTCAGTACGCCGCTTCCAGCTCTTCGGGCGTGACGGACATGATGGGCTCTTTCCCGGCACGGATCAGCTGGGCGTACGTATCGCGCTCCGGCATGATCATCTCGAAGAAATACCGGGCCGTCTTGAGCTTGGCTTCAGCCACCCGGCCCTCCGCCTTCAGAGCATGGCGGGCTTGGTGAAGCCACCCGAAGCCGAGCGACACCAGGGCGAACAGGTTCAGGTAATTGGACGCCACGGCGCCGGCCACTTCCGCGTCTTGAACGCCGGTTTGAGCCAGTTCCATCGTGACCTCCGTCAGCTGCTTGGATGCAGCTTTCAGGCTGTTGACCATTTCGCCGAGGCGGGGCTCGTCCTTGCAGCTGCGGATCAACTGGGTGACCTCACCTTGGAAGGTCTGAAGCAGACGCCCGCCGTGCATCGGAAGCTTGCGGCCCACCAGGTCCAAAGCCTGGATGTGGTTCGTTCCTTCGTAGATCATGGCGATGCGGACATCTCGGAGGTACTGCTCGATGGACCAGTCGGTGGTGTAGCCGGCGCCGCCGCACACCTGGAGCGCCTCACTCACCACTTCGAAACCGCGCTCGGTGAAGAAGCTCTTGATGACCGGCGTGAGGAGCGCAACCAAGTCGTTGGAACGGGCCCGCTCGTCCTCGTCGGGGTGGTGGAGACTGCGGTCGAGATGAATCGACGTCCAGACCCCGAGGCCCCGCATGCCCTCGATGCTGCACTTCACGTTCATCAACATGCGACGGACGTCGGGATGCACGAGGATGCCGTCGGCCGGCGCGTCCGGGTCCCGCTTCTTGGGATCCAGTGCCCGGCTCTGCCGACGGTCTTTGGCAAACTCCACCGCCGTCTGGTAGGCTATTTCGCCCAGCGCCACCCCTTCGAGTCCGACGAAGAGACGGGCGCGGTTCATCATGACGAACATGGAGCGCATGCCTTTGTGGGGCTCGCCCACGAGCCAGCCCTTCGAGCCTTCCATCTCCATGACGCAGGTCGGAGAGGCATGGATGCCCATCTTGTGCTCGAGACCGACGCACTTGATATGGTTCGGTTCGCCATCCACCATTTTCGGCACCACGAAGACGCTGATGCCCTTGATGCCGGGAGGCGCGTCGGGGAGCCGAGCCAGAACGAAATGGATGACGTTGTCGGTCATGTCGTGGTCACCGAACGTGATCCAGATCTTCGTGCCGTAGAGGCGATAATGGTCGCCTTCGGGCTCCGCTTTGGACCGGATGAGACCGAGGTCGGTCCCGCACTGCGGCTCCGTCAGGCACATGGTGCCAGACCACTCGCCGCTCACCAGCTTGGGCAGGTAATACTGTTTCTGCTCGTCGCTCCCGTGGGCTTCCAACGCCTCGATGAGGCCGAAGGTGAGTCCCGGGCACATCGAGAAGCTCTTGTTGCACGACGTCATCATCTCCGAGACGAGAGCTGAGAGCGTCGACGGTGCCCCCCCGCCACCGTATTCCTCGGGCCCGGGCAAAGACACGTAGCCGTTGGCAACCGTGGCTTTATACGCCTCTTTGAAGCCCTTCGGGGTGGTGACCGCTCCGGTCTCGGGGTCCCATTTCAGCCCCTCTTGGTCGCCTCGTCGATTCAAGGGAAGGAGCGTCTCCCGCATGAAGGCTCCGGTCTGCTCCAGCAGAGCCATCGAGGTTTCGAGGTCGTAATTTTGAAAGGCGGGGATTTGGCTCAGCTCCTCGTATCCAAAGGTCTCGAGGTGAAAACGTATGTCGGCTATGGGCGCTCTGTAGATCTGCATGGCTCTCTTTCCGCGTTGAATGACGAGTCAATCAACGCTAACGCAACGCGGCGGACCCTACAAGGACCCACCCACGATCCGCCCGAATCATAAGCGAAATTCAGCGGCGAGGCTCCGATCATCCCGCGTCGCCGGTCGCTCGCCCTTGTCGGTCAGGTCCAATCGGTCTTCCCCTCTGTAAAGTCCCGTGTACAGCCCGAGTCGGGGAGGACCGTAGGAACCCGGGATGGCGAATCGGAAAGAATCTCGAATGATCTCGCCTTCTTGCCAGACTCCCGTGGGGTATTTTCCGTCGGCCGGCCAGTGGTCGCCATGAAGCCTCCGATAGCTCCCCTCCAAAGCGTCCCCATGGACGAAGACCTTGAAGTCCCGTGCCGTGGGCCGAAGGACCCGCCAATAGTATTCTATGGTGACGACATCGCCCGGCCTCGGCATCTCCGGCTCCACGCGCACCGCCGCAAGCTCCAAGGCGTTGCCGAACACCGCTCCGACCGGCCGAGCGCCCTCCGGAATCGCGTCCACGATGACCGAGCCCGCCAACTTGGTCCGGTCAAAGCTGGATCGACGCTCCTTCACCGACTGAGGGTTCGGGAGGCAAGCCGCATTGACAAGACATACAGCCACGGCGGCACGAGCTCCGCCCTCGCGGAGACACCGTTTCCAGTCCCAGTTCGACGCGGTCACAAGATCGGAACGAGATTGGGCATCAGGATGATCTCGAGCCGTCGGTTGAGCTGGCGACCCTCCGGCGTGTCGTTGGTGGCGATGGGATCGTACGGGCCATAACCTGCTGCCGCCAGCTGCTCCGGTGGCACCCCTTGGTTGATCATGAGCTGAACCACGGTATTGGCCCGCGCGGTGGAAAGCTCCCAGTTGTTGGCAAAGCGAGCACCTCGACGGATCGGTACGTTGTCGGTGTGGCCCGCGACCAGGTATTCGCGGTCTCCCCCCACCTCCGTCAGGACCTTCGCCACTTCCTTGAGGGCGTCGACGCCCCCGCGCTTCAATCGTTTGGAGCCGGATGGGAAGAGAATCTCGTCCGGGAGCTTGAGCATCATGCGACCGTCCCGCTGCACCACCTCCAGCTTCCCGGCGTCGATCATTTCCCGAAAGCGCTCCGTCAGTGCCTTGAACTGTGCGCGCTCGGCCTCGGCTTGAGCGCGAAGACGGCGTAGCTGCTCTATCTCTTCCTGGGTCGCAGCGAGCTGCGTCTTGGCGGAGGCGAGCTCCGTGGTGCGAGAGCCGAGCTCTTGCCGGATGCGGGCCAAATCACCACCCGTCTTTTGAATCTCCGCTTCCAGGCCCTGCACCAATGCATCGCGCTTCTCGATTTGCTGGTTCGCCTTGGTGAGCTCCGATTGGTAACGCTGTGCCTGTTGGTCCAGCTCCTTCAGATGGTCCGATTTCGATACACCGCAGCCCATCCATGACAACGCGCACAGAGACAGGATCCCGCCGAGCCCTCGCATCCCGGCTTCCTTGCCGTCGACGAAGTCGAGATGCAACCGTCGGTTTTGGATTAGTCCGCGCTGAGCTCGTCCAGAATCTTGGAGACGTCGCGGCCGCCCCCCAACATGCCGTCCAGCGATTGAACGTCGAACTGCGTGAGGTTCACCTTGGGCGCGAGGAGGCCGTCATGAAATGCCATCACGTTGGCCACGTGCCCTGCTGCGGCATCTTCCGCCCATGGCACCGCTTTCAGGAGCTGACCGTCCTCCGTCGCCAAGCGGGCGCCCTGCTCCGACAATTGAAGTTCGAAACCCCAGTCGGTGAGTCTGAGCCGAGGCGAGCGCCGGATGGCCCGGGCCAGCTCCTCGGACACGCCTCGAGTCGAAAAGCGGACCGGCAATCGGGCTCCGAGTCGTCGGATCAAACTGGGGTCCAGCATCAATACTTCACGCCACGCATTCTTTGCTCTGTCGTGAGCGCCCAATCGTTCCGCGGCTTGCGCCGCCCGGAGCGCCGCCCGTCCCCGCATGAGAGCGAGGGAAGTCGGAAGCCGATTCCGCACGGATTCTGCAACCTGCATTGCGGAGGTCCAGTCTCCTCGCGCGACGTGTGCTTCCACCTCGAACAGGTCGAAAATGGGGCCGGACAGCACCTCGGGAAGTACCTCTTCCTGGCGATTGTCCCGTACCACCGACGCGACCACCCCCGGGCCGAGGAGCGAAACCACGTCGAAGTCCAACCATTCCGGTCCTTCCAAAGAGCCCGGCACTTCGGGTCTCAAGGTGGCGGCCAGCCGTTCCGAATCCGAAAGAACCTCCCGCACCAGTCGACCCGACTTCCACGCGCGCCAGCGAAGGACCATCACCTCGAAACGCGCCCGCTGGGCCTCCCAAAACGAGAGCGCCGGGATCTGCTCCTGGAGCCGATACGCTCGGGTCCGCTTGGTGGCCCGGTCCAGCAGCGCCGCCCCCGCCAACGCCTGATCGGAAGCGGCGCTCGAGGTGCCCTTTCGGTCTGGTCGGCTGAGCGCTCGCCCGCTGATGCGCTCGGCCGCCTCGACCCGCCCCGTCACCAACAGGAGCGACGCCAGAATGGTTGACGCTTCGGCATCGTCTTGTTGGTCCAGATGGGCGCCGGGCCGTTCCGCTCGGTAGGCCTTCATCGCCCGAAGGGAGGACACCGCCTCGCCCAGTCGACCCTGACGCAAGAACAAGAGAACCAATCGACCGTACGGATTCACCGAGCCCTCGGGAATCCGTCGCGTCGCCGTCACGTAGTAACGCTCCGCTTCTTCGAGGCGCAGCATCTCCTCTGCCGCCGCCCCCGCATTGGTCAGTTCCACCGCCCCGTCGGTGGGGTCGGTGAGCCACCGCTCCGCCGCCGCCCGACACGCGCGATAGGCTTCCTCTCGATTTCTGCGTTCGCTTTCCACGGCACAGAGCGCCGTGCGGCCCACCGCCCGGAAATACGGCATCTCGCTTTCCGTCGCCCGCAGCGCGACTTGTCTCGCGTCATCGAAACGACCGAGCTTCATGAGCGGCCAGGCCTTCAAGGGCTCGTAGTCCACCCCCAACTGTGCCTTGAGCTTGTCTACATACGCGATCTTCGCCTCGTGGGCATCCATCTCGCCGTGCACATAGACGAGTTCCACGAGGATGCTGCGAAGCACCGACGAGACCTCCGAAGCGGGGTCGGGCCTCTGCCCGATCCGGGCGACGAACAACCGCTCGGCCGTTTCCAGATGATAGCGGGCTTTCGGAAGGTTGGCGTCGCCCAAGTGGAGCGCCATGCCCATCAAGTAGTGGGCGCGAAACGATGTGCTGTCCTGGTCCAGGGCCCGGTCCGCCAGGCGTCGAAGCGACGCGTACTTTCGCTCGAACAATCGACAGTACGCGGCCCGCTCCAGCTCGCTCCCCCCGAACAGCCCGGAGGCCTCACAGGACGCATCGAGCTCCGGCTGACCTTGTTCATGGAGACCCTTCTCGGGACGGATGGGCCGACCCTCGTCTTGCGATTGAAGGGCAAAGAGCCCCCACAGGAGGACGGCTGAGCCCATCAAGAGGCTTCCCTCAGAGCGCGTCGGGCCAAACGCTCCATCACGGGTCGGAGCGCATCCGAGAGCACGGATTCGAGTTTGATACCGCCGCCCACTTCCATGCGATGCCGGAACACGAAGGGAAGAAGCGCCTCCAGATCTTCAGCCAAGACATAGTCTCGCCCACGGATCAGGGCCCGCGCTTGCACCGCCGGCACTGCCAGCACCAAGCTCCGGGTGCTCACACCCTGCACCACCCGCTCGTCGCTGCGAATGGCCCGGGCCGAGTCGACCAGTGCCTCGTGGATCGCGTCGTGTACGTAGACCTCTCGCGCGCGTTCTCGGAGGCGAAGGAGATCGCTGCGACCCATTCCTCGGACGGGGTTCGGTGCACGCCGAGCTTCCATGGAACGCAAGACGTCGATCTCATCCTCGCGCTCCAGGTAGGTCATGCGTATCTTGAAGAGAAACCGGTCCAGCTGAGGTCCCGGCAGCGGGAAGGTTCCTGCCACATCCAGCGGGTTCTGAGTGGCGATTACGAAGAAGACGTCGTCCAGGGTGTGGGTTTGGTTGTCCACGGTCACCTGCTTTTCCGCCATCGCCTCCAACAGAGCGGCTTGCACCTTGGGTGACGTTCGGTTGATTTCGTCCGCCAGCACCACGTGCGCGAACAGAGGACCGGGCCGGAAATCGAAGCGCCCCGTGGTCCGGTCGAACACCGATGTCCCCGTGACGTCGGAAGGCAAGAGATCCGGCGTGAACTGGATCCGACGAAAACCTTCGATGAGCCCCGGATCCTCCCTGTCGTCCACGATGGACATACCAAGCGCTTTGGCCAACGTGGTCTTGCCCGAACCGGGGTAGTCTTCGAGGAGTACGTGCCCGTCCGCGACCAGAGCGATCAACAGCAGGTCGATGACGTCATCGCGTCCGCGAACCGCGTCTCGAAGCCGGTCCCTGAGTCTGTGAAGAGGTTCGACGTGTTCTTCCATTACCGTACCTTCAACCAACACCACACCTCGAACGGTGCAGCGAAGCGCCGCCAACCCGCGGCCTGACGAGCCTCGACCCGTACGTCTCGGCAGAGGGCGTTCAGCCGGGGGCCTCGGTCTCGGCTCGGAGCCTTCGTGCGGGAAAGGGCTGCCCGCAGGAAGACATCGTTGAGCGCCGAAAACGACGGAACCCTGTCGCTCACCCGCCGAGAAAACTGCTCCCAAGACTCGCCCGATGCCCGGACGAATCCGAGGCTGGCCAGCGCATCCATCGTCGCTCGAAAGGTGAGTCCCACCCGACGCTCCGGCGACGCCAGGCGGGGCGCGAGCTGCCGGTAGACCCGGCCCGAGGTGAGCACACACAGCACCCCGGCCGCGAGGATGGGGAGGATCCAAGGGGTGTGGCGGAGCCATGACAAGTCCCACCGTTCGGGGCGATGTCGCTCGAAGCGCCCTTCGTCCCGAGCCATCTCTCCCAGCAGCTGCTGAAGGTCGAAGGCGGGCTCGCTCGGCTCCACCTCGGTCTTTTCAGGCACCACCTCGATGGGCACCCAGCCCACGCCCGCCAGGTAAATCTCGGCCCACGCGTGGGCGTCTCCGCTGGTCAGCAGCGCCGCGGACCCGGTGCCCTTACGGGAGAGAGGGACGGCGTAACCGACGCTCACGCGACTCGGGATCCCCATCGCCCTCATGAGAAACGCGACGCTGTGGGAAAGATGCACGCAGTAGCCCAGCATCTCGTCGCTGAACAGGAAGGCCGCGGTGGGGTCCGACGCGCCATCGTAGTTCCGGCGAAACGAGTACGTCGCGCTCTCTTCCAGGTAGTCTCGAACCACCAGAGCACGGGCCAAGGGGTCTTCCGCGTAGCTGTGGTCCAACCTTTGGACCAGCCGGGCCGCGAGCTCCAAGTAGCGGGGATCCGAAGGCGTCCGCGTGTAGTGTTGCCAGACCTCGGGGCTCCAAGCCGCATCTCCCGCGTCGTGCCCCAACAGCGCCTGCGCCTCCGTCACGACGGGGCGGGAAATGACGTGGATCATCCGCGTGAATCTGGCCGGGGATGGATTCGGACGACTCTCGTACCTCACCGGGTCGACGAGGGCGGGGGGTACCGGCGCGTCCATCATGAGGGCCACATCGGTGGCTACGTCCTCCCGGAGTTCATCGCCCGGCGGGTAAGCCAAGTTGACGGGCTCTTCGCCGATCGGCCCGGTCACGTGGCCCGGTTCGACGCCAGGGAGCGTCGACGCCACCAGCCTGACGCCGTTGAACTGGGAAAAGCTGGCGGTCCGGAAGTAGAGGACCCCTCCGAACGGCTCGACATCTTTGTGAAACACGACGACCGCCACCGGCCTCCTCCGCTGGGGCGATTGAAGCTGCTCCGCGGTGGGCTCCTCGGGTGGCGGGCCTCGTCCGCCGCCCCGGGCGCCCGCCCGCTTTTCTCGCTCTTCGGCCTCTTTTGCCTTTCCAGCTCGGTCGGGATGTACGGTCTCCTCGAAGGACTCTCCCCAAGAAGCCACCAGCGCTGCGAACCCCGCGAACAATCCCAATGCGACCAAGCCTTGGACGAACGATCGACCCCGAAGCCAAGCACCTGCCGCCAGGACCGCCGCGGCCGCGCCCACCGCGGTAAACGCCCACACGGGGTCGACGTTTCGGCTGAAAAACCAATCCGAGACCTCGAGGGGGCGCGCGATCATCCCGTCGCGATGGGCAAAAAGCGTGGACGCCACGGCGGCGACCAGCGCGCTGGCCTCCAGAAGGCCGCCGAAGCCGGAGGCCCAAGGTGAAGAAAGACGCGAAACGGTCCGCAAGAAACCAGCGCCGGCCAGACCCCACCCGAACCATCGCAGAGCATCCGCGACACCGAGTATCGCGGATGGCCCCAGCACCCGAGAGGGCAGCGCCCACATCTCGGTGCCCGCAGCCAAGGCCTCGAGAATCGCCGGGCTGGCCAAGATCACGAGGAGCCGAACAACCAGCCGGAGCCGCCAACGTCCGAGCAGGCCGGCCAAAAGGGCTCCTGCGACGCCCCCCGATGCCGCGGCCCATGCCGACTCGGCCGACGAAAGAGGCCATGCAAAGACGAACCATGCGGTTCCCAAGAACCCGCCATGGACCAGATCCTTCACTCGATCATTCACGCTGCCTTCCCTCGATCCTGCGCATCATCGGAACCGCCCGTGCTGCGACTGACCCAAGCCATTGCCGTGCCCGGGAAGGCGCGCCTCAGCGCCGCACCCTCGGACGGCGAAACGTCCACCTGACCTGGAGTGGCCGGTGCCGCCGCGAACAGGCGTCGGGGCCCTCGATCCACCATCCGGTCATAGCCGACCCAAACCACCGCTTGCTCCCCTGTGATCTGTGACCGCACCGCCTCCATCCAGGCGCCTGGGCGCGGCGGGGCCAGCACCAGCAGTCTGCGGCGACCGTGTCTCGCGGTGGCGGCGGCGAAGCTCGTGAGTCCAGAGGCTGGACCACGCCCCGAAGCCTCACCGTCGAACGAGGGTGTACCGGACGCACAGATCCGGTCTTGGGCCACTTGAAGCTCCGACGTCGGGTCGGGGTCGAGGTCGCAGCCGAACCACCAATCCGGCCCGAGGAGACCGCGCTCCAGGAGAAGGTAGGCGATGGCGGCGGACGCTTCGTCGTCCTCGTGGTTCACCAAGTACATGGCCCAGCGGAGATCCGGATCCACTGCGGACTCGGCGGTCCGCACCATCAGCTCGTCGGTTCGGGCGAAGATCTTCCAGAGCACCAGGCGAATCGGATCTCCAGGCGCATAGGCCCGCATGTCCACCCGATCGCCCTGGGGCGGACCGCGGGGGTCGGAGAGTTCCGCTCCTTGGGCCAGAGCCTGCAGCAAGGGAGGCTGCGGGTCTTCACCGCTCCATGGGGCAACCCGAACGCGGGCGGCCTCGGTCCACCGCACGCCCAGTTGGGCCAAGCCGAACACCGAGCGCACGCGAAGCCGCCGCACGATTTCGGAAGACATCAAGCGACGCTCACCCCTCATGGTCTCCTGCCAGCCCTGGTCGTGCGGCTGGAGCGACAACTCCATGGCTGCCGGCCGCTCCCAGCTCATTTCGAGGTCGACGCCGAGCCAGTGTCCAAACCTCGGAAGCACCATTCCAGCCTCGGCCCCCCGCCGGGCCTGGAGCCACAGGTCCTTCTTGTTCTCGGTGTCCGGAGCTCGGAGCAGAATCCGGAAGCGGGCCCAAGCGTAGAAGACCGCCAAGACTTGAAATCCGACGAGGCCCATCAGGGACCAGGCCGCCACTTCGGCCACGTAATCCTGTCGAGGCTCCGCGTAGCGAAGCCATACGAGAAAACCGATGGCCAGGGTGCCGGCTCCCAGGGGCGTCAGAGGCATTCGTTCCCCGACCGGTGCCGTCAGGCGCATGATGAAGGAGCGGTTCGCGCGCCGGGCTCGCTCGGACCCCGTTCCCGTCGACTGCACGCCGCTCAAAACACCCCAAGGGCCGCACTTCGTCCAGCCATGGCGCCCGATCCACCCCCCGTCGGCGCCGACGCCCGCACGATCCGTGTGCGATGGACGGCCCGGCCCGGCTACTTCAGCTTTTTTTCCACGAAGAGGACGTGTTTTCGGGCCTTCGGGTCGTACTTTTTCAGCTCCAGCTTGTTGGTCATGGTTCGCCGATTCTTGCTGGTCACGTAAAAGTAGCCGGTCCCCGCCGAGGATTCGAGCTTGATCAGCTCACGACCCGTCTTTGCCATGGTCGGCGGGATGTAAGGGAGGGCGTCTGGGAAAATCAAGCCAGGAACGACCGAAGCAAGCGAACCACCGGGCGCGGATGACGAGGCCTCCGAAGTTGGCCCACAACCTGCCCCGTCGGCGCGGATGAGGTCCAGAGGATGCCCCCCGTCCATTCGGCGCTCAGGGCCAACCGCGCCTCGGCGTCCGCCACGCCCCGGGTCACCACGAACCCGCGACCGCAGCCTGACCGATTTCGAGCCACGCTCTCCGGCGAGAGACCCGAAAAAATGTGAGGGACCACTCCGGGCAAGGCCGGAAGCCGATGGGCATCGATGGCCACATCCAGTTCCAGGGCCAGGGCTAGGCTCAGCGCCGTTTCCGCCAGTCCTCCCGGCCCGACCAAGAGCCCCACTTCTCGACCTCCGGCGGGGCCGATGCCGGGGGGGTCCGGCCGGGTGCACACTGCCAACCATTGACGGGTCTGAGAGGCGGTGCGAATTCCTCGTCGATAGGCCTCTCCGAGCACGTCCGAGCCCAGCGGTCGACTGAGCATCACGTAGTCGCCCGCTCGAGGCAGAAGGGACAAGCGAGCCCATGGCTCCACTTCGACCGCCGTCCGTATGGCGGCCGGACCGCGCTCGAGAAACGCGGGTCCATCCCCTCTGATGTCGACGCCCCGCTGCCGAAGGACCCCATCGAGCCCCCCTTCGACGGCCCTCAGCAACGACGGCGTCACCTCATCCGGGATCTGAAGGGTGTAGGAAGCGGATCGAGGCTTGCGCCCGCTGGCCGCGCACGCATTCAACGCGTTCGCGGCGGCGATGCGGCCCCATGTCTCGGCCTGTTCCACCACGGCTGGGGTCCACGTTTGAACCGGGCCCCGGGCCCGTCGTCGGTCTAACGCGCGGGGGGTGAAGGGTCGTTTCGGGACCGCCACCGGCTGCAGGAGCCAGTCTGCAGGCAAACGAGTCCGCCCCGCCATCAGTCGACGAGCCAGCCGATGCGGCGAAGGGCATCCGCAGTATGCCTGGCACCGACGAGTCGGGGGTCCCGCATCAAGCGCGCCAGGTCCTCCGCCGTGTCCACGTCGTAGCCCATATCCAGTTCTTCGAGATGCACGCCCGCCGCCGCCGCCTGGGCGCGTGTGACTTCAAGCACCCGGTCCGTCGACCACGGGATTCCGGATGTGGCCCAAGGGCTCGGCCCGAGCAGTCCCACCAGGTCGTATCCGCCGTCGTCGACGGGCCCTACGACCGGATGTCCCCGCTCCAGCGCGGAAAACGCATCCTGGATACGGCGCGGATCCATCAAGGGGGCATCGGAACCGATGACCACGACCTTGGCCGCCCCAGCCCCGGCTCGAGCCGTCTCGATCCGCTCCCCCAGGTCAGAGCCCTCTTGCAGCAGGACCCGCATCCTACCCGGACGCTCCGCGGGCGCCGGTTCCGGACCCGCCCATGACAACAAAGCAGCCGCATCGCACGAACGAGCCGCGTCGTGGGCCAAGGTCAACACATCGGCGAGGAAACCGGCGTAGACTTCGGCCGCCTGTGCGGCCGATAGGGCCGGCGTGAGGCGCGTCTTGACCCGGCCGGCGACCGCCGGCTTGCCCATGACCACCACCGCTCGACCGAAGGCACCGCGGCCCATCAGCGTGAGCCGAAAATTCGATCGATGATGGACCGTCGGGCCTGTTCGCCCTCCGCCGACGGCAGGGCGTCCGGAGCGCCATTGGCCCCATCGGCGTCGGCGCGACTCGGCCGGCTACCCTCCTCCGCACCTGGCTCCGAGGGCCGTTGCCGCGGCGGGTCCCCGTCACCGTCCACTGACGAACGCCGGTCGGCTACAGACCGCTTTCTCGCCGGGATCCGAGAATCCTGACCGACCGTCTCCTGGGGGTCGGGTCGCTCATCCACGCCGTCTGCAGCATCGTCCCCTTTGCGACGGGCCAGCCGAGCCTGCCGCTCGGCCCTCATCTTCTCCAGCATCTCGGGCGATGGCCGGCCGGTGAACGTGGTCCCGCCCTTGGCCTCCAACGCGGGGGGTTTTTCGGCGTCTTGGGCGCCTTCCGGGCCGTCCATCTTTCCCGCCTTCCGACCCGTCTTGCTCTTCTTTTTCTTCTTCCGAGGCTCCTCGTCCGCCTGCGCCGAAACGTGGGCCGGCTCCTTCTTCTTGGTGCGACGCCGCTTGCGCTTGGTCCGGCGCTCTTCCCTGGGCGGAAGCTTATCGGTGATTTCGGCCAAGATCTCACCGTGGGAGAGATAGGTCACGTCGTCGTGGCTGCGGTCCATATCGGGACGAGAGACCACGATGACCCGACACCGATACTCGCGCTCGAGTCGAAGGAGCTCCGACCGGCGCTGGTTCACGAGGTACTCAGCGGTTGTACGGTGGGTCACGATACGTGTTTCTCCGACGCCCCCCTGGGCGAGGCGCGTCTCCACCCGGCGCACGAGGGACAAGCTGTGGGACTCCGGCGTCCGAACCCAGCCGGTTCCCGTGCAAACGGGGCATCGGTCCTGGAAGGCTTTGCGCATCCCTTGGCGGATGCGCTGTCGGGTCAACATGCAAAGGCCCTTGGCGTTGATCCGAGCGATCTTGTAGCGGGCCTTATCTTCCTTGGCCGTTTCGGCCAGAACTCGCTCCACCTCCCGCTTGTGCTCCGTCTCTTCCATATCGATGAAGTCGATGACGACGATGCCGCCCAGGTCGCGCAGCTTGAGTTGACGAGCGATCTCCTCGGCCGCCTCGCAGTTCGTCTTGAAGACGGTATCCTCGTGATTTCCTTCCGACGTGTGCCGTCCGGTATTCACGTCGACCGCCACCAAGGCTTCGGTCTCGTCGATGACGATCGAACCGCCGCTAGGCAAGCTCACTTGCCGCTCGAACGTGGCCTCGATCTGCTCTTCGACGTGATAGTAGGCGAAGATGGGAATCGGATTTTGAAAGAGCTGGATTCGGTCCCGGTACTCCGGCATCACCAAAGCGAAGTATGCGGCTGCGGAATCGTGTTCCTCCCGGTTGTCGATCCAAACCTCGTCGATGTCCTCGTTGAAGTAGTCGCGAAGAGTCCGCGCGATCAGATCCGGCTCGGAGTGAAGGATCGACGGCGCCCGCGCCTTGGACCCGGAGTCCAGCATCTTCTGATACTGGGCCACCAGGTTATCCAGGTCCCGCTGGATCGCGGGTCGCGTCTGGCCTAGACCTGCGGTTCGAACGATGAAACCGCAATTGTCCGGTTTCTTGACCTTCGACGCCATCGTGCGGATCCGCCGACGGACCTTTTCGTCCTCGATCTTTCGGGAGATGCCGTTGGCTTCCGAACCCGGCATCAAGACCACGTAGCGACCGGGCAGAGAGAGGTACGTGGTCAAGGTGACGCCCTTCTCGCCGATCGCGTCCTTCCCCACTTGAACGATGATCTCCTGGCCACGACGGAGCACGTCGTTGATGCGAGGCGGTCGTTCCTCGTTCCATCGACGGTGATAGCTGGCCGGACTCACTTCGCTAAACGGAAGAAAGCCCTGTTTGTGGGCACCGATGTCCACAAACGCCGCCTCCAGAGAGGCTTCCACGTTGTGAATGACGCCTTTATAGATGTTTCCTTTGAGAGTACCGCTATCCGCGGCCTCGATATCCAATTCCATCAACTCGCCGTCTTCGACGATGGCGATGCGCAGCTCTTTCTGAGCCGACGCGTTGATCAGCATGCGAACGGTCATATTCCACCGAATGTTGTGCGGAGCGGGACGGTCCCCTGACGCGGTGATGTCGGGGAAGACGAAGCCAGCCGGGGCTACGGTCGCGGAACCACCCATCTTGCGGCATCGCGCCCATCCACAGCTCCTGCGCGGATCTCGATCCGCGGGTTCGGCGCTCGGTCGGATTCTGGACGGAGCGCAGGTTTTTGTGGCTCCGGCTTGAGACGGAGCGATCCGTGGGAAGACCGGTGCCTCGCCCGTCTCAGGGGTCGACCAGGTCCGCTCCGGATTTACTTGACAAGACTAACTGGATTCTTTGGGTCGACGCCAGTCGAAAAGCAGGAGAACGCGCACCTCGCTTGACCGGTCGTGGTGGGGCCCGTAGGAGCGGGCTGCAAGATGCCTGCTTCATTGGCCGAAGGATTGGCCTTCGACGACGTCTTGCTCGAACCTGGCTATTCCGAAACGCTCCCGAGAGACGTCGAAGTCCGCTCGTCGTTCTCCCGGAACATCGGCATCAACATCCCCATCGTTTCTGCAGCCATGGACACGGTGACCGAAGCCCGTTTGGCCATCGCTCTCGCTCAGCTCGGCGGTATCGGGGTCGTCCACAAGAACATGGACGCCGAGGCCCAGGCAGCGGAAGTGCGCAAGGTCAAACGCTTCGAGGCCGGTACGGTTTCGGATCCCGTAACCATCGGGCCCGACGATCGGCTCGAATGGGCCATCCAACTCAAGCAGGAGCACGGTTTTTCCTCCTTCCCGGTGGTCAAAGACGGGCGGGTGGTCGGAATCTTGACCGGACGCGATATCCGGGCCGGCCAGCCCTCGGACTACGTGCATGCCTGGATGACTCCGGACCCCGTGACGATACCGCCCAACACCGGTCCCGACGAGGCTCGCCGCGTGATGCACCGACACCGCAAGGAGACGCTGCCTATCGTGGACGCCGAGGGCCGTCTGGCCGGCATGATGACCCTGAAGGACGTCGAGAAGAGTGCCCGACATCCAAACGCCGTGATCGACCAGCAGGGTCGGCTTCGGGTCGCCGCGGCGGTGGGGGTAGGACCGGATCGAGAAGAGCGCATCGCGGCGCTGGTTGCGGCCGAGGTGGACGCGATTGTGGTGGATACCGCACACGGTCACAGTCGAAGCGTGGTGGAGACCGTGCGCTCCATCAAACACGGGTACCCGAGCGTGGACGTCGTGGCGGGCAATGTCGCCACCGCGGCGGGGACGGTCGCCCTGATTGAAGCGGGCGCCGATGCCGTCAAGGTGGGCATCGGGCCGGGCTCCATCTGCACCACCCGCATCGTCGCCGGGGTTGGGGTTCCCCAAATTTCAGCCATCATGGCCTGCGCGGAGCCCGCCCGGTCCGCCGGGGTGCCCATCATCGGGGACGGAGGCATCAAGTACTCGGGGGACGTGGTGAAGGCGCTTGCCGCAGGAGCGGTCACCATCATGGTGGGTTCCTTGCTCGCTGGCGTCGCGGAGTCCCCCGGCGAAGTGGTGCTCTACGAAGGACGCGCGTTCAAAGCGTACCGGGGCATGGGTTCACTCGGAGCGATGCAGCAGGGTTCATCGGACCGTTATGCTCAAAGTGGTGTGGCGGCGCAAAAGCTGGTTCCCGAGGGCATCGAAGGTCGTGTTCCTTTCAAAGGACCATTGGAAGAGACGATCTGGCAGCTGGTCGGCGGACTCCGAGCGGGCATGGGTTATGTCGGCGCAGACTCCGTCCCTTCGCTCCAAAGAAAGGCTCGCTTCGTCCGGATCAGTGCAGCCGGTCTCAAGGAGTCCCACGTGCACGACGTCGTAGTCACCAAGGAGTCCCCAAACTACTCCCGCTAGCGTGGCGCGCGGTCCGTCTCTGTGTCCCATTCTCCGCGAAAGACCATCCGGGCCGGTCCCAGAAGCGAGACCTCTGCGAACACTTCCGGTCGAGAAGCCTCCACCAGCTCTGCGAGCACCTCACCCCCCGGTAGGTGAAGCGGCAGCTCGCCCGTTCTTCGACCCTGAACCATCATGACCGCGCATGCGGCGGCCGCGGCACCGGTCCCACACGCCGAGGTCAAGCCGGCGCCCCGCTCGAACACTGCGAGCGACCAGCCTCCGTCCGGTCGGATCCCCAAGAAACCTACGTTGACCCGGTCGGGAAAGGCAGGGTGACTTTCGAGGCGCGGGCCGTGCTCCTTGGCCAGCGCGACGGGATCACCGCTGACGGGCAAAACCAAGTGAGGGTTGCCCGCGGACCATGCCGTCGCTGCGCCGGCGAGGGGTACGCCTTCGAGACCGGCCTCAACCCGCTGGGCCGTGCACACCAGGGGCCCGATCTCCGTCCTGATTCGGCCCCCGTCCAAGACCTGGCCCTTCAGGATGCCGGCATCGGTCCTGACCGTCAGCGGTGCCCCCGAGCGCCCCACGTGCGCCACGACGCAGCGAAGACCGTTTCCGCACATCTCCGGGCGTGACCCGTCACAGTTCAAGACCGTCATCCGGAGATCCGCTTCAGGATCGGACTCCAAGATCAGAACTCCGTCCGCACCGATCCCGCGCCGCCGATGGCAGGCACGGATCGCTTCGGCAGGAGTGGGTTTGGGGAGCGAACCGGAACGCAGGTCCACGAGTATGAAGTCGTTGCCGAGTCCCTCGACTTTTACGAATGGCAGCCGCACCATGCCGTCTCCATACCACTCTCCATCGGCCTCCCCATGGAAAGGCGCGCCATGACAGCGTCGGGCGCACGATGCTAGCAGTCGTCCGGTGGAGGGCGAGAACAACCGGCTGAAGATCCCCGGGAAGCCGCTGAACCTCGCCGACCGCTTTCTCGACCACAACTTACGGGCCGGTCGAGGGCAGAAGGTCGCCGTGGTGGAAGATGGCCCTGATGGCGTGCATCGGTACACGTATCAGGAAGTATCCGAGCGGGCGAACCGATATGGTCGCGTCTTCCAGACCCTCGGCCTGAGACTCGAAGACCGGATCCTGCTGGTGTTGCCGGACGGAATCGACTGGGTGGCCGCTTTCTTCGGAGCGCTCAAAGCCGGATGTACTGCGGTTTTCGTCAGTCCACAGGTCTCGGCGGAAGAGCTGGCCTTCTATCTCCGGGACAGCCGAGCCCGAAGCGTGGTGTTGAACGAAGAAGGGACCAAGAAGCTTGTAGACCCCGATGGTTCGCAAACGGTCCCGTGCAATGTCGAAGACCCGGCCTTTCGCGCCATGCTGAACGAGATGCCGTCCACCCTGGAGGCTGCACCCACACTGGAGGAGGACTTCGCGATCTGGCTCTACTCGTCCGGGAGCACCGGCTCTCCGAAAGCGGCGGTCCATCGGGCGCACGACTTCGTCTACAATACCGAGCGTTACGCCCGAAACGTGCTCCGACTTTCCGACGAAGACGTCACCGTCTCGGTGCCCAAGTTGTTCTTCGGGTACGCAACCGGCGCCAACCTCCTGTTTCCGTTCTACTTCGGCGGGACGACCGTCCTCTTTCCCGATCGTCCCCATCCGGACCGCTTGTTCGAACTGGTTGAGCGTCATCGGGCCAGTGTCCTCATCAACGTTCCGACGATGATCGCCCGAATGGTGGAGGCGCATGAAGCCGAGCCTCGAGACATCTCGTCCCTTCGGATCCTCACATCTGCCGGCGAAGCACTCCCGCCCGAGCTCTATCGCCGCTGGATCCGCGCGACGGGCGTCGAGATTCTGGATGGCATCGGCTCGGCCGAGATGTTCCACGTCTTCATCAGCGCCCGAGCGGGAGAAGTGGTCCCCGGAAGCCTCGGCACACTGGTGGACGGGTACGAAGCTCGGATCGTGGGGCCGAACGGCGAAGATCTCCCGGACGGAGAAGTCGGCTCCCTCTGGGTTCGGGGAGGAAGTGCGGCCGCCTTCTATTGGCAGCGGATGCACCGCTCTCGGGAAGTGCTCAGGGGAGAGTGGGTGGTCACGGGAGACCTTTTTCGCCGTCGCAGCGATGGACACTTCTTCTATCAGGGCCGGGCCGATGACCTGATGAAGGTTTCGGGTCAGTGGGTCTCTCCTCAAGAGATCGAAGACGCACTGACTCGGCATCCGGCGGTGGCCGAAGCCGGTGTTGCGCGGTGGGAAAGCGAAGGGCTCACCAAACCGATCGCTTTCGTGGTCGTTCGGTCGGGCGTGGCCGCCGAAGATGTGTTGGCGTCCACGCTTCAAGATCACGTCGCAGACACGCTGGTACCCTTCAAGGCCCCTCGTCGAGTGTTCTTCGTCGGTGCCCTCCCGCGAGGTGACCGCGACAAACTGGATCGGGCAGCGCTGGCCCGATGGGCGCGTGAACGCTCGAGTAGCCGCCAGGAGCCGGCTTCGTGAATCTTTCCGACCTGACCTACGTCGAGGCGGAAGAGATCATCCGGGCCGGTGCGGTCGCCCTTTGGCCCGCCGGGGCCACCGAATCCCATGGACCTCACCTCCCCTTGGGAACGGACGTCATCATTGCCGAGCATACGTGTCGGCGGGCAGCGGCCGAGATCCGAGCATCGCTTTCACTCCATGCCTTGGTGCTGCCCGCCCTGAGTCTCTCGGTCACCGACTTCGCCCGTCCTTTCCGTGGGACGCTGAGCGTACGCAGGCCGGTGGTGACCGCTTATGCCCGGGATGTACTCCTATCCTCGGCCGAGCAGGGATTTCGATGCGTTTGCATCGTGAACGCCCATCTCGAGCCCGAGCACCGCTACGCTATGCGGGACGCGGTGGCCCAGGCCCGGGAAGAAAGCAGTTGCCCGGTGGTCATGGCCGACCCGTGCGACCGACGATGGGTCCCGGAACTGACCGATGAGTTCCAGAGCGGCGCCTGTCACGGCGGTCGTTATGAAAGTTCTCTTGTCATGAATGCCCGACCCGACCTGGTTCGAGAAGAACAAAGACTGAAATTGGTGCCCAGTCGCGTCGACCTGATCGGAGAGATGAAGGCAGGCAAGTCTAACTTTCAACAGATGGGGGCGGAGCAGAGCTACTTCGGAGATCCGGCCCGCGCGACATCCACCGAAGGCGACGAAAGCTATGGCGTCCTGGCTCGCATTGTGGTCCGCGTGATTCAGGAAGCGCTCGCCGAATGA
Source organism: Myxococcota bacterium (assembly GCA_050331295.1). Lineage (GTDB taxonomy): Bacteria > Myxococcota > Kuafuiibacteriia > Kuafuiibacteriales > Kuafuiibacteriaceae > Kuafuiihalomonas. The sequence continues at coordinate 232,121 of JBHJGZ010000004.1, read as the reverse complement.
ACGATACCCGTCGACAGCAAATTCAAGCACAGCTGGCTCACACCCTCGAACGAACGGACCTGGACATCGGAACCAAGTACGAAGGGAAAGTTCGAGACGTGTATCGAATCGAAGACCGCTTGCTTCTGGTGACGACAGACCGCGTCAGTGCTTTCGATGTCTTGCTCGGTACCGTTCCTTTCAAAGGTCAGATATTGAACGGAATGGCGCTGCTGGGGTTTCGAACGACCGAGGACATCGTTTCCAACCATGTGCTCTCTAGCCCTCATCCCAATGTTCTCGTCGCTCGAGCCTGCACGCCCTATCCAGTCGAGTTCGTGATGCGAGGCTACGTGACGGGCTCCCTGTGGAGGGACTACCAAGCCGGCACCCATCTCTCGTATGAGGTCCCTCTTCCATCCGGACTTCGTAGAGATGAACGTCTTCCTGAACCAGTCTTGACCCCCACCACCAAGGCACGTCTCGGCGCCCACGACGCCCCTGTATCTCGACGAGAAATCATCGCATCCGGCACCATGACGGCGGAGGAATGGGAGGAGGCCGCGGCGGTCGCCCACCAGCTCTATCTGCGCGGTCGAGAAGTGGCGTCGAAACGGGGTCTCATTCTGGTGGACACCAAGTACGAGCTGGGTCGAGATTCTGAAGGTCGCCTCACCCTGATCGACGAAGTTCATACGCCAGACTCGTCTCGGTACTGGATGGCTGAGGAATACGAGGCTCGCTTCGCCGAAGGCGAGCCACAACTGGCGCTGGACAAGGAAAATCTTCGGTCGTGGCTTCGAGAGCGTCACGGTTTCACGGGCGAGGGTACTCCACCGGAATTGGACGACGACATTCGTATCCTGCTCTCCGAGCGGTACATGGACGCCTTTCATCTCCTCGTTGGTGAGAGCTTCGAACCCGAGGTCGGACCGGTTTCCGCGAGTCTTCGACGAGCCGTGGAGCCATTCGCCGGGATGAAATCATGACGTACTCCGAGCCCGCCGGAGCTCCCCTTCAGATCGGCTTTCTCCTCTTCCCGGAGCTCACGCAACTCGACTTGACGGGTCCGCTTCAAGTCCTTCACCGCATGCCGGAGAGCCGAACCCACTTGGTGGCCCACAGCATGGAACCAGTTCCTTCCGACTGCGGACTGGCTCTGGTGCCCACCGTGGACTTCGCGGCGTGCCCACCCATGGATGTCCTCATCGTGCCGGGCGGATTCGGCGTGACACCGGCGGTCCAGAGCGGTGCGTTGGTCGACTTCGTTCGGACCCAAGCGTCCACCGCTCGATGGCTTGGATCGGTCTGTACCGGAGCTTTCGTGCTGGGCGCGGCCGGGCTGCTCCGAGGGGTGCGGGCCACGACCCACTGGGCGTTTCACGATCTGCTGAGAGAGGTGGGCGCCGTCCCGGTCCACCAGCGGGTCGTGCAAGATGGCCGGGTGTGGACGGGGAGCGGCGTGACCGCGGGCATCGATTTCGCCCTCAGCCTGGTCGCCGCGTTGAGGGGAGTCTCGGTCGCGAACACGATTCAGCTCGCCTTGGAATACGACCCGGATCCTCCCTTCGCGTCCGGCCATCCGTCGTCGGCCAACGTCGACGCGGTGGAGCAGTTGAGGAATCGCTACTCGCCCCGAGTCGAAGAACTCAGGCAGGCCCTGCCCAGATGAGCTTTGGTCATGGTGCCTCCGAAAGCGCACGGTCGATGATCGCGTCCACGTGTGCGAGGTGACGGTCGAGGGTGAAGGCGGCGTTGACCTCCTCCGGGCTCAGATAGCGCTTCAGCTCCTCGTCTTCCAGTAAGGCGCTCCGAAGGTCGACTCCCTCGTCCCAGACGCGCATGGCACACCGCTGAATCAGTTCATACGCTGGCTGGCGGTTCATGCCCTTCCGAACCAGGTCCAGGAGTATCGCCTGAGAAAAGGGAAGGCCACGGGTGGACTCGAGATTGGCTTGCATCCGCTCCGGATGAACCACCAGCCCTTCCACCACCCTACGCAGGCGTCGCAGCATGAAAACCAGCGTGATGGTGGCGTCCGGCGCGATCACCCGCTCCACCGAAGAGTGGGAGATATCGCGCTCGTGCCACAGAGCCACGTTCTCGAACGCCGCGTGGGCCCACCCTCGCATCAACCGCGCCAGACCCGTGAGGTTCTCCGTGAGAATCGGGTTTCGTTTATGGGGCATGGCGCTCGACCCTTTCTGCCCACGGCCGAATGGCTCCTCCACCTCGCGGACCTCGGTCCGCTGAAGATGTCGGATCTCCACCGAAAAGCGCTCCAGGCTCGCGGCGATGACGGCGAGACACCCGAAGAAGTGGGCATGACGGTCTCGGGCCACCACCTGCGTCGCCACCGTTTCTGGCCGAAGCCCCAATGCCAGGAGCGCATGATCCTCGACGGCCGGTGGCAGATGGGCGTTGGTGCCCACTGCGCCGGAGAGCTTGCCCACGGCCACATCGTCTCGGGCCGCACGCAGCCGCCGCAGGGAGCGCGTGAGCTCGGCAAACCAGCTGGCCATCACCAGTCCGAAACTGATGGGCTCCGCGTGGACCCCGTGGGACCGTCCGATCATCGGCGTCCCCCGATGGGCTTCCGCCTGCACCCTCACCGCGCCCCGCAGGGCCAGAAGATCCTCTTCGATGATGTGCGACGCCTTCACGAGCCGAAGGGCAAGGGAAGTATCCAGCACGTCGTTCGACGTCAGCCCGTAGTGGATGTGACGGGAAGCCGGTCCGGCCATCTCTTCGAACGCGGTCAAGAACGCGATCACGTCGTGCTGGGTCACCTCCTCCAAGACCGCAGCCCGTTCCGCCAAAGCTTCATCATTGGCCGCTTCGGCGACCCGCATCAGGTGCTCCACGTCGGATTGGGGAACGAGGCCGCACGCGGCCATGCCGCGGCAGGCCGCCAGCTCGACGTCGAGCCAGGCTCGAATCCGAGCCGCGTCAGACCATACCTGGCCGATGTCGTCAGGGGTGTATCGAGGAATCACGCCGAACCCTATCGCGCGGATCGGGACCACTCCAGCTTCCGCTCACGGTATCGCCGCTGCGAGCCAGGCAGCCAGACCGCCCACCACGAGGGTCCCCGCCAAGGATGCCCACATCAAGCCCTCCAACCGGTCTCTGGTCTGAGGCGGAAGGTCCGGGTACGGGTCGAGCCACTTCGGAAGCGCCATCCGTGCCGCGGCCCGACGAAGATCCGAGGCGTGGAGCGCTCGCAAGACCTCGAGCTCTTCCGGCGATGGTTCAAACGCAGGCGGCTCGGTCGGTACGGTGGGCCCATCCATTTCCGCCCGAGTCCAGACGGCTCCCGACCCGCAACAAGCAATGAGTTTGTCGACCCAAGGACGGGCTTCCGACGGACGCATCCCGGGGTCCGGATGGAGCCCCCACACCAAGACGTCCCGAACCGGTGGACGCAGCATGCCCCAGAGAGCCGGACACGGCACCCGCAGAGTCAGAAGCTCGGTGCTCAGCCACGCCAAGCTGTAGACGTCGGCGGCGCGGTGGAGGGGCGCGCCCCGCTGCCAGCGCTCTGGTGCCAATCCATCGAATCCGGCGTTGTTCACAATCCGCTCCTGGACCCAACTTTCGACCGGCAACGCTTGAGCCAGCCCATAGTCGGTGACCGTCGGTCCGGACGCGCCGAGCATCACGTTTCGGGGCGTCAATGCGCCGTGCGGATGTCGCCAGCCGTCGACGCATTCGGCCAGCGGGCGCAACAGCAGACCCGCCGTCTCCGCATCCAGCGGGCGTTGGTGGGTTCGGCGCAGGTTCAAGAAGACGTGCAGGGAAAGGCCGGGAACATGGTCGAAGACCAACGTATCCGGAGGATGAAATGCTCGCCACCGAGCGACCCGCCCCGCCACGCGTTCGGTCCGCCGCCCCACCAGGTCGAGGGCCCGGTCGATGCGTTCTTTCAGCCGAGGGTGCGCCGCGAGACCCGGCCTCAGGCGCTTCAAGACCACGGAACCACCGGACAAGCGGTCTCGGGCTCGAAAGGATGCGGAGGATGCGCCTAGGCCGAGAGCGCGGGTCAGTTCATAGCGACCAAAAGCCAGGTCTCCTTCCCGAATGCCCGGCCAAGCGGGAGAGACGCAATCGGGTCGGGAAGCGAGTCCAAATCGGTAGGTCCGGAGCGCAGACACCATTCAAGGCTCCGGAGCAAGGCACGTTCCATGTCGCGGATTGTCCTCATCTCCCAGCCAGCCGCGCGGTCGAAGGAGATGCGGCCGGATCTCGGGTCGGATGCCGAATACCGGACGAGGGTCAGACTTCGGCGCGATCGCGGTCCATGGCAAGGTTTCGAACGTGAGCGAGGACTGGGGCATCGGGCTGCGCCGGCTTCCACCCGAGGAGCGAGCCAAAGCGGTTCGAGAGCGCCTCCCCCCCAGTCCTCGCCTTCCGGGCGCGACTGCGAACCGGGTGGCCCAGGTGCTTTCGCCAGTGCTCGGCCACGGCAGCGTGGCCCCGGCTTCTGACCGTTTGCTTCAGGTCATCTCCGAATCTGCGGACCCCGCCCGGGTGGCGTATGCCCTGGTCGACGGCATTCGTCATCACCCGAACCCGGGCCAGCTCCTCACGTCAGCCTCGTTGTCGGTGATCGGAACACTCTGCGGCGCCAGCGCCTGGGCGACCCGCTTGTTTCATCGAGACCCGCAGCTGGTATTGGAACTCGCGGACCGGGTCACGGCGGGCGACCTCGACCGCGGAATGGACTTCGATGGACCCGCTTCCCGGATCGCGGCGACGGCTCCGACCACCGAAGAGTTCGAACGGCTCCTTCGACGGTTTCGAAATCGCCATATGCTCCGCGTGGCGCTGATGGAGCTCACCGACCATGACGTGAGAGAAACATCCCGCGAGCTGGCAGACCTGGCGTCGGCTTGCTTCTCCGCGGCCATTTCGTTTCATCAGCCGAGGCTCGAACGCGAAGCGGGCCGAGACTTCGGCCCAGCGGTGGTGATCGGCATGGGCAAGTTGGGTGGACGGGAGCTCAACTTCTCTTCCGACGTCGACGTGATCTACGCATATGGCGAAGAGACCTCCCCCGAGCAGCACGCCTTCTTCGTTCGCTTGTTCGAGCGCGTGACCCACAGCCTACGAGCCGTGCAGGAGACCGGCTTCGTGTTCCGAGTCGATCTCGACCTTCGCCCGGAAGGAACGCAAGGCCCCATCTGCAATGGGCTTCGCGGCCTCGAGCGCTACTACGAGACCTGGGGACGACCATGGGAACGTGCGGCATGGCTCCGAGCCCGGCCCGTAGCCGGCGATCCGATGCTCGGGCGTGACCTGATGAAGACCATGGAGCCCTTCGTCTATCGAAGGAGCCTCGATCTCTCACAGGTCGAAGCCCTGATCCGCATGAAGCAAGCCATCGATGCCCATCGAGGTCCTCGAAGCTCACTGGACGTGAAGTTGAGTCGAGGGGGGATCAGAGAGATCGAATTCTTCGTCCAAGCGCATCAGCTGCTCCACGCAGGCCGGCAACCCGAGTTGCGTTCTCCGAACACCTTGGATGCCCTGAATTCGCTCACCTCGGGAGGGTTCGTCAGCACTCGAAACGCGGAGATTCTGGAACAATCCTATCGCTGGCTTCGCCGGGTCGAACATCGCCTTCAGCTGGCCGACGACCAGCAGGTCCACGAGATGCCCCGCGGGCCGGAAGACCAAGCGCGTCTGGCCCATACCCTCGACCTCGAGAACGGCGCCGCGGTCCTCGAGAAGACCCGCGGGATGATGACGGAGGTTCATCGTCGGTTCTCGACTCTGCTGGGCACCGCCGATGACCGCGAACCCTTGCCACCGGACTTGTCGGTCCTTTTGGACCCGAACGCCCCCGACGATGCCCGAGCCGAATCCGCATACCGACTCGGAGCATCGAGACCTCATGCGGCGGTGGCCGCCGTGAATCGGGCAACCAGGATTCCCGGCGCACCGCTGCATCCCACGGCGCCCGACCGGGCCGCGGACGTCGGGCAACGTCTGGTCCGCGACTGCTTCGAGAGCCCCGACCCGGACCGCGCCCTCGCCCGATTGCCCGACGCACTCCGGGTCATCCGCCGACACTCCGGATACCTGGGCCGACTCGAGATCACCCCGGTCCGACGCGGGCTGTCGCGGCTCTTGGGAATGAGCGACTTCTTGTCCCAAACCCTGGTCCGACATCCCAGGTTGCTCGATATGGTCCTGGCCCACGAGCAGCTTCCCGAGCGGAGCACGCTTCGAGATCTCCTTCGGGGCCAAATCGAAGCCAACCCGGACCCGGAAGACCGCCTCGATGCCATGGTCGAGCTCAAGCAGGAAGAGGTGCTCCGGTGTGCAGTGGCCGACCTCGCCGGTGAATTGACGGTGGTTCAAGTGGAAGAACACCTGACGAGTTTGGCGGAGATCATTCTCGAAGCTGCTCTGGAATCCGCGAGGCAGGACATTGCGCAGCGGTATGGCCCGCCTCCGCCCGGCGCATCCCTCACCCTGGTGGCGGGAGGTTCCATGGGCGCGGGCGAGATGAGCTACAAGACCGACCTGGACCTGAGTGCGCTGATCACGGGTTCCGGTCACACGGAGGGAGGACGAAGAGACTCGATCTCGACCCATGAGTTCTTCACCCGCGTCGTTCAAAGGTGCATCGCACTCCTCGCGACGCCCCTCGCCGGAGGCGTGCTCTATCAGGTCGACACTCGTCTTCGACCATCCGGAAATCAGGGCACCCTGGTCACGACTCTCGGGGCGTTTCGGCAGTACCATCGGGAACGGGCGCAACTTTGGGAACGCCAGGCGCTCGTCCGGAGTCGGCCCCTGTTCGCCACCTCGCCTGACGTGCAGGACGCCTTGTACGAAGCGCAACACCAAGGTGGCCCCCCGGACCCTCACGCCATCCGACGCATGAAGGAGCGTCTGGCACGCGAACAAGGCGTGGCGGATGACGATATCAAGCTGGGCCGAGGTGGGTTGGTGGAACTCCAATTCGTCGTGCAGTACCTCCAGCTCCAAGCGCGAGGACGTTCTGTTCCTTCGACCCGCGGCGCTCTTCGCCGCCTGGCGGGCCTCGGTCGGCTGGAGCTTCAGGAGGCGGAGGCGTTGATCGAAGCGTTCGACCACCTGCGAACCGTTCAGAACTGGCGGCGGCTCTCCGACGTGGATTTCCACCGGCTTCGCGTCGAACTGAGCCTCGACGAAGCTCGACGGCGGATCCACGACACGTTTCGGCGGGTTCTCGGAGGGTCCTAGCGGTGATCAGCGGCCGGTGTGACCGAAGCCGCCGGGACCGCGAGCCGTCTCCGGTAAGGACGTGACCAGGGTGAGCTCGACTCTGGACACCCGCGCAACCACCAGCTGAGCGATGCGGTCGCCGGGTCTGATGACGAAGGCCTCGGAACCGTGATTGATCAGGATGACCTTCACTTCGCCCCGATAGTCGGCGTCGATGGTCCCGGGCGCATTCAACACGGTGACTCCGTGTCGGGCCGCCAGACCCGACCGCGGCCGAACTTGACCTTCGAATCCGCTGGGTAGCTCCAGCGCGATTCCCGTGCCCACGGCACCGAACCCGCCGGGGCGGAGCGTCACTTCCTCGGCGGCGGGGAGGTCGAGCCCCGCCGAGCCCTCCGTTGCGTAGGCAGGAAGGCCCAACATCGGTCGTCCGGGAAGCGGGCGAACCCGTACCATCACCGTTGCCATCAGTCCGAAATCGCCTGACCCAAGGCCTCTTTGCGCGAAAGCCGAATCTTTCCCTGACGGTCGATGCTGGTGACCTTCACGAGCACCTCGTCCCCTTCTCGGATGATGTCCTCCACCTTGTTGACCCGCTTTTCCGCCAGGTCGCTGATGTGCACGAGGCCGTCAGTCCCCGGGAAGATTTCGACGAACGCGCCAAAGTCGGTCACCTTCCGCACGTTCCCGAGATAGATCTTTCCGATCTCCGGCTCTCGGGTGATGTCTTTGATCATCTTCATGGCCTTATCCACCATGTCGGCGTTGGACGAGGCCAAGCTGATGGTGCCGTCATCGCCGATATCGATGGACACGTTGGTCTTGGCCACGATGTCCTTCACCACCTTGCCGCCGGGCCCGATGACGTCCTTGATCCGATCCTGCTTGATCTTGATCTTCGTGATCCGCGGAGCCCATCGGCTGATGTCCGGACGGGGCGCGTCGATGACCTTGCGCATCTCGTTCAGGATATGGATGCGCCCCTCCCGCGCCTGATTCAGGGCGAGTTCGAGGGTCTCGCGGCTGACTCCGGTGAGCTTGATGTCCATCTGAACCGCAGTGATGCCATCGTTGGTGCCGCACACCTTGAAGTCCATGTCTCCCAGGTGATCTTCATCTCCGAGGATATCGGAGAGGACCGCTATCTTGCCGTCCTGTTCGATGAGCCCCATCGCGATGCCCGCCGCCATGGCCTTCATCGGAACCCCGGCGTCCAGCATGGACAGCGTCGCACCACAGACCGTCGCCATCGATGACGATCCGTTGGACTCGGTGATCTCAGAGACGATCCGCACGGTGTACGAGAACAGATCCTGGTCCGGCACCAAGCGCTCGACCGCCCTTTCCGCCAAGGCGCCGTGGCCGATCTCGCGCCGTCCCGGGGACCGCAAAAACTTCACCTCACCCACGCTGTACGGAGGAAAGTTGTAGTGAAGCAGGAACCGCTTGAACGAAAAACCTTCGAGGGTGTCGAGCTTCTGCTCATCGGCGCTGGTGCCCAAGGTGGCCGTCACGACGGCTTGGGTCTCGCCCCGCTGGAAGACCGCGGAACCGTGGACGCGCTCCAAGATTCCGACTTCGCACGAGATGGGTCGAACATCGGCGTGCCCTCGACCGTCGATGCGCTTCTGCTCGTGAACGATCTTCTTTCGCACCAGGTCGTACTTCAGCTTTTCGAACGCGCCCTTGGCCAGCTTCTCCTTTTCGGCGAATGCCTCGGCGCCGAGCTCCGCCTGAAGCGCCTCGAGCGCCGACTTCTTGGACGCGTCGATGGCGTCGTACCGTGCGTGCTTCTCCGGGACCACAACGGCCTCGGCCAGGGTTGGGGCCGCGAGCTCGTGGACGCGGCGCTCCAAGACCTCGTCCTTTTCTTCCGGGGGCACGTCCCGCTTGGTGGCGCCAAGCTCCCGCTGAAGGTCCTGCTGGAATCGGATCAGAGGCTGAACCGACTCATAGGCGAACAGAAGCGCGTCCACCACCGTTCCTTCCGAGACCTCGTCGCCGCCGCCCTCGACCATGACGATGGCGGAGGACGAGCACGCGACGAAGAGGTCGAGGGAAGAAATCGCACGCTCTGCACTGCTGGGATTGGCGACCAGCTTGCCTTCCACCTGCCCCACCCGCACCGCTCCGATGGGACCATTGAATGGAACATCTGAAATGCTGAGAGCGAGGGATGTCCCGTTCAAGGCCGAAACGTCGGTCGGAAAGTCGGGGTCATAGCTGAAGACAGTGGAAATGATTTGGGTTTCGCAACGCCATGTCTTCGGCAACATCGGCCGAATCGACCGATCGATAATCCGAGAGGTGAGCGTTTCGTGATCACGAGGCCGTCCCTCTCTCTTGTAAAAACCACCAGGAATCTTACCGGCCGCGAAGGTTCGCTCGATGTAGTCCACCGTGAGAGGAAGAAAATCCAATCCTGGGCGCGGCTCTTTGGCGGAGCACACGGTGCAGAGCACCGCCGAGTCGCCGAAATACACCATGGTGGAGCCATGGGCCTGCTTGGCGATATGTCCGATGGAAAAGGTGAAGGTCTTGTCCTCCACGGTAACGGTACGTTTGATATGGGTCATCGTTGGTCCTCCTTGCCCCCGCCGCAGGATTCCGACCGCGGAAGCTCGCTGGCGCGCCGCAGGGTGCTGGGCATGACCCTGTTCGCGTAGGTTTTGGGGGAAGGAGGCCGTCGGGTGATCGAGCAATGGGCCGAACGGCGGAAAGCAAAAAAGCGGTTCGGATGGCTCGTCAGAAGACGCTCAAGGCTTCAAAACCGCTCGGCCCATTGCTCGACCAACCCACGGCGAAGGCATCATCAGGCATTGAGACCCCCAGGTCTAGCCCGCGTCGCAGCCTTCGCTCAGAACCCACTTCCCCAGTCACTGCAGTTACTTACGAAGTCCCAGCTCCCCGATGAGGGTTGTGTAGCGGGTTTCGCTCCGGCCCTTCAGATAATCCAGAAGCCGGCGCCGGCGGCCCACCATCTGCAACAAGCCACGTCGACTATGGTGATCCTTGTGGTGTGCTTGAAAGTGCTTTTGCAACTCGTTTATTCTTTCGGTCAGAAGTGCAATCTGCACCTCCGGGCTCCCGGTATCTCCAGGGGCGCGACCGAATTTATCGATCACAGATTTTTTTCGTTCGGACAGCAAGGACATCGGATCTTCTCTCTTCGCAAATTAAGGCGCCGGACGCTATTCAAGCCCCCAAGGACCTGTCAACTGGACACGCCTTCCGGAGACCCCAGCACGCAAAGATACCGAAACGCTCCATCCTTGGCCGGCGCATCGCAGCTCGGGTTAATACCTAGGGTCACCTCGCCCACCGCCAACACGGTTCCCGAGGCGTCCAACAAGGCCACCGGGCCCATCGGCTCATCGAGCCCCGGCCCGTCTCGGGGCTCGCGCGACTCCGCGGTCAACGTGCCGGCGGCCTCTTTCAGATGCCGTCGCACCACTGGCGCGGTGAGCGGCCGGCCGTGCAGCACCGATGCGGCCGAGTTCGCGTCCAGGGTCCACGCGGGCATGCCCGCCAGTCCCACGGCCATCTCCACAACCGCTTCCGGTCCAACATCGTCGAGGTTCGTCGCAGCTTCCACCCGGTGGAGCCCCACGGAGGTCCTCCGCAGGGCGGCCAGATGGGCGGGAGCTCCCAACCTCCGCCCGAGCTCTACCCCGAGGGTCCGAACGTACGTTCCTTTCGACACCTCGACGTCGATGTCGACCTCCGCGAGGCCGGGTTCCGCTTGCAGAAGGCCCAAGACCTCGAATCGATGAACCCGAACCCGCCGTACGGGACGCTCCACGGATTCTCCTCTCCGCACCCGACGGTGAAGGCGTTCGCCGTCCACTCGAACCGCGGAGTACGCAGGAACTCGCTGTTCGATCGCTCCCACCAAACCGGCCGCAGCCTCACGCACGGCGGTAAGACCCACTTCCACCTTTGTCCGCTCCACCACCGTTCCCTCGGCGTCTTCGGTGCTGGTCGCGACCCCTAGGACGACCGAAGCGCGGTAGCTCTTTCGCTGAGACTCCACGAACCGCAGAAGGCGGGTCGCCCGACCAACCCCCAGAACCAGCAGCCCGGTGGCCATGGGGTCCAAGGTCCCGGAGTGACCCACCTGCCGGACCGCCAGACGCCGACGAACGCACTTCACCACGTCGTGGCTGGTGAGTCCCCGGGGCTTGTCGATCAGAAGAAAGCCTTCGGGGCGTCCGTCCGGCGTTCGGCTCACATCGTCCTCCGGCTGACCGTCATGCCCGCGCCTCAGCGGATCAAGTCGAAGCGCATGCCGCCACCCGCCTTCACGCGATACACACCGCCGTCGTCGAACGAAAAGCCGGCCGGCTCGTCGATGTGAATGCGTAGACTCGCATCGACAAACGCTTCGTGCCGACCCACCGGCAGGGCCACTTCCACCCGAGGCTCGACATACAGCTGTCCTTCCGCGTTGAAATCATCGCCGAGCAGCAGCGAAGCGCCAAAACCAACTGCGAAGTCAACCGGCCGGGCTCGGACTCCACCCGCCGCCCGAGCCGTCAAGGCGGCTGAGACATCTCGACCGCTCTGGGTCGGAAAGCCCACGACCGGCAGACCTTCCAGCAAGAAGTAAAGGGGATCATCCGAGGCGAATTCGAAACGGATCGGAACGAAGACCGAAACGGTTTCCAGTGCCCACCGATACCTCGGATCAAAACCATCCATGAGGGTCGCCACCTGCAGCGCGAACGGATCGACCAAGGTATCGGCTGTTGCCGTCGGGACCGCCACACCCAATCCAACCTCGGCCAGGGTCTCTGGATTCAAGTTGGTACGGCCAAGGAACGCAAAGGAGAGATTGCCCACCCGCGATGTGCCGGTGTCGTCGAACGAGGCCACCGCGATGGGCAACTCGGCTTCCACCGCAAATCGTGGGCTCCATGCCAAACGAGCGAACAAGCGCGGGTGCGTGGCGGTGACCTGAACCGCGGTGGGACCGAACACTCCCCCCAGGATGAGCTCGTCCGAAAAAATCGAGACGTCGGCCCGCACCACGCTCTGGTCCAGTCGGAACTGCTGGTGGGCCGCGTGACTCGTGGCAACCAGCGCGAGGGCTGCAACCACGCTCACGAGGACTTGCCGCCTTTCGAATCATCCAGCGCCTCATCATCGGCGCGGACGTCTCGAATGATGCTCTCCATCCGCGAGCCGTACGCGATGCTCGCGTCCTCGAAGAACAACAGATTGGGCGTGAACCGAAGCTGCAGACGATCGGCGATGCCGCGCTTGAAGACACCGACGGCCGAACGTAGCCCTTCCAAGACGGTAGAGGCCGCGTCCTCCGCCTCGACCTCATCGCCGATGAGCGCATTTCGCCCGGCCACCGCCGTGGGTCCACGGTTGCCAAAGACGGATACGTACACTTTGGCCTGCTTGAGGTCAGGTGACATTTCGACGGCGGTAACCGTGACCAATCCGGAAGCCAGGCGCGGGTCCTTCACGACCCCATCACGAAGCATGGCACCCAGTGCCGCCTGGATCTGATCGCCCACCTGTTGGGTTCGGTGTCCTCCGCTGCGGGTTCGTCTTTTTCCTGGCATTGGGGTTGCGCGACCGTTGCTATCTCGAGCCTCAACGGAACCGGCTTCCGGAAGCAACGTATGGTTTGGAATTTTACAGATGAAGGATTTCCAACTGAGTATCGAGAAGGTCGGCCATCCCGGCCCCGATGCTTTCGGTCGCATCGACGACCTGGTCCAGCACCGAATTGACGAGGGATGCATCGTTGGAAACCGCGACGACGCCCAACGTCGCACGATTGTAGAGGTCGAGGTCTCCGACCTCCGCCGCAGCAACATCGAAACGGTTTTTCAAGCGGCTGAGCACTCGCCGGACCACACCCCGTTTCTCCTTTAGGGAATAGGCTCCCTCGATTCCCAGGGTCATCTTGAGCACCCCGACCACCATGGAGACAAAGCTCTAAGGCCGAGCCTCGGTGCCCTCGCCTTCGCCGACCGGCTCGTCCAGGGCAGCCTCCGTCATCACCATCTCATAGGCCTCGATGATGTCCCCTTCCTTGATGTCGTTGAAGCGTTCGATGCCCATGCCGCATTCGAAGCCTTCCCGGACCTCGCGCACGTCGTCCTTGAAGCGCTTCAGGCTCGCGAGTCGGCCATCGTAGATGGGCCGGCTGTCCCGCAAGAGACGAACGTTGGCATTCCGGGTGATGATGCCGTCGACCACTGCGCAGCCTGCGACCACACCGACCTTGGGAACATTGAACGTTTGCCGTACCTCGGCCCGTCCGAGGTACTTCTCCTTCTCCACCGGCGCCAACAGACCGCGCATGGCGAGCTTCACCTCGTCCACCGCTTCGTAGATGATGTTGTAGGTACGGATGTCCACGCCGCTGGAACGCGCCGCCTTCAACGCCTTGGTGTCGGGTCGAACTCCGAACCCGATGATGATGGCTTCCGAGGCCAGCGCGAATTCGACATCCGACTCGGTCACCGCTCCGACGGCACCGCTTATCACGGAGACCCTGACTTTCTGGGTAGAAAGCCCCGTCAAGGCATCCTTCAAGGCTTCGACCGAGCCCTGTACGTCCGCCTTGACCACCACCTTGAGCTCCTTCTGTTCGCCCGCGCTCGCCCGGGCGAAAAGGTCCTGAAGAGAGACCTTCGACGTGCCGCCGAGCTCGGCCGCCCGCCTCCGTTCCCGTCGGTGGGCCACGAGTTCTTTCGCTGCCGCGTTGTCTTGGGCGACGCGGAGTTCATCGCCGGGGTTCGGCACGCCATCGAGCCCTAGGATTTCCACGGGCATCGACGGGCCAGCTTCTTTCACGGTCTTGCCGCCGTCCGTCATCATCGCGCGGACCTTACCGAGGCATTCTCCCGCCACTACGATATCGCCCTTGCGCAGCGTACCCTCCTGGATGAGCACGGTGGCCACGGGGCCCCGCCCCTTGTGGATGTGGCCTTCGATCACCGCACCCACGGCCGGAACGTCTGGATTCGCCTTGAGCTCCATGATCTCCGACTGCAGGGCGAGTTGCTCCAGAAGCTCTTCGATGCCTTCCCCGGTCTTGGCGGAGATCTTGCGCATCAATACGTCTCCACCCCATTCCTCGACGAGGATTTGATGGTCGGCCAGCTGCTGAAGAACCCGGTCCGGGTTTGCATCCGGTTTGTCGATCTTGTTGACGGCCACGATCAGGGGAACGTTGGCCGACCGCGCGTGTTCGATCGCTTCACGGGTCTGCGGCATCACTCCATCGTCCGCGGCCACCACCAAGATGATGATGTCCGTGACGTTGGCGCCCCGCGCCCGCATTTGCGAGAACGCCGCGTGTCCCGGCGTGTCCAGGAACGTCACGTCTCCATTGGAAGTACCGACCTGGTAGCCCGCGATCCGTTGGGTGATGCCGCCGGCTTCGCCCGCCGCCACGTTCGCCTTCCGGATCCGGTCCAACAGTGACGTCTTTCCATGGTCGACGTGCCCCATGACCGTGACCACCGGCGCTCTCGATTGTGCGTTCTCGTCCTGCTGCGCCGCGTCGTCGGCCGACGGTCCGGCCAGGTGCTCTTCTTCTACGAAACGCAGGGACTGCACTTCGTACCCCATTTCCATGGCCACCATGGCAGCGGTATCGTGGTCGATGGGCTGGTTGATGCCGGCCATCACCCCTTGGCGCATCAGCCACTGGATGATCTGGGTCGCCTTGACGCTCATCTGCTGCGAGAGGTCGTTGACGGTAATGGTCTCGCCGATGCTGATCGGCTGCTTCACGAGGGGCTGCACGGACTCTTGCCTCTGCTTCGGACGCTTCTTGGTGGGCCGCTTACGGTTGGGCGCCGGATAGTAGACCTGACCTCGGCGATGTTCGAGGAGATCTTTGGCCGACATCTCCTCCTTCCGCCGCGCGTTGCCCCGTTTCCCCTTCGCCGCTTCCTTGCGAACGTCTACCAGTTCTTTGCGCTTGCCGGTCGAGTCCGTGCGAACCACCAACTCGGTCACCGGCGAGGCCGGCACTGGCTCCTTGCCCCACTCCTTGGGTGGGTCGGGACGCTTGGACTGCTTCAAGCGAGCTTTGAGAACGTTGGGGTCGATACGCCGGACCACCCGCGTCTCGGTTTCGGCCTGCTTCTGGGGATTGACTGCAGGAGACGACGGCGGGGGCGGCGCGACACGCGCCCCCTTTTCGTCTTCGGGCCGCTCTCCGAAATCGAATTCGTCGAACCCGAAGTCCTCGAAATCCGGCTTTTCGTCGTCCTCGTCGAGATACTCATCCCGCGCCCGCCGGTCCGGACGGGCCGAGCGCGCGTCGCGACGAGCCCGCTCCTCTTCCTCTTCATCCTCGGCGCCGGCGCGGGCCTGGGGGCGCTCATCCGGTGCTGCCGTTGAGTCCGTCTCCGGACGGTCGACCGCCGCCTTATCGTTGCCGACCGCCGACGATGCCGTCGATGATCCGGTCGCCTCGGCCGATGGCGTCGTACGCCCCTCGGTGGGTTCACCGTCAACTGCGCGGGTCTCTTCAGCGGTGACGTGGCGTTGGTCGTCGGCCTCGACGCTTGGTGGGACGGCCGGAGTCTCGGCCTCTGGAACCGCGGAAGCCGCTGCGGCGGGTTCTTGCTCCGTCCCTGCGGTCGTAGACTCGACGGTCTTCCGGGCGTCGACGCCCGAACCCTTTACCGCCTCGTCGATTCGACCGACGGCGGGCGTCTGAGCCGTCGATGTCGGTGCCGAACCCGATGGGGCCGGCGTCTCTTCGGCCTCCGAAGCAGAAAGCGCTTCACGAGAAGTTTCGGTGGACGTCGCACCTGGTTGGACCGAGGCCGCAATCGTCTCGTCGCTCGTTCGGGGAGGCTCCGGACGATCCGCTTCGGGCAAAGAAGAAGGGTCGGCGCCGGTCCCTGTCTGCGGCGGCGCCGGCTCTTTGGACGCATCCGCTGGCGCTGCGGGGGCCTTCGCCTCGGTCTTCGGGGCGGGCTCCCGCTCTTTCGCAGCCGGCGCCTCTTGCGGCTCAGGCGATGGGCGAGCCGCCCGAGCCTCGGCGGAGGGCGAGGAAGCGGGCGGATCCTCTGCTTGTCTTCGCCTCGTCTCGACCTTGGGTCGCGCCGGCTGAGACTCCTCTGGTGTCGGACGGGCCACCGAAGGTCGGTCCGCCCCGTTTGAGTCAGCCGCCGGCGCAGCAGTCCTTGCGCGACGGACGACCGTCGTGGCTCCACCGCCTTCCGAGCGGCTGCCTTCCCGGCCCGAGGTCTCTTTGGATCGGCGGCGGATCACGGTGCGGCTCACGCGCCGCTCATCGGTACGAGCTTTCCGGTCTTCTTCGGCCCTGGACAGAGCGGTACGCACTTCGTCCTCTTCGATGGTCGACGAATGCGACTTCACGTCGAACCCGAGCTTCTGAAGCTGGTCGATCAGGTCACGGTTTTGATAGCCAAGTTCTTTGGCCAGCTCGAATATCCGTTTCTTCCCCATACCGGTGTTTTGTCCTCAGGACGCCGTCGTCCCTGCCCCCTCCTGCCAGCCGCAGTCACTGGTCAACCGTCGATGACGCTCCCAGTCGATCCGCAACCTGTCATGGAAAACGGACGGCGCCACGGCGACCGCCCCGACCTCTCCGCACCCGATGCGCGCCCCGATCTCGGCTTTGCGGCCGAACCGAAGGAGGCCCGCATCGGACCCGGCTTTTCCGACGGCGGCCGCGATGCGACCGGCCGACCGCTCGCTCACGTCCTCCGCCAATACCACCAGGGATGAGGGACAACGAGCGAGACGCTCGATACATTCCTCCACCCCGACGGCCAAGCAACCTGCCCGGCGCGCCAACGCCAGGTGGTCGAGTACCCGTTCTCGAAGACGAGACGCCGTTTCGTCCAGCACTGATTCGGGGTTCGGAGCCATCACCGATTTCCGCTGAAATAGTCGGTGAAGACCCTTTGGGGTAAGGGCCGCCCGCAAGACCTCGCGGTCGGGAGAAACGTAGACCCCTCGACCCGGCGCCTTCGCCATGACGTCTACAAAGGGTCGTCCCGAAGGATCCAGGGCCAGGCGAAGAAGAGATGACTTCCGAGCCCGGTGCCGGGTGATGGCGCATTGCCTCACTGCTTCCGGGGAGACCTCCACCGTTCCGTCTGCGTGCACCATCACTCGACCCCGTCCTCCCTTCGGTCGTTCCGCGCCGAGTTCAGGCGGTCGCTTCCTCTTCGGCCGTCGCTTCGTCATCGCGAAGGAGTTCGGATGGCTGATAGCCGTCCTCGGGCGGGTCTTCGTCGCTCGCCTCCGAGAGCGCCTCGCCCGCTCGCTCTCGCTTCAAAAAGACCTGAGCCGCGTACCGCAGCTGGTCCAAACGAGCCAGCTCGATGCCGGACCGATCGGCTACCATGGGCAGGTCGAGGATTTGAGCGAGGTCCTCCGGGAAATGGACCCGAGCCAATTCGAGTTTGGACACCGTTTCCGGCCCGACGCCTCGGATCCTCCGCATGCGTTCCGATTCGGGCATCAAAGTCTTTCGCCAATCCATCTCGTCGAACATGGACCGGGCTTCGTCCCGTGCCTTGAGCTCCTGGTCCCGCTTGCTTTGGGCCTGCTCCTGGGCTTCCTCCTTGACCACCCGTTGGGCGTCCTCCCGGAGCTGCGCGGCAAAGTCTTCGCCAATGCCGGGAATCTTGGCCAGGAACTCTGGGTCCGCCTCCAGCACGTCTTGGGCGCACCGCAACCCGTAGTTGTAGAGGGTCTGCATGTGGATGTCGTTGGCTCCCTTGAGGCGCCCCAAGCTGTCGAACGCCCGGTCCTTGACCTCCCGGACCTTCGATTCCGAAATGATGTCCAACCGCCATCCAGTGAGCTGAGAGGCCAGGCGGACGTTCTGTCCCCGACGGCCGATGGCCAGCGAAAGCTGGTCGTCCGGAACGATGAGCTCCATCGCGTGATTGGCTTCGTCCACCAGCACTCGACTCACTTCGGCCGGAGCCAGCGCATTGCAGACAAAGCGGGCGGTATCCTCATCATAGGGGACGATGTCGACCTTCTCGCCTCGCAACTCTTGAACCACGGCCTGGACCCGGGAGCCCTTCATACCAACGCAAGCTCCGACCGGATCCACGTCTCGATCGCTGGACGAAACCGCGATTTTCGACCGGGCACCGGGCTCCCGCGCAGCGGCTTCGATTTTCACGATGCCTTCATAGATCTCCGGAACTTCCATTTCGAACAGCTTGATCAGGAGCCCCGGCGATGCGCGGGAGAGAACGATTTGGGAGCCGCGGGCCTGTTTGTTCACGTCGAGGACATAGGCCTGGATGCGGTCTCCGACCCGATAGAACTCCCGGTTGCACTGCTCCCGGACCGGAAGCACCGCTTCGGCTCGTCCCAGGTCGACGATGATGTTCCCTCGTTCGAAACGCCGAACGATGCCGGTCGCGAGGTCGGTGATGCGGTCCTTGTACTCGTTGAAGATGTTCTCGCGCTCCGCCTCGCGGACCCGCTGAATGATGACCTGCTTGGCGGTTTGCGCTGCAATGCGACCGAGGTCGCCCTTCTCTATCTTGAGGCCCAAGGAGTCTCCGACCTGACAGTCGGGGTCCAGATCGAGCGCCTCCTCGTGCGTGATCTCGGTGGACGGTTCTTGGATCTCGTCGACCACGGTGCGGAACTCGAAGAGCTCGACGTCGCCCGTCTCTTCGTTGAACTGCGCCTCGATGTCTCGCTCCATGCCAAACACCTTGCGGGCTGCGGTCAGCATGGCGGCCTCCAGGGCCTCGACGAGGATCTCCCTCGAGATTCCTTTGTCCTGAGCCACCTGACTCATGATGGTGTTGAGGTTTTCGATATCCATGCTCATCCGACTCACCTGCCCCATCTCGGGGCTCAAAACTCCAGCTCTGGCTCGAGGTTCGCTTTCGCGATCTCCGACAGGTTGATGTCAAACCGTTGACCATCGTCTACCTGCACGGTGATGCACGTGTGCTTCATCTCCTCCAGGACTCCCGTGTAAACCCGTCGGCCGTCTCTCTTCTCGTAGGTCTTCACTTTGACCCGTTGGCCGATGGAGCGTTCGAAGTGCGCCGACTTGGTCAGAGGACGAAAGAGTCCGGGAGAAGACACCTCCAGATTGTATTTGCCGGAGACCACATCTTCGACATCCAGCAGGTCTCCCACGACCTTACTGACACGGCGGCAATCATCCACCGACACACCCTTCTCCGGTGTCCCGGGCGGCACCGTGTCGATGAACAAACGCACCACGAACTGACCACGTTCCACGACCACATCCACTTCCACCAACTCGTATTGGTCCGAAGAAAGGACCGGCTCCACGAGTTCGATGATCCGCTTCCGTGTGGCTGCTGCTTGGCTCGTCCCGCTCATCCCATTGTCTCCGCGGGCCCCAATGACCGACGGCTCCAGAAACGAAAAAAGGTGGAGACCTTACGGCCCCCACCTTCCGCATCTGAACTCGGTGGCCCAGAACAGAGGTGTACTGGGACGGGTGTATGCGCCTTTTTGGTCGCACTGACAAGCGGGAAATGCCGTACGCTTCCCTCGATGCAGGTGTTCGACGCTGTGCGCCTTCGGCGCTCCATCAAACCAGAGTCCATGAAGCCAGACCCGATACCCGAGGACGTCTTGCAAAATATTCTGGAGGCGGGGAACTGGGCGCCATCCCACGGGCTCACCGAGCCTTGGCGCTTCATAGGCTTCCGAGGCGAAGGGCGACGCGCTCTGGGCGAGGCCCTCTGCGCCGCGACGGCCGAACCGGACTGCATGGCGGCCGACGACCCCCGTCGCGCGAAGCTCATCACCAAAGTCATGACGGCTCCGGTCTGCCTCGCCATCGTGTGCGCGCCCTCCTCTGGCGCGAACATCGTGGAGCACGAAGAAATCGCTTCGGTCGCGATGGCCGTTCAGAACATGCATCTCGTTGCGCGCAGTCATGGATTGGCCGCGTTCTGGAGCAGCGGGAAGAAAGCATTCGCACCAAGCATGGCGCGCTTTCTCGGACTGACACCGCCTTCGCGATGCCTGGGATTCTTCTTTCTCGGCTATCCGGGGACCGATTGGCCCGACGGTCAGCGAAGACCGGTGGAAGAAAAGGTCATCTGGCGCGACGAGTGACGGGCGAATGCTTTTCTTTGCGGAAGAACGCAGGTACGCTGTCGGTGTCCGAGAGATTGGATGGCTCGTTCACCGGCCCCGCTCTTCGCCTGTGCGTGGAGCGGGGCTTTCTTCTTCGATCCAGCGCGTTGCCATCAGGCGTCAGGCCCGCTCCACGCGCAATACGACCGGTTCACCATCCACCTGCGTGGTCTCGAGGGACGCTTCCTTCAGCTTCTCTCGAAGCTTGCTCGTCAGGGGTTCGAGGGACAGCTGGACCGTGAGCGTTTCCCGTTGAAGCGTTTCGCTGCGGTCACGACACACGTCGAGGATGCGCTCACTTCCGTACACATGGAGGACAATGCGGTCGGTGAAGTCGAGCTGGAGTTCCTTTCGGCGGGACTGGACCTTCGCGAGGAGTTCCCGAAAGCGACCCTCATCCAGGAGCGCTTCATCGAGGGTGGTGTCCAACACCACGACGCCGGTCTGGTCTCCAGCCGCCGCGAACCCCTCCTTCGCCTCGAGAGATGTGACGACGTCGTCGGGCCCCAGGCGCACGGTGTCCCCATCCAGATCCAGTTCGACCGCTTCACCAGACTCCAGCCGATGCACCACGGCGCTCGGTTCGAGGCCGGCGAGAACGGCCTGGGCCGCCTTCATCCGCGCTCCGAGGCGTTTTCCGAGGGTCTTGAAGTTCGGCTTCACCCGGTAGGACACGAAGGCATCCGCTTCCTGGAGGAAACTGAGCTCACGAACGTTCAACTCGTCCTTCATGATGTCCTCGTATGCCCGTAGCGACTCCCATCGCTCTGGACGTGCCAGGACGATCTTGGCCTCCCTCAGCATTTGGCGCGTCTTGAGTTTGTGGGTCGCCCGCACTTGCAGCCCGAGTGAAACGAGCGCCCGGACGTCCGCCATATCCGCCGACAGCGACTCGTCGACCTGTCGGACATCCCCGGTCGGATAGAGGCGCAGATGGACCGAGTCTGGGATCTCCGCCTGCCGATACGGACCGACTACCAGGTTTTGATACATGTCCTCGGCGCCAAACGGGAGAAAGGGCGCGAGAAGCAGACTGCTGTCATGGAGGCACTGGTACAGCGTCCAAAGTGCGTCCAGCTTGTCCTGCTCGCGCCCGGCCGCCCAAAACCGGTCCCGGGACCGGCGGACGTACCAGTTCGAGAGGCCCTCCACGAAGCGATGAAGAACCTGGGTCGCTTCGTAGGACCGGAACTGGTCCATGTGCTCCACCACTTCGCGCTTGGTCATCTCGAGCTCCGACAGGATCCAGCGGTCGAGAAGGGCGCGCTTCGGCGCTGGTCGGCGTGACGACTCGTCCTTCACCGGATCGAACCGATCGATGTTCGCGTACGTGACGAAGAACGAGTAGACGTTCCGCAGCTTGATCGGCAGTTCCTTCTGCTGGGTTCGTACATTCGTCAGCGCGTGGCGGGTCGAGTTCCAGGGGGGATTCGAAGCGTAGAAGAACCAACGAAAGGCATCGGCCCCCGGTGCCGGAACCTCCTCCAACGCGAGGGCCAACCGCTGATCCTTCTGCAGGCTGGGCACCAGAGCCGGCTTGATGTCTGGGGGACATGCCCGCAACCCGAGCGCGTGACGGTCATCGGCATGAAGCGCCACGACCCGGCGCGGAAGACGCCTTTCCGCTTGGACCACCAGGGTACGGGCGGCCTCCGAGGGACCTCGGGCCTGGACCTTGGTATCTTGCCGGAGGTCCATGCCCTCGTAGTCGTCCTGTGCGATGAGTGCACGACCCTTCTTGGGGGTGACCTTCGCCTTCTTCATCGCTTCGTCGGAAAGCACTCCGAACTCGAGACGAACCGCATCGAGGATCATCTCGGGCGGTGTGTAGTTCCCTTTGCTCTTCGACTCCTTCTTTCCGGTCTTGTCCAAGACATGCCCGAGAACGATACATCTTTTGAATGGAACAGGACGTGGCGCATCGGGAAACACCAAATTGTTGACCGCCATG
The DNA here is from genome assembly GCA_050331295.1 of Myxococcota bacterium. GTDB lineage: Bacteria > Myxococcota > Kuafuiibacteriia > Kuafuiibacteriales > Kuafuiibacteriaceae > Kuafuiihalomonas. The sequence continues at coordinate 209,854 of JBHJGZ010000004.1, read as the reverse complement.
AGCGAGTAGAACCAACCACGGGTCTGGTCGACCCCTTCGCTGATGAAGTCGGCAGGGAAGGAGTGCGCGAAAGCCTCCTTGCTGCCCGGCCTGTGCGGATAGCCGAGCTGCGCGAACGGCATGCAGCCAGAATCAAACCATACGTCGATGACTTCCGGTTCTCGTCTCATCGTTCCCCCGCATTGGGGACAGGGCAACTCGACGTGGTCGATCCACGGCTTGTGGACCACGAGATGTTCCGAAAGGGATGGATCCTCGGCCTGGGCCCGTTCGAATGCGTTGAATGCGTCCGGGTTTCGAGCCTTGATGTCGTCACAGGACTTCGGCGCAACCCGATGGTCGCAGAGGGTGCATGCCCAGATATTGAGGGGTGTGCCCCAGAATCGCTCCCGCGACAGGGCCCAGTCCACGTTGCCCTCCAGGAAGTCACCCATCCGACCATCCTTGATGTGATCCGGCATCCAGATCACCTCTCGATTGTTTTCGATGATCCGGTCGATATGATCGGTGGTTCGAACGAACCACGCATCACGAACGTACTGGATCAGAGGATCGTTTTCGGACCTCCAGCAAAACGGATACTCATGACGGTACACATCCGCCTTGAGGAGACGACCCTGCTCCTTCAGGTACTTCGTGATCTTCTTGTCCGCATCCTTGACCCACATCCCCTCGAGCCCGACGTCGGCGAGGCGGTGGTCGAGCTTGCCATCCGGTCGAACCGCACAGAACATGTCCAGTTCCCCGACGTCCTGCTGAAGGCCGCGCCAGAGCTTCCAGTCATCTTCGCCGAACGCGGGCGCGATGTGGACGATGCCGGTGCCACCGTCCAACGTGACAAAGTACTGAGGAGCGCTCGAGGTGCCGCGATTTCCGGCAACGACCTGCCAGTAGCGGTCGTCTCGATGATCCCGCACGAACGCGTCGAAAGGAGGATGATAGCGAAGGCCGACCAACGCCTGACCCTTTACGCTCTTCAGCCGAGAAAGCTCGCGTCCCAGCGACTGAGAAAGGGCGTCGACCAAGACATCCGCGACGATCAGGACCTCACCGCTCTCCGCGTCCTCGACGTAAGCGTAGTCGAACTCCGGGTGGACCGCGGCAAACATGTTTGAGGGGAGGGTCCAGGGCGTCGTGGTCCAGACGACCAGTGACGCCTCGCCATTCCGCAGCGGAAGCGTCACGAACACCGACGGGTCGTCCACGGTCTTGTACGCGTTTCCGACTTCCCCCGCCGACAACGCCGTGCCCCCTTGGGCCCACCACCAGACCGATTTCTTGCCCTTGTACAGGAGCCCTCGCTCGAACAGGGTCGAGAGGGCCCACCATACCGATTCGACGTAGGACTTGTGGTAGGTGACGTAGGCCTCGCTGAGGTCGACCCAAAAACCGATGCGACGGGTGAGATGCTCCCACTCTTCGGTGTATCGAAACACGGAGTTCATGCATCTTCGTGCGAAGCGATCCACGCCGAATTCGAGAATGGCCTCGCGGCCTCGAATACCCAGCTCCTTTTCCACCTCCACTTCCACCGGGAGACCGTGGGTGTCCCAACCTGCGCGCCGCTCCACGTGATGTCCGCGCATGGTCATGTAACGCGGGAACAAGTCCTTGATGGCGCGGGTGAGAACGTGACCGTTGTGCGGAAGGCCGTTGGCAGTGGGGGGCCCCTCGTAGAAGACGAACTCGGGCTTGCCCCGGGTGATCTCGAGGGTGCGCTCGAACACGCGCCGTCGGTCCCACAGATCGAGGATGCGATTCTCCAATTCGGGGAAATTGGGGATCGCCTGGTCGACCTTCTCGAATGGCATCGCGGGAGGGATAGCGACTCTCTCCGCTTTGCGCCACGCCCAAGTGGGTCGCGTCGGTCACCCATAGGTGGGTGGAAAGGTTTGCCCAACCGTGCAAACTGAGGTCATGCGCTACCTTGCCGCTGTCGTGCAGCTGACGACGACGAACGACCCCGTGGCGTCGGTGGCGGACGCCGAGTCCAAGGTCCGAGAGGCCGCAGCCCGCGGTGCGCGCTTCGTAGCGCTTCCGGAAGCGGTCAACTTCCTCGGACGTGAGGAGGATAAGAAGACCGTCGCAGAGCGCCTCGAGGATGGCCCGACGTTTCAACGCTTCGGGGCTTGGGCCCGGGAGTTGTCCATTACGTTGAGTGCGGGCTCGATCCCCGAAACGAGCGACGAGCCGGAACGGCTGCACAACACGTCGGTCCTCTTTGGTCCCGACGGGACAGCGCGCGCCGTCTATCGAAAGATACACCTCTTCGACGCCGAAGTGGGCGACGGCCGCAGCTATCGAGAATCGGCCCGCACCAAGCCCGGAACGGAAGGCGTCATCGCAGAAACCGAGCTCGGTCGGTTTGGTCTGAGTATCTGCTATGACCTCCGCTTTCCCAGCCTGTACCGCGCCTACGCCCGAGCGAAAGCCGACGTCCTGCTGGTTCCCTCGGCTTTCACGGTCCCCACCGGACAGCTCCATTGGGAGATCCTGCTTCGGGCTCGAGCCATCGAGAACCAGTGCTTCGTCGTGGCCGCCGCGCAGGTCGGGGACCACGGGAGGGGTCGGCGGACGTACGGCCACAGCATGATCGTCGATCCCAGCGGCCGGATCCTGGCTCAGATTCCATCCGGTCCCGGCGTCGCGGTGGCCGAAATCGACCTTTCGGTGAGGGCAGAATGGGCCCAGCGCCTACCCACCAGTCAGCAGGAGAGGCCGTTCGAAGTCCGGTCACTCTGACCACGTGGGACGGGATGCGTATCATTGCCGGCCGGTTCGGAGGCCTTCACCTCCAAGTCCCGAAGCGGGACGTTCGGCCCACCGCGGACCGGGTCAAGGAATCCGTCTTCTCTGTCCTCGGCACCGACCTCGTCGATGCGCGGGTGCTTGACCTCTTCGCTGGAACCGGAGGGCTCGGTCTGGAGGCCCTCTCCCGCGGAGCACGGCATGCCCGCTTCGTGGAGCGCGCCAAAGGGAGCCTTGCAGCCCTCGAGACCAACCTGAAACGGTGCCAGGTAACAGACCAAGAGGCAGAAATTGATCCGCGCCCCGTGGCCAGCGCCATCGCGTTCTTGGTCACGACACGAGCCCAGTTCGACGTCATCTTTGCCGATCCCCCGTACGCCCAAGCCGCGAACCTGCTGGTCCCAGTCCTTCACCACGCACCTCGGCTTCTGACGCCGGCCGGCCAACTCGTTCTGGAGCATCGCCGGCAGGACCGGTCCCCAGTGCTCCCAGTTGGCCTCAGCCTCGAAGACTCCCGAACCTATGGAGACACGCTGGTTTGGTGGATCCGGGCCCGAGACCCCTCGAGCGCCCCCTAGCCGAGTCCAAAACCAGGTGCTCGGGGTTTGAGCCCTCGCGAACCTTAGGGCAGAGTTTCGGCGCCCCATGAAGTTCACCGAGACCCCGCTGGCCGGCGCCTTCATCGTCGACGTCGAGCTGCGGACCGACCACCGCGGCGGCTTCGCCCGCACCTTCTGTCAGCGCGAATTCCTCGAGCACGGCCTCAAGGCGGTTGTCGCCCAGTGCAACCTTTCCTTCAATCACACGAAGGGGACGCTTCGGGGCATGCACTTTCAACATCCACCGGCGGCGGAAACCAAACTCGTGCGCTGCACCTCCGGAGCGGTGTATGATGTCATCATTGATCTACGCACTGACTCGAAGACATATCTTCAGCACTTTGGCGTGGAACTCACCGCCTCGAACCGCCGCGCCCTTTATGTTCCCGAACTGTTCGCCCATGGATACCAGACCCTCACCGACGACGCGGAGGTCTGCTACCAAGTCACGGAATTCTATAGCCCCGGTAACGAAGGCGGACTCCGCTATGACGACCCCGCCCTTTCCATTCAATGGCCCTTGCCGGTCTCCGTCATCAGCGACAAAGATGCGGCCTGGCCCTTACACCAAAGCTGAGGTTTCTCATGTTCATCATCGATACCGCCCTCAAAGCCCGCGCAGCCGAGCATAACCCGGTTCGCGTCGGCATGATCGGAGCCGGCTTCATGGGTCGGGGCATCGTCAACCAGATCCGGAATGCAGTACCGGGAATGGTGATGTCCGCCATCTACAGTCGAGCACCAGACGACGGACAGCGGGCGTTCCTCGAAGCCGGCTACCCGGAGCCAAAGCGGGTGGACAGCCCATCGGCTCTGGACGCCGCCGCACAGGCCGGCACGCCCGTGATCACCGATGACCCCTCGGTGCTTTGCCGATCCCAGAGCCTCGACGCTCTGATCGAGGTCACCGGAACCGTGGAGTTCGCCGCGCACGTCGTGCTCGATGCCCTGGAACATCGAAAGCACGTCGTACTCATGAATGCGGAGCTCGACGGAACGGTGGGGTCCATTCTCAAGCGGAGAGCCGACGCGGCCGGCGTCGTCCTGACCGCGTGCGACGGCGACCAGCCCGGTGTCGAGGCGAACCTGTATCGCTACGTCACCAGCATCGGCCTCGAGCCCCTTTTGGTGGGCAACATCAAAGGCCTCCACGATCCGTACCGAAACCCGACCACCCAGGCCGGATTCGCCAAGAAATGGCTTCAGAAGCCCCACATGGTCACGAGCTTCGCCGATGGAACGAAGATGTCGTTCGAACAGGCCATCGTCGCGAACGGCTTCGGTTTGACGGTGGCCCAGCGTGGAATGCTCGGATACGACTTCCGAGGCCATGTCGATGAGATGACCCACCTCTACGACGTGGACCAGCTGCGGGAATGGGGCGGCATCGTCGACTACGTCGTGGGGGCCAAGCCGGGACCGGGAGTGTTCATCTTCGCGACCCACGAAGACCCGAAGCAGAAGCACTACCTGAACTTGTACAAGTTGGGAGAAGGTCCACTCTACTCCTTCTATACGCCATATCATTTGTGCCACTTCGAGGTGCCGCTATCGGTGGCCCGGGTTGTCCTGTTCAACGACACGATCCTTGCCGGCGCGTCACCACGAGTGGACGTTGTTGCGACGGCCAAGGTCCACCTTCGGGCCGGCGATGTGTTGGACGGCATCGGTCACTACAAGACCTACGGCCTCGCAGAGAAAGGAGAATTGACCCACGCCCAGCGCCTGCTCCCTATCGGTTTGGCCGAAGGGTGCACGTTGCTGCGAGATGTGCCGAAGGACCAAGTCCTCACCTATGATGATGTGAGTCTCCCCGAGGGGCGGCTCATCGACCGGCTCCGAGCCGAGCAGGACACCCATTTCTTCGGAAGCTCGCCGGTGGCTTCAAAGGGCAGCATCCAGGCGCGGTCAGCCGTCTCCTAGTGCCCAAGAGACCCCGGCGTCACGCGCCGCACCGGCATAATCCGTGATCTGCGAACGCGTGACCTCCAAGAGGTCGGCACCCTCGAGGTGGGCTCGATACCAATCGACCGTCTTCCGGACCGTTTCCCTCACGCTCCAGGCGCTTCTCCACTCGAGAGAGGCCGAGGCTTTCGAGATATCGAGCTTCAGGAGTCCTGCTTCATGGGGTGCGTTCGGATCCGGGCGTTCTTCCACCGTTCCGGATCCCCAAGCAGCCACCATCTGCTCCACGAGGTACCGCACCGTCGTCACCGAAGTGTCGGCGGGGCCGAAGTTCCATCCGCCAAGGTATCGGTCACCGTTCTCCCGCAGAAGCCGTTCGGCCAGATGAAGATAGCCGGAGAGTGGCTCCAAGACGTGCTGCCACGGCCGCGTGGCTTTGGGATTTCGAAGCACCAAGGTTCGACCTGACGCGATGGTGGTCATGAAGTCGGGAACGATCCGGTCCTTGGACCAGTCGCCTCCTCCGATGACGTTTCCGGCCCGAGCGGACGCCAACCGGCAAGCGTGTCCCGCCGGGAAGAAGCTCCGCTGGTAGCTGGAGACCACCAGTTCCGTGGCTCCTTTGGATGCGGAATAGGGGTCGTGTCCGCCCATCGGGTCCGTCTCTCGATAGCCCCAGACCCATTCCCGATTCTCGTAGCACTTGTCGGACGTCACGATGACGGCTGCGCGCACCGAATCCGTCGACCGAATGGCCTCCAGCACATTCACGGTGCCGGTGACGTTCACGTCCCAGGTCTCCTTGGGATCTGAATAGCTCCGCCGCACCAGTGGCTGGGCGGCCAGGTGAAAGACGACTTCGGGCTCGACGGCGGAGACTCGTTCTTTCACCAAGGCCAGGTCACGGACGTCCACAACGGCGTGGTCCACGTCATCACGTAACTTCAGCAGGTCGAACAGAGCAGGATCGGTGTCCGGCTCCAACGCGAGACCATACACCTCTGCTCCGAGGGACCGAAGCCACACCGCCAGCCATGAACCCTTGAAACCGGTGTGTCCGGTCAGCAAGACCCGTTTTCCGGCGTACGCACCGCCGAACCAGTTCGCGTTCACCAGCTCTTCCACGGAGCCTGACCGGAATCCCAGAGCTTCTGCAAGTACACCTTGTCCCTGAGTGTATCCATGGGCTGCCAAAAGCCGGGATGGCGGAAAGCCGCCAGCTGTCCTTTTCGTGCCAGCGTCTCCATGGGTTCACGCTCCCAAGTGGTCTCGTCCCCTTCGATGTAGTCGATCGCCTTGGGGTTCACGACAAAGAAACCGCCGTTGATCCAGCTGCCATCGCCTTGGGGCTTCTCTTGAAAGCTGTCGATCAGTTTCTGGTCCGCGTGCAGGGTGATGGCGCCGAACCGACCGGGCGGCTTGACCGCGGTGAGGGTGCACCAGGCGCCACTGCCCTTGTGAAAGTCCACCAGCTCGCCAACGTTCACATTCGACACGCCATCGCCATAGGTCAGGCAGAACGGCTCGTCCGCATCGAGGTAGTCGCGGACTCGTTTGATGCGGCCACCGGTGAGGGTGTTCATTCCGGTTTCCACCATGGTCACTCGCCAGTCCTCGCCTCCTCGCCGGTGGTAGGTGACATCGTTGGTCGAGAGGTCGATGGTGACGTCGGCCAGCCTCATCGAGTAGTTCGAGAAGTACTCTTTGATGACTTCACTCTTGTAGCCACAGCACACGATGAAATCTTTGAGGCCATGCGAGGCATAAATCTTCATGATGTGCCACATGATCGGATAGCCACCGATCTCCACCATCGGCTTGGGTCGAACCGCCGTTTCCTCGGACAACCGGGTCCCTAGACCACCGGCCAGAATCACAACCTTCATAGGCTTCGGGTTGTCCCCCCATTTCGAGAACACGTCAATCCGACCCGCTGCGGGTGAGCCCCGTCGTGTTATGCCGAGACGGCATGAGGCTTGCCGCTAGACTCCACCGGATCGCCCCATCCGCCACACTTGCCCTCAACGCCCAAGCCCAAGAAATGAAGGCGGCGGGGGAAGACGTGGTCAGCCTGACGGCGGGAGAGCCAGATTTCCCAATGCCGCAGCACATCGCGGAGGCGATGAAGAGCTCGCTGGACCGAGGCGAGACACGCTACACCGCGGTGGCCGGGATCGCGCCACTTCGAAGGGCCATTGCCGACCGCTACCGGGAGTTCGGCGTCACCCCCGACCAAACCGTGGTCACCACGGGTGGCAAGCAAGCCATCTTCAACGCGGTGATATGCACCGTGGAGGAGGGAGATGAGGTCATCATCCCGGCTCCTCATTGGCTGTCCTACGTCGACATCGTCCGCTTCGTAGGAGGAGTCCCGGTCGTAGTGCCGACCGACGAATCCAGCGGCTTTGCTCTCTCTGCCGGCCAGCTCGCCTCTGCTCTGACCGACCGAACCCGGATGGTGATCATCAATTCACCCTCCAATCCCACCGGAGGAATCTACTCGAACGAAGCGTTGGGTTCCCTTCTCGAAGTGGTCCGCCCCCACAAAGATCTCTTGGTCATGTTCGACGAGATCTACGACCAGTTGGTCTACGAAGATGCCCGCTTCGCCAGCCCGCTCGCCGTGGCTCCCGAACTGTCGGACCGAATCATCATCGTGAACGGCGGCTCGAAAGCGTTCGCAATGACCGGTGTGCGGATCGGCTGGGCGCTCGCACCTTCCATGCTGGTGACCGAGATGAGCAAGCTCCAGGGCCAGTCGACATCGAACGCCTCCGCGCCGAGCCAGCACGGTCTTCTGGCGGCACTCCAGGGAGATCAGGCCTGTGTCGCATCGATGCGCAACGCGTTCGATCGGCGTCGTCGGTTGGTCGTGGACCGCCTGCGCAGCCTTCCCGGCCTCGAGTGCTTCGATCCCCGAGGAGCCTTCTACGTCTTCCCGAGGGTCAGCGCGTTGTTCGGGAAGTTCACGCCGGACGGGACGTGTCTTCGCACCGCCTCGGACTTTGCCGCCTATCTCCTCAAGCAGGAGAAGCTCGTGGTGGTTCCCGGAGAGCCCTTCGGCTCGGATCAGCACGTTCGCCTGTCTTTCGCCGTCTCGGAAGCCGTCATCGACGAAGGACTCGAGCGTTTGGGGCGGGCCATGAACAGCCTTCGATGAAGGTCCGCCTCAGTCGACGGCACGGTCTGTCGTGTCGGGCCGGTTCGAACGACCGAACCGACGAATCGCGTGAATCTTGAGCATGTTGGTCACTTCATCGTCGGTGAAAGGCATCTTGCTCGTGATGATCACGGTATCGCCTTCCTGAAGAAGCTTGCTGTCGAGGGCGGCCTGCTCCACCGACGCAACCAATGATTCGATGGAATCGGGTACCGGAATCTTCACCCCCCGCACGCCCCAATAAAGGGCCATGCGCCGAAGTTCTTCATCACTGGTGCCGCACCCCAAGATATCGCTCGGAGGGCGCCAGGTACCTATCAGTCTCGGCCCGAGCCCGAACTGCGTGTAGCTCACGATGGCCGCAGCTCGCGTTTCCTGGGCGGTGACCACCGCGGCCCGGGAAATGGCCCAGGCGTGGGAGTTCCGGATGGCATCGACAAACTCTGGAGCGGATCGTGCGTCAGCCGACCGTTCCGCCGCTTGGGCGAGGGCCGCCATGATTTCCACCGTTCGGATCGGATACTGACCCATCGCGGTCTCGTCGGACAGCATCACCGCGTCAGCCCCGTCGAACACCGCGTTGGCCACGTCCGACACTTCCGCATGGGTCGGTCGCGCGTGCTCCACCATGGACATGAGCATCTGGGTCGCCACGATGCTGATCTTGGCGCGACCTCGTGCGAGCTTGATGGCCTGGCGCTGAACCCGCGGCACCTGCTCCGGGGGCAGCTCGACCCCGAGGTCGCCACGAGCGACCATGATGCCATCCCCTTCGTCGACGATCCCCTCGAGATACTGAACCGCCTGAGGTTTTTCGATCTTCGAAACAATGGGTACGATCCTCCCGAGCCTTCGCATCTGCTCGCGGAGCATCAAGATGTCGTGGGGCGTGCGGACAAAAGACAGCGCCACGTAGTCCACCCCGAGGTTCAGACCGAACTCCAGGTCCCGGAGGTCCTTGTCGCTCAGGGATGGAACAGAGATCTGCGTTCCGGGCAGGTTGATGCCCTTTCCTGAAGACACCACACCGCCCACCTTCACGGTGGTGTGGACGTCGGTCCCGTCTATCCGTTGGATGTCGAGATGGAGGCGTCCATCGGCCAGCAAGATGGGCTCGCCGACCCGTACGTCTTCAGCCAGTCGCTCGTACGTCGTGGGAAGTCGTCCCGACTCGCCAATGAAATCGTTTCGCGAGGACAGCACCAACGCGTCTCCCGGAGAAAGGGTGACCGCCTGCCCAAGTCGTCCGAGGCGGATTTTCGGTCCCTGAAGGTCTTGCAGCACCGCGACTGGCTTGCCGACCTCCGCCTCTGCGTGGCGGATCGAATCGTACACCTCCCGATGCGTTTCGTGCGTTCCGTGACTGAAGTTCAGCCGAGCCACATCGAGCCCCGAACGAATCAACTGAACCTGCGTTTCGGTCTGGGAGGTTGCCGGCCCGATCGTACAGACCAACTTGGTCCGACGAGGAGTCGTCTCACCGGAGACCACGGCCATCAGTATTCTCGGTCGTCGTCGGTCTCGTCGTCGTCTTCCTCGTCGTCGAGCCCTTCGTCATCGTCGTCGTACTCGTCGTCCTCGTCGTCATCGTCGAAGTCCTCGAATTCGTCCTCATCTTCGAACTCGTCTTCGTCCTCCTCGTCGTCGTCCTCCTCGTCTGCTTCGTCACCGGCGCCCATGCTGCCGAGAGCACCATCGTCCGGGTCGTCGTCGGCTGTTCCATAGGGAGCGGGGAGTTCCTCGTTGTCGAGGTTCAGCTCGAAATGGACCTTGCTCTTGAGGCCGCTCATGGCCGACAGGAGGTCGTCCAACGCCTGGGCGAAGGCGTGGGCGCGATGCTGGGTTGGCTTGGCCCCGCAGTGCGGGCACTTGAGCGCATTCGGGCGCTCCACCAAGTGCGCGATCTTGAGGTCGAAGTCGCCATCACACGAGGTGCACTGGAATGTTATCGTACTCATTGCCAGACCGTGGGTAGGCTGGCCACGAATGGCCCTTTTGTCGAGCCTCCATCCCAAGAAAGTGGGCCCTACTCTTCCGACTTGACCTCGTCCCAGAGCTCGTCCAGCTCTTGCAGACTGGCCTCGGAAGGGGAACGACCACGCTTCGAGAGTCGACGTTCCACCTCGCGGAACCGCCGTTCGAAACGTCGCGAGCTCTTGCGCAACGCATCCTCCGCATCGACCCCCAAGTGTCGGCTGAGATTGACCACGCTGAACAGGAGGTCGCCCACCTCTTGCTCCACCGATGCCGCGTCACCGCTGGCTTCGGCCTGGCGCAGCTCCTCCATCTCTTCCTCCACCTTGGGCCAGACGTCCTCGGTGTGCTCCCAGTCGAATCCAGCCCGAGCCGCTTTCTCCTGGAGCCGCTGACTGCGAAGGAGTGCGGCCAGGGCTTCGGGAACGCCGTCCAGGATTGAGTCACGGTCCTTCTTCTCGTTCCGTTTGATGTCTTCCCAGTTTTGAACGACCTCCTCCGAACTCGCCAGCCTCTCACCCGCGAACACGTGCGGGTGCCGGCGGATCAACTTGTCGGTGATGCCACGCGCGACCTCGGCGATATCGAATGACCCTTCCTCTTCTCGAATCTTCGATTGAAACAACACCTGCAAGAGAAGATCCCCGAGTTCTTCCTTATGGTCGTCTACGTTCTCGGAGTCGATGGCTTCGAGGACCTCGTAAGTTTCTTCCAGTAGGAACGGTTTGAGAGAAGACAGAGTTTGCTCCCGATCCCAAGGACAGCCGTCGTCGGATCGGAGTCGCTCCATCACATCCACCAATCGTTCGAAGGCTTCCGCAGGACCCATTTCTCCGTCCGTCAGCGTATCCATGCGGGCGAAATGGCACGAGCGCGCCCCCCGGCCAAGTTCTCACCGTATTCGCCGCCGGAGTGCGTGGATCACAGCCTGCACTTCCGGGACACCCAAAGTACCGGCCGCGAGTGGGTATAATGCCGCAACCACCGCCACCAGGGCGAGCAGTCCGCCGAATCGCAGGTGCGCGTCGGCGCGGTACCAGTCCAGAAGGTCTACGCCCAAACGCGTCACCAAAACCCAAGGAATGGTGGCCAACCCACATCGGACCGCATGGATCGCGATGGACCAAACACTGAGGTCGTCGCCGTCCGGCACTGTGCCGAGGCTGCTCAGCACGCGCCTCCGAAACCACAGGACCAAGATCGAGCTTTGGACCACCGAGGCCGCCGCGGTCGCAACGCAGAGTCCGACGATCTCGAATCGCGTTCCCAGCAAGATGCCCAGACCCGTGGTGGTCGCGAGGGATCCGAAGGCTGCCCAGACCGGGAGTTTGGTCGACCCGACCGCGTAGTAGGCGGGTACCAGAACCCGGACCACCCCTATCGGGACCAACGCGAAGGCCATGACCCGGAGAAGAACGACCGTGAGGTCGGCATCAAGTTCCGTGAACGCACCGTAGCGAAACAGCGTACCGACGATGGGCTCGGTCAAAGTGAGGAGGCCCACCATCGACGGGATGGTCACGAAATGGGTGGCCTGAATCGCCTGCCGGAAGGTTCGTGCGAAAGCGGACCGATCGCGCTGCGCCGCGTGCTCCGAAAGGCTGGGGAGCGCTGCGATGCTGATGCTCACCGCGAACACACCGAGGGCGAACTCTTCGAGGCGAGTGGCGATGAAGTAGCAGCTCAGTTGCCCTTCTGGCAGGAATGAAGCGATCTGTCGGATCACCACCAGGTTCAATTGATAGACGCCCACCCCGAACACGGCCGGAAGCATCCGCGCCAACAAGCGCCGTACTGCCGGATCCGACGGCGTCCAGCGCGGAAGAACCCAAATGCCCCGGCGGACGAGGAAGGGGACCTGAAGCCCCAGCTGGAGCAGGCCCCCGGCCAGTACCCCCCAGGCCGCGGCCAAGATGGGGGCCTCCATCCCCGCAGCGAACCCGAGGACCGCGCCGATGATGGCCAGGTTCAAGAAGACCGGAGCGGCAGCCGGCGGTCCGAACGTTCCGAACGCGTTCAGCGCACCACCCGCCACCGCCACCAGCGACACGAAGAAGAGATACGGCATCATGATACGGGTCATGGTTCGGGCCAGCTCGGCCCTCTGTTCGTCGAATCCCGAGGCGAAGATTTCGACGAAGATTCCCGGTGCCCCGACGCCGGCCAGGGTGAGGACCAGCAGCACCGGCAGCAGGATCCCCAGGACGCCGGCGATGAAGCCGCGAGCACCCTCGAGGCCCCGGGACGCCCGCTCTTCCATCAACAGCGGCACGAACGCGATCATCAGGGTTCCTTCCGCCACGAGGCGTCGAAACACGTTGGGGATGGTCTGGGCCGCCACGAAGGCGTCGAGCGCAACACCCGCACCGAATGCCTGGGCCAAGACGGCGTCTCGGGCGTACCCTAGAATACGGCTCAAGAGGGTGAAGAACGCTACCACGGAGGCCCGCCGGGCCATCCTTGCTCCGCCCCCGTCGGTCATTGCGGCATCCTGCCGGGAAGAAGGCTCCCCGCGCTTGACAAGCGGGAAGCCGACGTCCAGGGTTCCGCCTCTTTTTCGAGGAATCCGTGCCGAATCACAAGTCCGCAGCGAAGCGACAGCGTCAGAACAAGGTGCGTAACGAACGAAACGTTGCGTACCGCTCTCGAATGCGAACGGCCATCAAGCAGGCGCGGGTCGCCATCGAGACCGCCGCCGACGACCGACAAGAGAAGGTTCAGCACGCGGTGAACATCGTTCAAAAGGCGCGGTCTCGGAACATCATCCATCCATCCACCGCGAGCCGCACCGTCTCTCGTCTGATGAAGGCCTCGTTCAATACCGTCTCCCCGTAAACCGGTCTTCGAGGCAGGCCAGCTTTACTCCTCCCGACGTACCGCCCGCGCACCGATGTCCCGTCGAAAGTGCGCGCCATCGAAGTGGATACGCTCCACCCCTTGGTAGGCTTGGTTCAGGGCATCCGACAGGGTCGGTCCCATGCCGGTCACGGAAAGCACCCGACCACCCGCGGTGACCCGCCGGCCTGATTCTTCCCGCACGCCGGCCCAGTAGACCGTGGCTCCCGACGCCTCTGCATCCTCCACTCCGGCGATAGGGTCTCCGGTTCGAGGGTTGTCGGGGTACCCGGCCGCAGCCATCACCACATTGGCCGCAGCATGGGGCGCGAACCGGAGCGGCGTGGGGGCCAATTCACCCTTCGCCGCAGCCAGGAACAGCTCATAGGGGTCCTCCGCAAGCCTTGGCAGGATGGCTTGCGCCTCGGGATCGCCGAAGCGGACGTTGTACTCCAAGACCTTGGGTCCGTCGGCGGTAACCATGACGCCGACGTAGAGAACACCCACAAAGGGCGTCCCGCGTCTGGCCATCAGATCCACCACGGGCCGTACGGCACGGTCCAACACCTCGGCGAGGAGAGCCTCGCTCGCGACCGGAGTTGGACTGTAAGCGCCCATCCCTCCGGTGTTTGGCCCCTGGTCGTCTTCGAACACCCGCTTATGGTCCTGTGCCGACGGCATCAGCGCCGCAGTGCGGCCGTCGCACAGCGCCAAGACCGAAAGCTCTTCCCCCTCCAGCCGCTCCTCCACCACGATTTGCCGACTGGCTTCTCCAAACGCTCCGTCCAGGAGCCGCCTGACCGCCGCCTCCATCTCGGCGTCCGTTTCGGGGAGGACGACGCCCTTTCCGGCCGCGAGACCATCCGCTTTGATCACGGCCCGGCCGAGGGAACGTGCGAACGCCAACGCCGGCTCTGCCCGGTCGAAGCGTGCCCCCCGCGCCGTGGGCACGCCGGCCTCCGCCATGACCTCTTTGGCGAAGCCCTTGCTGCTCTCGAGCCGGGCGGCATGAGAATGGGGGCCCAGCGCCGCAATGTGCTCCGAGTGGAGACGGTCCACCAATCCGGCGGCCAGAGGAGCTTCGGGCCCCACCACTACCAGGTCCGCGGCCCTGGCTTCCTCCACCCATGCCTGGAGGCTGCGGGCTTCGGGCCGGGTCTCGACGTCGCGGACCATCCCGACGTTCCCGGGGGCCACCACCACCCGAGGTCGGCTCGGCGCCTTTCGCAAAGCGAGGGCCAGAGCATGCTCACGGCCTCCTCCGCCGACGACGAGAACGGTGGGCGTTGCGCGCTTCATCACAGACCCGCTTTCAAGAGGTACTGCCGGAGCCGAAGGTTCGTGGGTTGGATGGTGAATGCGCTCTTCAGGGTCTCGATCGCCTCCTCCCATCGAGGCGTGTCCAATCGGAGTCCCGCCAGTTCCACCGTAGCGGGCGCAAAACCCGGATTCGCCCTCAAGGCAGCTTCGTACTCGGAGGCAGCCCGCTCGCGTTCGCCCACCGCCATGAAGCCCCTGGCGCGGAGCACGTGTCCGAGGGGGTCGCCTCGCTCCAAGACCAGGATGCGACGGGCCGCCACCAGGGCGGCTCGTGGTTGGTCTGCATCCAGCGCCAGTTGGGCGTCGTACACCAGCCCTGGCAGAATCGAATCGTCCAGTCGAAGCGCATACCGGATCTCGTCGCGAGCCTGCTCTGGCTCCCCGCTGAAGTACAGCATGATGCCGATGGCCGCGTGGGCCACCGGAGCATTGCGTCGCTCCTCCGCCGACGTTCGGAACGCATCGATGGCCTCCACCACCGGGACGTCGGTCAAGGCCACCCGCGAAAAGCGACTCCGAGCTTTCGCCGCTTCGGGGTCGACGCTCGACGCTTCGGTCATGATGACGTAGGCCTGGTTGGGTTGGTCGCGGCGAAGATAGTGCGCCGCCAGGATCCCAGCCAATCGCACGTCCCGCGGATCGTTCGCTGCCGCTTTTTCGAGGGCGCGTCGGCCCTCATCGGGCTTCTTCATGCGCTCCGCGGCTCGACCGGACAGAACGAGGGCCGCCGGTTCACTCGGTCCCTCCTTGAGAGCCCGCTGACCGAGTTCCGTGGCCAACTCCACGTCGCCGAGCAGGAGCGCGGCCTCGCCTCGCAGAACCAATGCGGGCAAGAAGTCCCGGTCGAACCCCAGGGCTTGGTCCGCAATCTTGGCTGCCCGCGCGGGGCGTCCGTGCAGGAGTTCCGCGCGAGCCCAACCGGAATAGATGGATGCGCCCCTCGCCCCCTGGGGCGTTGCGACCTGGATCGCGGATTGGAAAGCGTTGGAGGCTTCTGCTGGTCGGCGCATCTCCAGCATCAGTTCGCCGAGTTCCATCTGCGCCCGCTGCTCATCGCCATCGCGGCGGGCGGCCGAACGAAACAAACGCTCCGCTTCGGCATTGGCTCCGACCGCGTTCTTCACCCGGGCCAGCGACAGGATTGCGGCCGCGTCGTCGGGTGACCGTTCGAGACGCTCCTGAAGAATCTTGATGGCCGATGCGTATCGACCCATCCTGACGTAGGCTTCAGCCAAGACCCGCGTCGACCTGGCCAACTCCGGAGACTGCCGAGACGCCTCTTCCGCCTCGCGTACCGCCAAGCCCACGTTGCCCTCCAGAAAGCAGGTGGCCAGGAGCAACCGACTCCGACCGTCCTCGGGCGCACCCTTGACCGCCGCGTTGGCGTGCTCCTGGCATTGATTCAGTCGACCAAGCTCGGATGCGATGGCGGCCGCAGCCCGGTGTACCGGAACCGACTCCGGGTACAGGCGTAGCGCATATCGGGTCGTCGCCTCGACCCGGTTCGACTCCTCCGGGGACACCAGAGCCAATCGCCACAGCGCAAGATTCTCCACATACCCGCCGAGCGCTTCCGGGTCTTCGGGATCCACGAGCAGTGCTTTTCGATAGGCCTCGTCGGCGGCCCGATAACCGGACCAGGTGTCCTGCAAGAATGCTTGCGTCGCCTCGGCCACGAGGGCACTCGGCTCGAGGCCTTCGACCGGGCCCAGTTCCTCTCCCCATGCGTTGCGCACACTGCGCAGAGGATGGAGACCGATGGGCTTCGTGGAAACGCGACCTTCGAGAAGATTCGTGTAGATGCGCTGGAGAAGTCCCCGCTGCCCATAAAGGCCCATCACCACGAGCAACGCGCCCCCGACCAAGACGCCCCACTTGAAGATCTTTCCGGGACTCGGACCGGTTCGGCGAGCGGCATGCGTCGCACCGGACGCCCCCCCCCCGATGGGGATGGCGGCGCCCGGGCTCTGCAGCACGCTGATGTATGCGAGCTCCGGAAAGCGCTCCACCGCCGCGAACTGCTGTCCATCCGGAGAGACCTGATCCGTCGAACTCAGCTCGCCCCGCCGAAGCCGATCGCGAAGCTCTTCCAAGGTGGAAGGACCTTCTGGATGGCCGCCGTGTCGCGGACGGACCCACCAGGCGTCGGAAGGTCGCATCAGGCCTTCGCCGCCGGCGTGACGGTGAGGCTGCTGGTGCTCGTCACACAATCCGATGACCTTGTCGAACTCGGTCACCAAGGCCTTGCCGCAGGTGGAGCAGGTCGCTCCGCCCGAACTCGGGGTCTGAAACGAAGGAAGCGAAGCGTCACCTTCGTGGCTCGGCAGCGCATCCATACCGCCACCGACCGAAGAGTACTCGCCGCTCACCCGTGGCACACCGAAGGTCGGACCGGGACGGGCGAGGTCGTCGCTCGACTCGGGCAGGCTCAGGCCGTCGAATTCCGAAGCCGACACCGGCTGCACGCCCGGATCGAAAGCTCCATCGTCGAAGGCGGCGTCCATCAGACTCCCGGTACCAAAGGCACCGGGGTCTTCCTGGCGATACGATGCGCCGTACGACGTGGATTCGAGATCCGGCATCGCGGCGCTCTCGTAACCCGGCGGTGGACCTTGTTGCGTCGAGTAGGTGGCGAAGCCGCCCCCCGCGTCGGTCTCTCCGGCGGGGTGGTCATCGAGCAGCCCGAACCGGTTCACCAGCTTCACGTGGCCGCAGTAGGGGCACTGGGCGCCGACCGGCTGATCGGTGAGCTGTTCGTCGTCGATCGTGTACGTCGCGCTACAGACTTCGCACTGAATCCGCATGATGCGTCGGGCGACCTCGCGTGGAGAAAGGAGTATCCCAGCTACAGACTCGAGCGCAAACCGCGACCTCAATGTCGGAAATGGCGTACGCCGGTGAACAGCATGGCCAGGCCATGCTCATCCGCGGCCGCGACCACCTCTTCATCCCGAACCGAGCCTCCGGGCTGAATGATAGCTCGCGCCCCGGCGTCGGCCAGCACGTCGACTCCATCCCGAAACGGGAAGAACGCATCGGAGGCGACCACCGACCCGTCCAGGGCGTCGCCCGCCTTGAGCCGGCAGATCTTCACCGAATCGACCCGGCTCATCTGGCCGGCCCCCACCGCAAGGACTCGGTCGCTCCGCCCGAAAACGATGGCGTTGGAACGAACGTGCTTCGCCACCGTCCACGCGAAACGAAGGGCCACCCGTTGCTCATCGTCGGGCGCGACCCGCGTGACCAGCGCGGCCTCCTCCACTTCGCGGGCGAACCCCGGCCCCGTATCCTGTTCCTGGGCCAGAACCCCCCCCAAGACGGGACGCAGATGGACGGGGGGGGTGGGAGGGAGTCGCCACGCCTCGGGAGGCATGGTCAGCACGCGAAGGTTCTTCTTCTTGGCCAAGACGGCCAGCGCTTCGGGCGCATAGCTCGGCGCCACCACCGCCTCGGCAAATGCCTCGGTGAGCACCTGAGCGGCGTCCACGTCGAGTTCCTTCGTGCAGGCGATGACCGCTCCAAACGCCGACACCGGATCGCAGGAACGGGCGATGGCCAAGGCATCCGCGAGGCCGAGAGCCGTCGCGGCGCCGCAGGGGTTGTTGTGCTTGATGTAAACGGCACAGGCCCGATCCGGCTCTCCCACCGCCATGAGATCCAGTGCGAGTCCGAACCCGGCCTCCAGGTCCAGCAGGTTGTTGTACGAAAGGGCCTTACCTTGGTGAATTTCGGCCGCCGCCCATCCCGTCTCGAGCACTCCACTCGGTCGGTACAGCGCCGCCGCCTGATGCGGATTCTCCCCGTACCGAAGGCTCTGAATGCGGTCCAGGGGCATCAGCCACCTGTCGGGGAAGGGATCGGGCTCGGGGTTCAGGTAGGCCGCCACCAGCGCATCGTAACGCGCCGTATGTTCGAATACCTTGGCCGCCAATCGCCTGCGGGTCACGTCGTCCACACCGCGCCCCGTCAGGCCTTCAAGCAGCGCGTCGTAGTCGTTCGGGTCCACCACCACCACCACGTCCTGGTGATTTTTGGCCGCTGCACGCAGAAGGCTCGGGCCCCCGATGTCGATGTTCTCCACCGCGTCCTCGAACGACGGAGACCGTCTCAGCGTCCCCTCGAAGTCGTAAAGGTTCACCACCACCAAGTCGATGCTCCGGAGATGATGCTTGGCCATCTGGGCGACATGATCGGGGTCTCGCCGACGGGCCAAGATGCCGCCAAAGACCTTTGGATGCAGCGTCTTGACCCGGCCACCCAGCATCTCGGGTGAGCCCGTGAAATCGGAAAGCTCGGTCACGGGAACCGCGGCTTCGCGAAGCGCCTTGGCCGTGCCGCCGGTGGAAAGAATCTCCCAACCTGCGTCCGAGAGCCGCCTTCCAAAGTCCGCGATGCCGGTCTTGTCCGTCACGCTGATGAGGGCGCGTGCCATGCATACGGCCGTACCGCCTGCTCCGGAGCCCGACAACCGCTCCGTGCCCGCCGTTCGACGAAGTCCGACTACGTCCGGTTGTTGAGCACTGGAAGACGGGAAATCGGCAATTCTCGTCCATCCAGGAAGGTTTCGAGGGAGGCATCGCCGACCTTCAGCTTCTCGAGACCCGTCACCTCCACCTGCCTGATGCGTTCGCGGGTCAAATTCATGATCTCCCCCACCTCTTCCAGCGTGACGCCCCCGCGCTCCGCCACGTCCAGAGCACACGTTTCCGGAAGCTCCCAGACCTCGCGGTCCGGGAAGTTGACCTTAATGGATCCAGTATTCGGGTTTACGTCCAGATAGAGATGATAGCGGCAGGACACATATAGGCACGGCCGCTCGCTGTGGCGGCAGTCGGACCGATTCATCGGTCGGTCGTATTCCAGGATTTCGGGGAGCGACCCCTCTGCCAACATCCGACGACGGTCCCGGAGCATCTGCTTGCGGGGGATGGTCTTGCTCCGCCGTTTGCTCTCGTCGAGCTCACCGGAAAGAGCCGGGACCTCGGTGGGCACTTCATCGCCCTCGGCCGTCTCCTCCCCTTCGGATTCGTGGGCTTCGAAGGGGTCGGGCTCCGGCTCTGCTTCTTCGGGCAATTCGGAAAGGACGTCGCTCGCCGGGAGTGAGCTGTCGGCGTACCAGGGGTCGGACGGGGCATCGCCGCGTTCCTCGGTGGGCTTCCCGCTGCTTCCCGTCTCTCGCCCCATGGTCCTGTCCTCGACCTTCATTCAGCGAGGCGAACGACGTTTCTTCCCGTTCGCCATCGCAGCCTTCCGGCGCTCGGTCTCGGCTTCTTCTACCGAGCCGGTCCACCGTTCCAACGCCCGAACCCACTCTTTCGAGTCCTTGCGCAAGGCGTTCAGCTCTGCTTTTAGGGCACTTCGGCTCTTTCGATCTAGATCCCTCGCCGAGATATCTCGCTCGGCCGCTTCCATGGACTCGTCCACCGCCACCCGAACCAGAGACAGCTTCGCTCGGACGGCTTGTGCGGCCCGGGATAGGGTTTCGAGTGTTTCCCCGTTCTCCATCGCACGGCGGATCTCATCGACCCTGCGAACCACATCGACCGGATAGATGCCTCGACTGCCCCGATGCTTGCCCTTTTGGCCCACGCGGCGGCTGCGCGGGAGCAAGCCGAGCTGAACATACTTTCGCAGGGTTGCTTCCGAAAGCCGTTCTCCGTGGCGTTCGAATATCTCCAGGATCTGTCGAGACGAGAGTCCATCCGGGTTGGATTTTTCGATCTCATTGAGCGCGCGAGAGGGTAACGCCATGCTTCTCCGAGACGTTAGGGTCAGCCGGACTTGCTGTCAACCCGCCCGGGCAATCGAATGGACGGTATTGAGTAGAGCACTCGCGCCTACCAGGGCACCCTCAGTCCAGAGCGAAACGCAACTTTCGACGCGTGGCGGCAGGAACGGTGACCGTTCGTACCGCGGTGGGTCCCGAATCGAGCTCCAGCCGGACTTGAATCGGACGGTCGGCCGGAACGTCGTCCATGACGGCCGGTGTCGTGACCCCTCGTACCCGCCGACCATCGACGGTGATGAACGCACCCGCGGGCGCACTCACCACCTCCAAGATGGCGGCGGGTTCCAGGTCGAATCGAACGTTTTGCACGTGATCCGTGACGCGCCCGGCGACCCTTCGATGGGCCGTCGCGTATCCGTCCATCGACACCTCGACCACGTAATCGACGTCCGGGATCAGCTCGGTCTGCAGAGGCGTCCGCCCAACCAACACCTCGCCGTCCAGCCGCACCCTCGCGCCCGAAGGCTTGGACTCGATGCGCACCAGGCTCGTGAGCGTGGACACGCTATCCTGCCGAGGCGCCATCATGCGACCCAGCTGGTCGCGGTACCCCAGCGTCAGCCCGGCCAAGACTCCGAGCAATGCCACGGCGATCAGTGGACCCCTCCGGAGCCGAGACTTCCGCGGGCGAGTTGGCTGCGTCGATTTCGCCATCCGCGAACCCGTCGCCGGGGTCCACGCGAGTTCCGGCACCAAGGTGGTGCTGGAGTCTTCGAACGAGCTCGGGGGCGCACCCGGCGCAGCTCGATTCGGCCCATCGGATGACGTCGTGGGCGCGGGTCGGGCTTGCCAAGCTTTGGGAACCGAACGAACGAGGGGTCGACCGCGGGGACGCTCGAGGGTGACGCCAAACACCTCTTCGTACCTCTGTGCCTCTTCGAGCCCGTCCCGTCCGCTCGAGTCTGAAGGACCGGACGGCTCGGCCGGTTGAACCAGCTCGGAAGGTCCAAGGGTTCCGGTTCGCCCTTCCACCAGATCCCGGATGAACCCGGCCAGCGCAGTCTGGCCTGCGTAGTGGGTCATGGCGGCTTGGAAGCGCTCAAAGGCCATGTGCATCGCTTGGGCGGATGCAAAGCGGTCCTCTGGCTCGATCGCGAGGGCGGACTCGATGATCTCCGTGAACTGCCGGGGGACTTCTTCACGAAGCGTCTCCACGCTTCGGATCGGTCGGGATGGGTCGTAGTCCGGCGGTCGGCCGAGACCCGGGTCATGAAGACGATGCGTCGTGGTGAGTTCCCACAAGCACACGCCGAGCGAAAACAGATCCGAGCGTCCATCGACGACTTTCCCCAGAGCCTGCTCGGGACTCATGTAGCCGAACTTGCCCACCGCGCCCCGAGCTTGAACCCGCGTCAGTCCGGCCCGGGCTTTGGCGATCCCGAAGTCCACGATCTTGACGGTGCCGTCGACGCTGACGATGAGATTGTGCGGCGACACGTCCCGGTGCACCAGGCCAAAGCTTTCGCCCCGGGCGTCCGTCAGGCGGTGGGCGTAGCTCAGTCCCTGACAGGTCTGACTCGCCACGTTCGCGACGTGCTGGAGCGGCATGAGCTGACCGATGGACCGGAGCTTCCGACGAATGTCGTCGAGGGTGTAACCGGGAACATACTCCATCGCGATGTGGTAAACGCCGTCGACACTGCCGAAGTCGTACACCTGGGCAATGTTTGGATGGTGGAGAAGCGCCGCCAGCCGCGCTTCGTCGAGGAACAGCTGGACGAACGCTCGGTCCTTGGCCAGTTGCGGAAGGACGCACTTGAGCACCACCGGCTTGACGAATCCCTCCGGCCCGACCTTTTCCCCGAGATAGACCTCGGCCATCCCGCCAACCGCCAGGCGTTTGCGCAACCGGTAGTTTCCGAGTCGCTCCACTCCCGACTCTTTATCAGAATCGGGTGCCCAGAGCGTGCTACGTTGCGACGGTGCGGAAGCCGAGGAAGCCGGTCCGCGTCGGCGAACTCATCGAAACGATCCTCGAACGGCATCGAGCCCGAGCCTCGGTTCGAAGTCGTCAGACCGTGCAAGTGTTCGATGCGTTCCAGCGCCTCGGTCCGCCGCTCACCCGACAGTGCGAGCCGCTCTCTTTCCGCTACGGCACCTTGATGCTTCGCGTTTTCGGCGCGGTGTGGATCACCGAGCTCTCGTTTCTGGAACCCGAGATCCGGGGGCGCCTCAACCGGGTGTTGGAGAACGACCGCGTGAAGCGAATCCGCTTCGTCGCGGGAGCGCCACGACCTTCGTCCGCGCCCTTGCTCCCGCCTCGTCTGACGTCCAGTCAACTGGAGCAGATCGAAGCTTGGGGCGCACAGGTGAGCGAGCCATCGGTCAGGGCTGCGTTCATGCGGGCCGCCGCTCGGACGATGGGCCACACGCGTAGCCCCCGAGAAGCGCCGGACATCCGGCGAGGCACCGATGTCCGACCGAGGCGCTGGGTGAGCAAGCCTCGGTCCGGGTAATTCGAACCGCCTACCGGATCATCCTTGGGCATTCAGGAAGGCAGCAACCCCATCCGCGGTCTTCACCAGATTGGGACGGATGGCCTGGACGATGAAGCCCTCCACCACCGGAGCGACGGCCCCCGCCATCATCTTCGGGACTCCGGGTAGCCTTTTTGCGTCCACCTTGAGGTTTCCCCGGATTTGGACGGTACAGCCCTCCGGCGTCTCCACGAAATGATTGAGACCGCTGCAGTCCACCTGCTCGGAGAAACTGAGGTGTTCGATCCGCCAGCGACATGTCCACTCCGACTCGTTCCACTCGGCGTGGTCCAACCAGACCAGCATCTCGGGCGTCACGACGGATCGAGCCAGTCTCGGGATATCGTCGCCCGCCCCGGACCACCGATTCACCACCCGGGTCACGGATCCCTCATCCCGTCGAGACTCTTGGCTGATGTCGCGGATGTTGGGCAGATACGGCAGCATCTCGGTCAGTCGGTCCCGGTAGGTGCGGAAGACCAGCTCCCGGGGATGAGACAATCGGGCGTCGGCTTCGACTTTCATTGCCCGCGAGCCTTTCGCGGGCGGCCGGACGCGACAAGAGGCACCGCCCGAATGGCGCTAACTCCTCGAAACGCATGGAATGTTTCCGCAGCAGAAAGGCTTGCTCCGGCCCACGGCCCGCGCTAGCACCGCCCGCGATGACCAATCTCGCGGCTGGGCGCGTCGCCCAGGTGATCGGGCCGGTCGTGGACGTGGAATTCCCGCCTGGCGGCCTTCCCGAAATCTACGCAGCACTCCGAGTCAGCAATCCTGCCATTTCCAACGAGCCGGAAAACCTGGTGCTGGAGGTCGCACAGCACCTCGGCGAGAACGTCGTACGGGCCATCGCGATGGATACGACCGAGGGACTGACCCGAGGCGCTCAGGTCACCAATACCGGCAGCCCGATCATGGCTCCCGTCGGTCGAGAGGTCCTCGGGCGCATCCTGAACGTCACGGGCGATCCCGTCGACGAGCTGGGCGACGTCGGCGCCACGTCATTTCAGCCGATTCACAAGCCCCCTCCCGCGTTCGTCGAGCAATCCACCGAGGTGGAGACGTTCGAGACGGGCATCAAGGTCATCGACCTCCTGGCGCCGTACATGCGGGGCGGGAAGATCGGACTGTTCGGGGGCGCCGGAGTGGGCAAAACGGTCCTGCTCCAAGAGCTGATTCGAAACGTCGCGGTCAGCCGTGGAGGGTTCTCGGTGTTCGCCGGGGTGGGGGAACGGACTCGGGAAGGTCGGGATCTCTACGACGAGATGATCGAATCCAAGGTCATCGCGGTCGAACGTGACGACGAGGGCCATCCACTCCACGACGCCGACGGAAACGTGCGCCTGAAGAAGGGCGAATCGCAGGTCGCCCTGATCTACGGCCAGATGAACGAACCTCCCGGGGCTCGTGCGCGCGTGGCGCTCACGGGGCTCACGGTCGCCGAGCACTTTCGAGACGAAGGCCGAGAGGTGCTCATGTTCATCGACAACATCTTCCGCTTCACCCAAGCGGGTTCCGAGGTATCGGCTCTGCTCGGTCGGATCCCGTCCGCCGTAGGTTACCAGCCGACCCTGGCTACGGAGATGGGCGCACTTCAAGAGCGGATCACGACCACCTCCAAAGGGGCCATCACGTCGGTTCAAGCCATCTACGTTCCCGCCGACGACCTGACCGACCCGGCGCCGGCGACCACGTTCGCGCACCTCGACGCGACGACGGTTCTGTCGCGGGGCATTTCCGAGCTGGGCATCTACCCCGCCGTGGACCCGCTCGATTCGACCAGTCGCATCCTTTCTCCCGAAGTGGTGGGTCAGGAACATTACGAGGTCGCCCGCGAAGTTCAGCGCATCCTGGCCCGCTACAAAGAACTCCAGGACATCATCGCGATCCTCGGTATGGACGAGCTTTCACCGGAAGACCGCGCCACCGTGAACCGTGCGCGCCGAATCCAGAAGTTCTTGTCCCAGCCCTTTTTCGTCGCGGAGCAGTTCACCGGTACTCCTGGAATCTACGTCGAACTCAAGGACACGATTCGTTCCTTCCGAGAGCTGACAGAAGGAAAACACGACAACATTCCCGAGAACTTCTTCATGTACGTGGGAACCATCGACCAGGTCGTCGAACGGGCCAAGAACGCGGGAGCCATTTAGGCGTGGCGCTGGAAGTCTTCATCGTCACTCCGAACGAAGAGGCGTTGAACATCCCGTGCGAGGAGGTTGTCGCGCCCGGAGTCGAAGGAGAGATCGGATTCCTGCCCGGTCACATCCCTTTGATATCGGTCCTGAAGGCCGGGGTGCTCACCGTTCGGGAGAACGGCCGGCCCCGCATCTTCGCCATAGGAACCGGATACGTGGAACTGGACGACGACAAGGTCATCGTGCTGACGGAGAGCTGCGACCGCCCTGAAGACATCGACGTGGCGGAGGAAGAACGCACCATCTCGGAAACCGAAAAGGAGCTCGAACCCCTCGGGCCGGCGGACCCAAGGTTCATCCAGCTGAACCGTACGCTGCAACTCGCCCGCTCCCGCGTCGAGGCGAAGCGGCGAAGCAGCTAGTCCGTCGACGCGTCCGCCTCTGCCGTCCTGCGGGCCGACTCCACTTCGCTTGCCACCTCCCGCAGCAGTTCCTCGAGACCATCGCCTCGGACCGCCGAAACCTCGAAGAAACGGCGACTCTCCTGTCGAGCCAGCTCCCGAAGAGGAATGGCCCATTCATCCGTTTCGGGTAGGTCTCTTTTGGAAAGAACCAGGATTCTGGGTTTCTCGGCCAGCTCCGGCGAATAGGCGGCCAGCTCCCGACTGAGCACCCGATAGTCCGAGACCGGGTCTCGACCTTCTTCGAAACCGATCGTCACCATCATGACCAACACGGCCACCCGCTCGACGTGCTTCAAGAACCGATGTCCGAGTCCAGCCCCTTGGGCGGCGCCTTCGATAATGCCGGGAATGTCCGCCACGACGAAGGCCCGGTCGACATCGAGTCGAACCATCCCGAGCTTCGGAGTCATGGTCGTGAATGGGTAGTCTGCGACCTTGGGTCGGGCCTGGCTGATTCGACTGATCAACGTTGACTTGCCCGCGTTCGGAAAACCCACCAAACCCACGTCCGCCATCAGTTTGAGGGTGAGCCAGATGGTACGTTCCTCACCGGGTTCACCGGCCTCGGCGTGCCGCGGCGCTTGCTGGGTCGAGGTCGCGAAATGCATGTTGCCTCGCCCACCCTTTCCGCCCCGCGCCGCGATGAAGGACGAGCCATGGACGGTCAGGTCGGCCAACACCTCGCTCGTCTCGCCGTCGCTGACCACCGTACCCACCGGTACCCGGACTCGGCGGTCTGCCCCGCGGCGGCCATACATCTGGCGGCTCCGCCCCGCTTGTCCGTGCTCGGCCCGGTAATGCTGCTGGTATCGAAAATCCAAGAGCGTTCCGAGGCCTTCGTCCGCTTCGAGAACGACGTCTCCGCCCCGACCCCCATCTCCCCCGTCCGGCCCGCCCTTCGGGCGATACTTCTCCCGCAGGAACGAGACACAGCCGTCACCGCCCTTGCCGGACCGTACATAGATACGGACCTCGTCGACGAATTTCATGGCTCAGCCGGTTTTGCGGAGAAAGATGGCGTCGAATGAAGCGGAGGGACGCGTCTACTCGCGGGTTTCGGCTGCGCCAGGTGCGGCGGGTTCTCGTGCCGGCCCCGCATCCGCCGACGCCGCGGGCGTGGAGCCGATGGTGCCATCGGGGACCACAACGGCCCGTTTCCGGTCGCCCCGGAAGGTCTCGAACTTCACGGTACCAGCCTGCAGCGCGTAGAGTGTGTGGTCCTTGCCCACGCCCACGTTGTCTCCGGCGTGAATCCGAGTTCCGCGTTGCCGGACGATGATGGTCCCGGCTTGAATCTCCTGACCCGCGGAGACCTTGAGCCCGAGGTACTTCGGATTCGAATCGCGCCCGTTTCGGGTCGAGCCTTGTCCCTTCTTGTGTGCCATTTCAGCCTACCTTGATCTCCTTGATCACGAGATGAGTGAAGGGCTGCTTGTGGCCGCGCAGCCGCCGATAATTCTTTCGGCGCTTCTTCTTGAAGACCAAAATCTTCTTGGCTCGTCCGTGTCGGACGATTTCCGCCTCCACTCGCGCGCCATCGACCCGCGGCGTCCCTACTTGTGCGCCATCGGGTCCTCCCACCATGAGGACGTCATCGAGCACGATGCTGTGGCCCACATCGCCCTCGATCTTTTCGACGCGAATCAGGTCACCTTCCTGGACGCGGTGCTGTTTCCCGCCCGCCAATACGATCGCATACACAGGTCAACCTCGAGATGGACGCCGGGTGATAGGGACTCGAGGTCGTCTTGTCAAGCCAAGCCGACCTCGAACCGGCGCGTCACGCCACGGATACGGTCTTGATGTTTACGAACTCCCGGATTCCGAAAGGCCCCAGCTCGCGTCCGTAACCCGACTCCTTGACCCCGCCAAAGGCCAAACGCGGGTCCGACTTCACGAAGCTGTTCACGAAGCAGCAGCCCGCATCCAGCTCCTCTGCGGCAATGCGCTCGGCCCGGGCTACATCACGTCCGAACACCGCGGCGCCCAGTCCAAACACCGAATCGTTGGCCACCTGGATCGCTTCGGCCTCATCTTTGACCTGAATGACAGTAGCCACCGGACCAAACAGCTCCTCATGGTAAGCCGCCATCCCGCGCTCCACTCCCACGAGGACCGTTGGGGGATAGAAGGCCCCTGGGCCTTCGGGCTTGTGGCCCCCCAGAGCCACCTGGGCCCCGGCCTTCAGGGTCCGCTCTACTTGATTGTGAAGCTCGTCTCGTAGGTCCGCGCGGGCCTGGGGCCCCACATCCGTCGCGGCATCGAGAGGGTCGCCCATCTTTCGGGCTGATATCCGCGCGACGAACCGCTCCACAAATTCTGCGTGGTTTCTCTCGGTGACGATGAAGCGCTTCGCAGCGATACAGCTCTGGCCGCTGTTGATCAGCCGGCTCGCCGCACAGGTCTCGGCGGCGAGCTCGAGGTCCGCATCGTCCAGAACGACGTAGGGATCCGATCCCCCCAGTTCGAGCACCGTCTTCTTGAGCATCTCACCCGCCTTCGATGCCACGGCCCGCCCCGCCGGCGTCGACCCCGTTAGGGTCACCGCGCGGATTCGCGGGTTCTCGATCACCGCTGCGACCTGCCCGCTGGACGCCAAGAGCGCCCGGAACAGGTGCTCCGGAAAGCCTGCCTTGCGAAAGACATCTTCGATGACCAACGCCGACCCGAAAACGTTGGAGGCGTGCTTGAGGACGCCGGCGTTCCCGGCCATGAGCGCCGGCGCCGCAAAACGGAACACCTGCCAGAGAGGAAAGTTCCAAGGCATCACCGCGAGGACCACGCCGATCGGTGCGTAATGAGTGTAGCTCTTCGTCGCTTCGGTCTTCACCGGCTCGTCAGCCAGGAACGTCTCCGCGTTCTCGGCGTAGAAGTCGCAGACGAAGGCGCATTTTTCGACCTCGGCCCGACCGCCCTTGATGGGCTTTCCCATCTCTAGGGCCATGAGTCGGGCATACTCGTCGGAATGGTCTCGAAGAACCTTCGCCGCCTGCCTCATGAGTGAAGCGCGCTCCGACCAAGGGGAAAGGCGCCAGGACTGAAACGCCCGATGGCTGGATTCGATGGTCTTCGCGATGTCGCCGTCGGTCATGACCGTGTACGTTTCAACGACCGACCCATCGAAGGGATTCGTGCTTTGAACGGTGCTCATGGGTACCTCACTTCATCAGATCTTGGAGCTCTTGGCTCACGTCCTGGCTCAAAAGCGCGTTGTCGCTATAATCGATCGGACAATCAATCAGCACCGGCCCTTTCACTTCAAACGCTCTACGTAGCGCCTCGGAAAGACCCAACGACTCGGTCACTCGAATGCCGGTCGCTCCATAGGCTTCGGCGTACTTCACGAAATCTGGATTGCCGAACGACATTCCGAACTCTTCGAAGCCCATCCCTTGCTGTTTCCAGCGGATGAATCCGTATCCTTCGTCCCGAAGAAGGAGAATCACCAGATCTTGCCTGAGTCGCACGGCCGTCTCGAGGTCCTGGCTGTTCATCATGAAGCCTCCGTCTCCGCAGATGGCAACGACCTTCTGCTCCGGAACGACGAGCTTGGCGGCCATCGCCGACGCCAAACCAGCCCCCATCGTGGCCAACGCATTGTCCAGCAGCACGGTATTGTCTGAATAACTCTGGTACATTCGAGCGAACCAAAGCTTGTAAATACCGTTGTCGAGACAAATGATGTCCTCGTCATCCAAAGCCTCTCGGACCGCGTGCACGATCTGTCGTGGCCCCGGTGGGAAGCTCTTGTTCGGAGGAACGCAGTGAAGGCGCTCGTCCAGTGCCGAGCGAATGTTGGCCATTCGCGTCGTATCGAATCGGTCGTCAACCGCCATCCGGCTGTGGATGGCCCAAAGCGCCGCCGACACGTCTCCGATCAGTTCGACGTCCGGGCTGTAAAACTCGTCCGGTTCGGCGATCCGATAGTCGAGATGAAGGATTCTCTTGTCCTTCCGAGAATTCCAAACGAACGGCGGATATTCCACGATCGAGTAGCCGATGGTGATGATGAGGTCGGCAGCCTCGATGGCCGCGTGGACATAATCCTTCTTGTGGATCCCCAGACAGAAGAGGCTCTGGGGGTGGGCATCCGAGACCACTCCCTTCCCCATCTGCGTGCTGACAGCGAAGATACCAAGCTTCTCCATGAACGTGACGAGCTGCTTGCCGACACGCTTTCGATTCGCGCCGGCCGACAAGAGAACCAGGGGCGTCTTCGCCGACCGAATCAGTTGGATAGCGCCCTCGATGGCCTTCTCGTCCGGAATCGGCCGCCGAACCCGCACCCGCGGGAACGGAGCAAGGTCCTTCGTCTGTTCATCGGCGATGTCCTCGGGGAGCTCGAGATGGGTCGCGCCGGGACGCTCATCTTCCGCCACTTTGAACGCGTGACGAACGAAGCGAGGGATCGTCGAGCTCGACGTGATTTGATGGTTCCATTTCGTCACCGGCTTGAACGTGCCCACCACGTCGACGATCTGAAAGTTCCCTTGCCAGTTGTTCTTGATGCCTTTCTGGCCGGTGATGGCCACCAACGGCACGCCACAGAGCTGCGCGTACGCCAATCCAGTGAGCAAATTCGTCGCTCCCGGCCCCAGGGTCGACATGCAGACCCCCGCTTTTCCGGTCAGGCGACCGTAAGTGGCCGCCATGAAGGCGGCGTGCTGCTCGTGGCGCGTGACGACCAGCTGGATGGAACTGGTTCGGAGCGACTCCACGACGTCCAGGTTTTCTTCACCTGGAACCGCGAAGATATACTCGACGCCCTCTTCCTCGAGGCACCGTACGAACAGGTCTGACGCCTTCATGCCGACTGTCGGTAGACGCTGGGTGCCGAGGTCTCAAGGACTCTTCGTCCGAAGGGGCCGAATCCGCAATCCGGACCGAGGCTTGCGGAAGACCTTGTCTCGTCACCTGGAAGATCAGACAGGTGGAGTGAAAACTAGGCCCCAAAAATCTGCATTTCTTCTTAGGATCGCGAAAATGAGGGTCCGATCGCGAAAGACCAATACCCGACGCGGGGCGCAACGTCCTGCCCGCACAGGAGGCACACGATGGCATTAGGAACTGTTTGGGAGAGGTGGGACGGAACTGAATTGGAGCGCTTCGAGGCGACGCCGGTGGAAGAGCTTCACCTTCATGACCGTTTCGAAGTCGGATTCGCGGAAACGGGAGCTCTGGTCCTGGAAGGCGAAAAATGGAGCCAGACCCTGGAGGAGGGGTCGGGCTATCTGGTGGGACCGGGCTTGGTCCACCGAGTGCCCAGAAACCCACAGCCAAGCCGATTTCGTCGAATGTTTCTCACCAGTACCTCGGCCGCCCGCATGTTGTCGCCGGTCATGGCCGAGACGTCGATGACGCAGCCGGTGTTGCTGGCGCAGAGCGTGTTGCGGAGTTGGTGGTCCCGGCTCGAAACCGACACCACTCAGGGAATGATGCTCCCTGCGCAGCCGATCCGTATCCGCCCCAAGCATCCCGCGGTAGCGAAGGCGGTGGCGTTCCTCCGGGAGAACATCAACCGAACCATTTCGCTCGACGAACTTGCTAAGGTTTGTCGCGTCAGCAAGTTTCACCTCTGCCGGATATTCCACCGCACTGTGGGGGTCACCCCACGGACCTTCCATCGTCACATCCGTTTGGAAGCGAGCCGGGACCTGTTGCGACGCGGGCGGCCTTCGGCCCTCGTGGCTTACGACCTGAGCTTTTCGGACCAGAGCCATTTCATTCGGTCGTTTCGGAAGCAGTTCGGCACGACCCCCGGCGACTATCTCCAGGCTCTGCACACCAACCGAGTCCGACCGGTGGTCCAGACCGCGGTCGGCACCTGACGTTTCATTCCCCGACCCGGTTCGAACTCAACCCAGATCGCCCGAACCGGTCGCGTCGCCCTCGTGCGACCCCCACGTACGGCTCCCCGGGGCCTGGCCCGGTGTTCCTCGGGCTTCGGGGGGACCCTTCGCATGAAGTCGCCGATAGTGGCGCGGTGTTTGTCCCGTCACCTTCTTGAAGAGGGTCGCGAAGTGGCCCTGACTCTCGTAGCCCACTTCGGCGGCCACGCCCGAGATGGGCGTGTCGGTCTGGGCCAGGAGCTGACGGGCTCGCTCCATCCGCCGCTCGAGCACGAACGTATACGGGGTTCGGCCGGTGGAATGCTTGAAAATCCGGGTGAAGTGGCCCCGGCTTATACCCAGAACCGCCGAGAGCCGCTCCAGGCTGAGATCCCCCGCCAACTCCGACTCCACCACGTCCCGGATCTTCCGAAGCTGCCCGGGCGTGAGACCGGTCTCCAGGCCCCCGAGGTCGTCGGCCGAATCCTCCAGAGCGGCATTGGCCAGCACGGTTTCGATGCAGGCGAAGAGGGCGTCGCGACGAAACGGCTTCACGAGATAACCGTTCGGCTTGGTGGCTCCGGCCCTCTGAACCGTGGATTTGTCGGCGTGGGAAGTCAGATAGACGATGGGAACCTTCGATCGGGCTCGGATCCAACCGGCGAGCTCGATTCCGTCCGGCCCGCGACCCAAATGAATGTCCATCAGGACCATGTCATAGGCCCGCGCCTCGAAGTGTTGGCGACCCTCCTCGAAACTCAGGCACGGCTCCGCAGTACCGTAGCCCAATTCGGCCAGCGTCGCGCAAATGTCTCGAGCGACCAGCGCTTCGTCCTCCACCACGAGAATCCGCACTGCCACGGGTGTCTCATGGGACGCCGAGAAGCTCCAGAGCCAAGGTTCGACGACCCTGCGTTCGTCGCAACCGATTCCCGAGTCACCTTGACCGAGTGCGGCGGCTTGGCTGCAGTGGCTCGGTGACTTCCGATGCCCAGGCCCGCAACCTGACCCTGCTGGAGCCCCTGCGTCTCCGTGATATCCCGAGTGACCCGCTGCGATTCAGCGAGGCACTCCCGGCCGAGTGGCTGCGTTCTTCCCTGCCCTTGGATGGAGCCATCCAGTTCCGCATCGCCGAGGACGGCTCGGCCGACGTCACGGTCTCCGCGTTGGGCCCGGTGGACCAACGCCCCCCGATCCGAGTTTGTGGCCGACTCCACGCCGACCTCCAAAGTGATTGCGTCCGCTGCTTGGATCCCGTCGCCGTCTGGCTCCGCCTCGATCTCGACCAGACCTTGTTCTCCCAGGACGTCGGCCAAACCACCGAGCCCGAAGAAACCTACGACGGCGAAACCATCCCGTTGCCCGACATCCTGCGAGAGGCTCTGACCTTGGAGCTGCCGATGAATCCTATGTGTGAGGATGAAGGCGCTTGCGACGCACGGACTCATGCACTTCTGGAGCGCGTGAACCGACCCGCGGAGGAGGCGATGGCTCGAACGCCGGGAGCGGATCCTCGCTGGGCGGCACTCGCACACCTCAAGCGTGGCCAAGATGGCTAGCATGCCTCGCTAGAGCCCATGGAAGCGTCGAAGCGCGCAACCCACGTTGTCTCCGTCGCTACCAGCGGATCAGAGCGCTCGACCAAGACATCCCCGCGCCAATGGCCATCATGGCCACCAACTCGCCATCCCGGATCCGTCCCGCACGCACCGCTTCATCCAGGGTCACGGGTACCGACGCGCTGGACGTGTTGCCGAACCGGTCGATGTTGGTCAGGCAGCGTTCCCGAGGAACCCCGAGGCGGTCGAGAACCGTTTCCACGATGCGGATATTGGCCTGGTGCGGAATGACGTGGTCCAGATCTTCCTTCTCGAGGCCGCAGGCGTCCAGGGCTTCCAGCACCACATCCGCCAAGGAACGGACCGCCACCTTGAACACTTCTCGGCCCGACATCTTCACGAACTGAAGCCGCTGCTCCATGGCTTCCGTGCTCATGGGATGCACCGTTCCGCCGCCGGGTATCTTCAGGATGTCGGTGAGCGAGCCGTCGGTGTGAAGGTGCGTCGTGAGGATGCCGCGGTCCGGCCGGTCCTCGACGCCCAAGATCATGGCGCCTGCGGCATCTCCAAAGAGCACGCAAGTATTGCGATCTTTCCAATCGAGGAGACGGGACAGCAACTCCGCCCCCACCACGAGGACATGCTGCGCGGAGCCGGTGCGGATGAATTTCTCCGCCACCGTCAACCCATACATCGAGCCTGCGCAGGCGGCGGAAACATCGAACGCCGGTGCGCGACAACCCAGCTTGGCCTGGAGAAAAGCGGCGCATGCCGGCATCGGCATATCCGGGGTCACGGTACCCACGATGATCAGGTCGAGGTCGGCGGGAGCCAGGCCGGCCATTTCGAGCGCGCGCAAACTGGCCTTCAACGCCATGTCGGAAGTGTGCTCACCGTCGGCGGCGATCCGACGCTCACGGATGCCGGTCCGGGTCTGAATCCACTCGTCCGAAGTATCGACTATGCGGGCGAGATCGTCATTGGTCAGAATTTTCTCGGGAGCATAGCTGCCGGTCCCTATGACGCGAGCGCGCATGCGCGATCGGCTACACGATTGTAGCGTCGATGCCCAGACCAGCCCTGGAATCTTCGTGAGATCGGGCTGGTTCCACGCGTTCGTCCGGGGTACCGAGGTTGCTCGTGATCGCCTGCGTCTTTCCTGGCCAAGGCAGCCAAACCCCCGGCATGGGTCGAACCATGGCTTCCGCGTACGCGGTAGCGCGGGAAACGTTTGAGCAAGCCGATGAAGCCCTTCAGCGACCTCTTTCGACCCTGATATTCGAAGGAGATGAGGCCGACCTCAAGCGCACCGAGAACACCCAGCCTGCCCTTTTGACCACGAGCATCGCCACCTGGCGCGTCCTCAAGAAGTTGAAACCGACCCTGACACCCGCGTTCGCGGCAGGGCACAGCCTCGGAGAGTGGTCCGCTCTGGTAGCTGTCGGCGCCATCGCGTTCGAAGATGCCGTCAAGGCGGTTCAGCAGCGAGGCCGGTTCATGCAAGAGGCGGTGCCAGAGGGCGAAGGAGCCATGGCGGCAGTGATCGGATTGTCTCCTTCCGAAGTTTCCGAGATCTGCCGAGAAGCCGCCAAATCGACCAGCGTCGTCGTCGCTCCAGCCAATCTCAATTCCTCCGAACAGATCGTGATATCCGGAGCGTCCAAGGCGGTCGCCGACGCCAGTGCGCGCGCTTCGGCGGCGGGAGCGAAGAAGGTGGTCCCACTTCCGGTGTCCGCACCGTTCCATTGCCCTCTGATGCGGCCGGCCGCCGATCGCCTCGCGGAGGTGCTCGAGAGCATCCCCATATCCCCGCTTTCCGCGCCGGTGGTGAGCAATGTGGAAGCTACTGCGAATCGAGACCCATCTCGAGTCAAACCGCTCCTGATCGAGCAGGTCACCGCACCGGTACGATGGGAAGAAAGTATCCGATTCATCGCAACGCAAGGAGTCGAAACAGCGATCGAGGTCGGTCCCGGCCGCGTGCTGGCGGGACTGATCCGGCGCATCGACCGCAAGATGAAGGTTCATCCCAGCGACGACCTCGACGCCTTGGAGAAGACCGTAGCCGCGATTCCTTGACTGCCGGACCGTTGCCCCCGGTCGCACCCTCCAGTAGCTCGCGTGTATGGATCTCGGTTTGGAGGGCAAGGTTGCTCTGGTCACCGGTGGGTCGCGGGGCATCGGCCGAGCCTGCGTACTCGCCCTCGCGCGTGAAGGTGCCCATGTCGTCTTCACCTTCGCTGGAAACGAAGCGGCGGCCCAGGCCACGGTGGAAGCCGCCCAAGACGTCTCGAAGTCCAAGGTGGAAGCGGTACAGTCCGACGTGCGTCGTCCCGATGCGGCAAAAACGCTGATCGACAAGGTGAACCGGGAGCACGGCGCGCTGCACGTCCTGGTGAACAATGCCGGGATTTCGATCGACGGCCTCTTGATGCGAGCAAAAGACGAAGACCTGGACCGGACCTTCTCCACCAACGTCCTCGGACCCTTCTACCTTTGCCGGGCGGCGGCGCGACTGATGATGAAGGCCAAGTACGGCAGGATCATCATGATGGGCTCGGTGGTCGGCTCCTCCGGCAACGTGGGTCAAGCCGCCTACAGTGCAAGCAAGGCTGCCATGGAAGGTTTGGCCAAGAGCATTGCCAAGGAGCTTGCGTCCCGTAACATCACCGCCAACGTCGTCGCGCCAGGATTCATCGGCACCGACATGACCTCCGAGCTGGACGAAGACGCCATTCAGTCTCTGCGCAGCCTGATCCCATCGGGAGAGCTCGGGCGTCCGGAGGATGTGGCAGACGCGGTGTGCTTTTTGGCGTCTCCCTCCGCAAGATACATCACCGGTCACGTTCTCCACGTGAACGGCGGAATGTACATGGCATGATCGCGGCTGCCGCCGCGGCCGGCTTGCAGCTGCTGGGCCTGTACCTGCATCACAGGCGGCGAAGAGCGCAGTATCGGAGACCATGGGTCGAGTTGTGGCGTACCGCGGAGCGGCAAGGATTGGGTCGCGCCTCGGATCTCGAGTTCCGTCTCGACGGGACCCATCGCCTCCGCCTGTCCGCCGAGTTGACCACTCCCGGCCGCGCCGACCTGGTTGCCCGTGCAGAAGCCGTCGCCCAATGGAGCGGCCTGCGCTGGACGAAGATCCATGGGCAGCCGGCGCAACCCCCGCCATCGCCTCTCCCTTCGGGCGGGGTCTTCGACTTCGTCCTCGAAGACTTGCTGCGAGCAACCCAAGCTCTGGGAGCCGAATGCACGCTATCAGGGGGTTACCTGGCGCTCCGGATCAACGGCGCCCGACCGTCGCCGGTTCTGATCCAGCGTTTCCAGACCGCGATTCGATGCCTTCTGCCCTGATGCCGTAGGGGCGTTCATCGATCCCACCGCGGACTCGGACGGGCCTCGACCTCTCCGAATCGCGTCCAGGGCTCGGTCCAGGACCTCCGCCCCCGCTCCCGGTGTCGTACCCTCGGTGCTCAGCACCCGTCGATACTCTCGGGCCCCGGCCACTCCTTTGAAAAGGTTGAGCATGTGCCGGGTGATGGAACTCAGGCGATGACCTTCCTGCAGCCGCGCCTCGACGTACGGAAGCATAGCCTCCGCCACCCCGAGTCGGCACCCGGCGGCAGCCGGAGCAGCTGATCCATAGAGCTCGGGGTCGACCCGGTCCAAGATCATCGGGTCTTCATACACCGCTCGACCGATCATCACCGCGTCGACTCGAGCCAAGTGCGCCCTGGCCTCTTCGAGGTTCGAGACCCCTCCATTGATCTCCACACATTCCTCGGGCAAGGCCTCTTTCAAAGCTACCACGTCGGCGTACCGAAGAGGGGGGACGGTCCGATTCTGCTTTGGACTCAGACCCGAAAGCCACGCCTTGCGAGCATGCACCGAGAACCGGGCCGCGCCCGCGTTCCGAACCACGGACACGAAGTGATGAAGATCCTCGTACCGGTCGAGGTCATCGACCCCGATACGATGTTTGACCGTGATCGGAAGGTCGGCCGCTTTCCTCATGGCCTCCACGCATCGGGCAACCTGTTCCGGTTCCTTCATCAGGCACGCACCAAAACGGCCCTTCTGCACGCGGTCACTCGGGCAACCCACGTTGACGTTCACCTCGTCATAGCCCCAGTTCGCGGCGATTCGCACACACTCCGCCATCTCGGCCGGGTCGTCGCCTCCGATCTGAAGCGAGAGAGGATGCTCGTCCGGGTGAAACGTCAACAGTCGTGACCGAACGCCGTGCAACACTGCTCGTGCCGTGACCATTTCGGTGTAGAGCAACACCCGTCGGCTGACCCTCCGAACGAGGAAACGAAAATGGCGGTCGGTTCGGTCCATCATCGGGGCCACGCTCAACCGATGATCTCGGGGGCCCCGCCACCATCGGTCGATCTTTCGGCTCACTTGGCCACTCATGGGACCACCGCCTCTACCGGCCCTGAGGGCCGTCTCGGATGGCGGCGAGTAGGAGGCACCACCAGCTGGTCGAAGTTGCGGGGTCGTCCGTGCCCAGGCAGGTCTCGCAGCACCCGCTTCCAGTGAGACAACTTTCCTCCGGCTTCCAGGACCGAAACCGCCGCTCTTCCATGTTCGAACCCGCCTTGACTGAGT
This sequence comes from Myxococcota bacterium, assembly GCA_050331295.1. Classification (GTDB taxonomy): domain Bacteria; phylum Myxococcota; class Kuafuiibacteriia; order Kuafuiibacteriales; family Kuafuiibacteriaceae; genus Kuafuiihalomonas. Next base: position 172,445 of record JBHJGZ010000004.1, on the reverse strand, counting down.
CGAGCCTCGACGAAGGCTTCCCGCGCTCCCGGTCCCCGCACCTTCACCGTCCCGGAGAGCGACCTCTTCAGGTTCTTCAAGATCCGGTCGGCCTCGGCTTCTCCGACGAAGTCGGCATCGGCCAGGGGCGTGTGAAACTTTGGGACGAAGGGCGAGACGCCCAGGACCACGGGAAGGATTCTTCGGAGTTTCGAGCAGAACGAAACCAACTCGTTTCGGTCCTCGTCCGTTTCGCCCGGAAGACCAACGACCACATAGAGCTTCAGATGACGCATTCCGTGCTTGCGGGCGAGCTCTGCCGCCGCCAGCACATGATGTTCTTTGATGTTCTTTTCGATCGACCAGCGGAGCCGCTCGCTCGGAGCATCCAAGGCGACGGTCAAGGACCGGTAGCCGCCTCGTGCCAGCATCGCAATGAAGGTATCGTCCAGTCGGTCCGCTCGAAGACTCGAGATGCCGATCCCGAGACCGCGTTGGTCGACAATCTCTGTGAGGAGATCTTTGATCTGAGGGTGGTCGCTCACTGCGGCTCCAACCAAACCCACCTTGGTGGCGTCGGCTGGAATCAGGTCCACGAGCCGCTGAACCGGCACAGTCCTCATGCCTCCGTTGGTGGTCCGGCGCATCACACAGAAGGTGCACCCTCGATGACATCCCCGCTCTGGCTCCACCAGCCACATTCCGGACAGCTCGGTGTTTAGCGTCTGGAGGCTCGCATAGGCTGGAAGCGCCGTGTCATCGGCTCTGGCGATGGGAGGCAACCGGTCTCCGTGGAGACTGGGTATGAAGAATCCCGGCCGCCGCGCAAAGTCTTCCAGCAGCCGGGTCCGCTTTTGAGGATCGCCCCGGGCGGCATCCGGCTCCGACTCTAGGCGGTCCAGGAGCTCGGCGAGCAATCCCTCAGCCTCACCCAAGAGAACCATGTCCGCGAAGACCGACGAGGGCATGGGGTTGGAGTTCGTGATGGGTCCGCCGAGGATGATGAGGGGGTCTTGGGCCGACCGGTCCTTAGCCAGCGGTTCCAATCCACCCATTCGAAGCGCCTCGGCGATTCCCACCAACTCGAGTTCATATGCGTGACTCACCCCGATGAGGTGCACATCGGCGGCGGGCGTCTGGGTCTCGACCGTCAAGAGAGGACAGCGGTTCTCCCGATGACGACGCAGGACGTGTGGCTCCGGAACCATGGCGCGCTCACATCGGGTGCCCTGCCGCTCATTCGCCTGCCGGTATATCTGGAGGTACCCGAGGCTGGACATCGCGATGTGATAGGGGCTCGGATAGAGAAGGGTCATCCGAAGGGGTGCATCGGACAACCGACGGCCCGCACCCCACTCGGCGTCCCGGAGCGCCAGCAAATCACGTTCTATCCGCCGATCCATGGACACGTCATCAAAAGCAATTCCGTCGCCCGGAGCAAGAAACCCCAGCTATCGTCGGGAGGTGCCGGCGCATGTCTTCCGATGGGACCTGGACAAGACCTACCTGAAGACGGACTTCGACTCGGTCCGGGATCTGGTCCGGACCGCCCGTCTCACCGCCGCTCAGCGTGAAAACGTACCAGGGTCGGCGGCCCTGATGCGCTCGATCCTCGACGTGCCCGCCGATCATCATCGGGTTTACTTCATTTCCGGCTCGCCGTCCCAAATGCGGGCGGTGCTGGAAGCCAAGTTCGCGCTGGACGGGTTCGAGCCCGACGGATTTGTTCTCAAGCCGACGCTGAACCACATGATTCGGGGCCAGTTTCGCGCGGTCCGCAGCCAAGTCGCCTACAAGCTTGGTCAGCTCTTGTCCGGGCGCACCGAAGTCCCGGTGCGGACCCCCGAAACTTTGTTCGGAGATGACGCGGAGAGCGACGCCTTCATCTATGCCCTTTACTCCGACATTCTGTGCGGACGAATCACCCATCACCGACTGCGTTCCATTCTGAAGATGACGGGGGCCTACCCGTTTCAGATCGCCGGGATCGAGGAAGCTGTTCGATGGGTGGTCCGGGAGGATGTCGTCCGGCGAATCATCATCCATCTCGACCAGCGGACGGCGACATCTGCTTTCGAGCCATTCGGTTCTCGCTGCGTTCCGGTGCACAATCATCTGCAGACCGCTCTCACACTCTGCCTGGACGGCACGGTTGCCGCCGACGCCATCCGCAAAGTCGGGGTCGAGCTGACGGACAAGTATGGCTTCGATGACCGTCAGCTTGCAAACTTGGCCGAGGACCTGGTTCGTCGCCTCAAGCCGAGCCCGGATCGGGTCGAGGGTCTGATCCAAGCCCTCCAAAGCCTCCCGGAGACCGGCGACTCCTCCGACGAGGGGCGCGCCAACCGCATGGTCGGGCGTCTGGTCGAACGGCTTCAACGCCTGCCCCGACAAGAGCCTCGCGGCTCCGACCGTCCGGCTCGAGTGGACTATGCCCAACAATGGAAAGCGGACCAGCTGCGTCGTGCGATCCGAAAGCGCGAACGTCGGGCAACAGAGGCCGCCCGTCATCAGCGCCGAAGCTCGAGGTGAAGAAGACGCGTCAGCCCCGCATCTCTCTGAGGACATCGATGAACACGGTCCGACGCTCGCGGAACACCAAGATGATGATGGCCAGCCCCACGGCAACCTCGGCCGCCGCAACCGCCATCACCAAGAAGACGAAGACGTGCCCAGAAGGGTCGTTATGATGACGAGCGAACGTGATGAGCGCGAGGTTCGCGGCATTGAGCATGATCTCGATGCACATGAAGACCACGATGGCGTTGCGCCGAACCAAGACCCCGATGGCGCCGATGGAAAAGAGCGCCACCGAGAGGTAGAGGTAGGCTTGGATCGGAACGGTAGGTGTATTCACGACTGCACCTCACCCTCTGCCCCTTTATCGCGGCTCGCTCGGCGCGAGATCACCACGGCGCCCACGATCGCGACCAGGAGCAGCAGGCTCGTCAGCTCGAAGTGAAACAGGTAATCGCGGAGAAACACGAGGCCGGTCCGCTGTACCGTCCCAAAGTCGTCGGTAAGCACCTGGGACGGCGGAAATGCCGTCCGAGAGACCGCACGGGTCATGGCGTAGCCGACCACCGCCACGGCGCCCACCTTCAGAGGAAGCGAAAGGCGGGAACCAAGGAGGGTCCGACTCGCCTCCTCGTCCTTGTTCTCCACCAACATGATGACGAAGACGAAGAGCACCATGATCGCTCCGGCGTAGACCAGAACTTCGAGGACCGCGAGGAGCTCTGCCGCTTGCAAAAGAAAGAGCGCCGCCAAGCCAAAAAAGCACAAGATGAGGGAGAGCGCCCCCTTGACCGCGTTCCGAATCAGCACGACGCCGAGCGCGCTCACCAAGGTCGTGAGCCCGAACAAACAGAACAGAGCGGACTCGACATTCAGAGCCACGGCGGGGACCTAGCCTTTCACGCCACTGAAGACAAGCTGGAGACCTCGCCGGACATCGCAACCGGGCGGACATCGATGGGCCCGAAAGGACAACGCCCGAGCCGCACGTGCTCTTCGAATTCGGCGAAGAACTTCCTCAGATAACTCCTCGCGGGCCAGGCGAGGGCCTCTCCAAAGGCGCAGATCGTGTGGCCCTCGATCTTGGAAGCCACGGACTCGATCAGCTCCAGGTCTCGCGTCGAGCCGCGACCTTCTTCGATACGACTGACCACCTTGTACAGCCAGTCTCCCCCTTCGCGGCACGGAGTACACTGGCCACACGACTCATGGGCGTAGAAGCGTTCGACACGCTTCAGGAGCCGTACGATGCACGTCCCTTCCTCGACGACGGTCGGGCATCCGGTTCCCATCAAACTTCCCACCGTCTTCATCGCATCGAAGTCGAACGATACCTCGATCTCGTCAGCCGTCAGGATGGGACACGACGACCCACCCGGGATGACTGCTTTGAGAGGGCGGTCTGGATGACGCATACCTCCGGCCACCTCGTAGATGATCTCCTTGAGCGTGAGTCCACCCGGCAGCTCCCAAACGCCCGGCCGGGCCACATGGCCTGAAACCCCGACCAATTTCGTCCCGCCTTCGGCCTCGGTTCGGGACAAAGACTTCCACCACGCGGCTCCTTTGTCGATGATGGGACCGACCGCTGCCAACGTCTCCACGTTGTTCACGATGGTGGGGCATGCGAACGCCCCTTCCACCGCCGGGAACGGCGGCTTGAGACGCGGTTGCCCTTTGTAGCCTTCCAGCGACTCGAGGAGCGCGGTCTCTTCGCCGCAGATATAGGCCCCTGCCCCCCGGTGAACGTACATGTCGATGGCGAAGCCGCTCCCGCAGGAGCTCGGGCCCAGAATCCCGGCCGCATAAGCCTCTTTCAAGGCCTGCTCCACCCGCCTTGTCGCCAATCCGAACTCCCCCCGGATGTAGATATAGGCGGTGTGGGCCCCGACCGCGCGGCATGCGATGGCCGTCCCTTCGATGAGCATGTGGGGGTCCGCTTCCATGATGTAGCGGTCTTTGAACGTCCCCGGCTCCGACTCGTCGGCGTTGACGCAGATATACTTCGGCTTGTCGGAGTCCTTGGGAACGAAACTCCACTTGCGGCCGGCCGGAAAACCAGCTCCGCCGCGACCCCGGAGATTGGCGTCCATCACCTCCTTGGTGATGTCGCCGGGCTCCATCTCGAGTGCCTTCTTCAAGGCCCGGTAGCCGCCGGTGCTTTGAAAGACTTCCAGGGTCCAGCTGTTCGTCTTGCCCCAGTTCTTGGTGAAGACGCGCTCGGTTTTGTATTTCGGGTTCATGTGACTCCTTCTCTCGGCGAATCATCGGCTGGTCGCGCGACCGATGCGCTGCTCGCCTCTGGCGACGCGGGCTCGAACCCAGTGACCGGTCCCACGTGTGGCCTTTCCGCCGACCCCTGATACGTCTTTCCGTCGAGAGACGGGGCCAGCGCCTTGAACCGCTCCAGCAGCGCGTCCACGGCTGGCAGGGTCAGGAATTCGTAGTAGTCCAGACCGACCTTGATCATGGGTCCAGAACCGCATGACGCGAGGCACTCAGCCTCCATCAGACTGAACATGCCGTCTTCGGTGGTCTGACCGGGCTTGATGCCCAGGCGGTTCTGGAGGTGACCCAGAATCTCGTCTCCGCCACAGAGGTGACATGCGATGTTGGTGCACACCTCCAGATGGAACTGTCCCTCCGGATGCTCGTGGTACATCTCGTAAAAGGTCACCACCTCGTGAACCTGAGTCGGAGGTACATCCAGCGTACGCGCCACCAAGAGTTGGACATCGTGGCTGAGCGCGCCGAACTTCTCTTGCGCGATATGCAAGACCGGCAACAGCGCGGCACCGGTTCGGCCCTCAGGGTATCGGCGAATGATGGACTGAATCTCGCTCTGTTCTTCTGCCGAGAATTCCACGGTCATCCTGACCGGCTCTAGGCCCCACCCGGCGCCTCCGTCAACAACCGTTCGGTATCTCCGGCGTTCCCAGCGTCGGGCCGTCCACACCGCACAAGGGTCCGGGAGCCTGCGAACGGATGGGGCCCTGCCGATTTCACGACATTGGCGACGCCTCGGAACCTCGATAACCTCTCCACGGTGGCGGCCAAAGACAAGAGGAGCCTCTTTGGCGGCAGCCGCGGTCGTGGGGCGGAGCCCGCTCCCGCTGAGCTCGACCTCACCCCGGAACTCGATGCACTGGAATCGGACCTCAACGAGCTGCGCTCCACCTACGAGCTCTATTTCATGGGGATCGAGCGGATGGAGCCTACGATACAAAGGGACAAGATCCGCGCCCGGATCCGCCAGCTCCGCGAAAAGCAGCCTCGCAACACGGCGATGAAGTTCCGCATGCAGCAGATCAAGGCGAGGCTGGTTTCTTTCGAGAACCACTGGAATCGGGTGAACCGAGCCCGTGAGGCCGGAACCTACCGCCGCGACCTCGCCCGCGTCCAACGGCGGACCGCGGTCTTGGAGGCGGAGCAGGTGCGGGAGACGCTGACCGGCCCGCCCACCGAGGTTCGAGATGTCTCACAGCGCGACGGTTTCGACGTGGGGGCTGGTGCACCCGCCGCGCCGTCGACAGGGGGTCGGCAGGTCCCGATGCAGACACCGAGCGGAGCCCGAGACCTGAGCCGGCCACGAGCTCGTCGGGCCGAGGACCTGAATGACAATCAAATCCAACGGCTCTACCAAACCTACGTCGGTGCACGCCGACGCTGTGGCGAGTCGGTGGACGTGCGAATGGAGGACATGGCCACCGCCCTGCGTCGCCAAGTTCCCGAGCTCATCAAGAGAACCGGTGCTCGGTCCGTCGAATTCAAGGTGGTAATCCGGGCCGGTAAGGCGGTTCTCAAGGCGCTTCCGCGGCACGAGGACTGAACCGTCAGAACTCGAATTCGATAGGTTCGGGCTCGGGTCCGAACACCCACTCCACCGGGGCCATCGTGAGCCACGGGACGTACGTGATGACCAGGACCGCGCCCGTCATGATCACCAGAAACGGTATCGCCGTTCGGTAGACCTGAGTCAGGGGCTTCTCGAAGCGGAAAGATGCCAAGAACAGGTTCATTCCCACCGGAGGTGTCAAGAATCCGAGCTCCAGATTGGCCAAGAAGATGACGCCGAGATGAATGGGATCGATTTCGAAGTACTCACCGATGGGCAGAATCAGGGGAGCCACAACCGCAATGGCGCTGAAGATGTCCATCAGGCATCCCACCACCAGAAGGAACAAGTTCAGGAGCAGCAGAAACAAGAACTTGGACTCGACACCCGATTTAACCCAATCGAGCGCCCGCATCGGAATCTCCGCGTCCACCAAGAAGTTGGTGAGCCCCAAGGCCACACCCAGGATGACGAGCACGCCACCGATGAGGGTCGCGCACTCCCGTCCCACCCGCGGGAGGTCTGCGAGGCGAAGGTCTCTGTGCACGACCATCTCTACCAGCAGCGCGTAGGCGGTCGTGATGGCCGCAGCTTCCACCAAGGTGGCAAAGCCCGAAAAGATGCCTCCCACCACGATCAATGGCAGCGCCAGCTCCCACTTGGCGGCCCAGCTGGCCCGAACCGCCTCCCTCCACGAGAAGGGATGTCGAGGGATCTCGGGTCGTGATCCTTCCCGGATCCCAAAGACCGCGATGGACGCCACCAACACCAAGCCAGGAACGATTCCCGCGACGAACATCTTGTCGATGGGGACCTTTGCAACGACGCCATACAAAATGATGGGAAGAGACGGTGGAAAGAGAAGACCGATGCTTCCGGACGCAGTGAGGAGCCCCACCCCGAAGTCGTCCCGGTACTTCTCGGCGCGGAGCACCGGATACAAGAGACCTCCGAGGGCCAAAATGGTCACGCCGCTGGCGCCGGTGAACGTGGTGAAGAAGGCGCAAACGATCGCCGTCATCACCGCCATGCCGCCCGGAAGCCAGCCGAACAGGGCTCGAAAGGCTCGGACCAACCGTTCGCTGGCTCGAGACTCCGCCAGGACGGTTCCGGTGAACGTGAACAGCGGAATGGTCGGAATCGTGTCACTCTTGGTCAACCGAACCGTCTCCGCCGCCACCGCGGCGACCGGTTCGGATCCAAACCAGAACAAAGCGACAGCCGCCCCACCCAAAGCCACGAAGATCGGCGCACCCAGCACGGTCGCCAGCACCAGAGCCACGAGGACCACGACCCAGCTCGATGACGCTGCCTCCGGCCCCAATCCCTGCAGGAGTCCGATCACCGCCCCGGCCAGGGCCAAGACCAGAAACCGGTCCAGGACCGGCCTCACCTGGGACATCCAAAGGCGAACCGACATGACGAGGTAGGCGATCGGGATGATGGAAAGCGGCAACCAATCGGGAACCCCGCCTGACAGCTTTCCGGTGAAGGCCGACTCCGCCACCACCGTTTGATACGCCCCAAATGCGAGGACCCATGTCGTACACAGAGTCACCAAGCCCACCAGCGCGTCCGCCCAGCGCCGCCACCAACCGTCGCCGGCCGAGGCCCTCACCGTAGAGAGTGCAAGGTGTTTTGCATCTCGAGCTGCCAGCATGCCGCCCGTGAACCCGACGATCATCGCCAACACCGAGACCCATCGGAAGCCACCCGGTATGTTGCTGCCCAATGGACGAAGGATGACGTCGCTGAGGGGCAGGACCGTCATCAGCACAAGGATGCCCGCATTCGACAGGTCTTCTGAGCTCCGTATGAACCGCGCCACTGAGGCCCGAAGTCCCCCCGAACCGCCCGAAGCGGTCGGCTGGGAGGAAGGGTCGCTCACTTCTTTTCGCGGACCTCTTCCGCCAGTGCCTTCACCTGGTCGAAGACGTCCGCCGGAATGATGTCTCCGCGGATGAGTGGGTATGCTTCGACCGCAGCATCGCGCCACGCCCGCTCCTCGGCCTCACTCAATTGGTGGGTCTCGAGACCTCGCTGCTCCATGGCTTCGATGGCGCGGTCGCCCAGACTCCGAATCTGGTCACGACTGGCGCGACCCTCGGCCCGTGCGATGGCCAGCAGCTCGGACCGAAGTTCCGCAGGAATCTCTTCCCACTTGTCTTTCGCCACGACCGTCGCGCCTGAGAGGGGCGTCCATTTGACGGGTACCATGTGCTTGGCCAAGCCGAACCACTGCGCACTGAGGGCGAAGATCGGGGTGGTTGCGAACGCGTCGATCAGTCCGGTTTGAAGACCTTGGAGCACATCCGTCGAAGACAGGGGAACCGGATTGAAGGACGCCGCCTTCCATGCTTGTTCGGCCTTTGGGTCCTTTGAAAAGACCATGATCTTCAACTTGCGAAACTGCTGAGGGGTCGTGGCCTCGACCGAGCTGAAGAAGTGGACCCACCCCGCATCACCCCAGGTCAACACGATGAATCCAGCCTCTTCGAGTTCTTTCTCCAGCCGCGGTGAGAGCTTTTCCCGGACGTAGTCGAGCTCCTCGTAGCTTCGCACCAGCATGGGCACCTGGATGGCCAAGGTCGAGCGAGAGACAGTACCCAAACCTACACCACTGATGCTCGCGGCGTGGAGCTGGCCGACCTTGATCTTGCGCAGCATGTCGGCCTCGTCCCCCGCGACGCCGCCCGGATAAATCCTCAGATCCACGGCTCCACCGCTGGCTTCTTTCCAGCGGACCTTCATTTTTTCCACCGAGGTGTACCAAGGCGACCGTTTGGGAGCGATGGTACCAAGCTTGATGGTCACTGGAGCCGCCGTGGCGCCAGCACACAGACTGAGGCTCACGCAGGTGATGACAATTAAACGAACCATGCGGCGATCATGACCCCTGTCCGAGCAACGAAGGAAACTCATTCGTACCCAAGGCCTCTTCATCGTCGGCCAATGGATCTTCGAGGAACAGGTCAGCGCTACGTTCGAGCAGGACACGTGCGCGCGCTTTCATCAAGATGTTGTTGAGTCGCTCTTCGGGCAAGGCATCGACGTCCACAGCGAGCGCTCTGCGAAGGTTTGAGACGAAGGACACGCCGTCTTGGCGTTGAACGCAGACCACCTCCGCGTAGCCCACGAAGGTCCCGGCGCGACGTCCGTCACTCAATTCGACCGCGCGGGCGAAGTATTCGTCGGCGCGATCCAGATCTGCACCGGGTCGCGCGCCCTCGAGTTGAATCAAGAAATCGTAGAGAGCACCCCGATTCCAGTCTGCATCGAGCGTCACGGCCCGTTGCACCATGATATCGACAAGCGGAAAATCGGCGATCTCTTCGGGATCCAGTTCTCCGGCCGCCACCGCCAAGGCCCACGCGGCTGCTGTCCAATACAAAAGCGGCACATGCTCCGGTTCCAAGTCTTCGAGAACCGTCTGGTCGCTCGCTCTCAACCTGCCTTCGAAGTTTTCCACCGTAAGGTTCAGGGCTCGAAAGCCGTACCCGCGCGCCCGCAGATAGAGCTTCCGGCTTCGGCCCATCAGCTCCTCTGCACGCTGCGGATCCTCATCCTGCAGCATGAAGGCCTGCTGCTGGACGAAGCCATAGCTATAGGACGTGAAGCCCGAGGTCAGAGATGTGAGAAGACCCCGGTGCTCGGGCTTTTTGTCGAGAACGCTCTCCATCGTCTTGAGACCGAAGGGGATCGCAGCCTCGACCAGCTCGGGATCGTTGTCCGAGCCGTAGACGTCGCTGGACTCCGCGAGCGCATCGGCGGCCATTCCCGTTGCGAAGCTCGAGACGCATCCGATTTGGACGGCCGCAAACGCCAGCACGACCGCTGCCGACCCTGAGGCGTTCATGGCGTGCGGACGCTAAGACCGCCCAAGTTCGGCGTCAACCGCGCGAGCAGATCCCGCCTCCGCTAGGCCCGGGAAGTATTCAAAGAGCGGATGGAGCGGTTGACTCCCCCCTCCGAGATTCTCGGGGGCCGCGCGCAACGCGCCGTTCACAAAAGCATGTGCTTGGCGAAACGCTTCGTCTGGTCGTCGGCCCCGGGCCAACAGCGCGGTGAGCGCTGCGGCGTAAGTACAGCCAGTTCCATGGCCCACATTCCCAGGGATCCGGGTCACCGACCGATGCAGCACCCTTCCACCCCTTTCCACCCAGACATCCACCGGGTCTCCACGAAGATGCCCACCCTTCACCAGAACCGCTCTACAGCCGAGACGAAGCAATTCCTGTCCCGCACGCGTCATTTCCTCAGGATCTTGAGGGCGATGGCCCACGAGCACCTCGACCTCGTCCAGATTTGGGGTGACCACCTCCGCCGACGCGATCAGAGCCCGGAGTCCATCCACCACCTCGGCGCTGACCAGTCGTGCTCCGGAGCTGGCCACCATGACCGGATCGACCACGACCCTCCATCGTCCCTTCTGCGCTCGCTGTTGCACCACCTCGATGGTTTCCGGATCCGACAACATGCCGGTTTTGACCGCGTCGATGTGAAAGTCGTCCATCAACGTATCGAGCTGAAGCGCCACGAACGAAGCAGGCACCGAAAAGACGGCCCGGACCTCGACGGTGCTTTGAGCCGTGAGGGCACTCACGGCGGACAAGCCGTGCACCCGGAGGGCAGCGAAGGTCTTGAGGTCGGCTTGAATCCCGGCTCCGCCGCCCGAATCACTCCCAGCGATGGTGAGGGCGGTGGCGGGGCGCCTGGTCGGCTTCGTCTCGGACACGTTCGATACGAATGCTTCGATAAACCTCCGGCATCAATGAAGAAACGCGTTCCCACGCCGAGGCCCGAACCACCACGGACACGAATACGATGGTCTCCATCCTTTCCACCAGCACCATCTCACCCCGCTGCCGGCCGGTGATGGCGTACCGCGTCGCCCTATCCCCCATCACCGTGTTCAGCTGGGCCAGCTCCAAGGGCTGAGGTGGGTTCGGCGTGGAACCAGGGTGGGAACGGCGCAGCTCGTCAAGGATCTCTTTGAGCTGCGAAGGGTGGACGCAGACGGCCAGGGTCATGCGACCCTCCCCCTCCGGTTCGAACAGGTGAAGCTGGCCTGGGGCCGGCGCAGGTTCCGGCGTCCAGCCCTTTGGGGTGGCGATGGTGACCCGACGTGCTACCCGGACCGGTTCCTGCTCCGGGGCGTGTCGAATCCGAGCGTGCACCTGGAGCTGACGCACCGTGTAGGAGGGCGCCGGTCCAACCGCGACCATCAACGCAATGAGTCCTGCGGTTCCCCACATCGCCAGAGACGAGATCGTGCCTGGGCACGATCTGCCGCAAGGAGTATGGGGGTTCGGTGGCTTCCCTGAAAGAACTCTTGTTGTCCGATGCCAACCGTCCCGCCGTGATCCGAGACACCGAAAAGCTCGTCGAAGACGAGGTTGCCAAGAAAGGCGGAATCTCTGGTTTCGCGATCAAGGCCGGCTATCAAGCCGTTCGCTCCATCAAGCCTGGACTGATCACCGAAGCCGTGGATTCTCTCTTGGACCGTTTTGTCGACCGCCTCGAGCCCTTCAAGGCGCAATGGGAAGAGAACGGTCGAACCGTGAGCTTCGAATCGTTTCTGTCTGCCCGAAGCCACGACGTCGCCAACGCTCTCCTGGCGGTGACCGATGAGCGCGCACAGAAGAGCTCCGGTATGGTCAAGAAGACGTACGAAAAGCTTCGACCGCAGGGCGAGAAGAACGTCGAGTCGGCGGTGCCGGGACTCGGTCGCCTGATCCAAAAATACGTCTAGACCTCGGACCTGCCTCCTTCGCTGAGGCCCTTGTGACACGGCTCGGGAGCCGATATGCGTGCCCGTCGAGATGGCGCGGTGCGTGCGTTGGGGACCGTACCTCGCCCTGCTCGTCGGCTCATTGATAGTTTTTGGCCAAGCCATCGGTCCGGCCGACGGCCTGTACTATCGAGACCACAGCTTGGCCTTTCGACCGCTCTGGTGGTCCATCATCTCTCAGCTAGAGGCTGGCCGATTTCCGCTCATCGACATCACCCACGCCCACGGGCTGCCCCACGAGCTCGCGACGACCTACGCGCTCTTTACCCCGACCACATTGGTCTTCTTCATGGCCCCATTCGAGCAGGCCTATGACTTCTTCATCATCATTCACTATCTGATCCTGGGAACGGGAGTCCTCGGCTTGGCCCGTGCACTCGGTGCAGACCCAGCGCCGTCTGCAGTCGCCGCCGTGGTCGTGACCTTCTGTGGTCCGGTCGTCAGCTTCGAGAACTTGGTCGTAGGCCTCCAAGGCATCGCGTGGACGCCATGGTTGCTGTGGGCGGTTCTGAACTCCATGCGGCGTCCCGGCCTGTGCGCGACCGCTTACTTGGCCCTGGCTTCGGCCCTCGCCCTGCAAGGAATCATGCCGGAGATCTTGCTCCTGGACCTCGTGTTCGTGGCTGGCCTCTGGCTTCACGAGCGCCGCCCGATTTCCAAGGCTCTCGCCGCCACCTGGCTGATCGGGCTCACCCTCGGCCTCGTCGTCGCAAGCCCCGACATCATCCCCCTTCTTCATGGTCTGAAGGACTCACGTCGCTTCGCTGGTCTCGCCTATGACGAACTGAGCGGCTGGGCCGTAAGTCCACCCCGACTTCTCGAGGTCCTGGTGCCCGGATTTTGGACGCCTCCGGACCTCTTCTTCATCAATCTGCCGCGGATCACCGATAATCCGAACGACCCCAGCTATCTGCCATCGTTGTACTTCGGAAGCGCCCTCGCGCTCGCGGCGGCCGCGGCGACGAAACACTGGCCTCGAACCGGGTGGCTGCTCGCAGCCGCGCTGGTGTTTCTGGTCGTCTCAATGGGGACCCACGCGCCCCTCCACTGGGCGCTCACCAAGCTCCCATTGCTCGGGAGCGCCCGGTACGCCGTGAAGTACATGGTCCTTTTCGCCGTCCCGGTCGGCATCCTCGCGGCCGGCGGCGTGGCAAGCCTGCCGCAGCTGGCGCGCAGAATGCTGATCGCGGGGTCGGTGCAATTGATCGGCTTGGTGTGCCTGTTGGCCGTGGTCTCGTTGCCGGAGTTTTACGACTACCTGGATCTCGAAGTTCGCCCCTTGGCCAACGTCTCACCGTTCGAGATCTACACGACGGACGACATGGTCCTGCGGCTCCTCGGGCGCATGAAGGCTGGCCTCTTCCACGCCATCGGCGCCGTGCTCGCCATGGCGGTGGTCCTAATCTTCTACCTCACCGGTTTCCTGAACGAGGGTAGGACCCGTTTCGCGCTGTTGTCGGTGCTGGTCTTGGACCTCGGCTTCGCCGGCAAGATGGTCACCAACACCGGCCCCGTCGAGGCCGAAACCAAATTCGACACCGTGGCCGATGAACTGCCGGGTCACCATCCCTGGGTCTGGCTCACGAGCTCGGGACCCGTTCCCAACATTCCCGGCGCAACACCCTTCGAGGCGTATCTTCGCAATCAAGGCCTGCACGGGGGGTTGGCCTGGAAGCATTTTCGCGTCTTCAGAAGCGAAGAACTGGAAGGCCTCGGACTCGATCCACTTCATGCCACTTTCCATTCGGTCGTGCGAGACTTTCAGGGCCGGCCCGAATGGACCGAGAGCTTTCGCCCGGTGCTTCGCCAGGCGGGCGTTCGTGCATTCATCCTCGCCCGAAAGGACCGGGATCCGATCCTGGGAGTGCTCGAAGGCGCGGACCGCAAGGTTTGGCTTCACGACTTACAGGCCCGCCCCTATCTGTACGCCAGGACGTCGTGGAACGAACCCGCGAACCTCGGAGAAGCTGCACGAATAATCGCGACCGCCGCTCCCGGCGGTGTCGCTTTGGAGGCCGGTGATGGTCCGACTCCTTCACCCGATTGTGACCCGGAAACCTCACTGGTAAGCTGGACTCCGGGTGTCGTCGAAGCCGAGGTCAATACAACCTGCACCGTTCTCGTTAGCGTGGACGAGGTGTACTATCCAGGGTGGCGAGGCTGGGTAGATGGTATGGAATCGTCACTGGCTCGGGTGGATGCGGGCTATATCGCGCTCCAGGTCGATGCCGGTCGTCACCATATCGAGTTCCGATACGTTTCCATGTCGCAAAGACTTCTTCCGCTCATGCTGCTCGGTCTGCTGATCGTCGGCGCACTGTGGACCTGGGGCCGAATCATCAATTCAAGACACCAATGACCGCGCCCGTCATGCATGCTGCCAAGTTGCCAGCAATCATGGCGCGAAGGGCCAGCTGCGCGAGGTCAGGCCGACGTGCGGGACAAAGTGGTCCAATGCCACCGAGCTGGATTCCGATGGAGCCGAGGTTTGCGAATCCACAAAGAGCGTACACGGCAATCAGCCCGGACCGAGCGCTCGTGAGGTCTGGACTGATGGCAGAGAGCTGAGCGTAGGCGACGAACTCATTGATCACCGTCTTCACTCCCAGGAGGCTTCCGATCTCCGCTGCATCCGCCCAGGGCACTCCCAAAAAATACGCGAAGGGTGCCAAAATCCATCCCAGAAGCTTCTGAAGCGAAAGCTCCGGAAGGCCGAAAACTCCGCCGAGCGCCCCTAGAGCACCATTCAAGAGAGCTACCAATGCGACAAACGCAATCAGCATGGCTCCAACGTTCAGCGCGAGCTGGAGCCCTTCTCCAGCACCCCGCGCCGCGGCGTCTATGATGTTCGTGTCGGTCGACTTGAGGTCGCTTGCCGATGTATCGGTCACTTGGTCCTCGCTCTCGGGAACCATGATCTTCGCTAGGACCAGGGCGGCGGGCGCGCTCATGAGGGACGCCGAAAGGAGGTGCCCGGCGATGTTCGGGAACATCGGTTGAAGCATTTGCACATAGGCCACCATCACCCCGCCGGCGACAGTGGCGAATCCAGCCGTCATGATGGCCATCAGCTCGCTTCGAGTCATGGTTTGAAGAAAGGGTCGAATCAGGAGCGGCGCCTCGGTTTGACCGACAAAGATGTTCCCGGCCGCGGACAACGTTTCGGCACCTCCGGTGCGGAGGGTCCGGCGCATCGCCCACGCGATGGCGACGATGATCCGAGGCATGATCCCCACGTGATAGAGAACCGCCATCAGGGAGCTGAAGAAGACGATGGTCGGGAGGACGTTGAATGCGATCCACGCTCCGACCTCGACGAAGCCGGAAGTCGTCCCCGGCCCGACCGCGACCGGAGCCCGGCGTGCCGATTCCAGCCAGGCTTCGGTTGGAGGGGTCGGCGTCGGGACCACCGAGCCGCCGACTGGCAAACTATAACTGTCCGCCAGTCGCCCGAAAACGAAGGTCGCGCCCTCGTTCGAAAACGCAAGCAAACCCTTCACACCGTCGTTCACTGCCCCGAACGTCAACTGGCCAAGCGGAGACAACACCAAGACCGCGAGCATGATCTGAAGGCTCAGGCCGATACTCACAAGACGCCAGTCGACGCGTCGGCGGTCGCTCGAAACCAACCAGGCCAACCCAACGATGAGAACAATCCCGAGACCGCTTCGCATGCGGTCGAACCATGTCGAAGGGTCCGCATCCGCGCTCTGCGCCCATGCAGGACAAGCGTTGAGCCACACCGTCAACACGAGCAAGCAGCGCGCTGGCCAGCTAAACATCGACGAACCCTACTTGATCAAGTGCCACCACGACCACCACGGCCTACCCTGCCGTCCACGGCCCGAGATTCGGCCATGTGCCGCTGCAAGTCTCGGAGTGCTCTCCTGACGGAAGTCGCCGTCCCTTCACCTCCGAAGCGATAGGCCTCATAGACTTCCACCGCGCGCGCCGCGGCCCTGCGAACTCGGGACGGCGCCCGCTGGACCGCACAGCCCAACGTCTCGCGAGGCTCAGCGCCTAGGATGCGCCGAAGTCTGCGTCCGGCGGTCACACCCGAGCGGGTCCACCACACCCCCAGCACGAAGAGCAAGCCGAGAACGAGAACCCCCGTGCTCACCAAGAAGACGGAGAAACCGCGTCCTCCGGACCGGACCCGCAACCGCCAATCCTGCCAGGGAGATAGGGAGGTCCAACCACCCTCGACCCGTTGGGTGAAGTCGGCCATCAGCGCCCGCCGCTGGTTCTCATCGAAGTCGACGACGTAGTTGTACCAGACGCCATCGAGCCAGTCGTACCAATCCCGAAGCCAAGCGAGTGGTTTGCCACGTCGTCGTGTCCGGTTGTCAGGCGGTGTCGCGTCGACCCACTGCCAACGCCGGTCGACCAAGACCTCCACCCATGCGTGCGCGTCTTCGGTCGTGAATTCCAGTTCTTCGCCTCGGGCGTTGTACCAACCTCCGTAGTATCCCGTCACGACCCGAGCGGGGATTCCTGCGGCACGCGCCAGCACCGAGACCGCGCCCGCGTACAGTTCGCAGTGTCCTCTCTTTCCTTCGAAGAGGAACCGAACCAAAGGATCCGATGCATCGCCGGGAACTGGACTGAGGCTGTACTCGAAATCGGAGAAGTACTGCAGAATCACGTTCAGACGCTCCGAGTCCGTTCTCGATCGCTCGGTCAGTCGTTCGGCGAGATCCGAGATCCTCGGGTCTAGGTTCGGTGGAAGCACGAGGAAACGATCCCGGTCGACCGGCAGGGGGAGCTCGGCTGAAGTATGGCGGCTGACCTTGTACTCGATGTGCGGCGCGGCCCGCGGCATCGGAGTCCAAACGGTACCCGCCCCATCGACCCGTAACTCGGATCTTCCCACGGGCCATGGTCGACCGATTCCGAGGACCACCACGGGATGAGGGCCGTCTCGGACCATGCGTCGCACCGTCAGCTTTTGCCACGTTTGCCGCGCGGACACGTCAGCGCCCCCGCTGGCGTTCTCCCACCGTGTCCGCCTTCCCTCGATGGATGAAGACCACTCTCGACCGTTGAACGAATCGAGGGCGTAGACCCGAGCATACAGACCTTCAAACGCCGGCCCATCGGATGCGTCCAATCGAATGACAACTTCGCCGCCGGAGCTCGCGCTCACTCCTCCGGACTGGAGCCGCATGGAGTTCCCGGCGCCTGAAAAATTCATCAGGCCGCCCGCGGCCAGAATCCGACCAAAATTGAACCGTGGAAAGAGCGTGGAACCGACGAATCCAATCAATGTGAGACCCAAGCTCCCCCACAACACGGTCGTGTGAATGCGTGGGACCAACTGTCGATGCACGGCACGCCCCTGGGCCAGTGCGTTGGTCGTGAGCATCGTCCAAGCCACCACCGGGATGTATGCGGCCACCAGAGGCAGAAAGGCGATGCCCGAGGTAACCGTGGTCGCCATCGTCATCAAGACCGCGGACGCACCCACCATGATGAAGTCGTCTCTGGAGCTTTGGCGAAGGATGAATCGATTGACGATTCCCAACATCACGATGATCAGCACCGCGTCGATGCGCGCGGTCTTCAAGGTCAGGAGCGCTCCCGCCAACACACCGACCGTGACCGCATGAACCGCGAAAGACAGCGTTCGAGCTCGACTGGTCGCTCGAAGAGAACGAAAAGTAAGAGCCATCACCAAGAGCACGACCATTCCAGCCGCAAACAAGAGCTCCGAGCCGCTCATGACCCCGAGGAGGGAGAGCGTGACGGTCGAAATCAGGGAGAGTGTATGAGCGGTCCCGACGGTCACGCGGCCTTCCCCGTCACCTGTATCCGGCCCTGTGGGTCCACCGCGATATCACCAGCGCGAGTGGGACCGCCAGGCCCGGGAACCAACCACAAGGCATCGACCTCGGTTCTCGCGACCGCGCGCCCCTTCACCGGCTGCAGCAATGCCAAGAGGTCCATCAACCGCTCGATGGCTTCCGGTCCGAAAGCTCCATCTGGCGTAACGAGGCCGACCGCCCCACCCGTCTCGTGCCGCGCCCACAGCCAAGCCGCCGCAAGCTCACAGCACCGGTCCAAGGCTTCGGGGTCCGAGCACTCATGAGCGACGATCCCGACCCACGCCACCGGCGCTTGCTCGGCGGTGGTCTCGATGAGAACGTCGCGGCCGAGACGGGCGCTTCGCAGCGCATGGACACGGCCGACCTCTCGCCCTCGGCGTTCGCGTAGCCCGTACAGGTCGGTTCCATACCCTCTGGCTTGACTGGCCAGACCCTCTGCTCTGGCGCCGTGGGTTCGAAGGAGCTCAATGGGAAGATCGACCCGGGCCGGCCAAATCGTTCCGGTGGGCGTCACCTCCACATCCTTCGCTTTCCGGAGCAAACCGAATGGATGGGTGGTGACCACTTCGCACTGGCCCAGAATCAAACGGCCCCGACGGGCAAAGATACGACTGCTGGTTGCGCTCGCTGATCGCGCGAGGACTGGAAAGTGCGCATGCAACATTCCCTTTGGCACTCTACCGAAGAGGTTGATGCCGCTGATCTCCAAGACTTCGACACCGAAGACCGGTTCGCCCGAACCGTGCCGCCACAGCTGGACTTCGAGCAGACCTTCTTCACCTGCTCTGATCGGGCGCAAGGGTCGCGCCGAAACTGCGACGTCGTGGATGACGCGTTCGGAAATGATGCCGGAAAGGACGATCACCCCGAGCGTCGCCGCGAGCAAAATGAAGAGAAGATTGTTCCCGGCCGTGACCGCGGCAGTCCCCAGCACCAACGGAGCGAAGAGTGCAAACCAGCCAGGTCGCGTGGGGATGGCCCTCTTTTTCGGCCGCAGCCGAGCCCGAAGCCGGGTCCAGACATCATTCACACCGGGGGCTCCACGGCTTCGGCGATGGCCCGAATGTGGGCTTCGGACTCACCTCGTTCATTCGTGCGTCCGCCCGCAAGCACCACGCGGTGCGCGCATACCGGTACCGCCAATCGAAACACGTCGTCGGGCGTGACGAAGCGGCGTCCCGACATGAGCGCGAGTGCCCTCGCTGCCTTGCCATACGCCAGGACGCCTCGAGTCGACACGCCGGTCTCCAGTTCCGAAGATACTCGAGTCCTCCGAACTATCTCTCGAAGATAGCGAGCGACGTCGCCGGAAAGGCGAACCGCGTCGACATCGGCGAAGAGAACCTCGAGGATCTCGGGAGACAGCGTCGAGGATACCTCTTCCGCCAAAGAAGACTGCCCCTGCAAGAGTTCCAACTCTACCTCCTCGTCCGGGTAGCCGAGCGAAGTTCGGATCAGGAAACGATCCAGCTGAGACTGGGGAAGCCGATAAACCCCGTGATGGTCCGCTGGGTTTTGGGTCGCGATGACGAAGAAGGGCTCCGGAAGTCTATGGGTCTCTCCATCAACGGAAACCGAACGTTCGGCCATCGCCTCCAGGAGGCCGCTTTGAGTCCGCGGAGTGGCCCGATTCAGCTCATCGACCAGAACCACGCTATTGAATATCGGACCAGGTCGGAATCTCAGCTCCCCTTTGTCCATCACCTGTCCGCCGAGGATGTCGGCCGGAAGGAGGTCGGCCGTCATCTGAACCCGCCCGAACCGCCCTCCAACCGATTGGGCCAGGGCGCGTCCGAGGGTTGTCTTTCCCACACCGGGAACGTCCTCGAGGAGCACATGCCCTCGGGCGACGAGTCCCACGAGGCACAATTGGATAGACTCTTCCTTACCGCGAACGACGGACCCGATATCTCGGATCGCGCGTTCCAGGGGAATGGTCGGGACTTTGGGGGCCGACTGACCGTTCACGTTGCAAGCTTGCGGAACATGGCGTCCAGATTCCAGCAAGACCCCTCGAAGGTGTTCTTGCACGGAACGGTTTCGAGCCTTTGCTTGGCGAGGTTTGACGAATCCGGGCCATTGGCACGACGTTGAGTTCAGGGGCCCGTCTTGTGTGCTGGAGTCCCACCTTGGAGACCAACTTGGGACGTCAAAGAATGGAGTTTCGCGCTGGTTGGACCATTCGAATCGCGGTGCTCATGGCCTTGGTGGTCTGGACCTTCGTCGCGATTGTCGGAGTCCTCGGCGGGGAGCTGCCTTTATCCGAGCGGGCCACCGCCCTCGTCTTCGCCATCTTTTTCTTCGGATGCTCCACGTACTACTGGTGCATGACCTACGTGGTGGATGAATACGGTCTGACCTACCACGGCGCGACCGCCTTCCAGCACGTACCCTGGGAAGACATCATCCATCTGGAACACTCCAACCTCCCATTCGGCGGTTGGATTGTAGCCACTCGGAGAGGTGGATTGATTCTTTCGAATTTCATCCACCGACAGGATACGCTGCGCGCCGTGATCGTTGCCCGCGCAGGCTTGTTTGCGAAGTAGCCCCTACTTCTTTTTCCGCTTCTTCTTTCCGGCAGACGCCGACTTCGCAGCCGCCGATTTGGGCGCCGGCTTCGTGGACGGCGAAGGCGCCGAGCTGGGAGCGGTCTCGGGGTCTACGGCAGCCGGCTCGGCCACGGCGGGTTCAGGAGGCGCCTCCGACCGCGGGTTCGCATCCGTACCGGTGTCCACCGCCGCTTTCTCGGCCGCGGCCGCGGTCATCTTCGCCACCTCCTCCGCCAGGTTGTCCTGTTTCTTCTCGATGCCTTCGCCCAACGCGTAGCGAACGAAGCGTCGTACCTGAACGTTCTCGCCCGTCTTCTGAACGATTTCGGTCCGAAGGTCTTCCACCGTCATCTTGGGCTCTTTGACCCAAGGCTGGTCGAGCAGACACACCTCGGAGTACCACTTGCCAATCTTGCCTTCGACGATCTTGTCGGCGATCTTTGCCGGTTTGCCCTGCTCGATGACCTGGGCCTTGAAGATTTCCCGCTCGCGGTTGAGGTCGGACTCCGGAATTTCGTCGGAGCGGAGGTAGCGAGGGTCGGCGGCGGCAATGTGCATGGCGACTTCTCGAACGAAGCCCTGAAAGTCTTCGCCTCGAGCCACGAAGTCCGTCTCGCAGTTTACCTCGACCAACACGCCTATCTTCCCGCCGGCATGGATGTAGCTGTGGACCACTCCCTCCGCGGCGACTCGACCCGCTTTCTTGCCTGCATCCGAAAGACCCTTCTTCCGAAGCCATTCGACGGCCTTTGTGATGTCCCCCTCGGTCGCCTCGAGGGCCTTCTTACAGTCCCCGAACCCGGCTTGAGTGCGGTCTCTCAGTTCTTTGACTTCGCGCGCGGAAATCGCCATCGATCTGTCCTTCCATCCATCCCTGCGTCACCCCCTGGAGGCGACGGCAGGCCGCTCGATAGTGCGTTCGACGCGATGTGGCCAGAACGAATCGAGCGAACTTGCCGCGGCGGCGGCCTACGCCCCGGCTGCGGGATCCGCCGAAGCCTCGGATGGTCCTCGGTCGGCCGACGGCCGTGAGACCACCTCTACGGCGGGGCCCCCAGGCTGCTGCTGCGGCCCCTTCGGCTCTGGCTTCGGTGTATCCTGGGCGATCTTCTGTTGCTCGGCCAGCGTCTCTTGGTACTTCGCGGTGCCCTCGATGCATGCATCGGCCATGTTGGCCGTGAAGAGCTTGATGGCGCGGATCGCGTCGTCATTACCCGGAATCACATAGTCGATGAGGTCCGGGTCGCAGTTGGTGTCCACCACCGCAACCACCGGGATCTGAAGCCGATTCGCCTCGGCCACCGCGATGTGTTCCTTCTTGGGATCCAGGATGAACACCGCGCCCGGAAGACGGTTCATGTCCTTGATGCCTCCCAGCGAGATCATGAGCTTCTCCCGCTCACGGGTCAGAGTGAGGACTTCTTTCTTCTGGAGGCGTTCGAAGGTCCCATCCGTTTCCATCCGCTCCAGTCCGCGAAGACGCTCGATGGAGCCCTTGACGGTCTTGAAGTTGGTCAAGGTACCGCCGAGCCATCGGTTGTTGACGAAGAACTGACCGGCGCGGGTGGCCTCCTCGGCGACCACCTCCTGCGCCTGCTTCTTGGTGCCCACGAACAGCACCTTCTCGCCCCGCGTCGTGAGGTCGACGATGAATTCGTATGCGCGGCGCCACAGCCCCACCGTCTGCTGTAGGTCGATGATGTAGATGCCGTTTCGGGCTCCGAAGATGTACGGCTTCATCTTCGGGTTCCAACGCTTGGTTTGGTGACCGAAGTGAACGCCGGCCTCCAACATTTGCTTCATCGTGACGATAGACATTGTTTTTCCTTGGGTTCTCCTCCGCCGAAGCTTTCCCGCGACCCGAACCCGCACCGGTCGATGCACATTCCGCTTCGATCCGACCGAGCACCCTGGACCGCGCCCTTCAGCGTGTGTCGTTCATCGCCGTACGCCGGCGAAATTCGTCGGGGGCTATCACAACGCCCGAGCACGTTCAAGCCATACGTGCCGGGGTGTCCAACTCAGAGCTCTACCATGCCCGGCGGCGAGATGGTTTCCGCCGCAGCCCGTCCCAATTCCACCAAACCTCGACGAAAACTAGGGTCGGCCCGGGCAAGTCGGACCAATCGGAAATCCCGAACTGCGGTTTCACCCCACTCGCTGAGCGCCTCCGCCTCGGTCGCGTCACCGAGCTCTGGCACAGCCACAACCACGTGGCGTGTCGCGGCAAGCCTCTCGGGGAGGCATGACGCACGGGGCAAGACCAAGAACGCGGCATCGAATGGAACGTCGACGGCGAGCTCCGCGCCGACCTCGGCTCCGAGCCCCACGCCGATCAAGGCGACGTCCGCATCTTCCGAAAGGCAGGCCTTCAGGTGTGCGAGGGCGGAGCTGGCATCGCTTCGGGCTCCCGGGACCGAAAAGGTTCCGGGACTCGCCCCAACTCCGGCGTAGTTGAAGCGGAGGGTCGGATGCCCAGCCCTCGTGACGGCCCAAGCAAGCTCAGCAACCACGGCGCTTTCCATCGAACCGCCCGTTACCGGACCCGGAGGACAGATCAGGACCCCCGTCTTCTTGGTCCCACGATGAAACAACCCCTCCAGCGCGTGCGCTCCGGCGGGGATGATGACCGCCCGCTCCAGATACTGACCTTCGGCCACCATGGCGTCACGATGCCCAAAACCTTCGGTCAGATCGAGGCCGCCATCACGGCCCGAAGCAAAACCGAACCGTGCCCGCCGACGACCGAAAATGGTGCTTGGGCTCGCGTTGAATTGAGGCCGCAACCATGAGATTCCCCTTCCATGCCCCGCCTTGCTGCCCGCGTGATGATGGCATGGTTGGTCTTGTTGGCCGGGACGCACGCCTCGGCTCAGACCGAACCGTGGCCGGAACCGACCGCCCAAGAAGAAGAACAACAGGCCGAAGACGAGACCGGCGACTCCTCTGCTTCCGACGAAGAAGGTGAATCGGGTGAAATCGAATCCGATTCGAGCGACACCGGCTCCTCCGCTCGTGCAAGCGAACTTGCAGAGGAAGGACTCCGGTACTACCAAAATGGTCAGTACCTGGAAGCGCTGGAAGCCTTCCAAAAAGCTTACGGGCTCACCCCGACTGCGGCGCTCGCGTTCAATACCGCTCGTTCCTATGAGCAGCTGTCTCAATGGAGCGATGCGATCACTTGGTATGAAAAATACCTTGAACTGGAAACGAATCCCCGAGACCGCTCCGAAGTCTTGGACAAACTGGCCCTCCTGAGAGCGCGCGTTGGCGAGGACCCCGACAGTCCTGATGCCGCTTTCAATGCTCGAATGGAGACTGGCCGTACCGCTTTCCAGAGAGGTGACTATGAAGCGGCCATCAACGAGTTCTTGGCGGCGCTGGAATACAAGCCGGAGGAGCCAGCTCCGTTTTACAACATCGCGAAGAGCTACGAGGCCTTGGCCCGCTACGAGGAAGCGATCGCGAACTACGAACAGTACCTACAGCTCGCTCCGAATGCCCCGGATCGGGAGAATGTCGAAGAAATCATCGCTCGTCTCCAGAAGTCTATCCGCGAGCGGTTCCAACCGCTGGCCGTTTCCTCGGAGCCGGCGGGCGCAGACATCTTCCTCGATGATAAGTCCGTCGTCGTGGGCCAGACCAACTTCGAGCTCAAGGTGACGCCGGGTCCACACACCCTCTACTTGGTGCTGAACGGGTACGAGACGGTGGAGAAGGAGTTCGTCATGCCCGACGACAAGCCCCTCACCCTCGAATTCCAACTCACCGAGCTCGAGAACACGGGTGAGCTCGCCATCAACGTGGCGCAGGAAGGCGCGCGAATCTTCGTCGACGGTGCGATCGTCGGTTTGAGTCCTTACGGCCAAAAGAAGATTCTCGAAGAAGGAGAACACCAGGTTCAGGTCGAGCTGCCCGGTCACTATCGCTACTCGGAACAAGTCCAGATCACCCGCAACGAGCTGAGTACCCTCGATATCGAGCTCGAGAAGTACAAAGCTCCCGGAATCTCGGACGGAACGTTATCGGACTGGGGCACCACGCTTTTGATCGTGGGCGCAGTCGGAGGGACCATTGGATTCCTCGCTCCCTTCATCTTCCAGGAGTTCATCTTCGAACGGGATTACTTCGAAGAGCTCGGGCCTCGAGACGTGGGCGGAGCCACTTTCTATCGCGGCCCGGATGGCCCGAACACACGCACCAACGGCGAGCTCGAGGCCCTCGAGAACATACAGCTCATTTCCGCCATTGCCGGGGGAACCATCGCTGCGACGGGCCTGACGTTTCTGATCATCAAGTGGGTACGCAAGACCCCGGAGCCTCCACCCGGCGTGGCTGGCGTGGCCGCCACCAGCGAACCGTGGATACAACTCTCGGTGGAGAGTGTTGCCGCTCAACCCACCCCCAACGGTGGGGCCGTGTTCGGCTTGACCGGGAGATTTTGATCTCATGACGACCTATAATTCGCGATCTTTGACGACCCTCATCGCTGCGCTGCTGTTCGCAGCCGGCGCCTGTGTCGACTCCATTCCCCCACCGGAACTCCTCGAACAGGGTGTCGTCACCTACGGGGAGCGGGTCTACCTGGTAGATTCTTCGTTCACGCCGACCGGGTCGAACCTCACCCAATCCGACATCTGTACCCGTCTAACCAATGTGGTTACCGAGAGCAGCACCCTTTCCCCCGACCAGCTCATCGAACAAGGGGTCTTGATGGCAACCGACGGCGAACTCTTGACCGCAGAAGAAGTGGCCCTGCCTCAGAACTGCTTCTTGCCAATGGACTTCACCGACCGTCCAGGCGGAGCACCGGGTCGACTTCAGGTCGACACCTTCGAGGTCACCAACGAGCTCTACCAGTTCTGTGTGGACTCGGATTTCTGTCCTGAACCCGACCCTTCCGAGGAAGACATGGAGGACCGGTGCGTCCAGGACGATGAAGGGTTCTTCGATTGTCCCATCGTTCAGATCACCCAATCCCAGGCTGCAAACTTCTGCAGCTTGCTGGGTCGACGCCTACCGACGGCCGTCGAGTCCATCATCATTCGTCAGCAGGATTGGGCCGCGGATCCGGTGACCGACACCCGATCGCCGGAGGCCTTTTTGCGCTTTCCCGGCTCTGGGTCCGAGCCCGCATCGTGTACGGACGCGTTCATAGGTGGTCTCGACTGTGGCCTTCCTCAGCAACTGGAGGTGGGCGGTCAGAGCCCGTCGGGTGCGGCGGCTTCGGACACCGTGGGGGCGATGCAGGTAGGTGGTGGCGGGACGACCAATCTCTTCGACGTGACCGGTCACGTCGCGGAATGGACTGCCGACGGCTTCACGCCGCCTGGAGCCCGGGTACTGCAGGCCCTCCCGTGGTTTTGCGTGGCGCCCGTCATCTTGGACCCCGACACCCTCAACCCGGTCTGTCCGTCCCTCCCCAGCTCGGCCGATGGCCAAGACATCCCGCCCGAATTCATCGAAGAATTCGGCGACGCGTTTTCGACCTGCCTGTTCGGCTACTACGATCCGGACGAGGTACAGGACCGAGTGCCCGGATTCTTCGACAACGAAAACGAGGTACCACCGCCGACCGATCCAGACTTCGACCGGCCATATGATCTCTATCCGGTTTGCCTGACGTCGGCGACCGGCAGCTTCTCGGGTGGCCAAGTGGCGCTGTTCGGGGGCCACTGGCTCGACGGTGGCGGTGATATCGAACTGGGTCGCGTCTTTTCGCGCCGCGTAGAAGACAATGCCAGCTCCTTCGGAGATCCGGACCTCGCCCTCGGTTATGGAATCCGGTGCGTGGACGATCGCGAGGCCGGAGACCCGAATTTCGTCAGCACCGGCGAGCCCTTCAATTTCCTGCCCGTCGACGCCACCTTTCTCGAGTGATCCCTCTGGGATCTCACGACTATTTCAGGTCCAACACCTTCTGATTTGCTGAAGGATCGACCGGAGGTGGTTCGGCCTGCGCAGCTCGCTCGGCCGATGGTTTCGCTTCGACCAGCCTCACCGACACCACGACGCCCTCTGTAGCTCGAAGCCGTCGGGTTCGGGGCTGGTACCCTTTCTTCCTGAAGCGGACCTTCATGGGAATGCCGCGCTCGAAGGGTCGGGTGAAAGGTGTCTTGCCGATTTGCTCTCGGCCGAGCCAGACCACCGCGTCCGGTGGATCGGACTCGAAGCGTACCGTCACCTGGGACGGGGGCGTCGGTCTGGATTCTTTCGGGTCGCTGCTGGCTTTCGCGGGGGCCTGCCGCCGTTCAGTTTTCGGGTCGGGCGGTATCGCGGCGACCGAATCGCTCGTCGTCTCATCCTCGGTCTTGGGCGATTCCTGCGGTTCTTCGACAACATCCTCGGGAGGCTTCGTTCCTTCCGGCTCCCGCTCCAAGCTCTGAACCCCGGTGACCGCGCTGCTCTGGGGCGCGGTTTGGAAGAAAGGCACCGCGGCCAACCCCGCGATGGCAAACACCAATGCGACCGCGACGAGCATGGGAATCCGGGACGAGCGGCGCGTGGGCGCCTGAACGGTGGGCCCGGGAGAACCGACCGTTGCATGCCCTGGGGAGAGGGCGTGGGTGGCCAGCGACCGATCCGGATTGGTCACGTTCCCCTCGTCCGGCAAGGCTACGTCGGCGGACAGGTTGGCCGGGAGCGCATCCGGGGATCGCAAGCCCTCCGGCGTCGCCGCTTCGCCCGGTCCTGGCACCACCTCCGTCGGAAGCCCCTGAGCCATGGGAGTGGGCACGGTTCCCGTCGGTATGGCGTACCCAGAGGTGACCGCTCGCTCGAAGGCTTCGAGCTCCGCCGCCAAGTCGCCGACCACCTGGAATCGGTCTTTCGGATGTTTGGCCAGAGCCTTCATCACGACGCTTTCCAGACGGGGGTCGACCTGAAGGTCCGGTCGGATCTGGCTCAACTTCGGCGGCGGATCCGAGATATGCTTGAGAAGGAGCCCAACCGGCGTATCGGCCACGAACGGCGGCCGCCCCACCAATAGCTCGAACAGGATGACCCCGAGGGCGTAGATGTCGGCTCGGTTGTCGATGGGCCTGCCTTCCGCCTGCTCTGGCGACATGTACTTCGGTGTCCCGAAAATCATGCCCGTCTGCGTGAGCGTCCCAGCCGACTCGCTGTCCGCCAGCTTGGCGACGCCGAAGTCCAAGACCTTGACCCAATCTCGGTCCGAGCCCACCTCGGTCAGGAAGATGTTATCCGGCTTCAGATCACGGTGAACGATCCCAGCCCCATGGGCGTCGGCGAGGGAGGCGCAAACCTGTCGGACAATGCGTGAGGCGCGTGGTCCAGCCAGTTGACCGTCTGCCCGGAGTACTTGGGTGAGGGTGCGCCCCTTCAAGTACTCCATGACGATGTAGAGGCGTTCGGTGCCCTGATCGTCCTCGGTTCGACCGAAGTCGTAGATGGTCACCGTGTTGGGGTGTTGCATCCGTGAGATGGCGCGCGCTTCTTGCTCGAACCGCCGAACACTGATCTCGTCTTCGGCGAGCTTGCCGAGGAGCACCTTGACGGCGACCTTTCGGTCAATGGGGCGCTGATTGGCGATATAGACGGAGCCCATGCCGCCCTCACCAATCTTCTTGATGATCGTATACTTGTCGGCCAGCACGGTACCCACGAGCCGGTCCACTTTCCGTCGTGTCTTGGGGGCTTCCGGTGTCGTCACGGCGCATCCTCATCATCCATGGGGGCCTGGAGCGGTGTCAACGCGAGGTTGACGCAGCTAACATCCGGCCGACGGATACAAGCAGTGCGTGCGCACGTATTGGGCCACCGGCTCATGAAGAAGCGACGCGGCCAGGTCCTCATCGTGGCGGGCGACGGTGGAACTGACCGGGCCTAGACCGGGAACTCGGTAGCCCACCTGGCCTTCAGCCCCGGGTCGCTGAATCACCACCACCCGATGCAGGCGAAGGATCTCGTCGCTCCCCTTCCACTTACCAGCTTCCAGGTCTGCAAACGTATCCTGGCCCAGAACCAAGAGAAACTCGTCCTGCGGTCGGGCTTCCCGCAGGAAGCGCAGGGTGTCGACGGTTCCAGGGAGCTCTGGAAGAGTGCGATGATGAACCTCCGCCTCGGTCGTCAGCACCCGTGCTCGCGGTAGATCCTCGAACGCGAGGCGACACATTGCGACCCGATGCTCGAACGCGGCCAGGTCTCGCTTTTGGGAAAATGCGTGGCGGTAGACCGGGAGGATCCAGATTTCGTCCACGACCCGGTCGGCGGCTTCGGGCAGCGGCGTCTGTCCCAGCCACCGAACGATCCCTCGATGTCCGGCATCGCCCGTGGGAGGATTGGCCGAAAGACCGAAGACCGCGATCCTCCGACGCGGGATCATCTACGCCGAGCCGCTCTGCGGTCCTTCTTGCCTTGTTTCTTGTAGCGCGGCCGCTCTTTGACCAGGCGCCCGGCTTTGCTGGGCGCGGGCGCTCTGCTCGGTCCGACCGAATCTGAGGTCTCGGGCGAGTCCCCTTGGAGTCGGGCCATTCGCTGAAGCGCTTCCATCTGTCGGCGCTGCTTCTCCTGCTCTCGGCGGACTTCATCCGGTGAGAGAAGCTGTAGGTTGAACAGCTCGGCGCATACGTTGAAGTCGATGTCCCGCATCATCGATGTGAAGAGCTGATGACCTTCTCGCTTGTACTCGATCTTCGGATCTCGACTGCCGTACCCCCGGAGCCCAATACCCTCTCTGAGGTGGTCCATCTGGGTCAGATGGTCGCGCCAGTTGTTGTCGATCTGGCGAAGGTAGCGCTGCCGGAGCAGAAACCGCCACACCGGCTCGACTTCCGACTCGGTGACTTCCAGGATATCTTTGGGTATCAGTCCCCGCTTGGTGACGACGTAATCCCGACCGAACGAGCTCTGTTTGTCCCGGAACTTCTGCTCTGCCTGTTGGAACAGGTGGTCGTGCAGTTCTTGGACTCGCGCAATGGTGGTCGGGATCGACGACTCGAATCCAAAAACGCTCCTGAACCTTCGCTGTAGCTCTTGCAGCTGCCACTCGTCGGGATGGGTCCTCGGAGAGGTGAATTCGAAAACGACCGCTTCGATCACCCGGTCCACCATGTCGAGGATCTCTTCCTCCAGCGGCTCGTTGCCGAGCACCTTCCGGCGAAGAGCGTATATCGCCTTTCGCTGGAGATTCATCACGTCGTCGTACTCGATCAGGTTCTTGCGAATGTCGAAGTTGTGTCCTTCGACTCTCTTCTGGGCGTTCTCGATGGCCCGAGAGACCATCTTGGCCTCGATGGGTACGTCGTCCTCCATACCCAAGCGTTCCATCATGACCTTGAGGCGATCGCCCGCGAAGATCCGCATGAGGTCGTCTTCCAGCGAAAGGAAGAACTGAGACGAACCGGGGTCGCCTTGCCGACCCGCTCGGCCTCTGAGCTGGTT
Source organism: Myxococcota bacterium (assembly GCA_050331295.1). GTDB lineage: Bacteria > Myxococcota > Kuafuiibacteriia > Kuafuiibacteriales > Kuafuiibacteriaceae > Kuafuiihalomonas. The sequence continues at coordinate 142,544 of JBHJGZ010000004.1, read as the reverse complement.
GTCTACACGGCGCGACTCATGGCGTTCGGTGCCCAAGATGTGCAGGCCTCCTGCTTCGAGCACCTTCGCCTTCGCAACCTTACAATCGGCCTCGTGACGTTCGAGGTGATGCTTGTAGCTCGCAATGATGCGTTCGACCCACTGACGCGCTTCGTCGGCGCAGCTTTGCTTCACGTCGTCCACGGTCTCGGGTGTCGGCGCGGACTGGAGACGAGAACGGTCGAAGAAGAGCCGTTCGGAGCGCTCTTTCGTCACCATTTCTACCGGGATCGACTCCGGAGACCCCGAGAGCCAGCGGAATTGGGCCAGAATGGCCTGCTCACGCTCTGGGTCTCCGGCTGCGTCTCCGAGCTCTTCGCGGGCCACGTCCGCACGCGCCATGTACTCGGCGTTGCCACCCAAGAGAATATCGGTCCCGCGGCCAGCCATGTTCGTGGATATCGTGACCGCTCCCAGCTGACCGGCCTGGGCGATGATCTCGCCTTCCTGCCGGTGGAACTTGGCGTTCAAAGTAATGTGCGGAATGTCGTTCTTCTTGAGAAGCCTGGATACGACCTCTGACTTGTCGACGTTTCGAGTTCCGACCAGAATCGGCTGTCCTCTACCGTGGCGTTCCTTGATTTCGTCCACGACGGCCCGAAACTTCTCCGCTTCAGTCTTGTAAACCAGGTCCTGGGCGTCGTCCCGTTTGATCGGCTTGTTGGTCGGGATGACCACCACATCGAGTTTGTAAATCTTTTCGAATTCTTCGGCCTCGGTATCGGCGGTTCCGGTCATCCCCGCCAACTTGTTATACATACGATAGAGATTTTGGTATGTAATCGTCGCCATCGTCACCGACTCTGGCTGAATCCTGACCCCTTCTTTGGCCTCTATCGCCTGATGAAGACCATCCGACCATCGTCGGCCTTCCATCGTCCGGCCGGTGTTCTCGTCGATGATCATCACCTCGCCCTCGTGGACCAAGTAATCGACATCCCGCTTGTAGCAAGCGTTAGCGGCCAGAGCCTTGGATACGTGGTGCGACCACTGAATGTTCTCCGGCGCAAAGAGGTTGCCGACCCCGAGCAAAGACTCCATCCGGTCCACGCCCTCGTCGGTCAAGGATGCCGACTTGGACTTCTCATCGATGGTGAAGTGGCGCTCTGGAACCAACTTGGCTACGGCATCATTCACTACCTGGTACTTGTCGCGAGCCTCATCGGCCGGGCCGGAGATGATGAGTGGGGTCCGTGCTTCGTCGATGAGGATCGAGTCCACTTCGTCGATGATGGCGTAGTTCAGGCCACGCGTCTGAACATAGTCTTCAAGCGCGTACTTCATATTATCGCGCAGATAATCGAAGCCGAACTCGGAGTTCGTGCCGTACGTGATATCGCAGCCGTATTGCTGTTGTTTGTGTCGCTCGTCGTACCCGTGAACGATGGTCCCCACACTCATTCCGAGAAAGCGGTGCACCTTCCCCATCCACTCAGCGTCACGATTGGCCAGATAGTCGTTGACGGTAACAATGTGAACGCCTTGCTCCGTCAGCGCGTTCAGGTACGCCGGCAGGGTCGCTACTAGCGTTTTCCCTTCACCGGTTCTCATCTCCGCGATCCGGCCGGCGTGGAGCACGATGCCGCCCACCAGCTGGACGTCGTAGTGCCTCATCTTGAGCACGCGGCGGGACGCCTCCCTCACCACGGCGAACGCCTCATCCAGAATGTCGTCGAGGGATGCCCCGTTTTGAAGCTTCGTCTTGAACTCAGCCGTCTTCGCCGCGAGCTGAACATCGTCGAGACGCTCCATCGCCGGCTCGAGGGCATTGATTGCCTCCACCCGCGGTCGGAGTCCTCGCAGGGTTCGTTCGTTCTTGCTGCCGATGATTTTGGTTAGAAAACCCATGAGGGGCCTAGGGTCTTATTGGAGACACCAGCGACTTCGTCAAGGAGCCGCGTCTTCACCGACCTATTCCAGGATGAACCGGCTGGGATCCTGAGGAATTCCGTTGAGTCGCACTTCGTAGTGCAAATGCGGCCCGGTGGAGCGGCCGGTATTGCCCACCGCGCCGATCAGATCTCCCCGTCGCACCTTGTCACCCACCCTCACGTTCACCCGCGAGAGATGCCCATAGAGGGTCGTCAGACCGTGACCATGGTCGACCTGCACCGTATTGCCGTACGGACCGTTCGGACCGGCCATGTTGACGATCCCATCGGCGGTGGTGACCACGCGCGCGCCAATGTTCGCGGCAAAATCCACCCCGGAGTGAAACTGAGGGAGACCGGTGAACGGGTCTACCCGCATCCCAAACGTGGAGCTCACATAACCGGGGCCAGGCCGCCGGCTGGGTGTCGAGGCCAAACGGGCCCGTTGGCCCTGCAAATAGACACTCAGGCTCTCGACCCTCTGGTGGATTCCGCGACCCTCCACCTCTAGGTTCTGGATTCGAGTGTGTATCAGCTCCACCGAATCCTCCACATCGGCCGCCGAGAGCAAGGCGCGGCGGAGTTGGCTGGCGTTGACGCTGTCTTTTTCTTCCGCAACCGCGCTTTCAGCACCGACCGGACCGATGGCCAAGTTGCGCCCGGGATCGTGAACCATCGTCAACGATCGAAGCCGACGTTCGTAGTCTCGAAGGCTTCGGACGGTTGTCCCAGCTTGAGTCACTCGAACGTCCAGCGCCTCCAGCTCGGTGCGCAGGGCGGTGTTCTCCGCCTGGAGTTCGTCATTGAAGCGTGTCTGCTGGTAACTGTAGGCACCATACACGACGGCCGCGAGGGTGGTGAGCAGCAACCCCAGAGCGGCCGCAAGCCCACCTGTCAGCCAGGTCCTCGGGATACGAAGGCGGCGGACCTCGCCCCCGATCGTGTCTGGCATGATCATGATGGTAAGGTGTCGCGGTTTTTGCGATTCCACGTCGCTATAGTCTCCGTGCTCGTTTGGACCGCGTCACCACTACCTTTTTCATCGGCGAGCGAAGACGACTATTGAGGTCCGGGCGGCGCGACGTTGACTCAAATTGTGAAGTTGCGCAACATCTTGCTGGGGGGCTTGGGCCTCAGCAATCCCACTTGACGGCAATGGGCCCCAGCTGCAAGCCCCAGACCAAGTGGCACCTAAACACACGTTTCGTGCCATGAGCGCATGGCTTGGTCACGGCTTCCAACCTGAGCATGCGCGGGTGGATGGCCTCGACCGCGAAAAACGGCTCGGTTGCTCAGTTGCGCCCGTTCACGTAGGCGACGACGACCGTGATGTTGTCGTCACCTCCACGCTCATTGGCCAGTGCGATGAGCGACCTCGGGGCATCTCGGAGGAAGTTTTCGAAGATACAGTCTCTGATTTCCAATGTAGAGACCAAGTTGGCCAAACCGTCACTACATAAAACGTAGACGTCACCTTCTTGGACGGGGACCACCATCGTGTCGACCGCGACGTCCTCTTCGAATCCAACCGAGCGGGTAATGATATGCTTGAAGCGGCTGAGGCGTGCTTGCTCTGGCGTGATGAGGCCGGCCTTCAGCTGTTCGTTGACCAAGGAATGGTCTTCGGAGAGCTGCTCTATCTGTCCTTCCCGAATCAAATACGCCCGACTGTCGCCCACGTGGCCAAAGAAAGCATACTCGTCGATAAAGGCCATGCCCGTCACGGTCGTCCCCATGCCTTGCAGTTCCGGCACCTCGCGAGCCTTGCGAAAGATGGCCGAGCAAGCCCTCTTGACCGCGGTCGGCAGCAACATCAAGGCGGGATGTTTTTCGATCGGTCCTCGGTACGAGGCCCCGTTGATGACCTCTTTGAGGTTGGCTCGTACCGAATCTTGGATGGTGCTGACGGCGAGCATCGACGCCATCTCTCCACCCAAGTGCCCCCCCATGCCGTCAGCCACCACGTAGAGGCTTTGATCGTCGTCAACGAGGTAGTTGTCCTCGTTGTGATCCCGTCGCATGCCGACGTCGGTCAGTCCGAAGGACAGTATCTTGAACTGCTTGGGCGCCACGGCGGAAGCCTGAAGAGTGTAGCCAGGATCTGTGCTCCGTTTCAACGAAGCGTCTCGCTTATCGGTCGGGACGTGGTGAAGAAACGCGGGAGGCCCATGAAGTGGAGCCACCTGGTGTCTGGGCCCCCCGGGCCGATTCGATCAGCTCCTCGGCCAAGGACCGTGAACGCACGCTGTCGCTGCCGAGCATCCGCGCGAGTTCTTCGATCCTCTCATCCGGATCGAGCCGGCGAACCGTGGAGACGGTGCGTTTTCGCTCCTGCCCCTTCTCCACCACGAAATGCACGTCGGCGTAGGCGGCCAGCTGCGGCAGATGCGTGACGCAAAGCACCTGACCCTCCTGTGCGACCCGCCGGAGCTTCCGGCCAAGCACGTCGGCGACCCCGCCCCCGATTCCGGTATCCACCTCATCGAACACGTAGGTCTGGATGCCGCCCCGCTCCGCTTGGACCTGCTTGAGGGCCAACAGGAGGCGGGACAGCTCGCCGCCTGACGCGACGCGCCGAAGGGGCCGAGCGGTCTCCCCCGGATTCATGGTGCCCATCAGCTCCACCGACTCGGCGCCCCGTGATCCCGGCTGAGCGTGGGGCCGGTACTCGAAAGCCAGCTGGGCGTCCCCCATGGAGAGCTCATTCAGCTCCTTGGAGAGGGCACTGACGAACTTCTTCCCTGCCTTCTTGCGCAAGCGGGTGAGCCGCTCCGCGGCATCGTCCAGAGACTTGCGGGCACTCGCGCACTGCAACGCAAGCTCCGCGCGTCGCTCGTCAGCTCGTTCGACGACTCGAAGCTCCTGCTCCATGCGGCGAATGGCCGTCAAAGCTTGGGTCTCGTCCCGTCCATGCTTGCGAACCCAGCGTCGGAGGGCGTCGAGTCGCTCATCGACCTCTTCCAGGCGAGCTCCGTCCATGTCGTGACCCGGCTGCTGCTGGGCGAGGCTCCGGCCCAAGTCCTCGACCTCGGCCACCAGTCGCTCCAATTCGCGGACGGAAGCGCGGGCAGGGGCAAAGTAGTCCTGAACGCCGACGAGTTCTCGAAGCGCCGATCCCAGTTGCTCGGAGGCGGAGCCCTCCGCCCCGTAGACCCGTGCTTCGGCTCCAGCCAGCGCAGCCACGATCTTTTCGGTATTTCGAAGCGCCTCTCGTTCACGCTGAAGCTCGTCGATTTCACCCGGCTGCGGCCCCAGCCGACGCGCTTCATCCACCGAGAAGCGAAGATAATCCAGTCGCCTAGACGTGCTGGCCTCATCCTCTTCCAGTCGGGCCCGCTCTTGCTCCGATGCTTGAAGCTGGGTGTGAAGCTCGGCGACCCGAAAACGTAGGTCCATCGCGCCGGCGAAACGATCCAAGACGTCCACGTGAACGTCGGGGTCGAGCAAACTGACGTGCTCGTGTTGACTCGTGATATCCAACACCCCTCGCAGGAGATCCTGCAAGAGTGCGACCGTTCCGAGTTGCCCGTTCAGATAGACCCGACCTCGGCCGGGGCCGATGGTTCGGCGGACCAGGAGCTCGTTGTCCGGATACTCGATCCCGCGCGTCACCAGCCGTCGAGCCAACTCCGACTCCGGTTCCACCTGGAAGAGTGCCTCGACGCTGGCTTCCTGGCGTCCGCTTCGAATCGCGTCGGTCGACGACCGCCCCCCCAAGATGAGCGCGAGGGCAGAAATCAGGATGGACTTACCGGCACCCGTTTCGCCGGTCAAAACGTTCAAGCCGGGTTCGAGCTCCAGCTGCACGTGGTCCACCAGCGCGAGGTCCCGGACCGAAAGGAGATGCAGCATCCTCTTGAAGACGTAGCATGGCCGTTTCGGACCGGTCGACCGGAGCTGGACGCTGAGCGATTTTCAGGGACTCACCGGACCAGCTGCGGGCGGAGCGTGACCTTGTCGTCTCGAACCACGACCTGGAAGCGCACCGCGCGGCAGCCGTGCTTCTCGAGAAGCGAACGTTCACTGGTCTCGAGCTTTCTCCGGAACGCGGAAAACGAAATGTTGCCCACCGGATCGCCTTGCTGCTCCCGCGCCGCGACGAAACGCGTGAATACATCATGGTAGTGCGCCTCGTCGTACGGTTCGAGGTCCGCGGTTCTGCGCTGGAAGAGGTCGTCGGTCGGCTGAGATCGGTCCGGCGATGCGGGCGCTGACCTCGGCGCCTCGTCGGCTTCGCGGTCTTCCGCCGTGTGGGCTCCTTCCGTTGTGCGTGGCTCGAAGGCTTCTCGGTCCCCGGTACGCTCCGGAGCCGTCGGAGTTTCCGGAGATTCGGGAGCGGCAGGGGGTTCGGCCTCGGTTTCCACCGAAGCTTCCGGCGGCGAGACATCCTGGGTCGATGGACGCAGAAAGGACTGAGAAAGGTCGGGGGGCTGCGGCAGAGGCGGAAGGCCATCGGGGCCCAAAGCTTGAGCTTCCGGCTCGGGGCCGCGTTCACGGGGCCAAAATACCGATTCATCGCTCGGAACGGGTGCGGGGCCCTCGGATACGAATCCTTCATCATCGGCCGGCAGGGCCGACTGCTCCAGCGGCGCGGGCACATGCCCCGGATCCGTACCGTCTTCGGCCTCACCACCCCCACCGGCTGGCGCGCCCTCTGAAGCCCACAGGTCCACCGGCGCCTCCGGCAACTCCTCAGCTTCGGCCAAGGGGTCGTGGACCGCGATGGAACGGGCCGCGAGGTTGAGTTCGGACCACTCCTCCTCGTCCGGAGTGATGGGAGGATTCGCTTCGACCTTCTCCGGGCCCTCGTCCGGGTTCAGGGTCTCGGCAGGGCTCGACCAATCGCCTCGGGATGCGGCCGGCCAATCTGCCAGCGACGGCGCCGTAACCGAGGCCGGCCCCTTCTCCTGACCCTCCGCGTCCTCGTAGGCCGCAAAGTCGGTGATGGAATCGGAGCCGATGGGCTCTTCCGGAATCGATCCGGCACCCTCGTCGGGTTCGGCGCGGGCCTCCAGATCCGGTGTTGCAAACGTGCCTGCAGTGTCCATCGGCCTTCCGGCTTGTCTTCCATCGGCCGCCTCGGCTGGCGGGACCTCTTCCGCTTCCAGAACCTCTTCGGGCTGCTCGACGCGTTCCGATTCCCGCGCGTCATCTGCGTCCCGAAGCGTCGATGCCAAAGCCGTGCCTGCCTGCACCCCTTCGGAGCCGAGCCAACCTTCATCGGATGCCGTCTTCGAGCGTGCGCCGTCCGCTTCGGCCCCTTCGTCTGCATCTCCCGGAACGCCGGACTCGCCCGCATCCGGTGGGGCCTCGGTACCCACCGCCGCGCGCTCTTCGTCCGGTACGTGGTCCGCCTCGGCGGGAGGCCTTTCACCTTCCGTGGAGACCGCTTCCGTGGCGTTCGTCGCCGCGGGTGCGCTCGTCCGGACGGCCTGACTCGCGTCCCGTTGGTCCTCCACCAGTGTTTCCCGCTCGGTCGAACCCGTCGGCACCAGGAGGACCGTCAGGGCCAAGATTCCCAAGCTCCCCAAGCCCAACCAGAGCACCGCTTCTTGAAGACGTTGGATGATGTTTGGACTGCGTGGAACCGCGACGGCCGAGATCCGGGTTCCTGGAAGAAAGCCCTCCTGCGTGACCCATCCACCGAGCGACGCCGCTTCGCGCCTCGCCTTGGCGTATCGAGGAGGACCCGAGCTCAAGATGACTTGCTCGTCTTTGAGCCATTGCACCACGCCTTCACTCGGCGGCACGAATCCCTTCAGAATCGGACCGTGGAGCTGGAAACGCGCCACCGCGGTCCAAAGACCCGCTCGCCGAGCCACCAATAGATACCTTCGCTCACCCGAGATCGCGATCTCGGTCCCGGGTTCCGACGGAGCCTCGAACTCGGCGCCCGTCGTCGCGACCACCCGCTCCTCCTCCATCATCAGCCAGTCGCTCTCGGGCACACCCGCCGAAACGCTGCGGAGGACGCCCTCGGCCGCACCCGTCTCTTGGAGGCGGGCGGCCGCCAAGGCCACGAGGTCGGCGCGCTCCTGCACCAGCCCAGCGACACGCTCGCCGAATGCCATGACCAAGGCGTGGGCGATATCCTGAGCAGCCGCCCGGCGCGCCGACTCGAGCTCTGGTTCCACCCATGCTCCGGCGCCCCGATAGGCGGTCCCGAACAAGATCGTGAGTGCAACAGCGCCCAGACAAAACGAAATCCAGCGCACTCAGGCCTCCGCTGTTCCCATCACTGACATGTAACTCCGCTGCCGTTTCGCCCCGCCTTCGGGCCGGGCGTCCAGTGGCAGACTGCCCCAGCCAGACACCGACGTCCAACGCAGAGCCTCAGGATCATGCGCCGTCGGCGATTTCGGTGCGACCGACGCAACCGCGTCGCGCTCGAGCGTGGAGCCGGAAGGACCGGCGTCAGCTCTGAATCGAGAATCGGAGCCGTGCCCGAGCCGCGAAGTACTCTTCACTGATGGCGAAGGCCAAGAGCTCGCGCACCTCTTGGATCTGTCCAATCGTCTCGGCCGCGCCCTCCGCGTCTCGGAACACCGGACGAATGTCCGGGTGGTCCTTGGCGAGGTTGCGGACGCAGCTCTGGATGTTGTTGTTCAGCACCAGCCCCGCCCGGATCGCCGTATGAATGGCAGCCTGCCGATGTTTGCTCACGTCCACCGGTGCCGCAAACAAGCGAGGCGCCAGGTCTTCGAGGATCTTCTTGCCACGAGCGCTCAATCCCCTAGCGACCCGGCGCACCATCGAATCGACGGCCGAGGGATCGGCCTGGTGGCGAGCAGGACTGTTGGTCAATGCCGCGACGGCACCGATCATGGCTTCCGCGTCTCTCGGCGACAACATGTCCAACAGCTGATGGCCGCCCTTGAGGCGCTCCAGCTGTCGTCCGAGAAGGAACCTCTGGTCCTCATCCTTCAGGCGCCGTCCGAAGTCACCACCCACAACCAACGCCGGCGGCTTGTCGTTTTCGATGAATACTTCGAGGTCGTGCCGCGGACTCACCCACAGATCGAAGGGCGGCGCATTGATGACCTCCGCCAGTTCGTCCGCCAGTCGGCGGGTGGGCTGGTCGGATTTCGGCCCATGACGGTCCGTTCGAGGGTTCAGCTCGAATCGAGCCAGATCGCCCGGAAAAATCTTCCCGAGCTCGAAGCCCAGAACCTCGAACGCTTCCCGCAGCGGCGTTCGCTCTCCAGGATGCACGACCAGCCGCCAGTGGTCCTTCGTAGACAACCGACCATCGGCTCGCGATGCAACCTTGTCTCGATGCTCGTCCCAGAACATCTGCTCGGCTTCATCGACGGCCCGCAGATAGACGAGGATCTCGGCGATCACCAAGGCCTTGTCGTGCTCGTTCCGCTTCTCGAACAGCTGAAACATGTGATGATAGGAGTCCATCCGGAATGGGTCGTTCCAGAGCAGACGTCGATGCGCATCGATGGCCTGGGGATAGGTTTCTGGATTCTTGCTGAACAAGCGAGCGAGCCGCTTGAGTGCCTCGTCGTCGCGCGGGCGAGCTTCCAACGCCATGCGGAGGGACTGAATGGCGCGGTCATCATCGCCGAGCCTGTTTTCGAAGACGTCGGCTACCTTCAGGTGAAGTGGCAAGGCCTTGTGCTTTTGGTCCGGTGGAAGCGTCCGAACGTACATGGAGGTGACCTCTGCCAATGCCGGCCAGTCTTCCCTCGTTTCGTATAGGTTACAAAGGCGAAGAATCGCGTCCTGGTTGCTGGGGTCCAGCTCCAGTAGCTTCCGGTAGGCCAAGATGGCGTTGCCCGGTTCCTTTGTACCGTTCTCGTAGAGGCCTCCGAGCTGAAGGAGCGAGTTCACCTTCTCGTCCAACGCGGTGGTCACTTCGGTCAGCCGAAGAAGCACGTTGATAGCCGACGGCCAGTCCTCCGCTTCTCGATACACCGCCGACAGGCGACGCAAGCACTCCACCTCTTTCGGCTCAACCTGCAGCGCAGCCTGAAAGGACTGGACCGACTTGACGAGGTCGACTCGATGCTCCTGGTAGATGATGCCCAAGCTTCGGAAGGACCGAAGCAGGACTTCGGGGTCCTTGGTGACGGCCAAGGTCCGATGAAACACATCGATAGCCTCATCCCACTCGCTTCGGTCGAAGTGGAGCGGACCGAGTCGCATGAGCGCCAGCGGATGCATCTTGTCCCGTTCCAGCACTTGCTGGAACAGACTCATGGCAAGTTCGATGCGGCCGAGCCGGTCGTGGGCAACCAGACCAGCCTCGGAAAGCAGCTTAGCTTGCACTTCAGCCTCTTCGACGGCTCCCGCCCGCGCCGCATACAGATCCACGAGGGCCTGGTCGGCGCCTCGTTCGAGGAAGATCGCTTCCAGCCGACGGAACGCCGGCTCATGATCCGGACTCCGCTCCAGGACTCCTTGGAACGCGTGAAGTGCCGCATCCACGTCCTTGAACTTGTCTTGGTACAGACGCCCGATCTCGAACAGGAGGTCGCGAGCGTGCTCCTTGTCCGACGTGGCTGCCTCCTCGGCCTGGAGACAGGTGAGGACGGTCGGCGCGTCGTGAGCCGACTCGGCCAAGCGACGTCGTCCTCGCAGGGCCGGCAAGCACTGCGGGTCGGCCTCGAGTGCGCGTCGGAACATGTCGGTGGCGAAGGCGTCGTCACCGAGGCGGGTGGTGGCGATCTCCCCCGCCCGGCTGCACAAGGTGGCCTGGCGCGGGAGCTCTTCAGAGAGCATCGCCTCACGTTGAAAGAACTTCGCGAGGCCCTCCCAGTTTTGGGCCTTCAGGTAGGCGATCTCCATCGCGCGAAGCGCGACCGGATGATCCGGAACCCGCTCCAGCGCACGCCGGTAATGCTCGGCTCCCGATTCGGGCGGGTCGAGCTGGAGTTCCTTGATCTGCGCCAGCTGGATCTGGCGGGCCGCGAAGAGCCTCGGATCCGACTCTCTCTCTGCGAGTCGCTCGATCAGCTGACAGGCCCGGCGCCAGTCCCGTCGCGCAACGCTAACGCGTTCCAGCTGATTGAGTATGCTCAGATTGTCGGGTGCATATGTGAGGGCCTGTTCCAGGTGATCGGCAGCCGAATCGAGATTGTGGAGCCGGTCGCCCGAAACCTCCGAGCACCGCACCAAGATTGCGGCCCTCGAGGCGTCGTCCCTCGCATGGTCGAACGCCGTCTTCAGTGCCCGGCTCAACGCGTTCCACATTCCCTCGGCGGAATAGATTCTGATCAGCGAACGGATCGCGGGGTCGAGGCCGTAACCCAATCGCAGGACATCTTCATAAAGCTCCGCCGCTCGGTCGGACCGGTCGAGGCGTTCCTCGCAGAGCTCCGCCACCCGCATCAACTTGGCCGCTTTCTCCTTCGAGTCCCGCTGGAGATGGGCTTCCTTGAGCAAGACCGAGACCAAAGCTTCGCCGTCCTCGGTGCGCTCGTGGATTTGGGCCAGTTCCCGAAGTGCAGGAAGATTCTCGGGGTCGAGCACGAGTACCTCGTTCAGCGCCTCCACCGCCGCCGAGTCGTCGTCCAGGTTGTCCTGATGGGCGTCGGCGATCCGAAAGAGGAGCGCCACCTTCTGCTCGGGGGACCGCGTGACCTCGAGTTCTCGCTGATACATCCCGACCAGGTCGCTCCAGCGCCCCTGTCGAGCGTAGATGCGTCCCAGGCTTCTAAGGCCCGGTAGGTAGCTCGGATTGAGGCTCAACGCCTTTTCGTAGTGGGCGAGCGCTCCGTCGACGTCTTGCAGTCGCTCCTCCGTGACCACTCCAGCTCGATGGACGGTTGCGACGATCTCCGCCTGGTCGTCGGTCGCCTCGACCTCGAGTTCGTACATGCGGAGGACCTCTACCCAGTCCTCTCGCTTGGCCGCGATACGCGAGAGGGTGCGGATCGCCGTCAGGTGCTTCGGCGAAATGGTCAGAATTCGTTCGTAAGCTTGCTGAGCACGGATGAGATCGTTGGCCTTCTCCTCCGCGATCACGCCGATACGCCCGAGGAGGAACACTCGCTGTTCCGGGTCTTGCGTGTAATCGAATTCTTCGTTGTACAGCTCGACGAGGCCGGTCCAATCCTCTCGGCGTTGAAGAAGGCGCTCGACGTACTTGCGCGCCGGCTGATAGTCGGGTTTGAGCGCGAGGAGCTCCCTCAAGGCCGAAATGGCTCCCTCCTCTTGGCCGAGCTTCACGTCTCGAAGCTCGGCCAGTTTGTAGAGCTTGCTGACTTTGCCGGCATCGTCTTCCTCGAGACGAATCTCCATCTCGAAGAGTTCTCCCAGCTCACTCCAGCGGTTGGTCCGACCGTAGAGACGGCCCAGACTTTGCCGAGCCGGCACGTGGGTCGGCATCAATCGGACCGCTTCACTGTAGCAGGGAAGGGCTTCTTCCGGACGACCAAGCTGTTCTTCCAGCAGCGAACCGAGCTTGAAGAGTACGGAGACGCGTTCCCTCGATTCGTTCGCAATCTCCAATTCGCGCTTCAAGACCTTGCTGACGTCTTCGAATCGAAGATTCTTCTCATAGAGTGCTTCGATGTCCCGAAGGATCCCGAGGTCGTTGGGGGTGTATTCGAGGGCTTGAAGCAGGGACATCAACGCCCGGTCCGGCTGATTCAGCCGCTCGTTTTGGACCCGCGCGGCCGAGGTCAAAAACAGGGCCGAAGACTCCGAATCCTCGGCGACATCGGCCGAAAGCAACAAAACTGAGACGAAGTCATCCCACCTTTCAGCTCGATGATTGAGGCGACGCAATGCGGCCAACGCGATGGCGCTTCCCGGCTCGATCTGAAGCACCTCTTGGTAGTGGCGGATGGCGGGGTCCGGCCTGTCCAGTCGGTCTTCCGCCAGCTGAGCAGCCGACACCAGGATCGGAAGACGCCGCTCCGGTGCCCGCGCCGTACCCAGCGCTGCTTCGTAGACTTCATACAGGTCTTCGTACTTGTGCTCGAAGAGATAGATGCGCTCTAGAGCGGCCATCGCCAAAGGCTCCGCCGGCCAGTGGGTCAGCGCGGCCTGGTAGGCAGACACCGCGTCTTCGTTCTGGCGAACCTTCTCCTCCAAGATCTGGCCGCGCTCCGCATGCAGCGTGGCTTTTCGCTCTGGCGAGGAGACCGCTTCGGCCTCCTCGGCGATCATGGCGGCGACCATGTCCCACTGACCGGCCAGGGTGAAGAGACGACGGCAAGCGTGCAAGACGGATGGATCGTGTGGATCCAGCTCGTACGCACGCTGGTAGTAGTCGGCAGCCTGTCTTGCCTGACCCAGGTGCTCTTCGTGAAGCCGGCCGATCTCGAGATAGATGCTGGCCGCCTTGCGCGTGTCTCCCAGAGCCGTCGCTTCTCGCTCATAGAGTTCGAGCAAGTCGCGGACCGCGTCTTGATCTCCCAGAGCTGGGAACGTGGCCTCTTCGACCGGCGAACCCGGCTCCGCAAGGCCCGGAAGGTCACGCGAAAACAGTATCGAGTCGGCGCTGATGGAACCCGCGGTCGCCCCCGGATGAGGAACCGCTGGAGCGCCAAACGTGCTTTCGCTGATTTCGCTGCCGGACATTGCAGGCGATGTAGCATGAGCCTTTTTGCGGGTCGAGGTGGAGGATTGTGGGTGCCCTACTCCGTAACGGTCATGAACGCGTCGGCGAGTGTTCGGCCCCGGCGAACGTCGTGGATCTTGACACCCGCCAACACCAACTCGCGAACCACCTCACTGGTCACGTCGTCCATCATCACGCCTTTCGCACCACGAACGCGCAGCCAAGAACCGTCCACTTCAGCCTCTTCCACCGAAGGGAGATTTTGCGTCGCCGACACGACAGACGCCAGGGGAACATCGGCCGACAATCGCAGTTGCAGAGTATGTTCGGCTCCCACCAAGGAATCCGTGCTCCCCTGCGCCACGACCCGACCTCGATGCAAAATGGTTGCGGTCTGACAGATCGCCTCCACCTCTGCAAGGTCGTGACTCGAAAGCAGGATGCACCGATGGTCCGACAACTTGGCCAGGTGTCGGCGAAGCTCCAACGCCGACCTCGGGTCCACGCCAGACGTGGGTTCGTCCAGGGCAATGACCTCGTCGTGTCCCAGGAGCGCCTGGGCCACCCCGACCCGACGTCTTTGCCCGTGGCTCAAACCTCCGAGGGTTCGGCGCGCGACATCGCTCAACCCCAAAGCCTCCAGAGCCAGTTGGGTCCGGTCAGACGCGGTGCGGCGACTCAGGCCCTGAAGCCGGCCGAGAAACCTCAGCTCATCTTCGACCCTCCTTTCGGAACGCAGCGCGGCATCCTGTGGCAAGAGGCTGAGCTGCCCGATGGTCGGACGTCCGGGCCGGATGGGGCGCCCGCGGATCACGACCGTTCCCCCACTCGGCGCCAGCTGCCCCGCCATGATCCGAAGAAGTGTCGTCTTGCCGGCTCCATTCGGACCCACGAGCCCGTGAATGCCACTCTGCGGCAGCTCGAGGCTCACCCCATCGAGCGCGAGCAGACGGCCGAATCGTTTCGATACCGCCTTCAGGCGCACGGCCAGCACTACCCGAGCCTCCGGAGTGCGAGCGTCCCGAGACCGAGCCACCCCAACCCGTAGAGGAGGCCGAGAGCCGAAGCCTCCGCGTTCAACGCCAGCATGCCCTGGCTGTGCTGAGCGATCCAAAAGCCGCGAGCGGGAGGCCACCACGATGAGGCCCCCCAGACCATGGTCGGGAGCAGGATGAGGAGAACCGCGCCAGCCACCATGGCGCGACGCGGTCGCGGGACCCAGGCCGAAATGGCCACGCCGAATGCCAGATAACCTGCACTCAGGATCACGAGCGTCCAGCTCAGCTGTCCAGCGTCCCGAAGCAGCAAATGGAGCGGCGGCCTCCACATCAGCCCGTGCACGACGGCGGCGCCGACCCAAAACAGCGCGACGCTGATGGTCAGTCCAAACCAACGCCCCACCAGATAAGCACTCCGATCCACCCGCAAGAAGAAGAATGCATGGTGCCCTGCTTGAGCTTCCGCCGCGATAGCTGCGAACGAGCAAGCGAGACAAACCCAGGGAAGTAACTGGGTCGCGAAAAAGGCGAACGCCGCCGCGGGTGGTGTCAAAACACCTTCGGTGACCAGCTCGAGAAACGGAATCCATTGTCCGAGCGCGCCGAGTCCATGCTTTGCCAACGGGCCCTGCCAAGCGGAACCCGGATCCGGCCCCTCCAGAATCCAGCGTTTCGTGACGGATCCGCCGGCCTCCACCGTCGCCAGTGCCTGCATCACCAGCCACCGGCTGGACAGCACCGCGGTTGCGCCCGCGCCGACGAGCAGAAGGGCTCGAAGCCCCCAAGTCTTGGCAAACTCGTCTCGAGCGAACAGAATCGCTCCTCGGACCCAGCGCATCGACCAAACTACGGGCTGCGCCGCCAAAAAAGGGTGATGGTCAGGCAATGAAACTCGTTGTCACTGGACTGGGTCACCACCTTGTCCACCACGTGGATCTCGGGATGGTCGCCCAGCCAGTTCGTGATGGTCTCGCCGAGCTCCTCGCGCTCGCGTGCCTTGGTCGCCGTGAAAACCTTCACGCCTTCAAAACCCACTGCCTCCACGGCCTCAGTCTACCCGAAGTCGGATGGCTGGAGGGGCACAGGATGTGCGACGCTCGACATTCGCGTCGACGCCGCGGATGAAAAGCATGAAACCTGCCCTTCATCCCATCGAGCTTCTTCTTCGTTTGCCCCGGGAATCGGAACCGGTCCTCCTGCTGTCGGGAGAAGGCATTCCCGACCTCTCTCGGTGGTCATGGTGCTTCGCCGGTCCTTACCGACATACCACCGAGCTGACCGAAGCCCTCCGCTGGGCCCGAGCGAACGACGAGAATCCCCGAGCGGTCGGGTTGATCCGATACGAGCAAGGCGTACGTTGGGTGGCCCCCGACATCCGAGCCCGGCCGGACCCCTTCGGGCAACCGCCGTCCATCTACCGAGTGTACGACGGTGGCTATCGATACGACCACGTGACGGGCGACGGCAGCGTGTTCGGAACGGCGCCCGAACTCCAGGCGGCTCTCGCACTTTCCGAAACCCCTAGCCTGAGCGGAGGCCTCGAGGCGGACCTCCGTCCACGGTGGAGCAAGGCCCACTACGAGCGAAGACTGTCCGGGCTGTTGGCCTTGATCCGGGACGGCGAGATCTATCAAGGGAACCTCAGCTTTCCCCTGCAGGGACGCTACGCCGGAGACCCGAGAGCCGCGTTCGCCCGGCTCGCACCGCGAGCGCCATCCTTCGCGGCGTACGTGGGCTCCCGGACGGGGCCAAGCATCGTATCGGCCTCGCCGGAATGTCTGGTTCGCTTCGCCGGGCCGACCCGTCACGCGACGAGCTATCCCATCAAGGGCACACGTCCCCGAAGCGCCGTCGAAGCCGAGGACCGAGTGCTCCGTGAAGCCCTCGCCACCAGTGAAAAAGATGGCGCGGAACACGTGATGATCGTGGACCTCGTTCGGAACGATCTGGGGCGAGTCGCCGAAGCGAGTACGGTCCGAGTCGATCCATTCCGGTCCATCGAATCCTACCCAGGCGTCCACCACATGGTCAGCGCCGTGCACGGGACGATTCGAAGCGAGGTCCAGCCCGAGGCTCTGCTGCGATCCCTCTTCCCCGGAGGATCCATAACCGGAGCCCCGAAGCGACGCGCAGTCGAAATCCTGGACGACGTCGAAGGAGACGCCAGAGGGATGTATACCGGGAGTATTCTTCTGCTTTGGGGGGACGGCTCCATGTCGGCCAGCATTGCGATTCGAACCGCCGAAATCATGGAGGATGAACTGCGGTTCGGCGTCGGTGGAGGCATCGTGTTGGACTCGGACGCCGACGACGAATGGGCCGAAACGCAGGCGAAGGCCCGGGCCCTCAGCGAAGCTCTTCGAGCGTAGTCCCGACTTTGGGGGGCTCGGCGCGTCTGCGTTCCCGCACCAAAGCTCCACACCGAACGGCACGTTCGAGAAGGGCGTGGGTCAACCGATGTCCCGGCCCCCACGACCGGAGGATACCGTGAACCGGTCCGCCCAGGAGCGCGAGGTCACCGAGTACGTCCAAAGCCTTGTGCCGCACCGGCTCATCCGGCCATCGAAGCGGAACCCAGGGGCCAGAAGCGTCGAAAACGACGGTGTTGTCCGGTGATGCGCCGAGTGCCAGGCCCCGGGCTCGAAGGGCCGGGCCATGACGCGCGTCCCCGTAGGTTCGGGCGCCGGCCAGCGTCTCTTGGAAGGTCGTGGCTTCGATGGGTCCGGACCACGACTGACGGCTCGGCAAGGGGGGAGGATATCGAATGACGAGGTCGAGAATCAGCTGAGGATCCGCGCGCCCCGGCTCGTACGGAAGCGGTTCCAGGCGAGCCATCCGGATGGGCTCGGTGGGCAGGACTTCACGTACCTCGACCGGGTGGCGAACGAACCACGCCGGACGGGGTTCCGTGGCCCGCCATCCATGCTCCCTCAATCGATGCACGAAGGGTTCAGCCGAGCCGTCCAGAGCCGGAATCTCGTTCCCTTCCACCTGTATGACGGCGTCCCAGATGGCTGAACCGGTCAGCGCGGCCAGCAAGTGCTCGGGTGTTTGGACGAACGTTCCGTTTGCCGCGAGAACGGTGCGTCGGTCCCGGTCGGTTTGCACGTGACGAAGTCGGGCTGGAATCCTTCGGGGCCCGTCGTCGGTCGACACGACGAACACGATGCCGTGCCCCGGCCAGGTTGGACGCACGCGTGCGCTTACCCAACGGCCGGAGTGAAGGCCAATGCCGTCGAATCGGATCGGGCGCGCCCCTTTCACTTGGGGACTCGTCCCAACACCTCGTACGCGCGCGGCATGGCCACGCGACCGCGCGGCGTTCGTTTCAGAAAGCCTTGCTGGATCAAATAGGGCTCGTAGACGTCTTCCAGTGTTTGGGGCTCTTCGCCCACCGACGCCGCCATGGTGTCCAAGCCGACCGGCCCTCCTTCGAAGTGCTCCACGATGATGACGAGAAGGCGACGATCCATTTCATCCAATCCGAACGTATCGACCCCGAGGGCGCTCAGACCCTTTCGGGCAATCTCAAGTGTGACTTCGCCCGTACCCATCACCTCGGCGAAATCTCGGAGACGGCGGAGGAACCGATTGGCGACACGAGGAGTGCCCCGACAGCGCCTCGCCACCTCGGCGGCAGCGTCACAGGCCAGTCGGACACCGAGGCGCATGGCGGACCGCGCCAAGATCTGCTCCAGGTCCGACGGCGAATAGAAGTCGAGCCTACCGGTGTAGCCAAAACGATCCCTCAGGGGGCCCGAGACCAATCCGGAACGGGTGGTCGCGCCAACGAGGGTGAAAGGCGGAAGCGGAAGGGTCATGGTCCGTGCGTGGGCGCCTTCGCCGATGACGATGTCGAATCGGAATTCCTCCATGGCCGGATAGAGGTTCTCTTCGATCGTGGGGCTCAGTCTGTGGATCTCATCGATGAACAACAGATCGCTAGCTTCCAGAGACGTGAGGATCCCGGCCAGGTCGCCCTTCTTTTCCAGAGCCGGACCGGATGTCACCACGCATCGGGTCCCCATTTCGGCCGCAACGATGTGGGCCAAGGATGTCTTTCCGAGACCCGGTGGCCCGCAGAACAACACATGGTCCACGGGCTCGCCCCGCTGGCGTGCAGCCTGAACGAAGACTCGAAGATTCTCCTTGATGGTGGACTGGCCGACGTACTCGTCGAAATTCTTGGGTCTCAGCGCCGCATCCACCGGCGGATCGGCAGCCTGAGCATCACCCGCGAAGGCCCGGTCTGGACCTGACTTCGAGGCCGTCACTCGACCGTCTTACCACGGCCTTCGCTGAGGCGGACGAGGGCCCGTCTCAATTGCTCCTGGAGCGACTCATCCGCGGCTTCGGTGAGCACGGATTCCGCCGCCTCCACTGCGGGCGCTTCCCGATATCCGAGGTGCAAGAGCGCACTCACCAGATCGGCGCGCGCCTGGGAGGCGGGCTCCAGCGGGGCCGGCGCCGTCCCCACTCCGATGCCCATCACCTTGTCCGCAAGGTCCAAGAGGATCCGCTCCGCGGTCTTCTTGCCGACGCCCGGAAGCTTGGCCAGTCGACCGACATCGCGCTGGACGACAATGGCAACGAAGTCGGAAACCGAGGTCTGAAGAACCTGCATGGCCTTGACCGGGCCGATGTTGGGCACCGTCAACAGAAGGTCGAACAGCCTACGCTCGTCCGGATCGAGGAATCCGAACAGCTGAAGCGTGTCTTCTCGGACATGCGTGTGAACATGGAGTTCGACCTCCTGCCCTTCACGCGCTGGGTTCTGCACCGTGACCGTCACCGCGTATCCGACGCCGTGGACATCCAGTACCAGCCGCGTCGGTCGCCTATCCCGAACCCTTCCCTTGAGCCATGCGATCACGGGGTCGGCTCCGAGGCTGGAACCATCACGACACCGGCCACCGCAACCGCCAGAGCGTCGGCCGCATCTTGGGCTGGTACCTGGCCGAGGCCAAGGAGCACCTGTACCATCTTCTGAACCTGAAGTTTCTCGGCTCGGCCGTTTCCGGTGACCGCGCGCTTGACCTCGGCTGGACTCAGCTCACAGAGCTGCGCGTCGGTCTCCGCCGCCGCCAGGAGAGCAACTCCTCTTGCATGACCCAGCACCAGTGCACTGCGGGCGTTCTTGTGGTGAAACAGCGACTCCAAGGCGACTCGATTCGGTCGGTGCCGACGAAACCTTTCTTGCAGTTCACGATGGAGCGTCTTCAGCCGCTGCGGCAAGTCTGCGTCCGGCAATCGAAGCGTGCCGTAGCCGAGCGGGATCATCCGCGAGCCGTTCACTTCGAGGGCAGCCCACCCGGTCCGCAGGGAGCCGGGATCGATGCCAAACACGATCATGCCGGTTCCAGCCGGCCCAAGACATCGTCCGGGATGTCCATGTTGGTCCACACGTTCTGCACATCGTCATTGTCTTCGAGTTTCTCGAGAAGCTTGAGATTCCTTTTCGCCATCTCCTCGTCGCATGCGACCAAGGTGCTGGGTTCCATGGTGAACTCGGTGATTTCCGGCTGAATACCGGCCTTATCCAGAGCGGTTTGAACCGCATGAAAATCGCTGACCTGGGTGTATACGACCACGGCATCGTCCTCGACCCGAATGTCTTCCGCGCCCGCCTCGATGGCCGCCTCCGCGACCTCCTCCTCGCTGTAGCGTTCCTGGGGGACGCGGATCATCCCGAGTCTTTGAAACAGGAAGGCCACGGCGCCCACCTTGGCGAAGCTCCCTCCGGTCTTGTCGAAGATGTTCCGAACCTCGTTCAGGGTTCGCGTGGTGTTGTCGGTCGCAGCTTCGAGGATGAAGGCGACGCCGCCCGGTCCATACCCCTCATAGACCACTTCCTCCAACTGTCCTCCTTCGAGTTCGCCCGTCCCCTTTTTTACGGCGCGGACGATGTTGTCCATGGGCATGGACTGCCCGCGCGCCGCGTCGATGGCGAGCCGGAGTCTCGGATTTCCAGCCGGGTCTCCTCCCCCCAGGCGCGCTGCCACCATGATCTCTTTCGAGAGCTTCGTGAACAGGCGCCCGCGTCGCTGATCCGCGGCGCCTTTCTTTCGCTTGATGTTGTTCCACTTGCTGTGTCCCGCCATCGAGCCTCGGAGAGGTATCACGGGGATTCAGAGCTCGTAACCCCTTCGGTCTCGCGCCTCACGGGACGCGACAGCGCACCGGTGCCCTCGGGTCGCCTGGCGTAGGCTCGCACCAACGAAACCCGAATCCGGTCCACGCCACCGATTCGTGAAGTGTGTCCGGTGGTGAACCACCGGGATGCATCGCCCCCTCGCCCAGCAACACTCGGTCGAGTAGGTAGGGCCCGGACCACACTTCGATGGACAGCCCGGTGGATGAGAGGGCTCCCCGGGGTCGAACCACCAGCGCCTCCCCGGGCGCCCACGCCGAAGGATTGCCCGAGGAACCAAAATACAGCCCGGGCGCGGATCGAATTTCGGTGATGCTGGGCGTTCCATCGATGGCGCGAAGCTCCAGGAGGGTTCGCGCCAAATCGATGGGTTGGTGTCCTTCGTTGATCAGTTCCACCCATTCATCGGTTTCCGTCACGGCTCCGGAACCCGGCCAGGCGTCAAAGGGTACGCCGGCGGACTCGCTGTCGTTCCAATCGCGAAGGGGCGTCGCCACGATCTCGCTGATGCGAACTCGAACGGGTTCGGGGAGGTCGACGTCGACGGGTTCGATGGCGGTTTTCTGACCGGCCAAGTCCGTGAGAACCCCTTCGACTCGTACGGTTCCGTCAGCCGGACGACCGAGCTGCACCGAGAGACCTCGATGGCCGAGTAAGGGACCGGACGGGGGGACCGTCCTCCCCTGTACCGTGAGCTCGGCCCAGACCGGCTCGTCACTCGCAAAATCCAGGGTCACCGATCGCGCGTCGGGACGGATCGAGCGCAAGGCGACCTCCGGAGGATCGAGGTCGGGCTCGGAACCAAAGGGGACGAAGAGCTGCTCTCCCCTATCCCACTCCACCACCAGCTCCCTGGGCGGGCACCGAGGCGGACAGGACGCCGGCACCTCCACCAGCAGTTCCGATTCCCACTGCTGTAGGACATGGGCTGGGTACCGTTGGCCGTCGGCAAGAAAGGCGAGGCTCGGGACCTCGGGCCAGGGCCTTCCTGCTTGAAGGGCCAAAACCCGGATGTTCAGAGGTGCCGGTCCGACGGGGCCTCGCAACTGGACCACCACGGGCTCACGCGGGGCCCGCACCTCGAAACCGACGGTGGCGGTGTCCACCGAGAACGCCCGACCGTCGGGACGGAACCATCCGTCCTCCAAACCCAGCTCCATCCGTCCTTCGGGCCATGCGGGGAGTGGATGGATCCTGAACACCCGAGCTTCCGGAGTGGCTCTCAACTCGAAGCTCACCGGCGGTGTCGTGCGAAATCCGGGCCCGTCCGGTAGACCATCCACAACCTCGTCCAAGATCACCTCGAGGGCCTGGTCCGGCTCCAGGCGCTGGGGCTGATGGGACAGGATCTGCAGACTGTCCTGCGCGTCTTCGGGCAGGAGACAGCCCGCCTGTGCGGTCACTAGGGTCCCCGCGAACGCAAACGATATGCACCATCGGTCACGGCCGAGAGCAGTCCGTCGAGCCGCACGGCCTGCAGCCGAAGCTCGGTGGAGGCGGAGTCTCTCAGCCGGAGCGCCAGCCGAACCCTCTCCACGAACAACTCGGTCGCGCGCTGGACATCGGCCCTTTCCCGGTTCCGCGCCACCTCGGCTTCGCGCCGCGCCGCCACTTCGTACGGGCTGAAGAGTAAACTCGGGAGGTCCCAGGTCACCTGAACGTCGGCCCCGAACGCCTGGGCTTCGGACACGGTCCTGGTCGTCGCGTCCCGGACGTCGTAGTCGAGGTCGGTTCCCAGCCGACCCCTGACAACCGGCAAGAGCGCCCGGCGCCGAGCCGCCGCAGATGGAGAACGAGGCCTGAGACGCCTGCGCCGGACCATTTCCTGGACCTCCTGAAGGGAGGGCAATTCCAGGCGCCCCATCGTCAGGTCCCGGATCAAGCGGGCTGATGCGTCGGGACCACCGGGCGCCGTGCCGATGGCCACGGCGGCGAAGAGGCCACACGAAAGCCACGTCAATCCAACCTGCCCTTCTTGCTCCACCGAAGACACGTCCGGGTGCTCATGCAGACTCTGTCTTCAAAGCTCGGGCCAGAGCGTTGTAGAGCCCTCCGCGAGAGAAGCTACCGAAATCCGGTTGCCGCACCGGGTTCCGGTGCGGCGACCGTCGGCTCGTCGCAGCTGGATTGTCCCCGGCTCACGCGGAGGGGATTCGGCCGAGTGCAATCAGGTCGTCATTCATGCTGCCACTTCGAAAACCAGCCAGGTCCAAGGTCACGCGACGAAATCCCGCCGAGCGCCCAGCCGCCAAGACCGCCTCACGAACGACGTCGTCGCCCAGACGATGCAGCTCTTTTTGGCCCAGCTCGATCCGGACCATATCGTCGTTTTGGTTCACCAAGCGCGCCCGCAGGTCCCGGAAACCCAGGTGCCGGAGCGCATGCTCCATCTGCTCGATGCGCTCCAATCGGTCCGCCGATACCTCCATGCCGTAGGGCACGCGGCTGGCCAAACAGGCCAACTGAGGCTTGTCCCAGGTCGGAAGATCCATGGCTCGTGACCGAAGTCGAATCTCTTCTTTGGTCATTCCGACTTCGGCCAGCGGATGTTGAACCCCATGCTCCCGCGCGGCACGGTGACCGGGACGATGGTCCTTGAAGTCGTCAGCGTTGAACCCGTCGACCACCGTCGCTGCTTCCGCTTCTCCGATCAGCGCAGATGCATCAAACAGCTCGGTCTTGCAGTGGTAGCACCTGTCCGTTCCATTGGCTCGATATCCGGGCCGCCTCATCTCGTGGGTATCGACGACTCGATGAGCCCAGCCCCATGCCTGCGCAAGCGAGATTGCAGCTTCGAGCTCACTTCTCGGCAGCGACGGAGACCGCGCCGTGAGGGCCAACGCCTTCGAACCCAATTCTTGATGGGCCACCGCAGCAAGATAGGCCGAGTCGACACCGCCGCTGTAGGCAACCACAACGCGCCCCATCGACCGCAGCTTTCGGCGAAGAGCACCTTCCTTTTCCTCCGGGCTCACGGCGAGACCGTACGCGGCGGAAGGGTCGAACGCCACGGATTCGTCGGCTTCGTACCGTGACTCGGCCCGGTGAAGACGCCCGAATCCGTCCGCTCCGACCACCAGCCAATCCACGCGGGGCCACGCCGGCGCGCCGTCCAGGAGCGCAGCAGCGCGGTCCCGGTCCGAAAGGGCCGGTATTCCTCTCGGGTGGGTGTGGGCGAGCACCCACCAGCGAAAGCCGGCTCGCCGCGCACGATCCAGCACACCGATCAGGTCCGCAGCGGAAACGTCGAATGCCGCCTCGGGTGATGGAGCCGCATTGGCGACTTCGACCCAGGTTCGGATCGGACCTGAAGCGGATGCGGTGGACGCGAAGCCGAACCAGACGACCTCGTTTGGAAACCGATGTCTCATCCGGCTCATCACCCGACGGCGCGAAGCAGCCGAGCCCAAAGGATGAGGGCTCATGGCTGGCCTGGATGCTCCATTTGCCCCGGATGGATGGTTCGAAGGATGAGCCATGCCCATCGCGCGCCGCTTTCGACCGGGTCGTCCAGTTCCACCAGTACGACCGGGTGACCGTTCACGGTACTGGTACCAGAGCTCGGTCCGGTTTGGATCGACACGTCCGGGTTCAGCTCGATGCATGCGGCTCGAAGAGCCTCCGGAACCGCCAGCCGTCCCACCCCGGCTCCGGCCAAGTATCGGGCGCAGATCTCGGCCGCAGTACCTTCTGCGGCCAACACCACATCGGCGTTGGACACCGCGCGCTGACCGTGCGGCCCGAAGCCTTGCAATACAACTTGTCGACCGTATCGCTCCAGCACGATCAGATCCCTCTCTGAAGCAATATCCGATGGGTTTGACCATCCGATCGACGAGCCAGCACCCGATGGCCGGCTGCAACCGCAGACGCCGGCACGGTTCGGGCTGATTCGTCGCTTGAGAAGGCGACCCACAACATTCCACCCATCGGCAGTCGCTCCAGACGTCGGCGAGTCTCGACGAACGTCTGAGGGCAACGCAGCGCCGTGAGATCCACCTCCGGTGCGTCGCTTCCGTCCGGAGTCAATCCGCGGTGGATTGGACCCGTCGTCGGGCCTTCTCTTCTCCACCTGCAGGCCAGGCACTCGGGATTCTGGCGCACCGATGCGGTGAACTCGTCTCCCCGGTCGAACATCCAGAGCTGCCCGCCAACATCGTGATCTGCCAGGATCCGAAGACCGGCTCGGACCTGGTGCGCGGCCACGATTCCGAGCAACGGTCCAAACACTCCGGTCACATCGCAACTCGGCGCCACACCCGGAAGAAGTCCCTGATCGAAGAGGCAGCGAAGGCACGCGTTCCGCCCCGGTCGAACGGGCAAGACCTGTCCGCTCCAGCTGGAAGCGGCGGCAAAAACGAATGGCAGCCCCGCTCGAACGCAAGCGTCATTGACCGCCAACTTGACCTCGAAAAGGTCGGTGCAGTCCAGGATCAGGTCGTACGAATCGAGTTCCTGGGCCCGACCCGACGTAAACGCCTGGACGCGGGGCTCGAACTCGGTCGCCGGAAAGCGAAGGCCGAGATGCCGGGCCGCCACATCGGCTTTGGCTCGGCCGACATCGGCGGTCCGATAAAGTATCTGCCGGTGGAGATTGGAGATCTCGACTCGATCCGGGTCCCAAATGCCGACGTGCTCGACTCCTCGAAGAGCCAGGCTATGAAGGGCCGGGCATCCGAGTCCCCCCGCCCCGATCACCATGACGCGCACCGGAGGAGCGTAGTGCTCCCTCCGGCGGAGCGCCGCTGAAATCAGTCTGCGTCCAGGGTAAGCCGTCGAAGGCGGTCGTTTTTGTCCTGGAGTTCCCGCCGAAGCTGTTCCATCCGCCGCTGCTGCTCGTCCTGCGCCGCTTCGAGCTCGACGAGTCGACGTTCGAGTTTCACCTGATCCTGCTCCGAGGTCTGCATCGAGATCCGGAGGCGTTGCTTTTCCGCCGCGAGGGTCTCGATCTCGGCCCGAAGCCGATTGATCTCGGAGTCGCGAAGTTCGATGGCCCGCCGAAGCTTGATGGAGTCTCCGCCCCCGCTATCCTCCTGAAGCTCGCGGAGCTGACTGGCTTGTTGGTGAGATCGTTCCCGCTCCGCGTCCAGTTCCTCCTTCAGAGCGCGGAGCTCGTTCAGACGGCGTCCGACCTCGGCCCGGGCCTCGTCGCATTCGGCCCGAGCTGCCGCCAGATCGCGCTCCACGACGCTCAGTCTCTCGTCGGCTGCGGAAGCACGTTCCTCGGCCCGCTGGCCCTCGGTCAATCGACGTTCCAGCTCGGTCAGGGTCTGCCGCTGGCTCTCGACCGTTCGTTCCGACTGCAAGATACGTTGACGCATGGATTGGAGCTCGTGAGACAGCTCGCTCTTCTCCGACATGACCTGCCGCAAGAGCCGCTCGTGCTCCTCGGATTGCGCTCGATGGGCACGAACCTGCTTTTCCAGTTCACGACGGACTGCGTCGAAGTTCTTCATCTGAACATCGCGGCTGTGGCGTGATTCGTCCAAGGACCGTTGCACGCCTTCGAGCTCCCGCGCGACCCGGTCGGCCCGGGCTTCCGTCTCCCCGAGGGCCGTCAAGGCTTTGCGAAGCCGGACGCTTTCATCTTGATGGCGTCGCTCCTGGAGCTGTCTGAGCTCGGACGCCAGGGACTCGATGTGCTCATCACGGTCCCGAAGCCTCTCCGTGGAATCTCGCTCCAACGCTTCCAGCTCGGCCATCAGCTCTCGCGCCCGGCGCTCCAGGCGGTCCACCTCTCCCTGCTTGGCCTGCCGTTCCTCCCGAGCCGCCTTGACAGACTCGACAGCCGTGGTGAGCTGCTGATCCGCGTCGCGCATCTGAGCTTCCAGCTCCTGCAGCCTCGCTTCCAGCTCTCGGGTCGCCGTCGCGCCTCGAGCCTCGGCCAGGTCGGCGCGGATAGCCGAACGTTCCGCCTCGCTCCGAGCCGCCAGGCGCTCTTCCCGGGCGTGGCGGAGTTCCTGCTCCAGACCCTCGAGCGCGGCCTGATGGGCCAACTCCTGATCCTCGTGGCGCGCCTTGAGGGTCTGCAGCTCGGATCGAGTCCGTTGCCAATCCCGATCCGTCAACTGGTGCTGTTCGTTCAGCGCCGCGACGTCGTCCCGAAGGCGGTCCCGTTCTTCTTCGATGTGGCTGAGGGCGCTTTCCAGTCCCGCTTGGTGCATCCGCAAGCGCTCCAGCTCAGCTCCGCTGGCTCGACGATCCGCCCGGATCTCCTCGATCTGCTCCCGCGCCCCTTGCAGCTCGTGGTCGAGCTCCCGTTGCCGGGCTTCGAGTTCGCTCTGTCGCTGGGTCGCAGCCGCGGCTTCCGACTGAGCCTCCTGGAGCCGCCGTCGCAACGTGTCGACCTCCGCCTGCTGACCTCGAACCTCGGCCTCCAAGGCCTCAGCCCGCCGCAGCGCGGTCTCCCGCTCGTCGGCGCTCTGGGTCGCGAGCCGCTGGGCGTGCTCCAGCTCGGCTTGGAGGGCGTTGAGTTCTCCCTCGGCCCTGGAGCGGTCCTCGAAAGCGCGACCGATCTCGGTGCTGAGCCGCTCCAGCTCATCGTCTCGAGCGGATGCGGCAGCCTCCAGTTGCTCAGCCAGGCAACGCCACGAATCCACGTCCTTTTCGAGTCGTCGCACGTGGCCTTGCGCCGCCTCGGCGCGGTCGTCCGCCTCAGCGAGCGCGGAGCGAAGCCCCACCACCTCGGCCGACTCCCCGGAGTGAGACTCGGCGCTGGTTCGGAGATGTTGAAGCGCCTTGACCTCATCCAATTCGAACTGGAGCGCCAGTATCTGGGCACGTGATTCGGCGGCTCGACGGGCTTCGACACGGTCCGGTGTGGGCTCCGCGTCGGCGTATGCCGGGATCCGAACCGGAGCCCGCATCTTGGCTCCCCGCAGCTCTTCTTCGAGGTTTTCGGCCCGGGTGGAGAGGGCCGCGGTCCGAAGGCGCTGCTCGGAGAGCTGGATCTGTGCCTGTTCGGCCTGCTCCCTGAAATACGCGGCCTGTTGCGTCGCGTCGGAGAGCGCGGACTGAAGCCGCTCTCGTTCCTGGGAACTTTGCTCCTGCGCTCGAACGGCCGACAGCTCCGCTTCCAACGAGCGCTGCACCTGAAGCCGACGTGCGAGCTCGGTTCGAAGACGCACGAGCTCCGACGTCGCCAGCACCACCCGCACCTCGTGTTCCCGACGGGCGCTCTGGATGTCCACCGCGGCCGCCTCGGCGCGGGCCTTGTCGGCCAAAGCCGTCGCCAAGGCTTGCTCCGCCTCCGCCCGGGCTGACGCCATCTCGGAAAGCAGATCCTGCAACCGCTCCTGGTCGCGCCGCGACTCTGCGATCTCCGTTTTCGCAGTGATGTCGGGTTCGTCCACCTGTCTCCGTGAAGAAAGCAGGTCCCGCTCCGCCTTGACGCTCTCCAGCTCCGTGGTCGCAGCTCCCAAGGCGTCCTCCAGCTGTCGGATGCGGTCGGATGCGTCGCTCTTGAGACTGACCGCGCGAGCCTCTGCATCGCGCTTTGCTTCGGCTATCTCTTCCAGACGCTGGGCCGTGTTTCGGGCCAGAGTCCGCGCTTCGTCACGCTGTTGGGTCACCACCTCGATGGCGCCCAACGCTCGGCCGAGCTCGGACTCCACCTCCGACACGCGTTGCGCGAGCTCCGTCGCTTGGTCGCGCTCCTCCAGGAGCATCTCCGACGTCTGGCCGAGAGCGTCCCGCTCCTCCCGGAGCGACTGGCAGCGACTCCGAAGCAGCTGCACTTCCTGTGAGAGGTGACTTGCCGCCATCTCCAGCGCACGACGGTCACCCTCTTCTTGTCGAAGTCGCGCCGCCACCCGGTCGAGCTCGCGCTTCTGTGTCTCGGCGTGCAATCGCGCTTCCTCGTACCGCGCGCCCACCGTCTCCGACTCGTGCTGGGCCTCCATCAGGGCGCGCTCCAATCGTGCCCGATCCGCGTCCGAGGCCCGCGATATGGCCTCGAGTTGCTCCCGAAGACCTTCGCCCTCTTGCTCGGCGATCTGCGCCTGAAGCGCGTCGACCTCTTGTCTCGCCACGTGAAGTCGCTGCGCCCAGTCGGCCTGCCGGGCCTCGAGTTCACGCTCCTTTTCCCGAAGCCGCTCCGCCCAGGCTTCCGCGGTTCGCTCTGCCTGAGCCCTTTCGGCGGCCAACTCCGCCGCATGCTCCGCCCGCGCTTCGTGGAGACGCGACTCCAGGGTACGGGTGGAGCGCAGCTCCGCTTCCTGCTGCGACGCCTGGAAGGCCTCGAACCTCGCCCGAAGCTCCTGAAGATCCTGATCCTTTTCCTCGAGCCGGCGCTCAAGCTCTGCGGATTGGGCCCAGGAGGCCGGCTCGTTCGGGGGCCGAGACTCGGCCTCTTCCCAAACTTGGGACGAATGAATCGGGGGTTCGCTGACCCGAGCCAGCTCCTCTTCCAGCTCTCGGACGCGTGCCTGGAGCGCCGCCGTCTGGGGCACCTCGGACGGGGTCGGCTCGACCTGCGTGGATGCGGGCAGAGGCATCGGGAGATCCGCCCCCAGGCGCTGGATCGCGGAGCGGATGCGCGGCAGTCGCTGTTCGAGTTGACGGAGTGATGCCTCACGCTTGGTCAGAGCCCGTTTCGCGAGCCCCAAGGCGCCGATCAGGCGCTGTCGATCTGCTTCGGCACGAGCCCACCGACGCTCGGATTGCTCCCGAACGTCTCGAAAGGAAAGCTCGACCAAGGTGTGCTGGGCTTCCAGCGTCCCGCGGACACCGACCAGCGCGAGGAGGTGACTGGGCGGCTCGCGGTCCCGTCGCGGATCGAGGCTGATCCCCGCCGAAAAGGGCGCCTCCCCTTCAGGATGGATCGAGACCCCGACGAACGGCGTTTGGACGAACAGGCGAACACCTTGAAAGAGCTTTTCGATCTGGCCGGTGAGCCGCTCCGAGTCATGGGTGGGCGGCAATCCATCCTCGTCCAGCAGTCCGCTCCATGAGCGCCCCGCCGCTTCGAAGGCCAGGAGGGCCACCCCGTCCGGCGAAAGGACCCGACGAAGCTCGTGGAGAAATCGAGGCTGCGCGGAACACTCCGTAGCCAGATCCTCCACGATCACCACGTCGAAGCGACCATCAGAAAAATCCAGGCGGCCAGATTCCATGGCCACGAGGTCCACCGCCGGAGGCAGTTGGCCTCTCCTCGTGCAGCGATCCGGCTCCGGACAGACGCCAATGACCTGGGACGCACCAGCCGAGACGAGACGCATCAGGCTTCGGGCGTCGCGGGTGCCTACATCGAGCACCCGACGCCCTTCCAGATTCGATTCGATCAGGCTCAGCCGTGGCTCGAATTCACTCCAACGCAGCGTGGACGGGACGAGTTGATTCATGCGCGTGAACGGGGCCTCCCCCACCGATGCACTGAATCAGCCTTCGAACCAAACGTCGAGTTTCGGACGGCGCCTAGAGCTTCGCGGCAACGCCGTGGGCCTCGTAACAGGCCTGGACATAGAATGGGACGAAGCCGCCGATGCCCGTGGTACGGATCTCGAAGTCGACGACGGCATTGCCGCCCACCGCCCTCGCCTTCTCCATCAACTCTTCGATGGCGCTTCGCGGCTGGGGGATGATGGGGATGATCAGGATGACCCGATTGCATCTCTTGGCCTTCACCGGCTGGATGCGCTGGGCGCCTTCCGCCGACTCCGCCATGGCGGAGATGTTGACGGGTTTGTGGACCACGCTGGTTGCACAGCTGACCGACAAGCTGGCCATCAATACGATGACTGCGAAGCGAATGCCCATGATCATGATTCCGCCTTGAACTTGGCCAGTTCGCCTTTGACGTAGACACAGTTTTGGCTGAACAGGATGGGGAAGAAGAAGCCGCCGGTCTTGATCTCGGTATTCACCAAACCATCTGCCTGGTTCTCATCGAGGATCCGGCGCACCAGGTTTTGATGGTTGGGTTGTGCCGTTCCGAATATCGCCAGCAGAAGCACGATGTTCGTGCATTCGCTCTCATCTACGGTCTGGCCCGTCGACACGAGCTTGTTCTTGACGTCCACATCGCTGATCAGCGGGAAGCTCGCGGTCCCCGTCATCGGCGCGCAAGCGCTCAACGTTGCGGCGAGCAGTCCACTCGCCCAGGTCTTTGTCGCCCCCATCGTTTCGGGCGGCTGCGTAGCCGGAAGCGCAGCCCCGAACAAGACCCGGCCAGACATTTTCGGCGTTCAACGCGTGATCAAACGGTCGATGTACCTTCTGGCCAATCGGGTCTGGCGACTCTCGGTCGGTTGTATCTCACCCCGGATGATCACCAGCTCGGCATGGGAGCGCGGCTCGAAAGGGTCGCCGGACCAGAGGACCAGGTCCGCCCGGTTGCCCTTCCGAATGATGCCGACGTTCTGACCGAACGCTGACGCCGGTCGTGAAGTGATGGCCGCCAGCGCGCGCTCGGCGGGAAATCCGGCCCGGACCGCGTTGCCGGCCGCGAAGCGAAGATTGCCCGCCCGGTGGCTGTCTCGGGTGGCCAGGATCACTTGGACCCCTGCCGCCTCCATCACCGCGGCGTTGTCGGTTCGGGTCTGACGGGCCTCGAACTGGCTGGGCAAGTTTTGGAATGGAGAGACCACCACCGGAACCTCGGCTGCGGCCAGGCGCTCTGGCAGCAGATGGCCTTCGGACGCCCCCACGATGATCACCTTGACCCGTTGCTGTTCGGACCATCGGAGAACGCGCTCGATGTCCGCCGCTCGATGGGCTTCCACCATCAACGGCATCTCTCCTCTCAGAACCGGCTGCGCCGCCGCGAGATCCCCGCGCGCAGCCATGGTTTGGTAAAAGGCCCTTCGCAAGAATCCTCCTTCATTCCGACGATACGCCGCTGCATCTTCGAAAAAGATGCGCAGAGCCGCGAAGGCTGAAAGGCGAGAGCCGCCGTAGGCCACCGAGCCGAGCTGACCCGCGTGAGCCGAAAGCGCGACCGGCCCGATGACCGCGTCACCGATGCTTCGAGAGCCCGGTCCCACCAAGTCGAGCCACGCAGCTAGGCCCTCCACCACGCCTCCCATGGGTGACGTGACCACGGACGTCACCCCGTCTCGCCGCGCCACCGCAACCAGCGAGCTGCGGGGATCCAAGGCGTCGCGAGCGTCCAGCCGGGCGCGAATCGGATCTTCGATGGTCGGCATCGCGTCGTTCGAAAGGGGCTCCAGCGAGACTTCGGTCAGGCCGAGGGCAGAATCGGCTTCAACCAGGCCAGGCGTCACGATTGCGCCCTCACAGTCGATAATCTCTGCCCCCTCGGGGGCCGTCTGTACCGGGTCGATTTGCTCGATGCGCTCGCCAGAGATCCAGATCGTGGCGCCGTTCCGGTCGCCGCAGCATACGGTCCGTACGTCACAATTGCGAAGCAGGATGTCGGCGGACGAAGCCGCGAGACCGATGGCGACCGCAAGCGCGACGCTCATGGCGTCGTCTCCTCGACCGCCGTGCCCACCAAGAAGTCAGACCAACGCTCGGGTTCCGCCGACCGGTCGAACACCAGGGCACCGTCGATGAACACGTGGGTCGTCCTCGCGTACACCGACAGGGGATCTCGGTCCCAGATGACGAGGTCCGCCATCTTGCCTTCGGTCAGAGAGCCGGTTTGATCGGCGATGCCCAAACTCATCGCAGGGTTGAGTGTTATCCACTGAATTGCCTCCCCATCGTCGATGTCGAGACCCATACGACGCCCTTCGAACAGTGCCTTGGCCGCCTCTTGATTGAGGCGCTGACCTCCTATCGGGCTATCGCTATGAATGTTGGGACGGGCGCCCGCGGCCGAGAGGATCGCGGCGTTCGCTTCGGTGGCGTCGTATGCTTCGAGCTTGAAACCCCACCAATCCGCCCATACCGCGGCGTGGACGCCCCGCTTCGCCAAGACGTCGGCGATCTTGTAGGCCTCGACGGCGTGGTGAAAGGTACCGACCTCGAACCCGAGTTCGTCGGCCAACGCCAACATCAAGAGCATCTCATCCGCTCGATAGCAGTGGATGTGCACCTTGATGGTTCCGTCCAAGACTGCAGCCAACGTTTCCAAGCCGAGGTCCCGAGGCTTGGCGTCCGGCTCTGGTCCCGGGTGGGCTGCGTTCGGATCCTGTTGCGCTCGATCGTAGTTTTCTTTCCATTCGGTATATGCCTGCTTCTCCGCGGCCCGCCGAAGTCGATACTCTCGCGCCCTGATGAAGGCCTGTCGAAGCTTGAAGATGTTGCCCATTCGAGAGGCTGGCTGTTTTCCCTTAGCCCCGTACAAGCGCTTTGGGTTCTCGCCACACGCCATCTTGAGGGCCATCGGCGCGCCTGGGAAACGCATCGCCCGGGCCTCACGTCGAGGCCGAAGCTTGAGCACCACCGCCCGACCTCCGATCACGTTTCCGCTCCCCGGCAGAATCTGAGCGGTGGTCACTCCGCCGACCACCGCCGCCTGAATCGCGGGGTCCTGCGGCCAAAATCCGTGCTCCGAGAACACGTACGGCGTCGTGGGGTCGGTGAGCTCATTTCCATCCGCGTGCGCCGCCACGTTCGGTTGCGCGTAGACTCCCATGTGGGAATGGGTATCGATGATGCCGGGCGTCACGAAGCCGCCCTGCGCTTCGTAGGTGCGGACACCCGCCGGAATCTCGACCCGCGAACGCGGTCCGACCGCCGTGATCCTTCCGTCCTCCACCAAAAGGGAACCGTCTCGCAGAACCGTCCCGTCCCCGATGTAGAAGGTACCCCCAGCCACGCCGAACGTCCCCGAAGCCGGTTCGGCCGGAGGCAATACAGGTTGCTCTGGCACCTCGAGAACCTTCGGTCCGCGGACTGCGGGCAGTGGGTCTCGAACGGAAGCGGTGGAAGCACAGGCTATCAAACAACAAAGGGGGAGCCAGCGCATGGCGCGCGACGCTAGCGAAGTCCGAACGGTTTCGCTACTCCCATCACCGTGGACAGAATCCTCGTGGTGGACGACGAGCAGCTTTCCGCCATGGTCATGCAGATGTTCCTGGAGGAGCTGGGTCATACGGTGCGCATCGCGTCTTCCCCCCAGGAAGCCATCGAATGCGCAAGCGACCTGAACCCGAGCGTCTTGGTCACGGACCACCTTCTGGGCTCCGGCATGAACGGCATTCAGCTGGCGGAACGAATTCGGGCGGATCATCCCGAGCTCCGAACCTTTCTGGTGAGCGGTCTCCCCCGAGACCGTCTTCAGGAGGAGCTCGACGCGGCCGCGGGAATCCGGTGCTTCACAAAGCCTGTGGATCTGGACGAACTGGCCGAGGCGATCCGGCGAGGATGAAGCGTTCGTAACGGAAGGTCGGCGCAGAAGAAAGCTCGAGCGCCGTCAGCCCCGGATCATCCCACCTCCCACGGTGTCGTTCCCGAACGGATCGATGAGGACCACGGCGCCGGTGTGGCGATTGCGGCGATAAGGATCGACGGGAAGCGGACGGCTGACCCGGAGCCGGACCCGACCCACGTCGTTCAGCTTGAGCTCCGCCGCATCCTCGTCACGATGTAGTGTGTTGACGTCGACGCGGTACGGAATGTCCACCACCTTGCATTGCGCCTCTCGGGTTCCGTGCCGAACCAGCAGCTTGGAGCCCGGCTTCAAGGATTGGCTGGCCGAGAACCAGCACAACATCACGTCGAGGTCCTGAAGAAGCTGGGGTTGATTGCCGGGTCGACAGAGGAGATCGCCCCGACTGATGTCGATGTCGTCGGTCAACGTGATGGTGACCGACTGTGGGGCGAAGGCCTCCTCGACGGGCTCTCGGCCCACGAACACCTGGTCGACCGTGGATTCGAAACCCGAGGGCAGGACGATCACCGGCTCGCCAGCCCGGAACACTCCGCTGGCGATGCGGCCGGCGTAGCCTCGGAAGTCGTGATGCTCGTCGGTTTGGGGGCGAACCACGTACTGAACCGAAAACCTCGAATCGACGTGGTTGATGTCGCTCCCGACCCGGATGGTCTCGAGGTGGTACAGGAGAGTTGGCCCCTGATACCAAGGCATCTTCGCCGAGCGGTCCACCACGTTGTCGCCGTGCAGGGCGGAAAGCGGGATGTACTGAACATGAGAAAGCTCGAGGCGCGACGCGAAAGCCTCGAACTCCTCGACGACGCGTTCGAAAGCCGACTCCTCGTAGTCGACGAGGTCCATCTTGTTCACCGCGACCACGACGTTCCGGATCCCCAGCAAAGACGAGATGAAGGCGTGTCGGCAGGTCTGTTCGGTGACGCCGGTCCGAGCATCCACCAACACCACCGCCAGACTGGAAGTCGAAGCGCCCGTCACCATGTTGCGCGTGTATTGAACGTGCCCAGGCGTGTCGGCGATGATGAACTTTCGGCGCGGCGTCGCGAAATAGCGATAAGCGACGTCGATCGTGATGCCCTGCTCTCGCTCTGCCTTGAGCCCGTCGGTCAACAGAGCGAGGTCGGTCCCGTCGAGACCCTTCCGCTTCGTCGCCTGAGCCACGGCTTCCAGCTGATCTTCGAACAGGCTCTTGGTGTCGTGCAGCAGGCGCCCGATCAGGGTGCTCTTGCCGTCGTCGACACTTCCGGCAGTTGAGAATCGAAGAAGGTCCATCTCAGAAGTACCCCTCGCGCTTGCGGTCTTCCATCGCTGTTTCGGAGCGCTTGTCATCCGCACGACCCCCACGCTCGGTCACCCGGGCCGCCGCAACCTCGACGATGACCTCGTCCAGGGAAACGGCGGTCGAGGCGACGGCGCCGGTGCAGGTGACATCGCCGACGGTTCGAAATCGGACGGTCCGGAGGTCCGCGCTCTCCCCCGGCAAAAGCGGAAAGAAGTCCGTCACTGCGTACAACATGCCTTTCCGCTCCACGACTTCCCGCTCATGCGCGAAATAGAGCGGAGGCAGCTCGATCCCTTCCTGCTTGATGTACATCCAGACGTCCATTTCCGTCCAGTTGCTCAGCGGGAACACGCGGAAATGCTCGCCCTGAGCTTTGCGTCCATTGAACAGATTCCAGAGCTCGGGTCGCTGGTTCTTGGGCTCCCATTGCCCGAATCCATCTCGATGGGAGAAGAATCGCTCCTTGGCTCGCGCCTTTTCCTCATCGCGCCGCGCGCCTCCGATGGCGGCATCGATTTCGTGGGCTTCGATGGTATCGAGAAGCGTCACGGACTGAAGCCAGTTGCGGCTGGCCAACGGCCCGGTCTCTTCCTTCACCCGACCCGTGTCGATGGACTGCTGGACGCTCCCGACGACCAGCTTGGCTCCGAGGTCCGCCACCATTCGGTCTCGGAACTCGATGGTTTCCGAAAAGTTGTGTCCGGTATCGACGTGCACCAACGGAAAGGGAATCTTCGCGGGCCAAAAGGCCTTGATGGCCAGATGGACCACCACCACGGAGTCCTTCCCCCCCGAGAACAGGATCACCGGCCGCTCGAACTGAGCGGCGACTTCGCGGAGAACGAACATGCCTTCCGCCTCGAGGTGACCGAGATGGTCGAGCTTGAATGAAGGGCGTTTCACTGCGGGAAGACCTATCAGGGCCTCGCCGAAAGTTCACGCTCGGCGGGGACCCCTCCGTCGCTTCTCAGCGCCTCGACGCGCGGATTCATGACCCGAAACCACCACGGGGGTACCAGGGCCAGGATGACCATGGTGGCATACCCCGCGGGAAGCTGTGGCCCGTCCGCCCGATGCCGAAGGAGGTGATAGGGACGGCTCGCCAGGAAGTGGTGGTCCGCGTGCCGGGGGAGGTGAAAGAGGTACGCGTTGGTCAGTCGGTGATTGCTGTTCCAGGAATGCCGCGCCTGCACCCGTTCGTACCGGGGAGGCTCGCCAGGTCCGGAGAGCTTCCGGCGAAGCAGTCCGTAGTGCTCCACGTAGTTGATGACCTCGAGCAGGACCACCGCCACCGCCCCCTGGATGAGGAACGCCACGACGCCTCCCGCCCCGAAACACGCAAAAACCAGCCCGTAGGCCGTCCCCAAAAGGAGGCCGTACCGGACCCGGGCGTCCGAAAGACCCCGGCGGCCATGGACCCGGACCCGCTCCGCCTCGATACGGGTGAAGCTCCGAAGACCACCCAAGAGAGTCCGGGGCAAAAACCTGTACACGCTCTCGCCCAACCGGGCGGTCGCGGGGTCGGCGGGCGTCGCGACGTGACGATGATGCCCAAAGACGTGCTCGATACAGAAATGGGGGTAGCTCACGGAGGTCATGAGGACTTCCGCCAGCGCCTGCTCGAAGCGGCGGCTCCGATGCATGAGTTCGTGGGCGACGGTGATACCGGACGCCCCCGTCACCACCCCGAGGGACAAGACCAACCCGACGCGCTCGAATGTGGACGTCCCGGGAGAAGTGACGTTGGCCAAGGTCCAGGTGATGAGGCCGATCTGGACCGGCGCCAGTCCCCATACCAGAAGGTCATACGGCCAACTGGAGCTCGGCGTTCGGTTCTCGGAGTCTCGACCCGCGCTCAGGTCTGCTATCGGTGTAACCCCGAAAACGAACACGAGACTGAAGAATGTCCATCCGCCGCCCCACAGCAGACCAGGCAGAATGGTGCTGGGAATCGCGTAACCAAGCAGGAACATGGGCGGCGCGGATGATGAACGAAGCGCACCGACCACGCTAGCTGGTGGGCGCCCCGACGGCCCGTCCTGTCCGGAGAAAACGTGCCGGCGTTCGCTCGGCCGGGGGCATACTCAACCGACATGACCAAGATCTCGATAGCCGCGGACCTGCCGCGCGCACTGAAGGGCGCCTCCAGTCTCGTGGTGATGGTTCCGGAAGGCCTCGGGGAAGGAGCCAAGTTCCCGGCTGCCCTACCCGCCGGCCTGGGCGACCGATGTCGCCAGCTGCTGCGCATGACCCAACCCGGAGCGCAGGGCGCCATCAGCTGGAGCCTGACCGACCTGGAATCCCCGGCCGCTCTCGGGGTCGCGGTGGTACCCGGCCGCGCCTCGCGACACAATCATCCGGCCCGCCCCGACCTCGTCTCCGCGCTTCTCGGCCCCCTGGGCGCCCGAAGAGACAAGAAGCTCGCCATCGCGGCCGTCCTCCCGACGGCGGACCATGAACTCCCGCTCGCCAACGCGGCCTACCGGGCGTTCCCTCGCCTCAGCTACCAAACGAGGAGTGAGGACACGCCGGACGTTCATCTCGTCTTTCTCGACCGCAATGGGGCTCACCTCGGAATCGACAAGTGGGCCCACTCGGTGGCGGAACATGCGCAGCAGGCGGCCGAATGGGTGGACACGCCTCCATCCAACCTTCACCCGAGCGAGATGGCGAAGCGGGCCAAGGCGCGGCTCAGGCCCCTGAAGTCCGTGCGGGTCACGGAAATCGTGGGGGACAAGTTGCTGGATGCCGGCCTTGGGGGCATCCACGGCGTCGGAAAGGCGGCGGCGGTGCCGCCGCGTCTGCTCGTCGCCCAATACGGCTCGCCTCGAGCCGAACGCCACGTCGCACTGGTGGGCAAAGGCATCACCTTCGACACCGGCGGCCTTCACCTCAAGGCCCGCGGGGCCATGGAGGGCATGAAAGCGGACATGGGAGGCGCCGCAGCGGTGCTCGGCGCCTTCGAGGTTCTGGCCAGCCATCAGGTGCCGGTGCGCATCAGTCTGCTGTTGGCGCTGGCTGAAAACGCGATCGGGCCCGGGGCCTTCAAGCCGGACGACATCCTCACGCTCCACTCCGGGAAGACGGTGGAGATCAACAACACGGATGCCGAGGGCAGGCTCTTGCTGGGCGACGCCGTAAGTTGGGCCGCTCGCAAACTCGAATGCGACACGATTCTCGACGCAGCCACCCTGACCGGCGCTCAGCTGATCGCCACCGGCTTGATGCACGCAGCGGTCGTGAGCAATGACCAAGATCTGGAGAATCGACTGGTGCGTGCCGGAATGGAGAGTGGTGATCTGTGCCATCCTCTTCCTTTTGCGCCAGAGCTCTATCAAAAAGAATTCGAAAGCCCCATTGCAGACATGCGAAACAGCGTGAAGAATCGAATGAACGCACAGTCGAGTTGTGCAGCTCAATTCGTCTACTCCCATCTCGAGGGAGTGGACGTTCGCTGGGGCCACGTCGACCTTGCTGGACCAGCCTTCCGCTCGGATCGGGGAACCGGTTTCGGGGTCGGACTCTTGGCGCAAACGGTGGCCCATCTGGGTTCCCCGTCGCGACGGCCGCGTCCCCGCCGAAGCCCCGCTTCCACCTGAGAAGGGACGGACCGGTTTTCGATTCCCGAACTCAAGTAGCCAGTGACCCGGCCATTTCTTCATGGCACTCCCAAACACATGGTCTCGCCCCGCCCCGTCGACCGCCCGTTGCACGAAGACGTCCGCTGGCTGGCCGACACCCTGGGCCAAACGATAAGGCGAATCGAGGGCCAAGACGCCTATCAAGCGATCGAGTCCCTTCGCCGCGCCTGCCGCGAGCGCCGTCGAAGCGGATCCGACGGAGAAGAATTGTCACGGCTTCTGGCTCAGGTGGACGGGCTCCCCCTGAATGCGGTGGCGGTGGTCGCGCGCGCGTTCACTCAATTCTTTCTCCTGATCAACACGGCGGAGCAGGCGCACCGTGTTCGCCGGCGTCGGAGTTACTCCGACGAAACGCCCCAACCCGCGTCGATGCCTTGGGTGTTCGCGCGACTGGCCGAACAAGGCGCTTCTGCCGACGATGTTCGAGCCGCGCTTCGCCAGCTCGCGCCCCGGCCGGTTCTGACCGCGCACCCGACCGAGGCGACGCGGAGAACCATCAATTTGGCCCAAACGCGGCTGGCTGAAGGTCTCCTGTCTCGAGAACACGCCACCGCGGCGGAACGGGCTCGAATCGAAGCCCACATGGAAGCCGAGATCGAGCTCCTGTGGCTGAGTTCCCAGATCCGGACCGAACGCCCAACCGTCATGGATGAGGTCGCCAATGTCGTTTGGTATCTGCAAGACCGGTTGCTGGATGCAGCGGCGCGACTCGACGAGGCGCTCGCCGCCGCCTTCGAATCGGTGTTCGGCACCAAGTACACCGACCCCGTGCCCTTCACTTTTGGCAACTGGGTCGGCGGCGACCGTGACGGCAATCCGTTCGTGACCCCCGAGGTCACGGAGCAAGCGGCGGAACGGGCATCCGCAGCCGCGCTCTCGCAGCTCGACCGAGCCTTGGACGAGATGCAGCTTCGACTCGGCGTCTCGCGATCTCATACCGACGTGTCCGATGCCTTGGTTCGATCGCTACAAGAAGATGCGGAGGAGCTGTCCGATCTGCTTCCGGGGGCCGATGATCGCGAGCCCATCCGAAGCAAGCTGAGTTTCATTCGAGCCCGACTTCGGCTCCGGTTGGAGGTGCCGGACGACCCTCGGGGCTATCGAGACGAGGACTCCCTACGCACCGACCTCGAGTTGATCGACGACGCTCTTCAAAGATCCGGAGCGTGTCGAGCCAGTGATGCATTCGTCCGCCCCATCCTGGGTATGCTGACACAATCGGGCCTCGGGGGCTTTTCGATGGACGTCCGACAGGAAAGTGATGTGCACCGAGATGTCATCGGTCGAATCGCCGCGGACACGGGCGTCGATCTGTCCATCAGCGGCGACCTGACCAACGAGCTGTTCGGTAGACGTCCGCTGATCAGCCCCCATCGACCCATCGACGATCAGGTGGACCGAGTCTTGGATGTCTTCCGGCGGATCGGCCGGATCCAGCGACGCTTCGGTCATAGGGCCTGCCAGACCTACATCGTCTCGATGACCCACTCCGTGGAGGACATGTTGCACGTCCTGCTCCTGGCCAAAGAAGCGGGCTTGGTCGATCTCGGCGACACACCTCGGTCTTCCATCGACGTGGTGCCGCTCCTGGAGACACGAGCCGACCTCATGGCGGGGCCCGAGATCTTGGAGGAGATGTTCTCGCATCCTGGGTACCTCCGGCATCTCGAGGCACGGGACCACCACCAGGAGGTGATGCTCGGCTACTCGGACAGCGCCAAGGACGCGGGGGTCATGGCTTCATCCTGGGCGCTCTATCGAGCGCAGGAAGAGCTGACAGAAGTTGCGAAACGACACGGAATCCAGCTCACCCTCTTCCACGGTCGCGGCGGGACTGTGGGTCGCGGAGGGGGTTCGCCGGTGTATCGCGGGCTCACGGCGCTTCCTCCAGGCACCGTCTCTGGTCCTATCAAGATCACGGAACAAGGGGAGGTGATCTCGCAGAAGTTCGGACTCCTTCACATCGCGGAGCGCAGTCTCGAGGTCATGCTGGCCGGTACGCTGATGGCCCGCTTCACGGATTGGCGAACCAAAGTCTCTCCGGAGGAAGTTCGACAGTATCGCGAAGCGATGGAGCGTCTCTCCTCGCTGTCCTACGGCGCGTTCCGTCGGGTAGTGCACGAGGATCAAGAGGCGTTCGACACATTTCTTCGTGCTACCCCGGTACAGGAGCTCGCCAACGTCCATTTCGGGTCGCGGCCCGCATATCGCAAGAAAGCGGTGGGCCAAATGTCGGGGATCCGGGCGATTCCCTGGGTCTTCGGGTGGACCCAAATTCGGATGATGATTCCCGGCTGGATGGGCGTTGGTACGGCCTTGGCCACTCTTCTCGAAGAAGATGGTGGTCCCGATCTGCTTCGTCGGATGGCTTCCAATTGGCCCTTCTTCGACGACCTCTTGGCCAAGATCGAAATGGTCTGCGCCAAGACGGATTTGGATGTCGCGAAACTGTATTTCGACAATCTGGGCGGAAGCCGCCAACTGTGGGAAACGCTGACCGAGGAATACCGAAAGACCACGGAAGCCGTCCTTTTGGTCCGGCAACGGACCCGACTCCTCGAAGACAACATGGTGCTTCGCAACTCCATCGACCTCCGAAATCCGTACGTCGATCCGCTCTCTTTGATCCAGATTTCGATGTTGAAGCGCTCGGAGCGAAACGACGCGATATCCTCGGTGATCGCTACGACCTTGAATGGCATTGCCCAGGGCCTTCGCAATACCGGTTGACCGTCAGTCCGTCTCGGAAGGTCCCGCGCCCGAGGACTCGGTCTCCAAACCCTCTTCCGGTTGGGTCGCGGGTTTGTTCATCGAATCGGATTTTCGGTTGGCGCGGTTTCGTCCCTCCGTGCGCGGTCGCAGTCCGGTACCGTCGAAGACCATCCGTGTGAGGGCCCGGCGATTGTCCACGCCCAGTTTTCGCCTCGCACGAAGGTCGTGATACTTCACGGTGCTCTCGGAGATGGAGAACGCCTGGGCGATCTCTTCATTGGAGCGTCCCATGAACACCATCATCATCACATCCCGCTCGCGATCGGTGAGTTGGCCAACCGTCTGCAGCCAGTTCCCGATCCGCTCGACTTCCGCCTCCAAGACCGGACGATGGCTTCGCGAAGGCTCGGGACGTTGGCCGCGCTTCAAGGGTTCGATGAGGTCCCTCCATTCGCGAGTCTTGGCGACGGTGCGCGCCACCGCGTTGAGAAAATCTGCGACCTCGAACGGCTTCAAGAGGAAATCATCGGCACCCGAGGCTATCGAGCTTCGAGCGATCTCTTCTCGCTCGACGCCGCTGATCATGAGGCTGCAGGTGGCCGCATCCCGGAGAGGCTTCAGAAGGACGCGTCCCTCTTGGCCCACCAGAAAATAGTCCACCACCGCGGCGTCATAGACCTCACGCTGGATGCGTTGGAGGGCGACGTCGGCGCTCATGGCACACGTCACCTCGGCGCGTTGGTCCACCAGGACCCGCTCCAAGGATCGAACGGCCATCGCATCGTCATCCACCACCAGGATGCGGGCTCGGTGCAGAACTGACCAATCGTTCGCACCGTCCATCGTGGCGAGGACCATGCCCAGTTCGTGCGAAGAGCGAAACCGAGACCCTCCGGGTCCTGTCCAGGAGGACAGGACTCTCCTCCCGAACGCGACCTCAGGACGTTCGGCCGTCAGTGGCTCCCGAAAGGGCCCTCTCCACGAACGGCATCCGGTCCCCTCCGAAGAACATCTCGCCCCCCACGAAGAACGTCGGCACTCCAAAGGCACCTCGCTCGACCGCGTTTCGGGTATGGGTCCGAAGGGTGTCCTTCACCTCCGTGGTTTCGGCCTGTGCGAGGGCGTCTTCGGAAAGGTGCGCCGCCTGAGCCACCTTCTGCAGGATCGCCGGCTGTGACACATCCTCACCGTCAGCCCAGTAGGTCTTCATGAGCATGTCGGTGAAAGCGGCGCTCTTCCCTTGAGTCTCCGCCACAACCGCCACCCGCATGGGCAACACAGAGCGTATGGGAAACGGCAGCTCGGCCACGGGGAGTTTCAATGGAATCCCGAAGTGGTCCCGCAAGCGGCCCAGGTCTTTGGTCATGTAGGCGGCCTTCGCCGGAACTGCACCTGGCATCGTGTTTCCCGCGTCCTTGAAGATGCCCCCGAGGAGCACCGGCAGCATTCGAATGGAGCATCCGGTTCGCTCCACCAGGCCCGGGAGTTGGGTATAGGCGACGTAGGTGTAGGGACTCGCGATGTCCCAGCAAAACTCCAATGTCATCCCTGGATTGTGCCATGCTCCGAACAGCCGTGTGCACGTTGCTTTTCAGCCGAGAGAAGGGTCGCTACGCCGTAGCCGCCAATCGCGACGAAGCGTTGAATCGCCGCGGCACCGGCCCGGTTTGGCACCGTGCGGGGTCCTTGCCCGCCGTCTGGCCGCTGGACCAAAAGGCGGGCGGGACGTGGATAGGCCTGAACACGGCGGGCGTCATGGCCGCCTTGACCAACCGATTCTGGGTTACCCCTGATGGCTCCAAAGCGACCCGAGGGCGCCTGGTGCCCTGGGCTCTTCGATACCGTCGGGCCGCAGAAGCCCTGGCTGACCTTCAGCAAAACCTCGACCCCAGGTCGGAGAACGGTTTCCACCTGCTGGTCGCGGACCCGACGGACGCATGGCTCCTGATTCATCGCCAGACGCGGTTCGAGATCCTGGCCCTCCCGGAGGGCGTTACGGTGGTCACGGAACGAAGCTTCGGCGAGGGAGAAGTGCTTCGAGAGAAAATCCTGCGCGAGCAGATTCGAGCACTCCCAACGGCTGCGCCCGGTATCGTGGACCTCGCGCCGCTCTTGCTGCGGACGGAAGGAGGGATCGATGCGACGACGGTGCATCTTCCCGCGAGGAATTACGGCACCCTGTCCCGGACGCTGGTCCAATGGACCGAGAATCGTCACGACTTCCTTTTCGCTTCCGTTTTCCCGAACCCTGCACCCTAC
Source organism: Myxococcota bacterium (assembly GCA_050331295.1). GTDB lineage: Bacteria > Myxococcota > Kuafuiibacteriia > Kuafuiibacteriales > Kuafuiibacteriaceae > Kuafuiihalomonas. The sequence continues at coordinate 98,776 of JBHJGZ010000004.1, read as the reverse complement.
TACGGCGTCCCCTGGGCGCCGAGCGAGACTGGTTCGCTTCGGAACGAGGTGTGAAATTCCCATGCCGGCCGTCGATTTGGAATCCGAGACGATGCAACAGGTCGCGATCAGCGCCCCTCACGCCCTCGACGGCGCCAGGGTGGAAGAAGCAACCGGCGGGGATCCCGATTTCATTCGGGAGCTCTTGGGCCTTTATCTCGAAGACGCCGCGGAGCGGATCGGAGAACTGGGAACGGCGGTCCGAGCCCACGACGCCACCGCCTTGGTCAACGGCGCCCACAAACTCAAGGGCTCCAGCGCCAATGTGGGTGCGGTTCGGGTCTCCGAATTGGCCAAGATGGTGGAAGCCAAGGGCCGGGCACAGGAGTTCGGAGCTGCGGGTGAACTCGTCTTGGCCCTTCGCCAAGAACTCGCTCGGGTGGCGCCGGCCCTGGAGCGTTTCCTGTCCGACCGCTGACTGCTTTCAGCCCCGCGGAACGCTGTTTGGAGTTAGCGCTTTCGTCTGACGGGAGCACGCGGCACCGTACGCCCGCATGAATCGCGATGCCATGTGGGCCAAGCTCCAGCCCTCGAACTCCTTCGATATCGCCATCGTGGGCGGGGGCGCGACCGGCCTGGGCTGCGCGGTCGATGCCGCGAGCCGCGGCCATTCCGTGATTCTGCTGGAGCAGCACGACTTCGCCAAGGGGACCAGCAGTCGCTCCACGAAGCTGGTCCACGGAGGCGTCCGATACCTGCAGCAAGGCAACATTTCCCTGGTGATGGAGTCATTGAAGGAGCGAGGCATCCTGCGTCGCAATGCTCCTCATTTGGTCCGGGACCTCGCTTTCGTGGTGCCGAACTACAGCTGGTGGGAGGCTCCTTACTACGGCTTCGGCATGAAGGTTTATGACATGCTGGCCGGCAAGTACGGCTTCGGCTCGTCCACTTGTCTGTCCAAAGAACAGACCGTCGAAGCTCTCCCGACCATCGAAACCGAAGGACTTCGGGGCGGCGTCATGTACTACGACGGCCAGTTCGACGACGCGCGCCTGGCCATCCATTTGGCGCGGACCGCGGTGGATAACGGTGCGGTGCTGATCAACTACGCCCAGGTCTCGGGCCTCATCATGGAAGACGGGGCGGTGAAAGGCGTACAATTCGTGGACCTCGAAAAGCGGCGTCCTTACTCCGTCCGGGCCAAGGCGACCATAAACGCGACCGGGGCATGGTGCGATGGACTGCGCCAAATGGCGGAGCCCGACGAGCCCCGCATAATCCGTCCGAGCCAAGGTGTGCACATCGTCCTGGACCGAAGCTTCCTCCCCGGAGAAAGCGCCATCATGGTGCCGCGCACGGCGGACGGCCGGGTACTCTTCGCCATTCCCTGGCATGACCGAGTCGTCGTGGGCACGACCGATACGCCCGTCGCCGAATTGTGCCTCGAACCCCGCGCCCTCCCCGAGGAGTTGGAGTTCATCTTGGAGCATGCGCAAGAGTACTTGTCCATCGATCCGAAGTTCGAGGATATCAAGAGCGTCTACGCAGGGATCAGACCATTGGTCGCATCAGGAACTGGCTCTACCGCATCGGTCTCCCGGGACCACACCCTGCAGATCGGCAGCACCGGCCTCATCACCATCACCGGAGGCAAGTGGACGACGTATCGAAAGATGGCCCAGGATACCATCGACACCGCGGTCAAAGTGGCCGACCTGGAGCCACACGAGTGTGTCACCACACAACTCCCGATTCACGGCGCAGACCCAGAAGCGACCCGATTCGGTCGACTTTGGTTCTACGGTCGGGACGCCGAGAAGATCATTGCAATGATGGAAGCCGACCGCGGTCTTTCTGTCCCCATCCATTCCGGTCTCCAAATGACCGTGGCCGAGGTTCTGTTTGGCATTCGATTCGAAATGGCCCGGACCGTGGAAGACCTCTTGGCGCGGCGTAGCCGGTCCGTACTGTTCGATGCTCGAGCCGCTTGGGAGGCGGCACCGGCGGTAGCGCGCGTCCTTGCTCAGGAACTGGGTCGAAGCGAAGCGTGGACCCAGGGGCAGGTCCATCAGTTCCGGACCACCGCAGAAGCTTACATTCCCGATCCGGCCGCCGCTGATCCGGCCAAGGTCAGTCGCGGGTGACGGGAGAGCGTGCTTCGCTCGCGGACCCATTTCGCGATGGCTTGGACCCAACTCGGATGGTCATTGAGCGAGGGTATCAGCTTGAGTGCCTTTCCGCCGGCGTCCCGAAAGTCCTCCACTGCACGAATGCCGATCTCTTCCAGCGTTTCCAGACAATCGGCGACGAACGCGGGACAGTAGACGGCTACGCGCTCCACGCCATTCCGGGCGAGTTCCGGAAGTACCTCGTCGGTGTAGGGCTTGATCCACGGGGTCCGCCCCAATCTCGACTGGAATGAAACTGACCAGGCGCCGTCATCGAGTCCCAGCGATTCGGCGAGGCAACGGGTGGTCTCGAAACAATGCGCACGATAACAGAAGCGGTTGTTCTTGGTGAGCTGGCTACAACAATCCAACTTGCGGAGGCAGTGTTCTCCAGAGGGGTCGCTTTTCTGGATCTGTCGCTCCGGAATGCCGTGATAACTGAAAAGCACATGGTCTGGCCGGAAACTTTCCAGCTCGGGTCGACCTACATCCGCGAACGCATGAATGAAGTCCGGGTCATCGAAGAATGGCCCAATTACCTCGGTTGGAGGCACGTTCCACTGAACGCGAAGAACATCCAAAGCCCGCTCTGCGGCCGAGCCGAACGCCGCCGATGAGTATTGAGGAAACAACGGAACGACGATGATCTTTCTCGGCTGGAGTGCCATGAGTCGTTCCGCTGCGTCGGGGATGGACGGATTACCGTACCGCATCGCCAACTCGACGCGAAACTGTGGACCGAGCTCGTCCTGGACCCGCCGGGCCAAAGACTGCCCGTATACGAGAAGAGGCGAACCCTCCTCGGTCCAAATGGACCGATATGCTTCCGCCGACTTTGAGGGCCGAAAAGGCAGAATGACGAGATTGAGGAGCGCCCAGCGTCCGAGCGGATGGATGTCCAGGACCCGCGGATCACTCAAGAACTCTCGCAGATACCGCCGCACATCCGAGGTGGACGTGGAATCAGGCGTGCCCAAGTTGATGAGGAGCACGCCTACCGGCGCTTCATCCGAGTTCATGCAAGCGGAGTGTACGAGGCATTCCACGACGCTGAAACTGATTTATCGCGAATCCGAACCCGGGTGACCGCGCTCGGAGAGGAGCGCGCGGCGAAGTTCCGACCGCGAGACTTTGCCCGAATCGGTGGTGGGCAACGCGTCGACCCAGATCCAGTGCTTGGGAGTCTTGAAGGAAGCGAGGCGTTCCCTCACGAAGCCCGCGAGGTCGCTCCGATCCCCGACCACCGCCGCTGCCACCGCTTCTCCCCATTCGGGGTCCGGAACGCCGAGCACGCATGCTTCACGAACCGCGGGATGACGGCGGAGCACCTCTTCCACCTCGGCCGGAAAAACGTTCTCGCCCCCTGAAATGATCACGTCATCCCCTCGGCCGAAGACATGGAGCAAGCCCTCTTTCATCTCGCCATGGTCGCCGGTATCGAAGAATCCGCTTGCGTCGAAACCCGGCAATTCGCCCTCGTAGCCTCGCATGAGATTCGGCCCGCGAACGAAGATGCGACCCCGTCGGATCTGAACGTCGACTCCTTCCAGCGGGCGACCGGCTCCCCAATGTGGGTGCGGAGACGTCCCATAGGGTTGCGTGGCCACCTGGGCGGCCGCTTCCGTGAGCCCGTACGTGACCAACAAGGGCCACCCTCGAGCGGCCGACGCTTCCACCAGATCGCTCGGGGTTCGCGCCCCTCCGCACAGGACGGCGCGAAGCGTGTTTCGGACCGGCCAGGTGGATGAAGTAGCCAATCGGTGCAGCATCGTAGGTACGATGGAGCAGATCGTCACGCCGTACCGGTCGACGTCATGAGCGAAGGCGTCGGGGTGAAAGCGCTCCTCCATCGCGTCTGGGAGCACGACCGTACGCCCCGCCAAGAGACAACGCACGACGATGGAAAAACCTCCGATATGGGCAGGGGGAATCGAAAGAAGCCAGCGGTCGTGGGCTTGCCAACCGAGGTTTGCCGCGCTGGCTTCTGCTGCCGCTTGGAGCGCGTCGAGCCCGAGGCGGACCGCCTTCGGTGAGCCCGTCGTGCCGGAAGTGGTGAAACACACCTCATCTCCGGCGCGACGGACGCCCGAAAAGCGCTCACGAATCACCCTGCGTTCATCCGGAGAAAGGCGCGGGTGCAGCACAAATGGCCGGTGCTTGGATTCGATGGCGCCAAGGATCTGAATGATCCCGCCTACCGTACGCTCCGGGCGAATGAAGAGAGGCCCTGCTTCCTCGTCGAAGTCCCTTGCGGTCTCCGCCACGACCTGGGCCACGGCGTCGAAGTTCCAGACGCGGTCATGCGCGATCAGGAAAGGCCTCTCACGCCATTGACGAAGAATTTCGAGAGGAGACCAGCTCATGGCCAAAACAGCTTGCCTCGTTCCACCCGCGGGCCCGCAGAGGAATCGACGAATCGGTGAGGCAACAAGCCTTGCGCTCGATTCGACGAACCCAGCTCCAGCGCCAGTTCGTACAAGACCCGAAGACCGACTTCCGATTCGTAGGCATGGGTGATGATCACGTCCGCGCCCTGGTCCTTCGCCCACTTGGCCCAGTCGCGGACCACGTCGACCGAGCCGAGAAGTGTTGGCTTCAAGACCACCGCCGCCGGCGCCGCTTCGGGCACCATCACCGGCTCCACCTCCCGGGTGGTTTCGTCCCAACCGAGCGCGATCCGATCCGCATCGGGACCGACTTCGTACCATGGAGCCGGCTCTTCGAAGAGCTCCGGCCGCAAGGCCTGCCATCGAACGGCCACATGCTTCCAGATGCCGGAGAAAGCGCGGTTGGCATCGAGCCTCAATCGGAACGAGCGGCCGATGATGTCGCCGGCCGAAAGCTCTCGTTCGAGGCATCCAGGACGCCCTACCTTCAGTTTGACGACTTCGATGCCTTGTTTCTCCGCTCGTTCCAGGTCGGCGTCCAGCCGACCGAGGTCGGTAACGAGTCCGTTCACGGGCAATGCTGCAAGGTCAGCATCGCCACTCCCCTCGGCTCGAAGCGCACGCTCACGCGCCGAAGACAACCCGAACTGCACCGAGGGACTCATCGAGGCGAAAGGGGCTCCCTCCGCGACCGCCATCAATTCTCGATGGGCGAGCTCCGTCGTCTCTCGGCTGAACCCGGGCAGCGGGGAGACCTCGCCCCATCCTTCGCTTCCGCTGGAGAGCACGACCCGAACGTGGAAGCCACGACGCTCCGCCCGCAGCACCGCACGCTCCGGCGCGGACGACCGGGAAAAGGGAACGAACTCGACACGCATTATCGACTGAACGCGAGGGCAGCCGCCCAAGGAAGGCCGAACAGAACCAACATCCGCGCCGTCCGGCCGAGGTAGGGATTGAGCGCCTTCCCTTCGGCCCGCACCACGCCTCGAAGAGTGCTGCCGGCCTCAGGCAGAGAAATCCATGGAGCGAGGAGCCAAGGCGACCAGCCGGCGACGACGAAGCCCACCGGCACGAGATAGGCGACCCCGCCGAGCAGACCGTACTGCACCAACGAGAATCTCCGACCGAAGCGGACCGCCAGCGTTTTCTTGCCCGCCTTGGCGTCGGTGCTTCGGTCTCGGAGATTGTTCACGACGATGATGTTGGTGGCCCAGGCGCCTATCGGGAGCGCGGCCCACAACACCCACGGGACGAGGCTCTGGACCTGAACGTAGAAAGTCCCCCCCACCGCGACGAAACCGAAGAACACCAGGACGAACAGGTCGCCGAGGCCCAGATACGCGAGGCTGTACCGGGAAGCGGTGTAGAAGATGCCGGACGCGATGGACGCCAGCCCGATCACCACGATGGGCCAACCTCCAACCGTAACCAAGTATACGCCGGTCAGGAATGCGGTCCCGAAGGCGACGCCCATGCCGAGACGCATGGCCCGTGGGGCGATGAGGCCCGATGCCACCGCTCTTTGCGGACCCAAGCGGTCCTCTCGGTCAGCGCCCTGCTCGAAGTCGAACACGTCGTTGGCGAAGTTGGTTCCGACCTGGATGGCCAAGGCCCCCACCATGGCCGCTATGGCCGGCCACCATGCCACCCGGTCGAGCGCCGCCGCGGCGGCGGTTCCAACCACCACCGGAACCGCGGCGGCGCTCAGGGTCTTGGGCCGAATGGCCAACCACCAAGCACGAAGCGCGCTCATCGCGGACCGGACTCCAGACCATCCTGGATGGCTTGCGTCCGCTGCGTGAGACGCCCCGGCGCGACGCGGGCCCAGACCACGGTCGGACCCGGACGAGACCAAGCAGACGCCATGGCCGGAGCTAGCTGGTCCAGGCGCTCCACCGTCGCCGACGGGACCCCGAACCCCCGAGCCAGAGCAGAGAAATCGGCTTCGACCGGCGTCGTGAACATGGACATCAACCCCGGATGGCTCGTCGCAATGGGAAGCTCATCGAAAATCCGTCCTCCCCGGTTGTCCACCACCAGGAACATCAAGGGCCTCCGGACCTGTCGAGCGGCCCAGAGGCCGCTCAGGTCATGAAGAAAAGACAGGTCTCCCAGGAGCACCGCGGTCGGTCCGGGTTGCTCCATCGCGGTTCCCGCCGCACCCGAGACCAACCCATCGATGCCGCTCAGCCCCCGTTGGGAGAAGACAGGCCCCGCTCGGGGCAGTCCGAATCGGTCGACGAGTCGAATGGACAGACTGTTTCCCAGCACCAGGACCGCGCCGTCCGGCAGCTGCTCCATGAATCGGCGCACCAGGCCGGCTTCGTCGAACGCGGGCTCGGAGCTCAGACGCGCACCGATGGTCTCCATGACGGACCGGTCGAATGCGATCCACGACGTGGGTGTTTCGCATCGGGCAACCTCCGCCGCCCGCTCGAAGAAATCATCGGGTTCGGCAAAGAATGCCACGTCCGTCGTTACGTCGGGGTCGACGAGGTCATACGGGTCGACATGGATAGTGAAGGCGGACCGCCGCAATACGGCTTGTAGCGTTCGGGACGAAGGCTGGGCCCCCATGCTGATCACCACCGAAGGAGTGAAGTCTCGAAGCGACCAGTCCGGAACGGCGAACGCCTGCGGGTGCATGCACCGCAGGCCCGATGCCGTTTCTGCCGCCAACACATAGCCGGATGCATCGAGAAAGGCGTGGACCGCTTCGGTCCGGCCTTTTCCTTGTCCGGGTCCCCGGTGAGGCCCCGCGATGACCAGTCCGGGACCGCTCGTCCGAAGTCGGTCCGCGACCATGGCCAACGCGGTCGGACCGAGCCGCGAGCGCCCTTCGACCGTGGTGAGCGGAGCACGGATCTTCGCATCCACGAGCTTGCTCCACGTTTGCTCGGTCTCGTCTCGTGGGAGGGCCGGCTCCAATGGCTTGCGTGCCGGCGCGTTGACGTGAACCGGCCCCGGGACCGGGGCGCACGCGGCGCGGACCACCTGAACCGCTTTCCGGCCCACCGCCTCCAGACCATGAACGCAGGGCGCACCGAGGTCGAACGAAGCCGACGGACGCCCACCAAACATACCCACCTGGTCTGTCGTTTGGGACGCACCCGCGGAGTGGAGCTCGGGTGGGCGATCGGCCGTGATCACGATGAGAGGCAACCGCGCCGCACGGGCCTCCATGATGGCCGGGAGGTCATGACCGCCCGCCGAGCCGGACGTACGCAGTACGGCAACAGGTCGTCCGGACGCTCGGCTCATCCCGAGCGAGAAGAATCCAGAGGAGCGCTCGTCGTAGAGTGCGGTCAGGTGCAACCGAGGGTCTGCATGGGCGGCCGCCACCAAAGGCGTGGACCGGCTGCCCGGACTGAGAACGACATCGGTGACGCCGGCCGAGGCCAGACCGCCGACGAACGCCCGAAACCACTCGGTCTGGAGGCACGCATCCCGCATTTCAGGCCAGACCGAACGCCGCCAGGATGGCCCGTTCTTTGAGCAGGGTCTCTTCCCATTCAGCTCGAGGCTCGGAGCCTTCCACGATGCCCCCGCCGACCGAAACGTGGAGGCGCTGGGGGTGCACCAACGCGGAACGCAGCGCGACCCGAAAGTCGCCATCATTTTTTCCATCGAACCATCCGACGGCGCCGCAGTACCAGCCCCTGGGTCGCCCCTCGAGTTCGCGAAGCAGGACTCGAGCCGGACCGGTGGGCAGGCCCGCTGTCGCGGCGGTGGGATGGAGCGCGTCCACCAAGTCCAAGATGGGCACGGGAGGATCTTCGTGAACGCGTATCGGGGTCCAAAGATGAGCGATGCCCCGAAGCCTACGAACCCGAGGCTCCGGCAACCATCCGATGGAGATGCCTACCCTTTTCAGTCCCTCGACGACGGTTGCGACGACGTGGGCATGTTCAGCCCGGTCTTTGGGCCGATGGAGCAGTGCGTCGGCCTCCTCCAGTGAAGAGGAACCAGCCAACGCTTCGCTTCGAACCTCGGTCCCGGAAGCCGAGACGAGAAGCTCCGGCGTTCTTCCCATGTACGTGGCGCCCCCGAAGGAGAAGGCGAAACAGAGCTCGTGCGAAGATGTACTGTCTCGCCCCAGCGCAACGAGAAGGGCGTTCGGTTCGAAGTCACCTTCCACATGCGTATCACGACTGAGCACCACCTTTCTCAGTCTTCCTCTACTCAGTGAACGCAATGCAGCCTGCACTCGACTCTGGTATCGGTCGGCGCTCTCCCGGTGGATTCGCGACACGCGGACTCGCGCCGAGCTCGACTCGAAACGAGGTTTCTCGGGGACCGGCTCATCTTCACGCCAGATGGCTCGAACACTCTCACCGCTCCAAAACCATCGAGGAACGAAGAAGCGGGCCGGTCCGAAGTCGCCCCACCCGTCGGCGGCGTCCTCTTCGAAAGAGAGACCGCCAAACCAACGGACGTGACCCGGAAGGTTGGCGGCAGAGGCCTGGGCACGGATGGATCGGGTTCGGTGGGGGCCTTCCGCCTGGATCTCGATGGCGGCTCCATATCCCCATTGCTCGTGCTGGCAGGTGCGCCACGCCAGGCCATGCTGACCGAACTGGAGTCGAGGACGGTCTTCACTCCTCGCCCATCCAATCCGCCACGGCCCATACCGCTCGATCTGGTCGAATCGTGCCTTCACTCCCGGTGTCCGACGTAAAGAACGCAAGCGCCCCACGTGAAGGGAACGACATCCACGCGATGGAAGCCTTGCTCCTTCATCATGCGCGAGAACGCTTCCGGTTCTGGGAATGCCAAAATCGATTCTCGGAGATATTTATACTCTCGCGGCCCGGAGATCAGCGCCCCCGTGAGGGGCACGATGCGCTTCACGTGCTGGCGCGCAAACCAAGCGAGCAAACCGTTCCTCGGTTCGGACAGCTCGAGGATGGCTGCCCGTCCTCCTGGCTTCAAGACCCGAGCCATCTCTCGAAGCGCACGGGATCGGTCCGGAACGTTGCGGATTCCGAAGGCCATCATCACCCCCGAAAATGATGCGTCGGGGAACGGCAGGGCCTCGGCATCGCCTTCTTCCAATCTCAGCTGCTCCGACCGGTTCATCCGTCGAGCCTTGGTGCGCCCGACCTCCAACATCTTGACCGAGGGGTCGAGGCCGACAACTTCGGCCGACGGTTCCTGCCGGAGCAGCTCCAAGGCCATATCGGCGGTCCCCGTGGCGAGGTCGAGGTATTGCCCTCCCGCTTCCGGCTTCAGCGCCCGGACCGTCGCTCGTCTCCATCCCTGGTCCATCCCGAGCGAGTTGATGCGATTCAGGAGGTCATATCGATGAGCGATCCCATCGAACATCTTGCCCGAACCTCCGACCGGTGCGGTGTCTTGGGCGGACGCCGGCTCGCTCATGCTCGATCTCCTTTCGGTTCGCCCCCTTCGATCTTTCGATGGTGGAGGCGCATGTGGCCTTTCTGGATGCCCTCGCTGGTCAGAGCGCGAAGCGCGGCGAGGTTGCAAGCCAATCCGGCTGCACCCATTGCCATCCCCAAGTCCTGGGCATTCCCGGGCTTCATGATGTCGAAGGCGGCCCGGACCGCCGCATGGGCCCGGGTCGAACCTCCAACCGTCCCCACCGCCATCGGCATCTCGAGCGTGCCTACGAGGGCGTCGTCCACGCTTCGCCATACCGCGAGGGGACGATAGGCGCCGTTCATGCTCGCGAAGGCGTGAGCGCCCGCCTCGATGGAACGCCAGTCCTGCCCCATGGCCACCGCCACTGCATCGACGGCGTTGAGGATGCCCTTGTTGTGGGTGACGGCCCGAAACACGTCGAGTTCAGCAAAGCGACTGGCTCGAGCGATGCCGTCGACCAATTCGGGACCGAGCGTCCGAAGAGGGACACGACCGGTAACCCGAACCTTTCGTCGAAGCGGAAGGTTGCTCAGAATACGAAGCCCCATGCGCCCACCGATCAAAGCCTGCAGTGCCGGAGCCACGGCTTCAGCGACCGTGTCCACCAAGTTTGCACCCATCGCATCCCCGACGTCGACGTGGAGATGGAGAACGAAGGTTCGTTCGTCCAGGACGCGGGGCTCGACATCTACGCATCCCCCACCCCGCTCCACCATGCGGGGAATGGCTTCGTTCGCCCGCTGAATCAGCTCGTTCCGTCGGTCCAGCACCCTCTGCCGCGCCTCGTGGATTCGCGGTACATCATCGAGCTGCACCTGTGCGGTCATTACGTTTGGATCGGCGGCCGCCTCGAATCCACCCGCATCGCGTACCAGTTTCGCAGCATGGCTGGCCGCCGCCACGATGGACGGCTCTTCGACGGCCATCGGAATCAGTACATCGGCCCCGTTGATCCGGAAGTTCAAACCGACCGATAGGGGGAGCGATGCCCGCCCGACGACGTTCTCGCTCATACGGTCCAGCTCGCAATCCGTGACGGCAATTTCGTTCCGCAAGAAAGAGCGCGTCTCTTCGCTCAGTTCGACCGTCTCGCTGAGCAGTGCCCGTCGTTCGGCCAGTCGGTGCTTGTGAAACCCGGGGATTCGGCTGTTCATGAACAACCTCCGGTCAGCTCCTGGACCAATGACTCTGCGTCATCTGGGAGCAACGCTTGGGGTCCGTCCGAGAGTGCTCCTCCACGGTCGCCGTGCGTTTCGAACATGACGCCATGCGCCCCAAGGGCTCGCGCCGCCCGGCAAAGGGGTGCGATCAGGTCAGGTCGCCCTGTCGCATGGGACGGGTCCACCACCACCGGGAAGCCTCGCGCATGCACGAGGTCGGCGACCACGCCCAAGTCCAGAAGATTGCGCGTGGTCGTATCGAAGGAGCGCACGCCCCGCTCGCAAAAGACCACACCGCTGCCGCCATGAACCATGAGATATTCGCCGGCCAGGATCCACTCCTCCACGGTCGAGGCCATTCCTCGTTTCAAAAGAACCGGTTTGCCGGTGCGTCCGATCTCCTTGAGCAGTGCATAGTTTTGCATGTTTCGCGACCCGACCTGAACGAGGTCGGCAAACTCTGCCACCTCATCCACCGACCGTTCGCTCATGCATTCGGTCACCACCGCCAGGCCAGCGTTCGCGGCGGCTTCGCGCATCCATCGGAGCGCTTGGGCCCCATGCCCTTGAAAGGAGTATGGCGAAGTTCTGGGCTTGTAGGCGCCCCCCCGGAGGAACCTGGCGCCCCTCCGCGCAAGCCGTCGGGCGAGGTCATGAATTCGCTCTTCCGTGTCGATGGAGCACGGACCGGCTACGACCGCGAAAGGAGCACCCGGTCCAATGAGGTGCTGCCCCGCCCGCACCGGAAGGTTTTGGTCGCCGACTTGGGCCGACGCGGGTCGAGCCCCGAACACCGCCTCCACGCCCTCCAGGTCTTCCAGGTACGAAGGCCGAATCGGCGCCGAATAGGCTTCGACTTGAAAGGCGGCCCCCGCATCCGACGAATGAAGCGCCTTCACCCAAAGCCCCAGGTCTGCCAGGCGGCGTCGCACAAGCGAGGGCTCGTAGCCCTTTTTCACGGTAACGATCACGGGTTGCTCCTGTTCGGCTCGACCGGTCAGTTGGACCTCCGCACCGCGGCCTCGGCCACCAAATCGAGGCCCGTCTTCGCTTCGCTTTCGGGAAGCGTACCCAGGTGACCACGGGCTCGGAGCGCCAGCTCGTGCGCATATTCGAGAGCTGCGCCCAGAGCTCGGGTCTCGTTCAAGACCCTTTGAATGCACTGCCCCGTTTCGGGATGAACTTCGCCTTCGGCGTCCATGACCTGCTCCAGGAGGCCGAGAAGCCGTGGCTCTCGCTCCATCGCGACCAAGAGCGGGTAGGTGATCTTGCCCTCTTTCACGTCGGCAAACATGTTCTTGCCCGTCGCTTCCGTGTCGGACGAGAGGTCCAAAGTGTCATCCACGATCTGGAAGGCCATCCCGAGGTCATTGCCGAACGCCGCGAGGGCGTCGCACTGGCTCCAAGACAACCCCCCGGCCCGGCCTCCGGCCACCATCGCCCATCGAAACAGAGACGCGGTCTTGCCTTCGATGATGCGGAAGTACGCGTCACGGTCGGCCGAGAGCTTTCCTCGGCGTTCGAGCTGTACAGACTCCGCTTCGATCATCTCGTCGATGATCTGGAGCAGACGGTCGAGCAGACCCTCGACGCCGGCCGCCTGCACGAGTCTCAGAGCGTGAATCAGCAGCCAATCGCCGGCGAACACGCTGGCCGCGTTCCCGAACAAGACTCGGGAAGTCGGGCGGCCCCGCCGAAGCTCCCCCTCGTCGATGACGTCATCGTGGAGGAGTGTCGCACTGTGGACGAGCTCGACCGCCGCCGCCAGCTTGACGGCGTGCGCCGAGAAGCCGCGTCCGGCTCGGGCCGACAGAGCCACGCAGAGAGGTCGAATGCGTTTGCCCTTCAGGTCCAGCAGGTGGTCCGCCGCCTTTCCCACCAGGTCCGCCCGGGTGGGCGTGTGGGCCAGTTCGCGCTCGATCGCGGAAAGGTCGTGGGACACGAACTCGCTCAGGTCGGTCAACGCACCCGCGAGACCCGACAGACCTCGGCGTTCGGCGACCTGAACCAGGCGGCCCAGGACTGGAGATTCGGGGTTGAGATCTGCGGCGCTTGCCATCGGGTACATCCTCCCTACCGGTTCAACGAAGATTGAACAACTAGGATCCGGCGAGCATTTCATCTAGGCATACCCCTTCAGAACGCCCTGAATGAACCGAATGCTTGCCCTTCACGTTCCAAACGGAGATACAGATGATGTTCAGGAGTTTCGAAACCCGTGTCCGTCCGGAAAGCCGTTCGCCGAAGCACGTTTGAACATGATGACCGCTTGACCCATCGCGTCCTCGGCGTCTGCGACGCGGTGGGGGCATTCATCGAGACCTGGGGCTTTAGGTCGATCCACGGACGCGCATGGACTCTGTTGGCGTTGAGCCGACGGCCCCTCTCTCAGTCGGAAGCAGCCGAGACCCTCGGGGTCAGCCGCTCCATGATGAACCTCGCCGTCGCCGAGCTGGCCAGCTTTGGGCTCGTTCATTCGACAGGTCCCGAGCGCAACGCCCCGTATGTCGCCAATGTCGACGTCTGGCCCATCATCACTGATGTCCTTCGGTCTCGCGAATGGATGCTGATGGAGCGCGCCCGCCTGGCCCTCGAAGCGGCCCACAACGAGGCTGAATTCATGGAGTCTTCCGGCCAGGCTGCGCCTTACGACCTTCAGCGGATCCGGTTGCTCCTGGCCATGACCGAGTTCGCGCAAACGGTCTTGAAGGCCGTCATGAGCATGCGAATGCCCGCTTCCATCGAAGCGTTCTCGAGCTGGCTTCATCGGGCCGCCCGGGCCGTACACCGGGTGCAGCATCGGATTCCCGAGCTCCTGAACTAGTCGAGGCGCGCGCCGCCGGTTGACTGCGAAGATGGGCCGTCAGACAAGCCGTCTGTGACGGATGCGCCTGATTGGAATGAACGATATCATGCGGGGTTCATCGTAAGGTTTCGGCTTCGGCTTCTGGACCGGCCCGGGACGCTGGCCGGAGCCCTGGACGCGATCGGAGCCCTCGGCGCCAACATCGGTGACGTGTCGTTGGCCGGGGTGGAAGGCGACCATAAGCTTCGGGACGTCCAAGCATTCCTCGTCAACGGCGAGCATCGGGATCGAGCCATCGCCGCATTGAATGCCCTCGATGGCGTAGAGGTGCTGGAGGCCATCGACGAAGTTTTGGAAATCCATCGCGGCGGGACGATCCAAACTCAGCACCGCGTACGGCTGGAAACGCTCATGGATCTCCGGATGGTGTACACGCCGGGCGTCGCCCGCGTCTGCGAAGCCATCGCACAAGACCCAGACGCAGCCTGGGATTATACCGCCGTTCGGCACAAAATCGCCATCGTCACCAACGGCACCGCGGTCCTCGGGCTCGGAAACATCGGCTCCCTCGCTGCGCTTCCGGTCATGGAAGGGAAGGCCGCGATCCTTTCTCGATTCGTGGGCGTCTCGGCCGAGCCGTTGCTGGTGGAGAGCGAGGATCCGAGCGTCATCGTAGAGACCGTCGCCCGTTGTGCCGGCGGATACGGAGCGATTCAGCTGGAGGACATCGCCGCCCCCGATTGCTTCTTCGTCGAGCGGGAACTTCAGGCCAGGTTGAACAAGCCCGTCTTTCACGACGACCAACACGGCACCGCCACCGTGTGCGTCGCCGGTCTCAAGAGTGCCCTCAAGCGAATCGGCCGAAGGGCCGAGGATTGCCAGGCGGTGGTACTCGGCTCTGGCGCCGCGGGCTCCGCCATCGCCCGCTTCCTGGTCCAGTTCGGGGTTGGGGAAGTGATCATGGTGGACAGTGCTGGTGCGCTCTACGACGGCCGGAACGAGAAGATGAACGACGAGAAACGGGCCCTGGCAAAGGTGACCAATCACGCCAAGGTGCAGGGTTCGTTGGAGGACGTGATGCGGGGACGAAATCTGTTCGTCGGCGTTTCTCGTCCCAATCTGATCCACCCGGACATGGTGAGGTCGATGGGTGCGGACCCGATCGTTTTCGCCCTGGCCAATCCGGTGAGCGAGATCTCAATACATGAGGCGCAGAAGGCAGGCGCCGCCATCGCGTTGGACGGTCGCGGGATGAACAACGCTCTCGCTTATCCTGGTATTTTTCGAGGCGCGCTGGACGCGCGGGCGCAACGGATCACTCCAGAAATGATGCTGGCCGCGGCGACGGCGCTATCCGAAGCCGCAGGCGACCTGTTGCTCCCCAACATGTTGGACCTATCGGTCCACCAGAAGGTGGCTGCTGCGGTCGCGCACGCCGTCTGATGCTCGCGAGCCATCATGAGGCGGGGCGGACTTGCACGGAGGCGTCGGGTTGGTTCAAACTCTTCCTGGTCGTTGAACGACCATTTGGAGTGAGCACGATCGACGCGAAAGCGAGAGCCCTTCTGGTTGCGGAAGCCGCCCAGTCCAAAAAGGGGCAGAACCTGACCATCATCGACCTCACGGAGCAGGAAGCGTACGCAGACTACCTCGTCATCGTCACCGCCTACAGCGAGCGGCAGTGCGGGGCTGTAGCCAGTGCGATCCGCGATGTCTTCAAGACCGAGTTCGGCGAGCGCCCCCTGAGTACCGAGGGAAAGGGCGTGTGGATCCTCCAGGATTATGGAGACGTGGTGGTGCACGTGTTCCACGAGGACGCGCGGGCCTACTACGACATCGACCGGATATGGTCGAACGCCCCTCGCCTACGGGTGCCGCCGCCTCTTCAGGTGGCGACGGGCTAGTGGCGCCCGCGGCCGTCACCTCGAGGCATCAGGTCAAACCGAGTACCTGGCGCATTGAATAGCGCCCGGGGGAGGTTTGCGCCGCGAGAAACGCCGACGCGACCAGCGCACCGTGCGCGAATGCATCGCGGGTCGCGGCTCGATGAGTGAGCTCGATCCGCTCGGTCTCGCCCACGAAAAAGACGGTGTGTTCGCCGATGATGTCGCCGCCACGGATGGCCATGATCCCGACCTCCTCGTTGGACCGAGCACCGACCTCGCCGGCCCGGGCATGGATGACGCGCCGGCCCAGATCATCCCATCCGCGACCGTCGGCCGCCGCTTCGGCCAATGCCCAAGCGGTTCCGCTGGGTGCATCCTTCTTTCGCCGATGGTGCAGCTCGAGAATTTCGAGGTCGTAGTCCGGGAGGGCGGCGGCGGCGCGCGCCACCAGGTCGAGCATCAGGTTGACCCCCACCGAAAGATTGGGCGCCACACATACCGCGGTGCTTCGAGACCAACCGTCGATGACTTGCTGATTCTCCGACCGGAAACCGGTGGTCGCGAGAAGGATCGGGACGCCGGCTTCGGCCGCCCGAGCTCCGTGGTCCAGCGCCGCGACCGGTGTTGCCGCTTCCACCAAGACCGTGTTCGGCTCGGGAACATAGGTGCTCGAGCACGTCACCCCCTCGACGTCCGCGCCAACCCCCGGACTGTCCGACCGAACCAAGGCCTGATGCAAAACGAAACGGTCGGAGGCGGCGGCGCGACGCGCGATCTGGGAACCGAGTCGACCCCGCGCCCCCGAAACCACGAGGCGAATCGGAGACCCGACCGTTACCGTCACGACATGTAGCCCTCGAAGTCGTCCGTACCCGCATACGCCGCCAAGCCTTTTCGAACCGCCGCCATCATTTTGGCGTCGGCCGTCAATAGCGGCAGCCGGCAGTCCGGCCTGCACCACCCAGCCAAGGCCAAGGCCGCTTTGATGGGCGTCGGGTTCGGTGCACTGAAGAGAACTCGAGAGAAGCTCAGGACGCGGGCGTGGAGCGGGCGGGCCTCCGCGTAGTTTGCTTCCGCCGACAGCGCCACCAGCCGCGACACATCGCCAGGCGCGATGTTGCTCGCGACACTGATAACGCCAACACCCCCGCACGCCACGAACGGCAAGATGGTGAAGTCATCCCCCGACATCAACGCGAAGGGCTTTCGAGGATCGAGGGCGCCCACGGTCTCGGTCGTTCGGATCATGCTGGCCGTAGCGTCCTTCACCGCCACGATGTGCCCATCCGATTGAAGGCGTCCCAAGGTCTCCGGCTGAAGGTCCGTGATGGTACGGCCCGGAACGTTGTACGCGATGACCGGTAGCCCGCCGTCTTCGGCCACCGCTTTGAAGTGGTGATAGAGGCCCTCCTGGGTGGGCTTGTTGTAGTACGGACACACCACGAGGGCCGCATCGACGCCCCACGTGCGAGCGCGGGCTGTCTGGGCGGCGGTGGCCGCGGTGTTGTTGCTCCCGGTCCCCGCCACCACCGGAACCCGACCCGCAGTCACTTCGATCACCGTCCGGACCACCACCTCTTGCTCGTCCACCGAGAGCACCGGCGCCTCCCCGGTAGTCCCACAGGGTACGAGCCCATTGATACCCTGCTGAATCTGACGTTCCACCAACCGCTTCAGAGCGGGGACGTCCACCCGGTTGCGTTCGTCGAACGGGGTGATCAGCGCCGTGAAGGCGCCCTTGAGTTTTTCGACAATCATCCTGTTTCTCCTGCCTGAAACCACGGAGGAACCGACTCCCCCGACACCAGATCTTCGTATCGTTCTCGGCGCCGACCCACGTGGAAACGGGCCCCGCTCACCCAAATCTCCGGCGCGCGAGGCCGCGAGTTATACTGGCTGGACATCACGTGTCCATACGCTCCCGCACTCATGACCGCCACGAGATCTCCAGGCTCCAGCAGCGGGAGCAGACGGTCCTTGGCGAAGCAATCGGCGGTCTCACACACCGGCCCCACGACGTCCACGCTCACAAGTGGGTTCTCTGCCGGTCCGGCCCGCACTGGAAGGATCTCGTGTTGCGCGTCGTAGAGTACCGGGCGGAGCAGATCATTCATCGCCGCGTCCACCACGACGAACGTCTTGGTGGGCGTCGTCTTTCGGTAGAGGACCCGCGTGAGAAGGATCCCGGCGTTTCCCACGATGACCCGTCCCGGCTCCAAGATCAGGCGCTCCGGCCGTCCGCGAAGCTTGGCCAAGACGGCGCGACCGAGCTCCAACGGATGCGGTGGCGTCTCCTGGTCGTACGGAATCCCGAGACCTCCGCCCATGTCGATGTGCTCGATGGCGTGACCGCTGCTTCTGAGCCGGTCTACCAGGTCGAGCACCGACTCCAGCGCCTCCAAGAGCGGCGGAAGTCGGGTCAGCTGACTTCCGATGTGGCAGTCCACGCCGTCCATCCGAAGGCTGGATTGCGCATCGGCCCATGCCGCCAACCTGGGCGCCTCCGTCATGGGAATGCCGAACTTCGCCTGCGCCAGACCGGTAGCGATGTATGGATGGGTCTGCGGATCGACGTCCGGATTCACGCGAAGGGAAACCGGCGCCACCAAGCCCTTACTCGCAGAGACCTCCGCCAATCGCCGAAGCTCCGGCTCCGATTCCACATTGAAGGCCAAAATCCCTTCATCCAGGGCGTAGGCCATCTCTGCGGCCGTCTTACCCACACCGGAAAACACGATACGGTTGGCGGGGATCCCAGCTCGGCGAGCTCGAAACAGCTCACCGCCCGACACGATGTCCACCCCCGCGTTGCGTCTGCGAACCAACTCCAGCACCGGGCGGCTGCTGTTCGCCTTCATCGCGTAACACACCAGGTGGGGATGCCCGTCGAACGCCGCGTCGAAGACCTGGAGATGACGGTCGACGGTGGCCTCGGCGTACACGAAGGCGGGCGTTCCCACCACGTCCGCGAGCTCGACCAGAGAAACGTCCTCGGCGTAGAGCGTTCCGTCCTCTCGGTAGTCGAAGTGGCGCATCTACTCCGTCGCTCCGCTGGTGTCGGAATCCTTAGCGCGACCCGCATCGAAGCGAGCGGACCAACGGTTCCGAGCGGACTGAAGCGCCTCCACCACCCGGTGACGCGCCGGGCCACCGGTCACGTCCCGCCGCTCCACCGCCGATCTGATATCGACCCACGACAGCGCATCCTCGCCAAAGCGGGGGTCGCGGCTTCGAAGCTCGTCCAGGCTCAGGGCGTCGAGCCGGCGGCCCGACGCCAGCAGATCAGCCACCAGTCGCCCGACGATCTCATGCGCCTCCCGAAACGGGACTCCTTGCGTCACCAGATGGTCTGCAAGTTCAGTTGCGGTAACAAAACCCTCGGAGAGAGCGGCTGCCATTCGGCGCGGGTGGAGTTCCATGCTCGGGATCATCTGCGACATGATTTCGAGGCAATCGATCCACGTCGAAAGACCGTCGTAGAGTGGAGGCTTATCCTCTTGAAGGTCTCGATTGTACGTCATCGGAAGGGCCTTGAGCGTCATCAGAAGATTGACGTGGGCGCCCACAACCCGACCTACCTTGCCTCGGACCAGCTCCGCCACGTCCGGATTCTTCTTCTGCGGCATCATCGACGACCCCGTTGTAAACCCATCGCCGATGGTGACGAATCCGAACTCGGTGCTGCTCCAGAGAACCAGTTCTTCGCACCAGCGGCTCAGGTGAATCATGCCCAAAGAAGCGGCACCGAGGGCCTCCACCATGAAGTCCCGATCCGACACCGCATCCATGGAGTTGGCGGTCACGTCGGAGAATCCCAGCAGCTCCGCGGTGCGCTCCCTGGCGATCGGGTGCGGCGTGCCGGCCAACGCGCCCGAGCCGAGGGGTGAACGATCCAAGCGACGTAGAATATCGAAAACTCGGTCTCGATCCCGATCCAGCATCTCGAAGTACGCGAGCCAATGATGGGCGAGTCGAACCGGTTGGGCCCGCTGAAGGTGTGTATAGCCTGGAAGCAGCGTATCGAGGTGATGCTCGGCCTGCGTGAGCAGCGCGTCCTGCAGCGCGGACAGAGCGCCATCGGCCCGACCCAACATGCGGCGGGTGTAGAGACGCGCGTCGGTCGCGACCTGGTCGTTCCGGGAGCGCGCGGTGTGGAGTTTGCCGGCCACCGGTCCCACCAGCTCTCGGAGCCGGGTCTCCACGTTCATGTGCACGTCTTCGAGCTCCACCCGCCACGGGAACGTGTTCGCTTCGAGCTCTCGACCAATGGTCTCGAGTCCCCTTCGAATCTCGGCCCCCTCCTCCGGGGTCAGCAAGCCCACTTCCGTCAGCATTTGTGCATGGGCCAAAGAACCTTCCACATCGTCCTGCGCGATGCGCTTGTCGCCATCGACACTGGAGGTGAACGCTTCCACCCGGGCGTCGGTGGAAGCTTCGAAACGACCGCCCCACGGCTTGGGATGTGCCATGAAGAGCGCAGGGAACGACTCTGCTCCGCCCGGGTCAAGCGGGAGTGACGGTCAAAAGGTGATGGCCAAAAGGATCTGGAGGCTGTGGGCGACGCCCGCATCCAGCTGTTGAACCTGGGTCCCGTTGAAGGTGGCCGTCACCTCTTCTTCCGGGAGAGTGGCCGCCGGCACCAGACGGTTCAAGCCTCCAAACGGCACGAACAAGGCGTACTGCACCCACGCGTGAAACCCGTCGTCCGAGTCGAAAAAGATCTTGGTGTCGAATTCGAGACCCAAGTTCTCGCTCGGGTTGCCGAAATCGAGTTCTTCATCGCCGGTGGGCACGAGGTCCTCCACGATCTCCAGCGAATTGGAAGGCGTCGACTGAGAAAACAGCGCTCGACTATAGATGATATCGAGTCGTGCACCGAGGGCCTCGGTGAAGTTATATTGAATGCTCGGCCGGAACACGAGACCGTCGGTGAAGGTGCCCACCAGCTGCCGCCACAGAATGACGTCGAAAGTGAACGCCGGATTGAAGCGAAAGTTGGTGATGGAGCCGTCTTGGCCCTGAAACCCATCCCAGACCGAGCCGATCGCACGGGCCTCGGGCGCGGTCCCGAACAAGGGCCGAACCCCCCATCCGGGTGCTGCGTCGCCGGTGGCGAACGCGAACAGAAACTCGATGCTTAGACGGTCGCTGAGGAGCTTGTACTTGGTCCGAAGCGCCCCCCCATGTTGGTTGATGTCGAGGTCGGGAAGATCTTGACCCGCACCGAATCCGGCGTCGCTCCCGTCGTCCAGCACGTCCCGGGTCTCGATCTGGTTGCCGATGTTGCCGAACATCCCGGCGTACTCCAGCTCCAGCTCCAGCTTTCTCCATTGGACCTTCAGATAGGCCTGGACGGTTCCGATCTCGCTGTCCCGCTCCACCACGGAGTTGATGAGGGGCCCATCTTCCACCAGACCGAATCGATAGTAATTGGGAACATCGAACGCCTGACGGCGGAAGGTGCCCCGGAGAGCGGCGTTCCACACCACCTGGTCGTTGGCCAGCTTCTGCTGGGTCGACTCTTCCGTCTCCCGCTTCTCCAAACGCAGGTTCCATTGCTCCACGTCGTCTCGCTCGCCCCGGTCGAAGGGCTGGCCTTGGGGCTCGAAGCGGGAGCTGCTGATGGGTCCGGTGGCGATCCAGTCGTAGGCCGGCATGATGTAAAAATCTCCCAGCTTGAAGGAGAACTGCACCCGGTCCACCGAATCTCCGAAATCGTCGTCGAGCTGGTTGCCGTCGTTGGCCAAGATTCCCAGTCCGAAGTGGTTCGGCTGACGACCGAAGCGGATCTGCCCCACCGGAGTCATGACCTCGCCCCAGACTCGATTCACGCGAATACTGTCCCGAAACACCGCGTTGGTGCCGTCGGAGGGGGCGATCTGCGTATTGGAAAAGATGGCGAGGGGGCTTATGGGGTTGAAGGGCAGGCTGTCCGGAGTAGAGCCGAGGATGACGTTGTCCAAGATGTCGATCTGCGACTTGATCTTGATGTCTTCGTAGACGTTGAGGGTCGGTTCGAGACGGAGCCGCATGTTCGCGGACGCCAGGGTGTCCAAGTCGTCGTCGAGACGCGCCTCACGGCAACCACCATCGCCGAAGTCGGTGATGCAGAGGGGGACTGGGGGCGACTGTCCAGGGGGAACGAAGAGTGCTGGCTCGGGGTTCGGGCTGGCGGACGGCCCCAGGTCCTCGGCGAACAGAAACGGCTCGGGAAATGGTCCATAAATGTCCTCGACCTCCGGCCCGTCGATGAAGAAGGTGTTCAAGTCCAGATTGTTGAACAAGTCCCACCGAAAGCGGAAATAGCCGTCGAACTCCAAGAAGTTCAGCTTGGGCTCGGCCGGCTCGTCCCAAGACCAGTCGGCTTCTGCCCAACTGTCGGATTGAACCGGCGCCAGCGCCGCCGACTCCTCGGCCAGCTCTTGCTTGATTTCCGCCTTGAGTTCCTCCTTGAGCTCATCCCGCAGCGCCTGTTTGAGCGCTTCCAGGTCCACCGCGGAAGTCGAACTCCCGGTTTGGGCCCACAGGACCCCGGGCCCCGCCAGGTTGACGAACCACCCGACGGCCAAAGCACCGGAATTCCACCGCAACATGCGTGGCGGCGGTAGCACGGGGGCATGCCGGTCACAATACGACCGTCATCTCGATCACAGCGCAGCGCGCACGGGCTCGCAGAAATGCTGGCGACCATCGAAGAATTTTGCCACGGTCCCCGCCCGGTGAGCCGCACTGACACCTTGATCTTGGGCGCGGGTCTTTCGGGTCTCAGTTGCGCATACCACCTGGGAACGAAGCGCGCGTATCGACTGATGGAGCGGTCCGACGCCGTCGGCGGCTTGGCCCGGACCCGTCATCGTCCGCACGGTTTCCAATGCGACGGAACCGGTCACTGGCTTCACCTCCGTCGCGAAGAGACGAAGAGCCTCGTCCACGGGTTGCTGAAGGATAACCTGCGCGCCCGAGAGCGTCGGGCTCGGGTGTACAGCAAAGGGACATTCACCCTGTATCCGTTCCAGGCCAATACCTTCGGACTTCCCCCCGACGTAGTGACCGAATGCGTGATGGGTCTCGTCCGCGCCCGGTACGAAGAAGCTCTCCCCGAGCCCCAGAATTATAGAGAATGGATTCGGAAGGAGTTCGGAGAGGGAATCTGCCGCCACTTCATGTTCCCCTACAATGAAAAGATCTACGGTGTGCCACTCGAGACCTTGGCCACCGATTTCGCGGCCAAGTATATTCCGCAACCGAGTGTCGAGACGGTCATTCGAGGGGCGCTCGGTCAGTCGAAGGAGGCTCTCGGATACAACGCGAGCTTTCTGTATCCGCTCCGGGGCGGGATCGGCGCCCTCCCTCAGGCGCTTCACGATGCCGCGGTACGCCCAGCTGAACTGGAGAACCCGTGCACGTCTCTGGATCTGGACGCGCGTACCGCCTCGTTTCGAAGCGGAGAGACGGTGCAATTCGAACGGCTCGTGACCAGCATTCCGCTGGATGTGCTCGTGGACCTGGTCGCAGCCCACGAACCGGCCTCCGTACCTGACGGAGTGCGGGACGCGCGACAACGCCTCCGAGCCAACTCGGTTCTCTACTTCGATGTGGGTATCCGCGGCGCACCCAAAGAACATCAAGACTACCATTGGGTTTACGTCCCGGAAGCCGAGTTCCCCTTCTACCGCGTGGGCTCCTATACTGCCGTGGAAAGCTCGCTTGCGCCGGAGGGGTGCCGAAGCTACTACGTCGAACTCGGTCACTACGGAGAGGTTGATCCGTCCCGCTTCGAAGGACCCGTCCTGGACGGGATGCGGCGGATCGGTCTCTTGGATGACGAATCCGAGGTTCTGTTCGTGGTGCCGAACGTGTTGTCGCCGGCATACGTTCTCTTCGACAACTACTACACGGAAGCGAGACAGTCGGTGCTCGATTGGGTGAAGTCGAAGCGCGTGATCACCGTTGGACGGTACGGTCGCTGGCAATACAACGCGATGGAAGATGCGCTGCTCGAGGGCATGCAAGCAGCTCGGGCGGTCCTGGAGGACCAGGTCATCTGATGCACTCGTTCCGTCGTCCGGACCATCCCGAGCTCTCGTTCGTCATACCGGTCCACAACGAGGGCCCGATCCTGGAAGGCTCCATCCGCGAGCTCCACGCCCGAGCGCATCGTCGGCTGAAACGTCCCTTCGAGATCATCATCGCCGAGAATGGTTCCCGGGACGAGACCGCGGCCCTGGCCCAGGAGCTGGCCGACGAGCTGCCGGAGGTCTCGACGTTCTCACTGGGCGAGCCCAATTATGGGAAGGCGCTCAAGGCCGGCATCCTTCGGGCGTGCGGGACCACGGTGCACTGCGACGAGATCGATATCTTGGATCTCGACTTTCACCGTCGGGCACTCGAACTCCTGGATGGTGAGGACGGAGGGTGGGACCTGGTCGTCGGCAGCAAAGCCATGCGCGGGGCCCGGGATCGACGCCCGCTCGGACGCCGCGCCGCCACGCGGGTCATCAACGGCCTGCTCCGGCTGAGTCTCGGATTCCGGGGGACCGATACCCACGGTCTCAAGGCCTTCCGGAGGGAGGTGCTGCTGCCGGTGGTGGATGCCTGCGTGGTGGACAAGGACATGTTCGCCTCGGAGCTCGTCATCCGGAGCGAGCGCAAGGGCCTTCGTATCGTCGAGATTCCGTTGAATCTGCAGGAGAAGCGCGAGCCTTCCATCCGACTGACCAGGCGAGTTCCCCGCGTGGTCAAAGACCTGGGAACCCTCGTCTATGCGATTCGCATCAAGGGAGACGGAGCCGGATGACCCTCGCTGCCGTCACCATCGACGTCGATTCGCTTCGCTTCTACCGTCAAATCCATGGGCTCTCAGACGCGGCGTCCCGGGCCGAGGCCCTGGAGCGAGACCCCATCTACCTGTCGGCCCTTCCTCGATTCTGGGAACTGGTATCCGACCTTCCCTGCACCCTCTTCCTCATCGGACAAGATGCCGCCGTGCACCCGACCGCCTTCACTCCGGTCCGAGCCACCGGAAGCGAAGTCGCGTCGCACTCCCACGCCCACGATTATCGCCTCTCCCGTCGGCATCCCGAAGACATCGAGCAGGACCTGGTGGAAGCGGAGCGGGTTCTCACGCCCCTCAACGGCGGTCGTCGACCGGTGGGCTTCCGGGCCCCCGGCTACAACCAATCCCCGCCTCTGATCAGCGCACTGGTCGCACGGGGCTACCATTACGATTCGTCGCTCCTTCCGTCGCCGATGTACTTCGGCCTGCGGGCCGGCGCGATCGGGTACTACGGACTGCGCGGCCAACCTTCACGTTCGCTCACCGGCGACGCCCGCGCCTTTACCGGGCCACTTCATCCATACCGAATGCGACCCAGCGAATACTGGCAGGCCCATCCCACAGGTTCGCTCTGGGAGTTTCCGATGTCAGTTGAACCCCGAACCCGCTGGCCCTTAATCGGCACGACCTGGATCGCCATGCCGGAGGGGCTGCGCCATCGGGCGCTCCGGGGTCTCGCCAAACGAAAGCTGCCTTTCGTTTTTGAGATGCATGCCATCGACCTTCTGGACGCCGCAGAGGTTCCGGCAGAATTGGCGGCGCGGCAAGCGGACCTCAAGATCCCGGTCGCTGACAAGCTGCGTCGTCTTCGCGATCTGGTTCGGTGGCTCCGCGAGGATTGGGATGTGCGTCCGCTTCGCGATTGGCCGAAGGCTCTGGGCGGCGACCACCCCCGCTCTTCGTCGATTTGAGCAAAAACCACTGGCTCGGCAGACCGTCCCCGCGTCAGGTGAAACCGTGAAGGTTTTGATCAGTGGCAGCAGCGGGCTCGTCGGTCGACCCTTGGTGCGGCATCTCCGCGCCCGAGGGGATTCGGTCCACCGGCTGGTTCGCCGGGCCGAGTCCGCCCCCGACGCGGTCCGCTGGTCCCCAGCGGATGGCTCATTGCCGGTAGGCGCCCTGGACGGGGTGGACTGCGTGGTGAATCTGGCCGGCGAGAACATCGCGGGTCGCCGCTGGACCGATGCCCATAAAGCCCGGGTGCTCAACAGTCGGGTGTCATCGACCCAGATTCTGTCCGAGGCCATCGCGGCGTCGGACCGTCGCCCCAGCTTCGTGTCCGCATCGGCCATCGGCTACTACGGCGACCGGGGGCAGGCGTGGATGAGCGAACAGCAAGGCCCGGGGGACCTTTTTCTGAGCGAGGTCTGCGTAGCGTGGGAGGCGGCCGCTCGCCGCGCCAGCGACGCCGGCGCCAGAGTGGTCCATCCGCGGATCGGGGTGGTGCTGTCAAAAAATGGGGGCGCCCTGAAGGCTATGCTCCCCGCGTTTCGGCTGGGCGCAGGCGGCGTGGTCGGAGACGGAAAGCAGTACATGAGCTGGATAACACTCCACGACCTGATTCGCCTGCTGACCTTCTTGATCGACCACAACATCGAGGGGCCCGTGAACGCCGTCAGCCCGGCTCCTGTGACCAATCAGAGCTTCACGAAGGCGCTGGGTCGTGCCCTCAACCGACCCACCGTCGTGCCGCTCCCCGCGTTCGCGGTCAAGGCTTTGCTCGGCCAAATGGGCCGGGAGCTGCTTCTCGCCAGCACACGGGCCAGCTCCCAGAAGATCCAGACCGCCGGTTTCGCATTTGATCACGATGGGCTGGAGCGTGGCATCATGAGCGCGCTCGACCCGGAGCCGGAGGCTCTCGCTCATGCATGACCGTATCGAAATCGCCGTCACCGACATCACGACCCTTTCGGTGGACGCCATCGTCAACGCCGCCAACCATTCACTTCTCGGAGGGGGCGGCGTGGATGGCGCCATCCATCGCGCCGCGGGCCCGCGACTGCGCGCCCACAACGCCACCTTGAACGGCTGCGCGACCGGAAAGTCGGTGGTCACTCCCGCTTTTGATCTCGAGGCTCGAGGGATCCGCCATATCATCCACACCGTCGGACCGGTCTGGGGAACCGATCCCCACGCCGAAGGAGATGAGGAACTGGGCTACCGACTGGAGGATCATCAGCTGGCGCGCTGCTATCAATCTTGTCTGGAAGCGGCGGAGCAGCTGGACGTCGAAACCTTGGCGTTTCCCGCCATCTCCACCGGAGTCTATGGCTTCCCGAAGGTCCGCGCCGCGAAGATCGCCCTCGGGCACGTCCGGGCAGCGCTCGGCCGCATCCAGCGCCCCCGCATCGTGGTCTTTGCCTGTTTTTCGGACCAGGACGCTGCAACCTACCGAGAACTCATGGGTGAGGTGGCGCCCCTCATCCAGCTCGGTGGCACCGGTTCTCGAAGGTCGCTGACCGACGTGGAAGAGAAGTGATGTCGCTGAATCCACCGCTGGACCCCGGACGGGTCGGCGAATCCTTCGGACCCCACCGACACCGATGGGACCCGGACCAGGTAGCGCTCTACGCCTTGGCGTGCGGGGCCACCGAGCGCGAACTGGACCTCTTGTTGGAGAGTCGAGGCCCCACGGTCCTCCCGACGTTTTCGGTTCTCTCGGCTTGGGCGCCGGTGACCGAGGGCATCGCCGCGCTGGGAGGCGATCTGCTGACCATCGTGCACGGCGCACAACGCTGCCGTGTTCACCGCCCGCTCCAAGCCGCCGCCGAGGTCGACACCACGGCCAAGCTTCATCGAGTCTACGACAAAGGGACGGGTGCCCTCGCGGTGTTCACCACCGAATCCACGGACGGAGATGGTCTTCTCGCCGAAACCGAATGGCAGATCTTTTATCGCGGGTTGGGAGGATTTGGCGGGGAGCGGGGCCCCAAGGCTCCCGACCATCTTCCGCCGGAAGGAACGCCGCCGGATGCGGTCTACGAAGACGCGGTTCCGAGCTACCAGGCACTGCTCTATCGACTGGTGTCCGGCGACAAGAATCCGATTCATGCCGAGCCGGCCATCGCGCAAGCGGTCGGCTTTCCGAAGCCCATCCTCCACGGGCTGTGCACCCTCGGCTTTGCGGCTCGGGCCTTGGCCCACATCGTGGCCGATGACGACGCGGCACGGATCGCGGAGATCGAAGGTCGCTTTGCGCGACCGGTCTTCCCGGGCGAATCGATCCGCACCGAAGCCTGGAACACGGCGCGCGGCCAGTTCTTCAGGACCTGGGTTCCCGCCCGAAACGAAGACGCCATCCGCCTGGGACGGGTTCGACTGTTCACTCGAGTCGACCGCTAGCGGGTCGACCGATCTCCCGCCGGCGCGAGGGCGGCACAGGCCACGCTGGTGGTCGCGGTTCGACTCAGCACGATGGTCCTCCCGGTGCAGAAGGGTGTCGCCCAGCCGCTCCGGTGCAGTCGACGGACGAGCCGCTCATGGTAGCCTCGGGTATAGGGCCAAGGACTCGTATCGAGTGAAACCACCACGACGTCGGCCCGATGCGCGTCCTCCAGCAGATAGATCTCTCGGCGGGTCGCGAGGTGGGGCACGAGATGATTCTGAGCGGCCACCGCCGCGTCATCGGGGACCACGGCGAGCGCATGCCGCATCGCCCTTCGGTCTGGCTCCGATGGCAGATAGGGCTTGTCGAACTCGAACAGGTCGAGGCGGGGCCACGGTCCGGTCACATCCACCAAGACTCCGGCCGTCGACATGAACAGCATGGGCCAGATCCGAGCGAACCGGGACCAGACCGACGAATTCGGCAACCACACGTTGAGCATGGCCTTCACCTTCGCCGCGCCCAGGACACCCGCCGTCACCGCCATCGCATGGGTGGGTCCACCATAATGATGGCCCCACCACGCGTTGGGGAATGAAGACCAAAAGCGTTCGCAAAGCCCAGGCAGCACGGTGATGAGGGTCGTGGGGGACAACAACCCCAAGAATCCGGTGCTCGTGAAAGGAATCAGCAGGCCATCCAGCTTGCGTTCGGGCGGGGTGAAAAGGAGAGCGAATGCGGCGCCCGGGCTCTGAATGGCGAATCCAAGCAGGTCCGAGAATCCGTCGCCGATTTCTCGATAGTAGAAGTGACGGAATCCGTCCGGTCGAAAGAGGGGAAAAACGATCTTCATCTCGACCACGAAGAATGCCAACGCTGCCAAGAGAACCGTGGCTGCGACGCGCCACGGCGCCCGCCAGAGAAACAGAACGACTCCGAAGGCGGCTACATATAATACTAGATTTTCTTTACATAGTGCAATCAAGACGAGAAAGCAGCCCATGGTTCGGTAGCGCCGACTCAGGGCCGCTTCCGCGGCCCAGGGAAAGAATCCGATGCTCAGGGTCGTAGGATTCCAGTCGAATTCGATGGCCGAGACGATGTCGTACGCTCCGAAGTAAGCCACAGCGGCCAAAACTCCGGCGGTGGGCGATCCGAGATGGTGGCTCGCCAGCCGGAAGACCGGGACTGCGCCCATCCCGACGCATACCGCTTGGACCAACAGCAGCGTACCCCCGTCGTTCCAAAGCCACATGAGAGGAGCAACCAGGAGATCGATCCACTCCATATGGTCGCCGAATGCGTTCATACCGAGGATCGTATTGTTGGGCGAATAGCCTCGGCTCAAGAGCCATACGCTTTGGGTAAAAAGGCCCATGTCTCTGGACCCGCTTCCGAATTGGACGTGGCGGACGTACGTGAGAGCGAAGAAGTAGGCGGAGCACGCTGTTCCGAAGATCCACGGCGCAGATCGGTGGCCGAGAATGCGATCCGAGAACGGCAGGGCCTTCGCGCCCGCGATGCCCACGGGCACGCTCAAGGTCAGCGCGGCGAGGGGCATCAACAGGTGGATCGCATGCGGCGAGACGATGAAAGCCACGAGCCCGACCAGACCGGCGACCCCGAAGCCGAGCAGTCCCTTCGTCGCTTTGGGTGAGGGACTGCCGCGCACGGCGAGCCCGGCCATCCTGCCCCACGTCGCCCAGCTGATGCCGAGGTACCCAAACGCCAGTATCCAGATGAGTACGGTTTGTTCTCGGAGTGTGGCGGGAAGGGGCTCGACCCGGCCTCGGTTGAAGACGACCAGGAGCACCACGCCGGCGATGTATGCACCAGCGCCCGCCAGCCCCCAGACCCGTACCATGCCGCTGGATCGACCTGCTCGATATCGCTGTCAAGGCCAACGATTGCCGCGCTGGTTTGAATCCCGCACTCTCCGCCCGTGCACTTCGCAGGAACGACACATCCGGCGCACCTTCGCGCGGAAGCGGTGCTCGGGCTGATCGGTCTGTTCGCGTGTGGCTTTTTCTTTCAAGGCGGTGGGTGGAACCAAAACGCGCACTTCGCAACCACCGTTTCGCTGGTTGAGCACGGAACGCTTATCGTAGATCGATATGCGGCCTCGACCGGCGATCTCGCCCGGTCGCCCCATGGATTGGTGTCCGGAAAACCGCCGCTTACATCCTATCTGGCTACACCCGCGTATCTGTTGGCTCGAGGCCTCACCGCTGCGGTGGAGAACCGCGGTGACCGGACGATTCTTCGAGCGTATCTCACCACGGTGATGACCAGTGGCATCGCATTCGCAGCGCTCCTGGTGGTGATGTTCAGGCTTCTGCGACGTCGTCTGTCGGCTTCGGATGCAGCCATGGTCACGTTGGGATTCGGCCTCGGTTCACCGATATGGCCGAATGCCACGATGCTGTCCCAGCACATTTTCGTGTGCTTGGTCGTCCTGGGTTCCTATGCCCTCTTGGAAAGGAGCCGCGTGAGCCGAAACCGTTCTTCGTTCAAACGGTTGATGGGAGCTGGAGTTCTAGCCGGTTTGGCCGCGTCCTTCGAATACTGGACGCCAGTAGTCTTGTTGCCCCTCGGGATCTACGTTCTGTTTCA
Source organism: Myxococcota bacterium (assembly GCA_050331295.1). Lineage (GTDB taxonomy): Bacteria > Myxococcota > Kuafuiibacteriia > Kuafuiibacteriales > Kuafuiibacteriaceae > Kuafuiihalomonas. The sequence continues at coordinate 68,231 of JBHJGZ010000004.1, read as the reverse complement.
AACTCGGGACGCGGTTCGACTCCTCGGTTTCGGGCTCGGCGTTGGCATCGCGCTTCTGATTCCGGCATCCCACAACTTCATCGTGTTCGGTCATCCACTCTCCGTCGGATACAGTCACTTGGCGCTCTCCTCGTTCGCCGAGGTCCACCAAGCTGGCTTCTTCGGTTTTGACGGTTTCCGATGGTCTCGGCTCTACGAACTGACGTTCGGTGGAATTCGCGGAGCCTTCGTTCTGAGTCCCTTTCTGGTCGCATCCATCGCTGGCTGGACGGTCCTCATCCGAAATCGGCTCACCCGACCCGAGGGATTGGCCACGGCCGGGGTAGGCGTCGGCGTATTGCTTCTCTTTTCGAGCTACGTCTACTGGCACGCCGGGTCGTCTCTCGGCTCGCGCTACGTTCAGCTGTTCGTCGTCTTCGCGGCCGTTCCAACGGCTGCCGTCTTCCCCGGGAACCGACGATGGATCATTCCCCTCATGCTCCTAGGACTGGCTTTCATGACCATGGGGACTGCGGTCTGCGCGATTCCACCCGCGCCCGGTCCTCGTCCTTATGAACCGGTTCTGGTCTGGTTGTGGCGGTTTTTTTCCGAAGGTCGGCTTGCTCACTGGCAACAGGCCGTCTTGCTGGAGAAGCACATCGGAGATGGCAGTCCCGACCTGCCGTTCGCGTTCAACCTCGGTCAGTTGGCGGGCCTGGAGGGAGTGTTTTCGCTCATTCCCTTTCTGCTTGGCTTGAGCGTGCTGCTCTTTTGGCTCCGGCGCGAGACGACACGGCCCATCCTCGATCCGGGGCCAGGCTAGGTCTCAGCCGACCGAGGGCGTCGCGCCGTGCCCCGCCAGGAGTTTTCGTTGTGCCACCCGATTCGAATGTCGGTCAGACCCCGGTTCGTGAACCAGGAGCGGAACGTCTCGCCGGCGATGTAGTGGGCGATGGGGGGCGTCAGATGGTCGTGCACGATGTTGTGAACTTCACTGAAGGGAAACTCGGCTATCTGATTGATGTAAGCCTGATAGAAGAGGCGTCGGCCCAGCGGCGCGAGTCGGCCTCGACAGAGTGGGCGGTACACGCCCCTTCCCATCCCGTACAAGACCGCAGCCGGGACCTTGGAAAGTTCGTAGACCCACCGAAATGGAAGCCGAGACGTCACGCGCTGTCGAATCGGGTTGATGCCGCGGATAATCCAGCCGTTGTTTTCCCGCCCATAGACCCACGCGATCACGCGACCGCCGGGCTTCAGCGCCTCGACGAGGCACTGGAAAGCGGCCTCTGGATCTTCGATGTGATGGAGCACGCCGACCGAAAACGCGGTGTCGAAGGCGCTGCTCCGGAAAGGTAGACTCCGCAGGTCAGCTTGCACCACGTGAACGTTGGGCAGGTCTTGGGTGTTCTCGAAAGCGACCTCTACCGAGGATCCGAGGTCCATGGCGAAGACCGCCTTCGCCCCCCATGACGCCACCAGACGGGAATGGCGCCCTTTGCCGCACCCCGCCTCCAGCACGACTTCCTCTCGGAAGGAATCCGGCGAATTGGGGTGTATCCAAGCCACGAACTGCGCCTCATAAAAATCGTCCAGCTCTCGAAACCGAGCCCATTGCTCACCGAAGCGCTTGACCGTTCGCGCGGTATCCGGCTCCAGCTGAGCGGGAATGAAGCGCGGCACGCCTTTGCGGATCGGATAGGCTTTCGCGCAATGCTCGCAATGAAGAACCCCTTCCATCACGTGTGCTTGCTGTTCCGACTCGACCGAGAGCTGCAGATGGGCATGACATCCCGGGCAAACGAGGTGGTCCAACGCCGGTGGACGCATGGCGGCAGCATGTAGCGCGGTCGGCGGAGGATGGCCAGGTTCGTGATGGTTGAGGCCCTGAAGCACCACACCGGACGATGGGCGAAGCGATGGCCGTACGTGTTGGTCGCGTTCCTCTATTTCGCGACGAGCCCGTACTACACCGGTCTGAACAACCCCAATGAGATGGTCCGGATCTATGCAACTCGGGCCTACGCCGAAAGCGGGAGCTTCATCATCGACCCGGTGGTCCAAGACTGGGGTCCGGTCGATGACCAGGGCCGCCGCGACGGCGCAGCCTATTCTGCGAAAGCACCATGGCAGAGCCTAGTCGGCATTCCGGCCCATGTAGCTGGCCTCGCAGGCATGAGATGGGCGAACGTTCCGGCCACCAAGCGAAACGTGACCTTCGTCCTGAGGTGGCTTTCGGCGTCACTCCCGTCCGTCCTGTTCGCCTGGGCGCTGATGGCGTGGTGCCGACGAAGGAGCGTGGAGCTGGGATGTCCTCAACGCATCGGGAACGCGGTCGGGCTCTCGTTGACCTTAGGCACGATGCTTTATCCTTACGCGCTGCTCTACTGCGGTCACGGGTGGGCCGCGGTGGCGGTGGGGAGCGCCGCTCTGGCGCTTCTCGGGCTTTTTAGACGGTCCGCAGATCAAGCATCTTGGAAGCTCTGCGCGGTGGCCCTGGGCGTCTTCGGTGCCGTGGCCCCATTCGCGGAGTATCCGGCCGCATTGGCAGCCGGTCCCTTGCTCGCGGCTGCCGCCGCCGTGAGTCCTCGTCGGCTGGAACTCCTGGCGTGGGTGGGGCTCGGGGGACTCGTGCCGTTTGGCACCGGCCTTTGGGCCCACAAGGAAATGTGGGGAAGCCCTTTTCTCACCGGCTATTCGTTCTTGGACAACCCATCCTACAAGGAAGTCCACGACCACGGCTTCTTCGGGGTTCAGCTACCCCGGGCCGATGCAGCCTTCGGCGCCCTGTTCAGCGCAGAAACCGGACTCTTCTTCTATTCGCCGATCCTGTTGCTCGGGATGGCCATGGTGGCCCGCAGCGCCTTTCCCCGACCCAATACGGGCGGAGGGGACCGCCATCGGGCGGTGGCCCTGGCCTCTTTGACCGGAGTGGTGCTTCTCTTTTTGTTCATCAGCAGCCACTCCGGATGGCGCGGCGGATGGACCTTGGGCCCCCGCTACATCATTCCGGTCGCTCCCCTCTTGGGACTTTGGGTTGTCGAAGCCATGGCCTTTCCCAAGCTGTGGCCCGCCGCGGCTGCGCTTGGCGCCGTCTCGATCGTCGCGACCGGGGTGCCGGCGTCCTTCTATCCACACCTCTCCGACGCGTTCACCAATCCGTGGGGGACATTCGTCATTCCAACCCTCGAACTTGGCCTGGCTCCGTATGGCCTCGGGGTCGCACTCGGCTTCGAAAGACATCTTGCAAACGCGGTCCACCTGCTTCCGTTGGCGGTTGCAGCAGGGTACGTGCTCTTGCGCGGAGGCGCGGAGCGTCCCTCGGCCTTGCAGAAGGCCTGGCCCACCCTGGCGGTCATTGTGTTCGTGGGCCTCGTTCTCGTGATCCCCGAGCGAGATTCAGCTGCGGCTGACCATGAGCGACGGCGCCTTTGGGCGCTGTGGGAGCCCGTCCCGGGAGGCTCCCCCGGCGCTGATCTTCGGACCCACTCGGCGCACGTGGCCGGAACGCTGATTCGAGCGCGCCGGGCGGCCACCGTCGACGTCGACGGCGCGAGAGCTTGTCGCTTCGACCGAGGTCGTTGCATCTACGGTGCAGAGGCATGGCAGCGACTCGAAGTCATCACTGCCCGAGTCGGCGGCGAGCGGGAGCGCGTTTTGTCCCTTCATCCCATCAGCCATCGCGAGGTAGAGGCCAGCTTTCCCATTCCAAACGGTTCTTCTCGTCTGCGTTTCCGCCATAGCCTCACCGATGATGGCGCCATGAGCCACAATCGTTCGCCGGTCGACGGTCGCATCCTGGTGGACGGCGAAATGAAAGCTCGATTTCAGTCCGGGAACTTTCAGGGATGGCAGTCGCTCGAAGTGGGTTGGACCGAAGGTTCCACGCTCTCCATCGCTGTCCGCACCGATTTCGCCGGAAGCCGGGCCTTCGTCATCAACGGCCAGTTTCTGTCGGGACCGTGACGTTCAATCGGCTCACTCCTACTCGCGGTCGATGGCTCGGAGAATGTCCCCAGCTTTCCGTCCCACCTCTCCGGTTTCATCCAGGGCTTTTGCCCGTTCGAGGACGTCACGTGCCTTCTCCGAGGCGTTCATCAGCCGGTACAACACCCCGAGCTGAAGGTAGGAAGGCGCGTGCGTATCATCGATCTGAACGCCGCGGAGAAGGGCCTCTTCGGCCCGCTCCCAGTCCCCTTCCAGGAAACGCTCCACCCCGGTCTTGTAGAAGCGATCGGCCTCGTTGACGATTTCGATGTCGAACAAGAAGCGCGCGCCGACATGAGCCGCCAGCACACGAGCGAGACCGGCGCTGTACAAAGAGGCTGCTTCCGCCGCGGCCACCGCCGCAACCGGAATGTCGGGCAGCACCGGCTTCCCTTTCCGTGAGATTCGGACCTTCCGATAGCGCCCTCGATCCACCCACCGCCGGGCCGTCACCGAAGCCCTCCCGAGATTCGCTCGGGCACCTTCCACCAGGTCCCCGACGGTCACCGGACCGAGTTCTTCGGAGTCATGGGGTTGTTCTGGTCCGGATTCTACCGGCACTGGGGCGTCCACCGCCTCGAACTCGGCGTCCACAATCGGTGCCCTTCGACCGTCGTCCTTCACGCTCATTGAAACCCTGTTCGTCTCCCGTTGCTTCCGCCCGATGTTCCGACGTGTCGTCCGACGTGTCCAGGCAGCAGCGTCCTGCGGTGCCGATGCCGCTGGGGCGCCGGGGGCTTACCGTATCTGCCTACGGACAAGCCGCTGTCCGGCCGAGCCGACACGCCTTGGCCCGCAGCAAGCGCGCGCGTTCCTGATTCGCGGAGGTGCCACGACCGGTCTCGGTCCGCTCCGCCGCCATCTCGCAGGCCACGGGATGATTGAGGCCACATGCCTTGGTCAAGAGCACCAACGCTTTGACATCGGCGCCGGAAAGACCGGTCCCTTCCCACCAGTCCAGGGCTGCCATGCACCCTCGGGCAACGCCGGTATCGCAGGCGGCCTCGAATGCCCGACGCGCGTCTTCGTCTTGACCCTGTCCTTCATACCAGGCGGCAGCTTCCAAACACGCGCTGGGCTGACCCAGGTCGCAGTCGCCTTGGCTCGGTGCTTCGGGCCGAGACGGCTCTCTCACCGCCTGACGCTGCCGCGGGGGTTCAGCCCGTCTCGTCGGCGGTGTTGCAGGCCGCGGCGAAGGGCGACGTGCTTCGGGTTCGGTCGCATTGAGTTCGGTCGCACCATCGCTCGAGGCCACCGGGTTCGGCGAGCCCCCCAGGCTCCTGACCTCGGGGTCCGGTTTCTCCTCGGCAGCGCTCGCCGGAACCGTCTCCGGGCTGACGGGTCGGGCCGGCCGGTCGTGGTTTCCTTCGGTTGAAGCCGGGGGCGCATCGACGGGTTTTTCCGTGATGGATGGACCTGGAGATTGGAGCGCGACCTGAGCGCCGCCCTCCGCGTTGGCTTGGGGCGTGGGCCCGGAACCATCGCGAGCGAAGAAGATGATGAGGCCCGCGATCGCGGCGGCCGCCGCCAGGAGTCCGAACAACTGGGGCGCTCGAGATGGCTGGTCCAGCACGACGCTGTCATCGCTGGCTTCTCGATACGGTGGACTCTCTGGAAACTCGTCCACGTCTGGCCCGAGGGCTGCGGGGGCGATCCGATGCGACGACACCTCCGGCTTGCGGCCGACCGCTCTCCGAATCTCTTCGTCCTTGGCCACCATCGGAATGACCGTGGGCTCCGTCGAAGCGCCACTCAGATCCCGCCCCACGCTTCGAGCTCTCGGAACCGGAGGGGACAATCCGGGCCCGCCTCCGAATCGACGGGCGGGCGAGAGCGCGCGTGCCCGCTCGAGATCGGACCGGGTGGTCCTTATCGATTCCACCACCAGTTTCATGGAGGCATACCGCTGACGTGGCTCGTGGGACCGCATCCTCTGAAGGCTGTCTTGCAAAGCCAACGGAAGCGACCTCGTACCGGCTTCCCGTCGTCCGCCACCCAAAGCGGTGGAGAGCATCATTCCGAACGCCCACTGATCGGACGCAGCCGATGGAACCTGTCCCCCGAACTGCTCCGGTGAGATGAAGATGTTTTCGGCCGACGCGGCGACGCCGATGGCCGACCAGGTCAAGTCCAAGACTTTCGGAACGATTCCAAAGTCTCCTCGTTGAACCAACACATTGGAGGGCTTCAGATTTCCATGGACGACCCTGCGTTCGTGAAGCCAGTGAAGCGCGTCACCGAGCTCCTCGAAGAAGAAAAGCAATCGAGAAAGCTCGGTCGGATCGTCGCTCAACTCTTCGGCCGGAGAGACCTGAAGCTGATGAAGCGGAAAGCCCTCGTGTTGTGGACTCACCACGCCGTAAGCCTGGCCGTGTTCATCCTCGATGAGACCCAGCGTCTGAGCCACATAGGGGTGTTGAACCTTGCGGTGGGCGCGCGCCGCAGCGCGAAGGCGCGAGAAGGCGGCGCGGCCTTCCGGCTTGCACGCGAAGGTGTGCCGAAGGAGCTTCACCGTGACCGGCTCATCCGCTGGGTCGATGGCGGTCCAGGCCGAACCGAACGGTCCCTCTCCCAGCATCCTTCCCAGGCGAAAGCCTCCGACGTCGCTCCCCGGTCGAAACACGCGTGTCTTCTGATGTATCAGCCGGCGGCCACGTGGTCGAGGACTCGCCCGTTTGCGGGAGCCGAGAAGCCTAGGTCCTCACTCCCACCATGGCGCCCTGAACGTCTTGGACGGAATCCTCCGACCCACCCCTCGCGGGAAACTTCACTTGCGCGACTCGAAGGGGCGCTTCAGCACCACTTGCCGGACGTCGCCATCGCGAACGAACATGATGCGGATGTAGTCACGGGTACCCGCCAGCGCCCGGAGGCCTGCTTCGGAATAGACCATCGTGGTCTGGGCTCGCACGATGATGTCCCCGGGTCGAAGCGCGACCTCCGCCGCCGGCGAGTCGACGTGCACGGAATCGAGCCGGACGCCGCCGCGGAAGCGAGACGGGACGTTCGCGATGCGGAGATCCGCCTCCGTCAGGCGCGTGACTTGGATCCCCATGAGGGGCCCAGGCAGCTGCGACGTCGGGCGAACGGATTCGGGGGTGCCCGGCGGTGCCGGTTCCGGTTCTCGAGGTGTGGCGGATGCAGCCCGCCGGACCGAACGATGGACGTCCAAGACCGAGCCGCGGGGGACCGCAGAAGGCTGCGTACCCCCGCTCGAAACGGGGGCCTGCCGCGGAGACGGGCGGACCGTTCTGGAAGTCTCGATACTGGGGGTGAGGGCCCAGTAGAAGAAGCCCGCGAGGAACAAGGCTCCCCCTAGCCACAAGGCCGTCCTCGGCACTCCGGCTCGACCGCGGCTCATCGGTCGTTCTCCGGTGCCCAGACGGGCGCTTCGTCTTCCTCGGCCCAGCGAACCATGAGTTCGTGGGGACGAAAACGAGCCTTATACTCTGAAGATGCACACCCCAGGACGCGATAGCCCAGGTACACGAACGGACGACCCGCTCGCCGCGCCTGGTCGATCTGCGTGAGGATGGAATACGTGCCCAAGGACAGCCCTCGGTGGTTTGGGTCGTAAAACGTGTACACGGCGCTCAGCGCCTTGGGCGTCGCATCGACGATCGCAATCCCCACGAGCTCATCCCCATCCCAATACGCAAACTCTCGAATCGACGGATGGGGAAAGGCGAACTGATGATAGTACTGGGCCGGGTCGATGCGGTCGTGTTCCCAATCACGGCGTGCGGCACGGTCGGAGTGCCAGCGGTCGTATAGGTCGATCCGGTCGTCATCGATGCGGGGCGGTCCAACCCGCAAGGTGAGATCTCGGCCTTTGTTCCAGACCCGGCGTTGTTGTTTTGACATCCGAAAGGTGCTGACGGGAACCCGGATGGGAACACATTCCTGGCAGGCCGGACATTTGGGACGGAAATAGGCCGGGCCAAAGCGTCGCCAGCCCCGTTCGAGCAGACCATCCAACTCCTCGGCCGTCACGTCCACCATGAGGCGGTACTGAAGAGAAGCCGTTCGTTCCGGAAGGTATGCACACTCACTGGGATCAGCCACCCAGGTCTTGAGTAGACGAGCCACAGAGACGCCTCAGCTACGAGCGAGGCCCTTTGGGTTCAGCCTGCTCTGGGATGAGGACCCCGTCCGGCGGCGCGAGTCGAATGTGCCCATCCCGGATGGTCAAGATCTTGAGATCCTTCGAGGCGTCGGTACCGCCATCGAAGCTGGTTCGACCCGTCACGCCCGCAAAGTCCGAGATCCGGCTCAGGGCGTCGCGAAACGCCGGACGGGTCTGGGGGCGAAGCTCGAAAACGCGTCGGATGATCCGAGCCGAGTCGTAGAGCAACGCCTCGGGGTACAGTCGCGGCGTGCGACCGTGGGTCTCGCGATATCTCGAGACGAACGCCTGGGTTTCGGGATCGTCGCTCTGAGCATAAAAGGCGTCGGTGAAGACGGCGTTCTCGACATTGCGGTCCGCGCGCTCGATGAGTTCGTCCGAGTTCCAGCCGCTGGCCCCCAGGAGCGTGACCGGCGTGACGCTGCGCCCCAGGGTCTTCTCGATCACTTCGAGTCGCTCCGGGTCTCGCTCCACGATCACGTCTTCGAATGCGAGCGCTGCGCTGATCATCGAGATGCTTCTCGGATAGTCTGGAATGAAGAGGCCCTCGAAGTCGATGAGCGGGCGAAGGTTCTTACGCACGTTCTCTCGACAGCGCGCTTTGCGATAGGGGTCTGGCTGCTTCTGACATTCCTCGAGGGCCTTTCGATAGTCCTGGCGACGGTCCAGATCATCCCGGGCCACCAGAGCCTTGACCTGTGACGAAAAGGTCGTGTCCTCCAAACCGTAGCTCTCGACCCCGCGAATCTCGCCCCTTCGTGCGTCGACTTCGTCCCAGAAGAGATGAAGGAGCTCTTCTCCGTACGGGTGACGAGGGTAGAGGACCGCGAATCGCCGCATGCCCATGACGTCCATCGCGTACGCGACAATCGCCTTGGCCTGCGCTTCGTTGCTGATTCCGTTCCGGAACACGTAGGCTCCCATGTTCGCGACCTCGTTGGCGGTGCTCACGGTCAAGAGAGGCACCGAAAGCGTCTGCGCCTCGTTCGCGGCGGTTCGAGCCTCGTAGGTAAAGATCGGACCCAAAATGGCGATCACGTGGTCTTCCAGGACGAGCTTTCGGGTCTGCTCGGCCGCTTCCACCGCGTCACTCTTCGTATCTCGAACCACCAGCTCGACGGTTTCACCCTCTGGCCAAACCATTCGAATGGCCCGCATCGCCAGCTCGCCGTAGTTCTTGTGGCGCCCCGACAGGGGCAGGAGCACCCCCAACCTCGTGGGCTGGACCGATTGACGCGCGTCCAACTCCCGAAGGCGCACCCTCGCGTCTTCCGCAAACGGGCTATCCGGATAGCGCTGGACGAAATCTTCGAGCGTCTCCCGTCCGTTGGCCAGGTCGCCCACATGGATCTGAATCTGTCCCAACTTGAACGCGAGGAGTTCGTGCGGGAACCGGCCGGGCTGGCTTCGTTCCAGGAGACGGCGGAGGCCTCGGGCAGACACGCGGGTCCTGATCAGTTCCGCTATCTCGTCCTCGACCCCACTTCGGGCCGACGGCTCTTGCTCCCACCGAAGCATTTCGACGAGCCACATCACCGCCGTGCTGGCATCTCCTCCGTCCAGAGCGGCGTCCGCCGCCTCCGAAGCGATCCGAAGCTTCTCCGCCGGTTGGCTCGCCTCGCTGTATGCTTGAAGGAGCGTCGGGGGTGCCTCTCCATCGGGGCTGCCTCCAAATCCGTGGCACGCCCTTCGCCGTCGCTCCGCGTCCTTTGCTTCCGAAGTACGCGGATACTCGTTCAGGAGACGCTCGTCATAGATCCGAGCAGCGTCACAACCCGACGTCTCCTGCTTGATGCGGGCGAGTCCGTTCAACGCTGCCGGTTCTGCCGAAGTCCCTTTGTAGAGGTCGAGAATGTTGCGGTAGTGGGACTCAGCGTCCCGGAGCGAGCCGTTGCGTTCCGCCTTGTTCCCCTGCGCCAGGCTGATATCCGCTGCCTCCGAGGTGGTGACGGTCTGCCCATCCACCACCGCGGTATGAGAGGCGCACGCGATGATGGACGTCAGCACGATGGGACCGGTCGGCAACCGTCGGCCCTGTTTCCGACGCGTCGCGGAGTCCGCCCCGACGCGAGTCGGCGCAACCAGGCGTTCCTGCATTGTGCGCATGCAAGCAGAACCCAACAGCGGGAGCAACGAAGGGCGCGCAAGCACCGCCTCCGGGTTGTGTCGATGGCCGTGACGCGTGGGCCTTCCACCCCGCGTTCGAGCGCGAGTCGAGCAGGGCTTGGCGTCCGGGGCGCGGCGGGAGGCTAGGTCAGCTGGCGAAGCGGGACACGATGGCCCCCGTAGGGAATGAGCGCCATCTGACGGGCTTTCTTGATGGCCTTGCACAGCTTTCGCTGATTCTTGGCGGTCACGCCGGACACTCGACGCGGAACGATCTTCCCCCGCTCGGTGATGAATCGGGACAGCAGCTGAGCATCCCGCCAGTCGATTTGCAGGGTCTTGTCGAGGACGAAGGGATCTACCTTGCGCTTCCCCGCGCCTCCGCTGCCGCGCCGTTGCCCTCCGCGCGCGCCTTTGTCGTTGTTTCGGTCGCTGTTTCGATCTCGATCCACGTCCGTTCGTCCTTGGTCTTGTCCGAGGCCCTGAGGCACCCTAGGCCTTGAATGCGTCCCATCCCTTCCGGGATAGGGTCCGCAGGGCCCGGGTGGAGAGTGTCATCCGCTCCATCCGGCCCGTTGCCGGGTTGAAGATTCGCTTGGTTTGAACGTTCACCTTTCGAACAGTTCGGGTCTTCCGGTTGGAGTGGGAAACCAGATTCCCGCTCATCCGCGACTTGCCGGTGAGTTGACACTTCCCCATGCTCTTCTCCTGAGGCCGCCATGGCCCTGAAGCCGCCGGGGGTACCATGACCCGCCTCGGCTTTCAACTACGGAAGGTGGTTTGTTCAACGCGGCGGGCCGGGCCCCAACGAGGCCCCTCCCAGGCTCCGAGATCAAGTGGTACGACTGAAGGCATCGCATGCAGACCTTCCGCCGCCGGGCTGACATCCTGGCCGAGCACTGGCGAGAGCGCCCACCCCACCTCTTTGTGGGAGGCCTCGATGTGGAATCCGAGAGTCACTCTTCCATCGCCATTCAGGATCCGGCGACCGGCGAAGCCCTGGGACGATGCCCCTCTGGAAACCCGCGGGACGTCGAACGGGCCGTGGCCTCCGCGCGACGGGCCATCAAGGGCCCACTCCGAACCCTCGATGAAGATCAGCGCCGAGACCGCGTCGCCAAGGTGGCGCGATTGCTGGAGGGAGATGCGGAGGACCTCATGATCCTCCATGCCTTGGAAACCGGCCGGCCGGTACGGCACGTCCGCATGAATGACGTGAAGCAGGCGATCCTCGCCTTTCGGTACTACGCCGGCTGGTGTGGCAAGCTGACGACCGAGCACGTCGAGCTGGGAGACACGTCCGGGACGGTGGTTCAGCATCCCCGTGCCCTGGTCGGCATCGCCTGCGACGACCGGCAGCCCCTCGCTTCGGTGGCACCGGCAGCGGCGGCCGCCCTCGCCGCCGGATGCGCGGTGGTCGTGGTGTGCCCGGACACCATGCCCTTGGCCCTCCTCCGCTTGGCCGAGCTCATCCACGAAGCCGGGCTGCCGCCGGGTGCCTTCAATCTCGTCCCTGGCCGGACCCCTACCTACGAGGCGCTCGCTCAGCACGCGGCGATTTCGGTCCTCTGTCACCAAGGACCCGTGGACGCCGGCCGACGGATGATGGTGTTGGCCGCCAAGTCCAATCTCAAGCCGGTCCATCTCCAACTGGGCGGAAAGACGAGTGCCATCGTGTGTGAGGACGCCTCCCTCCGGCGCGCGAGCCGGGTCGCAGTGCAACATGGCCTGCACGCCCGAGGCGGGGACCCAGAGGGCCTTCAGCGGCTGCTCGTTCATCGTTCGGTCTACGAAGAGGTGGCCTCCCTCGTGGCCCACCATGCCCGGGAGGTGGTGGTGGGGGACCCGATGGACGAACACACGGAGCTGGGAGCGGTGGCCAGCGAGGCCCGAATGAAGCAGATCTTGGCCTACGTCGCCCTCGGACGAAAGGAAGGCGCGAGTCTCGTGGCCGGCGGATCTCGATTCGTCGACGGTGCCGCCTCCCAAGGTACCTTCGTGTTGCCTTCGGTGTTCGTCCAAGGTCGAGGCGACATGCGGGTGTTCCGCGAAGACAACGAGGGCCCGTTCTTGGTCTTGGTGCCCTTCGATGACGACTCGGAAGCCGTGGATATGGTGCAGAGCTTGAGCCTGGGTCTCGGTGTATCCGTGTGGACGCAAGATGGTGGACGGGCCCGCAAGCTGGCGTACGCCCTGGATACTGGAGTGGTCTGGTTCAATACGCACGGGGTTCGACACCCGGGTCTTCTTCGAACCGGACGTGGCTTGTCCGGCGGGTTCGCGGAGGGTGGGCGACCCGGCATCGATCGCTTCACCCAAACCACGACGTTCATCCGGGAGGATGGGTGAGCGGAGGACTGTTTCGCTGGGTTGAGAACGACCTGGACCTGCGCTTGGCGCTGATGCCCCGTCCCCCCGGCGGACAGCGCCTCGATGCCGCCATGGGGGTCCTCCGCAGACACGGGGTGGACGTATTGGTCTCGTTTCAGACCCCTGTCGAAGCCGAGGCGTGCGGTCTCGAGCGCGAGGCAGAGTCCGCGGACCTCTTCGGCATTCGTTTCATGCGCTTTCCCATCGACGACCATGGTGTCCCATCGTCGCCGGAAGCCGCGCTCCGCGTTGCGCAGGACATCCTGCAGGAGCTGCATCAGGGACGAGGGGTCTTGGTTCATTGCTTCGCCGGGATCGGGCGCTCTGGCCTCATGGCGATCTTGGTCATGACCCTCGCGGGCTTCTCCCTCGGAGAGGCCGCAGAACGGGTTTCGGCGGCTCGGCAGTTCCCCGTGCCTGAGACCCAAACCCAGTGGTTCTGGCTGGAAGCACACGCACCGCGCCAATCTCGGGATTAGGCGCCCCGAGGCCGGCGAAGGACGACGACCGTCTCCAGATGACGGGTCTGAGGGAAAAGGTCGAAGGGCGTGACGCGCGCGATCTCGAAACGTCTCGGCCCGGAGGTCAAGATCTCGAGGTCGCGGGCCAGCGTCTTGGGCTCGCAGCTGACATAGACGAGAAGCGTGCACGCCCCGTCCAAGAGCCCGGCGCAAACCGGCCGAGCGAGGCCCTTTCGAGGAGGGTTGACCACCGCGTGGGCGCGGTCGTTCCAGGAGGCGACCACGTCTTCGACCCGGGCGTGCAGAACCTCGATCCGGGCTGGCTCGTACTGCTCGGCCAGACGCCTCAAAGCCGAAGCCGAGCGGGCCCCCGACTCGACGCTCATCACGCGCCGAGCCCCCGCTGCCAGCAGCCAAGCAGCCAACACACCGCTGCCCGCGTAAAGGTCGGCAATATCAGCCTGCAGCGCATCGAGCCCGTCCACCACGTGGGCATACAGAGCCTCCGCCATCTCCGGATTCACCTGATTGAAGGCCCCGCCAACCAGGTCGAAGGTCACCGGTCCCATCCGTTCGATCGCCGGCCCTCGGTCGAAGAGGGCCTGCGCCGAGTCGGAGCCCATGATCACGTCGTCGTCGACGTCCCGTACCATGAGCTCCACCCGGAGCACGTCGACCATGCCCACCAGAATGTCGGTCGCGACACGAACGGCCACAGCCTGGGAAGATTTGGCCACCAAGGTCACCACCGCGCATTCGGACCGCCGTGACACCCGGATGACGATGAAGCGCAAGCTGGAATCCGAGACGGTCCGCAGCCCTTCGCGAAGAGCGTTCGCCACCCGCTCGATGGTGGGGTGATGGACGAGGCAGCCCTGCATCGAAACGACATGGTGGCTACGTGGAGCGTAGGAGCCGAGAATCCCGCCATCCTGCACCACGAACTTCGCCATGGCCCGATATCCGAACCCTCGAGGTGCAGGTCGAACCGGCTCCGGTTCTTCGTCGATCCCCGCGTTTTGAAGGGTGGTCCGCAGCCAGTTCCATTTGAGCGCGCGCTGATGCGGAAGGTCGGCATGAAGCAGTTGACACCCACCGCAGGCGAGAAACCATCGACACCTCGGGTCGACCCGGTGCGGGCTGGGACGCTCGACCGCCTTCAACCGTCCGTGGTGGCTCTGGAGGCCCACATGCTCCAGCTCGACCTCGACCCGTTCTCCGGCCAAAACCCCGGGGACCTCGAGCTTATCCTCGGTACAGCCCGCCCCCGACGAGGCTACGGATGTGACCTCGAGGCTCAGCGACTCCCCGGTTCGCGCTCCGCGAAAGCGGCGCACGTCAGGACCCGACGCCTACCCATTGCGAGCCGTCGGCCCGAATCTCTTTCTTCCATATGGGTACGTCCTGCTTGAGGCGCTCGATCACGTGGCGGCAGGCGTCGAAGGCTTCCGCGCGATGAGGGTGGGCCACCGCGATGACGACGGAGACCTCGCCCACCCCCAATCGTCCGGTGCGATGAAGGACTGCCGCCCGGGCGCCCGGCCACTGCGCGGTGACCTCGTCTTCGATCCGCCGGAGGAAGGCGTCCGCCATCGACTCGTACGCCTCGTACTCGAGATGCGTCACGGTTCGGTCGCCGGTGTGGTTTCGGACGGTTCCCTGGAAAGTGACGATGGCCCCCGCTTCGCCGGTCGCCACCGCGGATTCGACCTCCCGGGGGTCTAGCGGCTCCCGCCGCAGCTCGAGCAATCGGCGACGGCCTTCACCCCCGCTGACTGGAGGGATCAGCGCCAACTCGTCATCTGCGCTCACCACGTCGTCCGCCTCCGCGAAAGTCTGATTGACCGCCACGCGAACGGCGGAAACGAGGGGTGCAAGACGCGGTTCCTGCTCCGCCACCGCGTCGAGCAACCCGCGGACCGACACCTCGTCTCCGGGGACCTCGACCAACAGACGGTCGGCACCGACCCGCTCTCGACAGATCGCAAAGAGTCGCACTGTCAGGCGCACACCGCGAAAGTCGGCCCGCTCGAGAGGTGAGTCAATCCACAACGGAGACGTGGGCTCCCGCAGGCCATGGACAGAAATGTTGTCGGGCCGGAGACCGTGAGGCGGCTTTTCCATTGGCACCTTCAGATGGTCCTCTATGCTGCCGCTCCCAGTGGCGTCCTCCTCCGCGAAAACCCGTCTACGCGTCGCCATTGGCCGGTACCGGGGTCCGTTCGCCATCGGCCTCTTATTCTTGGTGATGACCCAAGCCTTTGCTCTGGCGGCCCCCCAGTTTCTGCGCGTGGCGACGGACGGCATCGTGTCCGACGAGCCGTCCAAAGTGGTCCGTTCGGCCTGGGCGCTGATCTTCATCGCGACCGGCGGCGGCATCGTGCGGGTCCTGTCCCGAATCTACATCTTCAACAGCGGCCGACGCGTCGAGTACGACCTTCGACGGGACGCCTTCTCCCATCTCGCAAGTCTGCCACCTTCCTTCTTCGACCGGATGCCGCTGGCTCAAGTGATGAGCCGAATGGTGAACGACCTGACGCAAGTTCGGCTCCTTCTGGGCCCTGGGATCCTGAACGTGACCAACACGGTGTTGGTATATGCGGTGGCCATTCCTCTCCTCGTGGCGACGGATTGGCTTCTCACGGTCTACGCCCTCTTGCCCCTCCCCATCCTGCTGTTCCTCGGGCGGACGTTTGCCCGTTTCATCTATCGACTCAGTCACGACGCGCAGGACCGATTGGGCCGACTTCAGGCCAAGGTGCAAGAAAACCTGTCCGGAGCGATGACGGTTCGAGTTTTTGGTGAAGAGGACCGCGAACGCGAGCGCTTTCGAACGCTGAACGAGTCCTACCTCGAAGTGAACATGGGCCTTGCGCGACTGCGTGGCATCCTTTTTCCGTTGATGGGACTCGCTGGCTCGATCGGCGCTGTGGTTGTCCTCGGCGTAGGAGGCTATCGGATCGTCCAGGGCACGATGACGGTCGGAGACTTCGTCCAGTACAACGCATACCTCGCCGCCCTCACCTGGCCCACCATTGCCCTCGGCTGGACCATCTCGTTGTGGCAGCGAGGCCTCGCCGCAATGGAGCGACTGTCCGAGATCTTCGACTCGGAACCCTCGATTCAGGATGGAGCGACCGATCCGGGACCGGTTCGTGGTCATTTGGTCGTGAGTCACCTGACCGTCGGTTATGGCGATGGCCCCCCCGTCTTGAAGGACGTCTCGTTCGAGGTCTGTCCGGGCGAAACGGTGGTGGTCGTCGGTCGAACCGGCGCCGGAAAGACCACCTTGATGCGGGTGCTTTCCCGCCTGCTCGAGGTGCCCAAAGGGATGGTGACGCTGGACGGTCATTGTCTCAACGAGATCCCGCTGGCCGCAGTGCGGCGACTGCTCGGGTACGCGCCGCAAGACGCCTTCCTCTTCAGTCGCTCCTTGGCCGAAAACGTCGCATTCGGAAGACCCGATGCCGGACTCGACGACGTGGAGCACGCCGTGCGCCTTGCGGCCCTCGACACCGACGTCGCTGGCTTCCCGGAAGGCCTCTCGACGCTGGTCGGAGAACGTGGGATCTCTCTGAGCGGCGGTCAGCGTCAGCGCACCACCCTCGCGCGCGCGGTCCTGATCGACCCGCCCATCCTGCTCCTGGACGACACGCTGAGCGCGGTCGACGCAGAAACCGAGGCGCGCATCCTCAAAGAGTTGAAGGCTTCCAAGAACCGAACCGTGGTCATGGCGACCCATCGGCTCGCGGTGGCGAAAGAGGCAGACCGCATCATCGTGTTGGACCAGGGAAGCATCATCGAACAAGGAACCGAGCCAGAGCTCCTCTCGCAAGGTGGCTTGTACGCTCAGATCCATCGACAGGAAACCAAGGCTGCATGACCTCCACCACCGATACCCATCGTCCCATTCCGGTCCGCCGACGGGAGATCGGTCAGGATGTGAACTTTGCGACGGGCTATGATCATCGCCTGGTTCGCAGACTCGCGACCTTCTTTGGACCGTATCGAACGCTGTTCGTCATGGCGCTCCTGAGCTACCCGGTGGTTTCTTCGCTCCAGCTGGTACAGCCCTACCTGGTCAAAGTGGCCATCGACCGACATCTGGTACCTGGTGACCTCGATGGCTTCGGCTGGCTCGTCGCCCTCACCGTGCTCGCCCTGGTGCTGGGATTCGCCGCCCAATTCTTTCAAACCATCCTGACTCAGAATCTCGGTCAGAAGGTCACTCGAGACCTTCGATTGGCCCTCTTCGACCGACTCCAAGAAGTCGATCTCGCGTACATCGAACGAAACCCCGTAGGTCGGTTGATGACCCGAGTCACGAACGACGTCGAAAATCTCTCCGAAGCTTTCTCGACCGGTGCCATCTCCATCATCGGCGACGTGGTGACCCTCATCGGCATCGTGGTGATGATGTCACTGCTCGATTCGCAGCTCACCCTATACGCTTTTACGACACTTCCCGTATTGATCGTCTTCGTCGCGTTCATCCGAAAACGCGCACGAGAAGCCTTCCGGCGAGTGCGAACTCATCTTTCCCGCATCAACGCCTTCTTGAACGAGGCCATCAGCGGCATGGCGCTGATTCAGGTCTTCCGACAAGAGCGGGCCATGCAAGCCGAGTTTGCCGAGGTCAACGGTCAGTATCGAGACGCAAATTTCGAAGCCATCCGCTACGACGCCGCCACCTACGCATTCGTCGAAGCACTCGGCACGGTCGCGACCGCATTGATGCTTCTTTTCGGTCTGTGGCTGTTTCAGCGTGACCTCGTACAGGTCGGTGTCTTCGTTGCATTCGTCGACTACCTTCGACGCTTCTTTCAACCGATCACCGAGCTTTCCACCAAGTTCACGGTGCTGCAGTCAGCCATGGCGTCGGCCGAGCGATGCGTAGACCTTCTCGACCAGAAGCCAACGCTGCGGGTCGACTCCATCGATTCACATGTGGAGGCCGAGGCCCGGTCCAAGCGGTCGGAGGGTCGAGAGAGGTCGGTTCCTGCCCTGAGCTTTCAGTCGGTAAAGTTTCGATACTCACCCGAAGGTGCACCCGTCCTCCGGGGTTTGGATCTGGACATTCAGGCCGGAGAACGGGTCGCCGTGGTCGGGCCTACCGGCGCCGGCAAATCGACCATCGTCAAACTGCTGGCCCGCTTCTACGATCCCCAAGAGGGGCAGATACGACTGGATGGCACCCCGCTCACTCGGTTGTCTCCTCCCGAGCTCAGAAACCGAATGGCCATCGTCCTTCAGGATCCCTATCTCTTCGAAGGGACCATCGCCGACAATGTCGCGCTGGGTTCAACCAACCCCACTTCGGAGCGCCTTCAGCAGGCGGCCGAACTCACCCAGGCATGGGAGGTGATCAAGCGGCTTCCGGCCGGTTGGAAAGCCCAAGTCGGAGAACGTGGTGGTCGCCTGTCTTCTGGTGAGCGTCAGTTGATAACCTTTGCGCGCGCCATGGTCCGTGACCCAAAGCTGCTCATCCTGGACGAGGCGACCAGCGCAGTGGACCAGGAGACGGAAAGGTTGATTCAGCGTGGGTTGGAGAATCTGATCCGGAGCCGAACCGCCATCATCATCGCGCATCGGCTCTCCACCGTACGCTCGGTCGACCGCATCATCGTGCTGCAGAGTGGACGCATCGCGGAGCAAGGAAGTCACCACGAGCTCTTGGCCAAGGGGGGACTCTACAGGCAGCTCCACGACATCCAATTCGCCGATTAGCCGCCCCGCGCGCCGCAGATTCTCGATGTTCAGGACTCGGGTTCGGCGTTGTTCTGGGCTCAGAGCACGAAGAGAACCCGCAGGAAACCGGTCACATACTGATCCAGAGCGCCACCGATGACGGTCCCCTGACCGAACGATGGATCGTCGGGACTCGGGTTCAGCGAGAAGAAATAGTGCTGATAGTTCGCACCGAGTTCAAAGTGGATCGGGTCGAGGATCGGGGTCGACACGGCGAGTTCGGCGTCGAAGGCGCCGACGTCGAGGTTCGGGAAGAACGGGTCGCTCCCGATCTCTCCAGAATCGAACACGAAGCGATAGCCGGCTGAGCCCAAAACGTCCAAGAACCACAGAGCGCGCCAGCGTCCGCTGGCGCCCAGACGGAGGTAGGTGTACTCGACGTCGGGGGTCGCGGGGTCTTCTCCGGTCTCCGAGGGATCGAGGGCGAACTGGTCGGTTCCAAATCCGACCTCGGCCCCAACCTCATTCGCTCCGAAAGGAAACCGACCCATCACGGAACCCTCGATGGAGAAGCTGTTGGTCGGGAACTCGGCTCCGGTGACCTCGTCGGTGGACGACAATCCGAACGCGTAGTCGGCGTCCAGGCCAACGCCGATGTTGCGGAGGTATCCGTCGTCTTGAAAGTGAGCAGCCGGGAACCAGTCCACGACGATCTCGATTGCGGGGGAGAAGTTGGACTCGTAAGGCCTCGCCAGCCCTCCCACGTTGGCTTGTACGTCGTTGAAATCAAAGGTTCGAAAAAATGTATTGAATCCGAGCGAAGCGCGCAGCGGGGTGCGACTCCGGGCATCGGCCCCCCGGGGTCGCGGCTTGCGCTCCGGCTTCGCAGCCACGCTGGCGGCAGGTTCGGCGGCTGCCGGGGCGCTGTCCGGCTGCGCCTGAGGGTAGGCATCCAAGCTCAAGCCGGAGCTCTGTGCGGCGGGCGGTGCTGCCGCCGCCAAGGGTTCGAGGGGGGCGGGGCCCTGAGCGTTCAACACGGGCTGGACCAGGCGCGCCGCCATGGCCGCGCCGAGCGCGTTGACCGACTTCCGCCGAAGCTTCACCGTTTCAATGGTCTCTCCGTCCACGCCTTGATGGGCCGACGCCACCCCGAACCAATACTGTCCCCGTCGAAACACTCTTCCTTCGATGAAGACGTTCAGCTCCATCAGCTCCGCCGTGGCGATCCGACCGACTGGGTCGTCGAGACCGACCCCGATCTCTTCCGCCTTCTGGGCCACGAGGCTTCCCTTCACGAACACCACGTCCGGCTTCTTGTTGAGGGTCGCGCCGATGATTTGACGGGCCCGGGCGCCAGCTCGTCCCCCGCCAAACGGAAGCAAAGCGACGCGAACCTTGCGTTGCTCGGTGGGAATCGCCGGCGGAGCCGCGGCCACCGGCCCGGATGACGCTGCACTCCGTATCGCCGCGCCCAGCTTGGTCCAGGCCTGCCGTCGAGCGATCACCGCCAGCGAACGAAGGCCTGGAGTTTCATAGACCCAATTCTGAGTCACTTCGCCGGAACGGGTCTCGACCAGCTGAATGGTTGCCTTCCACTGGCGACCCGCCCGCGTGACGTTGCCGACCACGACCGCGTCAGCGCCGAGGCCCGCACCCACCTGCGCCGACGTTGCCGGATCCCCGGGAGGGGCCCCTGCCTCTCGGGCGGCGGCCTGGAACGTGGGTCCGGGTACGATGTCGGTCTTTCCTTTCAGCGCATTCTCGATGGCAATCCGGACCTGAGCACCGGTCGGACCACCGATACCGCCCACGGCGACGGTACCCTCCGCCAGCGCGACCGAGGGCACCAAGAGACAGATCATGAGGAGCCACGCCGCTCTCACGGATTCACCTCCAGCACCAATTCATCCACCCAAGCGGCCACACAGGCCGTTTGATCCGCCGTGAAGGGTGTCCCGAGGAAGGGCATCTGGATGCTGCAAGGTGGGCTGCTCGTGAGAATCGACAGCATCAAACTCGAGTCCGGGTCGGAACTATCGACCAGGACGCAGTTGCCGCTCCGGTCGGTGACATCGACGACTCGCTGGGCCACCCCGGCGCTGACGAGGTCGAGGTTTGCTTGAGGATTGTCAGCGTCGTGACACGCCGCCGTTCCGCATTCCGGGGTGATCAACTCTTGGCCGATGTCCACGAACTGCGGACATGGGTCCATCGCACCACCGGCGTCGGGCTGACCAAGGTCCGGCGTGACTCCGAGGTCTTGCGTGCCCGGAACGCCTGCGTCGGTGACGGGCGCTGAACCCAAGTCTGGAGGCAAGGTGACAACGCCCTGATCCGCCAAGATGGCGAGAAGCGTTTCGGCGTCCTCTACTTCGCCAGGGCACCCGCAGAAAACCAGAGCGGTGCATGCCCAAAGCCAACGGTTGTTTTGCACGATGGCGGGAGGCTAGCGATTTGCAGGACCGCTGTCGATTCGCTCTTGCAATCCGTGAACCGCTTTAACCCAGCTCACAGATCCGCTTCGTAGGCTCGAGTGTGCACATCGGCTAAGGCCTCCCACGGTGCTGCAGACGTTCCATTTGACCAAGGTGTATGAGAGCGGTGATGCCCCGGCGCTCCACGACGTCAGCCTTCAGGTGGAGAAGGGGGGATTCGTCTTTCTCACCGGACCCTCCGGAGCCGGCAAAACGACGCTGCTCAAGCTGTTGTTCGCGGCGGAGCGCCCGACCTCGGGTCAGGTGTTCGTAGAGGACGTCAACATTGCACAGCTCAAGCCGCGACAGATTCCCCATTTTCGCCGGCGAATCGGTGTCGTGTTCCAGGATTTCAAACTGATCCCTCATCGCACCGTTGCCGAAAACATCGCCATGACACTGTGGGTTCTGGGCCTTCCCGAGCGTACCGTTCGGCGACGGGTGGCCGAGATGCTCAAGGCGGTCGGTTTGTTCCACCGCGCCCATGTGCTCCCGGCCAAACTGTCGGGCGGCGAACAGCAGCGCGCCGCCATCGCTCGGGCGCTCATCAACGACCCGGTGCTCCTGTTGGCGGACGAGCCAACCGGCAACTTGGACGCCGAAATGTCCTTGGAGATCTTCGAACTCCTCGAGCGGGCCAACGCACGCGGAACCACCGTGGTCATGGCGACTCACGACAAGATGCTGATGGAACGCGTACCGAAACGAGCGTTGTCATTGGCTCAGGGAAGACTCGTCAACGACTCACGCTAGCGCGAGGATCGGTGATCCCAGAGCTCAGATCTCCGTGCGCCGACTGACGACTCTGCTGATCAAACCGAAATCCAGGGCTTCGTGGGCGTCCATCCAGTGGTCCCGGTCGGTCGCCTCGACGATCTGCTCGATGGGGCGTCCGGTTTCCTTCGCGTAGAGCTCATTGATCTTTTGTTTGGTCTTGATGATGTCTTTGGCGTGAATCGCGAGGTCCGAAGCGGGACCCGTCAACACGCCCGAGATCAGGGGTTGGTGGATCAAGAACTTCGCGTTGGGAAAAGCGAGGCGATTCTTCTGCTCTGCACACAGGGCAATCAAGGACCCCATGCTGGCCGCGAGGCCCGTCACCACCGAATAGACTTCGGGTTGAATGAAGCGAGCGGTGTCGTATATCGAAAAACCTGAATTGATCTCGCCCCCCGGACTATTGATGTAGAGATACACGGGCGCCTCAGGATCTTCGCGCTCCAGCGCCAGAAGTTGCCGGTTCACCTCGTGAGCCATCGTCGACCCGACGGCCCCACTGATCTGGACGATTCGACTTTCGAAGAGCTTCTGCTCGATGGGCGTGAAGAAGGGGAACTCCATATGCGGAGCCTAGCCCACGTCCGTCTGGGTTGCACGGGCAACCCGTGCAATCACGAACCGGCTACGGCGAAGCGTCGGGCACCGGCGCCGGCTCGTCCAGCAGCGTCTCAAGCACCCCTTCCATTTCCAAGCCGAGCAGCTCGGTGTATCCTCCGATCGCTTCGTCCCCGATGAAGATCTGCGGAATCGTGCGCTGGCCCGTCACATCGGCCAGCCAGCGACGCTTGTCCAGGTCCCCATCCACATCCACGACCTGGTACCGCACACCCTTGCGGTCCAAGAGCGACCGCGCGCGACGGCAAAACGGACACCATTCAGCCGAATAGACTCGAACCGGCTTCATCTCGGCCGGGAGTTAGAACCGAAGGGTCGTGGAGCCACAAGCGTTTCTCGGTCA
The DNA here is from genome assembly GCA_050331295.1 of Myxococcota bacterium. Classification (GTDB taxonomy): domain Bacteria; phylum Myxococcota; class Kuafuiibacteriia; order Kuafuiibacteriales; family Kuafuiibacteriaceae; genus Kuafuiihalomonas. Next base: position 45,302 of record JBHJGZ010000004.1, on the reverse strand, counting down.
ATTGACATAGAGGGCTCGTTCGAAATCGGCGGGATTTGTCGCAGCCGCTTTGGCGGTGTCCAAACTGATGACTCCCGATTGATAAAGTTCGATCAAGTGTTGGTCGAAGGACTGGGTACCGTACATGTCCCGACTTCGCTCAATGTAATCTTTGATTTCACCGGTCCGGTTCGAATCCTTGATCAGTTCCTGAACCGTGAGGGTCACGCGCATGATCTCCATCGCCACCACGCGCCCCTGCCCGTCTGCGCGACGAAGCAGCCGCTGTGACAGGGTGGCCCGAAGGTTCTCGGACAGTCGAACCCGAACCGCCTCCTGATAGTCTTGTCCAAAGACGTCCACCAGGCGCCCGATCGTCTTGGCCGCGTCTGTCGTGTGCACGGTGGAAAAGACCAGATGCCCCGTCTCGGCCGCCTTCAGGCCAGTGTCGATGGTCACCGCATCCCGCATCTCTCCGACCAGGATCACGTCGGGGTCCTGACGTAATGCGGCTCGAAGAGCCATGGAGAAAGACTCGGTGTCTGCACCCACTTCCCGTTGGGTGATCCGGGAGAGTTTGTCGGAATGAAGAAACTCGATGGGATCTTCGATGGTGACGATGTGCTTTCGGGCGATGGAGTTGATCTCGTTGATCATCGCCGCCAGCGTGGTGCTCTTCCCAGAACCGGTCACGCCGGTCACCAAGACCAGACCGCGCTCCTCTCGAGCGATCGTCTTGAGGATGGCCGGCAAACCGAGACTGTCGAGGGATGGCACCTCTTCGGGAATCACTCGAAGGATGGCGGCAAGTTCGTTGCGCTGGCGGAGGATGTTCACCCGGAATCGACCGACGGAAGCGACCGAGTAGGAGGTGTCGTACTCCTTGAGCGTCCGCATGTCGGCGTCGAGACGATTGTGGTGGAGGATGTGCGCGATCAGCGCCTCCATGGATTCGGAACTCAACGGATCCAGCTTCACCTCCTTGAGGACGCCGTGGACCCGAAGGGTTGGCTGAGCCCCCGACTTGACGTGGATGTCCGAAGCCCCGGCCTTGACCGCCGCGGCCAGAAACCGATCGAACATCTTGGGCTCCATGGGGCCCATGTCATCCCCCGTCCGGCTCCGTGCTTCAATGGGTGTCGGCCCGAGACTGGACGGTACGTCAAAAACAAGGAACCATTGGGGTCGGGTTGGCTACGAGACCGCCGGACACGGCGGGCTGGGCTGCCCGGTAAGGAGAGCGGTCCAAATCATGTTTCAAGAACTGGCACACCGGTACCAAGAGGGCGGCCCTGGGATGTACCCTATCACGGTCTGCTCGATTTTCATCCTGGCCATCGCCATCGAACGCATTCAGTACCTGTATTTCAAGGCCTCGATTTCGAAGGACGCCTTCGTTTCGGCCATGCGGAAGTACATTTTGGCGGGCAACGTGGGCAAGGCCTTGGCGCTGTGCAGCCAAACTCCCACGCCTTTGAGCAACATCATCAAAGCGGGCTTGGTGAAGGTGAACAAGTCTGATGCCGAGGTACAAGCGGCGATGGACGAAGCCACGCTTCGCGAAACGCCTCGACTCGAGAAGAGAACTGCGTATTTGGCGATGCTCGCCAACGTGGCCATGTTGGCCGGTCTGCTCGGGACCATATCCGGTCTCATCACGTGTTTCGCGGCAGTCGCTAACGCGGACCCATCTGAAAAGGCCACCCTTCTCGCCTCCGGTATCGCGGAGGCCATGAACTGCACGGCGTTCGGACTCCTGACCGCCATTCCTGGACTTCTCTTTTACTCGGTGCTCCAAGGGAAGACCCAAGCTCTACTGGACGACATCAACGAAGCCTCGGTCTCGGTCCTGAACCTCGTGGTCACCAACCGCGACAAGCTGGACCTCTCGACGCTGGGCGCTGCCCGCGAGGATTGACGTTCGGAAGCGCGATTCCGAAGGCGAACGGAGGCAAAGATGGCAGGCGGTGGAGGCGTACCCGAAGGGGGCAACAACGGAAAGAAGTCGGTGGACTTCCAACTCAACCTCGTCCCGTTCATCGACCTACTCTCGGTTCTCATCTCCTTTCTCTTGATGACCGCCGTTTGGACACAAGTCGCCCGAATCGAAGTACGCCAGATGCCGAACCAGCCGAGCGAGGAGCCTCCTCCCGAAGAAGAGGAGCAACTCAATCTGTCACTGCTGATCAAGTCCAGCGGCTACACGGTCTCGGCGAAGAACGCGGTGATCAAGGACATCGAGAAGGTCGGAGAATCCTACGACCTGGACGCGTTGTCGGAAGTCTTGAAGCAGATCAAAACCGAGTATCAATCCAACAAGGACATCATCGTGACCAGCGAAGACACCGTCCCGTATCAGGAGCTCATCACCGTCATGGACCTGTGCCTGGATCTCGAACTGGACGGAATCTCGGTCGCTGGGCTCGAAACCTGAATCGCCATGCCCATCAAGAAGCCTCAGAAACGACCTTTTGCCCCGTGGCTGCAGAACCATCGAGCCCTCAAGCGAGGGAAGGGTGGCAAGATCAAGGCCGCCGACCTCTTGCTGACGCCCCTCATCGACATGTTCGTCATCTTGGTCGTCTTCTTGATCATGAACTTTTCGGCCAACGGTGATCTCGTGAATATCTCGAAGGACATTCAACTGCCGAAAGCGAGCGTGGAGGCCGAAGTCGAAAGAGCACCCATCATCCAAATCTCCGCCCGGACCGTAGCGGTCGAAGGGGTTCGAATCGGTGATGCCGAGGAGATATTGAACGACCCAGACCTACGTGTCCCGACACTGACCGATAAGCTCCAGGAGATGCGCAAGGTGGACGAATCCATGCATCCCGGAGAGCCATTCAAAGGTCAGATCATCATCAACGCAGACAAGGAGATCGGGTTCAAACTCATCCGAAAGGTCATGTTTGCGGCCGCCGAGGCTGGCTACCTGAACGTCAACTACGCGGTCCTCAAGACCGCTGCGGATGTCGCAGAAGCGCCTTGACGTTGGCCTTCTGCGTCAACCTGCTTTCGTTGTCTCGCATTGTGACTTTGAACACTCTGCCCTTTCTCCCGGAGCCTTCGGCGGTTTAAACTCGAGTCGGTGTCGGGACCGTCCGACAAGTTGCCCTGCCTTCTCGGCGAGTTTTGGCTCGTCGAACGACTTCATGAGAGCTCTCGCGCCAGTGTCTATTTGGCCTATCGCGAGCGTGATGACCGACTCTTGGTGCTGAAAACGATCGCTCCTCAGGTTCGAGACCACCACGCGATATCTCAAGCGTTGATGCGGAACGCTCTGGTCGCATCCAGGATCGAACATCCTCACATCGAGCGGGTCTTCGAGGCCTCCATTCAAAGCGGCCGCCTCTGCGTCACCGCCCAATTTATCTTTGGGATCACCCTCGAGGAACTGAACACCAGTCACCCAGGTCGGACTCTGCCGGTTCAAGCTTCGTTGTCGCTGGTCAAGCAGATCCTGGGTGCTCTGACTCATGTTCACGAGCTTCGGATCGAGGGGGAAGACCGCGACCTCGTTCATGGACAGTTGTCGCCCGAACGACTGGTCCTCGGATTCGATGGAGTCGCGAGGATCGTCGGGTTCGGCGACGCCGCTTTCGACGACGACGACCGGCCGTATGCGGTCGGCTACGAGGCTCCCGAACGAACTCTCGATCGGCCCCTCGATCGGCGAAGCGACCTGTACGCAGTGGGCGTGATGCTATGGGAGATGCTCGCCGGTCGGAGGCTTTTCGGAGATGCCATCGGCGTCTCCACCGGGATCGAAGCCCCATTGGTGAGTACGAAGAATCCAGAGCTGCCGGCTTCACTCGACGCGATCGTCGCGAAGGCACTGTCCTCGGATCCAAACGCTCGCTACCTCGGCGCCAAGAGTTTCCTGTCGGACCTCGAACCGGCGATCCGAGAATCGGGAGCCATGTCCCAGGCCGAACTGGCGGCGTTTCTGAAGGTGTGGCTTCCGGAACGCGAGGCCGAGATGTTGGAAAGGATCCGACGCGCTTTGAAGCCGGTCGCGCCGGCGCCGAAGACGGTGGCTAGAATTCAGTTGGCCCAGACCTCCTCCACGGCGCGAAAGGGTCCAAACAAGGGTGCGGCCGACAAGCGGACGCCGACCCCGGCTGTTTCGACTCGGCCCTCGCCCCGATCCTTTCGCCGCTGGGGCCGAACCGCCTCCGGTTTGAGCCTCGCTGCAGTGCTCGCGGCCATGCTCCACCTGTTCGGGATGCAGCTGATCGCAGACCCGACTCACGGCATCGGAAAAACTCCGTCGTCCCCGCAGGCGGTCACCGAAGAGCCCGTCTCCGGCGCGGCCTCTCGCGACTCGGTGGTCGTTGCTCGGGTCGCCCGCGGGGCCAAAGATGCATCTCCGTCGTCGGGTTCCGACCGGTCTCCGGAAACCGGACCTCCAGGCATCGAGCCGGACCCTTCCACTTCGAACCCTCCACGATTCTCTCCCCCAGCACGAACGGGACGAGCCGACCCGCGTTCGACGTTGGTCGGCCGACGCCCCTCGGTTCCGGCCACGTCGACCGGCTCGGTATCGGCTCTCCGGAACCTCCTGGCCCGGTATGCCCGCAGCGGAGATCCGGCCGTGGCCTCCGACCTGACCGAACGGCTGTCCGAGCGCCGACAGACCGCTCCTGACGACCAAAAGGGTTGCATCACGCCGTGGCTGACCCGACTGGGGCAAGCCGACTTCGAGGCCCGCGAACCCACGACCTGGCTGTTCAGGGCAGCGTTGGCGTGTCTTCTTCCAGATTGAAGTCCACATCGATACCCACCGCCTTCATCAGCCGAAGCGCGTTCGTCGTCTGGATGGGACCGTCCCGCAAACGATAGTCGAAGGCGATGCGGTCTTGGTCTACCCGGTCCGAGAAGTGTCGATGGACCACGCGGTCGGCGGGCAGTTCGTGGGCCAGACGGGACAAACCGAGATCGTGGGTCGTGACGATACCAACAGCCCCTCGAGCGGACAGCCACCGAATCACCGCAACTGCCCCGATGATTCGCTCGCGACTGTTCGTGCCGTGAAGAACTTCGTCGAGAAGATAGAGGAGATTGTGACCGTGCGACTCTCCCAGGTCGACGACATGCTTCAACCGTTTCAGCTCCGCATAGAAGTGCGACGTTCCCTGGGCGAGACTGTCGACCACGCGAACCGAACTGGCCAAAACGAACGGACTGAGGACCAGTCGACGGGCCGCGACCGGAAAGCCGGAACGAGCCATGACCACGGCAAGGCCCACCGAACGCAGCAGCGTAGACTTGCCGCTCATGTTTGATCCACTGAGAAGAAGCACCGAACCAGGTCCTCCCAACACCAAATCGTTGGACACCACGGACGACCGGTCGATGAGTGGATGCTGAAGGCTTTCCGCTTCGAAGCGGCCCGCTTCCGGGGAGAGCACTGGCCAGGCATAGTCAGGTCGCTCGAATGCCAGCGCGGCAACGGAGCTGATCGCTTCGAGGTCTCCGGCTGCCTCGAACCACAGCTGGATTTTGGGACCGTTGCGGCGCCGCCAGGCTTCCGCCCGAAGCACGATGTTGAGGTCCCACATCAGAGCTGGACCAACGGTGAGGGCGAAAATGACGTTGAGGCGCGCATCCAACAGGTTTACGAGTGCCTCGAGCCGATCGATTTCCTTCGAAGCAGACGTGGGCTGCGTGAGCGGCGTCCGTCGCTTCTGAAGCCACGGATCGTCCGCTTCGAGTCCCTCCACCCATCGAACCAAACGACCGGCTCGCCGAAGCGCGCGCTCGGGTCCACTCAAGACAGCGACTCGTGGTCCTACCCATCGTCGAAGCGCGTAGAGAATCGACAGCTGTAGGACGATGGCCACGGCCATCGGCTGACCAGGTCCCCCGAACTGGTAGACCAGCACCGTCGTCAGGAGGGTCACCGGCAAGAGGACACCCAACACCTTCAACAAAGGCTGCATGGGCATCGGCTCCAGCTTCGTGGCCCAGTCTTGGAGCTCAGCGTCGTCCAGAATCTCCTGCTTTTCACCCGCTGCTGCCGCATACAGGGCGGCCCGGTCCTCCACTTGTTCCGCCAGCGTGCGCGCGGCGTCCTGCCGCGCCCGAACCTCCTCGGCCGAGGCCGGTTCCGCCATCCATCGAGCCAGCGTGCGGCGACCGCGCGCTGTCCGAGCCCGACTGGTCAACTGAAACAGCGAAGCATCGCCGAACAGGTCCAGGTCATCGGCAAAGTGCATCGTTTTCGACCAGGGCGACCGGACGTCTTCTCCCGTATCTTCGAGCTTTCTCCAGTCCTCATCGAACCGAGCCAACCCCTCCGAAAAGAAGCGTTCCTTCGCGCGATGACTCCTCGCCCGGTCCGCCGCTCGATCCTGGAGTTTGGCCAAAGCCAGAAACCCGAAGAAGAGCGGGACCAGGCCCCACCATGGGCCGGCATCGCGCGTGACCAGGGGCAACAGCAAGAGCCCCACCGCCAGCAGTGCGAGAATCAGCCGAATGTTGCCGATCCGGTCTTGAGTTCGCTCCGCCTTCTCCGCGGACTGGGCTTCCCGCGCCCGTGCCCGGCGATGGACGACAGCCGCCTCCTCGCCTCCAAGGACCATGCGGAGCACCTCTCATGGTCGAGGGTCCGAGTCTACTGGACAGGGAATTAGGGGGCTTCGGTGAGTTGGGAGCGGATTCTCGTCGGTGTTTGCGCCGGTCCGCCATCCTCCGGCGGCAGTGGCAAGCCGGCCTTCACTTCCAAATCGTACCGGATCTGAAGCCTCTCTTGCACTGGCAGACTGATGTCGTCCTTTTGGAAGAACACCACGTCCAACCGGTTCTGGCGACCCTCTCGGATCTTCAGGATGTACCGTGAACGCACGCTGAACTCGTAGCCTTCGACATAGGTGAACAACCCGTACGTTCCACTTCGCACCGCCGCCTCGACTTCGACCAGGTGTTCGCCCGGGCTCATGAAACCGGTATAAATCGGGAGCAGCTTGTTACGACGAAGGTCGAACTCCTCAGTCCTCTTGTCGAGAAGAGTTTTCCCGTCCAACACGTACTGGATGCGCTCCAGGCGAAAGCCTGCGCCCAACGCGTTCTGGTGCATGATCACACCATGTGTTCGTCCCACTTCCCCGCTCAGAGCCGTATCCTTGAGGAGGTCCACTTCGAGGTTGGCGTTTTCGATCTCGCTGGTGATGAGGTCGATCTCCTGTTGAAGCCTCTCGATTGACCCATCCGCTTCTGGACTGCTGCGGGTGGCGGGGGAGGAAGCGGTTGAGGTGTCCGTACCGGAGGGTGCACCGACCTGCGCAAAGCTCAATCCAGGGGCCGTCGCGACCCACCAAACAACGATCCAGCGACTCCCCCTCATGCCCCTCGACCTACCACCGTTTCCCAATCCATGCGAGCCTCGCGGTTTCGACCCATCGGCCGTTCGGTCGGGCTCATGAATACTCAAACGCCTCTCCGGCCGGCGGTTGCCGCCGGTGCACAGCCGATCTACCGGGGTTCGGTGGCGCCTCAGGACAAGAGCTCGGCGACGAAGAAGGACAAAGACCTAGCCCGGATCACACCTCGCTCCGAAAGCTATCCCGATTGGTACCAAGACATCATTCGGGAGGGACAGTTGGCCGAGGTGGCCGGAATCGTGAAGGGCTGCATGGTGATCAAACCCAATGGGTACGCCATATGGGAAAAGATTCAGGGCGAGCTGGACCGACGGTTCAAAGCCACGGGGCACCGAAACGCCTACTTTCCCGTGCTGATACCGATGCGCTTCTTGGAAAAGGAGGCCGAACACGTCGAAGGCTTTTCTCCCGAACTCGCCGTGGTCACCGTAGCCGGAGGTGAACAGCTGGACGAGCCGTATGTGATTCGGCCTACCTCCGAAACCGTCATCGGACATTTTTTTTCCCAATGGATCCAGTCGTGGCGCGACCTCCCGCTTCTGTTGAATCAGTGGGCCAACATCATCCGGTGGGAGCTTCGGACCCGCATGTTCCTCCGGACGAGTGAGTTTCTCTGGCAGGAGGGTCACACCGCTCACGCGACCCACGAGGAGGCTCGTGAAGAGGTCCTTCGCATGTTGGATGTGTACGCAGACTTCGCAGAATCGTGGATGGCGATGCCCGTCATCAAGGGACAGAAGACGGAAAGCGAGAAATTCGCCGGAGCCCTCGCGAGCTTCTGCATCGAAGCGATGATGCAGGACGGCAAAGCCCTTCAGGCGGGTACGTCTCACGACCTCGGACAGAATTTCGGCCGCGCCTTCGACGTGAAATTTCAGAACCAGGCCGGTGAACTCGAATATGTCTGGCAAACGAGCTGGGGCGTTTCAACTCGACTGATCGGGGGTCTGATCATGACCCATTCAGACGACGAAGGTCTGGTCCTTCCTCCCAAACTCGCACCGCTCCAGGTCGTCATCGTGCCTTTCTTCCGAAAGGACGAAGCGGAAAACGACCGCGTTCGCACCGCCGGTCGGAAGCTGGCCGCGGACCTCGAAACCGCCGGTGTCAGCGCGAAGTTCGACGAAAGTGACGGGGCCCCGGGGCCCAAGTTCTATCGATACGAACGGGAAGGCGTGCCCATCCGATACGGACTCGGCCCACGCGACCTGCAGAATAATCAACTGGAGTTCAAGCGTCGTGACCAGCATGAGAAAGGCAGCGCTCCGATGGACAGGGCCGTCGAGTTCGCCCGAACTCAGCTCGACGCGATGCAGAAGGAGCTCTTGCAGAAGGCCACATCCTTCCGGGATGCCAACATTCTCCGGGTGGACGACGAGGAGTCGTTCCGAGAAGCGATGAACAACGGCAAGTTCGCTTTCGCGCACTGGGACGGGACCCGTGAAACCGAGGCCAAGGTCAAAGCGGACCTCGGCGCCACGATTCGGTGCATACCGCTGGACGGACAGGGCTTCGAAGCCGAATCAGGTCGGTGCGTCATCACTGGAGCGCCTTCCCAACAGCGCGTGATCTGGGCCAAGGCGTACTGAGGTGCGGGCGGTCGAATACACGGGAGCCGGAGGGCCCGAGGTCATCCGGCTCGCCCAGCGGCCGTTCCCCGAGCCCGGTGAAAATGAAGTCTTGATCAAGGTCAGAGGCGCCGGGGTCAACCGACCAGACCTTCTTCAACGGGCCGGACTCTATCCTCCTCCGTCTGGCGCAACGGATGTACCCGGTCTCGAGGTCTCCGGTGTGATCGAGGGTCTGGGAACCGCGGTATGGGAATGGGCAGTAGGGGACGAGGTCGCCGCTCTGGTGAGCGGTGGAGGGTACGCCGAATGGTGTGTCGCCCCGGCCGGACAGCTGTTGCCCGTTGAATCGACGCTGGACCTTCTGGAAGCCGCAGCCCTGCCGGAGACGGTCTTCACGGTGTTCACCAATCTCTTCGAATCCGCTCGACTGATTCCTGGAGAACGCTTGCTGGTTCATGGCGGAGCGTCGGGCATCGGGACCACTGCAATTCAACTGGCTTCGATGTCTGGCAACCCAGTAGCGGTGACGGCCGGTGACGACGTTCGAGCGGAGAAATGCCGGGCTCTGGGAGCGGAGCTGGCGGTGAACTATCGGACTCAAGACTTCGTTCAGGCGTTCCGAGACCATTTCGGCGAGGCCCGTCCATTCGATGTCGTATTGGACATGGTAGGAGGCGACTACCTGGCCCGAAACTTGAGTCTGCTTCGTCGCGGCGGCCGACACGTGAATATCGCTTTTCTTCGGGGCCGTCGTGCCGAACTGGACCTCTTCGAGGTCATGAGCCAGCGGCTTTGGCTCACCGGTTCCACCTTGAGAGCACGGTCTCTTCAGGACAAACGTCGGATTCGTGATGCGGTCCGCTCCAAAGTCTGGCCGTGGTTTCTCTCGAGCCAGTTGACGCCGGTCATCAGTCACCGCTTTCCGCTCGCAGAGGTCGCCGATGCTCAGATGGTGCTGGAAAGGAGCGAGCAGTTCGGAAAAGTCGTTCTGGAGGTGGGCTGACGGGTTATCCATCGAGCAGTTGAGTCTCGTACAGCTGCTTCATCCGATCCAAAGAAGCATTTGCACGCTGAACCCATTCGTTCTTTTCACCGACCCTCTCGGCCATCTCCACAGACATTTCGTAGACCTTTATGGCCTTCACGATGAGGACCGCCACTCTTTTTCTGAGTTCTTCGGTGTATGCTTTTCTTGCCTCATCGGAGAGCGACGCCGGCACCGGTACCTCCAGAAGCTGGTCATAAAGCGTCTCGTAGAGGCTACCGATTCGATAGCCGGCCGCGGTGGCCCACCCACCATGACCCACCCGAATGGCCCGAATCAGGTTCGTCTGAGCCCGAAGGAGCAATCTGCATTTCTCTTCGAGCTCGTCGCCGATCTTTTCCACCCATTGGTCTTCGTTCTCGAGCGGCTGCGTAAAGCCTCTCTGTTCGAACAACCGGGCGTAGATCTCGCCGAGGTAATACCTGCTCTGACCCACAAAATACTCGGCAGGAACATATTGATCTTCGGATAATGACTCATAGAAAGAAATCGATCGTCGAAATTCCGATTCGGCCTCGGCGTATTCTTCATTCATGAACAACGCGACACCGATGCCGTTGCGGGTCTCGAGCTCTTCCAACGGACCGAGCTGATACGCCTCCCGAACTCCGCGAAAAGTCCGAAGGACGTCTTGCCAACGCCCCTGCTTTGAGTAGGAAAACGCGAGGCGGAAGAAGGCGTCTTTGTGGCTCGAACTCTCAGGGTGAGCATCGACGACGGCCGAAAAGCTCCGGGCGGCTTCGCCCCATTTCCCCATCTTTTCGAAAGCAAGTCCTCCATTGTAGAGCGCTGCTGGGACATGCTCAGACCCGGGGAAGTCGGCCACCAGTCGTTCGAAGAGCGTCACCGCCCGTGCATACGCTTCAGCTGAGAACTGCTCGTTTCCGAGCTGGAGCAAGTCCGCGGCGTCGTATGCGTCGAGGCCGGTCAGAGGGTCCGTCTCGGACCTGACCACCAGCGGCTCCATCTTCACGGTCGAGGGGCGTGGACCGGATGCGCAGGCCGGAATGAGCAAACCGATCGCGAGCCTCCAATACGCGTTTCGACGCTTCACCCGAGTGATTCTAGCAGCCCCTGGCCCTGGACCCCATCGCTACGCGCCGCGCGCTTCCTCTTCCGCCTTCAGAGCAGGTGGCGAAATCGGCGCTCCCGGCACCAGGTATCCACGAATGTCGGCCAATCCCCCCAAGTCTGCCACGTCCCGGGGAAGCTCCGGCACTCGTAAGACTGGTATCCCGAAGGCATCGGAGACCTCCCGTGCACGTTCCGCTTCTTCCTCCGCTTTCCTTTGCTCGACGGCGGCGATCTCGAGGACTCGCTCCACCCTATCGGAAGACCAACCAGCGTCGGATAGACGCGCCCTCAAAGCCGCTTCAGCGCCCGATGGCACCTCGGAAACACCCAGATGCCCGCGGTTCAGGATCATCGCGCTCAGTCGTGCGCCTCGTTCGTGGAGCTTCCGTGCAAAAGCAGTAGCGTTCTTGAGACCTTCAGAATCCGATCCGGAAACGACGATAAACCTCGTCTCTTCCGAGGACAACAACGCCTGCACGGCTTCAGCCCGGGCCTCAAAACCGTCCAACATCGCTTGAAAACCTTCTAGCAAAACGGCCAACTGTTCCAGGAGCTCGGTTCCGGTCAGTCGTGAAATGGTCCGAACAAAAAACCCAGACCCTGCATCCAAAAGACGACGAGACATCGTTTTGGGTCCGGCCTGCCGAAACGGCTGCAGGAACCATTTCGTGGCATCATTGCTCAAAGCACCGATGATGCGATTCGGTGCGTCGAGAAAATCCACGGCGTGGTTCGCGGGAGGAGTATCCAAAACGATTCGGTCGAGACGGTCCTCCTCTCTGACCGAAAGCTGATACAGCTTCTCCATCGCCATGTACTCCTGGGAACCGGCCAATGCGGTGGAAAGCGCTTGGTACATCGGGTTCTCGAAGAGCTGCTCCCTCCGGCTGGGATCCGGATGATACCGCTGCACCACGTCGTCCCAGGCTTCCTTGATATCCAACATCATGGCCGAGAGGCGACCCTGGGGGGGTTCCAAGCCGTGCACGGAAAAGGCCTCCGGCTCGATGGTCTTCTCCAGGTTGCCGATCTCTGGCAAACCAAGGGCGTTAGCCAAACGTCGAGCTGGGTCGATCGTCAGCACGATCGTTCGATATGACCGCGAAGCACATTCTACTGCAAGAGCACCTGCGGTCGACGTCTTCCCGACCCCGCCCGGCCCCACGCACACGATGCACCGGCCTTGGCTCAAGATTTCTTCGAGTCCATCGTTCATCGTCATGCAGGCCCGCCTGCGGCGCGAGCACCCATCAGGAATCGACCGTCCACCGGGTCGGGGGTGGGTTCGGAAGCGACACGCTCCAGATGCGGGAAGAGGTGACTCGCGAACAAGGTGGCTCCCTCGCGCCCGACCTTGAGATCTTCCAGTTCCGGTATCTCGATCACCGGTAGTTGACTGGCCTGACGGTGTCGCGCCACCTGGGCTCGAGCCAAGCGGTCTCTGTGAATCCTGGTTCGGACCGGCCGCAAGATGGGGTCGACGAGTGGCTCATCGAGTCCCTCGATAAATGCCGCTTCGGAATCGGTCAGCACCGGGGGGGAAGTCCGATTCATGAACACCACCCCCAACTGCATCCGGAGTCGTTCGCGAGCTGCTCGTTCCAGCTCCAAGGCTTCATTGATCGGCATCTCCTCCGCCCGCGCGACGATGTGAAGGCATGACTCTTTGTCCTCGATCATTCGAGCCATGCGCTCGGCTTCCCTCTTCATGCGGCCGGCGGGGGAAAGGTCGGCAACCACTCGAGAGACGCCCAGAAAGGTCACCGCGTGCCCCGTTGCCGGAAGGTCCACCACGATCCGGTCGAATCTTGGAGCTCTCCGTGCCTCGTCGCGTTGGTCGGTGTGGTACCAAAACTTGCCAGCCATCGTGAACGCCCCGAGCGATGGGATGGACCGCAACAGGTACTTCACCAGTCGATTTTCGAACACCAGGTTGTAGAGCGTACGAAAGCGCAGGATGAGGAGGGCGTACTCCCGCAAAGAACCCTCTGGCGTCATGTTGCAGTACCACAGATTGTTGAAAATCTCGCGAGGCTCGTCCCGCGATGGAACCACATTGAACCGAGAAGCCACCGAATCGGGGGCATCGACCTCCAGAAGAAGGGTACGGTAGCCGAGCTCCGCGAAAGCCCACGCGAGCCCACAAGCGACGGTTGTCCGGCCTACTCCACCTTTGCCGGCGATCGCGTGAACTCTTCGGTTTAAGCCGTCCACAGAACGTCGGTGTTTCATGTTTGTGAGCGAGCGTCGAACAATTCAGGCTACACGGTTTCCGAGTGCCTCTTCATGGGTATAGACCGACACCCGTGCCGCTGGATCACCGACTGGTCGCCGATTGTCCCTATGGTCCGGAAGGCTTGTTGCTCGACGCAATCCTGGAGGTCGACCGGCCCGCCCGGCGCCTGGTCGCGCGAATGCCCACGAGCCCCGACCTTCCCATCACCTCGACGCAGCGCGCCCACCCCGTACTTCATCCGAGGCATGTGTCCGCGGGCCTCATGATCCACATGACCGGCATCATGGGCTACGTACACGTGTACACGTTCGAGGGCCTTCGGCATCGGGACGGATGGACCGGTTACGGAGTGCGCATCCATGATGCGCGATTTCGCCGAATCGCCCACGTGGAGTCGCCGATGGTCCTGGAAACCACCGGCCGTTCCGTGCGGAGAGTTGGACCCCGCATGTTCGCTCGATACGCGTTTCGCTTTTTTCAGGATGAGACTCCCGTCTTCGAAAGCGAGCAATCGGCGATTTGGATCGATACCCGGAGCACCACGGACTCGGGTCATGCCGGTGCAGGCAGGCCAGCCCCGTAGACCTTTTCCAGCAGAGCACTCATGTCGGTCGACGTCACCAAGTGGGTGTGAACGGGACGCTCCAGTGCCTCCATCACGCGCCGAAGCCGCCAGACTGTCACGTCTTCCATCGCCACGAAGGCCGTCTCGTCTGAAACGAACAAGACCAGCACCCGAAGTTCTCGCGCCAGCGCCTCTGACAGCAAGCGGGCGGCAGGGATCGATAGGTTGGACCGGGCAAACTCGGAAGCCTGCGCCTGCTCGTGGGGCGTCCGTGGGGGCGACTGGGCTGCGGCGAGTGGGTCGGCGCTTCCCTGGCCCGCGATCTCCTGCTCGATCTGAGCCAACTGTCGAAGGAGCTTTGGTACGTCGGCACGTGATGGCGAAGATCGAAACGCGCTGGTCGCGACGAGAGAATGCGTCTTGCCTCTCCGTCCGCCGGGGAGCGTGAGGCCTTCGGCTTGGAGTTCTCCTTCCGCAGAGACCGCGACCGTATCTCCCACCTCCAGGCTCTCGCCTTCATCGAGATTCGTGAGTCTCCCACCATCGTTGACTCGCCAAGCACGACCTCGAATGTGTTCCACCCGAAGTGGGCTGCCGCTCACTCGATGCAGATCCACGTAGCTGACGTCAGGTGCGGTCACTCCAACCATCCCATGGTTACCAGTTTGTTTTTGGCCCGCCGGCCCATCGGACCTTGGTCGGACTCCGCCAGATGACTCAAGATGTCTCCCCCCAGGTTTTGAGCATCTCCCTGCCCTTCCGCCAAGCTGAAGCCCAAGAAGAAAAGCGCCTCCGGGGAAAGGTCGGGCTCTGCAACAAGCCGATCGAGGGTCGGGAAGTCTCGGCGACGGGCGAGCTGCGCAAACGTCAGCACCGCGGGGTCTTGCTTGGCCCCGCGAGACAATACTTTTTTGCTCATCGCGAGCTGACACACCCCGAGTTCAAAACGGGCGCCAGGGTCGTCCGTGCCGGCGACGACACGTTCGTAGAGCTTTGTCGCTTCCGCGTACTCTCCTCGGTTCTTCAGCTTCTTGGCCCGTTCTTCGAGGCTTCCCTGGACCCGACCTGCGCTCTCTCCTCCAACCTGCTTGAGCAAGGACAAGATGATCCGACTCACGCCGGCGGAAGCCTCCAGCGCGGCCTGCTCGAGCTGTTGAATGGTCGCCGGAACCAGCGGCTCATCGGTGGTCCGAAGAGCGTGCGCGATGGCCTCTACCAACTCCTCGTCCTGGAGCGAACCGAGAAGGCGGGCCAAAGCGGTCCGGCCGTTGGGGGTCTGAACAGCCGCTTGTAAGGCCTGCTTTCGGTCCGACGGTTCACCCTCGGCCACCACCGTCGCGAGCGCCCTGGCGGCTGGCGCACTGTCCAAGACGCCGAGGGCCCCAATCGCAAACGAACGGATCGGCCGCGCTTGGGCTGTGGTCAGCTTGCGAACCCGGGATTCGAACGCCATCGGCAGGTCTGCCTGCACCAGCGCTTCCGCCACCGGCCCCACCACCGATTCGGGGGTCTCCGGCGATTCCACGATTTCGAGGAGACCTTCGTACTGGCGCGAGGTCAGCTTCCTCACCGATGTGAGGCGCCGGAGCCCAGCCGCAGCGGCCGCTCTCGCGTCGGGTTGCTTGCATTTCACGCACCAGCTCATGAGCAAACGAACCACGATGTCATGGTCGACACCGGCCAGGATGTCGCTCAACGCCTCGGCCAACGCGGGACGTTCGTCCAACCGGGTGGGCTCCACGTGATGACGAACCGACTCCAAGAAAGCCTCTCGAGCTTCCGAGGTGGTACGACGCAAGGCCTCTGGCAGCGTCGCATGAAGGGCATCCAGAACCTTGATACTGGCATGGGGCAAGTGCCGGCCTATAAGCTCGAGAGAATCTTGGTCGGCTCTTGAGCAGAGGACCGCGACGGCGCCCAATCGCTCCTTGTCGTCCTTGGCATCCAACATCGCTTGGAGGTCGGAGGGCCCAATATTCTTGGCCGTCGCGAGGATCTGCCGGACCTGTTCCCGCACCTCTGGATCCACGTCGACGATCAGCGGCTGAAGGTCATGGGCGAGGCTGTCCGGAGCCAGACGCCCCAAAGCCTCTGCCGCATGACGCCGCACCGAACTGATTCCATCCTTCAGCTGTCGACGCAGTCCCTCGACGACTTCCTTCGAGTAGAAGTCCGCTTCCCCGATGACCACCGCCGAGGCGATCCGCCGCAGCTCGTCATCATGGCGCAAGAGAGCGACCAGCGTGGACTCGAGTCCTTTGTTCTTCGATGTCGCCATTTTCGTCAGCAGGGTTGCACCGACGGTGGCGTTCGCGACCGACCGGTTGACCCAGTTTGTTCGGGGCCCCGGAGGGCTCGGGTGCCTACGCACCGAACGCACAGGTTAGACCGAGGAGACCCAACACCACCAGAAAAAGCGCAAGCCGAAGAGCGGCCGCTCCGATGCGGAAGATGACGGTCCACGTCAAGAACACCACAATTCCGAAGCCCAATCCGTATCCGAACGATGGAACGTGAAGCCCCAGCGATCCTTGCGGGGTCCACACCTGAAAGGATGCTTCGGTACAGTCCGTCGCTTTGCCCGGCTGCCGGAACGAAGCCAGGTCACCGGGAGGGTTCGCGGCGGATGGGGGGCCGGACACGGCGGCAGCCTTGCCGCCGCCGCAGGATGGGTGCAAGCCTACACCTGTCGTGATGCTGGGTTCCCCGAACACCACCCGAGCGGTCCTGACATCCGCCTCCGTGCTGACGTTTTCGGATCCCGAGCACTTCGTCGCCGAGGTCGAGCAGAATCTTCGACACGGCCGAGCCTTCGCACGGTCGGAACGGGCCGTGCAGCTCAACGAAAGGCTTCGCCTGCAGCTCTCCGCACCCGGCACCGACCAACTCCTGACGCTGGGAGCGGTCGCAGTCTTCGTGCAGGGTGACTTGCTCGGTCTTCAGCTCACGGACCTTGACGACGCGCGTCGGAGCCAGCTCGAACGCATGGTCGCAAAGGTGCTCGGCCGAGACGCAGAATCCGCGTCAACTACCGACGACGTAGATGCATCTCCGGACCTGCGGGAAGTCGGACCCGCCACGACGGACCTTCCCGACGACGAAGAAACCGTCGCGGAAGCCCACACTTCATCGCCGGCGTCCTCCCTTCTCCGGGCGGACCCCAAAGTGGGTGCTCGAAGCTCGGACCCAAGCCCTGCCCCGAGCCAAGATCTTCCGGTCGTTCCGGCCTTGCGTACCGTCGAAGGGTCCGAGAAGGCGGGATTCGACCTGTCTCCGAGCGGTCGTCTCAGGGTGGAGCATCCGGCTCTTCTCCTGTCGCTGTACCTGCAGGCCCTGAAGGGCGACCGGCTGCTCGTTTCGGGGGGCTACGGACAGCCCGGCGATGTCGTCCACCTGGAGGTGGAGCTGGAACGGCATGCCCAGACCATGGATGCCCGCATCCTGGAACGACGCGAAGACTTCACGGCCATTCAGATCCCTGACCCCTCGCCGCTGGCCGACCTTTTGCCGCGGTTCACGGACCGGCTTCTCCCCATCCTCGAACCGATCGGCCTCGCAACGCCGTCGACTCAGGACCTCGATCCAACGAGCTCCGCCGAGTCGCCTCGCGGCGCGCGGGGCACCACCGAAGACGACCGCGCCCCACCCCAGGTCCCGCGACTGGAAGGAGAGATCGTTCGCTTTCAACGCATGAAAGACCTCCGCCATGAATTGGACGTCAACGTGAAGAACGGTGGTCTGTTCGTGGAATCGGAGCCGATGGAGTTGCGTCAGCGTGTGGAGCTTAGGTTCGTCGTGGGTTCGATGCCGGTCGGTCGACCGCTCTCCGCGGATGTTGTCTTCTCGAACGCGGGCCGCGTCGGCTTTTCGTTCGTCGAACCCCAGCGGGCATACGTCCTCCTGAGCGAAAGCCTGGCTCAGGTGGCAAAAGCAGCCGATACGGCGGACCTTCAAGCGCCCCGAAAACCAACCGATGACATCCCGTCATTCAGCGGGAAACTGCAGCCTCCCTTGCCGATCGAGCGGCTGGTTCAGCTCGAACGACATCGACTCTCGAATCCGCATCAGCTGTCCGAGACCTCCATGATCCAGCTCTTCGAGTTCGTTGCTCGACATCGATGGACCGGGGTGCTCGATGTGAGCACCGAGAGGGAGCGACGTTCCATCTTCTTCCACCAGGGTGATGTCGCGTTCGTTCAAGCCACCCCGTTCGACGAGGGGTCGAGCCTTGGCCGACTCTTGGTGGTGCAGAAGCGGGTCAATGAAGCTCACCTCCGAGAGGCATTGGAACGTAGTAAAGGAAGCCATCGGCTTCTGGGGAAGATGCTGGTCCTCCTGGGCTTCATCAAACGTGGAGAGCTGATCGGAGCCTTGCGGGAACAGACGCGGCTCAAGGTTGGCTCCTCTTTTCAGTGGAGTTCCGGTGAATACCGCTGGTCCCCTTGGCGAGAACCCCCAGGTGATGCGGACCTCGTGATCACGAAGAGCCTTTCGGTCCTTGCTCGCTACATTCGAGGAGTCCTCGAATCCATGTCATCCGGAGACGTGGACCGCCTTTTGTCTGGCTCCATGCAGAATGTCCTCGTCCATCAAAACCTCGAGCACCAGGCGTCCCAGCTGCTTCTCCAGCCGAAAGAGCTTCGGTTCCTCGAGCTGCAGGTCGACGGTCAGAAGACGGTACACGACACGATTACGGGAAGCCCCCTGGGAAGATTGGGCTCGCAACGCCTTCTCTTGGAGTGTGTGGCCTTGGGTGCACTCACGTTCAAGGATGCCGAAGCCACGGTGGCCTCCAAACCCAACGCTGCCGCGAAGCAGTGGTCCGAACTCAACCAGGAGCTCGACCGTCTCCGAGCCGCCAATCATTTCGAGGTATTGGGCGTGCACTGGTCCTCGCACCACCGGACGTACGAGGACGCTTGGACCAGAGCGAAGAATGCATACGCAGACGACGACTACCGGAATGCGGGGACCGAAACCAAGGATCTGGTGCGGCAGCTGAGAGCGCGGATCGATGAGGCATACGAAGCCGTCAAGGATACCGGGTCCCGCGCGACCTACCGCCGGCAACTCTTCGACCGGACCGAGCGCCAATACGCGGCCGAGATGTTGGTTCGACAAGGCGAGGTCGCGTTGCTGCGGGGTGACCGCATGCAAGCCATCGAAGCCTTGGAGACCGCGGTGGAGCTGGACCCGAATCCGCGAACTCGGCACCTCTTGGCTTCCGCCCGGGAGGGTGGGCGTCACTGAGGCGACAGCGCCGCGATCCGAGCCCGCGCCCTGGCGATTTGCTCCCGGCTCGGCGCCCCGTCGAGGACTGCCCGCCATGCTTGTAGCTTGGTCTCGGCATCCACCTGCTCCACCGCATCGAGCGCTTCCGCCTCCCTCATCAACTGCTCCTGAAGCGCTTGGATCCGCCTTCGCGCCATGTCCCTCGTAGGACCGCGCTCGGCGTAGGCAACCACCTTTTGCCAAGCCGAGATTCGAGCCACTTTGCTCTGTCCCTCGTCCTCCACCCGTCGGGCATTCTGGGCGAGATCCGCCGTCCGAACCCCGTGCCAGTGGCTCGCTCGTTCGGCCGCGCGTCTTCCGTCGGGTGACGTTTCCGAAAAGGCCGCAGCAACCCGTCGCCAAGCTGCCTCCTTCTCTGTCGGCTCCGACGTCGGGTTACTTTCGAGGGTCAATGCCAGATCGAGCACGCGTTTTTTGGCCGCATCTTGCCAGCGCCCCACCGCCCGACGAGCGTATGCAAGCTGCTTTTCGGTCCGTTCGACAAAGGCCTGCCACTCGGCGACCTTCACCTCGTCGGAAACGGTCGAACTCTTTTCGAGCTCGATCAATGCTCGAAACGAGTACACCTTCTCCGTCTGGGGCTGGCTCGACAGGGCCAGGGCTGTGAGCACTGCAATGAGCCTCATGTCGAAATGATACGGCTTCTCCGGGCAAACGCCGAGGATTCGGCGCGATCGCACCCCTCTGGCGAAGCCCGAGCATCCTGGCTAGCATTCGATGCATGTGGGTCACCTTCGTGCTGATGCTCTTGGCAGAGCCGCCTGCGGACCCGATGTTGAAGGTCAAGATCCAGATCGTGAAGATGATCAACGAATCGGGCCCGGCCATCGACCAGTGCAACGCCAAGTACCTCGATGAGTACCCTGGACAAACCGGCCAGAGCGAACTGACTTTGGTCGTAGACAAAATCGGTCGTGTGTCCCGCTCCAAAGCCGATACGTCTCTTAGAGGCGCGAGAAACCTCCGCGCCTGCCTGGCTTCCGTCGGACGAAGTTGGAAGTTTCCGCCCCCTGAAGAGGAGCGGACCATCAGCTTCACCGTGCCGGTCAGCCGTCTGCCGTTTCGCTTGCTGATGCCTGGTGAAAAACCCGAGCCCGCACCGGCACCCGAGCCTTCGGAGCCGGAAGGCTTCCTCAATCTGTCCAGCTTTCTGCCGGCGGGTTGGTGAGTCGCATCCCCTCGAGAAAATCCGAGGGCCACGGCGAGGTGTAGGCGTGCTCCTCACCGTCCAGCGTGAAGGACAGGCGCCGGGCGTGGAGCATCACCCGTGGCGCCGTCAGCACCCGCGCGCCCGCCCGCACCGTCGCATGCCCCCCATAAAGCAGGTCGCCCCAAACCGACGCCCCCAACGCCTGGGCATGCAGCCGAATCTGATGCGTGCGTCCGGTTTCGGGCCGAGCTTCTACCAATGCGAGATCCCCGCACCGACCCAGGAGCTTGAGGGTCGTGACGGACGCCTTGCCATCGGCCCGGACCGACCACGCTCGGGGCCGACGAGGATCCGGACCCAAGGGCTGCCGACAGGTGACGTCACCTGAAGTCAGCTGGTGCCGTGCCGACAGGACGCACAGAGCCGCGTATTCCTTGCGCACCTGGCGGAGCTGAAAGAGCTTCGAAAGCCTGTGGGCAGCCGACAACGTCTTGGCGACGAGCAGCACGCCCGAGGTTTCGAGGTCCAGTCGGTGTACGACGCGGGCGTGGCTTCCCAGGCGCTCCGCCACGCTGAGCCGCGAAGTGGTTTGGGTGCGGTTGACGTGGATGCCGGGCGGCTTGTCCACGACCCAGACCTCATCGTTTTCGTAGAGGAATCTCAGCCGGAGGGGCTGAGGTTCCCGTCCATCTTCCAAGTCCCATCGGACCACCGTGCCCGGTAGCACCCACCGCGACGAGATTTGGCACCGCCGTCCGTTCACGAAAACCGTTCCCCGTGAAATCTCCGTTCGGGCCGTCCGTCGACTCATATCGAAAGCTCGCGCAACCAGTCGGTCCAGACGTTCGCGGCCCAGGACGTGGCGATATTCTCGGCTCAACCGGAGTGCTTCTTCGTCAAGACACCTTTCCTGTCGAGACCCCACTCCCCTTTGAGTTCCGAATCGAAGGCTTCGTATTTGTCTTTGACCACGAAACCCAGCTCGGAAAGCGCTTTGGCCGCCCGTCGCTTGATGCGCGGGGCATGCAGCTGTTCGCCCAGGCAGACCCGGATCAACTCCGCCTTGGTGTCGGGTTCGGCCAACCGCTCCAAGGCTTCGATGGCCTGAAACTGTACATCGTCGGAATGGTCGTCCAAGTAAGGCACAAAGACCGTCGCTCGGTGGCGAGGCAAGGTCTCCGCCAGGGCCACCATCAGGGTGACCTTGGCCTGGCTCGACCGGTGATCCTGGGGCTCCAGGCTCTGGAGCGCTTCGGTCAGGAAGGCATCGCAGTCGTCCTTTGGCAGGATCCGCTGAAGCGCCTGGATGGGGAACGTGATGGCCTTCTCGGTCCGAATGTAATCCTTGAGTGGAGCCACCGTCGAATCTCCGACCTCCACCAGTCGGTCCACCAGCGTACGCTTCTCCGATTCGTCTGCAATGGCTCCGTTCGCATTGAATGTGAATCGCTTC
This sequence comes from Myxococcota bacterium, assembly GCA_050331295.1. Taxonomy (GTDB): domain Bacteria; phylum Myxococcota; class Kuafuiibacteriia; order Kuafuiibacteriales; family Kuafuiibacteriaceae; genus Kuafuiihalomonas. The sequence continues at coordinate 23,555 of JBHJGZ010000004.1, read as the reverse complement.
AGAAGCTCTCGATACGCATCTTCGGTACCGATCTCGAACAGTTTGTCCATCGCCCCTTGGCGGTAGTCGGGCTGCGCATACGGTTCCCGAAGCTGCTTGGATGCCTTCTCGATGGCCGACTTCGGCTTGAGAAAATCAAACACACCCACGGGGCCTCGGATAGGTTCAGGCGCTTTGGGGGTCAACCAGCGGTTCGCAGTCGGTCGAGCACCCGGGTGACGTCCCCCCTCAAAGTGAACGTACGGCGCATGTCGTGGACCAAACCGACTCGTGCTCCTACCTCCTCGATGGCTTTCACGTCGGGGGCTTGCCGACCTCCGCTCATCAAGACCGAACCCGAAGCGACCATGGGGGACCGTTCGACCCATTCCAATGGGTTCAAGGTAGCTCGGGAGACGGCCACGGAAACCGGCGCAATGGGTGGGGCTCGGCCGGGATCCAACCGGCCGTCGACCACCTTCACGTTGGAAAGCTTCAGCCGCGCCACGACCACGCGCAGGAAGGAGGTCCTCTTGCCGAGGGGCTCGAGCAGCGTCACCTTCAGTTTCGGTCGTGCCAGGGCCAGAGGAATGCCGGGAAAGCCGGCCCCACTCCCCACGTCGACCAGGGTGTCCGCCGTCGGGTCCAGGAGCAGGTCGAAAAGCAGCGAGTCTACGGCGTGGAGTACCGCGGCTTCCTCGGGATCCGTGATTGCCGTCAGATTCATTCTGGGCGCCCATCGAAGCAAGAGATCGTAGTGCGCGGTCAAACCATCCAGCAGCGTCGCATGGCGGACCAAGCCCAAGCGCGCGGCTTCTTCGCAAAAGGTCCGACGGAAGAGGTCGCTCATCGGGACCTCGTGTTCAGGGGGAAGGGGCCGCTCAGACGGGGCGGGCAGTGGACAAGAGAGCCGACTCTTCCACGAAGCGGTCCAACGGATTGAGGACCAGCTCGTCGTTTCCAGTGAAGCGAGCGCCGACGTACTGCCGACCCACCAACGCCCGATGCTGGACGTGACAGATCATGGCCGAAAGCGCTACCGGCTCGGACAGCTCCGGGATCGACATTGCGACGGTGATGGGGTCGCCGATGTGCACCCGATGTGCCGAAGGGATCTCGAAACCGACCCCACCCGAAGAGATGTTCCCCTCCAATGTCAGGTCGGCTTGCTGAAGCCCGATCCGAATGCGCGCCACCCGTACGCGCGGGGAACGCCGGTGGTCGTGGATTGCAGACTTCATGACGAAATGAGCGTACCCGAAAAGTACGCCTTCCGGAAGATAACTCCAAGAACTTTGGCAAGGTGCGTTGCATCACTCCAGATCCGCATCAAAATACGCCAACCGCGAAGTGAAGGAGGAAGTCATCGGCACCCGGGTCTCGCACGTTGACCGGTCGGGCGACGTCCAGCGCGATGGGGCCAACCGGGGTCGAAAGGCGCAACCCGAATCCTGCGCCTTGCGCGAGGGCTCTTCGAACCTGGGTGCCATCCTCCAGTTCCGTGGTGGTGGAAAAGGAGAAGTTGCCGCTCTCGAAGAGGTCTCCCACGTCATAGAACGCTGCCACGGACAGAGGCCCGATCAAGGCGAAGGTCAATTCGGCCTTGAACGCCAGGAAAAGCAAGCCGCCGGCGGAGATGGCACCCAAGGGCTCGCCGACCGCCGGGATGGTGGCCAGCTGTTCTTCCGAGGGATCTGGTCCAAAGATGTCTTCCGCCGCAGCGCGTCGGTCCTCCTCGCTGGTCAAGATCTCGACATCCTGCGGAAGGAGGGTCTGCTCTTGATAACCGCGGATGGTGGCACGCCCTCCGGAAAAAAAACGTCGGTTCACGGGAACCGACTCGTTGGACTGGATGGCGAAGATCCGACCGCCGAGGAGGGCCCCCGAGAACACCAGACGGTCGGAGAAAGGGATGAAGAAGGTCAGCCGTCCCTCGACCTGCCCGAGGTCTGGACTGTTTGCGTCCAGACCCTTCGCGAGACTCCCTTCCACCTCCAGGTAGGCGCCCGAGCGCGGGTTGAGAGGGTCGTTTCGGAAGTCTACGCTGAAGCGAGGCCCACCGGTCAGATACGCGTTGGTGCCTTCGAACTGGGTCGGTGCCCCGGGCGTGAACGTGGCGCTGCACGCGGCTGCCAGTGTACTCCCGGTACCCGAAAGCCCGTCGTTACACTGAAGGCTCGTCCGCTCGAGCCCGGTCCTCAGTTGGAAGGTGATGGTGCGTCGCTCCCCCAAAATCTTGGGGCGCAAGCCTGAATACGTTCCGACCAGGTTGGCCGACTGCGTGTCCTCCAGAAACGCGGGATCCAAATCTCGGAGAACGATCAGGTCGAGACCCACGGCGTATCCACGGGGAAGCCCGAAAATTCGAGGGTACGTGACGCCGGAGGCGATCTGATATTCCAATCGCTCGAATCCATTGAAACTCGTCAAGAAATCCTCGATCGCCTGGCGGACCGGATCGTTGTATAGGACCAACAAGGCGGTCGGGAGGAAGTTGAGGCGACCGTCTATCCGGAACCGAACCGCCGAGCCGAAGAGGTTGGCGTCGGAAAAACCGACAAAGACCCGGAACCCTTCTTCGGTGGAGGCTCCTCCGCCGACCTCGAGGCCATAGCGGCTGCGCTCGGTCAGCTCCACCAAGACATCCTTGACCGGTTCCACTTGGCTTTCATTCAGTGGACGAACCCGAACTCTGTCGAACACCCCGATGCGAAGGAGACTGTCCCTGGACTGCTCGAGCTCGGAGGCCCGAAGGATGTCGCCCGGCTCGATCAACAGCTGACCACGCACCACGGATTCCCGGGTGTCCTCGTTGCCTCGGACCAGAATTCTGCGGACTCGTACCTGCGGGCCTTCCGTCAAGGTGAAGACCACGTCGAGGCCGCAAGATGACTCTCCGGTTTCGAACCTCCGCTCGCAGGCGCGTCGGATCGCGGAGAAAGACCGCCCGACACCGTCCAGCTCGCTCTCGTTCCCCACTTGGACATAGAGATAGCCCCGGTTTCGATAGGCCTCGTCGATGGCTCGCCGGGCCTGTTCCACATCCTCGTAGATCAGCGGCTGACCCGGCCGGACGTCCCCGTCTTGCGCCACGGTCTCGAGCAACTCATCTTCCGATAAGGCCACATTACCTACCACTCGAACCTGAGCAACGGTCCACTGAATACCTTCACGAATCTCATAGACCACGTCGAGCAGTCCGTCATCGTTCTCACTGACCCTGGGCCGCGACACCTCGACCTGCTGATAGCCGCGGGCTCGATAAGCGGCGGAGATGGCGTCGCTCGCGTTTCGAAAGGCCCGTGCGACGTAGATGGCATCGGGGTCGGGCGGCGTCGTATCCGGTTGGCGGCGGGGCGCCGGTCCGGCGGCCGGCGCCCCGCCCAAGATCTCGTTCAGGAGTTTGGGATCCGCCCCCGGCTCCCCGAGGATACTCGCCAGTGCTCGTTTGACCGACTGGCTGACGATGGCCCGGAGTTCCGACCGCCGAAACGCAGACCGGCCTTCGAAGGAGACGCGGCCGAGCCGGCCGACCTCTCCTTCTCGGATCAGCACCAAGACCTGCTTTTCGGTGCCGTCGGGTCGAACCCGGTCGTCGACTCTGACCTTTGCTCTCCAGAAGCCCCGGAGCCGATAGGCCTCGAGGATGCGATCTTGGACCTCTCGAAGAACCACCTCGGACGTACCCCGTTGGCTGATCAGACGGGTGTACGACTCGACCACGCGACGCGATACGCGCAGATTACCCCGGACCTCGATCTCCACCCGCGGGCCAGCGATGAGGGGAATCGTGAGGTCCGCGTCCGTGCCGGACGTGGCGGCCCGGGCCACCTCCAACACGTCCGGTTCTCCAACCTCCACATCGAGGTATCCCTCTTCTCGGTAGAACGCTTCGAGGGAAGAAAGGCGTGCGGCGAGCACGTCCAGATCCAGGACATCTCCGCGTTCGAGTCCGAGCCGTCGCTGAATCAAACGTTTTGGAAACACCGGGCTCTGGACGAACCGAATCCGACGGATCTTCGTTTTCGGACCTGGTGCCACGCGAACCACCAGCTTGACGCCTCCAGCCGGGTCCGAAGCTTCGAGGGACGGGTCGACATCCGCCGCCCGGTAGCCCGCAGAAATCATCGCGGACTGAAGCTTTCGGCGGAGCTCCAACAGGTCGGTGGGGCGAACCGGGTCGCCGACGTCGAGTCCGAGCGCGGCGCGGAGCCGCCCTTCATCCACCGGCTCGCTCCGTACGAACTCGATCTCGGTCAGGCGAGGTTTGGGGGAGAGCTCGAACCGGACCGAGAGACCACCACCCGACGGGGCCACCCTCACAATCACGTTGTCGAAGCGGTCGAGCTGGAACAAGCGTTCGATGGACCTCCGGATGAGGCTGGGCCGATAGACCGTGCCCGGCGCCAGGTCGGCCAGAGTCCTCAACGCTGCCTCGTCGAGCCCGGGATAGACCTCGAACACGACCTCTTGAATGACCTGGCCTCGGAGACGTTGGGGTTCTTCAGGCGGGTTGGATGGCGTCGCTCCAGCTGCAAGCCCCGCCAACAGAAGCGTCACCACTCCCATCGGTGTTTGAGATCGAGGCCCCAATCGCCCAGCGGCACGTCCAGCGACGACGTCCAACCGAGTTGCAAGGTCAGCCTCGGCAGTAGCCGGAGACGAACCGCTGCTCTCTGGTCGCTGGTGGCCACCAAAGAGCTGCTGTATTCCAAGCGAGCCGAACGATCAAAAAAGCTCAGCTCCTTCGCCACCAGCAAGCGCGGTTGATACTCACGGGCCTGACGGGAGAATTCGGTGGTGAAATCGATCTGGTCCACCGGAATGACCTTTTTCACCTCCTGGTCGACACCCGAAATCTTGAGGAGGGCACTTCCCGCGAACGCTCCGATCGCCCGCTGGTCATCGACCTCCCGGATCCGAATGCCCCGGATCAAGCACGAGACGATGTCCCGCTGGGAAAGGTCCGGAGTGCTGCTGTAGTTCGTGTCGAATTCGGTCATCGAACCGGTCAAACCTACCCGAATCCGAGCGCTGCACGCTTCCGTCCGAAACACCAGGTCGTACTCGGGTTCGAATCGATACCGGTCCTGAAACTCGACGACTCCACTGACCACCGAGTAGTCGCGACCGAGAAAGCTCACGCGGCCCTCTGGTTTGAAAGAAGCGCTTCCAAGGAGTCCAGGCCGCTGATTGGTTCCCGTGAAACGAAGGTCTCCCTCCAGCTGCGCATCGATGAAATCCCCTCGAACCCGGATGGGGTCCCGAATGTCGAAGCCGATGTCGAAATCCACGCCCTCGCTCTCCGGGTCGTACGCGTCGGGCGTCGGCTGACTCTCTGCCAACGACCGAAGGTCGACGCGAGGCTCGATCAAGGGTCTCACAGTCCGGAGGTCTCCCCGCACGAGTAGCGGCCGTCCGCCGGTGATGGTCAGGCTACCGTCCACCCGGGCCACGACGTCGGCCACCGGAAAGATGAATCGCGGCCGGGCTCTGCGAATGTCGAGGGTCATCTCCACCCGCTCCCGGTCACCCCGGAGCCGAACGCTTCCACCCCCGTCCACCGTGCCCCCGGCCCAACGGGCCCGGAGCCCGTCGATGAGAATGGCGGAACGGCTGAAATCGACCTGCAGAAAGAGGTCGGTGAAGGGATCATCGAAGCCGCTCCAGCGGAGGAGGCCGTCCGTCACTCGACCCGTACCGACCAATCGAGGAGCTTCCATGGGGCCGACCACGCCCGCGTCGAAGGTGGCCGAGCCGGACGCACGCTCAGCGCTTCGTGTCAGCCGCTCGAGGACCGCGAGATCGATGCGCCCGTTTACCCGGGCATTCACATCCCGAGGCCCGAGTCGCCCCTGCACCGCGAGGCTAAGGTCTTCCCCCTGCAGCCGAAGACCGTCGGTTCGCAGGGCTCCGGCGCTCAGACGCAACTCGGCTGTCGAGTCCAGGCTCGCTGAAGGAAGATTCGAGTCAGAGCCGGTGACGGCGACATCCCAGCGGTTCAACACCAGCCGTCCGTCCAGGGCCGTTGGGTCCAGCATCGGTCCTTCGAGCCGAAAAGTTCCGTCGGTCCGATCGTCCAGAAACTCGACCGCCAACAAACGAGAAGAGAGGCCCAAAGCCGGAAACTGCTCGAGCCGACCCGCGAGCGAAACCGGGAGCCCTTCCTCCAAACGAACCTTTCCCTCTGCCTCGAACCCCGCAGTTCTGACCGTTCCGGCCACGGTACTGTCCTTGACCGCCCCTGCCGCGCGCAGGTCGGGAAACCGGCGTTCTCCCGCGCGGAACCGAGTCAAACCCAAGGACCAATCGCCTCGGAGGCGACCCATGCTACCCGAAACATCCGCCTGGACCGCCAGACGACCGCGAAGTCCGGGAAACCACCGGCGGACGAGTTGCGTCCGCTCCAGTCTCAGCTCCGGCAACGAAAGCCGGAAGGCCATCGCCCCGGTATCCGGTTCGTATCGACCCGAGGCATCCAGTCGTTCGCCCTCCTTCGACACCGAGAGACGCCCTCGACGGAGACCTCCCGCCTCGAGCTTCGCCCGAAGCGACGCGCCCTCGAAGGCTTCTTCTCCCAGCTGAAACGCGTCGGCGTCCAGAGTCACGGTTCCGGTCGGACGGCCCCAAGGCCCTACCAATCGAGCACTGCCTTTGAAGGTCCCATCGAGGCCGCCCCATTCTTTCAAGGTAATGTCGGCTGGAAGCAAGAGGTCCTGCAATCGACCACGACGGACATCCACGTCGATCTCGGAGTAGAGCGGCTGCTGAAAGCGAAGCTTGGTCCGGCCCGAATAGGGCGTGCCGGCCAGGTTTCCCTGCGGTACTGAAAACTCGAGCTCTCGCTCCCGCCAGGCGACCGTGGACTGGACGTCACCGAGGGGCACACCACCAACCCGCAATCCTCCCAGCTCGAAAGAGCCGGTTCCCCCGAATGATTGGTCCCGCGGAAACTCGAGCGACGCCTGCAGGCGGCCCGCTCCACGGACGCTCACCCCGGCGAGCGGTCCTACGTCATCCATGTCCAGCGGTTCGAAGTTCGCCTCGACCAAGCGACTGCGCCCTCCCTTGAAGGGAATCGTGGCGTTGGCTTCTCCTCGACTGTTTGGCCCCTCGATGACCGCGTCCTCGATCTGAAGACCGGTGGCCCGATAGGTCCAACGGCCCCGCACTCGCTCGGCCCGAGAGCGCATGATGAGATGTTCGGGAATGTCGTCCAAGGATCGGTTTCGAATGCTGGGATCATCGAAGGGACGGTCGAACACCACCAGATCCGCCAGCTGGAAATCGAATGGACCGCCCAGACGGACCGGCTTCAGCGTCCCGAAGAACTGGGTGGGTCCGGTGGCGGAGAAGTCGACCCATGGGTGGGGGACGCCCACCGCCTGGAGAACTTCCGCGAGGGATAGGTCTTCGGTATCCAAGTCGAGCTCAGTCGGTAGGCCCGACTCGAACTGAATCCGCCCGGTGCCGGTGAGCCCGCCGCGCTCCAAGCGGATCTCGAACGCCTGGAGCTCGACCGCACTTCGGTCTGCCACGAACTCCAAACGGATCCGTTCGAACGGACCGAAGCGGTCGACCGCCAGGTCGTCGAGCTGCAATTCGCCGCGAGCGCGGGGCTTGTCCAAGGTCCCCGTCAGCGACAGCGTGGATCGCAATCTTCCCTTCATGGGTGGTGCCCCCGGCAGCGCGGAACGGAGCTGCGGGAGCCCCGTGTCCACCTCGAGCTGGAGGTCGGCCACCGGCCCCACCAGATCCACCGAGCCGGAGGCCACCACGCGAGCCCCCTCCAGCGCCGCCTCCAAGCTATCCACCACGAGTGCCCTCGGCGACGTCAGGCGACCCGCCAGATGCCCGATGAAGCGAAAGCGCTGAAGCACCAGAGGTTGTCCGGAGATCTCGAATCGTCCGTCGTCCACCCCGACCGTCAGATCGGTGCCCCCGCTCCGACCCGGCGCGAGCCGAACGCCGATGTCGGCCAGATTTCCGCGAACGCTGTCTTCCACCTCCACGTCGAAGGCGCCGCGCTCGACCACGAGCTCGTCCACGCCCAGGGCCACCAGCGGCGAAGTCGGGGCGGCCGTGGGCTCGCCCGGCTCGACTCCGAGACACGCCGGCAGGTTCACCAAGCTACCCTCCCGAAAGACCAGGCGGGCGCGGGGCGCGAGCAACGCGACGCGTTCGAGCTGAAAACGACCGTAGAGCAGCGGCAACGCCGAAAGGGTCACGAGGGCTTCATCCACCGAGAGGAGGGCCTGGCCGTCGGACTCACGGATGCTCAGCTCCGAGAGCTGTAGGGTTCGACGGAGGGGATCGAGCCGAAGGTGTGTAAACTCCGCCTCCACCCCGCATCCGGCCCGAAGGCGCTGCTCGAGCGTTCTGCGCGCGTACTCGACGGCGCGCCCGGTCTGTAGAGCCCATATCAACAGGCCCGAGGCCGCAAAGAAAACCAGCGCCAAGGCGACCGCGAGACCCGTCAGCACACGCTGAACCGTGCTCTGCCGGATCAGCGGGACGTGAGGCTGGTCGGGACCGGACACGAATGGAGCAACGCCGAAACGGTACCCGCACTTCCATGCGGGCTACACCGCGACGACCATCACAGAGATCGACGCGAGCGGCAACCCGACGTGCTTTCTTTGCTCAGTTTTTCAGGGGGATCAATTTGACCGGTAGGGGCGGAACACCCGAGCCTTCAGAGCTGTTGCGTGGGAAGATGAGAGCATCTTCACCGAAGTCGCCTCAGTGTTAATATGGCAGCCCGGACCGAAATGGGATTGATCCGCCGACTCAGCGACCTTCTTCGGTCGAACATCAACGACCTGATCTCTCGGGCCGAAGACCCCGAGAAGATGCTGAACGCCGCCATCGACGAGATGCAGAAGCAGCTGGTCGAGGCGAAGAGCCGGGTGGCGATGTCCATCGCTGACGAAAAACGGCTGGAAAAGCAGTACGAAGCGGAGCACGCGAAGGCCGAAGAGTGGGAAGTCAAGGCGATGACCGCGGTGCGGGGCAAGCGGGACGACCTCGCTGTGGAAGCCCTACAACGGAAGAAGGAGCACGAGCGCGCAGCCAGCCAGTACTTCGAACAGCTTCACAGCCAACGGGAGGCGGTGGACGAACTGAAGCGGGCGCTCTCGGACCTCACGTTGAAGCTGGAGGAGACGCGGAGGAAACGTACCTTGCTCCTGGCGCGCTCCAAGCGGGCCGAGGCCCAGCGTCAGCTGGCGGCGACCTTGAGCAATCGGAGCCACAGCTCGGCCATCGAACGACTCGAGCGGCTCGAAGCTCAGGTAGAGCGCGAAGAAGCCCGAGCCGAGGCCAACTGGGAATTCGCCTCACTGGGACCCGAAAGCTCGTACGAGCGAGATCTGGCCCGCGAAATCGACGCCTTGGAACCCGGAGCCGACACCGACGAACTCAAGGCCCTGAAAGCCCGCGTGGAAGCGGTGGATGCCGACAGTCGGTCCTTGCCCAGTCCTGCACCGGTCGACGACGGCCCCATGGGCTCGGGAGAAGTCGCGAGCCATCGGCCGTCCGGCGGAGCCACCGAAGCGGCGAACGCCGAACCCAGCGAGCATCCACCCTCGGTCGACTCCGAATCCCAGGCCGAGGCCCCGGCCACCACCGAAGCGGCGAACGAAGAGTCGTCGGCCGAAGCCGGAGACGCCCCGGAGGACACGGCCTCGAATGCAACCCAACCTGTCGAAAACGAACCACTGTCGCGGAGTTCTTAGCCAACCCCGGAAACTAGACCTCGCCATGACCTCGCCTGGCTCGACGGGCCCTGCACTGTTGTTCGTCGCCCATCTGACGGCGTGTACCACCCTCGAACGCTGGGCGGCCGACGTGTTCGCGGTTCCCTCTGCGACACCCGAGGAGATTCATGCGAACCAAGGCGCGGACTTCGACCATGGCACCTTCACCCGAGTCTTGAGCGAGGTCGTGACCGAGGACGGCCTGGTGGATTATCCGAAGCTGGCGCAGGACCCGGCCCCACTCGATGCCTATTTGGAGGAGCTGAAGGCAGTCGATTTTTCGAACCTTTCCCGGAATGAAAAACTTGCTACCCTCCTCAACGCTTACAACGCCTTCACGCTTCGGCTCATCCTAGATCACAGGCCCCTTCGTTCCATTCAAGATATTCCAAAAGAGGAACGATGGGACGCCGCGCGGTGGAATCTGGGCGGCGAGATCCTGAGCCTCAACGCCATCGAACACGACCGTCTTCGAGCCCACTTCGTGGAGCCCAGGATCCACTTCGCCATCAACTGCGCCAGCATAAGCTGTCCTCCCTTGCCGCAGGAAGCGTTCGAAGGTGAATCCATCGATGCTCAACTGGATGCGGCGGCGAGCCGCATCCACACGCCGGGAACCCGATGGTTCGAAGTGGACGTGAAGGATGACCACGCCCTCGAGGTCCGGCTGTTTCGAGTCTACCTGTGGTTTCACAGAGACTTCGAACGCGTCTCGGACACGGTGGTCGGGTTCGCGAGCCGCCACTACGAGCCTCTGGCCCGCGCCGTGAAAGAAGATCGCGATGTCCGCGTGAGCTATCTCGAATATGACTGGGGGTTGAACGCCGCGACGACCGACTGACTCGAACGTGGCCAGTCTCGAGACGCACCGAAGTCATGTATGCCGTTGCCGAGGCTTCAAGCGCGCGGCGGCGGCCGGACCCGTCGCCAGACCGCTGAATCCGTGGCATGACGGGCAACGAGCCCACAACCCGACCAACGCCCGTGTTTACCCTTGTACGCAACGCGCGCAGACATCATCACGCGTTGACCAACTTCATCGCCCGAGATCTGCGGATCAAATATCGCGGCACCGCGCTCGGCTACCTGTGGAGCCTGTTGGAGCCGATGAGTCTGGTCCTGGTTTACTGGTTTGTCTTCTCGGTCATCGCCCGGAGAGGTGGTCCCGACTATCCCTTGGTCGTACTGCTCGGGGTGCTTCCCTACGCACTCTTCGCCAGCGTGCTGCAAGGTGGAACGCAGGCCCTCACCAGCAATCGAGCCCTCATCAAGCGGATCTATCTGCCCCGCGAGATCTTCGTGCTCGGCCACGCTGGAACCCAAACGGTGGTGTTCCTGCTGAGCATGCTGTCCACGATTCCGTTCTTGGTCGTCTACGACGCCCGGCCTGGCTGGTGGTTGACCATCCTTCCCGCCGTGGTGCTCGGCATCTCCGGCTTCGCCACCGGGCTCGCCCTGGCTCTGTCCTGCGTAAACGTCTTCTACCGAGATGTCGGCTACGTGCTTCAGGTGGTTCTTCGGCTGGGATTCTACGCGACCCCCGTCATCTACCCGCTGGATTTGGTCCCCGAACGGTTTCTCTCGTTTTATCTTCTGAATCCCATGGCGGCCTACATCACCATGATCCGGACCGCCCTCACCGGCGGCCCCGACCTGGTCCCGCTTCCTTATATCGGCTTCGCCTTCCTGGCATCCCTCTTGACCCTTCTGTGTGGCGCCGCCGTGTTCGTTCGAATGGAAGCATCGGCGGTCAAGTACCTTTGAGAACGTCCATGCTCACCCCCATGCCCGAACCATCCATCAGTTCGGTTGCGATCGAGGCGGTCGGTGTCGACCTTTCCTTCCCGATGGTCCGCTATCGTCCGAAAGGAATCAAAGAGGCCGCTTTGTCCGCTTTCAGGCGAAAGCCGCCGCCGCACCACCGCGCCTACCCCGTTCTTCGAGGCGTGAATCTTCGGGTCGAGCGCGGCGAGGTCTTGGGCTTGGTCGGAAAGAACGGCTCCGGCAAGTCGACGTTGCTTCGGGTCCTGTGTGGAATCTACAAGCCGGATTCCGGCACCGTCCGGGTCAACGGCCGGATTTCCGCGTTGTTGGAGCTCGGAGCGGGCTTTCGGGAAGAGCTCACCGGACTGGAAAATATTCGTTTGAGTGGAGCAATCATGGGCCTTTCTGCAACTCAGGTCCGGACGCTCATCGAGCCCATTGCCGCGTTTGCGGACCTGGGTGAGTTTCTCGAGCAACCCATCCGGACGTATTCTTCCGGCATGCGGGCTCGTTTGGGATTCGCCGTGGCCTCGGCCGTGGATCCCGAGATACTCTTCATCGACGAAGCCCTGGCCGTCGGAGACGCCGGCTTTCGAGAGAAGTGCGCTGCTCGAGTCCGAGAAATGGTTCGTGGCGAAACGACGGTGGTCCTCGTGAGTCATAGCGCCGATGAGATCCGAAGCCTCTGCACCCGGGCCGTTCATCTGCACGACGGAACCGTGTTTCGAGACGGCGATCCCGAAACCGTCTTGGCCGCCTACAAGAATTCTTTGGTCGGCGGCGGCGCCTGAACGCCCGCTTCTCTCGGTCCGGCTTGGTTGCCCGCTTGGCTTCGGGTAGCCAAGAAGCGTCTTGAACAACGTCGTTCGCGAAAAGAGGCAGGTCCGCCGGTTCGAGCGGGCCCATGATGCGGCCCGCGCGCGGTTCGAAGCATGGCTCGTGACTTCCGGGTGGAAGCCCGGACCCGTCGCCCCCCTCACGCATGCAGCGCCTACGGGGAAGCGGGCGTCCTCTGCACAGGCCCCTGCGTCTCACTCCCAACGATGGGCCCGCTGGATCTGGAGTCGACTCGGACCACGGGCCCGGGAGAGCCGTCTGGCGGAAGCGGTGGTTCGAATCGCCCGAAAGGAGACCGTTCGAAAGGCGATCGGGCTTCCGACCCGTCCAAAACCACCCCCGCGATTTCATCTCGAGGACGCTTTGTCGGATGACTGGAGAGCCGAAGCGAACCAGAAGAACCAAGCCGCGTCCCGCTTTCTCCAGACCGAAACCGACCCGGCGGGGGACGTCGTGTCGCGGACCCCGGTGCACATGGTCGTGTTGAATCGAAACGGCGCCGAGCACCTGCGACGGCTATTCGATTCCGTGGTCGAGCACTTCGATCGCGATGGCCTGCGCGTCGTCCTCGTCGACAATGCTTCGACCGATCACAGCCTCGAGGTCGCGGCGTCATTCAAGGAGTCCTTCGAGCTTCAGATCATCAGAAACGATGAGAATCTCTCGTTCTCCGCCGCGAACAATCAGGGCTCCGCGACCGCGAGGCCGAACGACCTCCTTCTCTTCGTCAACAATGACATCATCTTCGAGTCCGATCCTTTGCCGCGCATGAGAAGGCTCCTGGACGATCCTGGAATCGGGATAGTTTCGATGAACCTCACCTATCCCGATCACACCTCGCCTCGACAACCCATGCTGCAACACGCCGGAATCAAGTTCGTGAACCAAGGTCCGACTCGACTTCACCGCCCGGTCAACTTGGGCATCGCGACCGGCATCCAGGACCCGGGCGTGGGTATCGAAGTCACACCAGCGGTGACCGCCGCGGTCCTCGCCGTGAGAGGGTCCGACTTTCGCGCGCTTCGAGGTTTCGACGAAGACTACGTCTATGGGTTCGAGGACGTGGATCTCTGCTTACGGGTGCAACGCGACCTCGGCTTGGACGTGGTCGTGGACCACGACCTGAACGCGGTTCACGACGAAAGCGCCACTCAGCGAAAACAGCCCAATCGGGAGGTCCAGATACGTCGGCTTTCGAACCGGCGACACCTGAAACGAAAGCTCGGGTTTGGCATTCGGAAGGAACGCTTGCGCTCACTTCTCTTGGACGCGCGTACGTGGACCGACGAGCCGCTTCAGGTCGGCTTCGCGGTCACCGAATCTGGTCCGGACGCGAAAGCGGGCGACGCCTTCACAGCCCTGGAACTGGGTCAGGCACTCACGGATGAGTTCGGCTGGTCGGTTCGATACCTCGAGCGGAAGCGAGGCGACTGGTACGACTGTCGTGGCCTCCACATCTTGGTGGCCATGCTTCAGCACTACGATGTTCGCCGCATTCATCATCGGCGACCCGAGCTGATCACGGTCGCGTGGCTACGGGCGTACTTCGATGTCTGGGCCAAGCGCCCCTGGTTTCCAGACTTCGACCTGGTGATGTCGTCGTCGGAGAAGGGGCGCCGCTATCTGCTCCAGACCGCGGACCGTTCGAGTGGCCTGCTTCGCATCGCGGCGAACCTCAAGCGCTTTCGAAGCGGCCATCCGCGAGAGAGCTTCCGCCACGACGTGGTCTTCACCGGTTCGCGTTGGGGCGTTCCTCGTGGAATCGATGCGCACTTGGACCCTGCCGCCATCGACGGCACAGTGGGACTGTTTGGCCTCGGATGGGACGAGCACCCAGAGCTGAAGAGCTGGGCCAAGGGGTTCGTGCCCTACGCAGACCTGCCCGACGTCTATGCGAGTAGCCGAATCGTGGTGGACGACAGCACGGACCCTTGTCGACCGTTCGCATCCCTCAACAGCCGATTCTTCGATGCGGCGGCCTCCGGACGACCGGTGCTCAGCAACTGTGTCGACGGGGTTCGAGAAATCTTCGACGACGCCGTCCCGACCTACCAAAACCGCGAAGAGCTGACACGCGAAGTCAATCATGTGCTCCGAGAACCGGACCGCTACCATCGGATAGCCCGACTCCTGGAACGGGAGGTAGCAGCCCGGCACGGGTATCAGCATCGCGCCCATGAACTTCGGAACCAACTCATCGAGTTCGTCGACAAGAGATTTCGCATCGCCATCAAGACCCGGGTTCCGAGTCCCGCTCAACGAGACCTCTATGGCGACTACCACTATGCGGTCAGCCTGCAATCTGCGCTGACGAGGCTCGGGCATTCGGCTCGGGTCGATATCCTTCCCGACTGGCAAACCGAGTTTCACCTTCGAGACGATGTCGTCATCGTGCTCCGAGGACTCGGCGCCTATGAGGTCGACCCGTCTCATATCAACGTCATGTGGCTGATAAGCCATCCGGAAATGGTGGATGAACTGGAGTTCTTGGACTATGATCAAGTCTTCGTCGCATCTCGAGATCACGCTCGCGAGCTGAAGAACATACCGACGACTAGACCCATCGAGCCGCTGCTGCAGTGCACGGACCCGCGTCGTTTCTACGTTCGATCGGACGATACCGCACGCACCGACGTGTTGTTCGTGGGCAACTCACGAGGAGCGTACCGGCCCATCGTCCACGATGCCGTTGATGCCGACCTTCCTCTATCGCTCTACGGAGCCTTGTGGCCCGGACTGGTTCCGGAAACGTCGATCGCTGGACCCGGCATCCCGAACGACGAACTCCATCGTTTCTACTCGAACTGCGGAGTTCTCTTGAACGACCATTGGCCGGACATGCGAGCACGAGGCTATCTGTCGAACCGGTTGTTCGATGCTGCGGCCTGTGGTGCCTGCATCGTCACCGACCCCGTCGTGGGCCTGCGCGACGTCTTTTCCGACACCGTACTCACGTATGAAACGCCCGAAGAACTGGGTCCCCTGGTCAGAGGGCTGTTGAGTGACCCCGAGCGCCGGAGCCGATTGGGGCGGCGGGCAAAAAAAGTCGTGGAAAGTGATCACACCTTCGAGTCACGAGCACGAGTCATCATGGACCGCGTAGGCGCCATGGCGGCGCAGCGGTGGAGCGGCCCGTGGATGGATTCGCCTCATCGATCAGCTCGAAGCCACTCGTTGCGGAGTCGCTGAAGGCGGCGGAGCACCTTATAGCTTCGCGAGGCTTCGACCGCTCGAAGCCTTCGGTCCGAGGCTTTCAGAATGGCCATCTCTTGGCGCTGGTTGAACAGCTGTCCCTGCAATCGTTCGACCGTCTGGCCGAGCTGAACCGCCCGCCATCGCTGAAGGTGCTCACTGTCCACCAGGAACGAAAGCTGGTCTGCTGCCTCCTCGTACGGTCGCATCCTCTCTTCGGCCAGCTCACGTTCCGGGGTGAGGTTCAGGTCCTGAGACCCGTGGCGCTGAGCCAGTTCCTCGTACAGCCGGACCGCCGCCGACCAGAGCCCCGCATCGATCTCGGCCCCGTCCGGAGAGCGGAGATCCTCGGTCTGGTTGCTCGTTCCGGAGTCGACACTCGACGCCGCCTCCATCCGCCGGCGATATCCACGGTCCGGCCACGGGACTTCGAAGTCCTGCAGCAGTTTCACGGCCTGCTCCGGGTTCTGTCGCACCTGTTCGAAGCTGAGAACGATACGAGGACCGCCCTCCGCCGCATCGACCGCGCCCAAAGTGTGACGGACCCAAAGAAGCAAGGAGAGCACGGCCGGGAACCGACCCCTCCTTTGAAGAGAGCGCATCACCAAAGCGGGATGTCGGACTATCACCACGGTCGATACCAGGTACCCCAATCGATCCGTCACTTCCTGCCACAGGGGAGCAAACAGACACATCCGTGGATCTTTGACCGCCATCAGAGGGGCTGAGTCCTCCCGCAGGACGTCCGTCAGCTCGACCCGAGCGGTCTCGCTCGCCGGTTGTTCCAGCCATCCTGTTGGCAACGCCCGAACATCGTCCCAAGTCCGCCCGAGCTTCGACAGGAGGTTCTCGTGAATCTGGTAGACACTTTCATGCTCCCAGTAGCCTCGGGGGTTGTCGCGAGGGTGCGACGGCATCAAGTGACTGCCCAAACTCGCGCCCAAGAGGTTGACGACCCGGGTCACGGCGGAGGTGCCGCTCCGGTGCATACCCACCACCTGAATCAAGTGGGCGGCCGACATCAGGGAAAAAGGTCGGCCGCTTCCAAACTCGGCGCCGCCGCGTCTTTCCCACTGAGGACCGGCGAAGAGGTCGGCCACGGGATGGCGAGCGCCTCGTCGTTCCACCGGATGGAGCGCTCGTGATCCGGCGACCAATAATGGCTCTGCTTGTACATGACGTCGGCTCGGTCGCTGAGGGTGAGAAATCCATGGGCGAAGCCCGCCGGGACCCAGAGAAACCGCGTCTCGGACTCGCCGAGCTCCACCGCGACGTGCTGCCCAAACGTCGCGGAGCCCTTTCGGATGTCCACCGCCACGTCGAGAATGCGGCCCACCACGCAGCGAACCAGCTTCCCCATGGCAGCGGGTGGGAGTTGATAGTGAAGACCCCGCAAGACGTCCTTCGTCGACCGGGAGTGATTGATCTGAACGAATGGCGGAAGGCCCATGCCGCGGAAGGCTTCCTCTCGATAGTCCTCGGTGAAGAAGCCTCGGTCGTCTCCGAACCTTCGGCCCTCGATGATGAAGACATCGGGGATGGTCGTTGAGGTCGTGGTGAAGCTCATGCCATCTCCTTGGCCAGCTGAATTAGGTAAGCACCGTAGGCTGACTTGCCGAGCTCAGCCCCGAGTTCCGCGAGCCTCTCTCGGTCGATGTAGCCCATCCGGTATGCCACTTCCTCCAACGAGGCCACGATCAGGGCCTGCCTCGTCTCCACCGCCTCGATGAAGTTGGCGGCCTGAAGGAGCGATTCATGCGTTCCGGTGTCCAGCCATGCCGTGCCGCGACCCAGAAGCTCGACCCGAAGGTCGCCGGATTCCAGATAGGTCCGATTCAGGTCCGTGATCTCGAGTTCGCCCCGAGCCGACGGCTTCAGCTGCTTGGCCCGCGCGCACACCGTTTCATCGTAGTAGTAGAGGCCCACCACCGCGTAGTTCGACTTGGGCTGGGACGGTTTCTCCTCGAGGCCCAGCACTTTGCCATCGCTCGAGAATTCGACGACGCCGTAGCGCTCTGGGTCGCGAACGTAGTACCCGAAGACCGTGGCCCCTGACGCCTGCTGATTCACCCGTTGCAGCATTCTGGAGAGACCTTGACCGTAGAAAAGGTTGTCGCCGAGCACGAGCGCTGAAGGTTCTCCTCCGACGAACGATTCGCCGATGAGGAATGCCTGAGCAAGGCCTTCGGGCCGAGGCTGTTCCGCATACTCGAAGCGGACCCCGAGCCGCGCGCCATCCCCCAACAAACGCCGGAACAGCGGGAGATCCTGCGGCGTGGAGATGATCAGGATCTCCCGGATTCCCGACAGCATCAAAACCGAGATGGGATAATAGATCATCGGTTTGTTGTAGACCGGCATCAGCTGCTTGCTGACCGCCAAGGTGAGCGGATGCAGACGGGTTCCCGCGCCACCCGCCAACACGATGCCCCTGCGCGCCATCCACGCGGTCTATGGGGAACCGTGGACGGTGTCAAAGTCGCGCCTTGACGCGGGTCGATGGCGCGGTCAATCCCAGCCGGTGCGCATCGCTTGGGTCGCCACCCGCCGCGAAGGCGACGTCGAACTCTCGGCGACGCGGCTCGCCGACCGGGGGCACGAAATGATAGGGAGTCCCGCTTCGCGGTCCGGCAGGGGTCTGGTCGCCTCCGCCGTATCGGTCGCGCGAGACTACCTGGGGACCGAACGCCCAGATGTGACACTGCTGGAGTGGGATGCCGGCCGATGGACCCTCGGGCCGGGATGGGCTGCACCCTCGGCTCTGATGGGAAGTCGGGTCCCGACAGTGCTGTGGCCCACAGAGGCGCTGGCGGCGGAAGTCGAGAACACCCGAGGATGGCGACGAGCTCTGATCCACGAGGCGGCGCGAGCCGCGGCCCGAAGCGCCCGTGCCATCGTCACCCGGCGAACCGAAACGGCGGAAAGGCTGGAACGCCATCTCGGGATCCGGGGCGTGACGGTGTTGTACGACGGTTTGGACCTGACTCCTTTTCTTCCCCTCGAGCGCGACCAGGCAAAAGAAGGCCTCAATCTTCCCCAGACGCGACGGTTCATCTCCTTGACGGCTCCCTTGGATCCGGACGTGCGGGTCGATCTGCTCGCCTTGGCCCATCGCAAAATTCCCGGGGTGGGCCTTCTGGTGGCAGCGGACGGGCCCGGTCTGACCGCCGTCAACGCGATGGCCATGGCCACCCGCCCATCGTCTCCAGTGCTCGTGGTTCCGCCGTCCCTGACTTCGGTACGATACGCCATCGGCGCCTCGGACCTAGGTCTGAGCCTCCGCCCCGAGGGTCCTGGCCGCGAGTCCTGGCTCTACGCGGGGATGGGACGTCGACAAGTCGGCTTTCAGTCCAGCCAGGGTTCGGACATCCGAATCCTCACGGGGGACGACCGAGCCGCCATCGACATCGATGAACCGACGCCGGAGGGTCTTCGTGATGCGCTGGAACGTGGGCTTCGGGCGTCGGCCGATCTGGGACCTCTGACGGCCGCCAGCACCGAAGCGGTGCGAATGGCGTGCGGCGACTGGGTGCAGAGACTGGAAAGGGTCTTGGCCGAATGCGCTTGAGCTTCGTTCTTCCCGGGCTTCGGCTTGGGGGTGCGGAACGCATGGTCGTCACGCTGGCCCTCGCGGCTCGGGCTCGAGGATGGTCGGTTCAGGTGTTGTGCACGACGCGGGGGGGCGAACTGGAGATACCGCTTCGCGAAGCGGGCGTGATGGTGGAAGTTCTGGGCCTCGCCCATGGAGCAGAGCTTCGAGCGGCGTTGTCCGCAAGGTCCCGCCTTCGAGAGTTCTCCCCCCAGCTCGTGCACAGCCATCTCGCCGTGGGCGACATCGTCGCCGCGGCGGCGTTTCCCCGTGCGTCCCGTCTGGTCACCATCCACAATCCGGGCGTCGAGTTATCTCGATTGAAGCGAACGCTTTGGGGCGCTTCGCTGTATGGAGCCCACGTGCGAACCGCCGTCAGCGCCCGAGCCGCCAAGGCCGCGCCGTGGCGGGTCGACCACGTGATCTACCCGAGCTTCGTCGACGAAGCCCTCCTCCCGGAGCCGACACCCGAGCTCCGGTGCAAGGTGCGACGGGAGTTGGGCGTGTCCGAACACCAAAAGCTGGTGGTGGCCGCTGGCCGTCGCACCCCGGTCAAAGGCATCGATGTCTTGGCGTCCGCGGCCGAGCTTCTGACCTCACAGGACCGGGCCGCTTCGATCCATCACTTCGGCGAAGGCCCCTTTTGGTTTCGACACGCCCCCGTCGAGTGGCATCCCCCTCGCATGGATCTCCTCCGGATCCTTTCGGCGGCCGACCTGTTTCTTCAAACCTCGCGCAGCGAAGGCTTCCCACAAGCGACCCTCGAAGCCATGTGGTGCGGCACACCCGTCGTCGCCACCGACGTCGGCGGCACCCGCGAGCTGGTGACCGAAGCCGACCTGGTCCCTGCGGAGTCGCCAAGGTGCCTGGCGGACCGAGCGATGGAGCGCCTGCGTGACCCGGCGCAGGCCAGGGCCCGAGCCCATGCCTCCCGCACGCTGCTCCGTCGGCGCGGTCTCACCCAGGCGAGCATGTTGAGCGCCTTCTTTCGGCTCTACGAGGACATGAACCCGGCATGACGGACTTGGAGCTGCCCCTGGGGCCCTTCCGGGCCCCCGTCACCCTCCTGGTCGCGCTGCTGCTCGGCCTCTACTTCACCCCCATCATTCGCCGAGGAGCTCTGCGATACGGCGTCGTGGACCAGCCCGACGGCAAGCTCAAGAACCACGACGAACCGGTTGCCTACCTCGGAGGCGTCGCCATCTTCCTGTCTTTTCTCTTCGCTCTGGCCCTCACCTACGACTTCACCGAACGGGTCCTGGCGCTGCTGCTGGCCTCGTCCATCGTCGTCATGCTCGGGCTCTTCGACGACCTCCGGGTGCTGTCGCCGGGGGCGAAACTCATCGGTCAGGTCGTGGCGACGGCGGTCTTGGTGAAGGCGGACATCATGATCCGTCTGTCCTTCGTGCCGGAGGGCCTCGCGTTGCTCCTCACCGTCATCTGGCTCGTCGGAACGACCAACGCCATCAACCTGATCGACGTGTCCGACGGCTTGGCGGGCGGGGTATCCGCTATCTCGGCCACGTTCCTGCTGGTCGTGGCCCACTGGAACGGAAATGAGGACATTGCCCTCATGGCGGGCGCATTGATCGGCGCCACGCTCGGTTTCCTCGCGTTCAACCGGCCGCCGGCCCAAATCTACCTCGGCGACACGGGTTCGATGCTGCTGGGCTTCATGTTGGGGGCTCTGGCCATGAGCAACCACTACACCTTCAATCACCACGCCGGCGCCTTAGCCCCGGTGTTGATCTTGGGGGTACCGCTCTTTGACACCGCGTTCGTGATGGCCGTTCGCGTCTGGAAACGGCTCCCGGTCCTTCGGGGGAGCCCCGACCACTTCGCGGTCCGCATGCGTCAGGCGGGTTACGGACGATGGCCGGTCGCCCTGGCCGGGTATGGGGCCAGCACCATTCTTGGCCTGGCAGGGCTCGTGATCTGTCAAACGAACTTGGACGCGGCCACCGCAGTGCTGATAGGAGCTGCGCTGGCCGGGGTGGCCGTCGCCTTCCTCTTGTCGAAACTGGGGAGGTCTGGCAGCTAACCCGCTTTGTTGCGCGCCATGGACGACGGAGTCATACCCCTGAGGTCACCGAATGGCGCGCGGCCCCGAACCGAAGGTATACTCGACATCCCCGAGGCACGGCGCACGCGGTGGCGAACAAGACGAAAATCCTGAACCAGGTCCAGAAGTACATCACGAAGGGCCAATGGGAGAAGGCGATCAAGGAGCTCCAGAAGCTCATCGCCGAGGATCCCTCGGATGTTCGCACGCTGTTGAAGTTGGGTGACGTCTACTCCAAGCAAGGAGATCGCGAGTCGGCCACCCGGGTATACAGGCAGGTCGCGGAGTCCTACTCTGAACAAGGGTTCTTCCTCAAAGCCGTCGCGGTCTACAAACAGATCCTCAAGCACGACCCAAATCACCTCGAGGTGACGCTACGCTTGGCAGAGCTCTACGAGCAGCTGAACCTCGCCAGCGAGGCGCTTTCACAGTACCAGCACGCCAGCCGCATCCACGAAGAGGCCGGCGACGCGAAGCGCTCCTTGGAAGTTCTTCGCCGGATGGTGGACTTGGACCCCCACAACGTGGCGTCCCGCATCAAGCTGGCCGAAGGCTTCTCGCGAGAACAGATGATCTCCGATGCCGCGATGGAGTTCGAACGCGCGGCGGCGCTCCTCAAGGACCAGAATCGGGTCGAAGACTATATCAAGGTCGCGGAGCGGCTCGTCTACCACGACCCGGGCCGTCTCGACGTGGTCAAAGAGGTCGCCCGACTTCTCCTTTCTCAAGGGGAGACCAAGCGTGGCCTCGCCAAACTTCAGGTGCTCTACAAGGAGAACACGAAGGACGTGGAGACGCTCCAGCTCCTGGCGCGCGCGTTCTCGGATCTCGGCCAGACCCAGAAAACGTTGTTCGTCTATCGGGAACTGGCTCGACTTCATCAGGAACAAGGCCGAACGGCGGATGCAAGCGCGGTTTACCGGCAGGTGCTGGAAATCGAGCCGACGGATCCAGAGGCGGCGGAAGCACTGGCCGAAAGCGGTCCGTCGCGACCGGTCGTGCCTCAAAGTCACCCTGCGCCGATTTTCGGACCCCTTTCGTCCGGCGGGACTCCCGTACCGACGGCGCCGCCCACTTCGGGCCCTCCGGTGGTCGCCCCCTCCCTGGCGCCTCGGCCACGCCCCATGGACCCGCCGCCACCGGGGCCGATGGCGCCTTCGCTCGCGCCGCGACCCGCGCCCCCTCCTCCGCGGTCTGCGCCGGGCTTCGCCTCAGCCGACATGCTTCCGGATGAAGATCTCGGGATCGCGTTGGGCTCCATGGACCTCATCCCGCAGCCCACGGTTCCCAGCCAAGACCCTTCTTCCCAAATCAAGAGCCAGATTCAGAAGATCCTCACCGAAACCGACGTGTTCGTCCGCTACGGGCTTCGAGAAAAGGCGCTTCAGCACGTGGAGAAGGTATTCGATCTCGACCCGGACCACGTGGGCGCCCACGAGAAGATACGGGACATCCACTTGTCGGGCGGAGACGACGCCAACGCGGCAGAGGCGGTGGCCAAGCTGGTTCAAATCTTCACGCGACGAGGAACCCGCGAGATGGTGGACCGACACCGGGCGGAGCTCGCTCGCCTCGCACCCAATCATCCCATCGCGGGGGGCGCCGAGCCCGCGCCGGAGCCATCGACGCCGGTCCCGCCCGCTGGTCCCGAGAGCATCAGCATCGACATCGGCGAGGGACAGGACGCCTTCGAATTCCTCGATTCCGGAGAACTGAGCAGCGTCGAGGTCTCCACAACCGGGTTGATCGGACTGGAGGATGAGCCCGACCCGGACCCCTTCGCGGGGGCAGTGGCGGCCGAGGACGAAGGTCCCGACCCCTTTGCCGGGGCCCTCGTGGAGCCCCGGGAGCCCATCACCGACGGCATGGGACTCGCCGCACCGGCCCAGCCGAGTTTGCCACCGGATCTCGACCCGCCGCCGGATCTCGACCTGCCGTCCGGGTCCGGCGATCTTGCGGCAGCAGCGGGATTGCTGGACCTGACCGAGGGCGAAACGAGCGCCCAGAACACCCAAGTGGTCATGTTGGAGGAACTGGAAGAAGGAGAAGGCACCTGGGATGGCGCCTTCCCCTCCTCCGACTTCTTCCCGACCGGTGGAGCGTCCGCCGGGCCGTCCACCGACGCCGAAAACACGCCCCTCACGGACGACGAACCACAGACCCAGGTGCATCAACTCGAGTTGGACTCCGAGGACCTGGTGGAAGAGGAGCCCGACCCCCGGACCGCCGGCGTGGCCCCTCCGGGATCCGTTCCTGAAAATTGGGGCCCCCCCGAGGGGCGCCCCTTCGTAGACGATGTCGCATTTGGCGGGGAAGATCCGTTTTGCACGAGAGGTTGGGGGGCGCCCGAGGGACCGGCGAAGCCCGACAACGG
>JBHJGZ010000003.1:0-435468 GCA_050331295.1 Myxococcota bacterium | reverse complement strand
CCGAAGCCTTCTTCTTGCAGTCCGCCTTCTTGGCCGAAGCCTTCTTCTTTCCGGCCGCCTTCTTCGCCGAAGCCTTCTTCTTGCCGGCCGCCTTCTTCGCCGAAGCCTTCTTTTTGCCGGCCGCCTTCTTGTCCGAAGCCTTCTTCTTGCCGGCCGCCTTCTTCGCCGAAGCCTTCTTCTTGCCGGCCGCCTTCTTCGCCGAAGCCTTCTTCTTGCCGGCCGCCTTCTTCGTCGAAGCCTTCTTCTTGCCGGCCGCCTTCTTCGCCGAAGCCCTCTTCTTCGACGGCGCCTTCGAAGCGGCTGTCGTTCCGCCCGAGGTCTTCTTTGCTTTGGCCCTCTTCTTGGTGGCCGCCTTCTTCTTCGCGGATGCCTTCTTCGTGCTCACCGTCATCACTCTTTGGCGCTGGACCGATTGCGGGAGCCCATCTTCCGCCGAGCCTCTGACCTGCGCCGTGCCTTCTCGCTAGTCATCGAATAAGATCAAGTCAAACAACCGGTTCGGAAACGTGGATGATGCAGGACGTCTTCCCCTTCATCACGTCGAACGAAATGAACGATGCAGGACAGCAAGCGACCACCAGCTGGTCCCGGTGACGCCCATCGGGCGCTCGATGCTGGGCCTGCGGGACCAACGACTCGTCGGTCAGGAGCGCGACCGCCTCCGATTCTGTTGGTAGGCCCGCCATCGCTCATCACGCAGGCTGCTGTTGGCATATTGCTGGACCGATTGACGGCTGGGCCCAAACAGGGAAGCGGCGGCCGCGTAGTTTCCGTCGGCTTCCTTGAGGCATCTCAGCAGGAGAACCTCGTGAAGCTCTTGCAGGAGGGAATGAGGCGGGACACCAACCCCCCACAGCTCGTCGGCCGCTTTCTTGACCGCTGCGTTGGCTTTGGGCGTCAACGTCTTGTTGGATGGAATCGTGACCGGCTTCTTGATCGCAGTCTTTCGGCCGGCAGATTTCGCAGGTGCCGCTTTTTTGGCGACGCCCTTCTTCTTGGTGGTCTTTTTCTTAGTGCTCGTCTTGGTCGCCACGACTGTCCTGATCCGTCGTGGCCGCGTTTAGACCCATCAGCGACGCGCCGCAAGGCTTCATTCGTTGAAAGTGAAAGGTGGGTTTCACAATCAGTTCACAGTGGTGGCGAAAGGTTCGACTTCCTCCCCGATTTGTCACTCAAATTGCCACCGGACGATGGGTCACCCAGGTTGACATCGTCGAACGGTTGTCGGCAGCCGTTTGGGTCGGGTGAGAGCGAGTCCCGAACGATGGCCTCTTTCGGGGCCCGCCGCCCCCGCCTCCCTTGGAAGGAACGCGCGCTGCTGTCGGGTCTATCATCGGGCTGACGCGACGCAGCAGGTCTGAAAGGCATCGAAGACAATCTTCCCGCGCGACGGGGCGCAAATGGATGGGCCGGACCCTTGCCGCGGGCTGAGGCGATGAGTAGGCATGACACATGGCCGACTCTTTCCGATCCGTTTTGACAGAAGACCGCACGTTCACGCCTCCGTCGGAGTTCAGAGCGCAGGCCCGGCTCAGTGACCCCAAAGCATTCCAAGCCGAATACCGTCATTCCATCGATGACCCGGAGGGCTATTGGTCCGAGAAGGCACGCGACTTGATCCCATGGATGAAGCCGTTCACCGAAACGCTTCGTTGGGATCGGCCCTATGCGAAATGGTTCGTGGACGGCGAGGTCAATGCAGCCCATGTGTGCGTGGACCAGCACCTGGCCACCTGGCGACGCAACAAAGCCGCGATCATCTTCGAAGGAGAGCCGGGGGACGTTCGGACCCTGACTTTTCAGCAACTCCACTCGGAGGTTTGTAAAGCAGCCAATGCTCTCCTGAACCTCGGCCTTCAAAAAGGGGACAAGGTGGCGCTGTACATGCCGATGGTGCCCGAGGCCGCCATCGCCATGCTGGCATGTGCCCGGATTGGGTGTCCCCATACGGTGGTCTTCGGCGGCTTCTCATCGGAATCCCTCCGGGAACGCATCAATGATGCCGAGTGTAAGGCGGTGATCACCGCAGACGGCGGCTATCGTCGAGGCCAGCCCTTTGGACTCAAGGCGCAGGTGGATGCCGCAGTGGAAGGCAAAGCAACGCCAACCGTGAAGTCGGTTCTGGTTCTTCGCCGCACCGGCCAGGAGGTCAATATGGTTCAGGGCCGGGACCACTGGTGGCACGAGACCGTGGACCAAGCATCACATCATCACGAAGCTCAGCCGATGGAGGCCGAGCATCCGCTGTTCCTGCTCTACACGTCGGGTTCGACGGGTAAGCCGAAAGGCATCCAACACAGCACCGCCGGTTACCTCGTCGGAACGACCCTCACGAGCCAGGTGGTCTTCGATCTGCGCGACGAAGATGTTTACTGGTGCACCGCCGACGTAGGTTGGATCACGGGTCACAGCTACATCGTGTACGGACCTCTGAGTAACGGAGCCACCGTCATGATGTACGAAGGAGCGCCCAATCATCCAGATTTCGGTCGCTTCTGGGACATTGTCGAGCGCCACAAGGTTACGGTCTTCTATACGGCACCGACCGCAATCCGTGCGTTCATCAAGGCCGGCGATCACTACCCCAACGCAAGGGACCTTTCATCGCTTCGCTTGCTCGGATCCGTCGGCGAACCCATCAATCCGGAAGCGTGGATGTGGTATCACCGCGTCATCGGCAAGGAGCGTTGCCCGATCGTGGATACGTGGTGGCAGACGGAAACCGGCGCGATCATGATCACGCCGGTTCCGGGCTTGACGGAGACTAAGCCCGGAAGCGCCACCCACCCCTTCATCGGCATCGATGCCGATATCTGGAAGGAAGAAGGGACGCCGACCGAAGCCGACGAAGGCGGATATCTCGTCATCAAAAAGCCTTGGCCGTCGATGCTGCGCACCATCTACGGGGACAACGAACGCTACGAAAAGACCTATTGGTCGAAATATAATGGGGAGGTCTATTTCGCAGGGGACAGCGCCCGCCGGGACAAGGATGGGTACCTGTGGATCATGGGCCGGGTCGACGACGTCCTCAATGTCTCGGGCCATCGACTCGGAACCGCGGAGATCGAAAGCTCATTGGTCGGCCACGAAGCCGTGGCGGAAGCGGCGGTCGTGGGCCGTCCGGACGATTTGAAGGGTCAGGCCGTCGTGGCGTTCGTGACCCTCAAGGCCGGCTTCAAAGCGACCTCCGATATGGAAAAGACACTTCGCGACCACGTGGGGCAGCAGATTGGGGCCATCGCCAAACCCGACGACATCCGACTGACCGAAGCGCTCCCCAAGACGAGGTCGGGGAAGATCATGCGCCGACTCCTGAAAGAAGTGGCAGCGGGGAACGACCCGACTACGGGCGACCTCTCGACCCTCGAGGACCGCACGATCCTCGAGAAGCTGGTTGCACCCAAGGCCTAGCTTCCTACCCGAAGCCGCTCTGGCGCCGGAGACACGATCGTCTGTTCCCAGAGGCTCCTCCACGTCGCCCATCCGACACCTACGAAACCGAAGAGGTAGAGCGCAAAAAACGGGAGGGCACCCCAGAGTCCGAAGTACACCGCATAGGCGGTGGCCGCCGCGTAGTAGAGTGCAAACGCGAGCTCGCACCATGCCCTGCCGGTCGGTGCTCCCGAGCGATAGACTCTTTGCGCAACCTCGCCTGCCGATCCCTTCTTGGGCGTCCGCGCGAACTCCGCACCCGACGCACTCAGCCCCCGCAAGACCTCGACGGCGTTGGACAGCGACATCCCAGCTCCGAGGCAAAGCGCCATCCCAAGGTCGAAGAACCGTGGCACGCTCAAGGCCCCGGCTCGCCACAGACCGACCATGTAGAAGATCACCATCGCGGTCGTGCCCCCGACCAGAGACCCCAAGTCCAGGCTCGACAGCAGGGATTGGCCCCCAAACACGCGCCAACCGGCTTGATCTCGGACCACGACTGCGGCGGGAAGCAACACCGCCAGCAAGGCCATCGCGACATAGGCGAAGTTATTGGTCAGATGAAGGGAAGCCGATAGCCGCTGCCCGCACGAGATGCCCGGGGCCCTCCAGATGGGGCCCAGCAGCTTTCGCGCGGTCTGGGCAGAACCACGCACCCAACGACTCTGTTGCTGGCGAAAGGCCGAGATGGTGCTCGGGAGTTCGGCTGGGCAAACCACATCGTGGAGGTAAACAAAGCTCCACCCCGCCAATTGAGCCCGATACGACAAGTCCAGGTCTTCGGTGATGGTGTCGCCCGACCAACCACCCGCATCTTCGATCGCGTGCCGGTTCCAGACGCCCGCGGTCCCGTTGAAATTGAAAAAACGGCCCATCGCCCATCGACCGCTGTGTTCCACGCCGAAGTGACCGTCCAAGAAGACGCCTTGAGCTTTGGTCAGCCACGTCTCGTCTCTGTTCAGGTGAGCCCAACGCGCCTGAACCAGACCGATGTCGGAGCGCGCGAGAAGGAACGGCAGACTTCGCTTCAGGAAGTCGGGCTGAGGGACGAAATCCGCGTCGAAAAGCGCGACGTACGCGAATCGTGTCGGTGCAAGGCGGAGTCCGTGGGCCAATGCCCCTGCCTTGTATCCGGTTCGAGACCGACGACGAACGACTTGGATGTCGATTCCGTGAGCTCGAAGCTCCAGCGCCACATCGTCGACGACCCGGCGAGTCTCGTCGTCCGAATCGTCCAGGACCTGAAGCCGCAAGAGGTCCTGCGGGTAGTCCAGAAGACTCGCGGCACGGATCAAGCGTTCCGCAACGAAACGCTCGTTATAAAGGGGCAGCTGGACCAGAACGGGAGGCCAAGCACCCGGCGAGATGCTGCGCGGGGGGCGCTTGCAAAGGGACCTCATGGCAAGCTGGAAGCGTTCGAGCCCCAACAAGGCCAAAGCGGCCAGGGTGCCAAAATATGCCACGACCAGCACCGCCACCGTGGCCCGGTAGCACATGATCAGGCCCGCCTCATCGATTTCGCTGGTATGCCTCGAGGCCCCCACCCAACCACCCTCGCCATCCGCGGGCGGGCCTCGAGTTGACGGTACCACCGGGAAGGTGTCTTCTTGTCACGTGGCCGAGGCCGAAGGGCCCACCGGGGGGCAGGGAGACCCGGAACAGGCCTCCGCTCACGACGATCTGGACAGCGGATTCGTCGACATCGCGCGGAGCCCGGCGTCGCACCCGGTTTCGATTGGACCGTACCAGATAGTGGGTCTGCTGGGAGGCGGGTCCATGGCGACGCTCTACGTGGCCAACAAGGTCTGCCCTTTTGGTTACGTGCAGCGCTCGGTGATCAAGAGGGTCAACCACTCGCGCTCTGATGCCTCGATGCTGCAAGAAATGTTGCTGGATGAGGCACGGGCCATGGCTTACTTCGACCACCCCAACCTGGTCTCGCTGCAAGACGTGGGCGAAGACGGCCACGGCGCATACATCGCGATGGAGTTCATCGACGGTACCGACCTCAAGAGGGTCAATGCCCGTCTGCGCAGTCGTCGGGAGGCCCTGCCCTTCGAACTGGCCTGCTTCATCGTGGCCGAGGTACTCCGGGGCCTACACCACGCTCACACCGCAACCGATCCGGACGACACACCTCTCGCCATCGTCCACCGGGACGTGAACCCGTCGAACGTGCTGATCAGTCGCACCGGCCACGTGAAGCTCACCGACTTCGGGGTCGTCCGGATGAACGAACGGGTTCAACAAAAGACCGAGCCGGGTCTGGTCAAAGGGAAGTACGCGTACCTTGCACCGGAGTACATTGCCGGCGGCCCATGCAGCGTGAAGACGGACCTCTATGCCGCAGGGGTGATGCTCTTCGAGCTGCTGACCGGGAGGGAGTGCTACACCGGGCGAAGCGCCTATGAGGTGATGTGGAAGATCGTGAACAAAGGGGTCCCCTTGTATCGGCTCGATCGCGAGGGGGTCCCCGAAGATCTGCGCCGGATCGTCGAGCGCGCAACCGCCATGGACCCAGAACAGAGGTACCGCGGCGCGCAGGACATGGCGAATGCCCTCGAAGCATGGATGGTGCGCAACCGGCGCCATGCAACCCCATGGGTTCTGTCCGTCTTCTTCGATCGCCATCACCTCATGCCCGGCGAACATGATCGCCCCGCCCCGATGATGCCGTTGGCCAACCTTCAGGACGCGGTGCAATCGGACCGTTCGGCCGTTCCGTCGACGGCAGAACCGGAGGGGCCTTCGGCGGAGGGCGATTGGACGCCGCCTCCTCCGATATCGGTGGAGTCGCCGCGGGCATCGGCACCTCCGTCTCGCCGGGCCCCTCCGCCCCGAGCCGACACGGGAGGTCGGGCCCGGGGCTTCACGGTGTCCACCACGAAACCCGCCCCCGCCGAATCGGCGGCCCCAGACCGGTTGGAGGAGTCCGCACGCCCCGACGATGCGTCGCTCGAAATGCGGGATCCCCATATCGGAGAGCTGACGCCCATGCCCGCCATGGAGCAGCTGCCGCCTGACGACCGCATCCCGAACCGGGCGATGGACGAGTCCGGTCAGCAAGTGATTCTCGTGCCCGGAGGCGACGAAAGGGCTGACGAAGGCGTCGAAGATGCCCTCGCACAAACGGCAGAGACCCTGGAGATGACCGCCAAGGACGAGGACGGTGAAGCCGAACAATCCGGCGAACCAGACCCGACCGTTGAGCCGCAGCCGGAGCGCGAAGCGCGAGAGCTGGCGCAAACCCAGGCACCCGAGTCGCCCATCGACGCCCTCGACGAACCGAGCACCGTCGAGCCTGGCCCGCTGGCGGGGAACGGCATCGAACCGAACCAAGGGGAGGTCGAGCCGGGTGCGGCGGAGCCGCCGGCCGAAGCGCCTCCCGCCGAACCCGACCTGGTTCCGTTCGAAGCCCAGGGCGATGACCTGGATTCGGATGCGCAGCCGGAGGCGGCCGACCCGGAGGCCGCCGAAGCCCTCAAGCATGCCCTGGCTTCAGCGGCGGACCTCCCCCCCGACGAAGAGGAAGAAGCGCGCGCACCCGACCCGGGGGACGCCTCCCCCGCGGATCGGTACGCGGAGGCCTCTACCGTGGATCTGGCCCAGGCCAAACCGGAGGCGAACACACCTCGCTCCGGCAAGTTGGAGGACTACCCGGCGGCGGACATCATCGATGCCTACTGTCAGCAGGATCGTTCCGGCATCCTCGAGTTTCGTTGTGGACTGATCTGGAAACGTGTCCGGCTGGACCGAGGTCGTCCAACGGGTATCACCTCAAACATGGGGATGGAGCTGATCGGTGAACACTTGGTGAAGGCGCGGATCATCAGTCGCGACCAGTTGGACCAGGCCCTCGAGGATTCGGAGCGCTCGGCGAGGTCCCTGACCCAAACCCTTCTCGAACAAGGAGCCCTGGACCGCGAACGGCTCGAGGTCGAGCTCGGCAACAACCTGTCGGCCCGGCTGCAAGAAGTTCTCGAATGGCGATGGGGCACGTTCGAGTACACCGACAAGCCCGTTCCATCCGCAGAGATCGAGCCGAGACTCGATCTGCCAGCGCTCTTGGAAACGGCCCGCCGCAAGCGACTCGAGGATCAGGAAGGCGGGCGTGAGAAAGAAATCTCCGACAATCTCAACCCGCATAAGCGCCTCAAAGAGGCGCTTCAGGTCGCCCGTTCCATCGCCAATAGCTCCGGCAAGGGTCGGGTCGACCGACCGTGGCGCTCCGACTCACGGGACTAGCGCATGATCCGGTCTGGAGGCGTCGCCCTTGCCCATGGGACGGCCAGAGGCATAGGTTCCGATGCGAATGTCCGACGACCGTAGCTATCGAGCTGTCACGACCTACGACTCCGAAGCCGAAGTCTTCGTCGCACGCTTTCCCGAGCTGGAACTCGAAGGCCGCGGCGCGAGCCGGGCGGAAGCCGCCCAGCAACTGGAAGCTGCGCTCGAGGCGCGGGTCGAGGAGGCAGCGGTCTCGGGTCAATCTCTCCCGCCTGCGGCGCACGATATCGGGGAGGCCCGAACCATCGAGCTTCGCCTGGCTCCGATTCTCTCGCAGGACCTCCATCACCTGGCCCGAGCAATGGGCCTGGAGCCCCGTGACCTGGCCCTCCAGTTGGTGAGTCGAGGCATCGGGCAGCTGCTTGGCGCGCAGCCACCTCCGGCCGAACCGGACCGGGGACGCGAGGCCCGTTCGGAAGACAAGGGAGCGCAGAGAAACGACCGAGGCTCGAGGGGAAGGGGCCGACGACGGGAGGGCTATCGACCGGACATGGAGGACCAGGCCAACTTCCTCGCTTATGTCCGAGACATGGAAAAGGGAGGCGGCCGCGGTCGTCGTTGACGCGGCGTCATCGGCGCGGACGTATCGCTACGGCGAGCTCCTCGCGGGCCGCAACCACCAGCAACGGGGCGCGTCCCTTGTGTACGGTCTCGAGCTGCAAATCACCGATCCCAGGGCATTGAAGGGATAGATGGGTCCCTCCTTCGGAAGTGGTCCCCAAGACCTCGATGGTGAGGGTCGTCCTCGCCCCCGATTTGCGTTGGATTGGCACTGCTGTCTTTTGACCTTTGGCCAACTTGGCGTTCACGACGTTGCGGAGCGACACCTTCCGGAAACCGGCGTTGGCCAACGACGCAATGATCCGCTTCTCCTGCACCAAGCGATCATCGATGTCGGCCTCGGAACCACGCTGAATGCCCATCACCATCACCTGGACCGATGTGGTTTCTTGCGCATGTGTATGGGGGACGAAAGCCAAAACGGCTCCCAATCCAACGATGAATGTCAACAACTTCCTCATTCTCGCTCCCGACTCAGCCCGGCCCCTGAACCCAGACCACCGTAAGTCCCTCTTCCGCCACCACGGTTGCGGAACCTTCGAAACTCAACTTCTGAACCCGGACCTCGTCCTCGGCCAACGCGGAAGGCGGGCCCGTGACCAGGAGCCACGCCGCAGTCGCGGCGGCACCCAAAAGTACGGGCTGAAACCATCGCTTTCGAAACCAAGCAACGACGCGGGACCATCCTGTCTCTTCCTGGGTCCGGCCGATACCTTCTTTGAAGATCTGTGCCTGAACCGCCTCTGAAAAGGGGCCTTCGAAGTGCGGCTGAAGCTCCGTCAGCTCCGCCTCGACCGATGCCCGCAACGCCTCCACCGCTTGGTCTTCGAGGCTCCGCTGCCCGGTCACCCGCTGATCGGCATCCAGACGCACGAAGACCTGATGAACGAATGGCTCCCAGTGCGACCCTCGCCTTTCGAGCTCGGCCTCCGTTTCCGCCTTCAAGAGATCGGAGACCATGTAGCTCTTCCTTTCGCTCATGCCGTGCCTCCATCCTCGGAACGCACCGAAATGCGGAGTCCGTCCGTCTCCCCGACGTGGACGTAGGGCCGCAGGATTTCCTGCAGTTTCTGGCGAGCATGGAAAAGGCGGCTCATGACCGTCCCCTTGGCGATCCCCAACACCTCGGCCATCTCTTCGTAACTCAGGCCCTCCACCTCTCGGAGGACGATGATGGCACGATGCTTCTCGGACAATTGGTCCATGGCATCAGCCAGGATTCGGCCGAGCTCGGCGCGGTCGACCGCAGCCTCGGGATCTGCCCGATGATCCTCCGGGGCCCGTACCGGCGGAGCCTCCTCGAGGGGCTCCGTTCGTTTCCGCTTTCGCTCCCGGATGTGGTCGATGGCGAGGTTGGTCGTGATTCGGTAGAGCCACGTGTAGAACGCAGCGCTGCCCTCGAAGCGGTCCAGATGCTTGTACGCCTTCACGAACGCCTCCTGCGCAACGTCCCAGGCATCCTCGCGATGGCGAACCACGCCGAACGCGATGGCGTAGACCCGTTTCTGATAGGCCTCAACCAAGTGCGCATAGGCCCGCCGGTCGCCGTTTCTGGCCGCCTCGACCCATGCTAGGTCCCGCGTCTTTTCCTGTTGTCTTCGTGCCGACGACGCGTCCTCCCCGCTCACACATCACAGACGACACGAGCAGAATGGATATTCAAGGCGCCCGGCTCTCTGTTTCACACGATGGCGTCCTCGGGATGAGTCTGGGTCTCGACCCAGGGAGGGAGCTTCGGCGGGCGAGGGGCGGCTCGTCGCCCGTGCGAAGCGCGAATCTCAGGCCGTGGTTCCGAATCCTGCCAGAAGAGTCTCTCGGACAAGTTCAGTTCGGGTCGGATCGACCCAGGCCCCGTGCTAGCGTCGAGCGACGTGACAGGCGGGAACGGAAAAGCCCTTCACAGTCTCCTCGATGATACGAAACGTCGGCTGAGGAATGCGCTCGGATGGGCGCTTTTCGGCGGACTGGGCATGGCGCTTCTGGCCGTGCTTCTCCTCTCGGCGGTACTCGTGTCTCTGGGTTTGGGGGACGCAGGGGTCGGTATCGTGCAGCTCGTCTGTTCCACCCTGGCCGTGGGCGGATCGCTCACCGGGTGGGTCTGGAGTCGCCGATGGACGGGCTCCGAGGCACGAATCGCCTCCTTCCTGGACCAGCAAGCAACCGGAGCCGACCTTCTGGCGGCGCTGGAGCTTCAGCGCGACCGAGGTCGATTCGGCGCCTCCCACAGCCTCACGGACGCCGCGGTCCGTTCGATTCTGACCGAGGCGGAGTCGAGGGGAGTGCGCCGCCACCTCGCCGAGCGCGTGGCCAAGTTCCGAGCGCGGATGACAGTGGCCCTGACCGCGCTCCTGTTCGCGGTGTGCGCCTTCGGAGCGTGGGCGCCCCGCACCATGCACCAGGCCTTGACCGCCCTCGGCTCGGTCCAGACGTGGAGCGAGCCGTGGGAGACCGTGCCCCCCGAACCTCGCCTGGGCGATGTCCGAATCACCTATCGATACCCGGACTACGCCGGCCGACCTCCCCGGCGCGTCGTCTCCACCGATGGCGCGGTCAAGGCACTCGCAGGCACGGAGGTCACGGTGGAGGCCACCGCAGAGATGCCCCTCCGGGAAGCCTCTCTCGAATTGGAACTCGGAGCCATCACCGAAGCCGAGAACACCGAGAGGGTCGCCGCCACCGTGGATGGTTCTCATCTCGGCGCCACGTTCGTGCTCAGAAGCGCCGGCGCCTACCGTATCCGCTTGGTCGACCGCGACGGCCGGCTCTATCAGCAACGACGGGGTCGGCTGATCCGAGTCGAGGCCGACGAGATACCGACCGTCGAGTTGCTGGCGCCGGAGGTCTCCCCTCTGGAACTGAACGAAGGAGATGAGCTCCAGCTTCGGTTTCGGGCGAAGGATGACTTCGGCCTGACCTTGGCCCGCTTGCGGTGGCGAGTCCTCGGGCGGCCGACCGACGGCACGGCAGAGCTCCTCGACTTTGGTCACAGCACGGAAGGAGCTCGCGCCGCATTGGTTCGGCTGGCCGACATGAAACTCCAGCCGGGAGACCAGGTCGCCTATTCAGTGGAGGTTCTCGACAGCGATACCGTAAACGGTCCCAAAGTCGGGGCCAGCCGAACCCAGGAGCTTCGAATCTACTCGCGGCAGGATCACCACCGACGGGTTTTGGAGGCACATCAAAAGGCTCTGGACGAACTGGTCCACTTGCTCGGAGATCATCTCGACGAACCTTTTACGCTGACCGCGTTCAGACCGTCCCTGACATCGGCCCGAGAGAAGCTGCAGCGGGCTGGCATCGCGCAAGCTTTGTTACACGAAGCGGAAGAAGCGGCCCGGGAGGATCCTCTGGGACGGTCGCAGATAGCGGATGCCTTTCTCCAGACTCGGCAGGGTCTCAAGCGGCAGACGCGTCGAGGCCAACGGAGCCTTCGGCGGGCCGAATCGGCGGCCTTGGCGCCCTCCGACGGCGCCGGTCGCCGGGTCCAGGCGGCTGAAGCCCGCATGACCCGCTTCCTCGAGAAAAATGCCGTGTACCTCGCCGACCTTCTGAATGACCAGCGCATCATCGATGCCGAGGCCCTCGCCAAAGAGCTCCGAGACAAACAGCAGGCCTTGCGGGAGGCCTTGGAAGCCTATCGGAATGCACCTTCCGAAGAGCTGCGGGCTCAGATCGCGCAGTCGATCCAAGCCATGAAGGACCAGATCCAAGCCCTGATGAAGGAGATGGCTCGGCTTCAGTCATCCATCCCAACGGACTTCGTGAACCGAGACGCTCTCCAGCAGGATCAAGCGAGCCTCGACGACCTTTTCGACCGAATCGAAAACGGCCAACTGGACCAGGCGATGGATGAGCTGGACCAGCTCATGGCGCAGACCGAACGCATGCTGTCGCAGCTCCAAGACGGACGCCAACAGCTGCAGAGCCGGGAGTACAGTGAAGTGACGCAGCGAGCGGAGGAGATCTGGCAGGAGCTCGAAGACGTACGGATGCGTCAGGAAGAGCTGGCTAGACGAACGGAGGCCATCGCCAACGAGACCCGGCAACGAGCATCCAAACGCGTGGAAGGCGCAGAGGCCTTCATCGAAAAGCAGCTGGAACGCCTCAGGCGCGCGGAGACGGCGCTGGAGCGCGGACGCGACCGAGCGCCTCTTCCGGACGCCGACCGATTCGATACGGCGCTCCAGCGGATCCAAGACGCCAAGACCAGTCTCGAAACACGCGACTTTGGCGCAACGAAGGATGTGCTCCGCCAAGCTCTGAGTCTCTTCGACGTTTTGGAGCGAGAAGCGGCGCGGCGCATCCAACAGGTCGAGCGCTTCGGTGGATTTCTCGACGGTGCCAAGGATGCCGAAGCCATCGCCGAGCACCTCGAGAACTCCCGGCCTCCGGTTCAGCAAGTACTGGACGATCTCGAGCGCATCACGCCGAGTCCCGACTCGGTTCTCAGGCCGGAGGAACGTAAGACGCTCGAATCGTTTGGCCGACAGCAGAGGCAGTTGCAAGGACGAACCGAGGAGCTACAGCGAAGGCTCGAAGAGCTCTCGGAACAGCTCCCCATTGTCGGTGACGAGGTCAAAGACACACTCGGCCAAGTCCGACAGTCGATGGGTGAGGCTGCCCAGAAGCTGGGCGACTCCGACGCACCGGGTGGCCTCGGTCGCGAGCGCCAGGCGCTGGAAGGGCTCAGACAGGTTCGGGAACAGCTACAGCAGATGGGTCAAGAACGCTACGGCGGCGGGCAAGGCCAAGGCGTACCTCTGCCCTTCGGGTTCGGTCGGCCGCGAGGCGGAGGTGGACGAGATGGGAGCGGACGCGACATGGCGAGCCAAGAACGCGTCGAGATCCCGAGTCCCGAATCCTACGAAGCCCCGGCCGCCTTCCGTGAAGAGCTGCTGGAAGCGGCCAAGCAAGGAACCGTCGAGTCATTTCGCGATGCCGTCCGTCGGTACTACGAGGAGTTGGTGAAGTGAGCATAGGTCGCTCACCGGTCAGCGTCTTCGTGCTCGGCGCTCTGGGCTGCATGTGCATCCCAAATATGGACATTCGGGCGGAGGAGGACGGATACGCGGGAGTGGCCGCGGTCTTCGAGGCCCACGAAGCCTGGCGATACGACGACGCCCGCCGCGCCGGCATTCGCATCTTGGAAGAACAACCCAATGATCCCGTCGCGATGGCCGCCCTCGGAGACATCAAGCTCCACGACGGCGACTATCGTGGCGCCTTGCATCTTTACCGCGAGGCGAGAAGAGCAGGAGTTCCGGCGGCGCTCCTCCGCAACGAGGGCCTCGCGGACGCAGCAGCCGCGGCCACCGACGGCTATAGAGAGCACTTCAGCCAAAATTTCGTGGTGCGACACCCGCCCGGCCGAGACGCCATTCTCATTCCGTTCGCCCAGGAGACACTCGAACAGGCTCTGAACGAACTGAGTACCCTGTTCGGCTTTCGGCCGGAGTCGCGAACTTTGGTCGAGCTCTACCCCTCGGCCCGTACCCTCGCGAAGGTTTCGTCACTGACCGAAAGCGACATCCAAAATAGCGGTACCATCGCCCTGTGTAAGTGGAATCGGCTCATGGCGACCAGTCCGCGTGGCGTCGTGTTCGGTTATGCTTGGAGAGACACCCTGGCCCACGAACTGGCCCATCTTCTCATCGGTGGTGCCTCCAGAAACCGTGCACCCATTTGGCTTCACGAAGGGTTAGCCAAGTTTACCGAGACCGCATGGCGTGGATCGCTCGGGGACGGCATCTCGGTCGACCAGCAAGAAAGGTTGCGGAAGGCGGCCCGAGAAGGAGAGCTGATCCCGTTCGCCCGCATGCATCCTTCCATGGCGAAGCTGCCCACGCAGGAGCAGACCAGTCTGGCCTTTGCGGAAGTCTTCACCTTTGTCGAGTACCTGGTGGACCGAAAAGGTTGGTCTGGCATTCGACGGGTTCTCCGGCTCTTGGCCGAGGGTCGAAGCGACGCCGAGGCTCTCGCCATGGTCTACGGAAGTTCATTCGAGGCCCTCGAACGCGCTTGGAAACAGAAGCTTCCCGGACGAGCGATCCGCCGTCCGTCGGACGGTCGAGCGGTCAAGGGTAACCGTGAGCTCACCTTCAAAAGCGATCCGGACGCTCCAGATGACGAGCTGGATGGTCTGAGCGCCGAGGGCCGTCGCTACGCGCGTGCGGCCGACCTGCTTTTTCATCGCGGTCGATTGCAGGCGGCCCAAAAGGAGCTGGAGAAGGCCCAAGCCACGTCGCCGAGCCCTCAGCTCGCAGCCAAGCTCGCGTTCGTCGCCCTTCAAACCGGCGACCTCGAGGCTGCGGAACGTGCCGCGCGACAAGCGGTATCGGACAGTGTCCTCGCTGGCCCAAACGTCACGCTGGCCGAAATCCTGGTGCAGCGTGGCAAGCTCGAGGAAGCGCGAATCCCCCTCCAGCGAGCCGTGGACGTCAATCCATTCGACCCACGGATCCATCAGCTCACTCTGGCGGTCGAGGGGGCATCAGGTGATCCGGACCGGATCGAGCATGCACGACAGGCGCTCGCCCTCATGAGCCGCCCTTTTCAGGCCGATCATACCGAACTTGGAGTCGGTGCGCTCGTGCGCATCGAAGGTCCCCCTTTTTCCCGAGTCCTGATCGCTCCTGCTGCCAGCGACCCACAATGGGTGGCGACCAGAGCCGTGACTCCAACCGCACCGATCCCGATCCGACCAGGCCGCTATCGACTCAAACTGATTCCACCTTCAGGTCCAGCATCCGAGCGGGTCATCGACATCCTTGACGGAGATGGTCTTCAGACCATCACCGGCAACGAGCCCAATGGCAGCTGAGCACGACGCGATACCATGACTGAACCACAGCCGACCGACGAACCGCTTTCATCCGAGGACGAGACTCTCCTTGCAGAACTCCACCAGGCGGCCGAGCGAGCCCGACAAGCCATCGGCATCCGCATCGTCGGGCAAAAAGAGGCGATCGACCATCTTCTGATTTCGCTCTTCGCCAACGGGCATGCCCTTTTCGTCGGTGTCCCGGGCTTGGCGAAGACTCTCCTGATTTCGACTCTAGCCGAGGTCCTCGACCTTCGCTTCAACCGAATTCAGTTCACTCCGGACCTGATGCCATCGGACGTGACCGGAACCGACGTCCTGGATCAAGACCGGGAAAGTGGTCATCGTACCTTCCGATTCGTGCCCGGGCCGATCTTCGCCAATTTGCTCTTGGCGGATGAGATCAACCGAACGCCTCCGAAGACGCAGGCGGCCCTGCTTCAAGCCATGCAGGAAAGACAGGTCACCGCTTCCGGACACACCCATCGGCTCGAACCTCCTTTCCACGTTTTCGCGACGCAGAATCCGATCGAACAGGAAGGCACCTATCCGCTCCCGGAAGCTCAGTTGGACCGATTCATGTTCATGTTGGACGTGCGTTACCCAGACCGAGACGAAGAGGTCGAGATCGTTCGTTCGACCACTGGGGAACCCAAGCCACCACCGCCGAAGGTGCTCCGGCCCGAGCGCATCGTCCAGATGCAACAACTCGTCCGAAGGGTCCCAACCCCGGAACGGGTCGTTCGCTATGCGGTGAGCCTGGTTCGCTCCACCCGACCCGAGCATGCCGAAAGCGAGCTCAAGGGGTCGAGCGCGCAGCGAATCCGGGACTACGTCGCGTTCGGAGCGGGACCCCGCGCGTCCCAGTACTTGGTTCTGGGCGCCAAAGCTCGGGCTGCCTTGGCGGGACGGCCGTACGCCACCATCGACGATGTCCGAGCGGTTGCAATTCCGGTTCTGACGCATCGAATCGTTACCAATTTCCAGGCCGAAGCGGCGGGAGAGAAGGCCACCGACCTGGTCGACATGGCGCTCGAGCACGTCAGGGGCTGAGATTCGACTCCAGATGAACGCATCCTCCGCACCACACCTCATCGACGCCAAGACCCTGGCCGAAATCGAATCCCTCCATCTGCGGGCTCGCGTGGTCGCGGACTCGATTCTCGCCGGCGTCCACCGGTCACGTCATCACGGAACCAGCGCTGAATTCGCCGAGCACAAGGAGTACGCACCGGGTGATGACCTTCGAAATCTGGACTGGCGTGCCTACGCTCGATTGGATCGTGACTTCGTCAAGCGCTTCGAAGACGAGTCGAACCTGCGAGCTTTGTGTGTCGTCGACAGCTCCGGTTCGATGGGCTACCCGGTCGATGATCCGTCAAGGCTGAGCAAGCTGGCCTATGCTTGCACTTGCGCGGCAGCACTCACTTACGTTCTGGCGCGCCAGGGCGACGCGGTCGGCTTCGCCAGCTACGCTGAAACGCTCCATATCCTCGTGCCGGCACGGGCGCGCCGCGGACACACCCAGGAGTTGCTGGCCGCCATCTCCACGCTTGCTGCATCCGGCCCTTCTCGGCTCCAGGCCGTCATCGATACGCTGGCCGAGGGTCTTCGCCAGAGAACCATCGTGATCATCTTCAGTGACCTGTTGGATGGCGGGCTGGAGGCGTTGGACACGCTCGCTCGTTTGCGCGCCCGGGGGCACGATGTCGCCGTCTTTCACGTCATGGACCCCGATGAGCTTCAGTTCCCGTTTGAGGATACGACCCGATTCACCTCCCTGGAGGATGACCGCGAGGTCCAGATCGATGGTCGTGCGATTCGAAACGCATACCTCGATGAGGTTCAGCGTTTCAGGCGGGCAGCGGCCCAAAGGTGCGCAGCATCCCGCGTCGACTACCGACTCGCGCCCAGCGACACAGCGCCGGGACGGCTGCTGGCCGACTTCCTGAACGAGAGGCTTCGGTCGAGGGCCACCGTGAGATGAGTTTCC
Organism: Myxococcota bacterium; assembly: GCA_050331295.1. GTDB lineage: Bacteria > Myxococcota > Kuafuiibacteriia > Kuafuiibacteriales > Kuafuiibacteriaceae > Kuafuiihalomonas. The sequence goes on along the minus strand of JBHJGZ010000003.1, from coordinate 418,372 downwards.
TTCAACCATGGATGTTGGGGGGCCTTCTCGCCGCCTTCTTGCCCATTGTCATCCACCTCATCTTCCGGCGTCGTCCGCGACGCCACCCATTCCCGGCCATCGAGCTCCTCTTGAACAGCGCGCAACGGGTAGAAAACCGGTGGCGATTGCGTCGTATCCTTCTCCTGGCCAGCCGGGTCGCTATTCTCGCGTTCTTCGCATTCGCGGCCGCCCGGCCGTTCCTGCCCACTCCCGACGCGCCCCAACTCTCCAGTCGCGGACCGGTTCGCCGTGCCCTCGTCATCGATGCATCCCTTTCCATGACCGCAGACTACGATGGCCGAACCGCGTTCCGTCGAGCGCGGGAACTCGCCATCGACCGTGTCCGGAGCGCGGGCCCCGAGGAGCAAACCATCGTGATTCGGGCCGGCGCGCGCGCAGAAGTGGTGACGGGGCCGAGCGCGGTCCAAAGCGACCTCGTTCGCACCATCCAGGATCTCGAGTGCGACTTTCGATCCGGGGACCTGGGCGCCGCGGTTACCCTGGCGGCTCGAACGCTCGCGGAGGGGGCGCCAGAGGAGGCACGGTTCGAGATCGTCGTGTTCTCCGACTTTGCCCAAGGCTCGATCCGGTCCGCCGCCGACTTGAGTGGGGGGACAGATTCTCGCCCAGAACTCGCGTTGGTCGACGTGGTCGGCCAGCGAGACCGCAGCAACGTCGCCCTCACCTCTTTCCGCGCCGAGCCGGTCCCGAGCGCCGCGCCCAGAACCCTCGAGTTCGAGGGTCGGATCAGAAGCTTTAGGGGGTCGGGCGTCGACACCTCCATCATCCGCCTCCGTCAGGACGCGGAACAGCTGACCGAGCAGTCGATCAGCATCGACGCCGGAACCATTTCCGATCAACGGCTTCGCCACACCTTCGAAGACTCGGGCACGCGGTTTCTAACCCTCGAGCTCTCGCGAGACCGACTCGCCGCAGACAACGTGCAATATGGGGTGGCGCGTCTCCGACGACAGGTCCGGGCCTTGGTCGTAAACGGAGACCCATCGGGCATTCCGAAAGAAGACGAGACCTTTTATCTGGATGCGGCACTGAGGGCCGGCGCTTCCGATCACCCCCCTCCGGTGGTGGTGTCAGCCGATGACCTGCCCACCACGCGTCTCGACGTCGACGTCGTCTTTCTGGCCGGTGTGGCCTCCCTTTCCATGGGAGAGGGGGAGCGGCTCCGGCAGTTCATTCGACGAGGAGGGGGCCTGTTCGTCGCCGTGGCAGAGGGGCTCGATCCCGAGGCGTACAACTCGGCCTTGGGCCCCGTGCTACCGCGTCGCATTCGCGGCATGAAGCGTCTCGGAGAAGGCGTCGTCGGTTCGTCGGGGGCGCTCGGCATCACGTTGGTCCGGCCGAACCATCCCGTCTTGGAAGTCTTTCGAGGTGACGGCACCCTAGGCCTCACCAGCGCCCGGACCCGCGGGATCTTGCTCCTGGAGCCATCATCCCAAGGTTCGCTCGACGTGCTCTTGGCCTACGACGATGGCCAGCCCGCACTGCTCGCCCATCGGGTCGACGCTGGACGGGTCCTCCTCTTGACGACTTCCATCGACCGAGGGCTCTCGGACTTGGCGATCCGGCCCGGATTCGTGCCCCTCATCCGGCAGGCTCTCCTCTGGCTCGGACGCGGGCTGGTCCCTTCGCAGGACCAGCGTACCCTGGTCGGTGAGTCCAGACGGCTGGTGCTTCCGGACGGTGTCGACCGCGTCCAAATCGTGGGTCCCGTTGGACCCGAGCAGGAGACGTTCACGGTACTCAAGCATCAAGACGAAGCCGTCTTCCGGCGGACCGACCGACCGGGGCATTATCGGGTGATGGTGGCATCGCAGCCCGACAATCGAGAGCTCGATTTCGCCGTCAATCTCGATCCCTCCGATTCGGACTTGCGCCGGATGCGACCTTCGGACGTCGAAGCGCTTCTCTCCGGTCAACGGGAGGGTCGGATCATGGTGACGGCGGATGCCTCGGATGTTTTCAACCCTCGGAGCATCGCCACCTTGCTTCTTCTCCTCATGGCCGGAGCTTTCGTCTTGGAAGGGATCCTTTCGAGCCGACAGCTCGGACGCTAAGCCGTGCTCGTCGCCCGCAAGAGCTCTGCAAGCCTGTGTAGGGAGGAGACTGGATCCGGTCCGAGCCCAATCCTCAGGATGTTCCGGCCTCGACGGGCCAAAGCCTGGAAGTCCCCCAGCTCTTGAGCCCGCAACATCGTGCGAAATCCATACGGTCGGCCCGGAATCTCCACGTCGTCGGTGGGCTCATCCCAGAAGTGGAGAAACAGGGCTTGCTCGGGACCACCTTTGTGCAGCTGACCGGTGGAGTGGAGAAAACGAGGGCCAAAGCCGACCGTCGTCGCGGCTCGGGTGAATCTTCGAATCTCTCGTCGCAGCGTCTGAAGAGCCTCTTGCGCTTCACCGGTCATGTGGAGAAACGCATTCATGGCGACGTAGCCGGGCGACGGCGTCTCGCGCACAGCGCGGAGCAGCACCTCCTGCACCTCCCCGGCGTCACCCGGAGCATTGGCGGGACGCTCGATCAGAATCGTTTCGTTTCGTGCGATCTCCTCCACATCGGAAGCCTTCGGCGCATGTCCTTCCGCGGCTTCTCGCAACAGGGACTGCGTGATCTCCTTCGATTCCTGAACGTTTGGTTGGTCGAAGGGATTGAGACGCATGACGTACCCAGCCAGAGCCGTCGCCACCTCCCATCGGAACATCTCCTGGACGAGGTCCGCGCTCTCCGGAAGCTCGATGTCGACAACGGGGTGACCTGCCGACTCGAGGCCGCCTAGGCCGGCCGGTCGCTCTTCCTCGGCGAGGCGAAGGCTCACAAAGATCCGGTCGTCACCGTAGCGATCCGGAGCGAGGACCTCTTCACCGTCGATGGGCAGGATGCCTTTCCCTCCTTTGCCGGTGCTTTCTGCGACCAGCTGCTCGAGCCAGCCTCCGAACGGACCGAGCGCGGGGCTGGTGACCAGCGTGAGCTTGTTCCGACCCACTTCGGCCGCCGCTCCCAAGGTTGCACCAAGACGTGCACCTTCGTTGGCCCGAGCGGGCACCTCGGGACCGCAGCTGCCCACCATGAGGCGCGCCCGCGCCAGCAGGTCACCGACGTCGAGTCCCATGGCTGAAGCCGGAACCAATCCAAACGGGGAGAGGGCAGAAAACCGGCCTCCCACTTCGGGGTCCCCATTATAGACCGCGGTGAAGTCCTGTTCGAAGGCCTGACGTTCCAGGGATGAGCCAGGATCGGTGATGGCCATGAAACGGTCCCCCGGAACCAGCTCGTCGTCCTCGTCGGCTTCCGCGTGATGAAAAAGGGTCGTGTGGAACGCGACCGGCTCGGCGGTCGAGCCGCTCTTGGACGCGACAATGTAGCTTGCTTCACTCTCTTCCGTGAGCTCCAAGATGTGTTTGACCGCATGGGGGTGCGTTGAATCGAGCACCACCAGCTCCGGCGACTCATCGAGCGGCCCGAGGCAGCGCGAGAACACATCCGGGGCGAGGCTCGAGCCTCCCATGCCCATCAGGACGACGGTCTCCACACCGGCCTCGGCCAGGTCCTCCTGAAGGTCATCGAAGTGCTCGAGTTCTCCTTCCATGTCCTCGATGGCGTCCAACCAGCCCATGAACGAGGCCGCGTGCTCCTGAACCGATGCGTCGTCATCCGAAAACAGCGTTCCGTCCCGGTCCCAGAGCCGCCGGACCACCCGCTCGTCGTCCATCTTTTGAAGGATCTCTTCAACCCGTTTCTCGAGGGACCCGAGCCGATACGTCGCCCGAGGTGTGGCCCCGTTCAGCAGAGAAAGACGACGCTCCTGCACCGCGGCCATCAAGCGATCATATGCGTCGGCGAAGAGCTTCACGCCTTGCTGTTCGAGATCCTCACAAACCGATTCGAGGTCGATCCCCGCCGTCGCGACCGCGTTCAAGACCGACGCTGGGTCTTGGTCGAGGCGCGTTTCCACGGTGCCATGGTCGTTGAATGCCTTGTAGGTCTCGGCCGGCACGGTGTTGACCGTATCGGGTCCGATCAGCTCATCGACGTACATCGTGTCCGGGTAGTCCGGGTTCTTGGTGGAAGTGCTGGCCCACAGAAGACGCTGACGCATCATGCCGAGAGCCTCCAACTTCTTCACCCGATCCGACGCGTGAACGGACTGAAAATGGCGATATGCCGCCCGCGCATTCGCGATGGCGGTCTTGCCCCGGAGTTCGCGGTGCGCTTCCAGCTTGGGATCCACCGCGCCATCGATGCGACTGACAAAGAAGCTCGCCACGCTGGCGATGGCGTCGATGGGAAGCCCTGAACCACACCGACGCTCCATGGCTCTGAGATAGGCTTCGAGGACCTTCTGATAGCGCTGCACCGAAAAGAGGAGCGTGATGTTGATGTTGATGCCGTCGGACAAGAGCTGCTCGATGGCCACCAGTCCCGGCTCGGTTCCGGGCACCTTGATCATCAGATTGTCCCGCGCCACCGACTCCCACAGACGATGGGCTTCCTCGATGGTCTCTAGCGTTTCGTAGGCGAGATGCGGAGATACTTCCAGGCTCACGAATCCATTGCGTCCCTGACTGTCCTCGTAGACCGAACGAAAGACGTCGCACGCCCACTGGATGTCCTCCACCGCGAGCAACTCGAAGGTTTCGGACGGGCTCGCGCCGGTGCGAACGGCCGCCGCCATGGGCGGACCGTAATCGGGAGAGCCACCCATGGCCTTCTCGAAGATGGATGGATTGCTCGTCACGCCGCGCAGGCCCTCCTGCTCGACCATGTGGAGCAAGGTGCCATCCCAGATCATGCGGCGTTCGATGTAGTCGAACCAAATGCTCTGTCGGTGGTCGAGGACAGCGAGGGTGGGCTTCATGACGCCCGGAACTTTCCAGCGCTCCGGGACGAGGTCAACGCGCACCGGGCCAGAAGCGGACCCAGCTCACTTCTTCTTTCGTACGTTCGAGCGGCCTTCCACCGCCAGCAGATGGAGGTCCGTGACGTTGGTGTCCGTGGGTCCGGTCTGCAGCCTTGCACCCACCTTACCCAAGGCATCGTAGCTGTCGTAGGTGGCCAGGGTCTGCTCCAGGTTGACGCCCGCCTCGGCCAGGCGCTGAACCGTGGTGCCGTCCACGATGCCCCCCGCCGCATCGGTGGGACCGTCGGTCCCGTCGGTACCCGCGGCCAGGAACGCCATGTGCTCGTCCCCCGCCATCGCCTGGGCCATCAGGAGCGAGAGGTGTTGGGAACGACCCCCGGTACCGATGTTCTCGGAGTCGATCTCGAAATCGGGGTCGTCGATCCGGACGGTGGGCTCCCCGACCGCCACGAACACCTCGCGGCCGGTTCCGCTCCGCACCATCGAGCCAGCGCGAGCCATGTACTTTTCGACCAGGTCCTCCACCGGTCCTTCGATGGGCTTGGTGGCGCACCGCACCCGCAAACCCATGGTCCGCGCCGCTCGTGCGGCGGCCCGAAGCAGTGTGCGGGGACCGCCAACCACCGCTGCGAAGGCCCGACCGAGACGGGGATCACCGGGCTTGGGAGACTCTGGAATCTCCCCCCGATTTCCCGCCTCCAGGTACTCTCGAACGCTGGCCGGAACTCTCTCCCAGATGTCCACCTTCGTCAGAGCAGAGATGGCGTCCTTATATCGGGAGGGATCCGCCACCGTCGGCCCACCTCCGATGGCCGGAAGCTTGTCCCCCACGACGTCGCTCAGAGCTAACGTGAGGACCGACGCAGGGTTGGCCGCAACGGCCAATCGCCCCCCCTTTACCCGGGACAAGTGGGCGCGCACGACGTTCATGTCCTGAATGTCCATGCCGGACTTCAGCATGTGCTGGGTCAGGGTGATGGTGTCGTTGAGGCCGATATCGGCCACCGGCGACGTGAGAAGGGCGCTGGCACCGCCACTGATCAGCACCAGAAGGAGGTCCTCCTCACTGAGCTCCGAGACCAACTCCACGATTTCGTCCGTCACCCGAACGGAGTCTCGGGTCGGAACCGGATGCCCGGCCTCCCGGTGCTCGAAGCCTTCGACCTTCCGGGTGTAGCCGTGCTTCGTAAGGATGATCCCGAAGTTCATCTTCTCCCGGATCGGCTCCGGCACTGCCTCGGCCATGGCCGGTGCGGCCTTGCCGATGGCGACGATGCCCACCCGCTCCACCCGGTCCAGCGCGATGGCGCGACGACCCGCGCGTATCGCACCGCTGGAAACCTGGAGACGCGACTCCACGGCCTTCCCTGCGTGGGATGCATCCAGAGCTTCGCGAAAAATCTGGAGGAGATCCTCGGCGAGGGGGCTGTGCGCCATCGCTGTGTCCCTATAGTCAACCGGAGAACTCAACGCAAAAACCCGACGGTTGCGACAGTGTACCTCAGGTCTGTGCCATCCTTGGCGAAAACTTGTGTTCTCTGTCCCGTGACCTCATCCATGCAGGGTTCCGCCCGGCGTTTCCGGCCGACAAGGTTCCCGGTAACCTGCTGTCCCGGGGTGAGACGCGACCTTCCCGGTCTCGACGAGGGGTCGATTCTTCCCAACATCACCAATGCCTCGAATCCTCTTGTTTCTACTGTGCTGCGCGGCCTGGCAGCCGTCCTTCGCGCGGGCCCAGTGCGTCGACGACAGCGGCGCGTCCTGCCTGCGATCCCGCCGGGTCCTCCAGGGCACCGTCGACTTCTTTGCAACCGGTGGGACCTTCACCCTCAACGACGACGACGACGACCGGCCCGATGCGGTTCTCGAAGAAGGCTCGGTGTTGGTACCCCGCTCCAGGATTCCGCCGCGAGCGAGCCTGGTGGAGGCCCGTCTTTACTTTGGCGGATCTTTGTACGCCGACGACGACGGGCGTGACGGACCCGATACCGAAGTCTTGCTGCAGGTCCCCGGCGCAACCGAGTTTGTCCCGGTCGAAGCCGAAGAGGTTTTCGAATCCGGACCGGTCGAAGGCTTTCCCGAGCTTACTTTGTACATCGCGCAGGCCGACGTCACCGACGCGATCACCGGTGACTTGTTCGGGACCTATCGCATCCGAGGATTCGACGCCGACATCTTCAACCGAGGCGTCGAGCACACCGCAGCCAATGCGTCGTTTTCGTTGGTGTTGGTGTTCGAAGAGCCGAGGCTTCCCCCACGCAACATCGTCCTCTTCGACGGCCTCCAAACCGTCCTCGGCTCGACCGTGAGTCTCTCTTTGGATGGTTTCATGGTCTCGCCGTTGCCGTCGGGACAGCTGACCTTCTACGCCCTGGAAGGCGACTGTCACCCCGGCCCGCAGTCTTGTGCCGCGGGCAACAACCTTTCGGGTCTCGAGCAGATTCGGGTGCGCGCGCCAGGCGACCGAACGAGGGTCCTGTCGGATGCCTTCAATCCGAGTAATGATATATTCAATCGAACGATCAACACCGTGGAACCGGTCCTGACCGATGTGGTCGGCACGGACATCGACCGCTTCGACATCTCGGATCTTCTTCTGCCGGGCGACGACACCCTCACGGTGGAGGTGACCGCGCCACGACCGACAGCGGGTGAGCGGGGAGAACTGATCGGACTCGCCTATGTCGTGGTGGGTATCGACGTTTTTGCCCCCGAGCTTCGGGTCGATTCCCGGATCGAAGTTCGCCCCACCGGGGGTGAGGGCCTCCTGTTTCCGGGCGATCCCATCGACGTGGTGGTGGCGGTGAGCAACACCGGAAACCTGGGCGCCGCGAGCGTCGAGGTCGAAACACAGCTGCCAGAACTCATCACTGGATTCGAGGTGCTGACGCCAGGCGCCACCGTGACCGAAGACCGTCGGGTTTCGGCCACGCTTCCGTCGGTCCCCGACGGCGAGATCGCGTCCCTGGATCTCTTGGTGCAGACCGCTTGTCCGCTCCCGACCGGCGCCCTCCTCGCCCTGACTGCTACGGTGGGATCGGAGGCGGTGCTTCCGTTCGTCCTCTCCGCCACCCGCACCATCGAAGCGAGTGAGGTTTGCGGCCCGCGCTTCGAAGTGTTCGGGGGCGGGGGCTGTCAAAACACCTCTTTCACGCTGCCGGCTGGGTTTCTCATGTTGCTGGTTTTTTCGGCGCTCCGAGCATGGTGGGCTCGCCGATGGAATGGGTCGGCGTTCGTCGTCCTGCTGACGGGTGCGGGCGCCATCGGGTGCGGGACCGACGACGAAGTGGATCAGGAACCGCCGTTCGAGATCGGCTTCACCTGTCCGGGCCAAGTCGGGATGGCGGCGATTCCGTCGGTTCGAGGCCAAACCCCGTTTTGCATCGACCGCTACGAGGCCAGCCTCGAGGTGGTGGGTGAACTCGGAAATCCAGTGCAGCCGGTGGGCGGCGACGGCTCCACCACGGTGGTCGCACGATCCCAACGATTCACCATGCCGGCCCGTGGACTGACCTGGTTTCAGGCGGCTGCGGCGTGCGCCAACGCCGGCAAGTCGTTGTGCTCGGCCGCCCAGTGGCGCGCGGCCTGCGGAGGCAACGAGGACACCACCTATCCCTATGGTGACGCCTTTGTTCCTGCAAGATGCAATGGCTTCGAGTCCCGACGGAACGATGCGGTCCCCACCGGAGGCTTCATCGAAGGCGAGGTAGACGCCTCTGGCTTCAACTTCGCTTTGGGCTGCACCAACGACTTCGGCGTCTACGACCTGTCCGGAAACCTTTCCGAATGGAACGCAGACGCTGCGGTTCAGGGCACCCGCCGGGGCCTCGCCGGAGGGAACTATCGTTCCAACGAGGTGGGCCTGACTTGTCTCACGGACGACGCCACCGAAGTTCCTTCGGTTTCGGATCCCGCTTACGGTTTTCGCTGCTGCACAGAGCTCACCTTGGACGAGTGAGCCGGAACGCCTCGAGACGGGCAATCGCCCGAGCAGGTGCTGGAGACGAGAACGCCCTAAGAGCCCATGTCGGAGCCGGCGTCTGCGCCCATGTCTTGAGCCCCTCCGAGGTCCGGCCCCAGGTCGGTCGTTCCCATATCCGCTGGAGTGATGGCACAGCTGCCACCCACGCAGTCAAAGCCGGTCGGACAATCACTGTCCTCGAGACAGGCGGCGATGCCACAAAAGCCGCCGAGGCATTCGAACGGTCCACAGTCCGCGTCACTGTTGCAGGCAGCCTCCAGCGCCGGAAGACACTGACCCGCGAAACACGACTCCCCAAAGGCGCAGTCCGACGCGGTGTCGCAGCCTCCGTCGCAAGCGTACGGGATCGCGGCTACCGCCAGCAGCAGGAGAGCGAACACGGCGATCCGCATGGTGCGACGCTATCCGCGTTCGAGAGGGGGCGCAAACTCCCGACCTTCGATTGTCCCACCGGTCCGAGGGTCCGAGGTCCAGGAGGCACCCACTTTTCGAAGTTCGGGCCCCTAGCCCCCGGTCTGGGACATGTTCACGGCATGATGGCGACGGACGCCATCGACGTAGAATCCATGCCCTTCCCGCTTCCCGAACAAGGCGTGCTCGACCGCGGTCTCGACGTCGGCATCGGAGGCGCCGGCCCGGAGGGCGTCTCGAAACGAAAAGCCATCCGGCGAAGCGAGACAGGCCCTCACCTCGCCGCGAGCCGTGACCCGGACGCGATTGCACCGATGACAAAAGTTGTCGGTCACGGCACCGATGAAGCCCACCTTGCGATCGGAGTCGTCGGCCGCCTTCAGATACCCGGCCGGACCCCGGTCCAACCGATGCTCCGGCGCCGATGGGAGTAGGCGAGATCCGAGACGAGCCATCATCTCCGTCACCGGGACCACTGCGCGTCGGCCGAGCCGCGCGCCTTCCCCGATGGGCATGAGCTCGATGAACCGGGGCACGATGCCGCGGGCCCACGCCCAATCCACGATCTCCCCCAGCTGGTGGTCGTTCATGCCCCGTACCACCACCGCGTTGATCTTTATCTCATCGAAGCCCACCTCGCTCGCCGCCACGAGGCCGTCCATCACCCGTCGGACGTCCCCACCGCGAGTCATGTGGCGGAACGTTTCGGGCCGAATGCTGTCCAGGGAGACGTTGATGCGCCGAAGCCCCGCCGCCTTCAGCGCCGGGGCATGCTTTCGGAGCGCAGTGGCGTTGGTGGTCATGGCGACATCGACCATGCCGGCCTCGTCTCGGAGCTTTCGCACCAGATCGGTGAGATTCTTTCGAACCAGCGGCTCACCCCCGGTGAGCCGGACCGTGGAGACGCCCATGCCCCGAAAGACCCGGACCACCCGAACGATCTCCTCGAAGGTGAGAACGTCTTCCTTGGTGGAGGGAGGGACGCCTCCCTCGGGCATGCAGTATCGGCATCGAAGGTCGCACCGGTCCGTCACCGAAAGACGCAGGTACCGAAGCCTTCGTCCCTGTCGGTCCGCGAGCCATCCCGGAACCCCTCGGGTTCCGAGTCCCGCCAAGCGCACCGGGTCGGACACCCGAGCGTCCACGTCGGTGTCGCAACTGACCGCCAGCATCTCAGGGTCGGAAACGATCGGGAGTCGAGACACAGCCCCGAAGGCTATGCGCCCGACCGGATGTTGGAAAGTCTTTCAATCCGGTCGGGGCGCGGGAGGCGTCTGATCATGGGCCGCCGATGGTCGGTGCGTTCGGGCCTCTTTGAGCCGGGTTCGCAGCGTATCCACGAGGCGGTCCGATCCAGCCTGGGCATCGGGCGTTCGAGGGGGAGGAGGCACCTTCTGGAGGGCCCGTTCGACCTCCTCGAAGTCGCGGTTCTCCAAGGACGATTGGATGTGCTGCACGAAGCGGGCCCGTTCTAGGGTCGCTTCGAGGTCCAGCCGGACACCCCAAATCTCGTCACCGAGGGGCTCGGACAGGAACCGTCTCCGCACGACTCGAGTTTCGGGAAACCCCGTGAGCTCCTGCCCGATCTTCTTGGACGCGTACGGAAGAGGATTCTTCAGGGTCATTTCCACCAAAACGATGTGTCCTTCGTCGGTCTTTTGCTCGATCTCGACGATGTGGTGCTTGAGCGGGTCGGGCGGAAGAGCCAAGGCTTCGAGACTTCTCGGGTCCCGCTCCCTGGCCTCCATGCAGGTTCGGAGGAGTGCCCGGTCCGTGGGATGAACCGCAGCCGCCGCTTTCTCGACGTCCGAGGACTGGAGCCCACGCATCAGCTGATCGACGGCCTGGACCGAAGGAGGCATGCAGCCGGCGAGGACCAGGGCGACCAGACAGAGGCACCGCATGGTGGCTGGTTTTAGCGTACTCGCATGCGAGAGCATAGGGTGACGGTCGACGGGTCCGAACCAGGCCCACCGTGAGACACTGAAAAGCGGGGGTTGGCTTCAAAAGCGGCGCCGGCGGCCGACATTTTTGGTCACCTGAAGGCGATCGACCAATGCTCAACGTGGCACGACATCTGCTCAAGGCATCGACAGGCGTAGGACAGAGCGTCTGAAAGGAAAGACATGACAAAGCTTTTGAAGAAGAGAAAGAATTCCGGATTTACCCTTATTGAGCTGATGATCGTCGTCGCGATCATTGGCATCTTGGCGGCCATCGCCATTCCCAACTTCATCCGATACCAGCTGAAGTCGAAGACGGCGGAAGCGCGCACCAACCTGGGCGGCATCAAGACCTCCAACGAGTCCTTCAAGGGCGAATACGACAACTATGCCGACAATACTGCAGGTGCGGTGATGGGGGGCAACACCATCAAGACGGCATGGATGGCAGCGGGGTGCGATACGGCCTGCGGTCGAGCGCCCGGAAACATCACCATGTGCACCAGTTTCGACTGCATCGGCTATGAGCCCGCGGGTCCCATCTACTACACCTACGACGCGCAGCGCGTCATCACGACCGACAACACAATGGTGGCACAGTTCACCGCCATCGCGGACGCGGACCTCGATGCCAACGGAACCTTCAAGGGATTCTGCTTTGCCACCAACAATGAAGGCGCGAACGTTGCGCCCGCGTGCTTCACGATGGTGATGGGCAACTGCGACGCGGCTGGCGGTTTCCTGCCCGGCGAAACGTTCGACTGCACGCCGACGGAGTTCTGACTTCGTGAATGGCAGCCAGGGCTCCTCTCGGCCTCAACCGGTCCGAGAGGACCCTCAAAGCTCATGACCCCGCGCAAGCAATCAGGCTTCACGCTCCTCGAAGTCATCACCGTGGTGGCCATCGTCGGCATCTTGGCGGCCATCGCCATTCCCCGGTACGTGGACTACCTGTTGCTCTCTCGCCGAGCTGAAGCCTTCACGGTGCTGGCCGCGGTCAAGATTTCGCAGATCTCCTACCAGGCCGACCACGGATGCTTTTCTGCCACCATCCCGAACCCACCCGGAGCGCCTTCGGCCACGCCGCGCCCCTGGAATTTCGCGGCGCCCGTCTTCGCCGATCCGTGCGACCCCGTCGCCAAGCCCTTCGGCTCCCTCGGCGCAGTGCTGACCAAGTCTCAATTCTACTACCAGTACGCCTGCGCCGCTCGGCCATCGGATCCTGCGGCCGGAATCACCACCGAGTTCACCTGTTCCGCCTTGGGGGATGTGGACTCCGACGGGATCCAGGCCGAGTTCATCTTGTGTACCGACCTCGCCGAGACCGGCGCATGTCCCGTCGTCTCGCCGTTCGGACGAGCTTCGGCGTTTCCGCTAGAAATCGTTCGGGTGACGGCGGAAATGTTTTGAGCGATGCGTAAGGCCGTGGTCGGGGCGTCCGGTCTCTTCGTGCTCCTAGCCGCCGACGTCATTCGATGGAGTTTCCTTCCGTCCCGAACTGAAGCCGACACCCTGCTTCGAACGGAGCAGGTCCAAAGCCCGGGTCGCCGTGCACTGGAAGTTGCGTCCTTGAATCACGGCGAAGCCGCCGCCGACGCCCTGTTCCTGCGCGCGGTCCAATACGTCGGCCGAGGCGCTACGACGTCCGATGAGTCGGTCCAGGCGGCCGGATCTCTGGCCGACCTCATCACGGATCTCGCGCCGAGGTACTATCAGGTCTACTTTCTTGCCGCCACGGTCCTGACGGCCTACGCCGAGGATGCCGACGCCTCCGACCATCTTCTCGTGAAAGGGCAACGCACACTCCCCGATCGTTGGCCCCTCGTGGCCCTCCAGGCCTACAATGCCCTGTTCCTCCGACACGATCCGATCGCGGCTTCCCGACTCTATGCCCAGGCAGCCGCGCTCCCTGGCGCGCCGATGTACCTGGCATCCCTGGCCGGACGCGCCACTTCATTCGGGGCGGGAACGGCGGAAGCCATGAGCTTCGTCGAGGAGCTGATCGAAAACTTGCCGGACGGGCCCCAGAGGGAGAACGCGAGAGAGCGACTTCGACTCCTCCGAAGAGAACAGTTCCTCGAAGCCTACGATGAGGCCTGCAGCCGATTTCTGCTGGAGAAGGGACGACTGCCCGACTCCGCAGAGACCTTGAATGAGCTCGGCTTCATCGATGCGGCGGTCGAGGATGCGTACGGCGAACCGGTCGTCTTCGAAGTCTTCGACGCCACCGAAGACCGGCGAGGGACGTGCGTCTCCCGTACCGCCGCCGTAGCGCGACGGGACTTCGAAGTGCTCCTGGAGATCAAGGGTCAGATAGAGCCGGAGGAAACCTTCGAGGTACAGATTCATGATTGAGGTCCGTCACTTCAAGAAGACATTCCGGGTGGGCTTTCGCGGAAAGAAGGTCGAGGCCGTCAAGGACGTCAATCTGAGTGTCGAGCCCGGCGAGATCTACGGCTTTCTCGGTCCCAACGGTGCCGGCAAGACCACCACGATGAAGGCCCTCCTGGGACTCATCCGGCCGGACGGCGGCGTGCTCGAGCTCGTGGGGCACCCCGTAGAGAGCGGAAGATGGCGGGGCCGGGTCGGGTTCATGCCGGAGCACCCGAGTTTTTATGACTATCTGACCGGCCGGGAGATGGTGACGTGGTTTGGGCGTCTCTCCGGTCTGACCGCCCACCAGGCCAGCCGGGACGCTTCGCGCATGCTGGACCGAGTGGGTCTCCATGACGCCATGGACCGACGTTTGCGGGGCTTTTCGAAGGGAATGCTTCAGCGCGCCGGCCTGGCCCAGGCGCTGATGGGAAATCCTGAGCTCCTCATTTTGGATGAGCCGATGACCGGACTGGATCCGCTGGGGCGAAAGTTCATGCGCGAGCTGATTCTGGAGCTCGCCTCCGAGGGCCGCACCATCTTCTATTCGACCCACATCCTTCCCGACGTGGAGCTCACCTGTCAGCGCGTGGCCATCGTGCATCACGGACGCACGGTTCGAGTCGGCGACATCCACCAGATCCTGGACGAAACGACGAGAGGCGTCACGATGGAGCTGAAGACCGATGCCAACCTCTCGGCTGTCCTGGGCCTTTCGGGACGCCTGTCGACTTCCACCGGCGGCCGAGTCGCCGGCGAGTTCGACGACGAAGGCGAAGCCCGCCACGTGGTGGGACGAGCGCTGGCCCTCGGAGCCCAGCTGTTGAAGTTCGAACCCCACCGAGACGATCTCGAAACCATCTTCGTGCGGTCGCTGAGCGAGCCGGACACGCTGGAGATGACGGAATGAAAGAAGTGGGCCTTGTCGCTTCGAACACCTTTCGTCAGGTGCTTCGAGAGAAGACTTTCCTCAACATCATCGTGTTCGGCGTCGGCATGGTCCTGCTGTCCGTGGTGATTTCCAACATCACGTTTGGCTTTCAGGACCGGGTGGTTCGCAGCATCGGCCTTTCCGGAGTCACCATTGCCGTAGACCTCATGGCGTTGCTGGTCGGCGTCGGCCTCATCCATTCCGAGATCGATCGCAAGACGCTCTTTGTCCTCCTCACCCGGCACATGAGTCGATTCTCCTATGTCTTGGGGCGCGCCGTCGGTCTCGCGCTGGTGCTGGTCCTTGCGTCGTTTGGTTTTTCGCTGGTGTTCCTCTCGACCCTTCTGTCGGTCTACGGAACCCCGAGCGGGAACGACCTCTTGGCACTGGCCGGCGGATACGTCGAAGCCCTGATATTGGGGAGTTTCGGGATCCTGCTTTCGTCGTTTACGACCCCGACCCTCGCGGCCGGCATCGGCCTCGGCTTCTGGATCGCCGCATCGACCACCGATGATTTGGTCCGACTGACCCAGCTGTCCGAGACGGGAAACGAAACCCTGGCTCAAGTGATCTCGTGGACGCTGCCAAACTTCCAGCTGCTCAACTACCGGACCGCTGCGGTCTACGGGGACGCGCTGGATGCCTTCCCGGTGATGATGTCGTTCGTCTATGGGCTCCTTTACGCGGCAGCCTTCGTCGCATTTGCCGGCTTCGTCTTGTCCCGCCGCGAAATGGTCTAGCCCGACTACACGTCTAGATTCGAGACCTCGAGGGCGTTCCGCTCGATGAAGGCGCGGCGAGGCTCAACCTGGTCCCCCATCAGGGTCTCGAAGATGTCGTTCTCATCCTCGCTGCGACTCATGTGCACCTGAAGCATCACCCGCTTGTCTGGGTCCATCGTGGTCTCCCAGAGCTGGTCCGGATTCATTTCTCCCAGACCTTTGTAGCGGCCGATGGTGACGCCTTTTCCTCCGTACTCCCGCATCTCGTGCACCGCCTCCGTGAGGGTAGAGAATTCGACGGGGTCCCGCTCGTCCCGCTGAAGAGAGAAAGGCGGCACCATGTCCCGAAACGCGCTGCTCATCTGCCGCAGCCGTGCGAACTCGGGGGAGGCCAAGAGCGCCCCGTCCACCGTGAGCTGACGTCTGGCCCCCATGCGACGGGTCTCCACGAAGATCTCCGCGCCCACCTCCGTGGACCGGACCAACAGCACGATCTTGTCGAGGGCATCGGGATGATGGTGCTCGAGGAAGGCCCGGACCGCCGGGACCACCTCCCGTTCGATCCGGTCCGCCACGTCTTTCGGATCCTGAGGCGCCTCGTCCACCGATGTCGGGGGTCGAAGCATGTCGATCTCCAAGTGGGTCCCGCGCACCAGCGCATCGATGATGCGCTTGTCTCGCCGACGGTCCGCTACCTTTAGCTGGTCCTCGTACCGGAGCACCTGAATGGCCACGTTCCGCAGGTGCTCCCCTTCGAGACGGACCCCTCGCGCGTCGGTGATCACCACCTCGTCGGTGCCGGTCTCCAGAAGATACGACCGGAGCGCCTCATCGTCCTTGAAGTACCGCTCCCGCTTTCCTTTCTGCATTCGGTAGAGAGGAGGTTGGGCGATGTACAGATGTCCCCGCTCCACCAGCTCCGCCATCTGCCGATAGAAGAAGGTGAGCAGCAGGGTTCGGATGTGGCTTCCATCCACGTCCGCATCGGTCATGATGATGACCCGTCCATACCGCAGTCGAGCCAGGTCGAACTGCTCACTGCCGATCCCCGTCCCGAGGGCCGTCACCAAGGCGACGATTTCCTGGGAAGAAAGCATCTTGTCCACCCGCGCCTTCTCCACGTTCAGAATCTTGCCCCGAAGCGGAAGGATGGCTTGAAACTTCCGGTCCCGACCCTGCTTGGCCGAACCCCCGGCCGAGTCTCCCTCGACGATGTAGATTTCACAATGCTCCGGATCTTTTTCCTGGCAGTCGGCGAGCTTTCCGGGGAGCGACGTCGAGTCGAGGGCACTCTTTCGCTGCACCAGTTCCCGGGCCTTGCGCGCCGCGATCCGCGCCCGTGCCGCATCGGCTACCTTTCCGACGATGCTCTTCGCCGACGATGGGTTCTCGAGAAGCCACTCCGAAAGCTTCACCCCCACCAAGCTTTCCACCGCGCTCTTCGCTTCCGTGTTCAAGAGCTTGTGCTTCGGCTGACTGTCGAACTTCGGGTCGTGCATCTTCACCGCCACCACCGCCGTGAGGCCTTCTCGGATGTCGTCGCCCATCGGAGCCTCCTTGAGGCCCTTGAGAAGATTCTCCTTGCCCGCGTAGCTGTTGATGGTGCGGGTCAGAGAGGACCGGAGGCCCACCGCGTGGGTGCCACCCTCGTCGTTATAGACGTTGTTGGCGAAGCAGTAGATATTCTCGGCGTACGTCGTGGTCCACTGAAGCGCGACCTCGACCTCCACCTCCACCGTGTTGCCCTCCGGTCCCGTCACCTCCATCACCGATTCGAAGTGAATGACGTCACGGTGGAGAACCTCACGATGACGATTCAGATGTTCGACGTAGGACCGGATGCCGCCCTCGTACAGAAACGTCTCCTTTCTCTGGTCCCGTTCGTCTTCGATATCGATGCGAAGGCCCTTGTTCAGAAAGGCGAGTTGCATCAATCGGGAGGCGAGGCGATCGAAATTGTAGGTGGTGGAACTGAAGATGCTGCGGTCGGGCTTGAAGTGGATCAACGTCCCGGTCTTTTCGGTTTCTCCCTTCACCGTCAGGGGCGCTTCGGCCGAGCCGCTCTCCGAGACGGGCTTGCCCCGTTCGAAGCGCATCCAGTGGATCCGGCCGTCTCGATGGATCTCCATCTCCAACCATTCGGAAAGCGCGTTCACGCACGAGACACCGACGCCGTGGAGACCCGCAGAATGCTTGTAGGTGTCGCTACTGAACTTCCCACCCGCGTGGAGAACCGTCATGACCACTTCGGCCGCCGACTTTTTCTGTTCGTCCTTCCAGTCCACCGGGATGCCCCGACCGTCGTCGGAAACCACCACGGACCCATCGACCCGTAAGACCACCTTGACGGTGGTTGCGTGACCGGAAAGAGCTTCGTCTACCGAGTTGTCGACCACCTCGTACACCAAGTGGTGAAGTCCGGTCTCATCGGTCTCTCCGATGTACATCCCGGGCCGGAGTCGAACCGCTTCGAGCCCCTCCAACACCTCGATGGAGCTTCCGGTGTACGCCCGCTCTGGCACGTCCCCTGGGGCTTTGCGATCCACTGAACGGACCTCGAACGAAGGGGGTTGTTCGGGTCCAGCATGAGGGGTTTCAGGCGACGGATCTTGGTTGGCCAAGTTGACTGGAAACTAGCACCCTTCGATGACCCCAGCAACGAGTGAAATACTTGAGATTTCATGCATTTATAGTCAAATTTGGGGCCTCGAAATGGTGTCGCTTTCTCCCTCTCTTGACGGGTCGTCTGGACGTCTGTAGCCCACCGCCATGCTGGATATCTCCCGACACGGTGAAGACGAGGTCGATGAGCTCGAGCTGCTGACCCGCCCCGGCCGTGAGGAAGAGCTCCGGATGTTCTTGCGACTTCTCCACCCGGCGGACCTGGCCGAGCTGTTCGACGAACTCAACGACGACGCGGCCCTCAAGGTCTTTCGGAACCTTCCGCCGGATCGCGCCGCCGAGATGCTCGCGGAGCTCGACCCCGAAGAGCAGATGCGGATCATCGCGTCGGTCAAGCCGGAAGTCTACGGCCCCGTCTTCGGAGAGATGGACTCCGACGATGTGACCGACATCCTTCAGCAGCTGGATGAGGACACTGCGCGCCGGATCCTTCAAACCCTGCCCCTCAAGTACCGCCAGGACGTCCAGAAACTCCTTTCCTACGATCCCTACAGTGCCGGCGGCCTCATGCAGACCGAGCTCGTTTCGGTTTCCGTCTCCAGCACCGTGGCCCAGGCCCTCGAGGTGGTCCGGAAGGCGGCAGACACCATCGACATCATCTCACTGTTTGTCGTGGACGACGGCAGCCACTACGCCGGAAACGTTGCCTTGCAGGATCTCGTCCTCTCGAAACCCGACACGCCCATTGA
The DNA here is from genome assembly GCA_050331295.1 of Myxococcota bacterium. Lineage (GTDB taxonomy): Bacteria > Myxococcota > Kuafuiibacteriia > Kuafuiibacteriales > Kuafuiibacteriaceae > Kuafuiihalomonas. The sequence continues at coordinate 399,742 of JBHJGZ010000003.1, read as the reverse complement.
AGAGGTTATGGAACCCAAGGTGGTGGAGGTCATGCCGGACGTGGACCAGGAGGAGGTGGCCCGGATCTTCGACCGCTACTCGCTGGTGGAACTCGGCGTGGTAGACGCCAAAGGATTCCTCTTGGGCCGCATCACCGCCGACGACGTGCACGAGGTGTTGGTGGAGGAGGCCGAGGAGGACTTCCTGAAGGTTGCGGGGACGGCTGCCGAATCCGACGTCATCTACTCCAACAAAGTCTTCCAAATCGTAGGACAGCGCCTCCCTTGGCTGGCCTCGACCTTCCTGGCCGGTCTTTTCGCCTCGTGGATCCTGAGCATGGCCAGCATCGTTTTCGAAACGGCGGTCATCCTCTTGTTTTTCGTTCCCGTCATCACCGGAATGAGTGGCAACGTCGGGACCCAGAGTGCGATGATCATGATTCAGGGCATGGCGTCGGGGCACGTGGATCCCCAGAATCTCGGTCAGTCCATCGTCAAGGACATCACCGTATGCGTCATCATGGCCCTGTTGTGCGGCCTGTCGGTGGCGGTGATCGTGGGGACGTGGAAAAACAGCGCCGGACTCGGGGTCTGTGTCGGCGTGGCCCTGACCATCGCCATGACCACCGCCTCGGTGCTGGGGTCCACCGAGCCCGCGCTCCTTCGGCGGTTTGGCGTAGACCCCGCAGTGGCGGCGGGTCCGCTGATCACCTCCATCAACGACATCTCGGGCGTTCTGATCTATACGTTCGTCTCGGTCCTGTTTCTGGACTACATCGGTTGAAGCCGCGCTACTGCGGATCCGAAGCGGTCACGCTCCCTTGCACACTCGAGCGCGCACCCGGCCACGCTGATTCCACCAACGCCCCGAACGCCGGATCCTCCAGCATCCTGTCCCCCAGGGCCTCGAGCTGGTCGTAGGTGAGGTGGCGCGGAAGACCGTGCTCGATGGCCTGACCGAAGGCCTCGAGCGCCGCATCCCGGCGGCCCAGGCGAAACTCCGCAAGGGCAAGGTTGGCGTACGCGAAGGGATTGTCGTCAAAGATCGTCACTGCGGCACGGCCCGCGCGGGCTGCCGGGGCATACAACCGTTTGGCCAGAAGGGCCTCGCTGCGCACCACGAGCAAGGCGGACTGGAGCTCCGCCGGGAGGTCTGCGTACCCTAAAGCGCGACGGACCCGACCGAGGGCCGCGTTCAGCCGTCCCTCACCGAGCTCCACCAAGGCCATGCGATGAAGGACCCTCGCCTGCACCCGGGGGTGGTCTCCACTGCGCTGAAATGCGAGGTTCAGGGTTTCGAGCGCGCCATCCGCATCATCCAGTTCGTAGCGTCCACTCGCCTCCCGAAGCAGCGGGCGGATCCGGGCCTCGGCTTGCTGCTCTTCCGAACCGAATCGGGCCAGAAGCCGCTGGTATTCGCTATCGATGATCTCGTCCTCTGGGGCCAGTCGATGGGCCTCGGCCAGGGTCGCGATCGCCGCCTGAGCATGGCCGAGGTCCCGTTCCACCCGTCCAAGGGCCAAGAGAAGAGGCGCGCTCCGAGGAAAGCGGCGCCGCCCCAACAAAAGGACACGACGGGCCTCATGGGGCTCATTCCGCGTCAAAACCGCATCGGCAAGAAGACGGTACGCCGAGGACGTCACGTCGGGACACTGCAGACAGTCGCGCAGGATCGCCTCCCCCCGCTCGACGTCCACGTCCAGGACCGAGCGCGCCCGTTCCATACATTGGAAGACGGCGACGCAGCCCTCCTCGGATGGTGAAGGCGGAGCGTCTTTGGGCGCTGAAGCGGCCGGCTCCATCGGCACTGCGGGCACTGCGGCGAGGGGGTCCGGCTCGTGGGACGGTGTCGCGCAACCCAGTGGCGCACCGATGCACAGCACTACCCACAGACCGCCCGTGCCTCGGTTCACCCGGCCCGATCCGCCCACTGTCTCAGACTATATCAGCTTTGCAGCCGGACCTGCAGAGCCCCGGCCAGGGAAGATTCGATTCCTGCGGGGCGACAACCCGGCCTCCGACTGGGTGAGGACAGGGTGAGGTCAGAAGATGGCGGGCATCAACACACGGTCCACCACCACGGCACCGAAGCTGATGCCTAACGTGGCCAGGATCAGGGCGAAGAACGATCGGATCTCGAAGCTCCCGAGGATCTTGTCGGTGAGCCACAGCAGAAAACCGTTCAAGACCAAAAGGAACAGTCCAAAACTGAGAAGAATCACCGGAAAGCTCAGCAGCACCAGCAAGTCTCGAAGCACCAGGTTCAGCAGCCCGTACACCAAGGCCACCATGACCGATGAAAAGAAACCCGCGACGCGTACGCCGGGAATGAGCTTGGCCACCGCGAATACCACGGCGCCGTTGAGAAGAAGCTGCACCAACCAATAAAGCCAGTTCATGGCGAGACCATAGGGATCCGCGTGGACTTCGCCAACGACCCCCACCCGATTCCGGCCGAGAACGGGAAGATTTCATGGCGAGGCCACGCGGGCATCGCCGTCAGGGTGCGGGATAACCAAGGGCGGCGCGTCCCGACAATTCGAGCCATGCGATTCACGCCGAATGATCGGTGGAGGCGTCGACATCATCGAAATCGGAAGCCGCCGTGGGATCCATCGGCTTCTCGGGTTGGGGGCGGCCGTCTTCCGCGGCAGCCCCCAGGGCCTCGAGCAATCGACCCCGGGCGGCTTGAAATCGCGCCGCTCGCCCAGTGTTCCAGGTCGGGGCGGCCGGCGGAAACGCGGTTCGGAGGATCTGGAGCCGACGCCCGGCCTCCTCCAATCGGGCCCGAGGCAACGTTCCGGAGCTCACCGCTTCACAGAGAGCCGCTTGGACCCGGCGTACCTGCCCGACATGCCGGCAGACGAGCAGGAGGTCGCAGCCTGCCTTGACCGCTTCCACTGACTGTGGACCGATGTCTTCCGAAGGACCGAACCCGGTCATCTCGAGATCGTCGCTCACCACCACGCCCCGAAATCCGAGTCGGTGACGAAGATAAGACTTCAACCACACCGGCGAACGGGTAGCCGGGCGCGGATCGACGGATTCGTACACCACGTGAGCGCTCATCATCGAGGCGACGCCGGCGTGGACGGCGGCGCGAAACGGGGCCAGCTCTCGCTGCACCAAGCGCATTGCCGGGACCTGCACACGAGGCAAAGCATGGTGGCTGTCCTCCAGTGTCACACCGTGTCCCGGGAAGTGCTTGGCGCACGCAGCCACCCCGGAAGATTGAATCCCCCTGATGAACGCAGCCCCCAGCTCGGAGACCCGCTCCGGGTCAGAGCCCAGTGACCGATCCCCCACCAGCGTGTCTCGACTCTCGCGCTGAAGATCCAGCACCGGAGCGAAATTCAGATCGATCCCCACGGAGCGTACGGCTTCGCCCAGCAGGGCACCGGTCCGCATGACGACATCGGGGTCGGAGGCCCGGCCCAGAACCGACATCGGCGGAAGCTCGGGAAAAGGAGAGCGGAGGCGCTGAACACGCCCTCCCTCTTGGTCGATGCCGACCAGGACGTGAGGCGCGATGGCGCGAAGTTCCGCCACCCGTTCGGCCGCACCCTGGACGTCTTCGAAATTCCTCGAGAACAAGATGACACCACTGACGGCACTTTGACGGAGGTCTTCCTTCAACCACTCCGGAATCCGCTGTCCGGAGAAGCCCACCATCAGCACACGACCTACCCCTCGAAGAATTTCCTGCCGCATGGTCCCGCCGTGCCCGTGAGCTATCATGATCGCGAACCCACATGGAGCGTCCTGCCTCCGGCTGGTATTGTCAGCCTCAGTGACGGCACCGCGTATCGCCCTGGGCTCGGTCTCCTTCGTCGGCGCCCTGGGAGTCCTCCTCGCCGAAGCCTTCGCTTCGGAAGTCGCGGTCGCTGACCAGGCCATCCGAGAACAGCTGCAAGAAATCTTGCAGGCGCCCCAACTCTCCAGCGCGGCCACCGGCGTTCACGTTCGGTCGGTCAAGACCGGTCGGGTGCTTTTCGACCATCGTGGTCACGACCTCTTCAATCCTGCCTCCAACATGAAGTTGCTCACCACCGCCGCATCCTTGGAGGTACTCGGGCCCAGCTATCAATTCCGAACCGAGGTGCGCCGAGATCCGGTGGTCGTGGACGGAGTGGTCCGCGGAAATCTCTATGTGGTCGGACGCGGAGACCCGACGCTGACCACCGAAACCCTGTTCGGATTGGTGAACGAAGTCGCGCTTCGGGGCATTCGCGAGGTGACCGGTGACCTCGTGGCTGACGACAGTTTCTTCGACGACGTCCGAGAAGGTCCGGGGTGGGAAGAAGAGACCGGCGATCCCGCCTACGCGGCACCTATCGGGGCGTTCAGCGTCAACTTCAATACTTTCGTGGTACGGGTCGTTCCCGGCGATTCCGTGGGCGCGCCGGCGCGAGCCCTGATCTGGCCGGACATCGATCTGATCCGAGCGGTCGTGGACGCCACGACCCGTCCTCCACGCACGCCGACCCGGCTATGGGCGGGGACCTCGGTGCCGCGTCAGGACCATATTCACGTCACGATTCGCGGCGCCATCGCGATGGATCGAACCGACGGTGTCTTGGTACGCCGGCGCGTCCACAATCCGACTCGCCACGGCGCGGAAATGATGCGGCGTTTGCTCGAGATGCGAGGCATCAAAATCGGGGGTCGGATCAGAGAGGGAACCGCTCCCCGGACATCGACGTTCGTGGTGGCGCACGATTCTCCGTCGTTGGGAGATATTGTCGGGCAGCTCAACAAGTACTCGAACAACTTCGTGGCCGAACAGATTCTCAAGACGTTGGGCGCGGAGATCCATGATCCCCCAGGGAGCTGGCAAAGCGGCATTCGCGTCGTGGAGACGTTTCTTCGAGACCTCGGCTTCTCGGACGCTCAGTTTCGCCTCAAGAACGGCTCGGGGTTGAACGACACCAACCGCGTGTCACCAGCCCTCATCACGGAGCTGTTGCGAATGATGTATCGGCGCTTTGAAGTCCGACCCGAGTTCGTCGCCTCCTTGGCGGTCGCCGGCCATTCCGGCACCATCGAGAAGCGATTCGGAGACACCATCGCGGAGACGAGACTCCGGGCCAAAACCGGCTCGCTCACCGGCGTCAGCGCGCTGTCCGGATACGTGGCCACCCAGGACGACGACGTTTTGGCCTTCAGCATCATGATGAACGGCTATCGGGGCCGCGCCCGCTCGATGTGGCAGGTCCAGGACGCCATCGGAGTCGCCCTGGCGAGCCATGGCCAGCCCGAGGAATTGGCGAGCCCCCATGTCGATCCGAGCTCGCAATCCACTGCAATCCGTTGAATCAAAGTCGAGGCAGTTCGTCTGCTCACCGATGATGCACTTCAGGACGGCGGCCGTGGGGGCTGCCCTCGTGACCTTCCTCTCCGTCAAAGGCTACGCGCAGGTGCCGCAGGCTGCTCGGGATGCCTACGCCCGGGTTCTCTCGACCTACGTGGAGGACGGCCGCGTGGATTACAAGGGTTTGGGCAAAGACCGAGGCGACCTCGACCGCTACGTCGAAGCCGTCGCAAAAGCCGAGCTGCCCCGCGGACGGGACGAGCGGATCGGGTTTTACGTCGACGCCTATAACGCCCTGGTATTGAGCGCGGTTATTGCACATGGCCGACCCCGTTCCGTCCTCGACGTCAAGGGATTCTTCAACCAACGAAAGCACCGTGTCGCCGGGAGGGATCTGACCTTGGATGAACTCGAGAAGGAGACCCTCAATCCGTTCGCCAAGGACCCCCGAACCCACTTCGTCGTGGTGTGTGGAGCGGTTGGCTGTCCCATCCTCGAGAGCAAGCCCTATTACGGAAGCAACCTCGACCGGCGCTTCGAAGCGGCAACCCGTCGGTACCTGGGCTCCCCCCAAGGAGCTCGGGTCGAAGGCGGAAAGCTGGTGATTTCCAAGATTTTTGACTGGTACGCGGCGGATTTTGGCGGAGCGGAGGGGGCCAAGGCCTTCGTCCTGAAGCGCCTCCCTGCCGATACCCGCGGAAGATTGGCCGAGGCGCCCGAAGTCGGGTTCGTGGACTACAACTGGACCCTCAATCAGCAGTAGTGCCGACGATTTCCCGCTGCCCCCGGCCGACCGGTCGGGCGTTTGCGGCATTGTTGCTTGCCGGCGGGCCTGGCCCTTCTTAACGTCTCCCACCCTACGGATGGCCGACCTTTCTTCTCCAGCCGCTCGCCGCCTCACCCTGGCCGGTGCGTGTGCCGGTGGATTCACCGAACGTACCCGCCGAAAGGGACGAGAACATGTCGAGCAGGGCCAGGCCGCTATCGAAGGCGCCACCGAGGAAACCGTCCTCTGCTTCGTTCGCGGTGAACGATCCAAACCGTTTTTGACCGCACTCGATTTTGCGGAAGTGGAGACCCGAGAACGGGTCCGAGTGGAATGCAGCTGTCCGTACTTCCGAGACGGCTATCCTTGCGAACACATCTTTGCAGGGCTCCTTGCCGTAGACGCGAGTGGTTTGGACCTCGTGCCTGCCTCCGCGCTCATGGGACGTCTCGACGTCGTGCCCTACAAAGCAGGGCTTCCGGGCGACGACGACTGGTTTTTCGAGGGTGAAAACGCCTTCGCCAATCGGCAGAAGGTGGCGGAGGCATTCTTCGAAGCCCAGGGACGTCCTCGCGAACCCGATTGGCGCGGTCAATTGCTCAGCTTGAAGCGGTCGCTTCTGGTGACCGGACCGAGCATCGACCAGCTGATGGCTCGCCAGCCCTTCGAGCGACTTCAGTTCCGGGTCCACCGCGAGAAGTCCGAGGATCGCGGAACGTTGGTGGTGGAAACGTTTCGACGGGTCGCCGACCCAGAATACCCCACCGGAAAGCTCGAGCCCCTGTTCCTGACTCGAAAAGAACTCGACCTCGTCACTCGGGATGAGGAAAGGCGAGCGGTCGAACTGTTGATGGCAACCCCTCTTTCGGCCGGCCTGATCCGGCCTTCCGAACCAGGTATCGGTCCGCTGGCCTCCAACGCTTCCCTGGTTCCGGCACCCCTCTGGGATGTGGTGCTCCCCGCACTCGCGGCTACCGGCGCATTTCGCTGTCCGATAGATCCGCAGGGGCGCCGCACCACGCCCCCCATCGAGCTGGACGATGGTCCACCCTATCGCTTTCGGGCCGTCATCACCGGAGAAGAGGATCGCAGACTGACGGCCGTACTCAGCCGCAACGACGAACAACGGTCCGTCCACGACGCCCACCTGGTGATCCGAGACGGCCTCGTTCTGTTCGGGACGTCGCTATCCAGGCTCGAGACCGCGGACGACTTCGATTGGCTCAAATACATTCGTAGGCAGGGTGACCTGCAGTTCCCGGCATCGAAAACCCAAGATTTTCTGAAATCGCTGACGGAGATCGGAAATCTGCCTCCGTTGGACATCGAACTCGAAGGCCTTCGCGTGTCTACACCGAAACCGCGATGCTCGGTGTTGTTTGCGAGGCCGGATCCAAAGAGTCGGTTCGTGTTTGGAGACGTGGTCTTCGACTACCAAGGTCAACGTTTTCACATGACCGATGAAAGGTCAGCCACGTTCGATGGCGAGACCTTCACCGCTCGAGACCCCGTCGCAGAACAGCGAGAGATCGAGCGTCTCGGCGGCCTCGGCTTGAAGCGCGACGAGTCCGCGGAGTCCCACCAGGTCGTGGTCAAACCATCCGAACTGAACGGAGCGGTTCGGCGGTTGGCGGAAGCTGGCTTCCTGGTTCGAGCCGAAGGGCGACCGATCCGTTCCATGACCGGTCAGAGCTTTCGGATCGAGTCCGGAGTGGACTGGTTCGACGTGGCCGGTGAGGTGGAGTTCGAAGGCCAACGGGTTTCTCTTCCGGAGCTGCTCAGGGCGGTGCGGGAACGTGAAGGCCTGGTGAAACTGGACGACGGTTCCGAAGGCCTTCTACCCGAGGCGTGGCTCCATCGACTCGGTGCATTGGGACGCCTCGGAGGGAAGAAAGGAAACAAGCTTCGCTTCACCAGCGGGCAGGCCATGATGTTGGACGCGCTCTTGGAAGCGTCCGAGGTCGACCTGGAAGTCGACGCAGCCTTTCGAGCCGCGCAAGCGAGCCTTCAAGAGGTGAGACAAGTGCAACCAGCGGACGAGCCGCCGGGCTTCAGCGGGTCTCTGCGAACCTACCAAAAGGAGGGCCTGGGATGGTTGGCCTGGCTCGACCAACTGGGTTTCGGAGGATGCTTGGCCGACGATATGGGACTCGGGAAGACGATTCAGGTCCTGGCCTTGCTCCAATCGCGGAACAACCGTTTCGATCCCCAAGAAAGCGGCGAAGCTCGGTCCGACTCTCCCCGACATCCATCTCTCCTCGTCGCGCCACGAAGCCTCGTCTACAACTGGCTTCGGGAAGCGGAGCGCTTCACACCGGGTCTCCGCGTGCTGGACTACACGGGCTCACGCCGGACGGAGTCCCTCGGTGAGTTATCCCAGGTCGACCTGATGGTGACCACGTACGGCACCGTGCGGAGAGACATCGATGTGCTTCGACAGCAGATATTCGACTTCGTGATCTTGGACGAAGCACAAGCCATCAAGAATCCCTCCGCTCAAGCATCCAAGGCGTGCCGATTGTTGCGTGGGCGGAGGCGGCTGGCGCTGTCTGGCACCCCGGTCGAGAACGACGCGAGCGAGCTCTGGTCGATCTTCGAGTTTCTCAATCCGAAAATGCTCGGGTCCCGACGAGAGTTTCAGGCGCTCTCCCGTGCGGAGGGCACGCTTCCAATCGTGGCACGAGGACTCAAGCCTCTTCTCTTGAGAAGAACCAAGTCTCAGGTTCTTTCGGAGCTGCCCGAAAAGACGGAGCTCACCATCCATTGCGAGCTGAGCTCGGCCGAACGTCAGGCCTACGACGAGTTGCGCGACCATTACCGCAGCTCGATTCAGGAGCGCGTCGAGCAGGAAGGTCTCAACCGAAGCCGGATGCACGTGCTCGAAGCCCTGCTCCGCCTCCGACAGGCTGCGTGCCACCCTGGGCTCATCGATCCGAACCGCACCAAAGAGTCGAGCAGCAAGATGGACGCGCTGCTCGAACACGTGAACGAGGTTCTCTCGGAGGGCCACAAGGCCCTCATCTTCTCTCAGTTCGTCAAGCTCCTGGACATCGTCCGGTACCAGATGGACGAAGCGAAGCTGCCCTACGCGTACTTGGACGGGCAAACCACGGACCGGGCGGGGCAGGTCGAGCGCTTCATGGAGGACGACGACGTGAAGCTCTTCCTCATCAGCTTGAAGGCGGGCGGATTGGGCCTCAACCTCACGGCGGCCGACTATGTCTTCATCCTGGACCCTTGGTGGAACCCGGCGGTCGAAGCGCAGGCCATCGACCGGGCGCATCGGATCGGTCAGACCCGACCAGTCTTCGCCTACCGGTTCGTCGCTCGAGAAACGGTCGAAGAGAAGATCATTCAACTGCATCAGCACAAGCGCCAGCTCGCCGATGCGCTCGTTTCGGCCGACGAAAACTTCGTCAAGGAGCTCACATTCGACGACCTCCGGTTGCTGCTGGGGAGCTAGTTTCGCTGCCGGGTCGGGTTCGGAAGGAGTTTCACAAAGGGCTCCGTTGACGCGAACCTGCGACGAGGGCGACAACGATTCTCCGCCGAGAGGCGGACGGAGAACACATGGCCAGCGTGAACAGAGTCTTTCTGATTGGAAACCTCGGGGCCGATCCCGAGCTGCGGTACACACCGAGCGGCGCACCCGTCGCCAACTTCCGGATCGCCACCTCCGAAGTCTGGAACGACAAGGATGGCCAGCGACAAGAGCGCACGGAATGGCATCGGATCGTCGTCTGGAACCGTCAGGCGGAGCTCTGCGGTGAATACCTGAGAAAAGGACGCTCCGTCTGCGTAGAAGGTCGAATCGAAACCCGGGAGTGGGAAGACAAGGAAGGGCAGCGCCGGTGGACCACCGAGATCAAGGCGGATCGGGTTACGTTCCTCGGAGGACGTGACGGCCCGGATGCCTCGGGCGGTTCCAGCGGTGGTCCAGGAAGCGGGGCACGCGCCGGAAACTACGGGGGCGGAGGTGGAGGCTACCAAGACGCTCCACCCCCCATCGACGACGGAGACATTCCGTTCTGAGTGAGCTGAAAACCCGGAACTGTCCGTGGAGCTCAGTCGTTTCCTTCTCCACCGTCAGGGGGCTTCCATGGGTCATCGTGGCCGTTGGTCGCGTCCGTCGATGATGGATCCGACCTCGGAACGCCTTGGAAGGGACGCAGGTCGCCCCCGAAGGCGTCTTCTTCTCGTTCCAGCTTGGGCTTCGGCTCGTCTCGCAGGGCGACCAGCGGAGGGTCCTCGTGCTCGAGGAGCCAGTCCCCGTCCACACGGTGCCAAGATTGCTTCACCACTTTGGAGCGGACCGTCACCGAAGGCATGAGCAGATAGCGATAGCGGACCGTGATCTCCGCCGAATCGTCGGATTCGACGTCGACTTCGAGGATCTTGATCTCTTCGACGTGCAGGGAGGTCGTGTGCTCCTCGAAGGTCGTGAGGAACTCGGTGCGCGAATCGTTGGGCAGAAACGCTGCCGCCCGTTCGTAGTACTTCCAGCGAAAAGCTTCGATATACGACTCCACCGAGGATCTCAGTTCGTCCAATCGTTCCTGAGTGGAAGTCGTTGCACAGGCGCCCAGCAACAAACCAGCGATGGACCCGAGAACCACGGCACGCACCCGAGGATCATCGCGACGGGCCGGGCTCGGGGTCAATGAAGGGATTGTGCCGTACGCAAGCTCTTGGCAGGTCCAGGAGAACGCCTGAAATGCGTCTCTTTCCTCGGTAGAGTCCTCGAAGTCCATCAATTCACACGCCCCCAATGACCCGCGTTCAGTCCGAGCCAACCCGCGACCAGGCAGGTGATACACGTTGCCATGACATAGAGGGCCGCCATGCCGCTCCGGCCTTCCCGAAGCATCGCCAGAACTTCGAGGTTGAACGTCGAATACGTGGTGAGGGCCCCAAAGAATCCCGCCGAAAGGCCCAGCCTCCAATGGTCGGCCAGAGGAAAACGCTCCGCAACGTACGTTGCAAGGAAGGCCAAACCAAAGGAACCCGCCAAGTTCACGACGAACGTGGCCCACGGCATCGGCGAGAGACTCCACCAGCGATTGATGGCGAATCGAAGGGTCGCGCCGATGGCCCCTCCGAAGGCGACCGCAGCCCACTCCATGCCCAGGAACAAACGCACGTCTCTCGCCCTGGCAAGGTGAGACACGGTGTTGAGTTTCGAGCCATTGAATGTCCACTCTCCCGGCGTGAGCGCACCGGCGCCGATTCGACACGGCTGGTTTCCAGGCCTGCGAACGAAAGATTTGAAGACGAGACCGGTCCGAATTGTGCTGCACGGCACACCCATCGTGCTTTTTCGGGTGGGCGGGAAACCGGCTGGACTGGTCGACCGCTGCCCCCACCGCAACGTTCCGCTCTCGCGGGGAACTCTCCGGTCAGACGGAATCGAATGTGCCTACCATGGCTGGCGTTTCGGCCCCACAGGCGACTGTCTTCACGTCCCGGCCCTCGATGGTCCCGGGAAACCGGGTTGGGACGCAAAGGCCATATGGGTCCAGGAGGGAGACGATATGATTTGGGTCGCCCTGGAAGCGCCGCCGACCGCGCCACCGAAGGCCGGTGGGGAGGCCGCCCCGGCCACCGAGGTGGAGTCAATTTTCGAAGCGCCCCTCGACCAGGTCGCGGAGAACATCTTGGACGTGCCCCACACGAGCTTCCTTCACGGAGGCCTCTTTCGAACGAGGAGACGACCACGGCCCTTGAAGGTTCGCATCGAACGCGGGTCCGACCGCGTGCGCGCGGTGTTCCTCGACGAGGCCATTCCGGGCGGACTCCTGGGCCGAGCGCTGGCCCTCGGTTTGACACGCGGCAACCCGGTGGAGCCGCTCGAACACGAGGATCTTTTCATCCTGCCTTGTGTGGCCGAGGTGCGTTACCGCTGGCGGCAGGTCGACCTGCGAGTACTCAATCTCCTGCGGCCCGAGGAATCTTGTCGGACCCGCGTCTTCAGTCGCGTCTGGCTCACCGGTCCCACCTGGCTCACCGGTCCTGTTCGGCGGACGCTGACCCCCATCGCTTCACGTGTCTTGAAGCAGGACCAAGAGATCCTGCGGGCCCAGACCCAAAATCTGGAACGATTCGAGGGTCGATCCCTTAGACATACGGATGCCGACCTCTTGGGTCCCCACATTCTACGGCTCCTTCAAGATGCGGTTGACCGGGCGGAGACCACACCGGTCGTGCAGGAAAGACTGATATGGACATGAAGCCCTATCCGCTTTTCGACCCCACCTTCGATGGTCCGGTGCGCTGGGTGTTCACGGATATCGATGACACGCTGACGGATGAGGGCCGGTTGGGACCGGACGCTTATCAAAGCCTCTGGGCGCTGTCGGACTTCGGCGTTCGGGTGGTGGTGGTAACGGGACGACCGGCCGGTTGGTGCGACCTGATCGCTCGACAGTGGCCGGTGTTTGGCGTCATCGGAGAAAACGGAGCGCTGTTCTACCGGCTGCATCGAGAGGAACGCTTCGTCGAACGCAAATACGCCGTATCAGTGGAGACGCGCCTGCGATTCCAGGAACGGCTCGATGCAGTGCGACATCGAGTCCTGAAAGAAGTGCCGGAGGCCGGGGTCGCGGCGGACCAGCCGTTTCGGCTCTTCGACTTGGCCATCGATGTGGCGGAGGACCGCGGACCCCTGTCTCCGGGCGATGTCCAGCGCATCGTCCAGATCTTCGAAGAAGCCGGGGCCACGGCCAAAGTGAGCTCCATCCACGTCAACGGTTGGTTCGGGGACTGGAACAAGCTCAGCATGATTCAGAAAGTCTTGGGCGATGAGGATACCGAAACCGCCGTGTACGTGGGCGATTCGCCCAATGACCAGCCAGCCTTTGCCGCCTTCCGTCGCTCGGTCGGGGTGGCCAACGTGCGCGACTTCTCCTGGCCCGAGCACGGCGGTCCCATGTACGTTGCGGAGGCGCGCGGAGGTCGGGGATTCGCGCAGGTTGCAACGAGGATTCTGGAGATGATCGCGAGGCAATGAAAACTTGCGGCGTCGTAAGGCCACGCGTTGAATGGGTGGGTGCACCCGGTCGCGGTGGTCAGCCAGAAAGGAGGGGTCGGAAAGACCACGGTGACCTTGAATCTGGCGTTCGCCTTGGCGCGGCGGGGTACGAAGACCTGCGTCGTCGACCTGGATCCGCAGGGAGCGATCGGCCTCTCGCTGACTCGAAAGGTCGCCCAGCGCGATGGCGTGGCCGAATGGTTGCATGGACGACGTCGGATTCGAGACATCAGGATTCCGACCCGGCTGGAGAAACTGAGTCTCATTCCGGTGGGTAGGATACCTCCCCTCGAGACCCAGACGTTTCAAAGTCATCTGGAAGATGGACGGGCCACGCAGGCCCTCTTGCGTGAATTGGAGGGCGACGACGTGGTCCTTCTGGATACACCGAGCGGGTTCGTGGGAGCGACGATGGGGGCCCTCCGAGCGGCGCACCATATTCTGGTTCCGGTTCAAGCAGAGCCCATCGCGGCCCGGACGCTCATGCGAACGTTCGAGATCATCAAGTCGCTCGAGACCGAAGGCTCATCGGCACGACTGCTGGGACTCCTGGTAACGATGCTTCAGCGTTCAGACCCCAGTTCCGTGGCCATTGCGGAGGACATCTGCCGCACCGTTCCGGCGGGTTGGGTGCTCCAATCTTCAATTCCTCGTGACCGGCACTTTCTTGAGGCGAGCGCGTCCGGGGTTCCGGTCGGACTGCTGCGCAAGCGGCCGCCACCCGTGGCGGCGGTCTTCGAGTCTTTGGCGGCCGAACTGGAAGACCGTTTGGGCCTTCACGGACAGGATGAAGCGGATGTCCCGATCGCTCTCGTGGATTGAGCCGGATCTGCTCCGGTTATGGCTGGACGAAACGGCACCGGCATCAGACCAGGTGACGCACCTCGAGGATGCCCGCCTCGTGCCGCCCGAAGAAGCTCCGTCCGCCGAGGCGCCTTCGCCGCGAACCATCCATGCCCGGGTCGCTCACCTTGCGCGATGGCTGACAGAACTTTTGGGTGGACGTCCGTTCTTTGTGGCCGACCAAGACGGCTTGAGTGTCTGGCGTCATGAGGTGCCCGGTCACCGCGTCTTGGCCAGCCACATTGAACGCGCCTTGGCTCCGGTTGCCCGCCTGCTGGGGGGCGGAATGGTGGCGGAGTGGTCGGTTTGTATCGGGGACCACGCACGGTTCAGCGTGATCTGGTGCGAGACGTCGATGGGTCGTATGGCACTGGGTGTGTACGGTGAGCCCGCCCTTTCGAAAGAGGAAGTCGCTTGGATCCGCGAAGCGATGGGACAGGTCTTCGACCCCGGGCTATGACCACCTTCGACCAGTTAGCGGAAGCCATTCCGGGTCTTCTGGAAGTCGTCTGGTTGACGATACCGGATCGTCTCCTCGTTCACCATTGGGCTCGAAAACCTCGGGAGACGTCTGAAGAACTCGCTGGCCAAGTGGGAGATCTCTTTGAATCCGCGCAAATCATGTTGCGGCATTCGGGTTCCGGGGGCCCTGCAACATGGGTCAGTGCGGAATCAGCCGAAGGCCGGGTCTTGCTGGCGACGGTGGGAGACCAAATGCTCGGAGCCTTCGTATTCGATGGGAGCTGGCCGCTCGGCATGGTCCGAGCGCAAGTGCGGCAACTGGTCGAGGCCGGCCGTGCCGGATTCGCCGCGCGCCCTCATAGCGCGGCCGAGAGCTCCGAGAAAGGTGTGTCCAGCGCACTTTCATCACGTCTCCCACCTTTACGGAGCCAGGACGTGAACCAGGTTCGAAGCATCGTGGAAGTCGTTCGGAAGAAGGCCCCAGAACCGGATGCCGTCCTGTCCCATCTGGCCCGCGCCGCCGGCATTTCGGTATTGGACCTCGCCCATCCGGAACGACTCAGCCCTGGTGAGCTCCGGGCCATCCTCGATTCGGTCCCCCGAACATCACATTGAGCGGCGTGCCGACGCATATCGACGGGGTACTCGGGCGTTGATACCCGCCAACATCTCGTATGGGATGGTGTCCATCCATCCGGACAGCTCCTCCGCCGTGATGCCTGGACCGGAGCCGTCCCGACCCATCAGCACAACCGGATCTCCATTGTAGGCCGTCCCCTCTGGCCCGATGTCGACCATCACCGCATCCATGGTCACCCGGCCCACCACCGGGTAACGGCGTCCCCGAATGAGCACCTCTCCCCGATTCGAGAGGCGGCGACTGTATCCGTCCCCGTAGCCCACCGGAAGGGTGACGATGCGGGTATCCTGAGCAGGGACGAAGGTTTCATCGTAGCTCACACTCCGCCCGGCCCGCTGAACTTTGAAGAAGACCACCCGGGTGTGGAGTGAGAGGACTGGGCGAAGATCGAGGATGGTTCGAAGATGCGGGGCGGGTGCGATTCCATAGAGAAGAAGGCCGGGTCGAACCATGTCAAGCCAGCTTTCAGGGTGTTGTAGGACCGCACCGGAGTTTGCGATGTGGGCACAGGGTGCCGTTCGCCCCTCGGCCGCGTACAGGCCCAAAACCTCCCGGAAACGCCGAAGCTGAAGCCGGGTGAAATCCTGGGATGAGGCTTCGGAAGAGCTGAAGTGAGAAAAGATTCCTTCGATCTGGCAATGGCGTGCCGACAAACTCGCTTCGATCAGTTGGTGCGCAGTGTCCCACTGCATACCGATCCTTCCCATTCCGGTATCCACCTTGAGATGGACGCGGCCCGATCGACCGAGTCGCCGGCCGACTTCGTCGATCTGCCGAACCTTGTACACCGATGACGCTGTCATGCTGAGGTCGGCCAGGATGAATGCCTCGATCTGATTCCCGATGAGTCCTCCCAGGACGAGGATGGGCTGAGCGACGCCTGCATGACGGAGCGCGATGCCCTCTTCGAGGAACGCGACCCCGAACGCATCGACGCCCATGTCCGCCATGGCACGTGCGGTCTCGACCAGTCCGTGCCCATAGGCATTAGCCTTGACGATGGCCATCATGGGCCGAGGGGCCACCCGCTGCCGTACGAGCTTCAGATTGTGCTCGAGGGCGTCCAGGTCGACGACGGCGTGGGTCGGCCTCAGCGTTTCGAGGTCATTCAACGGAGCAGATATCCTACGCGACTCAGGACCAGTCCAGCATGCGCTGGATCGGAGTACGTGCCCGCTCCATGAGGGTCGGATCCAAATCCAGAGACGGCCGTCGGAGGCGCATTGCCAGGTAGAGCTTCTCGAGGGTGTTGAGCTTCATGTGAGGACATTCGTTGCAGGCGCAGGACGTATCAGGCGGCGCCGGGATGAAAGTCTTCTCATGGCCGAGACAACGCTTTTCCATCTGGTGGATGATTCCGGGCTCGGTGGCCACGATGAAGGATGGTGCGTCATTCGACTCGACATACTCGAGAAGAGAGCGCGTGCTCCCGATATGGTCCGCAAGCGCCAAGACCGATGCTTCGCACTCTGGATGCGCGATGACCTTCGCATCCGGGTGCCGTGTCTTGAGCTGAAGCAACTTCTTTTCTGAGAAGAGTTCGTGCACCTGACAAGTACCTGGCCAGAGGACCATGTCCCGGCCGGTCTGCTGGATGAGATAGCGCCCCAGATGCTGGTCGGGCGCGAAGACGATGGGCCGGTCCGCGGGAATCCTGTCGATGATCTTTTTGGCGTTCGAGGACGTCACGATCACGTCGGACATGGCCTTCACGGCCGCGGAGCAATTCACGTAGCTGACCACGAAATGATCTGGATACTGATTAAGGAAGGCCCTGAAGCGGTCGGGAGGACAGCCGTCGGCTAAAGAGCATCCTGCCTTGAGGTCGGGAAGCAGGACGAGACGGTCCGGATTCAGGATCTTCGCAGTCTCCGCCATGAAGTGCACTCCGCAGAAGACGATCACGTCCGCCTCGGTCTTGGCGGCTGCTTGGGCCAACTGAAGGGAGTCCCCAATGAAGTCCGCCACATCTTGGATGTCCGCGTCTTGGTAATAGTGGGCCAGAACGACGGCGTTCAGCGTCTGTTTGAGGTCTTCGACGGCATCAAAGAGGTCGAGAGAAGGGTCGGAAAGGACTGCTGCGGTCATTGATTCGCGGGCTCCTGCAACGGGAGAATGCGCTCGAAGGTGCATTTTGGCCACGGATTTGGCCCTATGGGCCAGCGCGCGACGAAGGTGGCGTCCGGTGTGACCCTCGCTTCGCGCCACCGTCTCGGGTGGACCTTCGGCCACCAATCGTCCGCCCCCGGCCCCACCTTCGGGACCCAGATCCATGATCCAGTCCACGCTCTTGAGAACGTCGAGATCGTGCTCGATCACCAAGACCGTATTCCCCAAATCCACGAGTTCATTCAGCACCCGAAGCAGCTGGCGGATGTCGTCGAAGTGGAGGCCGGTCGTAGGTTCGTCCAGCACATAGAGCGTTCGGCCGGTTTCGCGACGCGCGAGTTCCTTCGCGAGCTTCAACCTCTGGGCCTCGCCGCCGGACAACGTATTCGCGCCCTGCCCGAGCCGGAGATAGCCGAGTCCGACCCGTTGGAGCGTCCCGAGTTTTCGAGCCATCGCAGGAACCGATTGAAACGTTGCGAACGCATCATCAGTCGTCATGTCCAAAACATCCGCAACGGTGACTCCACGGTAGCGAATCGTGAGGGTCTCTTCGTTGTAGCGACGCCCCGAGCAGCTCCTACATCGGACGTACACGTCTGGGAGCAGCTGCATTTCGACCTTGACCACGCCATCCCCTTTGCAGGTCTCACATCGTCCGCCTCTGACATTGAAACTGAACCGACTGGGCTTGAATCCTCGCCACTTGGCTTCGGGGAGCTGCGCGAACAACGCCCGTACGTCGTCGAAAAGGCCGGTGTAGGTGGCCGCATTGGAACGCGGCGTCCGGCCGATCGCGCGTTGGTCAATGGCGATCACCTTATCCAACTGCTCGAGACCAACCAGGTCTTTGTATGGCGCGACCGCGGTCCGAGAGTGATGAAGGCGTGCCTGCAAGGTGCGAAGGAGCGTCTGACTCACGAGGGTCGATTTGCCGCTGCCGGAAACGCCACTGACTCCGATGAAGACACCGAGTGGAAAGCGAAAACGGCCTCCCTTGAGATTGTGGCCGGTCGGCCCATGGAGCTCTAGCCAGCCGGCCGGATTACGGCGAGAGGACGGCACGTCGAGGGACCGCATACCGGTCAGGTATCGTGCGGTCGGTGATGTGGACGGCTCGATGTGTTCGGGAGGTCCTTGACCGACAACATGTCCGCCGGCCTGGCCGGCTCCCGGTCCCATGTCGATCACCCAGTCGGCCGCGCGGATGGTCGATTCATCGTGTTCGATCACGATGACGGTATTGCCGAGGTCTCGAAGGGCACGGAGGGTCGCAATCAATCTTTCGGTGTCTCGAGCATGCAGACCGATGGATGGCTCATCTAGGACATACAGCACACCCGTAAGAGAACGGCCCAGTTGGGTCGCCAACCGAAGGCGCTGAGCTTCGCCTCCGCTCAGGGTTGCCGCGGCGCGATCCAAGTTCAGGTAGTCGAGGCCGACCGACGACATGAATCGAAGGCGCCCGGCGAGCTCCTGCAAGGGACGCTCGGCGATGGTCTTCGCTTCTTCGTCGAGGTCGAGCCTTTCCACCCAGGAGAGCGCAGTCTGAACCGACATCGCGACCACCTCGTCGATTCGTTGGGTCCCCACCTTCACGCAGCGGGCCTCGAGGCGGAGACGGGTACCTTGGCAGTCTGGGCATGGTCGCGTCCGCGCGTACTGGCGGAGCGCGGCCCGGGCGGATTCGGCAGCGCTTTCCCGGAACCGTCGTTCGAGCTGGGGAATGACGCCTTCGTAGGGTTTCTGGACACGATGGCTCGCATGAAGGCCTTCGAAACGAACGTCCAAAGCCTCGTTGCCGGTCCCATGGAGCACCGCGGTCTTCATGTCCTCGGGGAGATGGTCCCAGGGAAGGTCAGTCCGGGTCCGGTGACGTTTGGCCAGGGCTTCAAAGATGGGGAGGACATCGCGAAGCCGCTCTTTCACGGGTGCGACGGCACCGTCGCGGAGCCGTATCGACGGGTCCGGGACCACCAGGTCGGGATCGAAGCGCTGAACGGTGCCAACCCCCGAGCAGACGGGGCAAGCGCCGAACGGGCTGTTGAACGAGAACAATGCGGGCTCCAAGGGCGGCATCGAGAAACCCGTCTCGGGCTCGGAGCAGTGTTCACTTCGAAGTGCTTCGGTGCCGTCCGTCAAGTCATGGATGAGAACAAGTCCGTCCGAGAGACGAAGGGCAAGGTCGACGGATTCGGAAAGGCGAGCCCGCATGCTTGGCTTGATCACCACTCGGTCCACAACGACTTCGACATCGTGGCGTCTTCGAGGATCGAGCTCCGGCTCTTCATCCAGCCGCCAGGGCTGGCCGTCGATTCGGAGCCTGTGAAACCCGGCTCTACGGAGGCGCTCGAAAACCTTCCCGTGTCGTCCCTTCGTGCCCCGGACGACCGGTGCCAGGACTTCGATTCGGGTCCCGCGGGGCTTTTTCATGAGCTCGCCGACCATCTCGGCCGCTGTGAGGGCCCGGAGCGGTCGACCGGTATGGGGGCTGAAAGGGGTGCCGACCCGCGCGTACAGGACACGGAGATGGTCGTGGATCTCGGTCAGGGTGGCCACAGTGGAACGAGGATTGGAGACGCTGGTGCGCTGCGGGATCGCGATGGCCGGAGGCAACCCGTCGACTTGGTCAAGGTCTGGGCGATCCATCTGGTCGAGGAACTGCCGCGCGTAGGCGCTCAAAGACTCGACGTATCGGCGTTGACCTTCGGCATAGAGGGTATCGAAGGCGAGGGAGCTCTTGCCGCTTCCACTCGGACCCGTGATGACGACGAGCTGCTCCCGTGGAACGTCTACGTCGACGTGCTTGAGGTTGTGGGTCCGCGCGCCGCGGATTTCGATCCGTCGATTCAGGCCTCGAGTTTCAAGCCGTTCCGATTCCGCGGGTCAGCTTTTTGATTCGCGCGACCGAGAAAACCTCGCCGTCGGGATGGCCGACGCCCTCGCATCGGGAACGCATCTCGCGTGGAGCGGAGACGAGTTCCGGCCAAAAAGGGAAGGTACGGCACTGAATCGGCTTCACCTCGTGTACGCGGCATCCTTCGGAACTGAGGAGTGGGCAGCCGCGGGGCGCGTCGAGGCAAAACCGCGACAACTCCGGCTCCCAAGTGACGTCGTACCGGGTCTTGAATTGTGCACTCGTCAGGCCGAGAGCTTTGGCAACCCGCTTTAATTCGACAGCCGAGAGCACCACCGTTCCGGCCTCCTCACAGCATCGGTTGCAGCGTGTGCAGCGAAAGCGCGTGGGTTGCATGAAGCTGACGTACAGGAGGGCGATAGGTTGATGCGAGGTGATAGTAGTCACACGTTAGCCCGCAGACCAGGACTTTATCGCTCGCGCCGCATGGGATAGCCGAGTGGCCGTGCCCGACGCGTTCAACATCCTGAGACGGCTCAGCCCTGAAAAACTGGATGCAGTGATGGGGGCGAGCCCGAAGCGTTATCGCGAAGAGTTGTTTCGTCGGGCCGGGCTCAAAGCCAAGGGTACGGCTTTTTCGCTTCGGCGAAGCCAAACCGAGGGTCGGGCCCGCAAGCTGTACGAACGGCTTCAGGCGGGGTTCGAGGTGGGGGAAGAGGTCTGTGCGGAAGTCGTTCGGCACTACTTGTATGAGCGTCGCGCTCTCTTGGGTGCAGCTTTGGATCATCTGAACGTCCCCCATCAGGAGGGGCTCACGAATCACGATGTAGGCTTCATGAGCTCCTTGGAGCCCGAGCAGGTCAAGGCACTGGAGCAGGCTCTGGCGGAGTTCGACGAGGAAGACGTTGAGATCTACCTCCGTTTCATGGACGTCCCGGTGGTTCGGTGAGGAATTGGGGTGCAAGCTATGAAGATTGGGTGAATCGGGCGTTCAGGATTGATCCAAGAGTGTGGGACGACGGGCTATGGGTCTCCGCCTATCAGCGAGTCTCGGCGGAGCTGCAGGCCGCGGAGGGCCACTCGAGATCGACCGGCGGCGACGACGAAGAGGGCCGATTGATACGGACCCTGGTCTTTGGGCAGAGGAGCTTCCTCCTCATACGCGCTTTGGGCACCGGAAGATCCCACTCGGCCTGGGTCGATTTAGGAGCCGGGACCGGGGGTTCTGCTGCCGGTCTGTTGGCTAACGGGGCAGGCCATGTCCGCTTGGTCGACCGACACGAAGGTGATCTCAAGATGGCGGAGCAACTCTTGGACGTCATCAGGGAAAAAGGTCAAACATACGAATGCGCTGTGGGAGAGGTCTCCGAGCAGAAGGCGAGGATGGGGGAGGGCTCGCTCTGGTGCTTCTCCTGGAACGAAGTCGGGGCGGAGGGTCTGCGGTGGCTCGAGGCATGGTGGGACAACGCGGCGGATGCGCCCTGCTGGCTCGTCGAACCGGGAACCCGGAAGAGTTTTGGCGGCCTCAAGACGGTCCGCGATCGCTATCATCGTGCCGTTCGGGGTCCATGTCCCAGTGCGGGTCCTCGGTGCCCGATGAAGGAGGACGGCGACTGGTGCCATTTCACGTGGAACGTTCCGTTCGGCCCTGCCGCGACGCGGATCCTCCAGCGGGCCGGACGAAACATCTCCGGGCTGCACGCGTCTTATCTAGAGCTTCAAGCTCCAATGAAACGCGAAGCGTCGAGAACCGACGACGTTGGGAAGCGGAGCGACACGTGGCGGATCCTAGATAGACGACGAACCGGCAAGGTGGACCGCTGGCTCCTGTGCGACGGTGCAGCTCTCCGAGAGCTCGAGACCCCGAATAAAGGGAAGCGGGCGTTCGCACCGGTGGAAGCGATTCGAGCCCAGGCCTCCCATGCCCTCGTGCATCTCCGTGGACCTTGGCGAACATTGAAGAACGGAGCGATGCAGCCCACTCGCGAGGCGGAAGTCGTTCCACGTGAAACGAAAGCTGTGATTTCTTCCTGAGATCCAGCAGACACCGAAACACGAGGCTCCGGTGGCACATAGAGCTCCGGGTCGAGACGCTCGAACCCTTCCATCCACACGCCATCCACAGCTTATTTAGGGTATCGACGCCTCTCTCAAGGTCTGGCGACGACTGACCTGCTTGGATCTCGGATCCGCAAAGCGCCAGGGCCGCCCTACGTCCTCGTCCGTCGCATACTCCACGCCGACTCGTGGTCCTACGACCGGTCGCAACACTGGAGTGCTGCCCCAGAGTCCCCATTCCCCGCACCCAAGCCGAGCCCCCGACTGTCCCCGGTCCACTCCCAAAGCTCTTCCCACACGACCTGGACCCGCCAATGCCCCGGCGACCTCTGGATCGCGCATGATGCGTGATCCAACCTCCGAGCGTCCACTTACCACCTCGGCGCCCCGAATGAGTATCGCCTCCGGACTCCCTGCGGGCCCCGTCACCACGTTCACCAGCCAATGCACCCCATAACAGAGATAGATGTACAAAGCCCCGCCCTCATCGAAAAGCGGTCGAGTCCGCGCGGTCCGACCGAATCGTGCGTGACTCGCCGAATCCCATGGGCCCCCATAGGCTTCCACCTCTACGATACGAAGTTGGACCGGGCCTCGCCGGATCACGCAGCCAAGAAGCAGTGGTGCACACTCCCAGCTCGGCAGAAAGAAACCCTCCGCGTCTTCAGTCATCGACAGGTGCGAGCCCAACTGCCGCTTCGAGCGCCTTCAGCTCTTCGAGCAGACCTGCCAATCCTCCATCAGCTTCTTCCACGCTCCAGGCCCATCCTTCAGACGTCTCGCCTTCGACGACACCCAAAACGCGCCGGACATCTCGGGCCAGCTCATCCAGCCGGTGTCGAACAGCCGACACGTCTTGCCGTAGAGCATCCACCTGCTCGTCCCGCCGCTCTAGCACCTCCGCCAGGACTTCCCGCAAGGTCGCTCGCTCTTCTTCCCACCACGTCTCCAGGGCTGACCGGAGCGCCTCTCGGTCCTCCCGCACCAGCGCCCGGGTCTCTCCCGCCGGCCCAGCCAGCGCACTCGCGCCTTCTTTGGCCCGTCCTCTCTCGAGAATCCTTCGGACGTCCATCACCGGGATCCTCATCTCGAGCTCCTCGGTCAGAAAACGTCCGGGAAACGCGCCATGCTGCACCATCTGGACGATGTCTGGGATGTCCTTCCCGAGTAGCTCCGCGACCTCTCCCAACGAATAACTCTCATGAGCCATGTCGCTTCCCCCGTCGGGCCAAGGCAACTTCCACCTCTTCCCGATGCGCCTCAAGATAGGCTTCCACGTCCGAAGCGTCGAGTTCCAGGTCCTTCAGCATGTCCGCGTACAGGCCGGCGAGCCCCCCACCCGCAGACTCGAGCGTGACCCGAACACAGGCCGCTCCAAACAGCCGTTCCTCTCGGCTCCTTGCCGCCAAGCCTTCTCCTCATCCCATCCGACGGAACCTACGGTCAGTCCTGGACTTCGCCCTCACGGCGCTCTCTCGGTCGACGACGCCGACGACGCTTTTTCCGAGCATTCGCACCACCCTTGGCGAGAGCATCTGGCACCACCTGTAGCTTCCGGTACAGTCCATCTCCCTCCGATTGCGTCGTCACCCCTGGTATCTGCGTGACGGTTTGATGGATGGAGCGTCTTTCGACGGCCGTCATCGGGTGCACGGTAATCACCCGCTTGAGCTCGCTGGACCTCCGCGCGAGATGGAGTGCCAGCCGAATCAATTCCCGGTCGAGTTCTTCGTCCAGTGATCCATCCAGCTCTTCGAAGCTCGGTATCGTCACGCTTCGCGTCCCGCCCTTTTGCTCCGCTTTGGCCCGCCCCAGCGACTTCGGGACCGATGGCACCTCAACCGTTACGTGCTTCCGATCGTCTGGAAACCGGTTCACAATCTTGTTGAGCAGGAACTGGAGGGCTGGGATCGCAGGCGGGCGACTCCTACCGAGCACGTCTTGCAGCCCCGTCGACCCGTCCACCTCCAGAAGACGAACGACGATGTTCTCCTCCTCATCGGTGACCTCGACGACGCCCTCCAAACGCATTTCCTTCAGGAGCGCTTGCGAAACTTCTCTCGCCTTGGCGGCCTTCTCGGGAGCCGGTCCGACGCGAGAACGAACCCCTTCCTCTTCCTCGTCCCTATCGTATACCCGAACTCGTATCCGTACGGGCCGCGCTCCCAGCCCGAACATCCCGCCCGAGCCTTCGTCGATGATTGTGTAATCTAGGTCACTGGGGCTCGTCCCGGTCTCCGAGCTGGCCTTCGCCAAAGCTTCGTCCTCCGAGCCCCCTTCGAACTCGAGCGTCCTCGTCACGTACTCTCCATCCCCACTGGCCGCAAAGCTCCCGTCTCAGGTGGCCTGCGTGGCCGGCGCGCCAGCAGCTTCCGTGCCGCCATCTGGCGGTGCGCCAATCGATCGGTTGATAAAGTGCTGCTGAACGATGGTCAACAGGGTATTAACCAAGATGTAAATGCACAAGCCCGCGGGCAACCCAGACAGCGTGAGCCCAAACACCAACGGAAGCACATACTGCATCACCTTCGCCTGAGCCGGGTCCATCGTACTGGGCATCAATCGCTGCTGAAGAAACATCGAAGTCACCAGCAAGATCGGCAGAATGTAATACGGATCACGGACCGTGAGGTCACTCAACCAGAGAAAACGCTGCTGATAGATGTCGGTTGACACCCAAAGCGCTCGATACAGCGAAAACATGATGGGCATCTGCAGCAGCAATGGCAGGCATCCGCCGGCCGGATTCACGTTGTTCGACCGGTAAAGCTTGATCAGTTCCTCGTTCTGCCTCTGCCGATCGTCCGCATACTTCTCTCTCAACGCATCCATCTGCGGTTTCAACGCCGCCATCGCCCGCATTGCCTTCCCCTGCCGCTGGTTCAAGGGAAACAAGAGCACCTTCACCAAGACCGTCAGGCCCACGATGGCCCAACCCCACGAACCGGTCAGGTCGTGAAACCAACCCAGGATCCAAATCAGGAATGCACACAGCACCGCCAGATCCAGCCCAAACACCGTGTAGTCGATGGCACTCTCCAGGCTCGCATCGGCCACCGTCAGAAGCGCCGGCTTCTTGACTCCCAAGACCATCGTGAACTTGTGCCGCTTCTCAGCGCCCGGCGTGAGGCTCACCTCTCCAAGCGTGACTTCGGACCGAACCACGTCTTCTTCTGCGGTCAGCCGACACGTCGCCTCGTTGCGATCCCGCAGCACCAGCGCCGACAAGAAGTACTGCCGATCCACCGCGACCCACTGCACACTTTCCTCGAAATCCTGGGATTCCTCGAGCAGGCTTTTCCACTCGTACCGCTTGACAGAACCATCGCTCCAGCAAAGGCCCTTCAAATGGTCGGCCGGTGGATAGAGATTCTGAAGCCATCCACCGTCTTTCTCGAGAAGCGCTTCCGACGCCTTCAGCGCCGAACCGAGCGCCAAGCGATACCGATGGCTTTGATCGGATTCGTTCCGAACCGTGACGGCACCCTCCAAGAGGAAGGATTCCGGATCGACCCTCCATTCACGCTCGACTACGATCCCTTCCCCGTTGCCTCGCCGATAGCGAACGCCTGTACCGGTCACATCCACCACCTCGTACCCTGGAGACACTGGAAATTCGAAGCTGGTTCCCTCGGCGAAAGCTAGTCCGCCCATCTGCCGCCAGGCTCTCTCCCTTGCCGGGCGGTCCACGACCGAGTCCGCCAAGCGAATGGGACGATCCGTTGGGCGATTCTTTGCGTTCCGCTCCGAATATGACGGCAGGACGAAGGATTCGAGGGCACCTCCCTGATTCGTAAAGACCACCTCGAATGTCACCGCGTCGTCGCCCGAACCCGCCGTACCGGAGAATCGATGCTGAACCGGCGCCACCTGCTCACTCCGCGCCTCCGGAAGCACCCCCTCGGCGCCCTCGCTCGTGGACCTTTCATTCGGCGGCGGAACAACCGTTTCGCTCACCACGGTTCCCGTCGAAGTTTCCGTCGTGGCCGCGCTGGACTGCTCCACCATCGGCTGCGGGGGCGGGCTATTCATCACGCCCCAGAGGCCCAAAACCCCGAGGCACAAGGCTGCCGCCAGGAGCAGTCGCCGGTTATCTTCGTCTTGATTCATCAATTGCTCTTCAGGGCGGGTCGTATCCCCCTGGATGCCATGGATGACAACGACCGATCCGCCGAACCCCCATCCAGAAGCCAACGAGCACGCCGTGCTTCACGACCGCCACCCGCATGTACTCGCTACAGGTTGGTTGGAATCGGCAAGAAGCACCCAGCGCACTTGCGAAAGGCGAGAGGACCCTCTGGTACACCCGAAGCATGAACACCACGACCGCGGTCAAGCGAACCTCCGTTGAAATTGCGCCAGCAACGGAGCCAGTTCCGCCCAATAGGTTTGCGGGGACGCGTCCTGGAGCGCGGCCGACCCTCCCTTGGCCACCACCAGCATCTCCAATCCCACGCCAGGGAGCTTCGAACGCAGAGCCTCCCGCAGTCGACGTTTGATGGCGTTTCGAACCACGGCACGCCCGACTTTGCGGCCGACCGCCAGTCCGAGACGACCCCGCCCGTTCGGACCCGGCCGCGCGTATACGATGAAGTGCCGGGAGGTCGCTTTCGCACCACGCTGCACCCAACGGAATTCGTGGCGCTTCAAGAGTCGCGCGGCCTTCGGGAATCCCGCTGGTGCTTTCAACCCGCGTTACTTGGTGTACGTCGTCGGGCTCAAGCGCTTTCGGCCCCGTGCCCGACGCGCAGCCAGAACCTTCCGACCGTTGTGAGTTTGCATTCGCTTACGGAACCCATGCTTCCGAAGACGACGTCGGTTCGAAGGTTGAAATGTCCGCTTCACTGGAGGCTCCTCGACCGAAGGTTGTGGCGACGAGGAACCATCAAAGTCAAGCGTTACCCATGGTGCTGGCGCCCCACGACCTATTCAAAAAATGATCTCACCCAGAGGATTGACGTCTCCCGGACCTCCTCCGATCTCCTTTCGAGCCGTGTTGCGATCGCTCCAAGTCGTCGGCTAGCGTCCATCTCCCTCGTGTCCACCGAGCTGATGAACCCCATGTACTGGCCCACTTTGAGAGAAGCGTTGCGTGGCCGCCTGAACGAGCAGGCCTATGCAACCTGGATCCAACCCATGCAAGTTGTCCGCGAGGCGCCCGAGTGCCTCGTCCTCGGTCTACCTGACTCCTTCGGGGTGGATTGGGTCACCAATCACTACAAGGATGTCTTGACCACCGAGCTCGAGCGCCTGGCGCCGGGTGTCGGCCTCGAATTGACCGTTGCCCCGGCCGGTCCCGCTCCTCTCAAGGAGCCGGACCCTGCTGATCCTTCCGACACCCAGCCGCACAAATTCGGAACAATCAGCGACCGCTACACCTTTGCCAACTTCGTGACCGGACCCTCCAATCAGTTGGCGGCCGCAGCTGCCCAGACGGTCGCCGAAAACCCCGGCCGCGCCTACAATCCCCTCTTCGTCTTCGGTCGTGTCGGTCTCGGGAAGACCCACCTGATCCAAGCCGTAGGCCACCGAATCTTGCAGAGAAATCCCAGCGCGGTCGTCCAGTATCAAACCACCGAGGGATTCGTGAATGATGTCGTGCACGGGATCCAGACCAAGCGAATGTCCGAGATCCGAGCCATCTATCGGGCTTGCGATGTTCTTCTTATCGACGACATCCAGTTCATCGCCGGCAAAGAGGCCTCGCAGGACGAGTTCTTCCATACTTTCAACACCCTCCATGCTGCGGAGAAGCAGGTGATCGTCACCAGCGATAAGCTTCCCTACGAGATCAAAGACTTGGAGGATCGGATCCGTTCTCGATTCCAGTGGGGACTCATCGTCGATCTGCAGCCTCCCGAACTCGAGACCCGGATCGCCATCGTCCGCAAGAAAGCCCTCACCGATGGCATCGAACTCCACGACGACGTCGCCATGTTCATCGCGCAATCCGTCCGCTCAAATGTGCGAGAGCTCGAAGGTTGCTTGATCCGTGTCAGCGCATACGCCCACCTCCGAAACCTTCCGCTTACGGTGGAACTCGCCAAGGACGTACTCCGTGACATCTTGCCCAGTAAGGCGGCCTTGACATGCGATGTCATCATCAAGACCACCGCCCAGCACTTCGACGTCAAGGTTCAGGACATCAAGAGTTCCAAACGGGCCCGTGCGGTCTCGGTTCCCCGACAGGTCGCCATGTACTTGTGCCGCAAGCATACGGATGCGTCTTACCCCGAGATCGGCCGGGCACTCGGCGGACGAGACCATACAACGGCCATCAATGCCTTCCGGCGCATGTCCGACCGCGCGGATGATCCCGAGCTGCGGCGCCACATCGAAACCATCGAGCAGGCTCTCACCGAATAGACCTATGTTGTGTTCCAACCTTCCATTGTCCCCACATCTTGTGGGTGGAGCTGTGGACTACCGCGACCGGTGCCGCCCCCTGCCTTTGTCCCCACTTTCGCTACAGAAGTGAGCACAACATCTTGTGGGAGGGCATTGGGTGTGAGTACAAGAGGTTGGCGTCGTCATGCACGCATTCACAGCCCCTACCACGACGACTATCAGATCTATATGAACTGAGATCTGGAGGAGCCCATGCAGTTCTCTATCCGTGTCCCCGACCTCGCGAAAGCCCTGCAAAGAGTCCAGGGCATCGTAGAAAAGAAGACCACCATGCCCATTCTCGGAAACGCGCTCCTCGAAACGCGTGGCCAGGACCAGCTGGTCGTATCCGCCACCGACCTCGAAATTGGCCTGACCGGGCACTATCCGGCCCGAGTGGAGACGGAGGGCGCCGTCACCCTGGGTGCGAAAGCCCTCTATGACATCGTTCGCTCTCTCCCCGAGTCGGAGGCGCAAATCGAAAAGGCGCCGAACCACTTCGTCGAGGTGCGTTGTGGCAAGGTTAAATACCGGCTGCTGGGGCTGCCTGCCGACAACTTCCCCTCTCTCCCTCGCTTCGACGACGTCCCCTTCTTTCCGGTGGATACCAAAGCGTTTCGGGAGATGATCGAGAAGACCCTCTATGCGGTCTCGACCGACGACACCCGCTACAACCTCACGGGCGTGTACTGCGAGCCGATCCCTGACTCGCCCGGCATCCGAATGGTCGCGACGGATGGACACCGCCTCGCCCTCATCGAACGGTCGACCGAGGAACCTCCACTGATGAACGAGGGCGTCATCATTCCCCGCAAAGGTGTTCAGGAACTCCGCAAGCTCTTGGACGATGGAGACCTGCCTGGTCGGCTAGGTATCGTGGAGAACAGCGCCATATTCGAGAAGGGTGATGTCCTTCTGACCATGCGGCTGGTCGATGGTCGATTCCCGGATTACCAGCAAGTCATCCCGAATTCCTACAGCCGCAAAGTCGTCGTCTCACGGCTGGCATTGACGCAGGCATTGAAGCGTACATCCTTGTTGGCTCCCGACAAGGCTCAAGGCGTCCGCCTAGAGTTGGAGCCGGGTAAGCTTTCGCTTCACGCGAACAACCCGGACATCGGGGACGCGCGGGAAGATCTGGATGTGGAGTATGAGGGCGAAGGCCTGAAGATCGGCTTCAACTTCCGTTACATGCTCGATGTGCTCACGTCGATGACTGCGGACCAAGTAGAACTTCAGCTCACAGACGACTTGAGTCCGGGGGTGGTTCGGGCCACCAATGCGGAGGACTACAAGGCGGTGGTGATGCCCATGCGCATCTGAGGTCGCATGCGGATTCTCGAAGCGAGCATCACGCACTTTCGCAATTTGGCTCACGTTCAGCTGGCTCCTTCGGCGCACTTCACGGCCTTGGTGGGATCCAACGGGCAGGGCAAAACGAACGCGCTCGAGGCCATCTATTTCGCGGCCGCGCTTCGGCCGCTCCGCTCTGCACCGCGGAAGGCGCTGATCCGTGCCGGCCAACAGAGCTGCCGCCTCCATCTCAAGGTCAAGCACGAGAGAACCGGCCTGAGCCACGATCTCACGGTGATCCTCGAGCCAGGCAGAAGAAGGCTCCAACGGGATCAAAGTCCAGCGTCCACGACGGATTTCATCGGACACCTGGTTGTCGTGGCTTTCGTCCCAGACGATCTAGATCTCGCGAAAGGAAGTCCTGAGGGACGCAGACGTTTCCTCGACCGAGCTCTCCTCAATCAGCAGCCCTCTTATCTACAACACGCTCTGCGCTACCAAAAGGCGCTCAAAGACCGAAACCGGCTCCTCAGCGAAGGCGGGGCCGACGACCTCCTCGTTGCTTATGATCGGGTTCTCGCACACGAAGGACTCGAAATCGCACGAAGACGAACCGAATTGATGGCGGATCTCGCCCCCCGAGTTCGAGAAAAGTTCCAGCACATTGCGTACCCGGCGCCGCGGTTGGATGCACGGCTTCAATCCAAGGTGGCCGGGATATCGGAACCGAACATGTACACCAAGGAGCTGTCGAGACGTCGCGTTCGCGATCGGGCGATGAAGAAGACCTCTTGGGGCCCGCATCTCGACGACATCACCATCACGCTAGACGACGCACCTGCTCGAGAGTGGGCATCTCAAGGTCAACACAGAGCCATTGCGCTTGCGTTCAAGTTGGCGGAATTGACGGTCCTCGCCGACCATCTTGGAGAAGCGCCGATTCTCCTGCTCGACGATATGTCGAGTGAACTCGACCATGCCCGAAGTCAAAATCTGTTCGAAACCGTTCGAACGCTCGATGGGCAAGTCATCTTGACGAGTACTTCAGATCCTCGAGAGATCGCGCGCACCCTCGGGCAGCCAGAGGATTTGAAAGTGTACGGCGTCGAGGATGGCGCTCTCCGTGAAACGCCTTGACGCGCCGGTGCCTTGGGCTAAGCCTTCAAGCCGTGTCGAAACTCCGGAGAGTTGAAGACAAACTGGCCCACATCCAAGCCACCTTGGACGGGGGGGCCGAGGTCGCAGGGAGTCGGGCCGGCGCCCTGACGTTGGCTGATCTTCGGTTTTTGCCGAAGGCGCTCCCGGAAGTGGACCTTGGCGCCGTGAATCTGCGGACGAGCTTTCTCGGCAAGGTCATCGCGGCTCCCTTCATGGTGGCGCCGATGACGGGGGGAATCGCGCAGGGAGGTGAACTCAATCGGAGGATGGCGGCTGCCGCCGAGGCCCATCAGCTTCCGTTCGGGGTGGGGAGTCAGCGCGTTGCCCTCGAGGATCCAGCTTGCCGGGCCTCGTTCGAGGTCAGAAGTGTTGCACCGACGATTCCGATCCTGGCGAATCTCGGAGCCATTCAGCTCACCCAAGGCTACGGTGCAGAGGAAGCGCTCCGTGCCGTCGAGATGGTCGAGGGTGACGGGCTCTACCTGCACCTGAATGCGATGCAGGAGGTGGTGCAAGAGGGCGGCGACGTCTCTTGGTCCGGCGTCCTGTCTCAGATCGAACGTCTCTGCACATCGCTGCACCGAGTTCATCCGTCTCTTCCCGTCTTGGCGCGAGAGGTGGGGTTTGGGCTCGCGGCAGACGATGTCACCCGACTTCGTTCAGCCGGCGTGCAGGGCCTCGATTGCGCCGGTGCAGGCGGAACGAGCTGGACACTCGTGGAAGGTCGAGTCGCCAAGAGCGATGCCCACCGTCAACTCGGGGATGTGTTCGCCGCCTGGGGCCTCACCACGCCCGAAGCGATTCTGGAGGCACGTTCTGTGGACCGAGACATGCTGCTCATTTCTTCGGGAGGCATTCGGAGTGGACTCGACGTGGCGAAATGCGTAGGCCTCGGCGCCGACGTGGCGGGGATTGCGTCTCCAGTCTTGTCGGCTGCACACCAAAGCGAGGCGGAGGTTCATGCGTACCTCGAGCAGACCATGAGGGAATTGAGGGCGGTTCTATTTGGCGTGGGGGCACCCGACGTGGCCGCCTTTCAGCGGCTTCCACGTCTCTTCGGGCCCGCACGGCGCCTTCCTTCGGAGCAGGTTTGGCCTTCCGGCAGAGCATGACGTGAGCTTCCCAGGGTTCGACGACAAGGACTTCGATGCCTTCTTGCCCAAGAAGTGGGGCTCGAACGCATACACGCTCGAGCGCAGGAGGGTGAAGGACAAGCTCCTGACCGCCTGCCGGACCGCCTTGGAGCGCCATTCGGACCTCGGACTGACCCGCCTAGAACTCCAAGCGACGGAGGATGTGCCCTCCGTGGCCAACGGTCGAAAGGTCCGCTTTCTCGCCGCCTATTTCGTACGCCCAGAGAAGGTTCGAGCTACCTTGACCGAGCATCTTCACACCGATCTGGCGTCGGGTTCTGCGCTCTTTCAGATAGGCATTCACCAGCAGCACGCGCATCTGTTCGTGCGCGTCGACCAAGACGGCTTGTCAGTCGGTGTACAAGTCCCCGTGAAGGCGGAGGTGGATCGCGTCAACGTGGCCGAGAAACTCCGCCTGGATTGGGCACCGGAAGAACTGCGGGAGCACCTTGGGTCGACTTCAGATGTCAGATTCGGGTTCGAGGGCGCCCTACTTCCGCTGGCCCAGTTGACCGACTCGGAGGTCCATTCGATTGCGGAGCGCGCCGAGCACGAGCCGGAGGACCTCCTGGCCGCGTGGCGGTGCCCTCGGGCGGATCCGTTGGTTCGGAGCGAAGGCATCGTGGACGAGGTCACGGAGCGACTGGGCGGTCTTTGGCTCGTTTATCGTTTCCTCGCGTGGGCACGGGACAATGACCACACCCGCGTTGCGGCTGCGGTCGAGAAAGTCGTGGAGGAAACCAAGGACAAGAGAAGGCCGGCTGGTCTCGCCGCAGGTGACCGCGTGACCATCCTCGGTGGTCTTTTTGCAGGACGCGGCGGCTACCTCGCCGAACTCGATGGCAAGGGCAAGGCGAAGGTGATGGTCGGACCCGTCAGCGTGAGTGTGGACGTGGCGGATCTCAAACCGGCAGGCTAGGACGGTGCGCGGATCCCTGTTCGCCAACGTCGTCCGCGCACGTTTCCTGGGCTCCTTGGGGGCGGCGGTTCTCGGCGCGCTGCTCGGATGGGCCTACGGGTGGTATTGGGGGCACGACACAGGATCTTCCCGTATTCCTCTCCAGATGTACGGCCTTTTGGGATCGGTCTTGGGTATCATGGCCCTCCGGTTGGCGACGCTCGTTCGAGCCATGGTCCGCGACTTCTTTTTCGACCGCGATTAGGCCGGTTTTTTGACGGATCGCAGAGCTGCCACGAACCTTCCGGTCGATGACATCCGGGATTGCAGCGCGGACCGAGCCTGTTCCGTCCGGTCAGAAGGAACGATCTCGCTTCGACCTCTGTCTCGAGGTTCCCGCGCGGCTGTTTGGACCCCTGGATGGCGTTGTCGGATGCGTGAGGAACGTGTCGGAGCAGGGAATGCTCATCGAATGTCCCGTCCTTCCCCCACTCGGAAGTCGCGTCGAAGTCGTATTGGGGCTCCAAGGGTCGTGCTTGGCCCTGTTGGGCGACGTTCGGCACCACGTTCGCTGGCGCCATGGGGACTCCGAGCGTGGCCTGAGAGGGCTTACGGCATTCGGCCTACGTTTCCTCCACGGACCGGCGGGGGTCGCTGGAAGTCAGGAGCTGGCAGGCTCGGAACTCCACTGACGGGTCAATCGCTAGATCGCCGGTCAACGCAGCGCGGACCGGTTCACATTGACACTTGGATGCCGGGATTACAGTTTGCCGGCCGTCCGCCGTTGGAAGAGGAGAGTAGATAGAGGACTCATGCCGAAAGACGATCAGATCGAATGTGAGGGCATCATCAAAGAAGTGCTGCCCAATGGGATGTTCCGAGTGGAGATCGCCCCGGGACAAAACATCTTGGCGTACGTATCCGGAAAGATGCGTAAGTTTTTTATCCGCATTGTCTTGGGCGACAAAGTCACGGTGGCCCTCTCACCGTACGACCTGACGAAGGGCCGAATCGTCTATCGAGCCCGTTAGGCGCTCCTGCATCACTCTGGGCGGTCTAGGCTCCAGCGTCGGAACTCGTCTTGGAGGATCGACATCACAACCAGGGACTCCCAACCTTCCGCACCCCGTATGCAATCGCGGAGGGTTCCTTCCTCGCGAAAACCTTCGGTCGAGTAAAGGGTCCGGGCACGAATGTTGTGGGCCTTGACGTCCAGCCAGAGCCGGTGAGCACCGAGTTCGCCAAACGCGTATTCTTTGACCTTGCGCACCGACCGCCGTCCGAAGCCGAGGCCCTTAGCGACGATCACGAGTCGGCGGAACTCGATGGCTCGATGGGTGGACCGAAGTCCCCCCAAAATGACGTATCCTACGCGATGGTTCCGGAGCCGAAGGCAAGCGTGCAGTATGTCGGGGTCCGCGAGTGCTGCAAGATGCCGTTCCAAGGACCAAGGCAGCACGAACCGATGGTTCTCTGGATTGCCTTCTGCCTCCGTCACGAACGGAAGGTCGGCTTCTTCCGTGGCTCGCCAGATGAGTTCTTCGTGGTCGGTCACGACTCATCCCATATCTTGAGGCTCTCCACCCATCGCAGATAGGTCTCGGGTGGCCACGCTTCGGCCCGGGCACCCAGGTCGAAGCCCCGCTCTTCTTGTCGAAGGACCTTTTCGGCCTCTTTCGGATCCAGTCCCGCGGTCAGCGCATTGCTGAGCCTTTTCCGGCGCTGAGCGAACGCGCGTTGAACCACTTCTTCCAGTCGTGAAAAAGTTGGGTCGTCGATGCGATCGCGGAAGAGGATACGGACGACCGCGCTGCCCACCTTGGGGCGTGGCCAAAAGGCCCCCGGCGGCACGCGCAAGATCTTGCGCACCTCTCCACAGAGTTGTGTCATCACCGAAAGACGACCGTAGACCTTGGTGCCCGCATGCGCCACCAGGCGGGACGCAACTTCGTCCTGCAGCATGAACGTTGCCTGCCTGAAGTGTCGCCGATGCTTGAGAGCTCGGATGAGGAGGGGCGCACTGATGTAATACGGGAGGTTGCCCACCAAGACGCTTCCCTCCCCGACATCGGACCAGCTTTGTTCCAGAGCGTCGCCTTGGACCAGCGTCACCGAGCTGTCGCCGGCGAAGTGTCCGCGCAGAAACTCGAACCAGCGTCGGTCCTTTTCGATGGCGTGAACCGGACCGACACGCGCCAACCGCTCCGTCAAGGTTCCCGGCCCGGGCCCGATTTCGAGGGCCGTGGTCGTGCCGCCCGGGGTGTCGAGCATGGAGCCTTCCGTGGCGACGGTGGCAATGCGATCCAGTATCCGTTCGTCGACCAGAAAATTCTGGCCGAGACTCTTCTTCGGGTCTCCGCCGGACAAGCGGATCCGCTGTCGGATCTCTGAGTAAAGGCTCACGATAAGACGGGCAAAGACTGCAGATCCCAACGAGCGCGAGGTTCGAGGTCCAGTCTCGAACGCGCACCTCGGGTCAGTCGCACCCAACCTGCCCGTGCAATCATCGCGGCGTTGTCGGTGCAGTATGCGCGGGATGGTAGGTGGATCCGGATGGACTCCTCCTCCCCGCGAGCCAGCGCACGGGCCCGAAGCCTGCTGTTGGCGGCCACTCCCCCCACTAGGATGAGCCTCTTGGTTCGTCGAGCTCCTCGAAATGCCTTTCGAAGCAAATTCTCGGTGATCGCCTTCTGGAAAGAGGCACAGAAGTCCGCCGTACCTTGCTCGGTGAGGGGACCATTCGCTTCCACATATCGTCGCACGTGGGTCTTGAGCCCCGAGAATGAAAAATCCAGATTGTCCTTTCCGGGCATGAGATCCGGAAACGGGACCGCCTCCTCGTCTCCTTGCTGCGCAAAGCGGTCGATCTCGGCTCCTCCGGGGTAGCCCAAACCGAGCAGCTTTGCGGTCTTGTCAAACGCCTCCCCGGCTGCATCATCGCGCGACCGACCGAGAAGCTGGTAGGGACCAGTGGGCCCAGAGACCTCCAAAAGAAGGGTGTGCCCTCCGCTCACCAGCAATGCGGTGAACGGGAATGGGGCGTTGGTGCCCTCCAAGAAGGGCGTGGCGAGGTGGCCTTCCAGGTGGTGAACGCCCAAGAAAGGGACCTGGAGCGCGATGCTGAGACCTTTCGCGAACTCGAGGCCGCAGAGGAGTGAGCCCACCAAGCCGGGGCCAGAGGTGACCGCCACCGCTCCGACGTCCCGCAGGTCGGCCGACCCCGCGTCGAGAGCTGCTCGGAGAATGGCTTCGAGCCGCCGTACATGGTCGCGAGAGGCGACCTCTGGCACGATTCCGCCGAAACGCCGGTGAAGGTCTTCTTGTGAGTGCACGACATTGGCGAGAACGGTCCGCCCATCTCCATCGAGGAGGGCGCAGCTCAGATCGTCACAACTGCTCTCGATGCCGAGTACTTTCACAATTTGCAGACCATTCCTTCGCGGGTGAAACAAATCTTGCGGCAACGTTCTTCCCCATGACGGCGAGCGAGGCGCCGGCAAAGGATCGTGGAAACCGTCGATGCTTCGAAAAGGACCGTCAAGAGTTGGTCGCCCCGTTTCGTCTCTCCCGAAGCCTCCATTGTTGCTATGGTTGGGTGGCGTGAGAACCGACGGCCCTGTCACAGAAGCCTTGGCCACGGGGGCGGTGACCGAGCTCGAGCTGGACCGTCTGCGCCTGTTCGTGCCGGAGGGCGCCAACAAGGGCATGACTCTCGATGTGGGATCCGAGGTTCGAACTGTCGGTGCCGCGGAGGGCAACCACCTCCGACTGGTCGACCGCTCAGTTTCGCGGCGGCATGCCGAGGTCTGGCTGGTTCAAGGCCGTCTGGCGGTGCGTGACCTGGGTTCCACCAACGGGACATTTCTGGGCGACGTCCGAGTTCAGCAGGCCGAGCTTCCGCCCGGGGCAGAGGTGCGGTTCGGAACGGTGACCGTCAAGGTGGTGCCCTTGGAAAGCGCCCGAGCCATGCCCCATGCGCAAGGATCGTCGGAAGCGGACGTCATGGCCGGAATGGTGGGGGAGGACCCGAGGATCCGAGAAGTCTTCGGCCTGGTCAGGGAGCTCGCGCGCCGGGACGCCACGGTCATTATCCAGGGAGAGACGGGGACCGGCAAAGAGCTGGTGGCGAGGGCGCTTCACGCCGAGGGTCCGCGTCGCGATGCACCCTTCGTGGTGGTGGACTGTGCAGGTCAGCCTCGGGAACTGATTGAGAGCAACCTCTTCGGTCACATCAAGGGTGCTTTCACCGGTGCGACGCAAGACCGCGAAGGAGCGTTCGGGCAGGCTGATGGCGGTACGCTTTTCCTCGACGAAGTCGCGGACCTTCCGCTGGATCTTCAACCGAAGCTCCTCCGGGTCCTCGAGTCCCGCGAAGTTCAACCCGTAGGCAGCGATCTCCGCCGGACCGTGAACGTCCGGGTGCTCGCCGCTTCCCATGCCAATCTTCGGGCCGCGGTCAAAGAAGGGCGTTTTCGTGAAGATCTCTTCTACCGCCTATCCGTGGTTCGGATTCAACTTCCAGCTCTTCGGGAGCGGCTCGACGACCTCCCTCTCTTGATCCAGCACTTCGGAAGGAGTCACGGGGTCGAACTCTCTGTGGCGCAAGCTGACCTGCAGAAGCTGCGTGCGCATGCCTGGCCTGGGAACATCCGCGAACTGAAGAATCTCGTGGACCGGGCCTGCGCCCTGGGTGCCGATCAGGCGTTGTCATCGTTTCTCGATGACGACGACAGCCCAGCTACGATGTTTGCGGCCGCGACCGAAGGCGACTTCAAGGAGAACAAGGCCGAGGTCGTCGCGGCGTTCGAACGCCGGTACCTCCAGGAGTTGATGAGTCGAAATCGTGGCAACCTGAGTCGAGCGGCGAGAGAGGCCGGACTGGACCGGAAGCATCTTCGAGAGCTCCTTCGAAGATATGAACTCGCACCAAAAGCCGACGACACCGGTTGATCAAAGGGCTCGGAAGCCTCCGTGATTGACCTCGAACCGAGCCACCAGGCTCTCGGCGGCCAGGCGTCGGCTTTCATCGGCGGGAAACTGGGCCAGGAGCTGGACCTGTTCGGGTCGGTCCGTACGCATCCGACGGCGCACCCGTCCGCCGAAGCGGGAGATGATGGCGCGAGCAGCCCCTTCCGAGGTGCCCTCCTTGAAAGCGACGATGAATTCGTGAGGCGTCATGATGCTAAGCGTGCTCGCGCGAAGCGCGGTCGCTTTCGCCGCCGCACTTCGTCGTTTCGTCTTCCCCGGCTTCCGGTTCTGGTTCTGGAAGAGCGGGAATGCCGTCGAGAGTCTTGAATGCCTCTTCTGGTGCTCCGTTTTCGGTCATGGCCAGACGAGCCGATGCGAGGCTGGTCGGGGAGGCCGCCAAACCGCTCCGCGTGCGCCGGGCAAACCACGTCCGGACCCGCATTGTATTGTGGTCGAGGGTCTCGACGCGAACGTCCCGCTGCTCGTATCCACCGAAGAAGCCATCCAGCATCTCAAACTGCTTGTTCGACAGTTCGAAGACGGCACCGAACACTTGGTCGGACGGGCTCTCGCGCAGATTGACGAGACCTTCCTGTGCGTTCTTCAGATTCGGCTTATCGAAAACCAGGCGATAATCATGCAAGAACGCGCCGCCTACGAACTCGGTGGGACCGATTCGGTCGTACATTTTGCCCTGGAGCGCGTCAGGACCATACGTAAACACCCGAGGCATCGGGGCGCGAGACTGACAAAGTCCGGGCGTCCCGCCAACTCATCCCGGCTTTTCAGCATGGGTCGGACGGGGTAAGGCGCCCGGGTGACGAGCACCCTCTTGCCCGCACTTCGTCGCCAACCGGTCGAGCACACGCCGGTGTGGGTGATGCGGCAGGCCGGCCGATATCTTCCGGAGTACCAGGCGGTGCGAAAGAAGGCTTCCTTTCTGGATGTATGTAAATCGCCTGAACTCTTGGCGGAGGTCACGCTCCAGCCGATCCGCCGGTATGCCTTCGACGCCGCCATCGTTTTCAGCGACATCCTGATTCCGGTGGAAGCGATGGGGGTCGGACTCGACTTTGACCCAGGGCCGAAGTTGGCCCGAACCATCTCCACCCAAGCGGATATCGATTCGCTCAAGCGACCGGATCCGGTCCGAGACATGGGCTTCGTCATGGATGGGATCAGAGTGTTTCGTCGTGAGGCGCCCGACGTCCCCATCCTTGGTTTCGCAGGGGCACCGTTCACCCTGGCCGCGTACATGCACGAGGGCGAGACGACCCGTCAGTTCACCCGGGCCAAGGCATGGATGTTCAACCATCCCAAGAGGGCGCGCTCTCTTTTGGCTCGTTTGCGTGATGCGGTCAGCGACCATCTGGTGGCGCAGGTCGAAGCCGGGGCGGCAGCCGTACAGATATTCGATTCGTGGGCCGGTCTTCTGGGTCGCGACGACTACCTTCACTTCGGCCTTCCCTTCTTGATTCCGATTATCGACGCCGTGCACCAAGCTGGGGCCCCGGTCATTCTCTTTGCCAAAGGGGCTCACGCGGTCCTGGATGAGCTGAGCCAGAGTGGGGCGGACTGTTTGGGCATCGACTGGACGCTTCCCCTCGATGACGCACATACCCGGACCCACGGTCGAGTCTCGCTTCAAGGGAATCTCGATCCGGTGGCCTTGTTCAGTCCGCCTGAACGGATTGAGAGGGAAGTGCAGCGGGTCATCACCGAAGCAAAGGGGCTTCCAGGACACATCTTCAATCTAGGTCACGGGATTTTGCCGGGGACGCCGCCGGAACATTTGCAGGTCATGGTGGACGCCGTCCGACGGATGGGGAAGCGTCCTTCCGCATGACCCGAGTCGCCGTCGTGGGCGGAGGCGTTTCAGGCCTTGCGGTCGCCGAAGCCTGTCGGTTCAAGAACCCGGGGATCGAAACGCTCGTTTTCGAGGCTGAAGCGCAATTGGGCGGAAAGATCGGTACGAGTCTCGAATCCGGCTTCGTGGTTGAGCACGGACCTCATGGTTTCCTGGGGCGAGAGCCCAAGGTGTTCGACGTGATCGACCGACTCGACCTGACACCGGAGCTGATTCGGGCCGACGAGGCTTCGGCGCGGCGGTTCTTGGTCCGAGGGGGGAGACTGGTCGAAGTTCCGACCGGTCCGCAAGCCTTCTTGCAGAGCCCAATTCTTCCCTGGAGTGCAAAGCTTCGACTGCTGGCGGAGCCTCTCATCCCTCCAGACGCACCCGAAGAAGAGTCGGTAAGGGCATTCGCGGTCCGTCGTCTCGGCGCTGAAGCTGCAGACGGCATGGTGGACGCGATCGTCACCGGCATCTTCGGAGGGGACCCAGAACAGCTCAGTCTTCCGGCTGCGTTCCCCCGGATGCGCGAGCTCGAACATCGGTACGGGAGCCTCATCCGGGCCCAGCTCGCCCTGGCCACACAGAAGACGCCTCAGGACGCGGAGGAAAAGGCGCGACGGACGTCCCTCCACAGCTTCCGGTCGGGTTTGGGCGAGCTGATCGGTGGTTTGGCCCGTTCGGCGGGAAGTCTGCGGGTCCGAGCGCCGGTCCACCGAATCCTGCGCTCGCGTCCCGGGTGGACTCTCCTGGGCGATTTCGAGTCGGTGGATGTGGACGCCGTCGTGTTGACGGTACCGGCCGATATGGCGGCTCAGCTGGTCGGGCCTCACTCGGAGGCGTGCGCCGCGGAGATGGCGACGGTGCCCTACGCACCGATCACGGTGGTGTCGCAGGCGTTTCGGGCCGAAGATATCCGACGTCGGCCGAACGGATTCGGCTTCGTCGCGCCCGACCGGGAAGAACGGCCGGTCCTGGGTTCCATCTGGGCGTCCTCGGTTTTCCCGGAACATGCGCCCAACGGTACGGTCCTGTTTCGGTCGTTGGTGGGCGGAGTCCGGCGGGGCGAACGCGCACATTGGGACGACGAGACGTTGTTCACCGCGGCCAAACAGGAGCTCGTGTTCCTGGCCGGTCTCATGCCGGATGCGGAGCCCATTCATCAGAGGACCATCCGTTGGCCTCGAGGCATTCCGCAGTATGTGATCGGTCACCGGCGACGCTTGGAAGCTGCGGATGCGCTGGAGCAACGCTTCGAGGGTCTCTTCATCGGTGGAAATGGTTTTCGAGGCGTGGGCGTGCTGGATTGCATCGTGGCAGCCGACGCCATCGCAGAGCGTGTGGTCGCCTTCAGCCAGCGGGCGAGCTAGAGCGAAGGCCATCGAGCAGGCCCGCACATCAACCGAGGACGGCTCCCAAGGTCCAAAGGGCGAGCAGGACCAAGGCGAGGGACGGCGGGCCGGCAAAGACGGAAAGGGTCAAAGCCAGCCAGGGACGTCGACCGCGACTCAGGCTGAGCAGGAATGGCAGGCCCAAGGCAGCCAGCATCAGGGCACCGGCGGGAGCGGCCACGAGTGCGCTCGCGCCAGCCGCCTTTGCGATCTCGGCCCAGCCCAGCCCCTGGTAGGTGAGCAGGAGGGTCGCGGAGCCTGCGGCGCTTGCTCCAGCCACCACGGCGCCGTCCCCAGCCAATCGCCTCAGCCATCGGGCCACCGTGACGCGGCCGCTGTCCCGCCTCACCCACCGTTTCCACCGGAGGCCGAATCCGGCCCCGAGGATGGCGGCCGGCCCGCTGATGACGGCGGCCAGAAGGGCGGCCATGCCGACGCCGCTTTCGAGGCCGGCCAGAGTGGCTACAGCAGCGCTTATCCCACCGGTCGCCGCGAGGCCGAGGGCGGCCCCCTCGACCGACCAGCGACGGGAATCGAGGCCCGGCAGGTGCGGAGTTTCGGTCCTCTCAAGGTGACGGTCCTCGGCTTCCATCGAAGCGTTCAACCGTAACGGTGGGTTGTTTTCTTCCCCTGTGGACGGGTCCCCGCCAGAGCCTCAGGTCGCGACGACTTCAGGGTCTTGCCTAATGGGAAGCCGATGTCTCGGAGCGGGACCCTTTCCTCTTGGGCGCGACGGCGCCACGGTCCGCTCCGTGCCCGTGCCCTATCTCTTGTATGGCGCCCGTGGGAGTGGGTCATCCATCGTCGAGGGTGCGCTCATGGAAGCGGGGGCGGACTACGGTTTTCATTCCATCGACTTGGCGAGTCAGGCTCAACGGAGTGATGCCTACGCTTCTGTCAATCCTCATTGCAAGGTTCCGACCCTCGTGGGGCCGGATGGTGAAACGCTGACCGAAACTGTGGCCATCTTGATGACCTTGGACGAACGCTATCCTCATGCTGCGCTCCTGCCGCCTCCCGGAAGTCGCGAACGGGCGACTGCACTTCGATGGCTGATGTTTGCCGCCACCGAGCTCTACCCGGTTGTCGAGATCATCGACTATCCAGAGCGCTTCTCCGGTGAAAAGCCCTGTGAGGCGGCGGTGAGAGAAAAGGCCATGCAGACATGGCGTACCCGGTTCACCACACTCGAAGACGTGTTGGCCGAAGGTCCATTTCTCTTGGGCTCGGGCTTCACGGTGGCTGATCTCTACTTCGCGGTGCTGAGTCGATGGGACCTGCCGAGCGATTGGCGTTCCCGGCATCTTCCCAAGCTCGACAGGCTGGCCGGAGCCGTCGCGGCGCGACCCAAGTTGCAACCGCTTTGGCAACGTAACTTTCCCTCTTCAACCTAGGGCCGTCGCTTCAGCATCGGACACCGGACTCGTCCTAGGAATGGGCGACGTCGATTCCCAAGGCGTGGAGAGCCGCGGCCTCGGCATGGATACGAGCGGTGTCGAAGAGTGGGGCATCAACATCGGACGGCCGCAGCAAAGAACCGATCTCTGTGCACCCGAGGATGATGCCTTCACATCCGCGATCGATGAGTTCCGACGCGATGCGCCGATATGCCGAACGGGAAGCTTCGAGGACCCGTCCCCGGCACAGCTCTTCGTAGATGATGCGATGAACGGACATGCGATGCGGCTCAGACGGGATGATGACCTCGAGCCCGTGCTGTTCTTCAAGGCGCCCTCGGTAGAACGCTTGCTCCATCGTGAATCGAGTTCCCAGGAGGCCAACCCTTCGAATCCCCGCGGCCGAGATCCGATCTGCCGTGGCGTCAGCGATGTGCAGGAACTCGATCGAGAGGCCCGCTTCCAGTTGTGGAGCGACTCTGTGCATCGTGTTTGTGCACAGCACGAGGAGCTCGGCACCCGCCGTTTCGAGCACCTGCGCGAAGCGCGTCAGCAGTTCGCCCGCACGGCTCCACTGGCCAGACCGCTGAAGCTCTTCAACCTCTTGAAAATCGAAGCTGTAGAGGAGGAGAGGCGCAGAACGAAGACCCCCCAGCCGTTCACACACGATGCGGTTGATGGTCTGATAGTAAAGAACCGTCGATTCCCAACTCATCCCGCCCAGAAGTCCTATGGTCTTCATTCGATACCTTCCGGGGTCGTCGCCACCGCGCGGCCGCATCTTCTAACCTCGCGTTCATGATGCCATACTCCGATGCTGTGCGTGGGCAGCATCACGGTGCTTTTGCGGTCTGGGCCATGGCGTCTCTCGTGACGGCATGTCCCGGAGAACTTCTCGCGCCGTCATCGATGTCCGGAGGGAATTCGGAAGCCGCAGCGCAGCAAGATGCGGGGACCGGGCCCTCGTCTTCGGTCGTCGACCTCGGGGCCGTCGGCACGATGCAGGATTCTGGCCTCGGGGGGAGCGCTGCCCCATTCGACATGATGTCCCCGTCGACCGATGCGGGTGACGCTTTCGACGACCCCGACGCCGGGGCGCGGATTCCGGTGTTCATCGCCCAAGGACACGTCGGACGCACGATCATGTCGTGCGACGACGGCCAGACCTGGGTAGAGAACCGCTCTTTCGATATCGAGGGCGATGCATTGGTGTGTGGCCTGGTGCAGGACACGCGGTGTTATGGCGAAACCTCGTGCAGCTTCGTACGACACGGTAACTGTGAGACGTCCTCCAGCGAATGCGATTGCGACCATCATCCAGGAGCCGCCCAAGGCCTGGCTTATGGAGCCGGCGCGTTTGTCGCGACGTTCGGGTGGGGTACGGGCGGTGCCGTGCTTCGGAGCGAAGACGGGGTCCAATGGACCGTCGTCGACAGTGGTCATATCTTCTCCGGCATCGACTTCGGCAACGACACGTTCGTTTTGGCTGACCGCGCTCCCCTGGTGTCGGTAGATGGAGGTCGAACGTGGAGCGACGGCGGCGCTGCGGATCACCGAAGCCCCGGCGGAGAAGTCGTCAACAACGTGCGCGTCTCGGGATTTCTGCCGGAATTCGGGGGCCGTTTCGTCGCAACCGCCGAGAGCGGCGGAAATCGGAGCCTCATGGTCTCGTCGGACAACGGTGCTTCGTGGACCGGGGTTCGGGCCGACACCCGGTGCATGGAGGCGACCCGTGGTTTCGCGTCGGGAAACGGCGTGACGATCCTGTCCACCGCACGCGGTATCGTTTGTCGGTCGGTCGACGGCGGCGTCAGTTGGTCCTTGGTGGATCTCGAAGCTCCGCT
The DNA here is from genome assembly GCA_050331295.1 of Myxococcota bacterium. Lineage (GTDB taxonomy): Bacteria > Myxococcota > Kuafuiibacteriia > Kuafuiibacteriales > Kuafuiibacteriaceae > Kuafuiihalomonas. Next base: position 355,375 of record JBHJGZ010000003.1, on the reverse strand, counting down.
CGACACCGCGCCGGTCTTCGCCCACCAAACCTTCATGGTGTGGGGAGACGGTCGGGTCTGGATCAGCGCGGACGGTCTCGATTGGTCGAGCCGATCGCTGTCGATTCCTCGTGACTTCAGGGTGGGCGCGGTTGCGGTGAGCGAAACCACAGGCACGCTGGTGGCGGTGCGGGGCGGCTGGCAGAATTGGTATGGAGAACAGCGCTTCTTTCGAAGTCCTGACGGCGTGACCTGGACCGCCCTCGCGGAAGGGGATTTTGTGGGGAGCCATCGGATTTCATACATCACCTTCGGCTACGCGCAGCCTTCCGTCTCTTGCCCGGGTCCTTGATGGATTGCGCCGCGCCCTTGCACGGCGAGGGCGCCCTCACGTTCCGATGCCCTTCCGCTGCGCGGATTCTCGGTCTCGGTCGGACAGATCTCGCATCAGGATACGGCCGCGTCGTGCCTCCTGGACGGTCCGTTGGAGAAGCGCCGACGGGGTGGCCGGACCTTCCAGCTCCTGAAAACCGCAGACCTCCACGAAGAAAGGAGCGGCCTGGGTGCTGACCGCGTATACGGTATCGAAGCCTGCCGTTCGCGCCGCATCCAAGGCGGCCTCTACCAGAGCCCGACCGATCCCTCGCCGGCCGTAGAAGCGGTGCACGAACACGCTCATCAGTTCCGCCGACCGTTCAGCTTTGGAACCCAGAGGGGAAAGGCGGCAGCACCCCATGATGGTTTGATCGATTTCGTATACGAAGTACTCCGGAAACGACGCCTCGATTTCGGCCCGAGTCCGCGTCCGCAGCGTCTCGTCCTTGATCCCGGTCTTCGTCAACTGGTGGAGCGCGCCCACATCGGATCGTCGGGCCCGACGCACCTGGGCATAAGGATTTGCGTGGATCATCGTCCCCACGCCTACCGTGGAGAAGATCTCCGTGAGCAAAGCGTCGGGGATCCTTGCGTCCAAGAGATGGGCCCGCGGCACGCCGCTCTTGATGGTGCGGATGGCGAAAGAGGCCCGACTCCTGACCTCTTCGTCCAGGGCATGGGGCCGGGCTAGGAGCACCGCTTCGAGCTCTTCGATCGAGAGGTTCAGTTGAAAGATCCCTTCTAGGGTCAGGCCCGGGTAGGCCATCAAGAAGACCAGCTTGCTGGCCGACAGGGTCTCGGCGACCGAGGCCGCGAGCTCATCGCTGTTCAAACGAAGCGGTCGACCGTCCCGCGTGAACGCCATGGGTCCCAGAATGGGGACGATTTGCTGCGCCATCAGGTTTCGAAGAAGCTCGTGATCCACTCGGTCGACTCGACCTCCATGGATCTGATCGACGCCCTTGATGACCCCGCGCTCCGTGGCCCGAATCGCGTTCGGGGCAGCGCAACGCACACGGTTTTGACTCAATGCCTGGACCAGGAGATGGAGTACCGAACCGGACGTGTCTACGGCGAGCTCGAGGGTTCGGTCGTCGACCGGGCCTTCGCCGCGCACGTCGGTCAAGGGCACGCCCAACGTCTCGGCCCTGCGCTGCAGTGGTCCCCCGATGCCGAAGACCACGACCAGCCGAATGCCCAAGTTGTGCAGCACCGCGAGCTCGACCATGACCGCAGCAAAGCCGTCGTCCAGGATGACGCGCCCGTCGATCGCGACGACGAAGGTGTGGTCTCGCCACATCGGCACGTACTTCAAGATGCCCCTGAGATCGGCGGGCTGAAGCTCACGCTCGTTCTTGGCGCCGGGAGGTTTTGTCATCGCTTCCTCAGCTTCCGGCCGACCGCTCCCGCCCGCCCAGACGAGGGGTTGAAGGGGTGGCGGACGGGGCGGGATTCGAACCCGCGGTACGGTTGCCCGTACACTGGTTTAGCAAACCAGCGCCTTAAGCCACTCGGCCACCCGTCCTCACACTTTCAAAGAGCAGGCGACCGGGTCGCCTACGGAGCAGGAGGGATTCGAACCCCCGGTGCGCTCTCACGCACGGCGGTTTTCAAAACCGCTGCCTTCAACCACTCGGCCACTGCTCCGAGCCCTGCCCCCAGGGTCGTCCGCTATATCCGGTCTCCAAGGCCTGAGCAAGCACAAGGCCGGCCCGATCCCCGATGAGGCGGACCGCGTGGCTGAACCCGTGCGTTCTGTGGTAGCCGGCGCCATGGAGCTTCCTCAGTGGGCTGAAAGCATTCGCTCCTCCTACCTCCGAGGCGAATCCTCAGTTTTTCTCCTGCATGGCAACGTAGACGACCTCATCCTCCACCAGGGTCGGTTGCTCACGCTGGAAGTGTTCGTGAAGGACGTCCTTTTGGCCAAAAAGGACGTGGTCCTCCGCTACAACCCGTCGTTGGGCATTCGAAATTTACGGTCCAACAAGCCGGTGGCGGATATCGAGCATCTCCCCACCGTCAAGGACCCGGACAAGGCACTCCCGGCGCTGGAACAGATCCTCCGGAGCCACGACGGCATCGGCGTGCTCATGGACTACGTGGACATGCTGGCCCCGGCCGGAGAAACCGGCTTTCTGACCAGCACCGACCGACGGGCCGTCATGACCCTTCACCGCTGGAGTCTCGATAAGCATTTCGAGGAGTCCGACAACCTGATTCTGCTGGTCGCGGAGCAACTTCCATCCCTGGCGTCCCGGCTGGTCAGCCATCCTCGCATCACGACCGTCGAGTTGCCCTTGCCCGACGACGACGAGCGCGCGGCGGTGATTCGCCTGTTGGAGCCCGACGCGCAAACATCGGAGATCGCGCGCCTGGCCGAGCGGTCGGCCGGCCTCAAGAGGATCCAGATCCGGAGCATCTTGGCGCCGGGCGAGGACTCCGACGACGACTACGCAGCGCGCTACGATCTGGCCCGTGAGGCCCTTCGCCAGGCGCCAGACGCCGGTCCCAGAGCCGCAAAGCTGGCGCGCATGTTCTCGGGTCAACCGCTGCAAACCCTTAGGGCCTACCTCGAGGCCGAGGGACACAGCGTGCAGGAAATCGATAGCCGGTACGCCGAGGTGATGGACCTGCTCGCCTTGAAGAAGCGGGCCATCTTGGAGAGGGAGTGCTTCGGGTTGATCGAGTTCGTCGAGCCCGACCACGACTTCTCGGCGGTAGGCGGGCTCGAAGAGGTCAAACGGGAGCTTCTTCAGATCGCTGAAAACATTCGCGAGGGTCGAAACTCACGGGTGCCGATGGGACTCCTGTTCACTGGCCCGATGGGGACCGGCAAGACCTTCGTGGCTGAAGCCTTTGCGAAGTCCAGCGGTCTGACCGCCATCAAGCTGAAGAACTTTCGGAGCCGGTGGGTCGGCGCGACCGAGGGCAATCTGGAGAAGATCCTGACCGTGGTGCGGGCGATCGGACATGTCTTGGTCATCATCGATGAGGGGGATCGGGCCTTCGGGGCGGCCGGTGAGGGCGACGGTGGCACCAGCAGTCGGGTCATTGCACGCCTCAAGGAGTTCATGAGCGATACCGGAAACCGGGGCCGGGTGCTGTTCGTGCTCATGACCAATCGACCCGACAAGCTGGATATCGACATCAAGCGAGCTGGGCGCATCGATCGAAAGATTCCGTTCTTCTACGCCCAGGACCCAGACGGCATCGAGCCGGTCTTGATGGCGCAGCTTCGGCGCCACCGGGTCCCCCACCAACTCGAGTTTCCACGGGACCGTGAGCGGGTCTCGCAGCGTCTCGTTGGATGGTCCAACGCCGACGTCGAGGCGGTGGTCCTCGCAGCTTACGACGCCAGCCAGATGCAGGGCGAGAATCCTGTGTCGGCGGACACCATGGCCGCCGCCATCGATGATTATCTGCCGGCTCGGGATGCGACGATGCTCGAATACATGGAGCTCCTCGCCGCCTTCGAGTCCTCGTCGCGGCGGCTTTTGCCCCCGAGATACGCGGAGTTGGACGTGGACGCGCTTCAGCACCGCATGCGCGCCCTCCGGCGCGAATTCGGTTGATGCCGGGCTCGGGGCCGAGGGTGTCTGCCGGCGGCGCCGTGAGAGGCATTTGCTGTCGAGGAAAAATTTGCTTAGCTCACGCGCCATGACGTCGACCCAGCGTGACATCGAGGTGTCTTACGACGTGTCCAACGAGTTCTTTCGCCTCTGGTTGGATGAGAACATGCATTACACCTCGGCCAGCTTTTTGACGGGCCACGAGTCCCTCGAGCAGGCGCAGTTGAACAAATGCAAGATCCTCTACGACTACGCCGACATGAATCCCGACAAGCTCGTCTTGGACGTCGGCTGCGGTTGGGGCGCGAACATTCAATATCACGTGTTGGACCGCGGGACGAAGGCTGCGCACGGCATCACCCTCTCGACCGAACAGGCGAAGGAGATCGAGCGTCGAAAGCTCCCTGGGGTCAAAGTGAGCGTGGTCGACTATCGGGAATTCTCACCGGACATCCAATACGACGCCGTCCAGTCCATTGAAATGATAGACCACCTTTGTTCTCCGGCCCAGGCTCGAGAAGGAAAGGCGGTAGACATCTACCGGGAATACTTCGCCAAGATTGCCAGCTGGGTGAAGCCGGGGGCCTGCTTCGGATTTCAGGCCATTCTACGAAACGTGGTTCCGCGACGCCGACAGGACTTGGAAGATCTTCAGTTCACGGCGGACGTGATCTTTCCGGGCGGCTTGAACCCCCGTTTGGAGGAGCTCATCATGGCGGCGCAGCCGGCCTGGGAAGTGCTCGAGCTGCGAACCCAAAGGGAATCCTATGGGCGGACCACCGGGGAGTGGCTTCGGCGAATGAAGGCGCACGAAGACCACATCCGGCACACGTGGGGCGACAAACTCTACGAAGACTACGACCGCTACCTCTCTACCTGTGTTCGAGCGTTCGCCAATCATTGGTCCAGCGACGTGCAGATGAAGCTCCGCAAGGTGTAAGCTCGCCATGGCGTGACGGAAACCGAAGAATTCGGTCCCTATCGACTTCTCTCGCCTCTCGGGTACGGCCCGACAGACTTCACGTTCCTCGCCCTCGATTCCAGTCATGCGCCCTGCCTGATCAAGCGGCAGGAGCCCGATCAACCGTCCCAGCGGAGCCGCATCCTCCATGAAGGTCGGGTGATCGGAACCTTCGATCATCCAAATGTGGTGGCGCTCCGCGATATGGGCATCATTGCGGGACGGCCGTTCCTGGCCATGGACTATGGGCACGGCGTCGCGCTGAGCGAGCTGCTGGAAATTCTCAAGGCCCGCAGCGAGCGCATGCCGGCTCGGGTCGCGGTCGAGGCGTCCATCCAGTTGCTTCGGGGTCTCCATGCGGTCCACGAGGCCAAGGATCCACGGGGTCGACCGTGGACCTTGTTTCACGGCGGGCTAACTCCACTCAATATCCTCATGACATCGTCCGGGGCCGTCAAACTGATGGAGTTCGGGCCTCTGGTCGACGATGGAGCAGCGCCGGACGATTCCGAGTCGGCCGAAATGTCTTACATGCCGCCCGAACGCTCCAAGGGCGTTGCGGACGATCGTCGGAGCGACCTGTTCTCGGTGGGCGCGATGACTTACGAAATGCTGACCTCGATCCATCCATTCACCGGGGAGCAAGGTCCTCGGACCCGGGCAGCCATCAATGCCGGTCCCACCCCCGGTGCACCGAGCCTCACGGGCTGGGCGCCGGTGGATCTGGTGCTGAGAAAGGCACTCGCACCCCATCCCGCCCGACGGTATCCGACGGCCTCGGCCATGTCCGATGCACTGCGGGCTGCGTTGCCGCGACTCCCGGCCGCCTCCGTCACCCTTTCCGAAATCATTCAGGCCCATTTCGGCGAGCGCTTTGACCGCCTCGACCGCCTGATCGGGTCGGCACGACGATCTCCGGGGGCGTCGCGGGCGCCAGGGATGGAACGGTCGGAATCGAGGGCGCCCGCTCCGGATGCCCGGCCGCTGGAGGACGACCCGGTCGACGAGGAGCGAGAGGGACGGCGCGGCGCGGCCCGCTTTCCTCTGTACGCCGCCGCCTATCTCATCTTGGTGGCGCTCATGGTCGCCGCGGGCTTCTTCGTTGCGGCCGTCATCGTCCGCCTCGGTCCGGGCTAGGTCATGGAAAACCTGCTTGCCAGGCCGGGAGACGCTCAGTAGCGGGCCGGCATGGAAATGAGCAGCAATTCATTCGAACCATTTATTGCCTACGCGACGAGCGCCCTCGGCGCGCTCGTCGTTCTGATCCTAGCCCTCATCTTGGCTGGGGTGTTTGCGCGCATGGTCATTCGCGCGAGCGACCGTGGAGGTCTCGACCCCACGTTGGCCAAGTTCTTCTCCAACATCGTTCGATACGCGGTCATCGCTTTGGGCGTCATCTCGGCCCTCAGCTACTTCGGCGTCGAAACGACGAGTTTTGCCGCGGTTCTCGGTGCAACTGGACTTGCAGTTGGTTTGGCTCTTCAAGGTACGCTCGGCAATGTCGCGGCAGGCGTCATGCTCATCATCTTTCGGCCCTTCAAGGTAGGCGACTACGTCATCGTGGCCGGACAGGCGGGGACGGTGGAAGAGGTGTCTCTGTTCGCGGTGAGCCTTGCCACCCCAGACAATCGACTCATCGTGGTTCCGAACGGCAACGTGTTTGGCAACGTCATCGAAAACGTGTCGGCCAAGCCGACCCGCCGGGTCCAGATCACGGTGGGTGTAGAGTACACCGCCGACCTCGACCAAACCCGCCAGGTTCTCCTCAGCACCATCGAAGGGCTCGAGGGTCGATTAAATGAGCCGGCCCCGATGGTGGTGTGTGCTGGTCTCGGGGCGTCTTCCGTCGACTGGCACTGCCGAGTTTGGGTGGAATCGTCCGAGTTCTGGCCGATGATGGACAAGGCTCCCGTGGCCATCAAGAAGGCGCTGGATGCGGCGAACATCGGAATCCCGTTCCCGCAGATGGACATCCATCTCGACAAGCTGGACGCAGCCTAGGCCGACTCGTTCGGATTTTTTGCGCCTCCGTGCCTTGTTCCCGGGCTTCGTCCTCTTGGAGCTGGAACGATATTCGGAGGAGACGCACGCAGTCTCGGCCGCCTCGGAGCGACAATCCGGGGGCTATGAGCATTGGTTCTTCCTCGACTTGGTCACCGCCGACGTCGGTGCCGGGGAGTCATCTCCGGATGTCGGCCCTCGCGACGAGTACGCGCAGGACGCCCCGGAGCGACTTCGGCTCGGTCCTGCGAAACAGCATGCTCCAGGTAGAGCGGGTCGCCCAGTCTTCCCTGGCCGTCGCCGGTCCTTACCTTCCGGGCTCAGCGATCGTTTCCGCCGCGCTGGCGGGCACGAGAGGGGTCGTGGGTTCGAGTCTTTCGCCGGTTCCAATATTTGGCGCGACCAGCTCCTTAACGGCTGGTGGAATTCGGTCCCCGGAGGGCGGTATCACCGATGTCCTCGCCGCGACCCAATCCATGGCGGAATTTCAAGCCGCGTTCAGTCTTCGGTATCTGCAGCTGCAGCAGGCGGTGCAACGCGACACCCGGGAATTCAACATGGTTTCGAACATCCTCAAGACGAAGCACGAAGCGGCGGCCAACGCATTGGCGAACGTCCGATGAATGCGGCCTTGAATGAACGGCAACACCACCTGGTGGTCGAGCATCTCTGGTTGGCGCGACACATCGTCCAGTGCCTAGGCCGCGGCGCCGCTCGGGAGGACCGGGACGAGCGCTTCGGGTGGGCGTTTCTTGCACTGGTGGAAGCAGCGGCCCGCTTCGACCCGAGGCGAGGCGTGCGGTTCAGTACTTTCGCCCACGCCCGGATCAAAGGCGCGGTTCTGGACGCACTTCGCCGGGAGAGGAGGCATCGCGCCATGGTGGATTGTAGGGAGGACCCGCTTTCTTTCGCCGCGAAGGATGGGTGCCAGTCGTCCCTCGACCGGATCGCGTGGGCGTGGGTCGTCGACGCGCGAGCGTCGCTCCCGAACTCGGAGCGGAATATGTTGTCCTTGATGGTGGACCATCAACTGGGGGTGAAAGAAGCGAGTCGTCGGCTCGGCATCAGCTCCTCATGGGGCAGTCGGCTTCACCGACAAGCGATAAGGCGTCTTCGGGAGGCGGTATGAGCCGTGCACTTCCAGAAGTTCCATTGCGAACGCCTCTGCTCGGTCCTCTTTCGGCCACCGAGCGCGCTCAAACCACCCACGCCTCGAATCTCTGGGACATCGCTCAAAGCCAGGCGGTTCGATGGGTGGAGGGTCAACGGTCTTTGGACCGGGCCGTGAGAACCGCCCTCGAGAGATCGGAGCTGACGCCGAGAGAGCTCCTCGGGCTTCAGGCGGCCGCGTACCGTTTTGGGCAAGAGGTGGAGTTGGCGGCCAAGGTGGTCGAACGAACCACTCGCGCGGCCCAGAGGATAGCCGAGACGCAGGTCTGATCGGCCCAGCTTGCGGGGTTCTCGACGGGGGGGCAGGCTGAAAGCGGGATGAATCCGCTGATGGGCGCGATGTGGGTGCTGTTGGCCTCGACCGCCGGAGCTCCACCACCCGGCGGGTCTGATGCAGTGTCCGTGCAAGTGGTCCGGCGGGTGTTGACGGGAGCCCGGCCTCCAGAACTCATCGTAAACGTCCACGAGGCCCTCCGCGGGATCCAGGTTCATCTCCGGGTATCTGGGCAGAGCGTGGAACACGAGTTGGTTTCGCCGAGCGCAGGTCAGAGTTGGGCGATTCCGATCGCATTGAACGAGCCCGGACGATTCGAAGTAGAGGGTTCGGTGTCGGTGACCTTCTTGGACGGGACCGTCGACGCTCTCCCGGTTCGATGGACTGTGCATGTGGTCGCCCCACTCCTCCTCGAGATCAGCGCGACCCCCGAAACGGTGGAGCAGGGCCACGTCACGGTGAGGTCGGCGGATGGCCGACCTTTGGACCACTTCCGCATGTCCCTCATCGGGCCCGGAGAGCGGGTGCTCCGTGAGCTGTCGGGCGACATGCCTCACGACGGGGTGCTCCGTTGGTCCCCACCTAGCGAGAGGGTCGTCCGGATCGATCTGCAGGTGCACGCAGAAGATACGGCCTATCGCGAACACGCATTGTTTCCGTGGCGACTCGAAGTGCCTCACGAGGAAGTCAATTTCGAGAGCGGTTCCCATGCGGTGCCGGCTCGCGAGGTGTCGAAGCTCGATGCATCCCTGCAGCGGATCCGCGCCGCCCTTGCCGATGTCCGACCTTGGGCCGATGCGAAGCTCTTCATCGTGGGCCACACCGACCGGGTGGGAACGGCCAGCGCGAATCTACGCCTCTCCTTGGCTCGAGCCCGGAGCATCGGCCGGTGGTTTCGTTCGGCGGGCCTCGAGGTTCCGATCCGAATCGCTGGACTCGGCGAGCTGCGGCCGCTGGTGGCGACCGAGGACGATGTACCGGAGGTCGCCAACCGTCGGGTCGATTACATTCTGGCGGTCGAGATACCCAAACTGGCCCCCGACGTGCGGTGGAAATCCCTCTGAGCGGTCCGTTGTGTGCTCGCCACGTGCACACGGCGGTTCCAGCGGAGTAGCTTCTCCCCGTGACCATCTCGAACTTCAGTGGCGGCCCCAGTGCGCTGCCTCGCAAGGTTCTTGCCCGGGCCCAAGTCGAGCTGGGGCAGGAGCTGCCTCTGATGACGCAGTCGCACCGAGGCCAGCCGTATCGGACCGTGCATGATGATGTGCGTCGCCGTCTCTGTCGGATCTTGAATCTCTCGGATGAGTGGCAAGTCCTCCTTCTCCAGGGCGGTGCATCGACGATGTTCGCCACCATTCCGTTGAACTTCGTGCGCCCCGGAGAAACGGCCGACTACGTCCTGACCGGAGTATGGTCGGAAAAGGCACTCGCCGAGGCTCGACGTTGGCCAGAAACTCAAACCCACGTCGCGGCGGAGGGTCGCTCTTCGAATGGTCAAGGGCCGGGGGCCTACACCTTTGTGCCTCCCGATGAGGCGCTTCGATTCTCCCCGACTCCGGCTTACGTCCACATCACCACGAACAACACCATCGTCGGGACGCAGTTCCATCGCACCCCCATGGCCCCGGCTCCACTGGTCGCGGACGCGAGCTCAGACATCTTGAGCCGTCCGATCAGCCACATCGAGCGCTATGGATGCATCTATGCCGGCGCCCAGAAAAACCTAGGTCCTTCGGGCCTGACCATCGTGCTCATCCAAGACAGTTTTTTGGAGCAGGCCCGGGAAGACGTACCCAACATCTTTCGCTTCTCGGTGCATGCCGGAGCGGACAGTCTGTATCATACGCCGCCGAGTTTTGCCGTGCAGCTGACGAGCTGGGTCCTCGAATGGATCGAAGAGCAAGGTGGATTGCTGGCCCTCGAGGTAAAGAATCGCGCCAAGGCCGACCTGTTGTACCACGCAATCGATGCCTCGGACGGGTTCTACCGCGGAATGGTGCGGCCAGAAGACCGTTCTTGGATGAACGTCACCTTTCGGCTTCCGACCCCGGAACATGATGTCGAGTTTGCGACCTTGGCCGCGACGTCGGGCTTGATCGGCCTGTCTGGACATCGCTCGATCGGAGGCATCCGGGCCAGTCTGTACAACGCCATCGAGATGCAAGACGTCGAGCGTCTCGTCAGTTTCATGAAGAGCTATCGGAATCGACATCGAAGTTAGCCATGCGCAGCTTCATCAAAGTCTTCCCGTTGCTCGGGTTGCTTTTGCTCGTTGTCCTGTGGGCACTCGGTCGGGCGCTCCCGAGTCGCCTCGAGGTCTCTCGAACGCTGGTCGTGCTGGACGAACCCGACGTCGTCTTTGGCCACGCGAGTGATCTGCGGCGCTGGCCCGATTGGCTCGTAGGGCCGGACGCCGAGGTCACTTTCTCCGGACCGGGAAACGAAGCCGGTTCCCGAATGGTACTGAGCCTCGAAGACGGACAGAAGGTCATCGTGGAGCTGGTCGAAGTGCGACCTCCGTCGATGAGCGGTGCCTCACCGATGACCTCGGGAGAGGCCGCACGGGTGGAATATCGACACTGGTCGCAAGCCAGGGAGTCGGACTCGGTTCAGGGCTCTATCGCCTTTCGGCCGCACCAAGAAGATGGAACCGCGGTTCGCCTCACGGAGCAGGTTCACATGCGGGGTGCGACCCAGCGATGGATGGCTTTTCTCTTCGGCGATCTCATGATGGGCCAGGTGCTGGACCGAGAGCTGCACAATCTGAAGAGCTTCGTCGAGACGGGTCGAACGCACGCGGTGACGCGAGGGGCTCGTCGGTGATCTCCGCTCCGTTTGATGCGGATGCGTTGACACACGCGCTTGGCGCAGAGCCGCCGCGGGATCTGGTGCGGCTGCTCTTGGCCCTGCAGAGCTGGGCCGGGCCAAGCGTCCAACGTTTTGAGGACGGCCTGGACGAGGCGTTCGGACTTCGTTGGGCGGAGGCGTGTGCCGCCGAGCCGTACCTCGCTCTGGACGCCATCGCTGTGTTTCAGGCGTCCGAATCGGGACCGGTCTACGGGTTCCTCGACGCCGTTCCGGAGGCGCCGTCCGTGCCGAAGCCCATGGTGGTGTGCGAGGACACCGAGACTCGGTTTTTTGCGCCGGATGCGGTGTCCGGGCTGGAGAGGCTTCATGAACTCCGGCAGGAGTGGGACGACGACATCGATCCGCGTCTTTCTCGTTGGCTTCGAACGGAGCTTCGGACCGTTCCGGATCGATCAATGCGATGGCCGCCGGCAGAACTGCCCGCAGGCTATCGATATGTGCATTCCGCCGACGGATTCGGAATCATCGCCCCCAATGGGGCGTTCGACCGCACGGTGCTGAAGGGGGACCCGTCTCTGTCCATCTCCGAGCACCAGGAATGGGCCACTCGCCTGCTCCATGAGGGCAAACCGGGCTCCGCCTTGTTGATCCTCAAGGACGGCCTGCACGTGGGGCGACACTCTCCCTCCACCTGGGCCGGCTTGGGCCGAATCACCGCCGAAGCCTACCTCACTTTGGGTCGTCCGGCCGCAGCGCAACGCGTCCGACAGCGCTCGGCCCGAAGGGGTTAATGGCGGGTCACGGTCGCGAGGACAGGCGGTCGCGATGGAAGCCCATGAGGACGGTGGGCAGAGGGCCGTTGGGCATCCGCTTCAACATGGAGGGTGACTCCGGGAACACGGTTTCCAGTGGATCCCTGAGGCCGAGGACGAAGAGGCGCCAGCCAGGCGACATCTGCATGAACCACGCTCGAAGTGAGCGAAGGGCTTCGAGACCCTCGCCGGAGAGGCGGACACCGTACGGTGGGTTGGCCAAGATCACCCCCGTCGGCTCGGTCCAACGTTTGGAGCTCGCCTTCGAGATGGAACGATGGCTCAACCGGATGTCGTCGAGCGCGCCGATCGTTTGGAAAGAGAACCGGGCTGCCGAAAGCGCATTCACTTCCCGCTCGAATCCCCATAATCGAGGACGAACCTCAGGACGAATGACTGGGCTGGGGCTCATCCATCGACTGACGCGCTGGACCGGCTCGCCGCGCGCCCAACCCCATGCTTCCGCCAGGATGGTCCCTGAGCCGCACATTGGGTCGATCAGCGGCTCATCCTCTGGCCGCCAATGGGACAGGGCCACCATTTGCGCTCCAAGGTGCTCCCGCAAGGGGGCCTGCTGGCGCGGGGCACGATAGCCCCGATGGCTCAGCGAACCCGCGAGGTCTTCAGCGATGATCAGGCCATCCTCCGAGGCACGCACATCGACCCGTAGGTCGGGTCCATCGGGGACGCGAACGGCATTCAGGCCGGATTCGAGGGCATGCATCACGGCGCCGCGAACCTGTAGTGGACTCGCTTCAACGGGGCCGGCGCTGTCGACGTGGACTGAGGTTTTGAGCCCTCGTGGGAGATGCGGTGCGGCGCGCAGGGCAGCGGTCAGCGTGTGATACAGCGGTTCAAGGCGATGGGTTCGCACCTCAAACCAGTCCCAGTAAGCGCGGCTCGGAACCCTCGCGTACGCCACCACGGCCCGCGCCCAATCGGCGGAGAACCTTCGATGTAGCGCGTGGGGGGAGGAAGCCTTCCAGCTGTCGCGAGGGAGACCCAGAGGTTTGCCGAGCCTCGCACACTCCACTCGCATGGCGCGCGCCGCATCTCGGCTTCCAGCGAGGGTGAGGCGGTCGAGGAAGGCCTCGGGCAACTTGGCGTCAACCGCCCGGCGATTCGTCGAGGTGGGCTCGTTTGCCCTCGACATCCTTGAATTCGTCCGCCTCCGGGAGCGGATCCTTCTTTGAACTGAGAACGGGCCAGTCCGCGGCCAGCTTTGCGTTCAACTGGACGAACTCACTCCATTTTTCTGGAAGGTCATCCTCGGAGAAGATCGCACTCGTGGGGCACTCTGGTTCACAAGCTCCGCAGTCGATGCACTCATCCGGGTCGATCACCAACATGTTGGCGCCCTCGTGAAAGCAATCCACGGGACATACATCCACGCAATCCGTGTATTTGCACTTGATGCAGGGTTCAGCGACGACGAATGCCATAATTTGCGCCTCTCAGGCTGAAAGCTGACTAGCGGAGCCCATCGCTGCGATCAACCCTTGTCGTCTTTTGGGGTCTCCGATTTCGATTCGGTCGACACCGAACCGTTCCGTTCGCCTCGCTCCGCCTCCAACTTTCGGTAGATTGTCCGGGCAGCGATTCCGAGGAGCTGAGCGGCCAAGCTCTTGTCCCCTCCGGTTTCGGCGAGGGTCTCCCGAATCAGTACGCGCTCCACCTCGTCCAACCGAGTCCCAACGGGAATCACGATCTGGGCGCCCTCTCGCCGAATGCCTGGTCCGGACGTGTCGTCCGTTCTCAAGGGGCCGGGGAGATCGTCCAGGGTCAGCGTACCGGTTCGGTTGAGGACCACGGCCCGCTCGATGACGTTCTCGAGCTCCCGAACGTTTCCCGGCCATCGATAGCGACTCAGAGCGTGTCGCAGTTCGGGTGTCATGCTCCGAATGCTTCGCTGATTCTTGGCGGCGTACCGTTCCAGAAAGTGCTCGGCCAAGAGCGCGACATCTTCGGGCCGATCCCGGAGAGGGGGCAGCTCCACGGTGATCACGGCCAATCGGTAGTACAGGTCTTCACGAAACTCTCCTGAGCGCACCATCGTCTGAAGGTCTCGATTCGTGGCAGCCACCAGCCGGAAGTCTATCTGTACGGGCTCGTGGCCACCGAGACGCTCGAACTCGCCTTCCTGCAATACCCGGAGCAGCTTCGCCTGGACCCCGGGGGACAGCTCTCCGACTTCGTCAAGGAAGAGGGTCCCCCCGTGTGCCCTTTCGATCCGCCCCTCTTTGCGCTGCGCCGCTCCCGTGAAAGCTCCCCTCTCGTACCCGAAGAGCTCCGACTCCAAGATGGACTCCGGCAGGGCAGCGCAATTGACCACCACGAAGGGATGGCCGACTCGCAGCGAGTGCTCGTGAAGCGCTCGGGCCATCAACTCTTTGCCGGTCCCGGATTCACCGGTCAGGAGGACGGTCGCGGTGCTCGGGGCGGCCTGACGCACAGTCTCCAGTGTAGCCGACATGGCGGGCGACCGACCGACGATCGGACGACCTTTGACGGCGTCCGGCGCCGCCTCCGCCAGCTCTCTTCGCAGGAAGGTGTTTTCGGCTCTCAGACGCTGATGATCCAGGGTCCGCTCCACGACCCGCAGGATGACGGCGCTCTTGAATGGCTTTTGAACGAAGTCGTACGCGCCATCCCGCATGGACTCCACGGCGTTTTCGACGGTTCCATAGGCCGTCATGACCACGACCTCGACGTCTGGCCGCGCCAATCGAGCAGCCCGAAGGAATGACCGGCCGTCCATGCCCGGCATCATCAAGTCCACGAGCGCCAACTGGATCGGCGCAGAACGCAGGATGTCGATGCCTTGGGATCCTGATGTAGCAGACCATACCCGAGCGCCCTCCCGTTCGAACAATTTGCACAAGGAGGTGACGTGGGCCGGTTCGTCGTCGACCACCAGGATGCTGGCTTCGGGAAGCCGGGACTCGGACACGTGATCGTTTGTTCGGCCGACATCGGGCAAGTCAAGGATCAAGGACGGTTCAACCGGGGGCCGTGCTCCCCGTTTCTTGGCGCGTTTTGCCCTCAGTCATGGCAGCTTCGGCCGAACGCATGACTGCCGCTCGACACGCGCGCCGTGCCTTCCTCTCCCGCCTGCTGCAAACAAAGAGAGGGGAACTCAGTCATCGGATCGCGGCCCGCTTGGGGCAGGAAGCGGCATCGACTCCGTTACCCGAAGGCCCGGACACCAACGGGCGGCAGGAACCATCGATGGTCAGCGCTGCGAATCGACACCTGGAAGCGTTGACCCGCGCCTACGTGGCCGCGGCGCCCCATCTGTACACTGACTATCTAGCCTTACACGGCGGTTCAGACGCGCAGCTGGCTCGAGCCGTGTACGAGATCCTCGAGGAACAACTCCCGAGCTCGAGTTGGGAGCTCCTTCAGTCCATCATCGAAGCGGCGCAGGCTGCGATGCCGTCTTCTGAATCCGACGCGGAGATGCCCGCCGACCTGCGCGCAGGCTTTTTGAAAGCGGCCTTTCTCGGAGACCGTCGCGCGGCTTCCACGGTCATCGTGGAGGCCGTCAGATCCGGCAGGATGACGGTTCAGGCGGTGATGCTCGACGTTTTGGTGCCGCTTCTCCGGGATGTCGGTGCCGAGTGGCAACACGATGAGCTCACATCGGCCGAGGAGCATTCGGTCTCGATGGCGGTCGAATTGGCCCTGGGTCGGCTGTACGAGCATGCGGCAAGGGCTCCAGAGCGGGGTCATCATGTGGTCGTCGGAATGGCTCGGGGTGAACAGCATCAGCTCGGAGCCCGAATGATCGCAGACCTGTTGGATTATCGCGGGTTTCGAGTCGCGTATCTTGGACCTGACAACGAGTCTCATGCGTTCGCCCGAATGGCCATGGACGTAGACGCGTCGGCTGTCGTCATCGGTGCGGTTCGAACGCAGGCCCTCGGTCCCATCAAGGATGCGGTGGAACGGATTCATCGAATCCAGAGCCGCCGCGTGCCGGTGGTGGTCGGCGGCTCCGCCTTCAATCTGGATCCGGATGCCGGCGAACGCATCGGCGCGGACGCCGTCGCGGAGGACATTGAACAGGTCTTGGAGCTCGTCGAGGCCTTCGTGCATGTCCGAGAGCCGACCATCGTGCAAGAGCATTGACTGGCGCCTGGCGGCGGCACCATGTCAGCCCCGTGATCCCTCGGGAGAAGGACAACATCGTCTACATCGATACCGACAGCGCGCCTCGGATCATTCATAGCGGCGAAGACTTTCTGTACGAGCATCTGCCGGTCGGCACTCGAGTGATTTACCCCAATCCTCCGATCCGCGGGCTCCCTCATCCCGACGCTGCCATCCGATACGCCCTCAATCATCCCGAGGACATGGAGCCCCTCCACGCGCAACTGGCGCCGTCCATGAAGGTCACGATCGTCATGGATGACATCTCGCTGCCGCTTCCCCAGATGAGGACTCCGGATGTTCGGGAACGGGTGCTGACAATCCTCCTTTCGCTTCTGGCCGATCACGGAGTCGACGACATCCATCTGTTGATTGCGAACGCGCTGCACCGCCGGATGACGCCAGGTGAGATGAAGCGGATGGTGGGTTCCAAAGTCTTCGACCGCTTTTATCCGAAACGCTTCCTCAACCATGACGCAGAGGACCCAGAAGTCATGGTGACGCTCGGACGCACCGAACAGGGTGAAGTCGTCAAGACCCACCGACTTTGCGCCGAATCGGATCTGACCATCTACATCAACGTAAACTTGGTTCCGATGGACGGAGGTCACAAGTCGATGGGCATCGGAACGACCGACTATGAAGGGCTTCGGGCCCATCACAATCCGCGGACAATGCTCGAAGTGGATTCCTACATGGACCCCGAAAAGTCAGAACTGGCCCACAGTGGAAATCGCATCGGTCGGGTTCTGGACAAACACGTGAAGGTCTTTCACATCGAGACCGCTCTCAACAATCGCATGTACGACCGCGCGTTCGAGTTTCTGGCCAAAAACGAGGACGACTTCACCGAGTTCGACCGGCTGGCGTTTCAATCACTGAAGTGGACCATGAGCCGGCTTCCTCGCGGCGCGAAGCGGGAGATACTACACCGAGTGCCGGCGCCGTACGAGATGATAGGAGTGCATGCAGGCGCTACGGAGCCCACGCATGCGAAGACATTGGAAAGAAACTTCGAACAGTACTGTGTTCCAGTGAAGGGGCAGGCAGACGTCGTCATCTGCGGGATACCATTCATAAGTCCTTACAATGTAAACTCTTCGTTGAATCCTTTATTGGTTCAAGTCATGGCTCTCGGTTACCTCTACAATCTCTATCGGAACGCCCCGTTGGTCAAAGACGGAGGTGTCCTCATCGTTACCCATCCGCTCCCCGACGAATTCGACCAGGCAATTCATCCCAGCTACATCGAGTTCTTTCATCGTTGCCTGACCGACACCAAGGACTCCTTTCAATTGCATCGTCGCTATGAGCGAGAGTTTGCGACCAACCCGAGCTATATCGAGATGTATCGGCGCGGGAATGCTTTTCACGGGGCTCATCCGTTTTACATGTGGTACTGGGGCGACGCAGGGCGGTCCCGCGTCGGGACCGTAATCTGCGTGGGTGTCGAAGAACCCCATGTGGCCGAAATCCTGGGCTGGGAGACGGCTTCGACGCTCCACGACGCACTGGAGCGCGCAAAGGATCTGACCCGGCCCAACCCGGACATCTCGATGCTGCATGTTCCATCGATTTTGATGTGTGATGTGACGGTATGAACGCTCCCGAAGAACATCCGGGAAGCGGTATCGACGTGTCGAGCGGTTCGAGGTCGGAATCGTCGCCTTCGAAGGCGGCGGCCTTTTACGACATGGATGGCACGTTGGTTCGGAGCAACCTTCTACAGTCCTATTTGTATTTGGCGCGGCGCGAACCTTCGCTTCCGGAATCGGTCTGGAAGACGGCGATCGGCATCGCCAAGATTCCGGCGTTCGCTTGGACCGACAGGCGTAGCCGAATGCGCTTCAACGAGATGTTGTTCTCTGGCTTCAAGGATTGTTTTGTCGATAATCTTCTCGAGATTGCCGACGAGCATTTCGAAGAATTTCTCAAACCCAACCTTTTTCCCGGAGCTGTGGATTTGGTCGAAAGGGGCCGAAAGAATGGTCTCCGACTCGTGATCGTGAGCGGGAGTCTCGACTTCTTGGTCGCACCGCTCGCGCGGTGGCTGGAGGTTGATGACATCATCACCAACCGACTGGAGGTCGTCGACGGCATGTGCACGGGACGCGCTCAACGTCCTCTGGTGGCGGGCGCGGCCAAGGCGCGCTATTTGCGGGAGTATGCCGAGCACCACCACGTGAGCCTCGGAGACTCTTTCGCCTTCTCGGACAGCTATTCGGATCTGCCCATGCTCTCGGTGGTGGGCCGGCCGGCAGCGGTGCATCCGGACCGAAAGCTGCGAGCGGCGGCGGCGGAGCTTCGATGGCCCGTGCTCACTCTGGAAGATCCCCGAAGCAGGCCGCCTCGGAATTGGTGGCCATGGTAGCGACGCCGCCCCTCATTGCGGTCGATGCCATGGGCGGTGACACGGCGCCCCGGGACGTCGTGTTGGGCGTCGCCGAGGCCTCTCTCAGCACCGGTGCCCAGGTGCTCTTGGTCGGCAACCGCGATGAAGCCGCGCGGATCCTGGATTCGGTCGAACACGACCCGAGTCGGATCGAGCTTTGCGCAGCCCACGGCACGATCCCAATGGATGCCTCCCCCCGAGAGGCCCTCCAAGCCTTCCCGGAGGCCAGTTTGCCTCTGGCCGCCCGACGGGTCGCGGAACCGGACGGGCCGGCGGCTTTGGTGACAGCGGGAAACACCGGTGCCGTGGTCCTGGCGTGCGCTCAGGCGTTTCGGCGCCTGGGTCCGATTCGAAGAACCGCACTTGCTGCGGTCATTCCTACCGAACGCACCCATGGAGATCGGCAGGATCCCTTTTCGCTCCTCCTGGACGCGGGTGCGACGGTGCGCGTGGAGGCGGAAGATCTCGTGAGGTTTGGCCTGATGGGAGGGGCCTACGCCCGACTGGTCAGCCAAAACCCCCACCCGAGGGTGGCGCTCCTCAGCAACGGCACCGAGCCAAATAAGGGTACACCCGAGGTCATCCATGCCCATCGGGCGCTCAGTGGTGCCACATCCATCGACTTCATCGGAAATATCGAAGGTCTCGACCTGACCCGGGGAACGGCGGACGTGGTCATCTGCGATGGGTTCACGGGAAACATCACGCTCAAGATGCTGGAAGGGGTTTCCGAGACCGTCACCAATCTCGCGCGCTACGCGTATCGCAGCCGGATGACGTGGCGGTTCGCCATGTGGCTCCTCCAGAATGGATTGGATCGCCTGAAGGCGGTCACCGACTGGCAGCAGTACGGAGGCGCCCCTATCCTGGGGTTTGACCGCCTGTGCATCAAGGCGCACGGGCGTTCCGGGCCTCGAGCCATCCGAAACGCCATCCGGGTGGCGGAACGGTGCGTCGTCCAAGACCTGATTCGAAGGATGGCCGATGACCTTGAGGGCTGTGACTGAAATCACGTTTCCTGCAATCATCTCTGCGTCTGATGGCGAACGCTATGTTTTGTCTTCCTTCGCAATCCATGCTCCCTATCGCGATCCTATGGGTACCGGACCCAAGGTCAGCGAGGCCTACGGGGAAAAGATGGTTCTGCTCTCGGACGAAGAGCACAACTTCCTTTTCAATCTCCTGCTGGATCACGGAACCAAGGTAGCAGGCACGCATCCGTCCTGGCGCGACGTGCGCAACACGCTGGTACAGAAGCTCTCCAGACCACATCGTGTCCGAGATGTCGGAGCCAAGTCGAACGAGCGCCCACTCGAGCAGTGGGTCCGAGACGAGGATACTGCATCCGACACCACGACGCGCACCCTCGCCCCCCTCGCCAGGCGCCCTGCCTGAACAGACGCCGAACGCGTCAACTGACCAGGTCCAACAAGCTTTGAACGACCCGTGTATCGCGCGCGTCGCCGACCGCGCCGTTGCGGTCGACCAGGTAGGCGTCCATGCCGAGTGCTCTCGCCGGTTCCAAGTCCAGGTCACGACGGTCCCCGACATATCGCACTTCACTTGCAGGCACACCGACGCGCTCGAGGGCGGCTCGAAAGAGACCGAGACTTGGTTTGGCCACGCCCTCGAAACAGGAGACCACGATGGGCTCGAAGTGCCGAC
Source organism: Myxococcota bacterium (assembly GCA_050331295.1). Classification (GTDB taxonomy): domain Bacteria; phylum Myxococcota; class Kuafuiibacteriia; order Kuafuiibacteriales; family Kuafuiibacteriaceae; genus Kuafuiihalomonas. The sequence continues at coordinate 335,217 of JBHJGZ010000003.1, read as the reverse complement.
GGAGGTCGAGCGCATCCAAGATGGGGATGAGGCGATAGTCCCAGTTGCTGATGATGCCCATCGGAACGGCGGCCTTGGTCAAGGTCGCGATTGCGGGCCGCACGTCGTCGAACACCCGCCATGCCGAGGGCTGCTCGAAGGCCCCGAAAAGCGCGCGGTAACAGGCCTCCCGATCCCCACCAAATTCCAGCTCATCGAACAGCTGAAAGACGAGGGTCCGCCACCACAAGTGGGTACTGGGCTCGTCGGTACCGAGTGCCAGTGGACCATCTCCGCTCCGATGAACGTGTTCGGAAAAGATTCGCCGAAAAGCGTTCTCTAGTTGGGATTGTGTTGCGCCCAAACCGAAGGCTTCGCCGACGCGATGATAGATGGCTCCGACCGACGGAGTCGGCTCGATCATGGTGCCACCAACGTCGAAGAAGAAGTACCGCACCGACGATCCTATGGCATGCTCTGCGCCCCATGAGCAACGAAACGGGACGAGGCAATCGGGCGCTGTCGGAGGCCATTCGAGTGAGCGCCCTTCCAACGAGTGTGCTCGAGCGCGTTCAGACCCCTGACGCCATCATCCGTTACGCGGTGCCTCTCCGGAGGGACGACGGTACCACCGAGTTCGTCTCTGGCTGGCGCGTTCAGCATTCGAACGCGCGCGGAGTCTATAAGGGGGGCCTTCGATATCATCCCGAGGTCGACGAGGACGAGGTCAAGAACCTCGCATTCCTCATGGCGTTGAAGACGGCGGTCTGTCGTGCGCCCGCAGGAGGAGCGAAAGGTGGATTGCGCATCGATCCCAAGTCCCTCAGCGAGGCAGAGCTCGAGCGCTTGTCCAAGTCATTCGGAGAACGCTTGGCGGTCCACGTGGGGCCGCATCGCGACGTACCAGCCGGCGATGTGGGCACCCCTCCAAAGGTGATGCGTTGGTTGATGGAGGGGGGCCAGCTACACCGAGCTGCCATTACCAGTAAGCCGGTCGAGGACGGCGGGGACCCGTTCCGGGATGCGTCGACGGGATTCGGCACCGCGCTGAGTGCTCGCCGCTACTTCGAGCGTTCCGGAGAATCCATCGAAGGAAAAACTGCGGTCGTGCAGGGGTTCGGGAACGTCGGCCGTTGGTGTGCGTTCACGCTGCACGATTGGGGAGCCAAGGTGGTGGCTGTGTCCAATTCCCGCCTTCACATCCGAAACGCGAAGGGCTTCAGCCGAGAGGCCCTCGAAGCGCTCGCTGAGAACATGCCTCGATCGATGGAAGATGCGGAAGCCTATGGCGAGGTGGGCGACGCCGAGTCAGTGGTGATGTTGCCCTGCGACATTCTCGCTCCGTCGGCGATCGGAGGTGCGATTCACAAACGCAATGCAGCCTGTGTTCGGGCTCGAGTCGTGGTGGAAGGTGCCAATGGCCCGGTGACGGAAGAGGGCGACAACATCCTAGAAGAACGGTCGATTCCCGTGCTTCCTGGTGTCCTTGCGAATGGCGGTGGCGTCTGCTGCTCGATGTACGAGTGGGAAGCCAATCTTCAAGACCGTCAGCCGGCCGAGGGTGAAAGTCAGCCGAGGCTCGAGCGACAGCTCAGCGACGCCTTCGACCGAGTCGACCATGCTCGCAAAGAACTCGGAATATCCTACCGAATCGCGGCCTACGCGGTGGCTGTTCGGTCTCTCGCCGAAGCGCTCCGATGAGCATGGTGAAGGTCTACTTTCATCATCCCTGAAGAAGGCCGAGGTCTACCAGCTCGCGCCGCAGTTGCTCGGCAGAGGGTGTCCGAAGAATGGCATGCAAACCGAGGTCGCGGGCCGCATCGATGTTCTTTTGCCGGTCATCGATGAACACGCACTCGTCAGGCTGCACGGCCAAACTTTTCAGAGGCACGCGATAAGCGTCGGGTTGCGGCTTTCGATGCCCCGTCCTGCATGAGACGAAGTCCCAGCCAATGTACCGTGATAGACCCGTCGCCTCTTCGATGAGTTTGTACCACTCGGAATAGTTGGAAAGCGCATACTGTCGAAAGCCGGCTGCCGCCAGTTCTCGTAGCATCGACTCGACCCCTGGAAGCAGGGCGTAGCTGGCCCTCATCGTCTTCTTCAGGGCTTCTCGATCGATGGGTCGTCGGTCCGCGAAGAATCGTTCGCAGTAGGTTTCTTCGTCGATCAAGCCATGTTCGAAGTCGATCCAACTCAGCTTGTCCTTGGCCGCTACCATGTCGCTGAAGCTCATTCCAAAGTGCTTGGGCATGGCCTCCAAGAAGGGCTCTGTCACCAGAGTTCCCATGACATCCCAAAGCACCACCTTCGGAGTATTCATAGGTCAGGTCCTTTTCTCGGTCGAAGGTCCAGAGTGTACACCGCGTTTCTTCCGCCGGCTTTGGCCCGATACATCGCAGCGTCGGCCCTCTCCAACAGACCCTCCACCGAGTCTCCATCGGATGGAAAGCTCGCGACCCCGATGCTCGCGGAGATCTTGGAACGGATATCTGCGTAGGACGAAACATATTTGCGGATCTCTCGCCGGAATCGCTCTGCCACCGCCACGGCTTCCGGGCGATCCGTCTCGACCAAGCAGACCGCAAACTCATCTCCACCGTAGCGAAACGCGTGGTCGGAGCGCCGTACGCACCGACCCAGAAGCTTGCCGATCTCCGACAGCAGTCGGGTGCCTTCCCCGTGGCCCAGGTCATCATTGACCGCCTTGAAATGGTCGAGATCGATGAACAGGAGGCTGAGCTGCCGGCCGAATCGACGACTTCGAGCCAGCTCATGTTCGAGCACCCGCCCGAGGTGTCGGGCGTTGAAGAGTCCGGTGACTTCGTCCACTGTCGTGAGCCGGCGGGCCTCTTCGAAGTCCTCGGCCCGGCGGTAGCAGGCAGCGACCAGCGCCCAAATCATTCTGTGGCGGGCCAACTCTTGGGTCGGAGACTCGAGGTGGAGCCGGGCATTGTCGGTCAGAGCGAACGCGCCACCGGCGGACTGGCCTCCTTCCATCAGCGCATCTGTGGCGGGAGGCGTGACCGACCCGAGGCGCCGTTGCCATGTCCCACCCTCGTGCAACCACCAAGACCATGGCGTGTGCGGCAGCTCCGAACGAAGGAACTCCCGTAAGGCCAGCATCACGGTGTGCCGGTCTCGAGCGGAGGCGAGGGCCAGCTGAAGCCGCTCATAGGCCGTCTCAGGCTTCCACTCGGGCTCCATGGTGGCGCATGCTAACATGTGCGAGGTTGAGGCGCGCCTCACGTCCCGTTTCAGGTCAGCGATGAACGATCTCTTTGATCCGAAGTTTATAGCCATGCTCCCCATCTGGTGGGTCGCCTTTCTGTTCTCACTGACGTGCCACGAGGCGGCGCACGCACTGGTCGCGAAGTGGGGTGGGGACCGAACGGCCCATGAAGCAGGTCAAGTGAGCTTGAGCCCGATTCCTCACATCCGGCGCGAGCCCTTCGGAACCGTCATCGTCCCGTTGGTGAGCTACTTCCTCAATCAAGGCGGATGGATGCTGGGTTGGGCCAGCGCACCTTTTAATCCGATTTGGGCTCATCGGCATCCGCGACGCGCCGCATGGATGGCAGCGGCTGGACCGGCTGCCAACTTCTGCATCGCCTTCATTGTAGGGGTGATCCTTTCCGTCGGCGTGTTGAGCGGAACCTTCGAAGCTCCGAGCAGTGTATCCTTCACCCGCCTCGCGATCGGGCCCGACGGTGCGCCGACCGCAGCCACGACACTGCTCAGCATCCTCTTCACCCTGAATCTGCTCCTCGGGACGTTCAACCTGCTGCCGGTTCCCCCGTTGGACGGTCACGCCGTCGTGGGCCTCGTCTTGTCCGACGACAATGCTCGACGATGGTCCGAGTTCGCTCGAGATCCGACCTTTTCCATCCTCGGTCTGGTGCTTGCCTGGTATGGCTTTGGGTACATCTGGAACCCCGTCTTTTCTCTTGCGCTGGGCCTCCTTTACCCGTGGCTCAGCTACGGCTGAGGGTTGTGCGTCCGGCCGTTGACGCTCCGATTGGCCGGTTGCTAACGGCGCTGCCATGACGCGTGCCGTCCTCACAGTCTTTTTGGCCGGTCTCGCTGGTTGCAACGGGTGTCCCACGACGGAGACCACCACCGCGGTGGCTCGAATACCTGTTTCGATGGACGTCGTATTGGACGGCCGCATCACCGCCCTGCCCGAGCTCTTGGACCGTTTCGAGACGTTGGTGGATGCGATGATGACCGATGACCAGATCGAGGCGCTCGAAAAGGAATGGATCGCTGCGACCACCATCAATCCGTTCGACGTAGACGCGATGGAAAAGGCCGGACTCGACGTCCACGATCGATTCGCCGGCGGTTTGGACCTCGAAAACCGCCGGGCACTTTGGGTCCTACCGGCATCCGAGCCGGCGAAGCTTCTGGCCAACCTCAGAGCGCTGTTCGAACGGCAGTATGGATCCGAAGAGAAGTCGAATCAGCGCGTGCTCCGATATGACCGAGCATTCGGACCCGACCGAGTAGAGTCCGCTGCCTTGATGAGGTCGGGGCGTCTGGTGCTGGTGGGCTTGGGTGTCGGAGCCAGTGCCCTGCTTCAAGAGGCGTCTGGATTGGAGGTTGACGGCTCGGCTCTCGAGGTTCTGCCCGCTTCCCCCGAGACCGATGTCGTCCGGGTCCGCATTCCCGAACCGAAGAAGAGTGTGCCCGCCCTCCTGAGCCTGCTTCCTGACCGTCTCCGTCGGCGACTCAGTCGGGAGAAGGTCACGGCGCTCGCTGATGCAATGCAGGTTGCAGGCATGGACCTGCGCTGGCTGGACCACGGGATGCGGATTGCGGCGGAAGCAAGCTTCTTGCAATCGGCTCAGGATGACGTCGATACCGTCCTGTCGGCCAGGGGCGAGGTGCCACCGACCATGGAAGCGCTCTCTCTTCCGGATGCGGTGATGATGCTCCAAGTCTCAGGTAACCCGACGCGCCTCTTCGACGCGTTCGTACCGCCCGGGAGTCCATTCCGGGAACGATTGAACACGGCGCGTAGGCAGGGCAGAATGCGGCTGGACTTCGAAAAGGACGTCCTGCCTCGGTTGACCGGCCACCTGTCGTTCGCGCTTGGAGCGGCGGACCTGAGCCGCACTGATCTGAGGACCGTTCTCGACAACCCATTGACGGTCATGTGGTACGTTCTCGGTCTCGGCATCGACAAGCCGCTCATGGATCGGCTTGCGCAGGACATCTCGTCCGATTCGCGTGTCGAGGTGAAGCGACGTCGTTCGGGTGGTGTGGAGGTATTGGCTTTCTCATCGACGTCGAGAGGGCGCCCCATGCGAATCGTGGATGTCGCGGAGTCGGAGCGAACGTTGGTGGTGGCGAGTGACGCCGAACTCATGGACAGGGTGCTGTCGAGACCCGAGAGGGCCGCGTCGATGCCCCCGCTTTGGCTGCAGCTTCGATTCGACGCTTTGGAGCAGGCGCTTCGCACGTTTCGGCCGTCGCGCTTGCCCCTCTTGATTCGGCCGATTTGGGGCCAGTTTCTCGACGCACTCGCCCTTCTCGATGCACTCGAGGCTCGGGTGGTTCAGGACATGGGCATCGTACAGATGACGGTTGATCTGACGGTGGACCCTCCGAAACGAGACGCCTCGTGAGCGCGGTCTGTCTGTCTGGCATCCGATGGACAACGCCTGATGGCCGCACGGTTCTGGACGGTATCGACCTCTTAGTCCCCGAAGGGGCGTTCATCGCGGTAGTGGGACCAAGCGGCGGTGGAAAGACGACCCTTCTCTCGATCCTGGGGGGACTGAGCGCGCGGTTTCAGGGTCACGCGACGCTTTTCGGAGCTTCGCTCGGCACGTTGTCCGACGACGCGAGGACGCGTTTGCGACTCCGACACGTGGGCTTCGTCTATCAGTCTTTCCACCTCCTCGAGTCGTGGACGGTGGAAGAGAATATATCGGTACCCCTGTGGCTCCGAGGCGAGACCCAGCCGGGGCGGGTCGTCGACGTTCTCCGACGGGTCGACATGGGGGAGCGGCGACGCGACCGGGTCGCGGCTCTTTCGGGCGGAGAGCGACAGCGCGTGGCCATTGCCCGAGCGGTCGTCCACGATCCGGGTCTCATCCTGGCAGACGAGCCAACCGGAAACCTCGACGACGAGACCGGTGGTCAGGTGTTGGATCTCATTGCCCGGCTCCGGGACGAGCAGCCCGGACGGCGCATCGTGATGGCGACCCACGACCCACGGATTTGCGAGCGTGCCGATGAGGTCTGGTCCCTTCGTGAAGGTAAGTTGACGCGACGATGCTGATCCGCTTCGTCCGGCTTGATCTCACCCGTACACCCACGCGGTCCGTCTTGGTCGTGGCCGCGGTAGCCGTGTGTATCGCCGTGGCGACCGGGTCGGGAAGCTTGATGCTGGGGGTGTATGAGCAAGTGGTCGTTCCGCTGCTGCCCGAGTTGCCGCTGGATCGATTCAAGGTCGAGGCGCGACGTGTCGAGGTCGGAATCCTATCTTTCGAATCCTTGGGTCCCAAGCTGGACTCGGAAGGTCTGGACCGGATGAGAGGGCTTCCCGGCGTGGAAGCGGTCCATGCGGTCCATTCCTCGGTGATTCCAACCCGAGCCGCGGGGGGACGCCAAATCTTGGGGCGGACGGTCTCCACCGATATTTTCGTCAGCGGGGTGGAGGCTACCCTGGTCGAAGACGCCTTGGAAGCGGCGGGCAGGGACCAGGGCGACTTCGTCGATCATCAGGAGGGACCGATCCCGGTGGTGGTCTCACGCCGGCTTCTCGATCTCTACAACACGACGGTCGCCCCAGCCATCGGACAGCCGCGGCTTTCGGCGTCCGCGGTTACGGGTCTGCGTTTCGAGCTGGTCCTCGGAGCGTCGGCGACTCAAGGAAGCGTGGGCCAGGTTCGCCGAGAGATTGCGGAGGTCATCGGTCTGTCCGAGTACGTGAGTCTGGCCGGAGTCACCGTACCTCTGTCCACCGTCGAACGCTGGGATGCCCAGTTCGGAGTCCAATCTCTGATCACCGAAGCGTGGGTGGAGGTTTCAGACCCTGAACTTGCGGGCCGAACGGCACATGCCGTGGAGCAAGCTGGGTTTCGCGTCGACGAGACGCCGAAGCTCATCGGTTGGGCGCTGGTCCTGGCGAGCCTCTTGGCCAGCACCCTCATCATCTTCCTGGCGTCGCTCGCTGCCCTGGTCGCCGGTCTAGCCTTCTCCTTGATGGTCAGTGAACGCAGGCATGAAATCGCCGTGCTACGAGCTCTCGGTGCCGAGCGTGCCCGCGTCCTGCGGTGGTTTCTGGCCCAGGCGGCACTGCTTGGGCTGGTAGGTGCTGCGGTCGGGTGTGCGGCAGGGTGGGGTTTGGCATCACTCGGGAACGAGGTGCTTCGCCAGAGTCTATCCAGCCTGTCTTTCCGCCCCAGTGAATGGGTTCACTTTCCTCCTTGGATCTTCGTCAGCGGATTGGCGCTGGGTACCCTGGCAGCGGTGGCGGGTGCATCTATCCCGGCATTTCGAGCGGCCAAAACCGATCCCGCGGAGAGCTTGCGGAGGTGACCGAACGAACGCGAGCCGACGACCGCCGGTCCGACCCGCGGGTGGTGTTGTGTGCCGCCCGCGGATAGACTCAGCGAGTGGCGGCGGAGCCAGAGCAGTTTGGCCGGTACCTACTGCTCGACCGGATCAACGTAGGAGGAATGGCGGAGGTCTTTCGCGGCAAGCTGACCGGAGTCGAAGGCTTCGAACGAATGGTCGCCCTCAAGCGGATTCTTCCGTCGGTTTCGGCCGACCCCGACTTCATCGAAATGTTCGTGGATGAAGCCAAGCTAGCCGTGGAGCTTCAACACGCTAACATCGCCCAAACCTATGAACTAGGCAAGGTTGGAAGCCAGTACTTCATTGCCATGGAGTACGTCCGCGGTGTCGACCTTCGGACGATCTGGGACCGAGCGCGAAAGCGTCAACGTCTCTTGCCCTTTGTAATGAGCGCTTATGTCGTTCAGAAGGTGTGCGAGGGCCTCGACTATGCGCATCGAAAGACGGATGATGCCGGTCGATGCCTAGAGCTGGTGCATCGAGACGTCTCGCCGCACAACATTCTGTGCTCGTTCGATGGAGAAGTGAAGCTCATCGACTTTGGGATAGCGCAGGTTGCCCACAAGGTATCGAAGACGCACGCCGGGGCACTCAAAGGTAAGTTCGGCTACATGTCGCCAGAGCAGATTCGAGGCGCGACCATCGACGAGCGTACGGATATCTTTGCCTGCGGCATTGTTCTCTACGAGCTCTTGGTGGGCCGTCGACTCTTCAGAGGGACGAACGATTTCTCGCTTCTCGAGAAGATCCGAAACGTGGAATTCCTTCCACCCTCTCAGATCAACAAGGATCTCGACCCTCGGCTGGAGGAGATCATCTTGCGAGCCCTTCAACGACAGCCTGAAGACCGCTACCCATCGGCGTCGGCGATGGCCACCGACCTCCAGCGCTTCGTGTTCGAGTCTGAAACGAGCTTCGACCGTCGTGCGCTCGCCAAGTACATGAGTCGCCATTTTGCCCAAGAGATCGAACGAGAGCGGGAGCGAATGGAGAGGTTCAAGAACCTCGCGCGACTGTCTTCGCCGACTGAGGTATCCGCTCCGAGGCCCGCACAGTCGTCGAGTCGGGCGGTAGGTCTTGGAGACTTGGGCGCCGAGCCGGAGGGTGAAGCTGCCTACGATCCTCCGCGTGAGACTTCGAGTCCTTGGGGGGACGTCGCAGCGCAGCCGGAGAGGGTTCCCGAAACCGAACGCCGAGAGCGAAGGTCAGTGCCGACCTGGGTGGCCGTTCTCGTTGGCGCGCTCCTCAGTCTGGTGCTGGCGGTCTTGACCTTTCAGTGGAATCGTACGGGAACGCTGACGGTCCAAGTGACGCCGGAAAGTGCCGAGGTTTCCGTAGACGGCCGACCTTTCATCGACCACACACCCGTCACCTTCGAGGACCTCGCTCCGGGAGAGCACCTCCTTCGCGTTCGTGCGGACGGTCATCAATCACTTACCCGCACCGTCACCGTCGACGCTGGCCGAACGCGAATCGAGGTCATTCATTTGGAGGGACTCGAGCCCTGAGCATCCGCTCCTGTTGGCCTAGGGCCGCGATGTCGTCCATGACACGGTCGGCCACGGCTTTGTAGATTCGGCCGTTCCCCTTCTTGGCCAAGAGGTCTTCCAACTCGACCGGTGGCCCGAACAATACGTGTATCGGCTCTCCGCCTCGAGTGAAGTTCGAGCGAACCTGGCTGAGCAGGTCGTTCTGAAGTCCGTTGATGAACACTGGAAGAACGGGTGCGCCAGAAACGTGGATCAGCCTCCCGACACCGCTTTGGGCCGGCAGGAAAGTGTATGGGTCTTCGAATCTGTTGCGGGTGCCCTCTGGATGGACCCCAGCACTTCGCAGGCCGGCTTTCATGGAAGCGCTCAGTTCTTGGAAGCTCTGGTGATTCAAGCTGGCTCGGGCTCGGTCTCGGAACACCGGTGGGTACATGGAAAAGAAACTCATGATGCCATTTACGACGATGCCAGCCGGATTGTCGTAGAAGAAGTTGGACCGAACCGGGAACAGGAAGCGCTGGCGAAAGCCGCCTTCGCGATAGAGGACGGCGTTGATCACGAACATGTCGAAAAAGCTTCGATGGTTGGCGACCAGTACGATGGAGCGGTACCGGAACGGAGTGATGTGGTCGAGGCCGTACACGGTTCGAAGATTGTACGTGCACCAGTCGATCCATCGGGCTCCGACATGCTGCTGAAGCAGCGTGAAGGTTCGGTCCATCCAACGACGCTTCAGGCTCTCTCGCACAAAGTTCAGGTGGAAGCGCTCAATCGGACTCAGGGTGCCCTTCACCTTGGGCATTGGCCTGATCTGTGGGTTTTTGAGTCGCACGGCAAGGGCATTCCAATGGAGCTACGAGGTTGACCCGAAGAAACGCCAAGCCGCAGTTCCTTTCCCATGATCGGGGAAATGGTGGCGGTGGTCGTCCTGGGCTCGCCGGTCCTCGAAGGCACGGTTTGGCTCGACGACCCCGTGCCTCCCAAATCGGCGGTGGACATGTCCTCGGATCCCGTCTGTCAGCGGCTCGGCGCACGAGCGCCTCGTCCCGACGAGCACCGGCTGGCCGACGCCTTCGTGTGGTTGGATGCGCCTCCTCGACGCTCGAACGAACCGCTCGAACCCCAAACCGTAGTGATCCAAGGCTGCCGATTTGTTCCCCACGTATTGGGGTTGCAAACGGGACAAAGGTTGAGAATCCATAATCTAGACCCAACGCTCCACCACGTTTCGGCTCCGGGGTTCTTCGATTGGGTCCTGCCGAAGGGCGCGCTTCCGCGCTCCATCGTTTTGAACGAGCCGCGGATCATGGTCGAGCTGCGGGACGGTGCGCATCCGTGGATGGCGGCATACGTCGGCGTCTTGCAGCATTCGCATTTCGCCGTCACCAACGCCGAAGGAGCCTTTGTCATCGACCTGAATGGTCTCGAGCCGGGCGTCCGCCGTATCCGGTTCTGGCACGAGGTGATGGGCCCGCGGAGCCGCAGCATCGAGGTTCCTCCGGGAGGAGAATCGCCGGAAGCGATCCGGTGGACCTTCTCCCTGCAGGACCCGACGGAAGCCCAACCTTGAACGTCGATTTTTCGTTGCGCGTATTTTGGGGAAGCCGCGAGCTTCTTCCATGGCATGTCGTGGATGGCTTCGAGTGGTGGGCTGTGGGCTTGCCCTCACGGCATGGTGCGCCTGCACCTCGGTGCCTGAGCCTCTGTTCCGGGTCGACAGTTTCGAGTTGATCGACGAACGAGGCGATGCCTTCGGGAGCCGTGACTTGGATGGAACAACGTGGGCGGCTGCCTTCATCTTCACGTCCTGTCGTTCGGTCTGCCCCAAGATCAGCCGGAAGATGGTTCGGCTCGGCGGGCTCGCCCAAGAGAAAGGGCTCCCGCTGGAGCTCGTGTTCTTCAGCGTCGACCCCGAACACGACACGCCCGAGGCCCTGAAGGCCTATGCAACCAAGATGGGGGCGATCGGAGAACACTTCCATTTCCTGACCGGTGACCCGGAGGCGGTGCGGGAGACCGTGATCGGCAACTTCAAGCAACCCATGAACGTGGAAAGCGATGGGGGCCAGGCCATGATGGAAATCGCCCACGGTACGCGTATCGTCCTCGTCGACGCTGAGCGAAGCGTGCGCGGTCTTTACGAGGCGACCGACCAAGGGGTGGAGGCGCTGCTCCGGGACGCGCGAAGACTGCCCGTTGCAGGTCGCATCTGAAGCGCGACGCAGCTTGACCTGCTCGGAGTCCCTTTCTAGACCCGACCAACGGTGGAGTCCGCAGCGACCTCGAACGCAACGGTCCGACCGGACCGCAGGCCGAGGAGGATGCGTTCATCTTCGCGGCTCGAGGCCTTTTACGAACTCGCCAAGCCCAACCTCACCAAACTCGTCGTGGTCACTGGCGTATTTGGCTACTGCCTCGGAGCGGTCCGCATCGGTCGTTTCGACCTCTGCAACGGAGTGTTGTTCGCACTGGGGACGGCGCTTGCCAGTGCCGGGGCCTGCGCCGCCAACATGGTGCTGGAGCGACGAACCGACGGCCTGATGCACCGGACGTCAAAGCGCCCGCTCCCCTCGGGTCGGCTCTCCGTGCTCGAAGCCTCCCTCTTCACCCTTGTCACCTCGTCGGCGGGATTCGGACTCCTGGCCTACGGGGGAGGCCTCTTGCCGGCCATGATGAGCCTCGGCACCATCATGGTCTACGCATTCGTGTACACGCCCTTGAAGCGGGTCGGTCCCTGGGCCATCGCCGTGGGAGCGGTTCCGGGTGCCGTGCCCCCGATGATGGGCTGGACCTACGCGACGGGTTCCATCGGGTGGGAGGGCTGGATCCTGTTCGCGCTTTTGTTCGCGTGGCAGATGCCCCATTTTCTCGCGCTGGCTTATCTGTATCGGCTCGATTACCGGCGAGGTGGCTTCGGATTTCTCCCGTCGGACGAGCAGCTGCACCGGACGGGCCTGGCCATGGCCCTGGGCTGTCAGGCCGCGGTGCTCGCGTCTATCGGTCCGGTCTTGTGGGGTTTGGCAGGACCGTTCTACGCCGTGGGTGCGGGTCTGGCCGGAGGCGTCTTCTGCTATCTGGGGTTTAGGTCGGCCATGGAACTTCATCCCAAGTCCGCGCGAGCGGTGTTCTTGGGCTCGCTGGCCTATCTTCCGGTTTTGCTGGTTTTGATCCTCGCGGACCAGCTGGTCTTTCTCTGAGGGTCGATTGACGGGGGCAAAATCTGCTTAGAATCGGGGCATGGCGACGATTGCGGCTGGAGATGATGACTTCCGCACCAAGGTCCTGGAATCGAAGCTTCCGGTCTTGGTGGACTTCTGGGCGGCCTGGTGCGCGCCCTGCCGGCAGGTGGCCCCGGTCCTCGAAGACTTGAGCGAGGCTTTCGAAGGACGCTTGCAGGTCGTCAAGGTCGATGTCGACCGGGCGCCCATGGTTGCTCAAACCTATCGAGTTCAGTCCATCCCGACCCTGATGATCTTCAAGGACGGCACGCCAATCCAGGCGGCGCAGGGCGCTTTGCCCAAGGACGTACTGGAAAAGTTCATCGAACAGACGCTGCCGGAGTTCGCTCCGCCGAGTATCGAGGTGAAGGACCTGGTTCAGCGAATGGCTTCCGGAAACGTCACGGTGGTCGATCTCCGACCGAAGAACGACTTTTCTCGGGGCCACATTCTGGGTTCGATCCAAGCGGATCCGGAAGATTGGACCGATCACCTATCGAAGGAGAACTTGCTTGTGCTCGTGGACCGGGATGGTCGAACCGCAACCGATCTTGCGCGAGACACCGAGGGCGTGGTTGCGCTGTCCGGCGGAATCTTGGAATGGCAGATCACCGGTCAACCCACCTACTCCGACGACGAAGAGGCGAAGCTACGAAGCTGAGCCGCAGCGGTCCAGTTTCCGACCGATAAAGGGCATCCTGCCGAGCGGCCGCTGGTTGGCTTTCACTTTTTGGACGAACCGACCCTGGGGGCCTAGCGTGCCGTCATGCCGAACGGGGCTGCCCCTTTTCTCAAGTGGGCCGGAGGCAAGACCCGGCTCCTCTCCGAGATTCTGCCGCGCCTTCCCGCCCGTATGGACACCTATTTCGAGCCGTTCCTCGGCGGTGCTGCGGTCTTCTTCGCCGTCGCTCGGGAGGAGCGATTTCGTCGGGCGGTCCTCTCTGATCGAAACCTCGGTCTCGTCGAAGTCTATCGCTGCGTGAAGACCCGAGTGGAGGAGCTGATCGACGCCCTCGAGCCCCTTGCGACGAAGGCGACAGACCCATCGCATTACTACGCAGTCCGGGCGCAGAACCCGGACGAACTGACAGCCGTCGAACGATGTGCTCGCTTCATCTTTCTCAACAAGACCTGCTTCAACGGTCTCTACCGCGTGAACCGATCGGGACGGTTCAATGTGCCCTTCGGCCGATACAAGAGGCCGCGGGTGTTCGACCCGGACCGACTCCGCGCCGCATCCGAGGCCCTCGCCAAGGCCGAGATTCGGGAGGCTGATTTTCAAGAAGTGATGGCGGAGGCGGGTCCAGCGGACGGGATGTATCTGGATCCACCGTACGTGCCCGTGTCGGACACGGCGTGTTTCACCAGCTATACGCCCTTCCCGTTCGGAGCAGATGAACATCGGCGGCTCAAGAGCACTTACCTGGCCACCTTGGAGCGACGAACCAGAGCTCTCCTGTCCAACTCTGACTGCGCTTTTACTCGGGAGCTGTATGAAGGGTTGGAGGTTCGGACCGTACCGGTGGGGCGAGCGATCAATCGGGATCCCCGAGGCCGAGGGCCTGTCAATGAACTCTTGGTTCTCGGCCGGGCGGCCCGGGACCACCGGTGGGTTCGGCCAGGGATCCGTCGAGGCGCGGCCTGACCTGTCTTTCGCTGGCCCGTTCGGTCCGCTATCTTGGCCGCGGGCGCATGACGTTGGCCAACGAATGGAGATTGGACCGCGGCGCGGTGGACGCAAACGCCTTCTCGGGGCGTTTGGGGCCATATCGCATCGGACGCTCCGTTCGTACCACCGCGTCCGGAGAGGTGGTGCTGGCTCTCCATGATCAAGACCCCCGCATCGTGGAACTCGAACTCTTGGATCCGATCCGCGTGCAGGAGCAAGACCGACCGGTTCTCGAGCAGGTCAATCACATGTTGGGGGTGGATCATCGCCATGTCGCTCAGATCTTGGGCGCGGGGATCGTCGACAACGTCATCTACGTCGCACGGATTCATCGGCTCGGCCGGACCCTCGCTCAGACCATGGTGGGCGAGTTGGGCCAAAAGGAGCTCGGACCGGCCATCGCCTACGCGGTCGCTGACGCCTTGCAGTTTCTGGCCGAGGCGGGGCCGCGACCCGGCGCGTGCGCCTTAGGTGGATTCGATAGCCGGGACGTCATGCTGGGCTTTGATGGGAGCATCACTCTGGTCGGTGCAGGTCTGCAGGCGCTCCGCGATGCGCAGGCACCGCTGCAGGCAGATCGCTCATCCTTGGTCCACTTCATCCTGGAACTGGACCGCTGGTTGGGGACCGAAATCGCTCCGATGGTGCCGGCGAACGGAGCCCCCGGAGCTCTGGCCGTCGCCCTCCGGAAGACCCACCGAGACGCATGCGGTCAGGGTCGTGCCTCGTTGGGTGCCTTTCTTCGCTCGGCTTTTGCCGATTCGCTTCGGGAAGAACGCGCGTTCTTCGGGATGAGCACGCTTCACTAGCTTCTGGCCCTCGCGCTTTGCTTGCGGAACGGCGTCGTTTTCGGGAACGATGCGGACCATGTCCGAGGCCCTCTCCGAGTCCAAGTTCGAGACATTGGCGGACGACACGTTGTCCCGCATGGTGGAAGCGCTGGCGGACCTCGAGGATGATGACCTCGACGTCGACCTCGAAAGTGGCGTCCTGACCTTACGCTTTCATGATGGGAGCCGGTTCATCGTGAACAGTCATCGGGCAGCCCGGCAGATCTGGATGGCCGCGGGCAGCACGGCTTGGCATTTCGATTGGGACGGACGCGCCTGGGTAGCGCAGAAGTCAGGGGACGAGCTGTGGGCCACCGTCACTCGATGGACCAGTGAGAAGTTGGGCCGACCGGTGGATCTTCCCAAAGCCTAGTCTCGTCGTCCCGGGACGGGAGTCTTGTCTCCTGCGTGTCTTCAAACGTTTCACTGTCGTGCGGTTCGCTTGAGCCGAAGGAGCCCGTCCCGATTCCTCGACATCGAATGGCCATGGACCTCCTCGTCGTCGGTGATGTGGGAACGCTGCAAGCAGATCTGCGCAAGCATGCGGGTGTGCGGGTGGAATGGGCCCCAGATTGTGGGCATGTCCCGAACCCCGACCGATATCGGGTCCTGCTGCTCGCTCCAGAATCCCAGGCTGAGCCCGACTTCCCGGCGTTGATGGAGCGCCGAGGGGAGGCGACGGCCGTGCTGCTGGACGACATGCCCTGGAGGCACGTGCTTCGCGGAAGCGACCGAGCGGTAGTTTTGGATGTGGAGGACGAGGACGCGATCCTCGACGTATTGGGTAGCCTCTTGGGTGTCGTCTTCCCCCGCTCCGCCCACATCATGTTGTCGCTTCCCGCGCTGGTGCGAGACCCGGAGCGACCGGAGTGGGCGGTCCGGGCCGAGACCGTCGAATGGACGACCGATGGCGTCTCACTGAGGGTCACGCAACGCGAGTTCAACGGCACCGAGCAAGGACGGCGGGTGCAACTGGTGCTCTTGGCCGAGCGACCGATTCACGTCCCGGGTCGCCTCATCCGCTGCTTCACCTCCGGCGCCGCCTGGTTTGTTGGCGTCGAGTTCGTCGGGCTGGAATCCGCGCAGCGCTACTTTCTCTTGAATGCGGTTCGGGACGCGGTGCGCAAGCGACTCCCGCCCCACCCCGACCTCGACACGTTGGAGCTGGGACCGCGAGATCCCTTGGCCGAGCCCCGGTACTGGCGCATGCAGCGCCCGATGCCGAAGAGCATGGCGGAGTGGAAGGCGCGCACGGAAGAGGACCGCGCCGCAACCGCGCATCAGCTGGCGGTCGAGCCTGAAGACACCGCGGACCTGGTGGGCGAAACGGCGGATCTGTTGGCCCGCGAATTGGAGCTGGAAGTGGTGTCGACGCGGCTCTTGGCTGACGTCATCCGTCCCAAAGACGTAGCGGGTTGACCCCAGCGAAGGCATCCTCGCTGCGTTGAACCCGCATCCCCGTGCTGCCACAGTCGGCGGGTGCACGAAGACATCCGGGTCGAGCTGGCCTCTGGGGCCCAGATGAATCTTCACGTCGTGGGTCAAGGCCCATGGACGGTCATCCTCGAATCGGGGTGGCTTCAGTGGTCGCCTTTTTGGGCGGCGGTGCAAGACGAGCTCAGCACGCGCTACCGGTCCGTCGCCGTGGACCGACTCGGCTTGGGCGCGAGCACGGCCGGTCAGCTTCCCCGGAGCACCTACCAGGTCGTGGACGAACTGCAGGAGGCGCTTCTCAAGGCGAATCTCCACGGACCCTACGTCGCGGTAGGCGCTGGTTTCGGCGCTCTTCACACCCGCGTATTCGCTTTTCGAGAGCCCACGGTGCGCAGCCTGGTGTTGGTCGACCCGGTGGTCGAGGTCTTGGCTCGGTCCAAGCACTTCATGACTTACCGCGACCGCCTGGATGCCCAGCTTCAGCGATGGAGAGGAGGAGTCGTCTCGGCGTGGGCTGCCCTCTTCTCCGACTGGCCGGGCGGGATGCGAGGTCTGCCGACGTCGGCGGCCCGTCGGATCCGAAGACAGATCACTCCAGAGGCCTTGTTCACCATGCGTTCCGAGCTCGGAAGCCTGGAAGAGAGCGTCCAACAGGTTTCCTCCGTGGGAAGCCCCGCCATGCCCTGCATCGTGCTCTCGAGGCCTGCGTCGGAACTGCAGTTCGCTCAGTCCGGAGGCGAGGATGCAGCGGTGACCATGCAACGGAAGTTGGCCGAGCAAGCACCTCGCGGGCGTCATCAGATCATTCAAGCCGACGGCTACGTGCCCATCGTGGCACCGGCTGCCATCGCCCGTGCCATCGACCAATTGACGGCGGAATCCGATCTGCCGGAGATGGCGGTCGGCGCGTCTCGGGTCAGTTCGCCGCCGCCGGACGCTGCGAGGCCACCTCCGCCGAGTCGGCGTTCGTTGACCGACGACTCCTGAACCCCAAGAGTCCACGTGCATGGACTCGGACCGGCTGTTCATCAAGAAGCCGTGGAAGCACTACCGTCGACGTTATTCCTCTCGCGAGACCCAGCTCGGTGCGTTCGTCCTGTTTCTGCTCCTGAGTTTGGCCGCATGGGTGGTGTGGATGGGCACGAACCCGGATCCAGAACTCTTCACGGCGGCTCCCGGTCAGGCCAATCGCTCCCCGAAAGTCGCGGATCGCGGCCCGATTCCCCCAGACCTCGCCCCGGACGACTTCACGGAATCGAGCTTCAGCCGTTTCGGACCCGATGATCTCTATGAAAAGATCAATGGCCGCGAAAGCTATTACAAGAGCTTTGGGTTCGAGCAACTCTACTTTGTCGGCATCCGCCACGATTCGGATCCCACGCTGACGGTCGATGTCGAAATCTACGACCAAGGGACGCCGGAGAACGCGCTCGGTGCATTCTCCGGCGAGCTTGCCGAGGGGTCCGAAGTGGTCATGGAGCAGGGGATGATGCACGCGCTCCGGCGCAACGCCTTTGTGATGGTTCGAGGCCCCTACTATGTCCGGGCCATCGGTTCGCTCGAAGGTGAGCCAGTGGCGCCGGTTTTTGCATCAGTGAAGGCTGGAATGTCCCGATTGGAGGCCGCGCCTCTGCCGTGGGCGTACGACATCTTTGTTGGATCCCTGGGCGTCGCTCCTCAGGAGGTTCGATACCTCCCGCAAGCTGCCTTTTCGTTCGATTTCGCCACCGAGGTGTACGCCGGTCTGATGGACGACCAAGAGACGGAGGCCTTCGTGCGATTTGCTCCCGACTCCGCCGCGGTCCTGGCCGAGAGGTTCAACGCGGGTTTTGAAGAGTACGGAAGTCCCATCTCGGAGGGCTGGGTGCAAGACCGGTACCTCGGTCGCGTGAGTGGGGCGCGGGCCCGCGACGAATTTGTCGTAGGCGTCCGCAACGCGGCCAGCGCTTCCGCGGGGGAGGAGATCTTGGGTCGAGTCAGTGAGGCCCTAGACGGTCTGAGCCCGAGGCGAAGGGAGGAGTTGCGGTCTCTCCCATCCTCCGGGACCGCGGAGCAACCTGCGCCGTCCACGTCCGAGGACGACGGACCGTCCTACTGACGTAGGGACGCTCGAGATCGCGGGGAAAACCGGTCAGCCGAGTCGAAATCCACCGCGGCGGTTGGCGAATCCGTCCTGGGGATGCCAAAAGCGAATCGGTGGCAGAGGACGACACGACGCACCGGACGCAGCATCGTCGTCAGTTCATTCGCCAGGTGGGCGTCGTATCTGGGCTTTCCTTGGGCGCAGGATATCTTTCCTTGGCGCCCAAAGATTGGCCTCTTTCCCTTTCGGATCCGGACGGAGAGGGCGGAAAACCTCGGCCGAGACGTTTGGCGCTTCCCGAGGGTGGATATGCGGTGGCCGAGGGGCCGTTCGCGGATCTCGGCATCGCCCACGGCGAAGACGTCGCCAAAATGGTCCGAGCGTCCATCGAAGCAATCGGCGGTGTTCGGCGCTTCATCGCTCCCGGTGAGGTCGTGGTCATCAAGCCCAACGTCGCGTTCGAGCGTTCGGCAGCGCTCGGGGCCACGACCAACCCGGAGGTCCTCGCGGCCCTGATCCGATTCCTCTTGGTGGAGGGTCGGGCCGGCGAGGTGCGGGTGTGCGACAATCCCATCGAGTCCCCCGAGTCGTGTTTTGCGAAGAGCGGGATTCGGAAGGCGGCCCTCGAGGCGGGCGCCCGGGTCTATTTGCCTCGAAGCCACGATTTCGAACTTCTGAACACCCCGGGAGCGAAGTGGATCGAGAATTGGCCCTTCTTCTGGCGGCCGTTCCTGGGGGCCGACAAGGTCATCGGTCTCGCGCCGGTGAAGGACCACAACTTGTGCGCCGCCTCCATGACCACCAAGAATTGGTATGGGCTGCTGGGTGGTCGGCGAAACCAGTTCCATCAAGACATTCACGGAATCATCACCGACCTCGCCCAGATGATGAGGCCCACCTTCGTGATGCTCGACGGCACCCGGGTCCTGTTCAGGAGCGGTCCGACCGGGGGGAGCTTGGACGACGTACGCCCGGGTCAGACGCTCGCAGCGGCCACCGATAGTCTCGCCGCAGATGCGTACGGCTGGGATGTTCTCCTGAAGCGCAAGCCTGACCAGCGTCCTGCCTACCTGAGCCAGGCATCTTTGAAGTCCCTGGGAAATCCGGACTGGAAGGGGCTGAACGTGAAAGAGGTCCAGATCGGATGAGTTCCACCGTCGTTCGGCCCGATTGGTTGAAGCGAACCCTCGCCCAGAACAAAGATGGGTCGCCTTGGTACGCCCGGGTCTTCCGGATCACCACCATCCGAGTGTACAGTCAGCTGTTCTTCTTCGCGCTGTTCACGTTCTTGTTGTGGGCCACCTGGTTCAGCCGCCTCGGCGGGTATCCGGTTTCCCTCTTCCTTGAAGTGGATCCGCTCGTGGGATTCGCAACCGCACTTTCGACGCACACCGTGTACCGATGGCTTTGGCGGGGTTTGTTCGTCCTCATTCCGACCCTCCTCCTCGGTCGCGTCTTCTGTAACTGGATGTGCCCCTACGGAACCCTTCATCAATTTGTAGGCTGGATCTTCAACACGCGTAACAACAAGGAGCGGATCGACAGCAATCGGTATCGCGGAGTCTTTCAGCTCAAGTACGTCATCTTGACGGTATTCTTGGTGCTGGCCTTTTTCGGATCCCTTCAGATCGGTCTGCTCGACCCGATCTGTCTCCTGGTCCGAACCTTCGCGGTGGCGGTCGCGCCCGCTTCGGACCTCGCCACGGCGAACCTCGCCGAGATGCTTCGGACCCGGGTCGGGATGGATCCGGAGCCTCTGAGCCTGCTCACCATGAAGCCGGGGACGCCTGAGCAACGGATCTTCGCCGGCGCATGGTTCGTTGGACTCGTCATCATCGGGCTGGTGGGGATGAATCTGGTCATTCCTCGCTTCTTCTGCCGGGTTCTTTGTCCTCTCGGCGCGTTTCTGGGTGTCCTGTCCCGGTTCGCGCTCTGGCGCATCGACCGAGACGTGACGAAGTGTACGGACTGCGACTTGTGCCTCAGACGCTGTGAGGGTGCGTCGGATCCGCAAGCCGCACTGCGGAAGTCCGAATGCTTCGTGTGCTTCAACTGCATCGATGACTGTCCGGAGGACGCCCTGTCGTTCCGGCTCACGCCACTGCCGATCAAGGAGCACGTGGTGGGAACGGTCAAAAAGGGCGCGTCTTTGTTCGGCCGACCGGTGATTTCAAAAGTTTGGGACACCGTCCGCGTGAATCCGGACGTCTCCAAGCGTCGTTGGGTGTTTGGAGGGGCGGCGGGTGTCTTGGCGTTCCCGTTTCTTCGCCTTTCAAAAGCGGTCAATGACCGGGGCTTTCACGAGAAGGCCATTCGTCCTCCGGGCTCGGTGGAGGAATCCGAGTTTCTGGAGCGGTGCATCAAGTGTGACCAATGTATCAACGTGTGTCCCACCAATGTTCTTCAGCCTGCCACCCTCGAGCAAGCTGGTGTGGAGGGCTTTTGGACACCGGTCATGGACTTCAGTGTCGGCTTCTGTCAGCTCAACTGTACGCTCTGTAGCGAGGTCTGTCCCACCGGAGCCATTCAAAAGACGCCATTGGCCAAAAAGCTCGGGGTTGGAAAGTATCAAGACAATGGCCCGGTGAGCGTAGGCACCGCCTTCTTCAATCGGGGGCGGTGCCTTCCGTGG
The DNA here is from genome assembly GCA_050331295.1 of Myxococcota bacterium. Lineage (GTDB taxonomy): Bacteria > Myxococcota > Kuafuiibacteriia > Kuafuiibacteriales > Kuafuiibacteriaceae > Kuafuiihalomonas. The sequence continues at coordinate 314,292 of JBHJGZ010000003.1, read as the reverse complement.
GCGATGGAGACGCCGTGCGTCGTATGCGAAGAGGTCTGTCCGGTGACGCCCAAAGCGATCGGGACTTACGATGTGGAGGTCGAGCGATGGGACGGGACCACCGTCACGCTGAATCGACCCTACATGCGGCCAGAACTGTGTATCGGCTGCGGGATTTGTGAACACGAGTGTCCGGTCATCGATGATGCGGCGGTATACGTGACGGCGATCGGCGAAACGCGGTCGCAAGATCGGTCACTTCTTCTGGAGACCAGCCGGAAGGCGAAGAAAGGTGACGCATGAAGGAATCGAATTCGAAACGTGGATTTTCGCGTCGGACGTTGTTCGGAGGAGCCGCGCTGGCGGGGGCTGGAGCGAGCATCGCGCCCAAGGTGACCTTTGCGTCAGGCGAGGACGAGAGTCTCCCTCAGGTCCCGCGGCGCCGCCTCGGCAAGACCGAGCAGACCGTACCGATCCTGCTGATGGGTGGCTCCATGAACTTCGACCAGCGCTTCGACCCGAAGTTCGCCGAATGCGTCCGGTTCGGGGTGAACTACTTCGATGTGGCGGACTGCTATGCGGGAGGAACGTCAGAGACAGCCCTCGGGAACTTTCACACCCGGCTGAAGAATCGCGACAAGATTTGGATCACCAGCAAGTCCGATGCCCATGACCCCGAAGGCTTCACTCGGACTGTGGAACAAAGTCTCGATAAGCTCAAGACGAACTACATCGATCTTTATTTTCTCCACAGTCTCAAAAATGGTGGATACCTCAACTCGGATATCGCAAAGACCGCTGAACGACTGAAAAAAGAAGGGAAGATTAAATACTTTGGATTTTCCTGCCACAGTCACAATGTGGTCGAGCTGATGAACCAGGCATCCCAGCTCGACTACATCGATGCCATCATGTTTCGGTACAACTTCCGACAGTACGGCGATAAGGCCCTCAACGAGGCCATCGATGCCTGTAAGAAGGTCGACATCGGACTCATCGCCATGAAGACTCAAGGATCAGAGGCTTCTTTCGCCGACGCCTGGAAGAAGTTCGAAAAGACCGGAAAGTGGACCAAGCACCAAGCGGTCATGAAGGCGGTCTGGGCCGATGAGCGCATTTCTGCCGCGGTCTCGGCCATGAAGACGTTCAAGATCCTACGGGAGAACATCGCTGCCGCCGTGGACCGAACAGAGCTGACCCGAGCGGAGATGGATGCGCTCCATCAGTACGCGGATGCCACCCGTCCGTTTGCCTGTGACGGGTGCGACCACCTCTGTAACCCAGCGGTGGATGCGCCGGTGCAGATCGGGGACGTGATGCGGTACGTGATGTACCACGACGTCTACGGAGACCTCGACGAAGCCAAGCGTCGGTTCGCGACTCTTCCCGCCGAGGCGCGGACGTTGACGGGCGTGGATTTCGAGGGCGCCAATCGGGCGTGTCCCCATGGCGTGGACGTTGCGTACCACATGAAACGGGCGGCCCACATTTTCGACGCCTAGCCGTGGTCGCGTGCAGCGGCGGCCAAGGAGCCGCTCGGAAACAGTGGACCGAGTCGTTCGGGAAGACATAGACAACCACAACGTGAGCGAACCCGAAATCGTCGTCGCCCATCGCGAGCAGCTGGCCGAGCTCCTGACCGAAGCGGTCGAAGTCGAACACAACCTGATGTGCTGCTATCTGTACGCGGCCTGGTCATTGAAAACGGGTCCTGGAGAGGGTCTGACTGCGGACCAGACCCGCGAGGTCCAGAGCTGGCGCCGCACCATCTTGAACGTCGCGATCGACGAGATGGCCCATTTTGCAAACGCGAATAACGTGTTGGCCTCAATCGGCGCCCGGCCCCACGTCGGTCGACCGAACTTTCCGGTGGCCCCCGGCTATCATCCGGCCGAGGTGCTGGTGGCGCTTCATCCCTTCAGTCAGAGCACCATCGACCACTTCGTCTACTTGGAGCGTCCGCAGGGTACAGACCTGCCGGATGGAGAGGCGTTTCAACGGGAGCGTCAGTACGTTCGTGCGACCACCGCCGGCGCCATGATGCCCTCCGCTCAGGACTTCGACACCGTGGGTCAGCTATATCGAGGAATCCAGGACGGGCTCAGGCAGCTGGCGGATGCATTGGGAGAGCAGAACCTGTTCGTGGGTGAGCCGGAGCATCAGATCCGATTCGAGGACGTCTCCCTCGATGGACTCATGGCGGTTCGAGACCTCGAAACCGCCCTCCAAGCGGTGGAAAACATCGTCATTCAGGGAGAAGGAAATCTCGAGGACCCGGAGCATTCGCACTATCGGAAGTTTTGTGGCGTTCGGGACGCCTACCAGAAGTTTCTCCGTGAGGATCCCAGCTTCGAGCCAACCCGGCTCGTGGCGCGAAATCCAGTGCAGCGCCGTCCGCCCATCCCGGAGAACAAGACATGGATCGGTGCTTCCGATGCCGGGCGTCTCTTGGACTTCGTGAATGCGCTCTACAATCACATGCTTCGGACCGTGGGTGCAGCCTATGAACCGTTGCCTTCGGACACCAGGAGCGTATTGGTGAGCGAAGCCATCGGCTTGATGATGGCGCTGGGGCCCTTGAACGACGTCCTCACCCGCCTTCCGGCTTCCCGAGAGATGCCCTCGATTTCGGCGGGGATGTCCTTCGCGGTCACTCGGGAGATCCGAGTCCCACCGGCCTCCGTGGTCGTCCCGGTCCTGTCCGAGCGCACCCGCCAGCTTGCAAGTGCGGCACGTCAACTTGCCGATCTCGGCCCCGCGGTGGCCGAGCTCGGTGAGCAGCTCGAATCCATGGCGGACCGCATCGATGCGTTACCTTGAAGGCGATCTGGTCATGGGTCGAGTCCCAGCGCTTTGGCCAAAGCGTCCAAGGCTTCCGCGGCGCGGAGCTGAAGATGAACGTCGACCACCGACGATAGGTCGGTCGAAGCGGGGTTGATCTCCACCGTCGGAAGACCTCGTTGGGCCGCCATCCAGACCGGCTCGATGATGTATGGGAACAGACTCGAGGTTCCGACGGAGAAAACCATGTCGAAGCCTCGGTTCGCTTCCTCCGACCACGTGTCCAAGGCGACTTCGGGAAGCATCTCCTCGAACAATACGACGTCGGGCCGGATGATTCCCTCACAGATCGGACAGCGGGGTACGGCTTCCAGCGCCGCGTAGTCCGAGACCTCGTCTCGCCAGGTGCACGCCGGGCAGCGAAGGCGACGGAGGGCGCCGTGGATCTCGATGACTCGGCTCGAGCCGGCCGCATGGTGCAGGCCATCCACATTCTGGGTCAGGACGACCACATCGAACGAGGTTTCGAGGTTCGCGATGACGCGGTGACCGCGGTTGGGTTCTGCCCCTCTACACGCTGCCTCGAGCTGGCTGATGTATTTCCACGTGCGGCTCGGGTCGCGCTGATACATGGGGCCCGAAAGGAGGACCTCGATGGGGAGCTCGTCGGTGTTGGGTCCGTCGTACAGTCCGCCAATGCCTCGATATGTAGGCAGACCCGAGTCGGCGGACAGGCCCGCGCCGGTCACGAACAAGAGGCGATGGGCGTGCTCCAGGTGTCCCGCGACGCGCTGAATCAGTGTGTCCACCGCTGCACCATATCGAGGGACCTGCCCAGGAAGCCACGGTCCAGCACACACGGGATCGGTCGGTCCCTGCAGCCTTGCCTGGATGGTCCAGCCCCGGCATCCATCCGCTCCATGGTGCTCTTGGTCGCGTGCGGGGTATCGGCGGCGGTCTTGTTCCTGGCCATGGGCGTCGGCCGGGCATCCAATGACCTGATGGTGGCTGCACCGTTGGCGCTCGGGGCGTGGGGATTGCTTCCGCCCTTGCTGGTGGGGCGACTCGCCATCGTGCCCGGCTCCAGGACCCGCGTTTGGCCCGTGGTCCTGAGGGCAGCAGGACCCCACGTGGCGATTGTGGCCGCGGCCATCGGGCTTCAAGCATCGGGTCATCGATGGCCGGATGCCCTCGCGTTTGTCTTCGTGGATGGATCTCTCATGGCGCTCGCGGCTTCCGGCCGGTCCGCGGTCGCCTTCGCGGTGCTGCTCGGCGTCGGCCCATGGACCTCAACCGGCAGTTTCGCGGCTGCGCCCGACGTGGCCGACCGAGACCGGGTCGATGGGGCTCACGCGGCCGACGGCGCCAATGGGGACCGATGCGGCTTGGCGTTTTCGTCCGAGCCGGACTTCTTGAAGGAGCTTCAGGCGTCTGAGGCGGTTCGACCTTTGCTCTCAGCCGCGCAAAGCCGCCTTCGAGCCTATGCATTCGATCCCGAAGCGGGCTACCGAACCGACGGACTCTTGGTCGTGCATCGGGGACGCATCGTGTTCGAAGGATACGACCACGGATACAACGAGACGACGCCTCATCTCACGTGGTCCATCAGCAAGACCGTCACCGCCGCGCTCTTGGGCGTGGCGGTCAACGAAGGGGTCGTGAGGCTCGACGACCGGATCGACGACCTCGTGCCGTTCCCGGTCGCGCGGTCCCTTCGCGTGCTCCATCTGCTGGAGTTCTCCTCCGGGTACGACTGGACCGAAACGTACGAGGGCGACGAGTCGCCTCAGAACAGCTCGGTCATCGCGATGCTGTACGGGGAGGGACGAGGCAACATGGCCCGGTTCGTCGCGTCCCATCCGCTTCGGGATCCGCCCGGAACCAGCTGGAGTTACTCCTCTGGGGACACGAACCTGATGATGGCGGCGGTGCAGGGCGCCATGAGCCAGGTCCATGGTCCTTCGTTTCCGTGGTCGGTGCTCTTCGAGCCGCTGGGAATGAAGCACGTCGTTTTTGAGCGCGACGGCAGCGGCACGTACGCCGCCGCGAGTTCGTTTTACGCGCCCCCTCGGGACATGGCTCGGTTTGGCCATCTGTTTCTGGAGGACGGCTGTTTCGAAGGCCGAAGGCTTCTTCCGAACGGCTGGGTGCGGACCTCCACGCAGATCGTAGAGGCCTACCTGAGCAATCCCATCGACCTGGATCCAACCTACGTTTCGGGTCGCCATTGGTGGCTGAACCGAGCTGCGCCGGCGGTGTCGATGCCCAAGCCGTTTCCCTCCGCACCGGACGACGCCTTCGCAGCGCGCGGACATTGGGGCCAAGAGTTATGGGTGATCCCATCTCGGCAAACCGTCCTGGTGCGGTTCGGGGAGGACCGCGGCGCCGGCAACCGGATCGACCGGGATCGACTGCTGGCGTTGGCTCTCGAGCTGGCGGAGGTGGTGCCATGAATCAGCGTCGGTCCGCGGGCAAGATGGCAGCGTTCACGTCGATCGCCATCGTCTTCATTTCGGCCTGCCAAAAACCGGGATATCGAGCCAACGATCTCGAGTTGGTCACCGCGTACCGAGCCAAGGAGGTGTGCTCCTGCATCTTCGTCATGGAGCAGGACGAAGCCTTCTGTCGGAGGTACACAGCGGAAGAGCCGGACGTCGCGACCTTCTCCGTCGACCATGAACAAAAGCGGGTCCGGACCACTGCGTTCTTCCTGTGGGGTGCCTCGGCTCGGTTCGTCGGCGACCGTTTCGGGTGTGTCCTGGACTGACGCGCCAAAGCCTATGGACGCGTACCGGTACCGAGGGCTTGGACCAGACGGTCGAGGGCGCGTCGCGCCGGACCCCCGAGAAACCAGAACAGGGAGGGCTCGATGAGTTCCAGCTCGGAGAGCCGAGGGCCGGCGTCGGTATGGATGAGATCCAGCCGCGCGTACAGGAGGGGACCTGGACTGGAGGCCAGGACCCGGTCTCCGAATGCCAGCTCCTCCCGCGACGGGGGTGAGCCCAGCCGCACCGACTCGTCCTCGCCATGAAAACGAGGTCGCTTGTCCACCGCGTGACTCCAGACGCCATCGACCCAAACCAGACATCGCTCGCCGGGGTCCTCGAACGCGGGATAGACGGGCTGAACGAGGAAGGGACGGGTGAAGCTCCGACCGAACGCGTCGGCCTCGTCGAGGTTCGAAAAGCGCTGAGTCCGCCATGACCCCGCTCCCACCGCAGGCTTGACCACCACCTGGTCCCAGGCTCGCTGGCGTGCCCGGTTCGAGACCGAATCTCCGGGCTCGCAGCACTCCGTGTCCAGTACCTGGATCCCGCGGGACCTCAGCGCCAACAAGTATCTCTTGTCGAGATTCCACCGAATGACCGAAGGCGGATTGTACACTTCGCTCACCTTTTCCACCTTCGTGAGCCAGGTCTTAAACGCGTCCACTTGGCGGGCGTAGTTCCAGGTCGACCGAATGAGGCATGCGTCGAATTCCGACCAGACCACGCCGGCATCGTCCCAAGCCGCGACCGTGACATGGTGGCCAGCGTTCCGAAGCGCTTCGATTCCCTCGGGCTCGTCCTCGTCGGCTTCGGGCAGGGCGCGACATGTCACCCACGCGAGTTTCATGGGAGGAGGCTATCCCTCGACTCACTTCGGTTCGACCTCGCGATGACGTTCCGGGCTCCACCGTTCGCGTGTCCGCAGTTCATGAGCGACTATGCATCGGAAGCCGGGAGGATTAGTGTCCCCTTCATGGCGGGGCGGCTCAAGATGGCGACGGCTCCGCCCAGAGCCGGAGGCGACGCCGATGATGGCGTGTTGGTTTCCCAGGCTCAGCGCGGCGACCGAGTGGCCTTCGGCGTTCTCTACCGGCGTCATGCTCCGCTTCTCTTGTCCATGGCCCGCCGACGGCTGTCGCATGGCGACCACGCGGTTGATCTCGTTCACGAGGTGTTCATGGAAGCCTGGCGCCGGGTGCGGCGCTTCGATCCGGAGCGGGGCCCGGTTCGGGCTTGGCTGGTGACCATCTTGCGCAGCCGCCTGATCGACCGGCTTCGGAAGGATCTGAGAAATCGTGAGACCATTCGAGACGAGGTCGTGGAGGGCCAGGCCTCGGACGACCTCGTGTCGGCGTGGCCAGATGCCATGCGGATTCCCAGCATGCTGGCCGAGCTCACTGCCGATCAGCGACACGCGCTGCAATTGACCTATGTTCAGGGCCTCACCATGAAAGAAGCCGCGGATGTCGAAGGTGTTCCGGTGGGTACCTTGAAAGCACGGGTGCATCGGGCCTTGGCGCGACTGCGCGCGGTCCTGGGAGAGGAGAGAAGATCGTGACGGACGCCGAGCTGCTCACGGAATACGCGCTCGGGGAGCTCGAACCGGAGGCGCGACGTGCGGTGGAGAGGCGACTGGAGATGGACGCCCGACTCAGAGCCGAATTGGCTGCGATCCAAGGCAGCCTCGACCAGGTTTGGGGCGCGGCCGACAACGGAGATGCCTTTGACCCTCGGACTTGCGACGACGGCGCGAGACGGTTGGAACAGTCGATGGAAGGGGTCGGCGCCTTCCTTCCGTTCCTGGACGAGCTCATGCAGCTTTTCGATCTCGAGGAGGCCGCCATGCTGGAGGCGCTCGGTCGGGTGGACAGCCGAGAGCGATGGCAGCCCACGGCGGTTCCTGGAGTGAGCTTCGTGCACTTCGTTCCAGGCTCGCGTCTCGCCGGAGCCGAAGCCGGTCTGGTGCGGTTCGCGCCGGGCGCGTCGTTTCCCGAGCATCGACACCATGGCCGAGAGGCCACCTACGTGCTTCAGGGAAGCATCATGATGAGCGACGGCACCACGCTCCTGCCGGGCGACCTCAAGGTTCTTCATGGAGGATGTCACGCGGTCTGGGCCGGCGCATCGGGTGCTCTGTACGCAACCTTCCACGACGGGATGACGGTGCCCACCGAGCCGGGTCGCGCCGGCTAGCCTGCACAGTTTTTGACCGGCTCGACCTCTCGAACGAGCTCGACCTCGACGGTCGCATGGGCGATGCCGAACTCTCGACGGAGCCGTTCCTTGATCAGCGCCGCCACGCTGTCTCGATGGTTTGCGTCTTTCACCTGGGCGTGAAGCGTGACCATGTGTCGCTCCTGGGTCAGGCACCACGCATGAACGTGGTGGATGCTCACCACATGGTCGATGTGGGCCTCGAGATCCTGCCGCACCTCGGCGATGTCCAGGTGGAGCGGAACCGCTTCGAGAAGGATCCGCCCGGAGTCTCGCACCAGAGCGATCGCGCTCCGGGCGAGGAGAGTCGCCACGAACACGCTCAGGATGGGATCGATGGTCATGAAACCGGTGAGCCAGATGACTGCGCCCGACGTGATGGCGGCGACCGATCCCAACAGATCACCCAATACGTGAAGCAGCGCCCCCCGCACGTTCAGATTGGTGGTGTCCGCGCCGTGCAGAATGCCGAAGGCCACGAGATTCACCCCCAAGCCCAGGCCCGCGATGACGAGGAGGGGTCCGGGGAGGACCGCGACGGGGTCGAACAGGCGCTCCACCGCGTGGCCGACGATGAGGAGGACCACGATGAGCATGGCGATGCCATTGCCGAACGCCACCAGCACCTGAAGGCGGTCGTAGCCGAAGGTGTGGCGCTCGGTGGGCGGACGCCGGCTGAGCCGGAACGCGTACCAGGCCAGCCCGAGGGACACACTGTCGGTCATCATGTGGGCGGCGTCGGCCAGAAGCGCCAGGGACCCGGACAGCCAACCGCCAGCCGCCTCCGCCAGCATGAAGGCCGCCGTCAGGACGGCTGCCCAGAACGTGCGGGATTCGTTCACGTGATGGTGGTGCCCAGCGCCCACGGCTCGAGGTTAGCCAGCTATCCAGCGCGAGACGCGACATTTTTGCCCTGCGTGCCGCATTGGCCTCGGCGCACCCGGGTTCGAGCCCCTTCTCCCGTCCGAAGCCCCTGGTGGATGGGCCGAAATCCCGGAGTTCGGTCCCGGTCCCGCGGTCCTGGGCCTCGTCTCCGCTTTCCTGACTTTCCTTCCGCCGCAGATTCTGGCACGTCTCCAAGTCCGACCGCGCAGGGCGCCTGGTCGGCCAGGGCGCATAACTCAGTCCGGTTAGAGTGCCATCTTCACACGGTGGAAGTCGCTGGTTCGAATCCAGCTGTGCCCATGCTTGCGGAACCCGGCCGGCACATGTCCGGCCGACCGCTCTACGTTCGACTTCGCCTCACTGCGCGCCTTCGGCTTGCGTAATCTCGACTACGGAGCGGACGCCTTCTCCTCCTTGTTGTCCGGGGTCACGGTTCGGGTCCCGGTTTCTGCTTCTGCTCCGCCCCCAATCAGTCTCAACCGCGCAAACGCCAGACGTCCGGCTTCGGCCTTCTCCGCTTGCGCTGAGCGGCGTGTAGTGCCGGTGCATGGCGTCGGTGACGTGGCCGGCGATGTCCATCGCCATCCGAGTCCCCGCCGTTCTGCAGTACAACTTGGCCCTAGTCCGCCGACACCCGTGCGGAGTGAACCGCTTGGTGATGCCGGCGTGCTTGTCGAGGAACGGTTTCCGCAGCCCGTTCCTGCTTCGGAATCCGCCCTGGGCGGTCGCAAACAGGAGTCCGGAGGCTCGCCGCTTCTCGTTGAAGGTCGACCGGAGCGCATTGAGCTCGTCGAGCACCTCCTCGAGAAGCGGGGGTGCATCCTCGCCGAATCGATCCCGCTTCACCGTTTCGGTTCACGCCCGTCGCGTTGCTGGCTTCGCGGACGGCGCCGACCGCCAAAATGTCACCGTCCAACGCTACAGAAGAGCCGAACTGATCGTTCCGGCGTGTGTTCGAGGCTCTGAGGTAGGCTTCTTGGCTCCAGGCTCCACCGCCTCGGGTGACGATTATGGCCCATTATTCAGCGCCCGGTCCTCCGGCCTCTGAGGCTCGAACCTCCTCGATCTCCCCCGGCCTCCACGACCGGTCGAACCAGGGCTGAAGCGGACCGTAGATCCGCAAGACGACGAACCAGCTCTTGCCGGGAACGGTTGGGATCCAGTTTCTCTCCTGGCCCTTCGGAGGCGAGGGAGCGAAGAAGACGTTGACCGAACCGTCGTCACCGACCATCGGCCCGGGATCCATCTGGGAGCTCAAGCTGGGCTGCGTCGTGCTCGGTGTCTGCAGCAGGGAGCGGGTCTGAAGGTCGTAGACGACGAACGACCAGAAGTTCTGGGCCGGGATGCCGGGCGGCAGCTTGATCCGATAGGTTCGCGTCCCGTCGAGGGCGCGCCCCTTCGCGTCCGTGGCCGCGACCGCGTACTGCGAACCGACTCCGACCTTCTCGATCGCCATCGCCGGCGAGACCGCGGTGTACGGAAAGTGGAACATGGTCCGCGCATCGAGATCCGTGGGCCCCGACCTTCGCTTGAACTCGTGATTCCCGCCGAGGAAGGGTGTGAACCACCCCGAGTCTTCGTAGACGTACGCGCGTGGATCGCGGGGCCGAAACGAGAGCGCCCGCGCCGTCGCGGTCCCAACGGCGACTGCCTCCTCCAGGATGGTGCGCATCCGGGCGTCGGGAGAGAAGGGCTGGCCCTTCCGAATTCCGATCGCCGCGTAGAGGCCGAGGAGCTCGGGGGACAGCGCAGCCGACGGCTCCTCGCCGAGCACTTCGGCCAGCTCGGCGTAGAAGCCGAGATCGTTGGGGTGGATGGTATTGTGGCTCCGACCGGAAACGTCGACGAAGCGCATGCTCGGGGCGGCCGCTTCACCCAGAGGATGGACCTCGATCCGTTCCTTGGCCATCCTCACGGCGGGACCGGGATCTCCGTCCACCAGAAACCCGCGCCAGAACAGGACGTTGCGCAGGGTCTGGGACCGAAAGGCGAAGGTGTCCTCCGGTACGTCTCCTTCGTAGCCCGGAGGAAGGAACACGTAGGTGCCGCCCTGGCCCCGGTCGGGCCCGGCGTTGCCCAGGTCGGCGACGTAGCGGAAGAAGTGGTCGTTGACCATGCCGAGCGCGTTGGGCGGGCTGTGGACCACGACGGGACCCCCGCTCAGATCGAGCGGCGTCATGACGTAGACGCTCTCGGTATTCGCAGTGAGGTACAGGAGGTGCGCATCCATCAGCGACTCCGTGATGCCCACCGCTCCGTTGCGATCGAGACCGACCTGGCTCCAGCCCTCGAGCACCGCGTGGAGGCTGGCGAACGGGACCCCGGTGAGGAACGTCTCGACTCCGCGCAGGAAATCGAGGTTGTCGTACAGAATACGGGTCGTTTCCTTCGTGGGAACGCCGTCGAAGAACTCCAGGGTTCCGATTCGCGTCTCGACCTTCGATGGCGTCGTGATCGTCGCCGGAACGTCTGTTGCCATCTTCGGCGCGCGACCGCCCGCCGAGACGGCTGGCACCTCGCTCAGGAGCTCGACCTCCCCGGGCTTCCAAGCCCTGTCGAACCAGGGCTGCAGCGGACCGTACAGCCGAAGAATCACCGAGTAGCCCTTCCCCGGCACGGTCTGGATCCAGTTCGAGCGCTTCGCGCCCGCTGGAAGCTTCGGGCCGAAGAAGATCGACGTCGATCCATCGGCATCCTTGGCGACCCGTCCCAGGCTGTTGATGCTCGGGAATCGAGCGTCGGTCTGCAGCATCGACCGCGTCTGATTGTCGTAGAGCACGAACGACCAGAAGTCTTTCACGGGGACGTCGGGAGGCAGCACCACGCGATAGGTCTGGCTGCCGTCGAAGGGGTCTCCATTGGAATCGAGCATCACGCCAGCGTACTGGGAGCCGACGCCGATCATCTTCGTCGACATCGCGGGCGTGATACCGGTGGCATAGTAGAAGAAGAGACTGCGCCCATCGAGCAGACGGGCGCCGTCGCGGACGAACTCGTGGCTCCCGCCGATGAAGCCCGTCTTCCACTCGCTGTTGTCGAAGAAGAACGCCTCCTCGTCGCGGCTGCGAAAAACCAGGGCCCGCGCCGTGGCGTTGCCGACCGTCGCCGCCTCGGTCAGGATCGCGCGCAGCCGGTCGTCGGGCTCGAATGGTCGTCCCTTCTCGATCCCGATGGACGCCAACGCCGCGAGCCATTCCGGATCCAGGCCGTCGACCGGCTCGCGCTGAAGAACGGCGTGCACCTCTTCGAAGAACGTGAAATCGTTGGCGTGAATGGTGTTGAACGCCCGACCGGACAGGTTGACGAACTGCTGCTTCGGAGGCGCCTCGGCTCGGCTAAGTGGATAGACCCGAATCGCCTTCTTCATGGCCCGGACGGCCGGCCGGGGGCTCCCGCGGACCAGAAAACCGCGCCAGATCAGCCAGTTGCCGTAGGTGCGCGAGCGGACGGTGTAGTAGCCGTCCGGCGTCTCACCATCGTAGTCCGGCGGGAGCACGAGGTACTTGCCGCCCTTGCCTCGGTCGGGCCCGGCGTTGCCGAGATCGGCAACGTATCCGAACCACGCATCGTCGAGGATACCCAGCGTGTTGGGTGGGCTTTCGACCACCATCGGCCCCTCGCTCACGTCCAGCCATGTCACTGCGTACACCGTCTCGGTGTTGGCCGTCAGAAACAGGGACTTGGCATCCATCCGCGTTTCGAAGATCCCGACCGTTCCGTCGACGCAACCGACGTCATGGAGACCGCGCCGCATGGCCTCCAGGGACGCGATGGGCAGCCCGTCCAGGAACGCTCGCACCCCCCGCAGAAAGTCGAGGTGGTCGAAGACCTTTCGGGTCGTCGCACCGTCGGGCATCCCATCGAAGAACGCGAGTCGCCCCAGCCGTGTCTGCCTCTGGTTGGGCGTCGTGATGCTCGCCGGCACCGGCGCGTACTCGGGTCCGGGGCTCGTGCCCTCGCCGCCTCCCGAAGGCGTGCTCGCACACGACGAGACGAGCAGCAGTAGAGACAGGTGGGCCGTTGCTCTCGTCTTCATCGCGCCGCACGGTTTCACGCGAGCATCCCTCCGGCAACGGGATGCGATGGCGTTCGGGCGCTACGTATGCGCGAGGCAGACGCGGACGGATCGACGAGCCACCCACGACGGGCGAGGCCGCAGGACGGCCGACGGAGCCTCACTCCGAGCGCCCGTCCTCGGTCAGCTCGGACTCCGCGAGGCCGATGATGTCGGAGAAGCCGAGGCCCGCGGACAGGATCTCAGGCTCCTCGGACCAATAGTCGGCGCTGCACAGCTGCCCGTCGAAGAACGACGCCACCACAGGGTTCTCGGGCCTCGAGACGCTCGAAGAAAGGGACTCATCCTGGAGCACCAAGACCTCGCGAGACGCGCTCGCGGCGTTGCCGCTGATGTCGGTCGCCGTGTAGGTGAGTGGGTAGCTGCCGGGCACCGAAGTATCGACGTCGCCCTGCGTCGCGACGTCGATCTCACCGTCGACGTCGTCGAAGGCCTCGGCGCCAAGATCCTCGAGGTGCGTCTTCAGGGGCGCATGGTCGATGTCATCGAGAAGATGCTGGCGGCGCGCGCCGAGTGACGAGGTGCCTCCGAGCACGCCGCGCGGCAACGTCTCCGCGGAAACGTCGAGCGAGCTTCGATCAAAGCTCGTGGGTGAGGTCCATCAGGTCCTGCGCTAGCGCGCCCAGTTCGGCGATTGTCGCGCGAAGCCGGTCATCGATGCGTGGCCCAATCGCGACGAGCTCCCTGCCGCCAAGTCCGATACCTTGGGTGCGCGTTCACGAACCGCTCGACATGGCCATGGAGCTCGAGGATCGAAGCGGGCAGCCGCTCAGCATTTCGCTGACACGTCCCAAAGCGAATGATCTCGGCTTCGTCGTCGAGGGCGACGAGATCGATCTCGACGTCGCTCCGGTCCCAGAAGCCCTCGATCCGATGCGTCAGCGCGAAGTCTCCGAGCGAACGTCGACTCCTCTCCTCGTACAGCTGGGCGACGAGCCGCTCGAGGCCTGGGCCTTCGGCGTCGGCGAGGCGTGCGTCTGCCTGATCGACGAGCACGTCGATCGGCCGGAAGCTGGTCGAGGAAACGGGGTTTTGCAGGGCAGCGAGCCAGCTCCGTAGGAAATTGTCGCGAATGTAGTAACGGCCTCGGCGCGCCTTTGGCGGACAGGATGGGCAGGCGGCGTTCAATCATCTGGTAGCGTTCGATGAGGATCTTGAGGTAGCCGCCGGCCTGCTCCGCTGTTGTGGGACTGATCTCGCGGACGTGGGTCTCGATGTCTCCGTTCGAGCAGCCGGGGTGCCGGGCGATGAACTTCAGAATGACGTCGTATCGACCTCGGAGCTCGCCGAGGAACCAGTTCAGACAGTCGATTGCGGGTCGATGTTGCTGACTTCATGCCGGCGCTTTCGGTTGTAGAAGAGCTCGATGTACTCGAAGGTCGCGTTCATCAGTTCCTGTCTAGTGTTCAACCTTCTCCGATCGAGCAACTTTACTTGCATGGGCTTCTGACCCGCCCCAGGTGGCTCTGGGCCAGCGCTCAAGCAAGCAGCGGATTCCGCACCAGGATGGGGAACCGGCTGAAGTCGCGATCCGCCGAGAGCAGCTCATCGACGCCGTGATGAAGGCACAGCGCAGCGATCCGAGCGTCGTGAACCCTCGGTCCATGGACCCGGCTCTGGTCCAGGATGCGGTCGAGCACCGACCAGTAGCCCTCGGTTTCTGAAAGTACGGTCAGGGTGGGGGAGTCGAGCCACCCCCGAACCGCTTGCCGAGCATCGATCATCGGGCTCGGAGGGTCGAACACGCGAGGGTGCGTCGATACCGCCAGGAACTCGTGAAGGCACGGCGCAGGTACCGCCCACGTCCCTCCTGCCACATCGGTGAGCACGGCCAGCGCTTCAGCGTGGAAAGGTGAATCGGATCGATGAGCGTAGATCAGCAGGTTCGTATCGACCGCAATCACGCTCCGCGACCCTCGTAGGTGGACTCGATAATCCGACCGAGGTCCTCCCACGACTGGCCGGCCTGCAGGCCGTTGCCACCCACGACATGGGTTTCGAGCGGCCGCGTGGCTCCGGTGGACCGGTGTCGCTCTATTGCGTATCGAAGTCCGTCCTCGATCAGCGCCTTCAGTGTGATCCCCCGTCGCGCGGCCAGCCGCTTCGCCTGCGCCAGAAGACCGTCGGCAATATCAACTGTCGTCTTCATATGGCTGACCCATATCCGATGGCCCAGCTCAGGATCAAGTATCCCTCGGCGCGACGGCATCGGAATGGCTCGGGACTGCTGATCTTCGGCAGGTTGCGCTGTAGGTTGGAAGGTAGACGAGCGCCGAGTGCGGCCCGGGATCCCAGGCTTCGGGGTGAATCCCAGAGGTAACTTGAGGAAAGGCCGAGAACGGAGATTTTGACAAACACTCCGGGGCAGCCAGGGTCGATAAGGCGAACAATCGCGTTTTGGTCAGGGGCCGAGCGTTGTGCGCTGAAGGAGACGGTGGGCTCTGGGTCTGCGATGCAGGCATGGGTTGGGCTCTGAGACGCTCTCTGAGCTCTCTGTCCGCCGAATCATCCAAGGCTTGCGCCTGATTCGTCGGTGTCTGGGCGGACGGGGCCGTAGGCGCCGGAGATGGGGCGCACCGTGGGAGGTGGTCGAGCCTAGATCGCAAGCCTCAGTTGGACCGAAGCCTGAGGCGGGCCGGTGCCGATGAGGACGTCGATGCGCCCGGCGCTCAGCCACAACGATATCGGACCCGTCGCCTTTCGCGACGGCTCCTCACCCTCCGAGGTGGAAGGCAAGCTTGCTTGCGTTCCGTCCGAAGGAACGTACCCCCAGCTCGAGCGAAGCGAGGTCTGGAGATGGGGTATCCGGCGGGCGCCACAGCTCGGGCATAGCCCCCGGCCTTTGCACGAGAACGGCAGAGCACGCTCCGCCGCACAATCGGGACATCGAAACCGAATGAAACCCTTCTCCGGGTCACCACATCCCAGGAGACGGCTGACGGCGTTGCGAACAAACGCGGGGACCGAGCTGTCCTTAGCCCCCATTGCTTCCACGTAGGCGGGCCACCACTCGCGCACCAGAGGTTGGAGAACCCTTGAGACGGGTCGCGAGGAGCATAGGACCGCGCAGCCTCCACCCAGCCATGCCAAGGCGAACGGCGGGCCAACCGAAGTCGGCGTGGTGAACGCCCCTAGGTTCCGGATTTCATCGAGCCGACTCCGATATCCGGATCCGCCGACCGGCTCTCGGACCGCGAAACCTCGTCAGGAGGTCCCGGTTCAGGTCCCGGTTTCGCGTGTCAGCAGCCAACGGCATGCGACGCTCCGTGTCAGGTATGTGGCTGAAAACACGCAAATCCGGAGTGATTCCAAGGCCCGTGTCACACGGGTGGAAGTCGCGGGTTCGAATCCAGCTGTGCCCATGCTCAGCAAAGGGGTGATGATGCCGGCCTCGGTCAACGACGGGGTGTTCGGCCAACGGCCGCCACCATCGTCAATGCACCTCGAGTTCGACGGGGTCAGAGAGGCCGACCCGACTCCGACGCGTTGGCACTGAACCGGCAAGTACTCAGGCGAGCGCTTTCGCAGCCCCATTCTTCGGGCGCCTCTGGTTTGTTCCACCGTCGGCATGGCGCTCGACTGATCAGATGCACCAAAGCTCGACGTCGTAGGCTGACAGCTGGGCATCGGCCGTCAAGAGCGTCAGCTCTTCCAGTTGGGCCTGCGCGATGAGCAGCCGATCGAACGGATCGCGATGATGCGCAGGAAGGCTTGCTACGTGAACGGCGTGCCGGATCTCGATGGGCAACGGTGCCGTGCCTGAAGTCACCATTCGCGATTGCACGTACTGGTGGGGGGGGTGTGGAAGGGGCAGACGCCCGAGCGCGTACTTGATGGCTATCTCCCACGCGCTCGCGGCCGACAGGAAGAGGTCGTTTTCTGTCGATGACAGCGCTTCAAGTGAATCGGCAGGAATCCGCTCCGGGGATGTTTGTAGCCAGAGCCAGCAGTGAGTATCGAGAAGGAACCGCACTACTCGAAGCTCGCCAACGTTTCTGGGTCCAGCGGAGCATCGAAGTCGTCGGGCACCTCGAAAAGACCACGGTCGACACCAAAGTTCCGTTGTTGTGACTGCTCGTATGGCACGAGGCGCGCGATCGGTTTTCCACCTTTCGCGATGACAATCTCCTCCCCCGACAGCACCCGCTGCAGGAGCTTGGAGAGATGTGTCTTGGCTTCATGGATGTTCACCTCGGCCATGTTGGCTTATCTAGCTAAGCTACGGACTAAGTCAAAACCAAGGCCCTGGTCGGAACTCCGGTTCGCGTGTCAGCAGCACGCGGCATGCGACGCTCCGGGTCAGGTAAGTGGCTGAAAACACGAGAATCCCGAGTGATTCCGAGGCCCGTGTCACTCTTCACACGGTGGAAGGCGCGGGTTCGAGTCCAGCTGTGCCCATACCGAGGGTCACGGCCGGTACACGCCCGGGCCACTCTTCTCCGCGAGCAGAAGCTCGCTGCGCGCCTTCGGCTTGCAGGCTTGGGGTCCTGATTTTAGCTTCCGCGCCTCGTCTCGTCTTGAGCGAGCGTCCTGGCCGAGCCACCAACCCCGAACACGCGGTCCCGCTGAACGATCACCTTCGTAGTGTGTTCGACAAGAGCCGCCGGCGCGTCCTCCCACCCGACATTCAGGGTCGTCACGATGCCCGGGTCGAAGCGACCTTCGACGACCAGGTCGAGGACCCGAGGGATCGATTTCGCCGGAAGAGCCAAGCCGGTCTCGAGGCGAAGCGACTTCGCGTACATCTCCAGATCGAAAGCGATCTCGGCGTTCGTCGCACCTCGGCAGCTCTTTCAGCCACGGAGCGAGGCGCCGGGGCCACGTCGCCAGCGAGGTGGCGCAGGCGGCCGTCCTGATCAAATCGGCTCCTCCAACGGAAGCAATACCTCAGTTAGCAGCTCCCCCTGGGACACATCAGATGGATCGTTGAGGTAGATTTCCCGCATGGGACCGGCGCGTGTGTGACCGCGTTCTTGTGACCAAGCATCGAGTGCATGATACGCCAGGCCGAGCGTGTCGTAACTCCCGCGGTGAAGCAGCCAGGCAACGTTCACCGCCGGCAAGGTCACGACGGTCGCGTGGTGCAACATCGGATGCGGCGACGTCACGCCGATGCACGCCTCGATTCGAATCTGCCCCGCGCAGTCTGGATCTCCGTTGATACACATGACCGGGTTTTCGTAGCCACGCTCGAGCCTTTGCAACTCACCCAGGACCTCGCCAATCAATCGAGCTCCATCGTCAACCAGGTCTTCCGCGCGCGACAGTCCTTCGCGCATGGCGACGGAGTGCGGCGGTTCACGTCGGATCTCGATACGGTCATACGGGATCAGATCGCCGTGGTGCGCGAGCCGCTCGATCGATTCGAGCGCTTGCTGCCTTTGTTTGAGTTCGACGGCAAGCCGCTCGCGCTCGACGGTCAGGAGGCGGTTCAACGTCGCGGCGTCCGCGTTGAGCATGGAGCGCACACGTTCGATCGGAACGCCGAGCCCGCGAAGCATACCGATCAGGATCGCCGGACGGGCCTGCTCGGCGTCGTAGTAGCGATAGCCACTGCTCTCATCCACGAACGCCGGGATGAGCAGCCCGACGTCCGCGTAGTAGCGCAGAGCCTTGATGCTCAACCGGCAGCTCTTCGAAAAACGCCCGATAGGCATCAGGTTTCGGTGCTTCAAGCGAGTCCGTGCTCTTTCAGAAAAGCCTCAGAAGGCGGAATCATCTGGACCACGTCCACGATCAATCCGTTCGGATCCTCTACCATAAAGTGACGTTGCCCCCAGACCTCGTCTTGGAGCTGCAAGACGATGTTCAACCCCAAGCTCTTGGCGCGGTCGA
Organism: Myxococcota bacterium; assembly: GCA_050331295.1. Lineage (GTDB taxonomy): Bacteria > Myxococcota > Kuafuiibacteriia > Kuafuiibacteriales > Kuafuiibacteriaceae > Kuafuiihalomonas. Next base: position 295,755 of record JBHJGZ010000003.1, on the reverse strand, counting down.
ACAGCGGATCAACCGAGTCGGCCTCAAGCGTTACCACAACGCCACGCGGATGGTCGCGGTAGCCGCTCGGAACGCTGGAGTGGTCGCGTTTGACAAAGGCAATTTGCAGCGCATCATTCGTCGGCGACTTGAGCTGAACGTACCAGTCGATCTCAAAGACGACCTCGAGATCGAACAGCGACATGTAGAAGTCACGGCACGCCGTGAGGTTATCGGAACAAATGTCGGGAAATAGGCATCGCATAGCGACTCCTTTTGAAGCTCGCGTGATGCCCCTGTTTCTGCGGTCTTCCGTGACGGGAGAGTCAACGGAGAAATGGACCTGCCAACTTCTCCGAGCGAATCTTCCGGTGACCTATTCCTGTTCTTTGGTGATGAAAGCCTTTGCCTGACTGGACCATGCGTATCGCTGCGTGTTCCTCGCCCCAGGAGACCTGCGCTCGACCACCAGGCTTCCCTCGTCGGGCCATACGCGGTTCTGCTCCGGCCCGGGACCCTCTACGAACCTTGGCTTCTCGCCCAGTGCGTCGCCCTCGAGGCGGAGGACGACGTGAGGTCGCTAAGACGAACGATCGGATTTCGGTCTGGTTCCGAGGCATGTGATCTGAACGACCCGGAGGTCTCCGGGTCTCCGATGGAGTCCTGGGCCGGATTTCAGGCTGAACGGATGGGTCTGTGGACGGACGGGGCCGTAGGCGCCGGAGATAGGGTATGAGCGCCAAGGGATGAAGCACGAGCTCCTTCTGGCCGCTGCGCAGGGGGCTGCGAAACGTCAGACGGATTCGCTCTTCGTCGAGGACCTCCAGCTGCCCCTCGGCGAACGGCGGCCACCCGAACCCGAGCATCAACTTGCCACCGCGACGACCGTCGGGCACCCGCCGCTGAGAGGACGCCCGAAGGCTTATTGGCGGCTGCGGTCCACCACCCATCGAACTCCCGTGCTCCGGGGCCTTCCTGGTCCAGAAAGCCGTGCCGCTTCAGACATCGAGTGAAGCGACCCTCGTCTCGGTCCTCGAGCGCCCGAAACTCGGCCGGCGCCCCATGCCAAATTGGTTTGGTTTGAGGAGCGCGGTCATTGGCCCATGATCGAGGAACAGCAGAAGTTCATCGAATTGGTCAGTGGGTTCGTCATCGGGCTCACCTCCGATGATCTTCACCGCCACTACTCAGTTTCCGGCCGTTTCCCGACGCTGACACCTTCCTTGATTGCGAGCTCGATCGCATCGAGTGCACCGAAGTCCTGAATTGGATTTTGCCTGAGCACCAGGAAGCTCGCTTCGCACCCAACGTCCAGGCAACCCAAGCGACGTTTTGGGAAGATCGTCGTCCTCGCCGTTTCGATCCAAAGACGGAGCAGCGTCTCGTCGTCGAACGCACCGATCTTTCGCAGCACGGCGACCTCTTCTCGAGAGGTGTCCGGAGGCGAGTCGGAGCCGATTGCAATCCGGACTCCGGCGGCATGGAGCCTTTGCAGGTTCTCGCGCTGCAAGGCCTGGACCGCCTGCAGCCCATCAGGGTCGTTCGGATAGAGCCTCAACGCGATTCCGATGGTAGTGACCACCACTGTGCCCGCGGAAGCGGCACGCTCAGCGTCAGCCTGGCTCAGTCGATACGCGTCCGAGGTCAGGCCTTCCGCCCAGACGAATCCCGGCAGGTGATTGATCTCATCGACGCCGATCTCGACCGCAGTGCGAAAGTCGGCGGCGGTATCAACGTGAGCGGACACGCGCCATCCACGAGCGTGAGCGCGTGAAACCGCTTCCGCAGCAAGCTCGGGGGCGAGGCCATACTGTTTTGGGCCGAACCGCTCGGCCCAGGTCGAACGAATCAAGACACCGCCGCGCACACTGCTGTGTTCGAGGTAGATCTTCACGAAGTCGGCGTTCTGTTGCCCAAGGATGTCCAATGCCGCGTCGAGCTCGTCGGTGTTTTTGCACCGCGTGAAATGCTTGGCCGACCAGGTCGTCGCGAGTCTTGCCGCGATAGTCCGCGCGCACTCTTCGAAGCACGTTGAGATAGAGAGGCTCCGGGTGCCCACCCGGAGCGGTGATTCCGCCCATGGCAAACGAGACGTCCACTGTTTCTGGACGCGATAGGTAGTCCGAGATTTCCGCCGCGTAGGGAGCATAGGCGTTCGCGATTTTGACGTAGAAGACACCATCAGCGAGGTAGCGCGCGTTGATCGCCTCGGGTGGGGGCCTGGAATAGGGCGAATCGAGGTTGTGGTTGTGGGCCTCGCCGAGTGGTGGGATCACGTATGCGCCGCCGAGGTCGACGATGGTCGTCTCGTCCTGAGTCTCGGAGGGCTCGACGACCTCGCCATCACGTACTGCGCGCTCCCCGGGCTGAAAGCCAGCCGGGGTCCACCACTGAGCATTGGTATAGATCGTGGACGGAGATGGAAGCTCAGCAGTCCCGCTGGTTCCCGATCGAGCAGCACAGGACGCGATCAACAGCGACGACGATAGAAACACCAAACGCATTGCGATCTCCGCTACCAAGCCTTCAGCTCAGGTGGCGCTCGAAGTGGTCGACCCATCGCCGAATCGGAAGCCGCGCGTAGGCACCCTCGCGACTCCAAAAGTGCGACCGTACGTCGCCTGTGGCTCAGACCGGACTTACGCCTGTGTTCGCTGCGACGGGCATCCGCGAAACCCCGCGCTGTACCGACGTCTGTGCAAAGGGCCTCGGTCGCCGCCAGCACGTCCGAGGACCGGACACGGTGCCGACACGCCCCAGAGACGCAACACGAATCGAGCGCGACCTTCAGTGTTGTCCTCGACGTGCACGTATCCGCCGTACCACAGTATCTTGGTTGTGAGATTCGGGCGAACTCTCAAACCCTCAACCCATACCATGAATCCATAAGCGCCATTATAGTTTGTCTTGTGTTCTGCAGCGCCTGTGCTGCTTCGCGAGCTTCTCAAACCGGGAAGATGAGTCGGGCTTCATTAACATCATCGTTCTTGACCTCGAAAGATCGCGTTCGGGACAGATGCGCCGCTGCAGGATGTGCTCGGCTTCAACGAAACTCGGAAAGTTTCGCAGTCCCGCTTTCTTAACGCACTGAGTAAAGATGATTGTGCGTTTTGACGCATTGCTCTCATTGCACAGCCATTGACGTTGCTGCGTGGAACGTGTTCCGACTCACGCGTCCCGCGTGGGACCCTGGTTCGAGGCAGGGCAAGAGGGGCTGCCGATGGGAGACGTCGGCGAAGGGGAGAATGGTACATGTTGGAAAATTGTGATGAACCGAAGCCATTTCAACGGCGACGTGCAGCTGCACGGAGCGCCTTTGGGTTGGTTTTGCTTTCGGCCGGTTCGGCAGCTGGTCAGGAAGCGGTCGATACGTCGACGGTGGCGCCGTCTCGGGGCCGAGGAGGGGCTGAAGCGGCCGCCGAGGTCATGACCATCCGCGGCACCAAGCGGGCCGGGGGTGAGAGTTTGCTGAGAGCTCCGGTGGCCGTCACCGCTTTTGGCGAGGAGCAGCTCAATGCGCTGCAGTTCCGAGATATCGAAGACCTGACGTTCTCGGTGCCGAACGTCTCTTTGGACTCTGTGGGAACCGTCAAAGGCGTGGCGAACTTTTCGATCCGAGGTCTGGGTGTCAACAGCTCGATCCCATCCATCGATCCGGCGGTCGGCCTGTTCTTCAACGGCGTCTACCTCGGGACCAACGTGGGCGCGGTCTTGGATTCGTTCGATCTCGAAGCGGTAGAGGTCCTGCGGGGACCTCAGGGCATTTTGTTCGGACGAAACGTCACCGGTGGCGCGGTCCTGGTTCAGACCAAACGCCCGGGCGACTTCTATTCTTCATCGGCAAGAGTCAACGTGGAGACCGGGCTCGAGTATCGAGTCAATGGTGCGGTCGATGCGCCGATCCTACCCGATCTCTTGAAGATTCGCGTGGCCGGCCAGTATCGGAATGACGATGGTTGGTTCGAAAACTTGGCTCCGGTCGATGATCCGACGAACCCCCTTGCTCCGGAGACCGAGCTCCAGGATTTTGGAGAAGAGGAGACCTGGCTCATTCGGCCGACCGTGACCCTCACCCCAACCCAAAACCTCACTTTTCATGTCACCTATGAGCACGGCGAGACGGAAGGGCAGGGACCGCCCGCGCAAAGTACGGCAGGCGCTCCGTCGTCGGGACCACCCCGGCCACCCAACTTCGAGTTCAACGACTTCGACTTCTCGATCGATGAACCTGGTTTCATTTCGTACAATTGGGACGCGGTCTACGTCGAAGCGGTTTGGGATCTCGGAAGGTACGGCGTCATCACGGACATTTTCGGCTTTCGAGACGTCGAAACGCTGGGCCTGTCCGATATCGATTCGTCGCCTCTGCTGCAATTTCATGCCGGAGTATTGAGCGAAAGCACCCAAATCAGTAACGAGCTGCGGTACTCGGGCACCTTCTTTGACGATGTTCTCGACCTCACCGCGGGCTTCTATGTCTTCGACCAAGATATCATCTATCGTGAACAAAGAATTCTTGTCTTTGGTGCGATTAATTCGACCTTGGGAGGCGATCAGGACCAGTTATCTCTGGGGGTCTTTACGGCCCTCGAGGTCCATTTGACGGACTCCCTCTCCATCCTGGGTGGCCTTCGCTATACCTACGAGAGAAAAGAAGCTCAGATCGCCACGTTTAACCCGGCAGCGGAACCCTGCTCAGAGCCTCTGGGGCGCGACTGCGACTTTGATTTTGTCTCAGACGTGGATTTCAACAATGTGTCGCCGAAACTCGGTCTTCAATGGGAGTTTATGGACGACAATCAGTTGTATGGCCACTGGACCCAAGGCTTCAGAAGCGGAGGATACAACCTCAGAAATACCTCTCCAGACCCCAGCATCACCCCCGGTCCCTTCGACGAGGAGCAGGCGAACGTGTTCGAGGTCGGCCTCAAGAGCTCTCTTTGGAATCGGCGCCTGCGCTTCGGCGTGGCTGGATTCGTGACCTTGATGGACGACCTTCAAAGGGAGGTGAACATCCCGGCGGCGGGGGCCGCCGTCGTGCAAATCATCGACAACACGGCCGATGCAACCATCGCCGGCTTCGAGTTCGAGACGACGATTCAGCCCGTTTCGGGCCTCGTCTTCACCGGATCGTTCGGCTTCACCGAGGACAGCTACCGAGACGTCCGCTTCGACCTCAACGGAGACGGTCAAGTTGACGAAGCCGACGAAGATCTGTCGATTCCGAGGGTCGAGAATCTGTCCGCCAGCGTGGTGGGGCTTTATGACCTGCGGCTCGGGGGAGCCGGTGTGGTGACGCTGCGCGCGGCGTACGCCTATCGAGACGACTCCTTTTTCACCGACAACAACCTGGGCGTACTCCCGAGTGGTCACGTGGTGGACGCGAGCGTCGCGTACGCGCTCCCCGATATCGACTTGGGTCGGAGCTTCCTGGCCCCCCGATTCACGTTCTACGCGCAGAATCTCGCCAATGAGGCGTTCTTAGGGGGTCAGACGGTGCTCCCGCCGGCGTTGTCGCCGGAGGCGCCCCCGCTCGGCGGAAACTTCTCTCCCCTCAAAGAGGGCCGCGTCTTCGGAGGCGAGTTCCGCATCGACTGGTATTGAAACGGGAACTCGGCCCGCGGCGACCGCTTCAGCAGCACGGGGCATGCGACGCTCCGTATCAGGTATGGGCCGAAAGCATTTGCCTCCCGAGTCATTCCCACGCCCATTCACTCTTCACACGGTGGAAGTCGCTATCCCACGGCTCAATGTGGAAGACGATCTTGCATCGGGTCGTCTCGAGTGGGTGAAGGCGGATTGGTCTTCGAACGAAACGTCGGTCTACGCAGTGTATCCATCCCGCCGCTTCGTCATCTCCAAGGTGCGTGCCTTCCTCGACTTCGTTGTCCAAGAGCTGAGTCCCAGGCCTTCCCAACGAACCAGAGTGTGACGGCCTCGGGCCCCGATCTCCTCCCTCGGTCGACGCTCAGGGGCGTCGCAAGGAGCACGAGACCGCTGTCCGCAGAAGCTTGCCGGTACGGGCAGGAGGTGCGTTGGACGCAGCCCTTCCAAGCCGTGGACTGAGCCGTCTCGGGTCGTCCGAGCGGTCTCCTTCTTTCGCTTCGCGCTGCCGTTACCGTTGTGGGTAGCGCTGATTGTGCCACCAAAGGGCTACGACGTTGCCCGCCGCGTCACGCTCAAAGCGCACCGGTTCTCCCGTATCGCCCCGCTTCAGCTTGCGCACGAACACGTCGTCATCATCGCTCGGCACTAGGGTCGTGATGTCGCTGCTCGGTGCGTCGCTGTTGAGGCTGATGACGTCGAGCCCGTCCTCGCCGGGCGCGATGTACAGCGCAGAGGAGAAGTCACCGAACTGATATCGCCCCTCGTAGTCGGACCAATTCTTGGCGTCATCTGTTGTGGTTGACTGACCATCCTCCGCCGCGATGATCGCACCTGCGGTGAGACCGTAGATCTGCTGGCCCATTCGGATCGGATCCGCGTCATTCACATTCACCATCACCGTCACTGCGATCGCATCGGGCACGTGCATGAAGAACGAGGCGCGGTATCCGGGACACCATCCGCCATGACCGACGAGCGGGTCACCATCGTGCTTGATCCAATAATATCCGAGACCAAACGTGGAATCCTCGTACACGTCGTGAACATGGCCGCGGTGCATTTCGCGGAGCGTGGCGCGCTCCAAGAGCTCCGTTTTTCCGGTATCGAGCAATCGAAATTGCCATCGAGCGAACGAAGCCAGGTCGTTGACTGACGCAGCGACACCCGCCGCCGGGGAGAGCGCGTCCAGAGTGTAGGGGTCGATAGGCTTTCGAGGACCGCTCTTGCTCCGCAGGTTGTAGCCACGAGAAAAGCCCTTTCCGAGTTCCTTGTTGGGAAGGTCGGCGGTCGCGGTCTTCATGCCCAACGGCGCCATGATCTCGTCCTCGACGAACTTGTTGTGCGGTTTGCCGCTGACCTTCTCTACCACGAGTCCGAGTAGCGCCATGCCGACGTTGGAATATTGAAATGTCGTTGAAGGATCGTAGAGCATCGTTTGGGTCGCCGCAGCGTCGAGAAGCATTGCCCGCGTCGGAAAGTTCATCCCGACCCATTGGTTCGGCGGCCCGTCACGAGGAACGCCGGCCACGTGGCTGAGGGTGTCGCGGACGGTCACCGGGTCGTCTCCGAGGTCACCGCGGTCGAGCTTGAGATCGTTGATGTAGCGAGCGAGTGGCTCATCTAAGCGGAGTTTTCCACGGTCCCGCAGCATCATGACGGCGGTCGAGGTGAACAGCTTGGAAATTGAGCAGACCGAGAATCGCGTGTCCGGGGTGACCGGCGCCTCCGTTGCCGTGTCCTCCACCCCAAGCCCGTGGGCAAAGACCACGTCCTGGTCGTGGACGATTGCCGCCGCGGCACCCGGAACGAGATAAGTATCCACTTGAGCCTCGAGCCAGGCTCTTGCCGCACGCAAACGACCGTCTCGGGCCTCGGTGGGCGACACGCCGGCCTTGGCTGGGGCGACCGGCAGGAGCGCGAATACGACGGCGATCAAAGTTCGCGAAATCATGCGCCTAGTTCCTCCGGACGCTTCACGTTGTCCAGGGGCGCCGCGACCGCTCGTATGGCACCAAGCCGCCGATCGGTCGCCCGCCTTTGGCACGCACGACTCGCCCGCCAGCACCCGCTGCAGCAGCTTGGAGAGATAGGTCTTGGCCTCGTGGATGTTGACCTCGGCCTAATCCGGAAGTTCGCGAAGCTTTGGACGAGGTCATTTCAAGGGGTTTCACACGAGTGAAAGGTGTCGCCACGAGGGTGATTGATCCCATCGAAAAAGCCGATCAATTCATGAATCGCCGGGCGTCACCCGCAGGCGCTCCGCCCGGAGCGTCGGGTCGCGGGAAAGGCTGTTGAGTCATCGAGGGCCGGCTCGAGCACAACGGCGGCGGACGGCTCGAGCGCGGCGGACGCCTCGGCCAGGAGCTCACCTCCAATGTGAGGTCGAGATCGAGCGGGCTGCATGAAGCTTCTTCGAGGAGGACCTCGACCGAGCATGTCTTTGACTGGGTGTGAGGCAAAGGAGACTCCATGCGCATGTCCGTCCAGGCTCAGCCTCGCGACAACTGGCAAGCTCTTGCCCTTCCGGAAGAGACCCGAGCCATCCTCGAAGCGGCACCCAGCGTTCGCGTCGCTTCGAACATCGCGGACCTCGTCGAGCTCGCCGCGGAGGAGTCGTTGGATGGCATCCGCGAGGTCGCATACGACGTTCCAGGTCGGGGAAGGGTGGTCGAGGCTCGGGTCTGTCGCGTTCGAAATGGCATCTCGGCGAACTACCTCGAGCCGTACATGCGACGCCGAGACCCCGATTGTCTCGTCATCGGGGACGAGCGTCCGACGAACAAGGTTCGCTTCTCCGACCGCTTCGGCCGCCGATTCGTGGGGCTTCGGAAGGAGACCTTCGAGTGGCTCAGGGGGCAGGAACTCGTGGTTTTTGCGTACACCACCGGAGTCGCCCAGAAGGGGCTGGACTCGCTCGTGGTGGCGCCCGCCAACGCCGGGTTCTTTGCCCTCGGCCTGGCTTTGCTTCAAGGGATCCGGCCTCTCGACGACGTTCTGAAAGAGACCTTCTCGCCTCAGGCGATCATCTTCGTGGCGCCACCCTTCCGACATACCCACTTCGATGGAAAGCAGGTCGTGGTCCACAATCGAACGGACGCGCTGCACGAGCTCTTCAGCTACAACCTGTACCCAGGCCCGAGCGCGAAAAAGGGCATGTTCGGTCTTCTCCTCAACCTTGGCGAGCAGGAGGGCTGGCTCACCGCGCACTGCTCGGCGATCGAGGCGACGACCCCCTACGAGCGGCGCGTCATCATCATGCATGAGGGGGCCAGTGGCGGGGGCAAGAGCGAAATGCTGGAACAGATCTATCGAGAGGACGACGGCTCCCTCTTGCTCGGGGAGAATGTGGTCACCGGCGAGCGCCGCACCATCGTCCTCCCGCTGGGGTGCGAACTCCGTCCCGTCATCAGCGATATGGCCCTGTGCCCCAGCGACCTGCAGCGGCTCACGGATGAGCGGAAGCTGGTCGTGACGGACGCCGAAGACGCATGGTTCGTCCGAGTCAATCATGTGACCCGCTATGGCAGGGACCTGCACCTCGAGCGCTTGACCGCCGAGCCTCCCGAGCCGCTCTTGTTCCTCAACATCGAGGCCGCGCCAGGCAGCCGCGCGCTCATCTTCGAGCACGTCGAGGATGCGCCCGGAGTTCCATGTCCGAACCCTCGGGTCGTGGTGCCTCGAAGAATCATCCCTGGAATTCTCAATGGTCCGGTCGTCGTCGACGTTCGGAGCTTCGGATTCCGTTGCCCGCCCTGTACTCGGGAGCACCCAACGTACGGAATCCTCGGCCTTTTCCATGTGCTCCCGCCCGCGCTCGCCTGGCTATGGCGTCTCACCGCACCTCGGGGACATGCGAGCCCCAATCCCTCTGGTCCAAGAGGAATCACCTCGGAAGGAGTAGGCTCGTACTGGCCGTTCGCAACCGGACGCAGGGTCGACCAGGCGAACCTGCTGCTCGATCAGATCATGCGAACCTCCGACTCGCTGTACGTCTTATGTCCGAACCAGCACCTCGGGGCCTGGAGGGTTGGGTTCATGCCCCAATGGATCGCCCGAGAGTATTTGGCCCGCCGAGGAACCGCGCCCTTTCGCCCGGAGCAGCTCGCCCCGGCCCGATGCGCTTTGCTCGGCTTCAGCCTTCAGGCGCTCCAGGTGGAAGGGACACCGATTGACCATGGGTTCTTGCGGGTCGAGTCGCAGCCGGAGGTCGGTGATGAGGCTTACGACCTCGGTGCGCGGGAGCTCGAGGCCTTCTTTGCCAATCAGCTGGTCTCGTTCGAGGACGATTACGACCTTCACCCGCTCGGTCGGAGGATCATCGACGCCTGCCTCAGCGGAGCGACGCTCGAGGATTATGTGCAGCTCTCCAGGCTCGGCGCCTGAGCCTCGGACTGCCACGAGCTCCGCTTTTCGGCTCACTCGCCGTAAGAAAAAAAATCGGTGAGCGGTGGCGGAAAGTCCGCCGGGCGCTTGCTGCCAAATGCCCACTCCGGAGCGAGCCCAAGGACCCGCCGACTGTGGTCTCGCTTGAAGAAGTGGCCGCAGGAAGGGACTTCGACGTACTCACGATGCCGCGCGTTCACGGCATTCTTGTAAAACCAAAACGCCTGCTGAGGAAGAACCACTTCGTCTTGATCTCCGATCAGTACGTAGAGGGCCCCGCGGAAGCGCTCGAGCCCTGATGCGATGGTCTCCTTCGCGATATCGAAGGAGGGCGCCACCAGCAAGATGACATCGATGGCGGGAAAGTCAGCCGCCAGGGTCGCGACGGCCCCCCCACTGGAGGAATAAGCCACGACCCCGATCTTCGGCTCCGGGTGGGAGCAGATCTTCGTCGCGTTCCCGATGACCGAGGTGAGGACGCGGCGGAAGCAAGCGAGCAAGACCCTCGGATAGTCGGCCTGTTCGTCGGCGCTCGGAGTGGCTGAGCCGGCGAGCCCCAGTTGCCTTCGGCTCGGGGTGGGCTCTCCTCGCCGGTCACCAAAGGGATCGGTGTAGCGAACTATCGCGCCGAGCTCGGAGGCACGGATTCTCTCGATCATGAGGGAGAGATCGATGGCATTCCCGCCGAGATGCTCGTAGGCGCCCGGGCACATGAGGATGATGCGATCGCTCTCCTTTGGGTGAACGGCGACATCGATCCGATAGCTCCGCTGGGAGACGCTCGAATTGAGAGAGATGATGCGGAACGGCTTGGAAGGAGGAGCTGCGGACGGAATGGGTGTGGCCTCGTAGTGTGAGGCGAAGTAGATGAGACCGCTACGGTCCATGCGCGAAAACTTGAACCCCTCGCTGAAGAGGGCGAATGCGCGCAGCGAGCAGCCGAATCTCATCGAGAAGTTGGGACGTTTCTCGAACGAGAGGCAGCCGAACTCCGCAAGGAGGGAGCAGTCGTCATCGTCGCTGTAGTAGGGAACGATGCTGTACTGCATCGGCGGGATGTGCCCGCTGGCCTGACGCTCGGCGAGAAAGTCGGTGAAGATCCGGTTCCCGTCGACTTCGTTTTGGCTTATCGCTTCGGGCGACTCACCGAAGCGGACCAGGAATCCTGGAAAGTGGATACGCGCGCGCCCGCCGTCGTGAAGGAGTTCGTTGTGGATCTTCTCGATCGCCTCGAGCTTCTGCCACAGGTAATGGAACGTGAAGACCGAGAACACCAGGTGGAAGCGCTTGCCGTCGCCCCGATAGCCCATCAGACTGCTCTCGATGAATCGCTCCTCGTCGATGAGCATGCGCTCGTAGTAGTGGTTCAGGCTCATGCCCCACAGCTCGAAGTCCCCAAGGTCGGCGCCGGCCGCGGCTAGCGACTTCGACAGCTGCGCGAGCGCGTGGCCCTCGCCGCAGCCGACGTCGAGGATACGGATTGGAGGTGGAAAGCGCCTTCGGAGCGACAGACAGAATTCGGCGAGATCAAGGTCGAGGATCGAGTTGTACCCGTACTTCGACGTGAGGCCTCGTACACGACAGGCCCGTCGGTTGAGCTCGACGACCCGTGCATACAGCTCGTCCTCGCTTAGAAGCATGGCCAAGCGTAGCACTTTGCGACCTCGCCGGACCATCGCCACGGATGGCGCCCGCTGCGAGGTCGGCTGTACCGCCACCCGTAGTGAATTGCGTACGAAGAGTCGAACGTCGAAGGTCATCGTGACACCCGGATTGTTCGACACTTCTCCCTTGAAGGGTCCGCGCTCCGCGTGGGTGTGCAAGTGCGGTCTCCCTGCCTTGCTGGAACTCGCGACGTGGCCCAGCATCTGCCTCATCTGCCTGTTGACGTAGCTCGATCGCCCCTGACCCTTCACGCAGGTGGGGGAGGAAGACGGTATCCCCGCCGCAAGCTAGCGCCACATGATTGCCGGTCGGCTGGCTCGGATTGTGTTGACGACCCAGCGTGATGTTTCCGTTGGACGCGGCAGGCGATCGTTTGTGGCTTGGGGATCTGTTGCCAGGGACGGGTCCCGCAAGAGCGTGGGGACGTTGCGGCAGCACTTTGACCTTCGTGGGAGTGTGGACGCGTGAACACGGCATGGTTTTGGGAAAGGCGACGACTGGTGCGCCGGTCACGTCGATTCCGAAGAAGATCGGTCGGGTGTCCCCAGATAACGCATGATTTGCATGAACTTGAATGACGAGGTGTGCATCGCAGGATTCGCGTCGCACGGGTTTGCATCGGACTCGCGCTGTGGGATGGCGGGGCATCACCGCGCAAATGCCGCAGAAAGTGTCAGGGAGGTCATGAGCATGGCGGATGCGAAACCGGGCAACCCGGCGGTCGTCGGATTGGGAGGGTTTGGTCTCACGACCCTCATGCTGCAATTTCACAATGTTGGATGGATGCCGAGCCTGGGCCCCGTCGTGTGGCTCGGCCTGATCTTCGGTGGTCTCGCCCAGATGATCGCCGGGCTACAGGAGCAGAAGACCGGCAACAACTTCGGTTACTGTGCCTTTACGGGATACGGGGCGTTCTGGATCGGGCTCGCGCTGATCCTGCTCGGCAACAACTACGATCTCTTCCGGGCGAGCACGACCGACGTCGGCTGGTACCTGGTCGCGTGGACGCTCTTCACGGCCATCCTCTGGGTCGGCTCGCTTCGAATCCACGGGGCCATGGCCTTCACCTTCACAACCTTGCTGCTCGGCTTCATTCTCCTCGACCTCGCTCACTTCGGCTTTCCGTGGCTGACCGTCGTCGCAGGCTACGAGCTGATGGTCTGCGCGTTCTCCGCCTGGTACATGATGGCCAGGATCATCTGGAACGAGACTTACGGCCGTGAGCTTCTGCCGGCCGGCAGAGCCTGGCTCTCGAGCACTCCATGAACCCATACGAGCCCCGGCCGTGAGCGAGCGGCGGGCGCGCAGGAGGACCAATCTCATGTGGACAGTCTTTACCGTCGGCGGAACGCGGCCGGGGTCAGCCCGGCTCCCCGGTCTTCGCGGATTGATGACATGCGTCGGCCTGGCGATGTTCAGCTGGCCTACGTCCGAAACACTGGCGCGAGCCGAAGAAGGTGGCTCGGCCACGGTCGAAGAGGTGACCGCCAAGGTCGAGGAGGCGGCTCGGTTCCTTCACGACAAGGGGCAGGCCGGTTTCTCTGACTTTGGCGGCAGCGCCCGATGGGTCTGGAAGGACAGCTACGTCTTCGTGTTCAGCTGCCTGGAAGACCGGATGCTGGCCCATCCCCTTCGGCCCGACCTGGTCGGCAGATCGATCCTCCAGATGGAGGACGAGAAGGGGAACTTGCTCTTCCGGAAGTTGTGCGAAGCGGGACAAACCGAGAGCGGCGGATGGGTCGAGTATTGGTGGCCGAAGCCCGGTGAGGCCAAAGCATCGCGAAAGATCACGTACACGCGACCGGCCGAGGTTTCCTTTCGGGCGGATGTTCGCGTTGGCGCGGGCATCTACGACGCCGAGCGAAGTGTCGCGAAGCTGAACCAAGGGCTCGAGGCCGACCCCGGGGCTCGAAAAGACGCTCCCTGAGTGCACCACCAGCCGCTTTCGCCCATCGAACGCATGAAGGTCGCAACAGGGGCGTCCGAAGCTTGCATGATTTCCGACGCCGAGATGCATTGAGCGCATGGCCGACCATGCGGCGCTCGAGCAGGTTCTGAGGCGGGTCGACCTGAACTTGTTGATACCGTTGTCGGCACTCCTTTCCGAGCGTCACGTGACGCGCGCCGCGGTCCGAGTGGGTTTGAGTCAGCCGACCATGAGCCGGGTCTGGGGGAGGCTTCGCGAGCAGTTTTCGGATCCCCTGCTCGTCACGACGACGAACGACCTATGCCTCACGCCTCGCGGGCACGAGTTGGAGCAAGCTTTGCCCGAGCGCATTGTCGTCCCCAAGACCTTCTACGCGAAGGGGCTCTCGAAGCCTGACCTCATCAACGTCGTCTACGACTCGAGCGCACAAGCGATGCATCAACTGGAGGAGGATCCGAGGCCATTGCGCATCTGCTCCGCGTCCTTCACCCAGATGAACACGAGTTGATAGTAGCGGTCGCTCTCGGACGAGGTCACGGTCGTTGGGGGAGCGGGCGCAGACCGTGCATGCAAGCACCTAACACACCGGCATCCCCTGGGGCCGCGCTGCCCTTCACGGGTGATGCACGAATCTCGGCCAAAAGAAGCTGATGCCCCAAAATCTCCGGTGACGGTTCGCCCTCCGGCCGGTGTTACATCCACAGCAAGCGTGAACGTCGAGGTCGAAGACTGGTATCGGCGCTACGGCCCGATGGTACTCCGGCGATGCCGGCGAATGCTTGCGGATGAGGAGCAAGCCCAAGACGCCATGCACGACGTATTCGTTCAACTTCTGCGACGGAAGAACGAGCTCACACCGGACGCCCCATCTTCGCTCCTGTTCCGGATCGCGACCAACGTGTGCTTGAACCGCATCCGTTCCCGGAAGCGAAAACCGGAGACATCGGACGAAGTCTTACTGGAACAGTTGGCAAGTCTCGACGAACAGGAGGCCCGGGTCGGCGCCACCCACACCCTTGCCCGGTTGTTCGCGAAGGAAGCACCATCCACCGCCACCGTGGCCGTACTCCATTTGGTGGATGGGATGACCCACGAAGAGGTGTCCCGGGAAGTCGGCTTATCTGTTTCGGCGGTTCGAAAGCGCCTGCGCAAACTCAAGACCGCCGCCTTTGTGCTGCAAGGAGCCTCGTCATGAGCGGCCGACCGGACTGGTGGCTGGAGCGCGTCCTCCTGGGCGAGATTCCCGGCGTCGACCGAAGCCAGCTCACGGAGGACGAGCAGGCCCGCTACGACGGTCTCATTGAATCGAATCAACGCATTCTCGAGCGCTTTCCCCCCGCCGGCGTGGTCGAAGAAGTAACCCGCCGGGCCCGGCTGGAGGCACGGCGGTCGCGGAGCCGGCGCGGATGGTGGACGGCCGGCTTGGCTTCCGCGGTCACGGCCACGGCGGTGGCGATCGTGGACTTCTCGGTCGGCTCGGAAGGTCCAGAGCGGAGCAAAGGAGTCGCTCTGGAGACCGCGCCGGGCGCCAGCTTCGCGGTTCATCGAAAGACCCCAATGGGTGCGGAGCGGCTGCGATCGGGTGCCCTCATCAACGAGGGCGACCTGCTTCAGATCAGCTACGGCCCGGGAGGTCGAGGTCATGGAGCGGTCGTATCCGTCGACGGTCGGGGAGTGGTCACGCTGCACTGGCCGGAATGGGGTGCTGGTGTGCTGCCTGAGTTTCGTGCCGAAGGCGCGACATTGGGCAAGAGCTACCAGCTCGATGATGCGCCGGCGTTCGAGCGCTTCTGGCTCGTCGAGTGCGAAGAGCCGGTTCCGGTCGAGCGGATCACTCGGGCCGCTCGCCGATGGAACCTTCAAGGGGCCCAAACGAACGACCTTGAGCTGCCCGGGTGTACCACGCAGTCGCAGCTCTTCGTGAAGCCGACCGGATCGGGTGGCGCCCGATGATGAATCATCTGGCAGTCGTCTGGCTCGCGACCAGTCTGTCGATTTCCGAGCCCACCGACCCGAGCGCGCCGAGCGTACGTCGGTTCGCCGTGCTGGCCGCTTCCAACGATGGTGGTGAGGGAAGGGCGCGTCTTCGGTACGCCGTCTCCGATGCCGAGGCTTTCGCCGAGGTCCTCACCGAGCTCGGAGGCGTGGCCGCTCAAGACCGATTCATGGTGGTGGAGCCCAAAGAGACCGAACTTTGGGAAGTCCTTGACCGCATCTCGGACCGGTTGCGGCTGGCTCGCGGACACACGCCCCGGGTGGAATTGATTTTCTACTACTCTGGACATTCGGATGAGTTCGGACTGCTCCTGGGTCGTGAGCGGGTCGGCTACGGTGCGCTGAGGGGCCGCCTGACCGAACTTCCCGCCGACGTCAGGATCGCAGTGCTCGACTCGTGCGCCTCCGGTGCATTCACGCGGCTCAAGGGTGGGACGGAGCGACCTCCTTTTCTCTTCGATCGGTCGTCGTCGGTGGAAGGAACAGCCGTGTTGACGTCGAGCTCCGAAACCGAAGCCGCCCAGGAATCGGATAGCATCGAGGCTTCGTTCTTCACGCATTCACTCGTCAGCGGACTTCGGGGCGCGGCCGACGTCAGCCGAGACGGACGGGTGACGCTCAACGAAGCTTACCAGTTTGCGTTTCACGAAACACTTCGTCGAACCGAGCACTCGTTGGGCGGACCCCAGCACGCAGCCTATGATATCGAGTTGATAGGGAGCGGCGATCTCGTGATGACCGATCTGTCCGCGACGTCGGCATCCCTGGCCCTGCCCGACACCTTGAGCGGCCGCGTGTTCATCCGTGATCCCTCAGGGCGATTGGTGGTGGAGCTGCTGAAAGCGCCGGGAGATCCGGTGGCGCTCGGACTCCCGCCCGGACCGTACGAGATCACCGTGGTGCAGGCGCCCCAGCTTCTGGTCGCGGCGGTTTCGCTGGCCGAAGGGCAGGTGACGGAGCTCGAGCCCGACGCCCTTCAGGTCCGCGAAGGGACGGTCAACGCCTCTCGCGGGCCGGAAGGTCTTCCCGAAGTACGGACGGTGCCGTTCGACGTGGGCATCATCCCCGCGCTGTCTGTCTCCGGCATGGACCCCGTACACCACAACCTGGCCCTCAGTCTGTTCTGGACCCATGCCTATCGTCTGACCGGGGCCGCATTGGCGCTCGGCGTGTCGTCGGTGTCCGAGGACATGTCCGGCGCGCAACTCAGCGTCGCGGCGAACACGGCCGGGGGTTTGATGGAAGGAAGCCAATTGACGGTCGGCGCGAACTACGCAGGCGAGATGCGTGGCTTTCAAGGCGCGGTCGGGTCCAATGTGAGCGGCCCGAGCACGGGCGTGCAGGCGTCGGTCGGTGCCAACGTGGCCGAAACCTTCGAGGGTTTTCAGGGCGCGGTGGGTGCCAACGTTGTCCGACACGCCGTCGGCCTTCAGACTGCGGTCGGAGCCAACATCACCGGGTCGATGAAGGGTGCCCAGATGACGGTGGGCTTCAACGTGGCGGAGCACTCCGAAGGGTTGCAGATCGGGAGCATCAATGTGGCTTCCAACCACCAGGGCTTTCAGCTGGGCCTGGTCAACGTCACCGGGAAGACGGAAGGCTTTCAGCTCGGGATCGTCAACATCGCGGACCGCCACGAAGGGGAGAGTTTGGGCATCATCAGTTACTCGGCCGAACGCGGGATCTTCAGACCATGGCTCGGCTCCAGCGACGCGCGTCTGGCCGAGGCTGCGCTCAAGATCGGCACCGGAACTCTGTACACCCACTTTTTTGTGGGAACCGGCTCGCCTCAGCGGGCCGAGGCCTTTTCCGCCGGTGGCGGGCTCGGGGCGACCTTTCTCGTCGCCCCGAAGCTTCGGCTGGACGTCGATCTCAGCACCGCCCCTTCGAGCGACAACCGGCAGTTTCAGGGCGCGCCCGATCTCGTACAATCGCTCCGGGCCACACTCGGCTTCATCGCCACACCTTGGCTCACCGTCGTCGGCGGACCGGCCTACCGGGTCCTGGTGGATACCGGCGACCTGGAAGGCGAACGCTCGGAGTTGGTGCCAGGCTACGCATGGCGCCATGGCGATCGTGTCTTCAGCTGGATCGGCTGGTCGGTCGGGCTCGAATTCCTCCACTGAGAAGAGGCTTCGACTACGCAAGCTAACCTGCGATCAGGCCGGGTCGAGCTCGAGCAAGAGGTCTTTGGCGTCCACCTGACTGCCGGCCGATACGTTAACCTTGCGCACCACTCCGTCGTGCTCGGCGTTGATGCCGGTCTCCATCTTCATCGCCTCGATGACGAGGAGGAGGTCGCCCGCCTTGACATGATGGCCGGCCTGCACCGCTACCGAACCGACGGTGCCCGGCATGGGGGAGGGCACGTGGCGCGGGTCGTTCGGGTCGGCCTTGGGCTGCTTGCTCACGATGTTCGTGGCCTTGCGGTCTGGCACGCGCGCGCTTCGCGGGGCCCCGTTCAGCTCGAAGAACACCTGCACGTAGCCCTCCTCATCGGTCTCGCCAACCGCCACGCAATCGATGACGAGCGTCTTTCCCCTTTCGATATCGACCAGCACCTCCTCGCCGACTTTCATCCCGTAGAAGAAGACCCTGGTAGGTAGGACGTCCACGTTGCCGTATCTGGCCTGGCGGCGGGCGTAGTCGACGAATACCTTGGGATACATCAGATATGAGGCGAGCTCCTCTTCGTCCACCTCCCGCTCGACCGCAGCCTCGACCTTCCGCCGCTCCGCCTGGAGATCGGCGGGGGGAAGGGTGGCGCCGGGACGTTTGGTGCGGGCTGCGGCGCCCTTGAGCACCTTGGCCTGCAGAGCCTCCGGGAACCCGCCGGGGGGTTGACCGAGGTCGCCGCGGAAGAAGCCGACCACGGAATCGGGGAAGGCCACCTCCTTCTCCGGGTCCTCCACATCGGCCCGCGTGAGCCCGGCGGAGACCATGGCCAGGGCCATGTCGCCGACCACCTTGGAAGACGGGGTGACCTTCACGATGTCGCCGAACATCAGGTTCACGTCGGCGTAGGTATTGGCCACCTCCGGCCACCGCTCGGTCAGACCGAGGGCCCGAGCCTGGACTTGGAGGTTGGTGAACTGTCCGCCTGGCATTTCGTGCAGGTAGACCTCGGACGCTCCGGCCTTGATGTCGGCCTCGAAGGCTGCGTACCCCTCGCGGGCCTGCTTCCAGTAGTCAGAGATGCCTCGAATCGCCTCCCAGCTCAGCCCGGTGTCCCGGTCGGTGTTTTGCAGGGCGGCCACGATCGAGCCGAGATTGGGTTGGGCGGTCAGGCCGGAGAGGCTGTCCATCGCCGCGTCGGCCGCGTCGATCCCCACTTCGGCGGCCGCGAGCACCGTCGCCGCCGAGATTCCGCTCGTGTCGTGGGTGTGGAAATGGAGCGGCAGGCCGGTCTCTTCCTTCAGCGCCTGGAACAGAATCCGGGCCGCCGCGGGCTTGAGGAGCCCGGCCATGTCCTTGAGGCCGATGATGTGAACTCCGGCCGCCTTCAGGTCCCGGGCCATTCTCACGTAGTAGTCGAGATCGTACTTGGTCCGTTTCGGGTCGAGGATGTCCCCGGTGTAGCAGATGGCGCCCTCGCAGAGCTTGTTGCTTTCCAGGACCGCGTCGATGGCGACCCGCATGTTCTCGACCCAGTTGAGGGCGTCGAATATCCGAAATACGTCCACCCCCGACTCGGCCGCTTGCAGGGTGAACCGACGAACTACGTTGTCCGGATAGTTCGTGTAGCCGACCCCGTTCGATGCTCGCAGCAGCATCTGGAGGAGGAGGTTCGGCATGCGCTGGCGCAGGGCGCGAAGCCGGTCCCACGGGCACTCCTGCAGGAAGCGCATCGCCACGTCGAAGGTGGCGCCCCCCCAGCACTCCACCGAGAACAACCCGGGCAGCTGGTGGGCGTAGGCTGGTGCGATGGCCAGCATGTCGTAGGTCCGCATGCGGGTCGCGAGCAGGGACTGGTGCGCGTCCCGCATGGTGGTGTCGGTCATCAGCAACCGACGTTGCTGCTGCATCCAGTCGGCGACGGCCTGGGGGCCTTGGTCGTCGAGGAGCTGTTTGAGACCAGCAGGGGGCGGATCGTTCGGCGTCCGAGGGACCTTGGGGGCGTGGGTGTGGGCGGGCGGAAGGGCTCGTCCCGAGACTTCCGGGTGCCCGTTCACGGTGATGTCTGC
Source organism: Myxococcota bacterium (assembly GCA_050331295.1). Classification (GTDB taxonomy): domain Bacteria; phylum Myxococcota; class Kuafuiibacteriia; order Kuafuiibacteriales; family Kuafuiibacteriaceae; genus Kuafuiihalomonas. Next base: position 276,015 of record JBHJGZ010000003.1, on the reverse strand, counting down.
GATGTAGTTCAGAAGGCGGGTCGCTCTGTCTTTGCGCACCGGGATCTGGAACAGCTCGGGGTGATCGTCGATGAAGCGAGTGGTGTAGCGGGCTCTTCGAAACTGCTCGTGGTTGATGACATTGCCGAGGAAAGCAAGATTCGTTGCCACGCCGCGGATCCTGAACTCGCGCAGGGCACGATCCATGCGGGCGATGGCCTCCGATTCGCTCGGTGCCCAAGCCGTGACCTTTTCGAGCAGCGAGTCGTAGTGGCGAGTGATGATGGCCCCCGAATAGGCGGTGCCTCCGTCCAGCCGGACCCCGAAGCCGGTGGCGCCCCGATAAGCGGTGATGCGACCATAATCTGGGACGAAAGCGTTCAGAGGGTCCTCGGTGGTGATCCGGCACTGAAGGGCGTGGCCGTGCAGCTTTACCTGCTCTTGGGACGGGAGGCCGGAGTCGAGGTCGCCGAGCCGTTCCCCTTCCGCCAATCGGATCTGCGCCTTCACGATATCGATACCCGTCACCTCCTCGGTGACGGTGTGCTCGACCTGGACCCGCGGGTTGACCTCGATGAAGTAGAAGGCGCCCGATTCGGCATCCATCAGGAACTCGAAGGTGCCCGCACATTCGTAGCGAGCGTGCCGGGCCAGCTTGAGGGCGAGCTCGGCCAGCTCCTCCCGACGGGCGTCATCGAGGTAGGGGGCGGGTGCTCGTTCCACGACCTTCTGGTTCCGGCGCTGGACCGAGCAGTCGCGTTCGAAGAGGTGAATCACGTTTCCGTGCTGATCGCCCAGGACCTGGACCTCGACGTGGCGGGCCTTCTCCACCAGCTTCTCGAGGAACACCTCATCCTTCCCGAAGGCGGCCAGGGCCTCCCGACGGCCAGCTTGCACCTCTCGCTCGAGCCCGCTCGAGCTGCGAATGACGCGCATGCCCCGGCCCCCTCCACCCCAGCTCGCCTTCAGCATGAGCGGGTAGCCGATGGACTCGGCCTGCCGCTTCACCTCGGTCATCTCCTCGGGAAGAACTCCGGTCGCCGGGACCACGGGCACCCCGGCCGCTGCGGCGGCGGTCCGGGCCGAGACCTTGTCTCCGAGGAGGCGCATGGTCTCCGCTCGAGGGCCGATGAAGGTGAGGCCAGCCTCGCCGCAGGCGTCGGCAAATTCGGGGCTCTCCGACAGGAAGCCGTAGCCGGGGTGGACGGCGTCCGCCCCCGACTGTTGCGCGATCCCGATGACGTCCGGGATCGACAAGTATGCTCTGATGGGACCGAGCCCGGTGGGGAGCTGATAGCTTTCGTCTGCCTTGAATCGGTGGAGGCCGAACTTGTCCTCTTCGGCGTAGATCGCGACCGTCCGCTTGCCGAGTTCGTTGGCGGCTCGGCTCACGCGGATGGCGATCTCGGAGCGGTTCGCGATCAGGATCTTCCGAAAGTTGGCCATCCTCGTTCCTTACCACAGTCCTTGGGCGCGGAGACGGGAGAGCGACTGCGCCTGACGCGTGAACAGCCACGGCCAGCGGCACCCAGACGGACGCGCCCGGCGTACTCGACGCCGACGCGAGGACTCTGAGCGCCCTTCCCCGTCGTGTTCCGGGTGCGGGCCGGTACAGGATTGTGGCGGATGTCCGTCGCGCCATGATTCGGTCTTGGTGTCCTCACCATCGATCCGGCACCCCCAATCGTCGGTCGCCCCGAGGTCTCAATCGGGCGACCAGGATACGAAAAGCACCCCGTCGGTGGCCGCTCCGGCGATATCGAGCTGGTTCGAGCCCGGCAACGCAGGGTCTTCGCCGATCGCTTCGTCACGAGCCATCGCTTTTTCCGCATCCTCCCGAATGCGCCGGTTCGGCGCCAACGCGCAATCTAAATTGCAGCGTCGCTTTCTTCGGGCCGTCGTGCTAAGCGAATGCGTGGCCGGACGGAGTCGATGGAAAGGGCTGATGGACCTCGTGTGCGACGCCGTCGACGGAACGACCCGGCTGGCCGAGACGACCCAGAATACCGTCGCCGACGTGGTCGTCGCGCACCTCTCTCGACTGGAGGCGATGAAGGAGCCGGCGCACCTCATCAACGAAGTTCGCCGACTCGGCCTCGGTCTATCGAGTGAGTCGGTTCGCGCCGTCAACCAGGGCGTGCGCACCATCGCGCACGCTGGACTCGGTCGGGCGGATTCGGCCCCCGGGAACTCGTCGGTACCGGCCGAGACTCGGAGCATGCCGGCGCCCATGCGTTCCGATCAGCAGAAGAATCCTCGATTCATCGAGGATACCTTGCTGGGTGTCGTCAATGGAATCGTGGGCGATCACGTGCGGACCCGAGACAACGATCTCGACCTCGGAATGACTCTTCGGCTCGACGACCGGTACTTCACGGCCGAAGACGCAAATGAGGTCCTCGATGGGGTGGCCACCCCGAAGGTCGCCTTGTTCGTACATGGACTGGCCGCCACCGAAACTTGCTGGGTCATGGGCGCCGAGCGAGCGTGGGGAGCGCCCGACCAGCACTTCGGCATTCGTCTTCGCGAAGACCTGGGATACACGCCCATCTTCGTCCGCTACAACAGTGGACTGCACATCTCCGAGAATGGACGCGCGCTGGCCGCGATGATGGAGCGCCTCTACGAAAACTATCCTGGCCGGCTCGAGCGGCTCGCGATCATTGGTCATAGCCTCGGAGGCCTCGTCGCCCGCAGCGCCACGCACTATGCATCACTCGGGAGCGGCGGGCGTCCGGCATGGCTCGATGCGCTGAAGCACGTCATCACCGTCGGAACACCACACTTCGGCTCGCCCCTCGCCCAAGCGGGTCACACGCTCACGGCCGCAATGGGCGCCATCGAGACGCCCGCTACCCAGGTCATTGCAAGCGTGAGCCGGCTTCGGAGCGCTGCCATCAAGGATCTAAAGGAAGGTTATCTGGTCGATGAAGACTGGCAGACGCACGATCCCGATGCCTGGCTCTCGGCTGCCCGCTCGGACATCGGATTCCTCACCGGGGTGACGTACGTCTTTATCGGCGCCAGCGTCTCCGCGAACCCCGAAAGTCCGCTTGGGCATCTGGTCGGTGACGTGCTCGTGCGTCTTTCCAGCTCGACCCACGCCCACGTGGATCATCGCCGCGCATCCTTCGCTATCGAGCGACCGGTGCTCGGAGGCCTGAACCATCTCCAGATTCAGAACGACCCTCAGGTGTACGAACAGATCCGTCTTCACCTCGCGCGACCGCCTTCGGACGCGACGGCGTGTGGCTGAGTCGGGCCGGAGGGAGCGGTGCCGCAGCTCCGGTGATTCGGAGCGCGTTCAGTGTAACGCTCAGCGAGCTTGCGAGCATCGCGGCCGCCGCCCCCAAGGGCGTCAAGAGCCCGAAGGCGGCGAGCGGCACCGCGAGGGCGTTGTAGGCGACGGCCCAACCCAGGTTTTGGTGCATGACCCGAAGGGTCTGACGGCAGAGCTGCAGCACACGGCCGACCTGGCCGGCGCCACCTCGGATCAAGAGAACCGGCGCAACAGCTGCCGCTGGCCGAGCCGATCCTTCCACCGCGATGCCGAGGTCGGCCGCGGCCAGCACCGGCGCATCGTTGACTCCGTCGCCCACGAAAGCCACCTTGCGTCCCGCAGACTGCAGGGCCCGAAGCGCCGTCAGCTTGTCTTCGGGGCTGAGGCGACCGCGACCCGCACCGTGCCGTCCGAGCTTCGTCATCAGCGCCTCGACCCGGTCTTCGGCGTCCCCGGACCAGATCTGGACGTCCAGTCCCGAACGCGTCAGCGACTCGACGGCTGAGAGGCTGTCCGCCTTCACCGGGGTCGCGACGTGAAGCCGCGCGATGACCGCGCCGTCCCGCATCACCACAGGGTCCTCATTCGGTGCCCCACCCCCTTCGACCCCAACCCAGACTTCAAAACCTTCGGGGCTTCGCCATCGCACGCCTCGACCCCCCGTAACCCGACGCTCGCCGCGTGGTTCGATGCGGGCTCCGGCCGCTCGCGCTGCTTCGCGCACCGCTTCTGCCACTGGGTGCTCCACGCCCCACTCGGCGGATGCGGCCAAAGACCACACGCGGTCGCTCCGCTCGCCATGCACGAGGCCTGTGAGCTCGACCCGCGGCCGGCTTTCGGTCAGCGTGCCGGTCTTGTCGAACACCACCGTGTCGATGGAATGAGCGCGCTGTACGACGTCAGGGGTTCGGACCACGATCCCTCGCCGGATCGCCTCGTCGACCGCCCGGGCCAGTGCGAGCGGGGTCGCGAGCCCGAGAGCGCAGGGACACGAGACGAGCAGGACCGCCACCCCGCGGAGAATTGCCTCCGGCCAGGGCAACGCGAAGAGCGACACCACGAGGGTCAACGCGGCCACCGCGAGAACCACCGGGACGAGCCACTCCGCAAAGCGCTGGGCCGTGGCGTCCCAATCGGTACGCTGATCCAGCGCCGCATGGACACTCCGCTCGATCTCGTCGACCCGCCGGGCACCCACTTCGTGGGTGACCTCCAGCTGCAGCCGTCCCTGGATGAGCCGGGTCCCCGCCGCGACTGCGTCTCCGGCGCCGATTCCGGTCGGCCTCTCTTCTCCGGTCAGGACCGAGGTGTCCAGCCAGCCCGAGCCGTTCAGCACGACGCCATCCAGGGCCAGCCGATCGCCCGCCTCGACGTCGAGCCGATCACCCACCCGGATCGCCTCGGCCGGGACGAGCTGGTTGCCTCGACGCGCTTCGTCTCCGCCTCCCTCGAGCAAGCTCTTCACGCGGCCCAATCCTCTCGCCCGGACATGAGCTTCGAGGAGCCGCCCGACGAGCAGGAACGTGATGATCATCGACGCGGTGTCGAACCAGACCTCCGTCCGGCCCGCCAGGAGCAGGCCCATGGACAGCGACCACGCCGTCAGCGAGCCCAGAGAGACCAAGAAGTCCATGCCGGGCGCGCCGGCCCGAAGCGTGCGCCACGCTGCTCGATGAAACAGCCAGCCGCCGGCGAACACGACCGGCGTCGAGAGGGCTCCGGCTACGCGGGCCACGAAGGTCGCTGCCTGCGGGTCGGGGTCGCCGAAGTAGAGCACGAATTGCAGAAGCATGACCCACATCCCGCACAGCGCGGAGAGCGCGAGTCGGATGGAGAGATCGGCCCGGATCCGCTCCATGGTATCTTCCAGCCCGGCCGGCTCCGACCATGCCTTGGCCGAGTAACCGAGCGCCCGGATCCGATCCCGAAGCCACCCCTCGTCCAGGCTCGGGTCGCCATCCACCACCGCTGCGCCGGTGAGGAAGTTGACGTGCGCGGCATGCACACCCTTGGACCGGACGAGGGCCGACTCGATGGCGCGGGCGCAGCTCGTGCACCACATGCCCCCCACCCTGAGGAGACGGCGCTCAGCCATCGTCGGGGATCTTGGAGAGCTCTGCGCCGCCCTGGACTGCGCCTGATCCCTCCCACCGCGCGCGGAGCGCCTTCACCCGCGTCGCATCCACCGGGTCTGCATCGTTCCCCCAGCTCTTTCGGATGTAGCTCACGACGGCGGCGATCTCGGGGTCGGACAGCTGCTCCCCAAAGGCTGGCATGACGTTGTTGTAGGTGACTCCGTCGACCTCGATGGGCCCGGCGAGCCCTCGCAACACGAGCGCGACGGGCCGCTCGACCGGGCCCACGACCCATTCGCTGCCGGCCAGGGGCGGAAACACGCCGGCCAAGCCTTTGCCGGTGGACTGATGGCAGGCCTGACAGATGCCTGCGTAGACGACGGCACCATCCACCGCCGTTTCTTCCGATGCCGTCGCCACCACCTCGTTCGGACCATCCGCCCTATTGAGCGAGTCCACCATCGCCATGCGTCCGTCGCCGAGCAGGTAGTCCTCGCCGGCTCCCGCCTCGTACCAAAAGTACGTGGAGCCCCAGGCCCCGATGCCGCCCAGAAGTACCGCCACCAGAAGCGGAAGGCCGCGTGGCGTCTCCGCGGGCTCGGTCTGCTCGCGCTCGAGTGCGGCGCGGTTCAGGTCGTTCACGGCATCTCCTTTCTCAGGTCTTCCTTGGTGATGTCGTAGGTGTGGTCCAACGCCAGCAGATACGCGACCAGATCGAGGGCTTCCGGTTTGGCGACAACGGTTCCCGATTCCGGCCCCCACGGCTCTGGCACCAGCACTGTCACTGCATCGGGTGACGGCGTCTCCACCACTTCGAACAGGAAGGGGAAGGCGGGCATGACGCTGTGGGACTCCACGGCCCGGGGCTGGTAGAGATGCAGGAGGTGCCAGGTCTGGGACGGCTGGCGGGCTCCGATATTGAAAAGATCAGGCCCGGTCCGCATCGTCCCCAAAAGGTGTGGGTAGTCGTTGTTGTAGTCACCGGGAATGCTCGGACGACCCCAGCCGCGGGCCTGGTCCGGCGCCTGACTCGGTGCCCGAGGCTGCTGGCTGTGGCAGTAGACGCACCCGAGGGCGACGTATTGGGCACGCCCTCGAAGTTCGGGCTCGGTATAGGGCCGAAGCCCTTGCGGGCCGGGCGCGTCGTGCAGCTGCATGTAGGGGGCCAGGACCAGGGCGAAGCAGGCGAAGGCGAGGATCGCCGCTGCGCCGGACGTTACGGCCAAGGCTTCACTCAAGAGTGTTGTCTTCATGCGATTCCCTCCTCCAGCCATGGGAAGGGAGCTCTTCGCCGTTCGCGCCGATACGGTGAGACGAGCAGCAGGCAATGGACGGCAAAAACGAGGTGCCCGAGCGTCATCAAGGCGCCGCCCACCGTCCGGGCCATCAGGTACGGCTTCGTGACGATCACGGATTCGATGAAGGGGACGCTCTCGTCCAGCATGGCCCAGCCCTGCAGGAGCCCGCCGACCGACAAGAGTACGAAGTAGACCCCGAAGCCGAGCAGGATCAGCCCGAAGTGCAGGTCGATGAGCCGCTTCGAGGGCCATTCCGTGCCGGTCAGACGCGGCAGATAGAAGTACATGGCCCCGAAGAAGATGAAGCTCGCGAAGCCGTAGGCCCCCGCATGGGCGTGAGCCACCGTGTAGTGCGTGAAGTGGGTCAGCGTGTTCACGGAGCGAAGGGATGTCAACGAACCTTGCAGACTGACGAGCGTATACATCATGGCCCCCGCCACAACGAAGCGCAGGACGGGGGAGTAGCGGAGTGCTCGAAAGCGACCGGCCACGGTCAGGTGGTGGTTCACGGCCACCGCGACCACCGGCACCACCATGGCGACGCTGGTGACGATGGACAGGGTCACCACCCACGTCGGCACGGGTCCACCGATCAGGTGGTGCACGCCGACCTGGCTGTAGAAGAGCGCCAGCGCCCAGAATCCGAGCAGGGAAAGCTGATAGCTGTAGATGGGTCGTCCCACGATCTTGGGGATGAGATAGTAGGCGGCGGCAAGGGCCAGCGGTGTGAACCAAAGGCCCAACACATTGTGAGCGAACCACCAGTTCACGAGGGCGTGCTCGACCCCGAAGTGGACACCAGGAAAGTTTCCGACGAGAAAGAGCAGCGGGAACCAGACCAGCGCGGCCGCGACGTACCAGGTCGACACGTAGAGGTGTTCGACGTTGCGTTGCCGGAGCGTCAGCAGGAGGGGAACGCCCGCGAGGGCCCCGGCCACGACGAAGAAGCCATCGAGTTGCCATGGGAATTCCAGCCACTCGATGCCGTCGCTCCAGCCGAAGAGCAGCGCGGTGACCCCCAGGATCATGCCGATGTTCCACAGCACGCAGCCCGCGACCGCGAAGGCGCCGCCTCGGAGCGGGGTTCGGAGGGTCCGCGGCAAAAGCCAGAGGGCGGTCCCGATCCCGGCCATGCTCAGCCAGCCGTAGGCCACGACGTTCAGGTGTACGGGACGAATGCGACCGAAAGTCAGCTCCGGCTGCGCGACCAGCCAGTCGGGATAGTTGAACTTCAGTGAAGCCACGAGGCCGGCCACCGAGCCGAGGACCAACCAAAAGACCGATGATCCCGTGAATGCGAGCACGGGCCAGCGCGAGGACGCGTCGGCGTTGCTGCGCTGCCGGAGCTGCTCTTCGCTCACCACGTCCGGAGTCGTCGATGCAACCGCGCGCTGAAGCGACTCCAGATCCGCCGTCGGGTCCTCCACCCGACCTTCCTCACCCGGACGGAAGATGACCCGCGCGCCCCGATCCAGGTCGGCGAACTGCGCCCTCGCGATGGCCCATACCAAGGCCAGCAGACCCAGAACCGCCACCGTGAAGCTGACCGCCAGCAGCTGAGCAATCGTCGGTGTCATACGACCCCAGCCTAGACCGCCGGTTTCGCAAGTCGACCGAAGGCCGACGCAATGCGCCGTCGAACGGTAAGGTGAACAAAGGTTCGGCGTCGCGTCGTTGGGGTTCATCGCGGGATGAACCGCGGGAGACGACCTCTCAGGTCTCGTTTTGGTAGGTCGCTGTTGGGCCCCCGACGGTACGGCCCTCATCGTCGAAGAGGAAGCGTTTCATCCTCTTCGGGCCGACGGTTTGCGCGATCTCCCGGTACAGGCCATAGCCGACGAAGCTCAGGAAGACGAGGACCGCTTTCGCGGCGCCCCGGCTCAGTGCAGCTTCGTGCAAGGCTACATTCAACGCCTCGGCCAGGGTTCCCGTTTCGCGGTAGCCGTGGAACAACATCTCGGCCACGGAGACCAGCGCCACCGCCGCCGTGTAGACAGCGGACCGGAGCATGACGGTCTTGAAGACCGCGAGATGAGCAAACCACCGACCGCCGGAGATCTTGTCCAACACGATGACGACCTTGCCGATCACCAGCGCGCCGATGGCGATTCGGGCGACGGTCGTGATCCTGACGCCGTATTCCAACGCGAAGAGCTGCGTGACCAGACCGATGACGGCGAAGGCTCCAAAGAAGTATGCGGTGACGAAGGCGACCTCTTTGATCTCATGTCGAATCACGGCGATGACGGAACTCATTTTGCGCAGCCTCCCACGGGCACGGCGGCGTGCGACACCAGCCCGATGAAAACCGGCGCGAGAGCTCGGGTGTCTGTAACGCCCGAGCGGCGTGCGAGGTCCTCAAGGAGCCGTGAAGCCAGCCGAAGGTCCAGCCCAATCTCCGGTCATTCCTTGAACGGGTCAAGGCGCCAGAAGCTCGGGCGATTGTAGGCGGAGGACCGCGCGCACGATGCCGTCACGCAGCTCGAGCAGCTCTTGGTCCAAGGACCGGTTCGCCGCCGAGGAGCCGCCTTGATTGCGCTTGTTGAGGCTCAGAGCTGCACCCGCTCGCCCTTGGTGGCGTGGATGACGTTGCGAAATCCGTACTCCGTCAGATGCGCGCCGAGTGCACGGCGGGGTCCATCCTCTCCATGCACCAACGACACGGACTTGAGATTCCCCTGGGCGGCGACCTTCTTTGCGAAGGCGATCAGATCGTCTTGGTCAGCGTGCGCCGACAGACCATCTACTTTGTGAACGCGGGCCCAGACTTCGCGCTCGAGACCGAGGACCTTCACCTTGCGGTGACCTTCGACGAGTCGCCGTCCGAGCGTGTGGTTCGCCATGTAGCCGACGATGACGACGCTGTTGTCGTCGTTCGAAAGTGCTTTTGTGAAGTGGTGCACGATTCGACCGCCTTCGCACATGCCTGAGCCGGCGATGATGATACACGGCTCATTGTGGGACTGAAGTCGCTTCGATGCTTCGACATCCGATATATAATGAAGCCCCGGCGGTGAGAACGGGTCGTTCCGGTCGATGAATCGTTGTTGAATCTCGGGCTCGAGGTTCTCGACGTGGAGCTTGTAGATCTCGGTGATTGCGATGGCCATGGGGCTGTCGATATAGATCGGAACATCCGGGACCGCATTCTGCTCGTGCAGACGCTCCAGCGAGAACAAGACCTCCTGCGCTCGCTCGAGCGCGAACGTCGGAATGTAGATCCGTCCGCCCCGGTCGACGGTCTCGCGGACGATCTGGCCCAGCTGCTCGTCCATGGTTGCGATGTCGGGGTGGGTGCGGTCGCCGTAGGTACTCTCCATCAACAGGTGTTCCACATCGGTGACGATCTCGGGAGCTCGCAGCAGCGGTAACTCGTCCCGTCCGAGATCCCCGGTAAACAGGAGGCGCGTCTTTCGGCCGCGTTCGACGACATCTAGGACCACGAGCGCTGACCCAAGGACGTGCCCCGAATTGTAGAACGTGGCCGTGACACCGGGCGCCACGAGGATCGGTCGGTGAAGAGGAACGGAGATCATGCGGCCCATGGCCCGCTGCGCATCCTCGGCCGTATACAGAGGCTCGATGAGGCGGTCGCTGCCCTCGCGGGCGAACCGACGGTTGAGGTGGGCGGCGTCCTGGGTCTGAATCATCGCCGAGTCCCGGAGCATGACGGCGCACAGATCACGCGTGGGCGGCGTCGTATACACGTTGCCCGTGTACCCGCGCTTGACGAGCGTCGGAATGTTGCCGCTGTGATCGAGGTGCGCATGGCTCAGCACCAGCGCGTGCGCGCCGAGGGCCCACTTGGGCACGTCCCGATTGAGCGCGTTGGTCTCCTCCCGGCGGCCTTGGAACAAGCCGCAGTCCAGCAAGATGTCCTGACCCTCGACGTGCACGCGATGAAGGGACCCCGTTACGCCATCCGCGGCACCATAGAACTCGAGATGCATCGGCGCCATTATGAACGCGACGCGCGTTGAAGGCGACTCATGCCTGTCGCCGTCCGTAGCGAGGGGACTGCCGCTGGTGAACCCTTGATTGCACGACGATGCGGAACTCATGAAGGTACCCAGGACGATGTGGGTCGCAGCAAGTATGATGGGCTTGGGACTTGTTCTCCTGGCCGGAGGGGGCGAAGCTTTGGTCCGCGGTGCGGTCGGTCTCGCGACCTTGGCTCGCGTCTCGGCGACGGTCATCGGGTTGACCGTTGTGGCCGCCGGGACCTCGATGCCCGAGCTTGTCGTTTCTCTCGAGGCCGCGACTTACGGAAAGACCGACCTCGCCGTCGGCAACGTTGTGGGTTCGAACATCTTCAATATCGTTGTGATTTTGGGGATCGCGTCGTTGATTGCGCCGCTCCGGGTCGTGGGCAACATCGTTCGCCTGGAGTATCCGGTGATGCTCCTGGCGTCCATTCAGCTGTTTCTGCTGAGCCGCGACGGCCGCATCGACCGTCTGGAGGGTGGATTCCTGGTCATGTGCCTCGTGGCATTCGTCGCGTATGCGGTTTGGACCGCCACTTCCGCGACGACTCGACGGGAGCGCGCGGAGTTCGAACAGGCCGTCAAACACACCGCGACGAGGACCGCTTCTTGGTGGCGCCACACCCTGCTCGTGGCCGTGGGAATCGGATCGTTGATGGTCGGTTCCAATGTCCTCGTCGTTGGTGCTGTGGCCTTTGGCCAAGCTCTCGGCGTCCCAGAGACCATCATCGGGCTGACCGTCGTTGCAGCCGGCACGAGCCTGCCCGAGCTCGCCGCATCCTGCGTTGCGTCGGTTCGAGGGAATCACGACATCGCCGTCGCAAACGTGGTCGGATCCAACATCTTCAACGTGCTCGCGATCGCCGGAACAACCGCATTGATTCATCCTCTTCCCGTGCCAGAGCCAATCCTCGAGCGGGACATGTGGTGGATGATCGGCGCTTCAATCCTTTTGCTGCCCATCATCAAGTCCGGACTCCGTGTGAGCCGGTTCGAAGGAGCTGTGCTCATCGGCGGATTCGCAGCATATCTTGTCGTTCTCTTTCGAGCGTGAGCCAGAATCAAATGACCCTGCAGGCCCTTGCGCCGACCGAGAGTGCGGACGGCCCAGACCAGGAGTGCCGCGAGCAAGAGCAGGAGCATCGCCGCACCCGCGAGACCGAGCCCGGTCCGCCATTGAGTACGTCAAGTGGTGCGCCCGGGGCCGCAGCTTCCGCGCGGATGCGCTCAAAGGCTAGGTCGATCCGCCGGCTTCCGGACCGCGACCGGTTCTCCGGAACGTAGATGGTGCCGCATTCCGCCCCATACTTGCGTTGAGGCCCAGCATGGCGACACGACTCGACCTCGATCGTGTCCCCATTTTGCCCGTACGCGGCGCCTGCGAGCACCAGGGTGGCGGTTCGAGATCGCCCCACCGGTCGACTACGGATGCTGCCATGAGAGGTCCGGCCATCGGTTTGATCGACTCGGCGATCGGCGGCCGCTTCGGCGCTCACCGGAGTCCGGCCGTCCGGTGGCGATGCCACGGTCATTGGATGTCATCGTAACTTCGATTGTGCTTCGTGCGTCGGTCCGTTCTTGGGTACCCGAGCGTGTGGCCCGGCGAACTCGACCTTCCGATGCCCAGTACGTCAGTCAGGCCGATGATCTGGAGCACGTCGTAAAGGACAAGCGGGCCTCTTGGCGAGCCGATGCGTCTCGGGCACGCCGCCGGAACCGGCGATACCAGCGCCGTCTCACCGAGCATCTCGTGCACGACGAGCCCCTCGTTGCCGCAGACGACGAGTTGTCGTGAGGCAATCCTCGAGGCCGGCCTCAACGACGCTTCGAAGACCTCCAGAGTCCGCCGTATTGATAACCAGCGCTGGCCCGAAGCTCGGGCCAGCAGTCCTCACAGACGAGTTGCCAATCTCTGTCGGCCCCTTCGCGGGCCCGGATGAGCCTCTGGGCAGGATTTCTACATCGGTCGCAGGGCTTGGGACCAAGTTCCTTCTTCTTGCGCCCCATCGGTCGGCGCATCCTAACGTCATCGCAGGACCGCGCATCACCACCTCCGGAACTCATTGGGACGCGACCCACGCGCTGCGATGTTCTCTGCGGGCATGCGACCCGCGTTGCTCAAGCGCGTCCCGAGGGGGTTGCGGGCCCCGGCGAGCTCGGACCGACCCTTCCGGCGGTCCAGACTCGAGTGTTCGGGATGCCTAGGATTGCGTTGGCCCTTAGAACGTTCTCTGGACCGGGGGCTCGGAACCGACAGAGCTTTCTTTCAAGGGCCAGATGGCTGGCTCTCCACGAGGATGGCGTGGTGCGCTGCGGCGCTCTGCGCGTGCTTCTCGAGGGCCTCGGCGACCTCTTCGTACGAAGGGACGCTCGAAAGCTCTCCCTGCGCAATGTGGGTTACGAGATGATCCGCTTGCGTCGTGCTCGGGCCAGACGACGGGACGAGCCTACACGTTGGCAGCGAAGCCCGGTTTTGACCCGTGAGGTCATGGATTGGGCTCACCGAGGAAACGTACAACCCGCCCACCATGACCCGAAGAAACCCACGCCTGCTGTTGGCGGCGCTCGGCGCCAATGCCGTCTTCTCGGGGGCCTGCGCCCTGCTCCTTCTGCTCGATGCGGACGTGATTGCGCCGCTGTATGGGGACTTGCCGTCGGTATGGCTGGGGGTGATCGGGGCGCTCCTCGCGGGATTCGTGCCATTCCTGCTCCTCGCGGCGCACCAGGCGTCTGGTCCGCAGCCCAGGTCCATGTTTGCGCTCGTCGCGATCGTCCTCGATCTGATCTGGGTGGTGGGCTCCATCATCTTGCTGCCGTGGGTGCTCTCGGTCTCCTCGACCGCGGGCATCACCCTGTTCCTGGGGGTGGCCTTCGTCGTCGCCGGCCTGGCGTGGCTTCAATGGTGGGGGGTCGGTCGGCTCTATGCCGCCGCGGACGTTGCGCTCAGAACCAGTCATCGCATCGAGTTGACGGTTGACCTCGACGTCTCGGCCCACCTCCTTTGGCCGGTGATCGCCGATCTCGGGGGCATCGACCGGTACTTCGACGGGCTCTCGGAGGCCCTCGTCCACGGGGCGCCGGGCGTCGGCGCGGTGCGGACCTGCGCAAACGGCCGTGGACAGCGTTGGAGTGAGGAGGTCACGCAATGGCTTCCGCCCCGGGAGTTCGCGATGCGCTTCCAGTCCGAGCGTGACGATTTTCCGTATCCCATGGACCCGATGTTCGGTGGATGGCAGATTAAAGAGCACGGCTTGGGAGGAAGCCAGGTGACCGTATGGTGGTCGTTCACGACGCGACCTCGCTGGCTCTCGCCCGCCCTCATCACGCTCATGCTCGAGAAGGTTCGGCCGGACATGGTCTCCACCATCCATTCGATGGCCCGCGCCGCTCGAGCCGAGAGCGCGCGATCTCGGGCGACTGCGTGAGCTCCGGGTTCGGTGAGGCCTTGCGCCGGTGGCGGAAGCTCCGTCGGTATACGCAGCTGGATCTGGCGGCGGAAGCCGAGGTCTCGACGCGGCACCTGAGCTGCCTCGAGACCGGCAAGGCCTCGCCAAGTCGATTCATGACCCTGACCCTGGCCGAAGTCCTGGACGTCCCGATGGAGGAGACCAACCGCCTGCTCACGCTGGCCGGCTTCGCTCCGGCATATCGCGCGCGCGGACTCGAAGGACCTGACGCCGAGCCGGTACGCAGAGCGATCTGGTTCCTTCTCGGTCGTCATCAGCCGTATCCCGCCGTTGTCGTGGATCCGGGGTGGAACGCGGTGATGGCGAACGATGCCTACGTCCGCTTCAGTCGGTGGCTCTGGGAGGGGGATGCATCGCTGGTCGAGGCCGCGGAACCCGATCGGCTCCACGACGGTCCGCCGGTGGCGGGCAACAACGTCCTTCTCCCGCTCTTCGACCATGAGCGCCTTCGGCCCTTGGTCTCGAACTTCGACGTCTTCGCGGCCCACATCTTCCAGCACCTGCGCCGGGCCGCGCGCGATGAGCCGGCGGCGGCGCAAACGCTCCGAAGCATCGAAGTGCTCGGCGGGCGACCCGGACCGCAAGAATTCGACGCTGTCGCTCCGGTCGTCGTACCCCTCGAACTCGCCGTACGGGATCAGTCCTTTCGCCTGTTCACCACCATGACTTTGTTCGCGAGCTCTGCCGACACCATGTTATCGAGCCTGCGCATCGAAACATTCTTCGCCGCCGACGGGGAAACGGACCGCCGGCTGCTCGCCATCACCCAAAGTTCAGAGGTTGTCGGATGACGGAGGCTGGCCAGCATGCCTCGGATTTAGCCAGATCCTGCTGAAGCGCGGGTTCACCTGAATCTGACAAGTTCGATTGTCATCTGGTCGAGCACACACCCGGGCGGGGACAGGAGCAGCCTCTTCAACCCGAAGGTCAGAAAACCTCTCGCCATTATCCCGGCTTCACGAGACCGAGGCCGCGTGCACTCCAAACAGGCTCTTTTGCGTCAACCATGACATGGGAGCTCCCATGACGCGACGAACCCGGTTTGGGTGCCGGTCGCATTCGCGGTTTGGGTGGGCGCTAGGTCGGAAGGTGAGCGCCTTTCGCTGACCGGAAACTGAGACCGACGACCTCCAGTATCCTAGCTTGACGTCCCCATAATGAGCTAGGGTGTCCACAGCTGAGGATGCCGTCCCGTACTCCGCTCGTCCGACCGTCCCCTGCGGTGTACGTTCTCTGGAGGCTTGCCTGCCGCGCCGAAGGAGGGGGGCCGTGCCATCCCTGATCGTGGTGGAAAAGCCAAGCCTTTGGTCGCTTGATGTGCCCGGCGCTGAGACGGTCTCCGCGCGAGCATACCTGACCGAGCGCCGTTTCGTCGACATGCGTCGGACTCGGGTCTTCAATCTTTGCCGGAGCTACGCGTACCAGACTGTCGGTTACTACGTGTCTTTGTTGGCCTTGGCTCGAGGACACCGGCCCATGCCGTCGGTGACCACCCTTCAGGACCTTCGTCAGGCTTCGTTGGTCCGCATCGCATCGTCCGACTTCGATGGTCTGATGCAGAAGACGCTGGCGCCCATCAAGTCCGATCGCTTTGTCCTCAGCATTTATTTCGGTCGCAACTTGGCCAAGCGTTACGACCGCCTGAGTAAGGTTCTGTTCGATCACTTTCCCGTTCCGTTGCTGCGCGCCGAATTCGCTCGCGGAGACCGCTGGAGGCTTCAGCGACTCGACCCCATTGCAAGTCGTGACATCCCGAAGCCGCACGAGGAGTTCGTGATCGAACAAGCTCAGAGGTTTTTCGCTCGACCTCGTGCGGCCGAGCCCAAGCGGGCGCGCTACGAATTAGCCATTCTGTGTAATCCCAACGAAGTCGATAGCCCATCCAACCAGGGTGCGATCAAAAGGTTTGTACGAGCGGCCGGCAAGGTGGGTTTGAGGGCGCAGGTTATAGGCAAGGATCACTTCGGTCGGATTGGTGAATACGATGCTCTCCTCATTCGCGAAACGACCGCGGTAAACCATCACACATATCGATTCGCGCGGCGGGCCGAAGCCGAAGGATTGGTTGTCATTGATGACCCCGACTCGATCGTTCGGTGCACCAACAAGGTCTACCAGGCAGAGCTCTTTGCAAAGCTCCAAATTCCCTGCCCCCAGACCATGGTGGTTCATCGCGACAACGTCGGCGACATCGTTCCGAACCTCGGTCTGCCGGTCGTCCTTAAGCGGCCCGATAGCTCGTTTTCGGCCGGCGTCGTCAAGGCGGACAACCAAGCCGAACTGCGAGCCCGGCTGAATCAGTTTTTCGAGCAGTCGGAGCTCGTTGTCGCCCAAAAGTATGTCCCTTCGGAGTTCGACTGGCGCGTGGGCGTTCTCGACGGTCAGGCGCTTTACGTTTGTCGATACCACATGGCGAAAGGGCACTGGCAGATTCAGAAGAGCGAGGGGGTGACCGCTCGACGCTACGGCAAAGTGGAAACGTTGAGGGTCAACGAGGCTCCCGAACGGGTCTTGGAACTGGGGACGCAGGTCGCCTCGGCCGTTGGGCACGGTCTGTACGGCGTCGACATCAAGGAAGTGGAGGGTGAGTTTCTGGTCATGGAGATCAACGACAACCCGAACATCGATGCTGGATACGAGGACCTTGTACTCAAGGATGAGCTGTACATGGCGGTGATGAGGTATTTTCTGAACCGTCTCGACCAGCGCGTGCGCGGGGAGGGAGTGAAGTGACGAAGCCAGAAGAGGACCGGGAGCCGCTCGGTGTGTTCGCAGGCTTTGGGATCGAGATTGAATACATGATTGTCGATCGTGAGTCGCTCGACGTTCGTCCTGTCGTCGACCATCTTCTCGAGGCGGTCGCAGGATCCGCTACGAGCCAAGTCGAACGGGGAGAGGCCGCTTGGTCCAACGAGCTCGCGCTACACGTGATCGAATTCAAGACCAACGGTCCATCCCCGCAGCTGGATGGTCTCGCCGACCTCTTCACGGACCAGGTCAAGGAAGCGAACCGCGTGCTCTCCGCTCTCGGCTGCTGTCTTCTACCCACCGGGATGCACCCTTGGATGGATCCCCAAGCGGAGGTTCGGCTCTGGCCACACGAAAACGACGTCATCTATCGGACCTTCGACCGCATCTTCGGGTGCAAGGGTCACGGTTGGGGAAATCTTCAGAGTATCCATGTCAATCTCCCGTTCTCAAACGACGCCGAGTTCGGACGTCTCCATGCGGCTATTCGAATGGCGCTTCCTCTCTTTCCTGGGTTGGCCGCGAGCACCCCGATAGCCGACGGACGTCGCCAGACAAAGCTCGACTATCGACTCGACGTCTATCGCGACAACGCACGGGCGATCCCGTCGGTTACGGGAAGAGTTGTTCCGGAACCCGTCTACACGCGTGCCGAATATGAAGATGGTCTATTGGCCGGCATCTACCGAGACCTAAAGCCGCATGATCCCGAGGGGGTACTCAGACACGAATGGGTCAATGCCCGCGGGTGCATCGCGCGCTTCGACCGCATGGCCATCGAAATTCGGATTCTCGATACTCAAGAAGCCGCTCAGACCGATCTTGCCGTCGTGCAGGCGGTCGTATCCGCGGTAAGGTCATTGTACGAGGAGCACACGTGTGGAGCCCAGATGCAAAAGCAGTGGGACGGAGCGGCGTTGGTTGCCGTCCTGGACCAAGCCATCACGCGTGGTGATGATGCGGTCATCGACCAGCGGCGGTATCTGGACGCCCTAGGCTACCCCGATCCGGGACGGGCTAAGCTTCGCGACGTTTGGCTCTATCTCAAGGAATCTTTCGTGAAACCGGAAGCGGGCCCGGCCGACAGCTTCTGGAGGGCCTATGAACGAAGCGGATGCTTGGCGAACCGAGTGCTCCAGTCGCTCGGCGGACGGCCCGCGCGTGAAGAACTGCGAACGACGTACAGGGAGCTGGCCATCGGGTTGCCTGCTAACCGTGTCTTTGATCCTTCCTGACCCGGTGTACGTCGTCAGTTGCGAGCATGGTGGGAATCGGATTCCGACTGGGCTTCACCAGGTCTTTTCAACCCGTGCGGCCCAGCGCGCCCTCACGAGCCATCGGGGCTGGGATCCGGGAGCCTTAGGCGTGGCTCGAGTGGTGGCTCGCCTTCTTTCGGTTCGACTGCACGCGACCGCCATCAGCCGATTGGTGGTGGACACCAACCGCTCTCTCCATCATCCGCGACTCTTTTCGGAGTTCACGCGGAGTCTGGGCCGGAGTGATCGAGCCCAGATCCTCAAGCGTCACTATTGGCCGCACCGCACAAACGTCGAGCGATCGGTCGTGACCCGCGATTCGGCCATGGGACCGACTGTCCACATCGCAGTCCACAGTTTCACCCCTTGGCTTCGAGGGCGAGATCGACGATTCGACATCGGACTTCTCTACGACCCAGCACGGCGCCACGAGCGACGGCTCGCGCTCCAGTGGAAACGGGAGCTGCGCCTCGGGCGTCCGGGTCTTCGCGTTCGACTGAATCAACCCTACCGTGGTGCTGCAGATGGGCTCGCCACCTATCTGCGCCGGCGCTACGACGACCAAGCATATGTTGGGTTCGAGCTGGAACTGAGTCAGGCATATCTCGCAACACAAAGGGCCCGCGCGGTAGCTGGCATGCTTACATGCACAATCGAGAGGATTGTCGGACTCTATGCTTTCACGGATTGAATCGGGATTCAGCTCTTCGACGGGTCTTTCGAGGATATGCCTGCCCAAGGTGTTGGGCTACTCGGTTCGACGCTCCATCAGATGAAGGCCGAGTGCACCCATGATGAGGAGCAGCCAGTGCTTGGCCAGGATTTCGGGGTCGCAAGCGCCGGCGGCAATCTTGACGATCTCTTCCTCCGTGAGGAAGACGATACGTGCCGCCTCCAGATTTCGCGGGGTGGCGGCTACGGCGAAGTAAGGAAGGATGATGTTGCGGAGACCATCATTGTGCTCGCCAGAGGCACGGCTGGCGAGGGAGGCACACCACTTTGTGAGGAAGAATCGGTTGTGTGTCCTCCTGGCGCTGACCTTTCACCTGATGCAGGTCGTGGCGTGCGCTACGACGGGCGCGAATTTGGATTGGCTCGCAGGGTCTTGGGGTCGGACGGTCGGGGACAAGACCCACGAAGAGCACTGGCGCTGGGTCGGCGACCGACTGGATGGACGCGGGTGCATGATCCGAGACGGTCAGACCGTTTTTTCCGAAGACATGACGGTGGAATTCCGAGCCGGTGGTCCCGTCTTCGTCGCGAATCCGACCGAGAACCCAACCCCGAACCGCGACCCGAACCAGGTCGGCCCGGCGCTCATCGAATTCCCCATGACTGAGGTCGGAGAACGGCGAATCGCTTTCGAGAACCCGGCCCACGACTGGCCGACCCGCATCGAGTACTGGCGGACCGGCGAGACGCTGCATGCCCGTGCTTCCGGCAGGGGTCAGGTTCGGGAGTGGAAGTGGACGCGGTCAGTGGTCGCTTCGAAGCCGTGTGCTCCCTAGCCGCCTGGATGGTCAGTGAACATTGGGATCGTCGGGCGCCCGGTCGAATTGGTCCAACCAGCCGTCGCCGTCTCGGTCGCTGGAGACGCGCTCACCCAAGAGCATTTGCCAGTCGATGGCCATGAAGGTGTCGAGCAGTCGCTCCGGGAACTCGCGGGAGGCGGAAGAGATCAGCCGGACAAAGATGCTGGATTGCAACAGTCCTGGAACGGTGGTGACCGATGCGGTCGCGAGCATCGTTCGGTCCGGATCCCGAACCAAGATGTTCGAGAAGCTGCTGACGATTCCCGTACCGGGAGCCTGCTCCACAGTGCCTTCATTGATGCAGACCGTCTGGAATGGACCGACTGCTCCGAAGAACTCGATCGCCCTATTGAGCTCTTGGTCTCGAACGATACGCACGTCGGCGGTCCCATTCGCCGTAAATGAGGCATATCGCCAGATGGCCCCGGCATCGTTCCGCAGCAGATTCACCCCCGTGGTGCCAAATCCTCTCAGTTCTTCCGGCGTCCAGCCCGGCGGATAGATGAAGCCAAGCAGCGGAAAATCGGTATGCGTGAAGGTTCCGCCGGGCGGAGGGATCGGAGGGGGGAGCACGGTGGCGTCGGTGACGAGCAGCCCGTTGTAGTAGTCCCAGGCGATGGCTTCCATGCCGATGATTCCGGGACACAGCGCACTGGTGCGCTGGCCCAGCGAGACCTCATCGGATCCGCAGGAAACCTGAGCCAGGCTGAGGAGTCCGGGAAGAATCCATCGTGGAGCGTTCATTCGCCGCAGAGGGAAAAGCAGCGGTCAAACGGTGGTCAAGTAGTCGGGTCGCAGCAGATGGCTGCTGCGCCGTAGTCGACCCGGTCGAGGATCGTTCAGGCGGGACCGGAGTGCTCCGAACTCAGAACACCCCGGTCACGAGGTTCATCGTCAAGCTTGGGCCACGGGCGCGACATAGTCGGCGCAGCCGCTGATCGGGGTGACCTTCAGACTCATGGGCACGTGGCTTGGATGTACACAGGGTTGAATGACCTGAAGCACACGATCCTCTTCGCGGGGAAGGTCGGGCCGCTGCTCGCCAACTCCAAAATGAACGCAAGTTCCGCACTGTCCTTGTTGAATGCTCAGCATGTCTTTCTCCTTCGGAGGTCGTCTGCTTCGTCCGGCACACGACCCTCAGCGGGGCGCACCGAACGCCCTTCCCGACAAATAGTCAATCATTTCAGATACTTAGGTCTTGATTCCTACTATCGTTCGCATTCCGGGAGCGCGAGCGCTGTGCTTTGATGCTCGGCCGCGAGGGTCCCTCGCGTGGGCCATGGCCTCGACGGTCGTCAACCCGTGAGCGCCCGCTGCTGAGCGTCGATGCTCTTCTGGATGCTGCCGCATACAAGCTCGCAGAGCTTGTATACGCTCGGGTCGGCCACCGCATAGGTAACGAAGCTACCGTGTCGTTCTCGAGTCACCAGACCCTCCCTGAGAAGAGTGGAAAGGTGACGCGAGACGTTGGGCTGACTCGCACTCACCGCCTCCGTAAGCTCTGACACCGTTCGCGGCCCCTGAACGAGTTCGTAGAGGATGTGGAGACGGGTCGGGTCCGAAAGCACCCGAAACCGCTGGCTTATGGACTCGAAGCCTCCGGGCGGCATCGGCCTTTTTTGGGGTGAACGCGGCATCGGCGCAGATTATCAGGAGCTCTGACGTGAAATCAATACTTGAGGATATGCGCATATGGGAATATGAGTGATGCAACATGAAGTCGGCATGGAGCGCTCTTCCGGTTTCGCATCCGAAGGCCATCTTCTCCGGGCTCGCGGTCTTGGTGGTCGGGATTGGAGGCCTCATTGGCGGGGTCAAGATAGATACGGATCCCGAAAACATGCTCGCGGCCGACGAGCCGGCTCGCGTCTTCCACAACGACGTCAAACGGAAATTCGACCTTCACGATATGGTGGTCGTAGGTGTCGAACGACCGGAACACCCTCAGGGCGTTTTCAATCCCGAGTCGTTGGCGCGCATCTATCAGCTGTCAAAGCGGGTCGAGGGGATCGAAGGCGTGGTCTCGACCGACATCCTCGGGCCCGCCCACGTCGACGATATTCGAGAAGCGGGACCAGGCGCGGTCAGCTTCAACTGGTTGCTCGAGGGGCCCCCCGGCGATCAAGCCGAGGCGGATGCGGTTCGGGACTCGGCCAAGCGGCTTCCGATGTTGGATGGAACGATCGTTTCAGAAGACGGGAAGAGTTTGGCGCTGTTCATCCCGGTTCGTGAGAAGAGTCTGAGCCATCGGGTGTCTCAGGAGATTGAGGGCATCATCCAGGAACTCGATGGACCCGAGAACTATCATTTCGCCGGACTTCCGGTAGCCGAAGACACCTTTGGATTCGAGATGTTCAAGCAGATGGCGATCTCGGCGCCGCTTGCCGCTGTAGTGATCATGCTCTTGATGTGGCTCTTTTTTCGGAGCTTCGCTCTCATCGTCTCGCCCATGGTGGTGGCGATGGCGACGGTGATCATCACCATGGGTGCGCTCATCGGTATGGGGTTCACGGTTCACATCATGAGCTCGATGATCCCCATCTTCCTGATGCCGATCGCGGTGGTCGACTCCGTGCACATTTTGTCGGAGTTTGCGGACCTCTATCCGAAGACGAGAAACGCACGAGCGACGATTCAAGAGGTCGTTGGCCACTTGTTCATGCCGATGCTGTACACCTCTTTGACCTCCGCTGCTGGCTTTGCGTCTCTCCTCATCACGCCGATTCCGCCAGTGCAGGTGTTCGGTGGCTTTGTCGCCTTTGGGATCGGCTTGGCCTTCGTCCTCACCATTCTCTTCATTCCGGCTTATGTCGTGAGCTTGAGTCCGCGCCGACTCGAATCCTTGGTCGCCAAGGCTCAGACCGAACCCTCGACGGGCCCCTTGTCTTGGGGCGTCCGCTCACTCGGAAGGTTCAGCCTCGGCTTCTCTCGGCCGGTGGTCGCGGTCGCCGCGGTGTTGTTGAGTGCGGGCGCGTACGGCATCTCCCTCATTCACATCAACGACAATCCGGTCCGGTGGTTTCAGTCCAGCCACCCGATTCGAATCGCCGATAGCCTTCTGAATCAGGCGCTCGCCGGAACCTATCCAGCGTACCTGGTTCTGGAGCCGAAATCCGAAGCAGCCGACCCCATCGAAGTGGCCCGGCGAGCCGTGGCGAAGGTGAAGGAGGTGGATCGTCGGGCGGAGTTCGAGGCCTTGATTGCGTCCGAGCCAGAAGACCTCGTGGGCGCCCTGGATGAGAAGAGCTTCGAGGATCCGAAGGGTGAGGATGCGTGGATGGCTGCACTCGAGGCTCTTGACCAAACTCGGGTCAATTCGAAGGTCTTTCAAGATCCCAGATGGCTAGCCTGGATCCAGGGTATCCAAGCTCATGCACAGGAGAGCCACCTGGTCGGAAAGACGACCGCCCTTCCAGATGTGGTCAAGACCGTTCACCGAGAACTCAAGGGCGGCGACCCCGAAGCCTTCCGCATTCCCGAATCACCGCAGGGCGTGGCTCAGACCCTTCTGACTTATCAAAGCTCTCACCGGCCACAGGATCTGTTTCACGTCGTGACACCCGACTTTCGGTCCGCGGTGGTGTGGTTCCAGCTGAGGAGCGGTGACAATCAGGACATGGTCGCGGTGCGCGACCGGGTTCAGGAATACATCGAAGCGCATCCTGCGCCGGAACCGGTGGATGTCGACTGGGCCGGGCTGACCTACATCAACGTCGTTTGGCAGGAGAAGATGGTGAAAGGCATGCTCGAGAGCTTGCTCGGCGCTTTTGCCGTCGTGTTCCTGATGATGGTGATCCTCTTTCGTTCGCTGCTCTTTGGCCTGCTTTCGATGATCCCGTTGGTCTTCACCATCGTCATCATTTATGGCCTCACCGGCGTCATCGGGAAGGACTATGACATGCCGGTAGCAGTCCTCTCCTCCCTGAGTCTTGGCCTCTCCGTGGACTTCGCCATCCACTTCCTGGAACGGAGTCGACAGCTCGCCCGTGAACACGGAAGCTGGCGTGCCGCCCTGCCCCAGATGTTCGAAGAGCCGGGTCGAGCCATTGCTCGAAACGCGGTGGTGATCGCGCTTGGCTTCATCCCTCTCCTCTTTGCGCCGCTCGTTCCGTACAACACGGTCGGCGTCCTGATGGCGGCCATCATGGCCATCTCTGGCATGATCACACTGGTCCTTCTACCCGCGGTCCTGCGAATCGCCTTCGCCCGGGGAACAAGCAACCTATCCGCTCCGGTTCCCTCGACCTGAGCCGCTCGACTCATTCCATAGGGAGAACAACAAAATGCTTCAGCTTGTGCAGAACATTGTCTTGATATCCACGCTTTCCGCATCGACCCCGGAGCCCCTAGCCGTGGCGGATGCCGCAAGCCACGCCCAGTACTACGCTGCAAATGACGGACGTGCTCAGGTTCGGTTGCTGATCGTCGATTCTCGGGGACGGAAGATGCAGCGGCAGTTCGTCGTGGTCCGGCGGGACCTCGAAGAAGGGGGCGAACAAAACTTTCTGGTCCGGTTCGAACGACCAGCCGACGTGCGAGATACCGTATTTCTGGTTCACAAGAAACCTCGTGGAGACGACGACCGTTGGCTCTACCTACCAGCTCTGGACCTCGTCAAGCGCATCGCTGCCAGCGATGAGCGGACCAGCTTCGTGGGGAGCCATCTCTACTATGAGGACATCTCAGGGCGCAGTCCTCATGAGGATACGCATAGATTGGTCGACGAAACCGAGAGCCATTGGATCTTGGAAAGTCGTCCGAAGGACCCAGGCAGCGTCGAATTCGCCCGGTATCGGGCCCGAATTCGACGAAGCGACAGCCTACCGGAGGAGATTGTGTACTTCGACGACAAGGGTCGTGAAATTCGAAAGATTGAAGCAGCGCAAATCGAGGTGGTCGACGGTCATCCTACGATAACGCGGATGAAAGTCAGCGACCTGAGGACCGGAGCTTACACCCTGGCGGCGTTTGGGAAGCTGACCTTCGATATCGGTGTCCCCGAAGATGTCTTCGTCGAGCGTTCGCTCAGAAATCCTCCCGCCCAATGGTTTCAGATCCGGTAGCGTGTGCCTTCATGTGGCTCTGGGGAACTTGGGTCGGCCAGACCGGAACCAGTACCGCCACCGAACTTCTGAACGCAGGTGCTTCAGATGAGTGGGACGCGTTTGGCGATTTCGGAGATCCTGAGAGCGCCACGCCGTCGGATGAGGCGGCCATGCCATTGGGCGTTCGGCTTCGGTTACACGGCTTTGCCGAAGCTGCGGCGAGCAGTCGAGTGGTCGAGGACGACCAGAGCTCCGACGATTTCTTGCTGGGTGAGGCGCGCGGGCGGTTGGAAGTAGGGGCGGAGCGCGGCGCTGCCAAGGGCCGGCTCAAACTCGACTTCATCGGAGATGCGGTCGCCGAAGAGGCCCGGCTCGACCTGCGGGAGATCTGGGTCGACTATTCAGTTGGACTGCACTTCAGCGTCCGGGCCGGACGCCAGATATTGACCTGGGGAACCGGCGACTTCCTGTTCTTGAACGATCTCTTCCCCAAAGACTTTCAGTCCTTCTTCCTGGGACGAAGCGACGAGTTCTTGAAGGCTCCGTCCGACTCCTTGAAGGCCAGTGTTTTCTTTCGAGGCGTCAGCCTCGATTTCGTGTGGACGCCGATATTCGCTCCAGACGTCTTCATCTCCGGCGAGCGGCTGTCCTTCTTCCTGCCGCCCCGCGCGGAACTCGTAGGCCCTTCGTCGGAGGTCACGCCGGTCGAGTCGGTCCTTCCCGAGAAGGACCTGGAGAATGGTGAATTTGCCGCGCGCATCTATGGAAATGTCTCCGGTTGGGAATGGGCGCTCTACGCGTACGTGGGGTTCTTCAAACAGCCTCTGGCCTTCGATCCGGTCTCTGAACAGCTCACCCACACCCGCCTGGTGGCGCCCGGAGCGAGTCTCCGCGGTCTGCTCTTCGGAGGAGTCTTGAGCCTCGAGACGTCTTACTATCACTCGGTCGACGATGCACCAGGTACCGACCCCTTCGTTCCGAACTCCCAATTTCGAGGTTTGGCAGGGTATGAATTCGAGGTCCTGCCGAAGTTTACGGTCTCGTTTCAGTACTTTATCGAGTGGACCCTCAACCATGACGCACTCATCGAAAACAGCCCGTTTCCAGAAGTCGAGCCGGACCGCCTTCGCCATGTCGTCACGACCCGCGTGACTTACCTGTTGCTCTCCGACAATCTCAGGTTCTCGTTGTTTGGCTTCGCTTCCCCGTCCGATGTGGATGCGCATCTCCGACCCAGCATCAGCTACAAGTTGACGGAGGCGCTGGAGGCCGTGGTCGGGGGCATCGTGCTTTTCGGGCGCGACGACTTCACCTTCTTTGGTCAGCTCGAGCGCAACACGAGCGTTTACGGTCGGATGCGTTACAGCTTCTGATGGACCAATCCCATCTCAGCCAAACGCAGGGCCCGGCTTCAAACCGGTCTTTTTCAGGACCCACGCGAGCGGACAGAATCGGGTGAAAGCCGCCTGCAGCATGTTGGCACCCACGAAGATCGTGAGGGCTACCCACGCGATGTGAACGGTGTACGTCAGCAGCAAGCTGATGAGAATCATCGCTCCAGCAAACGCGAAGACGAATCGGTCGATGTTCATAGAGAACCTCCTGCGGTTCGCGCTGCAGTCTGCGTGCCGCTTCCATTCAAAAGGTTCGTCCTTTTGGACGTTACGGGCGTTGGACCTCCAATCGTTCCCACATGCACGATCGGTGACGGTGGACGTGGTTCGCGAATGCAACATGGGAGGACGGAGACGTCAGCATGGGTCGAGTTCCATGATGGGATCGTGGGCCGCGAGCTGGTCGCCGGGAGCGGCGACGATGCCGGAGACCCTGCCAGCGATTTCGGCCATGATCTCGAGATGCATCTTCATGGCTTCCAAGACCGCGAGGCGATCT
Source organism: Myxococcota bacterium (assembly GCA_050331295.1). Taxonomy (GTDB): domain Bacteria; phylum Myxococcota; class Kuafuiibacteriia; order Kuafuiibacteriales; family Kuafuiibacteriaceae; genus Kuafuiihalomonas. The sequence goes on along the minus strand of JBHJGZ010000003.1, from coordinate 249,456 downwards.
CCGGCCGAGACGGTCTGTCCCACCGTCACCAACACCTGCGTCAGCTTGCCGTGCATGGGCGCGGTCACGAGACCGCTGCCCGCTGAATCCGCATCGGTCCGCAGAGCGGTCAGGTCCTGCACCGTACATGAGCGACCTTCGACGGCGATGTCCAAGCAGCGCATGCCGTGGCGATGGATAATCGGACTCCGTACTCCGCCGTCGGTTTCGACGCGCCAACGTGCTCCTTGGCGGTGGATGACGCGAAGCTTCACGCAAACATCGTCTACGTGCGCGACGAAGCGGTCGACATCCCGACTCTCGACCCGGATCATGACGGTCGTGCCGTCGACCCGATAGGTCACGACGGACATCAATGGCCCGCTGCTCGACCACTCGAGAAGCTCGGGATGGACGCCGACCGAACGGTGCGCTGCATCTTCCCGGTCGAAGACGTGTTGGGCCACCGCACCGATGGCGAGTATCTCGGGACTGGGTGGGGGTTCGGCCGTTCCGGCTTCACCGAAGACCTCCTCGATGAAACAGGTCGTCGCATGACCTCGAGCGAAGACTTCCGACCGCAAACATCGGATCAGAAAGTCCCGGTTCGTGGAGACTCCGAACAGCACCGCCTGATCGAGGGCGCAGATCAAGCGTCGCCGTGCTTCGTCTCGGTCGCCACCATGGGCCACGACCTTGGCCAGCATGGCGTCATAGTGGGGTGAGATGGTGCATCCAGTCCGGGTCCCCGAATCGACCCGGATCCCCGGGCCCGTGGGCGGCGGCAGCCAGAGGCGTACCGGTCCGGTGCTGGGCCGAAAGTCCTGGGATGGATTTTCCGCGTAGAGCCGAGCTTCGATGGCGGACCCCTCGAGGCGTACGTCTGATTGACGAATGGTTAGGGGCTCTCCCGAGGCGATGCGAATTTGGAGCTCCACAAGGTCCAGGCCGGTCACCATCTCCGTCGTTGGATGCTCGACCTGAAGGCGCGTGTTCATCTCCAAGAAGTAAAAGGATTCGTCACCGTCCAAGAGGAATTCCACCGTGCCCGCGTTCCGGTAGTCGACGGCGCGTGCCGCCGTGACCGCCGCGGCGCCCATCCGCTGCCGAAGTTCCGAGGAGAGCGCTGGACTGGGCGCTTCTTCGATAAGCTTTTGATGGCGGCGCTGAACCGAGCAGTCGCGTTCCCCCAGATGAATCGTGTGGCCGTAGGCATCGGCCATGACCTGAATCTCGACGTGTCGAGCCTTCGTCACGGCTTTCTCGATGATGAGCTTGTCGGATCCGAACGCGTTCTTCCCCTCCGCACGAGCCAAAGTCAGAGCGTCGGCGAGCTCTACGTGATGCTCGACCCGGCGCATGCCTCGACCTCCGCCTCCTGCCGCCGCTTTGACCATCACCGGAAAGCCGATTTGATCGGCAGCAGTGGCGAGCCGATGATCCGACTGGTCGTCCCCTTCGTATCCGGGAAGACACGGGACGCCCGCTGCGACCATTCTTCTCTTTGCCTTGGCCTTGTCGCCCATGATTTCGACCGCGCCGGCTGAAGGACCTATGAACACCAGTCCCGCGTCTTCGACCGCTCGCACGAAGTCGGCGTTCTCCGACAGGAAGCCGTAGCCGGGATGCACGGCGTCGACCTGGGCAGCTCGTGCGGCATCGAGCACGGAGGGTATCGACAGATAGGATTCAGCAACGGGACTCGGTCCGAGATACCGGGCATCGTCAGCGGCTCGAACGTGCGGGGCGTCGGCGTCCGCTTCCGAATACACGGCAACCGTCCGAAGGCCCATGGCCCGAGCTGTCTTTACGATGCGCAGAGCAATTTCACCGCGGTTGGCGACCAGGACCGACTTCAACGGATTGGAGCGCGATACCAATGTTCCCTCACATTCTCGCAACCCCGAAGCTGTTGGGCTGGAGTTGTCGACGTCGAGCCTCGAGGCATGTTTCGAGGGCGAAACCCAACACACGGCGGGTGTCCCGCGGGTCGATGACGCCATGGTCGAGAACGCGACCCGACGTGTAGAACGCATCTTCTTGTCGGTGGAAGTCGGCGCGAATGGCCTCTTTTTGGGCCTGAAGTGCCTCTGCAGGGATGGTTTGGCCCTTGCGGGTCGCGATCGATTCGGCGACCAGGGCCATGGCCTCCGCCGCCTGCTCTCCCCCCATGACACCGGTCGCTGCAATGGGCCACGCAAAGAGAAAGTCCGGCCGGAACGCATAGCCGCTCATGCCATAGTTTCCAGCTCCGTAGCTGGCTCCTATGTACAACGCGATCCGTGGTACCCGCACGTTGCTCACTGCCTGAATCATCTTGGCACCGTGCTTGATCATTCCGGCTCGCTCATACTCCGTGCCGACCATGTAGCCCGTGATGTTGTTCAAGAAGATGATGGGGATGTTGGACTGGTCGCACAGCTGAAAAAACTGAGCTCCTTTCGCGGCGCCATCCGGGTCGATGGGCCCGTTGTTCCCGACGACTCCGCACGCCATCCCCATCACCTTCGTCTTCACGCAAACCGTGGCGTTCCCGTATCTCGGCTTGAACTCGGAGAACTCCGACCCGTCCACGACCCGGATCAACACTTCGCGAACGTCATATGGCTTTCGGTAATCGACCGGAACCACGCCGGCCAACTCATCGGGATCGTAGAGCGGCGGCGCACCCTCAGATAGGCCGGGAGCCAGCTCACCGAGTCTCGGGCGTACCGCGACGACATGGTCGTTCCAGCCCAAGCGCGCCACGATATCGCGTGCGATGGTGAGGGCATGGCTGTCGTCTTCCGCGAGATACTCGACGAGGCCAGATACAGTTGCGTGCATCTCAGAGCCTCCAAGTGCCCGTTCCTCCGCGATCTCCCCAGTCGCTGCTCGGACCAGAGCCGCGCCGGCGAGAGCCGCCATTCCGTTCGCCTTCACACCGACGACGTAATCCGACATCCCCGGCATGTAGGCGCCGCCGGCCGTTGAAGGGCCGTGAAGGACGGCGAGGGTCGGAATGCCGGCGGCGCTCAGTCGAGCCAGCTTGAAGAACACCGCCCCCCCGCGGGCCCAAAGTTCTACTCGGTACTCCAACAGGTTCGCACCCGCACTCTCGACGAGATGTACCACGGGTAGCTTCTGAGCCTCGGCGATGTCCAATGCGCTCAATAGCGCTTCGAGGCCTCCGGTGGTGGCGGCACCGGCCCGGATCCCGCTGTCGTCCGCCCAGATGAGGCATCGAACCCCGGATACGAAACCGATGCCCAGCAGGATGCTTCCGCCCGGGATGCTGGTCTCAGGATTGGGATCGTCCAGCAGATAGTTGGCGAGGCTGTGAAGCCTCAAAAATGGCATGCCCGGATCCAAGAGGCGGACAACCCGCTCCCGAGGTGTGAGCTGTCCCCGCTTTTCGAACACTGGCTTGCGTTTGTCCGACGCCGACTTGGCCCGGTCCTCGAGGCCTCTCAATCGGGTCACTCGTTCGAGCATCATCATCCGGTTCTGCTCGTACGTTTTCGATGACTTGGAGATCCGTGACTTGAAGTTGGGCATGCGAGGCTCCTCGTCGAAGCATCCAGTCAGAGAAGGCTTAAATTTCCGGCCGCTGCCATGGACGCCGGCACGCGGATGGGATGCGAGAGCAGGATTTGAGCATAACTCTTGCCCTGCGGATCGTTTCGGAGACTTGCGACTCCGCCTCCGCCCAACACGTCACGCAGGACGAAGTTCACCGCATGAATGCCGGGTAGAGCATAGCGATGTACGGGTCCGCTGAGAAAGTGACGAAAGCGATGAGCGACCACCTCTTCGGTCAAGGAAGCCCAAATCCAAGGAAGATGTTCGGGGCGTCGGGCGATGATGCCGATGTTGGCGTGGTTTCCTTTGTCCCCGCTGCGGCCCCAGGCCAGCTCGACCAGCGGAACCGTAACCGTTGCTTCCGTCGGGGACACCGCCGCGGGGGGAGGAGGTCGTTGGATCGTTTCGGGGTCGAACGGTCGACCGGTTGGAATCTCCACCGGTACGACGCGCCCGTTGAACTCGACCCGCACCGAGATCGCGTCCTTGGGATGCAGAAATGAGAAGAGCCGCACGACCGGAGAAGGTCTCGGGCGACCCCCGGCAAAGGCGGCGAGGCCTGGAGGCGCACGAAGCGCCGAACCCACCACCGCCTGGAGCAATGTCTGGACGCCCTTGGGATCAGGGTGTTTGGCGGCGATTTTCAATGCGACTTCCCGCGAACCTCCCGAGCTGGGGGAGTCACCAAAGTGACTCGCATCGCCGACGACTTCCACGAACGTCTCGGTGAGTGGACCGAGTCCTCGCCGAGCAAGATGAGCTTCGGCCTGTTGAATGGCGGCCTGCGCGAAGACACGCGCCTTTTCACCCGCGTCGTCGCCATAAAAGAACACCACGTCGCCCCCGCGGAACCCATCCGCATAGGTCGCACTCACCTTGTACGAGGTAGACGGAGGGCGACCACACACGCCACGTACCTGCACTCGGTCCGGTCCGACTTGGGTCAATTCGATGCCAGCAAAGTCACAGATCACATCGGGAAGGATGTAGGCTTGCGGATCATCGATCTCATAGAGCAGTTGCTCGCTGACGGTGGCGATAGTGACCCGACCGCCTGTGTCCTCCGGCTTCGTACACACGAACGTGCCATCCCCCGAAATCTCGGCGATCGGGTAGCCGATCTCTTGAAGCTCGTGGGCCACCGCCCTCCAGTCGGTGAAGTTTCCACCGGTGGCTTGTGTGCTGCACTCCAGGACGTGACCCGCGACGCTCGCGCCTGCGAGTTCGTTGACATCCTCGGCCTTCCATCCAAATTCGTGGATGCAGGGACCCAGCACCAGGGCGCTGTCGGCCACGCGGCCAGTCACCACGATGTCGGCGCCTTCCTTCAATGCCTTTGCGACCGGGAAGGCACCGAGGTACGCGTTGACGCTCACGATGTGAGCGACCGGGGGCAGAGGTTCTCTGGAATCCATCTCGCGCAAGTTCGAGGTGGAGAGGTCCTCCACACGGTCGATGAGGTCATCCCCCGTCACGACCGCGACCGTGAGATCCACGTCGGCGTCAGCGAGCACTCGACGAATGGCGGCTGCGCACGACCGAGGATTGATGCCTCCCGCACTGGAAATCACCTTGACTCCGCGCCTCTGGATTGACTGCAAGTTGTGTTTCAAGAGACCGATGAAGTCGGTTGCATAGCCGAGATCGGGCTGGCTCGCCCGAGCACGAGCCATGATCGACATCGTGATTTCGGCCAAGTAATCGAACACGAGATAGTCCACGCCCGCTGCCAGCAGTTGCTCTGGCCCATGGGAAAGCTCTCCCCAGAACCCCAGCGCGCCGCCGATGCGAACCACCCTCTCGCTCATGTTGACAATGAGATGCGCTCATTTAAAATGAGTCAACCTCACCGATTGCCTGGATGAAGAATCCGTCCCCAACCCGGCGAGAGCGGGTCCAACAGCGTGAGCGAGCCATCGTAGCGGCTGCCCATGAAGTGTTCATGGAGCGTGGTTTCGACGGGGCCCGCATGGCCGAGATCGCGCGCCGGGCCAAAATGGCCGAGGGTACGATCTATCTCTACTTTCCAGGGAAGGAGGCTCTGGTGCGGGCGGTAACCGGTGCGTTTTATGCACGCCTCACCCAAAGAGCCGCTGCGGGTGTGGAGGGCATGCAAGACCTCCGGGTGCAACTCGAGTTCTTGGCTCGGCATCATCTCATCAGCTGTCTCGGTGAATGGCGGATCATCGAGCTCGCCGCGGGAACGGCCCGGACCATCGAAGGCTATGAGGGATCGGAGTTTTTCGAGTACAACAAGAACTACGTAGCCGTGTTCGATGGCGTATTCCGCCAAGGGGTCAAGAGCCGTGAGTTGAGGCGCGACGTCTCACTCTCACACGTCCGAGACCTGTTCTACGGGGGATTGGAATACGCGTGCCGCACCCTCATGCTGCGGGGACATGGCCCCGAGGACGAAGAGACGGTCACCGCTGCGCGACGACTGGTGGACTTGGTATGCGATGGCGTCATCAGGCGCGAAGGTCGCAACCGGATTTCTGACGACCAGGTCGTGTCCGTCACGAGACGGCTCGAACGTGTCGCGTCCAAGTTGGAACGGCTCTCGGGCTGACGGAGAAACTCGAGATTCACGTCTTGGCGGGGACTCGCGAGGCCGCCCGGAATCGTGGACGCCACACGGACAAGGCGATGTTTGCGGTGTAGAGCAAGAGCGCCAACCAAAGCCCCCAGCTCTCCAAGCGCATCGCTTCCGCCAACGGTGCGGTTGCCGTGACGTCACCGGCCGCGACCCGAACCGAAAGTTCGGCCGCCGCGCGTGCCGGTGCATCGATCGCAAGGACGGTTCCCTCCAGGACAAGGGGCGTCATCAACGCTTTGATCCACACCCACTCCGCGTTGTGAAAGCTCCGGTGTAGTCCCATGCTGAGGAGTCCGCTCACCATCACCACGACCAGCGACGGCAAGAGGAAGCCACGACAGACGACCAACATGGCGCTTCGGATAACGACCTGCTCCTCGGGCGACCGATTGGCCGCCCAGATGGACAAAACCAATTGAATGACAACGGAGCCCATGGCTCCGACCGTGCCGACTTCGTGGAGGAACTTGAGCAAAGGCTTCATTCTATGGCCTCGGGGTACGACGCGTTAAAGCCTTGCCGATATCGACGAAGTCGTCAGCATTGAACAGGGCTCTTCCCACTCGTACGGCCTGACATCGGTCCTCCGTCAGGCCAAGGTCAATCTGAACTGCGGTCCGCTTCGGCCGGAGTGCGGCGGCGGGATGCGGCGCCGAGCTACCGGGTTTGGCGGGCCCGCAAGACCCACCGGGCCGACCCGATAACGGGGCGAGACCCCACCTGCTCACCGAGGTCGGTGGGATGGGGCGCCACGTTGTTCATATTCCGTGAAGCCGCACGGCTGGTTTGGATCTGGCGAAGCGATTCGAGTGCCGTGAGGATGAACGATCGTGCTGCACCTTCGCGCACGTGAGCGGGCGTTCGTCACGCCAACAAGCTTCGCAGCATCCAGGCGGTCTTCTCGTGGACCCTCATCCGCTGGGTGACCAAATCGGCGGTCGATTCGTCGTTTCCGGCCTCGGCGGCCGGGAAGACGGCGCGCGCGGTCTTGACCACTGCCTCATGCCCCTGGACGAGCTGCTTGATCATTTCCTCGGCTCTGGGAACGCCCTCGGCCTCCGGAATCGAGGTGAGCTCCGCGAAGCGCTTGTATGTGCCGGGTGCGACAGCCCCCAAAGAGCGGATGCGTTCCGCCAGTTCGTCGACAGCCGCCCACATCTCTCGGTACTGCTCCTCGAACATGACGTGAAGGGTGTTGAACATGGGCCCAGTTACGTTCCAGTGAAAGTTATGCGTCTTGAGATATAGTGTATAGGTATCAGCCAGCAGCCGACTGAGCCCTTCCACCACCTCGATGCGCTTGTTTTCCGGAATGCCAATGTCGATTGGTAATGCGCTCATGCCCGGTAAAGTCCCACATCGACTCGGGTGCGGCAATCAGAAGTGGACTTCCCTTCTTTCGAACGGACGTGCGTACTCACCTGACCTCGGAGTTCCAACGTGCAACTCAATGTCTAGCATGCCTACTTACCGATGCCTTACCGTTTCGGGCCGCCTCGATGACGATGACCGAGCTCGTATGGCCGATGCCATCACCCGACTTCATCATGAGGTCACCGGCGCACCGCCATACTTCGCGCAGGTGCTCTTCGACGAAGTTCAGAAGGACAAGGTATACATCGGCGGTCGCCCCCTCCGGTTCGACCACGTCTTCGTGCACGGTTTCATCCGTGACGGTCGAAGTGCCGTGCAGCGAAGGAGCCTGGCCGTCCGAATCGCCGAGGAATTGGCTCGCACGATGGACATGGAGTCCCAGCTCGTGTGGGTCTACCTCACCGAGCTTCCAGCCAAGCACATGGTGGAGTTTGGTCAGTTGCTTCCCGAGGCTGGCGATGAATCGAGTTGGCAGGCCAGCTTGCCATCGGATCTGTCCGAGTGGCTTCAGTCATTGGGCCGCACCTGAGCGTCAGCCCGACAATTCTTTCATCAGCTGCGCGAACTGCGGGAACCGTAGCGCTTGAGGGCCGTCACTCAAGGCCTCCTCCGGGTTTGGATGAAGCTCCACCATGATGGCTTGAGCACCGATGGCTCGTGAAGCTCGGGCCAGGGGGGGGACCAGGTCTCTCTGCCCTGCCGCGTGGGAGGGGTCCACGATCACGGGCAGGTGCGTCTTCCTTCGAAGGATCGGGATGGCACTCAAATCCAAGGTGTTGCGAGTCGCCGTCTCGAAGGTCCGAATGCCCCTTTCGCACAGAAAAACCTGCTGGTTGCCTTGCGCCAGGATGTATTCGGCAGCCTGGAGAAGTTCATCGATCGACGCCATCATGCCACGTTTCAGCATGACCGGGCGCGGGACCTTGCCGACCTCTCGCAGCAACACGAAGTTTTGCATGTTGCGGGCGCCGATCTGGAGCACGTCGGCCTTTTCCGCTACGGCCTCTACGTGCTGGGGACTGAGAACCTCGGTGACGATGGGTAGCTGATAGCGCCGACCCACATCGGCCAGCATGTCCAGTCCTTCAAAACCGAGTCCCTGGAAACTGTACGGAGAGGTTCGGGGCTTGAAGCATCCTCCTCGGAAGAGTCGAGCCCCATGCTCCTTCACCTGGCGGGCACAGCTTTCGAGTTGAGGAAGCGACTCAACCGCGCAAGGGCCGGCGATGACCACGAATTCCTCGCTGCCCAGGCGGGCGTCGCCGATCCGAATGATGGTGTCCTCCGGTTTGTGCTCGCGGCTCGCCAGCCGATAAGCCTTCGGGGCCTGGGCCGACCGAGGAGCCGGTCTTGCAGCCGGTCCCTCGGGTTCAGAGGGTGCGCGTGCACCCTGAGCGAGCACCTTCGGGGGAGGCACCGTCCGAGAGATGTCGTCTTCGGGGTAGCTTCCAAGCACCTTGATGAACGAGGTCGCTTTGGCCAGGTCTTCGAGGGCGCCCTTCACGTTGTCGTCCGCGAGGTTCCCTCGAAAGTCTAGATAGAACATCTCGTTCCAAGGTTGGTTGGGAATGGGTCGAGACTGAAGCTTCGTCATCTCGAGATTTCGGTCTCGAAACACCAGCAGGGCCTCTACCAGGGAACCAGCCTTTTGACCGGTGGCCATGATGAGGGAGGTCTTGCTGGGGATCCGCAAGTCGACGGCCCGCGGTTCCCGGGACGCGATCAAGAATCGCGTGAAGTTCGTAGCCTGATTCTGGATCCCTTTCTGTATCACGTGAAGACCGAAAAGGCGGCCCGCATCCTCGCTGGCGATGGCTGCTTGGGCCCGGTCTCCGTCCGTTTTCACTTTGGCCGCCGAAAGCGCGGTGTCCTCATGCGAGCGGATCTCGCAGTCATGCAGATGAGAAAGGAAATTGCTGCACTGAAAAATGGCTTGCGGATGAGAGATGATTCGTCGGATCTCGTGGGGCTCGACGCCGGACATTCCGAGAAGACAATGCTCTACCTTAAGCCTGATCTCGCCGATAATGTAGAGCTTTGTTCCAGCTAACAGGTCGTATACCTCGTGAATCGCACCAGCCGTCGTGTTCTCAATCGGAAGAAACGCGCGATCTGCTTCTCCGCGTTCCACCGCCTCCACCACCTCGGAGAACTTTTCGAATCCCCGATACGCGACGCCGGTCCGGCTGGAAAAGAACCTTTGCGCCGCGATGTGGCTGTAAGCGCCCTCGCCGCCCTGAAACGCGATCCGGAGTACGGCGGGCTCTCCGGTCGAGCGGTTCACCGTCTCCTGCAGGAAGTCTTGCTGGATTCGAACCGAATCATCGATGATCTCCTGAAAGACTCGCGTCACCAGGTGTGCCTCGACGCCCTGCTCTCGGCCTCGACTGATGACACGAGCGAGTAACTCGTGCTCCCGCGCTTCGTCTCGAACCCTCAGTCCGGCCGGGTCTTTGATTTTGGCCATGGTCCGGCTGAGCTTTCGGCGTTCCGCGAGAAGCTCCACAATCTCGTCGTCGACGGAAGAGATTCGGTCTCGGACCGCGACCAGGGGGGCGTCTCGGGTCGGGACTGCGGTCGTCCATCCGCGTGGGTCTGCCGCAACGCCCGTCTGGATGCCTTCGACCAAGGCTCGCAACTGACGGGCCAGCGCGCGATTCGGCGGACGGAAGGTGGCTTCACCGCATGCGAGCTCCGAAACGCTTCTCACGGACCACGCGGTACCGGTGCAAAAGATCTCCTGGGCCCGAAGACACTCCTCCACGGTGAGCGGACGTTCGGTGACCTGCAGGCCGAGCTCCTCGCGGGCCAGGCGCAAGACCGAGTCCCGGGTGATTCCTGGAAGGACCTGGTCGTCCAGGGGTGGTGTGACCAGCTCCCCGTCGGAAAGAAGCGCGAAGACATTGGACCCGCTGGTCTCCGTGACGAAGGTGCCGGTCTGCGCATCGGTATAGAGGCCATCGTCGAACCCCTCCGCTCGAAGCTGTTTCCGAATCGCGAGGGTAGGCGCGTAATTCCCGATCGCCTTGACCGCGCCCGTTCCGCCGGGCGCGCATCGACATTGGGACATGATTCGAAGGCGGATCTCGGTCTTGGGACCAAAAAAGGTGCTGACGGGGGCTCCAAAGACCAGAAACTCGAAGGCTTCCGGGTCCTTCAGACCCAGCTGAGGGTCGACGGCGAAGAGCAGTGGTCGCAGATAGAAAGCGCCATCTCCCGCTTCGGGGATCGAACCGACGTTTCTGGCCACGACCGCCGTAACCGCCGATTCGAAGTCGTCGAGCTGAACACTGGGCAGCATGAGTCGCGCTGCAGACTGCTGCATTCGTCGGGCGTGGTCTCGCACCCGGAAGACGAGGATGCGACCATCGGCGCTTCGGCGCGCCTTGAGGCCCTCGAACACCCCCAACCCGTAGCTGTGGAGCGCCGCCGCGGGTGCGTATCTCTGGGGACCGTGGGTGACAATGTCACGCTCCATCCAGATGCCTGGATGGTCGGCTCGGCCTCGGGCGCGGAAGATGAAGTCCGTCTCGGAGAACCGAAACCCCGCCGGCTTCGGCAGGACTGGAGGTGAAGGAGGGAGCGAAGACCCCTCGACGGGAGATGCCACGAGGGGACACTAGCTTGGGGGAAATGATGCGTCATGCTCGTGGGAGCCCCAGTTCGTACCCTTGGACGCCCGCATTTGGACGGATCGAGCGCATCCGAGGTCCGAGCCTCCTTTCGCGAAAGATACCGGACCTCGAGTCAGGGTTTGGCGCGGTCGAGAGTGGCCGAAACGCGAGACGACGGCTACATTGACCCGGTGAAGGAGAGCGCGGGCATCTTGATGTTCCGCCGCCGCCGTGGGGCCATCGAAGTTCTCGTCGCCCATCCCGGTGGGCCGTTCTTTTCACGACGTTCCTCGGGCGCCTGGACGATTCCCAAGGGCCTGATCGAACCCGGCGAGGATGCGGAGACCGCTGCGCGCCGTGAGTTCGAAGAAGAAACGGGCTTTCCGTGCCGCGGTGAGCTCTTCGATCTCGGATCCGTTCGACTGAAGAGTGGGAAGGTCATCAACGCGTACGCGACCGAAGGCGATCTCGATCCAGCCGAACTTCGAAGCAACCTGTTCGAAATGGAGTGGCCTCGACGTTCGGGAAAGATCGCTCGATTCCCAGAGGTGGATGAGGTCCGGTTCGCGGGCCCGGACGAAGCCCGGGAATTGTTGAATCCCGCGCAAGCGGTATTGGTGGACCGATTGCTGATGATGTTGGCGCAGGTTTGACCTGAAATCGGAATCGGACAAGACGGCCTTCGTGGCCGTACCAAGCGAGTACTTGAATCGAGAGCTGAGCTTGCTGTCCTTCCATCGGCGAGTTTTGGCCCAGGCGGAAGACCTCAGCCTTCCACTTCTCGAACGCTTTCGTTTCCTCTGTATCGCGGCCTCGAATCTCGACGAGTTTTTCGAGGTCCGGGTGGCGGGACAAAAAAAGCAGCTCGAGGCGGACGCCCTTTCCACTGGCCCCGACGGCATGTCGCCGCGGGCGGTACTGGACCACATTGCCGTCCATGCTCATGACATGGTGGCAGATAGTCAGCGGATCTTGCTCGAGGACTTGATCCCCAAGCTGAATCAGCAAGGCATCTTCATCAAACGGTCAATCGAGTGGACGGATCGAGACCGGTCTTACCTCCAGCGTTTTTTTCGGGACGACGTGCTGCCTCTGTTGAGTCCCCTCCGGTTGGATCCCAGCCATCCGTTCCCGCGTGTGTTGAACAAGTGCCTCCACATCTTGGTGTCGCTGTCCGGTGATGATGCGTTCGGTGCGACGGAAGGACTCGCCGTCGTTCCAGCGCCGCGAGTCCTGCCGCGATTGATCCGACTCCCTTCAGACGATGGGACTTTCGTCTTTGCGTACCTCGCTTCCGTCATCAAGGCTTTCTCGCCCGAGTTGTTTCCGGGCATGACGATCAACGGGTGCTGGCCGTTCCGGGTCACCCGGAACTCGGATCTGGAGCTGCAGGAAGAATCGGACTTGATGCAGGCCGTTGCGTCCGAGTTGCCGAGTCGACGTTTCGGAGACGAGGTGAGACTGGAGGTCGACCATCGTTGTTCAGAGAACGCTCTCCAGATCCTGTTGCAGCAGTTCGGACTGGGTGAAGCCGACGTGTACAGAATGAAAGGCCCCGTGAATCTTCAACGGTTGAGTCAGTTGATCGATGCCGTAGACCGACCGGACCTCAAGCATCCCCCATTCACACCCTGCAATCCGGTGCCGGCAACCGATACACACTTGTTCGACTTCATCCGTCGGCACGATATCCTCCTTCATCATCCTTATCAGTCGTTTCTCCCGGTCGTGGATTTCGTGAACACAGCATCCGAGGATTCGAAGACTCTGGCCATCAAGCAGACCTTGTATCGAACCGACTCGGACTCGGCTCTGGTGGAAGGCTTGGTTCGTGCAGCTCAAAACGGGAAAGAGGTGACCGTCTTGGTCGAACTCTTGGCTCGGTTCGATGAAGCCGCCAACATCAAAGTTGCCGAGCGTCTCCAGGATGCCGGTGCTCAGGTCGTGTATGGCGTGGTCGGCCTCAAGACTCATGCGAAGATGTTGATGATCGTTCGCAAAGAGGACGATGGGATCCGGCGGTACGTCCATCTCGGCACGGGCAACTACAATGCCAAGACGGCGCGTCTTTACACCGACTACGGTTTGATCACCGCAGATTCAGCCATCGGCCGAGACGTCCAGGCGCTATTCTTGGAGTTGACGAGTTTTGGAAAGGAGCCTCGCCTCGAGAAGGTGATCCAAGCCCCCTTCCGGCTGCATCCTTTTCTTCTGCAGCGAATCCGTCGAGAGGCGGAGAATGCTCTGGCTGGAAAGGCTTCGGGCATCCGGGCAAAGATGAATGCTCTCATCGAACCGAAGGTGATCGAAGCGCTTTATGAGGCCAGTCAGGCTGGAGTTTCGATCGAGCTCCTGGTTCGGGGTGCGTGTTGTTTGAGGCCGGGGCTGCCCGGACGTTCCGACAACATCAAAGTGCGCTCAATCGTGGGGAGATTTCTCGAACACAGTCGCGTGTTCACCTTTTCCAACGAAGGCAGCACCGAAGTGTATCTGGCCAGCGCGGATTGGATGGACCGGAATCTATTCAGGCGTGTGGAGACGTGCTTCCCGGTCGAGGACAAAGCGCTCCGGGAGCGCATCCTGGGGGAACTCGACCTTCAGTTTCGGGACGAGCGTCAGGCCTGGATCCTGGACTCCGCCGGGCGGTATCGACGAAAGGCGGACGGAGGCTTTTCATCTCAGGAGAGCTTGCTGGAGTCACAAGCCGAAGGCCCGTTCTTCGGTGCGCCCCGAAACGATTGAGATTCAGGGCAGGGCCTGGTTCGACGCTTCGTCGATGTCTTGCTTCGAGTAGCCGATCGCTTCCAGCACCAGATCGAGTCGACGTTCGTCGACGCTATACTGAACCCGCTGTCTGAGTGCCGGTTTGGGATCGAAGGCTACGCCGAAGCCCGCCGCCTTCAGCATGTCGAGATCGTTCATCCCATCGCCAACCGCGAGGACCTGTTCCCTTTCTATACCGAGCTCGTCTTGTAGCTCTCGAAGAAAGGCGGCCTTTCGGGCTCGGTCCACGATGGGACCAGATAGACGTCCTGTAAGCTCACCGTTGCGAATCTCGAGTCGATTGGCCTCCGCTCGATCCATGCCAAGGCGCTCACGGAAGGGTTCGACGATCTCCAAGAATCCACCCGAGACCACCGCGGTGGTGACGTCCCAGGTGCGTAGAGCCCGGAGCAGGCGGTCCGTGCCGGGCGTGACCCGTAGTCGAGACTGCACCCGGTCCAGCGCTCCTTCGTCGAGGCCCTCGAGGATCGAGACACGCTCTCGGAGGGCCTGTGCGAAGTCTAGTTCCCCGGCCATGGCCCTTTGGGTGACTTGGGCCACTTCCTCGTATCGATTCGCTTCACGAGCGAGCTCGTCGATGACCTCCTGCTCGATCAGCGTCGAGTCCATATCGGATACGAACAGTCGAAGACGAGGAGGCGACCCAATCAAAGATGTCACGGACGGTGGGTCTACCCGCGCATGAGGTGCGTTTCCAGGGGGGCTCCGCCCGTCGCACCCTCAGGACCGGGAGATCCGGTCAGAGCAGCGGTCGTGGGTGCCGCCGTCCTGACCGGTGTGTTGCCCCGCACGTCGCGAAGCTCCACCACCAACCGTGCGATCTGCAGGACCGTGCTGCGCACTTCTTCCGGCTGCTTTCGCAATGCCTGGACCAATCCATACACCTCGGCCGGCAACGCCGGACCCGGTTCATCGACCAGGTCGGAGATACGGACCCCCAGTGCGGTGCTCAACGACGCGATGGTGTTGAGCCGCGGTGAGCGCTCTCCTGCTTCGATCTTTGCCACCGCGTCGGGCGAAAGGTTCGCCTCGTCCGCCAACTGAGCCAGGGAGAGGTTTGCGCCCTGACGAAGCTGGCGGAGCCGTTTGCGGAGCCGTTCTTCGGCCTGCGTTTTGCGTCGGACTTTCTCCCGGATTGCCATGGGCTTAGACAACCGAAGGCGATACGGTCCGCCAACCGTCGATCCGTTCGATTGGGCGTGAAACCCGATCAGTGCGGAGAAATGCGCACTACCTCCATCACGCACCTCCGGGGTTGCCGGGATGGCCCGAGATTGGGTCCGATCCCGGGCGTGCAGCACCACGTATTCCTCGTGCCGGGATTCTTTGGGTTCACTGAACTCGGATCCATCCCCTATTTCGCGCACGTCGCGGAATGGGTGGCCGAGTGCTTTCGGCGGCACAGGTCCGACGTGGTGGTCCACCGTACACCCACGCTTCCCACGGCTTCCATCGCCCAGCGGGCCCTTCGCCTCCGAGCGGCCATCCACGACGCCGCGCCACGCGGACCAATACACATCTTCGCGCACTCGTCGGGTGCTCTGGACGCCCGGTATCTGCTCGCTCATGAAGATCCCCGAGACCCGCGGATCGGCGAGGTCAAAACCATGGTTGGCGTCGGCGCCCCGTACCGTGGGACGCCGATCGCCGCCTACTTCGCGGGCGTCCGGGGTCACCGTCTTCTGGGTCTGCTGTCCTTGGCCACCGCCTACAGCCTCCGGTTCGGAGGGCTTCCGCTCGGGGCTCTGGCCAAGCTCGTAGGGGTTTTCGCGAGAGTCGATGACGTGCTTCGGCTAAACCGCAACATCTTGGACCAGTTGGGAAACGAACTCCTCTCCGACTTCTCGCCCGAACGCCGGAGGGCGTTGGCCTCTCTGCTGACAGACGTGAAGACCGACCACAGCCTGATTCCGCAGCTCACCCCCAGGCGTATGCAGCTCTTTCATCGCACGACGCCGGACCGGCCTGGAGTTCGCTATGGCAGTGTCGTGACTCGAGGGCGGCGTCCCGGAATTCGGACGACCTGGCGGGCCGGACTGGACCCCTATGCTCAGCTCACGCACAGCTGGTATGCGCTCCTCCACTCCCTGTCGACCCAGTTTCAATCGAGGCGGCGACCGCAGCTTCCGGAAGCGTACCGAGCCCCGCTCAGCGCCCACTACGGGGACGCTCCGACGTGGTTATCGAGCGATGGCGTGGTCCCGAGCCTGTCGCAGCTGCATGGGGAGTTGGTTCATGCTGCGTCGGCGGATCACCTGGATGTGATCGGGCACTTCGAGGACCGCGACCACTTTCCTCCGCACTACGACTGGTTGGCCTCTGGGTCCGGCTTTGGACGACGCGAGTTCGAGACACTCTGGGGTGACGTCGTGGCGTTCGCGCTCAGAGACTCGATTTCGTCGCCTTGGACGTCCGAGTCGACCGCCAACCACCACGCGTGATAGCCGACCAAGCTTCATGACCGATTCGTTGGACAGGGTCCTGGTGCTGGACTTCGGTTCCCAATACACTCAGCTGATCGCGCGCCGGATTCGAGAACAACGCGTGTATTCCGAGATCTGGCCCTGCGTCCGTTCGATCGAAGAGATAGAATCCTTTCGCCCCAAGGCCATCGTGCTCAGCGGGGGTCCGAACTCGGTGCATGATGATGGAGCGCCGAGTGTCGATCCCAGGCTGTTCGAGCTCGGGATACCAATCCTGGGCATTTGTTATGGCCTACAGCTCATGTCCCACCTGCTGGGAGGTGAGGTGCAACCTACGGATCGGCGGGAGTATGGACGAGCTGATCTCAAGCTCGGGTCCACAACCAGTCCCCTGCTCGCCGGATTTCAGGCCAACGAATCGCTGCACGTTTGGATGAGTCACGGCGACCACGTAGAGCGATTGCCGAGGGGATTCGAAGTGTTGGGTGCCTCTCCGAGCTGCGACGTGGCCATCGTGGCTTCTGATGAACGTCGGCTGTACGGACTCCAGTTTCATCCCGAGGTCGTCCATACGAGTCGCGGCACCGACCTGTTGGCCAACTTTCTCTTCAAGGTAGCCGGCGTACGAGCCAAATGGACCATGGGGTCCTTCATCGAGCGGGAGGTCGAGACGATCCGGCGACGGGTGGGGGACAACCTCGTGATCTGCGGCCTTTCGGGCGGCGTCGATTCGTCGGTGGTTGCGGCCCTTCTGCACCGGGCGATCGGAACCCAGCTGATACCGGTCTTTGTGAACAACGGGCTGCTTCGAGCCGGCGAGGCAGAGCAGGTGCAGAGCGTCTTTCGAGACCGGATGGGAATGAACCTTCAATACGTGGACGCGACCGACGACTTCCTTAAGGTGCTTTCCGGCGTCCGAGACCCGGAAGAGAAGCGCAAGGCCATCGGAAGAGTCTTCATCGAAGTGTTCGACGCCGCGGCGAAGAAAGCTGGGCCGCAAGCAGCTTGGCTTGCACAGGGGACACTTTATCCCGATGTCATCGAATCAGTGTCCTTCAAGGGACCGAGTGCAACCATCAAGAGCCACCACAATGTAGGTGGTCTACCAGAACGTATGAATTTGAAGCTGATCGAACCGCTGCGAGAGTTGTTCAAGGACGAGGTGCGGATCCTCGGCCGTGAGCTGGCTCTGCCGGACGAGGTCGTGGACCGACACCCGTTTCCAGGGCCCGGCTTGGCCATCCGTATTTTGGGCGAGGTGACTCCCGAACGGCTCACGGTGCTGCGGTCAGCGGACCGAATCGTCCGGGAAGAAGTGAGCGAAGCCGGACTGGACCACGCCATCTGGCAGGTGTTTGCAGCGCTGCTTCCGATTCAAAGCGTGGGCGTCATGGGGGATTCGCGAACCTACGAGGCGACGTGCGCGATTCGGGCCGTGACTTCGGTGGATGGAATGACTGCGGATTGGTTTCACATGCCGTACGACGTCCTGGCCAGGATGTCGAACCGCATCATCAACGAAGTCCGAGGCATCAATCGGGTCGTGTACGACGTCTCGTCGAAGCCGCCATCCACCATCGAGTGGGAGTGACGCCATGCGCGACGTCATCTTCCCCTAGCCGTGCCAGCTCAAGCTGGTCGTGCTGTTTCCCGACCCGGTCCGACGTCCCCGAATCAATCGGTCTTTGTAGTCGATCTCGAAGAGCTCACACATGGTCAGGAACAGGGTGACCACGAGGGGACCGTAGAGCAGGCCGAGGATCCCGAAGACGCTGAGTCCCGCCACGATGCTCATGAAAATGACCAAGTCATGCATTTGCATGTGGGATCCGATCAGCCGTGTCTTGACCACGTTTTCCGCAACCAAAGCCTGCAAACCGCAAAAGGAGAAAAATGCGACCGCCGCGACAACCCGGTCGGTCAGAACCAGATAAGCGGTCGCCGGAAGGACCACGAAGCTGATTCCCACCACCGGTAGAAACGCGAACACGGTCATGACCGTTCCCCAAAGCACGGGACTCGGGAGTCCGACCGCCCACATGGCGAGCCCTCCCAGCACCCCCTGAAGAACCGATCCCACCCCGTTTCCAAAGAGAATGGCGCGTCCGACGGCATTGAACTTTGCGACAATCATCTCTTCTTGCTCCACCGGTAAAGGTGAGATTCGAAAGAACCATTGTTTGAGCCGTTGGCCATCCACAAACATATAAAAGACGGCCACAATGACAATGAGCGCATGGAAAAGTGCGCTGAGCAAATTCGCCAGCATGGCATTCATGCGCTCGTAAAGTACGGTCGCGACCGTCGTCATTCCCTGGTATAGGGCGCTTCGAATGTTGGCCTGCGTGGCCTCCCATCCCACCGCTTCTCCGGCGGCCCGAACATGGCGGGCGAGCCAGCTTTCCCCCATCAAGAAGTGTTCGACCTGCGCGATGGAAAACGAACCACGGGTTGAATCATAAATGTTGGCGACCTCGCGACTCAGACTTGCGACAATGAAGGTGGTCGGGATGGCAATGATAATCAGAATGGCTGTGGTCATCAGAAAAGATGCCGTCCATCGACGGTAGCCAAGGGCGACGGTAAGCCGCAGGTATCGAGGATAGGCGATTGCCACCAACAAAAGAGCCAAAATCAAGTCGGTCAAGAAGGCGCGGAACAGATAAACCACCGCGAGGATCGACAAGACGAACAGGATCATGAACACCCGCGGGGCCAGGGCTTGGCCCCGGTCCGGTCCTGGGGGTCGAAGCTGGATTTCGGTCGGGGGCCCGCTCACTTCCTGTATCGTACGCCAATTCAACGAGACACCAAGTCATGAGAAAAGGTCTGGAACTTGAACAATGACCGGACCCATGGGACTTCTGGGAAAGCTCATGTCCACGCCGCCGGCCGCAACGGGACCGAGGGCGGCCGAGGAACTCGGCATGACCCTGGCGCTCGACGAGGAGCGGGCGACGGTGAGCTGCGACGATCGTCTGCTAGCGCCCGGCGTCCTGCTCGAGCACCTTCAGCTGGAGCTGGCGGAGGTGAACCCACCGCTGCAACTCGACGGCGGCGCTTCCATCTTCCAAGACCGAGCTACGCGCCTCGTCAGCGGCGCACTGCGTCTTTCGACCGAGGTCTTGGCCCGTCGGGTCCGCCAAGCCCTTTGGAGTCAGGATGTTCCGCTCGCGGAGTTGAAGGCGACGGGTGAGGGTGATCACCTGGTCTTGGAAGGTCGGTATGGCCGCCGGCGCGCGCCCGTCCTGTATCACGTCGTCGTTGCTCCGGATGAAGACGTGGCGCTCCAATTGTTGTTTGGCCCGCTTCTCGCTTTCGAGATGACCGAGCCGTCTACCGGGCCCTTGCTCGGTAAGCTGGTGCAGGGACTCGGCAACTTTGGTCGAGGTCCGTCCGGTCTGGACGGGGCGGTCCGTGCACGCTCTCCGACGGCTATCTGCGTTGATGCGCTTCGTCCCGCACTTTGGCGGCTGCTTCCCTACAACGGCTGGAAGATGCCCCTGCTGGACAACGTGCGAATCGAAGCGGTCGAGCTCGAGCAAGACCACATCAGGCTCCGCTTCGGGTTGGGTCGTCCGTTCGGTCTGACCCACGCCGCGCGACGGGCTCTGCAGTGGGAACAGGAGGCACGGCAGGCAGAAACCTTCGAGCAGCTGAATGCGAAGGGTCTCATCATCGAGGCCTTTCAAGACCTGAACGACAGTCTCCCCGACGGATTTCGGCACCGGGCGATGGAGTACGCCCTGTCCGACTCGAGAACCCACGACCGAATCTTGGCGCTGGCGCGCTCCGACGCGATCCCCGACCTGCTCTACTCCGCGGT
This sequence comes from Myxococcota bacterium, assembly GCA_050331295.1. Classification (GTDB taxonomy): domain Bacteria; phylum Myxococcota; class Kuafuiibacteriia; order Kuafuiibacteriales; family Kuafuiibacteriaceae; genus Kuafuiihalomonas. Next base: position 229,299 of record JBHJGZ010000003.1, on the reverse strand, counting down.
GGTGCATCACCTTCGGGGCCACGAATCCGAAGCCCGAGTCCAGTTCGATCGGGCCGCAGCACTGCTGCGGAGCTCGGGACATCAGCGCGCCGCAGGTTGGGCCCTGCTCCCCAACGCTCGGAGCATGGATCTGGAACGACGCGTCGGCCGATTGGAGGATGCGGTCGCGCTTCGGCCCGACGATACCGAGGTCTTGGCCGAGCTCGTGGACGCGCTCCCTCGACTGGGGCGTAAACAGGCCGCGGTTCGGGCGGCTCGGCGTCTGGTCCGGGTCGCATCGGATCCCGTGCTCCAGGTCGAGGGATTGCGGGCCGCTGGTCGGATTCTTCGGGAGGATGCGAAGGAGCTCTCCGGAGCGCGACGGAGCTTCGAGGCGGCGCTTCAGCTGATGCCGGGTGACGATCATCTGATGGAGGAACTTGCGGTGACCTACGGCTTGGAGGGCCACCACGCGTCCGCGCTCGAATTGATGGACCGGGTGATTCGCAAGGCTCGGGGCGAGGGTGATACGCGGCGCACAAGTCGGCTTCAGGTGCAGGCCGCGCGGCTCTGGGCCGAAAGCGGGGAGCCGCGGCGAGCGGTGGACCAGTTTCGCACCGCATACGACCTTGATCCGGCTAACTACGATGCTCTGGTGGGCTACTTTCAGCACGCTGGAGCCGCCGACGTCCTGACGTCGGCGCGCACGTTCTGGAACGGGATCGAATCGAGCCTTCCAGACCACGGTGCTGATGCGGCACGCGTCTATCTGGCAGCGGGCCGACTCTTCGTGGCCCAGGACCGAAATCTGGCCCGTCAGATCCTCGCCCGTGCGCGTCGCGCAGATCCCCGCAACCCGGGTCTGTTGGACGCCACCCTCGAGTTCGAGGGAGACCCGGAAGCCCTACCGCTGGAGGCGTGGCTCGACGCCATCGACACCTATTTTGCCCGATCCAAGGACGACGAGGCGTTTCGGATTCTCGCGATGCTGGTGGAGCGTGGGGTGGAAGATATTCCGCTGCGTCGTTGGATCGAACAGGCCCATGAACCGGAACGGCTCCGCCGACTCGCAGGATGCGCCGAACTCGGGGGCCACGCAGAGCTCGAACTCGTCGCGCTGGACCGTGCCGTGACCTTGGCCAATTCGGAACGGCGAGCCGAATGGAGGGCGGTGCGCGCGATGCGGGCTTGTGCGTTGGGTGACCTGCCGACCGCGCTGAACGACGCGACTGATCCGGAGGTGTCCAATCTTCTCGCTCAGGAGCGGAGCATCGAGGCTCGAGCCCTCACGCTGGCTGGAGCCGCCCGGAAAGGGGCCTGGCAAGCGGCCGAAAAAGCCGGCGAATACCTTCGAGGTGCCCTCGGCCGATTGGCGCCCGCGTGGCGCATGCAAGTGGTCACCGACTGGGCGCGAGCTCTGAGCGCACTGCGTAAGCCCTCCGAGCAGGCATCGGTGCTCAGGGAAGCCCTCGCCGCCGAACCCCCCAACAGCCCTCAGGCCCACCGGCTACGGGGCCTTCTGGCCGATGCCTATCGACTCATGGGGGACCGGGAAGGCCTCGCCGAGCTTCGTCGTCAACAGGCAGAACAGCCCGAAACGCCGGAAGGAGAGCGGGCGCTGTTGTTGATGGAAGCGGCTCGAGTCGCGCGAGCGGCGGGCGAGAACCAGCAGGCGCTCAAGGACGCCGAGGGGGCATTGGCCGCCGCGCGACGCGCGTCCCCCGACCTGGAACACCGGGCCACCCGTCTTCTCAATGAACTGCTGGAGGAGCGCACCCCTTCCGACCGGGTGGATGTTCAGGCACGTCGAGCGGCGGTCGAAGCCGGTACCGTGCGTGAACGCCTGGTTCTGGAGCGCGCCCAATTGCTGGTGGCCGAAGACCGGGTCGACGAAGCGGTGGCGGTTCTGTCTTCCGCCATGTCCGAAGCGCCCGCCAGTCACCGGATCTCGGCCGCGCTCGGGGCGCTGTGCGAACGGCTCGGCCATGTCGCTCATGCCGCCGACGCCTTTGGACAAGCGTCGCGCCGAGCCGACCGCGCCGGGCAGGCGGCGACGGGGGCTCTCCATGCGGTCCGGGCGGCAGACCTATATCTCCGAGTCAACGACCTCAAGTTGACGCTGCACTACGATCGCGCGGCGCTCAGCCTGGCGGCCGTCTCGGGTGAGGGCGTCGATTTGACCCGAAGCCTGCAGCGCTTGGAGGAGGTGGCGCGAGAAGATGACGATCACGAGACGCTCGTCGATCTGTTGGAAAGACGAGCGGAGCGCACGACGGATGCGGAGCGGCTCAGCTTTCTGTTCGAACGTGCGCAGATCCTCGCGCTGGCCCTCAACCGAAAGAATGACGCGATAGCGTCTTTGCAGGACATTCCGCGAGACCGGACGTTCGGCCGGTCGATCCTCGAATGTTGGTCTGCGTGGGCCGCGGAGATTGGTGTGGATGGCCCCCCTTGGACGGCTTTCGACGAGCTCGTGGGTTTTGTTCCGGCCAATGAAGACCGGGTGTGGGCCTGGGTTCACGCCGCCTCAGCCCTGATGACAGAGGAGCGAGGAAGGGCCTCTGCCCTCGCCCGACTCGAAGCGGCGCACCGGCTGGACCCAGACAACGCCGACGTACGCCGTCTTCGCCGACAGCTCGTCTCGCAATCCGCGGACCCCGTCCAAAAGGCCGAAGCCTACGTGGCCGAAGCGGAGCGAGCCCATGGTTCGGGAGCCGATCGGTCGCAGCATTGGGTCGCTGCAGGCGAGTCCTACCTGGTGGCTGCCGAACGCGACCTCGATGCCTCTTACCGAGACCGCGCCCGACGGGCATTCGCCAACGCGCTGGAAACCGCCGACCGTGATGTGGCCATCCGGGTCGCGGCCGCGACCTTGAAGACCTTTCCGGCCCTGGCGCTGGAAGCCATCGCGCTGGTGGAGAGGCGATCGGCTGACAACGAGCAGCGGTGGGCGTGTCGGATCGTTCGGGCGTGGCTGGAGCTCGAGGACGGATCGAACGCACTCGTCCAGTCCCGCATGGACCGTGCCTGGGACCTGATGGAGCGGCTGGACTTGCAATTGCTCGAACGATACGTGGCCGAACTCGGTGCCGGAGCAGAGCTCGGCACGCCCGAGGATCAGGTTCTCTCCATCGCACTGGAGTGTGCAGCGTCCACCCCCGATCCAGCATCGTCGGCGGAGCAACTCACGAAATGGACGCAGCGAAAGTTGACGAAGATCAAGGATCCTTGGCTTCGCGCCCACACCTCCATCGCATGCGCGGAGGCGCTCGTAGCGCGCGGACGAGGCACGGATGAGGCGGTGTTGGCCCTGGTCGCTGAACTGGACGGTGCAACGCTCCCGTTCGAGCTCCGAGACCGGACGGCACGCATCCTCGTGGCCCTGGGCCGTCTCGATGAGCTGGTCCAGCTCCTCGGGTTATCGTTCGGATGGGCGGCGATGTTGGGCGCGTCGAAGGACGTGCGCATTCAGCTGAGCGAGGTGATGGCGCGTCATCTGCCGCTGGGGAGCGACGCTTGGGGTTACCTGCTCCTCGAAACGGCGGACGAGGGCGACGATGAGCATCGGACCGAAATGCTGCGTCGGGTGGCTCAGCATGGTTCCGGAACCACCTCTCAGATGGCGCTCGAGCGCCTGGAGACCTGGTCGAATGGACACGCAGATCTGAGCGAACTCGCGGAGGACCAAAGACGTCGCGCCGAGGAGGAGCCGGATGACGTACGGCGCGCTTCCCTTCGAGCTCAGCTCGGCGAAACCCATGAGCTGCGCATGGGGGACGCGTCGGCGGCCGAATCGGAGTACCGCGCAGCGCTCGCCCTCGACCCTCGATGCGAGGTGGCCGTGGCCGGACTTCAGAGGCTGCTCGTCAGCCAAGATCGATTCGAAGAACTCGCGTCGGAGTTGGGGTCTGAGCGGCTGGAGCAGGTACGAAGCCAGCTCGTACATCAGAAGAGTATCGAGCGAGCAGTGCGCGCGACCGAGGCCCATGTCGCCCTGCATCCAGATCAGGAATCGTCCGCGTGGATGCAGCTGGCCGAGGCCGTGGACCCGGAGGACGAGCGAAAGGTGTCCTTGTTGGCGCGAGCCGCTCGCGGAGAACACGGTCCCGAATCGGCCGAAACCGTGGCTCGCGCGGTGGACATGCTCTGGAGCCTCTATCGTCACCCGTCGGAGTCGAGGCGAGACACGCAGCTCGCCGAGCTGCTGTCCAGCCTGCTGAACGGGCCTCGACGTGCCCAACTGCTCCTGGACCGTGTGGATGCCGGGTGCGACGACGAAACGGCGGAGCTCCTGTTGCGCGAAGCGGCCGAGGAGGATCCCGAGCATTCGGAGATTCGCCTGCGCTTGGCTCGGGTTTTGGCGCGACAAGCCCGTTTCGACGACCTCGTCCGCGCGCTCCCAAAGGCAGACGTGGAAGCGTTTGTCGGAGCTGATCATGAAGGGTCGAGCCTCTGGGCCGAAGGGGTTTTGGAGGCGCGCGCTCGGATGCAAGAGGGACCCGAGGCCTCCCGGGACTGGCTGCGGGCCGCCCGACACGCCTGGGCGAGGCGGGATGGACCCACATCCTGGAGGCGGCTCGGCGAGGCGATGCGTGCATCCGACTCGGTGGAGGGTGCACCGGAGCTGTTGGGTGAGCTCATCTTGGAGGCGCCCGAAGTCCCTCTCCCAGAGATGCAGGTTGGTCCACGGACGCTGTTGTCGGTTCTCGATCGTCTCTCCGCGGAGGACTCGGTTCCCCCCGCGAGCTGGGCGCTCCTGACCGCGTTTGCGCTGAGGGCGGGGGGGGTCGATGGCCTGGTTCAGGCCGTCGAGGGTCGTCCAGACCGAGTGGAGCGAGTGGCCGAAGCGCTCCAAGCAAGACTGCTGGAATTGGATGAACTGTTCGTCGAAGTGCGGGTCGCCTTGGCTCGCTTGCGTCCTCGGGACGCCGCGCGCAGCGCTTGGCTGGAGGAGGCCTTCGAGCGGGCGTCGACCTCGGCCCGTGACCGTCTTCCGGATGTCGCGCCGTTGTGGCTAGAGGTCCAGTTGGCCAATCCCGACCCCGAGGCCCAGCGTCGCGCGATCGACCAAGTTCGGGCCCTCGACGCCAACCTGGGCGGACCCGACGTTCTGTTGGCTTCGCTCCTGGTGGAGCTCAGGCGAGGACGTTTCGCCGACGCGCGGACCGAGGCTGACGCGCTTTTCGACTCCGACGCGGTGCCACCCGGAGTGCGGCGAGAAGCCGCCCATGCTGTCATCCACGTGTTTAGGGACTCGAAGGAGCCAGAAGCCCTCGCGATCCTCGAACGGGCTTGGGTCGAGCTTTGCCGGCCGGAGACCGTCAGCGAAAATGAACGCACGGTAGGGCTCCGCGCGTTGGCCGACATCCGGGAAGCCCGCGGCGCCGATCCGGCGGAAATCGCGCAACCCCTCGAAGCGGTCATCGGCCTCGGAATGCTGGAGGCCGAGGAAGCCGAGGTTCGGCGACGACTGCGGGAGCTGTGGGAGCAGGCCGGCGACTGGGCCCGGGCGGAGGTCCACCAGACAGCCCTGGCAGAGGTGACCCAGTCCGCCTCGGATTGGGTGTTGGCGGCGGAGCTGCGGACTTGGTTGTCGGACCTGGACGGTGCCGATCGAGCGGTCGCCGAAGCACTCCGGATCGACCCGACGTCCGATGCCGCCCTGGGCGTTCGCTTTCGCCTGGCGGAACACGCGGAGGCCTGGGACGAGGCCATCGAGGCGTTGCTCGCGTGGGCGCCCCGCGCTCCGGAACCCGACGAAGAGATCCGTCGGCTGCATCGAGCCCTCGAACTCGCGGTTGAACGACGCCCGGACCGCATTCGCGAAGTGGCGCTGCGTGTCTTGGAAGCGGTTCAGGACGATCGAATCGATGGCCTTCTCACCAAGATGCAGTCGACCCTGCTGTCCGTCACCCCGACTGAACTTGATGAGATTCTGCTACACGCCCTCGATGAGTGGTCGAACCCACGACAGGCCGGAATGGTGCGCTTGAGCCTGGTCAAACGCCTCGACGCGAGGGGAGAAGTCGATCTGGCCAACACGGTGTTGGAGCACGGCATCACCTCCGAGATCGATCCAGGCCACCCGCTCCTCACGTTCGCCCTGGACCGATGGAATGGCTTTGCACCAGAAGCCGTAACCGCGAATCTGGGCGATTCGTCGTTGGGCCAGTTTCTTCTTCGCCACCACGCGGAACGAGCGGAGCGGGATGGACGGGTGACGGATGCGGTCGCTGCCTGGCGCCGCGCCCTCGAGATGCCATCGATGGCGAAGGAAGCGGCTCTTCGCCTGGCCCGCCTCGAAGCATCGACCAACGCGGAGAGGGCCGACGTGGCGGCGATGGCGGAGCAAGAGCCCGAGCGCGTCTTGGATTGGGTTCAGGACGGCGGTTTGCGTGGCTCCTCTTTGCATTTCGGCATCCTCTCGTCGATGGGACGCTGGTCGGAGGTCGCGGACCGGCTCCGAGAACGCGCCAACGAGAGCGAAGACCGCGAGAAGGTAGAGAGTTTGCTCCTGCTGGCTCGTGTGTGTTGGGAGAGGCTCGGAGCGTTCGGGCGTGCCGTGTCATCCATCGGGGAGGCCTGCCAGCTTCAACCCGGCTTTCGACTGCTGCGGCAGGCGACCGATCTGGCGGTCGCGGCGGGATGTACGGACGAGGCCAAGGACCACGCCCGGGCCCTTCTGGAGCGCTTGGGTCCATCTGATGGCCGACGAGACGCGGCACTCCTCGGTTTGGCCGGTGCGATGCTGGCAGCCGGAGACGAGGCCGGAGCACAGGCCCTTATCCCGCCAACCACCTCATCCGACATCCTCGTGCAGTTCCGGGTCGCATTGATGCTCTCCTCCGAGCGCTGGGCGGATGCCGAGCGAGCTTTGGCCCAGAGCGCGGTCCCCACCACCCGACCCGACGCCGTCGCCCACGCTTTTCAGCGGTTGGCCGCTCGCCTTTGGATCGCGACCGACCAACTCGGCGACCGGACCCTGGCTGAGCGACTGGTGGGGGACTTGGACAACATTCCCACGGTCGAACCTCCCTTCGCCGTTCACATGCCGTGGGTGCTTTCGGTCGCTCGACGGCTCGGGCGTACGTGGCCCGAGGCGGGGGCAGCTCTTCTCCTCGGGCATCGGCGCATCACGGGGTGGACCGACCAGACGTGCCTGGCGGAGCTCCTGTTCCGATCCGATCGGGATTCCGTATTGCTGGCAGAATTGAGTGACCAGGGCCCGCGTGGGGCCGTCCTTCCCTGGCTGGCCCGAGCGGCCAGTCGTGGTGGACGGTCGGATGCGGCCGACCTGTGGGCAGAGGAGCGACAACGGACCGCGGCGGACCCCAGCTGCTCCGCATCGGAGCGCAGCGCGGTTCTGCGAGCTTGGGCAGAGTTTCAGCCTTCACCGAGCCGCGCCTCGACCCTCACCATCGCTGACTGGCTGGCGGGTGAAGTCACGCCCCTCGAAGATGACGTCGACGCCCTGGAGCGAGGTGGCTTGTGGTCCGACGCGAAGGCTGTTCTCGAGCGCGTATTCCTCGACCCCGCCATGCCGGAACAGGAGCGCCGGCGCGCCCTGGAACGGTGGCGAACCATGGCGGAGGAGGATCGTCCAGCGGCGCTCGAGGTTCTCCAATCGGCGGAGGCCCACGGGGGCCCCATTTTGAAAGACATCCTTCATCACACCTGCGCCATGGCCCGTCGACTGGACCTCGCGGCGGCGGAACTGGATGCGCTGGAGCGACTGGCGGAGCTCTCTTCCGAGCACGAGCAGTGTCAGTATTGGTTGCGAATGGTGGTCCTGCTCGAGGACCGTGAGCCATCACGGGCCGCATCCATCCTGTGGCACGTGATCGACCGAGAGGGTCCGAAGTACGGGTGGCTCTTGCGGCTCGCGCGACTCTATCGTCGTTGCCATCGGCCGTCGGATGAGGCGGCGTTATGGGCGCGGTTCGGAGGTTCCGATCCCGCGGCGCTCAGTCGAGTAGCAGTGATTCGGAGTCGCGAGCTGGACGACCGTCGCGGTGCGCTGGCCGCCTGGCGGGTCGCGGCAAAGCACGCGCCGGAGGAGTTGTCGTTTCGGTGGGGTGTCGTGACCCAGAGTGCGACGCTGGGAGCTTTCGAGGACGCCATCGAAGAGGCGGATTCGGCCAGCCAGGTGGCGCGTGCTCTCCTCCGGCATGAAGCGGCCGCAGCATTCGCCATGGAGGCGCTTCGACTCCGGGCTGAGCATGGATCCAGACCCGGCGTTTCGGCGGATGACCTGCAAGACGAAGTCGCAGCGTGGAAGGACGTCCTGCAGAACTTCCACCATATTCTGGTGGTTCTAGACAAAGCGGTGGCGCGCGCACGTACGGGGGGTCCGGCGGCCGAAATCGTCCAGGAACTGGAGAATCAGGTCCAGCGAGTGCAGCCAGGACCGGTGCGGGGCCGGCTTCGGGTGGCGGCTGCTCGCATATGTGAGCGGGTGTTGGGCCGAGCTTCCCGCGGAGCCGGGCTGCGGGCCCAAGCTGCGCAAGAAGACTTTCCCGAGGGATCCAGCGAATCGGGCCGAGATGCCCCGGGAGCTACCATCCCCCCGCTTGAAACCCGCGACATCGGCGTTTCGAAGGCATTCTTGGAGCTGACCGGCCGAATCGACGAGTTGGTTCGGCGTGGGGAAGAGCGGGCCGTCGGGGCACACGAACCCGACGTCAAGTGCCAGGTTTGGTTGGAAGTCGCACGCTTTCATCAAGCGCGGCGTCACTCCGACGCCTCGACCCATGCGCGCAGAGCCCTCAATCGCGCCGTGCAGGCCGACCCTCTGTCGGTGGAGGCCTGGGCGGAGCTGGCGCTGGTGGAGCTGGCTTCCGAAGACTGGACCGGAGCGCGCCGAAGCCTCGAGCGATTGGATCGTTTGGGGGGGCCCCCTTGGGTGCTCGGCGAGCTGGAGCTTCGAGCGGCACGTGTTGCCCAATTGTTGGGCGACCCAGCCGGGGCCAATGACTGGTTGAAGCGGTCATCCGAAAAGGACCGAGGTGGGCTCGGTCCTCTCCGTGGCGCCGTGGAAGTCGCCCGCGATCATCTCGACCCGCAGCATCAGGTCGAACCCATGGAGCGTCTCAGAGATGCGTTGGACCCCGTTTTGGATGCCGACGAGCGTGCACGGCTCGACCTCGAGCTGGCCAAGCTCATGGTCGGTGGCGGCGCCTTCGCGCCCGCCCTCGAGGCCATCGATGAGGCGTTGATCCTCCGGCCAGACTTGCCGGGAGCTCGACACGTCAAGGCGAAAGTTCTTCAAGCCGCCCAGGCCCCGTCTTCCGCCGTCGCCCGGGCCAAACTCGAGGCGGCTCTCGTTGAGCCTGAGGCCGACCTTGCGGACGGACTCGACGCCGCCTTGGCGTTGGGGGACGAGCAGGCGGTCCACCGTATCGCCCGGCGATTGAACGAGGCGCGAACCGAAGATGGGCTGGGAAAGCTGGCCGATCATTGGCGGCAACGGGGTGCCTGGGAACGGTTCGTCCCCCTGATGGAGAGGCTCGGAGGGCTCGACCAGGTCGCGGATCCTTCGCCGGAGGAGCTCGCCGGATGGATAAGAACGCACGCGCGCGCCGGCCGACCCGCGGAAGTCTTTCGGCGAATCGGGGCGACGGAGCGCCTCGACGCGGTACTCGAGGCGCTCCCGCCGACCCAGGGGCACGCCGACGAGTCACGGTTCTGGTTGGCCTCCCTCGCCGAGTCACTGGACCGGCAGGAGCGTTCCGAACCCCAGGTCCGGAAGGGTCTCGAGGCGCTTTGTCGCCGCTTCGCCGACCACGCTCTGATGCGGGTCCTAGCCGATGCAGACCGCCTCCAGGATGGCCCCAGTCCCCGGGTTCACGAGATCTACCAGGAATTGCTGGTGCAACAGCCGTGGGATCTCAGGTTGCTCGAGACGTGGACCGACATGAGTCCGGATCCGCGTGGACCGCGCTGGGCGCGGTCGTTCCTGGCTCAAGGCGTGGCCCAGCCTCAAGCGGGCCTGCCGGATCAACCCACGTTTTGGGACAGGGCCTCCGCTTGGCTGGGGGAAGATGTGACCGCTCAACATCGTCGCGCTTTCGAGCAAGCGGTCGCCTCGGCCGAAGGATCCCAAAGAGACGAGGTCTCAACCCTGTCTGTGGAGTCCGCGGACTTCGGTGAAATCGGGGTCGTCCGACATTACGACCCGAACAAAGAACTCACGGTTCACATCGGGAGGCAGCCCTGTGTCTGGGTGCCTTGGATGTCCCACATCGAGCAAAGCCCCGAGGCGATCCGCTTTCTAGCCGCCAGTGAGCTTGCCTTTCGCGTCATCCCCGACCGGCGACTCGCCGACGCGTGGGCCCTCGGCGTCGTACCGGACCTTCGGGCGGCGGCAGATGCTCTGGGGCGCTGGGGCCTCGGAAAGGGATTCGTACCCCTCGACGACCCGAGAGCTCGAACCGATATCTTCCGTAGCGTTCCGAGATTGGCGGACCTGCTTCGGGTGGTTGCGGGCCTTTCATGAAGCCGATGGACTGGTCCACCGTTTTTGGGCTGGGGATGGTCCTCGTTTACGGGGTCGTCAGCGGGGCCCGCCCGGCGGAAGCTCAAGAGCCGGATGAGCCCTGGCAAGACCTCTCCGAGTTCGAGGGCCCGGAGGACGAGGCGGACCCAGAACCGCCAGAGGGGTCCATTCGGAACGAATCCAGCGATGGAGTCCAGCGCGAAGAGGTCCCGGGCCCACCTCCCAGACCCCGCCTGATGCCGGACGTGCAGCGGGTCCCGGACACGGGGGCCGTCTCGCGCCCGCCTCCGGTTCGGACGGCGCCCGTCGAGTGGGTAACCGAAGCGTCGATAGGCGAAGCGATGCAGCGAAGGTCGGATGCCTTGCTTCGGGCGGATACCGATGCGGCCGAGTTGGCGCTGCAGGAATTGGTCGAGGTCAAGCGCAGCCTCGGCCTTCGGAACGTCGTGGTCGCGGCGGCTTGGGTCCTTCGCCAGGCACGCCAGGAGCTCGAAGCGGATCATTCCGAGCGTGCTCTAGAACTGTCGGCCATCGCGGCCCAGCTCGCGCCAGACCTGCCGGCTGCTCACTGGTCGATGCTGTATGCTCAGGCCAAGCACGATCCCACCCAGGTGGTGCAGATCGCCTCGTCGTTTGGCTCCCTGGCGTCGGCTTGGATGCTGTCGTTCCGAAATGCCGTTACGCTCGGAACCTGGGCGGGGATGGTGCTCGTAGCTGCGTTGGCCGTGGTCGGCGTGGCGTTTGGTGCCGTGCAGTTGTTCAAGTACGTGCGGTATCCGGCCCACGATATCTCGAGGCGGCTTCCAGGCGTTCTCGGAACCGGCGAGCTGACCTTGGTCCTCCTGGTGATCGTGTTCTTGCCTGCTGCATTGGGTTTTGGTCCTTGGGGTTCAGTCCTGTTGGGCCTCGCGGTGGTGGCACCGTACCAAGCGGGCCGCGAACGCCTCCTTTCGGGGCTGGTGGCGGTCGGGCTCGCTTTATCGCCCGTCCTCCTCGGCGCGGCCGCGCCGTTCATTTTGTTTCACGGCTCGGACACCGACGTCATCGCGGCCGCTCTGCAGGAACCCCTCTCGACCGAGGCCCGGGAACGATTGAGTGCTCTCTCGGACGACGACGACCCAGAGTCGCGACTCGTCCACGCTCTGGTGCAAGCGCACCGAGCGCGGCAGCGAGGCGAGATTCAGGTCGCCCGGCAGTTCTATGCGCGTGTCCTACAGATGTCGCCGGACGATCATCGAAGCAGAAACAACGCGGCTGTGCTTGCCTTCGTATCGGGCCAGCAGGCGGAGGCCCGGGCCGCGTTCGAGGTCGCTATCCAGTCCGAATTGGCTGAGCCGCGCTTGAATCTGTCGCTGCTCTTGGCCGATGACGGGCAATTCGAGCGAGCGGACGCGCTGCTGATGGAAGCCCGGGAGCTCTCCCCAGAACTCACGGCCGCTTTCACTGAAGAGGATACCTCGCGTCCGACGGGAGCACGCCTTCTGGAAGTGCCGCTCGAGGATTCGATCTTGTGGGCAAGGCTGATTCGCGTCGACGAGACGGCTGAAGAGGCCCTCGTTCGGGCGTTGTGGACGCCCACCGGAGGCATCACTCCGATCAGGTATGTGCCATTCTTGGTGGTCGGCTTGTTCGTCCTCGTTTTGTTGGGGCTACGGGTCAAAGCTGCCCTGTCGACGGCGTGTACCCGCTGCGCCCGTCCTGCCGTTCGGGAGAGTTCGAAGCCTCTTTGCGAGCAGTGCCGGTCGGTCTTCGTGACCGCTGTCGCGGTCGAGCCGAGGCTCCGGGCCGAGAAGGAAGAGGAGGTCCGATCCTTTCAAAGGAGGCGTCGCTGGCTCGAACGGATTTTTGCTCCGATCGGCATTGGACTGATCGTCGGAGACCGACCTCTACGGGGCTTCATCCTCGCCTTCGTCGTCACCTTTTCCTTCTTGGCTGTGATGATGCTTCCCCTGCTTTCGAACTCGTCGTGGCATGTCTACGCTGGGGAGGAGCCGCGGCAAGCAATCACCTACCTGCTTGCGCTCGTCGGCCTCGTCGCGGCCGGCGTCGGTCTTCAACAAAGCCTGGAGCGTTAGCGGTGGCACTCAAGGGAACGATACGCGACTTCGGCGTAGCGGATATTTTTCAGCTCATCGGTCAGCAGGCAAAGACCGGCGTGCTGGTCATGAGCAACGACGTCGATCAGGTACGCGTGTATTTCCGAGAAGGGGCGGTCGTCCGAGCAGAAAACGTGACCCGTCCGGAAGAAATGCTGTTCGGGAATCTGATGGTTCGGGCCGCCGTCATCACGGCTGAGGACCTCGAGCGGGCCTTGGTGACGCAAACTCAGACACTCAAACGACTCGGAAGTGTGCTTACCGAGCTCGGATATACGGATAGCTCGACCATTAGGGAGTTCGCGACTCTCCAGACCACGGAGACGATCTACAAGCTCTTCGAATGGAGAGACGGCCACTACGAGTTCGAAAGCACCACAGTGGACGTCTCACCGGAGGGCGTCGTTCCCATACGCGCCGACACCATCGTCATGAATGGGGTCCGGATGATGGATGAGTGGCCCATCATTCGTGAGAAGGTGCCATCGTACACTTGGGTGATCTGGAGGCTGAAGGAGTCGCCTCCCGATTCATCGCCTACCAGTGACATCGACTTCTCGGCCTTCGGCGACGACGGTTCCCTCGGTCCGAACGAGAAGACGGTCTTGGGTCTATCGACCGGTCGACGGACGATTCAGGAGGTCGTCGACGAGAGTCGACTCGGGGAGTTCGAGGCCTGCAGCGCCATCGCCGCCCTGGTCTCCCAGGGGTACGTCCGTCTCGCGCCCGCCCGGATGGCTTCGGACGACTTGGCCGAAGCGTCGATGACGCCCGGCGAGCGGGTGGTCCGAGGACTGGCCATCACCCTCCGTGTCGGCGTATCCGCCGCGCTCGTCATGGTTCTGATGGGCTTGGTCTATCAGCTTCGAAACGGAGCGGCTCGGCCTCGGGTGTTCGAACCGAGGGTTCTCGAACGTCACTGGGTCCAGCCTCGGATGGCGAGCCTTCGCCGCGCTCTGGAAGTCTACCGCTATGAATTCGGCGCTTACCCGGAACGCCTCGAACAGCTGGTCGAGGCGGAGCTCGCGACCGAACGGGATCTTCGCTTTCCGTTTTCTCACCCCTACTTTTACCGCGTCGCGGAAGAGCGCTATACCCTTCTTCCTCCAATAGAATGAGTCGCATCGCCGTGCAGGGCCTGTTGCTTTTGGTGCTGTCCGCATCGTTGGCGCTACTGATGAGTGGCTTCATGGTATCGGACGAGGTTGGCGAATCCGACTCCGTCGTTGCGCCTCCGGATCGGGAGCCATCGGGTCGGGCTGTGGTCCACATGGTGGAGGGCCGACCATCGATTCGATTCCCCGGTTCGAGGTTGCAGAGCGCGGTGGCACAGATCGATTTGGCGGTGGGCACTTCAGTGGAATGGCCGACAGAACTCAACGCGCGCGATGGCTTGATCGGCTGGCGTGCAGAAGGCGACGCGGGCCAGGGTTCACGAGAGCTTCCGGAGCGCTTGGAGCTTCTCCAGCTCGATGAAGAGGGGCGGCTGTGGGTGACCTCGCACGGACTGCTCCTTTCGGCCGGTCGGCTTCAAGTGAAGAGCTGGCGGCCACGCCGGGTCGTTCTGGGAGACTCGGGGATTGAGCTGGAAGGGCAGTCGTTCTCGGTCTGGATCGGACCCGAGCGGACTCTGCTCGTTTCGTTCGAGACCCTTGCGATCCGAGGGCATTCACGGCTCGAGGGATTGGATCCCGGCTCGACGGCCTGGCTGACGTCGGACGAGGCGATGGTGGCCCGGATCCCGCCTCAGCTCGTCGTCGAACGAGCGGGGGGAAGGCTTCGGACCACCCCATTCGTATTCGGGTTTCAGCGCTCGGATGGGCAGGTGGTTCGGGCGGCGATTGGCGCGGATGGCTTCATCGAGGGTCAAGGGGCGGTCATTGCTCGTGATCCACTCGGTCGTTGGGCTGTACCGGGCCGTCCGAGCCGATCCGTTGCGGCGGTAGCCCAGACTTTTCCATCTGCGCGAGATCGAGCAGTCCTGGCTCGCCTTGGCGACGTTGCGGAGAGCGTCGACGGGAACGCAGACAGAGAGAAGGCCTCACCTCGGCCGAGGAGGAGAGAGGGTGCCTCCGGGCGCGCGCGCGCGGACGGCGCTCCCCAAGGATCCGATCCGTCCACTCGAGCTCAAAGGACGCCCCGCACGCCGAGCCCTCGGGATGGGAGTTCCGAAGGTGCGGAACGAAGGGTGGAAGGCGGAGCGGATCGCGGGCGGGCTCGACGGACGCAAGATCCGCCAGACAGCCTCAAGGTGGATTGGACCAAGATCGGACGACCGGACGGTAGCGTCCTTGAAGGCACCAAGGAGGAAACACCGGTTGAAGGACCTCGTTGATCACCGAGTAGGAGGAAGCACGGTGAAGTGACGCACGAGCGTCTCGCCGCGGTCATCCACCAGCGTGAGTCTTTGTCGTCCCGGTTCCGGTAAGACTTCGAGTTGGTGAATGTTGGCCGTGGAGCCGAGGTACCGACCGTTGAGGTGCCAGAAGATACGGGCATTCGGTCGCGCGTGGACCGCCTCCAGGACCGCTCGTCCCGGTCTTCCATCCAGCTGGACGGGAACGTAGAGGGCAGTACCTTCCTTCGGTTGCAGGCACGCCATGCTGGTTTGGGGATCCGGGCGGCACGACGGATGCCACGGCGGCAGCTCCTCCAAGACCGCTGAATCCGTAAAGTGGGCCAGGGCGGGCGGCAACACGAAGAACGACCGCGATTCGAGTTTCTCGAGGGGCATGCACCGTGCGTGAACTCGGTGTCGGCACCCGGAATCGCAGGTGATGGTTCGACAAAACGGACACGTCTCTTCGGGCGTACTCTTCCGAGGCACCAGCTCCTGGCGGATCGTTCCGCAGTGCGGCCCGGGCCGCAGCCCTGAATGGGCACAGACTTCGACGGATTTGAGAGCGGACCACGGCGTCTTTCGGTCCGGTTGACGGGGAAGGCCGTCGAACATGCGAAAGAGGAGAGGAGCGGCGGCCGAGAAGCCGGTCAGGCCCGCCCGTCCTTCACCATCGGCATTGCCAGCCCAAACCGCGACGACGTTCCCGGAGCTTACGCCGATGGCCCAGCCATCGCGAAACCCGAAACTCGTGCCGGTCTTCCACGAGACCGGTTGGGAACCCGCGAAGCTCCTCCAGAGGACATCGACCCCCGGACGGTCGACGTCCAGCAGGGCTTCGAGCGTCAAGTGGGCGGCACCAACGGTGATGATGTCGGACGGCGGAGCCTGGTGGTCGACGTCGCCGAAGTGAAGGCCAGGCCAAGGTTGAGGGCTCCCCGAAGCTCTGTGACCGAGGTAGCCGTACAGCGAGGCCAATTCGAAGAGCGTGGCTTCCCCACCTCCGAGGATGAGCGAGAGCCCGTAGTGGGCGGCTGGACGGTCGAGTCGACGAAGGCCCAAGCGTCGGAGCCTGTTCAGGAACCGCGTGACGCCGAAGCGGTGTAGCTGAGTGACCGCGGGGACGTTCAGCGACCGAGCCAGCGCGTTGCGGGCTGGAACCGCACCGCGATATCGCCGGTCGAAGTTTTCGGGGCCAAATCCGCCGAATCGAATGGGGACATCCGCCAGCAGCTGGGTTGGGAGCACCTCGCCAGCGTCGAGCTGCATCGCATAAAGGAATGGTTTGAGAAGACTTCCGGTGCTTCGAGGGGCAACCGCGATGTCCACCTCGGGACTGTGTCGAGTCTCAGAGGCTGCGGTCGCGTTTCCGACGTAGGCGAGGATCTCGCCGGTCACCGTGGAGGCGATGACCACCGCGACATTGTGGATCCCACCTCGAGCCAGTCGACCGGCGTGCCGGTTGGCCTGCGCTTCGACAAAGCGCTGAAGGTCACCGTCGATGCTCGTGGTCCAGATCCGGGACCAGTGCTCCGGACCGAGAGAAGTGGATTGGAGAAGATGTCGAGCATGCCGAGGAAGCGGGAGGAGACGTTGGGGCAGTGGTTCTCGAACCGAGGTCCGGAGCGTCATCTCGTCGATGTCCCCGGCTTCGTGAAGCTCGCGCAGAAGATGGTTCCGCTTTTGGAGCAACCGGCTACGGCCCGAGCCGACATGGATCGCACCCGGTCGGTTAGGCAGAACGGCGAGCATCGCGGCCTGAGCCCATGTCAAAGCGTCAGGCGGTTGCCCAAACATCCGCCAGGCCGCCGCTTCGAGCCCAACCAGGTTGCCGCCGAACGGTGCGTGACTCGCATACAAACGGAGGATTTCTTCCTTTGATCTGGATCGCTCCAGCCGCAGCGCCAAGAGCGCTTCCACGCCCTTCTCCGCCGCGGAACGCGGACGGCCCGGACGGGCCAGCCGAATGACCTGCATGGTCAAGGTGCTGGCACCGCTGACAACCCGTCCGGCCGATAGGTTGGACCAAAGTGCTCTCGAAACGGCAGCGAGGTCTACACCCGGGTGTCGCCAGAAACGCTTGTCTTCGAAGGCGACGACGGCCTTCGCGTACTTGTGGGGGACCTCGCTCTGGCTCGGGAAGCGCCATTGATGATCTTCAGCGATCCGTGCTGAGAGCAGGCGTCCGTCCCGGTCCAGGACGACTCGGCACACCGGAGCTTTCGGCGTGACGACGGGGAGCAGAAAAAAGCTCCATGCCGCAGCTGATGCCAGCGCGCCGGCGACCACCCAGCGTCTCATGCTTCGCGTCGGGGGCGTCATCTGGGGTCAGCCAGCATCTTCGGGGCGAACGACCCGGATCCACTGGCCAGCTGTCTGGGCTTGCACCTCGGCGTCGTACATGGCCTCGGCCCGAACTGGAGGAAGATAGAAAGTACCCGCGAAGGCGGCGTGGAGGCGCACCCGGAAGGTCACAGGTCCTTTGAGCTCGTCGATGTAAGTGAGAACCCGATCGTCTCGGATGTCCTGGTAGTCGACGGATGGCATGCCGTGTCCACGCTCTTGGCGGATCTCCCAGCCTGAGGGAAAGATTTGGGTGACGGCGACGCGCTGAATCGTCGATCCCTCCTCCTTCGGTCGCACCGTGACCCGGGCCCAGAAGGTGGTGCCTTGGACGAAGCCGATGTCCCGTGCTTCGGGCTGCTGGGGCTCGATGGCATAGTCCACGTTCACCGAGATGCCTTCTTCCTTCGCCTGCTCGCGGCCTGGAGGTGGTGTGCCCCGAAGGGCGATTCGAACGAACAGCGGCTGCTTGCCGTTGTTGTGCAGGGTAAGGATCCTTCTCGCGTCGACGGAGGAGAGGTCCGTTCGAGCGACGGGCTTCGTGCTCTGTAGCCGGAACCGGTCCGCGCCCCATTCCCCGTCGACATCGAGGGCAACAGCTCTTCCTTGAGCCAGCGTGGCGCGGGCGAGGGCCACCAGCCCGAACGCGATTCCGTGCGTATCGTGGGCCTCGGCTTCGTCCAGGGATGCGCTCACCGCCTCACGCCATCGCGGCAGGTCCGGATGTCCACCGTCCAGGCCCACGAACGCTTCCAGCATCATGGCTGCGTCTCGAAGGCGGGATCCGAACGTCTGATCCACCTGGGCGTAGGCCGTCGGTTCCGCGTGGGGGCGAGGCAGCAATGAACGTGCGACCTCTCGCTGACCGGCCAAGGCGTACGCAGCCGAAAGCCGTGCCTGGGCTGCAGGGGTGAGCCGCTCAGGATCCATCTCCCGCAGGTGATTCATCGCCGAAAGCTCGGGAGCGCCGGCAAGCGCCAGAGTGTACAGGCGGTAGGCCTGATCCAACGTACTGTTGGGTTGGTCGACCGACCATCCCCATCGCGCCGCGACCTGACGCTGGTGCCGTTTCCAGGCATCCAGGACGTGCTCCGAGACGTGAAAGCCGGCCCGTTGGGCTTCGAGCAAGAAATGCCCGACCCAGCTGGAAGTCCAGTCGTGAGCTTGCTCCTCTCCTGGCCAGTAGCTGAAGCCGCCTCGAGGCGTCTGTGCGCCGCGAATCTTTTCGATGGCTTGCTCCACGTGGGCCGTGACCCGGCGGCGACTCGCTGGTTCCAGATCGAGCAGAGCGTTCAAATAGACCTGAGGAAAGGCAGCCGAA
The DNA here is from genome assembly GCA_050331295.1 of Myxococcota bacterium. Classification (GTDB taxonomy): domain Bacteria; phylum Myxococcota; class Kuafuiibacteriia; order Kuafuiibacteriales; family Kuafuiibacteriaceae; genus Kuafuiihalomonas. The sequence goes on along the minus strand of JBHJGZ010000003.1, from coordinate 210,727 downwards.
GTCGTTTGTTCGACGCAGCCGTGGGGGTATCGGATCAGCTGCTCGAGTCGGCGCGAAAGGTTGAGTGGAAGTGTGTGACTCACCTCCAGTTCCAGGGATCGCGTCCCCGGAACGCCCAGGAGATCGATGGTACTGGACCAGGCCTCGCCCGATGCGACCGAAGCCGCGATGAAGTTCGTGGATGGAGGATTGGGATGTCGAACGGCGACTTCGATGTTCTCGTAGGTTGAATGACGGGCCGACTTCGCAGTCACGCGTATCTTGGCCACTCCCACGGTGTCTTGGACCTCGAGCGGGAGCCGGATCGTCTGGTTGCCCGCCGATGCGAGTCGGGTGACGGACTTCTGCAAGCCCAGTTCGACCGGTCCATCAGCCGTGGCTTCGAGTTCGACCTGGTCCACTCGCTCGGAAGCGAAGATGGTGACGGGCAAGTCGAGTTTCTCACCCGGTCCGAGCACCCGTGGCAGAGAACCGAAGAGCATCAGCGGTGTGGTGACAGGAACGCGTTTCTCGGTCGACCCGAACGCCCCTTCATCGCCCCCGACGACCATGATGCGGACTGCTCCCAGGTAGCTCGGTATCTGAACTTCGTGCACGCGTCGCTCACCCGCGTCGAGGCGAAAGGGCCCGTCGAACCACACCACGGGTGGAAAACGGTTGGCGCGTCGAGTTCCTCCGGAATCGGATGTGCCGTCTCCCCCGATCGCCAACCGCGTCTCCAGTTTTCCTGCCTGGGCGCCTTGGACGGAAGAGAAGACGTCCCAAGTCTTCACGCCGAGCGCGGGCCGCGCGTGAAAGTGTTCGGCGGGATTCGGAGTGGAAAAGCCCGTGAGGCCCAAAAGACCTTCGTCAACCACTGCCAACGTGTAGGTCATTGGACGCCCCTGTGACTCTCGAACTGCGATCCGATGAGTGGATCGAGGCCGATAGATGTCTTCGGTTTCGATCGAGGGTTTCAGGGCCTGGGTCGGGTCGACCACATCGAGGGGCACGACGCCATAAAGCCGAAGAGGAGCGTCGTTGGCCCGACCTTCATAAGGCTGAATGACGGTGACGTGCGCATACACTCCAGGCGCCATGTCGGGTGCGGTGACGAACGTATGCTGAACACTTTCTTCGGATGCATCGACCCATCGAGCGTCGAGCAATCGGTCTCCGCTCTCCAGCGCGACCAAAGCACGTGCTCCGCGGGCGCCTGGAAAGGTGAGATGAACGGTCTCCCCGACTTCGTAGCTCGAGGCATCGGCGGCCAAGGAAAGGACCTGCGCGCCCCCTGGACGTTGGCGTTGCCCGCGACCCGCCCAGCCAGGCCAATCCATGTAGAGGATCGTTCCGGACCGATGGCGACCTTGAAGGTCGCTGACCATCAGGAGGTAGCGACCCCACTCGGGATGGTTTCTCTGAAACCTCCAGGTTGCCGTTCCGCCTCGAATGTCCACTTCTTCATCCAAGAGGGCTCGGTGACTCTGGGTACCTGCGTAGTCGGCCAAGGCTTCCCGTCCTCGTTCCCACCACCATCTCCATTCTATCTTGAAGAGCTGAACACGAACCCGGGTATCGACTGGTTCTCCCCGTGGATCCACTGCGGCGAGCTGCACCTCATGTTCGACGTCGGTGAGGAGCATTCCTCTTGCGCGATCTCCCTTGGGTTTCTTGACCCCGACGTAGCGAGGAAACGGTGAGCACCGAATAGAATCTCGGTCGATACTGCTAGGACCCGAGCTTTCGTAAACGCGGGTTGTCAGCTGCACCTCGACCATTCCCGGTCCAGTGTCGGGACATTGGAGGGTGGTATCGACCTGCGCGCTCCCGTCTTCCCCCAGTCGGCCCGAGAAGATCAGCTTCGGTTCACCACGAATGGATCGCGTCGGGTCTTCGAACACAAAGCCTTCCCGCTTTGGAAACCGGGTCTCCGTGGACTGGATCTTTGCTTCCACTTCCGTCTTCAGGTTGGAGGCCGGCGCACCATGCAGCCAACGGGAAACGAGCCCGCTCCGAAACTGCACGGTCGGGCCCATGAGGAGCTCAGATTCGAAGTCGAGATCGATATCCAAACGGTTCGGCATCACGGCCTCGATGCTCAGCGCTTTTTCGAAGATGACATCGCCCACGCGCACTTCGGCGATGTAGTCTCCGGTCCGGGCTTCGGGTGTGGTTTGGGTACGAAAGACGTGAAACCCATGTTGCGTGCCAGGACTCGTCTGGCGGTCGACGACTCGTCCTCGACTGTCTCGGAGGCGAAAGTGAACCGGATGATCGGCCGGGATGGACGATTGATGTCGGTTCAGCACGAACGTGAGGAAAATGTCGTCTCCGGGCCGCCAAACGCCTCGCTCTCCGTAGAAGTAGCCCTGTAGTCCTTTTTCGACCGGGACTCCTCCCGTATCAAAATGCGCTACGGAAAGGGCTTCTCCGTCGTGCAGTCGGACCACCCCGAGTTGGGCTCCGTCGTGTGCGAAGACCACGAAAGGAGGTTCCGGAACATGGAGCCATGCGAGACCTTGGTCGTCGGTCGTGCCTTCGGCGATACTCTGAAGTTGGAAGTTGAGAACCGTGATTCGAGCGCTGGTCAATGGTTGGGCCGTCAACAGGTCGCTCGTCGCCACGAACAAATCTTCGTTCGAACCCCGCTTCACCATCAGGCCAACCCGACTGAGGAGCACGTTCTTGGACACCGTGATGTCATGATCGTTCCAGCTTCGGTAGTAGGCAGGACTGCAAGGATCCTTCCGCGCTCGGTAGAGGTCGAAGTAGCCGTTCTCGGAGCTATCCCAGTAGCTGCTCTCTTCTCCCGAAAACGCATTCTCGTCGACGGGAGGTTGCGGCTCGTAACCTTCGAAACTCCCGCTCGGGCAGGTGAAGTCGATGTCAGACGGCTCGAAACGAACTTCTATCCGATAGAGCCCTCTTGGATCCTCCTGGAGTAGCGGTCGAAGGTCGAGCCCGCGCCGCACCCAACGGTCCTGTTGCTCGGACGTAGCCAGCAGGTCGACTCGCTGCCGCCACACCACGCGTCCGACTCGTTGAAGCTCCTGATCGTCCTCTAGTCGATTGACCTGCAGAAACTGGCCCATGTTCTCGGACGGGATGCGATAGGCCGTAACCCGGGCATGACGAAGATTGGCCGTCTCAATGGGAACGACCAAATCGTCAGTCACCGGCAGGATGACTCCCTTTCCCGGGAAGCGCACGCCGGGTTGCGGCCGCACGAAGCTCAGCTGAAAGCTGCTGGATCGCTGGATCCGGTCACCTTCTGCGCTGCGAACACCGGCTCGTATTTGGAGACTGATGTTTTCGGGCCAGCTCGGGGTTGCGAAGACCTGCACGACATTGTCCTGCGTTTCGAAGCGAAGGTTTCGGGCCGGTTCGGATCGAATGAGACCTCGAAGGTTCTGGTCCTGATCGATGGGCTCGGAAAAGCGAAGCAATGCGGGTTCAGTCGCGGTTTCTGCGGTCACGCTCAGAACCGAGAAGACGGACCGTGCCGAGATCGGTACGGTCCGACGCTCCGAATCTTCGATTCCCAGAGGTCGTCCATCGACGCTTATCGCGAGCTGCGTCTCTTGGCTCCCACGAAGGAGGTCCGTTACGATGAAGCGGTGTCGACGTCCATCGGGCCGATGGTCCCAGTCGACCGTCCGGAGCTCGCCGTCTTGTGTGGCCGTGACCATGGCTTCGACGTCTTGGCTGTCGGCCGACTCCGATGTGTGAACCACTCCGCGGTATGCCTGGCGGTCCGGTGTACTCGCTTCCAGTCCAATCCAGTGGACTTCGAAGGTGGCTGGACGGACAGACACCGAAAAGGAAAAAGGCGCTCCGTCGGTTCCGAAGAGCACCGATGGGTCGAAGGTAACCCGGTATCGAACGTCCGGAACGAGTTCGGCGTCTGGACGAAACTGGATTTCGTCCGAGCTTGCGATCACCGTTGCGCCCTCGACTTCGGGCTCGATCTGGAAGGGAGAGGGGTCGACGACCCGACCGACGTCGGCGGGTTCCTCCACGATGTCCGACGCGAAGCGGATGCGGATGGCGCTTCCGCGGCTGATCAGGCCTTCGGAATAGGCTTGAACGGCTGCCGATTGAAACCTAGACGGGAGGGAAGCGTCGGCCTCGGGCGACGTCGATTCGTTCGAAGGACCGGAGGCGGTGCAGGCAGCGCAGGCCAACACCCAAAGTGCGGCGGTGCGGTTCACGAGAACCTCCTCATCGTCCACCGGGGCGCAGGGACAAACTCTCCCCGCTGCCGACAAGGAAACGAAGTCCCCCCTCGGACCGTGTGGTCACCCAGACATCCTCGTCCGCATGGAGTCGACCCTCCAAGATCCGTCGAGCGATCGGACCCTCTACCAAGGTGCGAAGGGACTGCCTCAGGGGTCGAGTCCCCGCATCCGTTCCTGTTTGATGTAGGACAAAACCGAGGGCTCCTTCGTCAAGGGCAAAGGTGATGCCACGTTCTCGTTGAAGCTGATCCGAAGATGCGCGAACCATTCGCCTTAGAATCTCCAAGTGTTCATCGACTCCCAGAGGCTGGAACACCAGTTTCTCGGGGATCCTGCCCCAAAGTTCCGGCGAAAAATGGGTGGCCGCCGTTTTGAGCACCCGGGCCGGGTCGATCGGATCGGAGGCGCTTTCGAAGCCAACGCTCTTCTTGGAGACGACACCGGCGTTGGAAGTCATGACGATGACCGACTCCGAAAACGAGAAGGTCCGACCCCGCGCGTCGGTCAGTCGGCCCTCATCCAGCAGGGTCAGGAGCACGGCCAAGACCTCTGGATGAGCTTTTTCAACTTCATCGAAGAGCACCACCCGGGAGGGATTTCGGTGGATCGCTTCCGTGAGCTGACCTCCTCCTTCGTGTCCGACGTATCCGGGCGGCGCACCGATCAGCCGTGCCGCGGCGTGAGGCTCCGCAAAGTCGTTGAAGTCGAAGCGAATCAGATTGTCGCCCGGACCGAAGAGCACTTCCGCCAGGGCCTTGGCCGTCTCCGTTTTGCCCACGCCGGTGGGGCCCAGGAAGAGAAAGACGGATTGAGGCTGGGTGCCTCCAAAGCCGGCCGCATGACGCCGAATCGAATCGGCGATGTTTCTGATGTGAAGTTGGTGCCCCACGATCCGTTCGGCCAGTCGTTCCTCGAGGTCGAGCAGCCGGTGAGCCTCTGGTGTGAGCACGCGTTCGAGAGGCACGCCGTAACGCTCCGCGATGAGCTCCGCCAACAATCGGGGTGTGACCTCGTCCAGCCCGGACCGGGCAGCCCGACTCCCGGCCAGGTCCAGCAGGCCGATCGCCTTGTCGGGGAGTCGACGATTCGGGAGATGTCGGATGGAGAGTCTCACGGCTGCTTGCAAGGCTTCCTGCGTGAATCCGACCCCGTGATGCGCAGCATAGGAGGGTGCCAACTGATAGAGCATGTCCAAGGCGGCTGATGGCGACGGTTCATCGACCCGAACTGGAGTGAAGCGTCGGCTCAGGGCCGGATCGGCCTCGATGAACTTCCGGTATTCGTCATGCGTCGTGGCGCCGATGCAAGGGAACTCGCCGCGAGCCAAAGCGGTCTTCAGCTCGTTTGCAGCATCCAGGGGACCGTCTCCCGAAGAACCGGCGCCTACCAGAGTATGAAGCTCATCGAGGAACACGATGACCCGACCTTCGGACCGGCTCACCTCTTCCTTGAGCCCTTGGAGCTTTTCGGAAAACGAGCCTCGGAGATGGGTCCCGACCAGGAGGCTGCCGACGTCCAGGGCAACGATGATCCAATCCTTCGAACCGGCGGTCTTTGCGTGGTTGATCGCCTCCAAAGCCAACCCTTCCACCACCGCCGTCTTTCCCACGCCTGGATCGCCGACCAAGCATGGATTGTTGGCCCGTCGCTTTCCTAGGATGTCGATGACCTGTTCGATCTCCCGACGACGCCCGACCAGAGGGTCCAGGCGGCCCTCGGCGGCTTCGGCGGTGAGGTTCCGGCCGAGGCTGGTCAACCAAGGATAGCGCTCCGGGTCGAGTTGGTAGCCGGTCATGCTAGCGGGCGAGGCCTTGGTCTTTGCAGACCGAGTTGATGCCGTACTCGGGAGGGTGGGGTCAGAGTCCGCGGCGCGATTTCGGGGCGCCGGCGCGCTTGTTGTCACCGACACGCCGTGTGTCGACGAATGTAAGGGTCCGGTTCGCTGATGACGGACGTGGGGCCGCTGAGAAACGCGACTCTCGACCCACCGCGGCGAAGGAGCAGTCAACACTGCCAGAACCCGGGAACGGAGGCTGGCCAACGATCGACCGGTGCCCTCTAGCAGAGTATGAGCGAGGCAAGACCTCTGCCTCGTCATGGCGACCAGGAGGTGAAGGGGCTCGACGGTGCGAGCGCCGCAACTCGCGGCCACCATGGCAGCGCGCTCCATGAGGGCGCGCATGGCAGAGCGTTCCTCCTTCTTGGAATGTATGGCTCGGTCGAGAAGGCCGTCTTCATCGATGCCCATTTCTTCGAGGAGCCTCCGGCCCGCTTGGTCCACCACGAAATAGGCGAGAAGCACGTGACCGCTGTGCGGTCGGGCCCGCACCTGCCGCGCAATGTCTTCTGCTTCCGAGAGAATTCGGGAGAGGCTGTCTCCCAACGTGAGCCGCTCGACCTCCGGACTCCGCTGCACCGATGCGGTTTATCAGCTCGCATCCCAAAACGACAGATTGCAGTGAGCGATGAAGCGTTACGCTTCGTGGGGACGGGGAGAAGACGCCGGCGTCGGTCGCTGACCCGCCCATGTGTCGTTGTTCGCGGTCGTTTCTTTCTTCCGTTGCCAAGCGGCTCGGAACTGGGCCTCGAGGGAGGCCTGTCGCGGAGGCTGTCGATTCACCACCCGTGCCCGACCCTCCACGAATCCAATACCCCACGGTTCGAGTGGGCCGGCGGAAGCCCGAATCAACTCGTCGGTCGGGCGGTCATGAAGCTCCCGATGCTCGGCAAGGTACTGATTGATGATGCTGGCGACGTGGTCGGGGACATCTTCCACGCGGGTGATGCCTCCGAAAAATACGGATGCGTCCGTCCATTTGCCGGATTCGAGCGTTCCCTCGAGGAAGTTGGTGAGCGTGTCGCTGGAGAGCTGGTACTGAAGTGCCTCCGGAAGCGCCGTCCTCGCCTCGAGATAGGTGCGGCGCCACGTTTGCCAAGCTTGGCCCTCGGGTCCGCGGCCTTCCAAAAACGGGGTAGCCCATTCGGGAGAGAAGCGGCTGCCGACATCGTAAAAGTGCTGAGCAACTCGGATCTGATCCTCGTCGTACCCTGCGTCTCGATACAGGGGGGCGCAGTCCACGGTGATTCCGTGGGCACGCGCCATGACGAACGCTGAGCTCGGGAGGTGCTGGGATTGAACCGCCATCCGACTCGTTTCCCGAAGAATGGCTTGTCGATCGAAAGAAGGAAACGTGACTTCCACCAGCTTCATGCACGACGACCACATCTCCTCATCGCCGAACGCCACCATCGTGTGCGCAACCAGCATCGCATCTCCATCCGAGAGATCGAGATCCTTGACGCGACGAAAGAAGACGCCGGTTTCCGTGTTCCTGAGGAAGGGCCAGAGGGGAGCGTCAGGGTCCATCGGCACGACTTTAGCCGAATCAGCGACCGCCTGAGCGAATGCGCGGAGCACGTCTTTCGTGTCCGCCAACGTGTAGAAGAAGAGATCCTCGATGTTTCCGGTGTTGGCTGGATTTCGACCGCGCTCGCCCAGCCGGAGCACGTGGTCGGCAACCACCGCCAGTTGCGGCAGCGACAAGGCGCCGGCGTGGAGCGCGGCATCCAGCCGGTGGAAGAATCGACGGGTTCCTGCGTGGTGTTCCGGTGGAAGGTCGCCGAACCGAGTTCGGAGAGCCTCCAAACCGTTCCATACTCCTACATCGAGTCCATGGTCGGTCCCGTTGAGCGTGCGCTCTGAAGCCATTGGGAAAGGAGCCGTCATGCGGGCGGAGTTCGACAGTACCGAATCGGTCGTCGCGTGTCGACCGAACGACCCAGCGGCCTGCCCGGTGAGCTGGCTCACCAGACCAGATGTGCTACATTGCAAGACGAGTGGCCGATGAACCTCGTGTACTCCTTGGCGTGACCGGGAGCATTGCCGCGTACAAGTCAGCCGACCTCACGCGGCGTCTCATTCAGTTTGGCCTTGAGGTGCAGGTGATCCTGACTCGCGGTGGGTCGGAATTCATCACTGCCCAAACCCTCGAGGCTCTCAGCGGTCGTCGGGTCGTGAGGGATTGGACGCAACAAGGCGAAATCGCCCACGTCGAGATGGGTTATCGCGCCGACCTGGCCCTCGTTGCCCCTGCATCTGCCCACACATTGGCTCGGCTGGCCCACGGTCTCGCCGATGATCCCCTGACCGCAACGCTGCTGTCGTACGACGGCCCGTTGTGGGTGGCTCCGGCGATGGAGTCGCGGATGTGGAGACATCCCGCAACCCAAGACAATGTTCGCATCCTACGGGACCGAGGCATCGTGATGCTCGGACCAGAAACGGGAGCCTTGGCGTCAGGCCGTTCGGGGGCAGGGCGAATGATGGAGCCAGCGGACATCGCTGATGCGGTCCGGGACCACCTGGTCCGACCCGACCTTCGAGGCGAGACCTTGTTGATCACCGCTGGTCCGACCGTCGAACCCATCGATCCGGTTCGCTTTCTCTCGAACCGGTCCACAGGTGTGATGGGAGTGGAGCTGGCACGTCAGGCCGCGATGCGAGGAGCGACCGTTCATCTGGTTCTCGGTCCTACTTCGATTCCGCGCCCCGTGCATGACCGAATCCTGATCCATTCGGTCGAAACTGCTCTCGAGATGAAGAAGGCAGTGGACGAGCGTGCTGAGGGGGCAACGATCTTCATCTCGGCTGCGGCGGTCAGCGACTTCCGGCCGGCGGCGGTTGAATCTCGAAAGCTGAAAAAAGATCGGGCCGAGGCCTATACGCTGAATCTGGTTCTGAATCCGGACATCCTTTCAGATGTCGCGAACACCAGAAGGACGGACCTCATCATCCTAGGGTTTGCGGCGGAGACCGAAGACGTGGAAAAGAACGCTCGGAAGAAGCTGCACCAAAAAGGTGCCCACGTCATCATTGCGAATCGGGTCGGACCCGGGCGTGGCTTCGGCCAATGCGATACGGAGCTCTTGTGGGTCGATGCTGCGTCGAGCATCGGCTCCGGCTCAGTGACCAAACCCCGTGCCGCACGCTTCATACTTGATCGACTCGTCGCCCTTGTCCGAAGACTCAGGGCCTGAGATCCAGATGAACGAACAGTTGTTGAATCTCGTTCGACAGCTCAAGGCGGAGCTCGAATGGGCCGGTCGTACCGGTTTGGTTCCGCGGACGCCTCCTAGGCCGAAGCAATCGCTGGAGCCGGAGGTTCTTCCGGACCGGATTCGATTGGATCGAGCCCCCACGCTCGACGTGGTGCGGGAGATCCTCGGAGACTGCTCGCGCTGCGGGCTCGCGACTGGCCGAACACAAATCGTGTTCGGAGTTGGAAACCCGTCCGCCGATGTCATGTTCGTGGGCGAAGGACCGGGCGCAGAAGAGGATCGCCGCGGCGAGCCGTTCGTGGGCAAGGCCGGCGAACTCCTCACACGGATCATCGAAAGGGGCATGGGCATGAAGCGCAGCGAAGTGTACATCGCCAATATCGTGAAGTGTCGACCGCCCAACAACCGTGACCCGGAACCGGTGGAAGTCGACGCATGTGTTCCCTTTCTTTCGGCTCAGATCCGGCTCGTGGCACCCAAAGTCATCGTGTGCCTCGGCAAGTACGCTTCCCAAACCTTGCTGCAGGTCAAGACGCCCATTACCCGTCTCCGCGGACAGTGGAGCGAATTCATGAATGTACCGGTCATGCCCACCTATCATCCCGCCTACTTGCTCCGAAACCCGGCCGAGAAGCGCCCGGTTTGGGAGGACATTCAGGCGGTTCTTCGACATCTGGGTCGACTCCCGAAAGGGCAGGGAGGGGGCGAATCGTGATCTCGCGGCCGTGGGTTGCGCTGGGGCTTCTGGTGTTGCGCGCCAGCGCCGGTCACGCGTCGGAGCCGAGCGGTGGGCTTTATCGGGCGTGGGCCGAGAACCCGTCCAACATGGTGACGGCGCAGACCGCTACCATAGCGACCAATGAGAAAGAATACGAGAAGCCGGACCCGGTGCCGCTCCCGGAGGGGGACCCCGCGCGCCTCTCGGGGTCGGTCGCGTTGGTTGCATTCAACGCCATCGTGAACCCCGGAATGGGTAATTTCGTGATGGAGTCGATCCGAAGGGCCGAGGACGAGGGGGCCCAGTTCCTCCTCATCGAACTCGATACCCCTGGAGGTCTCGTGTCCACCACTCAAGAAATGGTCCAGGCCATTCTGTCGGCCCGGATTCCCATCGTCGTTTACGTGACCCCGAGCGGCGCGCACGCCGCGAGTGCGGGCACGTTCATTACCCTCGCCGCCCACGTGGCAGCGATGGCGCCAGCGACCCGCATCGGCGCTGCGCACCCCGTCACCGGCGATGGAAGGGATCCGGAGGAGGCAGGCGGAACCCACATGGCCAGGAAAGCCGAGAACGATCTGCTCGCCATGGTGGAAGGCCTGTCAAGCACCCGCAATCGCAACGTCGAGTGGGCGAAGGATGCGGTTCGTGACTCCGTCTCAGCCGACGCCGAAAAGGCTGTGGAAATCGGTGTCGTGGATCTGATCGCCCAAAGCCGAGCCGAACTTCTGCAGATGCTCCACGAGCGCGAGCTGATGATGGATGGCCGCAAGGTTGCTTTCGATCTCGAAGACCCAAGGGTCGTCGAGTATCAACCTTCGCTTCGAAATCGAGTCCTCAACCTGCTCGCGAATCCTGGTGTCGCGGCGATCCTGGGAGTGTTGGGGCTCCTTGGAATTTTGGTCGAGATCTACAGTCCGGGGTTGATTGCTCCGGGGGTCCTCGGCGTCCTTGCCATCTTGTGTTCTCTCATTTCGGTTGGACAGCTTCCCATCAACGTCGGCGCCGTCCTCTTGCTGCTGATAGGTGTGGGGCTTCTTTTTGCGGAGCTCTATACCCCAACGTTTGGAGCCCTCGGCTTTCTGGGTCTGGCTGGTTTGGGCCTCGGATTGGTCCTGCTCGTCGACGTCGACAATCCTGCATTCGACCTCGACCCTTCGTTCGCGATCTCGTGGCTCGATGTCCTCCCGCTGTTGGTCTTGGTGGCAGGTTTGATGGTCTACTTGTCGGTGTTCGTCGTGCGACGGAAGATAGGACCCAAGCTCTCGGGGGTAGATACACTTCTGGGAAAATCAGCGCGGGTATTGCGAACCGTTTCTCCCCAAGGAGGGCAGGTCTTTGTGGATGGCGAGTATTGGACGGCCCGGTCGAGGGTTGGACAGCTCGAGCCCGACCAAACGGTGCGGGTCGTGGCAGTCGAGGGCATGAAGCTCATCGTGGACGATGTGGCTTCGGCAAGTGCGCTCCCAGTGGACGCAGGGTCGGATGAGCCGTCTCGATGACGGATCTGCTACAGGCCATTCTTCTCGGAATCGTTCAGGGGCTGACGGAGTTCTTGCCGGTCAGTTCTTCTGGGCACCTGGTTCTCATCCAAAGCCTCTTTGGCGCGGACTTCGCGTTCAAAGATGATGCCGTACTGTTCGATCTCATGCTCCACCTGGGGACCCTCCTACCCGTCCTCCTATTCTATCGAAGCGAAATTGAGAGTCTCGGCCGGGCAGCGTTCCATCGAGACGACTCTCCTGCTGCACCCCAAAGAAGGTATTGGCTGTTGATGGTCCTTGTGGCGACGGTTCCGACGGGCTTGATCGGAATTCTTTTCAAAGACCGCTTCGAAGCTCTTTTTCACGATCCTCGCGCTGTCTTCGGCGCCATGCTCTTCACGGCTTGCCTCTTGACCTCCACCCGTTTCGTCGAGCTCAAAGGTAGAGGACGCTCGATTGAATGGGGTGTCGCGCTGGCATTGGGGGTCGCCCAGGGACTCGCCATCACGCCTGGTATCTCGCGTTCTGGTACCACCATCGCGACGGCTCTCCTCCTACGAGTGGGTCGTGCGGAGGCAGCACGCTTTTCATTCATCATGTCGATTCCCGCAATACTTGGTGCGATGGTCATCGCCGCCAAGGACGGGATCCGGTTTGCGCCGGATCAGACATTGGCACTCGCAGCTGGATTCGCCACGTCGGCTCTCATCGGCTACCTCGCGCTGTCTTGGTTGGTGCAACTCATCCGCTACGGACGATTCTGGTGGTTTTCGCTCTACCTGTTTCCTCTATCCGTGTTGGGACTCTTGCTCTCTGACTGAGCGGGTAGCGAGTCGAGCCACCGCCCATTCAAAGAGAACTCTTCAAGTTGGGAGCCGGTCGAAACGTCACGGTCTTGGAGGGGGGAATCTGAATCTCTTCTTTTGTCTTTGGGTTGCGACCTATCCGAGCCTTGCGTCGTCGAAGCGTGAATGTCCCGAATCCCGGATATGCGAAGCGCTTCTCTTTCTTCACCGATTTAGCAATGTGCTCGAACACCTCATCCACCATCTCGGCGATGGCCCGCTTAGACATCCCCTTGGCGCTTCCTTTTTGCAGCTTTTCGATGAGTTCGGCTTTGGTCATGGTGCTCGCGGTGTCTCCCTGCCGTGCAGAGGCGCTCGAAACTATGGACCGGTCATTGGGCTGTCAACGTCATCGTTCGGCGCCATCGGGCGCGGGTCTGCGTAGTCGGCGATTTCGCCAGTATAGGTTCGAAATCGCGTTCGATCAGGTCCGCGCTCTACGGTCCACTCAGGTACCAGCGTGATCTTCCCCAAGCCACCAGGCACATCCACGCAAAACTGCGGTACGGCGAGGCCGCTCTGGTGACCCCGCAAGCCTTCGATGATCTCGAGTCCTTTCGAAAGAGGGGTACGGAAATGCTCGATGCCCTCTGCCATGTCGCACTGGTGAAGGTAATACGGTGTGATACGCATACGGACCAGCCGTCGATTGAGCTCTCGGAAGATCGATACCCGGTCATTGATTCCAGCCAACAGCACGCTCTGGTTGTAGACGACGAGTCCGGAGTCGACCATGCGTGCCACCGCTTCTTCTGCTGCGGTTGTGCACTCCCGCGGATGATTGAAGTGCGTCATGACATAGATCGGACCGTATCTTCGGAGTCGCTCCACCAGACGTTCGGTGATTCGCATGGGACAGGTGACCGGCATTCGTGTCGCCACACGAATGATTTCGACATGAGGAATCGCTCGAAGATTGGACAGGATATGCGTGAGCTGATTGTCGCCGAGCATCAGAGCATCGCCCCCGGAAACGATGACTTCTTTGATCTCGCGGTTGGCGCGAATGTAGCGGTACGCCTGGAACAACTGACTGCGGGTCGATTGGCGTTCTAGGCGGCCCACAATCCGACGCCGGGTGCAAAAGCGGCAATACACCGGACACCGGTCGGTGCTCAGAAGAAGCACTCGGTCCGGGTACCGGTGGACGAGATTGGGCACGACTTCTCTCGGCTCTTCACCGAGAGGGTCAGCGCGATGACCGGGAAGAATCCAAGCCTCTTCGGCGATTGGAATGATTTGCCGACGGATGGCGCAGGTGTCATCAGTTGGGTCTGCAAGTTCCGCGTAGTACGGCGTCACTCCGAATCGGAATCGGACGCCGGTATCCTCGAGGCCGGACACCTCTCGGGCCGTGAGGCGGAAGGCGGCCCGCGCGGTCCGGAGGTCGTGGATCCGGTTTCGAAATTGCCATCCCCAGTCCCCCCAGTCGCTGTCTGCGACTTCGGCCCAAGGTGCTCGCCGCTGCGTCATGGTCGTTGCTACTCGGAGGGGGGCGTGGGCTCGACCAGAGACCGGTCGGTGCGGGCCTTGGCTTCCTCCTGGAGTTGCGCGACCGTGGTGGGATCGATGTTTCGCGCCACGGCGTTTTGCAAGCCTTGGAGAAGGTCGATGGGGATCGGGAAGATCGTGGTGCTGTTGTTTTCCACCGCAATCTCCTGAAGCGTTTGCAGGTAGCGCAAGGTGATGGCACCCGGAGACGTGGCGATGATTTTGGCCGCGTCGGACAGTCGATCTGCGGCTTGAAACTCGCCCTCCGCCGCGATGACCTTTGCACGACGGTACCGCTCGGCCTCCGCCTGACGTGCCATGGCACGCTGCATCTCGGTCGGAAGGTCGACGTGCTTGACCTCGACACTGGTGACTTTGACTCCCCAAGGATCGGTATGAGCGTCGATCACTTCCTGAAGCTGCTGATTGATCTCTTCGCGCTTTGATAGCAGGTCGTCGAGATCTGCTTGCCCCAGAATGGCTCGCAAGGTGGTTTGCGCATATTGACTCGTTGCATAGAGATAGTTCTCTACGTTCAGAATCGCTTTGTCGGGGTGAACAACCTTGAAGTAGATGACGGCATTGACCTTAACCGAGACGTTGTCCCGAGTGATGACGTCCTGCGGCGGAACGTCGCGCGCCACCACTCTGAGGTCGACGGCATAAAGGCGATCGATCAATGGGATGACGAAGGTCAGACCCGGGCCTACGGGCTTCCCGGTATAGGTCCCGAGCCGGAGGATGATGCCTCGGTCGAACTCTTTGATGACCTTGATGCCGCTGGCGACGAACAGAACGAGGACGAAGACCGCCACTCCGATGGCAATGAGCACGCCTTCCTTTCAGGTCTTCTGGGAAACCGAGTCAAGGCTAGGTGTTCGGAGTTTCCGAAGCGACCGGCAAGTTCCTAGAAGATGCTGTCCGGAAGAAGGGGTGAGGGCTCGGAAGTCGAAAGCACCCAGAGCTGGTGAACTGTTCGCGTAGCGGCGATATGGAGGAGGTGTCGGGCTTCTTTCACCTCGGGGTAGGTGTTGGCGTTGACCTCTACCAACACCACGTAGTCATACTCGAGACCTTTGACTTGAGCCACGTCCACGACGTCGATCCCAGGGGCAAAGCTGAAGTCTTTTCCGAATACGCGGCGGACCGCCGGGACCTCTGAACGCCGAAGGCCTTGGGCATAGATATCGGCTTGGGCCGCATATCGGGCGATGACTGCAATATTGGCTTTTCGTTCGCGAAGAACCAGAGACCGAAGTGCTTCTCCCAGGAAAGCGATCGCCTCCCCCGTCGAACCGAAGGTGAATTGCTCTACCGGGACGCCGTCGCGCGGCACGACCGGGGGCTCAGGATCCGCCAGCGGTCCGAGAACGTGTCGAGAGAAGTCGACGACCGGACGGGTGGATCGATAGCTGACTTTGAGTTGGTCGATCTTGACGCCCTGAATGCCCACATCGGCCAAGAGGGCGTCCCAGGTTTCAAAACCGTTGTCGAAGATGAGCTTCTGGGCGGTGTCTCCCGCGAGCGTCATGCATTCCCGACGAGTCAAGGCACCTCGTAGCACTGCGATGTCGGTGGGAGAGAGGTCCTGCGCTTCGTCCACGATCACATGTTCATATGTGATCGTCTTTGCGGTGCCGGCGACGGGCAGACCTCCATATTTGAGCTGAACGAGGCGGAGAAGGAGCGCGTCATCATGTTCGTCGAGTCTGCCGCGCGGACCTTCTTCGTCCACCGCGACACCGTCGGCGCCGAGGCTCCGGTCGTCGTGACGGTCCACGGACTCCTCCGCCACGTGCTCTGCCTCCATCGCTTCCAACTCAGCCCGTTTTCCCCTGGGTCGTGGACGAGACGAAGGCTCTTCGGTTTCGTCTGGCACGGGGGAGTCGTCAGCCTGGAGGGATGTCCATCGGACGAACGCGTCGATATCATCATCGTTGAACTGGCCAGGCGCTTTTTGATGCAACGCCTCCCGTAGGAGGGCCGGATCCGTCAGAATTTCGGTCCACGCCGAAAAGACGTCGTCGCCGGCAGACTTGGCTCGTCGGAGGATCCCTTGCACGACCCGTCGGGCATTCGCGTCGACCCCGGCCCGTTGCGCTGCGACGCCGTCTACCCACCGACCGAGCTCCCGGACGCGGGTTAGAAGTGCCTGCTTTCGGGCGCCATCCCATTTCTGAAGGACCGCGCGCCGTGCCGGCTCCTCGAGCTTTGCTTCGAGCTGCTCTCGAATCGCGCGCGCCTCCCTTTCCGCCCCCGCGTCGAGCAGGGCGAGGATCGCCGGATGCTTCTTGATCCGAGCCACGTGGGCGGGCGCTTCGACCCGCTTTTGCTTCAGTTCGGGCAGAACCTTTTTTCGAGTCCTTTCCATCCATGCCGACAGTGTCAGTACTTGGGTCCCAGCCACGTCGAGCGAGGGAAGAACACGACTGATGTACTCCGTCAGAGGCTCGCTCTTGACGATGACGGACATCTTCTTGGGCGAAAAGATAGAGGGGTCCTGGAAGTGCAGGTAGGCGGCGCGATGAAGTGCGACCGTTGTCTTGCCGCTCCCAGCACCTCCTTGGAGGATGACGATACCGCTATCTGGCTTGGTGATCAGTTCGAACTGCTTGCGGTCGATGAGCGCCGTGATCTCACGAAGATACTTGTCTTCTCGAAGGCTCTCGTCGCCTACGACGCCGAGGCTACCGGGTTCGAACTTGGGAGGAGGCTCATGGGCCGCAGGTGGGCGACTCGCGACCCCGGCTCCTCCCGCCAGACTCGGCCGATGGTCGGCGGGAATGGTCACCCAGTCTCCGTCTGCTTTTCGCGCTACGGAGCCCGTCGACCATGCGATGCGCCGGAGCTGGCCGTTTACGATGCTGACCGTCCGACGGGCCTCGACCACCCCGGAATTCGCTCGGCCACCGAAGGCTTCATCGTAGTCGTCACCCTCCTCGTAGCGATAATAGATCCGAGAGACGGGCGCGTTTCTCCAGTCGACGATGGCGACGTCGGTTCCGGCCTTCACGAAGCCCCGGTTGCCGATCAGCACGTCTCGGGTCTTTTTCCCATCGTCGAGCTTCAGATGACCAAAGTAAGGGCAGTTGACGTCGACCGGCAGGCTCCTTCCTTTTCCGTTCGCAGCCCCGAGGGCCTGCATCCGATACATCTCCGCGATGAGGGGGGCCAAGTCTTCAGCATGGGCCTCCGAGATTTGATCTCGGAGCGAAAGGAGCTCCTGATCGTACTCCGCTTGAGCCGCCTGATCGAGTTGCTCGCGAGCCAGTTCTTTTTGAACCTTTGCGAGAAGACTCAACTCTTCTTCGATGATTTCAGCCTCTCGAGTCCCTGGTTGGACAATCTCGAGGTCTCGAGCGTGCATCAGCCGTCCTCCTCGCCGTACCGTCTGGACTCCGCCAGCTTGGCAGCCAAGATGGCCTCGACCTGCCTCCAGCGCTTCCGCAGGGCTGCCTGCTCCGATTCGATCAAGCGTTCTCTACGCTTGCGATGGACTATGTACGGGTCGAGGACCCGACCCCGTGCGTCTTCCAGTTGGTAGTGCAGGTGTGGAGCCGTGCTGTGCCCAGTGTTTCCCGTTGTCCCGATGCGCTGGCCACGCACGACGGACTGATGGAGGCGAACGTCCGTCGTGGCCAGATGAAGGAACAAAGCGTGCATCTTTCCGTCAGCCGATTCGATTTCCAGACAAAGGCCGTTGCGTCGGGTGGACCAGTTGCGTCGGACCACCTTGCCGTCGAACGGAGCTTTAATGGGTGTGCCCAAGGGTGCTTTGAAGTCCACGCCTTTGTGGCCTCGTCCATCTCCCAGCAAAGATGTCACCTGCTCGTAACTTTCTATCGGACCGTCGATGAGGACAGGCTCCAGGACTTCGCCGTCTGTCGTGTAGTAGCGAGGGAAGTCAGCAGTGCCGGGCTGAAAGCGAGTGACCGACCGTGGGCCGGTGAGTGCCTGGGCACGAAGCCACAAGGCCTCTATCACCGGCTCCTTCTCGAAGGGTACCCGATAGACGAGTCGAACCTCGTCGCCGGGGTGCAGGTCGCGCCGAAGATCGAGCCACCACATCAGAATCCGTTTCGTCACTTGGGTCAACGCGGGTCCCAGGTCTGGGCCAACCTCGCCGCTCAGACTCGCCGCGAGTGACCCCCGGATCCTCGCCGATACGGCGAATGGGCCCTCCGGGGGCAGTTCGGGCCCGAACACCGGGCCCATGGGCACCGGGTTCGCATGAGACGGCTGCAGAGTCCCGACCCAAAGACCGAGCAGCAAAACGGATTGCGCCCGCACAGCCCCCGACCCTGCCTCGACCCATCGACGGATACAAGCCGTAATCGGCCTTCGGACCGCGGATGCACCCGACTCCCAGAGACGGACCGAGACAGCGGTCCTTCGATGCGCTAACTCTGGACCATGGGCATCGATGCGAACAAGATCATCGTGGCTTACTCCGGTGGCCTCGACACGTCGGTGATCATCCACTGGCTGAAGCAGCAAACGAACTGCGAGGTGGTCGCTTTCACGGCGGATGTCGGACAAGGCGACGAATTGGGCGGCCTGGAGGAGAAAGCACTCGCGACTGGAGCGTCGAAGCTCATCATCGACGATCTCAAGGGACCCTTCGTGGAAGACTACGTCTTTCCAGCTCTGAGGGCGGCCGCTGTGTATGAGTCAGGTTATCTGCTCGGCACCTCCCTGGCGCGGCCGCTCATCGCCGAACGACTCGTGCATCACGCACGCGCGGAGGGAGCAGATGCGATCTGCCACGGAGCGACTGGAAAGGGAAACGACCAGGTCCGCTTCGAGCTATCGGCCTATGCTTTGATGCCGGAGGTCAAGGTCATTGCTCCGTGGCGGACTTGGGCGATGAAGGGACGACGGGACCTCATCGCCTATTGCGAGGCGCACCAGATTCCGATCCGGGTCACCGAAGAAAAACCGTACAGCATCGACCGCAACCTGTTCCACTGCTCCTTCGAGGGTGGCGTCCTGGAGGACCCCTGGCTCGCACCCGACGAAGGCATGTTCGTGCTGACCCAGTCTCCGGAAAAAGCGCCGGATACCCCAGAATTCGTCGAACTGGAGTTCCGAGAAGGTCAGCCGAAGGCACTCGATGGACATCCTCTCGAGCCGGTCGAACTGATGACTCGGCTCAACGACATGGCCGGGCGCCACGGCATCGGAAGGATAGACATCGTCGAAAACCGATTCGTGGGTATGAAGAGCCGCGGCGTGTACGAGACCCCTGGGGGAACGCTCTTGCACGTGGCGCATCGAGGTTTGGAGCAGGTGTGCTTGGATCGGGAAGTCCTTCGTCTGCGGGACAGCTTGGTTCCCAAGTACGCGGAGCTCGTGTACAACGGTTTTTGGTTCGCGCCCGAGCGCCGCGCGCTTCAAGTCTTCATGGACGAAGCCCAGAAAGGGGTGAGTGGGCACGTTCGCCTCAAGCTATATAAGGGCTGCGCGACGCTTCTCGGGCGCAGATCGGACCAGTCGCTGTACGATGCCGAGCTCGCCTCATTCGAAGCCGAAGATGTCTACAATCAAGCTGATGCGGAGGGCTTCATTCGCCTGAACGCTCTCCGGCTTCGGGTCCAGGCGATGCGCAAAGGCTGAGCGGCGTTGCAACTGGCGGCGCTGCTTTGCTACGGCATCTTCGTGGAGTCGAAGGGCCCATTGAATATGCGGCTCGTGGCCGTGCTGCTTTCCGTTTTCCTTTTGGCGGGCACGCCGGCATCGCGAGAGCTTCGGCTTGCCGAGAGTCCCTGGCCACCTTACGTCGAGGACGGGGCCGAGTCCGGCCTCTCGGTGGATCTCGTCCACACCGCGCTCCGACGCGCCGGATATCGACCCGTCTCGGTCGCGAAACCCATTGGAACCCTTCTTCCGGCCCTTCGAACCGGAAGTGCCGATGGGTCCGTGGCGCTTTGGAAGAGCCCGGAGCGAGAGCGATACCTTCTTTATTCCGACCCGTATTTGCAGAACCGGCTGGTGGTGGTGGGTCGCAACGGGACCGATGTCACGGCGCGACGATTGGAGGACCTGGCCGGCAAGCGGGTCGCCATCGTCGCCGACTACGCGTACGGCACGGCGCTGAAGCAGACCGCAGATGTGAACCTCATCGAGGGCCGAAACGACGAGGACAATCTTCGAAGTCTGCTCATGGGGGAGGTCGATTACATCTTGGCGGACGAGGTTTTGGTGGCCCACCTGTTTCAGCGCTACGGCGACGAAGCCCGCCGTCTCTTGACGGCCGGAAAGGTACCTCTCGTGATGCGGAACCTGCACTTTGCGATACGCAGAGAATTTCCCGAGGCGGAACGGCTGGTGAAGGCCTTCAACCGAGAGATTCTCCGGATGGAGGCGGATGGAAGCTACAATCGAATCCTCGATTTGGAGTGGATCCGGGTCGACATCGACGGAGACGGTCGAGCCGAGCTCGTCGTAGATGGTACCGCGGCCGGCACGAAAGAGCCGGAGGATGGTTATGCCATCCTCGAACCGACGCAGGACGAAGAAGGCGGAAGCGATGCGGACGAGCAGAAGAAGGGCCTGGAGCGGCGGTACGTCATCGAGGGTAAGGTTTACGAAAGCTGGGATGCGGTGCCGGCCAAGTACAAAACGGCTCCAAAGCGTCGACAGCTGGAGGGCAAGCAAGAAGGAATCCTCCTCTTCGATTTCTAGGAGGTCGAACGCCTTCGAACCATGGCGAGCGCCAGTTGGGTTGTCGCCCTACGGCTAACAATGGCGTTAGCGCTGTACGGTTCGAAGCGAGGGCTGAAGACCCAAGAGGTCTACCAAGATGTCGACCGCTTCATCGCTGAACGCTTCGTGCAAACGGTCGAGCCGGTCCCGGGTGCTTTCCTCATCTTCGGCAGCGCCATCGCTCTGCCGGTCTCTCAGGGTGGCCAGCTTGATGGTTTCAGTCTCGTCGTTGGCTTCGTCGACCTGCTCGGCGACTTCCTGGAACGCTTCCGAACTCTTGATTCGCGCGTTGGAGAGGAGCTGCAGTTTCTCGGATACCTCTGGATCATACGGTGTCCACCGCGAGCGTCCCGTCGTGTTCGCGTCGTTCGATTTGAAGCTTTCTACTCGTTGAGGTTCGAGGGCATAATCCAGATCACGCTCTCCCACATCGAAACCGTTCATCAGGGACGGGACCAAAACGTCAGCCTGCACTCCTTCGAGCTGAGTGGACGCGCCGCTGGGAAGAAAGAACATCCCGGTGGTCACCTTCGCGGCGCCGAGTTCTGCAGGCAAAGGCAGAACCGCCTGCACGGTTCCTTTGCCGAAGGTATGAGGTCCGCCCACGATCACGGCTCGAGCATAGTCTTGCAGGGCTCCGGCGAGAATCTCCGCGCCCGAAGCACTGACCGGACTCGTCATGACGACCAATGGACCATTGAATTGGATACGGGGGTCGGTGTCCTCGAGGATTTCGAACTGCCGCGTGTCTTTCGTCGCCACGATTCCGCCGCGGCGAATGAAGAGACCACTGATGCGAACCGCATCTCTTAGCAGACCCCCACCGTTCCTTGAGAGATCCAACACCAAGCCGTCCACGCCTTTCTCCACCGCCTCTTCGATGAGGTTCCGCGTGTCGAGGTAAGACGACCGCGCGTCTTCTCCGCCGTAGAAGCTCGGGAGTTCGAGCACCGCCACTTTGTACGTCTTTTCTCCGACGACGCGCGTCTCGTAGTCCAGCTTTGCAGCTTGCTCCGCGACATCGATCTTGTCGCGAACGATGGTGACGTCGAAGGTCCGTGTCGTCTTGCCTTCTCGTAGGACCGTCAGCGTGACCTTGGTCCCCTTCTTCCCGCGAATCATCTTCACGACGTCGCGGATGCTCATGTCGATGGTGGACACCGGCTCGCCGCCTTCTTGAGCGACGGCAATGATCTTGTCCTTGGGTTGAAGCGCTTCGGTCTTATCCGCCGCGCCACCCGGTATGAGCGATTCGATGTACGTAAATCCATTCTCGCTGCGCAAGGCGGCACCGATCCCTTCGAGCGAGAGCCGCATCTGGATTTGGAAATCGTCGAGGTCGTCTTTCGAGAGGTAAGAGGAGTGTGGATCGAGCGCCAGAGCGAATGCCGACGCGAACATTTCGGGCCCCTTCACCCGGTCGCGCTGCTCCCGGGCTCGCTTGAGATTGAGCTCGTATCGGTGCACCAGCTGCTTCTTTGCCTTCTCCAATTCGAGCCCGCCCACCAGGTAGGAACTCATCTGGAAGTGAATCTGTCGTTCTACGAGATTTCGACGATCCTCGGCCGTTTTTGGCCAGCCCCGTCGTTCCGGGTCGATGATCAACTCGACCGATTCATCCAGGACATAGTCCGAAGCGAGGATGGTTTCAGCGAGCTTCAAGTCGGTCTCGCTCCGGCGGACCACGAGGTTCAGAGCGTCGGTCAGGGGGTCACACTGACTGTCTGCCTGCCCATCGAAAGCGCGAAGGACCGCTTGCTCCAGCTTCTTGGCGTCGGAAGCCAGCAAGAGACTTCGCGATGGATCGAGGCCTTTCACGAACTGAACCGCGGTGCGGTCTCGGAGCTCCGCAGAGACCTCGTTGGCAGTGTAGTGGTGGAGGGTGTAGTACCGAAAAAGGCTCGAAAGCTCCTGGCAATCCAACGTCTTGGACCTACCGTGGGACGGAGACATCAAGGCGGACGCGGTCAGTGCCACGAGCCCGGGAAACCAGCGCATGCTGCCCAGTGTTTCAAAAACCGACCTCAGTGTCAGCGCAACTTGGCCGTTCGAGGCCACCGAAGAGGAGATTTCGGCTCTTCCCCTGCGGAATCACTACGATAACGGCTTTTGGTATGACGCTGAGTACGTCCATATCGGGGGCGACGTGGGGCCGTGGGTCGAATGGGCCCAAGCGCTGGGAGGAAGCATTCTCGATGTCGCATGTGGGACGGGCCGGCTTTCGGTGCCGATCGCGAAGGCCGGACTGGAGGTGGTGGGGCTCGACCTGTCACAGCCGATGCTGGAAGCCGCGGAGGCGAAACGGCTAGCCCATCGCTTGCAGTCACGCTTGCGCTTCGTGCACGGAGACATGAGGCGATTCGACTTGGGCCAGCGATTTCGGGGTATTCTGGTGGGATTGAACGGGTTGATGCACTGCCTTTCGGACCAGGAGCTCCTCGAAACGCTTCGGTGTCTCCGGGCCCATCTGCATTGTACTTCGGATGATGCGGCCGGGCGCCTGGCCCTGGATGTGTTCCACGGTGGAGCGGAATGGACGTGCGTTCGGCCCTCTGACCCTCAGCAATTGATCGATCCCGACGGCCACCGGTGGTGGGTATGCGAGCGGCGGTGGCTGGATGAAGCCTCCGGGTTGATGACCCTTCAGTTTCTGTACCGACGCCAGCAGGCCACGGCATTCGAGTGTCGGTCCGAGGTCACGGTGCGCTTTCTGCGGCCCGAGGTACTCGATGCCGTGCTGCACCAGGCCGGATTTCGAATCTTCGCATCGTTTGGCGATGTCGCTCGGACGCGACCTTTTGCGGGAAACGAATCGCGCCGGGTGGTCTTGGCAACGCCGCGTTGATCGGACTTGTCGAAGTCCGGGCGCACGACTAGGGTCCCGAAGTGCACCCCTCGTTGGCCATCATCCCTTCCAGATGGGGCTCGACGCGATTTCCCGGCAAGGCGCTGGTCGACTTGCTGGGCGAGCCAATGGTGGTGTGGTGCGCCCGAGCAGCAGTCGACGCGATGGGCCGCGGGGAGGTTTTCGTGGCAACCGACGATGCTCGGGTCGCGCGGGCCATCCAAGAGGCGGGCCTCACGGCGGTCATGACCCCGTCCATGTTGAGAACTGGGTCGGATCGGGTCGCGTGGGCCTATGAATGGCTTCAGCGTCAGGGATGGGTGAACCGACGGTGTCGCTGGGTGCTCAACATTCAAGGAGATCAACCTCTCTTGGATCCGGAAGATGTCCGTGCGCTAACCAGTGCGACAGAGTTCGCGCCAGATGATGCGGAGCTGGTCACCATTGTTCGCGAAGCCTGCGACCAGGACTTTACGGAGCGCAAGATCGTGAAGGCCTTCTGTCGAAGCGATGGTCGGATCGTCGGCTTCTTCCGCGACCTGTCCCGCTGCGCCCTTCCCTCATCGGGCAGCGTGCGTGTTCACGTGGGGCTGTACGCATTTCGGGAAGCAGCGTTGCATCGGTTCGCACGGCTACCCACGGATTCGAGCGAGGATCGCGAAGGCCTCGAGCAGCTCAGAGCGTTGGCGGCTGGCATGCGGATATACGCGGTGGCTCGACAGGGGCAGCGCGAGCATCTTGCCTTGGACACCCCGGAGGACGTGGGCGCTGTCCTTCGGGCCCTTCGAGCGTCCACAGTACGGTGATCATGGCAGGTCGAAAACGTCGAAAGTTCATTTTCGTGACGGGAGGTGTTGTCTCCTCCTTGGGCAAGGGGCTTTGCGCTGCCTCCATCGGTGCTTTGATGGAGAACCGCGGTCTCAAGATCACCCTTCTGAAGCTCGACCCGTACATCAACGTGGACCCGGGCACCATGAGTCCGTTTCAACACGGCGAGGTATTCGTCACCGATGATGGCGCCGAGACCGACCTCGATCTCGGTCACTACGAGCGTTTCACCGACGTCCGACTCACGCGCCGCAACAACATGACCGCTGGACAGATATATCACCTCGTTCTCAGCAAAGAACGAAAGGGTGAGTATCTCGGGAAGACTGTTCAGGTCATTCCTCACATCACCGATGAGATCAAGGCGGCGATCCGTCGAGCGGCCGAAGACGTGGATCTCGCGATCGTCGAGATTGGCGGTACGGTAGGAGACATCGAATCCCTTCCGTTTCTGGAGGCAATTCGCCAGATGCGCAGGGAAATGGGTGAAGACAACACTTTGTACGTTCACATGACGCTGGTTCCTTTCCTCAAATCCGCGGGAGAGATGAAAACCAAGCCCACCCAGCACTCTGTGGGAGAACTTCGGAGGATCGGCATTCATCCAGACGTCTTGATCTGCCGAAGTGAAGATGGTCTGAGCTCGGATATTAAGAAAAAGATCAGTCTATTCTGCGACGTGACGTTGGATTCGGTAGTCAGCGCTCCAGATGTAGATGTGATCTACGAGCTTCCGACTCTCCTTTCCAAAGAGGGGCTCGATGAGAAGATAGCAGAGCTCTTGAATATCTGGTCACGATCGCCCGGTCTGGAGCGTTGGGATCACATCGTTCGACGGATCAAGAAGCCACAATACGAATTACGTATAGGTGTTGTTGGAAAGTATACGCAACTGACCGAGAGTTATAAATCGCTGCATGAAGCCCTGGTGCATGGCGGCATTCCGAACGATGTTCGGGTCGAGCTCGACTATATCGAATCCACCTCGATGGGCGATGCGGCCAAAGCGCTTTCCGACGTTGACGGGGTTTTGGTTCCGGGTGGCTTCGGCGAGCGTGGTACGGAGGGGATGATCCGTGCCGTGCACTACGCACGGACTCAGCACGTTCCATTCTTTGGGATCTGCCTGGGTCTACAGATGGCGGTGGTGGAGTTCGCGCGGAACGTTGCTGGCCTTGACGACGCGAACTCGACGGAGTTCAGCGATACCACGGCTCATCCGGTGGTCGACTTGATGGAAGGTCAGCGAGCCGTCGTGCAGAAGGGCGCCACCATGCGACTTGGCGCCTACCCCTGCGTCATCAAGGAAGGGTCGTTGGCACATCGACTCTACAAGGAGATCGAGATCAGTGAGCGGCACCGTCATCGGTACGAGGTGAACAACGCCTACCGGGAAACGCTGGAGCGACACGGTCTGCGATTTTCGGGAATGTCTCCAGATCATCAGCTCGTGGAGATCTTGGAGCTACCCGACCACCCTTGGTTTCTGGGCTGCCAGTTCCATCCCGAATTCAAGAGCAAGCCCTACCGTCCACATGCACTTTTCACAGGCTTCATCCAAGCCGCATTGAAGCATAAGCGGTCGTCGGCCACCTCATGACGTTCGAGCGAACTCCTCGAGGCCCATGCTGACCTTCGAGTCGGGACAAACTCCCTTGGTGGTTGCTGGTCCTTGTGTCTTGGAGGACCGTGACTTCACGCTGACGCTGGCCGAAACGCTCCGGAAACGCGTTGAAGCCAGGGGCTTCCGATTCGTATTCAAGTCGAGTTTCGACAAAGCCAATCGGACTCGATGGGGGAGTCCGCGAGGACCCGGTTTACAAGACGGCCTGCGATTGTTGGAAGACGTTCGCAGCGTTGTCGGCGTTCCGGTGCTCACGGACGTGCATGAGACGCAGCAGTGTAACGCAGTGTGCGAGGTGGTGGACGTCGTTCAGGTGCCGGCCTTCCTCAGCCGGCAGACGGACCTGCTGCTCGCGGTGTCCGAGGCGGCGAGCCTCCGGGACCGGAACGTCAACATCAAGAAGGGCCCATTCATGGCTCCCGACGACGTCGAACACGTGGTGGACAAGGTGAAGGCGGGTGGTCATCGCCAGCCGTGGATCACGGAGCGAGGCACGAGCTTTGGCCACCATGATCTCGTCGTGGACTATCGAGGTTTCGCAGTGATGCAGCGCCATGCCCCGCTCATTTTCGATGGAACCCATTCCGCGCAACGACCAGCCGCAGCCGGGTCCCAGTCGGGAGGAGACCGGCGATGGGTCCCCGCTCTGGTTCGCGCCGCCGTGGCGGTGGGAGTCCAAGGTCTGTTCCTCGAGGTACATCCCGAGCCTGACCGAGCCCCATCGGACTCAGCCACCAGCTTGGACGTTCCGCTCTTCGAGTCGGTGCTCGACGACGCCAGAAGAATCTGGAATCAGGCCTCCTCGGACGGACGCTGGATGCGTTGACTGCCATGTGTTACGGCCGAGCTATTCATGGTGATGCCGCCTTCAGCCGCCGATATCGACGCGCGAGCCCAAAAGATCCGGGGCCTGTTGCTGGATGTGGACGGCGTGCTCACCGACGGACGTATCTTGTATCTTCCGGACGGAGGGGAAGCGCGCGCGTTTCACGTCCGGGATGGGCTGGGTGTTCAGCTTCTCGCAGCCGCGGGAATCCCCGTCGGCATCCTTTCCGGGAAGAGCAGCGAACTGGTACGGCGACGGGCGGAAGAGATGGGGATCGGACTGATGCTGCTCGGGGTCGAGGACAAGGTCGCGGGATTTCAACAGGCCTGCGACAAGCTGGGACTCGCCGCCGACGAGGTTGCCTACGTAGGCGACGATCTTCCGGACATTCCATTGGTAAGACGTGCCGGTCTCGGATTTGCCGTGGCCGACGCGGCAGCCGAGGTGCGAAAGGCGGCGAATATCGTGCTCCGGGCCAACGGAGGACAGGGAGCCGTTCGTGAGGTCTGTGAGCGTCTTCTCAAGGCAAAGGGTCACTGGCGGGTGTAAGACCCGGCCGCCCGATTGCTCCCATCGAGCGAGCTGTTCGCCGCCCGCCACCGTACAGCGCATTCAGCGGGATGAAATCCCTTGACCGAAGCCGTAGCCGATGGACACGGAGCCTCCAATCCATGCTGGACCAAGAGTTTGGCTGGATAAGCCGAAGGACTCCTCCCGAATCTTGGGCGTCAGCATCGTTTCGGCCCCCAAGCCGACCAGCCATCGTCCGAAGGCCCAATCCAGGCTGAGCCCCAGGGAACCGAAGCCGCCCCATCCGTCATCGGCTCCAGATGTCAACTCAGTCTGCAGACCTGTCGCGTTCGAACGCACATAGAGCGCACCGCCGGCAATAGACAGGTTCAGCTCTGCGTCGAAGCCGCGGACCAAGGTCCATTCCAAAACGGGTCCGACTCTGACCAGAAGCCGGTCTACCCGGCCTTCGAGATCCAATTCGGGATCCGAGATGGAAGCAGCCGCGGCGCCCCGAAGGCCCAATCGAAGTGACTTGAAGATGCGAGTGGTCGACCCGGCCGTACCGCCGACGAAAACTCCTCCAGGAACCCCAGCCAAGATCAACGGTCCCGCCGAGAGACGCCATTTCTCATCGTCAAGGGATGAATCCTCGATCGCGCTGGTCACGATGGTTGGGTTCAACAGCCGAAGCCGTTCCCGGATCCGTGTCGCCAGGAGTTCCGCGGTCGGGGCCTCGACCCTCAGCATGCTTTTCGTCGTAGCAATACGAGCAATCAGCTCGTCGTGTTCGGCTCGCGGCTGGGCTGTCGGTGTGTTCTCACTTCGCTCTCGAGACACCTCGATCCGGATGGGAGCCTCGCTCGATTCTGCGGTCATCCTGAAGCCAGCTGTTCGAAGCTCCGCTTCGATTCGGCGCACCACCTGGGCGACTTGTGGCGACCCCCACACCGTCACCGACTGAGGTGAACCGTAGGCAGACGTCGAAAACAGGTACGAGCCCAAGAGTCCAACGGTCGTGGCGTATGAGAAGACGAGTGAACGAGGCGCCCTGTCCATCGGACCAAGCACCGGTGTAGCGTAGCAGCATGAGCAGCGCCGCACCAAACCGACGGCGAGCTCACGCATCGTTGCGCTTACCATGGGCTTTGGTTGCCGCGACCGGATGCGGTCTCGACCTGGCACCTGGCACGTCCGGTATCCCCGAAGACCAAAGCCAATCGGATTCGGCCCCCATTGCGCTCTATACGTTCGAGGAGGAGGTCGGTCCGGTCCTCGATCGATCTGCAATCCTCCCTGCGTTGGACCTGGAAGTGAACGGAGCGACCCGTGTACCGGGCGGCATACGATTCGACAGCGAAACCGCGATTGTAGAGAGCATGGGGCCAGCCGAGAAGATCATTGACGCGGTTCGTGAGAGCCAAGCGTTCAGCTTCGAGGTATGGGCACGATCTGAAGGGCTGGTCCAAGGTGGACCCGCTCGCTTGGTGTCCTTGTCGGTCGACTTCAGCAACGTAAACGCCATGCTCGGGCACGGAACAGATCGTTGCTCCGGTGCTCAGGCTGACCGGCTCCACGCCCGGATCCGAACTGAAGATGGTCGAGCTGATGGCTGTCCCTCCGTGGAGCCCATCGATGTGGGTCCGGATGGAACGGTACAGCATCTCGTCCTGACCCATGATGATGTGGGCCAGGCCCGGTTGTTCGTAAACGGGGAACTCGTCGCGTCCCAAGCCCTGGGGCGGATCGGAAACAGCTGGGGGCCGGCAATTCTGCATTTGGGTCGGGAAGGGCGTTCCTCGTCGGGGAGCGATCTTCGTCCGTGGCGCGGGATACTGTTTCGCGTTGCGGTGTTCGACCGCCCGCTGTCCGCGTCGGAGATTCTGCAGGCGTACCAGCGAGGCGTCCCCTGAGCCGGAACCTTCGCAGGGGCGGTCTGTTCAGAGGTCAAGGGCCCACCAGGGGGCGGAAATCGGGGGCCCGCGGCCCATCGGGAAACTCATTCAAGTATTGCCGAGCCCGGCTTTTTGCCTTTTCCAGACGATCCTGTCGAAGCAGGACTTCGACCAAGCGTCCGAGAGCCTCCTGGCGCAAGCTCGAGTCCAGCCGTTGTGACACGTAGCGAACGAACCAAACACGTGCTTCCTCGAGGTTCTGTGTAACCTCTTGCGCCATGACACCGAGATGAAAGGCCGCTTGCTGTGCCCGCGTCGAACGGGGGAATCGCCTCCTCAAATTCTGAAGCACGAACTTGGCGGCGCCGGGATGACCAGAAAGTCGGGCCGAATCGGCCAAGAGCGCCAGCTCTTCGGGGGGCGCACGTCCGGCGAGGCGTCGCAGTCCGATCTCCGATGCCCGGCGGAAAGCGGAATCGTAGAGGCCGGCCCGGGCATCCGATAGCCAGCTGCCGGCAGGCTTCGGCGTACCGACCGGCGGGGGGGCGCTCGGAGCGGGTGCCGATCGGGCCCGCTCCATGGATCCAGAGTTCGATGGCCGGTTTGGCTGCCCCCGGCGCTGACCAGCTTCCATCGATTCCCGGGAAGGAACGCGGTCCGGTTGTGCCTCGAGGTCCTCAGCCCTCTGACTCCGGCGACGGCCGTCGTCCGTCTTCTCGAGGTCTAGGACGTATCGTTGGCCTGAACGAAGTCGTTTTGAGACTTCCGACCCGGTCACGTGCACGGTCCCGACCCGGACATGCACCTCCACCGTCGAGTCCGGTGTGTGTCGTACCGAGAATCGGGTTCCCACCACACGAACGCGGATGGGACCCGCGAGAACAACCCATGATTGCAACTCATTAGGGTCGACGGACAAATCGAGTTCGCCCCTCTCGAGGTCGATTTCGCTCGTCTCGTCCGAGACTGAAAAGGAGGACCGGGGCGACGCTTCAACCCAAGAACGGGAGGAGAGCAGGGTTTTGACCGGCTCCGAGCCGGCCTGTACATAGCGCCGGCCCGAGGCAGCCGATTCTTCCCCGTCGGTGGAAGCAGGGACGGCCAAGGGTTCTACGACCGGTGAAGATGGACTGAATCGCGCTATCAGCGCGACGAGGATCACCAGCAGCCCGGCTCCGACCAGGGACCATTGGATCCATCGTGTTCGTCCGACGACGGGTTCTCCCCAGGTTGGCCGTGCTTGCTCCCAAGCATTGGTGACCCGCGCCATCTGACGTTCGGCCCGCGGCCCGTCGGGTCCGGGCGAACCGAGGCCGCTGGCCACTTCTCGACCCAAAGCCTCGATGTCAGCCGCTTCACGATCCATGGCCCGCTCCGAATCGGGTTCCCCGGGCCAACCGCTCTTTCAGCCGAGGCTCCTTGTCCGCCATGGCTCGAAAGATCTGTTCCGCCCGGGTCAACCTTCGCTTCACAGTGGCCTCAGACCACTCCAGCAGCTCACTTAGTTCGCGAATGCTTCGACCATCCACGTATCGAAGGACAAACACCGTCCTTGCGTCTTCGCTCATGCGGTCGGTGACGGCGTAGAAGGCCCGCACCGTATCCCTCGCGTCGAAGTCTACGTCTGGCGCCTTTGCGTGGTCGGTCTCGCCGGACACCTCGCGTCGCCTGCGGTGCGCTTCTTTGGCCACATTGACCGCGGTTCCGACGACGAAGGACCGGAGCGCGGCAGGATCCTTGAGGCGATTGATGCCTTCGAAGACCCGCTCGAACACCTGCTGCACCCGGTCGTCCAGGTCCACGGGCGCCCTCAGGTACCGCCAGAGCACTCGGTTGACGTCGGCCGAAAAGCGATCATAGAGGCGCCGGCCCGCATCCGGTTCGCCGGCCTTCAGTCGCGCCACCAGCTGTTCGTCGCTCTCGGATCTCCGAGGTTCCACGGATGCCTCGCCCGGCAGGACCTTTACAGTGAACGCCGGCGGAGAAAAGGCTCAGAAAACGTAGGTAGGTTTTTTCGGTCGGTGTGTCAGGTACCGGTCCGCTCTACCGATTTCTCCACCACCCGCGGAGGCGCGGTCCGTTCGACGGCTTCCTTGGTGATGACCACCTCCACCACGTCCTTCTTGGCCGGAACCTCGTACATCATTTCCAGCATCGAGGACTCAAGGATTGCCCTTAGGCCTCTCGCGCCGGTGCCCTTCTTGATCGCCCGCTTGGCCACCGCTTCCAGGGCCGCCTCGTCGAAGGAAAGCTTCACGTTATCCAGCTCCAAGAGCTTTTGGTACTGCTTGACCAACGCATTCTTCGGCCGAGTCAGAATCTCCATCAGCGCGGATTCATCGAGCTCGTTCAGGTGCGTGATTACCGGCAGCCTACCGGTGAACTCAGGTATCATTCCGAACTTCAGGAGGTCGCCGGGCTGAACCTCCGCCAAGAGCTCACCGATTCGGCGCTGCGACCGGGACCGAACCTCCGCGTCGAAGCCCATGGTCTTGTTCCCGATCCGGCGTTCCACGACGTTTTCCAGGCCGCAGAACGCGCCGCCACAAATGAACAGAATGTTGGTGGTGTCCATTTGCACGAAGTCTTGCTGCGGATGCTTCCGGCCTCCCTTCGGCGGAAGGTTGGCCATGGTCCCCTCCAAGATCTTGAGGAGTGCTTGCTGGACCCCTTCGCCAGATACATCTCTGGTGATCGAAGGAGACTCGCTCTTCCGAGCCAACTTGTCTATCTCGTCGATGTATACGATGCCGCGGCTGGCCCGATCGATGTCGTTGTCTGCCGCCTGGAGCAGATTCACTAGGATGTTTTCGACGTCTTCTCCCACGTAACCGGCTTCGGTCAGCGTCGTCGCATCGGCGATGGTGAACGGCACGTTGAGAATGCGGGCCAGGGTCTGGGCAAGGAGTGTCTTTCCGGAGCCCGAGGGACCGACAAGAAGGATGTTGGACTTCTGAAGCTCCACGTCTTCGGACGCGGTCACGTCGGGGGCTTCGTCTCGGGTGGTCTCGAAGACCCGCTTGTAGTGGTTGTGAACCGCGACCGCGAGGGACTTCTTCGCCCGCTCCTGTCCAATGACGTACTCGTCCAAGACCCGCTTGATCTCGGATGGCTTGGGCAACTTGAATTGACCGTCGCGCTGAAGGTCCTGATCCTGTTCCTCCGCGATGATGTCATTGCACAGACCGATGCATTCATCGCAGATGTACACGCCGGGTCCGGCGATCAGCTTCTTGACCTCTTTCTGAGACTTTCCGCAGAACGAGCAGGTCAGGTTTCCACCATACGAGTCGTCGCGTTTGCCTCGCTCAGTCATGCCCGACCTCCATCACGCCTGAAAACGCCCCACCTTTCAATGGCAGAGGGGTGTGCTTGTGTCCCATGAAGCAAAATCCTAAGAATCTGAGGGAGCTTCCTTCTTGCTGACCACGACGTCGTCGACCAGGCCGTATTCTCGAGCCGCCTCGGCCGACATGTAATAGTCGCGCTCCACATCCTTGGCGATGCGCTCGATCGTTTGCCCTGAATGTTTGGCCAGGATCTCGTTGAGCGCTTCCTTCATACGCAGGACCTCCCGCGCCGTAATCTCGATATCCGACGCCTGACCTCTGACGCCGCCGAACGGCTGGTGGAGCATGACTCGGCTGTGGGGAAGGGCTTTGCGGCGTCCCTTCGCGCCGGCGGCCAGGATCAGCGCCGCCATCGAAGAGGCCTGTCCTATGCAGATGGTCGTGATCGGGCATCGGATGTACTGCATCGTGTCATAGATGGCTAGACCCGCCGAAACCGACCCGCCCGGACTGTTGATGTAAAGATTGACGTCTTTCTCCGGGTCTTCCGATTCCAAGAAGAGGAGCTGCGCGACGACGACATTGGCAAGATCGTCGTGAAGCTCCATGCCGAGGAAAACGATCCGGTCCTTCATCAGTCGGGACCAGATGTCGTACGCCCGCTCGCCGCGGTGCGTTTGTTCGATGACTTGAGGAACGAGGTAACTCATGGCGTTGGGCACAGACCCGGCTGACATCGTGGCGCCACTTGCACCCGAGGTAAAGTCTTGGCAGCGGATCGAGGCGTCTGCGGCACGTTGGCGCCAGCTCTTCACGATGTCGACTCGGTATCCTCTGCGGTAGCGCTCGGACTCCCAACGGGTTTGTCCAGAACGTTCGCGTGCCGGAGCACCAGATCCAAGGCCTTGTCTTGCTGCATGTTGTAGCGCAGCGTTTCCAACTGTTCGTTCTGTCGAAGCTGTTGCTTGGCTTGCTTGGGCGTAATCCGATGCTCACGCGCAAGTTCCTGGATGCGCCCGTCGAGCTCCTCGTCACTGATGTCGATGCCCTCACTCCTGACCAATCCCTCCAAAAGGAGCATGCCCGCTACCTGCTGGGTAGCTTGGGGCCGCATGGTAGATGCCATGCGCTGTAGGAGGCCTTCGAAAGCGGGGTCCTCCTTCCCTTGGAAGGCGCGTCGGGCATCTTGGAGCGTCAATTCGACCTGCCTGTCCACCATGGAAGGTGGGACTTCGACCGGGTTGGCTTCGACCAGTTTCTTGAGCAGCTGGTCCTTGAGACCCCGCTCCGCTTTCGCATTCTCACGCGTGCTGAGGTTTTCGCGTACCTTGGCCTGGAGCTCCTCCAAGCTATCGAACTCACCCAAGTCCTTGGCAAACTCGTCGTCGAGGTCGGGGTAGATTTTGGTCTTTATCTCCTTCAGGTCGACGGTGAACTGAACCGTTTGACCCCGCACCTCTTCCGACCCGTAGTCTTTCGGAAAGGTGACATCAAAGGTTCGTTGGTCACCGATCGTCATGCCGAGGATCCCAGCTTCGAAGCCTGGAACCATCTCCCCAGCTCCCAAGTGCACGCTGTAGTTGATGCCCTTTCCCCCCTTGAATGGTTTGCCGTTCAGCTCACCGAAGAAATCGACAACCGCAACATCGCCGTCTTGCGCTTCGGTCCGGTCCTCTACCTGCTCCAACACCACTGCCTTTTCGCGGAGCTGCTGCAGTTCGCTCGCCACCGCCTCGTCGCTGATGACGGGAACCTCCTTTTCGACTTCGAGACCGCGCCAGTTGTCGACGGAGACTTCCGGCTTGACCTCGACAACGGCGGCAAAGCGCAGCGGCGTCTCTGAGACGACCTTGGGGACATCGTCCAAGCGCGGTCGGCTGATGATGTAGAGCGCGTTCTCTTCCACCGCCTTCTTGAATCCGTCGTCGACCAGTCGATTGATGACCTCTCCTTCGACGGTTCCTCGGTAATACTGCTCCAGAACCTTTCGGGGAACTTTGCCTGCTCGAAAGCCCTTCACGCGGGCTCGCTTCCCGAGGGCCCGGTAGGCCTCGTTCAGCTCCCCCTCGACGACTTCCCAGGGAATCTCGACGGAGACTTTCCGTTCGATGGGCGACGTGGATTCAACTTCAACCTTCATGATGCTCTCGAGTGCCGCCCGCTGCGCTCGGCCTTCGGCACTCCGCAAACGGACGACCGGCTGCGAGGAGCGGGACTCGAACCCGCACGGGAAACCCGCTGGAACCTAAATCCAGTGCGTCTACCAATTCCGCCACCCTCGCGCGGCGAACGGCAACATCGCGCCCTACCGCGTGTCTCCGGTCGCGTCCAGTGGTGTCCACCTCGGCGGCGCCCAAAAGCACCCGCGTCGGTCTCTTGCCGGGTCTCTGTGGTCCGAGGCCGACTTTGCTGGCAGCCTCCCATCGTGCTGGCCCCGTCGCTCGAGCGTCCCGTCTCCCGGCCTCCGCGGGCGGTGGTCCTCCTCTCCGGCGGACTCGATTCCACAACCACCGCCGCATGGGCGCGGGATCAGGGGTTCGACCTGGTAGGCCTGTCCTTCGATTATGGGCAGCGCCATCGGCGAGAGCTGAGCTCCGCCCGAGAGGTGGCGTTGAGGCTCGGCATTCAAGACCACCGGATCGTGACCATGAACCTTCAGGTGCTGGGCGGTTCGGCCCTGACCGACGTGGGGCTCAGCGTTCCGAAGGGTGAGCCTTGCGAAGGGATTCCCATCACGTACGTTCCCGCGCGCAACACCATCTTCCTGGCCGTTGCCCTCGGCCTGGCCGAGGTCGTCGGCGCGTACGACATCTTCTTTGGCGCCAACGCGGTGGACTATTCTGGATACCCGGATTGTCGGCCGGCGTTTGTGGAAGCCTTTGAGGCGCTGGCCAACGTGGCGACGAAAGCCGCGGTGGAAGGCCAGGGTCGCTTCAGGGTCCACGCCCCGCTCATGAGCCTTTCCAAGGCGGAAATCATTCGGCAGGCGCAGGCTCTGGGCGTGGATCTGAGCTGTACTTTCTCCTGCTACGACCCGATTCACGGTAGGGCGTGCGGTGCATGCGACAGCTGCAGGATCCGTCGGGCTGGATTCGAGGAAGCCGGTGTATCCGATCCCAGCCCCTACGTTGCTCGGTAGGTTCGACCAGCCGCTTTTGGAAAACCTGACCGCCTCAAGCGTGCATGGTACGACTTCGGTTCATGGAACGACTCGGGTGGGAGACCAGCTGCACCGAAGCCTGGTGTCCGCAGACCTGGTTGACCCTTTCGGTCCAGGAGCTTCCCACAACCGTTCGATGCGAGGCTTGCGGCTCTGAAGTGATGTTGTGCGTCACCGAGGTTGCATTTCAGAGTGCTCAACCTCCGGCCGCTCGCGTGGTCCTCGCGCCGATACCCATCGGCGTCGGGAGGGATCGGGAGGTGCGGTCATCCGTCGAGTCCGAGCTCCAAGACGGCCTTCCCGAGGCGATCCTCGACGGACCGCCAGCTGCACCCGAGCCTAGGCCGGTGCCTTCCTCGAACCGTCCGGGTCGGCGCGGACCGGACCGCGCGTGGGTGGTCTTCATCGAAAGCAGCCCCGATGAGCCGGTGTCCATCACCAAGGACTCCATGGTCATCGGTCGCAGCCGGGCCTGCGACATCATCTTGCCGTCCGCCAAAGTGTCGCGTCAGCACGCTACGGTGTCCATGATCGAGGGTGACTTGTTCATCGAGGATCTGGGCTCGTCGAATGGTGTTTGGCGGAACGGGGAGCGCATTGCGCGGGAGCGTCTTTCGCCGGGTGATATCATCGTGCTCTCTGATGAGACCCTACGTTTCGAATGGGCTTGATCCAGCAGGCATCGATGGAGGCCCAACCGTTCTACTGTGAGGAAAACATATGGAATCTCGCCCGAACCGGTCTTCATCAGGGAATGGTTGTTGTCGTCTCCAACCCGAGTCGGACGGTGTGGTGTCGTCATCAACGGCTCGGCATCGACGTCGTCTGGGACTATCACGTTCTGATGGTGGACGGGCAGGTCGGATCGGTCTTGGATCCGGATTCAACACTCCCTTCGCAACCGTTCGGGAGTTTTTGGGATCTCACCTTCCCCAAAGATGCACCAACCGATCTGCTGGCCTGGTTTCGAGTGATCGAGAGTTCCGAATTTTTGGAAACGCTTCGGAGCGACCGGCGACACATGCGGGCGGCCGATGGGACCTGGCGTCACCCCCCTCCTCCCTGGCCGGTGATCAGCCCCGGAGCGTGGAACTTGGACCGGTTTTGGGACATGACCTCGTCCCTCGCTCCAGGGGAGGTTTGGCCGCGCGACCAGGTATGTCGGAGACTCGAGCTGCGGCTCGCTGCGGTCTAATCCTGCTCTTGTTAGCCTCGGGCTGTCGGACCCCTGAGTCGCGTCCGGAGTTTGCCACGACAGACGGAGCGACCGAACTGGTCGCCCGGTCGCCGGCCGACGAGCCTCCGCTCTTCCCGGGATTTCCGTGGTCCATGCTTTCGGTAGAACGAGCCCGAATGACCTCGGAGATGAAGACTCCCACTGAATCGCCGCGGTTCGTGGCTCCTGGACCGGTGTTGGTTGCGCCGACGGACGACCGCGGACCATACAGCTTCGAGGAATTCATCAAGACGTTCGCGGAGCACCCAAAGGATCAGGCTGGGCCGAGGGTTCAGGTGCACAACCTGGCCTTTCGTCGGGCCCCGCGAGCGGTTATCGAAGCGGATGGAACGGTGCGGGTCAGCGGGACCTCCGACCGGAACATCGTTGGCGGACGCGTGGATTACGGGCCTCGACTCCGGTCGTTCGATATCCCTCGCCGCATCCTTCGGCGCGCGGTCCCGTTGCTAACCAAGGACGACGGAGCGTTCGAAGCGCTCGTTCCCCTTCGAACCCTGTTCGGAAAGAAATACGACCTGGGGGTTCGCCGCTCCGGCCGCGGAACCCTGGCTCTTCGAATCCGGGTGTTGGACAAAGCCCTGGGCGCGGAACGGACGGAGGACCTCGATGTAGCCTACAGATGCCCGGGGGGCTGTTCCGAGGATTCAGAGGTCGTTCAGCTACCCTCGTTTATCGTGGGACCAGTGGTTGACTTGGTGGACGAGCGGTCCGCCGTGGTCAGCTTCGAAACCGACGTCGCTACCGTGGGCCGTGTCATCGCGTTCGATGGCGTCGCAGCGCTCCGATTCGATTCAGCCTCGCCAGCCCGACGCCACGCCGTCGAGCTGTCTGGCCTCACCGCGGGGACCGCGTATCGTGTGCTGGTCCTGGCGATGGACGGACGTCGCGAGATTTCCGAGGCACTCGAGTCTGCGATCTACACCGAACCCGATGATGCAACATACTTCCGGTTTGCCGTCATGAGCGACAGCCGCGCCGGCGTCGGTGGGCCGCAGCACAAGGTCCGCGGCAGCAATCGTGCCGCCCTGCAAGCCCTGTCTGCCCATGCTCTCCGACGGGGAAGTCGGTTCGTGGTCTTCGCCGGCGACTTGATCAACGGCTATACGACAGAGCCAGAAGCTTATCGCTTCGAACTTCAGGGTTTCATTCAAAGCATTCAGCCCTACGCTTCGAGGATGCCCTTCTTCGAGGGCATGGGGAATCACGAACTGCTGATGGACGCCTGGTCCGGAGGGTTCCTGAGCAATCGAACAGATGGTCCAAATTCGGAGTCCGTTTTCGCAGAGTCCTTCGTCAATCCACTCAACGGACCACCGGCGGAGGAAGGTCGACCCACCTATCGAGAGAACGTCTATTCCTTCGACTACGGTACGGTGCACGTGGCCATGGTGAACAGCAACTACGACTACCGGTCCCATATCGAAGACCCTGCTCATCCTCGGTACGGAACAGGCGTGCGCGAAGGCACCCTGACCCGCGCCCAGTTGGAGTGGCTCGACCAGGACCTGGCTGATGCGAGGAATCGAGGCCTGCGTCATCTCATCGTCGCCACCCACGAACCGGCGTATCCAGCCGCGGGTCACGTCCACGATGCCATGTATTGGAACGGTGAGATTCCCGAAGTTCTCGAAACGAGGGACCGGTTCTGGTCTTTGCTGGTCAAACACCGAGTGCTTGCTGCGGTCTTCGGTGACGAACACGCCTACACGCGAAGTCTCATCGACGAACACGTCGACCCACGTTGGACGCACGCGATTTGGCACATCGTCACCGGTGGCGCAGGTGCACCTTACTACGCGTTGGATGAATCGGTACCCTGGTCGAAAGCCATCCAGGCTTATCAACCGGTTGTCCATTACTGTGAATTCGATGTCCAAGGTCCGACCGTGGTGCTGCGAGCCGTGGATGACGAAGGCCGCATCATTGACGAGGTGACGCTGACAACGACGCCATAAGAGGACGCCTTCGCGCACTCGACGCTTCCCGACTCAGTCGAACTTCCCGCTTCGGAGCCGCTTTTTCTCCGACTGCATGCGTTTCTCGTTGAGCCGCCGACGTTCGGAGCCTCGAGTTCGCTTTGTCGGTACCCGCCGCTTCGGCCGACGCAGTGCCCCCCGGATCCACGCGGCCAGCTTTTCGCGGGCGTCCTGCAGGTTCTTCGACTGACTTCGTGTGGCTTGACTCGTGACCAGAAGGTCACCACTCGCGTCGATTCGATCACCGTGACGACATCTCAGCCGAGCCTTGACCAGCTCCGAAAGTATTTGGTCGGCCGAAAGATGAAATCGGAGCTCGACCTTCGTGGCGACCTTGTTCACGTTTTGACCACCGGGACCGGACGCGCGAACCGCGGTCCAAGTCAGCTCCGAGGCGGGAATCACGACGTCATCTCGAATCCGCAGCGGTTCCATCCTTACCTCTGGGCCCGACGACGGCCGTCCCGCCTTTCATCACGAAATCGACGTCCAATAACTCTCGGACATCCTCGGTGGGGTCACCGGTTGTGGCAATGATGTCCGCGAAAGCACCCACTTGAATGACGCCGATTTCTGCCGGTTTGCCGATGAGAAGTGCCGCCTCCCGGGTGGCTGTCAGGATGGCTTGCGTAGGCGTCATTCCGCCTTCGATCATATAGATGAACTCCTCTGCGTTTTCACCGTGTGGCGACACACCACTGTCCGTGCCGAACGCGATCTTGACGCCCGCGGCAAAGGCTCGCGCGAACGTGTCCGTGATCTGCTTGCCGATGACCTTTGCTTTGGGGCGCACGACGGCTGGGAAGTAATCCGGCAACTCGGCCTTTTCTGCTACGAAGCGACCAGCGAGGATGGTCGGGACGTAATAGGTCCCAGACGTCTTGAATAAGTCGATGGCCTCATCATCCATGTAGGTCCCGTGCTCGACCGAGTCGACGCCGGCCCTCAAGGCCCGTTTCATGCCCTCGGCACCGTGGGCATGCACGGCGACCTTCATGCCATAGTCCCGAGCAGTGGAGATGACTGCTTCGAGCTCATCTTGGGTGAACTGCGGATTTTCTCCGCTCGCCGCCAAACTGAGAACACCACCCGTGGCCGTCAGTTTGATGAGGTCGGCGCGATCTTTGTATCTCTGTCTGACGGCTCGACGCGCTTCGTAAGGTCCATTCAGGACGCCTTGCTTTGGTGTGGGATTCAGAGACACGAGGGTGTCCGAAAGACCATTGGTTGGATCTGCGTGACCCCCCGTCGTCGCCAGCGACTTTCCGGCCGTGAAGATTCTCGGACCGTCGACCCAGCCCTTTTCGATGGCATCCCGAAGAGAGATCGTGATGTTCTGGATGTCGCCAACGTCCCGCACGGACGTGAACCCGGCCCGAAGGGTTCGGCCAGCGAAAAGTGAAGCTCGCAGGGCAAAATCGGCCGTCTCCATGAAGAATCGCTCGCTGTAGCTCCGAGGACTGAACTGGAGGGATAGGTGTGTGTGGCAGTCGATCAAGCCGGGCAGTACCGTGTACTTGGAGAGGTCTATGAGCCGTTCCTCCTTCCCGGGCTTCGTGTAGCCTTCGGTGACTTCCGAAATACGCTCCCCCCTCACGCGAATGGTCATTTGCTTCTTGAGCTGGCCCGACGCCGCGTCGAAAAGCTGGCCAGCATGAATCATGACTCGGGATTCGTCGTCCTGCTCCTCCGCGAAAGAAGCGGGGGCTGCAAGGGCCGAAGAAACGGTGAGGAACATGAGTCCGCACGTCCGAGGGGAGATGATGACGTCCATTCATGATTCCGAACAGGGTCGCAACAGCTGGTCAACGCCGAGGTTCGTCGCTGCGGTCTCACGGGCCCTTTTGAAACGCAGCGATGAAGAATCCGTCGGGTCCTTCCGAAGTCGGTCCAGGCCCGATGCGCACCTTCCAGCCTTGCGGAAGCGTCGTTGCACCCTCCGGTTCTCCAAAAACCGAAATAGGCTGAACGCCTACCAGATGTTCACCAGCATAGTCCGCGATGTCTTCGTTCTCTTCCGCAAAGACGGAGCAGGTCGCATAGACCAACACGCCTCCCGGTCGACAGACCTCGTAAGCGGAGGCGACCAGGAGTTTTTGACGTGTGGTTTCGAGTTCGAGGCGCTCTGGCGTGAGTCGATGGGCGAGTTCTGGATGGCGACGAAGGGTCCCGGTACCCGTGCAGGGAGCGTCGACCAGTACGACGTCGAACGACGATGGATGGCGCTTGGCGAACCCTTCGAGATCGCTGCGTTCGGTCGTCACCTCGCGGCGAGGCAGGCGTCGGAGCAACTCCCGATACTTGTTCGCGTCGGGTTCCACAGCCGTGATTTCGGCTCCGGGACACCGATCCAACAGGACCAACGTTTTTCCGCCGGCACCCGCACACGCGTCGAGGATCCGACAATCTGGGTTGGTCCCCCTCATGGCGGCTGCCAGGGCGACCAACTGGCTCCCTTCATCTTGCACCTCCAATCGTGCGCGCATCGGAAGGGGGGAGAGGTCGGTCCCGAGTGGGAGTCGGAGACCGAATGGAGAAAGTTCAGTCTTGGCTGCTTCGAGGCCATCGGAACGAAGCTTTTCGAGGACGGCATCACGATCCTCGATCGATGTCCCATCCGAACCTCGGGCGGACTTGACGTAGACCGTGAGAGGTCCCCGGGAGCGCAGCGCTTCCGCGACTGCCGTCGCCTGGGAGGAGCCTAGACGGTCAACCCATCGCTCGAGAATCCAGGTCGGCAGGTTGTAGTCGATGGCATGCGCCTCGAGGGCATCGCGTTTCGAGGGCGGGAGTCGGTCGGTCGCGATGCGCCGCAGGAGCCCGCCGAAGCGACGGACCAAACCGGCTTCAACCGTCTCCGCCTCTACCAGAGAACCGGATTCGGCCACGCGGTGAGCTACGAGCAACAGCCGTTGCGCCAGCGGAGGTTCGATTCGATTGAGGTCGCGACGTTCTGCGCGAGCTGCGCGCTGAAGTCGGTCTTCCACCGCCCGCCGGTTTCGGAGGAGTGAGAAGATCATCTCGCGAAGCTGCTGACGTTCACTCGCGCCCAGGTCCCGGGCCTTCGATTCGACTTTGCGGAGAGCGCCGTCGGCTGTTTTTCCGACCTCGATGAGAGCAAGGGCCTGTAGAGCACGATCCCAGACCCGGCCGTGCCGCGTGTCTTCTCCGGCCCCAGGCCGGTCATCCCGCACCCCGTGGCGATCCTCAGTCATGGACCGGCCGGAAAAGACGGCGTTTTGCGAGTTCAGCGATGGTGTCTTTCAAAGTAACGCCTGGATCTCGCGGCGAAAAGTCGAACGTCTCACGAGCCAGTGTGCATTGGCACGCCCAGTGGTGCCTCGCCATGTCGACACTGACCGGTTCGGTGGAGCTTTCTCCTCGGAGTGCGAACCGGATTCCATCCTTTAGCTTTGCGCCTGCGACGGCCCATGTTCCGGGCAAGACAACCTTGGGGCTGGGAACGCTCCCGAGCTGAGCCACTCGTTCCGCAAATCGGCGGACACTCATGTTCGCGCCGCTCAGGAGGTAGCGTTGCCCAGATTTCCCTCGGGAGATGGCCCTGGCAAAGACGGGGGCCGCGTCGCGAACGTCCACCATGGCCAAGGTTCCCGCGACCGCCGCCGGGTACCTCCGGTTCAAGACATCCAAAACATCGGTGGTGGATGTAAGCTTGTCGTCTCCTGGGCCCAGAAGAAGAGAAGGATTGAGGATGACGGCTTCGCCACGACCGCTCATGCACCATTGCAGGACCAGCCTTTCCTGATGGTATTTGGATAGGTAATACGGCCAGCGACCCAGGAGCTCGATGGTCGGATGATGCTGCTCGTCCATCGGGCCGATATCCTCCGGACTGACGGCAATCGTCCCCGAGGTAGAGGCCAATATGAGCCGTTTGCCGTCGCACACTTCGAGGAGTTTCCGGGTCAAGTCGACGTGGAGCCGATACATCTGGGTCGCATCTTTCGGGTCCCGCGACACCATGCCCGCCAAATGCACCACGACGTCGACACCCGACACCAATTCATCGTACGACGCGCGCGTCAGGTCCGTCTGTATCCACATCGCGCGGGGGTCGTGTCCATCTCCTGGTCGGCGACGGGTGGCACGAACCTCGTGGCCGTCGGAGAGCAGGGCGGAGACGACGTGTCGTCCAAGAAAACCAGCTGCGCCCGTGACGAGAGCCCTCACGGCGTGGGTTCTCGGGCCCGAGAGTCGGATTCGAGCGTTCGGACGACCTTCGGCGATTCGTCGAGGAGGCCGCCCAACTTCCGCACTTCGGTTTCGACGAGTTGGGAGACGTGTCGATATGCCTGCGCCCTTCGCATGTGCTGCGTCTGTTCTCGCATGGCCGCGGCTTCTAGGGGGGCACCGATCCTCGCGAATAGCTTTATGCGGGGCCGAAGAAAGTAGCTGCCGGCCGGAAGAGCCTCGTGGGTCCCTCCCAAGAACACCGGCAGGACGTCGACCCCGTCGTGGAGGCATAGGTATCCGATCGCCGGCTTGAACGACGCGATCACACCGTCGCGGGAGCGCGTGCCTTCCGGAAAGATCAAGAGGGATTGGCCGTGGGATAGGGCGCGACTGGCAAGTCGGAGCGACTTGCGAAATGAACCGTGGCGCTCGATGGGAAGAAGATTCGTGAAGTTCTCGAAGTAAGCCCGACGAACCGGGTCGTCGAAGAAGTAGTCTTTGGCCGCGAGTGAACGCAGTCCCCGCCCGAAAGGGCCCAGGGCATACTTGACCAGGCCCATGTCGAGGTGACTGCAGTGATTCGAAGCGACGATGAAACATCGATTGGCGGGGATGTTTCCGCGTCCTTCAACCGTGCAGTTCAAGAATCCGTCGTAGGCTACGTGCTGGGCATGGCCCAGAATGCGCTTTCCCAGCCGAGCCAGCGGCTCCGGGACATGCAATGGAGGCGCCTCTTCTTCGGAACCGACTTCGGCATCGTTGGCGCCGGCAGCTTGCCGGCCTCCGATCAATCGGACGACGTCTTCCACCGTTTCGGCGCCATTCAAGAG
Source organism: Myxococcota bacterium (assembly GCA_050331295.1). Classification (GTDB taxonomy): domain Bacteria; phylum Myxococcota; class Kuafuiibacteriia; order Kuafuiibacteriales; family Kuafuiibacteriaceae; genus Kuafuiihalomonas. The sequence continues at coordinate 166,991 of JBHJGZ010000003.1, read as the reverse complement.
CTCGGGCGCGATGGTCTGGTTCGAGAACTCGGCCTCGAGGGCGGTCAGCAGATCTGCGAGGAGGAGCGAATCAAAGCCGAGCTGGTCCACCAATCGGTGCTCCATCAACACCTGACTGGTTTGTGCAACCTTTCCGATCACGTGGCGCACACGCTCCGAGACCGGAGCTGCTGCCGCCCAGTTGGGCTCCTTGCCGGGAGAATGACCGCCGAGCGTCTCGGATGGACCGAGGGGCCGTGGTGGCTCGTCCGACAAACCGGCTGAGGCGTTCGCGGCGAGACGACGCTGCAGGTCGCGGCGAAGGTCCGTCCGTCGCACCTTGCGTGTGGAGGTTCTCGGAAGGGCTCCATCTTGGAAATAGACACGCTTCACGCGGCGGGCGAAAGGTAACTTGCTACCGACTTCCCTGAAGTGCTGTTCAACGCTTTCTCGAACCGCGGCGCGAGTGAGGCCCTTCTCTTCGGCCTTTTGATAGTCGGGTACGACGACCGCGACGACCCGTTCGCCGGTGTGGTCCTCTGAAGGGAGCCCCAGAACCGAAAGCTCCTGGACGAAAGGCTCTCCGGCATAGAGCTGTTCGACTTCATCCGGATAGACGTTCTTCCCGCTTCGATCGATGATCACGTCTTTGTCGCGACCCACGATGTACAGACGACCCTTCTCGTCGATTCGCCCTCGGTCACCGGTGTGAAGCCAGCCGTCTCGAAGCGCTTCCCGAGTCGCGTCGGGCTCATCCAGGTATCCCTGCATGATGGTGGGACCCCTTGCGATCACTTCTCCGATTCCGTGCTCGTCGGGCGCGTCGATCCGAACCTCGATGCCGGGAAGCGGCCAGCCCACACTACCGGCGGGAAACCGATGGCGGGGCCATCCCACCGTGAGCACCGGCGACGCCTCGGTCAGCCCGTATCCTTCGTGGATCCCGAAGCCGTACCCGAGCAGCTCATTGAAGATACGTGGTCGAAGAGGGGCTCCGCCACTCACCATGTAGCGGACCCGACCGCCAAAGGCATTGTGGATGGGACGAAACAAGACACGGCCAACATTGATGCCTGAGCGCTCCCGAAGGAGCCTGTTGCCTCGCGCCAAGAGCTTGAGCGCCCACCGCACCAAGAGGGGAGAGTCGTCGATGTGAGACTGAATCTTTCGGTACAGGCTTTCCCAAACCGCGGGAACGCCAATCATTGCTGTGACGGGTGTCTCTCGAAAGGCACGTTGCAGCAGCTCCGGTGAGCGCTCCTCGAGATACGTGATGCTCGCGCCGCTCGCCAATGGCATCAAGAGACCGGCGGAGAACTCGAACGTGTGGTGCGGGGGAAGGACCGAAAGCAGAGCGTCGGAACGGCGTAGGTCGAACAAGGCCGACATCCGCGCCGTCAGGGCCGTGAAGTTCCGGTCGGTGAGCACCACGGCTTTGGGCCGGCCGGTCGTGCCCGAAGTGAAGATGATTGAAGCGATGTCTTCCGGCTTCCGGTTCAGCGCGAGGGGGGCGTCGATGTCCACGACCCGCTCCTCCAAGAAGAGGTCGTCGAAGGTCCAAACGGGTGCGGGCAGGTCCGCACGGTGGGTGTGCCCGTTGGTCCGCGCGGCGCGAGAACCGTTGAAGGTCGATGTTCCCGTTGGCCGGACCAGCTTTTGGACCTCGGCTGGACTCGCGATGATGCCTTTGGCACCTGCCGCGGAGACGATGTTCCGCTTCTCATCCGGGGACAGGTCCACATCGAGGGGCACAGCGGTAGCCCCCGACAAGAGAATGCCGAAATAACAAATACCCCATTCAGGACGTCCTTCGGACGCCAGGATCACGCGGTCCCCTCGACCGATGCCGCGTTCTTGGAGGAAGCCCTGGACGGTCAGCGCGGCCTTCCTCAAGTCTCGATACGTAAAGCTGTCGGCAACATCACCGCGATGAACGATGCGGAACGCCGCTCGTCTCGCGTGCTCTCGAGTCCGGCTATCGAAGAGCTCAGAGAGATCCCGATAATCACGGCTGACCGGAACCCTTTCTCGTCCATCCTCTTTCAGCTTCGGAAAGACCCACTTCTCCAGGCCCGGGAGATGGACGTCCAGCCAGTAGTGACGCCAGTCGATGTTCTCGGTGTCGAAAGGCAACAATGCGCGGTCCGCCGGGCTCATACGGGCAAAGAGGTCTCGAGTCTGGGCGGTCCGAAAAACGTACTTGTTCTCCCAGATGAAAGGCATGAACAAATCGAAGACGTCCACGACCTTTGCCAGTTCGCTTTCAACCTCCTGCGCGGCCTTCCGGGCTCGGTGGACGACTTCGCCCATGCTCCCGAGACGGTCCGGTTCCAGGTCGTCCAGTGCGCTTCGGGCCTTGCTCACCCATTTCTTCCAAGCCGGCGCCCCGAAACGCTGGTAGGTCTGCCGGTCCCTGGGGACGGGCCGAACGAATTCTTCGAGCCGGGCGACCCAGGGGAGCCGCTCTCCTCGGGCCTTCCGTTCTCGTACCAGGCGGCGTCGATAGATGCCGACCAGATGGACGGTGCGGGCCATCGAGCACGGATTCACGTCGCCCGCGGCCACTTGATACACCTTGTGATGCTCGCCTTGCTGAAGAGCAGCCGCGGCGGCGAGTGTCGCCGATGCCACGTAATCTACCGGCACGACATCGAGGATGAGATCGGTGGAGCCAGGGAAGATCAGCTGTCCCTCGCGGCCGAGGAGCGCGAGAGGAGCGCTCGTATTCATGCCCTCGTTCCACCCCGGGAAGGGATAGCTCATGGCGCTCTCGACGATGGCCGGGCGGACGACGGCCCACTGAAGTCCATCCACCGATGCGAGAGCCTGCTCACCGAGCGCCTTTGAATAAGTGTAGATGTTCGGCCAACCCCAATGCTCGGCCCGCGCCTGGCCGAGGCGGATCAGCTCGTCGGTGACCCAGCGGCGACGCTGATTGGTGATGGCCGCCTTCACGGTCCGCGGCTGCGCATCCCGACCTTCGCGCCGGAGTCTCTCGCGCGCTTCTTGGCGAAAACGGGCTTCCAGTGCGGCATCGTCGGTTCGTTCCCGAACTTGACGAATGCACCGTTGAAGATCGGATACCTCGCGGGCCCAATCGAAAGGACCGAGGTCCTCTCGGGCCTTTTTGGGGTACCAACCGAGGACTTCGGGCTCTTCGGGGATCCTCCCGGACTGGGCCCCGGCGACAAAGCAGGTGGAGACGTGGACGAGCTTGGCGTGGGCACAAGACCGACAAAATTGCGCAACCCGATGTGCGCCGAGGGCGTTGCTTTCGAGGGCCTGGTCGAGGGGAGGATTGAAGGCGACCAGACCTGCCGAGTTCACGATCAGATCGAGCCCTTCGCGGAGGCGACGGGCCGTGGCCTCATCCAGGCCCAGCTCAGGCTTTCCGATATCACCGGCCACGACCTCGACCTGCTTGTCCAGAATGGCGTCGAGTGACGGCCCAAAGCGGCTCTTCAAAGGTTCGAAAAGCTCCGATCCCATCACCTCGTCCCAGAATCGGTCAGCGGCGGAGAGGCTTCGGGTCGGACGGACCAAACAGTAGAGTCGCCGAGGGCTGAACCGCTCCAGCAGCAGCGAGAGCATCACCTTGGCCAGAAACCCGGTCGTGCCGAGGAGAAGGACCTGAGCATCAGCCAGGTTCTCCAGGGGAGATAGGCGCGACGCACGCATGGAGAGACCCGCGGCGTGCTTAGCAGACGACTTGGGTGAAGTCTTGCGTCAGCAACCCGAGAACTCCGAGGCCCTCCGTTCTTGGACCAGGTCTCCCATGGCAATTGACAGGGTTTCCAGGGCGGTCGATAAGGGGCCCGCAAACCGAAGCGACGGTTTTGAGGAGGAAAAGACGATGAATTTGAAAATGACGGCCTTGGTAACCGGACTTTTGCTGTGGGGGCTCGACGCACACGCTGCCAACGAGGAGAAAATCGCTGAAGAGGTCATGAAGATGGCCAAGGCGCAATGGCAGGCGGAAATGGAGAGCAAGCCCCTCGAGGAGATCATGACCGACGTGGCCGACGAGTACACCGAGTTCAACCCCGACGTTCCCGTCCTGATGGAAGGAAAAACGGTGAGTGGTCGGATGTACGAGGCTTATGTCAAGGATGGCTCGAAACTGCTGGCGGCCGAAATGCTCAATCCCAACGTGCAGGTCTACGGGGATGTTGCGGTCCTGACCTACAACTTTGCTGGGATCGTCCAGGATAAGGAGGGCAAGACGTCTACGACCCTCGCCAAGTCCACGCGGATTTACGCCAAGAAAGACAAAGCCTGGAAGCTGGTCCACGCCAACTTTGCTCCCGTCAACTCCAACACAAACTGATCCCAGTCCTCTTTGGAGAGCGCCCGAGGCCAGGTGCTAGGCGCTGATCATTCGATACATCCGAGTCGAAGGGTCCAGCGCCAGGCGTCCCGCTGTGACTCCCGCCGCCAGCCATCCATCGTAGGTTGCCCTCACGAGTTCCTCCACGGACCGGAGAGCCTCGCGCTCCCGCCGCTCGAAGTTGGTCAGGCTCATTCGGTGTGCGCTCCAGACCTCCTCCACCCGTTCCACTTCGTCCACGACGTTGAGGGTCGTTTTCTCCGGTGGTCCGAGCCGTCGAAGCGTGGACAACGTGGTCGTTTCGACCCTACGCTCGCCGGTCAGCGGCGTGATCAGGTGCAGCATCAGCTCGGATCGCCCCATCCAGCTGGAAGCGACCGCCATCAAGAAGACGGCCCGCTCGTCCGGATGCACATACGCCAGCGCGACCAGGCGTCGTCCCCATCGTTGGAAGTCGGGAAGTGCAAGGACCGGCTCGTATGGTCGAAAGCCGAGGTCATTTAGGCGCTGGCTCAGGTAAGCGACGGGAATCGTGGCGTCCCGAGGGACACGGCTTCGCGTGACCGGCCGGATCCTAAGCTTCTGAGGCAGGTGGACCCGCCCACCGGTGAACACCCCGGCCGGAGCCCGCCACAGCCAAGCCGCGACCCCCACCGCAAAGCCCAAGAGCAACAACGCCAAAATGACGGGCTGCTCCGGCACCCCGGGAGCGTTCCCCAGGTGACTCGGCAGGTCCACATCGGCGCGGCTAAATCCTTGAAGTTCAGTTCCGTTGTCGGCTACGTGCGGTCATGGGGCAGGAAGAAGAGCGCGCGCTTCGGGCCCTCCGAGCGCTGGGACGGAGCTTGAATACCAACGTCGAGCGGGCTCGTCGACTTCGGTCTCGGGCCGAGCAGTTCCGCGTCAAGGTCATGGACGAAGTCGTGAGCGCGCTTTCCGGTCACGCGATTCGAACCACCACCCAGGATGGATCAGCCTTCGAACTGAAGACGAGTCCGGAGGGTGCTTCGAACGGATCGCCGCCGCCGGGCTCCACCGTCACGACCAGCAATTCTGGGTCGAACCCAATCAGGACCGACGGAGGTGGCGCGCATGCCCGCGAAGGACGCGACGTGGAGCCGCACAACGAGGTTCGCTCCGATAGGAACGGTAACGGGGAAACTGCGCGCGAGCTCCCGAAACAGCCCGACCCGACGCTCCGACAAACCGATGCTCATCGTTCTGGTCCGCGAAACGGACCATCGTCGGTGCCCTCAGGCGAGCCTTCCATCTCCGAGCCCGACAGCTTCAGCGAAGCTGCGGGCTCCATGTCGTCGTCCTCCTCGGCCCCCACCGAACTGCTGTTGCTGTCCCGAGATCCGGAGTGGGGTTACGTCAGTTGGTCGATTCCGCTTTCTCGGATCGGACGGGCGGCCGCGGGGCTCGCCCGACCGCAAGCGAGATTGCGTGTGAAGGATGGCGAACGGGTCTGTGTTGACGAGCAAGTGACCCCTTCCCAGGGACGGTATTTCTTCCGTTGGCCGGAATCGGAGTCTCGGGCGTTTACGGCAGAGCTGGTCATCCGCGCCGCCGACGGGCACGAGACCACGCTGGCCAGATCCTCGGAGGTGCTCACCGACGGCGTCGTGGGAGCTTCAGAGCCGCACGGGAGCGAGCCGGTGTTCGTGGTTGCAAACCGAGCACGACAGTGGCTCGACCAGCGTGCCCTGGAATCGGCCGCGCCGAGTCCGACCCAGGCTATGCCGCGGGCGTTGGTGGCCGGTCCCGAATCCAATCTTGCACCGGCCTGGTCGGGCGAGGGCGAAGCGCCGCGCCCCGGCTGGTCTTTCGGGGGCATCGGCTTGGCCGCATCGAGGCTCGGGGCCTCCTGGGTGGCGGCCTCTCGCGGCGCTTCTTGGCTCGGAGCCTCTCGAATGGGGGCCTCCTGGCGCGGAGTCACCAGCTGGCCTGGTTGGAGAGCGGGGCTGGAACGGGTCGAGCTTGCAGGACTTCCCTCTTCTAGGGTCTCCCGCTTCGGAGGCGTCGGCGCGAGCTGGGGCCTGTGGCGGGGGGCTGCTCAAGCCGTCCCTTCAAGCTGGGAGCGAGGGGTCGGGGTGCCTTCCAGTTGGAAGAAAGGGATACAATTGGGTCTTCCGTCGGCGTGGTCGTGGAACGCGGAGCAGAGCGTCCCGAGCAGTGGGCGATGGGCAGCCATTCCGAGCAGCCGAATCGGAGTTCCGTCGGCATGGACTCAGTTCGTGCCGAGCAGCTGGTCGGTGGGCCAGTTTCAGGTCGTGCCGGCGAGCTGGGGCGTGAGAGGGGTTCCCAGCAGCTGGAGGGCCCGCGGCATCGGGGCTCGAAGCCACGCGAGCCGAGGCGTCGTGACCGCGGGTGGTGTTCCGAGCAGCCGAGCCGGGATCGGGGCCTCCTGGGTCGTCCCGAGCAGCAAGGCGGGGGTGGGAGCGTCTTGGGTCCTGCCCAGCAGCCGGATGGAGGTGGAGAGAAAGCCGACCTCCGCGATGGCGGCCTCGGCGAGGGGCGGACCGTGGACCTCCAAGTCCGCTCCGTCCTCCCGAACCGGAGCGCTCGAAGCCTCGCGACTCGCCGCTTCCCGGAAACCGAGCTCGGCGCTCGGGCTGCATGCCGCTTCCCGTTCGAACTCTACGGATTCCCGGCTGGTCTCCGAGGGACCCGGAGAACCGTCGTCGGAGACTCGGACGTCCGCGTCGTGGGGGCTGGAGCTTCAGAGCTGGATGGAAGAGGGTTCGAAGGGTGCGGATCGATTTCGCGGTCCAGCGCCGGGTCCCATCTCTCGCGAAGCCTTGTGGGTTGGGCTTCGGCCTCGTCCGGTGACCCTCTACGCCGTAGACGCGCCCCCGGAGTCCGATACCCCGTCGTGAGACCTGATCCATGACTCCTCCAGCCGCGCTGCTGGTGCATTTGCACGCTCATCTTCCCGACGTTCGGGGGCCGGTGGCTCTCTCCTTCGAGGACTGGTACTTCGAAGCCCTTCAGGGGTGCTACTTGCGCCTCTTGGATGTGCTGACTGGCTGGGCTCGGGACGAAGTTCCCGCCGCGGTGGGCTTGTCGGTGTCACCTCCCCTCGTGGCGATGCTGTCCGATACAGCGCTCAATGCTCGGGCGGAAGATCGCTGGCGACGATGCCTGCAGCTGCTGAGTCGAGAGCCGCTTCCCCAGCGAGATTGGCTTGCGTCGTCGTTCGAACAGGCACTCGCGTTGCGCCAGGCTTTTCCGGAACCCATCAAGACCCTTCGGAGCCTGGAGGACGCCGGTGTGGTCGAACTTGCAACCACGGGCGCAAGCCACGGATTTCTCCCATTTCTTCGGTCGGTCCATCCAGCCTTGGTCGAAGCCCAGGTCGAGATTGCGGTGCGGCGACACACTGCGGTTTTCGGACGCTCTCCGGCCGGTTTTTGGGTTCCGGAGTGTGCATGGACGAAGGACCTGGATGAGATCCTGGCCGACAGGCACATCGCGTACTCCTTCTGCGAGGCCGATGGAGCCGACGGAGCGGTCTTCGGTGCAGCTCAGCCATTGATGACCGAGGCCGGTCCGGTGGTTTTTCCTCGGGACCCGGGGTGCGCGCGGGACGTCTGGGACCCGCACGACGGATTCCCGGCCCATCCGTCGCAACGCGAATTTCATCGGGACGCCGGCATGGAAATCGAGCACGAGTCGCTGGTGAGCGCAGGCCTGCCCGCGGATGGTCGACCCTTGAACCTCAAGGTCTGGGCCGTCACCGGTTCGGACGTGAAGGAGCCGTACCAGCCGGACGTGGCCCAGCAGACGGTGGCGAACCAAGTCCAGGCCTTTGTCCAAGCTCGAGTCGATTCGGGTCAGGATTTTCATCGCCAGACCGGGAGGCCCGCGGTGTTCACGGCTCCCTTCGATGCCGAGCTCTTCGGACACTGGTGGTACGAGGGGCCGTCCTTCTTGGATAAGCTCGCGCGGCACTCTCGACCAGGACTCGCGCTTCTCAAACCCAGTGAGGTTATCCGTTCGCAACTTTCGTTTGAAACGAGAGGGCCGCGGCTAGGGTCCTGGGGCGAGGGTGGCTTCAGTCGCACCTGGCTCGGTTTCGACAACGCCTGGGTTCAAGACGAAGTCGCTGCCAGCGGACGGACCGTGATGCGAATGGCGGAGACGGACCATCCGAACGCGCCGTTGGCGGCGGAACATCACCTCTTGGCGTGCGCCAGCGACTGGCCCTTCATCCTCCGGGCTGGATCACACGTGGAGTCAGTGACATCCCGGGTGCGTTTCCATTCTCGGGCGGTCCGTCGACTCGAGGCCGGCGAAACCGTGGAGGGACGGGGAACGTTCGGCGCTATCGATGTCGGCGTTTTCCGCGGCCGAACATAGCGACAGCCACGCGCGAGAGGCTCGGGTACACTGTCGTCGTGGTCCGTCTTGCCCACTTCTCCGACGTGCACGTGACCGCTTCTCCAACCAGCGAGGGCTGGAGAGCGTTTCGGGGCAAGCGTCTCGCGGGGACGACGAATTACTTCCTCGGCAACCGACGAAAGCACTTCGCGCAGGTCACGGAACAGCTTCCGGCGCTCCTCGCGTCCGCGGAAGATGCGGACCATGTTCTCTGTACCGGAGATCTGACCCAGATGAGCTTCGAGTCCGAGTTTGCGAGGTGCGCGAGTCTGCTGGGAGATCGGCTTCAGCAAAGCGCCCGGTTCTCGTTCTTGCCCGGCAACCACGATAGATATACTCGAAAGAGCGCCGAGGAGCAGAGGTTCGAGCGGTGGTTTGGTTCCCTCACGACCACCGACTGGCCGTGGCTCCGCTTTCTGGACGGGGGCGTCGCACTGGTCTCCATCGACGTGGTTCGGCCGCGTCATCTCCTCGATAGCTCCGGCCTTTGTGGCGAGGCGCAACGAGCTCGTCTGCATAGAGTGCTCACCCGTCGTGAGCTCCGAGAACAATTCGTCATCGTTGCGCTGCACTACGGACTTCTCCGCGCTGACGGCCGGCCCGATTCCATCTCTCACCGAGTTCGGGATTATCGAGCGATCCTCGACATTCTCGATGATCCCTCCTGTCGGGTCGATCTGGTGGTTCACGGTCACATCCATGACTCTTTTGTTCTCGGTTGCTCGGGATACAGCATTGCCTGCTCCGGCAGCGCGACAGATCTTCACCACCGACCCGGGTACAATGTGTATGAAATCGATCCGGCGACCCGCCGCTTTCAGGTCGAGCGGAGGAGTTGGTCAGAGACGGAACGCCGGTATCTCGCATGACTTGGTGGATATGGGGGTTGGTGTTCTGGGCGACTCCGGGCCAACTCCCGCTGGACATCATCGGAAATGAGGTGCTTGCGGAGTCTGTATACCGCCGAGAAGCGCGAATCCCGCCGGGGGCGGAGCCGACGAAAGCACTGGCGGCGGACGTCGAATCGCGCATTCGGTCCTTCCTGAAGGCGAGCGGCTATGACCTCGCGGAGGTCGCGGTGCGAGTTCGAGGCGACGGTCTGGAAGTCGCGGTCGATGAAGGTAAGCTCGACAAGATCATCTTTCCTGGTCAGGACGCCGTTCGAGCCGTGGGAATGAACTTCTTCCTCGATCTTCCAAAGAATATTTTCAACAGAAGGATCCTCGAACAGCAGATTCCAGTTCTCGAACGCCAGTTTTCGGTCAAGGTGATTCGATACGATATACGTAGGCGTCCTCCCGAGAAGAACCGGGCCCTGTCCTTCTCGAACCTGACTGGAATTGACAGGTTGGTCGTGTTCCCGGAGCGAAGTCGCCACGAGCTCTTCATCTTCGCGGAACAAGGAGAGCTTCGTCCGGGCTTTCACTTGCAGGCCAAGGCACAAGGTCCGGATGGTCTCACGACATCCTTCGTCTTTCGCCTGGAGTCGGTGTTTGCTCCAGACGACCGACTGGAGCTCTTCCCAGAAGTCGGATTGAGGATCCAAGACGCGATCGAAGATGGCGAAGGCCGGCGCTTCTTGTCTCGGGCCGGGGTGAGCGCGAGATGGCTGAGCCCACCTCTCAGCCGGTTTCGGCTCCGACCGTACATCTGGCCGCGAGGGTACTTCCTCAGCCGTCAACGCCGAGACCTGGACGTCTCACGTTATGATTTTTTGGTGGCGGAACCGACGGTGGGGGTTTCGATTCCGTTCGCTCGATGGATCGAGATGTCGGTCGGGACGGGCGTTCAGTATCGAAACCTGACCGGAATCCGGGTGGCTGACATGGCACCCAGCCGAGTCGATCCGGTGAACGAAGCCCGGGCGGTGGTCGACCTCGGGTTCAGCGGGTATCTCGGGCCGGACCACCTGAGGCTCGACCGTCGACATCGTTTTCAGGCCAGCGCACGACTGATCACCGCCTTCGACGGGACGAGTATCTTGAGGTCGAAGATCGGCTACGTAAAGACGTTCCTCCTGGGCCGGGACGACCTCCGGTTTCGCTTCGATGTAGAGTCGTTGTTCGGCACCATCGTGTTCACAGACGAGATACGGGTTGGAGACCACCTGAGGGGCCTGTTCGGCGATTCATTCTACACCGAACGGATTGCCAGCGTGCGGTTCGACTACTTCGTGCCCGTCTTCAAGGAGATCCTGAGATTGGGGATCTATCACGATGGGACCATCTTCGAAGGGGTGGACCGAGACACTCTGAGGACCTTCACTCGCGTCGCCAACAGCTTCGGCCCAGGTGCGCAGACGCTCCTGTTCGATGCCTTCAAAGTCAGTGTATACGGCTCCGTGGGCTTCATGTCCGCGGACGGCCCGACCGATGTCGGCGCGGTTCTGGAGATCAGCCAGATCTTCTGAGGTTTGATCAGGTTGCGGCAGTCGCAGTTGGCCGGCGGGTGAGTCCACGCTCAACTTGGTCCACACCCCGAGAGCCTCTCCCGCGCAACGCCCGATAGCAGCCTCCCGGGCACGACCTCTACGTGTATCGGCGGCGCCGCGATGGTTCCAACGGTGGCGTACGCGTTCCTCCCGAACCTGGGACTGCAGCGCCCGGATGCGTCCGCCCAGTGCGACCGAGGCCCGGAAGGCATCAACCGTGTTCCGAGAAGCCACCGCGGCCGCGCTGGTAAACGTTGCACTGCCCAGACCGAATGCGGCGCTTCCGTATCCCGTGTCGGCGGCGGCGAGGGCAGACAAACCTCCGGTGCTCGCTCTCGCCGCCAGGACACGTAGGTCTTGGGGCGCGTTGTCGGACCATGCCGTCGTGACGCTTGCTGCCTCGGCATAATCGATGGCGGTGGAAAGCATCGGTTCTCGGTCTCCCATGCAGCGCTCGATGCCTCGCTGAGCGGCGTCGGAGACGCACTGCGCGCCGGCTCTCACGTCTCCCGTCATGAAGGAGGCCACGGCGGCAACCGCCTCGATTCCGGCCTGCAGCCCCTCCTTGAGATCTTCGTCCTGTACCCACAGATCGACCGGGACCACGACGATGTCTTTGATGAGATCGACGAGCATGGGCGATGTTCATCCAAGATTGGGACCAACCGTCCGGCGGGTTCCGCACCGCGTTCGCTCGACGATAACGGGTCGACACGTTCGAACGTCCGGACGACGGACGTGAACGGACACACGCCCTGTCCTGACCCGAAGAACACGGCGGCCGTCCGATGGCCCGACCCCTGCAAGCTGTGACCGCCATGGATGTCGACCTCGAACCGACCCGCGCTCGAGACCTCTCGAGCTCTTCGCTCCCGCCCATGGCCTCTGAAGAAGCGCTCTATAGGGATCTGAGCGTCATCTCCGAAGCCGTCGATCTGGTTCGCCCCGAGCCAGCTCCCGTCGACGCCGAGGCGGTCCTTCGCGACCTCCAAGCCGACCCGAACACCACGGCCGGTCGCCTCCGGATTCACAACGCGTTGCGGACCCTGCAGGCGCTCAGCACCGATGAGCTCCTCGCATTCGGTACGGAGATCGTCGACGGCATCGTCCGGACCTTTGCGTTGGCCGCCTTCGACCTTTCGGACGACCGAGAAGGACTGGCTACGGTGGTGGCGGGTTTGGCGACCGTCGGTGTTCATCTCGACTGGCGCAGTGGTGGTGCCGAATTCCTTTCGAGCCTTTCGCCCGAAACCAGGGCGCATCTCCAGGAATTGGTGGAGTACGTGGACACGCACCTGGACGCCTACGGCGGCTTTGGGCGGGATGTGACCCTGTACCCGGTTCTGACCTCGTCTGCGGGAGACCAGCAGCTATCGATGGGGCAGATTTTCGACCATCTGCTTCAGCAGGCGGAGCGGGCGGGTTCCGGCTCCAGCGCGAACCTCGGTCCGATCTCCTCCTCATCGTCCGAGGTTCGGGCGCTGGCGATTCGCGCCGTGCAAGTTGCGGAGATGCAAAAGGCCTCGGCCCTGGCGGAGCTCCGATCCGGTGAGCTGACGCAGAGCCGGATCATGGAGCTGCAGGAGCAACTGCAAACCGCCAATCAGATCATCGAGGCGTTCAATCAGATCATGAGGAAGGAAGACGAGCTCATGGAGTCACTGATCAGGAACATCGCATGAGCTTGATCGGAATGGCGTGCGGGCCTTCTCGGACCGCGGGTTCGGGTCCGGCGGTTTCGGAGTCGGAGGCACCTTTGGGCTTGGAGCCTTCACGGAGGGGGGCCGGCGGAGCGGGCGGGCCGAGCTCATCTGAGGACGAAGTCGAGGTGGGAAGGACGAATCCCTTCTCCTCTCCCGTGTCGGCTCCGGCGCTCGAACTCGGATTTCTTCATCACCTCGTGTCGGCATATGAAGCGGACGCCGCCGTGGTGCGGACGCTCGACGCTCTGACGGGGGAGCTCGCGGCTCGGTGGATCCGTCCTTCACAAGTGGGGGCGGCGCGCGCAGGAGATGTCATCGCGGTCGAGGATCCAGCCCATGTCGAGGTGGGCAATCCGCATCGGATCGGGAGCGAAGCGTGGTTCGAGTATGGGACATCCACCGGTCATTGGTTCCGGATGCCGCGGGAGGCGCTCGACGCGCTCGTACCCAACGATGGCGATTTGGCCATCGGCGTCGGTCCTGATGCGTGGGAGCGGCTCGGGGCCCTCGTATCGGTGTATGCCGAGCAGTGGGCGCAGCTCTCCCAGCTGATGAGCCGGGCGGTGAACAACGGGGCTTCCCGGGAGGAGTTGACGCTCTTGGCCGGGGTCGCGGTCGAGGTCGGGCCCATCGGCCGGGTCGATGAAGGCACGTACAACGACCTCTGGGCGGGGCGCCTGAACGAAGCCCGCTTGGGAAACGTGTACGGAACGAGTCGCTTCATCTTCGGGGACGGACGTCGGGTGGCGGGAGGCGGTGGCCGAGCCGAAGGCGCCCTGGTGGTCCTGCGGAGCTTGGGGGCCGACGCCGTCCAACGGGTCTTCGACCGGGCTCAGGTCTTGGACATCGAGCTCTTCGGTGAGGAGCAGGAGCGGAAGGAAGCGCTGGCGGCCGCGATGAGCCAATATGCCTCGGCCCACGCCGTCGATTTCATGCAGGCGGATCCGGCCTGGGCAGAGACCTTTTCCGACGCATGGTCTGCGTTGATTTCATCCGTGTATGAGGACCCTGACGGGACCGTGCGAATTGTTCGGAGGATCCTCGAAGACGGGACTGGAATGGCGGGCCTCCTGGCGGCCATCCAAGAGCTCAATCAGGAGAACGCGGAACTGCGGTTCAGGTCCACGGTGCAGGCCCGCTGGTCTCGGACGCACGACGCCATCGTGGAAAACCTCCGATAGGGCGGACTGCGGTCCTCCGTCGCGTTGCGGGTGGGCGGGGTGAGCCCATTTCGCCCGCTCGGGGTACCGATGGACAGTGACGGCCTGCCCCTGCCAGAACCTGCGGTTGCAGCCGGCAAAGGGATCAGGGATGACCGCGCCGTGTCCACGGGCCCGATTCCCGATGCCGTGCTGGTCGCCGCGGCTCGCTCCGGGGATCGAAAAGCCCTCGAGGCGCTGTTTCGGCGCCACGCGCCTCGGGCCAACGGCCTCGCCCATCGATTGCTGGGGGGCTCGGGGGTCGACGACCTGGTGCAGGACGCATTTCTGGTGGCGTTCCGGGACCTGCAGCAGCTTCAGGACCCGTCAAAATTCGGGCCATGGTTGGCCGGGATCGTGGCGCGTACCGCTGCCAAGCGGATTCGCCGCCTGGCCATCGGTCGGCGCCTCGGACTGTTGGGGTCGAACATGATGGATCCCAACGACCTCGTCTCTGATGCGGCTCCCCCCACGGTTCGCTTGGAGCTTCTCGAGGTCTATCGCATCTTCCACCGGCTTCCGACGGACGTTCGGGTCGCGTTTATCCTTCATCGGGTCGAGGGCATGACCTTGGACGAGACTGCGGAAGCGGTGGGTTGCTCCCGCGCCACCGTCAAGCGGCGGGTGCGTGCCGTCAGCGAGCGGCTCGAAAGGCTGAGACGGTCGTGAGCTCGAGGCGCTGGATTTCGGAGGGAAGCGAGGGTTCAGGCCGGGATCTGCGATCGTACGTGCCCGTTGGGCTTTCGCAAGACCGCTTGGACCGTCAATGGCTCGCCATCGCCCTGGCGTTGCCTGATGCTCCGCGCTCATCGGAACGCAGGGGGCGGGAATGGGCTGCCTTCCTGGGATCGGTCGCCGTGGCTGGTCTTCTGGTGATTCTCGGGACGAACGTCTTTGTGCAGGGGCCCGACCGGTCCAACGAAGCCGGCTGGCCGGTCGGGGAACGGGTGGCCCCGGAGGATTCGGTTCAACGGAGCCTGGAAGACGGCTCGCGCGTCCTGGTGACGGCCGGCGCACGGGTGCGGAGGACGCCATCGCCCTCCGGCATCGCTTTGACTGTGGAGCGTGGCCGAGTCGCTTTCGTCGTGGTGCATCAGGCACGTGATCCGTTTCGGGTCTTCGCGGGAGACGTTGAAGTGCGCGTCGTGGGGACCCGTTTCGAAGTCGCCCACGTCGAGTCCGAGGTTTCGGTTCGAGTCGACGAGGGGGTGGTCGAGGTATCCACACCAGCCCAGTCGCCCTTCCAGCTACGGGCGCAGGAGTCTTGGACCGGTTCGACGAACCTCGGGATTCGAGCCCCACCGATTTCCGGTGGTTCATCGACTTCCAGGGCATCATCGAGCGCCTCCGAACCCCGGCTTCGCGTGCCCTCGCCAAAACGGGCGCCGAGGCGAGCGTCCTCGAGCCGTCGGCCTCTGCCGAAATCGACGGGAACGTCGGCCACGCCACCGGCGAAGGGCGAGAGCGAGTCCATGGAATCCCTGGACGACGGTGCGACCGGCCACGTCCGGCGGACCGGTGGCCGGCCCTTGGACGTGCCGGGCGCTTCGGATGAACGGGTGAGTCCGGAAACGCTGTTTCTTCAGGCTCGTCGTTACCGCCTTCGAGGCGAAGCGCGCCGCGCGGCTGCATCGCTTCAAGAGTTTTTGCGCGAGTATCCATCGGATGCTCGGGCGGGGTTGGCCGCGTTCGAGCTCGGCAAGTTGCGGATGGATCGCTTTTCCGAGTTGCGAGGGGCTCTCGATGCTTTCGAGCGGTCGCTCCGGACCCAGCATGAGGTGTTCCGCGAAGATGCGCTTGCCCGCATCGTGATCATCCTTGGAAGACTTGGTGACTCCTCTTGTTCCCAGCGCCAGCGGGTGTATCTGCAGACCTACCCCGATGGCGCCCGTGTTCCGGAAGTACGGTCCGCTTGTCCTTAGTTTGTCTCTCGTGTGCCTGGCGTCCAGCGCGACGGCTCAGATGCGGTGTCGAGGGGATCGGCCTTGGATCGAGATCGTTTGGCTGAACGATCGCGATGATCGGTTGCAGGATCGGTTCCTCAGCGATCTCCAGGCTGGGCTTCCCGATCGTGACATCTGTTTAGTCGGCCGAGGCGACGCACTGTTGACGGTGACCGTCTGGAACGACGGGCCGTCCGTCTTCCTTCGAGTCCTCGACCCGGGGACTCGGAGTCTGCGAACCCGAACCCTCGACATTTCGAAGCTTCCCCGAGATACCCGCAGTCTTGCCATCGCGGTCGCATCCGAGGAGCTGATTCGTTCGTTGATCCCACAGCCGGCATTCGATGCCGATTCCGGTCGTGATTCCGAGGTCGACGAGACGGATCTGGGCGTTGCCGAGGAGCCGTCGGCCTCGTCGGTGCAGCCGTCGCATTCGACATCTAGAAAGCCTGGACGGCCCGTCGAGCTGGGTTTGGCGTTCGCGACCGATGGTTTTGCGGGTGGCGTCGTCTTGCTCGGACCGCAAGCTACTCTTCACGTGGACCTGCTCTCCCGATGGGGCGTGGATCTCGCGGTGGACTACCGAGAAGGCCTGGAAGCCACGTCTTCCCTTGGACGGGTCGGGGTTCGGGCAGCGGGGGGCCAGCTCGGACTCACGTGGGCTGCGTGGTCCGACCGCCGATGGGTCATCCGAGTTGCTTCTCTCGCGATGCTCCGGTGGATTCGTTTCGAAGGACGGCCGGGAAGCGACGCAGAAGGAGACTCCGGTTCTGGGCTCATGGGCGGGGCACAGGGTGCCGTGGCGTTCCGATGGTCGGCGACACGGCGATTGGGTCTGCGGGCACTCGTCGGACTCGGAGGAAGTTTCGCGAGCGCGGAAGCCACCGCCGCTGAGAGTCCGGTGACCGGAACCGATGGAATTTGGGTGAACGGCGCTTTGGGGGTGGATTGGCGGTTGTGACGAGTCTGCGGCGGATCGCTGCTTCATGGCTCATGGCCAGCGCATGTGTGGAACAGGTCGAGGTGCTGGCTCCCTCGGGCGTCGCCGGGATGGACGTTGGCGCGCCGATCGATGGGGGCCCGGATGCTGGAGGAGCGCCTCCGTCCGCGATCGGCGCCGAGGGGCTCGGGCTCGGTCGCGCCCATTCGCTGGCACTCCGAGGCGGTCGAGTCTTCGGCTGGGGCGCGGGCGGCCTCGGTCTGTTCACTCAGACGGCTCGAACCTCCACTCCGACTCGGCCTCGCGGCATCTTTCCTGACCGGACTCCGGTTGACGCGCTCGCATCGGGCGAGGACTTCGCCTGTATCTTGGACGAAGAGGGTGAGGTTTCGTGCTGGGGCCACAACGAATCAGGACAGCTGGGTGTCTCGGATGTCGAGGCCAGTGCCCAGCCAGTGGTCGTCCCGCTGCCGCGTCCCGCCGTACATCTCACCCTCGGGTTCGACCACGCATGCGCGCTCCTGGATGACTTCGAACTCTGGTGTTGGGGTCGAAACACCGAAGGACAGCTCGGCCGGGATGACGCGTTCGGAGGACCTTCCGCTGAGCCGACTCCGGAGCCCATTGCAGAGCCCGGACCGTGGGCCTTCGCCTCGGCAACGGATGGCCATGGCTGCGCCATTCACTTCGATGGAACGCTCTGGTGCTGGGGACGAAACACCAACGGTGAACTCGGTCGAGGAAGCAGTGCCCCGATGCAGATTCGTCGGCCGGTGCAGGTCGGGACGTCCGCAGGGTGGCGGGATGTTTCCTGCGGACAGTTTCATACCTGCGGAGTCACGGAGGATGACCGACTTTGGTGTTGGGGGCGCAACACGTCGGGCCAATTGGGCTTGGGAGACATCGCGCCACGTGATGAACCTGCTCTCGTCGGTTCGAGCTATTCCGGTGTCGCCACGAGTGCGTTCGCGAGCTGCGCCGTGACGCTGGAGGGCGCCGTCGAATGCTGGGGACGAAACCTCGAAGGACAACTCGGCTTTGAGGGTGCTCAGCAGGTCGAGGTACCGACCACGACCGACGTAGACGGTGTCTTGGTCCTGGAACTCGGACGCTTTCACGCCTGCGTTGCGGTCGAAGATCCACAACCTCCGACAATGTCGAACGTTCTGTGCACCGGCGAAGGGACTCTCGGACGGCTTGGAACCGGTACTCCTGTACGACCTTTTGCCTTCGTGCCGACCGCCTCCTTCGGTTCGGAGCCTTGAGCTGGCCTCGAGCTACGACGATATGTAGATGGGCGAATCTGGACCGACCGGTAGGCCCAGCAAAAACCACAAGATCATCATCAACGTCCAACCGATCAGGAGAACGGCGGCATACGGCACGAGATAGGAGAGGACGGTGCCCACTTGAGCCTGCCTAGGGTCGATGTCGGAGATCCAGCCGAGCAAGAGTGGAAAAAACGGATAAAGGGGACTCACACAATTCGTGATCGAGTCTCCGACTCGATAGAGAAGTTGCGTGAACGCTGGATGAAATCCGAGCTGCATGAACATGGGGACGAAGACCGGGGCGAAGATGGCCCACTTGGCCGAGGCGCTTCCCATGAAGAGATTCGCGGTTGCCACTGCCACGATGAACGCGACGAAGAACGGTATCGGGAGCTCACGTATGCCGATGGACTGCAGTAGTTCCGCTCCGCCAAACGCCACCAATTGATCCAGTCGGGTATACTGAAAAGCCTCGGTGAACTGAGAAATGGCCAGGATCAAGACGATGTAGGGCCCCATCCGTCTCATCGCGTCGGACATGAAGACGAGGATGTCATCGGCACGCTGGATCGTTTGAACCGTGTATCCATATGCGACTCCGCCAACGACGAACAGGGAGAACAAAATGGGAATCATGCCTTTGAAGAAGGGTGACCTCCAGAACATCACCGGGTCCTCCTCCCGCAAGATTCCGCCCGTCGGAACGATGGTCAGGCTCCACAAGAGGCCGACCGCCACGATGGCCAAGACAGCCCAACCGATGCCCCGGCGCTCCTGTTGGCTGAGCCCGCTGACCTCAGCGTCCGCCTCGGAGTCCTCGGAAGCAAATCTGGGCTCGACCAGATACTTGGTGACCAAGGTGCCAAGGAGACAAAGAAAGAAGACGGAAGCCACCATGAAATACCAATTCGCGAGCACGGTGACTTCTGGTTCTCCGTCGGTGGCCGCATTGGTCAAAGACATGGCAAGGACATCGGTCCCCGCTGGCACCAGGTTGGCCGTGAAACCAGCGGTAGCGCCTACGTAGCCGACGAGCACCCCGACGACTGGGTTTCGTCCCATCTGACGGAAAACCGCGGCCGCCAGCGGAGGCATGACCACGACGCCCGCATCCGAGCCGACGTTGCCGCAGGCTGCGAGGCCAAAGAGCACCGGCGTGACCCACCTTCGCGGGACGGTGAGGGCCACGAGCCGCATCACCGCTGTGATGAGTCCAGCCCCTTCGGCCACCGCCACACCCATCAGCATGACCAACACCAAGGATAGGGGTTCGAAGTGGCCAAAGTTCTCGACCATGTTCAGGACGAACCACTCCAGAGCATCCGCCCGCAGGAGTGACCGCGGTGCGACCCCTAGCTCACGAGGGAGGGCCTGACTCCACTCGAGTCGAACGGCCAGTTCCGAAACCACCAGCAGGGCCCCGATGAGCCAAAGGAACATCCAGAACGGATGGGGCAGCAGGTTACCGACACGCTCTACGAGGTCGAGGAATCGGACGTAAAACGGGCGGCGTCCTTCCATCCGGACGGCCGTAGCAAGGGTTTGGGCGTTCCACAAACCCCGGGGTTCACAGAGGTTCGATATCGAAGAGCTCGAGACCCGGAGCGTTCTCGAGAGCGTAGTTGATCGCCCACTCGGTCTCTGTCAGAAGGACGGGCTGGTCGTTGCGGTCGTAGACGATCAGATAGCTCGATGACCCCAGGAGCCACTTGAGCCCCTCGGGCTTGCCGCCGATCCATCGGGCGAACCGGAAATTTAGCCCTTCGAAGATGGCCGTCACATTGTACTCGTTCTTCAGACGCTCTTTGAGCACTTCGAACTGCAGGATACCGACGGCACCCAGATATGGGTTCTGCCGATCGGACCGGGAACGATAAAAGACCTGGATCACGCCCTCGTAGCCCAGCTGCTCCAGTCCGGTGTCGAGCTGTTTTCGTTTCAAAGGGTCTTTCAAGCGGAGTGTGCCGAAGTGCTCGGGAGCAAACCGAGGAATACCAGTGAACTTGATTTGCTTCTTCGTGGAGACGCTGTCGCCGACTCGGAGTTTGCCGGTGTCGAAGATGCCCACGATGTCTCCGGGGTAGGCCGCCGCGACCTCCTGCCGGTCTTGGGCCATGAAGGAGGTGGGCCGGGAAAGACGCATCATCTCTCCGCTTCGCCCGATGGTCACCTCGATGCCCTTTTCGAACTGGCCGCTCACGACTCGAAGAAATGCGATCCGGTCACGGTGCTTTGGATTCATGTTCGCTTGAATCTTGAAGATGAAACCGGAAAACGCCTCCTCGTCGGGCGACACGAGGATGTCGTCTTCGGTCGTCCGAGGCGCGGGCCGAGCCGCACGCTCCGCCAGATACTCGAGGAGGGTTTCGACGCCGAAGTTGGTCATGGCTGATCCCCAGAACAAAGGACTCAGCTCTCCCCGGAGAAAGGCTTGCTCGTCGTATGACTCGCCTGCTTCGTCGATCAAAGCCAAGTCTTCCTCCACCTTGTCGTAGAGTCCCGACCCGACCACCTCGCGACAAGCGTCCCAAGGAAACCTTTCGACCTCCAAGATCTCCGCCCCGTGGGAGCGGGCTCCGTAGCTCAAGAAGTGTCGCGTCCGAAGGTCGACCACCCCCTTGAAGTGGCGTCCCATGCCGACTGGCCAGGTCATCGGGGCCACCCGGAGGTTCAGCGCGCTGCTCACATCGTCCACCAAGGCCAGGGGGTCGAGGCCGTCCCGGTCGAGCTTGTTCATGAAGGTTACGACGGGAATGTTCCGAAGACGGCACACTTCGAACAGCTTGAGGGTGCGGTGCTCGACGCCTTTCGCGTGGTCCATCAGCATCACCGCGGAGTCGACGGCAGCGAGGGTCCGATAGGTGTCTTCGGAAAAGTCGGCGTGACCAGGTGTGTCGAGTAGGTTCAGGACGCGTCCAGCGTGCTCAAACTGAAGCACGGAGGAGGTCACGGAGATTCCGCGCTCCCTCTCCATGGCCATCCAGTCCGATACGGCGTGACGAGAAGCCTTCCTCGACTTGACGGAACCTGCGAGGTGAATCGCTCGTGCGTACAGCAGAAGTTTCTCGGTCAGGGTCGTCTTCCCGGAGTCGGGATGCGAAATGATTGCGAACGTGCGTCGGCGGTCGGATTCAGAACGAAGTTGTTTGGCCGTGGCCACCGGAACGCCGTAGTCGAGCCGCGCCGGACAATAAAGGGTTCAGCGCCTTACGCATCAAATCAGGCTCGCTAGAAGCGCGAGGAATGGCATTCCAAAGGCGACACCGGTCAGAACGTCGCTGGCCGTGATGCCGTTTCGTCGGTCGATGTACACGGGCGTAGGGGAGATCAACCACCGTGCCGACCTCGGACGTTGGCGGAGCCGGCCCGCGGCTCAGAAAATCACGGAGGTCGCGTCAATGAGTTGACATCGGACAGGGAGTGCCAAACGCGAGGCTCGGCATGCCATTTGCCCATGTCGGCTCCTTGACATGGGCGCGGACCGCCCGCCGGATTCGCTCAGAAGACGGACCAAGCTACGAGCGCCCAATTGCCCTCCGGTGGACGAAGATGCCTCCGTTCGACGCTCGTGGTAGCCCCGAGTCCATGGCTGAGACCCGAACCGAGACCGACAGCTTTGGTCCCATCGAAGTCCCCGCGGACCGCTACTGGGGTGCCCAGACGCAGCGTTCGAAGCAGAACTTCGCCATCGGGGACCAACGCTTTCCGAGGACCTTCCTGCGCGCCTACGGGACGGTGAAACAGGCGGCGGCGGTCGCCAATCACAAGCTCGGAAACCTGCCGGACGAAATCAAGGACCTGGTCGTACGAGCGGCCCAAGAGGTGGTCGACGGGACTCTGGATGACCACTTCCCGTTGGTGGTGTGGCAGACCGGTAGCGGAACCCAGACCAACATGAATGTGAACGAAGTCATCGCGAACCGGGCGAACGAGATGGCGGGTCGGCCGCTGGGCAGCAAGGAAGGAGTCCATCCGAACGACCACGTGAATCGATCCCAGTCGACCAACGACAGCTTTCCCACCGCGATGCACGTGGCGGCTGGACTCGCGGTGCACGAAGGTCTGCTCCCGGAGCTGGCTCGACTGCAGGGGGTGTTCGATGAGAAGGCCGAAGCCTTCGCTGACATCATCAAGATCGGCCGGACCCACCTCCAAGACGCGACACCCTTGTCCCTGGGACAGGAGATTTCTGGGTGGGCGGACCAACTCGGGCACGCACGACAGGCGATCGAGGCGGCGATGTCCCAGGTCTACGAACTCGCCCTGGGAGGAACCGCGGTAGGGACCGGGCTCAATACGGTCGAGGGTTACGCAGAGGCCTCGGCCGCGGAGATCGCGCGTCTCACCGGCCTACCCTTCGTCACCGCGCCCAACAAGTTCGCCGCATTGGGTGGGCAGGACGCGTTGGTTGGGCTGAGTGGTGCCTTGAAGCAGACCGCAGCCGCCCTCATGAAAATCGCAAACGATGTGCGCTGGCTGGCCAGCGGACCTCGGTGCGGGCTGGGCGAGCTTCGGATTCCCGAGAACGAACCGGGGAGCTCCATCATGCCCGGGAAGGTGAACCCGACCCAGTGCGAGGCTCTCACCATGATCTGTTGCCGGGTGTTCGGACACGACGCGACCGTCGGCTTCGCCGGATCTCAGGGCAATTTCGAGCTCAACGTGTTCAAGCCCGTGATCATCCACTCGATCTTGGAGTCCATCCAGATCCTCGGAGACGGAATCCGGTCGTTTCGACTCCATTGCGCCGAGGGAATCGAGCCGAACCATGACCGAATCCACGCCCTGCTGCACGAATCTCTCATGCTGGTCACCGCCCTCAACCCCCATATCGGTTACGATAAGGCAGCCCAGGTTGCGAAAAAGGCGTACAAAGAAGGGACCACGTTGAAAGAAGCCATCACCGCGCTGGGCTTCCTTCAAGCCGAGGAATTCGACCGTTTGGTGCGCCCCGAGGACATGGTCGGACCCAAGCCGAAACCGGCTTAGGGGAAGGGTCGACACCGACTTGGAGCCTATCTGTGGTGCGTGCGCCGTCGCAGAATCAGCCGCCGCGGCGTGTCTTCTACCGCGGTCAGGTAAGGTGCATGCGCCCAGGCGCGGCGGTGCTCGGGCATGTAGTAAACAACCCAAAGAGGGTGACGGCTGTCCTCCGCATGGCGCTGCAATCGGGTCGCGAAGGCTTTGGTGCTTTGAAAGTCGAATGGATTGAACAGATAGACGACCAAGGGACCTTCCGGAATGGGCACCCCGAGTGCATCTCCTTGGACCACGCGCGCCATCTGTCGAGGAGACGAGACCCCGAAGTGTTGGATGTGGTGGTGCGCGATGGTGGCCATCACCGAAGATGCCTCCACGCCGACCACCTGCGAAAAGCCGACAATCAGGCCTTCAATCAGCACCCGTCCTTTGCCGCATCCGATATCCCAAAGGGTGCTGGCGGTGGGGTCCACGGTAGTCGAGAGGAGCGCATCCGTGACCTCACCGTAGGGAGAAGGCTCGTAGCAGTGGGCATGACGGCGCAGCGCCGGCGGCAACCGAAGCCGGTCTATCGATTCTTTGCGGGCGGTCCGGATGCCCAGGCGTCCGTCGCTCAGCTGCATCGTTCGAACTCGAGGGGCGGCTCGCTGGTCGCTGCGAGATTCTCTTGCCCATCATCCTTGGCGTTCGCAGGGTGCTGGTCCGTATGAGTGGGTACAGGGTGGATGTAGAACCGCTTCCGTATCCGTCGAGACAGCGGGTGTGGAGGCTGCCCAAGGGCGACATACGGCTGTGGTGTCCGCCGGATCCCGAGGCTCTCCTGGACCGACTGATCCAGGCGCCCTCCGATCCGGATGACAAAATGCCCTACTGGGCCGACATTTGGCCCTCCGCTTTGGCGCTGGCAGGATGCGTGGAGTGCGGTCTGATCCAGGTGGATCGCAGATGCGTCTTGGAACTGGGGGCTGGTCTCGGCTTGGTTTCCATCGCAGCGGCGCGCAACGGTGCTCGGGTTCGTGCTAGCGACTGGGACCATGACGCCATAGAGTATATTCGCGCCAACTCTCAGCTGAACGGTGTCGACGTCGGCGCAGAACGCCTCGACTGGCGGGACGAGAACGCGAATCTCGAGGCCGAGGTCATCCTTGCGGCCGACGTGTTGTACGAAGACCGGAACGCGCCGTGGATGATGGCGCTCCTGCAGCGTTGGGCGCGTCCCGGCCGGACCGCTTGGCTCTCCGATCCGGGTCGCAAACCTGCGGCTCGGCTCATCCGTGAGATCCGTGGCTTTCGCATTCGCCGGCACTGGCGGACGGCGCCCGGACCGGCGGGTGACGTCGACATCCAAGTCTATCAACTCGACGCCCAATGAACACGTCGTCGACGTGATGCATCGCGAGGTAGTGCTCCTCTGCGGGGTACGGGTCCGAAGCGGTTCATTTTCCGAGGGCTTCGGGAGCCAGGCCCAAAACGTCCATCAACTCCTGTTCGACGCGCACGCTCGGCTTCCCTCCGTATAATCCGATCAGTGTTTCCTGGGCTTGGTCGAAACGTACCGGAAGAGCGAGCTTTCGAATGAGGTCGACCAAGCCGCGGACCGCATCGACTTCGTCGCCGGTTCGAACCGCTTGCTGGACCGCGCGGTTCACCAAGTGCTCGAATACGCGGGTCGCTTCGGTCCGATCGATCTTGTAGCCAGACGCGGTCACCTGCTGAGCGATTTCGATCGCGTGCCAGTAGGCCCCAGGATCTTGGCTTTGACCCTGCCGAGCGATCTCTTCTTGAAATCGCTGTTTCAGCGTGAACTCGGCGGCGGCGCGAAGCTCGGCTGGAAGCTTGAATCCGGCCCCGTGGAGCATGTCCAAGGTGCGACCGTGGTCGCGGTAGAGATTCGCGTAAGCTTCGGAGAACCGTGAAACGAGGCTTTCGAAGACCTTGTTGGCCAGCGATTCCGCACCCTCCGGAAGAAGATCGGTGAGTTGAAACTCCTCCGGACCGAAGATCTCGTGCATTCGCCGGACGATGCTGGGAAGACTGCTCTCGTCCAAAGCATCCAGAAGATTGCGACTCAATTCGGGAAAGGCTTCCTTCCCGATCCGGTCGGTCACCGTACCGTAAAAGTCGATCCCTCCCAGGTGAAGCGCCGCAAAGGCGAGTTGATAGGGTCGGCTGGTGCTTTCGGAGATCAGTTTGACCCACCCGCAGGACAGCGTGAACGGACCGCTCTGGCCTCGTTCGAAGCGGGCGAGCTCAAAACTATGGCCACCGATGCGACCGCCGTTGGCCGGTTCTTCGAGCAACGATTCGATTCCGATGTGAGCGACGGCTCGCTTCGGGGTGACTCGAGCCCGGGAGACCGCACGCCGATAGACGTCGCTTCCGGTGCCTTCGTCGGGGATATAGCTCTCCGCATCCTGGAGAGCCTCCAGGAAGCTGGACTCGACGGGAGGCCTTCCGAGCTCCTCCATGAAGTCCATGCATCGGCTTGCGTACTTGAGAACTTGAGCGGTCTCGATGCCGCTCACGTCATGGTGAAACCACGCGCAGCTCGTGAACATCAAGAGGGATTGGCGCTCCATCTCGAGCAACGTCCGCGTACGGATGAGGTCGTCGTTGGACAGATTCTTTCGGGAGAAACGACGGGACCATTTCTCGAACGTAGCGGGACCCTCGTGCATCACTTCAGCGTAGGCATCTCGTGCGTCCCACGGGTCCGCCAGAAGGGCGCTTGCCTCCTCTTCGTACACTTCGTGGGTCTGGTCCCGAAGCCACGCCAATGCGGCCCGAAGGGGGGCGCGCCACCGCTGATGCTGACCCGGTCCGCCGCCGGAGCTACACCCACAGTCGCGGCTCCATCGTCCGACCCCATGGGCGCAGGACCAGGCGGACCCGCCTTCGACCAGTTCGACCTCGTGCGTGGGGATCGACTCACTCCGAACCACCGCGTAGTTGGTGAACTCGACGCCTCGATGGGGGCCTTCCCGCTCGAACGCGTGGGCCAGCGTTCGGTCGCCGTAGATGAAGTGGTGCCCATAAGTCTCCCCATCTGTCGCAATCGCAGCCACGTCGGACGTCCCGGCAGCCAGCATGTCCATGAAGCGCTGACTGGTGCTGAGCGCCCGTTCGAACGCGACTTCCTTCGCTTTGCCGGCGTCGAAGAAGAAGATGTCCACGAAGCGGCCCGAGCCGTCATGATGAAGCCATCGATAGGGGCGGTTCGAGCGTGGCGGGACGCGACTCCATTGGGTAGAGCCGAGTTCGCGGGTTCGGGCCGCTTGGTAGGGGCTCAGGATGGTGAAGCCCACCCCTTCTTCGGCGAGGATGGCGAGCACATCGTCACTGGCGGCGGTCTCAGGAAGCCACATTCCGTCCGCCTTGCGACCGAACCGCTTCTTGAAGTCGATGAGGCCCCACCGCACTTGAGTGCGTGCGTCTCGCGGGTGATCCAGGGGCAGAATCGTGTGGTTGTAAGCCTGAGCCAACGCGTTTCCGAATCCCCGCCGTTCTCGACTGACGGCATCGGCATGAAGGATACGCCCGTACGTGATGGGGTGATGCGCCTCCATCCAGGAGAGGATCGTGGGTCCGAAGTTGAAGCTCATGTGCTCGTAGTTGTTGACGATACGTAGAACGCGCCCGCGTTCGTCCAGGATGCGTGCGTACGCGTTCGACCGATAGCATTCCAGGAAGACGCGTTCGTTCCAGTCGTGATGAGGCGCTGCGGAGGGCTCACGGTCAAGGATGCCCGTCCAGGGATTCTCTCGAGGCGGCTGATAGAAATGGCCGTGGACGACAAACCGCACGGCCATGGTTCTGGCAAAGATGAGGCCTGGAACCAAGTGAGCTCCTGAAGTTTCTCGGGTCACCCGTCGATGGTCCGGTGTCCGTCCGACGGAGGTCAGGTTTCGGACAAACCAGACGGCACCTGCCGGTCGCCGTCGGCCGCACCGACGACTTGTCATCGGCCCAGATCCTGCTGAGACCCACCCGCGAATGGGTTCCATCGAAGGGGCGGCCATCCCGCCGGTCGAGGCGCTCGCTCTCCCTCTCGGCCTGTCTGGCCTTCAGGGTCTCATCCGAGACTTCGATGCCCGCGACATCGAAGGTCTCGAGCGATGGGCGCCTTACACCTCCATGGTCGACGAGTTGGATCTTCCGCCTCTTCCGGCCTCCGAGGGGACCGAGCCTCACATGCTGGTCCTGATTCAACGGCTCGAAGCCCTGAGCGCTCCAGACGCACGCGCCTTGAGCCAGCATCTGAAGTTCATCCTGCACTGCCAGTGGGAGGTCGAGAATGCCAGAAGCTCGCCGCTCCTTTGAAAAGATGTGGTCACCCGTCTTGGCTTTGGGGCTCGACCACTTGCGGAGCGGATCATGGGATGAAGCCGCCATCGTGTTTCGAGGTTTGATCTCGGTCGAGCCCCGTTGGGGTTATCTGCAGCTCGCGCTCGCGTTGGCGGAAGACCGACGGGGAGCCACCGCGAACGCCCTCCAGGCCGTGAACCGGGCGACCGAGCTCGAGCCCGGTGAACCTCGATCATGGTTGCTCAGCGCCGAGCTCCTTCGGGGGGCAGGAGACCGAGAACGCGCGGTTGAATGCCTCGAACGGGCGGCTGTCCTCCTGCAGGCGGGTTGTCCGGACCCTCGACTTCTCGCCCGCATGCGGCTCCTTCGGAATTCGGTCGGTCGGTCATGAGGAGTCTCACGGTGCACCTTCAAGCGGACACGGTGCTGGTGTTCGGGCTCGGCGTCGTAGCGATGGTCCTCTTGGTGCCCTTGCCGGGGTGGGTCCTCGATGTGTTGCTGGCGGCCAACATCTCCTTTGCGGCGGTGATCTTCGTGTCCGTCGTTTTGGCGGAGACGCCTCTGGCCTTGTCGACTTTTCCGAGTCTCCTCCTCATCACCACGATCACCCGGCTCGCGCTCAATCTGTCTTCCACTCGGCTGATCCTCAGCGAAGGCCATGGGAGCGACGTCGTGGAGTCGTTTGGTGCATTCGTCGTGCGTGGGGACGTGGTCTTGGGCCTCGTGATGTTCGCCGTCTTGACCCTGATTCAGCTTCTGGTCGTTGGCAAAGGGGCCGAACGGGTCGCGGAGGTAGGGGCAAGGTTCACCTTGGATGCTTTGCCTGGAAAGCAGATGGCCATCGACGCCGCCCTTCGTTCGGGCTCCCTTTCGGAGGAGGAAGCTCGGGTCAAGCGGGGGGATCTGCAGCGGGAGTCTCAGTTTCATGGAGCGATGGATGGCGCGATGAAGTTCGTGAAGGGCGATGCGATGGCGGGTCTTCTCATCACGGGACTCGACCTCGGAGTCGGCCTCGCCATCGGCATGATGCGCCAGAGCATGAGCTTTTCCGAGGCCGTCGCTCGGTACGGGCTTCTGACGGTTGGGGACGGATTGGTGGCGCAGATACCCGCGCTGTTCGTCACCTTGGCGGCGGGAATGTTGACGACGCGGGTTGCGTCGGACCGACCCGGCAAGCCGCTGGGTCGGACCCTCGAAACCGAGATCCTCGAGAAGCCGAAGGTTCTCTTGGTCGGGGGGACGTATGCCCTGGTGCTCGGACTGGTGCCGGGGCTTCCGCTGTGGCCGTTCGCCTTGGTGGGCCTGAGCCTCGCGGTGCGGGGAGCATGGGTCTCCCGCGAGCAAAGACGTGCGTCTCAACCCGAACGAGCCTTCGAACGGGTCCTCGAAGCCAAGGCCCAGTCGGCGAGGGCGCAGCGCAGTTTGGCCGACCGGGCGCTGCCGTCGCTCTGCCTGTTGGGGGTCGACGTCGGGCCCGAGTTGACGGCTTCTCTAGGTCTTGGCTCCGGTAAGGACCACAGGTCTGAGCTGATCGCCGACCTCATACCGCAGCTTCGAAATGCGCTCTATCTGGAGAGTGGGGTGAAGATTCCCGGAGTCCGCGTCCGCTCCCAACAGCCGGGCCTGACGCCCGGGGGATTTCGAATCTTGGTCAAGGAAGTCCCGGTCGCTGAAGGTTTTGCTCCGCCTGACCGTGTCCTCGTGTGTACGCCGCCCGAGCGCATCCAGCGCAACGGTATCGAAGCTCAGGCGACGAGGCACCCGGTCCACGGACAGCCTGCTGCCTGGGTGGAGGAACGCCACCGACGAGATCTGGTCGAGGCGGGGTATCAGACTTGGTCGGCGGGAGGGGTTTTGGCGCTTCATTTGGCGCGGGTGGCGCGGACACATCTGCCCACCTTCGTGGGCCTTCAGGAGACATCCGAAGCCTTGACTCGCCTCGAACGGACGTTTCCCAGTTTGGTTCGGGAGGTGGTCCCGGGAGTCGTGAGCCTCGCCCAGCTGACCGACGTGTTGCGCAAGCTGGTCGAAGAGCGAGTTTCGATTCGAGATCTTCGAAGCATTCTCGACGCCTTGGCAGAGGCGGGTCCAGACCTCACAGATCCCCGAATCCTCACCGAACGCGCCCGTTCCGCGCTCTCGCTTCAGCTGGCCCACGCATGCGCACCACGGGGCCGCCTCGACGCGGTGCTCCTCGATCCCGCGGTCGAAGCGTCGATCCGAGATGCGATTCAAGTGTCCGAGGCGGGTTGCTTTCTCGCGCTCGCGCCGGACTTTCGGGCCGCTCTGATCGTAGAGATCGCGAACCTCGTGGGAAAGAAGGCTGGCGCAGCCTCGTCACCGGTGGTGCTCACCCACAACGAGATTCGCCGAGTGGTGCGGAAGCTGCTGGAACCCAGCTTGCCCGAGGTCATCGTGTTGTCGTTTCAAGAGCTTCCCGCCCACCTCCCCGTTCAGGCAAAGGGTCGGGTGACCCTGGAGAATCTCGAGTCGGCTCGGGCCCCCGAGTTGGAGGCTCCGGTGCCCCCAGCTCAGCCCGCGGCCTCGGTGCGTTGACCTGGCCCAGAAGTCTTCCTCGGACCGAGGAGGCTCACACCCACCACCGACAGGGCTGCCAGCACGAAGCTGACGAGGCGAGCGTGGATGAGGTCGTTGAGCGGGAGCCAAGACCAGACCACGGTGACGGTCGCACCGGTCACCATGCCGACCAGTACACCCAAGCCGGTGGTCCTTCGCCAGTGAAGGGTCAACAGGATGGCGGGGCCGAACGAAGAACCCAGGCCGCTCCATGCATAGCTGACCAGGGTGAAGATCAAGGTCTCGCTGGAGGCGGCGAGCACAAAGGCCGCGACCCCGAGAATCACCGTGACCCACCGAGAGAGGACGACCAGTCCCTTGTGTCCGAGCTTTACGCCGAATCCGCGGTGGATCACGTCCTCAGCCACCGCCGAGGTGCCGACGAGAAGCTGACTGTCCGCCGTACTCATCATGGCTGCCACTGCCCCCGAGACGAAGATTCCAGCCAGCCAGGCGGGAAGGAGGTCCTTGGCCATCAACGGCATGAGCTGTTCGATGGTACCCGCTTGCTCCAGCGCAGACACGTCGAAGAGCTGGGCGCCGATGAGACCGATGGCCAGGGCTCCGGCGAACGCGGGCGCGGCCCAAAAGAACGCGATGATGCGTCCGATGCGAATGTGCTTGGGGCGATCGATGCTCATGAAACGCGTCACCGTGTGTGGCTGACCGCAGTACCCAAACCCCCAACTGAGGCCGCTGATTACCGCGGCGACCCCCGCGAGACCGGTTGCCGAGCCGGTCCAAGAACGTACATCGGGCGATAAAGGGAAGGATGCCTGGTGATGGCTCAGCTCGAGCAGCCCGACGATGGGCAAGACCACCAAGGTCCCAATCATGATCAAAGCCTGCAGGAAGTCGGTCCAGGCGACCGCGAAGAACCCGCCCATCATGGTGTACAAAATGATGACGGACGCGCCGATCACCATGCCCACGAAGCGGTCGATCCCAAAGGTCGCCTCGAGTACGGCTCCGGCTCCGTTGAACTGCGCGGCGAGGTAAAAGGCGTAGAAAAAGATGATGATTGCAGCCGCCACCACACGGATGGGAGCTGCATGTTCTCCGAACTTCCGGGCGAAGAATTCGGGAAGAGTCATCGCTTCGACGCGCTCGGTTTCCCGGCGCAGGCCCGAAGCCACAAAAAACCATGCAGCCATGATTCCGGTGACGCAACCGATGGCTGCCCAGGACTCGACCAGTCCCACCGTCGCCGCGGCGGCGGGAAGACCGAGCAGCAGCCATGCCGACTCGCCGCTGGCGCGCTCGGAAAAAGTGGCCACCCAGATGTTGAGCCGTCGGCCTGCGAGAAGGAAATCTTCTTGCGTCTGCGTGAGCCGGTAGGTGGCTGCTCCTGCGACCAGAACCAGCAGGAGGTAGACGATGAACCCTACCAGGACGGCGTCCATCCGATGCTCGTACTTCGAACGGGCAAGCCCCGTCCAGAGGGACGTCTCGCAGGTGAGAGCGGGAGAAACCGACGAATCCCGTCAGAGCCAAACCAGCCGTCATGGTGTAGGTTGGCGGCGATGACTCATGGCGCGGCTCCATCGTGGAAAGGCACCGAAGATTACATTGCAGCCGAGGATCTCATTCGCATCGTCAACGTGGCGGTGATGCTGGGCCGCCCGCTGCTGGTGAAGGGCGAGCCCGGGACCGGCAAGACTCTGTTGGCGGAATCCGTAGCGCGGGGCTTGGGAATGAAAATGTTCACGTGGCACGTGAAAAGCACCACCAAGGCCAAGGACGGCTTGTACGTGTACGACACCGTCCAGCGTCTATATGACAGTCGATTTCAGGATAAAGACGTCGGAGACATCCGTCAGTACATTCGATTGGGGCCGATGGGCCTAGCGTTCGCTGCAAAAGAACCAGCGGTGCTCTTGATCGACGAGATCGACAAGGCAGACATCGAGTTTCCCAACGACCTCTTGCACGAACTGGATGCCATGCGATTCGTCATCCCGGAAACCGGTGATGAGGTGGTGGCAGGCCATCGACCGGTGGTCATCATCACCAGCAACAGTGAAAAGGAGCTTCCGGACGCGTTCCTTCGGCGGGCTGTGTTTCACTACATCGAGTTTCCGGGGCGAGAGCTGCTGGCACGCATCGTACATACGCATTTCGACGACCTGCCCACCCGGTTGCTGGAGCGAGCTCTCGACGCATTTTACAAGCTTCGAAGGGTGGAGGGAGTTCGAAAGCCTCCCAGTACGAGCGAGCTCATCGATTGGATCGGGGCATTGATGGCCCACGGTGTCGATCCCGAGTCTCTGGAGAAAGACCTGCCGCTCCTGGGCGTTCTTTTGAAGAGAGAGCAAGACGTAACCACGACGCTCCGGCGGCTGGCAATGAGCGGTACGCCGCGTCGCCCGGGAACGTGAGTTCCCTGCAAGCCCTTCGGCTCTAGAGGACTTGGCATTCCGCCGCGACTTGGGCAGGCTGTCCGTCGATGCTTTTGCCGTTTGGAGATCTCTTTTTCGGGCTTCGGACGGCAGGTCTGAAAGTAGGCTTGTCGGACTGGCTCGGCTTGATGCGTGCGCTGGAAGTAGGCGCGGTACAAACGTCATTGCAAGACTTCTATCGGGTGAGCCGGGCCCTTCTCATCAAGACGGAGGCACACTTCGACGTCTTCGACGAGGTCTTCGAGGCCGTTTTCGGGACGGCAAGCATGCCCACGCCGGCCCTGGAGAGGTTGATGTCGTGGCTGGAAGATCCGAAGCGACTGGAGCTGACGGCGGAACAGATCGCGGCCTTGGAGCGTCTGCCGTTGGACGAGCTTCGAAGACGTTTTGAAGAACGGGTGCAGGAACAGCAAGAACGTCACGACGGCGGAAGCCGATGGGTGGGTACTGGAGGTACCTCTCCATTCGGCCATTCTGGAGTGAATCCTTCCGGCGTCCGAGTGGGGGGCATGGGAGGAGGTCGCTCGGCCGTTCAGGTAGCGAGCGCTCGCCATTTTCGGCCTTACCGTCACGACCGAACCTTGGATGACCGAGGCGTCGCCGTGGCACTCAAGCGCTTGCGTCGGTTGACCCGGAGACACGCTGAACTCGAACTCGACGTAGATGAAAGCATCGACAAGACATGCCGAAATGCAGGTGAACTCACCCTGGAGTTCACGCCGCCGAGGAAAAACGAAGCGAGAATCATCCTCTTGATGGACGTTGGGGGCAGCATGGATCCCTACAGCCGTCGTGTAGAGCAGCTTTTCTCTGCCGCGCATGCTCTCCAGCACTGGAAGAGTTTCGAAGCGTTCAGCTTCCATAACTGCGTCTACGAATCCCTCGAGCCCGCCCGGCCGGAAGACGATGAGATCCAAACGGGCGACCTGATCCGAAACCGTCCGGAAACCTCCTTCCTCATCCTGGTGGGGGATGCCTCGATGGCACCCACGGAGCTGCTCGACGTGTTTGGCGCGAACTTCTATTTTCACCGGAATCGAACCCCTGGTCTGGTCTGGCTGCATCGGCTGAAGCGTCGCTTTCCGCGAAGCGTTTGGCTGAACCCTTTGAAGCCAGAGTGGTGGGGTGGCTTCACGACTCGAGTGATCGGTGAGGTCTTCGACATGTTCCCGCTCTCTGTGCAGGGGATCGAAGATGCGGTGGACACGCTCTTGAAACGGAATCCCAAGCCGGTCCAGGACATCGCTCGGCTGTTCCCCGAGTTTCCGCAGCTCGAGCAAGAGTATCAGGAATGATGGAAGGCGACGCGGGCTTTCAGTGTGGATATTGCTTCGAGTGGAACGAGACCGCAGTAGATCGATTCGCAGGTGAGTTTCAAAGCTACGTCGAAGACTGTCAGATCTGTTGTCGACCCAACCTTCTTCGCATCACCGTCGATCCCGAGTCTGGCGATGCCACGATTTCGGCGGAGTTTGAAGGTTGAACGAAGTCCACTACTTTGGGTACGGTTCGAACCTTTACCCTTCTCAAATGAGAGACCGTTGCCCGAGCGCGGAGGAAGTCGGGGTTGGAGTTCTCCACGACCATCGACTCACGTTCTTTGGACGCTCCAGGGGCTGGGACGGCGGAGGGGTCGCGGACGTCGAGGCCTGCTGGGGTGATTCGGTCCAGGGTGTCATCTATCGGATGTCCCCGGTGGATATTCTCGCGCTGGACACCTACGAGAATACGTACGCGCGCGTGCAGAGTACGGTGGTCATGGAGGGCCAGGAATTGAACGCGTGGGTCTACCGACGTCTTCCGAGGTTTTGCCGACGACCCCCATCGCCGCGGTATCTGGCCACTTTGGCGTACGGATACGGAGCCCGAGGATTCGAACTCGACCGATTGCTCGGAGCCGCGGACCCAGCTGCCTATTTTCCGGACCCCTGATCGAACGCGCCTCCGATCTCAATTGGTGGGATGGCGCGCCGAGTGCTCCAGCCATCCTTCGAGCATCTTGTGGTGGTCACGCAACACTGTGAATTCCGATCCGCACGACGACGCCGTCACTCTGGCCAGGGATCTTTTCGTGCTCGGTGCCTTCGCGCGAACACTGAGGCACGCCCTAGTGGCGCAGAGGAGCTGCGATGAACACACAAGCTATGGTCTTTTCTACAATTGCATTGAGCTCATTGTTAGCAACCGCTTGCTATGATGAGTGGTCGCACGATGACGATGAGTACCGATACGATTCGGCTCAATGCCCCCCTCCACAACCGATCCCGGTCCAAGAGTGTTCGACTCAGGACTGCCCCAGCGGGCTCAGCGCCATTTACCTTTCAGCCGACGCGACCGCGTGCGCCGCGATCGATTTTGACTGCAGCGACGGGTTGACCCGATTCGATTCAGCGTGCGGGTGCGGTTGTCAGGCTCCGGAACCGACGACGCCGGCCGACGAGTCGTGTCCAGATGCGGAGGACCCAGATGTACTCTATCTCAACACCGAGCCCAAGGTGTGCGACGGTATCGAGTTCTCGTGTCCGGATGGCCAGGAACGATTCGATAGTGAGTGTGGATGTGGATGCAGGCCGACTTGTCCGGATAGCGCTGACCCCCTGGTACATTACTTGAGCGAAGAACCGATGGTATGTGCCAGCATATCCTTTACTTGCCCGGATGAGTGCATCCCGTTCGACGATCGATGCGGGTGCGGCTGCGTTGAGCCCGAGATACCTTCGGGATGTCCGAACCCAGACGATCCGCTGGTCACATACATCAGCGGCGATCCCGACATCTGCGCGGAGATCACGGTCAACTGTCCCGAGCACTGCACGCCATTCAATGACGACTGTGGCTGCGGCTGCATCGACTGAAACCGAGAAGTCGCCCTGCCCACTTTTCTCGGCCCGGCGAGGTGGGTAGGGTACGGATGTGAGCGAAAGCTCCATCTTGCCACCGGCCGATCCACGGACTCCACCCATGACGGTGCGTCTGGCCGAGTGGCTGCGGCATCCCGTGGTGGATGGTGTGGTCATCTTTCTCATTTTGTTGTCCGTGGGGCTGTTGATGATGGAAGAGCTGTACAGCCTTCCATCCCATCATCCGGTCGCTCGCGTCGGCGACGTCATCACGGGTGTGTTCGCGGTGGAGCTGACGCTTCGGTTCGTCGCTGCTCGAAAGAAGAGCAGGTTCTTCAGAAGATACTGGCCGGATATCCTGGCCATTCTTCCAGTGCTCCGACCATTGCGGGTCTTTCGTTTTCTCCGGCTCTTTCGTTTATTTCGACTCTTTCAGCTGGGTGTTCTCGTCGATCGACGCTTCAGTGCGCTGAGAGGCCTTTTGCGTGTCAACGTCCCCTTCCTCTGGATCCTGCTCGCCCTCACGATGATCATCATCTTCGGAGGGACAATCTTCGCATATACCGTGGAACGACAGAGTTCACAGAGTTTCAGCAACATCCGGGAGGCGTTTTGGTGGGTCGCATACAGCTTGATCGCACACGAGCCCATTGGAGCCATGCCTCATACCAGCTTGGGCCGGGTGCTCTTGGTTGGATTGATGTTGGGAGGCAGCGCGCTTTTTGCCGTGTTCACGGGTATTGTGTCGGCAACGATGGTGGATCGACTGCGGGTGATGGATCAGGTGGGCGAACTGGACCTGGATGAGCTCGAGGATCACGTCGTGATCTGCGGTTGGAATGCCGGAGCTCTGACCCTCATCGACGAATTGACCTCCGATCCCGCCTTCAAGAAGCGAGCTTTGGTGCTGGTCAACGAGCTGGATCGACTGCCGACGGACGCGATGTCGGGCCTCCCGGGCGACATGGTCTATCATCTGAGAGGGGACCACGCTCAGCTGGATACGCTGCGCGATGCTGGGATGGCTCGGGCGTGGCGTGCAGTTGTTCTTGCCGATGATTCCGGGCAGCACAGCTCCGTGGACCGTGACGCGCGCTCCGTGCTCACGGCGCTCACCATCGAACGACTGAATCCATCAATCTACTGCGTAGTGGAGCTCAATCACGAGGAGAACCGGGCCCATCTCGCGGTCGCGGGCGTCGAGGCGATGATCACCGGCTCCAATCTCACTGGCCGCGCTCTCGCGGCGGCATGCCGGTCCAGCGGAGCCACCATGGCGGTGATAGATCTGCTTTCCTTGAAGTATGGTGCCCGGCTCGATCGGCGCTCCGGTCCGAAGACGCCGGTGAGCTATGGATCTCTGCTGAGGCAGGTGAAGGAGGAAAGCGGCGCCCTCGTGCTCGGCATCGAGCCACCTGGCGAGCCCCCGCTCCTCAATCCCGACCGCGACACGGTGGTCGGGCCCGAGCATCACGTCCTCCTGGTCTTGTAAGAACCCGCGTCCAGAAGCCCAGCAAGAGAATGAGAACCAGCGCGCGGCTGGAGCTGCGGATATCGTCCAGGTCAGCGTCGCGACAGCTGCAGGAGCCCTCGATGGGGGAGGTCGAGTCGACTTCACCGGGAGCGGGAGGGAGGCCGATGGTGTCTCCGTCGCGACCGCTCATGGCGTCCGTGCCCATGAAGCCGGCGTCGGCGCTCGGCCCCAGGTCCGGCCCCGGAACCGTCGCTGTGGGTTGGCACACCCCGATCGTTGCGCCGGGTCGAATCGAGACCATTTCACAAGTTTGATCCGCTCCGCAGATGCCCGGGCTGCACTCGCGTACGCAAAGGGGTGCTTCGCCGGGTAGGGCGAGACACCGGCCGAGTTCGCAGACCGTGTATTCGTCGCAGGGACTCCCCTCCGGGCGAACTGGTAGGCAGAATTGGCGGTCGAATCGGGAGGTGCACTGCTGGAAGGAATCGCAATCTGAGGGGCCGGTGCAGGGGAGAAGGCAGCGGCCTACGCATACACCTTCCAGATCACAGGGGCGGTCCACACACGACTCGCCGATTCCAGCCGGAGCCGTGCCGCGGCACAGATCCACGCAGCTTGCCACGTCCGATTCGAGGCTGCACCGGCTCCCGAGAGGGCAGCCGCCGGGGCACGTTGGACGACACACGGGACCGAGAGCATCGTCGAGATCGGAGCATCGGGCTCCGTTGCCGCAGCTGCTCGGGATGTCGACGTCGCAGGCGCTGCAGATGGGCACGGAATCCGGCTGACAAAGCATGTTGCCTTGGATGAACTCACAGCTGAAGTCGCTCGGACATGTGCCGCAGCTGACGCTGCAAAGGCCCAATTCTCCGTCGCTTCCGGTGCAAGCGTTGGATTCGCAGTCTCCGGCGGTGGCACAAACTTCACCGAAGTCGGCGGGTGGGAACGGATACAGTCCGCACACTCCTTCCCGATCATCCGGCAGGACGCCGGAAAGAGGGCCCGTATAGCCCCCGAACATGAGGGCCTCTCGCGGCCCGCAGGTCTGATTGACCTCGCAGTGGCCGAGACCGACCAAGTGACCGAACTCATGTGCCGCGACGGTGAAAAGGTCGACACCCACGGTACCCGCACGATCCCACACCACGTCCTGGTCGTTGAACTCGATGTCGGAGCCGACGCGGCACGGAACCGATCGGAAGGTGCCGCTGTCGTCGGTGACCTCCACACAGGTGCGCGACGTGTCGACGGTGGATTGCGTGAAGCCCAAGGTGGCCGAGCCGCGATTCCATTCTTGGACGAAATAGACGTTGGTCTGATTGTCGGTGCCTTCCGTCACGGGGCGACAGGCGCGGTTGTCCAGGGTCAGCTCGAAGCCGCAAGCGACGGTTCCACCTCGTTCCGGCGTGAGCCACACCGACACTGCGCTTTCCAAGATGCGGCGAACCTCATCTTCGGACATCAGTGTGCTTTGGGCGTTCGGCAGAAGGCAGACTTCGGCCCTCGAGTTCTCCCACGATCCAGACTGACTGGGAATCCAAGAGGCGGATCCAAGGCCCATCAGGATGATGAAGGTGGGCACCACCGTGGGCCAAACTACCCGAGATCAGAGGCGGCGTCTCGTGAAGGGTCGGTCGCCGCTGTCGGGAAGGCTCTCACTGCGAGACCCCTTCCATCGCCATTTCGCGGCGGGCCTTCACTCCGCCGCGTGCTGCACGACGCCACCAAAAGCCCGCGCGATCACCGCTTCTGCGCGCTTATTAAGCGGATTGAATCCGTGAGCCGGCTCCGACGCAGGGTCGTCCGGGTCGGTGGGAATGACCCAAACCAGCAGACCTTGGATTCCTGCGGCCCCGAGCCAATTGGACAGCGCAGCCGCCCATACCCGCGCTTGCGCCTCCTGGTCCACGAGCGCGTTCACGTCCTGCGGCCACTCCCAAGGTCGGACGTGAGGAAGGGGACTGCTCCGATACCCGACTTCGAGGATCACGACGGGCCGGGCTGCCTTTTCGGCCAACGCGGACAATTGCTCCGCCACCTTCTCGGCGCCTCGGATCGGATCTGGCCGGAGCGGGTAGTATGCGTTGACTCCGATGAGGTCCACGACATGCCAGAACGAGACATCCTCTGCCTCGTCCCAGTTGGCACTGTAGGTGAGGGCGCCTTCAAACTCCTGTCGGATCCGAGAAGCCAGGGCTGACATTCGAGTCTCGGTCTCGGAAAGCCCGGATAGCGCCTTGAGCTCCACGCCGATGGACAAAACGGAAGCGCCTCCAGCGGTTGCAACCTCTGCAGCCGTCAACATGAATTGCTCGTACGACCGCCACCATCGGTCGGATTCGGCTCGGGATGCGAAACGGAGGTGCCCTCTCCAGCTTCCGTCGTCGAGATAGATGTGGGGGATCAAGACCGTCGCGAACCCGAGGGCGTGGGCATCCAGAAGCGCCTGCCGCGTGGGCTCGAGTTCATCGCGAGAGGCGACTTCCACCGAAAGGTCTTCCAAATTCCTCATCCGACCTTCCATCATGACCCCGATGGTATTCACGCCGAGGGCCTTGAGGCGCCTCATGGTGCGGCGAGCGGTGGAACTTCCGTAACCCCGGCGTTCATCACCCACCGGACGGAGATTCGCGCCCTTGACGAGGCCCGGGAGCGGTCGTGGGTTCGGGGGCGGCTCCGACGGGCGGGAAAACGGGGTGCAGGCGGCCAACACCATCAGCGAAACGATGCATCGAACCACTGAGGTCTGTGTCCCGCGATTGAGTTCCTCGGGCAACCTCTTAGCGGACCAAGACGGTCCGAAGCCATCCGACGGGTCGATCGAGCTATAGTGCGCGGATGGACAAGGGCCTCATCGTCGAGCGCTTGAAGGACAGGCTGCGGGAGGAGCTTGCGGTGACCCGTGCAGCGGCTTCCGCCGCGCGGGAGGGAGCAACCCACGAAGAGGCCAAACCTGAGAACGAGTACGACACGCGAGGATTGGAACAGTCCTATTTGGCCGGTGCTCAGACTGCCCGGGCGGAGGCGTTGGCCGCCTCATTGAGCTGGCTCGAGAGCTTCGAGGTTCCTGCTCTGCTCGACGCGAGTCCGATTCGGATAGGGAGCTGCGTCGTTCTGTCGGATGGTGAACGAGAGCGCCTCTACTTCCTCAGCGAAGTGGGCGGAGGCACCCGTGTGGATGTGGATGGCAGCCCTTGTTGGGTGCTGACCCCCGAGTCTCCCCTGGGCACGAAGCTCGTCGGGTGTCGGGCTGGGGACGTCTTGGAGCACGAGATGCGCGGGGCGATCCTCGAGCTAGAGGTCACCCGCGTCTTTTGAGCGTGAACCATCGTGCGCACAAGCACATCTTGCTTCCGCTGTCCTGGACCTCTA
Organism: Myxococcota bacterium; assembly: GCA_050331295.1. Taxonomy (GTDB): domain Bacteria; phylum Myxococcota; class Kuafuiibacteriia; order Kuafuiibacteriales; family Kuafuiibacteriaceae; genus Kuafuiihalomonas. The sequence goes on along the minus strand of JBHJGZ010000003.1, from coordinate 126,868 downwards.
CCTCTCCAACATGAGGCTCGTGCTCGGTCTCGGGGCGGCATGCGGAGCAGCCTTGGCCTGCGGCGACCCGGATATCTCCACGCCTTCGGGCTTTTGCGAGGCGGTCTGCGACCGGTCGCAGGCCTGCGGCGACCCGGGCAGCCGCCGAACGTGCCGGGACGACTGCGAAGCCGGCTTCGTGGGGCTGTGGGTGGACGACTTTGCGTGCGCCGATTCCATCGCGGCGTTCGGCGATTGCCTCGTGGCCGCCTCGTGCGATGACCTGCTGGACGTCGATTCGGGCATCTGTCTGCAGGAAGATCTCATCGTATCGGCGGTGTGCATCGAAAGTCCGGTGCAAACCTTGGAGGTTCGAGCGGGCGAGACCGTCGTCGCTCCCGGAGTCACCACGCCCCAGGCCTTCTTCGTCGATGCACCCAGCGCGTCGCTCTTGACGGTCCGGACGTTCGGCGACTTCGGGACCGGGACGTGCGACATCGACACGACGCTCACGGTGCTCGACGAAGCCGGAACCGTGATCGCGTTCAACGACGATATCGACCGGAGCAGCGAGCTGTTCTGCTCCGAGGTCACCATATCGATGGTGACTGGGCTCGAGGTGGTCGTCTCGGAGTTCGACGATGCGAACATCTCGGTGGACGTAGAATTCTCGGCTCAGTGACCGACGCGACCCGTTCGTCCCAGACCGGGCCCGACGGGGTAAGGTCACGGATCCGGTCCCTTGCGGTCCTGGTACTCCTGGACTAGGTCCTGCTCATGCGACCCGTTTGCCTAGGCCTCATCGTCTTCGCCGTGACCGCCGCCGGCTGCACCGATCCCGTTTTCGAGCCCATCGCCGGCAACGGCGACATGGGTGCCGCCCCGGACACCGGAGACCCCGACATGGCGGGCGCGCCCGATGCAGGCGTGGATCCAGGTGACGCCGCGGTCGACGTGGATAGCGGGCCGCCGGGCATGGACGGAGGGGTCGCCGGACCCGGCTTCGCTGAAGGTTTTTGTGAAGAGCAGTGCGACCGATTTGACGAATGCTCGATTGCGTCGGGGCCCAGCTGTGTCGAGGCCTGCCAGTTTTCGTTCTCGCTTCAGTCGCTCATGACGCCGAACTGCGAAGAAGCCTATGACGAGGCCGAAGACTGTATCGAAGAGGCGGAGTGCGCTGCTCTTTCGGACGGCAGCGCGTGCATAAACGAAATCGTAGACGTCAACTTACAGTGCTCACTGCTCGCGACGCTGGTGGGGAACGACAGCGTCGAGTTCACCGGGATCACGACACCGATCGGCGGCTTCGCGACTGCTCCGGCGGGGACGGATCTCACCATCGAGACTTTCAACCTCGGCTTCGGTCCATGCGACACCTTGCTGGTGGACACGACACTCTCCGTCTTCGACGGCGACGGGAACCTGATCGCCGAAAACGATGACAAGGACATCAACGCCGACCTCTGCTCCCTCGTGACATTTCAGGTTCCAGCAGACGGATTTCTTTCCTTCGCTGTCAGGAGCTTCAACGCGCCCGATGGGATCGAGGTGGACTTCGACCTTCGTCTTTCCGCCGGACCTTAGATCACCGAGTCGCCGGACCAAGCGCGAAGCGTGGCTTCGATTCCCTTGCGCAGTCCACCCAGGTGGTAGCCGCCCTCCAAGACTCCCGCCAGCCGTCCGCCGCATCGTTCATGCGCCAGGTCTCGCCAGCGTTTGGAGAGCTCTCCGATGCCATCCGTGGTGTACTCCAGTGAAGCCAAGGGATCCTCGCGCAATCCATCGTAGCCGGCCGAGACCAGGATCATGTCGGGCTGGAATGCGCGCACGGCCGGCTCGAGCCGTTCCACGCTGGCTCGAAGCAGCTCCGCGTCCCCGGCACCGGGGCGCACCGGCACATTCACCGTGGTGCCGCGACCGCGACCGCCCCCCACATCGGTTTCAGCGCCCGTGCCCGGATAAAGGGGCGACTGATGGACCGAGAGGTACATCACGGATGGATCCTCCCAAAAGATGGATTCGGTTCCGTTTCCGTGGTGCACGTCCCAGTCCAGGATCGCGATCCGTTCCGCCCGTCCGGAGGCCTGCAGCGCCCGGGCTGCCACGGCCACGTTGTTGATGAGACAGAAACCCATTGCGCGTTCTCGGACCGCATGATGACCGGGGGGGCGAACCAGGGCGAGGCCGGGCGCGGCCTCCTCATCCGCGACGCGGCAACAGAGCTCGATGGTCGTGCCCGCGGCTCGGATGGCGGCTTGAACCGAACCTGCACTGGTTGCGGTGTCTGGGTCGAGAGCGAGGCGCTTCCCCCGGGCGCGCTCCAGCGTGTCCAGATAGGCTTCGTCGTGGGCCGCACACAGCTCTGTCCGCGTCGCGTCGCGACCGGGCACCTCATGGACATCGTCCCTGGTCGTCAACCAAGCCTGCACCGCCCGCGCCCGCTGCACCGATTCCGGATGCGCAGGACCCGGATCGTGTACCAAGAATAGCGGGTCGAAGGCCACGGTGAGCATCGTTTGGAGTGTCGAGGGCTCCACGGGGAGGCGCAAGTCGAGAGCGCTGGAGCGACAACTTCCGCGTTTGGGTACTAGTCAGCCATGTCGTCGTTCATTAGGTTCCGCCCGACCAAGGCGTGGGGGCGCGCTTGACCGTCGGTCTTTGGACGAGCCGCGAAAGATACGGCTTGTGGTACCCGGTGCGGTTGGGGCTAGGGATGTTTCGGAGGATGAGGGTGCGAATGCAGGACGGCATGAGCCACGAAGTTCCATCGGCTGGGCTCATCCTCCTTGCGGGCTTGCTTTCGGCATGCCCGGCGCCGTCCTCCAGTTCGTCCGAAGGACCCGAGGTAATGAACCGCTCGGTCGTGGAGCGGATCCTTCCCGAAATGGATGCGGTCGTTCCCCGCAACTTTGCGTGGGAGGTGGTCGGCGACGGATTCACCTGGTTGGAAGGACCGGTTTGGCGACCGGGGACCCAGGATCTGCTGTTCTCGGACATTCCGGAAAACCGAATCCACCGGTTCGAGCCCAAGACGCGGACGCTTACGGTCTTCATGAAGTCATCGGGGTACACCGGTTCGAAGCCCTTCGAGGGGCGCGAACCCGGGTCGAATGGTCTCACGCTCGACGGCCACGGACGGCTTCTCATCTGCCAGCACGGAGACCGACGCCTGGTGAGACGGGAGGCCAACGGCGAGCTCACCGTGATCGCCGACGCCTACCAGGGTCAGAGACTGAACAGTCCGAACGACGTGATCGTCTCGAGCGAGGGAGAGATCTTGTTCACCGACCCCCCTTTCGGTCTTCCCGACACCTTCGAAGACGCGCACAAGGAGCTCGAGTTTCAAGGGGTGTACTCGGTTCGGGCAGGATCCGAACCCACACTTCTCATCGAGGATCTCCGCGCGCCGAACGGCATCGCGCTCGGGCCGGACGAAAAGACGCTGTACATCACGGACGTCGACCCCGCCCGTCCGGGCTGGTGGCGGTTCCCGAGGCGGGCCGACGGCACCCTCGGACGCGGCGAGCTGTGGATGGAAGCGCGCCCATTCATGAAGGACCGACCGGGGGGGCCCGACGGCATCGAAGTCGATGACCAGGGTCGCGTGTTCGGCGCCGGTCCTGGAGGCATCTACGTTTTCGATGCCGAGGGACGGCATCTTGGAACGCTTCTCACCGGAGAGCCCACCGGGAACCTCGAGTGGGGCGACGATGGAAGGACACTCTACGTCACCGCAAATCATCAACTGTTGCGCGGAAGGTTCGTAACCGGACGCGCTCCACCTGCATCGATTGGAAAAAGGCCATGAGCACGCGAATCCTCTTCCTCGGCATTCTCTTGATGAGCACGCCGCTTCAGGCGGCACCCGAGCTCGTGGTGTCGGCCAACGACGCAAAATTCGTGAGGGACCAAGGACGGGGTACCTACCCACCCGGGCAGCCATCGGATTCTCTGGCGCTGCTGGATGTGAGCGGGCCTCCGAAGATCTTGGCCACCGTCGACGTTCAGCACTCGGTCCACGGGCCACCACAGTCTGTCGCCATCACGCCGGATGGTCGGCTCGCGTTCGTCTCCGCGCCGGACACCTATGATGAGGAAGCCGAGGAGCGCTCCGAGCTGCACATCGTCCAGGTTGTGGACCTGAAGGCGAAAGAGGTGGTGCAGCGCCTCGACCTCGGCGTCCATCCTCAGGCGTTGGCGGTCACGCCGGACGGCAAACGTCTCCTGATCGTGACCACCGCGGGGAACGTTGCGGTGGCGAGGATCGCGGACGGCGGAGCCGGTGTGGTCCAAACGGTCGACCTTGGGGGAGGCCTGCTGGGAAGCGTCGCGGTGCTTCCGGACGGGGAGTTCGCGTTGGTGGCGGACCGGGAGGCCATGGGTCTCAGCGTGTTGGACCTTCGCGGCGACGCGGTCCGGCTCATGGAACATCGGATCTCGTCCGGAGTGACGCCGTACGCCATCGACGTGTCGGGTGATGGACGATGGGCGGTGGTGAGCAACGTGGGCCTCGCGGCCATGGGCGGACGGCGCGGCGTCCTCGTCGGCGACGTCGACAGTGTGACGCTCATCGACACATCATCATACCCGTTCCGCGCCGTTCAGCATCTGACGGTTCCGGCGGTCCCGGAAGGCGTAGCGATTTCGCCCGACGGCCGGTTCATTGCCGCGCTGTGCATGAATGGTTCCCACCTGCCTCCAGAGGCGGCCGGTCACAACCCCCGTGGCGCCATCCGGCTCTTTGAGATCAAGGATGGCGCGGCTCGGCCGGTGTCCACGACGGAGATCGGAGCAGCTCCACAAGGCCTGGTGTTCACACAGGACAGCCGGCGACTGGTGGTGCAGCTCAACGTCGACCGGGCCATCGGCATCTGGAAGGTGAGCAGAAAGGGCCTGGAGGACACCGGACAACGGGTCCAACTCACCGGTGGACCCACGTCCATTCGAACCGTTCCTCGCTAAGAGACTTTGGAGCAAACGCAATGAAAAACATGATTCTTTTTCTCACAACCTCGTGTGCCCTGGTGCCGAGCGCGGCAACCGCGAAGCACCTGGTCAACACAACCCATCAAGGACTGGCGCTGCAGGGCTACGACCCGGTCACGTTCATCGACGACCAAAAGGCCGTGCCCGGCTCCTTTCAACATGAGGCTCATCATGACGGAGCCACCTATCGGTTTTCGTCCAAGGCTACGCGTCGGCGGTTTCAAGAGCAGCCGGAGAAGTACGTTCCGCAGTACGGTGGGTTTTGTGCTTATGCCGCCTCCTTTGGAAAGCTGGCGCCCGTCGCCATCGAAACTTGGACCGTCATCGACGGAAAGCTTTACCTTCAAAAGAACAAAGATGTCGCGAAACGCTTCAGGAAAGAGGGGCCCGAGAAGTTCATCGAGGCTGCCGACGAGCAGTGGCCGAAACTCCTGGAAGCCAGGGGCACCGAGCTGACGGCAGCGCAAGTGACGCGACGAGGCGACATCACCCTCGAAGCGGCGAAGAAACTGGCGGAAGCGGGTTGGGCACATGCTTCGGCCAACAATGCGCCGGGCGGAGCCATCGCGGTGACCGACTCCGGTGGACATCTCCTGTATCTGATTCGGGTCGACGGCACGTTTGGCGCTGCGGCGCGGGTCGCGACGGAGAAGGCGCGCACCGCTGCACTGTTTCGGTTCCCTTCCAAGCTTCTGGAGGATGCCATCATCAAGGGCCGAACCAGCCTGGTGACGGTGGGTCACAATATGCTGCGGGGCGGTTTGCCCATCTTCTTCAGTGGAGAAGTGGTAGGCGGCATCGGCGTCAGCGGTGCGGCCAGCGCGGACCAAGATGTGGAAATCGCCGAGGCCGCTCTCGAGCTGGGTTTCGAGGGTTCCAAGTGAGCGAAGCCTTTCGACCTGCTTCCTTCTGGCCCTGGGCCATCAGGTCCGCCTGCTATGTCGGAATCTCCCTCCCGTTCATGGCGTCTCCCGCATGGGGTCAGGAGTCCGTGGAGCTTGCCATCGGACAGGCCGACGCGGTGGTTGATCTCCGAACCGAGGCGGGCGTCGAACTCCTGCAGGCGGAATGGAGGTTCGAGAACGCCAAAGTCGTCACGGAGGACTTCCGCGCTCCAGGACCGAGCAAGGACGACCCTTTGAAGCTCTATCCCACCGGCAAGGAGATCGAGACTTACAATGTCGAGCCCAAGGCAGGACCCAAAGACTTCGATGATTCGCAGTGGGAGGTTCTGGGCCCGACGACGTTGGAAGCTCGACGTGGCGACGGTCGAGTGTCCTTCGTTTGGTATCGAATCAATCTGACCTTCCCGGCGACGGTGGGCGAATTCACGGTGGAGGGGGCTCGAGCCGTCTTCGAAGTGGTGGTGGACGACTACGCCGAGATTTGGCTCGACGGCGAACTCTTCAAGACCTTCGGTGAGTCCGGTCAGCAGGTGGTGAGGGGCTTCAACGCGCGAAATCGCGTCATTTTGACGGACGACGCACGACCAGGTCAGAGCTTCCAGCTCGCGATCCTCGGCATCAACGGACCGATCGCGGACGCTCCGACGAACTATGTGTGGCTCCGTTCGGCCACCGTCGACTTCTACCGAGACGCGCCCCACGACCCCTCGTGGAAGGACGTGGGGGAGGTCGTACGGGTCGATCCGCGGATGGACGAGATCATCGAGCCGGACGCGAAGATCGAGCGGGTCGCCACCGGATTCCAGTTCGGGGAAGGTCCGGTTTGGCATCCCGGAGGGTGGCTGCTGTTTAGCGACCCCAATGCGAACGTCATTTACCGCTGGGAGCCGAGCACCTGGAACGTGAGCGTGTTCCTCACCAAGAGCGGCTACACGGGTTTCGATATCGGGCGCTATCATCAGCCCGGATCGAATGGCCTGACGTTCGATCCGCAAGGTCGACTCGTCGTTGCGCAACATGGCAATCGGCAGATCCTCAGACATGAGAAGAAGGGGCCGACCACTGTCTTGGCTTCGAAGTTCGAAGGGAAGCGTCTGAACAGTCCGAATGATCTCGTATATCGGTCGGATGGAGCGCTCTTCTTCACCGACCCTCCTTATGGGCTTCCGGAGGTCTTCGACGACCCGGCCAAGGAGCTTCCACACTCCGGCGTCTACTCGGTTCTTCGAGGAAAGGCTCGACTCTGTACCAAGGACCTCAAGGGCCCGAACGGCATTGCTTTCAGCCCAGACGAAAGTCAGCTTTACGTCAGTAACTGGGACATCACGGACATCTACAAGACCAAGGTCATTCGGCGCTACGACGTGTCCAAGAATGGTCGTTGTACCAATGGCACGACCTTCTTCGATATGAATCATACGGACGAGAACGAGGCCCTCGACGGCCTGAAGGTCGATGTTCGAGGAAACGTGTACAGTTCGGCGCCCGGGGGGATTTGGGTGATCGCAAGCGACGGCACCTATCTGGGCAAAATCAAGACACCGATTCGCCCTGCGAACCTTGCATGGGGAGACGATGGCACCACGCTGTATCTGACGGCGGGCAAGGACCTATATCGGGTTCCGACCCGGCTCCGAGGAGCCGGTTTGCATTGGATGTCGCCGTGACCTGGGTCGCGTTGGTTGAAACGTCGGTCATCGGTTGAATCGAAGCTCTCGGGTGGGCACGAGCGGGGCGTGCTCTCCGCGGCTCAAGTTCTGGTCAACGCCTATCGTCCGGTCGTCGACGAGGTCGACGTCCAACTCCCCTTCACGCGCGGCGTCCTCCCGGCCGAGCTTCGCGGTGTTCTCTATCGCAATGGGCCAGGCCGCCTTGACGTCCACGGGGTACAGCAGATGCACCCCTTCGACGGCGACGGGATGGTGAGTCGATTTGCCATGACGTCGGATGGGATCCGATACCGGAATCGATATGTACGCACCCGGGAGTTCGAGGCTGAAGCCAAGGCGCAGCGGATGCTGTATCGGGGCTTCGGCACGAACGTGCCGGGAGGTGTATGGCGCAATCTCCTGCGCATGCGCTTCAAGAACGCCGCGAATACGAGCGTCGTCGCACACGGAGGCCGGCTTTTCGCGCTTTGGGAGGCCGGGCTGCCGCACGCCCTCGAGCCTGACACCCTCGAAACCTTGGGCCGATTCGATTTCGATGGAGCGTTGCGATCGAGCGGCTCACCGCTGGAAAGATTGCTGGTGGGCGAACGTCCCTTCTCAGCCCATCCGAAAGTGAACCCCGAGACCGGGACACTCATGAACTTCGGCCTTCTCGTGGGGCCAAAGCCGCGCCTTTTGGTGTATCGCGTGGCGCCGGACGGACGCTTCTTGGACACCCGAAGCGTCGTCCTCGACGAGACGTCGTTTATCCACGATTTCGCCATCACCTCGGAGTACGCAGTCTTCTTTGCGACGCCGGTTCGTTTCGATGTCCCGCGCGCGTTGTCAGGTCTCTCGACGCCGGTCGATTCACTTCGGGGCGATTCGACCCGGCCGACCCAGATCGTTCTGCTCCCTCACGATGGCAGACCGGCAACCCGAATCGACGCGCCGAGCGGGTTCTTTCTCTTTCATTACTTCGATGCCTTCGATCGTGGGAGTGACCGCATCACGGTCTACGGGTGTCGAATGGATGGCTTCGTGGGGGGCACCATCGACTTACGCGATCCCGATGCCCTCGAAGGCGCCTCCTTCGAGCCTGCTTTCGCGACCCGATGGGACATCGACATGACCCGTCGCCAGGTGACCGAGCACCGACTTTCGGACGTTCCCATGGAGCTGCCGTTCATCGACCCGCGGAGGGTCGGGCAGGGGGCACGTCTCGGCTATACGGTCGCCCGCACGAGACCGGGCTCGGTCGTCTATCATGGCATCGCCCGCATCGAACTGGACACGGGCCACACGGATATTCACGACTTCGCCCCGGACATACCGGGCGAGCCAGTCTTCGTTCCTCGTCGGCGCGTCGCACCGGAAGGAGAAGGCTTCCTGTTGACGCTGGTCTATCGAGCGGAGCGGCATCGGACCGAGCTCCGGGTCCTGGATGCCCAGAGCCTCGACACCCTGGCTGCGGCCGAGCTCCCCCATCACCACCCTCCTGGCTTCCACGGGTGCTTCGTTCCCAGCGTCTGATGAGCCTCGCGGACACAGGCTACGAAAGGTTTCGATCCCGCGTCTTCGGAACATCGCGTTCCATCACCGTCTTCCGTTCGGCGTGTCGTGCTTGCCGAATGGACGCATCACAGAGGGCGCGGACGTGGGCCGAAAGGGCGTCCATCACTCCTGCCGAGACGTTGAGACCGCTGCGGTCTTTGATGTAGGCCTTGACCTTCGAGGCGATGACCAAGACCTCCGCCGAAAGCTCTTCCTTGGACGAGGCCTCGGTCTTCGGCGTCGAGACCGTTCGGCGGCGAACCCCTTCGGAGTGCGTGGGCTGGCTCGGTGCCGGTTCCAACTCCCGAGGACTGGTTTTCTCGAGGGCGTAGGCTTCTTTGTGCCGCATCATCGGTACGTGAGCGTCCCAGCAGTTGACGCTACAGAAGACGAAGTCAGTGCCTCGTCGCGTGCACGTGCTCACGCTGCACACGAAGTGAATTTCGCCGGTCAGGATGGGGCTTTTACAGGTCGAACACTTGCGCCACATCGAGGCCGTCACGCCCGGACTCCGTCGGCATCCAGGGACAATGCCGCATTCTCCCGGTGGATCGGCCTCAAGCGACTTCGAAGCAACTCGACCTTTTCCTCGAGGCTCTGGTTCTGACCCGGCAAGTCGACGAGATGCTCGGCGAGTTTGCGATGCCACCGCAACATCAGGAACAGCCAAACCCAAAAGTAGTCCAGACCCCGAAACACGACGGCGCCCTCCCTCGAATAGACGTCGAGATTGTCGAGGAAGTCCGTGGGCATCTCCGACCAGTGCCGGTTTGGCCGAACGTGGTGTCCGATGTGAAAACCGTCGTTGAAGCAGCGGCGATTGTATCCGTTGTCGATGCAGGTGATGCTGCTCTTGTAGGGCGACGCTGGGTCTTCGGCGTCCACAAAAGCGTGCTGGGCCCAATTGCCACACATCATTCCGATCCGGGCCGCCAGCAGGGGAAGAATGAATACGGTCAAGGCGACGGGGGGATTGAACCAAAGCGCCGTGCCCACTACGACGACGTAGTACGCTTCTCCGGCGGCCATTCGCTGCAGCATTTTTCGATGCCCGCGCTTGTGATGATACCGGCCCAGATCGACCAGTCCGAAGATGAGGAAACGAAGGACGTAGTGCACGAAGTGGCAGAGACGGTCGCGCTGGTAGAGCATGGTCGAAGACAAGTCACCTTCGAGGTTCTCTTCCCGGTGATGCATTCCCATGTGGTGAACGCGATAGGTTTCAGGAGACTGACCGGCGAAGGGCCCGATGAACCAAACGACGGCGTCGTACATCCAGCGATAGCGCGGCTTGAAGATACCTCGATGACCGGCCACGTGCATGGCCAGGATGTGCGGTATGGCGAAGTAGAAGGTGAGAACGAGGTACGCCGCGTGGGCCCACAGCGGTGGGTCGCCCCAGGCGAAGAGCAGGACGCCGGTGGGGACGTAAATCAGCGCCATGGCCAACCAAAGGCGCAAGACCGTCAGATCTCGCTCCTCCTTGAGGACCCGCAGCAGGAGTCCATCGACGGGTCCTTGGATCCGACCAGCTGGAGCAAGAAGGTTCACGTCGAGCGTGAGCCGGGGTGTTGTCACAGCAGCTAATTGTAACCCGGCCTCGTGGCTTGAAGCCAAGTCCGGATCGCGCCCTCGCACTCGGTCCCGAGGCAAGAGACCGGTTAAGGGTTTTCGCCCGATGTCAGGGCTGGCCGCCCGCGAACGGTCAGGCGCCGCTGTCAACTTCGCGCCTCCGGCGTGGTGGCAATGGGGGCACCGAGAATGGCATCCGGGATCCCGAACGCGTCGACCAGGGCGACCGCGTCCTCTCGAACCTCGAGGCACAACGCCGCCATTTCGTCGCGGAGCGCCCGGCTTTGCGGCCCTTGGAAGTAGCCATTCTCGAGGAACCACGCCCGGTGCTCCATGAGACAGTGGAGCCCGTACAAGGCCCTCAGCCGGTCCAAAGGCTCCTCGAGCGAAGGGTCTTCGCATGCGTCGACGCCGGCGCAAAAGGCTTCGTAGGTGACCCGCTCCACGTGGGCGAGCCCGGTGGAGACCACGTGGTCCTGGACCTGGTTCAATGCATGAAAAGGATCGAGACCGGCATCCACCCGCTGCTTGAATCGTCGGGCCACCGAGGAGAGCAGGTCCTGCTCGCGGACCTGCAGGACGTGAAGGTGATGCTCCCGCGACCTGAGCTGCTTCGAATCGGTGGTTCGCCCTGCGGTGGGGTCCAGTCGTGCGGCCGCTTTCGATGCCCACTGTCCCGCGAAACGAACGAGCCCCAAGAAATCCATGTTTTCGAACTGCCGTTTGTATCCCGACAACAGACTCCGGGTGAGAAGCTGGACCAGAACGGTGTTGTCTCCCTCGAAGGTCGTGAAGATCTCGAAATCGCTCTTGAGGGCGCCCAAGCGATTCACGCTGGCAAAGCCTTCACCTCCGCAACACTCCCGCGCGACCTGAATCGTGTCCCGACCGTGCCACGTGGCGTAGGCCTTCAAGCCCGCCGCGAGCGCCTCAACCGGCTGAAGATCATCTTGCGCGGCCCGTGCCCGAACGAACATGTCCAGCACCTTGCGCATCGCAAAGTGGAGTGCATACGTTCTCGCCAGGAGCGGAAGCAACCGGAGCTGGTGGGTCTGGTAGTCCATGATTTTCAGCTCGGACTCGCCCGGTGCGCCGAATTGCCGGCGGGCCACCGCGTACCGAATCGCGATGGTGAGGGCATTCTTGGCGACGCTCACGCCGGAGGTTCCGATGCTGATCCGACCGCCGACGAGGGTTCCGACCATCGTGAAGAACCGCTTCGTTTCACTCGGGATCGGACTTTCGTAGACGCCATCCCGTGTCACCCGAGCAAAGCGATCGAGGAGAGCGGCTCTAGGCACTCTGACCTGATCGAACCAGATACGGCCGTTATCCACGCCCTCGAGACCCATCTTGGGTCCGTTGTCGGCCGTCCGGACACCCGGCCGTTCTCTGCCATCTTCGTCTCGGATGGGAACCATCAGAGCGTGGACGCCATGCTTTTCCCCAGCGACATGGAGTTGTGCGAAAACGGTGGCCATCTGACCGTGCTTTGCGGCGTTCCCGACCCAGTTCTTTCCAGCCGTCACGCTGGGAGAGTGGATGATGAACTCTTCGGTGCTCGGGTCGTAGGTGGCGGTCGTCTCGATCTCGCGAACGTTGGATCCGTGCCCGATCTCGGTCATGGCAAAGCATCCTGGGAGCTCGAGGGTTCCGGCTCTTTTGAGTAGTCCGATGTGCTTCTCGGTGCCGAGATTGAGAATGCTGCCCCCAAACAAACCGAACTGGACCCCGAATTTGACCGTCAGGCTGAGGTCGTGGTGCGAGAGGGTTTCGAACACCGCTACGAAAGCCGCGATGTCATTGGAGCCACCGGCCTCTTCGGGAAAGGACAGGGCGCCGTAGCCCCGTGCGGCGAGTGACTTGACCCATCTCAGGACGCGTTCGCGGAAGGCGTCGCGACTCAGATCGTAGGCATGAGTGAATTCATCGGTGCTGAGGATGCTTCGAATCTCCTCCCGAATTGCGCGATGCTCGCCATCAAGATGGCGAGCCAAAGCAGTGACATCGAAACGAGGCTTTTCGACGACGGGTGCCGGAGAACGGGGCCGGAATGGGCTGAGCAACCGAAGACCGGCACCTGGCTCGTCCAACCCGAGGGCCGCCTCGAGCTCCTCGAGAGCACGTGCTTCGGGCCCGGCCGGCTTGCCCAAACGTTGTCCGAGCTCCGACAGCGAACACCGCTCCTTTTGTCCCAGATCGGTGGCCCGGTCTTGAATGGTGGCCAACAATCGATAGATGTCGCTCGCACTCGGAGGATGGTCGGGGTCGAGCCATCCGCAGAGGAGCGCTTTAGCGGAAGGATCCAAGTCGTTGACGGCCTGCATCCGTCCTTGGATGGTGGACAGCTCATCCGCCGTAAGGTCGCCGTCGGCCCAAGCGACGTAGACGAGAGGTAGGTATGGAAGGAGGGCCGGATCGTTCAGTGAAGGCTTGGTTTCCACATACTTAGACTTTCAACCCGGATCCTTCGCGACCAGCGAAACGGGTCATCGGTCCTCAGAACGGCAAATCGATGATGGGCGATACCTCACCGTCGAAAGCGATTGACGATGGGGAAGAGGCGACCGACCCAGGCTTTGCGGCTGACCCGAAGAGTGGGGGGAAACTGCTTTCGCTTGTACTCGGCTTGGTACACCAGCCGAACGACTTGGTCGACCTCCTTCGGGGCCAACGAAAGCGCAGTTGCGATCTCCTCGGGGGTCGCGCGAGCCTCCAGAAACATTCGAAGCATTGGATCGAGGACGTCATACGGAGGAAGCGAATCCTCATCCCTTTGGTCGGGTCGTAGCTCAGCCGAAGGGGGCTTTCGGATCGTCGAGCGTGGAATGACTTCCTCATCCTCGTTGGCCAGCTCTGCCTGTTGATAAACCTGGTGCTTGTAGAGGTCGCCGAGTACCGAAAGGGCACCGATGGCGTCGCCGTAAATGGTGGCGTATCCGACGGCGGCCTCGCTCTTGTTGCCGGTATTCAAGACCACGCCGCCGAACTTGTTGCTCACGGCCATGAGGATCACGCCGCGAATCCGACTCTGGAGATTCTCTTCGGTGACGTCGGTGGGTCGGTCGCCAAAGAGCGGGCCCAAACCCTCGAGAAACGCCTGATTGATCGGTTCGATGGGCACCTGATGCATTTGGATACCGAGGTTGCCGGCCAGCGCCGCGGCGTCGGCAACCGAACCTTCGCTGGAGACGCGACTCGGCATCGCGACCCCCAAGACCCGCTCCGAACCCAGAGCATGAACTGCGAGGGTCGCGGTGACCGCCGAATCGATCCCGCCCGAAAGACCGATGATCGCCCGCGGAATCCCGCTCTTTTCGAGGTAGTCTCGAATCCCGAGGCTGAGCGCCGCGCGGATCTCTCGACTCTCATCGCGGGTCGGTTCGATGCGCATCGACGAGGCTTCCAGGTCGACCAACAATGAACCTTCGGTCCAGCTCGGACCGGTGCCGACGTGTACCCCAGCCGGGTCATAGGCCATGCTGTTTCCGTCGAAGATCAGTCCATCGTTTGCTCCGACCAGATTGGCGTACAGCATCCAGATCCGGTGGCGGCGCGCGACGTGTTTCAGCAGACGGCGCCGCGCCTGCTCCTTGCCCCAAGACCAAGGTGACGCAGACAGATTCACCACGATGTCCGGTGCGTGTTGGCGCACGAGCTCCGCCAGCGGGTCGCGGTCGTAGATTCGGTGACTTCCGGGGGCCTTGTCCCGCCAGAGATCATCGTTTTGCCACATTTCGTCGTCGTTCCAGATGTCTTCGCAAATCGTGACGCCGACCCGCCGGCCGGCGACCTCGAAGACGGGCGAAGGGGCACCGGCTGGAGAGAAATACCGCGCTTCGTGGAAGACGTCGTAGGTGGGAAGGAGAGACTTGACGACGGTTCCGAGGACCGAGCCTCGCTGGGCGATGACCGCGATGTTCTGAAGCGCGCGCCCGACCACGGGAGGGGTTGGCCGGCGCCGAACCGTCCCAAACACCACCGTCAGGCCTTCGGGCAATGCGTCGACGAGCTGAGCGCACGCACGGCGGGCGTCCTCGATGAACGTCGGGCGTTCCAAGAGATCCAATGGCGGATATCCAGTCAGGACGAGCTCCGGGAAAACCGCGAGGTGTGCGCCGTTGTCCGACGCTTCGTAGGCTGCCCGGCGTATGCGCTCCATGTTTCCCGGCAGGTCGCCGACGGTGGAGTTGGTTTGGCACAGCGCGACCCTCAAGAGGCGCTCCCCTTCAACGAAACCTCGGAGCGCCTCAGCGCCTCCTCGGCCAGGTCGCGCAGCGCTCGGGTCTGCGGGCTGATCACGACTTCGTAGCCGCTCGGGCCTGGCTCGAGAGAGCGGACCGAATCGGGGAGCAGCTCCATCTGAGTGCGAGCCCAGGCGCGGACTTCGTGGGTGTCGGGTAGCGCTTCGATGAGTTCACCCTGTTGCAGGACAGGTTTCAAAAGGGGTCGTCCGACCCCCGAGCTGGACTCGCCCTGGAGGACGACTTCATCCCGGACCGCGAATCCGTCGGATTCGAATCGAAGCACTTGGTGTGCACCTGGATTGGTGTGCTTGTCGGATGACAGCTTGAGGACCGGTCGGTCTTCGTCGTGGTCGAAGACCAACTTGTAGACACCCGACAGGTGCGGAGCATCGGCCGAACGGACCAACTCGGTGCCTACGCCCCAGGCGTCGATGGGCGCTCCTCGAGCGCGCAGGTCTCTGATGGCGTGTTCGTTGAGATCGCCGGATGCGACGATGATGGCTTGATGGGCTCCGGCGGCATCCAGAGCGGCTCGTGCGGCTCGGGACAACGACTCGATATCGCCGGAGTCCAGGCGCACGCCCCCGAGTCGAGGGCCGGCCACTTCGAGTGCGGTCTTCACGCCGCCGAGGGTGTCGTAGGTGTCCACCAACAGGATGGCCTTTTCGCCGTATGCCTCGAAGAAGGCTTTGAAGGCTGCGCGCTCGGAGCGGTGGGCCATCACCCAGGAGTGGGCGGCCGTTCCCTCCACCGGAATCCCGAACCGACGGCCGGCCTCCAGATTGGACGTCGCATCGAATCCCCCGATGAATGCCGCGCGGGCACTGAAGACGGCCTCGTCGGGGGAAGTGCGACGACTCCCGAACTCCAGGATCTTGCTGTCGCCGGAGGCGGCTCGGATGCGGGCCGCCTTGGACGCGACCAGGCTCTCGCTGTTGACCACGGAAAGGAGAAAGGTCTCCACCAATTGCGCTTCCAGGAGGCCACCGGTGACCCGAAGCACCGGCTCACCGGGGAAAAACGGGGTACCTTCCGCCATCGCGGTCACGTCTCCTCGGAAGCGGAAGGTGCGAAGGTGCCGTTCGAAGGACGGGCTCCACGCCGGCTTGATGGCCGGTACTTCCCGGAGGAAATCGATGTCCTCGTCGGTGAATCTCAGCTCCAAAAGGAATTGGACGATGCGATGCAGTCCCGAGAAAATGAGAAACCGTCGGGATTCAGGGAGGCTCCGGACGAAGAGTTCGAAACTCACGCGCTTTCGGTGAAGTCCTTGCCGCACGTATCCGGCGGCCATCGTCAGCTGATAGAGGTCGGTCCGAAGCGCCGACATGCCCCGAAGGAGCCCAAGCGATTCCGGCCGTCAAGCTTTGCGATGTCTACGCTCGACTTTCTCGGCGGAGCGATCGAAGGTCCGAGCCGATGTTCGGTCTCAGCTTCTGGGAAATCGCCATCGTCCTCGGCGTCGCACTGCTGATCTTGGGTCCCACCAAACTGCCAGAGATGGCTCGCAGCCTCGGCAAAGGCATTCGGGAGTTCCGGAAGGCCACGGAGGATTTCAAGTCGACGATCGAAGAAGAGATGAACCAAACCGACACCAAAAAGCCACGGCTCGCTCAACCCAAAGAAGCGGTCCAGGCTCAACCCGCCGCGAGCACCTCGACCCAAGAGAGCAAAATGTCGAAGGAAGCTTCCCCGGCCGACGCCTCGGTCGCGGCCGCCGGGGCGGACGACTCGGCGGCCACCAAGGACGAGGCCCAACCCGCCGACGCGGCCGGCGCCACGACCCGGGTGTCGGTAGAGCCTGAAGTCACGGCAGAGCCCGTCAAAGCGGATGCGCCCGAGCCCCGCTCGGCGTAAGCAACCGCCACAATGGTCGTCAAAGACATCGACGACACCCCGCGTACGCTGACTGAACATCTGACGGAACTTCGGGGTCGACTGCTCTTCGCCCTACTCGCCGTTACGTTGACCACCAGTGTATGCGCTGTCTTCGCTGCGCCCATCTTCGATGCCGCGATCGAACCGCTTCGGAACGTTCTGAAGGACAACGCACGCGTAGAAACGATCGTCGTCCATTCCGATCCTGATCAACTGGTCCAACTGGAAGCGTCGATTCGCAACGAAGAGCGACTCCGTTTGAGAGACAGCCTTTCCGATTTGGGGGCTCTTTCCCAACGGATTCGCGCCGCTGCTTCGTCTCGACGGCCCGTCGACTTGGTCTTGGTGTCATCGGAGACCATCGACGCAGATGGCGCCTACGTGTCCGACGTCTTGGAGGGGGTCGAACCGACGCCGTTCGTTGCGTATCTCGTCGACGACAAAGATGCCCCCGAGGTCCAGCAACTGATGCTGGACGGAGCGGTGGTCTTGCTCGAACCACTCCGTCCCGCAGTGATCAAACGCATTACCCGTCGTGCAGCTGCGGCCGCAGGCAAGAACGCGAATCCCGACAAGCTGGTCGTGCTGAGCCCTCTCGATATCTTCTTCGCGTATCTCAAGATCGCGCTGATCTGCGGATTGTTTGCCGCATCGCCCTTTTGGCTTTACCAATCCTGGGCTTTCGTCGCGCCCGGTCTATATGCGAGCGAAAAGACGGTCGTCTTGCCGGTCGTCATGAGTGGATCGATTCTCTTTATCAGCGGGGGCCTATTTGCTTATTATCTGATGTTCCCGCTCATGTTTGATTTTCTCGTGAACCAGATGTTGCCAGACACTTTGTCGGCATCTTTCACGGTCGACAACTACTTGAGCTTGATGCTCCGGCTCACCGTCGCGTTTGGTATCGTGTTCGAGCTCCCGTTGGCCTTGGCCCTGTTGGCCATGATCGGTGTCGTCAGCGCAGCGTCCCTCCGCAAGGGACGGCGATACGCGATTGTGATCGCCTTCGTGGCGGGAGCATTCCTCACGCCCGCGGATCCCCTCAGTCAGTTGATGATGGCCGGACCGCTTATCATCTTCTATGAGATCGGGATCATCCTTGCGAGGTTTCTCGGGAAGCGACCCGAAGCCTCGACGAGTTCGGAGCTGACGGGAGGGGATGAGGGCGACGTGTAGTCATGCGACTTTACCCCGGGCGTGATCTACGGAAAAGTCATCCCGAGATGACCCGACACCTGCCGGAGCAAGCTCGCCGGGAGCAGATCCTTGCAGCCGCCCGGCGGTGCTTCATCGATAATGGATATCATCCGACTCGGATGGATGATATCGCGCGCTCGGCGGAGCTCTCCAAGGGGGGCGTGTACTTCCACTTCAAGTCCAAACAGGAAGTGTTCGAGTGCCTGGTTGAAGAGGAATACGGGCGTTCGATGAAGTTTCTGCAGGAGGTTCTCGGTGGGGACGAGTCCATCGGGGCCAAAATGCAACGTATCGGTCACCACTATCTGGACTACTTCAGTACAGCACCCGATGCCCCGCGATTCTTCATTGTGATGGGTGAAATGTCGCTACGAGATGAAAAGGTCGCGGCGCGTTTGTTGGAAATGCAAACTACGTTCATCGACACGATAGCGCGTCTTTTGGAGCAAGGTATTGAAGAAGGGGTTCTGCGAGACGTGAACGCCCGAGTGGTTGCTGCAATGCTGAAGGCTCTCTTGGATGGACTCGAAGGCCTTTACGCCCTGGAGTATCCCTTGGAGGTGTCCGAGTTCCTCGCCACCGGGCTCGATCTTCTTCTTCGGGGGCTGGCGGCGCCAGGAATGGCGAACAACATGACGGCCTGAATGGGCGCGGCCCGTCAGTGGCCCCTCAGGTTTGGGTTTCGGTGCCGGCCTCTCGGTCCTCCGATGGCTGCGCCGCATTTTCTTGTTCGGCGGCGTTCGCTGCATGCGCTTCCTGGCTTCGCTCCATGGCTGCGACCGCCTTGGCTTCGTGCTCGCGCAGTGTCGCCTCGAATCGACCAACGAGCTCCGTCAAACCTTCGAGGCGTTCCCGGATGGCGGCGATGTGGGCTTCCGTCTTGATGCTGTCCTTGGCTTGCTTGGGTGAAGCATTGTCGGTGTTCGGGTCTGCGGCATGGGCCTCGAAAGCCGAATATGCGTCCTTGACGTCCTGAATCCGGCTCTCGATCTGGTCCTCGAGGGCGTCGAACAGGTGAATGAACGCGCCACGAAACTCCTCGGCTCGCCGTTCCTCGCGGCTGAACAAACGACGCGCTGAGTCGGTCAACTCACTGACGCCACGCGTTGCCGCCTCCCGGATTTGCTCGGCGCTTTGCCGAAGTTCATCGACGCTTTTTTGCGCCGAGTCGCGCATCTGTCCGACCGGGGCCTTCACCTGCTTGTCGAAAAAATCCTGCAGCGTCGTCCCGCCGGTTTGAATCAGGTTCCGCAGCATCGCCAACGGCATTCGGCTTTCGCGCTTTTCTTCTTCGTAGATAATCTGGGTCAGCGTCACCGATGTGAGATCTTCTTTGCTCTCGTTATCGATGATGGTCACTTCTTCGCCCACCTTGATCATCTTTGCGATCTCGTCGAGCGTCACGTAGCGACTTCGGTCGGTGTCATAGAGCTTGCGGTTCGAGTACCGCTTGACGATCTTTGGACCTTTAGGTGTCTGCGCGTCGTCTTTGGCTGCGGGCTGGGTGCTCATAGGTGGCGGTCGACACAACCTGGTTTCTCACGGAGGGGCAAGGTCTGCTCCGACACCGGGATTCACAATCTTGCGGGCACCCTGGACCCCACCTAAGCTCTCGGCGCCCCGGTGATCATCCAATGCCCCAAGTGCGAGACGAAGTTCCGCGTCGCCGAGTCCAAGGTCGCGAAAGCGGGGGTCAAGGTGCGATGCAGTCGGTGCGCCCACCTGTTCATTGTCCGGAAGGACCCGGACCCCACGCTGCCCGAAGGCTTTGCGCAGCCGCCCTCGGCTTCGGCCCGGCCCAACCCCGTGGAACAGAGGCGCCCCGAAGTGTCGGGCTCCGATGGCGCGAGTGCCTCTTCTCCTTCCGCCCACGACCCCGAACCGGGCGCCCGGCCCCCTGGACAGCCGGACCCTGCGTCGCAGGCCACCAAGGTCGTTTCGGCGGATCTCACGTTGTCGGGACCACCACGTGCCTTGACCCGAGACCTCGAGTCGCATCCTTCTCCACCCGCTTCCGCCATCTTGGGGTCGACCCGTGGACCGCCGCCTCTTCCGCCCAGCCCACCGCCCCTTCCCAACGCACTGGCTTCTCCTCCTTTGCCCTTCTCCCAGGACCTCTCGCAGGATCTGCCCGACGACTCGGAGTCGGGTGTTCGATTCCCGCCTCCACCTGCGTTGACGAACGACTTGGGCCATCCGGCGGCCGACGAGGCACTCCCGAACGCCGGGTGGGATAGCCTCCATCACGCACCGGATGGGGCCTTCGATTCCGACCCCTTCACGGAAACCCAAGCCCGTCCTGCCCCGGCGGCGTTGACCGACTCGCCCTTTGCCCCGCTGACGGGAGGACCGATTCCCCCGAGACCCAGCTCGGGTTCGGTCCCCCTCTCACTCCCTCCGCCGACCCGAGGGTCGTCCTTCTTCGCACGTGCCGGCCGCACCACTGGCCGACCGCAGCGCGTCCCGACACCCCGAGACCCGACGTCGTTGCCGGAGCCCGCGCCTCCACCGCCGGTCGCATCTCTTCGATGGCCGCCGTGGCTCGGCCTTGCCCTCGGCTTGTGCGCCGCCATCTTTTGGACACCCGATTTAGGGTTCGACCTCGCCCGGCGGGCGCACGGGCTGGAGGACGTAAAGACGGTGGACCTCAAGGTGCGCCCTTATGGTTTGGCCTCCGAACCATCCCTTTGGATCGTGTCTGGGCGAGCAGAGACCCGAGCGAGGCCGCATCCGGAGGGGGTCAGGGTTCGCGTCGTGTTCAAGCGGGCCGACACGCCCGTGGCCCGTGCCGAAACGTTCCTGGGCCTTGCGATCCCCACCGACGTGCTCGCCGCCGGCCCGGCCTCCACGGCTCGCTTCATCGCGGGGCAGGGTGCGCCCAGCGTCCCGGCTGCCCAGCGTTCTCGATTCGTGGCGGTGGTCCATGCTCTCGAGGTTCCCCCGGAGGAGCTCGAGTTTGAGGTGCTCTACGGACCGCCCGACGTGATTCCTCAAGACGTCGTGGACGCACCGCCGTCGTCGCGCTAAGGGCAGGCGCATGGGCTGCCCAAGCCTTCAAGAAAGCATCATCGTCATCGGCATCCTCGCCCTCGTCTTCGGAGCGAGCCGACTCCCACAGCTGGGCGGAGCGCTGGGAAAGTCCATCCGCAACTTCAAAACGAGCCTGACTGGCGACGACGAGATCGACGTGACTGCCAAGGCTCAGGTCGAGCCCGGAGAATCGGAGGAGCCGCAGCCGGACGAAGACCGCGAGGAAAAGAAATCCGCCTGAGCCCCCGATTTCGGCGAGTTCGCGCGCCTCCTCGGCTTCAATACTGAAGCCCCACGCGGGCGGCGATGGTCGCTACTGGCCCCACCGCATCGCCTTGGCTGAACATCTGAAGCTCTCCTTGGACCGCGAGCTCAACGATCGAAAACAAGGTGCGCAAACCGAATGTGAGTCGACCGTTGAGGTCGTCGGTCGCGTTCACGGTCTCGAAGACGATGTCGTTTTCCACGTCGGGGCGGAGGACACCCTCTTCGAGCACGAACTCTGTGGGGGTGGGGTCCACCACGCCGGTGCTCGCATGGATCAGCAAGAACCCCCAACTGACGTAGGGCGCGAGCTCGATGAGTCCGCCGACGACGAAGGACTCTGAAATCGTCAGGTCGAAGCTCGCGACGGTGAGGTCAAAATCGCGTGTACCGAGTAGGGTGTTGACAGCCGCCCGTAAGGCGAAGTCGGGCAAGAAGTCGTACCCCTCGTGGAAGGCCCATCGGAGGTCGATCCCCGGCGCGACCATCTCGCTGTCGATGATCCACTGAACGTTCGCCCCGACCTCGAAGGAAAAGGGGAGTCCCTTTCGAAACTCGACTTGCAGCGTCTGGAGAAACTCAGTGGGCTGGCGATCTTCTTGTCCTTCTTCCGTAAGGAGCCAGAAGTCATCGCCTGAAACGAACGAACCTGCCCATGCGATACCCACATCGAACCCGGCGTGTCCGAGGGTTTTGGCGGGCGCGATGATTCGTGGCGCCACGACATAGGCCAGCTCGGTGGCCAGAGATCGAAAGCCATCGTTGTCGGGTTCACACGGCGCTGGTGTGCAGGAGAACAGGATACCCGTTCCGTCTTCGAACGTGCCGTTGAGGTTGATGTCGTGGCTGGCCGCGCGAGCCCATCCTGGTGCAAGAAAGCAGGCGGCGGCGGCCCAAAGCCAGAACCTCGTGCCCACGATGCAGAACTCACCCGGTCCGGAGGGGGTGTCAAGGAACGGGCCGTAAGGCGTCTCGCGTTGACGTTGAGGGGCGTTGAGGGCACGGCATCGGCATGCGTGTACTGGTCACCGGTGCCGCCGGATTCATCGGGTCTTGGGTGACAGAAGCGCTGCTTCGTCGTGGCGATCAGGTCGTCGGTGTCGACAATTTCAACCCGTACTACGACCCGGCCATCAAGCGAGACAACGTCCGCCAGATCGAGGCGGTCGGGGGACCGTTCGAGATGGTGAGAGCCGACATCGTGTACGATCAGGCCCAGATCGAGGGCATTTTTCGGGATCCTTCCCGCAGACCGGACGCTGTGTGTCACTTGGCTGCGTGGGCTGGAGTACGGCCCTCGATTCAAAAGCCCTTCGTCTATCAAAGCGTCAATATCGAAGGCTCGATGCGACTCATGGACCTCTGTCGGCGGTTTGATGTGCGGGCGTTCGTTTTCGCTTCGAGTTCCTCGGTCTACGGCGCTCGCACCGAGGTCCCTTTTCGAGAGACGGACCCGGTGGACGATCCGGTCAGTCCATACGCGGCCACCAAGAAGGCCGGCGAGCTCCTCGGCTATACGTGGCATCATCTGTACGCCATCACGTTCCTCGCTCTGCGCTTCTTCACGGTATACGGCCCCCGACAGCGCCCCGAGATGGCCATCCATAAGTTCGCGCGCTTGATCCGAGACGGGCGACCCATTCCGGTTCACGGAGACGGAAGTTCCAGCCGCGACTACACGTACATCGACGATTGCGTCGAAGGGGTTGTTTCCGCCATCGACAAAGCAGCCGAGGCGAGCCCACCGATCTACCGAATATATAACTTGGGCTGCTCCGAAACGACCAGTTTGGCCGATCTC
This sequence comes from Myxococcota bacterium, assembly GCA_050331295.1. GTDB lineage: Bacteria > Myxococcota > Kuafuiibacteriia > Kuafuiibacteriales > Kuafuiibacteriaceae > Kuafuiihalomonas. The sequence goes on along the minus strand of JBHJGZ010000003.1, from coordinate 103,806 downwards.
ATCCAGGTGATCGAGAATGCCTTGGGTCGCCAAGCGGTCGTCGAGCGCCTGCCTGAACAGCCCGGTGACGTCCCCAGGACGTTTGCCGACATCGAGCGAGCACGAGCGGAACTCGGGTATCATCCGAGGACTCCAATTCGGGATGGAGTGCCCAAGTTCGTCGAATGGATGAATCGGCAGAGATGAAGCCGACTCAGATTTTGTTCATGGGCGGGGCGGGGGAAGTGGGGCTGAACGCGACCCTCTACCAGCAAGGGGACGAAGCGGTTCTTCTCGATTTCGGGGCCTATCTCGGTGACCCGCGTCCGAGCATCAACCGCGTGGTTCCCGACCCCGGCCCACTCTTCCGTAACGCTCGTCGTCTGCACGGAGTCGTGCTCACGCATGGGCACGAAGACCATTTGGGTGCGATCGCGTACCTGATGAGGTCACTCCGTGTTCCGGTCTACGGCGCACCGTTCGGACTCGAGCTGACGCGATCCCGCCTGAACGAGGCCGGTTTTCATCAGCCCGACCTGCGGGCGGTCGATCCAGGGAAGCCCTTTCGCTTGGGACCCTTCGAGGTCGAACTGCTCTCCGTGACCCATTCGATCCCCGACGCGTGCATGGTCTCCCTGAAGACGGACCAAGCTCGATTTCTGCATACGGGAGACTTCAAACTGGACTCAGATCCGGTGGGCCAGACCACGGATTTGGAGAGGCTGCGGACCCTCGGGGCAGCTGGCGTCGATGTCCTCCTTTCGGACTCCACCAACGCCGAGCGGAGCGGTCGCACCATTTCGGAGCGAGCCGTTCTCGACGCACTCGAGGATGAGATTCGTCGGGCTCGGGGAAAGGTTGTCGTGACCCTCTTCGCGTCACACGTCCATCGGATTTCCGGGCTCTTCGAGATCGCACGACGGACCGGGCGGCGGGTGTGTCTTCTCGGTCTGTCCATGGTCAAGAACGTCGAAGCTGGACGCAAGCTTGGTTTTCTACCTCGGGACCTGGAAGTCATTCCCTCAGAAGTCGCCAACCGTTTGCCGTCGGATCGGGTGTTGTGTCTTGCGACCGGCACCCAGGGCGAGCCTCAGGGAGCCTTGGCGCGGATCGGTCGATCTTCATCACCGGTGTTCATCGAGACCGGCGACACCGTGATCTTGAGCTGCCGGACCATCCCGGGGCGCGAGCTGGCGGTACGCGCCATTCTGAACCAGCTGGTAGGCCGAGGTATCCATGTTCGAAGTCCACGGGAACGACCAGAGCTGCACACATCGGGTCATGCAGAAGCGCAGGAACATCGAGAGCTGCTGGACCTGGTGAGTCCGCAGTACCTCGTTCCGTTTCATGGAGACCGCGTCATGATGGAAGCGCATGCGGAAACCGCACGCCGCTGGGGCATGCCCGCCGAACGAATCCTGATCCCCGAAGACGGGGCCATCTTCGAATGGACGGAGGGCCGACTCACGCGAGCTGGTAAGGAAGATGTGCCCTCGATTCCGATCGGCGGAACGGGGCCCTTGAACTGGTCGGTCGTGGGTGCCCGTGAACGAATGGGACGGTCAGGAGCTCTCGCTGTCTTGGTTCATCTCGACGCTTCGTCGAGGCCCAGCCGGGATCCCTGGGTTCAATCCCTCGGTTTTCATCTCGAGCCTTCGGAGCGCGCTGCTCTCATCGATGCACTCCGCAGGGACCTGGATGATGCTCTCTTCATCGACCGCGACCAGATGCTGGAGATCATCCTTCGAAGTCTGCAGCACTCTCTGGGCTTGCGCCGGTCTGAGCTGCCGTGGGTGCAGGCCGACTGGCATTTCGATGAACCACACGCCGACTCGCGGAGCTTACACACGCGGAGCTAACGTCGTCGGAGCGGGCGAAGATCCCTTTGAGCTGGTGGAGGATCGATCGCGTCCGCCTGAGCCTTCAACTGTTCGGCTCGGTCCCAAAGACCTGCCCTTCGGTAGAGCGTCGCCGCTCTTCGGAGCAAAGCGGGATTCTGACCAGCACCATTGGCGGCCCGCTCGACGGCAGAAGCCGCTTCCTCGAATCGACCCATCGCTTCGTACACCCGACCGAGCAGAACATGAGTGCGGCTCTCGGGACCCTCTCGCGCCAACAGGTCCCGCAGCGTGTATTCGGCCCGCTCCAAGCGACCCGCCGCGAGCTGGACCACGGCCAGCCTGTATCGGGTCTCGTGCAGCTCGGAACGGAGGTTCAATGCGCACTCGAGGTGGATCTCGGCGAGTCGGCGCTCGCCGATGTCCGCCAGAACACTCCCCAGCAGACTGTGAGCGCGTGGATTGTCGGGACGAATGGTGATGGCCGACGCCAAGTGAAAGAGCATGGCGTCGGCATCGGCGTCGGTATGAAGGTGCGCTTCTGCTTTCCCCAAATGGGCCAGCGCAAGACTGGGGTCGATCTCCAAGGCTGCTTCGAAGACTTCCCGTGCGGCCGCGTAATCGGCGCCCCTCAGCAATCGTTGACCTCGTTCGAACAACGTCTCGGCTCGGACCGGGTCCGCGGTTTCGGACGTTTGCAGGTCCTTGGCCTCCAGGCGCGGATAGTCCAGACACGACGCTCTCGGGCCTACGTTCCGAGAGGGCGAAACGAGTCGGGTGTCGGGATGATCTTTGGGACCGATACCATTGTCGGGATTCGCGAAGGTGAACCCCAAGTGGATGACAAAGGTCGTGCTGATGATGCTGAGGTGAACGATGGCAGCAATTCTCCTTTTCGACGTGGCCGCGCCGAAGTAGAGCAGGTCCAGATGGAGCTGGCTACCAGCCTTCTCGAGCTGGACGAGGTCCAGGCGGTCCTCAAACAACGGGTTCGGACCCCCCTCGGCGTGAGGGAGGTCAGCCACTTGGCACCCCTGGCCCATCGCGGGGAAGCCATCGAGCGTATCCTGGCCACGCAGGAAGCCCGAACGCTCCTCGAAGCCGGCGAGACCGCACCCGTGTTTGGGGGCGATGAGGTCGAAGCTTTCGTCGGCTTGGCCGAAAAGGGATTCATGCTTGAAGGGGGACAGCTCCGCGCGGTGGCCACCACCATGAACGCGGGTTACGAGCTCCGTCGACATCTTCTGCCCAGAGAGCCGGATTGCCCGCGCCTGTATGGCCTCGGGGTTTCGGCGCCGGACCTCAGTCGAGCGGCTCAGGACATTCGCCGGTGCTTCGACCCCGACGGACAGCTCTCTGACGACGCCTCTCCCGACCTCGGGCCGCTTCGCCAGAAGGTTCGGGGGCTCCGGGACTCCATTCATGACAAGCTCAACGGTCTTCTGACGGATCCGTCCATCGAACCGTACCTTCAGGAGCGCTACTTCACGATTCGAGGCGACCGGCACGTCCTGCCGGTGGTGGCATCGTACAAGAACCACGTCCCCGGTATCGTGCATGACGCATCCGGCTCCGGTCAGACCGTATACATCGAACCGCAGGCGCTGATCGATCTCGGCAATCGACTCAAGATTGCGCAGTCCGAGCAGCAAGAAGAAGAGGCTCGAATCCTCTCGCGGCTCTCGCACATCGTGGCCCAGCACGGAGATGGGGTTCGGGCATGCTGCTTCGTCCTCGGCAAGGTGGACTTCCTCAATGCGGCGGCTCGGCTTTCCGTGGAGCTGGACGCGACCCCCATCCTTCCGGATGTCGAGATCGGTTTTCACCTGGTTCGAGCCCGGCATCCACTCCTGGTGCTTCAATCCGTCGCACCGTTGACCGAATCGGAGGCGGCGGCGGTCGAGGACGGCCAACCAAAGCCGGTATTCGACAAGCATCATCCCCGCTTCCACGTGGTCGCGAACGACATGGGACTGGAGGAAGGCCAGCAGGTCCTCGTGCTCACCGGACCGAACACCGGCGGAAAGACGGTGGCGATGAAGACCATTGGGCTGCTGGCGTTGATGGTTCGCTGTGGACTTCATCTACCGTGCTCCCCCGAAAGCAAGATCGGATGGTACGTTCCGATCGTTGGGATCATCGGGGATCAACAGTCGATTCAGTCCAAGCTCAGCACGTTTGCCGCCCACATGAAGGCGTTGCTGAACATCATTCAGAGGGCCGACAAGGGCACGCTCGTGTTGATCGATGAGATCGCTGCGGATACCGATCCTCTTCAGGGCCAGGCCATCGCTCAAGCGGTACTGGAGAGAATCGCCGATCAAGGTGCACACTTGATCGTGACGACCCACTTCGAACGACTGAAGGCGGTCCCTTTTCAGGACCAACGTTTCCGCAACGCCGGCGTAGGATTCGACGAACGCGCGCTCCGGCCGACCTACAAGCTGACGCTGGACGTGCCTCAGAGCTCCAGCGCTTTGGACATCGCTTCGGGGTTGGGACTTCCCACGCCGGTCGTCAGCCGGGCCCGCGACCTGCTGGGCAGTGGAACCGGGTCTTTGCAGTCGCTGATGGAGACCGTTCAGACCAGGGCCCAGGAACTGGAACGTGCGCGCAATCGAGAACAAGAAGCGCGCCGGGAGCTCGAACGCGAGAAGGCCGAACTGATTCGTCGACAGGCGCAGCTCCAGGCCGAGATCGAAAAGGTTCGAGAACGGGCCAGGACCGAGTTGCTCGAAGAGATAGAGCGTGCGCGTTCCCAGGCCCGGGCGATGGTCGCGGAGCTTCAGCGGGCGGCGCAGGACCAATCGGCAGCCGATGCGATGCGGACCGCCAATCGAACCGTCGATCAGCTACGGCAGCTCCAAGAGGAGCAAGAGGCCAGGCACTTGGCGCCGGTCGAGACCGCCTCGCGCGAGCCGCTGGAGGTGGTTCAGGTCGGCGATTGGGTCCATGTTTCGAAGCTGGGTCGAGATGGGGAAGTGGTGGGGCTCGATGGCCGAGAGGCCCAGGTCGCCGTCGGCACCATCAAGATGCGAGTTCCGGTCAAGTCCCTTCGAGCGCCAGATGGCCCAAAGCCCAGCAAGAGCACACCACCTCGAAGCGCCCAACAAAAGACGAGCCGTGTCGCGGAGACCGACGCCCCGGTCGATGTTCCCGATGAGATCGATCTTCGAGGGCAGTCCGTCGAAGAGTCGATAGAGCGGCTGGAAGCCTTTCTCGATTATCACTATGGGCGACAGGCCAGGCGGATTCGCGTGATTCACGGTCATGGAACGGGTGTCCTCCGGGAGGCCATTCGTGAGCATCTGCGTCGGTCCGGGTACGTGCGGACGTCGCGACCTGGGGAACAGGACGAGGGCGGAGATGGCGTGACCGTGGTTCAGCTCAATTGATGGATGCAAGGCGTGCGAAGGCCCTTTCCAGGTCCTTCCGCAAGTCTTCCAGGGCCTCGATGCCGACGGACAGTCGAATGAAGCCATCGTCGATACCGCGAGCGTGCCGCTCCTCGGCCGGTATCGATGCGTGCGTCATGATCGCCGGATGTTCGATCAGACTCTCCACGCCGCCGAGCGATTCAGCCAGCGTGAACACTTCCATCCCCGAGAGAAAGCGCCGGCTGCTGGCGAGATCTCCATCCAGGACGAAGCTCACCATCCCGCCGAAGCGGCGCATCTGTTCGCGGGCGATGTCGTGTTGTCGGTGAGAACGAAGACCTGGATAGATCACCGACTTGACCCCCCGCTGGTGCTCGAGCCATTCGGCGATGGCCTCTGCGTTGTCGCAATGCCGGTCCATCCGCACATGTAGAGTCTTCGTGCCCCGAAGAGCCAGGAAACAGTCGAAGGGTCCGGGGACTGCGCCAGCCGCATTCTGGATGAAAGCGAGTCGTTCTCTCCACTCGTCGTCGCTGGTCAGGACGGCGCCGCCGATGAGATCGGAATGTCCTCCGAGGTACTTGGTCACGGAGTGAAGGACGAGGGTCGCGCCATGGGCCAGCGGCTGCTGCAGATACGGGGTGGCGAACGTGTTGTCCACGACCACCGGCACGCCCCGCCGCTTTGCCACCGCACAGAGCGTCGCGATGGGAAGCACCACCAGGAGAGGGTTGCTGGGCGTTTCGACCCAGATCAGCTTGGTTCGGTCCGAAATGGCGTTGTCCAAGTCTTCGGGCTGGTCGGCTGAAATGAACGTGAAGTCGATACCCTTGGGACGATACAGGCTCATGAACAGCCGGTACGTGCCGCCGTAGAGGTCATCGACACTGACGACATGATCACCGGGCTTCAAACAATGGAGAATCGCATCAGTTGCCGCGCATCCCGATGAAAAGCACAGTCCGTGTCGCGCTCCCTCGAGAGAGGCTAGATTTCGCTCCAACGCATCGCGCGTGGGGTTTCGAGTACGCGCATATTCGAAGCCGGTGTGTTCTCCGGGCGCCTGCTGCGCGAAGGTCGAGGTTTGAAAGATGGGAACACTGACCGACCCCGTGACGGTTTCGGGGTCACATCCGGCGTGAATGGCGCGAGTCTCGAAAAGCTGGTCGTCCACACTGTGTTTGCATCCGACGGTCCCGGCACCCGTCAAGCGCTAGCGGCGCGACCGTTTCCGGAAGGCGACTTTCACTTGGAGCCGGTCACTCCAAGCTATCGAGGAATCGCTCGCAATCGATGGCCGCCATGCAGCCGGTTCCCGCCGCCGTCACCGCCTGCCGATACACCTTGTCCTGGACGTCTCCGCACGCGAACACGCCCTCGATCTTCGTCTTTGCACTCCCGGGCAGAACCTTGAGGTAGCCATCCGAATCCATGTCCAGCTGGCCTTCGAAGAGATCGGTGTTCGGTTTGTGGCCGATCGCGACGAAAAACCCATCGCAAGGCAGTTCGTTCTTCTCGTCGGTCTCGACGTTGTGAAGCTTCACGGCCTCGATGCCGCCCGGGGCACCGGGACCGGCGGGCTTCTGGCCGACCACCTCGGTGACGACGGTGTTCCAGATGAACTCGATCTTCGGATGCTTGAAAGCTCGGTCTGCCATCACCTTCGATGCGCGGAGGGCGTCCCGGCGATGGATGACGGTGACCTTGGAAGCGAAGCGGGTGAGGAACAAGGATTCCTCCATGGCGGTGTCGCCACCACCCACGACGACGACATGACGGTCTTTGAAGAACGCCCCGTCACAGGTTGCACACGCCGACACGCCGTGACCCATCAGTTCTCGCTCCCCGGGGATTTCGAGCAATTTGGCCACCGCGCCGGTGGCGATGATCAGCGATTCGGCCTCGTACTTTGGCTCGTTCTCCACCGACACCGCGAAGGGTCGTTTCGAAAGATCTACGTTCGTGACGAACCCGTGCACGATCTCGGTTCCGAAGCGGGTGGCCTGATGCCGAAACTTTTCCATCATGTCGGGCCCCAGAATCCCTTCGGGAAACCCGGGATAGTTCTCGACGTCCGTGGTGATCATGAGCTGACCACCCGGAAGCACGGAGGCGTTCCCCGGAATGAAACTGCCTTCGATCAGAACCGGGCTCAGGTCGGCGCGCGCGGTGTAGAGGGCCGCGGTATACCCTGCTGGACCTGAGCCGATGATGACCACCTTGGTCTTTTCCATGGAGGTCGGGGCTAGTCGTCCTGCGCCGGCGATGCAATCGACGGACGGCGATTCGCCGGTGCATCCGGCGACCCGAGAAATTGCGACCGGCGGCGGAGCAGAGGTGCAATCAGCGAAGAGAGAAGAGGTCACGGGGAAAGAGTCAGCCCCGCCGCCTGGTCACAGCCCCGTTATTATTGAGAATAATTCTCAAAGTCAACCCCCGATGCATGCACAGGGCCCTTTCGAGCCCTCAAAATCGTTCGGAAGACCAAGCCTCGATTTCTCCTCGAAGCTCATCCGACCCCGAGAGACGCCGATGGGCGCGACGCGCCATGGTCATGGATCGTTCTCGGTGCCCGAGGGACCAAAACACCTGGGCGGCTTGATACTCGAGCTGCGCGGTATAAAACGGTGCTTCGTCTCGGTGTTCGCTGATCTGCAGCCCTTCTTCGATGTACGCGACCCCGTCCTGCGGACGACCGAGTTTGATGAGGCACTCCACGATCCCTCGGATGACGTCCAACATCCGAGCGTGCTCAGGATCGGACTTTCTGAGGTCTGCGAGGGCCTTGCGATGGTGCTGCAGAGCAGCTTGACATTGCCCCTGCCTGGAGAGGGACCATCCATACCGTGTCCGCGCCGCCGCGGTTTCGGGATGAGCGGGGCCCACCGTCTTGGTCAGGGTCTCGATCGCGGCTTCATGGAGGCTTTGAGCTCGTGAATGATGGCCCATCTCGTCCAGGGTCAGGGCGATGGTGGACTGAAGGCCGCCTGCGGTCCGGCTTCGTTCTCCGTACACATCCGACATGATGTCCAGAGCGGTGCGATAATGCTGAAGCGCTCCCTCCCAATCGCGCTTTCGGAAGAGCACGTTGGCCACCGCCTGATGAGCGAGCGCGGTGGTACTGTGCTGCGCACCAAAGCTGCTTGCCGCCAAGCGGAGGCTCCGCCGGGCCGTACTTTCCGCGTCGGACGCATTCCCAGAGAAGTCGAGGGCTCTCGAAAGCTGGACCAGAAGGCGGGCGATTCGAGGATGCTCCGGGCCAAGCTCCCTCTCCGCCAGCTCGAGGGATGAACGTACGACCTCCGCTGCCCGCACCCTGGAGCCTTGGCGCTCCAGGCAGCGAGCGAGGTCCTCCGAGAGCTCGAGCCGCTCGTCCAAGGGCGCGTCTTCCGCTTCGTTGATCATGCGCATCGCCACCTGTCCGTGGGTCTGACATCCGAGAAAGTCACCGCGCCGGAGACTTAGGGCTCCCATGGCCCCGAAAACGAGGGCCTTGTACCGGGGACCCGCACCCAGTCGATCCAGAACGGCTCGAGCTCGCTCGACGTGGTCGTCGGAGACTTGAGCGGTCTCTGGAACGCCTGGGTCCAGGCGTATCAGCTCGACGTAGCTCTCGAGGCGTACCGCATCGTTTGCAGATGCGTCGGCGAGGACGCTCACCCGCTCCCAGTCCGAAACGGCCTGGGCCCGCTGGTCGTCCGCCGCCCGGAGCTTGGCTCTCCATCTGTGAGCGGAGGTTTGCAAATCGGTTCGACGGATGGCGTCGGCCAGCTCCACCGCCCGCTGAGCCAAGGCCAAACCAGACGGGACCAGGCCCGCGGCATCCGCCGCCTCGAGTTGAGCGAACAAGGCCTCCAGTTCTCGGGCCCTTTCGGCCTCGGCTGGGCTCAAGGACCGTCCAAGGGTCCGCATGCTCTGCACGGTGGTACAGAGTTTCGGGCTCCCGAGGCGCAGAACGGCGTTCGAGGCTCGGGCGGCGTTGCCGATGGTGCCCGATTCGAGAAGACCCAGGAAGACGCGAAGGCCCTCGCGACGTCGGTCGAGGCATTGCATCCGGATGTCCATGAGACTCTCCGACTGATCGCCTCGGACCCGTGTGGCTTCGCAGATCTGAGTTCGGGCCTCCAGCCACTGCTGAGCATAGCGGTCCAAGGAAGACCAGACGGATCGCCAGGGAGCGGGAGATGCGATCTCGAGGCGTCTCTGAATCTGGGCCCGTCGTTCCGGACTCCAGACTTCGGACAAGGCGGATGCCGTGGCGGCACACGGACCTGGATAGAGTCTGAGTCCGGCCGCCACCAATGCGGCGGTCCCCGCCGCGATGGCCGCGGCGGGACCCGCGATGCGCCGTCCCGATGAGGCTGCTCGGACGGCGTCCAGAATCGGCCGCATGGTGGCGAAGCGCTGGTCCGGCTCGTCGGCGAGGCCGCGGATCAAGGCTTTGCGCAGGGGCTTTGCAAGCTTCGCACGTCGAATCCAGTTGGGTAGGGCGTCGGGCGATGTCGCCCAACCTTCGTTCGTGATCTGTCCGCGCGGTGCCGCGGTTCCGGTCAGAGCTTCCGCCAAGGCGAGGCAGAACGCGAACTGGTCGGACCGTTGATCCACGGGCCCGCCCAGAAACTGTTCCGGTGCCATGTACGCCGGTGTTCCGACGAGCGCCCCGGTTCGCGTGAGGTTTTGGTCCACCAGCGTCGGAGCAGGTGTGGACGACGGACCGTCCGTGGAGGTATCACCTGCCGCCCGCGCGAGACCAAAATCCGCGACCCGTGCTCGGTTGTCGCGACCGACCAAGACATTGGACGGCTTGAAGTCTCGGTGGATGATGCCTTTCTCGTGGGCGGCGAAGAGGCCTTCACCCGCCTGCAGGAAAACCTGCAGAATCTCTCGCCGACTCCTGGGCTCTTTCAGCCAGTCTTTGAGAGACGTCCCTTCCACGTACTCCATCGCGATGAAGACGTCGCCGTCTTGCTCGCCGACATCGAACACCGACACCACGTGGGGGTGCTGAAGGAGGGCATTGGCTTGGGCTTCGCGGCGGAGGCGGATGGCGGAACTGTGGGATCGACTGGGCGTCTTCTCCTTCAGCCGCTTGATGGCAACTTGACGCTCCAATTGACGATCAAACGCACGAAACACCTGTCCCCCGCCCCCTTCCCCCAGGGCGTCGAGGAGGACATACCGACCGAGCAGTTCCGTTCCGGGGTCGGTGGTCGCCGCTGGCGGCCGTCGTCGGCTCCTTTGGATCGAAGGCCGATGGGGACTCGTGATGGTGTCGTCTCCGCCGTCGTCCCCCTCACTCAAAGCCTCTCCAAAGTAGTGACCACAACCCGTCTTGTCGAAGGCCATAAAGCCCTGATGCGGTGGGGCAGACAGCTTATGAATTGGGGGTGTGCTATGGGTTGTGACTCCGGGAAGCGACTTCATGCGTGACCTCAGTCAGACACTCTCCTTGATCGACGATTCGGGCATCCGGCCTCGGAGCGTGGTTCGCCCGCACTTGGTGTTCGTGTTCTGTGCCGACCGGATGGACCTCGCTTCTTATCGGGTACGGCTCGACCCGGTCCTCAAGTCTCGATGGGGTCGGAGTGGCCAGCTGCGCCTTCATCGAGACTCCTGTGCCCTGGAGGTGGGCCTCCCGGACTCCCGGATGTCTCGCCATCACGCGCAAATCGCAAAAGATGCGAGCGGCTTCGCCCTCCAGGACTTGGGTTCCAAGAACGGGTCCTTGGTCAACGGCATCCCGGTGACGGACACTCAACGCCTTCGGGACGGCGACATCATCGAACTGGGGCACTCATTCTTCGTGTTCCGGGATCGGACTCCCACGTGGGTCCACGACGACGACGGCCCCCAGGGCCTCGGTGAACTTCGAACCTTCCATGGTCCATGGGCCGGGCAATTGATGCAGCTGGCCCAAGTCGCGGCGAGTGATGTCCCGGTTTCCGTGCGCGGCGAAAGCGGTGTGGGGAAGGAAGTGGCTGCATCCCTCGTCCATCGGCAGTCGGGTCGGAAAGGGGCTTTCGTGCCGGTCAATTGCGGCGCCCTACCAGAAGCCCTCGTGGAATCGGAATTGTTCGGCGTAGAGCGGGGTGCATTCAGTGGAGCGGATCGAGACCGGGAAGGTCTGGTTCGCGCGGCGAATCACGGGACGCTCTTCCTGGACGAAATCGGAGAGCTGCCCCTCGCGGCGCAGGTGAAGCTCTTGCGAGTCTTGCAGGAGCGGACGGTGGTTCCGGTGGGAGGTCACCGGACGATTCCCGTCGACTTTCGCCTGGTGACGGCCACCCATCGAGACCTCAACCAGTTCGTGGACTCGGGACGTTTCCGAGAGGATCTGATGGCCCGAATCTCCGGCTTTACCATGGAGATTCCACCGCTCCGCGACCGTCGAGAAGACATCGGTCGGCTCTTTCGGGAGCTGGTGCGAAGAAGCGGCCGAGACCCCGCGTCGATCGTTTTGCCTCGAACCGTGGCGAGACAACTGATGCTGCAGCTTTGGCGGTACAATGTGCGGGAGCTGGAAAAGGCGGTGACCTTGGCCTTGACGCTGGCTCCGGACGGAAAACTCGCCGCGGACAAGTGGCGGTTCACTCCGTCGGAGGAGAGGCCGATGCGCGTTCATCCGCTGTCCGAAGAGGATGAAGCTCGACGCCAGCGACTGGTGGAACTGTTGGAGCGCCATCATGGAAACATCAGCCAAGTGGCGCGGGACATGGGAAAGGCGAGGATGCAGATCCACCGCTGGCTCAAGCGCTATCGAATCGATCTCGAGAACGGCCAGAAGTAGGCTCGTTTCGAGCCTCGGGGAGCGGGGAGCCGCAGATCACGGGAAACGGGGCAAAGACTAGAAGAACGCGATGGTTCGGACTTCGAGGCTCGTCCTCTCACGGGATGCAGGCGAGGCGTCGGGATCCTCGAACGCGCCATGGGTCACGAACCGAGCGATGCGTTGCTTTCGGCTGTCAAAGGTCTTGAAGAGCGCAACTTCGCGTGTGTCTTGCCCGGGAAAGGTGAGCCAGCGATGCTGGGGATCGTGGATCTGATTATAGATGTGGCCGATCCGGTCGGTATAGACGAGGTCGGTCTCCACCAGCGTGTCAGGGTTGAGCGAGCTGGCGTCGATGTAAGCCAACGGTCGCGATTCCACGGGTCCATTGAGTGGACGCCACAGATTATAGAACGCGAAAGGTCGAGCCAGTCGCTCATCGGCGAGCAATCCCGAGAGATCTCGAACCCGTTGCGGTCCAGACGTTTCGGTGTAGTCGGCGTGTACATAGGATACCGGCTCTCGAAGCTGCATCGCGTTTCGAAGACCTGGTGATTGAGCCCGGACAGTCTTGTCGAAAACCAGAACCTCTCTTGCTCCGGTCTGTATCCTCACCAGCTCGGCCACTTCACCGGTGTACACGGATTCCACCTCCTCCGGGTCGAACCAGTCCACGACGCGGGAGCGATGAGGAATCAGGATCACGCCCTCCCGCTCCAGCGAGAGGGCCTTGCTCCTTCCGTTGTCGATCGGCACGCGTCGTTCCTCGTAGCAGTCCGGCGGAAGACCGGTGGTCTTGCCCGAGGCGATGTCTTGGACGTGGACGACTGGCCTCGTGATGTTCGGTCGCAAAAAGCGAAGCCGTGCCTCCAGTTCGTCCATCCGTGGAGTCGAAGCTCGGAGGCGATGAATGTGGTCGAAGCTGTGAACGGTGGTCATCTCGAACTCTCCTCTCGGTCCATGGTTTACGTCCGGAGGAGCCACTCGAAAATAGATATGATTCGGTGAAGACTTCGGCGAAAATCGAGGAAATGAATCTGCGGATGGAGGACCTCATCACATTCGAAGTCGTCGGGCGTGAAGGTGGATTCAGTGGGGCCGCCCGTACGCTGAATCAGACGCCGAGCGCGATCACGCGGTCCATCGCGCGATTGGAAAGCTCTCTTGGGGCGCGCCTGTTCCATCGCTCCACGCGAAGCGTGGCGTTGACGGCGGAGGGGGAGCGTCTCCGGCCTCATGCGCGAAAGCTGATCGCTGGAGTAGAAGAAGCGGAGCGGGACGTGTCGAGGGTTCGGGACAAGGTTGCGGGCACATTACGGCTCACCGCCTCCGCGACCTTCGCCCGTCTCTACCTGGCGCCGATCCTCAACGAACTCTCCGAGCAGCATCCTGACCTTCGCTACGAGCTGGTGCTCACCGACACGGTCCTCGACCTCGTGTCGTCGGGTCTCGATCTCGCAGTGCGGATTGGACCTTTGGCGGACTCCGAACTCCAGGTCCTGAAGATCGCCGATGAGCGACGGATGGTGTGCGCGTCGCCGCGCTATCTCGAGCGCCACGGAGAGCCGAGTCAGCCGAGCGACCTGCTCCACCACCGGACCATCGTTGTGGGTGAAGCCGACACGTGGACGTTTCGGGGTCGCCAGCGGACGGTTCGCGTCTATCGAGGTGTTCGAACGGACTTCGGTGACTTCGCTCGGCAAGCGGCAGAAGCTGGATTGGGATTGGCACAGCTCCCGGGCTGGCTCGTCAACCCGTCGCTGGCTTCCGGTCGGCTCGTTCGTGTCCTGGAGAGGTACGAAGCCTCAAAGGCCGGCGTCATCGCGGTTTTGTATCCGTCGCGCGAATGGATCGCACCTCGCGTGAGGGCCTTCCTGACCCTGGTTCGGAGGCGCTTGATCCCGCCTCCCTGGTGAGACTAGCGGCTCAGGATCCGGTGAAGCAGCGTTCGTCGGAGACCCTCGATGGCCAGCAGAAACGCGAGCAGCGAAGGCACGCACCACCAGAGGCTCAGGCCCCACCAAGGATAGATGGCGCCAACGTGGGGAAGAAGACCCAACCCGAGGCTCCAGGGCTCCGGAAGGAACCAGGCCGCGACCGGAGCCAGTCCGATGAGCCCGACGAGTTTCGCGGCCGCAAAGGCCTCCATCTGGTCCTCGGCAAATGCACCGATGAACAACATCGTGGTCGGTGCGAGAAGGGCCGAAACGACAGCACCGAAGATCCATGCGGTCGTGCCCGGGAGCGTGGGACTCACGAGAAAAGAGAGCACGAGGATGAGGAGGCTCGCGATCAGCCAGGCGACCGAGCACTGCACGAGCAGGTGGGCACCCACGCCGATTTGGCTGACACGAAGGACGTCAAAGGCCCTCTCTACCTTCGATTCCACGAGGAGGAATCCGCCGACCGAACCGACCGCCAGTCCGCCCAGCGTCGCGCCGAAGTAGGCGCTGAACAGCGGGTAATGATCCTCTAGCGGAAACGCGTATCGTTGCTCGACCCAATCGCGTAGCGGCGAAAGCGAGAACCCGATCGCAGCGGCGGTGACCAGCACGTAGAGGAGAGCCGCGACCAGAAACTGGTCTCGCAAGACGCGAAGACCGTCCCCGGCCAGGATGCGCATCCAGCTGATCATTTAGCGTGCGCTCCACTGCAGCCGAGCATCGAAGCGACGAAGGGCCCATATCCACAGGCCCGCCGAAGCCAGACACCACCATGCGAAAGATGCGATGGCAAAGGGTTCACGGTACGAACCCGCCATCAGATGGGCGGCGGCTTGAGAGGGAATCCACATCCACAAGGCATCCCACCCGACGCCGATGAGTCCGAGAACCGGAAGCTGCATCGTCAAGGACGTCGTGACGCCGGTGGGAAACAGGAAGGACGTCATGCTGTCCGTGGCGGACGCTTGGCCCAAGGCCAGCATGACGTACGGGACTCCGAGCAGGATGGTTCCGAGGGTGAAGGACGGCGTCGGCCATCCGAACCCGCCGGCGACCACGATGACGGAGGCCTCGATGGCCGAGAACGCGGTCAGCGAGATGATCTTGGAGAGGAGGTAGATGCGAGGACGCAGGGGGCTGGTGCGTAACGCGTGCAGGGTCCCTTCACTCCGATCCGAGAGCAGCATCGATGCCGCGAACAGGAAGGTGGTCCCGCCGAGGAAGACCAGAGCGATTCCCGCCAGCAGCGCCGGATCCGAGGCGCCTGTGGCTCGAAGACCGAGGCCGAGGACGAGCGAAACCGCGAATCCGATCACGTACAACCCGCTCCGTGTCTGTCGGCGGATGTCCAAGAGAAGGGTCGCCATCATGAAGATTCGTCTCCGGTCAGCTCCCGACCCGTCACCTTGATGAAGACATCTTCCAGAGAGCTTTCCATGCTGTGGATGGTCTCCACCCGGGCGCTTCGGAGGAAGTCGATGAACGCACCGTTGTCCCCGAGGTCATCGAGCGAGAAGTGCCCGCGACGACCGTCGCTGGCCTTCACTTCGACGGCACGGCGACCATGAGCTGCACGAAGTGCGGCGGGCGCGTCCACTGCCCAAAGCTTTCCATCCACCAAGAATCCGACTCGGTCGCAGAGTTCCTCGGCGAGCTGCATGTCGTGGGTCGTGAGGAAAACGGTCACCTGATCCTGCCTTTGCGCTTCGATCAGATCTCGGACCATCCGCGCGTGCACCGGGTCGAGACCTGCGGTGGGCTCGTCGAGAAAGAGCAGTCGGGGCCGGTGGATCAGGGCGCGAATCAGATTGAGTCGATGCTTCATGCCTTTCGAGAAGGTGGCGACCCTCTGGTCGGCATGAGGTCCGAGACCGACCGAGGTCAACAACGGCTCGAAGGTCCGAGGCACGTCGCGATACAAGGACGCAAAGTACCGAAGGTTTTCTCGTGCCGTGAGCTTGGAATAGTGATTGGGCGCTTCGAATCCGACGCCGACGTGCCGGTAGTAGTCGGAGTTCCAGTCTTCAAGCCGGCGACCTAGAATCTCGATTTGGCCCTGCCAGCCCCGGAGAAGCCGAAGGAGGATCTTCTGTGTCGTCGACTTGCCGGCTCCGCTCGGTCCGAGAAATCCAAAGACCTCGCCCTCGGCGATGCGGAACGACAGGTCGGCGATGGCCGGCTTGTCGGCCGAGGGATATCTGAAGAGGAGCCCTTCAGCGACGATCACCGGTTGTGGACGTCATGACCTTCGCTCATCGTCAATCGATGTTCGACACCGAGCCTTTGGCGACGAGGACAGGTTGGGCGCGTCGGCTTGTTCGTGGTGAGGTGGGTGGCGAAGTGTAGGACAGATCGCGGGGTCGGGCCTGTCGTAAACTTGGCAGGCTAACTTGCCCATTTGCGGCCGACGACGTAGATCGTCTCCAACGGAACCGAGCCCATGACCCCTCAGGTCAAAACGATCCAAGGCCCCACGAGCGGCTTCGGCTCAGGTCTGGTTTCTGGTTCTTCGGACCGTGATGACCGAGACCGGCTCTGGTTTCACGGATTCTGTTTGTTGTGGGCGAGTGCTGTCATCTTCCATCAGGTCTCGTTGAAGCACGTGGCCAATACGCCGGTTCAACTCGCCCTGACCCTGACCGCGGCAAGTCTCTTCGTGGCCCGTCCCACCCTCAATCGACTGTTGGTTCTGGCTTGCCTCCAAATCACGGAGGTCATGATCTATGCACCCTATCTGTCGAATCATTGGATGCTCGCTACCACGGCCAACTTCATCTTGGTCGGCTCGGCTCTGATCGAAATCCCGTCAGGGAGCTTCAACCGGGAGCGCATATTCGCCCGCTTTGCTGCCTCGGCGCGCCTTCTGGTTCCGGTTCTCTACTTCTGGGCGGTGTTCCACAAACTCAACGCGGGGTTCTTCAACCCCGACGCGTCCTGTGCCGGCGACCTCGTGGCGGCCCTCGGCCTTCCCATTCCCGATGCCATCACCGGCCATCTGTGGGTGCGCTGGGCCGCGATATGGATGACGATCTTCGTTGAAGCGCTGATTCCAGTCCTGCTCCTCTGGTCTAGGACTCGGACCATGGGCGTGCTGGTGGGAGCCTTCTTCCACTTCATCATCGGACTCAGTGAGTACAAGCCTTACTACAATTTTTCATCAGTATTATTAGCTTTATATTTTTTGTACCTCTCTCCCGATGATGTGAGCCGGAGCTGGCAAGGCCTGGTCCGCCGGCCTCTCGCCTGGCTGCAAGAGAACCCGTTCGGTCGGTTCATCTTCTTTGGCGCGGCGCTCTCGCTCGCCTACGTGCTCGCTTATCTAGGTGTCTTCGGAGAGTACAGCCGCTATTACCGACTGGCGTCGGTGGGGCTTTGGGTCTGCTACGGTCTCGCGTTCATCGTTTTCGTCGGCTTCGGCGTCTGGCAGGAACGCGAACGCTTCCAGGTCAGGACTCCCACCGCATGGCATCTGCTTCGCGTGCCGCGACGTCAATTGGCCATTCCCGCCCTTTTCTTTCTCAACGGCACACTGCCGTACCTGGGCGGCAAGACGGAGCTCGCGTTGTCCATGTTCAGCAATCTCGTCACCGAGGAGGGCCGAACCAACCACTACGTGGTCCAGGAGCCCCTGTATCTTTGGCCTTATCAGTCGAAGGTTGTCCGCATCGTGGAAAGCAGCGAGCCAGAATTGGAGCGGCTGAGGGACTCAGAACGCGGGATGGTCTGGTTCGAGTTCCGAGACTTCATGCATCGGCATCCTGATGCGTCCGTGACGTATCAACTCGGTGGGGAGACGTTCGAGGTGCTGCGGGCCGGTGATGATCCTGCATTTGTCCAGCCCACGCCGCTCTGGCAGCGGAAGCTCTTCCTTTTCCGCCATCCGGATCTCTCACCCGTGTCTCGCTGCGACCACTGAAGCCGGAGGGCTCCACTCTCCATCACTCCGGCTCTGAAGGGGGCCGGGTCTGATGGTCGGTGCGTACGACGACGGTCGCCGCGATCCGGTCGTGGATCGCTTGTCGATTCTGGTCCCAGAGCGCTTCGGCAAAGCCGAGAAGACCCGTGGCAAACCCCGCGGAATATCCCGAGAATCGATTGAAAGAATGCCACACTGTGATCGGACTACCGTCCAGCCGAACCACTCTCAATCGGAGGAGTCGTTTCGCCGGCGTTTGGCCTTTCCACCAACTCAAGAACACCGTGAAGTACAGTCCGATCCAGCCCACGGTCAGGCCGACGGTATCCAACAAGACACGAAGCGCTCGCTTCACGGTCCACTGATTTTCGGCGCAGGCGCGAGATGCTTCCTCGACCTCTTCCAGCTCGTCCATGAGGTTGTCCATCTTGCTTGCGACCATGGTGGCAGCAGCCTCGGTGTCGGTGGAGGTCACGGCGTCTTCGGTACCGGTGACCGCCTGAACGAGGCGGATGGCTTCCATGATGTCCCGAACGTCGTCGTCGTCGACCTTCGGGACCTCACTGTCCGTTTCCTCGGCCGGCTCCGATTCTGCGCGCTCGTCGTCCGAAAGATCGAGATTGTACGTACACGACGCGACGGCCCCAGCGAGGAAGATGACCCCGAAGCCGATCAGGAGCCACTTTCTCCATCCGGAGCCCGGTCCCGGTTCCGTGCGGGCGGCACCGCGGAACAACAGGTAGGAGATGGCCAAATTGATGACCGTCGCCCCCACGATGTTGGCGAAGATGGCGGCGATGAACGTATCCAACGATACGGCGGCGAGCCTTCGCCAGGGCGAAGCCAAGACCGTTCCCAGCAGCGCGGGATCGACCCGAAACGATTGCTCGGTAATGGTGTCCCGCGGATCACGCTCCATGATCGTCTCGCACGATGCATCGCGGTCCGTCGGAAACGCAAACGGTCAGGGCGAGTCCACGAAATGAACGGTCGAGTCCGCGTGGAGGGGACTTGACCGAGACGGTGGAAGGCCAAGAGTGGTGGTCATGTGCCGAAACATTCGTCGGCTTTCGAACTTCGACCCTCCCGCCACGGAAGAAGAGATGCGGGCAGCGGCTCTTCAGTACGTGCGGAAGGTCTCGGGTTTCACGAGGCCTTCCCGGGCCAACGAAACCGCGTTCGAAGAGGCCGTGGAAGCCGTCGCTCGGGCGACGGCGCAGCTCATCGGCAAGCTTCATACCCGCGTACCTCCGCGAGACCGTCAGGAAGAAATGGAGAAGGCGCGGGCTCGAGCCCGCAATCGGTTTGCCTCCAAACCCTCATGATGAATGTTCGCCGGTCATTGGGGCGCCTCGACCCGCCGAACGTTGTCTTCTGAAATCCGGTCGATGAGCTTGTTGTAAGGGTCGATGCCCACCATCACCGGGGCGCTGTCGACCACGAAGTCGAAGGAGGTTTCTCCGCTTCGAATACGATGCTTCTCAAAGACGAGAATGTGTTCGGTTCCCTCATAAACCTTTTCAAGGTCTTTTGAAAAGACTCCGATGTCGATCGGCAGGTCCAACTCTAGCTCCGTCTCATGACCCTTCTCGTCGCTCTCCAGCTTGGTCGCCGAGACCGTCATCGACACATCGAACCGGCCGTCGTCTCGCTTCTCGACATCGGCTTCGATGACTCGGAGGTCGTAGAGAATGATCTTCTCGAACAGGTCGGTGATCAAAGGGCCGTACTCCTCCGGAGCCTCCTCGCGGAGGATCCGGAGAAAATCGACCGAGCGCGGATAGGGGTCGATGCTGCCTCCGTATTCGCGAATCAGTCGAGCCAGGCTGCGATTCACAACCTCTTCTCCAAGATAGTCCTTGAGCGCGTACATGACGAGCGATCCTTTCCGATAATGAATGTAGCCCTGGTCTTCGACGCGATACAGAGGACGCTCCGCTTCGGGTTCAGTGGCTCGGCCAGCGAGGTATCGGTCCAGCTCGTATTTCAGGAACCGACGAAGATGATGATGCCCATACGCCTTCTCCATCACCATCAGCGCACTGTATTGAGCAAACGTCTCGATCACCATCGTCCAGCCTTGGGTAAAAGCTGGACAGACTTGATGCGCCCACCACTGGTGAGCCACTTCGTGAGCGGTGACGTAGAAGACGGCATCGATGTCCGTCTCGTCACGGAGATCCAGGATGAATCCGATCGACTCCGAATACGGGACGGTGTTCGGGAAGGACTGCGCGAAGCGCTCATAGGCTGGAAACTCCAAGATGCGCATCTGGCGGTACTGAAAGGGTGAGAAATTCGCCGTAAAATACTCGAGCGAAGCCCGCATCGAACTCATCATGCGGTCCACGTTGAAGTCGTGCTCGGGATGGTAGAAGACCTGAAGGTCGACATCTCGCCACTTCTCTTCCTGAACTTCGTACCTGGCGGACTGGAATGAAAAGAAGTTCATGATAGGTCGGTCCATCTCGTATCGGAAGTAGCGCCGACCCCCCTCCTTCCATTCTGCGGTAAGATATCCCGGTGCAATGGCCACCTGGTCGTCGACAGTGGATAAAGTCGCCTCAAAGTCCACCCAGTCCGAATCTGAGCGCAAGACGCTTTGCGTCCATCGCACCTCGTCTTCCAAATCCGGCGCGCGGGGAAGAGGTTCTCGGTCGTACCGACGGCGATCCTCTCGCGCTTGAAGCAGCTTCAAAGGGTTGAATCCGATCAGGGGAAAAATGTCCAAATTGTTGAGGAAGCTCCCATTGTCTACGACGGGAGACTGGTTGTCGCTGTTCTTGAATCCCGGGTTGGTACGGATGGTTTCGAAGTGAAACGTCCGCATTTCGTTGGGTTCCATCGGCGGTTCAAGCTCGAACTGTACGGTGTTGTGGCGATCATCCTTCGACCGGATCGAACCACGATCGATGGATTGAGACAGTACTTGCAGACCGTAGGCGTAGTCTACGAGGAGCATGTCGACTGCCTCGTCGGTTCGATTGACCAGCTCATAGGTTCCTTTCGAAACCGTACGTCGCTGGTGCGGGTACATGTCGACGGTGGCGTTCACCGCTACGATCTTTGGTTGAGGAAGGAGCTCATGGGTTCGATACCGGTCTTCGTAGTCCAGACTCCGCAGCTCGACACGGATGTTGTTCATGTACTGATTTCGGATGTTCGTATTGTAGAAGATCCAAGCGCCGCTGGCCGTCGCACCGATGAGGCTGGTGGCGATGATGAGGCGGGCAGAAACGGGTGCGGAACCAAGACCGCGCAGGCGCGCCGGCAGAGAACGAAGTGATCCGCGATTCCAGAGGAGGTATGTCAACACCATCAGGACGGCGGACCAGAATCCCCAATAGATCAAGAACCAGGCGCGTATGGCGAGGAAGTGTCCATAGCCATTGAGATCCGAATAGGGTGTGGCGGGCGTACTCCCGAAAATCAACAGGTTGTGGTCGTATCCAAAGTCGGCCAGGGTGAGGGTCGCGACGATGTACAGCACCACCATCAGTACGCCGAGCCATCGATTGTTCGTGAGCACTTGAACGAAGAGACTCAGAATCGACAGTAAGGTGAACGGCAAGAAGAACTCCATCGCGAAACGGAGCGCGTACTGATCGAGTTCCAGGTTCGAGTAGCCATTGACCAGCTGCACGACGACCGCGGTCATGATGGCCACCAGGAACAGGGACGCCACGACCATCGAGAGGGCGAGGAACTTGGAAAGGACGAATACCCAACTCGGTGTCGGTGTGGCATCGACCACCTCCGAGACCCCCACGGCGCGTTCACGCCACACGAGCTCCGAGGCATAGTAGACGGCGATGATCAGCGGAATGATGCCGAACGCACCTCGGATCGACTCCAACATGACTCGGGTCATGGGATAGGAAGGGGTTCCGTACAAAACGTCGAGGTTCAAGAGCGAACCGAGAGTGTTCAGGACGCCCACCGCCAGCAGGATCCAGAAGGCGACGTTCTTGAGGACGGCCGTCGCCTCGAAACGGACCCGTTCCCCGAGCTGCCGCCACGAAGGGTGGGATTCAGGTTGGACTCGAGGAAGGCCGGATTGCGATGGCCGGGTCGTCGCGGCGTCCGGTGTTTGGTCAGTTGACCGTCCTCGTGGTCGGCGAAAGCCGGATGATCGCCTCGTGAAGGAGAACGTGAAGACGTTTATCAACAAGAGCAGAACGCCGATCCCGACCCACAGAAGCCGATTGACCAAGAATGTGCCCTGGAGGGGGACGATCTCGAGGTTTCTTTCGGCGGGCGTCCAATACCGCATCGTCTCCACGAGGGTGTTCACGCCGATGGGGTCCCACGTGGCGATCATGTCTCGATACTGAGGTTCATCCAGCAGGATGGTTCCCGTGAGGTAAAAGAAGAGAAAGATGGTCAGAGCGGTATAGGTCGCGAACATCGAGCGGGTCAGGTTCGAAACCGTGAAGAACACCAGTCCGCTGACCAGCATGTTGACTCCGCCAATCCAGCCGTAAAGATAAAGATAGCCGCCGGCGCCCATCGGGCCTAGCCTCTCCGGGTCCAGCCAAGGCATGAAGCATCCGACATAGATGGCGAGCGGAACGCTGGCAAAGGCAAGAACGCTTGCCAAGAATCCGCCGGTGAACCGACCGAGGATGAAGGTCGATGGCCGGAGAGGCGTGGCGTGAAAGAGCTCCTCGGTCTTGTATTCGACGTCTCGAATGACGCCTCCGGCCAGCATCGAGGTGGGGATGAACAACGCGAAGAGCGAGAGAACGCTGATGCTCAATGCGACGGCACTCGGCGCATTGATGTCGACGGACCTGATGCCGCCGATGGTGACGCGGTCGGATACCGTGGCGAAGAAGGCGAGGAGAAAGAAGACGATGAAGGACGCGGCGAACGTGGGGCCACGCATCTGATATCGGAGCTCGAAGCGGACCAATGACCAGAACGCGCTCATCCCACGGCCTCGCTCAGTCGGCCGGCAGAGGGCGACCGGGACGTGTCGACGACGGTGGCGAAATAGACGTCTTCGAGACTCGGGGAGACCGGTTCAAATTGAGGGTCCGGTCGTCCGCTCGAGAGAACATGGATGGAGAGGGCACCCGCCACCCGGCGCGTTGATATGACCCGGTACCGTTCTCGGCTTCTTTCCAGGGCCTCCTTTTCGATCGAAGCGCGCCAGACCTGACCGTCGAGGTCGGACACCAGCTCGCTGGGCCGACCCGAGGCGACGATCTGCCCTTCGGACATGATCGCCATCCGAGGGCAAAGATCCGCCACATCTTCCACGATGTGCGTGGACAAGAGCACCACGACGTCCTCCCCGATCTCGACCAAGAGATTGTGGAAACGGTTTCGCTCTTCGGGGTCCAGACCCGCCGTGGGTTCGTCGACGATGATGAGCTTGGGGTTGCCCAAGAGAGCCTGGGCGATGCCGAATCGCTGGCGCATCCCGCCCGAGTAACTGCTGAGTGGCTTCTTCCGGGCCGACCAGAGATTGGTCTGGCGAAGCAGCCCGTCGACCACTTCCTTGCGGACCCTTCGATTGGTGAGGCCCTTGAGGATGGCGAGGTGGTGAAGCATGTCCACGGCGCTGATCCGGGGATACACGCCGAAGTCCTGGGGCAGATAGCCGAGGCTACGCCGGAGCGCGTCAGGCTGCTCGAGGACGTTGATGCCGCCAAACAGGATCTTTCCGCTGTCCGGCGACTGCAGCGCGGCGATGGTCCGCATCAGGGTCGATTTGCCGGCTCCGTTGGGGCCGAGCAGGCCGAACATTCCGGTCGGGATGGAGAGGTTGACGTCTCTCAGCGCCTGGACGCCGTGCGGATAGGTTTTGTTCAGTTGGTGGATTTCGAGCATGCAGAATTCCGTCCCGCGTTAGACGCGCCTTCGCTCAAGATTGGATTCAAGAAAGCGAGCCTTTCGCCCCGCTTCCGAGAGCTAGAGGTAAGCACGGGCATCACGCCGTCAAGAAACGACGCTGCAGGAACGAATGGCCTAAAGGACGTCGAGGGGCGGCATCTCGAGGTTACGGACGCGTTTCTGGGCGGTCCGCGGCGCCCTGCGTACCTCCGCGCTCCACGTCGTAAAGAAGGACCCGGTCGATGCGAAAGTCCTGGGAGCGACCGTGAATCACCAGCCGGTAGACTCCGGGGGAGAGGTCCCACTCGGCCGCCCACTTTCGACCGTTGGTATCCAGGGCATTGTTGCCGGTCCAGCTCCAGCTGTTGTTGCCGCCTCCAAACAGCTTGATGCCGTTGCCGACCGAGCCCGACGGCTGATCCACGAAAGGAACGTAGTCTCCTCCTTCGGTTCGGATCTGAACGAAGGCATCATTCGAGATGTCGGTGCGAATACACTGATTCGATTCAGGACACTGGTTTCCAGACGGGTAGCCCAAACTGTTGCAGGTGCGGTCATTTTCTTCGCAGCGATTGTTGCTTCCGTGGGGCTGCCCCCTCACGCAGTGATGAAAGCGGGCCGCGCGAAGATGGAGTCGAAACCTGGCTTGCGTCGTCAACTCGAACGAAAAGTCCACCGGGTCGTTGGCAGGTCCGTTGCAGACCCCATTCCCCCGAAACTGCAGATATCCGGTCCCGGTATGTCCGGACAACTCGGACTGCATCGTCCACTCCGAGCCGGCAGGGATGGTGGCCGACTCCATTTCCATGATCACCTCTCCCTCCTGCTCGACGAACGTCGCCGCGGGGGAAGGTGCACCGGCGTCCTCAGAGCCGGGTCCTTGATCCGGCCCAGGAGCGCTGGCGTCGGGCGGGCCGGCGCCCAGATCCAAATCGGGAGGCGCGATGGGCGGTGCCCCCGCATCCATCCCGGTGCCCTCACCGGCATCCCGTGGTTCGGGGACAGGGTCGCTGCCGATGTCGGCTGATGCACCCAAGTCGGGCGAGCCGCCGGTCAGATCGGTCGGGTCGGTGGGGTCCGTTGGGCTGGTTGGGTTGGTGGGGTCGGTTGGGCTGGTCGCGGAGCCGGAGCCCTCTTCACCTGAATCTTCATTCGATCCGGGAGCGAACGCCCCGACCGTGGGATTCGGAGACCCAAGCTCTGCTCCGCAGTGCGCGATCAACAATGCAAGGAGCAAGACCCCGGTCATCCGAACCATGCCGAGATCGAACGCCTTGGCTGTGAAGGGAATCAAGGTCCCACCGGACCCCGATGTAGGTCCCCGGCGAGCAGTGCCTGCAACGGCATCCTCTCCAAATGGGAGAGGATTTCTTCAAGGCGTCGCGCGGTACTTCACCCGAACCTCGATATAGTCGAGGCCGACCTCCGCCTCCTCGCCGGCCCGAGGCCCGCTGGTGCCGTCGGGACGGCATTCGAAGAGCGTTTGGTCACTCATGAAGGAAGGTCCGGTACGGTTTGTCGTCACCATGAACCGACGTTGGGCATCGAGGCCCACGGTTCCTGTGGCTCCTTAGGTTCGCCCGCCTGGAGCAATTCGATCGAGATTCCGTCCGGGCTTCGGATGAACGCCATGCGGCCGTCCCGGGGCGGCCGATTGATGGTCACGCCGCGCTCACGAAGCTTCGCGCAGACTTGGTAGATGTCGTCCACCCGATAAGCGAGGTGGCCAAAGTTGCGGCCTCCGGGGAGGGGTTCGGGATCCCAATTGTACGTCAGCTCTACCATCGGCGATTGGTCGGTCTTCGCGCGTGCTTCGTCTCCTGGGGCGACGAGGAAGACCAACGTGAAGCGGCCCTTCTCATGCTCCGTTCGGCGGATCTCGACCATTCCGAGCTTCGAGCAATAGAAATCCAGGGATCTGTCGAGGTCTGAGACGCGGACCATGGTGTGGAGGTATTGCACACCGACTGGCTAAACCGAGTGCACCGAGACGTCGAGATCGGGCGGCGCTATGAAAGACAGCTGGGGTGACGACGCCTTCGCCTTCGGCGCAGCGCCGCCGCGAGCAGGGCTCCCAAGGCGAAGTGCACCGGTCCCGGCTGCCGAGGTCCGGTACTGGTGCAGCCGCCATGGACCGGAATGTCGGGTTCGGAGCCGCTCTGCCCTGGAACCGAGTCGGTCCCAGGGGGGTCTTCCTCCCCCAGCGCGACGGGTTGGCAAAAGTCGAGGGACCCGGTTCGAACGCATTCGAAATCGACGGGGCACGTCTCTCCGCAAGGCTGACTGCAGAAGCTGTCGCCATTGTTCGTGACGCAGACGCCGGACGCGCAGTCGCTTCCGTCGAGGCAGATGCTGCCCAACGCGGCATCGCCCGGCGGCAGGGGCGGCTCGTCGGGTTCCGGAGGCATGGGGAGTGGCGGTTCGGGAGCGGGAGGGGGCGCTGGGTCGGGAGGAGGAGGACTCGGCGGAGCGGGGGGCGCTGCGGGAGGAAGGTCGAAGCATCCCTCCACCCCGTCGACCCGGCGAACACACTGGCGGCGGTCCGCGCCCCGGACCCGAAGACAGTCATAGGCTTCGTCTCCACAATCGTCGTCTGCATCGCATGCGACGGCACACCCGCTATAGCCGTCGGGATATCGAAGACATTGGTCATCGGGACCACCACAGTCCGCGCCCTGGCTGCAGGGAGCGCACAGGATCTCCAAGGAGGTCATACAGGCTTCATCGACGCACTCCTGTCCCGCCGGACACCCGGTTTGCGAACACGGCATGGGCGGCTCGGGGACCGGATAGAGGGTGCAGATCCCCTCTTCATCGTCTTCTGAAAGGAAACCGGTTCCGCCGCTGTAGGACGACCGCATGATGGTCACGCTCGCGTTCGAGTGACCGAGACCGGCGAAGTGACCGGCTTCGTGGGCGATGATGGTGAACGCGTTGCAAGTTCGATTCGACGTGGACCCATCTCCCGTGACCCAGGTCCAGTCCTCACCGTTCAGCGCGATGTCGGCCTCGACGATGCCGGACCCGCCGATGCGCGTGGACGTCGTTCCGATCACGCCGCTTCCACGGGTCCAGCCCTGCTCGATCCAGCCCACGACGTTGACCCCTTCGTACGTTCCCGGCTCCACTGGGGTCACGCCTTCGTACACCGGCTGATAGCCGGTACATGGAAGTGTGGACCAAACCTCCATGCCTTCCCGGGTGAGAGGTTCGCTGAGGTCTCCCAGGTCATCCGAACCGCTCTGCTCGAATCGATAGGCAGGCGTTCCTCGAGGCCACGTCGCGCCGATGCCGGACCACGCCGAAGAAGAACCCTCCGTGCCTGCGACCAGGAGGAACGTGAGCAACGAGACCCTGAGCCTCCTCATCGAGGAATGCCTTCGGGCCTGGACTGGGGAGGCCACGCTCTTCGGACCATCTCCGAGAGGTCGGACAACGGAAGGACCTCGAGTGCGCTCCCCTCGGCGAGGGTCATGCGCGAGCCCACGTCTCTTGCCAGCACGACGTCGGAGAGGTCGCGGATCGCCCACGCACCTCCCTCGGCGTCGCGGTGCACCTGAAATCGCCCCAGCGCCATGCCGTAGGTGTGAAGCTCGCCCCCTCGGCCGCGCTCCAGAAACACCACCACCTCTTCGCCGACCGCGTACCGAGGCGCCCCGTGGGTCACCGCACGACCGTACGGCGTCTCTCCGCCCGGTTCGACCACGGTCACAGCCGTCCCGCAGTCTCCCTTCCAGCACGATTGAACGCTGATGCGGGTTCGCGTTTCGACGCGATGCCCAGAGCGGAGGACCACGATTCGAGCTCCGACTTGCTGGACCACGCCGCGGACAATCGTTTCAGCCTGAACCGCCATCGTGGGCATCGGCACATCCGCGAGGACGGTCCCATCCGCCGGCACGGCGACCGTCATGGCTCCCATCACAACGGCGACGTGCAGGCCTGCGCCGCCGAATGAAAACGACGGCCTTCTTTTCTGCATGAAGTCGAAGGGTGCAAGTCGGATGCCCCCGAGAAGCCCCTCGTCGTCTGGATTCAATTCGGGGATCGAGACGGCCAGGATGGCGGCGGCAGTCCCCACTAGGCTCTCGGCCTTCATTCCACCGCCCTGGATGTGCATTCCCCCACTTCAGCCGACATCGGATGCGCTCCGAAAACCGGCAACGATGGTCTCATCCAATCCGGCAAGCTCGCTTGCCCATTCTTCTGGTCACGCGCGTTCGGTCACGCTCGGTCGCTCGAGCGCAGGGCTCCGCAGCCGGACCCACGTGGATGCGCCTACGTGGGTTCGTGCTCCTCGTGGCGTTGTCTGCACCATGTGGAACTTCTCCGCTTTTTGGAGGTTTCTGCTCGACCCGTCGAAAATCCTCCGGTCCGGGGAGCGCTGCGGATAGGCTCGCACGAGTGGATACGCTGACGGTCGAGGTGGTCGAGGGCGCCTCCGAGGTGGACCCGCAAGACTGGGACCCGTTGGTCGGTGCCGAAGATGCGTCTCCCTTCGTGGAGTGGCGGTTTCTTCAGAGCCTCGAGCGCGCAGGCACCATCCAGGCGCAGACCGGCTGGATTCCGAGATTTCCGGTGGTGAAACGCGGGCCGAAGGTCATCGCCGCCGCGCCGGCCTACATCAAGCTGCACAGTCAGGGCGAGTTCGTTTTCGACTTCGCGTGGGCGGATCTCTGTCATCGCCTGGGCATCGAGTACTATCCAAAGCTTTTGGTGGGCGTGCCCTTCACACCGGTGACCGGGCCTCGACTCCTGGTGCATCCGGACGAAGATCCGGTCGCCCTGCGGCGTTCCTTGGCCGAAGTCCTCATGGAGATGTGCCGCGCCATGGAGCTCAGCAGCGTCCATGTGAATTTCACCAGTCCGGAGGAGGCCGACGCCCTGGCGGAAGCAGGTTTCATGCGGCGATTCGGACTTCAGTACCACTGGAGTCGGCAGGGTCAGACCTCCTTCGACGAGTACTTGGGTCGTTTCAACAGCAAGCGTCGCAATCAACTGAAGCGAGAACGACGCGAGCTCGAAAAGCAAGGGGTGACGATCAGAACGCTCGGTGGTGAAGCGCTTTGCGGTAAGGCACGCCTCGCCTTTCGACTCTACCGCTCGACCGTCGACAAGTTCTTTTGGGGGCGTCGCTATCTGACCGAGAAAGCCTTCGAGGTCTGGACACAGGAGCTGCAAGACACCCTGCGGCTGGTGGTCGCCGAGACCGCGTCGGGCGAGGTTGTGGCCGGGGCGGTGAACTTCGAGAAAGGCTCACGTTTGTATGGACGTTACTGGGGATGCTTTCGAGAGCTGCGGCATCTTCACTTCAACGTGTGCTACTATCATGGAGTCCAGGAATGTCTGGAAAAGGGATTGGACGTTTTCGAGCCCGGCGCCGGAGGGGAGCACAAGCGGGTCAGAGGTTTCGAGCCCACGCTGATGCACTCGGCCCACTACGTTCGCGACCCACGGGTTCATGATCTGATCGCCCGGCACCTGGAAGCGGAGCGGGAAGCGGTTGTTCGCGAGCGGGAAGCGATGCTCGAAGAACTGGCCTAAGCCGAACTGGCCTACGGTGTCTTGGTGAACAGTTGAAGGGCGTGGATCGGGCCCCCGACCAGGGTTCCGAGGGCGCCATAGACCAGCTTGTGTTGTTCGATGGGCGACAGGCCGCGAAACGCTTCCGAGACGACATCGGCTCGGAAGTGGTCGCCGGTTCCGGTCAGATCCGTCACCGTCGCCTCAGCGTTGGGCACCCCCTGTTCGATCAGGGCCTTCACCTCGTCCGTGGTCATCACGTGAAACGTTGCCACATCCCGCGGAGGCGCGGCGTCAAAACTTGATCCCGGATGCTCGTGTTCATACGTTTTCTGGGGATCGCCCCATGGAGCCCCGACGCACGCCTCCGCACCCGCGCTTCTCGAGCGTCGGCCGCAATCTAGATTTTTTCGCCCCCGAGCCGCCCGCTGGGAAAGCAGAGCCCGCACCGAGAGTTCCATCCGCGAGCCTGGGAGAGCGGAGCGCTTCGGGCACCCGCGCCCTTCGGCCGGTACCGATGGTGGCGAGGGAAGGAGCCGGCGGGCCTGCGGAGCCGAGAACCGGGGCGAGCGGCCGGTACTTCGGCATGCCGTGGCGAGAATTCGAATGGTCGGGCGGGGTCCATTTGACGGATTCCGTCCTGTGGTTCGACGCCGACCGACGGCGAGACATGGCGTTCATTTCCAGCGCCCATGCCGATTTCATCGGAAAACATCGACGCATCCTGGCCACGGAAGAGACGGTTCGAATCCTCACCCGAGGCAGCGGACGGGTCGACGCGCTGACCAGCCCTTATCGGAGGCCCTTCGTCCTCGGCGCGCTGGAACTCGAGATGTTTCCGGCCGGACGGATGCTGGGCGCTGCGCAGCTTCGGGTGACTCGCGGCGAGCGCCGACTGCTCTACACAAACGATTTCCTTTCCCAGCGCCTGTCCACTGCCGAGCGCGCCCGACCGGTGGAGTGCGACGCCGTCGCGCTGCCAGCGACATTCGGGAGCCGTCATTTCCGATTCCCGGAGCGAGAAGAGGTCTTGGAAAAGATTCTGAGCTTCATCGACGATACGCTGGAGAACAAAGGCGTGCCGGTGCTGTTGGTCCCACCGATGGGGCCCGCTCAGGAGCTCATGTACCTCCTCGGAAAGCGGGGTTACCGCCTGAGAGCGCATCGGTCCATCTACGACGTGGGCCGTGCCTACATTCAGCTCGGCTGCAACCTCTTGGGTGTGAAGCGTTTGCAAGGGCATCCGGCTCGGGACGAAGTCATCGTGGTCCCACCGATTCTGCGTCACGACACCACGGTTCGAAACATCAAGAACCACCGATTGGCCCTCATTTCGGGTCGAGCGCTAGAGCCCGGATTCGCTTACCGTACTCGAGTGGATGCAGCGTTCCCGTTGGCCGAAGCCGCCGACCACAAGGAGCTTCTGGAATTCGTCACCTCCTGCGGACCGGAAGAGGTTTATCTCACCCACGCTCCGGACGAAGATCTGGCCGATGCGCTTCGCACGAGGGGGATCCGGGTGCATTCCTTGGTGCGGCCCGAACAGCTCGCTCTGTTCGGTGGTTGAGTCGCGGACGCTTCGGTTCAAAAGACCCAAGACGCCGCGAGCGCTCCCAGCACGGCGCCCAAGAGCAGGGCGGTGAGCGTGCGGCGTGCGTCCCAACGCGTGCCTTGGGCATCCGTCGAGGTCGCGTCCGGAGCGGCCTGCCCGAGGTTCGCAGCCACCTGGGGCGCTCGTCGTTCCCGGATGGTCCGCTTCACCGCAGTCACCTTGGCCCCACTCCGGGGCACGAAGCGGGGTGACTCGGGTAGGGGCGGGACGGGGGAGGTGGGTGACCCCGGTGAGGGCGGGGCGCGGGAGACCAGCGTCTCGGCGTCGTCGAAGCCGTCCGAGGTCGTCTCGTGTTCCGCCATCGGCGGGGGCTCCAGCTGGGTTTCGGTGGGGTCCGCCAGATCGAACGAAGAGGACAAACTGGCGGGTCGAGGCTCACTCCAGTGTCCGGTGTCGGTGCTGTCGCTCTGAAGCCTCGGTACGTGATGCGCCTCGAAGTCCAAGGTGCCTTCCACCGGGAGCGCGCCCCGGCCGAATACGGAAAGCTGCCTTTCCCGCGAGCTCGCGATGATCAGCGAGACGTCGGCGGGTAGGTCTGAACTCAGGCTCGGAATTGGCGGAGGCTTCGGGTCGATCCCTGGATAGAGGTGACGGAGACACTCCATCAACAGAGCCTGCGGTTTGGGATGAATCTGAGCATGGCGCGCGAAAGACGCCATGTGCTCGGCGGTTGCAAATCGCTCCCCCGGCAGGACGGCGACCGCGGTTTCGATGAGCTCGTCCACAGCCCGGGGGAGGGTGGGGACCACGGAGCTTGGTTTTCGATGCTGAGGGGCGAGAACCCGCTTCCAAAGCGTCTTCTGGTCACTCTCGTCGACCAACCGTTCTCCCGTGAAGACTTCGAACAGTGTGACCCCGGCCGCATACACATCGGCACGACCATCGATGGTTTGGTGTCGGGCCTGCTCCGGACTCATGTACCCGAACTTGCCGACGGCGAGCGCACCCTGCGTTCGATTGGGAAGGAGGTCGGTCCGGGCCAAGCCGAAATCGATCAGCTGTACGCTTCCGTCGAAGCCGACCAGGATGTTCTGAGGAGAGACGTCTCTGTGCACGAGCCCCATGTGTCGCCCCTGCTCGTCTTTGAGGCCGTGCACATGGGTGAGCCCGAGCGCAATCTGCTCTGCGAGGTACAGGCCGACGGAAACCGGAAGTCGTTCGGCGCGTTCATATGCGCGGTCGAGGACATCGCCGAGGTCCCGGCCGTGCACGTATTCCATCGCGATGTAGTACTCATCCTTGAATTTGCCGCAATCGAAGACCCGAATCACGTTCGGGTGGTCCATTCGAACCATGATCTTCGCTTCGTCCGTGAAGCGGCCGATGAATTCGGCTTCGCCGATGAGGTCGGGTCGAATCGTCTTGAGAACGCATCGCTTGTGCACGCCCCGCGCGATGGCGGTGTACACGTCTCCCATGCCGCCCCGGGAGAGGAGGCGCTCGAGTACATAGCGTCCGAAGGGTTTCGGAAGCTCGACTGGAGGGGCGGGGCGCATCCGTTTCCCGAAGCCTATCAGGCTCATGCCTTGGCCGGAATGCAGGCGTCGTGGTAGCGCCGCCGACGCCATGCACCGGATTCGAACCGAGCTCGGTCGTGGTGCCTATCTCGACATGTACCTGGAGTGGTTGGATGAGCCGGATACCTGGCTCGACCGATTGATCCGGGAACAGTGTTGGCAGGCCCGGGCCATCCAGGTCTTCGGTCGAGACGTCATGCAGCCTCGCTTGATCGACTGGGCCGGTGGCCTGCCCTATCGATACTCGGGACAGACACTGGAGCCGCGTCCTTGGACGCGGAGTCTGAACGAACTCCTCCACCGCGTCGTCCTCCGAACCGGCGTGCTTTACAACCATGCGCTTTTGAACCGCTACCGCGATGGACAGGACCATATGGGGATGCACGCCGACGACGAACCCGAGCTTGGTCGATGCCCGAGCATCGCAGCGGTGTCCCTGGGCGCCCGACGTCGATTCGTGTTGGCGCCGAAGCGTGGTCGGGATCGACGCACCGTTTGGCTCGAACCAGGCAGTCTCCTGGTCATGGGTGGAAGTACCCAACATGGATGGCGCCACGGGGTGCCGCGACAAAGCACCGTGACGACCGAACGCATCAACGTCACATTCCGCTTCCTGACGTGCAATCCGAGGTCCCGCCGACGCGCCGGGGCCCCGCGAAGGGGCGTGCGCGGTGCGCAGGGCTGACGGCCGAGACGTTTTCAGCATTTCGTGCGCCGAACCGTGAACATCTCAGCGCCATGAAGGCACGGAGAAAGGAGTGCGGGGACATGTCCAACCCGGTCGGCTCGCGGAGTTGGCTCAGAACGCGGTCCCGACCTCCGCGGAGCAGAGACACCTCGATGCGTGCAGATCGTGTCGCGCCGACAAGGCCCGGATTGCTCAGATATCCGGCCTATTCGTGGATGCCACGTCCATCGATGAGCTGTCGGCTCGCCGCCTCGAGATCAAGACGCTGGACCGATGGAGCCGTGCGCGGACCGACCAGGGGCGCCGGCGAAAGGGTGTGGGAGGATGGGCGGTGGTGGCCGCGGTCCTCGTGTCGGCGCCCGCAGGGTGGATCGTTCACCGTGCCCGCGTGACCTCGACCGAGGCGAACGCAGACGAAGCCCTCGCCACCGGCTGGATCCAGCGCTTCGTGCCCGCGAAGCCGCTGCAGTGTACGCCGGATGACCTCGGGGATGGGGTTCGAGAGGGGTTCGCCTTCGTCGACCCTGAGCCGGAGCCATTTCGCTGGGCGGAGGCGTCGGGCCTGGTCTTCGCCGCCTCGCGCTTCGACCGTACGGCCGCGGACGCGTCGAACCATGCCGGGCAGCCCACTCGAAGGCCCGCGCAGCCTCCCCCCCTATCCCCACCTGCGAGCACCCAGACGGTCTCGAAAAAGCCACGCGCTGCGCCGGCTCCGACTCGAGCGCGCGCTCCTGTTCGACCGAACGTCGCGGACCGGTCGTCGACGATGGGGGAGGTGGAGGTCCGGATCCGGAAGCCGGCCTCGTCGTTCATGACGCACCTGGAGATGGCCCGTCGAGCTTTCGTGGTGGAGGGGCATCCGCTTCGGGGGGCGGAACACGCTCGGAAGGCCCGGGAGCGGGCCCGCACGCGCCACGAGCTGTTTCTGGCCCAGGATCTTGAATGCAATGCCTTGATCGCGGCCCAGGCATATGTCGACGCGGTTGCCGCGTGTCGGCGACTTCTTTCCAACGTCGAGGGAGAAAGAGGTCGTTCGGTTCACTTCACCCTGGCGACGCTGTTTCGGAAGCTGGGCGATTGTCGCTCGGCGATACCGCACTATTCGGCCTCGATCATGTTCGGTGCCAGCACCGTGGTCGGTCACGAGGCACGGAGATTCCGGGCCGAGTGTGCCCTGAAACTGGGTGACCTACGCCGAGCCGAGCAGGACGTCGCCTACCTCGAACTCAATCCAGCCCTCGTCTCCCGTCCGGAAGAATTGCGGAGACTGAGGAAGCTCATCGATCAGGCGGTTCAGGGGCAAGGGGAGGTGTCGCCGAGGGACGGCGCACCATGAAGTGCGGGTTTCTTAGGGTTTCGGTGTTGTAGGCCAAGCGGGCGCCTTCGGGGATGGAGACCAGTTCCAGGCCCGCCTCGCGCACGATGATGTCCCCAGCCCCCACGTCCCACTCCATCGTGGGACCGAGACGAACGTAGATGTCGGCCCAGCCTTCGGCCATCCGACAGAACTTGAGGGCCGAGCCCACCGGCTCGGTGCGTTCGATACCGAGACGCGCAAGGTAGGCATCGGTGCCGCCGCCGGCCCGATGAAAGCGACTGACCAGACCCACTTTGGGTGGTTCCGAAGGGGAAGGGGGAGGCACCGGCACCGTTTCGGCGCCGATCGAGCGGCGCCGAACGCCGGAGCCGAGGCGAGCCATCCACGTGGTCCCCGAGACGGGTCCGTGGATCACGCCCAACACCGGCTGGCCCTCCTCGATCAGCGCCACGCACACCGAGAAGTCTCCCGTGCGCTGGACGAAGTCCTTGGTTCCGTCCAGCGGGTCCACCAGCCAAAAGCGGTTCCACGATCTTCGGGCCTCGATCGGCACGGCTTCTTGCTCTTCCGAAAGGAGCGGAACGGGCAGGAGACGGGGGAGCGCCTCGGCCAGAATGGTCTGAGACCGAAGGTCTGCTTCGGTGATCGGTGAGCCATCCGACTTGGCCTCGGTCTGGATGGTTGTGCCGTAGACCTCCATGATGGCGTGGCCCGCCTCCTCGGTGAGGGAAGCCACGGCCTCGAGGAGGGCATCCTTGTTTTGGGGGTCGTTGGTCGTTAATGGCTCAGACATGAAAGTACTCGTCACCGGTGGATGCGGCTTCATCGGATCCGCCGTGATTCGTCATCTCATCGGTCAGTCGGTCTCGGTCGTCAACGTCGACAAGATGACCTACGCCGCCACGCCGGGAGCTCTCGACGCCGTGGCCGGGGACGAGCGTTATCGGTTCGAGAAGGTGGACATCTGCGACGGGGCGTCTGTTCGTCGCATCTTTCGAGAGCATCGACCGGACGCCGTGATGCACCTCGCAGCCGAATCTCACGTGGACCGCAGCATCGATAGCCCCGCGGTGTTCATCCAAACCAACGTAGTCGGTACGTATACGATGCTCGAAGCCTCTCTCGAGTATTATCGATCGCTCGAGGATCGCTCGAATTTTCGATTCCATCACGTGTCGACGGACGAGGTCTACGGTTCGCTGGGCTCCGAGGGGCTGTTCACGGAGAACACGCCATATGCGCCAAACTCCCCCTATTCGGCGTCGAAGGCCGGCTCGGACCACCTGGTTCGGGCTTGGTACCACACCTTTGGTCTCCCGACGGTGACGAGCAACTGCTCGAACAACTATGGCCCGTTCCAGTTCCCCGAGAAGCTGATTCCGCTGATGATCATCAACGGTCTGCTGGGCCAGCCGCTCCCGGTCTACGGAAAGGGAGACAACGTCCGAGATTGGCTTCACGTCGAAGATCACGCCCGCGCGCTGCACCTCGTGTTGACGCAAGGATCTCCGGGCGAGGTCTACAACATCGGAGGACACAACGAAGTCCCCAATCTCGACGTGGTGTACGCGGTCTGCGATCTATTGGACAGAGTGGAGCCCCGGCCCGAAGGCCCTCGCCGTGAGCTCGTGACCTTCGTGAAGGATCGACCGGGGCACGACAAACGGTATGCCATCGACGCCGGGAAGGTCGGCCGGGAGCTAGGGTGGAAACCCGAGGAGACCTTCGCCTCAGGCCTGGAGAAGACGGTGCGGTGGTATCTCGAGCACCGGGCGTGGTGGGAGGCGATTCACGCGTCGCGGTATAAGGGTGAACGCCTAGGTCAAGCCAAGGATTGACGCCGGAGACGCTTCGAGAGGCCGCCACCCGAGGCAATCGAGTCGAAAGGGACCTTCCTTGCTTGACGAGGAGGGCGAAGGAGCGCAGAACCAGGACAATCTGACGTTAACGTTAAGGTCAGATTTTGAGGCATGAGCGAGTCGATCGACATTCAGTTCCAGCGGGCCGAAGCCCCCGCGACCCTGAAGATCGGCGATCTGGCGCGGCGATCCGGGAAAAGCCCGAGAGCGCTTCGCCTTTATGAGGACATGCAGCTTCTGGGTCCGGCGGTACGGACCGAGGGCGGGCATCGCCTGTACTCCGGGGATGCGCTCCTTCGCCTTCAGTGGATAGACCGGCTTCAGCTCCTCGGTCTTTCCCTCCCGGACATCCGAGCCTTCCTCGAGCAGCTGGAAAATGCCGGGTCTGGACCATCCGCGATGATCCAGGTCCGAGGACTGTTCGTGGAAAAACTGCAGCAGGTGCGAAGACAGCTTCGAGAGCTTTCTTCTCTCGAGCACGAGCTGCAAGCCGGATTGTCGTACCTGGAATCCTGCCACAGCTGTGCCGAACACTCGGGACTCGATGGCTGCCGTTCCTGCGAGCAACCCCACAGCATATCCCAGCCGGTGCTCATCGCCGGCATTCATCGAAACGGCGAGCAAAGGTGAAAGTGTGAAGACCCCAATATATATGGATTACAACTCAACGACGCCCTTGGACCCCCGCGTTCGGGAAGCCATGGCGCCGTACGAGACCGTTCAGTTCGGCAACGCCGCCAGTCGGTCCCATCAGTTCGGATGGGTCGCCGAAGAGGCCGTGGAACGGGCAAGAGAGCAGGTCGCTCGGCTGATCGGTGCGACGCCGCAAGAGATCATCTTCACCAGCGGCGCAACCGAAGGCGACAACCTCGCCCTCAAGGGTGTCGCCCACATGTACGGGATGACCGAGGCCGAAAAGCTGATGCTGGACGCGTTGGCGAAGGGCCATGCATCGGGCACGATTCCCAACGCCGAAACGTTGGTCCCAGGTAAGTTTGGGTCCCTCGATCTCGAAGCCATCGCCCAGGAAGGCGCGCAGAATTACTTCAAGAAGCGGGGAGACCACATCATCACGGCGGTCACCGAGCACAAAGCGGTTCTGGATAGCGCAAAGCGACTGGAGAAAGAAGGATATCGAGTCACCTACCTCCCGGTGCAGAAGGACGGGTTGATCCGGCTCGAAGATTTGAAGGCGGCCATTACCGACAAGACCATCCTGGTCTCCATCATGTTCGCCAACAACGAGATCGGTGTCATTCAACCGATCAAAGAGATCGGGGCGATCTGTCGCGAGCACGGAGTACTCTTCCACACCGACGCGGTGCAGGCGGTTGGAAAGGTTCCGGTCGACGTGAACGAGATGAACATCGACCTGCTGTGCATCTCGGGGCACAAGATGTACGGACCCAAAGGGGTGGGCGCGCTGTTTGTTCGACGCAAGAAGCCGCGGGTTCGCCTCGAGGCGGTCATCGACGGCGGAGGTCATGAGCGAGGCATGCGGAGTGGCACCCTCAACGTTGCCGGCATTGTAGGCCTTGGAGCCGCGGCCGAGATCTGCGAACGCGAGATGGCGGAGGAAGCGCAACGCTTGACTGCGCTTCGCCAGCGCTTCTGGAATCGGCTGTCCGCGTCTTTGGACGAAATCTTCGTCAACGGGCATCCGGAGAGCAGGCTCCCGGGAAACATCAACGTCTCGTTCGCCTTCGTGGAAGGAGAGGCGATGATGATGGCCATCAAGGACGTCGCGGTATCCTCCGGCTCTGCATGCACATCGGCCTCCTTGGAACCGAGCTACGTCCTCAGGGCCCTCGGCGTCGGGGACGACCTCGGCCACAGCTCGATTCGCTTCGGCATGGGTCGTTTCACCACCGAGGAAGAAGTCGACTACGTCGCCGATCTCGTCATAAGTCGCGTCAAGAAACTCCGCGAGATGTCGCCTCTGTACGAAATGCACAAAGACGGCATAGACCTCAATTCCATTGAATGGGCTGCTCACTGAGCACGATTAACGATAAGGAGAAGATCAGAATGGCCTACAACGACAAAGTCATCGACCACTACGAGAACCCCCGGAACGTCGGCACCTTGGACAAGGAGGATCCGTCGGTCGGAACGGGCCTGGTGGGCGCACCGGCTTGTGGAGACGTGATGCGCCTCCAGATTCGCGTGAACGAAAACGGCATCATCGAAGATGCGAAGTTCAAGACCTTCGGATGCGGGTCCGCCATCGCGTCCTCTTCGCTGGTGACCGAGTGGGTGAAAGGAAAGTCGCTAGACTTCGCCGAGACCCTGCGAAATACCACGATTGTGGAAGAACTGGCTCTCCCGCCCGTCAAGGTGCACTGCTCCGTGTTGGCGGAAGACGCCATCAAGGCGGCGGTGGCCGACTGGAAGAAGAAGAAGACCGCCAAGGCGTCCGCCGAGGAGAAGTGAACCATGCCTCTTTCCGTCCTCCAGCCTCGGCCGGCCGCTACCGGAACATTGGAGGTGACCGCGTCGGCCGCCGCGGCCATCGCCAAATATCTGAAGGAGCATGCTGCGTCCGAGGGTGCGGGTCTCCGGGTCGGGGTTCGAGGCGGCGGCTGCAGCGGGCTTCAGTACTTTCTGGACGTCGAGGACAGCCCCAAGACGACCGATCACGTCATCGTGCAAGATGGCGTGCACGTTTACATCGACCCGAAGAGCATGGTGTTTCTGCAGGGCTCCACCCTCGACTACGTGAAGGGGCTCATGGAGTCCGGCTTCAAGTTCATCAATCCGCAGGCGGGTAAGGGCTGCGGCTGCGGAGAGTCGTTCACGCCGCGATGAAGGATGGATGCTGGTCCTGCGGCGCCGCACCGGGTGAAGACATCACATGTTCATCCTGCGGCGCGCTGGTTGCACATCAGCCGTCGGATCACTTTCAGGCCCTTGGTCTTCCTCGCCGGATGGGCCTTGATCGACGCGAGGTCGACCGAGCGTTCCGAGCCCGGTCCAAGCGTGTTCATCCGGACCGCTTTTCCGGCCGCTCGAGCATCGAGAGGAGGCTGGCCGTCCAGCACACCACGGCGCTCAATGATGCCTATGAGGTCGTCAAGCGTCCAGCTCGTCGTGCGCAGTACCTGCTCGAGCTTCTCGGGCGAGATCTGTCTTCCGAATCGAGTCGAACCGATGATCCGGAGCTTCTGATGGAGATGATGAGTCTGCGGGAGCGGCTGGACTCTACGGCCGATGCAGAGCTCGATGACCTCGACCGCGAATTGAAGGCGGCGATCCAGGCCGAGCTTTCGGCGGCCGAAGCATTCTTCGACCGTCAGGAGGGCGGACTCGATGAAGTCGCTTCGCGCCTGGAACGGGTCAGGTACCTGGAGCGGCTGAGAGAAGGGGTGGCGGTCCGAGCCGACTCCGCGGCGGAGACCGGTTGAAAGCAGACGATGTCACTACTACAGATTGGACAAAATAAAGAACGATGCGCCGGGCTCGTTGCCGGCATCGATCTCGGTACGACTTTTTCTCTGGTTGCGGTCATGGATGACGGCTCGCCGCGGGTCCTGCTCGACGCCCAGGGGAGAGCCACGCTTCCGTCGGTCGTACACTTCGGGACCGACGCCACGGTTGAGGTCGGATACGAAGCGAAGAGTCGGGCGGGCGAGCGCGCCCACCGGACCATCGCTTCGGCCAAGCGTTTCATGGGAAGGAGCCAGGCCGAAGCCCAGGCCCAGACCGAGCTCTCTCCGTTCCGCTTCACCTCACGCTCGGATGGGCCGGTTGTCTATTTCGACCTCGGCCACGGCGACAGCGTGACACCGATCGAGGTCTCGGCTCGGATCTTGGCAGCCCTCAAAGCCCGGGCCGAAGCGGCGTTGGGGGGCCCGCTGGAAGGCGTGGTCATCACCGTACCGGCGTATTTCGACGATGCGCAGCGCCAGGCCACCAAAGATGCCGCTCGGGTTGCTGGGCTTCAGGTCCTCAGGCTGCTCAATGAGCCGACCGCCGCTGCATTGGCCTATGGCCTCGACAAAAAGAAGGAAGGGATGTTCGCGGTCTTCGACCTCGGCGGGGGGACTTTCGACATCTCCGTGCTCCGCCTGGAAGACGGCGTGTTCCACGTCCTGACCACCGGCGGAGACGCTCGTTTAGGCGGAGACGACTTCGACCGAGCGGTGGCTGAGCACTTTCTCGCTCGATGCGGTCAAGACCCGAGGCATGCGGATCCAAAGACGGCGGCTGAGGCTTTGGCCGCCGCTCGACAGGCCAAGGAATCGTTGACGGAGCAGGAGCTGACGACCATCGAGATCGGCGGCGAGAGCTTTTCGCTCCGTCGTACGG
Organism: Myxococcota bacterium; assembly: GCA_050331295.1. Classification (GTDB taxonomy): domain Bacteria; phylum Myxococcota; class Kuafuiibacteriia; order Kuafuiibacteriales; family Kuafuiibacteriaceae; genus Kuafuiihalomonas. Next base: position 63,321 of record JBHJGZ010000003.1, on the reverse strand, counting down.
AGTTTGACGACCTGATAGAGCCGATCCTCAAACGGACCCTGCCTCCGATCCGGCGGGTGCTCAAGGACACCGGTTTGGATGGCGAGGAGCTCGACGGCGTCGTGTTGGTCGGCGGGTCGACGCGCGTACCGAGGGTTCGTGGCTTCGTGGCCGAACTCTTCGGGCAACAACCATTGTGTGACCTCGACCCCGACCAAGTCGTGGCTCTCGGGGCGGCGGTGCAGGCCGACCTGCTGGCAGGTCGGGGACCACGGGAAGACGTGGTCCTCCTGGACGTCTTGCCGCTGTCGTTGGGAATCGAAACGATGGGAGGAGCAGCTGCAAAGCTCCTGCACCGAAATCAGACCATACCCGCCGAGGCGGCGCAGGAGTTCACAACCTACGTCGACGGGCAAACCGCAATCGACCTTCACGTGGTCCAGGGTGAGCGAGAGATGGCATCGGATTGTCGTTCCCTCGCCCGGTTCAAGCTTTCCAATCTGCCCCCAATGGGGGCGGGTATGGCCAAGGTACTGGTCACGTTCTCGGTGGATGCGGATGGTCTGCTCAACGTATCTGCCATCGAGCAAACCACCGGGGAGCGCGCGTCCATCGAAGTCAAACCTTCGTATGGTCTGGATGACGGCGAGATCGAGCGAATGATCATGGAGTCCTTCGAGTTCGCCGAGGGCGACGTTCGCCATCGGGTACTGGTTGAGGCACGGGTCGACGGCGAGCAGATCCTGGTTGCGCTGGAGAAGGCGCTTCGAAACGATGGTCACCTCCTGGCTCCAGATGAGCGGCAGGAACTCGAGGCCAAAAGGGAAGAGCTTCAGGAAGCGATGTCCGCCGCCAACCCGCAACTGATCCGGGAGCGTATCGAAGCTCTGGACCAGGCCTCGGCCGAGTTCGCCGCGCGTCGTATGAACACGTCCATCAAGGCAGCTCTAACCGGGCAACAAGCCGACGGTCTGTGACGCAGAAGACGTGCCCGGACGCCGCGTCGCGACTCTGAAACTCGTGCCGACACCAACCCACGAACGGGGGAGAGGTGGCCGTGAATCAGAAGGCTCGCTGCGTTAGATTCGGGCGATGCCCTGGCAGTCGGAGCCCCAGCCCTTCGAGGGGCAGAGTTCGGCTGATCTGCAGTGTCTAGGTCGGACCTACGGTCCATATCGAATCGTGCGGATCGAGGGCTCGACCGACTTCTCTACCCTCTACACCGGAGAGGACCAATCGACGGGCCCCACCAAACTCGTGCTCTTGGAGTGCCCGTCGCCACGAGCTTGGCAGACGCCTCGCTTTCGGCCGTTTTTTCTAGGCAGCGCGGAGATGGCTCTCCGGCTCCGTCACCCCAACATTCTCCGAGCCCTGCAGTCGATACAGGTCGAAGATCGACCAGCCATTGTTTATGAGTACCATCATGGCGTGCGGCTGATGCCGCTGATGAGGCGTCTGTGGTCCCTTCGGATGCCAGCACCGGTCGACGTCGCGACGACGATCGGCCTGCGTGTCCTGGATGGGCTGGGCTTCGCGCACGAAGCCGGTTTTCTTCATCAGAACGTCTCTCCGGACGCGGTGTACGTCGCTTCGACCGGCCGCGTCTTCGTGGCGCATTTCGGTCACACGGCCGTCAGTTTTGCTTCGCCTCGCGTGCCCTCGGCGTCGCTTCCCTATGCTTCGCCCGAACAGTTTCAAGCGAAGAAGACGGTAGGACCGCGCGCCGACCTGTACGGCGTCGCACTCCTGGTCTTGGAACTCATGATTGGAAAGCAGATCTACGGAAGATCTTCTCGTGAGGAGACCATGCGGGCGATCTTGAACCGCGAACGGCCCCCGGTGGAGCGCCTGCTCCCGTTTCGGTGGACCGCGATGTCAGAAGCACTGGAGATCGCTCTGCACCCCGACGCCGGCCAGCGCTTCGAAACCGCTTCGGCTCTGCGGAAGGCTTTGGAGAGAGCCCTTGCGCAAGCTGGAAAGACAGACGAACACCGTGCGGTCGAACGATTCCTCGATTCGGTCCTGTCGCTGACGTCCCCGACTGCTTCGAACGAAGGACCGGTTACAACGCCGTCTTCTGGGCCCGCGGTTCCCGCGAGCCTGTCACCGGTGCACGGGCGAATGCGCGGGTCGGCTCCGCTGGATGGTGCGGCATTCGACACCTCTGAAGAACGGTCCGACCTTCCATCGGCCAGCCGAGAAGTATTCATGAAAGCTGAGGCGGGTATCGAAGCTCTCGAGGAGAATCGGCAGCAGAAGCGATGGCCGAGGGCGGTCGGGGGGCTCTTCGCGGTCTTCCTGCTCCTGGTGATCGCGTGGCTTCTCAGCCTCCTCTAGTAGTTCGCAGCAACATTGAAGAAGAATGACGTCGAATTATCAGCAGCATCTTCTGCAAAGAACGGATTTGAAACGCTTCGATTGCTGTCGCCTTCGAATACGAAGGCGTTCTGGAGCGTCTGAATCCCGGTGCTGGCAGAAAGATACGGATTGAAGACGTATTGGATACTGAACGCGGTGAAGAATGACAGAGTGCTCGCGGGCCCCGAAACGCTGTTCGGGCTGGAACCGACTTCCAGTCCGTCGCCGGCGACGAGGGTCTCTGGGTCCTCTCCCCCTCCGATGTCACTGAAGCGATTGTAGAAGATGCTGAATGAAGTCGAGAAATTGAGACCGACCCGGGTCAGGTATCTCGCCGTGATCGAGCTGATGAATCCCCAGTCGAGGTTGGCTTGGTCGCTGGCGCATGTTCCGTCAGCCCGGGTCGCTCCAGCCGAACACACGCCGGCGACGATGCTCGGAGCTTCGTTGTCATCGAGGGACGGATTGTCCGGGGCAAAGTCTTTCCGAAAGGTTCCCCTGAGGACGAAGATCGCGGTACCAGGACCCACGTTTCCAAACGACCGGGCCGCATTGAGGGTGTTATCCCAGCGGAGTCTTCGGTCGAACGCCCGGGCCGCGTCTGACGTCGGCAGGCGAAACAGCGTGTTGGCGCCAAATGAGATGCCGGTCTTGTCTTCCAGAAACAGCCGGCGGCCGAGGAACCCGACAACGATGTCCGAGAAGAAGAACTGCTGCGGCGCGGTCCCGCCCAGTCCGTCGCGCACCGATGCATCCAGTCGCTGGGTTCCGCCGAGCTGGAGCACCGCGTCGACCTGTCCTTCCCATAGCTTACTGAGGCGATAGAAGCCTTGCGCATTGAAGGCGAGCGCGACGAACGCATCGTCGGTGGCGAGGATCGAGGAACCGACGTCGACCTCCACCGAGCCCGCGAGGGTCCAACGTTTCTCATCCTCTTCCGAAACGCTCAACGGATTGCCTGCACCCATCGAGGCGGTCGAGTCACGCTTGTCGGTCGCGGCGTCGCGCGAAGACGATTCGGTCCGGTCTTGTTCGTCGTCCGAGGCGGGTTCTGCGGGTTGAGCGCGAGCCGCCGGCACGCTCAGGCCGAGGACGATTTGGGCGGATATGAATACCGCTGACCAGCCAGGTGGAGGTGCCGGCCGGCGGCGACCATCTGCGGCATCGGCCCAACGTTCCACGGCGAAGCGCCAAGATAGCAGCAATGCTGCCGTAAAACGAACCCGTGCGCGAGGCATGAAACCTGTGGCGGAAGACCTTCGCGTCTTTGGGCTTCCGGGGAATCGAATTGTGGCCTCTGCTTGACGCTCTGGCGGGCCTACCCACACTGCACGCCATGACCGGGCCACTCGTCGTCATCGATTCCGTCACCAAGGATTATCCCTTAGGATCAACCTTGGTACGGGCGCTTCGCGGCATCGACTTGACGATCGATTCGGGCGAATTCGCCACCATCGCCGGCCCTTCCGGGAGCGGCAAGACGACGCTCTTGAACCTGATCGGGTGCGTGGACGTCCCCACCACCGGTGAGGTCGTCATCGACGGCGCTTCGATCGGTCGATTGTCGGAACGAGACCGGACCCGTTGTCGCCTCGAAAAGCTCGGATTCATTTTTCAGAGCTTCAACCTCGTGCCGGTCCTCGACGTGTTCCAGAACGTCGAGTTTCCGCTCTTGCTTCAAGGGCGGCTGTCACGACGGGAACGGAAGGCTCGGGTTCATGACATCATCGACCGCGTCGGGCTCACTCCGCAGATTAACCAGAGACCCAATGAGCTTTCGGGGGGACAGCGTCAGCGTGTGGCCATCGCGAGGGCGCTGGTGACGAGGCCGGCCATCGTCCTCGCCGACGAACCCACCGCGAACCTCGACAGCGTGACCGGTGCCTCCATCATCGCCCTGATGAAGGAGCTCAACCGGTCTGCAAACACCACATTCATTTTCAGCACGCACGACCACTCCGTGATGAGCCAGGCCCACCGGGTCATCCGGCTGGTGGACGGGGTGATACAGGACGACGGGTTGAACCTGGTCCGTGCTGACTCGACGCGGTCTGCCCGAGCCGGCTAGCGTTTTCATGCGGACGATTCGTAAAGCGGGCCTGGTCTTGGCCCTCGCGCTCCGAAACCTCGTGGGTCATCGCCAGCGAAGCGTCTTGGTGGGATCCATTCTGGCTCTCGGCACCGCCTTGGTGCTGGTCGGGCTTTCGCTCTTGGACAGCATCGAGCGTTCCATGTCGGCCTCGATCACCGAGAGCCTGGCGGGACAACTGCAGGTCTACTCGTCGGAGGGTCGAGACGAGCTGTCGCTGTTCGGCGGCGGCCTGATGGGGAGTGATGACATCGGTCGGGTAGACCACATCGATGACGCGACACGCGTGATCCTCGACGTACCGGGGGTTGAAGCCGTCGTCCCGATGGGGCTGGATTTTGCCGCCATCAGCAACCCGGGTGTCATGGATGCCGCCCTACAGGAACTTCGATCAGCGGTCTACGAGGGCGACGAAAGAGCCGTCCGAGAGGGGAGCCAGCGGGTGAGGGAACTGGTTCGCGACGTGTCAGATGAGCTCATGCGGCGCCGAGAGATCTCGGGCGACCGGGCTCGGCTCGACCAGGCCCTGGAGGCGGTGCTCCACGCGCAGACGGATACGTTCTGGGAAGAGTTCGAGGCTCGACCCCTCGAGAAGCTCGAGTACCTGGACACTCGGGTGGCGCCCGAGTCGATGGAAGGGCAGATCATCTACTTTCGCTACCTCGGTACCGATGTGCCTCGCTTCATCGAAAACTTCGATCGGTTCCGTCTGGTCAAGGGCGAGACGATCCCCCCTTTGACCCGAGGTTTGATGTTCAACGAGAAATTCTACGAGCAGCAAGTCAAACATCATGTCGCCCGCCTGTTCGACCGCGTGCACCGAATGGTGGTCGAGCAGGAGTTGAGTTTGGCTGAGGATGACCTCCTCAAAACCCTAGCCGGCCGGATGAGCACCCAGTGGCGGAGGGTCGCGTTGGACCTCACATCTGAAGAAAGGGCGCAGCTGATTCCCGAGCTGAAGCGACTGCTTCCCGAGACCAGGCCCGAACTTCCCGCCCTCCTGAAAGCCATGTTGACCGTCGACGACAGCAACGTCGTTTCACGGTACGAGTGGTTCTACGAGCACGTCGCTCCACTCATCGACCTTTACGACGTCGACATCGGCGAGACGGTTACCATTCGGACTTTCACTCGGTCCGGTTTCCTGAAGGCAGTGAACGTACGTTTCTTTGGAGTCTTCAAATTCGAAGGTCTCGACGGTTCTGACCTGGCTGGGTCCCACAATCTAATGGACCTGATGACCTTCCGAGAGTTGTACGGCCTGATGACGCCGAAGCGGCTTCGCGAGCTGGACGATATGAGACGCGAAGTCGGCGTTGAGGACATCGGTCGCGCCGACGCCGAAGAAGCACTGTTCGGATCCGGCCGAGCCGAGGAAGCGCGAGGCGATGCTCAGGGACTTTATGGTGCCTTCGACGAGTTTGCAGAGATTGACTTCTCACAGCTTCGGGGCCGGTCGGAAGTCGTTTTCGACGAGAACTTTCTCCAGTCCGACATCGATGGCGGAATGGCCCTGAACCTCGCCGTTACGCTGGAGGAAGGGGCTTCACCCGCCAGGGCCAAGACGGCCATCGCTCGTGCGCTGGCACGAGATGGCCTGCCGTTCAAGGTCGTCACCTGGCAGCAGGCGGCTGGCATCGTCGGTCAGTTCATTGTCGTGATTCGCGTCGTCCTCTATATCGCCCTCGCCATCATCTTCACGGTGGCTTTGGTCATCATCAACAACAGTACCCTCACCGCGACCCTGGAACGCATCTCGGAGATCGGGACGATGCGAGCGATAGGCGCACAGCGGAGCACCGTCTTGGGTTTGTTCTTTGCAGAAACGCTGGCTCTTTCCCTCCTCGCTGGCATCGTCGGCATCGTCGTCGGCGGTGCGGTGCTCCTGGTCCTGGGACACACCGGTATCCCGGCTTGGCACCAGGTCCTGTTCTTTCTGTTCGGGGGCCCCCGGCTGTATCCGACTTTTGGAATGACCCAGGTGCTCCTGTCATTCCTTGCCGTGACCGGAGTGGCCTCGATGTCAGCGCTGTACCCGGCGTATCTGGCCGCGAATGTCCAACCGATCGAGGCGATGAGGGACGAAGACTGATGTTCTTTACGATCGCGCTCCGGAACTTGATTCAGGCACGGAGACGGACTGCGGTGTTGGCGTTCGCGCTCGCCATGGTGACGATGCTCTTGGTGTTGCTCCTTGCTCTGTCGGCGGGCATCTCCGACACCATGATCCGGTCGGTCACGATCTTGTCGACCGGCCACGTCAACGTGGGCGGCTTCTTCAAAGCGAAACCTTCGGATGTTGCGCCGGTGGTCAAAGACGCCAAGCGGCTTGCAGCGGACGTGAACAGCCTGATTCCGCCGGGGGCCCGTGTCGCATCTCGGACTCGCGGGTTCGGTCGAATCATAAGCCCGACGACGTCCATCCAGGTCGGCATGACGGGCATCGACGTCGCCCAAGAGCGAGCTTTCGTCGACCGTATCCGGTTGGCGCCGGTGAGTGAGTACAGAGACGGAGGCCCGGACGAGTTCGAGGGTGACGTGGCGCGCCTCGACGAGCCGCGGAGCGCGCTCTTGTTCTCGGCTCAGGCGAAACGGCTCGGTGTGCGCGTCGGCGATCGTCTGACCGTGGTTGCAGAGACGCCCCAGGGAGCCCGCAACTCTGCGGATATCACGGTGGTTGCCGTGGCGAAGGACATCGGTTTTCTCTCTAACTTCAGCATCTTCGTTCACGAAGACGTGGTCCGAGAGGTCTACGCCCTCGATGACGACGTGACCGGCGTCTTCCAGGTCTATTTGAGCGACCACCGAGACAGCGTCGAGGTCATGGAGGTAATACGGGATGGCTTGCGTCGGAAAGGCTATGACGTGATGGCCCATGAGCCCGTTCCGTTCTTCACGAAGTTCGGTCCGATATCGGGTCAGGGCTGGACCGGACAGAAACTCGACCTCAGCACGTGGAAGGATGAAGTCCTCTTTCTCACGTGGGTCCTGACCGCAGTCGATACCGTTTCGTTCGCCTTGGTCAGTATCCTGGTCGTTTTGATCGGGATTGGCGTCATGAACAGCATGTGGATCAGCGTGCGGGAACGAACCGCGGAGATCGGAACTCTTCGGGCCATTGGCATGGGAAGATCTTCGGTCCTCGGAATGTTCGTCATCGAGGCGGTTCTGTTGGGAGCTTTTTCCACGTCGGTGGGCGCTTTTGCGGGCGGCCTCGTGGCCACGGGGCTGGACCTCTGGTCTCCGCGGATTCCGAGTGACGCGATTCAGGCCATCCTCATGAGCGAACACTTACACATGGTGGTCAGGCCGACGCAGATGCTCGCGGCTGTAGGCGCATTCACCCTTTTGGCGGTCCTTGCTGCTTTGCTTCCAGCATATCGCGCCTCACGACTCGAACCAATTACTGCAATCCATCACATAGGCTAAGAACATGATTCTTCAAATTTGTTTAGCAAGTCTCTTTATCTCCGCAACTCAGACTCCGCTCACCGACGACGAGGCGGATCAGATGTTGGAGCTGCTCGATGAGAAGCAACGAACCGCCGGTGACTTCAAGACGCTGGTGCTCATCGAGCAGAAGGAGAAGGACAAGAATGATCTGGTGTATCAATCCGTGGTCTATCGGCGAGATGAAGACGACAAGTTGCTGATCATGTTTCTCAAGCCGAAGTCCGAGGCTGGTAAAGGTTACTTGCGGATGGAAGACAATCTCTTCCTGTACGATCCGACGGTCGGGAAGTGGGAGCGCCGCACGGAGCGCGAGCGGATTCTCGGAACCGACACGCGAAGGGCTGACTTCGACGAGTCTCGTTTGGCTCAAGAGTACGACGCCACCTACGGGGGCCGAGAGATGCTGGGCCGCTTTCCGGTCCACCACCTCATCCTGGAACAACAGGAGTCTGCGGACGTCGCTTATCCCAGCATGCATCTCTGGGTGGATGTGGAGACCAAAAACGTCCTGAAACGGCAAGACTTTGCCCTGTCTGGTCGTTTGATGCGAACCACTTACTATCCCCGCTGGAAGAAGGTGTTCAGCGCCAAGAAAGGTGCACCGGTGTTTTTCCCGGAGGAGATTCGTGTTTACGACGAGATCGAGAAGGGAAACCGCACCACGATGGTGGTGACCAAGATGGATTTCGCCGACCTCGACTCCAATATCTTCACGAAAGCCTGGTTGGAGAGTAAGAGCCGATAGCTGCATGCCAAAGTGCGGGGGCGTGTCGCGACGCTCTTCTCTTCTCACCAAGTCGCCGTGGACGCACGTGGCGACTGTCATCGCAGTGCTCTTCGCATTCGACGTCCAAGCACAGGAAAATGATGAGGAGGCTGCTCGCGAGCAGGAGATGTTCGGCGCACCGCCGGAACCCGCGCAAACAACGCCGGGCGATGCGATAGATGAGCGGGAGCGAGCCCTCTTCGGAGGCGTGGAGACGTCGTCAGCGGCTGCCTCGGCTCGTCCGCGGCGGGTACGAGATCCCGACACGCAGATTCAAGACCGGCCCGCCGGCCCTGGTTTGGTAGACAGACTGCGCGAGAAGCTGGACGCCCGAGAAGATGTCCTCTCCCTGGGTGGGCGACTGTTCCTACAGACCTTGGTCACCGGGCTGCTGGAACAGTCGTTTGATGACTACGCGTTTACGGCGCCGAGTTTTCTGGAGATCTACCTGGATGCTCGGCCGTCCGACCGCCTGCGCGTGTTCGCGCAAGGACGGATCCAGACCGACTTCGCGTTTAGCGAGGATGGGCTCCCCGGACTGGGCTCCGTGAACCTCTTCTCTTTCGGAATCACCGATACTTCGGCGATCCTCGACCAGCTGTGGCTCAAGTTCGACCTCGCGCGCCGGGTCTTCATAACTCTCGGTCAACAACGACTCCGATGGGGCTCCGGAAGATTTTACAATCCCACCGACTTTCTCAATCCGCAACGAGTGAACCCGGTTGCCCTTCTCGATCAGCGGGTGGGTATCGGCCTCTTGAAGGTGCACGTCCCGCTCGAGGCACAGGGCATCAATCTTTATGGAATTCTGGATTTCGAAGACGTCGCGTCGGTCTCTGATCTGGGTGGCGCGCTTCGGGCGGAGATCGCTCGTGGCCAAACAGAGGTCGCGGTCACCGTAGCGTTCGAGGACGAGTTGGGCTTTCGCGGGGGGGTCGATGTCTCCTCTGCATTATGGCGGCTCGATGTCCGCTCCGAGATCGCCGTAACGGTAGGAGATGAGACCCCGTTCTTCGAAGGCAACTTCTCGACGCAACCCCTCGAGTTTCCGGACGCCGTCGATCGGTCCAATCGCGCATTCGTCCAAGCTTTGGTGGGGGTCGAGTTTCCCTTCAAGACCGACTCGACGGGAGGGCTTCTGGTCATCGGTGCCGAGTACTTCTTCAACCAAGCGGGATACTCCGACAAATCGCTGTACCCGTTTCTCCTCGTGGGCTCCGCATTCGGGACTGCCCTCGGGGGCGCCTCGGAAGTGGCCGCCCAGGCTGGTTTCGAAAACGTCCTGCCCGCGCCTCCCGAAGCGCTTCCCACCGGATTTCCTCAGTTCCAAGTCAGCCGGCACTATGTAGGCGCGTATGCGAGCTGGATCAGTCCCGGCAGCTGGGACGACACCACCATTTCGACTGCGCTCCTCGCCGACTTGGATGGTGAGGAAAGCAGTGGAACCGTCACGCTGACGGTCGGCCAATCCATACTGACCTTTTTGGGGATACAGGCATTCGTCAATTTGACCTTCGGGGGTCGAGGCGCCTTCAAACCCCTCCTCAACGACGATCGATTTCAGGTGATCGACCCATCTGGATTGGGGCCTATCCCGGACCTCGTCGCGCTTCTGAATGCAGACTTCGGTCTTCTCTTCACCGAACTGAGGGGGTTTGAGCCTTTGGTGAGTGCGGGTGTTGCGTTGACCCTCGATTTCTAGGATCCGCTTGGTCTTCGTCGTTTCTCAGCCTTCATCGAACTTCGACTGAAGCGAATCAAATACGTCTTGCGCAGAACTTGCCGGCTTACTGTGAACATTGGGTCCTTTTTCACGCGCCCGGGTTCTCTATCGAGAGAGCCTGTGGTTCTTAATGAAACCATGATTCGACTGAACGATCCGTCATCGTGGGTCATCGTCGACGGCGTCGATACGGGAGCGCTTCACGGGCTTCCTCTTCCGGCTCCCCAAGCGCGCGCTAGCTATCATCGACAGCTTCATGGCCTTTTCAACGCATCCCGCGGCTCGGATCCAAAACGTCAGGTATTCGTTTCATTGGAGCAGACGCGACCGTGGGTGCCTGAGGGTACATGGCCGGTTCATCTGGAGCTACCCTTCGACCGCGGGACCGGAGCTGCTCTACTGTATGGATTGCTGATGCTCCCGCTCGGTGTTCAGTCGATCGCGTTCATCAGCAACCGATATCATCGCAATCCCACCGGACACCTGGCCTCTCTGCCCACGAGTGGACCCGAAGTCCATTTGCTGGGGCAGCTGAAGACCGAGTGGATAGAGGGCACGAGCATCACGTCCGGACCTCTCGCATCCTTCCTTGGGCTACTGCAGCAGAATCAGTCCGCAGCCACCCATATCGTTCAGCAAGCTTGGTTGGCGCATTCCAAGGACATCCGTCAAACCGTCGAAGCCTCCGCTCCATTTCTTCCCCATATCGACCTGTTCGACGATGTGATACTGGACAGCCTGCCCGCGATGGCGAAGACGGTGAGCCTCGCCGCCTGCCAATGAACAGTCGACCGGAGATGACGCGCTACGGATTCTTGGTCGACACGTATGCCACCGAGCGAGTCAAGGTTCTGAGTGTTTGGAGCCAGTTTGCCGATTCCGACCTCTCGGTTCGGCCGCATCGGGAAGACAAGCGGGGTCGAAGTGTACACGAGCACTTCGTCCATCAATGTGTGAGTGAAGACTTCTGGTTCAAGACCATGCTGGGAATTGATGTAGGACGCTCCGCGCTGCCCGAGGTCGAGGATCGGATGTCGTTTCTGGAGCACTACGCTGGATGCTCGGAGCTGCGCGAGGATGCTTTGAACATCCAGCCGGAAGCCTGGTTCGAAGAATCCGTGAACTTCTTCGATACACGACGTTCACGGGCCTGGGTCTTGACTCGGCGCATCGCCCACACCGCCCACCATCGAGGCCAGCAGACCACCATGCTCCGGCAGCTCGGACGCGTCCTTCACAGCACGTACGGGCCAACCGCGGATACCGGAGGCCTGATGCAGGACCGCGCTCCTACCCTGTATCCGTACACCGATGTCGATAGCCTGCTGGAGGGAGAGCGTTCCGGCGGACGCAAGTCCGAGCTTCCGGTCCCACCGGGCCGACCCGTCACGGAACGCCCCTAGTCTCCGCCTTGCGCCGTTGACGAACGGTTCCCGGAGAGCGGCCGGTGGTCATACGCTTGCCCTCGGGTTCGTGCCGCGCTCATCTGGCTTCATGGATACGCCCTGGAGGCGCCGGATCTTCTGTAACCGGACCCTCAATCTGCGCTCGATTCACGCCATCGGATACGACATGGACTACACGCTCATCCACTACCGAACGGATGACTGGGAAGGTCATGCCTATTCGCACGTGCTGCGACTCTTCAAGGAGCAGGGCTGGCCGGTGGAGGATCTTTCCTACGATCCGAAGCTGATGATCCGTGGCGTCATCGTCGACACCGAACTCGGCAATGTCCTCAAGACGAATCGATTCGGGTTCGTGAAGAAGGCCTATCACGGCACGAAGGCCGTACCCTATGAACGGATGCGTGAACTCTATTCACGTGTGTTCGTGGACCTGGCGGAACCACGGTTCAAGTTCATGAACACGCTGTTTTCTCTGTCAGAGGCCTGCTTGTTTGCGCAGCTGGTGGACGTCATGGACGATGGTCGACTGGACAAGAGCATGGGTTACGACGCCCTCTATCGTAGCGTTCGTCGGACCGTCGACTACGCCCACCTGGAAGGACGTCTGAAGGGCGAAATTATCGCCAACCCGGACCGATTCGTTGAACTGGACGCCGAGACGCCGCTTGCACTCCTCGATCAGCATCATGCCGGCAAGAAGCTCGTGCTCATCACCAACAGCGAGTGGACCTATTCCAGCGCCATGATGAGCTATGCTTTCGACCGATTTTTGCCCGGGTCGATGACCTGGCGCGACCTTTTCGATCTCGTGATCGTCGCTGCTCGCAAGCCCACTTTCTTCACTCAGAACGCTCCGGCCTTCGAGGTGATCGATGATGAAGGACGTTTGCTGCCGGTCAAGGAGAGGCTGGAACTCGGAAAGATCTACGTTGGTGGGAATGCGGGTTTGGTGGAGCGCTGCTTGTCGCTCGACGGTGATCAGGTCTTGTACGTGGGAGACCATCTCTTCAGCGACGTTCACGTGAGCAAGGATGTACAGCGGTGGAGAACCGCTCTCGTGCTTCGAGAGATCGAGGATGAGGTGACAGCACTCGAAGGATTCGACGAGGGTCGAAAAGAGATCGAGCGGCTCATGGCTGATAAGGAGAAGCTCGAAGCCGAGAGTTGTTCCCTGCGTTTGCGACTTCAGCGTCACAAGCACGCTTACGGGCCAGATGGCGACGATGGGACAGACCACGTCCGTGCTCGTCTCGAGGCCGTGCGGCAGCGAATCATCGCCTTGGACGATCGGATCAAGCCGCTGGCGGTGGCGGCTGATCAGATGAGCAACGGAAATTGGGGCTTACTGATGCGGGCTGGGAACGACAAAAGCCAGCTCGCCTTACAAGTGGAACAATATGCGGACATTTATATGTCCCGTGTATCCAACTTCGCGCATCACACGCCGTTTGCTTATCTGCGTTCGGCCCGCGGCTCTCTGCCGCACGACAAGAATCCGGTGCCAGACGAGACGATCACCGACCCCTTGGACATCGACGTTTGACCACGGCGGTCGGCACAGTCGGACAGCGGCCATGCTGGGCCTAGATGGGAACCGGCGGTTGGTCACCGGGGACGTTGCGACGGGTGCACGGTGTCAGAGGGCTTTGCCTTGACTCGCTCGGGGCCTGATGGAACCTGGGTGCATGGCATTCACACTACCTGCACTTCCGTACGAAAAAGACGCGCTGGCTCCTCATATCTCCGCGGAGACCATCGACTACCACTACGGCAAACATCATCAGAAGTATGTCGATACGCTGAATGGCCTCGTCCAAGGCACCGAGAATGAGAACAAGTCCCTCGAGGACATCATCTCGTCCAGCTCCGGAAAGCTGTTCAACCAGGCAGCGCAGGTATGGAACCATACCTTTTACTGGAACTGCATGGGGCCCAACAAGGGAGGCGAGCCGACGGGCGCGATCGCCGCAGCCATCAACAAGTCTTTTGGCGATTTCGGGGCCTTCAAGGAGAAGTTCAACGCCGCCGCCGCCGCTCAGTTTGGCTCCGGGTGGGCCTGGCTGGTCAAAGACGGTGACGGGGTAGCCATCGTGACGACGAGTGACGCGGGCAATCCGATGACCGAGAAGAAGAAGCCGGTGCTCACCTGTGACGTTTGGGAGCACGCCTATTATATCGATTACCGCAATGCGCGTCCCAAGTACCTCGAGAACTTCTGGAATCTCGTGAATTGGGACTTCGTGAACAAGAACCTCTGAATCCCGCCAAAGCACCGAGCATTGTTTATGAGGACCCGAGGCTCGTGGTGGCCACGAAGCCTCGGGGACTCCTGTCGGTTCCGGGCAAGGGGCCGCGAGGACAAATCAACCTCGAGGCTCAACTCGCGGAGAACCGACCCTTTCTTCGGATGGCTCACCGGCTCGACCAAGCGACCGGCGGCCTGATCATCGCGGCCAAAGATCTGGAAGCCCTTCGCGCGCTCCAGAAAGCCTTCATGGAGCGTCGCGTCTCCAAGATGTACCACGCAGTGGTGGAGGGGGTCCCTCAACCCGCACGAGGTCAGATCGAGCTCCGCACTCGACTCGATCCCCAAAACAGGCCCCGACAGGTGGTGGACCCAATCTTCGGGAAACTTGGCTCAACTCAATATCGCGTCCTTTCCACTTCACGAGGAAGAGCTTGGGTCGAGTTCATTCCCCACACCGGTAGGACGCATCAACTCCGCATCCATGCCGCTCATCCGCAAGGTCTCGGGTGTCCCATCCTAGGTGATGGCCTCTATGGTGACCCGGACCCAGGCGGCCTGCGTCTTCACGCCTGTCGGATCGCCTTTCCGCATCCGAATGGCGGCTGGTTGGAGTTTCGGTCGTCCCCAGACTTCGGCCTGTGAATCATGCCGCGGTTTGTTCGGGCAACATTTCGTCGAGACGCTGTCCCCCCTTGATGCCGAAGTCCAATGTTCGAATCGGAAACGGAATCGTGATGTCGTGTGCGTCGAAGGTCTTCTTGATGGCGATGATGGCTAGGCTCCGTGCCTCGAGAACTGCCATCTCTTCGCTGGAGCCGATCCAAAATCGACAAATGAAGTCGATCGAGCTGTCTCCAAATCCGGCATACTGAACATTGACCGGACGGCGTGGATCGATGACCGAGAGCGAAGACACTGCCTCCGTGGTGATGCGTTTGACCAATTCGAGGTCCGATGCATAGCTGACTCCGACTTCCAGGTTCACGCGACGCTCTGGACTGGTGCTGAAGTTGGTCAGGGGATTTTGAAAGATATCCTTCGAGGGAATCACGACGTGTTGCCCGTCGAGATCGCGGAGGGTCACACTCCGGAGTCCTATCCGGTCGACGTGACCGAGGTACTGATTGGTTCGGACCAAGTCTCCGTAGACCAGGGGCCGTTGAATCGTGATGAATAGGCCGGAAACGAAGTTTGTCACCAGGTCTTGAAAGGCGAAGCTCAGGGCCAAACCGATGACCCCGGCGCCGGCCAGTAGTGACGTGACCGCCTTGTTGAGCTGCAGTGTCTCCAAGGCGACGAAGAGCCCGATGACGAAGATGCTGTAGTAGAGTGCCGCCGCGCCCGCTTCGGTGATGACTCGGGCGATGCCGATTCGCGATAAAGCCTTTTCGGCCAATCGTCTGGTGATTCGAGCAATCAGCCAGGTCAGAATGATGACCAGGATAGCGACGACAAAGTTGGGCAAGAGTCCCACCAAATGTTCGTACCAAGCGATCAGCTTCTCCGTTACGCGACGACTAAAGATGTCCAGAGATTGAGTGACGAGCTCGTTCATGAAGCTGAACGTAGCAGGGCTATATCGATTCATGCAGTCCGTAGCGCTTGAGTCGATCGAAAAAGGTGCTCTTTGATACGCCGAGAAGCCGCGCGGCTTCCGACCGATTGCCGCCGGAGCGGGTAAGGGCGTCGAGCATTCGAGCACGCTCGTCGTCGGGGTGTTTCGACCGACGAGAACCGAATGTGTCCCCGGCAAATCGAAGATGCTCGGCTTGGATATGGTGTCCGTGACAGGCGAAAAGGGCCCGAATCACCACGTTTCGGAGTTCTCGAACGTTGCCCGGCCAGTCGTGCTCCAACATCTGGCGTTCGGCTTCGGCGGAGAAGGACCGAGGACCTTCTTCTTGCGCTTCGAGAAAGGTGTAGGCCAGAGGAAGAATATCTTCTTTTCGCTTCCGGAGCGGTGGAATGCTCAACGACAGAACGAACAGGCGATGAAAGAGATCCTCTCGGAACTGGCCCTCCGCGACCCGTTCTTCCAGATTCTGATGCGTCGCCGCCACGATCCGGGGGCGAACCGGAATCTCGGTCAACCCGCCTACCGGGCGAACGGTCCAGCTCTCCAGAACCCGGAGCAGCTTAGGCTGAAGCTCTAGCGGAAGCTCCCCGACTTCATCCAGAAAGAGCGTGCCGTCGGTTGCAGCTTCGAACGCCCCTTTCTTGTCGGTCAGTGCGCCGGTGAAAGCTCCTTTGACGTGGCCGAAGAGCTCGGATTCGATGAGCTGACTGGAGAAGGCCCCGCAGTTGAGAGCGAGAAAGGGGCCCGTGCGGCCTGATTCTGCGTGGAGCGCTTGCGCCACCAGCTCCTTCCCGCACCCCGTTTCCGCCGTGACCAGCACCGGCTCACTACTCGCGGCCATGCGAGGCAAGCTGTGAAAGAGATCTTGCATGGCCGGGCCTTTGCCCACCATCCCGAAGACTCGGTCCGACTCGAGTGGCCGACGGATGCGAAAATCGACCTCGGTTTGGCCCAGAATCAGTCGCCCGCGGGCGGGGAGCTCGGCGGAGTTCACCCTCAGCCCGTTGAGTCGGGTACCGTTGGTCGAGCCGAGGTCGTCTACGAACCACACGTCTCCTTTTCTCAGCACACGGCAGTGGAAGCCGGAGGCGAAAGCGTCTTCGAGGACCCAGTCGTTGCTCGGGTCTTGGCCGAAAGAAAGGGTCTGGCCGGCTCGTAGCGTGGTCCGGCGACCCACCGCGAACAGCTCGAGGGCCGGAAGCCGGTCTCCCGGGCCGTCATTCGGAAGGAGCCGAGTTCCGCCGGTGTTGGCACCCGAGAAAGGCGCCACCCGTAGCCGATACGGTCCGAGCTTCCAGGGACCATCGGCGTGGTGCACGATCTGGTCGCCCGCCCTGAGGACCCACGTGCCCCCGTCAGGCACCAACCAGCCTGCGAGCGGAGGCACGCCGGAAGCCGGGATCATCACGTCACAGCTCGGGTCGGACCCGATGGAGGTGCGAAGCCCGTCCAGCCGCACGTGAACCGACGGCCGACCCTCGGCTTCGATCACGAGCTGGTGGCCCGGCACCTTCGAAGTAAGCCGAATCGGCCAGCCGATTTCAACTGCGGCTCCGGACTCTTTTCGTTTCGTCGTGGGCCGTCAACAAGACGGCAGGCCCGCGACGATGGACGCCTGGCACGTCGCAAACTGCCACGCGGTGGTGGCCGCTCGCTGAGCGGCGATGGCGTCGATGGCCTTGAGCGCGGCCTCACCGGCCACCGATTCTCGTAGGAACACCTGGAACAGGTCCGTCGTGCCGATTTCGAACCGCCTCCGTTCTGCTTGCGCTGCCAGCTCTGCCGCGCGCTGGTTCTCCGCCGCGACCACGGCGCGCCCCTGAAGCGCCAAGATGCTGAAGCGCAGTCGAGCCAGCTGGTTTCTGAGCTTCTCCCGCTTGAACTGGACCTCGCGTTGGAGTGCGGACAACTTACCTTGCGCTTCTCGGAACTTCCCCCCGTCTTTGCGCAAGAGAAGAGGCGCTTTCAATGCCAGCCCCACCTTGAACACCGTTTCGTTCAGAATCTGGAACCGGTCGGTGGTCGGAAAGCCTGGAGGAGCATCTGGACCCTGCTCGCCCGGCTCGTCCAGGGGTAGGGAACCGATGTCCTTCGAATACTCCATCTTTACGTCGAGTTCAGGCGCCCACTGGTTTCTCAAGAAGGTGACCTCGACCTCCGCTTTCACCAGCTTCTGGTTGAGGACTTCCATTTCGGGTCGCTTCTCGAGGGCGACGTCGATGTCCGTTTCGGGGATCGAGTAGGAAATCGGGGAAAGACGTCCGAACGAACGGTCGGGACCGATCACCACCGGTCGTCCTTCCTCGTCTCGGAGGAAGAGGGAAAGCTTCAGGGCGGCTTCTCGCGTCTTCTGCCACATCTTCCACGCCTCGTTTTCACGGTCCAGAATCGCTCGCATGCTTTCCGCCCGCTCGAGCTCGGCGAACGTACCTTCGTCGATCCGGCGCTTTACGGCTTGGTCCCGAAGCCGTGCGATCTGAGCCAGCTCGTAGAGGACTCGATACTTTTGCTCGGAGGAGACCCAGGTCCAGTAAGCCGCGACCGCTTGAAGGGCCAGGGTCAAGCGCTGAACCCGTACCCCTGCCTCGGCCTCTCGCTGGGCGGCCCGGGTCTGTCGGATCTCGGCCCGGCCCGCGTCGATGGGTCCGTTTCGATAGATCGGGAGCACCAGTCCGACCCGAAACTCACCATCATCGAGGGTCTCGATCTCCTCGTCGTAGGGTGAGATATCTTCGTCGCCTTCCCGGCCCAGGCGGTACCCGGCATAGAACTCCGCTCCCCAAAGAGGCGTGTTCTGACGGACCTCCAGGTTGTACGTGGTGAGGTCGTAGTAGCCGATCGCGGTACTGTTGGCGTCCAGCTTCAGCCGAGGATCGAAGTGGCCCCGCGCGGACAACGCTTTCCCGGCAGCGGCGCGCGCCACGAACATCGACTCGATGAGGGCGGGATGGGCATCTCGGACCGAGCGAAGGACGTCTTGCAGCTTGAGGGGATCGCCGAGCTCATCGACGGGAGGAAGCTCCGGCAGGTCGCCCTGTCGACGGGCCATGGCCCGCACCTCGATGACCGCGGGCGTAGAGGTTCCGGTCCCCCCAAACAGCGTGGCTTGGGAGGTGAGACAGGTCAGTATGTAGGGGATCATTTGAAACTCGGCTTGACTTTCGGGGCCGGAGCTTTGCTCCGAGCGGTCTCCGGTGGGAATCCGTTCAATTGACGCCAAGCTTCATAACCCAAAGTGACGGTGTCCAAAAGCACCCAGCCCTTGGCACGGACTCCTTGGCGCAATTGCATCGGACCAGGCCAAGGGGCGTCCTCCGGGTCGGGTTCCACCACGAGGCGGAAGTTTCCCTGGCCGTCGTCGGTCGCGTCCAAGAACGAGACCACGCCCCCAAAAGTTCCCATGGCTGCCCCCGGCCAGCCGCCGAATTGGACGGCAGGCCATCCTTCGAACTGGATGCGTACTTTGCGGCCCGGATCCACCCAGGCGGCATCGTTGCCGTCCAAGAAGAGCTCGACCGCGCGGCGCTCGGTGTTCGGAACCAATACGGCCAACGGATCTCCCTCTTTCACTTGGTCCTGACCTTCGAGCACCAGCAGCCGGAGCACCGTGCCCGACCGAGGCGCACGGACGATCCGGTCTCCTTTACGGGAGAACTCGATGCGAGCGTAGGCAAGCTTGGTCTTGGCTTCCTCTCGATCGGACCGAACCTTCTCCCCCTTGGCCACAACTTCCGCGATCTTCGCGTCGATGTCCGCAGCCTTGGTTCCAAGGTTCCCTTCGGCTTCGCGCACGGCGGCCCTGGCCTCCTCGACCGCAGCTCGGTCTGATTCGAGATCGGCAGTCGCTTTGCGAAGACTGAGTTTTGCCAGATCGAGATCCCGTTCCGATGCGAGCCCCTCGACCCGCAGCGATTCGATCCTCTTGGCCTGCAGTTCGGCGACGTCGTAAGCGTTTTGAGTGGCTTTCAGCTTCTGATTTGCGGCGCGAAGCTTCTGCTCCGTTTGTCTGACCTTGGCGGTGGCGGCCCCTACGGCGGCGGCTCTCGCGGCGCGGAGCGCTTCAACCTGACCGACGAGGGCGTCGTAGTTGGAGGTGAGGGCCTCGACCTTGGCCTCCTGTGCGTTCACCTGCTCTT
The DNA here is from genome assembly GCA_050331295.1 of Myxococcota bacterium. Lineage (GTDB taxonomy): Bacteria > Myxococcota > Kuafuiibacteriia > Kuafuiibacteriales > Kuafuiibacteriaceae > Kuafuiihalomonas. The sequence continues at coordinate 43,584 of JBHJGZ010000003.1, read as the reverse complement.
GCAAACGGGCGCTGAGCTCTGGGTCGTTGTCCAAGACCTCGACCAACGGATCACCCGGGCTCACCGCGGTACCTTCCGAGACGAGCCAGCGAGAGACCCGCCCCTTCACCGGAGAGTCGACGGTTTGCTCGCGTTCGACCGGACCGAAAGCGATCACTCGGCCACTGCCGGTCACCGTCTGGACCCAGGGTATGAGCGCCAGGGCGAGGGGAATGGCCACCAGCATGGCCAACAGGCCGAGGGCCAGCGGCTTCGGATCCTTCGGATGCGGAACCATCCGCGTGACGGACAGTTCCTCGCGCAGCGCGAGCGGCGCGAAGCTCCGTCGCATCAGCACGATATCACCTCCGCGGTTTCGTCGGACGGGCTCAAATTCAAGAGCCTCGGGCTTCGGCGCGCTCTCTCCCATGACGTCGTGAGATGGATAGTGATTCGGTCGGGAGCGGCGAGCAAGCCGAGAAGCTGTTCACACTCGTCGGCAGGCAAAAGATCGAACACGCCATCGACAATCACGATGGGTGGGCGCTCGAGCAGGGCTCTCGCGACCAAAAGTCGAACCGCCTCAATGGCGGACAATGGGCGCCCTCGAGGGTCGAGGACGGTTTCGAGTCCCGCCGGCAGTTTGTTGATGGCCTCCGAGAGGCCCACCTGCTCCAGCACGGCGTCGAGCTCCGAGGGTTCTACGGCGTGGCCCATGCGTAAGTTTTCGCGGAGACTCGCTCGCAACCAACCCTCATCGCCGATCATGGCAACCTGGTCACGCAGCCAGGTCTTGTCGAAACGCTGGACGTCGAGATCGCCGTAAATGATCCGTCCATCACCGCGCAAAGACGCTTCGAACAAGGACTCGGCCAAGGTGGTTTTGCCGGATCCGGATCGGCCAACAATGGAGATCCGGTCGCCGGGAGCGAGTTCGAGATTGAGGTTCGAGACGAGGACCCTGGAGCCACGGACCACCGCCAAGTCCTCGAACCGAAGACGAGCAGACGGCTGGATCTGGGGCACATGACCACGGCCCTCGTCGAAGTCGAGTTCCAGCAACTGGCCGAGTTTGTCCGAAGAGGCCACCAGGTCGTAAAAAGTCTCGAGGTGTTTTCCAACCTTCGCGACCGAAGCCATGACGGTGGTCACGATGAGCTCGGCCGCTACCAGCTGACCCAAGGTCAATTGACCTTGCATGACCAACCAACCGCCCAGGCCCAGCAGAGCGCCGCTCGCCACCGCCTGCAGCGTAAGGGCTCCGATCGTCTGGGTCATCAGCACCCGGAAGTGGGTTGAACGGTATTGAAGATAGTCGCGAGAGTAGCCGTCGATTCGGTCACGGGCCCACCGCCGCCCGACCGACGACCGAAAGACCGGATTCTCTGAAGCCAGCTGCTCGAGCCACTCGGCCAAACGGTGTTTCGCTTTGGATTCCTTGACCCCCGTGACCAAGCCTTTTCGAGCCGGGAAGAACAGGAGGATGAAGAGTGACGTCATCAAAAAGACGTCGAAGGCCAAGAGTAGGGGGTGGTAGAACGCCAAGAGCAGGAGACCGATGATCGTCCCGAGGACCAAGTCGAGTCCGTCCAGCAGAAGGAACGAAAGCGACTTGTGGATCAAAAAGAGGTCGAAGAATCGGTTCAGCAGATTCGGTCCGCCCTTGGCCCTGAGGCCCTCCACATCCGCCAGCACGAGACGGTGAGACAGGTCAGACACCACCCGAACCATGAGACGACGCTGGAGTATCTCGACGAGATGGATCTCGAGGGCCCGGAGCACTGCGAGAAGTCCGAGGGCCACCACCAGAAGGGTCGTCAGAACCACCAGCGGCTGGAGCAGCGTGCCGAGTCGCAAAGTACCGATCAGAGCCTGAAGCGCGATGGGCGTCGTCAGGGTCAAGACCCCCGAGACCAACGCGTAGATCAAGACCACCTGGAGATCGGCTCGTTCCAGTCGGAGTAGGGCGAGGAGCCGTCGGAGAGGCCCCTCCTTCGGCCAGCCCTTGATCACGGGTTGCGGTGATATCGCCCAGGCGCTCGAGCCACTGACCTCATCGGGGCCCGGAACTTGCCGCCAGCGGGGCGGATGTCCGGGACACACGACACGAACCTTGTCCCGGCGCCGAGCCACCCACAGTTCGAGCTTCTGCTGGGGGCCGTCCCACCACACCACCGGATGCTCCTTCGCCACCATGTTGACCGCGGCGTTTGCGGAGTCTCCGAGGGACTGGATCCCAAACCCCAGCCGGTCGAGGAACGTCGACACGACCTCCGGGCCCGCTTCGGGGGACGGAATCTCGGCGATCGCGCGACGGCAGGGCTCCGGATGAAACGGCGCACCGGTCCATTTGGTCATCAGCTCGGCCCACGCCAGCTGGTTGGAATCACTGCCCTTCACGCCAAATCCCATGCAGGAGCATACCTCGGAAATCCAGCATAATCGGCAATATGGATTAGGTTGAATCGATGCGTCGACTGTGGTCCTCTCTCTTCCATGACTGCTGGCAACAACGTGCGGGAGGGCACCCCATGGAATGGCTGAACTATCATCACTTGCTCTACTTCTGGACGGTGGGACGACGTGGAAGCATCGCCAAGGCCAGCGAAGAGCTGGGTCTCGCGCAGCCCACCATCAGCGGACAAATTCGCGCGCTGGAGGAGACCCTCGGGGAGAAGCTCTTCCGGCGGGATGGCCGATCCTTGGTGATGACCGAAACCGGGGAAGTCGTATTTCGGTACGCGAGCGATATCTTCACCACTGGGCAGGAGCTGATGGACATGCTGCGGGGACGCCCGTCCGGGAGACCGACCCGACTCCACGTTGGCGTCGCCGACGGACTTCCCAAGACATTGGTGCATCACATCCTCGAGCCGGTCCTCCATATCGAGCCCGAGACGCAGCTGATCTGTCGGGGTGACAAAACCGAGCGCCTGCTGGCGGAGCTCTCTTTGCGCGGCTTCGACATGGTCCTTTCCGACGAGCCGATATCCGGACGCACCCGGATCCGAGCGTTCAATCACGTCTTGGGCGAAACCACGATGACGGTGTTCGGGACCCCGGCTCTGGTGGAGCGATATCGGCCGCACTGGCCCCGCTCCCTCGACGGCGCACCCTTTCTCCTCCCGGGTGAAAACGTGCCGGTTCGCCGCTCCTTGGAGCAGTGGCTCGACAGTCTCGGGACGAAGGTGCACGTGGTGGCGGAATTCGAGGACAGTGCTCTCCTCAAGCAATTCGGCATGAAAGGCGAAGGTTTGTTCATCGCCCCCACATCCCTGGAAGAGGACATTCGTCGTGTCTACGGCTGCCATGCCCTGGGTGAGGCGACCGAGGTCGTGGAACGCGTCTACGCCATCACGGTGGAGCGTCGAATCAAGCATCCCGCGGTTCAGGCGATTGTAGACCGAGCCCGCGGTTCCGTGTTCGGCACCCCGCACGTGGCGGCCTCCTGACCCCCGGAGCGCATTCAAGCTGGCGCCGGCGGGTTCGAGGTCGGGCTCGGCCGGCGGTCAGGGCCAACTCTGTTCCGCGGGTGCGAAACGTATACCTTTTCGATGACCCCATCGCCTTTCGGCGACGGCCTTCGCGTCGGGCTATTCCAGGCACAAGGTAGCGCTCAGGCGTCATCGGGCTCGCCCGCGGTCAAGTACACCGATTCGACTACGAGTCCTTCTCCAGAGCGGTGAGACAGGACCCCCTTCAGGCTCAGAGTCCCGTCCGCCACCCTCCACTTCCCGTGCTTTCGGGTCGAAAAGCCCCCCGATAAGGAAAAGGTGCCGTTCTGAGCATTCGAGGTGGAACGAAAAGCCGGGATCTCGAGGCGACCGTTCTCGAGCGCCACGTCGACGGGGCCCGTCATTTGAAAAGAGCGGAGACCCAGGTCCAGGTCGGAAATTTCGAGCAGGCTTTCTCCTCGCTTCTTCCAGGTCACCGACGCAGATCCGCTCAAGCCTGACAGCTCCAGGTTCGGGCCACTGAGCTGACCATCCTCGAGGACTAGATGTCCCTCGACTTCGAGATCCTTGCCACGAAGTACGAGGTCGATTCGGGTCTGCTCCGAAAGGATCAAGAAACCGGCCGGACCGAGATCCAGGCGCGCCTGCGGAAACGGCGTCAAATCCTCCACCCTGAGCTCCAATCCAGCGCCCGCGTCGTGTGTGGCCGCGTCCGCCACCGTTTTGCGACGGCCGCCATCCGTCGTGCGCGGCAGCCGTGGTTCGAGACCGAGCCAGAGCTCCACGGGATCCCCAGGTATCCTAGGCAGGAGCGGGACCAAGCGGTTGAGGTTGACTTCCCCCAGGCCCGAGATTTCCAGAACGAAATCGCCGCCGCCATTCAAACGAAGACCACGAACACCCATGCCTAGCGGAAGGCTGAGCTCTGGCTCGATACGGGACCGGGCGGTCCCGCGCTCGATGAGTCCAGCCCGAATGGTCAACTCGACGTCGAGCACGCGAGCGCCGAACCATTCTCGCTCGATCATTCCCAAACGAAAGCGCTGACGAGGGAACGGGAGACGCAAGTGAAGTTGGGCGGCCTGCGCTAGACGCAGGAATGCGTCCGGTGGAATGCGTGGGACCGGATGAAGCTGGAAGGGTTGGCTCATGCGAAGGTGTAGGCGAGGGAACGAAGGGCGGACTGAATGTCTTCTTTCTGCGGGACTTGGTTGCGCTCCAGATCCCAGGCCAGCCCAACGCCAGGTGTATTCTTGCCGGCGACCATTTTGGGAGGCGCCTCCAGCTCGAAGAACAACTCCTCTGTCACCCGACGAACCAAGTGCTCGCCGAAATTGGTGACCTCTGTGTCTTCGTTCACCTGAAGGAAGCGGCCGGTCTTGCGAACGGAATCCCGAATCGTTTCCCAATCGTAAGGTTGGAGGCTCCGAAGGTCGATGACCTCCACGGTGACATCTTCTTCCGCCAGGGCATCGGCGGCCGCGACGCTCAGCGGCGCGGTGCGGCCATAGGTCACCAAGGTGACGTCGGAGCCCTCGCGAAGGACTTTGGCCTTTCCGATCGGAATCTCATACTCCGTCAGGTCTGGCCATTGCGCTTTCCATCCGCTCCGAGCGGAGCCTAGAGGCGCATCGATCATCTTGGAAAGCTCTCTTGCGTCGGCTGGTTCGCCCGGAATCTTTTCCTGGCCAGGCGTGCGAATGAGGGCTTTCGGATACAGAAACATGACCGGATTGGGGTCCTTGATGGCCGAGACCATCAGTCCGTAACAATCGATGGGAGTGGATGGCAAAACCACCTTCCACCCGGGAATATGGGTCATGATCGCGTCAAAACTATGGGAGTGGTACAAGGACCCGTGAATGCCGGACCCAACCGGCGTCATGATCACCAGCGGGCAATTGAATTGACCGGCCGAAGACCACCGCGCGCTGCCCACGAGTTTCAAGAGATCGATCGTATTGTAGATGTAGTCGCAGAATTGGATCTCGGCCACGTTTCGGCACCCCGCTAACGCGAGTCCGAACGATGTGCCGATGATCCCTCGTTCGTCGAGCGGCGAGTTCCACGCGGTCTCGAGGCCTTGGGTACAGGTGAAGACGCCGCCCAGCGGCGGGCCGACGTCTTCACCGAAGATGTCGGTGACGCCGAGCTCGGTCTCGCCCCGGTGAAGCGCCATTCGGATGGCTTGTGCGATGTTTGCCATGCTCAAGACTCCACGAAGGTGTGGTCGAAGATGGACTCAGGCGAGGGGCCTGGCTCTTTCCGGACCTCTGACAGGAGGGCAAGCATCTCTTTCGCGGCTTCGCCCTTCAGTTCTCGAGCCCGTTCCGCGGACAGATGTCCTTCATGGACGAGCTTCTCCTCGAACATCGTCAGTGGATCCGGTTCGTGGTCCACGCGCGCCCCTCCGGATGATGACGAATGGCCGTGAAGTCGGGACACGAATGCTTCGAGAGCGAATGGACGACGTTCGTTTCGGACATATTGGCTGGCCTCCCACAGCTTCGCCCAACTGGCCTCGGGGTCGTTGCCGTCCACCACGTCCCATCGTATCCCGAACGGTTCGGCCCGACGGACGATGATCCGGTCCCCGTGGACTTCGTCGAACGGCGTGGAGATTCCGAACTTGTTGTTCACCACCAGGATCAAAATCGGAAGCTCCCGACCCGGTCGACTCGACCAGTTGAGACAGGTGGCAAAATCGCCTTCCGCAGTCCCCGCATCGCCGCCGTTCACGATGGTCATGCCCTTGCCCCCGTGGCGGAGCTGCGCAAGCGCTGTACCCGGTGCGACGGAATATTGGGTCTCTATCGTGGAAGAGCCGGGCATGACGTTCCAATCAGCCACCGCGGGGTGGTTGATGAAGTTGCGCCCGGCCGAAAAGGGGTCGGTCGCCTTCGAAGCCATCTGGCGGATGAAATCCTTCGGCTCGGCTCCCATGGCGAGGAGGATGGCAGAGCTTCGGTAGTGCAAGTGAAGATAGTCGTAGGCTGGGCCTCGGCCCTTGTGCACCAAAAGCCCGAGCGGGATATTGAACGCTTCCTCTCCAGGGCCTCCGATCCAAAAGTAGCCGTCGCTCGACTTGGACATCTTGATGAGACGCTCCTCCAGCGCACGGGCGGTGACCATCAAACGATAGACCCGCTGAGCATCCATCGCCGGCGCCTTACCCTGGTAAGAGGAGGGCACGCCACGCAGGTCGTGAGACTTGGTCTTCATGTCGGCGCGGAAGGAGTACGACGGCCTGTCGAACGGGTAAAGCGAAGCGTTCGGTTCAACGCGGTGCGGGGCCGGGGTCATACCGAAGAACCTCTCGGACTCGATTCTCGGGCGTGGTGAGAACGACCAAGGGCCGATGCGCGCGATACTCGTCATCGGTCACCAGAGCCGAGTGCATGATGATCACCTGATCCCGTACTTGAACGTGATGCGCTGCAGCACCGTTGAGTTCGATCGACCCCGAACCGGCTTCGCCTTCGAACACGTACGTTTCGAGCCGAGCGCCTGAACGGCAGTTGGCAACAAGTACCCAATCGTTCACCCGTAGTCCGGCGGCTTCGAGAAGATTGCGGTCAATCGTAATGGAACCGACGTAGTCGGGCCGGGCGCCCGTCACCGTCGCCATGTGAATCTTGCACTGAAGGACGGGCCTCAGCATCGCCGGGGACACTACCGAAATCCGCAATCATGGCAACGTTGCAGCGCCACTCGATGGCAATGCCGGATCTTTTGGTGCCAGGATCCGCCGCAGCATCTCCAGCTGAACCGGTTTGACCAGGTAATCGTCGAATCCGGACCTCAGGGCGCGTTCTCGGTCCTTGATCTGGCCGTACCCGCTGAGGGCCACCAGGAGCGGGCCCGGGCCGCGGTGGTCATTCCAGAAGCTCTCCACCACCTGAAAGCCGTTCAACCCCGGAAGGCCGATGTCGATGAGGGCGACGTCCAGCGGCTCCTGGAGAAGCTTCTCCCTGGCTTCCCAGCCGTCTCGGGCCTCGGTCACCGTATGACCCAAGGTGTCCAGAAGGGATCTCAAGAGGAAAAGGGCGTCTTCTTTGTCCTCCACCACCAGCACCGACAGGGACCTCGCATCGGCCGAATCCACGGACGGTACACGTGGTCCATGCCGCTCGCCTGCGAGGGCGGGAAGGCGGAGCGTGAACGTCGATCCTCGACCGAGACCTTCGCTGTCGACCTCGAGGTTGCCTCCGTGCATTTGTGCCAGAGCTCTCGACACCGTGAGGCCAATGCCCAGTCCACCCTGAGAGCGTTCGAGGCTTTGCTCTCCTTGGACGAACAGTTCGAACACCGCTTCCAGCATCTCGGCCGGGATACCGATTCCGCGGTCTCTGACCCGGATCAAGGCATGGGAGCCTTCCCTGTGCAAGACGACCTCCACCGGGCTCCCTTCGGGAGAATACTTGATCGCATTTCCCAGCATGTTGCTGAGGGCCTGCTCGACGCGCAGGCTGTCTGCATGAACCATCGCCTCCGTCCGAGGTGGGTTCCAATGGATCGTCTGATTGCGAGCGTCGGCGTGAGGCCTCATCACTGAAAGTGCGTCCTCCACGCATGCACGAAGGTCCACCGGGCGGCGCTGAAGGGAGATCTTGCCTTGCGTGAGCCGAGAGACATTGAGGAGGTCATCGACCATCCGGGACAGGTTGCCGATCTGCCTCGTGATCGTGCGGCGGAGGGCGACGTTTCGCTCGTCCTGGGCTCCGATCCGCTCTTGCACCCGTATGGCGGTACTCACCGCGTGAAGTGGGTTCCGAAGCTCATGGGCCAGCATGGCGAGGAATTCGTCCTTCCGTCGGGCGTCCGCGGTGAGCTCTTCTGCGTGAAGGTGCTGCTCTCGACGAAGGGCCATCTGGTCCGTCACATCGGTTGCCACCACCACCACTCGATCGACCCGCCCCTCGACGAGGATGGGGTTGAACGTCATGCGAAAACATCGACTCCCATGTTCGATGATCTCGGTTTGAGAATGCTTGCTCTCCCGCACTTCGGAAACCATCGACGCAAGGCCCTTCGGAAGCATCGCGTCGAGCAACTCGTCGAGATCGAGGACGCGCTCGCAGTCGAACTGCAGCAGCGCTTGCATGGACGGATTGGCGCAGGTCAATCGGCCGTCGTCCTGAATGATGCCCACCGCCTCAGTCAACGTGGAGAAGGTGTGCTCCCACTCGAGCTTGAGACGGGACGCCGCTTCCTCGGCTCGGCGCATGCGAACCAGGGAGGCCACCACCGAAAGCACATCGGAACCCGATGCCGAACGTTGGAGATGGGCGTCCGCCAGTGCACACCGGCTCGTGCCGCCCAGCTGGAGGATGGGGATGCCGCGACCGGCCGGGTCGTCGCGAAACCGGCCACACCACGCTTCCACATCCAGGGGCTCCTGGGCGGGATCGAGCGCCGGGTCGACGATGACCACCTCTGGCCAGGCCGAAAACACGTCTTCGCCGGTCTGGGCCTCCACGACTCGATGGCCGGCCTCGGTGAGGGCTTCGACCCGGTCGAGACGCTCGGGGCCGCCCCGACCGACGACCACAATGGTTCCCCCTGCCACGGTTGCCTCGGAGCGTCGATGGGCCGGTCAAAGCCCATCGACCTTGTTCCGGAACCTACACAGATCGAACGAGATCGCTCAACCGTTCCGCGGGCAAGCCCAGACGACGCAGGCGACTCGGCTCGGTTCTCGAAGGACCTCTGCTGACTTGCTCCCGAGCGGACCATCCGGTCAGGTCCACCGGTGTGGGCATCGACGATGCTGTTGGGATTGCTGCTCTCGGAAGGGGCGGCAAACGGCGAACCGGCTTCGACGGAACAGCGCCCTGACTCTGGGGCGCTGGGCCGCTCCATCGTCGTGAGCGGGGGCGTCTCTTTGGGCGCCTATCAAGCCGGGTTCCTCTATCTCTATACCGAGGTCCTCAAGCAGGGGGCGGTCCCGGTTCCCCTGATGACCGGAGCGTCTGCGGGGAGCGCCAATGCTTTTCTGGCCGGCATCTCCATGTGCCGAGGTCCGGTTCTCGATCCCCACGAAAGCCTGGCTTGGAAGACATGGATCCCGGTCGGGTTCGATCGACTGCATGATCCCGAACAGGTTCGCAGGGATGGACTGTTTACACGGCGTCCGGTCCTTCGTGCGACCGAGATGATCTGGAACGAGTTGGTTCGAGGACTTCCAGACACCTGCGACTTCGTTCTCGGGGTGACTACGACACGGCTACAGATTCACCAGGTCCAGCTGCAGCAGGGGCTGAGGATCCCGCGGCAGGAGGAGAAGTTCGCCGTGCGGGTCCGAGGACGAGGGCCCGGTCAGCCACCCGAGTTTCTCAACTATGTCGACCCATACGGCGACGTCGAGCAACCTGTATTGCCGTTCGAAGAGGGGCGGAGTTTGGGCGAAGCGCGGAGGAACTTCGAACGATTTCGAACCTTGATATTCGCTTCAATGGCTTTCCCGCTGGCATTTCCGCCACAATGGATTTCGTACTGCCTCACGGACCCACCAGATGGGCAGTCTTACGTTCCCTATCGGAAACTCGAGTGTCCCGAGCCAAAGCGCTCGGACCTGTTCGTCGATGGAGGGGTTCTCGACAACAGTCCGCTCCGACTCGCGGTCGAGATTGCGCAATCGGGACTGCGCACCGACGGCCTCGGCCGACCGGTATGGCGAGACCTCTCCATTTCAGGATGGACGGACCGTAGAGCGAGATACTCGGAGCTTCAGTACATGTACCTAGACCCGAGCCTGACGGTGTATCCGTTGGAAGAGCCGGTCACGGAGATGTCGAAAGCCGGAGACGCGGTGTACGTAGCGGGCACTTTGTTCACCAACTTCATCGCGGCAGCTCGGTCCAAGGAACTCTACACGCTGGCCGAAGACAAAGCGCAGCTCACAGAGCTCATGGAGATCAGCTACCGATACTATCCGAGCGCCGGCGACCCTCTTTACGCTTTCATGGGCTTCTTCGAGAGAGACTTCAGAGTCTACGACTTTTTCCTCGGTATGTATGACGCCTATCGCTTTTTGGATATCGGTCTGGAGGACCTCCCGGTGGAAATGAAGCGGGAAGAGGTCCGAGGCTCCTGGAAGCCTTTCGCTTGTTTGCTGGGTTGGCTCGAAGAAGGCGAACCATCTCTTCGGTCCGCCTGTGAGGGTGACGAATTGAGAAACTTCCGGATTCTCCTGCAGACCAGCCTGGACCGTTTGTGGGATCAGTGCCGAAGGCACGACGATGTTCCGTTGTTGGCGCCGCATGAATCTTGTAAATCCGCGGCCCAGGGGGAGCCACCGCCCTTCATCTTGGGGGGTGAGCGACCAGAAGACCGCGGTCGAGGGAGCGGAGAGTGGCATTTCAACTACGCGATGCGCAGGCTCGAAGCCTACGGCTTCGAGTTTCGAGACCTTGGCTTGTCGCGGACCGAAGCGCAGCGAGGTGAGGCCAAGATCCGGAGTCGGCTGCTCGCGGCCCTCGAGGATTTCGCGAGTGCCCAGAGTGGGAGCCTGAATCAGACCTTGCTCGAGTCGGGAGGCCGCGTGCTGGCCAACCAACTCGCGTATGAACTGCCCCCGATCCAGCTGGGACTTCTCATCGGTACGACGTTCGACAGCGTTCTCCTCTGGGCACCGTTCGAACGGTGGCGGTCATGGTTTCGGACCCAGGCCGCCATCAGCTTGGATGGATGGACGTCTCCATTCGCCCCCGGGCCCGACTTCCTCGCTGCCGGCTTCTTGGTCGGACCAGAGCTGGTGATTCCTCCGCTGACCGGTTCATTGTTCCAACTCTCGGTGGGCGTTCGTGGAGGTTATCAACTCAGCACCGAAGATGCCGGTGGAACCCGCCCGTGCCGGCCTCGCGCAGATCAAGAAGATCCTCGCCGCTGCAGTCAAGCCGTCCTGCAGCCCTTCGTGGCCGTGGGAGCTCTGGATCGGCTCCGCCTCGCGGTCGGGTTGGATATCTTTCCGGAGGACTTCGGAGACGTCACCGCAGCCGACGGAACGCGATTCAATGACGCTCGGGTTGGGCTCGAGTTCGCGATGGGCATCCTGTTCTTCTGACTGGGGTCCTCGAGGAGACTCGGCGGGCCATGAGGGTGGTACGGCGTCCTCCGCTTCGAGCTACGGAGGGCTTCGGACTTGAGAGTCCAAGGCGGGGGGCGTACACCGCGGGGAATGGCGCGACGGTTCCTCGAGGCGACATTCGAATGGGCGCAGCGTGCCTCTTTCATCTACCTGCTGCTCGGGATCTTCGTCCTTAGCCTTCCGAGGCCCGAGAAAGTTTCGGTGCGGCGACGCTGGGATACCGACAAGACGCAAATGGAGTTTCAGAAAATCAGCGAATCCCTCGGTCGATTGGGATTCGATGTAACAGCTGAGGATATCGATGACTTCTTGTGGCCGATTGCTCGAAATTATGGATTCTTCATCCGAAAGGCTCGTGAGCCTTATTCATGGCTCATGAGAAGGCTAGGCTTTTTCCAGTCATGGCGGATGTTTTCTCAGCCCAATATCAGAATGACGACCATTTTGTTGGTGGAACTCGATGCGGGAGATGCTCGAGGTTTCGTGCCGATCTTTCGACCACTATCGTCCGAATACAATTGGCGCTGGAAACAGTTCGAGCACGAACGGATGCGGAAGTTCGTGGACAAGGCAGTCTCCAAACCGCGTGAATCGCGATACGCCGCCCTGGGGGATTGGATCGCCCAACGAGCAGCCGAAGACTTTCCGCGGGCTGAGAGAGTTCGAATGACCGCCTTGCACGGACCGATCCCGCCTCCAGAGCGCTACCTCGAGGGACACGGGATCAAGTTTCGGCGTGTGGAGCCGCGCGTGTACGAGTTGGAGCGGTTTCGCCCGTGAGTTGGATCCGGGGGTTCGAGCGGCTCTTCCAGACGCGAGAAGATGGTCGCGCCTTGGCCATCCTGCGAATCGGCATGGCGTGGGTATGCTTCTGGAACGTTTTCTCGATGCAGCTTCACGACGTGGTCGGCCTGGTCTGGGCGAACCCGGTCGATGGTGGCCTGGTCCCTCTCTTCCGCGGCCATTTCGTGTTTCGTTGGCTGGGCACGGAGGCTCGAAGCGTTTGGTCCGTGATCGCCGTTCATTACATGCTGTGTGGACTGCTGGTGGTTGGCCTGGGCCGCTCCTTGCCGGCCCTTGGCCTGACCATCACCCTGTTCGCCCTTCGGTCTCTAAATCCACCCATCACGGCGGGGTACGATGCGCTGATCCTGAATGGCACCTTCTTCTTGGTATTTTCGGATTGTACACGGACGTGGTCGTTGGATTGTTGGCTCCGACATCGGACGTGGTCGAGTCGAGAAGAGGTTAGGGCGTGGCCTCGATATCTCTTCGTCTTTCAGCTGGTGATCATGTACACCGCGACCGGCTTCAAAAAGGCGAGCTTTGTTTGGATGCCATCAGGTAATTATACGGCCCTCTACTATATTTTGATGGATCCGGGATGGCGCCGGATCCCCAACGTGGACTTCATGCAATGGGGCATGCTCTTCACTCAGCTCGGAACCGCATTCAGCTGGCATTGGGAGCATTCTGCTCCGGTGCTCTTGGTGGCGGGCTATTGCCGATTCACGGCGTCGCGCGGAGGGCGATTGCGGAACGCTCTCAATCGCTTCGACCTCCGATGGCCATGGTTGGCCATCGGACTGTGCATGCATGCGGGCATTTGGGCCGCGATTCAGGTGGGTCCCTTCTCCTTGGCCGCCGTGACGTTCTATCCTGCGCTCTTCGGATCCCGAGAACTGGAGCGTGCCTGGATGTCGGCGCACAGATTCATGACTCGGATAGCCAGTGCTCCATCAGCCTTCGAGCGATGGCGAAGGGCGGAGGAACCCAAAAGTTTTCCCAGCGACGTTCATCCGCCAAGACCTCTCGAGACACCCATCGCGCGTCCTCGATCTCCTCAGGGTCGAGGGTGAGTTCGGTCGAAACAGACCGGGCGACAAATCCGAGCATGAGACTCTGAGGAAACGGCCAGGGTTGCGACCCGAAGTAGCGAACCTCGTCCACCCGAAGCCCGACCTCCTCGAAGACTTCGCGCACAACGCAATCCTCCAAGCTTTCGCCTGGTTCCACGTAGCCCGCGAGCGTCGAGTACATCCCGGGAGGAAAGCGGGCGCTCCGAGCGAGAAGACAAGCGTCGCCGCGCGTGACGAGCACGATCATCGCCGGATCCACCCGTGGATGGTGATCGATGCTGCAGCGATCACAGCGAAGGCGAAAGCCACCATCTTTCGTGGTGGTGGCGCACCCACAGGCTCCGCAGTAGCGGTGTCGGGCGTGCCACCAGGTCATGGCCCGGGCCAACGCCATCAGGGAAGCCATGCCGGCGCTTTGCTGGGGCCCTGCGGTGCGAAGATCCGCAAGCGGGGCGCCCTCCGGATCTTCGATGCTCTCCGCGAAATATGTCACGTCTTCGTGGGCCCCGAGAAGGATCGCCGTCGCGGGAAGGTCACCTCGGGGAGCAAAGAGCGCCGGACCGTCGCCGTCCATGACATGCCGGTTTTTGCAGACCCGTAAGACTTTCGTACCGGGTGACGCCCAGGCTTCTCGAAGGCGTTCCGGTTGAGACCTCAGCTCCGTCTTCCGGTCGATCGGACTGGCCTCCAGCCAGAGCGGAGGATTCACGGCGCGGAGGGTGGGCGAAAGTTGCCTTGGCGGCAATGCTTGTGCGCACTTGGATGCGTCGCGACCCGGAAACGCCGTGTTTCGCCGACGTGACAACCTGAGGAGCTGAGCAGCCCGCAAACCTGGCACGCGGCCTGCGTTCATGCTTCCCCATGCGGCCTCACCGATTTTTCCCCGCCGTGGACGAGGCGTTCGTGAACCGCTACGACGTGTCCGGACCTCGATACACGAGCTACCCCACGGTACCGGTCTGGAGCCGGGAATTCGGTGCGGCGGATCGCGCGAGCGCTCTGGGGCGTTGCCGCGTCGGACAGGGGATAGGAATGTATGTTCACATCCCGTTCTGTGAGCGCCGTTGTGCCTACTGCGGCTGCAACGTCGTCATCGCGCGAGACCGAGACCGAGCTGAGCTCTACATCGATCGGGTGCTCCAGGAGCTGGAAGACACCCTGCCACTCTTGCCGTCGGAACCGGTGACCATCAAGGCGATGCATTTGGGGGGCGGCACGCCGACCTTTCTTCGGCCGATGCAGCTCCAGCGCCTGGTGAAGGGATTGATGAAGCCCTTCGAGCGGGCACCGGGGGCGGAGTTTGCCCTTGAAGCAGAGCCAACCGTCACGAGCGAAGCGCACCTCGAGGTCCTCGCCGAGCTCGGCTTCAATCGAATCTCCTTCGGGGTCCAAGATTTCGATCCTCAGGTTCTCAAAATCGTGAGTCGGGCCCGCGCCGATGACGCCCTGCCACGGCTGGTGGAGACATCCCGGCGACTCGGGTTCAAGAGCGTCAACTTCGACCTGATCTACGGACTGCCCGGTCAGCGCCCGGGTCGTTGGTACCAGTCGATTCAGCAGGTCCTGGCTCTCCGGCCGGACCGCGCGGCCATCTACTCCTTTGCGTTTCTGCCGGACCTCCGAACCCATCAACGTCCCCTGGCCCGTCATCCTCGGCCAGTGGGTTTGGAAAAGGTCGGATTGTTCGCCGAGGCATACGAAGCGATGTGCTCGGAGGGCTACGTTCCGGTGGGCATGGACCACTTCGCGCTCCCGACCGATGACTTGGCGATGGCCCAGCGGGAAGGGCGACTCGGCCGAAACTTTCAGGGATATTCTACCCAATGGAACATGGACATTCTGGGGTTTGGGGTCAGCGCCATCAGCGATGTGGGGGGCGCCTTTCTCCAGAATCCCAGCACCCTGAGGGAGTACGGGAGAATGGTGGATGCCCGGAAGCTCGAGCCGGAACGCGGATGGAAGCGAACCCAAGACGACGAGCGCCGGAGACGGATCATCCAGGGTCTCATGTGCAATTTTAGCGCGCCGCTGCTGCTGGGCGATGTTCAAGCCCTCGCCTCCGAACTCGAGGTGCTCACCCGGCCCCAATTCGCCGACCTGGTTCACGTCGGGTTCGACCGGCTCGATTTGACGAATCTCGGCCGGATCTTCGTCCGGAATGTGGCCATGGTGTTCGATGCATATCTCCAGGGCCAACCGGCCCAGCAGTTTTCAAGGACGGTGTAGCCTTGATTCTTGCAAACCAGGGATGGATCCGCGGACGCCGCGGAGAGATGGATACGGACATGGACTCGCCATGGGACCGGGTGGATGCGTTGGTGGTGGAGCTGGATGCGTCCCTCCGCGTCAACCAGGTGAACCTGAGCTTTGCGGACATGCGGGGCGTGAGTCCCAAAGCGCTGCTGGGCTGCTCCGCAGACGACGCGCTCGGGTCCACGCGGGCCGGCATCAAACCGCGGGCCTTGTTGCTGGAATCCGAAAGCCACGTTCGACGGATCGGCTTCGACACCATGGTGCCTACCGCCGAGGGACTTCGAGAGGTCCACTGGCGAGGCTACTTGGTCTCCGGCGGACGAGAAGGCGTGCTGCTTCTCGGCGAACCGATCTTCCGAGTGGAGTCCCCGATCTCGGTCGGGCCCGACCGCCAGGCCGAGGTCTATCGATTCGCCTTGGACCAGTCGGCGATCATGGCGGTGACCGACCGACGTGGACGCATCACCTACGTGAATGATCGCTTCTGCGACATCTCTCAGTACTCCGCCGAGGAGCTGATTGGTCAGGACCACCGAATGCTGAATTCGGGGGCGCACCCCAAGGAGTTCTTCAAGAATCTGTGGAGGACCATCGGTCGCGGTCAGGTGTGGCGAGGCGACATCCGCAATCGGGCCAAGGACGGAAGCATTTACTGGGTGGCCACGACGATCGTCCCGGTCATCGACGGTGAAGGCCGACCTCAAGAATACATCGCGATCCGGTACGAGATCACCGAGCGCAAGCTGGCCGAGGCCTCCCTCGAGCGGACCGTCCGCGAACTGGCCATCGCGCGTGAACAAGACCGACTTCACTTCGAGCAACTTGAGCAGGCGATGACTCGGCTCCAGGACGCGAATCGCACGATTCGCGAGGAGCAGGCGAAGCTCATCCAGAGCGAGAAGCTCTCTTCCATCGGTTTTTTGGCGGCGGGGGTCGCCCACGAGATCAACAATCCGCTCTCTGGGGTGATGGCGTGTCTGCAGGCCCTGAGGAAAGGCGGAATGAATCAAGAGCGGGTGACCGAGTATTTCGACACAGTGGAAGATGGGCTGGAGCGGATGCAGCACACCGTTCGGGCCCTGCTCGACTACGCCCGTCAGCGACCCAATGACCGGGGATTCCATTCAGGATTCGAGTTGGTCTCCGCATGTGTTCGGCTCGTTTCACCGGTCGCGCGGAAGCGCCGGATCGCCATCGTGGTGGACGAAGACGCGCTGACCCGCGCCACGTTCCGCGTAGACCGAGGGCAGGCGCTTCAGGGCGTCATGAACCTGCTCATGAATGCGGTTCAGGCTTCCCCTGAGGATTCCTCGGTCCGGGTGGAGCTGCGACCGCACGAGACTCCGGGACCCGCGCGACGCGAACGCCCCTCGCAAGATACGTTTCGGGCCATCACCGTCGTGGACCAGGGCTCCGGAATGACCGACGAAGTCTTGCGGAAAGCCACTGATCCTTTCTTTTCCACCAAACCCGAAGGTGAAGGTACTGGACTCGGCCTGGCCGTCACCACCAGCGTCGCCCATGCCCATGGCGGCCGACTCGAGTTCGATTCGTCCCCTGGGCAAGGGACGGTAGCCATGCTCTGGTTACCCGTGGTGGAGGAAGACCGAGTTTGAGAATCCTGCTCGCGGACGACGAGCCGAGCATCCGCCTGAGCCTTTCCGACGCCCTGGACGAAGCCGGCCATTCGGTGCTGGCCGTTTCCGATGGGGAACAGGCCTGGAAACGCCTTCAGACCGACAGTTTCGACATCGTGATCTCCGATATTCGAATGCCGGGCTTGGACGGAATGAGCCTCTTCGAGAGGACCCGGGAGCTCTGTCCCGACACCGACTTCCTGCTGATGACCGCGTACGCGGAGGTCGAGGATGCGGTGCGCGCCCTCAAGGATGGTGCGGTCGACTACATCCTCAAGCCTTTCGATCTCGACGAGATCCGTGTGCGGGTCGAGCGGCTCGAAGCGCAGCGCAGCCTGCAGAAGCAGCTGGCCCAGGCGCGGGAGGAGCTCGAGCAACAAGACCCGATACGCCTCGTCGTGGGGCAATCGCCGAGCATGGTCGCCCTGGGACGACTCATGGAGACGGTGGCAGATTCCGACGCGCCGGTGCTGATCAGCGGCGAGAGTGGGACGGGCAAGGAACTGGTGGCTCGAACCATCCATCGACTCAGTCCCCGAGGCGCGAGTCCTTTCATTGCCGTCAACTGCGCCGCTTTCCCCGAAACACTTTTGGAAGCGGAGCTGTTCGGTCATGAAAAGGGCGCATTCACGGGGGCCCACACCCAGCGCATCGGTCGCTTCGAAGCCGCTCGCGGGGGCACGCTGCTTCTGGACGAGGTGGCCGAAATCCCGATGACCGCCCAGGCCAAGCTGTTGCGGGTTTTGCAGGACGGGACCTTCGAACCTCTCGGGACCAACC
Source organism: Myxococcota bacterium (assembly GCA_050331295.1). Taxonomy (GTDB): domain Bacteria; phylum Myxococcota; class Kuafuiibacteriia; order Kuafuiibacteriales; family Kuafuiibacteriaceae; genus Kuafuiihalomonas. Next base: position 25,532 of record JBHJGZ010000003.1, on the reverse strand, counting down.
AGACGGTTCAGACCGATGTGCGCATCCTTTCGGCCACGCACCGGGATCTCCGGCAGCGGATCCAGGACGGCCTCTTCCGAGAGGACCTCTTCTTTCGCTTGAATGTTCTCGATCTGCACATTCCGCCGCTGAGAGAGCGCCGCAGCGACTTGCCCATCCTCATCGAACATTTTCTCCGCAAGCACGTCCGTCCTGGACGTCCGATCCCGAATCTCTCGCCTTCGGCGTTCGCGGCCTTGTCCGAGTACCCGTTCCCCGGAAACGTGCGGGAGCTCGAGCACGCCGTCCACCGCGCGGTGGTGCTGAGTCGCTCGGACAACATCGAGCTTCATCATCTCCCGAGCGCGATCTCGGGTCCGGCGTTGCCGACTCTGGCGGAGAGCGACGACCCGGGGATCCGGCCGCTTCAGGATGCACTCAAGTTGTTCGAGCGCGAGTACCTGACCCGGGCGCTGCGTTCGGTGGACGGCAAGAAGGCGAAAGCGGCCGAGCTTCTCGGGATCTCGCGGAAGAATCTTTGGGAAAAGCTCAAAGCGCACGGGGTCGGAGATCCCGATAGCGAAGCCTGATCCAGTCGATGCGGTGACGATCTCAGCGCGAGATGTTACGCCCTGGGGTGCTCCCGGCAGATCGTTTGGCCGAGTTTGATGGCGTGCTCCTTGCTGGATGGGCCGCGATGGCTTCCCTCGCTCCCCTTCCGGTGCCGGTGGTGCTGTTCAAGACGCTGCACTTGCTGTCCGTCCTGCTGCACGTCGGAGCGCTCCAGATCCTCCTCGGTACCGCGGCCGTAGCCCTTCTTCTGTCTTTTTCCAATCCCGGCGAACTCGCCCGGCGGTGGCGATGGCGGGTGCCGGTCCTGGCGGTGTACGCCCTGGCCCTGACGGTGCCCCCGATTCTCCTGGGCCAAACCCTTTACGGTCCGGCTTCCACACTCGACCAGGTCAGACAGGCCCATGTCGGCCTGGGAGAGTGGATGGTCTGGGTGCCCCTCCTGGCGGGGGCTGCCATCATGGGCGGGGTCGGGGCCGCGCTCGAATCGCGGTCGGTGACCGACCCGGCCCCCATTCGGCGGATCGCCCAGGTTCTTTTGAGTGGAGGCCTGGTGGTCATGGCGGCTTGGTCCATCGTGGTGAGCACCGAGGGACCCTCGGTGGTTCGGGCCACCGCAGGCGCCTGTCTCATCGGGGTTCTGTGCGCTTCGGGCTTCGGTGCCGCGGTGCCTCGGACTTCCGGTCCAGCGCCCCTGTTGGGTCTCGCTGCCGCGGGCGTGTTCGGGGTGGGCGCCGCCATCGTCTGCGGGGAGGTGGCGCGAGACATCGCCTTGCGGCAAGCCGGCTTTGATGTGTGGGCTCGGGCAGCGTCGGTGGAGCTGGGCATCGTGGTCTTGTTCGGGGCCTTGACCGTCGTGGCCTTGGCCTTCGTCGGCTCGCTGGTGTGGATGGTTTTGAAGATGGTGAATCAAAGCCTCTCTCTGGCGCGCTAGAGCGAATTCGATTACCCCAGGGCTATGAGCGGACAGCTGGTCATGGTCCGGCACGGACAGAGCGCCTGGAATCTCGAGAATCGATTCACCGGATGGGTCGACGTCGACCTCACGGAGCAAGGAATCGCTGAGGCGCGCCAGGGGGCCAAAGACCTCCTGGCCGAAGACCTCCGATTCGATATCGCCTACACATCGGTGCTGAAGCGGGCGATCCGGACCCTTTGGATCGTCCTGGAAGAGCTCGACCAGATGTGGCTGCCAGTCCGCCGCAGTTGGCGTCTCAACGAGCGCTTTTACGGAGGTTTGACCGGTCTCGACAAGGCCGAGACGGCGGCGAAGCACGGGGATGAGCAGGTCCACATTTGGCGGCGAAGCTATGACGTGCCTCCACCGACCCTTTCCAAGGATGACCCGAATCATCCCTTGAAAGATCCGCGTTATCAGGGGCTCGATCCGAGGCTGATGCCGGACACCGAATCTTTGAAGCTCACGCTGGAGCGGGTACTTCCGTACTGGCACGACCAGATCGCCCCGGATCTGCTGGCTGGAAAGAACGTGCTGGTGGCCGCCCACGGCAACAGCTTGAGGGCCCTGCTCAAGTATCTGGAAGACGTGCCGGACGACGAGATCACGGGCATCAACATCCCGACGGGCATTCCTCGGCTTTATGACCTGGATGACCAACTCAACGTGGTGTCGGTTCGGTATCTGGGCGATCCCAAAGCGGCCGAGGCGGCCGCCAAAGCGGTAGCCGCGCAAGCCAAGGCCAAGGGCTGAAGAGGATGGCCGCAGGCTCGCAAGGCGGGTCCAGCCGGCCCGCACCGAGCGGGTCACGTTGGCCCGATGAGCGTCCTCGTTTCATGAGTTGGTTTCATCTCACCCGCCGCGCCCTCCTTCTCTCGTTCCTCGCGCTCTGGAGCATCTCGTGTGTCTCCGCGCCGCGCGTCGTGGCGGTGGGGGACGTTCATGGCGACTACCAGCAGCTGGTCCAGGTCCTCCGATTCGCGGGCGTGATCGGTCCCGACGGACATTGGAGCGGGGGCCGGTCGGTCCTGGTGCAAGCCGGCGACATTCCTGACCGAGGACCCGACAGCCGGAAGGCCATGGAACTCATGATGCGGCTCGAACGGGAGGCCGTCGAAAACGGTGGCCGGGTCCATGCTCTGATCGGGAATCATGAGGCCCTCAACATGATGGGGGACCTTCGGTATGTGCATCCAGGCGAGTTCGAGGCGTTCGTCGGACCCGACTCCGCTCAGCGGCGCGCGGAATGGCTCTCGGGTCGGCAGGGGCCGACGTCGACGTCGGACACCGCCAGCACCGCGGCGTCCTCGGAGGATCAGGGCGATGCGGCCGCCGCGTCGATCCCGTTGGGATGGGTCGAACATCGTCGAGCCTGGCAACCCACCGGATCACTTGGAGCCTGGGTCTTGGAGCATGACAGTGTGGTGGTGGTGGGGCAGTCGATGTTCGTCCACGGTGGGTTGAGCCCCGCGCTGCTCGGTGTCCCGCTTTCACAGGTCAACGAGCGGATCCGAGAAGAACTTCGGAGCGGACAAGCCGGACCTGGCAGTTATGTCGAGGATCCGGCGGGACCGCTTTGGTACCGGGATCTCGCGAGCGGCGACGAGAAGGCGCTCGAGGAGCATGTGGACCGGGTCCTGACGTTCTATGAAGTCGAGCGAATCGTCGTCGCCCACACGCCCACCGGCGGAGCAGTGATTCCCAGGTTTGGAGGGCGCGTGCTTCTCATCGACGTCGGCCTCAGTGAGGCTTATGGCGGCGCCAACGCGTGCCTCATTCTCCGCGACGGGGACGCTTTTGCGCTTCACCGGGGCGTCGAGGTTCCGATCCCTTCCGACCCGGCCGAGGTCGCGGCCTACCTGGACCGCTTGGCCGCACTCGAGCCCGACCGCGAGTCGAGGGAAAGGCTCTGGACCCGGGCGTCGGAGCTCACCGGCGTGCGTCTACCGACAGGCTTCGACAATTTGTGAGCGACGGCGCCCTTCCCGTTCGATCGTTCGATAGAACTCATCGAAGTACGCGATGGCTTTCCTCTTCCGCCGGTCGTCCAGGCCGACCTGTTCTTCATAGAGCGCATACAGTTCCGGCTTGGCCTGGACGAACCTCTGAAGGATGGCGGGCAGATAGTCCCGGTGCTCACAATATCCCCAAAAGTATCGCTGTCGTACCTCGGTGATGGGCAAGGACTCCCCCGGAGCAGCATAGGGTGCACTGATGATGCCCGCAGAGTCGAAATCATAGGGAACTGGAATGTAGGGTCCGTCGGGCTCTCCGATGAGCTGGATGTTGTGACAACATCGGCTGTTCTTGGGTCCGGCGATGGGGGAGTAATCGGTGTTGCCGATCAGATAAGCGAACACGCTGAGAAGAGCGGTCTGGTTGGGTTCGACTTCGGAGCGCGTGAGGTTGCGCTCGATCTCGAGGGGGTGCCAGCCGGTACGGGCGGCCAGCATGGTCTCGTGCTCGGTGACGAATGCGAAATGGGTATTGCCACCACCATAGTCGAGCTGGAGCAGGCGCGCTCGGTAGGACCAAGGACTGAGCAAGTTCAGGATGCGATAGATGAGGTATTCTTCGATGACATAGTTTTCGAACTCGCCCTTGTCTTGGCAATGCGTCGTGACGCGGATGAGGTCATGGTGCTCGAAGAGGCTGCCACGGGCGTCGTCGGCATCGAGTCGCCAATGGAGGGGAGGGGTACGGCAGCGGGCGGCCCTGGACCGACCTGCGGTTCGTACCTCCCCGCGGACGCTGACGGTGTGCCCACTCGCGTCTTCGTATCGAAGGGTCATGGGGATCCAGCTCGGCGCCCGAGCGTGAGGATCGCCCACCAGCTGGGCGACCTCCGTGTCCATGACCAGATGCAAGACGGTGTCGCTTGCGAATAGCGGATCCATCGGTCCCCGGTGCGGTGAACTGGGAGGTGGAGTGACGACCAGCGGGGGCGGAAGCGGTGATCGGGCGCAACTAAAGTTGACGACCAGTCCCAAGATCATCGAGCAGCGGGCACTCCAAGACCGGGCTGAGGCACAGCGTGGGTGTACGGCCCGGGGGCTCGGTCTCAACAGCGCCGAAATCATGATCCTTCGGATGACCACAAGCGAAGCAGCTCGGCGCGGGCGTCGGCCCTTCTCCGCCTCAACTCTTCGGGATCGAGCTCCAGCATCCGCCGGTGCGCCTCCCTGAACGAGAGCGGATTCCCGAGAATGGGGACGTCGTAGTGGTCGGCCTTGTTCTTCAGGTCGGTCTGTTCCAGGACCCGGAAGAGCTCGGGGTGTTTTGAAAGGAAGAGTGAGGTCACGCGTTCGTCGGGACCTGCCTGAAGCTGTTCGGCCACGACACGATAGCTTCCCGCTCCGGGCGCCAAGCAGAGGTGGCGAACGGTACTCTCGACGTCGAACGCATCCAGCACGTCGACATCATGGGCCTTCGTTCCGATCAGCACGGCGTTTTCGATTCGTCCCTCACCGGTGAGTTCGCAGTCAATGAGGACGCTGCCCCGTACCGAAATGCGATGCGACACGACGGTCCGTGTGAATCGATTGCGGTGCTCGTCCGTGTTCACCGGCAGTCCCGCCAATTTTCGGGCTACGTGTCCCGGAAAGCTCGGTGACAGCAGGTCCATGAAGAACGAGCGGAGTCGGTGGTGCTGACCGATATCACCCCAATAGGGGTCCTGCAGGTCGAGGGCGTGGATCTGAATCGCTCTGCCGTACTGCGCTTCGAACCGTTCGAGAACGCCTCGGAGCCTCGAGAAGAGCTGGCCGTGACGCTCCTGCAGTGCGCGGATGGCGGGGAGCTCACCGCACGCTCGGCGCCAGGCCAGGTCGCGGCGACTCGGATCCGCGTCGGCTGCGATGGTCAACGCGGTGAAGAACTGAGGATCGAGATCCGGCCGCGTTCTTCGATCCGCATGCGGGTCGAGCACTTCCGGCTCGAACTCCTCGAGAAGAAGGTTGAGAAGTGATGAAGAGATCGCGATGGAGCCGAGGTTGATGCCGCCCCACAACTGTCCGCTGCGTTCCTGAAGCAGTCCTTGCTCCGCGAGGGGCAACATTTCCTTCAGTGGACGACGCGGAATGAAGGCCGTGACGCGACCGGCGTCGTCCACCCCGACCCAGTCCTTGTTGGCGGCGTCATCCTCTGTCATCGGAGCCATCGAAACGAATCGGATGACGTCAGCCTGACCGAAACGTTCTTCCTGGTGGGAGAGCGCGAGGGGCGGGATCAAGATCTCGTCCCCCCATTTGACGACCAGGCCGTCGAAACCGGATCGCCGCAGGAAGGCTTCGACCGGCAAGAAGGTCTTCAATGCGAGTTCCACCATCGGCAATGAGCGATCGGGCGTGGGACGAACGAAGGTCGCGATGGCCGGTTTTTGGCCATTGTCGGTCTCGGTCCAGGGCGTCGAGCGGGTTCCGTCTCCGAAGACGAATGCGGCCAGTGCGCCTTTTCCGGGTACGAAGTCCGCCCGGAGCCGCTGCCAGAGCAGCAGGAGACCAAACGCTTGATTGACGGGTAAGTCTTCGTGAAGCGAACGGAGCACCGAAGACCCGAGCTCCGCTTCAGCGAGCTGAGCGCCCCAAAACTCCCGAGCGGAGGTCGAGCCCGAAACGATGGCCATGACGTTCGGACCGCCTGACGAAACGATGGCATCGCACGTGTCCACGTAGGCCGCCGCCCGTGTCATCCTTTGGTGCTCTCGGGAGGCCTCGAGGAGTGCGGCGAGAATGCCTTCTCGAGGTGAGCCGAGATGCCGAATCACGGCGTCGACCCGCTCTCGGGTCTCGGAGACTGCGTAGATCCGCAGCTGAGGCGCGTTTCCCGAGGGCCGCAGGTGAACGACGTCTCCCCCTTCAAAGAACAACCTGGCGCCGTCGACGGCATTGACGACCTGCAACGGACCAAAGCCGAGGTCGGCTTTGAAGATGGATCGCAGGGTGGAGACGAGAGCGGAGGGGGCTGGCGCTTGAGGCGTGGCCAAGCCGTCGGTCAGCCACCTGACCAAAGCGTGGGCCTCTTCCCGAGGGAACTCGTCCACGAGACCGTTGGCGGTGGCCCGGAAGGGAAGCTCGCGGAGCAGGGTGATGACCGAACACCCCCGACGGGCGGCCTCCGACAGAACGGTCACCAAAGGCAGCGCGGCATCCCGCGTCGGGAGAGCCTCGAGGCTTCGCCCCTCCCGCTCCAAGCGCGTCCCGAGAAGGAAGCCGCCGTTGGCTTCCCAGCCCATGACCGAAGAAGAGCGGGTGGCAGCCTTCATGGCAGCGATGACCCAAGGTGAGCCGATTCGGGTGCGGTCGATGACGACGCCCTCGGGCCCGAGGCTTCGGTCGGTCGCATCGCTGCAGCTGACGGGGATCGCGACATGCCGAGCGCCGAGAGCTCGAGCCGTGAGCAACCCGAGAAGTTCTCCCGGCACGAAGTGAAGCATTCCGTCTTCCAGACCCAGAACCAGCGGCCTATCACTGTCTCCGTCCGTCGAAACCACCGCGTCGATGCGACCCTCGACTGGGGTGATCATCTCCTGAATCTCGGCGAGGCGATCGGCAAAGACGGCTTCGGTATCGATGGGTACGAACTCGTCGGAGCGTCCCACGACCACGACCTCGGCCCCGAGCGAATGCAAGATTTCCTGCAGAAGGTCTCTTCCCACGGCAGAATGCGCGTAGAGAGCGATCCGTAGACCGGCCAGCGCGGTGGAAGGAAAGAAGCAACGATAACGATCCAGGTAATGGGCCTTTGCTGCGTCGTCCTCGGACAAGGGCTCTCTGGGAACCTTGAGCATTCCCGCATCATCGAAAAGGGAAGCCTCGGGAGAACGAAGGACTTCTCGATCTCGGTGACGTTGTACGTGTTGTAGGATATGGCCTTCATCCTCCTTCAGGACTTCGTCTCGGCTCTTGTAGAACTTGATTCCGTTTCGATTGAAGGGAATGTGGCTGCCCGTCACCATCACGGCAGGAGCCTCCCGGTGAAAGGCAAACGCCGCGAGGGCAGGGGTCGGCAACAGACCGCAGTGCACCGGCGTATGGCCGGCATCGGATACGGCGAGGGCCACCGTTCGAACCAAGCGGTCCGTGCTCGGGCGAAGATCACCGCCGAGATAGACCTGGGATTCGGGCTTCAGTTCACCCGCGGTGCCGAGGAAATCCAGGAAGCCCCGAACATTCACGTAGACTTCGAGATCCGTCAGATCGTCCACCAGACCGCGGAGTCCGCTGGTGCCGAAGGCCAGCGGTTTCACGACGCGACCCCGAAATTCGATCGATGCCATGTCGGAGCTTAGGTAATCCGAATCGATCCTCAGGGCGAACCAGACCGGTGCAACAGTGTTGATCGGGATCACACCCATCCGGGTTGACGATCGGTCGACGAGATGAGCACAGCCGCCATCCCGTGGTCTCAGAAGCGTCGCCTCGGGCGTCCGAAGGCACCCCGTCCGAACTGCCGCTGGCGGAGATTCGGATCCGCAGCCCGCTCTCCGTCGTGGTGCCCACATTTCGAGAGCGCGCCAATCTGCCGCACTTGGTCGCCCGGATCGACGCGCTGCGCGTCAAACAACGTCTCGATGTCGAGGTCATCTTCGTGGACGACGATTCCCAGGACGGCACCGAAGAGTGGGTGAACGAGCACGCTCCGGAGTGGGTGAGGCTCGTGGTTCGTCGTGAAGAACGTGGTTTGGCCACCGCCGTGGTCCAGGGCATGGAGGCAGCCCGTCATCCGGTGATCGTCGTGATGGATGCAGACCTCTCCCATCCACCCGAAAGGATCCCAGCCATGATCCTCGCCCTCGAATCGGGTCAACAGTTCGTGATCGGTTCCCGGTACGTGCCGGGTGGGAGCACCGATGACGAATGGGGATTCTTCAGGTGGCTCAACAGCAAGGTCGCCACGCTCTTGGCGTGGCCCCTGACCGACGCGAAGGATCCGATGGCCGGCTTCTTTGCGCTCCGTCGATCCGACTTCGAGAGGCGGTCCGCACTCAACCCTGTCGGATACAAGATTGGTCTGGAGCTCATCGTCAAATGCGGGCTCCACAATGTCGGCGAGGTCCCCATTCACTTCGCCGACCGAGCTTTCGGTCAAAGCAAACTAACCCTCAAAGAGCAGTTCAACTATCTGGTTCATTTGAGAAGGCTCTACATGTTCAAGTACGCGGGGTGGTCCAGCTTCGTCCAGTTCGCGGTCGTGGGTCTGTCTGGTGTGTTCGTAAACCTCGCCATCCTTCAGCTCTTTCTTTGGCTGGGTACGCCGGAGCTCGTGGCTGTCGCCTTCGGTATCTGCGTCAGCATGGTGACGAACTTTGCTCTGAATCGCCGCTTCACCTTTGAAAGCGCGCGCGACGCCCCGTGGCCGAGTCAGTTCGTGGGTTTTTGTACGGCATCGTCCATCGGGATGCTGGTGAACTTCGGGGTTGTGGTCGGCCTCAAGGCTCTGTGGCCTGGATTCGCCGTTCAGCTGGCCGCATTGGTTGGCATTGCCGCCGGGACGATCTTCAACTTCGTGGGCAATCGCTATTGGGTGTTCCGAAGAAAAGGCGTTCGCGGCGGCACCCCGCCCTGAGCGGAAGTCACGTTCCGGGGCCGTACTGAGGCTGCGGTGGGTACGAGGCGCCCGGGTAGACCGATGACGGTCCTCGATAGGCCTGCTTCTTCGGAAGCCGCTCGCGGGCGAAAGCGTACAAAGAACCGGCCATCATGAAGAGAACGTTTCGCGGAAATCCATTGGGGATGAGGTCGAAGCTCCAGATACCCACCAAGAGGATGAGGCCCGTGATGACGCGGCGGTCAAAGGATCGGGGCAGCTTTCGAAGCTTTCGCACCGACCACACCACCGGCACCACCAAGACGCACACCACGAACATGAACTTGGCCACACCACCGGTGCCCATCTCGACGATCCAGAAACCGTCCACCGTGTTCGGCTTGCCCCAAGGGCTGTACACGAATGAACGGCTGTAGCCCGCCCATCCGAACATGAAGCGCTCCCTCGCTTTATCCAGCAACAAGTTCTCATTGTAGAGGCGATACTCCAAGGACTGGGCCCTATCGGGACTCACCGAGTTGAAGTACGCCAGAATCTCTTCTTCCGGGACCAGCTGTCCGAGCTTGAGGAGCGGATACGTGACGAAGAGAAGGGAGAAAACCAAACCCAGGATTTGAGGGCCCCGCCTCGGCAGCCGCAGCATGACCGGAATCGCGATGAGACCGATCAGGATGGCACCGAAGCTCTTGGCGAGGACCAGCAATATACAAAAGGGGATCAGCCACAGTCCGGCGTTGAGGCCAAAAGCGATCTGAAGGCGCTTTCTGGGTTTGAGCACTGCCAAGGAGGTCGCGCCGATCAGGAGCATGAGTCCGAGCACCAGACCGTGGTTCATGAATACGACGGGACGGTAGCCTCCGAAACGAAGGGTTTGACCGAAGCTCTGTGGATAGAATCCATAGAGCCAGTAGTGCAGCTGTGGACTGAAACGGATCTCGAAAAGGATCAGGGGGATATAAATGATTAGATAAAAACAGATGAGCTTCAGCAGTGTGGTTCGCGCGGTCGTGGTTCTGAAGACGTAGGCGCCGATGACGAACGGCAAAAAGTAAGCGGCGAGTGTCGCGACTTCGATGGAAACGGCGTCCTTGGCCACCAATCCAGGGAGAACGACCTGGGTAAATCCCGGGTAGACCAGCACGTCACGGTTCGTTCTCCAGGTACCGAGCGAACTGATCGTGCTGATGATGATCAAGAATATTGCATATCGACTAAATAAAATCTTTCGAAAGTCCTTCTTGAGCAGAAGAGCAGCTGTGCAACAAAAGACCGGGATCGTATGCTTGTCGAGCGGTGGGAGCAGGGGCAGGTCGAAGCTGAGTACGACGGGCAAGAAGAACTGGGCGGCCAGGGTCGTATGAGCCACCGCCTTCGACTCCGATTGCGTGTTGAACAGAAAGATGCAGAGGGGCACCAGCCCGAGGAGTGCGAGCGGGGCGAGGATGGTGGTCTGCATCGCCGAGGTTCGGCCGTAGCGCAGAACAACGGCGAACGAAAGGGGCATCACACCAGGGTTTTTGGTGTCGTGCTCCGCACAAAATGAGACAGTCTTAGGGGTTTATTCTAGTGATTCTCACTACAGTTTCGATATAATCAAAGGTTTAGCGGCCGCGTCCCACATCGCGCATTGCGTTGATTTCGGCTAGCGTCCGCGCCGATGACCGCTGGAAAGTGGTTGAGATGGACCAGCCTTGGGTGCGCGGTGGCGATGGCCTCCTGTGGCCAGGGCGAGATTGGTGCGCCTCGCGTCCTCGAGGGGAGCGACGATCCGTCTTTCCAAACCCCAAACTTCCCGAACGCGGGAGACGGCGCTCCGCCGGGTACACCAGGTACGGTCGGTCAACAGGGACTGAGCTTTAGCTGTGACCCAAACTTGACCTCTCCCGTCCCAGAGCTCCGTCGATTGACTCAGCAGCAGTACGAAAATGCTCTGGCCGCATTGGCGGAGAGCTGGGTTGGGGATGCCGAAGGCGTGATGGCAGAGGTCGCGGACGACCTCGAGCGGATCCCGCCCGACGTGCTGTCTGAAGACGCCGACTACCAAACCATGGTGAAAACCGTCGGGCAGAGCCACGTCGATGCGTACCATGAAACCGGCATCGGTTTCGGGCGCGCCGTGGCCGCACGCGATCCATTGGGATGCAGCGATGCAACCTGTGTCCGGGACCGGGTGACCGACATGGCAAGCCGGGCTTTTCGCCGGCCCGTGACCTCGGCGGAAGTCGATTTTCTGGTCGACGACGTCTTGGGCTCCGTCGATTCCGAGGGCGTGGCGGCCTTGGCGGCGGTTCTGGTGTCCTCGCCGGATTTCCTGTACATCCTGGAAGACGGCGCCGCGCCCACGCAGGGCGGGCGCGAGCTCGCGCCGCACGAACTCGCCACCCGACTCGCGCTTCACTTCTGGCAGGCGCCCGCCGACGAGGCGCTGCTCGAAGCAGCGCGTTCAGGTCAGCTGGATACGGATGACGGCTATCGAGCCGAAGTCGATCGGATCTTTCAGGACCCCCGGACACAAGAGACCATGCGGAACTTCTTTTCCGAATGGCTCGAGCTGGAGGCGGTCCCCGAGATGGACGCGTTCACGGATCGACCGGACTTCGTGGCGTATTCCGGCGACGATCTCCCGGACTCGACGCTCCGTGGCGAGCTCATCGAGGACACGCTCGCGTTCATCGACCACGTGACATGGAACGAGAACGGTGATCTGGCGGATCTGTTTTCGAGCAATCTGGCGCTTCCGCCCACCGAAGACGTGGCCGCCCTGTATGGAGTTCCGTTCAGTGGGCCAGGTGTACCGGTGTCCTTGGATCCGAATCGAAGAGCGGGCCTTTTGAGCCGCCCCGCCTTTCTGGCCAACAACCAGGCCGCGACTCGACCGATCATCCGCGGGGTTCGGATTCGAGTGCGCCTGATGTGCGGGGAGTTCGAGCTCCCGGACAATATGGAGGGGATTCAGGGGCCCGAACCCACGGCCTCTCGGACGACCCGAGAAACGGTGGAGGCTTTGACCGAAGAACCCGGCTCCACGTGCGTTGGCTGCCACTCCTTCATCAACCCCTTCGGCTTTGCGCTCGAATCGTACGACGCACTCGGTCGCTATCGTTCAGAGGAGCAGATCTTCTCTTCGGACGGTTCCCTGGCGGCGTCGTTTCCGGTGAATCCGTCGGCGACCGGTTACGTGGGCGGCGAAGAAGTCACGTTTGCCGACGCCTCAGCCATGAGTGCGTTGCTCGCGGAGAGTCCCGAGATTCAGGCGTGCTTCGCTCGGCACTATTTCCGGTACAGCTTTGGCCGACGCGAAGACATCCGAACCGACGGATGCACCTTGGAGTCGATCCGGAGCAGCGTGGCTTCGGGAGCCAGCATCGCCGAGGTTCTTCGGGACATCGCGCTCCAGCCCGAGTTCAGAAGGATTTTGGAGTCTGACGGATGAGCAAAGTCTACGGTAGGGATCGACGGCATTTCTTGGTCGGAGCCGGCGGCGTCTTGGTGGGGATTCCGTTTCTCACCTCGGTGGCGCCTCGCCGGGCCCGGGGCCAACAGAGCAAGCAGCTCCGGCTCGTCATTTTGGGGACGGACCACGGCGGCGTCCACGCCGAGAACTTCTATCCGGTGACCGCCTCGCCGCAGTCCCAAAGCCTGTATCCGGCTTTGGGAGAGGCACCCGCCCATTCCATTCAGTGGTCTCCGTTGTCTCTTCAGCGGCAAAACGGACGAGCTCGCCTTTCGAATGTCCTGGAGGCGGCAGACGGGGCCTGGAGCGATGATTTGCTGACGCGAATGAACGTGATCGGCGGGGTCGACATCACGACCTACATTGGACACAACCGGGCGTCGTTCACCGGCAACTTCGCCGGCAATGACCAGGGAGAGGATCTTCACGACCTTCCGGTGGCCACCATCGATCAGGTCGTGGCGGGCCACGAGCCGTTCAATCTGAGCCGGCCCCGAGAGCGGTCGATGAACTTCGGCATCGGTTATGGCGTCAGCTCTTCGATTCGGCACTCCGCCTCGCTGGAGCGTCGGAACGGTCAAGTGGTCCCGGTTCAGGCCACCGGCGACCCCGGAGATCTGTGGCGTAGGCTGTTCGAGGGGACCGACTCCGGCTCGGCTTCGAGCCGCACTCCGGTGGTGGATCTGGTGCACGAGCACTACCGTAGGTTGACGACCGGCGCCTTTGGAGACGCAAGGCGTCTTTCGCAGACGGACCGACAGAGGCTCGAAGCACACATGACCTTGCTGTCGGAGCTCCAGCGGAAGATTGGCGTCAACGTGGACTGCGGATCGGTCCCGCGGCCGAACGCGGGAGACGACATCGACCGACTGAGGGTAGCGGCCGACCTCTACGTCGCCGCCCTTCGGTGCGGAGCGAGCCACGTCGGTGTGATGACCACGGCGCTTCGCGGTATCTCCGACCAGAGCGGTTGGAACAACTGGCATGAACAGGTGGCCCACAATGGTGGAGGCGACCGATCCAGGCCGGACTACAATCCGAACTTCCAGCGGATCAATTACCTGGCAAACCGTCGGTTCTTCGAGGAGGTTTTCTTGCGCATCGCGGATGGCCTCAACGTGGAAGAAGCGGACGGTGAGACGTATCTCGACCGGTCTCTCGTCATGTGGTCCAACGAGAGTGGGGACCAGACCCACGGCAACGTTTCGATGCCCATAGTCACTGCTGGCAGCGCCGGGGGCTTTTTCCATACCGGCCGGTATATAGATTACCGAAACTATGCGAACCGCAGGTTCGTGGAGGATTCGAGTCCAGACTCGTACCCCGGCGTCCTCCTCAATCGCTTCCTCGCAAACGTGCTTCAGGGCATGGGCGTGCCGCCCTCGATTTATCATCAGGAGATGATGGCGGTTCAGCCCAGCGAGTTTGCCGAGGGCTATCGGGGCTATGGCGTCGCTTCGTATCACGAGCAGAACTTCTGGTCGGGAAATAACCTGAGAACTCAGATCTGGCCGGATAGGCACTATCGGGATGGGGATGAGCTCCTTCCCTTGTGGGCAGTGGGTGCGTGAGCCGCAGCGTTCGAAGCCTGGGTGCAAAGCGCTCCGGGTTGACTTGTGCCCGGCGCGCCGCCATCTTCCGTCTCTGACGCGGGAATAACTCAGTTGGTAGAGTGCAACCTTCCCAAGGTTGAAGTCGCGGGTTCGAGTCCCGTTTCCCGCTCTCCTCGCTGACGCTCGTCGGCGTGAAGCGCTCATCGGCGCAGCCTCACGGCTGCTCGATTTGTACGTGGTCGAGTCCCGTTTCCCGCTCTCCTCGGTCGCGTTGACCAAGTGCACTCTGGGTTCCCAGTGCCCCTCGGGTACTTGGGGCGGTCGCGCTCCGATGGGACTGCGAAGCTATCTCGTCGGGATGAGAACTCATCGAATCGAGCATGACCAGAATGGGTCATGATTGCGTGGCGGGCGACAGACGAAAGGGTCTTGTCTTAGGGCCCGGTGGCGTGGGGTCTACGTAGGAGCCGTCGAGAACCCGGTCGGTCGCGACCTTGACCGGTCGCAGTCGATAGCCGCTCCGGCGCCGGTTTCCTGGCGCTCATGAAACGTCTGACCTTCCTCGTGCCCCGCCGGATGCAGGGAGGAACACCCAGGCCCGACCCTCCGCGGAGGAAGATGAGCAGGTTGCGGCTAGGACCCTGAAGGCGCCGACGCGTCCGCGGCTCTCGATGCCTCCGAGGACTCGGCCGGCACGGACTCGGGGGCCCAACCGCCGCCGAGGGCCTTGTACAGCCGCGCCACGTTGCTGGCGACGGCTCCGGCGCTCGCCGCCATGTCGAGCTCGGTCTGCAGGAGCGTCCGCTCGGCGTCCAGGACGTCGAGGTAGGGGGTCGAGCCGGCCTCGAAGCGTGCTCTCGCGATGTTGGTCGACCGGGCCGCGGACTCGGCCGACGCGCGCAGCTCGAGCAGGCGAGCTTGCTCCTTGGCGAAGGACGTCAGGGCGTTCTCGACGTCTTCCAGCGCGGTCAAGATTGAGGCTTCGTAGTCGACCAGCGCCGCCTCCTGCACCGCGGTCTGCGCTTCGACCAGCCGTTTGCGGCGGCCGCCATCGAAGATGGGCGCCGTCAGCCCGCCGGCGAGGTTGAACACTGATGTGACGGGTGAGGCCAAGGATTCCAGCCCGATGGAGCCGCTGAGCACGAACTTCGGGTAGAGCTCGGCCTTCGCGACTCCGACTTTGGCGGTCTCTGCTGCCAGCTTTGCTTCGGCGAAGCGGACGTCCGGGCGACGGCGAATCATCTCAGCCGGGATCCCGACCGCGATTCGGACCTCGGGCGCGGGGATCTCGACCTCGCCATCGAGGAGCTGGTCGAGGGCCCCGGGAGGCTCTCCCAGCAGGATGGCGAGGCGATTGCACGCCCGGACGGACTGCTCTTCCAGGTTCGGGATCTGCGCCCGCGTCGCCGCCACTCGCCCCACGGCGCGCTCGAGTTCGAGCGCGTTCGAGGCCCCAAGCTCGAGACGTCGACGAACGAGCTCGAGGCTCTGGTTCTGAAGCTCCAGATTGCGCCGCGCCAGACCGAGCTGTGTCTGCACCGTGCGCAGCTCGATGTAGTTGAGCACGACCTCCGCGGCCACCGAGACCAACACGTCCCGCCGAGCCTCCAAAGCGGCCCGGGTGAAGGCGTCCGCAGCCTCGATGTTCCGGCGTCGGCCGCCAAAGACGTCGGCCTCCCAGGACGCGTCGAAGGAGGCGGAGTAAAGCCCGCCCTGCTGGGTCCCGCCCGCTTGGCCCGACACCCCGAGGGTCGGGAACTTCGCCGCCCCGGCGACGCCCCGCTGAGCGCGGGCCTGCTTCAGTTGTGCGTCGGCGCGCCGCAGGTCCAGGTTGGAGGCGATCGCGCGTTCGACGAGGCCAGTGAGGGTGTCGTCCTCGAGCTCTTTCCACCACTCGGCGAGCCGCTCCGGGTCGAGCTCGTTGGGCTCCAAGTTGCCCGGGACCCGGCCCTTCCAGGCTTGAGGCCCGTCGTACTCCGGGCGTTCGTAGTCGGGACCGACTGCTGCGCAAGACATCAAGAATACGGCAAAGATGATCATTCGATGCATCATGTCGTGGCTCCGATGGATTCGGCGGGGCGCCCCCGGAAGAGGAGGCTGTAGAGCACGGGAACGAAGCCCAAGGTCAGGATGGTGCCCACTGCAAGCCCGCACATGATCACGATGCTCATGCCGAACCAGAACTCGCCCCCCGACAGCGCCAAAGGGATGAGGCCAACGACCGTGGTGATGGTGGTCATGATGATGGGTCGGGCTCGCGCCAAGCCCGCATCCACCACCGCCTCGTTGACCGTCGCGCCGGCATGACGGGCCTCATCGACGCGGTCGATGAGCACGATACCGTTGTTGATGATGATCCCGGCCAGAGAGAACACGCCCAGCATGGCCGTGAAGTCGAAGTAGGCGCCAAAGAGCGCGAGCCCGAAGTTTGCCCCGATCAGCACAAGGGGGATGGTGAGCAAGATGATGGCGGGCCGCCGGAAGGAGTTGAATTGAAGGACGAGCAAGACGAGGATTCCGAACAGGGCGTGAGGAACGAACGCGAACAGCTTCTGGTTCGACTCCTTCGAGCCCTTGAGCTCACCCTCGAGGATTATCTCGTATCCCGGGGGGAGGTCCAGCGCGTCGAGCTCGTCTTGCATGGCGGCATAGAGTTCCTTCGAGGTCAGACTCGGGTTCTTTCCGGCAACCGTCAGCGCCCGCTTCTGGTCGACGCGCCGGATCTTGCTGGGCGCGAGTTGGCCATTGAAGTCCGCGATTTGCATCAGTGGCACCGGTTCCCCATCCGTCTCTGAACGCATCTCGACCGTGCGGACTTGGGAGAGCGTTGCGCGGTCCTCTGGGTTGGCACGGAGGACGACAGGGATGGACTTGTCGTCTTCGCGGTAGTTCGTGACCGGCAAGCCATCGAAGACAGCGGCCAGACCGCGCCCGACTTGCTGGCTCGACACACCGACCCGTTGGGCCCTCTCCTGGTCGACGTCGACCGCGAACTGAAGGACGGCATTCTCCCAGTCCTGGCGGATCGCGACCGTTCCCGGAACCGAATGGAAGGCGTTTATGAGCGACGAGCCGATTCGTCGCAGTTTGTCGATGTCGGGCCCCCGGACCTGAAGCTCCACCGTCCCTAGGGCTGCGGGGCCCAGGAACAAGATCTCGGCTCGCCCGCTCGCTTCAGGGAGCTCGCGGACGATGTATCGTTCCACCCGATGTATCACCGTCTCCACATCCTCGGCTGTCTTCGTGTTCACGATGAGAAAGCCTTTGTTGGGACGAGACTCGGGCGGGTTCAGCGCCAAGAAGAAGCGCGGCCCGCCGGTACCTACGTAGGAGAGCACGCCGTCCACTTCGGGATTCTTGCGCTCGTCGAGAAGAAAAGCCGACAAGCCCTGGGTAGCTTCGATGGTCTTCTCGATCCCCGCCTCGGCCGGGAGCTCCACATAGGCGGTGAACTGGTTGCGAGCCGATGGCCCCAGGGAGCGCTGCTTGACATAAGCGAAGACCTGAGTGGCGGCCACAAGCATCAAGACCATGGCGGCGGCGAACGCGCCTCGATGACGAAGGAGCCAGTGAAGAAGACGCGCGTATGCGGCGTACGCGGGGCCTTGCGTCGATGTCGGCTGAGAAGTCGCGGCGCCCGGGGGTCGGTCTTGCAGGAACCAGTAGCAGAGCGCGGGAGTGACGGAGATGGCGAGCGCCCACGACGCAAGCAACGCGATGGTCAGCACCTGGCCCAGCGAACGCAAGAACTCGCCGGTCTCGTCGTTGACCAGGATCAGCGGCATGAAAGCCAGGATCGTGGTCAGCGAGCTGGTCAGCAGCGGGATGCTGAGCTGGCGAGGCGTGGCAAAGGCGGCCTCCAGGCGTGAAGCCCCGTCGTCCATCCGCCGCCGGATGTCCTCTGCGATGACGACCCCGTTGTCGACGAGGAGGCCGAGGGCGACGATAATGGCGGCGATCGAGATCCGGTGGAGCGCGATGCCGCCTATCGCCATCCCAATCAAGGTAACCATGACGGTCAGGGGGACCATCGCCCCGACGATAAGGCCGGTCCGGAAGCCCAGGAAGGCCATCACGACGATCAAGACCACGACCATCGTCTGCAGCAGGTTGATGACGGAGTCGGTCACCGCCGCTTGGACCAGGTCCGGCTGGAAGATGGCGACGTCGAGTTTCATGCCGACGGGTAGCGTGCGGCGCAGCTCCGTGAGCCGTTTTGACACCTGACGGCCCAACTCGACGACATTCGAGGCCTCGACCATCGACAGTCCGAGCACCACGGCGGCCTGACCGTTGAAGAAGGCGGGCGCATCCGGCGGGTTGGCGTAGCCCCGCGTGACCTTCGCGATGTCGCGAAGGTAGACGAGTCCGTCGTCGGTCGGAACGGGTAGATTCCGGATCTCCTCCACGGAGCGAAAGTCACCGGAGGCGTTGAAGTGAACGCGAACGCCGTCCGCTTCCACGGTTCCGCTGGGTAGGACCAGGTTTCGCGACCGCAGGGCGCCGAAGACCTGGCTTGGATCGATCTCGAGCTGAGCCAGGAACCGCATGTCGAACTCGAGCCAGATGCGCTCGCTCTGGACTCCGTAGAGATCGACTGTGGCGACCAGCGGCAAAGTGGCCAGGTCGTCTCGCAGATCCTCGGCCACGCCCTCGAGCTCTGCCATTGAGAAATCGGGGCCCGTCAGGGCCAGCGTGACGACGGCGACGCGCCCGTAGTCGTCGTTGATGATTGGCCCCACCGTCCCTTCGGGGAGGCGAGGCGCCAGGTCCCGCATCTTGTTCCTGAGCTTGGTCCAGATGGGGAGCAGTTCGCGGTAGCGGCCGTCGACCTCCACCGACACGATCGAGAGGCCGTCGTAGGATACGGAGGTGATCTCGTCGATCTCCGGAACCTGCTTTGCCGTTTCCTCGATGGGTATCGTCACCTGCTGCTCCATTCGTTTCGGCGTCAGACCTGGCAGGCGAGTGACGATCTGAGCCTTCCGAATGGCGATCTCAGGATCCTCTTGGCGCGGCTGCGTCATGAAGACGGCAGCCCCTGCGCCCAGGATGCTGACGACGACCAGGATCGCGGCGCGAGCGTTGTTGATGGTGAATCGGGCGAAAACGTCCATGCTTCAACGCTCTTCCGGAGACCAGATCTCGACCGTCATGCCGTCTCGGAGGAACGGCACGCCGGCGCAGACGACCAGCTCCCCTTCCTCGAGGCCTTTTCGCACGACCAAACGACTCCCTCGGAGGCCCCGAACTGAGATGGTACGGGCCTTCAAGGTACTGGAAGACGGATCGAAGACGAAGACAGGAACTTCACCTTCCGCCGGTTGCTCGGAAGTGCTCAGGGCGTGCTCAGGCGCGAGGGCGGTGAGCGGAAGGACGAAGTTGTCTCGGCCCTCGCCGTCCAAGTCCGTGGACAGCGTGACCCTCGCCGTCATGCCGGGACGTAGTTCGGACCCATCATCCTCCAGCCGAACCTCGACCGGGAAAGCGCGACCCGAGTCGGACTTGGCACCCAGGAGGTAGATGCTCCCCACCAGCGACAGCTCCGGCTTCGACGGAAACTCGACCCGAACGGCCTGGCCGTAGTCGAGTCGCGGAAGCAAGCTCTCCGGCACCAGCAGCTTCACGTTGACCGCGCCGCTCGCCTGCAGGACGTAGATGGTCTCCGCGGCCCCCACCTCCTGAAAGACATCCGCGGTCTGCTCCGCGATCTGGCCCTCGAAGGGGGCCAAGAGCTTGGTCAAACCGAAGTCACGCTCGGCCTTCCGCAGCGCACTCTGGTAGCCATCCAGAGCTGCCTGAGCGGTCTTGAGGGTGGCGAGGGCGGCTTCGACCTCCGCCTGGGAGACCCCTTGAACCTCGACGAGCTGCTGGGCCCGGCGGTAGGCTTGTCGGGCCTGGTCTACCATCGCCCGGGCCGAGCCGAGCTGAGACCGCGCCCGAGCCACGGCCAATCGGAAAGGCTCTTGGTCCAGGACCGCCAGAACCTCGTCCTTGGCGACAGCGCGACCGGCACTGGCGTACATGGCGCGGATCGTCCCCGATACCCCGAAGCTGAGCGGCGATGTGGTCGCAGCCACGACCTCACCGGAGAACTCATGTTCCAAAGACGATGCGCGCTCCCCGACCGGGCAGACCTTCACCCGAGGCACCGCATTTTGGGGTGCGGTTGCGGGCTCGCTGCAGCCTTGCATGGCAAGGACGAAGAGAAACGCTCGCGCGTACGTGCCAAACGCCACCGGCCGCTGCCTAGCCACTAGGAACAGGCCTGTCAGCCGTAAGCTGACATCGCTGGCCGAATTCCTTTCGCCCGCCCAAGGCTGCGACTTGGCCGCGCCTTCGCTGCAGAAGGGGGGCGGGGAGGGACGCGCCAGCGGAGGAGAGCACCCGTTTTTCGCTCTCCTCGCTGACGCTCGTCGGTGTGGAGCGTGACTCAGCCACGACCCCCGGAACGACCTCAAATCAACGGCCGCTTGGCGAGGCGGCAGCCGGGACCATCCAGGTCTCCAGTCGCTCGACGATCACTTCGAGTTCCGCGTGCCCTCGAATGACTTCGTCGATGAGGAACGATTCGGCGTCATCGGCCGTCACATCCAAGGAATATCCATTGAGACGAAGAAAGACGGCCGTCATCGCGAACGCCATCCGCTCGTTTCCATCCACGAAGGCGTGGTTGCGAGCGAGGCTGTGCATGAGTGCCGCTGCCTGGGCCGACAGCGTGTCGTAGTAGCCGGAGCGGGGCCGAGCCAGAGCGCTCTCCAGCAGGCCTAGGTCCCTGGTTCCCGGCCTCCCTCCGAATGCTTCGAGAATCTGCTGATGAAGGAAGAGAGCTTCTTCGAGCGTAGGGAAGACCGTGGTGGATCCCGTCACCGAGCCAGTCGCTCCAGCAGCTCAGCGTGAGCGCCGAGCACTTCGTCCATGGCCGCCCGAAAAGCCGGCCGCACCCGTGCCCGCTCCAGATACTCCTGCACCGCCTCGTTCAGCAGCGAAGAAAAGGTCTTTCCCGACTCGTCCGCCATCGCTCGGAGGGCTTCCAGCGTCGCAGCATCCATCTTGGAGCTGAACTTCACGGACTCGCTCATGCGGCGACCCTAGAACTGCCGTCATGACGCGTCACGAAATGTCATGACCCCGGAATCGTGAACTTGGCGCCCACGTGTTCTATCCCGAGAGAGACCGGTAAAGCCAGGGGAACGGCCGACCTGAGATGCCCGCCTCGACCTCACGCTTGTTGCGCTGCTCCTCGCCTCGTTCGCTGCGTCCTGTGCGGGACCTCCGCGCCGGTTCGGTACGATTCCTGAGAGCATCCTCACCTCCGAGCGCGCCATCTCGTTTCGGTCCCGGGACCCAAAGGCCTACATTGACGACGGCTCCGCCTGGCTCAACCCGTTCACCATCGGACGCCACGAGTTCCTCACCGACTCCGGCTTGCTCGACCTCGACGCGCGCGTGATGTTCCACTACCCGTCCACAGCTGTCACACCTGCGATGGCGCTGAAAATGGTGGGGACAGGATCCCAGTACGTCTTCGCCGTCGCGGATGGGGGACGGCGAATACCTGGACGGCTCGAAGACCTACCGGGTCACGCTGCCTCCCGGAATTCCTGCCAAGGACTTCTGGTCCTTCGTGCTCTACGATCCGCAGACCTGCTCGTTGCTCCAGACGCCGCGCACGGCCTACCCGAGCATCAGCAGCCAGTCCGGCAATTTGAAGGCGTCGGTCGCCATCCGCGTCTCCGAGGTCCGCCCGAAGAGCTTCGCCCCCGTTCGGTAGTCGAACGCACGCCAGCTAAATGGGGTGTCTTCGGACCAGGTTGGATTGCGCTTCGAACGGTCCTTGGCGCGCGCGTTCACCGACGCGATGGCCCTCCCGCCAGCGGAGTCCGAGATCGTAAGCGTTCCGATCTCCGGTGCGAAGCGCTTCGCGGCCGGGATGTGGTGGTCAACAAGCGCAACGGAGCCACTCGACTGTCCTTTCATCTCTACAACACCCTCGAAGACGTTCACTGCGCCACCGAGGCCATCGAAGCCTCGGCGTGCGATGGAGTGAGCGGAATGCCATCGGTCATAATCCATTGACATGCTTCGCGTCATTCACAGATAGGCCCCGCCGAGGTCTCCGCGTGCAGGGCAGTCAACATCGAATCATTGGAGCGCTGTTCGTGATGGGCAATGTCGCTGGAATCCAGGAGGCTCAGGCTCAAGTTCAGATTCCCCCTCCCATTGTAGCGATCTCTGGGGAATGGGTGCCGTCGGCAGGGGTCGAGCTGCCGGAAGAGGTAGAAGACCTCGTGCCGGAGGCAGACCGCGAAATCGAGCTTCCCATCTTCGCCGCGACTGTGAATGTGCCTATTCGCTTGTCCGACCGCGCGGTGCTCGTACCGGGCGCCCGATACGGTGTGCTGATTCCGTCCGACTCTGGGACGGTCGTGGATTTAGATGACCCTGCGTTCCACACGGTGGGGGCTCAGGTGCTGTTCAGCTACCAGTTCAATTCTTCGTGGAGCATGCTGCTTCAACTCGCGCCGTCGCTGGCGGGCGACTTCGCGAACTTCGACGGCGACCACTTTCGCTTGGCCGCCACGGGCCTGGTCGCGTACCGGTTCTCGGAACGCCTCGAGGTGGGCGGCGGTTTGGCCGCGACCTATCGGTTTGGTGGGCTCCTCCCGGTGCCGGTCTTGGCGATAGAATGGCGGATTTCCGAGAGCGTGCGCCTCGACGCGGTGTTGCCCGCGATCCTGAACTTGATCTGGCAGCCGCACAATCGCTTCGAGCTGGGCATTGCAGGGTCCGTTATCGGTCAGTCGTTCGCGATCACGAGCGACAACGTGCAGGAACTACCCGCTTGCAGTGCTGAGGACGATGAGCTTCTGCCGGAAGAGGACCTTTGTTTCGATAGGTTGGCTTTCTCGAGAGGCGAAATCGGGCCGGTGGCCGGCGTTCGACTCTTCAAGTCGGTCTGGTTCTCGGTGCGAGCCAGCTTCCTGTTCTTGAGACGATACGAGTTTCTCAACGCCGATAACGAGACTCCACCCTTTGGGGACCTCAGCGTTGACCGCACCGTATCGGTGTTGAGTTCGATTCAGTGGCGAATCCCCAACACCTGAGCGCAGTATCTTCTATGGGCATCCCGGTCGCCAGATTCGGCGCGAAGGTGGCGAGCCGTCCGGAACACCATCGGCTGTTTGATTTGTAACCGACAACTCAGACGGCACCCCGCTCCCATTCCGAACTCGGAAGTCAAGCTCCTCTGCCCCGCTGGTGCTGCAGCGGATTCACAGTGGGAGCGCAGGTCGCCGCGGGGCGGCCTCCCGTTCGTGACCTGCTGAAGCCACAGCCCCTCGCCGCGCTTGCGTTTCTTTTCTTCTCGCGCAATCGCCAAGCGCGCAAAGAGAGCCCCATGACGATACACAAGATGCTGATTCTCAAGATGTTCATCCTACTGCTGGCAGTGCCACTTGCCTCCTGCAAGAAACTCAAGCTCGCCGGCCTGGTGCGGGACTACCAGAACACCCTGTCTGATTCGACGCCGAATGACACGACCGTCACCGACGTAAGCGCTACGACCGACGCCGAAGGTAAGGACGCCGCCATACTTTCCGCGTTCTTTGGGCTCGACGACGCGATGCCCCGCATCGCTGACCGGGCGATCTGCGAGGGAGCAAGCGGTAAAGACGGAATGCCGGTGGTCTTTTCCCATGAGCTCGACCTCGAATCGATACAAGCCGGCGACATCAAGGTGACCATGGCCTCCGGCGAGACCGGCTCCATCCACTGTGTGACGCTCGCTCCTGCGGATGACAAAGGCGAGCTCAGAACCCTCCTACTCATTGGCCACTACGGCACCATTGATGACCAACCCGTGAAGGTGGAAGTCGTTGGCAATCTTCTCTCGATCGATAAGACGATCAACTTCAAGGGGATGAGCGTCACGCCGGTTGCGCTCGAAGACGGGCCGAGCATCGTTCTGGCCCAGGTCATCCCGGCGGACAAACTCGATCCCGGAAAGGTTCCGACCGAGCTCCCCTGGGGCGGCGGCACCCCCTGCCCAGCCGGCACCAAGCAAGCGGTCAACGTGACCTGGAACGGTGGTGTGACCAAACCGGGCGGTGACGAACTCAATGACTCTGAGCGCCAGAAGTATGCGGTGACGGTCGTTCAGGCGGATGGCAGCGAAAGCAAGGTCACCCCATTCGCAATCGCTGACCTGCAAGACGGCGACAACAACCACAAGCTGTGCCTCGACGTGCAAGGAACGCCCAAATCCGTATTCTTTCCCGCCGGCTATCTGACCGACCCCCGGGAGGACCTGAACGCGGACACCTCGATGGTGATTACCGAATGAAGCCCTTCTCCGGGTCACCTCATCCAGGTGCCGGCCAACGGCGTTGCGGACATGCGTTTGTCCTTGATTGGCTCCGCCAGGCCACTGCCGAAGACCGGGCGTGGCTGACACCGGAGCTGGACCTCGCCCGGAACGCGCTACCATAGAACAGCTGGCTGGCCTGCTACCGGACTACGCTTTCGAGATCCTTCCAGACACGAACCACATTGGTACCTGGCAACACCCGAAGGTGGCAGCGTATCTGGAGCACTTCCTCAAACGGTGAGGAGCCGATGGGCTGATCAGCCTGGGTGAAAAGGCCGCCAAGACGAACGATCGGGTTTCGGTCTGGTTCCGAGGCGTGTGAACGGAACGACCTGGAGGTCTCCGGGTCGCCGATGGAGGCAGGGCCGAGCTTTCGGTCCTTCGAGTCCTGCAGAGTTTCAGCCCGAATGGATGGGTCTGTGGACGGACGGGGCCGTAGGCGCCGGAGATGGGACGCACCGTAGGAGCTGGTCGAACCTAGATCTCGAGCCGGAGTTGGCCGGAAGCCTGAGGCGGCGATGCGCCCGGCGCCCACCGGTCTCAGCTGGCCGCTACACCTTGGGCAGGCATGGCCATCGACGTTGTACACCATTTCCAGACCTCGCTTCGCTCGGGCTGGGGGCACGAGCCACGCCAGACGCTTCACCGTAAACGCCGTACGGAAGAGGCTGGCGTGGTGAACTCAGGGAGCAACGCGACGCACATAGACGGCACCGCTAATAGGAGCTGCATTGCTGGTCTGGTCGCCGTTCACCCCCGTGGCATCACTGTCGTCACCACTGCCGACCGCAAGCGTGTCCCCCGAAAGAGCCACCGACAAGCCGAAACTATCGCCCACGTCGGTGTTGGACGCCTTGAGGTACGCCTCTTGACGCCACATCCCATTGCTCCGCGTGAACACGTACACGGCACCGCTGCGAACAGCTGCATTGCGGGTCTGGTCGCCGTTCACCCCCGTGGCATAACTGTCTTCAAAGTAGGCGCCGACCGCCAGCGTGTCAACCGAAAGCGCCACCGAGAAGCCGAAAAAATCGCAAAACTCAATATAGTCGTCAAAGAAGAGAGCGTATAAAACCGTCGTCCCAATTATCATAATGAAAA
>JBHJGZ010000002.1:0-432494 GCA_050331295.1 Myxococcota bacterium | reverse complement strand
CTCCGCACCGAAGCCTTTGCGGTCGGCGTAGCGGATGCCTCCGTCGTAGAGATTCCACACCGCCAGGAGCTGAAGGCTTCCGTCCAACGTCCGACCTTGAAATCCGGTCTCGTTGGTGAACGTAAGCTGGCCCAGCAGGTCGACCGACGGGACGAGGCGAAGCCAAGGCTCGAACGCTCGACGTGCGGCAGCCCGGAGTGCGTACCGCGCCGCTTCCACGTCCGGCCGATCCCGTCGGGCCTGCGCAATGAGCTCCTGGACCGAGCCGCTCGGAACCAGGGGGTGAACCTCGGGGCTCAAGGACTCCTTCAGCGGTCGACCGATCAGAAATCCCAAGGTGAGCTTGGCTTGCACGAGGACGTTCTGCAGGTCGGTGAGGTCGAGTCGTGCAGTGGTGAGCTCGAGCGCGGAGCGATTGACGTCTCCTCGCCCTGCGAGCCCTGCCTGGAAGCGAGACCTCGAGTCGTTGACGGTGACCTCGGCCAGTTGCACGCGCTCCACTGCTGCTTCGATCAGCCCCTCCGATGCGAGCACCGCGTAGAAGGCCTGCGCCACATCGAAGGCAAAGTTGCGAATCTCGTCTTCGCCCGCCGCGAGGGTTTGCTCCAGGTCGTCTCCCGCCGCCTGGAGCAAAGGAATGCTCGGTGCGTCGACAACGCGGCTCTGCAGATTCATCTGGGCATTGAGGGCGTTGGCCACGCGCACGGCGGATCCGCCCGGAGTCGCGGTCCGAAGACGGCGGGTGTAGGAGCCCAAGACGTCGAACGAAGGAAGAACACGCGCCAAGGCTCGCCTTTTCTCCGCTTCCGAGCTCACGATCTGCTGCCGCACCAAGGCCGGGGTTTCGTTTTGGCGAAGCGCCTCGCTGACTGCTTCTTCCAGGGTCAGGGGCGCGGAAATGAGCAAGAGCGCCAAAATCATGCGCGTCCCCGGGCCCGCTCGATCAGGCTGTAGAATGCGGGTACCACGAAGACGGTGAGCATCGTGGAAAGGGCGAGGCCTCCCAAAACGATGGCCCCCACGCCCCGATAGAGCTCGGAGCCCGACCCCGGGAAAAAGACGAGGGGGGACAGCCCAGCCAACGAGGTCAGGGCACTCATGAAGATGGGTCGCAGTCGCGACTGCACCGACATGCCGACCGCGTCGGCGAGATCGTGACCGCCCTGAAGCCGGACCATCGCCCCGTCCACCACCAGAATGGCATTGTTCACCACCACTCCGATCAAGATGATGAAACCGACTGCGGTCACGAGGTCGAAGGGCTGAGGCCCCAGCAGCAAGTCCACGACGCGGAGGTTGACGATACCGCCGGCGGCCGCAAACGGCACCGTCACCAAGACGGCCACGGGCGCGAGAAAGTCTTCGAAGAGTCCGGACATCAAAAGGTAGCTGATCACCACCGCGGCCAACAGCACCCAGCCGAATCGCACCTTTGCCCGCTCCAGGTCACCGGCCGAACCCTCCAGTCGCGTGGTCACGCCGTACGGAATGTTCCCTTCACGCTGCTGCGCGGAGATCAGCTCTCGAATCGTATCGATGGCGGTCTCCAGCGGGACCGACTCAGGGGGACTCACGTCCAAAGAGATGGTGCGTTGTCGCTCCACCCGTCGGATCTTGGTCGGACCCAGCGCTTCTTCCACCTGCGCCACCGAACCCAGGGGAACGACCTGACCCGAAGGACTGGCCAGCGGGGCAGCCTCAATCTCCGCTGGCGTGCGGCGCAAGCCTTCATTCTTCGCGGCCAGAACCACGTCCACTTTCACGTCGCCGGCCGGACCCACCTCGCCGATGATGCTTCCGTCCACCAAGGCATCGACCGCGAGACCTACGTCGGCGGGAGAAAGCCCCAGCCTCGACACCTGGTCGCGGTTCGGCCGAACGTGGAGTTCGGGGGCGCCGGGTTCCAGGGACGGCTGCGGTCGGACCTGGCAGCCCGGGATGGCTTGTTGGATGGCCTCGAGAAGCCTGGCGCCCACGCCGACGAGGGTCGTCAGGTCACCCCCCTGAATCTCTACGTCGATGCTGCGGGCACCGCTCAAGCTTCGTCCGAAAATGCTGGCCTGGTTGGCGATGGCGAACATGCCCGGCACGTCCTTCAATATCTCGCGATACCAACGAACCACCTCCTTCGTGTCCTCCGGATTCTCGACGCCTACGCCCGTGAAGATGCGATTGGGTCGGCCCGCAAACACCCATCGTTGGAGCGCGGGGATGCCATCCTTGGCGTGGCCCACGTGGGGGACCATTCGATCCTGAAGGCGCGCCCCGACCCTCCCCATGTCCTCGACGGACAAACCAGGTGGTGGAACCAGCAGTCCGAAAATGAAACCCCGGTTGCCGGTGGGAAGATACTCCATGGGAGGCAGCAGGAGCCACGCTGTGAGCCCCGACGCGACGACCGTCGACAGCACCACGGCCAGCGCCCGACTCGGTTTCGCCACCAGGCTCGCCACGAGGTCACCGATCAGCCCCTTGAACCGCATCGCGGCGTCCCGGATCCGACTGCGGCGGACGACCTTGGTCTCTCCGGCCAGAAAGGCCGCGGCGAAGCTCGGAATCACGAGCACGGAGACGAAAAGGCTCATGGCCACCGCCAACGAGATGGCCACCGCGACGTCACGCAAGATCTCTCCAACCTCGTCTCTCCAAGTGATGACCGGCAGAAACACCACGATGGTCGTCAACGTGCTGGCGAGCACGGCACCCCACACCTCGCGGGTTCCCATCAGCGCGGCCATCGATACCGACGGGTGCTTTTGCCGGTGGCTGTCGATGTTCTCGAGCACGACGATGGCATTGTCCACGACCATCCCGACAGCGAAGGCCATTCCCGCCAGTGAGATCACGTTGATGGTGCGGCCCAGAACGGCCATTCCCAAGGCGGTTCCCAGCGTGCATACCGGAATCGCCACGCTGATGACCGCGGACGCCCGCAGACTTCCGAGGAAGACGAACAGCACCAACACGGCCAGTACCCCGCCGAGGACGAGATTCTGCCGTACCAGGCTCAATGCGGATTCGATGTATTCCACTTGGTCCGACACCACCGACATCTCGAGGCCGCGGGCTTCGAGAAGCTCGCGTTGGACGTCTTGAACTTCGTCTCGGATGGCGCGCGTCACCTCCAGCACGTTGGTCCCAGCCTCTCGAAACAAGAGGAACACCATGGACGGGCGGTCGTCGGAAAGCACCCGAGCCCTCGGCTTTCGCAAGCCGTATTGCACCTCGGCCACATCCCGGAGCCGGATCGGGCCGCGGTCCGGGGGATGCGCCAAGACCACGTCCTCCAGGTCTTCCGGTCTCTCCGGAGCGAGAAGCGTCCGTACCAGGAGTTGGCGCTTTCCCAACGTCACGTCGCCAGCCGAAACATCCCTGAGCTCTGCTTGGACTGCATCGGCGACACGACGGATGGTGAAGCCTCGCGTCGCCAGCGCCTGAGGGTCGAAGTTGATCCGGACCTCCCGGTCTTGCCCGCCGAACAGAACCGAGCCCGACACGCCGACGATGCGGTCGAGGCGAGGCTGAACGTTCTCGGCCACCCAAGTTCGATAGGAGCCCGGATCCCGTCCGTCGCGCGCGGTGACGGTCAGAACGGCCAAGGGCGGTCCCGAGTCGTCCGCGCTTTCTACCACCGGCTGGTCGGCGGCGTCCGGGTAGTCGGGGACCTGGGACAAAAGGTTGGTGGCCCTCACCAACGCCTCCTGGGTGGGCGTCCCCACCTGCATCTCCAGCCGAAGGACCGCTTGGTCCACCTCGGCTTCGCTTTCCATCCGCTCCAGGCCGGTGAGCGTCTTCAGCGCCTCTTCTTGCTCCTCCAGGATCTCGGACTCGACCTCCGCCGGCGAAGCTCCCGGCCAGCGGGTATTGATGGTCAGGGTTGGAATCGCAATGTCGGGCGTCAGCTGGAGGGGCAGCTGCATCAGGGCGAGCGCACCGAGCAGACAGACCAGGATGACACCCGACAGCACCGAGACCGGCCGGCGCACGGCCAGGCCGATGAGACCTCCGCTGTCCTCCACCGTCAGCGGCCCTGAACCTGTACGGACTGCCCGGGTCGAAGGCGCTCGTTGCCTCGTACGACCACCATGGCGCCAGCCTCGAGCCGGTCCGCCCTGACCAAGGCGGATTCAGCCGATCGCGCCAAGACCTCGACCGGGAACACATCGGCGATACCGTCTTCGACCGTGGCTACCCGCGTTTCGCTCGGACTGACCAGTAGCGCATCCCGCGGGACCAACACGCCGCCGTCGGCATCCGAGCCCAGCGCGACCTCGAACGCCACCGAAACCGCGGCTCCCGGGAGGAGCTGCCGCCGGGAGTCTTCATCGGCGGGCACGAGCCGGACCCGGGCCGTTCGGCGAACCGGGTCGAGCGCCGGCACCACTCCGGCGACCTCGAGCACGACGTCGTTCAGGTCGGGGGCGCGCGCTCGGACGCCGGGCGCGATGTGCCGAAGCAGCACCTGATGGGCGTCCAGAATCACGTCCACGCTCTCTGTAGAGACCACCTGAAGCACCGGATCACCGGAGCGAACCCATGCTCCCGGGTCGACCCTTCGCTCCACGACGACGCCGTCGAACGGCGCGTTCACCCGGTGGAGCGCCAGCGTGGCTTCGGCTTCGCCCACGAACGCGTCGGCCGCCTCGACCTGTGCCGACCGCTCGCGAAGGGTCGACCGAGCTCTGTCCAGGTCCACCGCCGGCACGATCCCGGGCTTGAGCTGCTCCAAACGCGTGAGCTCGGTCTGCGCCAACTCGAGTTGGGCCCGGGCGCGCCGCGCTTCGGCCTGGGCGGTGGCGAGTCGCGCCCGAGCCAGTCGTTCGTCCACCGTGACCAAGTTTTGGCCGGTTCGGATGCGGTCTCCCAACTCTACGGAGACACGAACCACCTCGCCGTCGGCCCCGGCCGCCAGCTCGGAGCGCGCCGCGGCCTGGATCTCGCCCGCAAAGGTCCACGTCTGCTTCAGACGGCCAGAACGGACCGGCTCCACTTCGACCACCACCTTGGCCGCGTCGGCCTTGGGCTCCGCTGCCTTGGGCCGACCACAGCCGACGGATGCGGCCCAAATGACCCCGGAGGCCACCATCGTCGGCAAAAACCTCCTGGTCAGAACGAAATGATCGCGGGTGCCCACTGATTGACATCGTGCCTCCCACGACAACTTAACCCCACGAGTTTCGACCTTCGTGGGTCCTGGAACGCAGAATCTCCTGGTCGTGTTCGCAGGAGCACTCGTTTCTTTACAAGCCGAGTCCATTGAGCTGTATCCCCGCCCGGCCGTGATCAAAGACCTGAACACCATCCGGAACATCGGTATCTCCGCGCACATCGACAGCGGGAAGACCACGCTCACCGAGCGGATCCTGTTCTACACGAACCGGGTCCACGCCATCCACGAGGTGAAGGGCAAGGACGGCGTGGGCGCGAAGATGGACTCCATGGAGCTGGAGCGGGAGCGCGGCATCACCATCGCGTCGGCCGCCACCCACTGCATGTGGAAGAAGCACCACATCAACATCATCGACACTCCAGGACACGTCGACTTCACCATCGAGGTCGAACGGTCCCTCAGGGTCCTGGACGGCGCCATTCTGGTACTGGATTCCGTCGCCGGCGTTCAGTCGCAGTCTTATACGGTCGACCGTCAGATGAAGCGGTACAACGTGCCGCGGCTGGCCTTCATCAACAAGTGCGACCGAACCGGGGCGGACCCGTTCCGCGCCGCGAAGAGCCTGGTCGACAAGCTCGGCCACAACGCCGTCCTGATGCAGATCCCCATTGGCCTCGAGGACAAGCACGTCGGCATCGTGGATCTCGTCACGATGAAGGCGATCTACTTCGAGGGCCCAAACGGCCAGCAACTCCGCGAAGAAGAGGTGCCGGCCGAGCTTCGAGACCAGGCCGTGGAGTACCGGGACAAGCTGCTGGACTCGGTCTCACTGTTCTCGGACGAGCTCATGGAGGCGATCCTCGAAGAGAACGTTCAGCCGGAGATGGTGAGGGAAGCGATTCGGCGTGGCACGCTCTCCCTTCAACTCACGCCCGTGTTCATGGGCTCCGCCTACAAGAACAAAGGTGTGCAGAAGCTCCTCGACGCGGTCATCGACTACCTCCCCACACCGAACGACGTGGAAAACAGCGCCATCTCGGTCGCCAAAGACGGAACGGAAGGCGAAACGGTGGTCCTCCCATCCGACCCGAGCGCCCCTTTCGTCGGTCTGGCCTTCAAGCTGGAAGACGGCCGCTACGGTCAGTTGACGTACATGCGGGTCTACCAGGGGACGCTCAACCGCGACCAGTTCGTGCACAATCAGCGCACTGGGAAGAAGACCAAGGTGGCCCGCTTGGTTCGGATGCACGCATCGGACATGGAGGACATCGACGACACGCAGGCCGGGGACATCGTGGCCATTTTCGGTCTGGATTGTGCCTCGGGGGACACGTTCACGGATGGCACGGTCGGTTTCACGATGACCTCGATGTTCGTGCCGGATCCCGTGATCTCGCTGTCCATCAAGCCGAAGGACGCGAAGTCGGAACAAAACCTCTCCAAGGCGCTCCAGCGATTCGTGAAAGAGGACCCGACGTTTCGGGCCGGCGTGGACCAGGAATCCGGTGAAACCGTCATCTCCGGCATGGGCGAACTTCAGCTCGACGTCTACATCGAGCGGATGAAGCGCGAGTACAACTGCACGGTGGAGACGTCCCCGCCGCAGGTCGCGTACCGCGAAACCATCACCAAGAAGGTGGACTACGCCTACACCCACAAGAAGCAGACCGGCGGTTCAGGTCAGTTCGGCCGCGTCGTCGGCTCCATCGAGCCGTTGGAGGAGGAAGATTTCGCGTTCGAGGACCACATCGTCGGAGGCTCGATTCCAAAGCAGTTCATCCCGTCCGTGGAGAAGGGGTTCAAGTCACAACTCGACAAAGGACGCCGCATCGGAGTGCCGGTGGTGAACGTCAAGGTCCACCTGAACGACGGCCAGTATCACCCCGTGGATTCCTCCGACATCGCGTTCCAGGAGGCGGCCCGCGGCGCGTGGCGCGAAACCTATGACAAAGCCAAGCCACGTGTCCTGGAACCGATCATGAAGGTCGAGGTCGAGGGGCCCAGCGAACACGCCGGCAACGTCCTCACCACCATCATGCAGCGGCGCGGCATCGTGCTCGGGTCCTCGGAGGACGGCGGGATGACCCGGACGGAGGCTGAAGTCCCGTTGGCCGAGATGTTCGGCTACGCCACCACGCTGCGCTCTGCGACCCAGGGCAAGGCGGAGTTCACGATGGAGTTCTCGAAATACGCGCTCACGCCGACCGAGGTGGAAGAGAAGTTGGTCGAGGCTTACCGAGCAAAGCTCGAAGCGGAAAAGAAGTAGGTAGGGTATCCTGACCTGCCATTGCGACTCGCAGACCTCATCGACTTTGAAGCGCGGGTCGCTCTGGACGAAGAGCTCGACCCGGAGCACGTCCGTTCGCGGGACCGACACGTCTATCTCAAGCTCAAACCGCCGCCCTCCCCGAAAGATCTGAGGCGCCCATCCAAGCGACGCGACCTGCTTCGAGCGTGGCTCGAGGCGCTGCGTTCCGAAGACCATCTCAGCTATGGGCGGCGCGCGACGGTCGCTCTACGCATCCTGGGCTACGGACTGGCCGTACTGGGATTCGGATCGGGATGGGGTCTGGCATCAGCCCTCCTCGCGTACCGGCAAGGCGGGCCGCCGGTGAACGTCGGAACGTTCGTTCTCACCCTCATCGTCGCGCAAGCCGTCTTGTCCGTCCTCTTCCTCCTGGCGGTTCCGCTCATCCGAGCGTTCCCGCGTCTGCCGTTGCTGTCGGATGGGATCGCGCTCTTGCGCTGGCTGAGCGGACGGATCCAGAGATGGCTGAGCCCGCTGGAGGAACGACTTTCGGAGGAAGCCCAGATCGTCCGCAGCCGCCTCCGAACTCGCGCTTCTCTTCATGCCCCGGTCGAGTTTTGGCTGCTCGTCGGCCGCAGCCAGATCTTCGCGGTGTTCTTGAATCTCGGCGTCCTGGCTTGCTGTCTGCGGTTGATTCTCTTCAGTGACCTCGCCTTCGGCTGGAGCACGACGGGCCGAGCTCTGGATGAAGCATGGGTCCATCGGATCACCCACACGATCTCTATACCCTGGGCCGAGATGGTGCCGGCGGCGGTACCCTGCCGAGAGCTGATCTCCGCCACCCAGTACTCTCGGCTCGAGGGTCGGTTCCAAGAAGCTCCCCCCGGCCAACGTGGTGACCTGGACTGGGTCGGAGGTTGGTGGCCGTTCCTCCTGGCCGGCGTCATCACCTACGGTCTCCTTCCGCGCTTGGTGTTCCTCGGGATGGCGCTGGCGTTTACCCGACGCGCACTTCGACGTTTCCCAACCGACATCCCGTCGGTGGAGCAACTCATCCGTCGCATGACGGTGCCCCGGGTCCGCTTGAGTGCCGGAGATGACGACGAGGACGGCGCGACGCCTTCGTCCTCCGTTCTGTCCCGCATGGAAGCGGCATCCGACGACCAGCATGACGGCCCGGCCGAACTCTGCACCCTGATTGCCTATCGGCACGATGTTCCGCCTCGGGCCGAGCGAGCGGTGAAGAAGACTTTCGGCTTCGAAGTCGAGATCAAGATTCGACTGCTGGGCATCCATCGCGATCGGGAACGCGATGCGGTTGAGGCGCTCGCCGGCGGGTCTGGGTCCGTCGTGGTATTGGTGGAGAGCTGGGAGCCCCCCGATAAGGCGATTCGTCGCTTCCTCTCGGAGATCCGCCAAATCGTGGGTGCCCGGCGACCGATCTGGGTTGCGCCGTACTCGAGGCTGGATGCCGACGGATTTGAACCGGCCGCGCACCAGGATCTGCAGGTGTGGCAGGATCGATTGACCTTGCTGGAAGATCCATATCTCGCGGTGGAAAGGCTCCGAGCCCCATGACAGCACCAGAATTCGCGGTGGTCGGACGCGTCAACAAAGGGAAGAGCAGCATCATCGCAACCTTGGCGGAGAATGACCAGATCGCCATCTCTCCTCTTCCCGGCACCACGCGTCGCTGCCGTCGCTATCCGGTCATCGTCGACGACGAGACGTTATTCGTCTTGGTCGACACGCCGGGGTTCGAAGACGCGGCCTCGGTGCTGTCGTGGCTCAAGGAGGCCGAGGTCACCGCAGATCAGCGCGAAGCTCGCGTTCATGCGTTCGTTGCGGCCCACCAGAGTTCTTCGGACTTCGTGGAGGAGTGCGAGCTTCTGCGTCCGATCCTGGAAGGGGCGCTCATCCTCTACGTCGTGGATGGGACCAAACCGTACCGCGAGAACTATCAGACCGAGATGGAGATCCTGCGATGGACCGGACGGCCCAGCATGGCTCTCATCAACCGGATCGGGGACGAGGACCACTCATCGACATGGCGACGGGCGCTGGATCAGTACTTCAAGGTGGTCCGAGACTTCGACGCACACTCCGCCAGTTTCTCCGAACGCATGAAGCTTCTTTCCACGTTCAAGGAGCTCGAACCACAGCTGGAAACGAACCTTGCGCGGGCCATCGACGCACTGAAACAAGAGCGTGAGCGTCGCCGAGCAGAGGTCGTGCACATCATCAGTCGTCTCCTGCTGGAGTGCCTGACCTTTACGCTGGAGGCGACGGATTCCGAGCGGCAGCAGCCCCACAAATTGGAACAGGAGTTTCACGAGCACCTGCGAAAGCGAGAGGAAAAGGCTCGGCTGGAGGTCGAGACGCTATACCGACACCACCACGTCAACTGGCAGCATGCCGGCGAACTAGACCGTCCGATCTTCGGTGAAGACCTGTTCGCCAAGAAGACCTGGAGAGTGCTGGGTCTGTCGCCCGGGCAGCTCGTCACCCTCTACACGGTGAGCGGGGCGGTGGCTGGGAGTGTCTTGGATGCCAGTGTAGGGGGCTCATCGTTCCTGGCCGGCACCGCCATCGGGGCTGCCATGGGCGCAGGCGCCGGCATGCTCCATCTCCAGCGCCGATTGGCCAAAGCCACGAGCCTGGATGGCCTCTCCAGTCGATTCCGTCGCGCATTTTCCAGTGAAGCTCGGGTCCGGGTCGGTCCGTTCAAACATCCCAACTTCCCCTTCGTGCTGTTGGATCGGGCTCTTCTCCACTATGATGCCGTTCGGACCCGTGCCCACGCCCGGAACTCGACAGAGCAGGGAAACCTGCGGCTGGAAGGGGCACTCGCCACCGCCCTCGACCGAAGCGAGCGACAAAAACTGCACCGGGTCTTCGAACGACTCCGAAAAGAAGGGCCCGACCCCAAACCCGGTACGCTGGACGCCCTCTACAAGGCGATCCGGGCCCGGGTCCGCCAGGTCGGGCAGGACGAAGCCGCCTAGACGCCGCCGAGAACTTCCTTGATCGCGTCTTCGTTCGGCACGCCTTGGCTGTACTGGACTCCGTTGATGTAGAAGCTGGGCGTTCCGCCCACGCCAGCCGCCTCACCCATGGCCATGTCCGCTCGTACTTGAGCTTGGGTCTTGGGGTCAGCGACGCAGCTCTCGAACTGTTCGGCGTCCAGACCCAACTCCTGGGCCCACGCGGCATACTGCTTCTCTTCCAGCTTGGACTGATTCTCGAACATCAAGTCGTGCATCTTCCAGAAGCTCCCCTGCTGGTGCGCGCACTCGGCCGCAATGGCGGCGGGCATCGCCTGCTTGTGAAAGCTGAGCGGAAAATGGAGGAAGTACACCTTCACGTCTTCGGGATAGGCGGCCAGGATCTGCTCCACCGGAGCGGTGGCCCGAGCGCAGTACGGACACTGAAAATCCGAGAACTCGACCAACGTGACTTTGGCGTCTTCGGGACCCTTGAACGGACGACCCGCCAGGTTGAACTCCGCCTTCGGGACTTCGGGTGCGGGGAGCTCGATGTTCACCCCTCGCTCTTTCTTGAGCGCCTCCAGTCCCTCTCGGATCCCCTCTTGCTTCTTCTGCGCTTCAAGGAACTGCACGATGCGCTCCCGAACCGCCTCCATCGGCTGTCGACCTCGAACCCGTTGGTCGTAGAACGCCTGGATTTCGGCTTCGGTCACCTCCACATCTTCGGATTGAAGGCTCTTCAGGTATTCCTCGGGGGTGGTGTTGGCCTTCTTCGCTTCTTCTTCGACGATCGCTTCCAACACGGCACTTTCCAGGCCCTGCTGCTCCAGCTTGTTGACCTCGCTGAGGTACTCCGTCTGAGCGCGCTTCAGCTGCGACTCCAGCCGCTCATACAACTCTCCGTACGTGATTTGACCGCCGTTCCAGCGGGCGACCACTTGGTCCGTCGGAAGCCGGTGGTCACTCGAGACCGCTGCTTTGGTGTCGGTCGTCGATTCGGAAGAGGGTGGCGCCTTGCTCTCGTTGGCCGCGCATCCAACGAGCATCGCGGCCCAGATTGCGCTCTTTCTGATCATGCGCAGGCCATGGCACGTGCAGCCCGCAGCCTCAACTCGATTGCCGCCCTCGACCCCTGCTCTTCGAACGGAGCCCCCCCGAGGAACGCGCGGCCCACAACTAGACCTCAGGCGAGTTTCCGGGCCGACACGACCTTGGAAACCGCGAACGCTTCGCTACTCTCCACCCGGAATCCCACCTCCTCCAGAAGCGCCTCCAGCGGATCCTGGATGTAGTCGCGGTAAAACGGTTCGTGATAGGCCTGCGGAAATCCCTCCAGGGCCGGCCGTATGGCTTCGCTGTCGGCGAGCTGCGCAGAATCACACACCACAAATCGACCGCCTGGCCGCAAACACCGCAGAACCTCCTGCGCCACGTTGCGTCGAGCTCGGCGGGGGAGCTCGTGAAACAGGAACACCGACGACGCTGCATCGAAGCTCTCGTTTTTCCAAGCCATGGATTCAGCGTTGCCGCACACCCACGACACATCCGTGACCGACTCGAGGTTCCGTGCTGCTTCTTTCAAGTAAAACGACGAAAGATCCAACCCGGTCAGGCGAGCTCGAGGCAGCGCTTTCGAGAGCTGCAGCATGAAACGTCCCGTCCCGCAGCCCACATCCAGAATTTCTGGGTCCTTTTCGGATGCCAATGCATTGACCAACGGCGGAATCGCCATCCGCCTCATGATGTCGGCTGTGCCGCCGAAAAGAAGCTCAACCTCGAGATCGTAGAGTTTGGCCGAATGCTGGCTCAGCCATCCGTCGGTCTGCCAATGGAAGTTGCGCCGATAATATCGAGGATACCGATCGAGCGGTACGTTCGGGGGGAGGTCGGCGTACATCTTCCGTCGACGCCGTTTGGCGATGCGGGGCACGTCCATCAGGCTCTGCGGCAGCCGGCGTGCATAGGTCGCGTACGGAAACTGAAAGAGAAGCTCCCGTGGATAAAGGCTTCGCTCTACATTCTCGATATCGCGGTCCAGGAGTTTTCGAAAACGCTCGGCCAAAGCTCGAATCGCCTTCGGATCCGGCGGCCGCAAGACCTCCGGGGAGAAGGCCTGCATCAAGGTGCGAAGCGTCAACCCGAACCCAACGAGAAGTCCGGCATGTGCAAATCGATAGCTCGCCTTGAGGGCCTCACCACGAAGTCCCATGGGCATCCCAAGCTCGGCCGAGATGGTCACGCTCGGAGTTTGACCGTTTGCGTCCCACTCCGCCAACCGAGATCATCCATTCGAGTCCGTCATGTTCACGAAGACATTCGGCGCCTCCGGGCGAATGTGGGTGGCCCTTCATGGCTTCGGCGGCGATGCCGACCGCTTTCGACCACTCGCCGATCACCTGGTCGCTCACCGGTTGTGGGCTCCGGATCTACCGGGTCATCGCTACACGGCGTGGCCGAAGGTCGGCCCGGTCGGAGCGTTCTCGACCGTCGTATCCCAGATACGGTGTGCCGTCCGTGGCATCGATGGTCCCCGCTGGCTCTTGGGCTATTCGTTGGGAGGACGGCTTGGGCTCGTTGCCTGGTCCGAGGAACCGTCCCTCTTCGAAGGCGCCATCTTGATAGGCGTGCATCCAGGCTTGGAGTCCGCACACGCTCGACGCGAACGCGCGGCGCAAGACGACCTTCGAGCCCGGGACTTGAGGGCAAAGGGGGTGGCCGCATTCTTCTCGGAATGGGATCGGCTTCCGCTCTTCGGCGGCCGCGGCCCGATCTCGAGGCCCGAACACGATGCCGACTCTCTGGCCGAAGCGCTCGCGGGTTTGAGCTTGGGCCGGATGCCCTCGGTCCGCCCCTTCGCTCGAGCATCTGCGCGGCGCGGACGACTGACCGGTGTCGCCGGACAGCACGACCCCAAGTTTCGTGAGCTTCTCGGGCAGCTCGGTCCGACGGAGGTGGCGCCCGACTGCCACCATGACGTCGTCACGGAACAGCCAGGATGGCTCGCGCGGCTGATGGCCGCGACCGGGGATTCGTGAGGGCATTCGAACCAGGGATGGCAGCGTCGGATGTCGTACGGTCAAACGCCACCTGGAACGGCTTCGCGCTCCTGGTCCTCCACCGGCGGAGGGGGTGCTTCGAACGGGGGTGAGGTGTCCACCGACCGGGGCCACGGCTCCACAGGGACCCGAGTCGACCGGTCGGCGACCGGAAAGGTGATCATCAGCAGCAGAAAGATGAATCCCGATGCGGCAGACAACATGACGATCTTGCTGCTGTATTTCACGTGCATGAAGAACATGATCACCAGGGTCGCTTTGATGATGGCGATCATGAACGCGATCGGTGTGTCCCAGGCCCCGAAGTCTTGAAACGCTGCCCACACCGTCAGAGCGGTGAACATCATCAAGGCGGCGAATATCGCTAGGTTCAAGGGAACGGGGCTGACGTGAAATACCGATTCGGATGAATAGTCCGGGTGGACCTTCTCGTGTGCCATCGCTCAGCGCCCCAAAAGGTAGAGAATCGGAAATAAGAAGATCCAAACTATATCGACAAAGTGCCAGTAAAGACCAAAATTCTCTACGATGGCATGTTTCTCACGCGTGACTTTATTTTGAAGGACCTCGATGAAGACCCACACCATCAGCCCCGCCCCAATCACCATGTGCAGCGCATGCATGCCGGTCATTGCGAAATAGAAGCTATAGAACTGATGCGCCAAATCCGTGATCGGATTCAGGTCCGAGTAGTCGCCGTGGGCTCCACCTCGGAGGAAATAGCGACCCGGAATGATCCCGTGACTAAACTTTTCGCTGTACTCCACTGCCTTGATGCCGAGGAACGTGAATCCGAGCACCGCGGTCGCGGACAACCACGCAAGGATGCCGCCTTTCTTGCCCTGCTGAGCGGCCCTTACCGCCATCGCCATGGTGAGGCTGGAGCCGATGAGCACGATGGTATTGGTGAGCCCCCACTGTATCGGCAGATGATTGGCGGCAGTATTGAAGGCCTCGGTGTGCTGACCGCGGTAGTACATGAACGCGAAGATCAGCCCACCGAAAAACATGATCTCCTGCACCAGGAACGCCCACATCCCCAAAGTGAGGGTGTCTCGTTGCTGTCTCAGGTCTTCAAAATGATGGGCGAGCTGCGGATGATGAAGGTGCTGATGATGTTCTTCACCATGGCCCACCTGAGCCGGTGTCGCTTGGCTAACCACCGCGCACCTCTCCAAAGGCTTCGATGCCCTGTCGCTGATGCGGAGGTGGAAGCTCGCTTTCGTAGTTGTAGGGTGCGTGATCCATCACCGGCGTCTCCTCGAAATTGAACTGGGTCGGCGGGCTCTGAATCTCCCATTCGAAGCCAGCCGCACCCCACGGATTGTCCACCGCCTGCGGTGAGAACTTCAATGACCACACGAAGTAGAACATTGGGATGATGTAGCCCGCGCCGAGGATGGAAGCCCCGGCCGTACTGAGTACGTGGAGGAACTGAAACTCTTCGGGGTAGATGTGATAGCGACGAGGCATTCCGACGTAACCGAGAACGAACTGCGGCATGAACGCCAGGAAGAAGCCGACGAAGATGAGCCCGGCCGCGAAGCGAGCGATGCGTTGCGGATACATTCGGCCGGTGATCTTGGGCCACCAGAAATGCATCCCCGCTAGGAACGCCATCAGCGTGGCTCCGACCATCACGAAGTGAAAGTGCGCCACGACGAAGTAGGTGTCGTGCACGTGAAGGTCGAGTCCCAGCGTACCGAGGAAGATGCCCGTCAGTCCCCCCACCATGAAAAGGCCGATGTAACCGATGGCGTAAACCATTGGAGCCGTGAACTCCACCGATCCGCGGAACATGGTTGCCACCCAGTTGAAGACCTTGATCGCGGAAGGCACCGCCACGAGCATCGTCAGCATGGAGAAGGCCACACCGGCGTACACCGATTGACTGCTCGTGAACATGTGGTGGCCCCAAACGAGGAAGCCGACAATGGCGATGGCCATCGATGAGAACGCGATGAATGGGTAGCCGTAGATAGGCTTTCGGCTGAAGCAGGAAATCACCTCGCTCATGATGCCCATGCCGGGCAACAGCATGATGTAGACGGCCGGGTGGCTATAAAACCAAAAGAGGTGCTGGAAGAGCACCGGGTCGCCCCCTTTGTTGGGGTCGAAGATCGGAATCCCGAAGCCTCGTTCCAGGGCCACGAGGAGAATCGTAATCGCCACTACCGGCGTGCCGAGGAGCATGATGATCGCGGTGGCGTAATGGGCCCACACGAAGAGTGGCATCCGAAACCACGTCATGCCCGGTGCCCGCATTTTGTGAACGGTCACCATGAAGTTCAACCCGGTCAGAATCGACGCGAACCCGGATATGAACACCCCCAGCGCAGCCAGCATCACGTTCGAGTTGGCGAACGTCGAAGAGTACGGTGTGTAAAACGTCCAGCCGGTGTCCACACCCCCCAACGCCACGGAAGCCACCGTAAAGAGTCCCCCGAGCATGTAGATGTACCAGCTGAGGAGGTTGACCTTCGGGAAGGCCATGTCCTTTGCGCCGATCATGATCGGAAGCAGAAAGTTGCCGAACGTTCCCGGGATGGACGGCACCAAGAAGAAGAACACCATGATGATGCCATGCATGGAGAACAGGCGATTGTAGGTGTCCGACTCCACGAACCATGGACCCGGCGTCGAGAGCTCCAAGCGCATCAAGACCGCGAAGACTCCCCCGAGAGCGAAAAAGAACGTCACGCCAATCAGATAGAGAATGGCAATTCGCTTGTGGTCGACGGTGAGCAGCCAGGACTTGAGTCCGCTGCTGACATTCAAATAGTTGACTTGCTGGGCGTCCGAATCGCCGACGGAGGGCACGCGCAAGTCATGGTCTGCAATGGCGGTCATGGATGAGTCTCCTGAATCGGTTTGGCGACGTCGGATTCCGGAACCGCGTCGGTGCCGTCTTCCGACCGGGCCTCGGCCACACCTCGGCTGGGCATCGAGTGAAGGCCGGAGAGCCAGAGGGCGGTAGCCGCGACGAAAAAGAGTATGGGAAGCGCCGCAAGCACGCGTCCGGGCGAGAGCTTTGTCGACGACGCGTCTCGCGAGAGCGCCACTCGGCGTGCGGAAAGCCAGCTGAGGAGAAAGCCGAGTCCGCTCGAGATCATGAACCAGCCGAAAAGCTGGTCGGCGGGGGGGATCGAACCAAACACGTCAGGTCACCGCCTCGGGCTGGTCGCGACGCGTCACCCGCTTTCGTCGGTCTCGAAACGATGACAGCACCATGAAGGTCAGCATCGAACCCATCGTCAAAACCGCGAGCATTTGAAGCACCCGCATGATGGCAAGGCTATACTTGCCCGTCGCCGGGTCATATTGAAAGCAATAGAGCGTCACGGCATCCGCCAAAGAAACCAAGGACCCCACACTGCCCACCGAAGCCTCCACAATAGCCAGACGAAGACTTCTCGGATCGTAGTCGATACCGTAGAAGTACTTGGATATCCGACCATCCGGAGTGAGGACCATGAGGGCACTCGCGTGCGCGTACTGGTCGGTCTCCTCATCATAGAAGTAGCGAAACCCGACCGTG
Source organism: Myxococcota bacterium (assembly GCA_050331295.1). GTDB lineage: Bacteria > Myxococcota > Kuafuiibacteriia > Kuafuiibacteriales > Kuafuiibacteriaceae > Kuafuiihalomonas. The sequence goes on along the minus strand of JBHJGZ010000002.1, from coordinate 415,555 downwards.
TCAGCCAATCGGCGCACTCTCGGCTCGGTCCCCACCAGGAAGTGCCAACCTTCTTTCGAGCCCGGACGAGGATACCGTTTGGCATACTCGTGCCTCTTGGCCGCCGCCAACTGGTGAGGTTCACGATGATCGATACTGACTACCAGGACATCGTAGTCTTTGCCGATGTCCAGCTCATCTATGACGTTCACGGCGCGCAACGCGCCGTTGAGAACCATCGTGCACAACATCGAACACTCGTAGTAGACCAGAGCGAAGACGAGCGGTCGCTCTCCGAAGTAATCGCCTAACACGACGCTCTGGCCAGTCGAGTCGGTGAATGGGAGGTCGGCCGGCAGCTGCGCGTCGAGCTTCTGCTCGATCCTCACCTTCTCCCTAAGCTCGTCCGTGCCTTGTGTGAGGTTTATGGGTCCCTGAGGACCCACCTGGGCCATCGCGGGACTCACCCCCAATGACATCGAAAGCCCCAGAAAGGAAAAAAGACGGAGGCTCGTCGGACCCCATCGGTGGTGAGATCGCACGCGCTCTAGAGTGACCCGATACTCCGGGACTTGCACGATCTTCTGCCCTGGTCCGAGGGTTGGATGAAGCATCTTCACGGCTCGGACGCCGGTTCTCCAGTCGGCCGCTCTGCGGAATCCGTACCGGCCGTTGGGGAGGCAGAAGCCGAAGCGGCTTCGTCTCGTGCGTCTTCTGAGTCTGGCTGTTCCGGCTCACGCCAACGGGGCAAACCTTCTTCCAAAACGCGCTCCATTGCACGATGGACCGGCACGTGGACGATACCCAACGTTGTATCCACCCAACCGTAGCTGTGCAGAAACTCGACTTGGGACGTCACGTAGTCGAGCAGCTCTTGGTCAGGCGCTCCCTGTAGCAGTGCGCCTGGAGGAATCTGTCGGTCATAGACCGGCGACGGTTCCGGACGTCGGCCGGTTTCGATGTCTCGAAACACGTCGTAGAACCAAATCGCGCCGATGAGTCCCACCACCATCATCACGAGCAGGCTTATCCCAGTGATGAGCACCGGAAGAGGCTGAGCGTCCCGGGGCTCGTATCCAGTGCCACGGGCCTGCGGCCGGTCGTGGTCGTCAGTGTGCGTGCTCATGAGCCAGTTTCTCCATCCATCGCGGATCACGTTCGACAATCAAGGTGCGGCGCCCGAACATGCTCACGAAAACCAGGAACCAAGCACCAAAAAGCCCCAATGGCGCCCCGACGTCTCCCCAAGTCAGCTGAAGCGTAGGATGATGCTCGGTCGGCATCACGAACCAATAAAGATCGATGAGGCGCATGACGATGAGGAACGCCGCGATACTGGAAAGCGTCGCCATCCTTCGCTTCGTAAAGCGGGTCAGCAACAACATGAAGGGCAACACGAATTGTCCAAAGATGATGAAGACCGCCAAGAATTCGTATCCGCCATGGATACGCCGGATGTACCAGACGCTCTCTTCCGGAAGATTGGCGTACCAGATGATGACGAACTGAGAGAAATTGAGATATGCCCACAACGCAACCAGAGCGAACTGGATCTTCCCCAAGTCGTGGATCCTTTCCACGGTCGCGGCATCACCCACGGCTTCGTTTCGGCGGGCATAGGCGAGCACGATGATGGCGAAAGCCATGGCGGTCAGCGCTTGGTCCTCGACGAAGATGAGTCCGTAGATCGTGGAAAACCAGTGGGGCTCGAGAGACATCGCCCAATCGAAAGAGGCGAAGGTCATGGTCAGGAAGTAGAGCACCATTCCCGGCCCGCTGAGTGCACTCATCCTATTGCTCAAGAAGCCGTCCCCGGTGCGGTCTTGTTTCTTCGACCAGGCCACCAGCTGATAGGCAATGGCGTTCCAAATGACAAAATAGACCGCGGCGCGCACCACCCAGAACGAAAAGTCTAGGTACGGTGCCTTGTGACTCAGCAGGTGATCATGCGCCACCGCCTCCGCGTCCATCCAGTGATAAAGGTCTCCCGCGCCGAAAACGATCGGGATGAAGAGCACGGTGAGAAACGGAACCGTCGACACGCCAGCCTCCAGGATCCGCTGGATGATGAAGCCCCAGGCGCCCCCGACGAGATGATGCAGCATGAGCAAGCCCATCGAACCCAGGCCGAAGCCCAGGACGAAGAGGTAACCGAACAGATACGAGCGAAAGAACGCCTCGGTGCTCTGACTCGCCGTGAGCGCCAAGGCCAGGGTACCGACGACCAGTGCCACCGTTGCCGCCAGCTTGAAGCCGCCGAAGATTCTTGGGAGCTCGCGACCGTCACTCATGTCCGGAGTTCTCCCCGTGACCTTCGGCGGCCCCGTGGCCAGAACCGTGGCTCGACCCCGTTCCGTGGCCATCATCGTCGTGCCCATCTTCGCCGTGGCTGTCCGGCTCAAAGCGATAGCCACTCACACCCAGCTTTTCCGCTTCGACCGCGAGGTGACCGGCCGCGCCATAATCCGTCAAATGGTCCTCGATGATGCCCTCGTCGACCTTGGACCGTTCTTCGGGTGCCAAGTCCTTCGCCATCGTGAACTGACTCAGCTGCAAGACTCGGATGTAAGCGCTGATCGCCCAGCGGTCGTCGGGTGGAATGCTCGCACCGTACGCGTACATCGCGCCATAGCCGTTGGTGATGACGTCGTAGAAGTGCCCTATCCCACCCTCTCGGAGGCGCGAAACGTGGAAAGACGGCGGCGACTGAAAGCCACGTTGCACGATCATGCCGTTCGCATAGCCGTTGTAGCCGTGGCACGGAGAGCAGAAGACGTTGTAACGGGTTTGGCCGCGGACAAGGAACGCCTCCGTGACCTCGATAGCTTCGGGCAGGGTTTGGAGATCGTTCCCCTCCTCGTCTTTCCCGGTGTAGTACGGTTGCTGCTCCACCCGTAAGCGGCCGCGTGCCACGGTACCCTTTACCGGGCTCCGCGAAGACCGTCCGTCTTCCCACAGCTGCGACGCCTCCAGCGCCTCGTAGCGCGGCTGGTCGTGCATATCGAGGCGACAGCCGGAAGACAGACCGACCATGAACGTCGCGCCGAGCAACCGGCCCAGCACCGACCTCCTAATAATGAACATCGGATACCGCATCTGGATTGTGTTCCTCGAGGAAAGCGCGGGTTGCGTCCCGGTCGAACATCGGGTCCTCCGCCTCGATGCACAAGAAGAAGCGGTCGACCGTGGCCCGCTCGAAGCGGGGCGTGTTGAACATGGGGTGATACGGCCGTGGAAGACCGTTCATCAGCACCATCGCGATGGCTGATGTCAGCCCGGCAAACAAAATGGTGCACTCGAAGGTGATCGGAATGAAGGCCGGCCAGCTGTTGAGCGGCTTCCCTCCGATGACCAAGGGGTAGTCGATGACACTCGTCCAGTATTGAAGTCCGAATCCCAACGCGCCGCCGGCAACCGCAGCGACGAACACCACCCATGGAAGAAGCGTATAACGCTGACCCACCGCATCCTCCATCCCGTGGATGGGCAGCGGAGAGAAGGTATCGAACTTCGTGTAACCGGCCCGGCGCACCGCACCCGCCGCGCGAAGCAAATCTTGACCCGATGGGAACTCGGCAGCCAGCCCATACAAGCCATTCCCGTTGAGCCCGTTGCCGTTGCCGCCGAATCCCTCGTCGTGCGCGCTCATGCCCCACTCTCCTGTGCTTTCGCCTTCGGGCCCTTGGCCGGATTGTCCTTCACCAGGGTTCGAATCTCGAAAATCGCAATGGCCGGCAGAAGCCGCATGAAGAGAAACAGCAGCGTGAAGAACAGGCCAAAGGTTCCCAGATAGAGTGCCCAGTCCCAAATCGTAGGCGTGTAGATATCCCAGGACGAAGGCAAGAAATCTCGGTGAAGACTCGTCACGACGATGACGAAACGCTCCAGCCACATGCCGATATTCACGACGATGGAAATGGCGAAGAGCACGTAAACGTTGCTACGCACCCAGTTCGACCAGAGGAATTGCGGAGTGAGCACGTTGCAGAAAATGAGAGCCCAATAGTAGCTCGCATAGGGCCCCGTCATACGGTTCTTGATCATGAACCACTCGAATTCTACGCCGCTATACCACGCAATAAAAACCTCCATGCCGTACCCGTATGCGACGATCAGGCCGGTTGCGAGCATGACCTTGGCACAGTTCTGAATGTGCCTTTCGGTAATGATGCTCTGAAGTCCGTAATACCAACGAAACGGCAGGATCAAAGTGAGGACCATCGCGAACCCCGAATAGACCGCCCCGGCCACGAAGTACGGTGGGAACACGGTGGTGTGCCATCCCGGAATCAAGGACATGGCGAAGTCGAAAGAAACGATGGTGTGAACCGACACCACCAGAGGCGTGGCCAGGCCGGCCAGGATCAGAGAAGCCACCTCGTATCGGTGCCAATGACGCCCTGAGCCGCGCCATCCGAGCGCCGCGATGCCGTAAAGCGTTTTCACGAAGGGATTCCGGGCACGGTCTCGAAGGGCCGCCACATCCGGGAGCAGGCCGACCAACCAGAAGACCACCGAGATCGTAGCGTAGGTCGACACCGCGAACACATCCCACATCAGCGGCGACCGAAACTGAGGCCACATCGCCATGGTGTTGGGATACGGAAGCAGCCAGTACGCCAGCCACGGCCGACCGGTGTGCAGAATGGGAAACAGACCGGCACACGCGACGGCGAAGATGGTCATGGCCTCCGAAAAACGCGCGATGGCCATCCGCCACTCCTGCTTCATGAGGAGCAGGATCGCGGAGATAAGTGTGCCCGCATGGCCGATGCCGATCCACCAGACGAAATTGATGATGGCAAAGCCCCAACCGATCGGGATGTTGAGACCCCAGATTCCGGTCCCCTCGACCAAGAGATAGGTGATGGACAGGAACAGCACCTGAAGCAGCGCCAGGGCGACGAGGAAGCCCCCTACCCAGTAGGCATCCAGGCGGGGCGTCAATGGGATGTTCCCGATCTTTCGGGTAACGGATTCGTACGTCTCGTCCCGACCCACCACGTCGGGGGGCGGCACGTACGTCGAAGTCGCCGGATCAGCGCTCATGCTCGTGCACCTCGTGTCCAGGTTCGCGCGTTTGCGGGTAGGATGGGCTCGGGTTCACCACTCGGGCCATGTAGGTGGTCCGCGGCACTGCATTGAGTTCCTTGAGGAGCGTGTAGTTGACCGGCTGTCTCGCGTTCTTTGCGACCTGAGCGTTCTCGTCGTTGAGATCGCCGAACACGATGGCGCCGGTTGGGCAGGCATCTTGACAAGCGGTACGAACCTCATCGGTCCGAAGTTCCCCGTCTCGCTTCACCCGGGCATCGATCGAAGCCCGATTGATGCGCTGAACACAATACGTGCACTTCTCCATCACGCCACGACTACGAATGGTCACATCGGGGTTCTTTTGACCTTTGAGTGACTCGGTCTCGAAGTCCGAGTAGAGGCGAAAGTTGAAGCGACGGACCTTGTAGGGGCAGTTGTTCGAGCAATACCTGGTGCCTACACAGCGATTGTAGACCATCTGATTGAGTCCTTCAGGTCCATGCACCGTCGCGTTGACCGGACAAACCGTTTCGCAGGGCGCGTTCTCGCACATCATGCAGGTCACGGGTTGGAAGCTGATGCTCGGTGCGTCGACCGACCCCGTGAAGTAACGGTCGACTCGAATCCAGTGCATCTCGCGACCGTGCAAGGCCTCTTGCTTGCCGACCACCGAGATGTTGTTTTCGGACTGACAGGCGACGATGCAGCTGTTGCACCCCGTGCAGGACGACAAGTTGATGGTCATCCCCCACTTGTGACCCTTGTATTCAAACGGTTGGTATAGGGTCAGAAGCTTCACGTGGTCGGCGTGTTGGGCGAAGGCCGGGTCGCGCTCGAAGGTCTGCAGCGACGCCGACCTCACCAGCGACCGCCCCTGCATTCGAAAGTGGTCCTGTGTGCAAGCGAGCCGGACCTTCTCACCAGTGGCCGAAATCGAGCCGGCGACGAAACTGGAGGCCCGGATGGGATAGGCATCGAACCCAGACTCCTCCGCCACCCGGCCGCCGCGGGACCGCCCGAATCCGAGGTGCACCGTGGCGACCTCGTCGGCTTGTCCCGGTAGGACCCACACGCCACCCTTCACCGACCGTTCGCCGACCTGAACCTCAACCTGGTCGAAGGCTTCGACCCCGAGGTCTGCCGCCGTCGCCGGACTCAACAGGACGGCGTTATCCCAAACGAGCTTGGTGAGGGGACGAGGGAGTTCCTGCAGCCAGCCGTTGTTCGCAAAGCGTCCATCACCGATGTTCGGGTCGGGGTCGAAGTCCAGCTCCAGTCCGTCCAAGGGAGCAGCCACTTCGAACCGGTCCTTGGCCAGTCCGGGGAAGCGGGCTGGAAACGCGGTCCCATCGACGACCCCATCGTGCAAGGCACGTTGCCAGATCTGATCGAATCCGGTCTGACCCAAGAGCCCCTGCCAGTGGCTCTTCACTCTTTCCAAGTCGCTTCGGTCGTCACCGATGAACAGGCCTAGTACATCCATCCGAGACCGCGTGGGATACAGTGGCGAGATCGTAGGCTGGATGATGCTGACCGTTCCATCCGTGGCGCGCACGTCCGACCAGCGCTCCAGATAGTGACTCTCCGGAACATGCCAATGAGCAAAGAACGCCGTCTCATCGAAGTACGGCCCGACGTGAATTCGGAGGTCGACCTTGTCCAGCGCGGCGGTGAAATCCACGTCCGGGGGCGCGCTGTGAACCACGTTGGTGTCGAGCACGATGAGCGTGTCGACGGCACCGGCGTTCATGTCGCTGACCAGACTCCGGAGCGAAGCCTGCGGATCATCGGTTCTCGCGAGCACCGGCTGGGTCAACACGACCGTCGAGCCGATGGCTCCGAGCTTCTGATTGGCCGCGAGGGCCAGCGCGTGCACCTCTGGAGGCTGATCGTCACCGACGATGATCGCGCCGAAGCGCCCCGCTTGCTTCAAGTCCTGTATCGCGGCTTCCACGAACGGGTCGTCGAAGACGCGGGCACCTCGGACGTCGACCCCGAGTTGGGCAGCGATGTGGCCAACAAGTGCTCCGCAGGCGCTAGACCGCACCCGCATCCGATGGTCGGCCGACGCGCCGCCGACGGTGGGCGTCGGCTCAGCCACGTAGAGACGAGCCCAGGCTTCGGTTCTCTCGAAATCGTTCCGCCGCCCCATTAGCTGATGCTGATGTCGTATCGCTCCCGGCATGGAGCCCATGAAGTCGGCGTCGATCGACAGCACGGTTCGGGCCCGGCTCAGGTCGTAGCGAACCTCGAGTGCCTCGCCGAAAGCTTGCCGGGCGCCTTCGTACATCGAGAACCGAGAACACGGCTGGTAATGGTGCACCTGCGCCGCCGGAAGCTTACGCAAGACCTCCTGGACGAAGTTCAGGAGCGTCGGTGAGGACACGCCGCCGGCCAGGATACGGAGCCCAGCCCCAGCGCGATTCGAGAGCTCGGTGACTTTCGGGCCGAGTTCGTTCACGAACTGGCTCCACACCGCATTGTTTCCCCGCCGCTTCACGCTGCGGGACCGATCCGGGTCCCACAGGGCGAGAACCGATGCTTGGGTCTGCGGGTCGGTTCGGCCCGCGCTATCCGGGTGGTTCGGATTTCCGGCGAGGTGGGTCGGCCGAAACATGTGCGTTTCCACCACCACACCGGTGCCGTAACCCTCTCTCTCGAACGCACTCGCGTAGTGAACGGGTTTTCCGGGGACCAGCTCTTCCGGCTGCCGGACGTACGTGACGATGGACTCCTCGGGCTGTTTCACGCAGGCCGACGTCAGTCCCGCAAGGCCGAAGGAAGCACCCATGAGCTCGAGAAATCCGCGTCGCTTCAGTCGGGATCCTTTTGCCTCTTCCCACGCGGCTGGAAATTCGGCCGAGGCCCAGCGGTCGAATTCGGGAGAGCCGGCGAGTTGATCCAAGCTGGACCATTGGTCGGGGGCGTCGTCGGCCGAAAGCCGTGCACGCAATTTCTCCAAGTCAAGACGCATTTCGGTTCACCGGTGACACGTGTAGCAGTGGTCTTGGGACTGAACGTTGTACGCTTCTAACAAGTGCCGTCCGAGCTCCTCTTGCCGAGCGGGAGACGGGTCCCAGGTCATGTTGTAAATCTCGGAACGAGGACGAATGAATTCCTCTGGGTTTCGATGACACTCGAGACACCAGCTCATGTGAAGCGTGGCGTCCTGCCACACCAAAGCCATCTGTTGAACCGGCCCATGGCAGGAAGCGCAACCGATGCCTTTGGCCACGTGGATGGCATGATTGAAATACACATAGTCCGGGAGGTCATGCACCTTGCTCCATACCAACGGCTTGTTTTCGTCGTAGCTCTCTCGGACCGGGGCGAGCATCGGGCTATCGACCCAAATCTGGGAGTGACACGTCATGCACGTATGCGTCGGAGGGACCCCTGCGTAGTTCGATTCTTCGGCCGACCAGTGACAATACCGGCAATCGATACCCATCGACTGCACGTGGTGACGGTGACTGAATGGAACCTCTTGGTGCCTAATCAGGTTTTGGCGGGTGACATAGCCGCCGCTGTTGATCGCGTAACCCAATGCAAACACCGATGCGATGAAGCCCAGGAGACCGACGATACTGGCTCGGGCCCATGCATTTGCGCTGGGAGGGAAGATTTGCGCCATCGTCGCTTCGTTCCTTCGTTTGATTGGCGCTTAGGCCAACGGAGCTCGTCTATCCGAGAACGTCGTCCTCAACAAGTGGCCAGTGTCGCGGAGCCACGAACGGATTGGCCGTCCGTTTCGTCCATTCAAAGACAAGACCGCGACGACGTTGAACTTCGACCCGAAGGCGTGCGGTTTGCGAAACGGATGGCGTTCGATCACCCAGGCGTGCGAATCGCGAAACAGACGGACCTGGCGACCACCTGTCCCATGGACTCAGTCGCCAGACGAACCTCGTTCGGGACTCAGTTGCCAGACGAACCTCGTGCGGGACTCGGTCACAAGACGAACCTCGTTCGGGACCCGGTCGCGAGACGAACCTCTATCGGTGTACCCGGTCGCAAGACGAAGATCGGTTCGGCTCGAGGCGGCCGCGCGGGACCGATCCAAACCTCCCGCAAACGTCAAGAAGCAACAAACGAGTTTTTTGCGGGCGGCTCCGGGTCAGCCATGAAACGCAAACCGGTCGTTATGGGCTGATTCTTGCGATGTTCGGGAGAAAATCCGTTCAAAACCCTTGGCGGTCGACTTCAAACCCCTCATCATGTCGATCGTGGGCGAAGCGAACGAAAGTCTTCTGACAACACGCGATGCCGCACGCAAGCTCGGGGTGGGTCCTTCCACCATCAAGCGGTGGGCAGATGAAGGCGTCCTCGAATGTGTCCGCACCGCGGGCGGACACCGCCGATTTCCTCGAGATCAGGTGGAGGCGCTCCTGCACGCGCACCGCGAACCGCCCAAAGACTTCATCGACCATTGGGTGGACCTTCTCTCCAGCGCTCCGGACGAGTACTCGGTGCTATCGGAGCTCTATGCGCTTCGCAGCCGTGAGGGAACTTGGTTCAAGGTGGCGGATCGATTGACCTTGGTTCTCGAAGCCATCGGAGAACGCTGGGCCACCGGTGAGATCAGCATCGCGCAGGAGCACACCGCGAGTGAACGCCTGAGCCGTGCACTCATACGCACCATCGAGACCCTTCCTCCCAGCGCCTCGAAGCCCGAGTGCGCACTATGCCTACCTGAGGGGGAGCATCATGCCTTTGGGATTCTGCTCGCCGAGTTGTGTGCGCGCGAAGCAGGATGGACCACGCGTGCCATGACGGTCAGCTTGCCGGACCATGAAATCCAGGCCTTGCTCGTGGAGCAGCTGCCCCGGGTCTTGGTGCTTTCGGCCTCGGAATCGAGTCAGGCACAAATCCTCGAACGCCTCACCTCGAACCTCCATCCGATCGTCCAACGAACGGGTACCCTGACCATCTTTGGAGGCCGCGGACCGTGGCCCGAACCGGTCCCGTTCGGGCTCCGAATGCACCAGTACGGACGATTCCGGCAAGCTCTCGATGTCGCATCGCCATAGGGCGCCCTAGCGGGCTTCGTGGCCGAAACGACCTACGTACCACGACATCGCGACCGCCGCGGCCACCGAGGCGTTGAGGCTCTCCACCGCACCCGTACCGGGGATCGCGACGATGCGATGGGCACAAGCACGGAGCGCCTGGGAGACCCCTTCGCGTTCGTGGCCCACCACCCACAGCACACGTTCCGGCGGCGAGGAGCGGAACAGCGGAACCCCATCCGAGGAAAGGACCCAAATCTGATAGTCCCGCTGCCGGCCGAATTCGAGGACCGGAACCATCTGCTCCGTCGCCCCGTACAACACCGATTCGGCGCCACCTTCGGCGACGCGAGCCGCTGCACCTTGAAGGAAAGGAGGCCCTGAGCGGGCCATCAAGGCGGTCGCACCGAAGTGCGCGGCGGAACGGCAAATCGCCCCGAGATTATGCGGGTTGGCGACATGGTCGAGGGCCACGACCTGGGTGCCTGCCTCCAACGGGAGGCAAGCCGCGACCGACGGCTTTGGGGGAGGTGTCGCATCCAACACCACCCCTTCGTGGTGCTGGCTGCGCGACAAAGACTGAAGGTCTTGCTCACCCACCAATCGATAGGCCCGACGATGGCCAGCCATCTCACGAAGTTCTCGCGACCAGTCCGAAACCAAACTTCGGTCGAGAAACAAGCGCAAGACATCCGGTGCGCGGCGGCGCAGGATTGCTCGACACGCCGCGCGTCCGTAATAGCGGGCCTCCGAACGCCCCACCGAGCCGTTCAACGTTTACGGCGACGGCTACGCCGGACCCGGCTCTTCGATGATGACCCCGAACCTCCGCTGGGCGCCGTCTCGATGGCGAAACTGGATTGCCATGACAGCTTGAAGACGGGGCGCCCGACATACGACTGAGCACGGACGTACCGGAGGTCTTGGTCGTGCTCCAGCAGGACAACGTCGTCGTAGATGGCCAAGACCCGACCTCGCGCCCCGATCGCGTCATCCACCTGAATGGCATAGGTCCCTGCTTCGCAAAATCCCAGCTCTTCTTCGACCTCGACCAAGGCTTCGGGGGCTCCATCCTCATCAAAACCCGTGTCCACCAGGGTCAAACCGCGGATGGCGATTTCCTGTGGCTGCGACCATCCACCGATGTGAACGATGTCGATATATGCGGGACCGGCCTGAGTGAATCGCAGCCGCCGGCGGCGGCGGGTCTCGTTGGCGCGTTCGACGTCGGGGTCTCCGAACAGCGCATCACATTCGGGGTCAGCGGTGGCCGACGCTCCCTCCGACGCGAAGGGGGACGCTCCCGCCGACGCTTCCGACGATTTGCGGTCCGCCGCCCCCTCGTCGGGTCCATTCGCGTCGCTGGCGGCCAAGGAAACCCCGCTCTGAAAGACGAGGGCTCCGAGCAGTGCGATGCCCCGGTGTGCGCCGCGTCGAACCCGAACCATTGGCGGGAGGTGTACACGAAATCGCCGCCCAACCGAAGCGCGAGTCAACCCTAGCATTTGCAATATAACTTGCGGCATGACGGAAAAACGCGTCGCGGTTCTGGGTGACGCGACGATCGACCTTGCCTGTATTTCCAAGCAATGTTTAGCGTCCCGCAGGTTTCGCGTGGGCACTTTCAATATCGAACGGGTCTCGGCCCACCGGCAGGTTGAAGATCTGGCAACAGTCGTCCGATTTGGCTTGACTCAACCACAGAAGGAGCTGCGTCCGATTTTCTTCTACGACGCACGGGGCTCTGAACTCTTCGAGCGCATCTGCCGGACTCCTGAGTACTACGTGACGCGCACAGAACACGCGATCCTGGAGCGCTACGCAGCAGAAATCGTCGACGTGGGCCCACTCTCCACCCTATACGAGCTCGGGAGCGGCAACGCCGAGAAAAGTGAGATCGTGATCAGACGGGCCCTGCAAACCCATCCGAAGCTCACATACTGGGCCACGGACATCTCGGAGGCCGCGCTCCAAGAGGCTGCCCAACGCTTGACCCAAAACCTGCCGACCCTCAGCCTCAAACTCCTGGCCGCTTCCTATCAAGACGCGTTGGATGCCGTGCGCCGGGCCCCAGCACCTCATTTCGGGATGTTTTTGGGGGGCAATATCGGCAATTTTCCGGTCGGCGAGGCCTCCGGATTTCTTGCCGATATCGCGAACCACGCGAGCCCCGGCGACAGACTCTTGCTCGGATTCGATCAAATCAAGGACCTCGACATCCTCATTTCTGCTTATGACGACGAGGAGGGCGTGACTGCCGAGTTCAACAAGAATGCACTGCTCCGCATCAACCGAGAGCTCGGCGGAAACTTCGACCCCGATCGATTCGAGCACCTCGCGCTTTGGAGCGACGCGTTGAAGCGGATCGAGATGCATCTGGTCAGTACCGTGGATCAAACCGTTCGCATCGAGGCCCTCGACATGTCGGTCCCCTTTCAGGCCGGCGAAACGATCCACACCGAGAACAGCCACAAATATTCACTGGAGAGCTTCTACCAGCTCACGGAAGGCACCGGATGGATTGCTGACCGTCATTGGACGGATGACCACGGATACTTTTCTGTGATCCGTCTCAAAAAAGAGGAGCCGGCCTCATGACCCGCAACAACACCCTCGAACGATCCAGGGCCATCAGCCGCCTGACCTCGGTCCGTTCCACCACCGTCAGTCTCAGTGACGATCTGACGCCCGAAGACATGGTGGTTCAGTCGATGCCGGACGTGAGTCCGACCAAATGGCATCTGGGACACACGACGTGGTTCTTCGAAACATTCGTGCTGGCGCCCTTCGCTTCAAACCATCGGGCTTTCGACGCCTCGTTCGGCTACCTGTTCAACTCCTACTACGAGGCGATGGGCGCGCGGCAGCCGCGACCGCTCAGGGGCCTGCTGTCGCGTCCGGGAGTCGAGCGGGTGCTGGAGTACCGACGGGAGATCGATCGGCGGTTGATCCAGCTGGTCGAGGATGCGGCGGAGCGAGACTGGGCCGAGATCAGTCGACGGATCACGTTGGGGCTTCATCACGAGCAGCAGCATCAGGAGCTCCTCTTGATGGACATCAAGCACGTCTTCTCCTCCAACCCGCTCCAACCCGTCTTCCGCGCTCCGGCCGAATCACGCCCCTCGGCGTCGGCAGCGCCGGCGCGGTTTCTGGGATTTCCGGGGGGGACCGTTCAGATCGGCAACGACGGCGTGGGGTTCGGGTTCGACAACGAGTTCCCGCGGCACGGCGTCCTCATCCATCCGTTCGAGATGGCGGACCGGATGGTGACGAATGCAGAGTTCCTCGAATTCATCGAGGACGGCGGCTACCAGGACCACCGACACTGGATGGCCGATGGTTGGGACTGGGTGACCCGGGACGCATGGCGTCATCCCTTGTACTGGTCGGAGACCGATGAAGGCTGGCTGGAGTTCACCCTCAGGGGACCCATGCTCCTCGACCCGAACCTCCCGGTGATCCACGTGAGCTGGTTCGAGGCGGACGCCTACGCTCGATGGAGCGGCCGTCGTCTTCCCACCGAATTCGAGTGGGAGCACGCGGCGGCGTCGGCTCCGCGGGGCGGAAACTTCCTGGAAAACGCTCGGCTCACGCCGAGCCCGGCGGCCGCGTCGACGGAGACGGAGCCTCGGCAGATGTTCGGCGACGCCTGGGAATTGACGCAAAGCGCGTATGCTCCGTATCCGGGTTACACTCCGGTTCCGGGCGCATTGGGGGAGTACAACGGCAAGTTCATGTCGAACCAGGTGGTGCTCCGGGGAGGCAGCTGTGCGACGCCGAGCAGTCACATCCGCGCTACATACCGGAACTTCTTTTACCCTCATCAGAGATGGGCGTTTCAGGGCTTCCGAATGGCTCGAACCCCCTGAAACACTTCGCCTGCCCCGCGTAGCGCTACGACGCTGTCACGTGGCTGTCACAGACTCTCCGGTAAGGAAAGACCGCGGATGGCGGGCCTGGTGCTGATTGTGGATGACGAGAGGGACCTCGTCACCACGCTCGAATACAACCTGGAGCGAGAAGGGTATCAGACACGATCGGCCCTGAGTGGTCGAGACGCCATCGACCTGGCCGAGCTCCAGCCGACTCCAGACATCGTTCTTTTGGATCTGATGTTGCCGGACATGCCGGGGACGGAGGTCTGCCGCCAGCTTCGCAACCGGCCCGAGACTCGGGCGATCCCGGTGGTGATGCTGACGGCCAAGGGTGAGGAGATCGACCGCGTCGTCGGATTCGAAGTCGGCGCCGACGACTACGTCACCAAGCCTTTTTCCGTCCGGGAGCTGCTCCTTCGGCTTCGGGCGGTCCTTCGTCGTACGCAGCCCGCTTCCCTCGAATCGAACGGAGACATCGCCTTTGGTCGGCTTCGCGTCGACCCGGACGCCCATCAGGTTTGGCTGGACGGAAGCGAGGTGACCCTGACGGCCCTGGAATTCAAACTCTTGACGACATTGCTCAGCCGGAAAGGTCGAGTTCAAAGCCGAAAACAACTGCTGGATGACGTTTGGGGGATTCAAGCGGATGTCAGCACACGCACCGTCGACACCCACGTGAAGCGTCTGCGACAAAAGCTGGGTGCGGCGGGTGAATACATCGAAACGCTTCGCGGAGTCGGATACCGGTTCCGACCTCACACTGAGTGAACCGGGACGGCGCCGTTCCGATCCCGGTACGTGAACATGGGCGGCATCCGCTTCAAGCTCTTCACCGCTTCGTTCTTGGCCATCATGGCCGCCGGAAGCGTCACCGGCTGGGTCCTGGAAGGAAAGCTCCGGCACTGGCTGGTGCTTCGCACCGAAACGACACTGGCGGCGCAGGCCCACACCGTTCGAGAAGCCATCGCCGCCCTCTCCCCCCTCGATCCCCAGCGGCTGGACCCCCTGGTCCGTTCTTTCAGCGACGCAGCCGGCAATCGGATCACCCTCATCGCCTCCGATGGTCAGGTTCTGGCCGACAGCAACGTCCCGCGAAACCGGCTGCCACTCATCGAGAACCACGGGGAGCGACCGGAAGTGAAACGGGCCCTGCAAGGCGAAGTCGGAACTGCCCGTCGTCACAGTCGAACCGTCCAAGAAGACCTGATGTACGTCGCCCTGCCCCTCACCGCGGGAGTGGAAGACATATTGGTGGTTCGGGTGGCAATGCCCCTTCAGCACGTGGCCGATGCCATCGCTCGTCTCCGCTGGTTTCTGGTGGGAGCCGGCCTGGTGGGGCTGGTCCTCGCGTTTGGGCTCAGCCTGTTGGCCTCCTACATGGCGAGTCGCCCGCTCCTCCGGCTGGTGGAATATGCGCGAATGCTGGCGGCCCGGCACGGGGAAACGGTGGAGGCAACCGGAGCCGACGAACTGTCCGGCCTGGCCGGCTCCCTCAACCGCATGGCCGAGCAACTGGAGCATTCGATGGCAACCCTCGCGTCGGAACGGAGCCGCTTCGAAACGGTACTCCAAGGAATGAGCGAGGCGGTGCTGGTTCTGGATGCACAGCAGCGCGTCACCCTGGTGAATCCGGCGACCCTGGCCCTGCTCGGACTGGAGCGGTCCCCGGTCGGAGAGCCCCTGCTGGACGTCGTGCGTGTCCCGTCCCTCAATGACCTGGCCCGAAAAGGCCTCTTCGGTCCCGCGTCGACCGAGTTCCCGGTTGGCGGTTCGGCTTCTCGACGGATCCTCGGTCGCGCCCAGCCCCTGCCTTCGGCTCAGGGTACCGTCATCGTGATGCACGACGTGACCGAGATGCGGCGGCTCGAATTGGTTCGCAAAGATTTCGTGGCCAACGTATCCCACGAGCTTCGTACTCCGGTGTCGATCATCCGGGCGAACGCCGAAACTCTTTTGGATGGAGCCCTCGACGATCCTGAACGGGCGCGAAGCTTCGTGGAAGCGCTACACCGTAACTCCGAGCGTTTGTCGCGCATCATCGCCGACCTCCTCGATCTCTCCCGCATCGAGGCCGGCCGGTACCAATTCGAGTTGGGCCCGGTCCGGTTGGAAGGTGCCATGCGAAGGGCGGTGGAGGCGGTGGAACCCAAGGCGGAGCACCGAGATATCAAGGTCGAGGTTTCGATGCATCAAGACATCTCGCTGTGGGCGGATGCCAAAGCACTCGACCAGGTACTGTTGAACCTCCTGGACAATTCGATCAAGTACACGCCCGAAGGTGGACATGTCGCGGTGAGGGCCGAACAGAAGGGAGGACTCGTGAGGATCGAAGTCCAAGATGATGGCCCAGGAATCAAGGCGCAGCATCGCGCTCGTATTTTTGAGCGATTCTATCGGATCGATCCGGGTCGCTCGCGAGACATGGGCGGCACTGGATTGGGTCTTGCCATCGTGAAGCACTTCGTCGAGTCGATGCGTGGAGCGGTGGGGGTTGAGCCCGCATTTCCGCGCGGGTCCATCTTCTGGGTCACCCTTCCGACTGTCGACAGCGTCGACGCGGGTCGGCCAAGTGATCGAAAGAGTCGCTCCGGCGAGACCATCGAAACCGAGATCCCTCAGCCCACGACGCCGATGATGTAGGCATTCCACGCGGGATCACAGTCGCCACTCTCGACGCGGTCGTATCGATCGGTTCCCTCTCCGGTCGATGGGTCCGTCCCTTCCCAATACACCACCGCCCGGTCGAATCCGGCCTCGATCAACACCTCTCTCACCTCGGGAATCGTCCAAAGCCGCCAGTCGTACACGAATGCATCGTCGAGCCGACTCCGATCCTTGAACCTAAAATGGATCTTGTAGGTCCCAAAGTGGGTCACAGGGTCGAAGCGGTGTTGCTCCCACACGTAATCGAAGCCCTTGTATTCGGTGATCTCTTCGCGGTCGTCCTCCATCGATTCGTATCCACCGAAGAGATCGGCCACGAAGATGCCAGGCGAGCGGAGCCTCGAACGGACGGTCGAAAAGTATCTGCGAAGTTCATCTCGTGTCTTGAAGACGCAATAGGAGAAGTTCTGCGCAGCGACGATGTCGGCTTCCGGCGCTTCGGGATCTCGAACATCCGCCTCGATCAAATGAACTCGGGCCCGAGCGTCATCACCCAATCGATTGACATTGTGCTCTTCGCCCCACGCGATCGGTTCGGGATCCAGGTCGACCCCGTACGCAACCCGGTCTTGCCCTCGCTTCACCCACTCACAGCACATGGCCGCGGTTCCACAAAAGTCTTCCCGAAACACCCTGGCCTTCATGGACCCATGAAGTTCTTCGAAGACCCTCTCGAAAAACAACACATCCACGTCGGGAGCCTGAACCGCCTGCTGATACAGGTCATACCGGTCCGCGCTGGAGGCCCGCTTCGGTTTCGGAGACGCCTTGCGCCCCGGCTTACGCTTCGCTCGCGCCGGCGCCATCAACCGTCTCCCGGCCGAAACGAGAGCGCGGATTCGAGCTTCGAAGCGATGCGGTCTTGAATCCAGTGAGTGTCCCACCATTCCAGCGGACTCACCGGCCGGCCGTACACGAGCATGGTGAAATGAAGATGGTCACCCAAGGCGAGTCCCGTCGCCCCGGTCCGGCCGATGGTCTGACCGCGCTCGACCCGATCACCTGGCTTCACTTCAAATGAACTCATGTGACCATAGAGACTCATGAGGCCGTAGCCGTGGTCCAAGATCAAGGTGTTCCCATAGATCCCAAAATACTCGGCCATCACCACGATGCCATCGTTAGCTGCCGGGATCCGATCCCTTCGAACCGAGGCCAGGTCGAATCCCAAATGGGTCTGTCGGTCGATGACCTTCCCTTGGTACCAATAGGCGCGGACGTCGGCGAAAGACGAAACGACCTTGGCCGGCATCGGGATGAAGGTTTGGTTCCACTGAAACGCTGGGACGGTTCGCTTTCCCAGCTCGACGAGCTCCTCGTCCAGTGCCTTTCTGAGGTCGGCGTTGATCTGGACGTAGTTGTCGACGATGTTTCCGCGGTCCTCGAGACTCGGCACCCGGGCCATGATGCGAGGGACCAAGGCTTCGAGCACCGAATCGGAAAGGCGAATCGTATCCCGGGTCGGCGGCCGGGAAATGAACTGGTCGATAAAAGGAGCCTCGGTTCGGTTTCCCACCACGTCCTCCGCGAACAGCATCACCTCCTCCGAGCGATCAAAATCATACGGCAACGCGAAGAAGGCGAAGCAGTCTCCAGTCCCCGGCAACGGATGGCCCGGAAACTCCGCACCTCGCACCTTGACACCGTGGCGGGTCGCCCGGGGCCCCACACTGTATCGGACGACCTCCGAGCCCCCTTGCGCGACGAATACCTTCCCCACTCCACGCGCCAACGATGGTGGGCGAAGCTGTACCGGCAACTCGAGTTCGGCCCGAGTCGAGGTGCCCCGCCAAAGCCATGTGCCGGCCGCCTCGACGTCCACCCAAACCGTGGCCGGCCCCTCCTCGAAACCCAATTCATCGGCGCGCACCACGACGGCGTGCTCGGATTCCGGACGACCAGCGCTCAGACTCCAGACCGGAAGGACCTGACCGGGCTCGTCGCGGAGAGATATGGATGTTTGGCCTTGGCGAACGCCGATCTGAAGGCGCTGAAACCCCCGGTCGGACGGCCCGACCCTCACACTCACCGGAGTCTGTCGGCCCAAGGCGGGAACCGAGGCTTCGATGCGAACCGTCGGCGCGCTACCGGTGCGAAGACCGCTCCAGACCACGGCCGCGAGGATCAAAACGACCAGGATCGCAGATCCGATGGCCAGGCTGCGCCCCTTGCGCTTCGGCCTCCCCAGAGTGGCGTTCATTCAGCACTGCGATCTGGCATGCGAGCGCGCACGGCACAATGGCGGGATTGACGCCGGCATCCCGTCCCCAGACCGTGAGGCCGTGAAGCGAAGCGTTCTCCTCGTCGGGGCAGCCCTGGTAAGTCTCGAGCTCGCAGCCTGCGCGACGGGTCTATGCGAGCGGCGCGAACGGTTCTTCGAAGAAAGGTGTTCGGGCTCGGGATTGGCTTACAGCCCCGACGTCTCGTGTCCGGCCAAGATCCGTCATTGTACGGAGGCTCAACTACAGGCCATGGACGCGTATGTATCGTGTCTCGAGCGTGCCAATCGATGCTCGATGGAAGTCGTCGCGCAATGCGCTCGAGCGCACGCCGGAGGCGTCAACCTGGCCTGCCCAGTTCGTTGACGCACTCGACAAAAGGCGACCCACATCGTAGCGAAGTCCGATGGAAAAGCGCGCAATCGTTCTGAGCCTGCTGTGCGCCGGATTTGGTCTGGCGTGTCAGTCCACGCGACCCACAGCGCCGCAACCCGTGGCGGCCTCGCCCGCGTCTCCGGCCGTCTCGCGCTCCGGCCAGAACCTTGCCGCCAAGGTGAATCAATTCGTCGTGGCCGAACTCGACGCCGACCTTTCATCGCTACCCGATTCGGAACGGCAAACGCTCGACCTTCTCATCGAGGCTTCGAAGCTGCTGGACCCCATCTTCGACCGCCAGGCTTATCGTGGCTCGCCCGAGCTTCGGGCTCGGCTCGCGGCCGCGACTGGACCTCAGGCAGAAGCCCGATTGCAGTACTTCGACATCATGCGTGGGCCCTGGGATCGACAAGACCATCATGCTCCGTTCGCCATCGACCGACCGCGTCCTCCGGGGGCCGGATACTATCCCGAAGACATCACGGCCGATGAACTGCGGGCGTATGTCCGAGCACATCCAGAGCAGAAGGCGGCTCTCTACAGCCTGTTCACGGTGGTCCATCGAGAGGCAGAACGCCTCGTGGCGGAGCCCTACCATGTCGCTTATCGACAATGGCTCGAGCCGGCGGCGGCAAAACTGGAAGAAGCGGCCGAAACCACCGAGAACGAGAGTCTCACCCGATTTCTGGAAAGCCGAGCCGAGGCGTTCCGCACCAGCGATTATTACGAGTCCGACAAGGCTTGGATGGACCTCGATTCTCGAGTCGAGATCACCATCGGACCATACGAGACCTATGAAGACAAGCTTCTGGGTCTCAAGGCAGCTTTCGAGTCCTTCGTGACAGTGAGCGACCCCGAGGCCTCTCGGCGCCTTCGACACTTCAAGGATCTCTTGCCGGACATGGAGCAGAACCTTCCGGTTCCCGATCAAGTGAAGACCGTTCGAGGTCGAGAGAGTCCCATCCGGGTCGTCGACCTCGTGTTCTCGTCCGGGGACGCGCGAAAATCGGTTCAGACCATCGCCTTTAATCTTCCGAATGACGAACGGGTCCGCAAAGAAAAGGGGGCCAAGAAGGTCCTGCTTCGAAACCTGATCGAAACCAAGTTCGACGAGATCCTGAAGCCGATAGGTCAGCGGATCCTCGACCCATCTCGGACCGAGGACCTCGATGCCACGGCTTTCTTCAACCAGGTACTGTTCCATGAATTGAGCCACAGCCTGGGCCCCGCCTTCACCCGCGTGGATGGTGAGCGGCAAGAGGTCCGACTCGCGCTGGGCTCCAGCTACTCGCCGATCGAAGAATGTAAGGCCGACGTCATGGGGGCGTACAACGTACTCTACATGATCGAGCGGGGAGAGTTTCCCGAAGACTTCGAACAGCCGTTCCTGATCTCCTACTTTGCCGGATTGTTTCGCAGCATTCGCTTCGGGGTGGCTGAAGCCCACGGAAAAGGTGCCGCCATCCAGCTGAATCGTTTCTTGGCCGAAGGCGCGGCACGAATCGAAGACGATCGGTTCTCGGTGGACACGGAACGACTGGAGGTCGCCATCGAGAAACTCACTCGGGACCTGGTTCTTCTCCAGCACGACGGCGACAAAGCCGGAGTCGATGCACTCTTGGACCAAATGGGGCGAATCACGCCGCCTCTTCAGTTCGCGTTGGACCGTCTGTCCGATGTCCCGGTGGACATCCGTCCGGTCTATCCCTTGGCCGGAGAGACGCCGCCGGCGCCTCTCTAACCTCAGTCCGACAGCAGTCGCTCGACGTCGGCGGCCGCGAGATCCTTGAGTGTCGTCGCTTCTGGCTGAACCAACTGATCGGCGAGACGACGTTTCTCGTTCTGGAGTTCCAGGATCTTCTCCTCGACCGTACCCTCGCCGATGAGGCGATAGGCAAAGACGCGATTGGTCTGCCCCATGCGATGGGCTCGGTCCACGGCCTGCGCCTCGACCGCCGGATTCCACCAAGGATCCAGAATGAAGACGTAGTCACTCTGGGTGAGGTTCAAGCCGCAACCTCCTGCCTTGATGCTGATCAAGAAGACCTTGCAGAGCGGATCGGTCTGAAACCGTTCGACTTCTGCCCCTCGGTCTCGCGTTCGGCCATCGAGATAGGCGTAGGACAGACCTTCTTTCGTCAGGGCCGCGCCCACGAGTTCGAGCAGCCGAGTGAACTGGCTGAACACCAGGCTCTTGTGCCCACGGACGGCGACCTCCCGGACCTTTTCCAGCAGCAAGTCCAGCTTGGCCGACGACTCTTCAGACCGGCTCGAGTCGAGGAGGCCAGGATGACAGGCTGCTTGTCGAAGGCGAAGGAGCGCTTCCAGCACTTGGACCTGAGCAAAACCGAGGCCTCGAGCACCGATTTGCTCTTTGATCGCTCGCCGGTAGTGGTTTCGAAGCTCGTCGTAGCGCCGACGCTCTTCACTACGCAGGCTGACTTTCAGGGTCGTTTCGGTCTTGCCTGGTAGCTCGGTCAGGACCTGTTCCTTGGTTCGACGGAGCATGAATGGCTTCAACGACCGCCGGAGCATCTGTAGCCATTCCTCATCCCGCTCGCGACCAGGTGCGCGAAAGCCATCGAGATCCCCGAGCATTCCGGGATTGAGGAAGTCGAAAAGAGCCCACAGCTCAGCGAGTCCGTTTTCGATCGGCGTCCCACTGACGGCAAGCCGTTGCTCGGCCCGCACCACCCGAACCGCCTTGGCCGCTTGGGACCGAGGATTCTTGATGGCTTGGGCCTCATCCAGAATCAGCGTCTTGAATAGGACGTCGGAGAACCTGAGCACGTCGGTGCGCAGCGTTCCATAGGTCGTTACCACCAGGTCATGGTCCGCGAGTGAATGTTTGGTTCGGTCCGGTCCGGCATAGACCAGGACTTTGAGCGCCGTGAACTTCCGAGCCTCGGCGGCCCAATTCGAAAGCAGGCTCTTCGGGACGACGATCAAGCTCGGCGGCGCCACCCGGTCGGGTCGCAGACCGGCCGGCGGATGACGCTCCTGAAGCCAACAAAGCACCTGGACCGTCTTCCCGAGACCCATATCGTCGGCAAGACAACCGCCGCACCCGGTTTCGCTCAGCCAGCGGAGCCAAGCGACACCGTGCTCTTGATAGGGGCGGAGCTTTCCCTTGAATCCGGCCGGCTCTTGAACCGCCTCGGCCGCCACCTTGTCCCATGCCGTTCGAAGCGACTCGAATGCAATATCCGTCTCGACCTGCGGCTGTCCGGTCAGGAGCGCGTCGAGCACGCCCGCCTGCGCCATCGAAAAGCGAAGTGTGAGTTGATTTGCGATTCCCAGTCGAGCCAACGTGGCACGGTCGGAAAGCCAATCCGGCATCATTCCCCGGCTTCCATCCGGGAGGGGCACCCAAGCGTCACCTCGACTCGCAGCCGCCAAGAGCTCCGGAAAGGGTGTGGTTTGGCCTGCGAAGTCCACCGAACCCTCCAGGTCGAACCAGTCGATGCCGCTTCTGACCTTTCCCTTGAGTACACCGCCAAGACGCAAACGACCGCCGTCGGCCTCGATCCTCCAACCTTCGCTGGAGAGAGTCCCGACCAGACCGGGGAGTGCTGTCCGAGAAAGCATCCAGCTTCCTTCGTTGTCGGCCAAACCGAGTGCAGACAGCCTACGCGCCCCTTGGAGCTCCGCCGCACGGTCTCTTCGAAGAAGTCTTCGTCCGTCGTCCTCGGGCACGAAACTTCCTCGCTCCGACGCCGACACGACTCGACCCTCGTATTCGAATGCGAGGTGCACCTCGAGTTTGTCCGAATCCTCGACGCGGAGCTGAAGCACCGGCCTCGGAGCCACCGTCACCCGAGACCAATGGAGCTCTGGTGGCAGGACCAGGTCGGGCAAGTCGGACATCCGCGCCAACCGGAGGACACACCGGTCTCGACCCTCGCGTGGGACCCGAATGGCCCCGGCTCGCCGAAGTTTTTGGGCCCATTCGGCGTGATTCCGTCCCCCCAACAAGACGAGGCGACGTCCCTCCACCCCGATGCCGCTTCCGAGAAGCAACGTGAGCTGCGAGACTTCGATCTGTTCGCCCCCCCGCACCAACCATCCCGACAGCGAATAGTCTCCCTCCTCTTCCGGCTGCACCCGTAATTCGAAACCAAACGGAGGATCAGCGTCCCACACCATCGGCCCGATCGGCCCACGGCCGTCGGGATCCAAGTCGGCGTAGAAGCGTCGAGTCCGGCACAATGCGGGAAGCAGCTCGGTGTAGAGAACGGGACGGACGACGCTCCGGGCAAACCGGCTTCGGCGCACCATCCGAACCTCACGTCGTTCTTCTGCGCTGCTCCCCAACAGACAAGCGAGCAGCCGTCGATCTTCTGGATCGGGCCAAGCCTCGATGGCGCGTTCATCCAGCTCGAGGGGATGGGGGAGGTCGGCGGTGTCCCCGTCCACTCCATGGGACCGGCCGTACAGCGTCACCACGATCTGGTCGCGCAGTCGGCTTTCCCGAAGATCGAGCCGGTACTCCACCTGGACTGGACCGACGGGGCGCAGCGGCGTCGGCGCGGCCCGCACGGTCGGCGATTCCGCGGGATCGAGTCGGTCGAGGATGCTTTCCCATCCGTCCAGCCGCTCGACATCCCCGACGCTTGAGGGGTCGCATCCGGGTTCCGCGGCGGAACCCGGGCTCTGCCGGCGTTGTCGAACCGACGAAGAATGAAGCCGACCACGCGGGGACATGCCAGTGCCGGTCATCTTGGCGCCCATCTCCCGGAATCGTCGCGCCAGACGCCTCGCAAGGAGGCTACACGAGGTCTCCTCAGCCGGCAATGACCATATGCAGTGGTGGGTGTGTCACCATCAATCTGCCCTATATCTTGGGCTTGGTCAGCACCTTGGCGGGGTCTCGGCCCACAGGGCGGAGCGGGCCCGATCTGAACCGCCCGAGGCGACCTGAGTGCCCATCTCGAATCGGTCGGGCGTCAGTGAGAGGCTTGCGGGTCGGGCACCGACACCGAGGTCGAAGAAGGGGCCGCAGCCCCCACCGAGAGCATTCGGCCGATGACGATGACCACGGGCGCCACGAACGCGGACATCAATGCGCCCATTTTGGCCGCGCCCTGAAGCTGAGGATCCACGTACGCCACGCCCGCCACGAACAACGCCACCGTGAGTCCAAGGGCCGCCGTCAATCCCGCGCAAAACAGGCTCCTGAAATCCATGCCCTCGGGCAGCCTGAACCCGAGGACATGACCGATCGCGGAAAACGAAAAGATGCCCACGGTCTTGCCCACGACGAGTCCCGCCAAGACCGCCCACGTCGCGTTACCGACCGACCCCAATTCGACACCGGCGTTGGCCAATCCGAAGCCGAACAAGCCGATGTCGACCGGAAGTTTGAACGCATGCTCGAAGCGATTCAACGTGTCGGGAAGGCGAAGGCCACCTTCCGCAAACAGCCCCCGGTCGCGGGATGCGCTCGGCATGAAGGGCACCACCGCCACCAATGCCAAAGCCGGATGCAGGTGAGCCAGGAACAAGCCAAACCAGCTGACCACTCCGGCCCCGAGGTAAGGAAGATAGGATTTGAGACCGGCGCGGCGAAACCCATGCCCGAGCCCCATGGCGAGACCGACCAGGGCCAAATACTCCGGACGGACCGGATTCTCGGGGTCTGGATAGAAAATCGCGATGATGCCGAGTCCCAAACCGTCGTCGGCAACGGCCAACAGTAACAAGAAGCTCACCGCCGGATGGGTCGCACCGAAGACCATCCGAGCGACGAGCCAGGCCAGCGCAATGTCGGTAGCCGTCGGGATGCCCCAGCCTCTCCAGATGTCCCAATCGTTCGTCGCGGCGACCCAGATGAAGAAGACGGCAACCGGCCCGAGAACACCGCCCATCGTACCCAGGAGAGGATTAACCGCTTTGCTTGGAGGGTTGAGCGCTCCGCCTGGCAAGACCGCTTCCGTGATCTCTTTTGCGGCGAGGCCAAAGAACATCACCATGAAGATGTCGTTCATCAGAAAGTGGAAGTTGAAATGGCTGTGCTCTCCGAACGGCGACCAGTGATTGAACTCGTGGTAGCCGTGCGGGTCGAGATTGGCCCACAACAAGGCGACCACGACACCACCGATGAGCGGTAGCGAGAACTCCTGGAGGATATGGATCAATCGGTTATTCGGCTCGTGATTCATGTTCAGCCCGGCGGAGATTCCCGGGCGGAGCCTGACACGCAACACAATCCCGACGCAAAGTATGGACACCGCCCGGCCGAGGACCGCGAACACCTTCGCTGCGTTCGTGACGCGCGGATGGCAAGTTCTTCGGACTGACGCGCTCGGTTCGCGGACCCCCCGAGTAGATCGCTCTGCGTGCAACCGGCCGACGGCGGGAACCTCGAAGCAAGGACTCCAGGATCGCGTCGAGCTTGCTGAAATCAGCGCTGCGTGCTGAGTGTTTGAGCAGCATGGAGTTCATCTTTCTGCTCATCCAAGGTGTGAGCGTACTCATCTTGGTCGATGTCGTTGCCAGCTGGGTCGTGCAACCCGGCAGCTTTCCAAGGAATCTGACCAGCCAGCTCACGGAGCCGATGTATCGTCCCTTTCGCTCGCTGCTGCCTCCGGAGAAGATGGGAGGCCTCGACCTCTCCCCCATGGCGGTTCTGATCGGTCTGACGGTGCTCCGTCAGGCTCTTTACGGGGCACTAGCCGGCGGCGGCCCCCTCTGACCCGGACGGATGCCCGCGTCGTGGCGCCCGACGACGTCGTGAGCCCTTCCTGGGGTTTCTATTTCGACTTCCTCTCGCCGTACTCGTACCTCGCTAGCCAGCGGATATCGGATTTTCCCGCTTTCCATGCCCTGGAGCCGAGACCGGTGGTCTTCGGCTCGATCCTGTCGGCGCGGAACGCCCAAGGTCCCGGAGAGATTCAGCTCCGTCGCCGGGCCGGCCTCACCGACCTCCTTCTTTTGGCTCGCCACTACGGAATACCTTTAGAGGGCCCACCCCGGCATCCCTTCAATTCGGTGCCGGCTCTCCGCGTGACCCTAGCCGTGGCACCGGACCAGCGCCGAAGCCTGGTGGACGCATTCTTTCGTGCGGCCTGGGCCCGAGGCGAAGACCTCGAGTCTTTTGCGGTCCTGGGAAGAATCCTGGTGGAGACCGACATCCGGGACGTCGACCCGGAGGAAGCCTCAAGTCAGCCCGAGCTCCGCAAGGCCCTCAAAACCTCGACGAAGGCGTTTCTCGAACGAGGGGGCTTTGGAGTTCCCAGCTTTCTCATCCGAGATGTCCTGTTCTTCGGACACGACCGTATGGAGGTCGCCGAAGCCTACGCCAAGGGCGAACTCGACCTTGACCGCTCCCAACTGGAAGCCATGCTGAATCGGCCCCAGCCACCCCGCCTCGTCTGATTCACGTCCAGTCGTGATTTTGAAGAATGCGGTCCGTGCGTCGCATACGGCGCTGCGCAACGTTCAGCATCCACGATGCAACGTGGGACTTGGTCGTGGGCGGCGGCAGCCGGCGCATCATCGAACGGGTCGAATAGAACTTGTCGTACATATCCCGGACGCGGTTCTCCATCTCCTCCGGCGTCCCATGGGGCGGCTTGATGTCACACCGAATGCCCGGAGTTCGACGGATCAGCCGTTCGTCGACGATGACCTTGCCCTGCTGCATCATGCGGTCGAACAGTGGCGTTCCCTTATGCGGGCTCAAAATATAGAAGTATGCCACGGGAACTTTGTTTTCCTGTAGGAAGTTCAAAGTCGTGTCGAAAACGTCGGGCGTCTCGCCTTCCCACCCGAACACAAAGTTGAGTGAATAACTGATACCGCGCTTGGAAAGGTTGCCGAGCAGTTCGTTGTATTCGTGCACCTTGTTGTGCCGCTTGTTCATCGACTTGAGGGTTTCTTGGTTGATGCTCTCCATCCCCATGTTCACATGGATCAAGCCGCTGCGCTTGGCGAGATCCAGGAACGCCTCGTCCTTACACAAATACGTGGTCCAAAGAGTCGACCACGTGATTTTCAACGGGATCAGCGCCTCCATCAACTCCTTGGTGTGCTCCTTCTTTCCCGCAAACATGCTGTCGGCGAAAAAAACGTTGGTTGCACCGATCTGTTTGATCTCATCCACCAAGTCTTGCACCGGGCGATAGCGATACTTGGTTCCCACGAAGAAGCGCTCCGAGCAGAACTCACACTTGAATGGACAGCCCCTCGACGCCTGTACCGAGTACGTTCGAGTTGGATCCCATTTCGGCCCAATCTTCATCAAGTCGTAGCGCGGAAGCGGCAGCCCCTGGAGGTGGTGTTCTTCACCGGCTCGATACATGCGTTTCAATCGCCCGGCGGCCGCGTCTTTCAGCATGTTGGCCCAAATGAACTCGCCTTCTCCGATGCCCACTGCATCGCAGTGCTCCAGAGCCTCGTCGGAATGGAAGAACGTGTGAGGTCCACCCATAATCACCTTGATGCCGCGGTCTCGAAACCTCTTGGCGATGTGATAGGCCCGCACCGAGTTGACGGTCCACGTGGTGATGGCCACGAGATCCACATCGGCCTGAAAGTCGATGGTCTGAACCTGCTCGTCCAGCAGTTCCACCTCCCATTCTGGCGGCGTCAGAGCCGCTAGGTACGGCAGCGTCAGTCCCACCAGAGAACGCGTCGGCGTCTTGTGGAGCTGCGTCTGGTGGGGGTCCGTGTAATAGGTAGGCTGAACGATCAGAATCTTCATGGGCGTACCGCGTTCCGCCTCTACGCGAGCTGAAATCCCAGGTAAACAGTCAGCTCGACCCGGTAGTCAGAACTTGCGGCGAATTCACAAGCGGGCATCGCGCTCAGGCGGGGGTTCGTCGAAACCTAGGCCGATCCTCGACTGGGACAATATCTGGGGCGTGCTCGAACAGGCGGGTCCGTCTACCGAATCTCGACTGCAGTCACTTCGATGAAGGGCGCACCGTCCAGGGTCTCGAAGACCGTTGCAAAGCGGACCCCCTTTTGGGTTCGGTGGGCGGATCGCGTGGTGGACAGGGTTTTGTCCGGATTCCGACCGGGGATATACGTCCAGCCGACGTCCTTCAACGTGTCGTCCAAGAAGAGGATATACGCGTCTCCGGGAGTGGGGCCGACGTCCCCATACTGGACGCGAAGGGCACGGCTCGCGCCCGGCACCTTCTCGTCCGCCTCCACCTCGGACAGGGTGACTCCATCGTCCCAAACCAAGTGCAGGGGAAAAAACGGCCAATAAGAGTCATTGATGAATGCGCGATAGACGTCCGTATCCCTCTGTGCCGGGTCGGAAAGGTCGAGTTCGCGGATCTCTTTCCCCATGTTCACCCGCACCGTCTGGCCAGGAACGTTCCACTCGTAAGAACGCACCGTGTTGCTGGGAGTGTGCTTCCACTCGAATGAGATGGTCTGGACCCGGGACCAGGCTTCAAGGCCCGCCTCTTCCGCCACGCGGCGCCCCAATCCCGCCTCTGGGGCCTGCTCGGCCTCGCCGAGAGCCGGCCCGGCGATGGTCAGACATCCCAGAACGAGCGCCGTTATGGACGCGCTCCGTACTCCGCGCAATCGACGTTCAACGCTTGCTGTCATGATTTCTTCTCCCTTCCTGCGCCCCATTCTCAAAGAAAGAGCACGCCTGTTCCGATGCGAACACTCGGGCCGCGAACCTTGGGCACCCAGGCGCCCTCCCGCTGCACGCAATCCACGGTGATGGTACTCGGTCGCCCCATCTCGACCCCTTGACGTACCTCCAACGGACCGTCGGTCGTCCACCTGTGATGGCGGAGATAGGCGGCCAGCGGACCCGCGGCTGAACCGGTGGCCGGGTCCTCGGAAATCCCGGGGACGCCAAGCAACCGAGCTTGCACCCCAGTCTCGGTCGGGGCGAAGGGGTAAACGCCATGCGCCAAGTCTTCGAAGCGGGCCCACGCCTCCGTCGACAGCGAAATGCGGGAGAGGATCGACACGTCGCGCAACGGCATCATCATGAACGGATTGCCGGTCGAGGCGATCTGAATCGGGAGGTCAGGGAGAAGATCTTCCCTCGCGAGTCCGAGAATCGGCAGCGCGGCCGAAACGTCGACGCTACGCTCGACGCGGAGGGGGGGCTGCGTCATCTGCCACACGTCGTCGGCAACGCGTTCCACCTCCACCGGTCCCACTCCCTCTTCGAACACCAATCGGTCTCGCCCCAGTACGAATGCGGTACCGATGGTGGGGTGACCCGCCATCGGCATCTCGGCGTGGGGCGTGAAGATCCGAACCCGAACGTCGCATTCCGGATGGCTGCTCGGTAGAACGAACGTGGTTTCCGACAGGTTGAGTTGTCGGGCGACCGCCTGCATCGTCGAAGCATCGAGGTCTTCGGCATCCTCGAACACGCACAGCGGGTTGCCGCCGAACGGCTCGGTCGTGAACACGTTCACGATGCTGAAGCGACGTTCCCGCGTGGAAGTCATGCTTCCGCCGTTAGGGGTCTCCGGCCCGGAGGTCAACGACACGCGGAGTCTTCGTGTTCAGACCTGATCGGGCCCCTCGTCTTCCCTCCGGGTCAGGCCGGGGCTGGTCAGGCCGGGTTGAATCGCCGAACATGGCGCGCTGACGGAGATACGATGAAAAGGACCATCATGGCAGCGGTCGGACTGTTTACCGGCATCGGCCTGCTCGGCTGCAATGCGTCGCTTCGACAACACCGCCGGGAGATCCGCGGCCATCAGGCGGACATCGCCGAGGCCCTGCCCAAGATACGGCCCAATGACGTGGTGGTGCCCTTTGCTTACGAGAGCGAGCACATCGAGTTGGCCCGGCGACTCACGTCCACCGGGAGCTCCCTCAACGAGCGCGTCATCCGAATGGCGGCCGCCATCGACGACCCGCTGGAGCTCGGCATCAGGTACGTCCCCGATGCGACCGGAACACTGAAAGAGACCCTGGCCCGGAAGGAAGGGAACTGCTTTTCCATCGCCACGGTGTACATCGCGCTGGCCCGGGCGGCTGGGTTTTCGTCCTACTATATCGTATCTCGAAATCCGGTCTTCTTCGCGCGCCCCGGCTCCGGCTTCCTCGTGGTGTCCAATCACATCAGCGGCGCGGTTCGAGGTCTCCATGGACCCCTCTTCCTCGACTATGACAATGTCTTCTTCAATCCATATGCGACCCGGCGTGTTTCGGACCGAGAAGCGATCGCCCTCTTCTACAACAATCGCGCGTCCGAGTTGCTTCAGAGGGCGGATGACGCCCGACGTTCGAAGGCCTTTGAAGAAGCCAGAACACTCCTCGAGGTGGCCCTTGCCGCCTGGCCGCGGCTCGCTTTCGGCCACAACAATCTAGGGCTGATCGCGGCACAACAAGGCGACTTCCGAAATGCGGAGGTCCACTACCGCCGGGCCATCGAACTGGATCCTCGTCTGGGTTCCGCCCGCCTGAACTTGGCGCTCCTCTACGCCCGTACCGGTCGCTTCGCCCACGCCCGAGCCGAACTGGAGGCAGCGACCCGGGCCCAACCCGACGACGAGCGGCTGAAAGCCAGGCTGGCCGAAACCACCGCAGCGCTCGCCGGGGCGCCGAGGCCCAGTTCCTCGTACGTTCCCTCCAAGAAAAGGCTGCTCGCCCCGTCGTCCGAATGAAGCCGGGATCCAACGTGTTTCATCCCCGTGGCCCCATTCTTTCGACTTCTGACCTTCGATACACCCCGTGAGGACTTGCGGAATCTGGGACTTCTCGTCCTTCGGGTCTCCTCGGCGACCTTGATGTGCTTCGGGCACGGCGTTCCCAAACTGTTCAAACTGCTGGAAGGAGGCACGTTTGCCGATCCTCTGGGGCTCGGACCTCAGGTAAGCCTATTTCTGGCTACGTTCGCGGAGGTGGCATGCGCGCTCATGGTCGCAGCAGGCCTTCTCACGCGACTGTCATGTCTTCCACTGATCGTGACCATGCTGGTGGCAGCGGCCATCGTTCACGGCGCCGACCCCTGGGCCAAGAAGGAATTCGCCCTTCTCTACTTGATTCCGTTCGCCGTCCTGCTTCTCACCGGCCCGGGCCGCTGGTCTGTCGACGCTCTCATCCATCGCCGGGGTTCCCCTTCTCGAGAGCAGTGACGGTCTACACTTCCAACAATAGACGGGTGGGGTCCTCGACCAGATGCTTGATCTTCACCAAGAAGGTGACGGCCTCGCGCCCGTCCACGAGTCGGTGGTCGTAGGTCAAAGCAAGATACATCATCTTGCCTGGGACCACTTGACCGTCTCGGACCACCGGTCGGTCCTGAATGGCATGCATTCCGAGAATGCCGCTCTGGGGAGGATTGATGATGGGCGTGGACATCAACGACCCGTAGACTCCGCCGTTGCTGATGGTAAAGGTTCCGCCCTGGAGCTCTTCGACCTTCAACTTGTTGTCTCGAGCTCGTCGACCAAAGTCGGCGATCGTCTTCTCGATTTGCGCGAAGCTCAGACGTTCGGCGCTCCGGATCACCGGAACCACGAGTCCGCGACCTCCGCCGACGGCCACGCCTATGTCATAGTAGTCTTTATAAATGATCTCGTTTCCATCGATTTCGGCATTGATGGCTGGGAACTCCTTCAACGCTTCGATACAAGCCTTTACGAAGAAAGACATGAAGCCGAGCTTGATGCCGTGTTTTGAAACGAACTCGTCTTGGTACTGCTTCCGCAGCGACATCACCGGTCCCATGTCGACTTCGTTGAAGGTCGTGAGGAGGGCCGCGTCGTTCTGAGATTGGACGAGCCGTTCGGCAATCCGCTTGCGGAGGGACGTCATGGCCACCCGCTCTTCGCCCCGAGGACCGACCGTCGGGCCTGCACGGAGGCCCTGGAGGTCGGCCATGGTAATCCGACCGCCAGGCCCGCTCCCCGAGACGCCGCTCAGGTCGACGTGATGTTCTCGCATCGCCCTGCGTACCGCCGGCGACGCAAAGGCCGCGTGGCTCGTGTCGTTGGTCGTCGTCGGAGACGCAGCCGAGGCCTTTTCGATGGGAGCTGAGCCGGTGGGCCCTCCCTCCTCGATGGAAGACCGCTCACTCGACCCCGACGGAGGCGGCGATTCCGAAGCTGGTGCCCCGGAGCCGGATGGCGCGGCGTCCGACTGTTCCGGTTTCTCGGTCCGCTTGGATGCAGACGCGGCGGGCCGTTCACCGGGTTCCATCATTCCGATGACCTCGCCGACCTCGGCCGTCTCGCCGGCACCTTTCAGAATCTTTTGAAGCGTTCCGGCGACAGGCGCATTGACCTCGACGTTGGCTTTATCGGTTTCGATGACCGCAATGGTTTCATCGAGGTCCGCAAACCCGCCCTCATCTTTGAGCCACTCGACAATCGTGACTTCGGTGATTGATTCGCCCGCCGACGGGACCTTGAGCTCTGTTGCCATCTTTATCGTACGCCGCGCTCACCCGTCCGACGGTTCGAACGCCGCCTCCATCAATCGTTCCTGTTCGACCTTGTGGGCAGCGGCGGACCCGGTGGCCGGGCTCGCCGATGCTTGCCGGGTCACGGACCGGAAGGGGTGCCGGCCATGGAGCGTCTCACCGAATCGAACCTTGAAAAATGCCCAAGCGCCCATATTGGCGGGCTCCTCTTGGACCCAAACCACCTCTGTGCCCTGAGGGTAGGGATCGAGCACCTCCATCAGGTCCGTGTCATGGAGAGGGTACAGCTGCTCCACACGAATCAGCGCGACATCGTGAGCTTTCAACTGTTCCCGCCGCTCCTCCAGCTCATAGTACACTTTGCCCGAACACAAAAGGACCCGACGCACCTCGGAACCGATCGGTTGAACGTCCGGAATGATGCGTTGAAATCCGCGGTCCGCAAATTCGGAGAGGGGACTCGTCGCCTTCGGATGGCGTAGCAGGCTCTTCGGGGACATCACGACCAGCGGTTTACGAAACGGCCTGATCACCTGACGCCGAAGGGCATGGAAGAACTGAGCCGGAGTCGTGAAGTTACAAACTTGAATGTTGTCTTCGGCAGCCGCGACCAAGAAACGTTCGAGTCGGGCGCTGGAGTGTTCGGGCCCTTGGCCCTCGAATCCGTGGGGTAGCAGCAAGACCAGGCCGGAAAGCCGGCGCCACTTGTCTTCTCCACTGGTGACGAACTGGTCGACGATGACCTGAGCTCCGTTGATGAAATCGCCGAATTGCGCCTCCCACACCACCAGGGCCTCTGGATAGTCCAGACTATAGCCATACTCGAAGCCCAGGGCGCCGGTCTCCGACAGAGGTGAGTTGCGGACTTCGAATGTGCCACCCTCAATGAGACTGAATACATTCAATTCACGACCAGTCTTGTAGTCGTGGAGGACGGAATGCCGGTGACTGAACGTCCCCCTCTCGGAATCCTGACCGGTCAGCCGAATCCGCGTGCCGCGATGCAGCAAACTCGCATAGGCCAGAGCTTCCCCAGCCGACCAATCGAGCTCCCGATGACCCTCGGCCATTTCGCGTCGCATTGACAGGATGCGCTTCAGCTTCGGGTGCGGCTCGAAGTCGTGCGGCAGCTCCGTGAGGCGTGTCAGCAGACGAGACAGCTCGTCGGCAGATAGAGACGTATCCACGGTTGGAGTGTCTGCATCACGACCTCCCTGGAAGCCCTTCCAGAAGCCCTGTCCCGACGACATGTCTTGAGTCGTCGGCTCCTGACGAGCGATGCCCAGCTCGGCCTCCAGGCGGTCCCGGCGTTCGACCGCAATCCGGTCTGCTTCTTCCGAGGTGACGTTGCCCATCTCATAGAGATTGTCGAGGTATCCATCCCGAACCGATTTTCGATTCCGAATCACCTCATACATGCCAGGCTGCGTGAACGATGGTTCGTCGCCTTCGTTGTGACCGTAGCGACGATAACAGTACATATCGATCACGACGTCTTGACTGAAGGTCTCTCGAAACTCGAGCGCCAGATGAACGGCTTGCGCGACCGCCTCCGGATGCTCTCCATTCACGTGGATGATGGGAACCTGCAGCATTTTTGCGACATCGGTCGCATACTGAGTGGAACGACCATCAGTAGGGTTGGTCGTAAATCCAATCTGGTTGTTGAGGATGATGTGGAGGATACCTCCAGTGCGATAGCCCTCGAGCGCGCTCATGTTGAGCGTCTCTTGCACGACGCCCTGTCCTGCGAAGCTCGCGTCGCCGTGTATCAGAATTCCCAAACCCAGGTTGCGGTGAACATCGTGGTGGCGATCCTGTTTGGCGCGTATTCGCCCCATGACAACTGGATTCACGAATTCGAGATGGCTCGGGTTGAATGACAGCGAGATGTGGACCTTGTTTCCGGACGACGTGACGTAGTCACTCGAATGACCCAAGTGATACTTCACGTCACCCCGACCGAACTTGCTGTCGGGCGCCTGGTCATCGAACTCTCGAAAGATCTGGTGAGGGGACTTGCCGATGACGTTGGCCAACACGTTGAGTCGACCACGATGTGCCATTCCCAGCACGATCTCCCGGACGCCACGCTCTCCTGCCTCTTCGATTGCCAAGTCGAGCAATGGAATCAGACTTTCGGCACCTTCCAGCGAGAATCGCTTCGCACCGATGAACTTCTTGTGGATGAACTGCTCGAAAGCCTCCGCATCGGTCAGCTTGGTCAAAATTCGCAGCTGTTCCTCTCGACTGAGCCGGCGAACGTTCTGACTGGTCTCCATGCGATCCTGAAGCCACATCTTCACCTGCAGATCATCGATGTGCATGAACTGCACACCAATGAATCGACAGTATGTATTGTGAAGATGCCGAAGGATCTCCCGAAGAGTCATGGTGGACCGACCCGGAATCGTGGTGGAAGAAAACACCAGGTCCAGGTCGTCCTGTTCGAAGCCGTAGTAGCTGGGATTCAGCTCGGGATTGGCCTGCGGTGCATTGAAGCCGAGCGGGTCGAGCTGCGCCAGAAGGTGACCTCGAACTCGATAGGCTCGGATCAATTGGTCAACGCGGTCCTGCCGGGTGCTCGTTTCACGGAGCCTCTGACTCAACACTTGAAGGATCTTTCGTGCGACGGCAGGACGTTCCACCACGGCTCGGGTGACATCGGATCCAGACAAACGCAGGGCGTGAACCCCGGTCGAAGCGACGACGTCGGCTGACCGCGGTTGACCATCGAAGACCGACATCTCCCCGAGAACCTCTCCGACCCCCAAGGACACGAAGAGTTGGCCGCGGCGTCGAACCTCGACGACGCCTTGGGTGATGACAAAGAGATCCGAACCGACCTCCCCCTCTCTGACGATCGCTTGTCCGGCTTCGTAGTGAACATCCTCGGCCAGCGGAAGAAGCGTATCGAGGTCGCCCTCGGAAAGTTCCTTGAAGAGCGTGAGCGACTTCAGAAAGGCGCGCCGCGCATCGGCGGAGTCGGGGTCGTAAGGCGGCAGGCCCCTCGCCGCGGCCGGACCGGAAGGAACCCCCCTCGTGAAGTCCGCGAGCGGCGGCAGTTCCTGATTCCGGGACTCTCGCTCCACAGCTCCGGAAACCGTGCCCGAGGCGGGCGGGTTGAAGATGCTCCGGGGAAGAAAACTTGGTCCCACCTGGACCGGGTTCCCGTTCGAAAGCTTACGTTGTTGATCCGCCCACTGCTCGAAGTACGCGCTCCAATCCGGCGCAACCGACTTCGGGTCGTCCAGATACTGTTCATAAAGCTCTTCCACGAAGGCGAGATTGTGTACCGCCGGATCCATGCTCAGGCGGTCCTAGTACGTTACCCTCGGGTCCTCAACTCAGACCGGACGAGACAAAGGCGGCCAGGAGCGTTCCTGGACCTCCAATCGATGCCGGAAACGCGGGGTGTCCGGGAGTTTTTGCAGACATCGCCGGCTCCGGGGACTAGTGTTCCGCCGAATGAGATGGCGCTCTATCTTCGTGGTGTTCGCCGCTGGCGCGTTGGGGTGCCAGGACGAGACCACGGATCAGCAGAACACGGTGCGTGAGAAGACCACGAAGAGACAGGACACGGAAGGCCGGGCGTATTCACGAGGCTCGAGTTCAGGGGACGACACCTCACTGACCCAATCGAAACCGTCTGGGCAGCCAAAGTCGATCCCCGCGCCCCCCGATGTATCGGAGCCACCCGAAGACGCCAGACGGACGCCTTCGGGACTGCGGTACAAGGTCTTGAAGCCGGTCGAATCGCGGGACCGCCGTCCCAGCGCCAACGACAGTGTGCAAGTGCACTACACCGGTTGGACCACCGACGGTGAGATGTTTGACAGCAGCCGAACCCGGGGCCGTCCCGCCACTTTCGGCCTGGGCCAGGTGATTGCTGGATGGACCGAAGGCCTGCAGCTGATGGCGGTCGGAGAACGTTTCCGTTTCTGGATTCCGGAATCACTCGCCTACCGTGGAATGCCGGGGAAACCGGCAGGAACCTTGGTTTTCGACGTGGAGCTCTTGGATGTTTTGGCGGCTCCAGAGGTGCCAGAGAATGTCTCGGCACCACCCGACAGCGCGGTTCAGACCGCGTCCGGTCTCGCTTACCAGGTCTTGAAGAGAGGGACCGGGTCCGCCAAGCCATCTGCGACCAGTCGGGTCACGGTGCACTACTCTGGATGGACGACTGACGGAAAGATGTTCGATAGTTCCCGCACCCGTGGTCAACCTGCCACCTTTCCACTCAATCGCGTCATTCCGGGTTGGACGGAAGGCCTGCAGCTCATGACTAAAGGTTCTCAGTACCGCTTCTGGATCCCCAAAGAGCTGGCATACAACGATCGCCCGGGTCGGCCGGCCGGGACGCTGGTGTTCGACGTTGAACTGATCGATTTCGAACCGTAGTCGCTCCTCACCTTGAAAAGGCGGCGGTTCGAGGCAAAGGCACGTCGACGCGAGGGATCATATCGGTGGCTCTCCGGAATACTTCCGCGCTCGCCTTGTTGGGTGTCTTGGCCGCGGTGGCGGTATTTGGCCCCGAGCCCAAGCGAGACAATTCCATCGATACGCTGCTCAATGCTCGTGGCGCATCGGCAGAAGCCTATCGGAGGCTGAAGCAAGCTTTCGGCGGTGACGACCTCGTCGTGATCGAGGTCCGCGCCCGGGATCCAAGGACCGTTCTAGCGTCGGTCGAGATGGGGCACGCTCTCCTGACCGGCGCCTCGAATGCGGTCCTGACCGCATCAACCGCGTTCGGCGATATGATGTCGGTGCTCCTCGACCCTTCGTTGGGCGGCGTCTCCGAACTACCGAGGCTTTCGTCCCGGTTGGAAGGTCCCTTGAATAGAGAGCTCGGCCTGCTCGCACCAGACGGCCGGAGTGCTCGAATGTTCGCCTTCGTCGACCCCACCGACGTGATGGGGCGAATGGCTCTTCTGGATTCGCTTCGGCTCCTTCGAGACCAACTGGAATCGGAGGATGCTACGGTTCATCTGGGCGGTGGAGCCGTCCTGAACGAGGCGTTGGACCGCCAGAGCTTGCGGCTCGAGACCTATGCCCTTCCCTTGGCCGGAGCAGCCAGCTTGCTGGTTCTGTGGTTGGCCTTGGCGCGAGTCTCCCTGGTTCTCTTGATCCTCGCCCCGGTGGCCTTGTCGGTGGTCGCCGTCGACCGAGCCTATGGTTTGCTCGGCGGAACGACCAATCTTCTCTCCGTCGCGTCTCGCCCGGTCACGGTTGCCATCCTGCTCGCCAGCGCTGTCCATTTCGTGCTGGCTTGGCTCGACGCGGTGGCGAACAAACAGACGGACCCCGTCAGTGTTGCCCTCGGTTCCAAGCAGACGGCCATCATTCTCGCCTTGTTCACGACGGCGGTCGGCTTCGGAAGCCTGAGTTTGAGCGCTGTGCGACCCATCCAGCAGTTCGGACTCCTGACTGCAGCAGGGCTCGTCACCGGTCTCCCGGTCATCCTCGTCGTCCTCCCGGTCTTCCTCCGGGTCGCCACTCGCTGGATCGCACCTCCGGTTCGAACCCGTTCCCGCCTCAGCGCCTTGGCCGTCTGGCTGGTGCTCACCAGCGCATCCAAACCCCGGCTGGTCGTGCTGCTAGGGCTTCTGGGCGCTGCGGCCGGGATGGCGGCCTACCCTTTTCTCCGGGTCGAGACCCATGCGATCCGATATTTCCCCGCCGACTCATTGGTGCGAGAAGACCATCAGGCTCTGGAGTCCGGCGGTCTCGGACTCCAGACCGTCGAAGTGATCGCGACCGGCACCACGGCATGGGTGAGTCACGTTGCTCAAGAAGAAAGATACCGGGCTCTCGACGCCTTTGGACAGCGCGTCTCGAGCCTACAGCCGGTGCTGAACCGACTGGATATCGGAATCTTGGCGAGAGAAGCGGCATACCGTGCAGGTGCCGGAGACCGTTTTCCAGACCCTCTGACCTTTCGGTCCATCTTGGAAGACCCGCCGGATGCGGTGCGCAGGCTCTGGTCTCCCGATGGACGGTCGGTCCGCTCGACGTTCTTGATTGAAACCGTAGATGCAGCTGAGCTCCGACGACTCGTTTCCGACGTCCGAAATGCCGCAACGGACCACCTCGATCCGGTCGGCCTCGCCGTGCAGGTCACCGGCAACCATAGCCTCATTCTGGAAGCGCAAGCCTCATTGCTGGGCACTCTCCAGACGAGCCTGTTGCTCACCGCGATCGTCATGACCGTGGTGGTGATGGTCGTACTCGGGGTCGGCGGACTGGGGCTTCTGGCGATTCTGCCCAACGTTCTCCCAGTCACTTTGACCTTTCTGGCCATGGTTGTGCTGGATATTCCGCTGGATCTCGGAACCGCCATGGTCGCCGCTCTGGCGTTGGGTATTGCGGTGGATGACACCCTCCATTTCGGCTTCGCCTGTCGAAATAGGCGACTCCGTTCCGCCGCCCATTCCACTGGAAAGGGCCTCATCCTCTCTTCCATCACCATTGCAGCCGGTTTTTCAGCTCTTCTCGTGAGCAAATTCGGACCGACCATGCATTTTGGTCTGCTCACGAGCTTGGCCGTGGTCTTCGCGTTGTTGGGCGATCTGGTCGTTCTTCCGGCCTCGATCGAGCTTTGGTTCGGAAAGCGCACATCGACGCGGTCGAGGAGCAATGGCTCCGAACTGTGACGCGATCCGATCTTTTCTCGTCGACCAGACTTGGCATCGCGAATTCCGCACAACGACTTGGCCGGCGGGGATAAGAGGCCTAAGACTGGAGCATGCACGTCTTGGTCACAGGTTTCGGTGGATTCATGGACGTGCCCAGCAATCCCAGTCAGCGCTTGGTTCAGGCCCTGAACCCCGTCATTGCGGGATTTCCGATCAGAAAGGTGATCCTACCCGTAGATGCCATTGCCATCCGGGATGTGCTCGCCCCACTCTGGGCGGAAGGTCCGGTGGCCGCTCTGCATCTCGGGGTCGCCTTACGCCGTCGGCAAGTTTCGCTTGAAACGAGGGCACACAATTGGCTGGAATTCGAGGTTCCGGACAACGCGGGTCATGTGGTGAGTGGACGGCCCATCATGGATGAGGGGCCGGCTCTGGTTGGCACACGTTTACCCGTGGACGTCATCCAACATCGACTGGAGCAGAAGGGTGTACCGAGTAATCTTTCTCGTTCAGCCGGCCGGTTCATCTGCAACCAAGTCATGTACGAGTCGCTGATCCACCTTCCGAAATCGGTTCCGGTCGGCTTCGTGCACGTGCCGCCCGATGAGTTGCTCTCCGAAGCCACCGGGCGGCACACCTTCGTCCCGTTTTCGCTTCAGTTGAAAGCCATTACTTCGGCCGTCGAAACGACCATCCAGTTGATGGACGCATTCACGAAAGGGTCGGAGGAATCGGGCCTGGCTACTCCCGGTTTGTGACGCTCTTGAACAGTGGAATGTTGGATTCAGTGGCCACGTAGATCACGTTCGGGTTTTCGTTCAAGGTCTTGATCCAGAGATACTGAAGATAACTTTCCGACAACGTGGATCGGACGATTTCTTGCGCCTTGGCTGCGCCCTCCGCCCGCGCGATTTCGATCTCCGCGTCTCGCTTCGCCTGCTCCAATTCGAAGCGCTTCTGCTCAGCCTTTTGTTCCGCCGTCAGCTTGGCCTCGATGCTCTGCTTGAACTTTTGAGGGAGTTGGACATCCCGTAGCAAGACGTCGATGACTTCCACACCGCGCTGGTCGAGGCTGCCCGAAAGCGTCTCCTTGACCCGGGCTGCGATCTGCTTGCGGCCCTCCTCGCTGTAGATGTTCTTGACCTGATAACCGGAAACCACATCTCGAACCGCGTTCCGGAAGTAAGGCTTGATGAGTGTGCCCATGAAATCGGCGCCAATGGTTTTTCGGATTTGAGGCGCTGCCTCCTTCTTGACCTGAAAGAGGAGCGACGTGTCCAAGACCACGATCAAGCCTTCCGAAGAAGGAACCTGAGCCTGCTCCTTGATCTCTTGGAGCTTCACGTTCCAGACCTCGATCTCCCGAAAAACGGGAAACACCAACGCAAGCCCCTGAGGGACGGGCTCATCACTGATGGAGCCGAAGCTCTTTGTGACACCTACCTCGCCATCTTCGATCACCGTACAAGCCGCGCTGAGGACGGCCGAAGCCAAAGCAAACCCGAAGATTCTAGCGGTTCTCTTCATGAGCCGCACTGTGACCGGGCGAAGCCGCCGGAGCAACGTTGAACTCACTTGGGCTCCACTGGAAAGGCCCACAGAATGAACCCGTGAAGGCGGCTTGGGTTGTGGCAGTGGGTCTGGGGGTGCATTCCGGACCCGCTCTGGGCTTCATCGAAGGCGTGGTGGTCTCCTGTCCGAGGAGCGGTCAGATCTGGGATAGCGAGGAAATGGACCAAGCGGTGCAGGAACTCCGGACGTTGGGGGTAGAGTGGATTCAGTTTCACCCTTACGCTGGCGTCGCAAAGGACGGCCGCATCCGAACCAGTGCTCGAACCGTGACTTGGACCGAAGGTGGCATTCGCCGGATCCAGGGGGCCGGCCTCCAGACCATGCTGAAACCCCATCTCGCCTACTGGGGAAGCTTCTCCTGGCGCGGCGCCATCACATTCTCATCCGAGG
Organism: Myxococcota bacterium; assembly: GCA_050331295.1. Classification (GTDB taxonomy): domain Bacteria; phylum Myxococcota; class Kuafuiibacteriia; order Kuafuiibacteriales; family Kuafuiibacteriaceae; genus Kuafuiihalomonas. The sequence goes on along the minus strand of JBHJGZ010000002.1, from coordinate 374,440 downwards.
CGGCATGGCGTCGTTTTTTCGACGGCTATACCCGGTTCATCCTGGACCAAGCCCGGCGGGCCGAGGCCGGAGGCGTACCGGTCTTCGTGGTCGGAACGGAACTCGACCGTACCGTTCACCGCGAAAAGGAATGGCGCGACCTCATCCAGAAGGTCCGGTCGGTCTATGCAGGCCATTTGACCTATGCCGCCAATTGGGACCGCGTACATGATGTGCCCTTTTGGGACGCGTTGGACGGAATCGGTGTGCAGGGCTACTTTCCATTGGGGCCGCGGGACGCTTCCGACACGGACATCAAGTCGGGCTGGGCGCTGGTGCTGACCGATTTGAGTGCACTCTCGCGGAGATTCGGAGTTCCGGTGGTGTTCACCGAAATCGGCTATGCCCTCAGCCGCGACGCCGCACAGGAGCCCTGGAAGGCCGCCATGGAATCGAGCCCGAAAGCGCGAGCGCTGCGCAATCGCCTGACACGAATCGCGCTGGAAGAGCTTCCAAAGTATGATTTCGTGGCGGGCGTCTTCTGGTGGAAATGGATCCCCGGCTGGAACTGGTTCGATCGGGACTTTTCGATGCGAGACGAAGACATGAAGGAGCTCCTCGATCGCTTCTGGACGGAGAGCTCATCATGAAATTGAAGCACGAAAACGTCGTCATCCCTTCGTGGCGGGAGCAGAGCCGAAGGCAGCTGCTCGAAACTCGAGTCTTTGGCATTTCGGAACGCCAGATGGCGGAGGATCATCCGGATGGAAAACAGGGCACCTTCGTCGCCATCGAAGCTCCAGATTGGGTGAACGTCGTCGCCCTCACCGAAGACCGACAACTCATTCTGATCGAACAGTTTCGGCATGGAGTCGACCACATCACCCTGGAGATTCCGGGCGGAATGGTTGATCCGGGCGAGTCTCCACTGGAAGCCGCACGCCGCGAGCTCCGGGAAGAGACCGGGTTCGAGGGCGAAGGCTGGTCGGAAATCGGTGTGGTACATCCGAACCCGGCAATTCAGACCAATCGGACGTTCACGTTCCTCGCTCTGGAAGCACGCCGCCTGCACGCGCCGGAATTCGATGGGAGTGAACGCTGTCGCTTGGTCACCGCCCCGTGGCCCGATGCCTTGGACCTCGTCATGAACGGCAAGATCTCCCATGCTCTGGTGATCTGTGGGCTTCATTTCGCGGCTCGACACCTGGAGTCCACCGGTCGCGCCTAGGCCCTCTGTCATCCTTTCCAGAAGCCCGGATCGAGGAGCGCGTCTCGAAGCGCCGATGCATTGTTCATCCGCTCCTCCTTGGACGCAAACAAGAGCGTGGCGGGTCCTCTTCCGATAAGCGTCGCCAATTCCTGCAGGTCAGGCCGGACGAGATCGAGCTCCGCGAAGTAGCGGCGTCGAAACTCGGGCCACCGTTCCGGCCGATGATCGAACCAGCGACGCAAATCGCGCGAAGGCGCCAGCGTCTTGGCCCAGTGGTCGATCCGGGCCCTGTCCCTCGAGATGCCTCGGGGCCAAAGCCGGTCCACCAAGATGCGCAAGCCGTCCTCCGGAGTCGGCGGCGCGTGAATGCGCTTGATACAAAGTCTCATCTTTCGACCCCGCGTGCACCGAGTTGGACGGGAGAGCATTCCCTTCGAACTTTGGCGCGCCTACAGACCGCCAGGACCTCCGTTCTCGAGAAAGCGTTCACGGCTGTAGCCGGCGTAGATGGCATTTGCGGACACAGCCGGCAATCGAGAGGCCTGTGACCTCGGCTGCGCAGTCCGTCACTCACAGGGCCAGAATACCTTTGCATCCGGCACCATGCTCGCCAGCGGCGTGGGCTTCGCCCTCTTCATCCCGGTCCATGTCGTGCTGATCAAGTTTCCCGGCAACGAGGTCCCGGGAGGCCTTTGGCGGCTCACCGTCGAAGCAATGCGCGACCCGATCTGCCTGCGGCTGTACGGAGCGTTCTGCCTGGCCAAGGGGGTTCATGTCGGCCCTCCACGAGATCGCGGAGGGATGCGGATACCCGTCGGACGCAGCGTTCAGCCGAGCCTTCCAGCGACTCTACGGCACGCCGCCGGCGACCTACCGTCGCAGGTTCCGCCAAGGCGGCACGTGAGGACCGCCCGGGTTCGGGCCGACCGCGTCAGTTTCGGGGGAATCGAGCGGTCGGTGCCGCGGAACAGTGTTCCTTGCTCGAGGGCACGATTCCACCGCTGCACGGAACGCAGTCCCGATCGAGGCGACCGATGTCGCCCGAAAGGAGTGTTATTGTGGAAAATCTGGTTCTTTACATTCTGTTCGGGGCCTACGCCCTGCTGGTCTTGCTCGATGCCGCCATCCCGGCCCGAACGCTCCCGAAGCTTCCGTTTTGGCGGCTCCGGGGTCTCGCCTTCTTCGGTCTCTACTTCTGGCTGTCGTCCACTCTCCCGTTCCTGTGGGATGAAATCTTGGCTCGGCATCGATGGGTGGATCTCACTCATCTCGGCGTGACCGGAGGAGCAGTGGTCGGGTTTCTGGTCCTCGAGTTGGGGATCTATGCCTGGCATCGCAGCCTCCACCGGTCGCCTTGGCTGTGGCGCTGGTTCCACCAAATGCATCACAGCTCGGAACGGCACGACATCTGGAGCGCGATGATCTTCAGTCCACTGGACATGATCGGCTTCACGTTCATCGGCAGTCTCAGCTTGGTGTGGGTCGTCGGTCTGGTCCCCGAAGCTGCTCTGCTCGCGAATCTCGCCGCTTCCCTGATGGCCTTCTTCACCCACGCCAACCTCCGCACACCGCGTTGGCTCGGCTACATCGTTCAGCGGCCGGAAGCCCATGCGCTTCACCACGCTCGCGGCATCCATCGCTTCAATTATTCGGACCTGCCCGTGATCGACATGATCTTCGGAACGTTCAGGAATCCAAAGCAGTTCCCCGACATCCAAGGCTTCGCCCCGGGCGCTTCCAGTCGCATCGGGGCCATGCTGCTCGGGCGAGACGTGAGCAGCGGGAGACGTTAGGCGGGGATCATGTCGAGGCTCGGACGTTCGAGCCATTCGGGATACGTCAGACCCTTCGACTTCAGAAATTCGGCGTTGAAAAGCTTGCTCTTGTACCGAGAGCCATAGTCGCAGAGGATCGTGACGATGACGTGACCGGGACCCATCTTCTTGGCCAGCTTGATGGCGCCGGCGATGTTGATCCCCGCCGAGAGCCCCAGGCACATCCCCTCTGACTCGATGCACGCGAACACCTCGTCCAGGCCTTCCTGATCGGTGATCTGAAAGGGTTCGTCGACGACTACGTCCACGAGATTGGCGGTGACCCGGCCTTGACCGATGCCCTCGGAAATGGAGCTGCCTTCCGCCCTGAGCTCACCGTGAGCATAGTAGTTGTACAAGGCGGCACCCAGGGGGTCAGCGATTCCGACGACGACGTCCTTCCTCTTGGACTTCAGGTACATGGAAACGCCGCCCAACGTGCCTCCGGAGCCGATCGCACAGATGAATCCATCCACCTTCCCGTCGGTCTGGGTCCAGATCTCGGGACCCGTCGTCTCCAGGTGCGCCTGACGATTGGCGACGTTGTCGAACTGATTGGCCCAGATCGCCCCGTTCGCCTCCTCTCGGTCGAGCTTTTCGGCAAGACGACCGGAGTATTTGACGTAGTTGTTGGGGTCTCGATAGGGCACCGCCGGAACCTGGATCAAGTCGGCCCCAGCCTGACGAATGGCATCCTTCTTTTCCTGACTTTGGGTTTCGGGAATGACGATGAGGGTCCGGTAGCCGAGCGCGCAGCCCACCATCGCAAGGCCGATGCCCGTATTCCCGGCCGTGCCTTCCACCACCAGGCCCCCGGGTCGAAGTCGACCCTTCCGCACGGCATCCATGATGATGAATTTCGCGGCTCGGTCCTTGACCGATTGGCCAGGATTCATGAACTCGGCCTTGCCAAGGATGGTGCAGCCCGTCATTTCCGAGGCTCGCTTCAACCGGATCAGGGGCGTGTTCCCGATGGCGTCGACGACGGTCGCTCTGATGTCCACGCCCCATGCTGGGTGCTTCGGCGTCGAGACGAAAGCGTTTTTCGAAGAACTTCGAACCTCGACGCCGACGCCGGGCGACGCGGCTGACCCGACATCCACGACTTTTCGTCCGTACGGGTTGTTCGGAAGCTCCTTCCTGGCTACGTCCCTGCCGTGCGCCGAATTCCGTTGGGGATGGCTGCCGCGGCCATCCTGGTCGCCGCCGGGCCAACCCGAAAGCCGTACGCCGACGAAGGCCAGTGGACACCAGACCAGCTCGATGCCTTGGGGGCCGAACGCCTGAAGCGAATGGGTCTCGAAGTCCCGGTTGACCAGCTCTGGAACGGCTCCGGCGGATTGCTGCAAGCCGCGGTCAACTACTCTGGATGCTCAGCCGGATTCGTCTCCGACGATGGCCTGGTGGTCACCAATCATCATTGCGCCTATCCGGCCATCCAGGCCCTTTCTCGGCCTGACCGGGACCTTCTCAAGGACGGTTTCTTGGCCCGAAAGCGGTCTGATGAGGAACCGGCCCGGGGCCGGGGCGAAATCGACGTCATCGTCGAGGTGACGGACGTGACGATGCCGCTCAAAGGCGCAGTGGATGCTGCGGAGTCGGACGGGGCCCGATTCGAAGCGGCGGAGCGCATGAAGAACGAACTCTCCAGCACCTGCGAAGCGGAGCATCCCGGGCACCGGTGCGAGGTCTACGCATTCTACTTCGGCCAGGCCTACCGGTTGATCCGCACCCTTCATATCCTCGATGTACGCCTGGTTTACGCGCCTTCTGCCGCGGTGGGTGAGTTCGGAGGCGAAGTGGACAACTGGGCTTGGCCTCGCCATACAGGCGACTTCGCTCTGCTGCGGGCCTACGTGGGCCCAGATGGCAAGCCAGCCGAGTACGCACCCGACAATGTCCCGTACACCCCGCCGGTGCATTTCGCGGTGTCCGAAACCGGGGTGCGTGCCGGCGACTTCGTCGCGGTGACGGGATACCCGAGACAGACCAACCGATATCTGCCCGCGGATGAAGTGGAACGTTATCGGAACGAGTTTTATCCGGCGGTCGTCGAACTTTACTCCGATTGGGTGGAGATCTTGGAGACGGCGAGTCGGAAAGGTGAAGCGGTCGCCATCAAAGTCGCCGCGTCGAAAAAGGGACTGGCGAACCGGCTCAAGAATGCTCGGGGGATGATGGCGGGCTTCGATCGCATGAATCTCGTGGACCGCAAGCGGGCCCTCGAAACCGACCTGGGTCTCGAGGCTCGAGGGGTCATCGAAGAAGCCGGAGTGCTCACGGACCGGGCTTCCGAACGATTCCCAAAGGCCTTCCTGCTGGACAACCTGGAATACGGTCCGAATCTCCTGGCGGTCGCTGTCGACCTAGGTCGGCTCGCCCTTTCTCGAGAGCTGGAGCCAGGAGCCCGGGATCCCATGTTCGCGGAGCGCAACCTCGACGCCCTTTGGAGGACGCAGGAGCGACGCCTGCAGAACTTCGACATTCGTGCGGAACGGCCCTGGCTTGCGGACGTCCTGGGTCGCCTCAAGGCGGCTCGACTCCTGCCACCCCGCCTCGCGAAGGCGCGAATGAGGGGTCCACGTGAACGCAATCGCATCGCCCAGTCGCTGCTTTCGAAGTCTCGACTGGCCCGAGAAGGTTTCGTCCGCCGATTCTTCGAAGCCCGCTCCGTCGCTCAGTTGCGCAAAGCGAGCGACCCTCTGCTGCGCCTCGGCTTCTACCTGGCCCAGAGATTCGAAGAGGAGCAGGCCGGGCAGAGAGCCATCGCCGGGGGATGGATGCGGATCGGGCCCGCCTACCTCGCCCTGCTCCGGCAGTCCCGAAGCGGCCCCCTCTATCCGGATGCCAATGAGTCCTTGCGGATCAGTGTTGCGCAAGTGCGCGGCTACATCGTCGAGGACGGATTGCAGGCGATGGCCCACACCACACTGTCCGGACAACTCCAGAAGCACACCGGGACCGAGCCCTTTGATCTGCCCGAGAACGTCCGAACTGCGGCCCAGCGACGACTGAACTCGCGTTTCGTGGACCGCAATCTAAGTGATGTACCGGTGTGTTTTCTCACCACCGCGGACACCACGGGAGGAAACAGCGGAAGCCCGGTCATCGACGGGAGAGGACAACTGGTGGGCCTGAACTTCGACCGTGTCTGGGAGAACATCGCCGGCGATTTTGCCTACAACCCGGCATGGTCGCGGAACATTGTCGTGGACGTCCGCTACCTGTTGTGGAGCCTGGAAGAGGTGGCGGGGGCCCACAATCTCGTCAAAGAGATGGGCGTGGGAGTTCGGCCCGTGAAATGAAGGACGCGGAGTCCAGGCCAGTTTCAAGATGACCTCCGAAGACACAGACCACGCTGCCCGCGCCGACGAACTTCGTCGCATTCACGCCGACAAGCTGGCCTCGAACCCTCACCACATCCCTTGGGTGATGTGCCCGGAGTGCGGGCTGGTGGTCATGTTATCCCCCAAGGTGCCGGAGGGCCGATGCGCCCGACAACACTTGGTCTCGAATCCCCACTACGTGCCGTCGGCGCCGCAAACGGGAGCCGAAGACGACGAGTCGTCCATGCGGGAGCGCATCATGGCCGAAACGGGTCCCACGTTTCAGGCGCCCAATTTCGGCCGTGCCGCGTGGTTCGCGTTTCTCTATCTGATGGTGGTGGTCGGTGCCATCGCAGCCGGCATCTACGCCTTTTACAGATAGGTGTAATGGACCCCTTCATCGACAGTCGGCCAACTCCGCCTGACCGGCGCCCAGATCCAAGCGCATGCCGTAGGCGGACTGGAGGTCGAGCCCAAAAAGGCCATCCGCCACGGCTTCGACGCAGCCCTCGCAAACCGCGACCCGAAGCTCGTTGACGACCTGATCGCTGAGAACGACCTCGTCCAAAACGGCGGTCGGAAACTCGACGGGGCCGTTCGCGGTGACCGCCGACAATGTCATCTTGAAATCGAGCCGAAGACCGATATCGTCTGCGAGAGCACGGGTGATCACCGTGAGACTGGCTCCGGTATCGACAATGAGCTCCGACTCGACTCCGTCCATCACCACGTCGATGAGATACGTCGAACCTTTCGCCACCTGTCGCAGGGGGACACGGCAAGAATTCGGCTCTGAGAGCGGAGGGGCCGGGCTGGAAACCGGAATGGGCGACGAGAGTTGAAGCGGCGGCCGCTCCGGAGCGGCCGGCGGCGTGGATGGTTCCGACGACGCCGGCTGCCGGATGGGCTCGGCGGGAGTCAGTTCCACCAAGCGGCGTTCGAGTTCTCGAATGGTGAAGTCTTGAATCGGCAGTTGAGAGCCGGCCTCGCGGGCCGAGACCAGCAGCTCGAGGGCTTCTCGGTCTCGATGCTGACCGTACAATAGAAATCCGAGGCGTCCTTGAGCCATTCCGGTGGGGTCCCCCAGCGCGATGGCGGTCCGGTAGGAACGCTCCGCCGCCTTGGATTGGTCGAGGCTCGCCTGCAGTTCCCCCAAGCGTACCCACGCTTCCGCCGATTGCGGGGACGCGGACACCTGCTTCCAGGCATCGGCAAGGGCGTCGGCGGGGGTGCGTTCAGGCCGGTCGGGTCGAAATACCAAGCCAGAGATCGCAAATCCCAGGCTGGCGGCAAGCAACGCCGCGAGGATCCGGCTCATGGATGGTGAGTGTGGCGCGGTTGACGGCAGAAGGCTACGGCCCGCCAGCCTCTCTCAAAGCCGGACATGCCTCCCCAAGCGGAGCATCCAGGGGCTTCCCTCGAAGGACCGCAGCGATCGCCTCCGTTCCATCACAATCCGGTTCCGTCGCCTCGACCACGAACACGGCGCGTGATGTCGTTCCGCTTCGCGCCGCCGCGCTCGCCAGCCTGGTCAAAGCGTCTCGTCGCAGCCGTTCTTCGGTCGCGGTTTCGACTTCTTCGAGTTCCCGCTGAAACGTCGTGAATCGCTCCTGCGCCGTGGCCCGGAGTCGCTTCTTCTCCTCCGGATGCTCGGCCTCTTGAACCTTCGAACGAAGCTCCGCCAAAACTGTCTGCCGTTCATCGCGAAGCTCGTCCAAGGCCTGGGTTGCCCTTTCCGCTTCTGGCGTGCCTGCGAGAGCCCTCCCTACGTCAAACGTCACCACGACGCGACGGGCGCACGCCTCGGGGACGGATACGCCGGGGCTTTCGTTTCGAGCGACGCGTTCAGTGAGATCGCAAGCCGAGGGCACGTTGACCATGAGTGTTCGGTCTCCCGTGAGAACCCGATGTCCGGCCGCCCGGAGCGCGGCGACGCGCTGATTCAACCGGTTCAAGATGGGAGCCAGCAGCATCTCCTCGCGAGCTCGAAGCGCCGACTCGCGTTCCTTGATGAAGTCATTGAAAGCCTGTCGCTCCTGTTCGAACCTCTCCTCGGACCATCGCTCTTTGCCCACGAGCACCTCGTCTTTTCGGCGGTCGACCTCGGCTTGCATCCTCTCCCTTTCGGCTCGCAAGGCAACCCGTGCGCGCTGGCCCGACTCGTTCAGCAGGACAGCCTGCTGAAGGTCCACCACGACCGTCGAGCCCACGAGCATCATCGAAACGACATGAATCATGACTTCTCCAATCCCAACTGAGCTCTGATCTTGGCCCGCCAGTGTTCAGCTATCGCTTCCTTCTCTTCTTGCGTTCGCTCCATGGGTCTCAAGTCTCGGCGGTCGACCTGGTCTTCCGGGAGGTCGTCGAGAAAGCGGGACGGCTGTCGCGGAATGTCCTGACCAAAGCGCGTTCGGGTCTTGGCATAGGAGATTGCGACGCGGCGTCGGGCCCGCGTCACCGCGACGTACATCAGGCGTCGTTCCTCGTCGACCGAGCCGCCCTCCTCGGCGACCCGTCGATGGGGAAGCAGCCCCTCCTCGACCCCAACCAGGAAGACATCGGGCCATTCCAGCCCTTTGGCTGCATGAATCGTGGACAAGGTCACGACATCCCGTGGCTCCGTCTGGTTCGGCGCGTCTTCCATTCCGAGCAGGGCGAGGTCGGCGAGGAACTGACCCAAGACCTCTCCTTCCTGGTCGAGCGGTTCCGGTTCGACGGAGACATCCGCTTCATCTTCGCTGCCTTCTCCGTCATCCGATCGTCCGCTCCGTTTCCGCCGTTCGTATCGCTCGAGCTGTCGGACCAGGTCCCTCACGTTGTCGATGCGTCTGGCGGCTACGGTGCCGTCGTCCGTTCCTTCGTGAATGAAGGATTCGAAACGAACGAGTTCGAACATCCGCTTGACGACGGTCGAAGCTTTCACCCGTCCCAAGCGCGCTCGCAGATCTCGAATCAGGTCGAGGAAGTCGACGATGGCGTCCGCGCTCTTCGTGCTCAATCCCTGTACCTCGTGGGCGCGATGAAGCCCCTCGGAAAAATGGAGGTGCCGTTCCCGAGCCCAATCATCAACTCGCTTGACGGTCGTGCTGCCGATCCCCCTCGGCGGGACATTCAGGATACGACGGAGGGACTGTTCGTCTTGGGGGTTCGCCAAGAAACGGAGGTACGCAATGGCATCCTTCAGCTCCTTTCGTTCGAAGAGGTCCATCCCCCCCACCACGCGATAGGGAAGATGAGCGTGGCGAAACGCCATCTCCAACGGTCGACTCTGTATGTTCGAGCGATAGAGGACCGCGATGTCGGACAGCCGAGTGCCCCCCGCCTGAAGTGCGATCACGCGATTGGCGACTCCTTCGGCTTCATCCTCATCTCGTTCGTATGCGACCACGTCGACGTTCTCGCCGTCGCCAAGGGCGGATCGGAGCCGTTTTGGCCATCGGTTCGTGTTCGGCGCAATGAGGCCATTGGCAGCTTCCAGGATCGCTCGAGTGGACCGGTAATTGAGGTCCAACGTGACCCTCCGAGCGCCCGCGAAGTGCTCTTCGAACATGAGAATGTTGCGAACGTCTGCTCCCCGCCAACCGTAGATCGATTGGTCGTCGTCTCCCACCACGCAAAGGTTGTTCCTGGGCGCGACGATGGTCTTCAAGACATCGAGCTGTGCGCCGTTCGTGTCTTGATATTCATCAACCATGACATAGCGAAACCTATCTGCGAGCTCACTCCGAACCGTGGGTTGTTCCTCAAGAAGACGTTTGGTTTGAAGAAGAAGGTCGTCGAAATCCACCAGGTTCTGGGCTCGAAGGCTGTCCTCGTACCTCCGATACACTTCGCATGAAGCCACGAGGTAGAGCTCGTCGTCTGGCAACAAGCCGTCCGGTGGAGTGCAATCTTCAAAGGCCTGAGGATTGAAACCCGCGTTCTTGGCCCACGTGATCGCCGACAAGATACGCTTCGCATCGAAACGACGATCGTCGATCCGAAGCGATCTCAAGATGCGACGGACCGACCCCAGTTGATCCGAAGCATCAGTGATTCCAAAAGTAGACTGAAGGCCGATGCGGGAGCCGAAGGTGCGAAGGATCCGGACGCCGAGAGCGTGAAACGTCGACAGCGTCGTCCCCCTCAGCGAACGCCCGATCAACGTTCGGGCCCGCTCTCTCATCTCTCTTGCTGCTTTGTTGGTGAAGGTTACGCAAAGGATGTTGCGCGCGGGCACACCCTTTTGAATGAGATGGGCGAGGCGATAGGTAATGACACGGGTCTTACCGGAGCCGGCGCCCGCCAACACCAACAGTGGACCGTCCGTGGTCACGACGGCTTCCATCTGCGCGTGGTTCAATCCACTGAGGTCGAGCACCGGCGGCGCAGCCTACCAACGTCGCGGCCCTCTGTCCTGGCAAACGTTGAAGCCTCGCTGCATGGGCGGAGCCGGCGGGAGTTTTGCGAGACATCGGACGGCCGGGGGATTAGTCTGAAGGCAATGGCGGATACGCGCGACCTGATCGGACGTCGGATCGCTGTCGTCGACGATGAGCCCAACATTCGTCGCACCCTGACCATGGTGCTGGAAGGCGAAGGTTACTCGGTCGAGTCGTTCGACTCGGCCGAGTCCTTTCTTCCGCGATTGGAACGTGCGCCCTTGGACGCCCTGATCTTGGATGTTCGACTTCCGGGAGAAGACGGGATGTCGGTGCTGTCGCGCGTCCGGGAGCGGCACGCAGAGATTCCGGTGCTGATGATCAGCGGGCACGCTTCCATCGAGGATGCGGTTCGCGCCATCAATCAGGGCGCGACCGATTTTCTCGAAAAGCCGCTCAGCCGGGAGCGCGTGTTGGTGACGATGCGGAACGCCCTGGACCGTCGGGCTCTTTCGGCGCGGGTTCGGGCGCTCGAAGCAGCGGAAGGCGCGGCGGACGAGATGCTCGGGCACTCCCCCGCCATCCAAGAGGTCCGAGAGAAGATCGCGAAGGTGGCGGGCACGAGCGTACGGGTGCTGGTGACCGGGGAGTCAGGGACGGGCAAGGAGCTCGTGGCACGCGCCGTCCATGGAGCAAGTCAACGAGCGAATGGGCCCTTCGTGAAGGTCAACTGCGCTGCGATCCCGTCGGAACTCATTGAAAGCGAGCTGTTCGGTCACGAACGGGGTGCCTTCTCGGGTGCCGTCCACACCAAGCGGGGACGCTTCGAACTGGCGGATGGCGGGACCCTTCTCCTGGACGAAATCGGGGACATGTCCCTCGAAGCACAGGCCGCGGTCCTACGCGTTCTCCAGAGCGGCGAAGTCGTTCGGGTCGGAGGCGAGAAAACGATGATGGTGGATGTTCGCGTCATCGCCGCCACGAACAAGGATCTCGAGGAAGAGGTTCGCCAGGGAAACTTCCGCGAGGATCTGTATTTCCGCCTGTCCGTGGTTCCGATTCACACGCCCCCCCTCCGCGAACGGGGAAAGGACGTCTTGCTGCTGATGGAATCTTACTTGGCCCATTTTTCCAGCGAGCATGCGGTCTCTCCGCCCGCCCACCTCACGCCGGAGGCGGCCGACGCGCTCCAGCGCTACAGTTTCCCGGGAAACGTGAGGGAGCTCCGGAATCTGGCCGAACGCCTGGTGATCCTGGCCGGCAATCCGATCCGGCTCGAAGACCTTCCGCCGCCCATCGCGTATCCCTCGGCGCCGCAAGCGGGCCTAGGCGATTCGACCTGGGACTTCCATCGATATGCAGGCATGAGCCTCAGGGACCTCCGGGAGGTCGTCGATCGAGAATACATCGCGTTCAAGCTTCAAGAGACCGGCTGGAATGTGACCCGAACGGCTGAAATGCTCGGTATCGAGCGGACCAACCTTCACAAGAAGATCAAGCAGCTCGGACTCAAGAAACAGTGAAGACGCTATCCGGAAATCTTTCCCCGGAGGTAGGTTTCGATCACGCTGCAGGGAACCATCATCGGCTTCTTGGTGATGTTGAAGCCGATGGATGAACCAGACACTACATACTCGCCCGAGACTTGCCCCAGCGGTAGCTTCACAACATAGCGACCGTTCCCGGCATTGCCCTCGAAGTTCCCGCCCGCCTTCTCGATGAGCTGCTGAGCCTTGGACACGATCTGTTCGGCGGTGCCACCGAACTCGACCTCGAATCGACACATGAGGAGCAAGTAACAGGCCACGCCGGAAGCCGTCCAGCGTACGCCGGTGTTCCACCCTCAGAGCAGTCCCATCACCGTTCGGCGGGCTTCATCTCGCAGATCGTAGACATCACTCATGAGGAGCAAGAAGTCGTCCTGGTCCATCTCCATGACCCGCTGGATCTCGCGGCTGATCCTCACCCGCTGGACGTCGGTCAGCGGGTACACACACAGTACCGAGAGCAAGCTCGCCACGCACACCGCCAATTGAAGCGGGTCGGCCTGGTCCCTCGATTTGACCTGCTCGAGGTCCTCGAGCTCATGGGCAGCGCATGCCCTGCGAACCGCCTTGGGAAGGTTCCAGTATCTGGAGACCATGAGGCCGAGTTCCCCGTCCTCGGGGAAGCCGAGCGCCTTTTGCGCCTCGACGGCTCGGCAACCATGGTCTCGGCAGTATTGCGTCACGGCCTTGAAGTGGTCGGGGAACGCGGCGGCGTAGACCAGCTTTCCAACGTCGTGAAGAAGCGCCGCCAGGTACAGGTTCTCGGCATCTTCGGCGGAGAAAGTGAGACGCTTGGCCAGCTTCCGACTGATCAGCGCCGTGTGGTACGACCGAACCCAAAAAGACTCCATCAACGATCGCTGTTCCGTGTTGAGGACCTTCATCACGGACAGCGCCAGAGCAATCCGACTCACCTCCGACAAGCCGAGGTAGGCGATGGCAAAACGCACCGTCGTGACCGCCACCGGAAGACCAAAGTACGCGGAATTGACCACCTTCAACACGTGGGCCGAAAACACCGCATCGCGGTCGAGGATCGCCGCCACCGATGCCGGGTCAGCTGTACCCGACTGAATCCGTTGATAAACCTCGTTGACGACGCCCGGAAGCGCAGGAACCCGGACCCTTCGTTCGAACAGATCGTCGTCCAAGACGATGGGCTCCAGCTCCTCTCGGTCGGCCATGTGTCTGATCTCACCCTCGACAAATGTAAGCAATGGTTGGTCCTTTACGACTCTCGAAAATACTTCGCGAGTTTTGGGCCCCGTTGGGCTGCGTAGTGACTCCCCACGCCCGCACCATAAACCTGATGGGGCGCCTCGACCAAATCCTCGAAAGCCATCCGGCACACCGGCTGGCGGTGTCGGAGGATCAGGTCGTCTTCATACGGACGGACTTCCAAGACCGCTGGCGTGCCGCGCACCTCGCCGGCCGCGCCGTACCCAAAACCGGGGTCGAAGAAACCTGCGTAGTGCGCCCGAAACTCCCCGGCGCTGGTGTCATACGGAAGCATCTCGACCGCAAACAACGGGGGGATCGAGATGAACTCATGGGTGCTCAGGATGTAAAACGCCTCGCGGGACAGAAAAAGAGCCCCCCGCTTGGGCCGCAGGATCGGCTCAAAATATTCGGCCGGGTCCAGGTCTCGCTCCGCGAGGTCCACCGGCTGAAAACTCTTCTTGGCGACGAACCCAACCACGTCGAGGTCGAGGTTGATGGTCATGAGAATCCCACTGGCGTCGGCCGAGGATGGTCCGATGGAGGGGTCGAACGGATGCGGGGTTTGGTCTGGCTCGTACAAGAGCGGCGACGTCGCGTGAATCGCTTCCAGATCGTCGCCGCCCAGGAAGCTACGACGGTGGAAAAAGATGGCCTGATTGAGCGAATCTCCCGCTCTCAACCGAACGTCGAAGCTCTTCGGGATGAGTTCAAGCCAAAGCTCGCCTCGATACCCGAAAGGCACCTTGTCATACCTCGGATTGCCGTCGCATAGCATCCGGGTCTGAAGGTCGATCCGGCCGGTGCTGCTCTTGCTGTTGGCGTACACGGCGAGGTCCGAAGGAAGGTTCAAAGACTCACGGAGGCGTACGACGTAGACTTCGCCCCGAACCAAGACATTGGGCGACTCGAGATCGAGCGTTCGGCGCGCGTACGCGCGAGCCAGATCGCGCACCGATTCCCCTTTGAGCGGGAGCATGGATCCCGGAACCGCGTAGCCTTCCTCCGCCACACTGAGGTCTAACGAGGCCGGTTGGATTCCGTCCGAGTCGAGGCCTCGGATGACATCATTTCGGCAAAGTTCACGAAGCAGCTGCTGGGGAAACACGCCCTTCATGACTCGGAATGAACCAGAAGACGGCGATGACGACGAAGGTCGGGATTGCCGAGCTGTCCGCAAGCAGCCATGACGGTGCTTCCCTTGGTACGGCGTCGTCGCACCGGCAAGCCCGATTCCTTGAGCCAGGTGATGAATCGCGCGGTCTCGTCTTCGGTCGGTGCGCGGGTGAGCGGCTTCGAACCCGGATTGTATGGGATCACGTTCACGAGCAGACGGCCGAGCGGACCGCAGAACGCGGCGACGTGTTCGGCGTCCGAAGCCGAATCGTTGAAGCCGGGCATCAAGCAATAATTCACCGCGAAGATGAACCGCCTGGTAGGTCGGTATCTGATCAGGGCCGCTTGAAGGGTGGCGAGGGGAACGCGCCGATTGATGGGCATGAGCTTGTTCCGCTTCTCGTCCGTCGCCGCGTTCAGGCTGACCGACAGGTTCAAGCGAGGCCAAGCTAGCGCCGCCAACCGTGCGAGGCCCTCGACATGGCCTGCTGTACAGATCGTGAGACGCGCCTGCCCCAGCGCAAAACCGCGGGGGTCTCGCAGCACCCGCAGGGCCTGAACCACCGCTTCGGCATTGTCCAAAGGCTCGCCCATCCCCATGAAGACGACCCTGTCCACGGGCCAGCCGAGCTCGCAATGCACTGCAACGAGCTGCCCGATGATTTCATCGGGCCGGAGGTTTCGGACCCAGCCCATTTTGCCCGTCTCGCAGAAGGCGCAGGCCAGACCGCATCCGACCTGGCTGGAAACGCACACCGTGGTGCGATCCGAACCCATTGGGATTCGAACGCATTCGACTTCGAGCCCGTCTTCCAATCGGAGGACCGCCTTCTCCGTAGTCCGCCCATCAGCACTCGGCTCGCCCATGACCCGAGTGACGGACGGAAGCCGGAGAACGAAACGGTCCCGCCAGAAGCGGACGGAGGCTGCCGACAGGCCTTCGCGTTCCGGAGCGAATCGCCCCTCGGTCATCGCTTTTCGAAACAGGGCGTGAGACACGCCTCGACCGGGCATGCCGCGAGCCGCGTCCGACAGCTCTTCGCTCGTCAAGCCCAGGAGATGCGGCACCGTTGTTTGCTACTCAGGGCGCCCGGTTTCTGTCATCTTTCCTCGCATGCTGCTCAGGGTGTTCCTGAGGCATTGGACGCGGCTCGCGTGTCTCCTGGGGGCCGGCAGTCTGGCGCTGGGGTGCCCGTCGGCCCGGGAACCCGATGGCCCATCCATGCCCCTGATTCCGCGGATCCCACTGCCGGGTACCGCGCTTCGCGGCATGTCGGGGCTCACCGCCATCCCAGGCACCGAGCCTCAGGAGTTTCTGGCGGTCTCCGAGCGCCTTCACCACGTGGTTCCGATCCAGTGGACGGGTAGCACCTTCGTGACGGGGACGCCGGTACCGGTCCAAGGTGTTCCGCGTCAGGTCGACCTCGAAGGCATCGCTTGGATGGACTCCGAGTCGGGAGCGTCCCGCCTGGTGTTCGCCACCGAAGCACGAACGGCTCGGCACAGCGATGTGCTCCTGGAAGCCGAAAGAAGCGGCGACGCCTATCACGTCCGCAGGCAGATCCCCTTCGACTACCCGCTCTGGGGACTCCAGCCCGGGAGCAATCGCGGCCTGGAAGGCGTATGTGCCGTGGGTCGGGGCACTTCGGCGCGGTACGTCGCCGTCAGCGAAATTGTGCAGACGGTGAACCAGCACAGACGTGCGCCGCTGGGGGTCTACCGCGTAGGCGATGCGTCTTGGCGGCCGCTCTGGGTAAAGCTCACCACCGACAAAGGCAAACTGTCCGGCATCACCTGCGACGAGACCGAGCGAGGATGGACGGTGACGGCCATCGAACGCCACTTCGGGATCCTCCGGCTTCTCCGATTCTCCATGAACGACGAGAGCGATTCGGAGCTGGTCCCCGAACCGATCGCTGATCTTCGTCCTGGCTTCGACGAGACGCCCCCCAACTTCGAAGGCCTCGCCCGCCTCGACGCTCATCGCCTCCTGCTGCTCACCGACAACGATTATGGTGGCCTGCAGGGCCCCACCGAGCTCATCGTGTTCGAATCGGCTCCACCGGCCGCCGAGAGCTCCACCCGGTCGAGGGCTTCGGTTCAGCCATGACCAAAAGGCCTGCCATCGACCTCAAGCTCGTCAAGTCGCGGGTATCGGCTTTCGACCCCGAATCCCCACCATCGCAGGACGACCTGCGCCACGCGGCGGTGGCCCTCTGCTGTCGGCCCAAGAACGACTTGGAGGTGCTGTTCATCCGGAGAGCCGAGCACCCGCGGGACCCGTGGTCGGGGCACATGGCGTTTCCGGGAGGCCGGGTCGAGCCATGGGACTCGGACCCACTTCAGGCGGCGGTTCGTGAGACGGACGAAGAGGTCTCGGTTCAGCTGAGCACGCCGGATCTGATAGGCCCCCTATCCCCGATCCAGGCGCCCCACCGCGGCCGGCGCAGTCCGCTCCTGGTGCACCCTTTCGTCTTCGAGGTGCCGCGCCATACCCAGACCCGGCCCGACACTCGAGAAGTGCAGGAGACGGTGTGGATACCGTTGTCGTTCTTTCGAGACGGGGCAGAACGCCAAACCATGACGTGGCAGTACGGCGGTCAAACCTACCACCTGCCCTGCTTCGATTATGAGGGCCGTCGGATTTGGGGCATGACGCTCCGGATGCTCGATCAACTCTTGGATTTGATTCGCTGATGTCCGTCCTCTCCGCCGAAGGATTGAGCGTCCGCTTCGGGGCCAAGGTTCTTTTGGATGAGGCCAGCTTGGCGGTACAGCGCGAGGAGCGTCTCGGCGTCGTCGGGCCGAATGGGGCCGGCAAGAGCACGCTTCTCAAGGTCTTGGCTGGTCTCCACGCTCCTGACGCCGGCACGGTGCGACAGAGCCCCCACACCCGGGTGGGATACCTCGCCCAAGAGCATGGAGAAGCGACGGAAGTTCCGTTGCGTGCCTACGTCTTGGCCGGAGCTCCCGGTCGGGACAGTCTCGCACGTGACCTGCTCGACCTCGAACAGCGCCTCGAATCCACCGAAGATGCCGAACTGCAGATGACGTTGGCCGAGCGGATGGCGGAACTGACCGAACGAGCCGCCGACCTGGAGAGCGCCTACGGACCCCACGAAGCCGACCGGATCCTGATGGGCCTCGGCTTCGATTTGTCGGACCTCGAGCGACCGGTCAGCGACTTCAGCGGCGGTTGGCGGATGCGGGCGGCCTTGGCCCGTCTTCTCTTCGAGCGCAACGATGTCCTGATCTTGGACGAACCGACCAACCACTTGGACGTTCCGTCCATTGAATGGCTCAGCTCCTTCTTGGATGGTACCAAGCTGGCGCTCATTCTGACCTGCCACGACCGGGCCTTTCTCAACCGACATGTGAAACGGATCGCGAGTCTAGAAGTCGAGGGCCTGAAGACCTTCCGTGGGAACTTCGACGCTTATCTCGAACAGAGAGAACTCGAGCTCGAGCAGATGAGGGCTCGATGGGAGCGATGGGAACGCAAAAGGAAGGAAACCGAGGCCTTCATCGAGCGCTTTCGCGCGAAGGCGAGCAAAGCGCGCCAAGCGCAGTCCAAAGAAAAGATGATCGAGAAGCTCGAATCGGAGCTGGTCGCTCCCCCCCGTCCGAGACCCGTCCTGTCGATTCGGTTTCCGCCCGCCCCCCGCTGCGGACAGCGCGTCCTCGAGGTACGAGGGCTCCGCTTCGGCTACGGCCCGACACCACTCTTTCAAGACCTGAGTCTCGAGATCACCCGAGGCCAGCGGGTCGCGCTGGTCGGCGTGAACGGTTCGGGGAAGACGACGATCCTGAAGCTGCTGGCCGGAGAACTCGAACCCTGGTCGGGTGATCTCGAACTGGGCACCGGTGTCGAACGTCGATACTTCGCTCAGCACCACGCCGACACCTTACGCTCCGGGTCGACGATCCTCGAGAGCGTGTGGGAAGCCCACCCCGAGCTATCGCAGACCGAGGTGAGGAGTCTGTGCGGCGCGTTTCTTTTCCAAGGCGAAGACGTGGACAAAGGCGTGGATGTTTTGTCGGGCGGGGAACGAGCTCGGGTGGCCTTGGCCAGGATCTTGGTCCGCCCCGGAAACCTTCTCCTGCTCGACGAACCCACCAACCATCTGGACACCACCAGCGCGGACCAGCTCACAAAGGCCCTCGAGGGCTTCGATGGGACCCTCGTCTTCATCAGTCACAATCTCGATTTCGTCCAGCGCTTGGCCACGGACGTCTGGGACGTCCGATCCGGGCAGGTTTCGCCGTTCCCCGGAAGCTTCGAAGACTACCTGTATCATCTTCGTGAAAGTCGAGAGGAGCTCTTCGAACCCGCCGCGTCGCGGGACCGCAGAATGCCGGAGTCCAAGTCCCGACGCATTCAG
Organism: Myxococcota bacterium; assembly: GCA_050331295.1. GTDB lineage: Bacteria > Myxococcota > Kuafuiibacteriia > Kuafuiibacteriales > Kuafuiibacteriaceae > Kuafuiihalomonas. The sequence goes on along the minus strand of JBHJGZ010000002.1, from coordinate 355,487 downwards.
GCCCGGCAGGAGGCGAAAGCCCAACAAGCACAGCTTCGCAGACTCCAGCGCGCGGTCGACGAGAAGGAGTCGGAAGTCGACCGCTTGGAGACCGAAAAGGCGGACCTCGAACGGCGTCTGGCCGATCCGGAGGTCCACCAGGATCCGGAAGAATCCCGGCGTCTGGCGCACGCATACCAGCGGGTCTTGGCAGACCTCGACGCGTCGGTCGAAGGCTGGACCGAACTTCAGTCGCAACTCGAACAGGCGCAATCCGGGGCGAACTGTCCCTGAGCCCGCACGATCGTTCCAGCGGAGCGACGCCGCGCAGTTGACCTCCTCCGAGTCCCGCACCATGGCATGGGCCATGCGTCCCACTCTCGGCGCGATGAGCGTCGCTTTCGTCCTCGCCGGCTGTGCAAGCGCCACGGCGCGTCCGACCTCTCCTGCCCCGGCGTCGGGCCTGACAAACCTCAGCCGCGCGTTTCAAGCATTGTCCGACGAGGTGGGTCGCAGCGTCGTTCACATCGAAGCCCAAGGCTTTGCGCCCGACCCCAACAACGGACAACTCCTCACCCGTCGACGAGCATCGGGTTCCGGCGTCATCGTTTCACAGGAAGGACACATCATTACGAACGCCCACGTGGTCCAAGGGGCGCAGACCATCCGGGTCCGACTTCCTCGAACATCCGACATGAACGATGACTTCGATTCGATTCTGAAGCCGATGGGCGACTCGGTCGACGCCAGGGTGGTCGGGATCGATTTCGAGACCGACATCGCGCTGATCGACGTCGATGTGGAGGTTCCGAGCCATCTCTCATTCAGCGACTCCGACGACCTCCGACGCGGCCAAGTGGTTCTGGCGTTCGGAAGTCCGCTCGGCCTGGAAGGTTCGGTCAGTATGGGTGTGGTCAGCGCGGTGGCGCGACAGATTCGACCCGAAGACCGGGTCGTTTACGTACAGACCGACGCCCCCATCAATCCCGGAAACAGTGGTGGTCCACTCGTCAATTCGGACGGAGAGCTGGTGGGCATCAACACGTTCATCCTTTCCCAGAGCGGAGGGAGCGAAGGACTGGGATTTGCGGTTCCGAGCAACATCGTGCGCACCATCTATGAGCACCTTCAAGAGTACGGGCGAGTGCGGCGGGGAACCATCGCCGCCCTCACCCAGACCGTGGACCCCCTGCTCAGCCAGGGGCTCGGGCTGGACCGCGAGTGGGGCGTCATCGTGTCCGACGTCCTTCCCGGCGGACCCGCCGACGCGGGAGGGCTCCAGGTGGGGGACATCATTCTATCCCTGGATGGAAAGCCGATGGAAAACGCACGGCAGTTCGAAGTGAACGTGTATCACAGCCCCATCGGCGGTCGCGTCGCGGTGCAGGTGCGACGGGGCGAGCGGGACCTCTATCTTCAGGTCCCGGTGGTGGAACGACCGAACACGATGGAGCGCCTCAACCTTCAACTCGACCCCGAAGCGGCCCTCCTCCCGCAGCTCGGGGTCTTGGCGTTGACGGTGGACGATCTGGTCAAGCAGATCATCCCCCAGCTGAGGGTGCGTTCGGGTGTGCTGGTGGCTGCCGCCTCCGGTAGTCACCTCCTCCGCCCCGGCGACGTCATCCATCGCGTCAACGACGTCGAAGTAGAAAGCTTCGATCAACTGGGGAACTGGCTCGCCCTCCTGAAGCGAGGTGACCCAGTGGTCCTTCAGATCGAGCGGCAGGGACGGTTTGCATTCATTCCATTTCAGTTGGAGTAGCCCAGTCGGTGGGTATGGAGAGGAGATGCCAGAGGCCGAAACGGAACTCGGTCCATGCCCGTTGTGTGGTCGGCCGATGTTCGACGGTCCGAGTGTGGACCGACATCATCTGGTCCCCCGCTCCGAGGGGGGAAGCGAGGCGGTACGGATGCACCGGGTCTGCCACACGAAGATTCACTCCCGATTCAGCGAGCGCGAGCTGGCCACGGACTTCTTCACCGTCGAGCGCCTTCAAGCCCACGAGGACATCGCCAAGTTCATTCGCTGGGTGCGAAAACAGGATCCCCTCTATGTCGGTCGCCATCGCCCGATTAATCGAACCTGACCAGAGTCAGAGCTGGATCCGCCATGCTCGCTCGGTCAGCCACGTCAGCCCCGCGGCGCGGAAACGACTGTTGTCGTCCAAGGCCGACTGCTCCTCCAACAGCGTGAGATGAGCGCCCCGAAAGAGCGTGCGGACCTCATCCACCGAAACGCTGAAGGGCGGCCCCTCCATGCCTTCGGGGTCGTATTCCACGTGGACCAGGAGCAACTCGTGATCCGCGCCCACCAAGCGAACCAGCTGTTCGACGTAACGTGAGCGCGCCTCGGTCGGGAGCGCGATCAGCGCGGCGCGGTCGAACGCCCAGTCCACTTCCCCAACCTGGTCGCGGGTGAGACTGAAGAAGTCGCCCTGAAAGAAGCGGAGATTCTCGGCCTCATAGAGCTGGTGGTCGCCGGAAGGCTGCCGGACCGCGTCGAGGTTCTGCTCCTCGAAAAAAGCCTCGACGGCCTCCTTCACCCACTCGTTTGCCACCACCTCGCACCCCCGGTCGCGGAGCCACGGGACGTCGACCGATTTGCCGGCCAGCGGCAGGAACACCCTTCCCGGCCACCCCTTCATCGCGAGGGCGTGCCGGACCAGGTACGGGTTGGGCTCATCTCGATGAAAACCGATCCGGCCTTCGCGCCATCGGGTCTCCCAGAAAGACTGCTGCACGGTGGCTTCTTGGACCTGCAGCGCCGACCCGAGTAAAGAGGGACCGTGCCGATCGTTCCCGCACGGACGCACCACAGCGACCAGGCCCTCGCGATATGTGAGCTGGTCAACCTCAAGTTCTCGGCCGTGCGCTACGGGAGCCGCCATCGACGACTCGTGCGTCTCCGCGAACCGGACGGACCCAGTACGGACGGCGGTCGGAAGGCCCGAAACGCGCTGGTGCTCATCTCCGACATCGACCCGAACGAACCTTCGGTGATGTTTGGATGGGTCGACTCGGCCCGACAGGAGGGGGAAATCAGGGCCTATGCGGTGGTTTCGGACATCCATCGTCGCCGCTTCGGCCGCGGCTTCGATCTCTCCCGGACCGAGTATCTTCGCCTGTCGGAGCACGTGCGCAGCTTTCTCGAAGCCCAGGGGATCCGGGTCCGGGAAAGCCGGGAGCGCAAGACGCCGGAGGGCCGGCGCCCGCTCCTGATCCAGAGAAACACCGGTCGGTGGTGGTTCCTGGCCGGCTTCGGCCTCGGGTTCGTCTGCGCTCTCCTCCTCCTCGGGTTCTCGTAGTCGGAGCGGAGTAACCGAACCCGACCCACCGCGTACACCCGCCATGCGCGCATCGCTTGTAGGTTGTGCCCTCATGCTTCAGACGGCCGGGCTTCTGCCCATCGCCCAAGGACAGTCACCGTCGACCCGCCCCGCCCCGACCCCTCCTGGGGCCGGTCCAGTTCCTCGGCCGGAAGAGCCGGAGATACAAACCACCATCCCAGGTATGGACGATGAGCAGCTCGATGCGCTTCTGCGCCGGGTGGATCCAAACTTCAGACGCCAGGGTGCGGTGCGCGAACTGGATCTCGAAGAGCGGGCGGTCGTGGTGATCAGCGATGCGCGCGCCAACCGCATGCGCATCATGACCGCCATCACCCCGTCCGAGGAGCTTCCCGCCGACAAGCTACGGCGTCTCCTCCAAGCCAACTTCGACTCAGCCCTGGATGCCCGCTACGCGGTGGCCCAGGGGATGGTCTGGAGCGTATTCGTCCATCCGCTCGGCTCCCTGTCCGCCGAGGATGCTCTGTCGGGTTTGGCTCAGGTCGTGGTGGCAGCTGAAAGCTACGGCACCAGCTTCACGTCGGGGGCGCTCGTCTTCGGAGGTGGTGATTCGGCGGAGATCCAGCAGGAGCTCTACGAACGACTGCTTCAAAAGGGTCGAGGCATCTAGCTGCCGTGCGAGGTGGGACCTCCGACCGGCGGAAGCCGTTGCTCGGGGGCCAGATATACCCAAGCCGTCCCGGGATGGACTCGGTGCTGGGGGCGAGGCCCCAAGAGCAGCTCGCCTCCTTCCTCCAATCCGATCACCGTGACGCCGTAACGGGCGCGCAGCCCATCCACGCCATCCCGGTAGGTGCGAAATGGGCGCTCGGGGAGACCGATGAACACGCTGAGCGCACCGGCTGAGGCCACTCGACTGAGCACCGTGCCGGTCCCCTTGGCTCGCACGGTGTGCGCCATCATCGCAAAGCCCAATCGGGTCGTCTCGATCACCTCTTGCGCGCCGGCCGTGTAGGCGTGCTGAACGTTTTCCGAGTCCAAGATTTCGGCCACCACGTAGACGGGCTGGGCACGACGAACCACCTCCCCGCGTCCCGACAAGAACGAGCGGAGGGTGAACACGATCAGAATGGTGCGGGCGTCGGCGAGTTGCGGGGCCACCTGGCGGGGCGCAATGACCAACACCGTGTCCGCGCAAGAGAGCCGAACCTTGTCGAGTTCGGTCTCCTTGGTGGGATCACCCGGCACCCAGGTGAAATCCGAGGGGAGTTCCTCCGGCCTCGGTCCCTGGCCCATCAGCACCACCTCTCTCTCCGACGCCACCTCGTCCCGGAGGGCCTGCAGAAGCATCAATGCGCCAGCGTCATAGCCGAGCACCACCACGTGTCCGATCTGGTTCGACATTCGAAACTGCTCCTCCTTCAACCGCGTCACCACGCCCAGCAGGGTCACGCTGACAACCCCGGCCACCAGAGCCAACGTGAACATGCCCGATACCATCACCCCGACCGCCACCCATCGCCCGAGAGGGGTCACCGGCGCGATGTCGCCGAAGCCGACCGTCGTCACCGTGACCATCGCCCACCACAGACCGTCGGGCAGGCGGCGCAGCCCTGGATTCACCGAACGCTCGAGAAGGAACAGGCTGATGCCTCCCACCAAAACGACCGTGAGAAGGAAACCAAAGGCGGCACCGTACAAAAGCCAGCTCTCCTCCAACGACCGCAGAAGCCCCCGGATCGGCTGAGCGTAGCGAAAGAATCTGAGACCTCGTCCAAGCCGCAAGAACCGCAGGGCCCTCAAGGCGCGAAGCGCGGGGACGAAGGACAAGATGGTCACGAGGTCCACCAGAACCGCGGGACTGAAGAGAAGACGCAGGCGACCGACCAGATGCTCCGTCGTCCGATACAGGACGCCCCCTGCAAAAACGTCGAGGGACGGAGGGCGGTAGCTCCCGATCCTCAGCAGCAGGTCCATCGAGAAGAACGAGACGATGACGACGTCCGCATAGAAGATGAATGTGCGCGCCCTCGGGGAGAGGTCGGCGATGAGCTCGATGGCCACCAAGGCCACCGACAACAAGGTCAAGCACCAATTGAACCACTCGACGGTTTGGTATTCGGGCCGCTTGGGCCGGTGGTAAGCAGCGTGAAGTCTATCGAAACCGGCCCACATGGTCGCAAGGGGCTTCGGCGGCGCACCCTCCGAACATCACTTGCACCGTGCTCCCGTCGATGGCTAGTTCGAACCTCATGGCAGAACGCATCGATACCGCGGCTGTTCTCGGCGCTGGGTTGATGGGCACCGGAATCGCTGCCCACCTGGCAGGGGCAGGAGTCAAGACCCACCTACTGGACATTGTTCCGAAGGACGCTGGGGACGATCCTCGCAAGCGGAACCGGCTGGCCGACGAGGCCATCGCCAAAGCCCTGAAGTCGAAGCCAGCGACCTTCTTCGACCCCGCGGATGCTCGTCTGATCACGACGGGCAACTTCGATGATCATCTCGAGCGCCTGAAGACATGCGACTTGGTCATCGAGGTGATTATCGAGAACATGGACATCAAGCGAAAGCTGTTCGAGCGCGTGAAAGACGTCTTGCCCAATCATGCGATCCTCGCCTCCAACACCAGCGGACTCAAGATCTCCGAGATGACCCGAGACCTTCCCGAGGACATCTGCGAGCGATTCATCGTTTTGCACTTCTTCAACCCGGTTCGCTACATGCGTTTGCTGGAGGTGATCCCTGGGCCGAAGACACGCCCCGACATCATCGAACGCGCCAAAGCCCTCGGCGACTTTCTCGGGAAGGGGGTGGTGTTCGGGAAGGACACCGTCAACTTCATCGGCAATCGAATCGGCATCTACGGGATCATGAAGACGGTCCAGCTGATGGAAGAGATGAATCTCTCCGTCGAAGAGGTCGACAAGATCGCCGGGCCCGCCATGGCCAAGCCGAAATCGGCCATCTTCAAGACCGCCGACCTGGTCGGTCTCGACACATTCTCCCACGTGGCCCAGAACTGCTACGACAATCTCCCAGACGATGAGGAACGGCCGGTGTTCGTCGTGCCCGACTTCATTCGAAAGCTCGTGGACAAGGGCGCTGTCGGTCGCAAGGCCGGAGCAGGTTTCTACAAGAAGCAAGGCGACGACGTCCTGGTGCTGGACTACGGGACCGGCGAATACAGGGAGCAGAAGAAGGTTCGATTCGACTCGCTCGGCGCGGTCAGGAACATCGAAGACCCCAAGGAACGCGTGAAGGCGTTGGTCCAGGCGGACGACCCGGCCGGGCGCTTCGCCTGGAAGAGCACTGCCCACATGCTCGCCTACACCGCGCGCAGACTCGGCGAGATTTCGGACGACATCGTTCAGATCGATAACGCGATGCGCTGGGGCTACAACTGGGATCTGGGACCGTTCCAGCTGTGGGACGCGATCGGGGTCAAGGACAGCGTCGAACGCATGAAGGCCGAGAACATCGACGTTCCGGGATGGGTCGGGGAGATGCTCGCGTCGGGACGGACCTCGTTTTACGAAGGCCCCCAGAGCGCGACCACCTTCTACGACGCCCAGGCCAAGAAAGCCGCTCCGGTGCCCCGGGACCCACGGCATCTCCGCCTCGCTGCCCTCAAGGAAGACAAAGCCCGAGTCGTCGCCTCGAACTTCGGCGCGTCGTTGGTCGACCTTGGAGACGGAGCGCTCTGTCTGGAGGTCCATACCAAGCTCAACACCATCGACGCCGACGTCATGGAGATGATGGAGCGCGCGGTCGAGGTCGCCGAAAAGGACTTCGAGGCCCTCGTCCTCGGAAACGACGGCGAGCACTTCGGAGCCGGCGCCAATCTCATGATGGTGTTCATGGCGGCTCAGCAGAAAGAGTTCGGACAGATCGAAGCCGCCATCCGACGACTTCAAAACGCCCTGCAGGGTTTCAAATACGCGAAAGTTCCGGTGGTGGCGGCGCCATTTCAGTACACGTTCGGCGGTTGCGCCGAAGTGGTGATGGCAGCCGATGCGTGTGAAGCCCACGCGGAAACCTACATCGGGCTGGTCGAGGTCGGTGCCGGCCTGGTGCCGGCCGGGTGCGGCTGCCTGCGACTGGTGGAGCGGTGGACGGGTGCCGTTCAAGACGTGGACGGAATGGATCTGCTCCCACTCATCGGTGCTGCATCCCTCAACATCGCCACGGCCAAAGTGGCGACCGGCGCCGAGGAAGGGAAACGCCTCCGATTCCTCCGGGCCACGGATGGCGTGAGCTTGAATCGAGACCTCCTCTTGTACCACGCCAAACAGCGCGCCCTGGGTTTGGCTCGAGCAGGGTATCGACCCCCACGGCCGCCCACATTCCGCGCCGCCGGGATCGACGCTGCGATGACCATCGCCATGCGAGTGTGGGGCATGGTGGAAGGACGGTTTGCAACGGAGCATGACTCTCTGATCGCGCGAAAGGTCGCTCACATTCTGTGCGGAGGCGACGTGGTTCCGGGGACCGAGCTCACGGAACAACACTATCTCGATCTGGAGCGGGAAGCTTTCGTGTCGCTTTGCGGCGAAGAGAAGACCCAAGCTCGGATCCAAAGCCTCCTGATGAACAATAAGCCTCTGAGGAACTAAAACTATGCATCTTCCGTTCAACGTCGCCGTCGCGAGTTCGGTCCGCACTGCCGTGGGTCGAGCCATCAAAGGAACGCTCAAGGATACTCGACCCGATGACCTGGCCGCCGTGGCCATCAAGGGAGCGGTCGAGCGGGTCAAAGGGCTCGACCCGAAGATGATCGACGATGTCATCCTCGGCTGCGCAATACCCGAAGCCGAGCAAGGCCTCAACGTAGCCCGCAATGCAGCTTTCATCGCAGGCCTGCCGGATGAAGTGGCCGGTGAGACCATCAACCGTTTCTGCTCGTCGGGCCTACAGGCCATCGCGCACGGTGCCCTCATGATCCATGCTGGTTTGAATGACGCGGTGATCGGGGGTGGGGTGGAATCGATGAGCTACGTCCCGATGGGCGGAAACAAAATCTCCCTCCATCCACGACTCGTGGAAGAGCGCCCAGAGGCCTACATCAGTATGGGTCATACCGCAGAGCGGGTTGCACAACGCTTCGGAATCTCGCGCGAGATGCAAGACGAGTTCGCGGCCTGGTCGCACGAGAAAGCGATCGCGGCCATCGAGGCTGGTCGCTTCAAAGACGAAACCGTTCCGGTGCAGGCCCGGATCCGAACCCAAGACGGGTTCAGCTTTCAGGAGTTCGTGACCGATGAGTCTCCGCGCCCGGGGACCACGGTGGAAGTGCTCTCCAAACTCAAGCCCGCATTCGCCGCCAAGGGCTCGGTCACCGCCGGCAATTCGTCGCCGCTCAACGACGGCGCCGCGGCAACCGTCCTGCTCAGCGACGCCAAGGTCAAGGAGCTCGGAATTCAGCCCATCGGCTACTTCCATGCCTTTGTCGTCAAAGGCGTCCCTCCTGACATCATGGGCATCGGCCCGGTGCCGGCTATCCGTGGTCTTCTGGAGAAGGTGGACTTGAAGGTCGACGACATCGACCTCTTCGAGATCAACGAGGCCTTTGCGTCTCAATGCCGGTATGCCCAACAGGAGCTCGGCATCCCGAACGAGAAACTCAACGTCAACGGAGGTGCCATCGCCATGGGCCACCCCTTGGGCTGCACCGGCGCCAAGTTGACGGCCACCCTTCTACACGAGCTGCGTCGTCGTGGTGGGCGGCTCGGCGTGGTATCGATGTGCGTCGGTGGCGGCATGGGAGCGGCCGGTCTGTTCTCGATCCCTCACTGATCCGTGGGTCGCCATCAGGATATCGGACGCCGCCGGCAAGGCGAGATCTACGTCGGTGGGATGAAGGGGAGGATCCCTCGCGTCCCCTTTGGCTCGGATGAGCTCGAGGCAGCGGCACGCGCACGCATGTCACGGGAGGCTGCGGCCTACGTGGTCGGTGGTGCCGGCAATCAGCGTACGGTGGAGCGAAACCGGGCCGCCTTCGACGGATGGGGTCTTCGGCCTCGAATGTTGGCGGACGTCGAGGACCGCGACCTTTCCATCTCACTCCTGGGCTGCCAGCTCGAGGCGCCGATCTTGGTGGCACCCATCGGCGTTCTGGAGCTGGTGCACGAACAGGCCGACCTTGCGGTCGCTCGGGCGACCGCATCACTCGGGATCCCGTACGTGTTCAGCAACCAGGCCTCGGTCAACATGGAAGCTTGTGCGGCTGCGATGGGCGACGGTCCCCGGTGGTTCCAGCTCTACTGGAGTCGTTCCAACGAACTCGTGGAGAGCTTCGTGGCCCGGGCGGAGCGGTCCGGGTGCGAAGCCATCGTGGTCACCTTGGACACCACGATGCTGGGTTGGCGCACCCAAGACCTGGATCGTGCCTACCTCCCCTTTCTCCGCGGAAAGGGCATCGCCCAGTATACGAGCGACCCGGTGTTCATGGAGCGGGTCCGAACCTCGCCGAGTCCGGCTCGGAACGGGGGCGGTGGCTTTTCGCTTTCCACCCTTCGAAACGCCATCGAGCTAGCTCGAACCTACCCGAGCGGATGGTCGGGATTGCGGTCGGGTGAAGCCATCGACGCCGTTCGCACTTTCATCGACATCTACAGTCGTCCCAATCTCACTTGGGCGGACCTTCCGTTCTTGCGGGAACGTACTCGCCTGCCCATTCTGTTGAAGGGTATCTTGCACAGCGACGACGCGAAGCGGGCGGTAGAAGAAGGCGCCGATGGAATCATCGTCAGCAACCACGGCGGCCGGCAGGTCGACGGGGCGGTGGGTGCTTTGGATGCCTTGCCCGAAGTGGTGGCGGCGGTGGCCGGTCGAGTACCGGTGTTGATGGACAGCGGTATTCGGAGCGGCAGCGACATCATCAAGGCCATCGCACTGGGGGCCCGAGCAGTGATGGTGGGAAGGCCTTACGTGTATGGACTCGCCATCGACGGCGAGGACGGCGTTCGAGCGGTGCTGGAGAATCTCCTGGCGGATCTGGACCTGAACCTGGGTCTGTGCGGCAAGCGCTCCCTCGCGGAGCTCAGTCCATCGGACTTGATGCGCCTTCCGGGCTGATGATGTCGGCGTCCGGCTCGAGCCGCCTCCGGCTGACGCCCACGGCGTGTTTGGACTGGACATTCCGTCGCCTCGAGCCTCTTCTTTGCGGGCGCGAGGCAAGGTGCCCGCGCTATAACCCCGCTTCAGGACGCAGTCCGAAGCGCGTGAGGTATCGATGAGAAATGCTTGTCGCGGTTGGTCGGCGCACCCTAGACCTGAAGAAGACGTGTCCCACGAGCAAGGGCTCCTGTTCGGAGTGAGAAGACCGCTGAGGTTCATGGCCCAGCGACTCGAACTGAGTGAACAACAGATCAAGACCCTCGCCACCATCTTGAACGAACTGAAGACCGAGCGGGCTCAAGCGGCAGTGGACGACCAACGCACCGTGGCCCTCTTCGCAGACGCCCTGGAAGCCGCTCCCTTTGATGGAACCAAAGCCGACCGGGGCCTGGAACTAAGGATTCAGAGTGCAGAGCGCCTGCGTGCCGCGGTCCGAAGTGCGTTGGAGCGGAGTCACGCGATGCTGACGCCGGACCAGCGGGCCCGGCTGGCGTACATGCTTCGCTCCGGCGTTCTGAGCATCTGATCTTGCCGCAGCGTCGGCAATGCCGGCGCTGCAGCCCTCGAGTGTCGAACCGCCCCTGAACCTAACCGATGCCTCGGCAGGCGTGATACCGCGGGGAAATGTACACTGGCCGGAAATACGGACTTCTTCAGACCATTCACTGGAGTCGCATCAATTTCCTGATCCCTGGTTTGTGGTCCACGCTCCTCACCATCCTCTACCAAGTGACCAACGCTCAATGGCTCGCCTTGCCGTGGCTTCCCATGTCGGCGTTAGGCATCGCAGTGGCCTTCTTCTTGGGCTTCAAGAACAACGCCGCCTATGAGCGCCTTTGGGAGGCTCGAAAGATCTGGGGCGGGATCGTCAATGTGAGCCGGGCCTGGGCGTACGGCGTACGCGATCTCGTCACATCACGATTCGACAATCACGCGGCCGGTGGTGCCGACCTGATACGCGAGCATCACGTCCGTCTGATTCGTCGTCACATCGCCTGGATGGATGCACTTCGACACCAGCTGCGCACGACTCGCTCTTGGGAGCACTCCGCCCATTGGAGCAAAGCGTCTCGGGCACGAGCTCACGTTCCCGAGGATGAAGAAGACCTGGAACGGGTCCTTTCTACCCAGATCGGTGAGCAGGAAACGACGCCACTCATGACGTGCCAAAACGCGGCCGCTCTTCTCATCGCCGCTCAATCTCGACACCTGGCCGATCTCCGACATCGACGGTGGCTCGACCCGTTCTCGCACATGAAACTCCAGACCCTCTTGGACGACCTGGTCGCGCTCCAAGGACAAGCCGAGCGCATCAAAAACTTTCCCTTCCCTCGCCAGTACGCCACCATCAATGCTCTGTTCGCGCGCCTCTTCACGCTGCTGATCCCGCTCGGCTTCCTGGACGCGTTTGCGTCCCACGGCGGAAGCGCATGGGCGACAATCCCGTTTTCCACGGTGGTCAGTTGGGTGTTTCTCACCTCGGATCAGCTCGGAGACTGGAGCGAGAATCCCTTCGAGGGCCTTCCGAACGACGTCCCTATCTCCACCCTTTCGAGGAAAATCGAACGGGACGTGTTGGAGATCCTGGGCGAAGAGGAGCTCCCGGAGCCACGGCCACTCGTCCAAATGGTGGCGTACTAGACATGGCCGACGAGAGGCGGCGGTGAGCGGTCCGCGGCCTGCAAATCGCCCGGTGCTCAATACCCGAGCACGGCCTCTTCCAAAGCGAAGACGTGAGGATCTTCCGCTCCCATGGCCCGCAACGCTTCCGCGAGGCGCAAGACATACTCGTCGTTGGGCCCGCTCGGGCCATGTGCCGACCGAACCACCTCCGCGATCTGTTCGATGGATTCCGGCCCCGCGTAGTTCCGATTCTTGGGATGTGCGACATACACCAAACCTCGCTCGGTCCTTCCGGAGCCCGGCTCGATGTCAATATCGACGATGTATCGCGTGTAACCACCCTTCTCCCGGTGATCCAAGCTGTCCAGCACGTCCCCTCGACGCGGGCCCGGTATCCGATAGGCACGGCCCCAAACCTCGCCATCCGGTTCTTCGAGCAAGGTCACGACCCGGCCGGGAAACTTCGGCACGCCCCGGTGGTCCACTGATCCCTGATAAAATCGCCGAATGAAGCCGAAAATCCTGGCGCTCCGGCTCTCATCGAACGGGATGCTGGGCTTCCAAACCAACGACCCGTAACCGAATATCCAGAGAGGCTCCAACTCTTCTAGCAAGCGGTCGTTCACAGCAATCGCACCACTGGCTCTTCACGCATCATATATCTTCGTGTCTTCAGATCGAAGACGGTCGCACACAGCCATCGTTCACTGTTGACGCCGAACGCTACCTCCAATCGTGGTCTCTTGTCATCGGGCGGATGCGGCGGACGGAGAAAGCCGAGCAGCGGATTGGACTCGTTGAGGGGCACCACGACAACTCCTTGTTCTTCACTGTCATCTGCTCGAAGAATTCGAAGATTCCCGCGCTCATCCCAAGAGAAGCGCGTGTCACCATCCGACCTTCCAAGCTCGCACACCACCAGCTTGAACATGGTTTCCGGTTCACCGAGCGAGCACGTCGGAACCAGATTCGACTTCCAGAAATCATACCGGGTCGGAAAGCGAGTCCCGCGCGGCACGACGACCGCATACTGCTTCTGATGCGACTGAAGGTCGTGGGTCACGAACGCATAATCGTGAATGATGAAGTCGGAGGGCTGAGCCTTCCCGGCCGCGTAGATGCTCGCGCCCTGCGCCACCGCTTCGAAGGGCTGCCACGCCCGAACCGCGTCTCGCCCAAAGCGTTTCTCGAAGCGCTGATAGACTTGCGGAAGCAGAGTGGAGCCTCCGACCAGCAGGACCTCGTCGACATCACTCTCGGTGGCATCAGCCTGGGCGAGGCTGGCGGCGACGCAAGAATCGATGGCCTCGTAGACTTTCCAGCTTTCCAACAACTCGACCAGATCATCCCGTTTCAAGGTGACCGTACTGGATCGACCTCGCATCCGCTCGTCGAAACGATGAAGCTCGTCGCGCGGCACGGTGACGAGGGTCGCCTCTTCTCGAAAGAAGAGACGTTCCTTGAGCCGACGGCTCTCGACCAGCATGCGACGAGTCCAGTCGTCCTTCGGGTTCATGAACTCGTCCTTTTCGAACCGGATCTCCATCCGTCGGCACAATGCCTCGGCGAGCCATCGGTCGATGGTGAGGCCACCGATGTCCTTCCCCGATTTCCCCAAGACCTCGCACTGACCTTGCTCCATGTTCTTGGCGGTGAGCTGGACGTAGGCGATATCCAAGGTCCCGCCGCCAAAATCCACCACCAGAACCTTCCGCTCCTTTCCGAGACCGAGTCCGTAGCCCAAGGCAGCAGCGACCGGCTCATCGATGAAACGAACTCGGCGGACGCCGAGGCTCCTCAGGGCAGCCGACAGCTCGGCTCGATAGGATTCGAAACTCTGCACCGGGCTGGTCACCACCAAGTCGCGAATCCGTTCGCCGGTGACGTCTCGCACCGCGTGGAGCAGTTCCCGAAGATACAGCCGGGCCGCCTCCCGCGCGGTCAGGGGGGACGAGCCGACCCGAGCCACCGTTCTAAGGGGCGAGCTTCCGAGGAGGGCCTTGAACATGGAAGCATACGCCGGGCTGGGCTGCGCGTCTTGTCGGATGTCCGCTTCTCGACCGATGTATGCCTGCCGGCCCACGAAGGTCACCCTTTGCAGCGCCGGCCATTTGCCGACGGTGCCCCAGAAATTCAGGCGGTCGAAGGCCTCCACCGAAGTGGGCACCACCAAGCTGGCCTCCAGGTGTTCCTGCTCGGGATCGACCGGACGGCCAGAAGGACCCCGACAGATGTCGGGGAGTTCCACCAGACTGGGCTTCCGCCGGAGCTCGTCCCATCGCGCCAGCGCCGAGTTGGTGGTTCCAAAGTCTAGGGCCCACATCGATCGAAAAGACTCCTCAAGGAAACACGATCCTGGTTCCGGGGAAACCGGCCCTCGGTCTCACGATGGAGGGCCGCAAGCTGGGCCTCCACGGGTCCGAGCGACCAACACTGCGATGGCTCGAGTCGCAGCAGGCGTTCTCCGGGATCGTGAAGGCGGCAGATGTCCCGGCGTTCCACCTCCGCCTCCGGGTCGACCCATCGAAGCGGAAGCCCTTGGGTACGACACACGTAGGGCCGAACGTCGTAGATGCGACAGGCACCCTCTTGGTCCAGGAACGCACACGCCCCTTGCGGATGCGGCGCTCCTTCGGCCAGGAGCTCGGCATGAGCGGCCCGAATCGCCTGCGCCTCGATGGGCAACACCGTCAGATCGTCCACACAACACCCGGAGCAGCCGCGTTGACATCTAAGACGGAAGGGAAGCTGATTCTGAATCGCTCGGGCTTCTCGATCGATGCGCTGGTGCAAGACCCGCAGCCGCGTCACCCCCAGGAAGTTAGCCCACCCCCTGCGATTCGCCCAATCTCTTCTCAACTTGTCAGTCCGTGCGGACGGTGAGACTCCGGCCGAAGTGCATGGACGCGACCTGTGGACCGTCGTTCTCCTGATGGGCGTGATGTTCACGGCCGGCGCCGACCTGTTGGTGGTCAACCCAACTCTCCCCCAGATGGCCGAAGACTTGGGGATCCCCGTCGAGTGGGGCAGCGCATGGGTGACCGCGTATGCCTCGGCCACCGCTGCCTTCGCCCTGATTTTTGGACCCATCTGCGACCGCTTCGGGCGCCGGTCGGTGCTTCTGATGGGACTGCTGACCCTCGGACTGGGCACCGGAGTATGTGGGTTCGTGGACGCCTATCATCCGTTGGTCTGGGCGCGCTTCGTGGCCGGGGCGGGCGCGGGCATGTTGGTGACCTCCACCGCAAGCTTCATTGGAGACCATTTCGACGACCGTCATCGCGCCATCGCGATGGGGTGGTTGATGAGTGGGTTCTTCCTGTCCCTCATCTTCGGCGTGCCCATCGGTGCGTTCCTGGCGTGGGCGCTGGGCTGGCAGAACATGTTTCTGGCCATCGGGAGCCTCGCTCTCACGGTGCTGGTCGTCCTGGCCCTGACGGTGGGCCACCCCCGTTTCGAACAAAGGTCAAAAACGCTGTCCCTCGGGTCAGCCCTTCTGGGCTATCGAACGCTCCTCCTGCAACCCGCCGCCCTGGGCGTCTTGTTCTTCAGCGCCTCCATCGGCATCGCGATGACGCTCTTCAGCGTCTATACGAGCCCATGGCTTGCAGAGACTTACGGCATGAGCACCCTTGATCGCGGCCTGATCTACGCCGTGGGCGGCCCCGCTCTCCTCATTGCAGGTCCCCTTTCCGGCCGCTGGGCCAACTATCTCGGACGGATTCCGATGATCACGCTGGGCACCCTCCTCATGGCGGCGATGTTGTTCTCGATGCCGTGGACCGAGACCATCGCCAGCGCGGCGCGGCGCGCGGATTGGGCCGGTTGGCCACAATGGGGTGAGGTTGCGCTCCCGGTGGCCCTCCCGACCGCTTTCGTGTTCTTCGCGGCCACCTGCGCCGGAAGCCTCCGGGCCGGGCCGTTCATGACCCTGGCCCTGGAAGTCGTTTCTCCGGACCGGCGGGGTGCGATGTCTGCCCTTCGAAACACCTTCAACCATGCCGGCACGGCGGTGGGAGCCTCGGTAGGCGCCCTCTTGTGGTCAAGCTCCGTCGATCCCTACCCTGCCGTGTGCATCGCTGCCGCGCTGACCAGCCTCCTCGGGTTGGTCATCCTGCGCAGCCTCACGGTGGTGGACCAACCACGTGTCCGAGAGGCTCCACCGACCGCCTCATCTTCTCCGTCGTTGGCGGTCAGCCGCTCCCGGAGCGAGCCACGCTAGCGGTTCGGTCGACCTTTCCTCGAAGGCGTCGGCAACGCCGCTCATTGGTAGCCGGCGTCTCCGCCGGAACCGAAAGCAGCGCGTGACGAAGCGCTTCCGCCGGACGCCCCAATCGATGCTCCAGCAGCTTGGTGAGCTCGAGATGAACACACGCGAGCTCGAGTTCGCCCTCTGCTGACCCGAGGGCTTCGAGAAGCCAAACCTCGGCCTCCTTCGGCGCACCCAGTCGGATCGAACTGCGCGCCGCCAACATGCAAGCTCTCCAGGTGCAGAAGGTCCTTCCCCCGCTCCGGGCCGCTTCGGAGGCAAAAACCAAGGCCCTTTGGTGATCCTTCGCCCGCGCCGCCACCCTCGCTCGCCCCAGCTGATCCTCGGGCTCCGAGCTTCGATCCACCCCGCAGAACTGGGTCGTCATTCGGGTCAGCAAGGCGACCAACGACACGATATCCAGCCGATTGTGGTCCAAAACTTTCAGCATCTCGTGCGGCATCCGATGGCGCAAAAACGACCAATAGGCTTCCGGCACTTCGCAACCCTCGATGTCCTGATCTCGACGAAACCCAAGAACCTCCACCTCGAGATCCACGAGCCGCATCCGGGGCAAGCGCAGCCCATAGATCCGTCGGGCGCAGTGGAGAAGGTCGATGTGCCGCCCCACTGCCAAGTCTTCGGGCAGCTGGAGCCGATGAAGGACGGCGCGGGTTCGCAGGAGGGGCTCGTCGTAGGCCCGACCGTTGAAGGTCACGATGACCACCTCTGGGTCCTGAAGCCGCTCGACCCACGCTCTGAGCATTGGTGCCTCCCCACCCAATTCCTCCAGGAGCATTTGCTGAACCACCAGCGTCGCGTCCTGAAAGGTTCCAAAGCCCACGATGAAGGGCACCGTTCCGGTCCCGCGAGAAAGGCCGGTGGTCTCCGTGTCGAGGAACAAGAGCTTCTCCGGACGCACCACGGTCCGTTCGAGAAGCGCCATTTGGGCCATCGACCGCCGATCGACCCGCAGGATGTCGGAGAGCACGACCCGTCCGTGACACACCCCAGGTTCATGGACGCTGGTTACCCACCGCACGACGCCATCGGGATATTGCACCACCGAGCCTGGGAGGTCGGGTGCAACTCCTTTCGAACCATCCATCTCCGTGTGGGCTGGAGACGGATTCCGACCTTCTCGAAGCCGACGGATCTGCCGAGCCGTCGTCTCCTCGATCATCCGTTTGAGGCGGTGGACTCGCTCGCGGTGAGCACGCGATTCGGTCGACTCCCCGGGCTCGGACTCGGCCCAGCCGGGACGCCCTGAAGAGGCCGGTGAACCGGTCATCTCGCGGTCGAGCTTCATCTGGGCTTCGACCCGGTGGCGGTCGAGCCGTCGCCGCAATGGGGAGGTCATGAACTCGGCTCCGAGTCCCGGCGCACCGGGGTCCGGTTGCTCGCGTTCATCTCGGGGGTGGGCGATTCGATTTCACCGAGAATGTGCGGTCCGGACGATGCGGAATCCGAAGGCGTCGGAAGCGACAGCGGCCCCACGGCATCACTGAGCGCCTGAAGAAGTCGCTCCGCGACCTGCCGACGCGACCAACCTCGGTCGACGTCTCGCGCGTCGACCTCCATCACGGCGCCCACGCAAGACGGACACCCCGAAGAGCAGGCGCAATGCCGAATCAGGTCGAGGGCCCGGTGTATGAGATTCTCCCGCTCCTCGAAGAGTCTGGGCGCGAGGCCCGCCCCTCCGGCCACCGTGTCGTAGAAGTAGAGAATGGGCTCGAAGCTGCGGACGTGGGCCGGGCCCCGGAATGCACCCGTTCGGCGGTCGGTGCCGTCCCGACCGGTCGACACCGCCGGCTCTTCTTCGACGGTTCGACCCAAATCCGATGGGTCCATCATGAGCCCGACCGATGCAACGGCATGCATCGCCGCCTGGATGCCGGAGAGGGCGTCCATCAGGACCGCTCTCGGAGCATCGAATAGACGAAGGAAGGCGTCCGGTAGGATCCACCAGAACGCGGTGGTGGGCTTGTGAAGCTCGGGCAGGGTCACCTCGCCGTAGCCCACGTTCTCGTGGGTGTGGAATTTGATCTTCTTGTAGCCCACCACCTTTTCCACCACGTTGACTTCGCCCCATCCGGCCGAAAGCGAGATGGGCAGGCCGGGGACGTGCACTTCGACCTGCTGCTCTTCGTGAAGAACGGAGACCTTCACCCGAGTCATGGCCGTCGTGTAGTAGTCGGGCTCTACCTGCCGAACGAACGCCTTGTGGTTCGCGTAGTCGAGAAACTCGACCTGATATTGCCGTCCTTCGTGCTGATAGATCGCCTGCTCGTGCAGCATCGTGTGGGTGGACCTGAAGTCCATCTCGGCGATGGTCTTCTGCGTGTCCCGCTCGACGACGACGAAGTTGTCCCATGACGGGCTGCGAAGCGATACGGCGTTGGCCGGATAGCTGTCGGCTGCCCAGTGATAGACCCTTTCTCCTTGCCGCCCCGGAACCGCACGAACCACCCGATGCTGGGCCAAGAAATCCAAGGCCTCGCCCACGATGTCGGCCGGTACGTCCCCGAATCTCTCCACCGAAGCAAACGGCAGCTCGAACGCTCCGCACTTGAGATGTTGCAAAAGGATCTCGACGTTGTCCGGGTCGATGCGCGCATGTTCGATCGGCGCATGCAGGATCAGCTCGGGTCGGTTCGCGATGAACTGATCCAACGGCGCGCTAGAGCTGACCAGCAACGACAGGGACGGCTCCTTTCTTCGCCCGGCTCGACCGAACCGCTGCCAGAGTCCGGACATGGTCCCCGGAAAACCAGCCGAGACCGCGGCTCCGAGGGCTCCGATGTCGATCCCGAGTTCGAGTGCATTGGTGGAAACGACGCAGCGAACCGACCCATCGCGAAGCCCGGCCTCGATCCGGCGACGGGTTTCCGGCAGATATCCGCCTCGGTAGGCTTGGATCGCCCCAGGCGGAATGTCGGCATCGGAGGTGGTGCGGTCGCGAAGGTATTTGAGCATCACTTCGACCTGGTTTCGCGTGGACCCGAAGATGATGGTGGGTACTCTGGCCCGCACCAAGTCCAGGGCGAGCCGAACCGCCGCCTTGATGCAGCTCTGGCGAAGCCCGAGCTCCGGATTGACCAGAGGGGGATTGTAGACCATGACGTGACGCGGGCCGCTGGGCGCACCGCTCTCTTCAATGGACAGCACGGAACGGCCGATCAGTCGAGCCGCATGCTCCGCCGGGTTGCCGATGGTGGCCGAGCTCATCAAGAAGGTGGGCGTGCTCCCATGAAAGGACGCGACCCGCATCAGTCGGCGGATGAGATTGGAAAGATGGGCACCAAACACCCCTCGATACGCGTGGACCTCGTCCAGCACCACGTATTGGAGATTGGCGAACAGGCGAGTCCAGGCGGTGTGATGGGGGAGGATAGCGGTGTGGAGCATGTCCGGATTCGAGATCAAGATCCCGGAACGACCCCGGGCGGCTCGGCGAGCATCCGGCGACGTGTCGCCGTCATACACCACCGCGCCATGGTGCAGCCCGGCTTGCGCGAGCATGTCTCGGAGCCCATTTTCCTGATCCCGCGCCAAAGCCTTGGTCGGAAACAGGTAGATCGCTCGAGCGTCCTGGCGTCGGGCCAGCACATCCAGAACCGGAAGGTGATAGCAGAGGCTCTTGCCGGAAGCGGTGGGGGTCGATACGACGAGGTCTCGGGAGGCTTCTTCGGGTTCGCCGCCCAGCACATCTTCCGAGCCCAACCCGAAGGCTTCGGGTGCCCGAACCCGCAGGCCTTGTCCGCCGCGGCCCATCCCACCTCCGCGGTCCAACCGCTTTCGGGCGGCTTCATATGCCCGGGCCTGGTGAGCGTAGAGGCTTCGGACGCCCTGCGCCTCCAGTGCGGTTCGGACCGGCACGGGAAGATCAGCGGGAAACGGAACCGTGCGGGCAGCGGTCGCGGGTCGCTCGACGTCCAGGACCATGTGGCGCCGCACGCGCTCTTCCCGTCGCCAGGCATCCAAGACCGCACTGAGGCCGGCTGCTCGGTGCCACGGGGTGGGCTGACGCCTCGCGAATGCAGTCACCCCGCTGCCTGTACACGCGTTCACTGAACAAGTGAACCCCTCTCACGAAAAGGAATCCAGGCCTGGCCAATCGGGGCCCACCACAGGATCCCTCGGTGGATCGTGGAGACGGTCCGTGCCTTCGCCGCCTGTGCCCCGGGCCTGGAGGACGTGGTCAGCGCCGACCTCGCGAGGCTCGGCATTCCGGGACGACCTGGGGCGGGAGGCGTCGCCTTCGACGCGGATGATTCGACCCTGGCTCGAGCGCATCTCGGCCTCGGGTCAGCGCTCTTCGTCAGTCTCGAAGTCGGGTCGTTCGGGGCGAAGGGGTTCGAGGAGCTCGAAAAGAAGGGCGCCCGACTACCCTGGAATCGCTTCATCGAACCGGGAAGACCGGTTCGATTCAAGGTCACCACCTCGAAGTCTCGCCTGTACCACACGGGTGCCATCGCTCAGCGGCTGGAGGCCTTGTTGTCACGTTCGGTCGGAGACCCAGACCCGAGCATGACGCCGCTGCACATTCGCGTGAACGTCCAGAGGGATACATTCCGCCTTTGGATCGACGCCTCCAATCCCGCGCTGCGGCAGCGTGGCTACCGGCTCCATCCCGGAAAGGCGCCGCTGCGCGAGGATCTGGCCTACGCTCTCCTGAGTGACGCCGGGGTCGGCCCCGGTTTCGAGGGTCTGATCTGGGATCCGTTCTGCGGTGTCGGAACCATCCCCATCGAAGCGGCCCTCAAGACGCAGAACCAGGCCCCCTGCCTCTTCCGAAGCTTCGCGTTCGAGTCGTTTCCTTGGTTCGATCCCGTCCGCCTCGAAGAGGAACGGGAACGCGCCCAGAGCCGACTCGTGCCCGCCGACGGCACTTCCATCCTGGGGAGCGACCGTAACCCGAAAGCGATCGAGCACGCCCGGGCCAACGCCCAGACCGCGGGGATCGCGCATCGTATCCGTTTCGCCTCCGGCACCCTCCAGGAGCGGCTCGCTGACGCGCTCTCCGCTCGTCGTGGAGTCCTGGTATGCAACCCGCCCTACGGTCGCCGCCTCTCTGGGCAACGCAACCTGCGACTTCTCTTTCAGGCCCTCGGCGCCGCCTATCGGCGGCTCGGTCCCGGATGGCGCCTCGCGATGGTGTCAGCAGACCCTCGATGGACCGCCGCCACCGGTCTTTCGCTCCAGACGACGAGACGGGTGGACCACGGCGGCATCCAGATCGCCTTGTTGGTTTCGTCGACGTGAGGTCGACCGGACCGGACCTCCCCCATCGGTTTGGCGAACATCGTTCGGATGCTATGAGGGGCCGTGGAGTCGACGTCGCTCGCCCTTCTCGGTGCCGGAAACATGGGTCAGGCCATCCTTCGCGGCCTGATCTCGAAGAAAACCCTCGCTCCCGAGAACATCCTGATCACCTGCCGCCGCCCGGGAAAGGCCGAGGCGTTGGCCGAAAGCCACGGCGTTCGGTGGTCTGAAACGAACCTGGCCGCCGCAGAGCAGGCGGACGTGGTGCTGCTGGGCGTGAAGCCCCAGGCGATGTGCGGGGTCCTCGAGGAGATCGCGCCGGTGAGCCCCAGCAAGCTGCTGATCTCGGTGGCCGCGGGCCTGTCCACGTCGCGCCTGGAAACTTGGGCCGGTGGTGCCCATGCGGTCCGGGTGGTGCGGGCGATGCCCAACACGCCGGCCAAGGTCGGAGCAGCCGCCACCGCGCTGGCCCGGGGAAGGCACGCCGCGGATCTCGATCTCGACGTGGCTGAGCGCCTGTTCGCGTCCATCGGTCGCACCGTGCGTTTGGACGAGGAGCATCTGGACGCGGTGACCGGCCTGTCGGGCAGCGGTCCTGCCTACGTGTTTCTCATCCTCGAAGCCTTCGCCGACGCGGGTGTGAAGGTGGGGCTATCCCGAGAGATCGCCCAAGACCTCGCCACCCAAACGCTGCTGGGAGCCGCCCGGATGGTGCTCGAAACCGGCGAACACCCGGGTCGGTTGAAGGACCAGGTCACATCACCAGGCGGGACGGCGATCGCGGGTCTCCACGTGCTGGAGGCGGGTGGCCTTCGAACCACCATCATGGATGCGGTGGAGGCCGCGACCCGTCGGGCCAACGAGCTCGGCGCCGCGCCGAAGTGATGCGACTGGCCCTCCTCTCAGACTCCCACATGAAGCATGACCGGCTGCATCGGCCCGATGCGGATATCGTGATCCACGCCGGGGACTTCACCCGGCGGGGAGGCGAAGAAGAAACGGTTCGCTTCCTGGACTGGTTCGCGAGCTTCCCGGCCCCTCGGAAGGTCCTGGTCGCCGGCAACCACGACGTGTGGTGCGAGCGGGAGCCAGAAAGGTTTCGAAGCGCTTGCTCGGACCGAGACATCACGTACTTGTGTGACGAAGGCGTCACGATAGCCGGTCTTCGATTCTGGGGCTCCCCGGTCACACCAAAGTTTCGCAGTATGGCTTTCAACCGCGAGCGCGGTGACGACATCCAGGCCCATTGGGCCCAAATCCCCCAGAGCATCGATGTACTGGTCACCCATGGCCCGCCCCATGGAATATTGGACCGAATCGTCTTGGGGATGCACGTCGGGTGCGAGCGGCTCTTGGCGAGCGTTTCGGTGAAGCCACCTCGACTCCACGTGTTTGGGCACATTCATGAGGCGGCCGGGGAGGAGATTCGAGGAGGCTGTCGCTTCGTGAACGCCGCAGTGAGTAAGCTTCTACTCGGCACTCGGACGCCTCGGACCGTCGACCTCCGCTCCGCGGTCAGAGAGCATCCGGAGACGCGGTTCGAACCCGAACACCGTCTTCGACGTAGTCACTCGGATAGACGATGACACGGTCGTTCTCGGACAGGCCGGACAACAGCTGCGCTTCGCGTCCGTTGCTGAGACCCACGTCCACCTCTACCCGCCTGGCCCTCCCCTCCACGATCTGGAAGACGTTCCACTGACCGGAACGACGGAACAGAGCCGCTTCCGGAACCAACAGGGCTTCGTCAGCCTCGTGAATGACGATGCTCACCTCGACCCGGAATCCATCCCCGAGCCGCTCCCAATCCTCCTTTGGGGCATCCAGATCCAGGAGAACGTTCACTCGCTGCTCCTCCACCCCGAGGGCCGAGTGGTCGGTAAAGGCGCGAGGCTCGACGCGTCGCACACGAGCCGGGATGGAACCAGCCCCGCCCCATCGATCGATGGTGGCGTGCGCCCCCGGTTCGATCTGGACCGCATCCTGGGTGAGGACGTCCACGACCACTTCGAGGCCTTCCGGGTCGCCCACCGAAAGGATCGCCGTCCCCGCCACCACCGCGACCTTCGACTCTGCGAAGACTTCCAAGACCACGCCATCGACCGGAGACCGGATCACCAGCTCCTCAACCGCTCCGCTCGGAGTACTGGAACGCCGTAGGGCCGCCTCCGCCAACTTGAGTTCGTGGGCGGCCACCCGCGCGGCGAAACGGGCCGCGGCCAGATCGGCCCGGGTGGCTTGTACACCGATGCGAAGGCGGTCGTGCTCGCTTTCCGCCAGCACCTGCGCCTCGATCAGCGCCTTCCGTCTCGCCAGCTCCATGTCGGCCAAACGTGCATCTGCCTCCTCTCGCTTGACGGCCGCGTCGGCGCGCTGGCTCGCAGCCCGCGCGGCTTCGACTCGGGCCTCCGCCTCGGACCGACTTCTGGGGTCCAAAAGCGGTGCGGCTCCTGGAAGGATACGGGCCAGGATCTGATTGCGCTCGATTCGGTCCCCCGCTTCGATGCTCAGCCGCTGCAATTCCCCTTGCAGGGGTGACGAGAGGGTGTAGGGATCTCGGATGCGAGTCATTCCATCTTCGACCACCGTGACCACCAAGGTGCCTCTGCGTACCGGCTGAGATTCGACGTCGACCGGCTTCGGCCAATACGCGACCGCCACCAACGTCAAGGCTCCGGCCAACCCTGCCCAGACCCACATCCACTTCGGCCAGCGCCGAGGTTTCGATTCCGACGTTTTCATGGCTACTCCGTAGTCTTGAGGACTGCGATGAGGTCGAGCCGCGACAGCCGGCGTCGCACCAGAATCGCAGCCAAAACGCTGGCGACAACCGTCACGAGCGAAGAGAATGCATAGGTTTGAGAGGTGAGCACGACGGGTAGCCGGAACTCGTCGGGGTCGACGGTGCTGGCGATTCCGTGGCAGAGCCAGACCCCCAGCGCGAGCCCGATGGGTATTGCCAGGAGGACTTGAATGAGCAGCTCCCCCAACAGAACTGCCGAGACTTCGGAGCGATAGAAGCCGAGCACCCGCATGGTGGCGAATTCGCGTTCTCGCATCGAAAGCGCCACGCGGGCGTTGTTGTAGACGACGCCGAAGGCGATGCACGACGCGAAGACGGTCAAGATGATCATGGTGGTGGTGAACATCGACGCCTGCTGTGCGCGGAACTCGTCGATCACGGCTTGGCGACGCATGATGGACAGCACGGAAGGTATTCCACGCAGAGACTCCATGAGAGCCTCCAATTGGTCCGAATCCACCTTCAGAAACACGGCGTTGGCGCGACGCTCCTCTTCGAGCAGGCGGGTCAACTCGTCGATGTCCAGATGGGCGACCAGTCCGAACGGCTCATCGAACAAATCGACGACCCTCACTTCGAATTCCGGTCGAGTGCCCTCGTGACTCTCCACGGCTATCGTATCCCCCCGCCGAACCCCCAGCACCGAAGCAAGATGCTCTGAAAGCAGAGCTCCCGACCTTGGAACCGCCTGAGCGCGTCCGTCGGTGCTCATGGGACGTCGGAGTCGAGCACCCTGCCCGTAAGCCATGATCACCCCGTCCCACTTCCGATGCTCGTGCCGAAACCGGACCGGGACGGACCGAAACGGCTCGGTTTCTCTCACGCCGGGCAGGTGTTTGAATTGATTGAGCGCATTGATTCGTACCGGGGTCTCGAACTCTACATGAAGGTCCTCGCGCCAGGAGGACTGGAGCGTGACCTTCATGATGTGGTCGACGGCATCTCCCGAGAACCTGCCGGTCACCACGATGGCCACCGACATCGCAATGGCCAGGGAAGAGAGCAGCGTGCGCACCGACCGCCGCTCCACCTCCCGCAGGACCATGACGGCAACCGGCGAGATCCGGCGAGCCAGACCGAGACGTTCCAGAAGCGTAGCCCGATAGCGGGCGGGCGCCGGCGGGCGCATCGCTTCCGCCGGTGCGAGGCGGATGACCCGTCGCATTCCGAGAAAGGCTCCGAATGCGCCCGATGCGGCCGTCACACCAATGGCTTTCAACGCGGTCTCCGACTCCAAGACGAAGGTCGCGGTCGGGAACCGGAAGTATTTCAAGTAGAGGCCCGTGATCCCGTCTCCAAGCCAACCACCCACCGCCAAGCCCAGTCCGGAGCCGAGGACCAACGTGGACGAAAACATCAAGAGGTAGTGCACTCCGATCCGTCGGTCCGTGTAGCCCAGAGCCTTTAGGGTTGCGATCTGGCCGCGCTGCAGCGCGACCATCCGCGAGAGGACGATGCTGAGGAGCAGTGCCGCCACGCCGAGAAACATGGCCGGAACCACCATCGCGAACGCTCGGAGCTGCAGGAATTCGCCTTCCAAACGATGATTCGAAGGTTGGTCGGCAGCGGTGTAGGCTCCGATCCCGCCATACGGGTCCAGCACCCGATCCACTTCTTCGACCACTCGCTGTTCCGCTCCGGTCTCGACCCGAAACGCGACGGCGTTGAACGCACCCTGAAGATCGAGATAGGCGGACGCCACGCGCCGAGGGACCCAAAGCACGGCGAATCGACTCGCTTCCGGGGTCGTCAACCCACCCTGCACAGGGAAGATGTACTCGGGTGATATACCATGGCCGACCACTCGCAGATGGACCATGCGGCCTTCCACCACCACCGAGATGGTGTCCCCGAGCCGAAATCCATGCGCTTTGGCGAACGACTCGAGCAAAACGGCTTCGTCGACCCGATGGGGACTCGGCCACCGACCTCTCCGCAGGTCGATGGCGTTGAGAGGCGGCGGGCCCACGTCGGGGATGGACACCAGATGCCCCGGCGCCGGCTCCGGGAACGAAGCGACCGGGACCGTGACCCGATTCACGACGTGGTCGTAGACTCGGGCCACACCCGGAAGCTTCTCCAGATCGCGCAGCAGAGACTTCGGAGCTCGCTCCAATGCGACGAAGACATCCGCAAATCTGTGTCTGGAGTAGAATTGGGAACGGGCCTGTTCCAAGGATCGGAAACAACCCTGGAGCGCGACATAGTTGGCAATTCCCGAGGCTATCACCAACGAGATCGTGCAGATCTGTCCCCTCATCAGCCAAATCTCCCGCCAGAGTTTCTGGTGAAGCGCCGCTACCATGTGATCTCCGAAGGTGGTCTCTTCAATGGATTCGGTACCGCCGATTGAATCCGCCCATCGGCCATCGTGACGATCCGGTCCGCCATCGAAGCGATGGGTGTGTTGTGGGTGATGATGGCCGTCGTGGTGCCGAGACGTTGATTGACGTCGTCGATGGCCTCCAGCACCTTCACACCCGTTTCACAATCCAGCGCCCCCGTCGGCTCGTCACACAGAAGGAGCAACGGTTGCTTGACCACCGCTCGCGCAATGGCCACCCGCTGCTGCTCCCCACCTGAAAGCTGAGACGGAAAGTGGTCGATACGGTCGGAGAGACCGACCATGTCCAGGGCCCGTCGGGGCGCCATGGAACGAGGACAGATATCGGACACCAGCTTCACGTTCTCCAGCGCGGTCAGACTGGGAATGAGGTTGTAGAACTGAAACACAAACCCGATGTGTTCCCTTCGATACTGGGTCAGCTGCCTGGGCTCGGCGCTGGATAGCTCCTGGTTCCGAAACCGAATGGAGCCGTGACTGGGGACATCGAGCCCCCCGAGAAGATTCAGGAGGGTCGACTTCCCGCTTCCGGACGGACCCAGCAGCACGACCATCTCGCCGGACCATAGCTGAAGGTCCGCTCCGCGAAGCGCGTGCACGAGGACTTCTCCCATCTGATAGGTCTTATCCAGAGCGCGCGCCTCGAGGATGATTTCGGGCGGCGACCGCTTCATCGAGGAAACGACGTGGGCTGTGCTCTCCATTTCCGCCGTCGAGAAAGCGCCGCATTCGTCATGCCATGAACGCAGGTTCGGAGTTCCGCTCGCAGCTGAGCCCGCGTGGCCGCTGCCATCGGGTGGGGTCACACAAACGAGACGCGGACATGCTCCAAGGATCCAGAGCCGTAACTTCGGTCCGCACGAGAGCCCGCAAAGCCTGCCGGTCGGGGGACCCGGATGCGGAGAGTCTGCGACGCTTCCCGTCAGCTAGGGTTGCAGTGCGCGGTGGACGTACCGCCGTTGGCCTTCCCCCGGACCGAAGTCGGAAGCGACTTGGCCCTCTCCCTGGAGAAGCCAGCGCGTCGTCAACAGGCCATCCGCACCCACCGGCCCTCGCGCGTGGATCCGGCCGGTGCTGATCCCCACTTCCGCCCCCAGGCCGTAGCGATAGCCGTCGGCGAAGCGCGTGCTCGCATTGTGAAAGACCGACGCCGAATCCACCTGCTCCAAGAAGCGACGGGCCGCGTCTTCGTCTTCGGTCACGATGCATTCGGTGTGGGCGCTGCCGTAGCGATGGATGTGGTCGATCGCCGCATCCAAGCTGGGTACGACCCGAACACCGAGTACGAGACGCCCGTGCTCGGTGCGCCAGTCCTGCTGACCAGCCGGTCGAGCGAATGGAATCAGGTCGGGCGGCTCCACCCGCAATTCAACGCCCCGCTCCAGCAACGCTCTGAGGATGGGACCGACCTGAGGAACGAAATCTCGATGAACCAGAAGCGTCTCGGTGGCGTTACACGTCGATGGGGCATCGCACTTGGCATCCAGGATGATTCGAAGCGCCCGCTCGGGGTCCGCCGCCGCGTCGAAGTACGTGTGACAGATTCCCTCGGCGTGTCCGAGAACCGGAATCCTGGTGCTTTGCTGAATCGAACGCACAAGATTCGCCGACCCGCGGGGAATGACCAGGTCGATACATGCGTCCTCCTGCAGCAGCGCCTCGACCGCGCCCCGACCGACCACCGCCTGAACCATTTCCCGAGGAAGTCCTGACGTTTCCAACGCATCCTGCATCAGGGTGGCCAAGACGTGGTTCGTGTGCTCCGCCTCTCGCCCTCCCTTCAATATCACCGCATTCCCGCTGCGCATCGCCAGGCCCCCGATCTGAAGTCCGGCGTCGGGGCGACTCTCGTAGACGACGAGCAAGACGCCGATCGGATGGGTGACCTGACGAAGTCGGAGACCCGGCTCCAGTTCGATGTGTCGAAGCGTGCGACCCACCGGGTCTTCGGCTTCGATGAGGACCTGAAGGCCGTCCAAAAGGGCGGACCGTTTCTTGCCATCCATCCCGAGCCGCTGGAGCAGAGCAGGCTCGAGCCCATCTTCCTCGGCCGCCCGAAGGTCGGTCTGATTGGCCGCGGCCACATCCGGCCACCTTGCTTCCAGGAGGGCACGAAGCTTCTCCAGTGAACGGGTTCGGGCTGGAGCACCGGCGCGTGTCGCTTCGCGCTGCGCGCGACGCGCGCCTTCCGCACATTCCTTCATCGCTCTTCCTCTCGCTTCGGCGTCGGAGACGACACCGGAAAATGCGAGCCGACCGTCTTACCCTCGAAGACCTGCGCCAAAGCTTGCTCCTCCATCCCACTGACGATCACGACTTCGCAACCGGCCCGGCTTGCCAAGCGGGCCGCCGACACCTTGCTGGCCATCCCGCCTCGACCTCCCACGTCAGGTCCGCCGAGTTCGAGACCGACCGGGTTGGATACCGTTTCGAGACGATTCGCCGATGGGTCACGCCGAGGGTCGCGGTCATAGACGCCGTCCACATCGGTACACAGCACGAGGAGGTCACCCCGCAGGCGAGACGCCACCAGTGCCGAGAGATGATCGTTGTCGCCGAATCCGCCGGCGGTGCTGGAGCCGTCCGGGAGCCGTAACTCCTCGGTGGCCACCACGTCGTTCTCGTTGATGATGGGCAGAACACGTCGGGCCAAGAGCGTCTCGACGGCGTGCTGGAGGTTCGCGAAGCGTTCGGCGTCCTCGAAGTCAGATGCGATGAGAAGGAGTTGCGCCGTCACCACGCTCATCCGCTCGAAGCCGCGCTGGTAGATCTCCATCAATCGGATCTGTCCGATGGACGCGCAGGCCTGACGCAAACTCAACTCCGTGGGTGGTGCGGTGAGGCCCAATGCCTCCTGGCCGAGCCCGACCGCGCCCGAACTCACCAGCAACACTTCTCGGTCCGCGTGGAGATTCGAAAGGGTCTCGATGAGTCGATGGATCCGACTGAGGGCGAGGCGACCGCCCGGGTGGGTCAATACGCGGGTCCCGACCTTGACTACCACACGGCGCGCCGATGCCACCCGTGGGCGGTCCGCTTGGTCTCTTTCCACGTGATGAGCCTAGACGAGGGGCGCAGCGGCGGACGTCACGCCCGCGCCTCGAGGCCTTCGGTGCGAAGCAGCTCCGGCAGGACCCGGCCGGCCGGAGCTCGGACCAGGACATCCATGTCTTCGGCGATCAACGTCTCGTCTGGATTGATCTCCACCACCAGCGCACCTCGCGACCGGGCGATCCTTCCGAAGAAGGACGCGGGCTGCACCGCTCCCGACGTGCCGATCACCAAGAACGTGCCGCCTCGACCCAAGAGGCCATCGATCTCCATCAATACATCCGGCTCGTAGCTTTCGCCGAACCACACCACGTCCGGCCTGAGGACGTGCCCGCAGTCGGGACATTGCGGCGGGAGGTCCGGATCATCATCCCGGTCTTCGTCTCGATAGCGGCAGTGGGTACAGCGCACGTACCAGAGGGACCCGTGCATCTCGATCAGCTGCCTGGAGCCAGCTTCCCGGTGAAGAGAGTCGATGTTTTGGGTGACGACCCAGGTGTCTTTCCAGTGCCGTTCGAAGCGAGCCAGCGCGTCGTGGGCCGGGTTCGGACGACACTGGGATACGGTTTGCCGTCGCTCGGCATAAAACTCCCAGACCAGTTTCGGATTTCGAATGAACGCGTGGGGCGTCGCGAGCTCCATCGGGTCGTGGTTCCGCCAAAGACTCTCGGACCCGCCTCGAAACGTCGGCACGCCGCTCTCCGCGGATGCACCCGCCCCGGTCAGAACCGTCAGCGGCGGTCTCGCCCGCACGAGATGCCTGAGCTCGGAAATGTCGAGATCGACCAGGGTCATGCGCTCCTCCCGTGCATGCTGCACGACGGTGCTCCGCTCGGCGCCATCATGGCCGGAGTCTGCCGCTTGTGCAGGGCCGGTGACAAGCTCACCAAAGGCCCTCCAGGACCCGTTCGTCCACCGCCGCCAAGCGATGACGGACGCGGGTCTCGATGGCGGCGAAGGCCTCGAGAAACGTGACTTCCTGGAGCATCCTCGCCGCCTTCATGACCCGGGCGAGATAGGTGAAGAGGCTGCCCTCCTCGTACATGAGATCGTGCCGCTCCACGTAGTCCGTGAAGGTCAGGTCCTCTTCCAGCATCTCCGCCCAGATCCTCTTTGGGCGTTTTCCACCATGAAGCTCGGGATGCGGGAGCGAGCTGCTGAAGGCTTGGAAGTGAAGCTCGACCGACGTCGGTTCGTAGGGATGCTCTTCATCGTACATCGCTTCCACGTCTTCAAAGGTCAGATGGGGATTTTCACGTCGAAGCTCCCGCAAGCGCTCCAGCACCCACTGCCTTCTCTTCTGCTTCTCTTTTTGGTCGAAGACCCGCTGGACGGCATCGCTGTCGACGAGGAACTCCACGATCTCTCGTGCCAGCGCCTCATCGATTTCGGCGTGCTGCGTCAAATAGAAGATGAAAGGTCCATCCAGCCCTCGGATGCTGCCGATGATGTGGCCGTCGATTTGCCGCCCCTGCGCGTCCAGAACCCCGAGTGCCTGGAGATTCCGGGTGACCATCGCCAGCTGCTTGTGGGCCTCCAGACGCTTCCCCTCCGGCAGGAGCAAGTTGTCGATGACCGCGATGATGTCCAGACGCCGGGTCCCGGGCGCGTGAACCGAGGGCGGCTGCCGCAGCGCCGGCGCCGATTCCGAGGCGGGCTCCGCAGGTGGGTTCGGGGGGGCCGGCGGCTCGGCGACGCTTCGGTCGGTCTCGATGTCCGGCGGAGCCGATCCGCCCAAAACCTCCTGGAGCCGACGCGACCGCTCCGCCTCCTCCGCTTCGCGCTGGCTGCGCTCCTTCTCCAACATGGCCTGTCCCGGCAGCGCCTCCATCGTCAGGTCCGGGAGCCCGATGGCCAGGATCTGCTCTGCGGTCACGCGAGTCCGGCTCTGCAGAGCTTCCGGCTCACCCTTTACCAGCTGGGCGTGGGCCTCGGAATCCCATGTCACATCCTCCTTGGCCCGAGCATCGGTCTTGGCCCGGCTGTAGCAGCGCTTGCGAATCTTCTCCTCGTCCACCACGCCACCGCGCTTGCCGGCGTCCTTGATCTCCTTACGCATGTCCTGGACCACCTCTTCCGGGGCCAGAGTAATGGCGATGCCCTCGGAGTCGAACTGCGGCCGCCCAGCTCGACCGGCCATTTGGTGGTACTCAGCCGGCGTCAAGAGCCGTGCCTTCTTTTTGATGTATTTTCGAAGCGAGGGGAACACGCAGCGCTTGGCCGGCAGATTGATGCCCGCAGCGATGGTTTCAGTGGTGACGACCACCTTGAGCAATCGATCGACCGTCAGCTCCTCGACCAGTCGCCGATAAACCGGCAGCACCCCGGCGTGGTGAACGCCGATGCCGTGGGTGAGGAGCTTCTCGAGCTCCTTGGACAGCCCCGCGTCCAACAGGACTGGGCGCATCCTTTCTTCGATCGCCGCCTGTTCCTCCTTGGATACGAACTTGGGACACGCCTTGAGAAGGCGGGCCCTTTCGAAACAAAGCTTGCGCCCGAAACTGAAGACCAGCGCGGGGACATCGCCCTTTGCATGAAGAGCCTTGATGACTTCGATGAGATAAGACTCACGAAATTCGTGAATCAATGGCACCTTGCGTTCGGTGCTCTGCACCAGGTGCATCGTCTTCCGGCGGACCGAGTATGCCCATTGGCAGAACTGCTGTGGACTCCCGACCGTGGCACTCAGGATCACCAGTTGGGCATTGGGGTGAAGTCCGATTACGGACTGCTCCCAAACATAGCCCCGTTCCGGGTCGTTGAAGTAGTGGCCCTCATCCATGATCACGATGTCGGCCGGAAGGGTCGACTGATCGCCATAGATCCGATTCCAAAGGATCTCCGCGACCAACACTTGGATCGGCGCCTCCGGATTCACTTTGTAGTCACCCGTGGCGAAACCCACCTTGTCATGGCCGAAGTCTTCCTGGAGCTCCCGAAACTTCTCTTCCGTCAGGGCTCGAAGAGGAGTCGTGTAGATGGCGGTCCGACCGGAGCGAAGGGCCCTCAAGATCCCCGCCTTGGCCATCAAGGTCTTTCCGGTTCCGGTGGGAACCGTCACCAAGAGGTCTTCTCCGGCAAAGATCCGTCCGATCGCTTGCTCCTGGACCGGATATGGTTCGAGCCCTCGATCGAGGAAGAAGCGCTCATAAAACTCCAGCTCGACGTCGGCATCTCCCACGGGTTCAACCCTCCATCCCGCCCGTCGGTTGTAAAGTCGTGTATGCTGGTTCGGCGTGTCTTCACCCTCATCGCTCGAGCGGGCTTCGGCCGAAGCCTCAGAGCCCCCCGCCGAGACTCAGCGCCGGTCCCGCGTCTCTCCCGGTGTCTGGACCTTCACGACCTACTTCGCCGAGGGCTTCCCGTACAATATCGTCCACAAGTTGGCAGAGATCCTGTTCGCGGATCTCGGTGCGAGCCTCACCGCCATCGGCCTCACTTCGCTCTTTCATCTCCCACTGAATCTGAAGTTTTTGTGGGCATCATGGGCGGATCAGTACGGCACCAAACGTACGTGGCTGCTCGGTTCCGAGCTGGCGCTGGCGGCAGCGGTGGCCGCCATCGCCATCGCGTCCGGCGCCGGCTCACTCACCACCCTCTCCATTCTCTTCGTGGTCGCGTCTTTGCTCATGGCGACCCACGACATCTCCATCGATGGGTACTATTTGGAGGCGCTCGACAAGCGACAGCAGGCCCGATGGGTGGGTTTGAAGGCCCCGTCTTATCGGGCGGCCCTGCTGATCGTCGGCGGTCCCCTGGTTTCCGCCGTCGGACTGATCGGCTGGCCGGCAGGCTTCGCGATGTGCTCGGCCGGGCTTGTCGTACTGGCGCTGCTCCACACCCTCATCCTTCCGCCGGTGGCCCAGCAGGAACGGACGTTCATGGAGTTCTGGTTTGGTCGGCCGGGCGCGGTCGTCGCGGTGGTCTTCACGGGCCTCGGCGTTCTGCTGAGCGCATCCACCTCCGCCGAGTCCGCTTTGGCGTTGCCCAAATGGTTCAACATCCGAATCGCGAGCTTGGTTCTTCTAGGTGTCCTGTTGACGGGTGGGCTGGCGGGCGCCCGACTGGCGTACGACCGGCTCCAAGAGAGCAATTCCGCTTTCGCCCGAGGCTTCGTGGCCTTCATGGGCCAGCCTCGGGTAGGCTCGATCATCGCGTTCATGCTCACTTTTCGGCTGGGAGAGTCCTTTCTCGAGAAGATGCGCTACGTCTTCTTGGCTCAGCACGGGATGACCAAGGAGTTCTATGGAGTAGCCCAAGGTACGGTCGGGCTCACCGCTGCGCTGGTCGCGCCTCTGGTGGGCGGCTGGCTGATCTCCCGCGATGGGCTCCGCCGCTGGATCTGGCCGTTCGTCCTGGCGCAGAACGCCCTGAACCTCTTGTACTTTGGTCTGGCCCACGTTGCCGAGCAGGGACCGGTGAGTCTCACCACGATGGGCGTGGTCATCGTGGTGGAGATGTTTGGAGCCGGGCTCGGCACGGCAGTGTTCATGGTGTACATCATGAGGTGCTGCATGGACGCTCACCGGGCCGCCCACATGGCCCTCTTGACGTCCATGATGAGCGTCGGCTGGACGTTGGCGGGAACCGTCAGCGGTGTCTTGGCCGAGACCCTCGGCTTCCCCGCCTACTTTCTCCTCACGTTTTTCGCCACGTTGCCGGGGATGCTTCTCATATTCGGCCTTCCGAATCTTGACGAAGAGCCCTGACGGCACCCCACCGTCGGTTGGGATCAAGCGGAGCCGCGCTGGGGTCCGTAGATTCGCTTCAGCATCTGCTGCGACCGGTCGGCGAGGCTGCCCCGCACCGGCTCGACCATGCGGGCATAGGTGTTGGTCAGGGCACGGAGGTGATTCTTCACGCCGTTCAGGGTCTGACGGTGAACCGGTGAGGTGGAAAGCTTTCGCGCCACATCTTCACCCGGATGAAGATTGATCCGGCGATGGGGATGAAGCTCGACGTATGGAGGGGCCTTCGGCCGGGCATCATCGAGGGCCCGGCCCGCTTTGACGTAGACGAAGGCGGGCTCGACCTCGGACCACAAAGACACGCACCGGTCGAAGGCCGCCTCATCCCGATTGGAACCGACATGTCGATTGGGACTCATCACCCAGCCCACCTTCACGATGGGTCCGATGTGACGATGGGCGAAGACGACGTCGGCCGTCTGCCGGACCGCGTAGTGCGGAGCCATCGGACCCGCTCGTGCGGCCACCTCCCTGAGCACTCGGCCGTAGCTCGGGTCTCGGGCCAGCTCGGACGCCCGCGTCACGGACATACCATTCAACCCGAGCCGACGGCGAATCCGGAGCAGACTTCGGACCACCGCATCGGCCCGCACCATCACCGCTGCGGAGTCGAAGGCGTGAGCCGCAGCGTGACTGTCGGCCACCAGCACCTGCAAGTGCTCGGCGCCCATGGCCCGCCGAAGCGCCTCCGCCGGTAGAAGAAGCCCCAGCACATCGAGGGGAAGGACGCGGCCCAGCGCGGAAGGGGAGCACAGTCCGATTCCGACACAGATCGACGTCGGACGGACCCGGGAGCGTCGAAGGATGTCGAACCCCGCCCGCGACGGTCGCGAGGCGATCAGGGGCTCCTGCAGGATGGCCTGTTCGAGCCTCGACAGCCAGACCGGACGCGGAAGGCCGGACGCCATCGTAGGCCATGGCGGCGTCGTCTCGTGCGCCGCAGCTGCCTCAAGCGGACTCAAGCTCGATGACGTCATGGGTGCAGCTCCAGGCTCATCAATGCAAGAAGGCCGGCAGTTCCAAGAACTTCCAGGACCGAGGTTCGGTATCGCGTTGCAGCTGGTGAAGCAACATATGTTCTTGGTCCCGGGTCAGGCCCAAGGTTCTGGCATCGGGCGCAATGAAGTTTCGGGCCAGAAAACCTCGGTCGATCAAGTGCTCCGTGATCGGATCGAATCGGTCTTCGTGCGTCTTCATGAAGCGCTTGGTCGCCATCTGGAGGATCTGGTGACGGAGTTCGTTCGGGACGTCCAATCGGAGAAATGCGGCGAGGGTCGATACGACCCGGAGCAAGTCTTCCTCCATCGACTCGTACCGAATGTGGATCACGCGTCCATCGGTCCTCCGGAGCCAACGTCGCCGATGATCGAACCAGGACCCATACTGTACGCGGCCCTCCATGAAACGCCGAAAGAATGCATCGAAGCTTCCACTGTACCCCAGGTGCGACCGGTAGAGCCCGTAGTAGGACCGCACCACCGCCGAACCCTCACGGTGCACGTGAATAAACCGTCCCTGGTTGGGAAGCCATTCCGGTATGAGGTGCGTCTTGAATACCCTGGGTCCAGGCAAGCGATCGAAGTCGGAAGCCCTTCGGGTTCCGAGGGCCAAGGTCCGCTCATACCACGGGGAGACGTCCGAAATGTGGCGAAAATCAAAGTTTCCGCCCGACACCAACAGATGCACGATGAATTGCATCCAGGTGGTCCCAGAGCGCGGATAGGTCGCTACGAACACGTCATCGGGTCTGGGCTCGAACTCCAGGGCACCTCGGAGAAAGCCGGCCACGCGGGCAGCACCCGCGGCCTGCTCCTGAATGCCGGTGAATCCTCGACGCGCCTCTCCCAAAGCCGCCGCAACCCATCGGCGACCGTCGATCGCATGGGGCGTCACCGGCCGGATCCTGGGCGAATTTTGGGTAGGTGGCAAAAGTTGTCGCAAAGGTGAGAAACGAAGTGGAAATGTTGCCGGCTCTGACCGAAGATCGCCGCGTGGCGCGCGCCGCAAATTCGATTGCCGCAGGTGCCGGCTTGCTGATGGTCCTTCAGGCCGAAACGGCATGGGCCACCGACGGTCCGTCCCTCGAGAGTCAGGGAGGTAGGCCGCGAAAGCCGCACACGCGCTGGATCGGGCCGAGCTTGGACCATTGGGTCCCGGAGTTCGTGGTGCCGCACTATCGTCCTCCGAAGGCGCCGCCGGCCGACTACACGCATCTGGCGCGTCCCGACACATTTCGCGTGCCGGTGTACAGCAATGTCGAACCGCCGCGGTCCGTGATCGCGCGTACGCGACGGGGTGAAGTGCTTCCGGCGAGAAAAGTCGACACCACCCGCAGCTGCACCGACAACGGCGCTCCGGGTACCTGGTGGGAGGTTCCGGATGGTTTCATCTGCTCCGCCAGCGGATACACCATCACAACCCAGCTCGAACCCGAAGCCCCGCGACAGCATCGACCTGCTCTCAACCTCCCCCTGCCTTTCCGATATGCCCGTGTGACCACCAAAGGCGCGGCGCGCTTCTCGAGGCGCCCCACTTCCGAAGAGCTGGAATACGTCGCGCGTTGGTCCGACGACGCCCCAGTTCCCGGATCGGTGATAGAGCGAATGTGGGACGACTTCTTCGTCGCCCTCGACAAGCGCGAAAAGGTTGGCGACACCGTGGTCTACCGCAACATCTACGGCGAATACATCCGCGGTGAGGATCTGAAGCTCCTGGATCCGCCACCCATGCACGGAGAGCGCCTCGGTCAGGGTTTGGATCTTCCCATGGCGTTCGTCTTTGGAGAAGAACCGGCACCGCTGTACTGCGAGACCGCTCGAGGGCTCGAAGTCTGCGGCGAGGCGGAAAAGCACGCGCGCTTCGCGCCTTCCGCATTCGTCGCCAGACGGGGGAGAAACTACGTCCGCGGACCGGACCGAGCCTTGGTTCCGGCGGAACGGTTGCGGGTGGCCCGTCGCATCGCTCGGCCGCCGGGCGTCTTGCCGGAGACCAAGTGGGTCCACATCGACCTCTCCCAGCAGACCCTGGTGGCCTACGAGGGCGACACGCCGGTGTTCGTGACGCTGGTCTCCAGCGGAAAGCCTACCCACGCTACACCCTCCGGACTCTACCAAGTACAGCGGAAGTTCCTCACCAAGATCATGCGGGGCAACGACCCGAAGGAAGGCATCTATCACGTGGAGGAAGTGCCTTGGACGACGTACTATCATGGCGCCTACGCCATTCACGGCGCCTATTGGCACAACACCTTCGGCAGCGTGCGGTCGCACGGCTGCACCAACGTCGCACCCGCCGATGCGAGG
The DNA here is from genome assembly GCA_050331295.1 of Myxococcota bacterium. GTDB lineage: Bacteria > Myxococcota > Kuafuiibacteriia > Kuafuiibacteriales > Kuafuiibacteriaceae > Kuafuiihalomonas. Next base: position 317,717 of record JBHJGZ010000002.1, on the reverse strand, counting down.
TGGCTCTACTTCTGGGGCGATCCGAAACGAAAGCCCCATTTCCACGCCCTGGTCCGGGAACAAGCCACCCACTTCTACTTCACCGAGGACTGACGTGAACGACGACGGTGCGCGAGAAGCTCTGGGTCGAGACGATGTGCGAAACGTGGTCGCGCCGACGGGGGGAGTGTCTCGACTCGACCGCTGGAATGCGCTCGGCCACCGAGGCGCGACGCTGTGGTTCACGGGATTGTCGGGCTCCGGGAAGTCCACGGTCGCAGCGGAAGTCGAACGCGCCCTGGTGCTCTCGGGACGACCGGCCTTTCGTCTCGACGGAGACATCGTTCGGTTGGGACTGAATGAGGACCTTGGATTCACCCACGAGCATCGGACCGAGAACCTTCGGCGACTTGCCCACGTGGCCCGTCTGTTCGCCGAATCCGGCACCGTCGCCATCACCGCAGCCATCAGTCCTCTGGTTGCCCAGCGCGATGCAGCAAGGAACGTCCACCAGCGCGCCGGATTGCCCTTCTTGGAGATCTTCGTGAATACGCCGATCGAAGTGTGCGAGGCGCGGGACCCCAAAGGACTGTACAAGAAGGCCAGAAAGGGCGAGATCCCCGAATTCACGGGGATCTCGAGCCCGTTCGAGGCGCCAGTACGACCGGAGCTGGTTCTGGACACGACCGTGCAAAGCCCAAAGGAGCTCGCCGAAATCGTGATCATGAGATTGAATGATCACCGGTCATGACGCTCCCACTGCCTCCTTTCTACTCAGACGATGACACGGGGCAGCTGCGGCTGGAGCGAGCCGAAACCGCGGTCCAGGCCGGCCTGAAGACGCGATGGGCGCAGCCTCCCCGCAAGAGCGAAGTCAGGATTGCAGCCTTCGGCATCGATTGTCAGACCTGTTTTTGTCTGCCTGGCGGGAGCCTCTTTGTCCCGGGCGCGGTGGAAGACTCGTCCCGCGCTTGCCGATGGCTCTACACCCACGCGGACGTCATCGATACGCTGGTCATGTCACTCGACACCCATCGGCTCTTTCAGATCTTTCATCCCAGCTGGTGGCGAGACGCGAACGGTCGAGTTCCCCCCCCCATGACGGTGGTACGGGCGGATGATATTGCTTCCGGCCGTTTCATACCCATTCGCCACAAAGACCGAGCGCTCGAATATGCGCAGAGGCTGGAAGCCGGCGGACGCTACGTTCTGACCCTGTGGCCCTATCACGGTCTTCAAGGCGGCGTGAGCCAGGCTCTCCTGCCATCCTTCATGGAGGCTTGCTTGTACTTTCAGGCGTACCGACAGACCGACGTGCACTTCGAGATCAAAGGACTTCATCCGGACACGGAGCATTTTTCCGTCTTCCGGCCCGAGGTCCTGGAACTCGAGGGTGAAATGGTCGCCGCCTTCCACGATGCGCTGTCGGATCTCCTGCTTCAGCACGACCAGATCTTCATTTTTGGCCAAGCAAAATCCCATTGCGTCCTCAGTACGGTGCGGGATTGGGTCGAGCATTTACAGGATCCATCCCTCATTTGTCGGATTCATCTCTTGGACGACGCCACCAGCCCAGTCCAGCCTCCCCCTCTGGATCCGCTACCCCCCGAGCTCGACTTTCCATCGAGAGCCGAATCCGAGTTTGCGCGCCTGGAATCATTGGGCGTGCGAAGGGTCCGCACGACCGACGCCATCGCATGATCGAGTGACCGTATCACCGACTTCGGCCGCAGAGGTCCTCGCACGTCCTCGCGCGAGCGGTTCAAAGCTGCGCATCATACCTGAGTTTGAGTCCGGCAAAGATGGTGAAGGGCTGCCCGGGCCGGGGTCCGAACGGGCGGCGACCGACCACGTACTCATTGTCCGTGAGATTGATGGCGTGGGAATAGATCTGAAGCCAACGCGTCGGGCGAACGTTGACGCTCGCGTCCAGAACCACAAAGGCGTCATTGAGCTCGAAATCGGGTATGTCTTCCGACGGTTGACCCGGCTCATCGAAGGACCTGCTCTGTCCGCGCACCTGAACGTTGATGTCCCATAGAGACCCGTAAGCGATGATGCCGGTGGCACTTCCGATGTGGGCAGGAATGTCCGGGACCCGATCACCCGCCATGGCGTCCTCGAAACGCGGGTTGGTCGACCCAGTCAGGTCATTTTGAATCTCGGCAATCGTGAAGGTGTAGTTCAAATTCAAACCGAGCTCGAGACCAAACGGCCCCGGCGTCCGGAATCGCCCATCGACCTCGACACCATATGTATTCACCTCCCCGATGTTCGCCTGCGTGTCCAAGAGCTCGGGTGGGCAAGCCGAATTGCTTCCACAGATCACGACCAGATTGGAGTACAGACTCAAGAAGCCAATCGCTTCGAACGAAATCGATTCCGTCGCGTACCGAGCGCCACCCTCGATGTTCCAGGACAGTTCTGGTTCGACCTCTTCTTCCTGACCCGGCAGCACCGGGCTGAATCCTCGGTGAACTCCAGCCAAGGCAAAGAGACTGGGAAATAGCTCATAGGTTGCACCCAAACCGGGAAGAACCACCGCGTCGAACTGTTCTTGCTCGGACTCCACCGAACCGAACGTAGGGTCCGACGATCCGACTTCACGACGAGTTTGGATCAACTCGGTCCGGACGGCGGGCGCCATGGTCAGACGACCCCAAGCCAACGTGTCCTGAACGAAGAAGGCGCCCGCGAGTACCGAATCTCGATTGTCGGTCACCTGGAGGTCGGTCACGCCATTCGGAACGAGCTGGGTTCCTACCATCGCAAATTCATCCTCGAACTGGTCTCGGTCGACCCGGTCGTAGTGAATCCGTGCGCCCGCTCGGATCCGATGACCGATCGGTCCGGTCCCGAAGCTCGACGTGAATTCGCCTTGTACGCCCTGGCTCACGAAGCTCCGGTCATTCGATACGACGCGAAGCGGGTTCGAGGGGTCACTGTCGGCTTGGCCGGCCAGGATGTTGGCGAGGATCTGATTGGAGGGGTCCGCCTGATTTCGGAGGATGTCGATGAGTTGTGGAGTGCCGGCCAATGCGAATCGATTCAGACGACGCCAGGTCCGCCAAAAGTCATGACGATATCCGGTGAGGGCCAACCGACCCTTGTTCCATTCCAGCGCCAAGGTGAGCTCGGCCTGCACGCGGTCCCAGTCCATTCGGTCCAAGGCCGAAGCCGGATAGCGAAGAAAGGGATTCGTGTCGAAGTCGTCTTCAGTTAGACCGAGATAGGTTTCGTTGGACACTTCGCTCTGCCAGCCGAGTTTGAGCTGAGCCTTCGCGAAAAGGTCCGAATCCGGGTCGTTGTTGAGACGCATCTTCAGCATGAGGTCGTTGCGGTCGAAGCCGGTCGGAGCATCGTCGAGGAGTTCCTTGAAGCCATCAGTCTGTAGATGAGCTCCCTCCGCTAGAATGCCCCAGTATCGATTTCCGGTGCCTGCATAGCCATGGACCTTGACGAAGCTATTGTTCCCGCCGGCCACATCGATGAAGGCCACGGTGCGGTCGGGAACCGGTTGCGTGATCATGTTGACCGCTCCGCCCACGGTGTTGGGGCCCGAAACGATAGCCGCGGGTCCCTTGAACACCTCGATCCCCGTCATGCGCGTCGCGAGAGGGAAGTAGTACGCAGCCGGGGCCGAATACGGGGCCGGGCCCAACAGAATACCGTCTTCCAACAGAACGATCTTGGCGCTCCGATTCGGATCGACACCTCGCATGCCGATGTTGGGCCGGAGGCCATAACCATCCTCACCCCGAAAGTAGACGCCCGGTACCTGGGTGAGGATCTTGTGAATATCGTCGAGTTCGAAACGCTGAAGCTCTTCGTCGGTCACGACGTGGGCCGAACCCGCGATCCGAGGCTGAAACTCCTCTTCACCGAAGATCGAGACCTTCTCCATGAGGCGTTCATCCCCCAGGGCGGAACCGCTTGGAGGGGCCAGGTCGCTCCCCGTGCCGCGACCCCTTTCCGGTCGATCGGTGCCATTTGGACGGGGCCGCGCCTCCTCATCGAAATACTTGAGGTCGTCCTCGGTCATCTCGGACGTCGAGGACGTCCGCACCGTTGCGGACGGTTGCGCCGCCGCCGGGGAGCCGATGAGAACGGCGCAGACCCCGAAGAATTGAAGTTTCATCATCCGTGCTTTCAATGCCGCACCAGCCGCAACGTAGGAGGTTCATCGGTCGGACCGGGCAAGATCCAATCCGCTGGAACCCAGCCGACCTCGACCGTCATCAGGTCCCGATTGGGATCGATGAGAAGCCGAGGCGCGCGACCATTCAGAGAGACCAATGCCTCGACCCGGACCTCCGCCCCGACGATGCCTCGCTTCCGAAAATCCCAGCCGATGTGCTTGCCGAGCTGAACGATCAGGTCTGGCTGACCCGACATCTCCTGGGTCTGTCTCCAGTCCAGATAGTGCTGGGGACTCACCAACCACTCTCGCCCCGAAGCCGGCTCCTTCACTCGATACGTGACGGCGCCATTCTTTTCCCGGACCATCACTTTCCAGGCGAAACGCATGCCTTCCTCGGTCCACAAGACATCGCCCGGATAGACCCAATGACGGAGGGGGATGAACACGTTGAGGCCGCCGTAGAGCGCGAGCGTCGCGAACCCCAGGACGGGCATCGGTGCCCGGGCGGTGGGGGGATACAACGCCCGGTGTCTTTGGAATCGTAACCCGAGTTTACGGGGCCAATCCGGCGCGAAGAACAAGGTGGTCGCGACCGTCATGATGAACGGAAAGAGCCCGATGTCGAAAAAGAGCCAGGTGAAGCCGTGAAAGACCACCACCACGATATAGGCCCAAATCCGAGTGCGCTTCCAAAGGAGCAAAGGGACGATGCTCGCGTCGTACAAGAGACCAGCCCAGCTCATCCCGAGCGCAACCGCAGGTTCTCCGATCAGTGAACCGATCAACGGAAGCTCGTTTCGCGCCGACATCCACAGGTTCATGGGCTGTCCATGCCAGAGCCAATCGACACCAAGCTTCGCGAGGGCGGCGTGGACATACACACAACCCACCTGGAAGCGAAGGAGGTACAGGGCCCAGACCGGGACGGTGGACCCATCGGCCCTGAAGCCGGTCTTCCAAGAGACGCTTCCTGCAGAGGGGATGATGGCGAGCAGACCCGACAGCAACACCACCAAGACGTAGTGATTCAGGTAGTTGGTCACGTCCATCAGCTGGATGTAGGCGAACGCAAGACCGAACGCGGCTGGCACGAACGGATGCCCGATGCCGAACGCCATGAGGAGCGCCAAAGCGGCTGTACCCGCGAACCACAGGTGGAGAAGGGGCGGCTCGAAGACCACGACCCATTCGAAACCCGGGTATTTGAAGAAGAAGGTCGGTTCGACCAAGACCGTCTCGACCCACCCCTGTGCAACGTAGCGGATCAGGCCCCCGCACATCAGGAGCCCGAACAGGACACGAAAGGCCCCGGTGCTGTCGGCGGCCACCGGACGCATGAGCGCCTGACGCACCGAAGAGGTCGCTCCCATCGCTCAGTCGTTGTCGCCGGCCCCTTCGTTCGGAATTCGTAGGCTCAGCACGCTGACGAACTGACTCTGGAGCACCGCCGTGAAGGCGCGGACCGCTTCATGAAGGTCCACCAGGGCCTCGAATTCCGGCGAAGAGTTCTCTTGCATGAGTGAGACCCGGAGGGGCGGCTCCAATACCGCGCTCTCCGCCAGCGCCGCGTCGAGGAGGCTGGTCAATTCGGAGGCCAACTGTGTCGCGCCGGCCGCCGTCAAGTAGTCGTCGAAACCGGTTGCCGAACCGCTCGACCGATCGCCTCCGAAGAACACCAAAGCCGCACCTTCCAGGTTGGCGTTCACGAATGCCCGCCCTGCGTCCGCAAAATCGGATTCAGCCAGGTCGATGCATCGATCGACGAGACACTTGGCGCTCAAACCCGCCGGCGTTCCCAGCTTGTCGTCCTTCACCTGAAGGTCGACATAAAAGAGACCCGCGAAGACGTCATCGAGGGCCGCTTGCGCCGACGCGAACGGTCCGCTGGTGCCCGCGCCCACCAACGACGTTCGAAACCCTTCCCAGGCAGCGAGATGGCCTTCAGCATCGGTCATCAACCGCTCCGACACCGCCATCGCGTAGCGAGCTCGTCGCTCTTGAAGATTTCCCGACTGCACCAGCGCCTCCCACGAGCCGTCCTGGTTGATGGTGGCTTGAGGTGCGCACCCGTTCTCCTCGGTCGTAGTGGGGACGAAGAGGACGTACTCGAGCGCGTCGAGCCCGTACAACGTCACCGGAAGGCTGTCGAAGAAACCGTCCTCCTCGAAGGCGTTCGCGACCAGCACCTGGTCGACTCCGCAGGTGTTGGCGTTGGGCGACGCCGGGCCCCACGAATAGATGCGGTCTCGAAAGCTCTGACCACCGACCCGCACGCCCGCGTCCCCGGTGGGGCCGAACTGCATTACCTCCATGCGCTGCCAGACGAGGCTGGCTTCGAGCCAGGCTTCCTGGGCCGCGCTCCGAAGGGCGCCTTGGCTCGGGTCGGCCGCCCATGCCGACGTCGCATCATTCAACTCCTCTGCCTCCTCTTCGAAGTCCCGGGCGGTGGGCAGCACCGCATTGTCAGCGATGCTCTGGAGAAGAAGCTGTCGGTCGAAGCCCGCTGCGATCGGGTCCGAATCGTCGGCGGCATCCGTCGACGAGCCTTCACTGCTGCAGGCGACAGCCAGCGCGCAGAGCGGGTATGCAACGGCCGCGGCTCGAAGCCACGCTCGGTATCTCTTCATTTTACCAGCCTCCTTCGCCGTTTTCGTCGCCCAGATTGGCTTCGGCGAATCCGTATGCATCACCGATGATCTGACGGGCATCGAGCAGTCCTTGGCGATAGGCCTCCACCGTACTGTCGTCTGCCGTTGGCAATACCGGAGCTGTCCCCATGATCTCATGGATCGTCTCGAGCTCCACATCCGTCACGGCGGCGAACCGGCTGAACTGAAGCGTCAGCGCAAAGCCCTTCATCTCGGACCAGTGCTTCGCATGATCCTCGAAGTCATAGTCGTCGGTGCCGAATCGGTTCATGTCGGCGAGCACATCGTTGATGTAGTGCACGACCGTCGAAGCGATCGCGTTCTCCCAGGCAGACAAGACGCGGTCACGCGCGTCCAAGAGTCGACTCATCTCGTCCTCGGACAGCTCTCCGTTCGAGGCCGCGAGAATCGCTCTCCCCTCCAGCAGCGCCGTCATCGCATCATCGGTGAAGTCCGTCGGCACGTTCGCGCCGAGGTCTCGCTTCGCCGCGTTCGTCGAATGACCAAAGTTGAACTCGGAAGATAGGTCGATGGCTCCATCTCCATTGCTGTCAATTTGCTCGGACCCGGTTCGTTCTTCATCTGTCTGGAGCAGGTAGCTTCGAGACGCCCCAAAGTAGCCGAAGCCTTCATCCCATTGATGCTCGAGGACCGAGTACGGAGCATCGCCGCTCTGTTCGTTGGGAGACAGGAGCCCCTTCCCTTCGGTGTCGTTATCCAAATAGTCGTCAGCCCCTTGAGAGTACGCGATGGCGCCGGTCAGGAACTTCTGCAGCAGCTGAGCCAGGTCCCGGCCGTCCGCGGTCACGAAGACGGAGTCCACCGGCCCTCCGTTCGGTCGCTGGACCACATCCAGGTTGGCGCGCGCCACCGCGAGGGCATCGAGCTCCGTAAACCAATCCCGCACGAGCTGCAGGGGGGTGGTGGCTCCGGTCTCGCCCCAGCCGATGAAGCCGGTGGTCCAGTCTTCGTGCTGTCCTTCCGGGTCCTGTCCCGCGATCTTTTCGAGGAGCGTCGCGCTGGACTCGAGGTCGCCGAAGGTTTGCTGGAGCGTCGCTTCGGGAAAAGTGAGCGGAACGTCTGCTCCTTCAGTCGGGTCGAACTCGAGGTAGAACGCCAACGCGTCCTCGATGTCCCCCGACGCCGGCACAAAGCCCCCGTCGATGTCGGCGGTCAGGCTCCGGACATAGCGGTCGAGCTCGACGATCAGGGTGTGGCGAAAGGTCTGCCCGGTGTAGCGCACGCTGGAAGCGCCCAGCTCGAACCGGCTTTCAAACGTGAACGTATCCGGCACGCTCAGCTCCGCCGGCTCGGAGGTCGACGCCCCGCCGTCGTCGCCGCAGGCAAGCGGGGCGCCCAGAATTCCGCACATGCTGAGAAAGGCCCATCCCTTGGCATTCATGATTTTGAAAATGATTCTCAAAAAAATTTAGGTCAAGACCTATTTTTGCGAGCCGGGAACTTAACCGTCTGCGCCCGGGCGCCAGATCTTTCAGAGGACCGGTTGGAGCCGGCTAGATTGGAATCCATGACGGACGTCGCAGTGGTCGGTGCGGGGCTGGTAGGTCTCGCGACAGCCCGTCACCTGACCCAGAAAGGCTTGCGTGTCACGGTCATCGATAAGGAAGACCGGCCCGGAGCCCACCAGAGCGGCCACAACTCTGGGGTCATTCATTCCGGGTTGTACTATCGACCGGGCTCTTTGAAGGCCGAGCTCTGTCGTCGAGGCAGAAACCTTCTCGAGGCGTTCTGCGACGCACACGGTGTGCCCTTTTCCCGATGCGGCAAGCTGGTGGCGGGCTGGTCCGACCGAGAGACGTCCAAGCTGGACGAGCTGTGTCGCCGCGGTTTGGAAAACGGGGTCCGCTGTCGACCGATGACCCCGGACGAGGTGCAGGAGCGCGAGCCGCACCTGGCCGCCGGCGCCCGTGCGCTGTGGGTCGAGGATACGGGGATCGTGGACTATCGCCGGGTGGCCGCGGCGCTGGCCGAAGATCTGATTCAGATGGGCGGGACCCTGCGTCTCGAGACCGAGCTGATCGGCGCGGACGGTGCACAAGGACGATGTCGAGCTCATGTTCGTCACCGAGATGGGGCCGACGCGATGGAGGCCGGCCTGGTCGTCACCTGCCCCGGCCTTCAGTCCGACCGGGTCGCCCGAGCCTGCGGCGCCACCGTGGACGTGCGCATCGTCCCTTTCAGAGGCGAATATGGGGTGCTGAAACCGTCGGCGGGGCACCTGGTACGAGGACTGATCTATCCGGTCCCCGACGACCGCTTCCCGTTTCTGGGTGTCCATCTCACCCGAACCATCGCCGGCGCGGTCGAGTGTGGGCCGAACGCGGTCTTGGCATTTGCCCGCGAAGGCTACCTTGCGAGCCAATGGTCGTGGTGCGACCTGCGCGAGACCCTCGAGTGGCCGGGCTTCTGGCGTTTGGCAGGCCGTCATTGGTGGCCGGGGATGAAGGAGCTTTGGCGTAGCAGCTATTTTCCGTCGTTCGTTTCTGCTCTCCGGCGCCTGGTGCCAGAAATCGAGCTGTCGGACGTGGTTCCTGCAGGGGCCGGGGTACGAGCCCAGGCCATATCTGCGCAAGGCAAATTGCTCGACGACTTCCGGTTCGAGGACGGACCGGTCGGTGTCCACGTTCTCAATGCGCCCTCTCCGGCCGCCACATCCTGCCTGGCCATCGGCGAAGTCGTCGCCCGTCGCGTTCTCGACCGGCTGAGACCAGGTAGAGCGGATCGTGAGCCTTGGCCAGGCGATTGACGAGGCTCTCTCCGCCCCCCCGGGACGAAACAAGGGCGGTAACCCCGCCGCAGCCAGGCGGTGAAGGTCATGCGCTGATCCGCCGAAACTGGAACGCCGCCGAGGATGAGAAGCCGATTCTGGACACGCTCCGACATCCGATGGCGGTCGGCCGGATTCATCGGAGCGACCAGATGTGACTCACATCAAAAAGAACGGAGGAAGATGGATTCGAAGCCACGGCGAGCGCTTTCTATTGCGACCAACGAATCCCTCTAAGCGCTTGGTGATCCGGCGTGTCATGGCTCAGTTTGCTCAGGTGTCGCTTCATCAAGACCGACTCGGTCTTCTGCGCCTCCTCCTCCTGGCGAAGGCGCCGTTGACGGAAGAAGAAAAGGACATGGTCCGGGCCGCCGCTACATCCACAGGGGACCTTTCCATCCGCTTCTTGGCCATGGCGCGCCGCGTGTTGCTCAGGGCGGGACTCGTTCGCGAGGCGAGGTATTTCGACCTCGAAGCGTTGGCCTGGGTTCGAAACCGCGTCTACTTCATCCGGAAGGCCGCGCAAGGATGGGTCAGTCTGGCCGAGGAATCCCACGGGCAGCTCGCGTTGATTCCGGCCCATGCGGTCTCGCTGAACCACGACCCCTTGTCGGCTCATCCCTAGCCGGGTCTCGCGCATCTTTCGCAGGACTCATAGCGGCCTTGGGGGCTCAAACCCGTTCGCCGTTGGTCGGTGGCTTGGGCGCCAAGACCGAGCCGTCGTCGGGATAGGACAGAGTCCCTCGGAACTGCTGCTGCGCTTCCGGACTGAAGTCGGGAATCGGAAGCTGGCCTCCGGCCCGCCATTCCTGCACCCTTTTCTCCACTTCGGCCACCGCGTCCGGCGTCGGACGCTCGTCTCGGCCCATGTACAAGGTCTGGGAGGGAAAGGCGAAGCTGCTCCCCGCGTCTCGCACGATATCCATGATGCGCAGGTAGATATCCTCTCGAATGGCCAAGAACGTGCCCCAGTCGCTGGTGTTGACGTAGCAAAACACCTCGAAATCGAGGGACGACGCCCCGAAGCCGACAAAGCGGATCCGGGCCGGGTCCGGATCGGTGCGAGCGTGACTCAGGAGCATGCGACGGACTTCGGCCAGGATGAACCGAATCTGGTCGGGGGACGTTTCGTACCGAACCCCAAAGGTCATCAAGATGAGAATCTTGTCTCGCTTGGTGAAGTTCTCGAGTTGGGAGGTCGAAAACTCGGCGTTGGGTATCGCGAGCAAGGTTCGGTTGAGGGTCCGAATCCGCGTGCTGCGAAGACCTATCCGCTCCACAAAGCCCACGACGTCGCCGATGCGGCAGAAGTCGCCGATGCGTACGGGCTCGTCCGCGAGCACAGACAATCCACCGAAGAGATTCTCGAGGGTCTTCTGCGCGGCCAGAGCCACCGCCAAGCCGCCGATGCCGAGGCCGGCAATGATGCCGGCAACATTGATTCCCAAGCTGTCCAGGACCACCACGCTTCCCAAACCGACCACGACGATACGCGCGATGGCTCCCCCGAGCGGCAACAGGGAGCGCAAGCGAGAGAGCCCCTGCCGAGCAAGGCGCCGATCCAATGCGGCGATGGCCTGGTCAATGGCGCGAATCGTTAGCCAGAGGGCCCCCAGGACGAGGGCCCCGAGGCCGAGAGCGTTTACGAAACGCTGGGGGAGCGTCGGAAGCGACAGATGACTGAACCCCCACACGAAGAGTCCCGTGCCGATCAAAAGTCGGAGCGGCGGCGCCAGCGCACGCCGAAGCTCGACATCCAGCTTCCTGCCTCGCGCCCGTAGCGCCAAACTCGAGATCCCGAGCAGGACCGCCGCCGCTACAAAGGCCAGCGCGGCCGAAAGAAAGGCCAGCAAGACCCCCGCCACCAGCTGCCACGTGCGAAGTTCGACAACCGGGACCTGGTGTTCGGTGACCGTCAGCGGAAGTTTCGCGAGCACGGAGTCCAGAACGCCGTAGCCATACTCGGCATAGAAGTCGTCGACTCGGGCGACGGTCTCCCGCGCGACCTTCCAAACCGGCCGAGATCCTTCGTAGGCTCGCCGGGCCAGGATCACCTCCATGCGGCCAGCATGCTGACTGTCGATTACGCCGATCCGGTCTCTGAAGCGTCGCAGACGGTCTTCCTGTTTTCCGTTCCAATCGGGAGAGACTTCGTCGAGTTCCACCCAAAGGTTTCGGTCCAGGACCACCTTGAATCGACGCGCGAGTTCAGGCCCTCGCGTGTTCGGAAAGCCGCGCAGATCCAAGTATCTCGCCGCCTTCTCGAAATCGGGCTCCCGCGCCGCCTCCAGAAATCCGAGGATCGCGCCGCGGGGCGAATCACGGCCCAACGGGTCCAGGGGTTCGGGCGCGGTGAGGGACTCTTCCGTCAGCTCGCGCTTCGCCGACTCATCGTCGGCCCACGCGACCCCGCTCCCTACCCAACAGGCGGTCATGAACGTGTACGCGCACAGGAATCTGTTCATCGTGGTCGGGGCGCCGGCCGATTCAAGGCCGGGACCCATTGTACGATGCGGCCGAGGACACTGGCCGTCAAACCGGGGCAACCGCTCCTGGCGGAGTCCGGACGGCAGGGCTACTGGTCGGCAGGGCTACTCTAGTTCGATGTCGAACGTGGCGAGGATGTCGGTGTCTCCGTCCATAATGCCGGAGTTTGCGGTCTTGACCGCCATGTCGTTGACCGGGGGCTGGTGCTGAAGCTGAACCGAGAAGCCATCCGTAACCGGTCCACCGGCCGAGCCGGCCTGTACGTTCGACGTGAGGCCCACCGGAAGACCATTGTCGTCCATGTCGGCGTAGTCGACGGTGACGAGGATGTTGCTTCCGTCCATTTCGGTGGGCGAATCGACCGCGTCGCCGAAGAAGAAGAACTGATGCTCGTCGTCTTCCTCCATGATCTCCTCGGTGATGTCCTCATCGTTGATTTCATCAGTCAACTCGAGGGTCAGGGTGTAGGTCGTGTCCGCGTCCAGAACGATCATGTCAGCGGTGCCTGGCTGTGACCCCCCGGCGTCGGGGTCGAAAAACTCGAAGGACACAGGAGCGCCCGTCGGCGGGGCGAACGTCAAGGTCAAGGTGGTTATGAGTTCGACCTCCTCGTTGTCGTCATCGCTTCCGTTGTCGTCGTCTTCTCCGCACCCGACGCCCGCCACGAGCGACGCAGCGACCAAGCATGTTCCGTACATCCACTGATTGATGATTGTCTTCATTGTTTCCTCCCTTTCTTAGAGCGATGCCTGAAATGGTATCGTCAGCCGAATGAACACCTCAACTCCGGGCTCATCGGCGAAGTATCGAAGCCTACTCAGGTAGTTCCGATAGGTTTGATTCAAGAGATTCGTCCCCTCGATATCAAGATAAATTTCTCGGCGGCCGAAATTTAATCCAACACCTGCTCCTGCGTTCAAGAGCGCATAACCGTCCGGCGGCGGGGTAAAATCGGCATTAATATCGAATCGCGTCTGGCGTCTCACCAGCAGTCCTTCCCCATAAAGATAGGGACTGCGCAGAGTGTCGATGGGGGTGAGACGCAGCGTTCCTCGAATCCGAAGGTTGTCCGGCGGCACGTATACCAGAAAACTGTCGTTCTCGATGTCTCGAGCTCGAACCAGAGCGCCGGTGGCGCGAAGCTCGAACCACCGCACGGGCGACAGCGTGAGATCCAAGTCCGCGCCGTAGAAGAGTGCGTCGACCTGAAGGTAATTGAAAGCGGGAATGTCACCCCGACTCTGTCGACTCAGGATGGGCTCACCATTCTCGTCAATGGCCGGAACCAGGTAGATGTAGCCCGGGATGAATTGGGCGTATCCGGTGGCTTCGGCCCGGACTCTCCTGGATTCATACTGCAGGGTAGCCTGCGGATTCACCGTGATCTCGGGGTCGAGGTCAGGATCGCCTATCTGGAGCCCCGGCGTTCCTACGGTGGGGCCGTCCGCGAAAAGCTCATTGGGAGCCGGATTCCGAACCGCGCTCGCCACTTGTCCCCTCAACGACAAGCCATTGGACCAACGGTAGACACCGCCGAGGGACCCAACCACATTGAAGTAATTCAACCGATTGATCTCGTCGGGAAGCTGCGTCCGAGGACCGCCGGCCACACCTTGAAGGACGCCCGCGCGAATCGTGTCGAAGGTCTCAAAATCGACGCGCACCCCTGCCTCGATCTCGAAGCTCGGTCTGTACAGGTGGACGATGCCGTAGGCAGCAGCTCCCCACTTTTCGTAGTCCGGGATGAAGCGGACGCCCTCATAGTCGTTGAAGGCGGCAGTCAGGAGCATTCCCCCTTCGACGCTCCAATCGCCGAGCTGGACATCGAGATGGGCGTCGAGAAAGTGGGTGCCCAGGTCGAAGGCACCTTGAGCGGAATCCCCGAGACTTCCCCGAACGATTTCGAACTCACGTCGGTCGTCAAATTGATAAGAATAAAATGACTCGAAGCGAACCTTATCGCTCAACTCGAAAGTGAAAGAAATCTTTCCCTGATAGTGTTCCACTTGTGCGAATGGTCGGTCAAAATCGTAATCGAAACCAAAGAGCTCTACGTTTTGGGGTTGTGGACTCGTGAACGCGAACTCGAACTGATCGAAGTTGGAAACCGATATATCGGTGAATACACCATATTTTGACCGATATCCTCGACCGGAGATTTCGATCCGAGTCCGTGGGTTTGGGTCCCACGCAACACCCGCCGAAAAACCCAGGACTTCTTCCCCCGTATTGTCGAGCACGTAGTCGGGTGCGTCGCTCGCACCCACCCGGCGGTAGCTGAATTGAGCGCGCGCGGCCCACGCGTCTGCTCCGCCCGGAAAGCGGGTTTGCACGCTCGCGTTTCCCGCCCCACCGCGACCGTTGACGATTGCCACCGTGTTCCCCACGCCGACGACGCTCGGCTCTTCCGGATACGGCGCCGGCTCCAAAGCGATGACCCCTCCGATCGCTCCGGGCCCGTATCGAACCGCGTCTGCTCCTTTGGTGACAGTAATGGTGTGGGCACCGAAGGGATCCACTTCCGGCTGATGGTCGAGACCCCAGTCTTGGCTTTCGAGCCGTACCCCGTCTTGCAAAATAAGGAGCCGGTCTACCGTGAGACCGTGAATGATGGGCTTGCTCACCGCCCCCGACCCGAGGACACTGATCCCTGGCAGCTCTCGCAAACTCCCGGCGAGATCTCGGCCACGGACTTCTTGAAGATCTTCGTCATCCAGGACGTGGGCCGCCCGCGGATGCAGCTCCGCATCGTGGATGGCGTGACCCTGTATGCTGACCGCCTGTGCCTCTCCGGGAAGAAGATAGATGTCGTGCTGGGCACCGTCCCGGTCCACCCGAAAGCGCTCTGCGTGGGGCACGAAACCGGCCTTGCTGAACTCGAGCTCTACCCATGCGTCGCACGGGACCGACATTGAGAACGAACCATCCGCCGAGGTGACCGCCCCCCACTGCAGTGAGCTGCCGTCCGTACTGGGTACGGCCCTCACCACGACGTCGGAGACCGGTTCTAGGGTTCCGACGTTGATCACCACTCCGGAAAGGGGCGCCGTACACGCTGCGTCCACCTGCACTGGAGTCATGCTGGCTAAGCCCCAGGATGTGGCCCAAAGCACTCGAGTCGCATAGTTCATGGCCCGGCTAGATGCAACACTTATGCAAAAACAACCATGATGCGTTCCCGCGAGCATGAGACGAAGCGCCCGAGCTTGTCGAGGGCGCAGATTCCTGACTGGGACGCGGCTTCTGCCCGCAACCCCACCGGACAGTCGTCGGTCCTCGGTCATTGCTCCTGGCGTCTAGAGCGTCTCGGGGGCTCGAGGCAGGTGTCGCCGCGCACCGTGATGGCGCGGC
The DNA here is from genome assembly GCA_050331295.1 of Myxococcota bacterium. GTDB lineage: Bacteria > Myxococcota > Kuafuiibacteriia > Kuafuiibacteriales > Kuafuiibacteriaceae > Kuafuiihalomonas. Next base: position 302,323 of record JBHJGZ010000002.1, on the reverse strand, counting down.
CTCCAGCATTTTCCGGTGAGCTCGGCATACGAAACACCTTTGCGGGTCGATGCATGAGCGATGGATCCCTTCCCCATGTAAACGCCCACATGGGTGACCCGACCCCGTCGAGAAACGTCGAAGAACACGAGGTCTAGGAACCAGATCAGCGCGCCAGTCCGAAGCGCCATCTTTGGCCAGCCGCCGGGTGGTGCGCGGAACGTGGATCTCGAAGGTCTCCAAGAAAACGGCTCCGAAAAAGCCGGAACAATCGATCCCCTCGTTTCGGCGACGTTTGCTTCCAAACCTGTAAGGCGTGCCGACCCAGCCCTCGATGTTCTCTTGCAGCACCGTTCTTTTCGGATCTCGAGGTCCGTCTCCGGTTTCGTTTGAACGGGTCCGCCCAAGTCGGGGCTCGGGGCGGAGCGTGGCCCTTCCCCTAGGACGCCGCCCCGTCGGGCCGACGCTCGACCTCGCGAGACACCGGGGTCGATCCCGTAGCGCGGAGTCATGGGGAGTGAGGGAGGAGCATGGTTGTCGTGGGGTTGTCGCGCCATCCAGCCTTCCCATACCCAGGAAAGGAATTCTTCGATCACCTAGCGACGGTCCGCCGAGTGCTTCAACAGCTGAGTCAGTCCCTCCAGCACGCTTCGAATCTCTGCGTTCATCTCGCGCTGACTCTTCTTCTGGAGACACTGCTCGACGAGCAGCGTGGCAAGACCATGAACCGTCGACCAGCAAAGGTGCGCCAGGGTTTCGGCGTCCAAGAAGCTTGGCCCATTGGCATCTGATACACGTTCCGCCACTTCCTCGAGCACCGTGTATGTCTCGATCGCCGACTCGATCTCGAGGTCGTGGATGTCCACCAGCGCCTGCTGAAACATGACTCGAAAGTGTCCCACGTTCTTGATGGCGAAGCGGACATAGGCCAGCCCAATGGCGTGGAGCGCATCGAGGGGGTCTTCCTTGTTGCTGGCCGCTTTCCTCATCGACGCGGAAAGGCTCGAGAATCCTTCTCTCGCCACCTCTTCCATGATGCCCCGGAGGCTCCCGAAATGGTGGTAAGGCGCCTGATGACTCACGCCGGCCCTCCGGGCTACATCACGAAAGCTGACGCCACGGACGCCGTGCTCGGCCACTGCTTCCACGGCGTGGTCCAGGATCAAGCGACGGACATCCACATGTACCACAGTGCGCCGAAAGCGCGGTTGCGCTCAAGACATACTTGAGGGCGAAGTCGTGGGCTCCCGCGCAACCTGATGTCGAGTCATACCATGCATCACGGCTTGGAGAACCCGTACCCTTAGCGAACGCGGCAACATGGACAGGCCGAACTCCAGAAATTTCGAGAGGAATCCGGGCCGAACGACGCCGCGGCGGCCCAGCCCGGAGAGGGTCCCGACCGCGACCCGAGAAGGACTCATGGCATTGTTCATCCGCATGTTTGCTCGATCCCCAAAGCCGCTCCGGACCGGCCCTGGAGCACTGACCAGAATATCAACCCCATGCGGAGCCAATTCGGGGCGGAGTCCCTCGGCCAAAGACTGCACATAGGCTTTGGTGGCCGCATAGTTGGCCGCCCGCGGAACCCCCTGAAACGCGACGATGGAGCTGAACAGCACGATACCTCCGCGCTTCTGCCTCATGAAGCGCTGCGCGAAGCCGTGGGTCAGCTGGAGGACCGCCCGACAGTTCACATCCACCATCTCGAGCTCCCGATGGACCTCGGCGTCCACCAGCCGACCCGAGCCTCCATAGCCGGCGGCCGCGATCAGGAGTCCCACCGGGAGATCCTTCGTCTCATCGAGCAGCTGCTGCACGGACTCGGAACGGCTGAGGTCGAGGCTCAAGACCCTCGTCCGGACGCCATGCGCTTGCTCGACCTTCAGGGCCAGGGCCTCGAGTCGAGGCGTTCGTCGTGCGACCAAAACCAGATTGATCCCGGACGCGCCCAGCTTCAACGCCGTTTCGCGTCCGATGCCGTCCGAAGCCCCCGTTACGACGGCCCACGGTCCGTAGCGACTCTTGAGATGGATGGCCATCAGTAGCCCATCCGGATGCTGATCTCGTGCACGGTTGACGTCATCACGAACCGACTCTCCTCAAACTTCGGCGCCCGAAGCCGAGGCCTCACGTTGTTGCTGGTGCCCCACCCTTCGGTCGGTACGCCGAAGAGATTCTTGTTCGTCTTCCCGTTGTCATCTTCATCGTGGTTGCACGCCACCGCGTAGGTCCCAGTGGACGGCAGACGAAAAATGCTCTCGTTGACGCCGGGCCGGGGCTTCGCGGTCACCCGCTGTATTGCAGCCTCCGGCTTCATCGGAAAACCGTCCTCCGAATCATAGACACCACAGCGCAAGGTCCCTCCTCGACCCGGATCCACATCCAGGAGCTTAACTGTGAGCTCCGCGCCGGTTGAGCCTGTTGACTCGGTATCCGTCGCAGCGGTTAGCGAAACCAGAAACAGTCCCGCAATCGCGAATCTTTTCGTTCCCATGTTCTTCTCCTCATATTGACAGCGTCAAGCCTTGACACCGTCTAGCTACTGTCAGAGGTAGACGCTGTCAAGGCGTGAGCGCCGAGGTAAAGATGACTGCTCTGCTATTATCCCTAGTTTGTGTTTCCCAGCTTCAAGTGGAGCACCCGCTCCGCCCCGAAGAGCAAGAGCTGAACGCGGTGCTCTCGGAAAGCCGATCCAAGGCCCGAAGCTGGCACTACTCCTGGATCGGCATATACGGCGCGAACGTCGCGGCCCAGGGGACCGTCGCAGGCGTCACCGATGGAGACCAACGTACGACGCGCCTGTTCGGTCTGGTACCTCCGGCAGCCGGACTCCTCTATTCGGTGTTTCAGCCCATCGGGAGCCTGAAGGCCGTTTCGGAACGAAAACTCATCGACCAGCTCTATCCCGACGACGACGGTTCGAGGATCGCGGCCAAGAAACGGTTGGTTCGAGAACTCGCGGCCAACGAGCGTGCTCAACGCGGCTGGTTCCCGAGGGTGGCGGGCATCGTGCTCAACTTGGCGGCGGCCGGCGCCATCTGGGGTCTGACGGGAGAACTGGAGAATGCGGCCATTCAACTGGGCGCCGGCATCGCGCTGAACGAACTCAAGCTCCAGACGTCGCCGCGCACCCTCACGTCCTACGTTCGACAACCCGAAGCGCTGCCGCCATGATGCGGTGTTCCTCAGTCGCCGAGGGAGAGCGAAAGTCCGATGGTGAGGGTGACATCGTCCTTCGCTGGGACCGAGCCATCGACGTTGGCAGGAGGGTCGAAGACCCGATTGTGAATCACCGACGTATCCAGATCGAAGACGCTGATAAGGTCGATGCTCAGCGTGGCTCGATTCAGGAGAGTACTCTGCCCCGGATCGATCACGGCGCCGAACGTCTCGTGTCTGGTATCCAGTTCGATGTCGTTGGTGATGTCCCATTCGACGACGAGAGCGCCGAAGAAGCCAAAGTTCTGGTCGTCTCGATTGTCGCCCACCGGAACCGAATCGAACCGCGTGAACTGGTAGGCAAGGCCGGCTTGGACGTCGAGCGAGAAATCACGGTGGTCAACGATGTGCCACCCCAGGCCCGAGCCGGGTTGGGCCCGGAACAGAATGTTCTGAAATTCATCTATGGAGAACGTTCCAGTAAAAGGAATGAGGAAGATTTCTCTCGTGAGCAAGTAGTCGATACTCGTCGCAAGGCGCTGCCGATTGGCGGTCAGCTCCCCGTCCGCTCGAGCGACGGTGCTGAGGAAATCGAACTCGAGCCGGCTTCGATTCCCGGTCCGCTTGAGGAGCGTGGTGACGGTGAGTCCTTGTTGGTCGGTATTCCCGAACTGGGCATTGATGCCGACCGAGGCCTCCAGAGCCCAACGCTGAATCTCACTCTTTGTGCTCCGCAATATGGACAGGAGTCCGCTTCGCGGCCGTTCACCCGAGCCGTCGATGTGGACGGTCTGCTCATCGATCCATCCGGTTCCGATCCAGACCTGTCCGTCTTCGAATAGTACGATATGGCTCGTGCCCAACCAGGCTCCGGCTACGTCCTCGGCATCGATGCTCTTCTCGCCAAAATAGTCGCTGTCGAATTGATAGACGTTGTCCCGAAGCTCCAGCAGTTCTCCGTTGATCCACTCATTGGCCGAGAACCGGATCCAATCGAGTTTCTGGTCTTCCAAGTCGGGCGGACGACGGTCCCACCAGCTCGGTCTCAGTGGCTCGACCTCTTCCGCGTGGGCTGCTTTCGCAAAGAAGCAAACGCTCACGCTGAAAAGGCAGCATATGGAGGGTCGCCTTCGCTTCATCACGGGCGGTTCGCTCTATGCAATCCAGCGCCCAGAGTCCGCAACAAAAAAAGGAGTGGTTGGAGCAGGTTCGGCGGCACTCATCCATGCAATGGGAAAAGGCGTACCGCCCCTTTGCTGCATGCCGCTTCGCACTCACCGCAGCTCACGCACGCGTCGGGGTGACGAAGAATCGCCGCGCCTCGGAACGGAGGACCTTCCAGCTCGATGACACCGAACGGACAGCGATCCACGCAGGCGCCACATCCATTGCAAGACTCGGGGTCGAAAACCGGTTTTGGCCGGAGACTTCGCGGAATGTGAATCGCTGGACGTCCTTCGCCATCGTGGACCGCGCCGTCCTCGGGACAGACCATGCCGCACACACCACACTCGATGCAAAGCTCCGGCCGAATGGCGTGTAGATGATGGGGCTCGCCGCTGATGGCGGCGGTCGGACATTGAAGCGCACAAGCGGTACATCCGGTACACGCATGGTGGATCGTGAACGGCATGCCTCAGAGAACCTTCAGTTTCTTCCCCCGGGGCGGATGAAGCGCGTCGGTTGGACAGGTATCGATGCACAGAGCGCCGGAAGCTTCACAGGCGTCACACCTGGCCCCTCGCTCGGCGTCGACCGGCCGTGCGTAGACCAGCGTCGTCTCATGGCCTCGGCGCATGAAGCTCAACGCCTCCACCGACGCCACCTCTCGGCAAATACGAACGCACCGATCACAGCGCACGCACTTGCTCATCTCGAGCTCGATGCCCGACCTGAGCTCGATCGGTGGGTCTTCGAGCTTACGGCGCCCCAGGTGGTCAGGATCGGCGCCGGCCTCGAGACAGAGACTTCTAAGAGCACACGTTCGGTGCCCCTGACATGCACAAACCAGGGGCGGCTTCTTGCCTTGTCCGACCCGCTCCGGGTGAAAGCGGGCCGCCCGGCTGTGATGCGAGAACAGCAGCTCGATCGTCCATCGACGAGACTGGTCCAAATGTTCGGACTGGGTTCGAACCTCGAGATGAGGTGCGACCTTCGTTGCACAAGCAGCTTGCTGTCTCCACTCTCCGCCTCGAGAGACTTCGACCATGCAGATGCCGCAGCTTCCTTGCGGCTTCAGGCGTGGGTCATGACACAAAACCGGGACATAGACACCCGCCTCTCGAACCGCATCGAGGAGGGATGCCGTCGCCGGCACCGAGGTCGCCTGCCCATCCACGACCACTTCAAAGACTTCGCTCATGAAAACACCTTCACCGCGTCGAAGGGACACGCTTCCCGGCAGGCATTACAGCGAATGCACGCCTCGTCGTCGATCAACAATGGGATCACTCTAGGTTGTCGATGGATCGCATCGGCTGGACAGGCCCTCAGGCATTCTTGGCATCCGTCGCAATTCGGTGCATCGATCGAATATCGGATCAGCGCATGGCAGGTCCCCGCCGGGCATCGACCTTCATGAATATGGGCTTCATACTCGGAGCGGAAGTAGCGCAGGGTCGACCGAAGCGGATTGGATGCGCTCCGGCCCAAACCACACAGCGATGCCGCTTCGACGTGGCCACTCAGTCTCTCCAGCAGCTGCAAGTCTTCCTGCTCCCCACCGCCTTGGCAGATGCGCTCGAGGATCTCGGCTAGACGGACCGTTCCCTCTCGGCACGCGGTGCACTTGCCGCAGGACTCCTGAGCCATGAACGTCATGAAGAATCGCGCGACGTCCACCATGCATCGACCTTCGTGCATGGCGACCAATCCGCCCGAGCCCAACATTGCGCCGAGCCCGGAAAGCGCTTCGTAGTCGATGGGTGTGTCCCAGAGCTCGGCCGGTATACACCCACCGGAAGGACCCCCGATCTGCACCGCCTTCAGGGGGCGTTCGCCTCCACCCCCCAAGTCCTCCAGCACATAGCGGAGTGAGACGCCCATCGGAACCTCCACCATTCCTCCCCGACGGATGTCCCCCGCCAAACAGAACACCTTCGTGCCCGGACTGGACGCGGTTCCATGGGCGCGAAACGCGTCGACTCCGTGCTCGACGATCCACGGCACCGTCGCCAACGTCTCGACGTTGTTGATGCACGTGGGATGTCCAAACAGTCCTTGCTCGGTGGGAAATGGCGGCCTGAGTACCGGAAGGCCACGATGGCCTTCTATCGATGCGATGAGTGCCGTCTCCTCGCCGCATACGAATGCTCCGGCACCGCGCCGAATCTCGACATCGAAATCCCAGCCGCGACCAGCCACATCACGGCCTAGAAGCCCTCGAAAACGCGCCTCCAGGATGGCCTGCTGCATCCGTGCCAGGGCATTCGGATATTCGTGGCGAACATAGACATAACCTCGCTGGGCCCCGATCGACAGCCCGGCAATGATCAGTCCTTCGATGACCGAGAACGGGTCGCTCTCGACCAGATTTCGGTCCATGAACGCCCCGGGGTCCCCTTCGTCCGCGTTGCAGATCACGAAGCGCACCGGATCCGGCGAGGAAGCCGCGAGTTCCCATTTTCGCCCGGTGGGAAAGCCACCCCCGCCCCGCCCCCGAAGTCCGGAGCGCTCGACCAGCCTCCGCACCGCCGCTGCACCCATGTCGAAGGCCTGCTCGAGGGCTCGAAACCCACCCCGCGCCAAATAGTCCTCCAAAGAACTGGGATCGATGCGTCCGCAGTTCCGGGAAGCGATTCGAGTTTGACCGTGAAGCGCACTTTGGAGCCGACCGTCGGTTCCGATCAATCGAGCCTCGACCGGTCGACGTTGGAGAAAATGGCCGGAAAGGATACCCGCTACGTTCTCGGGCGTGACATCGCCATACAGGAGAGAAGGCCTACCGGCCTCCTCGATCTCCAGCATGACCTCTCGATGACAGAGGCCCGAACATCCGACCTCCCGCAGACCAGCGACGATCCCGTGTTCGGACAACCAAGCCTCGGTCTTCGTCCAGACGGACTGCGCCCCCGCAGCGAGACCACAGCTTCCCATGCCGATCCGAACGACGTTCATGTCTCCGCCTGAAGCGTCGAAACCATCCGAAGAAGTTCCGCGTTCTTCACGCGTCCTCGCGTCTCTCCATTCAATTGGATCACCGGAGCCAGGGAGCAGCAACCGATGCAGGCGACCGACTCCAGGGTGAATGTTCCATCCGGAGCGGTCCGTCCGGGCTCGACACCCAATCGCCTGGTCAGAGCCGAGGCCAGCGATGCGCCACCGGCCACATGGCACGCGGTCCCCTGACACACGCTGATGGTATGGCGCCCTCGTGGCTCCAACCGGAAGGTTCGATAGAACGACGCGATCCCGAACAGGCGAACCACCGGTACACCTCGCTTGTCCGAGACGTACGCCAGCACGTTCCGAGGGAGAAATCCGAAGGATTGATTGATGTCGAGCAGAAGACCCAACAGGTCGTCTACGTGAACCTCGATCAGGCGGTCCACCTCCATCCGCCAGCCGTCACCGGGCAGGTCGGTGTTCGGCTGGGCCGGACTCACCATCAATGGATCCCTTCGGCGTGCGCTTTCGGGAGTGGCTTGGCTTCGAACGTCGCTTCTTGCTCGGAGGTTCCGCCGGCGGCCAAGGCTAGGGGACGGGTGAGCGTACCGGAGTTTTCGTGCCAGAAATGGAGAACGTATTCACCGGCCGGGACGTCGGCGATTTCGAAGCGGCCATCTGCACCTGTCACGTCGTGGTAGGGATGCTGAAAAGCGTGGATCCAGGCTCGCATCCAGGTGTGGCCAGCATCGCACTGGATCTTCAATGTACCGGGACGTCGTATCCGCTTCAGGGCGACCTGCCCCTTGCGCGGCATTCCGAGGTTGAACGCGGTGATGGGTTGGTCTTGATAGATGGCGTGAGTGTTGTGGAAGATGGGGTCCTGGTTCTCGACCTGCACCTTCGCTCCGACATCGAGGGTCTGAACGTGGGGAAGAAACCGGCAGTCCTCGTTGATCATCGAGCCTTGGCTCCGGGTCAGCGGCTTTCCCGCCCTCACACCCTCGATCCACACCACCACATGGGCCAGCTCGCCCTCAGGACCGGTATCGTAAAAGGGCGTGATGAGCGGACGCTTCGTATCGCAGAGCGTTCGGTCCGGTGTCGCCAGGGCCTGTGGAAACTTGGCTCGCTCGGGCTGCGCCGGGGTTCCCGACAGCGTGACCCGGCCAGTGACCGTTGCGCCGTCTTTCACCGGTGCCGTCTCGTACGCCCATGCGCTCGGTCCGGCTAAGCAGAACGCCACGCTAACAAACACACATCGATTCATCGATTTCCTCCTTCCGTATCCGATCGAAGTCGCTCGCGAATGTCGCTGTCCCATCCGTAGGCCAAGGTCAACGCGACGAGCGCTTCAACCTGTCGGAGCACGTCTCCGTCCAGTCGCTCGGGGTACGGAGTCGTGTAACTCGTGGGGTCGTCGTCATCCAACAGCGGAAAATACGTGGGCATTTGGGTTCCGGGCTGCAGCCCTTGTGGATCCAAAAACCATTGTCGCATCCATTCAGGCGAAAGGCGCCGGAAGGCATAGGCCAGGTCCGGGGCCAGCTGGGCCGGATCACCCTCGAACCCTTCCGACGGATGACACTTGAGGCACTGCATCTCTCGGAAGAGCCAAATCGCGTCGTCCAAATCTCCGTCTTCGAGCTCGACGACTTCCCGAGAACGAAACGGGAAGGGTTGCGCATCTGCGGCGGCGAAATAGCCCACCAACGTCTCCGCCTGCTCGGGCGCGAGACCGAACTGGGGCATGGGACCCGGTAGCCACGGTCGGATGGTGGTCGGCTCCAAGAGATACTCGAAAGCCCACGGGTATCGCAGCTTCATGCCGGCAAATGTCAGAGACGGAGGCGCCAGGTGGACCCCTTCGTAGAGGGCCCGAATGGCGCCGCCTCGCGGATGGATGTCCGTCCACATGAGCGCACCGTCCTCGTCATGGTGGGGGACCTCGACCCGGCCGATCTCGTGACAGCCCCGGCATCCGAGCTGGCTGAGCAGTTTTTCACCCTTGGCCACCGCGACCTTTTGGCGGCTCCACGTCGGACGGTAGGCGGTGGGAACCGCCCTTCTCCGGTCCGAGAGAACGAACGTCGTGAGGGCCGTCTCGTCTTCCGGTGAGAGGGCGTTCTTCGGCATCACCAGACCGACCCCTTCGCGATCCATCGCTCGGGGCCAGGACAACTTGATCCGGGTCCACGCGGGGAGAGGCGCCACGCCGTCCGGTGGCGTCACGTGGCCCCAATCGAGGAGGTCGGGTGTCTTGTCCCCGAATCCCTCCAAGGTCGGTCCTGCCATACCGGACCGCTGGAAGCCCGGAATCTCGTGACACCCGTAGCATCCCAAGCGGCGGACCAAGGCTTCTCCTCGTCGAATGAGATCGGGGTCCCCGGGCCAGTCTGCGGCAGTACCTGCTGCAGCGGGCGCACCTGGGGCTCGAAGTCCCTCCAGATAGGCCACCAGATCGAGTCGTTCGGATTCGCTCAAGTGGAAGTCGGGCATTCGCGCGTTCGGCCACATCGCTTTTGGATTCTCGAGCCATGCGTACATCCATGCCCGTGAAGCCTTCTCTCCAATCCGGAGCAGCTCGGGACCCGTGAGAAAGGACGGCTGCTCCGACGGTCCGCTTTCCTGCGCGAGGCGGTCGTGACATCCGGTGCAACCAAGGTTTCGGTAGAGCACCTCCCCACGACCTTTGTCTCCGCCCGGCGGAGCGGATGGAAGTTCGAAGCGGGGTGCGAGACTGCCGAGATAAGCCGAGATCGCCTCAGCCTCCTCCCGTCGCGAGGTCCTCCATTCCGCGAGCGCAGGATGGCCTTCCGGTAACGGACCAAAGTCTGGTCCGACCGGTTCCGGCCACGAGTCCGGCATTCGAGTTTGGGGCCGAATCTCTCGCGGCGAGCGAAGCCAGGCCTGCAAAAATTCCGGCGATTGCTTGACGCGCGTCCAGTTCAGTGGAGGCCCCTCAGACGGTGTCCTTTCGTCGGGTCGGGCGGCGAATCGATGCTGATGGCACCCCGTGCATCGAAGTTCCTCGAACAACTGGCGTCCGCGTCCAAACACCGGGGCCACCGCCGCGGCGTGGTCGACGACATGACAGGTGACGCATGTCGACTCGGCGAAGGGGCCCGATAGAAGTGGCTCTTCCCAGTACGGGTCGTCGAGACCATGCGCGAATTCAGTGCCAGCTACTCCCTTCGTCTGCATGCCCTGCCCCTGATGACAGACCGTACAGCCGTAGGTTCGAGGTGGGTGCGGTCCCAGGAGCTCGTCGAGTCGGGGATGTGTTCGATGGGGCTGGGGCGCGTCCGCAAACTCGGGGCGATCAATGCCCAGATGACACGTGGTGCACCGATCGATGATGCCAAGTTCCGAGTTGGAGACCTGCTCCAGCTGAATCGGGACATCGGGTACACCGCGCGCTTCGGCCTGCTCATTGAAGGCGGCTCGAATCGAAACCCACGGCCTCCGCGTGACCATTTCGTCCACGACCACCCATGCCGTCACCCCGGTCCACAACCCCGCGAACAAGAGAAACCACCCCCCAAAACGGATGGACTCCACGCTGCGCGCCTGGTTTCTGCGTTTCCGGCTCATAGGCTGAACCACGGCGTGACCCAGACGTACTGAACCCCCAGGCCGAGTCGAAGCATCATCTTCAGGACGAGACCTCCCATGGTGAGCGCCAAGAACGCCGCGACGAAGAAACGGCCTCGGCCCATCGCCCGACCCTCTGGCGTCTTCCGAAGGCGCCACCACAACAGGCCTCCGAGCGCGTAGTAGCTCAATATGGTGAGGCCTCCCCCGATGAAGCGAAGCCAAGGATCTGTCATACCGAAGAGGTCGACCCAGTCTCGACGCGCGCCGATTCCGTGCCGGTGCGGATCCCAAGTCTCCCACGGCCAAAACCAGTTCCATCCCGGGCCACGAAAGAAGGTGCCCACGACGATCAAGACCAGCCACAGCGCGAAACCGAGCCAGAACAACGAAAGGGCGATCCGCCGCGACTTCCAGCAGTAGTATCCGCTGCCCTCCGGGTTGGGGTCGAGGTATGGGATCGCCGCGAGTCCCACGATGATGAGGAGCGGAAGAACCACGCCCGCGATCCAAGGGTCGAAGTACACCAGCATCTCCTGAAGCCCCACAAAGTACCAGGGTGCTTTGCTCGGATTCGGGGTGCGATTCGGATCTGCCTCTTGTTCGAGTGGTGCATCGATGCAGATGGACCACACCGTCAAGATCGTCATGCAGGCCAGACTGACGACGAGTTCGACTCGAAGAAGGTACGGCCAGGTGTGGACTCTCTCCCTATCGTCGAATCCAAGAGCACGCTGGGCGGGGGGTACCGGTCCTCGCATCGTGTCTGCCAATGCCTCCAGACCACCCGACTCGATACGAGCATCGTTCCGCGCTGCCTGTCGCCACCACCACAGAAAGACGCCCAAGAAGATCGGCAGAAGCAGCAGGGCTGCGATGTTGTCGGGCTTAAGAAGATTGTGGAGGAATGTTGGGCTCATGAGCCCTCCCATCCTGTTCGGCACCAGCTGGCCCGGTCGGAACCTCCGGCCCACTGATACCGCCATCGGTTCGTACGCGCCAAAAGTGAAGAATGCAGCCGAACATCAACAATAGAGGCAGAAAGATGCAGTGCAGAACATAGAATCGGAGCAGAGCCGCACTCCCCACCACGGAATCTCCCAACAACAAGGCTCGAATGTCGCTGTCTTCTGTCACTCCGGTCCAGTCGGCGAACGGGCCCTCATGTCCAAGGAAGGGCGTAGCAGCCGCCATGTTGGTCCCCACCGTAACCGCCCACATCGAAAGCTGGTCCCAAGGAAGCAGATAACCGGTGAAGGAAAGGAGCATGGTGAGGGTGAGCAAAAAAACGCCAACTACCCAGTTGAACTTTCGAGGCCCTTTGTAGGATCCCGTCAAGAAGACCCGCAGCATGTGGACCCACACCATGATGACCATGAGATGGGCCGCCCATCGATGTAGGTTTCGATTGAACATTCCAAAACGAACGTCGAAGTCGAGCGCCTTCATGTCGAGATAGGCATGCTCGAGGGTTGGTCGATACACGAACATGAGCACGACGCCGGTTACCACCGTGACCAAGAACAGAAGAAACGATAGTCCACCTGCGCCCCAGGTGTAGCTCAACTTCGTCCCATGCCGACGAACCTTGGCTGGATGAAGATGAAGCCAAACCGTATCCGTCACTCGGAGGATTCGATTTCGGGGAGTATCTGGCCCGGGAACACGGAAGATCGACTCCTTGACTTCTCGAACCATCGATTCGGCCTTGGGACGCTGCATGACCTTCTTCTCCATCACTCCCTGATGAACGGGAGCCAGGCACCCTCTCGTTCCCATTCACCACGTTCACCCCGGAATCGAACCGCGGTATCCACGACCACGCGGCCTTCACGATCGTACCTCACCTTCAGCCGCTCCAAAGGTCTCGATGCCGGACCCTCGAAGGGAACGCCGTCCCGACGAAAGCCACTGCCGTGGCAGAAGCACTTGAATTGCCCCTGGCTCGGTTGCCAACGCGCGATACAACCAAGATGGGTGCACACCGACGACACGACATACAATCCGCGTTCGTCACGAATCACCGCGAACCGCTGGTTCCGGGAAGCTCGCTCCGAGACCTCTCCGATTCGATAGTCACCCGGATTCCCCACGACCACTTCGGACGGCTCTCGGTAGCGAACTCTTGGAAAAAAAAGGGCGGTCGACGCGGCCGCGGCGGTGCCGCTGGATGTGGCGACGAGCCCCCATGCCAACCGGTGCATCGTTTCTCGCCGATCGACCTTGCCCATCTCGTCTCCTAACGTCCGTCTCGCTTCAGCTGTACGTCGCCGGGCTCATACCAGCGCGGCGAACGCGACAACCACCGCCAGATGCTACTGCCCCTGTCCAAAGACACGACGTAGTCCACCAGGCTGTACACCTCATCCGGCGAGAGCGTGTCTTCGTACGCAGGCATTGGAGAACCGTCGAGACCGGTGACGAGACTTCGATAAAGATTTTGAGGTCGCGTTCCGGAACGATAAATGCCTTGCCGAAGATCTCGAGGCTCTGCAATGCGTCCGAGCGCATCGCGAAAGTCTTCTTTCGTTCCCCAGCCGTTGCCAGAACCATCTTCGCCGTGACACTTCCCGCACTGAAGATCGGTATACAGTTCGCGACCGCGAACCACGGACGCGGGCGTCGCCGGCGGCGGTGCCGGGATGTCGATGGGGTCGTCCACCAGCTCTTCCTTCCAGCGCGGACTGAACGTCTTGACCCAGGCCACCAGGTCCACCACGTCTCGTCGATTCACGAGGTCTCGAAATGCGGGCATCGATGTTCCCGGAAGTCCGCGAAGGATCGAGCGGGCGAGGTCTGCGTCGGTGGGCAGAGACCCGGTGGGCGTCGAGCGGTATCGGTAGACGGCCCGTACAAAGTCACGGGGTGGTGGGTCCAAGCCCACCGATCCCGGCCCCCGCCCGTCGCCTCGAACGCCGTGGCAGGTTACGCAGAGCTTCCGACCCAGCACCTCTCCACGTTGCGCATCACCCGGTTCGAGGGCACGCGGCGGCGGTCCCGAGCCGGCATCTGCGGGCCGCGTGGTTGTCGACGCACACCCGATAGTGAGCGCAACACCAAAGAGCACCAGAGGGCCCTTCATCTTCATCAGCAACTCACATGTAGACATGGAGTTCCACCAGCAGGATGTCTGCATTACCGACCTCGTCTTGAGGCACGCTTTCTCGCAGATCATAAAAGACTCTTCCAACCAACATGGGGACGATGAACACCTCGACTCCTGATCTGATATTGAAGCGCTCGTTCTCATCCACATCGATATCAGGATCGTGATAGCCGTAAATGACCTTTATATTGAGTCCTCTACGCACCAAGAAATCTGCCTCTGCAAATCCAACGATGCTGTCGATGGACTCGTCCTCCTCACGAAAGGTCGTCCGCAGGCGATCGACCTCCCCGAGCAGGGTGAGACGACCCAGGGTCAGGCCCGCAAAACCTCCGTAGAAGAAGTTTTCCGTCGTCTCGGTGCGATTGAACGAGACCGACCCACCCAAGCGCCACCAACGCCCAGCGTATTCGACGATCGACGAGACCTTCTTGTCCCGGTCCGGGTCGAGACCACCGCCGGCGCCGTTGGTCACTGCGACGAACATCCCGAGACCCTTGTATTCGTAGCCGAGCTCGATGCCGAGATCCGGGCTCGCGTAGTTGAAGCCGGTGACGCTCCTTATGAATTGGTCCTCGCCCCAGATCCTCAGTCCAAAGGGTGGCAAGAGAATACCACCCTTGAAGCTGAAGCCATGCCCATGGAGGAGTAGAAAGGCTTCCCTCGCCTGCACATTACCTTCAGCAAAAGACACGTCGAAATAGGCGGCGAGAAAATCCAACGCTTCGAGGGCTACATAGAGATTCGATTCCGGGTTCGCGAAGGTGTTTTGAATCTCGGCATCCTCGTTGTCTTCACCTGGGAAGATGGTCACGTTGTTGACGCGGATGTCGGCGCCGAAGGACAGGTGTTGGTTGACGGCCGGGTCGATGGCCCACCACGTCCGCTGATCCAGCTGGTCGAGCTCGGCGTAGACATCGGACGCTGCCGGTTCGCTCGAAGACAGGGTCAAGTGCGTCCACGCCCACTGTCGCCCGAAGGCGGTCCGCATTCCGCCTCCGGTACGGTTGAAGTGACACTTCGAACACCGGTAGCCCTCGCGCTGAGCAAAGTACGGTTCGGCCCGGGCCGTACCATCCAGCCCCATGAGCACGAGCCCGACCAGCAACACGTAGCGACGCATCAGTCGTGCTCCGCGCCGGCTTCGATCCAAGCGCGTACGATGTCGATCTCACCTTGGGGTCGGGCCGGTCGCCCGCGCGGCATACGCCGGCCGATCATGCGACTGCCTCCTTCCAGCTTGATGATCAGATAGCTGTTGTCCGGGTCACCGGCCGCCACGAGCAAAACGCCGGGCTGCTGAAGCGAAGATACGCCCACCATCTCGTCGAAGGCGCGCTCGAAGGTGAGGTCGAGGCCCGTACTGGGCGCACCGCCGCTATGGCAATCGACGCAGTAGGGCTCGAGGAACGAGAACGCGATCTCCTCATAGGTCGCTTCGAAGACGCTGGCCCCGAGGCGGGTGGCGAGACCAGGAGCGTACGGGTGTTCGGCCGACCGGCCTCGCTCATCCAGAGTGCTGCCGTCGCCCGCCCCACAACCCACCATCATCAAAGAGACGACTCCGGGCGCGAGCGTTCGAATCCATGAGTGTTCAAAAGGCTTGGGCCAGCAACGGGCTTCGGCGCGCTTGTGCATGGCGTTCCGCCCGGCCGTCTGCGAATCTCGCGCCAGACACCGCAGCCTCCGGACACCGAGACGCTTCCCCGCCGCGGGTTATGCGCAATTTCTGCGCCCATTGGCCCGTCGAGCTGAATCGCACGCTTAGGCGGCTTCAATCGTCTACTGAGTGGATTCGTCTGGACCGTGGACCGGTGGACGTTCCCCTGGGTGGCGTTACGTTTTTGGGAACGACGCTGCCCGAGCGTCACGCGCCTGTAGCGACCGCATCGGCCGAAAGACGTCCAGGGACGGCGCGCGCCTTGCTAACGCCGAAAGCGTGAAGACCTGGGTGCTCTCGGTTCTCTTCCTCACCCCTTCCACGGCATGGGCCTTGCGGGGCGTCGCCAGCGAGGTCCCCAACGCGGACAATCCGGAACTCCAGCGGCTGGGTCAGCCGTGCATCATCTGCCACACCAGCGTGATAGGTGACGGAACTTTCAATCGCTTTGGCGCTGATCTCGAAGACATCCGCGACTGGTCGGTGCTGTTCGACATGGATTCGGACGGTGACGGTCAAACCAACGGATTCGAACTCGGGGACCCGGACGGACTCTGGACCCGGGGCAGCACGCCTGAACGCACCGAAAACCTCTCTTTTCCCGGCGATTCGTCCAGCATCAGCGATGCCCCCGGCGGGACGCCCGATGCAGGAGTCACGGATGCAGGAGTCACGGATGTCGGAACCGACATGCCGAATGACGCGGGCGCCATGGATCCGGACGGCGCGGTGCCTCAGGACGCAAGCCCGCCCTTCGACGTCGGGGGCGGGCCGGACTCGGGTGGATCAGCCGACGCAGGAGCAGTCCCGAGCCCAATCACGGACGCGGGCACATCAGAGGACATGAGCAACAGCGAAGACCTCGCCGCCTCCAGCAACTCGGGCGGGGACGGATGTCACGCCGGGCCGTACACGCGAACGCCCCCGCATTTCCTCCTTTGGATGGTTGTGTTCGTTCTGGGGCTGGGCAGGGTCAAAAACCGCAGGCCGCGGTGCCCCCAGGAAGTCCAGCCTGAATCGTTTCGACCAGGGTCATCCGTTCGTCATCACTGAGCGCGGAGAACGCCCGGCCCAGGGCCACGAACAGCGGCTCCGTCCACAAGGGCGGCATCTGCTGTGGCAAATTGAACTCTGCGAAATCTTGGACGCGCTCGATGCTCGTGCACCCAAAGGGTGGGTCGCCCCCTGCATTGTACGCATTGAACGATGCTTCGCTGGTGAAATCGGACGGCGGAGAGCCCTCCAGCTGAAGCTCCAACTCGTGCATCAGGTGAAGGATCCAGGCCTGCCGAAGCGGCGCATTCGGGTCGAGGGTGGCGTCCCGGGGCGGGTTGGCCGCCTCGATGAGGTCCGCGACCGATTGGGTCCTCAGGGTAGCCGGGAACATGTCGTCGGGAAATGAGGCTTCGGTGAACACACCATCATCGAGACTCTCGATGTCATTCACCAGATTCTCGAAATCATCGGGGTCGTGGCAGTTGCCGCATGTTCCGACGACCGTCTGCTCCACGGCCGAGAAGTCTCCTCCTTCGCCCGAGCATCCGTTGATGCAGATGACCGCCGCCCATGCAATCGTGCTTTGTGTTTTGAACATCGTCTTCCGTCCCCTTCGCGAGGCGGCGCGACGCTATCGCCGAGAACAATGAGAGTCCACGCCTTCGTCTCAGGGGATTGTTACAGCTTCGTGTCAAAGCATGAGAATGGTTCGCATCCGAAAGACGAAGCGACCGGCGCGGCCGGAACGTGCGGCGGCTCAGCAGAGTCGACTGCAGTCAGCGTCGCGAGACGGACCCTTTGGACGCATTAGGCGGTCCACCGTCGATGAAGCGCACCAGGTCACCTCGAAACTTGGATCGGGACGGAGGGTGGAGGTACATCATGTGTCCCGCCTCGTAGTACGCCACGGTGATGCGATCTCGCGCCTCGGCTGGAATCTTCATGTGGTCCAGGACGTACTCCGTGGCCAGCTGGGGCGTGGCGAGATCGAACATGCCTTGCTGAACGAGAATCCGAAGGTTCGAGTTGGTGGTCATCGCGTACGCAAGGTCCAGCGCGGTGTTGGGCACGGGCAGCTTGGCCGGTCCGAGCTCCGGCATGCCCGGTGGCCGGTGTCCCCAGTCCCACACCTTCCAGAGCTCGAAGTTAGAGACCCGATATGCGTTCGCGGGGGGCACATCCAGGGAACCGTGGAGGTAATCCTGAAACGCGGCGGTAAAGGGCCCGGCAATGTCCGCCATGAAGGGGTCGTAGGGCATCCGCTCCGCCAGCGGATTCCAGTTGGGGCCCGAGAAGCGCGCATCGATGCGCCCCACGGTGACGCCTCGGTCTCGCAAGAGCTCTTGGGTGAACTGATTGTGCCCCACCCGAAGATTGGCGCGGTCCAGATACTCTTGGGAGAGCCCCGTGAACGCGGCCATCCGCTCGATCACTTCGGCCCGCTCTTCACCCTGAAGTCGGGCCCCCTTTCGCAAGGCTCGAGCGTAGGAAGTCATCGCAAATTCCTTGGCTGCTTCGACAAAAGACTCCAGACGCTCCGGCTTGTCTTCTACCGCATCATGTTGCCAGGCGACGGCAGCCAGGGTGGGCAGAAAGAGGATGTAGGCAAGGTCGTTTCCGACCCCATCGAATCCCGCCACAAAATCGAGGAAGGGCGACACCAGGACGACACCGCTAAAGGCCATGTTGTACCGACTCTGCATGTGATGAACGAGTGCGGCGGCCCGCATGGCGCCGTAGCTCTCTCCGAGCAAGTACTTGGGCGACCCCCAGCGCCGGCTCTCCGTCACGTAGCGGTGAATGAAGTTGCCGATCGATTCCACGTCTTGGTCGACACCCCAGAACATCTCGCCTTTGGCTTCGCCGATGGGTCGGCTCAGTCCGGTCCCAACCGGGTCGATGAACACCAGATCGCTTCGGTCCAAGATGGAAAAGCCATTCTCCTCGGTGCCGAAGGGAGCGGAGGTCGCCCCGAGATCGTTGGCGCGAGCTCGTTTGGGCCCCAGTACACCCATGTGAAGCCATACCGACGAGCTCCCTGGACCACCGTTGAAGGCAAAGGTGATGGGTCGCCGCCGTGCAGCTCGATCCCCTTGTTTGACGTAGGCCGTGTACCCGAAAGT
Organism: Myxococcota bacterium; assembly: GCA_050331295.1. Classification (GTDB taxonomy): domain Bacteria; phylum Myxococcota; class Kuafuiibacteriia; order Kuafuiibacteriales; family Kuafuiibacteriaceae; genus Kuafuiihalomonas. The sequence continues at coordinate 283,599 of JBHJGZ010000002.1, read as the reverse complement.
GGCGATCGGCTTATCGTCGGGGTCTTTGAGGATCAGCGTTCCGACGGTCGCCTCATATTTCAAGACCCGGCCGTCGATCCGAACCGTGGATGTGGTGACGAAGGTCTTCGCCTCCGGAACCGCGCCCTCTTCGCTGTTCTTGGTCGCACCCTCGGAAGGTCCAGACTCCTGCGCAGCAGCCGAAGTGCTGACCAAGAATGCCAGGACGATGCTCGGTCCCGTACCGCTGTAACGCATAGCCGCGGCGGCTAGCACATCGGACTGGGTCGAACAACGAGGTGACTCCTCCATTAAGTGGATCTTCGAGCCAGAACCACTCGAATCCCTCGGAGAAGGACCGTTCTCTCATGACCGCAGAATTTGCGCTGCTTTGGTAACTGGAACTGGGAGTCCGATCGCGTCGCCTTTCGCTCCCGGCTAGACGGTTCCGGTTCTTCCGGGGCAGCCTCGGCGCATGAACGCTCACCTCGTTTTACCGCGCCAAACCCTCGTTGGCGGAGGCGCCGTCCGTCAGATCGCTTCTCTGCTCGAGGGGATGCACGTGCAGCGACCGCTCGTGGTCTCTGATCCGTTCATGCGGGACAGCGGCATGATACGCGCCATAACCGATCCGTTGGAGGCGTCCGGGATCGAGTTTGGGGTCTTCGCGGACACCGTGTCCGACCCGACCGACAAGGTCATCGAGGAAGGCACCCGAGCGTTTCAGTCCGGCGGCTTCGACGGAATGATCGGATTCGGAGGCGGAAGCCCCATCGACACCGCCAAGGCCATGGGCATCCTGGCCGTCAACGGAGGCAAGATGCGGGACTACAAGGTCCCGAATCCGATACCGAAGGAGGGCCCGCCTCTCGTTGCGGTACCCACCACCGCCGGTACCGGAAGCGAAGTCACGCGATTCACGGTGATCACGGACGTGGAGACCGAGGAGAAGATGCTGATCGCCGGGCCGAGCCTGGTCCCCGATGCCGCGATCGTCGATTTCGAACTCACCATGAAGCTGCCGAAGCGCCTGACCGCCGACACCGGCCTCGACGCCTTGGTGCACGCTGTCGAAGCATATGTGAGCAAGAAGAAGAATCCGGTGGCCGCCTCTTTCGCCACCGAAGCGATGAGTCGGATCGCGCGGAACATTCGAACCGCGTACCGAGAACCAGACAACCGTGAGGCTCGAGAGCAGATGATGCTGGGTGCCACCTACGCCGGCATCGCGTTCTCCACCGCATCCGTGGCCCTCGTTCACGGCATGAGCCGCCCGATCGGCGCCCACTTCCACGTGCACCATGGCCTTTCCAATGCGATGCTCTTTCCGGAGGTCACCCGCTTTTCGATTCCCGAAGACGTGGCTGGATACGCGGCCTGTGCTCGGGCCATGGGGGTAGCGGCAACCGCGGACGGCGATGACGTCGCCGCGCGCAAGCTCGTGGACGGGCTCCTCCAGTTGAACGAAGCCCTGGATGTTCCGACCCCCAAGGCGTACGGCATCCAAGAGCACAAGTATCGCGAGTTGATGCCCCTGATGGCTTCTCAAGCCCTCGCCTCCGGTTCCCCCAACAACAATCCCCGGGTCCCCGATCAGAAAGAGATCGAAGGGATCTACGACCGCGTCTTTGGGTGAGCGTCGGCTGCAGCACGGTTGCACCAACGTTCTGGCAAGGCATCGTACGTCGTCAAACGACCCCAAAACCGTGCCCGAATCGCGATCGGAGCTGACGGTCTGATTCTTGGCAAGCCGGCGTATGGGACGAACGTACGAGCAGACAGTTGGTTTTCGAACCCCACCGAACTCTCCAAGTCATCCTCGACCATCAGCCATAGGCTCGGGCCGAGGGGCGGGGCTGGGACCCGCGGTCTCCTGGCCCCTCGCCTCCTCGGCACAATCCCCTCCTAAATCCCGTGATGCCCGAGGACTGGGGTTGCGCATTGCGTGCAGCTGGATGATCGCGGGAGGGAGGCTTGGCCGTGCCCGTCGACGTCGTCTTTCTCGAACCCTGTTTTCCGGCGAACCAGCGGTCCTTCGTTCGCGGGCTTCACGCAGCCGGCGCCCGGGTCACCGGAATCGGTGAGCGCCCCAAGGAAGCCCTGGATCCCGAGCTGGCCGGCTGGCTGACCCACTACGAGCAGGTGGGCAACGTGACGGATCCGCGGCAAGTGGAACACGTCGTCCGATGGCTGCAGGGGCGAATCCGCGTTGACCGGCTGGAGGCGGTGGTGGAGGCGCACGTGATGTCGGCGGCCAAAGTCCGGGAGGCTTGCGGCATCCCAGGAACGTCGGTCCGAACCACCTTCTTGTGCCGGGACAAGCCGGCCATGAAAGAAGTCCTGCGCAAGGAAGGGATCCCGTGCGCACAGTCCATGGGAACTGGCGATCCCGACGAAGCTCGACATTTCGCAAAGACCGTTGGCTTCCCCATCATCGTCAAGCCTCGTGATGGCGCCGGCGCCTCCGGAACCCACCGATGTAGCCACGCCCAACAATTCGAAGATGCCTTGAGCATTTGCCGCGTCGGTTCAGGAGGAAACGTCGCCCTCGAGGAGTTCATCGAAGGCCACGAAGGCTTTTGGGACACCTTGACCATCGGCGGGCAGGTCGCTCACGAGTTCATCTGTCACTACGAACCTCCGGTGCTCGAAGCCATGAGGCACCGTTGGATCAGCCCTCGGTTCTTTTTGACCAACCGCATGTCGGCACCCGGCTACCACGAACTCAAGGTCATGGGCCGAAAGGTGATCGAAATCCTGGGCATCGAGACCAGCGCCACCCACATGGAGTGGTTCTTTGGACCGAAGGGACTGAAGTTCAGTGAGATCGGCTGTCGTCCCCCAGGAGTCGGCACCTGGGATCTTTACGGTGCCGCCAACGAGTTCGACATCTACCGGGAGTGGGCCCATGCCGTCATCCACGGCCGCCCCAGCCAAAAGCCATCACGACGCTACGCGGCGGGAATCATCGCGCTGCGGCCGGAAGCCGACGGACACATCACAGGTTACGACGGTGTGGAGGCGATGCAGGCTCGCTTCGGCCAATGGGTACTTGATGCACATCTTCCCCCACCCGGCACCCCCACTCAGCCGGTCGAGGCCGGTTACATGGCCAACGCCTGGGTCCGCATGATGCATCCAGATTACGATGCGCTGCGGGGCATGTTCGACGTCGTCGGGCAGACCGTCAAGGTGCGGGCCAGGCACTGATCCCATGCGCAAACCCATCCACACCGCGGTCCTCCTGGGCACGCAGCGGTTCGACACCACCCTGGAGCGTGCGGTGTCAGAGGTACACGACCAAGGTCCCATCGCCGCCGTCACGTGCGGCTGGCGGGAGCGAGAGGAGGAGGACGAAGCGCTCCGCCAGCACCTCGGTGTGGAGCTCATCAACCTTCATCTTCGCCGGCGAAAGCAGGAGGTTTTTCGTCGAGACAAGGAACTGGCGCAAGCCCACCAGCATCGGCAGCAGGTTCTTCGGCACAAGCAAGAATTCTACTTGATCCGGCTTCAATATACGTTGGCTGCCCATCGGATCATTCGAGGGCGAAGTGCGCCAGCCGAGGTCCGAAAGGCGGAAGAGGCCGCGTCACTCGCTGCGCTCCAGAGGCTCGACCAGTACCACCTCGAAGACTGCAGGCAGTTTCTCCAGCAATTCGACGAAGAAGTCGGTCTGGCGGAGCATCCGGAGGTTCGGAGGCATCGCGAGGAAATCCAAGAGATCTTGAGTCGATGTCGCTCGATCGCCATCGCGGGCGGCCATGTCGCCGCGATCGCCAACCGCCTGTCCTTCTTCGGACTGCCGGAGGCCATGGACGGACACAATCTCTTCGCGTGGTCGGGGGGCGCCATGGCCATCACGGACCGCATCGTTCTCTATCACGACCATCCGCCCCAGGGACCGGGCGCGGCGGAGGTGTTGAGTCCTGGAATGGGCTGGGTCCCCGACATCGTCGTGCTCCCGGAACCAGAAAAACGGCTTCGAAAGGACGGCGAGCGCGTCTCAATCCTCGCCTCCCGTTTTCTTCCGGCCCGGAGTCTCGCCTTCCCTTCGGGGACCCATCTGACTTGGAGAGACGGCCAGATCATCAGCGCTTCCGGCGTGTGGCTGCTTGGTCCCGAGGGCGAAATCGGAGAGCTCAAGACGACATGAACCGCTTGAAGATTCAAGAGCTGATCGAGCGGAACCCTGCGAAGTCGGAGATCGAAGCATGGGTGGCCGAGAACGAGTTTCCCATTGTCGAGGGAACATCGGCCACCTTCGTTTGGCGAGGCGAGGCCGACGAGGTCAAGCTACGCCACTTCATCTACGGTCTGGAGTCCGCCCAGCCTCTCGCTCGACTTCCCAATAGCAACCTCTGGTACCGCACCCTCGAGATTCCTCACGGCTCGCGGGTCGAGTACAAGTTCGAGATCGTTCGCGGCGGTAGGGGTGAGTGGATTCAAGACCCGCTCAATCACCGATTCGCCCGCGACCCGTTCGGGGCGAATTCGGTGTTCGCGGGCGAAGGCTACGAGGAACCGTGGTGGACCGCGTACGACCCGAAGACCTCCAAGGGCTCGTTCGAGCCCCTCTCCCTCCATTCAGAGGCCTTTGGCACGCAACGAGGTGGTCAACTCTACTTCCCGGCCCGGTTCCGGAAGAACCGCCAGTACCCTTTGTTGGTGGTACACGACGGAACCGACTACCTCCGCTACACGGCGATGGGCATCGTCCTCGACAATCTGATCGACCTTCATGAGATCCCGGCTCTGATCGTCGCATTCATCGATAGTCCGAATCGTCTGGTGGAGTACGCGGGTTCCGAGGCTCATGCCCAGTTCGTGTGTAAAGAACTGGTGCCATATCTGGAATCCAGGCTCCCGCTGCGAAGCGGTCCGCGGTCCCGGTGTCTGATGGGGGCGAGCTTTGGGGCCGTTGCGTCTTTGGCCACCGCCTGGATGCACCCGGGTTTCTGGGGTCGGCTGCTCCTGCAGTCGGGTTCTTTCGCGTTCACCGACATCGGCGAGCGAAATCACCGGGGTCCGGTTTTCGACCCGGTCGTCGCCTTCATGAACCGGTTCCGGGCCGAGCCAGGCAACGTAAGCGAGCGAATCTTCATGAGCTGCGGCACCTACGAGTCTCTCATCTACGAGAACCGGTCCCTTCTGCCCCTGCTTCAAGCGGCCGGGATGGAGGCCAAGCTGGTGGAGGCTCGAGACGGCCACAACTGGGAGAATTGGCGGGATCGTCTTCGTGAAGGGCTTTCATGGCTTTTTCCTGGACCTCTGATGATGATTTACGACTGAAGGTCAGGAATGGACACGGTGCGCAATATCGGTCTTTCGCTGGGTGCCGACCTCTGTTGGCCCGCTTGCTACGAGGCCATCATGAAACAGCTCGATTTACGAATCGAGCACGGAAACGAAACCATTCGTTTCGAAGTAGACCGCGTCAGCATCGAGCCTTTCGATCTGAAGCAGGAGACGAAATACGACCTGGTGATCGACCGACTAACGCATTGGTATCACACCAGCAGAGAGTGGATCAAGAAAGCCATTCTTCTCAATGGTGTCTATGTCTTCAACAATCCGTGGTCTCTTCAGTCGATGGAGAAACACACGTCGTACTGCGCCATGATGCGGCTCGGCATGCCCATCCCGGACACGTGGATGCTTCCTCCCAAAGCCTACAAACCCTCGCCGGATCTCACACCAACGCTTCACCGATACGCCAAACTCTTCGACCTCGCCAAACCGGGAGAATCGATGGGTTATCCACTCTACCTGAAGCCGTACGACGGAGGGGGCTGGCGTTCGGTGGTCCGGGCCAATTCGGAACAAGAATTGCGGAAGGCTTACGAAGATAGCGGGACCGAAGTGATGCATGTGCAGGCTGGGATCCATCCCCACGATTGTTTCGTTCGGTGCGTGGGTCTAGGTCCGCAGACTCGAATGATTCGATACGATCCTCAGGAGCCGTTGCACGATCGGTACACGATGGACATCGATTTTCTCCCCACCGACCAAGTGGAGCACCTTCGGAAGGTCACCCTCGTCATCAACACGTTCTTCGGGTGGGAGTTCAACAGCTGCGAGAGCCTCCGGAGACACGACGTTTGGTATCCCATCGACTTCGCCAATCCTTGCCCGGACTCGCAGGTCACGTCCCTTCACTTCCATTTCCCTTGGCTCTTGACCGCATTCATTCGCTGGAGTGTCTTCTGTGCCGCCACGCGCCGACGAATGCGACTCAATCTCGACTGGCAACCGTACTTCGATATCGCCGACTCGGACCGAACGGCGGAAGAAAAGCTGGACGCCTATGCCGCCATTGCCGAAGAACGACTCGACACCCATCGGTTCGAAGAATTCTGCCAGCGGCATCTCCGTGATCTCGATGAGGTGGTCTGGGAGTTTTTCGGAACGTCGACCGCCAAGAGAGCCATACGGGAAAAGACCGCCGCCATGTATCCGGATCACGAAGCGGAGCTCTTTACGGAGCTGTTTTGGGGCCGCATTCAAGACTGGCGCGAGAAGCAATCGGTGAGGACCGCTCATGTTTCTTAAGGGCCAGTGGTATTCGGATCGACTTCAAACCCAAGTGACGATGGCCCGCTGGGGTGTTTACGGCCAACCGGTTCTCGTGTTTCCCACCGCCGGAGGCGATGCGGAAGAGATCGAGCGGTTTCAGATGATCAGGGCCCTCATCCCCCTCCTGACCGAAGGACGCATCAAGGTCTATTCGGTTGATAGCGTCGCCGGTCGGGCCTGGTTTCAGGATGGAAGTCTGGGGCATCGAATGTGGCTGCAGAATCAGTTTCATCAGTACATTCGACACGAAGTCGTGCCAGCCATTCGAAGCGATTGTCGTACCGACGACATCCCCATCTGGGTCACAGGCTCGTCCATCGGGGCGTTCCACGCGGTGGCCATGGTTTGTCGCTTCCCGGACGTCTTTCACCGGGCCCTGGCGATGAGCGGCACCTTCGACATCATGCGTCTGAATGGTGCCCACGACATCACCCATGACTTCTGGCTGTCCTCGCCTCTTCACTTCGTGCCGCATCTTCGGGGTCCCCATTTGGAGGTCCTCCGCCGACGGTTCATCGTCTTTGGCTCCGGAGAAGGACGATGGGAGAACATCGGTGAGAGCTGGAACATGGCCCACGTCCTGGGCACGAGAGGTGTCCCGAACCGCGTCGACCCGTGGGGTAGCGAATGGGATCACGACTGGATAACCTGGCGCCACATGCTGCCCAAGTATCTCGCCGAGTGGACTTGACGCGGCCGCACTCGGCTCGAACTCGAAGGCTTCTCAGGGCTGGGCCAAGACCCGGCGGTAGAGTTCCTCGTAGGTCTGAACCTGCCGGTCCCACGTGAAGTCTTGAAGCATGCCATTGAGTTGAAGACGTCGCCAAGCAGAGCGGTCCTGCCAAACCATGAGCGCCTGCTGCACCGCGCGCTGCATCTCGGCCACCGAGAGGTTTTGAAAGACGAAACCGGTTCCTCGACCCGACTCCAAAGAGAACGGGTGGACCGTATCGGCCAGCCCGCCGGTCCGCCGAACCACCGGAACCGTCCCATACCGAAGGCTATAGAGCTGATTGAGGCCACATGGTTCGAATCGAGAAGGCATCAAGAAGAGGTCCGCTCCGGCTTCGATCCGATGGGCAAGACGGTTTGAGAATCCGCGATAGAAGCAGACCTGCCTCGGAAAACGCCTCTGAAGCGCGGAGAGCTTGAGTTCGTAGGCACTCGCACCGCTGCCGAGAACCGCGAGCTGAAGTCGGCCTGCGGCGAGAAAAGGTGGAAGTCCATCCAGAATCAGTTCGAGGCCCTTTTGATAGGTGAGCCGAGAGATGACCCCCGCCAGCGGAATGGCCGGGTCGTATGGTAGGCCGAGCTGCTGAAGGACAGCGCGCTTGTTGTACTCTTTATCCGGCAAGGTTTCGGCGGAATAGGTGCACTCGATCTCGGCATCGGTTTCGGGATTCCATTCATCAGTTCCGATTCCATTCAATATTCCCACCACGGTGCTGCTGCGGGCTCTCAAGAAGGGCGCCAGCGTCCCGCCCGTTTCGTCTCGCTGGATCTCGGCTGCGTACGTCGGACTCACGGTCGTTACGGCCGATGCATAGAGAATTCCGGTGAGAAGATGATTGATGTAGCCCTGCTGAAGCTGATCTTGATGAAACAGATGAGACGAGTCTTGAAGACCGGTGTCCCGAAGCGTATGGGCCCCGAAAACGCCTTGGTGCGCCAAGTTGTGAATGGTCAGCACGGTCTTGGTTCGACCAAATCGCTTCTGGTCCCAACGGTGCCGCGTCTGAAGGATCAGTGGAAGGAGACCGGTTTGCCAATCATTGGCATGGACCAGCTCGGGAGAAAATCCCATGTGCTGACAAGCTGCGAGCGCTGCGTACGAGAGAACGATGTAGCGAAAGTGCTCATCATGATCTTCAGTGTAGACACCTGCACGGTCGTAAAGGCCAGGACAGTCGACGAAGAAGACATCGAGCCCGGTCCCGGGAAGCTTCGAGCTCTTGATGCCGAACTGGACCACGTGCGGACCTATCCGCACGCTCAGCTGCTCCAGGCCCGGCACGCTCGTGAACGGGAGACCTGCCGTTCGTGCTCGGCGATACAGAGGCACGAAGACCCGGACATCGTGACCCCGGCGAAACAGCGCCGATGGCAGTGCAGCACTCACGTCGGCCAGTCCCCCCACCTTGGCGAAGGGTGCAATTTCAGAGGTAACGAAAGCGATGTCCATGAGATGGCTGCTGCAAGAGAGCCTTTCCGTGCTCCGCAGCTGGGTCAAGCATAGTAGACGCGGACGGTCTCGATGATGGTTTTCAGGGCAGCTCGAACCTCCTCGGTGCCATCCGCCCGAACCAAGATGTATCCATCACCTTCGTAAGATCCGCTCTTTTGAGCGCCGACCGTCGGCAGCTGAGCCTCGACGATCTTATCTCCCAGGACGTCTAGAATCTCACGGATCCCGGTCACGGCGATGACTCGGCCCTGACCGATGCCTCGAAGAAATGCGGCACCGGTGGCATGGCGACGCGGCCACGGTCCCTCGAAGACATCATCGACCTCGGCCCGAGCCCAGGCTCGGTACAAGCTGGTTCCATGGGCGAGCCCCGTCAGACGAACGATTTGGGCGCCGGGTGGCCGCGCCGCGATCTCGCCAATCGCCAAGCTTCCATCCGGCCTTCGAAACCATTCCATATGGGTGAGGCCCGAACGCATCCCGAGGGCCCGAATCGCCCGGTTCCCGAGTTCGTGGGCTTCACGAAAGGCCGGACCATCGATGTCTCGGGGGGCTACGACGCGCCACTGAATCCATGGATTCTCCACCACCTTCAGGGGTGGAGGCAGATACTCGGTGATGCTCTGCATGCATACCTGCCCGAGCACCGTCACCGTTTCCAGGCTGTACTCCTCGCCCACGACCAGCTCCTCCGCCAGGAGCGTATCCGCCGGTCTCGGCGCAAGGGCACGAACCACCGGCTCCACCTGGTCAGGCCGATTGACTCGGGCAGTGGCCCTGCAGCCCATGCCGGCCGGAGGCTTCAAGACGATGGGCAACCCCACCTGTCGTATGAAGTCGCGGACGTCGCTCATGGTGCGAAGCACCCGGAACCGGGCAGTCGGGAGGCCCGCCGCCCGAAACGCCTCCTTCATCCGCGCCTTGTCCCGAAAGCGCTCCGCCACCTCGACCGAAAGACCCTCTACCCCGAATTGGGCTCTCAGCTGGGCAAGCTCCACCTGGATGTGCTCGAGAATGCCCAGAAGGCGATGGATGGGTCCAAAACGCGCCTTGAGCCCATGCACGGCCTCCGCCAGATGATCGAAGTCGAGAGGGTCTTCGACCCTCACCATGGAATCGAAAAGGCTGGGGTCTTCGGGCGGAGTATGGACGACGCCCAGCAGCCGGACACCTTCCAAGCGTCGGGTCGCTCGGAGAAATCGAAGGCTCGTCTCCGTCGGGAACGGAACCACGAAGATGACGTTGCGCATGACGCTTCTTAACCCACCGCCTCCCCCTGGCTCTACGGGTACCGAGTGGTTTAAGGACGACCTATCGACGTCCTATTTCTCTCACCCCAGTATCCCCCGGAGATGCAGCAGTACGTCCGGGGGCTTTCCGAGGTCGGAGCCCGCGTCTATGGCGTGGGCGACGCCCCCCGCGAGGCTTTGCCCGACGGCTTGGCTCGGCACTTGTTTGCCTACCGCCAGGTTCCGCGCCTTCTGGACGAGGACGCCGTCTTGGAGGATGCATCGCAATGGCTCCGCGGGCGGTCCATCGACCGGGTCGTAGCCAATTGGGAGCCCTTGATCATGCTCGCAGCCCGCATGCGGGCGCGCTGGGACGTTCCTGGCATGCGCCCAGAGGTTGCGGTGGGTTTTCGGGACAAAGAGATCATGAAACAGCGGGTGAAGGCGGCTGGTCTTCGAGTGCCCCAGTCCTTTCGATGTCACACCGTCAGCGAAGTTCGGGTGGCTGCAGATCAGCTTGCTTTCCCACTCATCATCAAGCCGATCGCTGGGGCGGGCAGCGCCGACACCTATCGAATCGATGATCGACGCGGTCTGGAGCGGGTCATCCCTGCGCTGTTCCATGTTCCCGAAGTCAGCGTTGAAGAGTTCATAGACGGCCGGGAGTTCACCTTCGATACCATTTGCGTTGAGGGCACACCCGTCTTCGAAAACGTGGCCGAGTATCTTCCGCGCCCTTTGATCGCTCGAACCCACGAATCTTTGAGCCCAGTCATCACGACCGTCCGGGACATGGGTCAGTCCCACTTGACGTCGGGTATCGAGCTCGGCCGAAACGTCCTGGAAGCTCTCCAGATGCACGATGGCTTCACCCACATGGAATGGTTTCTCACGGATTCAGGGGAGGCCGTGTTCGGGGAGATCGGCGCCCGGCCGGGCGGAGCCCATCTCGTGGACCAGATGAACTTCACGTGCGATGTCGACCTCTTTCGTGAGTGGGCCCGAACGGTCTGTTGGCACGCATTCGAAGGCAGCCGTATCCGACTCTACAATGTGGCCATCGTGTTCAAGCGGGCCCGCGGACAGGGACATATCCGTTCCATTGAAGGTCTCGATCGCTTTCGCACGCTCGCCGGGAATTGGTTGGTTTCGGAGGCTCTGTTGCCCATCGGTGCCATGCGACGAAACTGGAAGCACACCCTCCTCAGCGACGGCTTCGTCATCGTGAGACATCCGGATTGGGATGAAGCGAATCGACTCGCCGCTCATGCAGCCGAGACCATCGTCATGAACGCGGCCTGAGGGAGGGCGAACGGTCATCCTTTACGGTCCGCAGCTTCGGAACCTCGAATCCCGAACTCAAGTCCGGAAGCCCTTCGGGCCCCCAAACGTCCGGACGCCGACGGGAAAAGACGAGGTGCGCTCCCTCTTTCGCTTCGCGCCGAAAGCCCAACAGGTGGAAGATGTCGATGGCTCGCCGGGCCACCCGGGCATCGACGAGATAGTGCTCGGCCTTCTCGGGATGAGCGGTCACGCCCGGCAGCTGCGGGAGCAGTCGATCCGCCTTCATGTCCCGAAGCCGTGCCGACAGGGAGAGCCAGAATGGCCGGACCGGGCGAGCCAGGAAATAGCCATCGCTTCCCTGCCCTTGATAGCGCGGCAGCATCATGAGGCCGGCTTCAGGGGTGCGGACATCGCCGTCGGCGTTTCGAGCGACCCGTTCTCCCGCCTTCACCGGCTGGAAGCTTCGGTATCCCGGGCGCATCTCGAATTGCTCGTCTTCCTCGACGACATGACGGTGCCGTATCTCGATGACCTTCGGCATGTCCCGGACGGCGTCCTCCATGCCTCGTCGAAGAGCCTCGTATCCAGGGATCGACTCCGGCCGAAGCGCGCCGGCTGACACGAGGACCGACCAAATCGAGGCTTCATGATGGCGTTGAGTCTGCGGATCGTCGTTCTGCCCGCCCTCCACCGCGATTCCGATATGGCCGAGGTCGCAGAGATAGCCGAGCATCGAACCTTCGATCGCCTCTTCCAGCCCCAGGACGACCGGGATGTGGAGCCCGAACGCCAGTTTGCGGTTCCGAATCACGTCGGCCATGCACACGAAAGGAACCCCCGGACCCGAAGTGCTGTGCAGATCGAGGAAGACCACCGGGTCCTGGTCAGGGTCCAAGAGCGGTCCGAACACATCGAGCAAGTCACGTTGCTCACGATCTTCGTCCTGGAGAACTGCTGCCTCGGCGCGACGCAAGGAATCGAGGTGTTCTGGAGTCCAGAATCGGTTGAGGTCCCTTGCGATGTAGCGCCGGCGTCGAACGAGCGCGGGCCGGTTCCCCACCACCGCGATCACGCGTCCCGCAAATGGAATCTTTATTCGATGAAGCGTTGCGATCACCGACTCGGACGCACGCACACCTGCCGCCTCGTTTCCGTGAACTCCGCTGGTCACCACAACGGTCGGGCCCGGAGCATCGCCCTGGAAGGCTCCGAGGATCCGAGGCGGAAAGGATGAGCGTGCGGCGAGACTCACGGCAAGGACGACGACTCGTGAGCCGTAGATTCGGGGAGGGCGCCGTTCGTGGTGGCAGGCTTTGCGTTGTTTGGTTCCATATCGGTTTCGGGGTTGGCCATCGAAGCGTGCTCGGAAGCGTCAAAGCCATCGGCGGAGACCGGGGCCGATTCGGGATGCAGAAGACGTTCGAGCAGCCGACCGGCCACCAGCATCAAGTCCCGCTCGGTCACGAGACCCACCAGCCGCTGGTTGGTTCCCACCACCGGCAAGCAACTCACGCCGTGTTCCTTCATCATCCGCATTGCTTGTATGGTCGGCGTCTCCACCGAAGCCGTGATGGGATGGCTTTTCATGACATCCTTCACCAGTACATCCGTGTGGCGCTCGACGGTTCCGCGGGCGAACATACGCAGAACCGCGTGGTGCGAGACAAGTCCAATCAGACGACCGGCTTCGTCCTCCACCGGAACGTGACGGACCTCGTGCCAATCCATTAAATTGGCCGCCAGGTCCAAGATATCTTCACAGCGAACCGAAAATAGTTGCGTGGACATAATCTGCCCCACCGTTGCAAAACTCTGCCTCCAGGATTCCGCGCCTTCGGTCACCGTCGCCAACTCCCACTCGTGCACCGGAGCGCCGCTGCATTGACTCCTGAGCATGGCATCGGTCAAGGCATGATACCGCACCTCGGGCGCGTGCTCACCTCGGTTGTGCATGTCGGCAAGCGAGTCGTAGACCCATCTTGCTCCGGTACGCTCGGACTCAACCCGTTGCTGCAGCACACCGAGATACAGATCGATGTCCTGCTGCTGAACGCCCACGCCATAGAGCCCTTCCCTCGCCAAGGGAAGGAGTTCGTTCAGGATCAGACTGCTCGCTGGATGGCACTTGCCTCGTTGCCAGCGGAGTTGGGCGTCCAGGCCATGGCGAGCGGCGGCGAAGAAGTTCGCCTTGGCGTCATCGAAACGCATGACCCGATCGATCCGGCCCACGTTGGTGGCAAGTCCGACCATCAAACCGAAAAAGAAGGCGGCATTTGCGACTTCGTCCACGACCGTAGGTCCCGAAGGGAGAGCTCGGTTCTCGATACGCAGATGAGCTACGTCGTCCTTGAGCCCGTAGCACACGCGATTCCATCGGTAGGTCGTCCCGCTGTGGAGACAAAGAGAGGCGAGACGCGGCAAGCGCTTCGCCTCCATCGCACCGTATGACGACTCCGGGTCTTTGTCTCCAACGACGACGACGCGAAAGTGAGAGATCGCCTCTCGATACAGCTCCAACACCGATTCGTTCACCCAGTCGTCTCCGAAGAAGACTCGAGCCTTGTGCCCGGTTTCACGGTGATTCAGGTTTCGACTATCGACCGATGTCTCGAACAACGCCACCCGCGTTTCGGACCATAAACGGCGGCGCAACAACGTGGGCGAATTGACCGCCGCCGCCAGAACCGGAGCGGTGATGGCTTGGGCGATGTTGTACATGATCGCAAATTCGTCCGGCGCCACCTGCATGTGGAGCTGGAAAGACGTATTGCACGACTCCAGCATCACGTTGTCGTGGGTGGTCCGCAGCTCATCCAGGCCCCGGATCAAGATATCGAACTCTCCACCTCGCTCCCTGACCATTGCATCGTTGATGGCGCGATAGCGGGGATTCGGGGTCATGTTGCCGAGACCGAGGTCGTCCTTTCGGAGGGTCGGCAAGATCCCCGCCAGCAAGACGTCGCTGCCGTGGCGACGGGCTTCGCGCCGCGAGAGGCGAAGGACCTCGTCTATCTCGGTGTGCAACTGGCTCAGGCAGTCCCCTTCGAACAGGCGTGGCGTGAGGTTGGCTTCGAGGTTGAACCGAGCCAGCTCCGTCGTCAGGCGCGGGTCCTGAACGCCTTCGATCACCTCGAGCGCGATGGGAGACGGTCGCATGCCGGAGGAGATCAGAAACATCTCTTGTTCGGCGCCTATTCGACGCACCCCTGACTCGATGCGTCCCTCTTTGACGAGACGCTCCAATGCGTAGAGGTCTTCGAGCAGGGCCCGCGTGAACGCGTTGCGTCGCTGTTCGTCGTCGATGGTCCTGATGCGATGCTCACCCATGAGTGGGGCACACCCTAAGGGCTTCCGACGGGAACCTGCAATGGGTGCGAACCTTGCGAAGGCCGAGAAAATCGAGTGATTGCCGAGCGATACCGCGGATTCTCTCACTCATAACGCAATTTACCGTCGTTCCCAGCTGGCCTCGCCGGGCCCGGCACCCCTCTGGGCCGAACGGCGACGCCCTGGACAGGTGCCACCACCGGTTACAGCTGACGGTTGCAGCGAACGACGTCGTCCGCGTCGAAGCCGACCAGACGCGTCGGTCCCGACCCACGTTCAGCAGCTGGACCGCGAGCCTCGGAGTGGGCATGGGCTACGACTTCGGTCCGAGAATCGGCGTCGATCTGAGCCTCACTCTTGTTCCCACCGTCCGCACATCGGTGCCGATGTTCGACACCATCGGCCTCAACGTCATGCTCCCCATCTCCGTGAGTCACGCCTTCTAGGGCCTTCGGCTCTTCGTGCAGCACGAGCGGTGGCTCGATCCGCGGCCGACTCATGAGGAGCCCTTCAACTCGTAAGCGTTTGCGGCATCGTCGCGGTGCACAGATTCATCACGTAGCCCGACAGCTTGACGCCATGCTCGACGTTCCGACCAATGCCGATCGGAATGCAGAGCCCGATACGTCGCGCATCGGCCGCGATTCACAGCTATCATTTCCTCGTCGCAGGGTTCATTGCCATGACCCTCACTCAACTGGCGTTGCTCGCAGCCGCTCTCGATGTTCCAGCCGCCCCGACGGTGGAGGCCATCGAAGCCGCGACGGTACCGATCGTTCTTCTTTCGGTCGGCAGCGCCATTGCTACAGTCGTCACCGTTCTTCGGTGGCAGGCGTTGGTCCACCGCAATCTTTGGAACGCCAACGTAACTGGACTTCGCAGGTCCGTCAGCTGGGGTCTTTGGTCTTGGTTCATCCCCTTCGCGAACTTGGCTGTCCCGTTCGCAGTCTACCGAGAAATCTGGAAAAGCTCACAGCAGCTCGAGCCTCGCGTTCATCGCACCACGACTGGCGTCCCCACCAGCCTCGTGACGAATTGGCAGGCTCTCTTCATCTTGGGCACTTTCTTGGATCGAGCTGCCAGCTTATTCGACGAAGGTACGACCGATCTTCTCGTCAGCACTTCCGTCGGGTCCTTCTCTTTCGTTGTCGGTATTGGTGCCGCGATGATGGGCATCCGCGTCGTTCGATCCATCACCGACATGCAGCTCCGAGCGCCCGCATTGTCCGGCCAAACCGTGACCCGCTGGAGCCCCAGCATGCGGTTCGCCTTCGGGGCCGGCGCTCTCACAGTCGCCCTTTCCGTGGCTCTCGCATGGTCCGTCGATACCTTCCTTCCGCCCGACCGTCCCGCGGAGCCCCTCGTTCACCACGTCGTTCCTCACCGGAGGCCTGCGACCTCACTTCCCACGCTGGTTTGGCTTCACGGATACGGAGATTGGCCATCCCTCGTCGAAGACGAATACTTTCAGATCGTCGCCGACGTCCTGGGCGTGGCGTTCATCGAGGTCGCCGCGACCTATCAGTACAGCGGGGTGGATGAACGAGAGTGGACGCCGCAGCTCGGCTATGAATGGGCCGAGGAAACGGAGGTCGATGGCCCCCGGGTCTGGCAGGCGATTCGCGAGCGGTCCCTCGAACTCGCTCTCGACCCTTCCCGGATCGCCCTGTTCGGATTCAGCCAAGGTGCCAAGGTGGCAGCCATGCTCTCGTCTCAGCGCTCGGGCCCTTATCGAGGCGCCATCGTGATGTCGCCGGGAGGATTGTACGACACGTCGCTCGACCCCGACGCGTCAGGGCTAAGACGAAAATACATCATCACCGTCAATCAAGATGAGGCCCCCGGCAATCTCGAAGATGCGTCGGCGCTCGCCCGCGGCCTCGAGGAGATCGGCGGGGACGTGTCGTATCGAGAGGTCGAAGGTGTTTCGACCCATAGCTTTCCACCCGACTTCGACGAACGGTTCATCGAATGGACCATCCAAATCTTGGAGCTCGATGTCGATCCCGACCGTGCGAAGCGACGGATCTTTGCCGCTCTCAGGAATGCGTCGAAAGAGGCTGAGCTCGAGTCTGGGTCTGCAGCCGGTTCCTAAACGCTGCGAGTTCTTCGAGCAGCCATGTTCGCCATGTCGAAAGGCCACCGTCTCGGCGAGACGATACCGAGAGAACGGGGCACGCCTGGGCGAGGGCCCGAATGCATCGTTCCGCCTCGCCGGGGTCGAAGTCGTCGAGGACCTCTAAAAGGTCCGACTTCGTCAGCAACACGAGGTCCGCAGTCCGGAACATGACCGGGTACTTCGAGGGCTTGTCATCCCCTTCCGTGCACGAGAGAAGCGTGACATTCAGATGCTGGCCAAGATCGAAGCTGGCCGGGCACACCAGATTTCCCACGTTTTCGATGAACACGACGTCCAAGCCGTCCAGGTCCAAATGGTGAAGAGCGCGATGAACCATATGGGCGTCGAGGTGACATGCGTTGCCGGTGGTGATTTGTACGGCCTCGATGCCCGCCTTCCGAAGTCGGTCCGCATCGCGCTCGGTTTCGAGGTCGCCCACCACGACGGCCACGCGGAGCTCGGGGGGAAGCAAGTCTCGGGTCTTCTCGAGCAAGGTGGTCTTGCCCGAACCCGGAGATGACATCAAATTGATCCCGAGGACCCCCGCCCGATCGAAGTGTTCTCGATTGTGCTTGGCCTGATGGTCGTTGGCCTCCAACAAACGGTCCAAGACTTCCACCGCGTGGACGCCCGTCGCCGCATTGACGACTTCCACGACGTGTTCGGTTCCTGGCGTGATCGCACAGCCGCATGTGTCACACATCGCAAGTTTCCTTTCGAGGCTCGAGTTCGACGCGGGCGAGCAGGAGCTCGTCCCCCGCCGTGAGTCGAGTCTTCCACGTGCCGCAGGTCGGACACAACATCCGGTTCGGGGGCACCTCGTGCTCTTCGCGACACGAAGCGCAAAGCACCCTCACGGTTCCGCATTGAAGGACCAAATCCGCGTCCTGGGCCGGGGTGCCAAAGGCCGCGATCGGATAGGCGGATTCGAGCAGCTCCGGCGCAACCCCTGAAAGCGGTCCCACCTGGACTTCGATACGGAGGACCCGCAAGGCGTCGTGCTCCAACCGAAGCGCTTCGACCTGCCGGAGCAGAGCCTGGCAGACACTGAGCTCATGCATGCTCCGACTCGTCTTTGCTTCCAGAGACCGAAGGCGTTTCCGTCCCCGCGCCTGGTCTTTGAGCCGGGGCGGGCATCATCATCTGGTCCAGGAGTTGCCAGTGCGAGTCGGCGTCCTCCGCGGTCATTTTTTGGACCGCGAAACCCAGATGCACCAATACGTGGTCGCCCGGCGCCAGACCTTCGTCGCGGAGCATCAGGAGATTGACGCGGCGCTCAACCCCCTTCGCACCGCAGCGCGCCTCGAAGCCTTCCACCGAAAGCACTTCCATGGGGACCCCGAAGCACATGGTTCAGCCATCACAACAAGATATGTTCCAAGCCCATCCGCAGGCGGTTGGGTCGTTTCGTCGGGTTGTTGGAGCTCCCGGTCACGAGCAGGTGACGGCGACGGAGGAGGTCGGAGCGGTCGGTGACGACGGCGTCGCGGTCTCATCGAAACACGGCTTGCAGACGCATCATGTGGATCGGCGCCCGCCTTCGTCTTGCCGCATAGCGCTATGGGTCCGGCTGGGCGTCACCCTCGAACCGGCTGAATCGCGCGGAAGTTACGCGCTCGGGACACTCGATGCTGAGGGGTGAAAAAAGTGCCCGATTTCCAGTCCTCCACCAACCTGGACAGGCGTGTGCAAGCGGATCGCGCTGTGAGGCCAGAGAGCACCGACGAGATGGATGTTCCATCCAATGCCCCCATCGCGGTGCTGGGCATCGGCAATCTCTTGCTGGCCGATGATGGCATCGGCCCCCTGGCTGCTCAGGCGCTGTTGAGGAGCGGCCCGTGTCCTGGCGTCGACATCTTGGACGTCGGAACCCCTGGATTGGAGCTCACCACCTATTTGGGCAGCGCTCGGCGGCTGATCCTGATCGACGCCGTACAAGCCTCGACACCGCCGGGTACCGTCCGCTGCTACGGCCGGGCCGAGGTGATGGCGATGTCGACCCATCCGCGGATGAGTCCCCACGACGTCGCCGTCGCCGATGCCATCATGACCACCGAACTCATTACCGGCCGGACCCTGGATGTGGTGCTGGTGGGGGTCACCGTCAAGGACACGACCCTCGGCGGACCGGTCAGCCCGGAGGTGCAGGCAGCCCTTCCTCGCATCTTGGAAACGGTCCACCGTCTATTGGCGCCAGGCATCGGGTCTTCGCCCGTCGAACCCGGCGTGACCGAGCTCGGGAGGGAGCCATGAATTCGACACACCGCACCATCGAGGAACAGCTGGCCCGGGCTCGCGTGAATCGCCGGGACTTCTTGGATTTCTGCTCCCGGCTGATGGTCGCCGCGCCGTTCGGACTCGCCATCACCAAAGGGCTCACGCCCGAGGCGGTGGCGCAAGAAGTCGGGCAAGCCCAGCGACTCTCGGTGATCTGGCTGCATTTTCAGGACTGTACCGGCTGCACCGAATCGCTGCTTCGAACCTCCCAGCCGGATCTCGCAGACCTCATCCTCCACATGATCTCCCTCGACTACCACGAGACCTTGATGGCCGCGTCCGGTCACCAAGCCGAGGCTGCGCTGCACGACGCCATGCAGGCCCATGATGGGCGGTACGTCTGCGTCGTGGAGGGTTCCATCCCAGAGAAGGGCGATGGCGCATACATGAAGATCGCCAACCGAGGTGCGCTGGAGGTCTTGGAAGAGGTGGCGAGCCGCGCGGCGGCCGTCATCGCCATCGGATCGTGCGCCTCCTGGGGCGGGATCCCTTCCGCCCCCCCGAATCCTACCGGTGCAGCCGGCGTCGACCGCTTCGTCCGGACCAAGCCCGTCGTGAACCTGCCGGGATGCCCACCCAACCCATACATTCTCCTGGGGGTGGTGCTGCAATACGCTCGACACGGAACCCTGCCGGAACTCGACATGCTGAAGCGACCTCGCTTCGCCTTCGACCGCGTCATTCACGATCACTGTCCGCGACGGCCGCACTTCGACGCCGGCCGCTTCGCCGCGGCCTACGGAGACGAAGGGCATCGACAAGGTTGGTGTCTCTACAAACTGGGATGCAAGGGTCCGGACACCCACGCCGCCTGTCCGACCCGTCACTTCAACGAAACCGAGGGCGTTTGGCCCATCGGAATCGGCGCTCCCTGCGTTGGATGCACCGAGGAGCACCTCGCCTTCAAGGTTCCCATCTCCACGGTCATTCAGATCCACAACGCCTCTCCGCCATCGACCTACCCCCCGATCATCAGCGGACAAGGGAAGCTGGGGGCACTGGCTGCGGGCACCATCGGCTTCGGTGCCGGCATTCTCACCGGAGCCGCCTACATGGCTTCGAGTCGCTTTTCCAACGTGCCCGGCGACGCTTCGATCCCCGGTGCTCGCCCGAACCCTGAACCAGACGATCCCTCGACCGCGACCGATGCAGACGAACCCAAGGAGGAGTCATGACGGGCCTGAATCGCCGCCAGGCGCTGACTGTACTGGGGCAAGGCGCATGCGCCTCGGCCGCACTGACCTCCGCTCCGGCTCGAGCGACACCACGGTTGGATGACCGGGATGCGGTCAGCATGCTCTACGATGCCACCCTTTGTACGGGCTGCCAGGCCTGTGTTTCGGCATGCAACGAAGCCAATGACCTCCCACCCGATACCGAGGCCGCCGACGGGATGTGGCACATGTCCGGCGACCTGACCGCGCGTACGAAGAACATCATCAAGCTCTATCAGGAGGAAGATGACGAGACGTACTCCTTCGTCAAACGGCAGTGCATGCACTGTCTGGAACCGGCCTGCGTGACCGGATGCCCATTCAAGGCGCTCGACAAAAGGGCAGACGGAGCGGTCGTCTGGGAATCGAGTCGGTGCATCGGATGCCGATACTGCGAAATCGCCTGCCCCTTCGACGTTCCGAAGTTTGAATGGGAGAACTTCAACCCTCGGATCGTCAAGTGCGAGTTCTGTGTGCACCGGCTGGACGAAGGAGTAGGCCCCGCCTGTACCAGCGTCTGTCCCACCGCTGCGGTCATCTTCGGCTATCGAGCCGATCTTCTCGAAGAATCCCGCCGAAGGATCCAAGACAACCCAGGGCGGTATCACGAGAATCGAGTGTACGGAGAGTACGAAGGCGGAGGGACCCAGGTCCTGTACTTGTCCGCGCTTCCGTTTGAAAAGCTCGGCTTGCCGAAACTGGGTTCAGAGTCGGTCTCCCACTACGGAACCAAGGTACACCACATCCTTTATCGGTGGCTCGCCCTGCCGATCATCTTGTATCTGCTTTCCGCCGGCATCATTCGGAAACGCTGGTTGGACCACGAGACAGAGTCTCGAGAGGAGGGGGCCAAGACGGGCCTTCCAAGACAGCTATGAATGAAGCGAGCGCAAAGTCACCCCTTTGTCCATGGCAGCGAGGTGTCTGGGTCTACGATTATCCCCTCTTCAGTCAGTCCTTCATCTTCTTCCTGATACTCGCGATCGTTGGCGTGGGTCTGTCCATCGCACGCTCCTTCGTGGGTTTGAGCTTCACGGGGATGTCCGACGCATATGCGTGGGGCATCTGGAAGACGTTCAACGTCATGACGCTCACCGCCCTGGGTTCCGGTGGGTTTGCGGTGGGGATCGCAGCCTGGGTCTTCAATTGGAAGTCTCTGCACCTCGTGATGCGGACGGCGCTTCTGACCAGTTTGGTGTTCTATTTTGCAGGCATGGTGGCGCTCACGGTGGACGTCGGTCGACCGTGGAATCTCTGGCATGTCCTGGTACCCAGCCACTGGAATACGGACTCCGCCCTACTCGAGGTGGCGATTTGCATGCCCCTCTATGCGTTCATCTTTTTGACCTTCGAGAATCTCCCTCCCCTCTTGGAACGCATCTATGTCCACGCGAGCGATTCGGTCCGCCAGGCTTTGAACATCGTGTTCCCTACCTTGAAGCGCGTGTATCCGTTCGTCGTGGCCGGAGCTTATCTCCTTCCCATCATGCACCAAAGCTCACTCGGCGCGCTTCTGCTGTTGGCCGGCGACAAGATTCACCCACTCTGGCAGACCCAGCTCCTGCCGTTGCTCTACGTGGTTCAGGCCGGCGTCTGTGGAGTCGCCTGCGTCACGTTCACTCTGATGGTGGCGTGCTTGGCTTGGCGACGCCCCATGGACCCAGACATCCTCGGAGACCTGGCTCGCCTGATGGGCCGACTTTCGGTGGGGTTCGTGGCGATTCGTTTCGCCGACGTGGTCTGGCGCGGCCACCTCGGTACGGCCTTCTCCTTCGACCCCATGAGCCTCCTCTTTCACCTGGAGAACCTGTTGGTCTTGATCCCGTCGGTCGTCATGCTCCGGTCGGGACGGAGGCAGCGCCCCCGAACCCTCTTCATGGGGACGATCGCGGTCGCGGTCGGGGGGATGTTGTACCGCTTCACACCCACCACCGTGTCGTATCAACCCGGCGAGTTGCACATCTATTTCCCTTCTTTTGTCGAAATATTGATCTCACTGGGCTACATTGCGATGACCATCGTCATATATAACTTTATCGTAAAGAATTCTGCAATCCTCCCTGCACCGTTGGACGATTGGTACACCTCGGTGGCCTGGGCACGTAAACGCTTCCGTAGCATGCGGATGGATGAGCATGGCAAAGCGATTAGTGATTGATCCCATCACGCGGATCGAAGGTCATCTTCGGATCGATGTCGAAGTCGAACACGGGTCGGTTCAGAAGGCCTGGGCTTCATGCACCATGTGGCGGGGCATCGAAAACATTCTCTTGGGTCGAGACCCCACTGAAGCGTGGCTCTTCGCCCAGCGCTTTTGTGGAGTTTGCACCACGGTGCATGCTTTGGCGTCGGTCCGGGCGGTGGAAGACGCACTCGAGATCCTGATTCCGCCCAATGCCCAATTCATTCGGAACATGATCCTCGGTGCGCACGCGCTCCATGATCACATTGTTCACTTCTATCACCTCTCGGCATTGGACTGGATAGACGTCACGGACATCCCCAACGCCGATCCCAAAAAGGCGTCGGCGCTCGGGGAGTCTCTCTCGGATTGGCCTCGGAACTCGACGGCCGAAATGGCGGCTTCCAAACAGAAGGTCGTGGCGCTCCTCGAGAGCGGCCAGCTTGGAATCTTCGCGCACGGGTACTGGGGTCATCCGGCCATGCAGCTTCCCCCCGAAGTCAGCCTGCTCGCTTTCTCACACTACCTGCAGGCGCTGGAGTATCAGCGAAAAGCGAACCAGGTCGTGGGCATGCTGGGAGGCAAGACACCCCATGTTCAGAACATGACCGTCGGGGGGGTATCCAACGCCATCAATCCCAATGCGGGTGGTTCATTGAACCTAGACCGGCTCTATCGGATGAAATCGTTGATCGACGAGGTTTCTGCTTTCGTCCATCAAGTTTACTTGCCCGACGCTTGCGCGATCGCAGGCCTTTACTCCGATTGGTTCGAGCACGGTGCCGGTGACCGTAACTTCCTCGCGGTCCCAGACCTTCCCACGGACGCTCGTGCTCAGACCTTCGACTTGCCGGGTGGCGTGATCATGGGCGGAGATCTCGCATCGGTCCGGCCCATCAATACCTGGCAAGACCAAAAACTCCGAAGCGCGGTGTCGGAGGACATCACGCATGCGTGGTATGAGGGGAAGGTTCAAGCTCATCCTTGGGAAGGCGAGACCCGCGACCAATATACCGACTACCAGCCCTTCGGAAAGTACAGCTGGGTCAAGGCACCCCGCTACGACGGGAAGCCGATGGAGGTCGGACCCTTGGCCGGGGTGCTGATAGGCTACGCACAGGGCCATGAACGAACCGTCCGCTGGGCGGACCAAGCGTTGGCGTCCATCAACGCGGTCGCCCGCCGGGAAGTCACTTTGAGTTCTTTTCAGTCGACTATGGGCCGGTACGCGGCCCGAGCGATCCGGGCCGCCATGCTCGCAGAGCTCATTCAAGATCACTGGCTCCGACTGGTGGACAACGTCGTGGGAGGTGACGGCCGGGTGCACACCGTCCCCCGATTTCCACCGGGAGAAGTCCAAGGCGTCGGATTTCACGAAGCCCCCCGGGGTACCTTGTCTCACTGGACCGTGGTCAACGACGGCAAACTGGCGAACTATCAAGCGGTGGTGCCGACAACGTGGAACGCCAGTCCACGCGATGCCGGAGGCAAGCCTGGCCCCTATGAAGCGGCGCTGGTCGGTGTTCCGATCGCAGACGTAAACCTCCCACTGGAAGTCCTGAGGACCGTACATGCCTTCGACCCGTGCATGGCTTGCGCCTGTCACGTCCTGAGCCCGGACGGGCAGCCTGTGCAGACCATCAAGGTCCTTTAGGCCAATACACAGCCCAACATCTTGGCCATGTGGAACGCACTTTTGTGGGCCAACGGGTCATTCTGATGTACGCTCAAATCGCATTTCTCAGCACATAAGCTTCGAAGTCGCATCGTTCCCGTATGACGTTTGTGCGACATCTCGACCTTTCCTGCTCTTTCGGGCCGAAGGCGGCAGGCAAGGGCCATTGAGTTCTTCGAATCAGGAGTGCTAGGGCTCACATCGCGTCAGGGATCACCTGCGTCGAGCATTTTGTGGAGGGACCATGAACCAAACATTCAGATTGATGACGTGCTTACTGATATTTTCTTCTATCTCCCTACCAGCATACGGCCAACGTCCGACAATCAGACCACTGATGGAGGCCAATAGCCCCAGCGGTCCGAACGAATCCGACTTCGAGCTGATTGCAGAGCCTGGATTCGGCGACCGAGAACTCACCTACCCGTGGGCGGCCGAGACCTTCGACGCGGATGACGACGGCATGCCGGAAGTGTACATCGGGACTTGGGCCGATGCCTTGTGTAAGCAGGTTGTCCTCGGTCTGGACGACGTTTCCCTCCCGGGCTTCCCACCGGCGCGCTGGCAGTGCGCCGACTCGTACCTGAACTCGGCCTTCAAGACGCGCGTCTACCGCGGCACGTGGAATGGAGGTGCTTCTGGTTGGTCCTTCGAACCGGTCTGGGAATTTTCTACCCAGACCGACGGGGTACGGAACGCGATCGTCTACGACGATGAGCTGTTCGTGTTGATCGGCATTACTCCGTTTCCCGCCATCAATGCTCCGCTTTGGAAGTCCAGCGATGGTCGGACCTTCGAACCCGCATTCCCCCCGGAACTCGCGATAGCCAAGCAGGTGACGGGCCTGCGCTCATCCGCCATCTTCAAGGGCAATCTGGTCGTCACGACCCCGAGCTCGTTTCGAGTCTTCATGTTGGACAAGGATCGCATCGATGACCCTGAAACCGTGCAGGGCTGGAGCCAAGTGAACAGCGACGGCTTCGCCGATTCGGGAGGCCCCGGAGAAGCCTTGTCGGTCGGGGGAGCGAGCGCCATCGGCGTATTCGCGGGACATCTCTACATCAGTGCCATCACCGAAAGCGGTCCCCAGATCTTCAAGACGGACGACCCACGTCCCGGCAACTGGACGCTGATCTCGGACCAAGGCTACTTCAACCCGGAACGATTCGGGTACATCCAGGCTGTACCTTTCAAAGACCACATCTACTTCACCAGCGGTATCTATCCACCCGATATCGAGAATCTCCGCCAAGTGGTCCAAGGGGCCGAGGTGATTCGAATCGACGCCGATGACAATGTCGAAGTCTTGGTGGGTAACCGTCGTCCGGCCGGCACGCCGGGAACCAATGCCGGCTTCTCGAAATCTGGTCTATTCGATGGCTTCAATCGACCTACCATCGACTATGCAGGCTGGTCTGCCTGGGTCTACAACTGCGAACTCTACGTAGGCACCTTTGATACCAGCGCGCTCATCTTCGACGTTCTCACCTCGTTGGACTACGGAGCAATCCTCACCGAAATGGCCAGCGGCCGACTCGCCGCGCTGGGCTTCACCCCGGAGGTTCTCGAGAATCTGATGCAGCAGACCGACGGACAGTTCCTGGAGCGGGTTCGGAGCGTGGGCGGAGGAAAGTACTTCGATGCCATCTTCGGTCCCCGCGGCTTCGACCTCTATCGAACGCGGGATGGGATTCGTTGGTCCGCCGTCACCATGGACGGGATGAACAGTCCTGACACCTATGGCGTTCGGAACTACGCGATCACGCCACGTGGACTGATCGTCGCCGGTACGGATCCCATCGAGGGATTGAAGCTTTGGCGGGCCAAGGCAAGGCAGAAGGCCGAACTCAAGTCGGGCCGACTCAATGATTTGGGACAGGAAGATAACGACTCGTTTCACCTGCGACTCGCGCTGGATGATGCCTACTGCTTGAAGTGTATCTTGGATGACCTGGAGAATCGCCAGGTCCGGATCCGAGTAGAGGATTATCGGGCCGTGATTCGCGGGCGGGACTTCAAGAGACGAACACGGAATGGACGGCCCGTGTTCATCTTCGACGGTCACCCTCTTCGTTCGGACGACCGCCTGCGCATCGTCATCGACCCCGATCGCAAACGGCTCACCCTGACCGGTCGGCGGGTCGACTTCCACCCCGAGAACCCAATCCGAACCACGGTCTCCTTGGGTCGAGACTTCACCATCCGGGCGAAAGGCGAGCTCGATGTCTTCGGCGATCGCTTCTTCCGGACGGCGGACTCGCGGGATCAGAGAACGTTCAGGTACAAGGGCGGCGGAGACTTCATCTTCGACTTCGACACCAATGGCTTCGATGGAACGGAAGGCGAGCGGTCCTTCGACCAGCTCCGCATTCGGCTTCCGGGGTTCGAGGACGATCTGAGTACTGGGTCCGACCTGGTCCGTTACGCCACCTCGATAGAACGTGATGGAGACGGCAACACCGATGCGTTCGTCGTCGACGGCCGTCACCTGATCTTGGACTTTGGGGACGGCTTCGACTTCCTGGTCCTCGTAGATGTGATCGAACCACCGTCCAGCCGCTCGCGGTCACCTGACCTTCGTTTGGATGATTTCATCACCAACCCGGAGATTCCGGGGAGTGTCGATTTTCTGGAGATGGGCGCATCCGACGGCGACCACCCCGAATTCACCGTACCGCCGATTCCGTTCCCACACTGAGACTCCGAGGCGGCCGGGCGACGGCGACACCGGACTCGTTCGAAAACGAGGCGCTCTCGATCCGCGGACCGGAGACATCAATGCACGGTGAAACGCACCGCTTCGACGGGTGGCTGATCCGTGAGACGCGGCTCACCCTCCCGTTCGAGAACCCGCATGGGCGCCCCTCGCTCCGAAAAGCAGCTCGAGACCAGCGCTTCATGGATAGCGGCGGGACGCGGGTCCCAACGCCCCTCGTACTCCCAGTACGCGGGGCTCATCTGCTCGAGACTCACCACCCATGCATCTCCAGACCGACGCGGGGCGCCACCGACCGCGCCCTTGAATCGAACTCCAGGGGTTGGCTCGTACCAAACGAATGGTCCTTCCATGTCTGAGGTCATCGGCCTATATATTGGAAGTTTACCAGTCCGACTCAGCTCGATACGCATCGCGTCATCACCGAGCCCAAATCGAGCGCGTTGGAGAAGAGCGTCTCGAAGACGTTACGGGTTAATTCACGGGGCCGCGGCTTGTTCGGGTGGAGGCACGTCTCCCCATCCGGCTTCCAGCCCGCTCTTGAACAACCACTTGCCATCCTTCTTGATGACCAAAGAAGCGTTCTTGAAAGTCCCCAGCTTCTTGCCGCCCATCATCATGGTGCCTTCGTCGATGACGATGGCCATGGTGTTGCTGAGGAAGTGCGGCGTGATGTCGTGCTTCACCCTGAAGTCCTCGGGCATCTGAAAGCCGCTCATGATCTGCAGCCACTGCTCACGGGACCATTCGGAACCCATGTACACGCCCGCCGAGTTGTCGGTGCCCATGTACACCGGCCAGTCGTGCAGAGCAGCCGCCGCCTCCATATCCTGGTTCTTGAACGCCTCGTCCGAGGCCTTCCAAAGCGCTTCGATCCCCTTCTCGTCGGGTTCGGTCACCGGGCGAGCCAAGGGGCCGACCTTCGTCATGTCCACCGCCTCCTCATGCGACTCGGCGAACGCGAGGTCGTTCATGAAAAGGCAAACGAGCATGGAAAGGCTGATTGATGCGTAACGACGATAAACCATCTTTGTCCTCCCGCGGCCGCATTCCGACCACCGGTTCGAAGTAGCCCCCGACGCCTCATTTTGACAAGCCGCTCCGGTTCGGCGCCGGCGGTTTCATGGCCTCGACGCGGTCGATTCCGCCGCGGATCTGCGTGTTCCGCTCGAGGCTTCCGGGTCTGAAACTCTCCAGCGCTCAGAACCATCGGAACACCGGAATGGTCTCCTCATGGCGCGTTCCCACTCCGGAGCCTGAGAATCCGCTGGTTCCAGGAGGCAGGCTCGGCGCCGAACCTCTTTCCCGTATCCCGCAGTCGACGAACGAACCGGCGGCTCAAGAGAAGGTTACCCTTGGCGTCGAGTTCACTGGGCACGGCGACGTAACGAAGCTCGGCCGACCGAATCCCCTCGGCCGCGAGGTGAGCCACATTCGCTTGCATTCGGTTCAGCTCGGTCCGAATTGCCGTGTAGCTCGATAGTCTGACAGCGCGCAGGGCAAGAGAAGGATAGCGGTCCGCAATCGTGTCGGGTTCGGGCCACAAGGGACTGTTGATGATGACCCATATTCGGAGGTCGACCAGATGAGCGATGCCCTCCCGGGAAAGTGTGCGCCGCAGGCTTTGGAGAAAGTCGAGCCGTGGTCCGAGGAAGAATGGATGGCTCGCCCCTCCGTCGGCGTAGAGCATGCTGTCGATCTCCACCGCAGGAAACAAGGGTGGAGGGGACGCAGCCGCGCGAATGCGAAGCCGGTAAGCTCGGAGAATTCGTTCGGGTGTGGATGACCGCTGGGCGCGGCGAGCCATCGATGAGAGGTTGAAGACCTCGGGGACACCCAAGTCGAGATTGGTGGCCATGATGAGAACGAGCCGATTCTCTCGAGCCGACTTCGCCACCCGCTGAAGCAAGTCCTTGCCGATCGCCGTCGTCAGGCCCTTCGTGAGGGGCTCGACCGAGAGAAGGGATGATGTCCACGGAAGATAAGACCAGGCCTGGTCGAAAGACCAAGAATCACGGGCCCTCAGGAACAAGGTCTCGACGGGCTCCTCTCGTGCAGACGGCGGAGGATCTGCGACGAGGGCCGACGAAGCCAGAAGCGCTCCGGCGCTGACGCCCGTGACGAGGTCGAACTGCGGTATGGCCATGGTCGACCCTTGGACCATGCGCCATCCTTCCAAGACTCCCGCCCCGAAAGCGCCGTACTGCGCTCCGGCGGAAATGACGAGCAGGTCCAGGCGCCCCACACCATGATCGCGAACCTCCAAAGTCGCGTTCTTCGTGAGACCCCGGACGACTTCCGACTGCACGCTCCGCGCCCGCGATGCTGCGCGCTGCCTTCGTTGTTTCACCTCATCGAGCTGTCGTGACCTTTGGGTCCGCTTCTGATGGGCGTACATGACCGATCCCAGCAGCACCAAGCCCATCAGCGAGAGCGCTGAAGTGATGCCGAAGAGGAACAATCGCCAACGCTGAAGGAGGGACGAACTCATCTCGACCCGAACTTGGCGCTATCGCTGGGCTTCGGTCCATCAAGACGAACCTGCCCGGATTGACTTCGGCCGGTGAGTTGTCCGATGCAGAGGCATGGATGTTTTGCGCCTCCTCATTGCCATTTTCATTCCCCCGCTTGGGGTCTTTCTCCAAGAGGGCTTCGGCAAGCATTTCTGGATCAATATTCTATTGACTCTATTGGGATACGTCCCGGGTATCATCCATGCGGTGTGGATCATACTCACCCGCTAGGCGTCCCGTCAGCAAATGCCTCGCCGTGCAAAAGGCGCGATGACGTGACGAAGACAGCGGTCCCCCTCCTACGGACCCGGCATCGAGTGAGGCTCCGAAGGCGCCTCCCGCCGGCCTCGGCTTGAACCCACGTTGAGGAGTGCTATTCGTCGAGCTTCTCTCGAGCCTCTTGCATGGAGTCTTCCACGCTCTGAAGTGCTGCACTCACCGTCTCCCGCGTCTCCCGGGCAACGGCCGTCCCGGCCTCTTGGACCGCGCGCTCCGCTTGCTTCATGTCTCGTGCAATCGCTCTTTGAGCCTCTCGAATCTCCTGCCGCTGTTCCGCGGATGCAGCGGACGCGTCTTTTTCGAGCTCCTGCCAGCCCTTTTTGAGTTCTTGAAGCTCTTGCTGGACGCCTCGTCCCCATTGCTGGGTTTCGTCATCCAACGCGTTGCCGGCAGACTCGAGACGGCGAGCCAGCGACGCGAAGGCTCGATCGACGTCTTGCCCCAACTTCTCCACTTCTTCGTTCATCCGTCGAGCGGCGGATTCTTCATTCGAACCCTCCGTCTCCTCGGCTCGCTGCGAGGGTTCCGAACGCGGCGTCAGATCACATCCGAGCTGAAGCATGGCGACTCCGGCCAACGCCAAAGATAAAGCAACGACCTTCATGTCACGGTCCCCTTCGCTGAAAGATGGCTGAACTCGCCGACGCCACTGCAACGATGACAAAGCCGAAGAAAAGAATCTTGCCGATGCCGACACCCTCCCTCGGGCGATTCCCCCAAAACCAAAGGAAGCCGCGATCAGCGCCAGAATGAAGAATGTGATGGCCCAACTAAGCATGTTTTTCCTCCTTGAATCGCGAGACTTGCTCGCGTTCTCGAGCGCGAGCTCCTTCCCACGCCGTTCCAAGCTCCGCGTGGCCGATGGCGCACGCGGTGCCGGCCTGTAAGGCAAGACACGTGCCACCTCGTTGTCTGCCGCTCCGCCAACAGCAAGGCCGACAGCGTCGGGGCATCCTGACTCTGTGCGCCAGTCCGTCCCACGGCTTTTGCGAATGCCGAGAACGGCGGACGGGTCCAGAAGCTCGACGGCGTCAGAAACGCGTTCAACGAACCCGCAACGGACGGGTTCTGGGATCATCTTGTCTGTGCCACAACCCTGGCTCTACGCTCGCACAAACCCTCTGCTCTGAAACAGTCAGAGATGAACGGCATGACTGCACGCGCATCCCTTGGGCGGTCATGGCCCGGCGAGCCGATTCGGATTCCGCCCGGGCTCCCCAATGGAACGTTCCAACGAAAGGAGCCAAGTGATGGGAAAGTGGTTTTTGTGGAAGACGGATGAAGAGATGGAGCGAGAGCGCAGAGAGGAAGCCCGGTTGAGGGCCATTCTCGGTCTCAGCGCTGTCGGGGTGGCCCTCGTACTCGGTGGCTTGGCGTGGTTCTATCGGGACGAGCTCCGGCGCCTCACTGCCCGCGAAGGCAAGGACGCCAGTCTCACGGGCTGGACGCGAGCCACGGTTTCTCCGCCGCAAGACGATGCTCGATTCGAGAACCAACAGGACGGTCATCTCGAAACGACGTCCTGAACTCAGCTCGGGCGCCCCCGACTCAGGCGCCCCCCGGGTATGCAACCGTCGTCATGATGGAGTTTTCGGCTTGCCGGGAGTCCAGTCGCGTGTGCTGAACCACCACCGGACGGTCGCTTTCGACGACTGCTGCGAAATCGTGACCTCGCGGGACCTCGGGGTTCTTCAGGTCATTGAAGCGAAGATGCTTGGTCCTTCGAGCTTCCACCGTAAAGGAATAGGGTCCAACCGGTTCTCGATCCGCAAAGTAGATGGTGACGGCGATCTCGGCCGCGGCCGGTCTGGTGTTGAGGACACAAAGCGTCTCGTGACTTTCCAGAGCTCGACCCTCGCCGGTGCTCCAGGTCGGGATATAGCCTTCCGCGATGGCCCAGGTCCGTGCGCCAATCTCACTCATCGTAGAGCACTCCCGTCGGAAAGGAACCGACCCGACTCGAGTGACGATGAGACCGTACCTTCTCGTCCGCACCGAATGGATGCTCGCCGAAGCCGTTCCGCATCATGGCAACCGACCGCGCCCAGATGCGGTCTTCGTCCCTCGAAGCGACAAGCTGCATCACCGACTGCGCGATGACCGGAATCGGAACCTCGAGCCGCATGGCATCCTCGACCAACCAATTGACTTCTCCCGTGTCCTCGACATGGTCCGATACGTTCCTGAGGTCCCCTCGAGCACGGACCTGCGACTCCATGAGTTCGATCAACCAGGAACGAATGACGGAACCTCGCGTCCACGCCCGCAGAACATCCGCCACCGGCAGGGGTTCAGGATAGCGTGACAGGAGATGAACCCCCTCCCCGATAGCCTGGAGCATCCCGAACTCGATCCCGTTGTGGACGAGTTTGACGAAATGACCCGAACCCGGGCCTCCGCAGTGTACGAATCCGCCGTCCACCGACAACGCAGTCAGGATCGGCTCGATGACCCGGACCGCCTCCGGGACGCCTCCGGCCATGAAGCAGGCACCGTTTCGAGCTCCGGTCGCACCACCGCTGGTCCCGAGGTCGACGAACCGCAGGTTGGCTTTCGATTCGAGGCGCTCTTGGCGTCGAATCGAATCCCCCCAATATGAGTTGCCGCCGTCGACCACGATGTCTTCCGGCTCGAGGATCGAAGTCAGCTGTTCCAGGACCTCATCGATCATGCTACCGGCCGGAATGTAGAGAAAGACGACTCGCGGTGGTCGGAGCTCGGTCCTGAACTCCTGCAGTCCGGAGAGGCGCCGCAGCCCGAGTCGACTCAGCTCTGGCTTTTCTTCGCCGGGGTCGAAACCGACCACCGCAAAACCTCGCTCGAGTGCTTGTCGAGCCAACCCACCGCCAATTCGTCCGAGTCCGATGACTCCGAAGCTTTGGTTCCGTCCGTCATTCGCCATGATTACGGGGGAGAAGGGGTTCAATTCCCGTTCCACCTCTCTCCGTTCGTGCAGCGGCCGGAACGAGCGGGCCCTTCTGTCCTCCTGGGGCAGAATTGACAAAGTCACCGACGGCGCGGTCAGGGTGCCCCGGGCGAGTCATCTTGGGCGTCGGGGGCAAAGCTGTTCAGGAGTGCGAACGTGTTCAGGCCGATCGTTGGGATGTCGTACCCACCTTCCAAGACGAACACGGTGGGAAGATGCAACGTCCGCAGCAGTGCTCCGATTTCTCGAAAGGCGTCCGTCTCCAACTCGAAGGTCCCGAGAGGGTCCCCGACGGCGATGTCGAGACCGATTGAGACCACCAGGGCGGAAGGTGCAAACCGCGCAATCGCCTCACATGCGCGGAGCAGCGCATCCCGATACGGGTCCCATGTCGTCCCCGGGGGAAGCGGAAGGTTCACGGTGAAGCCCCTCCCCTCTCCGTGCCCCACTTCATCGGCCCGGCCCGAATAGAACGGATATGCATGATCCGGGTCGGCGTGAATCGACACGAAGAGGACATCAGAGGTTGCTTCGAAGATCGCTTGGCTTCCGTTGCCGTGGTGGTAGTCGATGTCCAACAGCGCGACCCGCGCGAACCCTTCTTGCTGCAGCTGCGCGCATGCGAGGGCCGCGTTGTTCAGGAAGCAGTAGCCCGAGTACGTGCTGCGCGAGGCGTGATGGCCCGGAGGACGGGTCAAGGCGAAAGCGGCCCGGGCTTCGCCGCGAGCGACCTTCCGTGCCGCCGTGGACGCGCCGCGGGCCGCCGCCTCGGCAGCCTTCCAAGTTCCGGCCACGATCGGCGTGTCTGCGTCCCCTGCGAAAAAGCCGATGGCTCCAAACAGGTCCTGCGGAGGAAGCCGGGGACGGCTGGTGGTCGGCCAGCAATACGGAAGGGGTTCCTGCCCCGACCCTTCGGTCTGAAATCGTGCGTGAACGGTGCGGAGGAAACGAAGATAGGCCTCGTCGTGCACGCCGGTGAACGGTACGCCACCTTCGTCGGGAGCGATGAAGGTTCCGAAGTTCTTCTCTCGGAGCGTGGTCTCGATGACCGAAGCGCGCACCGCCCGCTCGAAAGCCGGCACGTTTTCCGAACGGCGAAACTCGTGCTCCGGATCGTGATGGCGATGTTCTTCCGAGTACACGATTTTCATGAGCCCTGGTCCCGTCGGTTGTTCGTCGTGAAATGAAGAACCACCCGCGATATCTGGGATGACGTGACGCCTGGACGCAAGTCGGCCCCGATGCACTCATTCCCCGCTTTCAGAGCGCTCTGACCTCGAGGACTAAGGTAGACCATGCTCTCGGTACCTGTTCGCGTTTCCCTCAACGCATCAGGCAGCCCGACGACGGATGCAGGCCTCGGGAGAGGCCTGGGGGAGGCGTCGGATCTCGCCAGGCCGAACACACCGTCGTCGACCGCTTCCGAATCTAGAGCTCGGCGTGTTCGCGCTGCTGGTCTTGGCCTCGCCGAAACGATGGCCCGGGACCTGTTCATTGGATAGAAGGCGGGTACGAGAACACCATGGAATCGTTGGCCGCCGATCTTCGACACATGCAGCGCACGCCCTTACATGCTTCCCACGTGGAAGCGCTTCGCGCCCATGGGGCGGAGGTCGTGTTTGAAGAAGGGGCGATGGTCGTCGAGCCCGGAGAACCCATCGACCAGTTCATCTACATCCTCGAGGGAGACGTTCGGCTCGTGGACCCCCTCACGAACGAACCTTATCTTCCGGACGGCCTTGGCCCGACCCAATTCGTCGGAGAGATCTCCTTTCTCACCGGAGGGGTTCATGCCTTCAAGCTACGCGCCTTCAAACGAACCCGTGCCATCTCGGTTCCTCGCTCGACGATGTTGGAGCTGATGGCGCGCATCCCAGAGATGAGCGACATCATCATCACCGTTTTCGCCGCTCGCCGGCGACGACAGCTGGAAGAGGGAGACAGCAGCCTGACCTTGATCGGCCCCGACGAAAGCAAATCGATGAGACAGATCGCCGCTTTCGCTCACCGAAACCGAATCCCCTTCAAGACCCTCGAAGTTTCGAGCCCAGAAGCTCAGGCACTCGCGCGACGCCATGGCGTCCTGCCCGGTCCTTCGGTGCTGTTCGGTACCGACCGGCTCGTCCACGATCCGACGCCAACCGCGGTGGCCGAGCTGCTCGGATTGGACCGAAGCTTCGCTTCTGGGGAAGTTTTCGACTTGCTCATCGTCGGTGGAGGTCCGGCCGGCGTGGCCGCAGGCGTCTATGCCGGCGCGGAGGGACTACGAGCCATCCTCGTCGAAGAACTGGCGATCGGTGGGCAGGCCGGCACGTCATCCCGGATCGAAAACTACATGGGGTTCCCTACCGGAATCTCGGGCGCCGACCTGGTTTGGCGAGGAGAGGTTCAAGCCATGAAGTTCGGAACGCAGTTCGCGGTTCCGCGGCGGGTCGATTCACTCGAGTGGGACGATGCAGTGTTCCGGGCCCGTCTCAACGACGGCCAAGAGGTGTGCGCGAAGGCGGTCTTGGTGGCAACGGGCGTCCAGTACCGGCGCCTGCCCCTCGATGGATTGGAAGGTTTCGAGGGGGCGGGCGTCTATTATGCAGCGACCGAAACGGAAGCTCGCTACTGTCGCGGGAAAGAGGTGGTGATCGTCGGCGGCGGCAATTCGGCTGGCCAAGCCGCCATGTTCCTGAGTCGGTCGGCGAGCCATGTTCACTTGGCAGTTCGAAGCGACTCGCTGGCGAACTCCATGTCCGACTATCTGTCGGGTCGACTCCGGGAAGAGCCAAAGGTGACGATCCATTTCCGA
Organism: Myxococcota bacterium; assembly: GCA_050331295.1. Taxonomy (GTDB): domain Bacteria; phylum Myxococcota; class Kuafuiibacteriia; order Kuafuiibacteriales; family Kuafuiibacteriaceae; genus Kuafuiihalomonas. Next base: position 248,324 of record JBHJGZ010000002.1, on the reverse strand, counting down.
ACCGAGGTGACTGCGCTTCACGGCCAGCAAGAGCTCGAGGGTCTGACCCTTACCCATCGCGACTCCCGCGCGACCACGGACATGTCGAGTTGCTCTTTGTTCATCATGGTCGGTGCAGCTCCCAATACCGGATGGCTTTCAGGTCGCGTGAGCCTGGATGAGAAAGGCTTCGTTCTCACTGGATCGGACGTGGGTCAGGCCTCTCGATTCGCAACATCCCATCCCGGCATCTTTGCCGTTGGAGACGTTCGCGCCGGCTCGACGAAGCGGGTCGCCTCCGCCGTGGGTGAGGGCTCGGTCGTCATCTCGAACGTCTGGACGTTTATCCAAACATCGAAAGTTGCTTGAGGCCACCGTGAGGAATGGCTACTCGCCGGGCACGATGAATACGGTGAAATTCGAAGGTAGGACACTCCAGGTCCCTTCCGGCACGCGACTTCGTGATGCTCTTCTGAAAGAGGGATTGACGCCCCATAACGGCCCGGCCCGGGCACTCAACTGTCATGGGTTCGCAACCTGCGGAACCTGCGCCGTCCGCATCGAGGGCGAGGTGGCACCCCCGTCGGCGCGCGAACGCGCCCGGCTCTCCTTTCCTCCTCACAGCGCGGAGTCCGGCCTTCGCCTCGCGTGCCAGGTTCGAGTGGAGCACGACCTGGAGGTCCAGAAGTTCGAAGGTTTTTGGGGCCAGGACACCGCAAAGGCTCGTGCCTCTCGGTAATCGATGGAGACACACCGTTTTCGGCCCGGGTGAAGGTCGAAACGCTGCCGCCGCTCCCGCTCGATCTCCGTCCACGAGGACTCGGCTTGGAAATCATCGAGGCCCTCCGACCCACTTCTCGGACCCTCGCAGGAGCTGGTGGCGCCCCGCCCTCAGATCGGCCGGCTGGGTCGGGAAGGCTGGCACCTCTTCGTCGACGGAGAGCCATGACTCCTTTCTCTTCACCCATGCGCTCGGAGGACATGGGCGCGCGGTCGTCCAAGGCGCCTGCCTTCAACGACAGGAACTCCGGACTCGCGGCATCCCTGATGATGGAGCCGGCCGGCGCGCGCCTCGACCGAACGCCGACCGAGCCAATGCCGAGCACCGAGCACTACGGAGCTCGTGAACAACGGGCCTCGGAGGTGATATGGCGAGTGGCCATGACGGTGATTCACAATGTCTTGTTCAAGCTCGAGGACCCGGCCCAAGCCGAAGCGGCGGCCGAGCGGCTCCGCGCGATGAAGGGACGGATCGACGTCCTTCGCTCCATCGAAGTCGGCATCGACCAGCTGGGCACGGCTCGGTCTTATCACGTGGCTCTCATCACCCGTTTCGACTCTTGGGAAGACCTCGAAACATACCGCAATCACCCGGAGCACCAGCCGGTCCTCGCATTTCTGGGAAGCCTATCGGAACACGCTGCGGTCGTGGACTTCGAGCTGTAGGCTTTGGAGTGGGCTCCGCGGGACGCCGAGGCCAAGCTGCACCGCCCTCGACCTTACTCGGCCATGGACTGGGCTCGGGCCAGCTCCTCGTCGGATGGACAAGCCGCGCCGGCCTCGACCCACGCGCGAATCAGTCCCCCGAAGATCTCTTGGGTGCCGGGGACCGACGCTCGGCCCCGGCCCGGATTCCAGCCCCAACCCACCAGGCCGTCAGTGGCCATGTGGCTCGTGATATCTTGGAGCGTCCGCTCCCCATTTCGCTCCAGGTCCTTGAGCTGGGCGCAAATGTCGGCCAGCGACTGATCCTCCCACGCCATCGAAGCCGGAGCGAGGTGCCAGTGAGGATGTCCTGGTACGCTCCGCTCTCCGGTCGGAACGTTTTCCGCAAAATGACAGGTGGAGCACTTCATGCCCGCGATGCCGCGACCTTCCGACCCTCGCTGAACCGGCGGCCGATGCACATATTGGGCATCGGTTTGAAGAGGCGATGAGGTCGCTGGATGGCAGTTCACACAGCGCGGATGGAGAAGCACCTTGCCGGCCTCCTCGAACAGCGCGACCGCCCTCGTGTCGTCATCGGAAATCTGTCGATAAAACGCCGCGTTCTTGAGACCCCGGACTTCGAGTGGGGTCGAGGCGTTCTCCGCGACGGGGCCGTGGCTGCATGAAAGGCCAAACCACGACAGGATCATCGTCATCAGCGCTGGGCGACACGCGAAGGTCATGAGACCGGACTCGCATTTCTGGCTACTGCTCTTTTGAACGGAAGCCTGCGGATCCTCTTACCCGTCAATCGGTAGTAAGCGTTGGCCACGGCCGGGGCGATCACCGGCACCCCAGGTTCGCCAACTCCAGTGGGCGGCTCAGTGGATGCCACCACCTTCACTTCGACCTCTGGCATTTCGGCCGAACGGAGAGGGAGGTAGTCGTTGAAGTTCCCCTGCTTCACTCGGCCTCGTTCCAGCTCAATCTCGTTGTAGAGGGCGGCCCCCAAACCAAAGCCGATGCCCCCTTCCATCTGTGCAGTCACGATGTTCGGGTTGACGGCAACGCCGCAGTCCACGCCACACCAGACCTTGTGAACCTTGGGCATGCCATCCTTGGAGATGGACACCTCGGCAATCTGAGCTACGTAGGTTCCAAAGGACTTATGAAGCGCCACGCCATAAGCTCGACCATCCCTTGGGGTTCGTGGCCAGTCCGCCAATTCCGCCGCTGCCTTCAAGACGCCGGCATGCCGAGATTCTCCCTCCAGTAGAGCCAGTCGTCCCTTCACCTGGTCGGACTCACCCATCGCTTCCAGGATCTCATCGATGAACGTCTCCGTCGAAAATCCGGTGTGGGTGCTCCCCACGGAGCGCCACCATAGAACCGGGACGCCGACGTCCTCGGTGATGAGACCGACCCGAAAGTTTGGGATTCGATAAGGAAGGTCCGTGGACCCCTCCACTGAGGTCTGGTCGATACCGTCTTTGATGAGGATGGCCTCGAACGGCGTTCCCCGCAGGATAGATTGTCCGACGATGCGCTGTTCCCAGCCTGTGAGCCGATTGTCCGGGCCCACCTGAGCCGTAATTCGATGTACATAGAGCGGCCGGTAGTAGCCGCCTTTGATATCGTCTTCACGCGTCCATACCACTTTCACGGGACGCTTGCCTGGTGATGCCTTGAGCACGTGGGCTCCCTCCGCCGCCAGGTGACAGTCACCTTGCGCGCGCCGGCCGAAACTCCCTCCTCCAAACAGGACCTGGATACCCACTCGCTCCGGCTTCAGACCCATCACCGATGCGATGGTTTGGTGATCGCCGGTCGTCAGCTGTGAACCAAATCGAGCCTGCACACCTCCCGATTCGGTGTACTTCAAGAAGATATCGAGCGGCTCCATTGGCGCGTGCGCGAGATAGGGGAACACGAAGTCTGCCGTGAGCACCTTGGTGTCTGCAGCCTCCGATGACGGTTGGCCACGTAGAGCAGCGGTGGCTCCGGGCTGTTCGAGCCTCGCCGTATACGCTTGAATCAACTCCTCGCTCCCTCGTGTTTCGGCATCGGTCTCTTCCCACTCCACCGTGATCTGTTCGCGGGCCCGCTTGGCGGCCCAGAAACCAGTCGCGTACACCGCCACCCCAGACGGGACGGTTCGGGCCCCGACGAAGCCTTCGATGCTCTCGGCTGCCGAGCTGTCGAACGTCTTCACTTTGGCGCCGAACCGCTCCGGCCGCTTGATCAGCACCGTCAAGAGCTCCGGCTCAACGACGTCGATGGTATACGTTGCATCCCCCGTACTCTTTGCTCGGGTGTCGGGCCGACGAAGATCCTGCCCGATCAGGCGGAACTCCTTTGGCGTCTTCAAGCGCACGTTCTTGGGAGGCGAAAGCTGCATGGCCGACTCGGCGAGGTCGCCGAAGCGCGCGGTGTCCTTCCCATGGCGAAGGACACCGCCCTCGACCCGGATGCGACTCGGGCGAACCTTCCACCGCCGCGCCGCTGCCTCCACGAGCATCGCCCGTGCCGTCGCTCCAACCCTTCGCATTTGGATGTAGGAGTTCGCGATAGCGGTCGACCCACCGGTGCCTTGGGCGCCAAAGGCATAGTTGAGATAGAGCTTGGGGTCTGAAGGAGCGCTTTCGGCCCGCATCTGAGACCAATCCGCATCCAGCTCTTCCGCCACCAGCGTGGTCAGCCCCGTATTCACGCCCTGACCGAACTCGATGTGCTTGATGAGCACCGTGACCGTGTTGTCCGGAGCGATCCTCAGGAAGGCGTTCGGGTCGGTGACCAACGGCGCACCGCTTGGCGTCCCCACTTCCGCCAAGACCCGATGAGTGGGAAGCAGCCGCGTTCCGAGCACCAGACCAGATCCCAGTGCGGCAGTCTTCTGAATGAACTCACGTCGCCTCATCTCAGCCCTCCATCCGCTGGGAGGCCTTCAATATGGCTCCCCGGATCCGCACATAGGTTGCGCAGCGACAGACGTTTCCCGCCATGGCGCGGTCGATCGTCTCGGAGTCGACGTCGGACGTGGAACGAAGAACCGCCTCGGCGGTCATCAGCTGACCCGACTGGCAATAGCCGCACTGCGGAACGTCGAGCGCAGCCCATTCTTCGCGAAGCGCCTCGGCTACTGGACCGTCGAGACCCTCGATGGTGGTCACCTCTTGCTCCGACAGAAGCTTGACCGGATACACGCAAGAGCGAACTGGCTTCCCGTCGAGCTGCACGGTGCACGCGCCACACTGCGCGATGCCGCAACCGAACTTGGTTCCGGTCAGGCCGAGGCTCTCGCGAAGAACCCACAGCAGCGGTGTGTCCTCAGGGACATCCACCTCCTCGCGGGCTCCGTTCACCCGGATCGTCTTCTTCATGGCGCGGACTGTTCTTCATGGGGGTGGACCCGCGCAAGCGCTGACGGCAACGTTCCAGCAACAATGAGCCCCGTCCGGTTCCTGCGTAGTCCGCGCAGAAAACCGCGGCTGCCATTCTGCCATTCGCCTTTCCCTGATAAAGTCCTCACGCGGGGACAGTAAGGGAGATTCAGCATGGGCGAGAAAGACGTACGGCGCTATTCCCAGGTGGTCGTCGATGGCGATGCGCGCGCGTCGAGCCGCGCGATGTTGCGGGCCGTTGGTTTTACCGACGAAGACTTCGCACGGCCGCAGATCGGCATCGCCTCGACTTGGGCGATGACCACGCCATGCAACATGCACATCGATAAATTGGCGATGGAAGCTGCCGCAGGAGCAGACGCGAACGGGGGCAAAGGCGTCATTTTCAATACGATGACCATCTCCGATGGCATTTCCATGGGCACACGAGGAATGCGCTACTCCCTCGTATCCCGGGAGATCATCGCGGATTCCATTGAAGCGGTGACCGTAGGAGAAGGTTTCGACGGCCTCGTGGCCATCGGCGGTTGCGATAAGAACATGCCGGCGTGCGTCATGGCCATGGCACGCATGAATCGTCCCGCCGTGTTCGTGTACGGCGGAACCATCAAGCCCGGTTCAAAGCGGCGCGACGTGGTCTCGGTGTTCGAAGCCATCGGCGCGAAGGCGGGAGGAAGGATTGCCGCGGAGGAGCTGCTCGAGATCGAACGCACCGCAATCCCGGGACCCGGAGCATGTGGCGGCATGTACACCGCCAACACCATGGCATCGGCCATCGAAGCGCTCGGCCTCAGCCTGGCCAACAGCTCGGCTCAAGAGGCGGTCTCTCCCTTCAAGGTCGACGATTGTCGACGGGCCGGAGCGACGGTCGTCGACCTCATCCGAAAGGACATCAAGCCGCTGGACATCATGACGCGCGCTGCTTTCGAGAACGCGATTTCGGTGGTCATTGCGCTGGGCGGTTCGACGAACGCGGTGCTGCACCTCATCGCCATGGCGCGGGAAGCGAATGTCCCATTGAGCCTCGACGACTTCACGGCAATCGGAGAGCGGGTTCCCGTCCTCGCCGACCTCAGACCGAGCGGCCGCTATCTGATGTCCGAGCTGATCCAGATCGGCGGCATCCGGCCGTTGATGAGACGCATGTTGGATCATGGACTGTTGCACGGCGATTGCCTGACGGTGACGGGGAAGACGATGGCCGAGAACCTTGCCGACGTGGACGATTATCCAGTGGGCCAGGACATCATTCGCGCCTTCGAGAATCCGATCAAAGCCGACAGCCACCTTGCCATCTTGTACGGCAACCTGGCCCCCGAAGGAGCGGTCGCCAAGATCACAGGAAAGGAAGGGCTTCGGTTCGAAGGTCGAGCGCGCGTCTTCCACTCCGAAGAAGACGCGCTGCAGGCCATTCTCGGCGACGTTGTGAAGGCGGGCGAGGTCGTCGTCATCCGGTACGAAGGCCCGAAGGGCGGGCCCGGCATGCGCGAGATGCTCAGCCCGACCGGCGCCATCATGGGAAAGGGTCTCGGTGCCGATGTCGCGCTCATCACCGACGGCCGCTTTTCTGGCGGCAGTCACGGCTTCGTGGTGGGGCACGTAACACCGGAAGCCGCGGTCGGCGGCCCTCTCGCCCTCGTCGAGGATGGCGACAGCATCCTGATCGACGCGGAGAACAAGCAGATCACCCTCGCGGTCGACGAAACCGAGCTCGGGGCGCGCCGACGCCGGTGGCAGCGTCCCCCGTCGCATGTACGAGTCGGGGCGCTGGCCAAGTATCGCCGGGAGGTGACGTCCGCATCCGAAGGCGCGGTCACCACGCCACCGCCCTGGGACGGTTAAGCCTCTTCGCGTACCCGTTCGGCCGACGGCGCTTCCCGGAAAGCGTGCATCCACAAACCATACTCATAGCCGTCGAGGAGCGCGGTCCAGGATGCTTGGATGATGCTCTTGGACGCGCCGACCGTCGACCAGGTCTTGTCGCCGCAGCGGGTGTCGATGAGGACGCGGGTGATGGCCGCGGTCGAGCTCTCGCCGTCCAGAATCCGAACCTTGTAGTCGAACAGGTGAAACTGCTCGGTCTCTGGATAGGCCTCGGTCAGTGCACGGCGCAAGGCCCGGTCCAAAGCGTCCACCGGTCCGTCTCCTTCGGCGGCGGTGTGGAGCCGGCGACCTTGCACATCGATCTTCACCATCGCCTGCGCGAGGTGCTTGCCGCCCCGGTTCTCGACCACAACGGTGTGGTCGACGGGCTCGAAGGGGCGACGGTAGCCCCTGCCCTGCCGCTTCATCATCAAGGCAACCGACGCTTCGGCCGCCTCGAATGCGAATCCTTGCGCTTCCAGGTCCTTGATCCGGTGGAGCACCGTATCGAGGCCCGCTTCGGTCTCGAGGCCGAGCTCTTCCGCCTTGCTCAACAGGTTGCCGCGCCCGGACAGGTCGCTCACCACGACCCGCATCGCGTTTCCCACCCGTGCGGGATCGACATGCTGATAGGAGTCTTGGTTTCTGCGCATGGCCGCAACATGAATGCCCCCTTTGTGGGCAAAGGCGCTTCGGCCGACGTACGGCATCTGATCGGGAAGCGCGACGTTGGCCACCTCGGCCACGTAATGGGCGAGATCCGAGAGGCCCTCGAGGGCGGTCCGGCCTACGCATCGGACCCCGAGCTTGAGTTCGAGGTCCGGAATTGCGGCGCAGAGGTTCGCGTTGCCACAGCGCTCCCCGAAGCCATTGATGGTGCCCTGCACTTGCGTGGCTCCGGCGCGAACCGCCGCCAGCGTATTGGCGACCGCGAGTCCGGCGTCGTCATGGCCGTGGATGCCCAACGGAATGTTCACGGTGCTTCGAACACGGCGCATGATCTCTTCCACGTCCCAGGGAAGAGATCCTCCGTTGGTGTCGCAGAGGACCAAGACCTCCGCGCCGCCCCGCTGGGCGGCCTCCAGCGTGGCCAGCGCATAATCGGCATCGGCTCGGTAGCCATCGAAGAAGTGCTCGGCGTCGTAGATCACGCGTCTCCCTTGGGCCTGAAGGAACGCGACGCTGTCTTCGATCATCCGGAGATTCTCGTCGTACGTCGTCTTCAGCACCTCGGTGACGTGAAGGCTCCACGTCTTGCCGACCACCGAGCAGACCCGGGTGCCCGCGGCCAGGAGCGCCTCGAGATTCGCGTCGTCTTCCGGCGTGAGATCCTTCCTTCGAGTGGAGCCAAAGGCGACGAGCTCCGACCGTTCGAAGGCCTCGTCTTTCGCGCGAGCGAAGAATTCCTCGTCTTTCGGGTTCGAGCCGGGCCAGCCCGCCTCGATGAAGGCGATCCCGAACGCGTCGAGGCGTAGCGCGATCCGGAGCTTGTCCTCGGCGGAGTAGGAAATGGCTTCGGTCTGCGCGCCATCCCGTAGAGTCGTATCGAAAATGTCGACCTGGTGACCGGTCTTCTGCTCCATCATTCGCCTCATTCCCTCCAAAAACGAAAAAAGCCCGCAGGGTGGGTTCCTGCGGGCTTCGGGGTACCTGGTTGTCTTGGCAGCTCTAAGGTCCCCCGCCCGCCGTCGAGATGGCAATCAACTCGATAATGCTGATGCGCGCAGCGATGTGCAGGCCGGTGGACGAGATGGAGGCCATCGACGCATTCGGAAGCGCGACGCCCCTGCAAGGCTCTCTCGAACGCCTCGTCACATCGGGATCTGCGTGGGCTGCCACTCTGGAAGCCATACTCGGACGTCCTCCGATGCGCAAGATGGGTGGCATGCCTGAAACCCGCCTGCGTCCCCAAAAAAGGGTTCATGCAGGGCTCCGGGTCGACCGCGGCGCTCTCGGCCTCGAGAGGCCACAGCATTGCGACCGTTTTGCTTCTGGGGTAGCCGGCGACATCGCGTCGAGGTCGACTTCGCTTTCGGCGCAGACCAAGGAGTGCCTCATGTCTCAAGTCTCTTCCCGCCCAACCCAACTCGCCCTGCACCTCATGGGAGTGTTGATGATTGCCATCTCCTCGTGCGCGGCGAGCCTGGCCAATCAAAACGGCGCCGACGCCGGCGAAGAACCTGAGCCATGGTCCAGTGAAACCTTCGGCGGCCTGGAACTGCGCTCCATTGGTCCCGCCCTCATGGCCGGCCGCATCGCGGACATCGCCGTTCGGCCCGATGATCCCAATACCTGGTACGTAGGTGTCGGATCGGGCGGCGTCTGGAAGACGGTGAACGCCGGCACCACCTGGAGTTCCGTCTTCGACGGGCAAGGCTCGTATTCGGTGGGCGACATCGCCATCGACCCCAACAATCCTCACACCGTGTGGGTCGGCACCGGCGAGAACGTGGGTGGCCGCCACGTGGGCTATGGCGACGGCATCTACCGTTCCGGGGACGGGGGCCAGACCTGGAAGAACATGGGTTTGAAGGCGTCGGAACACATCAGCAAGATCCTGATTCATCCGGACGACCCGAACACGTTGTGGGTCGCGGCCGAGGGTCCACTGTGGTCCAAGGGAGGTGATCGGGGCGTGTTCAAGAGCGTCGACGGTGGGGAGACGTGGAAGAACGTCTTGCGCGTGGGCGAGTGGACCGGCGCCACCGACCTGGAGATGGACCCGCGGAATCCAAACCTGCTCTACGCCGCAACCTGGCAACGACACCGTACCGTGGCCGCCTACGTGGGCGGGGGCCCAGAATCCGGCATCTATCGGTCGGTCGACGGCGGCGACACTTGGGAGCGACTCGAGAAGGGCCTGCCCGAAGGCAACATGGGCAAAATCGGACTCGCGATCTCGCCCATCAAACCGGACGTCGTCTATGCCGCCATCGAGGAGAACCGTCGAAAGGGCGGCGTGTACCGCTCGACCGACCGCGGCAGTTCCTGGGAGCGGCGCTCCGATACGGTATCTCGCGCGACCGGGCCGCACTACTACCAAGAGCTCGAGGCGAGCCCTCACGTCTTCGACCGCATCTATCTCGTGGACGTGCGGTTTCAGATCTCACACGACGGCGGAAAAACCTTTGAGAACATGTCCGAGAAATTCAAGCACTCGGACAACCACTCGCTGAACTTCCGCCTCGACGATCCGGATTACTTGCTCGCCGGAACCGACGGTGGGATCTACGAGTCTTTCGATCACGGCGAAACATGGCGATTTCACGCAAATCTGCCGGTGACGCAGTTCTACAAGGTGGCGGTGGACGACGCCGAACCGTTTTACACCATCTACGGCGGAACCCAGGACAACAACACCCAAGGCGGTCCATCTCGCACCGACAGCGCGAACGGTATCCGCAACGCGGATTGGTTCATCACGCTCCCGGGCGATGGCCATCAGCCGGCGACCGAGCCCGGGAACCCCAACATCATGTACTCCGAGTGGCAGCAGGGAAATCTGGTTCGGGTCGACCGCATCACCGGCGAGATGGTCCACATTCAACCGCAGCCCGATGCGGATGATCCGCCGGAGCGCTTCAACTGGGACGCTCCCATCCTCGTGAGTCCCCACGATCCGAAGCGTTTGTACTTCGCATCGCAGAGAGTCTGGCGCTCGGACGACCGGGGCGATTCATGGACCGCCATCTCCGGCGATCTCACCCGTAACGTGCAGCGCCTGACCGTGCCGCACATGGAGCGGAAGTGGAGCTGGGACTCGCCGTGGGACATGTGGGCCATGTCCAACTTCAGCACCATCACCTCGCTGGCGGAGTCGCCCAAACAAGAAGGACTGATCTACGCCGGCACCGACGATGGGTTGCTTCAGGTGACCGAGGACGGCGGCCAAAGCTGGCGTCCGATCCCGGTGGGTTCTTTGCCCGGCGTGCCCAACGAAGCATTCATCAACGACATCAAGGCCGATCTGTTCGACGTCGACACCGTCTATGTCGCTCTCGACAACCACAAGAACGGCGATTTTCAACCCTATCTCTTCAAGAGCACCGACCGCGGGCGGAGCTGGCGGAGCATCGTGGGCGACCTGCCCGACCGGCACCTGGTGTGGCGAGTGGTTCAAGATCACGTCGAGCCCGGCCTTTTGTTCCTTGGCACCGAGTTTGGCGTGTACTTCACGGTGGACGGGGGCGCCGGCTGGCTGAAGCTCGGCGGCAAGAAGGCACCGACCATCTCGTTTCGAGATCTGGCCATTCAGCGGAGAGAAGACGACTTGGTCGGCGCCACCTTCGGGCGTGGATTCTGGGTTCTGGACGACTACTCGGCGCTTCGCGACGTGAATCCAGAGGTCATGACCGGGACACCGGCCAAGCTTTTCTCCGTGCGCCAGGCAGATTGGTATCTTCCGCGCACCACCCTCGGCGCCAAGGATGCAGCGTCGCAAGGGCACGGGTACTACGTGGCTCCGAACCCACCATTCGGCGCCCTGTTCACCTATTACCTGCGTGACCCGCTTCAGTCGCTCGCCGAGGCACGACAGGAGCGCGAGAAAGAGCTCATCAAAGCGGGTAAAGACACACCGTTCGAAGGCTTCGAAGCGGTGGAAAGGGAACGGCGGCAGAGAGACCCGGAGATCATCCTCCTGGTGAAGAACGCCCAAGGGCAGCCCGTACGCCGGATCTCGGGCGCCACAGAGGCGGGCATCCATCGCGTGGCGTGGGACCTTCGGCATCCGCCTCCCGACGCGGTCGACGTGAAAGAGCCTTCCATCTACGGCGAGTTGGAGGAACCCAGGGGCGCGTTGGCCCCTCCGGGAAGCTATACGGTCACGCTGCTCCAAAAGGTGGACGGCGAAGCGACGGTGCTGGACGGCCCCGCCAAGTTCGAAGTGGTTCGGCTGCGGAAAGGCGCGCTCGAAGGGGCGACTCCGGAGGAAGCGGCCGCGTTTCAGCAGCGAGTCGCCCGCTTGCGGCGCGGCGTGACCGGTCTTGCCCAGAGTATGAAGCGCCTCACCCATCGCTTCGAGTTCTTGGCCGAAGCGCTGGCCAAGACCAGGTCCGCTCCGAGTGCGCTGGACGAAGAGTTTCGAAACCTGCGTCTGGAGCTCGATACATTGAGGGTGCGTATGGGCGGCTCGCCCTCTCGCCAAGAGGTCGGCGAACCTACGCGACATTCCGTCACGACCCGGCTCGAGAAGGTGGAGGCGGGCACCACCCATTCGACCTACGGTCCTACCCAGACGCACCGCGAACAGATCGCCATCGCCGAGAACGAGTTCAGCACCCTCCGGACGCAGCTCAACCGTCTTTTGAGCGATAAGCTCCCTGCGTTCGAGCAGCGACTGCGGGATGCGGGAGGCCCGTGGACCCCCGGACAGCTCGTGCCCGAGCTTTCCGACCCGGACTCACAGTGAGCACGCGAGGGATTCACAACCTGTTTCCCGATCCACCTTCGGTCTTCTTCGGAGTCCGCTGCCCGGCACGACGCTGCGCCCCGTCCTGAACTCGAGGTTCCGACCCAGATCGGCGTCGCCCAGGGCGCGGCCTGTCCGCGCGTGCTGCTCTCGTTCGTCGGTCGGATCGCAGAGCGAGGTCGTGTGTCCCTCTGAGACGCGGATGGCAGGATTCGAACCTGCGGCCTTTGGCTTCGGAGGCCAACACTCTATCCAGCTGAGCTACACCCGCGGAATTTCACCCAACCTACGGTTCCGCAGGCCGGGTGCCAAGGTGCCGACCGGACTCGAACCGGTGATTGTAGGTTTTGCAAACCTATGCCTTACCAACTTGGCTACGGCACCAAGGGGCGGTGTTATGCGCCGGACCGGCGACCGGTGTCAACTGTTCGGGATGTCGATGCCCAATCCAACCCGACGCATTCATTGGGCGATTCTCACTAGACGTCCGACGCCCGGTGACCAACTACCGCGGCGTGCCACTGTACGAGTACGCGTGTGACAGCTGCGGTTCGGATTTCGAGATCCGTCAGAGCATCCGCGAGGATCCCCGGACGGACTGCCCGGAGTGCGGGCAGGACACGCTCCAGCGCTTGGTCTCTCGGTCCAACTTCGCCCTGAAGGGCGGTGGCTGGTACGCGGACGGCTACGGGTCCAAACCGGAGGGCAAAGCGGAGGAAAAGAAGGGCGACGCCAAGGACACCAAGGAACCAAAGGACGGCAAGAAGACCGAAGAGTCCAAAGCGGCCAAGCCCGAAACGAACAAAACTCCCTCTGAAGCCACCAAGTCTGAAAGCCCAAAGTCCGATAAGCAGACCCGCACCGGCACCGACGCCTAGCCACCCACCTGCCGGCGCATTTGCGGCCAGGCCGCGGCGGGACCGCCTCCGTCGCCGTCCGGAGCGAACCACGCCAACCAGGTCCTTCAAGCCGAACAACCCCGGCTGCGGTTTCAGCCGAACGGAACCGACCGGTCCTTTCAGCCGAACGGAACCGACCGGTCCTTTCAGCCGACAAAAGGCCGGCCGGGCGACCGGGCAAAGGGCCTACAACGTCAGCTGTTGAGCTGGTCCTTCAGAACCTGGCTCGGCTTGAAGGACAGAACTCTCCGAGCACTGATTTCGATATCTTGACCGGTTTGCGGATTGCGCCCCACCCGCGGCTTTTTGTCCCGGACCACGAAGTTTCCGAAGCCGGAGATCTTCACCGCCTCGCCTTCGGCCAAAGTCTCCTTCAGCGACTCGAACAGAAGATCGATGATCTCCGCTGCATCCCGGCGGGAGAGTCCGCCGACCTTGCTGTACACCGATTCCACGAAGTCGGCCTTGGTCAGGGTTCGACCGATGATCTCGGAGGTGAAGCTGCTTGGGGTGCCGTCGGCCATGATTCGATTCTCCTCGCCGCCTGTCCTGGAGACCCTACTCGTCGACCCAGGCCAACAAGTCGAGGACCTCTCGACGCAAGTCTCCGATTTGGCGTCGGAGACGGGCGCGCTCGCCGTCGGCCATGCTGGGCAAGAGTGGAGCCGTTTCCGGCCGCCCTTCCTCCACCATCGACCTGGTTTGGGCCAACGTCAGCTGCGCGTCGTGTCGAAGTCGCTTCACTCGCAAGAGGAGCGCCACATCGCTTCGCAGATAACGTCGCTGGCCGGTTTCCGTCTTCTGCGGCCGAATGGCCGAGAACTCACTTTCCCAAAACCGAATCACGTACGGCTTGACCCCTACGATCTGGGCCACTTCGCCGATCCGGAAGCTGCTTTGTCGATGGGGTATCCGGGGATCATCGGAGGTCTCGAAGCCCGGAACCGAAGGATCCATCGGTGCATCCGAGGGGCCCGCCCCTTCGGGCCACGGCTGGTCCGAGCCTTCGGCGGATTCATGGGGGTCCGGATCTGCGTGATCCCGCGCCTCTTCGGACCCGCTGACTGCGCGGCTCGTGAATTCGTGCGTTCGCGAGCGAACCTCCGGTCGTGGCGTGGGTCGACTTCCCATGCGGGGCATTCCGAACGTGCCGGACACGAGAGGCAGGGTCAAGCCTCTAGGATTCTTGAGGTTTTGGTCACACTCGCTCGAACGCATCATCCGCCGGACCGAAGCTGGATGCCGTGGGCCTTCCGAAGAGCTTCGACGATGGCGCCTTGATGCGCCTCGACCTCGTCGTCCCGCAGCGTCCGGTCCGGAGCACGAAACACCAGGGCCACAGCCAAGCTCCGCGTCCCCTCGGGGGCATGCTCCCCTTCGTACACGTCGAAGATGTCCACCGACTCCAAAGGGGTGGGCCCAGCCGACGATTCGGGCACGGCCCGTCGCACGGTCTCCAGGATGTCCGCCGCCGAATGCTCACGGGCCACGAAGAACGAGAGGTCGCGCTGGGCGGGCGGGTGCGGGCTCGAGGCGCGCAGCGCCGCTGGCGGGGGCCTCAGGCCCTCCAGAACATCGAACGAAAGTTCCGCCACGAAGGCTGGGGGCCCTTCCAGACCGTATCGCTCCGCCACATCTGGATGAAGCTCTCCCATGAACCCGAGCTCCTTGCCACCGATCGTCAGAGCAGATCCCGAGCGAGGGTGAAGCCACGGCACGTCTGCGACGTGGACTTCCGGGAATGCGAACCCTATACGGCCAAAGACCGCCTCCAGCACACCCTTCAGGTCGTAGGCATCCAAGAGCTCGGGTCCGGTGCTCCAGCTGGCGGGCGTCCGGCGTCCCCGCATCAAGAGACCAAACCGCCGATCCTCCATGGGCGTAGGTCGATTCGGTTCCCTCCATGCAAAGGTTCGACCCGCTTCGAACAGCCGGAGATCCGTTCGGCTCGGAAGCTGGTCTTGGTTTCGCTGGGCTGCGGCCACGAGGGACGGGAGCAGAGAAAACCGGAGAAAAGCCGTCTCTTCTCCCAGCGGGTTCGCGAGCTCGACGCGGTCCACCTTCGAGGCCCCAAACGCATCGAAATCCCGATCGGAGCAGAAGCCCAGCGAGACCGCCTCCTGAAAGCCGATCCCGACACATGCCTCCCGCACGGCGCGGTCCAGCCGGGTATCGTGCTTTCCTCGGAGCACCGACGTCCGGGCCGGCGGCATCGTCACCGGGACCTTCTGGTAGCCATCCAGACGAGATACCTCTTCGATCAGGTCGACCTCGAGGTTCAGATCGACCCGCCACGGAGGCGGCCTAAACCACAAAGCGTTCGGGCTCTGGATTTGAAGCGAAGGCGGCACCTTGGTCGCGGGCACCGACGCCAGACCCAATCGACGAAGCGCCTGCCGGATTTGGGTCCTTTGAACCGGATGCCCGAGGAGCATGGCCGCCCGGTCCGGTCGGATCGGAACCAACGGGCGTTCGGGCGGAAGCTGCCCCGCCGACACGATGCCCTTTCCAGCCACGCCTCCCGCAAGCTCCAATATCAGGGCCGCGCAAGCATCAAGGGCCGCCTCCACGCGCGTTGGGTCCACCCCGCGCTCGAATCGATGACTCGCTTCGGTATGAAGCCCATGCTTTCGAGCGGTCCGACGAACGGAGCCGGGTTCGAAGTACGCGGACTCCAGCACGAGATCCACGGTGTCGTCGGAGACCTCGGAGTTGGCTCCGCCCATCACGCCCGCCAGCGCTACCGGACGCTCTGCGTCCGCGATCACGAGCTCCTCCCCGTCCAGGATCTTCTTTGATCCGTCCAACAACTCGATGGGCTCCTCCGGACGGGCTCGACGGACCACGATCCGCCGTTCGACGAGCCGGTGCAGGTCGAACGCATGAAGAGGCTGACCCATCTCCAGGAGCACCAGGTTCGTGGCGTCCACCACGTTGCTCACCGGACGTTGTCCCAAAGACAGCAGCCTCTGCTGCACCTCCAGCGGCGACGGACCCACCTTGACGCCTCGGATCACCCGGCCAGCGTAGAACGGGCAAAGGTCCGGAGCTTCCAATGCGACCCCGACCGCATCGGACGCGCGTGCGCCAGCCTCTTTCACCTTGGGCTTCGACTTTGGTGGCTCGAGCTCGAACAGGGCCGCGACTTCACGTGCAAGACCGAGATGCGAGAGAAGGTCCGGACGGTTCGGCGTGAGGTCCAGCTCAAACACCACATCCCTGATGCCCAGGACCTCGGTGACGGGTCGGCCCGCCTTGGTCCTCGGCTTCAGCACCAGGATTCCATCGGACGCCAAGGCAAGACCGAGTTCGTCCGCCGCGCACAGCATCCCACGGCTCACGACGCCCCGGATGCTTCGCTCTTCGATGAGCATGC
Organism: Myxococcota bacterium; assembly: GCA_050331295.1. Taxonomy (GTDB): domain Bacteria; phylum Myxococcota; class Kuafuiibacteriia; order Kuafuiibacteriales; family Kuafuiibacteriaceae; genus Kuafuiihalomonas. Next base: position 231,968 of record JBHJGZ010000002.1, on the reverse strand, counting down.
CGTTCGGGAGTCGCGTTCCAATCCGCGCGAACGGGACCTTCTGTCCCGCTTCGACGTTGGGCGCTCCGCACACCACCGGATGCTCTTCGGAGCCATCGAACACCTTCGTCAGACTGAGCTTGTCGGATTCGGGGTGAGGCTCGCAGGCCATCACCTCTCCCACCACCACGTCCTCGAGAACGTCCTGCGTGCGAATGCTTCCGCTGACCTCGATACCGCACTGGTTGAAGCGCTTCTCGAGCGCCGCCGCCGTGACCCGCGGGTCGGGCAAGAGCGCTTTGATCCATTCGAACGATGCCTGCACGTCAGTCGCTCCCCAGCTGCTCCAACACCCGAATGTCGGAGCGAAAGAGATGACCGAGGTCGTCGACGGCATGACGGATCATCGCCACCCGGTCGACTCCGAGACCGAAGGCGAAGCCGGTGTAACGCTCCGCATCCACCTTGCACGCCTCCAAGACGTTCGGGTGCACCATTCCCGCTCCCAGGATCTCCATCCAGCCGGTCATCTTGCACAGCCGACATCCGGCGCCGTCACATCGTGCACACTGCATGTCCACCTCGACCCCCGGCTCCACGAAGGGAAAAAACGAAGGACGGAAGCGAGCCGGACGTTCCCCGAACATCTGGTTGATGAAGGACTGCAGGACACCCTTCAGATGAGCCATGCTCACACCTTCGTCCACCAGCAGTCCTTCAACCTGAAAGAAGGACGGCGAATGGGTTGCATCGGAGTCACAACGAAACACGCGACCCGGCGCGATGATCCGTACCGGAGCCCCGTGGGCCTCCAACACGCGGATCTGAACGGGAGACGTGTGGGTCCGAAGGACGAGATCCGGTTCCGCGAGCCCCCGTCCCTTTACGAAGAAGGTGTCTTGCATGTCTCGAGCCGGGTGATTCGGTGGAAAGTTGAGCGCCTCGAAGTTGTACCAGTCGGTCTCGACTTCGGGTCCGTCGGCCAGCGAAAAACCCATCCCCGTGAAGATATCCACCATCTTCTCCATGGTGCGGATGGTGGGGTGGGTGCCGCCCACTGGGACCGGGCGCCGACCGGGGAGCGTGAGGTCCAGGCGCTCCCGGCGGAGCTCGGCCTCTTTTCGTCGAGCGGTTTCTTCCTCGATGCGGGCCTCGAGTTCCGCCTCGAGACGCCGTTTCACCTCGTTGGTTTTCTGGCCTGCTTCCCGACGCTCCTCCGGGGGCAGGCGCCCGACACTTCGAAGCATCAGTGTCAACTGACCCTTCGGACCAAAGAACTGAGACCGCACAGTGTGGAGCGCATCCAGGTCGGAAGCGGTCGTGAGCGCCTCAGCAAAACTTCGTTCGGCGCGATCGAGCGCAAGTGGACTCGGACCTTCCTCTGCCACGCTTCGAGGTTGTACAGCCGTTCGCCGAGGTCAACGATCCGTCAGCGAGACAGGCGTCTGAGAAACGGAGCCAGCGTTTCGGCAAAGCGCACGAGACTTCCTTGGTGCGCATCGTCCCGGGTCGGATCCACTTCGCAGATGTCGAGGCCCAGGATCCGGTCGACGTGGGGCAGGCACTGATCCAGGGACCGCTTCAGAAAGCCCCATTCCAGACCGTCCGGGACCGGATCCGAGACCGCATTCATCAGATGGGAATCTAGACCCGAGACATCCACCGAGAGCGCGATGGGGCCCCATGCCAGGTGTCGATTCAGCACCGACCGGTACGCGGACTCCCCATCCAGTTCCAGCCGCTCCATCGTCCACACGTCGACGTGAGCCGACCGCTCCGCCTTCGACACCATGGCCGAGGCCGGCGCCCGAATCCCCAAGACCGACGTGTTCTCGTTTTTGACCCGACACTGGCGCGCCAGCCCGCCGATGAACACCTCATCGTCCGGCCACCGCCCAAGCGCCGCGGAAAGCACCATGCGACAGAGATCCCCGGTGCTCGAATGCAGCGGATCCCGCCGCTTCTCCGGATCGTCGTATGCTGGAGGGCCGGGGATTTCGAGGTCGAGGAACGCATCCGACAGCACCGCGAGGCCGATCCCCTGCGGAAACCGCCGGGAATGGCCGAGGACGTGCCCGAGCATGCCCAAGTGGTCGCCACCCAAAACCAGCGGAAAATCCGACGCCGCGTTGATCGACTCGACGACTTCGGCCAATCGCTCCACCGCTTGCGCCGCGGTCTTCGCGAATTTGGCCGTGGATTCCGGCGCCGCATCGGTTGGCGTGTCCACCGCCACCGTCACCGGCGCCGCGAGACGCACACCCTCGCTCTCCAATCCATCGAGCAATCGGTCCGGGGCGCCCCGGCAGCCGCCCACCACGTACTGGCCTCGCTGGCTACGCCCCAAATCGCAGGGAAAGAGCACCGGGACCAGCCGCATGGCTGCGAAATACATGGCAAAACGGCCTCGCTTGCAAGCGTACGCCTTCTTCAGTGCACGCTGATCTCCGCAATGCACGCTTCCGGGGGTTCCCCTCCGCGCCGGGACGGGCGCCGGTGCCCGAGCCACTCGAGACGCACCCATCCCACCGACCGCGGATGCCGAAAGAAAGTGAGCACCTGCCGTCCGAACGCCCGGCCCAGCGGAAAGCTTTGATGGGCCCACACCCCAGGCGCCGGCGTTGCGCCGTCCTCCGTCCATTCGAAGTCGTAGACTCCTCCGAGAACCACTCGAGCCTGCCCCAGTCCATATCTCTCTTCCCACGCCTCTGGGGTCGCACCGCACCCGGGAACGATGCGAAGCATCCGCACCGGAACCGCCTCCCGAAACCGAATGGTGAGGGAAGGCTCGCCCCCATAGACCTGCCGAGGCTCGATGGACCACGCGGTCCCCAAATCGTCGTCAGTGGCCCAAAATGCCTGTGCGGTTCCCCAGATCTTCCCCATCTGTTCAGTGGCGGAGACCTCATCCGGAGGATGGGCTGGAAGAAAGTCCACGTACCCCGCTTCGGAAAGCCTTTCGAGACCCCGTGTCCCGTCTTTCCACCCGTAGACTTCTCGCTCGATTCCGATGGCCAGTCGCACCGGTGCTTCGGTCTCCCCGGTGCCCTTCACCTCCAAGGTCCGCGGCTTCTTTTGCCAGATGAGGCGAGCCGGTTCGGTACGCTCCACATACACCTTGGGCTCTACATCCCCGTACGCGTGGTCGACGCGAGGCGGTCGTCTCGGGATCAAGAATTGCCGGTCGAACCGCAGGCTCCATTGCGCGTCATCTTCCCGCTGCAGGTCTTCATGGACCTGAACGCGCACCACGGTTTCGTCGGGTGCATCGCTGGCCCACATCGTGACCAACTCCGGCGGGGACGAGGGCACCAAGTCTGCGAGCTGAGCACTTTGAAGCCGATCCACGCCCGACACCGGGGTCGGCTCGGCAACCGTGACGATTCGCCGGCCTTGGCGCTCCAGCAGAAGAATACGATGTTGCTCCGCCTCGTCGGGAGACGCACCGGAGACCCGGCGCCGCTCGTGCACCACGAACCGCTCCGTGGACGGGAACCGCTGAAGCTCGACCATCTCCCACCCCGCTTCGGCCGCCTTCTTGGCCTCTCGACGGCTGCGGTACTCTTTTTCGAAGTCGTCATCGTCTGCCGCCCAGGCCGTCGAAGCCGCGAGCCCGAGCACCAGGGAGGCAAAAAGACGCACGCGGCCTAGTCCGTGGCCCGCTCGTCGTACATCGCGTTCAGAACATCCGCGTACTTCTCGTTCGCATATTTGCGCTTCACCTTGAGGGTCGGCGTGAGCTCGTGACCGATGGTGAAGTCCTCGTCGAGGATCGCGAACTTCTTGATGGTCTCGAAGCGAGCAAGGTTTGCGTTGCAGTCGTCGAGTGTCGCTTGAATGGAGTCTCGGGCCTGCTGCGAACGTGTCACCGCTTGGTAGCCGCCGTTGATGCCATGCTCTTTGCCGAAAGAAACCGCGTTGTCGGGGTCCAGCGTGACCAAAGCGACCAGATACTTGCGGCGATCGCCGTGGACCATCACCTGGCTTATCAGGGGGTTGGACGACTTCACCATGTTCTCGATGTTTTGCGGCGCCACGTTCTTGCCGCCGGCGGTGACGATCAGATCCTTCTTTCGGTCGGTGATCCGCAGGAAGCCATCGGCATCGATGGTGCCGATGTCCCCGGTTGAAAACCAGCCTCCGTCCAGCAGCACTTCGGCCGTCGCGTCCGGGCGCTTGTAGTACTCCCGCATCACGCCTGGACCTTTGATCAGGATCTCGCCATCTTCGGCGATCTTGACCTCGGTCCCCGGAACCGGCTTGCCTACGGAGCCGATCTTGTTGCTTTCCGGCCGGTTGACGCACGTCGCGGCCGACGTCTCGGTCAAGCCATAGCCCTCCAGGATGAGGATTCCGGCGTGGTCGAAGAAGTAAGCCATCTTCTTTGGAAGCGGCGCCCCACCCGACACGAAGAAGCGGAGACGTCCACCGAATAGGCCGTTCAAGCGCTGGTTCACCTTTGAGAACACCAGGCGTTTGGCCAATCCGAGCTGAAGCTCCAGGCCGAAGGGCACCGGCTTCCCGTCAATCTTAAGCTGAGACACCTGATCGTTGACGTTCAGGGCCCATTTGAAGAGCCGGCCTCGGAGGCCGGGCGCTTCCAAGCCGTTGGCCACGACGCGCGCGTAGATCTTTTCGAAGATCCGCGGCACCGACGCCATGACATGCGGACGCATCACGCTGAGGTTTTCGGTGATTCGGGTGGTGTCGGCATCGATCGCCATCTCGTGGCCGCCGTAGAACCAAACGCACTGAAGAACTTTCGCGAACACGTGGGCCATGGGCAGGAACAAGAACTCCATGTCGTCGGGGGTCAGCAGACCGATCTCCATGGAGGCCTTGGCCTCGTACATCATGGCGCTGTGGGGAAGGACGACACCCTTCGGCCTTCCAGTGGTGCCAGATGTGTAGATGATGGTCAGGACGTCGTCCGGACCCAGCGCATCGGTCCGTTCTTCGATGGTGCGTGACCGTTCGGCTAGGTTCTGCTCCCCGTCGCGAACGAGGTCGCTCCACTTCATGGCCCAATCGGAGCCGTCGACCGCGTCGTCCATCACGATGATGCGACGGACGTTGCCGAGCTTGGCCCGCTCCTGATTCAGCTTGGCCAACTGCTCCGCGTCTTCCGCAAAGATCACCACCGCCCCGCAATCGTTGACGATGTACTCCACCTCGTGGGCCAGGTTGGATTGGTAGATCGGTACGGTCTCGGCGCCGCAAGACTGAATGGCCAGGTCCGCGATCATCCATCGCCAGGTGCTGTTGGAAAGAATGACGGCGCGCTGGCCTTTCTCCAGACCCACGCCGAGCAGTCCTGATGCCACCACCTTTCGCTCGTGATCCATCTCCTTCCAGGAGCTTTGGGTCCACGCCCCGTCCGCTCCTCGATATCGACCCGCAACATTGTCTGGACGCCGCGCTACCGTGTCTTCGAAGGCTTTGATGATGGTTTCTGCCACTGATTCTCCTGATGTTCCGCCCCGAGGGCTTGAGGGCTCTTCCCTAGGTTTGGGTGGGTGCAGTGTCAACGGGCCTGTGAGCCGCACCACGACATCGCCCACTGCCGTGCACCGGCCAGCGGTTTGAACCGTCGCCCCGGCCGGGTAGCATCCGCCGCCGAGTGAAGAACAAGAGGCGGATTGGCATCTTAACGGGGGGCGGGGACTGCCCGGGTCTGAACGCGGTGATCCGTGCGGCGGTCAAGCACGGCGTTTCCGACCTGGGCTGGGAAATGCTGGGGATCCGGGACAGCTTCAACGGGCTGTTTTCCCACCCTTACGATGTCCAAAATCTAGTGCGGGATTCGGTTCGGGGGATTCTTTCAAAAGGAGGAACCATACTCGGCACCACCAATCGGGGAGACCCCTTCGACTTCCCCGTCAAACAGCCTGACGGCCAGAGGGTCACCGTCGACCGGTCCGACGAGATCCTCGAAGCCATGAGGATTCTCGAGTTGGAGGGCCTGATCGTGATCGGAGGCGACGGCACGCTCCGCATCGCGCACCGGCTTCAACAGAAGGGGGTGAAGGTCGTGGGCGTTCCGAAGACCATCGACAACGACATCTCGGCGACCGATGTCACCTTCGGCTTCAACACCGCGGTGGAAGTGGCCACCGAAGCCATCGACCGCCTCCACTCCACGGCGGAATCCCATGATCGGGTGATGGTTGTGGAGGTGATGGGCCGAGATTGCGGCTGGATCGCACTCTGCGCAGGGATTGCTGGGGGTGCGGATGCCATCCTCATTCCGGAGATACCGTACGACATCGGCCGGGTCTGCGACAAAGTCCGGCGTCGCCAGGTGGCGGGGCGCTTCTTCTCCATCGTGGTGGTGGCCGAGGGCGCCTATCCGGTGGGCGGGACGCAGAGCTTCATCGAGCCCCACGTCTCAGGGGGCATGCCCCGCCTCGGAGGCGCCGGTTCGGAGGTCGCGGCCCGCATCGCGGACCTGACCGACCTCGAAACCCGCGTCACGGTCTTGGGTCATCTCTTGCGTGGGGGAACACCATCTGCCTTCGACCGGCTCCTGGCGACCCGATACGGCTCGGCAGCGGTGGGTCTGGTGCGCGCGGGGCGCTGGGGACGCATGGTCTCGCTCAAAGGCTCGACCATCGGTAGCGTCCCGATCGAGGATGCCATCGGTGTCTCCAAGACGGTGGATCCCAATGGAGAAATGGTGGAGGCGGCACGGGCTTTGGGCGTCGAATTCGGGGGCTGATGCTTGAGCGACGCGGCCCTCGACCGGTACGTCTTGGAGGGCGAGCTCGGCCACGGTGGGATGAGCGTGGTGCACCGAGCACGGGACACCAAGCTGCCGCGCCGGGTGGCGGTGAAGGTTCTCCACGATTTCCTCGCGCGACAACAGGAAGCACGACACCGGTTCCACCGTGAAGCGGTGGCGGTCGCGCGACTCGAACATCGCGCGATCCTGGCCATCTACGACTACAGCGGTCCCGAAGCAGCCAAGAGCTTCATCGTCACCGAGCTCATCGACGGTCCCACCCTTCGAGAGTTCGTCGATCGACATGACCCGTTTCCGTGGCCGGAGATGGCGATGCTGGTGGTGAGCGAGCTCGCCGAAGCCTTGGACCACGCCCACAAGGCCGGCGTCCTTCATCGAGACATCAAGCCGGAGAACATCATGATCCAGCGGGACGGCCAGCTGAAGCTGATGGACTTCGGCATCGCACAGATCGTCGGTGGCGCCACGCAATTGACCGCCACCGGCGCCCTGATCGGGTCCCCCGCCCACATGCCGCCCGAAGTCATCGACGGTCGGCCCGCGGATCAGCGAGCGGATATCTTCTCTTTGGGCACCATCCTGTACTGGCTGACCACGGGCCGGCTTCCGTTCGAGGGGCCACACCCGTCGGCACTCTTTCGCCTCATCCTGGAGGGCGACTATCCACGACCCGAGCAGGTCAACCCCAAGGTCGGCCGACAATGCTCAAAAATCCTCTCCAAATGCCTCCATCCGGATCCGCACGAGCGATTCGAGACGGCCGCGCTTCTTCGCTCCGCGCTCTTGGACGAACTGGAACTGGTGGGACTGGTGCCGCCCGAGCCGATGGTGCGAAACCTGCTCACCGACCCGGAAGGGTTTCGAGAGGCTCATGTCCACCCCATGCTGGATCGCTTGCTCCAAGCCGGAACCGAGGCTTTCGAGCTGCGCCACTACGGAAAAGCCGCCGATCTTTTTAATCGAGTCCTGGGGCACGAGCCGAATCATCCGGAGGCCCTCGCCTACGCCGAACGCATCGCCCGCGGACGCAACCAGGTCCGCCGGCTCAAGCAGCTGGGGTGGACCTCGGCCATTTTGGGAATGGTCGCGCTCTCGGCCGGCTTGGGCACCCAACTCTGGAACGAACGTCCGCTGGAGGCCGCGCCTCCGCCTGCAAGCCCCCCAACACCGTCCGATGGACCATCGTCCGAAACGCCGGCATCCGACCGACCCACGTCCCCGGCGACGCCGCCGAAAGACGTGCCCCTCGAGACGAATCGGGGGGATACGCTCCCGCCCGCTGCAGAACGAGAGCCCGTGCGAGAGGAAGGGAAGTCGACGCAGGCCCGTACGCAGCCCCGCCCTACGCCAGCTCGCGAACGACGGCCTTCGCCTCCGGAGGCCAAGGATCCCATCCGTGCCCAGTTGGTGATTCAGATCGGGCGGGGCTATGCGGACATCTATGTGAACGGTGTACTCACGGCAGATCTCGCGTTTCGGGGCACGGCGCAGCTGGAGCCAGGGACCCACACCGTCCAGGTGGTTCGAAACCGTGAGAAAATCCTGGAGCGGCTGGGCCTCGACGCCGCGCCTCTGGACCGGCCGTTTCCCCTGTTCGGACGATTCGAACCACGAACGGTCGAGGTGGACTCCGAAGGTCAACTGTTCGAGCGACACGCCTCTGGGCGCACCAAGCTGCCCAGCGGGATACTGAGATTCTTGATTCCCATGACCGAAGACGAAGCCGAACGCATCGAGGATTGGATCTCTTCCTGAAGCCGTAGCATCACAGGGCGTGCCTCGCGGAAGCTTGCTGGCGCTCGCCGCCGTCATGATGTCTGGCTCCGCAGCCATGGCACAGATAACCGAGCCCACCGCGAAGGATGCCGTTCGCTACGCGCGAAACGCTTTCGAATATCGAGACTTCTCGAAGGTCGTGGAAGTGCTCTGGCCGTGGCTTCATCCGCCTCGCATCGTCGATGACGAATTGGCGATCGAAGCACGGGAGCTACTGGGTGTGAGCTTGCATCTCATGGGGCGCACCGAGGATGCAGCGGAAGAGTTTAGTGCGCTCCTGCTGTTGTCTCCCGACCACGAGCTGGACCCCTTCGTAGTGCCCCCCGACGTGATTCAAGTCTTTGTTCGGATCAAGGAGCAAATGGCCCCGACCCTCAACGCGCTCCGGGACCGCGAACCGATCCGCCCGAACCCGGAGAGCGAACGTCCGCGGGTCGAGCTTCAGTTGGTCGAGGTGCCTCACTGGACGGTCAGCCTGGTCCCGTTCGGTGTGCCTCAATTCGCCCTGGGTCGCCCCGGCTTGGGTGCCACATTCCTCGGCCTTCAGATGGTGGGCCTCGGACTCAACATCGCGAGCTTCGTCCGAGCGGATGGACTACCTCCGGACTCCCCCTCCTTCGACCAATGGGTCACCGTCCAATATGTCGGGCTCGGGATTGCGGTTCTCGGTTATGTGGCGAGCATCGTCCAAGCCAGCAATGCCATCCGGTCCGAGCGGGAGGCGGTCCTTCTTCAACCACCGGTCCCGCCTCCCGCGCAAGAACCCGAACTCAACCCGGAGGTCTTACCGATTTGGTGAAGCTCGCGGTCTTGGTATGTTGCGGCCTCGATGCCCGCGGTTCTGCTCGAGGCGCCCGACCAGTCGCTCAAGGTGCTCGAGCTGACCCGCCCGATCACCACCGTCGGATGTTCTGACGAAAACGACATCCAGATCCCAGACGCCGACCTCCAACCGACTCACGCCCAGTTCGTCAAAGACGGGAGCCGGATCATCGTGGTGGGCATGCTCCGAGACATGGTGGTGAATGGCCGCCGGGAAAAGCGGTGCACCCTGGACGACGGTGACGTGATTCGAATCGGTCGGCTTCGGATGACGTTCTACGCCAACAGCGAGCAGGCCCCACGGACCCCGACCGTACCACAGTCTGGACGCGATACACCGCCTCTAGAAGTGGTCAATGCCTACCGCCGGATCCACGAATTCAGTCAACGCATCTTGTCCAATGCTTCGACGTCCGATCTGGTTGAGACCATACTCGACAGCGTCCTCGACCTCACTCATGCCGATAAGGGATTCTTGGTGTTGCTGGAATCGGGTCGTCCGGTGGTCCGCGCGGCCCGCCATATCGAACGTCGGGAGGTACAACTTTCGCTCGACCAGCTCTCCGACTCGATTCTCAAGCGGGTAATGAGTACCAAGACGGCGCTCGTCGTCTCCGATGCGCTCAGTGACGAAACCTGGAGCGCCTCCGAGTCGGTCGTGAATTTGAAACTGACCAGCGTCATGTGCTGTCCCCTGTTGGAGCGCGATGCACTAAAAGGGCTCTTGTACGTAGGAAACCATCGAGTGAGTCGAGCCTTCGACGAAGGCTCGCTGGAACTGCTGGAGATCTTCTCGGCGCAAGCGAGCCTCCTTCTCTCGCAAGCCGCTCGGATCGAAGAGCTCACTGCCACGCGAGACAAACTCTCCAAGGCCCTGGAAACGACCCGCCTGGGGCGAATCGTCGGCACCTGCCCTTCCATGCAAGAAGTATTTCGGAGGGTTCGGAAGGTTGCGACGACCGATATCTCGGTTCTGATCACCGGGGAGACGGGAACCGGCAAGGAACTCATAGCCCGCGAACTGCACGAGAACTCGAAGAGAAGGAATGGCCCTTTCATCGTCATAAACTGTGGAGCCATCCCGGAGAATCTCCTGGAGTCGGAGCTCTTCGGCCATGCCCGCGGCGCCTTCACCGGTGCCGAGCGGACCCGAGACGGAAAGTTCCAGGCTGCTCACACCGGGTCCCTGTTTCTGGATGAAATCGGAGAGCTCTCGCTCTCTCTGCAGGTCAAGTTACTCCGGGCCCTCCAGGAACGGGTCGTTACCAAGGTGGGTGAGACAACCCCCGAGCCGGTAGATATTCGCGTGATTGCCGCGACCAACCGCGACCTCGAGCAAGAGGTGAAGCAAGGCGGTTTTCGCGAAGATTTGTTCTATCGATTGAATGTCGTCCAGGTGAGCTTGCCCCCGCTTCGGGAGCGCGGGGACGACCTGGAAGTCCTGGCCAAGTTCTTCTTGGCCAGGGCGGTGAGCAATCACGGACGTTCGGTTCGGGGCTTTTCGAAGACCTGTCTGCTGGCCATGCGCAAGTACGCTTGGCCTGGAAATGTCCGAGAGCTGGAGAACCGTATCGAAAAAGCCGTAGTGTTGACGGAATCGAATCTGTTGACCGCACTCGACCTCGACATTCAACCCGAGGACCTGGAAGAGGTCCTGCCGCTCGCGGAAGCGAAAGAGCGCTTTCAAGCTCGGTATATCGACATGGTTCTCCAACGAAACGGAGGCAACCGGACCAAGACCGCCCGCGAACTCGGCGTCGACCCGCGGACGGTCTTTCGACACCTCGAGAAGCGACACGGCCTTTATCCCCCGCTGCCGACCGAAGAGGGCATTCCGGGTTTGGACTGGGGGCCGGAAGACCTGGACCCCGCAAAGCCCTGACGCCCGCTGAACGACCATGGACTTCCGATGACGGCCTCCGCATCATGGCGGCCCGTGAGCACCGCGGCACGAATCCTCTTCGTCCGCAGTCTCGGCGTCTGGACCGCCCTCGGCCTCGGAATGTTCGGCTGCGTGCTCCCGCCGGATGGCGAGCTGGTTCCGCTGAATGTCGCCCCCATCGTACCCTCCGACGGCATCTTCCCCGACACGCCGGTGCTGGAGCTGGCGGCCGGCCGTTCCAATGCCATCGTCGCCCCGTCGATTCCACCCCAGTGCGCCACCACCACCATCCAGCTGAGAGGTGTATTCGATCCCGATTCGCCTCAGGTCTTGACCCGGGTGGTGGCCAACAATGGTTCCCTGGATGAAGTCCGCCAGGCGGTCTGGGTCGAAACCTCGGACCGTCGCTTTCCCCTGGAGCCGGGGGAGATCTTCGACGTCGTCGAAACCATCGACCTCGCGCTGACCTTTCCGTTTGCGGTGCTGCTGGCCGCGCGGAATGGGTTCGAGACTTCGCGCCTTTCGGTCTTCCTCACCGACGCTCCAGCTTGGGAACATCAACCGGGGGACCCTCCTCCGGAAGATGCGGACTACAGTCGCATCCTGATCCCCGACGGAAGCTTTGCCGAGGAGTTCGGAATCACCCAAGTCGACTTCCCGATCTTGTTTCTCCAAGAGGACCGGTGTCTGCCGCAGCCATGAAGCCGGCCCGCGTCCTGCACGGGCTGCTGCTCCTCGCCATCGTCGGTGCCTGGGGCTCTTCCGGATGCGATGAGACCTCCGGTCCTGCGGTGGTCGTAGGGTGCGGTGGGTGCGGACCCAATACGGTCTGCCAGGACGGCCGCTGTGTTTCGCTCGAAACGACGGTCATGGTGCTGGTGGACCCACCGTTGGACGCGGAGCTCAGTCGGTTCGTGGGGGATGTGCAGGTCTCTACGGGCGGACCCACACCCGAACCCATCCGGATGGCTCCGTCGTGCACCTTCTCGGTGCGGGTCGAGGACGCCACCGCCCCCGGAAGCGAGGTGGCCGCCGAGATTTCCTTTCAACGACGAGGTCCGTTGAGCCAGCTGGGAGTGGATGCTCTGGCCAACAGCATTCCCTCCGCCACCGATGAAAACGTCGAGGCATCGGCTGCCATCTCTTCCGTGACCCTGTCTCGGTCGGAAACCTACGATGCAGTGGTCCGCCCCCGCTCGACCGCCCCTCCCGTACTGATTGAATCCATTCAGCCGACGACCTGCACCGAAGAACTCTCGTTGATCCTGCCGGCGCCTCGAGTTCTGCGGGGTCGTGTTTTCAACGCACTCGATACCGGCCTGAGCGTCGAGCGGGTGCGGGTCTGGGCGCGTTCCCTCTCCACCGAAATGTCGACCCCAGCCGTCGTCACGAACCCGGCCGGATTCTACGCGCTCCCGTTGCCGAGCCGAGTGCCGGCGACCGGTGAAGCGGAGACGTTCACCGTCTTCGCGCAGCGTCTCGACGAGTTGGAATCCTTAGCCTCGGATGACCGCCTGCCCTCGCCGAGTTGGCGTTTCGAAGGTCCGGTCGAGGTTCCTGCGGGCGCACCGGCCGCAGACTTCGACATTCCCCTCGAACCCACCGGCGACATTGCGGCATGCTCCATCTTCGAGGTCCGAGCCGGGACCGACGACCTGCCGCCGGTCTTCAACGCCGAAGTGGCCATCCGTGCGAAAGGGACTCCATCGAACACGGCCACCTTTCACATCTTCGGGGTGACCGATCCGCAGGGGCGCATGCAGCTTCTTCGAGTGGACGCCGAACTCTTTCAAAACGACCCAGCCCTGGACATCCAGCCGATTTTCACGCCGACCATCCCGTTCCTGGCGTGGCCCGCCGACGTGGTCGTGATGCCTCCCAACGGGAGTGCGTTCGGACCCGAGACCTTCGATCACCTCGAAGTCAACGGTCCGAGCGGAGGCTTTCAGAGCGCCGCCGGATGTTCCGCCCTCGGTCCCAGCATCCGCTCGGTGGTGCTCTCCAATCTCCGACCCCGGGTGTCCGGCCGAGTCGTCGATCTCGAAGGCAGCGCGGTGGCCAATGCCCAGATCCGACTGGTCCGCAGCCCTTCGAGTCCATCCTCGGCGCATGGGGTGGACGTTCGAAGCGACGCCTCGGGTTCGTTCTCCACCTTCGTGGATCCAGGGACCTACGTCCTCTCCATCGCATCGCCTCGGGTCAACGACGCCCAGCGTGGACTTCATTTGGAAACCCGAGAAGTGGATGAAGACGTCGACCTCGGCTCGGTGCGGTTGCCGCCGGTCGCGCCGTTCGTACGCATGGTCGTTGATCCGGAGGGAACGCCGCTCCCCCGGGCATCGGTCACCGTCTTCACCGAAGAGGCCGGAGTCTTGGTGAATCTGGCGGGAGGCCTCACCGACGACGAGGGCTTCGTTTCTCTGTTCTTGCCGGCTCGGCTGGAAGCCGAGGTCGGGCCCAATTGAGCTCAGCCGCTGAGCCGCGCAAGGTCGGCCAGCGGTGCAAAGATCCGATGGGTGGAGGCCACGAGCGCCACCCGATTTCGGCGAAGCCCCTCATCTTCCGCCAAGACCATCACCTCGTCGAACAAGCGGTCCACCGCGGGTCTCAGCGTGGAAACCTCTGCAAACGCCGCGTCAAAGTCGTGACGAAGGATCGCTGCTTCGACTCGCGACTCCACGTCGGATGAGACTTGGTGCAAGACGCTCTCGGCCTCCGCCTCGAAACGGCTGGGGTCGACATCCTGCTCCCGGCCGGAGCTCTGCTTGAGGATGTTCGAAACCCGCTTGAACGTGGTTGCGATGGCCTCGAAGTCCTGTCCCGCTTGCGCCCGTTGAAGGGCTCGGGCCCGTGCTTGGGCGTCCAGCACGTCGTCGAACCCGGACAAGAGTGTGGCTTCCGCGACGTCTGCCGTCATGCCCTCGCCGGTCAGCCCTGCCTTGAGGCGGGCCCGGAAGAACTCCAGGACCTGGGGTCCGGGATCGTCCACGATCGCCCTTCCATCCACCAGCCGAAGCGCCTCTGCCACCACCTCCGTCAGGGACAGATGCCAGCCGTGGCGCTCCAGGATGGCCATGATTCCCACCGCGGCCCGGCGAAGGCCATACGGGTCGGCGCTCCCCGTCGGTCCCTTCCCCACCGCAAAAATTCCCGCGATGGTATCGAATCGGTCGGCCAAGCCCACCAGCGCGCCGAGCTCCGATTCGGGTGGCGCGTCATCAGCGAATCTCGGGCGATAGTGCTGATCGATCGCTTCCGCAACCTCGACCGATTCGCCTTCGAGGCGAGCATAGTGACGCCCCATGACTCCCTGAAGCTCGGGGAACTCGAACACCATCTGCGTCGTCAAGTCTGCTTTCGAAAGGTAGACTGCACGGGATAGCAGCCACGAGAACCGGTCGATGGCGTCCTCCGGCGCCGGACCCGAGGCGAAGGTGAGAAGGTCGGCCGGTGCGACCAGTCCCCGATGCCTCACCATCTGAAGCTGCTGACCGAGTGCCCCTCCCAGCCACATGGCAAGACGTGCCATCCGGTCCAGTTTGTCGTGAATCGAGCCGAGATCTCGCTGAAACATCACCGTACGCAGCCGTGGTACTCGGTCGAACAATGGGGTCTTTCGGTCCTCTTCGAAAAAGAAGGCCCCGTCCTGAAAACGGGCCGAGAGCACCCTCCGGTACCCGGCGATGCTCACCTCTGGGACCTCGACTTCGGTGTTGGCCACCACCACGAAGTTCGGCAAGAGCCGGCCCTCGCCATCGGCCAATGGGATGTACCGCTGGTGCTTCTCCATCTCGGAGATCAACACCTCCTTCGGAATCCTGAGGAACTCGGGGTCGAAGCTCCCCAGCAGCGGCACCGGAAACTCGACCAGTTGGGCCACCTCGTCGATCAAGTCCGACGACGCGACGACGGAACCGGAGACGGTCTTTGCAAGTTCTTCTGCACCCTCGCGGATCAGTTGTTTCCGTTCCTGAACCGACGGGATCACGGACCGGGCACGAATACTCTGCTCCCACTGTGCTGCCGACTGGACCTTGAACGGCTTCGGGCTCAAGAAGCGATGTCCCCTCGAGAGATTGCCCGCCTCGACCGGCCCGAAACGAGCATCGAGCACATCGCGACCAAAGAGGGCCACCAGCCAGCTCATCGGGCGCACGAAACTCTCTTCGTACGCACCCCATCGCATCTTTCGTCGAAAAGGGATCGACGCAATGCTTCTGGAAACCGCGGCGCCCAGAAGATCCACCGCAGGACGGCCGACCTCTTTACGCACCGCGAAGACGTACTCCCCTTTGGGGGTCGTCCTCACCTCGAGGTCGGACACCTCGACGCCCTGTGACTTCGCGAACCCTTCGGCCGCCTTTGTCGGTCTGCCCTCTCGGAAACTCGCGGATGCCGGGGGCCCGGCGATCTCCACCGCTCGGTCGCTCTGTCGGTCCTTCACCCGTTCGATGGCGACCACCAACCGGCGCGGCGTCGTGAACGTGTGACTCGGGCCGGGTTCCAGGCGCAAATCCTCGAGCTCCTTCCGAAGCGCCATCTCGAGAGCCTGACACGCAGGTTCGACCTCGGACGCCGGCATCTCTTCAGTCCCGACCTCCACGAAGAGTTCACATCGCCGCGCCTTCTTGGTGAGCGTCGCCGGGGGACGCGGCGGCTCCATCGGTGCGTCCATGAGGGCGTCGGCCCGCCCGAGCGGGAAGCCCAGGCTCTCTCTCAACGCAAGGTATCCTTCCGCACAATGCTTGGCGAGGTTTCGAATGCGAAGGATCGTCGCCTGGCGCTCGGTGACGCTGATGGCGCCGCGAGCGTCCAAGGAGTTGAATGCGTGGGCGGCCCGCAATAGATGATCATAGGCGGGAATCACGAGGTGCTCTTCGACGAGTCGTGCGCATTCCCTCTCATTACGTTCATACATGTCTTGGTACATGCCTACGTCGAGGGCCTCGAAAGAAAACTTGCTGTACTGAACTTCGTCTTGGTGAAAGACCTCGCGGTATCGAACTCCAGGGGCGTACTCCAGGTTGTAGACGTCGTCGACGTCTTGAAGATACATCGCGATCCGCTCCAGACCGTACGTGAGCTCGCCCGCCACAGGTCGACACTCGAGACCTCCACACTGTTGGAAGTAGGTGAACTGAGTCAGCTCCATTCCATCCACCCAGACCTCCCAACCGAGTCCCCATGCGCCCAGCGTCGGCGATTCCCAGTTGTCCTCGACGAACCGAATGTCATGGGCCTGCGGATGGATTCCCACCGCGGCCAGAGAGGCGAGATAGACGTCCTGCAAGCCATCGGGGGAAGGCTTCAGCAAGACCTGGAACTGGTGATGGCGATAGAGACGGTTCGGATTGTCGCCGTACCGACCGTCGGTCGGACGCCGACTCGGCTCCACGTATGCCACCTTCCATGGCTCAGGTCCGAGTGCGCGCAGAAAGGTATGCGGACTATAGGTACCCGCTCCTTTCTCGACATCGAATGGTTGGGCGATCACGCAACCTTCTCGTGCCCAAAAACTCTGAAGACGAAGAATGAGTTCCTGAAAGGTGGAGGCGGGTGGCGTCCGGTCGACCTTCATGTGGCGCCCCATACCTCAGGGAAGACGTCATGCCCACGAATCACCCGAATGCCGCAGTCAGCCGATACCCAGCTCCATCAAGAAGCTCAGGCTCTTGATGGGTCGATCTACCAGTTCCTGGAAAAATGCATCCAGCACCGGTCCCACCGCGCCGGCAGCGCGCGTGGCGCCTTCTGGACCCAGCGAGACATCCGGACGCAATTGATCTGCCTCCATCACCGACCGAACCCAATCCAACGTCCGGGGACCGACCCGACGCCGACCGACCTCCGCCGCAACCCCGTGGGCGCTGCACAGACGACCTCCGTGTCGAAGGTCGAGGAATGCGGGGACCGAGCGCGCACCGCAAACCACGCAGGCTGATACTTCCGGGCCGTATCCGAGACCGGGCACCAGGCGGAGTTCGAACGCGCGTCGCACGACTGCGCTCGCGGGGGCCCGATCCAAGAAATCGAGGAGCTCTACGACCTGGTCATGATTTGGACTTGCTTCCCCCTCGGGTGCGGTCCGCAGCCCCAGCTCGGACCCGTAGCTGCCCAGGGCGATCCGAGCCAGGTCGGCCCGGAGTCCCAAGCGCGGTCTCAGGACGGTCGCGCTCTTCAGGGTGACCAGCCCGTCGGCCCGAGTACGCCGATGAAGATCCGCTTGTATCGATTGAAGTGGCTCCAGCGCGCCGCCGAATCTTCGTTGAGAACGGCGGGCCCCCGGAGCGAAGGCGTCTATCCGCCCCGAACGCGTCAACAAACGAACGATGCGGTCCGACTCACCATAGGCCGATGTGTGGACCACCAGAGCCTGGCGCGGATTCAAGAGTCAGAGTGCGGAGGCAAACACCAGCACCATGGTGATGACGGCCAGACAGCCGAGCCCAGCTCCCACCAAGGCGGTATTGCGAGGAAACACGGGTTGCGCCTCGTCCGAGACGACCTGCGCCCGAGGCATCCGCTGGTCAAAAGCGCCGAGCGCACCTTCGACGTCCATACCCAGCTCCTTGGCCAGCGTTGCGGTGTGCCCACGAAGGTAAGCGCGGTCGGGCAGAACCCCCGCAACTTCCTCCTCGAGGATCCATTGAATGGTAGCCCGCGGAATCTTGGTTCGCTCGGCCAGAGCGTCTATGGTGAGTCCCGTCAGCTTGAGCTGATCTCGAAACCGTGCAGCAAGGGAGGTTCCGGTTGGCGATTCGTCGTTCGACATGAGCTTTCAGTCTCGTTTCAGTCTCGTGTAGCAGCCATCGTTCGATGTTCCGATTCGAGCCACGCTCGAACCGGCCCTCGCAACACGTATATGTTACTCCCTCACGCTCGGCTTACAACCGTGAAAGTCTGCTGCTCCTTGAATCAGCCGGCGTCTCGGCGTCAAGGCGGGAGGGCGTTCAATAAGCGCCGACATTCATCTCCGAGGACGCCGGTCGCCTCGCAGCGCAGAAACGCTGCCCGAGCCGACTCCACGTCTCCGAGCTTGGCGTATGCGACGCCGGAACGACGATAACATATCGCACTATGCTGTGGGAGAACCTTGTCGCGGATTTCCTCGGCTTCCTGACAGTAGCGGACGAATCCGTCACAGGCTTCGATGGTGTCCTCGTACCGTTCACTTTCGGAGGCGAGTTCCGACATGGTCAGATAGCCCAAACAGAAACGTGGTTTGCGTTTCACGAGATTTTTCAGGCCTCCGATCGCTTCTTCGATCCTCCCCTGGCAAGCCATCGCCCGTGCCAAATTATGCCGTGCGAATTCGGGGGTCGGATAGAAGATGTCCTCCAAGACCGAGTCCAAGAGCGTTTCCGCCTCACCGCACAGGTTTCGTTCGATGAGCACCACCGCCAGCTCGTTCTTGGGGACCGACCATTTGGGTTCGAGCTCGACCACGCGTCTCAAATAGCGTTCCGCCTCATCCAGTCGGTCGAGCTGCAGGTAAGCCAAGCCCAGGCCACGGAGGGCGTTCCGGTTGTCTTTGTCTCCTTTCAAGACATCGGAATAGGTCCGGACCGCATCGGGCCACGCGCCTCTCGCCAGGTGCTGCGCGGCGAGGTCGAGCTGACTCTGAACGGCACGGTCGTCCTCGGGTGTCTTTCCCGCGCACGCAAGGCCGCTGACCATGACCAACAGCCAGACGAACGTGGCCAACAAGCGACCGAGGCGCTTGAGGGACTCCACGGTGGGTCCCGACTTCGGCCCACCCGAGCCCACGGGGGCCGATGGGACGGGCGTGCTCACCGTGGGCGAACCGGTCCCCGCGGGTGGCGCAGGCGGTCCAGGAGGGGCTCGGAGAGGGGTGCCGGCGGGCGTCCGGACCGCCGCTGGCGTGGCCGCGTGCTGTGGCGGAGGCCAGGTACCGCTCCCCCGAGGTGCCGCGGATGTTCCCGCGGCGGCGGGAAGCGCGGGCTGAGCGCCCGACAAAGGCTTGCCCTGGATCGTCCGGGGCCGGTCCGGACGTTGGGCGCCACGTGGGCTTCGGTGCGCTCCGGGGCTCGAAGTCGGCACGGTTCGTTCGAGATCCAACGCGCTCCCCAATCCCGAAGGTCCGCTTCCGAAAATCATATCGTCTTGGTCGACCTCGATCGGCTCCGGCTCGACGTCCCGAGAATCGGCGACTTCGTAGAGGTCTACGGTCCGCTCTGGTGGCCGAAACAACGGAACTCGAGAGATGACCGTCTCCTGCTCGGAAATGTTCAAGGTGGGAAATCCGATGTCGTCCACCATGAAACCCATGGATTCGACAAATCGGGACGCCTCCTGCTCCTCGGCCCGATACTGGTCCGGGGTGAGGTTTTGAGGCTCACTGACATAGATGATCACCGCCTTGGTTTCAGGCTGATGAAGATAGACGTAGACGGTGTAGTATCCGAGCTCATTGCGAATCCCGAGAATGAAGGCCCCCGTCGATGCCGTGCCGTGATTCGGAATGTTGACCAGAGGCTGGTTGATGGACTCCAGCAAGGCGACCACGCTCTCGCGTTCCGCAGCGATATGGTTGAGGCTGAGGTCGACCTTGAGCATGTAGGACGGCGGAACGTTAATTCGACCCGACCGAGAGGTCCAGCCTCGCCCCCTTCCCGCTCGGGTAAGCCGCGCCGAGCGGCCCTCGAAATCGTTTAGTCGGCCTGGCGTCGAAGGAACGTGGGGATGTCCAGTTGACCGGTCCGCGCGTCGCCGCTCATCGACTCGTGCCGTGTTCGCTCCATTTCACGCTGCCGACGGATCACGGTCGGAACATCTCGGTCATCGTCGCGGGGTTGGTCTCGTCCAATGGGCCACGCCGTCGCCGTTTCTCGGGCCGGGGATCGTCCGACCCGACGGCCACTCACCTGGTCGAACCCCGTAGCAATGACGGTGATTCGCACCTGATCCTCGATGGTATCATCCACCACCGAACCAAAGATGATGTTCGCTTCTTCATGCGCTTCATCAGCGATGGCGGTTGAAGCGGCATTGACTTCGTGCAGGGTCAGATCGCTTCCGCCCGTGATATTGATGAGAATGCCGGTGGCCCCCTGAATCGCAACATCGTCAAGAAGGGGACTGTGCACGGCCGCATTCGCGGCTTCGACCGCACGGTTGGCCCCGGAAGCGACGCCGGAACCCATGAGCGCCATTCCTTGGTTGGACATGATGGTTTGAACGTCCGCGAAGTCGACGTTGATCAACCCGGCGACGTTGATGAGATCCGAAATTCCACGCACCGCATTCAAGAGGACCTCGTCCACCTTGCGGAATGCATCCATCATCGAAGTCGTCTCGCCGGCGATCTGCAGCAGCTTGTTGTTGGGGATGGTGATCAGCGTGTCCACCAACCCGTGGAGTTCGGCGATGCCCTGCTCCGCCTGCTTTTGCCGACGACGACCTTCGAATACGAAGGGTTTGGTCACGACACCGACGGTGAGGGCCCCCAGCTCCCGAGCGACGTCCGCGATGACCGGGGCCGCTCCGGTGCCGGTTCCACCACCCATGCCCGCCGTGATGAACACCATGTCCGCCTCACCCACCGCCTCGGCGATTCGGTCCCGATCTTCCAGTGCGGCATTCCGACCGACTTCGGGATTGGCGCCGGCCCCGAGGCCTCGCGTCAGGTTCGCCCCCAGCTGGATCTTGGCCGAGGCTGGATTGCCCCGGAGTGCCTGGAGGTCGGTGTTCGCTGCGATGAACTCCACACCTTGAAGGCCTGCATCCATCATTGTCTTCAGGGCGTTGCCGCCCCCTCCACCCACGCCGATCACCTTGATGTCGGCGTCGTGATTGAGTGCTTCATTGAACTCGAACATCTTCGCTGCCTCCCCGAGCGTCGCTCGGTCAAAAAACTGCCTTCAACCAGCTGCCTACTGCTCGGCTGGCCCAGACATGAATGGGTGTTGGGTGCTCTTCATCGAACACACGCAATTCTTTGGCACCGTGCCGGAGTAGTCCGACGCCCGTCGCGTACGAAGGACTTCGAACGACATCGCTGAGGCCTCCGATACCTTCGGGCATCCCAAAGCGCACCGGGAGACCCAGGACATCCTCCGCCAGGTCTTGAATGCCCTCGAGATTCGACCCACCTCCGGTCAGCACCACGCCGCTGGCCAAGAGATCCTCGTAAGCCGTGTTGCGGATCTCGTCTCGCACCAGCTGAAGGATCTCCTCCACTCGAGCTTCGATGATCTCGCACAAGATCTGACGGGAAAGGGTTCTCGGCTTCCGCCCTCCCACCGACGGAACGTCCACTGTCTCCTGAGGATCGACCTGCGCGACCATGGCACATCCGAATCTCTTCTTGATCCGCTCCGCCTCCTCCTGAGGTGTGCGGATCCCCAAAGCGATATCGGTCGTCACATGATTGCCCCCCAACGGGAGGACACTGGTGTGCACAATGGCGCCGTCGGAAAAAATCGCGATATCGGCGGTGCCACCTCCGATATCGACCAGGCACACACCGAGATCTTTCTCGTCCTGGGTGAGAACCGCTTCGGCGCTGGCCAGTTGCTGGAGGACGACGGCGGCGACGTCCAGCCCAGAGCGGTTCGCGCAGCGAATCACGTTTTGAGCCGAAGTACTGGCCGCCGTGACGATGTGCACCTTCGCTTCGAGACGAACGCCGTGCATGCCGAGCGGCTCCTTGATGCCGTCCTGGTCGTCGACGATGAACTCCTGCGGCAGCACATGGATGACCTCCCGGTCCATGGGGATGGCAACCGCCTTGGCCGCTTCGATGACCCGGTCTACGTCGGCTTGGGTAATCTCACCGTCTTTGACGGCCACGATGCCATGACTGTTGAAGCCGCGGATATGCCCACCGGCGATGCCGGTGAACACTTGTTGGATCTCGCAGCCGGCCATCCGCTCTGCTTCCTCCACCGCTTTTCGAATCGCTCCGACCGTGGAGGCGATGTTCACCACCACGCCCTTCCGCATGCCGGTCGATGGCGACTGCCCGATACCGACCAGGTCCAGACCGTCTTCGGTCAGTTCACCGACCAGTGCGGTGACCTTCGTCGTCCCGACGTCTAGACCCACAATCTTTCCATCATTTCGATTCACGGCGCCCCCTCCCGTAGCGCAACCGCCACGCGGCGAGGATCTCGACCGAAGCGGACCGAGTCGATCCGCAGGCCTCGGTTGTCGGCCTCTCGCAGTGTTCGCTTCAACCGCTGCAGCTGTTTCACGTCGTCCAGCTCCACCGACCAGCCTTCGGTGACTCGTACGACGAGCCGAGGCTTTTCGAGTCCCGCCTCCGGGATGTGAACCTCGGACACCTCGGGGAGACCGGCCTCTCGCCAGGCTTGCACCATGTCGAATGCGACCCGCACCAGGCGGCTTCGCCCTTCGTTGACCGCATCTCGATCCAGACCGGTGACCAATGGACCCGACAGCGGATCTCGAGGCTCGACGCTCTTGATGAGCCGCCCTTCTCGATCCGCTAGATATGTTTGTCCGATGGCGACCAGGCCGAACGGTCGGTGCTCTTCGACTTGAATCACCACCGTGGACGGAAGCTTTCGATACACCTTCGCTCGACGGACATTGGGATGAGCTTCGATTTGTCGAGCCACGGCCGTAAGGTCAAAAGCAAAGAGGTTTTCGCCTTGTTCCAGGCCCGCCAAAGAAGCGAGCCTTCCCACAACTTCGTCCGACAAAGAAGAGGACAACTTCATTGTCCTCTCTATCTCCACTCGCTTCAGAGCAAAACGCTCACTTTGTCGCACCCTATCAAGGAGCCAGGAAACCGAAAAGGCGAAGGAAGCCACGCAAAAAAGGAAGCCTAAACGGATCAGAAACGTCTGAAATCGAAGTGGCACCATCTTCTTCACTAGGTCACTCCTCTACCCGTCGACCTGACTCGACCTCGCGGGCACCCGACTCGACCAGACGCTTTGACGAACACGCACCAAGCGCAGGCCTGCCCCCAGGGACCGGCTACCGCGTTTGGGGCCCCACCCCAGTGGTGTCGATCACTCTGGATCTTCACCGCCCGGTTTCAGCCGAATACACCCACTGAATCCGGCTGGACCCTATCTGAAAATGGATCGAAAACATAGGGCTATTTGATCGCGATTCAGGAAAAAATTGATCCGTCTGCTCGATCTAACCCTCGCTGGTCGTCGCTGTAGACACGTCATTCCTGTCCCTAACATCACATCCAAGCCTTCGAAGAAGGGTGTGGCTGGAGTGGTAGATATCTCCTGCTCCCAAAAGGAGTACCAGATCACCGGCCCGACTCCGTTCCACCAAAGCATTCTCCAATTCAGTGACCGATGCGAAGGACAGGCAGTCCTTATGACCTCTCGCGCGTACCTCCGTCGCCAGACGTTCCGCATCGACTCCGAGAAGCGGCTCCTCTCCTGCAGCGTAGATGGGTGCGATTCCGAGGAAGGCAGCCTCATCGAAGCAGGCACCGAACTGGGAAAGGAGGTCTCGGGTCCTCGTGAACCGATGAGGCTGAAACCCGACCACAATGCGCCGATTCGGGTACGCATCGCGTGCACCACGAAGCGTCGCGCGAATCTCGGTCGGATGATGACCGTAGTCGTCCACGACGATGATGTCTCCGACGACGCCCCGCACCGAGAACCGACGATCCACGCCTTCGAAAGCCGAAAGTCCTCGTCGGATCTGCTCTGCGCTCAGCCCCAGGTCCCGAGCCACGGCCACCACCGCCAGAGCGTTCATGGCGTTATGGCGCCCCAGCATGTTCAGGGTGAAGCAACCCAGCCCCCCGACTTCGAATTCGGTTTGGGGACCGACGAATCGAACCGCACACAGCTGGATGTCCGCCTGTGGGCTGGTTCCGTACGTGCAGACCGGTCTCTGAATTCGAGGCAGAATCCGCCTTACGCCCGGATCGTCCAAACAAACCACCGCTGCTCCGTGAAACGGAACGCTGTTGATGAAGCGGACGAACGCTTCGTCCAGAGCCTCCAGCGAACCTCCGTATGCGTCCAGATGCTCCGGGTCGATATTGGTGACGACGGCGACGACCGGCCGAAGGAGGAGAAAGGAGCCGTCGGATTCGTCGGCTTCCGCCACCAGCAGCTCGGAGTCCCCGAGAAGTCCCGTACTGCCCCAGCGGTTCAGCTTTCCCCCCACCACGATGGTGGGATTCATTCGACTATGCGCCAGGACCGAGCCGAGCAGCGAGGTGGTGGTGGTCTTGCCATGGCTTCCAGCCACCGCGATGCCGTCCTTGAGACGCATCAGTTCCGCCAGCATCTCGGCCCGGGGGATCACGGGGATCTTGCGCGTCCGAGCGGTGGTGAGCTCCGGATTCGAAGAAGGAACGGCAGAGGAGTAGACGACCACGTCGGCGTGGTCGACGTTCTCGCGGGCATGCCCCACCGAAATGCGGGCACCGAGACTTCGGAGCCGCGCGACCGTCTCCGAGTCCTTCACATCGCTCCCGGAGACCGAATGGCCGAGCCGCAGCAGAATCTCGGCGAGGCCACTCATGCCGATGCCGCCGATCCCCACGAAGTGGATCGAACGGGCACGCCTCGCCATCGACAATGGCCGGGTCACCGCGCGATCTCCTCGCATTCGTCGACGATCTCCCGCGCCGCCTCCGGCCGGCCGATCAGCGCCGCCGCTTGTTCCATGCGCGTGATCTGGGCGCGGTCCGATACGAGTCCTTCGATGAGCCCGGCGAGCCGCGTCCCGTCGAGTTCACGCTCCCGAACCATGATCGCTGCCCCGGCTTCCGCCAAACTCAACGCGTTGAGCTCTTGATGGTTGTCGGTGGCGTACGGGAACGGGACCAAGATGGACGCCTTCTTGGCCACCGTGAGCTCGGCAAGGGTCGTCGCGCCGGCGCGGCAAATGACGACGTCCGCTTGGCGATACGCGGTGCTCATATCTTCGATGAACGCCACGACGTCGACGTCGGCACCGAGATCACCATAACGCTCCTGAAGGCGTTTCAGGTCCGTCTCGCCGGCTTGGTGTTTCCAGTGCAGCCGGACGCCCTTTTCGTGAAGAATCTCGACCGCTTCCGCTACACGGTCGTTCAGACCACGGGCGCCTTGGCTTCCGCCCAGCACCAGCACACAAAATCGGTCTTCTCGGTGACGGGATGGTTCGAGGAAGTTGTCGAGGATCTGACGTCTTATCGGATTGCCCAACGCGAGCACTCGCTGCTCGGGAAAGAAACGGGCGCTGGACGGGAACGCCACGAAGATCCGCTTCGCAATGCGCGCCAGGATCCGATTCGTGACACCGGGAACCGAGTTCTGCTCCATCACGGCGCAGGGCACACCGAGTAGCCAAGCCGCCGCGATGGCCGGTCCCGATGCGTAGCCCCCCACGCCCACAGCCACGTCTGGCCGAAATGCGCGAACCACGAACAGCGATGTCCAAACCGCTTGGGGCACCCGAAGCATACCTCGAAGCTTTGAGGTCAGACCGGTTCCTTTGATCCCAGTGACGTCGATGCACTCCAAACGATAACCCAGGGCCGGCAGGACTCGCGCCTCCAGGCCACGATCGGTCCCGATGAACAAGACCTCGTTTCCACTTCGACGTGTGAGCACTTCCTCCGCCACCGCGATCCCCGGGAACAGGTGTCCGCCGGTGCCGCCCCCCGCGATCAGCATCTTCATCGCCGGCGTCCCCCGCCTTCGTGGCGTTTGGGCAGAATCGCCACTTCGGCTCCGGCTCGGAGCACGATACCCAGGCTGGCGAGCGTGACCACCAACGACGTGCGACCGAACGAAAGAAGAGGAAGAGTGAGACCTTTGGTGGGGAGCAGGGCCATGGACACCGCCATGTGTGTGGCCGCCTGAACCGCGAGGCAAAGGCCGATTCCGAAGACCAGATACATGGGAAAGCGGCAAGGGAGCCGAAACGCGATCAGAAAGGTTCGGCCCAGCAGCACCGCGTAAGCGGCCAGAACGAGGGTGACGCCCACAAAACCGAGCTCCTGCCCCAGTACGGCGAAAACGAAATCGGTGTGGCCCTCCGGCAGGAAGAACAACTTCTGACTGCCATCTCCCAGGCCCCGCCCCAACCGACCGCCGGAACCAAACGCAACCAGACTCTCCCAGGTCTGGTATCCAAAATCGGATCGATGCGCTTCCGGATGCACGAAGGCCATCATCCGCCGCAGTGCGTGGGGCCGAGACGTCACGTAGTGAAGAACTGCCGGCACCATGAGCGCAAGAGCACCTGCAAGGAAGCCGACTCGAGTTCCCGCCACGAACAGGATTCCTCCCATGGTCACGAAGATGACGGCGGCCGTCCCGAGGTCCGGCTGAATGAAGATGAGCCCGGCCACGAGCGCGGTCACGAGGAAGTGGGGGACGAAGCCGACCGAAAACGAGGATACGGCCTCTCGTTTCTTGGCCAACGAATGGGCCAAATAGAGAACGACGGCGAACTTGGCCAGCTCCGCCGGCTGCAGGGAGATCGGCCCCACCGACAGCCAGCGGGTTGCTCCATTCACCTCCCGTCCCAGCGGTGTCCAAAGGACGGCGCCCAAGGAGAGAATGACCAGAACGAGGACCGGGTACGTCAGCTTGCTCCAACGATCGACCGGGATGCGTCGCGTACACACCATGGCCGCAAATCCCAGCACCACCGCTTGGGCGTGACGGATGAGGAACGAAGTCGTTTCGCCTCCGGACCGGGCCGCCCGGATGGCGCTGGCGCTGTAGACCAGAACGCACCCCACGCCGACCAGGAACACCGCAGCCGATATGAGGTACGGATCGGAAGCCGCCTCCAGAATGCGCCGACTCGTCTTGGGTGTCGGCATCGTGGTGGGAGCCGTCGTGCTGCTCACGCTTCACCCTCCCGCGCGCACGAAGACAGGACCAAGGTCTTGAACACGTCCCCTCGATGCTCGAAGCCCATGAATTGGTCGAAAGAGGCGCACGCTGGAGACAACAAGACCGTGGAGCCGGGGGGCGCGAACCTTCGGGCCAGCTCGACCACATCCGAAAGATCCGCGGCCGTGGTCACCGGGATGTGCTCAATGAACGCAGCCCTCACGGATTCTCTATCCTCCCCGTATGCATAGACGGCGACCACTCCGGATTGCAGGGCAGCCTCCACCAAGGGCCGATAAGGAACGCCCTTCCCTCGTCCGCCGCACAACAGAAACACGGGAGGTTCGACGGCCTTCAACGCCACCACCGCCGACTCCACGTTCGTCGCCTTGCTGTCGTTGATCCAACGCCGACCGTCGTCGGTGGGCACCCGCTCGAGGCGATGCGGGAGGCCCGCGAAGGACGAGAGGGCGCGTTGCACCACCTCCGGCGGTACTCCTGAGAACCGAAGCGCCTCGATGCTGGCCGCAGCATTCTCAATGTTGTGCTGCCCGGGAAGCCCGGGTCCGTCGATCACGTAGTGTTCTTCTCCCGTAGCCCCGCAACGACGAGCCGTTCCGTCCAAGTGCGCGACGGTTCCCATCGGACCTGCGAGATCGGAGTCCCCTCGTCCCGAAAACCATCGAAGGGGGCCCCCGAGTTCCATCGCCAGCCGCGCGCAGGTGGAGTCTTTCGCGTTGACGATCCCCAGGCCTCCGATGGCTCGGCGTTCCAGGATACGTCGCTTGGCCAGGCCGTACTCTGCGAAGGAAGCGTAGCGTTCAACATGGTCGGGGGTCAGATTCAGCCAAACCCCGACGCGAAACTGAGCCTCCACGATGGACTCGAGCTGATACGAGCTGAGTTCGACCACTGCCATGTCGACCTGGGCGCCGTGACGGGTCGCCAGCGCGAGGTCGGACAGGGGGGTGCCGAGGTTGCCGCCCGAGAACACCCGGAGGCCCGCTACCTCCAAGCCATGAGCGATCAGTGCGGTCGTGGTGGACTTTCCGTTGGTTCCGGTCACCGCGACCATCGGCGCATCGATGAACCAACTGGCCAGCTCGACCTCGCCGATCAGCTTGCCGGCAGCCAGGGCGCCCTGAAGTTCGGGTCGACAGCGGGGCACACCCGGGCTCAGCACCACCAGATCGGCGGCGTCCACGTGGCTCTTGTGGAAAGGTCGACTGATCCCGCCGGCACCGGCTGCGTCATCCAAAACGTCCGGCTCTGCGCCCAGGTCTTCGAGAAGTGCGGTCGCCGCTCGACCACTCTTTCCCGCCCCGACCACACAGACCCGCAGCCGCTCGCGCTCCAGAAGCTCCCGGAGCACCGAAACCCGAGCTCGGGTCTGCATGGTGGGCGCAAACGACATGGTCACCTCAGCTTCAGAGTGGCGAGTCCAGCCAGCGCCAAGAGCACCGAGATGATCCAAAAACGGACGATCACCTTGGGTTCGGGCCAGCCCGAGAGCTCGAAGTGATGATGGATGGGTGCCATCCGAAACACCCTCTTTCGAGTCAGCTTGTATGTACCGACTTGAAGGATGACGGACACGGCTTCCATCAAGAAGATGCCGTGGACGATGGCGCTGACCAGTTCGTTTTTTGTCACCACCGCAAGGGCGCCGAGTGCGCCCCCGATGGAAAGACTGCCCACGTCTCCCATGAATACTTCGGCGGGATGCGCGTTGTACCAGAGGAAGCCGAGCCCAGCTCCGCATAGCGAGGCACAAAAGACCGCAAGCTCTTCTGCGCCCGGGGTCCTGGGTATGCCCAGATACTCCGCCAGGTTGAATCCGGAGATGACCGCACCCGATGCATAGGCCAAGATCAGAAAGACGCCTCCACTGATGACCGCCGGTACGATGGCGAGGCCGTCCAGCCCATCCGTGAGGTTCACCGCATTCGAGGTTCCAAGCAGAACCAAAAGAGCCAGGAGCGTGTAAGCGACAACTCCGATATCCGGACTGAAGAGACTCGGCTTGATGAACGGAAGGGACAACCGGCTGTCATACGTGGTGGCCCAAAACAGGAAGCTCATCGCCGCGAGGCCAAATGCCAGCTGTCCCGCGATCTTGTACTTGCCCGGCAAGCCGCGAGGATTCTTCAGAGCAACCTTTCGAAAATCGTCGACGAATCCGACGAAGCCGTAGCCCAGCAAAATGACCAAGACGAACCACACGTAGCGATTGGTCAGGTCGGCCCACAGAAGGGTGGGAAGGGTGGCGCAGAACAGGATGAGCGTGCCACCCATGGTCGGCGTCCCCTGCTTGACCTCCTTGTGCCGGGCTGGGCCGTCGTCCCGGACCTCTTGTCCGATCGACAGCCGGCGCAGGCCTCGGATGAACATCGGCCCGAGCCAGATGGAGAGCAGCAACGAGAACCCAGCCGCCAACAGAATTCGGGTGGAAGGGTATCGGAACACGTTGATGTTCAGCACCTCGTACAAGAGCCAGTACAGCATCACCCGGCCCCCAAACGCTTCACGAAGCGCTCCATTCGGCTGGCGCGAGAGCCCTTGACCAGGATCCACCAAGGCTGGTCGTCCAGGCGGGATTCGATCCACGACCACAAAGAAGCTTCATCGAACGGCTCGAATCGGGCGTCGACGCCCTCCTCTCGGGCAGCTCCAACCGCCGGCTCGGCACCTGCCCCGAAGGCGGCCAGCCAATTGACACCCAGCTGGGCCGCCCGGCGGCCCACCTCCTCATGCTCGCGCTCGCTGTGTTCTCCCAGCTCGGCCATGAACCCCAGCAACAAAGCCATCGGTCTTCCCTGGGCCTGCTCCGCCATGGCCTCCAGTGAAGCGAGGGTGGAGGCACGATTCGCGTTGTACGTGTCGTCCACCACCGACCACGCGCCGACACGGCGAATCACCCCACGCCCCTGAACGGCAGGTAGACTGAGCCTCATCTCGTCGGGCATCCGAAGGCCCAATGCGTGCACGCTGGCGACGGCGGCGCACAGGTTCATGGCGTGGTGGACGCCCGACCAAGGAAGAAAGACCCGGTGCTCCATGTCTCCTATCTTGAACCAGACATCCTGCCCTCGACCGTCCCCTAACTCTTCGCGGGTCTGCAATCGAACGTCAGCCTGCGGTGCACGTCCGAATCGGATGGCCGGCCCCCGGCCGCCGAGCTGCGCCATCACCCTCGCATCGTCCACGTTGGCCACCCTCACCGCCGACTCCGGAGCGGCCTCGAACATCTCGCCCTTGGCCCGTGCGATGGCTTCCAGGGAACCAAGTTCTCCGATGTGGGCCGGTCCAACGTTCAACACAACCGCTACGTCTGGCTCGGCGATACGGGCGAGGTTTCGGATCTCGCCTTCGGCGTTCATGCCCATTTCCACCACCGCGAAACGATCTTCTGGTCTCAACCCGAGCAAGGTCAGCGGTACTCCGACCGCATTGTTCAGATTCCCCTCGGTCTTGAGGACCGGCCCGTAGGGAGCGAGGAGCGCCGCAAGAAGCTCCTTGGTGCTCGTCTTTCCGTTGCTGCCGGTCAGACCCACCACTTTGGCCGACCCGCGGCGGCGGGCGGCACGACCGAGTGCTCCGAGTGCCGTCAACGTATCCTGCACATGGACGAAGGAAAGGTCCGGCGGACTCGAAACCCGCTCCGGACACACGAGAGCCGCGCAAGCACCGTTCTCCTTGGCCATCCGAAGGTGCTCGTGTCCGTCGAAACGCGGCCCCCTCAGCGCCACGAAAAGCGCTCCAGGGTGCGATTCGCGGCTGTCGGTCGATACCCCGCGCACCGAGAGATCAGGTCCGTGCAAGCAGCCGGAGACCGCGGTTGCCACCTCGGAGGTCGTCCATTCGGTGGCTCTCCAGATCACGCACCCTCCTTCGGTCGAGGATTCTCGGGATCACGGGCGGACCCGTCGTCGTCTTCCTCGCTCGGCTGTCCCGGGCCATCTTCGTCCTCCCCGTCCGGTGCGGGGTCTTCTTCGTCGGCGGTCGACTGCCCGGGCAGCGCGCCGTCCGAGGTCAGGGTCTTGCGCCCCGGATCACCGTCCGAGACCTCGCCCACGATGTCGGGCTCGAGATCCACCGAGTCCACGACCTGGTCCACTTCCACATCCGGCGGCGGCATCGGAGGCGGAGCTTCCATCGGTGGGAGTCCCTGGAGGATTCGGCGAGTTTGTTCTCGGTCGTCGAAGGGGACAGTTGCGTCGGCTTGAACCTGGATCTGCTCGTGCCCTTTCCCGGCCACGATCAAGACGTCCCCCGGCTCCATCCACCCCACCGCCTTCTCTATGGCCCTGAATCGGTCCAGTTCCTTCACGAAGGTTCGAGGCGCCAGGACGGTTCCGATTCGGGACCACCCACCGGCCAGAAGCCCAGATTCCACCTGCCGTGCGATGTCGTCAGGGTCTTCATCACGTGGGTTATCGTTGGTCACCACCGCGAGGTCCGCGTGCTCGGCCACCGCCTTACCCATCTCGGGTCTCTTTTGAGTATCCCGGTTGCCCCCGCATCCGAACACCACGATCAAACGACCCGAAGTCATGGACTTGAGACTCGATAGAACCCGCTGAAGAGCGTCGGGCGTATGAGCGTAGTCGACGAAGACTCGCTTGCCGTCCTCGTTGTCGATCGGCTCGAGCCGGCCCGGCACCGGCTGGAGCTCAGCCAATCCTGCCGCGATTCGGGATGTCGAAAATCCCATCGCTTGGGCCATGCCCACCGCCACCATGACGTTGGAAAGGTTGTGAGCCCCGATGAGACAGGTCTCGACGTCCCACGTCTTGTCGCCTGCGTCGATGACGGCTCGGGTCTTGGTCAGACTGTACTCGACCTCTCGGACGAAGAGGTCGGCGTCGGTCCGGTCGATGGAGACGCATAGCGACTTTCCGCCCCACATCTCGAGCAGCCGCTCTCCGTGGGGGTCATCGGTGTTGATGACTGCCATTCGACCGCGCGCGGAACTCTTCTGCAAGACGTCCGTGAAGAGCTTTGCCTTCGCTTGAAAATATGCTTCTTGATCTCGATGATAGTCCAGGTGATCCTGGGTGAGATTCGTAAAACCACAGACCTTGAAATGGATGCCCGCCACCCGGTCCTGGTCCACGGCGTGACTGGAGACTTCCATCGCCACGTGTGAGACCTCGGCCACCAGCATCTTCGCGAGGATGCCTTGCAGCGTCACCGGGTCCGGAGTGGTGTGAACCAGCGGAATGCTCCGTCCCGGATACCGAGCCCCCACTGTGCCGATCACGCCGGCCTTCTTGCCGGCGCTGTTGAAGATGGCCTCCAGGATGTGGGTGACGGTTGTCTTACCATTCGTTCCCGTCACACCCGCCACCAGCATGTCCCGTGATGGCTCTCCGAACATGTTGGCCGCGGCCAGCGCCATGGCCCGGCGTGGGTTCGGTACCAGGACCACGTTGACCCTCGCGGACCCACCTTGATCCCAACCTGGCTCCCATCGCTCGGCAATGACCGCCCGTGCCCCTTTCTGAACCGCCTCCGGTATGAACTCGTGACCATCGGCGCCGGTCCCGTTGATGGCCACGAACACGTCGCCGTCGCCGATCCGGCGCGAGTCGTGGGTCAGGGTGCGGATCTCTCGGTCGAAATGACCGCGCCGGTCGGTGATGGCGATTCCGCGGATGAGGTCTTCGAGCTTCATCGGACTGTCCTCTGGTCAGCTGACAGTTCCACACGCCAGATCGCACCGCGGGCCACTGTCGCTCCTGGCCTCGGGTGTTGCTTTCGCACCCATCCGGTCCCGAGGAGCACGGGGACACAATCAGCCACCTCACACCGCCTTAACACTTCGTGCACGCCGAGACCCCCCAGGTGGGGCATGACCTCAGGGTCGCCCTCCTCGTTCTCATCCAGCCCGAGGACCGACAAAGCCGCGTCGGAAAGCGCGGCTTCGAGGACCGGCGCGTCCTGCCCAGGTGGCGGCGGGATTTCGGCATCTGGGCCATCCGCACGGGGCGCCGGAACCGGTTCCTCGGCCCTTTTCGCCGGCGCCACCACGTGGCCTCGGGTGCGCAGCGCCTCCGACATGATGGTCGCAAACGCCGGCCCCGCTACCTGGCCTCCGTACGTGGCCGTGGTCGGCTCGTCGATCAGGACCAAAACGGTGATTTCAGGGCTTTCGGCGGGGGCGAAGCCCACGAAGCTGGCCACGTACTTCTCATGACTGTAGGTCTTGGAGAGCGGGTCGAACTTCTGCGCCGTGCCGGTCTTTCCGGCCACTCGAACGCCCGCGACACCCGCCTTGCGTCCGGTTCCCCGGAGCACGACCGCTTCCATCATGCGGGTCAGTGTACCGGCCACCTGGGGCGTCAATACGCGACGCGCCGGAGGTCGTTCTGCCCCCGCCACGAGTCGGGGCGCTCGAAGCACGCCCCCCGCGGCCACCACGTTGATGGCTTGCGCCAGCTGGAGGGGCGTGACCGCGATGCCCTGTCCGAAGGCCACGTTGGCCAGGTCGATGGACTGCCACGCGGACGGTGGCCGCATCAGACCATCCACCTCGCCGGGAAGCTCGATGCCGGTGACCTTCCCCAAACCGAACGCCGACAGCCAGCGATGGAGGCGGACGGCCCCAAGCTCCATGCCCAGTTTGGCCATGCAGATGTTGGACGATTTTGCGAGCACGTCCTCGATGCTGAGCTCGCCGTAGCGGTGGTCGGCGTCCCGAATCGTTCGGCGCCCGACCTGCCAGCGACCATCTTCGCAGTCCATCCGGTCGTCGGCCGACACCACGGATTCCTGGAGCGCCGATGCGAGGGTCAATACCTTGGCCGTCGACCCCGGCTCGTACACCGCGGACACCGCGCGGTTGAGATGATGGGTGGGACCCGACCCGTCGAGATTGTTCGGGTTGAAGGTCGGAGCGGAGGCCAGGGCCAGGACGTCGGACGTCCGAGCATCCAGAACCACCACCGCACCGGCTCGACCGCCGGATGTCCGAAGGGCTTCACGCAAGGCCTGCTCCGAGGCGTGCTGAACCCTTCGGTCCAGCGTCAGGGTGAGGGGGCGGCCAGCCAGCTCCTCCGGCGGAGTCAAGCCGCCCACCATGACCTTTTGCCCGAGCGCATCCCGCATGGACGCCACAGACGCCGAACCGCCTCCCAGCCGATCGTCGAACACCCGCTCGACACCCGCTCGACCTTCCCCGTCGATGTTGACGAACCCCAGTACGTGGGCTGCGAGATGCGTATGGGGATAAAACCGTCGGTTCTCTCGGTGGGTTCCGACCCCAGCCAGATTCAGCTGGCGCACCGCCGAGCCCACCTGAGGCTCGACCCTTCGAGCCAGATAGGTGAACGCGGCGTTCGAGCGGAGCTTCGCCTGGAGCTGCTTGGCGGGTCGTCGAAGGATGGGGGCGAGCTCCGCCGCGATCGATGCCGGTGATTCGATCCGGCGAGGCTCGGCGAATACCGAATCCACCTCCACGGTGGTGGCCAAGAGCGTCTGCTGCCGGTCATAGATGAGGCCCCGTCGGCCCTTGATCTCGACCGCGGTGGTGGCTTGCCGTACGGCGGCAGATGCGTAGGTTTCGCCGTCGACCAGCTGAAGCTGAAACGCGCGGCCGACCAACACCAATCCCACCACCATGAGGCCGCCGATGACCCAGCGCTGCCGAGCCCGGACCGCAGCCGCATCCATCCGGACCGAACGGTCCGTCGCAGGGGCCGCACGACGCGTCTTGCCGGTTCGAGCCTTCGCGGGGGCCTTCTTCCTCGGTGACGCCACCTTGGCCTTTCGCTTCTTCGGCTTCGGGCTGGCCGGCTGGGCCTTGGTCTTTCGGGCGGTGATGGGGCCCTTGCGTCGAGCCCGCGCTGCCCGAACGGCGTCCGCCGAGCCGAGCCGCATGGCCAAGGTTTCGGGCGCATTGTTCGTTCGCCGCATCATCTCGGCCCATCCCTTTCACGCGGCGGGTCGTCGACGCGGACGGTGCGGCGCGGCGGGCCGAGGCCCATCCGGGT
The DNA here is from genome assembly GCA_050331295.1 of Myxococcota bacterium. Classification (GTDB taxonomy): domain Bacteria; phylum Myxococcota; class Kuafuiibacteriia; order Kuafuiibacteriales; family Kuafuiibacteriaceae; genus Kuafuiihalomonas. Next base: position 196,964 of record JBHJGZ010000002.1, on the reverse strand, counting down.
CCCCAGTCTTCTCAGCCGTTCCGGAGTACTGAGGGTGGTTCGTTCCAGTTCCAGGGCCGCGTTTTCGCGACTCAAAGCCTGGTGCTCCTGAAGAGCCCGCGAGAGCTCATATCCGAGCTGAACCGTGACGACCCGGGTCCAAACCAGGAGCAGCGCAGCCGCCACCACCGGTGCTGCGATCCCCACCGAGAGCCACAAGACGTCGGTCTTCATCGGTCGCCCTCTGGCTCTTCCCCGCCGCGGATCTCGCCGATTCGAAGCTTGGCGCTGCGGGCCCGAGGGTTGCTCGAAATCTCCGCTTCGCTCGGCGTGACCAGGCCACCGACCGCACGCCACGGGCCTGGCGACTGCGACACGGGGAGATGCCGGAGCGCCGGGTCGAGCTCCGGACCTCGGAATCGAGACTTCACCATCCGGTCTTCCAAGCTGTGGAAACTGATGACTGCCAGTCGCCCTCCCGGACCGAGGACTTGTTCGGCCGCATCCAAGAGCGCGTGCAGCTGTTCCAACTCTCGATTGACGGCGATCCGGAGCGCCTGAAACGCGAGGGTCGCCGGATGGATCCCGGCTCCCTTCGGACCGCGGCGGGGTCTCGAAGCGCGTTCCACCACCCGGGCCAGATCTTCGGTCGTGGCCAGTCCGCCCTCGTCCCTCGCCCGCAGAATGGCCTGCGCCAGGCTGCGGGGCCGCTTCACCTCGCCGAAGCGAGCCAGGATGTCGGCCAAGGATTCGACGTCCAGTTCGTTCAAAAGGGCCTCTGCGGTGCGTTCCACCGAAGGCCCCATCCGCATGTCCAGGGGACCCGCAGCCCGAAAACTGAATCCCCGGCCCGGGTCGTCCAGTTGAAGGGACGACACCCCGAGATCCGCCAAAATGCCGTCCAACGGCGTCAGTGAAAGGGTGTCACACCAGCGGGCGAGGTCGGAAAAGCTGCCTTCGACCCGACGAGACCGAGGGCCGAAGCGCTCCAGTCTCCGTGCGGCATGCTCGAGCGCCTCGGGATCACGGTCGATGGAAAGCACCAGCCCTCCTGGGGCAGAGGCTTCCAGGAGCGCTTCGGAGTGACCTCCAAGGCCACACGTGACGTCGGCATAACGCCCATCTGGACGCGGCGCGAGCCCGCGCACCGCTTCCGCCTCGAGCACCGTGGTGTGCACCTCCATCAGATCCCCAACTCGCTCAGTTTCTGAAGCAGGTCGGTGGAGATGGATTGTCGAGCGGCTTCCACGTGCTGGGCCCAGTTTTCCGGGTTCCACAGCTCGAGGCTTCGGATCGCCCCCACCCAGTACGCCTCTCGCTGGATGCCAGCGTAGTCGCGAAGCACCGCCGGGAGGAGCACCCGTCCTTGCCGGTCGATGGGACAGTCCATGGCGCTTCCCACGTAAAGCCGACGAAGCATCATCACACCAGGATCGAACTGAGGTCGTTGTGCAAGCCGGCTTTCGAATTCCGCCCAGTCGCGCAAAGGGTGAGCGACCAAACACGGCGCCGACACATGGGTGGTGATCACCAGCGTTTCGTCCTCGGACAGGGCACGACGGACTGCGGCCGGGAGCGCAATGCGCCCCTTCCCGTCCACCGTGTGCTCGAACCGTCCGCGAAACACTGATGCCTCCCTCCACCACTAGATGCCCCGATTCATCCACTATGATCCACTTTTCGCCACTCATCGCCACGCTAGGGTCCAGCCGCGGGCCCGTCAACCTGCACGGAAGCCCAGGTATGGAACGGCGCTCGGAGCGCAGGCATCTGGCGCCGACGGCAACATGCGTTCAGTTGTCTGGATGGCTAGCTCTTCACGGAAGGTGCTGCTAGGCGGTCGTCGTGGCCAAACGCAGCGCTGGGCTTCACGACGCGTTGACGCCGGCAGAGGATGCGTTCAAACGCGGCGATTACGTTGCCGCGCGCACCTTGGCCCAAAGCGTGGGGACCGACGAATCCCTGTCCGATGCGCGGAAAGAGGACCGGGACCGATTGATGCGGGCGACCCGGGTCGACCGGATGACCCTGCTGGTGGGTCTGGGCTGCATCGTTCTGTTTGGACTGGTGGTCCTGGTCACCGTCCTCAAACAACCCTGACCGGGCCCCGAATCCCTTCCGCCTTGGAGCCTTCGCCGAGGCGCGCTATTCGACAAGACGTGTCGGATCGTTCCCACGACATCTTGAAAGATCTCTCATCCAGCGTTCGTCGTTCATTTGCCGAGGACCGAGCGCTTCTCGGCTTCTCGGAATGGTTCAAGCTCCTGGCCGACAATCCGACCCGAAATCTCCGCAGCGCGGCGCAATACATCCGAGACGTCTTCGACTACTTCGGAACCGAACAACGCCGGCTTCCCACCGGAACCGTTCGCCGATTCCGCCTGTTCGATGCGCCTTGGGCGGACGGCGACGGCCGGGTGGCGGGGCAAGAGTCGGTTCAAAACGAGATCTATCGCCTCCTCATCAACTTCGTGCGCGACGGTCGGGTCTCACGTCTCATCGTACTGCACGGCCCGAACGGGTCATCGAAGAGTTCCATCATCCACTGCATCCAGCGCGGCATGGAGGCTTACTCCCGAACGCCGGAAGGCGCGCTCTATCGGTACGCTTGGATCTTTCCGTCGGAGAAGATCCTGAAGAGCAAATTGGGTTTCGGAAGCGCGGCCGACCTTCCCTCCCGGACCGACAGCTACGCCCATCTCTCTCCGGAGCAGGTCGATGCGCGGATGCCGTGCGAGATGCGTGACCATCCGGTGTTCCTGATCCCCCTCGCCGAACGAAATCGATTCCTCGCTCGGCTCAAGGAAGAAGGAAAGATTCCGTCGGATTTCGTTTTGTCTCGGTACATCGTGGCCGGGGGTCTGTCCCCCAAGGATCGCGCCATCTATGACGCGCTCCTGTTGGCCAACGATGGCGACCACGAAGCGGTCCTCCGCCACGTTCAGATCGAACGGTTCTATTTCTCCCTTCGGTATGGAGAAGGGATCGCCACGATCGAACCCCAAATGCACGTCGACGCCGAAGCGCGGCAAATCACCGCCGACCGGTCGGTGGCCAATCTTCCTCGACCTCTCCAAACCGTGCCGCTCTACGAGCTTCACGGTCCACTGGTGAACGCCAATCGTGGTCTTCTCGAGTTCTCCGATCTCCTGAAACGACCGGCAGAAGCGTACAAGTATCTGCTCAGCACCAGCGAGGAGGCAACGGCGTCCCTTCCGCAGTTCAAAATTGATCTGGACGAGGTTCTGATCGCATCCACCAACGAAAAATATCTGGACGCTTTCAAGGAGCATCCAGATTGGATGTCCTTCAAGGCTCGGTTCGAGCTGGTCCGCGTGCCGTATCTCCGCCGATTCTCGGACGAGGTCCAAATCTATCAGAAGCAGATCACGCCTCGCACGGTGACCAAGGACCTTGCACCTCACGTCGTGGAGGTCGCCGCGATGTGGGCGGTGCTTTCCCGATTGAAATGCCCGGAGCCCGACCATTTTCAGGAACCGCTGCGCAGCATCTACAAGCGCATGAGACCCCTCGAAAAGCTCCGACTCTACGATGAAGGCATCTCACCCGAATGGGTCAGCGCCCAGGACGCTCGGGAGGTCGCGCGTTCGCTCGAAGACCTGTGGCGCGAGTACGAGAACGTGCCGTTGTACGAAGGACGTCTCGGCGCTTCGGCGCGGGAAATGCGAACGGTGATCCTGAATGCCGCTCATCACCCCGACTTCAAGACGCTGACTCCGCTCCCAGTTTTCGAAGAGCTGCGTCAGCTGGTGCGCGACCCGAGCTTGTACGACTTCCTTCAGCAGGAGCCGCGCAACGGCTATCACGACAACGCCCGATTCATCGACCAGGTCGCACAATGGTGGACCGACATGCTGGACGAAGAGCTGCGTCTCTCGATGGGGCTGGTCGAGGAAGCTCGGTACGAGGATCTCTTTGGCCGATACGTGGTTCACGTCTCCACCTTCCTCAAGAAAGAGAAGCTGCTCGATCGGGTGACCGGACAGTATGTCGACCCGGATCCCGATCTCATGAAGGAGGTCGAAGACGTTCTCCTGGCCGAAAATGAAGACCGAAACGACTTCCGGCGCTCCATCATCGGCCGGATCGGCGCATGGAGCCTGGAGCACTCGGGGGAGCAGCCCCGCTATCGAGACCTGTTCGAAAGCTACATTTCGCGACTGGAAGAGGACTACTATCGCCGACAGAAGAAGGTCATCGCGCGTCAACTGCGGGGGCTCCTCGATCACGTTGGCGAGGACGTCCACAGCGACGACGCCGCCAACACGCTCGCCGTGATGCAGAGTCGGTTTGGCTACCCGGAGGCCTGCACGGCGGAGTGCGCGGCATATCTGCTCCGAGCCCGATACGCCGACGCCCTTTGATCAGCGATTGCCGAAGTTGTCGTCGTCGGACTCCACTTCCTCCGGGACGGTACGGGGGGACGGACGAAGCGGCGAGCTCTCTCCGGGCGCCAGGCGGTTGCCCACGTCATCGGATGGGAGGTTCTGCTCATCCGGGCGTGCCCGGTTCCCCACGTCGTCCGGAAGGTCGGCAGAGCGTCCTCGAGCGGTGTTGCCGACCCCGTCCCGGCCGGTCCCTCCGGCCGGCTTGCGACGTCGACGTCCGCGCCCTCGGTCGCCCCGGCTCGCGCCCCGCTCGTTTCGTGCCGAGGACCGCCCACCGGAAGCCCCGGAGCCTCCGGACCGAGCCCCAGCGCCGCGGCTTCGACGGGGTGGCTCGGCCGGAAGCTCGTCCGAAAAGGTGACCGGCCAACACGCACCGTCGCGCAAGGCATCGCAAAGCTCAGCCTCGGTGGCGACCGGATACCGAAACAACGTGGCTGCGGTCCCGAGGCCTTCGGTACCCAGGGCAGAGCTGCTCCCCACGCACGGCATGTCCATGTTGGTGGCGGCTTCGAGCGCCAGGTCGTTGGCGATCTCGGAAAGCTGACCGTTGGCGACTTCGCACGCCACCAAGCCCTGGAGCGAAAACAGATGATCCCCCATGGGGTGCTGCAGATCTCGGTCGTACGGCCTCAGCGCCACCGTTACCCCGTTGGCATGTTCCACCGCGTCCACCACCGATGCCGCATCGTAAAGATCGCCGTCCGGCGCCCGGTCGGCGAAATCGTCGGAAAGGACGTAACCCGGGGGCATGATGCAGAGGATCAGTCCGCGATTGGTCTGCACCCTCGCACCCATGAATACGCGAAGGTCCGCGGCGATGGCCGCCGACCGATAGGGCTCGATGTCGAAGCTCAAGCCCTGGGCGCTCGATAGGACCAAGCCGTCCAGACCAGCGGCCTTCGCGGATTGGATCAAAGTATCCGGGGGCACAGGGGTGCCCTCGGGCGTGTCGAGACTAACGTGAAGGTCAACGATCATCGGTTGTGCGACCTCAAGGATTTGGGATTACCGCCCAACTCGTGGGGCGCAGTCAACTCGAACGCGATGCATCTCGCTGCCTCGCCCGCTGCATGAAGGCCACCTGTGCCCGAAAGCCGGTGGTTCGTCCGATGGGCTTGAACCGCCCATCCGGTTGGAGGACCGCCGCTTTCGCCTCATCCCGGAGTTCGAAGGCGAGGATCTCGTCGATGATTCGACCTCGGAGCTCTGGATCCTCGACCGGAACCATCACCTCGACCCGTTTGTCGAAGTTCCGCGGCATCACGTCGGTCGAGGTGAGAAAGACCTCGTCCCGTCCATTCAGGTGAAAATGGAAGATTCGAGAGTGCTCGAGGAATCGGTCGACGATGTTTCGCACCTCCACCCCTTCATCGCCGGGAAGCAGGGTGCACGGGCCGCGGACCATCAGCACGACCCGAGCGCCCGCGCTGGCCGCCCGCACCAGGGCTTGGATCGTTTCCGGATCGACGAGGGCATTGGTCTTGATGGTCAGGGACGCTCGTCCCCCGTCGGCGGACATCCGAGCCGCCGCATCGATGCGTTCGATCAGAGCGGCTCGAAGGTTGAGGGGAGCCACCGTCAGCTTCTTCCAGATGGGTGCAGCGGAATGACCGGTCAGGAGGTTGAACAGGGTCGAGACATCCTGCCCCACGTCTTCGCGGGCGGTAAAAAACGAGAGGTCCGAGTAAATGCTGGCCGTCTTCTCATTGTAGTTCCCGGTGCCCAGGTGCACGTAGCGGCGGATGCCCTCCGGCTCGCGTCGGACCACCATGGCGACGTTGCAGTGGGTCTTGAGACCCAGGAGGCCGTACATGACGTGTACTCCGGACTCCTCGAGGCGACGGGCCCATTCCATGTTGGTCTCCTCGTCGAACCGAGCCTGAAGCTCCACCAGAGCGGTCACCTGTTTTCCGTTTTCCGCTGCGCGGATGAGGATCTTGAGGAGCGTGGAATCCCGGTTGACCCGATACAGGGTTTGCTTGATCGCCAGGACCTGCGGATCCTCCGCGGCCCGCTCCATGAACTCCAAGACCGGCGCATAGGACTCGTAGGGATGGTGCAAGAGGATGTCCGACGCTTTCAGACGGTCGAACACCTGCTCTTCTTCGAATCGGACCGTCGCGATACCTTGAAAGGGAGGGTCCCGCAGATCCGAGCGTCCTACCATGTCGAGCACCTGATGCAGGTCGGCCCAAGCGAGTGGAGCTCGATGCCGCTGAACATCGGCCGGGAGGAGGGCCAGGGACGTTCGAAGTCGCTCCACCAGCCGGGGCGTTGCTTCCTGGGCCACCTCCAACCGGACCGCGTCCAAGCGCCAGCGACGCCGGAGGCCCTTACGAATCACCTCCAGCAGGTCGTCTTGCTCGTCCTGGTCGAAGAAGAGATCCCAGTTCCGCAGCACGCGAAACGGCGCACATTCCAAGATGCGCATGCCCGGGAACAAAGCGCTGGCGAAGTGCCGGATCACGTCTTCCACCAGAACTACCGAAAGCTCGGTAGGTCCCGCGGACTCAGGTAGGCGGTCCATATCGATGAAACGCCCCAGTGGACTGGGTACCTGCACCACCGCCAACAGTGGAACCGCGTCCCCGACCGAATCCTCCGGCAACAGATGGACCGCCAGGTTCAGAGCGCGGTTCTTGAGGAGAGGAAAGGGATGCCCAGGATCCACCGCGAGAGGGGTGAGCATCGGAAAGAGCTGGTGATCGAATACCCGCCGAATCTGAACCCGTTGCTCGACGTCGAGATCGCTGACCCCCCCGATTCGAACACCCTCCTGCTCGAGGCGGGGGAAGAGGTCGTTCAGCAAGACATCCTCCACGTCCAGGACCTGTTTCGAAACCCGCGCGGTGATCCGGCGGAGCTGCTCGCCCGGAAGCATCCCGTCCGGCCCGGTTTCGAGAACGCCACTTTTTCGCTGCTGCTTGAGGCCGGCGACCCGGACCATGAAGAACTCGTCGAGGTTGGCGCCCACGATGGCCGCGAATTTCAGACGTTCGAGCAGCGGCACCGACGGCTGCCTGGCCTCCTCCACGATCCGCTGGTTGAACTCCAGAAAGCTGAGCTCTCGATTTCCAAATCGAGCAGGGACACTTTCGGCCGACACGGACCCTCGAGTCTTGCGCATCGCCCGGCTCCAGGCTACCCACGCGCCCCTGGAAGATGAGCTTTCAAGCCGTCACCAGCGAGGCCCCGGGTAAGGTCATCCTGTTCGGCGAACACGCAGTCGTTTACGGCAGTCCGGCCATCGGCTTCCCGCTGGGGCGAACCATCAGCGTCGAGGTGCGACCCGGCGACGGCCACATCAGCCTCACCACGTCGGACGACGTCGAGGTCCCGGCCCCCAAAAACGCGGCCTCGCCCCGTGAGCTCATCGAGCAGGCGCTGGGTCCCTGGTTCGCGAAGGCCGACGTCGACGTGCATTTCGGCTTCCCGCCCATGAGCGGGTTCGGCTCCTCTGCGGCCCTCGCGGTCGCCCTTCACCGAGCCCGCAGCGAGCTGGAAAACCGTGATTCGCACGACCCCGAGCTGACCCTCAAGAGGATCATCAACGTGGAGCGCGTCGCCCACTCGAAGCCGTCGGGCGTCGATCCCGCCATCTGCCTTTCCGAGGGCATGATCCAGTTCCATCGCGAACACGGTCGAGGCAAGCCCGAGATACGGTCCGTGCTCCCCGCCAAGGCCCTCTTCTTCTTGGTGGGGACTGCGGGTTCACACGGCGGCACCCGTCAAAGCGTGAACCGTGTCGCAGAGATGAAGAAGAAGAGCCCCTCCTTGGTGAAGGCCGCGATGGACGTGCTCGGTGAGGCGGCCATCGTCGGCGCCAAAGGCATCAGGAAGGGTGAATTGGACGCCATCGGCGACAGCATGAACCTGGCGCACGGCGTGCTCTCGGGTCTGGGTCTGGTGGGCTCGGACGTCGAACGCGCCGTCCAGTTGACGCGGCACGGAGGCGCCCTCGGATCCAAGATGAGCGGGGCGGGAGGGGAAGGCGGCGCGTTCATCGCGCTGTTTCCCAGCCGAAAAGCCGCGGAAGCCGCCCGGGCCGAACTCGGCCTCGCGTCCATCGCGGGCTGGGTCGAGCGCGTGGCACCGTCCACGGCCGGCGGATAACCGGCTCCGCGGAGCCCCTCAGTCCGGAGCACGCACCTCTCCGAGGTCCGCCGAGGCCATCTCCCGCAGAAGGTGTGCCGTTTCGGACGGGGCACCAGCCAGGCACGACACTGCGGCTTCCGCCATCAGGGATCCGAGGACGTTGCCGGTGCCGGAATAGGCTCCTACGAAGGCGCATCCCGGTTCCAGCCGGAAGACCGGCCTCCGGGCGTATGAGACCGTCCCCGCCCAACGGTGCGTCACTGCGACCGGACTTCGGAGCGTCTTTCGCAGCACTTCTGTCAAGTAGTCTTGCACCTCGGCCGTCGTTTCGAGTGAAGGGGTGCGTTCGCTCGACCCTCCGACGTCCCGTCCACCACCCAAGAGGATTCTTCCGTCCCTCCGCTGCTGCCAGTAATCGTAGCCGTATCGACTGTAGACCGCGTATCGAGTCCGGAGCACCGGGTCGGGCGCGGTCGCCAGCATCTGAAGCCGAGTCGCCACCGGCATCGGGTCGAAGCCGAAAGCCTCTTTCGTACTCGGCGTCGTCGGCGGCAGCAGCGCTTCCAGACCTCCATCGACCGCGACCAAGACCCGGCGTGCCCGAACCGGACCGGTCGGCGTCCGCAGCACACCAGGTTCGAGAGCGTCGACACGGGCACGGAGAAGACGCGCCCCCCGGTCCTGGGCCCGTCGGGCGAGCCGGACACATCGGGCGACCGGATGAAAGACCCCATCACCCGGAATCAGAAGACCCGTTCCCTCGGGTTCCCGGACCCAGCTTCCTTGAAAGCCGTCCTCCTGGAGTGCTTCCAGATGTCTTGCGCAGTCTTCCCGTTCCGGTTCCGACTCGGCGCGCCGGAGTGAGCCCACCAGCCGCACATCGTCGGGGGTCTGAGCCTCCATCCGAAGGAGATGCTTCTCGGTGGCCGCATACAGCCGGCTCGCCAGAGATCGCCCCAGAAGCGTCCGGGCATCGTGGTAAAAGGGCGCGAGACCCTTCAAGAGAAAGCCCCCGTTGCGTCCGGCCGCCCCCGCCGCCACACCGACCGCGTCCACGCCCACGACGGTCCACCCTCGTTCGAGACCGGCGTGGATGGCGGAGAGACCCGAGCCCCCGAGACCCACCACGGCCAGATCGAAGGTTTTGGAATCGACCGGAGCCCCGAGCCGAACCATGAGGCCCGGGTCGTGCCAATACGCGTCCGTCGTCACGTGCCCTTGGGATACGGCGGCTCCAAGATGTGGATCGAGTCCGTATCGAGCCGAAGCAGACCTCGAAAGGTCGGTGGGTTCTGGGTGTCGTAGAGCTGGTGAGCCCGGGCGCGGACCGGCTTCATGGCGGTGAATCGGTTTGGATTGAAAAGAATCAGAACGCTGCGGATCGGGGCCGCCACCCCCAAGGAAGGAAGACCGGTCCGCTCCAACAGGCGGCGCCGGAACGCCGGAGACAGAAGAAGACTCGAGACATGGGGCTCATGGGGCAACTCGCAGACCAAGAAGACGCCATCCTCGTCCCGCACTTCTTCTCCCTGGTCGGCCAGAGTCAGATCGTTCTCCATGTTGGCGACGGCCCGGTCGAGCCAATCCCCTTCGGCAACGGTGGAAGACTCCACCTCATGGATCGACGCATAACGAACCCCGACCCCTTCCTCCGGCACCCCCAACACCACGTACAAGCCGTCGGTGACGGCGCGCCGCCATGGTCGGATCCGCTTTCGGGTCCGCTCTGGACCGATGGCGCCCAAGTCTTGAGCCCTGACCCAACGGCCGCTCTTGAGCACGGGGATCAGATCCGACGCGGCCTGGGAGAGGGTGCGCTTCCGGCGTTCCGCTTCTCTTTTTTCGGCTTGAACCCACTCCCGGAAGAAGACGTGGCTGCTCTGCCCGGAAGCTTGATACTCCGTCCAAAGGGCTTCCACATCCAGCTCATCGACCTGATCCGCCCGTACGAAGAGGGTTCGGCCCTCTTCGCGCCGATGGATCGTGAAACCCGGATGGGCCTCGCCATAGGCCGCTTCCGCTCGCCGTCTGAACGCACTCTCATCGAGGTCGGCAAGGCAGCCGAGCGGGGTGGCGAAACACACCCACATGGCGCTGGCGAGGCGCACCGTCATGACGTCATGCGGATTTGTCGAGCAAAATGATGGCCAAGTAAACCGTTACGCCCCAGCCGCCAAAGAAGGTGAAGGTCCGAAGGACGGGAATCCGGAACGTGTACACCAGGTAGTGAAGAACCCGGAAGGCCAGGTACAAGGTCACGAGGGTCGCAACCAACCCGGTACGCTCTCCGATGAGCGCCAGCGCCAGGACCAGCGGTGCAAAGATCGCCAGGTTTTCGATCGCGTTGAAGTGCGCCTTCTTGGCCCGCATCGCCCAGTCCGACAGTGGGGGCAGGTCGTCCCGGTAGCCCATGGCTCCCATCAGCCCCTGCACCAAGATCATGTTGAGCACGTACGGAAGCCACATCAGCGAGGTCACCAGGACCACCGCCCCCAGACCATAGAGGGAGTCGTTCATGGCGTGTCCCTTCCGACCGAGACATTCCGTTGTCCAGGCAAAGCGCCGACCCAGTCTTGCGATGGGAGACGGTTGCGGTCGGTCAGGGAGACCAGTAGACCCGAAGCCCGGCGCCACCCTCCCAGGCATCGCTGCGGAGCGCGTGGGCGGAGACCGTCAGCCACGACGAGAGATGCAGGTCCGCCGCCCCCCACGCCACATAGAGGGGGTCATTGAAAGGCCTTCGAGCGGAGACCCCGGCGCGCAGGCCCAAGGAACGCCGTCGGTTCAACGGAAGTCGGTCGAGTTCGAAGACGGCTTCCACGACCCGGTCCTCCCCGACCGAAGCATCGTCGATGCCTTGAGCGTACCGCACGTCGAATTGCAGCCACTGCACTTCGAGGTTCAAAGCCGCTCCGGCCAGGCCTCGAGAGCCCACCAGCTGGGCCGCGTCGGCCAAAGCCTCCCGTGCCACCGGCTGCACCGGACTCACTGGGTCGAACACGAATCCGCCGGTGCCCACTCCGGCAAAGGCCTCCAGGCCCACGCTCGTATCCAAACGAGACCCGAATCGATGCCGTACCCGTCCCCGTGCCACGAAGCTTCCCGAAGCCTCATCGTCGTCGAATCGAAGGGCTCCCTCCGCCCCCAATCCCACGTTCCATGCCGCCCCATCCACGACCCGAAGCTCCGTCTCGATACCGGTCAAGTGGGCGCTGCTGTCGTCTTCGAAGATATAGGTCCCGGCCAGGAGGGCACGGCGGCTCAATTGAAAGCCCAGGCGTCCTCCCACGACGTCGGGCTGGACCACGTCGTCCACCAGGAGCTGAATCTCGACGACGCGGGTCCGCAGTCCTCCGTAGAGGGCCAGCGGCGACCGGTCCACCGCCAGGCCGGGAATGCCGTCGAAGCCGAGGGACGGCGCGAATCGCCGCAGCAAAACCCCATTCCCAAACGTATAGGCCCGCTGTCGCTCCAGCCCCAGCTCGAAGTCCGCGCCGGGCTGACCCACCCGAAGGGTGCGAAGAAAGCGCGTGGCATCCCCGACCGAATCGGTGCGCCCCAACGTTGGACCATCATCCAGGTCGAAGCGTATCGGCACGCCGAACGCGGCGTAGAAGGCCCACGGCTCGATGAAGAGGCCGACCTCCGGGACCAGTACCGGTGCGAATTCACCCGCCTCCGACACGAACGCGGACCGTACGCCGATATGGGTCTCATCGTCGTTCAGCCAGCGCGGGCCGATACCGGGCTTTTCAAAGGACTGCTCGGACCGAACCCGAAGGGGCGCAGCCAAGGCGAAGTCGCCCTGGTGTTCTTCCAGCTCGGTCACCTCGGCCATGGCCACCACTTCGCCTTCGGCGGTCACGGTCTGGTCTTCGTTCAAGACACGACGCGCTTCGACCAAACGCCGCTGAAACCAGCCCCGCATGAGGGGGGCCACCACCACCTTGCCCTGGCTCCAGGACGCATGGGCCATCAGGCCATCGCCCAAATAGATCCCGACATGGCTGATGCGTTCCCCAGGCTCGGCGAAGAACAGCAGATCACCGGGGAGCAAAGCGTCGAGGTCGACCGACCGACCGCTCCGCGCCTGGTCGCGGGAGACGCGAGGAATCGCGTAACCAGCCTCGGCGAAAACGCGACACGTATAGCCGGAGCAGTCAAAGCCGGGGCGACCGTTGCCGCCGTAGACGTACGGACGTCCCAGATACCGTAGTGCGATGGCTTGTAGCTCCTCGAACGATTCCACCGGGGGTGGCTCGGCCACTTGAAGCTCCGGGGGTCGCCAGTCTTCTCGGAGTCGGGGCGAAAGGGAGATTTCGCTCGTGGCCCCCGGTGTGTCGGTTCGTTCTTTGGGTTCTCGTTCCGGTGCTGCCGTCGACGTCACGGTCCATCCCATGACCACGAAGAACGTGGCGTGCTTCAGGAATCGCCGTGAGACGGCGTCAACCACACCCGACCGTCTTCGACGCGGGTGGGATAGACGCGGATCGCATCGCGATGGGATCGCTCTTCTCCAGTTCGAAGGTCGAATGCCCACGCATGTACCGGACACACCAGCGCGCCACCTTCTACCCATCCATCACTGAGACTGCCCCCTCGATGCGGACAGATGCCATCCAATACGCGCACGTGATCGCCGACCCGAATCGCCGCGAGCTTCAAGGGTCCGACTCGGAGCTCGCGTGGAGACCCGAGCGGAAATTCCTCGAGGGCTCCCACATCGAGTTCGGGTGCGGAGGTGAACAGATAAAGACGGAGATTCGAGACCGAGAACCGACGCTCCACGGCTTCGATCACCAGCGAGAGTCGCTTGTATGGAACGATCGTCTTCCACCCAGCGAGTCCTTCCACCGTCAAGGGCAAGTGATCATCGCCTGGTCGGGTCATGTGCCCCTGGATCGCGCCCTCCAGGGTTCTCGCGCCCGACGCCCGTCTCAGGGCACCCCGCAGCTCGAGGAGAATCCACTGAAGGTCCGCCACCGAAAAGACCCATCGCGCCGAGTCGTCGTCAGGGGGAAGCGGCGCTCCGGCCCGGAGCCTTCCCCGCTCGGCCTCGGCTTTGGCTCGACGCGCTCGCAGTTCTTTGGCGCTGTGCGCCTTCGCCTCCCTCGCTCCGGTGGGAAATCGCGTCAGGAGCTGACCCAGTTGGACGCCGTCCGGGTCGAGGGCCGCGTCGTATCGGGCCAGCACCTCCCCGAGCCGATGGTCGTATTCTCGGCGGTTCCACGGCATCTGAACCCACTGGTTCATCTGCATCCGAACCGCCTCTTCGGCATTCACGGTCCACCGCCCTCCTCGTCCCCGGAGGAGTCCTCGAGGTCCGAGGCGACATGCCGAGCGAAAACGTCGTACTGGGCCTGGACGCGGCTCACGTACGCCAAGGTTTCACCGGCTCGCGCATACCCATGACGTGTCCTCTCATGCCACTTCCGGTCGGTCTTCAGCAACAGCGCGTCCTCCACGTTGTGGAACCATCGGTCTGGATTCCTATCGATCAGTGTACTCAAGCCTCGTGCATCCTGCACGTGGCCCAGGCCTGCATTATAGGCGGCCAGGGCGAAGCGTACCTGCTGTCGTTTCGCGACACCGTCGTCGGCGAAGAAGTCGATGAGCCGACGAAGGTATCGAGCCCCGGCTCGGATGCTCCCCCACGGCGTGAAGGGATTGGAGACGCCGACGCGCCGAGCCGTTGAAGGGAGCACTTGCATCAAGCCGGTCGCGCCCCACGGACTCCGCGCGTGGGGATCGAACTTCGACTCTACGAAAGCCACGGCGGCCAAGAGCCTCCAGTCAACGCCGCTTTCGGCCGCGGCCTTCTTGAATAGGTCATCGTAAGGCGAAATGATTCCGTGGGTGTCGGCCCGAAACGCGTCCTGGGCACTGCGGAACCCGGTGGAGTGTGGCCGGTAGTATCGAACATACATGATCCGGACGAGTCGATTGGACCGACCTTCGCGAACAAACGCGTCCGCCGCAGCGTGAAGCTCTCTTGCGTCGGGGTGGACGGCCCAAGCTTTCGGAAGCGCCGGGCCAATGGGCAACTTGGCCACCACGTCGATACCGGCCGCGCGGGCCAGATCGAGCACGTTGGTGTCGACGATGGTGGCTTCGTACGTACCGTTCGCGACCCTATCCAGCTGCTGTTCCATCTCCACGCCGTCCTTCACATCGACGAGGCGCAGGTCGAGTTCGTGCTCGGCCTGGAAACGACTGGCGGTTCGAAAGGTGGTGCTCCGGAAATTGGTGTGAATGGTCAACGACATCAAGTCTTCGGGCCGTTCGATGAGCTTGACGACGTGCCGATGGGTGGCCACCACCCTCGGCGCATCGAGGAGTGGACGCGTGAACCGGACCTTCTCGGCTCGGGCGCGGGTCCGGGTCATTCCGGCCGCCACCAAGTCGCCGGCGCCGGCCAGAAGCTGATGAATCAGGTCCTCCCGACGGTTCGGCACGACAATCGCCAAACGGACCCCGAGTTTGTGGGCGAACGCTCGGGCCAGCTCGAACTCGAAACCCCGCTCCGCGCCGCGCGCGACGAAATACGAACTGGAGTTGTTGCGGGTCAGAACTCGGAGAACCCCCCGCCGCTTGATCTCGTCGAGGTCCGCCGAATATCGGTCGCGGGTGTGCCGGGTCAAATTCCATTCAAGATCGAGAAAGGGCTCGTCTGGGAAAGCTGTGCCGTCGCTTACGGCGGCCGAAAGGACGTCGTCCTGGGCAGGCTGTCCTTCCAGAGGTGCTTGTCCCCACAGACTCATCGAGAGGAGCACGATGGAAGCCCGGGTGAGCACCGTCTAATGTGAAAGCATTGGCATACGATGGTTGTCGAGCCGTCGACCTTGATAAAGTCTACGGTGGATGCTGCGGGGTCGGACCGGCAACGTGTCGAAATGCATGTTCCTGTTGGGCGTGGTGGCCTGTGAACCGGCAGAGCTCCTCCCCCTCCTTCCGCTTGCGGTGGAGGACGCCGTTCCCCAGCAGAATGCAGTGCTGCCGTCCGGCCCGGTGGTGGTCAGCCTCTCCTTCAGTGAGTCGGTGGTCCCCTCGTCGCTGAGCGCCTCGGCGTCGCTGGTATCCATCGATTCGACCGGGGCCCCGATCATGTCGTTCGCCCTGGAGGCGACGGTCGTGGCTGAGCTCGGTCAAGTGTTCGTGCTCACGAGCGAGCCGGTCGAAGGCCCTGCGCAACTCGTGTTGACACTCGACGGTGACGTGCTGACGGCGGAAAGCGGGGTCCAACTTGCCAACTCCTTCACGCGAACCTTCTCCGTGACGCCCTGAAGCCTCGGACCTAGAACAGGTCGATCCAGGCAACGCGGCTTTTGGCGATCTCTTGAACCGATTTACCGCGCCGCTCCATCGGGTAGCCGAGCGGACTGCCCACGACTCGAATCCCGTCGACGACGAACTGGCCGGGCTCGTGGGTGTGACCGTACACCGCCGCGCGGACCTTTGGACACCGCCTGATCACGTCCCCGAGGCTCCGACTGCCCATGAACGCGTTGAAGAACTCCCATGGAAGGCTGTGTGTACGCTGTACCGCTTCGGAAAACGCCAAGTGATGGGTCACCGCCAGCACGGACCGCACGAGCGGATCCTTGTTGAGATGGTCGAGCTGAGCCGACAACTCCGCCTTCATCACGTCGGCCACCTCGGCGTCCGTCATGGCGCGTCCCTCCGCGTCGCGAAACGCCACGTAGCGCACGTCAGACCAGGTCATGCCATCCAGGGTCTTGCGCTCGAGGGAGGCGGGGTCGATCGTCTTGGCGATCTCCGGCAAGAGAAACGAGTGGTCGTACCATCCGCAGGTTCCGCAGATGGCCACGCCCTCCGACACGAACGGCTTCGTCGGAAGATAGTGTGCCCCCGCGTCCTCCACCAGGGCGCGCAGGTCATCGCGGTACCGGCGCCACGAGTCGATGGGCCCATCGACCTGCCAGAGCTCGTGATTGCCCGGCACATAGACCACCTCCTCCGCGACCACCTGAAAGCTTCGAATGACCCCCAGAATGTGGCTGTCCACGTGGGAGACATCGCCGGCCACCAAGACCACGTCGGCGCGACCGGCGTGGATCACCGAAGCCATCTCCACCAGGACGGCCAGGTTCGCCGGATGATCGATATGAAGATCCGAAACGCTCGCGATTCGCATCGGGCTCGCCTACGCTGATCCCTGGTGTCACCGACGGACAGCGAACTACCACCCCTGGTGTCGCGGATCGTGAGGGAAAATGCCAGCGGCTACGCCCTCGACATCAAATTCGAGCAGATCCCCAGTGCTTCGGTGCTGGCGCAGCTGGAAGAAGAAGTCGACCTGCACCGCCGCCACCCTGCGCGGGGGACGCTGGGCCCGGTCGACGTCTTCAGCATGGGGCGGACCTTGCGGATGCTCTTCCCCGCCTTCGATCCTCGGGCGTCGCGTCTCGACTTTCTGATGCATGCCCTGGTGTCCCGAGGCATGCCCTTAGGCACGCACCTCTCCGCCTGGATCGTGCGGAAGCTCGCGCCCATCGTCGAGCGATTGGAGGCGGCCGGTCGGCGGCCGGACGTCTCGGAACCGGGCGCCGTGCTGGTGACGGAGCGGGGACAGGTCGCGCTCCTGGGCACGGGCAGCCCATGGATCCAAGCCCTCGTCACCGGGAGCCGGGCTTCGCCTCACAGCCCCCGGGCCACCGTCCGTCGGCTGTGGTTCGGGCTGGCGACCGGCTATCGATGCCCAGAAGCGTGGCCCTTTGCGGCGCGGGACCCCGAAGATGGGCCCTTGGCCGCTTTTCTGTCTCAGCTGCCGAGCACCGGGACCGAAGCGGAGTCGGTCGGCCTACTGACCGCGGTGGCCCACGAATATCTCGGCGAGGATTCACCACGCGGTCCCGAAGTCTTGGTCAGGGCCCTGATTCCTTTGCCCCCCACACCCACGCCAACCCTGACGGACGCGGGCGCGACCGCGTCGAGCCCCACCGCCGCGCCGAAGCAGGACCCTGCACGGCAAACGCACGGCCTGAAGACCCCCGATCTGCCGACGCCAGGTCTGCATGCGGAGCGGACCCTCACGGGGGCTTCGGTGCCCGACACGGCCACGCCCCTCTCACGACCTCAGAACTGGGAAGGCTGGGCCGACGTGTTGGGAAACGATGTCGACCCGGAAAACTCCAACCCCAGATTGGAAGCGGCCGGATCGACGATGGCCGAGGATGGCACCGGCCTGACGGTTCCCGACATCAAACCCCTCGCGAAACGCGCGGAGACACCCGCGTCGAAGCGATGGTTCCCGCCCCCGCCCCCGGGAAGTTCCGGTGCGCCGACGTCCACACCTCGTCCGCAGCCCGAAGCCCGCCGTTCCGTGCCCACACTTCCTCCGCGCCCATCCGTACCGAAGCCGACCGCGCCCAACGCGCCGACCAAACGGAGCGCATCGCGCCCCACCAGCATCTGGGCCTACCTCGGGGCCGGCGCCCTACTCCTGGTGGCGGTGGCTTCCTGGCTTTGGGTGACCGCCCAAACCTACGACCTGGGGGAACGACCGCAGCCCGGCTTGCGAAGCCGCTCGGAGCCGAGACCACCTTCCCCTGCGCCGGCGGAGTCGCCTTCCCAACCGAAAGCGGGCCGCGCAGGCGAGCTTTCCCCTTCCGAACCGAAAGCGCCCCGCGCGGGCGAGCTTTCCCCTTCCGAAGCGCGGCCCGCCGGTCCGTCGCCCGACGCGCGTCCCACGTCGCTCCTTTCGGTGATGAGTCAGCCGAGCGGTGCAACCGTGGAATTCGATGGCGACTTCCTGGGACGAACCCCACTGGTGCTCCGGCGTCCGCTCCAGGACCGCAGCTACCGGATCCGGGTCACCAAAGCGGGATACCGGCCCTGGACGACCCGAATCGAACCCGACGAGGAAAACGGAAACATCAGCCTGATGGTCAAGCTCGACGCCCGCTGATGGACCCGACTCGAGGGGCGCGAGGAGCGAAATGCTTCGCGCCGCCAGGCGAGCATGATAGCCGCAGCTCCATGCGGTTTCCTCGAAGCGCCCTCTTCGCCGCTTTCGCGGTGCTCTGGGCCGCGGCCTCGGCCCGAGCGGACGACACCCAAGGCTGGACGGCCCTCCAGCACCATTACGACCCGCAGGGGAAAGAGGTCGGGACCTCGCAGCTGACCTACGGCGCACATACGCTTCGCATCGACAGCCAGGGCCGCACCATGGTGATCGAGTTGACGACGGGGACCATGTCCATCTTCGACGACGAGAGTCGAAGCTTCACCCGAATCACCGTGGAGGAGATGATCGCCATTCGGGACCGGATGAAGGCGGAGCTGGAAAAGCAGATGGAAAGCCTTCCCGCCGAGATGAAGGCAGAACTCCAGGCGCAGCTCGAAACCCAGGAGGAGGCAGCGCGAGCGCCCCTCAAGGCCACGCGGACTTCGGAGACCGACACCGTCCACGGCCTGAGCTGCCGAATCTACACGTGGAGGAGACCAGAGGGCCCGGGCCAGGCCTGCATCGCGGTCGATGTCCCTGCCGACGTCGATGCGTTCCGGCGAGATCTGGTGACGCTGAGCGAGCGCATGGCGAAGGTGGCGGCCAGCGGCGCGGCAGACTCGATGGCCTTTCTTCAGCTCGGCGAATACGGTTTCCCCCTGCGCACGAAGCAGCAGGTCGAGCTGGGTAATGAGTCGGTAGAGGTCGTCACGACCTTCAGCGACATCGAGTCCAAGGCCGTCGACATCACGTTCTTCGCCCCGCCTGCCGATTACACCCAGCGGTCCGCGGAAGACATGATGCAGTCGATGCTGCGTAGAAACGCTCCATGAACGGATGGAGCAACGGGCATCACCCGGAGTCTGCGGCCGCCGCCGCGACCCGGTCGACGATGGCGGTGAATGCCATTCTTCGGGCGCGGTCCACCAACCGCTGAAGCTCTCGGGGCAGAATGTACAGAAAGATCTCCGACTCCGGATCCACCTCGGCTGCCCGGCAGGGCAGTTCCGAAGCCGGGACCCGCATCGAAAAGACCCCACCCTCCGTCAGCTGCAGCATCAGCCGTTCGAGCTCACCGGCGGGCTGCACGATGGGAAATCGGACTTGAGCGAACTTCTCGCGATTGACCACGAAGACCTCCTCCGGATCCAACAGTCCGAGGTCGAGGGCGCGAACCGGAAATGGGCTGGCAAATGCCAACACGCTGCGCGCATCCGGGGGCTGTCCCGAAGATTCCTGGTAGCCATCCGCTTCCGCTTGCAGCAGTGCGGCCTCCTTCTCGGCACCCATGGCCCGGGCCAGACTCGCCCCGAACCGAAGCGCCGTCGAAACATCATCCGTCCCCTGAACCAGCGCTCCGGAACGTGCGACGTCATCGTCTTCCAGAGCGCGCAGAAGCTGCTCACGGATTCCCGGCAAAGGAAGACCTCCCCAGTCGACGGTGCGCGCGGGTCTCTTCCGAACCCCGACGGTTCGGAAGTGGGTTGGGGGTGGCGTCGGAACGAACCGCATCGTAGGGGCCAGGGCACGGCGTCCGAAACGGCACGGTCATGTCGGGTCTGTAGCACGACCCCACACAGACCACGAGCCGCCGAGTGGAGTCGCTGAAGGTTCGGCATGTCGGTGGCCGCCCGAGACATTCGCCCGGACCTGGCGGAGCGATACCGGCAGGTTCGACCCTATGAAGAAGCGGAGGTGAGTCTGGTCGAGGCGCTGGTTCGGCGCCCCGACCGGCTTCCGCGAAGACTCGAGCTCACGCTTCGCACCATCCTCAACCTCGCACGGGTATGGGTGATCCGCTCGGGCGACCGCGACATCCCCGTGGGCCTGCGCCTCGGCGTCTTCCGCGACCACCTCAGACCCTTGGTGGATCGACTGCTCAAGGCCCGAGGCGATCTCGATCCCCGGGACCTGGGCCGGGACGCAGAGCATCTGGACGCCATCTTGAACGCAGCGGGAGAACAAGTCCTGGCAGAGCACACCAGTGCTCTGTCGGCGGAGCGACTGGACGAGGAACTGGGCCGCAAACATCTGGTCCTTTGTCTCGGTGGGGGCGGTGGCTGCGGATATGTCCACCTTGGCGCCTTTTCCTTTCTGGAGTCGGCGCGCATCGAACCGGCCGGGATCGTCGGCAGCAGCATCGGTGCCCTCCTCGGATTGTTCCGGGCCAATCGTTTGTCCGTCCACTCGTCTTTGGTTCGGACCATCGCTTTCGATCTGCGTTTCAAGGACATGTTCCGGCTTTTGGAGTCGGAGACGCGATACGCCTTGCCAGGCGCATTGCGAGTGCATCTCAGAAGCGGTCTGGAGCGCTTTTTTCTCGATGAGACCGGGCAACCTCTGAAGATCAGAGACATACCGATCCCGTTCATTTCGGTGGTGGCCGGAGTGCGCAGGGAAGCGTTTGAAACGGTCCGCCCCTACGAACGGGAGTTCCGGCGGGTTTTGCGTCGTGGGCCCCTCGGCCGACTGCTGCAGATCAAGGATTTGACCGCGGACCTCTCGAAACTGCTCCGAGACCTGGTCAGCACACCGGGCGCCCTCGAGACTTTGCCCCTGGGCGCCGACATGTTGACCCAAGGGTTCGACGCAGTGGACGCGGTTGGGTTTTCGACCTCCCTCCCCGCCGTCCTTCAATACGACTTGACGCGAGATGATACGCGGATGCACCGCCTCATGGCGGAGCTTCTTCATCGTGAAGGCGTCGATGCACTTACGGACGGAGGCTTGGTCGCCAACGTTCCGGGCCGGGTGGCGTGGGAGATGATCCAATCGGGTCGGCTGGGCTCTCGAAACGCCATGGTCTTGGGCCTGGACTGCTTCCCGGCGAGCGTCGGTCGGCACATCCTGTTTCTTCCTCTCCAGAGGATTGCGGCCGAAAACGTGAGTCGCGACCTTCACTTCATGCAAATGCTGCTGCGATACCGGCGCGTACCGAGTCCCATCAACGTCATGCCGAGCTTTCGGACCATCGAAGTCGCCATGCGATGGGGTCGCGAGGAACTCAGCCGCGCATCGCCGATCCTTCTCAAGATGCTCGAGCCGCTTCCGCCTCGATTCACCCATCGCAAGGCAGCTTTCCAGTGACATCGGTCACCGGTCTTATGGTGTCAACGTTTCGACAGAATAAAATTTTTCCTTCCCGACACATAAAAATACAGCGACTCCTTCGCGTGAAACGAATGGAACGAAATCCACTCAACGCCGTCGACGATTCACGAAGTCGCATGGATCAGCCGATCCGACCACGAATTCCTGGACCAACCGGACCGCGCAGTCGCTGCTGAAAGATGACTTCATGTGGGACAGCGGAGCTATTCGAACGATCCACCGAAGTTGACAGGTTCGAATGCGGATCGGTAATTCGAAAAGTATCGAAAGGGTTCGATTGTAGCCACCACCAATGTCGGCGCGAGACCGAAACGTGGAGGCGAGAACGCAGGGGGTAGCCATGGAGCTTAAGCGAGACCAACACCGAGACATCGACGACCGAACGGAAGAACTCCGGGACCTGGCGCTTCAGCACCCGGACGTCTGGAAAGACTTCCTCGAGCGGTTCGAGCTGGGCTGGATCTTCCACGAGAACGCTCTGGAAGGGGTGGTGGTCACCCACCAAGAGATGATCACCGCCCTGGAGGGTCGCCCCATCGCACAGGACACCTACCCGGCGATCCGCAATTTCCGCCTGGCCATGGACCTGATCCGAACCCGCGCCGCCGAGGGTGGCCCGGTCAACATGGCGTTGGTCCGGGAGCTTCACGCGGTCTTGGGCTCTCACGACCCGAACTATCAGGTGGCTCGGTATCGAAAGGATATCCCCCTTCATCGGACCTACTTCCACGACATCGCCCAGCCCCACGACATCGTCAGCCGGCTCGAAAAGCTGATGAGCTGGGCGGAATCGTCCGATCCCGACGACGACGACGCGGTGGCTTTCGCCGCCCACCTGCACCACGAATTCATGAGCATCTTCCCGTTCGCCGAGAACTCCGGAAAGACCGGCCGACTGCTGGTGAACTTCGTGCTCCTGCGCCACGGCTATCTGCCGGTGGTCTTTCACGCCACGGATCGACAGCGGTACTACGATACGCTTCGGCTCTCGAAGAAAGAGGCCGAGCTCCTGCTCCGGGATACGATGTCCAACACCATCGAGAACGGGAGCACCTTCATCGCCAAGGTGATGGAGGAACGCGCCAAGAAGCGACCCGGTCGCCACCTCACCGCGGTCTGACCAAAGACCGCACTTCGATGTGCTAAAGTCCGCCCCCATGGGTGCCACCGCCCGGGGCCTGTGTCCTTGCGCCATTCTCGGCCTGCTCTCCTGCACCCCG
Source organism: Myxococcota bacterium (assembly GCA_050331295.1). Lineage (GTDB taxonomy): Bacteria > Myxococcota > Kuafuiibacteriia > Kuafuiibacteriales > Kuafuiibacteriaceae > Kuafuiihalomonas. The sequence goes on along the minus strand of JBHJGZ010000002.1, from coordinate 174,183 downwards.
GCATTCGCCGAGGAACCGCCCGTGGATACGCTCCGTCTCGACCAGATGGGTGCGCTTCCTGCCCGGCTACGGATGCGGACCGCCGAGATCCGCGTCGATGTTCGAGCCCAAAAAGACTTCCCCACCGTGCCGGCCCACCGCGTCGGGTTCGGGGTCCCGTGGGACGAGCGGAGCGTGGTCGTCCTGGCCTACGTCGTTCAAGACGCACGTTCGATTCAGGTCCACGGTCCCGAAGGCAGCGCGGCCGCCCGCCTCGTTCATCTCGATCTGGAGGCTCGAGTCGCTCGGCTCGAGGTGGACGACGCCTTGGCCGAGCTCGGATTGACCGCCCCAGGGCGACGTGGCGCCGGCACCCTCGAGGCACATACCGACGTGGTGGCCCTGACGACAACCGCCGCCGGGGGGACCGCGGTCTCCGGCTTGGTGACGGATCCTGGCCTCCGGCCGGAGTTCGAGGGTTTCGTGGCGACCACCCTCGAACTGAAAGGCGGCATGCCGATCTTCGACACCCAGCTCCGGCTCCTGGGCATCGCCCGAACCGTCGCCTGGGATGTGCATCAAAACCTCGTCATCCCTCCCGCCAAGATCCGAGCATCCCTCGCCCACCCGAAGATGCCCCTCGAGCGCCCGACCGAATCGACCGACCCGGCCCGCGAAACTCGGCCGTGGTGGGCCAAAGAGCTTCCGCGTTAGCGACGCACCGGCATCAACCGAAGGCCCACAAGCCCGCCGAAAACCACAGTCCCCCCACCACCAAGAAGACGAAGGTGTAGCCGAGCAACGGACCGGCCCGCACCCCCGTGAGTCCCATCAGCGGCAGGGCCCAGAAGGGCTGAAGCATGTTGGTCCACTGGTCTCCGTAGGCGACCGCGAGCACCACGGTACCGAGGGGAAGGTTCAACGCTTCGGCCGCTTCCGCCGCCACCGGCCCTTGAACCGCCCACTGACCGCCTCCACTGGGCACGAGGAGGTTCAAAGCGCCGGCAGCCAGAAAGGTCACCCAGAGAAACAGGTTGGGCTCGACGCTCGCCGCTGCTCGGGCCCAGGCGGAGGCCAAACCGGTCCCCGCCATGATGCCCATGATGCCGGCATAGAGCGGAAACTGGAGAATGATGCCGGCGCAGCCGGATACCGCCTGCTGGATGGCCCGGGCATAGGCACCCAACGTCCCGTGGAGGGCCACTCCCAACGTCAGCAGGATTCCGTTGATGGCGTTCGGATCCAGCCTCTGCACCCCGTAGGCGCCGAGATACCGGATCTGGCTCCACGCCAGAGGAACGACCAGCAGCCAGGCGAACCAGCGGGCCCCCGCCAGACCCGGGAACGCTTCCGGTTCTCGAGCGTCGCGCGGCTTGGAGAGCGGTTCGCCGTGCTCCGGAGCGAGCTGACTCGCAACCCAAGGAATGATGAAAAGCAGCCCCAAGCTGACCATCAGGTTGAGGGGACTGAACAAGGTCTCGCTGGTGGGTACCACGGCCAAGCGGCTCCCCAGATCCGGTCCCAGCAGTTCCACCAAGTCGTTGCGGGTCGTGACCTTCAGGGGCGCCGAGCCCGACATTCCGCCGTGCCAAGCCATCATGCCCACGTAGCCGCAGGCCGCGAGCAGCGGACCGTGGGCCGAGATCCCGCGGCGTGCGCACGAGTCCGAGACGAACCGGGCCAACAGGGCGCCCCCGACCAGACCTAGACCCCAATTGAACAGGCCGAGGACGATGCTCACGAAGCTGACCATCGCGGCAGCCTCGGCCCCGCTGCGGGGGCGGTCGGAGAGCCACACCAGTCCCCGGCGGGCCGGAGGGGAGATCGCCACCGCGTGTCCGGTGACCAAGACCAGGCACATCTGCATGGAGAAGCCGAGCAGACTCCAAAAGCCGCGCGGCCCTTGCCACGCGTCGAGGACCTGCGCGGCATCGCCGGTGGCCAACCACCCTGCTCCACCCACCAGCACCGTCAGACCGACGGCGACGACGAAGGGGTCCGGGATCCATTTCCCGAAGATGCGCTCCAGTCCCAGACCGACTCGGGCCAGCACGGTTCAAGGCCCCGGCTCGGGAGACGAGTCCTCGGCCGACCGCAAGGCCTTCTGCTCGTCTTCCTCCGCCAGGATCGGGAGCTCGGTGGTCGTGGATTGGGCGTCATGACCGGACGGGCCCTGGGCGAGCGCATTCGAGTCCATCAACAGAGACCGGGCGTCGATGTCGGAGGGGGGACGGTGAAGAGGCATTCGGTCCTCGTCGCCGTGACTGTCCCACCGCCGGGCCGGGTCCGAGTCGGTCGGTCTGGACGGAGAGGGACGCTCGGAGGGACGAGGGCCGAGCTGGCCCGGCTCAGCCGGCAACTTCTCGGTTCGACGAGGGTCGGCGCGCGGACCGAACCGCACCCGGGTGCCGGTGACGAAGTCCACTTCGAGCCGGTGATCCGGCTCCAGAATGCGCCACACCCCTCGCGACCGCCCGTCCGTCTCCTCCTCGACGACGAAGTCGAACTTCGAGGCGGTCGCGCATCGTATCTGGTCCATGGTCAGGTCCGGCCGACGCAAGCCGATCTGCGCAAGGGCGCGAAAGGCGGCAGAGGCTGCATCGGGCGCTTCGACCCGAACCCACACCGGACGGGGCTGAAGGACGAGCTCCAAGTTGAGCTGCCCGATGTTCGCACAGACAAAGCCATCCACACCCAGGCCCACCGCGCCATCGATGCCCAGGTCGGACACGATGTCTTCGACGTCCACCACCCACGAAAGCTCGCGCCATTCCGCAACGATGGCGTGAAAGAGCGGTGCCGTCGACCTCGCGTCGCAGAGGGCCAACAATCCGCTGCGGCGACATCGGATCGCTTCTTCGAGGAAGGCCCGGACCTCCGGAAGCAGCTTGCCAGCCCGACTGAGCGAACGCAGGGAGTGCGCCATCGGAGCGCGGCGCATGAGACGCAACCCACCGCCGGCCGGCGTGTCTACCGCCCGGACGTCGAAGCGGTCGTTCCAGCGACCAGAACGGGCGCCCACTTGTCGCCGCACCGCGTCCACCACCTGCCGCAACGCCTGGGGACTCAGGCCGGTCCCCTTCTGCTCCGTGATCTTGCCCCGCACCAGAACCGCCTCCCCCGGCCGAGGCAGCACCAGCTCGGTCAGGGCGGGATCCTCGAGCCACTCCCGGATCGCTTCCGGCAATGCGGTGACCAGATCCATGCCGACCGCATCCTAACCCGCGTTGGAGCGAAACGGAGGGGTCCGGGCCGAATCATTCGTCGAGGAGCTTGCGAAGGCCGCCTACGGTCCGCTCCATCGACCGACTGATGGATTCCGGGACGTCTTCCTCCAGCAGCATGCCGTACAGACGCTCGGCCAAACTCAGGCATCGCCGGAGGCGGACCGTAGGGGCCTCGGGCTCCGAGGGAGGTTCTGGGGCGCGTTCCTTCAACGCCTTGCGGAGCTGGCTCGGCGGCGGATCTTCGCGAAACACCTGGTCCCGCAGGGCGCGATAATCCTGATCCGACAGGTACGGGTTTTGACGAGCCTCGGCCAGGATATCGAGTGCCTGGTAGCTGGGTAGAGCCACGACCGACGCGTCCTGACCCTCCTCTTCCGCCGCCCGAAGCGTCGGTCGCTCGTGCCGAGACAGGAAATCGAAGGAACGGACCAGCTTCGCCACCGTATCCCGGCGTAGATGAAGCTCGTGTTGCGCGTAGGCCTCGAAGCTTCGATAGCCCCACTCGCCGAAATGGCCGCCGTCCCGCACGTCCGCTAGGTGACGCGCCAGCGCGAACCAGCTTCTCTTGAAGTCGATGGCGGTGGACAACACCACGTAGCGCTTGGTTCCCGGCTCCAGTTCAGCCAGGCGTTCCGCCATGGCGGCCTCGGTCCGGGCGCCGGGGGTCTGTGCCCGAGCCGGTCGCCGCTTGCGTCCGTGCTGAGCGGTCGGGGTCGCACGCCTCGGCATCGGCTAACCACGCGTTCGGGCCGCTTCGATGGTCACCGGCTTATCCTCTCGCTCGATGCCCTCGGTGGCGGCAGCGATGGCCCGCTCCCCGACTTGGGGCGTGACTTCGACGAAACTGTGGGTGCGCCGGAGCTGGATCTTGCCGATTCCATCCCCCTTCCCCGCTGCTTCGGTGACCAGGATCCGGATCTTCTGTTCGTCGTATCCGTCGCTGATGCCGCGGTTCACGAACAAGCGCTCCACGTCGCCGACCTGGCGGCCGTCCTGAGGAGCCCTACGTTCTTCCCGCCGCCCGTCCTTCTTCTTGTCCTTCTTCTTGGGCTTTCGATCCTTGGCCCTGGGGCGCTCTTCGTCCGCCTCGGCCTCCGGGGCGCCCTCTTCGTCCGGGCGCCCCGCCTCCAACGGATCACGGGCCCGAGCTTCTTCCAGCAGGGAGAAGTGCTGCTTCAGCAAATAGGCGAGGGCTTCGATCGCCTGCTCCGTCTCGAGCATCCACTGCGCCAGTCGAAGGAAAGAGGTGACCTCGGTTTCTCGGGCTCGCTTCTGGAGGTCCGTTGCCACCCGAAGCGCTTGGCGTTTGACGATCTCGCTGAATTCCGGAAGTTCCCGGGTCTCGAAGCTCACCTTGAAATCGCGCTTGAGGCTGGTGAGCGTCACCTGGTCCCGACCGCTCACGAGCGAGACCGCGGTCCCGGTGCGACCCGCCCGCCCCGTGCGTCCGACGCGGTGGAGGTAAACCTCCGTGAAGTCGGGGAGGGAGTAATTCATCACGTGGCTCAGGTCGGAGATGTCGATCCCGCGGGCGGCGATGTCGGTCGCAACGAGGTACTGCAGCTCGCCCGACTTCATTCGACGCATGACCTTCTCTCGGTCTCGCTGATTCAGTTCCCCCGAGAGGGCCAAAGCGTGCAGGCCTTGTCGGCGAAGAAAGGCCGCCACGATGGATGCGTCATCCCGCGTGTTGCAGAAGATGATGGCGTTCTCGGGCCGTTCGATCTCCAAGATGTAGAGAAGGTTGCGGGGCTTCGGGAGCCGGTCGTCGGCCTCGTAGGCGATGTTCGTGATGCCCTCGACGGTCAGCTCGTCGCGGCTGATGTCCACGGTCTCCGGGTCCTTCATCCCGCGGAGGGCGGTTCGCCGGATGGTGTCGGGCAGCGTCGCGGAGAAGAGAAGGGTCTGACGTTCCTCGGGGAGCTGCTCGAGGATCGCCATCACGTCCTCCCAAAAGCCCATGGACAGCATCTCGTCGGCTTCATCCAGAACCGCCATGTGCGCGTGCACCAGGCGGAGAGTGCGCCGCCGGATGTGGTCCAGAACCCGGCCCGGCGTGCCCACGATCACGTCACAACCCGCCTTCAGGCTCTTGAGCTGGGGACCCATCGGAGCGCCACCGTAGATCGGCAGCACCCGCACGCCCTTGGGATCCCCCAGTTCTGCCAGTTCCTCGGCCACTTGGACCGCCAGCTCTCGGGTCGGACACAGGACCAGGGCTTGGGGGTCGGTTCCTCCCTCCATCCGGATCCGCTCCATCACCGGGAGCCCGAACGCGGTGGTCTTGCCGGTTCCCGTTTTGGACTGAACCATCAAGTCCCGGCCCGTCATCGCCTTTTCGAACACGGCGGCTTGAACGGGGGTGGCGAACTCGTATCCCAAGGCCTGAAGGCCCGCTTGGGCGTGATCCGATAAAGGAAGATCCGCGAACCGAACCCGCTCCGGCGGTGGGCTGGCTTCCGTCATGAGGGCGGAGGTATGAAACCCAAGCGACACGCCAGTCAACGACGGACGCGAACCGTGGGCCCGCGCGCCGAGGACCGCCGGGAACCCGACCCGAGCGGGATGGACGGGCCCCCGAACGCCGTGGGAGGACGGCTTGCCGGAAGAACGCTTGCATCCGCCCCGTCGTGGGATCTAGCCAGCGCAGCCATGGGCGTGGCAGTTCCTCCGGGTCCGCGGCCCCGGTTCGACGGCCCCGAAAGAGGCCAGGGCTTGGACCCGCACATCTCGAAACGCCTCGGGTGGGCGTGGGTGTTCGTGGCCTGCGCGGCGTCGACGGCCTGCCACCAGCGAGACGAGCCGAGGACGTCGATCCCGTACCACGACGACTTCGAGCGGGAGCAGCTCGGCGAGGCTTGGTATCCCTCTGGAGGTCAGTGGCGCATCGAGGACGGCAAGCTCTTCAGCCCGGGCGGCAACAACGCGCCGCTGTTTCTTCGGGCGGTGCTCCCGGACGACGTGGTGGTGGCCTTCGACGTCACGGTCGGTCGCAAGGTGGACGCCAAGGTGGAGCTGATGACCAACGGCCTCGCGCACCAATCCGGTTACATCTTCATCATGGGGGGCTGGGACAATACCCTATCGGTCGTCGCTCGGCTGGACGAGCACGGCGCTGACCGGGTGGAGAAGAAGCCGACCCAGGCGGCGGCGCATCAGACCTATCGCTGGCGCATCGAAAAGCAAGGCGGTGCCCTCCGCTGGTTCGTCGATGGCGAGCTCTACATGACGTTCGACGATCCCAACCCCCTCTCTGGCCCGGGACACGACCGTTTTGCGTTCTCCAACTGGCAGAGCGATCTCGAGTTCGACAACCTTTCCATCTGGCCCCTCGAACAAGCACCGCCCCGACAACCGCGGGCCAGTGCATCGACCGATCCCGAAAGTCCCGGTGAACCCGGCTCGAGCGCCTCACGATGAGACACTCCGCCCAGGGTGAGATGGCTAGCCCGGTCCCCGGGCTGGCCTCGGGCCGAGATCGTCCGAACCCATGGGCAGGTGCTTCGCCCGAGCTTCGCATGGATGGGAATTCTCGCTCTGGGGTACACGGGCGCGGCCTCGGCCCAGATCTGCGGCAATGGCGTCGTCGAAGCCGGCGAATCGTGTGATGGGGGCGACTGCTGCACCCCCTCCTGTACCTTTGCGCCGGCCTCGACGGTCTGCCGAAGCAGCACCGGGTTCTGCGACCGAGAAGAGCGATGCACGGGGTCCGAGGCCCTCTGTCCCGCCGATACGTTCGCCCCAGGGGGCACGGTTTGCCGGGCTGAAGCGGGAGCGTGCGACGTCGTCGAGGTGTGCACCGGCCAGAGCGCCGCGTGCCCCGAGGACCAGGTGAGCCCAGCCGGAGCGACATGCCGAGCGGCTGCAGGCATATGCGACCCGGGGGAGACCTGCGACGGGCAGAGTCCGTCCTGTCCCGTCGACATCACCGCCCCGGATGGAACCGCCTGCCCCGACGGACAAACCTGTAACGGAACCGAAGCATGTCTCGGCGGGGTCTGCGTGTCGGGACTCCCGCTCGCCTGCGACGATGGCGATCCGTGCACTGCCGATGCGTGCAGCGAACCAGGGGGCTGCTTCGCCGAACCCATCGCCGGATGCTGCGTCGTGGACAGCGACTGCAGCGACCAGGATGCCTGCACGGACGACACCTGCTCGGGCCCCGGCGGGACCTGCACTTTCGCGCCTCGAGTCGGCTGCTGCCGAAGCGCTGCCGACTGCGACGACGGCGACACGTGCACGGTGGACGTCTGCCTCCCGGGCCCCGGCGGAACTTGCGCCAACAATCCGATCAGCGACTGCTGCGCGGTCGATGCAGACTGCGCCGACGCGTCCGCGTGCACCATCGACACCTGCGACAGCGGGAGTTGTTCCACCGAACCCGTAGACGACTGCTGCCGAATCAACGCTGATTGCGACGACGGGAACCCGTGCACGTCGGACAGTTGTGACCTGGAGACCGGTCAGTGCCTCCAAACTCCGCTTTCCGACTGCTGCCGCTCGGATGGAGACTGCGACGACGGGGACGTGTGCACCCAGGACGTCTGTCCAATCGCCGGCGGCAGCTGCGCGGCACAGCCCATCGCGAACTGCTGCACCGGGGAGCTGGACTGCGACGACGACGACGTTTGCACCCGCGACGCCTGTGATCCCGTTTCGCTTCAGTGTCGTGCTGACCCGATCGCTGGATGTTGCGTGACCGACGAAGATTGCGATGACTTCGACCCTTGCTCATCCGAGACCTGCGGGGTGGACAATGAGTGCGTCTATGCATCCGTTCTGGGATGCTGCTCCCTGGACGAGGACTGCGACGACTTCGATCCGTGTACGCTCGACCGCTGCGTTGGGACGACCTGCGTGCAGCAGGCCGCAAACGCACCCGGGTGCGAACCCGACGGCGGCATCATGGACGCGGGCGTTTTCGATGGGAGCGTGTCGGACGGCGGTTCATTCGACGGGAGCACGACCGACGGTGCGGCTGGCGACGGGGGGAGCCTCGCACCGGACCACGGTGATGGCGGCGAAGGAGATGGCGGTCCGACCGACGCGGGCCCCAGCGAAGCCACCGACGGAGGCCTGGAGCGAATCGACGGCGGTCAGGCCCTCATCTTCGACGACGACAGCTGTGAGTGCCGAGACATTCGACTGGGTCGCCGCACTCTTGGTCCCCACGCGGCTCTTTGGCTCTTGGTGGCTATGACCTTTTGGCTTCGCCGGAATCGCCGGACGCCTCGGATTCGGACTTCGGACCCGACCGAGAAGCGTCGAGCGCGGGACCTTTATACTCGATGATCTGGGGGGTCTGACCGGCCGTACGCTGCCAGTGGAAGCGCGCCGCGCCCACCACTTCGGGCGCTTTGCCGAGCAAGGTGAGCGCCGCGAAGACCCCGGCATCCTCTCTCGTTCGGCCCCGACGTCGGACGGCCCGATAGGCTCGCATGGCCGAGAACGGATACGCCCCGAAGAGCGCCAAACTCGTGCCCAAGGTAACGGGCGCCGCCGCGACCGCCACGGTCGGAAGGGCAGCACCCCAAAACCAGATCCGTCGATGCTCTCGGACGTTGTGGCGCGCGTCGGATTGCCCGTGGGTCCACGCCCCAGCCGCATAGGCAAAGCCGGAGCGTTCCACCCGCTTCCACCACTGGCCCCACTCCGTGATGGCCGCGTCGTGAAGGGTCATCTCGGCGCCGATCCGGCGGATCCGCCATCCGGCCTCTCGAAGCCGAACGCAGAGCTCCGGTTCCTCCCCGGCGATAAAATCGTCTCGAAAGCCGCCTACCGCCTGAAAGGCGTCCGCCCGCATCACGGAGTCCCCGCCGCAGAACGTCGCCTCCCCCACCGGGGTGTCCCATTCGACGTCGCACATCCGATTGTAGACCGACCTCTCCGGGAACCGCTCCCGCCGACGGCCGCACACCACCGCCAGATCGCTGGGCTCCGCCTCGAACGCCGACCGCGCCGCCGCCAGCCAGTCCGGCTGGAGCTCACAGTCGCCGTCGATGAACTGAACGTGGGTGAGCTGGGGTTCCAGCGAAAGGAGCTGCCGGAACCCCGCGTTTCGCGCCCGCGCCGCCGTGAACGGTTTCGAGAGATCCAAGTGGACCACCTCGACGCCGATCGATTCCGCGATCGCGACGCTGTCATCCGTGGATCCGGAGTCTACGTAGACCACGCGGTCGGACTGGGGCGCGAGGGACATCAAGCACGTGCGAAGCCGCTCTCCCTCGTTGCGTCCGATGGCCACCGCGCCGACCCGCCATCCCGGCCCCGCCGTTTCAGACGTCATCCCGGCCCCATGCTCCCGCCGAAACACGCGGAAGGAAAGGGCTCGATCGAGGCTCCGTTCATCCGCTCGGCTCCGCTCATCGGGCGGCGTTCGGCAGCTGATGGGCGTCTGGATCGATGAGGGAGGTCCACACGTTCAGGACCGACTCCCGTTCTCGCTCCGCACTGTATTCGGACCGTAGATACTCCGCGAACCGAAGCGCGCGAGCGGCCTCCGACTTCGGATCCTGCTCGCACCGGCGAATCGCCGCCTCCACCGCCTGAATCAATCGGAACACATCGTTTTGGGGCACCGGGTCGGACATGTCGGGCCGGAAGTATTCACGACCTCCTCCGCCCGGGTAGCCGACGACGACGCAACCCGACATCCCGGCCTCGACCGGCGGGAGGCCGAACCCCTCGTCCACCGAAGTGCTGACGTAGATCATCGATTCCCTCAGGGCTTGGGCCACCTGCCCTTCGTTCATCCCGGTGATCGGCACCAAGCTCCAGCCGTCCAAGACGCCCCGCGCGTGAAGCGCCTGCACCAGGTGCTCGATGTGGCGCTCCAGCTTTCGCGGCATGAACGCGATCTGCCGGCGCTTCTCCTTCAGCCAATCCTGAGGGGGGCCAAAGAGGTCCGAGATCCCATTTCTGACCCGCATCACCCGAATGGAAGGAAAGAGGTAGGAGATCAGGTTCTGGTCCTGCTCCGAGACGGTCACCACACCTTGCAGCCGCGGATGCTGGTACATGGTGGTGCGCCCCAAATCCGTTCCCATGCTCCGGAACGTGTTGAATCCGTTCTGATTCAAGACCGCGAACTGGCACCCCATCTTTCCAGCATCGAAGCGGCTCACGAGGAACTCGGGCAGGATCACCAGGTCCGTCTCGGAGAGGCGGTGCGTCTCTCCGCCCGCACCGGGTTTCGGCGGAACCAGCCGAATCGATCGGCCTTTGGTGAGTTCGAGGTCTGGCTCGATGGCCAAGAACCGCTGGGCTCGGTCTCCCAGCCGGACCGCAATCGCCCGCTTTACCGTATCGATCCGGCGCATCCCGGTATACGCAAGCCGGGCTTCGCTCGCGAACCATGGATACCGATAGTCATCGGTCGTATGCAGCACTCGCGCATCGATACCCACGGAGAGCAGAATCGAAGCGTGCCGGTAAATCTGCTTGACGCCACCCGCCGGCTTGGAGGGGTCCGGGCTGAAGAAGAGCAGCACGTCGTTGGCCGCTACCACACTGCGGTACGGCGCGAAAGCGGCTACGCGGCCCAGTCCAGTGGTTGCCGCCTCACGGTCTCTTTGAAATTTGCACAGGTCAGCTGAGTCCCCAGAAGACCGGAGAGATCCGCCAGGTCGCGGTCAAAGACCTCGGACAGGGCTTGGCGACGGGCGTCCGACAGCTCGGGCCGCTGCCGCATCACGAAGACTTGACGAGCCCGCGACCGAATCGAGGCCGGAAGAAGGGAACGCCGAAGGAGCTGCAGCGTGGGCGACTCGACGACCCGGTCCAACAGCCAATTCCGTCGCATCCGCTGATTGGACACGTTCGACGCGTCGAGTTCGGCCCACTTCGGCGTCCCGGGGTACCCGAGAAAGCGACAGACCCGCTCGAGTTCGTCCTGTGAGGCGGTCAGGATCCGCTCGAAGAACATCGGCAGGATCCGGTCCTTGCCGTAGCGCTGCAAATACGGCTCGAGCTGCTTCGCATACTTGCCGTACTCCACCATCTCGGGAAACGCGTCGATGGCGTCGTCGATGGGCATCTTGCGGGGAATGACCGCCTGACTCCACTCGTGGATGTAGTGGGAGACCAATCGGTCGATGGGATGGCGCATGACGTAGATGAGCTTGGCGTCAGGTGCGAAGGCATGAAGTCGTTCCGCTGCCTTGGGGTGGGTTGGCAGCTTCGTGTAGTGGGTGCTCGATTCGCCCCGGATATCACCGGATCCCGCCTCGGCGAACAAACCTCGGTACCAGTCGAGGCCTTTCGCGAACACGTCTTCATCGCTGAAGAAGTTCGGCTCTTTCGGGTCCGACATGTGAAACCCGGGTTGCGCAGCCAGCTGCTCGTGAAGCGTGCTGGTGGCTGATTTCATTGCGCCAATGATGACGAAGTCAGGTTGCGCTTCTCTCACTGCGCCTGTCTGGACCCCAGGGGTCGAAGCCAGTCCGTCCATATGTCCGTACTCTCTTTCTCACAGAGGTGGTTCTTCTTGTTCCCCACCAGTTCCCTAAGTTTCGAAACGCTTCTTCCGGTATACCAGCCGAGGTTGGCAGCCAGTACACCGGGCACCCCACCATAAAACTTGGCGAAGTAGCGACTTCGCGATTCGTAAAGGTAGCGGCGAGGACGCTTCTTCTGCGCGATGGATGACTTGACGTCGCCGCTGCCGCCCCGCAGATGGACGACCCGCGCGTCCGGCCAGTACACGATGTGAAAACCGGCGTCGCGCGCCCGACGGCAGAAATCGATGTCCTCGTAGTACATGAAGTAGTTGTCATCCAGAAGTCCGATCCGATGGACCACGCTGCTTCGGATCAGAACGCACGCGAACGATACCCAATCCGCTTCGATCGGCGCGTCCGAGACCGGAATCGGAACGTCGAACCCGGACAACGCGCGGGTCACCAAGCTCGTCTCGGCGGAGTGGATGACTTCGGAAAACGGTGACGGAAAGCGAAATGCACTGATTTGAGGCGTTTCATCCGGCCATTCGAGCCTCGGGCCGATCAAACCGGCTTCGGGCCGAACCGCCGCCGCATGGAGGATCTCGTCCAGAGCACCTGGGCGCACGATGGTGTCGCTGTTCAGCAGGAGATAGTTGTCTGCGTCTGCCGCCTGGATTCCCAAGTTGTTGCCGGCTGCAAAGCCCCCGTTGACGGGCGACGGCACCAGGCGTGCCCAATGGCTCCAGCCCCGCTGGTCGATGGCGCTTCCGATGATCTCCACCGAGCCGTCCCTGGAATCGTTGTCGACCACCACCACCGAGCGCCGGACGCCGTCCACCTGGGGTGCCAAGGAGCCGAGGCAATCCACCACCAGCTCCGGCGTCTTGTAGTTGAGCACCACCACCACCAAGTCCATGGCGGCTGGAACCTGCAGCACCCCGGGCTTTCGATCAAGGCAGGACCCCGCCGGCCGGGCTTCGCGCGGGCCGCGTCCTACGACGGGATCTCGGAACCTACCATTTTGAGCCAGTAGGGGTAGAGGTCCATGGTCAGGTCGAGTCGCTTCAGGAGATTGAAGATCCCGCCCAGCTTCCGGTGAAGGAACAGAAGCTTTCGCGGCGGAGCCGAGAAACGCAGGGACCTGGAAAACGTCAAGGCTGCAGCACGAGACGACGCCGCGTAGTCTCGATCACGGCAATGGAACGGCTGGTTGTCGGGCAGGAACGGCTGAAGGGCCTGGATCAGGAGCTCGACGAAGGCATCGCGCGCATCTTCCGGCTCTCTGGCGTCCAGAAGATCGAACTTGAACCCGGCATCGAGGATCTGGTCACGATCCTGACTGCCGATGGCTCGAAGCAGCTGGACATAGACGCGGCGGAACTCGACGTCGTATTCGATGGCTGCTCCAAGGTCGAGCAGCATGAGGGTGCCGTCGCCGCCGACCATGAAGTTTCCGTGATTCGGGTCGGTTTGAACGAACCCCCACTCGAAGAACTCGAGGCAGTAGAGATCGAGCAGCTTGGTGGCCAACTCGAGTCGAGCTTCCGCCGAGGGCTCGCTGCGTATCCACGCATGCAGCGGCTGACCATCCACCCAATCCATGGTGAGCACCCGCTGCGAGGACAGGTCCGGCCACACGTCCGGCACCGAGAAGCGTGGGTCGGTGGCCAAGAGCTTTCGGTATCGCACCAAGTTCTCGAGCTCCCGTCGGTAGTCCGATTCGAACTTCAAGATCTGGGAGAGCTCCGAAAATGTGTCGTCGAGGTCGATCCGACGGCCCGACACCCGCAACCAGCTGGTCGCGACCCGGCGCAGCGCAGCGAGGTCGGAGTCGATGCAGTCAGCGATGCCCGGGTATTGGATCTTGACGGCAACGCTTCGACCGTCTACTCGCCCGCGGTGAACCTGCCCGATGCTGGCCGAGGCAGCCGCCACCTCTTCCAGCGAATCGAACCGCGAGACCGCGTCGCCGAGGTCCTCCGTCAGTACCTGGGCCATCACCTCGAAGCGGACCGGCTCGGCCCGGCTCTGGAGCTTGGCCAGCACGTCTAGCGCTTCCGGCGGGAGAAAATCACTGGCGTCCAGCGAAAGGAGCTGCCCCGCCTTCATCACCGCGCCCTTGAGCTGACCGAGGGTCTCGGCCATGACCGCCGCCTGCTCCACCCGGGTCAGGACCTCGAGGTCGTGAAGGCGCTCGACGGACCTCTCGAAGCCTCCGCGAACCCGCTGTCGCACCTCTTTGCCGGCCACCTGCGCCGCCATGTTGAGAAGGCGACTGCTCCGGGAAATCCAGTTGCGATTCGGGGGTTCGCTCACCGTGCAATGGTGGCGGAACGGTGCAGGAATCCAGAGCAAAAAGCGCCAACACCCTCCACCCGCGTCTCCGTCCGCGTGGTAGATGGAGCGTTCATGTGTACCGCCATGCGGGCCCTCGTGTTCGGGGCGCTGCTGCTCGGACCCTCCTGTTCCGATTCGTCCTCCTCCGACCTCGTGCTTCCCCCTCCTCCCGAGGAAGATACGCTGGAGGTCCTGTGTGGGATCGCACTCGGCACGCCCGAGGGTGACGAAGTAGTGGGCACCTTTCTCCGGTTCCTGAATCCGCTGCCGCCCGACCCGGACGCCACGACCGCCTGTCCATCCGACGAGCCGCCCGAAGACGTCGCCGAGCTGGTCGATGCGCTTCGAACCTCCCCTTCCACCCTGTTCGTTCCCACCAACGACGCCTTCGCCGGCCTCCCGTTCGACGTGCAAGAGGCCCTTACGCGCTCCCCCGAGATTTTGGCTCAGGTCTTGACCTATCACGCGCTGCCTCAGCTCTTGAGCAGCGCCGACCTGGCATTGGGCACCGCGGATCGGCCGACCTTGTTGCTGAATCCCGATGGCTCCACCGCCGTGATCACGACGCTGCCGTCCAGCGGCACCGTCGGCGTCGTGGATGAGCGCAGCAACGAGCGTCTCGTGTTCGTGGCCAACATCCAGTCCGACCTCGGGATCATCCACATCGTCGACGGTGTCCTGCTCCCTGCATCCCTGGAAGACGCGGTCAACGACGTCTTGCTCGCAGATTCCCTCCAAGCGAATCTCTCCGGCATCGCCCAGGACGCCGGGGTCGACGGCCTGGTGAGCCTCACCGAGCCGGCCGAGGACCGGACCTTGCTCCTCCCCACCGATGACGCTCTCGTGGATTTTCTGGCCGAGCCGGGGCGCGTCCCGTTCGATCAAATGGATCCGGTGGTGGTGGAGGCCTTGGTGCTGACGCACGTGGTCCCGGAAGAAGTGGACGCATCGACCCTGGAAATCGTCGACCAAATCCCCACCGAGCTGGGGACCTCCTTGGCCGTGAGCGTGAGTCCGTCGGGCGACATCCAGATCGCCGACGTCCGGGTGGTCTTTCCGGATCTCGCGGTGACGGCGGGCGTGGCCCACGGCATCGACGCGCTCGTCCTGCCCCCATTCGTCATCGACGAGGCGGAAGCACTGTCTCCCTCCCTGGCGTCCCTCCTGGACCGCCCGGGGCTTTCGGACGTGGTGGCGGCCTGGTCACCCGATGTTTTGGGCGGCGCAGACCCCATCACGCTCCTGCTTCCGGTCGACGATGCGCTCGCGGCCCTGGAAGAGGCGGAGGATGGCGAGGTTCGGACCATCCTGCTGAGGCACGCGGTCCAGGGAGCCTTCACCGCCGACCGGCTGCGCGACCAGACCGTGCTCACCACGTTGGGGGGCGAGTTCCTCCAGGTCGAGACCAGCACCGCAGGCGTGGTTCGGGTCGCCACGAGCACGGCTGGCCTGGCCGATGGCGCCGTGGTGACCCTCGCCAACCGTCGCGGGCTGGACGGGGTCGTGCACGATGTCGACCGCCTTCTGACGACGGGTGTGGCGCCCTGATCCCTTTCGACCTCAACACGCGTCTGGAAATCCCGAAGCGACTGCGCTTCATTGACGCCGAGGCATGGGTAGATGCGGCTCCTGTATGTGACCCAAGTCCGGCTCGACCGAGGACAGGGGGGCGGTCGGCACGTGGCGGCCACGGTGTCCGGCTTTCGAGACGCCGGACACCAGGTCACGGTCGTCGCCCCCGGCACCCACCCTCCACCGGGGGTTGAACACCTCGCCCCCGCCGCGACGGCGCCGGGGCTTCGAATGGAGCTTCAGATGGCGAGCCTGGTGGGTCGGGCGGTGTTCACGAGGGTACCGGCGGTGGCCTATGTCCGCCTTTCTGCCTCTTCCAGTGCGGTTCCGGCCACCCTCGCCGGTCTCGGCGTTCCCTTCGTGGTGGAGCTGAACGGTCCGATTCTGGACGAGATGAAGGCGCGCGGTCGCTCGGATCTTCGGGTGGCAGCGGTTCGGGAGAGCCTCAAGACCGTGGTGCGGTCGTCCCGCGCCTTGGTGGCCGTTCTGCCCTCCATCGCCGCCCACGCCCGCAAGCATCTGAGTGCGGAATCGGTCCACGTCGTGGAAAACGGCGCCGACATCCGACTGGCCACGCCGGGAGATCGGAGAGCGGCACGGATTCGGATGCATCTGCCGGAGAATGCTCGCCTTGTGGGCTTTGCCGGGAGCCTGTCTCCCGAGGTTCAGCTCGATCCGTTGCTCGAAGCGTTGCGCTCCAAGGACCTCCATCTCGCAGTGGCGGGTGCCGGACCGGGAGCCGACAAGTTCTACGCCCTCTCCTCGGACCCGGCCTTTTCGGGTCGGGTGCACTACCGGGGTGAAATGGCCCACGAAGAAGCCCTCGACCTGGTGCGAGCGTTGGACGTGTACGTCAACCTTCGGGTCGGGTGGACGGGGATGCGGCCCCTCGAAGCGTTGGTCATGGGTCGACGCTGCGCGGTGATCCGCGCGGACGGCGTCGAGCGTCTGGTCCGAGCAACGCGGGAACTGCCGGATTTCGTCCACGTCGCAGCCAGCCCCTCCGCCAGCGCTGTGGCGGAGGCCATCGATTCCGCACTCCGGGCCGAAGAGACCTACGGTCCTCCTTCACTCGAGGCTCTGGAACCGATTCGAACCGAGTTGAGCTGGGAGCGATCCGTTTCGCGACTTCTCGAAATTCTTCAGTGGGCCACCTGACGTTCGGGAGACGGCCTCCGGCCGCCGACCCCATGGCCCTCAGGCGAGGATGACGGTGCCGTCACCTTCCGAATCGATGCCGGTTGCCTGGCCGATGTTGGCATCGATGCCGTAACCCAGCAGCACCGCGTTGTAGAAGTCGATGCAGTTGAGCTCCCGGTCGGTGAAGAAGCCACTCCTGAAGCGGCCATCTCCGCCGACCACCGCATGGAACACGTCTTGTTTGCTGTGGTTCCATCCGTACTCGGTACCTATCACCACCGCCGAGTTGTCGAGGACCGTCTTCCCATTGTCCTCCGTGAAGTCGGTGTCGTCGAGCAGGCCCAAGAAGTAGGCGATGTTGGACTGAGCGAAGTGCTGGTAGAGGCTGGCATTGTCCCGGTCACCACCGTGGAAATAGGCGTCGTGCTGGGAGCTGCCGGGAAAGTTCGTCGACCGGCCGAGGGCCGAATACGTTCCGCTCAGGTTGGTGTGTCCCCCCGCCGACTCGAACATCAGGTTTCCGAAGCGGACCAGGTCGCATCGAAGAGCTGCCGCCCAGAGGTCTGCGTGGAGCCGGAACACGGTCTGAAAGTCTCTCCAGTGGATCTCCGGGGCCTGGTTGCCGGTGCCATAGGTGAATCGGTCGTAGTCAGCGATGTTCGGGTCGTTGGGCCGGGTCGGAACCGCGCACGTCGCGGATGGATTCGGCTCTCCCCCGTCGATGATCTCGTCTGCGGGGGCCAGCTGCTCCTCAATCTCTCGAATGGACTGGAGGTGCTGCTCGAGCTTCAGCTTGCTGGCTGGCCCGAGGGGACTTCGGTTGCCGCTCAGGTCCTGGACCTGGTCGAGGACCGAGTCGAGCACACTCCGGCGAAGGCGGGCCTCTCGAGCCTCCGCGTCGCTGGCGCCGCCACCCCCGGTGCCAGGCATGAAATTGCCGAAGACACGGTCGAAGACCTCGGAAGGCCGCTTGACCGGGGGACGGGAGCCACCATCCGGCAAAAACACCCGGAGCGCCTGCGCATCGCACGCGCCCCTTCGCCACCAGAGGCCCGAAGCCAAGGTGGGCGCTCCCGGGTCCAGCTCCCGGCGCATGAGCTGGTCGATGGAAGGCCCTCCCGCCACGTTGACGCTTTGCTGCTCCTCCCCGACGAAAATCACCGCCGACGTGTTGCAATGCGCTCCACCGGCACTGCCTTGCCGCGCCGACACCGAGCACATGGCCATCTTGCTTTGAAACGGGGCGTAGGGCTGCAGCGGACCGTTGAAGTCTCGCTGCCAGCTCGGGTCGAGCCCCAGACCAAAGAACACAGTCACCAGGCGCTGGGGCGGTGTCGCGGCCCGGGCCACGCCGGAAAACTCCTCGAGGAACGGGAGACCGACCAGCACCGTTCCGGCGCCTTTCAAAAAACGCCTGCGCGAACTCACGGCATCACCTCCCGCGTCGTAAAGACCTCATCCCGAACCACTGCCTGCAAGATGGTGGACAGGCGGCCGCCGTCGGCCTCTGTTGCCTCCAACACTCGCTCCACGGCGGCCAGCTGGCCCGCGTCCATCCTGCGTCCCACGAAAAACTCCATCTGCCGCCGGATCAGGCATCGACGGACCGAACGCAGATCGGCCAGGCGTTCGACGTAATCTCGGTAGCCGGCGTAGTCGATCCGGTTGCCGGTCGCGAAGGCGGGGATCCAGCCGTCGGTTCGGATGAAGTTTCCGTGTTCGTCTTCGGTCCGTACCGCCCCTCGGAAGTCGAATGCTTCCAGACCGAACGCGAGTGGATCGAACTGATTGTGGCAGGGCGCGCAGTCCGTCCGCATCATCCGGGTTTCGGAGATGGCACGCTGAGACGCATCGGGAGGTTGCGCGGCCGCAAAGTCGTCGATGGCCGATTGAAGGCTGGCTGGCGGGTCGGGGGCTTCGCGGCAAAAGAGCTGCTTCTCCATGAACAGGCCCCGCACGACGATGGCGCCGCCATCGGCATTGGTCATCCCGGCCAGGACACCGGGCTGCGCGAGCAGGCCGCCTTGCGCCGCGGAAGCGTCGAAGGCGTACGTTCGAAGGCCCGGACCCTGGGATGCGACGCCCTGGGCTGCAGCCAAAGACGGCGTCAGCACCGCAACCGGCTCTGAGAGGAGCTCGAAAAGCGGACGGTCTTCGGTCAGAACCCGCCGATAATAGGCCGATGCGGCCTGGATGAGCTCCTCCCGCAGGCCGTCGTCATCCGGAATGCTTTCGATACGCGCCCAGTCCAGAATGAACCGGTCCAACACCGGACCCGCCCGTGCGGTATCCGACAACAGCCGATTGAGGGCGGCCACTCGGCCCGAAATCGTGGAAAGCTCTCCGGCCGCTGCCGCGGACCGAAGCGCTTCGTCCGGCGTGGTGCCCCACACGCCATACGACAACCGTGCGGCCACGTCGTAGTCGTCGAGGGTCCGAACGCCGCCCGAACCCTCGGTCTCTCGCTCGACCAAGTACAAGAAGTAGGGGCTTTGAATCATCGCTCGGAGCGCCCACGGCATCGCGTCAGCAAAGGAGAGGCCTTCGGCAAACGCTGTCTCGAAGACCTCGGAAATGGCGTTCCGTCGCGCCGTATCCATCGGCCGTCGAAACAAGACCTCGCCGAAGTTTTCGACGAATCCGTCGGCGCAAGTCCGAGTCTCGTTTCGGCACGTGGCGTAGGTCGAAAGCAGAGCTTCCACGTTCACCCGCTCCGCAACGGCGTCGGCGACTTGCCAATACCCCCGCACGTGCTCCGGAAGAACCGTTTGACCGGTGGAGATGTTCACGAAGCCTTCCAGAGGTCGATCCACCGGCATGGAATCCAGCTCACCGGTCGACAGCGTCACGTCCAAGACGTCCTGGATGGACGCCGCAACCTGGTCCCGCGTGAGCCGCCGGACCACCGAGTCCAACGGCTCGAACGCTGGTACGTTCGGTGGGTCCGCGGGAGCAGGGGCCGGGTCGCCCGGGTCCGGCGATACGGGATCGGTCGGATTTTCCGGATCTGGACCACTTCCCGGATCGCCCGGGTCCACGGGATCCGTCCCCGGGTTCGTGGGCGGTCGGGGATCATTTCCGGGTCCGTCTTGGCCCGGCCCGGGGTTCGGAGACACCACGCCGGGGTCGGGCGGCCCCGTCGGAGCTGCACCGCCCGTCGGCCCGGATGGTTGGTTCGTGTTCTGTCCGTTCTCGATTGTCTGCGGATTCCCGATGGTTCCGGTACACCCGAGGCCCATCGACCAGACCACGACGCCCCAACGGGCCACGCTCCTCGTGCGCACGAAACAAAGATAAGCAAAGGGCAGGCCGCCGTCGGACAGGCACGGTACGGGGCTGCCGGCATCGTGGTCGTCCGGTGTCGCCGTTACGACGAGATGTAGGCCTCCTGCCGACTATACATTGAAACGAAAGTGGACGATATCGCCGTCTTTCATGAGGTAGCTCTTCCCTTCGAGCCTAAGTGCACCGGCCTCCTTGATGGCGCCTTCACTCCGGTGCTTCATCAAGTCGTCGAAGTGGTAGACCTCCGCCTTGATGAAGCCACGCTCGAAGTCGGAATGGATCACACCCGCACACTGGGGAGCGGTCCATCCTTCTCGGAACGTCCACGCACGAACCTCTTTTTCCCCGGCGGTGAAGAAAGTCTGGAGATTGAGAAGCTGGTAACCCGCTCGGATCACGCGGTCGAGCCCCGGCTCGGCGAGCCCCACGTCCGTCAGGAATTCGCGCTTTTCTTCCGGTGAAAGCTCGGCCAGCTCCGCTTCGATCTTCCCGCAAATCGTCACGACACCGCTCCCTTCGGCCGCAGCGTGGCGAGCCAACCGACGGACGTGGGGATGCTCATCGAGGTGCGCCAGGCTCTCCTCGTCCACATTGGCCACGTACATCACCTTCTTGGCGGTGATCAGATGAAGGTCCCGCAGCACGTGGGACTCGGATTCCGTCAAGCCCTGGGCCCGGACGGGACGGCCTGACTCCAGGCCCTTCTTGACCGGCTCCAGCACCGAAACGATAGCCTGGGCTTCCTTGTCCTTCGCCTTGGCCTTCTTCTCGAGGTTTGTGAATCGCTTCTCGACCGTGTCGAGGTCGGCCAAGATCAGCTCCGTTTCGATGACCTCGATGTCCCTGATGGGATCCACGGAACCATCCACGTGGACCACGTTCTCGTCGTCGAAGCATCGAACCACGTGCGCGATGGCGTGGGTGCTCCGGATGTGTCCCAGAAACTGATTGCCGAGCCCTTCTCCTTGCGACGCCCCCTTCACCAGTCCAGCGATGTCCACGAACGTCATCGAAGTCGGAATGATCTTCTGCGGAGGGATATAGCGCGCGATGTCGTCGAGCCGCGGATCCGGGACCGGAACCACACCGGTGTTGGGTTCGATGGTGCAAAAAGGAAAGTTCGCAGACTCCGCCCCCGCCGAGGTCAGCGCGTTGAAGATGGTGGACTTGCCGACGTTCGGCAGCCCGACGATGCCGCACTGAAAACCCATGAGCGCGGTGGCTACGTCAGCGGTGCGCCTCTCGCAAGGGTGACGCGTCCGGCGTGCGCTCGGGAGAGGGAAAGCGGCGAATCAAGCGGTGCACCACCGGCTCCGGCGCCTCGAATTCCCGGAGGACCGGACCGTCGTGTTTGGGGTCTCGATAGCGCACAGAAAGCGTCGTCCCGCCGGCCTCGAAGCGATGCACGTGGTCGAACAGGATGACCTCCCCATCCACGATGAAACAGTCTTCGAAGATGAGGAGGTTCCTCTTGTGACGACCCTCCCGAAGCACTCCACTGAAATCGGCACCTTGCCGACGTCTTCGACGCGCAAAGTAGGGTGCCCAGATCAGGGTGAAGAGGAGGCTCACGGTCATGCCGATCAGAACCTCCCGGAGGGGCATGTCGAACGGCCCCAGATTGTGGCCGACCACGAACGCGCCAAACAACACCTGCCCCAAGAGGACAAACGACGTGGCTCCGGCCCACGCTTTGGACCGCTGGGCGTGTTCCACTTCCTGAACGCGCGTCAACCCATCGGTGGCGGCGTCCGTCATGGAAGGGGCCTCGCAGTGGGCATGGCTCGCAATCTATCACCGACCCAAACCGCCGACCCGAAACGAAGCGACCTTCGCTCGGCCCGAGAGCGAGCTCCCAGCGATCGCCTGGGCCGAGTAGGCCCCGGTCGGGAATCATGCAAAAAAGGGAGCGGTTGTCCCGCTCCCTCACTCTCACCTCGTCACCGACCGCGTTCTGCGGCGATTCGCGGCGATCCGCACCCGACTCGCATGTCGAAGACCCCGACCCTCAATCCACGAATCGGAGCCTCCGCCTCGATGGCGGGTGTCGGACCGTCAAACAAAACGCACGGGACGCAGATCAGACGTCGCTGGCCCGGGCCGTTTTGCGCCCGTTGGCTTCCGCCCGCTGCGCCGCCCGGTCCAACATCATGGCGACGTGCTCGTTCAGCTGCTCGACCAGATCCGACGAGCACATAAACCCTGCTTCACGCACGTACTCTTTCACTTTGCTCTGAACGAGCAGCATTTCTCTCGGCTTCTTTGCCGGTGCTTTCTTCTTGGTAGCCATCCTTACCTCCAAACTGTTTCAGCGAGATGCGCCGAACGAGGCGAACGCTAACGAAATACCTGAACCGGTGCAACTGGTTGGTTCCAAAATCGACCCCGAAACCCAATATTCGAGGCAGATCACAGCCCGGCCGCCCAAGATCGAAGCGAATTCGGGGGATACGGAATCGATTTCGACGCACCTAGCCGAATTCAGCTTCCGATGCCCTATTTCAGCCGGGATCGATTTTCACATGGGAGATCGATGAAGGATAATGCAGCGTCAATCGGCCCTTCATTGAGGAGACAGCTCTGCAACTCAACCTGCTTCAGAATCTCGACCGGATCTTTAAATCACTGTTTTCATTGAATAAATCTGAAGGGCTGCCGCTTGCAACCCTCATTGCTTCGTCTGCAAAGACCGCAATCTGAGCTGCGAACTTCAGCCGTAGCCCTCGGTTGGCCGACAACTGGATCGCCCACTTGGCCTGAACTCTAAGGCCCGATACTTCCATCATCGTGCTCAAAGCGCTGATGGTGGCGGTCGCAGCCGCGGGTCCCCTGGAACTGGTCGCCGTGCCCACCTCCACCTCCAGCCTCGGTTGCGAGATGTGGGAAACCATCGCCGCCCGCCTCGACGCCGCGCCCGAGTTTTGGGTCGAACGGCCTCTGCGAAGCCGTCAGATGGACATGGTGCGGGAGGGGCCCGAAGTGGTGCTCCGGGTGCTGCGGCACGAGACTCGCTTCGACCAACCGGTGAATCTCGAGGCTCCCCTGGATGCGGCCACCCGGGCGCTGGAAGTAATGTTCGGCGTCCAGCATGACACCCGGTTGGATCTCGCACCGTCCGAAACTGCATGGCGCCTGGCTTGCGCCGGCGATGTGGCGGCGTGGGACGTCATCGGAAGCGCGTTGACCCCCGCTCTCTTTCAAACCCCCATTCCTCCGCCTCCCGGGGACGCCCTCATCCAGCGCTGGGCTGCGGCCCTGATTCTCCGGCGCCAGACCCGTCCACAAATCAGCCGTCTCTCGGAGCTCACGGAAGCCCTGCACGATGGCCTGCATTTTCCGGCCTGGCGCATTCCCGAACCCCGAATGCACGCCACGGTGGCGGGGACCGGACGCGAAGCCGTGACCTTGTTCGTCGATGGCCTCTTCGAGACCTTGGACGTGGCTTCTGGACAACCGGTCTCGGTCTGGCGCGCCGACCATCAGGTCGAAGTGGAACCGAGTCTCGTGACGGTGGACGGTCTGGACCTCATCATCCAGGCCAACGGCATCCGGGTTCACGAGCCCACATCCATGGGCCCGGACCTGGCGGTGGAGCTGAATGCCCCGTTTCCGGAGGTAGCCCTCGACCCGCCGCGCCTCTTCGCGGCCGATGCCGCGACGCTGGTGGCCGTCGAGCCCGAGACGGGACAGGTTCACTGGCGTCGGTCCCTGAGCGTTGCGCCAGTCGCCGGCCCGGTTTTCACCGGAACCGCAGTGCTGGTTCCGGAAGAGGATGCGGTCGCCGCTTTCGATCCCAACAGCGGCTCCTTCCTCCGCCGAATCCCCCTCCAAGACGATCTCTCGGCGCCCCTGGTCGCATCGGCCAGCGGACCGGTGTGGGCCTTCACCGGTGCTCAGACCGTGCACGTCCTTTCCTCTGATGCGTCCCACGTCGACGCCCGGTTTCCCGAAATGGGCTCCGTCTTGTGGCCCCCGAAGGTTGTCGGCGCCCAGCTGGCCTTCTTGTCCACGGTCGCTTCCGGTCGCACCGAGCTTTGGATCCTTCGAGAAGACCGCGCTGCCGTTCGACTGGACCGGGCGGCCGGCCCGCCCCTGGAGTGGGTCGAAGAGAAGGGCTGGCTGATCTACCATTCGAGAAATCGTTTGGTGGCTCGGAATCTGAACGGGGAGATTCAATGGAGCCTTTCGATGCCGAAACGAGGCCATGCGTTGTCGATCCATCGGCGGTACGGACTGCTCGCCGTCGCCGAGGATGTGCTGTGGCTCGACGTTTTTGCCGGCGAATCCGTCGCTCGAACCCGACTCACTTCGCGCGCGCGCGCGGTTGTCGCCGCCGAGACGGGGGGATTCGCCATCACCGAGACCGATCATCTGGTCGGGATTGCGGCGCCTGACGCTTCGGAGCCCATGGCTCGGTTCGTCGCGCTGGAGCTGGCCGAATCCTCTCTGCGGGTGGGCGCAGTCACCCGAGCCCGTCGACTGGCCCAGCACGTCTTGGACCGGAGCCCCGGCGACCTCCGGGCTCGGGCAGTCATCGCCCGAAGCCGGCGGGCCGATCTGGCAAGCTGGCTTCCGGTGCTGGAGTTGGCGCCGCGGGACTCTGCCCTTCGAGCCGAAGCCCTGGACGTGGTTTCAGCACTCGGGGTCGTGGGCCACGGGTGGACGGAAACCAGCAGCCTCGCCGAATGGTTCACCGGACGTTCCCCACCAGAAGATGTCGACACCGCACCCTTGATCGGGCCCCCTGCATCTCCCTCGAGCTTCGGTGTCTACATCTGGAACGGGGCCAAGATGGAGCTCAGGAACGGTGCGTGGTGGCTCGTCCGGGACGGCCGACGGCCGCAACGTCTGTTGTCGCGCCCGGAGGCGACTCCGCTGGTCGTGGATGGAGGTTTCGCGCTGGTGGATGGACGGCGTGTTTTTGGGGTCGACGCCCGGCGTGGCCGACTGAGGGGGCCGGTGTTGTTCACTTCTACACCATCGAAAGTCCTAGCTCAGGGCCCTGCGGTCGTGGGCCAGACGGCCGAAGGACGCCTCGAATCGGTATCGCCCATCCTCCTTCGACGGAGCGAGCCCATCGCTCTACCGGTCGGGATCGACGACTGGCTGGTGCGCGATGGCCAAATCGCTCTTCGGACGCAAAACGACCAGATCCTGATTCTCGAGCCGTGAGGCCGAGCCGTCATGCGCGTTGACCGGGGGTCCAGAGAATCTCTTCGTGTCCGAACGCGACGGCCGACCTTCGCCCAAAAACGAAGAGCCAGTCGCTCAGCCGGTTCACGTATTGGATCGTCTCCGCTCGCTGCTCCTCGACTTCGTTCAGCCGGATGAGACAGCGCTCCGCTCTCCGGCAAACCGTCCTCGCCTGGTGAAAAAATGCGCTCAGCATGCCGCCCCCCGGAAGCACGAAGGAGCGCAAGGTCGGGAGGGCTTCGTTGGCGGTGTCGAGTTCCTGTTCGAGACGCGCCACATCCTCTTTCGTCACCAATGGCTGCTTGGGGTGGCGGTCTTCCGGCAAGGTCGCAAGCTCTCCGCCCAGGTCGAACAGCTCGTTTTGGATCCGTCGGACCTGCCCCAGAAGCACGCGACCGTCTTCCGAGTCGGGCAGGCTCCGGGCCGCCTCTTCGGCGATGAGCCCCAAGCATGCATTGAGCTCGTCGAGGGTTCCGTACGCTTCGATCCGTTCACAGGTCTTGGAAACCTGCTGGCCACCGGCGAGACGCGTTTGACCGCGGTCGCCGCCTCGGGTGTAGACCCGATTGATAATGACGCCCATCGCGCCCAGCTACCCTTTGGAGGGCATCGCGAGCAAGGCTTGGGCGGCTTCCACATAAAGGTCGACGGCGGACTTCAGCTCCGATTTCCCCACGTGCTCGTGGTTGGTATGGGCATCGTGGATGGACCCCGGCCCGACCAGCAGCGGGGTTCCAATCGACGAAAGGTAAGGAACGTCAGAACCGAAGCGCACGACCTCGGTCGGGTGCCCCGAAAGGGCGTGAATCCGGTGGGGCTCGCTCCGGGACTTGATGGTCAGGGCCAGCGTTTCGTCCAGGAGAGGCCGCACATGGTCCAGGACCGCTTCCGCCGGTGCGGCCAATCGGACCATGACCTGGGCCCGAGCGTGGGGTGCCACCACGTTCGGCGCCACACCTCCCTCGATTCGGCCCACATTGAGGGTGGTCTGACCAAAGAACGGGTCCGAAGGGAGCTCTGCTTCCAAGAGCCGAACCAGTGATTGAACGAGCCGATGGACTGCACTGTCCCCACGTTCTGGGAAGGCGCTGTGGGCCGGGATGCCGGGACTCTCCAGCTCGAAGGACAAGATGCCCTTCGCTCCATTGGCCATGTGAAGCCCCGTGGGTTCGCCATCGATGATCCAATCCGCTCTGGGAAGCAGCTCCGAGACCATCTTGGCCCCGCGACTGTCCGTCTCTTCGCCCACCACCGCCAGCAAGGCGACCCCCCGGGCGCCCCCGGCCCGCAGGCGCTCCGCCGCAACCCACTGAGCCGCGAAGATCCCTTTCGCGTCGCAGGTCCCACGTCCCCACAGGCAGGATTCGTCTTCCGTCAGGTCGATGAAGGGGGGGACCGTATCCAGGTGCGTGGTCAACACCACCTGCGGGGCTTCTTCGCTCTGCAGCGCCAGGATGTTTCTTCGCCCCGGGCACGGCGAGGCGCCGGGATCCACGGGAACCGGTTGGGTCCGAACCGTCCAGCCGTCGCTTCGAAGTGCATCCTCCACGAAGTCGCACACCTCGGCTTCCTGGTTGGACAGAGATGGGATCCGCACCAAGGTCCGGGTGAGGTCGACCACGTCGCGCATCAACCCAAAAAGCTTCGTCGTCCTGGCGGTGGCAAGTACGCTCCCCCGTATGGATGCGTACCTCGGCCTCGGCGCCAACCTCGGCGCGCCGGTGGAGGGCCTGCGGCAGGCCGTTCGACAGCTGCATGCTTGGCCCGGTCTGAGCGTTCTGCAGGTTTCGCGCCTGTACAGCTCAAAGCCAGTGGGCCCACAGGACCAGCCCGACTACGTCAACGCGGTGGCCCGGCTGGAACTCACGTCGGAAACGACAGCCCATGGCCTTCTGGAAGCGTGTCAGGCGGTGGAATCCTCGATGGGACGGACGCGCACCGTGCGCTGGGGTCCCCGCGTCATCGACATCGACATCCTTCTGTTCGCTGATCACATTCTTCGAAGTCCTGACCTCGTGATTCCGCACCCTGAGCTCCATCGACGGTCCTTCGTGCTGCGGCCTCTCGCCGAGCTGGTACCGAAGATGACGGTGCCAGGCTTGGGCGTCACGGTGGAGGCGCTCAGCGCGGCCGTCGACACGCCGGTTCTGCAGCTGCTCCAGGATGGCGTCGGGTTCCCGGAGGCTTCCGCATGAACCGACGGGACCTCACGACGGCCATGTCGCTGATGATGTTTCTGGCTGGCTGCCTCGACCTCGATGCGCCTCCTCCCCTCACTCCCGAGCAGCGGGCCCGCATCGACCGCCTTCGGGCGGAGGCCGAGAACGGGACCGGCAGCTGGGCCACCGTCGGAGATGCGTATCGGACCTACGGCCGTTTGCTGACCGCAGCCGATGCTTACCGGGCTGCCGCTGCGCAGCCGGACTCGGATCCCGCGGTGCGCGGGAAACTGGCCCAGGTCTACCTGGAGCTGGGCTATCAACGCCCGGTCATCCGCGAGCTGCGCACCTGTCTCAAGGACCATCCGAGAGAATCGGAGTGTCTGTACGCCTTTGGGCGGCTTCTGGAGCAAGACGGTGCGCCATCCGCCTTGCGCGAGGCCCGTCGGGTGTACACCCAATTTCTGGAGGTGCAGACCGACCATCCCGAGGCCACGCGTGTCCAAAGCGTCCTCCGTCAGCTGGGCGGTCCACTGGCGCAGGCCGATGTCGAATCCGAGCGCAGTCAGGCCCCTGGCCCGAGCGTGGCCGGCCCGGGCCCGGAAGATGAAGCTCCGGACAAACCAGAGCTCAATCCGTTCGGTGCAGCCCTGGCCAGCGCGCTCGACGCGGCCAGGGCGGGCCGGGTGGAGGATGCGGTCGCCTTCTTTCGCGAAGCGCTCGAGATCCGCCCCGGTCACCCCAACGCCCTGGCCGGCCTCGCGGAAGCGGAGTGGAGCAGCGGCCGCAGAGAGCAGGCCTTTCGAACCTTGAACGAAGCCCTTGCCGTCGGGGGAGAGGACCCGCAGGTTCTGTTCGTCGCCGGCGCTCTCTACCTTCGGGATGGACGGCCGCAAGACGTCCGGCGTGTTTGGGGCAAACTGCGCGATCTCCATCCACGGATCGCCGATCAGCTGGGCATCTCAGAGCGGCTCGCTTCGATGGACCGAAGTGGCGGTCAGGTGCGCGCTCCGAATGGATTCGCACCCCGAAGCGCCCCCGCTGCCCCGGATCCCGACGGTTCGAAGGGCGAGTGAATCCGGACCGCTCGGTGCGTCATTCCGAAAGATACATGACGAACCCTTGAAGTCCCCGTAGCGTCGAACCGATGCTGTCGCGCTTCATCCCCGGCGTATTGGTTCGCTTCTTCGCCCGGCCTTACGTGGCCGGAGGCAGCGTGGACGAAGCTCTCCAATGTGCAGCTCAGGTTTGGAATCAGCGAGGGCTCCACTCGACCCTCGATCTATTGGGGGAGGACGTGAAGAAGGAGGAGCAGGTTCGCGCCAACCTTCTGACGTATCGCACGGTGATTCGAAGCTCCGCCGAAGACACACGGGTCCAGGGCGTCCAATCCTCCGTCTCCGTAAAGCCTTCCGCGTTCACCGTCGGAGGGCTCGAAGATTCGAGGTCAGCGCTCGAGGCCCTCGCCGCATTTGCCCGAGATCACTGCGTTCCATTGACCATCGACATGGAGGACCGGAAATGGACCGACTTCACCCTTGATGTCTCCACCTCCCTCTTTCGGCGAGGCTTCGACGTGGGCACGGTTCTTCAAACCCGATTGAACCGCACCGAGGCCGATCTGGAATCGATACCGGAAGGGATGCGGGTGCGCCTTGTGATCGGGATCTATCCAGAACCCAAAGAAGTTGCGGTCACGGACAAGACCATCATGAAGGAGCGCATGCTCCAGTATGCTCGGCGTCTATTGGAACGCGGGGCGCAGGTGGAGTTTGCCACGCACGACGAGGCCTACCTGGAGCGCTTTGCCAAAGATGTGGCGCCGGTCGCGCCGGAGCGTTGTGAAATTCAAATGCTGCTGGGCGTGCCTCGAGATGACACACAACACAGGCTCTTGAGCGGAGCGTGGGGTCCCGCACTCCCGGTACGTTTGTATGTTCCTTTCGCGGTGACCTGGGAAGACGCGACGGCCTATCTCCGCCGTCGCATGGACGAGAGCCCAAGCATGATCCTTTTGGTTTTGAGGAATCTGTTTCGCCGCGGAAACCCAAGGGCAATTCCGCCTTCACTTTCAGCTCGTCCCGAAGACTCAGTCATGCAATGAGCCCCCGCACGTATTCGATTTAAACGACCAGTCACGCGCGACGTTTGGTATCAAGTCGAACTCGAAGGGCGTTTTTGGATCGAAGCTTCGAACAATAGCGACTAAAGGGCGACGCGGGGCGCGGTAGCCCAGGAGAGGTAACGAGAAACTGTGAATCGATGCATTGCTGGCATCGCGCTGGTCACCATGTGTGCGATGCCGTTCAGCGCTCGGGCGTTCAACTCCAGCGCTTGGACCCGTCGACAAGGCGAGCTGTGGACACTCTTAACATTCGGACGCGCTCAGGCAGGGGAGCAGTTCGACGCCGATGGTGTGACCCGTCCCTTCATCGACGGCCTGGAGGGTGACGACGTGTACCGAGACGAAAGCTTTTATGCGAACCTGGAGTACGGAATCATCGATGGGGTCACCGCCCACTTCGAGCTTCCTTTCAAGCGCGTCTTTGTCGACCAGCCCAGCTTCCTCACCAATACACAGGCATTCGGGAACATTTATGTCGGACTTCGAATCAGTCTCCTCGAGGTGGGAAAGATCGAAAGCCCGGTGGCCTGGAGCATCGAGTTTGGCGCCTTTCTCCCCACCGGATACACCCGCAACTTCTCGCCCTCCGTCGGGCCGGGAAACGTCGACTTCGACCTCAAGACAGCCGTGGGATATAGCTTCAACATTACAAGGTATGTGCCCACCTACCTGCAGGCCGGTGTCGGGTTTCGGGCCCGTACGACTGCGTTCGGACTCTCACAGATTCAGGACTGCGAAACCTGCATCCCGGAAGTAGACGGACCCCCAAACTACAGTGACGAAATCCTATACCTGGGAGAGATCGGCATCACGCCCTTCAATGGTGCGGTGTTGCTGTTCGGCAAGACGTTCGGCAACGTTTCGGTGCTGGAACCTACCGTCGGCTTCCTTCCCAACAACCCGATCCCCACCCGCCAGCGGCTCTATCAGCTCGGAGGTGGGATTTTCGTGTATCCATTCCGCTTCTTTTCCGTACCGTATGCGGAGAACGTCGGGCTCGCGTTCCAGTACTATTCGACCATCGCCGGCCGAAACGTGCCTCGGACCGATTCACTGTTTGTGGGCCTCGAGTACACCCACTTCTTTTGAGGAGAACTTCATGGCTTTGTCTCGACGAACCTTCATCCAAGGCGCTGGCGCCGCCGGCTGTGGGATCGCGCTCTTTCCGGCGTGTGAAACCAACAACATCACGCCGCTGGAGAGCGGGGTCACCTTCCCGTTTCTGATCCCCGTCAACACCGCGGACCAAGGCGAGCGGAACCTGGACAACGCCAGCTTCTTTCGTCAGTGGGGCGCGGTCCTCGGCCAGGTGGAGCTTTCCGGCCGGCCTTGGGAGTTTGGCAACATTCCAGTTGTGGCGCCCGACGAGTGGTCGATGCTGTTCGACGGTCTCGTCGACCAAACTGCGGAGATCGATCTTCCCACCCTCCAGTCTTTTCCCTCACGGAAGATCGTCATGACCATGAGATGCGTCATCGACGATCCCAACTCACTGCCCGGCCTCATCGGCACCGCAACCTTCACCGGTGTGCCGGTACGCACCATCCTCGACGCGCTGGGCGTTCGGCCCGAGGTCCGAAGGTTCAGGATCTACGCACGCGACAACTTCACCAACAACCTCCGAATGGAAGAGGTCATGAATGCGCCCGGCCTGGGGCGCCTCGACCCGATGCTGGCGTGGCTGATGAACGACGAACCCCTCATCCATCCCCACGGGGGACCGGTTCGGTTGGTGGTGCCCGGGGAGTACGGATTCAAGAGCGTGAAGTTCGTGGACCGCATCGAGGCGACGGACAACGATGAAGTTTTTGGATCCTACCAATCCGGCGCCGGCTTCGCCGACGACGGTTCGATCCAGATCGTGAACAAGGTGACGAATCCGGCTCGCCAAAGCACGGTAGACACCATCGACGGTCGTTTCACCGGCTTCGGCTACGCGATCGCTGGCAATCAACCCATCGCCGAAGTGGAGTACAGCCTGGATGGAGGCCCCTTCGAACGATGCGACCTCTTGACGCGAGATCAAGTGCTCCAAGCGGAACCGTTGCTCCGGGACACGGTTCAGTTCTCGGGAGGTAACACCAGCTACCCGCTGGCTGGCGTGTGGGCACTGTTCCAGTTCACCGTGGATTTGACGCCCGGTCAGCACACGATGGTCTTTCGGGCCTTCGACGCACAAGGGAACATGCAGCCGGCCGAAGATCCAGACAGCGCAGACGGCCAAAGTGAATGGTTCCGGGTCACGTTCCAGGCCCAAGAGGCTGACCTCGTTCCAGCCTGAGCCGCGGATACCCGGCGCCTCGAGTTCGACGCGCTACCGACCTTCGCCCATTGCCGGTATGACGACCCCATGGTGGGGAAATGCGGCGAGCGGATCCTCGGCCCCGGATGGGCACATGGCACCTGAACCGGTGCTTCGGGGGTCCGAGCGCCTCGTCGAGGCGCTGGAAGCAGCGGGTGTTGGCGCCTTCGTCTATTGGATAGAAACTGACCGGGTCGATTGGGACGCCCAGGTCTACCGAAACATGGGTGTTCCTTTGGATGGGCCACCCATGAATCTGGAGCGATTCTTCGCTCTGGTTCACCCGGACGACCGTTGGCAATTGGACCAGGACCTCAGCCGAGCCATGAAGCAGAAGGCGGGATACGATATCGAGTACCGGGTCGGGAGCGAACGGGCCGGGTGGCGTTGGGTCGCCGCCCGTTCCCGGTTTCAAACCGACGGAGAGCGTTCGTGGCTCACGGGAGCGATCTGGGACATCACCGCTCGGAAACAGGCGGAAGAAGAGGTTCGTGCCTTGAGCTCGGAGCTGGAAGAACGGAACGCGGTCCTGGAAGCCTCGCTTCGAGAGTTGGCGAAGGCCAGAAGCCAGCTTCTCTTGAGCGAGAGGCTGACGAGCCTGGGCCGGCTGGTGGCGGGGATCGCCCACGAGCTCAACACGCCTCTGGGAGCCCTGACGAGCAGTGCCTCCACCATCGCCGCCGCGACGCGAAAGCTCGAGGGCGCTGCGAGAACGGGCCCGGATTCGGTTTCGGAACGGCTGATCCGGTCCCTTGCGACGTCCGCGAAGACGGCCCAAGCGGCGGCGGCCCGGATTTCGGAGGTCGTGAGCCACCTGAAGGTCTTCTCTCGATTGGACCAAGGCGAAGTGGAAAGCGCGAGCCTGGAGGAAGCCGCCAATGCGGTCCTCGAATTGGCCCGCACTCGTCTCTCGGCTCATCGGGTCGAGCGCCGATATGGGTTCACGGCGCCCCGGCGCATGCGGATTCGGGAGATCCATCAAGCGCTGCTCACTCTGGTGTGGAACGCGGCGGACGCGCTGGACCGGAAGCATCCCGAGGGGGGAGGGACCTTGGTCGTTCGCACCGGTGAGGGCGATGGCCGACGAGCTTGGGTCGACATCGAAGACGACGGCGACGGCCTGGCCTCCGACAAGCTCGGTCAGCTCCTGGAGCCTCGAGTGGAGCAAAGCTCCAGTCAGGTTCGGTTGCGGCTGGGCCTTCCCATCGCGTACCGCATCGCGGAGGAACACGGCGGTACGGTGGAACTGCAGAGTCCAGGGCCGGGATTGGGATGCCGCGCGCGACTCGACATCGAAGGGATTCGGGACGGCTGAGGCGCCTTCGACCCTCCGCAGTCCGAGGTCGTCAGGGCAATACGGATGCTGTCGTGGCGTCGCCCTGGATCAGCGTTCGTGCCCCTCGGATCGCGTCCTTGAAGCGCGGCAGCTCGGCCTCGGGAATGGGCGGCGCCGGCGGAACGACCACCCGGAGCGGATTCACATGGCGTCCCCCGCGCAGAACTTCGAAGTGAAGATGAGGGCCTGTGGCCATGCCGGAGCTCCCCACGTACCCGATCACCTGTTTGGCCCGAACCCGACGCCCCCGTCGAATCCCTGGACCAAAACCCCGAAGATGGGCGTATCGGGTCTCCAGTCCGTTGGCATGACGAATGGCGACGACGCGGCCATAGCCTCCCCAACGGCCGGCCCGGGTCACGACGCCCGAACCCACCGCCCAGATCGCGGTGCCGCTCGGAGCTCCATAGTCGACGCCTTTGTGGGCCCGTACGTACTTCAAAATCGGGTGCCGGCGAAAACCGTATCGACTGGTGATACTGGCAAACTTGACCGGAGACTTCAGGAATTGTTTCTCCACCGCTGTGCCGTCCGGCCGATAGTAACCGGTACGTCCATTCTCGAACTCATAGAAATAGGCCTCAAATGTTTTCCCAAATGCCTGCGTGTATTCTGCTGCCAATACACGTTCGTAACCGATGAGCTCTCCTTGATGATAGCGCTTTTCCACCACCAGCTTGAAACGATCCCCTTCTCGAGGTTCAGTGAAGAAGTCGATATCCCAGGCAAAAATGTCGGCCATGGTGAGGGTCAACCATGGAAGTTCACCGATACGCTCCATGGCCACGTAGAGGGACACGCGCAACTCGCCTTCCACGACCTCGGTCTCGACGTCGATGGGGACATGCTCCTGGTAGCCAAAGAGTTCTCCCGCTCCGTTCGCGACGGCCACGTAGCGCTCTTCGAGTCCGCCCACGTACCGGACCCAGTCCACTTCTCCCACTGGATTCTGGTGGACCTCGACCCGATGGCCGACCCGGCTCTTCGTGAAATCCACCAAACCCCTCAGGGCACGCACCACTCGGTCCACCTCGAGGGCACCAATGCCGGTTCGTGCAAAGACGGTGGACAAGGAGTCGTTCCGGCGAAAAACGGCTGTCGTGGCGGTGGTCACGACCCAGGGCTCTGGTCCTTGGACCGGGGGTGGAGGCGGCGCAGGGAGCGCGGGCCCCGGGGGCTCGGCCGTGCCCTCCAGGACCTGCACCCAGGCGCCGAGCGTCGGGCCGGCCTCGCCACAGCCGGAGACGATGCCCCAGGCCAAGAGCCCGCCCGCGAGGACGAGGCGGATCCCGCGGCGGCCGCCGCAGAGTCGGAGGGAAGGATTGGGGGCTCCGTCGTCCTTCGCCATTCCGACCTGCGTACCGAAACACACACGATCTGTCACGATGCGAACGGCGTCGCGCCGCGCTCACGTCGCACTCGAGTCCGGAGCGGTGGTTCGGTCACCAAGCGTCGGCGTCGTTGATCTGGACCGGCACCTCGTTCCGTCGGGCCAAGATTATGTCCAGCCGTCGATTCCGAGCCCGATGGGCGGGACCGTCGTTGGGCACGAGGGGTCGATGCTCCGCGAAACCCGCCGGGCTGACGCGTGTGGGGTCGATGTTGCCTGCGTCCACCATGTAGCGAGCCACCATGGCGGCGCGTTGAGCCGACAACTCCCAGTTGGACGGGAACTCCGCGCTTCGGATCGGCTGGTCATCGGTATGGGCCTCCACCATCACCGGCTGAGGATAGAGGCGGCAAAGTGCGGTCATGATGTCGAGTTGCTCGAAGTTAGCGGGCTCCACCAGCGCAGTTCCCGACCGGAACAGATTGTGAACCCTCAAGATGATGTTCTTGTCGGTGACGATGAGCTTCATGGTACCGTCCAGCTTCTTTTTTTGAATCAACTGCTGAATGGGTACGAGCTCCTGAGGAATCCCGGTGCTGGCCCGCTCGCTCTCGTGCCCCTCGTCGAACGAGATGGGTGTGGTGGAGCTGGCTTCGAGATATCCGGGCCGCTTGGTGATGACACCGAGCGCGTCTTTGACCGAGCCCAGGGCCGTCTTGAACTCGATGATATCGAGCTCTGCGAAGGACAAGAGGAGCACGAAGAACGTGAGCAGGAGCGACATCAAGTCGGCGAACGTGGCCATCCACGCCGGTGCCCCTCCACTTGCTCCGTCCTCCTCGTCGTCTTCGAGCACGCCTATCGTTCCTTACCTGAACCCCGCAATTTGGGCGCAAGGAAGCCTTCGAGCTTTTCCTGGATGAGACGCGGATTCTCGCCTTTCAGGATCCCGTCCACACCTTCGATCACGATCATCATGTTCAAGCTCTCTTCCTGGGTTCGGGTCTCGAGCTTGTCGGCGATGGGATTGGCGAGAACGAAGGCGATCACCGCGCCGTAGAAGGTGGTGAGGAGCGCGATGGCCATGGCCGGTCCGATGGCGGACGGATCGTCGAGCTTCTGCAGCATCTGAACGAGGCCGATCAGGGTACCGATCATGCCCATGGACGGCGCGGTTCCCGCAATGAAGCGAAAAAGCTTCTGCCCTCGCTTGTGGCGAATCCGCATGGCCCCGAGCTCGCCTTTAAGTCCCGAGCGGATCTCCTCGGGCGCGATGCCGTCCACCGCCATCCGGATCCCCTTGGCGAGAAACCCGTCCGACACCTCCATGCTTTCCAGGGCCAGGATGCCGTCCTTACGGGCCGCCGTGGCGAGCTGAGCCACGGCCCGAATGGTCTCCGGCGGGTCGGGCGCCTTGTTGGACACGACGTTCATCGCGACGCGAACGCCACCGAACACGTTCGCCATGCGTTCTCCGATCAGCGTTGCGGCCGCCGTGCCTCCGACCACCACCATCAACCCCGGCGCGTTGATGAAGGCGCCGATCGAGCTGTCGATCATGATCGCGGCCAGAATGAGGCCAATGCCGGCAACCGCACCGATGATGGTTCCTAAGTCCAAGGGTCGCCTCCTAGTCGCGAATCGACCTTCTGACTCCGCGATTGAGACGAGCGTGTCGCCCCGAGTCAGGGACATGCTCGGGCCCGCGCCCACATCGAAGGTGCAGGTTTCGGGTATCTGCTAGTTTAATTCCGTGCGCCCGTATCCGATGTCCATACACACGGAAGAAATCGGCGGCCGGCCGGTTTATTCTGACTGAGCTCATGACGACGGACGAGATGACCTGGATGGACGCCCCCAGTGACCCCGAGCGTGGGGACCTGCCAGTGTATCTCGAACCCATGATGCTCTCGCACCTGGCGCTGACCGGGGACGTGCGGCAGTACCGGGCCTGGAAGGAACGGGTCGAATCCATCGAGCACACCCGCGCCGTCGAGGACGCCCCGGACACCCTGAGCCGCTCCATCCTGGAGGAGCGGGAGGCGTGGCTTCAGATGCGGACCACCGGGAAACTGGGCGCGGCGTTCGGGCTCGGGCTCGGCTTGCTTTGGCTGTCGACGTTGGTCCCGTTCTACGCTTTTGCCCACGGGATAGGCCTGTGGGCCCTGGTGTTCTTTCTTCCTCTGCCCTTGGCGTGGAAGGTGGGCCAAAAGCTCTGGGAGGATGCCGCCCTGGCCGGCATGCGGGACGTCGGCAAGCGCCCGACCCTCCGTCGCCGGATTCGGGCCTTGGCTCGAGCCATCGTTCGAGGATTCGGGGCCGGCTTCGGTTTCGGCTTCACCCTCATCTTCATTCAGGCCCTGATGACTTGGTTTTTCTCGGCCGCCCCGACGCTGGTGGCAGAGCTGGCCTCCGACACCCTTCATGCCACCATTGGCGGAACCGTGTTCGGCTCCTTCGGCATGCTTCTCGCGCCGTTGATCGCCCGGGGCACCCCCTCGGCCGAGATGGAGGAGTCTCGTCTGTTGGAAGGCCGCGACCGTCCTGCCCTCCCCCCGGCCGACGACGAGGGCTGAAGCCCCGCTCTGCTCGTAAGAGGTCCGCTCGGTGATGCAGCTGCGGGATGTGCGGATACAGCGGTGTCTGTGCGGTCTCCGGGCTTCCTGGGCCCTGGCTTTCGCGCTTCTCGGTGGCGCGCTCGGGAGTGCCTGTCGGGGCAGCTCCGAACCCGAGCCACAGAGGCTGCCGGCTGAGAACAGCCTTCCTGATTCGACCCAAACCGACGACGTCCAGGAGGCACGGGTTCGAGAACGCATCGATCATCATCAGGTCATCGACGATTCCGCATTTCGGGTGCGGGTCTTTTCGATGTCGTACGCCGAAGCCGAGGCCCGGCTCGGTCCGCTCCATGTGGAGGGCACCGCGCGTTTCCGTCTCGTACGCAACGGCCACGATCTCGAAGTGATGGAGGCCTGTGACATTTGGTCGGGCCCGGAAGGCAGTGTTCGGGTCCTGCAGCGAGGTCCGGACGGGGCGTTGGACCGCGAAGGCATCCGCAAAGACGGCGAGTGGTACTTCCGCAATGGCCCCGGTTCGCTTCGAAAGGCCGACTTCGTGCACCGTCAGATGCTGCAGATTCACGAGCAGGCGTTCGCGCCGTTGGGGACCTTCGCGCGGCTCTTCGGTGAAGATCTGATTCTTCGACAGAAAGGGCGCGAGACGGTGGTCGGCCAAGGCGCAATTCGACTGGACGCTCAGCTCGGCTCCCGCAAGCCGATCTCTTTTCAGGATCATCGAATGCAGGCGCGGCGCCTCCGCGGTTCGGTGTGGCTGCACGAAACCACCGGTGTCCCCATCAAGGCCCGTCTGGAAGCGACGTTGACGGTGCTGCGCCGGCCCGAGAACGCGCCGGAATACGAGCCGGGAAGACTCGTGATCTCGGTCGAGCGCAGCGTGCGGCGCATCGAGCCAAAAGCCTTCGACGTGTCTGGAGCCGTGCCGCCGCTAGTGAACCCGAAGGTCGACCTCAATCCTTTGGCTTTCCTCGAGGCCAGCACCAAGACCAGCACGGTGATCGGGGGCGACTGAAGCGCGCCCATTCCACCGAGGTGCTCTTTTCAATTCATGAGCTCGGAGGACCGCCGGCTGGATGGCGGTGTAGGCCGCTCCGCCTTCGGCGTGATCATGGAGCCATAGACCTCCCGAAGCAGTCCCGCTCGGA
Organism: Myxococcota bacterium; assembly: GCA_050331295.1. GTDB lineage: Bacteria > Myxococcota > Kuafuiibacteriia > Kuafuiibacteriales > Kuafuiibacteriaceae > Kuafuiihalomonas. The sequence goes on along the minus strand of JBHJGZ010000002.1, from coordinate 136,036 downwards.
TCTCTGGAACCTGAGAGATGTCCTTCGCCTCGCTCTCGATGGCGTCGATCGCCATGGCCCGGCAGAAGTCCAGGCAAAGCTCAACCTCCTTGGCCGACGGTCCGTGCGCGACGCTGTGGGCACGCGCCCGGGCCAGGTCGATTCGCATGTCCAGCGCCGCCCCCGCGTACTCCGGCCCGGTCCCGGTCAACAGCCAGCGCTGCTCCACCTCGGTCAGGTGACGTCTGACCCGCCTCAGCCAGCGGGGCGCACGAACCGAGTCGGCGCCGAGCCGCATCAGATTCCGAAGCAGCTCGTGATAGACCACGTTGTCCGCTTCCCCCTGCATCGCCGTGAACAAGTCCATCGTGAACGTCGAGCCACTCAGATCCGTGGTGAGCCCCACTGGGTCGGGGAGCGGATCCGACAGCCGTCGGACGCGGTCGATGGTATCCACCAAGAGCTGTCGCTCGTCTTCGGTCAAAGTGGTGAAGCTGACGCCCGTGACGGACCCGTAGGTGTCCGATACGTGGCGGGTGACCATCGCTTCGAAGGTGTAAGGCGGCTCCATCATGGCGAAGGTGACTTCACACACGGTCCCCAAGGGCACCGCTGGGAAGTCCCGGATCTGAACCCCGGACGTGCTGAGTTCCGCCGCTTCGAGAAACGCGTGTGTCCCTTCGACCCTGACGTCGACCACCTCGGCATAGGGAATGCGGGGATAGAGGTCCATGCGCAGTCCGGCCAGCTCCGCCAACAACTCCAGGATCCGGTCCCGACGATCGGCGTTCACCAAGGCGGTGACCCCGAGCCCGAAGTACAGGTCTCGTCGTTGGTACCCGTCCGACTCCAGCAAAACGATGACGGGAATGTTGGGGATCCTGACGTGTCGCAGGAAGGTTTGAAGAAACTCCTCCCTAGCCAGCACCACGTGGGGCAACCGGCGCTGGACCGAGCCAACCGCTTCCTCGGGGGTCAGCGCCCACTCCAGGTGGACGTCGCGGCGAGTCAGGAGTTCCCGCCCCGCCGCACCGGCATCACTGCACACCAAAATCCTGGACGTCATGAGGCTCCTCGCGTTCATCATCGGAACCAGCGGACCTGGCTTGAATTCTCCGGCGTCTCGATTCGAAATGGCACATCGCCCCTACGTGGGACGGCTCGCCCCCTCACCTACCGGTGACATGCACTTGGGTATCGCTCGGACCTCGTTGGTGGCGTGGCTCGATGCGCGAGCCCACGACGGACAGCTCCGATTGCGGATCGAGGATCTGGATCGTCCCCGGACGGTCGCGGGTTCCGTGGAGAGCCTCCTTCGGGACCTCGAATGGCTCGGTATCGACTGGGATGGACCGCCGGTCTTTCAAAGCGACCGCGACGCCCTCTACCTCAGGGCCCTCGACGCCCTCGGCCCCCGCATCTATCCCTGCACGTGTAGCCGCAAGGAAATCCGGGAATCGTCTGCCCCGCATCCCCTCGAAGACGGCGAGATCCGCTATCCGGGTACATGCCGCAACGGGCCCTCGCGCTCGGACCGGCCTCCTGCATGGCGCCTTCGGACCGGTGACCTTCCGACCATGACCTGGCTGGAGCGCAGTAGCGGATTCCAGACCGAAAACGTGGAGACACGGGTCGGGGACTTCGTCCTGCGGCGATCCGATGGCCTATGGGCCTATCAGTTGGCGGTCACGGTGGACGACCTGGACCAAGGGGTGACGTGCGTGGTGCGAGGAGGAGATCTCGCCACGTCCTCCGGGCGGCAGGTCCTGTTGCGCCATCTCTTGAGCAGCGTCTTCCCGAGCGCGCCCTCCACTTTTGAATTTCTTCACTTGCCGTTGATGATGGATCGGTCGGGACAGAAGCTCTCGAAACGTCATGGCGCCAAGACGATCGCGCAAGAACGCGCGACCGGTGTATCGCCCACCCGATTGGTCGCTCGGCTCGCGCAATCTCTCGGTATCGTCGAGGCCGGAGATCCGGTGACGCCCCAAGACCTCATCGAGCCATGGCGCCGTCTTCTCGAAGCCCGAGCTCCGCCCGCACCATCGACATGAAATCCTTCTCTGCCTGGGCGGCCTTGGGACCTGGACGACCAGACCCCACCGCTCGACCGTCGATTCGCACCACCGACCGAAGTCCGCGAACCGACGAGGTCACCACCACTTCATCAGCCCGATGAAGCTCGGAACTCGACACGGGCCGGACCGTCACCGGTGACCCAACGCGAGAAAGAGCCTCCATCAACGACTCCCGAGTGACGCCGGCAAGCGCTCCGTCATCCACGGGCGGCGTGACCCACGAATCGCCAAACACCAAGAAGACGTTGGCGCTGCTCGCTTCTCGAACGTGACCATCCAAGCCCACGATCACCGCATCGTCGGCACCAGCATCCTTTGCAAGGCCCCTTGACACGATGGACATGAGATAGGCATGGGTCTTCGCGGTGCCCAGGAGGCCAGACCCCGGCTCGGCCCGGACGGTGATGGCGGTCAGACCATCCGTGCGCATCCGACTCGGAAACGCGGGTATCGGAGCTGCCCATGTGATCCGGCGGGGGGGGCTGTCCTCTCCCGAAGGCGCTGGCCATGTCAGCCAACTGGACCCGAAGGTCTCGCCCTGCCCGGCGGTCAGACTCATCCGCAATGTCGCCTCGTCCAGACCGGAGGCGCGGTACACCGATGTAAGCTCATCGACCAGAGCGTGGGCTTCGATGGAAATGGGAACTCGAGCGGTGGTCGCAGACCGAAAGAGGCGTTCCATGTGGGCTTCCGGCCGCCAGATTCGGCCACCATACGTCCGAAGGGTTTCGAAGACGGCCTGCCCATAGAGAAAGCCGCGGTCGAAAATCGAAATGCGAGCCTCGTGCGGGTCGACTGGGACCCCGTCCATCCACACCAGCATGGATCGCAGTGTTGGCACGTTGCCGCGAACAAGTCTCGCCTGGGGACTTGCAAAAGCCGGCCATCGAGGCATGCTGGCTGCATGTGGTCCCTCGTGCTCACCTCCTTGTTGGCACTGGCGCCGCGTTTGGAAGCCGCAATCGAAACGTCGATCGCGTCAGGAGCGGCTTCGGAAGTGGCGAAGCCAAAAGCGGTCAAGACTGGCATCGAGTTCGCCGTCACGCCGGGGTCGGTGAGCATCTTCGTGGATGGCGCCAAAGTCGGCACCGCCGCGTCGACTTCTTTTGTGGCGACGAAGCCCGGGCTTCATACGGTGAAGCTCACGCGTGGCGCCGACGAGACCGAGCTTCAGCTCAACGTGAAGAAGGGCGAAGTGGTCCAGTTCGCCTACGAATTCTAGCGACGAGTTCTGGTTCTCAAAGTCGGGACGTCAAAGTCGGGACGCACCTTCGACGTTCTGGCGGTCCCGCGTCCTGTACGCACCTCATCCTCGGCGCAAGCGGCATCGAGCTGGAGAAGGACACATCCTGCCCGAAGCGAAGACCAGCGCAAAACGTTGCGCAGCCTGCGCGCCGGTGACATCCTCCTCACCATGTCCGCGGACATGATCCCCCTTCTTCCGCTGCGGGACATCATCGTCTTCCCTCACCAGGTGGTTCCGCTCTTCGTGGGGCGGGAAAAGTCCATCGCCGCCTTGGACGAAGCGATGGAGAACGACAAGCGCATCATCCTGTCCGCCCAGCGCCGCGCCAAGACGAACGAGCCTGGGCCCGACGACATCTTTGACGTCGGCACCATCGCATCGATCGTTCAGCTGCTGAGACTCCCCGACGGGACGGTGAAGGTGCTGGTGGAAGGCAAGCAGCGATGCGGCATCACCGAGTATGTTCAGCACGAGCCGTTTTTTGTCGTCCGGGGTGAAGCGCTCACCGGATCGGTGCGTCCCGGTCTCGAGATCGAAGCCTTGATGCGCTCGGTTCAGACCACGTTCGAAAGCTACGTCCGCCTCAACAAACGGATCCCGGCCGAAACCATCGCTGTGGTCAACGGCATCGATGATCCGTCCAAGCTCAGCGATACCATCGTCTTTTATCTGACGCTGAAGCTTCAGGATAAGCAGGAACTCCTCGAAACCACCGACATCGCAGCGCGAATGGAACGTCTCCACGAGCTGATGCACGCGGAAATCGAGATCCTCCAGGTCGAAAAGAAGATCCGCACTCGCGTCAAGAAGCAGATGGAGCGGACCCAGAAGGAGTACTACCTCAACGAGCAGATGCAGGCCATCCAGAAGGAGCTGGGTGAGCGGGACGAGTTCAAGAACGAAATCCAAGAGCTCGAAGAGCAGATTCGCGCCAAGAAGTTTTCCAAGGAAGCCGAGTTGCGGGCGCGATCAGAGCTTCGAAAACTCAAGATGATGTCTCCCATGTCGGCCGAAGCGACCGTCATCCGCAATTACATCGATTGGATGCTCGCCCTTCCTTGGCAGGAGTACACGCAAGACAATCTGGACATCGAGCACGCCGAAACGGTGCTGGACGAGGACCATTATGGTCTCACGAAGGTGAAGGAGCGAGTCATGGAGCACCTCGCCGTCCAGTCCTTGGTCGAGCGACCGAGAGGTCCGATCCTGTGCCTGGTTGGACCGCCCGGGGTCGGCAAGACGTCTCTGGCCCGCTCGGTGGCACGCGCGATGAATCGACGCTTCGTGCGTGTCTCCCTGGGAGGCGTCCGGGACGAGGCGGAGATAAGGGGACATCGGCGAACGTACATCGGGGCCATGCCCGGGAAGATCCTTCAGAGCTTGAAGAAAGCCGGCTCGTCCAACCCGGTCTTCTTGTTGGACGAGTTGGACAAGATGTCGTCCGATTTTCGAGGAGACCCGGGCTCCGCATTGCTGGAGGTCTTGGATCCGGAACAAAATCACACATTCAACGACCACTACCTGGACCTCGACTTCGACCTCTCCCGCGTTCTGTTCATCGGCACCGCCAACACCACCGCCGGGATCCCTCTGCCTCTCCAGGACCGAATGGAGACGATTCGGATCGAGGGCTATACCGAGCTCGAAAAGATGGCGATTGCTCGACAGTACCTGATCCCCAAGCAGCTAGAAGGCAGCGGGCTCTCGGACCTTCCCATCACGTTCCAAGACCGAGCCGTACAAACCTTGATTCGCTCCTACACCCGAGAAGCGGGGGTTCGAAACCTAGAGCGCGAGATCGGAAGCGTGTGCCGCAAGCTCGCCTGCGAAGTCATCCGAAAGCGGCCGACTCGGAGTACCATCATCTCTGAAAAACGGGTTGAGCGAGCCCTGGGCGCCCATAAGTTCCGCCCGAACCTGGTGGAAGAGCAGGATGAAGTCGGCCTAGCGACCGGTCTGGCATGGACCTCTTCCGGCGGGGAGGTCCTGCACATCGAATCCACCATTCTCCCGGGGAAGGGTAAGTTGATCATCACCGGAAAGCTCGGGGATGTGATGCAGGAGTCAGCACAAGCCGCCATGAGCTACGTCCGTTCCCGTGCCGATCATCTCGGGCTGGAGCGGGATTTCTATCAGAAGATCGATGTCCACATTCATGTGCCCGAAGGCGGAATGCCAAAGGACGGGCCATCGGCCGGCATCACCATGGCCACCGCACTGGTCTCTGCCCTGACTCGAATTCCGGTGCGCAGGAGTGTCGCGATGACCGGTGAAATCACCTTGCGGGGTCGGGTGCTTCCGATCGGCGGACTCAAGGAGAAGGTTCTGGCCGCCCATCGAACCCAGGCGAAGCAAGTTCTCTTTCCTTCGGACAACGAGAAGGACGTGCCCGAAGTCCCGAAGTCCATCCTCAGAGACGTGACGCTACACCCGGTTCAACACATGGACGAGGTGCTGAAACATTCGTTGCTTCTGGAGGACCCGGATGCGTTTTTCATGAAGCTGAGGGGCGGCCTTCCGATGGTGGAAGGGTCAGTCCGACAGGCTTTTCGCCCTCATTGAGACGGGGCGCCGCGGACTCGCCGCGTGATCCTCGATCGATCTCGAAGAGGGGTGAGCGCCTCGTGACGCCCACCCCTCGATGCGTGCCTCGGCTCCGACCCCGGTCGGCTCCGAACGCGTTCGGCGTCCGGGACGCGCGCGCCGGCGAGATGGGGATGACCGAGGCGATGGGTCTCGGGACCGGTCCATCGACCCCACGCGGGGTTTCGTTGCGTCGTCGGCGATGGGACCGCCGGCGACCTTCCGCGTACCCGGCTTTGTACGCCGGAGCCATGCTGGCAGGGGAACGTCCGTTCATGCCGTCCTGAAGGCCCCGACGGTGGTCGACCCGCTCGGAATAGCGGCGACGATTGGGGGACGGATTGGCCTGAGTGTTCTGCGTCATGATGCTCACCTCCTTTTCTTTTCGATCCATTCATGCGGTCGCCTGAGGATACCTCAGGCTCGGCAAACGGCCCAGATGGTGCCAGAACCTATCGTGGCGTCAATGCGAAACCGCGGAGATGTCTTTTTGATGCTGTCGGATTCTGGAAGCGTTCTCGATCAGGAGGGTTTGCAGCGTGTTTGTCTGCCATCGGGTTCAGGATGAGCCTTTCATCCAGCCACAACGGTTGAACCCGGAACTGACGAGCGGTGCGAAGAAGATCGCTCCTGGAGACCAGCTGGGCCTCGGTGGTCCGATCACCACGATCGGACCGCCAACGTGAACGCGGCGACGCGAAGTGGTGGTCCGCCGAACCCCACCCAGGCCGGGATGCCGACGCGCCGGTTGCGCGGGCAGGCCGGCACGGCCTCATGACTTTGGCGTCGACTGACGCTCACGACTTCTCCGCTGCTCAGGTGCACTGCGGTGCCGCCGTCTCGGCGGTCGACGGCTCGTACGAAAGCTAGATTGACGAGCTCGGCCCGATGGATACGTACGAAGTCAAACGCCCACCAATTCCGGCTTGGCTTTTGGCGGGCTACGCCGGTCCGAAGACGAGGGCCTGCCCTCGCGGTTCGCACGTCACACGGCCGGCGCGATGAAGGGCTTCCAGACGACCCGCGATCTCGGCCGCCGCCGAGGGGAAGCGCCGGTCAACGCCCCCGGCCGACGCGAGCCCAGCGTACATTTCGAGGGTCATGTCCCACACGGTACTCGGGCCTCGCTTCGCGAGCCGCGCCTCCACCAGCTCACATCGAACCCGATGGTATCGACGCGCGCGCTCCACCGGTCGAGCCGCGCCGCGAAAGGCGACACCGTGCCCCGGCAGAACGGCCGCACCGTCGAAGCCTTGGTCAAATCTTTCGAGGGAGGCTAGATAGGCATGGACGCTCGGCTCCCACGGCATGCCGTTCGGAAAGCTCACCCCGTGCCCGAGCGCGAGGGGTGACGGACCGAGGTGGATGGCCGGGAGGACGTTCGCGAGCAGGTGGTCGCCCGAGATCAGCATGCCTTCTCCGGCCAGGACGACATGTCCAGGACTGTGCCCGCCCAACACGTACACATTCCACCATCGACCTCCCGCCCACAGCCGCGTACCGTCGCGCAACGCCTCGATGCGGGAAGAGGGAACCGGGTCGTAGGGAGGACAGCGGGATACCGCTCGGTCCACCTCGTCGTCCGGCGCTCCGAGACCGCGCCACACGGCGGCCACCGCTCGCGGCGCGTCGGCATGGCCGACCAGGGCGGCAACTTCGGGAGCGCCGACCGCCACCTTCGCGTCGGCGATGGCCGCGAGTCCGGCCGCCGCCCCGCAATGGTCGGGATGCGTATGCGTCACCACGATGGTGTCGACCGCATCGATGGTTCGACCGTATCGGGCCAAGGCCTCCCCGATGTGCTCGGCCGCCGCGGCGGCGTCGGCACCCGGATCGACGCACAGGACATCCTGCTCGCCGATGACCAGCCAGCAGTTGGTCACGCCCATGCTGAAGGCTGTTGGGATCTCACACAACACGACCCCGTCCTCGAAACGGTCGACGGGAACTTCGGGAGGCAGAGGTTCGCGGGACATCGGCTCGCCCAGCGGCACGGCGTCGAACCCAGGCACGCCAAGGAACATGCGGCGCACTCTCCCAGAATTCGGAAGGGACTTCACGGGCTATCTCGAACAAGGCGGCCCGTTCAGCACCCCCGCTCAGGACGGCGATTCCCGTCGAGGCCCGGATTCTTCGGCCACCGAACGAGTCCGGATTCGTTCCGCGACCACTCGATTCGGGCGGCGCCTACAGCGGTCGCCCATCGGCGTCGATGGGGTCGAGCCGAAAGCCGTCGACGTCATCTTCGGGCCCTCCGATCCAGGGGTCGAGACAGGCTCGGTCCGTCACGCAGGGGTCTGTGAGCGCCTCGAGAAACGCGACCAGGTCATCCACGGCCTGTTCGTCGAGTTCCATAGGGTCGAAGAACGACGGAATCACGCGCCCCGATGTTTCGAGAAAGGACAGCATCTCGGTCGTATTGGCGTCGAAGTCATCGATCGCCGCTCCGGGCACCGAAGCGGGGTCGAACGCCTCCAGGGCCTGAACGGGGTCCAGATGATGCCGTACGGCGTCGGCCAGGTCCTCATAGACGCCCGAGTGAAAGAATGGCCCGGTGACCGCAACGTTCAGCAGACTGGGTGGCCGAAAGGTGTATCGGTCGACCGGATCCTGGGTTTCGCGCTCACGGCCAAAGTCACTGGTTCCGGTCGCTCCATCTCCTTTGCCTCGACCGACCTGAGGGGAGGCCACCGCCCAGAACGTCTCGTCGGTGAAGAGCTCGCCCGCGTGGCAGCTCGCACAGGCGGCGCCGCCCTCCCCGCGGCTTCGGAAAAAGAGCAGCGCTCCCCGTTTGGCCGAATCGCTCAGGGCCGAATCGTCGCCTTCGACGTAGGCGCGCCACGGACTGTCGATGAAGACTTGTGACTCTTCGTACGCACCGATGGCAGCGGCGATGCGCTCGAAGGTCACCTCGTCCGAGCCGAAAACCTGCTCCATCTCCGGGCCCCAACCATCGTTGGCCAAGCGCTGGGCGAGCGCCGTGCGAAGCGCCTCGTTGCTGCTTCCCGCCTCGAACTCGAAGCCACGCATCTCGTCTTGGGAGGTCACCGGAAAGCGAGCTTGAGCCGCCGCGAGCGTGTCTCCAGCGTCCAGGTCGGAAACGCCGAAATCGGTGTCGGGGGTTCGAATGCCCCCCGAGCTCAGGCTTTCCACCCGGCCATCCCAGAACAGACGCCGCTCGAGCAGCGCAAGGTTGAAGGTGGTCGGTGCGTTGCGCGGAACCGTGAGATCCCCGTCCGGGTGTTCGCGCCCCGGCCCGAGGAGATCGGGCTCCACCGCTTCGACACCGATGGACAGCGGGAGGGCGTCCCCACCCCCCAAGACCGGGTGGTGACAGGACACGCATGCCGCATCGCGATCTCCGCCCAGACTCGTGCTGAAGAAGAGCTTCCGCCCCAGGATGGGCAGGGGCTCGTCGATGCTAGGGAGGTCCCGATCGGGTCTCGGATCTCCGGTGAGCCCCCTCGACATCACCGTTTCGCGCAGCGCACTGTCGAGCTCGTTCGAAGCCGGGTTCGAATCGCCGCAGGCGGCGACCACCGAAGCGGCCGCCAGTGATTGAATGGTTCTCTTCACGTACTTTCTCCTCCGAGCCCACGTCGCTCCTCCCGTTCCGCTCCTTGGCCACCGGGTACCCGAGGGAATCGTCGAAATCGGCCCATATCTGTATCGCAACATGTGAACGCCTCCCCTCGAGTGTTCTTCACTCCTCGAGATCAGGGCGAAAGCTAGGTCAGGGCGACTTGTGAATTCCTGAACCGAAGCGGTACTGTTCCGGAAAAAGACGTGCATCTTCGCCGAATGCGCATGAACTGGGCCGCTTGCGGAAATCACGGAGAGTCATGAACCCGACGCACAAGAATGAATCGTCGTCGGGCGACCGAAACTCCACCGATCGCGTGCACTTCGAAGACTTCGAGATCGATCTCGGCGCCAGAACGCTGCGCCGCCACGGCGAACGGATTCACATCCAGCGCAAACCGCTCGAGGTACTCATCCACCTCGCGCGATCCGCGCCGCGCATGGTGCCGCGTGACGAACTTTTGGAGATGTTCTGGAGCGGAGCGGTCAACGAGGAAGTGCTGACACGCTGCATAAGTACCATTCGCAAGGCTTTGGAAGACACCACGGACCCCCCAAGGTTCATCGAGACCCATCGAGGTGCGGGCTATCGATTCCTGGCCGGCCCCCATCCGGCGCCTGAAACCGCGACGGTCTCGAGGCCGCCCTGGCCCCGGGCTGCCTCGTACCCGATCGGCGTTGCAGCGCTCGCAGCCATCATCGGCGTCGCCATCGGCTTTTCGTCGTGGACATCCGGCCCTGACGACCGACGCATCAACCGCATCGCCGTGATGCACATGTCGGTGCCGGCGAACGAACCCGACTGGCTCGCGGTCGCGATGACGGAGAACCTGACACACACCGTGTCGCGGATCGAAGGCATCACGGTGGTCGCGCCCGGTTCGATGGACGCAGCGAGAGCTCTCACCGAAGGGCGTCTCAACGTCGATGCGGTCCTCACCAGCCACTTCGAGCGCCGCGAGGACGGCTCGTCCATTACCGCGCATCTGAAGGCGGCGCCCGATGGCGAGCTGCTGTGGAGCACCCGGGTCGAATCGCCGGAGCAGTTCGGTAGCCGTGAGCAAGTGGCGAATCTGAGCCGCAAGGTTGCGGTCCGGCTCCGACCCACCCTGCAGCTTCGACGGCCAGAGAGACCGGTGGACCCTGCCGCCTATCGACACTATCTCGAAGGCCGCTACTTCCTCGGGCAACGTTCATCCGAATCCCTCCACGACGCGATCGAGGCATTCGAGGCAGCCCTCGTCATCGACGCTGAGTACGCGGACGCCATGGTCAGCACCGCTGAAGCGTGGCTGGTGCTCCCGCTCTACGGAGCGACACGACCCAACGAATCGATCCCGCGCGCACGCCAACTTGCAGAGCGGGCGCTGGCAACCGACCCGGAGAACGCGGGAGCGATGGCCGTCCTGGGCGCCATCGCGATGCAGTTCGACTGGGACTGGAGGAATGCGGAGCGGCTTCTTCACGACTCCATCACCCGAAACCCCAACAGCGCGCGAGCCCACCAATGGCTCGGAGAGGTCTTTTGCTACCAGGGCCGCGCTGCGGAGTGCCGGCATCAATTCGAAACCGCTCTGGATCTCGATCCGTTGTCGCCGGTGCTGCGGATGCAGCGAGGCTCTGTTCACTTCTATGCCGGCGAGTACCAGGCGGCCCTAAAGGCCTGGTCGGCGGCGGCCCGAGAGAATCCTTCGTTTTCGCTGGGCCGCTATGTGGTCGGGCTCGCTCACGCCGGCCTCGGCGAATGGCGACGCGCCGTCGAGGCCTACGAATCCACGCTGCCGGAGCTCGGACTGGAAATCACGGGCGGGCCGCTGGTCTATGCGCTGGCCAAGGACGGCAGGCGCGAACGTGCGCGCGCCGTACTGCGAGACCTGGAGACGCTGGCCGAAGAGCGCTACGTGCCGCCCAGCAAGCTGGCCATCGCCTATCTGGGCCTCGGCGATGATGCGCGGGCCCGCGCTGCCTTCGTCGATGCCATCGAGGCGCACGACGACCGGATGGTGTATTTCGCGACGGACGTTCACACCCGAGACCTTGGCCGCGATCCGCAATACCTCGAGATCCTTCAGCGCATCGGTCTCGAGTCCGTGGTCTCCGGTTCGCCGCCCGCGACGGCATCGCCGGATGCCCCCACCGCTTCGAGAGAGCGACCGAAGGCCACGAAACCTTGAAGGGAAGCGTACTGTTTGGCCGACGGGTTTCGAGACGATCACGTCGAGGTCAAGCAGCTCCGGAGCGATCGCTCCAACCGCTGTGCCTCTGGAGACGCGTCACCCTCGATCACGAGCTCCACTCGCGAATCTCGCCGATGACCCGTCTGTCGAATCTCCTTTGCGCCGTGGGCCCAGTTGAAGCTCCGCCATCCCTCATTGGTCCGAAGAACGGCCTTGGCCCGACGGAGCCCGGGGATGCTCGAGAGCCCTTCCAACCAACTTGAAGCGCGGGTCGAGTCGAACACCAGACCGGCCCAGACGACCCACCCGATGGTGGAAGCCACGGTCGAACGATGGGAGCGGCGAAGAATGGGCCGCGATGCATCACATGTCGATTCATCTGGCACATCGTCGTGCCCCCCGTGGTGGTGTGGCGTCGCCCCATGATCCCAGAGGTGCGGATCTGCGTCATCACTTTGGCCAGAGCGGGTGTTGACGGTGCAGCGTTCTGTGACGAGGTCCAGCAGCTCGAGGGGAATCTGGCCGCTCCGAACACGCCCTAGGAATCGTTTTGGTGGATAGATGTCTCGGCACCAGGCCTCGAACGCATCGAGCTCACTCTCACTGGCGAGGTCTGAGCGACTGGCGAGCAGAACATCCGCCGCCTCGACCTGATCTCGGACTTCCTTCCGCTCCAGGTCTCGGTGAAGGGTCGCCGGGTCGACCAGACTGATCACCGACCGCACATCGACCGCCTCGGAGATCCCAGGACGCGCGAGCGTGTCCAGAATCCCGGATACGGTGGCCAAACCGGTGGGCTCGATGAGCAGCCGGTTGGGTCGCCGCTGCAGCAGAAGCACCAGTGACACATCGAACATGATGCCCGCACTGCAGCAGATGCAACCTCCGGCGATCTCTTTCACCTCGACCGAGCCAGGCCCAGCCGCGTCTTCCATCAACGCGGCATCCAGGCCGACCAATCCGTACTCGTTGACGAGCACTGACCATTTCTGATCGTTCGGGCGGTGTGTGAGCAGGTGATTGATGCAGGTCGTCTTCCCGACCCCGAGGGGACCCGCGATCAGGTTCACGGGGATCGGGACCTTGGTTTTGGCCTTCATCGCGACCACCCCAAAGAAGACACTTCACGCATCTTCGTTCAGTCCGGCGTGGCACGCGCAGCACGCCCTTCCTCTCACGATGCCCTCTTGGCCTTCGCGTGTCCCTGGTCGGAGAGTGCAGCGATGATCCGGTCTCCCGCCCGGCGCGCGCCTGCGATGTTTCTTGCCACCGGCCCGAGCTCGAGCTCCGCCAAGGCCCCGGATACGTGAATCCTTGGATGCCACCGAAGCGCTGCGTCGACCACCGGGTAGCCACACCGGGCGCACGGCAAAGAACATGAAGCGATGAGCTCGTCGACCATGTGGCCCCCAGGGCGCTCCGGCCGAAAGCCGGTGGCCAGGAGCACGCGTTGCACTTCGATCACTTCGCTGCTCGCCAAACGAAGGCGGAGTGGTTCCGCGCCCGTGCAGGCTTCGACCTCCGATTCGCGCCACGTGACTCGTCCTTCTTCGATACTTCGCGCGAGCGCGCGCCGAACATTCGCTGGAACCGAACCCCGATGACGAGCTTCGACGATCGTCGCCCGGCGAACGTCGAGGTCTCGCTCTCGACTGAAGTTGGCCATGTATTTGGGTCCGAGCCAGCCTGGGTTACTGTCGAACTGGTGCTGACGCAGAGCGTGGCGTGAGATCAGGTGTACCTGATGGCCTTCATCGGCGAGCCGAAGTGCGACCTGAGCGGCCGAAATGCCTCCACCGACCACGGCGACCGTCTCACTGGTGCAGGAAGGCCATCCTTCGAAGTCAGGCTCGAAGACGTGTCGTACGCGCGGATGGCATCGCAGTGCCCAGCTCGGCCAGTTCGGACGCTCACTGACGCCGATGGCCAACACGACGTTCTCTGCGATGAGCTCTCGGCCGGCTTGGGTCCGGACCGACACGGTGTCGCAGTCGACCTTGCACGCGGTGGCTCGGGCCCGGATATGAAGATCGCTGAGTCCCAGCTTTCGAATGACGCTTTCGCAGTGTGCGTTGAACAGCTTGAGCGAGGGTCTACGGTACGGCGCCGCAAAGAGCCCCGGCTTCCGGTTCTTTCCTCTACCGGCAAAGCGCTCCAAGGAGGACGGGTTGGCGTCGATGTTGTGCACCGATGGAGATCGTAGATGGGTCATTCCCGTCATCTCGGTACACGCACGCCACCGGGAGAGAAGTCTTTCAGCCGGATCGACGATGCGGATCTGCTGTGTATCGACCCCGCCCTCGACGATGAGTCGCGCTGCGATGTGGACGCCATGAATCCCGCCCCCGATGATGAGCCAATCGGAATTCATGCGTCTTCCCGGGAGCATCGCCGACAGGCATACATGTTCGAAAAATGCCCCATGACGAGGAGCAGTCCAGCGGCGACACCCATGACCGCACCCGCCATCGGACCGCCTCCCTCTTCGAAGCGGCGCGCGAGCAGCAGACCGACGATGCCCATGCTCAGCCCGATCGCGACCCTTGCGGATCGGTGCCTTCGCCAGCCCACCATCAGGGCCACCAAGCCGAGACCCACCGCGACAAGGGTCAAGGTCCACTCCGCCTCATGACCCAGAAGCGCACCCAAGCCCAAGACTCCGAGCGCTCCTGGAAGGGCTGCACACACCGCACAGTGTGCGGCGCAGACCCCACTGGCCACCGCTCCCAGCCGATCCACCACGTCGCCCCGGGAGCGCGTCAGAGACCACTCGCTCACTCGAGTACACTCTCCTCAGACCAGGCCATCATGCTGCGGAGATTCGGCCAAAGCTTGGCTGGGTGTGGGTCATCCTTCGAGGTCCTCATCGGCTGCCGTGTGGTGCTGCAACTGAATTGCATTAGACTGTAAGACAAGGAAGGTCCACCTGCAAGGCTCTTGAGCCCGCATCGCAGCAAAAGCCGAGCGCAAGGGGCGAGATGGCACACACCCTGGGGTTGGCGCGGCCTGGGTCTGGCGCGGAAACACCAAGATTGTGTTCACCGAAAGGTGGGAGTGGTAACTTGCCCCTGCGTGAGCGAATTCCGGGACACAACTCGCGAAAAGATACGAGGCGCGGGGCTGCGCTGCACCCCGGGGCGCATCGCGGTGTACGAGGCTTTGATGCGAGCCAAACAACCCCTGACTCACAGCGAGCTCGTGGACCAGATGGCCGCAGCCGGCCCAGACCAAGCTACCATCTATCGTAACCTCGTGGACCTCGCAGAGGCCGGCCTGCTGCGCCGCTCGGACCTCGGCGACCACACCTGGCGATTCGAAGTGGCCCGCGCCGACGAACCGGAAACCGGTCACCCGCATTTCGTTTGCACTGAATGCGGCGATATCCAGTGCCTTCCGGTCATTGAATTGAACATCCCCCGGAGCCGGACAATGCCTCGTTCACTTCGGAAGAAAGACGTCGCGCTTCACATCAGAGGCTTGTGCGACAACTGCCTCTGACTTCGTAGGTAGAGCCATCAGGAGGCCGAGCCCTCCTTCGCCCGGCGGCCTCGATATCCAGGAGCCCAGGTCTCAATCGTGTGCCGTCCAATTTCATACAATCGTCTTACTCTTGCAATCTACTTGCAATCATGAAAAGGGCTACCGGACGGCGAGTACGGGTCACCCCGCGCCTCCGTGAACGAACGACCGCCGCCTGATCTCGATACAGAGTGTCGATACAGAGTGGCGACCGGGTCGCGATTTCGAGTTTGTATGCTTCGAGCGAAGGGCCTCACCCAGGAACTTGGGCGACCGCGACGTCCAAGAGGCCCCGACTGCCACCAAGAAGTCGCTCGGCTCGAGGGCCAAAAGAGACACGAGAGACAAGCCCGAAATCACAAGCGGACGGTCGCCAACCGCCTACACCATCATCTGCACCGACTGAACACTCGGATCAGAGAGCAACAGATGGCTCAACCCAATGCACTATCCAAACCGAGGAGATCTTCATGCTCACGAGACGAGAAGCCTTCATCGCCGCCGGTGGCGTCGCGCTTGCGACGCACGCGGCGACGATGGCGAGAGCAGCCCCAAAGCCCAAACGCAGCTCGCCCGACGCCCTCGCGCGGGATGAACCATTTTGGAAGCTGATAGCCGGAGCGTACAACCTCGATGGCAGATACATCATCCTGAACGGTGGCGGAAACAACCCGCATCCTTCGGCCGTGACCGATGCACTATCTACCTTCAACGCGCTGACCTCGTCCGCGCCACGGCCACACAACTATAGGCTTCTCGCCCATAAGGAGCAGATTCGGAAACGGCTCGCTGACCATTTTGGCTGTGACCAAACCGAATTAGCGATTACGAGAAATACGACCGAAGGACTCAACATCGTGGCCTGGGGTCTCGACCTACAGCGCGGTGATGAGGTGTTGATCAGTCGTTACGACGACTTCTACGCTGGAGCCATCTTCGAGCAACGTGCCGCCCGACACGGGATTGTGGCGAAGCTCGTGGACCTTCCGCTCTCTCCCAGCGCCGATGATGTCGTCTCCCGTTTTGCGGCGATGATGACCCAACGAACGAAGCTGCTGGTTGCGAGTCATCTCACCGATGGGTGGGGATTCGTTCTTCCGATCAAGGCGCTATCAGACCTCGGTCGCCGGAGCGGCGCTCGACTTCTCTGTGATGGTGCGCTCACCTTTGGCCATATCCCCATCGACGTTCGCGAATTGGGATGTGACTACTACGCGACCTCGCTTCACAAGCATCTCACTGCCCCCCTCGGGACTGGCGCGCTATACGTTCGTGGTGATCGCATCGAGGAGCTCTGGCCTCTGTACGGTGTCCGTCATGATCCACAGGATGTCCGAAAGTTCGAGTCGGTCGGGACCCGGAGCGGGCCCACTGTTGCAGCCATCGCCCAGGCGCTCGACTTCTATGAGCAGGTCGGGCCGGAGAACAAAGCGGCCCGCATGCGCTACCTCTCCGAGTTGGCCGAGGCCGATCTCGAAGGTGTCGAGGGCGTCCGGTTTATCACCGAACGCAACCCTGCCCTGCGAACGGGCCTCGCGCGGGTGGCGGTGGACGGAATCACCGGCCTCGAGCTGACCAAAATCCTGCGCGAGAAGTTCAGGATATTCACGTTTGGAAATGCCCCCGGTCCCGACGACGGCGTGTACATCTCACCGAATCTCTTCAACACACCCCGGCACATGCGCGCCTTCTCCCAAGCCATTCGCACCATCGCCGCCGACCTCGGCTGAGGAGAATCGGCCTCAGGCGACGTTGCGCGTTTGTGCGGACCTGCCACGCCTTTGTGTCAGCAGAGTGGTCCTCGAGCATCATTCGTATGAAACGATGATCAAGCATCCGTTCGAGTGACGGGCCTCGAAGGCAGGAGCGAGTCAACGGCGTGGCAATACACGCAATCAAAAAAGGCCAGCTTGTTGCGCTTCGAGATGCGACATAAGGCGGTCGCGTTCCTTCAACGGCTCAACTGACCAGGAGTAGAGAATGCGAGTGATAGATCAAGCCCACACCTCGAGTCTCGCGATCGGCTTGTCCGTCGTGATCTTCGCGCTGCCGACCTCGGCGGCCCGGGCGGAGGATGGCTCCCAACCGTCCGAAACCTCTTCCGCGTTTCGCGTGAATCCATACCTCCAGCAACCTTCCTCGGACGGGATGCTCATCCAGTGGCTCACGGACACGAACGTTCCCGGAACCCTGAAGGTTTACGGAGGACACCTCCGTTGGCCTCGGTTCTATCACTCGTCACCCGAAGAGCTGACGATCCTCCAATACGACCAGCGCGAGCTCGACCAAGCTGCGGAGCAAGGTTACATCGTCCTTTCCAACGACAACTTCAAACACGCGGTCCACGTGCGCGGACTGGCCCCCAACACCGAGTACCTCTATGTCGTCGAGCAGGGACCGGAGCTGTTCTTTGGAAGCTTCAAGACGGCACCTCGCGCCCGCCGCTGGGACCACATTCGTTTCATCGCGTTCTCCGACGCGGAGACCGAACCAAGAGGCAACACGAACCAGCGGGACTGGTCGACCGGCGCCCAGAGCCCGTCGAGCGTGGGGCGACCGGCCGGTCGAGAAGACTACCCCCTGACCGAGACGGAGGGCTATCTGGCGAACCTGGGCATCGTGGAGGAACGCCGCCCGGACTTCCTGGTGATGCCCGGAGACCTGGTTCAGGGCGGTGGCTACCAGCTCGGCTGGGACGAGTTCTTCCGGCACAACGCCGGGGTCTACGCGAGCCCGCTCAGTTTCTTCCCGATCCTTCCTGCCCTCGGTAACTGGGAGAATTTCGGGGCGGTCAACGGCGGCTATACCGTCGACCCGACCTCGGGCGACAACTCTCCAGCCGTGGGTCGCGCCAAGTTCCGCGCCTATTTCGACAATCCTTCGAACGGCTTTCCCGAGTTCGAAGACAACTTCTATCGACAGGACTACGGTCCGGTCACAGTCCTCACTCTAGATACCTCCAACGGCGAGCCCGACCAGCAGAGAAGGGATCCGGCCGCCCTCGATACCGACACGCAGTCAAACTTCACCGCGGCCGACTACCGTGCGACGGGATTCGACGACCTTGCGGACTTCAACCCCGGCTCAAAGCAGTGGAACTGGGTCGAAGATCAGCTCGAGAGCGCCCGAGACCAAGGACAGATCATCTTCGTGCAGTTTCATCACGTCCCATACAGCTCGGGGGTCCACGGATTTCCGATGTCGAGCCCACAGTCGAGCGGTCAGGGCGGTACACCGCTTCGGCAGTACCACTCGATGTTCGAGGCGTATGGAGTGATCGCGGTCTTCAGCGGTCACAGCGAGATGTTCGAGCGGTCCTTCGTGGACGGTGACGGCGACGGCGTCGGTGTCCACTACTACGACGTCGGCGTCGCCGGAGACGGACTGCGCGGCAGCGTGTTCGACGAGGTCACACAGACCCTCGGCGGTGCCAATCCCTTCAGTGAATGGACAGCCGACCAGAGTGAGCCCGAGACGTGGGTCGCCGAAACCGACGGGTCCACGACCTTGGTGTCGGGCGGCAAGCACTACGGCCACCTCGAGGTGAACATCTATCGCGACGGCGGAGAGCTGGGTTACGGCCGGGTCGAGTTCAGCCCAGCGTACAGCTTCCCATCCATCTCGGTCACGGCGGCCGGCGAGTACGACGTGAGCGCCGATACCGAGCGGCGCGTCTACGCCGATACCTTGACGGTGTCGCTGGCCGCGAACAACGCGCCGGCGGGGACGGTCTGTAATCCAGCCGATGTCGCGGCACCCTTCGGCCGGCTCGACGCTGACGATTTCTTCGCGTTCTGGCGCGCCTTCTTCAGAGGGCGGCTCGACGTGGCCGACCTGAACGACGATGGCCGACTCGACTCGGAGGACCGTCGCCTCTTCAGGCGGTACTTCTGGTTCTCGCCCAGCTGCCGCCCCTGACGCGCATCGGCATCACCCGCCGCAGCGGCCGGCCAGCGTCCGCTCGATCCCCCGCTCCACGGCGGCGATGAGCTCGGGACGAAGGCGCTCGGGCGCGATGATGTGATGGACCGATCCCACCCGTTGGGCGCGGGCGACGGAGTGGGTGTCGTCGTATTCCTTGGCGAGCTGGGCGAGGTGCTCGGCGTGGGCGGATCCCCGTGCCTGCCTCAACCGCACCCCCGCTTCCGCCTTTCCGGGCCCGGATGACCGCTTCACCTGTTCCTCCGCCTCGACCACCCGAGGGTCGGCCGCAATGCGCTTGCTCAGCTCTCCCGCGAAGACGACCGCCGCCGCAGGACCGCCTCCGATCACCGAGGCGTAGCTGCCTTCGACCGCGAAGGTCTCCATGTTCTCGTGAAGACGATTGGAAAAGACCACGAAGGCCCCACCGTGAAATCGGGACACGACGGTGAACGCGATGGGGCCATCGAAATTGACGATGGCCCGACCGATCTCGGCTCCGTACTCGAGCTGCCACTTCCGCATCGACTCCGGAGACCCGTCGAAGCCAGACAGGTTGGCCAGGACGACCAAGGGCCGATTCCCGCTGGCCGCGTTGATGGAGCGCGCCATCTTTCGAGAGGACTGAGGCACCAAGGTGCCCGCGGTCCACATCTTCGGGCCGTCCCCCGGAATGAGCCCCATCCGCTTGATGGGGCGCGACTCGATGCCGAGGAGCGCGACCGGTCGACCTCCGAGATGGGCGTCCCACGTGACCACGGTTTCGGCGTCGCGCATGTCGCGCCATCGCTCGAGAGGGGGGTGGTCCTGATCCGCCACCGCCCGCATGATCGAACGGATATCGAAGGGGCGCTTGCGACCTGGGTTGTGCTCGCGGGAGAACACCTCGCCCACCGTCGCGAAGGTGGAGCCTTCAGCGGGACCGTGACGTGATGTGCACACGTCCCGATCCACCGGATCCGAGGTGTGGCGTCGGCGCGGGAACCGTTCTCCGGGCGCCCGGTAGCTGTGGGCGTAGTACCGGAGCAACACCTTTCCGGCCGAGATCAGGTTTTCGGCGAAGTATTGGGCCTGACCGTTCGGCCCCATGATCCGGTCGTAGCCTCCGATGCCGAGGTTGTCCTCCGCCGAGACGCCTCCCGAGAAATCGAGCGCCTGCTTCCCGGTCACGACCATGGCGGACCCGGGGACCATCACGAGGACGCCCTTGGTGTGCATGAGCATGGTGGCTTCGGCGTTCCAATAGCTTTGGGCCCCTACGTTGATTCCGCACACCACCACGTTCAGCTCGCGGCCCTTCTGCGTGTAGTCGATGATTCGCCGGAGCACGGCCGAGATCCAGTCCATGTTCTCGGTGCCGCTTTCTTTGGAGATCTCGGCGCCGCCGGAAATCGCGTACCACTCCAAAGGGACATCCAGCTCTTCGGCCAGATCGAGCGCCGCGATGATCCTTCGACACTCCGGTTCGGCCAAAGAGCCCATGGCCTGGCTCGGATCGCCAAACAACGCGACGCGCGTCATGCCTTCCGGGTACGCCTCGGTGAACGTGGTGATGCGGCCGACGATGATGCTGCTGACGTTCTCTCCCGGCGGTCGATCCACCGGAAGCAGTGTGCCGGTCTCGTCATCGAGGTCGAGCTCCTCCATGTGCCCCCGGGGGAGCGCCGGGGACGCGGCTTCCTCGTCGGGGGTGAGCCGTCGCGCGAGGTCGTAGGGGTGGGTCAAGCCCCGTCGACGAAGCTGGGCTACCTTTTGCTCATACTTCGACATCAACGGGATGGGCGACGAGCTGGGCCGCTCGATCAGAACCTCCACTCCAAGACCGGAGGGATTGAGCAGGCGAAAGACGCTTTGCTCTCCGTTTTGATCCCGCGCGTTGACGCGGATCTCCTCCAGGCCAAGACCGATGGCCGCCGGCGCGAAGTCTCGCACCGTATCGGCGAGGCCCTGCCGGTCCTGACCGATGGGCGGCCTCAAGGTGATCTCCAGTCGGTTGCTCTCGGCTCGCCCCCGTCGCGAGCTTCGTCGTCGAATCCGGCGCAGCAAGGCCAGCGCTTCCGCGCAAACCTGCTCGAGCTCCGGAAAGCCCATCAGTCGACCCGCGTCGTCACGAACGGCGGTGAGGTCCCGAACCTCTGCGTGCACGAAGATGCGTCGGTCCTCCGGTTGGCCCTTCCCCGTCCCGAGAAAGGCATGGATGTCGCCGTCGGCGGCGACGAGCTCCAGATCGAAGTTGCAGAGGCGGTCGATGCCGAGACGCTCGGCCGTCATCGGATGCACGCTCCCCGCCAGATGAGGCGCGAAGCCTTCGATGCCTCGGACGAAGGTCGGGCATGCTGCGCTGGTGTTGGACGCTCCGTCGTCGTCCGGGGAGGGTCCGAGGATGAACACCACGCGGTCGACGCACGGCGGAAGATGAAGCTCCGAGAGCACACCTCGAAGGTGGCTTTCGGTGTGAGGCGCGGTGTCGCTGCGCACGATCGCCAGCTCGAGTCCCACCGGTCCAGAGAGGCGTTCCAGCGCGCCCCGCAGAACGCTGCCGTAGGCGATGAGCCCCGGCAGGTCGCCCAGCCAACCGACGATGGTGCGGTCGTGGCCCGGTCCGTCCGCCGCGATGGCCGCGCAGAGGAGAGGACCGTCAGGATCCAGGACTTCGATGTCGGAGCCTGACAGCTGACGGCTTCGATAGTACCTTCGGAGGAGGACTTCGAGAGACGCCGCCCGCAGGGCGGAGTTGGCGCCCCTCTGCATCAGGCGGCTGGTGACGGTCAGAGGTCCCGAGATCAAGCGCTCTATGGCTTCTCGGGATGGGCCTTCCTCCAGCTGGCGCGTTGCGGCCTCCATCTCTTCGAGATACCCGGCCCGGAGCCGAGCGAGGTGGGGACCATCGAACAGCCGGAACTGGACCGCACGCGCCGTCTCACACACCTCCGGCAGGATGGATTGCGTCAGCGCGATCAAGCGGTCCAGAAGACCACGGTACGCGTAGCCGAGCTCCGGCGCGGGGCTCATCTCGAGCTGTCGGCCGAGCAGCCCGAGAAGACACACGACGAGCTCGGATCGACGGGCCATGGCCATGTGCAGTCGGAACAACGCCTCGACGAGTTCCGGCGTTCGCTCGAGGCTCGTCGCGCCGTAGGCTTCGGCCGCCTCCTGCAGCCGCGAGAGGAAGTTCTGGGGAAGATTCCGAGCATCCCAGGTCGTCAGGAAGCTTGCCACGAATTCGCCGTAGCCGAGGCGCACCCCCCCGTCGGGAGCATCCTCGATTTCGGGTGAGGCGGGTCCCAGCTCCAGGAGCCGGATGAATGCAGCGACGAGTGGTCCAAGGTCGCTGGCCGGGTCGAGAACCTGGGCCGCTTCTTGCGCCGAGTCCAAGGCCACATCGAAGCCGCGAAAGAAAGACTGCAGAACGTCGAGCGGCGGGGGCGGCGCAGAGCGACGTACCAGTATCCCAAAATCCACCCGGCTTCGCTCCGAGTCGGCTCGAGATCGGGCGCTCTCGAGCCACACCAGAGGCTGCGACGGGCTGACCTGTTGGCCTCGCTGCACCAGGACCTTTCGCACTCGACCGCTGTGCTTGGAAGCCACGACCAGCTCCATGTTCATGGCTTCCAAGGTGGCCACGGGGTCGCCCGCCGCCACCTGCTCGCCCTCGGCCACGTCCACACCCACGACGATGGCCGGGAAGTCGGCGCGCACCACACCTCCCGGCAGATGGCGGATACGGTAGGGCTCACCGTTTACCAGCACCTCGTGAACCCGGTCGGTCCGGCTCGTGGTGATGGCGTAGCGCGTACCTCCACAGATCAGGACGCGCTCCCGACCCATCCCTCGCTCGAAACGAAGCTGGACCCGACCCGCGTCTGTCAGCACTTCGTAGCGATCGATATCGAGGGCGGTGACCACGAGCCCGTGAACCTCTCCGTCGAGCTCGAGCTCGACCGCCCGGCTGGTCGGCGGGCGCGTAGCGGGTCGGCCCTGGGCGGCCGAGGCTACGAAGGCCTCGCGGTCCGCCACATGGCCCACCGCATGGGTGTCGGCGGCGGCGACGAGGAGAGCCTCCGCCACGTGCTGGCGGGACCGGAGCTCGCCTTCGCGGAGTTGTTCGATCCACCAGTCCACGACGACCGGCCCAGCCTCGAGCTCGGGCGAGCGTGTGACGTGCAAGAGCGCCGACATCGAGGTCTCGCCGCCCCTCACGATGTAAGCGGACTCGGCCAGAGCGCTTCGCAAGCGGGCCAGCGCCTCCCAACGGTCCGTTCCGTGGGCGATGATCTCGGCCACCGCGGCCTGGGGCGACAGACGATCTCCAGCCCTCGCGTCGGAATCCGTCCGGACCCCTGGTCCGGAGGCGGGCCGGAAGTGCATGAGGATCGGATGGGATTCGGAGGGCTCGACCCGCAACTGTGCGGCCATCGCGTGGCCGCGTGGCTCGGGCGGACCGCCCCGGGGGAGTGGAAGATCGAGGCCGAGCGCGACCCGAAGCTTCGCGAGATCGATGCCTCGGAGCATCTCGGCGGCCGCATGCTCTCCACCCCGACCAAAGTCGTAGCCCAGAAACGTAACCTCGGCCGTACCCGGTCGGTACAGAAACGCCATCGTGCCCACGTGCTCGTGACGAAGCACCTCGGCAAACTGCGCCGCCGCGGCTCGGACCTTCCGCTGAATTGCAACATCGAGTCCTGGCGCCGGCGCCTCGACGATGACAGACCCGTCTCGTCGCCGAAGGGAGGCATCGATGACGTCGAGGATCCACCGTCGTCCGTCGGGGAAGCTCACCACCGGGACCTCCAGGCGCCGAACGCCTGGAAGCAGGCGCTCCAGGAGAACACCCCCGGCATTCGAGTCAGCGGCCTGCGCCGAGCGCTCGACGGCGGCCGCGAAGGTGGTCTCGAGCTCCTTCGCGCTTCTCGCAACCCCGAGCCCGGTCTGCACGGCGGTCGGCGCCCGCAGCAGCACCGGGAAGCCGAGCCGAGCGGCGTGCACTTTGACCTCGTCGAGACTGTGAAGCACCTTGCCGCTCCACGGTACGGTCGCGATGCCGAGCGACTGGGCCGTCTGCCGAAGGCGCAACGGCTCGAGCCATCGCCGCAGGCTCGCCACGCTGGGCCCGATGAAGCGCCACCCTTCGGCCTTGACCCGCTTGGCCCAAGGAAAGATCGGCTCACCGCTTCCCAGGCCGGGAACCACGGCGGTGACACCATGGGCCGCGAGGAGCGGCGCGACCTCATTGGCCTGATGAAGTCGGAGTCCTTCCGGGAGCTCGACCACATCGTCGGCGCTTCGCTGGACGATACTCCCCGAGCCCTGGGCCTCGACCACGGCCAAGGTGCGGAATCGCCGACCGGTGCCCAACCCGATCTCTCGCAGGGCCCGGGCGATCCGGGAAGTATCGACCCCCTGCCCGACCAGGGCCACGACGGTGTCGCGATCTCTCATGGCGGATCACTTCTTCGCGGCTCAGCGGCGCCGCGGCATCAAGACCGTGTAGTCGAAGTCGAGGAGCACCGATGGATCGTAGGTGCCGTCATCCAGTTGATAGGGGAAGTCTGAGCACGGTCGGTCCTTGGTGGCCACCGTTCGGATGCGGAGCGCGCCAACGGTGGCGTGACCGGGCAGGGCCTCCTTGCCCAGAACTTCCGACCACGCATAGACCGTATCCAGGCCGAAGGCGGGCGCCGTGTGCCGCCCGCCGTTGATGGCAGCGATGGAATGAGCATTGGCGAGGCCGTTGAACGAGAGGGCCCGGGCGAGGCTGATGATGTAGCCCCCGTAGATGATCCGTTTGCCGAACCTGCCTTCCTTCTCGGTGTGAAGGTTGAAGTGCACCTTGGCGGTGTTCTGGAACAAGCGGCACGCCATCATGTGCTCGGCATCCTCGATGGTCATGGCGTCGACGTGGTCGATCTTCTCGCCGACCTCGTAATCGTCCCAGAGTTGGTCGCTCCCCGCGAGCCGAAGGTCGCAACCCTCCGAGACCTCGTAGGGCACCACGAGTTGGTCGGTGGCCACCATGGGTGGGAGCTCAGGGACCACCGGCTCCGGAGCCGGAGCATCGAGGTCCCGCTTTCGGACCATCACCCAGCGGTCGTACTCCACCACCATCTCTCCCCGCTGGTTGACGCCCGTCGACCGGACGTACACCACCCCCGTCTTGCCGTTCTTGTTCTGCCGAAGACCGGTGATGCGGGAGGTCGTGGACAGCGTGTCGCCGGGGAAGACGAGGGCGCCGAAGCGGCCGGCGGCGTAGCCCAGATTGGCGATGGCGTTCAGCGAGATATCCGGCACCGTCTTGCCGAACACGATGTGGAAGGCGAGCAGGTCGTCGACAGGTGATCGCGGGAGCCCGAACGCTTTCGCAAACATCGACGAAGAGCCCAGCGCGAACCTGGGCCCGAAGAGCGATGCGTACACGGAGACATCGCCTTCGGTCACCGTACGCGGCGTGGCGTGCACGATCTCCTGACCGACATGAAAGTCATCGAAGTAGTTACCGGGCCGCGTCTTGCTCATGGCATCCCTCAGAACCCGTAGGCCTCGGCGAGGTCGGGGTCCTTTTCGGCAACCAGACGCGCAAGATCGACGATGACCTTGGCCTGCTTCCAGGTGGCGTCGTCCTGCATCTTGCCGTCGATCATGGCCACGCCGGAGCCGTCCGGCATGGCATCGAGGATCTTCTTGGCGAAGAGCACCTCATCCACCTCAGGGCTGAAGACGCGCTTGGCGATGGCGATCTGGTTGGGAGCGAGGGACCAAGCGCCGACACACCCCATCAAGAAAGCGTTCCGGAATTGTGCCTCACATCCGGCCTCGTCCCGGATGTCCCCGAACGGACCATAGAATGCGCCGATGCCAGCGGCGCTGCACGCGTCCACCATCTTGGCCATGGTGTAGTGCCAGAGATCCTGCTGCGAAAAGGCGCGCTCACCTTCACCGGGATCCGCCAGAACACCGTAGCCCGGATGTCCACCCCCCACGCGGGTGGTCTTCATCCCCCGGGAAGCAGCCAGATCCGCTGGCCCCAGGCTCAGACCGTGCATCCGCGGGCTGGACAGCGCGATGGCGTCGACGTTCTGAACCCCCTCGGCCGTCTCCAGCAGGGCATGAAGCAAGATAGGCTTCTTCAGCTGATGCCGAGCCTCCAGCTGGGCCAGGAGCTGGTCGACGTAATGAACGTCCCACGGACCCTCCACCTTGGGGATCATCACGACGTCGAGCTTGTCCTTCAGCGCCGCGACGATCTGCATGACGTCGTCCAGAAACCATGGGCTGTTGAGCGCATTCACCCGAACCCACAGCCCGGTATCGCGAAAGTCCAGGTTCTGACCGAGCTCGATGAAGCCTTGTCGGGCTGCTTCTTTGGCGTCGACCGGAATCGCATCCTCCAGGTTCCCGCACATGACGTCGACCTTGAGCGCCAGCTCCGGTGCCTTGGCCCTGATCTTCTCCACGTGGGGAGGAAAGAAATGAACCATGCGCTCCGGGCGGACCGGAAGCTCTCGGTAGGGTTCGGGAGCCCCGAGGGCCAGGGGCTTGTAGAAGTTGCGGTGGAGTTTCATTTTCAATCCTTCCTCATCTCGGTCTATTCAGAGGACGCGGGACCGGCCACGACCCCATCATCGTGCAGTTGACCGACTTCTGCTTCGGACAGGCCGAGCAGTTCGAGCAATATCTCGTCGGTGTGTTGGCCGAGCCGAGGCGCGGGAGCGGCGGGCACCCTGGCTACCTGGCTGAATTCGAGCGGATGACCGGGCACCAGGAACCGACCGATGCCCGGCTGCTCCACCATGTCGAACATCGGATTGTCGGATGAACAGTCCGGGTCCGTACGCAAGGTCTCGCGCACCGTTCGATAGGGTCCCCACGTCACTCGATGCTCCGAGAAAAGGGATTGGATCTCGTCCAGCGTCCTCGCGTGTACCCAAGATGCGAGCACATCGGCGATCTCGCGGCGCGCTCGAAACCGGTTTCCTTGTTCGTCGAGGTCGAGTCCCAGTCGTTCGCCCAGGTCGGACAGCCGAGGGCCGAGACCGGTCGCCTTCTGCAGGCACTTCCACTGGGAGGGCGTGAGTCCGACAACCATGATCCGTTGGCCGTCCAGGGTTTCGAAGTCTCGCCCGAACGCCCCGTAAAGGTAGTTGTCCTGTTTCGGACGATCCACCGATTGGAAGGTCGCCTCCGCCAGCATCCCGAGGTGCCCGAGGGTCGCCAGCGCCACGTCCTTGAGGGCGACCCGAACCAACTGCCCGGTCCCGTGAATCCGTCGGTGCCGCTCAGCTGCGAGCACCGCCATCGCGATCATCTGGCCGGTGATGAGGTCCCAGGCCGGCAAGACGTGATTGACCGGCGCCGAGGAGTTCTCGGGTCCGGTCATCGACGGCAAGCCGGTCTGCGGATTGACGGTGTAGTCCACCTCCGAGCCACCGTCGCGGCGACCGACCAGATTGACCATGATGAGGTCTTCGCGGTGCGCCTTCAGGGCCTCGTACGCGAGCCAGCCCCGAGCGGGGAAATTGGTGCTGAAGATACCGTTCTCGGGACCGGATAGACCGATGAGTCGGGTCAGCAACTCTCGTCCACGGTCGTGTCGAAGGTCGACGGCGATGGACCGCTTTCCCTTGTTGAGCCCGGCCCAAAACAGGCTCTGCTTGCCGTCGGGACCCAGAGGCCACCGGCCGTAGTCGAGCCCCCCTCCGATGGGATCGAACCGGATGACATCAGCACCGAGCTGGGCGAGGTTCATGCCCCCGAGGGGAGCGGCCACGAATGCGCTGCCCTCGACGACGCGAAGGCCAGAGAGAATTCCGTCGCTCATATGATGTGCTCTTCCTTCAGTTGAGAGATCTCGGCTTCGTCGAGGCCGAGGACCTCTCTCAGCACCTCCTCGGTGTGCGCGCCGAGGCGGGGCCCCAGATGGCGTATCGTCCCCGGTGTCTCCGAAAGTCGCGGGATGGTGGCGGGGACGATGACGGTCTCCTGAAGGTCCGGGTCATCGATGGCCATCAGCATGCGGCGGGCGTGAAACTGACGATCGCCGAAGATGTCCGCGATGGTATTCAATGGCCCAGCCGGCGCCCGGGCGGCGTAGCACCGCTCCAGGATCTCGGAGCGGCTCAGCGAGCCGCACCAGTCTCGGACGATCTCGTTCACGTCGTGGTGGTGTGCGAGACGGAGCTCTTTTTTGCCGTACACGTGGTCTGCCGCGAGGTCCGGTCGGCTCATCGCCCTCGTGAGCCGGGCGAAGAGCTCGTCGGTCACGCAGCTGATGGCGACCCACTGGCGGTCGCTGGTCGGGAAATGACCGTTCGGACACGCGAAGTTGTTGTCATGCGGACCGTGGCGCTCGCGAACCACGCCATACATCCCGTAGGCCGGGGCGAGCTCCGCCGTGCATCGGAAGATGGACTCGTAGAGGGCGGCATCGATGTACTGGCCCTCGCCTGTCGCGTCTCGATGACGCAGGGCCATCAGGATGCCCACGCACCCATAAAGACCCGTCATGTAGTCACCGAGGGTCGTCGACCCGGGGGTCACGGGGACGCCCTTCGGCATTCCCGCGAGATAGGCCAGGCCTCCGACCGCGTGCGCCACCCGCGCGAAACCGGGCCGGTCTTTGTAGGGCCCGGTCTGTCCGTATCCGGTGACCCGTAACATCACGAGGCGGGGATTGATCTCCCGAAGAACGTTCCACCCAATTCCCCACTTCTCCAGGGTGCCGGGGCGAAAGTTTTCGACGAGGACATCGCATGACTCGACCAATCGCTTGACGATGGCGGATCCCTTTGGGGTCCGAAGATCGAGGGCCACGGACCGTTTGTTGCGAGCGTCGCTCATCCAGGTCAGCGTGTCCCCGATGGCGGTCGGGGTGCCGAATCGACGGAGCGAGCAACCTTCATCGGGCTTTTCGATCTTGATGACGTCGGCCCCGAACTCTCCCAGGATCGAGGCCGCGTAGGGCCCTGCGATGACCGTCGCCATGTCGATGACGCGGATGCCGGCCAGAGGCAGTTCGGTTTGCTCCATCGTCGACACGTTTTCCATCTCAACCTTCAAATGATTCCCCGCGTCCGGAGCTGCTCGATGTCCTCCGAAGAAAGGCCTACCAGAGTCTCGAGGATCTCCACCGTCGCGCTTCCCAGCTCCGGGCCGAGGTTCGTGATGCGGCCCGGCGTCTTGGACAGATGTGGGATCACGTTGGGCACGACGACCTCACCGACACCGGGCACCTCGATGCTCGCCAGCACGCCCCTCGCCTCGAAGTGCTCGTCCTCGAAGATGTCGGCGATGCTGTTCAACTTGCCGCAGGGCACTTGGGCGCTCAGACAGACCTGCATGAACTCCTCCCGGTCCAGCGTCTCGACCCAGTCGACCACCAGCTGGTTGACCTCATCCCGGGCCGCGCGCCGCTTCATCTGCGGTCCGTACATCTCGAGGCTGGCCAGCTCGGGCCGGCCCATCGCGCCGGCGAGACGCTCGAACATCCGGTCGGTGGTGCACGCGATGGCCACCCACTTGTCGTCCTTGGTCCTGAAGTGGCCGTGGGGCACCGCAACGAAGCTCCCGGCGCCCTCACGCTCGCGGACCTTGCCGTGCAGGCCGTACACGCCCGCGATCTCCTCCAGCGTCCGGAAGATCGATTCGAAGATCGCCACGTCGATGACCTGTCCTTTTCCGCTCTTTTCTCGGTGACGGAGCGCGATCAGAACACCGATCGCCCCGTAGAGACCGGCCATGTAGTCTCCGAGGGGGACCGTGCCCGGAACCACTGGCGTCTCTCCCGGAAAGCCACACAGGTACGACAAGCCCGAAAACGCGTGGGCAATGTGGGCGAAGCCGGAGCGGCGCCGATAGGGCCCGGTCTGCCCGTAGCTCGACACTCGCAAAAACACGAGGCCCGGGTTGGCTTCCCGGAGGACGTCCCAACCGAGACCCCATTCTTCCAGCGTCCCGGGTCGGAAGTTCTCGATGAGGACGTCGGACTTGCTGACCAGCTTCAGGAAAATGGCCGCACCCTCCGGCTTTCGAATGTCGACGGTGACGGACTTGCGGCACCGGGCCTCCGACAGGAACGGCAGGCTCAGGTCGTCGTGCGACGTTCGGCTTCCGAAGCGACGCATCGGGTCACCCTTGGGATGCTCAATCTTCAGGACCTCGGCACCAAATTCGCCGAAGATGGATGCGGCGTGGGGACCCGCCATGAACGTGCCCACGTCCATGACGCGAATTCCGCGCATCGGGAGCGCGGGTTCAACTGTGCCGCCGTTTTCGTCCAACCCGGCGGCATGCTAACGAAACGGTTGTGGCGATGGTAGGCGCCGAAAACGAGTTTTCCGACTGGATCGGCAAGACGCAGAGCGTCGAGTCCGATCTCTCGCCTTGGCCAGCCCGAGCCGCGGCGGCGATGCTGGATGCGCACGAGCTGAGGATCGAGCCAGGTGCCCCGCTGCCTCCGCTGTGGCACTGGTTTTACTTCCTGGCCACCGCGCCGCAGGCGCGTCTCAGCGTCGATGGCCATCCGGAGCGTGGAGGATTCATGCCGCCCATTTCGCTTCCGCGAAGGATGTTCGCAGGCGCGCGGGTAGCCTTTCACCGTCCTCTGGTCCTCGGTCGGACCGCGCAGCGGACGGATACGATCCGGAACGTGGAGCTCAAGGAAGGCCGTTCCGGCAACCTAGCCTTCGTGAAGGTGTCATACGCCTTTCACCAGGACGAAGAGCTCTGCATCGAAGAAGAGCAGGACATCGTCTATCGCGAGCCGGGGCAGCCGGTTCCCGCGCCCACCGTCGCCACCATCGAGCCTGAACCAAGAGCTTGGTCGCGACAGGTGGTCCCGGACGCCCGTCTTCTCTTCCGCTTCTCCGCCCTGACCTTCAACGCGCATCGCATCCACTACGACCGAGACTACGCCAACAAGGAAGAAGGCTATCCGGGGCTGGTGGTGCACGGACCGCTGGTGGCGGTCCTTTTGGCGGATCTGGTCCGTCGAAACGAAGCCCGGGCGCTTCAAACGTTTCGGTTTCGCGGCAAGGCGCCCTTGTTCGACTTGGCGCCGCTGCATCTCATCGGTCGACCGCGTAGCGCCGAAGTGGAACTCGAGGCCCTCGGCCCCGACGGAGCGACCGCCCTCACCGCCGCGGCAACCCTCGCCGAGTAGACCCACGACGCCAGTTCCGAAGTGGCTGTAGACCACTTTTGATGGTCGAGATGCTTGGCTAGGTCTACGATGCCGACCTCACCGGGACTCCAGCAACGCTTTCTCCCGCGGCCACCAAGAGCATTTCGATGGCGTTGATGAGCGCTTCAGGTTTTTGGCGTGGGCGGGTGCGTGTCGACGCGGATGAGTCGGATGGGCATCGCGTACTCCGCGGTGCCGTCCGAGTTGCGACGGCTTGCAAAGAAGCGCTCGACGGCTCGATGCAAAGCGGGTCGCTCGTCTTGGCGGACCACATAGGAGGCATAGAAAAAGCCGATGGCCGCTTCGGCCAGCTCCGTGGGCGGTCCTTTCAACCGAACGACGTCGGACTCCACCCCCACCTTCGCGTCGACAAAAAACTGCTTCATCAGCGGGACCAGCGTCGACGCACAGCGGACGCGCGGGTCCCCGAGGTCGACGCCGCCGTAGCCCGGGCACGCGCGCTGGGCCCAGGCGTAGATCGTGTCGTTCAATTCGCCATAGCCCGGAGCAGCGGCCATGTCGCCGTCGACGATGGACCCGAACACGCCGCCGGGCTTCAGCACCCGCGCCACCTCCGCCAACACCGGCTCGAGGGGCGACACCAGCGTGAGCGCCCAATGACAGAGCACCACGTCCACGGACGCGTCCGCCAAGAAACCCATATCCTGGGCCATCGCCTCCAGGAACCGAACCGCGACGCGCCGTCCCGGCCGGCGCCGACCGAGTACGCGGGTGCGGGCGAGAGCCAGCTCTTCCGAGCACATGTCGACCCCCAAAATTTCGCTGCCCGACGGCGCTTCTTGCGACAACAGCTCGGTCAACACGCCGCTGCCGCAGGCGAGATCGAGCACGCGGACTCGCGCCGGCAACGCGGCCAAACCCGCGAGCCATTGGTAGCTGTTGAGACCGCGGCGGTTCCGGCATCGCCACGCGCAGGACTCCGTGAAGCCAGGGTGGGCTCGATGAACCGACTTCAAATGATTCACCAAATCAGCGTCGCCAGGGCGCACCCCCGCCCGCAGCTGGCGTGTCCATGGACTTTCGATGATTGCCTCCGAGGGATTCATCGCCGCCGACTTCACACGCGAACCGTGACCAGGCCGACCCGCTGGGCAAAGCGCCATTGGCCTTCCTGCCGACATCCCGCGAGGTAGGATCCGGTGATCGGGTGGTCGACGAGCGCGTCCAGACTCAGCGAGTCATCAAAGACGCATCGCTGCAGGTAGCCCTCCACCGTATCGCGTGCGCTTTCTGCAACGCCATTCTCGTACTCGAGCGTTCGAACCTCGTACGGCGCTCCGAGACGCTCGATCGAAGCAACGATATCCTCGACTGCACAGTACGGCGTCCCGCGACCGTCGCGGAACGCTTCCAGGAATCGACGGTAGAAATCGACGTAGTGACCATCTCGGTGTCCGTGGGCGATGAAGATCTCGCCCCCGGGTCGCATCGCGCGAAGCAGTCGCGCGAGGGCACCGTCGAGTTCGGCGACCGGCACCGCGTACAGCGCGTGGGTCGCCCAAGCCACGTCGTAGGCCTCGACGGCGGAGAGCCTCTGCAAGGGGATTGCCATGTCGTTTTCGGCTACAAAAGGCGAGCGCAGGACACGTCGGGTCTCTTCAATCGAGAACGCTGATGGATCCAGGAGGTCGTAGCAAACCTCACCGACCTGCTCCATGCCGGAGACGTACTTCAGCAGCGCGGCCGGAAACTTTCCAGAACCACACGCCACATCCAGCAGCCGAAGGTGCCCCGAGCCTACGCGGATTTGATGGTGGCCGAGCCACGCTGCCCAGTCCCGAGACTCGGCCAAATATCGATAGTCGACGGAGGCCAGGGCATAAAACGACTCCATCTCGTCGCGCCCCGACTCACTCCAGTGGGCGCAACTGCGCTCATAGGTATCCATGTGTAAATCACGCTGTCGGCCAACAGATCGGGTTCCGGTCGCTGTTGGCCACTTCGCCTGGATTGACTCCGGGCATGAATTTTTGCCAGTCGCCCGAAACCATCGTGGGTCGCTTCATGACCCGACTGCCATCGGCGAAATAGGTGTTTGCAAGGACCAGGCGGCTCCGCTGGGTCCGGTTGGGCCCGGCGGTGTGAAAGCACAGGTTGTGGTGAAAGCTGACTTCGCCCAGGCCGAACGCGTCGTCATGAATGGGCACGTCGCGCTCGGTAAAGATCTCGGAGATCGTTCGGTCGTACGAGGTGTCGGTCTTGCTGAATGGGACGTCAGCAACGGCGCGATAGATGTCGATATCTGCCGCGAAAGCCAGTGGACCCATGTCCTTCGGAATCGGCTGGGCTGGGATCCACGCCGTGACCACATCATGAGTATCCAAGGGAAAATGGTGATCGTCGTAGTGCCACGGCGTTCGTCCACATCCTGGTTCTTTTGAAAGGATGTTGTCGTGATAGAGACGCACCGCGGGTACATCCAGGAGGCGGGCCGCAATCCCGGCGATGCGCGGACTCAGTACGTAATCGCGTAGAATCGGATCGCGGAGCCACATCAGTTCGAGGCTCAAGAATCGCTCTCTCACTCCGCCATCGAGATGAACGCGAAACTCCCGCTCCAGTGAATCGAGCATCGCTCGACGGAGCACGGCGCATGCGTCGGCGCTCAGGACATTGGGGAGCTTCACGTACCCTTCCCGTCGGAAACGCTCGACGACGTCCTCCGATACGGCGTACGGCGTGCGTAGAGTGTCCTCGACCTCTCGCAGACTGCGCACGGCGTCGGATGCGACCTCGGCGATGGCTCTCAATGGACCTGATGGCGTCGGGTTTTCCGCCAAGGACACGTACCAGTCCCACCAAGCCTGATTATCCTGTTCCCAGGGTTGGTCGACGTCGGCCCGGGCTGCATTCTCTCCGAATAGGAGCTCGCGCGTTCGAAGCTGCTTCACTGACCCTTGCTCCCGTTCCCGTCCATGCAACCCGCGTCTGACCAAACGAACACCCCTTCGACCGACCATCCTAGAATCCGGCGTGGGCTGGTCATTGCCAGTTTAATTATGAGTGGTGAAGCAATTTACACCCTGCCGTATTTTCTGCGGCGAGATTACGGCAACACGCTCGTGAACGCTTTGGACATTACACAGACCCAATTGGGCTCCCTGAGCTCTGCGTTCGGCGTTTTGGCGCTGATCTCCTACTTTCCCGGGGGTTGGGTCGCGGATCGCTTTTCGCCTCGCACCCTCCTCACCGTGTCCTTGCTGGGCACCGCCGGGCTCGGATTTCTTCTCGCAACATATCCGCCATACGGCGTGGTGTTCGCGCTTTTTGCTGGCCTGGGGGTCACGAGCATCCTTCTGTTCTGGGCGGCCCTCATCAAAGCCACGCGCGCGTGGGGAAGCAACGATGGGCAGGGCCGCGCCTTTGGAATCCTGGACGGAGGTCGGGCTCTCTGTGGAGCCGTTTTGGGATCCATCGCCCTCTCCGTCTTCAGTCGATTCGCGGTCCCCGAGCAAGGGCTCCAGGGTGTGATCCTGATGTACTCGACCGCCATCGTCATCGCCGCCGCGCTCGCATGGGTTTTCGTGCCCGATATGGGCGTCGCAGCGCATGAGCGGCCGGGCCTCGCGGACCTGCATGCCGTGATTCGAGTGCCCAGCGTGTGGTGGCAGGCCCTGGCCGTCTTCTGCGCGTACGCCGGCTATTGGGGCACCTTCAATCTCGCGGGGTATGCGGCCGCCGGTTTTCAGATGGCCGAAGCGGAAGCGGCCGAGGTCAGCGTGTTCGGAACCTGGTTTGGGCCTTTCAGCGCCGTGGCTGCCGGTTGGACCGCGGATCGAATCGGCGCGAGCCGAACGATGATCTTGGGACTCAGCGTCCTCGGAGTCGCGATGGCGATCCTGGCCATCACCCCGCCGGAAGCGGACGCGGTGTGGAGCCTGTGGTTGGCCGCCGCGATGAGCAGCGCCGCAGCCTGGGGCCTCCGCGGGGTCTATTACGCGATGCTGAGCGACGCCGCGATCCCGATTCACCAAACGGGCGCCGCCGTCGGCATGGTGTCGGTGATCGGCTACACTCCGGACATTCTCGTGCCCTTCACCGTGGGCTGGATGCTCGACCGCGTCGATCCGACTCTGGCCTACCGGGGCTTGTTCGCCGCCCTGGCGGTGGCTGCGGTCGTCGGATGCATGGCCTCCTGGCAACTGATGAAGACCGCGAACTCTCGCGCGAGAGCTGCTTAGCTTTCACACGACCGAGCCATTGTGCCATGGCGACCGGAACGATGAATCCCAACGTACCATTCCTGTTCTTGAAATCGGGCCTGACCTACGTGACGGCGGTCGTGTTGGGCCTGGCCGTCGCCGATGCGCGGGCCTCCGAATCCGATCGGCACGCCCTTTCGGGCGTGTGGGAATACGATGGCGATGGCCCACAAGAAGAGGCGCGCAAGCAAGCCGTCGAATCGGCCACCAAAGACATGTCCCGCCTGGTTCGAGGAAAGGCCCGAAGGCGCCTTGATGCTCGGACGACGCCTCCGCGGAAGCTGAAGATCGATCTCGAGGACAACCGACTCCAAATCTCACGCGACGGCGGCTCGGTCTCACTCGAGCTGGGCGCAGAGCCCGTCGTCGTGGAGAAAGACGGCACACAGGGCGCTTTGTCGGCCCGGCTAGACGGCGAAGAGCTCGTGGTGGTGAGCGAGGCTGAAAAGGCCAAACGCATCACGACATACGCGCTGACGCCCGACCATGACCAGCTCACGGTGTCTGTTCACATGACGGGAGAGCGACTACCCGCCCCTCTGAACTACGAAACAACCTATCGGCGGGAGTAGCCCGCCGTCACTTCGATGACTCGAGGCTCGACGCCAACGTCTTCAGACGCAACTCGAACTGCAGACACCGATCCGGCAAAGGAGGAGAGTGCTCCCGTGTTTTGCCCGAAAACACCGGTGACTGCTCGATCCAGAGATGGCGCGGCGCTACGGTCGGCAACGAAGTGAAAAGCTGCCTCAACCACTCCTACCGAACGTCGGTCTTGATGGCCATCGGCCTCACGTTCTACGGTCCACCGCTCGCCCAGGGCCTATCGCGGGACGATGAACCGGAGGGCGAAGAACGGATCGCGGTCCTCCTGGATGGCCCATCGAAGCGCGCTGACGCCCTCCTCGAGAAGGCACGGGTTGAGCTCGAAAACTTTGGACACACCGGGCCCAACCTCTTTCCGAAAAACAAGGCCCGGACGGGTGACTTCACGCTCGGGACCGTGACTCGACATCTCGACGATGCTTTGGCCGACCCGGACGTCGACATCATCTGGGCGTTCGGTCCGATCGGCTCCGCAGCGGCCGTCGAGCGCGCCATGGCCGGGCGACTCGATAAACCCGTCGTCGCTCCGTTCGTCCCGGAACCGATGAGCCGCCTGCTGCGAAGCGTCGATAGGGACACGTCGTATCTTTCCTATGTGGTCTTCACGCCGGCACTATCTCGCGATCTGAAAGCGCTTCTCAGCGTCCGACCGGTCCGGCATCTGGCCTATGTCATGGCACGACCTCTGCTCGAGGCGATCCCGGCCACGGAGCGCGCGCTGAAGGCGGATGCCGAGAAGGTCGGCGTCCGTCTCCACGTGGTTTCGGGAAGAGACCCGCAGGCCCTCATCCAGGGGCTTCCGTCCGACATCGATGCCGTTTACGTGGGCTTTGACCCGCAGCAACGCGCTCGGGACACCGAGGCTTTGGCCGAAGCACTCATTGCGAGACAGCTCCCGAGCTTTTCTCAGATCGGAAGGCTCGAAGTGGAGCGCGGACTCTTCATGGGGCTGGGCGGTCCAGAGAACGGCGAACGTCTTGCCCGCGCCGTGGCCGTGAACACCGACGCGATCCTGGCCGGCGAGTCGCCGGGCACCTTGGACTATCGTTTCCAGAGGGTCGAGAACCTGGTGATCAATGTGGTAACCGCGAAGGCGCTTGGTTTGTCGCTCCCATGGGCCGTCATCAGCGAAGCCGAACTGATCGGCAAAGCCCAAGCCAAGGACCGCAAGGCGTTGACTCTTTACGGCGTCGTTCAGGAGGCTCGGGAACGCAACCTGATCCTCCAGGCGAACGATCAGGGGCTCGAAGCCAGCCAACAGTCCGTGCGCGAGGCCACCGGCGCCCTTCTTCCCGCGCTGGAAGGAAGCATCAACGGTGTCTGGAGAGACCCCGATGGCGCGACGGGATTCAGTCCCGAGCAGAGCCTTTCGTGGTCTGGAACGGCGAGCCAAGTGGTGGTCAACGAGCCGGCTCTGGCTCAGCTGTCCATCAACCGACACCTTCGTGATGCGACCCGCTTCGACAACCGGACGGCCGTCCTCGACGTCGTTCAGAGCGCTTCGATCGGTTATCTCAACGTGCTCCGCGCAGGCGTCACGGAGCGGATTCAACGTGACAACCTGAAGGTCACGAAAACCCAGCTCGTACAGGCCCAGCTTCGCGTCGAGGTCGGGACGGGCTCTCGAAGCGAGGTGGTTCGCCTCGAGAATCAGCTCGCCAA
Organism: Myxococcota bacterium; assembly: GCA_050331295.1. Taxonomy (GTDB): domain Bacteria; phylum Myxococcota; class Kuafuiibacteriia; order Kuafuiibacteriales; family Kuafuiibacteriaceae; genus Kuafuiihalomonas. The sequence goes on along the minus strand of JBHJGZ010000002.1, from coordinate 98,285 downwards.
CAACCGGACGAGCGTGATCGATGCTGTGGCTTCTCGGAACATCTCCGAAATCCAGCTTCTTCAACTCCTGAACCTCGCCTCCGAGGAGCCGATTGTTCTCGAAGACGTCTCGCTCGAGGACTCTCCGCTGATGGCGAGCGGCGAGCGCCTCCAAGCCTTCATGGACGGTCCGGCGCGTTTTCGGATCCTCCGCCAATTCATGGCGCAGGAAGCCTTGACCTACGCTCCCGAGCTCAAAGCCGGTGCGTCTCGGCTCGCCGCGCAGAAGAGAAGCCTGCTGAGCAACCAGCTCGCGCTGTTTATTCCTCGGGTGTCGGTGAGCGGCAGCGTGACCAATGCGATCGCCACCGGCGGAGAAGGTACATCGGCCGAGGACCAGGCTATCTTCGCGCAAAACCCGTTCGACTGGCAGGTGGGTGTCAACGCCACCCTGGGGCTCTGGGAAGGAAACGCGCGATACGCGCGAATCCGTCGAGAGCGAGCGGAAGCCCGTTCACAGGCCCTCGATCTGGATGCCGCGCGCATCCAGATCCAGGCTGACCTCCGAAGCACACTCCACCAGGCGGGGGCTTCCTACGCCGCGATTGGCATCTTGCGTGAGGCAGCGGATGCCGCCGACGAAAACCTGACCCTGATTCAAGAAGCGTACGCTCGAGGCAAGGAAGACATCATCACGCTCGTCGATGCCCAGAACCAGGCACTGACGGGCAGACTCAATACCAACACGGCCGTGTACGACTTCCTCATCGATTTGCTGGACGTCCAGCGGGCCATGGGACGCTTCGCGCTCTTGTTGTCCGAGGCCGAGGTCGATGACTTTTTCCAGCGGCTGCAATCATTCGCAAACACCCAGGTATCCGACCGTGACTGAACACGAGCAAAGCGGAGTGAATGCGCCAAAGGGACTGCGTCTCCGGCGCGTTTTGTCTTTCCTCGTCCCCATCATCGTAGCGAGCGCTTTCTTGGTGGCCGTCCGAGCGGGTCGGCCTCGCCCGAAGAAGCGGCCGGTGGACTCCCAGGGGACGCCAGTCCGCATCATCGAGGTTCGACCTCGAACGGTTGTCCCGAAAGCCATCGGCTACGGCGTCGTGCAAGCAGCCTACGAATGGGAGCTGGTCGCAGAGGTGTCGGGTCGAGTCGTCGAGATGAACGCGAACCTCCGTGTCGGTGAGGTACTGCCCAAAGGAACCAAGCTTCTCCAGATCAATCCTGAAAACTACCGTCTGACCGAGCAGCAGCGGCAGGCGTCGCTCCAGAATGTCGCGGCACAGATTCGACAGCTCGAGTTGCAGCGCCAAAGTGCGGAAGCCAATCTGAAGATAGAGCAGCAGTCGCTGACCCTCGCGGAGCGAGACCTCAGGCGCACCCGGTCACTGTTTGCAAGCGGGAGCGCAACCCAGGCCGACGTCGATACTGCGCAGCGGAACGTATTGGCGCAGAGGAGCGCTGTCCAGTCTCTGCAAAATCAGTTGCGGGAAATACCGGCCAACATGGCCGCGCTTCGCGCCCAGGAACGGGAGTCGAAAGCCAGCCTCGAAGGCGCGCGGCTCGACGTGGGACGAACGGAGATCTTCGCGCCTTTCGACATACGGATAAGGGAGCTCTCGATTCAACCGAGCGAGCTGGTGACCTCCGGCCAAACGCTTGGAGTGGCCGACGGCATCGATACCGCCGAAGTACCGGCGCAGCTCACTCTGGGCGCACTCCAGCCGCTCTTCGCGGGGACCTCGACTCCCACCGGACCGGCACCCAGCATTGAGACCCCCGCGGCTCTGGGGCGGAGGCTCCGAGAGCTCGACATTGGCGCCGTCATTCGGATCGAGAGTGGCGGCCTCGTCGCCGAATGGCGCGGCGAGGTCACGCGCATCGCGACGGTCAGCGCAACCACCCGCACCATCGGTGTGGTGGTCACGGTCGGTGAGCCGATGAGCCCCGGCGACTCGACCCTGCCCCTCCTGAGCGGGATGTATGCGGAGGTTGAATTGAGTGGCGAGAAGCAGAGCGGATGTCTTGCCGTGCCTCGGTCGGCGATTCACTCCGGCAACCAGGTCTATGTCGTCGATACTGCCTCTCGTCTCGTGCGTCGTGAGGTGACAATCGGGCTTCGCCAGGCAGCTTTTGCCTGTATCCGGAGTGGCTTGGCACACGACGAGAAGGTGGTGCTCACGGACCTTCAGCCTGCCGTACAGGGCATGCTCCTCAGTCCCGTTATCGACCAAACATCCACCGAGCAGCTTCTTCGCGATCTTTCGGGTGAGGGCGTGGCCAAGTGATCAGCTACTTCACTGGACACCCCACCGCGGCCAATCTCTTGATGCTCATGCTCGGCGTACTCGGATTGGTCTCGCTCCCGAGCATGCAGAGGGAGACATTCCCGGATTTTTCCCTCGATACGCTGGTGATCACCGTCGCCTACCCAGGCGCCTCCACCGAGTCGGTGGAACAAACGGTGGTCCAGCGAATCGAAGACGCCCTCGACGGCATCGAAAACGTCGAAGAGATCCAGTCCGTCGCACAAGAAGGCGTGGCCACCATCACCGTCGAGATGGCGCCGGGCGGCGACATGACCACGTTTCAGGCGGACGTGCAGGGGGCGCTCGATGCCATTGCAAGCTTCCCCAGCGGCGTCGAAGACCCCGTGACAACACGCGGAGGCCTGAGCACGGCCGTCGTCTCCATCGCCGTCCAAGGTGAGATGACTCCAACCGACCTCCGTAGCTACTGCGAGCAACTACGACGCCTGCTGCTTCGAAACCCCGAAATCGCGATCGTCGAGGTCGCGGGCTTTTCGGACCGTCAACTCAAGGTTCGAATGCGAGAAGGCATCGCAACGCAGTACGGCCTCAGCATCGATGGCCTCGCAGACACCATCGCCACTCAGAGTCTCGATATGCCCGCTGGCAATATCGAAACACGCGACGGCGAGATCCTGGTCCGCCTGTCCGAGGAACGTCGAAGCACCACCGAACTCGCGGATCTCATCGTGGTCGAGGATACGGCGGGCGGAACACTGAAGCTCGGGGACATCGCCGCCATCGAAGACACCTTCGAGCACGACGAAGAGAAGTTCCTGTTCAACGGTCAACGGGCGGGTCTCATCACCATCAGCAAGACGAAAGAACAAGATGCGCTTCGTATCTTGTCCGTTGTGAAGGACTTCTTGCAGGAACAAGAGAGCGTCAAGCCTCAGGGCGTCACGCTGGAGTTGACGCAGGACCGAGCCTCAATCGTTCAGGAGCGTATCGACCTCTTGTTCACCAACGGCTGGCAGGGTCTCTTGCTCGTCTTTGCGACGCTGTGGCTCTTCTTCGGAGCTCGGCTCGCTTTCTGGGTCGCGGCTGGTCTCCCAGTCTCCTTTCTCGGCGCGTTCTTCATCATGGAGCACATCGGCTACTCCATCAATATGATGACGATGGTCGCGCTGCTCATGGCGCTTGGGCTACTCATGGACGATGCAATCGTTCTGGCCGAGAACGTGGCGGCTCAATTCGAGCGAGGTAAAGATCCGTTTCGGGCCGTCGTAGACGGTGTCACCGGCGTGGCGGCAGGTGTTTTCAGCTCCTTTCTCACCACGCTTTCGATCTTCGTTCCTCTGGCTTTTCTATCCGGCACGATGGGGAAAGTGCTCCTGGTCATTCCGGTCGTGCTCTCGGCCGTGTTGATGGTCAGTTTGATCGAAGCTTTTCTGATTCTGCCGAATCACTTGAGCCACATACGACTGGGACAGCCTACGGGTTGGCGCAGGCGCTTCGAGACGTGGTTCGAAGGGGTTCGTCAGAACGTGGTAGGCCGGGCCACCGACGTCGCCGTAGACAAACGCTATCTGACATTGGGAGCGACGATTGCAGCCTTCATCGGTTCGATTTCGATGTTCGGTGGAGGGCTCTTGAAATTTGAGGCGTTTCCCGAAACGGAAGGGAACATCGTTCAGCTCCGATTGCTGCTCCCAGCCGGGACGCCCCTCGATCGGACCGAGGAGGTGGCGGCAAGGGCCGAGCAAGCGCTGGCGAACGTCAATGAGGCCCTGCGTTCGGCACAACCGGATGAGAAATCCATCGTCCAGAACGTCTCCACGCGGTTCAATTTCAACCCGGACGCCGGAGAAACCGGGCCTCACTTGGTTACGCTGACGGTGGACTTACTGCCGGCCGGAGTTCGAGTCGGACGCATCGACGACTTTCTCAACCTCTGGCGCACGGAAGTCGGACCCCTCTCCGACGTGGTCGTTGCGAACTTCACGGAGCCGAGCATCGGTCCTGCTGGATTTCCGATCGAAGTGCGCATGCGCGGCGACGATCTCCAGTCCTTGAGGGCCGCAACCGACCGAACCATCGCCTGGTTTCGGGAGTTCGAAGGCGTCTCGAACCTGCAGAGCGACCTTCGCCAGGGCAAGCCGGAAGTCCTGGTTCGAATGCGACCAGGCGCGTTGTCGAATCAGCTTCAGGCGCAGCAAGTCGCAAACCAGCTCCGTTCCGGCTTATCCGGCCGAGTGGCTCGCGAAGTGTTCGTGGGAACGGAGGACTTCGAGATCCAAGTGGAGTTGGCGCGTTCCGAAGCGGACTCTCTCAGCGACCTCGAATACTTTCAGGTCAGCCTGGGTCAGCAAGAGTACGTACCGCTCGGAACCATCGCTACGCTGGATGCGTCCCGCGGATTTGCGCGCATTGGCCGCATCAATGGCCTACGTACGGTCACCATTACCGGAGACGTCGACACCGAGGTCGCAAATGCCATCGAGCTCGTCGACCTCTTCCGAACCACCCTCGCCCGCGAGATTCCGCGAGAGTTCCCGGGCGTGGAAGTGGATTTCGAAGGCGAGTCCGCCGAGACCGACAAGACCATGGCATCGATGATCCGAGGCTTTGCCATCGGCCTCTTCGCCATTTTCGTGCTCTTGAGTTTTCAGTTCCGGAGCTACCTCGAGCCGATCGTGGTCATGGCGGCCATTCCCCTCGCGTTTATCGGCGTCATCATCGGAAATCTTCTGCTCGGCACGCACCTTTCCATGCCTGGCGTGCTGGGCTTCTGTGCGCTGGCTGGGGTTGTCGTCAACGACTCGATCCTTCTCGTCGAAGTGATTCGAAGCGAGTGTCAGAAAGGAGCAGACGTCATCACGGCAGCCAAACGAGCGAGCCGCGCGCGCTTTCGTGCCGTACTCTTGACGTCATTGACCACCATGTCGGGGTTGATACCGCTGATGTTCGAGCGTAGCCTCCAGGCCCAGGCCCTCATACCCATCGCGACCAGTATCGTCTTCGGGACACTCGCCAGCACTGTACTCGTATTGGTGGTGATACCTTCTGTCTACGGCATCTTGGGTGATTTCGGTCGGTACGGCTCGTCAGATCCCGATTGGGACAGACCTTCGAGCATGCCCCGGTCATGACGTTCAACAGGCCAGTTCACTCGTGGTCGAAGAGGGCGTGGGGTGGGAAGGTGACGGTCACCCGACGAATCAAGCCGCGTCGCTTGAAAATCGCCGCGCTGTCCGCGGCCGTCAGTGAGAGCCCAGGGGTTCGGTCCGTCGGACCTTGGGAACGCTCGAGCGTCACCGCCGGCTCGTTCCCCAAGACATAGACGATCGGGACCTGGCACCAGGTGAAGGCCAACCCTTGCGCAGGCACGTCCATCAGCTGCCAATGGCCTTCGACGTCCAGGAAACGAAACGTTCGTTCCTGGCTCAGGAACTCCCGGGCGCGCAGGAGGCTGGGATCGAAACGCACCACGCCACTTTGCACGCGGACACCCAGCTCGCCGAAGCGCGTCAGGACCTCCTCTTTGACCTGTCCGGTCATGCCCGGCTGCCTTGCACCGCTATGACCCGTGGTGTGTGAATAAGGATCGGTCGGGAAGGCGCCGTAATCCGAGGGCGTCTTGTTGAAACCGAGGCCATGGCGGATCCGATAGTAGAGCTCGCCGAGACGCTGAAGCGTCGCCGCATCCACGTCACTGTTCACGGCGCCAAAAAAGTTTTCCTGCACGGCCAGCAACAGCTTTGAGACCATGTGCCAGTAAATGCAGCCAAGGCCCTCGAAACCGAACATCGTCCCGGAACGGCCCGTAAACGCCCGGTGGTTGAACACCGCCTCGTACAAGCGCTCGATCGGCTCCCGAGCCGCCGTGATTTCATCACCGTACCGGTGGGTCAGCCGTTCGAGTGCATGTCTCAAGTCGCTCGCGTTGCTCAAGTCTGCGTTGAATCGGTAGCTACCATTGGCATCTTGGACAACGATCGCCTCGTTGTCGTCTTGGCGGAGCTGCTCCAAGAAGGGGATCGAACGGAACTGCTCGGCCGAGATCGTGTTCTTCTCGAGGAAGCTGGGAAGCGCCCGATCGGGATAAAGCATGAAGCTCTCCTGATCGGCCCGGTAAATGTCGCTCGCAAACAGCGCCTCGACGACCGCGATGGATTCCTCGACGTCGAGCGCGCCCGAAGACAGCGCCGCTACCTGCCCCTCGAGCATCGGATAAAGGGGCTGGACCTCAAGCGTATCTCCGCGGAGCCCGACGACATTGTAGGCATGATAGAGCCCATCACTGCGTCGATTGGTGCGGATGCTGTGGTCCAGGACGGACAGAGCATCGGCGAGGAGCCGCAGGATCGACTCCATCGGCTGCTCGGTCGTGTCCGATCCCGCTCCCGGTCGGTACGCAGCCTCCCGGTGTCGGGAAGCTGCCTTTCCAAGCTCACTCAGCAATGCATATCGATCGACCGCACTGATGGTGTCCCCCGCGAGAGCGGCCTTCCACCGATCCAAGACCTCGGCCGTGTCGCTGAGCCACCGAGAGACTTCGTTTGACAGCGCAGCGGTGCCCGTCTCGGCCGTGAGCAGCCGATGAAGAAACGTGACGTATCGCCGCATATGGTAGAGCGTCACCATCGAGAGCCCTTGACCCACCAGCGCGTTGTTGGCGTCGTTCCACTCCGGGCGCTGGGTGTTCAACCAGATGCCGCCGTCCACCACAAGGTTGCCGAGTTTGGCGAGTAAAGGTACGAGCAGCTTCTCCAGCAATGTGACCTGCACAACCTCGTCCTGTGCATCCAAGAGGAGCTTGGCGTCGGCGCCGACTCGGAACTCGAGCTCCTCGATGAGGCGCGCACGATCATCGTCGAAGTCCACCGTCTCCTTGGGATTGCTCACGAGTTGAGTGAACGACCGAATCCGATACGGCACGTTGGCGTACGCGAACGTCGGCAAATGCAGCAATTCACTCAGCCGTTCGGGATGGAAGTCGCTGGAGATCTCGAGCAACTTCAGCAGGTAGATGATCTGATGGTCGCCCCAGTATCCGATGTAGCTCCAAGGGTCCTCGGGGTCTTCGACCTCCCAGTCGATGCCCTTCTTGGTGATTCGATAGGGGTTGTGGCCATCGAGGGTCGAAGCGTTCGCGAACTTCGCGATCATGTTCTCGACGAGCTCGGGATAGCTCATCGCAAGCGCTTCCCAGTTTTGAAAGATGTCTCGCCAGTTTCCCTCGTATGAGAGCAGCGGGTTGCCTGCTTCGTCCTTGAGACGGATCGTGAATTGATTCCACGGCCGGCTCGGATCCCCGTGGCGGCGCCCGAAGGTGATCGGAAGGTACTCCAAGCACAGCCGGGTGAGTTGCGCATCGCACTGGGCCTTGACCCGCTGAAGAAGGTCTTCAAACGCAAGGGTCTCCGGCAAGGTGGTCAGAAACGACGCGTGGCGCTCGTAGACTGGCTTGTTGAAGAACGCTACGTTCGTAGCAAAATCGAGGGAAGGTAGGTTGTACTGGTCATAAAAGCATCCGCCACGGAGAACATTGAACAGAACGTTGGCGTAGTGGTGGACCGTGACATGTTCCTCGGCCGTCAGCTGAAAAGCGTCGCAGGCCGCCATGATGCTCGCGAGCTCATCCGAGCCCGTGGTGATGGATTCAGTCAGATGCTGGGACAACTCATTGGAGTCAGCCAGCTGCCGACGGAGGGCGACAACCCGGACCTGGGGATGCTCGACGTCAGTCACGATTCGCCAGCGACGAGATGCCGCCTCCGGGATCGAGAAGGTGCAGCTCACGAAGAAAGCGCCCCGTATGCCACGCTTGTGGGTTTCAGGCGAGGGCTGGGCGCCGGCCCGAAAAGCATCGAGCTGCTCGGATGACAACAGTATGGTGGGCTCATCGAGCCCGAGGCAGTAAGCCACGTTTGCTTTGAGCGATTCACGGGGTTCGGGACGGTCGCTGATTTTCGAGTAGAGCGTGAACAATGCGAGCCCGCTTCGGTCGAGCTCGGTCCACTTGTAGGCGTCGACGAGATTGCTCGACTTGCTTTGTGTGAATCGCGGCGTTCCGGCCGGCAAGATATTTTGCAGCCCGTCGACGATTTCGACATGGACGTCGTGGCCTCGATTCTCCAGTTCGCACAGCCTGACGAAGCCGTACTCACCGCTCGTTGCCCAGGTGTAGCGGAAGACGAGTGCGAGATCGTGATTGATCTCCTCAAAGCATACCTTGTTGCCGAGAAGATTCTTGTAGAGATGACGACTGACCTCGAAGCGTCCGAAGTGCTCGCGATTGAAGGGCTCCCAATGGTGGTGCCGTCCATTTCGCGCAGCCCGCAGCATGGTACGTGGACCGGTATGGGGCAGGCTTTCGTGAATCTTGTCGACGGTGATGTACGGAAAGAGCGCTGTCTCCGGAGAGATCCGGCCCGCCGTCAAGCCGCCGGTCGACGAGACGAAGAGCCAGTGGTCGAGGTTCGAGACGATGCTCATGAAGAACGGAGCCATCCGGTCGACGCTTCTTATCGCGTAGTAGCGCTCACCCTGGAAATCGACGAACTCCCCGTGAACCTCCGTTGTGGTCATCGCGTTGCGCCCTCGGGCCCGATTGCATCTTTCATCGCTGTGACGTCCCTGCCAGCATCAGAGTGCCGAAGAGACCGGCATCGATCCAGCCGCGGTCTTTTGGTCCGAACGGAACGGACTCCGATCCGATAAAATTCTCGCGGAGGCCCGAACCATCGTTGTCGCAGTAGGCGAGCATCAATCCCATGACCTTTCCAGCAAAGAGCTTCGTCGGTTCGTTGTCGTCGGCGCCGTCTACATAGCCGTCTGTGTAGATCTGGACCGAGACTTCCCAAACGAGCTTGTCGCCGGCTTGTTTCCAACGGCTTTCGACGTGATGGCTATAGTCGTGCGGTCGCTTGTCCGTGCCGATGTCAATGGCCTGGTTGTCGAGCGAAAGATGATACGCGAACGCATTGTGGTTGAACTGGTGTTCGCCGCCGGAGTGGTCTTCGTCCAAGAAGACCTCCAAGCAATCATCGTCCCAGTATTGCACGAACGGATTGCGGTGCGTGTCGATCAGAATGTCATCCACGAGCTCAGCCAGGATGTACAGCCTGCCTTCGGTCCAAACGACTTTGTACCGGCCCTGGAAGTCCTTCGCTGACATCTCAGGTCCGAGCCACCGATGGGCGAGCTCGCGCCACTCGGCGGTAGCCCAGACCGCCTCGTCAGCGACGCCGTCCACCGTGGGCGCGACCTGGGCGAAGGGCGCATGGTACCTGCTTCTTTCCGGAAGGTGGCTCTCTGCTGCAAAGGCTGAAGACATGCAAAGTGATAGCGCAACGGAGGCGGAGCCCTGACAACGTAGCTTCGACTTCATGATTACCGTGTGAGCTGGAGCATGAGAACTATTGGGGTACGAAACGTTCGACCTCTTCTTGGGCCGAGAGCCCGACGGTACATGGCCGTCGTCATGAACCCCCTTCGGGCGATGAGCGAGGGCGTTTGGATGATGTGACCTATTCCGGGGCCGACGCTTCGAAGTATAGATTATCCACCAGCAACGTCTCTCCCGGTGAGCCACCCACGCCACCAATGATGAAGGGGGCGATCACTTCGGTGAGATCGTCGACGAACGCCGAAAGAGGGATCTCCAAATTGTGCCACTCGCCGTCGTTCACGTAGCCGAACTCGCTCGCATCGAGACGACCAGACGCGCTCAAGGTCTGAACCTCGATCTCCACGTCGGCGAAACCAGCGTCTTCACTCAAAAGGCTGACGCGCATCGTGTCGAAGGCGCTGAAGTCCTCGGGGACCGGCATGATTTCCGGTGGGAGGGTCTGGTAGATGATTCCGGCACCCCAAAACGGGGAGCCGTTCAAGGCGATCTCGTCGGAGAACAAGCCTTCGATGCGTTCGCTGGAGGAACTCTGGGTGAAGGTCACATCCCCCGCCCCAGGTGTGAGCTCGAAGATGAAGTAGTTGCGTGAGAGGCCGTCGATGCTGAATACATCGCTCGCGTCGCCCTCATAGAAGATCCCGAGGTCCGCACGCAGCTCCCCGGGGACAAACGGGTCGGGTCCGGGCAGGAACGCGCCATCCCCCTCGATGGCCTCGCGAATACCGACGTGGGTCGTATAGTCGACCGGGTTGGGCTCCTCCCGACAAGACGCCAGCGCCACCACGCTCAAGACCGACATCCAAATTTCTCGCTTCATGGTTCAACCTCTCGGCCGCCTTGGCCCGCGTTGTGACGATTTGGGAGATCGGCAGCCCGGACTGCTCACGGATTCGACCTCACCGCCTCGGGCCCGGTCTCGGTGTCCACCAACACCCAGTCGTCATCCACAAACTCGACGAAAGGGTCCAGGCTGTCCAGCTCGGGCGGGGCCTGAACCGCGAGTTCATTGATGCCTTGAAAAGCAATGGTGGCCAACCGGAAGGGTACCCCGAGTTCGGTGAAGCTCAGACTATCAGGGAACTGATTGAGCACCTGGGCATAGGCACGGATCCCCATGATCCGCACGGTCTCGAGATCTTCCGGCGCCACCTCGGTCCCGAGCTCAAAGATGTTCTGAAGTGCTTGGGCTGCGTTGACTTGATTCTCTCCGATCGGAACCCGGGTGAGCGCGGTGGCCCACCCGTAAAAGGCCGCCACGTTGGAGCCGACTCCACCGAGGTCGAAGAGGTCGGCCTGACTCAGAGGCGTTCGAACGAAGGGATTATTGGGATCTTCGAGGACATCGGTAGACGGAAAGATGCCTACATCTTCTGAGAAGATCTCGAAGAAGAGGCCGGCCACGGGCGTTTCGAACCGTGGGTCCGGCGGGTCCCCGCAACCGCTCCACACCAACGCTCCCAAAAGAAGAAAGGTCGTCTTAGATCGCAATATGAACAAAGGTACTAAACTCCCATTGATTTCCGGAGGCCGAGGGGACCCCACCTTCGTCGAAGGTCACGACAGATATGCCCGAGAATTCGTCGACGGTCCGGTACAGGAACTGAGCCCCGAATTGGGTGTAGACCGCGTTGAACCAGTCAGGCATCCGCGCTCCGTAGCTCGCCCGATATCCGAGCTGAAGCGGGAAGGTCAGGTTGAAGTCCCGCTGAAAGTCGTACGGACCCCAATCGTTGACCTTCGCGTAGGTTTGCAGGTCGAACCGCCGGTAGACCGCGCGCAGGTCGATCCCACCCCGCTGGATCAAGCGCGGGTCGACACCCGTGGATTGCACCGTCCCCCCGTACATCGTCGCCACCATGCGAAGATCGGGTCCGGGAACGCTGATGATCTTGGCCCTGATCTCGAAAAGGTCCTGAGCCGGAGGCGCACCCCCGAACGCGAACGGCACCCCATCTGGAAGCACACTTACGCCTGAATCCTGCGACGTCGGTAGATGTCGATAGATGAAGTTGAGTTGCCCTGCGACCTTCGCATTTTCTCGTTTATCCGCATCCCAGGTCCACAGCCAAGTCGCCGGAGTCGGATCAAAGGCGATCATCAGTTCACCTCCGAGCATCTCCCGATTGTCTCGCACCCAGAACGGGTCATCGAGCTGGTTCCGAGGCGTGAGTCCGCTGAACACGTTTCCCGCATCCTGGTCCACCAAAGTATCGAGCGTGGGGATCGGCCCCTCCAGTGGAAGCTGGTAGAGCACGTTGGGCGCAATGGTGATGTTCCTGAACCGATAGGTTAAGCCACCGCCGACCGACCAATGATTCCCTTGGCCGACTTCTTCCAATGTCCAGCCTCCCCAGCTCGTCCCCGACTCACCCAATCCGAGCGTATCGGTATTGTCTCCGAAACCATCCGCGACCAGGCCCTTGTAGGCACCGTGGACGTAGAAGCCGACCGGCGCACCGGCGTAGACGATCTTGGCTTTCGCCCCGAGGGTGTCCACGAACTTGATGGTATCGTCGAACACGTCGAGCCCGCTGTCGGCGAACCCGTTCCCAGGGCCTTCGGCGTCTCGGACCACCGTGAAATCACGGCCCAGGCGGTCCGTTCCGGCAATGATACCTCCGACTTTGATGTCCCAGCTGCCGTAGTCATACTCGAAGGACAGAGTACTCTTGCGTGTCTGGGGGAGCGGAATGACCGAGCTGGTCCCGGCGTTGGTCAGCTGCTGAGCAAAGTCTTCCTGGTGCACGGCGCCGACACCCAGCTTTCCACCCAAGAACCCGAATCTCTTGTAGTACTTCACGAACACGCCGGGGTTTGCGCCCCAGTACAGTTCTGGTCCGACCGCCACCTTGAAGCCATCGAAGATTTTCTTGCCGGTGAAGACTACCCCATTCGGTGCGTCGGCATTGAATGTATCGACGCCTTCCACGAAGATGAACGGAATGGAGGGGTGATTCGCTTCCCGATAGATGCCGAAAAAGTCGCCTTCGTAGCCCCAGTGGTAGTGTGACGTTCGAAAGAAGCCTTCCAGGTTGAAGTAGCTGCTGTCCCATTCGAACTCGGCTTGATAGACCTGGAAACGGTCGAGCTCGTCCGGGTCTTCGGCCCCTCGATTCTCGTAAAAGATGGGATTGATCGGGTTGAGGGGAATGTTGCCGAGGGCGTTGATGGAAAGGCGCCCTGATACGTTGCTGGTCGGCTGCACGCCGAGATCGAAGTAAAAAGACTCGAGGTGGTCGAACTGTGGTTCGTTGAATGTGGTCGGCACGAATTCGAAGTCGGCGTTCTGAATTTCATCAACGAGGCCTTTCCCATCGGTGACAAAGGTGGAGAACTCCATTCGCAGTCCCACCGTTTGAACCACCTGAAACTCCTTCATGAACCGACCGATTCGGCTCACCTCGTAATTTTGGGCATAATCGTCAGGATCGAGCCGGCTCCAAGCATCACGCGTTTCTGCGACCGAAGACATCTTGTACGGGTCCAGTTTGAAGCCTTCTTTCAGAAGATAGTAAGACGTCCGCGGGTAGACATCATAGTAGCCATCTTCATCCGGTTGGCCCTTGGCGGTGATCCCGAACCATTCCTCGTTCATGTTGTTCTCGCCCTCTACGTAGTCGAACTCGTAAGCCGAGTTGGGCCACGAAGCGGTCGTATCATGGACATCGAGATTGACTGTCTGTCCGGTTTTCCACCAGCCGTCGCTCCATTGGAAGATCATCCCGCCGATGGCGTTCTGCGCTCTTCCTTGTCCGTAGGCGTGCTCATAGATTTCTTGCCAGAGGGACCGGAGGTAGCGGGCCTGCGCTACGTCATCCTCTTCATTGGTTCTGGCGTTGTACGCGTCGGACCCAAACTCGGTATAGACGAACGGGACGTCCAGCTTCTCCGACACTACGTCGAAGAGGTCTCGTGAGCTGAGGCCTCGGTAGACGTTGGCTCCCAAGATGTCCAGCGTAGGACAGTACTCAGCGATGAGGTCGATGAACTGAAGATCTCCGTTGGCGATGGCCACCGGGTGGTTCGTATCCACCTCCTGAATGGCCTCCGTGATCTCTCCGAACAAGGAATACAGGTACTGAGCACGCGCCTCTCCTTGCTGCTCGAGTGGAAGCGCCTCAACTTCGGCCGATGCCCAAAACAGACCGTAGTTGTTTTCGTTGCCGAGCAACCAGAACAAAAGACCCGGGGTGCCTTTGAACTCCTCCACCATCTGAAGAATTTCCTCCTTGAGAACCTCCCGATGTCTTGGATTCTGGTAGTTGATCGGGCTGACGTACGAACCATCGATGAAATTTCCATACCGCCCCATCGGATGATTCAAAACGGTGTAGATTCCATAGGTTTCGTATATATATCGAATCCATCGAGAGGGGACGCCGACGTACTGCCGGACCACGTTGATCCCCATCTCTTTGAGGAGCCTCATCTCCGGATCGAGGGCATTACGAATGAACTCGTCCGATTTGTCCCAAAAATTGTAGTTATAATTTGTACCGATGGGTTGGTACTCCCAGTTCATCCCAAAGACCATGATGTCTTTGCCATCGACTTGAAGCTTGAACCCTAGGTCATCTCGATAGACCGTGACGTGGTTGGGACCTTCTCGAGTTCGGGTGGGTGGCTCCACCTTTCGACTGGTGTCCTTCGGCGCCTTCAGTTCCAGCACTTCTGGTGGCACCTGCCTTTCGTATGGTCCCGGCTGGGGGACGGGCAGCGGTATCGGCTCCGGCGGTGGAGCGCCGGGCGGAGCCGGACCATATTGGGCTTCGGCTCTCGCGGAGGCCAGCAGGATGATCAGTGGTATCCATGTCCCAATTCTGGAAGTCCTCATGGGCGAACCTCGATGCTCCCGTCGGCGATCACTTGCGCGTAGCGATGGGCGCTCTGCTTCAGGATGCGCTCTTGGGTTGCGTAATCGACCCAGGTGAGGCCGAACCGTTTTGTGTAGCCGTGTGACCACTCGAAGTTATCGAGAATCGACCACACGAAGTACCCCTCTACCGGAACACCGAGCGTAAGGGCGTGGTGAATCGCGGTGAGGTGCTTCTCCAGAAACTCGATGCGCTTCGTGTCTTTGACGACCCCTTGCTCATCGGGGGCGGTCGAATACGCGCATCCGTTCTCGGTGATATAGATCGATCCAGGCTGATATTCCGTATGTACCCTCAAGAGTAGGTCGGTGAGCCCTTTTGGAAAGACCTCCCACCCCATATCGGTCCGGTCTGCATCCGCAGGCTCGAGTACTTCGCGCGGAGCATTCTCGGATTCCGCGACATCTTCGGATCGACTGATGACACGCGAGTAGTAATTGATGCCGAGGAAATCGGTTCGGGTCTTTATCGCCTCGAGGTCGTCGCTTTCGACAAACGCCAGCGATCCCGACTCGAGCACGCCCGACCGCCGGTAGTCTTCGACCACGTCTTCGGGATATCTGCCTCGATAAAGCGGGTCGAGATACCAACGATTGAACAAGCCATCGAAGGCCCGGGCAGCTTCTCGGTCCGCTTCGCTCGGGGACGCTGGATAGGCCGGCGTCAAATTCAGCGCTATCCCCACTCGAGCCTGGGAGGGCAGCTCGCTCCGCAGGGCCGAGATGGCCCAGCCGTGTCCAAGTAGAACGTGATGAGCCGCGGCAAGAGAACCGGCCGGATCTTTGCCGCCCGGGGCATGTTGGCCTTCCGCATACCCTAGAGTCGCAATGCACCACGGCTCGTTTTGAGTGATCCAAAGGTCCACCCTGTCGCCGAGTCTGGAGGCAACGAGTCCCGCGTAGTCGACGTACGCTTTCGCGGTATCCCGGCTCGGCCAGCCGCCGCGATCCTGGAGCGCTTGAGGAAGGTCCCAATGATACAAGGTGGCCACGGGCCTGATCCCGGCGGCCAGCAGGTCGTCGACCAAGCGATCGTAGAAAGCGAGACCCGCTTCGTTCCGCACCCCAAGTCCATTGGGTAGAATCCGGGGCCAAGCGATGGAAAAGCGGTAGGCCCGCAGGCCCAACGACTTCATCAGCGCGATGTCCTCGCGGGAACGGTGATAGTGGTCGCAGGCCACAGACCCGTCGCTTTGATCGGCAATGGCGCCGGGTACCTTGCAGAAGCGGTCCCAGATGGACTCACCTCGACCGTCTGCTTGGGTTGCTCCCTCGACTTGAAACGCCGACGTGGCCGTTCCCCACAGGAACGATTCGGGGAACTCAAGCCGCACGAAGGCCCTTTCGTCCGGTGTGAACCCCGTCGATTGTCCGGATTCCAGCGTGGCAACGCGTGGCGAATGTGATCAGGCGCTCCATAGTTTGTTTGTGTATCGAACGAAGTAAGGTGCCCGTGTTCGAAAATCAAGGTACCCCCTCGTTTTTCTGGTCATCGAATGACGCTGAGCGTCAACAGTTTCGAGATGTTACATACCGTCGGGATTGACGATGGAAATCAGAGAAGGGTAACTTTGTTTCGGTCTCGAACAATGCTTCGACTCGAACCCACGACCCCCGCCCATGCGGTGATCGACTCCCATGCCGTCCGGTCGAGCCACCGGCACACCGTCCTGCGGGAGATCTGGCGTGAAGACGCGGTCTCCCGGGCCGAGGTGGCCCGCGTCACCGGGTTCAGTCGGTCCACCGTCTCCGCAATCGTCGGCGAGCTCATCGATTACGGATTGGTTCGCGAGACTCGACCGGGAGCATCTCGCGGCGGGCGACGCCCGATCATGCTCGAACTTCAGGCCAACGCCCGGGTGATGGTTGGAGTGGAAATCGGCGGCGGCCATGTGAGCTGCGCGCTGGTCAACTTGCGGGGCGAGACGCTCCACCATCGCTCGCAGATCTTTCCCACCCGCGAGGATCCGAAAGGAACCCAAGTCTTGGTGGAGCGCATGATCGACGAAGCGCTCTCCTCGATGGGCCACGACCTTCCACCTCTGCTCGGGATCGGTCTGGCGCTCCCGTCGCCGGTTCAGGCAGGCAGCAGTCGGATCCTCCCGCTCGTGATGCCGGCCTGGGAAGGGGTCGAGATCGACGAAGCCATCGTGCACCGCTACCGGGTGCCGGTCGTCGCGGAGAACGATGCCAACGCCGGCATCCGCGCGGAAGCTCGATGGGGAGCGGCTCGCGGCGTGGCCAATGCGGCCTTCGTGAAGGTCGCGACCGGTATCGGCTGTGGGTTCCTCTTGGATGACCGCTTCTTCAGCGGCCACCGAGGATTCGCAGGGGAGCTCGGACACATGTCCATCGATTCCGCCGGACCGCCCTGCATCTGTGGCCTCAATGGCTGCTTGAACGTGATGATCGGAACCCCACCTCTTCTCGAACGATGCCGGATCCGTCGGGCTCGATACCCGGACAGCATCATTTGGCAGCAAGAACTCACGGTCGCCCATTTGGTGGAGGCTGCAAAGCTTCGCGACCCTCTCGCCTGCGAGGTCGTTGCCTACGCGGGAAGCACTCTGGGGATCGGCATCGCCAACGTTTTGAATCTTCTCAATCTGGAGAAGGTCGTCCTCGGCGGACGTCTCACCGAAGCTGGAGACTACCTCCTCAATCCGCTCCGAGACTCCCTCGCCCAGCGCGCCCTATCCCCTGCCGTTTCGGAGACCACCGTCGTTCTCTCCGAGCTGGATCATGGAGTCAGCCTCGGAGCAGCCTGCCTCGTTCTCGAAGCTGCGCTCGAAGGAAGTCAGATATCGCTCTTTTCAAAGGAGACATCAGCCGCATGAATATTTTTAAATGGACCCCGTACGTCATCATCTTGGTGGGCCTGGCCTGCGGAGATGAAGACGATTCCGTGACCCCACCGCCCGCCCAGTTCGAACTCGTCTTCGAGGACGAATTCGATGGGCCAGCCATGACCTCACCGGATTCGAGTACATGGGATTTCGACGTTGGCGGCGGGGGTTTTGGAAACAATCAGCTCGAATTCAATACGCCCCGCACCGCCAACGCCCGCGTCAACGGTGAAGGGATCTTGGAGATCGTGGCTCGCCAGGAGCCATTCGGGAACAACGGCTTCACCTCGGCTCGGATGCTGACCAACGACCTGTTGGAGGTTCAGTACGGGCGGATCGAGGCCCGCATCAAGCTCCCCACCGGTCGGGGCATATGGCCTGCGTTCTGGATGCTCGGAGCGGACTTCCCGGAAACCGATTGGCCTTTCGTAGGCGAGATCGACATCATGGAATACTGCGGCCAGGAGCCTCAGATCGTGCATGGAAGCTTGCACGGACCCGGCTTTTCGGGCGGCAACGCACTCTCACAGATCTTCCGGAAGGAAGATGACCTCCCAGCCTTCAATGAGGATTTTCACGTTTTTGCGGTGGAATGGGATCCTGCTCGGATCGCCTGGTACGTCGACGACGTCATCTATCAGGTCCTTCGCGCGAGCGAGGTTCAGAACCGCGGCGACTGGGTCTTCGATGGACCCTTCTTTCTTATCCTGAATGTCGCTGTAGGAGGTACTTTTTGCCAAAATCCCGACGAATCGACCGTCTTCCCACAGACGATGGAGGTCGACTACGTGCGGGTCTTTCGCAGGACAAGTGGCAACTAATTTCGCCGCTCACTTCGACTCCCGATTCAGAGAGTCGAAAGTAACTGACTCGGACCGCGCCTGCCGCGGTTCCCACAACCTGCCAGCGACACTGGATCTGGCGCTCGGGGCCTGGCCGAAACCCAACCAAGCCCAACCTGAGGAGGAACGATGAAGAAACACAGCATGTGGGCCTGGGCCCTGGCGCTCGTCGTTTTCGCTGCCTGCGGAGACGACGAAACGACCGACGCGACCACGGACACGACCGACACCACGGACGACACCACGGATACGACCGACACCACCGACATGCCGATGCTCACCGGCATCGCGGTGACACCCGCAACGTTTGACCTGACCAGCATCGGCGCAACTCAGCAGCTCACGGTCACCGGTCAGTTCGACATGGGTCCCGACATGGAGCTCACGGAAGACGTCGTGTTCTCGACCTCGGACGACACCGTTGCGACCGTCAGCGAGAACGCCGGCCTGGTGACGGCCGTATCGGAAGGAACGGCTACCATTACCGCGACCGAGGTCAACACGGGCGAGACCGCGGAAGCGACGGTGACAGTGACCACCGAGGAACCAGGTCCTTCTTGCGAGGTCGCTCAGGATTTCGAGTCACTCGACGCCAACAGTGCCACGGCCCTCAGCGACGACGGCTGGCTGGTCTTCGCAAACGTGTTCGATGCGGGTGGGACCTTCCTGTTCAGTTTTGGGCCCAACCCGGCACCGAATGCCACGGTGAGCCCCGACGACACCTTCATCTCTGCGGTGGTCACCGGCGAAGGCGATGCATCGCAAGGCGAGCAGCAACTCAGCGTCTTCAACGACTACAACTGCTGTGACCTGACCACGGGCAGCCCACAGGGCCACGGCAACGGAACCGACCGCGTCGAAGTCAACGTCTTCCAGGAGATCAACTCAATCCCGGCATCGTTCATTGGCCAAACGCTCACCTTCAGCTTCGATGCGAAGCGGGGCAACATCGAAGGCGCCACCACGGCGCGGGCGTTCATCACGACACTCGACCCGAACAGCGGATTCTCACAGACCAACTTCGTGGAGGTCGACGTGACCAGCATTCCGGACACCTGGGCTCGCTATGAGATTTCATTGGACCTCAGCGACCCCGCTCTCGAGGGGCAGATCCTGCAGGTTGGCTTCCGCAACACCGCGTCGGACTTCGAAGGCTCCGGCATCTTCTATGACAACGTCGAAGCTTGTTTGTCGGAAGCCGGCGGTGGGACCTGCACCGTCGACGAAGACTGCCCAGACGATGGAAACGAGTGCACCGCCGAGATGTGTACTGAGGAAGGGACCTGCGAAAGCACGAACGTTGCGGACGGAACCGAGTGCGACAGCGGTGCCGGTACTTGCCAGGCGGGTGTCTGCACCTCCACAGGCCCGGTGGCCTGCGAGTATGAACAGGACTTCGAGTCGCTCGACGCCAGTAGTGCCACGGCCCTCGGTGACGACGGCTGGCTGGTTTTCGCCAACGTGTTCGATGCGGTCGGGAACTTCCTGTTCAGTTTTGGGCCCAACCCGGCACCGAACGCTACGGTGAGTCCCGGCGACACCTTCATCTCCGCGGTCGTCACCGGCGAAGGCGATGCGCCGCAAGGCGAGCAGCAGCTCAGCGTCTTCAACGACTACAACTGCTGTGACCTGACCACGGGCAGCCCACAAGGCCACGGCAACGGAACCGACCGCGTCGAAGTCAACGTCTTCCAGGAAATCAATCCGATCCCGGCATCGTTCATCGGCCAAACCTTCACGTTCAGCTTCGATGCGAAGCGGGGCAACATCGAAGGTGACACCACGGCGCGGGCGTTCATCACGACACTCGACCCGAACAGCGGATTTTCGCAGACCAACTTCGTGGAGGTCGATCTGACGAACATTCCAGATACCTGGGCTGCCTATGAAATCTCAGTGGACCTGAGCGACCCCGCTCTCGAGGGGCAGATCCTGCAGGCTGGCTTCCGGAACACCGCATCGGACTTCGAAGGCTCGAGCATCTTCTACGACAACATCACCTTCGGACCGACCGGCTGCAGCGGGAGCGGCAACGGAGGTAACGGTGGTAGCAGTGGCGATGAGCTCACCACGAACGGCGACTTCGAAACCGGCGACTTCATGGGATGGACGAACTTCTGTGACAACGGCTCCTGCACCATCACCGACCAGAATCCGAATGGCGGACAGTTTGCGGCCAACATCGTCGTGAACACGCCGGCCCAGAATGCGGTGATCAAGAATGCCAACATCGGCATCGGCGAGGTCGCACCTGGAGATCAGGTTTCCATCGGCTTGTTCATTCGCGGATCGGCCGTTGATGGTGGCGTTGTTTTCGTGGAGCTCTTTGCGGAGATGGACGGAGGCGGGGCGTCGGAGACCCAGACTTTCGGTCCCTTCTTCCCGACCGACGACTGGGTCGAGATCAATCAAGTCACCACCATCGGTGCGGGAGCGGACGTGAGTGGCGGAATCACGGTTCAGGTCGCGGCCATCACGGGCGGTGCGGCGACCAGCGCCGTCGATCTGTTCGTCGACGACGTGACGGTGACGAGTCCTTAAGGACAACACGACGGAGCCCCCTCTGGCTCCTGCCGCCGACGAGTCGAGGGCGACTCGGCGGTGGCGGTCGAAGGGGGGGGCTCCGCGTCTTGGCTTTGCCCATTTCGAGCGGCGACCAGAGGGAGCACGGAATGAGACTTCGAGTGAGTGCGGTGACGGTATCCGACAACTTCATCACCTCCAGCCATCCATTCGGTTCAGGGGTCGCCTTTCACGCCGAAGTTAGAACGGTACGACGGCCATGACAGCGAGCGTTCACTACGAAACCGCCCCCGAAGAGCGCATCCCGTTCTTCAAGAAACTCATCTACGGGGCCGGCGCGTTCGTGAACAACATGCTCGCCGGCGCAATGGGCGGCATGGTGATCATCTTGAACCTGGGGCTGGGCATGAATCCCGCCATGGTCGGGCTGGTCGCAGCCCTGCCCCGCCTCACCGACGCGATCACCGATCCGCTGATGGGCTACATCTCCGACAACACCCGGTCTCGTTGGGGTCGCCGGCGACCCTATATCTTCGCGGGCGCGATCGCATCGGCCATCACCTTCATCGCGCTGTGGCAGATGCCGGCGGGACGCAGCGAAGCCTTCTACTTTTGGTACTTTCTGTTTGGTTCGCTGATTTTCTACTTGGGCTACACCGTGTTTGCCACGCCTTGGGTCGCGCTCGGATACGAGCTCACGCCCGATTACCACGAACGGACCCGGCTGATGGGGGTTCAAAACTTCGTTGGGCAGCTCGCTTACCTCGTCTCGCCTTGGTTTCTGTGGTTCATGAAGCTCGAAAGCTTCGGGGACCTGCTCGAAGGCGCTCAGATGCTCGCCATCGCGGTGGCGGTGGGCACGGTGGCCCTCGGCATCTTGCCAGCCCTCTTCTTGGTGGAACGAAGCCCTCCCGCGCCGGAGTCGGTGGCCGAGGACATCGCGAAGGAGGCGGATCTCGAGGTCCCTACCCGGGGCCTTCTGAAAGGTCTCGCGAACTTCTTCAAGGGCTTCGGGACCGCCCTCAAAGTCGGCCCGTTTCTGCAACTCTGCGGCGCCACCTTTCTCGTCTTCAACGGCTTCATGCTGATCTCCTCCTTTCAGGTCTACGTGATCATCTACTACGTGTTCGGCGGAGATCAGGCCCGCGGGGCGGAGTACGCCGGCTATGCGGGAACGCTGCAGGCCTTTGCCGCCTTCGGCGTCATTTTCATCGTCACTTGGCTCGCCACCAGAATCGGAAAGCGCCGGGCGTTCTTCGTCTCCACCGGTATCTCGATGGTGGGCTATCTGTTGAAATGGGCCTGCTACAACCCGGAGACGCCGTGGCTGCTCCTGTTGCCGGTCCCACTCATCGCGTTCGGACTCGGTGGCCTGTTCACTTTGATGGGCTCGATGATCGCGGACGTCGTCGACTATGACGAACTCAACACCGGGCAGCGTCGTGAAGGGATGTTCGGCTCCATCTATTGGTGGGTCGTCAAACTCGGCATGGCGGCCGCTCTGGCCGGAGGCGGCTACCTCCTCAACTGGACCGGTTTCGACGTCGACCTCGGTGGCAGCCAAACCGTTGAAACGCTGTTTCTGATGCGACTGTGCGACGTGCTCGTGCCTTTTCTCGCCTCCGGCTTCGCTATTTTCATGGTGGCGACCTATCCGCTCACCGAACAACGAGCCCATGAGCTGCGCCACGAGCTCGAGGCCCGGCGGGGTGTGATGGAGCCTGTCGCGGCATGACCATGAGTGACTTCGGCTCTGAATTCGACGAGACCATGCGTGGGTCTCTTGCAGTTTGGGTTGGCGCAGCTCTTCTCGCTGCGCTTTGCGGGTGTGCAAGCGGTTCTTCCAATACTACTTCGTCGGATGTGCCGAGCCCTTCCGGTCCGTCCACGTTCAAGGGCCTTCGCGCCCAGACCGCCTCCGACCTCATCGCGGGACGCCCCGTCGCGATCGCCTATTCAGGATTTCGCCGCGGCCAACACCCCGACCGAGGGGACGGCGCGGTACTGCCTAGCCGAGCCGAGATCCTCGAAGACCTTCGCATTCTGCTGAGGGATGGCTTTGACATGATTCGGCTCTACGACGCCCGAGAGAACTCTCGAGATGTGCTGGCCGTGATCGAGCGCGAGGCGCTTCCCATGAAGGTGCTTCTGGGGGCGTGGCTCAATGCCGAGCTCAGCAGTCATGAGACCTGCGAATGGCTCGACGCGCCGACGCCTCCCGCCACCTTGGCCGCCAATCAGAAGGAGAATGAGCGGGAGGTCGCCCGCGTGATCGAACTCGCGGGCCGTTACGAGGACATCGTGGTGGCGGTGAACGTCGGAAACGAGACCCTCGTGACCTGGAACGACCATCTGCTTCCGATCGAGTCGATGGTCCGATATCTCTCCGAAGTCCGCCGCGGCATTACGCAACCCGTCACGACGGCCGACAACTACCTGGCGTGGGTCGAGCACGCGGAGGCGCTTGCCGCCCACGTGGACTTTGCATTTGTCCATTCGTATCCTGTTTGGGAAGGGAAGTCGGTGGACGAAGCCTTGGACTTCACGGTCGAAAACCTGCGCCAGGTCCAAGACGCCATGGGCGACATACCCATCGCGATCGGAGAAGCAGGATGGGCGACCGTGGCGGTCGAGTTCCGAGCTCAGGCTGGGGAGTGGCAGCAGGAGCGCTACGTGGGCGAACTGGTTCAGCTGGCCCATCGTATGAATGTCACAACCTTTGTCTTTGAAGCGTTTGACGAGCCCTGGAAAGGACACTTGGCCAATCCGGATGGCGCCGAAAAGCATTGGGGCCTTTACACCGTCGACCGAACCCCCAAGGCGTTCGTCGAGAACGGAGGCTTGCGCAAATGGGCATCCAGCTCGCTGATTGAGGACGACGAATGAGGAGAGTGAGAGAACACCGAGCTCAACACCGGTTCCGATGGCGAAGCGTCATCTTGGCGGCCAGTTTCGGCTGGAGCCTCGGCGCGTGTTCGGCCGTCGGCCTGGTCTGCGAGACCATCGGTTCGACGGACGAGTGCGATGGGGACACGATTTGTACCTTCATTCCGCACGGCGTCCCCCAGGGCGACCCCCTGTCCGAGCTAGACGGACTTCGAACCTGCAATCGAATCTGCTTCTCCCAGGAAGACTGTGCAGAAGGCGAAGTCTGCGCAAGCGTCGGGGTGCCCGAGGTCCCAGCCACCAGCTGCCAAACCTTCCCATCTTCCATCTGAGCTGCGGTGTTCCGAGGATGGAGAATCGACGATGGACAGGCATTGCGCGTCGCCTGAGGCCGGGTTGTTGACGTGAAACGCCTTGGCACCCTCCGCTCTTTTGTCCTGGTGGCCGGCGTTCTCCTAGTCAGCGACGCCCGAGCCCAACAGACCCCCACGACCATCGTCTTTGCCGCAGGTCCCGACGATACCGGGACCGTGGCCCGTATCGTGGATGAATTCAATCGGACCCAGGCCGGCAAGGTCCGCGTCGAGTGGCGAGAGATGCCGCGAAACAGCAATGAGCATCGAAAGCTCTTGGTTTCGGACTTCAACGCAGGTTCGGGAAGTTTCGATGTCGTGGCCAGCGACGTGGTGTGGACGGCCGAGTTCGCTCAGCAGCGCTGGGTTCGCGACGTCACCCGCCGATTCCATCGAGAATATGAGTCGGGCCAATTGCTCGATGCAGCTGTTGAGTCCGCCTCCTACCGCCTGCGGGTCTGGGGCGTCCCGTGGTACTCGGACGTCGGCATCTTGTACTATCGAAAGGACCTGCTCGACGCGAGCGGCTTCGCGTCGCCGCCCGAGACGTGGGCCGAGCTCAAGGCGACGTCTCAGAAGGTGCAGCAGGATGCCCGCATTCGCCACGGCTTCGTTTTTCAGGGCGCTCAATACGAAGGCGGAACCGTGAATGCCGCCGAGTTCATCTGGAGTGCAGGAGGTCGGATCCTGAGAAGCCGTCTGACCGTCGTTGGCCTTTTCGGACAAACGGCGGTGGAGACCGACGACCTCTTGGTCAACAGCCCGGAGTCGGCCCGCGGGATCGACGCGGCGAGAAGCATGATCGTGGACGGGGTTGCGCCCCCTGCCGTATCCCAGTTTCGGGAGAAGGAGGCAGTGGACCTGTTCCTTTCAGGTGACGCGGTCTTTCTACGCAGCTGGCCGTACACTCAAGGCTTGCTGGCACGGTCCGAGTTGAAGCCGGAGCAGGTGGGCGTGGCGCCGTTGCCTGGGCTTTCGAAGGAAGTGAAAGGCCATAGCTGCCTTGGCGGTTGGAATTTGATGATCAGCGCGCAATCCAGCTCGACCAAGCGCGACGCGGCTTGGACGTTCATCCGGTTTCTCACGGACCCACGTAGGCAGAAGCACCAAGCTCTCGAGGCGGGATTGTTGCCGGTGGTGACGGGGCTGTACGATGATCAAGAGATCATCGACCGTCTCCCCGTTGTGGCGCTCGGCCGGGACGTGTTGGTCAATCGGGTCTTAGGCCGACCGCAGTCACCACACTATGCCGAGATTTCAGAGCGTATCGCCCACGCCTTTCACCGCAGCCTTCAAGGCGAACTCAACGGCGCTCAGGCAGTGGAGCTCATGGAGACAGAGCTCAAAGAAATCATGGGACGATACCGATAGGTGCCTGAGGAGACGGGTCCGACGACCCAGGGAGCTCACTCGAAGCGGTCGAACGTTTTGAGGAGGGTCGGCGGGAGTTCGCTCACGGTCAGAGGAAATGCATCGCGCGGGCGAGGACCGATTATGGCTGCTCGCATGACATCGAGGAGGCTATGGACAAAGCTCATCGATTCCGAAACTCAGCCTGGAAGCGCCAAGCATGGGAGACATCCCAGCCCTGCCGTAGGCTCGGTTTCCCGAGCCACGACAGAAGCTGAAGGCGCGCTACTGCAGGAGAATCACTTTGTCGACGACGTGGATGACGCCGTTGCTGGCCATGACATCGGCCTTCACCACGGTGGCGTCGTTGATCTTCACCTTACCGTAGTCGACGGCGACCTTTAAGCTGGAGCCCTCTACAGTCTCTGCTTTCTTAAGCTTCATCACTTTCTCAGCCGTCACTTGGCCTGGAACCACGTGATACGTGAGCAGAGCCACCAGCTTCTTCTTGTTTTCGGGCTTCAGGAGGTTCTCGACCGTCCCTTCCGGCAGAGCGGCGAACGCTTCGTCGGTCGGAGCGAAGACGGTGAAGGGTCCCTTTCCTTTGAGGGTCTCGACCAGATCGGCGGCCTTGAGGGCCGCAGCGAGGGTGTTGAAGCTTCCGGCGGCCACCGCGGTGTCCACGATGTCCTTCTTCTCGTTGTGCTGGGCGGCGCTCGCGGAGGCGACGCCGACGGCCAGTCCGAGTGCGACGAGTGGGTAGGTGATCAGTTTGTGCATTTTGTTCACCGAGGTGCGGTTATCTGTCGAGAGCTCAAAGCCAAAGAGACAACGTACTTTTGATTCTTCATCGAATTTTACGGACCAAACGGCGAGTGTCAGCTCTACGGGTGACAGCAGGATGAGCATTTGGCCTTGACGACTGTCGTCGTGCCCAGCCGGACCTGGGGAAACAGAAGTTCGCAAAACTTTGGCTCCAAACATTGCACACCTGTTCGGCGGTGTAGGGGACACTGCCCCGGGCCCATCTCCGAAGCCCTGCCGTCTATCGCGTCCAACCCAGCGAGCTCATTCAATGTCGGGCCAGAAAGACAAGTCGACTCAACTCTGGTCACGGAGTCCGCCCAGATCGTCCGGGCTCTCCGCGAGCAAGGCGAGAGCATGTGGTACATGAACGCCCTCAACGAGGGCCACGGCTACCGAAAGAAGGAGAACCGGGATATCTTCGAGCAGGCGACGGTCCTGTTCTTTCAAACTCATCTGCTCGGTGAGTGAAGACCTTTCAATCCTTCCGAAGAGTCAGCGCGCCCTCCGAGCGGGGGAGCGACCCCCTTCCGAACCTCTTGCCGAAGGGCATCCGCCAGGCCAAAGCGTCTCCAGCAGTATAGGGCGGACGGGAAACCCAGTCGTGCCACGTGGCGGCCTCGACTCGGGACCGAGCCCGCGAGACGAAGGCTTGGCCGTCAGCTCCACAGTCCCAGTTCGGCCGACCCATGAGGAGCCCGACCGCATCTCTACGGTCGACGACGCTTATGGCGTTGCCGCCTTCGCTCATGTGCGGCACGGTCGGGGATTGGCATCGAGAACGCAGTCGGCGCGCGCCCTCCAGCCGCCTCATCTTTTCTTGACCGCCCCCCGGACGATTGGCAATTCTCGGATGTTGGTTATCGAAAGGTTTTCCGTAAACCTTTCGGGAGACGGCTGACGGCAGCGCGCTGTAAACGGCTGGAGTCGCCGAACATCGTACCCTAGACGGGTAGCTCAGTTGGTAGAGCAGCGGTCTTACACACCGCGGGTCGCAGGTTCGAGCCCTGTCCCGTCTATCTCGTCGGGAACGATCACTGACCCCGGCGCACCTTGCCGACGACCGCCTCGTCTTCGAGCTCATCGGCAAGCTCGTTGAGGCCGACTGGGTCGACGCCCGATCGCAACGACGCCTTGTGCGGCCCAACTCGGAAACGCTTCCGACGCTTCTGCCGTTCGGGGCCCAACCCCTTCCGGAGGGCCTCGTTGACCACCTGTTTCATGGACTTTTTCTGCCGGTGCACCTCGGCGTTCAGCATCTCGACGACGTCATCGTCGAGCCTCGAGGTGGTTCTCATCATGATACCGACGCGTTCGTCCTGTCAAACGCGTCGGCTCCCGAAGCGCTTTCCATCCCAACCTCGCCAAGCTTGAAATTGCGGGTGCGAGCTCGGAACGCGCTGCTCCGCGAACCGGCGCATCATCCGCCGACGGCGGAGGTTCGCGTTGCGCAATCCAGGAGCCGCGTTTACGACCACCGCGTGAAGTGGGTGCTCTTGGCCAACGCGGCGGCAACCTTGTTCATGGCCGGCGTCATTTGGATTGTTCAGATCGTCCACTACCCACTCTTCGCGGGCGTCGGTGAGACCGGCTTCGCCCACTACGCAACCCAGCATGCCCGGCTGATCTCCTTTGTGGTCATTCCCGCGATGGTCGTAGAGCTGGGAACCGCGGTCGCGCTTGCGCTGCGCCCGGGCGCTCTCGGGCCCATCGCCGCCGTCGGCCTCGGCCTCCTCATCCTGATCTGGGGCTCCACGTTTCTCTTGCAGGTTCCCCTGCACGAGAGGCTGGCCGGGGGCTTCGACGCCGACGTGCACCAACGTCTCGTGACCACCAACTGGATCCGAACTACGCTGTGGTCGCTGCGGGCAGGGATCGTCCTTTATGCGCTGGGCGGGCTCCTCCATCGCCCATAGACGTAAGAGATAGGCCAACGGCTAAAGCACGGGAACGACACTGAAACGAGCCCAATCGCGGGTCGTAGGTTCGGCCCGGTCCCTTCGATGCTTTGCCCCGATCAAGTCAGCCGGTCAGGGACCGTTTGAATGCATTCAAAAGCGTTCATCGTAGCCTCTCCCCATTCGTTCAGAGGTTCGGCCCACCTGAGGACTCACTTGCGACGGACTCAACTGAACATCTCAGGGCGCATCCCTCACGTTCACGACCCGAGTCCTCGTCTGTCGACCAGTGCGCGCAGGCCGGCGATGTGAACCGGACCCACCTCGCAGCAGCCGCCGACCACGCGGGCGCCGGCGTCGAGCCAGTGGTTGGCGTGGTGCGCGTACTGCACCGGGTCGAGGTCGGCGCGCGCGTCCGGCACGTGGCGCCCGTCGGCGATCTCGTCATCGGCGGCGATCGCCCGAAAGCCATTGGCGTAGGCGCCGAAGAGGACACCCGCGCTCGCCGCCAGTGCAGGCATCGCCGCGTCGATGCTCTCCGGCATCGAGCAGTTGAGCAGCAGGGCCGCGACCCCCGCGCTCTCGAGCGCGGAGACCGCCTCGACGATCCCTTCGCCGCTCCGAAGGCGGCCGCTGCCGTCGTCGGCGACCGTCCACGAAACCCACACCGGCAATCCGGTCGACGCTGCCCCGCGGGCAGCCGCGAGGGCCTCGGAGATCGTCGACATGGTCTCGCACAGGAAGCCATCGACGTACGGCGCCAGCACCTCGGCCTGCTCACGGTACAGCGGTTCGAGCTCTTCGATGAGCCGCACCCGGTCCGGCCGGTAGCTGCCGTGAAGGGGCGGCAGCGAGCCCACGATACGCACGCTGCGGCCCGACTCATCGCGTGCCCGCGCCGCGAGGGTGCCGGCTGCCCGGTTGAGACGTTCGAACGCGTCGCCCTCGCCGCCGGCATCGAGCCGCCGGCGCGTGGTCGCATAGGTGTTCGTCGTGATCACGTCAGCCCCCGCGTCGATGAAATCACGGTGCACGGCGACCACGGTTTCCGGTCGAGTGATCAGCGCCTGCGCCGACCACAGGCCGTTCGATGTCGTGTCGATGCCGCGTGCAGCGAGCTCCTGGCCCATGCCGCCGTCGAGCAGCAGGCAAGCTCCGTCGTCGACTGAATCGAGTCGTATCATCGCCATCTCCGTCGCCTCGTTGGCACGCCGCGGCCCGAACGGGCTGGATCGCCCGGGCGCTCCCGTCGAATCCCCAGTCCGTCGCGTGCTGGTTCCGCCCTGTCAATCCCAGCGTTGACGCGGGCGGAAGACGGGCTTTCACCAGAGCCGGCGCTCTAGACTTCGCCTTCGACGCCGAGCGCGGTGGTCATCCGGCCGGTCTGAAGAGTGCGGGATGCTCACCACGCGCATGGCCTCGAGCACTTTGTCTCGACCTCCCGTCGTGTCTTCCCGCGGGGGCCTGCCAGAGGCCCGACCGGCCGAGCTTGCCTACGCCTTCCAACGTCTCGCATCGGGCCTGAGGGTCGGTGCAGCTCTTGCGGTGCACACGGGACGGGGTCATAAGACCGTGTGCACTCCGCCGTGCGCAGTCCATCCAATCCAAACACCCGATGGGTCGGCCTGACCGTCTTTCTGTTTGCGTTCGCCGTCTATGCACCGTCCATCTGGTTCGAGTACGTCCATTTCGACGGGATTCACCTTCTGCAGCAGTACCGCTCTCTTTACGACGGCCCCTTCCTCGAAGCGATGGGAAACATCTTCACGCAACTTCCTCGAGAAGAGCCTCTTTTCGTCCGTGATCTGTCCTGGCTCATCGACAGTCGAGTGTTCGGCTATGGCAACCCGTTCGGCTACCACCTGATCAACGTCATACTCAACGCCGGGCAAGCGCTTCTCGCATCGATGATTCTCTCGAGAATATTCGCCCGAAAAGAGGTGGTCGTCACCCTCAGCCTTCTCTACGTGCTGGTTCCGGTTCGCGCCGAACCCGTGGCGACGGTGATGGGCCGAAAGGACCTGCTGAGTACGCTGTTCATGCTCTTCGGGATCATCTGCTGGGACAGCTTTCTTCGAACCAGAAGGCCGCTGCCGTACGCCCTGTCCCTCGCTGCGGTCCCATTGGCGATGCTCTCGAAAATCAGCGCTTTGGCACTCGGGCCGATCCTCCTCTTGTGGGCCTGGAGCCGGCGGCGCAGCGGAGAAGAGACGCATCAATACCTACACGCTCGAGGCTATCTTCCGGCCTTGGTTCCTCACGCTCTTTTCACCATCGTCATCACCGCATGGTACCATCAGCAACTCGCCGCCTGGGGCAATCTCGGTCGCGGTCCTGAATTCGCCGCTTACCTCCCGGTGTGGCTTCGGCTGGCTCCCGTCGCTTTCGTAGAAAACCTGAAGGTCATGGCGTCGCCGTTCCAGCATGTCATTTTCTACCAGTTCCCTTCAGTAGGCCTGCCCATCTCCGTCCCCTATCTCGTCTTCTGTTGGTCGGTCACTCTGGGGTTTCTGGCCTTCACGCTGTGGCTCCTGGTGCGGCGAAAGACGGCCGGAGCCATGTTTGCGGCGTATCTGGTCCAAATGCTCCCGTACATGAATCTCGAGTACATCGGCATTTGGGTGGCGGACCGATACCTTCTTCTGCCGTCGCTGTGGATCCTCGCAGGCCTCGGCTGTTTGTTCGTCCAGGCCACTGAGGCCGAGCCACGCATCGCCCGAGGCTTGCGGGCCGGAGTCGTCTGCGTTGGCCTTTTCTGGCTGCTGGGCCTGGTCCTTCAGCTGCCCAAGTACCATGACCAGCGAACCCTGCATGAGCATCAGATCACCCTTCCTGACCCGCCGATTCATAGTTTTCGGGACCTTGCATCGCTGTATCTGTCAGAGGCCGAGGAAAGGCCAGAGGGCGACCCGGCTCGAGCGTGGTTTCTGGAACGGGCGCTTTTCGTGATCGACGAAGGCATCGAGACCTTCGAATCGCTCGGATTCGTCGATGATCGGCGCTTTTCGATCCATCCGATTCACTATTATTCCAACCTTCTCCATTTCAAGGGGAGAGCCGTGCTCCTCACGACCGGCTCGAAGCGAGACGCCGTGGAATGGATGAGGAAGGCGAAGGAAATCGTAGAGACCGACAGCGTCAATCTCACCTGGCTGGTGGTGGTCTTGGCCGACTGGGCCTCCGAGGTCTCCGGCCCCGAGAGACAAGCTCATCTCCGAGCGAGCTTTGGCCATTTCGAAACCCTGGTGAACATGAATCCCGGCGACGTTTCCATGCGCCCCCGACTTCTCGCGCTTTTGGAGCGAGCCTACGAAGACCACTTCGAATCCCATCGAGAACGTCTCGAAGCCTACCGGAGGTTCCTGGAGCGATAGGCCGCTCTCCACGAGGCCGGTCGTCCGGAGCGATTACTCCTTTTCGAGTCGTTCGCGTTCGCGACGCGCTTCTTCGATGGAGGCCTCGATCTTCTCGAGACCCGCCTCGATGGCTTCCCGGGTATCTTCGGAAAGCTCGACGCCGGTCCTCGCAAGCTGCTCTTCCGCCTTTTCGAGGGCTTTGGAGAGCTTCTCCCGAATCGTCTCCAAACGCTGCCCGGCCTCGGTCGTGTCGGAGGCGGCTTCGTCTTCGAGGTCTTCCCAAGCTCGCTGCAAGGAGTCCAATTCTCGACTCAATCCTCGACTCCAGCTCTTGGTCTCCTCATCGAGGTCTCCTTCGATCTCGTTCAACTGCTCGCTGAGGGAGGCCATCGTCTTGTCGATCTCTTGGCCGATCTCTTCCAGCTTGGCTTCGATCTGACGACCCGCCTCCTTGAGCCTCTCCTCGGTCGAGGGTGGTGCCTTCGCGGGTTCCTGAGCCTCCTGGCACGCCGTGCCCAGAAGACCACCACCCGACATCCCGAGCCCCACGAGGAAGGTCGCGAACCCTTTCCATCTCCGAATCATCGCCCCCGTCTTAGCTTCGCGGAGCCACCCTGAAAAGAAGCAAATCCCGGCGAGCCGGCAGGATGTCGGGGCACGTCTTTCGTCTTTAGAAGCGCTTCGTCCAGAGTAGATCCCCGCTCTGGGTGTTGAGGCTCGTGATGACCTCGAGAATCCAAGACGGCGCGAACTGCCAGCGCACCGTGCCCTCGTACGCGTCAGCGCCCGACTCCGACCCGTCGTATCCTGCCGCGACAAAAATCGATTCCGAGATCCACTTTCCGACCGTGACGACCGCTGCATTGCCCCGCGCCGCCACCTCCAGCGTGTCGATCGGGAGCGCCTGGCGCACCTGGCGAATTGCGGGACCGAGGATAAGGTTTCCGGCCGTCTCGGCCCGACTGGGCTCCGGCCCGGCCGCTTGGGTCCCGTCGTCTGGATTCGTCAAACCCGTGAAGAAGCCCACGAGCTCCGCCTGCCCGTACTCCCCGCTGCTGGACTGAAACCGAACGGTCGGGTCCGAGACACTTCCCGTCACGTAGACATAGAGGGTCAGAGTACGAAAGTCGTGGGCCAGCTGGATGTCCACCCGCGGATCCGGAGGCACATCGCCGGTGAGACGCACCACGGCCTTCTCTACCCGATACTCGTTCCCGAAGACGCTGATTCGCCCGCTATTGATCTGAGCGCTTCCATCGACCTTGGTCACCGTCCCGAAGACGGCGGCGGTGATGTCTACGCTCGCCGTTCCCTGAGCATCGATCCCCCGAAAGCGCACCGTCTCGTCGTTGTTGACGCGGATCGTGAGGTCCGGCTCTTCGTTCGGTGACGGCAGGACAACCGTCGCCGGTCTTGGACGGACTCCGAACGTTTCGACTTCCACAATATCCGGAAGCTCATCCAACGCGTGCAGGTTTTCAGCGTTCTCTCCTTCCGGCAGATAGACCGAGCTTTCGTGAACGGTCACAGCCAGATTGCGCCCTTTCAGCTCCGCCGAGACGTCGGACGTGATCTCTGTGACCACGGGTCCGGCGAGGTATCGAACCTTCTCGGTCTTCAGCTCGGCCGACGCCTGCCCGCCTGCGCCAAGTCGACCTCCGCCAGTGAGTCGAAAACGGCCTTCGGGTCCGGAGCCACCTTCAAGGTTGAGATCGAACTCAGGCCCTTCGAAGGCGAAGTCGAGTGCGGCTCCTTCTACTGAAGGCACGGCCCACGGCAGAAGAATCTGCAGGTCCTCGACGTGAAGGTCGCCCTTGAGGTCCGGCTGGTCGGGTGTGCCTTCCGCGATGACGACACCACTCAGCAGTCCACCAAAACCGGCCACCGGTCCTACCAATACCGCGAGCGGAGCGGCCAAGAACTCGAGGTCGAATGCTTGCGCCTCGATCCGCGCGCTGAGATCGTCCGGATGGCTATCGGAAATCAGAACGAGCGAGCCGTGTTCCTTCTCCGTGACCGTGGCGTTTACCACGAGCTGCTCGTTCTGAAATTCTCCCGAGGCCGAGAACACCTCGAATTCGGTCCCACCAAAGCGACCTCCCTCCACGTCGAGCCTTGCTCGAGCCACCGGTTCGGAGAGGGTTCCCTCCAGCCGCGCGGAGGCGTTGAGCCTTCCGTCGAAACGCGCCACGTGCCGGGTCGACACCAGCTTCTTGAGGTCGAGGGCCTCGGTCTTCAGCGTGCCGTCCACCGGAAACGAGCTGAGCTCGGTCCAGTCCGAAGACCGGCGCTTCAAGAAGACGTCAGCCTCTATCGGACGACGTTCATCGAGTCCTGCCTCGACCCGAATCGTTGCATCTTCCGGAGTGACCGAGATGCGACCATCCGCCTCGAAAGGCGGCTGGTTCGAATAGACGGCCGCTCGTCGCAGCCTGAACTCGCCCGAGCCGCGCTCCAGTTGGTCCGTCCAGTCCAAGGAGCCTGACAGTTGACCCCGAACCAAGACAGGAACGTCGACAAAGGCGCGGATGCCCGTCACCAACACCTCTTCCAGCTTCACGTGAGCTTCGGCCGGAACCGGCTGCTTCCATGGAGGCTCTGGACTTTCAACCCAGACCCGAACCTCTCCGAAACCGGTTCCTCCCACGGTCGCGGTCCCCGTCCAGACCGAATCCAACCGACTCTCGAGCGCCACATTGATGGGCGGAGCGGCTGGATAGACCTCTACGTCGCGCGCTGTCAGCTGAAGGGCGCCGACGGTCCGACCTCCGAACCGCGCCGACGCGGCGACATCCAATCGACCACTGGCCGCCGTATCGAACGGCTCGGGGAGCTCGAAGAGATTCGAAACTCGCTGCATGGACAGATCTTCGACCAACAACTCAGCCGAGCCCGACAACGGTTCGAGCTCGAACATGCGGTGAACCGAATCTCGAAGTCGTACGTCGGCCGAGATGATTTCACCTTCCTCCGGGCCCACGACACGCGCTGCGACCTGCGTCCCCTGAACTCCACCACTCACCCGCACCCTCAAGCTCAAAGGGTGCCGTGCTTCCTCGAACCAGATCTCATCTCCATCGACGACTCCATCGAGGAGGGGAATCTCACTTCGATAGCGGAGTCGGCCATCAACGTGCCCGCTTCGGACCACCTTCAAGCCAAACAGATCGGCCCAAAACCGAAGGTCGAGCTTCTCGGCCCGCAAGTCGGCCGTTTCGATGCGACGGGTGAGAGCTCTCGGATCCTTCCCCAGATCGCGTAGCCTCACGCCGTCTACGGAGCCCGCAGCGTCGAGACGCACTCTCCCCAGCCCGGCACTCCGCACCTCAGCCTCCGCTTCGGCGCGACTCGCCTCGATCGCCGCCTTGGCGTTCACCGAAACGGGCCGTCCTACCGTGCCCAGACGAACCCTGGATCGGAGCTCCGAGCGAAGACTGCGCTGTGCATCAGACCATTCTGCTTTCGTTTCAAACGAGAATCTTCCAGCTTCGAGCTCCGGCCAAAAAGGGGAAAAGACCGAGAGATCTTTGACCCTCACGCCGACGTCCAGCGTTCCGTTGGTGTAGGCCGGCACCCGAACGCGGCCATCGGCGCGAGCGTAGCCTGCGAAAGACGACGCCCGAAAGCCTTCGACCACAATGTCGCGCCCCGTGACGCGTAGAGTCCACGGATCGATGGTCCACTCCGCCCGTTCCGTCTCGATTCGACCGTCCGCGAGGTCCACGCGAAAAGGAAGCTTCAGATTCGAAGTTCCTCGCAAGGCCACCGAACGAAGCGCGCCGCCGCGAGTCGACGTGACGGTCGCTTGAATCCGCCGACCCGGAACCGGATCGACGTCGAAACGCACGGTGCCCAGCTCGACGTTCGAAACCTCGAGATCTTCGAACACTCCGTCCGCATCGATGTCGTCGCCGATTCCTCGGCCACTCATGCTCACGCGGCCTACCGTCACCGAGGCCAGCTGGAGCGAATCCCCGCGGACCGATGCGATCCAGCTTCGTGCCTCGTAGCTCCCTTCCAGCTCGATGGAGCCCGACGGCTTCTGCGGAAGCGGAATCGACTCGAGCGATCTGATCCGGACCGCACCGTTCAGGCTTTGAACGATCGGGTCGGTCAACGCCGACTTGACCGTGCCTTCGACATCGATGAAGGCCGGCTTCGAGCGCAATTCGATCTCTCCCGACACCGTGCCTTCGTCGTCCAGCTTTGCGTCAATCCGGGCTTGAATGGGGGTCTCTCGTTGAAAGCGCGGTCCGGGCCCCACCGTGGCGGATGCCGTCCAGTTCAATCGAGCCGTCTCTCTTTCTGGCCGGATCGAAGAGAAGCCGGAAGCCGAGATGGTGACCTTCGGCAGCTCGGACGTGATTCGGTGGATGGCGAGGTCTTGGATGTCCGTCAAAATCTCGAGGAATGCAGGATCCCCTTCCGCGGTGATCTGGACGTTGCCCCCACCGACCGAACCTGAAACGTCGAGACGACGCACGCCGGTCCGGGTTTGTGACTCCGCTCCGAGGGCCTGAAGATCCAATGGGAGCCGCAGCTTCGGGTCCCCGGTCCAAGCCCCGATGAATTCGGGCGGAATGTCCACGCTCACGCTTCCCTGGGGCAGGTCTCCGGGGCGCCACTCGAGAGCCCGCGTCTGTGCCCGGGCTTCAGCCACCGTCGCACTCACCGTCAGCTGATGGAGTCCCGAGCGGAGTGCGTACGCACCCGAAAGGCCGAGGGGGCCCGGTGTGGGCGCTTTGACCTCACCTCGAAGCGCATGCAGCTCTGCCTGCATGACATCTCCTCGAAAGCGGTATGTTCCGGAGAGCGCAATGTCGTCGACCGTGGCCAGAACCTGGCGAACCGAGCTCCGGGTAGAGGTTTCGGTCGGCCCCGCTCCGCCTTCGCCCGGACGATCGACCTCGACCCACTCCAACCGGGACACGTCCGCCTCGACCGAGGCGACGGAGATCGGAATCGGAGTCGCCGGAGGTTTGCCGTCTTCGTCCTCGTCGTCATCCTCGTCACCTGGCGCTCCAATCGGCGCGAAACTGCCGTCTGGGAAGCGATGAAAGGAGACTCGCCCCCCCTTCAAGACGACCTGGTCCACCGAAATCGAACCGAACAGGAGAGACCAGAAGCTATAATCTATGTATACGCTGTCGGCAGCCGCGAACACCTCTCCCGAAGCGTCGGTGAGCTCCAAGTCCTTGAGTGTAAATGCATCCACCCAAAGTCCTTCGAAACCGCCCACCCTTAGCTCGCCTGCCAGAGCTGGATTCGCGGCGGACAGCAAGGTGGCTCGAATGAGTCGAAGACCAGGCGGCGTATGAATGGCAAAGAGCAGAAGCGCCGACACACCGAAGAGCACGGCAGCCAGCCAAATCGCGATCCGAAACGTGAGTTTCAAAACGCCTCTCCAATGGTGAGGTGCACAGCGAGTCTTTCGATGAATCCGTCCACCGGTCGCACGTCATCCAAGCGATTGAGCCGGACGCCGAGGTCCACGCGCACCGGACCTATCGGCGTCGCGTAGCGGAGCCCAAGGCCGGGCGCAACATGAGGATTCGTGAACTCCAAGCTCTCCAGATCGACCGCGACATCGGCGAGGTCGACAAAGAACGCCACCCCGAAGGTGTTTCCGAACAGCTGAAAGAGATCTTGTCGAAGCTCGACATTGACCTCATACTCATGGTTTCCGCCGAGCGGAACGATGTTGCCGTTGTCGTCCAAGACGGACGGGGCGAGGCGCCGATTTGGAAAGCCGCGATGACTGACCGCGCCGCCGGAGAAGAATCGACGCGTCGCCGGCAGGTTCCCCTGCAGCGTCGTGCCAAACTGGACCCGCATGGTCCCGACCGTGGACGACGTGAGCGGGACGTAACCCCGAACCTCGGGCACCATGTTGGCGTACATCCCAGGATCGTTGAGCTCAACTCCGAGCTCGAAGTTGACCTCCGCGAAGAACCCCGACCTCGGAGATGTCGGGACGTCGCGACCGTCCCAAGTCAAACCGGTGCGCCCGTACACCAAGGGAATCGAGGAGCTGATACCGAACCCAGCCCTCTCCTCCTCAGTCGTGCTTTCGTCGATGTCGTCGAAGGTTACTGAGAAAAAGCCATCGACATGTCCGCTGATCCGGGGAATCAGACGGTCCCGGACGAACGGCCGACTGAGACTGACCGAAAAACGCGGCCCCTGAACCTGAATCGCTTCGAGCTGATTAATGGCGTAGGCCAGGCGAAAATCAGCCTGAAGTCGAGGCAACAGGAAGTCATCTCGAAGGACACTCACCGTCGCCTCGACGTTGGGCGCGAGTCGATTGAGGTCTTCTTGGAAAGTCAGAGAAGGCTGGAGCGTCAATCGGAGTCGCTGAAGGGGATGAAGAAAGTTTGCTTGTGTGTATTCTCCCCGCAACCTGACCTCCCAGTTGACAGGATCCCGGGCCAGGCCACCGCCCAGGCGAAGTTCCCGGGGAACGCGATCCGAGACGGAAACGCGAATTGGGAGAGGCTGTTCGTTGGGGGGCCATTCGGTTCGAACTGCACCCACCAAGTCGAGTTGATAGAGCCGTCCTTCCGTCAGCTCGATGAGGTCCGGGTCGAAGACCTCTCCTTCTTCGTAGGCCACCCGATTGCGGACCGCCGATTCGGGAATGCTGGAAGTACCCGCGACGGTGAGCTCACCAAAGCGCACCAAGGGTCCGGGTCGGATGGTGTAGACTACGCGAGACTCATCTCCGGGACGTTTCAGCTCCACCACCCCTTCCACCCTCGCGTGGGCGTGCCCCAGACGCTGAAACCGGGTCCGAATGAGCCTCTTGCCCGCCTCATATGCCTCATACCGAATCGGGCGACCGACCCGAAGCCCGACCACCTTGAGCAGCTTGGCCTTCGAGATGGGCAGTTCATCGGGCGAGACGAAATCGACTTCCATCAGTAAAGCCGGCGAGCCCTCGTCCACGACGAAGACGATCTCGACCCCGTCATCTCGCGGGACCACGTCCGCGTCGGTCACCACCGTACTGAAGTAGCCCCTCAGGCGATAAAATGCCTCGATCCGACGACGGTCCAGCTCCAAGGCGAGTCGGTCGAGCCTCGTTCTCTTTCGAAAGAACAGAAACCCGGACGGCTCTCGATGGGCGAGACCGCCCTTGAGATCACCCTTGCTGACCGCCTCTACCCCTTCGAAAGTGACCTTGCGGACAACGGGTGGGGATTCGGTCGCGAACGCCAAAGAGAGCGCGATGAACAATTCGACAGCCAAGAGTTCGAATCAGACGTTTGCAGCGACCACGTCCTACGCGCGATCTATCGCGGACCTCAACCCTGGTCTAGCTGGTCCGGAGGTTCCTCGGCGGAAGGGAGTCAAAAAACCCCAAGTGGGACACAAATGAGCTTTGGCACTCGGCCCCTTCCGCAGCTACAGAGGATGCGTGTCCTGCGCAGATGAGCCGGATGAGCTATCCGAAGGCTCAGCCGCCCGCCGACAACCCATTCCCACGAGTCCCTCCGGCGGTCCGGTCGGGCCTCGGCTCTGGAACATCCGTGCCGTCCAGGACGCCGTCCTCCTGGCGTCGGCGGTCGGTGCGGTCGTCCTGCTGATCCGCATCCAGGCGGCCGTGATTCCCATCGTGATCGCTTTCGTGCTCGCGTACATCCTCGACCCGGTGATCAGCTGGACCGAGCGGCATTGGGAATGGCGGCGCCTCTGGGTCGTGCTGGGCCTGATCTTCGTACTGATCTTGTTCATGACCGGTTTCTTCATCTTCTTGGCACCTCGCCTCGGCAACGAAGTCGCACGACTGATCGGACGCCTCCCCGCCTACTTTGAAATCCTGCGGCAGCAGTACGGTCTGGAGCTTCCTCAGGTAGAAGGCCTGGTCACACAGATCTCGGAAGCCGGCCCAAAAGACGTGGCAGATATTCTCACCCAGGTATTCGGCCAAGCCGGCAAGCTGGTCCAGACGCTGACCCAAATCTTGGGTACGACCCTGTCGCTCGGGACTGCATCGCTCTTGACCCTGATTGTGTTCGGCTTCTTTGCGGTCCGCTTCCCGAAGCTCCCTTCGATCAAGCAGTTTCTTCCGCAGAGCCGTCGCGATGAGATCTGGGGTCGCTTCAAGCAGGTCGAATCCGTATTCGCCGGCTTCTTTCGGGGCCAGCTGTTGGTGGCGGTCTTCACCACTACGATATTCAGTATCGGCTTCTCGTTGGCCGGCGTACCGTACTGGTTCGTGGCAAGTATCGTGGGGGGGACATTTAGTATCGTACCATACGGTCAAGGTCTCGGCTGGCTGGTCGCCATCAGCCTCAACTTCTTCGAGTCACAGGCCCAGAACACCGACGTTTCACTGACCGGGATCTTCTTGGGTCCATCCATCGTGTATGCGGTGATGCAGAGCCTCGAAACCTTCGTGGTCACGCCCCTGGTCCAGGGCTCGTCCACGCGACTTCATCCGGTGGCGGTTTTGGTCTCGGTGGTGGCGGGGGGAAGTTTGGGTGGAATTTTGGGCGTGTTCTTGGCGATTCCCATCGCGGCGTCGATCCGGATCCTCCTTCTGGAGATCCTGATTCCAAGACTTCGGCTCTGGGCCGAGACGCACTGAACTCGGCGCAGCGCCTTACTTCTCGTTGTGGCGTGAACCCGGTCTGTCGAGTCTGAGTGGATCCTCAGCCCAACGCCCTGTCCAGATTGAACGCTGCACTGATCAGAGCGAGATGCGTGAACGCCTGAGGGAAGTTTCCGAGCGCCTCCCCCCGCGCCCCCGTCTCTTCGGCGTACAGGCCCAAATGATTGGCGAAGCCCAGCATGCGCTCGAAGATCATCCGGGCTTGGTGGAGACGCTCGGGCTCGAATTGCCCGGCCCGGGTCAGCGCCTCCACCAACCAGAACGTGCACAAATTGAACGTACCTTCTTCTCCGGCCAAGCCATCGTCGCTCACGGAAACGTCGTAGCGAAAGACCAGGCTATTCGAGAGAAGACCATGCTCCGATGGCGAGCGACAGGTAGCATCCAAAGTCTTCAACCATCGTGGATCATTGGGGGCCACGAAGAAGGTCAGCGGCATCATCAGGTTGGCCGCGTCGAGAGCATGAGAGCCGTAGGCCTGGATGAAGCTCTGTCGTTCTTCACTCCAGCCCTTCTGCATGATCTCCTCATAGATTTCGTCTCGGGTGCGGCGCCATTCTTCGAGTGGGCAGGGAAACGACCGCTTTTCCGCCAATCGGACCGCGCGGTCGAACGCCACCCAAGACATCAGGCGGCTGTACACGAAGTGTTGTTGCCCGCCTCGCACTTCCCAAATGCCCTCGTCGCTCCGCTGCCAATTCTCCCGGAGCCAGCTCATGAACCCGCGGATCTTTTTCCAAAGATCCCAGTTCACCGGCTCCGCATACTTGTTCGACAAGTAGATGGAGTCCAGGAGCTCCCCATAGATATCCAGCTGAAGCTGATCGAAAGCTCCGTTCCCGATCCGAACCGGCGTCGACCCTTTGTAGCCGCCCAGATGGTCGAGATGCAGTTCCGGGAGCTCCGACCGACCATCGATCCCGTACATGATCTGCAAGGGGCCCGAAGCACCTCCATTGGTGGGGAGCTGCTCCAAAAAGCGCATGAACGCCTTGGCTTCGCTGGTGAAGCCCAAGCGCAGGAAAGCATAGATCGTGAAGGCCGAATCCCTGATCCACGTATATCGATAGTCCCAGTTCCTCACGCCTCCGATGGCTTCCGGAAGACTGGCGGTGGGGGCCGCGACGATGGCGCCGGTCGGCTCGTACGTCATCAGCTTGAGGGCGAGCGCGGAGCGCTCCACCGTTTCGCGCCAACGACCGCGATAGGTGCACTGCTTCAGCCATTCCGTCCAGAACGTCACCGTCGTTTCCAGAAGCTCATCAGCGTGGGCTGGATCCATCGTCTTGAGGTCGGCGGCCGCACACTCATGCTCGGCATACCCGAGCGTAAACGTTTCGACGTCGCCTTCCTTGATCTCCAATACCGAGCTGACCGCACCGCCCACGCCTTGGACCGGTA
Organism: Myxococcota bacterium; assembly: GCA_050331295.1. Lineage (GTDB taxonomy): Bacteria > Myxococcota > Kuafuiibacteriia > Kuafuiibacteriales > Kuafuiibacteriaceae > Kuafuiihalomonas. Next base: position 56,885 of record JBHJGZ010000002.1, on the reverse strand, counting down.
CCGAGCACGAAAGAACCATGGCCGCATGCTCGGACTGAAACCGTGCAACCCGCCCTTCGATCGTCAGTCGATGCGGCGCGCGTGCGTAGTTGAAGGCGGGGCGACAGGATACGTGGAGACTGATCTTCCCCCTCACCCCTTCGATCCGACGAACGAGGTGGTAGGCGCCGCGCTCCCGTCCGATGGGCATGAAGTCCGACACTTCGACCGCTCCGCATCCGGTGAGGATTCGGGTCACCAACACGTTGGTACTGGGCCGATAAAACTGCTTGAACGTGACATCCCCCTGGCCCTCCACTGGATCGATGCGAAAGGATCCGCCTTGCTCATGGTCGAGGATTGAAGCAAAGACGCTGGGTGAATCGAATCGCGGGAGACACAGCCAGTCGATACACGCGTCGGTGCCCACCAACGCGGCGGTACGCATGTTTCCGATCAGACCATGGGATTCGATGGGCAGCTGCTGCGTCATTCAGGAGGTCCTAGCGCAGGACAACCCACGGAATCTAGCCAGGACGCCACACCGCCGCGGGCCAGCACAATTCGGTGCTGCTCACCGCATCAGGCCGGCCTCATCACCTCCGCCACGGTGTGGGCAACGGCCTCGGGGTGGGATTCTTGTAAGAAATGCTTCGCCGGAACGGTCCGAAAATTCGGGTCGCCCACGAGGCGTCGAGCCACCGACCCATACCTCTTCAGATTGAGTGCCGGATCTCTCTCCCCCCAAAGGGCGCGCTTGGGAAGGTTCGGCTCCTGAACGACCCCGAGATACCGAGCCTGTTTTTCGGTCGTGGTTTCGAATCCCCTCATGATCTGGAGAAACGCCCTTCCGCCATCCTCGCGCAGCAAGAGCCGTCGGTGGCCGACAAGCTCGTCGGGCGGACAACGCGACTTGTCGCTTACGCCCTGAAGGTACATGAAACGGACGAAGACCCAGTCCACCATGGACCTCAGGTACGCCTCTCCCACACCCTTGACCCCGAACGGCCGCATGATGGCGGGCTTCTTGAAGCGCGCCACCTCGATGATGGTGTTGAGGATGGTGAGTGAAGCGACCCGTTCGGGCATCACCGATGCCAACTCGAACCCAATCGGTCCCCCGATGTCGTGGACCACGAGATGAAAACGAGAGAGTCTCAATTGATTCACCAGCGCAACCGCATGGCGACCGAGACCGGACCAGGTATAATCAAAGGATTCGGGTCGCTCCGAGAACCCCAGACCCGGCAGATCGTAGGCCACCGCCCGCAGACCCTGCTGCACGAGCTCCGGCATCACTTTGCGCCACACGTAGCTGCTGACCGGGACGCCGTGCATGAGCAGGACCACGTCGCCCGCTCCCTGATCCCGCACGAAGGTGCTGAGTCCGTTCACGTCGAGGCGTGAGCCTCGCGCTTCATGAGCCTGGACGTGCTCCTCCGGAGACATGGACTCGGTCCTGCGGCAACGGTCGACGAATGACAACGCCTGGCCTGGCCCTGCCGGCCAAACCCGGCTCGGGCTTGGCCTCTTCGCCGATGTCGGCGATTCTGGCGCCATGGAGGTGGCGGAAGCGCTCCGTGTGCAGGGCTTCGCGGTCCTCCCCCGTGTGTTCGCTTCAAGCGAGACCCGAGACCTCCTCTCGGCCTTCGACCGGCTGGAGGCCCGATGCTCGGGATTATCCAAAACGACGGAGATCGACGGCGCCACATTCGTGATGGAGCCCACCGGACCAAGCGGCGCGCCCCGGCTTCAGCGGGTGATCTGGTGCGGCGGTGCCGAGCCCCGTCTTTTGGAACCGGGCGATGATCCCCGCGTCTCGGGTCTTGCGGCCCGAGTGTTGGGCAGCCGCGACCTCGCCCAGCTCATCAACCAGGCGCACTTCAAGCGCCCTGGCGACGGCGTCGGCTTTCCCATGCATCAGGACGCCTGGAACCGACGGACCGGCCGACTGTTCGACGACATCGACGGACGCGGGAGCTACGTTCAGATCCTCCTCTGTCTCGACGACATGACCGAGCACAACGGACCGCTCTGTTTTCTCCCCGGCTCCCACGCCGGGGGGCCGCGTTGGCTGGCCACTTCACCCGAAGCGCGACGACGCCACGTCGAAGCCCTGAGCCGCATCCACGTACCGGTCCCGGTGGTGGCGCCGGCCGGCAGCTTGGTGGTGTTCGGCCCTTACGTTTTCCACGGGAGCGAGCCGAACCGGTCCGGTCATCCGCGCAGGGCCCTGGTCAACGGCTACGCGCTCCCCGGCGCCAATCGAAGGGTCTATCCAGGCGCGGGCCTCGGCCGACCGGTCCGAGCTTCCGTCTAGATGAGCCGCTGCAGGAGATGGTCACCGACCCGGAGGGCGTTGGCGATGATGGTGAGGGTCGGGTTCACGGCCGCACTCGACACGAAGAAACTCCCGTCGACCACGTAGAGGCGGTCGACCTCGTGGGCGCGGCAGTCTTCGTTGAGGACGGACGTCGCCGGGTCTCGGCCAAAACGGCACGTGCCGACTTGGTGACCGAGCGCCGAAGCCGGCATCTTGGTCACATAATACCCGTCGTCGTCCCGTGTGTCGGGCGCATCCACCTCGTGGGGATTGAAGTAGTGCCCGGCCGGCGCCACATCGCAGGCGCAACCGATGCTGCCCAACACCTCCGTCCATCGCTGAGTCAGTCGATCGAAGGCGGCCGTGTTGTTTTCGCGATAGGCGATGTGGATCCGGTCCCCTTGAACCCAAACTCGATTCTCCGGATCCGGAAGATCTTCCGTCGTGAGCCACCAATCAACGGAGTTCTGGGCCACATGCTCGATGGTGAGGGGCGCATATTTGGCCTCTTGCCCCCGCAGGGCGTCGACGTTCGTGCGCCCCATCAATTGAATGTTGCCCATCGGATAGTCGAAACCAGGCTCGCCAAAGTAGTAGTCGTTCACGGCCATGGTCTTTTGAAACGCGGTGGGATTCGGCGTGTCTCGGGAGACGCCGAGGAGCATCCCCAGCACGTGCTTCATGAGATTTCGACCTACTTGGTCGGAACCATTGGCGAGCCCCCGAGGATGCATGTCGGTGGCGGAGCGGAGCAACAGGGCCGCCGAGTTCACCGCCCCACACGCGACCGCTACAATGCCCCCTTCGAACCGAACCGTCTCGCCGTCCACTTCCGCTTCGACTCCGGTCGCCTCGGTGCCCGCTTGATTGGTCAAGATGCGCTGCACGTGGGCCCCGGTCATCAGCGTGACGTTGGGATGCTCGAGAGCCGGCCGAACCCCACACACCTCGGCATCCGACTTCGCATGCACGAGACACGGGTAGCCGTCACAGGTGTCGCATCGGATGCACGCGCTCAGCTCCGGGCGCTCTTCGTCGAGCTGAATGCCCATGGGCGCCCGGAACGGCCGAAGGCCCTTTTCCTTCAAGGCGTCGAAGATCTCCGCGATCCGAGGCTCGTGGCTGATGGGAGCGTGGGCATAGTCCTCGGATCGCGGCGGCTCGCACGGATCCTCCCCCACCGTTCCGTGCACCTGATACATGCGCTCGGCCTCGGTGTAGTACGGCTCGAAGACGTCGTAGCCCACCGGCCAAGCCGGTGAGACGCCATCGACATGTTTCACCGCCCCGAAATCCTCTTTGCGGAGGCGGAACAGCGCCGCACCGTACACCTTCGTGTTTCCGCCCACGTGATAGACGAATCCGGGCATGACTTCCTGCCCGTTCGCCACCATCACTTCCCGCGAGTAGTAGTTGAAGGATCCGCGGAAGGTCCAATTGCCCTTCTCCCGAGGGAGAAACGGGCCTCGTTCCAGTATAAGGATACGTTTGCCGCTGGGGGCCAGGCGCCGAGCCAGGGTGCCTCCCCCAGCTCCCGACCCGATGATGATGACATCGTAGTTCTCCGATTCGCTCATGCCGCTGATCCAGCCGATGCATATCAGCCGAAGCACGTTACAGACAAAGCCGAGCCTCCCGTCTGGGCCTATTTGGTGAGCTGCGCGCGCAGAAAGCTGAGTTCGTCCACGAGCTGGTCAACCTGCTGCCGACGAAGGTCGCCGCCGCCGTGACCGGCGTTCATCTCGATCCGGAGAAGCGGGACGTCCCCCGCGGTTCGAGCCTCCAGGGCGGCCACGAACTTTCGGGCGTGCATCGGATCCACCCGGTCGTCACTGTCCGCCGAGAGCACCAAAAGCGGGGGATAGTCGGTCCCCGATTCGAGCCGATGATACGGTGAATAGGCGTAGAGCGTCTCGAACTCCTCTGCGATTTCTGGGCTTCCGTATTCCGGTATCCACGCCCGACCGATGCCAAACTTATGATAGCGCACCATGTCGAGAAGCGGCACGCCGCAAATGACCGCGCCGAACAGTTCTGGGCGCTGGGTCATGGCCGCCCCCACCAGAAGGCCGCCGTTGGAGCCGCCTCGGATCGCAAGATGTTCGGGTCGCGTGTAGTCGTGCTCGACCAGCCACTCCGCCGCCGCGATGAAATCGTCGAACACGTTTTGCTTGTTGTCCAGCATACCGGCTCGGTGCCAGGCCTCGCCATACTCACTGCCGCCCCGCAAGTTAGCCTGCGCATAGATGCCTCCCTGCTCGACCCACGCCACTGGGAGGGCGGAGAAGGACGGCGTCAGCGCAATGTTGAACCCGCCGTACCCGTACAGAAGCGTCGGGCTTCGGCCATCGAGCCTCGAGTCCTTGCCTCGGACGATGAAGATGGAGACCTTCGTTCCATCCTTGGACGGATAAAAGTGCTGCTCCACCACGATGCGGTCGGGATCGACGGGGACGTCGGAGCGCGCGAACAACCCCATCGTGCCCGAGGCGACGTCGGCTTCGTGGATCTCGGGGGGTCGATTGAACGACGAGAAGGAGAAATGGGCGACATCTCGGTCTCCCCGGCCGGAGAGACTGGAAACGGTCCCGATACCGGGAAGCTCCAAGGTGCGCTCCAGCCGTCCATCCAATCCGACGACCTCGAGTCGACTTTGCACGTCTTTCAGAAAGTGAAGGACCAGCCGTCCTCCGATGACCGCCATGTCGTCCAGCACCGCGTCGTCTCGCGGGTCGACGATGCGTTCCCACTCTTTCCGGTCCAGGCGCTGTGGATCTACTCGATAGATTTCCCAGTTCGGGTGGTCTTCGTTCGTGGCCACGAAGATGTGGCCGTCGAACGCGTCGGCGCGGTAGAGCCCCAGTCCGTCCCGACCGAGGTGGGTCCAGTCGTCGGCGGGCGTTCCATCGGCGGCCAGGGGACGCACAAAGAGCTCCTCATCCGCCCAGCCGTGGTTGATGGACAAGAACACGTATCGCCCGTCCTCGCTGACGCGGGCGGACAGCCACCGTTCCGCCGACCCCGTCTTTTCGCGCACGGTGATGTCACGTCGAGGATCGGTGCCGATCCGATGGTATCGAACTTCACCAAAGCCCATCCGGAGATTGTGCGGGATCTCGTCGGAGGCAGGCGGAATCCAGGTGTAGTAGAAGCCGGTGCCGTCCTTGACCCAGGAGGGCCGAGTGTACCGAAGGCCCTCGATCTGGTCGGTCTCCAACATCGCGCGATCGTCCACCCGCATCACCTTCAGGGTGGACTCGTCCATGTTGTTCGGCTGCTCCATGTAGGCGACCAGCTGGCCATCCGGGCTGACCACCGCTTCGGTCACGCTGATGGAACCGTCTGCACTCAGGGTATTGGGATCCAATATGATTTGAGCTTCTTCATCACCCTCCTGCATCAGGAGAACGCCTTTTTCTTGGTTACGACTCTTCCGCCAATAGAATGAGCGTTCACCTTTAATCGTCGGAACGGAGCGAGTATCGACATAAATCAGCTCGTGAAGGCGGGCTTCAATGGCCTCGCGGTCAGGAAACTTGGCCAGCCGCCCTCTGGCGTAGGCGTCGCGACCTTCCATCCACTGGACGACTTCGGGCTGACTCGGGTCTTCGAGCCAACGATAGGGATCTTGCACGCGGGTGCCGTGCAGCACCTCGACGGTGGGTTCTTGGCGGGTAGGTTCGAGTTTCATGGAGTGGGTCGCGGGCCTCGTGGTGGGGGGTGCCGGGCGAGAACGGCTGGCGGAGCCGGAAGCACAAGCGACCCCCATGGCGCCAAGGGCGGCGCCGAGCACAAGGTGGGTTGCGCGCATGAGACGTTGGGCTAGCACGGCCATCTCGCGTTGTGAATGACGGGTTCGCGTTCACATGGCGGAGGGGCCAGTTGCCCTCCCATGAGATCTGGGCCAGCAACGACGGCATGGCGGCGGGGGGCGGCGGTGGCCACGCGGTGGTCTTTGCACTGGTGGGGAACGCAGTCCTCACCGTCATCAAGCTGGGGGCGTGGGTCTTGAGCGGCTCAGGTGCGATGCTGGCGGAGTCGGTGCATTCCGCGGCGGACTTCGGAAATCAAACTCTCCTTTATATAGGTCTTCGACAATCCAAGAAGGGCCCGTCTGAATACCATCACTATGGCTATGGAAAGGATCGATTTCTATTTGCCTTGCTCTCGGCGGCCGGAATCTTCTTTATTGGCTGCGGCGTGAGTGTGACCCATGGCATCCACGCATTGGTGTCTCCCGGAGAACATCACGGCGCCGGCTGGGTCGTTTGGTCGGTGCTCGGGGTCTCCCTCGTGGTGGATGGGGTGGTGCTGGGCACGGCGCTTCGGGAGGTGAACGCGAGTCGGCGCGGTCAACCGTGGCCCGAATTCTTGCGCACCACCGAAGACACCACGACCCTCGCGGTGCTGTTCGAGGATGGCGCGGCCTGTCTCGGCGTCATCTTGGCAGGGGTAGGCATCGGGCTCTCCAGTTGGTTTCACATCATGTGGGTCGACGCGGTGGCGGCGATTCTGATCGGGCTCCTGCTCGGGGCGGTGGCCGTGTTCCTGGGCGTGATCAACCGGAGCTATCTTCTGGACCGAGCGGTGAGTGCGGACGTTCAGGCCCGGGTCTTGGCCGCGCTGCGGGGCCGACGCCGAAGGCTCGAACCCGCGTCGGACGTCGAGGCGGTTCCGGACATCTCGGCGGTTCCAGACGTCTCGGCAGTTCCGGACGTCTCGGCAGTTGCGAAGGCCAGCTCCGTCGTGACCAATGTGCTGGACGTGAAAACGCGGGTGGTGGGGCAGGACGTCTTTTCGTTCACCGCCGCCGTGGAACTCGACGGGCGACTGCTGTCGGAACGGGTGCTACAGCGCATGAACGTGGCGGAGGCCTTTCGAAGGCTGAAGAGCCCCGAAGACCTGGACCGCCTGCTGGACGAGCACGCCCATGTGGTGGTGGAAGCGGTGGGGGACGAGATCGACCGCATCGAGGCGGAGGTGCAAAAACAGGTCCCTGGGGCCCGATTCATCCAGCTCGAGGTCGAGTGAGGGGACGCCCGAAATCCCAACCTGGTTGACAGCGACGCAGAGCTCTCCTACAACCCGGGTCCCCTCGGCGGGGTCGTAGTTCAGTTGGTTAGAATGCCGGCCTGTCACGCCGGAGGTCGCGAGTTCGAGTCTCGTCGGCCCCGCCACTTTCAAACCCGATTTCGAATTTGCTGACACGGGCTGACACGGTTTTCGAGCCGGTCGGCACGGGGGTCGGGGTTCATCGGGACCTCGTTTGTCGACTTCGGAGGCATGGTACGAGCCACCGACTAGTAGGGGCTCCTCAGGGAGCAGCTCGGCCTAGATTCCGAGCGCCGAAGGACGCCTGCTGATTCGCGTCACCCTCCGCTACGAGGGACTAGGCGTGGTTGATGAACAAGCAACGAATCCGGAGCTGCCCCAGCGTTCGTGGACGGAGTCGGTCCCGTGTTTCTTTGAGACCTCGGCGACGGGGGACCGGTCGGCCTCCCGGAGGATCTTCACCATCTGCTCTTCGCTGAAACTTGCTCTTCTTCAGCTGGTCCGAAAAATCCCCTGCAGGTCACCCGCAAGGTGTCGCTTAGCTACTTCGGGAGGACGTCGTCGTGGCTCGCTTCACGGTCTAGCGACTGGATGCGCATTCCGGCAAAGTCGATCGCCCGTTCCGGTCCAAGCCGATCGCTCGTTCCGGCTGATGCCGATCACCCAGTCGGAGCGAAGCGACGCTCAGTTCAGATTTCTTCTAGTCAACTCGGCGGCGATGGTCAGGCCGGGGCACGACTGGGACGTTCGACCAAGGTCGAGAGCCACGGGATCGCGACAGTAAGTCGATCGCTCGCCCCTCTGCGCTGAATCGGCACGGGTAGCTTTGGGGCCGAGACCTACCGGATCGACACGTTCGCCCACTCCGGTCTCCGCCCGGAGTCGATTCATGTCTGCTTGGCTTGTCTCTTCCTCATGGATGGGCCCTTCATGGTGAGCTCATGAGCGGCATGGACGATCCGATCGAGGATCGCATCAGCCACCGTGGGATCACCGATGTACTCGTGCCACTTGCTGACCGGGAGTTGGCTGGTGACGACAACCGAGCCGGTGCCGACACGGTCTTCGATGACTTCGAGGATGTCTCGACGCTCCTCATCGGTCATGGGCTTGATGCCCCAGTCGTCGAGCACGATGAGGTCCGTCTTTGCGACCTTCTGCAGGAGCCGTGGGTAGGAGCCGTCGTGGCGTGCGAGCTTGAGTTCCTGAAGGAAGCGAGGAAAGCGACGATACATCGCCGTATACCCGTCGCGGCTACCGGCGCGGAGAGGCCGAGGAGCAAGCGCAGCAAAGGAGACCCAAGAAGACGGGTAGGAGACCCGGTCCAAAAAAGCGCGCTGGCTCATGAACGCCAACAAACCTTCTGGCAGGACCAGGCCAGCTTGCCGCAGAGCGGCCAAGTCGACGCACGAAAGACCAGCCGGCACGCCTAGCTTTGCTCGTCGTCCGTGCCCACCACAAGTTGTCCGGCTTCGTTTGCGACGTCGTTGGCGTTCTGTGCCCGCGCGACCCGCTGAAGTTCGCGCAGGTTGCTCTGGGTCATGGCCCAGTCCTGCGGAAGGGCGTCGCGGGTATAGACTTCGAGGGCGTTTCGGTAGGCAGTCACCGCCTCGGCCAACAGCCCTGCCCCTTCCGGGCCCCCGGTGCGAATGCCTTGCTCTGAGAGCGCGTTGCCGAGGTTGTTCTGGGTTGTGGCCCAGTCCTGCGGGAGGGCGGCGCGGGTACGGACTTCGAGGGCGTTTCGGTAGGCAGTCACCGCCTCGGCCAACAGCCCTGCCCCTTCCGCGCCCCCGGTGCGAATGCCTTGCTCTCGGAGCGCGTTGCCGAGGTTGTTCTGGTACGGAAACTGAACGTCAAACCAATCCGGTGCCTCAGAAAGAACCCGCTCGAAGCGCTCGAAGGCCTCCTCCCAAGCGTAGCGCTTCACCAGCGCGTCAGCCTCCAAGAGCCACACGCGGAGTGAGGCATGAAGCCGCTTTGTCGACTCCTCCACCCCTGCCTGAAAGTGTTTGAGGGCTTTTTGCCGTGCATTGACCTCCGCTTGGACGCGGTCGGCGTTGCGCGCCAAGAAGGCCAGCATCGCATCGGGCCCCTCTTCTCCGAGGACGCGAACAGCCTCGCGATAGACGCTGCTGGCCTCTTCCTGGCTGAGCGTGCGTTTGATTTCCTCGAGAAGTAGGTCGACCCTTGCAAGGTCCTCGTCCTTTTTGCTTTGAACCGCCCTGCGCTGCGCGTCCCGCGCCTCCCAACTGGAAAGCTGCTCGACTTCGGCAAGCCGCTTCGAAGCCTCCCGCTCAATCTGATCTCGATAGTGAGAACGGATTCGCTGCTCATCCAGCTCGGTGTGGACGTCAACTCTTACATTCCCACCAACCTGCGACCGATCAAATGACACAAGGGACGCGGCGCCACCCGGCCCGTCGCGATGCGACGCCGCTACTGAGGGTCCTTCTTCTTGGGTCCTCCGGTGACCGTGACGTTCGAGAACACCGCATCCTTCTCGACTTTCACCTTGTGTGCTCGAACGCCGACATCGGGCGCCGACACCCGGTCCACCCGAAGGTTGCCACCCGCCTCGAAATCCTGCAGGTCCAGGCCGATCTTTTGGAGCGCTTCCTGGTTGGAGGTGTTCAGCTTCTCAAGAAGGGCCTTTGCGGCTTCGACCACCTCTGCGTCCTCCGCCATGGCCACCTGCTTGACCTCCTCTTGAAGTAAAGCCTTTCGCGCCGGGGATTCCGGTGCCGTTTCAATCTGCTCGACATCCACCTTCGAGAACTTCTTCTTAATCAGACCCTTCAGGCCTTCGTAGGCATCTTTAATAACGTTGTCTGCCGTCGACTCGAGCGCCGCCGCGGCGCCGGCGACGACCGCTGAAACGATAACTGAAACGGGATCCATCTAGTGCTCTCCTCCGAACCTTAGATCGAATGGCACTCGCGGGTGCAACGGGTCAACGCTCCCTCGAAAACAAGGGAGACAGAACCCACCAAGCGGGATCTCGACCCAGCCCCCTGTCCCCTTTTCGGGGTGCGTCGACGTTCGCGGTTCGGGCAACAGAGTTTTGGCCTCACACGCCGGAGAGTGCTGCTTCATGAACGCGCTCCAAAAACCTGATTGAGGTCAGGAGGCGGCCGTCTTGGCCCTTGGGCCAACGCACAGGACCCTTTTTCGCCCGTCACATTGCCGTGCGGCACCGGGCGCCGCATGCTTCGACGATGAAGCGGCGTCTCCGGACGTTCATGATCGTCGCAAATCTCGTGGGCCTGTTTCCGACTCTCATTGCGGGCTGCGGGACGTCGTTCGACGCGGTTGTCGCGACCGCACACGTCGGTCAAGCCATCCAGCGGCATCGGGCCACGTTCGAGCAGACATACGTGACCTGCCTCGAGGGTGTCGCCCTCGGCGCAGTCGATGCCGATCTCTGCGAGAAAGTGGATGCAGCGCGCGTGAATATCGATGCCGGGCTCGGAGCCCTGGTCGCGTATGCGACAAGCCTCCGGGCTGTCGCAACGGGGCGCGACGCGGACATGAAGGACTCCGTCGCGGCTGCGGCCGAAGCGCTCCCGGTCGCGAATATCCAGAAAAGCAGCGAGGAGATTGGAAGCGCGGTGGGCGACCTGGTCGCTTTTATCACCAGAACCCTTCGGCGCGAAGCACTGAGCGAGATCGTGAAGGATGCCGACGGGTCCGTTCAGGGACTCGCGACTGCGGTCGAGAGCGCGGTGGCGAGTTGGCAAGCCGTTGTCGCCAGCATGCCTCAGGACGCGTTGCGTCTGCTCTCCAAAAGCCAAGATACGCCCGAGCGGCTTCTTCTGGCGTCTGTCGCCGGCCGTCTCCGCGCCCAGGCGGCGTTGCTCGAGGAGGCGATGGTCTCGGTCCGGGCGTTCGCCGCGGCGCACGCGACCCTCGCCAAAAGCAGCGATACCCTGGGCGCGAGCGAAACCGTCAGCGACGTCTTGGACGCGGCGCTCGAGGTCTCTTCCGCCGTGAACGAACTCAAGGCGCCGCCCGAAGAGGCCCCCTGAAGACCGGAGTTCGGGACCCGTCGGGTCCCATGGGAGGGAGACACGAACATGGGGATCAATGAAGCCACGGAAGAAGTGATTCAGACCGCGAAGGTCATGCGGCGGCTGGCAGATGAGCTTCTGAACCGGGCTCAAGAGCTTCACCTTCAACAGAGGCTGACGAGCATACAGCTGCAAAGCCTTGAGAACGACTGCTACGGTCCCATGCGGCGACAGGCAAATCGGCTGTTGATCGAGAGGATGGCGATCGATGCGGCGAATATCGAGGCACATGTGAACGCCCTTCATGTCCAGAGAGAGCGGCTCGACAAAGTCATGGAGCACGTGGCGCGCGTCGAGAAGATCGTGGCCATCAGCGCCGCGGACGGGAGTTCGGTCCAAAGATCGGTGCCGTCTATCTCTACAGGCGCAGAAGCGACCAATGGACTCTCGAGGATCGCGTGATTGCTCCGAACCCAGGAGCCGACGATCGATTCGGCCATACGGTAGCTCTCGCCGGAAACCGACTCATTGTCGGAGCGCCTCTGGAGGACTCCGGCGCCACGGGTATCGACGGAAACCTCTCGGACAACAGCTTGGCAGACAGTGCAGCCATCTACGTCTTCGAGTTAAGGGCCGCCGAGTGGGTCTTCTCCACCTACCTCAAGGCAAGTGAGCCCTCCGAAGGCGACACGTTCGGAGGCTCCATCGCCGCTTCAGACCAGTTCATTGCTGCGACGACCGAACACAGCAGGGGCTCGTTCCGCGGAGTACAACCGTACGAACGAGTTGGCGCACAGTGGACGGTTGGGAAACTCTTGGCTCCTAGGCAAACGATCGGTGCGCTCGCTATGGACGCAGGAACACTTGCTGCTGCGGACCACTCCGACCAAAGCGGTCGGAATCCGCGAAACGAACGTGGTCCCGGGTCTGGTACGGCGTTCCTGTTCAAACGAAATACGGACGGTACATGGTCCGACGCGACCAGAATCAAGGCATCGAATCCGGAGAACGGAGACAGGTTCGGTCACTCGATCGCCCTCGACGGCGAAACCTTGGCCGTGGGCGCTCGAAACGAGGACAGCGGCTCAACTGGTATCAACGGAGACCAGGATGACAATAGCGCGGAGGACGGCGGGGCCGTCTACGTCAGACGACTCGGTGTTTGGTGAGGGTCCCAGCTCGGCACCTGCGCCGGCGAGTCAGGTTCCTCGGGAGGCTACGAAACGATGTCGATTTCGAGTGGATGGTTCAAATGGTATGTTCGGGTGTCGGTCCTGGGCCTATGCGCCGGAGGCCTTACTCTAGTTGGGTCTCAATCACTGTCGCCATTCGTGCAGTGGCCCCACGAACTCATTGCCAGTGGATCCGAGTGGGCCCGCGTTTGCTTCCCGAGGCACAGCGTCATCGGATACTTCATCGCGGACACGACCCTCGTCGTGGGCCTTCTTTGGGTACATACGTCCGCGTTCTCGGCTCTGTACCGGACCCTTCAGAGGCAATCGGGAGAAGAGTCCGCGACCGCACACCATCGGGCATTCGCGTGGGCCATGTGCTTCGTGGCCGCCTCCATCGACGTCCTCGAGAACCTGATGCTCCTGCTGAAGTCGTACGCGATCCCAAGCATCCACGCCATCAAGCTGGCGGTCTACGGAGGCATATGGCTGTGGCTGCTGGGTCTTGGGGTCGTTTGGGCCGGCAGGGCTCTGGATCCGAGCTCGTCAGGAAATCCGAATTCGGTCGAGGACTTCTCGTTCTTGAAGAAGCACCTAGGCTATTTTTATCCCCCGGCATTCTATATTTTCATGGTCGTCGTACTTTTCAATTCATTTGATCAGTTTGACTCATTATTCATCGAAGCGGTCGACGGTTTCAGCTTTATCTTCTTCACGCTTGTGATGACCATGTCGGTGGTCATCGTCTGGTTCGTCCCCTACTACCTCTGGTTTACGGGAAGACTGCTAGGCAAATACTTCTTTGTAGCAGCGCCAGACCCTAGCGCTTTGAAAGCCGCCGACATCCCCAAGACAATGAAGGCGCCCCCAACTCGGAGACAGCTCGTCAGCTGGGAAGTCGCGATCTTCCCCGTCCATCTCGTTCTCGATGCTCCGGCGCGGTACGACGTCCTGAAAGAACACTGGAAAGCCATCGACTCCGACGGGGCAGAGCTGAGCGAACGCCATGAGGCATGGCTTCATTGGACAAGGAGGTCGATAGCCATCCTCTTCATCTTCAGCCTCATCTGGTTGCTTTCCAGCATTGCTTGGGATGGGGGCCTCCTCGTACCACCCATGCTTGTTCCGGGCTTTGTCGCGTTGCTTCTGATTCCCTACATCTGGTGGATCGAAAGCGCAATTGGTTCGAAGCCCTCGGAGCACAACGAGCCACAGATGCTCGCGCTGCTGATCGTCCCCTTCGTCCTCTTGGCCGCCCTTTGGCTCTTCACCATCTTTTTCAACGGGTCCTGGATGATACGTCACCTTTCGTTCATCGGTGCTGCGAGCGCGTCCGTATTCGCGTTCGTCGCGTTCGCTCGGTATCGACGGATCGACGCGCGCCACCAGATTCAGAAGTGCTGCGCCGCAAAGTTCTTTCACTGGATCTACGTCGTGCGGCACGGGATTACAGCCGTCCTCATGTGGCTTGGCCTTGTTCTACCCGCCGCGATGCTCATCGTGGCTTTCTTCTGCAGCTTGTGGGACATCACCGCCCTGACGTGGATCAACCCAATCAACTTCTTTCTCGTCTACGTGAACGGTCTCGTTGCACTGATTGCCTTGGTCCAGCGCGCCAGCTCGTTGTACGTCGCGCGCGCGGGTCTGACGGGCGATCCGGAGACAGCCCGAATGGCGGTCCAACGAAGGCGGAGGTCGGTTCAAAGACTGGGCACAGCGTTCGCTGCATGTGTTCTCGCCTACTACGCCGCGACCCGATCGCTCGACAGCGGGTACCACGACGTCGCATATCTGGCTGAGAAGCCATCGCCGAGGCCCAACCTGCACGACTTCACCCTCGGTTTTCTAAAGCGGAATCCTAAGGGACCGATCTACTTCGTTGCCGCCGAAGGGGGCGGATTGCGAGCCGCCACATGGACGATGCACGTGCTTGCCGAGCTCGACGAGAAGACCAACGGAGCGTTCTCGAAGCACACTTTTATGATGTCGGGTGCATCCGGCGGTGGCATCGGGCAAGGCATGTACACCTACCTCCTGTCCCAGGGTCGGGGCACGAAGCTCGTCCAGAGCAAGATCTCCAAACTAGCCTCCTCGAACTTCCTGACCGGCGACCTAGCTGGCATCGGTGGCAAGGCGACGATCGCCAGTCTCTTTCCCTTCGTTTCGATGAGCGGCATGGAGAACAGGCCCGAGGCCATGGCGAGAAGCTACTTCACGGTCGCGGGCGTTCAGAACTACAAGACGTTTCGTAGCCAGAGCTTCTCTTCACTCTGGGAACGCTCCGGTGCGGCGAGCGCAGATCTGCCGCTGTTGTTTGTGAATGCGACCCGGGCCGAAGACGGCCGGCGCGGCATCGTCCATCCGCTGGAGCCTGGCTTCGCGGAGTCTCTGGGATTCATCGATCTCGTCGCGAGACCGAAGGACCCGCAGACCGAGGAGAAGGAATGGATCTCCTATCCCGACGCCTTGTTCCTCACGAACCGTTTCCCGGTGGCCAGTCCCGCCGGGGACATTCGTAGTCGCGGCCACTACGTGGACGGTGGCTATCTCGAGAACTCCGGACTGCAAACGGTCCTTCAAGTCCTTCTCCAGATTCATGCTGGAGCCACCGAGCCTGGCCGGAACGGCGATACGTTCCGTGAGGTCCTATCTCGCAGGCTGGTCGTCGTCTCCATCGGCAATTCCAGAGAGACATTCATTGACCGGTACTTCCACCAGATGGCGGAAGCTGGATGGCGAACCCTCGACAACAGCGAGCTCGGTAGCATCGTCAGTGCAGCTGCTACGGGAGGAACCACCGCGCTTCCGATCTTCTACCGCCAACGGCTCGGGAATTCGGCTCTGAGAGAGGCGCTTTGCATGCATGATTTCCGTGAGATCGTCCTTCCCTATCGAGTAGAGAACGAGGATGTCCATGCGTTCCACAAGGTCGAGTTGGCGACTTGTGGCCTCGACTGCTGCTTGTTCGGGAAGAACGCACCGGCTTGTGACGCGACGGACTACCACGCCAACCAGTGCTTCAAATCGACTCCGGGCGAGGCCGGGATGAACGCCATGATCACTAGGACCTTGGAAGAAGACCCGGCATTTCCTGAGATCCCGTTGTTGGGTCGCCTGGGTCAGTACCCGGTCCCGGATCCTCCGCTGGGTCGGATCATCGCGAAGCCCATCCGCCAGTATATGAAGCGGATGCTGCGACATCCGGAGACGAAAGGCGTGGTGTCGGAGATCAAAGCTGAGATGTCTCAGTCGACCACATCGACAAAGGCCTGCCGTGCGGTTGAACGGCATTTCTGAAGAGTTCTCTCGTTCGGCTGTACCAAGTTCCGCCGTCGGCTCCGAGGGTTGGCCAGGGTCTCCGTGTTCGTGCGTACGAAGTCGTGCGGGCTCCCATCTCCAAATGTGGATTCGTTGCAAGTACGTTGGGAGACATTGCGAGGCTTATTTCGGCATCGAGCTGCGAGACCTGGTTCGGGATGTTGGCACGTACCTTGGATTCGCTGGGCTCCGTGGCCACTCTCAGAGATCGCCTCCGACGCGCCTTCGCTCCACTCCGGGAATCGCTTGTCATCGCTCTGGAGGACCGTGGGTACAGGGTGACGGAAGACGAATCCGATACGCTCCTGGTCCAATCCTCGGATTTCGCCCGTACCCTGGCGCGAGTCGAGGTCCGGACTCGCCTACGCTGCATTGGACTCATCTTCGGCAAGTGGCTGGGCGTCCGATTCCCTTGTCATCGGCTTCGACTTGATAGAGACAGCCAAGTGACTCGTACGTCCTCGCCGTAGCCCCGGAGAATCTCGAGGGATGATCAGGTAGGCTCCGATGGCCGGGGGCATCAATCGATTTCGTGAGGAAGCGGGACGACTTCGCCACGGATGGCCGCGTTCGCGGCCTGCTCGAGGTACTGGCTCGGATTGAGGCCGTTGAGCTTCGCGGCCGCTCAGACTCTCGATCAAGGGCCTGCCGTGGCCACGCAACCGCTGGCAAGCACCAACCCAGCCAGCGCCAGACCAGGCCGCTGCTGTCGAAGGTGACGAGCGAAGCGCTCTCGGTGCTGCCAACGTCGGCCCGCGCGAGGAGCGCCCGAACCTGCGGCTGGTCGGGCCGGACCGTGTGCTTGACGAGCCCGTTCGTGGGCCCGGAAGGCGGCGGCATGACCGACGCGGAGGCGAATGCTCCGGCCGAGCAGACAGGATTCCGGGTGCTCGGAGGCGTCACGAAGAAGCTGATTCGACTCAATGTTGAAACGCATCCGTTTCCTGAACCATGATGATGCCCAGCATCGAGTGAGGAGACGTGCATGCCGAAAACCCAGAGACCCTTTGTCGCCATCGTTGGTGGTTTTTTCAAGCTCGACGATGACGATCCTCAGGCCGGTCGGGAGGCCCGGAAGGCTGCCGAGCAGATTGGTGCAGAGCTGGCGAAGGCTGGGTTCGGGCTGGTCGTTTACTTCTCGAACGATAAGAGTCTCGAGCCACACGTGGTGAGCGGCTACGTGGCGCAGACCCCGCAAGGGAGCGCGAAGGACAGCATCCGGATCCGATGCGCGCACTCGCAGCGCACGACAGGCGGCGCTGACCCCGATGATGAGAATACGGTGTACTTCAAGGAGGAAGCGGCGCGGGACGAACTTTTCGACGGCAGAGGCATCGCGGGAGCCGACTGGGCGGCACCGTTCTACAGATCCCTCGCGGAAGAGCATGGCTCAGACCAGGGTGGCGTTGATGCAATCCTGCTGATGGCTGGGGGGCATTCGACGTCGATCGCCGGTCAAGTAGCCGTCGGACGCCAGCTCCCGGCGCTTGCCATCGACGCATATGCCGGCACAGCCAAGACGATCTGGAACGAGCTCAAGACAAGAAGCCCCGAGTACCCGGACTTCGGACGGCAAGGAGCCCAAGAGTGCGTCGAGTGGCTTCGGAGAGCTTGCGACGCGCACCTTGCGCGCAAGAGAAAGCGTCACGAGGCTGAACACATCCTCGCGGAGCTCAACTCGCAATCCACGAAGAGAAACTGGGCGCTTGTCCCCGCGGTGTTGATGTTTCTTTCACTGCTCCTCGGCATCACTGGCGAGTTCGACCGACCCTTGTACTTGATGTTGATGATGTTCGGGTTGCTGTTCGCCGGAGGGACCGGCGCGCTCGCCGGCTCCCTACTCTGGGCACGTCAAGGTACGGCCCCCTCGACGGCACTCTTCCTGGGAACACTGGCTGGGGTTCTCGCTGGCCTGGCGTATGTCGTCCCACAATGGATCAGCGGTGTCGATGCCGAAGCGGCAAGAGGCCCGGAGACGGTCAGTCTCGCGGACAAGATTCAGTTCGTAACGGCAGTCCTCGTCGCATTCACCGCCGGGATAGGCTTCGATACGGTTTTCGCTCGATACAAGACGCAAGCCGCAGATCTGTACCTGGGCGTGACTCCAGGTGGTGCAGGACAAGCGGGATAGATTCTATCTCTCTCAGCCCTCTGGAGACTCGCCTTCCTTGTGTTCGAGAAAGTGCTTTTCAGAGCGTGACTGATGATCGCGATCAGACGTGCATACGGAGGTGTAAGGCTGGAAGCCTCGGCACAGAGCTTAGACTTCGCAGACCAGTCGCCCACGTCCAGTCGGGGTGAGGACACGTACCAATCCGGCTTGTGCTAGGGGCAGTCCGGTCCCCAGCAGGTATTCGGCCGGGCCGTGGGTTACAACTGAAGAGGCCCCACATCGTGGGCCCCGGGTGTCGTGTCGAATCCTTGACCACAAGACGGGGCTCGGCTGGATAGTCACAGACGAGTCAGTTCCGCCGAATCTGTGCAAGCGCGCTCGGTCACCCCCCTTCCCCAACGAGCGGACGGACCGTTGTCACCGAAGTCCTCTCCGCTAGGGAGACTGGAGCAACGACACGATCTCATCGAGAGCCGCGACGGTCTCGGCTTCGTCGCTCCGTGCGTCGCGTTGGAGGAGCAGGTTCTTTGCCGTGGTCTCGTACATCCAAGGGGGCACGTCGAGCCCCAGGAGCTCTCGAGCATGCTCGCGGGCAGCGTCGAAGTCTCGGCCGGCGCAGGCGAGCTCGAGCTGGGTCGCGGTTTGCCAGTACCGCTCCTCCGGCTTGTCGGGCGTCGGCGCCCGGTCCACGGCGAACCGCACGACCGGCACGAGCTCGGCTAGGGCTGCCTCGTCGCCCGGCGTGCCGCGCAGGATTCGAAGCGTCACGACGTTCACGCCTGGGTAGTAATCCCGCGGATCATCGCGAAATCCCGACTCGTACGCTTCGACGGACCGGTCCAGAGCGGCCCGCGCGTGCTCGGGGCGACCGGCCTTCTGCTCGGCATCGTAGCGCCCCTTGTAGATGCGACCGAGAATACCGAAGGTCTCACTGGTCCATTCGGATCTCTCGAGCTGCTCGAGCGCCCCGATGGCGCGCTGCCTCAGTTCGCTGGCCTCGTCCGCCCGACCGTCTTTCGCCGCAGCTTCCGCGAGTCGATTGAGCGCGAGGCCGAGCTGTTCGCGGGCGACCGGCGTCGCGGCGAGCTCTCGGGGGAGGCGCTCGTAGAGCGCGGCCATGTCCGTGTAGCCCTTTCGCTCGCGGAAGCCCAGATAGAGGGCCATCAACGCGGAGTGAAGCTGCTCGACGACACTCTCGTTCGCGAGGACCTCGTCGCGAAGTTCGCGCAGCCCAGCGAGAGCCCGAGGATCCGGCTGTCGAAGGCAGGCGGCGACCCGTTGGCTCATTTCTCCCGCGTAGGCCAACCGCTGAAGGAAGATGTCCGTCTTTTCGTGCCCCGCGCCGGCTCGAAACACGTCGGTGACTTGAAGGATCGGGTTGTCCGGGGGCAACTCGCCAGCCATCGCCTTCTTCAGCTGCGTCTTCAGAGCTTCGACGAGCGCGGAGCGACCGTCCCCGAGCCGGCCGCTCCCGGAGACTTCGTACGGAATCACGCGGAAGGGTCGAAAATCGAACCCGAGCTTCGGGATCCAATCCTTCTCGCAGACCATGACCGTGGCGCCGCGATGGGCGCCGTGCCGCACTCCCAGCTCGTAAGCGACGTTGACGTTCGCGAACGTCATGTCCACCACGGCGAACTCGGAGAGTAGAAGGGCCTCGTACATGGACCGGTGGACGAAGCCCTGGCCCGGCTCGATGTCGGCCCGCCGAACCTCGCAGCCTGCTGCGTCGGCGCCGGCGAAGAGCGCCTGGTAGACGTCGTCGAACTCGATGACGCTCGGCCCTCGCTCGTCTTCGTCGGGTCCGCGGCCCGGGCGGGACTTGCTCCCGAACGGCATCGCGACGAAGCAGAGCGGACGCGGGGGCTCGCGAGCAATCACCGGCACAGAGCTAGCATCCGTGCGTTCGGTCTGACCATCCGAGCCGAGACCCCGGCCCGACCCGACGCAGACTCTCGAGGCCGGGGAGCGCCCGTGCGCGGTGCGCGAATGCGATAAAAGCCGAGAGGCGAGGCGCTGCCGTCAATCGCGGCTCGACGTCCAATGGGCCCCGACTACGCCCCCCATGGCGGGTCACATCCTTCGGGCACCCGCGAAGAGGCGCCTGCGTCCGTCGCCGCATCGAAGCAGCCAAGACGGGCGCGGGCTCATCGGGCGTCGCGCGGGACGCGGCCCGTTCTCATCATGGGCGGCCTTGGACGCTTCCCATGCGCTCCCACGGCCCTTGGGCCTCGGGACTCCGACGTCGAAGCGTGCGGGCGACACGAAAACCGAGGTTGTTGTTCCGGTTGTTGCGTGGGTTCCTGTTGCGGTTCGCCGAGCGGGCGTTCTGTGGGTTGTTGTTCCACGAGCCGCCACGCACCACGGCTGGAGGCCGACCAGGTTGAGCGTATGCGCTCACTGCGTCTCGGTACGAAAGCCGCGTCGCCCGGTCAAAGGTCGCATTCGATTCGGCAAGAGAAAGAGGTAAGGAGGACAAGAGGAAGGGGCTAAGGCTTCCCGTCCTGCCGGCCGGGAAGCGTCCGGGCGACACGAAAACCGAGGTCGCTGTACCGGACGTCGCGAGGGCCCCTGTAGCGGTCCGCCGAGCGGGCGTACTGCGGGCCGTTGCCCCACGAGCCGCCACGCACCACGGCTCCGGTGCAGTCGCCGCCCCCCTCCTCCATCCATGCAGAGCCGTCATCGGGGGCGCCCTCATAGGTCTCGTGCCAGCAGTCTGCCACCCACTCCCAGACGTTTCCGTGCATTTCGTGAAGACCCCACGGGTTGGCCGGTAAGGTCCCAACCTCGACCGTCTGCCCGCGGTATCGGCCGGTCTTCGAGCCCTCGAAGGTGGAGTTGCCGTCGTAGTTGACGCGCTCGGGCGAAATGGGGCCGTCGAAGCTGAAGGGGCCCGTGGTCCCCGCGCGGCACGCGTACTCCCATTCGGCCTCGGACGGTAGGCGCCACCCCGGTCCGAGCTCGCCCCCGAGCCATTCCACGTACGCCGAGGCGTCTTCGTGGCTGACGCGGATGACCGGCCGTCGACCTCGTCCCCAGTTTTCATCGTCCTGAGCGAGGTCCCGCCCGGTGGCGCGACAGAAGGCGTCGAACTCGTCGAAGGTCACTGCATACTTTCCGAGCTCGAAGGGCCGCGCGATCTGGACGCGGTGCTTCGGGCCTTCGCGCTGTACGGCGCCGGGCTCGTCGGGGTCGGAGCCCATCCAGAAGGTACCCGGCTCGATGCGGACCATCTCGGGGACCGGAAACGGAGGGGTTCGCGCGGGCCGAACGATGGGGCTCGGGGGCTCCGGCCGACGGACCTCTGACTGTGTATTCGGCAGGGCACTGAGGCCCAGCTTTCGAACGAGGCGTTCGATGTCGGTCTCGGCGGTCTGGTGGTGAATAAAAGCGGCCATGCGCCGGACGAGCCCCTGAATGTCTTCGGGGAGCTCATCCTTCGAAGGCATCCGCACCCCGTCGAGGAGGACGGGGACCACCGGAATCTTGCGGGTTAACGCCTGCCGGATCTCGATGCGGACGAAGTCCTCCTCGTTCTCGAGGCGACGGACCCCGGTCTGGGGGTCTACGGCTTCGAGCCAGCCGGGCCCGATCACCGCGAGCAGGACGTCGCACTGACGGACCCCTGCATCGAGGTATTCGACGAAGTCGACGCCGAGCGGGATGGCGTCCACGTCCATGAACACATGCCCCTCGGGGAGCACGGAGCGGAGCGCGTTGTACAGGTTCTTGGTCGCCCAGGAGCTGTCCGTCCGGCGATAGCTGATGAACACCTTCTTCGGCATCGTCCGGGACCTCGCCCTCGGGTCCCCTATGGGCCGGGCTAGCCGATCTCGCATGCGTTCGCCAACCCAGCAGCCCGAGACGACCTTCACCGATCAGGGCTCGAACCAGCCGCCCTCGAACAGCGCTTTCCGCATCCCAACCGTGTCCGCGTTCGCCGCATGCGCGATCCAGGCCTGGATGCGCTGGCGCACCTCCGCTTCGGTGACGGTGCCGGCCCGCCAGCGGTCCCGGAGACCGCGCAGGCGGTTTCGGAACCGGGCGACGTTGTCGTCGGGGAGCCGACGGAGTCCGCCCGGCCACAACTCGAAGCCGAGAAAGCGCGCCGGCCTTCGCGTGCGGACGACGTGGGTCTTGCGGGGGTGAAGACACAGCCGCCGCCGAGCCAAGAAGTCGGCGATGCGCGCCCGGTGCCCCTCGAGGGTCGCGGGGTCGTCGCCGAAGAGGGCGAAATCGTCGACGTAGCGCAGGTACCCCTTCGGCCGAAGGACCTCCGTGACGAAGTGGTCGAGCCGGTCGAGGTAGACATTGGCGAAGAACTGGCTGGTCAAATTGCCGATGGGCAAGCCGCGCCGCCGCTCGAAGGGCGTGAAGAGATCGTCCTCCGGATAGTAGAGGTGCACCGGCTCCTGCGGGTTCGAGCCGTCGATGATGCCATCGAGCAGCCACAGCGTGCCTTCGCAGGCGACGCGGCGACGCAGGTCGGCCTTCAGAATCGCGTGGTCGATCGCGGGAAAGTAGCGATAGATGTCGGCCCGAAGGACGTGGCGGGCCCGGTCACGAAACTGCTCATAGCGGCGGACGGCGGCGTGGGTGCCAAAGCCTGCGCGGTTGGCGTAGCTGTCCCGGATGAATCCTCGCTCGAAGAGCGGCTCGACGGCGGCGCATACGGCGTGGTGGACGACCCGGTCCGCGAACGGGGCCGCGGAAACGGTCCGGGGTTTCGGGTCTTCGACCCGGAGCACGACGTAGCCGCCGGGGCGCCAGCTGCGGTCCCGGAGCCGGCGTTCGAGCGCCAGGCACTCGGTCTCGAGGTGGGCCATGAACGCTGCCGCGCCGGGCTTGCGACGCTTGCCTTTCACTGCGCGCAGGGCCGCAGCGCGAAGCGACGCGAACGAGGTCAGATGCGCGTAGAGGCCGTCGGCCCTGCGTCTACGTCGTCGCGCCACGGGGGCTCCCGTCGGCCTTCATCCAACCGCCGACGAGGCGGCCCACCTCGTCGATGCGCCGGCTGGCGTGCTCGTAACGACGCGCGTCGAGAAACCGAAGGTCGAGGGCGAGCCGGTGGAGAAGGCGGAGCTTTTGCAATCCGAGGTTGGCCGCCAAGAGCGCGGGCCGTCGTTGTTGGGTGTAGGTCGCTTCGACCAAGCGCTCGAGGACGTCGAGGGCGGTCGACTGGATGCGGTCGCCGAGGAGGAAGCGCTGGCTCCGCGGGAACTTCTCGATGGTCGGGATGAGCCACAGCTCCAGCTGATACATGGCCTCGAGAGCGGGTCCGGCGGGGCGTCGACTGTCTTGGGGTGGGTTCATGGCTTCAGCCGCCAAGAAAGGGATAAGGGAGAAAAGGGGAAGGGGCTAACGCTCCCCGTCCTGGCGGCCGGGAAGCGTCCGGGCGACACGAAAACCGAGGAGGTCGAGCCGGACGACGCGCGGGACCCCGTAGCGGAACGCCGAGCGGGCGAACTGCGGGAAGTTGAGCCACGAGCCGCCACGCACCACGGCTTGGGTGCAGTCGCCGCCGCCCTCCTCCATCCACGCCGAGCCGTCGTCGGGGGCTCCCTCGTAGCTTTTGTGCCAACAGTCCTGCACCCACTCCCAGACGTTCCCGTGGACGTCATAGAGGCCGAAGTCGTTCGGGGGGAACGACTTCACGGGCGCCGTCTTCTCACTGTCGAACTCACTGCCGCAGCCATCGCAGTTCGCACGATTCGTGCCCACCCGCTCCCCCCACGAATAGGCGGTTTCCGTTTTCGCTCGGGCGGCATACTCCCATTCAGATTCGGTCAGGAGCCGATAGGGCTGGTCCGTCACCTTGGATAGCCACGTGACATATATCTGAGCGTCATCCCAGGACACATTGATCACCGGACGGGTCCCTCCGTTCCACCCTTCATCGTTAAGTGCCGAGCAAGGGCCGTGGGCCCGACAGAGCTCCCACTGCTCGAGGGTCACCTCGGTCGTTGAGACGGCGAAACGATAGTTGATGCTCACCGGGTTCGTATCCCGACGCTCCCCCATATTGAACGTGCCGGGCTCGACGACCACCATCTCGGGGCATCCGGCTCGGCACTCGGTGAAGGTCGAGATGGTCGCGGGGAGGGCGAGAGCTTTGGCCTCCGACAGGACGAACGGGCGGACGTGCCGGTACCAAAACAGCCCCGCTTGAATCTCCGGATACTGAGACCAGACGATGACGAAGACCACCAGCAGCGCCGCCGCCGCAGCTAGGGAGCCCCGCCTCTCCACCCGCTGACGGGCCCGGCATGCATCGAGATATGCCTGGTCGGTCTCCGAAAGCTGCGTCCCATAGCGATCGTCCCGGACCAGCAGTATCGCCTCTTTCAGGCGCTTGCCGCGGTGGCTCAGGTCGTCTTTGCTCCGTTCGCGGCGGTTCCAGGTCTTGGCCTGGAACTTCAGCGCGCGAAGGGCTTCGAGACGGCCGCGCTCGGGCTCGAGCCACTCCGCGAGGCGGCCCCACTTGCGGAGCAGAGCCTCATGCGCGACCTCGACGGTGTCCCCATCGTCCGAGATCGCCTTGCGGACGACGAGGCGCCAGCGATCGAAGCGGGTGAGGAGCGCCTGGGCCTCCGCGTCGAAGTCGGACCAGGCCGCCACCCGGCGGATGGGCTCGCCCCGATCGTCTAGGTCGACCAGGGCCGGGACGAAGGTCCGAGCGCCGAGCCGGTCGAGGGCATCATGGCCTCGCCGAGGGGGTCGAGGCACGTTGGCGGGGACGCCGTGCAGCGCCCGCTCGGCGGCATCCTCGATGAGCCCGGTGAGGCCTCCCATCGAGCGGTAATCGGCCTCACCGAGCCGGCCCGCGGCCGCGAACTGGTCCCACAGGCGCTGAAGGCCGAAGGCCAAGAGCGGCAGGGCGTCTTCCTTCGGGGCGTCCTCGATGAGGGCGCCGACCAGGGCCGGCTCCACCTCGACCTCGTAGCGCCGAGCCGGAATCTCCACGACGTTGTCGAAGCGGAACACCTGAAGTGCACGGAGGTCGTAGCCCCGGGTTTCGACGTCCCGGAAGCGCGGGTGGCGCTGAAGCTCTCGGAAGCTATCGGTGCGGATGGTCAGCGCCAGCTGCCACGCCCCTTTGGAGGCCAGCGCGGCGCGGAGGTAGTCGGCGAGCGCATCACCGCTCGGCCCCTCGGAGCGCGTGATCTCCTCGGCTTGGTCGACGCCCAGAAGCAGTGTTGCCCTGGGTCGAGCCGCCACCGCTCGGAGCCGGGCGGCCTCTCGTTCCAGCCGCTCGGTCAGCGTCGCCCACCCCTCGGCCGTGAGCTCGCCCTCCGCGTCTCGTCCTGCCTCCCTCCAAGTCTTTAACAGCTCTCGTTTCAGCGCCCCGTGGGCCTCGGCGACCCCGTAGTCCCCCAGGGTGCGGGTCCAGGCCTGGGCGAAGTTGAGCAGGGGGTCGGCGCCGGGTCGAAAGGCCCGCAGGGGGAGCCAGGCCAGCGGATCTCGACGCAGTCGGGGGATGAGGCCGGCCTTCAAGAGCGACGACTTGCCAGACCCCGACGCGCCGAGGATCACGAGCGGACGCCGCTCGTTCTTGGCTCGCATCTCTCTCAGGGCTTCGAGGCCCTCGGCGATCTCTCGACCGCGCCCGTAGAACAGCGCCGCGTCCGCGTCGTCGTCACCGAACGACGCGAGGCCGGGAAAGGGACTGGGCCGTCGGGCGCGGTCGATGTCGAAGACCCCGGGATCGGGGCCGACGCGAACCAGAACACCCGCGAAGCGCAGGGCCCGCTTCAACGCCTCGACCCGATTCGGGTCTTTTGCGAAGTCGAACCGGTCACCATCGACCAGACCGGCGACGTCGATGCCCTGGTCCTCGGTCCGAACCTTGCTTAGGTGCTCCGTCGCCTTCGGGTCCAGCTCCGTCTCGTCACCGAGCACGAAGAGCGGAAGAATGGGCTTGCCGATCAGCCACGCCGCCCGCCACTCGCCGATGCAGAAGTCGTCCCGCTCGAGCCATCGCGGAGTGACGAGACAAATCATCAGCCGGCACGCCCCGGCGGCGGCCCGGAGGGCGTCCATCCACTTGCTGCCGCCGACGATGCGCTCTTGGTCGACGAAGGGCTCACCGAAGCCCTCGGCCTGCATCCACTCGGACAGGGAAGACGCCAACCCGTCGTCGGGGGTGGCGTGGCTGATGAACACGACCGCCATAGCCAGCGGGCCCCACGGCGAGCCATGGGGAATCAGCTGTCAAGGCATGGAGCCGTGAATCCCAAGGCGATCGACGAGCGGCGACGACCTCGCGGCTGGCGTCTCGCAGAGGAGCCGCGCGACGTCGTTGGGGACTCCTCGAGGGTCGAGATGAGCCACAGCCCTGGCTGATACATGGCCTCGAGCGCGGGCCCGGCGGGGCGTGGACCGTTGTTGGGTGGGTTCATGGCTTCAGGCGTCGAGAAGGGGGTAAGGGCGCAAAGGGGAAGGGGCTAAGGCTTCCCGTCCTGGCGGCCGGGAAGCGTCCGGGCGACACGAAAACCGAGGTCGTAGCCCCGGTCGACGCGTGAGCTCCTGAGGCGGTACGCCGAGCGGACGAACTGCGGGCCGATGAGCCACGAGCCGCCACGCACCACGGCTCGGGTGCAGTCGCCGCCGCCCTCCCCCATCCACGCCGAGCCGTCGTCAGGGGCCCCCTCGTAGCTTTCGTGCCAGCAGTCCTCCACCCATTCCCAAACGTTGCCGTGCATGTCGTGAAGGCCCCAGTCGTTCGCCGGCTTCTCGGCCACCGGGTGGGTGTGACCGTCGCTGTTCTTACCGACCCAGCCGACCTTCAGGAGGTCCTCGTCGAGGTCGCCGGAGTGAAAACGGGTTTGCGTCCTCGCCCGGCAGGCGCACTCCCACTCGGCTTCGGTCGGAAGGCGGGCGCCCACCCACCACGCGAACATGAACGCTTCGTACCAGCTCACGTTCACCACCGGATGCGCCGCCGTGTCGTCCCCCCTGTCCTCGAAGGCTCGCTCCTGGGCGTGACCGGGATCGAAGCGCTCGTACTGTCGGTTCGTCACCGGCACCGACTGAAGCTCGAAGCGGGACGACAGCCTCACGGGGTGCGGCGGGCCTTCGCGATGGAGCCGACCCTCCTCGTCCGGCTCGCTCCCCATTCGAAACGCGTACGGCAGCATCACCTCGAGTTGAGGGATGAGCCTCCATTGCGGCGCAAGCTCCGCGATGGCCTGCTGCCGGGCGGAGTCCGAAAGGTGCTCGAAGACCCGCGCCCGGGCCGCTCTGGCGGCTTCCGCCGCGGGCCCGCCGCCGTGAGCGACGCGCCCGAGCGCCCACCACACCCCGAAGAGGTCCGCTCCATGGGTCGTGCGGCTCCGGAAGCGATCGAGCACGTCGACGGCGTCGTGCGCGTCCTCCACCAGCTCGGGAGTCCGGTTCAGCAGCCGGAAGCGTGCCTCCCAAGCTGCGCGAGACGGATCCATCGCCAGCAGCGCCGCGAGCACCGCAGCGGGCAGCCGCTCCGCCTCTCGGGCGGCCCGGAAAGCCACCGTCGGGCTGCGCTCCGCGACCGCCCCCACCAGTGCCGCCAGCGCGTTCGGGTCCGGCGGCGCCTCGCCCCGGCCCCCGAGCAGCGCCACGGCCTGGGCGACCGTCTCCGCCCACACGGCGGGTTCCTTTCCGGTCTGGGCCAAGACCTCGGCGACCCGCCGGCTCTTCACCCCGTCGCGGCGTACCAGCTCCGCGAGCCGAGTGGCGGCGAGGTGCTCCCGGAGCGTGCGGTGCGAAAAGCGCACCTCTCGGCGCCCCCGGAACCCGGTCCGTATCTCGACGAACCCCGTGACCTTCGCGACCTCGTCGATGAACCGCTCCGCGTCCGCGCGCCGGGCCTCGGGGGGCCCGCGGCCGAACCACCCTCGCAGACGGTCGAGCGCGCGCTCGCCCACCGTGGCCGGCGCCGCCAACCCCTCGACCACCGCCTCGTGGTCGAGGCGGTCCCCGGGCTGGCCGTGAAGCCGCAGCGCCACCTCGGCCAACGCGCGGCGGCCGGCGTCGGGATCGGAGAACGCGAGCCCCCGCTCCAGAGGGTGCTCGCGGCACAGGACCTCGACCGCCTCCTCGAGGAGCGCGACGCGGTGCCTCGGCAAGGCGTCCAGGCCGCGGCCGTCTTTCACCCGCAGCGCCACCAGCGTGAGGAGCAGGGGGTTTTGGAGGAACTCCTCGAGGTTGTCTTCTCGCAGGCGCGAGGCGACTCGGGCGGCCAGGGCCGCATCGCCGAGCCGTTTCTCGAGCAAGCGCTCCGGCTCCGACAGCGGCAGAGCTCGAAGCATCTCGAAGCCCAGACCCAGCCCGTCGCCGGGGAAGGCCTCCTCCCGCCCGGCCACTACCCCCCGGCAGGTCTCCACCCGTCCAGCCAGCGCGCGGACCGCGGTCTTGGCGGCCTCGCGGTCGGGTACCTCGTCGAAGCCGTCTATCAAGAAGACCGCTCGGCCCTCCGCGACCGCAGCAGTCACAACCGGGCGGTGCTCTTCGGGTACGCCCAGGCCCTCGGGCGCGGGTTGCAGCGCCTTCACCGTCGTCAGCACCGGCAGCGCCGCCTTCGACTCCAAGAGCCGGAGCGCCGTCATCTTCAGGAGCGTCGACTTGCCGGCTCCCGGCTCCCCCTTCAGCGACCACCATCGGCGGTCGAGCTCCAGCACTTGGTCCAGCCGCCTCGGCCCCCGAAGCTCCGCCGGGCCCGTCGCCTCGAGCTCCACTTCGACGTACACGTCCGGGAGCGCGTGCGTGTCGTCGTCGAGCCGAAAGAGGCGCGGCAGCGCGGTGGGCTCGCCCTCGAGCCACACCCGGTAGGCGTGGGCGTCCGCCGGCTCCTTCGAAGGCGACGGGGGCGCCAACTTCAGGCGTTCCTCGATCGCCCGGGCGATGGCTGCCGGGGACATGGTTCTCGCGTCGAGCACACCGTCTCCGCTGGTGAGCCCGGGGATATCGGTGACGTCGACGTCGTCCACCCGCACCAGCATGATCCGCTCGGGAGCCTGCTTTCGGATGAGCTCGCGGACGTACCGCCACTCGAGATACGGCCACTCCTTCTTAGGATACTCGCGACACAACACCACCACGATCAGGTCGGTCTGGTCGCGGTAGAGCGGCGGCAGGTGCACGTCGAGGTCGGGCCGCGCGAACTCGGGTCGGTGAAAGCCGTCATAGAGGACCCGGGGACGCCCCAGGGCCTTTTCGAGAGTCTCCGCGACCGGCGCGACGATCTCTCGGATCTCGCCCGGAAAACTGAGCCCCACCGCGAATCGTCGCGGCCTGTCTCCCGTCCCCGCCATCGTCGGTCGGCCCGACTGAGGGTGCACGCGGAGGGGCACCGGTCAACCACCCCCGGTGTCCGGCCAAGACGCGTCGTTCGCGCCATGCCGTATGTACCGTCGTCGGTCTTGGTCGAGGGGCACCTAGGAGCACCGAGTCTCATCGGCTGCTTCGGGTAGAGCCAGATGGCCTCCGCCTGCGTCGAGCGGCTTCGAGCGAACAACGACGATCGAGTGACGGGTGACCAGACCGCGGCTCAGCTCGACGCGATCATGCCAAGAGCCGCAGAAGATCGTGGACGCGATTGAAGTGTCGGACCACAGAATTACGATCGAGCAGATTCTCGGAATCGGCGTGATGCTCTCGACATGAAGAGCCCACCGACCACACGGCCCTTGGCCAGGAACGACTCAACACTCAGGAACGCGTCTCGAGGACAGACCGAGGTTTCCTCCAGTCGCTCGTTCGAATCGAGACGCGTGTCATGACACGCCGCACGAAGCATCGCCCATATGCTCGTTAATTGTCTGGCGCCTGCCGGTATGACCAGGGGAGCCCCCTTGGTCGACGAGCTCGAAGGCCGAGCCATCCAGGGGCGTGACTGGTCAGGAGCCGAGCAGCCGTGCCATTGAGCCTGCGGACTACGGCAGACATCAACGAAAAGGGGTCACGGATGGCACGTCGACAGATCGAACAAATCCGCCTGCGCGATTCGAAGTTCCCGGAGGTCGCAGAGCGCATCCGGACCG
This sequence comes from Myxococcota bacterium, assembly GCA_050331295.1. Lineage (GTDB taxonomy): Bacteria > Myxococcota > Kuafuiibacteriia > Kuafuiibacteriales > Kuafuiibacteriaceae > Kuafuiihalomonas. The sequence goes on along the minus strand of JBHJGZ010000002.1, from coordinate 26,904 downwards.
ACCGGAAACGAGAAGGGGAGCTGGAAGCCGCGGCCGACGACGCGACCCGCGCGCTCACGGGCCAGATCGGCCTCGAATCCCTGGACTCCAACTCCGGCCCTGCGTTCATGGCTCACGAAGCCATCATCCTGGCCGAGTTCCGTCCCGCCTACTTCATCAAGAACGGTCGGATCGATCTCGATGGCCCAACCGAAGGCGCCCAGGAGTTGGTGGAGCTCATCGAGAGGAATCGAGCCAAGCTCGAGCTCGCGTGCCGGAGCACGGCCCGAGTCGACCTGATCCATCACTGGAACCTGCCCTACGCAGGCACAGGCTGGCTGCTGGAAGACGACTTGGCGGTGACTAACCGCCACGTGGCCAAGGTATTCGCCGAATCGTCGCGATTGGGACCTCGGTTCTCGACGGGTCGATTCGGTCAGTCCATCGAGGCCCGCCTCGACTACAAACGAGAGGTCGGGGACGAGACCTCCGACCCGCGTCATCGCGCCGAGGTTCTTGAGATCCTTCACATCGCCGGGGAGCGGGAAGCCGATATCGCATTCTTGCGGGTTCGAAAGCTCGACAGCTTCGAGCCCATTCGGCTGAGCTCGATGAGGGCCGAGCCCGGTCGACCCGTAGCGGCTGTCGGGTACCCGGCAGCCGACCCCGATCGCAACGACGTCCGCCTCATGGACGAGATATTCGGGGGCGAGTACGAAGTGAAGCGTTTCAGCCCCGGATTCACGACGGACTTCGAGGGCAGCAGCATCATCCTCACGACGGACTACACGACCCTGGGAGGTAACTCCGGGTCGCCCGTGCTCGACCTTGAGACTGGTGAGGCTGTCGGGCTACACTTTGCGGGCGTTTTCCGGGAGATCAATTACGCCGTCGCCTCGGACATCGTCCAAGCCGCCAGTCTCCGAGTCCGCACCATGGTCCCCGTCGTGGGCGGTCCGCCGATCGAAACGCCCACGACTACGATCGCTGATCTGAGCAACCGCGACGGCTACGACCCGAGTTTCCTGGGATGTGCAGAGCGTTCGGTCGATCTGCCGGCTTTGGGGCCCTGGGCCGACGACGCGGCGCCGGTACAGGGCAACGACGCCCCCGTGTTGAAGTACCGTCACTTCTCGGTGATTCAATCGAAGTCGCGACGTCTACCTCTCCTTACGGCCGTTAACATCGATGGGGTCCAGTCTCGGAAACTGAAGCGCAAGGGAAGCTGGCGGCTCGATGGCCGCATTGCTCCCGAGCATCAGATCGGCAACGAGCTCTACTTCAAGAATCCTCTGGACCGAGGGCACATGGTGCGTCGTCGCGATCCAGGTTGGGGGGACCTCGAGCAAGCTAGAGAAGGAGAAGTCGATACTTTCCACTACACGAACTGCGCTCCCCAGCACGAAGACCTCAACCAGAAGGACTGGGTCGGACTCGAGGACTACGTCCTGGAGGCAGCCGAGACGCGAGACTTCAAGGTCAGCGTGTTCACGGGACCCGTCTTCCGGGAGTCGGACAAGCGACTCAGGAATCAAGATGGGGCCGAAGATATCCAGGTCCCGGAGGAGTTCTGGAAGGTCGTCGTCATGGTCAATGAAAGCACCGGTGAACTCAGTGCGACGGGGTACATTCTGTCTCACGGTCCGATGATCCGCGACATGGTCGAGTCATCCTTCGTCTTTGGTCAGTATGAGACCTACCAGGTTCAGATCGCCAAAATCGAAGCTGAGACCGGGCTCGACTTCCGCACCTTGCGCAGCCACGACCCATTCGGAGCGGAGCTCTCTCGGGAAGCGGTCTTCGGAACGGTCGCTCGGAGGATCGAGGGTCACGAAAGCCTCGTGCTCTGCAAACCAACGGCTTGAGGACGGGAAGATGTCGGCGTACTCGGGGCTGTTTGAGGAGCTCATCGAATCCATGCGGGTCTATGGCCCACCCGCGCTCGACTGCGGTATCGCCGATATCTCGAGCCAAGCGCGAGCCGGCAAGAAGGTCGACCCGGCAGAGCTCGCACGCTTTCTCAAGTGCCTCCGAAACGAGCGGGCCTTCTCGGCCATGCTTCAAACCATCGCCGTGTTCCCGGACGTAGAGTTGCCCGCGGTCCGAACCCTCGAGGCCCAAGCTCTGATCGATACCAGCCAGCTGCACACCGCGCTGCAAAAGCTAAATGACCTGAAGGCATCGCTTCCGGCTGCGGGGCCGAATACGGACCGTTCCGAAACCCTCGGGCTCATCGGAAGGACCCACAAGCAGTATTTTGTCAGCGCCCTGGCCCTCGGCGACGAGGGGCGAGCCAAGGATCATCTGGCCCGCGCCATTTCGAGCTACCACGAGGCCTATCCGCTGGACCCGGCCTGGAACGGCGCTAACGTGGCTGCTTTGACCTGGCGAGCCGAATACGAGGGCATCGCAATCGGCGAAAACGCGGCCGACGTTGGAAGTCGGCTGATTCGGGACCTGCCCGATGTGGACGAGGCTGGAGTTTGGGAACTGACAGCTCTCGCTCAGGGCTTCATGGCCAAGGGGGATTGGGACGCGGGTCGCAGGATCTACGAGAGGTTCGTCGACCGACTCGAACGGGAAGCCATGCGAAGCTCCACCTTCATGGCCTTCGGAGACTATCGGCAACTTCGCGAGATCTGGCTCGCGGATGCTCAGGACGCCGGCGAACGCGTCAAGCCTTTCGAAGCGCTCGAGAGAGCCATAGCTCGCGGCGTCTTCGGGAAACGACACATCGAGCCCGCGGAAACGGCCTCGCTTCGAGCCGCTCTGCGTGAGGCCGGAGATGATGCGGGGCGACAGCTTCAGGCCTTGGTCGCTGAGGGCCGGTTCATTTACGCTCGCGACCTCGAGATGCTGATGCGCTTTCATCCATGCATCGGGCGAGTGGAGCGACGAAACAACGAGAAGTTCGTGGGCACTGGATTTCTGATGGATGGCCACGCACTCGACATAGGATTCCCGGGACCGGTGCTGGTGACGAACGAGCATGTCTTGTCGGACCATCCCCGCGAATCCCGCCAGCTGAGGCCCGCTGAGGCCCGAGTGCGTTTCGAGCGCTGGACCACAGACGTGATGCCGATGGGCTACAGCTTCCCCGTCCGGAGGATCCTACGCGCGTCCAACCAGAACCGGCACGACGTCGTCGTAGCTCAACTGGAGGGTCTCGGATCGGATGCCACGACCGTCAAGCTCTCGGACCGCGACAATCCCTTTCCAGAGCCGACCTCCAACACCGAACAGGACTTGGGCTGGGTCCATCCGATCGGTTATCCCGGCGGCTCCGTGCTGAGCTATAGCTTCGGCGGCAACGACGTCATCGATCACGACCTCCATCTCGGAGGAGCCGCCATCAGGGTGGTCCACTACAAGGCCAACACCGAACCCGGTAGCTCCGGGAGTCCAGTCTTCGACAGGAACGGCCGCGTGGTCGCCATCCATCGGGCGAGCGTGAGCAAGACCATCGAGGGAACGCCGAAAGCTCATCCCGGGAACTACAAGGTGAACGAAGGCGTCGGTCTGTTGGCCGTTCTCCGTGCCCTTCGGACAGCGTCCTAGGCCGGTTTGCCATGGCGAGTCGGAAGAAGCGACCGATTAAGTATCAGAAGGCCATAGTCTTCATCTCGTCTCGCAATACGTACCGCCTTAGCGACGAGCCACTAAGCGACGTTCGCCGGCGTTTGAAAGCCAGAATTGAGAAGGAGCTCCCGTTCCTGGACGTACTCATTAACGAAGAGTGGCCGGCTCGGGCCGAAGCCCCGCAAGAGGCTTCAATAGATGCCGGCCGCGAATGCGACGTCTTCGTTGGAATCCTCGTGAATCACGGCGGCTTCACGGCGAAGGGGGGGCTGACTGCCACCCATCAGGAGTTCTCGGAAGCTGCGCAACACACGAGAGCCAAGATGCTTGTCTTTGCGGAGAAGGCTCTGAAGGACAACCCAGATCCGAAGCTCAATCGCGAGTACGCCGAGCTTGTCAAAGAGTGGATGTCGTTCGACGACGGCCAAGTCATCGCCTTCTTTGAGTCGGGTGACCAGCTCATATCCGAGGTCGTGGCGGGTCTGAAGCGGCTGACGGCGGAGTGCATCATCTGGCACGCCCAGCGATTTCGGCAGAAAGTACAGAGCGATACCGAGGCGGAATGGGAGTTCATGACTTTCACGGAGCGCCATGAGCGTATCGCGTCGACCCTCGAAGCTCAGTGCCGTGACGGCCGGATCGGCATTCCCGGGCTGCATCGGAACGTCGAGCTGAAGCCCGTCGACCGTGCTCGCTCCAGCACCGAAGCAGGCCGCTACTCGTTGCGATTCGCCCGAAGGGGGGTCCGGCTGCCGGTGATCGTCAGCATTTGCCCGGACCGATTTTCGTATCCGGACGCGGTCCGCTTCGTTGGCTACCCGTTCAGGACGGCCGTCGACGGCTGGGATGAAGACACGGGGCCGCTCCACCTGGTGCTTGTCTACCGGACGGTCACGGACACTCAGATCCGTCGCCATATCGGCAATCCGGACATTCACGTTTCGAAACAAGACTGGGGATTCTTTGCGTCGGATCCGGAGCGGTTCATCCAGCTCGCTTATCTGGTGAAGTGCCACGATCCCCAAGACGTGGGGCAAAGGATCCGGGACTTCCTACTGTGGCTCGACAGCTACGACCAGATCGACACGTTGCTCGACCGATCCAAGACGAGAGGCCAGATCCTGCGCGCGCGAAGCACCTAAGGGACCCAGGTTGGGAGTATCGGCGGGCCGAGGCCAGCCAAGAGAGGCTACTGAGCGACAGCGACGGCATCCCGAAAGAAGTTGAAGGTGGTCCGACTATCGCGGCCGGGCCCTCGCGTCTTTCCTCTGCGCCCTAATATTGTTGAAGCCGTGCGCGCCGGACGCCGCGGTGAGCTCCTTCTGCCCTGGCAAATGGCCGGATGATTGAATCCGGGCACGTCCGCGGACCGCGCCCTCCCCGACGCTCGAACAACCTGCCGACTCCTTCCCTGATCCCACCGGGACACGGACGGCTTCGTCAAACCAAGACGGGGCACGGCGAACTGATACATAGCAGGTTCGCCCCCTGGCGGGGCTCTAGTCCCGGAAGACTCGCCATTCAAAGCGTTGGGCCGATGAGGTCGATGGCTTACTTGATGATTCGGACGTCCTTGGACGCCGCATCGATGAGCATTTTGGCCTGACGGAAGGCCCGATCGTAGCATTTCGCGTCGCCCTTGCAGTCGGACGCAAACATCTTCTCCAGTTCCTTCAGCTTTCTTTGCGTGTCTTTCAGTCCAGCCTCTGCCTTGCCGAGTCGCTGCTGCTGACTCTCCAGCGTCTTTCTCATCTGCTCCGTGACTTGCATCTTTTTGAGCACTTTGAGGCATTCTTTCTCAGCGGTCTCATTCACATCCTTCCCTTTAAGGATAAGCATGAAGCAAAAGACGTTGAGGGAAGACCGATTGGTGAGCGCCAACGCTTTCATGAGCACCTTGGCTTCATGCTCGTTGAGTCCAGTACCTGCGGTGCTCGTTGCAATGAGGCTGCTCCCGGTGACGGACGAAACACTGCTTTCTCCCGAGCTGTCGACCTTGTCGTCGTCTTCGCTATCTGTTGCCGAGAAGCTCGACTTCGAAGTCATTCCGGCGAGGCTGGGTGATACGACAACCGGGGGTGGACGAGGGGTCCCGCCGACGGTGTCGACCACCAGCATTTGGATCATGACCTCGTCAATATACGAGAGTGCCAAGAGGTACTGCTCTTTGTTGAGGGCCTTGTTCAGGTAAGCCTCGCAGAGACGGAAGTAGGCGTCTCGGAGAAGCTGAACCGTTTGAGTTCGGAGGCCGATGGAGGCTGCCGATTCGGAGCTACTGGTGCCGATTGCGGCTCCGATATCTCCCTTACTAAGGCTGCCGGACAAAGCAGCGGCGCGAGCGCTCAGGGCATCGGGGCTCGGTTCGGTGCAGACGATTCGGTCACCGCCACTGACACCAACGAGCATGAACCGCTGTTTGGCGTCGATCGTAACCGCTCCGAGCGATGGGTCGTTGGCTTCGACGGGAACGCGATCATTTCGATAGATCGAATGGTGGTTGGCGCCGCAGGCGACGAGGGACAGGGCCGCGATCACGGCACCTACTGAACCCAGCTGGTCGGAAAGACAACGGTCATGGACTTCCAAGGTGGCCTCCGTGGAAACGAGAAAGTACTGATGTGGTCGAACGTGGCTATCCGCTCCCTCAAAAAAGACGCGCGCCAGTGCATGCGCCCCTTGCGCAATCGGCCAGTCCGCCGCGGATACTTAGTTATCTCTAGTGTAATGGATCGCTGCCTGACCGGCAAGCGGCGAACCACAAGAATTGGGCATGTTGTCCCCAGCGAAGCTGGAAGGCCCAAACCACTAGAATCAGCGGGAGCCCGGTGCCGATGTTCAGGATGAGGGGACCGGCTGCGGCCGGTTTGTTCCGACTCATAGACCACTGGAATTCTCACCGACTAGGGACCACCTTCGAGGGGTCCCTAGGCGACCGAGGCAATCCACGGGCCGGTTTCGGGCTCGGCTGCTGACGCGGGTCTACGACGTCGGTGGCCATGCCTGCCCGAGCTGTAGCGGCCTGTTGAGACCGTTGGGCGCCGTCCTCGCGCCCGAGGCAGCCGAGTGGATACACGCCGTGCGGATCGACGTCCTCATCGGCACCGGCCCGCCTCCGGCTTGCGGCCAACTCCGGCTCGCGATCTAGGTTTGACCGGCTCCCACGGTGCGCCCCATCTCCGGCGCCTGCGGCCCCGTCCGTCCAGACACCCGTCAATTGAAAATGAGACCCTGCATCACTCCGAGGTTGAGTTCTGCGGTGCAGCTCGCCCTCGGCGGCATCAGCTCGGATTCCTTCGATCAGAAGCGTGACTTCATCGGTCACCTTGATGCTGACAGTATCGTTCTCCCGTTCCGCCATGAGTTCAGGAGGTATGGGTTCAAGACCAAGGGATCAAGATCAGCACCCTCGCCGCAGGTCCGAATGGCGGGAAGATCTTCGGTGATCACGGCGTAGCGCGTCGTCGGATCGCTGGGCCGGTTGCGCTGGCCTCGAGGAGCCCCTCCTCCCGCCTTCAGCACGTCATGCACTGGACTTGCGGAGTCGATGCGAGGTCCCATCTCGATGGCTCCGAGCCCTGACATCATGAGCGAGAAAACGTCGATTCGCATTCCCGGTTCACTCGTTTCCGAAGGCGGCGGAGAACTACCTACGCTGCTTCGACCCAGTACCTCCCGAGGGGCCGGAGGCAAGGCCCCGGCGCTCCCGGTGGAGGTCGAAGCCGTCTACGACCTCTCACCCGGCGTCCGCGGCGAAGCTGCCGAAGCCAAAGTGGAGCTGGGTGATGCTCTCGTCGCGCTCGAAGCCGCAGATGGAACGACGATGTTCGTGAGGGCCGACCGACTGCGGGAGCGCTTGGTCGAGTTGGGGGGAGACCCCGAAGATCTGGATCTGTCCCTCCTCCGCGATCCGACCGACGAGACCCGTTCCGCCATCGGCAGTTTCATCTGGTCCAAGCTTACCCGGCTCAGGCTCACCCCTGACAGTATCCTCGAAGGGGCCAAGGAGAGGCTGCTCGAAGAGCTGAAGGACAAGTTGACGGACCAGCTCGGAGATCGGGTCGAAGAGCTGTTCTCGGTCAGTACCCTGGGCGCTCGAGTGCTGATGCACGCGGTCGAGAAGGTGCGCTTGAAGCGCGGCCCCGGACTCTACCGTTGGAGCCGGGCCGGTTTGGCGGAAGAGCCCACGGAATTCTCGAAGGAAGGTCCCGTCGTAGAGCCCATGCTCGTGTTCATTCACGGCACCGGGTCGAGCACCGAGCTGAGCTTCAAGCCCCTCTTCGAATCCCAAGGCAGTTCGGACGTCTGGGACCGGCTCGAGAGCCACTTTCCGGGTGGCGTCTTCGGCTTCGAGCACCATTCCTTCTCCGATGGGCCCGTCGACAACGCGCTCGAGTTGGCGAAGGCACTCCCTGAAGGTGCAGACGTCAGTCTCGTCACTTACTCCCGTGGGGGCATGATCGGAGATCTGCTTTCGGTCAACACGATCAGCGAAAGCGCCCTCCGAAAGTACGAAGAGGATCGAAGCCGGCCGACTTCATCCGATGGAAGGGTAGGCGGCCGGTCCAAATCCGATTCGACCAAGGCCCTAGAGGCCCAGTACGTCGCCGACGAGGTGGAAAAGCTCCGTCAGCTTAGCTTGCTGGTCGGGCCGGAGGGAAAGTTCAAGGTATCGAGGTACGTGCGGGTGGCAGCTCCCGTCCGAGGAACGACGCTCATCACCCAGAACCTGGACGTATTCCTCTCGGGCCTGCTGTCGCTCCTGAACTCTGCGCTCGGTGCAATCACCGGCGGCTCCGCAGGGCTGGTCCTGGAGATATTGAAGCGGCTCACGCTCGAGGTGGCAGAGCGTCGCCTCGATCCTCGGCTCGTCCCGGGCATCGAAGCCATGCTCCCTGGTTCACCCATGACCCGCTTGCTGGCGCAGGTGCCGCCTCGCGACGGGCTCCAGCTCGCGGTGATCGCCGGAGACGTGGAGTCCAGCAACCCGCTCGGCAAGCTGGCCCTCATGTTTACGGACTGGATGCTGTTCAGCTCCAATCCCAACGACTTCGTGGTCGATACCGCGTCCATGTTGGGCGGCATCGGCCACAGCGACAACATGCGGGTGACGACTCTCAACGCCCATCATTTGTCCTACTTCGGTCGAAACGACGTCCGCATGGCAACCGTCCGCTGGCTCACCGAAGAAGACCTGGAGAAGGTGAAGGTCTTCGAGGCCCCCCCCGACGACCTGGAGGAGATTCGAAGGCGCGACCTGGGACGAGGCATTCCCCGGTCCGCCATCGCAGACCCCGAGTCGGTGGTCATCCTGCTCCCTGGAATCATGGGTTCGCACCTCGAGCTCGACCGCAAGCGAAACGGCGAAGCAGGCTCGGGCAATCGGATCTGGCTCGACATCAAGGACCTTGTCCTGGGCGGCCTCCAGGACATCGGGATCGGCAAATCCGGCGTTTATCCCGAAGGCCTGCTCCAGGGTCCCTACGCTAGCTTCGCCGAGTACCTCCAAGGGAGAAGAATTCACGTCGAAGAGTTCCCCTACGACTGGCGCTCTGATCTGTTCGAATCAGCCTCACGCCTGGATGCCACCATCGAACGGTTAATGGAGGCCCACCCTCTCAAGCCGATTCGATTCGTGGCTCACAGCATGGGCGGACTGCTGGCCCGGGCGTTCATCGCTCAGCATGCGGATCGTTGGGACACCCTCGTCCGTCGGCGGGACGCCCGACTGGTGATGCTGGGCACGCCGAACAACGGCTCGCACATGGTCGTGGAGACCCTCCTGGGTAAGGGGGCCACGATTCGAAAGCTGGCCACGTTCGACGTGGTGCTCTCGATGCAACAGATCTTGCAGATCATCTCGGCGTTTCCGGGCGTCCTGCAGCTGCTGCCTCGCCCCAGCTTCATCGACGACGGCCGCACCGAGGCCACCTATCTAGACGCGGAGCTCTGGCGTGAGTACGGCGAGAAGAACCATAGTTTTTGGTTCGGTCGAGGTCTGACGGCAACCCCCACGGACGATGGCCTGGTGAAAGCTCGGAGCTTCTGGAACCGCATCGATTTCCCCGTTCCCCATCAGAACGAGCGGGTGGCCTACGTCTATGGCCACGACGAGAAGAACCGGACTCCGTGCGGCCTCGAGGAGCGGCGCGGCCGGCTCAAGATGCTGGGCACGACGAATGGAGACGGATCGGTCACCTGGACTTCGGGCCAGCTGCGCGACCTCCGCTCCGAGCGGTACTGGTACATGCGCGTCGAGCACGGCGCCATGGCCGACTCCGAGGCTCACTTCGGTGGGATCATGGACCTCTTCGAAACCGGGACGACGCGCGCCCTGGACCGCAGGCCCACCCCGAGGGGCGACACCGAAGCGGTCAAGGCCATCGAAGACGTCCCCGAGCTCTACCCAAGCGAAGAGGAAGTCTATTACAGCCTCATGCGGCGCAACGTGCCCCGACGACGACGGGCCCGCGCCGAGCGGATGATGAAGGTCCAGGTCATGGGCATGGATCTGAAGAACGCGCCCATTCCCGTCATGTGCGGACACTACCTGGGAGACCCCATGGCCGGGCCCGAAGCCCTGATCGACGAACACCTTGTCGGTGGAGGCCTCAGGCAACGCGTACGCCTCGACCTGTACCCAGGACCTCTTAACACGTCGACCGTGGTCCTCAGCCGAAGGACGGGAGAGGACGAGGTGCGCCAGACGTGGTCGGGGGCCGTGGTCGTGGGACTGGGTGAGTTTGGCAACCTCACTTCCCGAGAGCTGCGAGAGACCGTCCGGTCCGGAGTGAAGCGATTTCTACTTCGCGCCAGCGAGTTCGGGGGGCGCACGGACGAAGGGACGGCGGCGCCCCGCCCTCCACTGCATCTGGGCTCCATGCTGATCGGCGTGAATTCGACCACGAGCATCACTCCCAAGGAGTCCATCGATGCCATTGTGATGGGCGTGTGCCAGGCCGACGAGGAGTTCAACCGCGAAGGTCCGATCCTCCACATCGACAAGCTCAGTTTCGTGGAGCTCTACACGGACACCGCAATCTCGGCCTCCTACGCCGTGAGAGCACTTCGCGAAGATCGGAAGCGGGAGCTGGTCCAATTGGGCCTAGAACTCGACGTTTCGGAGCCGTTTCAGCAACACGACACCATGAAGAGCCGCCTCACGATGCAGCTCGGCGAGGGATATTGGCCCCGGGTCTTGGTGACGTCGAGCGACCCCTGTGCGGAATGCGAGGCCGAGAGCTCCGAGCCCCGGCGCCCCCGCCAGGGGCAGCTGAAGTACGTCTACCTCTCCGAACGCGCCCGCGCGGAGGCCGTCGTTCAGCAGACCCAGCCGAAGCGGATCGAACGCTACGTCGATCGAATGATCGGAGGCACGACGGCCCAACCGGAGATCGGCCGAAACCTGTTCCACCTGATGGTTCCCCGGAACTTCAAATCCGTGGCCCGTGAAATGACTCGCATGGTGCTCGTCGTCGATGAGGTGACGGCTAACTACCCCTGGGAGATGATTCAGTCCGGAGACAAGCCGATCGTCACGGAGGCCTCGGTGGTGCGGCAGTTGATTTCGACGAACCGTCCGGCGATTCCCAGCTCGGTGCGCAGGTCCGCCTGCGTGGTGGCAGACCCCAGCCTCGACGGCGTCGAGACGTGGCTCGATCTCCAGCTCCCCCAGCTCCGGGGAGCCGCCGAAGAAGGGGCCGAGATCGCAGACCTCCTGCGATCTAGCGGATACGCAGTCACCTTTGCAGGACCCAACAGCAGTGGGGCCAACGTCCTCTCGGCCGTGTTCGAGAGCCACCGCATCCTGGCCATCGCCGCCCACGGTGTGTTCCAGCAGGAGGACACCGACGGGCTGCTCCAGACCGGCGTCGTGCTCGACGACGGAGTCCTGACGGCCACCGAACTGGCGCAGATGGAGACCCTGCCCGAGCTGGTGTTCCTCAACTGCTGCCATCTGGGCCGAACCATCGACGGCTCGGATCCCAGGGAGCACATGAAGTCGAAGAACCGCCTGGCCGCCAGCATCAGCTCCACGCTGATCGAAAACGGAGTCCGGTGTGTGGTGGCCGCTGGTTGGGCAGTGGATGATGGCGCTGCCAAGGTCTTCGCCACTCGTTTCTTCGGAGATATGTTGAAGGGCGTTACCTTCGGCGACGCGATCAAGGCGGCCCGCAAGGCCACCTGGGACCGCAGTCAATCACAGAACACTTGGGGTGCCTACCAGGCTTACGGAGACCCTCAATTCGTGCTCGAGCCGACAGGCGACGCCGACGACGGGGACGGCGATGATTTCATCACCGCGGCCGAGTTGATCGATCGCATCGACGGTATGCGACGGGCCGCAAGGGACGAGGGCGCTCCGCCACTGCAGCAGGTCGAAGCGGAGATCAAACGACTGCGGAATCGAAGCGCGCCGGAATGGCTCGAACGGGGCGACGTGCAAGAAGCCCTCGGCCACCTCTACGCGGAGTACAAGTCTTCGGGCGGCACTGGGAAGTCCATCGAGGCGTACAGGCGGGCCATCGGAGGCGGCACGAACGAGTCGGACTACGCGACGATTCGAAGCCTCGAGCAGCTGGCAAACATGGAAGCCCGCGTCGCGGGCAACAAGCTCGACCAGAAAGCAACCCGGAGCGAAGCCTGGAAGCTTCTCAACAGCGCATTGACGCGCCTTCGCTCCCTGGAGCCTCGCTTAGCCAGCGAGAAGGCCGAGTTCATGCCGTGGGACCTGGACACTTCGTCGCTCAACTCCGAGCAGAGCGCGGTGCTAGGCAGCACGCTGAAGCGCGCCGCTTCGGTCCACAACCGAGACGCCGACACCCGGGCCGAGGTCATCTCACTGATGGAGAAGGCCCGCAACGCCTACCTCAGGGCCGAAACGAAGCCCGGAGATCCCAAGTTCGAGGCCTATCAGCTTCTGAACCGCATCCAGCTCGACGTTCTGCTGACGGCGTCGAGGCCGCTCTCGGATGACGAGCTAATCGAACGCAAGCAGTTGGTTCAGCAGAGCATCAAAGCCACCCGTCAGCAGTTCACGACCTTCTGGGAAGCCGTGGGCGTCGCAAACGCCGAACTGACGATCGAGATGCTCGACACCCTGATCGACCGCAGGACCAAAATCGACACCGAGCGGCTCTTGCGCCGGTACCACGAGTGCATCGACCGGATTCCGCGCAGCCAACGGACTATGGACTCGACCATCGACCACATTCGGATCCTGTCCGAGCTGTGGCGCATCGCACCGGCGGAAGCCGACCACGCCAAAGAACTCGAGATTCTGGCCGATAAACTCGCCAAGGACTTCGGCTCCGCCCAAGACGGCAACGCTCAAGCGAAGCCAATCGATGCGAAGCCTGCAGCCAAGTCAGCGAAGGCCCCCCGTGCCAAGAAGAGCCAGCCAAGAAAGAAGGCAGCATCGAGGAAGCCAACTCCGAAAAAGGCGCCGCAGCGCAGGCGTTCCAAGAAGAAGTGACTGATAGGCGCTGTGAATCGTTCCGGTTTCGTAGACGAGCCATCGGTTTGGATCAGGCCGCAGCCTTTGCTGCCTGATCGTGTTCGTACTGCTGCTCATACTCGGCCGGCGACACACAGCCAATGGGCTCGAGTAGACGTTTGTTGTTGTACCAGTTGACCCACCCCAGGGTCGTAAGCTCGAGGGCCTACACGCTCCGCCAGGGGGCTCGACGTCGGATCAGCTCCGTCTTGTACAGTCCGATGCCGGTCTCCGCGAGGGCGTTGTCGTAGGAGTCTCCGCGGCTCCCGACCGACGACTCGATACGCGCCTCCGAGAGGCGCTCCGTATACTTAATGGACAGGTACTGCACGCCACGAACGCTATGGTGCACGAGGCCTTCGTTCAACGGTATCAGTTCGCCGTGCCCCGTCGTGACATCGGGTGACGGATGGGGCGTCGAGATGGGATGCGGTCTCATCTGCGCGCCGAGCTGGCTCGGCTGAAAGAGGAAATCTTTGAGCATCGGAGCCGGTACCGGCGGTATGTGGCTCCGGAGGTGAAGACGCGAGCGGGTCGGCTTGCGGCCAAGCTCGAGGGCCAGGGCTTGGTCCTCGACGGGGTGGCCGAGGAGCTCGGCATCACCTTGGTGACGCTGCGGAAGTGGCGCGATGCTGCCTCCGGGGCTTCTCGCGCGCTGGTCGCCGTCGAGGTCGAGTCCGAGTCTGATTCCGAGGAGAGCGGAGGCGTGGTCCTGGTCTCGCCTTCGGGATGGCGCATCGAAAATCTCGACGTCGAGACCGCCGTCGCGGTCGTTCGGGAGCTCGAATGATCGGGTGGCCTCGGAGCATTCGGGTCTGGGCGTATCCCGAGCCCGTCGACCTCCGGCGCGGTTTCAACGGCCTCATCGCGCTCGTCGAGAATGAGCTCGGCAAAGACGCGGTCGGCGGAGATCTCTACTTGTTCGTGAATCGTAAGCGCACGATCGCCAAGGTCCTCATGCACGACGGGACGGGCATCGCGATCTACATGAAGCGTTTGACGGCCGGTCGATTCGCGGCTCTGTGGCTGAGGCATCGTGCGGGCGCGATCAAACTGACGAGCAACGAGCTCGCGTTGTTCTTGGAAGGGAGTCCGTACGCGGGGCGCGCGCCGTTGTCGCCGCCGACGATTTCGGCTCGAGGCGCGGTTGATTCGAGATCCCGTGTATGATGAGCCTTAGTTGTCTCGATGGATCTTCGAAGCGAGCGCGACATCGAGAGACTTCGTGAGGCCGCGCTTCTTCAGGAAGCGGAGTTCAAACGGGTCCTGGGTGTCCTGAAGGTCAGATGCGACGAGGTCGATGAGCTGAGGGGTCGCGGGGGGAGCTTTCAGGAAGTCTTTGAGCTCCTGAAGAGTCTCCGCGAAAGCGCGAAGGCCGAGGGACGAGTCGACTCGCGCGAAGTGAAAGAATCGGCGGACGAGCCGGCCCCTCCGCAGCGAGGCCACGGTCCGACGCCTCAGCCCAAGCTCCGGCGCGAGACGCGGCTTTTCGAGCTGGATGAGCCCGACCGCACCTGCCCCTGCTGCGGTCGCCGGCTCGAGCCCATGGCCGGTCAGTCCGAGACCTCCGAGATGGTCGACGTCGAAATCGACATCGTTTTGGTGGAGGTGCAGCGCCAAAAATATCGATGCACCTGCGGGAGTGCGGTCGAGACGGCACCGGGTCCAGAGCGCTCGACCGAGAGCGGTCGTTTTTCGCTCGGCTTTGGGGCGAAGGCGGTCACCGACAAGTACGACCTCCACTTGCCGTTGGACCGGCAAGCACGGGCGTTACAAGAGCCTTGGCCTCGAGGTCTCGAAGACGGCGTTATGGGACCAGGTCTTTTTGCTCGCTCAAGACTTGAAGCCGACTTACCAGGCACTGAAAGAGTCTTTGCTGGCCGAGGAGGTGATGGGTCTCGACCAAACGAGCTGGAAAAGCCTCGGAAGCAAGAGCAGCAAGCCGCATCAAATGTGGTGCCTCACGAGCGAGCGGGCGGTCTTTCATGCGATTCGGGACGACAAGTCCGTCGCAACCTTTCGCGACCTGCTGGGCGAGTACTCGGGCATCATCGCGTGCGACGCGCTGTCGACCCATCTCGCCGCGAGCGATAGCGCGCACCGCTACCGCATCGCCCATTGCTGGGCCCACGTCGTGCGACGACTCCGAGACATCGTCCACGACTTCCCAGCCGCCCAGACCGGCCTCGACCTCATTCGGGACCTCTATGCAATCGAGGAGCGCGCGGAGAGTCGAGCGCATCGCGCGGAGCTTCGTCGGACCGAATCTCGGCGCGTCCTGGACGAGCTCGAGGGCTGGCTGCAGAGCCATTCGGCCATTCGCGGCACCGAGCTCTGGAACGCCCTTCGGTACACGCGAGGGATCTGGCCGGGCTTGACCGTCTTCGTCGAGCACCCCGACGTGTGGTTGGACAACAATCGAACGGAGCGTGGGCTGAGGGGGCCCGTCGTGGGCCGTAAGAATCACTACGGGTCCAAATCAACGCGCGGCACCGAAGTCGCGTCGATTCACTACAGCCTCCTCGAAACCGCTCGGCTGCACGGCCTGAATCCCACCGAGTACATTGTTGAAGCCGTGCGCGCCGGACGCCGCGGCGAGCTCCTTTTGCCCTGGCAAATGGCCGGATGATTGAATCCGGTCACGTCCGCGGACCGCGCCCTTTCCGACGCTCGAACAACCTGCAGACTTCTTCCCCGATCCCACCGGGACACGGACGGCTTCGTCAAAGCAAGACGGGGCACGGCGAACTGATACGCTCAACGAGCTGGCCAGCCTGCGCTTCATTCACAGCGACAAGAACGTCGTGATCCTCGACCCCGTCGGCGTCGGCAAGACGTTCATCGCCAACGCTCTCGGACAGGTCGCGTGCCGACACGGCTTCGATGTCGCCTTCTGGCGGGCCGACGACATGCTCCGCGTGCTGCGGCAGAGTCGGCTCGATAATTCGACGGACCAGATCATGCGGCAGCTCTGCACCGTGGACCTGCTCATCGTCGACGACTTCGGAATCGAGTCGATGACACGGGAGGAGTCGCGGGACGTCTACCGCCTCTTCATCGAGCGAAGCGGTCGGGCGTCGACGATCATCACGTCGAATCGCGACACGTCCGAATGGATCTCCGTCTTCGACGACGTGCTCCAAGCGCAAAGCGCCGTCGACCGGTTCGTCAACGCAGCTTACGATCTGGTCATCGAGGGCGAGACGTACCGCGCTCGCCAGAAGCCTCGGGTCGCTGACGAAGATGAGCTCCCTCCGGAGCCTCAGCCCAAGGTCAAGCAGCACCAGCGACGGAAGGCCCGGCCCAGTGGTCCCCGTTGATCCTCGAGCACGACTTGGGCATGGTCCCCCTCGGTCGCCAGAGCGTTCTGGTCCCTAGCCCCTGAAAATGGGGTGGTCGAATGACCCTGAACAGCGACACGCATCAGGCGAACCTTCGATTGCGCCGACCCACCCCTGGTCGAAGCGCGTCGAACAGCTCACATGACGGGTCGCTCGGGCGCCCCGCGCTGCACGTCTGTCACGGGCGGCGCACTCGATTGCCCGCCGGCACCGGCTGGTTGTCGTCGTCGACGACGCGCGGAATAAGACGCGCAATGCCACCTCTCCGACCCTTGCCCGAACGTTTGCCTAAAGGGCTCCTTCGTCGTTTCTTGACATTGCGCAGGCCATCGGACTGGACTTGCTCTGGCGAGGTTTACGATGGCTTGGTCCCTGACTTCCGGCTTGACCGCCGCGCTCGCGGCCCGACCATACATCCCGCACCAGCGAGTTCCGACACACTCTCTCAGATCCCAGGCTCGGAAGACGCAAGAGGTTCAGCTTCATCGCTACCTCATCCGAACGAGACGCATGTGGGGACAGGCGTTGGATTCCCTATCGGCCCCCCACGAGGGCCCTCAGGTCCTGTCGGCTGCCGAAGGCCAGGCGCGCCGTCCGATTGTCGGAACTGACGGGGCCCGTGCAGGAGACGGGCAAGTCTTCCAACTCCCGTGGGTGGATGCTCGTATCTCGTGAGTCTGTGATGAGAGTCAGGATCTTCGTCAGCTACAGCTCACAGGACGGCAAGGTCCTCCGAGAACCGATGTGCGCTGAGCTGGAACGCTACGGCTTCGAGGCGTGGAGCGACCAGAGCGGCATCGATGTCACGAAGACTATCACGGAGTCTCTTCTCCAAGAGATCCGATGCAGCTCAGCCTGCGTAGCGTGCGTGACCAAAGGCTGGGTCGACAGTGCCTGGTGCCAGGCCGAGCTTGGCGCCTTTCGACTTCGTGATCGGATGCTCGCGGCCCTGGTCCAAGGCAGTGTTGCTCCGCCCCCGCTGCTAGACGGCCACTTGAAGAATCAGAGCGCTAAGTGGGTCTGCAAGGGTCTCGCCGAGGCTTTGGGCCTTCCCGCGCTCCTCGTTGTAGACACCGGTGACGAGGTGAGAAGTCTTGCTGACGCCATCGCGGGCTGGAAGCCGGGAGGCTTTTCACCCGCTCGAAAGGAGCTCGTTGAAGCGGCCGAGGGCGCCCACTCCGGGCCGGTGCTCGTGTTGGTGACGAATCGCGCCGCCACCCGCGCGGAGACGATGCTGGCACTCGCTTCCCTCTCCGAGACGTCGGCATCCCTCTTCGTGGCCTCGGCGAGCCGCGAGCTCTCGAACACCCTGATGAAGCGCCTCAAGCCACGGAACGCGCACGTGCACGCGGTGGGCTCCGAGAACCCGACCGCCTTCGAGCGGGCCCTTTCGAACTGGATCGGCGCGCTCCCTCGGGCCCCTGAGGTCAAGCTGGACCAGCTCGAGGAGCAGGTCACCGCGATATCCAACGCGACCAAGGAGTGGGCGCGCCGAGAGGGCGACGAGCTCAGGCGGCTCGCGCGCGAGCTCTCCTTCCGGCTCGATGACTTTTCGAAGGTTCACGGCATCGGTCTTCTGCAGCAGCAGAACATGCTCGACCGTTTAACCCATGGGATCTTCGACATCTACGACCGAGACGAGATCTATGAGCACGATGCGGCCGCGCTCGCCGCGCTCGAGCGGGGCGAGGTGTACTGGTCGACGCACCCGACCAGCGCGAATCCCCGGTCCGAAACCTCGGCTAGCTACCGGCAATATCGCGAGGCGATCATCGCGAGCAAGAAACGCGGAGTCGACGTCGTGCGCATCTATATCGTAGAGGACGACACGAAGCTCCCTCCGTCCCTTGAGGAAGAGATTCGCCAGATGAACATCAGCGAGATCCGAACCTATATCGCCCGTCCGAGCGACCTCAATAGAGAGCGCGCCGAGGACTTTGTAATCATAGGCGAACGTGTGCACGGCCGCGGCATTCCCGACCACGGCGAGATGAAGAAGTCGCGATACAGCATCAACATCAAGGGTAACTCCGCAGAGTATCGAGAGTATCGGGCCTACTTCGAGAGGCTCCGGAACGGCGCGCGGCCAATCGACCTGGTGAAGAAGCCAAGGAACGAACCGGCCTTTGCAGACCGGACCTCGGTGGTGACCACCGCCGGCATGCGGAGGTCCCGCTACATGGCGGTCCTGCGAACGATCGGCTGCACATGGGATCGCGGCAACACCGGGTGCACTATGTGCGATTTCAAGCGGCACGCCCTGCCCGATATCGGCGTCGAGGAACTCACTCAGCAGCTCCAGCGGGTCCTCGCGGACATGGGGGCCGAGGATACACACCTCGACCTTCTGACCCTGGGCTCCTTCCTTCACAACCTGGAGGTGCCCGTAGCCTTTCGCAGGCAGGCTGCGCACCTCATTCGGGAAAAGGGCACGATCAAATCTGTACTCATCGAGAGCCGATCGGAATACGTCCGCGCGGAGGAACTTCGTAGCCTCAAGAGCGAGCTCGGGCCTGACATCCTGCTCGAGCTCGGTCTCGGAGTCGAGACCAAGAACACGGAGCTCAGGAACAAGATCCTCAAGAAGGGTCTATCTGACCAAGGGGTCGCGCATGTCATGAAGGCTTGCGCCGCAGCGGACATCGGGTTTGTCGCCTACCTCCTCGTAAAGCCCCAAGGCATCCGCAGCGACGAGGAAGCCATCGCGGACGCGGTGGAGAGCGCCCAGTGGATAGTCGGAGAGGCGAAGAAGCACGGCACAAAGGCCCGCATCGCCTTTGAGCCGGTCTTCATCACGAAGGACACGGTCCTCGAGCGAGAGTATCTCGCGGGACGCTACACTCTCCTGAACCTCTGGGCGGTAGTCGAGGTCGCGAAACGAACGGCCAGCCTTGGAGTCCCGATCTTCATCGGCATGAGTGATGAGGGCCTGTCAGACCATCGAACACCGGGCGGATGCGGGGCGTACGACGAGGATGTGAAGGCCGCGATCCAAGCCTTCAACAAGACAAATGACCCCACTGAGTTCGACAGCCTCCCTGCCGAGTGCGAGCGTCCAAGGTTCTGAACGTGAAGCGAGTCCCCTTCGTGCTGCTGGTTGAGTCGGGTCCACCCGCAAAGCACGACTACCTGCGGCGACTGCAGGCGAGGACCGAGCGGCTGGTTCTGCTGCGGAACTCGAACGTCACGGCGGGCAAGAACCGATGGGCGGACGAGATCATGGCCGCCGAGGATTGTTTGGCGAGCCCGTTTCTTGTGTTGGACCGGTTGCGCTCGGACGTCAAAGCGTGGCGGTCTCGCCAACCCCAGGGTCCGTGGAGGTGCCTGACCTACCAAGAGGAGGCCCTACCCGCGACGACCGTCGTCGCGGCCGCGCTTGGTCAGATCCCCCCCGTGCGGGACGCGAGCCTCGTTCGCGACAAGGTGCAGATGCGACAGGTCTGGACGAAGGCAGGCCTGCCCCAGCCGGACTACGAAGAGTGCGAGAGCTCCGAGAACGCGCGTCAGGCCGCGGAACGGTTCGGAGACTGCGTGGTCAAGCCGGTCGCGATGATGGGCAGCTGTGGCGTCTGTCGAGTCGACGGCGCGAAGCCCGATGAGGTCGAGGCCGCGTTCGATGCAGCTATGAGCGTGAACTTCCACGCGGAGGACCTCCGGGACGCCTTCGACATTCGCTCGTGCGTGATCATCGAGGAGTTCATCGACTGCGAGCTCGAGCTCAGCATCGAAGCGGCGGTGTCCGACGGGAAGCTCCACGTGCTCGCGATGGTGAAGAAGGAGACCCGTGACCAGGTCCGTTTTGAGGAGATCGGCCACGAGACCCCGTTACAGCTCGACGACGACCTCGAGCGAACCTGCCTCGGCCAGCTCAAGCGCGCGTTGGAGGCGGTCCAGGTCCGAGCGTCAATGGTGCACGCCGAGTTCCGGATTCGAGCTTGGGACCATACGCCCGTTCTGGTCGAGCTCGGGGCCCGCCTCGCCGGCGACCGTATCCCGTTCCTCGTCCAGCGTTCGACAGGTGTCTGCCCCTTCGACGTCGCACTACACCTCGCAGATGGTGGCCCGCTAGCGGAAATCCCGAGGTCAACCGCAATTCGACCTGCGCAGACTCGCCGCTACGAGACCGAGGCCGAACTGAAGTCGATTCGAGATCACTGGATGAGGCAGCCGCCGACCGCGGTGTGTCCGGACCATCCGGAGGCCCAAAAAGGCTTCGTGGAGTGGTAGCCAACACGCGCAGCGTTCGGACTGCGTACGTCGCCCTGGGCCTGCTCGCGGTGCTGCGCTATGGCGTGCTCGTCGCGCGCACCTTCGAAAGGCCGGACGAGGCAGAGCGGAGTCCGGAGGCGCGAACAATCCACGTCCTGATGGATCCGACGTCGCACCGCGACGCGATCGCCCTGCTCGGGGTGAAGGCCGCAATGGCAGGCGAATCCACAGTGCGAGTAAGGGTACACGACCTACGACGCCTGCGAGCCCCGGACGCCACTCTCAAGGAGCTCCGGATCGAGATCGTGTCGACCGGCTGTGTGCAGCCCGAGGACAAGGCGCTGGTAATCGGCCCCTTCACCACTTCGGACACCATGGCCCTCATCGAGGTCCTGCTAGACGACGCGGCCGTGCGGGAGGCCGCCGTGTCCGAAGGCTGCAACCGACTTCGGCCCGTCTTTTTGCTCGGGAACGTGACCATGAACGTCGACACCGAACTCACTGCAGAGCAACGCGGTTTGATTCGGAGGGCCTTTCGGTTCCCGTCGCCTTCAAACCACGACCAAGTGGCCGCGATTCTCAGCAGCCTCGACGACCAGCGGGCGGTCTTGTTGCGCGAGTCCCAAGTGAACCCTAACTATGTCGAGCAGATCGCCGAAGAGCTCTGTAAGCTGTCTTCAATCGCGTGCATCTCCTATGACTACGTTCCCTCCCGAGTGGAGCTCGGAATAAAGAAGGGGCACCACGAAACCACCAAGGTCGTGCTCGTGGCGTCCGGGACGGACGGAGCCGCCCGGACCGCGCGAGTCGTCGGCGACATCTTCGTGAACGCCGATATCATTGTCACCGATACGTGGTCCCTCGGCGAGCTTCGCGATGCTCTCCCCGTGGCCACCTTCGAGCGGATCTCGCAGGTAGCCCTTACCCTCGGCCATGAGGCGCACAGCGTCGACCTTTCCTGGAGCGCTGCCGGGGCTCGGCTAGGAGGCCTTCCGCGGACCCGCTTTATATTTGGCTACAACATCGCCCAGGCCGCCCTCGGCATCGCGGCGACCAGCTCCGTGACCTCCGGCCTCGGAACCTGCGAGGGGGCCGTGCGACTGCGGCTTGGCTCCTCCCCACTCACTGAGCCAGACACCGACCGTCCTCGGATATGGGACTCGTCCTGCGCCAAGGATCTTCTCTTCGAGGTGCGAAAGCACGCGGGCGGCACCCCTTGAAGACCACCCAACGCCGGCTAGCGGTTCTCGACGGCATGTACGAGGCGTGGATGTACCTCTGGGTTCCGATCCTGCCGCTGTACATCGAGTGGATCTACCCGGGCTCGACGGTAGTCCCGGTCGCGGTAGTGGTTGCCGGGCTCGTCGTTCAACCGATGCTAGAGGTCGTTACCGGGGCTTGGGCCGATCACGTCGGCGGTCGTCGCGCGTTCCTCGCCGCCGGCGGCACCGCACTCGCGAGCAGCCTGGTCTACGCCAGTCTGCCCTTGTTCCCCAGCGCAGTAGTCCTCACGGTGCTCGCGGTCGGGTTGGCGTCGACCTCAGAGACGATCGTCTCGGGATCCTTCGACGCTTGGTACGACCGTGTGCCGAAGGACGTTCCCAAAGCGACGAAGGGCTCGGCGGACCTCGAGCGAAGGCACGCATTCTCTCTCCTCGAGTGGTGGCGTCAGATCGCAGGCCTGGTTGCGAGCCTGGTCGGAGTCGGCTTGCTGTACACGTGCCAGTCCCTGTTCCCGAGCCCGGGGAAGGACATGCACATGACCGAACTCTGGTACTCGCCCTTCTTCTGGAGCGCGCTCGTAGCCCTGATCGTCCTGCTCGGCACCTCACGACTGCGAGACGAAGACGATCGGCGCCAGCCACGGCCCGCAGGTCCTAGGCCCGGCACCGCCCACACCTTCGACTCTTTACGACTCGGCTGGGAGTTTCTGGCATCGAGCCCCCGCCTGCCTGCGGTCGCTTGGCTAAGCGCCCTGAATTGGAGCGTAGTTCAGTTCGGAGCCTTCATCGTACCCCTCGTCTTGTGGGTCGGCCTCGGCCGCGACCAAGACGCCCTGGTGGGGCTGTTGGTGGTGGTCTCTTTGGTGCGCATCGGGCGCGCCATCGGCTCCGCGCTACCCGCCTCTCGCCTGCTCGCGCGGTGGGACGAACGCACGATCATCGTGAGCGCTCTCGTCGGACAAGGGCTCGGATTCCTCGGCTTCGGATGCTTCGCAACCCGCATGGTCATCGAGCCGGACCTTGCCTATCAGGCCCTCGCCGGGGTTTTGGTGCTGCTGATCTCGCTGTGCACGGGCGTAGTGAAGCCGATCGTGGAGGTCCTTCGGCAGGCCTGCGCCCCAAACCGCGTCAAGGCCGTGCTGATCTCCTCGATGCAACTCGTTGCAACGACGCTTGCGGCCGCTCTGATCGCATGCAGCCATCTGATCAGCATCTTCTTCAGTCACGGCAACGCCCCATCTTTGACCCTTGGATTCAGCTTCTTGGGGGCCGTGATCTTGGCGGTAGTAGCTCGTGTCGGACCAGGCCTGTGGCGCGTCGAAGAGCGCCCCCTCGCCCGAACGCAGCGGACCTCACGCCCGATCCTCCTCGGGCTGACGCTCGGCGCAATAGCTATCGGCTTGCTGCACTTCGCGCTTGGACGAGACCTCGAGATCGTTCGGCGCGTCATCGGCTTCGGCGAGCGCTACGTGCAAGCCGAGCTGTCGTCCACCGATCTGTGGCTGACCTCCTGGGCCCAACACGCCTTCGACTTCCTCGAACTCGACCCCACAATCCTCGTAGCGAAGGGCGCGTGGCTCGTCGTAGGCCTCGGTCATCTCCTCGTGTTCGTGACCGTCGTGAGCGCTCTGCTGCGCCTCCCGCGGCCAGCCGAGCCCATCCACGACAGAAATACTCGGAAAGCACGCGCGGCGGACGCGAGCAAGGAGCTTCGCGAGCGCCTCGACGGCGCTTCGGTGGAGATCATCGACGACTCCTCCGCCTTCGCGCACATCCTCAAGTGCCAGATGGCTGGCTCACCAAGCGCGACCGACGACGAGTATCCGGTCGTCTGGCTTCCGCCGTGCGCCGCCTCGTCGGGCGATTCCATCCGTACAGGCTACCTGGTGGTCGAGCATAACCCGCCAGCCGCCGATGCACGGCACGGTACCCAGAAGTAGTGGCCCCACGCGAGTGAGGCACCAGGTCACCTTCACGCCTTTCCGAACCAGGGGGCTTATCGGAAACAGTTCGGCAGACCCGCCTTGGTAGGCCTACGTGCGCGATGTCAACGAATACTACAGCGGAAGAACCGCGACGCACGTTCCTAACATACCGCGAGGTGTCCGAGTGGACCGGTATCCCGCGCGGGACCTGGCAGTACTGGTTCCACATCCAGCGCGTGCCCCACATCCGACTCGGCCCACGCCTGGTCCGCTTCCGGCGGGCGGACGTGGAGGCCTTCCTCGAATCCCTGCGAGTCCCGGCGTCCGATGGCTGACTCAGGGCAGCCTGCGCCGGACGAAGGGGCGCCCGGGCCGAGCGGTACGGAACTCAAGAGCCTAGGCGGCGCCCAGGCCCAGCGCAGGCGGGAGGCGGGCCGCGATCTCGCATCTCATCCCCCTCTGGGCCACGAACGACCCCGGCAACCTGGGGCAGTGAGACACCCAAAACAGACACATCTGCACCGTCCCCGGCGCCGCCGGCCAGCCTCACGCCCGACTCCCGGAGGCGGGGCACTTTCTGCAAGACGACCAGGGTCCCGAGATCGGGTTCCTCGCCATCGTCACGAGCCCGGAGTTTCAGGAGACCGTGATCCACAAGGACGCAGGCGTCGAGATCACGCGGGTCATGTTCACCGAGCTGCAGCCGCTCCCGGCGCCGCTGGACCCGGACCAGTCCGAGGCGCCCTTCCCCCCGACCGCCGAGGACCCGGCCTTCGACCTCATGCACGTCATGGACTTCCACGACATCGCTCAGTACGAGCCCGGCGCAAACGAGCCGGAGCGAACCGGTGCGGAGGCCTGGGAGCTCTACCAGTCCAGCGGCACGGGCGCGTCCGCGGAGCTGGGGCACTACCCCACGGCCTTCTTCAAGGTCACGGGCACGCTGGTCGGCGAGAGCATGGGCTGGGACGAGATCCAGATCATCCACATGTCGAGCCAAGCCGGCTTCCAGGCGCTGCTCGACGACGAGACGCGACAAGACAACCGCTACCATCGCTACGCCGCCCTCGCGGACAACGACTCGATGATCATGTTTCCCGCGATCTCCACCATCCCCTACGTCGACGACGGTGGCGGCCCGGCCATGACGGAGGTGACCCCGGACGGGACCGGCTCCCTCTGCCAGCAGGATAGCGATTGTCCGGACGACACCTTCATCTGCCTGTCGGACGGGGGCGCGGGCGGCTTCTGCACGCCCCAGGGCTGTGAGGCGGGCACCTGCGAGGGCTCGTACCTGTGCTGCCACGACTGTAACCCCGCGGTGGAGGCCCAGCTGCCCTTCGAGGGCTCAGCGTGCTTCCCGAGCGCGTTCACCACCGCCCTGACCAACGCCCCGGTGTCGTGCACATGCGACTGACGAAGCTACACCTGCTCACCGCGGCCTGCCTCGTCGGCATGGTGGCCTGCGAGGGGACGACCGAGCCCGACGGCGCGTGGCGGTCCACTGGCTTCGAGGTCATCGACGGCTCCCAGGGCATCGCGTGGATGGCGGTCGACATCACGGCAGCCGAGTTCGCAGCCCTCGCGCTCCCCCCCGGGTGGATCTCCTCCAACCCCCGGGATCTCGAGGCCAGCTTCGGCGAGTTCCTCATGTCGCCCGGCGAGACCGAGCCCTGCCGCTTCGAGGAGCTCGACCTCCTCGGTCACCGCTGGCGCCACGTGGCCACGCTCTCGGAGCGGGGCCAGCCTGTCGACGACGCCGGTCTGCTCGTAAGCACTCGGGTCGACAAGCACCACCGCCTGCCCTTCGAGGCGGGTCTGGAGATGACCACCCTGACGTCCCCCGAAGGTGAAGCCTACTTGCGGATCACTCGGGATCCGTCGCGGACGCAGGAGGTCCCCACCGTCCCCGCGGGATGGGCGCTCGCTACGTTCGCGCCCGAGGAGACCACGGTCGTGGTGCTGACGCCCCCGACGCTCCTGCTGCGGACCGACAACCAAGACTCCTTCCAGGGCCCGGTGGAGCTCGACAGGGTGGCGCCATGACCCGCCGGGCCTGGGTGCTCGTCGCTTCGGTGGGGCTGGGCGCCTGCGGGACGTCGACCGAGGTCGACGCGCCCGCCGAGGTCACGACGGGCTGTCTCACGGCGGCGTCCGAGACCTTCGAGCGTCCGTTCGAGGTCGACCCCGAGCAGTACCCGTTCGAGTCCTGCGCGTTCGAGACCGCCGCCGGCACGATGCACTACGTCGACGCGGGTCCGAAGGATGCCTTGCACACGGTGCTGATGGTGCACGGCAACCCCACGTGGTCGTTCCTGTACCGGAACATCGCCCCGGACCTGCTCGCGGACGGCCACCGAGTGGTGATCCCAGATCACCTCGGCCTGGGCCTGAGCGACGTGCCGCCGATCTCGGCCTTCGACTACCGGCCGAGGAGCCACGCCAAGAACCTGCAGGACCTAGTCGCGGCCCTCGACCTGCAGAACATCACCCTCGTGATCCAGGACTGGGGCGGACCGATCGGACTCGACCTGGCGACCAAGCATCCTGAGCGCATCGGGCGCATCCTCATCATGAACACCTGGGCGTGGTCGGTGGACATCGACGACCCCGGCTACGCCCACCAGATGGTCCGCTGGTATGAGCAAGTGCAGCTCGCGCAGGCGGTCCCGGACATCTTCTGCCGGGCCTTCCTGCCCGGCCAGGCCGCCGCCAACGCGATCGAGGCCGACCCGTCCGAGGGCGCGGGCTACGACGCGGTGCTCGCCGCGTACATCTCGCCCCACATCGTGCCGGAGACCGGAGCGTACCGCCACGCGGAGCCCTGCGCGCCCATGCAGATCTTCGCGGAGTCGATCTTCGATGATGACGCCTTCCAGGCGGAGATCGAGGGCCGGCTGCCGACCCTGCGCGGCACTCCCTACGCGCTGCTGTTCGGTCTGTCCGATATCCTCTTCGGGGCACAGCGTTGCGATGCGAACGGCAACACACCTTGCCCAGACGGCTCGACGTGCGAGTGCGACGTGGAGCTGCTGCCCGACCGGGTGGAGGCGGACTGCGCGACCGCCCGGGTGGAGTACTTCGTGTGCAAGTACGCGGACTGTACTCCCCTCTATCGCTTCTCGGACCTGTTCATCGAGATGCTGGGATACTAG
>JBHJGZ010000001.1:0-598075 GCA_050331295.1 Myxococcota bacterium | reverse complement strand
CCCGCCCCCGCGCGCCACCGCCCCCTGCCGACCGCGGCTCCGCTCCACCGCGCCCCCCCCCCACCGCGCCACCGCCCGACTGCGCCACCGCCCGACCGCGTCACCGCCCAACCGCGCCACCGCTCGACCGCGCTACCAGCCGCGCGTCAGGGCTACCGGGCTATCGGGCTACCGCGCCAGCGCTCTGAACTCCGCGAACGGCCGGGCGAACGCGCACAAACCTGCGGTCGTTCCCTCGAGCCTTCATCCTCGGAAGGTGGACGCGCGTCGAGTCCCTCTTCTAAGCGCGAGCTGGCTCGTAAAATTTCTTGTGACAGCAACGTGCCTCGCAGCCGGCGGCCTTTGCGTCACGCGATCCGGCGGCTAGGGTGGCCGCACATCGAGGACGATATCCCGGGAGGAATGCCATGGATGACCGAGCTCACGTTTTGAACACCCCAGCCTGGGCGAATTTGCGCCTGCCCCCCGAAGCCCGCGCCGTGATCGAGGCCGCGCCTTCGGTGACCGTTGCTTCCAACGTTGCCGACTTGGTGGAGCTGGCCACCGCGGATGCCGTCAACGGGATCCATGAAGTCGCCTATGAGGTGCCCGGAAAGGGTCGCGTCCTGGAAGCACGCGTGAACCGCGTGCGAAACGGGATCGCCGCCAACTACATCGAGCCGTACATGCGGCGGCGCGACCCGGACTGCTTGGTGATCGGTGACCAGCTGCGCACCAACAAGACGCGTTTCAGCGACCGGTTCGCGCAGGACTTCGCCG
The DNA here is from genome assembly GCA_050331295.1 of Myxococcota bacterium. GTDB lineage: Bacteria > Myxococcota > Kuafuiibacteriia > Kuafuiibacteriales > Kuafuiibacteriaceae > Kuafuiihalomonas. Next base: position 597,316 of record JBHJGZ010000001.1, on the reverse strand, counting down.
CCGTGCGCAAGGAGACCTTCGACTGGCTGTCAAGCCAGCCGCTGGCGATGTTCGCATTCACGGCCGGCGTCGATGAAAAGGGGCTCGATGCGTTGGCCATCGCCCCGGCCAACGCGGGCTTTTTTGCCATGGGGCTGGCCCTTCTTCAGGGCATCAAGCCGCTTTCGGACGTGTCCAAAGACTTCGACCCAAAGGCCATCATCTACGTGGCGCCGCCCTTTCGCCACACCCACTTCGACGGCAAGCAGGTCGTCGTGCACAACCGGACCGAGCGGCTGCACGAACTCTTCAGCTACAATTTGTACCCGGGTCCCAGCGCCAAGAAAGGCATCTATGGCGTCCTCATCGCCCTCGGAGAGCAGGAGGGTTGGATCACGGCCCACTGCTCGACGGTCCAGGTCACGACGCCCTACGACCATCGCGTCACCATCATGCACGAGGGAGCCAGCGGCGGTGGAAAGAGTGAAATGCTGGAGCAGGTCCACCGAGAAGACGATGGCACGCTGCTTCTGGGCGAGAACGTCATCAATGGCGACCGCCGGTCGGTGCCGCTCGCGCGGGGCTGCGAGCTCGCGCCGGTGACCGACGACATGGCCCTCTGTCCCAGCCATCTTCAGGACCTGACCAACCAGAAGAAGCTGGTGCTGACCGACGCCGAGGATTCCTGGTTCGTGCGCGTCAACCACATCAACCGGTACGGGACCGATCCCCATCTCGAGCGGATGACCATCGCGCCGCAGGAGCCCCTCCTGTTTCTCAACATCGATGCGCCTCCCGGCAGCCGGGCGCTGATCTTCGAGCACATCGAGGATGCGCCGGGGACACCTTGTCCGAATCCTCGGGTGGTGATCCCGCGTCGTATCGTTCCCGGCATCAAGAATGGTCCCGTCGTCGTGGACATCCGAAGCTTCGGCGTTCGGGCGCCGCCCTGCACGCGGGAACAGCCGACCTACGGGATCTTGGGACTCTTTCACATCCTGCCACCGGCCCTCGCGTGGCTGTGGCGGTTGACCGCGCCTCGGGGTCACGCCAACCCCAGCATCACCGACTCGGGGGGCATGACCTCCGAGGGCGTGGGGTCTTATTGGCCTTTCGCGACGGGCCGGAGGGTGGATCAGGCCAACCTCCTTCTGCGACAGATCATGCGAACGCGGGACACCCTCTTCATCCTGTGCCCGAACCAGCACATCGGCGCATGGAGGGTGGGCTTCATGCCCCAGTGGATCGCGCGCGAGTACCTCGCGCGGCGCGGCTCGGTGCCCTTCCGCGACGAGCAGATCCAGCCCGCCCGGAGTCCGTTGCTCGGATACACGCTCCGCTCGCTTCAGGTCGAAGGGACACCCATCGGCGCTTGGTTTCTGCGGGTCGAAACGCAGCCCGAAGTGGGCGAGGCCGCGTACGACGTGGGCGCCCAAATGCTGCAAGACTTCTTCGCCGAGCAGCTCGCGCTCTTCGATGACCCCGACCTCGAGCCCCTCGGTCGCCGGATCATCGACCGATGCCTGAATGGCGCCACGGTGCAGGAGTACGAAGCGCTTTCGGCCGAAGCCCTCGCATGAAGGTGAGGAGCGCTTCATTCGGGCGCCGAGACCAAGGTCATCGACCCGATGTCGGAGGGAGAAGTCGTGGGAGAAGCCTTCCAGGTCTGGGAAGATGGTACGCTATCGGTGGTGCGTCGCCCGGGCGCGCCGCGCATTCATTCGGTGCGGGTGTGTTCGTCCCGATTCGTCGGACCGCGCGGCGCGCGGGCGCCTGAGCCCTCGATTCCACACGCCTGCATGTTTTGTTGATCCCGTCGTTTCGAATGCATCTTCCGCCCGCAGGTCCAAAACGCGGAGCGTCATCCCGCCTCGATGTCATGTCCGACTGAGATGACGCACCCCGCCCGGCCGCCTTTTGAAGAGCCGGGCTGACACGTGTCGCTGTACAGATCCGGAATCGGAAGCATCCTTACGCGATGACTGCGCACCTAAAATCGAGAATTTACATATTGGTAGCGCTTGTCGATTTCCAGCCATCTGACGGTGCTTAATGTATAGCGCGCGAAAGGAGCCGCTATGTCCATGAGTCGATTCGCATTGGTTGCGCTTGTTTGTTTGGGTTGTTCACCCGGCGAAGAAGCTGTTTCCTCCGCCGATGAGGCAGCAGTTGCCGAGTGGTTGGCAGCCTCCGAGGCTGATGGAAGGGCGCTGTATCTTCGTTGTGGATCGACGAGCTGGCGATTCAACGAGCGATCTCGCCTCGAACCCGTGGCCGACATGCCTTGGGTTCGGACCCTCACCTTCGATGTGGAGAAGGATGAATTCATCGGTGAGCGCAGCGGGGACGTATGCACTTTGGCCGTGGTCGAACCCCGCCACAGAAGCCACACCTCGCGGTTCTTCTTCCTTCCCCGATGGAACCGCACGTACCTTCGGCCCGTCGGAACCCATCAAATCGAGGTCCCCGAGCAAGGATTGGCGTCGGAAGAGCTGCGACATGCTCCGTTTTTCCGATGGTTCCACATTCGGTATCCGGCTGAGGGTACCTATCGGGCCACCGTCGACCTGAACGAAAAGATCCTGACCCTCGAGGGGGAGGGACCCGATGCACCTCCGTCCTGGAAGATTCAGGCCTTGATGTTCATGGAGATCGACTTTGCCTACGAAGACGATACCGGCGCGCATCATGTACGTACTGAGATGGACCCCGCCTCGGCCGCCAAGGTTGAAGCGATCATTGCGGAGGTCATCGAGCAAGACTTCCCGGCCCTCTCCAGCGGTCTTCAAACGCCCACCTACGTGATCACGCGAATCCAGGAGCCCCTCACTCAGCTGACGCAGAACGGCCCGACCTGCTATTTCGTCGGAACTCACGACGTGGTCCCCTTCGCCGACCCCACCGCGGATTCGATTTTGGCATTCTTCGAGTCACACGGCATCGACGAGGCCACCGGACTCGAGGTTGACCTGATGCCCTGCGCGCTCGGCCTGACTTCCCACACGGGAACGACACAGACGCTCGCCACGATGAAGCTGAACGGCGTGTTCGAGCTCCCTCACTACTACCACAACGCCATCAAGCACGAATGGGGTCACTCGATTCTCTTCTACCACGACGCGATCGGCGGTTCGCCTCTGCCCATGGTGGATAACCATCGACCTCAGGACTACGTGAATTGTCGTACCGGTCTCCCGTACAGCGACGACCAAGATCCGAGTGTGCCGGGCGGCCACTACCATGCTCATTCCGGCTTCACGCACGACTACTATTCGGGCGAGATCGCCCTCGCGACGGAGCCGGATCGGTGCATCGGCATCGGCCCGGATGCGTGGTGGTTGGGCGGACCGTTCAACAAACGGCTCTTCCCGCTTCCGCTGTTCAACGGGAGCTTCGAGATCCTGGAAGGCATGCCGCCGATGCCCGAAGGATGGCGGACCGAGCAATGGGGCAATCCGGAGTACGCCTTGGATGACCAGGTCGTGCAGGAAGGCACCTATTCGGCTCGCATCAGGAGCCCTGATCCGACCACGGATCCGTACAACGGTCTGGTCGACGGTGCATTGGTCCAGACGATCGAGGTCGAGCCCTATACGGTCTACCGTGTAAGCGGTTGGATTCGCACCGAGGGTGTCGAGTGCGACCGCCCCGGCGGCGGCGCCACCGTCTCGGCCAGGCTCGACTTCTGGCCGATTCAGTCAAGGCCACTTGCAGGCACCACGGATGAATTCGTGCCGGTGTTCCTCGACTTCAACAGTCGGGAGCACACCTCCGTCGATATCCAAGCTCGACTTGGCGTGACCGGAAACGCATGCGTCGGATCGGCATGGTTCGATGATCTGCGATGGTCGACCGCAGGCCCGGCTGAAGCGCAGAAAGATGGCCCTTCTCCTTGAGAGCCCCTGCATCGGTCTGGTGCGGAAGAGGCACCAGACCGATGCCCCCTCCCGAAGACTCTCCACCCCCTGCGCTCGAGGCTTCAGCGCGCCCTTTCCGGCGAGTTCTCTTCAATGATGCCGAAGCTTCTTCAAAGCCTACATGCGCTCCCCGTTCGTACGATATGCGACGGTTGCCCTCCTACGATCGCATCGCGACTGCGGTGGATCACGTCGTCGGGTGTCGCATGACGACCAAGACGTGACGCCGTGCATGTCCATAGGCTGAGCATGAGAGGCGCCATTCAACCACGGTACGTTCTGGTTTCCTGGAGAACGCTTAGTGTCGCCGAGACCGATGCGAACTTCGAAAGTCATCTTGACGTCATCTTTGATCGGCCTCGCCGCGTGCGGGGAGGTCGACCCAATTGTTGAAGGGCCGGCTGCGTCCGAGCCTTTGGACGAAGCGCCTGGGAGCGCGGAGCCCACGACGGCGGAGCCCGCGACCGAAACACGAGGCGAGCTTCAGCGGGCGCATGTGACACGCCTCGAGCTTCTCAGAGAGCCCGGGCCGGCCTACCTCAATGAGCGCATTCCCATCGTTTTGGGGATCACCGCCGAGAGCGTCGAGTCTTCCGCGGTGGCGGTGGAGCGGTTGCCGGTGGTGGTGTCGTTCGTGGATCCCGAACACCCGGACGATGACGGCCTCGGCTGCAGTTCGAATGCCCTCGATCTGGAGGTCGTGGGGGACGGCACGGAGCACACCTATGAGGCTCACGTCTGGCCGGTCACGGAGTGTGTGAGCCTCGTCGACCGAACCGTGGCGCTGAGGGTCGACATCGACCCGGCCGCCGAGGACCGCCGGCTCGATTCCCCTTTGATCACATCGAGGGAGCGGGCCGAGGACGAAGTCAATCGGGCTTGTCGTGGTCCGTCACCCGGCTGTATTCACGAGCTGACGCTTCTCGTATCTGACCCTGGCCCGGACGGACGACCCATCGTCGACGTGGAGCTGGTCGACCTGAGCGCGGACTCCTCGGTCGCGCTACTCCCTCTGGATTCGACCGTCCGACCCGACCAGGTCGAGGGCAGCCCGGAGACACTCCAGCCGTCCCTGCAAGCCCTCCTGACGCTGGTGCTCAACGGTCGAGAGCCGGACCAAGCACCGGTCGACCCGTCCACCCTTCCCCCCGAGCTCGAAGCTTCGGCTCCGGGGATCGCGGAGGACCTCCGGTTTGGGCTCTCGCCAGAAGAGGTCGAAAGGTTGGACGACCTCCCGGGCCTCCTTCGCGTCCGCTATGCCATTTCACCCCGCAGCGACGGCCAGACCTTTCTTCCCCTCACCATCGGCACCGAGGAAGGACGAGTTGACGAAGCGATCGTCACCAAGCTGCGACCCGGCACAGAGCACATTCTCACCCACGATCTGTACCTCGAGGGTTCAGCCCTCGACGCCGTGATCGACGGGGGCCGGTGGCTCGAGGAGGACGATTTCCTGGTACGGGGCTGCATCGTCACCGACTTCCCGCAAATCCATGGGGCTCCGGTCGAAGGAGAGTGCCAGACCATCGAAGTCGTGTTGATCGAGGAGCGCACCGAGGATGCCAGCCTGACCACCTCTCTCAGCTTCGACGGTGGGTTCGACCGGGGCTTTGGCGGCCGACGCATGAGAGTCGGCGCGGAATTCGAGACCCGCAATCGCCTCACCGAAAGCGGCTTGTCCGCGCACGCCGAAGGGAAGATCAACCTGCGCGGCCGGATCGCGGGTCGAAGCTACGATGTCGCCCTGGTTCGCGGCTTTGGCACCACCGAGTCCCCCGCGTCGAGCGACGGTTCCGTGAATCTCGGCCTGACCATGTTCGGCGTGCGCCTCTTCTCTCACGACGAGAGTGGATCCGCCCTTCGCTTTGAACAACCTATCCGGTTGTCCCGGAGTTTCCTCGTCAAGGAGTTGAGCTTCGGCTTCGGCCCGGTACGCATCAAGTTCGAGCTGCACGCGGGCGGCGGGATCGGCATCGACGCGAGCGGAAGTCTGGCCCTCAACCGAGGGGAGTCTGTCTGCCGGCCCCACCTTCCCGCCGGTTCGCCGGTGCAGCGCCAGGTTCCGTCTCGTCGCTCGACCCGGCGAACACCGAGAAGTCGCGACCGGGGTTCGGCCCCGGCCCCGGCCCCACCCCCGCTCCCGCCGCCCACGGAGACGTCTCCGGAAGACGAGATCGCGCGGTGTATGGTGCTCGAGACCGAGGTCGCGCCGGGCTTCAACCTCTCCGCATCCGCGTTCGGTGGGGTGGACATCCGGATCGCCAAGGCGGGACTGTCCGCAAACCTCATCCTGGCTCAGACGGAGCTTCCGTTGCAGAGCCAGCTGAGCTGGGGCCAGGACGTTCAAGGTCGGACCTTGGTCCACGCGTCGACGTTTTTCGACCTCGAGTTTCAGCCCCTGCTCGGGGACATCTCCATCGTGGGTCGATTGGGGTTCCGTCGCTTCTCCGTTAGCAAGTCGGTGACCCTCGTCTCCTTCGAGACTCGCAAGTTCACGCGCCGATTGCTCTCAAGGGGCATGCGGGCCGCCGAGTTCATCGGTGAGTAGGTCGGCGGGAGGTTTGATGACCATGAAGCTCTTTGTCGCGTTCATCGCGAGCAGCTTGCTCTTGTGCTTGAGCTATTTTGCCCTGGTCCCGTTGGGCCCGCAGATCGAGGTGCGCCCGATGCGTCCCGTCTTCGAGGCGCGACCCAACCTGGGGTGCAGATTCCGGCCCGGCGACACGAGGGCCTACGAGGTACGTTCTTCCGTCCGAGCTTGGGGTTTGGATGGTGAGGCCACCGGAGAGGTCGACCGTTTCTCCGCGATCCTCAGCCTTCGCGTCGAGACCGCGAAGGATGACCGCAGCACGCTTCGTGCGGCCTTGACGGAGGTCGTCCTCCACCAACAGCTCAGCCTGCCGGACCAGCACGTCACGCACCCCGTGACGGAGAGCTTCGAGTTTGACGTGGTGGAAGACTGCCGCATCGTCGCTTGGCGCTTCCCGTCACGGTGGTCGGACCCAGCGCGGCTGCTTGTCGCGGGCGTGCTGCTCGCGCACGAGTACGTGGTTCAGGAGGGAGAACTGTGGACGTCCATTCAGACGGATGGGATCGGCGAGCACCGCGCTCGCTACCGATGGGACGGCGATACGCTCGTGCGACGCAAGCTGTCCTATACAGTGGATGGAATGGAGCCGTTCGGGATGAAACTGAGCCTCCCCTACGCCGAAGCGCGGGCGACATTCGGCGATGATGGGCTCCTGACCTCAAAGGGAAGGCAGCGTTTGCAGATCCGGGTCGGAGATGAGGTGCGGGCGGATCTGGAAGAGCGCTTTTCGCTTCGACGAATCGACACTCGCTACCGGTTCCCAGCCGATGATGCGGGGTTGGCGGCGACCGACCTGTTTCAGCTGGACGGTTCACCGAGCCGCCTTCCCGAGGGGCCGGAAGGTTTGGACGAGGCCCGCGCCCGATACCTTGGCTTCGTCACGGGATTGGCCGATCTGAAAGTGGCGGATGCGCGCACCATGGCTGGTCTGATGGCGGCCCACCCGAGTCTGGTCGAGGACCTCGTGATGCGGCTCAACGACCCTGGAATGAGCGAAGCCGAACGAGCTTCGGTGTTCTGGGTGCTCGAACTCGCGGGCACCGAGCAGGCGCGCACACACCTCGCGGAGCTTCTCGACGCGCCGCTGCCGAACGACCAGATCCGAGCGGCCGTTGCGCTGTCCATGGCCGGTGAGCCCACCATCGATTCCGGCCGAGAGCTCATCGCACTTCACGAGCGCGCAGTGGAGCCTGACGTCGCGGGCGCGGCTCTGATGGCGGTGGGCGCCCTCGGCGCGCAAGGGGACCCAGACGTGAAGGCTTTCGCGCGCGAGGTGATCGAGGCAGCGTTGGACCGAGCAACTCCCGGCCGCGAGACCCTTGCCGCCCTCGATGCAGTCGGTAACTTGGGTGATGCCGGCTTGCTCGAGCCGCTGGCGGAACGTCTCGATCACCGTGACCCGAGGGTCCGCGGGCGGGCCGCGGAAGCGATGCGGGCGCTCGGTCCCGAAGCGGTGGGGCCGCTGCGGCGGGCGCTCGAGGCAGAGGTGAACGAGGAGGCTGCGCTCTCCATGGCGAGAACGCTCCGAAGGTTGGGCCCACCCCAAGATGGCTCCATCGGCTGGGCGCAAGCCCAGCTTGCCTCCGCCCCTTCGGCGGCGGTTCGGGCCCAACTCATCCAGTGGCTGGGTGCGTCGCAGTCCGCAGAGGCACGTTGGGTCTTGGCCGAGCACTTTCACGTCGAAGGTTCGAGTCAGCTCAAGCGTTTGATCGGTCGATACGTTCCCGCCTCCGCGCTCCGAAGATAGAGGCGGACGAGACCGAGAGCGTCGGGAGGCAATCGACGTCGTCGAGCAATCGACGCGTCGAAGCCTTTCGGCCGCCTACTCCGGTACGTGGCGAGGGCGACGACTCAGCCGCGGACGCCGGACCGTTCGGAGGGGGGCATGAGGTCCTCTTCGCCGAGGAAGTAGTTGAAGTCTTCTGCTTCGTCGGCGTGGAGCAGGTTGTAAGCGTGGGCCGGAGACTTCGCCTCGTAGAGCTGATGCCGGATGCTTCGATCGCCGGCGATGGCTCGAGCGAATGCGGCGAGCACCTGCAGGTGCCGGTCGCGCTTGGTTCGAGGGGTAGCCAAGAGCAGAATGCAGTGTACCCGCTCGTCCGTGTCGGCCGACCGTATCCCTCCACGGCTGATCCCCATGACGCCCACGACTCCTTTTCCTTCGACGAGCTCGCCGTGGGGAATCGATAGCCCATCGCCCAGATAGGAAGAGGTCTCGGCCTCCTTCGCCCGAACCGATTCGAGGTAGGCTTTTCGAGCCTCGGGCGGGAGGCGGTGGGTCGACCACATGAGCGCGACCAGCTCATCGATGGCGTCGCTCACGGTATCGCTGGCCAGCCTCGTCGTGATGTTTTCCTCGTGAAGGAAGTCGATGACCCGTGCCCGATCCTTGCCGACCTCGCCGGAGCGTTTCAGCGCGATTCGGGTCGAGATGGGACCCACGAGCTCATTGGCGAAGACCGATGTGAGGCCCACGGCGAGGAGGAGCGAGCGCACCGGTTCGAACGCAGGGTCGGTCTGTAAAGACAGCAACAGGCCGACCGACAGCCCGGCCTGAGGAATGAGGGCCCAGCCGAGGTAGTGCTGGACGGGCAGAGGGGCCTGGGCCACGAACATGGCGAGCCGCGCGCCGGCCACCTTGCCCGCGATTCGGGACACCACGAGGGCCACCGTGATCAGGCCCGCCGGAAGCAGGTAGCCGAAGTCGAGCTCGGCGCCGGCGAGGGTGAAGAAGATGGCGAGGATGGCCGACTCGAAGTTTTTGAAGACGCGGTCGCCGATCTCCTCCTTGTCAGGGGTGACGTTGGCCAGCACGAGACCCAGGACCAAGCAGGCAAGGATCGACGAGAGCCCGACCCGACCCGCCACGCTGATGGTCAAGAGGATGGCGATCATCGACGCGGTGGCCAGGTGATCCGATCTTATGATCCGTCGCGTGGCCAGAATCAGGACCAGGCCGACGGCCACCCCGAGGACCGCGCTGCCCCCTACGGTCACCAGCGGACCCGAAACCGCATCGACGACGGACGCATGTCCGTTTCGGAAGACGGCCAGGCCGAGGGCATGGCCGATCTCGAAGAGGCAAAGCGTCGCGATGTTGTTGAGGGCGACCGCCGCCATGAGCGTGCGAACGAAAACCCCTTTTGCGTGGGCTTCCCGTACGAGGGCGAGGACGGTGGCCGGTGCCGTTTCGACGGCCAGCGCCGCCAGCACCGCCGCAACCAACCAGCTCACGTCGAACAGCACATAAAGCGTCGAGAAGACGACGACCGGCGTCACCGTGCTCTCGAACAGCAGCAGCAGGAAGAGCCGCCGCTTGGCTACGAGGATCCGGGTGAGATGGAGGTGGCTTCCGACCGTGACCGCGATGAGCCCGAGCGCGAAGTGGGTCATCGGCTGGAGGGCCTCGAGCTCTTGGTGATGAAACAGCCCCAGCACCGCGGGCCCGAGCAGGATGCCGGCCAGGATCTGTCCCGTGACGCCGGGCAGCCCGACCCGTTTCGCGATCTGTCCGGACGCCACGCCGGCCACGAGGACGAGGGCCAGCGTGAAGAGGGGATCTTCCGTCATCACGGGGACCGGGCTGGAGGATTCGTGGGACATCGTTCAGGCACCCGGACCTCGATGGGAAAAAGCAGTGCGCCGACGATTCGTCCAAGAAATACGGCTCAATGGGCCCGCCGCGCCCCGGTGACGGGTCCGGAGGGAAGCTGGAGGGAGCCTCTTCGAACGCGACGACGCTCGGGTCCCAGGTGACGATTGGACGCCCAGGACGGCCCGCGATGTCCTCTTACGGGCGCCGCGTCCTTCAAAGAGCGGAACCCAAAGGGTCGGAAGCCGACTGAACACGGAGTGGCCTTGCGCTCCGACTCGGCGTTCGAGAGCTTCCATCTCTTGGAATAGCGAGGAGAGACGTGGCGACGAACCCCCGCCGCCGCTCGTCCCACTTTGCGCGCGCCTTCCGACTGGCCACCGGAATGCCTGAACACAGATTCTTACTGGCCACCCACCACGAAGTCGGCGATTGAGACAATGTCCAGCCCTCCGGTGACCCACGGTTGCGGAGTCGAAGGAAGCGGCTAAGGGGACAGGGTCACACTGCAATCGGCTTACGGGCCCCTCGGCTGTCGTGTTGGGACCAAGCGCCCCACGTGTACCAGCTCTCGAAAACCCGAAACGTAGCCTTCAAACATGAGCGTGACCGGTTCGCAGTTTAAGACAAGGAACCGATGCCTCACTCGATCTCAGTGCGGTCCTTAGATATCCATGGGTGCATGTTCGACTGGCGCGTGAGCACGGCCTCGTTGCTCGACACGCACCGGCGCATTCGGGAAGCGGGTCCGCTCGTTAGCGTGGTAGCCGGACATCGCCGCCGGGACGCCCGAACGACAGTCGCGGTCTGGGCCGCCGACGAGCGGCCCTTCGTATGCCCGCAACCCACCTACCATGCCGTCGAGTGCGCCTGGCGCGCGCGGGGCGAGAAAGACAACATTGTCCTTTTCCTCAGCGTAGAGCTCCATGAAACCTGGTCCGAGGCACGTGCCTTCGCCGAGGCGCATCCTCGCGTAGACGTGGTCGTGGCGAGCCAGGTCCATGATGTGGTCGAGACCCTACTCGATCCCCGCCTCGATCCAGAGTTTGTGATGGGCCTGATGCAAGGGTTGGTGCCCGTCGAAGAGCAAGACGGCCAGCTCATCCGAGAAGTGGCGGAAGATCCTCGGCTGCGGCCCTTCGTCCGGAGCCCGTATGAAGGATTGCTGTACTTCATGTTGGAGGCCCGGTCTGAGACTTGCGGACAATTCCAAACCAATCAGCACATCCGAGGGCCTTCGGGCCAGAGCTGGGAGGTGGATATCGTCGACCGCGACCGTCTTCTGATTGTCGAAATCGACGGCGGCCAACATGAGTCCCCAGAGCAGCAGCGTCGCGACGAGCGCAAGGAGGCCGACCTGGGAGCGATGGGCTTTGCGTTCGTTCGCGCCACCCACACGGACGTCGCCAAGAACCCCGTCGGAGTGTGGGAGAGAGTTCACGAGATGGCCAAACACCTCGACATGAAGAAGAACAACTGGTGATGCGCCTCGAACCCCGATTTAACCGCTTCCAACCCATCGACCCGGTCGAGTTCGTAGCCGTGTATCTTGCGAAGGCCCGAGGAGCGGTCGCACTGACAACTACCGCCAACAGCCTCAGTCCATATCTCGACAAGGCGGCACTCGGGCGCTGCCTCGCAATGCTTAAAGGCCGGGGTGAGATCACCCGGGAAGATGGGCAGCTTCGGATGGGCCCGGAGGCCGTCCGATCGATCCACGCCCGACTGGGCAAGGACGAGGCCGAGCCATGGAACAAGCTTCTCGACGGCCGCTTCATCTTGATGGCGCTGGGCATGGATCCGGACGACCGACTCGCGAGAATCCGCAAAGGGAGGTCGGACCAGCTGCGAGCCATGGTGATCGCGGTTGGGTATGGGCTCAAGTTGCCGCCCGAAAAGCTCACTGCAACGTCGGTCCGAGCAGAGATGGTCACCCGTATCCTGCGCATGCATATGCCCGACATCGTCGGCCAGGAACCGCTCCCCATCGAAGGGAAGGCGACCGCTCTGGAGCGCGTGCTGCTGGGCGGTTTCGTCGGGATTCGCGCCCGAAACATCACAGAGGCGTGGGCCGCTCTCGCAGCCGCCGCAGCGGGTCTCGAGGACAAGAGCATCGAGGCGTTGCGCAAGGGGCTCGTGCACTCCGCATTGACGCGGGGCGGAGCCCAAGGCCCTGACGAACACGAGGCCGCGCCCGAAGACGGGGCACTCACGAGGTTTGCGGAGCGAGTCCTTGAGGTCGCTCGCCAGGTCGCAGAGGACGACCATAGATTCGCAGGGCGCGTCGCCATTGCCGCCGTGTACGACATCTACGGACGAAGCCACCCGGATGCGGGTCGGATCGCGGAATTCAAGACACGGCTGGTCGAAGCCGCTCGCCGCAGAGAGCTTTCACTGGAGCGACTCGACCTCCCGGAGCTGCTGACCGAGGACGAGCGCGCCCGGAGCGCGGCGCCTTGGGACGACGACCACCGACACCTCATCGTGACGGAGATCTGATGAAATGACGAACCTCGAATTGTTGAAGGAAGCTTTCCTCGCCCCCGACGCGGACGACCTGTTCGTATCGGTGGCGGCGTTCTCTGAGGCTCGCGAGCTCGCTGAACTCGATGTCGCGCATGGCCACGCGGCTGGACGTAGAGCACTCGAGACGATCATGGTGAATGCGAGCCGTCGCCGCGCCAGTGAAGGCACGCGGGTCGCGCTCATTCGGGGGGCTGCCGGCGCCGGGAAGACCCACTTGGTGGCTGCCTCTCTTCGAAAGGCCGCCGTTGATCCGTCGCAATCGGTCCTGCCGGCCGTGCTCCAGCTGACCGCACCCGTCAAGATTGAGGACTATGAGCGATGGCTGCTCGACGCCGTATTCCGGGAGCTCTCCGCCCGCCACTTTCCCGACGAGGCGGGCCACAGCCCTTTGCGCCGACTCGCCGACCGGCTTCTGAGCCGCGTGAGTGATGCGGACCGCGATCACTTTCTCGACTTCATCGACAACCTTGACGATGACGGCGAGGTTCCGATGGCCCTCGACCTCGGAAAGCGTATCCTACGGAGCGCTCGGGACCTCATGCAAGACAGTCCGCCGCCTGCGGCATTCATCGGGGCGATTCTCCTCGCCGGATACGGGGACGAGTCGGCGGTGCACTACCTGAGGCGGGGGCGTGTCGATGACCGCATCGAGGTGCTCGGCATCTCTGAGCCGAGGGACGCCCAGGACCGCATCGAGGTCCTTTGCTTCTTGGGCCTCACCGCGGAGCTCGCCGGTTGCACCCTGGCCCTCGTGTTTGATCAGGTAGAAAACGTCGTCCGGCTTGGGAACGAAGCGTTGTTTAGGCACACCCTCATCCAAGGCCTCCGAATCGCCCACGATGTGCGCTCCGCGGCGGTCGCCTTCGTCGCACTGCAGTCCGCCTATGACAGCATCGCTGCCAACGAACTTGCACAGTCCGAGAGGGACCGGATCGAACGGGAGGCCCCCGCCGCCGTCGTCCTCCAGAACCTGTCCCCCGACGTGCTCCGGGACATCCTCGTTCGGCGGATGGAGGTGCTCCGGAAGCGTCGAGGGCTTCCCACGGCCGATGGGTCACTGGAACCGCTTCCACCGGAGATCGTCGAACGGGCGCTTCAGCAAGACAGCGCTCGCCGCGCATTGCTCACCGTCGGGTCGTTCCGCACCCGGGTGCATAACGAGGGGTGGGAAACGACCTTGCCTCCACCGCCCCCGCCACCGGGCGATTGGGACAAGGAGTGGGCTGACTTTCACGACGCCGGTCCGACCATCGACCTTCGAATGTTGGTGCCCACCAAGGCGGAGACGCTCAGCTGGTGGGCCGTCGAAGCCGGCCGAGAGCTCTCACCCCCGTATTCCGTGGAAGCCGAACCGAACAAGTTTCAGCCGCCTGTGACCCACTTGGTCGACATCCGCGTCCTGCATAGGGAGGTGCAGATTGAGCGGCGGCAGCTCGCTTTGTGCGACGCTAAGAATCAGCACGGTCAGCTCCGACATCAGGTCGAAGCCTTCCTCGAATGGTGCTCCGGCGTGCCCGGAGTCTATCGCTCGAACGGCTTCGCCAAGGGCAAGAGCGCTCAGGTGGCGCCGGCACTTGCGGACTTACGGACCAACCACGGTTTCATCGTCGATGTCGCACCGTCAGAGTGGAATTCGCTCGATCGCGCCCGGAAGTTTCATGAGCTCCACGAAGCGAACCCGGAGTTTCTACGGTGGCGCAAGGAAGTCCAGTGGCTACGCCAGCTCGTGAAGCCCCTGGGGGTGCTGATCGCGGTACCCTCTCAGCCTACCGGTTCGACTGATCTGGTCCAAGAAAGTCCGAAAACCGCTGCGACGGCCACGATCAGCGAAGACCAAGGCGTCACATCAACAGCCCAGGACATGATCGATGAGAGCTCTGCGCAGCCATTCCCGGTGTTTATCGGAACGCCCCTGGACAGCGCAGATGCCAACGACCGCATCTCGTGGGACCCCTATCGCGAGCATCCCGATCAGCTGAATAACTTCAGTTTCCTGGTCACAGGCGATTCGGGCGCGGGCAAGACCCAGACGATTCGCGTTCTCATCGATGCGGCCTGTCGAGCTAACCTGCCGACGCTGATCTTTGACTTCAAGGCAGACTATGGCGCCGAGCCGTTCACCCAGCCGCTCGGCCTGGAGGTCGTCGACGTCCGCCGGCGCGGATTGCCTTTCAATCCCTTGAAACCGCCCCCCGGCGGCGCTTCAGGCGCGCAGCCGGCGGAGCACGCCTACGAAGTTGCGGGCCTGCTGAAACGAGTCATGGGCCTCGGAGACGTTCAAGAGGGCCTTGTTCGCGGCGCGATCAATGGCGCTTATCAGTCCCGCGGGATAGATCCTCGTGACTGGGTCGATCCGGAGGCGGAGGACTGGCCCACGTTCGATGCGGTTGTGGAGCGGCTGCGTGAGGAGCCGAAAGCAGCCAACGTTGTCACCAGATTGGCGCCGCTCGTGGAACTCGGTCTCTTCCCGGTGACCCAAGCCGGTCCCAGCTTCTCGGAATTGATGGCGCGAAGGGTCGTCTTGAGCCTTAGCGAGCTCCCGACTGACGAGCTGAAGTCACTGCTCGCGGAGATCATCATTATCCAAGTACACGGTCATGCGTTGCGTGGTCCGCAGCCCCGCCGGCTGGCCCGCATGATGGTGTTTGATGAGGCGCATCGGATCGCAGCGAGCAAGCGGCTGGAGGCCCTCGGCCGTGAAGGCCGGGCGTTCGGGATCGGCTTGGTGATCGGAACCCAGTACCCCGGCGACATCACCGACGAGGTCGCCGGAAGCATGGCCACCCAGCTCTCCCTCATGAACGGTCAGGCCGACCACCGGCGGGCAGTTGTCCGCCAGGTATATGGGACCACGAGTTCAGCCGACGCGAAGCACCTGAACGACGCACTCGCACGTCTGAAGCCACTCCAAGGGCTCTTTGCGAACGCCCACCATCGCCCCACCCTACTTGCCGTTCATCCCCATTACCTTCGATAGATAGCCTTTCCTGGCTTGGTCCCGGTACGTCCTGCGGACGAAGAAGCCGGCTTCGGCTCGCACGGCAGCGCTTCGAGCGGCTCGCTCGAGAAGCCGCTCTAGAGGAGCTGGTGCGCCCCGAAGGAGCGGTGACGTGAGCCTTCGTGCGCTCGTCGAGATCGCTCGCGAGGCCTCGCAGCCCCATCCGGACAGCACGCGGCGAGTGAAGGCTCGTCTGCGCGCGCGCTTCCGCTTGGGCGACGAAGCCGGCCATCTGCTTCAGCAGCTTCCGAGACCGAGCCGAGAGGCGATGAAGCGAGTCCAGCGCCGCCTTCGGACCGGCGAGACCGCCCCGGTCCGGCGCTTCGGATTCGGATAGGGAACCCCGGCCATGGCCACCGCCATCGCCGCCATCACCGCCCTCGGCCTCTGGCTCGTCCTGGCGTCTCCCATGGGCCCGGATCTTCGCCCGCTCGACGGAGAGCTTGCGGTCGGGCCCCCAGCCGCCCCACCTCCTTTGGAACCTCAACCATCGGAATCGATCCCTCTGGAACTTTCGCAGAAGCGCTCGGAGCCGCTCGAGAGAGTGCCCCGCCGGGAGCCCCGCTCGGGGCGACCCGCGTCATCGGCGCACCGCCGCCGACCGAGACCACCCTCGTCGGACCGCCCCGCTCCGCGAGAGTCTCGGGCCGAAAGCCATCGGCCGGGCGACGACCCGCTGGAGCTCGCGGTCCACCCGCGGCCTCCTGAGCTTCGAATCCAGCTGTGCCCAACCGAGGGTCCAACGAGTCGAGCTTCCGGGCTCCGTGAAGCGAGCGATAGATCGCTTCATACGATCAAGCGACCCAGAGCGCGACATCGTGAGTGTGCAACACCCCGACTGTCGTCGGGAGAGGTCGTCCCGTTTTCGTGCAGAAAGAACGGAGTTGGTCCTTGGCGGAACCCATCGGAATTGCGGGAGCCACCCCGGAGCCACCTCAATCTCGAATTCGGGCCTGAATCCTATGGTGAGAGCCGGACTTGAACCGGCGACCTAGGGCTTATGAGACCCTCGCTCTAACCAGCTGAGCTACCTCACCGGGCCAGGGCGGAGGTGGTAGCAGAAGGAGGTCGGTCCGTCCAGACGTTCTCCCTTTCCTCGCTGGTCCCCCGCCCTCGCGGTTTACGCCGTGCGAAAGGAATTTCGAACCAGAATGACTTGCGGACCCCGATGAGGCCCCGGTGACCAATCCGGTACTTCTCGTGGAGGTCTGTAGCCCTAAACCGTGCCTACGACCGGGGACCCAGGCTGGACGGCTACCGCAGGATCCCTTCGGGCACCACCGTGCTCCTCGTGGAGCAAGACAGGCCCGAAATCACCATCTGGACCCGAAACGATGAAAGGCTTCTTGCGCACCGTCTGGCCGACACCGTGACCGTCCCGCTGCCGGACTTCTTGGTGGCGCTCCCGGTATAGGCCGTCTACCGCCGGTGAGGCCCAAGTCGCGCGCGGATGTTTGCGGACGCCCCGCAAGCCGGGCGCGGATGTTAGCGGACGCCCCGCCCAGTCCGAGGCCCACCGGCCCCCGACCCTCGACCCGAAGCTCCGGGCCGCCAAGGCCGTAAGTTACAGCCCCCAAAGGCCCGAAGTTCCCGGCCATCCAGGCCTGAAGTTCCCGACAGCCCAGGCCTGAAGATCCCGGGGCCGGAAATGCCAAAGGCCCCAAGCTCTCCCCACACGGCTCTATTTCTTGAACAGCGCCTCCAGCTTGGAAAGCGCAGCGTCCTTGTCTTCGCCCTGCTCCATCTCGCCTTCCCGGGGGATGAAATAGGTGCAGAAGTTGGCCTTCTCCTTGTCCGGCTCCCAGAGGGTCGAGGATTCCCGACATTGGTTGTGCACGTAGGGATCGAAAAACTTACAGTTCTTGCAGCAGTGAAGCGGCTGTCCGCAGTGCTCGCAATCGTCGCTGCGCTTGACCTTGTCGATGAGCTCGATTTCCCCGCCGCATGCGTGGCAGTGGATGATCATCGGGAACATGCCCCCGATATGAAGGCCCACGCCCTCCGCGACAAGCGACAATGTCCGAACCGACCGAGCCCCCACTCGCGCGAAGCGGGCTCGAACGCATCAAGCCCCCGGATCTGAGGTGGAAAGCGCGGCGGGACGCTGATCCGTCTTCTTGGAGGCGCCCGGACGCGTCCCCGGTGCGGCAAACAGAAATCCCACCCCCGCGATGGCCGCGAACGACAGCAGTTGAAGGAGGTGCACCACCACCGCAACCGCCGCCGCGGTGCCCACGTCGATCCCGTACGGCCTCAAGCCGACCCGAAAGCCGGCTTCCATCGTGCCAGCAAAGGCCGGACCGGCCGGGATCATGATGGCGAACACCACGACGCTCACCGAGAACAGACCCGCCGTCCAATCGGTGGGCCCCGCCATGCTGGTGATGACGCTCTGGGTGGTGAAGCCCACCACGCCCCAATAGAGGAGTGTGAGCCCGATGAAGGCCGCGATCCGGCTGCCGCTCCCCAAACCTCGAAGCCCTTCCAGGAACGTGCGGAGCAGCGCCGTCACCTTCTCGGCCAGATCCCGACTCACGAGCCCCAAGAGGCGACCCGTCACCCGAAGAAAGACGTCCCGAGCGAAGTAGCCGAACACGAGTCCCGCCAACCCCAGCGTGAAGAACACCAGCGCCGCCCAAGACGCTTGCTTTACCTCCGACGGAAGGTCGGCGGGAAGCAGCGCAAACATCGCAAAGAACAAGGCCACGTTCATGAGGCCATCGGCGGTGCGCTCCACCACCACGCTGGCCAGACCGCTGGAGAACGGGACGCCGGACCGTGCGATCATGCCGGGCCGCACGAACTCACCCAGCCGCAACGGCAAAAAGAACGTGGCCGGAAGGCCAATGCTGGCCGCGGTGAAGATGGACCGCCACGACACCTCACCGAGCGGGCGCACCAAGAGGCCCCATCGCACCGTGCGCAAGCCGTGGATCACCACCTGACCGAAGGCATACAGCGCCACGACCGCGGGGTCGGCGGTCGTCAGCTCCGCCCACAGCGCGGAGAGTTCCACACCGTGAAACGCAAAGCCCAAGGCCAACGCGGAAACCGCCAAAGCGCCCGCGACGCGGACCAACCAACGGACCACCGTGGCCCCTTAGCGCTCTTGTCGCACGGTGGCGATGGGATTGTTCACCGGAGGGGAACACACCAAACATCCGGCTTTCCATTGTGCTTCACCCACGCTCGGCATACCTCGACACTCGTCAAAAGGAGGAATTGACATGAATGCAAGCAAAGTTGTCATGACCATCGCCGGACTCTTGGTCGCCGGCACCGCCATCTCCGCCCGGGCCGCCGAATGGCAGCTCGACAAGTCCCACACCGACGTGGGCTTCAAAGTGAAGCACCTTGCCATCAGCAACGTGAAAGGCACCTTTACCGACGTCGAGGGTTCGCTCGACTTCGACAAGGACAATCCCACCAAGGGCTCCGTCAAGGTCACCGTGAACCTGGCCTCGGTGAACACCAACGAAAAGAAACGAGACGATCACCTTCGCTCGGAGGACTTCTTCAACGTCGAGAAGTACCCCACCATGACCTTCGTCAGCTCCGAGGTGAAGAAGGCGGGCAAGGGCAAGCTGGCCGTCACGGGCGATCTCACCCTGCACGGCGTCACCAAGAAGGTGACCTTCGATGTGGAAGGGCCCACCCAGCAGATCACCGATCCCTGGGGCAACTACCGGCGCGGCTTCAGCGCGACGGCCAAGATCGACCGCCGCGACTTCGGCCTGACCTGGTCCAAGACCCTCGAGACCGGCGGCCTGGTGGTGGGCAATGACGTGTGGATCACCATCGAGGCGGAGTTCCTTCGGCCGGTGAAGGCCGACGCCTGAAGATCTGGCCGCAACAGGGAGCATGCACGCGGCCGAAGCGGCTCGCTTCAAACCGAACGCAGCCGATTCGGCTCGTGCAACGTGACCTCCCTCAGCACTCCATCGCGGATCACCGATGTCGCCGCCTGTGACGCACTGAAGCCCACGCCATCGCCCAGCCGCCCAAGACGGGCTCCTCGAAATCCTCAGAGCTCCGCATCAACGGTTCCGGCAGAGGCGGGAGCGCCGAAGGTGGGAACCAGTCGTCCGCCGGCGGTAGCCGGTGCGCGCCGGTGGCATGCATCCGCCACGTGACGAACCACGCCTGAGGGGCCACGAAACACACCATCGCCAACAACCCGGATCCAAAGACTGGCCAGCAGGCCAGGACGCCCAAGAGGAGCTGTCCCCCGAAAAGGGCTCCTCCCCAACCAACTCCTCGGAGCCAAACCCGCGTGTGCACCAAGGGAGCCCATACCGATCCCGTCGAGACCGACGCAAGACTCGAGATGGGACGCGTTCAATTTCGGCCGGATCGCTGTCAGGACGCGCGGGCTCCGGAACGAAAGCCGCCCGTCCGGAACGAAAGCCACCCTTCCGGAACGAAACCCCCGCTTCCGGACGGAGCCCGCGTGATACCCGGAACGGATGAAGCAGGCGAACCGGATAGAAACCCTGAGGACGAAGCCGGTCCGGATGCTCCCGTGGGCGGCCTCGATGCTGGTCGGCATCGCGGCAGGCGTCCTGATGCGCGATGCGCAGCTCGGCCCGGCGGTGCTGCTCCTGGCCTGGGGCCGCTGGGCTCTGGGCGGGGGCGTGGGCCGGGCCCATCGGCGCTGGAAAGCGGAGCTTCACGACGGGGTCGGTGGGCGCCTCTGCACCCTCGCCGCGAAGGCCGAGGGTCTACCCGAGCTGCGCCCGCTGGCCCAGGAAACGCTCCGGGAGCTCCGGCGGGTGGTGCGGACTTCCGGCCCGGAGCCCGGGACGGGTGAGGCCCCCGGCGCGGTTCTCTTTCGGGCGGTGCGCCATCCCGCGGAGGGCTCCCCGCCTTGGGTGGTGGGCTACGCCGGCCCGGCCCGCGCCCTTCCGGCCCGGGCCCAGCGTCTCCTCTGGCGGGCCGTCCACGAGCTGAGCACCAACGTGGTTCGGCACGCCGAAGCCCAGGCCGCCCGGATGGGCCTCGTGTTTCGAACCCGCGAGGTCGACCTTTTGGTGTCGGACGACGGCCGAGGCCTCCCCGGAGGTCGATGGGAAGGCGGGCGCGACGGCCCCGCACATCGAGGCCTCGGAGGCCAAGGCCTGCGCGGACTCCAGGAAGCGGCACGGGCGCAAGGCGGCGAGTTGCGCGTCGTGCCCCGGAAAGCCGGCGGCACCCACGCGGTGCTCCGCCTCCCGGTCCCTCCGCTCCCCAAGAACTGAGCCGTCGAGAGGCCCCGCCACGCTCGCCGTACGCGGACCGAATATGCTACGGCGGTCGGCCACGCAGACCCAGCCGGGGTGGTGGAATGGTAGACACAGGGGACTTAAAATCCCTCACGCGCGAGCGTATGCGGGTTCGAGTCCCGCCCCCGGCAAAGCCACGCGGGCGCGTCGGAGAGGATCTTCGAGCTGCCTCTTTCGTTCCGGCCGCGACGTCTTCCAGCTCCGGTTTCGACGCGCCCCTGGGATTCTCGAGGTCGTTCGCAGGAGGCCGTTGACGCTTGACCCAAAGTCTTGGGTGGGCAGACTCCGGCTCCTCCGATGTGTGGCGTGTTCGGGATATGGGGTCACCCTGAGGCTGCCAAGATCACCTATCTTGGTCTGCACGCCCTCCAGCATCGGGGCCAGGAGGCGGCCGGGATCGTGTCCCACCCCGGCGGGGACCTCCCGCTCTCCAAGCACGCGGGCCGGGGCCTGGTCTCCGACGTCTTCACCGCCGACATCTTCGACCGACTGGCCGGCTCCCGCGCCATCGGACACGTGCGCTACTCCACCACCGGCGAGAGTACGGTGCAAAATGCGCAGCCCTTCGCCGTCGAGACCCTGCGCGGCCCCCTCGCCATCTCCCATAACGGAAACTTCGTGAACCATCGCGAGGTCCGGGCCGACCTGGAGCGGGACGGCGCCATCTTCACCACCCGCAGCGACACGGAAACGATGGTTCATCTTCTGGCCCGAGCGCGGGCCCCTCGCCTTCAAGACCGGATCCGCGACGCCGTGGCCCAGCTGGAAGGGGCGTACTCCATCGTCATGATGAACCGGGACCACGTGGTGGGGATCCGGGATCCTTGGGGCTTCCGCCCGCTGGTGATCGGGAAGCTACAAGATGCCTATGTGCTGGTCTCGGAGACCTGCGCCCTCCCCCTGATCGAGGCGGACTTCGTCCGAGAGGTCGAGCCCGGCGAAATCGTCACCATCGACTCCGACGGCATCCACTCGGAGCGCTTGGTGCACGAGCCGGACGCGAAACGCCGGCCGTGCATCTTCGAACTGGTCTACTTCGCCCGCCCCGACAGCCAGATCTTCGAGCGAAGGGTCTACGACTGCCGCTACGCCTTGGGGCAGCAACTGGCCAAGGAGGCACCGGTGGAAGCGGATGTCGTCATTCCGGTCCCGGATTCCGGCGTGCCCTCTGCGCTCGGATTCGCGGACGCGGCGGGGATCCCGTTCCGGCATGGACTGCTTCGAAGCCACTATATCGGGCGCACGTTCATCGAGCCCGAGCAGGCGATCCGCAACTTCGGGGTCAAGCTGAAGCTCAGTGCAGTCCGAGCGGTGTTGGAGGGACGCCGGGTGGTGGTCATCGACGACTCCCTGGTCCGCGGCACCACCAGCCGCAAGATCGTGGGCATGTTGAAGGAGGCGGGCGCCAAGGAGGTGCACGTTCGGATTTCGTGTCCGCCCACCATCTTTCCCTGTTTTTACGGCGTCAACACCCCGACCCGCACCGAGCTTCTGGCCGCGAACCAAAGCATCGCCCAGATTCGAGACTTCATCGGATCCGAAAGTCTCGCCTACCTTTCCGAAGCGGGCCTTCACGCGTCGGTGGAGGACCACGAGCCCGACCAGTCTTTCTGCAACGCATGTTTCACCGGAAAGTACAGCGCCGGTCGAGCCAAGATCGTGAGCCGACTTCCCATCGCCAGCTGACTTCGTGCGGCTCCCTGACTTCCCATCGCCCGCCATGGGCCGCCGTCTTGCCGACGGCTGCCGTCGCCAGGTGACCACCGCCAACGCCTGACCCCCACGCCTGAACGGCACCTTCCGTGACGTATGAGACCGACGGGCGAGCGACGCCGCCGACGAGTGCGAAGCGAATGAGGTTGTCTGTCCCTCAATGGAGGTGGATCTGGTGGCCTTCGGTGATGTCTTCGGTCCTGGTCAGGACGATGACCTGGGTGAGCTTCGACATGTACTGAAGCATCTGGACGAACAGCTTCCGACGTCGCTTCGGGAACGCCTCGAACGGGTCGTCCACCACCACCGGAATCCGCACCCGGCTGACCACCGCCTCGGCCAGCGAAAAGCGGATCGCGACATCCACCAGATCCAAGATCTCGCCCTGAAGCTTCGCGTACGGCGTCACCTTCTGGTCACGGTCCATCACCCGCACCTCGCCCCGGGGGCCGAACTCGGAATCGACGTATCGCTGGTCGGTCAGAGCCGACAAAAACTGATTGAAGCGCCGCTGAAAATCCGGCGTGAAGGTCTCGAGGGTCGTCTGCATCAAGTCGATGCCGGCCTGCATCAGCTCCCGGGACCGGTCCGGCTCCAGCATCGCCTGCCCGTTGCCGCCGCCGCCGCCCCCGTAGCCGGCTTGAATGCCCATGCCTCCGCCGTAGCCCCCGTCGAAGCCTCCCGATGCCATGCACAGCAAGGGTCCCGAGCCGGAATGATTGCCGCCGCCGTTGCCCCGCCCGCCGTAGCCGTCCTCTGCATCCAGATCATCCTCGGTGATGTCCGAAGACACGCGACGAAGCGCCGGAATGTCCTCGCTGCCTCGGATCACCGGCGTGTTCGGGCGGACCGGGGCCGCCTTCGACGCCCGGCTCATCCGCTTGAGCTCATGGTCGATGGCCACCAGGCGCTGGCGAAGACTCGCCGACGAGGTGACGGTGCCGGTGTTCTTGAAGACATCCGCTTCCAGCGCCTTGATCCGGGGCTCGATGCGGGAGAGCTCGGTGCTGGCCTGAAGCACTTCCCGATCCGTGCGCAGCGAGTCTTCTTCCAGGCGCGCGGCCGAAAGCTTCTGGTTCACCGCGTCGTATGCCTCGAGCTGCTCCAACAGATCACTCGGATCGTCGGTCTCGAATTTGGCCATCAGCTTCCGGACCACCGAGGTGTCCAGCTCGAACTGCTTCTCCAGGCGCTGAATCCGCTCGTCCACCGCTTTGGCCCGAAGCTCGAACTTCATGTAGCGCTCTCGCGCCGATACCGAGCGAAACGCCGCCACCGCCATCGCGATCGCTCCCAAGATATTCAAAAGAGCGATCCAGGGCGTCCCCGAAACCAGACTCACCACCAGCGTCAGCACCAGAAACGCTGCGCCTCCGACGAACAGCGGGTCCACCAGCAGCGAGCTCGGCGGCATCGCGTTGCGAAGCTCCTGGGTCGAGACCCGCTCGATGTCGAGCTTCGCGCGCTCCGCCCGATAGCGCTCGTCGGCCGCATCCAGATCCGCCAAACGCTCCCGCATGCCTTCCGGAAAGGCAGCCACGTCTTCGTGCATCCGCAGCTCTTCTTCGAGCGCGTGACGACGCGCTTCGGCCTGCCGAAGCTCCGCCGCTCGGTCTTCCAGCTCGACCCGGCGTCGGGTCAGGGTGTCGAGTTCATCTTGTGCCCTTTCCGCTGCCAGCGTGATGCGAAGATGCTCCTCCACCTGCGCCCGCTCCTCCAGCAGCGCCTTTCTTCGCTTCCCCTGCGGCGGCGTCGGGGGCGCTTCGCCTTCCAGCTCCGAACGGACCAACGCGTTGTTGACGTTGTCGGAGCTCCCGAAGCCACTCACGGCGCGCCCGGGCGGCGTCCGGCCTCCTCCCAGGACATGGGGCGTGCCGAGGGCCGGCGTGGGCCCCGCTGGTCCCGGAAAGGGCGTGCTCTGAAACGGGATGCCATAGGACGAAGGCTCCGCCGCCCAGTGGGAACCCCCGGCGCCGATCACCGGGGTTCCGCTGCGGGTGCGGGCCTCGTGACCGCGGCTGGGCATCGAGTGGGCGTCGAGGAGAAACAACCGCTCATAGGACACTTCATCCGGGAGGCGCTGCTGGACCCGGACGAACTGCGCCGCCTCCTGGGTCACTTCGGTGAGAAGCTGGTACCGCTTCGCCTGCGCCGCATAGGTGTAGAGCTTGGTGGCGCCGGTCTCCAGGTTTCGTCGAAGCCGATACGCCTTCTTGTCGCGGCCGTAAAACGTCAGGATCACCGTCGCGGAAGGGGTCTGGGCGAGGGGCGCGGTGGCCGCGGCTCGGGCGGGGTCCGGGAAAAGCGGGAAGTACACCGCGTCGAGAAGGGCGGAGCGCGCCGCCCCATCCTGGATGCGAAGAACGTTCAAACCGGGCTTCAGCTGCAGCCGGGACGAGGACTCGAAGCCCCGGACATCCTTCAGCGCTAGTTCAACGACGATCATCGACCACACTCACGTGGGTTTACGGAGCCCCTGGAGCAGTCTTAGACCCGCCCGGCGATGGAGGCAAATAGACTCCGAGGGGCGACCATGTGGGTGCGCCGCAGATTCGCTTCGGCCAAGGCGCCATCGGGCCTCTTGGCCCGACCCGGTTCGCACAGGCGAGACCGTCCCCGATCAAAGCCGACGTGGCAAACCGGCTTGACCAGGACCCCTGACCGGGTCGACCGACCCGGTGACGCGACACGATGACGACCGGACGTGGGCCGGACGAAACGCCCTCAGCTGGCGCTCTTTTTGGCCCGTCGGCCCCGGCCCGTCTTGCTCGCCCCTTTTTCGGGGGGCGGTCGCTTGTCGGCCTTTTCTTTGATGCGCGCTGCCTTACCGGAGAGGTTCCGGAGGTAATAGAGCTTCGCGCGACGCACCTGACCGTGGCTCTTGACCTGGATCTTGTCGACCGAAGGGGTGTGGAGCGGGAAGATCCTCTCCACCCCAACGCCGTAGGATACCTTGCGCACCGTGATGCTCGCGTTCACGGTGCCCTTTCGGTACCGGATCACGATGCCTTCGAAGACCTGGATGCGCTCTTTGTCGCCTTCCTTGATCTTCGTATGGACCCGTACCGTGTCGCCGACGCGGATCTCGGGATGCTTCTGCAAATAAGGGACGCCGATTTCGTCGATGACACTGCTCATGGCTCAAAAACTGGGCCTGGTGTTGTCTACTTCACCGGCCCACCCGTCAAGTGAATTTCGAGGCTATCCTTAGCCCTCGCGGAGCCATCGGTCCAGAATCAAGGCCGCGACGGTGGCGCGGTCCAGGCACGCTCCGGGCACCACCTGCCGGACCGGCGGCAGCACCGGCAGATCGTCCGGCACGCCGGATCCCACCGCCACCAGCCAGGGCCCCCACTTCATCGCCGCGACATCCGCCCGTGCTTCGGCAGCCGGGGCGTGACCCGACGCCCAGCGATGGGCCCGGGCCCACCGGGCGCCGGCGGCCTCGACGACTGCGCGCACCTGTTCGGGATGCGCCGCCTCCATCACGTCTCGGGCGCGCACGCGATGGGGCGGCGCAGCCGGGGCTCGCTTGGCGGGCCCGGTCCGGTAAGGCGCCGGACTGACGTGGTCGGGAAGGGCCTCGACGGCCTGCTGCAGCCAATCCATCCCCCGGGCGTCGGGGGACACGAAGACGCGGCTCAGGGCGAAGGCCCCGGCCAGCGACAGAAGCCGCGAAAGCTCGCCGGGGCGCCACCCCCGGTCCTGACTCCCGCCGTCCGGGATCGGCCCCCCCCGCGCGCCCGCATCGGCCCGAACGCCGGAGGCCTTCTCCCCCGGCGCGACCCACAGCATGCGCACCTCGGTGGACGCGGGCGCCGCATGAAGCGACCGGAGATCCTCGGGCTCCAGATGCCTCCAAAGGAGAAGGTCTGGCCGCCGAGCGCGGGTGCGGCGCAAGCTCTCGGTCCGACGCCACCGCGCCACCGCGTCGTGATCGCCCGACCGGAGAACGTCCGGAACCGTCCGCCCTTCCCAAACGGCCGGGCGGGTATAGTGCGGATATTCCAGCAGGCCTTCGAGGCCGGTCGCGAAGCTGTCGTGCTCTGGGCTCTCCAGATTGCCGAGGGTTCCGGGCCGGAGCCGGACCACCGCATCCAGGACCGCGAACGCCGCCGCTTCTCCTCCGGTCATCACGAAGTCCCCGAGCGAGAGCTCCATGTCCGCCAGGTCTCGGATCCGCTCGTCGAAGCCTTCATAGCGACCACACACCAGGATGAGCCCCTCCGCTTCGCTGAGGGCCTGGGCCTGCGTCTGCTGAAACGCCATCCCCTGCGGACTCAGCAGCACCACCGGACCCGATCCCGCCGCCCGGGCCTCCCGGATGCTGGCGGCCAGCGGCCCGGGCTTGAGAACCATCCCGCCCCCACCCCCGAACGGCTGGTCGTCCACGGTTCGATGCACGTCCTGGGTGTGGGTGCGCGGGTCCAAGAGGCGAATCTCGACGTCGCCCCGCTGAACCGCCCGACCGATCAGGCCGGTTTGGAGGGGACCTGAAAAGAACTCGGGAAAGAGGGTGACGATCTGAACCTTCATGACTCGGGGGGCCGGCGGTTCACCTCCAGAAGCCCCGGAATCGGTCGGACCCAGACCTTTGTCACCGGCGAGGGCATCGATGGATCGGCCGGGTCCAACGCCCCTTCTTCGATCCGGACGAAGGCCTCCACCGCCGGAATCATCAGCTCTTCGTCGCCGATCAAGAGCATCGGATGAGCCCCGGTGGACCGAACGTCCACCACCCGGCCCAAGCAGGACCCGTCATCCTCGAGGTGCACCGGGACATCGTACAGTCGGTCCCACCGGTCACACAGAAGCGCCGGGGGATGCCGGGGGTCGATGGCCACGAAGCCCCCTTCGAACCCTTCCGCCGCGGTCCGGTCCTGCACGGCCTGCAGCCGCAGCACCACCCGGCTGCCGTCGAGCCACCGGACGTTCACGAGCCGGTCGGAGTGAAGGGCGCCCTGGATGGTTTCGAGCTCGAGGGGCTGAGGCGTGGGCGCCTTGAGGAGCTGGCCGGGCTGGTCGACGACCCGGTCCCGGAACATGCGGACCATGAGGTGGCCCTCCAGGCCGTGGGCGCGGGCGATGGCGCCGATGCGAAAGACGAAGTCCGAGGCCGCGGCCTCCGTCATCACTCCACGATCTCGAGCTGGGTCTTTTTGTCCAACAGCAGCCCGGCCGCGCTCAACACGGTCCGGATCGCCTTGGCGGTCCGGCCCTTCTTTCCGATCACCTTGCCGAGGTCTTCCTGCACGACCTGAAGCTTGATCACCGTCTTGGACTCATTGGCGAACTCCGTGACCCTGACCTCATCCGGGGCATCCACCAAGGCCTGCGCGACGTAGGCGACCAAGCCTTTCAGGCCCTCCCCCTCCGGCACCTCGGTCATTTGGGCTTCGGACGGCTGGACCTCCTCGGCCGCCTCGCCCCCGTCGTCCTCCTCGGAGCTCGACTCACCCGAGTCTTCGTCCTCCGTCCCGACGTCTTCGGCCTCGTCCTCGGTGGGATCCTGATCCAGTTCAGCTTCGTGTTCGTCCGCCATGGTGCCTTCTCCGACCGGGGCCGGTCAGATTACCGAAGACCGACGCCGGGAAAAACTCAAGCGTCGGATGAGGGCGCGGACGCTGCGGATCCCTTGGGCGGCGCGGCTCCGGCGTCGGCCGGGGCCGAGGCGGCATCGGCCGAGGCAGAAGCCGCATCGTCCGGAGCCTTGGCCGAACCTTCGGCGCCGTCCTTCTTGGGCGCCGGCTCTGGCTTCTTGAGCTCCACCGGCTTCACCGGCTTCGGCACGTATTGCGGCTTCGCTTTCGGCTCCTGGTTTCCGTGCTTGCGGGCCCGCTTGATCAGCGTCTCAGCGGTCTCGGTGCGCTGCGCCCCCCGACCGATCCAGTAGTCGACCCGCTCTCGGTTCAGAACGAGGACGTCGGTGGCGGGCACGAAGTATCCGAGATTCTCGACGAATCGGCCGTCCCGCCGGGAGCGGCGGTCGGCCGCGACCAGATGAAAGACCGGCCGCTTCTTCGTGCCGGCACGGGCCAGCCTCAACATCATCATGCGCTTCGGTTCTCCTTCGGAGCCGGCTTGCTTGGCCGAACCCCGCTCAGAAGTCAATCATTCGAAAACATCCGAAACGCTGACCACCGCGATCAGGGTGAGCAGCAAAGCAAACCCGGCGACGTGAATGATGCCCTCGAAGCGAGGCTCGATGGGCTTTCGCCGGACCCACGCCACGAACAAAAACAGGAGGCGACCGCCGTCCAGGGCCGGAACCGGGAGCAGGTTGAAGAACCCCAAGACGATGGAAAGCCGGGCCAGGTAGGCGACCGCCGCGGTGCTGGACGACTGCACCTGCCCCGAAAGATCCTTCACGATCCCGAGAGGCCCATCCACCGCATCGAGGCCCACCTGCCCCCCAAACAGGGCGGACAGGCTCCGAAGCACCCCGACGGTGGAATCCACGACCGAAACCCCCGCCGCCTGAAACCCCTTCACCAACCCCAGTGGGGCAAAGGTCCGGTCCTGCGGCCGAAACTGGACGCCGATGAGGTAGGTGCCGGCCGCCGGCTTCGGCGTCACTTCCACGATCTCGTGGCCCTGCTCCCGCTTCACCATGAAGCGAACCGGCTCCCCGCCGGAGTTGGCGATGGCCTCCACGAATTCCGAGGTCTCTTCGAAGACGTGTCCTTCGGTCCCCAAGATGACGTCGCCGGCCTGAAGGCCAGCCTGCGCGGCCGCATCGCCGGAGGTCACCTTCTCCAGCACCACCGGGGGCACCGGCTTGGCGTACAGGAAGGCGAAGAACACGAAGAACAGCAAAAACCCAAGGAGGTAGTTGGCGGCCGACCCCGCAATCAGGGTTCCAAACTTCGCAAAGCCCGGTTTGGAATGATAGCTCCCGGGATCGTCCGCCTCTTGGGGGTCCTCCGGATTCATCCCATCGATGGCGACATATCCGCCAAAAGGAATGGCGCTCAGGACGAACTCGGTTTCGCCGCGCGTTCCGGTCCGGTACAGGACCGGGCCGAAGCCTACCGAGAACCGACTGACCCGCATGCCCGACCACTTGGCGGCCAGGTAGTGACCGAACTCGTGGACGACGATCAGAACGCCGATGCCGAGAATGGCCAACACGATGGATGCAAAGCCCACCTCGAAAGAGGGCCCCGGGCATCGGGGCTAGTCAACCAATGGTGCGCTCGTGAAGATGCCGTTCGAAGTCAAAGTCGCGCTGCGATACCTCGGCGCCCGGCGCAAGGCCGGCCTCTCCCTGACCAGTTTTCTGACGGTGGCCGGCGTCGCCTTGGGTGTGGCGGCACTCACCGTGGTGACGTCGGTCTGGAACGGCTTCGAATCCGAGTTTCTGGCCAAGCTGTTGGGCGTGAACGGCCACGCCAACGTGCTTCGCCGCTTCGACGTCTTCCGGCAGCACCAAGAGACCGCCGCCGCCCTCCGGGAACAGCCGGGCATCCGCGAGGTGTCCCCGTTCGTTTACAGCGAAGTCATCGTCCAGTCGCCGCGTGGCGTCCAGGGCGTCGCCATCAAGGGCATCGACCCCGAACTCTCGCATCAGCTCCCCCTGGCCGGCTACGTGGAGCGGGAGGGCGCATCCCCCCAGGATGCGTTTCGCAAGCTGGTCCCCACGTCCACCGCCCACCCCGGCATGATCATCGGAAGTGAGCTGCAGGATATCCTGCACGTCGAACCCGGGGATTTGGTCACCATCGTCTCACCGTACGGAGGTCAGGACGGGCAGGCGCGAACCAAGCAGTTCGAAGTGTCCGGCGTGTTTCACTCCGGGATGTTCCAGTTCGACAGCCGGATGGTGTTCATCGGTCTCGAACCGGCGCAGGACTTCTTTCGCCTCTACAAGACCGTCACCGGCCTCGAGATCTGGACGGAAGACCCGCTGAAGAGCGGCGACATCGTGCAGGAGGCGATTCGAAGCCTAAGTCCCGACGATCCCCTCGGGTATGAAGTCAAAGATTGGTCGGTGACGAATCGGGGGATGTTCGGGGCGGTGAATCAGCAAAAGACCCTCATCAGTCTCGTGCTGTTCATCATCGTGGTGGTGGCGGCGTTCAACATCATGGCCACCTTGATCCTGTTGATCCTGGAGAAAGGCCGAGAGATCGCGGTCCTCAAGTCTCTCGGCGCCTCGAATCGGTCGATCCTCACCATCTTCGTCCTGGACGGACAGCTGGTGGGCCTGGCCGGCTGCTTGACCGGTCTGGCCATCGGCCTGGTGCTTTGCGCCTTGCTCGGACGCTACGGCCTTCGGCTGGACCCGCGCGTCTACTACCTGGAGCGGTTGCCGGTGGTGATCCGACCGCTGGAGATCTTCGCGGTCGTCGGGGGCGCGATGCTGCTGTCGACCCTCGCCACCATCTTCCCCGCGTGGACCGCCGCCCGCATGAACCCGGTCGACGGCCTCAATCAGCGAGCCGGCAAGAAGGCGCCCGCCACCCGGAGCCCCCCTTCGGCCGAATGACTTGGCGAAGGGTGGCTCATCGAGAACACTCGGCGTCGTGCAGCTGGAGCTGTTCGGTCCGTCGTCGTCCGCCGGCGGGCACCTGGGGGAAAAGCGGAGTTCGAGCGAACGCCGATCCCGTGGTGGCTCGCTGGCTCAGGCCCACGCCTTCATCGAAACCTACCTGCGGTCCCTGGTGGGACCCAAGCTGGTGATCAAGCTGACCAACAATCGCTCCACCATGATTTCGTTTCAATGGCGTCGGTCGGTCCTCTACCTGCGGCTTCATCGCTCCTTCGCCTCCGCTCCCCCCCCGGTTCTCACCGCGGTCGCCGCGTTCTGCGGCATCGGCCGACTCACCCGGGGCCGAAGCCAGCTGCTGGACGCCTACATGGACGAAGCCGGGGCGGCCCCGGACCGAACCCCGGACATCGCGGTTCAGCCCCGCGGCGCCGTCCACGACCTTGCTCGGATCCTGCACGACCTGAACCGGCGCTTCTTCGAGGACCGGATCGACGCGCGCATCACGTGGGGCGCGAGCCGAAGCACGTCGAACCGAAAACGCAGCATTCGCCTCGGCACCTACGTTGCGGATCTCAAGCTGATCCGCATTCACCCGGCGCTGGACCAGTCGTTCGTGCCGGAGTTCTACGTGGCCTCCATCGTGTTCCACGAAATGCTCCATCAGGTGCACCCCATCACCCGGAGTCGCAGCGGTCGCCGCCAGATCCACTCGCCTGCCTTTCTCCGGGACGAGCGTCGTTTCCCCGATTACGCCCGGGCCCGCACGTGGGAACGCCAGAACATCCACCGTCTCCTTCAGACCTGAGGCCCCCCGCCCTTTTCGGCGGCCCCCGATTGGCCCATCATTCGGCCTCCATGTGGCCCCTGATCTTGTCCTTGGCCTTCGCGCAGTCGGACGGAAAAGCGATGTTCTTCGACCCCGGTCTGGGGAAGAACGGCGTTGCGTGCGCCGACTGCCACGCGGTCACCGCGGAGGAGGACGACGGCTTGCGGCGGTCTGGCCATCCGCTGGCCGGTGCGGCCCGAAGACCCTACTGGCGCGGAGATACACGGCGCGCCACCTTCCGAAGCCTCGGCGCCGCCATCGAACCCTGCTTTCAGATCTATCAGGGCGGAGATGCGCTTCCGGGCCCGGTGCGGAGCGGCCTGGTCGCGTACCTGAAGAAGCTCCCGGGCGACAAAACGCCGATCCAGATCCAGCCGTCCTTGGTGGCGAGCGGTGACTATCAGCGACCGGAGTTCATGGGCGGCTCCATCCGTCGAGGACAGAGCCTTTTCTATCGGGCCTGCCACGGCTGTCACCCCCACGCGAACCGAGAGGGTCTGGGTGGTGTGGTGGCGGGAATGGGGCTCGGCAAGGTAGCTTTCGCCGTTCGGGAAGGGACGGGTCTTCTCCGCGGAAGCCAAAGGCCGGGGGCTTGGATGCCGTTTTATGGCGCCGACCGCCTCTCGGACCGAGAACTGGCCGACATTGCCGCGTTCATCATCGCGGTTCCCGGTCCGGAGGAAAGCGCGTCAACACCCATTGACGCGCCTGGTCCGGCTCGGTGACGGCCCCCCTCAGCACTTCCTTGTCCAAACGTCCCAAAATGTCCTTCATGATGGGCCCCGGTGAATAGCCCATCGCCTTGAGATCGTTTCCGCTCAGAATGGGTCGAGGCGGCAGCGGATGGAGGTCGAGCTGGGCTCGTTCCTGGTGTATGGCCTCAAAGCCTTGATCGGCCCCGATCCCTTCCGCGTAGGCCAGAACCAGCTGAAGGTCTTCATCCGCCGCCACCCTTCGCACCGCCACGGTGTCGCCGGGCGTGAACAGAAGCGGCCGCAGGCCCACCAGCAGCTGGACCGCGCGCAAGCGGTCGCGGGAAAGCCGGAGCTTCCGCATCGCTTCTTCGATGGCCACGTGGCCGGCGTCGCCCAGCAGGAACGCCCACGCCAGGTAGATGCGCCGGATGCCTTGTACCGACTGCCAGGCGGGTCGTTCGAACGACCGGAAGCGGTGTGCCCGTTCCGCCGGATCTTCCGGCAGAAACGGGAGCGCGACCCTGGACATCCTCAGATCTTCCAGTAACGCCAGTCCTTCATACGCGCGCTCGGCGTGGAAGATGGCCTCCAGCTCACCGGTGATGCGCTCGACGCTCACGTCGCCCAGCTCGGGAGCATGACGCCGGATCGCGGCCGCGGTGCCCGGGTCCAGGTCGAAACCGAATCGGGTGGAGAATCGAACCGCCCTCAGCATCCGGAGCCGGTCTTCGCCGAATCTTCGGTCCGGGTCGCCCACCGCTCGGACAATCCCTTGGCGCAGATCGGCTCGGCCTCCCACGTGATCGATCACCGCTTCGGTGACCGGATCCATGAGCAGCGCGTTGATGGTGAAGTCGCGGCGCTCGATGTCGTCTTCCGGCCGGTCGGCATACTGAATCGAGTCCGGACGTCGTCCGTCGGTGTAGCTGCCTTCGGTCCGGAAGGTGGCCACCTCGTAGGTGAAGCCGGCCAGTCGGACCTGAACGACCCCGAAATTTGCGCCCACCATTCGGGTGTGGCGAAACAGGGTCTGAATCTGCTCCGGGCGGGCGTCGGTGACGATATCGTAGTCCTTGGGCTCGAGGCCGAGCAGGAGGTCGCGGACACATCCACCCGCGAGAAACGCCTGGTAGCCGGCTCGGCGCAGCCCTTCGGCGACTTTGTTGGCGCCCCCCCGCAGCGTGGACACGTCAATCTCCGTAAACGATGCCGACCCCTCGGGGAAGGTAGCGGACGCGTTCTACCGGATCTTCGACGTAGGCGAGGCTGGTCGCCTCCGGAAGCTCGTTGAAGCGGGCGTCGAACACCGTCCAGCCGGGCTCGCCCTCTGGGCCGCCCGTCGCCACCAGCACGCCGTGCCGCCCCGCCCCGTCCATGGCAAGACCCGTCACGCCATCGAAGGACACGACGGAGCCCGGCACCGGCTGGCCGAAGAAGGTGCTGAATCCCACCAAGGTCGAACCCGGACCATCTTCCGAAACCGTCACCAGTCCGCCCATCACGTCGGAGTAGACCGCAAGCCCGCCTGCGGAAACCAGATCCCGACTGAACGAACTGGCTCGGCCGGAGGGCAAGTCGACGGCAACCACCGAATCGACCTCCGACGAGACCACGTACGCCTGCCCGGCCCGTCGATCCACGGCGATCCCGGCCGGGGCCGGCGTGACGCTGGAGCCGATGACTTCCATTCGGCGAAGATCCACGTCGATGAGACCGGGTGGAGAAATGTCCACCGCCACCAGCGCCCGACGTCCGTCCGGTGCGATCCCGGCATCCAGGGCCGTTCCTCCGAGACTGACCGGGACCCCGAGGACTTCGAGGGTTTCGAAGTCGACAAAG
Organism: Myxococcota bacterium; assembly: GCA_050331295.1. GTDB lineage: Bacteria > Myxococcota > Kuafuiibacteriia > Kuafuiibacteriales > Kuafuiibacteriaceae > Kuafuiihalomonas. The sequence continues at coordinate 562,889 of JBHJGZ010000001.1, read as the reverse complement.
CTCAACAGGCCCCCGCCCACCGCGACCCCCACGGAGCCATGATCCGGCGCCAACACGACATCGGGAGGATGCTCCAGCATCACCACGTCGAAGCGATGATCGGCGGTGGACAAGACGGCCACCATGCCCGGCGGATCTTCTGCGGCGCGGACCGGGAGCGCGGCCGCGAACAGCATCGCCCGGCCTCCCCACGCCGTCACCGACCGGGCCCGAACCCCCTCTCCCGGGATCCGAAGACGCTCCACCAGCGTTCGGTCCACCACATCGATGGCATACACGATCGCTTCCGGCCGGTCGTCACCCGAACCCGCCTGATGGACGGTATAGGCCAAGTTTCGCCTCAAAGGAATCTCCAGCCCGTCCCTCAGCTCGACCAGATCGGTTCGACCATACGCCCGGACGCGGCCGAGGGCGTCGAAGGCCTCCACCTCGAAGCGCGCACGCTCGGCCGGAAACGCGCGAAGCGAAAACGAAAGGGTGCCCGAAGGCAAATCGATGAGGGTGTCGTCGGTACCCGATTCGGTGCGGGCGGTGACCCGGACCTTGGTCACCGGCCCGGCAAACGCAGAAAGCTCCGGGATGTCCGGCGTGGCCAGCTCGATGTTCACGTCCTGGCCTCCACCACATCCAGCCGCCGCCAAGATCCACGCGAGACCGCGAGCGCGGATCCTCATGGCGACGGCACCTGACGAACCCAGATCCGATCGACCCCGATCCGCGTAAAGGCGCTGAGCCGGGGAAGAAAACGGAAGCGGAAACGCGAGCTCCAAAACGACTCCGGGACGTCGACCTCGACCCGACCGGCGCGCCAATCCACCCCCGATTGCCCTCCGAGCCGCAGTCCGTTGTTTCGGTCCTGCGGCATGGGCAAGCCATCCAGCACGGTCTGCCAGTTCTCGGGTCGCTCACAGTCCCCCCGGCAAAACTGAACCTGGAGGGTTTGGGGTACCAGTGGCCACAAACAAGCGGACACCCCTTGTTCGGGCTCTCGAAACGAATCTCCTACATTGAACGGAACATAGTCGAACTGGAGGTGCACCGTTCCCCGCGCCGCGGAAAGGTCGATCGGGGGCGATGTCAGGGCCTGCTCGGCATCGGTCAACTGCGCGCGGGGATAACTTTGGGGCACCTGAAAGCATCCATCGGCGCCGAGCGCCGCACAGCGGTCGGCGAGTCCCTGGCACGCCGGCCCTCCGCCGGTCCCGGAAGCACAGGTCCTCGCGTCATCGCAAGCGGTGCAGTCTCGGCATGAGGCACACGGGCACCCGCGCTCCGCTTCACACGACGCGCACGCATCATCCAGCGGGTCCTCGCATGCCTCTTCGCAAGATATATTGCGACATTCCCGGCACGCCTCGACGTCGCAGTCGCGGCAGGCGGCGCAGGTCTTGGAGGCGGCCAGAACTTCGCACGCAGAAAGAAGTGGGTCGGACGGTGGGATCTCTGCGTCGGGGCACGCTTCACACGCATCGCAGACCGCCCGACACTCGGAAGGCGTCGGTTCGGGCGGAACCGGATCGCTGCACGACCGGGGCGGCCCGCAGTACAGGCGCGGCGGCACCGAAGCATTTCGGGGACAGTCCAGCACCGAAAGCTGAACCGCCGGCGGATCCAGTCGGCAGTCCACGCAGCAGGCGCACGCGCGACACGTGGGCCCCGTGCTGGCGGTTCCCTTTTCGGGCGCGGACGCGGTCCCAAACACCGCAAACCGTTCACCTTCGGAGGCGGGCCCTCTCGGGTCTTCTCCGCCGCAGGCGGTTCCGGCGCAGTCCAGAGCCAATTCGTGGCTGGGGTTCCTCAGGGTGCCGAAGCCGTTCCAGCCCAACACCTCCAAGGCGGCCGGCTCGTCCCGTTCGAAGCCCTCGAAGAAGTAGCCGCATCGACCCGAAACGCAAACCGGTTGGCCGCCCCCACACGGCACCGCCGGACAGCCCACCGTGCAGACCTGATCGCTGCAGAACGCAGATGCGAACCCTTCTCCAAGCGGGCACTCCTCTTCGACGTCCGTGAGTGTGCAGTCCGCATCACGAACGCACGGAAGCGCGCAACGACCGTTGACGCAGGATAGGTTGACCAGCCCTTCTTCGGCGCAGTCGCGGGATGATGCGCATGCGGTGTTGCTTTCGACCCGCACCGAAGAGCATTCCGATGTGCTGCAGCCCATCCAGAAGAAGACGGCCGCCCCCAACCACCGCATGGGTTTGGACTAGCATGTTCCCACCCGAGGCTCAGGGTGGGGTCATCAGCTCGAGGGTCAACCGCTCCAGGATGCGGATGTCGCGAAGGCGACTACTCTTCAGGGTGCGATCCGCGTGCTTGATGAGACCGTGTCCTCGGACGAGCTTCGGCTCGTCGAAGCGACGGGCCTGATCGGCCAACTTGTCCACCAGAAACGGAGGCATCCCGAGCGCGCTGGCCAAAGCAGCGGGAGGAGCACCTCGTGCCATCATCTCCCGTGCGGCCAGAAGCTGACGAAAGTGCCGAGCGATCATGGCCAACACCCGCAGTCCTGGCTCTCGCTGGGCCACCACCAATCGATGGAGAAGATGAAGGGTCCGCCCCTGGTCTCGGTGGCCGATGGCGTCCACGAGGTCGAAGATGGAGTCCTCCCTCGTTCCGTGGACCACCGCCGCCACGTCGTCGGTGGCGACGGGCGCCGCCGCATCGCCGCGGTACAGATCCAGGAGTTCGAGCGCCTTCACCGCCGCCGTGATGTCGGGTCCGACGACGTCGACCAGCATGCGCACCGCGCCGGGTTCGAGTTGAAGCCCGATGCGGGCGGCCCGGGTCTCGATGATGCCGGGCATCTCGCGGGGCCGGGGACGGCTGAAGCGGATCGCGGCGCCGGCTCGCTGGAAGGCCTTGTACACCTTGCCGCGCCCATCGAACTTGTCCGCCACCAGCACCAGCACGGTGGTGGGCGACGGCTGGTCGAGATACCGCAAGAGGGGCTCCGGCTCCGATAGGTTCAGCTTCTCGGCTTGGTGCACGATCACCAGGCGTCGCTCGGCGAATGCAGGGAGCGTGAGGGCGGCATCGACGACCCGATTGAGGCCCACGTCCTTGCCGCTGAGACTTTCGAAGTTGAAGTCGCGGGCGGCGGGAGGGGCCGCGACCTGCTTGATCGCCTCGACGAATTCGTCGACCAGCGCCCGCTCCTCGCCATCGATGGCGTACACCGGACGTGGACCGTTCTTTTGCAGGTCCGACATCGGGTCGAGGCTCGACGTCTTGGTCCGGCGCCGTGTGGCCATGACCGGGAACTAAAACAGAAGACCCCGATAGCGGTCGAGGTCCTCGAGGACCATGCCCACGCCATTGACCACCGCGAGAAGCGGATCTTCGGCCACCGTCGAGGGAATCCCAGTCTCTTCTCGGAGCAGCAGATCCAAGCCCTGCAGCTGCGCCCCTCCCCCGACCAAGATGATGCCGCGCTCTGCCAAGTCGGCCGAGAGCTCGGGCGGCGTCTGTTCGAGAACGGTCCGGACCGCTTCCACCATGAGCTGAATCGTGTCGACCAAGGCCTCTCGGACGTCCGCGCCGGAGATCTTGATGGACCGGGGGACGCCCGAAACCAGGTCCCGACCCTTGAGGTCCATGTCCGGCATCTGAAGACTCGGGTGAACGTTGCCGATCTTGATCTTCACCTGCTCCGCGGTCCGTTCCCCGATCAGGATGTTGGATCGCCGCCGCACGAACTGAATGATGGCTTCGTCCATCTTGTCGCCCGCGACCTTGAGGGTGCGATAGGTGACGAGGCCCCCGAGCGAGATCACCGCCACGTCGGTGGTGCCTCCGCCGATATCGATGATCAGGGAACCGCGCGCGTCCAGCACCGGCAGCCCTGCGCCCACCGCCGCCGCCATCGGCTGCTCGATCAGCAGCACCTCCCGAACGCCGGCTGCGCTGGCCGCTTCCCGGACCGCTTTCGTCTCCACATCGGTGATCCCGGCCGGGATCGAGATGACCAAGCGGCTCCACGAAGTGCCGCGACGGCGCTGCGCCTTTCGGATGAAGTACTTGAGCATCGCCTCGGTGACCGCGAAGTCGGCGATCACCCCTTCCCGCATGGGCCGGATCGCTTCGATGTTCCCCGGCGTTCGGCCGAGCATCTCCTTGGCTTCGTGGCCCACCGCCACCACTTTGCGGTTGGCCGCTTTCGTAATGGCCACCACCGAAGGCTCGTCCAAGACGATGCCTTCTCCGCGAACGTGAACCAGCGTGTTGGCGGTCCCCAAGTCGATGGCGATGTCCTGTGAGAACATGCCAAAAAGACGGCCGATCACCTCACCGCGGCTATCAGATGCGGCTTCGCCTGTCTCGGCCCAACATGAGGAGCAGGACCGGAGCCTGGATCAAGGCAGCTTGCGTCGGACGTCTTTGAGGGCCTCGTCGTTTCGGATGTGGCTCAGCCCCGCCATCAGGTATTCGCTGGTCGCTTCCTTAAGGCGTTCCACGTCGGCCTCCGTCGCACCGACTTCCTGCGCCCAAGACCGGATCAGTTCGTCCTCTTGGGCCCCGTATTCTCCGTCGGCCAGGGCCATGAGAATCAAGCTCTTGATGAAGAGATCCCGGTGCTCGGCATCGCTTCCAAATCGAGCCTTGGCCTGGGCCGGATCGAAGGTTCCGCGCACCACCTCCTCGAGCTCCGGGTCACCCGGACGGCTGCATCCATCGTAGAATTCCCGCACCAGGCGCATCTCGTTGTCGTGCACGCCGTCGACCCGCGCCAGGGCCATCATCGCATGGGTCATCACCTTTACCTGTTCGAAGTCCAGATCGGTGGGGGCAAAGAAGTCCGGGACCATGGTGGGTGCATAGTTCAGCCTTTCGCCCCCGGCAACCCAACGCGCGTCAGGCCCGAGGTGCGCGCATCACGCGCATGGTCCACGGGCTACATACTGATGGGAACCACGTTGTACCGAGAGATCCGGGCCACGCGCAGCAGGACCATGAAGTTGGGGTCGCCGTTGCGGGGGATGTTTTCGACCGTCTCGTTGACGAACCCCACCTCCAGCGTGATGGGCAGCTCCGGCTCGGCATCGTAGAAAGCCTGGGTCGCGTCGGTGTCCAGCACCGCCGTCATCAGGTTGATGGAAGAGGTGAAACACGTGAGCTCGACCTCCCGGTCTCGGTCGAACATCCGAAACAAGACGTCCTCGAAGCCGAACGAACCCACGGACTGAAAGTTGAACCCCGGGGACTGGAGCGGATCGATGGTCATGGTGGTCTGGGGGGTCTGAACGGCGAAGTCCGGCGGTGCATCGACGGAGATCGCATCCGAGCCCAGGACGCCGTTCGGGTCGCCGGAGATGGTGAAGGTGGCTTGGTTCGCCAAGGTCACCATGAAGATGTTGTTCGGGATGGGCTGCGTGGGGACATAGGCGTCCTCGACCGTGTCGAAGGTCAGCTCGATGCTGCTCGGCGGCGACACCACGGTCGAGAGCTCGATTTCAACGGTTCCGGCCGGAATCAGGGTGACCATGCTGGGCGCGGGCCGCTCCACGAGCTGACAGTCGTCCAAGTTGAGGGTGGGAATCTCGGTCACCACCGGAGGTGCGGTCGGGGGGAAGGTCTCGAAAACCGCGTTCGCTTCCACGGTGATGCCGTCGGTTTGGGCCACCTCCACCAGCTCCACGAACGATGTGGCCGGCGCCATCACCGGAGGCGGCGGATTCACGCCGCTATCGGGCGGAACGCCGGCGTCGCTCCCGCCGCCACCGGTGGGGGGTAGACCGGGAATGGGATTGGCGGGCGGCCCTCCCAGCGGCGGTGCGTTCCCCAACCCGAACCGGCACTCCCCCTCCGAGCTACAGATCTGGCCTTCATCGCAGTCAGCGTTGGACGAGCACTCGTCGGAGCACGCCGAGGCCCACAGTCCGGCGAAGAAGATGAACCACAAGTATGGGTACAGCGCCCTCCTGATCATCGTCAGGGTCTTTATACCGGGTGGCGTCGCCCGGGCGCGACCTTTCGCTTCGTCGACCCGAGAGCCGCATACCCCGGTCTGGGACTAGGGGCGGATCGACTCATGTCGTACCTACAACAGACGACACGGTCGAAGGGACCCGAGAGCCGCAAGGCAGCCTGACGTGCATGCAAAGCTTATCGGGGTTGAGACCCGACGTGTGGGAAAAACCTGACGAAAAATGCGGCGGGGGAGACTCGAACTCCCATGCCTCGCGGCGCCACCCCCTCAAGATGGTGTGTCTACCAATTCCACCACCGCCGCAACGGATGAGCCCGGCCTTATAGAGATCGACTGCCCTCGGGTCAACTCAGGAAGCCGGCTCGGCGCCTCTACTTACTTGCGTCGTCCGCCGGCGCCGGGTCTGCAGGAAGCGGCGGAGGCACGTCGGCCGGCAGGGCTTCACCGTCAAAAGGAAGCTCGTCACCGGGGATCGGGTCTTCGCCGATCACCGAGCGACTTTGGGTCGAGAGATAGCTGAGGCCCATGCTGGTGCACATGAAGATGACGGCGGCCGCGGTGGTCATCCGGGTCAAAAAGTTGCTGGCACCCCGAGACCCGAAGACGTTCCCGGAGCTTCCCCCGCCAAACACGGCGCTCACGCCTCCGCCCTTTCCCGACTGGAGCAGGATGATGGGCAGCATCGCCAAGCAGACCAGGACATGTAGAACGTAAAGCGCCGCCTCCATGCGGCCGACCATGTGCCTCGACTTCGGACTCGGTGTCCAGCGCTACCTGCGTCAGCCGGGACCGCCCGCAGGGCCCAATCCTCGCGCCGCCTTCACGATGGCCGCGAAGGCGTCCGCCTTCAGGGACGCCCCGCCGATCAAGCCTCCGTCGATGTCCGGCTGAGCGAAGAGCTCCGCGGCGTTGTCGGGCTTGACGGAGCCTCCGTACTGGATACGCACGGCCTCTCCCGCAGATCCATAACCCTCAGCCAACCGGCTTCGAATGAACGCGTGAACCTCCTGAGCCTGATCCGGCGTCGCGGTACGCCCGGTGCCGATGGCCCACACCGGCTCGTACGCAACCACGACGTGGGCCAACTGGTCCGGGTTGACGCCGGCCAAGCCCGTCTGGAGCTGCCGTCCGACCACCTCCAGCGTCTGATTCGCCTCCCGCTGTTCGAGGGTCTCCCCGACGCACAGGATGACGTTCAGGCCGCTGGCCAAGACCTTGTCCACCTTCTTTCGACACTCTTCGTCCGTCTCGCCGAAAAGAGTGCGGCGCTCGCTGTGACCCACGATGACGAAGGAGACACAAAGGTCTTCCAGCATGCGGGTCGACACCGCGCCCGTGAACGCACCGTCGTCTTCCCAGTGGACGTCTTGGGCCGCGAGCAGGATCCCGGACTGCCCCAATGCATTGGCGACCCGATCCAGCGCTACGAACGGCGGCCCCACTGCCACCTGAACACCGCCAAAGTCACCCAGGGCTTCGATGATGGACGACGCCAACGCTCCGGCCTCGGTAGGGGTCCGGTTCATTTTCCAATTGCCGCACACGAAGGGCACCCGTGCCATGTCTAGACCTCCAGCGCCTTCACGCCGGGAAGCTCTTTACCTTCCAAGAGCTCCAGGCTGGCACCCCCACCGGTGCTGACATGGGTGATCTGGTCGGTGAGGCCCACCTTGGCCAAAGCGCTCACCGAGTCGCCGCCGCCCACCACCGAAACGGCCGAGCTGTTCGCGATGGCGCGGGCCAGGCTCTCGGTCCCGTGGGCGAAGTTCGGCCATTCGAAGACACCCATGGGCCCGTTCCAGAACACGGTCTTGGCCCCGGAGATCGCCTCGCCGAACCGAGCCCGGGTCTTGGGGCCGATATCCAGTCCCATCTGCCCGTCCTGGATGGTCGACACCTCGGATGGCGGAGCGTTCTCACTGAACTCCGAAGCCACCACGTGGTCCTCCGGCAGAAGAACCTGCACCCGTCGCGCCGCGGCGGACTTCAGAAACTGCTCCGCCACCTGCAGGCTGTCCTGCTCGACCCGCGAGTTCCCCACCGAGACGCCTTGGGCTCGAAGCAGCGTATACGCCATGGCGCCGCCGATCAGGATGGCCTGGCACTTGTCGAGGAGCTTTTGGAGCACACCGATCTTGTCGGAGACCTTCGCGCCCCCCACCACCGCCACGAACGGCGACTCGGGCCGGTCCAGGAGAGAACCGAGGTGCTCGAGCTCCTTGTTCATCAAGAAGCCGGCGCCCTTGTCCTGGACGAACCGAACCATGCCGACGGTGGAAGCGTGGGCCCGGTGGGCGGAGCCGAACGCGTCATTGACGTAGACCTCCACCCCTTCCGCCAACGCCCGAGAAAACTCCTCGTCGTTCTTCTCCTCCCCCGGATGAAACCGGGTGTTCTCGAGGAGCAACACCCCGCCATCCCGAAGGTCGCGGATGTTCTTTCGAACCCCGTCCCCGACACAATCGTCGGCGAAGACCACGTCCGCTTGGAGGTGCTTGGCCAGCGCCCCCGCCGCCGGTTCCAAGGATTCGGAAGGGCTCCGTTTTCCCTTCGGACGCCCGAGGTGAGAGGCCAGCACCACCCGAGCCCCTTGGGCCCGGGCGTGCTCGATGGTGGGCAGGGCCGCGCGGATGCGCGTGTCGTCCTGCACCACGCCGTCCTTCAACGGCACGTTGAAGTCGACGCGGATGAAACAGACTCTCCCCTCCAGACGGAGGTCCTGAATCCCGTGGATCATGGCCTGTCAGCTCATCTTGCGGGCCATGTAGTTGGCCACGTCGATGCAGCGAACCGAATACGCCCACTCGTTGTCGTACCAGGACACCACCTTCGCCATTCGGCCGGCCATGACCTCGGTGAGCGCCAGGTCCACGGTGGAGCTGTTCTCGATGCCGTTATAGTCGATGGAGACGAGCTCCTCGTCGGAAACGCCGAGCACACCCTTCATCGGGCCGTTGGCCGCGGTCCGCATGACGTCGTTCACCTGGTCCTTGGTCGCGTCCTTCTTGAGCTGGGCCGTGAAGTCGACGAGGGAGACGTTGCGGGTGGGCACCCGCACCGCAAAGCCATTCAGCTTGCCTGCGAGATGGGGAAGGACGAGGCCGACCGCCTTCGCCGCTCCGGTGGACGTCGGGATCATGGACTCGAACGCGGCTCGGGCCCGCCGAAGGTCCGAGTGAGGAAGGTCCAGAATCCGCTGGTCGTTGGTGACCGCGTGGATCGTGGTCATGAGCCCATGCTCCACCCCGAACGCGTCGTCCAGCGCCTTCACCACCGGGGCCAGGCAGTTCGTGGTGCAGGACGCATTGCTGACGATGTCGTGTTGCGCGGGGTCGAAAACCTCGTGGTTCACGCCATAACAGAACGTCGCGTCGACCTCTTTGCCCGGCGCCGAGAGCAAGACCTTCTTCGCACCGGCGGTGATGTGTTTGCCGGCCTTGGCCTTGTCGCGGAAGATGCCGGTGCACTCGATGACCAGCTCCACCCCGTGCGCCTTCCACGGCAGCTTTTCCGGGTCCTTCTCCGCGGTCACGGCGATGGGCTTGCCGTCGACCACCAGCTTGTCGCCGTCCACCTTCACCTCGCCGTCGAAGCGTCCGTGGACCGAGTCGTACTTGAACAGATGGGCCAGCGTGCTGGCGTCCGTGAGGTCGTTCACCGCCACGAGTTCGAGGCTGGTGTCGTTGCGCTTGACCAGAGACCGGGTGATGCATCGACCGATGCGGCCGAAACCGTTGATGGCGATTTTCATGATGCTTGGCTCCTCCTGACGCCGCGCGGCGTTCAGAGATCGGACTAGGAGAAGGCTGGCGGCCGGTCAATGTGCTTTACGGCTTCCGCCGGGAGAGCCTATGGGAGGGACATGAACGGTCGAACGCAGGTGCCACCCCCGCGAAACGAGCCCGTCACCTCATACGCCCCGGGAAGCCCCGAGCGTGCCCATCTGAAGTCCGCGCTTCGTTCCTTGTCGGAACAGGTCACCGACATCCCTCTATGGATCGATGGCGCCGACGTGTCCAACGCGCCCGAATCCCTGACCGCGCCGCACGACCATCAGCGGGTCGTCGGCCAGGTGCATCGTGCCACGCCGCGGCATGTGCAGAGGGCCATCGAAGCGGCCGAACGCGCCCGCCCCAGCTGGGCCGAGCTCGACTTCGAACATCGCGCCGCCGTGTTTCTGCGGGCCGCGGAGCTGGTTTCCGGGCCGTATCGAGACCGCATGAACGCGGCCACCATGTTGGGCCAGTCCAAGACGGCGCACCAGTCGGAAATCGACGCGGTGTGTGAGCTGTGCGACTTCTGGCGATTCAACGTCGCTTTCGCCCAGAAGCTCATGGAGGAGCAGCCGGAATCCCCGCCGGGCATGTGGAACTACCAAGAGCTCAGGCCGTTGGATGGCTTCGTTTTTGCTGTCACGCCCTTCAACTTCACCGCCATCGCCGGCAATCTCCCCACCGCACCCGCACTGATGGGCAACACCGTGGTGTGGAAGCCAGCCCCTACCCAGATGCTGTCGGCTCGGGTGATCGTCGAGGTGCTGTCCCGGGCCGGGCTGCCCCCGGGGGTGATCAACATGGTGGCGGGAGATCCGGCCGCAATCGGAGAGACGGTCATGCAGGACCCCCGAATGGCGGGCCTTCATTTCACCGGCAGCACCAAGACCTTTCAGCTCCTGTGGAGCCAGGTCGGACAGAACATCGGGCGCTACCGGCAGTATCCGCGGATCGTCGGGGAGACGGGCGGCAAGGACTTCATCTTCGTCCATCCGAGCGCCTCCGACATGGGTGCGGTGACCACCGCCATCGTGCGCGGGGCCTTCGAGTTTCAGGGACAAAAATGCAGTGCCGCCTCGCGGGTCTACGTGCCGCGGAGTCGGTGGCGCGACCTGGAGCCGCAGCTGATGGACACCGTTCGGTCCTTGAAGGTGGGCGACATCGCCGACTTCCGAAACTTCATGGGGGCGGTCATCGACCGCCGAGCGTTTGAAAAGATCAGCGGCTACCTGAGTGAAGCGGAGACGGACCCGAACTATACCATCTCCGCCGGCGGGAAGGTCGACGACCAGCGAGGCTACTTCGTGGAGCCGACCGCAGTGGTGAGCGAGGATCCGCGGAGCCGCCTGATGACGGAAGAGATCTTCGGACCGGTGGTCACCGTGCACGTGTACGAGGATGGAGCCCTCCTGGAAGCCCTCGATGCCTGCGACAGCAGCCCATATGGCCTGACCGGCGCGGTGTTCGCCGACGACCGGCACGCCATCGCCTCCGTGGCCAAGCGCCTCCGCAACGCGGCTGGAAACTTCTACATCAACGACAAGCCGACCGGGTCGGTGGTGGGGCAGCAGCCGTTTGGGGGAAGCCGAGCCTCCGGCACCAACGACAAGGCCGGCAGTGCGGCGAACCTCATGCGCTGGGCTTCGGTTCGGGCCGTCAAAGAGACGTTCGTACCGCCCACCGATCATCGCTATCCTTTCCTCGAAGAAGCGTGAAGCGAAGCTGTTTGGCCCTGGTGCTGGCGGTCGCCGCCTGTACCGAAACGCCCGATGCGGTGGTGGGAGCCGCGGTGCAAGCCACGATGGAGCGACGCCCGCAAGCGCTCTTGCATGCTCTGGCCCCGTCTTATCGAGACCCGCGCGGCGATCTATCGGTGCTGCTGGCGGATCTTCGGAGGCTCTACGAGCGATACCCGTCTTCGGCATTCGTGTTCGATCCGAGACAGGACCTCCGCATCGATCCCACCGGTCATGTCGAAGTTACGCTGCAGTCCGAATTGCAGGGCGAGACGGTCTGGAAGGTGCAGCAGCACTACCGAGTTTCGATCGCCTCGGGCTTCGAGGCCCGGATCCGGTCAGGCTGGATGGTCGCGCTCCGGGATGCGATGGACTTGGTGGACGACCTTCACCAGGCGTCCAGTCCGGGGGAGCTCGGCTTGCTCCTTCATCCGGGCTTTCGAGCCGGCCTGCTGGACCGTGAGGAATGGCTCATGGCCGACCGACGCAACCATCCGTTCGGTTGCGCCTGGAGTCGGGCACCCCAGGTGGCCATCCGCAACGTGCGCTTCGAGAGTGGGGGGGAACGCCAGCATCTCGACCTGCATCTTCGCATCCCCAACCGACTGGGCCCCATCCCGCGCGTGCTCCGGCTCACGCTTTCCACCTCCGCCGGTCGGCTCCGGATCATCGGGGGTCTCGAGCCGGAAGTGCTGGGTCGGCCGTCCGATTCTTTCGTCCGTTAGGACCGCCTGCTAGGGAAGGAGCGAATGGCGCAACGATTTGCGCTGCGGTTTCTTTCCGGCCGCTATCAGGGTGGGGACTTCGAAATCCCCACCGACCGGGACATCCTCATCGGACGTGCGTCCACCGGCGACATCGTCCTGATCGAGGACATGGTGTCGCGACGACACGCACGGGTAGGTCTGACTTCCGACCAGTTGTTCATCGAAGACCTGAGCTCGACCAACGGCACGTTCGTCAACGGTGAAAAGGTCACCCGTACGCAGCTGCGGGAGGGGGACCGCATCCTGATCGGAACGTCCATCTTGCGGGTGGTCCTGGCCGGCCAGTGGAGCCAACCGATGCTCCAGGTCCCCCATCAGCCGGAGCCCGGCGCGCAGGCCGCCGGCACCTTGGAACAGGTGAGCGTGCCGGACCTGTTGCAGCTGTTTGGAACGTCGCGCCGGACGGGCGTCCTGCAGCTGGAGGGTGAGGGCCACCAAGGCCGGATCTACTTTCGCGATGGAGATCTGTATTATGCAGCCTTCGACGAAAACCACGATCTGGGCCCGATGAAGGCGCTGTGCCGTTTGGTCGGCTGGCGAAGCGGCAGCTACGCTTTCGGACCGAGCTCGGGTGAAAGCGACTTCATGCTGGAGCTGGAAGACAGCACCGAGAATCTCGTGACATCGGCGATCCACGAACACACCGAGTTCGAGCGGCTCCGGCAGCAGCTGCCGAGCATGGAGGATCACTTCGACGTGCCGCGACCGCTGCCAGGCTTGCTTTCCGGCCTGCCGGTTCGAGACCTGGAGGTGTTTCAGCTGGTCTACGACTGCCGGCGACTGGACCACATCCTGGACCGTTCCCCGTCGACCGACTTCGAAACCGCCGCCTCGCTCCTCCGACTGGTGGACCTTGGCTTCATCCACGCGCGATAGTGCAGCATGCCGGAGCTGCCCGATGTCACGGTATACGTAGAGGCGCTGGCGGCGAAGACCCGAGGCGAGACGCTGGAAGATGTTCGCCTCGGCAGTCCGTTTCTTCTCCGGAGCACCGAGCCGAGCGTCCACGAGGTCAAGGGCCGAAAGGTGACCTCGGTGGAGCGGCTGGGCAAACGAATCGTGGTCGGCCTGGACGGGGATCTCTTTGTGGTCATTCACCTCATGATCGCGGGCCGCTTCAAATGGACCGACAAACGCGGGGCGGCGATTCCAGGGCGAGTGGGCCTGGCCGCGTTCGACTTCAGCTCGGGAACCCTCCTCTTGACCGAAGCCAGCTCCAAGAAGCGCGCATCCCTTCACCTGGTTCGAGGCCGAGAAGGCCTATCCGCCCATCACCGAGGCGGCATCGAGGTCCTCGGGATCGACCTGGAGACCTTTTCGACCGCGCTTCGAAAAGAGAACCACACCATCAAGCGTAGCCTGACCGACCCCCGCATCTTCTCCGGCATCGGCAACGCCTACTCCGACGAGATCCTTTTCGAGGCCGGCTTGTCGCCGATGCGTCAGACCCAGAAGTTGACCGACGAAGAGATGGCCCGGCTTCACGCCGCAACCCAGACGATACTGACCCGATTCACCGACGCGATTCGAAGTGAAGCGCAAGGCAGCTTTCCGACCAAAGTCACGGCGTTCCGGGACGACATGATGGTACACGGAAGGTTTCGTGAGCCTTGCAAGGTGTGCGGCACCAAGGTGATGCGGGTGGCTTTTGCCGACAACGAGCTCAACTATTGCCCACGTTGCCAAAACGAAGGCCGGCTGTTGGCGGACCGTTCACTTTCTCGACTGATGAAGAAGGACTGGCCCAAGACGGTGGAAGAGCTGGAGGGTTGAGGCATGCTCGCGCCTTCAGGCGTTCCGCTGGGCATCCCGGTTTCGCGGATCGATCAGATCATCGGCTCCGGCGGCCTGAGGCTGCTCGTCTTGGGGCTTCGGCCGGGCGCGGTGCCGACGAGCCAGCATCGACACCATCTCCCCGCCCGGCTCCCGGTCCGACATGGTCTCCAAAAGCTTCAAGTGACTCTGAACCAGGCTCCGCAACGTCTCTTCGAACTGCACCTTTTGGCGCTTGAGCTCGTCCAGGTCGTCGATGACCCGCACCAGCCGCGAATGCGCGTTTTGGACCACCTGCTCGGCTTGCGCCTCGGCCCGGGCCAGCACGATCTCGGCTTCTTTGTGGGCGTTCTGCTTGATGTCCTCGGTGGTCCGGGTCGCGGTGATCATCGTTTCCTTCAGATCCTTTTCCCGCTCTCGAAACCGCTGAAGCTCTGCGTCACGCCGCTGAAGGTCATCTTTCAGGCCCTTGTTCTCCCGGATGACGTCTTCGAATTCCGCCGCCACCACGTCCAGGAACGCATCCACTTCCTTGGGATCATAGCCCCAGAGCTTGTTGCGAAAGTGCTGTTGCTGGATGTCCAGGGGCGTGAGCTTCACGCTCGGCACCATAAAGATGTGGAGCAAAGGGCGCAAATCGGCGGCATCCCCTCGGGGAAAAAGCGGCCTGGCCTTCGAGCGCGAATGCGGACGCTCGTTCTTCGGGCCTATCCCGCGTCGGGCGACAGCCCGGATCCCGCGTCGGGCCACAGCCCGGATCCCGCGTCTGGGCCACAGCCCGGATCCCGCGTCGGGCCACAGCCCGGATCCCGCGTCGGGCCACAGCCCGGATCCCGCGTCGGGCTGTAGCCCGAAGCCCAGCTTTCTGGCCCGAGCCCGATGCTCGGCCTTTGGCCTGAGCACGCAGCTCAGGCTTCTGGCCTGGGTCGAAGACCTCAATTCTCGGGCCTGGGCCCAAAGAGCGCAGTCCCGATCCGGAGGAGCGTGGCGCCCTCGTGAATCGCGGCCTCGAAGTCGTCGCTCATCCCCATCGAGAGCTCGGCCAGTGGGAGCCCAGAGCGGTCGCGCCACCGCTCCCGGAGGGCTCGGAGCTCGGCGAAATACCGGCGGCCTTCCCCCGGCGGGGGAAGGGTCATGAAGCCCATCACATCGATCCCCCCGAGGTCCGGAAGCGCTTCGAACAACCCGTCGAGTTCCTCCTCCAGCCATCCCGTCTTTTGCTCTTCCCGGGCTTGATTGACCTGAAGGAGTACGGGCACCGGCCGCGTCTTTTGACCCAGATCCGACAGCGTCCGGGCGAGTCGAAGGCTGTCCAGGCTGTGGACGAGAACCGCTCGGTCCAGCAGCTTCGCCTTGTTTCGCTGAACGTGCCCGACCTGGTGCCAAGACAGCTCTGGAAATCGAGCCTGCTTTTCCGCGAGCTCCTGCGGATAGTTCTCTCCGAAGTCTCGGTGACCGAGCTCGATGGCGTCCCGCAGCCGCGCTTCCGGCTGACGCTTGCTCACCGCCACCACCTTGATCTCGCTCCGTCGGCGCCCGGAGGCCTGGCACGCCATCCGGATGTCTTCTTCCACTCGAGCGAAACGCTCCGACACATCGGTCATGCGGTGGCTCTCTCCACACCGGCCGCCTCCAGCATGCGCAACGTTTCCTTCATCGGGAGACCGACCACCGCGCTGTAGGACCCGCTGAGGCGGTCCACGAACGCGCCCCCGTGCCCCTGAATCCCGTATGCACCAGCCTTGTCGTAGGGCTCGTCGGTATCGAGATAGCGGCCGATCTCCAGGGCACTCAGGCGCCGAAAGCTGACTTCCGCGCTCACGATCTCTTCGAACGAACGGCGACCCAGAACGACCACCGCCGTGTGCACCCAGTGGGAACGGCCCGAAAGCCGATGCAAGATTCGACTGGCATGCTCTCGGTCGGAAGCCTTGCCGAGCGACACACCATCCAGCGCCACCACCGTATCCGAAGCCAACACCACCCGCTCATCCACCGCGACCGCTTCGGCCTTGGCCCATGCAACCCGGAGCGCGTATTCCGCCGGCGCCTCTCCTTCCTGGGGAGCCTCGTCCACGTCGGCGGGAACGATATCGGGTGAGAGCCCGGCCTGCTCGAGGAGCATGCGGCGGCGCGGAGAGCGGCTGGCCAGGATGAAGGTCACGGCTGGCTCGACGCGGGCCCGGGAGTCGCCTTCCCCCGCGGATCATCCAGCGGCGCCTCGACCCGCGGCCACCGGATGCGGTCGTTTCCGAGCTCGAGAACCACCCTGCCCTCGGACTCCTTGAGCACGTCCCCCAGCTCCACCAGCGCGTTTCGGGTGAAGCGTGCGGCGAGGCGGCCCCCTCGAACGGAGCAGTACAGCATGCCTTCCTCGTCTTCCCGAAGGCTGGCCGGATCCAGTCGCTCCAGGCGGCCGTCGCTGAGCGAAAGCTCGACGTGCTCGCCCTCCACCCGAGCGTGCATCACGAAGACGGGAGCCCCGTCGATCTGCACGTAGGCCCAGTTGGCGTCGTTCTTCAGGATGGTGCGGCCGTCCTCGGCGATGTCCACCCAACAGTCGAAGGCGCGTCGCACTCCCGGGTGTTCCACCGCCACCCCGTCGTGAAACCACACTCCGTCGGCGGTGCGGCGAATGGTGGTTTCGCGCGTCAAGCTCGGCATGGGGCTTTCCGTCATGATTCGACGCTAGCAGAGGCTCCCCGTCTTCCCACCCCTTCTCCCGCATTCGGGCCGGTTCGGCCGCAGGGCGCAGTCAGGGTCGCATCGCCTCGAGGACCCGCAGGGCGTTCTGGCCCAAGACCTTCCGAATCCGGTCCTCCGAGAGCCCGCGTCGCAGCATGGCGTCCACCATGAGCGGATAGGCGTGGGCGCCCCGAATCCCGGGTAAAGGGATGATGAAGCCATCGAAATCGGTGCCGATGGCCGCTACGTCTTCGCCCCCGACCCGAATCAGATGCTCGACGTGGTCGACGAAGCGCTCTGCCCCCGACGCGCCTCGTCGTCCCCCGAGGTACAGGCCCGCGGTGATCACCCCGACCACCCCGCCCGACTGGGCGACCGCCCGAATCTCCGCATCGGTGAGGTTCCGCCAGTTTCGATGCACGGCATCGCAGCCGGCATGGCTGACCAGAAACGGCAGGTCCCGGCGATGGGCGTCCACCGCGTCCCAAAAGCCGACCCGATGGATGTGGGCCAGATCCACGAAGATCCGCCGGGCGTTCATCGCCGCCACCAGGTCGCGTCCGGCGTCCCGGAGCCCCTTGCGTCGTACCCACCATCCTCCGGCTCCGGACGGGACGCCGAGCCGCGACGGCGTCAGGTGCAGAAGATTCATCCGAACCACGGTATCCGGCACGTCCGCCAAATCCGGGGATGCGGCATCCACCGCGTTGGCGCCCTGCACCGCGAGCAAGGCGGGATGCAGGCCCGCTGCGCGGGCGGCTCGATACGCGGAATAGCTGCCCACCACCCGACACCGGCCGGAGCCTTCCAGCACGCGGGTGAGGCGCGAGACGTTTTTCAGGAATGCGCGCCACCGCCCGCTCGCCGATCGGAACGGCTGGGTCGTGATGGACCACATGCCTCCGGTGACCCCGGACGCCTCGGCGCGCGGAAGGTCGAAGTGACCGAACAGCCAGCCCCCGAGCGGGGGTCGGCCGAACCAGCCTCGGTGGTGCTTGGTCAGGTCGTAGCCGAACAGACGGACCGGAAGAAAGCTTTCGACGTGGAGGTCGATGATCTCCGCTTCGCGGCACAACGACCACGCCTGTTGGGACACCGAGCTCACAGTCCGAACGATTCCATTCGAAGGTGCGGGACCGGTCGTGCCATGGCGTCGGGCCACGAACAGCCCCCGCGCACCACCCTGAGCGCCCGCACCACGCCCGCGTGGGCCACGAGGACATGGGTCCGAGACCTGTCCAAGTCTGCGCACCATTCGGCCACCCGACGTTGGAGGTCCAGGGCGCTTTCACCCCTCGGGGGGCGGTTTCGTTCCCAGTCCGAAGACCATGCCTCCACCTCGGTGCGGTCGAGGTCCGCCCACTTTCGGCCTTCCCAGGCTCCGAAACCCATCTCCCAGAGCCGGGGGTCCACCGAGAGCTGCGACCCTTGGGCCTCGGCGACCCACGCCGCGAGGGCGCGGCAGCGCCGGGCGGGGGAGGACCAGAGCCGGCCGCGCGGCCAAACCACCGTCGGGCCCCAATGGTCGGGGGACCGGGTCATCGGAAGGTCCAGTTGGCCGTAGCAGAGCCCTTCCGCTTCCACGGGAGGATGCCGAACGCAGATCAGCATGGGTCATCCTCAATCAAGAAACAAACCATAGGGCTGCCAGAACCGACGCCTCGCCCACCTGCTCGGTGGCCCCCAGCAGGTCGCCCGTGATGCCCCCCAATCGGTGCCGATACCAGCGCGCCATGGAGACCGTCACGATGGCCAAGACCCCGGCCGCCGTCAGGAGGCCTGAAAGCCCCACACCCCCGGCCGCCCACAGGATTCCGCCGACCCCGAGGCTCCATGCGGAGGCCAGCGCGAACTGGGGCCCTCGAGCCCGGGTGAGGAGCCGACTCCGGGCCCGGGCATCCGAGGTCACGTAGGGAAGCCACAGCATCAAACCGACCGGAGGAAGCCGCGCCCAAGCGTGGGCGAGGATCAGCGCGGCGGCAGCCCGCGTCCCGAGCTCCGTCAACAGCACCCACTTGGCCAGAAAGACGATGATGAGCGAAACCGCGGCGTAACTTCCCACTCGGCTGTCCTTCAGGATCTCCAGGATCCGGTCACGGTCTTCGAGACCTCCCCCCAGAGCATCCGCCGTGTCCGCGAGTCCGTCTTCGTGAAACGCGCCGGTCAGCGCCACCGACGCGGCCAGGGCGGCCACCGCACCGACCGGGCCCTGGCCGGCAACGACGTACGTGGCGGCGGCGATGCAGCCCAGTCCGGCCCCGATCAGCGGAAAATGGGCGGTCGCCCAGCGCCAGTCGGAGTCGCGGTACGCCGCCTTGCCGGTGGGCACACGGGTCAGGAACGTGACCGCGGCCCGAAGGCTGGCCAGAAAGCGAAAGCCTTCCGTCACAGCTTTTCGGCGACCTGCGCCTCCTGGAACGTGGCCATCTCGTTGTGAAGGCGACACGCCAGGTCCAAGAGCGGAAATGCGGACAACGCCCCGGTGGCCTCGCCCAACCGCAGGTCGAGGTCCAGCAGGGGGCGCGCGTCCAGGTGCCGGAGAAGATGAAGATGCCCAGGTTCTTGGGATCGGTGCGCGAACAGGAGGTGGCTCCGGGCCGAAGGAGCCCACCCCAGCGCCGCCACCACCGCCGTGGTCACGATGAAGCCGTCCACCAGGACGACGCGACCGGTCTCTGCGGCACGGACCGCCGCCCCGGCCAGCGCGGCCAGATCCTTTCCGCCGAGAGACCGAAGGATGCGGGCCGCTTCCGGGTCGCCGGCGGCTGTGGCTACCGGCTCATCATCGGCTTCGGACCCACCGGAGGAGGAGGAGGTGCCGAAGGCGGAGGCCGGCCCGCGGTCGGCCGCTGTGGACGCCGGCCCGCGGTCGGCCTTCTGCATCCGATAGCGTGAGACCGCGTCGTCCACCACCTGACGCTTGCGCAAGAGGCCCTGCGCGTCGAGACCGGTTCCGGGTCCGGTGAAGGTCTCCGCCGCTCCATCGAGAAGCGCACACGCCACCGCTGCGGCGCAGGTGGAGTTGCCAATACCCATCTCTCCCAGCAAGACCATACGCACGTCCGGATCCAACCGGTCCACCGCGGCCCGTCCGGCCGCCACTGCCGCCTCGAACACCGGTGCAGCCATGGCGTCCTCCGTACGAAGGTCACCGACCGGAGTGGTAGTCACCGGATCCTGAAAGAACCGGGCTCCCACCGAATCATCTTCCCGCTCGTCCCGGCTCTTCGGTCGCAAACCGGCGGGAAACTGGACTCCGACGTCCACCACCTCCACCGAGAGGCCCAAGGCACGGGCCATCACCGTGGATGCGGCCCCGCCGGAGACGAAGTTCTGCACCATGGCGGCGGTGACGGACGCCGGATACGCCGACACCCCGTGCCGCGTCACCGGATGATCGCTCGCGAACACCAGCACCGCTGCGGGCCGAGCCGAAGGTTGGTCGGTCTTTTGAATGGCGGCCAGGTGAACCGCCAGTTCCTCCAAGCGACCGAGGCTCCCCGGCGGCTTTGTCAACTCACCCTGCCGATGCAAGGCTCGTTCTCGGAACGATGACATGCGGGGCGCGTACTTCCAGGCCTCCCCCAACGCAAGCGCGTCGTATGACGGTGAGCTTTTCGACGGTGTGACGATTCTTTGTGGTGTGGCCTCGTCCATGCCGGCACATTTCGCCGCGTGAACCGGCTGTTCCGCCATTCTGGCCTCGGACTGACCCTGAGTATCCTCCTGCTCGCGTCCTGCGCTCCCACCGCTCGCCTGATCGAAGGCTGGGGACCACCGCCCAATCTTCCTCCGGCCCCGGAGCGGGTCATCGTATTCGCGGTCGGGGTTGCGCCCGGACAACGCCGCATCGTGGAAGACGCTGCGGTCGAGACCTTCGGTCCATCCGCCGAGTCCAGCTACAAATATCTGCCCACCGACACCAAGGAGGAGATGCCCCTCGAAAACTTGATGAGCCGGCTCCCGGAGCCCTCCAGCATCCTCACCATTCGCCCGATCGGAAGCCGCACCGAGACCAACATCACCACGGTCGGCTCCGCCGGTTTCGGATTTCGAGGCTACTGCCAATTTTACCGATGCGGCGGGTTCGGCAGCACCACCATCCGGGTGGAAACCATTCGGGCCTTCGAAGCCAACCTCTACACGATTCCCGAAGGAGGGCTGAGATGGAGCGGGACCTTCGAAACGCGATCCCGGGAAAAGCTATCGGATGTGAGTCGGGCCGTGACCCGCGGAGCCAAGGAAGAGCTCCTGAACCGAAAGGTCTTGACCCCCTCCACCTGAGCACCACCCGACCTGAAGACCGAAGGGAGCGTCCGGCGGCGACCTTCGGTGGCCTTGGGCGCCCGGACGTGTTGGGCCTCCGCCGTGGTCTCCTCGGCATCTCCGTCACGATTGTCAGCCGCCCGCCAGGTGGCACGGGAGGCGGCCGACCTGGTCCGCATGTACGCCGCCGACCTCTCCCGACTCTCCATTCGAGAGAAGGGCGTCCAGGATTTCGTCACCCAGGCGGACCGGGAGGTGGAGGCTCTGATTCGAAAGCGGCTGGCGGAAGCGTTTCCCGACGATGGCTTTCTGGGTGAGGAGACCGGACGCACCGACGGGTCCGGCCCCGGGCATTGGGTGGTGGATCCCATCGACGGCACCGCCAACTTCATGCGGGGGGTGCCTTGGTACGGCGTTTCGGTAGCGTTCGTTCGAAACGAATCCGTCGAACTCGGGGTGATCGAGGATGTCCCCCGCGCGCGGACCTTTTGGGCCGAACGCGGCTCCGGTGCGTACCTCGACGACCAACGGATCTTTGCCTCGACCCAAACCGCACTCCACCGAAGCGCGCTGTGCGTGGGTTTTTGGTCGAAGGGCCCGTCTCAGCCGTTTCTGGACACGGTGGAGCGCGCCGTTCACGCCAAGTGCGATGTCCGCCGGTTCGGGGCCGCCACCTTGGGCCTGGCGTTCGTGGCGTGCGGTGCGGTGGAAGGCTTTTGGCAGTCGGCCATCAACAGCTGGGACGTGGCGGCGGGTATCGTGCTGGTTCGGGAGGCGGGCGGCTACGTGAGCCCGTTCTTCGACCGGGGCGGCCTGGACGGACCGGTCCCGCTGCTCGCGTGCGCCCGTCCTTTGGCCGAAGCCCTTTGGCCGGTGGTGGATTTTCCTCAGGCGCTTCGGGCGTAGGAAGAGGGCTCAGCCCGGACCTCGCCGGCGCGGCCCCCGATTCTGCACCGTGTTCTCAAACTCGGGCGACCTCAGCCGAACTCCTCAGCGTGCCGCAGACCGACATCGTCCTCGGGATCGATCTGGGTAATTCGTACTCCACCGCCGCGGCATGGATACAGGGTAAACTTTATACAGTTCCGGACCGCCGAGGTGAACCTTGCATTCCGTCCATCGTTTACTTCCCCCCCAAAGGTCTCCCGGTGGTGGGGGCGGAAGCGGAGCGCTATCGAATGGCGGAGCCCGACGCCACGGTCAGCGGCATCAAACGCGTCTTGGGCCGGGCGGCGGACAGTCCGGAGCTTCGGGTCTTCGAGGCGCACTCTGCCGTTTCGGTGTGCGCTTCGGCGGGCTCCACGCCGATTCTCCGAACCCGGGTCGGCGAACACACCCCGGCCGAGGTGGCGTCGTACATCTTCCGGCACCTGAAAGAGCGGGCGGAGGCCCGATTCCACAACCCCATCAAGAAGGCGGTGGTGACGCTGCCCGCCACCGCCACGCCGTCGACCGAAGAGGCGACCCGTAGCGCGGCCAAGATGGCCGGCCTGGAAGTGCTCCGAACCCTCTCCGAGCCCTCCGCCGCCGCCATCGCCTATCACCTGGACCGGGCAGACGGTCCGGACAAGCTCCTGGTCTATGACTTCGGCGGCGGCACCTTCGACGCCACCATCCTGGAGCACGGCCAGGACGGATTTCGCACCCTTGGTGTGGGAGGCGACGGATGCCTGGGCGGGGACGACTTCGACCACGTGTTGGCGTCGCAAGTGGCCTCCTACATCTTCCGAACCTATCGGGTGGATGTCACCCGGGACGTGGTGCGTTGGGAGCGGTTGATCCGGATCGGCGAGACCACCAAGAAGGCCCTGTCGGCCCGTGAGGTCGCTCCGTTTCGGATGCCCGACGCGTTCTCCCATCAGCGCAAGGCAGTGGACATCGACCTCGCGCTGCATCGCGACGATCTGGAACCGAAGTGGCAGCCGCTGATCGAGCGCTCGGTCAAAGCCACGGCCGACGTGTTGATGCGGGCCGGGCTGCGCCCAGAGCATCTCGATGCCACGGTGATGGTGGGCGGGACCACCTTCGTGCCCCTGGTCCGCCGCGCGGTGGACCGGCTGATGGGCAAGCCCGGAATCGTGGCTCCGAATCCTCAGACCGCCGTGGCATGCGGGGCGGCCATCGTGGCTTCTCGGATCCAGGTTCGCGCCGCCTGAGAGGCGCTGCTACGACAGCTGAACCGGGCGCCCGAGCTCGAGGGATTGAATGCACGCGTTGGCCAAGACCAAGGCCTGACGACCGTCGTGCGGTCCGGTCAACAGAGGTTGCGACGGATCCTGGATGGCGCGGATGAAGTGTTGAAGCTCGGCCCGATACGCATCCATGTAGCGCTCGATGAAGAAATGCGGAGGGTTGTCTTGGTGAACGCCTTCGGCCGTCCATCGACCTACGGTATGGGACTGGACGTTTTCCGCCCGCAACATGCCCTTCGACCCCAGCACTTCGATGCGCTGATCGTAACCGTACGCCGCGCGCCGGCTGTTGCTGATCTGACAAAGGACGCCCTCCTTGGTCTCCAGCGTCACCAATGCGGTGTCGACATCGCCCATCTGACCGATGGACGGGTCGATCAGCGCACTGCCGGTGGCGTAGACCTTGACCGGCTCGTCGCCCAGCACCCACCGCGCCATGTCCAGGTCGTGGATCATCATGTCTCGGAACAGTCCGCCGGACTGCCGAAGATACTCCATGGGAGGAGGAGCCGGGTCGCGACTGATGATGTGGACCATCTCCAGGCGACCGACGACGCCGTTGGCCAGTTCCGTCTTCAGACGTTGAAAACTCCGGTCGAAACGACGGTTGAATCCGATGAAGAACGGAACCTGGGCCGCTTCGACCTCGCTCATCGCCTCCTCTACGCGCCCGAGATGAAGGTCGATGGGCTTCTCGCAGAAGATGGCTTTCCCGGCCCGGGCGGACGCCCGGATCAGATCCACGTGGGTGGGGGTCGGGCTGCAGATGATCACCGCATCCACGTCCGGATCGCCGATGGCGTCCCCGGGATTGGTGGACGCCTTGGCCCCCATCGCCTCAGCGGTCCGCTCCGCCACCGCCGGCTGCGCATCGATGACCCACTCGAGGTGGGCGCCGGGGTGGGCCACCACATTGGCGCCATGAACCTGGCCGATCCGTCCGGCACCCAACAAACAACACTTCAGCATCGCCGGGTTCGACCCGTACCCAGTGCAGCCCTCATTGGACCAGCGCTATCGAAGGAGTTCTCGTGCGCCGAAGCTGCACACCCGCGCGCAGCCTCGGGCGGCCAGACTGCGGCCTTCTTCGGTCTCGAGGAGGGCCAAGGCCTCTCCGCTGGCGCGTCCCCCGGCCCCGTCCACCGAAAGGGCCCAAGCGATGAGCGCCCCTTCTTCGCGGGCGGACGCCGTCGCTGCCTGAAACCGCCGGTTTCGGGCCCCCTTCTTGTCCAGGCGAGCCACCAACTGGGCCTCGTCGTCGTGGGGTCGCGCCTCCCGGAGCGCGCGGCTCAGCGCCTGCTGATGCTGCACCAGCAGCTCGGTGCGACCGAACGCGGCGTACAGGGCCTCGAAACCCTGGTTGGGCGTGGTGTTTCGAAGCCGCGCGTACGTGGGGGCCAGGAGGGAGGAGAGGCGTTCCCGGGTCAGCCGGGCCCGAAGCTCCACCGAGAGGCTCATGCCTGCGTTACCCGCGGCCGGGCTTTGGTGGATTTGGACCGGACCGCCTTCGGCCGTCTGGAAGGGACCTTGGCCGACGGCTCGGGCGCAGGCCTCGGGGCGGCGGCCCTGGGTCCCTTGGGTGCGTCCTTCGGCCCCTTGGCAGCACCTCTGGTCGCGTTGGGGGCGGCCTTCGATTCTTTTGGACCCGCTTTGGCGATCTTGGCACCGGCCTCGGAACTCCTCCGACCGGACTCGGAACTCCTGCGACCGGCCTCGGAGCGCTTGGGACCGGCCTTCGAGCTTTCGGGCAAGCCCTTGGAGCCCTTGGACGAGCCGGCGGCGGTTTTGGCGGAGGCCGGCTTTCGCCGCGCGCCTTCCTGGAGAACGCGCTTCTTGGTCGCCGCCCACCCGCAAATGCGGCACGCCTTCAAGTCGTGATGGAGCGCCGGACACCGCTCTCTTCCAAACATGATGATTTGGAGGTGGAGTTTGGACCAGCACTCGGTCGGGAAGATCCGCTTCAAGTCCGCCTCGGTGGCGTCTGGGGATTTGCCTCGACTCAAGCCCCAACGGCCCGCGAGCCGATGGATGTGCGTATCCACGGGAAACGCGGGCAGGCCGAAGGCCTGAGCCTGAACGACCTGCGCGGTCTTTCGACCGACGCCCGGCAGCGCGATCAGGGCGTCGAAGTCCGATGGGACCTCCCCCCCATGCTCGTGCAAGAGCGCCTGCGAAAGTCCCACCAATGCCTTGGCTTTTTGCGGGGCCAGTCCAACCTCTCGGATCAGATCGCGCACTTCATCCACCGTCAGCTTCGCCATGCCGGCCGGATCCGGCGCGCGTCGGAAGAGTTCGGGCGTTACCTGGTTCACCTTCTTGTCGGTAGTCTGCGCGGACAGCACCACCGCCACCAGCAGCTGAAAGGTGGACCCGTGGTCCAACGGGATCGGCGGGTCCGGGTACAGTTCCTCCAAGATGGCCAGGATGCGGGACGCCTTCTCCGCCGTCTTCATGGGTGCGTGATGCCATTCGGTGGTCGGGCGTGGCCAGCCATCATCGTCATCTTCACTTTGATGGCCTGCGCCGGAAGCCAAGACCGCCTTCGGAGGCCCGGTCCTCTCGCGGTGAACTGGCGAAAACCGTCCCAGGTACTGGACGGTTTCACCGGGTCGGTGGTGGGCCTCGAAGGTCTTTGGAAGGCTCTGCACGGCGGGCGCGTGGTGTACGTCGCGGAGCGGCACGACCGTCCCGCCGACCACGCGGTCCAACTCGAAGTGCTGGTTGCTTTGGCCGAGCAGGACCCGAACCTGATGGTGGGGATGGAGATGTTTCGCCAAAGCGACCAGCCGACCTTGGATGCGTTCGTTCAGGGAGACATCGACGAAGCCACGCTCCAGGCGCGCACCGATTGGACCGGAAACTGGGGCTTCGAGTACCGGCTCTACAAGCCGATCATGGACTACGCGCGGTCCCACCGCATCCGCATCATCGGACTCAACGTAGATCCGGCGGTCACTGCCAAAGTGGCGATGGGAGGCCTGGAGGTTCTTTCCGACGCCGAGCGAGCGCAGCTTCCCGAGCTGGACCTCTCCCGCGAAGAGCACCGAACCTACGTGCGAGACGCGACGGGCTTCACGGAAGGGGGCCAAGAAACCCACGGGGGGATGAGCTTCGAAGACCTTTATACCGCGCAGGTGATCTGGGACGAGGTCATGGCCGACGCCATCGTTCGGGCCCTGGCGGAAGGCTCCAGCCGGATGGTGGTGTTCGCGGGCCGCGGCCACGTCGAGTACCGATTCGGTGTTCCGGAGCGGGCCGCACTCCGGGGTGCCGAACCGTATCGAACCGTCCTGCCGGTGAGTCTGGAGGACGAGGGCTCGGACCTGCGGGAGCTGGTGCGCAAGGCAGCCGGCGACTTTTTGTGGGTGATGGCGGACCGCTACGATCATCTCCCTCATCCAACGTTGGAGGTCGCGCGCCGAGCCCGGAAAGGAACGCCACCGTGAGCGCACTTCGAACCGTCCTCGGCGCCTGTCCCCATGACTGCCCCGATACCTGTTCCATGACCGTCACGGTCCAGGGAGACCGCGCGGTCAAGGTGCGCGGAACGCCGGACCACGCCAGCACGGCCGGCTTTCTGTGCGCCAAGGTGAACCGGTATCTCGACCGAACCTATCATCCCGACCGAATCCTCTTTCCGATGCGGCGCATCGGGCCGAAGGGAGCCGGCCGGTTCGAGCGGATCGGCTGGAGCGAGGCCGTGAACCTCGTGGCGCAACGACTGCAGCGCATCGCCTCGACCGACCCGCAAGCCGTCCTGCCATACTCGTACGGCGGAACGCTGGGTCTCATCCAAAACGGGTCCATGGATCATCGGTTCTTTCACCGACTGGGCGCCAGTCGGCTGGACCGAACCATATGCGCGACTTGCGGGAGCGAAGTGCTGGACGACGTGCTCGGAAGCCGCGTCGGTCCCGACATGATGTCGTTCGAACGGTCCCGATTCATTCTGCTCTGGGGAACCAACACCCTCACCTCCAACGTCCATCTTTGGCCCGCCATCGAACGAGCCCGCGCTGACGGCGCC
The DNA here is from genome assembly GCA_050331295.1 of Myxococcota bacterium. Taxonomy (GTDB): domain Bacteria; phylum Myxococcota; class Kuafuiibacteriia; order Kuafuiibacteriales; family Kuafuiibacteriaceae; genus Kuafuiihalomonas. Next base: position 535,741 of record JBHJGZ010000001.1, on the reverse strand, counting down.
GCCGTCGTGGTCATCGATCCGATCCGCACCCGTACCGCCGAGCGCGCCGATCGCTGGATCCCGATCCACCCGGGAACCGACGCCGCCCTCGCGTTTGGCATGATGCGGGTACTCTTGGACGAAGGGCTGGAGGATACGGACTACCTGGCTCGATACACCGAAGGCGCCGAAGAGCTCATGAGCCTGGTGCGGAGCCGCTGGACGGTGGAACGAGCGTCATCCATCTGCGGCGTTTCGCCCGGCACGATCCGAGATCTGGCGGGAGGTTTTGCGAGCACCTCACCGGCCGCGGTGCGGCTCAACTACGGCCTTCAGCGCCACGCGGGAGGCGGCGCTGCGGTGAAAGCCATCCTGTCCTTCGTGACGCTGGCCGGTGCGTGGCGACAGCCAGGCGGAGGGGCTCTGCTTTCGACTTCCGGGGCATATCCCACCGATAAGCAACGGCTCGCGCGGCCAGATCTCATGCCATCCCCCGCCCCGCGGATCGTCAACATGACGCGCCTCGGAGAAGCGCTGAGCTCCGGATTCACGCCGCCGGTGCGCTGTCTGTTCGTGTACGCCTCCAATCCGGCCGCCGTCGCGCCGGATCAAGAAGCGGTTCTGAAGGGCCTTTCGCGAGAAGACTTGTTCACGGTGGTGCATGAGCTCTTCATGACCGACACCGCGCGCTACGCCGACGTTCTGCTCCCGGCCACAACCCAGCTCGAGCAGCTGGATATCCACAAGAGCTACGGTCATCTGGACGTTCTCTTGAATCGGCCGAGCATCGCGCCCCTGGGCGAGGCGGTTTCCAACACCGAGCTCTTCCGGCGACTGGCCGCCGCGATGGGATATGACGAGCCGTGTTTGCGAGAATCGGACGAAGAATTGATCCGGCAGGCGTTTCGATGGGACGACCCGAGGATGGCCGGCATCTCCATCGAAACGCTGGAGGGTGGTCCGCAGCGACTTCGGCTCCCGAAAGACTTCGCGCCCTTCGCGCAGCCCACCCGACGGATCCGACTCTGGCCGGACGTGGCGCCGGGGTCGGAAGATGGGTTTCGCCCTCCGGCCGAACTCGGCACCGACCGCCGATTTCCGCTCGCGCTGATCAGCCCTCCCGCCCACCACTTTCTGAATTCGACCTTCGTCAATCTAGACTTCGCGAAACGTCGCGAAGGCCGCCCCACCCTCCTCATGCATCCAGAAGACGCGACCCCTCGCGGTCTTTCGAATGGGGCGAAGGTCGAAGTCTTCAATGACCGCGGTGGTTTCATCGCCGAGCTCGAAGTCGAAGACGGGGCCGTGATGGCCGGAGTGGTGGCTGCACCCTCGATTTGGTGGACCTCGATGTCGGAGGCGAAAGACCCGACTGACCCCCTCACCGGCCGAAACGCGAACGCGGTGACCAGCCAACGACTGACGGATGTCGGACGGGGCGCCACGTTCTATGACTGCGCGGTCGAGGTCCGCGGCGTGTAGCGCCCTATATGCCGAGCCATCGCCTCAGGCTGTTTCGGCCGATACTGGCGTACACGAAAGGGTCGGCCCGGTCGGGATCTTGATCTGCTTCCACCACCAGCCAGCCGTCGTAGGGCTCTTCCTGCAGCACGTCGAAGAATCGCTTGAAGTCATAGGCGCCGTCGCCCGGAACCGTGAACACGCCATCGACCACCGCGTCGAGAAACGACGCGCTGTGACTCTCCACGTTTCGCAAGGTTCCGGGGCGAATGTCCTTCAGATGAAGATGCGAGACTCGACCGCGATGGCGCCTCAGAACGTCGGCCGGGTCGAAACCACCGTACTGGGCATGACCGGTATCGAGGGTGAGCTTCACCGTTTCTCCGGTGTGGTCCATGAGGGCGTCGAGGTCATCCATTGTTTCGATCACCGTACCGACATGATGATGGTAGGCGACTTCGAACCCCCGAGCGAAGAGCGCGTCCGCGAGAAGCGTCAAGGACTCCCCGAACAGCTTGAAGCCTTCCGGATGAAGGAGCGGACGCTTGGACGCCGAAACCGTACGGTCCCGATGAACGGCTCCCGTCATCTCGGCCAACACCAGCAGATGGCAATCCACCTCGGCCAAGAGGTCCAGGGTTGGAGCCAATCGGTTCATCTCGTCATCCACGTTGCGGGCGAGAAGTCGACTCCCGAACCAACCCGCTACCAGGTGAAGGGCATGTTGCGAAAGCAGACGCTTCAAGCTCGGAGGGTCCTTCGGAAACTTGTGGCCGAGCTCGATGCCCTCGAAGCCTGCCTTGCGAGCCTCAGCCAAACACCGGTCGAGGGAAACGTCCGCCCCCAGGACAGGGAGATCGTCGTTGGACCACAAGATGGGACTGATGCCGATGCGGCTCACGGTTCCCCCGAAAGACTCGGAACCCACCACGGAAATCCTCCCGCCGTGGTGCTCCGCTCAGGGTCCGTTTCGATCACCAAGACCTGCACGCCGCCTTCTCTTCGGGCTCGACCGAGGTCATCATGAAAAGTTTGGGGCGTCGTGCGGCGAGCGGCAGCGCCCAAGGCCTGGGCGTGGGCCACGAAGTCGACCGCTCCGGTCCGGAGGTTGTTGTACGGTCGCCCGCCCAAGGACGATTGAAGGCGATGGATGCAGCCGAAACCGCGATTGTCGAGGACCACCACCGTGAGGTCGATGTTCGAGGACGCCGCGGTCTGAAGCTCGCTGTTCAGCATCAAGTAGGCTCCATCTCCCACCAAGACCACGACCGACCGATCGGGGCGAGCCAGCTTCACGCCGACACCTCCCGCGATCTCGTAGCCCATGCACGAAAAGCCGTACTCCACGTGGTAGTCCTCCGGGTCCCGCGCGCACCAGAGCTTGTGAAGCTCGCCCGGTATGCCGCCCGACGCGGCCACCACGGTGACGGCGGGGTCGCTCCAGGCTCGAAGCGCCAGGACCACGTCACCATCGCCCCAAGGACCATCGCTCGGCACGAATCGGGCTTTCCATTCGGCGGCTGAGGACACCCCAGCTTCGGTCCATGCCCGCGGAGCTCGGTAGTCCTTCGTCGCTTCCATCAGTGCTTGAACGCCGACATCGGCGTCACCGACCACCGGAAGACCGTTTCGCTTGGCCGCGTCGAAGGGATCCACGTTGATCGAGACCAGCCGTGCCCCGGGAAACAGCCGTCCAGAGCCGGTCGTGAAGTCGGTCAAGCGGCTCCCGACCGAAATGATGACGTCAGCCTGACCTGCATGCCGGTTGGCTGGCTCCGAGCCGGTGACGCCGATGCCGCCCAACATTTGGGAATGGACGACGGTTCCGCGACCAGCGTGGGTTTCCGCCAGAAGGAGACCCGATGATTCGGACCACCGAGTGAGGCGTGGCCCTGCTTCGGCGTAGCGCGCCCCGCCTCCCACCACCACCAAGGGGCGTCGAGCTCGACGCAAGACGGCGGCCGCTTCCTCCACCTCCAGGGGATCCGGCTGCGGCCTTCGAGGACGCCAGACCCGTTCTTCGAACAGGGAGGACGGGAAGTCGTGACGCTCGACCTGCACGTCCTGAGGAAGCGAAAGGGTCACCGGCCCGGTCCGGACCGGATCCATGAGGACGCGAAGGGCGGCCGCCAGCGCCTCGGGCAGCTGCTCTGGCCGCTGGATCCGATCATAGTAAACGCTCACGGGCCGCAGGCCCTCGTTGACGGTCACGCTCGGGTCTCGGGGATCCTCCAACTGCTGCAGCACCGGGTCCGGCCCTCGAGTCGCAAACGTGTCCCCGACCCACAACAGAATCGGAAGCCGACTGATCCGCGCAGCCGCCGCGGCCGTCACCAAGTTTGTCGCGCCCGGCCCGATGGAGGTGGTGCAGGCCATGAAGCGACGGCGTCGCGAAGTCTTCGCAAACGCCACCGCCGCCAGTCCCATCGCGGTTTCGTGATGCGCCCGCAGCACACCCAGGGTGCTGTCCTGCAGCGCCCGACCGAGACCGCCCACGTTGCCGTGCCCGAAGATGGCCCACACCCCACCGAGCAGCGGCTTCCCATCGGGGGTCCGCTGGGCCTCCCAAAAGCGAACGAGTGCGGTGGCCGTGCTGAGATTCACGGAACCCACCCCCGGTTTTTCGTACAGGCGGCGCACTTTGGCCAGGCCTCGTCGACGGCGAGGGCGACCTGTCCTCCGGCCGGCTACTCCCCGGAGCGGGACTCACCACAGCTGAAGGAGTTCCAGCCAGCGAGCCGCAATCTGCTCCACCAGCTCGACATCTTCGAGCCCGCCGGTCATCCACGCCTCGGCAGCCTCCAGGAACACGGTGCGACCGAACGCAAAGCCGCAGCACCACGGCGCTTCGCGGGCCAGTGCGAGCCGTGCTTCGATCAGTTCACGCGACGATCCGTTCCCCAAGAGCAGTATCCCCGCGCCTCCGGGGTCATGCTGGTCCATCACCGCACCGATGGAGGCCCACTCTCTGGCCGACACCGGCGGCGGGAGCTTCCAAAGCTCCGGCTGCACGCCATCTCGATAGAACCGGTCCAACACTTCCGGCAATCGGCTCGAATCATCCAGATCGTGGCCCGGCGCGACCGGAAGCACTTCCACCAGCAGCGCCCGTTCGAGAACCCGGCACGCCTCGGCCAGCTCCCGAAGGGCCGACCGCTTCGCCTCTCGGGCCTGCTCCGCTTCGTCCGGGTGGAAAAGGATCTTGCACTTGACGCCGTGATGACTCGGCCAGGTCCGAAGGGTCAGGGCGGGCGCCGCTCCATTCAGGAATCCGAACGGGTGTTGGCTCTCTTCGATGGGTCGGGCCAACCATCGCAGCCTCTGGGAGGTCCGGCGCAAGGGCTCGTCTTCTCTCGAGCCCTCGCTCCCGAATTCGGCGTCGCGAAACAGGTCCGAGCCAAACTGGTCGTCGATGATGAACCCCGCGTGTTCCTTGGGCGTGCCCGCTCGGTCGAAGGCCTGAAGCCCACCCTCCAAGATGAGTCGTTTCAAACGATGTATGTCTCGGTCGGTCTTTCCAGACCGATTCGCCAGGCCGACGAACAGGTCCCGGTGATCCATCGCCAGGACGAAGAGGGGACGCCTCTGAACTCGTTGCGGCCGCACGCGACGGTGCAGCTCGGCACCGGACGCGAGGGCGGCATCCAGGGAAAGGGATCCGGACCGGAGCATGCTCATCAACTCGTCTCGGGTCGGCGTGGCCGGAGCACACCCGTGTCGGGTGACGACCAGCGCCCCCGCCACGTTTCCCCATCGAAGCGCTTCGATGGGGTCTGCCTGCTCCAACGTCGCCGCCAGGTACGCGCTCACGAACGCGTCTCCGGCGCCGAGGAGGTTCATCACTGGAACGCCGTGGCCGTCAACCTCGAGATGATGCCCATTCGGGTCGTAGCTGACCGCACCCGAGGCTCCTCTTTTCATCACGATCCGAGCATTCGACAATGAATGGAGCCGGGCCCTCCATTCCGACGGAAGTTCCGTGCCCGCGGCCACAGTCATCTCAGCCTCGGTTCCGATCACCAGATCGCAGCGAGGAATGATTCTCCGGTACGCGGCCCGCGCCCGAACGCTGGGATCGCTTCGAGCTTCTCCTCGGCCGATGGGCGCTGCTCCCCAGAGCGAGGGCCGGTAGTCGAGGTCGAGGCAGACCTGGCCACCCGCTTCACGAACCCATTCCGCGAGCCGGATGCTGAGCGCCTCGCTCTCGGGCGTCGAAAGGTGCGTTCCGGTCAAAAGAAGAACGCGGACCTGCTCGACATACGCACGGGCCCCGTCCGGCACCGTGAGCGCCATATCCGCGCAGTCGTTTCGATAGAACATGTGTGGAAACTCGGTCTCGGAAGCCATGGCCAGCACCACGAGGGCGGTCAGCCGGTCGGGATCTCTTTGGACCCACCGCACATCGACCCCTTCCTCCATCAACTGCTCGAGAACGTAGTCCCCAAGGGGATCCGCACCGACCCGGGTCAAGATTCCGGTGCGCACCCCCAAGCGCGCCGCACCCACCGCCGCGTTGGCGGCGGCGCCGCCCAGCATCTTTCGAAAGCGCTCGGCTCGCTGAAGATCGACGCCCCGCTCTTCGCCATAGAGGTCCACCGCCGCTCGACCGACGCACAAGAGGTCGACGTGGCCGGGCTTCGGCGGGGGGGCGCTCATGATGCCTTGGGGTCGCGCCGCGGGGTGGGTTCTTTGGACAACAGCCACCGATGGGCGTCCTCGAAGGTCGGACCTCGATAGGGAAGCTCCGGCGTCTGTCGAATTACCCATTGATAAAACATCGCGTAACCGGGAGCGGCGCACTGGGCATGGGTGTGATGAGGCGCGATGCAGAGGGTGTCTCGGTCCTTGACCTTGAACACCTCGTCACCGTGCTCGGCGTGACCGAATCCATGGGTCCGGTCGAAGCGGTAGTGATACACCTCGGGCTGAGGGTGATGGTGGGGGGGGTAGCTCGACCATCGACCCGCGAGATTCACGACTTCGCCCATCACGAGCCGCGCGTCCGGATGGCTCTCTACATCGTAGTAGGTGCGCACGAATCGAAAAGCCGCACCATCCGCGCCGTGCTCTCCGCGCCGGTCCACCCGAACCTCGGAGGGCCCAAAGCAGCGGGCTTCAAAGGAAGCTGGATTGCGGGTTCGAAATACCGAAAGCTCGCCTGCATCTCGAAATTCGATCTCCACGTCGTCGCCGCCCGCCACCGACCACGCGAAGCCATTTTCGTCGAACAGAGAGGATCGCGCGGCGGTCCATCGGTGATCTCGGATATTGATCCGCACCTCCCCCGAATAGAGCATCAAGCCGAGCTCCTGCCCGGCCTCGATGCGGAAACGCGCACCGGCCGAACCTCGAAGGAGGTCGAGCTGCATGCCCGTACCTTCGTCATCCAGCACCCGCTGGATGCGGGCTTCACCTCGGAGGGGAGCCTGAAGGCTCGGATCGGCCCGAATGATCCGTCTCATCGTCTCCACACCGTCGCCGGCCGATGCAAAAAGGCAAGTCTTCGCACCTCCTTTGATGGTGGAGCGGGATTGCGGTGGCGTTTCGGCCTGCCTTGAGGTCAAAGGCCCCGTGGGGCGCCGATTTGCCATCCAAACCTTCGGCTGTCGGGTGAATCAGTCCGACTCGACCCGGTTGGCGCGAGACCTGGAAGCCTCGGCGTGGTCTCGGGTCCAAGACCCAGACCATGCGGAGCTGGTGGTGCTCAACACCTGCACCGTGACCCATCGGTCCGACGCGGATGTCCGAAAAGCGGTCCATCGCATTCAGAGAACCCGGCCGGGGACCAAGGTGCTGGTCACCGGATGTATGGCGCAGCGGGCCCCCGACCAGCTGGTTCAACTGGGTGTGCACGGAGTCCTCGGCAACAGCGACAAGACCAGGATTGCGGAGCTTTCGGAACGGCTCTGGCGGGGAACGCGCGATCCCATCGTGGTTCACCACCCCATGGAGGCGGAAGCACCCCAAGTCGATCCGATGGGGGGCGTCCTCGACCGGAGCCGTCCCTTCGTCAAGATTCAGGACGGGTGCGACGCACACTGCACTTATTGCATCATTCCGGAGGTGAGGGGACGAGCGCGAAGTGCCGAGCCGGGCCGGGTGCTCGATGCCATTCGGGGTCTCATCGACGAAGGCCACCACGAGGTGGTCTTGACCGGCGTACACCTGGGCACCTACGGCGTGCATCTCATTCCTCAAACTTCCTTTTCGGAACTCGTGCACCAGATCCTCGACCTCCCGGGTCTGGGACGGCTCCGGCTGAGCTGTATCGAGCCCATGGCCTTCCCCTTCGACCTGGTCGAGCGGGCTCGGGATGACGTCCGGCTTGCTCCCCATTTTCATCTTCCGCTTCAGTCTGGATCCGATGCTATATTGAAACGAATGGTGCGCCCCTACCGTTCCCGCGACTTCATCGGCTTGCTGCACGACGTCCGAAGTCGGCTCCCCGAGGCGTGTCTCGGCACCGACGTAATCGTCGGGTTCCCGGGTGAGAGTGAGCGGGATTTCGAACACACCATCTCGACCCTGGAGGCCGCGGATCTCGATTACGTCCACGTGTTCAGCTACTCGGACCGCGAAGGCACCCCCTCGACGCGTCTTTCTCCCAAGGTCGAGCCGGGCGTCATCAAGCGTCGGTGCCAGGTCCTCACCGCACTTTCGGCGAAGCGATGGAAGGTCTTCTTGCATCGTCGAGTCGGCAAGTTGGTGGACGCAGTGAGTCTCGAAGCCAGATCCGGGCCCGATCAAATGCAGGCACTGGGTGCCGACTACACGCCCTTCGACGTGCCCGTGAGCTCCGTTCCACCGAATCGACCCCTGCGGATCCGCGTGGAGAGCGTCGCCGGGCGGCGCTGTCGGGGCCGCGTTGCCTAACGCAGCCTTCGCGAGATGGGGTTTGGCGGAAAGCCCCTCCCGGGTCCGAACTCTGGTGAATCTGGCGTTCGGGCGGACGGAGACCTCGAACCCGTTCAATTCGGTCGGCGAGTTCGACAGCAAAGTGACGGATCGAACCATAGCGGCAACAACCCTTGCTACGTCGATCGGTGTGGGTGCACGGTGACCTGGAGATCGTGGTGTTTTCTTGGTCGCCATCCCGTCTGCGCCGTTGGGGAGCGCTCCTCGTCCTGGGTGTGCTCGCGCTCGGGCTCGGGCTGGTACAACTCGATCAGCTTCGAACCAGCGACCAAACCCATGCGGCGCTCGAACAGAGTCAGCTGGAAAGAGAACGAAGTCTCGGTCGGCTCTCCGCCTTGCTCGCTTTGTTGGAGGGAGAGGACGTTCCCGACGAAAGAACGCGCCGCGCCCAAGGTCTTTATGACCGGCTTCACGCCTCGGTCGCGGACCTCGAACACCGAGACAGCCAGGAAGCACGCCGGCTTCGAGAGCAGCTGAACCGCCGGTCCGAATCCGAAGCGTGGGCGTTGGTTTCGTTCCTGGTCGTGCTCAGCATGATGGGCCTGGTGGCATTGACGGTGACCGGACGCTTTGGTCGTCGCGAAGGTCATGGCCCCACTGATTCGGGTGCCGGCGCGCCACGGGCCACCGGACCCCCGAACCACGGGGTGCCGGAAAGTCCTCTCCAACCTCCCAGGGCCGAAAAGTATCGAGCCGTCCTCGAGCTGGCCCGCGAAGGGGTCGTCATCCACCGCGGGTCCAAACTCATCTACGCCAACCCAGCCGCATCCCGCTTGCTCCGATTGGACGCCGACGCCGCGGCATGGTCTCGAGTCTATACATCCAAAGGGGCTTGCTGCGAGGGAGAGTGTCACGCGCGGCGTCTCTCGGTGCAGTGGGAACGCGAAGGAGAGCGGTGGCTCGACGTCATCACTCAGCGGGTCAGCTGGGAAGGCCAGCGCATGCTTCACAGCTCCATCACCGACGTGACCGAACAGGTCCGGGCGGAGCAGGTGGCCAAGACACAGCTGGAGGCGGAAGCGGAGGCCCAGAGCAAGTCGCAAATGCTCGCCAACATGTCCCACGAGCTTCGCACACCGATGACCGGTGTCCTCGGAATGGCAGACCTGCTCCTTCAGACCCATCACAGCTCGGAGCAACATCGCTTGCTGACCGGCCTGAGATCGTCGGCTGACCTGCTTCTATCCCTGTTGAACGACGTCCTGGACTTCTCGAAGCTGGAAGCGAACGCCTTACGCCTGGAGCAGATCGACTTCGACCTTCGACAGGCGGTGACCACGGTCGTTCAGCTCCTCGACCCGAAAGCGTACGAGAAGGGGTTGGTGCTTCATTGCTCCATCGATGAAGAGGTTCCCATGGCGGTACGGGGCGATCCCGCACGGCTTCAGCAGATCCTGTTCAACCTGATCGGCAACGCCATCAAGTTCACCGACCACGGCCATGTTCAGATTCGCGTCACCGGACGCGCTCGAAGCGGGATAGCCGACCTGCGCTTCGAGGTGAACGACACCGGGATCGGCGTTTCGGCCGACCGCATCCCCTACCTGTTTCAGCGCTTCGAGCAAGGCGACCCTTCCACCCACCGTCGCTTCGGCGGGACCGGACTGGGCCTCGCCATCTGCAAGCGCCTGACGGAGATGATGGGTGGTGCGATCGGTCTCGAGAGCGAACCGGAACGCGGCTCCAGCTTCCACGTCGAGCTCGAACTCCCGGTGGGAGACGCATCGTGGGTCGCCGCTCCCCCTCAGGCGGACACGAGACTTCGGCTCGGCTGGGCCCAGGGCCGGTCGCTGCTGTTGGCGGAAGACCAGGAAGTCAATCGCCTGATGCTCACCATGCTGATGGAGGGCGAAGGCTTCGACGTGGTCGCGGTCGAGAACGGCGCGGAAGCCGTCGACGCCGCGCGTGCCCAGCGGTTCGACATCGTCGTGATGGACATGCACATGCCGGTGATGTCGGGAGCCGAAGCGACCCGAGCCATCCATCGACTGCCTGACGGTCGCCCCCCGATCATCATCGGTCTGACCGCCGACGCGGTGGTTGAGCGCCGACGTCAGTACATGGACGTCGGGCTGGACGCCTTTCTCACCAAACCGTTCGAGCGCAATCAGTTTGCCGCCCTCGCCTTCGAGCTCTTGGAGAAGAGGGGCCCGGCGGCGCCCGTACCGCGCTCCGCATCGGCGCGGCCGTCCTCTCGCGAAGCGTTGGATGTGAAGCGACTGGAGCACCTTCGGTCGAGCGTGGGCGTCCGAAACCTCGACAAGCTCCTGGAGAAATTCTCGGTCCAGGCGCGCGATGAGGCGGAGCGGCTCGAGCAGGCCCTCCTTTCCGGGGAGACGACCGACATCCGCTACCGGGCGCATCGCCTGGCTGGTTTTGCCGGCAACTTCGGGGCGGTGCGCCTCGCGCAATGGGCCCATCGCGTGGAAGGCGATGTGCCCGTGGATCCCATGCCGGCCTTGGACGAACTGAACCGGCTGATCGAGCAAGCCGTCCATGCGGTCGAGGTCTGGCAGGTGGCCCAACAGACGGCGCCGGACGAGGCCGTCCTGTGAGCAGGTTTTCCTGCGTCCTCTTCGACCTCGACGGCACGCTCATCGACAGCACCCAGCTCATTCTCGAAAGCTATCGACACACGCTCACGTCCGTCGGTGCGGGCATCCCCACCGACGAAACCATCATGAAGGGCTTCGGCACCCCGCTCCTCGCGAATCTTCAGCGAATGAGTCCAGAGCCTCAGCTGGTTCCGCTCATGATGGAACACTACAGCCGGTTCAACGCCGCGAACCACGACCGGATGGTCAAACCGTTCCCGAATGTCGCCTCCGCCTTGGACCAGCTGGGGCGTGCGGGAATCAACATGGGCATCGTCACCGGCAAGCGCCGGCGGTACGCGCTGATGGGGCTGGCGCTCCTGGACCAGGTCGGCCCCCACGTGAGCCGTCATTTCGCATCGGTCGTGACGCCCGAGCGCACCATCGACGGAAAGCCGGATCCCGAGCCGGTCCGGGTTGCGCTGCGGGACCTGGGCTGTCCGCCCGAGGAAGCGGTCTTGATCGGCGACTCCCCGCACGACGTGACCGCGGCTCGTGCCGCAGGTGCTCAGGCCGCGGCCATCGGCTGGGGCCCGTTTCCCGAACCGGCTCTCCAGGCGGCTCGACCCGACTACTGGGTGGACTCGGCTGAAGCGATCGTTTCGCTGGTTTCGATGTGAATCCCACGTCGGAGCCAGGACTTCGTCGATTCTTCCATCTTGTGGACATACTCTTCTGAAAGAAAGGCATCCTTCATTTCCTGAGAGACAGGGAGCACCTGGTCGCCCGGAATCCACTTCACAGTCTCTCCGTCCTCCGTCTTCACCCGCTCTTCTTCCATGGCGAAAGATGCGTCGGAGATGGAAAAATCGCTCAGGCTCATTGCCAAGGCGCGGGTCCGACCCTCCAGTTCTGGGTCCAGGAAGCGAAACTCGCTGGAACCTGCGATGCCGTTGTGGAAGTGGGAAGGATTGTTGCTGACGCCGGCCAGTCCGAGTCGCACGCAGGAGCGGATCAGGAGTTCGGTGGCATACCGAGCCACACCCAAGCCGGGATGCTCCTGGCCGGGGAGCCTCGGCCGATCCAACGTGAAGTGCGCATTGGGATCCTGCATCAGCAGCCAGTCGGTATGGAGGCACTTGAACGTCTGATTGCGAATCTGGATGTTCCGCTTTCGGCCGATCATCTCCACCAGTAAGTACCAGCGACCGTGCCGAAGCCCCCGTACCCGGAGCACCTGCCGTGAGGGGTCATCCACTTCCAGCTGAACATCGACCTCTGAATAGCCCCGACGTCGGACTTGGTCGTTCAGACCATAGCGCTCGAGAACGATCTCGACACCGTGTTTCGAATAGAACCCGAGAAAGCGCCGAGACTGGGATTGGCCGGAGAGCTCCCCGAACAGTTCGTCTGGGTGGAAGTCGAAGATGAGGTCATCATCGCTTTGCTGAAGCTCCGTGGCCTCGAGCTGAGACGCGATCTCGTCGAAGCTCTTTCGCACCACGTTTCCAGGGTCCTCGACGACCCGGGGGCGACCGGTGACCACGAAACGGGTGAAGTTGTAGTAGGTCAGCCAGGACGAGGGGCTGTAGCCCCCACCCATCGTCACAACCAATCCAGCCTTCAGTTCGTCGGCCAGCTCGTGGACGATCCGGTCGCGTTCAAACACGCCGGCGATGGACATCCAAAAGGTCCCGAGCCGGTCTTGGGCCAGCACGTCGGCACCTGCGATGAAGAAGATCAGTTTGGGCCGCATCCGCCGAGCCATCGGCAGGAGTGTGGTCCGAAGGCACGCCAGGTAGCGACGGTCGTTCACCGCACCTCGCAGATGGATCTCTTTGTGGTCCTTGCGCTCTACGTGCGACCAAACCGAACCGTGGATCGAATAGACTCGGACCCGATCGGCAGCGGTGAAGGCGACCGAGTTTCCGTTTCCTTGATGAACATCGAGGTCCACGATCAGGATGGGTGCATCGAAGCCCTTTTCCCGTAGAACCTGTACGGCCACACCGATGTCGTTGAATACACAGAAGCCCGAGCCGAGCTCCGGCTCAGCATGGTGAAAGCCGCCGCCCATGTTGAACGCGCAGCGCTTGTCCCCCCAGACCACGCCTTGCGCCGCTTCGACGGTGCCGCCGACCGCAATCCGCACTGCGTTCAGCATCGCCTCCACGTCCACCATGGACCGGTCCAGTCCGAAGATGCGGCTCAGCGTTTCTGGCTCCGCGGAAGCATCGATGTAGGACCACGGATGAAAGGAGGAAAGCGCCTTCACCGACACCGGTTGGGGAGAGGTGATGTCTTCGGCCTCCAGGATGCCGTCGTGCTGCAGCCGGCCGACGACGTTGTCTCCCCGGCGAAGCTGAACGTGTCCGGTCCGAAGACCCGCCAAACGGATGGTGTAGCCCGGGTCGTAATAGATGGAGACATCCGGCGGGAGACGGGGACGCACGAAGCGGCGCCAGCGTTTCTGCCATTCCGAAAGGCGCGGAAGCCCCATGATGCGCGGGGCTAGAGCTCGACGTCCACGTAGCCGGGGGGCGCGCCGATGCGGCGCGGAGCCACCGGCGTCGCCGGTACGACCTCACCCGCCTCCGGCGAGCTCACTTCCTCGGTCTCGAACATCAAGGGTGCCGGTTCCCCGGGCGGCTCCAGCAGGGGCGCGGGGATCGCGGGCATCACGGGCTCCGGTGGCGGCGGAGCGACCGCTTCCGCCACGTCCACCCGCCCCGGCAGGAACATCCGGCCCATCACGGTGACGATGGCCAACGCCAGGAACACCAGCCCAATCGCTGCAATCCAGCTGGCAGGGTTGAAGAACAACGGACGGGGACGGTCTTCCAGTTCGCTGGGGATTTCCAGATCGACCGGCGTCATGACGCCGGGGGCGAAAGCCGCTTCCAGTTGGGTCTCCGAAACCGGTGCGGGGGCCACCGCGGTGCTGTGGACGTAAGGCTCCAGCGCCGCGACGACCTCGGCGCAGGTTTGCGGACGATCCTCGACCGCCTTTTCCAGGAGTCGACTCACCAGCGTCTCGACCGCGCCCGGGATGCCGGAGCTGACCTGGTTGAGGCGCGGTGCCTGCATCAGGGCATGCTTCAAGATGAGGGTCTGGGCGTTCTGCGCGATGAACGGTGCCCGACCAGTCAGGCACTCGAACAGGATGGCCCCCACGCTGTACAGATCGCTCCGGCCGTCGACCGAGTCTTTCAGCGATTGCTCGGGCGACATATAAGCCGGGGTGCCCATGATCATGCCGGGCTCGGTCAACGTCGACGAATTCGTGAGGCGCGCGATGCCAAAGTCGAGCACCCGCACTCGGGGCGTGTCTTTTCCGTCCTGCAGAAAGATGTTGGACGGCTTGAGGTCGCGATGAACAATTCCCTTTTCGTGGGCCTCTTCCAGCGCCCGCAGGACCGACTGAGCGGTGCGGGCTGCTTCCCCGAGGGAAAGACGTCCCCGGCTCAGGCGATGGGCGAGCGTTTCGCCCTTCAGCAGTTCCGTCACCAGGTATGGTCGTCCGTCCGGCGTCCAGCCAAAGTCGAAAAGCTTCAAGCAATTGGGATGTTCGAGCTGGGAGATGATTTCGGCTTCGCGGACGAAGCGTTTTGCAACGGGCGTTTCACCGGCGAGCGCGGCGCGGAGAACCTTCACGGCAACTTTGCGGCCGACGCGCAACTGATCCGCCACGTAAATCGAGCCGGTTCCACCCCGCTCGAGAAGCGACGCGATGCGGTATCGGCCGTCCAAGACGCAGCCGACCAAAGTGTCCTGTCCCCGGCCCTCCAAGACACCCCCACTGTGTCAGCGCGGCCCGGCGAAAACCAGATCTTTCCAGGGGGCGTGGGCCCCCTTTTATATCGAGCTCTTCATCCACACGGACGCGGCGCGAAGCGCGCAGTCGCTGTGCACTTCCTCTCACTGATGCTCACTTTGGTGGTTCACACGGACACACATGCGGCCGAGCCCCAGGTGACACCCGAAGTCCCCGCGTCTCGACCGAGCTCGGCGCCGAGCCCTGTCGGCTCAGAGGTGCAAGACTCCGACCCCCAGGCCGCCGGCGGGGAGACCGACCCCGAATCGATCGACCCCCAGTCGACCGACTCCGACTCGACCGAGATGGACCGTGGGTCGGAGTCGGCCCCTGGGCCGGCCGAAACAACCGAAGAAACCCGCGAAACCCGCGGAGCGGCGCGGAGCCTGCGAGACGAGGCGTTTCAAGAGCTGGCGGCCGAGCGCTATGCGGAGGGCATCGAAAAACTGAAAGAAGCGTATAAGAAAATCCCCAATCCTGGTTTTCTGCTCAATATATCTATCGCTTATCGGCGATGGAAAGGGCATTGTGCGGAGGCTTTTCAGGCATTTTCGGCATTTAACGCGGTCTGTAACGAAGACTGCGAGTTCGAAGCGGAAGCCAAAGACCATGCCGAGGCGCTGAAAAACGCCTGCACCAGCCCCGTCCGGGTGGAATCCGAGCCGCCGACGCGGGTGCGCCTGGACGGCTCGGTGTTGGGCCCGACCCCGTTGGAGCTGAGGCTCCGCCCGGGTCGGTACACCATCGGTGCGGGAGATACCGAGGTCGGACTGGACGTGGACGGCGAAACCGCGCACCGGCTGAATCTGGTGCTCTCGGAGCCTCCTCCCGGTCCACCGAAGCGTCGGCCCTGGGCCTGGGTCGCGGTGGGCGGGAGCGCTGCGGCCCTGGTGGGAGGCATCGCCCTCACGGCGCTGGCGGCGGACAGCGCCGGGGAGCTGATGGCGGCGGAGCAGGATGGCGCGGAACCCGACGTGGTGGACGCGCTGCGGAGCCGTCGAAATCGCGAAACGGCCCTCGCGGTCGCGGCGTGGAGCACCGCCCTCGTGGGAGCCGGTGCGGCGACTTGGCTCCTGCTCCGGCGGCCGCCTGAGCCGGATTGAGGACGTCTCAGGCGGGGAAAATAAGGCGAAAAAGCCAGCGCATCTTCCGAGCGACCAACTAACGTCAGGCTCCATTCAGGGAGAAATGTTGCAGCGGCTTGCGTTGGCGGCGCGATTCTTCACACACCTGCCACAATTTACGGTGTTTCACGGTACGCGCCTGTCCTCCCCTACGACATCCCGGTCCGTAAGCGCCTCAGATCACTGAGGGGCCGTTGTGGAACGAGCGGCTGGCCGTCGTCACATTCCCGTCACATTCATGTTGATGACAATTCAATGTGTGGTTTGCGTTTTGTGATCTATGGAGGCGTCGAACGCAACGGCTGCTCAGAATTTTTGGAGGAAACAAAGTGCGTTTCGAATTGAAGAATACCTTGAAGCTCCTGCCGGCCATCCTGCTGGTGGGCGCCGTCGCATGTGGCGACGACGAAGATGATGATGGGACCACCCCAGACCCCGACATGGGAATGCCTGCCCCCGACATGGGTGGCATGCCTGACCCGGACATGGGCATGCCGCCCACCGGCTTGATGCCGATTCCCGATCCCCCGACGGTTGACGACTTTCCTGCCCCGGGCGACGCCGATTTCGTGTCGTTCCAGGACTCGGCCGTCGTAGCGGGCGCCGTGATCACGCAGGACGCGTCTCCGACTTTGGACGCGGACACCTTGGCGGTGACCCTGGAGGGCGATGTCACCCCCGAGTTCGATATTCCGGCCGGCTTTGAGGCCACCGACTATTTCGGCGCTGTAGACCCCGACGGCACTCCCTTCTGGGATGGCTGGACGGTCATTAACTCCGGCATCGAAGGCGGTCTCCCCGGCGACGACTTTCACCCGCTGGAAGCCGAGATCACCGCCGGCGACTTGGCGCCTTCGGCGACCAACGAGTGTGAGAACGCGTTCGCCGACTTCGGCTTCGTGGCCGGCGGCTTCGTGGACGTGTTTGGCGTGTCCTTCCCGGTTTGCGTCATCCCTGGCGGTGCGGCCAACGCCATCACCGAAGACCTGACCCTCGTGAACAACCACGTGTTCGTCCTCAACGGGAACGTCACCATCGGTAGCGGTGCCGCGCAGGGCGCTTTCGAGCCTGACTCCACCCCTACGTTGACGGTCCCGGCCGGCACCCAAATCTACGCCGGCGTCCAGGACGCCGTGACGGGGGCAGCCCTCGTGATCACCCGCGGTGCGCAGATCTTGGTTCAAGGGACCGCGGCTCTCCCCGTTGTGATGGGCGCCGTGTCCGCGGATTTCAGCGCCGAAGACGTGGTCTTGGACGACCCGACAGACCTGACCGACCGCGGAGAATGGGGTGGTTTGGTTCTGTCCGGCCTCGGGCCCACAAACCAGGGCGAGACGCAGACCGAAGCGGCGCCGGCGGAAGGACCCGAGATCCGCTTCTTCGGCGGAGAGGTTGAGGACGACTCTAGCGGCGACATCGATTATCTCATCGTGGCCGAGACCGGCTTCGCGTTCCAGCCGGACGCGGAGGTCCAGGGCATCACCTGCGAGGCGCCAGGTTCTGGAACCACGCTGGACTTCATTCAGGTCATCCAGTCCGACGACGACTGCATCGAGTTCTTCGGCGGGAGCGCTTCGGTCGACAACATCGTGTGCAACGGCGTGACCGACGATGGGTTGGATATCGACTTGGGCTACCAAGGCGATATCCAGTTCGCTCTGGTGCGGATGAGCGCGAACTTCGGAAACCATGGCATCGAATCGGACAACAACGGCGACAACTTCCTCGCCACGCCGTTCTCGGCCCCGGACATCGTCAACTTCTCGGCTTTGGGAAATGCGGCCGGCGACAGCACCGGTCGTGGTGCCCTTCACCAGGAAGGGTTCGCGGGTCGGATCTTCCGAAGCGTCTTCATCGACGACACCGCCGCTGGTGGCGCGTTCGAGGATGGATGTCTGGACGTGGTGGACGAGAACACCGTCCACTCCACGGGCGAGACGCTGCAGCATGTCGAATCGGTGTTCGACTGCTCGGGTGATGAGCCGCCGGGTTCCGGTCTCTCCTCACCAAACGACTGACAAATTGACCTGAAGTGCCGGGCACAGGTTGTGCCCGGCACTTCCTCTAATCTACCTCTCCCCCCGGATCATCCTTATGAAGACCGTACGTTTCCTCTCCGTGATCGCGCTCGGCATTCCGCTGGGCTTCGGCGCCCTCGCTCGGGCCCAAGGCGACGACAACCTCGAGAAGCTCGCAGAGCGACTCATCGATATGCGGGGCGAGGTCGAATCTCTCCACGATGATCTCGAGTCGCAGCAGCAGGCCCACAAGAGCCGAATGAGTTCCCTCGCCCAACGGACCGCCACCTTGGAGGCCGAGATCCAGGCCAAGCAGCTGCAGCTCAAGAAGCTGAACAAAGCGCTGGAAGAGCAGCGCGAAAAGACCAAGGCGCAAAACGAGGCGGCCGCGGCCATCACGCCGGTCGTGAAGGACGTTGCGGAGATGATCACGAGCTACGTAAACGGAGGCATTCCGTTCCAACTCTCGGACCGCGTGAACGGCGCGCAGAAGATCGTGAAAGACCTGGAGGCCAACGACATCACGGCTCCCAGGGCCCTGAATCGACTTTGGACCCTGACGGAAGACGAGTTCCGCATCGTCAAAGAAAACGGCTTGTTCCGGCAGGAAATCTCCGTCGAAGGCGACGAGCAACTCTCGGACGTACTCCGCCTTGGCAGCATGATTCTCTACTTTCGGACATCGGACGGGAAGTTCGGGTACGCTCAACCAGCGGGCGATGACTGGTCTTACGTCGTCGTCTCCGGAGCGCCGGCCGAGCAGATCGAGAACCTGTTTCAAAACTTCGAGAAACAGGTTCGAACCGGCTACTACACCATTCCGTTTCCTCCCGGAGGCAACCAGTGAAAGCTTTCATCTTGTCGATGCCGTTCTGTTTTGGCGTCCTGTCCGTGGCCCAGGCTCAGCAGGAGAACGCGCCTCAACCCCAGGCTGCCGGAACCGAGAACCCGGCTCCGCAGGCGGCAGTTCCCGAGCAAAAGGGGTACGAGGAGAGCCTGCAGGAGGCATATCGTAAAGAGTTTGCCTTTCTTTCCGGCCAGAAGCGGGAACTGCAGCGTCGGATCGAGGACTTCGAATCGCGAACCCAGCGGGAACAGGCGCAGGTACAGGGTCGGATTAGCGCCCTCGAGAGCCGGATCCTCGGGCTCGACTCCACGATTCAGGACGTCACTCAAAAGGTGAACGACGCCGATAGAGCCGCTCAGTCCTCCTCCGACGAGAAGCAGCTCATCGAAGCGACCCTGGACCAGGCTCGGGTCAGCCTCCGCGACTACGACGTCAACTTGGCGGACTTCGAAGGCGACGAGCCTTCACCCGAATACATCACGAAGGTCTTTTCCTCCGCCATCGAGACTCTGGGTCAGTTGTCGTCCATCTATCAGAAAGAAGGCGGAGAGTTCTTTCTGGCCGATGGGACGAAAGTAGAAGGCACCGTGACGCACCTCGGCCGCATCGCGGCCTTCGGCGTCAGTGACCGCGGCGGCGGCGCGTTGGCACCGGCCGGCGGCGGAAAACTCAAGGTGTGGCGCGAATCGGACTTGTCGGACGCAGAGGGCATCGCCAATGCCCAGCCTCCAAAGACCCTCAACGTCTTCCTCTACGAATCTCTGGACCGCCGGGTGGACGAAGAAGCGGAGGAAACCGTCTACAAGCACATCAACGACGGCGGAATGATCGCATGGGTCATCGTGAGCCTCGGATTGTTGGGTGTCCTCTTGGCCATCATTCGCGCCCTGCTCCTCTCACAGGCCAGCGGGGGTGCCGGAAAGGTGGAAAAGGCGGTCGAAGGCATGGTTCGCGAGGGTCGCTACGGCGACGCGGCGAACAAAGCCCGCTCGATGCGCGGATCCGCGGCCCGCGTGGTGGCTTCGGTGTTCTCCAGCCTCCGCGACGGAACCGACAAAGCCGACGAAGCCATCTCGGAAGCGATGCTTGGTGAGAGCCGCAACATCCAGCGTTTCGGGGTGGTCATTCTGGTCATCGCAGCCGTCTCTCCCCTCCTCGGCCTTCTCGGGACCGTGACCGGCATGATCTCCACCTTCGACGTCATCACCAAGTTCGGTACGGGTGACCCGAAGCTGCTGTCGGGCGGCATTTCGACCGCACTCATCACCACCGAGCTGGGCCTGATCGTCGCGATTCCGACCTTGCTGCTCGGAAATCTCCTCAAGTCGTGGGCCGACGGCATCGAGTCCGAAGCCGAGCAAGCGGCGCTTCGGCTGGTGACATTGGCTCCCGACGTGGAGTCGTCCCCGACGGTCTCCGGGGTGTCCGGTTCGCCGATACCCGCGCCCAACAACTGATTTGCACCGATGGAAGCCTTCCTCAAATACGTTGAGCTGGGAGGTTACGTCATGCCGCCCCTCATCATGGCCGCGATGGCGCTCTGGTATGCCATCGGCTATCGGATGGCGCTGCTTTGGCGAGGCGGGGCTCGCCGGCCCCGCGAGGTCATCAATCTCTTCCTCGAGAATCCGGATCGGCCACCGAAAGACCCGGTGGAGCGCGCGGCGGCGGTGGGCGTCCGAGTGCTGCGAACCGGCGGAAGCCAGATCGAGCGAAAGCTCGAATACGAATTCATGGGGATTCGGCGCGAGCTCAACAAGTTTCAAACCCTGGCCAAGGTCATCGTCGCGGTGGCGCCGCTCCTCGGCCTTCTGGGTACGGTCTCCGGCATGATCGAAACCTTCGCCTCCCTCGGGAATCTGACCCTGTTTTCGCAGTCCGGCGGCATCGCCGGCGGCATTTCGCAGGCGCTCTTGACCACGCAGTTCGGGCTCTCCATCGCCATCCCCGGGTTGGTGATGCGGAACTTCCTCGAACTCCGCCAACAGCTCATCGAAAGCCGCATCGATGAGGCCCAAGCCATACTGAGCGGCAAGGAGTCCTGACCATGAGTCGGTCCCGACGAAGAGCTCAAGGGGAACAGGGTATCGACATCTCTCCCCTCATCGACATGGTGTTCATCCTTCTCATCTTCTTCATGGTGAGCACGACATTCGTGAAAGACATGGATTTGGACATCAACCGACCCAAGGCCAGCAGCGCGACGGTCGCCTCGACCAAGGCCGTGCGGATCTACATCGCTCGGGATGGAAGCACGTATCTCGATGGGCAGCCCATCCGCGTCTGGATGATCCAGAGCCGCGTGAAGGAGCTTCTCGAAGCCGGCAGCTCCGAGAACGTACTGGTCGTGGCCGACACCGGCGTCACCGCGGACAAGCTGGTCGAGGTGGTCGACCAAGCCCGTCTCGCGGGCGCCCAGGATGTAGGCGTCGCCACGGAACAGGAGGTCGGACGATGAGCGAAGGTCCGCAGGCGCCGGTTTGGCGTCGTCACGCCATGGCCGCCCTCGTCATGCCCCTCGGCGCGACCGCGGTCCTTGGTGCGGTGGTGGTGATGAATGAGCTCTCAGAGCCGCCCGAAAAGCAGAAGGTGGTCGAGGGTACCGCCATCGAGGTGAAGAAAGCGCCCAAGCCCAAGCCCAAGCAGGCGGTGCAACGGCCTCGGCCCAGGCCTCGACGGGCGCCGAGTTCACCACCGCCTCCGTCGCTTCAGGCGTTGACCAGCGGTCTCAGCGGCATCGCCGTCGACATCCCGAACCTCGGGATGGAGGACGTGAGTGGCGCGGCCAAGGACCTTCTCGGAAACCAGGAAGACGTCGTCCACACCAGCGACTCGGTGGATGACCAACCGGTTCCCCAGAGTCAGGCACCCATCGATTACCCGCCGCGCCTTCGCAAAAAGAACGTCGAGGGCTACGTCCTCTTCAGTCTTCTCATCGACGAGCAAGGCAACGTCGAGCGGGTCAAGGTATTGGAGTCCAAGCCGCCGGGCGCCTTCGATGAGGTCGCCACGGAAGCCATCCGCCAATGGACGTTCGAGCCCGGTAAGTACAAGGGAGAGCCCGTGAAGACGTGGGCTCGACAGAAGATCAGTTTCAAGCTGAGGACGTGACATGCGCTGGATGGTCGTTTGTGCGGGTTTGGTTCTTTCCACGCTTTCTTCGAGTAGCCCGGCGGACGCGGCCAAGCGAGACGGTCCCGGCGACTCGGAATTTCTCGACCTGGCGGCGACGTTGGCCGCCGACGGCAACTACGACCGAGCCGCGGTCCTCATCGATCAGGTAGACACGTCCGCCAAGGACGTGGACCTCGCCCGCTTCCACCTGATTCGGGGGATCATTCGGCTGAATCGGTCTCTGTACGCGCAAGCCGCTGACGACTTCGAGAGTTCGATCGCCGAAGAGCGCAAGAAAGAGGACGAGGACGGCAACCCGAAAGAGCCGAGACCCGTGCTCTACGTCTACTTAGGCCAGTCCTACTTCTACGCCAAGAAATACGAAGAGAGCCTCGATGCCCTGGCCAAAGCCGGCGAGAAGACGAACGAGATCCGGTCCACCTTTGCACTTCGGGCCGAAGCGGCCTGGAATTTAAAGCGGTACGACGAAGCGTGGTCGTACTTGAACCTGGGACAGGAAAGGTTTCCGGAGTACCACGAACTTCTACGGCGCAAAGTATTCTACGCCATCAAACTCAAGCTGTATCAGACGGCCACCGAGCTCGGTCAGGCCTACCTTGCTCGCACCGAGGCTGACTTCAGTGACTACAATGCCATCGGCTCGGCCATGTACGAATCGGGGGCGACCCAAGATGCCTTGAAGTTTTTGGAGCTCGCCCGCCTTCGAAACCCCGGAGAGCCCCGAGCGAGCATCCAACTCGCTCGAGTATACGGCAGCAACGACCAACCGCGGACGGCGGCGACGCTCATGGAGCGGGTCGCGTTTGCGGGGACCCAGGAGGCTTTCATCGATGCGGTGGAATACTATCGGGAAGCCAAGGAGCTGTACCGCGCGCTCTCGTTGAACCGCTACATCGCCAACAGTGAGACGCGCTTGAAGCAGCGACTCGCCCTTCGATTGGACCTCGGCGACTACGAGGCAGTGGCCGCGATGGAGCGGGACCTTCGATTGGCGGGGCTCATGAGCGACGAAAACATTCGCTACGCCGTAGCATATTGCCATTTCAAGACCGGAAATTTCAGCCGGACAGAGGAGCTGTTATCTGGTCTTTCGGATCCCGGCCTTTTTCGTAAAGCTGCTGAACTCCGGCGCGCTATGGAGCGCTGCAACGAAGAACGCTGGAAGTGTTGAGCTTCCCATCTGCGCGCTAGGAAAGTGACATGACCACGACTGCCCTTTTGGTCTTAGGCCTCGGTCTGACCGCTCAGCCTCTCCACATCGAAAACGTCGAGCTTCAAACGTTCATCCAGCTGGCCGAGGCGGCGCAGTCGGGGGTTTCGACTCCGCAGACCATCGTCGAGCTGTATGTTTTGCGAGATGGGACGCCGCTTTCCAACGTGGAAGTCCAGGTCAACGGAGAGTCGTTCGGTCGGACCGACGATGGCGGTTTTCTTTTGCAGCGTATTCCTTCCGGTCGGGCGGACTTCACACTCTTTGAGAATGGCGAGCAGGTCTTGGACCTCGATCTGCTCACGGACGCGGGCGAAGTCGTCCGCGTCATCGTCGCTCTCCAGCCGGACGGTTCAAAGCCTGATGTCATTATCGAGAACACCGGGCGCAGTTCAGTCCTGGCTGGAGAACGCGAACCCACCGAGCCCGAGGTGGAAGGCCCAAAAGACGCTCAACCCCCTGGGGCTTTGGTCGGCACCATTACTTCGGAGGAAGACGAAGAGCCGATCGCCGGGGCTCGACTCTTTTTCAGTGGCACCGAGGTCAAGACAGAAACCGACGAGGACGGGAAGTTCCAGGTGGAGCTCCCGGCCGGAACCTACTCGATATCCGTGATTCACCCGGACTACGCGACCCAAACCATCGACAACATTCGCGTCATTCCCGCCAAAGAAGTGACGTTGAGTTTGACCCTCGCACCCGCGGGCGTCCAGCTGACCGAATACGTGGTGACCGCTCCGTACATCGAGGGGTCGGTGGGAGCGGCCATCGAACAGCAGCGCGAAGCGACGGGAGTCAGCGATATCTTGGGCGCAGAGCAGATTGCCGCCACTGGCGACTCCAACGCCGCCGAAGCCCTGACCCGCGTCACCGGTCTCACGGTTGAGGATGGCCGTTTCGTGCTGGTCCGCGGTCAGCCCCAGCGCTTCACCCAGATTCTTTTCAATGGATCACCCCTCCCGAGTCCCGAGCCCCTGTTCCGCGTCACGCCGCTCGACCTCTTCCCAACCGGGGTACTCAGCAACATCGAGGTTCAAAAGAGCTATACGCCCGACGTACCCGGCGCCTTTGGAGCCGGGCTCGTGAAACTCAACACTCGCGGCGTTCCAGACGAAGGCTTTGCCGAGGTGTCGGTCGGCACGGGATACAACTCCGAGTCGACCTTCCTGGACGGGCTCACGTACCAAGGCGGCTCATACGACTTCTTTGGTGTGGATGACGGAACACGAGCGATTCCCCCTGAGGTGGTCGAAGCTACCATGGACGGCCAGCTCGAATTGGGTTCGCTGCCGGACGGCGGCATCGAAGTTGGACGAACATTTCCGAATATCCTCAATCCGGAGAGCACAACGCTTCCTCCCGACTTGAAGCTTTCGCTCACCGGCGGCGGGGGTGTGAGCATCTTTGGTGATGGGCGCCTCGGCTTCATCGCGACGGGAAGCTTCGACAACGAATGGCGACGACAGATCCGAGAGCAGAATTTCTTCGCAATCGGCTCTCGAGGCCTGATCATCCAAGACGAAACCATCGAGAATCGGACCGACAACAACATCGAGCTCTCCGGTCTCCTCACCCTAGCGGCCGAGTGGGAGCGCCATCAGATTTCGAGCAACACATTCGTCGTCAATTCCACCCAGCAGCGCACGCAGATCACGACGGGACCACAACAGGCGAGCGATGGTGTCTTCAACACCGAGGAGTTCCTGCTGTCGTGGATCGAACGATTTCTGTTGGTTCAGCAGGTGATCGGACACCACGAATTCGACCTGATCTCGAACGACGTACTCGGATGGGAGATCGATTGGCGCGGGCTCGTATCACGAGCGACGCGCGATGCGCCGGACCGACGTACCTACGCCTACCAGTCCGAAGTCGGTATCGAACCACCGGAGTTTCAGATTCAAAACCAAGGTGGCCTGACCCGAAACTACAGCTTCGTGGAGGACACACTATTCAGCTTCGGTGCCAGCATGGCATTCCCGATGTTCTACGCCGAGGAGAACCTGCTCCGAATCAAGCCGTCCTTCGGCGGCGACGGCGAGTTCTTGGATCGTGTTGCCGGGGCGCAAGAATTCTTCTGGAGCCCCATCGCTAACGTTGCGGATCCATTCAATCAGAACGCGGAGGAGCTGTTCGATCCGCTGGAAACTGGCATTACTCTCAACATTCTCGACAACTCCGTGATTGGCGCCGACGACTACGACGGAGTGAGCGACATCTGGGGTGTGTTCGGTCAGGTCGACATGACCCTAAAGGATCCCATCGGGGGCACCGGTCGCGACGTCGTCCGCGTAGTGGGCGGCGCTCGATACGAAGAGGCCTTCTTCGAAACCGCAGCGGTCAGTTCCACGCAGCCCGAGGTGCCACCTGACATCACCGGGTTCGAGGAAGGCAACGTCCTCGGCTCAGCTTCGGCAACTTGGTTTGCGCTCGAGCAGCTTCAAGTCCGTGCCGCGTACGGTCGGTCTCTGTCGCGGCCGGTTCTCAATGAAATCGTGGCAGCAAACTTTTTCGACCCCGACCAGGGTCAGGTCTTTCTGGGGAACCCAGACCTCATTCCCACCGTCATCGACGGCTACGACGTACGCCTTGAATGGTATCCCTCAACAACGGAGGTGGTGAGTGTCGGTGTCTTCCTCAAAGACTACACGAACCCGATCGAGCGCGTGTTTAGCTTCGATAGCGGAGGCCAAGATATCGCGACGTTCCAGAACGTCGATGCGTCAACGGTTATCGGCGTCGAATTCGGCGGACGGTTCGAATTCGGCAACTTCGTCGATTGGTTCGGATGGCCGTCCATCTTCGAGAACATCTATGCATCGGGCAACGCGGCCATCCTCGATTCGGAGGTGACCATTCCCGAGGAGGACGCGGCGCAGGTGACGAGCTTGGAGCGTCGGTTGGCCGGCCAAGCTCAGTACATCGTGAACTTTCAGCTGGGACTCAATACCGAGATGCACGATGTGACCGTCACCTTCAACGCGATTGGTGACCGCCTTCAGCGAGTAGGTGTTCTGGGCCAGCCCGACATTTTTCAAGTGCCCATTCAGCGACTCGATGTCAGCTGGCAGTGGCGGATCTGGGAGAATGGCCGGCTCCGATTGACGGGCGAGAACCTGACCAACGCTCAGGTCCGACTCACACAGCAGACCGATCAAGACCCTGAGCCAGTGACATTCCGAGCCTTCCGTGTTGGGCCGACGGTGGCACTGAGCTTCACTTGGACCTTCCTCTAACGTTTCATCACGCGCTCAATCTGGCGTTCGATCCGCTTTCCGATAGCCGTAAAGATCGTACCCCAAGTACCTCGTGTGGCTCTCGAACGACCGTAGTAGGTGAGTGCATCGCCTTCGGCGTGCTTCTTGAGGATGACCACCTCCGAGGTTTGCTCGTCAGAGAGCCATTCGGCCTCCAGCACAGGCGTAAGCTCTGATTCAGGCGGTGGATCACTGACGTAGTCCAAAACGCGCATTCGATAAATCTGCGTGACAAACTCATCGACGTCCTTCGCTCGGCGATCCCGTTCCCGCGCTCGGGTCCAAAAGGCTTCCTCGGAACGCCTCGCCTTCTCTCGGTAGAACACTTCTGTTCGACCATTGGCCCTTACTGTCACGCGCTCCATCTCGTCCGCCAGATGCTGAACGAACAGGCCTTGCCGGTAGCGGTGGGGTGGAAGGAAGTCTTCGACGACTTCCGGCCCCACCAGAAACACTTCGGTGCTTTCGGGGCGGCGCAGATATCGATCTGCCCCGGGTCGCCGAATGGTTCGATCGCCGACGTGAAAGACATCCGTCCGACCCGCTCGGTCCGTGATCGACACTTTGTATAGAGGCGGATCCAGCAGGATCTCCTTCAGACGCTCCGCCATCCGCTGACCCAGGGTTCGCTTCGCTGACAGCGGCGTCACGCGGTCGAGAAGGATATCGACATCCAAGTTCGCGACATAGCGCCTCACCGACCTACCGTGCTCTTCAAACCACCAGCCCTCCCCGTAGGAATCCTCTTCTCGATGAAGACGGACGCGGCTGTAGGTTCCCGTGGACGAGTCCACCTGAACTTCGGCTACCTCGAGGCTCGACAGGCGATTGAGCGGCACGGCTCCCGAAGGGGTCTTCTTTCCGCCGGTCAGGGTCCAAAAGAAGATGCCTCCGGTCACGGCAACGACAGCCAAGAGAATCCGGTTTTCTTTCAAGCGCGCCTCCGTTGGACGAACCACCCGAGGACCAGCACCAAGAGCGGAACCCCAAACGTCGTCCCATAGAAGATGAGAGCGTCCTCTTCTCTTCGATGGATGATTCGCACGTCGTCGTCTTCCGGTAGGTCGATGAAAGGCCGGTCTGAACGCTGCAGCCAGATCAAGGCGTCGCGAAACAGCAAAAGGTTGCCTTGGACCGCCTTCAGGAGCTCGTCCGCGAACGCATCTACATCGGCGAGCACGAGCATTCGCCCTTCTTCATCCGGACTGATTGTGCTGGTCACCACCAAGCTCATGGCAAGGGTGGGGATCTTGGAGGGTTCGTCTCCACCTTGGGCGAAGTTACCATCCTGGTCCGGGAACGTTCCCGGCATACCGGTGATGATTCGCTTTCCGTTCAAGCCCTTGGGAATGAAGGTCTTGTCGACGTTCCCGGCGCCGAACGCGATGAACGGGGCCTTCTTGTTTCTTCGTAGGTTCTCGGTCAGCGGGTGGCGGAGATAGCGATTCGTGATGAGGGCTGTTTTGTCGATTTCGCTCCGCGTCAGGACCACGTTGGTACGCTCGTTGGCGTAAACGGTTGGGTCGAAGGTCAGGCCCACCGCGTTGAGGAATGCCTCTGCGGGGGACACCTGCGCCGGCTCGAGGGCGAGAATGATCCGGCCCCCGTCGGCCAATCCGCGGGCCAACGCGAGTTGCTCGGTCTCGAGAAATGGGCGCTGAGGACCCATGATCATCACGAGCTCCGCGTCCTCTGGCAGCCGCTGTCCGTACCCAGTCAGGCTCAGCGACCGCACGATGTACTGAAGCTCGCGAAGCTTCTCGGCGAGGAACGACACGCCAGGTCGACCCTGTCCGTCCGTTTCTGCGTCGTACGGTCGCTCGCCGTGACCGGTCACGAAGTAAGCGACCTTGCGAGGGGCCGATGCGTAGAGAAGCGCTTCGAGAAACGCGGGGTCGAAGCGCCGAAGGTTGTCCCGGGCCTGGCGAAGCGACTGGCCAACCCCCAACCGTCGAACGAGTCCCTCTCGGGAGACAGTGACCACGCCATTGCTGGGGACACCCAGCTCCTCCGAAAGGCTTCGGTCCACCGCGTGGTCGACCCGCTCAACCTCGAGAAGAGGATTCAACCGCGTGAGCCGGTCAAGATAGGTGCTCAAGCGGTCCGCGACCTCGCTCGGCTGCGGGTAGAAGAGCCGGACCTGAATCGGCTCCGTCAGGTTCGCCACCAAGTCTTCAGTTTGCGGGCTGGGTCGAGCCTGGGCACCGTCGGCCAAAAACCAGACCCGGTCGGATTCCGCGCAAAGGTAGTTGAGCATCCCGAAAAGGGGCACGAGCAGGGCAAAGCCGAACGCCCGTCCCCACGCGTGGTCGGCGCGAGCACGCTCCACCACCGGATTTCGCGCCACCGGCGCCATGGCCCATTCCACCAGCACCAAGGGTACGCCGGACACACACGCCAAGAAGAGGCAGGACGACCACGCCGCAAGGTTCAAAGTGACGCGCTCGGGGGGGAGAAGCTGCGTGACCAGATAAAAGCCAAAAGCGAGCAGCAGCCCCCCATGGGCCCATACCAGCCGGAGCTGAAGCGGCCGAGACCGGGTCGTGCGCAGCTCCCAGAGGCGGGCCGTCAGGGCCGTTGCCAAGGCCGCGGCCCCGAGCGCCGTCACCACCCCTCGGGTGTTCCCGACAAGAACTCGGTCGGCGATGAAGGTTCCGGTCAAACCCGCCACGGCCAGAACGGTCGGCCACGCGGCATGAAGACGCCTGGTTTCGGTCATGTCTCTGTCAAGGTGGGCCTTCGCACCGGTCCGCAAGGCGGATATGCGACCCGCCAAGGCCCGGTCAAATCAGAAAGTCGGCTCGTCCGACCATCATCCGGAGTCGTTCCCGGCCGTCACCAAGGTGCGCTCAGGCCATTGCCATCGCCGCCCGATTGAATCTCAAGCTCGGCTTGTCGGTCTTGGAGTCGAAGACCATCATTGCTTCGGGGGCAAACTCGTCCCAAGGTCTCCACAGGCAGGACCCGAGAAACGTCGCATCCGGACCGCTAAGGCTGACGAGGAGTTGGTAGGCCATTCCCGTCGCCCCAGAACAATTGAACACCACGTCGACCATTCGAAAGCCCGGCGGGGAGAGAGTCTCGAATCAGAAGACAGCCGTCGTCGAAAGCACCGCCGGCCACTACGTCGTCTGTGAAAACAGAGCGATGAACCTGACCCGAGAATCCATCCAAGACGAACAATCCCCGCGTTCCGAATCCTGGCTCGTCAGAATTGCCGAGAACGCTCGCGTTGGCGATGATCGGCGCGCTGAACGGTGTGGCCTCCGACGCCTCGTCCACGTGAAAGATTGATTGTCGAACGACGATAGAGCGGAAGGATACCTCTCGCTTCGCCGCCGCCATCTCGAATCAACTGTGTCTGGACAACTTTTGTTGCAGGCATCGGAACCGCAGTGACCCTGACCGCGGTTTCTAAGGCTCGGTCCTTGTTCTGCATGGCGGCTTCGAATTTCTTGCTGGGTGGTTCGTCTTTCTCAGCGTGGGTGACGAAGGTGGCGCGGCGCTGCTGGGTTCGCCCGGAGGTACGATGATGAAGATCAAGAATGTGATGTTCGGTTTGTCTCTGGGCGCGGGGCTCTTGGCCCTGAGCCAAACCGCGGAAGCGGTTCCGGGCCGCGGAGGCTTCGGCGGGCGCGATGTGGTGGTGGTGGAGCGCGGCGACATCCCGGGCCGACGGGCGGTGCCGGGCCGAAGGGCAGCCGCTCGACGGGTTGTCCGGCGCCGTGGGATCGCGGTCACGCGTCCCGAATTCGTCCGCGCCCGCTACCTCGACTTCGAGCGGGAAATCACCTTTCTGGACCGGAACCGCGACGGCTTAGTGACGCGCTGGGAAGCTCGCCGAGCCAGCCGACTCGGCGTCGATGCCCCGTTCCGACGGGCGTTTCGAGGCCAGCGGGTGGTGACGGTCGCGCGCCTCCGACGCATGCACCTCCGAGAAGCGCGGCGGGAGTTCGTCCGCATGGACCTGAACGGAGATGGCATCCTGAGCCGCTTCGAGCTGCGCCGGGCGGGATGAGATTGCGAGTCGGCCTCGGCGCCCCCACCGCGCCGAGGCCCGGCCCGGATTCACTCCGGGCCGGGACCCGAAGCAAGCCGGAGGCGCGCAGGCCGCACCCGCGGCCGTAGACGGGTGGCCCGGAATTCCATTCCGGGCCGGGACCCGAGGCAAGCCGCGAAGGCGCGCAGCGCCCAAGGGCGCGAAGATGGGTGGCCCGGATTCACTCCGGGCCGGGACCCGAGGCAAGCCGCGAAGGCGCGCAGGCCGCACCCGCGGCCGTAGATGGGTGGCCCGGAATTCCATTCCGGGCCGGGCCCCCTAGGTAGGTTGACCCACACCTTCCCGCGTTCTTGGTACGCCCTATGGTTGGCGTCAGCGCAGCAAGCCTGTCCGTCCCGCGTCCACGTGTGTCCCTCGAGGACTGGTGTGCCTGGACCAACAATGACTGGTCCAAGGTCCAAGCGGTGGTGGGCCGAAGCTTTCGGGTCCTCACCCCCAAAGAGAACATGTACACCATGGCCGCCAACGCGGTCCTCGAGCTCATCGTCAACAACGACGTGGACCCGCAGCGGATCGGGATGCTGGCCCTGGGCACCGAGTCCAGCACCGACAATGCGGCCGGCGCAGTGATCGTACGGGGCATGGTGGACCGGGCTCTGGACGCCATCGGGCGCCCTCGCCTCAGTCGGGAGCTGGAGGTGCCGGAATTCAAGCACGCATGCCTGGGGGGCATCTACGGCCTGAAGAGTGCGCTCCGGTACGTCGCCACCGACGGAAAAGACCGGCAGGCCATCATGGTCTCCTCCGACGTGGCCGAGTACGAGCGCGGCTCCAGCGGCGAACAGACCCAGGGGGCCGGCGCGGTGGCCATGCTGGTCGAGGCCCATCCCAAGCTCTTCACCGTGGATCTCGCCCGCAGCGGAAGCGCCTCCGACTATCGCGGACCGGACTTTCGAAAGCCCTTCGCCCGGCACTTCATGGAGGCCTATGCGCCGAATTGCCGGCGGGTGGCCGACTTCCCGGTGTTCAGCGGAAAGTACAGCACCTTCGCGTACCTCGACGAAACCATGAGGGCGGTGGAGGCGATGCTGGAAAAGCAAGAGATCAGCGCTGGAAAGTTCTACCGGCAGGTCGAGGCCATCTTCTTTCACCGTCCGTACAAGATGATGCCGATCCAGGCGATGTCGTTCCTTTACGTGCGCGGCATGGCCCACGGCAAAAACCACCACGAAGAGCTGGAAGCTCTGTGTGACAAGGCGCAGGTCTCTCTGCAAGATGTCTTGACCGAGTCGACGTCCAGTCCGGACCTCTTCGGCGGGCTTCGAGACGGCGAGGAGCCCGTGAATCCTTATGTCGCCACCAGCGCGGTGGCCAGCGTGCTTCGAAAGCAACAGAGCTTTCGGACCCTGTTGGCCGAAAAGATGGGGCTCGGCTCCGAAGCGATGATGGACCTCGGCAACCTCTACTCCGCCGCCCTCCCCGCGTGGCTGGCCGCGGGCTTCGAGCAGGCCGAATCGGAAGACCGGGACATCGCCGGAAAGCCCATGGTGGGCATCGGCTACGGCAGCGGTGACGCCGCCGAGTCCATCCCCCTCTTTCCGGTAGAAGGCTACCAGGACGCCGCGCGGCGTATCGGCTTCCGGCGCGCCCTGGACAACGATCCCATCCAGCTGACCCAAGAGCAGTACGAGTCGCTCCACGACGGCATCGATCTGGACATCGATGGGTCGACCCGGGGCTTTTTCATCGCGCGTGTGGGCGAGACGTACAGCCCCGGCTTTCAGGACCTGGGGATCGAGTACTACGAGTACGCGCCGGCCTGAAAGCATCCCCGCGATCTTCGGACTTCACCTGGCCTCTCGGTTCAGGGTGATCTAAGGCAGGCGCGTGGTCACCCGCAGGGAAGACTTGCCGCGGCTCCGTCAGGAGCTGATCGCGCGCGTTTCCGAATCCGTCGCCCACAACACGACCCGGAGCGCCGGCGAGATCTTGGAGGAATCCATCTTTTGGGAGCGCCGGCGACTGGCCGAAGATCGGGGCTCGCCGGCCCACGCGAGGGACACACAGTTCTGGAACGAGCTTCAGCAGAAGCTCCGCCGCTCCCCGAACGCCCATCAGCTCGGACTCCTTAAGGAAGCCGTCAACCACTACGCCGGGGAGATTGAGGGCCACTTCGACCCTCGGATCTACACCTTGGTGACCCGCGCCATCCCTCCCGCCATGGGGATGGTCCTGAACGCGGTCTCGCCCCTCACCCTGGCCCGACGCCTGCCGTCGCTGCCCAGCCTCGACGACTGCGTCACCATCCAGGGCGAGATCGAGCACCTTCGAAGCCTGAGGGAAAAGGGGACCGTCATCTTGGTGCCCACCCATCTGAGCAATCTGGACTCGGTGGTGATGGGATATGCGCTCTACCGTCTCGGCCTCCCGCCGTTCGTCTACGGGGCCGGATTGAACCTGTTCCGAAACCGCTTGTTCGGCTTCTTCATGCACAACCTCGGGGCCTATACCGTCGACCGCAAAAAGAACGACCCGCTCTACAAGGAGGTGCTCAAGCAGTACGCGACCCTCACGCTGGAGTTCGGCTACGACAACCTGTTCTTCCCTGGCGGGACCCGGTCTCGGGCCGGCGCAGTGGAGCGTCGCCTGAAGCTCGGGCTGTTGGGGACCGGTCTCTCCGCATACATTCAAAATCTCGCCCGCAATGCGGAGCGCCCCAACGTCTACATCGTGCCCGCCACGATCTCCTATCGACTCGTCCTGGAGGCGGAGACCCTCATCTCGGACTTCCTCTCGGCGGTGGGCAAGAACCGCTACATCATCGAGGACGACGAATTCAGCCGTCCCCGGCAGATTCTGGATTTCCTGGCCAAACTGGTGAGTCTCGACTCTCGAATCCACATCACCATCAGCCGAGGGATCGATCCGTTCGGGAACCCCGTGAACGACGACGGCGTCAGCCTCGACCCTCAAGGCCGATCCATCGACATCGCTCGCTACACGCACGTGAATGGGGAGCCATCGGAAGTGGACGACCGCGACAGCGAGTACACCAAGGAGGCGGCGGAACGGATCAGCGACGCGTTCTTTCGAGACAACGTCCTGGAGTCCACCCACGTCACGGCGCGGGCGGTGTTCGACGCGCTCCGGGCCCGAAACCAGAAAATGGGAGTGTTTCAGCTGATCCGCACCCACGGGGGTGAGGACGAAGTGCCGATGCTGGACCTGTACGAGCGAACCGAGCGGATCCTGGCCGATCTCTCGGAGCTCGAGTCCAAGCGCCAGGTGCGGGTCGGGGATTCGTGCCGCCAGCCCGCAGACGACGTGGTGTCCGACGGTCTTGCGCACTTTTCAAAATACCATACCCGGCCGGCGGCCGAACGACGCGGGGACCGGGTGCTGGGCACGGACACCAGCCTGCTTCTGTATTATCAGAATCGACTGGAGGGCTATCCGGTCGGGGTGCACCGGCCGGTGCTCACCGAGGACCATCGAAGCCTCCGGCCCCGAGAGTTTTAGGAGAGGCACGTCGCATGAATCGAACCGAGCTCAGGAAGGTCCGCCGATGAGGGTCTGTCTGCTGGGTCAAGGCGAGCTCGGCCAGGCGGTGGCTCACCTCGCGCCCCACGCCATGGGGGAACTGGTGGCGCAGCTTTGCGATGTGCCGCCGGCGCCTTGGGTGCAGGTAGCGCCGTCCCTCGAGGCGGCGTTGTTCGGGGCTCAAATCGTGGTGCTCTGCGCCAATGCCGACGAGCTCGCGGCGCTCTGCGAAGCCTATGCCCCCTTCGCGAAAGGCGACGATTGCGTGGTGGTGGCCGCCCGGGGCGCCCGCGCCCACTTCGAGCTGCCCCACGAGACGGTGCGCAGCCTGACCTGCGTGCGAAAGCTCGGGATCCTCGGCGGACCGCTTCACACGCAGGAGTTTGATTCGGAGCGGCACGCCACGGTGGTCTTGGCCACGCGCTTTCGGGAGATCGTGGCCAAGGTCTCGGACATCGTGCCCCGAGACCGCGTGACCATCGAGCCCATCGAAGACTTGGTCGGCCTCGGGGTGGGGGGGGCTTACGGACACATCTCGTCCATCCTCACCGGCTTGGCCCAAGGCGCCGGACTGAGCGACACCGCCCGCGGCCTTCTCATCGGACACAGCATGATGGAGGCTCGCTGCCTGGGGATCGCCATGGGCGGATTGCCCGAAACCTTTCAAGGCATCGTCGGATGGGGGGAACTGATTCCTCGCTCGGAATCTCGGTCCGACCGACACGAACAGCTCGGACAAGACCTCGCCCAGGGGCTCACGCTGGACGCAGCACGGCAAAAGGCCCACTTGCCCCTGGAAGGCATCCAGACCGCCCGCGTGGCGGTGGAAAAGGCCCATGCTTTGGAGGTCGAGGTTCCGGTCGCCCGCGCGCTCTCAGAGATCTTCGACCTCCCGAGTCCGGCCGAAGGCCTGAGCAGCCGGCTGGAAGCTCTCCTCAAGCGACCCTTCAACCAGCCCGGACGCACGACTCGGGCGTGAACACGGTGATGAATGACTTCATCGACCAGACCAACCAGAGAACCCTGCCGGCCGATTATCGGGGCGACGTTCTGATCTGGGACATCGACAAGACGTACCTGGACACCCACTTCTCTTCCCTCAAGGGCCTCGTCCGAATCCCGTTGGAATGGGCCCTGGACAAGCGGACGCTCCCGGGGTCGGTGCCCCTCATCCGCGCTCTTCGGCGAGGCCCCGGCCGCTCCAGCGCCCTCACCCCCCTGTACTTCATCAGCGGCAGCCCCAAGAGAATGCGGTCGGTGATCGAAAGAAAGATGTCCATGGACGGCGTCAACTACGACGGCCTCACCTTCAAGGACCAGCTGGGCTTGGTGTTGGCGCTTCGCCCGCAAGACGTCAGTCGCCAGGTCGGCTTCAAGTTGCAGGCGCTCTTGCGGTACCACCGGGCCTTTCCTCCCGGGGTCCAATACCGCCTGTTCGGGGACGACGCCGAGATCGATGAGGTGATCTTTTGGATGTTTCAAAGGATCATCGAGGGCCATCGAGGTCGGGAACTGGCGCTGGAGCTTCGAGACCATCGGGTGCACGATGATGACGTCCAGCGGATCCTCACCCTGAGCGGAACCCTTCCGGTTCACGACCCATCCCGGGTGAAAGGCATCTACGTGATCCAGCACGGACGGAACGCACCCCGGGTGGACCAGCCCCACATCTTTCGATCGTCGTCGTTTTTGACCCTGGCCGAAGTCCTGCGCTTTCAGGGTGCCCTGTCCAACGACGGCGTCGCGGCGGTTCGGAAGGACTACCAGTTACGGGGCGTGTCGGAGTACGAACTCGATGTCGCCACCATCAACGCGCGCGTCCTGTGGGAAGAGCGAAAGTCCGAGGAACCCTCGAAGTCGGCATAGAAACCCAGCACGATCCCGACGGCGGGGTCACGCCGCCTCACCCCGCAGGGCCTCCAGGTCTGGCTGGAGCGGGACCCCATCTGGGCGGTCCGTTTCGTCCTCGGGCAGATCCGGACCCACGGGGAGCGGGCGGTAAAAGCCCACCGCGAACGACCACGCCAACACCACCATGCCGTAGATCAAGGCCGCCACCACGCCGAGATCGATGGCACCCCGCCACGGCTGCGGGACCATCCGGACCAAAAGGATCAGCCCCACGAGACCGACCGTGAGCAGCCACGTCACCCGTCGGCGACGGGCGCTGGCGCCGAAAAAGCCCATGCAGAACAGCGGCGCGAACAGGGTCCGGCCCCAGGTCGGAGCCCGACGAAGGGCGTGCGCTCGGGCCGCGACCCGGGGCGAGAAGCCCTTCTGGAACGCCCGGTAGCCCTCGGTGTACAGGAAGAACGCGAGACTGGCTGCGTAGGCGGCAAGATGCAGGCCGGACAAGCCGCCTTCCAGGAGAGGCTCCAATCCAACCGGGGTCAAACGGAGAACCGCTCCGCCCAGCATCAACTCGACCCCGAGGACACCCCAGACCGCGCCCAAAAGACCCCAGCCCACCACCGACAAGCCACCCAACCGGTGGCCTCGCAGTCAAACGGAAACGACGGCCGACGGCTGGGGCGGAAGTTGACGGATTTTACCGGACCGCACTACGGTGCGAAAACCACGGCCCCCGAAACGAGAGGATGCACACCATGGAGCTCAAGACCGTTCACGTTTCGGCGCTGATTCCGGCGCGACACGAACGCGTGTACGAAGCGTGGCTCGACGAGCGGGAACATACTAGTTTCGTCGGAGGCAAGAAGACGATCATCGATGCGCGCGTCGGGGGTCACATTCGGGCCGGCGACGGGGGCTACACCGGCGTATTCACTGAGCTTCAGCCCGGCAGCCGCATCGTCCATACCTTCGAGTCCGGCGAGTTTCCCAAGGATGCTGCAGAGAGCCAGGTAGCCATCGAATTTTCTTCCCGAGCCGACGGGAGCACCGAGCTCAACATCCTGCACACCGGCGTCCCGGCCCCGTTGGTGCCCCTCATGGAGACGCACTGGCTCGATCAGTACGTCACGCCCATGCGCATGTACTTCGCCGCCCTCCCGGAGCGGCCGGCGGTACCGTCATCTTCCGGGGGCGAGGCAGCCCCCGCGGAGCCCAGCGACGCCGCGCCTCCAGCACGACCCGGGGCGCGGGGCGGCGGAACCAAGAAGGCGGCGGCTCCCAAGGCATCCGGGGATACCTCAGGCGCGAAGCGTCGCGCCTCAGCCGCCAAGAAGACCACGGCCGCAACCCCGTCGAAGACGCCGAGCACCGCCACCCGCGGCAAGAGCGCGGCATCCAAGGCTGGCGGCGGCTCCAACGCGCCGCGGGCCACCCGGTCTCGCAGCACTTCCACCGCCACCCACAAGAAGACCGCGGCCAAGAAGAAGGCCCGATCGACCGGCAAAAAGAAGACACGCTGAAAGCCGGAGACGGGTGGCCCGGAATACCATTCCGGGCCAAAGCCGGAGACGGGTGGCCCGGATTCAGCTCAAGGAGCGCGTCGGCTCGAGGTCTTCACCCTCGAAGCTGGGAGGGAGGTCGTCCGACGATTTGGCCGGAGGATGGCGGTCCAGCTGCTTTTGGATGGCGCGGGTCAGCTCCTGCGGACTCACCGGCTTCTCCAAGAGCGGATTTGAAATCGACTGACAGAACTGCTCCACCCGCGGCGTGAACGTGCCGCCAGAGCAAAAGATGAATCGAGGCAAAAGCTCCGGGCGGAGTTTCTCGGTCTCCCGATAGACTGCGACCCCGTCGACGCCCGGCATCATCAGGTCGCAGATGATGACATCGAACGTGCGGTCCAGGACCAAGACGTCCAGCGCCTCCCGTCCGCCCGCTGCGGTGATCACCTTGTGGCCCCGCTTCAGGAAACGCTGAAACGCCTTGAGCAGCATGGGCTCGTCGTCGATGAGCAGGATTCGCGCCCTTCTCGTCTCTTCCGGCAGGTCACCGCTGTCCAGATTGGAGCGGGGCGCTCCCGGGGTCAGTCCGTTTTCGAGGGGAAGGACCACCTTCATCGAAGTTCCCTGGCCCTCGACACTGGAGACATCGATTCGACCTTGGTGTTGCGACACGATGTCGGCGCACAAAGAGAGGCCGAGGCCGCTTCCTCGGTCCCGCCCTTTGGTCGTGAAGAACGGCTCGAAGATGCGCTCCCGAATCGCGTCTGGAATCCCCACTCCAGTGTCCTTGACCTCGATGACCAGCGCGTCGTCTTCGCGACGACTCACCACCTTGATGTAGTGATCGCCGGGTTCCTCCGGGATGGCATGGGCCGCGTTCAGAAGAAGATTCAATAGGACCTGAGTCACCTTGTTTCGGTCCATCGCCATCGCCGGCACGTCGCCGAGGTTTTTGACGAGCTTCGCGCGATGCCGAATCTGGTGGAAAGCCAGGTTACAGGCGGCGTTGATCACCTGGTTGGGATGGACCATCTCTACCATCCCTTCTTCCAGGCGGGAGAAGGTTTTGAGATTCCTTACAATGGAAGATATCCGCCCCATCCCTTCCAGGTTCTCGTTGACGATGTCCCAGCAATCCTTGAGGAGCGATTCGACGTCGGGAGCGCTCTCGCCTTGACCGGCCAGCGCCTGCCCGATCTGGGTGAGATTCTCTCCCAAGATGCAGAGATTCGCGCTCACGAAGGACGTCGGGTTGTTCACCTCGTGGGCCACGCCGGCGGCGAGGTGTCCGATGGTGACGAGGCGGTCCGAGTGGTGGAGTTTTCGTTCGAGCGATGCGGCGCGCTCGCGCTCTGCCGCCAGCGTTTGGAGCAAGACATGGTACGGGGGCGTCCCGTCCACCAAACCGGAGCTTTGGGCGATCTCGAACAGAAGACCCGCCAGCAGCTCAGGGGATGGCGCGGTGTCAAAATGATGACGGACGGTCCAGCCCTCTGGCACGCGGGTGGGGGCCGGGCCCGCCAAGAGGAGCTGACCGAACGCCGATGAGGCATCGGAGCGACCGCGCCACGGGCGGAGTTCGCTCGGGTCGAAGTCCTCCGCGTGAATCCAGACCACCGGACACTCGATGGTCTGCAGGAGCTGCTGCCCTTCGTACCACGATGTGGCGTGCAGCACGCGGGCTCGATGCGCGAGGCGTTGGGCCACGTCGGTCCCCGCCGCCGAGCCGTCGACAATGAGGAGGTGGGTGTTCAAGTCGACAGACGCCTCATTCATGGCCATCGGACGTTCGGCTCACTCCATGAGCCTCATTCGTACGTTCCCACGTTAGAATACTTTCGGCCAGTTTTCGAGCCTCGGACCCTCGAAACCCCGGTTGACGAGCGAGGCGCAGCAGATGCTCGCGCAGTCCGCGGGCCCAATCCAGCAGTCGAGACCGAAGTGCGGTCTCTTCCATCAGGCGAGGTCCCAGCTGGAGCGCAAGGTCTGACGGCATGGGCGCCGCGCCGATCCGGGCCCGAATGCTGGGAAAGGCGCGGCGTCCCACGACCGGCAGGGTCTCGCAGTCGATGTGATACCCGTGGGCATAAAACCATCGTCGCACCTCGGCCACGTCTCGGTTGGGCTGAACCACGACGGTGTCGATGCTTCGCAAACGCTCCGACGATGCCTGAAAGCACTGAACCATGGTCCGCGCGCCCATCCCCGCCAAGACAATGCACTGCACCTCGGCTTCTTCGAGCGGTCTCAGACCCCAGCCGCGCCGAAAGACGGCTCGACCTTGGAGTCCCAAGTCCTGGGACCTTCGTCGAGCTGGTGCAAGGATCGCGTCGGTGCGGTCGATGCCCACCGCATACTGAACCCTCCCTTCCAGAACCGCCGCAATCGGAAGGAGTCCATGATCGCACCCAATGTCCGCCAGCGCCGCGCTGGGAGGGACCATGGACAACAGGGCTTGCAATCGTGGGGGGACCCCGTCAAAAGGCGCCATCTTTCCGAATCAGCTGGAACCCGCCGATGGTTTCGGTCAATATGGGTGATCCGGTGAAGGCTTGCCTTTCTGAAGAAGCGCGCCCCGCGCCTGCTCCCGACGAACACGGAAGTGCGCTGCTGCGTCATTTGCTCGAGCCGCCGGTCGACCTCCTTTACGCCACCGCGGGGTCCCGGCCAGAGGGCGATGTCGGTCCCGACGAAAAGTGGATCCACGACGTGCGCGTGGCGACGCGCCGCCTGCAGGAGGCCCTGGAGCTAGCCGCTCCACTTCTGAAGAAGCGCGAACACAAGGAGCGGGTCACTCGACGGATCCGCCGATTGCGGCGCGACCTCGGGGCAGCGCGGGAGCTCGACGTGGTCTGGGCAGAGCTTCAGGCGCTGACGGCCATGGCCCAAACGCCGGCCCGAGGCATCTCGGCCATCGAGGATTACGTGGAGGAGGTCCGGCGCAGCAAACTGGAGGCTGCCCTCACCAAGTGGTCACGGTCGAAGCTGGAGAAGCACGAGCGGTTGGCTCGGCGCCTGCTCAAGGCTCCGCATCATTCGAACATCCACTTTCGGGATCTGGTGGCGGGTCACCTCTACCAGCGTTGCCGCGACATTCAGCAAAGCTGGCGACCGCTCGAACAGCCCAATCGACGTAGGGCGCATCATCGTCTTCGCATCAAGATCAAGCGACTTCGCTACGCCATCGAGCTCGGCGCGCCCCTGCTCGAAAGCGTCATGGACCCGGGGATCGTCCTGCGCGGACTGAAGCGACATCAGGACGCATTGGGCGAGCTGAACGATGCCTGGGATTTGCTGGATTTCGTGCGGTCTCGTCGCGTTCAGCCTCACCTTGGGCCCGCCGCCGAGGCGGTGGAGGAAGAGGTGCGGCAACTGATTCAGGCTCGACATCAAGCCGCCCGCTCGGAAGCCCGACAACACCTCCGAACCTTGGTGTCGGATACGCGCGGCAGCGCCGGTCGCATCGGCCAGATCTGAGTCGGGCTGAGTCCAGCCTTCAGCGGCCCTGAGCCTGGTCAGGTGATCGGTCTATCCATCTACTGCTCCCCTCGCAGTCTTCTCAGCGCCCCCAGAGTACGCAATGCAGCTTGCTGGTGGCCCAGCCGTTCCTGAAGGTGGGCCAAGGCAACGTACGCGGTCTCGAAGGTCTCGTCTCGCCGGATCGCCTCTTCAAAGAGGGCGCAGGCTTCCTCCAAGCGATCCATCGCCTCCAGGGCCAAGGCCAGGTTGTACGCACTCACCGGGTCCTGGGCATCCAGGAGGTGTGCGATGCGAAAGTGGGCCGCCGCCGACGGCAACACGCCTTCTTCCAGGAGCAGCTTTCCGAGGTTGAGTCGGGCCCCAACGTGCTCCGGC
Source organism: Myxococcota bacterium (assembly GCA_050331295.1). Taxonomy (GTDB): domain Bacteria; phylum Myxococcota; class Kuafuiibacteriia; order Kuafuiibacteriales; family Kuafuiibacteriaceae; genus Kuafuiihalomonas. The sequence goes on along the minus strand of JBHJGZ010000001.1, from coordinate 494,699 downwards.
TCCAACTCGAGACAGCGCCGATAGGCGTCTCGTGCCTGGCCCGGACTGAGCCCTTCCATGTCCAGTCCGAGCTCGAACCAGTCCTCGCTGCACATGCCGTCGACCTGCACTCCAGGTGGGATCGCGTCGGATTGGAGGCGATCGGCCAAGGGCGTACAGGGCGCAGAGGTCTCGCCCTCGTGAAAACCGAAGACCCCTTGGCCACTGTCCACGTCCCACCAACCGCCTTCGTCTCGGTAGACCAGCGACCCGCCATCGCGCCGAACCGGCACCGCCGACAAGGGTCGACCGGGCGGAAGTTCGTGGCGGAGCCGGGAGAGTGCTGCCTGGATGCGATGGGGCGAGACTTCGCTTTGCAGAAGCGCCTTGAGGGTCCGAAGCAGCACCAGGTCTCGAAAACGGAGAACCGGCTCCGCCTCCTCCCGAACTTCCTCGACCTCCCGAACTTGCTCGGCCTCCCGCAGCGCCTCGACTTCTGGCGGGCTCGACGGGTCGTTCGGTTCTCTCTGAACCGGGGTGAACGGCGAGGTCGGATCGGGATCGAAAAGCCCGGCTCGGATCCAAGCGCGGACGCGACGCACGGGAAGGCCGAGCAGATCCGCGGCCTGGCGCGCCGAGTACTCGGTCATACCTCTTCTATGAAGACTTTGCCTTGGGAGAGGAAGACCTCTTCTTCGAACTTCTTTTGCTCGTCACGCCCTTGGGCTTTTGGGAAACCTCTCGTTCTTCCGTCTCGGCGCCGAGACTCGCCTTCAGAGCGTCCATCAGGTCGATGATTTGCGCCTTGGGCGATTCTTCCGGCGCGAGCGTCACATCTTTGCCCTCCCATTTCTGCTGGATCGCAGCCTCGATTCGGGCCTTGACCTCGTCGTTGTAGTTTTCGGGTCGAAAGGTTTCCGATGCCGCTTGCTCGATGAGCTTCTTGGCGAGATCGAGCTCACCCTCCTTCACCTCGGCATCCCCCTTCGGAATGTCGGCAAAGCTTGCCACCTCGTCTGGATAGTGGAGCTGATACATGACCATCCCATCGTCTTTCGGCTGAAGCATGACGAGATACATTTTTCCTCGGGCCGCATACTTGGCGAGGGCGCAGCGATTCGTTTCCTTCATCGCTTCGGTGAGGAGCGCGTAGGCTCGGTCGCCCCCCTTGTTGGGACCGAGGAAATACGCCTTGCCAATATAGAACTTCGGAATCGCGTCTTCCGGTAAGAACTCGCTGATCTCGATGGACTGGGTGGACTGTTCTTGTAGCTCCTTCAACTCGTCGTCGGTGAACAGGACGTACTGATCCTTGGCGACCTCGTAGCCCTTCACCATCTCGGTCCGGGGCACGACCTTGTCGTCTTGCTTGGGATCAACGTAGAGTTGTTTGAGGCGATTGCCCTCCCTGGAGAGCAACCGGAACGAGATGCCGGCGGAAGGATTGGCAGCCGAGAACAAACGGACGGGTATGTTCACGAGACCGAACGATATGTTGCCCGTACTGATCGCCCTGGGTGCCATGGGGCGACCCTAAGGAAAAGCGGCTCCAGGCTCCAGAAAATGAGCAGCGAACTCGGGCCCTATCACGCCAAGCGCCGGGCCGGCGCCACGCCAGAGCCCCAAGGTGACTCCGGCCCGCCGGGAGCGCGCCGAGGGCTGTTCGTGGTGCACAAGCACGCGGCGCGTCGTCTCCATTTCGACCTCCGACTCGAACTCGGCGGAGCGCTGAAGTCCTGGGCCGTCCCGCAGGGTCCCTCCTTCGACCCGTCCATCAAACGTCTGGCCGTCCGGACCGAAGACCACCCCTTGGACTATGCCGATTTCGAGGGCGTGATTCCGGAAGGCAACTACGGCGCCGGCTCGATGATCGTGTGGGATCAGGGCCGATGGGTGGCGCTCGAGCCGGCCGAAGAAGGACTCGAGAAGGGCAAGCTTCTGTTCGAGCTTCACGGCTACAAGCTTCGAGGGCGCTGGACGCTGGTGCGCACCCGGGCCAAACATGAAACGTCGGAAAACTGGCTCTTGATCAAAAAGCCGGACGCGTGGAGCCAGCCGGACCTCGACCGCTCCGTGTCCCAGCGCTCGGTGGTGAGTGGATTGGACGTGGCGGCGCTTCCGGAGCGGCGAGCCCGACGCCTGGCCTGGCAAGAGGCCCTCGCCCACCTTCCCGAAGGTCCCCGGCAAATTCCGAAACCGCTGCTGGCAGAGCGTGGCCTCGAGCCTGTCGACGACCCGGAGTGGATCTACGAGCTCAAGTACGACGGGTTTCGGCTCTTGGCGCGCAAACGGCAAGATGCGGTCAGCCTCCGCTTTCGGAGCGGCAAGGACTCGACGCATGCCTTTCCGGAGATCGTCAAGAGTCTCCGAAATCTCAATTGCGAAGATGCCATCCTGGATGGGGAAGTCGTCGTGTTGGATGAAGAGGCGCGACCGCGCTTTCATTTTCTTCAGCGCCGGGTCCAGCTGCAAAAGCCGGGAGACATCGAGCGAGCTTCGATTCAGCTTCCCGCGACGTACTACGTCTTCGACCTCATCTCGCTGGAAGGTCGCGATCTCCGAAAGCTATCGCTTCGGGAGCGGAAGCACTTCTTGAAGGACGTCGTACCGCCTCTCGGCCCGGTCCGATTCACGGACCACGTGGATGAAAGAGGGCTTGCTTTCTTCGAGCAGGTCGAGCGCATGGGCCTCGAGGGCATGATGGCCAAGGACGGCCGAAGTCCATACGTCTCGGGGCGCTCATCACACTGGCTCAAGTTTCCACTCACGCGGACCGAGGAATTCGCCATCGTCGGCTACACCGCCCCCCGGGGCCTTCGGACCGGATTCGGCGGACTGCTGCTGGCCAGCTTCGCCGGGGATGAATGGGTGTATTCGGGCGGAGTCGGTTCCGGGTTCGACCACGCATCCCTCCAGCATCTGAAGAATGAACTCGACCCGCTCGAGGTTTCAGAGCCTCCGTGTACCGGGGCTCCCGCGCGAGAGGATGCCACGTGGACACGGCCCGTGCTGGTGGCCGAGGTTCGGTACCTCCACCGCAGCGAGGACGGAATCCTGCGTCAACCCGTCTTTCTCGGCCTCCGGCCGGACAAATCGGCAGAGTCGCTGCGCCGAGAATCGTGGTCTTCCGTCGACCATCCGGCCACGACCGGCACCGAACCGACGTCCAGGGAAGACGAGGCGACCTCGGGGGCCGATGCGCGGGAATCGGCCTCCTCAGCCAAGAAGGGCGACGACTCGGAGCGGAAGGTGGGCCTCGTCAATCTTCAGAAAGTTTTCTGGCCGCAGGACGGATGGACCAAAGGGGACCTCATCGAATTCTACCGGAGCGTGAGTCCGGCCCTCCTCCCGTTGCTTCGGGACCGTCCGGCGGTGCTCACGCGCTATCCGGACGGCATCGAAGGCAAACACTTCTTTCAAAAGAATACGCCCGGGTTCGCGCCGGAGTGGCTTCGGCGGGCCCGCATGTGGAGCGAACACGCCGAGCGCGAGATCGAGTACCTGGTCCTGGACGACGAGGCATCCCTCGTCTACGCGGCCAACTCCGGGTCGATTCCCCTCCATGTGTGGGCCAGTCGGCTGGCATCGCTCTCCACGCCAGACTGGTTGGTGATCGACCTCGACCCGAAGGGTGCGCCGTTCCCTCGAGTTGTGGCTTTGGCCCGCGGCATCCATCGTTTGCTGGATGAGATCGGACTGCCCTCCATGCCGAAGACCAGCGGTGCTACCGGCCTCCACGTCTTGGTCCCGCTCGGCCGGCAGCTGACCTTCGAACAAACCACGCAGCTCGGCTTGCTGCTGGCTCGGGTCGCGGTGATGCGGTTTCCCGAAATCGCCACCATCGACCGCATGGTCCAGGCCCGCAAGGGCCGGATCTACGTCGACGTGCTGCAGAACGGACACGGAAAGCTCTTGGTGTCGGCGTACTCGGTGCGGCCATTGCCGGGAGCCCCGGTCTCCACGCCGCTTCATTGGCGGGAGGTGACGTCTCGACTCGAACCTCGCAAGTTTTCCATCAAGACGGTTCCCCGTCGCCTGCAAGCCCAGAAGAAGGACCCCTGGGCCGGAATCTTGGAACTGAAACCCGACTTGCTGAGCGCCTTGGAACGGCTTCAGGCGCTCATCTAGGTGGTCGATCCGGAAACCTGGGACAACCAGGCGGCGAACGCGCCGCTGGGAAGAGCCGGACTGACCACGTCGCCGGAAAGGCCGGTGCACCCCATCTCGGCCAGCATCTTCTCTTCCTCCATCGTTTCGACGCCCGAAACGAAGGTTTCGATGCCGAGATCGCGCGACAGCTTCACCACCGCCATGAGCAGAGCGCGGCGACGGCGAAGGCCCTCGAGCTCCGAGGTGAGGTTTTGGTGAAGACGCACGGTATCCACGGGGAGTCGAGCCAGGTCTTCCAGACCGCAACGCGACCCGAAGTCGTCGATTCCGATCCGCAACCCCAAGGCTCGAAGCCGCTCCATGCGGGCCACGGTCCGCTCCCGCTTGGCGATGAGGGCATCCTCACGGATGGACAGCTCGAGCCGGCCCACCGGTAGACCACTCTGGCGCAAGACCTCCATCACCCGCTCTGCGAATCGCTCCTCCACCACGAGGTCCCGCACCGACACCACCAGCCGCACGTCATCCCACTGACTGGCCAACCGGGCGGCGCGCAGAAGCGACCAGTCCATCACCGCCTCGGCGACGCCGGCCTGGTCCAGAAACGGCCAAAGCTCGGCCCCGGACAGCTGACCGTGTACGGGATGTTGCCAGCGCAACATGGCCTCCACCGCCACCACGGTCTGAGCCTCGAGGGCCATCCAAGGCTCGAAGACCTGCGCAAAGCCGAGCCGCCGAAGCTGTCCGGGGACGTCCTCGATGATCCGGGAGAGCTCGCCTTGAACCGAGTCGGGTACGAACACCGAAAACGTTCCACGGCCCGCCTGCTTGGCGCGATACATGGCCTGATCCGCCTTCTCCACGATGGAAGCCACATCATCGGTCGACTCGCTGGTCGCGATTCCGATGCTGGTCCGAACCGGCCGGTTCAACTGGGGAATGTCGAAGGGTTGCTCCAACGCGTTGAGCACACGCCGCGCCACCGCGACCGCATCCTCCACTGAATCGATATGCTCCAAAAGAATCACGAACTCGTCACCACCCTGCCGAGCCACGGTCTCGAAGGAGCGAACGCAGGTTCGGAGGCGGTCCGCGACCTGCTTGAGGAGCATGTCTCCGGTGTCGTGCCCGAGGGTGTCGTTGATGTCCTTGAAGTGGTCCAGGTCGAGAAACAGGACCGCGCAGCGGTTGCCGCTCCGACGGCAGCGATCCAGGGCTCGCTCCAGGCGTTCCCGAAGCTGGGTGCGGTTGGCCAGACCGGTGAGCTCATCGTGCAGGGCCAAGAAGGCCAGGCGCGACTCACTTCGCTTTCGCTCGATGGCGTACCGGATCGCGTGGATCAGGGCCGCGCCGTCGGTCCGGCCCTTGACCAGAAAGTCTTGGGCTCCGGCCTTGACCGCCCTCAGGGCCATCCGCTGATCCGCAAAGCTGGTGAGCGCCACCACCGGAATGTGGGGATGACGGTGGTGAATCTCCCTCACCGCATCGATACCGTCCGCGTCGGGCAGCGAAAGGTCCAAGAGCACCAGGCCGTAGTCGCCGGCCTCCAGGGTTTGAAGGGCTTCGCGGAGGGTCTGGGTCGCTTGGATCGTGAACGTGCCGGGCTGGGCGCCCAGGACCGTACTCATCCAGCGCAGATCTGCCCGGTCGTCCTCCACTACCAGGATCGACACTTCGAAGCGGTCCAAGAGGTCCGCGGTGCTGATCTGATTGTCCGCCACCGCAGTCACGTTCGGGACCCCACCTTTACGCTCGTTCATTCGGACCGCCCGCACCCATTGTGAGTCAGTAAAGACGTTTTGTTAGCCCAGAATCTTACCCGGAGTCGAGTCGCTCTCGCCGTCTTCACTCCGGGCCGGGCCCCGCCGTACACTTCCGCATGAATGCACTCGCCTCCGACACCACCGAAGGCGGAATGCCGTGCCCGCCTTGAAACGTGCGCCACGTGACGTCGAGGCCGTGGTCTTCCAGTAGGCTCCGAAGCTTCTGCGCTTGAACGAACGGAAGCACCGGATCCTCCGTGCCGTGGGACTGAAAACACGGAAGCTGGGCCCGAAAGCGCATCTGGTCCGTCCACCTATCCCGTGCGATCAGCGTAGACGACCACAGCACCAAGCCGGACAGCGGGCGCGGACCGCTGAGGGCATGGTCGAGGGCCAACATCGATCCCTGCGAGAATCCGCCCAGCACCAATGGCCGCGAAGGGCCGAGGTCCGCCTGCATGGCGTCGAGCGCCTCGTTGAGAAGGCTCGCTGCGGCCGTCAGGCCCTCCGGCTCCTGTCGCTCGAGTTCGTGCAGTTCGTTCGAAAGGACCGCTGTCTGAAAACGGGTGACGTCGATCATCCACCAAGCACGACCCGCATCGAAAGGCGGCGGCATGGTGAGGGGCGCCTCGAAGAAGACAAACGTGGCTCCGGGAACATCCAAGTGATCGCCCAGGGGGACGAGGTCGGTTCCCGGCGCACCAAATCCATGAAGAAGGGCCACAATGGGCCCTTCGCCGTTCGGTTGACCTTGCAGATGCGCCGTCAGCTGCCCGTATCGGGTCGAGCGCTGTTCCATTCGTTGGCGTTGCCATTGTGCTCGGGTGGTTGACAAGACGCATCAGGGCGAACAGCCGAGACGCGAAGGATCGATTGGATTGGCTCGCAACATGACGCGACGGCGCGCGATAGGCTTTCACCCGCTGCGGATTTGGCGCGCTCTTCGTAATCCAAAGACCCCTTGGGGACCAAAGCTGTTGCTCTTGGGCGCGTTGGTTTATCTGATCTGGCCTTTGGACCTCGTGCCGGATGTTCCATTCATCGGATTCCTGGACGACCTCGGCATCTTCATGCTGGCCCTCGGGTGGGTGAGTCGTGTGGTGGACGAATCGTCGGCGCCAGACGCTCCGGGTTCCGAGGAAGACTGACGTCTGTTCGATTCAGCTCACGTGCGGCTGCCTGAGGCTACGACGGAACCGGCGCGACGAAACCAGGGGCGGGACGCGCCGAGGCCTCAAACGGACTCGGGCGGGTCCACCAGGGCAAGGGCATCCCGTTTCGCTCGGCGACTCCAGTACCAGATGGCTTCTGCGAACTGTTCCGCCGTGTACGGTGCGTAGGTTCCGCCCGGTCGCTCCAGGAAGTTTCGCGCCATCGTCAGGGGGTGCATCGGCTCGTCTTCCACCGCTCCGGCCAGCACCGCGACCACCTCCCAGTCGGCATCGGTGCTTCGGACTCCACCGTTCTGAACCAGCACCGACTTCTCGTAGAGGACCACGTTCGCATGGCGCGCAGGCTCCGGCTCACCGCGGGCCAAGACGCGGACCACCGGCTCCTCTTCCGGGGTGCGACGGTGAAGCTCGGCCCGAAGCCCCGTCATTTCTTCCACCCAGACCGTGCTGCTTCGAAACCGCTCCGAAGGCACGGGGACCAACACCACTTCGGACAGGCTGCTCCGCCCGGCGCCCGGTCGCCGTTCCGCCCAGTGTGCAGCCACCAAATCCAGCAGCGCTTCGGGCGAACCCACGAAGTGACTGTGGCCTTTTTCGGGCGGGTGCCGGTCGAGGGCGAATTGCGACCACCCGAGATGAGGCGATCCAGGTCGAGTGATGGACACGCCCCAAGCCTACCGGCGTCTGTCCTGAACGACAGGGGTCCACCCCCAGTCGGCAGGCGCTCAAAACCGACCTGAAATCCGGATTAGTCTGCCTCGAAGGAAAAATTTGGCTATATCGTGGTCAAGGGTGCCTCACCCCGCTGCAATTGCGCACAATTCGCGGAAATTTTACGCGAAATCTGGGCCGACTTGGAACGCAATTGCGATCCGTCCGATCTTGCTCACGTGCATCTTCAATCCATCGCGTCACAAGCGTAGGTGATAATTCCGCGAACAACACCATGGCAGTCGAAGCATTGGAGATCGGCATCATCGCCGACGAGAAGGACGAAGCGGCACGTCGCCGTGCGGCAACCGAAGAACCCGGAGAGTTTCACGGCCGCATCGCGGCTAGGGAACTCCATTGGTTTGACGCGGAGCGAAACGAGTGGGTTTCGCTTCAAGAGAGTAGCAGCTGGACCGGTTGGTCTGCTGCCGACGGAACTCCGGCTCCATCCAATGGAACGGCCCGGCCGTCCGACTGGCGGCCCTGGGCGACGGCCTTCTCCGATCAGGACGCTCCATTCTACCGATGGTTTCAGGGTGGCCTGACCAACGCCTGCTTCAACGAAGTCGACCGGCACTTGCTCTCCGGTCGGGGCGACCGCGCCGCCTTCATCTTCGAAGGAGACCGCTGGGATCCCTCCAAGAACGAAGGCAAGGGCGGACCTGTCCACGAAGAGCACATCAGCTATCGAAAGCTCTTCATCGAGACGGTGCTCCGGGCCGAAGTACTGAGGTCGCTCGGCCTGAAGAAGGGGGACCGGGTCGCCTTCAACCTTCCGAACATTCCGGAGCAGCTTTACTTCACCGAAGCCGCAAAGCGACTGGGCATCATCTACACGCCGGTCTTCGGCGGCTTTTCCGCCAAGACCCTTTCGGACCGAATCTGGGACGCAGGGGCAAAGGTCGTGGTCACGGCCGACGGTGGCTACCGAAATGCGGAAGTCGTTCCCTACAAGGAAAAATTCACCGACCTCGCCCTCGACAACTTCATTCCTCGGGTTCGGGCGCTGGAGAGTCTCGCCACGGCCCTCGATACCTTCGACCTCTCTTCGGACGTGAAGGCCGAGATCAACCAGCAGGTGTCCCGAGCCCTGGCTGGAGAGATCACTCTCGAACGCAGCGACGTGATGCGAGAACTCGGCCGGGCCCTGGAGAGCCGCGAGAAGATCGCGCCGGAGCGGAAGGCCGAGATCCGAACATCGGTGGCCCGGGTTCTGGCCGACGCCACCCACTGCGTCGAGACGGTCGTGGTGGTTCGGTACACCGGCCAAGAGATCGTCAAGCAGTCCCGGGATCGATGGGCCCACGAGCTGGTCGCCCAAGCGACGAAGACGGTCCTCGAACATGTGAAAAAGGCCGGAGTCACCGCCGACTCCGTCGAAGCACTGGCCCAGCTGGACGACGTCCGCCTCTTCAAGGCGCTTTCCGCCATCCATCCGGCAACCCCGGTCGACGCGGAATGGCCGCTCTTCATCATCTACACCTCGGGCTCCACCGGAAAACCGAAGGGCGTGGTCCACACCCACGGCGGCTGGCTCGGGGGCATCGCCCACAGCATGCGGGTCGTCTTCGACGCCAAGGAAGACGACCGGATCTACGTCATCGCCGACCCGGGTTGGATCACCGGTCAGTCCTATCTGATCGCAGCCCCACTTGCAGTGGGAATCACCAGCATCGTTCACGAAGGTTCGCCGCTGTTCCCCCACGCCGGGCGCTTTTCATCCATCATCGAGCGTCATGGCGCGACCATCTTCAAGGCGGGCTCGACGTTCCTGAAAGCGGTGATGACGGACCCCGAGTCCATCAACGACATGTCGGCCTTCAGCATGTCCAAGGTGAAGGCCGCCACCTTCTGCGCGGAGCCGGTTTCGCCGGCCGTGCAGGAATTCGCGATGGAGAGGGTGTGCCCGCACTACATCAACTCGTATTGGGCGACCGAGCACGGCGGCATCGTGTTCACCTGCCCGTGGGGCAGCTTCAAGCCGCTGCAGGCCGACGCGAAGACGTGGCCCCTGCCCTGGATCAACGCCGAGGTGCGGGTCGCCACCCAGCGCGACGCAACCGGTCTGGCGACCGAGTGGCGCACGGCCGAGCCGGGCGAAAAGGGAGAGCTGGTCATCACCCGCCCCTATCCTTATCTCGCCCGAACCATCTGGGGCGATGCAGACCGGCTTGGTTCGCCTGAATGGAAAGGCGACGTCGAGCGCTTCACCGAGGTCTATTTCAACAAGTGGTCCGGCGGATACGCCTACACCCAAGGCGACTATGCGCGACTCCATCCGGACGGGGCCTTCACGTTGCATGGCCGTTCCGATGACGTGCTGAATGTTTCCGGACACCGGATCGGCACCGAGGAGATCGAGGGAGCGATTCTTCGAGACAAGGTGCTTCGCAAGGATAGCCCGATCGGAAACGCAGTGGTGGTGGGAGCGCCTCATGAAGAGAAAGGCGAAACGCCGGTTGCATTCCTCATTCCCGCCTCCCCCGGCCGCAAGATCTCCGACGAAGATCTGACCCGCCTCAAGGACCTCGTCCGCACCGAGAAGGGCGCCACCGCCGTCCCCTCAGACTTCTTGGTGGTGTCGGCGTTCCCGGAGACGCGGTCCGGCAAGTACATGCGCCGTACCCTGCGGGCCATCCTGCTGGGTGAGCCGCTGGGCGACATCTCCACCCTGAGAAATCCGGAAGCGGTGGAAGAGATCCAGCAGACGGTGGAAAACTGGCGAGAGTGGGGTCGTCTGGCCGAAGAGCGTCAGATCCTCCAACTCTACCGTTATCTCCGGGTCGAAAACCACGAGGTCGCGCCGGGCAAGGTGGTGAGCTTGGTGATGATCGCCAATCCACCCGTCAACTCCCTCAACGAGCGGTCCCTGGACGAGCTCAACACCGTGCTTCAGCACCTGGTCCATCGAAAAGAGATTGCGGCCGTGGTCATCACCGGCGCGGGCTCCGCTTTCGTCGCCGGTGCCGACGTCAAGGAGCTCCTGGAGATCGGTGAGGCTGGAGACACGGCCAGTGCCCTCACCCTGCCCAACGCCGCCCACCAGGCGTTCCGGACCATCGAAGCCTTCGAGAAGCCGGTCATCGCGGCGGTGCACGGCCCCGCCCTCGGCGGCGGCAACGAGCTGGTGCTCGCGTGCGGCTACGTGGTCGCCCACCAGAACGCCCGGTTCGGACAGCCCGAGATCAACTTGAATCTCCTCCCCGGCTACGGCGGAACGCAGCGGCTGCCTCGTCGCCTGTGCGGCATCAACGGAAGCGACGGGTTGGCTGAAGCGGTCCGGATCGTGGTCAGCGGACGAACCCTGGATGCCCGGGAAGCCCGCCAGATCAACCTGGTGGATGAGGTGGTCGGCGCCGACGGACGCGGCGCCACCGAAGCCGCGATGGAGCTGGCCCGTCAGTACGTCCGAGAGGAAGGGCCAGGTTTTGAAAAGATTCGAGCCGCCCACGAGGCCCACCGCGCTCGGCTGGCCCGCTCGGAGGAGCCGGTTCTCAAGGGCGACGACGTCCTCGAGACGCCGAAGGTCAGCTCCGCCATCCGGCAGGCACGCGCCAGCGGCCGGGGCAAATCGGTGGACCGCATCCTGGAGGCCATTCGCTACGGCTTGGACAACGGTCAAAAGGCTGGCCTCGAGAACGAGGCCCGGTTGTTCGCAGAAGCGGTGTGCGACCCCGAGTGTGGACCTCCCGGCATCACTGCGTTCCTGGAGCGGCGGAGCGCGCCCCTGCCCCTTCGGCACGTCGAGGTGGACCCCTTGGTGGACGCGGAAGGCCGTCGAGCGCTGGAAACGCAAGGTAAGTTGCTGCCTCTGGACGCACCATTCTATCCTGGAACGACGCCGGTCCCTCAATACATGTACGGCCTCGGGTTGGTGAAGAACCCCGAAAACGGGGAGACGATGCATGGAGATCCGAAGGACTCCGAGAAGCTGATCGTCACCAAGACCCCGGAGCCCGGTCCGAACGAGGCCCTGGTGTACATGCTGGTGTCCGAGGTGAACTATAACGACATCTGGTCGCTGACCGGGATTCCGGTCTCGACGATGGACGGAAAGGACGCAGATACCCATATTACCGGCTCCGGAGGGGTGGGCCTCATCGCTCAGCTCGGCTCCGAGCTGGTGAGCGAAGGCCGTTTGACGGTGGGTCAACTCGTCACCGTCTACTCCGGTCAGAGCGAGCTGATGTCGCCCGACCAGGGTCTGGACCCCATGGCCGCGGACTTCCGGATTCAGGGCTACGAGCGCACCGATGGAAGCCACGCCCAGTTCTTGGTGGTTCAAGGCCCTCAGCTTCATCCGAAGCTCCCCGGCCTCACCTTGGAAGAGTCCGGTTCCTACGGCCTGAATCTGGGCACGATTCATCGAACGCTCTACACCACCTTGGACATCCAGCCCGGCAAGTCGCTCTTCGTAGAGGGTGCCGCGACCGGAACCGGTCTCGAGTGCCTCCGGTCCTCCAAGCAAACCGGCCTGAGCGTCGTCGGATTGGTCTCCTCAGAAGAAAGGGCGAAGCGGGTCGAGTCCTACGGAGGCGCTCCCGTCAACCGAAAGGATCCACGCTGGGCTCATACCTTCTCACCGGTGCCGGATGAGCCGGAGAAGGTCGAGGCATGGGTGCAAGCCGGCCTCCCGTTCGTGGAAGACGTACGGACCAAGGCCGGCGGTCGGCTGGACTACGTGGTCTCCCACGCAGGTGAGCGGGCGTTCTCGCGCTCCTTCCAGGCCCTTTCCGAGGGCGGCGTGCTGGCCTTCTTCGGCGCTTCTTCCGGCTACCGATTCTCCTTCGTGGGCAAGAAGGGTAGCGCCCGAACCGCCGACATGCTGGCGAAAGCTGGCCTGCGGGCCGGGAGTGCCTTCCTGGTCATGTACGGCCCCGGGGCGGAAGACGGCATCGTAGACCCGGTGGCCATCGAAGCCATCGAGCTCGGCTGTGCTCTCCGGGCCCGGGTCGCGGTCCTATCGGACACCAGTGCCCAGCGGGAGTTCGTCACGTCTCTCGGCTTCGGCCAGAGCTTCCACGGGGTCGTGAGTCTGGAAGAGATCCATCGCCGCCTCGGCGATGATTTCGACCCACCGGGCCCGCTGGCCCCGCTTCCGGACCCGTTCAAGGAGTCGGGAGAATTCAAGGAAGGGGTACGTCGCTTCAGCGACAAGACCCTGAAGCCCATCGGCGGCGCCATCGCGGTGCTCCTGAGGAGCACCCTGGACCGCCGAGGCCTTCCCGATGTGATCTTCGACCGGCGCGGTCACGACCGCCTGTCTCTGTCCACATCCTTGGTCAAGCCGAACGTCGGCCGTATCGTCTACTCAGAAGATCTAGAGGGCGTTCGGCTGAGCTTCTACGCCCCTCAGGTGTGGATGCGGCAGCGAAGGATTTTGATGCCGACGGCGGAGATCCGCGGCTCTCACCTCAACACAGCCCGAGAGTTCGCGGTCATGCAGGAACGCATCGCTTCTGGACTCATCGACGTCGTACCGCCCCTTTGCATGGACTGGCACGAGGTCAACGAGGCCCACCAGGCGATGTGGGAGAATCGACATGCCGGTGCCACGTATGTGGCGACCCATGGCCTGCCGAGACTTGGGCTGAAAACCAAAGATGAGCTGTATCGTGCGTGGGCGATCCGTGAAGCCGAAAAGAGCGGCCGAATCGTCCAACGCATCGACACCGGCTCGGCAGGAGCGCTTCGATGAGTATGGAATCCGGAACTTCTTTGACCTCCAACGGACCGATTTCGGTTCCGCGGGAGAACCTGATGGTGACGGGCCTTCCGCCGCGTCTTCGGGACCAGGTGGTGGTGCTGGCCGGCAGCGTCGGCGCCACGGGAAGGTACATGGCGCGACGAATGCTGCGGGAGGGCGCGCGCCTGGCCATCATGGGTGAAAGCCAAGAGGAACTGGATGCACTGGTTCATGAGCTGAGCTCCCAAGGATTCGACGCGGGTCGTATTCTGACGGTGCCTGTTCAGCCGGCTGACCCCGAGTCCTGTCGGAAGGCGATCCGGACCGTGGTCGAGCAGCTGGGTCCCATCCATAGCTTGGTGACCGATGCGGGCATTTCGGGGTCGCGGGTGCAGCTGAAGAAGATCCCGTTCACCGGCGCCGATCTGGCTGAGTGTCAGGAAACGGAAACCATGCTGGACACCGCCCGAAAGCTCCTCGGAGGCCCCTGGAACCTGGTGCGAGCAGCGGTGAACGACATCCAGCCGGGTGGGTCCATCGTGAACATCTCGTCCATTTTCTCGCGGACCGAGTACTTCGGAATGATTCCCTACGTGGTCTCCAAGTCCGGGCTCAACGCGTTGTCTTTGGGCTTGGCCCGCGAGCTCGGCCTCACGGACCGCGCCATCCGCGTGAATACGGTGTTTCCGGGACCCATCGAGTCCGCGGAAACCGACGAGGTGTTTGCGAACATGGACTCGCTCCGGTCGCTGGAGCCCGGCACGAGCGCCAAAGGCTTCAAAGACCTGATGATCCTTCGTCGGACCAGCCCCGAGTCCGACGAGACGGGCATGGAGAATCCGACTCCCGAAGATCTGGCCGGAACCGTAGCGTGGCTGGCTTCGAGGGACTCGTCGGCCTTTTCCGGCCACGCCTTCGAGGTGACCAACGGAATGCAGGTGCCGGCGCAGAGCCGGTCCAAACTGGTCTCCTGGCCGGACCGACGTCTGGTGGACCTGCGGGGCAAAGTCGTCTTGGTGATGGCCGGTCGCAACATTCCGGAAGCCCTCGCCTTTACCTCCAAGCATCGCCTTCACGGCGCGGAGGTCGTGCTGGCCTTCCGCGACCTTCCGTCCCTCGAGCGGGCTCGCGCACAGATCGAGCACGATGACGAGTCACCGCTTCCTCTCCTGCTCTGCGATCCCTCGAAGAAAGATTCGGTGGAGCGGTCGATGCAGTTTCTGGAGGACCGCTACGGGAGACTGGACGGCGTGATCATCCTGCCGGCCAAGGACAACTCCAGCCGCCGGACCGCGCTCAGCGAAATGTCCGACGCCGAGGTCGACACCTTTTTGCAGGACGAAGTGGTGGCCACCGTCGCCTTCAGCTCGGCCATCGCCAACCTCCTCGAGCGGTGGTCTTCATTGGATCAAGCCCCCGCCATCACCTTCGTCACCAACAGCGACGACGGCCAAGGAAACCACCTCAACGACGTCAATCGAGCCGCGGTCGAGGCATTGATCCGGGTCTGGCGCCAAGAGGAAGCGCACGACGTAACTGCTGGGAATCGCAAGTGGGCCTGCGTTCCAAACCAGCTGGTGCGGTACAACAACTCGGAGCCCCAGAACCTGAGCTTTTCCACCGACTGGACCACAACTCTGACCAATCGGGTGCGCCGCATGGATGCCATCAACCTGTGGGTGCCGGACAGCATCAAGGGCGCCACCGGCAAATCCGGCATGCCGCTGGGGATCAAGCGGGTGCTGCCGGGCCTCCACCAAGGTCGTACCGCAGTGATCACCGGCGCCAGCGGGGGCATCGGTCTTCAGCTGGGCCGCTATCTGGCCTTTGCCGGGGCCAAGATTCTCCTCTCGGCCCGAAACCCCGTCAGCCTGGAAGAAGCGCGGAAAGAGCTCGTCGAAGAACTGAACGAGATCGGCTACCCCGAGCCGGAACAGCGGGTGTTCGTGATGCCCAATATCGACGTGGGGAGCGAAGAGGCGCTGGAAGAGCTGTTTCAGCACTCGGTGAAGCTCTTCGGGCACGTCGATATCCTGATCAACAACGCGGGCATCGCGGGGGCCGAAGAGATGGTCGTGGACATGGACGTCGACGCTTGGAATCGCACCCTCGAAACCAACCTGACGTCCAACTACTCCCTGATCCTGAAGTACAGCCCCCTGATGAAGGCCCGCGGAGAGGGTAAGATTCTGAACATCTCCAGCTACTTTGGAGGCGAAAAGTATCTCGCCGTCGCCTATCCCAACCGCTCGGACTATTCGGTGTCCAAGGCCGGTCAGCGTGCCCTGGCGGAGATCCTTTCGCGGCACTTGGGTCCGGAAATCCAGATCAACTCCATTGCCCCGGGCCCGGTGGATGGGGAGCGTCTGCGCGGTACCGAAGGACGTCCCGGTCTGTTCGCCCGGAGAGGTCGGCTGATTCTGGAGAACAAGCGCCTGAACATGGTTCACGCCGCAATCCTGGATTCGGCCCGAACCGGGGCCGACGTCTCCGCCTTCTTGCAACACCTCGCCATCAACCGAGTCGACGCCCTGTCCCAGTGGCGCGACGCCCCCCCCGCCCTGCGAAAGATCGTCCAGCGGCTGAGCCAAAGCGACCCGCAGATGATTTCCTCTCAGTATTTGATGAGCGGCGCCATCGCTCCCAAGCTGATGAAGCGATTGGTGCTCGGCTCCCTCATCGACTGGGACACCGCGGCTCGATTCTTGGAAGCCTTCGACGACGGCCCGGTTCCCTTCTTCTCGAAGACAGAGGTGGACGAAGAGGCGGAGAAGATCGGTCAAGGAATCATCGACCGTCTTCACCTTCACAAAATGCCGACCGACGAGCAGGTAGCGTTGTCGACGGTATTCTACCTGGCGGACGAAATCGTCTCCGGTGATGCCTACCACCCATCCGGCGGACTGAAGTTCGAGCGGTCGGTCACGGAAGGTGAGCTGGTGCTTCATCCAGGCCGAGAAGATCTTCAAAAGCTGGAGAAGAAGAACGTCATCATCATCGGCGAGTGCATGAAGGAGGAGCTCGGAGAGCTAGCCCGGGCGTACGCGAGCCTCGGTGCGGCCCACATCGCCCTGGTCACGCAATCGAACGACGTGGCCCACGCGATCCGCCACAAGGCGTCTCTCGGCGGGCCCGCCCCCGTTTCGGTCCACCTGGTAAAGACCGACGTCGAGTCGGCGCTGGCTGAAGCGATGGCCGAGATGAAGGACGGTGTCCACGTCGTGGTTTCCACGCCGTTCAATCGCTTGCCCCTCAATCCCCTGAGCGCCGAAGCCCACAAGAGCTGGGACCGGGTGCTCTCTCGGGATGAGTTTGCGCAGGTGATCGATGACCAATTGACGCACCATTTCCGGGTCGCCAAACGGGCTGCTCTGCAAGACAGCTGTCAGATTGTCTTGGTCACACCCGACACGTCTCGGGCGTCGACTCGGGAGGAGTTCGCGCTGGCGTTGTTCGTCAAAAACTCCCTCCATGCCTTCACGGTGACGTTGGGTGTCGAAGGGGAACGGTTGCCGACGATTCCAGCCGTCAATCAGGTTCAACTCACGCGGCGAGCCCGAACCGAGGAGCCGAGCACCGACAGCGAAGTGCACGAAGAGATGGAGCGCTTCGTCGCGGCGGTGCTCCAGTGCTCGATCGCGGCCCCCAGCCCGAAAGAAAGCCGCTACCTCTCCCGCATCTATCGCGGAAACGCCGTCACCGTCTGACGCGCTCCGACACCCACCTTCATTCTTTTCGAAATCCTGCACGGGGCATGACCCCGTGTAGGCATCGGTCGCTTGAAACACCTGCCGACATCGAGTAGCCGTACGTTCCCGGATGGCCTTGCACGCCATGGTGACAACGTCTGCCGGGCGCTCGTTCGTGGCGGACATCAGCAATCTGAGCGCGCGCAGCGTCTTCATTCACACGGCGCAGCCTCTGGAGTTTCAGGACGAAGTGGTCCTGGCTCTGTTCGACCATACCGCGCGGGCCGAGGTCGCGCTCGTCAGCTTCGACCCCCGCGGCGTGCTCCTGACCTTTCAACCCGACGAACTCCTGGAGGATGCCATCTACCAGGCCCAGCCCCACGCCCACGTTGTCGCGTCCCCCGCGGTCGATGCCGATGTGTGGCGCGAGATCACCAACAGCGAAGCCTACTCCGATCACCCCGAGGACCTGGACTTCGACATCGAGCCCGAGACCGACATCGGATTGACGCCCGTGGCCCGACCCGACGGCGACGACCGCTTCGGCGCCGAAACCCCCATCCCTTCCCCAGTATCGGGGACCGAGGGTTCAGAAGGCCCAGCCGCCGGCCCGGAGCGCTCTTCCTTCGACGTCGCACGCGCGCAGCTCGGATTGCAGCAGCCCGCCGGCAGGTTGGAAGAAGAAGACGAGGAGCCCATCGACCCCAAGGATCCGGTGCCCACCTTGGGACGGAACGGCTACTCGGTTCGCTTTGGTTCGAAGGACGCCTACCGGGCCCAGCATGAGAGTCACATCGAGCATGGAGGACTCGTGGTGCGGTCTGAGCCGATGAAGGTGGGGGCCCAGAAGACGCTGGTGCTACAGGTACCGGGCGTTGAACGCTATACCGTGAGCGGCCGGGTCGTGTTCAACCAGCCCGGTTTGGTGGGCTTCATGCTCGACAGCTTCTCTCTTCACCGAGACCGGCTGCGGGCGATGACGCTCTAGATTCGAGGACCGGCTTTCAGGATTTCGGACGAGGCCTGGTCCGCGTACTGCTTGAAGTTTTCATGGAACAGACTGGCCAGCTTCTTGGCGGTCTTGTCGTACTGCTTTGGATCCTTCCAGGTGTTCTTTGGAATCAGGACCTCGTCCGGCACCCGGTCGCAGGTGGTGGGAATCGCCACACCGAACACCGGATCCTCCACCGTCTTGGCCTTGGCCAGCTGACCGGAGTGAATGGCATCGATGATGGCCCGGGTGTGCTTGATGCTCATCCGATGACCAACGCCATAGGGGCCTCCGGTCCAGCCGGTGTTGACCAGCCAAACGTTGACGTCCTGCTCCCGCATCTTCTTGGCCAGAAGCTCGGCATACCGGGTGGGATGCCAGACCAAGAACGGCGCTCCGAAGCAGGCCGAAAACGTGGCCTGCGGCTCCGTGACGCCGACTTCGGTTCCCGCCACCTTGGCGGTGTACCCACTGATGAAGTGATACATCGCCTGCTCCGGCGTGAGCTTGCTGACCGGAGGCAGCACCGAAAATGCATCGGCAGTGAGGAAGATGACGTTTTGGGGCTTCGGTCCTTCGCACGGGATCTTGGCGTTGGGAATGTACTCGATGGGATAAGAGCAACGGGTGTTCTGGGTAATGCTGTCCTTCGTGTAGTCCACATCGCGGCTAGCCGGATCGTAGACCACGTTTTCGAGCACCGATCCGAATCGGATCGCCCGGTAGATCTCGGGCTCCGCTTCGGCCGACAGGTTGATGCACTTCGCGTAGCAGCCGCCCTCGATGTTGAAGACGCCGTCATCGGTCCAGCAGTGCTCGTCGTCTCCGATCAGGCTGCGGTTCGGGTCGGCGGAAAGGGTGGTCTTCCCGGTGCCGGACAGGCCGAAGAAAATGGAAACCTGTCCGTCCTCGCCCTCGTTGGCCGAACAGTGCATGGACAAGACGTCTTGCTTCGGCATGAGGTAGTTCATGATGGTGAAGACGCCCTTCTTCATCTCGCCCGCGTACTCGGTCCCGAGGATCACGAACTCTCGTCGTTCGAACGAAAGGTCCACCGAGGTCTTCGAAGTCATGCCTTCGGTCTGGAGATTGGCAGGGAATCGGCCAGCGTTGAAAATCACGAAGTCGGGCTCGCCGTAGTTTGCAAGTTCTTCTTCGGTGGGGCGGATCAGCATGTTGCGCATGAAGAGAGCATGATAGGCGCGCTCGCAGATCACTCGGACCTTGATTCGGTAGCGCGGATCCCATCCCGCGAAGCCATCCACGACATAGAGCTGGTCCCGCGTGTTGAGATAGTCGACGGCGCGCTCACGATTGATGTCGAAGACGTGCTCGGTGAGGGGAATGTTGACGGGCCCCCACCAAACTTCGTCCTTGGTCATGGAGCCTTCCACTACGCGCTTGTCCTTGGGTGAGCGACCGGTCTTCGTTCCAGACATGGCGATCAGCGCGCCGGTCGCGGAGATCGCGGTTCCTTTCTCTCGAGTGAGCGCCTGCTCGTAGAGCACCGACGGAGGCGCGTTGCGAATGACATTGGTGACGGTGATACCGTGCTGCTCCAGACTGAAACCCATGCTCCAGTGTTACCGAAAGCGGCGGCGCGTGACCACGGCCGAATCGGCGATTCGGGTTCAAATTCGGCGGAGAATCACTGAACCGACAGAGAGGCCGGCGCGATGGCTCGAGCTCGGCCATGAAGGTTCATCTCGAGTCCCTTGCGCACCACCCACTCCACTTTCCACAGCTCTTCCCGATAGCCCTCCTGCACGTGCACGACACGGCCATACCCATCGAGAATGACGAAGCTCGGAAGCTGGCTCAGTCCCAGACGCCGTGGAAACAATCGTTCGGGGTCGAAGATGAGCCGGTAGGGAACCTCGACGGTGGCCAATGCTGCCTCCGCCGCTTCCCGGTCGGGGTCGGCCGCCACCGACACGACCTCCAGGCCGTGGGCCCCGAGGCGCGTATAGAGGTCCGCGAGGTGTGCCAACGCGGGTTGCGTGCCTCCATCGCTGGACCACATGTCGATCAGGACCAGGTTGTGCTCCAGATCCTCCGTTTTGAGCTTCTGACCGTCGCGCGTCGTCACCCGAAAGTCGAGACGGTCCCCCATGGCCACGGAAGCCGCCTTTCGGTGGGCGCGATGAGCGCATCCCGAGAAGGCCACGAGCGCCATGACCATGGCCCATCCCGAGATCACGCGACCGATCAAAGCGCACACCGTGCGGAACTCCGATAAACGCGATGGAAAGGAAAGTCTGCCGCGAAACTTGCGTTCACTTTGCCGAGAAGAAGGGCTACCCGTCCGCACTCATGCGCAGACCAGCGCTGACATGGGGAGCTGCGACGACGCTTCTGGCCGCGTGTTGGTCCTCTCCGAGAACTCACTGGGACCACCCTCTCCCCTCGTCGGCGCGTCTTCGGCATGAGGGCTCCATGCCCTTGCTGATCGGAACCGAAGAGACGGGAAGCATGGCGGAAGCATCCGCCGTGCCCGAGGCCTACGCCCGAGCCCGAGCGCTGTGGGCCACCTCCACCACCGCCTTCGCCCAAGGAGACGTGCCGAAGGCGGCGGCCGGGTTCGTGGACGTCGCCTACGGCTTGATCGGTTCGGCACCCAGCGAACATGAGGGCGCTTACCGAGCGAGTCGGTGCTTGGCCTACGAGAACGCGGCTTCGGTGTGGGAGCAAGCGGGGCATCCGGAAGCGGCGGAGGCCCTCCTCAGCGCGTTCCGGATCCGCGACCCCTCCTGTCGGATCACGATTCAGGAAGCCCTGGTCCGTCTGAGTGGCGGACCCGTCCCCGGCGTGGCGCAGATGAAGACGGCCCGGACCGAAGAGCCTTAGCCCACCAGGTCTTTCAAAAGGTCGGCCACCTGCCGGGCATGGATCCGACGGTCGAAGCGCTTCACCCATTCAGCATCGTTGTCGGCCCGAGGCGGGAGTTGGTCGAGCCACGCTTGAAGGCGCCCGAGGTCCGGACGCACCGACGACAGACGAAGGTGAACCGGACTCGCTCGATGAAGCAGACGCCACGCCTCGCCGTCGGGGCCCATCCAAAGCACCGGCTTGCCGAGGCGAAGATAGACGTAGAGCTTTTGAGGTATCCATCGTTCGGTACCGGGTCGCTCCGGCAGGACCGCAAACAGGCCTGCGCAACCGGCCAAGATCTCGAGGCTTCGACGATGGGTGCACACGCCATGGGCCTGGACGGGAAGGGTCGCGGGCCACCCTTCGCCCCGGCCCACGTTGCCCACCAGCTCGAGGGTCTTCGGGGGGCGCTCCAGCGCGGCCAGCGCCCGAAACAAAGCGTCGGGCCGATAGTCCCGATAGAACGAGCCGGCGTAGCCGAGGCTTCCGCTCCGCGCCGGAACATCGGCCAATCCTTCGAAGTCCTGCTCCTCGTACCCGTTGGGCACGACTTCGATCCGGCCCTGGGGCTCGAAGCGGGACCGGAGCCGGTCCGCCTGTCCCGAGGTGTTGGCCAAGATCGCGTCGGCTTCGGCGTGGACGGTGGCTTCCTGGCGGTGGTGAAGCGCCTGCAGCCACGGCGGCCTTCGCTCCGACGGGTTCTCGGTCCACGGGTCCCGGAAATCCGCCACCCACCGACACCCCCAGCTTCGCTTGAGCGCTCGGGCCACCAAGTGGTTGGTCCAAGGTGCCCCCGTGCTGTAAATCGCATCGAACCGCTGCGCCTTGTGAAGGCGCTTCGCGGCCCGGACCGCAGCCCCCTTCCAACCGATGCGTTCGTCCGGAAACCAGGCCCACTCGTACATCCGGCGGAAGGAGCCTCGGGCCATCCTCCGCAGCAGCGGCTGAAGGCGCTCCACCCGACCCTCTACCCGGTGGACCTCGGCGGAAAGCCCTTCGGCCAGGGTCTGATCCCACGCCCAGTAGTCCTGAAGACGCCCGGTCAGCACCACGGGAAACCAGCCGAAATCGGGCCAGTGCCGCACGAAGGCGGCGGTACGCTGAACCCCACCGCCCCCGAGGGGCGGAAAGAAGTAAGCGATGACCAGGAGCCGGCGCATCCGAAAGGCCTGGCGGTGGAGGAGCGAGGAATCAAGCGCTGGCCGCATCCGGGCCGCACTCGGAAACCAATGCGCCACATCCGCTCATCAGGTCGGTCGGACCGTGGTAGCGCCAATCCATGCGCGAATTCGACTACTTGGTGATCGGCGGTGGAAGCGGAGGTCTGGCCTCGGCTCGACGGGCCGCCCGATATGGCGCCAAGGCGGCGGTGGTGGAAGGCGGTCCGTTGGGGGGCACATGCGTCAACGTGGGCTGCGTGCCCAAGAAGGTGATGTGGAACGCAGCCAGTATCGCCGAAGCCGTGCACGACGCGCCGGACTACGGCTTCGACATCCGGTCCGCCCCCATCGACTGGGCGCTGGTGAAGCGAAAGCGCGACGCCTACGTCCAGCGTCTGAACGACATCTATCGGCGGAACCTGGACGCGGACGGCGTGGAAGAGATTCGGGGCTGGGCTCGATTCGTCGACCCCTACACCGTCGAGGTGAACGGCGAACAGATACGTGGACGGCACGTTCTGATCGCCACCGGAACCCGGCCGCGGATCCTGGACGTCCCGGGCAAGGAGTACGGGATCACCTCCGATGGATTCTTCGAGCTGGAGGCGCAGCCCAAGCGGGTGGCGGTGATCGGCGCCGGCTACATCGCGGTGGAGCTCGCCGGCGTCTTTCAGAGTCTCGGCTCCGACGTCACCATGCTGACCCGGGACGAGCACCCCCTTCGGCGCTTCGACTCCATGCTTCGGGAAGCGCTCCTCGAGCACATGGTGGAGCAAGGCATCGCGGTAGACGCCTGCGGCGGCGTGACCGAGCTCGAAAAGGAAGCCGACGGCACCATGTGTATCCACACCGCGGACGGCCGGAGGATGGGGGGCTTCGACTGCGTGCTGTGGGCGGTGGGCCGAGTCCCCAACGTGGAGAATCTGGGTCTGGAGAAGACGGGGATCGAGCAGGACAACCTCGGCCATGTGGTGGTGGACCCGTGGCAGAACACGAACGTGCCCAACGTGTACGCGGTCGGCGACATCATCGGAACCCATCAGCTGACGCCCGTGGCCATTGCGGCTGGAAGGCGACTTGCGGACCGCGTGTTCGGTCGGGAGCCGGAAGCGCGCCTCGACTATACCAACATCGCGACGGTGGTCTTCAGCCACCCGCCCATCGGGACCGTGGGTCTGACCGAGGACGAAGCCCACGAAATGTGGGGCTCGGACGGCGTCAAGTGCTACTCAACCCGATTCACGAACCTCTATCACGCCCTGACGGAGCGAAAGCCCAAGACCGCCATGAAGGTGATCGTGGCCGGCGCGCAGGAGAAGGTGGTGGGTATCCACGTGATCGGTATCGGCGCCGACGAGATGATCCAGGGATTCGCAGTGGCGGTGCGCATGGGCGCGACGAAGGCGGATCTCGATCGCACCGTGGCCATCCATCCCACCGCGGCGGAAGAGCTCGTCACCCTGAAGTAGCGGATTCAGCGGGACGACGGCCGGAGAGGCACGGGCGGGGCGCCCCAAGAGAGGGGCGCCCGCTCCCTCGAAGCGGGGCTCACACCACCGCGGTGGGTCGCCGGAAGGTGGGTGTGTAGGTGGGGACGGGCTCCAGCGCCCGCTCCAGCACCTCGCTCATCTGCTCCACCAAGACGACCTCCAGCTCCTTCAGTACCTCGGGCGGAACCTCTTCCAGGTCCGGCTCGTTGGCCTTGGGCAGAATGACCGTCTTCACGCCGTGGGCGTGGGCCGCCAACACCTTGGACTTGATGCCGCCCACCGGCAGCACGCGCCCGCGAAGGGATGCCTCTCCCGTCATGGCCAAGCGCGGCCGCACGCTCCGTCCGGAGAGAAGCGACGCCAGCGCCGTAAACATCGTGATGCCCGCCGACGGCCCGTCTTTCGGTGTCGCGCCGGCCGGGACGTGGACGTGGACATCCTTCCGCGACATCACGTCCGGCAGGACTCCCAGATCCTCCGCGTTGTGAAGCGCGTAGGTCAGGGCCGCTCGCGCCGATTCCTTCATGACGTCGCCCAGCTGACCCGTCAACACGAGCTGACCGGAGCCCGGTACGTCGGACGCCTCGACGTAGAGCACGTCGCCTCCCATCGGGGTCCACGCGAGTCCGGTGGCCACACCAGGACGCTCGGGGATCTCGTGACGCTCGTCCCGGAACTTGCGCCGACCGAGGTAGGTCTTCAGATCGTCCGGGTCCACCTTCACCACCGATTCTCCATCATGGGTCGCCTTCTCCAAGGCCGCAGCCCGATAGAGCTTGCCGAGGGCCCTCTGGAGCTGACGGACACCCGCCTCGCGGGTCCAGCCGTTGATGACCGCTTCGATGGCTTCGTCGGAGACCTGCACCGAGCCCACGTCGAGGCCGACGTTTCGGGCCAGCTTGGGCAGCACATACTCCCGAGCGATCTGCACCTTCTCCCGAACGGTGTAGCCTTGAAGCTCCACCACCTCCATACGGTCCATGAGGGGCGCGGAGATCTCGCCCGCGT
The DNA here is from genome assembly GCA_050331295.1 of Myxococcota bacterium. Classification (GTDB taxonomy): domain Bacteria; phylum Myxococcota; class Kuafuiibacteriia; order Kuafuiibacteriales; family Kuafuiibacteriaceae; genus Kuafuiihalomonas. The sequence continues at coordinate 470,069 of JBHJGZ010000001.1, read as the reverse complement.
CGTTGGCGGTCGCGATGAACAACGCCTTCGACAAGTCGAAGGGGACCTCCAGGTAGTGGTCGGTGAACGCGTGGTTCTGCTCCGGATCCAAGATCTCGAGGAGCGCCGACGCAGGGTCCCCTTGCCAGCCTCGACCGAGCTTGTCGACCTCGTCCAAGAGGACGACCGGATCCGACACCTCGGCCCGGCGAAGGCCCTCGATGATCCGGCCCGGGCGTGACCCGATGTACGTCCGCCGGTGCCCGCGGAGCTCCGACTCGTCGCGGACGCCTCCGAGCGCCACCCGCACCAGCTTTCGGCCGGTGGCCTCGGCGATGGCCTCCGCGATGCTCGTCTTTCCAACGCCCGGCGGTCCCACCAGCAAAAGCACATCGGCTCGACCGCTGCCGGCCAGCTTGCGCACCGCGAGGTTTTCGAGAACCTGACGCTTCACGTCCTTCAATCCCAGGTGGGACGACTCGAGCTTCCGCTCCACGGATGGAATGTCGAGCTCGGTACTAGACCGCTTGCCCCAGGGCAGATCGCTCACCCAGGTGAGCCAATCCACCGCCACGTTGCGCTCTGGCGAACCCTGCGGGATACGGTCCAGGCGCCGAAGCTCCTTGTCCACCGCCTTGCGGGCGTCCTCCGAAAGTTCCAGTGCCTCGAGCTTCTTCTTGAGCTCCGCGAACTCGCCCTCGTCGCCCTCGCCCAGCTCGTCCTGAATCGCCTTCAGCTGGCGACGCAGGATGGCCTCGCGCTCCTGACCCTTCACGTCCTCACGGATCTTGTCTTCGATGGAGCGCTGGGCATCGATGATGTTGGACACCTCGTTCGCACGCTGAAGAACGGCCCGGGCCCGCACCAGCGGGTCCAGGGTCATGAGCATCTCGTGCTTCCAGGGAAGCTCGCTCTCCACGAACGCGGCCACGATGTCCACCAGCACGGCGGGGTTTTCGACGTTGCGGGCCATGACCTGGATCGGCACCTGGACCTGAAGCTTTTCGGCGATGGAATCCACCGCCTCCAGCAGGGCACGCTTGAGCGCCTCGGCCTCAACGGTGTCTGGCCACACGTCTTCCACCGCCTGGAACTCGGCGCGAAGAAGCGGCTCGGTCTCGGTGAAGCGCACCCAGCGCACCCGAGCCACGCCCTGAAGCGCCACCGCCTTCGACCCTTCCGGTCGATCCAGCGGGTGGAGCAGGCGGGCCAAGACGCCGATGGGCAGAAATTCATTCGGGTCCGGCTTTTCGCTCGGCTCACTCTGCATGGCGAGGAGCAGCCAGCCGTCGTGCTCTCGAGCCGACTCCTTCAGGGCGGCCAGGGATGCCTCTCGCGCCACGCCGAACGGCGCCGCGACGCCGGGCAGCAGAAAGCCTTGCCGCAACGGCAGGACCGGCAGCACCGAGGGCAAGCGATCTGGGATATCCAAGTTCATCTTCATTGCGTCCATCTCCCGTCCCCCGCCGAAGCAGGTTCGAACCAGAAGCTAGACACTCTGAGGAGGCGTCAAATGCTGCGCCGAGAAGAGGGCAAAATGCGGTCAGGGATACTCGAGAACACGGGGCGCAAACCTCCAGACGCGGGCCGAATCTCCGCCCTTCTGCACGGTGAGCACACGCGTTTCGGTGTCCGGTGTGAGCTCCACGGCTTCCGGGGTATCGAGGCTGCGAGAAACGCCATCTTCGTCCTTCTCCGAAAACGGAATTCGCAATACCGCTTTCGGCTTGCCTTCCCCAGATTCCACCAAAGCGAGCACCGTCACGTGACCGGTGGGCGCCGTCCGCCACGAGGGCTGGACGCTCACCCGACCATCTTCGGCCAGCGAGGCGCTCAGACTGAGGGCAGCACTGGACGTATCCACCGTCACTCCGTTCTTCTTGGCCGCGACGATGAAGCGGGCGAGCTGAGACGCAGTGTGGTCATCGCCGAGGATCGTCAAGACGTCTTGCTCGACTTCGATCGCTTCTTTGTACTTTGCGCGGCGGTAAAGCACGGTTGCAAGGGTGTCTTTCACGGTGGCCCTCTGTTGGTCGAAGCTCGGGAGGGTGACGCTTCGCCGGGCTGCCACTTCGGCCAGTTCGAGCGTCTCGGGGCTTGCATCTTCATCCAGCGCTGCTTCCCACGCGAAGGCGTTGAGCCGCTCGGCGTCACCCGACGCGCTCACCACGATCTCTCGGACCTCCGGTCGTTCCGGGGTAGTTGCGGCCAGTCCCCACGAGATCACGGTGGCGCCGAGCAGGAGCACCACCAACGCCTTCACCACCACCGGCGCCCGCAGTGCGGGCATCTCGAAACCCACCGTGAACGCGGTCAGAACCCCCACGATGGCCCCGCCGAACACCAGATCGAAGGCGCTGTCCGGCTGGGTCACCAGCAGCAGCCCAAACGCCACCGCCCAGATCCAGGTCCGAGCCGAAGACCGAAAGCCCAATGGCACCCGGCCGCGGTTTTGCACCATCAAGTACAGAACCGCCGCCAAGCTGGCGGACACCGCGGCTACGCCTCCCACCACCAAGACGTTCGAAGCGCGGGTCAAGAGCAGCAGCCCTCCCGCCGCCGAGCCTCCGAGCACGCACAACGCCATCCGCCAGGGGCCGATCATCCGCTCGAGGCCCAGGCCCACCATGAGCAGCGCGAGGGCATAGAACATGAGGGTGAGGGACGGGAGAAACTGAAGCGAAGGCACGCCGAATGCGATGGGCGGAAACACCATCGGAAACGTGAAGAGACGCCACCACTGGCCGAGCTCCACCACCAACTCGGGGCTGAGGGCCCCGAACGCCAAAGAACCCAGCGGACTCTCGTTCACGGAAAGAAGCGCCAGCACCAAGCCGGTCACCAGAGGAACGCCGGCGCTGACCCACGTCACCCACGGGGTCCGAACCAGCGCCGGGCCCACCCGCTGGCTCTCGCGCTCCAGCGCCGCCACCGTGCGATCGCCGTGGGGCAGTGCGCTCTGCAACCTTTCTTGCAAGGCATGGGCAAAACGGATCGCTTCGTCGGGATGGGTGAAGGCCGACAGCGGGTATACGAATTCGAAGCTCGGTGTCCCGATGAGAAACAGGCCTCGCCTGCCCTCGGAGTGAATCATCAACCCGTTGATCTCGGTCAGCGGAATGCTCAGGCTCTGCATGGCCCGGACACTGACCGGAAGCCGGAGACTGTCGGAGAACAGGGTGAGGGTTCGGACGCCCGCCGCGGCGGAAAAGCGCCAGGAAACGAAAAGGGGCGAAACCGCCAAGAGCAGGATGAAGCCGCTGTTGAACCAGCGATCCTGCAGCTCGACGTCTGGCGTCAGCCACAGCCCCGCCAGCAAGAGGACACCGAAAGCCAGGATCGCGATTATGCCTGGGGTAAACACCGGGGGCGGCTTCAGGGACGCCTGCTCCTTGGGCGGTTCGCGCTCTGCGCTCATGAAACGAAACGTATCCGACGGGCAGGAGAATCGTGTCTGAAATCCTCGCTTACCAGCGGTCGGTCGGCGATGATGGTGCGCTCCATGGAACCGCCGGCCCAGGTCCTCGTCCTCTACACCGGCGGGACCATCGGCATGCGGGAAGGTGACCGCGGCTACGTACCGATTCCGGGCTTTTTGCACCAGCAGCTGATGGGCCTCCCCCAGTTCCACGAGCCCGGACACCCACCGCTCACCACGCCTCCGACGCGGTTCGGGCGCCGGATCCGGATCGACGTGAAGGAGTACGCCCCAATCCTCGACTCCTCGAACATGGGCATCGCCGACTGGGTGCAGATCGCGCGAGACATCGAGGCCGCCTACGACCGGTACGACGGCTTCGTGGTTCTCCACGGGACCGACACGATGGCGTACACCGCGTCGGCGTTGAGCTTCATGCTGGGAAATCTGGCGCGTCCGGTGATCCTGACCGGGTCCCAGATTCCGCTGGCTCGCTTGCGGAACGACGCGGTCGACAATCTGCTGGACGCGCTCACCTTGGCCGGCCTGTTCGACCTGCCGGAGGTCGGCGTGTTCTTCCACCACAAGCTGCTGCGGGGGAATCGAAGCCGCAAGGTGAGTGCGGCCCACTTCGACGCGTTTCGCTCCGGAAACTATCCGCCCCTGGCCGAGGTGGGCATCGACATCGAAATCCATCGGCAGCGTGTCTTGCCCCGGCCCACCGGACCGCTCCGGGTGCGCCTTCTGACGAACCACAACGTGGCCGCGCTCCGTTTGTACCCGGGACTGACCGAGCCTCTTTTGAAAAGCTTCTTGGATGCTCCCCTTGAAGGTTTGGTCCTGGAGACCTACGGCAGCGGCAATGCGCCGGAGCGCAAGGAGCTGCTCCAGGCGCTGCGTGGGGCATCGGACTCGGGCGTGGTGATCGTGAACGTGACCCAGTGCGTTCGGGGTCGGGTGCGACTCAGCTACTCGGGGGGCCACGCCCTGATGGACGCCGGCGTCGTGCCGGGCGCCGACATGACCGCCGAGGCGGCTCTCACGAAGCTCTCCTGGCTTCTGAGTCAGGACCTGTCCAAGGACCGGATTCGGGGTCTGATGGCGGAAAACCTCCGGGGCGAGCTCACCACGGAGGATCCGTTCGCGCCTCCGGGCGCATTCGACGTACCGTGAGTCGCTTCATGCGCGCGAAGCCCGGGGCGGCCGCCGCCGGTCAGCAGTCCGAGTCGTAGCAGTCCGCGCGCTGGGCCCGCAGTAGCGCCGACGCGATCCGTTTGGCCAGAGGCTCTACCCGGTCGGCGAGGGACATGGCCATCATGTCGGCCCGAACGGGAGCCGGCGCCAGCGTCATCGGAACCGGAACGTCTTCGCGCGCGAACTGACTCTCAGCCCCGCATCCGCTCCAGAGCGAGAAGCCGAACCCTTCGTCACCGTTTTCCCAGAAGTCGACGTAGATATGGGCGGCGCCGCAGGCCAGATGGCTGGCCGGATCCGCATCGGCCGGAGAGTACATGGTCTCGGAGGCCCACGCGTTGGGACCGTGGGTCAACTCGTGGGACACGGACTCCGCGATCACCTCGAACAGATGGCTGCGGTCTTGTTCGCTGCGAAACGAGCCCACCTGCTTGAACGAGATCTGCCGGAACGGCAGGTTGGCTTTCACCTCCACCACGAAGGGTGAGTAGAGGGGCACGAAGTCGGCCCCGGCATCCTTGGCCCCGGGCTGTGCGCCTCTGGGGTGGGCCCCGGGCTGAGCGCCTGGGGGGCGCGATTCGGAGGCCGCGGGGACCGGCTTCAGCCCATCGCGTGCCTCGTCGGTCGGTTTTCTGCATCCGAAGGCTAGGACGCAGGCGGCGAGTCCGGCGTACAGGACCTGGAACCCGACGCGTCGGTACCGGCTAGCCCGGCCGTACCGGCTAGCCCGGCCGTGGCGGGTGCTCCGGCCGTGGGGGGTGCTCAGGCCGTGGCGGGTGCTCGGGCCGTACCAGGTTCGCAGGCCGTAGCGGGTGCTCGATCCGTAGGTCTCGTATTTGTCGCTCGCTCCGTGCATCTTGCCCCGTGGCGCGACGAACCCGGCTAGGCTTTGGCCCAGCTCACCGGGCATCCCACGCCGGTTCCCCCGAGACCGCAGTAGCCGCCCGGGTTTTTCGCAAGATACTGCTGATGGTAATCCTCGGCGAAGAAAAACTCCGGGGCCTCCAAGATTTCGGTGGAGATGTCCCCGTATCCCGCCTCACCGAGCTTGCTCTGGTACATCTCCATGGATGCCCGGGCCGCCGCACCCTGGTCTGGGTCGTAGGTGTAGATTCCGGACCGGTATTGGGTGCCCACGTCGTTTCCCTGTCGCATGCCCTGGGTCGGGTCGTGGTTCTCCCAGAACAGACGGAGCATCTCGTCGTAGCTGGTTTGGTTGGGGTCGAACACCACCCGCACCACCTCGTTGTGTCCGGTGCGTCCGGAGCAGACCTCACGATAGGTGGGATTGGGGGTGTAGCCGGCGGCGTATCCGACTGCGGTGGACACCACCCCGGGTGCCTTCCAGAACACCTTCTCGGCGCCCCAAAAGCATCCCATGCCAAACATCGCGAACGTCATTCCGGGAAACGGCCCGTCCAGTGGCGCATCCAGAACGAAGTGCTTGCTCGGCACCGGCATCCGCTCTTCGCGTCCCGGCAGGGCCTGCTCCGGCGACGGCATCTTGGTCTTGTGGGAAGGCACGAAAAACATCATTGCGGCACATCTAACACGGTGGACCGGCCATGCATGCCCGGTTTGGGGCTTCGCTCGCGCTAGCCCAGAAGTGCACCATCGACCTTCGTCACGTCGAACGCCTCTGCCTTGTCCATCACCTGGTCCATGGCCGCGTCGAAGTCCGGGGCCTTCTTGCGGGCGCGAAACGGATTGAGCCGCGCCACCACATAGTTCTTGAGGTATGGGCTTTCGAAACCGTTTTGCTGGAGGCGGCGCACGATCTCCGTCACCGCGTCGTCCAGCTCGAGCACCCGGCCGGCCCGGATCTCCCGCACCGGCAGGGTCTCACTCAACGGCTGTTCCAGAAAGCCGTCCATCTTTTTGAGCAGCGGGTGATAGGTGGAGCCGGCGAGGCGCGCCCGTCGAATGTACGCGAGGCCCAAGGTCAAAAGCGATGGGTCTTCGAAGTAGAGCGCAAACGAAGCCTCTTGGGGATCCATCTCGTCGGCCAAGGTTTGGGCGAGGCGGATCACCTCCACGGCGCGGTCCTTGAGGCCGGGCGCCTTTTCGGTGTTCAGGGCCAGGATGGCGTATTCGAGCTCGGCTTCCGGCACCGCGACCGCCATGACGGTCCGGGCCCCCAAGCGCTGCAGGGCGGCCAGGCGGTGGTTGCCGTTGGGCGTGCGAAATCCCCCCGCAGGATCCACCACCACCACGATGGGGTCCAGATAGCGTCCGAGCTGCTCCATGACGCTCATCAACTTCTTGGTGTGGGCATCGGAAAGGTCCCGCTGAAACGGCGACGGACGCACCGCTTCGATGGGCAGCGCCACGAACAGCTGCCAGAGCCCTCCCAGCGGCTCGCGAAAGCGCGCAAGCTCCACACCCCCGGCGTCGGTCACACGATCGGCCAAACCTTGCAGGGCTTCGGTCGGGTCTCCCTCCGCCGTTTGGGACGGAAAGAGACCTTGTGTGGCACTTTTGCGTTTTCGTGCCCGCGGTTTGCTCTTCGATCCTTCCGCCACCCCCAAAGCTTACACGCAAGCTGAGCCGGGTGGGCCAGCCCGGTCGGCTGGGTTCAACCCAGCCGGGTACCGGTAAGGCCAGCGATTGCTGACATCGTCGCGCCGGTTGGTCCGGAGCGGCCAACGTTCGAAATGTGTGCTTGAAGGGCGGAGCATGAAATCGCTTCGCACCGTCCTGATCGCCCTCGGCGTCGTTTTCGGCATCCTCGTTCTGGGGTTCGTGGCGGTCGTCTCCCTCGTCGACCTCGACGCCTTGATCGCGAAGTACAAAGAGCCGGCCCTGACTGCGGCGTCCGACGCCCTCGGCCGAGAGGTGCAGGTGGACACCATCGGGGTGAGCTGGTTTCCGGTGCTGGGCGTCCGAGCCACCGACGTATCCATCGCCGAAGCCGAGCGCATCCGAGCCGACCGCCCCTTCGTTCGGGCCGAGCAGCTGAGCGTGGGGATCGAGATCTGGTCGGCTCTGGTTTCCTTGGGCAAGGACATCAAGGTCCAGCAAGTGGTCTTGTCGAAACCGGAGATCCACGTGGTGCGATTGAAGGACGGGTCTTTCAACTTCTCCGACATCGGTGCTTCGACCGGCGCCCCTCCCCCCGAGTCGAAGGAGCCGATGGACGACTCCACCGCGTCCTATCTGGAGTCCGCTACCATTGGCCGCATCGCCGTCAGCGACGGACGCGTGGTGTACGAAAACCGGATGAACGCGCCCGGCGAGAACACGGTGGCGGTGGAAGACATCGATCTCGAGCTCCTCGACGTGGGCCTGGGCAAGCCGCTGGATGTGGACCTCCAAATGGCCGTGATGGCCCAGGCGCAGAACCTGGAGCTCAAGGTGGAGACCGGTCCTTTGGCCTCGAAGATCGACGCGCTGGGCGTCCCGGAGGTCACCCGGGCCGAGGTCATCACCCGCGCCCTCCCCCTCTCCAGCGTGGCCCCTTTTGCCGTGGTGTCGGGGGCCGACCTTTCCGAAGCGGTGCTCAACATGGACGTGGTGGGGGAGCCCAGCGCCAGCGCCATCACTCTGAGCGGCCCCATCGATGTGGAAAACCTCCGGCTGGTGTCGGGCGAGCAGAAGGGGCCCCCGTTCGCGGCCGGTTTGACCTTGGGCATCACGCTTCCGTCCAACTTCTCGGCGGTCACCCTGGCCGACACGATGGTGCGCCTCGGACCGGCCAAGGTCGACGTGTCGGGGGAGGTGGATCTCACTACGGTCGGCTGGAAGAACGTGCGGCTGGCCGCCGAGCCCTTCTCGCCGGGTGAGCTCGTGAAGCTCCTGCCAGGAAAGCAAGCCGAGTTGCCGGCCGGCGTGATTACATTGAATGTGACGAGCAATGGGAGCCCGGAGAACATTCGGGCCGACGGCGCCCTGAAGCTGGACCGACTCGCCTACGATGCGGCGGGCACCAAGGCATCTGGCTCGGCAGCGGTGACGTTCTCGGCCGATGGCGCGCCAGCAGACATCGCGTTCGAGGCCAAGGTCGACGCCACGCCACTGGCCCTGGCCGGCGACGGGTACGAGAAAGCGAGCGGCGTCGCCCTCCTCCTGGCCGCGAAGGGTACCGCCACCGACGCCGCGGTGAAGGTTTCGGACCTGTCGGTGCGGGCTGGACCGGCCGCACTCGAGGGCTCGGCGTTTTACCCCCTGACCAAGGGCCGACTCACGGTGGCGCTTCGCACCGCGAGTCTTCGCCCGGTCCCAACCGCCAAGGCGTTCGGGGTCATGCTCTCGTCGCTTCCGCCGGAGACGGCGATCGGATTCAACGGGCGCTACCAGGCCCCCACGGCGCGTCCCAGCGAAGGCTCGGTGGAGGTCACGGAGCTGAGCCTGGATGCGGGCCGGACCAAGGTGCGGGGCGAAGCGAAGGTGGCGCGCTTTTCGCCGCTTCAGGCCGACGTACGGCTCACGTCTCCCTTCCTGGACATCGATGCCTTGACGCCCGAGGCCAGCCCAGAGCCGGCGCCCAAGGATCGGGAATCGGGACCTCTGCTCCCCGAGGCGTACCGGAGCGCGGTGGTGAGCATCCAGGCGCGGGTCGAGCGGTGCCGGGTTCAGAAGATGGATCTGACTGACGTCGATCTGAACGCCCGCCTGGAAAATGGAAAGCTCGTGCTTCGCCGCTTCGACTTCAATACCTACGGGGGCACTTTCAACGCGAACGGCACCACGCTGAACATGATGACCGACGATCTGGCGTACGACTTGCGGGCCCAGATCCAGGGCGTGAAGGCCCAGTCGCTCCTCAGCCAGTGGACCAGCCTGGGCAACACGCTCACCGGGGACCTCAACTCGAAGTTTCAGGTGCGGGGAGCGGGTCTCGGCTGGGAGCAGATCGTGCAGACGGTGGCCGGGAACATCTCGATGGAGTTCTTGAACGGCCAGTTCACGGGGCTCAACGTCGTCAAAGAGTCGGTGCTCCCGCTTCAGCAGGCGGTCTCGTTCATCGCGCCGAGCCGAGTGGATCTCGGCCGAGACCTCACCACCGAGTTTCGGCGCATGGCCGGAATGCTGGAGCTGAAGGACGGACAGATGCGGATCCCGGAAAAACTCACCATCGACACGCCGGCGGGCCGGATGGAGCTGACCGGGGCGGTGGGATTCGACCAGAAGATGTCGCTTCAGGGCAGCTTCGACCTTCCGCCCGACTTGATCGCCAAGCTCTCCAGCGGTCGGCTCAAGGTGAACCGCGCGGTCCCGGTGGGCGTGAACATCGGGTGTACCGTGAGCTCGCCGTGCTTCACACCGGACATCAAGCCGACGGTGGCCACCCTCACACAAGCCGCGGCGGGATCTGCGGTGGAAGACCTGGCCAAGAAGGCCCTCGGCGATGCGCTGGAGGACAAAAAGAAAAGCGATCCCTCTTCCGAACAACCCAAGCAAAAGGCGAAGAAGCGGCTGAAGGACGCGCTCGAAGATCTCTTCTGAAACGATCCACGGCGCATACGTCGCGAGGCCCTTGGTAACCGGCCCAAGATTCTTTACAAGCTAGCGGCGTGAGCGTGGACGGGCTGGTGGAGTTTTGCCGAGGCCGGAGGGTGTGCGTCCTGTCGGGCGCCGGCACCAGCACCGATTCAGGGATCCCGGACTATCGCGGTCCGTTGACCCGGCACCGTCCGCGAAATCCGATCCAGTACAAGCCCTTCGTGGAGCAGATGGAAACCCGTCGGCGTTACTGGGCCCGGGCCATGGTCGGATGGCCGCGCTTCCGGTCCACGCGCCCGAACCGCGCCCACATCGCCCTCGCCGAGCTGGAGGCGGCGGGCGTGGTCGACGCGGTGATCACGCAAAACGTGGATCGTCTTCATCAGAAGGGCGGCTCGAAGAACGTGCTGGAGCTCCACGGCGCACTGGCCGAGGTGCGGTGTCTTTCGTGCCGGGCGCTGCATGACCGAGATGCCGTGCACGAATGGATGTGCGCCTTGAATCCGAACTTCGACGTGGCCGAGGCCGAAGTCGCGCCGGATGGCGACGCCGAGCTTTCACCGGAGCAGGTGGCGTCGTTCCGGGTCGCCGACTGCCCGGCGTGCGGCGGGATGTTGAAGCCCAACGTGGTCTTCTTCGGCGAGAACGTCCCGCGGCCGGTGGTGGATCGGGCGTGGTCTTTGTGGGAGCGGGCTGACGCCCTTCTCGTCGTGGGAAGCTCGCTGACGGTATTCAGTGGATACCGATTCGTGAAGAAGGCGCCGCTTCGAAATCTTCCGGTGGCCATCGTGAACCTCGGCCCCACCCGCGGTGACGCCCTCGCCCACCTCCGGGTCGACGGGCGTTTGGGCGAAGTCCTGCCGGAACTGTCGGTCCGCCTGGGCTCCACGGAGCGATGGGCCTCCGCCCCCTTCCGTCTCGCCGCATCCGGTTGAGCCCGCTTTCGGGTGCGCCCGGGGCGCTACCAGACGGAGCACATTTGGTCGGGGTTCATGGGGGTGCCGACCGGACAGTTGAAGGCTTCCGCGAAGGCAGGGAGGTTCGAGAGCGGTCCGTTCACCCGGTAGCGGGGCGGACTGTGGGGGTCGGTCTGCAAGCGGAGTTTCGCTTCCGCCTCCCGAATGTTGGTGCACCACACCTGACCGGCGGCCAGGAAGAACTGCTGATCTTCATCGAAGCCGTCCGCCACCACCGGCGGATCCGACTCGGACATCAACGACCGATAGGCGGCGAACGCGAGCTTCAGTCCGCCGAGGTCGGCGATGTTCTCACCCAAGGTGAGCTTGCCGTTCACGTTCTGGCCCTCGATGGGCTCGTAGCCGGCGTACTTGTCGGCGATGCATTGCGTCCTGGCCTCGAACGCACTGGCTACATCCTCGGACCACCAGGTCCTGAGGTTCCCGTCCGCATCGAACTTGCCCCCTTGATCGTCGAAGCCGTGGGTGAGCTCGTGCCCCACCACGAAGCCCATGGCGCCGAGGTTGACCGGGATCGCAGCATCCACCGAATAGAACGGCGGCTGGAGGATCCCGGCCGGGAAGACCATCTGGTTGCGGGTCGGGCTGTAGTACGCATTGACGGTGGGCGGCGTCATGAACCATCGCTCCCGATCCACCGGCTCCCCGATGCGGGCCAAGTCTTTTTGACGGGCCTCGACCGCGGCTGCGAGCGCGTTCTCTGCGTAGTTGTCGGTGATCTCGAACGCGTAGGCTTCCCACTTGGAAGGGTAGCCGATGAGAAAGGCCATGGCGTCCAGCTTTTGTTCGGCCTGAGCTCGGCTTTCGGCATCCATCCACGCCAGCTCATCGAGGTTTGCACGAAACGCTCGGGAGATGGCCTTCACGTAGGACTCGGCCGCACTCTTGCTTTCGCCGGCGAACCGGGCCTCCACGAAGGGCTGCCCCAAGGTCTCGCCCATGGCCTGATCGGTTGCGGTGATGCAGCGCTTCCACCGTTCCCGCTGCTCGGGAGCTCCCGAAAGCACCTGCTGAAAGGAGAACGACTCCTGGTCGAACGCCCGGCTCAGCGTGGGCGCGGTGGACCTCAAGATGTGCCAAACGAAGTAGCTTCGAAGAGACTCCGGCGAACGCTCTTTCAGGACCTCGTTGACCCGCTCCAGAAACGGAATGTGGGTCACGTTGATGGCCTCGAGGTCCGACCGGCTCAGCTGCGTGAAGTACGAAGCCCAGTCGAACACGGGCGCGGTCTCGATGACGCCGCTGCGATCGATCTTGTGATACAGGTTATACGGATTGCGTCGCTCCACTCGGGTGAGGCTGTTTTCGGCAAGCTGGGTTTCGATCTGCATCACTTCGGCTGCCTTTCGGGCGGCGCTCTTTTCACCGGCGAGGCTCAGCATGCGCTCGATGTGCTGCAGGTAGGCCTCTCGGATTTCGGCCTTGTCTTCGTCGAAGTAATAGCCCCGCTCCGGAAGGCCGGTGCCGGCCTGACCGAGATAGGCGATGTTCTGGGTGGCGTCCTTGAAGTCTTGGACCGCGCCCAGGCTCCAAAAGACCCAGATCCCTCGGGCGTGAAGATCGGCCACCAGCGTTTGCACATCTTCGGCCGAATCGAGATTCCGCGCGCTCTTCAGAAGCGGAAGCACCGGCTCGAGGCCCGCCTTCTCGATGGCCTCTTCGTCCATGCAGGCCCCATAGAAACGCCCGAGCCGCCGAAGCTCGGGGGACGTGTCGGGCGCGTCCGCATTGGCCGCTGCTTCTTCCAGCACCCTCTTCAGGTAGGTTTCATTCGCCTTGTAGATCTCGCTGAACGATCGGACCCACCGAGAGTTGTCTTCGGGAATCTCGGTGGTCTCCATCCATGTGCCGCACGCGAACTGATAAAAGTCCTCGCAAGGATCGGCATCGACATCGAGCGCCGCCTTGGACAAACCCACGTCATCCAAAGACACGTTCTTGACCTTCATCTTGGTCTCAGAACGAGAGGCGGACGATGCCTGGGTCGTTTGGGTGGTTTGGGTGGTTTGTGAGGTGCACGCGAACAGTGCGACACCCGCATACCATGGAGCACGCTTCATGACTAACGGAGCCCGTTAGCACGACAGTCAGGTTTCGTGACTTCAAAAAACGCACCGCGGCCAATGTGTAAGGTCAATGGAGCATGGAATCCTCCGTATCGAATTGTGTAGAACCACCCGCGCATGCATTCGAAGTGGTGGCTGACGACCGCGCTGCCGATGGCGGCGGTGGGTTTGGTGGCGTGCGACGCCGGGTTGGGAGAGCCGGTCGTGCCGGGCGGCTCGCCGGGAGGGCCCATCTCGGGCGGACCCAACGGACCGAACGGACCGAGTGGACCAAACGGTCCCGGCGGTTCGGGCGGCAGTCCGGTGTTGCCGGACGCGCCGGTCACGCCGGAGCCGGAGCTTCCAGCCAAGAGCACGCAGCTCGTCCGGCTCACCCATGACCAATGGGTGAACACCGTGAACGACGCGCTCGGCTACGATGCAAGTGCGCTTGCAGAGACGTTCCGGTCCGACGCCGGTGGCGGCGGTCTTCGGTTCGAAAACCGGGCCGACCTCACGGTGGACGAGATTCTCTGGGACGGCTACCGCCGTGCATCAGAGGAAGTTGCGCAAGCAGTCCTGCAGAATAGCGGCCTTCGGGATGCGCTCTTCGCCGACGTGCCGCAGGCTGGTACCGACAGCGAGCGCGCCACGGCCTTCATCAATTCGGTGGGCGCGCGACTGCAGCGCCGGCCGCTGTCCGCCGACGACGTGAATGTCTACCTTCAGGTGTTTCAAGTCGGCGCGGAGCAAGGGTTCGACGCGGGCATCGAGCTCGCGCTGGCCGCGATGCTCCAGTCTCCGCTCTTTTTGTACCGGGTGGAGTCCACCGGGACCCCGGTGAACGGCATCATCGCGCTGGACGGCTACGAAGTGGCCTCTCGTCTCTCGTATTTTCTATGGAACACGATGCCGGACCAGGCGCTTCTCTCGGCCGCCTCCGACGGAAGCCTTCTCACCACCGAAGGGATCCGGACCCAAGCCGAGCGGATGCTCGCCGATCCCCGGGCGGAGCAGGTGTTCCTCGATTTCCACGACCAGCTCCTGGAAGTGTACCGCTACGACCGGATCGACCCGAACGACGCCGTGTTCCCGGACGTGACCGATCGGCTGCCGGAGCTGGCGCAGGAAGAAACCAATCGTTTTCTCTCGATGTTGTTCGCGGAGGCAGGGGATCTTCGGCGCTTTCTGACCTCCACCGAGACCTTTGTGGAAAGGGAACTTGCATCGCTGTACGGCCTGAGCGGAAGCTTTTCGGATCAGTTTCAGCGGGTGACCTTGCCGGCGGATCAGCGGGCCGGCTACTTCACCCAGGTTGGCTACCTGGCCAGCCACGCCACCTCCGTGAACCCCGACATCATCCATCGCGGGGTGTTTTTGACCAACGCCATCGCGTGCAATCAGCTCAATCCGCCGCCCGACGACATTCCGCCCCTGCCTCCGGCCATGGGCCGCACCAATCGGGAGACGGTGGAGCAACACACCGAGCAGGAAGGAAGCTCGTGCATCGTATGCCACGGGGGCCTCATCAACCCGTTCGGCTTTCCCTTCGAGTCCTACGACGCGGTGGGCCAGCTTCGCACCACCGACAACGGGTTCCCGGTGGACACCACGGCGGCACCGATTCTGGACGGGGAGCCGGTCCCGGTATCGGATGCGGTGGAGCTGGCGCAGGAGTTGGCCGCCTCGAACGGGGTGCACGCGTGCTACGCCAAGCACTGGATCGAGTTCGCCTTCGGGCGGATCCAGCAGACGGAAGATGGGCCCCTCATCGACCGGCTCGCCCAGAACTCGATGGGGGGCGCGTCGATCCGCGCCCTGATCCTGGACGTGGTGACCAGTCAGCCGTTCCGGACCCGGGCGGAGTGAGCAGAGCGCCATGGAGAACGCGAAGATGACCATGAACGGTAACCGAACGAACGGGCGCTCGACGCCTCGATCCGGCGGAGCGGCCGACAGGCGGAACGAAATGTCCGTCCATGCCGTCGGCGGAAGGGGCGGCGGCGCCAGCGGGCGCCGGCGTTTTTTGCAGGGCGTGGGCGGCGCCGTGCTGGGGCTTCCGATGCTGGAAGCGCTCCAGGGGCCTCGCCGGGCCTTCGGGCAGGAGGCCCTCGAGGTTCCTCCTTATGCGATCTTTTTTCGCCAGGCGAACGGGGTCGCCCAGGCCCAGTCCAACAACCAGATCGGCGACGAGCCGGAGCGCTTTTGGCCTCGGAGCTTCGGACCGCTGACGCCGGAGAGCATGCAGGACCGGGCGGTCGGGGAGCTGGTGGACCACCGAAGCCGGCTCCTGGTGGTCCAGGGCGTGAACTACGAGTTTTATGACTTCGCGGACGGCCACGCCAACGGGGCGCTGCAGTCCCTGACGGGGCGGGGGCCCGACGTGCCGGGGCGAGGCGGCGGCTCCGAGGCGGGCGGAGAGTCCATCGACCATCGGATCGGGCGGGAGCTGAACCCCGACGGCCGCGAATCCCTCTTCTTGTACGCGGGCCGAAACAGCGGATGGCTGGGGGGCGCGTGCATCTCCCACCGAGGCCGCGGACAGCGGCGGAGCGCGGTGAACAACCCATGGACCGCGTACCAGAGCTTTGCGGGGGCGGAAGGCTCCGGGCTTTCGCAAGAAGCCTTGGATCGGCTGGTTCGCCGCCGGGAGAGCGTCAACGACCTGGTTCGGGATCAGCTTTCGCGGCTCTTGGCCCGGACCGATCTCTCGGCTTCGGACCGGCAGCGTCTGGATCTTCACCTGACCAGCGTTCGGGACCTGGAGGTGTCGCTTTCATGTCGGATGGCGGAGGACGCCGAGCGGGAGCTGGAAAATCTCAGCCCCGGGTTCGATTCCACGATGGGGGACGAGGTGCTGGAAACCGCGCGTCTTCACATGGATGTGGCGGTGATGGCGGTGGCCTGCGGCGCGACGCGCTCGGTGGCGATCCAGGTAGGGGCCGGCAACGACGCGGGAACCCGGTATCGAAACCTGGCCACCGGGGAGATGATGGAAAACTACCACTATCTGTCCCATCGGCTTCTGAGCCACGGCGGCGATGGCCAGGTGATTCCGAACTCGGACGTGCTTCACCACTACGTGGACCGCCAGTTTGGGCAGACGTTCAAATACCTCTTGGACCGGCTCGCGGCGTACGACATGCCCACCGGCCAGTCGCTCCTCGAACACGGCGTGTCGGTTTGGTACAACGACAACTCGAACGGTCCGCCCCACGGGGTGCGAAACGTTCCGTGGATCCTGGCTGGATCCGCCAACGGCTATCTCCGACAAGGGCAGATGGTGGACCTCGACATCAACGGCGCCAACCATACCCAACTTCTGAACACCATCGGGACCGCGGTGGGTGTCCGAACCCCCGGCCAAGACGCTTTGACGGACTTTGGGGACCCTGGACTCCAGGGCGGGGTGCTCGGTCAGCTGATCGCGTAGACGCGGCGGCTGAACTTTTGTGAAGGTGCCTTCCACTCCAGCGAATGACGATGCATTCGGTGGGGCGCTTTGTCTCGGCGGCGTAAAAATCTCGGACCCGGTGAATGTCAGCGCTCCAGCGGGTCACGGCTGTCACGAGGCCTGGATGTTTGACACAAACCCTAGCACGGCCTACCCCCAGGGCACGGTGACTGCGATGGTGCGAACACGCGGCGGGTCCAGCCGGTGGACGGTGGCCTTTACGGTGCTCGGGTTGGGTCTTCTCGTGGCTTCGGAGGCGTTCGCGCAAAAGCCGAATGCAAGACCGCCGGCTCCACCGAGTGCCCCCACCGGCCAACGGCCGGGCGCGGAAGCACCGGTGGAAGTGCCGGTGGAGCAGATTCCCCTCGCGACCAAGCAAGCCAACGTCGAAAAGTATCTGAAGAGCCAGCGCGACAACCTCGCCGCCATCAGCGAGCTGGTTCAGGCGGCGGAAGCCGAGCGGGACGTGATTCTTCTGACCTGCCTCGAGACCAAGCTGGAGCAAGTGAAAGGCTTGTTGCGGATCTCCAACGCGGCGAGCACCGCGATGTTCGAGGGCATCGCCAAAAGCCGACCGGACAAGGTGAACAACGAATACACCAAGGTGGCCCTCGCCGCGGGGAAGAGCCAGGTGATCACGGCGGAAGCGAATCAGTGCGTAGGGAGCTCGTCGGTGTTCACGGGAGAGACCGAAGTCTCGGTCACGGTCGACGGCGAAGTCGAAGGCCTGGACCCCACCGAACCGATTGCACCACCCCCGGGGCCGCCGGTGCCGCCGGTCGCGAGCGGTAGCTGACCCGTGCGCTTCTTCATCGCTGGCCTGGCGGCGGCTCTTCTGCTCGCGACGTCGACGCCGGCCACGGCGCAATACACCACCGCAACCGGCGGCGTGAAGGTGGGACAGAAGTCACGCCTCCACTTCAACTTGGACTTGGCCACTGTGCTGGATACCAATGCGTTTCGGGAAGAATCGGGGGACGACATCGTCGAGAGCTGGCGGTTCGTGGCCCGGCCTGGAGTGTTGCTCGACGTGCCGGGTTCCGACCTGTCCATCCAGCTCGGCGGGAATGCTTCCATCAGCACTTTTTTGAATACCCCCCCGGCTATCGCTCAATCCACTTCAGACGGGATGGTCGACGACCGGGTAGACGTTGGCGGGAACGCGAACGCGAGGATTCGCGTGGGTTCCGCGCGAAGTACCGTTGCGTTTGAGTTGGAGAATCAGTTCACACGCACGCCGGCCGTCATCAATTCGGCTGATGCGATCGCCGCCGATGAGGTGAGCTTTCCCGAATTTCGAAACAGGGCCGATGCGCGAGTGACCCTCCGTCCCGGCGGTGGAGCATTGGAGTTCGACGTTGGATACCGGAACGTGATCTCCTTCTTCGATGACCTTACAGATTCTCAACAACACCAGGGACTCCTGGAGTCCCGTTGGCGGTTCCTACCCAAAACGCTCGTCTTCGTACGAGGTCTGTTCGGCGTGTTCACCAGCGCACAAGGCGGAAACGACGCAGCACCTTTATCCATTGAGGGTGGGCTCATCGGTCAAGTCACTGAACGCATCATTATTGAACTGTCGGGAGGGTATGGTAATGCTCTCGTATATGGCAATGATGACCTCTTTGGAAACCTGGCTCCAGGTAGTCAAGACAGTGGAATCGGTCGAGCATTTATAACCTATCAATTTACGCCACGAGCCAACATCCAACTAGGTTGGAACCGAAGCGTTCGGCCCATTATTATCTTCGACAGCGTCATTGAAGACGATTTCACACTCCGCGGCACGTTGGGTGTGGGTCGAGTTGTCGGGCAAGCCTTCGTCCAAGGCACGCTCAGGAACTTCGGCGAGGACCCGCTGCGGCCCGCGGGTTCCGACGATCCTTTTGCTCGGCTCATTACCGGAGGCGTTGGCGTCGACTACTTCCTCTTGGACTACCTCGTCCTTGGTATGCAATATCGAATTATAGACCAGAATTCGAACGACGAGGCGGCTGATATGGGCGAATCCTTGTTCATCGGCAATTTCACCAGACAACAAGGCATCTTTACTGTGAGCGTCAGGTACTGAGGATGACCCGCATCGTCCGGATACAAAGCCGGATTTGCAATGGAGGCCCGGCACGCCACACGATCCTGCTCAGCCAGGCCATGCGATACAGCGCGGGTTCATCCTTCGAGACGCTACTGGTGGGAGGCGGGCTCGAACCGGGGGAACAGTCTATGGCCGGCGAAGCCCAGGCCCGCGGGATTCGAATCGAAGTCATCGACTGTATGCGGCGTCCGGTGCACCCCCGTCGTGATGTGGAGGCGCTGTTTCGTATGCACCAAGTATTGGCTCGGGAGCGCCCCCGTATCGTCCACACCCATACCGCCAAGGCGGGAGCCGTCGGCCGGATGGCCGCTTTCGGCCAGAGAGTCCCGCTCATCATCCACACCTTCCACGGACACGTTTTTGAAGGGTATTTTTCACCACGCCAAGAAAGGCTCTTCATCAGAACCGAGCGCGCGCTGGCCCGGTGGACTGACCAGATCCTCGTATTGTCCGAAAAGCAGAAGGCCGACATCGTTCACCGCTACCGTATCGCGCCGGCCGAAAAGGTTTCGGTGGTGCCGCTCGGACTTGAGCTGGATAGATTTCAAAGCTGCGACCGAGGAGAAGCTTTTCGTCAGGAGCTCGGTATTGGCTCGAGCCCGCTCGTGGTTTTCATCGGACGGCTCGCGCCCATCAAACGGGTCGATCGAGCCATACGCCTGTTTTCGGCACTGAGCCATCCGAGGGCCCATCTCGCCATCGTCGGGGACGGCGCGCTTCGAGTCGAGCTCGAGCGCCAGGCTGCGGGTCATCCCAGGATCCACTTCCTCGGGTACCGAGACGATACACCAGCTATCTTGAAAGCCGCCGACGCCCTGCTTTTGACGAGTGACAACGAAGGGACTCCGGTGGCGGTGATCGAAGCCCTGGCCGCCGGGACACCAGTCGTGGCTACCGACGTCGGTGGCGTTCGAGAAGTCATGGCGGATCTTGAAGACCATGTGCTCGCGCCGAGCGACGAGCCCAAACTGGTTCAGCGACTCGAAGCAACCCTGGCGAGCCGGCCCCGGGTTCCCGATTCCATCCAAGGCCGAACGCTGGAACGGTTTTCTCATCGCCGATTGGTGGTCGACCTCGAGCGAATCTACCAAGACCTCCTCGAACGGCGTGGGTCTGCGCGGTCCGCGGTACGACCGTCATGGTCAAGAAGCTTTGCTTGGCGGGGGCACGACCATGCATAGCTACCTCGCAGCATTCTTGCTAGCGCTCCTCGTGAGCCTCGGGCTCACGCCCCTCGTGATTCGAGTGGCTTTTCGACTCGGTTGGCTCGACGTACCGACTGATTCCCGTAAGGTCCATAAGAGGCCCATTCCCCGGGTCGGAGGGATTGCGGTCGTCATCGCCTTCATGACTCCGCTAATCGGACTATTCTTTTATTCGAACGGAGTCTCGGAAGTCCTCTATGCGGACGGAACAAAGGTTGCGGCGTTCTTCTCGGCCTGCGTGTTGATCGTCGCGCTGGGCGTGTACGACGATCTAAAGGGCACTGGGGCGGGGCTCAAGTTCTCGGTCCAAACCATTGCGGCCGCGGTCGTCTGGTCGGCGGGAATCCGGATCGAAATGCTGGGCATCCCACTCGGCGATGCGTTTCAGGTGTCGTTCCTGTCTTTTCCTCTTACCTGGCTCTGGGTGGTCGGTGTGGTCAACGCCCTGAACCTCATCGACGGTCTGGATGGGTTGGCGTCGGGACTGTCGCTCTTCGCTTGTTTCGTGTTGTTCGCGGTGGCGGTCAACGACCACGCCGTTCTCCTCTGTTTAATGGTCGCAGCACTCTCCGGAGCCCTGGTGGGATTCTTGGTTTACAACTTCAACCCGGCCAAGATCTTCTTGGGCGATTCAGGCTCCATGTTCCTCGGGTTCGTGTTGTCGACCGTCTCCATTTGGACCCAGCGAAAAGGCGCGACGGCCACTGCCCTTCTGATCCCCATGATGGCACTCGGTCTCCCTCTCCTGGACACCGGTCTCGCCTTCACTCGCCGGGTGCTTAAGCGCTCGAATCCCTTCCGAGCTGACCGCCAGCACCTTCATCATCGGCTGCTTGCACTGGGCCTGTCTCACCGAAACGCCGTTCTTACGTTGTACACCGCCTCCGGCATTTTTGCCCTCGCTTCCCTCGCGCTCCTTCAGGATGACGCCATTCAAACCATCATCGCGATACTGTGCGTCTCGGTGGTCCTCTACATCTTGGCTCGAAGAATCGGCGTCCTCTCCATGCCTCAAGCATCGATACAAGCGGATCACTACCGCCAAGTAGTGCGCCAGGCCGGTCGATCCATCCGGCAAGCCACCTCCGAAGAGCAAGTGTGGTCCTCGCTTGAACTCGCCTTGAACGAACTCCAGGCGGCAGAAGCGAGCCTGGCTTGGCGAGCGCCGGTCTCAGACAACCTATCTTGCAAGGAATACGTCTACCGCTGGGCCAATCCCGATACGCGTCACGCCGCCCGGCAAAACCGCGAACTCGAGATCTCGGATGCCGGCATGGAATTCGGCACACTGCGTCTGGCGTTCAACGTTCAAACCGACAAGTCGACTTCTGATCTTTGCTCAGAGCTCCTCCGAGAAGCACTTGTAGACTACGCTTGGGCCAAGGCTTCCATTTCTTCGAACGCCGGCATCGTCCTTCCTTTTGAGACCAGGCTTTCGAAATCGCAGTAGGCATGGTTTTCCGGACGTACAGCGGTCATAGTCTCGCGGAGAGCAACCTTTGGACAGTACCCGGCACCGGTCTTCCCATCCCGTCCTGATGCCTACGTTTGGGCGAAGCGATACAGGCGGGCAAGCCGCTCTGTCCGCCCTTTTGTTCCTTTGCCTGATTCCGGTGGGTGGACGTTTGTGGTGGGCCCACCCCGTACTTCTCCTCTTAGCTACATTGGCCGTCTTAGCCTGCTTTGTCGAACTCCGACGTCGAGAGGCCCGAGCCCATCCAAGTGGACTGCTCTTGGTGCTGTGCTGTTTGGCTGTCTGGACGACCTTGCAGACGATTCCGGTCGGAGATGCTTTGGGACTGCTCTCTCCTCGCGCCGCGGATCTAAGGGGAGCAACGCTCGGCATGCCTCAAGGTCCGGTGAGCTATGAAGCCGGAGAAACCGCGCTCGAGGCCTCGAAACTATGCCTCTACGCCATGGTCGCGTTCACAACCACGACTTTGGTTCGTCGCCGATCGAGTGACCTTGTGCTGAAGTGGGTCGTTTTCTCGGGCCTTGCCTCGGTCTTCGTTGGGCTCGGCCATGCGGTATTTGGGTGGCGGAAGCTCTTCGGGATTTGGGAGACCCACACGGCGGCAGCCGACCTGCTCTCGACCTTCGCGAATCCAAATCACGCGGCTGGAGCGCTCCTTCTGTGCGGCTTCGTAGCAGTGGGGCTGGGCATAGACGGCCCGAAGAATCGCCGGGGATATCTTTTGCTGGGGACCGTTCTATTCGCGGTATCGCTCTACCAGCGGTCAACCGGCGCCACGTTGGCTTTGGTGATAGGTCTCGTCGCCTTCGTTGGAATGTTGCTGCGCCAGAGTCGTTGGAGGCGTAGTGGCAGGCGCCGACTGGCTACGCTGGCAGCGGCCGGGACGGCGCTGGGCGTCGTGGCCGTCGTTGGGTCCGAGACTGTTCGGGCTGGGTTTTCGAAGACCGTTTTCGACGAAAAGTTTGCTGCGTTCCGCTATGCGCCCGAAATGATCTGGGACCATTTCTGGTTCGGGATCGGTCGGGGTGCGTATCGGTCGGTCTACACGGGCTACGTCGACGAGCCGCTTCGCCTTGTCCACACTCACCCCGAAACCTTGCCGATTCAGTTCATTTCGGAGTGGGGAGCTCCGATCGGCGTCGCAGCGACCGCCGGTTTGCTCCTGTTGACGGTGCATCAGCTGCTGGTAGCGCGGAGCAAGAAAAGAATTGCCGTAGCCGCCGGAGTCTTGGCCCTGGTCTGCCAGAACATGGTCGACTTCAGCTTGGAGCTAACCGGTGTGGCACTCATCTGCGTCGCCCTGCTCTCCACGTTAGGGCCACGAGAACAACGGCGGTCTTCGAGTGAACTCCGTTTGCCGTTGCTGGCCACCACCGCGACCGGGTTTATCTGCCTTGCGTGGGGAACACTTGCGTACGCTGCGTGGGTTGGCGACCTCAGGTTTGACGTACAGGTCTTCGAAGCCCACCTCTTGGGCCAAGACGATGTCTTGGGCCAAGACGATGATGATTGGCTGGTGACGCGCACTGGTACGCATGAGGAGCTCGAACAGCTCGGCCGTCGCGCGGCCCACCATCCGGCCAATCCGTTTGGATGGACCGCCCTCGCACATGTCTATGCCCGGCGCGGAATGAGGTCTGAGGCTCTCCAAACCTCCAACAAGGCCATGTTCACAGCGCCAACGTATGCGCCGCCCCACGAGCTCGCGGGAAGCTTGCTCTGGGCTGCAGGTCATCGAACGCAGGCGATCTTTGAGTACCGCCGAGCATGGACACTGAGCCCGCTCCCCCGAGAGCTGGTCGACCGGATGGTCCGGTTGTTCGACCCCACGGAGCTCGCTCGAGCCATCCCACGAGCGACTTCCGGCTCGGTCGAACCGCGGGCTTTGTCCCTCGCGCTCCGGACGGGCCTTCGGATTCGCAACCCGGAATACGCGCGGGTTCTATTGGAGAACGTGGACGTCGACGCAGTGTTTCAGGAAGACCATCACAGCAACGAATGGGTGCACTTGCTACTCTCGCTTGGTGCCGAAAAGGTCGCTCTGCGCGTGGCACGGGAGGCCTTCGCCAAGACCGTCACAGCGGGATCGGAGGCGGAAGCCGACGCCATCGTTCACACCTTAATCCGATTCGGGCACCACGAAGTGGCCTTGTCGATGCTGCTCCTAGAGCATTCGAACAATCTGAGTGGCCGCTTCTGTCTTCGGGCCGCGGAACTCATGTTGATTCGGGGAGACGCGGAAGCTGCCATCATTCAACTCGATGGCTGTGCGGCGCGTACGACCCAGCAAGAAGACTGGGTTCTTCTCAGGGCGCAAGCAGACGAAACCCTTGGGCGTCTCCAAGACGCGTTGCGTCGGATAGAAGCGTTCATGGCGCGACATCCGATGAGCCTTTCTTTGCGCAGGCGCCGAGGTCGCGTTCTGCTCCGCTTGGGCCGAACCGCAGAAGCGCGACTCGACGCCCAGTTCGTGCTCAGAAGGAGCCCCAACGATCCGGAAGCGAAAAGGATCATGGAGTGGATCCAAAGACGAGTGGGAGACCCTGAACGATGAACGCGACAGACGCGCTGCGGCACGCATTTCTCGGGATGTGGCTATCACTGTTGATCGTAGTTCTCGTCACGGCCTGTAGTTCTACGGGTCGAGCCCCCTTACCTTCGGAGATTGGTCTGGCCACACCACCATCCATCAATGAAGCTTTGGGCCCCGGAGATATAGTCTCGGTGCGGGTGTTTCGAGAGCCAGACCTGAGTGGGAAGTATCGGGTTCCCGATAGAGGACCCAATGATTTTCCTTTAATCGGAGAGATCACGATGCTGGGCAAGACACCGCAAGAGTTCCAGCTCGAGCTCACGAAGCGGCTGGCGGACGGGTTTCTCGTGGATCCACAGGTGGTCGTCTTCGTGGAAGAGCGGAACTCCCAGCGCGTCTACGTGCTGGGCCAAGTACAGAAGCCAGGCACCTTCCCCTTTAAGCCGAGCATGACCGTAATTGAAGCCATCACCCTCGCCGGCGGTTTTTCCCAGCTCGCCTCGCGCAACAGCGTGAAGGTTTCAAGAACCGTAAACAACGAGGACATTGTGCTCAAGGTGCCGGTCGGCTCCATTAGTGCCGGGGCGGCCTCGAATCTTCGACTCCTCCCTGGAGATATCGTATTCGTGCCCGAGGCTCTCTTCTAGCTCTATCCGAGGACGACTCCCGTGGACCAACTCAAGAAGCATTCATGGCCGGACGAGTTTCGCTTTGAGCTCTCCGACTTTGTTCGAAACGCATGGAAACACCGCTGGGCCATCATCGCGATGACGGTCGCCCTTACCACGTCGGTGGCCATCGGTGCGATGCGCCTGCCAAAGGTGTACCAAGCGACCGCCAAGCTCCTTATCGATCCGGCGCTGCCTCGAGTCCTGGGCGAAAACACAGCGGTCGAGAACCTGGCCGAGCAAGCTCGGCAAGAAAGGGCATTCTACAGCACCCAGCTGAAGGTCATCTCGAGCCGCATGGTCCTGAAGGATGTCGTCGAAAGACTCTCGCTCGGCCAGGATCCAGAGTTTCTCGAAGCTACGGAGCTCGCGAAGGATGCAAACGCTCGCAGCTTCGAGCTCGCTCTTTCCAGCATGCTGGAGGTCGAAGAGGAGTCTCACAGTCGAATCGTCAATATCTTCGTCAAGAGCCGATTTCCCGAGTTGTCGAGCCGTCTGGCCAACACGGTAGGACAAGCCTACATCGACCATACCCTGGAACGCCGTATGGAGACGACCCGGACGGCTGCGCGGTGGCTCGATGAGCAGGTCGAAGAGTTCGCCGGTCGGCTCGAAACGCTAGAGGAGAGTCTCAACGGCTTTCAGCAGGAGAACCTCCTGGTTTCGGTCTCACTAGAAGACCGCCAAAACATGATCAGCGCAAATCTTTCAATGCTGAACGAGAGGGTTATTGAAACTCGGTCGTCCCTGATCGCGCTTCGAGCTCAACGGGACACCATTTCCGACTTTGCTCACCAGTTTGGTTCCAATCCGGAACTGCCTCCCCCGCTTCTCAAGAGCGATGTTGTCACGACTCTGCGAACCCAGTTGACGGACCTCCGAAAGTCCAAGGCCGAGGCCTCTTCTCGCTACGGAGATCGCCATCCGGTCATGAAGGCGCTGTCGCAGCAGATTGCCGAAACCAAAGAGACGTTGAGCCGCGAAATCGACACTATGCTTTCGAACCTCGAGGCGGAGATTCTGGCGCTCGAGGAAACGCAGTTCCAATTTGAAGAAGAGATTCGCAAAGAGAAAGAACGGGCGCTGGCTCTTAATGGGCTTGGCCTTCAATATCGCAAGCTGAATCGAGAGTTCGGCACGACTAAGGATACGTACGAATCGCTCCTCAAGCGACGGACGGAAACATCCCTCTCAGGACTCCTCGAGTCGAACTATGTCCACTGGTTTGAAAAATCGGAGCCTCCCCGCGGGCCTGTGAGCCCGTCGATTCCCCTCTACGCACTGCTCGGATTGGCTGTGGGTCTGGGTGTCTCGCTCTCGTTCATCGCATTGGCGACCGTCCTCGACAATACGATCCGCAGCCGCAGTGAGCTCGAGGAGCTGCTTGGGGTACCCGTTCTTGGCACCCTACCTGCAGTGATTGGACCTTCAAAAGGAGATACAGATAGTGCGATAAAACGCGATCTCTATATCCACGACAATCCTAGCAGCACCGCCGCCGAATCGTTTCGCTCCGTCCGGACGAACATTCTTCTCCTCACCGCAGACAACCCTCCGAAGGCCTTGCTTGTCACGAGTCCCAGACCACAAGAAGGCAAGACGACGACGGCGTTGGCTCTCGCCATCTCAATGGCCCAAGCAAACAATCGAGTGCTGCTGGTCGACACCGACCTCCGTCGGCCACGACTCCACAAGGCCTTGTCGGTTTCGAATAGATCTGGAATCACCAGCGCCCTTGTTGACGGTGACGTAGATGCAGCCGTTAAGGCGACTCAGATTGGTAGTCTGGATCTCCTGCCCTGTGGGCCATTGCCCCCGAACCCAACCGAACTTCTTCATTCCGAGCGTCTTGCCAGACTAATCGCCGAGCTTCGTGAGCGGTACGATCGGATTATTTTCGATTCGCCGCCCGTGAACTTCGTGGCAGACGCGTCGATCCTTTCGACCCTCGTCGATGGTTCGATCCTCGTGATTCGGGCGAACAATACCCCTAGAGAGGCCGCCCGCTTCGCCATGCGTCAGCTTCGAGATGTTGGAGGTCGCCTCTATGGCGTGGTCCTAAACTCCACTGAAGATTCCTCTAAATACTACAATCATTATTATCATTATCGTTCCGACGGGCTAGATCCTGTGCTTCCAAAGTCTCCGCCTTGAGCGTGCCTCGGACTGTGGTGATGATCGGACCATCTCGCGTTCGCTCGGTCTTCGCGGCTGTATTTGTCGCCGCCTGTTCGACGAGCTTGGTCTCGCCAACGCTCGGGTTAGTTGTTTCGGCCCTTGCTGCTGGGGTGTTCGTACTCTTGATTCTTCTGATCGCTGGCCAACGTCCGTCGTTGGCCGTTTCGACCCATACTGCTGCCCCGCAGTCGACTGAGTCCAAACAGGAAGTCTCATCGCTCTCTATAAAAGTTCTCGCGATCGCGATAGGGCTACGACTCGTCATCACTGCAGTTGTAAATGCTACGCCTTTGTGGGCCTCATTCGGGCCGGACGCCCTTGCTTGGTCCGCTTGGGGACGAATGCTTAGCGCTAATTGGTGGAAAGGACTGAACGGGACACTACAAACGCCTGTAAACCCACACGTCATTTCTAACGCAATTTCCCATCAACTTTTCGGAGTCTCTCGAATCCCGGTAAGCTTCTTCAACTCAATTCTCGGAATACTATTGTCTTTGATAATATTTTACCTCGGTCGAACCCTCTATAATGACAGGATTGCTCGCCGGGCGTTCCTGCTGACGCTCTTTTTCCCATCGCTGATGCTTTGGCAGAGTCAAAACTTAAAAGATGTATGGGCCCAAGTCGCAACCGCAGGACTCGCTCTGGCGGTAGCTCGATTCCCTCGTACCCGAACGCCTGGATTCATCATAATTGGACTCATCTGCTTCTATATAGCGACATGGACACGCCCATATCTCGCAGTAATCCTCTTGGCGGCAGTCATGATCTCCGTCACCGCGGTATCTATCCGCAGGCTTCCCGCTACCATCATTGTCGTCTTGGGTTCCGCGGTAGGCGGGAAGGTAGCCGGACTAGACCAAAAGCTGTCGACCGAGACTCTAGTCACAATAGACCAAGCTCGGAAAGGCCTCTCCTATGGCGGGAGCGCGTATGGTGCTGACGCGGACACCACGACCATTTGGGGAGCTCTCAGCTACTTCCCGGAAGGCATGGTTCGATTTCTCTTTGCACCCTTTCCATGGGAGATAGATAGCTGGCTGCAGGCGCTCGCTTTCCCAGAGTCTATATTATTTCTTTTTTTCTCGGCACAGGCATTACGGCATGTAATCATGGGACAAGTGCCGCTGGGTCGAAAAATGGTCCCGATAGCATTTTTTGCAACCATCGCTTCTTCTTATGCTCTAGCATCCGGCAATGAGGGAACGGCTTTCCGTCACCGAGCGCAAATAACTCCTTTCGTATTGTTGATGGCCTCTGCATATCAAAAGCGTCCGATTAGAAGATAGGATCACGAGCCGCCTCCGCAGTCCGGAGGCGTTCAAAATTTAATGCGGCATTGAATGTGGACGCATTGATCATTAAGTGTACAGCATTGTAAGTACAAGTTTGTATTATCAAATATTAAAGCAACATTTGGGGACCAGCTGTAGTAGCGACGGCTAGAGCGACGATTGTGAACGGCAAGGCGGTTCGTCTAGCCATTTCCATATGAGCAGGATTTCGCCTCGGCGCCCACGTTACGACCCATCCCGATTATCCTCCAGTTTCGTTTCCAGGTCGTTCTTAGCGGCTTTCCCTTCCGGATCATCATGCGTAAATAACCTATGTCAGGAGATCCGGGCTGGCACCCATGGAGATTCTCTGTTCGCTTCCATCGCAAGCAGCCAGCCCCTTGACGCATGGGCCGGGGCAGTATCGAAAGGAGCAGGTGTGCGGGATTGCTGGTGTCTTGGGCCGCGTACTAGGTGCCTCGTCACAGGAAACGGGGAGGCGGATAGGCCGCGTACTCAATCATCGCGGACCGGACCGATCCGCAGTCCATCTGCTGCCGCGAAACGCTGGGATCTTTGTGCACACCAGGCTCCGAGTCATTGACCTCTCTGAAGCAGCGGACCAACCGTTCCTATCGGACTGTGGCCAAATCGCTCTGGTGTTCAACGGTGAAATCTACAACCATCGCGACCTACGAAGAGACCTGCAGGCTCGGGGCTATAACTTCCTGACCAGTTCTGATACCGAAGTGATCCTTCGATTGTACGAGGCGTGCGGTCCCAGCGCCTGGTCCGAACTGGACGGTATGTTCGCCTTCGCGGTTCACGACGCCCGAAGCTCGAAACTTTATCTCATGCGGGATCGTGCCGGAAAGAAACCTCTTGTCTACGCCGAACCCCGTCCCGGAGAGATCTTCTTTGCTTCCGAGTCAAAGGCCCTCGCTGAGGTCCCCGATTTTCACCTGGAACCCGACTGGTCGAGCCTGCCTGAGCTCATGGCCTTTGGGTATGTGGCAACCCCTCGTAGTTTTATCAAGGGCCTTCGACGAGTTGAGCCGGCGCATCGGATCGATTGGAGCCCAGGCAGTGGGTCCTCTACGAGACGCTATTGGGCTCTTCCTGCTCCTGCTGAAGGGCTGTCTTTGTCGGTGAATGAAGCGGCGTGCCGTGTGCGCGAAACTGTTTCTCGTGCCGTAAAGAAGCGCCTTGTCGCTGACGTACCAATGGGCGCGCTTCTTTCTGGAGGAATTGACTCCAGCGTGATCGTTGCCGAGATGGCGTCTTCCTCTCCCGAACCCGTTCGCAGTTTCGCGGCCGGATTTCCAGATGACACAACATTCGACGAGACACCAGCAGCGCGGAAAGTAGCGTCCCAACTTGGACTCGAGCACCGGGAGCTTCAGGTTTCACTCAGTCCACAGGCCCTGTTGAGCAAACTGCTTTGGCATCACGATGAGCCCTACGGCGATTCATCGGCGCTCGCGCTGTATGGAATCTCGGAACTCACCCGACAACATGTCACTGTAGTCCTCACCGGTGATGGCGGCGATGAGTTATTTGGAGGCTACACACGATTCTTGGGTGCCATCTTACTTGAATGGATTCCTCGCCATCTCCTAGGTTTGGGTCGTAAACTTTTCGGCCATTTGCCAGAGTTTGCTGGTTACAAGCATCCTGCCACTTTGTTTCGCCGTTTCGCTGAGTTTGGAGAACGAACCCCAAATGAGCAGCTCCTTGCTTGGAATAGCTTCTTTGCGGGTCCGGCGCTCAAGACCCTATTCCTGCCCGAAGTCGTCGGAGAATGCTTCGATCCCTGGACCGTCATGGCCCCGCAGACCCAGATTCTAAATCAGGCAGCATCGCTTGGTGCGGACCGTCTTGACCAAATCTTGCGCCATAACTTCCAGACCTACCTCCTCGATGACCTCCTCGTTAAGGCCGACCGAATGACGATGGCATGGGGCCTTGAAGCGCGAAGCCCTTTCTTGGACACTGAGTTGATCGAGCTCTGCTTCCGATTGCCGAGTAAGTTCAAAGTCCACGGACTTTCACTCAAGTGGATTCTGAAGAAGGCCTATCAAGACCTGCTGCCGCCCAACGTGCTTCATCAACCAAAACACGGATTCGGCGTCCCCGTCGGAAGATGGTGGAGAGCCGGCGAAGGCCGGGAAATGGTTCACGACCTGCTGCTTGTGCCAGGGACGAGATGTCACGAAGTCTTTAGTCCAAGAGTGCTGAGATCTTTGGTCAGAGAACATGAGAGCAAGCTTCGGGACCACGGACAGCGGTTATTCTTGTTGCTTCAGCTGGAATTATGGCTCCGATGCCGGCGAGGCGCTGGACAACAGGCAGGCTAGGTATTTCAACGCCCAGGCCATTCTCAGCTCGGACGAGAAAATCCATGGGGCTTCGAGTCCCGCGGAATTAACCGAAGTGGGGCAGCATCTCCCACAGCCTCAATGAAACGGCGAAGTCGCTTCGCGTCCCGGCCTTAGCCAACCTGTCCGAAACCGTACAACGCAGACGCCTAGGCGGAATCCTTTCCCCTAGTAAACGGCGGACAGTACGATCCAAGAATGAACGGTCGTCGCTCTCACAAACGATCGCCCGGCTCGTCTACACGGGCTCGGTGAACAGATAAGTCAAAAGCAACATCCAACGGTTAGAGGTAGGTGAATGCATATCATCTACTGCAATAGCGACCGAAACAGGCTTGCGTATTTCTCGGCACCCTTCTTAAGGTCGAAGTGCTCAAGGGCTCGAGTCCGAGCATGGGATAGTGCTTCGAACGATGGTGGGCCCCTCACAACCTCCTGCGCGGCGGTCTCGAGTCCATCGAGATCAATGCTCTTTACGATTACGCTGGAGCCCGTTCGCTCCGCCCAAGCCGAAAGTTCCTCGTTGCACCCGAATTGCACAGGAGCGACTCCGGAAGCTAGGAACTCTGCGAACTTCGTTGGCATACTTGCGCGCTTAGCAGGGTGCGTCCGCAGCAACAAGAAGCCGAAGTCGAGGCCCCGAAGTACACGAGGCATCTGGTCGTGCGTAGCACTTACGATTTGAGTCCGTTCCGCAGAGATTCCCATGCCACGAAGACACTCCTTCATCTCGGTCCTTTGGTGAGTCACGCAAACCAGCTCTGCATCTTGCCTCAGTTCCAGAACCCGCCGAGCCAGGTAGAGAGTCTCGCGAATTAGATAGTCATCATTGATTGCACCCACGAAACCAATCTTGAGGCCCGCGGAAGAATCCCTGGAAAGGCCGAAACTGTCGAAGTCCGTGCACGTCGGTATACAAATAGCCTTCTTGCCGACATCCCACCGGCCCAAACGACCCGCTGTGGCGTCTTCGACACCGAGTTCGGTGAGAAAAACCGCGGCGCAGCAAGATTCGATACATCGTCGATCGACGCGTTGGAGCTCACCGTACAGGGGCCGCAGCCACTGAGGAGACCTCCTCGCGCGGTTTTGAACCCAGTAGCCCCGTGTATCGTAAACGAATGACCACCCTTTGAGACGAGACAGCTGAAGGGATGCGGCGGCTGCTGCAAAGGACCGGGCCCACAGCAACAGCTCCGAGCTCCACTTTTCTCGAAGAATCCTGCCTATAGCAGCCGTTAGGCTCGTTGCGGAAGAGAACGGCCCGGGACCAGGAAGGGCCGACACCCGGATCCAATCTATACGAAGCTTCCCCAAGCGACTCTGTATGGAGCCAACCATTTCCGGGCAGGCGGTTTGGGGCTCAACGGAAACAATGGTGCTTGGGAGCCCTAGCTTTGCGAGCTCCATCGTCGGTCGTGCAACTTGCGCGTACCCAAGAGGCGAAGCGATTGAGTCCGGCGAGAGCAATAGTAGTTGACTCACCCTAGGCGTGTGCCTCCCTTTGTCACTGCCAGGGAAGACCTGGCAGACCGAATCCTCAGGGTCCGAAGCGGCAGTCGATGCGGCCGGCCGAAGTCAAACCGCCCGCCCCCTCGGCTTGCCAAAGGCCGAAACATACATCGCCGGAACCGTCACCGTTGAGATCTCCTGCCCCGACAGTCCTTGGCTTGTAGCCCAAGAGGTCTCGTTGAGCCGAACCAACGACACGGACCAGCGGGTAGGGGGAGATCCGATCAACGAGCCCAGCGAAGACGTAGCCCTCGCCAGTACTCAAGCTACCGTTAGAGATTCCATCCGCGGCTCCTGCCGCCGTCACGATGTCGAGACGAAAGTCGCTGTTCACGTCCACGAGCTCGACACTCGCTCCCAAGAAGTCGTATCGTTCTTCGCCATAGACAACGCTAGTGAACGCATCGTTAACCGAAAGGTCGATAGTTCCCACCTCGAGCGGCCCCTCAAACACGTAGACGGCCCCCGTTTGACCACGAGGTAGTGGCAGACGGGCCTGAGGGGCGCCGATGACCAAGTCCTCGCTTGCATCGCCAGTAACCTGACCGATCGCAAGTCCGAAACTCAGAAGGTCGTTCGGCGTCTCACCGAAAATCGCAATGTCCGGTCCACCGAAAGTACCTGGACTCAGCGAAAGGTCAATATCTGACGTAATCGGCCCAAAGACGACGTAGGCTGCACCCGTTCGCGAACGCCCTCCCGGAGCACAGTTGATGCACGAGAATACGACGTCGTCTTGTCCGTCGTCATTCAGGTCTCCCGTGGCAGCGAGGGTGCCCAGTGAACCCGGGTTTGGCGGGGTAATGGTAATGATGTCGGCCGAAGGCAACGCAGAGATTGCCACCGAACCCGTATCGACTGAGAGGCTCCCTCTCACGATGTAGGCTTCGCCGCGAGCTCCGGCTCCAGGTGCGCCTAGGACGAGATCATTTTTCCCGTCGCCGAAGAGATCTGCGCTTGCTCCCAAAGCTCGTAGGCGGTCTCCGGCCGAGCTGCCCTCATAAATGGCGGCGACAAGCGGGTTCGCAGTGCCCTGGCGCAAGTCAACTACGGTTGTCGAGGTCAGGGTGCTGCCTCCAAGGATTACATAGACTTCTCCACAGTCAGAGCGTGTGTTCCCTGTGCCGTCAGCGTTCATCGCGGTTAGTACGAGGTCTGGGTTGAGGTCGCCCGCGACGTCCCCGACGAACATACCCGATTCTACCGCACCGAGTGAATCGTTGGCGTCAGCGCCCCAGACTTGACGCGATGACGCCTCAGGCACTGTCGAAGGGCTGTCTGGCGCGAACGAAAACGCACCGTCGTAGATGTAAACGATGCCCGCCTGATTTCTAAACCCTTGGTTGGTCGGGACAACGTGTGCATTCTCCCCAACGATAAGTTCGTCCGGACCGTCGCTGGTCAGGTCGCCTATCGCAATGTTGCACAAGCTCTTGTTCTGAGTTGAGCCAAAGAGTGTCACGTCCACGGATTGTGAAGCGAGTTCGATAGTCTCGGTTTCGAGCTGACAGTCATCCGAGCATCCGTCACCCGAAACAAGATTGTTGTCATCACAGGTCTCACCCGCATCTACCACGTCGTTTCCGCATTCGGTGACGACGACAGTGTCCGGCGTTGTCTGTCCAAAAGGTCCAAAAGAGACCGTCTCCCGCATGCGCCATGCGGAGGTGTATGTCCCAGGAACTTCGGGAGCGGTAACGTTGAATGTAAACGTTCGGGCGTCACCCGCGGCTACGGTTTCGCCGTCGGATAAGCGGATAAGCGTCTGACCCCAGAGGCTCGCGGGCGAGTTCGCTGACGCGAGGGCGAAATCGCTGCCTACCCAATCGTCCGTTCCTGTGTTGCGTGCCTCAACCTCGAAGCTGACGACTTGACCGGCCGTAACCCGGGCCGGGAACGTCCCGAACAATTCAGCATCAAACGTGGCAGACAGAGTCGGGTCTACGGTAACATTCATTGCGAAGACGTCGCCGAAAGGTCCAGAGTTGCCGCCTGTCGTCTTCCGCATTCGCCAGTCTACTGAGTAGTCACCGGCCACTCTTGGGGCAGTAATCGTGAAGACGAAGTCGGCGGTATTTCCTGGAGCGGTATTTGAGGGAAGACTCACTACAGTTACTCCAAGAGCAGAAGAATCGGCGTTTAGCGTGAAGTCGCCGGCCGTCCAGGTCTCCGTACCGTCGTTCTCGGCCGACACCGTGACCAAACGGCGTTCGCCAGGTGGAAGCGTCAGGGGGAACGTCGCCGAGGTGAGGGTCGAAGCGAGTGCGGCCGCGCCAGAGACGGTAATGGTCCTGGATACGCAGTTCGTTATCGTTGAGAAGAAGCCAACTCCTGTCGGCCCTGAGTCGAGCATTTGCCGAGTGAAGCTATAGGTCCCCGGAGTAGCTGGTGCTTCGAAGAATGCCGTGAAGTTTGCCGTCCCGTTGGGAGGAACGGAGGTATTCAAGGGTATGCATGTATTGGCTCCCCAGAAGGAGGCCGGAGAGTCAGTAGCACGCAGACAGAGGTCGCTTGCAGGCCAGGTTTCTGTTCCCGTGTTTTCGACCGTGATGGTCTCGACCCTCCGTTCGGACGGAAGGAACGTCGTATTGAAGGTTCCAGGCAGTACTTCCGCGCAATCCCACGCGGGTGTCACGGCAGCTGAGACCGTCACCGTTACCGTCAACGTTTCGCCAAACTTCACCCCGCCTGGTGCGCGCATACGAGCGCCGAATGTGTAGGTGCCCGGACTAGCAGGCGCTTGGATGACGAAACCGAATGTGTACGAGTTGGTCGGAGTAATGGTCCCTTGGACCCGGGTTGCGCTCCACCCGAACCCTCCAGGATTTCGAAATAAGAGGTAGCCGGAATCCCAATCGTTGGAGCCGTCTGTTAGCAAACCGTCATTCTGCATCGTCACGCTGACGAACCGCCGCTCCCCCGGAGCCATTGTCGTGGGCACCGTGTCTGAGACGACGGATGCATCGCTCCCAGGGTTCAACCCGCCTTCTGAACTCTCGGCCGATACATAGACGGAGTCGTTCGTTTCACAGCTGACGGTGCCGGCCGCTAGGCAGGCGACCAGACCAAGAATCCGCTTCATCGCCTTGCATTGTAGGCGGCGTTCGACGCGACAGCGAGAGAAAGAAACCCCGATGTCACAGCAAGAGTCGTACTTCGTTCGTGACCCACATCGCCTTGACGGTCCGTAGGAGAGGCTCTTGTGCAAGACCTCCAGGGCGAGTACCCCTACGGCGTTCAACCAATGCCGCCACGACGAGAAGGATATCGACGCACAGTGTCGGTTCTTTCGATCCTCGTCTCGAACGGACTCCTGACGTTCTTGATTTCGGCCGCTCGAATGAAGGCCGTTGCGTATTTGATCGGTCCTACGGGGGTGGGTCTGTACGCAGGACTCCAATCACTCAATGACTTCGGGACCAAGCTCGTCTGCCTTGGGCTCCCGGCTGGCTCAGTCCGCCTCCTGAGCTATCGACCGGAAAAAGGTTCACGTCTCCTGTCCGCGATGCGTACGGTCCTTCTTTGTGCGTCGATTGGGCTTTCCTTGTGTCTCCTGTTCGGCCGCAAGTGGATCAGCCAGCGACTTCTGCAAAGTGAGGAATATCAGTGGGATGTCGTCTGCGTCGCGATCGCAGTGCTCCTAAATGCCTTCTGCGAGGCTGACCAAGCTTTGCTTCAGAGTCGTCGGGCGGTTTCTGCATTTGCTCGGGCACGGCTGCGTTCTGCTCTCATCTCTTCGAGTGTAGCAATTGGTCTCTACGCGACCTTCGGGATGCGCTCGGCTTCGGGGGTGCTGGTTTCGAGCTATCTCGTCACACTTCTCGTACTCAGACTCGAACTCAACAAGGTGACCAGGCCGCGTCCATGGCTCTCAGGATTTCTCTCGCTCTCTCCCCTGCTCGGTATCGCCGCGTTCGGAATAACTCTTTTCCTAAATGGTCTAATGGTGACTGGCTCCGGCCTTTTCATTCGGTCTTATCTTGGCGCCAGCCTTGACCTTCGTTCGATTGGACTATTTTCGGCTGCCTTCGGCCTCATTCGAACCTTATTCTCGATCGTGAGCGACTCGCTTTCACTTGACTACTATCCCTCACTGGCCGCCTCAAGCGATGACACAAGCAAACTCCGAAGTCTCGTCACACAACAGAGTGTCACGATTTTTCTAATTGCTACACCACCTTTTATTTTTCTATTCGCGACAGCTCCACTTGTCCTTCGACTCCTCTATACCGAGGAATTTCTCCCTGCCACGGCGCTCATGGAGCTATTGGCCATCGGATCAATCTTCAGATTATATGCGATACCATTCGGGTTCATCCTTCTTGCGAAGGAGTTGAGGCTATTTTTTTTCGCAACTCAGGTAATATTCTGGGGGATATTCTCCGGGGCCGTTGTGATCCTTGCACCCCGCTATGGCCTAGAAGGTGCCGGCTTTGCCTACGTTATAGCTTCAGCCATTTACCTACCTGTCGTTTACATCATTTCGTGCCACTGTGTCCATCTTTTTATGCTAAATAAGTTGTCGATTTATTTTGTCCTATCACTTATAGGTATTTTTACTGTATTCTTCTGCATTCGCATCGCCGAGATCGATGGGGCGCGCGTATCGATCTCGATCTTGGCCGGCGTTTGCGCGATTGGGAGTGTCACGATTTTGCGACAACTGATCAAAAAGGAAACGGCTTCGAAAGACAATGAACAATCCTAAGATAAGCGTGCTTGTTCTTTCCTACAACCACGCGCCCTACATTGCTCGCGCCGTGCGCAGCGCGCTTTGGTCTGGCCATCAGGCAGGTCTCACAGAAGTAATTTTGTTCGACGACGGTTCGACAGACGACACACCTACTGTCCTCGCCGAGCTCGCGCGGCAAGAGCCTATGCTCAGATATCGGATTCTAGACCACGGTGGGGTAGAATCGATTGCGAAAAATTTCAACCACCTGGTGGATTCGGCAACTGGAGACTATATCACATTCCTTTCTGCGGATGACGAAATTCTGTCCAGACGTTTCAACCGCCCAGTCGAGATCCTCGAGGCAAATCACGACATCTCTGGAGTTTACTCTAATGGTGTGAATGTTTTAAACGGGAAAGTTCTCGGTCCGGTAGTATGCGGGAATACTATTTCGCTCTTCGCATCAGGCGATCCTCGAGACATCTATACTCACATTACTAATAATTTTTCTGATTTATTTATTCAAGGACTGCTAGTAAGACGTGAGTTTTTCGATGGATTTGTCGGCTTCGACGAGACGCTTATCGCAGACGATTGGGTGTTCAACATACGATTCTTCTCCAGGGCTCACGCCATGGCCAAGAAGGTCGTATTTCTGGATGAGACTGCTTTCGCGCGACATCTCCTACCCAGTCGCACATCTGCGAACATCGAAGTCCACTCGAAACGAGTCGAACAGGTCATCAGTAAGTATGTAGAGCCATCTTCACGTCAGTTGCTGCGAAGACTTTTCTACTGGAAACTCTTTCGGCAGTCGCTGAAGGCGCGGCACCTCAAGTCAGTCGCCCGAACATCATATTCGATACTACGCTCTTTCTAGGGTGGAAGGAAGGCTTATGAGAATTCTTCATCTCATTCCTTCGCTAGGGTTTGGGGGGGCCGAGACGCAGACGTTACTTCTACACGAGGGTCTTTTATCATGTGGGCATGAGTCTTTCATACTTACGCTGTCGACGGCAGAAAGAGAAAAGCCACCACACACGAAAGAGTTGGGTCTACCTGCAAGACTGCGAACGCTGCCGGCGGCTTTGCCTCTTCTACAAGCAGAGGTTCGAGCCGTTAGCCCAGACATCATTCACAGCTGTCAGCTTCTTGCGGATGTGGCTTGCGGCCGACTCGTAGGGCCAACC
This sequence comes from Myxococcota bacterium, assembly GCA_050331295.1. Taxonomy (GTDB): domain Bacteria; phylum Myxococcota; class Kuafuiibacteriia; order Kuafuiibacteriales; family Kuafuiibacteriaceae; genus Kuafuiihalomonas. The sequence continues at coordinate 432,378 of JBHJGZ010000001.1, read as the reverse complement.
GCGAGGGTGTCGACGCTCTGTAATATGTTTGGTGTCGCACATCAGGATGTCACCTCGTCTCCATCATCGAAGGCCCTTTCTGCAACAATCGGCTACGTTTGGAGTCGGACGCTCTCGAATCGGTTTCGTCGCCTGGTCGCCATCTCCGAGGCGGTGAGAGACTCGTTCTTGAAACATCCGTACACTTCTCTGCCAGGAGATCGTATACGAGTGATCTACAGGGCGACCAGAAAGCAAAAGAGGACGAGCGGCCATGAGTTGTACGCCATTCGAGGGTCATTCGGAATCCCTATCAGCGCACCCTGTATTCTTCACATAGGCCGCCACGTACCACAGAAGAATCAAGATAGGCTTCTCGCTGCATTCGCCTCCTTGCCTCAAGAGTTAGGGGCCGTCTTACTTCTCGTTGGGCAAGGTCCACTAACGGCAGATCTCGTAGAGCTATCGACGCAGTTGAAGATCAGGGATCGAGTCCAATTCCTCGGGCTCCGGGAGGATGTCTCAGACCTTTTCGGATGCGCTGACGTCTTCGCTTTCCCATCTCTTTTCGAAGGTCTCGGGGTATCGGGAATAGAAGCCGCAATGTCGGGGGTCCCCTGTGTCTTCTCCAAGGCGAGCGCCCTACTCGAAGTCATGCCTTCGGAAGACTTCGGCTACCACTGTGATGCAAAGTCTGTCGCTTCAATTGCCTCAGCGCTTTACAGGGCTCTGAACGACCGCGATGGCGCCAGACAGCGCGCTGATCGGCTGCAAGAGCGAGTAGCAAGAGAAATGAATCTCTCTCGGATGATCAATGAGCACGTAAAGGTCTACGAAGACGCACTCGAACGTTGTTGACTACGCTTTGGTCTTAGACCGCCGCTCACGGCCAAGAGGTCACGGAGGATAGAACTCGCCGGCACGGCATGAAATGGGTCTTCGCTGCCGTAGGCGCATCGCCAAAGTTGGAGCCACTCGCTGAACCGCGCTCCCAACCCTCCGCTCCGGACTAGCGCGCGCTGCCACTCGATGTCCGATAGGCGCCCATATAACTGGGCGTTCTCGTATAAACTCCTTGCGGTCTTCGTGTCTACGGCCTCGGATGCGCAAGTATGTTGGAACAGTGCGCATTCCGCGGCTACTACACTGCGATACATGTGATGTGGTCGGTCGGAGGCAGCCGACAAACGTATACGTGTTGCCAGGCTGACTCGCTTGGATTGTGCCGTAACCGTCCTTTGATGCCTTCTGTAATAAGCCAAGTTTCCGGGGATGAGCAGCGAATCGCCGAGTGCATTCGCTTGCATATTCGTCCATTTGTCATGCGTCAGTTTATCCTCCGACGGATGCCAACTTCGCGGCCTGCGTTTCCAGGGTAAGTCAGAAATCAGGTGTCGACGGACCACCTTTGCAAAACCTGGGAGAACTGAAAACCCGTGCGCACCATTTCGGCGGACGCGTTGCGTTTTCTTGAAAGCGGGGTAACGTTCCCCAGTCGGCTTAAGATCTCCGTCCACGATTTTGGCGCAGTGCACCACCATCATGATCTCATTCTGATCTGGTTCCTTCTTCAACTCTTCCGCAATACGCGAGAGCTTGGTCTCATGCCACACATCATCTTGGTCGCAGAATGCGATCCATGGCGAAGTCGCGCGTGCGGCCGCTGCTAGAAAGTTCTCTGCATAGCCTAAATTCCTTGGATTTGACAGAATCCTAAATTCGAGGGGCGACTTCCGAGAAAACGAGTCGAGAATACTCAACGTATTGTCCGTTGATCCATCATCTCCGACGATCACCTCCCGAGGTGGAAGCCACTGGCGCTCGATACTGTCAAGCTGTGCCTGGAGGTACTTGTCTCCATTGTACGTGGCCAGGACGACAGAGACCTCCACCTAGGAAGGTTAGCCTTCACGCCGGTCGAAAGCCAAGGTCTCTCTCTGCCCTAGCGGCGCCCTCGGTGCTAGTCGTGGATCGTGTTCGATTCGGCCTACATACATCCGACGTCCGACGTCCAAAGCATCAAGATAGGAACAGGGACTCGAGTTTGGCAGTACGTGGTCATACTCGCGGGAGCCCGTGTCGGCCGCGATTGCAATATTTGCTCTCATGTCTTGATCGAGAATGATGTGGTCGTCGGTGATCGTGTCACCGTCAAATCCGGAGTTCAACTCTGGGACGGAGTTCGCCTCGAGGCCGACGTCTTTATTGGACCGAACTGTACATTCACGAACGACATCTTCCCTCGGTCGAAGACTCATGATAAACCCTTGGGTGTCACGACTGTTCGCCGCGGCGCATCCCTCGGAGCGAATGCCACGATCCTTTCAGGGCTCGAGGTCGGCGAGAGAGCTATGGTCGGAGCTGGGGCAGTCGTTACGCGCTCGGTGCCTCCACGCTGCGTGGTCGCAGGCAACCCGGCACGCGTGATCCGTCAGCTCGCGGCCGACGACAAGTAGCCATGTTCCCGCATCCAGTCGCCAAGACGCACCTCGACGTATTCCGCCTCGGATGGCGTTAAGATCTGCCGATAACTGGCGAGGTGCGACGATTCGCGCCTGATTTCGCTCAGAGAGGCGGGCTCGATTGGCGTTCCGATGGCGGCCGAAATAGCACCCCACTCCACTTCCGGGCGTTCAACCAAATCTTCGAGGCGCACCTCCACGTATTGATGTTTGGGAAGCTGATCTCGGATTTGAAGCCAGCTCTTGATGAAGCGCTCCACTTGCAGCGTGCACAGCCGTGGAGCCGATGGCGCCCATTTTTGCCGACAGTAGGATGCCACAACATCCCTCGGATCTCTAACGACATGGAGGAGCACCGCCGATGGATAAAGCTCGAACAGGAAGGGGGCAGCGAGCGCATTGGCGGGCGTGTCGTCGCACCATCGTTGGGCCCCAGCGCGGACGAGGAGTGGCGCATACAGTCTTTCGAGCAGAGCTCGAGACTTTTCTAGATAGAACGACCGAGTGAGGCTTCGCGGCACGAAGTACTCCTCGACCGGGCCCTCCGTCTCGATGATCTGCGGCCTGCGAACGACAGTCGCGATCTCGTCGACAAACGCATTGATAGCTTGGTCATAGTGCGTCAGTCCGAAGCATTCGCCGACAGCGAAAATGGTGAAGTCGGAGCCAAGAGCTCGGTCTATCGCAGAGGCGACACGCCTCCCCACACTCACATCAAGGCGTCGAACCAGGTCCCGTTGGAAGCCCTTTCGTCGCAACCGCCTTGCCCAGTCTCGAAAATCACGTACCGCGAGATGCGCGGACTTGGGTGAGCTCGGTCCAGACAAGACCTCGACCAGGTCACGAAGACCATTCCGCTCACTAATGAGCTTATTCTCTTTGACGCGGAACAGCACTCCAGGGAGCTGGCCCAGGGAACGAGCCACGACCGACGTCCCGGATCTGCCCGTACCACCGATGAAGATGGGACTCTTGGTCATGCGGTCGCCTGGAAGAAGTCGAGGACTGCGTCGGCTACTCGGTCAACCACCGCGAGGTCCATACCCGGCCACATCGGTAGGCTGAGGACCTCCCTCGCCAGGGCGCTCGCCTCCCGAACCTGGCTGGGATCCAAATCTAAGTGCGCGAAGGCCGGCTGGTCGTGGCATGCCACCGGATAATGCACCATCGTTTGGATGCCTCGTTTGTCCAAAAATGCGGCCAGATCGTCCCGACGAAGTGTTCGAACCACGACGAGGTGCCAAGCGACATCTTCCGGCCTTACGACACGTTGAAAGGTCAGTTGCTTCTCGAGCTCGCTCAACCGTTCGCGATATCGACTCCAAACGGCAATTCGCTCGTCAATCTCTTCCCGAAGCACGGCGAGCCGCACTCGCGCGAGCGCGGCTTGAAGCTCGTCAAGCCGTGAGTTCGTCCCCAAGACTTCGACTGTACCCCTCTTGGGCATGCCGTAACTTCGATAGCGACGCGTGTCGGCATCAGCCTGGGTATTGTTGAAGCACGCCGCCCCGCCGTCCCCGAATACGCCAAGGGTCTTTGTGGGGTAAAAACTGTAGGCGGCCCCGTCTCCGTAGAAAGCGATGGGCTTACCCCTGTACGTCGTTCCGTGACTTTGCGCGGCGTCCGCAAACATTATCAGTCCTCGAGCCGCGGCGAGCTCACTGAGCCCGCCGACATCACACGGTGGGCCATACAGATGCACGGGGACGATGGCCTTCGTATTGGGACGAATCGCTGCGGCTGCGCGCTCCGGACTCAGAAGCCAGGTCTCAGGGTCGACGTCTGCGACATGAAGCTCCGCGCCTGCCCGAAGCACTGCAATCCAGGTCGCAACGAATGTGTGCGAGGGGACCACGACCCCGTCTCCTCGACCGACTCCGAGCGCTCTCAGACCGAGCTCGAGGGCATCAAGTCCTGTCCCTACGCCGACGGCAGACTGCGCTCCCACGAAGGCGGCGAACTCCTTCTCAAAGGCCCGGACTTCTTCACCGAGCACGTACCATCCGGAGTTCAGCACCCGGCTCGCTGCAGCCGAAAGCTCCGGTCCCCGCCGGAGGTGTACGGCGCGGAGGTCAAAGAACGGCACGTTCATGAACGCCTGCCGACGACAGCTAGAAACTCGTCCTTGTCTCGATAGTAGTCGCTTTCGTCGTAGTGATGCGACGCGAGGACCATGCAGACCGCTCCTGAAGAAAAGTTATCGATCTCCCGCCACACCATTTTGTTGATGTACAGTGCTGTATAAGAACGGTTGAGGGTGATTACCTGATCTCGCTGACCGTCTGTCACGTGAACGTCAAATGAGCCCGAAGCTGCGAAGATAGCCTGCTGAAGCTCCCGGTGCGCGTGGCCTCCGCGGCGGGCTCCCCCAGGCACATCATAGAGGTAGTAGACCCGCTTGATGTCGAAAGGCACATGGATCCCACCTTCGATCACCGAGAGATTCCCGCGGACATCGTGGACGATCGGGAAGTGGATGACCTGCCAAGGGGCCATGACCGCAGAGCCAGGGCCATTAGCCTGGTCTTTCATTGTGCCGGGCATATCAGCGTTCTGGGACGAAATCGACCCGGCGACCGGCGGTCTGCCGGAGGACCCCTTCTACCACTGGCAGGGTCTGCGTGAGGCAGTAATGCTCCTCGACTCTTTGCCGCCCAGCGCGTCCCATGCGTTTCCGCGTGTCCGGCGCATCGCGAAGCTGACGTAGCGCGTGTGTCCACTCGACCGAGTTTCGTGCCCAGAACCCCGTGCGAACCGTAGCGACGTCGAGGTTCGCTCCGATGGGCGTCGACACGGTTGGCAGACCCGCCGCCATGTACTGCACCAGCTTGAATGCGCATTTTCCGTAGGACCAAGGGCTGTCCAGGAGAGGCATGACACCCAAATCGACCTCCGCAAGTTCGTAGGGCTCGCAGCCCTCCGACCAGTCTCGGTTCTCAACCTGAACCCCCCGCACCTGAGGAAAACGTCCGCCGATGGCGTGGACCCGAAGCGGGCCATCCCGAGCCAGTTCTTCCGCAGGTCGGATCAAGAGTTCCAATGCCGGAGCCGTCGAGGGGGACCCGAGCCACCCGATAGTGAACGGCCGATCGCCCTTAAGTCGATTTGCGGGATAGTCAGACAAGTCGACCACGCTCGGAACCCACGTCACCTGGGCGTTAAACTGCATCGCGAAGTCTCTCAGGTATGCGCTGCCGGCGGTGACCGCCTCCGCTCCTTCGATCACGCGCCGGATCTTGTCACCGAGCAGAGTTCGAACGAGCAGGCTTGGACTCGAGTCATAGCCATGAAAGATTGCGTCGTCGAAATCGAAGGCGTAGGGCGTCCCAAGCCGGCGGAGCAGCGTCTCGAACACCGGAGGAACATAGGGAAATAGCTCGCAGTGGAGCCATACTACGTCATAGTTGCGAGCCCCGGCGAGGGTCCGGAGCCTCCGAGCGTAGTCTTCGGCCACCTTAAGCCACGAAATTCGGCCGCTGGTCATCCGCTCGGCAAGGTAGGCATCGTCGAGGAGCGGAGAGAACTCTAGCCGGATGCCCCTCGCCGCCAAGCCTTCGCGATAGGCCAAGAAGCGGATTCGGGGGCTCGCCGCGCGAGGCCCATACTTCGAGAGAACCAGAACTTTCATAGGGACCGAAACCCGACCGCACACCAATACGGCTCCAATCGAGAGAACCGCACGCTCTCGAGGCCAGCCTCGTTCATCATTGCCTGGATCTCCGGACGCGTGAAGCGATGCTCGAGCCGAGTACCGAATCGATCCCGAGCGTCCGTCCGCATCGTGTAGAAGCTTGCGTTGCGGTAGTATGACAACGGAAGCGGGGAGGGATCGAGGCCTACCTTATCGACGAAGCGCGCCGCGCGGGCTGCGGGTAGGTAGACCGCTGCGGCAATTCCATCGGTCACATGCTGACGAGCTTTTTCGGGCACCCGCGCAATGGCTCGGCGAACCACGTCACTAACCCGCCACAATGCGCGAAACCAGAAGGGCCGATGGTCGAATCGATAGTAGAGGTAAAGCAGGAAAGGAGCCCCAGGCTTCAGCGTCCGTACGCAATCGCGAAGCGCCCTATCTGGCTCCGGCACGTGATGTAGTACCCCGAGCGAGTATCCGAAGTCCTGACTCCTGGGTGCGAAGGGAAGCGCCGTCGCCGAGGCCTCATGAAAAGATACGTTGCGGTGCACGGTGAGATTTCTTTGGGCAACCGATAGCGCAGCCCGGGAAGGATCGACGCACGCGAGATGTCCGACACGCGGCGCGACCTCCATCGCCCATCGCCCGCTCCCACAGCCAAGGTCGAAGCCGCGGCTCTCCGGCCCCACCCGCTCCCACGGAAAGATTCGAAAGTAGCGGTCGAAGTGGAGCCGACGTTCGTCGTCGCTGAGCTGGCTTTGGTCAAAGCGGGTCCACTCGTCGCCGAATCCCTCGACCGTCGCTGGGTCGACATTCTCGTCCAGGCTTGCATCAATGCGTCCCACTACTTGACTCTTATTTCCGGAGGAGTCCGACGAAGCCGGACGTCGTGCCTTTTCGGACGACCCAAGGAGTTCGTCCAACGCGCAGCGCGAAGTCGCGAAAGCCAAGATTATCGGCTATATCGTCCGACATTAAAATCCCACCCACTGTCAACATGTCCCAGATCTCGCGATATGACCGGCTGCGGCCTAGGTACGACTTGTCGCTGTCATAGTGAGCGAAATCAAAGCTCATCCCTTCGGCCTTGAGCTGCCTAAGGCCAACAGCGTCAGGCAAGCGCCGCAGATCCCACCGGATTCGAAGGCGTTTCGGCACGGCAGTTCCAACATACGCCTCGTTCCCCATTTTCGCATACGGCATATCGAGGCTCACAAGCCGTCCCTCGCCGAGGTCCTCAAGGCCAAGCAGAATAGCGAGCGAGGACCAGCCGTAGGCGACGCCCGTTTCCAGTATGTTGCGAGGGTGAAGACTCCTCACGAGGGAGAATAGGAGATCGGTATCTCCCGGTCCGCCCATACGGACCGGGACAGCCGAACACGCCGTGTCCGCTTCGCGAAGCGTAACGCGGTGGACCTCGGAGAGACAAAGCTCGGAACATCCGAACGCTTCGAAGAGCTCTGCTTTCGGTCGAACGACGCGCTCGCACCACTCTCGTCCGCGACCCCTACTGTACTGCCGCCAGGGGCCGCTGAGGGGCGTTGTGAAGCTCCCATATCGAAGCTTTCGAAGGATCTCTCCTCGGAGCTCACGTTTCCCCGCGTACCACATCAATGTTCGCACCTTGGATTGCACGCTCTTCACCTTCCGTACGGCCTTCAAGCGCGGAGTAGCACGAGGCCGCGCCAACTTCGAGACTCGCCTCGGAACCGGACACCGAGGCGGATGGCGGAAGAAGCCCGCAGGCGCTTCCGACGACGGCCGTTTTCACAACGCGGCTCCACGAAGGACCAGACCGAGACCGAGGCCGGCCGGGTCAGAGGGCGGCCAGGTGCTCGTCACCTTATCCAGGCGCGCTCAGGCACACTGCGGTCGCTGAGGTAGAGGAGCTGGTCAAGTTGAGGACATTCGGCTCCCCCCCGCCATTCGACAAGAGAGGTGCAGCAGTCCTCGAGCTCGTCGACCAAGTCTTCTTCATCTACCCATAGGAAGTCGATCCAGACTCCGCTAGCGTTCCCGGCATGAGCGACTATGAGGTCCTCACCGATTCCCGGGGCTTCCGGTATCGCATGGTAGCGAAGGACTGCCCTTTCTGCGGTCCCTACGGGCCTAAGGGCTTCATTGGCGTGAGGGGAGGCGCTTCGCATCGCTATCGCGCGGGTGTCGAAACCCGGGTGGTTCAATGCATGACCTGTTCCTTGTATTTTCCCGATCCCTTTCCGGAACCTCTAGACGCCCAGGAAATGTATGGAGATCCGGAGAAGTATTTCGAGCGCCACGACCCCAGGGCGAAGGTCGCAAAGAACTTAGGACTCCTCGACGCTTTCGCCCGCCTCTTGGGTCGCTCGGTGCGCTCAGTGCTCGACGTCGGGAGCGGAAGGGGTGAATTGCTCGAGGCCGCCCGGAGCGCTGGAATTCGCGATGTCGTCGGACTCGAGCTGTCCCGCTCCATGATTGCTCACTGCCGCGCGCGGAATCTCGAGGTGAGGGAGGAGCTGGTCGAGGACCATGCTGCTGCGGGAGACCGGTCCTACGATGTCATCTTTCTAAACGCCGTCCTCGAGCACGTGCCACGGCCAGACTCAATGTTGAGAGCTTGCCGTCGGCTCATTGTGGATGACGGAATCCTGTACATCGACCTGCCGAACGAAGATCACTTGATAGCGGAGTTCGCAGGCGTCGTGAATCGACTGCGCGGCAATCCTGCGATTTTCAAGCTCTCCCCTACATGGGCGCCTTACCACGTGATGGGCTTCAATCCTCAGGCCATCCGAATGGCCTTAGCGCGATGCGGCTTCGTCCTTACCGAGCTTCAGATGAGCACACAACTCGACGTCCCCCATCGAGGAGGAATCGTGGACGCGGCCGTTTCAAGGGCGGCGAGTCTGCTCTCCCGCGCCTCTCGCCCGCTCGCGATGGGGCACAATATGTTCGTAACAGCGCGTCCTGCAAAAGTTCTATGACAGTCCGCGCGGGTCCAGATGCTAGCCTAGGGTGTTCTTGCGGCGTGCCCGGAGCCAATAAAGGACTTCCTCCGCTACGGAGGCACGAGTGCGCTGTCGGGCGGGCATCGTCATTATTGGTAACAACATAGATGTCTGTCATCGCCTGACCGAGCAAAGCTGAGTACGGCAGGCGAAATCTGAATTCATCGGTCTAGAGTGGTGGTATAGAGTACCTTAATGAACTCCCGAAACCTGAATGAGAAACCGCACCTTCCCACAACCGGCCAGACATACACCTCCAACTGCGGATAGTATTGCCGCGCCAGAACATATGCCCTCGGTAAATGACATTCGTCCGACACGATGACGAGTCCTTGAAGTGCAGACTGCTGCGCAAGCGCGATACCATATAGAATGTTTTCTCGGGTTGTTCGCGCTCTCGGTTCAATCAAGATGTCCGCGGACTCGACTCCGGAGCGGATAGCCCAATCGGCCATGACACGCGCGTCATCGCCGCCACTGCCCGCACCGGACACAATGATCTGGTTGATGCGGTGGGCATGATAGAGCGCAACCGCCGCACCGGTCCGTACGCCTGGGTCGCCACCCAGAACAAGGGCCGCGTCGACCCTCCGCCCCTCCGGCAGGATCGTCGTTCTGCGAGGAGTTGTGACTGCCCATATGACGCCGTAGCTCGAGAGCACGAAGGTCAAGACGATGAGCGCCAAACCGAAAGGATTAGTCAGGACGGACCACACCACACTGTTGTTGAAACAAATCGAGTAAGCGTGCGCGACTGCCGACGTCAGCATTTTCGGCCAGGAGCGCCGCGGCTTGAGCCGCGACTCCAGGATTCGATGAGCAAGCCGACATGGCGACAAGAAGCGCGGCCTTCCCTTGCTCGGGAGCGCTGACCAGCTGGAGCTTTCCAAGCGCCAAGTAATCTTTGGCCGACGCCCGGCCGGCATCCACTCGTCCTCGAAGGGCTTTGAGGCCCGCCGGTCGATTGGGCCCGGCCGATTCGAGCCTTTGAGCGACGGCTTCGCGACCCGGCGCCGTTGGCGGCACGGTTTCCAGTATCTCTGCCCCCGCCTCCAGGGCCCCGGCTTCCACCAGACGGCCGGCCAGGCCCAGGGCGAGGCGAGCGTCCTCGGGAGCGGCCAGGGTGGCGGCTTCCAACGCCGCCATGGAGAGGGCCGAATCACTTCTTTCGGTGGCGGCGGCGAGCTGGCGCCACAAGAGGGCGTCGTCGGGGTTCGTGGCCAGAAGGCCGAGGGCAGCTTCCGAGGCTTCCCCCCACGCCTCGCGCTTCAGCAAGGTCGCGATGTCGAGGCGCCGCAGGGCCACGTCGTCCGGAAACCGGAGCATGCCGCGCTCCACCAGCACCGACGCCAGCCTGAGGTCGCCCTCCTCGAACGCGGCCCGGGCGTAAAGACCGATCTCCGGCGCCGAGGAGCGCTGCACGTCCACCACGTCCTTCAGCGCCGCGATCACGCCGGGCCAGTCGTCCTGAGCGGCCCGAGTTCGGGCCAGTCCGGTCCGGGCCTGAGAAAGGCCCGGGTCCATCTGAAGCGCCTCCCCGAAGGCCCGCGCCGCCGCCGGATACGCCTCGAGATCGAAATGGGCGTACCCGGCCAGAAGCTGCTGGAGCGGGTCCGGCTCACCCTCCCAGCTCTTCAAGATCCGAAGCGCCGCCTCCGGATCCGACGCCTCCAGGGCCCTCTGGGCCGCGTTGATCACCGGCACCAGCTCGGCCGGAACCTCTCGCTTCCGCTCCTGACCGTCGCCCTTTTGCGCCCACGCCGGGCCGACAATGCCGAGCCCCAAGCATGCACAGGCGACGAGGCCCCAGGCCGCGCGACCCCGAACCCGGTGAAGCGTAGCCGCGAGCGCCCTCAACGCGCGGTCCATGGTTGTCCTCCTTCGAGCGCCGGCCGGCCACCCCCGCACGCCATCGCGGGCTCCATGATCGGCGCGCACCGTCCGCCCTTCCACACCCTCGGGCGTCAGACCGCGCAATGCGGGCAGGCGTAGCGGAAAAGACCGGGTCGTCGCTCTCACAGCGACTCCTCCGGCGGCTTCCACTCCAGGACCAGCGGCACCACCGAGGCCTGGCGGCGGCCGTTCCGCTTGGCGGGGCGAAAGCGGATCTGCTTCGCCGCCCGGACCGCCGCTTCATCGAACCAGCCCGGAGGTTCGCTCCGAAGGACATCCACCGCCGTCACATTCCCCCGGGCCGAGACCTGAAGGCGTACCACCGTCCGGCCCTTCAGCCGGCTCGAGAGCGCGCCGCGCGGGTAGTACCGGGCCAGATCGGGCTGAAAGAGGAGCTGCGCCCGCTCCACCGCCATCGCCTCCTTCATGTCGGCTTCGCCGCTCCCCGCCGCCACATAGGTGGGCAGCGCAAAGCCCGAAGACCAGTCCAGAAGACGCCGATCGGTCTTCGGGACCGGAATCGAGGTGAGGGACCGTGGGAGCGGACTCGGCTCGATGGGGGCGAGCGCCGCCGACGGCTGAAGCTGAAGCGGGGTGGGCTCGGGCTCCGGCTCGGGCTCCGGAGGGGGGGGAGGCTCCGGCGGCTTCACCGCCTGCACCACCGTCCGAAGCTCCGGTTCACGCCCGTTGTTCGCCGAGCGCGAGGCCCAGGCCAGGCTCAGGACCAGCACGCCATTCATCAGAAGGGTCCCGGCCACCGCCAGCCCTCGTGCGAGCCAAGCCGCCCTGCCCGTCATCGATCCTCCAAAGCCGCCACGTCCACCTGGGTGGCGCCGGCGAGCTTGGCGCTGTCGATCACCGTCAGGAGCAGATGGGTCGGCACCTCCCGGTCCGCCTGGACCAGCACCCGCTTCCGGCCGCTCTCGTCCAGCACGCTCCGGATGGCCCGCACCGAGTCCGGGGGCACCGTCCGGCCCGAGACGAAGACGCGACCCTGGTCGTCGATGGCCACCGGCACGAAGCCTTCCTCCACCGCCACCGCGGTGCGGCTGTCCGGCCTCGTGATGTCCACGCCGGTCTCCCGCACGAAGCTGGTGGCCACCATGAAGAAGATGAGGAGGATGAAGACCATGTCGATCAGCGGCGCCATCTCGATCTGCGCCTGCCCCTGACCGGCCCCGTTGAAGACCCGTTTGCGCATCAGCCGGACCCTTCCGCGAGGGCACCGGGCCCCGAATGGGCCGTCGCGGACCGCTCCGGACCATGCCTCCCGTCCGACGCGGCTCCCGGCGACACCCAGATGTCGTCCCGCGATTCCGCATCCCGGGCCCGGGCGGCTTGGCTTCGAAGCTCGATCCGCCGGCTCAACAGGCGCTCCAAAAGAAGCGCCGGGGCCGCGATGGCCAAACCGTACTGGGTGGTGCGAAGCGCGTTGCCGATCCCTTCCGACATCCGCTCCACCGCGCCCCCTTCCACGATCCCGTCGAAGCTCAAGATGATTCCGTTGACGGTGCCGAGAAGCCCCAGGAGCGGCGCCGCACCGATCAGGGCGCGGATCAAAAGCAAGTCGCCTTGCCCTCCGTGCGCGGGGCCCTCACTGGCCGCGCCCGCCGGGTCACCGGCCTCTTCGTCCGAAGCACCGAACACTCGGCCCATCTTCCAAAAGAGCACCCCGTACAGCACGAGACCCAGGGCCGCCAAAACCCCCATCAGAGGGCCGCCCTCCTGAAACCAGGCGTCGACCGCGGTCCAGATCCCGCTCATGCCTCACCCGCCCCGGCCGCCGAACCCGCCGAACCCGACGATGCGGCCGAACCCGACGATGCCGACGATGCCGACGGGCCGGACGATGATGCCGCCCCCCAGGCGGACCCGGTCCCGGAAGCGGAAGATGCTTCCTCCACCATCGCCGACCGGATCGCCTCGAGCTCCGCGCCCTTTCTCTGGGCCCACCGGCTCAGGAACGCGTGGGCCAGAAGGAGCGGCACCGCCACGATGAGGCCCAGCTGCGTGGTCACCAGCGCCACCGAGATGCCGCCCGACAGAAGGCGCGGGTTTCCGGTGCCGTACAGGGTGATGACATCAAAGGTGGTGATCATGCCGGTCACCGTCCCGAGGAGTCCGAGGAGCGGTGCGATGGCGGCGCAGGCCGCGATGACCCCCAGCGACCGGCTGATCTTCGGCTCTTCCCGAAGGAGCGCGGTCTCCAGGGCCGCATCCCGTTGCTCGAGGGGGGCGTCCCACGCCGAAAGACCAGCCTTGAGGACGCGGGATTCGGTGCCGGCGGCGATCTCCGTGAGGCCCAGGGCCGCGTCCACCTGCCCGGCCCGGGCTCGGCTCAGGACCTTGCTCACCAGATCCGGCGGGCTTCGGTCCTGCAGGAAGAAGCGGAGCCGCTCGAGGCTCAAGACCAGCCCCAGCAGTCCCACCAAAAGGATGGGCCACACGAACAGGCCCCCGGCCTCCAGGCGGTCCCCAAAGCTTCGGGCGATGGGGGCATCGGTGCGGGCCAGCGTCCCGTCCACGTCCATGGGCAGGAGGACCGGACCGCCGTCAGCGCGGGACCCCTCAAGGCTCTGGGCCCGCCTTTGGGCCCGTGACTTCGGCTCGGACTCGGCCGGGACGCCCGCCGCCGCATCGGCCGCGCCCTTCGGCGCCATCGCACTCGCGGTGTGTCGGGCCAGGGCCTCGGCCGCCGCCTCCAGACCCTCGGAGGCCTCCGCCAGCTTTACCCCGCTCACCCGGGGGAGGGACCCGGACGCCTCCACCAAAAAACCGGTGGTCTTCTCGCCGTCGCCGACCGCCAGCGAAAGCGCGTGCCCGAGGCGGATGACCGACGCGGATCGAGGAGCACCGGCCCGAGACATCACCGTCTCTTCGGTCACCCGAACCCGAGCGCCTTCCGCGAGGCGTAACAGGCGAGCTTCGAGGCCGGCCGTCACCTGGCCGGAGAGCTTCTCCTCATCGGTCGAGACGGCGCCGTCGCCGTCGCTGGGCGCCGCGTCCGCAAGACCCTCCCCGGGCCCCATCGAGGCCGCGGCCAGCAAGGTCTGCCGCCAGCGGTCCAGTTTCGCCCGACGGCTTCTCGGATCTTCCCCCGGCGTGACCGCCTCGGCCGCGGCCAAGGCTTCTTTGGCCGCCTCCCGATCCGCTTCGGCCTGGGCCCGACGGCCGAGGGCCTTGTTGAGGGCGTCGACCAGCTCCTTTCGGCCCTCCAGCGCCTCGGCCCGCGCCCGAGTGAGCTGCGCTTCGGCCTTTTCGCGTCGCGCCTTGGCGTCGGCCAAAAGATCGGCGCGGGCGTCCGACGCCCAAAGCACCGACATCGCGGCCGACGCGACCAAGAGCCGCTTCATGGCGTGCCCGCTCCTTCGCGCGCGCTCGCCGGGTCCGAGGCGCTCGACGGTTTCTGCCCGTTCGCGTTCGCGTTCGCGTTCGCGTTCGTGTTCGCGTTGGCGTTGGCGTTGGCGTTGGCGTTCGCGGAGCGGGCCGCGGTCGGCTCGGCGGACTCGGCCGGTCCGCCGGCCGCAGCGGCCGCCTCGAACTCGGCACCGGACGCGGAAGGCGAGACCGGAAGCCGCACCAGATCCGGCGACGTCCGCCCCTTCGCGATCTGGACCGCCTTTTCAATGGATTCCAGGGCGTCCGGCACCGATTCCAGCGCCAAGACCCCGTCTTCCATCCGTGCGATCCCGCCGTCGTCGCCCTCGAGGCTCAGCCACCAGGAAAGAGCCAGGCCCATTCGGAGCACCTCCACCGAGCGACGTTCCCCCGACGCAAGGCGTCCTTCGGCCACCACCACCTCGATCTGTCGGCTCCGCTGCTCCGCCGTCTCCAGGCGGTCGAGGGCGGTCCCGAGGCGCGCTTCCGGATCCTTCGCTTCTGGGGACGGTCGAGCCGGCACCGTCCCGGGCGGGACCACCTTGGCCAGCGCATCGAGCCGGTCATGGATCAGGGCAGCCGTCTGCCCCATCAAGGCGCGGAGGCGCGCCTCCTCTCGGTCCAGGGGCGCCTGGCTCTTCTCGACCTCGGCCAGCTCCCGACGGGCCAAAATCGCCGCCTCCTCCGCCACCACCGCATCGATGGTGACGCGGGCCGCCTGGCCCTTCAGCTGAAGCGCATCCTCCTGGGCATCGCTTCGAACCTGGCCGGTCGCGATCCGGGCCTGATGGGCGGCCTGGAGCTCCGCCAAGACGGCCAGGGCCCTCGAGCCCGCGGTGTCGGCCCGCGGCGGCACCAGTCCGTCCCGCGCAACGCCTCCGTTCGCGCCGGCATTCGAGGCCCGGTCCGGTTTGGCCTCCGGGACCGGCCGCTCTCCGGAGTTCGAGGCCCCGGAGTTCGAGGCCCCGGCGTTCGGGGTCTCCGGCCCATCGGCGGCCGGTGGCGCGGCAAAGAGGCTCGCCGAAAACGCCAACACCAGGGCGGCGAGGCCGAGCGGAATGGCGACTGCCTTCACGAGAAGCCGCGCCTAGCACCACCTGCAATTGAAAGTCATGAACAAAAAGCGCCCAATCTCGCTCAACGCCTCGTCATCCTTCGGGTTTCTCGGGCCCTCCGGTCGTCGCTCAGTCCACAAGACCGTCCCCTTCACGCTCGTTCTGTTCCACCTCGCCTCGACGCCGCGCCGCGCCGCGCACCACCCGTTCTACGCCTGTTCTCGGGTCACGGTGCTCGGCGAAGGCGCGTCGGCGAATCTGGTCAACGCACCCGCTCAGCCGTTGTCGGCGAAGCCGGGATACAAGGTCATGCCGCCGTCCACGAAAAGCGACGCGCCGTGGACGTAGTCGGCCTCGTCGGAGGCCAAGAAGGCTACCACTCGGCCGATGTCTTCCACTTCGCCGATTCGCTTGGTCGGGATCAGCGTCAACAGGGCATTGTAGGCCTCCGGCGTCCCCCATGCATCCTTGTTGATGGGCGTCTTGATGGCGCCCGGGCTCACGCTATTCACGCGAATCTTCTCGGGGCCGACTTCTTGGGCGATGCTCTTCATCAACAGCATCACGCCACCTTTGGACGCCGCATAGTTGATGTGGCCGGCCCACGGAATCACCTCGTGGACCGACGAGATGCAGATGATCTTGCCGAGGGCCTTCGAGACGTCCCGCATCCCTCGCCGTCGAAACTCCTTGATGGCTTCCCGGGCGCACAGAAACTGGCCGGTCAGGTTCACGGCGATCACCCGGTTCCACATGTCCAGGGTCATGTCTCCGATGAGGGCGTCCTTTTGAAGCCCCGCGTTGTTCACCAAGATGTCCACCGTCCCGTAGGTCTCGACAGCGTGAGCGAACATCGCCTGCACATCGGCCTCTGAAGAGACGTCGGCCTTGAAGATGGACGCTTGAACGCCCATGCCCCGAAGCTTTTCCGCCGCTTCCTCCGCCGGTCCCTGACTCGAGGCGTAATTCACCACGATGTTGGCGCCCGCTTCGCCGAGCGCATATGCCACCCCTTCACCGATACCCGAGCTCGCCCCGGTCACGATGGCGGTCTGGCCCTTCAAATCTACGGTCATAGCTTTTGTGCCTCCGGCGAAAGCAGGCTTGCCACGAGGCCCGTCCACCCGGTCTGGTGAGATGCGCCGACGCCGCGACCCGTGTCGCCATGAAAGTACTCGTTGAAGAGTACGTGATCCCGAAAGTGCGGGTCGGTCGCTGCCTTCTCGTGCACCTCGAGGCACGGTCGCCGCCCGCGTTCATCCTTCAAAAACAACCTCGTCAGGCGCCGCGCCAGCTCGTCGGCCACCTGGGTCAAGGTCAACATGTGGCCGGAGCCGCTCGGACATTCCACCAAGAACCCGTCTCCGTAGTAGTCGTAGAACCGCCGAAGCGACTCGATGAGCATGTAGTTCACAGGAAACCAGATGGGTCCACGCCAGTTGGAGTTACCGCCAAAGAGTTCGGTATTCGACTCCGCCGGAACATAGGAGACCTCCATCCGCACCCCTTCCGCCATGAACACGTAGGGCTGATGCTCGTGGATCTTGGACAGCGCCCGTACGCCGTAGTCCGAGAGGAACTCGGTCTCGTCCAGCATCCGGTGCAAGAGACAGCGCATCCGATGCCCTCGAAGGAGGGAGAGCAGTCGTCGCGACCCGCGGCCCGGCTCCGTGAACCGGGACACCTGGCTCGCGAGGCCCGGCTTGTTCTTCATCACCCACATCAGGCGCTCCTTGAACCCGGGCACCCGGTCCAGAAGCTCCGAGTCCAAGACCTCCACCGCGTAGAGCGGAATCAAGCCCACCATCGACCGGACCCGCATCACGTGGCGGTCGCCGTGAGGCATGTGCAAGACGTCGTAATAAAAGCCGTCGTGCTCGTCCCAGAGACCGATGCCGCTGCTGGCGATGTTGGTCATGGCGGAGGCGATGTGCAGAAAGTGCTCGAAGAACTTGGTGGCAATGTCCTCGTACACCGGATTCGACTGGGCGAGTTCCAGGGCGATCCGCATGAGATTGAGGCTGTACATCGCCATCCAGCTGGTCCCGTCGGACTGCTCGATATAGCCCCCGGTCGGAAGTGGAGCACTCCGGTCGAACACGCCGATGTTGTCGAGCCCCAGAAAACCTCCCTGGAAGATGTTGTTTCCGTCGGCGTCCTTCCGGTTCACCCACCAGGTAAAGTTCAGCATCATCTTGTGAAAGACGCGCTCCAGGAACTGGGTGTCCTTCTTTCCAGTTTGTTTGTAATCCATTCGGTAGACCCGCCACGTGGCCCAAGCATGGACCGGCGGGTTCACGTCGGAGAAGGCCCACTCGTACGCGGGGAGCTGCCCGTTCGGGTGCATGTACCACTCGCGGGTCATCAGATCGAGCTGGTGCTTGGCGAACTCGGGGTCGACCTGGGCCAGAGGCACGCAGTGAAACGCGAGGTCCCAGGCCGCATACCACGGATACTCCCACTTATCCGGCATCGAGATCACGTCTTGGTTGTTGAGGTGCTCCCACTCGCGATTGCGCCCGTGCTTTCTCTCCTCCGGCGGGGGAGGCTGGGCGGGGTCGCCGTGGAGCCACTGCTCCACATCGTAGTGAAAGAGCTGCTTGCTCCAGATCATCCCGGCGAAAGCCTGCCGCTGGACCAGCTTGGCGTCGTCGCCCGCGCAGTCTCCTTGCACGTCCCGATAGAATTCGTCCGCCTCATCCAGGCGCGCCCGCATCACTTGGTCGAAGTCGTGAAACGGTCGGTCCAGCTCTCGCCGAGACCAACGCACCCGCACCATCCGAGACTGACCCGGTGGGATACTGAATCGATGATGAAAGGCCGCTTTGGTCCCGATGCCGTGAGGGTTCAAGACACCCTCTCGCCCTTCCACCAAGTGTCGGTGGAAGGCGTCCTTGAAGTAACCCGGCTCCTCCGAGAGCCCGAACGCGGTGGAGGGATTGGTCTCGTTCTGGGTCAACCACGCCGCTTCCGAAGTCTCTCCGTAGACGAAGAGCCGGCCGTCGCGGCGATGCTGGGCCTCGAGCGTTCGACGGTCCCGAGCTCGGATCTCGGGCCGATTTTCCGGCTCACTCCATGACCAGATGTTTCGGTACACGAACTGCGGGAGCACGTGAATCACCGCTTCCTCCGGCCCACGGTTGTGCACCGTGACCATCATCAGCCAATCGTCGTGGTCGGCCCGTGCATACTCGACGAAGACGTCGAAGTAGCGGTCTTCATCGAAGACTCCGGTATCCAAGAGCTCATACTCGAGCTGGTCTTTCCTGCGGCTCCCGTTTTCTCGCACCAGCTCCGTATAAGGAAAGCGAGCCTGCGGATACTTGTAGAGCATCCGCATGTACGAGTGGGTCGGGGTGGC
The DNA here is from genome assembly GCA_050331295.1 of Myxococcota bacterium. Taxonomy (GTDB): domain Bacteria; phylum Myxococcota; class Kuafuiibacteriia; order Kuafuiibacteriales; family Kuafuiibacteriaceae; genus Kuafuiihalomonas. Next base: position 413,629 of record JBHJGZ010000001.1, on the reverse strand, counting down.
GTCCAGATAGTAATAGAGCTCCTTGACGTCTTCGCCGTGGTTTCCTTCGCTGTTGGTCAGGCCGAAGAGCCGCTCCTTCAGGATGGCGTCGCGCTCGTTCCAGAGACCGAGCGACACGCAAAAGTGCTGCCAGTCGTCACTGACCCCGGCGATACCGTCTTCACCCCACCTGTACGCCCGCTTTCGGGCCATCTCGTGCGGGAGGTAGTCCCACGCGGTTCCGTGGGCACTATAGTCCTCACGCACCGTGCCCCACTGCCGTTCCGACAGATACGGCCCCCAACTCTTCCACTTCTTGATGCCGGCCTTGTCTTCCTCAAGGCGACGAAACTCTGCTCCACTCATCGAACCTCCACCAATCGCACCACGTGCCCATCCGGATCCCGAACCAGCGCAGCGCGGCTTCCCACCGCGCACGCTCCACACTCCGCCGACCGTGTCGACACCACCGAAACCTCCGTCGCCCGGAGGCGCTCCAGCATTGCATCCACGTCCTGAACCGCGATGCTGGTCTCCCAGTGCCGAACGTCGTTGGGTGGCAGATCGCGCGGCCGCGGTCGACCCGGCCCCGGCTCCTCATACTCGAGAAACTCGACGCCGACTCCGCCCGGACTGTCTTTGGGACCGCCCATTCCCACGATCCGCACCCGGGCTCCATCGACCCCGCTCAGGCGCTCCTGCTCGATGCCGGTGTTGAAACTGGTCCCCAACTTCCGCATCCCGAGAGTCTCATAGAAGGCCTGACTCCGAGCCCGGTCGGTCACCGCGATGGCGGTGTGATCCACGCCCAAGAGCAGCGGTCCCCGGGGACGGTGCCAAGCTTCCCGCCCCTTGCCAGCCGGGTACCAGATGAGCTCCAGCGGATGCCCCTCCGGTCCCCGGAAGTAGTACGCCCGAATTCCGGCCGCGGCGGGGTTCGATTCCGGAATCGTCTCCGGTCCTTGCAGAGACACCGGCGTGACCGCGGTGACCACCATGGGATTCAGCCGGCGATAGGCTTCGTCCATGTCCCGAACCACCAGCGCCATGTGCTGAAACGTGAGATCGTTGCTGGCCGGAACCTCCGGAAAGGCGCCTTGCACCTTTTCGTAGTGGCTGAGCGCGATGCGGGCGTTGCCCAAACGAAGTTGGACCACCTCCGCCTTTGCGCCTGAAATGCCCGTCAAAGCTTCGAACTCCGGGCCCGACACCGTGCGAACGCCCACCTTGGCCGCTCCCAGCGTCTTATCGAAGAACAGCAGGGTCGACTCCATGTCTCGGACCGTGAATCCCACCTCGGTGACGGTGCCCGGCGGGGCGTCCTCATCCGGAGCCAGCGGCGACTCGACGGTCTCCGGCCTGGGACTGGGCGTGAGGCGCTGAACCCCGGGAACCTGCTGCACCGGATCCGGACCTTGGCCCTGGCTGCTGCAGGAAAGGACCAGCAGCGCCATCGCTGCCGGCCATGGTTTCAATCGAATATCAGTCATGCTGCTCGACTCCACAGTTGAAAATGCACGCCTCGCCGTAGCGATGGTCGTGCTGAAGTTTGGCGCATTCCGCGCTGCGGCCCCTGCGAACGAAGACTTCGCCCGCCGCCAGCATCCCCAGCGGGGGACCCACCAGATAGATCCAGAGATCCTCGAAACGACCGCTCATCAGTCCAGCCGACAACGATCGGGCCGGATTCATGCTCATGCCCGACACCGGAGCCTCGACCAGGACGTAGGTTGCGACCAACATACCCGCGAACAGGCCGGTAAATCGTTTGAAACGAGGATGATTCGAAGACGTCAAAACGACGGTCATCAGGATGAACGAGATGACGATCTCCGCCAGGAGCGCCACGAACGCTCCGCCGACCCCGGGCATCGTCGACACGAAGTGAATCCGGGGATGGGCCGGCGCGCCCCAAAGCAAAACGCTCGCCGCCCCCAACCCCAAGAGCCCCCCCAGCACCTGAAACACCGGATAGGTCAGCGCTTCGCGGAGGTAGACCTTTCCCAGTCGATAAAACGTCAGCGTGATGGCCGGGTTGAAATGGGCGCCGGAGCGCATGCCCCACGGACAGTAAATCAGGCCGATGATGGTGAGGCCCATCGCCACCCCCATCACGCCACGGCGGAGGGTGGCGCTCTCGATGGCGTGATGGATCGGGGACGCGGGATGTTCGAGGGCGGTGGCGTAGATGCACGCCATGAACATGAACGTCGCGAGGCCCCAGGCCTCGATGAACCACTCCCGCCAATTCACTCCGGCCCTAACTCAGCATCTGCACCAGGCGGAACAGCTCGGAGACCGACCACGCCTGAAATGGGGCGCCCCGTGGGTGATGGGGCGCCTCCGCATCCGCGATCTCGGAAACGTGACCGAGGCCGGCGTGGGAAAGGTGGGCCATCAGCGGGTCGACGAAGCGGCGACGCGCCTCGGCCCGAACCTCCCGCGTGTCCTCTCGCACCGAAAGCCAGGCGTCGACGAATGGGCCGATGAGCCACGGCCAAACGGTACCTTGATGATAGGCCCCGTCCCGCTCCAAGACACCACCCTGGTACCGAGGCGCATATCCGTCTTCGTCGGGAGCGAGGCTTCGAAGTCCGAGCGGCGTGAGAAGCTTTTCCTCCACCGCCTGAAGCACCCGCCGCGCCTCCGAGGTCTCGAGGAGGGGGACGGCCAAGACTTGATTGGGCCGAAGTCGCGCATCGTCCGATCCCCGCTCATGGTTCACGTCCACCACGTCCTTCAGATATCCCCGGTCGGCCATCCAAAAGCGCTCCCGAAACGCTCGCAACCCCGGCTCCGGATCGTAGGCACCCAGCACTCTCTGCCCGAAGGCGAGGGCTTGAAGCCAGAGCGCCTGGACCTCCACCGGCTTTCCCATCCGCGGCGTCACCACCCAATCACCGACCTTGGCATCCATCCACGTGAGCTGAACGCCGGGCGTTCCGGCCATCAACAGACCGTCTTCGTCCATCCGGATCCCGTATCGGGTCCCGGATCGGTAGCCATCGAGGATCTGACGACACGCCTCGAAGACCGGCTCCCGATGCCCCGCACCAAAGCCCTGAAGCTCTTGGTCCCGCGCGGCCAGCACGTACCAAAGCGAGGCATCCACCGCGTTGTACTCCGGCTCGTCGCCGCGGTCCGGAAAACGATTGGGCAACATCCCTTGCGAGACCACGCCCGCCCATCCCTTCAGAATCGCGCTGGCGATGGTGGCGCCTTCCGGAAGATGACGGATCCCTCGGAGCGCGATGAAAGTGTCTCGACCCCAGTCCCCGAACCATGGATAGCCGGCGATGACGGTCAGGCCCTCGCCGCGCCGCACCAAGTACGATTCCAACGCCCGCTGGAGGGGCGGAAGGTCCAGCCGCCGCGCGCGCTCCGCCGCCACCAGCGCCGGGGCCGAATCGATGCCGTCCAGCGAAGCCACCCAGTGGACGGGCCTTCCCGGATCCAGGTCGAACACGAACACGCCGGGGCTCGCGAGGTCTTCGCCGTCATCCAGACCCCGCGCCACCTCCATCGGATAGGTGAAGTTCAGAAACCACTCCGGCTCGTGCACGTACGTCGCATCGGTATCGACCACCAGCTCCGGCGCGTCGTCGTAGCTCTTGAACCAAAAGCGCCCGGGCCGGGTCCGGACCCCGAAGCGAAAGGCGTCGTTTTTCTTTTGAAGCGAATGAAAGTCTCGATCGGCCAGCATCGGGCGCACGAACAGGCGTCCCTTGAGGCTGGACATCCATCGCAAGATCGTGACCGGTCGCCCCCTCGGGACCAAGAGCTCGAAGCGTACCTGACCGCCGGGCACCTGATAGTTCCAGGTGGGCCATGGCTCCGGGGCAAAGGACTGAATCCGATCGATGCCGTCGGGATGCACGACGCTGCCGCCGCCATCCCCGTAACGATGACTGCTGATGAAGTGCGTGCCGCCTTCGGACTCGACCCATGCCTCCACACCCACCAAACTCATCCGGCGATCACTGGGGGGCCGGAGCGCCGAGCATCGAAGGGCGTGGTAGCGGCGACTTCGAATACCCGTCGTCGTCCCCATCGCGAACCCACCCAGGCCATCCGCCTCCAGCCACTCGTTCACGAGGGGATGATACCGTTTATGGCCGCAGGTTACGCTCGGGATGAAGATCGAAACTTTTCCCCGCAAGCGCATGCTCCGTGCGCAGAAGCGGGTTGACCTTGGACTTCAAGTGCGGATCTGAAGCGTTCTGCGTTTTCTGCGCAGACGACCAGCCTCGTCCCGAGCGCCGTCGCCGCGAGCCGCTCAACGGGTCATCGGTTTCGAGTCCTTCGCCGCCCTCGGGATTGGGGGCTCCGCCAGCGACTCGCCCAGCGCCCTTCGCAAGCGGGCTTGCTCCAGTGCGATGGCGGTGCCGGCCCGCACCCGCGAGAGCCGCGCCCGACTCAGCTGAACCTCCGACTCGATGACCGCCGTCGCGTCGGAAAGGCCCGCCTCGTAGCTGGCCCGCACCCCACGCAGGGCCTCGTCCGCCGCTTCCACCCGCCGGAGCGAAGCCTGAAACGCGACGCGCGCGGCCAGAAGACGCGCGTGGGCGGTCCGAACCTCGGTCTCCACTCGGTCGCGGACCGCATCCAACCGGGCCAAGAGCTCACGGCGGCGGGCATCCGCCTCCGCCGCCGCGTGCCCCGAGGCAGCCGCCTGGTCCGGAGACCAGGTGAGCTGGGCGCCGAGGGCCACGGTGGTGCGAAACCGGTCATTGGGCGGCACGAACACGATGTTGGGCTCTGCCGCGTCCACCTGGGCGGAAACCGAAAGGCTCGGAAACGCGCCGCCCCATCGGCTTCGTGTCTCCTCGCGTTGCGCCTCCGCGAGGGCGGTCAGAACCTCGATCTCGGGTCTCTCGTCCCGGGCCGCTTGCACCCAGCGCTCCACCGACGTGGCGGAGGGGCTCCCCGGCCCGAGATCCGGATCCGGCGCCACCACCGGAACCGGACCGGCTCCGCCGAGGTTCAGGAACGTCCGGAGGCCGGCCGCGGTGGCAAGGACGTCGGCCTCCCGGGCCGCCCGTTCTTGCTCCGCTTCCGCCAGACGCGATTCGAAGCGAAGCACTTCGGGTCGGGTGGAGAGCTCCGCGGCCCGGCGCGCTTCGGCCTGATCCCGGTTGGTTCGGGCGTCCTCCAAGGCCTGCTCGGACACCTCCAGGGCAGCCCGGGCCAACACGTGATCCAAAAAGAGCGCCACCGCCTGCAGCGCGCCATCGTTTCGAGCCGCCCTCACCTCGGTGGCCCGAGCCCGCTCTACCCACCTCGAAGCCTCGAGGCCCGGGAGGATCTCCAAGATCAGGTCCGAGAGCGGATAGGCCAATCGTCCCCGAACCCGGTAGCGGTTGGCGGGAATGTCGATGGTGAAGCCGTCCAAGCCATCGAGAACCTCGAGCTGGGTCTGAAGGGCCGCCTGAGCCGCCGGATCCGTCACCATGTCGATATTCTCTTGAAGCGACCCGAGGTCGACGCCGAGTCCGACCAAGGGATCGTTGTCGCCGGACTCGAGCCGGGTGTAGCTGAGCTCCACCGACGTCCGGGGCCACAGATTGACGGCGGTCCGGCGCCGCGCAGCCGCGGCCTCGTCGAGGCGCGCCTCGGCGCGGTGCACATCGTTGGAGGTTTCGAGGCTCCGACGCGCAACCCGGTCCACCGTCCACGCGGTCTCGGCTTCCGCCCCGACGCCTGCGCCCGTCACGCCCTGGCTCGCGGAGCTCGAAGCCGGCACCGCCGCAAGAAACACCACCATCGCGTATCTCATCGCACGAACACCTCTGCCTGCCCCGCGACCGAGAACGTTCGGCGCACCGGTCTGCTTCGAGCCACCAGCATGTAAGCAGCCGGGACGAAGAAGAACGAAAGGAGACTACTCAAGAGAACGCCACCCGCGATGCCCACCGCAAACGGAGGCCAGAATCCGCCCCCGGAAATGATGAGGGGAATGAATCCGCCGAAGGTGGTGATGGTGGTGGAAATGATGTGGCGGCTGGTCTCCTCCGTCACCACCCGCTGGATCGCGTTCGGGTCCCCGGAGGCGGCCGCCGCATCGTGACTCAGGGCGGACGAGATCACGATGGCGGCGTTGATGGCGACACCCACCAATCCGATGAGGCCGATCATCGCCTGAAATCCGAGGGGGTAGCCGGAGACGGTCAGACACAAGAGGCCGAGACCCATGGATTGACCAGCCACGATGAAGACCACCGCGCCCAGGCGGAAGCTGTTGAGGCTCAGGGCCACGCAGGCCACCATCAGCAAGACCAGGACCGGAACCGAGGCGAACAGCCCCGCCATCGCCTCACCCCGCTCTTCCGCGTCGCCGCCGAACTCCATTCGATAGCCGGGCGGAAGCTGGACCGGATCCTGGGTCAGCGCGTTCCGAAAGCCCACCAGGCCCGTTTCGGGATAGACGCCGACTTCGGTGTACGCGCGGATGATGTTCACGCGCTCTCCGTTCCGGTGCGGGATCCGGGCCCACACCGGCTCGATGTCGAAGCGTCCGAGGGCGGACATCGGGAGGGTCTCGGGGGCCGAAGATCCAAAGGCGTCCGCCCCGGTGCGAAGAACCGTCTGGACCGGGATGCCGGCATCCGGACCCGGCACCAGGCCCAAGGAGGTCATCTGGCCGAAGTCCTGCCGCACCGGCCTCGAGACCCGAACCCTGACCGGGAGCTCCTCGGGTCCCTCCAGGAGCGAGCCGCCCACCGTGCCTTCCAGGCGGGTGGCCAGCTGCTGCGCGATGTCGGTCAGGCGAAGGCCGGCTCGGCGCGCGCGGGCCTCGTCCGCCGCGAACCAGAGCTTCGGCGTTCCCGCTTGGAGCGTGGCCCGAGTGTGCGTCACCTCCGGCACTCGACTCATCCGAAGGCGATACGCCGCGCCCAGACTCCGAAGCACCTCGATGTCGGGCCCGTAGACCCGGAGCTCCACCGGAGCATCCACGGGTGGCCCTTGAAGCAGCTCCCGCAGGATGATTTGCGCCTCGGGAAAGGTGCTGTCGACCTCCGGCTGCAGTCGACGGATGACCTCGGCAACGGCAGAAACCGAGGTCGCGTCGACCAAGGCTTGGGCGTAGGCCGCGTTCCCGTCCTGGTCCTGCTTGAGGTTATAGTAAAACGGCGGGGCACTTCGGGCCAGAAACCAAGCGGTAGAGCGAACCTCGGGCTGGGCCCGCAGCATCCCGTCCAGACGGTGGACCACCTCCTCGGTGTGGGCAATGGAGGTGGCGGGGGCCATTCGAACCTCTACGTGGAACTGGTCGCGGTCGGCAGGTGGGAAGAACTGACGGGGGACCGTGGTGGCGCCCAATACGCCGGCCGTTGGCACCAATGTGACCAGGGCCATCGAGGCCCAGGGATGCTTCAAGCTCCATCGAAGCGAACGATCGAACGCGCTCCCCAGGGGCTCCCAGGACACACCGGTCTGAAGCCACGAGGACCGACCCAAGCGCGGGGCATGGCGAACCGGCGCCAAGAATCGGGCGCCGGCCGATGGAATCACCACCAGCGCGATGATCCAGGAAGCCAGGAGGGCCACGATGACGCTGAGGCCGATGGTGCCCACGAACTCGCCGACCCGGCCGGGAAGCAAGAGGATCGGCATGAACGCCAACACCGTGGTCAAGGTCGAGCTGGTCAGGGGGAGCCAGAGCCGTCGAAGGCTCTCCTGCGCCGCATCCATCGGCGCCATCCCGGACGCGATCCGGTAGCGCACCGCATCCACCATCACGATGGCGGCGTCCACCAGGAGCCCCAGCGCCACGATCAGACCGGTGACCGACATCTGATGTATCGGCACCGACATCGCGTTCAACACCGCGAGGCAAGCCAGGCTCACCAGCGGCAGGGTCAGGCTCACCACCACCGCCGACCGCCAGCCCAGCGTCAAGAACAGCACCAGCACCACGATGAGGAGGCCGGACAGCAGGTTCGTGACCAGGGTCGAGAGTCGCGCTTCGGTGTAGCCGGTTTGGTCGAAGACCATCCGGGTTTCGATGCCGGACGGCACGATCCGCTCGAAGTCCTCGAGCGCCGCGGATGCCTTGGCCCTCCATCCATCGAAACGAACACCGGTGGCCAGCTGCGCCGCCACCACCACCGCCGGCGCGCCGTCCACGAATGCCAGCTCCGGAGGTGGGTCCTGCACCTCGCGTCGTACGTCCGCCACATATCCGACCTGGAGCTGGGCCGCGCCATCCAGGCTCAAGGGGACCCGTCGGACCCGTTCGAGCGAATCCACCTCCCCCCGGAGCTCGATAGGCGCATTCAGGGTCTCGGTGCGAAGGATGCCGGCCGCGCCCTTGGCGTCGGCTCGGGCGATGGCACCCGCCACGTCTCGGACCGAAAGCCCCGCTGCGTTCAGCGCGTCGGCGTCCACCTCCACCAGCACCTGCTCCTCCGGGGACCCGAACACCTTGACGGTGTCGGTCCCCGAGATGTTCCTGAGCCGAGCTTGGAGCTCCTCCGCATATCGTTTCAAAAGACCGATACGGGCGGGCGTGGAAGCCGTCCAGCGCAGTCCGACGATCCAGGTGTAGGCGCCGAAGCGCTCGTCGTCCAAGCTGGGCGTTCCGGACCCGGCCGGAAGGTTGGCCTCCGCATCATTCAACGCGTCGCGGATCCGGGAGAAAGCGCGCTCCGCTTCCTTTCCCTGGAGCTGCTCGTCCAGCTCCACCACCACCACCGACACGCTGTCGCGGGAAGTGGAAGAAAGAGTGCCGATCTCCGCCAGCTCCTGGAGCTCGTCTTCGACCTTTTCGGTCACCAGCCGCTCGACCCGCTCGGCACTGGCCCCGGGATACGGCGTCACGATGACCCCGATGCCGTTGGTGATGGTGGGATCTTCCTGGCGAACGATGGTGCCGAGGCTGGCCAGCCCCGCCACCACCAACAGGCCCACGAAGGTCGCCACCAACCGGGGATTGAACAGCAGCGCCTTCATCACGGCTGGCGCTCCACCATGGAGTCCGACGCGACCCGTACGATCTGACCCGGCACGATCCGATGGACGCCACCGGTGATGACCTGATCGCCATCCTCGAGGGTTCCGGCCACGAACGCCTCGGGCCCATCGATGTGAAGCACCTCGACCGCCGCCAGCTCCACCGGACCGGTGGTCGACCCGGCCGGCAGCATGTACACCGCCCAACTTCCCCGAGGCCCTTGGGTCAGCGCGGTGAGGGGGATGCGACTTCCGGTCTCCGGCACCTCCTGGGTGATGAGAAGCTCCACCGACTCTTCGGGGATCCAAGGCGCGTCGGAGCCGGCGTCCGCCGGCGCGGCGGGCTCGGCGGAGTCGACCTCCACCGACGGCGAACTGGCCGGAATTGAACCAGAGGACCCCGGCGGGTCGGGCAGCCGCAAGATGGCGGTCACCGTCCGGGTTCGTCGCTCCACTCTATCCACCAGGGACGTCAAGACACCCTGCACACGAACGCCGCGGATCCGGAGCGGATAGGTCTCTCCCACCTTCAGTCGGCTCCACTCCCGGGTCGAAACGCCCACTTCGGCTTCGGCCACGCCGTCCTCCTGAATCTCGAAAACCACCTGCCCGGGGGCCACCACCGCGCCTTCGTCGACCCGGCGGCGAACGACACGACCCTCGAACGGCGCCCGCAGGATGGATTTGGAGATCTCCACCTCCAGCCGGTCGATGGCGGCCTGAACTTCGTCCCGCCGCGCCTCGAGGGCATTCAAGCGGAGGGCCGACTCGTCTCGATCCTGTTTGGATGCGTAATCCTGGCGCTCCAGCGCCTCGATCCGCTGCGTGGTCCGGGCCGACAGCTCGCGCTCCGCCTCCACCTGCCGGAGGTTCGCGGTCAGCCGGTCCATCTCGGAGCGGAGGCGACGAAGGTCCAGCCGACCTAGGACCTGGTCTCGGACCACCGATTGGCCGTCGTCGGCTTCGAGGGCCACGACCAAACCATCCCGCTCGAAGCCCACCGCCGCGGTTCGAGCGGACCGGACAATCCCTTGAAAACTCCGCTCCACCGTGTGGCTGGAGGACAGCCGGGCCGGAACCACCGACACCGGCAAAGGAGCCGCCGCCTCCGGAGGACCCTCTCCGGCATCACAGGCGGCGAGCAGAGCCCACGTCGCGAGAAGTGCAAGCCTCATGGCCCGGCACCGAACGGCGGTTTAGTTGTATATGCAAGGCGAAACCGCTTTGGGTCCCACGAAAAGCTGCATATACATGGAGGCGATGTCGCGGGAGCGCAAGGCCATGACCTGCATCGGGTTTCGATTGAGAAAGAGCAGCCGGGCCGTCACCGCCTTTTATGACCGGCGCTATCGAGCCACCGGTGTTCGGGTGACCCAATGGCCGATCCTTTCCGCGCTCCGGGCCGCCGGCTCCCTCTCCCTCGGCCGTCTCGCCGACGCGGTGGGGATGGATGCCTCCACGGTGAGCCGCAACATCCAACCCTTGGTCCGAGACGGCTACATCCAGATCGAAGACCGCCACGAGGACCGGCGCCGGCAGCGGGTGGCCTCGCTCACCCCACACGGCCACGAAAAGTGGGATGAGGTCTACGTGGTCTGGGAGCGGGCGCAGGAGGAGTTGCTGGACGTGCTGGACGATGCGTGGAGCCGGGTTTCGGAAACCTTGGACATGCTGGACGCCAAGGTCCGCGACGAGGGGGACGATGAGGGAAGGAACCAGGCGCCCAAGACCGACGCGCTCAGCGAAGCTCCTTCACCAGGTCCTTCGCGCGATAGACCCGCTCCAAAGCGGTCCGAATGAATCGGGCATCCACCGCCACGCTTCGACTCACGCGGGGGTCGAACCCGTAGTCGTTCCGAAGGGAATCCAGGTTGCCGTCGAAGACGATCCCCACCACTTCGGCCTTCTCGTCCATCACCGGTGAGCCCGAGTTCCCGCCCACGATGTCATGGTTCGTGACGAAGTTCACGGGCAGGTCCGGATCCAGCCAGTCTTGCGCCTCGCGCCAGCGTGCGTTCAAGGCGAACGGCGGATGTCCGGTGGCCCGCCGGTAGAGGCCGGCGACCCGAGTGACGGGCAAGACCGCGTTCCCTCGCTTCCGAAAGCCCTTCACCTGGCCGTACGACAGGCGCAGGCTGAAGGTGGCGTCCGGGTAGGCGTCGTGGCCCAGGATGTCGAATCGGGCCCGGGCGATGGCCTGCTGACCCCTTTGCTCCACCGAGGTCACTTCGGCTTCATAGCGCTTGCGGACGGCTCGGCCGGCGTCTTCGATTTTCCGCGCCAGCACCAGCATGGGGTCTTTCGAGTCCCGGACCGCGTCCGGCTCCCCGTCGAACAGCGCGGTTCGGCGCGTAGGATCGATGAGCTCGGTCTCCTCCACCGCCCGCCGGGCCAGCGGGAACGGAGCCTCCCCGCCCAGCACCTCTCGAACCAGAGCATCGTCTGGACCGAGTTCGGCCCGCATCCGGACCAGGTAGTGTCCCAGGAGCGTGGCTTCGAGGTCCGGGTAGATGGGCGCCTTGGTCGTCACCCGGGCCCTCAGCACCGGGACCCGAGCCTCAGCGTATTCTTCCAGACGCTCCGAGCTCGGCTTGGTCCGTTCTTCGGCCCAGCGTACCAGACGGATCGCGTGGCCCAGGAGGCGCGACCCAAAGCCCGCGCGCGCTTCTTTGAACCGGAAATCGTGCCGCAGCTGTTTCTTGGTTTCTTGGACCTCGGCGATGGCTTCGAAGGCTCGCGCCGCCTCCGAGGCCGGGTCGAGCTGCGCGCGCAATGCACCCTCCGCCTCCTCGAGGGAACCGAAGAAGCGCGCGTCCACCAACGCCCGGCGCTTTCCGGTCGAAGACTTGGCCGCGTTTTGCACAAAAAACAGTCGGTTCTTGGCGAGGCGTGCATGGGCGTCGGACCGGCGACTGAACTCCGAGAGCAGGCCGCGAAGCTCGGTCAAGACCTGCAGCCGCTCCGGGAGCGCGTAATCCCGGGCGTAGGCGAGCTGGGCGGTGGTCCAGAGGCGGGAGGTGCGGCCGGGATGACCGGACACGAAAACGAGCTTCCCGTCCGCGGCACCGGTTTTGCTGAACCGAAGGAAGTGACGGCTTCGAACCGGTCGCCCCTGGTCGTAGGCTCGAAGGAACGCCACATCCAGGTCGTAGCGGGGGAAACTGAAGTTGTCGGGATCGCCTCCGAACGCGGCAATGGAGTCGGACGGCGCAAAGACCAGACGAACGTCGGTGTACCTTCGATAGCGATAGCGGTGATAGAGGCCGCCTCGGTAAAGACTCACCACGTCGCAGCGAATGGATGGGTCCGTCCCGCACTCCGACTCGAGGCGGGCGAGCGCGGCCTTCCGCGCATCGATGAACGCCTCCCCTTCCTGGCCCTCGGTGGCGGCGTTCACCTCCTCCGTGACGTCGGTGATGGCCAGCAGCTGATTCAGTTCCATCGCCGGGCACACCCGCTCCTCGTCTCCCGACGCGGCGACAAACCCATTCTCGATGAAGTCGGCGTCCGCGGTGGAGACCTGCTGCACGCAGGCCCGAGCGCAGTGGTGGTTGGTCATCACCAGGCCCTTCTCGGACACGAAGCTGGCCGAGCAGCCGTTGGTGATGCGGAGGGACGCGAGCCGAACCTTGTCGAGCCAATCCTGGGACGGCGCGAAACCATGGCGGGCTTCGATCCGCTCCACGGGCACGTTGTCGAAGGTCCACATCCCTTCGTCCGCGACGGCCGCCCGGACCGGCGCCAAGAGCGATGAGAAGAGAGATCCCAGGACCAGTCCGAGCGCCCAGCCGGTCAGGACCCTCGACGCTCTCGCTGGGCTGTCCCATGAAGCCCCTCGTCCACCCCGCCCTGGGCCAGGGAGACTGGGGATGGTCCGGACCTTCCCTCGTCGAACCGGTCGTCGGCGATGCACCGAGCCTGCAACGCATTCGAGCCATGGAGGGTCAACCGCGATGACGGCACTCCGAGCCTTCGGCACACTGAAAGGCGTGAGCGTCCTGCTACTCGCGGTCGGGCTTTGGGCGACACCCACGTCCGCCGACCCTTGCGTCCCGGCGGAAGACGATCCCCTTCTTCAGGCGCACCAGCTCCGGGTGGTCGAATCGGCCTCCACCGCCGAAGCAGCATGGGAGGCCCTGAACCCACCCCGGATCCATCCCGACACGTGGGGGCATCTTCATCGCCGCTTTCCGGGGGCCCTCGAGGTGCCCTTGCTGACCCTCGGGGCCGCATCGCCCGGCGGGAGGGCGCTCTCCCGCCAGCACGGTCCACACGCGATCCTGAAGAGGCTTTCCGACCGCGATGCGCTGATCCGAGCCCGGGTGCTGCTCGGCGCCCATCAAAACGAAGCGGCCATGGCGTTCGCGAGCGCCGCCTTGGAGGGTCCGCACGAGGTCCGAAACGACAAGCTTCGCTGTCGCCTTCACTACATTCGAGGGAAAGCGGCTCGGAAGCTGAGGCGCTACAAGATGGCCCGCGCCTGGCTCGAATCCGGTGCCGAGGCCTGCTGGAAGGTCGACCCCGCCTTCGGGCTTCGGAGTGTGCTGCTCCGGGCCCGGGTCGAGCGCATTCTCGGCAACGCTGGAGGCCTTCGGGCCGCAGCCGACATCATCGAGTCGAAAGCCGGGCTTCATCGGTACTGGGACGACGTCGTCTTCCTTCACGCGGACCTTCTGGAGGCGCGAGAAGACCCGGGAGCCTCCCGCCTCTACGAGAGGGTCATCGCCCGCGCCCCGACCTCGGACCACGCCCACCGAGCCGCCGGCCGCCTGGCCCGTGCCGCTCGGGGCAAGGAGCGCAAGGCACGTTTCGAGGCGTGGCGCCGGTATTCGATGCCGTCCCTCGAACGAGATCAGGCCCAGTATTGGTGGGCCGACGCCCTCGAGGCGGAAGGCGAGCGGGTTCAGAGCCAGACGCTCTTCGAGGAGCTGGCCCATCGATACTCCTTTTACGGGCGTCTGGCCCTCGACCGGCTGGACGCCCGGCGTCGGAGCGAAGTGATGGCGCACCTCCTGAACACCGTGGCCAGCGAACCGAAGGCGCCCTCCACAAGAGCGGTGGAGGCGGTCCTGGACACCGCCGCCGGTCGTGCTGCCCGGGACCTGGCCGAACGCGGACGCACCGAAGACGCCGGTGTGATGATCCGGGGTTGGGGCTGTCAAGCCCGAAGGTCTCCCGAGGAGCGTTGGGCCGCCGCAAGCTGGCTTCACGAGGTCGGCGCATTCACCGATGCGCAACTCATCCTGCGACCGGCGCAGGAACGCTTGCTGGAGTCCAGGCGCCTCGGGCCCGACAACATCGGTGCGTGGTTCATCGCCTACAGCCGGCCGTACTCGAGCCAGGTCCGAGCCGCAGCCCGAGCGGAAGACCTGGATCCCTACCTCTTGTGGGCTCTGGCTCGGGAAGAATCTCGGTTCGACCCCGACGTCGTGAGCTGGGCCGGAGCCATCGGGCTGAGCCAGCTGATGCCGCCCACTGCCCGCGGCGCCTATCGCTCGGTGCACGGACAGGGCCTCGCCTCCTTGGAGCGATTGACGGACCCGGCACTCAACCTCCGGCTCGGGGCTCGGGTGCTGGCGGAGGGCCTGAACCGGTTCGGGTCGGCCCCTTTGGCCCTCAGCGCCTACAACGGTGGGCCCGGACTGACGTCGGGTTTTCTGAAGCGCGGCCACGGTCGGTTCGATGCTTTCGCCGAGTCGATCAGCGTTCCCCAGACCCGCGGGTACGTGAAGCGGGTGACGGAGAGCTGGGGCCGCTACCGATTGCTGTACGACCGGGGTCGGCCCATCATCCCCCTCCCCGACCGGGTTCCCTGAGGCGGCGGACCGCCGGACCACGGGACACCCGGTTGTCCGGCTTGCCTCTCCGGATTCGGGTCCGCGTCTCCCGAGCGCGGGGAGCGATGAACTCCGATCGAGATTGACACCTATTCTCAAAACGAACAGCGTCCCTCCGTGACCCTGGACGAGGTACCCACCGGACACCGAGCCACCATCACCCGCGTCACCACCGGCGCGGGCGTGACCTTGCGCCTGATGGAGCTCGGCATGGTCCCCGGTCGGGCGCTTCGCGTCCTGAAGCGGGCCCCGTTCGGCGGGCCGATGCAGCTCGAATTCCCCGGGTTTCGGCTCTCGGTCCGTGCCGGCGAAGCGAGGGCCTTCGAAGTCGAGGCCTGATGACCACCGTTGCCCTCGCTGGCAATCCAAATTGCGGCAAGACCACACTCTTCAACCGGCTGACGGGGTTGCGTCAGAGGGTCGGCAACTATCCCGGCGTCACGGTGGAGCGCCGAGCCGGCCACATGGTGATCGAAGGCTCCGCCGTCCAGGTGGTCGATCTTCCCGGGACCTACAGCCTGGTGGCCCGAAGCCGGGACGAAGCGGTGGCGTTCGAGGTGCTATCGGGCGCCCGAAGCGAACGCCTGGATCTCGTGGTGGCGGTGGTCGACGCCTCGAACCTCGAACGAAACCTCTACTTGGTGCTGTCCCTCTTGGAGCTCGGTCGCCCGCTTCTGGTGGCCCTGAACATGATGGACGAGCTTCGGCGAGCTGGACACACCATCGACGTCGACGCGCTCTCGGAGCGCCTCGGCGTCCCGGTGGTGGCGATCTCCGCCCGCAGCGGCGAAGGCGTCGACGCGCTCAAACACGCCATCGATGCTGCGCTCCGGCGACCGCTGCCGCCGCCCCCTCGTCCGGACCTGAATCTCGACCCCGCCCGCCAGGAGCAGATCGACCGACTGGCTGCCGCATGTCCCCGAGGGCGACCCGAGGCCCTGTGGCTCCTCGGAAGTCTGGCCACCGTCGATCCCGGGCTTGCGTCCGCCCACGATGATCATCCCCTGGGCGGCCGACCGGAGCTCCTGTCCCTCGAAGTCCAGGCGCAAGCCTTCTTGCGGCAGGATCCCGCCTTGGCCAGCCACGTGATCGAAGCAAGGCATCGAAGTGCCAAGCACATCGCAGAAGGCTGCCTTCAGCGGGCCGAGCGCGGCACCGAGGCCTTCACGGACCGCGCGGATGGGTGGCTGCTTCATCCGGTGTGGGGACTTTTGACGTTCGTCGGTCTGATGTTCGTCCTCTTTCAGAGCATTTTCGCGTGGGCGAATCCGTTCATGGACTTCATCGAATCCGGGGTCACCGGGCTTCAGTCCGGGCTGCGGGCTTTCTTACCGGCGGGTGCCCTGGCGGACATGGTGGTGGACGGAGCCATCGGCGGCGTCGGCAACGTGGTGGTGTTCGTTCCGCAGATCGCCTTCTTGTTCCTCTTCATCACCGTGCTGGAGGACTCGGGGTACCTGGCCCGAGCGGCCTACATCTCCGACCGGTTCATGGCGAAGGTCGGGCTGCACGGCCGAGCTTTCATCCCGCTGCTTTCCGGCTTCGCGTGTGCGGTCCCGGCCATCATGGCCGCCCGCTCCATCGAGCATCGCCGAGACCGGTTGGTGACCATCCTGGTCACCCCGCTCATGACCTGCAGCGCGCGGCTTCCGGTCTTCACGCTGATCTTGGGGGCACTCTTCGCCGGGATGCCGGCGGTGTTGGGCATCTTCTCGGTGAGCGGCCTCCTGCTGTTCGGCATGTACACCCTTTCGGTGATCACCGCAGTCCTCGCCGCGTGGCTCTTGAAACGAACGCTCCTGAGGGGACCCACGCCGCCCCTGGTTCTGGAGCTCCCCCCCTATCGGATGCCCAGGGTGAGCGATGTGCTCAAGACGGTATGGGAGCGCTGCTTCATCTTCTTGAAGGACGCCGGCACCATCATTTTGGCGCTCTCCATCGTCATGTGGGCCCTGACCTATTTTCCGCGGGCGCCCGACGGGGGCGACCGGCCCGTCGGCCAGACCATCGCCGGACAGATCGGGCACGCGCTCGAGCCGGCGATCGAGCCCCTCGGCTACGACTGGCGGATCGGCATCGGACTTCTGGGAAGCTTCGCGGCCCGGGAGGTATTCGTGTCCACCATGGCATTGGTCCACGACGTGGATGAAGACGCGGGATTGCGCCAGACCCTCCGCTCCGCCACGTGGCAAGGGTCGGACCGCCCGCTCTACACGCCTCTGGTCGGGCTGTCACTCATGGTCTTCTTCTTGTTCGCGGCCCAGTGCATGAGCACGGTAGCGGTGATCCGGCGGGAGACCTCCAGCTGGAACTGGGCCCTGTTCACGGTGCTCTACATGAATGTACTGGCGTGGGTGGCCGCCTTCGCGCTGTATCAGGGCGGACGGCTGCTGGGATTTTCATGAGCGCAGAGGTGCAGGAGTTTCTGTCCATCGCGGTGGCCGGCTTGGCCGCCGCCTACGTCGCGCTGCGCCTCTCGGGTCGCACGCTGCCTCGGCCTCGGATGCGGGGACGCGGGCCCGAGGAAACGCCCAACGCCACGGCTAGCCGCCGGCTGCGCAGAGCC
Source organism: Myxococcota bacterium (assembly GCA_050331295.1). Taxonomy (GTDB): domain Bacteria; phylum Myxococcota; class Kuafuiibacteriia; order Kuafuiibacteriales; family Kuafuiibacteriaceae; genus Kuafuiihalomonas. Next base: position 396,295 of record JBHJGZ010000001.1, on the reverse strand, counting down.
CTCCGGAACGCCGAGAAGCGCCGCGCCTCTTAGGCCAGGCCGTACTTCTTCCGGCGACGCCAAAAGGTGGCGCGACTGATCCCGAGCAGGCGGGACGCGGCCTCGAGGTCATGGGGTTGCTGCGAAAGCGCCCACAAGATCCGTTGTCGCTCGGTGTCCGACTCGGTCGGCGGGGTCGGCAGGTCATCGCGCGGCACGCCCTCCCCGCTTCCACGGTGTCGGCGGAGCTCCGCCGGCAGTTCCCGCAGCGAAAGCCGGTGGCCACTGCCCACCGCGCAAGCGTATTGCACCACGTTTCGAAGCTCCCGCACATTGCCGGGCCACCGGTACTCGAACAGCGCCCGCATCGCGTCCGGTTCCACCTCGGTCACCGCCCGGCTCCCTCGGTCCGCTTCTTCACCCAGGAACCGCCACAGCAACGGCTCGATGTCGCTGGATCGGTTGCGAAGAGGCGGAAGGTCGATGGGCACCACCCGGAGGCGAAACATGAGGTCCTCTCGGAAGGCGCCCGCCTCCACCACCTCCGCGAGGTGGCGCGTCGTGCCCGCTACCACCCGGACGTTCACGGTCCGTGGATCGTCGGCCCCCACTGGACGCACCTCACCGTCTTCCAGCACCCGAAGCAGCTTCCCCTGGATCTCGAGGTCCAAAGCGGTCACGTCGTCCAAAAACAGCGTGCCGCCGTCCGCCTCGACGAAGAATCCGTCGCGGTTCGCGGATGCGCCCGGGAAGGCTCCTTCCCGGTGCCCGAACAACGTGCTCTCTGCCATGTGCGGCGTCAGGGCGGCGCAGTTGACCACGACGAAGGCGCCGGAACTTCGGCGAGAGACGGCATGGACTGCGCGGGCCGCCAACTCCTTGCCGCTGCCGATTTCCCCGGTGACGACCACGGCCGCGTCACTCTCCGCCACCTGCTGGATGACCTGAAACAGGGCCCGCATCGAATCGCTCCGACTGACCATGCCGTGAAACATGGTGGTGTCGCTGAAGTGACTGGGAGCCGACGGGTCGGGCCGAAGAACCTCGACGCCGCCCTGAAACGTCCCGTCGGGACCCCAAAAAGCCTGGGCCGTCTTCAAGACCCGCACCTTCTGGCCGTCGCGACGAAACATCACCAAAGGGACGTCGCCGACGGTGCCGAGCTCCGCCATGCCGCACCCGCGCAGGCAATTGCTGCATCGATTGGCCTTCAGGCAGTGCTCCCCCAGTACTTCGTTCGCCTCGAAACCCAGCAGTCGGGTGGCGCCCTCGCTCCAAAACCGGATCTTGCGGTCCCCATCCACCACGAAGATGGCGTCATGGGGATAGAGCTTGGTCAGCGTTTCGAAGTGGGCGTCCATCGCGGTTGCCAAAAGATCTGAGACATGGTGAAACGTGTTGCGCAAGCTGAAACATATGAAACACGGGCCCGTCGGAGCATGGTCCCGTTTTTGCGAAGGCGGTGTTCATGATCTTCGAGCAGCTCTTCGACCCCGCGTCGAGCACCTATACCTATCTGCTGGCTGCCCAACCCGGCGGAGAGGCCATCCTCATCGACCCTGTCCTGAAGCATGTGCCCACGTACCTGGAGCGCATCGAGGCCCACGGCCTACGTCTGGTCCGCGCCATCGATACCCACGTGCACGCCGACCACGTCACGGGCCTCGGGGAGCTTCGGGCGCGGACCGACTGCGTCACGGTGATGGGCCAGCAGAGCCGAGCCAGCTGCGTCAGCGAAACGGTCAAAGATGGAGACCGGATCGAGGTGGAGGGCCTCACCTTGTCTGCCCTGTACACGCCGGGTCACACCGACGATTCGTATTGCTTCTTGATGTCGGACCGGGTCTTCACCGGCGACACCCTTCTCATCAATGGAACCGGGCGGACCGACTTTCAGAACGGCGATCCGCGCGCTCAGTACGACTCGTTGTTCAACGTTCTCCTCGAGCTTCCGGACGAGACCCTGGTGTTTCCGGGTCACGATTATCGGGGCCAGACGCACTCCACCATCGGGCGTGAGCGAGCGTTCAACCCACGCCTTCAGGTGTCCGACGTCGATGAATACGTCGCGTTGATGGGCAACCTCCGCTTGCCGGACCCGAAGATGATGGATGTGGCGGTACCCGCCAATCTCGCTTGCGGCACCGCCGGTTCGTCGATCTGTTCCGATGCGGTCGACTATGCTCGCGCCGCCGCCCGGGCGGTGGACATCACGCGGTACCGGCTCGTCGATGTGCGCGAGCCCGATGAGTTCACGGGAAGTCTGGGTCACGTTCCGGGCGCCGAGCTGGTTCCCCTCGGCACCCTGAAAGCCGCCGCCTCCGATTGGGACCGAAAGACGCCGATCCTCGTCATCTGCCGCTCGGGCAATCGCTCCGGGAAAGGCGCGACGCTCCTTCGAGCCCTCGGCTTCACCGACGTCACCAACATGGAAGGCGGCATGCTGGCATGGAATTTAGCCCATCGTCCGGTCGCAAAAGAGATCGCGAAAGACTGAGCCCCACACCGGCGAACCTCGTCAGGCGCCGGGTGCTCCGATAGGGTCCTCGGGTGTCGGTCCTCGTCGGCCTGGCTTCCTTTGGAATGGGCATCGTCGTCGGCCTGCTGGGCGGCGGCGGCTCGATCCTGACGGTGCCCATCTTGATCTTCTTGGCCGGGCTCGACACCCGGGAATCCATCGCCACCTCGTTGCTGGTGGTGTCGTTGACCAGTGCCTTTGCCCTCTTTCGACACGCCCGAGCCGGTCGGGTGCGCTGGGCCATCGGCGCCGTGTTCGGCGCCGTCTCCATGGTCGGCGCCTACGTGGGCGGTCGGGTTGCGGGGCTGATTCCGAGCGACGTGCTCTTGGGCGCGTTCGTCGCCATGATGCTGGTGACCGGGGTGATGATGCTGCGTCCACGGCGCCCGCCGTCCCGCCCGGAGCCCGGCTCGAACCCGGCCGAAGGGTCGACGGCGTCCCCCCCGGGGGCTGCGCGCCCGTCGTTTTTTCGGATCGGACTGATCGGCCTGCTGATGGGGAGCGTCACCGGCCTCATCGGCGCCGGGGGCGGCTTCATGATCGTGCCGTCGCTGGTCCTGTTTGGAGGTCTGTTGATGCCCGAGGCCGTCGCCACCAGCCTGATGATCCTGACCCTCAACGCCATGTCTGGGTATGCCGGGCACGCGGGCGAGACGGAGCTGGACGTACGGCTGACCGGATTCGTGGTGGTCACCGCGATGGTGGGGGCATGGGTGGGCACCGCATTCGCCGGGAAGGTGCCCGGCCCCCAGCTGCGAAGAGCTTTCGGGGTCCTGGTCCTGGTGATGGCCGTGGTGACCATCACCCTCAAATGGCTGGAGTGAGCGCGGGCTGAGGCCTTCTTGCAACAACCGCACAATCCGACCGAAAGGGCCCTTTCCTCGGTGGTGGGAACCCGCTAGCGTCCGCCGACCTTTTCGGAGGGAGACCAACCATGAAGAAGCTTGCGATCTGTTCACTGAGCGCCGCGCTGTTCGCGGCACCCCTCAACGCCGCTTGGGCCACCGGCGGCACATTGTTCGGAAGCCCGGATCGTCCCACCGTGGCCGGCGAACTCGGCTACTCTGGACTGCCCCGCGCCTCCTATCTCTATCCCTTTAGCCCTCAGTTCTCCATCGGCGGAGAGTTCATCCTCGACCTCGGCTTGTTCTACCGCATCACCGACAGCGTACCGGGCACCGTCACCCTCGCGGCCGGCGCACCCATCAAGCTGGTGCTGAGCGAGAAGAACAAAATCGTCATCGGAACCGAGTTCACCCCGGGCATCGGCATCGGGATCGATACCGGTGGCGTGAGCTTCGACTTCGATGAGGGAGGCACGACCGTCAACCAGGACGAGTCCTTCGCGCTTCTGCTCCATTCCGGTGTGCACGTCGGATACAAGGCGGATCCGCAGCTGATCGTGGGCGGCGGGGTCGAGATCCCGCTGACCATCTACTTCAGCAGCGTGACGTTCGCGGTAGTCCCGATCTTGTTCGGCCCGATGGTGGAGTACGAGGTTCTCGAGAACCTGGCCATCACCGGCGACCTGAAGCTCGGTCCACACATCGGCGTCGGTGACTTCGGAAACACCGGGTTCGGCTTCAAGTTCCAGGCCGGCGTGGCCTACGCACTCTGAAGTTCCTCGCCCCACACCGGGCTCGCCCCGGGGCAGGTTCACAGGTCGAAGCGACCCGAGACGGTCCCCGTCTTTTCGCCCTCGATGATCGCCAAAAGGTCGCCGAGCAAGTCGCCCTGCGGAGACTCCACGATGCGTCCGAGCTCCTTACCGCCTCGGCGCACGATGAACGTGGGGACGTAGCGCAAGTCGACGGCGGCGTCGACGTCCGGCCCTCGCTTCGAGCGGTCCACCCGGACGTTCTTCACCGTGAAGGGCGCGTGTCGAAGGGCCTTCCAGGCAAGCGGGACTTCTCGCAGGCTGTCCGAGCACCACGTCCCGAAGAAGATAATGAGCTCGATGTCCTCCGGCGCCCTCTGGACCGCCGAGACCCGCTCTGGATTCGGCTCGACGCGGCCGTACCGCGTTCTCCAGATCGGATACTCCGCCAAGACCTGGTCCGAGATGGCGACCGGAGCCGGCGCGGCCGCAGTCATCGCGGCCACCCAAACGGATGACGCCCCGAGCAGCACGTCAGGCCCGCTCGGCATCGTCTGCATGCTGAAGCAGAGCGTCCAGGCCCACCACTTCCAGCGCCTTTTCGTGGGTCGACGAAAGCACCACCGGCGGGGCGCAGCCCGCCTCGTAGGCTTCCTTCCACCGGGCTGCGCACAAGCACCATCGGTCTCCCGGCTTGAGGCCGGCGAAACCAAACGTGGGATTCGGTGTGGTGAGATCGTTCCCGCGCTCGCGGCTGAACTCGAGAAACGTCTGATGGACCCGCGCACAGACCACGTGAAGCCCTCGATCATCGGGGCCGGTGTGGCAGCAGCCGTCGCGATAGAATCCCGTCAGCGGGTCATGCCCGCACGCTTGAAGGAGTGTTCCGAGAACGTTCTTTGCCGGTTGCACATCTGTCATGACGGGGATGAATCTTTCATCCGTGGGGCAGTCGATTCAATCTGTCGTGCTCTTTTGTGGATCGGGCATGGGCGCGGACCCTCGCTACGCCGAGGCGGCCGAGGCCTTCGGGCGCTTTCTGGCGCGACGCGACGTTGCCCTCGTGTACGGTGGGGGATCGGTGGGCCTGATGGGCATCGCCGCCCGCGCCGCCATGGAGGCCGGGGGCAAAGTGGTCGGCGTGATTCCGGGCTTTCTGGTCCAGCGGGAAGTCGCGCTCCTCGAAGTGACGGACCTTCGAGTCACCGAGAGCATGCACGACCGCAAGGCGGAAATGGAGCGTCTGGGCGACGCATTCGTCGCCATGCCCGGGGGACTCGGGACCCTGGATGAAACGTTCGAGATCCTGACGTGGTCGCAACTTGGTTTGCACAAAAAGCCGGTCGCCTTCTTCAACGTGAACGGCTTCTTCGATGGACTCATCGAGTTCATCCGCCATCAGGCGACCGAAGGTTTCATCCAGACCGAGACCATGCCCCGCCTGGTGGCGGAATCGGAGCTCGATGCGCTCTGGAAGGCGCTGCATTTCTGGGAGTCATAGTCGGCGGCGACCATTCCCGTTTCCCCCTTTGGGCCGATTGGATCGGGCGCCGGACCGCCCGCTTTTTGATCGGCGCGCCGATTTGGCGGGAAGGAACGCCCGGCTCGGATCCACCACCGGGCCCGGATAACCCGGTGCGTCGGCGTGCCAAGGAGTATGGACCGCATCGCCGTGAAGCGCTTGCAGCTCCGGAAGCCACTTCTTCACGAACGCGCCGTCCGGGTCGTAATCTCGGCCCTGCTTGACCACGTTGAAGATCCGGTCCCTCGGGTCGGTGCCCACCCCGGCCACGTACTGCCAATTGCCCCAGTTCGAAGCCACGTCGTAATCCAAGAGGTGGGCCTCGAAGTAAGCGGCGCCCCATCGCCAGTCGACTTGCAGCGTCTTGGCGAGAAACGATGCGACGTTTTGCCTCCCGCGGTTGGACATGAAACCGGTGGCCTTGAGCTCTCGCATGAACGCGTCCACGAACGGAAAGCCGGTGCAGCCGTCGGCCCACGCCTGGAACAGGCCCCGGTCTCGCTGCCAGCGGTGCATGCGCTGGCCCACTCCCCGCAGCTCGAAGAGCGCCCGTCCTTCCTTCAGGGCCAGGAACTTGAAGTAGTCCCGCCACAGGAGTTCGAACACCAGCCAGTAGGTCGAGTCGTTGGCGACACGCTCGGCTTCGTAGCGCTGGACCTCGGCGTACACGGTTCGAGGAGAAAGACATCCGAGGGCCAGCCACGGCGAAAGCTTCGAGGACTCGTTGGGCTCGAGCAGGTCATTCCGCGTCTCCTTGTAGGTGCGCAAGGCATCCGCTTCGAACACGTAGTCGCGAAGACGGCGAAGACCTTCCGATTCGCCTCCCCGAAAGACCATCACCGACCTCGGGTCCACGGCGTCGTCGTCGAGCCGCAGCTCATCGAGCGACGGCAATTCACCCGGTTCCTGGAGAGCCGGCACGGACACGGCTTCGGGGGGCGCCTTCGGGTCGCGCACGCTCCACGCGCGCTCCACTTCGCGCCTGAATTGAGTGAAGACCTCGGGCAGTTCGGGGACGGGAAACGGGAGGTCGTCGCGATGAAGGAGCGCGCTCCCGAAGGCGGTGCGCAGGGTCTGCCCGTTCGCCTCCAGCGCGCTCCGAACCGCCTGTTCGTCTCGGCGCTCCTCTTCACACGTCTCTTCATGGACGTGAACGACATCCGCTCCGAACGCTCTGGCCACCTCCGGCACCACGTCTCTTGGAACACCCCGACGGATCAGAAGGTCGCCGCCCAGACGCCGGAAGGTCCGACGAAGGTCCGCTACCGATTCCAACCAGAATCGCGCCCGATGGCTGGCCATCCTCGGACGCCCCGTCCAGCGGTCGTCCTCCCATAGCCGCGGGTCCACCACGAACAACGGAACCACCTCGTCTGCCTGCTGGACCGCGCGCCGCAGCGGCTGATGATCGTGCACCCGAAGGTCGTTGCGAAACCAGACGACGGCCCTACGCATAAGGGAAAGGAAGCCACCTCGGACCGGTCCGCTTCAAATCAAATCCGGCCGTACACGAATTCGGCCTGCGGGAGCATGCTCTCTTTCGGCCGGCTTCCGAACGACCGGAACGGCCCGGGGGGCCGGGGCGGCCGGAATCGAGGATCGGCTCTCGCTCTCTCGAGAGAACGGCTTTTCGGTTGCTTCGACGCATCGCTTGTCTAGAACGCCGGCATGCTGGCTTTATCCTTCATCCTGTCATGGGTCGTCGCGAGCACCTCCGCCGAGGGTCCCGACGCGGCCAACGTGCTGGGGAGTGCGCTCCAAGTCTGCTCCACTGAACCGATGACCGGCTTCTTTCGCAATGGACGTTGCACCACCGGGCCGAGCGACCGCGGTGTCCACGTGGTCTGCGCCGAGGTCACCGATGCCTTCCTCGAATTCAGCCGCGGCCGCGGGAACGACCTGGTCAGTCCAGCCCCGGAGCATCGATTTCCGGGCCTGAAGGCGGGGGACCGCTGGTGTCTCTGTGCGGCCCGATGGAAGGAAGCAATGGAGGCCGGGGCGGCGCCCTCCATCGTGCCGTCGGCCACCCACGAAGCCGCACTCCGGATCATCAGCCCCGAAGACCTTGAAAACCATGCGCTCCCATCGGAGCCCCCGACAGCTCCGACCGACGAGGCAGCCCCGGCGAGGTAGCCCTCCCCGACGCGAAACGCTATCCGGGGGCAGCCATGCACAAGCCCGCGCCCATCGACTACGCCATTGCCGAGCCCCTCGTCGACCGCTGGAGTCCCCGCGCCTTCAGCGAAGCCCCGGTGGACGACTGGACCCTGCGGCGTCTGTTCGAGGCGGCCCGATGGGCACCGTCTTCCTTCAACGAACAGCCTTGGTGCTTCATCGTGCCGCGAGACGACGCGGACCGGGATGGGCTCGTGGCGTGTTTGACCGAAAAGAATCGGCTCTGGGCGCAAAGAGCCCCGGTCCTCTTTCTGGTGTGCTGTCGAACCACGTTCTCGAAGAACGGCCAGCCGAACCGCCACGCCGCTTACGATACCGGCTGCGCCATGGGCGCCTTATCGTTTCAAGCGACCCAGCTCGGGCTGTTCCTCCATCAGATGGCGGGCTTCGACTCGGAACAGGCACGCAAGGCCGGCCAGGTCCCGGAGGACCTGGACATCATGGCGGTGGTCGCGGTCGGCCATCGAGGCTCATCGGACCTGCTCCCGGCCGATCTCGAGGCCCGAGAGACGGCGCCCCGATCGCGAATGCCGCAGAGCGACTTCGTGCGGGGCCCCACCCACGCCACTGAATGGAGCTTTGAAGACGAGGCCCTCGCCTCCAGCGTGGTGGCGTTTTGGTGCTCCGAAACCGATGCCGACGGCTTTTCGCTTGATCCGGAGCGCTGGTGGGAGGGCGAGGAGGCCTTCGACCGGCTCATCCGCGAGCGTTTTTCCCAGGTGCACGAGCGTGCCTTGGCCGGCGGCCTGGACCCGTGGGTTCAGTCCAGGACCGGTCGAGTCGCTTACATCATCGTGTTGGATCAGTTCAGCCGCAATCTTCACCGGGGCACGCCCCGGATGCTCCACGGCGACTCCAGGGCGCGAGCGGTCGCCTTGGACACCATCGACCGAGGGTGGGACGAGCGGATGCCCGGAGACCAGCGAGGTTTCGTATACATGCCGCTGATGCACAGCGAAGACCTGAGCCATCAGGAGCGCTGCATCGAGCTGTTCGAACGATTTCAGGCCTCGGCGCCGGCTCGGCACCGAGAACGGATCCGCCGCTACGTCGGCTACGCGCGCCGCCATCGAGACATCATCGAAAGGTTCGGTCGCTTCCCCCACCGAAACGTCCTGCTGGGGCGCGAGAGCACCGAATCGGAGCAGGCATTTCTCGGGACCGAGGGTTCATCCTTTGGGTCGATGCCCGGTTCGCGGCCCTGAGCCCGTCGCCGGCCGATAGAGGGCGATGCCTTTTGACAAGTCGCGCCCGACCGCGATGCCCTCGTTCCTCGGCATGGGCACCCTCGTTCTCCTGTTCATTTTGATCCCGGCCATCGAACTCGGCCTCCTGATCCAGGTCGGGAGTTTCCTCGGGGTGCTGCCGACACTCGCCCTGGTCGTGGGGACCGGAATCGTCGGCGCCAGCCTCGCCAAGAGTGAAGGGCTTCGCACATTCCGGGAGATTCAGGCCCGCAGCGCCCGTGGGGAGATGCCCACCGATCAGCTGGTGGACGGAGCCATGATCCTCTTCGCCGGGGCGCTTCTCATCACGCCGGGTATCTTGACCGACCTGTTCGGATTCGCGTGTCTCATCCCCGGGACGCGGAAGATCCTGAAAGGCGGCCTGCGTCGCCACTTCGAGCGCTCCGTCCGGCAGGGCTCCATCCGCGTCACCCAGATCCGGGTCGATCCGGTTGACCGAATGGGGGGCATCCACGGGATGGACGGTTTCCCTCACGGAGGAGCCCCGGGCTCACCGTTCGGACGACCCGGCCCGCGCCGGCCCCCGGGACCCGTCCTGGACGTCGACCCAGCTTCTCAGCCCGATGCGCCGGCGGACGGCCCAGACGATTCGCAGGGCAGCCGCAGCCGAACCGGAACCGACGGCCAGAACGGCGCCTGAAGTCCGCCCGTCGCCTCAGGTCGCGTCGGCCTGACGGGCCGATACCGGCGCCGGAGCATCGTCGAACCGACGCTCGCGGGGATCGGCGGTGGCCGGGTCCTCGCTTTCTCCCACCTCACCCTCGTGCATCCACTTGGTGAGGATCGGAGACAGGATGAAGCAAATGAGGGCGGATATGATGGCGGTCAGCGCAATCTTCCCGAACACGTCGCCGTAAATGCCCACCGTTTCGATGGGCGGCGGAATGGATATCGTCTCGCCGTCACCTCCGTGACCCACGCCGGTGAACGTTGCAATCAAGCCTGCAAGGTAATTGGAGAAGGCAGTCGCCAAAAACCATGCGCCCATCACCGTGCTCACGATCTTGCTGGGTGAAAGCTTGGTGATCATCGAGAGGCCCACCGGCGAAAGGCAGAGCTCGCCGGTGGTGTGGAGCATGTACCCCAGAAGCAGCCACTGAACCCCCACCATGCCGCGTCCGTTCGCGAGCACCGCCCCGTACCAGAGCGCTCCAAAACCGAGCCCCAGCTGCAGCAGCCCCAGGGAGAACTTGAAAGGGGTGCTGGGCTCCCAGCCTCGCGTGCCCAAAAACCCCCAGAGAGCGGTGAACGCCAGACCAAACACCAGGATGAAGATCGGGTTGGCGGCCTGAAAGACCGACGCCGGAACCTCGGCCCCTTCGATGCCCATGCCCACATCGTCTTCATCCACCTGCCACTGGACTTCCACGTTTCCCGATGCGCGGGCTTCGGTCAGCACATCCATGGTGATGAGCTGCTCGCCATTGCGATGGCCGAGCTGCTCTTGAGAAAGGGTCAGGGTCAGGGTCGAGCCGATGTCTGCTTCCGTCACCACCTGCTCTTCGCGCACTCGGTCGACGTTTCGGTCGGCGAAGTTGTTCATCGAGCTTCCGGCTTGCTCGAAGAACGCCCAGAAGAGCATCGAGAAGAAGAGGAGGACGAGAACGACGAACATGCGTTCCCGCTCGATCTTCTGAGAGGTGGTGGCTCGCATGACCAGCGACAGAAACGCCAGGCCTCCGAAGATGAACAGACACCACCCGGCGATCTCGTTGCGGCCCACCACCAGCGCGATCAGCGGCACCGCCAACAGGCTTCCGATGTAAACCCAATACTCGGCGCGAAGTCCGAAGTACTTCCGACGCAGAAACTCCGGATTCTTCGGCGCCCCGGCCCATTCCGGTAGGCCTCCGCGAGATAGCGCCACGACCGAGATCAGCGCCGCCACCACCAGGGCCAGGGCCACGAAGGACACCACCCCGAAGGTCCAGGGGTCGTTGGGCTGGGACACCATGACCACGGCAGATGGGATGGCGCCTCCCAGGATCAGAAGCTGGGTGACGACGGTGGGCGCCACGAAGACCGCCACGCCGATGAGCATCCCGATGGTGGCCAGGCCAAAGCCGTAGTGCCAGCCATAGGTCTCTCCGATGTATCCGCACAAGAGCGGAGCCATCGCCGCCCCCAGATTGATACCCATGTAGAAGATGGTGAAGCCGCCATCCCGCTTCGGGCTTCCGTCTCGGTACAAGGTCCCGACGATGGTGGAGATGTTGGGCTTGAAAAATCCGTTGCCCACCACCAGCAGCGCGAGGGCGGTGAAGAAGGCCGGCTTGTTCTCGAAGGACATGGTCAGGTGGCCGGCAGCCATCAAAAGGCCCCCGAGCACCACCGCCTTCCGGGCACCGAGCAGCCGGTCCGCCAGCATGCCGCCGATGAACGGCGTGGCGTACACCAGCGCCGTGTAGGCGCCGTACACGGCATACGCCTGGGTATCCTGGTACTTGAGGAAGCCCTTGATCATGTAGAAGACCAAGAGCGCGCGCATGCCGTAGTAGGAGAAGCGCTCCCACATCTCGGCGAAAAAGAGGGTGAACAGACCTGTGGGGTGACCAAACAGGGTGCGCTCTTCGCGCAATTCAGCAGCAGCGGTCATGGTGAAGCGGACGTGACGCGGGAGTGTACCGGTTGGGTCGACAGGAGCAAGTCACACCTAAAAATCTGAAATCATTGATTTTTTCCGACGGAAGACCGTCGGAAGAGGAGCGCTCTCAGCTGGCGATGTAAACCTGATGAAGCTCGCGGACCAGGCGAAGATTGAGACTTTGCACCCCGGCTCCCTCTTCCCGAAGCCGCCGACGGAGCATCGCGGGAAGGTCGAGCTGCGCAGTGGCTTGAAAGAACGGCTCGAACGGATCCGGAAGGTAGCCGACCCGGAGATGGTCGGCCGGCGCGTCCAAGATCAGTCGTGCAAGTTGACCTGCACATCCGACCCCACCGGGATCGCGACTGGCTCGCGCGAAATCGTGGGCGAGAAGAAGAAGTGGCTCTTCCTTTTCGACGGTTCGGCATCGCAGAATCAGGGTCCTCGCAGCGTCCAACAAGTTGACGGGCTCCCGTCCGGTCCTCACCGTATCTTTCCCTATCGCCTGGAGTTCGACCGCCAATCGATGGGTCATGCGTCCGATGTCCACGCCCCGAAGAAACGATGAAGTCTGACGCGCAAGCGCCGCGTCGACGGCTTCGGAGATGTGGAGCAGCTGGGTCAACAAGACGCCGTAGACGTCGTATTGCGGTGCGCCATCCAGCAGCCGGTCGACCATTTGAACCGCCCGCTCCGACCGTGCGCTTTGACCGATTCGAGCGTGGTTGACCCTAAAAGCGCCCATATTGGAATCATGGCCATCACCTCCTCGGCCGTCAAAGCAGTTGCACCGGCGCGTCATGTTTTTCGGATCACCGCGAAACCGTCGACGGGCCGGCGCCGAAATTCCCCCGGAGCATGGCGCTGCTGGCCTCCCATCTCGCGAAACGTGCACCCGCGAGCCCGATGGTCCCGTGTGGCACCCCAAAGTTCGTCTCGCGGGCCGTCGGACGGTCGAAGGGTCCCACGGCCGGGCGGTCGGACGGTCGGGCCGGCGGCGGTCGGGCCGGCACCGGTGACGAGCGTCCACGCGTCCGGTTACGGAATCGTAGCGACGGATCGGAGGCGACCCCGCCGGCGACCTTCAACTTGCTGGCACGAATGTTTCATCCCTGGTGATCGGAGTTCCGTGATGGCGTTTTCGACTTCTTACCTCGGTCTCGAACTGCGGAGCCCTCTGGTCGCATCCTCAAGCCCCTTGTCGACCACGCTGGACGGCGTCAAATCGATGGAACGAGCCGGGCTCGGCGCGGTGGTGCTGTTCTCCATCTTCGAAGAGCAGCTGGAGAACGATCACACGCAGCTGATGAAAAAGCTCAGTCAGGGGGAGAGCTACGCAAACGTCATTTCTTCGCTTGGCAACAGTGAGCGGCTTCGGCTCGGGCCACCGGGATATCTGCTTCACCTCGACGCCTGCAAACGTGCCGTCGACATCCCGATCATCGCCAGCGTGAACGCGGTGAAGTCGACGGAGTGGAGCCGATACGCCAAGTTGCTCCAGGACGTCGGAGCCGATGCGGTCGAACTCAATCTCTACGAGCTTCCGACCGACCCCAACGTGAGCGCGGCGGAGATCGAAGACCGATATGTCAAGATGGTGGACCAGTTCGCGACGGCTCTGGACATTCCGGTGTCGGTCAAGCTGAGCCCGTACTTCAGCAGCCTTCCCCACATGGCTCGTCGTCTGGTGGACGCCGGAGCCAAGGGACTCGTCCTCTTCAATCGCTTCTACCAACCCGACGTCGACCTCGAATCGGACCAGATCGAGCCTCGGGTGAACCTCTCCACCTCCGAGGAGGTGCTGGCCCGCATTCAGTGGATTGGACTCCTGTCCCGAGCGGTTCCCTGTGACTACGCCGCCACGGGTGGGGTCCATTCGGGTGAAGACGTCCTGAAGCTTCTTCGCGTGGGGGCCCGGGTGGCGATGCTCTGCTCCACGCTGCTCTCCAAGGGTCTCGACCAGGTCAAGCGAATCGAGCAGGACATTTTTACCTGGATGGTGGCCCACGACCTGAAAAACTTCGACGAACTCCGGGAGCGCCCTCTGATTCACACCGAGGGACTGGAGCGGGTTCAGTACCTCCGGACCCTGGAAAGTTGGGATCCCGAGAGCCTCAACCGCGGCTAGTCGGCGGGAAGCGATTTGAACTTCGTGGTGGGGGCACTAGGCTCTCCCCACCGTGAAGCCCACCGTGATCATCCACTCCTGTCCGCGCTACGACGTGGAAGCGATCCGCCGCATCGTCCGGTCGGGCCTCGACACGCTGGGGCTTCGTCCTTCCGGTAAGACCCTGGTGAAACCCAACCTGGTCTCCGCCGGCCCATTCTTCGAAAACGCCTTCACCCGGCCCGAGTTCGCGGAGGGCGTCTTGCGTGCACTCAAGGACCGAGATGGCGGCATCACCGAACTCGCCGTCGGCGAACGAAGCGGCATCACCGTACCCACTCGGTATACGTTTCGACACGCCGGCTACTACGGCGTCGCAAAGCGCGTGGGGGGCGTGAGACTTCATCACTTCGACGAGGTGCAACAGGTCGAGATCCCGTTGGCACATCCAGACCGCCTTCGCGACCGGATCTATACTCCGGCACCGGTCGCCGAAGCCGACTTCTTCGTGAACTGCCCGAAGTTCAAGGCGCACCCTTGGACCACCGTCACTTTCGGTATGAAGAACTACATCGGCATCCAGGATGACCGGCACCGTTTGATCGACCACGACCACCTCCTGAATGAGAAGGTCCGGGACCTTCAGTATGTTCTCCAGCCTCAGTTCGTGGCGGTGGATGCGATCACCGCGGGGGAAGGCCGAATGCTCACCCCCCTGCCCTTCGACTTGGGTCTCATCATCATGAGCAACAATCAGCTGGCTCTGGATGCGGTGTGCTGCCGGATCATCGGTGTGGAGCCGCTGGAGGTGGAGCACATCCGCTTTGCCCACGAGGCCGGGTTCGGCGCCGTCGACTTGGATTCGATTCGGATCGAGGGCGACATCTCGCTGGAGAAGGCACAACAGAAGGCGGAAGGATTTCGGGTCGGACTGATCCGCGTGGAAGACTACTTCGAAGGCACGAAGATCCGCGCTTACGGTGGGCGGCCACCCGGCGCCGACAAGGCGTATTGCTGGGGTGGTTGTCCGGGGGCGATGGAGGAAGCGATCGAAATCCTTCGGATCTTCGACCGCAAAACCGACGAGAAGCTTCCTCCCCTCCATGTGGTCTTTGGCCACTACGAGGGTCCCATAAACGCCAATCCGGGGGAGAAAGTAGTCTTCATGGGAGACTGCACCCAATACGAGGGCACCGTGGGCGACGCCCTGGTGAAGATCGACAGCATCTATCGTGACCGTTCCACCCGAGAACCCCTCGATGCCCGATATGAAGACATCTTTCAAAAGATGCTCAAGGTAGGGAGCAATCTGTTCTTCAATCGAAAAGAGGACATTCTGCGCATCCCCGGCTGTCCGGTCAGCGTCTCCGAGCAGGTCTTGACCTTGGTGAGTCTAGGCGGACTCAAGAATCCGTATCTGGACCCGAAGATCGCCTTCTCCTTCACCAGCTGCTACTTGAGCCAGAAGACGCGAAGCGTGATTCGGCGGCTCAGCGGAACGCCGTACAACCAAGTCGGTCCGGCCGAGCGCGGCGCGGCTCGGAC
Source organism: Myxococcota bacterium (assembly GCA_050331295.1). GTDB lineage: Bacteria > Myxococcota > Kuafuiibacteriia > Kuafuiibacteriales > Kuafuiibacteriaceae > Kuafuiihalomonas. Next base: position 381,021 of record JBHJGZ010000001.1, on the reverse strand, counting down.
CCAGATTCCCCTTCCGGCTCAGTGAGATTCGAGCACTTCGAGAACGCGGTTTCGCAATTGGCCCACCGTCTTCCACACGAGGGGCTTGTCGCCGCTTTCATCCAGCTCCGGCCGGGCGGCCAACAAGGACGCCAACGACCTCGGCTTCACCCAATCCGTGGCGTCTCGAGGGTCTTCCAGAAAGAGGCGGACGAACTCCGTCCATTCGGTTCCAACATACAGACCCGCCAAAGCGGTGGCACTGCCGGCCGAGAGGCGGTGAAACAAGTCCGAGTCGGAGACCAGCCGCTCCAGCTGCTCCGCCAGCGACGCCGGGTCCCCGGCCCGGAAGAAGAGGACGTCGCGCTCGTGAACCAGGCGCTTCACGAACGAAGGATGGTCCGACGCGACCAGCGGACTCCGAGAGGCCAGTCCTTCGAACACGGTGTTCGGCAGCCCTTCGGCGTAGCTGTGGCGAGAGGGCACGATGACCGCGTGGTGACTCCGCATTTGGTCGAGCACCGCGTGGGCCGGGATCCGGCCGAGGAAATGCACCTTGTCCGAGACGCCCCGCTGGGCTGCCCGCTCCTTCCAGACCTCCACATCTCCCCAGCCCGCCACCGAGAAGTTGATCTGGACGCCGCGGATGCCGAGGAGCGCCACCGCATCGAGCACGTCGCCCACGCCTTTCGACTCCAGCAGCGCGCCCGCATAGAACAGGCGAAGCGGCGGTTCGGTGGGCTGTTCCTTGGGCTCGGCGTCCGGCGGCACCCGCCGGAGCTCCCACGGCACGATCAAGCTGTCCGGGATCCCCAGCTTGCGAAGGGACATGGAGGCGGAAAGGCTGTGGTTGGCCACGCACGGAAGGGGGGCTCTCAGGAGCTCGAAGCCGAGACGAAGCTGGCTCAGCCGTCCTCGGGAGCCATCGTCTGAAAAGGTGTCGGCGAAAGACGGCAGCACGAAACGTCGACTTCCCGCCGCCCAGCCCAAGACATGGACGTTCGGCGTCCGGCAAACGATGAGGTCTGGCTCCAGCTCGTTCATCATGGGGATGACGGTCTTCCGCGCGTACAGCCCGGTTGCCCCCAGACCAATGGACCGCAACCGCGGCTTCAAGACCTCGTCGTGAACCCGCTCGCATCCGGCCATGATGGTGACGTCGAAGTCGTCCGACAGATCCGCGACGAAGCCGACCGTATGCTGCTGGTCTCGGTAGGTCTCTTCGCCCCCCTCCTGAAAACGTCGTACCGCGGCCCCGAAATCTCCGTGCTGGACGAACAAGAGCTTCACCGCTGAAGAGTAGCCCCCTCCGACATCCAGAACAACGGCCCCAGCCGCCCGTTTGATGCGGAGCGTGATTTCGAGTACGCGACGGCCAAAGGCCGGGAAGAGAGACACGATGGAATCAACGACGATGAACGAAGCCAGTGAACGCATCAAAGCCGTCACCCAGGCGTTCGCGGAGAAAGCGGACCGCATCACGCCCCTGGCACCTCTCCCCCGACCCATTTACTTCGTGAGCTCCGACGTGGCGAACTGGCCGGAGCTCCGGTCCGGCCTCCCCGACGACCTCGAGCCTTCGTTCCGGAAATGTTCGGAAGGCGTCCATATCTGGGCGGTTCAGTCCGTCATCTATCTGCGCCAGCGCGGACTGGACGTTCGTCTGAGTCGAAAGCTGATCAACGACGAAATCTGTGTGGTGCCCTATCATGATCTTTTTGCGCGGCACCTTCCCTTCCGGAGCTTCGTGGTGGCCTGTCGACTGGATTCGGCCCGTCCCGCCATCTGCGAGATGCAGACCGTCTTGTCACAAAGCTGCGTCGTCGACCCGAATCAGGACTTCTTCATGCCCCAATGGGTCAACCCGGTGATCAAGAGACGGGACCCGGCGCGGGGCGGACAGGCGAAAGTCTTGTCCTTCAAAGGCACCCTCAACAACCTGGCATGGCCCTTCCGTCGGTCCGACTTTGCGGAAAGACTCCAAGCCCATGGACTGCGCTTTGAAAGCAGCCCCGACCTTCCCAAAGCTCAGCTGATCGAAGATTGGTGCGACCACCGAAACGTCGACCTCATCCTCGCGGTGCGAAACCTCACCGAAGCCGACTACAAGGTCAAACCGCCGGTGAAGCTCCTGAATTCATGGTCCGCCGGCGTTCCCGCGTTGCTCGGACCGGAGCCTTCCTACCGAGATCTCTATCGAGACGACCTGGACTTCGTCGAGGTCCAGACGCCGGAAGACGTGGTGCAGGCATGTATCGCCCTGGCCAGAGACCCGGCGCGCTACGTCGCCATGGTGGAACGGGGCTATCAGCGGGCCGAAGCCTTCACCCCCGACGCCATCGCGACGGCGTGGCACACGTTCCTGGGCGGACCGGTGATGGAGCGTTTCGAGCGATGGCGGCGGGGCACCACCCCAGCTCGCTTGGCCCTCGGTTCAGCCCGCTTCGGACTGCGGTTGCTGCAGCACCGCCGAAACCTGAAGACTTACCTTGTGGAACGGGACCGAGGGAGTCGATTCTTCGGAGAAGAACCGAAGGCGGGCTGAGGCCCTGGGACCTCCGGATCGGCTAGGCGGCTTTCGAGAGCTCCTTGCTCTCCGTGACCAACCCCTGAAGGACCCCTTTGGCGTCGCCGAAGATCATCATGGTGTTGTCCCGCTCGAAGAGCTTGTTCTTGATGCCGGCGTAGCCCGGGCTCAAGGACCGCTTGATGACGAAAACGGTCCGAGCTTCGTGCACGTTCAAAATGGGCATGCCGTAGATCGGGCTGTCCTTTTCATCCAGAGCGGCTGGATTCACCACGTCGTTTGCGCCCACGATGATGGCGACGTCGGTGTTCTTGAAGTCGCTGTTGATGGCCTCCATCTCCACCAGCTGGTCATAGGGCACGTCCGCCTCCGCCAGGAGCACGTTCATGTGGCCAGGCATCCGTCCCGCCACCGGATGGATGGCGTAGCGAACGGTGGTGCCCCGCTCTTCCAAAATGTTGGCCAGCTCCCGGACGGTGTGCTGGGCCTGGGCTACCGCGAGTCCATAGCCGGGCACCACGATGACGGACTCGGCGTTCTCCAAGACCATCGCGGCCTCTTCGGCCGATGTCGACTTGACGTTCTCGTATTCGGAGCTGCCGCCGCCCCCGCTGCTCGCTTCCATACCGAAGCCCCCGAGAAGCACGTTCATCAGCGACCGATTCATGGCCACGCACATGATCTGGGTGAGGATGAGCCCCGCCGAGCCCACCATGGCACCCGCCACGATGAGAAGAGGATTACCGATCACGAAGCCGGCGGCCGACGCCGCCATTCCGGAGTAGGAGTTGAGAAGCGACACCACCACCGGCATGTCGGCGCCGCCGATCGGGAGCACCAGGGTCACGCCCAAGAAGAGGGAGATGCCCGTCAAGAGCAGTGCCGCCACCATCGCCGCCGTACCGGTGGAGAACGCTGCGAACCAGATGGAGAGGCCCAAGGTCACCACGAGCAGCACCGCGTTCATGGCGTGGTGCCCCGGGAAGAGAATGGGGGCGCCCTTCCTCAGTTTCCCTTGCAGCTTCAAGAAGGCGATGAAGGAACCGGTGAGGGTCACCGCGCCGATGAAGATGGAAAGGCATACCGTGGTGGCCGGAACCGGCAGGAGGGCCTGCGCGGGTGTGAGGTCGGATTTCGGCTGCACCACCTGCCCCCAGAACACCGAGAGCGCCACCAAAGTGGATGCACCGCCCCCAAATCCGTTGAAGAGCGCCACCATCTCCGGCATCGACGTCATCTCGACCCGAACCGCCGCCACCGCGCCGATGGCGGCGCCGACCACGGCGCCACCGATGATCCATCGATAGTCCACCAGCCCGAGCTCCAGGAGCGTCGCAACTACCGCCAAAAGCATGGCAGCGGCGGCCATCTGATTGCCGGACGCTGCGGAGCGGACCCGAGTCATCCGCTTCAGTCCGGTGATGAACATGACCGTCGAGAGCAGATACAGGGCCGGAGCCACCGTATTTCGAATCACGAGTGCATCCATCATCAACCCTTTCGCTTGAACATGCTGAGCATGCGATTGGTGACCAAGAATCCCCCGACCACGTTGATGGTGGCCAGAGCCACGGCGACTGCCCCGAGGATGTTGGCCAAATTGGGGGCCGAAGTCTTGGCGGCGGCGATGGCACCGACCAAGGTGATGCCGCTGATGGCGTTCGCCCCGCTCATCAGGGGGGTGTGAAGGGTGGGCGGGATCTTGGTGATGACCTCGAACCCGACGTAGGTTGCCAAAATCAAAATGAACAGCGCCACCCAGATGGCGCCCAATTCCATCGTCATCGAATCAATCCTCCGCCGGCTTCGCGAACGTTCTCGGCTGGTTGGTTCATGCCGCGCTCTCCTCGAGTCGGGCCTTGACGGCGTCGGACCTCACCTCTCCGCCGTGGGTCAAGAGTGTGGGTCCGATGACGTCGTCGTCCAGGTCGAGCCGCAAGTCTCCCTCCGCGAGGGTCGGACTCACCAGAGCCCAGATGTTACGAGCGTAAAGAAGACTTGCATCATGGGAGAGACTGGAAGGAAGGTTTCCCGCTCCCACGATGACGACCCCTCCGTGCTCCACGTCCTGGTCGGGCTTCGAAAGTTCGCAATTGCCGCCCTGAGCAACCGCGAGGTCGACGATCACCGCGCCGGGTCGCATGCGTTCCACCATCTCCTTTGGCAGGAGCTTCGGCGCCGGGCGTCCCGGGATGAGCGCCGTGGTGATCACCACGTCGGCATTCGCGACCCGATCGGAGACGATCTCTCGCTGCTTGCGCAAGAAATCCTCCGACATCTCTTTCGCGTATCCGCCCTCGCCGGCCCCGCTCTCCTGCATCGGGAGCTCGATGAACTTTCCGCCCAGCGACTCCACCTGCTCCTTCACCTCCGGCCGGATGTCCGACACTTCGACCACCGCGCCCAGCCGGCGCGCTGTCGCGATGGCCTGAAGGCCGGCCACACCGGCGCCCATCACCACCACGCGGGCCGGCTGCACGGTCCCGGCCGCGGTCATCAGGAGCGGAAAGTACTTATCGAGCCGACGGGCAGCTTCCAGCACCGACTTGTATCCCGCAATGTTCGCTTGAGAAGAAAGCGCATCCATCGACTGAGCTCGGGTGATCCGCGGAACCATTTCCATCGCCAGCACGCTGAGTCCCCGACTCGCCATCACTCTCACTTGGTCCAGCCGACGATACGCATCGATAAAACCGACCAGAACGGCGCCGGAGCCCATGGCCTCGAGCACCGCCTCCGGGACGAGCGGTCCGACGCTCATGACCAAGCGAGCCTCGGAGGCCGCCGCGGCCGCGTCATCGACGAGGTGGGCACCGGCGTCCTGGTAGAGCTGGTCGGGGAAATGGGCCGCTTCGCCCGCGCCGCGGACGACCGAAACCTCCATCCCGGCCTTGATGAACTTCTTGACGGTTTCTGGTGTCGCGGCAACGCGACGTTCGTCTGGTCCTTGCTCACGAAGTACGAGTGCCTTCGCCATCGAGATCTCCTCGGCCAGTCCTCCGCGGGACCGCGCCCCGGCGGGTTAGAGCAGAGCAACCGCACCTTTGTCCACCGCGGCTTTGACTCGATGGCCTCCCACCGGCTCCTCCTCGTTGAGGCCTCCGTCAAAGGTTGACCCCGGCGAACGGCGGCTGGAGCGTAGCGTTTGGACCTCTTCGATTTGGGATGGAACGGCGGCGCACCCGCCGAAGACCTCGGACGCGTCATGTCGGTGGAGCGGCGTTGCTGGCAAGTGGAGACGTCGCGCGGACCGGTGACCGCGGTGGTAGCCGGTCGCCTGTACAAAGACGACGTGGGTCCGTCCCCTGGTGGTGGCCAACCCGTGGTGGGAGACTGGGTTCGGCTGGAGCCTGGCCGAGACCGACACCGGATCGTGGAGCTGTTGCCCCGTGCAAGCTGGCTTACGCGAAGGGTGGTGGGCCGCGACCGACGAGACCGAGGTCGCAGCCAAGTCTTGTGTGCCAACGTCGATCGAATGTTTGCGGTGACCGCCGCCGGAACCGACTTCAGTCCGCGCCGGGTCGAACGTTTTGTCACCTTGGCCCGCGAAGGAAAATGCGACCCGGTTGTGGTGCTCAACAAGGCCGACCAGGCCGAGGATCTCGACGCGCGCCTCGCCGCGCTGCGTGCAGCGGCGCCTGGGGCACCGGTTCTGTCCACGGTGGCCACGAGGTCCGATGGTTGGCAGGCGCTCGAGCCCTATCTCGAACCGAAGACCACCGTGGCCTTCATCGGGGCGTCCGGCGTGGGCAAGTCGACCCTCGTCAACCGCGTGCTCGGGGACGCCGCCCAACGCACCGGCGAGGTGCGGGCTACGGATCAGAAAGGCCGCCACACCACCACCCAGCGGCATCTCTTCGTGGCTCCGTCCGGCGTTCTGGTGATCGACAACCCGGGCGTTCGGGAGGTGGGGATCCTCGAGGAAGGTCTGGCTGAAGCGTTTCCGGACATCGGAGAGCTGGCGGCGGGGTGTCGGTTTCGAGACTGCCAGCATCGACACGAGCCGGGCTGCGCGGTCCGAGCGGCGGTGGACGCCGGCCGGCTTCCGGCCGAGCGTCTGCAATCCTTCCTGCGGCTCCAGGAGCAGGCCTAGGGCGCACCCCGCCTCGTTTTGGGCCTCGACCCCCTCCGTCGTTTCGTCCTAAGGGGCAGCGGCGGTGCGCATCGTCGACGTTGCGGAATTCTACGCCGACCGAGGTGGGGGGGTAAAAACCTATGTCGACCACAAGCTCAAGGCCGCAGCGGAATCCGGGCACGAGGCCATCGTGCTGGCCCCTGGCCCGGTAGACGGAGAGGAAGCCCGCCATGGAGGTCGGGTGGTCTGGCTTCGAAGTCCGCCCGTGCCCGGAGATTCGCGATATCACCTCTTCACGGACGAGCGCCGGGTCCACCGGGCATTGAATCGCCTGGACCCCGATATCGTGGAAGGTTCGTCGGTCTACGGGGGCGGATGGTTCGCAGGACGCTGGAAGGGGCGCGCGAAGAAGGTCCTCGTTTTCCATCAAGACCCGGTCGCGGTGTTCGGTCACGCGCTCATGGACCGCTGGGTTCCCCAAGCCATCATCGATTCGGCTTTCACGCCGGTCTGGGCAGCCCTCAAGAGCCTGAGCCGCCGCTACGACGCGACGGTCGTGGCCGGACACTGGCTGGAGGCCAGGCTTCGACAGCGCGGCATTCAGAACGCGACCGCGGTGCCCTTCGGGATCGATCCGGAGCCTTTCCTGGCCGCCCGCCGCAACCCCGAGCTGCGTCGGCAGATGCTGGAGGAAGCCGGCGTCCCTTCATCTGGGTTTCTCTTAGTCACCGTGTCGCGGCACCATCCGGAGAAACGGCTGCCCACCCTCATCCGCGCCTTCGGCCGGATCCGCGCCGCCTTTCCAGCCGGCCTCGTCATCTTCGGAGACGGCCCGTGGCGCCGCCAAGTGGAGCGCCATGCGGCGCAGGTGCCGGGGGTGGTGCTCAAAGGCTTCACCAGCGACCGGTTCGCGCTGGCCGAAGCGGTGGCCAGCGCCGATGTTCTTCTGCACGGATCCTCGGCCGAAACGTACGGGCTCGTGGTGGCCGAGGCCCTCTGCGCCGGGATCCCGGTCATCGTCCCGGACGCCGGCGGCGCAGCCGAGCTTGCAGATCCCGACGTCTGCGAGAAGTATCGAGCCGGAGACACCGCCACCTGCACCGCAGCCATCAAGCGAATGCTCAGCCGGGACATCGCGGAGCTCCACAGCCGCTGCCTGGGACGGCGCAACGTGGTGCGCACTTTGCGCCAGCACTTCAATGACCTGTTCGAATTCTACTCGGGTTTACTCGGGTCGAGCTCGAAGTCGAGTGTTGCGCCGTGACCACACTGTCGATTCTTCGCCACGGAAGCGGAGGGCTCCGCGCCGCGAGCTCGACCCCGGAATGCTCCCAGAACCCGGATTGCCGGGCGGTCACGGGAGTTTCGCTGGACAGGTCGATTCAGGCATCCCACATGCAGACCGCGCAAGGGGAAGCAATGTACGACGCCGTAACGAGAGTGGCCAAGCATGCCACCGATCGAGGATTGGGTGCGGAAGCCGCGTTCCGGCACATCGCGATCCTCAACGACTATGTCCGGGTCCCCTACGCCACGGGAAGTACGTTCGCGGCGCAGTTTCTCTACCGTGAATTTCGGCGGCGCGGCCATCGGGTCACGCTGGTGGGCCCCAAGGATCCCAACTCCAAGCCCCATGAGTTGCCGGAGAGTCACGTCCTCCTGCCTTCGATTCCGGTACGCGCCCAGCCCGGGTTCTTCTTGCCGGTCCCGACCCGAGCGACCCTTCGCAATCTGGTGGACCAGCGTTTCGACGTGATGGTCGGCCAGACCGGTTCGGCGCTGATGGACGCGGGAGTGTGGCTGAGGGCCACCCAAAACATTCCACTTCTTTGCGTGAACACCACGCTGCTGTCGCGCCTCTACGATACGCTCCTGCCGGAATCCATCGCCTCCAGTCCGTTGGTCCACCGGATCTGCCAGAACACCGCGGTGCCGCTCGTCGAATTTCTTTCCGCCCAGGTTTACAACCAGAGCGACGGGCTCATCGTCCTTTCGAGGGGGCTGGAGCGCTACTGGCGAAGCGTCGGGGTCCGGGTGCCGATCCACGTCATACCGCGGACCGTCGATCCTCGCGTATGCACGAGCGAGATCCACGCCGATCCATTTCCGGCCCGAGCCAAGCGCGGACATCGCCTCCTGGTGCTTTGTCGCTTGGTACGGGAGAAGGGGGTGGCGCGCATCATCGACATCTTCGCCAAGCACATCGCACCCCAGGTCCCGGAAGCTACCTTGACCCTGGTCGGAGACGGCGCCGACCACGATGCGTTCCGGGAGCGCGCCGCTCGCCTCGGCGTGGCGGACCGCATGTTCTTCCCGGGCGAGTTTCCGGTGGACCAGGTTCGGACCTGGTATCACCACGCCGACGTCTTCATGTATGGCTCCCTGTCCGAGACCTACGGACAGGTGGTGAGCGAGGCGATGTGGTCGGGCTTGCCGGTCGTGGCGTTCGACGACAACGCCGGCGTGGCCCAGCAGATCGAAAACGGACGCGACGGCGTCTTGCTTCCCCCGGGACCCGACGAGGAGCAATCGAACCTGCAGTTTGGAAACGAAGTCATCCGCCTGCTGCTCGAACCATCCCGGCGTAGATGGCTCGCGGAAGCCGCCCAGCGAAGCGCACGCCTGCGGTCGGATCCCGACCGATGTCTCGAGCGGTACTACGCTGCCTTTCGACAAGCCCGACGACACCGGGCCCTCAGCAAGCCCGATACGTCGCGACTCGGCCAACTGCTCCCGCTGGTCCGCTGGACCGCCACCCACGCCTTGGTGGGGGCGGCAGGACAGGTGCGGCCGCCTTCAGCCCTGAACCGATATGGCCGTAAGCAGCCCAGCTGGGGCGAAGGGGCGCCGTCCACATCCTCCAGATCGGACGGCGAAGCCGCGTGAACCGGCGACCGGCGCCCGGTCGCCGGCTCGTACACTTCTATGTGCACGGCCGGGGTCGAGGTCATGCCCCGCACGCCGAGGCCATCATCCGGGGTCTGGTCGACCACGGCTATGAGGTGACCGTATTCGGAGGCGCCGATGTGGCGCCCCTCTTCGAACCGATGGCGGAGCGATTCGTCCAGGTGACGCCCGTGCCCCACCGACCGTCTCCGCGCGCGGCGAAGATCTTCGTGCTGCGCCTGGCCCAGGCGGTCCGGGCCACGTGGGAAGGTCGACCCGATTTCCTGATTTCCGACGGCGACCATCCCGGCGTGATCGCCGGCCGACTGTGGGGATGTCCAGTGATCGCGGTGGGTCACGGCCTGGTCTTCAGCCGATGCCGGCGACCGTCGCCTTTGCCTTGGGTTCCTTGGATTCGAGAGGCGGTGAAGGCTGGTGCGAGCAGCTGGCCAGCCACCGACTACGTTCCGGTGAACTTCGTCCCTCTGGAGGCTCCCGAACGACCCGACACGGTGCTGGCTCGACCTATCCTGGACGACGCGATCCGGCGCCTCCGAGCGCTTTCAGAGCCCCATCCCGGACGTCGAGTTCTCAGCTATTTCCGGGATGGAAACGCCCGCGACGTCCTCCCCACGCTGAAACGGGTCCTTCAACCCAACGACCAGATCATCCTCTTCAGCCCGTCGCCGGACGAGGACAAGAACCTGGAGGTGGACGTCCGGCCCTTGGACCGGACCGCGTTCTTGGACCTTCTGCGCCGGGTCGACCTGGTGGTGGCATCGTCCGGCAGTCAGCTCATCACCGAATGCATCGCCCTTCAGCGCCCTCTGTTCGCGTTGTTCGACCGAGACGACGACGAGCAGCGCCTCAATGTCGGGATGCTTCAAGCCGTCGGCGCCGGGGACGGGTGCAGCTATGACCAGTTGAGTGGTCCCCGCTTGAGCCGATTCGTCGAAGACCCTCCGAAGGGCACTGCGGAGCTCTGGACGTGGGCGGCCCCCGACGCGGCTGAAGCAGTGCTGGAACTGCTGGACCGACACCAGTGCAAGGCGTCTTGACCCGGCCACCGAATCCTCAGCGAGAAAGGGCGAGGGCCGCCGAGAGGCACCCCAACCGAGCGCTGAGGAGCTGGGTCTCCGCGTCTTCCCGACGAGCGACCGCCGCATCCACGTCGGTCCGCGGTGCCTGCCCTTCGGCCGCGCGCTCTCGGGTGTCCGCGAGCAGCCGTGCGGCCAACGAGAGGTACGCCTGAGCGTCCTCGATCATGCGAATGCCGCGTCGATACCGATCGTGAAGACGTGCCCGCCGGCGCTCGCGCTCGGCTTCGCGCCGAGCGCTTCTCGCCGACAACGCATTCACCCGAGCCTGAGCCTGCTGTCTTTGGGCGCGTCGAGCGCCCCCGTCCAAGAGCGGCATCGTCAGTGACAGACCGACGTTGTACCGGGGAAACGGAACCCCCTCCAGGCCCCGCAAGCCCACCTCGGCATCGGCACCCAAGATCGGACGTCCCGCTTTCTTCCTGGAGCGCAAGTCCGCCTGCGCCGACCGTAGCCGGGCCTCGAGAAGCGCTGCCTCGGCGTCGGCCTCCGACTCCGGTTGGTCGGGCTCGGGAATCCGAACCAAGAGCGACGGGTCGGGACGAGCTCCGGACGGAAGCTTTCGACCCAAAACGGCTTCCAAGGTCCGTCGCGCCTCGGCCAGTGCATCTTCGAATCGCGCGACCCGAACGGTCTCCCTCGCCGCTTCGGTCTCCCGAAGCAAAACGTCCGACGCGGACGCCGACCCCACCGACACCGCTTCTCGGGTCTGCTGCAGTCGCTCCATGGCCCGCCCCCGCGCCCCATCCGCCAGCCTGACCTCCCGCTCTGCGCGAAGCCAGGCCAGATAGGCCTCGTCCGCCGCGGCCAGCGCATCCCGCTCCGCCACCGCCCGGGCGAGCCGCTCCGCTCCCGCTTCCAGCTCCGCGGCCCGGCGCGCGGAAGCAGTGCGGCCAAAGTCGGTGAGCTGCCATCGAAAATCCACGGTGGCTCGGTAACGAAACTGGGGCTCGAACGAGGACAGGCCTTCCCGCAGCGGGTTGACCGCAGAAACGGTGACCGGATCGCCCAGGACCGATTCCAGATCTTCGCCGGCATCCAAGGCCTCCTCTCCCACGGTGAACACCTCGAACAGCGCATTTCCCGGTGCTAGGGACACGCCCAACGTCAGGTCGGCTTGCGGACGTGACGTCGCTTCGACGCGCTCTGCTTCCGCCTCCGCCCGCCGAATGTTGGACTCGAAGGTGGCGAGGTCCGCGCCCTCTTGGGCCCACACCCGGATCCGCTCCAGCGTCAGCATCGGACCCTCCACCGACGAGACCTCCGGCGCGCCCAGCCGGACGACCGTCGCCGCCCAGAGCAAGGTGAACTTCACGACCGAGCCTCGCGGTGGGCCATCGACACGATGAGGCCATCCCGAAGGTCGACCCGTCGCTTGGCCCATCGCGCCACCTCTTCATCGTGGGTGACCACGACGACCGCCATCCCCTCCCGTTCATGGAGGTCCGACATCAGGTCCAGGACCGCGGCGCCGGTTCGGGTGTCCAGCGCTCCGGTGGGCTCGTCCGCCAGCAACAGCCGCGGGTTCATCACGCACGCCCGGGCGATGGCCACCCGCTGTTTCTGGCCACCGGAAAGCTCATGGGGGCGATGGTCCATCCGGTCTTCGAGCCCCACCCGCATCAGCATGCGTTCGGCCCGTTCTTTCCGCTTTCCCTTGGGCACGCCGGCGTACTGCAGCGGCATCATGACGTTCTCCACGGCGGTACTCTCCGACAGAAGATGAAAAGACTGAAAGACGAAGCCCAGCGTGTGAAGGCGCATACGAGCCTGCGCCGCTCGGTCGAGGGTGGAGACGTCCACACCCGCGAGATGCACCGAGCCGCTGGTAGGTCGGTCCAGGCATCCGATCAGATTCAGGAGGGTCGACTTGCCGGATCCCGAGGGCCCACACAGGGCCACCACCTCGGACCCCCTGACTTCGAAGTCGATGCCGTTCAGAACCTGAACCCGGGCGTCTCCCTCGCCATACGCCTTGGTCACCCCGCGGACCCGCACGATGGGGTCGTCTCGGCTGGGGTCGTTCACCACCCGCTCCGTCCGTCTGCAACTCCTCAGCGGAGTCCCGAGCCGCTCCACGCCATCGACGCCGGCCGGTAGGCGCCGAGCTCTTGGTACAGGGACAGATTGTCGGGGTGCGCGAACAGAAAGCCCTGCCCGTACCCGCAGCCGAAAGATGCCAGCATGGCCAACTGCTCGCGGTTTTCGATCCCCTCTGCCACCACCCCTTTTTCCAGGGTTCGACCAAGGGCGACGATGGCCCGGATGATCTCTCGGTCCTCTTTGCGCTCCCGCATGTCCCGGACAAAGGAACGATCGATCTTCAATCGGTCGACCGGAAACTGACGCAGGTGACTGAGGGACGAAAAGCCGGTGCCGAAGTCGTCCAGGTCGATACCGATCCCCAGGCGCTTCAGGCGGTCGAAGGCCTCGAGGGCGGCGGCGCTGTGGTCGAGGAGCACATCTTCGGTCACCTCCAGGACCAAACGGGCCGGGTCCAGGCGGCTTCGTCGGAGCACCTCCCGGATCCAGGCCTCCAGGTCCGGTTCCAACAGCTCATGCGGCGACAGATTGATGCTGACCGACCAGTCTGCCCCGGTGCGCCGGGTCAGTTCGGAAAGATCCGTCGCAGCCTGATCGATCACCCAATGGCCGAGCCTCGAGAGGATGCCGGTGTCTTTGGCGATGGGGATGAAGACCTCGGGCCCGACGAGCCCTCGCGTGGGTGAGTGCCATCGAAGAAGGGCCTCGAAGCCGTCCAGCTCGCCGGTCCGCATGGAGATGATGGGCTGATAGACGACGCCCATCTCACCGTTGCTGAGGGCGGACCGAAGCTCGGTTTCGAGGGCGAACCGCTCCACGACCCCAGAGTGCGCGTCCCGCCACGACCGGCCGCGGTCTCCGCGGCGCCGCGCCTTGGCCTGGTACATGGCGATGTCGGCATCCCGGACCACGTCCTCCGGGCTTTCGTAGCCCACCGAGCTGTCCGCCGACCCGATGCTCACCGAGGCGTAGAGGCGCTGGCCATCGACCCAGAGCGGGTCGGAAAGCGCGCCGTGGATTCGATCCACGACCCGCTTCGCGTCGTGCACGCTCTGGGCATCGTCCAGCAGGATGCAGAATTCGTCGCCGCCCAGGCGCGCGAAGGTATCGGTCGGGCGGAGCAGAGGTCGCACCCGTTCGACAAACGCCTGGAGAAAGCGATCGCCGGTGGCATGGCCCATGCTGTCGTTGATCAGCTTGAAGCGGTCGAGATCCAAGAACAGCAAGGCGTACGGCTTCTTGGTCCGACGCACCATGGTCATCTTGAGGCGGTCCAGGAGCACCACTCGATTGGGAAGGCCGGTCAGGCGGTCGTGGGTCGCGTCGTGCCGCAAGCGGGCTTCCACTTCCTTGAAGCGCGTGATGTCGCTGAGAGAGCCGGCCATCCGGGCTGGACGGCCGCGGGCGTCACGCTCCAGGACGCCACGGGTCAACACCCAAACCGTCTCGCCGTCCCCGGTACGCATGCGATGCTCGACCTCGAGGTGGGGCGTCTCCCCGTCGCAGTGCCGCTCCACCGCATCGGCCAGGGCCGAGCGGTCGGCCGGATGAACCACGCCGAGCCAGCGGTCCCAGCAGTCGATCACCGCAGATGGCGATAGCCTCAGCATTTCGGCCCAACGCTCGGACACGAACAAGCGGTCGCTTTGCACGTCCCAGTCCCACAGTCCGTCGTGGGCACCAGCCATCGCCAGGGCATACCGTCGCTCGGACTCTCTCAGCTGCGCAGAGAGATGGTGGCGAGAAACCGCGTGGCGAAGGGAGCGCTCCAACGTCTCCGCGTCCAGCCGATCCTTCACCAGGTAATCCTGGGCTCCCGCCTCCACTGCGGCGGCGGCCGTCTTGATGTCGCTCTGTCCGCTCAAGACCACGAAAGGGACGTCGACTCCGGTCTCCAGGAGCTTCACCAGCGTGTTCAATCCGCGACTATCGACGACGTTCAGGTCCACCAGCCCGAGCTGGATGGGTTGCTGCCGCATCACCTGAATCGCGTCCTGCAGCGCGCTGACCCGCTGAATCGAGGCGTCGTGACCCCGATCACGCAGCAGTTCCGTCAGGCGCAGCGCGTCCACGTCGGAGTCTTCGAGCAAGAGGATATGGACGATCGACCTGAGCTCCATGACCATCGTTCGTCTCGAGCGAACGCGAGGGAAGGTGCCATGTGGGTCGGTCCTGTCAAATTCCCGTCAATCGCCTACCTCGGCCCGGGATGTTGGGCTCGCGAGCGGCAGGGTGAAGAAGAAAGTCGTGCCCTCGCCGGGAAGGGTATCGAACCAGATTTCGCCGCCCACCTGCTCCAGCAGGCTCCGCACGATGAACAAGCCCATTCCGGTGCCGCCATTCTCTCCCGACGCGCCCGGCTCGAACGCCGAGCGCTTCAGCTGTTCCGGCAGCCCGAGGCCGTTGTCACGGACACTGAACAAGCCTTCCCCCCGAAGATGCTGGGCCGCGACGTGGATTTCGGGTGGTCCCTCCCCCCGATACTTGAGGGCATTGCTGATCAGGTTTTCGAAGATGCGTCGGACGATGGCGGGCTTGACCGACACCTTCGGGAGCGGTTCGCAAGTCACCTTACCTCGGGATTCCTCGATCAGCGCACTCAGATTGGCCAAGGCCTCGGTCACTGCCTCGTTGGCGTCGGTCTCCACAACCGGACCCGGAGCATCCTCGACTGTCTCTTCGATATCCTCTGAAAGCTGGCTTGCGCTGCGCATCGCCCACTGAATCATGGCTCGCGCCTCCTGCGGAATCGAATCTCGAAAGTCCCGGTCACACCGTTCCAAGAGGAGCCGGATGGTGCGCAAGGGTTCCTTGAGGTCGTGGACGAGCTGGAGACGTTCGGGAGAACGACCGGTCCTCGGCTCCGCCGCATCGGGCTCCGCCTTCAATGGCGGAGCCGACTGAACTCCGGAACCGTCCGCCCGCGCAAGGACCGCGGAATGAGATGCAGGCCGGGTTGCGTCGCTCGGGCTGCGTTCCGAGCGAGGAATTCGCGTCGGAGCGACATCTTGCGGACCGAGGCTCATGCCCGGACGGCGCGTTGGGGCGGAACCGGATGCCGGCGAGGCCGGTCCGAGCACGGCGCCGAGCCGAGAGACGGTGTGAAGGTTTTTGGGCAGGCTGCCGGCGGCGCCGGCCATCATCGCCTGCATGGGGTCGTCGCTCGGATAGGAGTCGATCAACCAGATCCGACTGGCGGGCTGTCGCTGAACAAGTCCGGCCAAGCCGTCGCTCCGGGACAACCAAGGCGTCGTACCAGGATCCCAGAGGATCACGTCCCATGGCACCGGTAGCGCGAGCTGATCCACGAGTTCCAACACCGTTCCCACCGCTTCCACGGTCGCACCGGGATCGTGTTCCTGGATCGCGATCGCCATGAGCCGGCGGATCTCGACGTCTCCGTCGATGATCAGGATGTGGGCTCCTGACCGCGGCACCCGCACACGCTACGGCAGCCGTCATCGTTTCTTCCACGCATTTTCGAAGATGTCTCACCGCTGGAAAGCGTAGACGGAACCGAGACTGAGAAGCTGTGTCAGCTCGTCGAGACAGGTCCGACATTCGGATACAAAGTGGGGGTCTGCGAGGTCCGCCAACGAAAGCTGATCCCGATAGTGGTCTTCGACCCACGCGCGCAGCCGCCCTTCGAGCTCCGGCGTGAAGATCACCCCCGCATTCATCTCCTCCCGCTCCTCTGGCCCCAACGCGACCCTCAGACGCAAACAGGCCGGCCCGCCTCCGCCTTGCATGCTCTGCCGCAGATCCACGAAGTGGACCTCATCGACCCCAGCCCGTTCTGCGATCATTCGGTCGATGAACCCGCGAACCCGCGAATGATCTCGACACTCCACGGGTGCCACGAGGGCGATGCGGCCCGACCCCAAAGAGACCAGCTGGCTGTTGAAGAGGTAGCTGGAGACCGCATCGGAGACCGAAACCTCTCGCTCTGGCACGATGATGAGACGCAAGTTTTGCCCAGTGAGGTCTTCGAAGGCGCCCCTCAGGGTGCCGAGCACCTTCTCTTGGTCCAGAAAGGCCTTCTCATGAACCAGCGCGACGTCCAAATGGCCCACGCAGATCACGTCGTTGTGAAATACGCCTTGGTCGATGACGTCTGGATTCTGCTGGGCGAAAACCACTTGGCGGGCGGATAGCCGATGCAATCGTGCCACGGCCTCGGACGCCTCTTTGGTCTGCCTCGCGGGAAACACTTTGGGCTTGGCACCCCAAGGATCCACCGCACTCTCGCCGTACACGAAGAAGTGAAGACCCGGCCCGTCGAATCGGGTGGCAAATCGGGTGTGGTTGGCCGCTCCTTCGTCGCCGAGAGCGGCGGTGGCCGGAAGTGGATCGTGATGGACGAAGCGCGGGCCCGGAAACGCTCGCTGGAGGATTCGGCCGGTGGTGGGAGGCTCGATGCACCGATGGACCTTGTTCTGAAGATTGGCCGGGGTGAAATGCAACTTGCCATCGGCGGCATCGACCGACGGCGTCACCGTGGCCGCGTTCGCCGTCCACATCGATGCCGCCGAATAACAGGCTGCCAGCAGCAGGGGGGCTTCCTGCGCCAACCGGTGGAGGATGTCGGCCTCCGAGCCGCCAAACCCTAGCCGGCGGGCGAGCTCGAGATCTGGCCGCATGTGCGGCGGCAGGACGGCTTGTGGTACTCCGAGTTCTCGGAGCTGGTGCATCTTGTCGAGGCCTTGCAGCACAGCCTGCTTGGGATTCGAGATCGAGCCCTCGTTCGCTTGCGAGGCCAGATTCCCGAAGGAGAGTCCGCCGTAGTTGTGAGAGGGGCCGACCAAGCCATCCAGGTTGAGTTCCATCCGAGGCTTGTATTTCGGGCCGCGGTCAAAGGTCGACCCGCGGCCGATCCGGGAGTTCGTTTCGATCATCCGGCCGGGGCGGAAAATGCTGTTCCAGCTCTCGGCCTACCGCCTTCACGGCCTCGATGAGGCCCTCGGCCAGGGCTCCGCGCCGGACACCTTCCACGATGGTGCGCACGTGCCGACTCCAGCCTTCGGTGCCCACCCGGGTATGGATGCCCTCGTCCGCCAGGATCTCGACCCGATGTTCGAGCATGGAAACCAACACCAGGACACCGCTTGCGTCTCGGGTGCGATGGACCCGCTCCTCCACGAACGCCGCTTTCGCCCGGAGGTGGACCGCGTTCGCGACGCGGGCCCGGGGGATCAGACGGCGCAACAGGAAGGGTATCGCGGTGAGAAACCACGCGCACAGTCCTCCCAAGATGGCGGTGGTGACGCCGTACGAAACCCACGATTCCGGACCGAACCAGATCAGGCTCTCGCTCAGGATGAGTCCCCAGATGGCGGCCACCGCGAGCCGCACGTCGACGTAATCGTCGCTGCGAGGCACCACCCGGACCACGATCTCGCCCGCGGTCTTCTCCTCGACCGAAGCGACGGCCTTCGCGACCTGGTCTTGCTCCTGTTGCGTCAGTGCCATCTCGCCTCACCAATCCCCCGAGGCGCCACCGCCTCCGAAACCGCCGCCGCCACCTCCGAAGCCGCCGCCCCCGAAGCCGCCTCCGCCGAAGCCTCCGCCTCCGAAACCGCCACCGCCGAAACCGCCGCCGAAGCCTCCGATGAACGGTCCTCGGCCCACACCCATGGTCAAACCGAGACCGAGCCCCATCACGCCTCCGACCAGTGCTCCGATGACGCCGAGAACCTCCAGGCCGATGAATCCGAGAACCGCCGCGAACAACAGAGGTCGGAAGACGAGGCCTGCAAAGATCAAGAGAGGAAGGAGTGCCGCGAACGGAGACCCTCGCCCCCCACGCCCACGGCGTGAAGCTTGGGACCCGGCCGGCGGCTGCCCCAAGGCCTCCCCTTCGGCGGCTCTCATCAACTGCAGCATCGTCTCCCGGATGCCGGCACCGAACTCACCCCGTCGAAAGTACGGTTGAGCGTAGTCCCGAATGATGCGTCCGGCCAGAACGTCCGGAATCGCTCCTTCGAGGCCATAACCCACTTCGATCCGCATCTTCTTGTCGTCGCGGGCAACCAAGAAGAGGAGGCCGTCGTCCCGCGATGCATCCCCCAACTTCCAGGCTTCGACGACTTCGATGGCGTAGTTCTCGATGGGATACCCATCCAGCGTGGGAATGGTCAGGAGCGCGAATTGATGCCCCGTCTTCTGTTCGTACAGCTGCAGTGACCGCTCGAGTTGCTGCTGCTCGGCTGGATTCAGAAGGCCTGCGAGATCCGTGACGCGGGCATCCAGGTTGGGAACGGCGGGGGCAGCGCAGATGAGCGCTCCGAGGAGCGCGGCGATCAAAACTCGACCTTGGGAGCCTGGTCCGCGTTCTCCGCCGTGGCCTCGAAGGTCGGACGGACCGTCATGCCGCGAAGCTGAGCGCCGATCATGGTGGGAAAGCGAAGGACGACCTTGTTGTACGCCGAAACCGCCTCGATGTAACGCTTCCGAGCCACCGCGATCCGGTTTTCGGTACCTTCGAGCTGCACGCTCAGGTCGCGAAAGGCCTGCGAGGCTTTCAGATCCGGGTAGCGTTCCACCGTGACCAGGAGTCGCGACAACGCGCCTGACAACTTCGCCTGCGCCTGCTCGAACTTCCGAAACGCGGCCGGGTCATCGAGCACTTCCTTGTCGACCTTCAGTCCGGCCACATTCGACCGGGCCTCGACGACGTTCTGCAGGGTTTCTTTTTCGAAGTCGGCGCTCCCTTTGACCACGTTCACGAGATTGGGAACCAGGTCGGCTCTCCGTTGATACTGATTTTGGACTTCGGCCCACGCGGCTTGGACGTCCTGGTCTCGGTCGACCACGGTATTGAAACCGCATCCGGAAACGGACGCGGTCGCCGCGAGGATGACCGCGGCGACGTACGGACTCGCAAGCCTCGAACGACTGTGCATGCCGCGATGTGAAGCACGCCGCATCGAACGTCAAGGAGCGGATATGGTTGCCGGTATCTGGCTCTGAAGGCAGGACCGGGAGGTGTTCGGGCTCCGGAAGACCGGCTTTGGCAAGGCCGCCTCGCGTCGCCGAGGGTGGCTCACGGCGAGCGCCGCTTTCCTGCTCGGCTGCACCACCATCTCGGTGGAGGAGCGCAAAGCCTTCGACGTGAAGAAGACCGTCGACGATGCGTTTTTCTCCGAACGAGGCCTCGAGAAGAACGACTTCTATCTTCGCCCCGAACCGTCGGTTCGGCTTCACGGATGGTTCATCGACCGTCCAGACGACGAGGGAACGGTGGTCCTGTTCGGCGGCAACGGCTATCTGATGGTCACCGCCCGCGCCCAGCTCGCCGCGCTTTCCCAGCTGCCGGTCGACATCATCACCTTCGACTATCGAGGCTACGGAGCCAGCACGGGTAATCCATCGGTCGAAGGCCTGAAACGCGACGCGCTCTCGGTCCTATCCTATGCGCGCCGGGACCGGCGCGTGGATGATCGCCGGGTCGTCGTCCATGGCCACAGCCTCGGGTCCTTCGTTGCCCTATACGCGGCGGAAAAACGGAACGTGGCTGGAGTGGTGCTGGAAAATCCGGTCAGCAACGTGGAGGCGCTGCTGGACGGACTGGTGCCCTGGTATCTCAGGCCCTTGGTGCGGTTCGACATCGACCCGGCACTCAAGGCCGACGACAATGTGAATCGGGCAAGTCACCTTGACCGGCCCCTTCTGGTGTTTTCGGGAACCGAAGACCCGGTGGCGCCGGACCACATGGCCGAGACCATCTACCGCGCCGCCACGCCTGGCCGCGCTCGCTGGGTGTCCATCGACGGCGGCGGACACAACGACCTCCCATACGCACCCGAATTCGTCGCCGCCTACCGCGAAGCCCTGGCCTCCATGCTGGGGGCGCCAGCTACCAGTCGAGGACCTGTCCGTTCGCGTGAATGAAGCGTCCGGCGTTGGCCACCGTCATCTCGTCGATCCTTTCAATCAACCGAGCGGCGGACGTCGAGGGGTCCACATCTCCTCGACCTCCGGTCATCTCGGTGGATACGAAGCCAGGGTGAAACAGGCCGACGGCGACATCGCAGTGGGCGAGGTCGTGGGCGAGGGAACGTCCAGCGGCGTTCACGGCCGCCTTTGACATCCGATAGCCATACATCCCCCCCGATGTGTTGTCGGTCATGGAACCCATTCGGCTGGTGATGATGGCCACCTTGGCCGGCCGGGCAAACCGGTCCAGAAGGATCTGGGTGGTCAAGAGGGGCCCCAGGGCGTTGACCTCGAACTGTCGCCGCAGTGACCGAGGGTCCAAGGCGGGGAGAGAATCGGATTCCAGGATGCCCGCGTTGTTGATCAGGACATCGACACTCCCCTCCCCCAAGCGGGTGCGAAGCTGCCTGATGGTCTCCGGGTCCGTCACGTCGACCTCCGATTCGACGCGACAGCCCAGCTCTTCCAGCGCCGGAACAGACCGACGACAGACCGCAATCACCTGGTCGCCTCGTTGGGAAAGTCGTCGACAAAGTTCGAGTCCGATGCCTCGGTTGGCGCCGGTGACAACATATGTGCCCATGTCGATGAGGTTGACGGTGACGGGCGAGGGAACCCAGAAAAAACGACGCGTTGGGATGTAGGCGTTGGGTTCCCGCGGCCGGTGCACCGTCCCAAGAGAGGCCAGTTCATCACCTGCACTTGACTCGGGCCAGCCCCGATTTCATCGTGAGAGAGCGCTGCTGTTTGGGGCGGCGCATTTGACCCTGTCTCCGAGCCCTCCGTCGATGTCCGTGTTGCCCGTGTTCGCACTTCTCTTCAAACGACCGTCGACATCTGGACCGCATGGTCTGCTCGTTCCTTCGGGTTCGAACGGCCCCCGGCGGCAGCCGTCGTTTTGTCCACAAAGCCTTCACCAACCGAGCCCGACAACGGCCCCGGGCTCGCGTTCGAAACTCCGGCCGTAGAGATATCGATGGGAAACAAGTTGTTCGTGGGTAACCTCTCCTTCTCGACCACCGAAGACGCCTTGAGCGCGTCGTTCGCTCGGTTCGGCACGGTGAAAGAAGCGAAGATCATCATGGACCGAGAGACAGGACGACCTCGGGGCTTCGGCTTCGTGACCATGGGTTCCGACGAAGAGGCCGGCCGAGCGATGAACGAGATGAATGGCGAGAGCCTGGACGGTCGACCGTTGCGGGTGAACCTCGCGGAGGATCGAAGGGGCCCTGGTGGACCGCGGGGTCCGCGTTCCGGGGGTGGGGGCCGGCCCGATTTCTCGGCTCGGGACTCCGGTCCGGCTCCGGACGGGGCCGGAGGTGGACCGCCCGGGAAAGGCCGACGGGGCGCGCCTCGGGACATGGGCTTCAACGACATGGGCGGCTTCGACGAAGGGGGCGG
This sequence comes from Myxococcota bacterium, assembly GCA_050331295.1. Lineage (GTDB taxonomy): Bacteria > Myxococcota > Kuafuiibacteriia > Kuafuiibacteriales > Kuafuiibacteriaceae > Kuafuiihalomonas. The sequence continues at coordinate 359,078 of JBHJGZ010000001.1, read as the reverse complement.
CCGCCGCGGACGAGATCGGGGCCGCGGCGGACGTGGCCGGGGAAGCCGCCGCGGTGGTGGATACGGCAACGACGACGTCGAGTTCGATTGAACGTCCGAGGGGAGCCCGCCTCCCCGCCAGATTCCAGGGGAACCGGCCTTCCTGAGATTTCGCCGACCTCGAGCCGAAAGGCTGTCCGCTGGCAGCGGCGCCCGGGCCAGCTCTAAGCGTCGCCTTCGCCCGGAGGGAGGGTTCCGCCTAGAACGGACATGCTTCCAGCCCGGCAGGGAGCGGGTCGAAGCACGCGCTCAGCGCATCGCAACCTGCGTCAATGCAGCTTTCATATCGTGCTTCACAGGCATCGACTTCTGCCTCGCTCAGAAACACCAAGCGGGCTCGGACGCGGTCCACACAATCATCTCGGTCGAGGCCTGCCCTGAGGAGATCGCAGTCATCCAATCCGCCGCAGTAGACATCGGCCGGCGTCCCGCAACGCCAGACAATAAGCGCCACGAAAAGGACAAAAGCACGACCCATTACCCATGAATGCGCAGGATGGTTCCAAGGACAAGCCCAATTTCGCTGCGTGTCTCCTTTCCAATGCAACTTAGGGCTCGCACGTTCTTTCGTCGGTCGAATCGATCCTGCATGGTCACAGCATGCGGTCGTGGCTGACGTTGACAGTCTTCATACTGTCGTCAGCTGGGCCGGCGCCCAACGAAACCGAACCCTACGACCGCGTACGTGAGGCTTTGGATCGGGCCAAACAAGTATTTTCCGTCGATGAAGACTCGTGGAGCCGACTTACACAAGAGGCCCTGGTCCTGGCGGAGAACAGTGGTGACCCTGATTTATTGTCTTACTGTCACTATGCCCTCGCCGAGCAATACTTCGAGGGTCGCCTCCCATTGATGGCCGAGGAGCATCTGCTCTTGGCGGAAGCCTGTTCCACACCCGATGCGTCGCTGGAGGTTCAATTTGGTTTGCCATCTCTGCTGGGCTCGATTCGAGGCCTCCGGGGTCAGTTCGAGCAAGCGTTGGCACTGCATCGGGACGCCCGAAAGGTCGCGGAACGCGCGAATCATTCAGCGTACCTCTCGAGGTCCAAGCTCCTCGTCGCCGAGGACCTCCTGGCCCTAGAGCGGGTCGAAGATGCGTTGAGCATGGCGACCGAGGCGCTCGACGGCGCGAAGAACGTCGGACAGCCCCGCCTCGTGGCCTGGGCGGTCCGGACTCGCTCGAAGATGCTCCGTCGGCTGGATCGGCACCGAGAGGCCCTTCAGTTTCTGCGTGAACATCCCCCGCCACACGCCGAAGACGACGATGCGGAGGCTCGGGACCGAGCCCTTTGGCTCGCGGAGCAGGCGAGGTCCGCCCTCGGGGACCAACGGTTCGAATCGACCTTGCTGGCGGGACGAGCGGCCCGACCCGAACTGTCCACCGCCGATGATCTCACGGCATGGATCGAGGTCCTGGAAGTGATGGCGGAGGCCAGAGTGAACCTCGGCTCGTATCCTGCAGCCTTCGAGTTGGTGCGCGAAGCTCGGTACGCGCGGGCACGCCAGGCCGAAATCGAACGAAATCGTGCCCGACGAGACGCCGGCTCCTTGAAGCGCATCAAGGAACAAGAGCTTCGGATCAAAGAGCTCGAACAGGAGGCCGAGAAGCGACGGGCCGAAGCTGACCAAAGTCGGCTCACGATGATGTCCCTGGCGGTCACCATGGGCCTGGTTCTCGCGCTTCTGTTCGCCCTCATCTCACGTCGCCGACTCGATCTGCGTTCCGCACGACTGCTCAAAGAGAAGAACAAGCTCCTGACCGAGCTCATCGGAGAAAAGGAAACCATCCACCGAGAGCTGCACCATCGAGTGAAGAACAACCTTCAGCTGCTGGGAAGCATGCTCAACCTCCAGAATCGAACCCTGCGGGACGAGGCCGCCGCCGACGTCATCTCAGGGCTTCGAAACCGGATCTTGGCGATGACCCTGGTTCACGAACTCCTTCACCGTGAAGACATGGGCTCACGCGTCAACGCGTTACGCTACTTGCAGGAACTCGGCGCCCACATCATCGATGCGATGGGGGCAGAACGAGAAGAACTCACCATTTCCGGTGACGCAGATATCGCGCTGAACTATCGCTCCGCCATCTCGGTTGGCCTCATCGTCAACGAACTGGTGACGAACGCGTTCGAACACGCCGCGGCACCGTCCGAAGGACGAGGCGTGCAGGTCAGCCTGCGACGCGCCGCATCAGGAGAAGAGATCGTGCTCACCGTCTCGGACCAAGGAATCGGGATGAGCGAAGAATCGGAGCCTCGGTCGGGCCTCACCTTGGTCGAAGACTTCGTTCGGCAGCTCCGGGGACACATGCATGTCGATTCGTCTCGGGGCACGAGCTACACCATCTCCTTCGACCTGAACCACCTCAACGGCATGACCGACGACAGCCCGCGGCCCGGGCTGGCCCTTCACCCCGATTGACCAACGCCTCCTCCCTCGCGTCTTCTCGTCCCATGCTGGGTCTGATGATGGACGAACCTCTGCTGATATCGAAGCAGCTCGAGTTTGCGGCCAAGTTTCATCCGAATGTCGAGATCGTGACGCGTACGGTCGAAGGTCCCATACAACGCTCATCGTACGGTGAGCTTTCCCGACGAGCAAAGCAACTTGCGGCATCGCTTCAGGCCCGAGGCATTCGTCCAGGCGACCGGATCGCCACCATCGCTTGGAACACGCAGCGGCACATGGAGCTCTATTATGCGGTTTCCGGCATGGGCGCGGTACTTCACACCATCAATCCTCGACTTTCGCCGGAACAGCTCAAGTACGTGGTCGGCCACGCGCGAGACCGCGCCCTCTTCTTCGACATCACGTTCGCCCCCCTTGCGGCGGCGGTGGCCAAGATGAAGCTCGGAGTCGAGTTCCTCTTTGCTCTGACCGACGATGCAGGACTGCAGAACGTGGAGGTCGACGCCGAGGCCTTCGAAAACCTCTTCACCGGGTTGGACTTCGAGTGGCCTCGCCTCGACGAGCGGACCGCATCTTCCCTCTGCTACACCTCCGGAACCACCGGCGAGCCGAAAGGAGTCCTGTACAGTCATCGCTCCACGGTCCTCCACTCCTACGGCGTGTGCATGTCGGACAGCCTGGGGCTGTCGGCTCGAGACGTGACGCTTCCCGTGGTTCCCATGTTCCACGTCAACGCATGGGGCGTGCCGTATGCCGCGACGATGGTGGGTTCCAAGCTGGTGATGCCAGGTCCTGGCCTCGATGGTCCACGATTGACGGAGTTGATCGAAGGCGAAGCCGTCACCAGCCTCTTGGGTGTGCCTAGCGTGTGGATGAACCTACTCGGGCACTACCAGCAAGAAGGAAAGCGCATGGAACGGGTCGAAAAGGTCGTCATCGGAGGCTCGGCCGCCCCGCCCAGCATGATCCGAGCCTTCGAACAGCAGCACGACGTCCGGGTGATCCATGCTTGGGGCATGACGGAGATCAGTCCCCTCGGGACCGCGAACCTGCCTTTGGCCAAGCACGTCGACCTCCCAGAGGAGAGCCGATTGAAGCGGCTCGAGAAGCAGGGTCGGCCCATTTTCGGCGTCGACCTCCGGATCATCGATGACACCGACACTCCGCTCCCACACGACGGAAAGACCACCGGACATCTTCAAGTCCGGGGGCCGTGGGTGGCTTCCGCTTACTTCGAGCGACCATCGGAGGGCGAGCACAGAGATGGATGGTTTCATACCGGCGACATCGCCAGTATCGACCCGGACGGTTACGTGCTCATCACCGACCGCAGCAAGGACGTCATCAAGTCGGGGGGTGAGTGGATCAGCAGCATCGAGCTGGAGAACACCGCATCCCTTCACCCCGCGGTGAAGCAGGCGGCGGTGATCGGGGTTCGGCACGAAAAGTGGCAGGAGCGCCCTCTCCTCCTGGTGGTGCCCCATCAGGAGGCGCCCTCGGCCGAAGAGCTCCTGGCGTTCATGCAGGAACGCATTCCCAAATGGTGGCTTCCAGACCGGGTGGAGTTCGTGGACGCTCTACCGCTGGGCGCCACCGGGAAGGTCCTGAAGCGAGAGCTCCGGAATCGCTACGGCGACCTGGTCCTCCGCTAGGCGGAATCCGTCGCGACGCGGGCGGCGGAGGGAACCAGGGGCGACGTCGAATCGGAGGGCGCAGGGGCCTGCTGGCTCGATTCATCAGACCCGCCGACCGCGTCCCGCCGATGGGTGCGGGCGAAGAGCACATACAGCGAGGGCACCACGAACAACGTGAAGAGGGTGCCTATTGCCATGCCGGACACCAGCACGAGACCGATGCTGTTGCGGGCCAGAGCGCCGGGCCCGGTCACCAACACCAGCGGGAAGTGTCCGACCACCGTCGCGGTGCTGGTCATGAGAATCGGTCGCAGGCGTATCATGGACGCTTCTCGCGCGGCCGAGACCTTGTCGTGCCCCTTGCGCTGAAGTTCGTTCGCGAACTCCACGATGAGGATCCCGTTCTTCGCCACGAGGCCGATCAGCGTGACCAGCCCCACCTGACTGTACACGTTCAGGGTGGTGGTCCACCCATCGGTCCAGAATGGGAGATTGGGGTTCGGCATCTTGAGGAAGGTGAAGATGGCCGCTCCGAACATGGCGAGGGGCACCGAGCCGGCCAGGATGACGAACGGGTCCCTGAAGCTGTTGAACTGGGCGGCCAGCACCAAAAAGATCAGCACCAGAGCCAGAATGAACGAAGGAAGGAACTTGTTTCCTTCGGTCCGGAGCTGACGGGACTCTCCGGTGTAATCCACCGAGTAGTTCTTCGGAAGGATCTTCTCCGCCTCTGCCTCCAAGAAACCCAGCGCCTGGTCCAAGGGCTGGATCGCAACGCCGCTTATCTTGACCGAGTTGAGCTGTTGAAACCGATTCAGCGAACGAGGCCGTACCTTGTCCTCGATCCGGGCCACCGTGCCCAGGCTCAAGAGCTGACCCTCGGGCCCCGAGATGTAGATATCCCGAAGCTGCTCCGGATTGAGCCGACTGGCCCGGTTGACCTGCGGAATGACCTTGTAGCTTCGGCCGTCGATGTTGAACCGGTTCACGAAGTCGCCTCCGACCGCGGCTGCCACGTCCATGCCGACCTGCTGCAGTGACAGGCCGAGCTCCGCGACCCGGTCCCGGTCCAGGATGATCTCGGACTCCGGCTGGTCGAGCTTGACGTCGATGAGGGGCGGGAATGCGAACATTCCACTCTGGGTGGCCGCCTGCTGAATCTGATCGGCGAATTCGAGGATCTCTTCATGGTCGGCAGTCGACGCGAGGACGAACTCCACCGGGAACTGACCGCCTCCCGGAAGCGCCGGCGGCAGGACCGGCAGGATGTTGACCCCCGGGACCCGCCCCAGGCCCTGAGCGATCTCCGGCATGACCTGAAAGACGCTGCGTTCGCGCTCATTCCACGGGACCAGAGCCACACCGCTGAAGCCGAAGGTGGGTTCGGTGATCTGGAAGGTATGGCTCCTCTCGGGCACCGACATGAAGACGTCATTGACCGCTTCGATGTTGGGCTTCAGCTGGTCGAGGGTCGCATTCGAAGGCGTATCGACGATACCGAAGACGATACCTTGGTCTTCAGTCGGAGCAAGCTCACTTGCGGACTGCGAGAACATGACGAGCGCGAGGACCGCCAGCCCGATCCACGCGGTGTACACCGCCGGACGGGCGGCCAAGGTACCATCCAGCAAGCGCCCGTAGAACCCACGAAATCGGTCGAAGTCGTGGTTGATGCGGCGGGAGAGACCACTCTCCTTTCGCTGCAGGAGGTAGGCCGACATCACCGGCGAGAGCGTCAAGGCCACCACACCCGAGATGGCCACGGCACCGGCCAGGGTGAAGGCGAACTCCCGAAACAATGACCCGGTGAGCCCGCCCTGAAAACCGATGGGTGTGTAGACTGCGGCCAGCGTGATGGTCATGGCGATGATGGGCCCGACCAGCTCTCGGGCTCCGTCCCGTGCCGCCTGGAGGGGCGGCAGCCCTTCCCTCAGATTCCGGACGACGTTCTCCACCACGACGATGGCGTCGTCCACCACCAGCCCCACGGACAAAACGATGGCCAACAGCGTGAGGAGGTTGATGGTGAAGCCGAACACCGCCATCAAAAAGACGGTACCGATGAGGGACACCGGAATGGCCACCACCGGAACCAAGACCGAACGCACCGAACCGAGGAACAGGAAGATCACGAAGACCACGATGAGAAGGGTCTCAGCCAAGGTCTGAACCACTTCCTCCACCGCGCTGTTGATGTACTTGGTCGAGTCGTAGGCGAAGGTGGCCTCGAGCTGCGCCGGCAGGTCCTCCTTGACGCTCTCCATCTCGGAGCGAACCCGCGCGATCACGTCCAGGGCGTTGGCGTTGGGGAGGGTCCAGATGCCCATGAAGACCGCGGTCTGACCCGAAAATCGGACCGATACATCGTAGTTTTCCGCCCCCAGCTCGACGCGGGCCACATCCGACAGACGAACCAGTGCGCCGTCCTGCTCCCGGATCACCAGTCGCTCGAACTCATTGACGCTCCGAAGATCGGTGTTGGCGCTGAGGTTGACCTGGATCAAGGCGCCCTTGGTTTGACCCACCGCGGCCAGGAAGTTGTTCTCGGAGAGCGCGGCCCGAACCTGGGCCGGGCTCACGTTGAAGGCGGCCATCCTCTCCGGATCGAGCCAGACCCGCATCGCAAAGGTACGGGCCCCCAAGATGTCCGCCCGCTGAACGCCTTCCAGCGCCGACAGGCGGGGCTGAACCTCGCGCACGAGGTAGTCGGTGATCTCGTTTTGCGCCAAGAAGTCGGACGCGAAGCTGAGATAGGCGGCCGCGAACTCGCTGTCCGCGGTGACGATGTTGATGACCGGAACCTCCGCCTCCGGCGGAAGGTCGCCACGAACCTGGTCGACCTTGGCGCTGATTTCCGCGAGGGCCTTCGTCGCCTCGTAGTTCAGCTTGAGGCGAGCCGTGATGTTCGAGACGCCCTGTAGGCTCTGGGATTCGAGGTACTCGATCCCGTCCGCCCCCGCGATGGCGCGCTCCATCGGCGTGGTGATGAAGCCTCGGACCAACTCCGAACTCGCTCCCACGTAGACCGTCGTGACGGTGATGGAAGCGTTCTCGCTTTCCGGATACTGGCGCACGTTCAGGCTTCGAATCGCCTGCAGGCCAGCGATCACGATGACGAGGTTCACCACCACCGCGATCACCGGGCGGCGGATGAACAGGTCTGTGAATTTCACGTCAGGAATCCTCCGGCTTCGGCGCAATCTTCGCGTCGGGGGCGAGTTCGTTGTTCACGATGACCGGAGCACCGTTTCGAAGCTTGAACGCACCGCTGCTCACCACTGTCTGGCCCGCCTCGATGCCGGATGCCACGGCCACCAGGTCGCCCCGTCGCGGACCGAGGCGGACGAAAACTTGTCGGGCCACGGTGCGAACGCCCTTCTCCTCGTCTTCGACCTCTTCCACCACGAACACCGAGTTTCCGTACGGGGCATAGAGGACCGAGGTGGCCGGGATGGCCACCACAGGCTGGCTGGACGGCAGCAGAACCCTCACATCCACGAAAAGACCCGGCCTCAGCCTTTTCCCCTCGTTCTTCACGATCCCTCGAATCCGGAGGTTCCTCGTGGAAGCGTCCACCACCGGGTCGATGGAATCGACCACACCCGTCCACGCCTCCCCGGGAAAGGCGTCGATGCTGATCCGAAGTTCCTGCTTCTCGTCCACCAGCCCGATGTCCCGTTGAGGAATCGTGAAGTCGACGTAGAGCGGATCCAGCGAGGTCAGGCTCACCACGGGGCTCCCGGGGTCCAAGAACTCGCCGAGGTTCACCTGTCGAGTGCCGAGCCTCCCCGAGAAGGGTGCGCGGATGACCTTTCGGGCGATGGTGGCCTCGATGTTTTGAAGGGCGGCCTCCGCCTGCAGGAAGCGAAGCTCGGCCTCGTCGTATTCCGACAGTGAGTTCACCCCTTTTGCCCGCAATCCCTTCGCTCGCTCCAGCTCGGTGTCCGCAAGCTTCCGTTCCGCGACTGCCGAGGCCCGCTGGGCCTCCTCGACCGAGATGTCCAGGCGGAGGAGCATGGACCCCTTCTTCACGTCGTCACCGGACTCGAAACCGATGGTCTCCACGGTGCCGGGCACTTCCGTACTCACGGTCACCCCCTGCACCGCCACCAAGGTTCCGACCGCCCCGACGGTCTTCTCCCACTCTTCGGCCTGGGCGACGGCGGTACTCACAGCCTGCGGGGGCGGGCCCCCGTTCTCGGCCGCCTCGATGAGGGCGACGATCTGCATGGCCTTGGTCCCGCCGAGAAGGGCTGTCACCACCAGCAGCCCGACTACCGTGACCACAATCTTCTTCCACATATGCGCTCGAACCCGGGACTCGCCGGTGATTCGCAGCCCCTACGCCCCAGGATGCGGTCGGTCAAAAACTCAGTGACGGATGTGAACGGCGCCTGACACAGGGAAAGAATTCGCTGTGGCGTTTCCGGAGGCGCGATCCGGCAATTTATTCGCGAACGGCCTCACCGAGAAGGCATCCCGCGGGCCGTCGGCTGCACCGCGGTCCCTATCGGTCTTTTCAAGAGACCGAAGCAGGGTGCGGTGGCCCCGCGAAGCGCCGGCGCTCCCGCGCATTCGTCGCGCTTCTTTGGGCCTCGACCCCGTGCTGCTCACCGGCTTGCGCTTCTGGATCGCGTGCGGCTCACTCGAAACCATGCTGAAGAAGATTGCGCTGGGTGTCGGGCTCGTGGTGGCCGCGGTGGTGGTCGGGGTACTGGCGCTGGTCTCGCGCCAGCCCGACAGCTTCCACGTAGACCGCACCAAGATGATCTCGGCACCACCCGAAGTCGTCTTCGCCCAGGTCAACGATCTTCGGGCGTGGTCCTCATGGTCGCCATGGGAGAAGTTAGACCCGGACCAATCGAAGACCTTCTCCGGACCGGACACCGGTACTGGCTCCAGCCTGGAGTGGTCCGGCAATGATCAGGTGGGTCGCGGGCGCATGACCATCGTGGAGAGCGTTCCGCCTGAAAGGGTCGAGATCAAGCTCGAGTTCATCGAGCCCTTCGAGTCCGAAAGCGCCACCGCCTTCGACCTCGAGCCGGTAGGCGACCATCAAACCCGGGTCACGTGGTCGATGGACGGCGACGTGGACCTGATGATGAAGGTGTTTGGCCTTTTCATGAGCTTCGAGGACGCCATCGGCGCCGACTACGAGAAGGGCCTCTCCAACCTGAACCGGGTGGCCATCCGGGCCTGGAAGACCGAACGGGCCCGGGCCGACGAAGCGCGGGCGGAGACCACCCACGACAGCGACCCAGAGAGCCCTTCCGAACCGGACGAATCGTCGGAGTCGGCACCGGATTGACCGCCCACGGCGCTACTTTTCTTCCGGGTGCCAGTGACGCTGAATGAACTGGTCCCGACCGGAGCCGTATCGGTATCGCTTATAGTGGCGCGGCTCCTTTCGGTAGAAGTCTTGGTGATAATCCTCGGCGATCCAGAACGTTTGCGCGGCCAGCACCGGAACGACGACGGGCTCCGAGAATCGACCCGATGCTTCCAGTGCCATCTTGGAAGCATTCGCCGCCTTTCGTTGGGCCTCGTCGTGCACGAAGATGGCCGGGGCGTACTGCGCCCCGCGGTCGACGAACTGGCCCCCGTCGTCGGTAGGGTCGACGTTCATCCAGAAGACGTCGAGCAACTCGTTATAGCCCACCGTGTCCGGGTCGTAGACCACCCGAATCGACTCCCGGTGACCGGTGCGACCGTACGCGACATCCCGATAGGAAGGATGAGCCTCACTTCCTCCCGTGTACCCGACCAGAGTGGCCTCGACCCCTAACAAACGGTCGAACGGTGGTTCCATGCACCAAAAGCATCCGCCGGCGAAGGTCGCCACCGCCTTGCCCTCCGGCACTGGAGAAGCTTCCACGGTGGCCTCACCGGCCGCCGCCCGACAGGAAAGAAACAGCGCCAACACCCCCGAGCACGCAACACGACCCACCATCACCGAGGTCAACGAGGGAGCACCGAGATTGTTACCGCCCGAAACTCGTTCCAGCATGGCCTTTGTTCAAAAGCTTACACCGATAAGATCCACCGGAAACGCATCTATGGTTCGGGAACGCAATCGGCTTCGCCATGTCAGGACTTGGACTCCGGAGGCAGCAGCTCGGCGTTCTGAGCCACGGCTTGGTTCCGGCCGGCCGATATCCCGAGCAAGTGGCGACCGAAACCCCGCATCACCCACAGGTGCACGAGGGCCTGGGTGAAGTTGTAGATGTACCACGGAAGACGCGGCTGAAAGTCGTGGATGGCGGCAATGATCCACCGGCTGCGCAGAACCTCCCGGAATTCGAACCGTCCTTGATATTCGGAACTCAAGCGAACCAACACGCCGCCCGTGATTCGAAACAGCTGCCGGTCCGGCTCCGAACGCTCCGGAGCGTGCGTCAGCTCGAGGACGCAGATGCCGAGGATCCGAAGGTAGAATCGAACCACCCCGCTGTGGCTCACCCGACACAGCAAAAAGGGCCACACGAAGCGCGGGAGCCATCGCATGTACTCTGCCGCCACCCAGCGGGCGTCGAGCTGGCGAGGCATCACCATGCGCTGAACCGACCGGACTGTCTTCGCCTCCTTCAGTTTTTCCCGGTCTCCGGCTCTGATCTGGCGTCTCGGATTGGGCAAGGCGCGACCCTCGTCATCCAGCGACGCGCCCAGCGCATCGTCGAAGGGGACCGCGTCTTTCACCAGCCATTCCTGAAGCTGGTTGGACTCCGGCACCACGCTGTGACGGAGGCTTTCGATCAGAGGTCCCACCAGCGCGTCGCTCGCTCCAGTGACCATGGAGACCCACCGGCGGGAGAGATACGCCGAGAACACCGGGACCCCCACCGCCGGCCGCTTCACCTTCAGCGCTCGACCGGTCCGGTCCAGCATCTCGCGATAGGTCATGACCTCCGGCCCGCCGATCTCGTAGCTCTGGCCGAATGCCTCTTCGTCGCCCAAACAACGTCGGGTCGCCCGCACCACGTCCTGGATCGCCACCGGAGCCGACTCCGAAGCGGTCCACTTGGGCAGGATCATCGCCGGCAGGCGACGGACCAGATTGATCATCATGGTCATGGACGAGCCCCCAGGGCCGATGATGATCCCCGCCCGGATGGACGTGACCGGAGTGGCTCGGCCGGCCAGCGTCGCCTCGACCTCCAAGCGGCTCTCCAGATGCCGGGACAAGTGCTCATCGTTGGGTCGGATCCCCCCCAGATAGAGGATCTGACGCACGCCGTTCTTCTCGGCGGCGCGCGCGAAGTTGTCGGCCAAGAGCAGGTCGAGATCCACGAAGTCCGCTTGGGTCAGCCGAGCCGAAGGGAGCATGGAATGGACCAGATAGATGGCGTAGTCCACGCCGTGCAGCGCTTCTTCGACCTGATGCATGCTGAAGAGATCACAGTGCCGCCAAACCACCCCATCCGCGTCGGTCATGGACGCTCGCGTGGGGGAGCGGGTCAGACCCACCACTTCATACTGGTCGAGAAGCGCGACCCGGAGGGCATGACCGACGAAGCCCGTGGCCCCTGCGATGGCGACCTTAGGACGCTCCATGGTGAAAGACTAAGGGTACGAATCGGGTCTGTCAGTTGATTGCGTCCGCATTCGACCCGGGCCTTGCGGGGGCGTCAGCTCATTCGCTCCATCAAGTGCTCCCCCACACGAATGGCGTTCGCGATGATGGTGAGCCCAGGATTCACCGAAGTGCTGGACGGAAAGAAGCTGCCGTCCACCACGTACAGATTGTCGACCTCGTGGGCCTTACAGTGAACATCGAGTGCGGAAGACGCAGGATCGTGCCCAAACCGAACGGTCCCGCACTGGTGCGCCACGCCCGCCAGGGGGATCTTCTTCCCGAGGTACACGCTCCGGTCGATGAGCTTTTCGCGACACCCCAGGCGTCCGAGAAGCGACTGAAGTCGCTGCATGAGCCGCCGGTGCGCATTCACGTTGTTGGGCGTGTAGTGGAGGTGAATGCCGTCGTTCTTCACTTCGACCCGGTTGTTCGGATCCGGGAGGTCTTCGGACGTGAGCCAGAAGTCCACCGCGCGGCGCGCCATCCCCCGCAGCACGAAACCGGGCGTGAACCACGGTGCATCTCCTCGAAGCATGGTGGCGTTGGACTTGCCGAGCATCTGGATGTGGCCCATCGGGTATTCGAAGTCATCGTCACGAAAGTAGAAGTCGTTGAGGCCCAGTGTTTTTTGAAAGGTTGTCAGGTTGTGCCGCTTCGAAAGCGCCAACATGGCCGAATTGTTGTGGCACATGTAATGACGGCCCACGACGTCGCTGCCGTTGGCGAGACCTTTCGGGTGGCGGTCGGACGCGGAGCGCAGCAGCAAGGCCGACGAATTGATCGCGCCACAGCTGACCACCACCACGTCACCTCGGTAGACTTCCGACGACCCATCGCGACGCACGTGAACCTCGGTGACGGACCGGCCCGATGCATCGGTACCCAGGCGCTCCACGTAGGCGCCCACAACGAGGTCGACGTTTTCGTGCTCGAGGGCGGGACGGACCCCCATCACTTCCGAGTCCGCCTTGGCGTGGGTGAGGCACGGAAATCCGTCGCACGTTTCACATCGAATGCAGGGACTCTGTTCCGGTTTGTCCTCGTCCAGCATGATCCCCATCGGGAGGTGAAACGGCGTCCGACCCGCCTTCTTCAGATCGTGGAAGAGTTCCTCCACCCGAGCTTCGTGACTGACCGGCGGATGGGGATATGGCTCGGATGCCGGGGGCTCGGTGGGGTCTTCGCCGCGGACTCCATGCACGTGATACATCTTCTCCGCCCGGCAGTAGTACGGCTCCATGTCGTCATAGGAGATGGGCCACGCGGGGGAGGTCCCGCCCTCCAGGGCGAGCTCGCCGAAATCTTCCTTGCGAAAGCGCAGAAGCGCTGCCCCGTACACCTTGGTGTTCCCGCCGACCCAATAGTGGATGCCCGGCTCGAAACCCTTTCCTCGATGGTCGCGCCACGTCTCGTGAGACTTGTACTTGCCCTTCAGAAAGACCGTCTTGGTGTCCCAGTTGTCCTTTTCCCGCGGAAGCCAGAGACCGCGTTCCAAGAGAAGGATGTTCTTCCCGGTCGGAGCGAGGACCCGAGCCAGCGTACCCCCGCCGGCTCCGGTTCCGATGATGATGACGTCGTAATGCTTGGATGTGCTCATGTGTCCATGACCTTGGATGCGCCGGGCCGACGCGTGGTCACCAAAAGAAGGCCCAAAAGCAGAGCCGCAATCGGATACACAGCCGAAGCCCGATAGATGAGGTCGAACGACGCGGAGGCTCGGAATGCTCCCAGCGCGAACGATCCCGCGCCGACCCCGACCATCAAGGCGGCGATCAGCATGGAGGACACCAGGGCCTCGTGTCCCGGAAAGCGCTTCGACGCGATGGCCACCGTCAACGGGAAGAAAGCCGAGCAGCAAAGTCCTGCCAGGATGAACAGCCCCACACCCGACACCGCGTTTTGGGCCAGCGGCAGAAGCAGAAAGGTCAGCGCCATACCCACCGGAAGGACCAGCCAAATCAGCTCCGAACGCACTCTGGCCACCAGCGCCGACACCAAGAGTCGTCCCACCGTGAGCGCTCCCCAGAAGCCGGAAATGGCCAACGCCGCCGCCGATTCGGGCACCCCCCGCGCGTCATGCAAGAAGATGCTGGCCCAGTTGCTGAACGTTCCTTCCGCGAAGGCATAAAGGACGGCCACCAGACCGAACAAGAGAACCGGGCCCCACGAGACCGCGGCGCGCGCTCCGCCCCCTTGCTCGGCGGCAGGGGAAGACGGAAGGCTCGCGACGACGGCCAATCCGCCCACCACGACATTGGCCACGAGCACCAGCACCGGAAACGTCGACCACGCATCGGCCGCCACCAAGCCCGAAACCATGAGCGGTCCCAGACTGAACCCAGCCCCCAGCATGGTGTGCAGAGCCACCAGGGCAGGGTCGGGTCGGGCCGGGAACAGACGACCCGGATAGGCATTGAGAGGCGCCGCGGCGACCCCGAAACCCAGCCCCATGGCGGCGGTGCCGGCCAACAACAGTGGAAGCGCAAACTCGGAGTCGAAAAACGCAGTGCTCAGCAGGAAAACTTGCGAAAGCGCCGAGGCCAGGCAGGCCAGGACGAGGAGCCATCGCAAACCCAGCTTCGCGGCCAACGATCCCCCGAACACTGACCCAACGATGGTGAGGGCCGTTTGCGGGAGAAAGATGCTGCCGTACGCCTCGTTGGACAGACCGTGCATCTCCCGAAGCACCGTCCCACTGGCCGGAAAGGCCACGACGGTGAGACCTTGCAAGAGTCCGGAGAAATACACGACGAAGACACCGAGCGGGGACCTCACCATCGCTCCCGTGCCCCATGGACGGCGCTTTCGCTAGCCCCAAGTTGCGTATATCGAAGCTCCATCATGTCCGCGGTGGTGGCTGAACTGGTCGGACTCCGAAAGGCCTACGGAGAACGAACCGTCCTCTCGGGCGTCGACCTCACAGTCTACGAAGGAGAGTGTGTCGGCTTGCTCGGTCCCAACGGCGCCGGAAAGACCACGACCATGAAACTCATCACCGGTCAGGCGCATCTGGACTCCGGGCACATCCGCGTCTTCGGCCTGGATCTTCCGCGGTTCGGCCGGGAGGCACGCGCGCGTCTCGGGGTCGTGACACAGGACGATACCCTGGATGAAGAGTTGAACTGTATCCGCAACCTGACGGTGCAGGCTCAGATGTTTCGCCTGCCCGGTCCAGAGAGTCGTCGTCGCGCCCACGAGCTCTTGGCGTTCGTGCAGCTCTCCGACCGAGAACAGGCAAAGGTGACCAGCCTCTCGGGCGGTATGCGCCAACGCCTTCACATCGCTCGTGCCCTGATGAACGAGCCGAAGCTGTTGCTCTTGGACGAGCCCACCACTGGCCTCGACCCGCAGGCTCGACAAAACATCTGGCAGAAGATCCGAGCCTTGAAACGCCAAGGGACCACCATCCTCCTCACCACGCACTACATGGACGAAGCGGAGCAGCTTTGTGATCGGCTGATCATTCTCGACCGCGGCGAAGTGATCAGTCACGGGGCACCCCGAGAATTGATCGAACAAACGGTAGGCCGTGAGGTGGTGGAGATTCGAACGCCGGAGGGCCCAAACGGCCTCGAGGGCCTCGCGGCCCGGCTGGGTCGCGGGTCTTGGGAACTCGAGGTCTTTTCGGACACGCTGTTCGTCTTCCTCCGCGACGATGCGGCACTGCCCGAATGGCTTTGGAATACTTCGGGCCTGGAACGGGTGCAGAGGCGCGCGACGCTGGAAGACGTGTTCTTGCGCCGAACCGGCCGGGAGCTCCGCGATCTATGATGCCGTTGCGCTTGCCGACCCATCGCGCGTTCCGGGTCTGGAGGAGGAACGCCATCGTTTGGCGTCACGGCGCGATGTGGTCGAATCTGCTGGGAGACCTCTTCGAGCCCATCTTGTATCTGGTGGGGCTCGGCTATGGCCTCGGCCATTTCGTGCGTTCCATCGACGGCATGGACTACCTGCAGTTCATCGCGCCCGGCATGGTTGCCACCGGAGCCATGTGGAGCGCCTGCTTCGAGAATACATACGGCGCGTTCACCCGCATGGCGCGTCAGAAGACCTATGTCGCCATCATGATGACGCCCATCGACATCGAGGACATCGTGTTGGGCGATATCTTGTGGGCCGCGACCAAGGCGACCATCGGCGGTGCAATGGTGGTCTCGGTGTGTACGGTTCTCGGCCTCGCCCACTATCCGTCTACGCTGCTTTGTGTCTTGCAATCCTTTCTGACCGGTCTCTGCTTCGGAGGACTGGCCATGTTGGTCACCTCGATGGCGCCGAACTACGACTTCTTCACCTACTTCTTCACGGTGTTCCTCACGCCTTTCCTGTTGCTGTCGGAAGCCTGGTACCCGCTGGACGGACTCCCCCCGGCGGCCCGAGTCCTGGCCGAGGTGGTGCCACTGACCCACGCGGTGCGTCCGATGAGGGCCTTCATGACCGGCGGTGCGGTCCCTTGGAGCAGTCTTTGGGTCTTGACCGCCTACGCGCTCGTCTTCTCGGCCATCGCCGCCGCGTTGGTACGACGACGCTTGATCCGCTGAACGCTCAGTTGAAGAGGTCCCGCTTTTCCTGGCATCGCTTCAGGACGCGCTTCACCCGCTCTCGGTCGCCGGCGCCTGGGCGCATGGCCAGATATCCCTCCAGGTCTTGGCGCGCAGCGTCCAAGAGTCCCACGTGAGCGTGGGCCAAGCCACGCTCCCGGAGCATGTCCGGTTGTTCGGGTCGGACCACCAAGCTCCGATCCAGGGCGGTGATGGCGCGAACGAAGTCTCCTCGCCTCAAGTAGGCGTGGTGGAGGTTGGCGAGCATTCGGAGGGTGACCTCCTGGGGCGTTGCAGGCTCGAGCATCCGAGGTTCGATGCGAGCGGGCGACCCCATGACCCGGCAAAGAAGCTCGTCCAAGTCTTTGCGCTGCACCACCACTCCATCGAAACAGTCGACGAACAGGGTGCCACCTTCGACGTTCAGGCCGGCCAGGAAGTGCCCGGGAAACGATATGCCGTACGCGTCGAGACCGAGTCGCTGGGCCACGTCCACGAAGACCACCGCCAGCGTGATGGGAAGGCCCAGCCGCTCGTCCATCACGCGAGGGATCAGGCTGTTGTCCGGCGCATAGTAGTCATCACGGTTCCCGCCGAATCCGACCTCGACGAAGAGCGTATGCTGAAGCGCTTCGATCGGCGGATTGGGAAGGGATCCGACGTGCTCGGCCCACGCTTGGGCTTGGGCTCGATACCGGTCCGGATCGAGATGGGGGAGCTCCTCCCGTGCCAAGGCCAGCGCGGCGTCCATCAGGGATGGTCGGGGCTGCTTCGCAAAGAGCTCCGCGAGGGCTCGACTGCCGGGACCCACCCTCGTGTTCCCAACACGGCGAGACCAGGTCTTCAACCCGGAAGATCGAGTTTCGTGGTTCCCGCCTCACCCTGGGCCGGGGAAAGGCGACCGGGCCATCGCCAGGAAGCGCCTCTCAAGCGGTCGAGACCCACGTACAGAACCGGGACCACCAAGAGCGCAAAGACCGTGACCAGGAGGACGCCGAATCCAAGGCTCACCGCCATCGGGCTCAAGAAGCGGGCCTGAACCGAGGTTTCGAAGATCATGGGCAAAAGTCCAAAGAAGGTGGTCAAGGACGTCAAAACGACGGGCCGGAACCGTCGCCGGGCTCCGAGACGAACCGCCTCTTCCACCGAATAGCCCTGAGCTCGAAGTCCATTGATGGCCGCCACGAGGACCAGGCTGTCGTTCACCACCACCCCCGCGAGGGCCACCATGCCGAGCACGCTGACCAAGCTCAGGTCCACCCCCAAGAGCAGATGGCCGACGACCGCCCCCACCATGCCGAACGGAATCGCCACCACCACCAAGATCGGTTGAAGATAGCTTTTCGAGGCCACCGCCAAGAGGGCGAACATGGCCAGCAAGGACAGGAGCCCCCCGACCTGAAGGTCCGAAAGCGCCCGTTCCTTGTCCTCTTGGGAGCGACCGAGGTCGCTCTTGACGCCCGGGAACCGGGCCGTGAGCTCCGGAAGCCAGCGTTCCTGCAGACTCTGTTGCACCTGATCCTCGGTGACGACTTCTTCGTTCACGTCCGCCTTGACGTTGACGATCCGACGACCGTTGCGTCGAACGATTCGGGTTGGGGCGGCCTCTCGTTCGATGACAGCTGCGTCGGACAGCCGCATCGTCCCCCCGGCTGGCGTCGTCAGCATCATCGTCTCCAGGTCGTGTTCGGATTGACGCTGTTCGTCTCCTCGTCGAACGAAAACCTTGACCTCGCTTTGGCCCTGAATCTGCCGCAACACCTCGAAGCCATAGAAACCGTTGCGAATCTGGCGAGCCAGGTCCGCGTACGTAAGACCCGCCGCCTCCGCCGCCGGGGTCAGCACAAAGTCGAGCTGCCCCTTGCCTCGGGAATAGCCGTCATCGACGTCCACCACTCCGTCCACTCGCCGGAGGCGTTCAGCGAGATGGGTTGCCGCCGCCGCCAGCGTCTCCGGGTCCTGATGGCTGAGGTCGATGACAATCCCGCTTTCACTCCCGAAACCAGAGCTGTAGCTGAACGTCAAAGACTCGGCGCCGGGTATCCGGCCCACCCGTTCCCGCCACCGTTTGGAGAACTCGGTGGTTGAAATCGGTCGCGTACCCATCTCCGTGAGGTGGAAGAGGACCGAACCCACGTGACTTCCCCATTGGCTGCCCCCGCCCTTGACCTTGTAGCCGTGGCCCTGACGGGCCAACACGCCTCGCACCAGCGACGCTTCACCGACCTCGGCCGCCACATCGTGGCCCGCCTGGATGATCCGCCTCATGGTTCGGACCGTCTCCTGACTCGGGGTTCCGACCGGAAACTGGATGCCGGCTACCGCGACATCCCGCTCGATTTTCGGAAAGAAGTTGAATCGGAGGTGCCCCCCTTCGAACACTGCGTAGGTCACGAGGAGCGCCGAAAGCGACGCGGCGATGGGCCAAGTCCAGTTGCGAAGAGCGCCTTCCAGCAACCGTCGTCCATAAACGTGCTCGACGAACCATTCGAGGCCATGACTGAAGCGCTCCTGAAAACGCTCCAGGCGGCCCATGAAGGACCATCGGCGAGCCGGCTCCGAAAGGTGCGCGGGCAGCACGAAGAGCGACTCGACCAGTGAAATCATCAGCGTGGGGATGACCACGAGAGGAATGGCGGCGAAGAATTTCCCGTACGTGCCCGACACGAAGGCGATGGGCACGAAGGCGATCACGGTGGTGATCACCGAAAACGTGACCGGTTGTGCCACCTCTTTGGCCCCCGCGATGGCCGCATCCATCCGGCTCAATCCGTCTCGGCGGTGCTTGTGCACGGCCTCGCCCACCACGATGGCGTCGTCCACCACGATGCCGAGGGCGACGATGAACCCGAACAAGGAGATCATGTTGAGCGACACCCCGACGGCCGGCAGAAAGATCATGGCGCCCAGAAAAGATACGGGAATGCCGAGGGTGACCCAGAAGCCGAGACCGGGAGCCAAAAATGACCCCAGGAGGAGGAGCATCAACGTCAGCCCAAAGGCCGCATTTCGGAACAACAGGCCCATCCGGCTCTCGTAGGCTTCGCTGTTGTCGTCCCAGATCGAAAGCTCGAGCCCCTCCGGAAGCCGCTGCCGAAGACGGTATTCCTTGACGACGCGCGAGATCTCAAGCGGCCGTTCCTTGCCCACTCGGAAGATGTCGATTCGAGCCGACGGTTCGCCGTCGTAGAACGTGCCCCAGCTGGCATCCTCGACCGTGTCGCTGATCCGCGCCACGTCGATCAGTCGCACCACCTGGCCGTCCCGAGAGCTCATGACCGGGATGTTCTCGAATTGGGCCGCGACGTCTCGCCGTTTGTCGATCTGCAACAGGAGTTGCCCACTGGCCGCGTCGAGACGCCCTCCCGGTATCTGGACGGCGGCGGTTTCCACCGCGCGGGCGATCGCCTGAATGTCCAGTCCGTGGCGTTCGAGCGCCGTCTCATCGACGTCGATGTGGATCCTGGATTCGGGAAGCCCTTTGAGCTCCACCATCGAGATCTCCGGTAGGCTCAAGAGATCGTCTCGAACCTGTTCTCCCGCCCGACGAATGGACCGGAAATCCGTGTTTCCGTGCAGGACGAGGGACATGACCGGCTCCCGGTTGCGCGCCAAGAAGATGCGCGGACGTTCCATGCCGGACGGCAGTGTGGTGATGCGGTCGACCGCCGTCTTGATTTCCTCGAGGGCGTCCGACGGATCCTGTCCACCCACCAGCTCGGCCGAGATCCAGGTCCAACCGGCCTCCACCGAGACCGACACCTCGGAGACAACGTCCAGCCCGAGCAGCGCTTGCTCCACCGGGATCGCCACCGTCTGCTCGACCTGTCCAGGCGTGGTCCCCGGGTAGTTGACCCACACCACCACCTGGTCGAGCGAAACCTCTGGAAACACCTCTCGCCGCATGTTGAGGGCGCTGAGCAACCCCCCGATCACCAGGACCCCCATCAGCAGATTGGATGCGACCGGGTTCTTGGCCATCCATTCGATGGGCCCCTTCCCCGAGCTCATCCTTCAGTCCTCAGCGTCGCCGGTTCCTCCGCGTTCATGTGTCGAACATCCAGCTTCATGCCGTCCACCGCGATGCCGAGGCGACTGACCACCAGCGACTCGCCCTCCGAAAGACCCGACGACACGACCACCGAAGCCCGATCCCCCCACGCGACATCCACCGATCGAATCTGGAGGCGTTGGTCGTCATCCACCACGTACACCTGGTTGCCGCCGCGGAGCGCCTTCCGAGGGATCCGGACCCCGGCGATCTCGCGGTCCGAGTCGAAGTGGGCTTCCACGAATTCTCCCAGCTGTATCGGAGGTTCGGCCACCAGCGGATCCGGAATGCGGATCAACGCATCGGCCTGACGACCCGCATCGTCCATGCGTCCGGTCAGACGAACGAACTCCCCCAGCAGGACCGGTTGCTCCGGCGCCAGAGTGCGGCTCAGGCTCACCGTCCGGCCCACCGCGCTTTCCACGTCAACGTAGGCTGCATCGCGCAACGGAAGAGGAATACGGACCCAGAAATGGTCGGCCCCCACCACCTGCGCCAGCTCCGGACCAGGTGCGACCCGTTGACCCACCTCCACGTTCGTCTGGATCACCAGCGCCCGAAACGGAGCCCGAACCACGGTCCGTTCCGCATCCAGGCGCGACCGGTCCAGCGCCGCCCGCGCCGCCTGGACGCGGGCCTCGGCCGAACGGAGTTCCGGCTGCCGGGTGGCGAGTTCCGAGTCGAGGCCTTCACTCGAACGTCCCAGATCCTGAATCCGCTCGAGCGTGAGGGAGGCAGCGCGGTGCTGGCCCTCCGCCTGGCGAAGCTCCGCCTCGGCCTGAGTCAAGACGGCTCGAGCCTCCGCCACCTGAAGGTCGAACGTTCGCCGATCGAGCACGATCATCGGAGCCCCGGCGTCCAGGACGCCGCCCGGCTCCAGGGACGGATGAAGCCGGACCACCTCACCCGGAACCAGCGCCGACACGCTCAGGGTGCGGGATGGTACGACCTCGCCTCGGCCGTGCACCCTCATACGGAGACGCTCCACCCGAACCGTCTCGACCTCCACCAGGGGGAGAATGGGGTCTGGAGGGTCGAAATCGGGGGTTCGGGGCGATGACAGCAGGAGGAAACTGCCCCCCGCGGCGGCCGCGATCAGGAGCAACGGGCCCACGGCGCCGGGTCTTTCGCGGTCGGTCACCTACAAACTGTGGGGTACAAGGCGGTCGGAGTCGACCGAGACCCGCGTGACGGTCAGCGGAGCCGAGACAAACCCGCGCCGATGTCCGAGCCGGTTCGACCCCGGTCGGTCACGAGATCGGCGATCCAAGCGTGGGGCGTGATGTCGAAAGCTGGGTTTCGAACCATCGTGCCTTCCGGCGCGATAGGATGCCCGTCGATGTGGGTGACCTCTCGGGCCGCGCGCTCTTCGATGGTGATGTCGCGTCCAGAACTGAGACTGAGGTCGATGGTGGACCAAGGCGCGGCCACATAAAAGGGCCGGTCATGGGCCTTCATCAGGCACGCGACGCCGCGGGTTCCGATCTTGTTGGCGACATCTCCGTTCCGCGCCACTCGGTCGGCTCCGGTGATGGCGCAGTCGATCGCCTCTTCGTAAAGCAGATGCGCGACGGCGGAGTCCGGGATCAAGGTCACGTCGATGCCGTCTTTCATCAGCTCCCAGACCGTGAGGCGCGCCCCCTGCAGCACCGGCCGGGTCTCATCGGCGTACACCTTGATGTTCTTGCCCTGAAGATGAGCCATGCGAATGACCGCCAAGGCCGTTCCGAGTTCGCTCGTGGCCAGAGCGCCCGCGTTGCAGTGGGTCAGGATTCGAGCCCCCGGCGGGATGAGGTCCGCCCCCAGCTCCCCCATTCGACGGCATGATGCGGCGTCATCCTCATCGATGGTCACGGCCTCCTCCAGCAACTCGGCGGCCGACGCCCCGGCCTGCCAACGCTCCGCCATGCGGTCCAACGCCCAAAAGAGGTTGACGGCAGTCGGTCGTGTCCGGCGCAGACGCGCATCTGCCCGAGCCAGGTCGTCGTTGACGTGTGCGGCCAGCGCCACTCCGTAAGCGGCCGTGATTCCGATAGCCGGCGCTCCGCGCACCACCATGGTCTCGATGGCGCGAGCCACATCTTCGACCGTGGCGAGATCGACGTATCGCTCCTCCGACGGCAGCGCCGTCTGGTCCAGCAGAGTCACGACTCCCGCGCGATAGCGCACGGCACGGAAAGACTGGCCTTTCATATGGGGAGTGGCATGCCGGCCAAGACACCGCTTCGGCAAGCCCGACACGCGACCGACAGCGCTTGGCTTCTCGCGAGACGTCTGGTCGATTCCAGGCGTGGACCTGTTGTCGGAGGCCCATACCGCCGAGCGTCACGCTCGGGTCGCATTGGTCGAACTGGGGAGGCGTCTGGAGTCCAAGGGCCTGATCGTCGCAATGGATGGAAATTTCTCGGTCCGGCTCCCGGATGACACTCTGGTGGTCACACCAGCGGGCTCGCCCAAGGGCGAGCTCCAGCCCGAGGACATGGTGCTGACCGACCTCGAGGGCCGACCAAAGTCGTCGGGACGTCCGTCTTCGGAGCTGGCGATGCATTTGGGCGTTTACGCCGTGCGACACGACGTACGGGCGGTCGTGCATGCGCATCCGCCCGCGGCCATTGCGCACACCATCGCACGCGTGTCCCTGGTTGAACCCCTGATGCCGGAGGCCTGGGTCGAGCTGGGTCCCGTCCCCACGCTCCCTTGCGTCCTTCCCGGAACCGAAGCCATGCGCCAGCAGGTGATGAAGCCGATCATGGAACACGATGTCTTGATGCTCGAACGTCACGGCTCGCTGACGGTCGGGTCCGACTTGCGCTCGGCGTATCACCGGCTGGAGTTTCTCGAACAGGCCGCCAAGGTCTCGCTCTATGCAAGACAGATTGCAAATGGGCCGGTTTCTCCGCTCCCCAGCGCGATCCGGGATAAACTCTCCAGAAAGGGCCCTCCAGACGGAGGGAACGGCGAGGCCCGCTGAATCGGTTTGCCCGAAGGTTCCCTCACCCGGACGTCCTTCCAAGCGAGTCACGCCGGTCTGGACCCATCGTGGTCCGAATAGGCTTGGGCCCGAAAGGGCTTGGGTCGATTGCGCCGACGTGTCAGCGTCCGCGCGGTGACGTCGTCCGCGTGGACCTTCGCCTTCGCGGTCCAAACTTTGCTCGCTCAGCCAACCTCGGCCGAACTGGAGGAGGTGCGGCAGATTCGGCGGATCCAGGATGCGGCGCTGGCGGGTTCCGACGCCTTCGCCCTCGTTGAATCCCTCACCACCGAAGTGGGCCCCCGCCTGGCCGGGACGGAGGCGGAGGCGCGGGCGCGCGGCTGGGCGGTGCGAACCTGTACGACCCTCGGCTTCGACCGGGTCCGAGTGGAAGAGGCCACGGTGGAAGGATGGGTTCGCGGCGTCGAGCGAGCTGAAATCGTGGCCCCGTTCCCTCAGCGTTTGGCCGTCACCGCCCTGGGTCTCAGCATCGCGACCCCGCAAGACGGCATCGAAGCGGAGGTCGTACGTTTCGGCTCGCTCGCCGAAATGCAGGATGCCTTGCCGGGAACCGCGAAGGGCAAGATCGTCTTCATCGACCGGGCCATGCCGAAGACTCAAGACGGATCCGGCTATGGAGCCGTGATCGGCATCCGCTCGAAGGGCCCCACGGCCGCCGCCCGACTCGGCGCGGCCGCGGTCCTGATCCGGTCCGTCGGGACGGACCATCATCGATTTCCACACACGGGAATGCTTCGGTATCAGCCGGAGCAGGCCCCGCCGATCCCGGCTGGCGCTCTGGCGGTTCCCGATGCCGACCAGCTGACTCGGATCCTCGGCTACAAGGCGGAGGTTCGTTTGCGCCTGGTCCTTCGTCCTCGTTTCGTTGGACCGAAACCCACCGGGAACGTGATCGCCGAGCTGGTGGGCACCGAACGCCCCGACGAGATCGTACTGCTCGGCGCTCATCTCGACAGCTGGGACCTGGGTACTGGCGCCGTGGATGACGGCGCGGGCGTGGGCATCGTCTTGGCGTCGGCCGCCCTCTTGAAGCGGCTCGAACTTCAGCCCAAACGCACCATCCGGGTGGTTCTCTTCGGAGCGGAAGAGGTGGGCCTGGTGGGGGCCAAGGCGTACGCCAAGGCGCATCAGGACGAGCTGGACCAGCACATCGCGGCCGCGGAGTCAGACTTCGGTGCCGGTCGCATCTACCAGTTTTCGGCCTCGGTCTCCGAAGGTGCGTGGCCCAAAGTGGAGGATATCCAGCGCCACCTGGTCGGGCTCAACGTGATCCTGGGCAACAACCGGTCCGGCGGAGGACCCGACCTGATTCCACTGAAAAGCGCGAGAGTTCCGATCTTGGCGCCCAAGCAGGATGGACGTGACTACTTCGATGTACACCACACGGCGGATGACGTCTTGGACCGGGTCGACGCCGACAATCTGGATCAGAACGTCGCGGTGTACGCCACCATGGCCCACATCGTGGCGAATTCCGATGTCGACTTTCGAGCCGATGCGACCGCAGCAGCGGAGCGGTGACGCAAGGAGTGAAGGATGACCTCGGCCAAGGTCCTTCTCGTCCTGCACGGTGCGCTGTCGGTCGCGCTGCTGGGCGCCGCGGTCCACAACGGTGTCCTGAGCGTCCGACTTCTTCTCGGCCTCGGCGTGAACCGCCGGCTCCAGCGGCTGTATCCCCGGCTCGTGCTCTGGATGTACATTCCGAACTTCGTGCTGGGCGCCGCACTCTACCCCACGTTTCGCGTCGACGTCCGCGCGGGCGGGTTGGACGCGTCCTTCCCGTGGGCGGTGGCCGCGTTCGAACTCAAGGAGCATGCGCTGGTCTTGGGACTCTTGACCGTCGCCGCCCAGGTCTGGCTCACGCGGGACGGGGCATATCGCGCCGCGGGGTGGTGCGGTCTCATCGTTGCCGCCGTCGTGGTCTATGGAGGTCTGACCGGTCTGACCCTGTCGGCCCTCAGACCGGTTTGACGGTGGCGTCGTTCCGTATCGGTGGAAGCACCGGCCAAAACGAGTAGCTTGGGAGGACTGACGCGTGCCGCGACCCTTTACGGACCCAGACGCCAGCGGGCCTTCGGAATCCCGGAAACGGACGGCCGAGGCCCTCTTCGCTTGGTGCCTGGGGGCCGTGATGTATTCCGGCGCCACGATCTTCGACTGGCCCCGCCCGTACTATCTCCCGACGGTGGGTGATTGGACGTGGACGCCTGAACCCGATGCCATCGCGATGGGCTGGTTCGGCCTGCTCGGTTACGCCTCCACGGGATGGCTGCTCGGTTGGGCGCTCGGCGGCCTGCCGCCGCTGCGTAGCTGGATCGAAACCCGTTTCCCCGCCGTGGCGCGGGCCGTTCTCGTGGTGGTCGCTTTGAGCCTGGCCGCGATCCTCGCGCGAGAGCTCCTGCACCTCCGAAGACACTCGGATCGCCAGGAGTTGAGACCGAGATCCGGATGGGACAGGTGGGAGCAGGAAAAGGGAGCCGGATTTCCGAGGCGAACTCTTGACGCAAGGCATCAAGTGGCTACACTCCGGAGGCGAAATGACGCGGTGCGTGATTTAAATGCGCATCCGGCGTTTCGAAGCAGGAGAGCAATTCGATGAACATGCACCAAGAAGTGACCGTGAATGAGCCCAAGACGGCGGCAGAGGTCCGAACCCAACTCAAGGCCCAACTCGAGGCCTTCGGCACGAAGTCTCGGGACTACGCTCAGGAACTGTGGCGGGACAGCCAGACGCTGGCGGAAACCAGCTGGACGTTGGCCACGACCTACGTGTCCGAGCTTCGCCCGCAGAACCGAAAGAAGAACGACAGCTCGACGTCGGCTGCGGCCTGAACGACCTGAAGGAACGCCGTCGGGTGACCCTCGCCCTCGTGTCATCGACCCTCCGGATCGAAATTCCGGGAACCTGGCCCGGCGGCGTGCCTCCGAGCGAAGAGATTCGGTCTCTCGTGCAGCGCTCGGCCCCGGCCCAGGTGCAGATCGAGCCACCGAGCGAGACCCTGACTCAGACTTTCCATCACGCGGCGCCCTTCGTGGACCTTTCCGAGGCCCAGCTAGAGGCCGTGGGCCGGCACTCCGCGCGCCTCACCGTCACCCGCACCGTCGGACCCCGTCAGGTGGAACCGGCCCGACAACTGCTCCAAGCGACCCGCGTCCTCCCGCGGGGCTCGCTCGGCGTTCATGTGGCGACCGTGGGAAAGGTCCATGGGCTCGGTCAATGGACATCCTGGTGGGCCGCCAGCGTCGGCGATCTCCTGGAGGCATATGTGTTGTTCGGATGGGCGCCTCGGCCCGCGCCCCAGTTTCGCACTTGGGGGATGCAGGCCTTCGGCCTACCCGACGTGGTCTGCGAATTTGAGGGGACACCGAATCTTTTTCGCTCGGTGGCCGAAGCGTTCGTCTGGGAACGGCTCATCGCCCCTGATTCAGCGGTCAGCGACACGTTCATCCTCGGTAAGGGCGTGTGTCCCCCATTGGCGGTGCTCTGGCGGCCCATGGCGCAACAACCGTTTGGCGCTTGGAGGCTCGTCGATGTGCATCGAGGTTCGACCCAGCCCAGCCGCTGAGGCGCCCGTTCTGGCCCCTCAATCCGTGGTGGAGGCGGGAACGTGCCCGGTGGCGGCCGGGAAGTCGGCCAAGGCTTCTCGGGTCCGTCCAGCCACATCGATGGGCTTGGTCCCCGGGTCACTGGGCGCCGAGTAGCCGGTCCACACCACTTCCTTCTGGTTCGGATCGTAGGCCTCGAATACCCACAGGTCGTCGTCCTTTTCTCCCTCCGGAGTCGCAGCTTCCGTTCGGCGCCCAGCCCCCTCCCAGACCAGAAGATCGGGGGTCTCCCTGGGTAGCGCCAGATGGTAGCCCCGCCGGATCAGGGCGTCTTGGACCGTTCTTCGAACCACTTGCGCAAACTCGGCCGGAAGGGGGGTTCGCTGAAAGCCGGCCTCTGGCTCGACCAATCTGACCGTTGCGTAGGTCGGCGTGTCGCTGGGCCAGGGAGGGGGTTCGGGAAGGGTCGAAGCACACGAGCTCGCCATCACCGCCCACATCGCGCCCGTCGTCCCCGCGCACCATCGTTTCATGGGCACCCGGCCTAGCAGTGGGTTTTCTCGGAGCCAAGCGGGGTGAAGGGGCTTCCGGGCCTCTTCTTTGCGCAACTCAGCTTGCATTCGAGAATGAGCCATCGGCCGGCGTTCGGATGGCGGTGCCAAACCGCAAAGCATCGCCACACCTCACGACATGTTTGTCAGGCGTCGAACGGGCTCCTCGACCGCACCGCGAACGCGTTCCCGTATTGCCTAGCGTTTTCACTAGGAATGTCAGTCGTTCCACTGAATGGCATTCCAGAGACCCGTCGAGAGTGTGGTTTTTTCAGACCGTTCCGGAATGGAGGAAGTAGAACTGAGTGATGTTCATCTCGCGTTTAGGAGGGATGGCCGCGCTCATGGTGAGCGCTTCAGCCTTCGGTCAGACGTATATCTACGAACCCGCGTCGGAGCCGAAAAACTTCACCGGGCCGGTCCTCCGCCTCTACGGAACCGGTCTGGTGGGCTACTACGGCGAGGCGTTTTACCGAACCCAATCGGAGTCGGTGATTCCCGAATTGGCGTTCGGGGTCGGGGGTCTCATCGGTGCCGAGTTCGGAAGTCGATTCATGATCGGCGCGTTCGGCGAGGTGCTGTTCGGTGGTTTGGACACCGATCCCTTTGCCGGAATCGAAGGCTTTTCGGAGCCTTCGTCCCGTCGGTACACCTTCGGCCTATCGGCGCGGCTGACCCTGACCGGGAACCAGGGGATCCGACCCTACATCGGCGTCGACGGCCAACTCATGCGGCAGCTGGTGGATTTCACCAGTGAGACGGGTCGGCTGGTGCCGGTCCGCAGCCGGGTCAGTGGCCGCGTCATCGGATTCGCGTCGGTTCCAGACGGAGAAATCACCGCCCGACATTGGGGGAAGGCGGTGGGACCGGTCGTGGGGCTGCGGTGGAAACTCACCCGGCCCGGCGAGCCACACGTCGACCTCTTCGTCGAGGGCGCCGTGGTCTATGAATGGTGGGACGACCGCGGCACGGACGGCTTCACGTTTGGTGACGTGGAGGCTGCCCAAGCCACCGCCGACCTCATCGAAACCTTCCAACGTTCACCCGAGGCGTGGTCCGGCACGGTCCGCGTCGGCCTTCAGTTCGGTCCTTGAGACCCTTAGTTCATGGATAGGAGAGACAGCAAAATGAGAGCCATCATCCCGTACTTCCTCAGCTTGACCACGGCGGTGGTTGTGACCGCGTGCTTCGAGGAAGCCAACAGCTACACGCGTGAGGTCCAGTGCCAGCCCACGGACTCGCCCTCGGACCCGACCGACCCCGCCGACCCTACGGACCCCGCGATCCCCCCCGAGTGCCAGGAGCTCGACTGCCCGATGGGTGCCGACGTCATCTACCTGTCTGGCGACGCCCTCACGTGTTCGGCCATCGAGTTCGAGTGTCCTCCGGATTTCGTTCCGTTCAACTCGCCATGCGGGTGCGGTTGCGACCCCCTGAGCGTCGCCGTCCCCACCTCCTCGACCTGTCCGGATGCCGAGGATCCCGGCGTGCTCTATCTGAGCGACGAGCCCAAGGTGTGTGAAGGCGTGGAGTTCACCTGTCCGGAGGGGCAAGAGCGCTTCGACTGCGTCGAAGGTTGCGGGTGCGTGGACAGCTGCCCGGATCCCACGTCCCCTTCGGTGCACTATCTGAGCGAGGACGTGTCCATCTGCGAGCAGATCGAGTTCACCTGCCCGGCCGATTGCGAGCCCTTCGACAATCAGTGCGGCTGCGGCTGCATCGAGCCCGATGCGCAGGCGGGCTGCCCGGACCCCGAGAGCCCGAACGTTCTGTACGTCAGCACTTCCACCGCCGTGTGCGAGCGGGTGACGTTGACCTGTGATGAAGGCGAGACCGTCTTCAACGACGGGTGCGGATGCGGATGCATCAACTGACGGACCCACGACCGGCCAGATGAAGGAGCTGCTCCGCGACCACGAGGAGGTCCACCGGCCATACCTCGGGAGGGCGTGGTCGCGGAGAGCTCCGGGCCGGACGACACGTGAGTACACGGTCGACCCACCTCCACGGCAGGCGTGAAGCCCCGAATCGCGCTCCCAGGACCGCCCCCGTCAGCACCGCCAGACGGCATCCATTCAACCGATAGGCGGCCTCGACCCCCGCTTGTACGTCCGAAGCCTCGGCCAATTCGGCCAGGTCCCTCCCCCATGCAAAAAGGCGCTCGGCGCGGCGTCCCACTGCCGGCTCACCGGTTCGAACCACGTCTTGGAGCACCGAGACCCAGACCGCGTTCGCCGGAGCGGGGCCCGCGCCATGGGTGAGCGCCGCATCTTCCCGGGCCCATCGGTCGGCCTGTCCTTTCGACGCGGCCAGCGCGAGCGGAGGAGCCCGATACAAAGGACCTACCTCCTCCGCTTCGGACACCTCGCTCCAGCGCGCGTAGAGGTCGCGCAGGGAGTTCGGTACGAAGCCGTCCTCGGCCAGGAGCGCCCGAGCCAACAGAAGGGCGCCTTCGGTCCGGGCGGTGGGTTGGCCCGCCAGCAAGTCACCGTCCCGCATCCCGGTGGCGCACCATGAATCGGAGGCCACCAAGCCCAACATCAGCCCTTGGGCGCGGTCCAGAAGGCGCCGGTCGCCGGTGAAGATGCGGGCCGGAGAAGGGCGGCACAAGCCTCGAACCGGAGCTTCGCCTCGGGTCGACACCCAATCCCGGCGAGACAGCTCGAGGGTGCTGCGGACGCCTCCTCCAAAGCAGCGGCCCCCGGCGTCGACGACGCCCCCCGACTCGAGACCGTAGCGGATCGGACGGCCATCGGCGCCCACGAGGTCTCCCCCCACGCCTCGGAGGATGGCGTGGGCGGCCGCGAAGTCGTAGTCGGTGGCCGCGGCCAGAGTCACTCCGCACTCCCCTTCTCCCACCGCCACCAGGGCCATGCGATAGGCCACGCTGTTCACGGCGCGGAATCGAGCCGGCTCCACCCGCCGGGCATGCACCTCCGCCCATCGGTCTGCGCCCACCGCCAACAACACCGTCTGCTGGGCAGAAAGACCATCCGCCCAGACACGGCGGACCGGCCTGCCATTTCGAGTGGCCGGTCCGGTGCCCTCGGCCCACGCGATCAGGTCCTCCTCGCATCCGGCGATCGGGGGATTCGGAGCCAAGACCACCCCCAGCACCAGGCGATCGCGAAAGAGCAGCGCGATGGACACCGACGAGCCCCGGGCGCCTCGTTGAAAGCTCCATGTGCCGTCGTTCGGGTCCACCAGCCAATGATGGGCGCTCGGGGAACCGGTGCTGCCGGTCTCCTCTCCGTAAAACTGCCAATCGGGAAATGCGGTGCGCAGGTGATGCCGGATGCGCTGTTCGGCCCGTACGTCGGCCGGACAGGCTCCGGGCTCCCCACGCGGTCCTCCGGGTCGCTCGAATTCGGCCCGAATGATCTCTCCGCCCAGCCGTGCCGCCTCGACCGCTGCGTCCAGAGCCCGCTGGTAGTTCACCCGAAGACCATGGCAGCCGGAAGGCGGACATCCAACGCCGCGATGCCGTTCCGGTCCGGGGGCCGTTGCATCACGCGTAGGTCATCACCAGGTACGCCAGGCAGGGCTGGTCGCTGGGGTTTTCGTAGATGTGGTCCTTGTCGGCCGCGAAGACGATGGCGTCCCCGGCCTCCAGGGTGTGGGACTCCTCGTTCACGGTGAGCACCAAGGCGCCTCGGTTGACCACCAGGTTCTCGGTGGTCCCGGGACGATGGGCCTCCGAGGGCACCACCGCCTTCGGCTCGATCTCAAGCTCATAGAACTCCGTCCCTCTGGGACCCTCGAGGGGAAAGAGCGCTCGGGACGAGAACGCGCCGTCTTTCGACCGGAGCTGCCACGATCGGTCCGCGCGCATGACCTGGGCCTGCCCATCGGTCTGCCGGGTCAGAAGAGCCGAAAACGGCAAGGACAGCGCGGTGGTGATCTTGAAGACCACGTTGATGGTCGGGGCGCTCTTGCCCCGTTCGATCTGGTTGAGCATCGCTCGGCTCACCCCCGAAGCTTCCGAAAGTTGAGCGAGGGAAAGTCCCCTCTCCGCGCGAATGCGTGCGAGGTTGTTCGCAACGGCAGACGAAATGTCTGTCTCCGGCCCCGAGGCTTCGAATCCTTTGCCCACCACCACTTTCGGAGTTCGTTCCTTCCCGTGCGCACCGGCGGGTACACCCAGAAATCCGGCCGAGGCAGAATTTCGATGCATCCGGCTCATTCGTCTGCTATCGCGGACGACATCTTATGGATGCCGTCATGACGAACGTTGCTTCTGGCGAAAACCATAATTCTTTTGGGTCTTTTTCGGCAACTGGTCTGGCGCTGGGACGTGTCTTCGAAGGGGGTACTGCCCTAGCCGAGCGGGTGTTCGGCTCCGCTTCTCCGGTCGACCTCCTTCGCGCCGCCTCCGAACATTTCGGCGACCAGCTGGTCCTGACCACCGCATTCGGGCTGGAGGGAAGCGTGTTGGTGGACATGATCGGCCGTCATCGCCTGCCGATCCGCATCGTGACCCTCGATACCGGCCTCTTCTTCCGAGAAACCCTCCGGACCTGGCGCCGGCTGGAGGAACGGTACGACCTTCGGATCGAGGGCATGTCGCCCGCCCTGAGCCTGGAGGCCCAGACCGAGCGCCACGGCGACCGTCTGTGGGAACGGGAACCGGATCTCTGCTGCGACCTTCGCAAGTTGGAGCCGTTGCGCCGCATTCTGAGCGGATCACAGGCCTGGATCACCGGCGTTCGACGGGAACAGACGCCCGAACGGGCGAGCACCCCGAAGGTCGGCGAGGACGACCGATTCCAGGTTACCAAGCTGGCTCCCCTGGCGGATTGGCCGCTGGCCCGGGTCCGACACTACCTGAAGCACCACGAGGTGCCCTACAACCCGATGTTCGACGATGGCTACCCGAGCGTCGGTTGTCGGCCCTGCACCACCAAAGTCGCGCCCGGTGAAGATCTGCGCGCCGGCCGGTGGCGGGGACACGAAAAGCGGGAATGCGGCCTTCACTGGAACCGGCAGGCTCCCTTGCAAGCGAGGAAACTGCCATGAAGGACTGCAGCCAATGCCGAGGCAGCGGTTGTGTGAATGACGTCTTCCCGGTGTTCTTGAAGCTCTGCGACAAGAAGGTCGTGGTGGTGGGCGGGGGCGCGATGGCGGCCGAGAAGGTTCCGGCTTTGGTGGAAGCGGGAGCCGACGTGTGGGTCGTGGCTCCGAACGTCCGACAGGAAATCGAACGGTTCCCGGTCCGGGTCATCCGGCGGGGATTTCTGGCCGACGACCTCGACGGTGCGTGGTACGTGGTCGCCGCGGCTCCGCCGGATGTAAATCGGGACGTCAAGCGGGCTTGCCAAGAACGCAGGCTCTTCGTGAACGCAGTCGACGATCTCAAATCCGCCGACGTGTACCTGGGGTCGGTGATTCGCAAAGCCGGGATGACCTTCGCCATCTCGAGCAACGGCACGGCACCGGCCCTGACCGCATTGGTTCGGCGAGGTCTGGAGCGTCTGCTTCCGGACGATCTCGACGGATGGCTGAGCATCGCCGGTGAGCTCAGGCATCGCTGGAAGTCGGAAAAGATCCCGTTCCACGAGCGACGACCGGCCCTCCTCCGAGCCATCAACGACTGGTATCAGGCGTCCGAAACGCCGGCTGGTCCCCACGAGGAGCACCGGGCATGAAGGGTTTCGTATCCCTGGTCGGCGCCGGACCTGGCGATCCGGAGCTGCTCACGCTTCGAGCGGTCGACCGGTTGAAGAAAGCCGACCTCGTCCTTCACGACGCCTTGATCGAAACGTCGATCTTGGACCACGCAGCCCGGGCCCAGCGCTTCTTCGTGGGCAAGCGGGCCGGTCGACACTCCATGAGTCAGAGAACCATCAACGGGCTCCTGATCAAACATGCCCGGGAAGGGAAGCACATCGTTCGCTTGAAGTGCGGGGACCCCTTCGTCTTCGGGCGGGGGGGAGAGGAAGCGGTCGCCCTGTTGGAAGCGGGCGTGCCCTTCGAAGTGGTGCCGGGAGTGTCCTCTTCGGTGTCGGCTCCCGCCTTCGCCGGCGTACCGGTCACTCATCGCGGTCGAGCCTCCGGCGCGGTGACGGTGTCCGGCCACAGCGAGGCGGCATACGGCCCCATTCTTTCCAGCTTGGCCCCCGGAAGCGCCACGGTCGTGGTGCTGATGGGCTTCGGCCACCGCGAAGCCATTGCCGCGTTGATGCTGAACCGGGGCTGGTCGCCCGACACGCCCGTCGTGTTGACGGCGGGGGCCACCACCGAAAAAGCCCACGACCACCGAACCCTGCTTTCGGCTCTGGGGCGAGAGGGGTTCGAGTCGGCCGGCGCCCCCGTCACCATGGTGATCGGTTCGGTGGCCGAGCTGGATCTTCGCGCGCCTGGCCCGAAATCGATGTCGATGAACGACGTCTCGGAGGTTTCATGAATCCCAAAGTCTTGACCGCCCAGCGCCTCGGAGATGGCGCCGTCGTGTTCTGGGGCCGAGGGGGGTGGACGGAGCGGTTGTCGGAAGCGCTCCCGTTCGTTGAATCTGAGTCCCCCGAATCAGAAGCCCGAGAGAGCGAAGCTCGAAATGAAGTGGTCGCTCTGACGACCATAGACGTTTCAGTGGAAGATGGACGGGTATCAGCCCGTCGCTTTCGAGAGCAGATCCGCAGCCGAGGCCCCACCGTCCGCTCGGACCTGACTCGACATTGAGGACCACCATGTATCGTTACGACACCATCGATCGCCAAATTGTCGACCAACGCGTCGAAGAGTTCAGAGACCAAGTACGTCGCCGTGTGAACGGCGAACTGACCGAGGACGAGTTCAAGCCTCTTCGGTTGATGAACGGCTTGTATCTGCAGCTCCACGCTTACATGCTTCGGGTCGCCATCCCGTACGGGACACTCTCCTCGAAGCAGCTCAACCGGTTGGCACGGATCGCGGACATTTACGACCGCGGCTACGGGCACTTCACCACGCGCCAAAACATTCAATATAACTGGCCGAAGCTCCCGGAGGTTCCGGATCTTCTCAGCGAACTCGCCGACGTCGAGATGCACGCGATTCAAACCAGCGGAAACTGTATCCGGAACGTGACCTCGGACCCCTTCGCGGGCGCGGTCGCGGACGAGATCGAGGATCCACGGGTCACCTGCGAGGTCATCCGGCAGTGGTCTACGTTCCATCCGGAGTATCTCTTTCTGCCTCGAAAGTTCAAGATCGCCGTCACCGCCAGTCCGAAGGACCGCGCGGCGCTCGCGGTGCACGACATCGGGGTTCAGGTGGTCCGCCGTGAAGAAGATGGAGCCATCGGCTTCAAAATCTTCGTGGGAGGCGGACAGGGCCGGACTCCTCATCTGGCATCCGAGATCCGAAGCTTCGTTTCGCGCGATCACCTTCTCTCGTACCTGGACGCAATTCTCCGGGTCTACAACCGCCACGGTCGTCGGGACAACATCTTCAAGGCTCGGATCAAGATTCTGGTCGCGGCCTTGGGAGCCGAAGCCTTCCGGGACGAGGTCGAGCAGGAGTTCGAAGACATGAAAGGCGACGCCGTGGACGTGGACGTTCCGGACTCGGAATGGGCACGCGTCGCCTCCTTCTTCGATGATGGTCCGGACCCGGTCGAGGGTGGAGTGCCGGAAGGCCCCACGGCCTTCCAGGAGTGGGTCAAGGCGAACGTGCTTCCCCACAAGGTAGCCGGCCACGCCATTGCCGTGATCTCTTTGAAGCCGCCCGGGGGCATTCCAGGTGACGCGTCTTCGGATCAGATGCGGGCCGTGGCAGCCCTGGCGGACCGCTATGCTCGGAGCGAAATCCGCGTGACCCACGAACAGAACCTCGCGTTGCCCCACGTCGCGCAGGCCGACCTGCGGGCGGTGTGGGAGGGCCTCTCCGATATCGGTCTCGCCACCGCGAACTTTGCTCAGGTCACCGATATCATCGCCTGCCCAGGCATGGACTACTGCAGCCTGGCCAATACGCGCTCCATCCCGCTGGCCCAGGAACTGAGCCGGCGTTTGAATGGTGCGTCAGCCGAGCTCGGCCCCCTCTCCATCAACATTTCGGGCTGCATCAACGCGTGTGGTCACCACCACGTGGGCAACATCGGGATCTTGGGCATCGATAAGCGAGGCGTGGAGAACTTCCAGATCGCCCTCGGCGGGAGCGCCGATGAGCAGGCGGCTCTGGCCCGAGTCCTCGGACCGGCGGTCCCGCTTCAGGAGGTGCCGGAGGTGGTGGAGCGGATCTTGGAACGCTTCGTCGAGCTCCGGCGGGACGACGAAACCTTCATTGAAACGGTCCGGCGAGTGGGTGTCGAGGCATTCAAGGAGCACGCATATGCCACTGTTCACGCCTGACGGGCTTCAGACCGATAAGTGGACCCATGTGTCCGATGAAGAAGAGGTACCGACATCGGGACCCTTCACCGTGAGCTTGACGCGATGGCTGCAGGAAGCCGACACGCTCGGGGCGCGGGACGTTCAAAAGGGCGTTCGGCTGGAATCCTCTGATGAACCAGAGCGCCTCGCACCGTTCCTCCCCCGCCTGAATCTTGTGGTCTTGCACATGCCGACCTTCAAGGACGGAAGAGCGTTTAGTCAGGCCCGGTTGCTGCGAACGCGGTTCCGATTTCGAGGTCAGATCCGCGTCACCGGCCACGTCGTGGCCGACCAGTTCAAGTACCTGCTGCGATGCGGCGTCGACAGCGTCGAACTCGGTCCCAATGCGGTGGTGGAAAGCTGGAAGCGGACCCTCGAGCACCAGACCTTGTTCTATCAGGGAAGCGCTCGGGGGGCGGGGCTCCGAGCCCGGTCTTCGGACTGACCCCGGTCGCCAGATTGACGGTCGGTCTCCGCCGCGCGCGGCCCGTGCCGACCCTCGGATTGGCGGCTGAGGCCTGTCTGGAGGTCGGACCGCAGCGCGAGCCATAGGCTCACGCACATCGCCAAGAGCACGACACAAAACGGAAGACCGATGCTGATCACGGCGGCCTGAAGCGCGGTCAGAGCCTCGCGACCTCCGGCGTACAGCAGCACGCCGGCGCATGCCCCTTCCGCCGTGGCCCAGAATATCCGCTGCCAGACCGGAGGGTTCGGATGTCCCCCCGACGTGAGCATGTCCACCACGAAGGAGGCGGAATCCGAGGAGGTCACGAAGAAGACCGCCACCACGCCAGCGGCCAAAAAGCTGGTCACGCCGGAGAGCGGAAGGCGTTCCAGCATGACGTAGATGGCGGTGGACACGTCAGCCGACACTGCGTCCGCAATCCCTCCTCCTCCAAACCGTTCGAGATAGATGGCGGTGTCCCCAAAGACCGTGAACCACACCAGCGTCACCGCAGTCGGAGCCAGGAGGACGCCGAGGATGAACTCGCGAATCGTTCGGCCTCGGGAGATCCGGGCCACGAACATCCCGACGAACGGGGACCACGCGATCCACCAACCCCAATAGAAGAGCGTCCAAGAGCGGATCCAATCCGCTTCATCGGGCCGGATGATGCCGATCTTGAAGGTTCGCTGCAGGATCGTCGTGGCGTACCCGCCCAAGTTCTCGAAGGCGGCGTTGACCAAGAACAGCGTGGGCCCGGTCAGGAAGACGAACATCATCAAAAGAGCGGCCAAGATCATGTTGAGTTCGCTCAGTCGACGGATCCCGTTGTGGACGCCCGTCACCAGCGAAATCACGGCGCACACCGTGATGACGGCGATCAGCACCAACTGCGTTGACGTCGTGTGGGGCACGCCAAACAGATACTCCAGACCCGCGCTCACCTGCATCGCACCCAGGCCCAGCGACGTCGCGAGGCCGAAGAGGGTTCCAAATACTGCACAGATGTCGATGAGGTGTCCGGGCCAGCCATAGATGCGGTCGCCGAGGAGGCCATAGAAACAGGACCGTAAAGCGAGGGGAAGCTTCCGTCGGTAGGCGAAGTAAGCGATGGAGAGCGCCATCAGAACGTAGATGGCCCAAGCATGAATGCCCCAATGAAACATGGAGAGCGGCAACGCAGCTTCCGCCGCCGCGGCGGTGCCGCCCTCGCCAAGGGGCGGCTCGGCGTAATGCAGCATCGGCTCCGCGACGCCATAGAACACCAGGCCGATGCCCATCCCCGCGCTGAACAGCATGCTGAACCAGGTCAGCATTGAGAATTCGGGACGCTCGTGGTCATCCCCGAGACGAATGCTGCCGTACGGGCTCAAGAGGAGATACAAGGAAAACAAGATGAACGACGCCACCGCTACCACGTAGAGCCATCCGAAACTCGTACTGACGGTGTCGAGAATCCACGGAAGCACCGATGCGGCGGTCTCGGTCTGAAAGACGCCGAAAGAGATGAATGCTATCAGAAGTCCGGCTGACGTGATGAAAACCGGGGGACAGATTGTAGTTTGGATTTTCCGCACGCGTGGCCGCCTTCTAGAGTGGCTAACGAACGGACCAACTCACGGTCAAACGAACTCGGACCTCAATCGTTCCTGCTTCGACCCGCGTCGTGGACGACCCTTCTGCCCGGCTCAAGGCCAGCGGCGATGGACCCGTCCCTTCGTCCGGATGTTCGGTCACGGCGAAGATCGGCCCGAGCTGAAGAGAAGATTCTTCTGCAATCTGTCTTGCTGCCCTCGTCGCTCGAGCGAGAGCGTCGGAACGGGCTTCTGCTCGGGCTCTTTCCGGTTTGGCGATCCCGAATCGGATACCCTGAAGCTGTCCAGCATCGCGACTCGCGGCTAGGGCTGCATCGACCACCGGCCCGACCTCCTCGAGATTGCGCAACGTGACCTGCACCTGATGACGACCGACGTAGCCGGCCAGGCGTCGCTCTC
Organism: Myxococcota bacterium; assembly: GCA_050331295.1. Lineage (GTDB taxonomy): Bacteria > Myxococcota > Kuafuiibacteriia > Kuafuiibacteriales > Kuafuiibacteriaceae > Kuafuiihalomonas. The sequence goes on along the minus strand of JBHJGZ010000001.1, from coordinate 320,952 downwards.
GCTCTACGTAGTCGTATTCCGGTCCCACCCGAAGACCGGTGGTCTGGATATCGTTGGACGCGACGCCTTTGGCCCCGAGCGTTTTCAGGACCGCGGCCATCGCTTCTGCCGCTTCGGCCCGAGCCTGTTCGAGGGTTTGGGTCCGTTTGGACTGCACGGCCAGGGACACCGAAGCCAGGTCTGGCTCGACCCGAACGACGCCCTCGGTCGCGATCTGAATGCCCCCCATGGCGTGATGTTCTGGCACCTGCGCGTGCGCACACGAAAGTGCGGAAACCGTGATCAAACCGACAAAAAGGAGTGTGGCTGCGAGCCTTCGCTGCACGGCGCCCGCCCTCACGCCTCTTCCAGCTTCATCTCGCCGATGAAGCTTCGTTTTCCGAGGGCGACGCCGCTCGAGCGCAGGATGGCGTAGGCCGTCGTGACGTGGAAGTAGAAGTTTGGAAGGGCAAACTCGTTCATGTAGTCGGCGCCCCGGGAGATGCGGCCCAACAGGAAACGAAGCGTCACCGGTTTCGTGGCGGAGCCTTCGAACTGGGCCTCTGAGAAACCCTCTAGATATCCGAGGGTGGACCGGATCCGCGCCCGGAGCGCCTCCATCGTGGCCTCGTCGTCTGCGTCGTGGGGGGCGTCCACACCGGCCAAGCGGGCAGCCAGAAACTTGGCGGTGTCGCAGGCGGCCTGAATCTGTCCCGAAAGCGGAAACATGTCCGGCGCCAACCGAAGGCCCACGAAGTTGTCCGGGTCGAACCCCCGCTCGGCCGCGTACTGCACGGCCTTTTCCAAGAACCCATCCAGATTACGAAGCATCTTCGCCATCTGCGGCACCGACGCATTCCACATCGACATGGCCCGGATCTGGTCCGGCGCGTCCACGGCGTCAAGGGTCGTGGGCGAAAGAGGCCGTCGGATGGACGCAGTCAGCCGCCGGGGCCGAGATCCAAGCAGTTTGGAGGTGGCCGAAGCCCCATCTTGAGACTCTTGGCGGTCATGCGCAGCGCGGTCCGAAGGCCTTCCTCGATCACCGGGTGGTAAAACGGCATGTCGACCATGGCCGGCACGGTGAGCTTCGCTTGATGGGACCACGCGAGGAGATGTGCCACATGCTCCATGCGGGGCCCGACCATCTCTGCTCCCAAGAACTCGCCGGTGCCTTGGCGCGCATACACCCGAAGAATGCCCTCGTTCATCAGCATGACCCGGCTCCGTCCTTGATCCTCGAATCGGATCTCCCCGGTCACCACCCGTCCCGATTCGATGTCGGCCGCCAGCTCTCGATGGGTTCGACCCACCATCGCGATGTTGGGATCCGTGAAGACGATGGAAAGGGGCGAGCGCCGGAGGCCGCACCGAACGTCGGGAAAACGACCGGCATTGTCCCCTGCAATCTTCCCTTCGTCTGCTGCTTCGTGAAGGAGCGGAAGCTGGTGGTCCACGTCGCCCGCGATGAACACGTGACTCTCACCGCACTGCATCGTGAATGGGTCGAACCGCGGAATGCCTCGGTCATCGAGGTCGACCCCGGCGTTTTCCACCTTGATGAGGTCCAAGTTCGGACGTCGGCCGGTGGCGGCGAGGATGACATCGAAATGCTCGGTCGTGGTTTGACCGTCGAGCTCGAAGGTCACCGCCACGTGGTCACCATCTCGGGCCACCCGCTCCACCTTGATGTCGGAATGGAACGGCATGTTGCCCTCGAAGATGGCGCGAGCCTCCGACTGCACCACCGGGTCCGTCAGCGGTCCGACCCGGCCGTCGCGACCGAACAGGCGCACTCGGCAGCCGAGACGGTGAAGAGCCTGAGCGAGTTCGAGTCCGATGACCCCTCCCCCGAACACCGCCGCCGACTCGGGAACCGCATCCAGATCGAACACGTCGTCGTTGACGAGGATCCGGTCCTTGGCCGGCTCCAGCATCGGAGGTACCGTCGGGCGCGAGCCTGATGCGATGACGATACGATCGGCTTCGACTTCCGTCCCGTCATCCACTCTGAGCCGATGAGGAGACTCGAAGTGGGCGTAACCCACCTTTCGGTGTTCGGCCGGGATGTCTTCCACCGATTCCAGGACGAAGCCCACGAAGCGATCTCTCTCCGACTTCACCCGGTCCATGACCTTGCGTCCATCGACGCGAATCGAACCGTCGACGTGCACCCCGAACTTCGGCGCCAGATCGACGTGATGATGCGCATCCGCCGCCGCGATCAAGAGCTTGGACGGCATGCACCCGACCCGGGCACACGTGGTTCCGTATGGCCCGCCATTGAGCAACAGGACCCGGTCGGTGTGAGCACGAGCCGCCCGATACGCCGCGAGGCCCGCCGTCCCCGCGCCAACCACTGCAACATCGACAGACCGCATGCGATGTTCCTCAAATCAGGCGGCACCCTGCGTCAACGAAGCCTCCGTCTTGCGACGCTTTCCGTCAATCGGGCGCCACAACCGGATACCGGGCCTCGGGAAAGGCCGGTCCACTGACATGATGCCGGCCCCGCGTGGAATCGTCGTCACGCACCGCGCACTCGGACCTCTAGCGCGCTTCACCCCGACAAACCCGCCTCTGACCCTCTTTCGCCTTCCCCTGACTTACAAGTGCGCCGGACCCAGTTAAGGACGACTGCGGACTTTGGTCCGCTCTGGACCTTCTGTTTGGAAGCGGTTTAACTCCAATGGATGAAATGTTGGCTGGCGACCGCGCTCTTCCTGGCCGGCTGCGCCGGGACCTCGCCCTCGATCTCCACATCGGCCACAACGCCGCCCGTCGCGCAACCTTCGCGATCGGAGGTCGAGGCAGCGCAAGCGAGCTTCCCTCAGCAGAACGCGCTTTGGGCCGACCCAGCCCAACACGACTTCTCGGACAACCCGGGTCTCCTCAAGCGCATTCTGAGCAGTCCCCACGGTTACTATCGCTTCATCAACCGACGGTTCACCCAAGCGGTCTGTCGATGCTTTCGGGACCTTCTTCCCGCCATGCCCACCGTCAACCTGCACGGCGACGCCCATGTCGAGCAATACGCCATTACTTCGCGGACCCGCGGACTGGTGGACTTCGACGCCGCCACCACCGGCCCGCCGATCCTGGACTTGGTTCGGTTTGGCGTGTCGATCTACTTGACCGCTCACCACCAAGGCTGGACGCCCATGGCGCCCAGTCTTTACGAGTCCTTCCTGGACGGCTACCAAGACGCCCTGGCCGACCCCTCAGCGCGACCGGAAGACCCCGCGTTGGTCGCGCAACTGAGGGCCGGTAACCCGGTGGATCCCGTCGCCTTCCTCCGCGAGTCCACCGCCCTCATGATGCCGCTCGAGCCGGAACTCGAAGCCCGAGTCCGGGAAGCGCTGGCCATCAGCTTCGCGAGGATCCGTCGGTCTTCCGACTTCGGCGAAGAAGCCGACTTTTTTGCCATCAAGAAGTTGGGGGGATTTGGTCTCGGAATCGGCTCTGCACTGAGCGAAAAATATCTGATTCGGGTGGAAGGGCCGACCGTCCGAGACGAAGACGACGTGATATTCGAGGCGAAGGAACTACAGAGCCTCGGTCCCGGCGGATGTACGGACGGCGCGGAGCGGGTGGACCCGGTTCGCGTCCTGGCGGTCCGGTCCCGATTCGAGCCGGTCCCCGAGCGGTACCTCGGCTACGCCCGCATCGATGATCGCTCGTTTTGGATGCACGACTGGCAGCCCAGCTATCTGGAGATGGACGCCGAGGGCGACCTCGGCGACCCGGAGGATTTTGCCGAGATTGTGTATGACGTCGGCTTTCAGCTCGGTCGGGGCCATCCCGAGAAGATCGCGTCGCCGCGAGATGCGGAGCTCCGCGACGAGCTCCGTTCGATGCTGGAAGGTCGACGCGGACGCCTCCATCACGAGGTAGCGGTCCTCCACCAGCAGGTCATCGAAGCCTGGCAGTCCTTCGTTCAGCGGGTCGCGAAGCTTCCCAGCTCATCCGCGGCCGCTGGCGAATCCAACGCCGCCCTCGCGCCCTGAGGTTTTCGGAAACCGCGGCCATGTCGCGCGACGACCTCCACGTCGTCCTCGTCGAGCCCGAGATTCCCTGGAACACGGGCAACATCGGGCGAAGCTGTTTGGCGGCCGGGGCTCAGCTTCACCTCGTGGGTCCACTCGGCTTCACCCTGGATGACAAGCGCGCCCGACGCGCCGGGCTCGACTATTGGCCGGCGGTGAAGCCGAGTCGCTGGGTGGATTTCGATGAGCTTCACCGTCGGCTGCCAGACACCCTCTTCGTCGCCTTGACGGCCGAGGCGGAGCAACCCGTTTGGAGCTTGGACCTGCGAAGGCCGGTTGCCCTGGTGCTCGGCTCCGAGGGGCGTGGCCTCCCGGAAAAACTGAGACGAAGGCTCTTGCGCGCTTCCATCCCGATGGAGCCGTCGGTGGTTCGGTCTTTGAACGTGTCCACGGCGGCCGGGATCGCGTTGTGGGAGGCCCGCCGACAGCGGGCGGGAGGACTTCTTTAGTACGGCCCCTCTTCGGTCCGACCATCGGCGTGGCGCGCAAAGCGACGCGCCTCCCGGGGATGAACCGGTTCCGAGGTGGACCACGACCATCCACCGAAACCGGTCTTCTCGTAGTCCAAGATGGCCTGTACGAGCTCCTCTCGCGTGTTCATCACGAAGGGGCCGTGATGGGCCACGGCTTCGCCAATGGGGCGGCCTTGGAGCATCAGGAGCTCGCTCTCGGCGTCGGCATTCTCCAGCTCGATGGCCGAACCGCCATCGAAATGGAGCGCCATGTGCGCTTCGACCTCCTCCCCATCCACGCGGATGCGGTCTCCTGAAAAGAAATAGAGGGAACGGCGAGTTTCGCCGCCCAAAGCGTGGGGAACCTGGAAGCTGGCCCCTGCTTCGAGTCGTAGCGTCCAGATCGCAACGTCGCTTTCGGGTTCCGACGCCCAGGACCGAGGCGGCGGCGAAGGAGGGACCTGACCGTCGTACGGTCCGGCGACGGTCACCAACGTGGTGATGCGGCCGCGAGTGTCCGCAACGCGATGGATCGGGATATCCGGCGCCCACAGCATCGCAAAGTGAGGCGCGGTCAGCTTGTTCCGGGCGGGAAGGTTCAGCCAGATCTGGAACAGCTCCACTGGATTCGACCGGTCCTGGTGGACCAACGGAAACATCTCGCTATGCAGGATGCCCTGCCCCGCAGTCATCCACTGGACGTCGCCGCGACCGAACCGGGCGGTAGCGCCCAGAGAGTCGGCATGGTCGATGAGCCCCTGGCGTGCGAGGGTGACGGTCTCGAACCCGCGATGCGGGTGGGCAGGAAAGCCTGGCACGACCTGGCCGTGGTACATGCGAAACCCATCCCGAAGTTCGAAGTCCATACCCAGGTCGCGGCCCTCGAGCGACGCGTCCGGACCCATGCGAGCGTCCCCTCGGGGATACGCATCGAGATGATGGACGCAGAAAAGGAAGGGATCCTGAGTGGGCCACGGCATGCCCAGGCTTTCGGTGCGAAAGGCCATGCGCGAGGCTAGCCTGGCCTCGGGTTCGGGTACGAAGGATTGCAGGCTTTGAACCCCGAGACGGGCTCCATCTCCCGAGGTGCAGGGATCGGAGGGCGGCGCCGGCTCGTCCCTCAGCGCGTGCCACGTGCCGCGATGACACACCCGAGCCACGTGCCAACCTCCGTTCAGGTGAGACGGATCTTCGACAACTCGGCTTTTCTCCAGACGGCACAACCCTTGCCTTACGGCTCTCCATGACCACGACCGTGCATGATTCCGGCCTCTCCTCCCCTGCACCCTCGCTGGAAAGCGGCCTCGAGCTGCTCCGAATCCGGTCCGGGGCCACCTGGTCGGCCTTGGTGGAACTGGGTGAGGGCCGAGACGGCATTCGGACCAGCCGGTGGGTGGTCGCCGGCTCCGGGATCAACCAGGGACTGCCCTATCGAACCGTGAGCCTGAGCAGCGATGGCGTCCGGTGCCCGACCCGAGCCGCCCTCTCCGGTTTCGAACCGGTCCCCGAGCCTGATCGGACCGCCCTCGCCCAGCTCGTTCCGCCCGAGCCCGTCATGGTGCGGGCCGCGGTCATGACCACCAGCCACGTCGTCGCGTGGGTGCTGCTCTCAGCCCGCCATGCACCGGATTGGGGCCAGCTCAAGCGGCTTCGGAGCCAGTCCCGGGAGTTGTTCGAGACGGTACGCAGAGAGGCGGTGATCCCGAGATTAGAGGAGATTCAGACCCAGTTCGTGCTCCTCGCGGAAGACCATGTCCAACTCCGGACCTCGACCTGTCATCGGCTGTTGGGTCCCAGGGACCTGGAGGCCTTGTTTGCCGCGCAGTCCCGCCCACAGCCGGTGCGCTTGGAACGCGCGGATGTGGACCTGGTCCGCATGGGCGGTCCATCCGGGGACGCTCTGATGGGATGTGTCACGCCTCTCCGGCCGGTCAGCATCTCCGCTGCCTATGTTCTGACCCGGGCTCAGAAACGCGTGGCGCTCCGGGCGGCGCAGGGTGAGACCCTTCAGGAGATCGCGGCCCGACTCGGAATTCAGCACGAAACCGCCCGGTGCCACCTGCGGGAGGCCTACCGGCGCTTGTCGGTCTCCAATCGGGTGGAGCTGGTCGCGGCGTTGAACGGTCACGGCTCCGGTCGGACCCGATGCCGGACCCCGCACCATCAAGACGTGAAGGCCTGAATGCCGGTCTGCGCCCGGCCCAGGATCAAAGCATGGATATCGTGGGTACCCTCGTAGGTATTGACGGCCTCCAAGTTCATGACGTGGCGCATCACCGGATATTCGTCGGAGATCCCGTTGCCGCCGAGCATGTCCCGCGCGTGGCGCGCAACCTCCAGCGCCTTCCCGCAGTTGTTCCGCTTCAGCATACTGATCAGTTCGCTCGCGGCTCTCCCCTCGTCGAAGAGCCGCCCCAGGCGCAGGCTGCCCTGCAGGCCCAGCGCGATCTCGGTCTGCATGTCGGCGAGCTTCTTTTGGATCAGCTGATTCGCGGCGAGCGGGCGCCCGAACTGGGTGCGTTCCAAGACGTAGGTTCGCGCGGCGTGCCAGCACGCCTCGGCCGCCCCCATGGATCCCCAGGAGATACCGTACCGAGCGCGATTCAGGCACCCGAACGGCCCGGCCAGTCCCTGGACGTGAGGCAGCAGATTTTCTTCTGGAACGAAAACATCATCCATCTGGATCATGCCAGTGACCGAAGCTCTGAGGCTGAACTTGCCTTCGATCTTCGGGGCTTCCAGGCCATCCATTCCCTTCTCCAGAATGAACCCCTTGATCTTGCCGCCATGGGCCTCCGACTTCGCCCAGACGATGAAGACGTCGGCGATGGGCGAGTTGGTGATCCAGTTCTTGGACCCCGAGAGGAGGTAGCCCCCGTCGGCGGGCCGCGCCCGGCTGACCATCGAGCCCGGATCCGATCCATGGTCGGGCTCCGTGAGACCGAAGCAGCCCACCGATTCTCCCTTGGCCAGACTGGGAAGGTACTTCTGGCGCTGCGCCTCGGTGCCGTAGGCATGGATCGGATGCATGACCAGCGACGACTGCACGGACATGGCGCTCCGGTACCCCGAATCGATGCGCTCGACCTCGCGGGCGATCAGCCCGTACACCACGTAGCTCGATCCAGCGCCTCCGTAGGCCTCGGGGATGGTGCACCCCAGCATGCCGAGCGCCCCCATCTCGCTCATGATCTCCCGATGAAACACCTCACTCCGGTTGGCCTCCACCACCCTGGGGGCGAGGGCCTCTCGCGCATACCCACGCGCCGCGTCACGTATCATCCGCTCTTCCGGCAGAAGTTGCTCCTCCAGAAGGAACGGGTCTTCCCAGACCCATTCCGCGGGTTTTTGGCGAGCTTGCTCGGGCGTCATGGCGAAGGAAGGTACGGTCGGAGGACAGCCCCATGCAATTTGTTTGGGCATCTCAGGCCTCCTCCCTAGGTTAGGGCGGTGCGCGTTGCGTGTCTTGGGGGTGGCCCAGGCGGTCTGTACCTGGCCATCTCTCTCAAGCTTCGAGACCCGAAACACGAGGTGGTCGTGGTGGAGCGCAATCGACCCGACGACACCTTCGGCTGGGGCGTCGTGCTCTCCGACGAGACCCTGAACCATCTCGAGTCCAACGACCCGGTGAGCGCTGCCGAGATACGGTCCCACTTCGCCTACTGGGATGACATTGCGGTGGTTCGGAGGGGCGTCCGAAGCGTCTCGTCAGGTCACGGCTTCTGCGGCATCGGCCGGAAGAAACTCCTTCAGCTCCTGCAGAGCCGTGCGCGGGAGCTGGGCGTCGAGCTCGTTTTTGAACGCGAAGTGACGACGACCGAGGAGTACGCGCAGTTCGACCTCATCGTAGGCGCGGATGGCTTGAACTCGATGGTTCGTCGGGAGCATGAAGCCGCATTCCGGCCCGACGTCGACATCCGCACGTGCAAGTTCGTCTGGCTCGGAACCCATCAGAAGTTCGACGATGCCTTCACTTTCATCTTCGAGCGCACCCATCAAGGCTGGGTCTGGGCCCACGCCTATCAGTTCGACTCGGATACAGCGACGTTCATCGTCGAATGTACGGAGGAGACGTATCGCAGGTTTGGTTTCGGTGCGATGGACAAGGCCGAATCGATCCGTACCTGCGAGTCGATCTTCTCGGAGCACCTGGGTGGCCACGGGCTCATGAGCAACGCAGACCACATTCGCGGCTCCGCATGGCTGAGCTTCCCTCGAGTCCTGTGTGAACGATGGTATCACCGGAACATGGTGCTGCTGGGAGATGCCGCGGCCACCGCCCATTTCTCCATCGGATCCGGCACGAAGCTCGCCATCGAAAGCGCCATCGAGCTCGCTTCCGCCCTCACCGACGAGGCCGATGTTTCGACGGCCCTGGCCCGATACGAACAAGCGCGGCGCACCGAGGTCCTCCGCCTTCAGAACGCGGCCAAGAATTCGCTCGAGTGGTTCGAACAGGTCGAACGCTATCTCGACTTCGAAGCCCCCCAGTTCGTCTACAGCCTTCTGACGCGGTCTCAGCGCATCAGCCACGAGAACCTTCGCCTGCGGGACCCTGAATGGCTCGCTTCGGCGGAAGCGTGGTTTCACGAACGCACCGGAGGGACGGGTCCCCGTCCTCCGATGTTCACGCCCCTTTCCGTCCGGGAGCTGCAGCTGTCGAACCGCGTGGTGGTCTCTCCCATGGCCCAATACCGGTCCGTCGGAGGGACACCCACCGACTGGCACCTCGTCCACTACGGCGAGCGGGCGAAAGGGGGCGCTGCTCTGGTTTTGACCGAAATGACGTGCGTGTCCCCCGAAGGGCGCATTACGCCGGGGTGCGCTGGGCTGTACGACGACGGCCACGAAGCGGCGTGGCGGCGCATCGTCGAATTCGTTCATCGAGAAACCTCCTCCGCCATCGGGATTCAGCTCGGACATTCCGGGCCGAAAGGCTCGACCCAAGTGGGATGGGAAGAGATGGATGCCCCGCTGGCGCAGGGCAACTGGACCATCATCGGTCCCTCCGAAATCCCGTGGTCCGGCCGAAACCAACGCCCGCGGGCCATGAACCGGGATGACATGGACCGGGTCAAAGCGGAGTTCGTTCGGGCCACTCGTCGCGCGGATGCGTGTGGCTTCGACTGGCTCGAACTCCACTGCGCCCACGGCTATCTTCTCTCCGCGTTCATCACCCCCCTCACCAATCGGCGCACCGATGACTACGGCGGGGACCTGGCGAGCCGTCTTCGATACCCCTTGGAGGTCTTCCAGGCGATGCGCGCGGTCTGGCCGCAGCAAAAGCCAATGTCGGTGCGGATCTCGGCTCACGACTGGGTGGGCCCAGACGGTGTCCAGCCGGAAGATGCGGTGAAGGTCGCGTCCGCGTTCGCGGAGCTCGGATGCGACGTCATCGACGTGTCCGCGGGGCAGACGTCGGAGCGAGCCCGACCGCAGTATGGACGCATGTTTCAGACCCCGTTTGCCGACCGCATCCGCAACGAAGCGCACGTCATGACCATGGCGGTGGGGAACATCTTCGAGCCGGACCACGTGAATTCCATCCTGATGGCGGGCCGCGCGGATCTCTGCTGCCTGGCTCGGCCCCATCTCTGGAATCCCTACTGGACGCATCATGCCGCCGCCGCTGCGGGTATCGACCTTTCCTGGCCGAAACCGTACGAATCAGGGGGCGAACAACTTCGTCGGTTGTCGGCTCGGGCCGAAGCGACGAAGGAGGCGAAGAGGAGATGAGTTTTTCCGCCCCCAAGACCATCCATGCTCGTCGTGAGGGACCGGTCTTGATGGTCTCGCTTAGGGGCAGTGACCGGAAGAATCCGCTCACCTTCGAAAGCTACGCCGAGCTGCGCGACGGGTTCCGGGCTCTGGCCAGCGACGACGACATCAGGTCGGTCGTACTCGCTTCAAACGAAGGGCACTTCTGCTCGGGAGGCGACGTTCACGACATCATCGGGCCCCTCCTCTCCCGGGACATGAAGGGGCTGCTGAGCTTCACCCGAATGACCGGGGACCTGGTCAAGGCGATGATCACCTGCCCTCAGCCGATCGTGGCCGCAGTGGACGGGGTCTGCGTGGGAGCCGGCGCCATCCTGGCGATGGCGAGCGACGTTCGGTTCGCCACGCCCGAGGCCAAGACCGCGTTTCTGTTCACGCGGGTGGGTCTGGCCGGCTGCGACATGGGAGCCTGCAGCATCCTCCCTCGGATCATAGGACAAGGTCGCGCAGCCGAGCTGCTCTACTCCGGCCGCACCATGACCCCGGAAGAAGGCGCCGCCTGGGGCTTTTACAATCGAATCGTTTCCGCACCGAGCCTGCTCACCGAGGCGATGGCGTTCGCCCGTTCTTTGGCCGACGGCCCAAGTTTCGCCCACATGATGACCAAATCCATGCTTCGACAGGAGTGGGCGATGGGGATGGAACAGGCCATCGAAGCGGAGGCCCAGGCCCAAGCGATCTGTATGAAGACCCAGGACTTCGAACGGGCCTATCGAGCCTTCGTCTCCAAGACCAAGCCCGTCTTCCGAGGAGATTGAGAGAGGTGGAACGCCCCGATGTCGATTGGCTGTCGTGGCCCTTCTTTTCAGACGAACACCGGCGTTTTGCGGAGGATCTTTGGACCTGGTGTGCCGCGGCGACTTGGGATTCCGACCCGACCGAGGACGTCGACGCCGCTTGTCGGGAAAGAGTTCGAAGACTCGGCCAGGCTGGCTGGCTTCAGGTCACCGCTCGGACACCGGGGTCGGATGAGCGCTTGGACGTACGGACGTTGTGCATCGCTCGGGAGACGCTGAGCTTCTTCGACGGCTTGGCCGACTTTGCTTTCGCGATGCAAGGCCTGGGGGCCGGTGCGCTCACCCTCTTCGGCACACCGGCCCAAACCGAATGGCTCGACAAGACGAGGGCCGGCGTCGCCATTCCGGCCTTCGCGCTCTCCGAGCCCCGTTCGGGATCGGACGTCGCCCGCCTGGCGTGCTCGGCTCGGCCGGCCGGGGGAAGTGCGGGCTCGAAAGAAGGATGGATTCTCGACGGCGAGAAGACCTGGATCTCCAACGGGGGAATCGCCGATTTCTATCTTCTCTTCGCGCGAACCAGCGACGACGACGCTCGAGGCATCTCGGCGTTTCTGGTGCCCGCCGACACGCCCGGCCTTCATGTCGCGGAGCGCCTCGAAGTGATGGCCCCTCATCCGCTGGCGCGTCTCCGCCTGGACGACGTGCGATTGGGCCCCGAAGCCTTGGTCGGTGACGTCGGCCAAGGCTTCAAGATCGCCATGAGCGTCCTGGATGTCTTCCGCTCCACGGTCGGAGCAGCGGCTTTGGGATTCGCTCGACGAGCCCTTTCGGCATCGCTCTCCAGATCGCGAGAACGCCACCTATTCGGCGCCCCGATGTCGGAGCTTCAGATGGTGCAAGCCTACCTGGCCGAAATGGCCCTGGATGTCGATGCGGCAACGCTGCTCATTTATCGGGCCGCGTGGTGCAAAGACCAAGGTAAGGAGCGAGTGACGCGAGAAGCAGCCATGGCCAAACTCTTCGCCACCGAGCGGGCGCAGTCGGTGATCGACAAGGCGGTCCAGCTCCATGGAGGGGACGGCGTCCGTCGAGGCCATCCCGTCGAGGCCCTGTATCGCGAGATCCGAGCGCTGCGGATCTACGAGGGCGCTTCCGAGGTTCAGAAGGTCGTCATCGCTCGGGAGAGCTTGAAGCGGCATCCGGCGACCCAAACCTCCGACGCTGCCTCCTTCGAACCGGAGCCCCGTCGTGGCGCATGAACTGCTCCATCCCCCTCACTTTGCTCGCGCCCAGGGCTACGCGCATGGCGTCGTGGCCCAGGGACGTTGGGTGTTTCTCGGCGGACAGATCGGATGGAATGCCGACCAGGTCTTCGAGAGCGATGACTTCGTCGACCAAGCGCGACAGGCCCTTCGCAACATCAAGGACATCCTCGAGGAAGCAGGCGGAGCCCCCCAACATTTGGTCCGGCTCACCTGGTTCGTGCTGGACAAACACGAGTACCTCGGCCGGCGGCGGGAGCTGGGCGCTGCCTACCGCGAAGTGCTGGGCCGGCATTTCCCAGCCATGACCCTGGTCCAGGTATCGGGACTGCTCGAAGACCGAGCGCGGGTGGAGATCGAAGCCACCGCAGTGCTTGAGATTGTGCAGCCTGATTGACGCAGCGCGTGCGACCGGATTCCGCCCATCTTCCAGCCCCCCACTAGACCCCAAAGCGCCCGCTCGGCCAATCTCCGAAGGATGAGCCACCTTCCCTCGTATCTGTCCGGGGTCAGTGACACGCCGCTCTTGGGCGAATCCATCGGGGAGAACCTTTCGCGAACCGTGGAGCGGCTACCCGACCACGAGGCGCTGGTGGTTCGACATCAAGACTTTCGATGCACATACCGGGAGCTCTGGGACAGGACCACCCGCCTTGCGAAGGCGATGATGGCTCATGGAATCCAAAAAGGTGACCGCGTCGCGATGTGGGCACCAAACCGGTACGAGTGGGTGCTGGTCCAGTACGCCACCGCTCGGATCGGAGCGATCCAGGTGAACGTCAATCCCGCCTACAAGGCGAACGAACTCGCATACGCCTTGAACAAGTCGGGTGTCCGTATGCTGGTCATGGCAGAGCGGTTCCGACAGACCGACTACGTGAAGCTCTTCGACCAGGTCAAAGGGAGCTGTCCGACCGTGGAAAAGGTCTTCAACGTAGATCGTGACTGGGATCTGATGGAAGCGCCAGCCGACACCATCGACGACCAGGCACTCCGTGACCGAGAGCTCGACAATCAGTTCGACGATCCAATCAACATTCAATATACTTCCGGCACGACCGGTGCGCCTAAAGGGGCCACACTGTCCCATCACAACATTCTGAACAATGGATACTTCGTGGGGAAGCTTCTAAACTATACCGAGGAAGACCGCATCTGCGTACCGGTTCCGTTTTACCATTGCTTCGGAATGGTGATGTGCAACCTTGCTGCCACCGCGCTCGGCTGTACCATCGTCGTGCCGAGCGAGACCTTCGACCCGGGGACTGCGCTGGACGCGGTGCAGGCGGAAAGGTGCACTTCTTTGTACGGCGTACCGTCGATGTTCATCGCGGAGCTCAACCATCCAGACTTCGATGCGTATGACTTGAGTTCCCTCCGAACCGGCATCATGGCCGGCTCACCGTGCCCGATCGAAGTGATGAAGAAGGTCGAGTCACGGATGAACATGCGAGATGTCACGATCTGTTACGGAATGACCGAGACCTCGCCCGTCTCGACGCAGTCGAAGGTCGACGCCCCCCTCGAGCGCCGCGTATCCACCGTGGGGACCATCCATCCCCATGTCGAGATCAAGATCATCGATCCGGCGACCGGTCGAGTGGTCTCACGCGGCGTGCAGGGCGAGCTTTGCACACGGGGCTACAGCGTCATGGTCGGCTACTGGAACGACCCCGAAGCCACCGCCAAGGCCATCGATAGCGTCGGGTGGATGCACACCGGCGACCTCGCCACAATCGACGATGAGGGATACGTCAAAATCACCGGCCGCATCAAAGACATGATCTGCCGTGGCGGCGAAAACATCTATCCTCGAGAAATCGAAGAGTATCTCTACCAACATCCCGAGATCGAAGACGTTCAGGTGATCGGGGTTCCGTCTTCGAAGTACGTCGAGGAGGTCATGGCGTGGGTGAAGATACGCAAGGGAACCTGCATTACCGAGGAAGACCTGGTCTCTTTTTGCCGAGGCCAGATTGCGACCTACAAGATCCCGCGCTACTGGAAGTTTGTCGAAGACTTCCCCATGACAGTGACCGGTAAAGTCCAAAAATTCGTCATGAGGGAGCAGTCTACCCGAGAGTTGGGCCTCGATGAACTCCTGACCGCCTAGTCGCCGGACTACGGTTTGAGGAACTCGGGCACTTCGTCCGCGATGGCCAAATCGAGTGCGCGCAGTCGGCTTTGAAGCGCATCTTCCAGGAGGTCTCGCTCCGACTCTGACAGCTGACCCCGTCGAGCGGAGAGGGCGGCTCGAAACAGATCGATATGGGCTTGGGTGAAAGGGAGGCCGGGTCGCCCCGTAAAGACCTGCAGACGGTTCAGCATCACATCGGCAAGGTCGAAGTCTTCGATATCCAGGGCCGCCCTGGCGGCGAGGGGATAGAACATCAAGGGGCTGTGGCCCACGCTGCCGGCGCGGATGATCTCTTCCCCGCGCCTTATCGCCGCGCGACGGGCGTCTTCGTTCACCCCGAACCTTGCCAAGAAGCCATAGGCCTCCGCACCATGGAATCCAGGTCCTGAAGACTCGGCAAAGTCGGCCGCGTGGTTCAAGAGCTTCAGACCTTCCACGCGGGAAGAAAGAACGCATGTTACCGCCCCACGATAGGTGCGAACCATTTGGTCGTATCGGTAAGCACCCAAGCGCCGAACCAAACGATGAGCTTCTTCGACCACCTGACTGCACTCATGGAAGAAACCCCGGTGGAAATCGGCCCATGCTTGGCCCGCGGTGGCATTGAGTTCGGCCCGGAGGGCACCGACCCGAGCGCTGGCCGCGCGCGCCGAACGGATCTGCTCCGCCGCCTCGTGTAGCGGAAGGAGGAAGACCGACGCATCGGCGATCTGGGAGAGATTGGCCACCTCGATTCGCCCGAGGCCCAGCGTTCGGGCCAGTTCGACGCACGCCGCGAGCGTCTCCACCGCGCGGACCATGTCCCCTCCGAGGTACTGGGCGTCGCCGATGCCTCCCAAGGCCGCCGCTTCCAGGTCGCGCCGACCGATTTGCCGAGCCAACTCCAAACTCTGTTCGTGCGCCCGCAGGCACCCCTTCACGTCCCCAGCGAAGAACAGAAGGTTCCCGCGCAGAAAGTGGGCGCGAGCGACCTCCGCCTGCAGGTTCGATTGACGAGCGACCTCCTCCGCCGCATCGACGTCCTTTCGAGCGCCGACCAGGTCGTCGGTGATTCTTCTCACTCCGGCCCGTCCGAGCCACGCCCGAGCGCGGCCGTCATCCTCGGTTCGGCTGCTCAAGACCGCCTCGAACGCCTCTCTGGCTTTGGTCATGTCGCCCAGGTCGAGGTGGATCTCGCCGAGCAGATTGGTCAAGTTCGTCCAATCAGAGCCTCGAGCCAGCGAAAGCCCCTTTTGACAGATGCGCAATGCGTCCTGCGTGCGAAGGCTGCGACGAAGGTTTTCAGCCGCTCGCTCATAAGCGGCCGGAGCTCGTTCATCCTGGGCGCGTTCATAGTGCTCGGCCGCGAGCTCGAGGTCACGGTGGTCGAACCACTGCGCCGCCTCCCGGTGCAGCTCGCGCCGGCGACGGGTGAGCAAGCTTCCATAGACGGCGTCGCACAACAGCGCGTGGGCGAAGCTGTAGGCCCCCCCGCTGGTTCGGACGAGTCCCGAGCGGAGCAGTGCGTCCATATCGACCCGACCGTCGGAGAGAAGGTGAGTCAGGGCTTCGAGGGTGAACCGCTGACCCAGTACCGACGCCGCTTGAAGCGTCTCTCGATGGCTGACTTCCAGCTGGTCCAAGCGCGCCTGGACGAGGCTCCGGACCGAAGCGGGAACTTTGGCGTCCGTGGAAGACCCATGCTTGAGCAGTTGTTCGAGAAAGAGCGGGTGGCCGGCTGCTCGTTCGGCGACCTGTTCAACGATGGCAGGAGAAGCGCCCATGTTGCGGGCCAGCTCACTCACCTCCGGTGGGCTCAACGGACCCAGGTCCACGGTTGTGATGGGAATGCCATAAAGCCGTCCGCGCAACGCGGCGTCGAATGGGTCTGCCTCGAGCCTGGACGTGATGACGAACAGGGTCGACGTATCTTTGACCACCTCGCATAGATCACCCAATGCGTGAACCGTGTCCGGGTCTGCCCAGTGCACGTCTTCGACCACCAAGACCAAGGGGGCAGCGCGGCTCGCCCATCGGACCAGCATCCGAGCCACTCTGCGCAAACCATCCTGTCGCGCTCCGAGATTGAGAGCATCGAGGTAGGCGGCGAGCCGAGGTGGTAACGGTGCATCCAGTAGACTTCGGAGGAACGCTTCATCATCCGGCTCCAGCTCGGACCGGACTCGTTCCACTGCCAGTTCCGTGGCGATCGCGTCGTCGCTTTCGAACAGGCCGCAGAGACGACGCATCAGGTTGCGGAGTGCATCACGGCGAGTTTCTCCACCGTAGTCCAGCACGTATGCGATATGGCTCACGTAACCCTGATCGGCAGCACGTTCAGCCAGCCGCCACGCGAGGCGCGTCTTTCCGATCCCTGCTTCACCTCGGATGTAAATCACCCGTCCGCGATGTTCGGACCGGGCGGTCTCGAGAGCGACTTCGATCTGCGCTACTTCCGTCTTGCGGCCGGTGAAAGGTGTCTTGTCCGATCGCTCGTGGCAGGACCGAACCTCGACCAGGTCCGGGGCGATGGGCCGAACGTCCAGGTCCTGTCGCAGCTCTGCCTCTTCCTTGAGGCCGAGCTCAGCCCAAAAAGCACCGGGCGAAGCCTGGATGGCGATCTGTTCGGCGCGGTCGACCGGTGTCCCCGTCAGCACCGAGAGCTGCCCATCCTCGAGACTCCATTCAGCCACGACGTCCCCAACCGCCCCACCGATGCATGCATCGGGAATCGACTGCAGGATTTCGTGCGCCGCGAGCGCCGCTCGCCCGGCTTCGTCTCCGTACGCCCGAGGGACGCCGAACAACGCCACCGACCGACCCGACCCGACTCGTCGCAGCGTGCCCCGGCGCCGCCGAACAACGCTCTCCACCGCTGAAACGAACGCGAGGTCCTGGTCGTGTTGGAATTCCGGATCATCGTGAGCCGGCGTCGCCACCCGAACGAACAGGGCCGCCACGTGTCGTCGCTCCCGGGGATCAGTCTTGGGTGCGGGCGTACGGTCAGGCGCCGGGAGAGCGAGACTCGGTCCAGGGGTGGGCCACGTCCGGTCGGCCTTGCGGAGCATCGCGGCCATTCGAGCGGTTTCAGGTTCTGGCTCGACCTGCAGGTCGGCCGAAAGGCGTTCCCTCAGCCGTTCGAAGACCTTCAACGCGCCCGACCTGTCTCCCTTGTGAGCCAGGATGTGCATCAGGGCGCGGTGACACTCCTCGCAGGTCGGGTCCAGGGACGCGATGCGCTCGGCCGTCTGCTGGGCGTCGCCGGTCTCGAGCTGGATCCGCAACAATCTTCGCAGGGCGTCGAGCGTGTCCCGGAACAGCTTACTCTGAACCGGCTCGAGCCATTCTCGAAACTCGGTCTCGAGCTCGGTTCCCTCGAGGAGTGGCCCGGCGTAGAGCTCGCGAAGACGCAACAGGTCCTTCGTATCGGACGAACGAGCGAGCCGCTCCGCTTCGCGTGCATCCACTCGAGTCGTCGGCGCGAGCCGCAGTCGGTCGCCCGAGACCTCCAATGCGTCTCCCGCCGGAGCCATGGCCTTCCGAAGGGCAAACAAAGCCTGTCGGAGGCTGCCTCGGGCCTGACGCTCATTGCGGTCGCCCCACAAAAGGGCTGTCAGCTGGGTTCGCGTCGCGCCCGAATCGACGAGCGCGAGTCGCGCCAAGACGAGGCCTGCCTTTCGGGTTGGAATCGCGACCGGCGCGCCATCGATATGGACATCCAGACCCCCGAGGAGCTTCACCGTGACGCCCGCCACCTGACGGCGATCTGTGCCATGCTGCCGTGAGCCCCTCCAAGTGCTTTTGACGTCCTTTTGACGGCGGGCAGAGCCGACAACAGACCGCGCGACCCCCGCATCTCACGGCGGAATAACGCCTCCCTGGTCTTTGGCGAGCGTAGGCCAAACGGGGTCTGCCCCCGACGAAAGGAAGAACATGGAACAAGACAATCAAAAGACACTGCGCGAAAGACCGAGCTTCGAGGGATCAGCAACGGATCCGGCCATGACGGAGAACCGCGAGCCGAAGGAGCGCGGTCCGCATTTCGGCCGGAGACGGGTCGCCGAAACTCCATTCCGGCAGGGACCCGATTCAGCCAACGACCCCATCGTCCAAGCGTGGAACGGGGTGCTCTTCGATAAATTCACTCGCTTCAAGCACATCCTGACCGAAGGACTCTCCGTGCACAGTCGCGCCTGGTTCGCCGCCCATCCCGCCGGGAAAGGACAGAGGATCATCGACATCGGATGTGGCTTTGGAGACACGACCATCGACCTCGCTCGGGCCGTCGGTCCGGAGGGTTTCGCGTCGGGGGTGGACTGCGCAGAGAACTTCATTCGCGCATCGATCAACGATGCAAAGGAGACTGGAGTCGGCAACATCGAGTTCTTCGTAGCCGATGTTCAGGCCGAGCCACTTCGTGGTCCGTACGACGCGGCGTTCAGTCGGTTCGGCACGATGTTCTTCGCGTCCCCCGTCGCCGCTCTGAGGAATGTTCGCCGGTCCCTACGGCCGGGCGCAACCTTCACTCAGATCGTATGGCGCAAACGGGAAGACAATCCCTGGCTTCATGCGGCCGAACAGCGGGTTCGACAGATCGTGCCGGTCGTGTCGCACGACCAAACCGACCAGGTCCATTGCGGCCCCGGACCCTTTTCCATGGCCGGGCCGGACATGGTGAGCGACATCCTCGGGTCAGCAGGCTTCGAGAAGATTCGTTTTGAACGATTCGACGCCGACATCTGTATCGGGCAGACGGTGGAAGAAGCGGTATCCTTTGCGATGGCACTCGGTCCAGCCGGCGAGATCATCCGGCTGGCGGGAGAAGAGGGTCAGCGGCGTACGGCGCACGTCATCGAGGCGCTCCGCCAGGTGATGGAGGACTTTCAAAGGTCCGACGGCTCGGTGTGGGCGCCCTCCAGCACATGGTTCGTGGAATGTCGCTGCCCTTACTGAAGCGTCTCTACATGACTTGGCGTCGGCGTTCGGCGAGTAGATTGCGGCTGCTTCGATTGATGAACTCCAGCTCCGCCAAGGTCTCATCGATCTTGGCCCTTCGCTCCCTAAGGCGCCGAATCGCGTCGTCCGTCTTCTCCACCACGAAGTTGAGCTGTTTCGATCGCCCCTCCCCCGATCGGCCATAAAGGTCCAGGTAGTGGCGGATCTCTTCGAGGCTGGCGCCGATGGCTCGAGCCCGAAGGATCAATACCAAACGTGCTCGATCTCGTCGGGTGTACACGCGAGCTCCGTTGACCCTTTGGGGAGCGAGCAGACCCTTGGACTCGTAGAATCGGATCGCCCGAAGGGTGGTCCGAAATTCGTTCGCGAGGTCGGAGATTCCGAAGATCTCTCCGGCCCCGGCAGAACCGCGAAAGTTCTCCACGAACGATGCCGCGGGGGTGGCCTTTCTCTGCCTCGCTGCCATGTACGCAAAGTGCAGTTGGTTGACGTATACGTCAACACTTGGCACTCGAGACGAATGGCTGGGTACGGCTCCGTCTTCAGAGGTGACCTCTTCCGCGATCGAACGGTTTTGGTGACCGGAGGCGGAAGCGGAATCGGCCGATGCATCGCCCACGAGCTGTGCGCCCTGGGTGCCCACGTCATCATCAGCGGACGAAAAAGGGCCAAGCTCGAAGCGACCCACCGCGAACTCCTGGACGACGGAGGCCGAGCGACGTTCATCGCTTTCGACATACGGGACGAGGAGGCGGTGCGGTCTTCGATCCGGGAAGCGATCGCCGATACCGGACCGATCCACGGCCTCGTCAACAATGCCGGCGGCCAGTTCCCGGCGCCCCTGATCGCCATCAGTCAGAAAGGATTCGAGACCGTGGTCCGCACGAATCTCACCGGTGGCTTCCTGGTTGCTCGGGAAGTGTTCCTCCAGTCGATGCAGGAGCACGGAGGAGCGATGGTCAACATCGTGGCGGACATGTGGAACGGCATGCCCGGAATGGGTCATTCCGGCGCAGCGCGGGCCGGGATGGTGAATTTGACGAAGACGGCTGCGTTCGAATGGGCACCCTCTCATGTTCGGGTGAACGCGGTGGCTCCCGGATGGATCGCGTCCTCGGGACTCGACACCTACGGAGAGGCGCTCCAGCCGGTCATTCGGTCACTCCACCGCGCCGTTCCGCTGGGAAGATTGGGCACCGAAGCCGAGGTCAGCGCTGCGGTTTGTTTCCTGCTGAGTCCCGCGGCTGCCTTCATCAACGGAGTCTGTATCCCGGTCGATGGAGGCGCACCGCTCGGCAACGACCTGTTCCCCACCGGGGATCCTCGACCTTCCCCATCATTCGACGGCTTTCACCGGGCCGCCGCCCCCCGCGCGTTGGGCGAGGATGCAGGTCGGTAATGACGTCGCGAAAGGAAGACCATGTGGACCGAACAACACCGGCAGATGCGTGAAACGGTTCGAAAGTTCGTCGAACGCGAGCTCAACCCCTTCGTTTCGGAGTGGGAGGAAGCGGAGGCTTTTCCATCCCACGAAATTTTCAAGAAGCTCGGGCAGCTCGGCCTCCTCGGCGTGAAGTACGACGAAGCGTACGGGGGACTCGGACTCGACTTCTCCTATTCCATGGTGATGGCGGAAGAGCTCGGGACGTGCGACTGCGGCGGGATTCCCATGGCCATCGGCGTTCACACCGACATGTGCACACCCGCACTGCACATGTTCGGAAGCGATGAGCTCAAGCGGAACATTCTCGTTCCCTCCATCGTTGGGGAGGTCGTCGGATGTCTGGGAGTGAGTGAACCGAGTGCGGGCTCCGACGTCGCGGCCATTCAAACCAGGGCCCGATCGGACGGGGACGACTACGTCATCGACGGAACCAAGATGTGGATCACCAACGGAATGGAAGCCGACTGGTGCTGCCTTCTGGCCAACACCAGTGATGGTCCGGTTCACGAGAGCAAATCGTTGATCGTGGTTCCGATGGATGCCCGCGGTATCGAGCGCCAGAAGATCCGGAAGATCGGGATGAACTCTTCCGACACCGCGCAACTCTTCTTCGATGGGGTTCGGGTGCCCAAACGAAATCGGATCGGAGACGAAGGACTCGGGTTCATGTACCAGATGGTCCAGTTCCAGGAGGAGAGACTGTGGGGCGCCGCGAACTCCCTCAAGATGATGGACCGTCTGATCGACATGACCATCGACTACACCCGAGAGCGGACCGTGTTCGGAAAGCCCATCCTCGACAACCAGGTGGTCCACTTCAGATTGGCGGAACTCAGGACCGAGGTCGAGTTGCTCCGCTCCTTGGTGTACCGTGCAGTCCAAGACTACGTCGGTGGCGACAACGTCACTCGCCTCGCATCCATGGCCAAGCTCAAGTGCGGACGCCTCGTCCGCGAGGTGTCCGACGCGTGCCTTCAGTATTGGGGCGGCACTGGCTACACCTGGGACAATCCGGTGGCGCGCGCGTTCCGAGACGGTCGACTGGTCTCCATCGGTGCGGGTGCGGATGAAGTCATGCTGGGTATCCTGTGCAAACTCGAAGGAACCATGCCTTCGAAAAAGCGTACGAAATGACCGCCCGAGAGGAGCCCGGCGAACCAAAGCCCCGACTTCGAACCTTCTCTTCCCTCGATTCGCGGGACTTCGTCCATCCGTGGGAGACCGAGGCTTCCGCCAACCTCCGGCGCGTACCAGGCCTCGACTTCGCCACAAAGAAGGCGATGGAGCTCGGGCTGGAGCGCATCTACTATCTCCAGAACATCGGCGACAACGTGCGGGTGACGAGCACCATGTTTCCGCGCCTTCATCGATATCTCAACTGGGGTTGTGAGATTCTGAAGATGCCGGTCCCGGAACTCTACGTCAGCTTGACCGAAGAGTTCGGGTCGCGAACCTACGGGCACGACAAGCCGTTCATCGTGCTGGGTGCGGAATTGGTGGAGATGCTGGACGAAGAGGAGCGATTCTACGTCATCGCCCACGAACTCGGTCACATCAAAGCGGAGCACATGTTGTACACGATCCTCGCGGAGAACACGGCTCTGCTCCTCGATCTGATTGGAAAGGCAACTTTCGGCCTCGGGAGTCTCATGGGAGTAGGCCTCGCCATTCCTCTCTTGGATTGGTACCGAAAGGCCGCCTTGACCGCTGACCGTGCGGCGCTGCTTTGTGTCCAGGATGTCGACGTCCCGGTTCGGGTCTTCATGAAGCTGGCCGGTGGAGCGACCGGTCTGTACTCCGAGATGGATAAGGAAGCCTTCTTGCAGCAGATCCGATCGTACGAAGACCGAGAGGCCGAGCTTCTCGATCGAGCGTACCGGCTCCTGATCACCGTGTTGCGCTCCAGTCCCTTTCCCATCATGCGGACCAAGCATCTCGACGAGTGGGTGCGCGGCGGGGGCTACGCGCGACTCCTCAGCAAAGCCTATGGGGAGGTTTCGTCGCCCTAGGCCAAGCCCTGACAGCAAAACTCTCAATCCCGTCGCGTCCGATTGGACGAACCGGAACGCCTTGGCCGCGGCTCGGTTGACGGTGAGCGGAGCTCGAAGCTAGCTCATCCGGGTGCATGTAAGCAGCGCTTTCGATTCCGGAAACGGAATTGTAGTGGCCCATGAGCGCCCGGGTGAAGTGACCCTTCGAATTCGGCCCGACGCCGGCGGAGATCACTTCCAGTGGTTTCACTTCAGAGTCACGGGCGCAGCACACCGTCCATGCTCCATGCACCTATCCAACGCGGGCGAGGCCAGCTACCCCGACGGGTGGAAGGACTATCGCGCCGTCGCATCTTACGACCAAGACGAATGGTTCCGAGTACCCACCACCTTCGACGGGCACGTCCTGACCATCGAGCACACGCCAGAGCTCGATTCGGTCTACTACGCGTACTTCGCTCCCTACCCATCCGAACGACATCGTCGATTGGTGGCGTCAGCGGCCGCGCAGCCCGGGGTCGGTTATCGACGGCTCGGGGCCACGGTGGACGACCGAGACCTGGACCTTCTTCAGGTCGGTCCGACGGAGCCGGGGCGGGCGAAGATATGGATCATCGCCCGACAGCATCCAGGGGAGACCATGGCCGAATGGCTGCTCGAAGGGCTCATCCAACATTTGCTGGATCCGGACGAACCCGTGAGCCGCGCTCTTCGCCGGAGTTGTACCTTCTACATCGTGCCGAACATGAATCCCGATGGTAGCGCTCGGGGTCACCTTCGAAACAACGCCGCGGGCGTCAACCTCAATCGAGCTTGGACCGACCCTTCTCTCGAAACGAGTCCAGAGGTGTACCACGTTCGAAGCCTCGCGGAGGAACTCGGAGCGGATTTCTTCCTCGATGTCCACGGCGATGAAGTACTGCCCTATAACTTCATCTCTGGTGCGGAGGGCGTGTCGTCGTGGACCGAATCGACAGAAGCTCGTCAACGCAAGTATCTCGACGCTCTGGCCTCGATCAACCCGGACTTTCAGACCGAACACGGCTACCCCATTTCTTCCCCGGGAAAGGCGAACATGACCATGGCAACCAACTGGATGGCGGAACGGTTCGAATGCTTATCGATGACCTTGGAGCAACCATTCAAAGATACGAAGGACACGCCCCACGAGAACGGTTGGTGTCCCGAACGAGCCAAGAAGCTGGGTCGAGACCAGCTCTTGGCCCTGTTCATGGTTCGAAATCATCTCCGATGAGGACCCTCCGCGCTCGACCGGCTTCTTTGAAACTCCTCACAGCATGCCTTCTTTCGGCCTGCGCGTCGCGGTTCCAGGAGATGCCGTTTCAGCGCGAGGCGCGATTTCTCAAGAGCATAGAGCCCGCGTCGATTCGAGCCGTCGGCCCGCCCCTTCCATCCATTCAAACGATAGAAGTGCGAGTCTACGCCGACACGCTCCACCGCGAACAGGTCTTGGGCTGGCAGGCTCGGGTTCTCAAGCAGTTCAAGCGCGTCAATCCGATCTTGGAATCAACCCTAGGAGTCAGACTCGACCTGACCCGAGCGGAGGCGTGGTCCGAGAATCATTCCAACGATCTCCAATCCGCCCTCGCTTCGTTGATCGAACGAGACCGTGCCCTGGACGGCGCCATCATCGTAGGGCTCCTCGCGCCCCTTCCCGGGACCCCAATCCAGTTCGATGAACTCGGTCTCGCCTACGTCGGCGGGAGGCACATGGTGCTTCGAGCGGTTGACGACGCCGGAGAAATGAAAGCGCTCCGCCGTTTGACGCCCAATGCTTCCGACGACCAACGTCTACGCGCCTACAAGAAACGACTCGAACACCGAGAGAGCTCTATCCTCCTGCACGAGCTCGGCCATCTGTTCGGCGCTTTGCATGCCGAAGATCCCACCGGCATCATGCACACGACCTACACCACCGCCATGAAGGGCTACTCGTCGTCCACCCTCGAGCAGCTTCGACCGTTCGGCACCGGCGAGGGCCTCACCCTCTTGATCGATCGATGGGTGGAGGCAGGCGCCTTCGGAAGTGCACGCGCCCACCTGAACAAGGCCCGGGCTCTGAATCCCGACGACCCGAGCCTATGGGCCGCGTGGTGTCACTTCGAAGCGCAGTCGTTTCTGCACAACCCGGAGGATCCGGGGCTGGCCCTCACAGCCTGTGAAGCGGCCTGGACGAAAGAGCGAAGCCCGCAGACCGCGTTGCGCGCCGCGAGCGTGGCGGTCCAGGCACGGCTTCAGCAGCCATCCTTCACCTGGAGCACGCGGGTGTCGGAACAGCTCGACCCAAATCGGAGCGACCCTGAAATCTGGCTTGCGTTGGCCGAGATCCAGCGCGCCCGAGGGGACATCGAAGGCTTGCGGGCTACGGTTTCGCGTATCGCCGACCTGGAGGAGGGCCGGGTCTATGTGGAATGGTTGAAGTGGTATGACGCTCGTTGGCGAGCCCTCGAGTCGATCCAGCCCGCCGAGCGACGCGCTCGGCTGACCCACGCTCTTCTGGAGCTCGAACGCGCAACACGGTCGAGGAAGCCGGATGGGTCGGGAAGATCGAACGCAGACGACGAGCTCGTTCAGACCGCCAGGACCCTGGGTCGGACCTTCGAGTCCGATCTGCCCGAAGCGGTCCTGTGTCGGTCTTTGGCGGAAGCGGATCGCCCGGCCGCCCGAACGGTTTGCCCTTCGGTTCCGCCCGACTATGTGGAGGCTCACCTGGCCTGGGCCCAGCTCGAGTTGAAGGATCGGAACGTGGCTCGAGCTCTGGAGATACTTACCCGGACCCACCGATCGGTGTCCGACCATCCGGGCGTCCGCTCGATGCTGGCCAGCTTGTATCGAGCCCTCGGAGAACCTGAAAAGGCCGACGCCTTCGAGTAGACATCCGACATCGGCGCCGCTGTCGTTTTCAGGATGCCGAGAAATCTGTCGGAACCGCGACCCTTTTTGGCGCCCTCGAGGAACCACGTGGAGTGCGCCCCATGCATTCCGTCGGCCGCGCGGCTCTCCCGCTCACCCTCGCGTGCGGCCTGAGCCAAATCGCATGCCCAGGCTCGCTCCTGTCCCCTGCGGTGCCCGGTGGGGACGGCTCCGGCCCGAACGGCTCAAGCGGTCCCCCTAGCGCGGGGGGCGTCGATGTGGTGGTGGAAGGCAGCGGCTGTAGCCCCACTCCGGTGCCGGCTCCGTTGGCACGGCTCTCCGCCGAAGAGTACACAGCTTCCCTTCGTGGGTTGGTGGGCGACGCAGTGGTTCAGGAGGTCGAGCCGCAGCTGGCCACGCTTCCGATCGACGACCTGGAAGACGAATCGGCGTTTGGCCGGCAAGACCAGCGGCTTTCGGACCGCCACGTCGAAGCGCTGTTCCGCGTCGCGGAACGGGTGGCGGCGATCGTCTCCACCCGAGGCGAACTTCGCGCTTCGGTCTTGGGACCGTGCGCGGCAGAGGGACCGAACATGGACTGTTTGGCCGACGTCGCGCCAGCATTCTTCGAGCGCGCGTTGCGTCGGCCCGTCGCCGCTGACGAACTGCAGGATTTCTTGACGACGGTGGCGGACTTCGTGGACGAGGAAGCCGTCGAGGCCATGGTCTTCCTGGCCCTCATGCACCCCGACTTCTACTATCGATTCGAAGTCCGGGGGGAAGCGG
The DNA here is from genome assembly GCA_050331295.1 of Myxococcota bacterium. GTDB lineage: Bacteria > Myxococcota > Kuafuiibacteriia > Kuafuiibacteriales > Kuafuiibacteriaceae > Kuafuiihalomonas. Next base: position 294,531 of record JBHJGZ010000001.1, on the reverse strand, counting down.
TACGAGGGGGACTGCAGCTGGACGGATTCGAGCTAGCCAATCGGCTGTCGTATCATTTTTGGCAACAGCCTCCGGACGATGAACTGCTTCGAGCGGCCCGAGAAGGCGAATTGATGACGGATGCCGGTTACGAGGCCCAGGTCGACCGTCTTTTCGAGGACTCCCGAACGGAGGACACACTGCTGCATTTCTTCGAGGAGTGGCTCCATCTCGAGCGTGGCGACTTTGCGGACAGTCCACGACTCGACATCTTGCGCGACGGCCTGGAGACGGTCGGTTTGGCCGAGGCGATGAGGGATGAGGTGCTGGCCCTCCTCACGACCCATCTTCGTTCGCCGGACAGCACCTGGCACGACGTGCTGGTGGACGACCGAAGCTACGCTCGAGACCCCCGATTGGCCCAAGTCTACGGGGTGGAGACCTGGGACGGCGGATCCGACCCGCCCGTCCTTCCCGCATCCGAGCGTTCGGGTCTCCTGAGCCGGGCTGGCATGCTGTATACGGCGGATGGGTCCACCAATCCGTTCCGACGCGGCGCCTTCGTTCGAAGGAGCCTTCTCTGCGACGACGTTCCGCCTCCACCTCCGGACCTTCCCCCCGACGCCCTCGAACCTCCAGAGCCAGCGACGGGGATCTCGTCTCGAGATGCGTTTCAGGTCCTGGTCCAGGACCAGACGTGCGCCGGCTGTCACTCCGTGTTCTCGGATTTCGGCTACGTGATGGAGGCGTACGACGGGCTGGGCCGCTTCCGAACCGAGGAACGATTGGTCACCGCGAGCGGTGAAGACCGAGGCACCGCGTTCATCGATTCTCGCGCAACACCGTTCGTCGACTTCGATGACACGCGACCGGTCTCGGGCCCCGTGGAGCTCAACCAACGTCTGGTGGAGAGCAGCAAAACGAACGAGTGCATGGCGGAGCGCTACTTGAAGTTCACCTTGCGTCGAGAGCTCGAACAGCCCGACGACTGCGCGGTGGAGCGCTTGGCGACCAGGCTGGAAACGGGACAACCCATGCGAGACGTCCTGCGCGCAGTGGCCCTCGAGCCGGCTTTCCGCCTCCGAGCCGTCACCAACTGAATCGAATAAGGACACCCATGCGTTTCGATCTCAAAACCCGACGCAATTTCCTGACCGGCGCTGGCGGTGCGGTCTTGGCCCTTCCATTTCTCCCTTCAGCTCTTCCCCGAGGGCTCTGGCGCTCTGCGGAAGCGGCCCCACCCTCGGTCCCGCGTCGGTTCTTGGCCATCAAGACCTACAACGGCACGCCCCTGCTGGCATTCTATCCAGGCGAACAACCGGGCTACGAAACCCACGCCGGAGACGGCCGCACCCGGTTGGTGCGCCCCCTTTCGGAATCCAGCGGCCGACACCAGAATGGCCAAGAGTACTTCGGCCACTGGGCACCGTTGAGCGATTTTTCCGGCAACGGGATATCGACCATCTTCAACACCGACTTCAATCGTCATCACGAGAACATGCTTCTGCTGCGAGGCATGGACCTGATGCCGAACCTGAACCACAACCACGGCGCCATGTTGGGAAATTTCGGGCTTCGGACCCGAGGTGTGGGCGGCGCCCTTCCCGGCGCCCAGATCAACGTCACCATCGATCAGGTCATGGCGGTTTCACCCAACGTCTATCCGACGCCGCCCCTGGGTCCTCGCATCCTTCACGTGGGAAGCCGAACGAACACCTTCTCCTACGCGCCAAACAATCCGAACGAGCTTCTGGCCACCGGCGAAGGTGCGGTCCAGCAGGTTCAGGCCCTGACCGACCCACGGACCGCCTTTCAGGCGGCCCTCGGCATGGTACAATCCGGCGATGCGCCCGCGGCGCCTCTTTCCGTGGGGGCGCGCCTGGTGGATCGGGTGCTCGAGGACTATCAGCGCGTCACCTCGCGACCTCATCTCAGCGCCGCCGATCGCCAGCTTCTCGACCAGCACATGACGCGACTGACCGAGCTCGAGTCTCGGCTGGGTGTCCAGGCCGTCTCCGGCTGTCAGGTCCCCGAAGCCCCGGCTTCCCTCGACACCGGGGGTGAGTTCAATGCCGACGTGACGGAAATCTCCACTTTCTTCGACCAGATGGCCGACATCATCGTGTTGGCCTTCGCGTGCGACGTCACCCGTATCGCGACTCTGGACGTCACCAAGATGGTGATCCGCGATGGCGGCGGATTTGGAATGGGCGACTCCGAAAACGCGAACTCGGCTGGCCGCGAGAACTGGCACTTCCAGGCGCACAAGTGGGACGACCAGGCGATACGCTGGCTGACCCTCGGGGCCGAGTGGGTGGCCCAGGAGGTGATCCTGCGCGTTCTGGACGCGCTCGACGCCACCCCGGAGCGCGACGGTGAGTCCCTGCTGCACCACTCGATGGTGGTTTGGAGCAACGAGCTGAGCTTCAACCATCTCAGCTACAGTCTGCCCACCGCCGTATGGGGCCGCGCTGGTGGCTATCTCGAGACCGGCCGCTACATCGACTACATCGACCACAATCAGCCGGTCCGTTTTCGCCAACACGGAGGTCCGGTGATCGAGGGCGTTCAGTTCAATCGCTTCATCGCGACCATGGCCCAGGCCATGGCGGTGGAGCCGGCCGAATATGAGCGGACGACGGGCGGCGGCTTCGGGGAATCCAACACCATCGGCAAGAATAACGATTGGGCCATCGACTACGACCAGAGTCGGGTCGGAGATGTCCTACCGGGGATCCGAGCTTAGCGCATCGAGTCCGTTTCGGCTGACCTGGAGATCGAAAACTCATAGCCTGCGGACCATGAAGTCTTCCCAAATGGCGATCGCGATGGCGCTTTGCCTGACGGCTTGCCAGCGCAACGGTGGGCCCGAGACGACCGCGGCAGCCGCGCCCAAGGGCACCAGCGCCGAAACCCGGGACCAGATCGACCCGGACGGTGTCGTGCGTCGGGGCCGACCGCTGAGCGAATCGCCTGCCATCGAACTGGCTTCGGCGACCGCGCACGCCGATGAGCTGGCGGGCCGGATCGTCAAGGTCAAGGGAACCGTGGACAGCGTCTGCAGCGCTGCCGGGTGCTGGATGGTGCTTCGTGGCGAGAATGCGGAACCGGTGCGGATCACCGCCGAAGGCTACGGCTTCTTCGTTCCTCGAAAGTCTCCCGGATTGCGTGCCGTAGTGGAAGGCGTGCTCACCGTGGAGGAGGTGAGCCCTCGTACCCTCCAGCACTATGAAGACGATCGCGTGGCCGGCACCGACGAAGAACCGCGTCAGATCGAGTCCGCCCGACGAGAGATTTCCATCGTCGCCCACGGCCTCGAGCTGCGTCGACCCACGTAGTTCACCGGCGACTCTGCGTTGCGTCCATCCGGAGCTGAAGGAGTTCCACCAGCAGCGCAAAGGCCATGGCAAAGTAGATGTAGCCCTTGTTGATGTGCTGTCCGAGGCCCTCTGCCAGCAGCAGGACGCCGATCAACACCAGGAACGCCAACGCCAGGATCTTGATGGCCGGATGGTCGTCCACGAAACGGGAAATCGGGTCCGCGGCCGCAATCATCACCCCCACGCTGATCATGACGGCCAAGATCATGACGGGAATGTTTTGGGTCATGCCGACCGCGGTGATCACGGAGTCCAAGCTGAACACCAGGTCGATGAGCGCGATCTGCGTCAAGACCCCGGCCATCGTGTGGGCTTTGACGTCGCGATGGCCTTCTGAACTGCGGCCTTCCACCTTGCCGTGGATCTCCTTCACCGCCTTGTAGAGCAGGAAGCCCCCACCGAGGATCAGGATCAGATCGCGCCCACTGATGCCGGAATCCGCGTTGACCCACGGAATCTGAAAGAGCGATGCGGTAAGGCTCATCAACCACCCCACGCCGAGGAGCAACAGGATGCGCGAGCCCATCGCCAGAAGCAGCCCCAATCGCCGGGCGCCGGGCCGCTGGTCCGGGGGCAGCTTTCCCGCGACGACGCTGATGAATACGATGTTGTCGATGCCAAGGACGGTTTCGAGCGCCGCCAAGGTCACGAGAGCCGCGAGACCACTGAAGCTGAGGATGGCAAGCCATGCCTCGCGGTCCGTGACGCCGCCGCCGCGAAGCTCGACCTCCACGCCGTCGGCGCCCAACAAAGTAAGGAGGAGTGCTGTCACGGCCCCACCATGGGGGACATCCGGCCGTGTGTCAGGCCCTTACGAAGCCAGAGTTGCCGACGCCCCTGACCGGATGAGCCGCCGGCGCCCCCTTGATCCCGGCCCTAGCGAGCCGTGCTCGGCGAGCACCGGGCTACTGGTAGGTCTCGATGTAGGCCTTGATTTCTTCGTACTGCGATTCACTCATGGTGTTGGCAAACACGGGCATCGCCGGTGGGTAGCCCCGAGCCACCTTCTTCGTCGAGTACAACACCGACTCCCGGAAATAGGCGTCGTTGAAGGCGACGACTTCTCCCCCTTCGAGCGGAGCCTCGCCTCCCCAACGATTGTTGAGGGGGGGCCCAACTTTCCGTTGCCCCTCGAGGGAATGGCACGACGCACACACGAACGTGTTCACGAAGTGGTACTCTCCCCGCTCCACCACCGTCATCGATTCCAGATCCACCGTCTTCTGCTCGAAGACCGGCTCCAACAGGGCCGGATCCTGCGCCACGCGCTTCAGGGCCACGTTCACGGGCACTCTGTACTGCCCTTCGTCCAGCTTGTCGTAGGTCTCGACGATACCGGCCTGCTCTTGTTGATGGGCGAGCCACTCCGGGTCCTGCGGCTGAGCGTAGAGGTTGGGTTCGGGTATCGCAAAGGGGTTGCAGGAGAGTGTCCCCGCCAGCGCCAATGCCACAAAGAATCTCATCGTCATATCTCGTCTGATGTACCGCACGGTTTACCTTTGCCCCGCCGTCTTCGTCTCAAAACCGTCAGTGGTTTTCAAAGGCCAACGACTCCGGGAGCCTTGGGTCCTTGACCGGCACAAGTTCCGAACGCCCCGACACGTATGCGAACGCTCCCAAGAAGAGGGACACCACACCGACTAAGGCCAAGAGGTCGGACGCAGCGAAATGGACGCCTTTGGTGTGAAGAACCGGCATCACCACGAAGTACAAGTCCACATAGTGGATGCCGAGAAGCCAAATCGCACCGAGGAACAGGGTGGTCGGGTTCCGCTTGATGGCTCGAGGCAGCAAGAAGAAGAACGGGATGAAGAAGTGGCCGACGATCAAGGCAGCACCGATGTTTTGCCAGCCGCCGTGGGACCGGTGCTCGAACCAAAGCGTCTCTTCCGGGAGGTTGGCGTACCAGATCAAAAAATACTGAGAGAACGCGATGTACGACCAAAAGACCGTGAAGCCGAACAGGAGCTTGCCCAAGTCGTGTCGGTGTTCCTCATTGATGATGCCCCGAACAAACCCGTCCCGCTGCAGCCACAGTACCAAGATGCTCAAGCCCGCAAAGATGCTGACCACGCTCCCGGCAAAGTAATAGACGCCCCACATCGTGGAAAACCAGTGCGGTTCCATGGACTTCATCCAGTCCACCGCCGCGAAGGTGATGGTGATGGCGAAGAGCACCAGAGCTGGCGCCGACCACCACTGAAGGCGTCGCGTGACATCATGGTCGCCGGAACGATCCTGCGAAGTCGACCAGCGCAAAAACGCCATGGAAAGGACGGTCCAGACCGCCAGGTAGAAGAACGCGCGAACCGTGAAGAAAGACTGGTTCAGATACGGCGCCTTGTGGACGAGGAGGGGGTCGTGGCTGATGTCGTGCCCCCACCAATGGTGGTGGGTATGGTGCAGGCCCAGGTACACCGGAACGAACAAGATGGCGAACAGCGGCAGCGTCCCCATCACGTTCTCGGCGATGCGCCGAACCACGACGCTCCAGCCAGCGCGAACCAGAAACTGAACGATGACGAAGAACAAACCTCCGAGCGCGAGGCTCAGTCCGTACATATACGCCACGAGATAGGAGAAGTAGAACTGACCGCCGTGGTGGTCCTGGCCCAAAACGTACGCCAAGATGAGAGCCACGAGTCCGATGCCTCCGAAGACGAGGGGGTACTTGTTCCACATCGAGTTCGGCGAGAATCGAGTCGCCACATCGGCCGGGATCGAGGTGATTCGGTGGCCACCCATGATCAGTTCCATCCTTTCGATTCGGCCACGTCATCCGGAACCTGAGCCAAATCGGCGGCACGGCTCCTCTGAAGAACGCGAACATACGCGGCAATCGCCCACCGGTCTCGCACCGGGATCTGCGCAGCGTAGGGATACATGTTGCGGATGCCGTAGGTGATCACATTGTAGAAATAGCCGATCGGCATGGTTTGAAGACGTTCCTCGTGAAGCGACGGCGGCTGGATCATGCCGTACTGTACCGCCATGCCGTTGCCGAGCCCGGACGCCGCATGGCAGGGCGTACAGTAGATGCCGAAACGCTCTTTGCCGCGGGAGAGGAACGCCTCGTTCAAGGCCAACGGCTCCCCCTTCTCATCTTTCGGAGGCAACTCCCGAGCATGCTCGCCGTCGACCGTGCCTTCGTAGAGGTGCTCGTCGACGCGCAGGTTTCCCTGAGCTACGGTCCCTTCGACGGGAGGACGCATGCCTCGTCCGTCTGCATAGAAGCCGAGCCCTTCTTGAGCCTCCAGCTTCTTCTGGAAGTCCATGTTCTGATTCAAGTGAATCGGTGGCTCTTTGAACGTGCCGCCTTGGCACGCGGCCAGCGAGAGGCTTGCGCCGATTAACAGTCGCTTCATGTGGTCAGTCCTCGATCAACTCCACGTGGGAGGCCCCCAGCTTACGGAGAAACTCTGGGGTCTGCTCTGGGTCGAACCTTGGGTCTCCCGCTTCGATCGCGATGAAGAACTTGTCGTCCGTCGCACGCCCGAAACGCTGATACTTCAGGAGGGGGTGATACCAGCGGGGGAGACGATTCAGGAACAGCATCGACAACACCGCACTGGCCGCTGAGAACAGCACCATGACTTCGAAGGTGATCGGGATGAACGCCTGCCAAGAAAAGTACGGTTTGGCAGCGATGATGATGGGATAGTCCACCGCCGACGTCCACCACTGAAGCAGCATGGCACCAGCCGCCCCCGAGAGTCCGATCACGAACACGAAGAACGGGAGGCGGGACCGCGTCAAACCCATCGCTTTCTCCAGGCCGTGGACCGGAAACGGGGTCAGCGCATCCCACTTCGTGAACTGGGCGTCGCGAACCTGCTCGCATGCGTGGAAGATCTCCGCCGCGGTCTGGAACTCGGCCACGGCGCCGTACGGCTTGCCGTTCATTGCGCACCTCCTACCGGCGATGCCGTCGCCGGCACACCATGATGTTCCCGCGGCTCATTCTCGGGGGCATGGTGTGGATTCGACTGCGGCATCACGCTCTTGACCTCGGCTATCGCCACCATCGGAAGGAATCGGACGAAGAGCGCGAACAATGTAAAGAACAAGCCGAAGCTGCCCAGGAGCGCCGCCACATCCCAGATGGTCGGGGTGTAAAAGCCCCAGCTGGAGGGCAGGAAGTCACGGGTCAGGGTGATGACGATGACGTATCGCTCGAACCACATCCCGATGTTCACGAAAATGCTGATGGCGAAGAGGAGCGCGACATTCCTTCGAATCGACTTGAACCACAGCACCTGAGGAATGAGCACGTTGCAGCTCACCATGGTCCAATACGCGGCCGCGTACGGGCCGAACGCGCGATTGGTGAAGGCGAACAACTCGTACTGGCTGCCCGAGTACCACGCGACGAAGAACTCCATGCCGTTGGCGTAGCCGACGATACAGCCGGTCAGCAGCGTCACCTTCGCCATGTTGTCGAGGTGGTGCATCGTCACGATGTGTTCGAGCTTGAAGATGACCCTCGAGATCAGCATCAGCGTCAACACCATGCCGAAGCCGGAGAAGATTGCACCCGCGACGAAGTAGGGAGGGAAGATGGTCGTGTGCCAGCCTGGGAGCTGCGAGACGGCGAAGTCGAACGAAACCACCGAGTGCACGGACAGCACCAGCGGCGTGGCCAGGCCCGCCAACAGCATGTAGGCCACCTCGTAGTGACGCCAGTGGCGCGTCGAGCCCCGCCACCCCAGCGCGAAGATGCCGTACGCGAAGCGCGCCAGGCCCGACTTCACGCGGTCTCGCATGGTGGCGAGGTCCGGAATCAGCCCGACGTACCAGAACAGGAGAGATACCGTCCCGTAGATGCTGACCGCGAACACGTCCCACAAGAGTGGGCTTCGGAAGTTGGGCCACATCAACATTTGGTTGGGTACTGGCGCGACCCAATACAGGAGCCAGATGCGTCCGACGTGGATGGTGGGGAACGAAAGGGCGCAGACCACCGCGAAGAGCGTCATGGCCTCCGAGAACCGGTTGATGCTGGTCCGCCACTTTTGACGGAAGAGAAACAAGACGGCCGAGATCAACGTCCCGGCGTGGCCGATACCGACCCAGAAGACGAAGTTCACGATGGCCCAGCCCCAGGCGACGGGATTGTTGAGGCCCCAGATGCCGGTTCCTTCCCAGACCAGGTAGGCGGTGCTGCCGGCATAGAGCGCCGCGAAGGCGGCCGACACGAGCAAGAAGATCCACCAACCAATGGGCGTCGCACGTTCGATGGGCTGGGCGACCGCGCTGGTGATGCCGGCCAGGTCGGTTGGCGGGTCGACGAGCGGGGGCCGACGATCTACGGGTTCGAGGTTTGAACGCATATCCATCGTTTCACCCCTCCTTCAGCTTGGGGTTGGGATTGGTCAACTTGGCCAGGTAAGTGGTTCGAGGCCGGATGTTCAGCTCTGCGAGCATCGCGTAGTTCCGCGGTTCGGCCGCTTTCTGGGCCACCCGACTCGTTTCGTCCTTCAGGTTGCCGAAGGTGATGGCGTCGGTCGGACACGCTTGAGCACAAGCTGGCGTGACTTCGCCATCGCGGATGATCCCGTCCCGATAGACCTTGGCGTCGATGCGAGCACGGGTGATCCGCTGAACGCAGTACGAGCATTTCTCCATCACGCCGCGGTAGCGCACCGTCACGTCAGGATTTCGCTGCATGGTAATACCCATGCCGTACTCCTCGTCGTTCCGTACCGTGTAGTGGAAGAAGTTGAAGCGGCGCACCTTGTACGGACAGTTGTTGGCGCAGTACCGCGTGCCGATGCACCGGTTGTAGGCCATGTCGTTCAGGCCTTCTCGGCTGTGGACCGTCGCGGCGACCGGACAAACATTCTCGCACGGCGCCGTTTCACACTGGGCGCACGTCAAGGGCTGATACTTCATCTCCACGTTGTGGCCTTGTCCGTCGAAGTATCGGTCCACGCGGATCCAATGCATCTCGCGACCCATCATCACGTCCTGCTTGCCCACCCACGGGATGTTGTTCTCGGCCTGGCACGCGATGGTGCACGTCCCACATCCGGTGCAGGTGTTGAGGTCGATGGTCATCCCCCACTGGTGCTCCCGATTGAAGGGCGGCTCTTTCCAAAGAAGCGTGTCGATGTGCTCGGGGTCGATGGTGACGAACTTCTCGACGAAGTTGGGCTCGTCCGTGAAGTCACTCCGAGTCGCGTCCAAAGCCAGCGGCCGTCCGTGCATGCTGGTCTCTAGCTGAGCACAGGCCAATGCGTACGTGCCCTCGCCTTTCGTGGCCTTGACGCCCGTCGCAAAGAGCGCAGAGGTGGTCCGAAGCGGCTCCACCGGAAAACCGGACTCTGCATAACGGCCGGAGCCGCGTCGCCCGTGCCCGAGCGGCAGGACGATGACGCCATCCGCGGTGCCCGGCTGCACCCACACCGGAAGGTCGATGGTCTCATCCCCCCGGCTGACCGCGATCAGGTCCTCGTTCTGGACCCCCAAGGCCTTCGCCGTGTCGGGCGAAAGGAGGGCCGCGTTGTCCCACGTCAGTTTTGTGATGGGATCTGGCAGCTCCTGGAGCCAGGGCGAATTGGCGTATCGGCCATCGAGGACGGTGAGGTCTCGAACGAAGACCACTTCCATCCCCTCGGGCCCGGATGTGGGCTTCCAGTTCGAAGCCAGCGCATCGACGGCGAGCTCGGGAACGGTTCGGTCCACCGGATGGCCGGTGACCAAGCCGTCGTGCAGCCAGGTCTGCCAAGCCTTGTCGAAATCGCCCTCGGTGTGTCCTTGGTGGGTCTCCCGCACCAGTTCGTACCCGGTCTTCGATCCGTCGCCGAGGAGCCGGCTCAACAGCTCGATCTCGGAGATCGAGGTGTAGAGGGGCGCAATGAGGGGCTGCTGGATGCTGACCGTGCCGTCACTCGCGACGAGGTCTCCCCAGGTCTCCAGGTAGTGACTCTTGGGGATGTAGAGCTTGGCCGCCCGCCCCGTCTCGTCGTGATGAAGCCCGAGGTAGATGCTGTTCTTCGCCTTCGCCAGGGCCTCCCCCAGGCCGTTCGGCGCCGTCGCAACCGGGTTCGAGCCGAGGATGACGAGATGTTCCACCGAGCCGTCCTCGCAACGACTGGCCAGAGCCTCGATGGACTCGGCTTCCGGCTCACCCTCTCCTTCCACGGAAAAGCTCAGGACGCTCCCGAAGTTTCCGAGGGCTTGATTCATGACCAGGCCCAGAGCGTGGACCTCGGGGGCCTGCCGCTCTCCGACCCAAATCAGCGAGCTGCCCCGGTCAGCCATGAGGTCTTCGGCCAGGGCGCGCACGAACGGGTCTTCCACCAGCGACGACGGTGCGGACAGTTTGGGCAACTCGAGGCCTTGGGCGCGAAGCGCCTCGGAGACCGCGGCCAAAACATCACCGACCTGGGAGGGCCTAACCGCGAGACGATGATCCGCATTGGAACCCGTGAGGCTGAGATGGGACTCCACGACGTAGAGCCGATTGGCATCGGCTCCCGCGTCCGGAGCTCGGCCTTCCGCGAAGCGCCGACTGAAGGCCAACGGGTCGCCCTCGGTCGCCATCGGATCGCCGTCGAACACCGCGAAGGTATGCGGCGTTCCCGTCACCGACATCGCGCCCCGAGCGCCCACCATGGCCGCCCCGGCCCGCGCATTGGCCCGGCCGAGACCATCATGGCGATAGAGCTGAACGTTCGGATGGGCGCTCTTCAGCGCCCGGACCAATCGGCGCAGGGTGGGCGACGGGAGCTCGTCCATCAAGAGGGCGACACCGGCCCCGTTCTCTTCGGCGAGGGCCTCGGCGACGGCGGCCAAGCCCTTCTCGGCTTCCTGCCCGTCCACCACCTGGTTGCCCCGTCGAGGCTCTCGACCCCGTTGGGGATCGTAGAGCTCCAGCACGGAAGCCTCCGAGAACACCGAAGTGCCTCCCCGGTTCATCGGGTGCCGTGGGTTGCCGTCGACCTTGGTCGGACGACCATCGTTGGACCGAACCAAGAGCCCTTGCACCGAGGCACCGATGGCCATGGCGGTGGCGAAGAAGCGGGGTTCGCCAGGAACGAGGTCCTCCGGACGCTTTCCGTAGGGAAGGATCTTCTCGTACGGCTTTCGAATGCAAGCGGCGGTGTGGAGCGACGCCACGGTCGCGCTGGCCGCCGACAAAAACGTGCGACGGCTGCTGCTGAGTGGGTTCGAGGTATCTGCGGTCATCGGTGACATCCTGAGCAGTTTTGCGGCGGCTGCAGCTCGCGGGTGCGGTGCGGGTCTGCGGCGGGATCGTAGCCTGCCGCCACCGGGTCGTAAGCCATGTTGGTTATCTCCGACACGGGTCGGAGGTGAGGCTCCGGGTTGCGGTGGCAGCGTAGACACCAGCCCATGGAAAGCGGCGCGTGGAGCGCGACCTTCTCCATCTGGTCGATCCGGCCATGACACGAGGCGCACCCAATGCCTGCCGCAACATGTACGTTGTGAGCGAAATATGCATAGTCAGGTAATTGATGGATTTTAATCCATGGAATAGGTTCCCCGGTCTCTCCGGACTGACGAACCAATTCCAATTTCGGGCTCTCCGTCTTCACGTAAGCGTGACAGTTCAGGCAAGTCTGCGTGGGCGGAACCGCCGCGTAACCGGCCCGTTCCACCGTGTTATGGCAGTAACGGCAGTCCATCCCGAGCTTCCCGGCATGCAGCGCATGGGAGTATTCGACCGGCTGTTCGGGCTGGTAACCCACGTCCGTGAAATACGGGGAGAAGTAGTAGCTGATTCCACAAACCACGCCGAAACCGATCAGCGGGACTGCGATCGCGACTATTGTCGGCAGACCATTAGTCCAACGAGGGAAGATGACACTCATTGATGCAACCTTTTCGCTTCACTATAGTAAAAACACTATACCGAAACCGATGCGGACAGTAGCACCCGCCCCTAACGCGTGCAAGGCGTAGACGACGCATAAAAAGCCGCAGCCGGGGCGGAAACGCGTGTTCGATCCACGGGTTAGGGTCAGTTTGCGCTGCATCGAACGACCAGAGCGATGCTCGAGCGCGTGATTTTGAATTTCACTTTCATGGCCTGATCGCGAAGGGCGCGCCTCGAAGAAGAGTTCGAGGTCAGGTCTGATGGAGGATCCGGATGGGCTCTCGGGCTTTAGCTTTCCGTCTGCATTTGGGACCGACAACGGAAGGATCCGGCCCATGGGAGGGGCGAGACCCGCGGCCATGACCCGACTGCACCAAGTCGGACGTGACCAACGCGGTTGGAGGGGGCGTTGCAGGTGCGGGAACGTTCCCTAGAACCAGCGTTATTCCGGCGACTCTTCGTCCGCTTCGGCTTCGGCTTCGGCCGCCGCCGCTTCGGCGGCCGCCGCTTCCTCGGCCTTGCGCTGTTCGTACTTCTGAACGGCCGACGCGTAGTAGTCGCTCTCGGAGAGCGACGGGAACTCCTCGATCATGTTCGCACCGAGCAGCGGCTTGTACGCACCTTGGTGACACGTGAAGCAGTTTGCTTTCGGCGCGTCGCCGGTGGGACCCAGCCGATGCGGCGGATACCGTGTCACCAGGGGCTGCGTATACTCGTTGTTTACGCTCCGAAGCATCCGAATGCCGTACCAGGCGGTATGACGGGCAGGGGGGCTTTGGCTCCACATCGCCACCGACCGACTGTTGTGGCAGTACGTGCAGTTGACCCCCAATGCGTTCGACATGTGCATCATCAGGCCGTAGGTCCACTCCGCCTGCTTGATGGACTGCCGATTTCCCGTCGGAAGCGCCGTCGGTCCCAAGACGCGGATGTTTTCTTCGCCTTCGATGAAGGGCGTAAACACATCGCCCGGGAGTGAAGCGTAACCCACCGCGGCCGAGGCAATGTTTTGCCCGGCCGGGTTGCCCGCTCCCCGATACTTCATCGGATGCTCCGGTTCTTGATACCAAACGTAGGCTGGCACGTTCATGCCGCGATGGCAGGTGTAGCAATTCACGCCCGCGGGAGCCACGTGGCTCTGCCAATTCTCGTTGATGTGCTGGGTCATCTGAATCATTCGGCGCGAGACGTGTTTGGTGTAAAGCTCGTCCGACGCCATGTTGTTCACGTTGTGACAGTAAGCGCAGCCTTGGCCCTCTTCCTGCTCACCGGGAGACACCCACGCCGTCATCGCCGTCATCAGGCGGTTGAACTGCGTGACCGGAAGGTTCCCGAGGACCTGAACGTTTTGATAGACCTCGTAGGCATACGGCGGCTCGGCCGGGCTGATCGGCAGAAGGATCTCCGGGACTTGGCTCTGGTCCACCACGTCCTCGAGGATCTCGCCGTTCATCACCAGCTCCATGCCGGTCCCCGAGTAGCCCCGCTGCACGGTCCAGAGCCGGTCGGGCATCAGAAGAGACCAACCGACCACCGTGAGCACGACGACCAGGACCAAACCCAGCTTGATATAGAACGTCTTCATTTGAGTCCCTCCGTCAGAGCTGGGTCGGGCATGATCGGGTAGACGGTCGGATACGCCGGAGCGACGCCGTGCTTCACCGCCCACAGGTACCAATTGTCGACCACCGTCCCGGTCAAAAAGATTCCGATGCCGCCGGTGAGCGTCGTGAGCACCGCGAACCACCAAGCCCATCGGTGGATGGACTCGAAGTTGGCGTTGAAGCCCATGGTCCATCGCCAGAACAGCGCGCTTCGTTCGTTGGCGGTGCCCGGATCCGTTATCTGCGTGATCTCGCGTTCACCACCCAGGTGACTGACGGCCAAAACGGTGGCGCCATGCATCGCGAACAGAAGGGTGGAGCCATACAAGAACACGATGGAAAGGGCGTGGAACGGATTGTAGAAGAGATTGCCGTAGCGAATGGAGAAGGCCGCCGTCCAATCCAGGTGGGGGAAGATGCCGAAGGGCACCGCCTCGCCCCAGCTGCCCATGGCGATGGGCCGGAAGAAGCCCAACACCAGGTACAGGAAGATGGCCGAAGCGAACGCCCAGGCGACATGAGTCCCCATCCCGAGCGCCAGCGCCCGTGTGTAAGTCCGGATCCACCAGAGAATGATGGAGGCGGTCAGAAAGAAGCCGGCGATCAACCACCAACCCCCTTGATTCAAGGGCGGCCAGCTCAATCCCAGCGAGGGGGGCGGCGGTTCCAGGGCCAACCACGGAAGCTGCCGCACGAACTCGATGGTGCTCCAGTTTACGGAAGCCCACATGTTGAGACCGATGATCTCGAAGGCAACGAGGAAGCACAGGGCGGAGGTGAGACCGTACCATCCCAGATAGATCTGTCCGAACTGCGCACTACCCAGACGACCCACCAAGTGGGAAAAGGTGAATCGTCGTATCCGCGGAAAGATGCCTTCGTCGATGGGCACGATATCCACCGGGCCCCTGACCTGCACCTGCGTGAAGATGTTCTGATACTCCGCCATGATTAGCTCCAGATCGGGAGGTTGAGCCACCAGGTCCACCACTCTGGCCAACCTCGCGTCCACAACGGTCCACTGATCACGATGCAGACGGCACTCCAGAAGCCGGCACTCAATGCGAGAAAGAGGCCGAGCCGATGGATACCGATCGCTCCAATGGAATAGCCCAGTGTATCTCGGAAGAAATTGTCCTCGTGTTCCGCCGACCGGACGCTGGCTCCGTTGGACGGGTTCACCGCAGACAAGATGAGTGAACCGTGCAAGGCGAGGGCCAGTGTCGTCGTGAAGAACAAGGACACCGCGATCATATGAGCTGGGTTATAGTGAAAGTGTAAATATTGATATCCTACGTTCGACACCCAGTCGAGATGGCTGAAGATGCCGTACGGAAACCCGTGGCCCCAAGCCCCGAGGAGTACTGGTCGGACCACGACCAGCGTTACGTATGCGAGTACCGCGAACGAAAAGGCGACCGGTATATGGTACCCCATTCCCAATTTTCGGCTGATTTCAGCCTGTCGTAAGACCCAAGAGACAAAGGCACCGATCGCGCAAACGGTTATCACCTGCCACAATCCGCCCTCGGCGATCGGAGCCAGACCGAGGCCGTATTCCAATGGGGGCGGTTGGATATTGATCTGCCAGACGTTCCAGGTCGGTCCCTGGGATGCACCCCAAATGATGAGGATGGTTCCCAAGACGGAGAAGAAAGCCGTCGTCAGACCAAAGAAGCCCACGTAGAACGGACCGATCCAGAAGTCGAAGAGATCGCCGCCGACCAGCGTTCCACCGCGTGTGCGGTACTTCTTTTCAAAGCTTTGCAGCGCCATCCCGAGTTTCCTCCTTCGATTTCGAGGTCAGTGCGTCATGGAGGCGGGAACCCGTCCCATGACGCACACGACCCCGAGCAACTTCAGTAGCCCGAAGGCAGAGCCGACGCCTGCTTCGCAGGGCCCGCGCCGCCCCCAAGCCAGTTGTAGCTTGAGCTGAGCAGCAGGAAGTGAATCGAAAACGCCAAGACGGCGAGAAACGTCACTAAACCAATGAAGGCCTGCCGCGGATCAAAGATCATCCACATTTTGTACATGTAATCTCTCCTATTCCACGACGATCCAGGGTCGCCATGCCAGAATGAGTGCATGCGCGACGATCGCGAACGCCAGGAAAACCGAGAACCAGGTTACAAAGTAACCGTGAATCTCTTTGGCCTCGGCCTCACTAAGCCCAGATTGGGCAAATATACTCTTGTGTTCAGCCATAGAGTCTCCTTTGACTGTAGCCTTTCGACGATGTCCGCACGTCCTTTACGTGCGGGTTGTTGCCGTAGCGAGCCACGACAAGTCCGAGCCCGGCCGAGGCCGGGTCACCCGCCTCACGCCATGAAGACGAAGGCGAGAATGTTGCGCACCTCCTCGGAGGTCTCCGCGACGAGTCCGGTACGAGCACCGGCCGCACCGAGCCGTCGGCGCGACCATGCCCCCGGCAAACAGCGGTTGACCGCCACCATGGGGAGCAAGAGCAGGAAGCCGACACAGAAAAAGATCTGAAACTGCCGTTCGTCCGCAGCGCGTCGGCTCATGCTTGATGGATGAATGGTTCTGAGATGATCCATATCGGTCTCCCTGGGCTCACGCGGCCCAACCTTTTCCGTTTCTCTCGTGCACCTCGATGACCCGCTCCGCCGCAACGCGGTCTTCACCGAGGCGCCGAGCCGCTTGCTCGACATCGTCGCGAAGGCGTTTTGCCGCGGAGATTCGCGTCAATACCGGGACCTTCTCGATGAGCGCGTCCAGCGCTGCTCGAGCGTCTTCGTCCCAAGGGAGTTCCTGATGCAGACGGGAAGGCGTTGCTTCCACTGCATCCATCTGCGTTCCGAGAGGAAGGATGTGAAAAAGCGCATCGAATAGGGCGTTACAAACCTCTTGCAAAAGATAAGTGGCGCCAGAGTAACCCATGAAAGGTGTCCCGGTGTGCCGCCGAATCGCGGTGCCGGGATAGGATGCCGGAATGTACACCGCCTTGCGCTCGGCCTCGGCCAGGTACATCCGCTCGTTGTAGCTTCCGAACATGATGAGCGGCGTTTCTCGCTGGACCGCGGCGCGGACCGCTTCGTTGTCGGGTTTCTTGCCGGCGGACCGGGCGAACGAAAACGTGCAGGGAAGGCCGAGTTCTTCTTCGAGATAGTTGCGAATGCCCCGGGTGTACGTCTCGTTGGCGACGACCGCGAAGCTGGCGGTGGTGAAGAAGTCTTGGGTGACCGAACGCCACAGGTCCCACACCGGTTTGATGGTGGTGTGCTTTTCGTGCTCGATGAACGGCGCGGAATCAAGGTCGAGCAACTCACCGAGGGTCTCGAGAAACTTGGTCGTGCTGTGAAGACCGATGGGAGCTTGCAGGTACGGACGTTCGAGTGCTTCGCAGAGCATCCGCCCGAACTCCCGGTACATGCAAACGTTGACGTCGGCATCGACGAGCCTGGGGATGTCCTTCAAGTGGGTCCCGAGCGGGAAGGTCATCGTCACCTCGGCGCCGATCCCTTCGATCAGCCGCCGCACCTCGACGAGATCGGACCACATGTTGAAAGTTCCGTAGATCGGTCCGATGATGTTGACGCGTGGCTTCTGCCCCGGTTTCCGCTCTCTTCGTTTGGGCAAGCGGCCTTTACGAAGACCGTACTGAGACCAGAGCCAGTTCATCGCGCGGTTTGCGCTCTGCCACTGGTCTTCGTCGATGGTGCGGGGCAAGAAGCGCACGATTCCGGTTCCCTCCGGCGTCACGCCGCCTCCGATCATCTCGGCGATGCTCCCGGTGACCACGACGCTCGGCTTGGATGGGTCGAGGGCTTGGTGGGCACGTTTCATCGCCCCCTCGGTTCCCTTTTGCCCGAGCTCTTCTTCGGAAAGGCCGGTCACCACGATCGGGAGTTCGTGAGGAGGTAGACCGTCGGTGTAGTGCAGGACCGACGTCACCGGAAGATTCTCGCAGCCGACCGGCCCGTCGATGATGACCTGGAGGCCCTTCACCGCGGTGAACGTGTAAACCGCCCCCCAGTAACCACCCGCGCGGTCGTGGTCGAGAACCAGCATCAGAGTGAGACCTCCTGCACCGGCCGAGGCGCGGACTGGGTCCCAGTGGACACGCCCGCCGCGTCGTCGCGGCCGACGCCTTCGAAGAAGGAACGCATGTGGTCGAAGCGACTCTTGTTCTCGAGCGCCGCCTTCACGACACTTCCGACCGAGCCCGCTCCAGCTGGCCCCATGATGGGTCGAGCCGAGATCAGGTTGGTGAAATAGAGAGCGGGAACCGCGTTCTCCTTGGCCGCCTGAACCACCGGCGTGGTTCCGATGGCCAAGTCCGGCTCGTAGGCTCGAATCGCCTCGAGATCTTGTTCGAGGGATGCTCGGAAACGCACCTGAACGCCTCGGTCTTCCAGCCACATTCGGTCCGGCGTGGACCAAGCCGTCTGCGGGCACGCAGTACCCACGTAGCGAACGTCCGCCCCGCTCTCGATGAGCAGTCTCGCCACGATCAGCTCGGACCCTTCGTAACCCGAGAGCGTGATCCGACCGCGGATGGGACAGCTGGCCAGCGCGGCCCGGATCGCCGGCAGGATCTCGTTCTGGGCCGCCGCGATCTTCGTGGCCTCGATTCCGCATGCGTCTCCGATCGCCCGAAGCCATGCGGCGGTCCCTTCGACTCCCACCGGAGCGGATCCAACAACCGGTCGACCGGCTTGACTGAATTCCCGAAAGCTCTGGGTATAGAACGGATGAAGGGCGGCCACGACCGCGCCATCCAAGGCCGCGTAGAGCTCCCGCCACTCCCTCGTAGGGACCACCGGACCCGCAGCGAGGCCCAAGGGCTCGAGCATCCGCGCGATGCCCATCGGGTCGAGCGGGAACATTTCCCCCACCAGTGTCACGGTGGGGCGACCGGTTCGGCCTTCTCGCGGGGCTGCGACTGGCCCGAGCTCCGCTTCCTTTCGAGCATACGCGAGCATGGCTCCACAGAGGACGTCTTTGGCTTCGGCGTGGGTCGGAACGCCGAATCCTGGAACGTCGATGCCGACGATCCGCACCCCGTTGATCTCCTTGGGCAGCAGTCGAAGCGGCACACCGGACGCAGTGGGAACGCAAAGGTTGGTGACCACGATGGCGTCGTAATGCGCGGGGTCGGCCAGCTGAAACACGGCTTCTCGGATGTCCTCGAACAGCTTCCCGGTCACCAGAGTCTCGGAATCGAAGGGCACATAGCCCACCGAACGGCGAGCACCGTAGAAGTGCGAGGTAAATGTGAGACCATAGACGCAGCACGCAGAGCCTGAAAGGATCGTTGCGGTCCGCCGCATGCGAAGCCCGACGCGAAGGGAGCCGAACGCCGGACACATGCTCTGCGGCTGATCGTGTGGACCGACCGGATAGCTCTCCGCCAGCTGCTTCAAGGCTGGGTTCTGACTTCCGGCCGCCGCCCGAAGCTTCTCATGGCCGGCATGACAGCCGTGCGCTTTGGCTTCATCGTGCTTCGTCATCGCCTACACCGTGTCGTAGATGACCTCGAGGCTGCGTCGTTTCGGCAGCTGGCCACCACACATGTCCTCCAGGGTCGCTGGTTCCAGCACGACATCGCGGCCGACGTCCTCTCCCTTGAAAAGACCCAAAAGGCCGTCCTCATCCAAAGGCCGCGGGTGAAGCGGCGGGGCCGAAGCTACGTTCGAGGCGAGTTCTTCGAATAGAGGCGCCCAGGGACTACCGGGCCGACCGATGATTTGGTAATTCGCGCTCTTGCGTCGAATGTCGTCGTCGGCCGGAATCGAAGCCAACACCGGGATGCCGACCTGCTCGGCAAAGGCTGTCGCTTCGCCGGACCCGTCATCCTTGTTCACCACCATGCCGGCTACGCCGACGTGCCCTCCGAGCTTGCGGAAGTACTGCGTCGCCGAGCACACGTTGTTGGCGACGTAAAGCGACTGCAGGTCGTTCGACCCAACGACGATGACCTTCTGGCACATGTCTCGAGCGATGGGCAGCCCGAACCCTCCGCACACCACGTCACCCAAGAAATCGAGCAACACGTAGTCGAAGCCCCAGTCATGAAACCCAAGCTTCTCCAGGGTTTCGAATCCGTGGATGATGCCTCGGCCCCCACAACCGCGGCCGACCTCTGGACCGCCGAGCTCCATCGCGAAGACGCCTTCTCGCTTGAAGCAAACGTCCCCGATTTCCAGCTCTTCTCCAGCCAGCTTCTTCTTCGTGGATGTTTGAATGATGGTCGGACAAGCGCGTCCACCAAACAGCAAGGATGTCGTATCGCTCTTGGGGTCGCAGCCGATGAGAAGAATCTTCTTTCCCAGCTGCGCCATCATGAACGAGAGATTGGCGAGGGTGAAACTCTTGCCGATACCGCCCTTCCCGTAGATGGCCACGATCTGGGTTTCTTTCGAGGCCGACGTATTCGAAACCTTCGGCTCCGCCGTCGCCGCCTCTTGCTTCAGTCGCTCGTCATACGTTGCGAATGCGTCGATAGTCATGAAACGCCCCTCCAATCCAGAAGCATCTTGAGACACGCAGAATCCTCAAAAGCCGTTCGATAGGCTTGAGCAGCTTCCACAACCGGAGCACGGTGAGTGATCAGCCCCGAGAGGCTCAACCGTCCCGCTTCGAGGAGCTGAAGGACCGCCTGCATGTCGTTCGCTTTCCATTCGGCCGCAATGCGAATCGAGGCTTCGTTCATGAACGCAACCGGGAAGGAAAATTCGATGGGTTGACTGTAGAATCCAGCCAGCACGAGCTCGCCGCCCCGCTGGAGGCGACTCAAGAGTTCGTCAACATGGCTTGCGTCACCGCTGACGTCGGCGATTCGGCCGTAGTCGCGTCGATGATCGGAATCGGGCTCGACGACCGGGTAGCCGAAGCTCCCTTCGGCTCGGGTCGGGTCGCGCTCCCATACAGTTGGGGTGGCGCCTCGCGCCACAGCGATGCGAGCCAGGAGCCGACCCAGTACACCGTGCCCGACGATGAGATCTGGAACGCCGGTGGTCGAGCAAACGTGTTCCGCCGTGGCCGCGAGCGCGAGCAATACGCCCTCTTCACCCAGTGATGATGAGATCGGTGTCACCCGATCGGCGGGGACGACGACTCGAGACGCGGCCCCGCCGAAGAGACCCCGCACGGGACCGAAGCAGCGTGCTCCGGGGACAAATACCCAGCTCCCGACCGGCAGGGGCAAGGAGGCCTGCGGGCCGACGGAAGCGATGCGCCCCACCGACTCGTAGCCGGGCACCAAAGGGTAGCCCATCCCGGGGAAGTGAGGCATCCGCCCCGACCAGAGGAGCCGCTCGGTGCCGGTGCTGATGCCGCTCCACGCGACGTCCACGACCGCGTCATGGTCATCGGGGGCCGACAGCTCCAGCCGACCGAGGCGAAGGCTTTGTGGAGCCTCCAAGATGACAGCCAAAGCGTCCATCCAGATACGTTCGTCGCACTGGACACCCTATAGTGTCAAGCTACGCTTACGCTAGGGGATTCCAGGAAGTGACCCGGCGTACATACCAGAAGCTGCGTGATGGTGGGCTGAGGAGGGTTTCGGTACGAAATCCGGCGGAATCCCGCGGCCTTGGCCATTTCGCGCAGTTCTCGCGCCGTGCGAGATCGACCCTGCCCCATCGCCATCAGGTAGAACCCGAAATAAGAGAAACCCGTACGTTCAGCGCCTCGGGTCTCCGCCATGGGCTCGATCACGAGCAGGCGCCCGTGCCGGGGAAGTGCGTCATGGATGCGCCGAAGGAGCCGCAGTGCGTCTCGGTCTTCCAGGTCGTGAAGGATCCGCACCAACGTCACCACATCCGCGCCCCGGGGGAGCGGGTCCGTGAACATGTTGCCGCCCACGGCTTGGACCCGAGGCGACAACCGGAGTTCCCGAAATCTCTCGGCCGCCCGAGTCGCCACCGAAGGAAGATCCAAACACATGGCCCGCAGGCCAACTTGCGCTCGCGCCACTTCGGATACAAACACTCCGTCCCCACCCCCAACATCCAGGAGATGGTGATGGCGCCGAAAGGAATAGGACTGCAGGACCGCCTGCGCCAACATCGCGGACGTCGACGCCATCAAGTCCGAATATGGGCCGACGTCGTCCGGTCCGAGCTTCTCCGGTTCCACGTTCTTCGCATATGACCAGTAACGTCGAAGCTCGGTGTCCGCCTGAGGATCCCGGAGAAGACGAACCGGATCTTCCAGGTCGCGGTACAACATCCCGTGGTGCTCGATCATCCGGATCGCTCCGGGTTGACCGAGGAGCGCTGCACCATGAATGCCGAGGCCATATCGACCCGGGCCCAAGCGTTCCAAGAGCCTCAGCGCGACGGATGCATCCGCCAAGCGCTGCGCCGCCTGCACCTCCAGGCCCAGTTCCTGGGCCAACGGTCGGATCCGCTTCGGGCCCGACCGAAGGGCCTCGAAGAGCCGAAGCCTCACACCCGCCAGCAGGATCTGAGAGTAGACAAAGCCGGCAGAGAGGTCGAACAGGGCTTGAGCCCGCGACCGGGCGATGGGACGGAACAACGGAAAGCGTGCGGCCCAGGCCTGAAATCGCGGACTTCCGAGGGTGCGGGTCCACGTTCTCGACCACCCGTCCTGAGCACGCTCAACCCACCGCGCCCAGGCTCGGTACCAGGTGGCCCACACGGCGTTCGTCGAAGACCTCCGAGATCAGCTCAGGCCGCGCTCTGGGCCAGGGCCTTCGGCACGAGGCGTTTGCTTTCCACCGAGACCAGTTCCTTGAGGCCGTCGGCTCCCGGACAGTCCGGTATCGCATCCAGCACATCTTGGATCAGCGAACGAAAGCGACGGAGCGCACCCGAAAGCCCCAACGAAGCCACTGCGCTGGGTCGCAGCAGCGCCGCATCCCGCAACGTCGGTTTTCCGATCTCCTCCGGGTCCGCCGCGGCGTCTCTCAGGTCGTCCGCAACCTGATACGCCGCGCCCAACCGCTCACCGAACATCGTCCAGTCCATGCTGGGGGCGCCAGCTGACGCCGCGCCACACGCGGCAGCCGCCGTGAACAACGAGCCAGTCTTCGCGCGATGATAGGCTTCGAGCTGGGGATCCGGTTCGCTTTCCCAAGCCTGACCGGCCACCAAGCCAAACGGGGATCCCGCAGCCCGGCCCAGAAGGGTCAGGATGGGCGCAAGCCGTTCGGGGTGCCGGGAAGCCGCGATGCGGGTGAGGTTTTCGAACGCCATCACGATGAGTGCGTCGCCCACCAAAACCGAAAGCGCCTCGCCGTAGACCCTGTGGACGGCCGGCTTGTTGCGGCGCACGTCGGCGTCGTCGAAGCAGGGGAGATCGTCGTGCACCAAAGAGGCGCAGTGCAGAAGTTCGATGGAAGCGGCCGCAGTGTGGGCCACCGTGGTCGCGGAGTCACCGCACGCGTGCGCAACCGCGAGACACAATCGCGGTCGCACCCGGGCTCCGCCTGGAAAGACCGCATAGCGCAGCGCCTCCCGCAATCGCGGCGGCGCCACGGCGTCGTCGGCCTTGAAGAGCACATCTCGAAGCGCGTCCTCGATCCGGCTGCTGATGCTCATGTCTGCTGTCCACCTCCACTTGTGGCCGACCATCTGGACAGGCCCTAGTGTCAACGAAACTCAACACTTGTCCGCCGGGTGTCAAGCGTCCTGACTCGGGTTTCCGCGGATCGGCCG
Organism: Myxococcota bacterium; assembly: GCA_050331295.1. Lineage (GTDB taxonomy): Bacteria > Myxococcota > Kuafuiibacteriia > Kuafuiibacteriales > Kuafuiibacteriaceae > Kuafuiihalomonas. The sequence continues at coordinate 271,082 of JBHJGZ010000001.1, read as the reverse complement.
CCGATTGCTGACGCGCCGGACGCGGGACCGGGTCGGCTACGCGGTTGTCATCGTCGTCCTGAGGGGTAAGGACCCGGTCTCGGTGACTTGCGATCCGATGAGCCCAACCCTTGAAGGCCTCGGCTTCGACCAGCCCGTGCCGCCGGGCGGATACGCTTGGTGGTACCTGGATGCTTTGAGTGCGGACGGCACCGAAGGCCTCACCATCATCGCCTTCATCGGCTCGGTCTTCTCCCCATACTATGCGTGGTCCGGTCGATCCGACCCCGAAGACCATTGCTGTCTCAACGTGGTGGTGTATCGGCCCCGGGGCGGCCGCTGGACGATGACCGAACGAGGGCGACAATCCCTCCGACGCGACCCCGAGCAGCTGATGATCGGCCCCAGCCGGCTACATTGGTCGGGCCGCGAGTTGGTGATCGACGTGAACGAGGGCACGTTCCCTTTCCGAACGCCGGTGGTCGGTCAGGTCCGGCTCACGCCCGAATTCGTCAACCGGCGCCAGTTCGACCTCGGGGACGCCCATTGGTGGTGGCCTCTGGCGCCGCGTTGTCGCGTGGAGGTGCGGTTTCAGCGACCCAACCTTCGGTGGAACGGCACCGGCTACCTGGACAGTAACCGCGGGGACGCCCCGCTCGAGACCGGCTTCCTCGAGTGGAACTGGTCTCGATGTGCACTTCGCGAAGGAGCCGCCATCCTCTACGACGTGGTCCGGGCCGACCGAACCCGCCACACCATTGCGCTTCGTTTCGATCGAACGGGACGGATGGAAACGTTTCAGGCGCCCCCTCGAGTTGCCCTGTCGCCAGGACCGATATGGCGGGTGCCGCGCTCCATTCAGTCGGACGGCGATGCTCGGGTTGTCCGAACTCTGGAGGACACTCCGTTCTACACGCGTTCGGTCGTTCGTTCACGGCTCCTCGAGGAAAGCGTCGAGAGCGTGCACGAAAGCCTATCCTGCCGCCGGTTCGCCACGCGGTGGGTGAAGGCGCTTCTCACGTTTCGCATGCCGCGCAACGCCCGATCTGCGCTTCCGGCACCCACTTAAGGCCGGCATCGAACCGGGGTGCGGAGCTCGGAACCCTTCCCATGGAACGCACGGCGGTTGATCCCGATGGTGGCATGGTCCAGTCTGCCGGCAACCATCTCCATGGGTTCCGTCAGATTCATACCCCCCACTGCCAGCACCTTCGCCAGCGACTACGACGCCCTCTTCTGGTTCTTCATGTTGTCGTGTGGCGCCGCCTTCTTCCTCACTTCGGCCGTCATGTTCTACTTCGCCCTGCGCTATCGTCGCGGCACCGGGCGCTACGTTCGAGACCGCGGCCATGGCCACACCATCGTCGAAGTCCTGTGGGCACTGCCGGTGTTCTTCGTCGTCACGGTCCTCTTCGTTTGGGGAACGCGTCTGTACATCGATGCCTACACCGTGCCGACCGACGCGATGGAGATCTTCGTGACCGGTAAGCAATGGATGTGGAAGATCCAGCATCCGAGCGGGAAACGGGAAATCAACGAGATGCACATTCCCGTGGACACGACCATCAAGCTGACGCTGACGTCCGAGGACGTCATCCACAGCTTCTTCATTCCGGCCTTCCGGCTTAAGCGCGACGTCTTGCCGGCTCGTTACACCTCGATGTGGTTCGAGGCCAACAAGACGGGCGAGTATCACCTTTTCTGTGCCGAGTTCTGCGGGACCGAGCACTCCCGCATGGTGGGCAAGGTGGTGGTGATGACCTCGCGAGACTATCAAGATTGGATCAGCCGAGCCCCCGACGTTCCCGGTGCGGCCCTGACGGCAGGGGCCGCACCGCCGCCCCTCCCCACTTCTGCGTCCGAGCTCGCTAGCATGGCGCAGCAAGGGGAGCTGCTCTTTCAGCAGAATGCGTGCTCTGGCTGTCACGGAGAAACCGGACAGCCTTGTCCAAACCTCGCCAACGTTTGGGGCCAAGAGCGTCCCATGCAGTCCGGCAACGTGGTGGTCGGTGACGAGAACTACATCCGAGAATCCATTTTGAACCCGAGGGCCAAGATCGTTCAAGGGTACGCGCCGGTGATGCCCACCTATGCAGGTCGCCTCGACGTCGAGCAGGTCAACCAGCTTATCGCCTACATCCGGGCGCTTTCGACGCCGGTCAGCCCGGGGCCAGAGAACCCCGGCCCAGAGAACTGAGCCTTCACGCCAGGGACGGGTTCGCGACCACCCGGTCGCGCTCGGCCCGAATTCGCCGCGCCGTGCCCGCCGGCGCTTCCTCGTGGGCCAAATGCCCCAGTCCTTCCAACACCACCGACCGGGCGCGCGGCAGCTGAGCAGCAACCCGGACCGCTTGCACCGGCGGAACCGCCTGGTCCTGCTCGCCCGCGATGAGCAAGACCGGGATGTCGACGGCCGGAAGCTCGCGATGGAGTCCCTCCAGGTCCCACTGCGCCATCATCACCAGAGCCTGGGCCACGTGACCGGAACGTTGCGTCAGCCGTTGATAGAGCCTCAGCCCCCGTGCATCGATGCGAGAGCCGGTGCCGGTAGTGAGGCGTTCGATGGAGGCCGGGTCTCGGGCCCGCCACGCCACCAGGCGAGGCAACGGCGTCCGGGCCATCACTCGGGCCGCCGGCGAAAACAAGCGAGCTGCGGCGCCACCAAAGGGCGTGAGAGCCGCGTTCAGGCCGACAAGCAGGTCCGGTCGGAGCCGATCGTCCAGCACCATGCGGCAAAGGATGGCCGCTCCGGCGGAGTGCCCAACCACCACTTCGGGCCGGACGTTCAGGTGCTGAAGAAGCCCCGCCACCGCAGAGGCCATCCCACCCAGGCCCATGCGGCTGCGGGGCAGCGGAGACGTAAAGCCATGACCCGGCAGATCCATGGCCCATACCCGGAAGTCCTTCGCGAGTTCGGGCATCAGGTCGCGCCACGAGTGGGTCGCGGCGCCGGTCCCGTGGACCAGCACCAGGTTCGGACCGGAGCCACCGGTTTGCACGTGCCATCGCACGCCCCCCACCTGCATGAAGCGGCTCCAGTCTCGGTGGGGCCAATCCACGCCGTCGATCTCCCAGTCGGGATAGTCGTCCCCGACGATCGGTGCCCAGCCGTCAGTCCCCACCGCCACCGAGCCTTCGCACGTCCGCCGCAATGCGCCCAGCCTCGCAATACGGAAGGGGCAGGTATCGAGCACCCATCGCGTCCGCCAGGGCCCGCACCGAGGGCTGAGCCCGCGGGGCCGTGTCCACGAACAGGGTGGCTATCCGCGCCGCTTTCACCGCCCGCGCCGACGCCAGTGCGTCCTCCGCGGCCCGTCCCCGCCCCGGCGTGCCGTCTCGGGCGATGTTGGCGCGACCATCCGTCATGAACACCAGCACCGGCGTCTGACCCCGTCGACGTACCGCTTCGGCCAAGACCAGAGCTGCGTCGATTCCGGCTGCCAGCGGTGTGGTGCCACCTCCGGGAAGACCGGCCAGACACCGTTTGGCCCGGACCAGTGACCGGGTGGGTGGCAGGACGAGTCGAGCATCCTTGCCTCGGAATCCGATGAGTGCCACGTGGTCTCTCCGCACGTAGCAGTCGTTCAAGACCTGCTCGACCGCTCCTTTCGCCTCCGCCAAGCGCTGGAGCGCCGACGAACCCGACGCATCCACTGAAAATATGGTCGTCGATTCGGTGGGGCGTTTTCGACGGACCGTGCGAAAATCTTGAGGGCGCACGCGAACTCGGGCGTCGTCTCGTCCCCGGAGCATCTGCCAAGGCGCCGCGGCTCGCAGCGTCTCCACCAGGTGCAAGCGATCTCGGCGGAGTTGCCGCACCGGACGGATCCCGGCCGGACGGCCCCGCCCGGCTGCCGCTCGCAGCACACCCGATGCGCCTTGGCGGCTTCCACGAAGAGCCGCCTCTCGGGCCAGAAGACCCGCCAAGAGTCCCGATGGAAGCGCAGAACGTACCGCCGCCAGCAACATGTCTTCCAGCGGCCGAACTTCCATCTCATCGCCAGACGCCGCAGGCTCATCAGGACTCTTCGACTCGGGTGGCGGCTCGGTGGCCTGAGACTCCTCCTCGGGCGCCAAGCTTCGGGTCGCCCGGGGCGCCAGAACGACCCGGGCCGCGTCGGTCAGATCAGCCTCGTCTACCTGATCGCGCTCATCCAAGGCAGCGGCGGCTCGACCGGCGCGCATCGCGAAAAACGGGGCGCGCAGAGACTCGATCCCCAGAGCGAAGGCTAGCTTGCATAAAGACTGGAGAGCTTCGTCGGATGTCCGTACCTGGGCGAGGCGACGCCGAGCCCCATCCAAAGCGAGCGGATCCGGAGCTGGCGGGATCCAGGCGTCTCTCGGGCCCAAGCCGGACAGATCCACGTGAATGGCCAATCGATCACGCAGAGCAGCCGAAACCACCTCGTCTTCCAAGCCTTCGTCGAACGCGACCGCGCCGAGCCGAATCGGTCGCCGTTCCTGGATACCGTCCCGCTCGATGTGAAGCTCGGACCGGTCCAAGACGCGGCACAAGTGGGCGACGCTGCGGGCATCGTGACGCTCTGCCATGGGCAAGAGCACCACCCCCCCGTGGGCCTCCGCCAGGACGCCGCGTTCCGAGACCAATCGACCGGTGCGCAAGGTTCGGCCCAGATCGAGTCCGCCGAGCAAACGGTCTTCGGTCACGTGGGTCGGGACGCGTCGAATCGGGGCATGGTCGGGGAGACACGCCTCCAGGAAGGACCACCACCGATCCCGCACCACGCCGGCCGGGCTTCGGACCCACACGCCGCCCAGCCCGGACGGGTCAACGGCAAAGAGCATGGCCGCCCGAAGGGCATCGGTCCAAGCCTCGGCCGGATCGGTCACAACCCGAACACCTCGGAGAGCGCGCGTTCGACCCGGGTCGTCGACCCTGCATCATCCAGAGGATTTCGCCGAAGGCGATGGCTGAGGGCCGAGGTCGCAACGCGAGCCAGATGTCGGTCTTCCACCCGGCAGTCCCCTGACAACGCCGCGAAGGCCCGCGCGGCCCGAGTCAGGGTCAACTCACCGCGAAGGCCATCGGTCCCCAGCGCAATGCACAACGATGCGGCGCGCTCCAACGCCGCGTCGGATACTTCCACGCCATCGATGCGGCTTCGGGCCGACTCGATCCGCGCCCGCTGCTGCGCTTCGGCTTCCGACTGCTCGGCGAGAAAACGTCGAGGATCTCGCTCGAATCGGTCCCGCCGGCGAACCACTTCGACGCGCTCGGCCAGCTCGGTCGGGGTCCGAACCTCGACCGACAAACCAAACCGATCCAGGAGTTGCGGGCGAAGCTCTCCTTCTTCCGGATTGCCACTGCCCACCAGAACGAATCGGGCAGGGTGGCGTACGCTCACCCCTTCTCGCTCCACCACGTTCTCTCCTGAAGCCGCGACGTCCAGCAGCAGGTCTACCAAATGGTCTTCCAGGAGGTTGACCTCGTCGATGTAGAGAAAGCCGCGGTGGGCGCGGGCCAGAAGCCCCGGTTCGAAAGCCTTCTTGCCCTGGGTCAGGGCCAGCTCCAAATCGAGGGCCCCCACGACCCGGTCTTCCGTGGCCCCAAGCGGCAAGTCGACCACCGGGACCGGAACCCGCTTAACCTCGAAGCCGTCGGCACCCCGGGCCGGACACTCCGGCGGGCATTGGCTGCCTCGACCGGGCGGGTCACAGGCGTATGCGCAACCCGCGACGGCGTCCATGTCCGGCAGAAGCGCCGCCAAGGCCCGGATCGCCGTAGACTTCCCGGTGCCTCGGTCTCCGAACAGAAGCACGCCGCCGACCAGAGGATCGACGGCTACGACTTGCAGAGCCAGCTTCATGTCGTCCTGCCCCACGATGGCAGTGAATGGATAAGGTGGCGTCATGAACGGGCGGTCGTTTTCGGACCGAGGGGCAGCCAACCCGAGAACGCGGCCGGACGCAACGACCGGCGTCCCTCAGCTCTCGGTTGCCCGAAAACGCTGATAGGCCTCGGTGAACCCCTCCGGATCCTCGAAATGGACCAGTGCGCCGCTCGGAAACGCTTCCACCCTCCAATGATCGGCGGCTCGGGCCCAATCCGCCTCGCGGAAGTCGCGAAAATCGCCTCGCGTTCCGTGGGGCATCCAGATCCGATGGGTCAAGCCTTCGTACATGTCGCGGATGTCGGTGCTGAAGAGTCGTCCGGACAGAAACGCGTAGGGGGCCCGTCGAGCCCCAGGCTGACGGCAAGTCAGGTAGTCGTAATGCACCATGCCCTCGTCCACGTCCCGAGAGCCATACGTACGTCGGAGGAAATACCGAATGCTTCCTTCACTGGTCAGCCAGTCGTAGAGGGCCTGACGCCACGGCGGACCTTCGAGGAAGCCGTGCAGTCCCGGAATCTCGCGGGTCCCGGGGCGGCGTAAGCGATGGGAACCGCGGTTGAATCCCGTGGGCGTCACGAAGGTCAGGGTCGCGAAGTGGTCCGGTTCCTCGCGGGCGGCCCGGGCCAGGAACTCGCTGGACAGCGACAGGCCCATTGCGTGCACCGGCCCCGGGTGCACTTCGCGAATCACGCCGATCATGTCGTGGACGGCCTGGACGAACAAGGCCACATCGTATCGGCGCGCCGAGCGGTCGGAAAAACCGTAACCCGGCAGGTCCACGGCGTAGCATCGATGCGTCTCGCACAACCGCTCGAAGGCCGGCTTCATTTCATAGGCGGATGCAGCGGCGTTGATGGAATGAAGCATCAAGAGCGGAGGACCCTGGCCCTTGACGTAGTAGCTGAGCGGTCCGGCAACTCGGTGCACGACCTGTCGCTCCGCATCCAGGGCCGGCTCAAGCGTAGGGTGCTCGGTGACCACGATTGTCTCCGGTGCCGCGCCGATGAGCCCGGGCCCTCCCCGTGAAGGCCCAGACCTCATTGGCGCGGCGGTATCCCGTCTCAGCCTTGGGCTTTGGCCCAGCTCAAGCAGTAGCCGGCCGGATAGACCGGTCCGGTAAAGAGCTTGCAGCCACCACAGTGGTTGTCGCCTTCCGGCTTAATCCACTGGGCGCAGTTGCTGCACATCTTGCCCTCGATCTTCGACTTCTCCACGTACTGGAGGGTCTTGCGGAGGTTTTGGGACGTGGCGTCGATCTCGGCATCGCAACCCTTCTTGGCTGTCGCCGTTCCGGCCGGCTTCGAGGCCGCCGCAGCGGCCGCCGGCTTCGAGGCCGCCGCGGCCGGCTGCTTCTTGGCCGGCTCCGCCTTCTTCGGTGGAGCGCTCGAAGGCGCCTTGGACTCCGTGCAGGCCGCGAGGGCCGCCGGGACCAGGACTCCGGTTCCGAGCACTTGAAGGGTTCGTCGCCGGGTCACGCTATGGACGTCAAAGCTGTCATTCTTCTTCATTTCTTCCTCTTCTCTGAGCGCTGATTGTCGCTGTCGCACCACAGGCCGCGCCTGGGCTCGTGGCGCCGACCTAACATAAGAAAACCCCAATGACAGCCTCACCGCGATGGTTGGAAGCGCGTTCCGTCATGGAGCGGATGAACCTCGCCATTTCGACCACATATCGAACCCATGGGCGAGCAAAGCCAGCGTCATCGCTGCGGCGACCCTACCCCAATGCGCATCCGTGAGCGCTGCACGAAGTGCTAGCAGGAGCCCGGCGCCCGCCGTCAGATTCGGCAGGCATGCAAACCGCCGAGATACCGCCCACGCAATCCCTTCTCCCACCAAGATCACCAGGGCCACGTCGACGATTGCGCCGGTCTCGAACCAGCGCTCCATCGAGCTCAGAAACGGACCGCCGCGTGGCACATGGCGCCATCCAAAGATGGGCCGCAGCTCGCGAGCCAGTCCGGCTCCGAGGGGCTCTGGGCCGAACGACCTCCGCGGTCCGACGTCAAATGCAGGACGATCAGTGTGGCTCCGGCGGCCAACGCCGCTCCAGAAACCGCGGTCGTCACGATGGAAATCGTGCGTTCCGTCTCGATGTCGTCCTCGTTGGAGCATGCGAGGCCCACCGACGACGCGGCGTCACAGGCGTCTAGGGCGTCGTTGCGGTCGAAGAGCCAAACCAGCGAACCCGCAAGCCCGCCTGCACCGGCGGCAGCGAGACCGGCCCCCGTGTACAGCATGGCCCGACTCCGCTTCTTGGGAGGGGTCGAAGTGAGCTGGGGCTGCGCTGCCGTCCTTGGACCAGACGAACCATCCGAGTCCAAGACCAGGTTCAATTCGGTCGATGCCTGACCGACGACCTCGACCCGGCGCCGCACCGGCAAATAGCCCTCCGCCATGGCTTCGATTTCATAGGTTCCGATATCGAGCTGAATCGGACCGGGTGCAACGGGCCGCCCGCGTAGCTTGAGTTTGGCATCGGCAGGCTCGACCGAAAGGACGAGCGTTCCCACGTACCGCTCGGTACGCGCGATCAGTTCCTGCACGTCCTCGCGCAAGCGTGGAGACAATGGATCGAGATCGACCGTCAGCGACGCGCGCAAGGCATCGAGCGCCTCCGTGTATCGGCCGAGTTCGAACAAAGACTTCCCCATGCCACGCAGGACTCGAGCCGAAGGCCGGACATCGTACGCCTGTCGGAAAAGATTCAAGGCCTCCTGGTACTGCTTGGCCTCGAATTCGGCCAACGCCTCTCGAACCAGCTCTCGATAGGTCTCCGAAGGCTGCCCTTGAGCCAAAGCGGAGGCGGACGGAAGGACGAGGACGAAGAGCCCCGCTAGGAGCACGCGGTCGATTCGCTTCAACATGTTCTCTCCATTAGAAATCGTCAGGCGAAAGCTCACCCGAACGGTGACTCCGCTTCGGAGGCTGTTCCTCCGGCGGGAGTTCGGGGTCAACCTTCGTCCTTCGCTCCGCGCGCCGTCGATTCGGAGCGGCGCGCTGGCGGTCCGACGGATCAGTGGCATCCGCGGAGCGCTCGGGCTCCTCGGCGGCCGACGGCTTCTCTTCGGCCATCTCGTTCGTCTCGTCCGTCGCATCCGTGCGGTCCTTCGCAACGGTCTCGTCCGTCGCCGAAGCGCCTTCATCGGCGGGCGTCGCCCCCGCAACGTCCGAATCTTCCTCGAGCCCGGCGACGGCTGCTGCACCAGCCGCTTCTTGGGACTCTTCGGCCGGCTCGGTCCGCTCGGAGGGCACGACCCGCTCGTTGTTCAGACGCGCTTCGGCGCTGTTCAGAGATGTCGCCTCACCCGAACGCTCTGACCCGGATGGATCGGTGGGCTGGGTTCGCTGGTTCGCCTCTTCGGAGCCGCGGTCCTTCGGCAAAGGCACCACCACCGGGCCCGATCCCGGACTCAAGAGCAACACGGCGACCGAGATCACCACCGCGAATGCCAACGCCGCCCATACCCAAACCGGCGAACGCCTCCGGGGAGGGGCCTGCTCGGACTCGGCGGGAAGACCATCGAAGGCCGCGACCTCCCGACTTTCCACGGTGGTGAGCTCCGCCCCGGCCCGGTGAAGAGCCGCCTTCATCCGGGCGGCGGACGGATAGCGGTCCGCCGGGTCCCGGGCCATGGCGATGCGAATGACCTCGGCCAAGGGCTCTGGCGCGAAGTTCCCGATCTCCGGCGGCGCGGCCTGCATCACCGCCATCACCACGGAGGCATAGGTGTCTCCGTCGTATGGCCGTTTGCCCACCATGCATTCATAGAGGATCACGCCCAACGCATAGATGTCGGCCCGGCCGTCCACGTCGCCTCTGGCGTGGAGTTGCTCGGGCGACATGTAATAGGGCGTGCCCATGACCGTGCCCGACTGGGTCAGTCCAAGGGACTCGGCATCCTGGTTGTACCGCGCGATCCCGAAGTCCAAGAGCTTGGGCACCGGGTCCAAGGAAATGGGAGTGTGGGCCAGGAAAATGTTCTCGGGCTTGATGTCTCGATGCACCACCCCCTGCCGATGGGCGTAGTCCAGCGCGTCCAGAACGGCGCTCGCCACATCGATGCACAACTGGGGATCGAGCGGAGCCTTCCGCCGAAGGAACGCACCCAACGACTCGCCTTCCAGAAACTCCATCACCATGTAGATCTGGTCCGGACTCGAGCCGAGGTCGTAGACCTGCACCACGTTGGGATGGGCCAGCGCGCTGGCCGCCCGGGCCTCCCGCAGGAAGCGGGCCCGCAATTCGTCGTTCGGCTGCGGGACGACCTTGATGGCCACCTTTCGGTTGGTGAGGACGTTACGGGCCACATAAACCGAGCCCATGCCGCCCTGACCGATCTTGTCGCCGAGCTCGTACTTCTCGTCGAGCAGCTTCACTGCCGGCAATCTCCCATGCTGGGGTCAGCGATTCAACGGCGTGGAACGAGATCTGTTGCGAAGATCAAGAGGCGGAGACGAACCCCAACAGGTGAGCCATGTCCTTGCAGAAGATTCGGAAGTGGGCCGAGGGCTGGGCGCGCACCAACTCCTTGTTCATATAGGCCTCCCAGGTCAGCCGCTGGACGTCCTTATCGGCGCACATGCTCACAAAACGCTCGCGGCGGCGGTCGCTGCAGTACCAAAACCACTGCATCATGCCGAGGATCCAGAACACCCGGCCGTGCGCCTTCATGAAGCGCTTCCGAGCGTGCCGAAGCGTTCGTGGATCCCCCTCGCTGAGGAAGCGATGCCCGGCCTCCGCCGCCGCCTGTCCCCCGAACATCGCATAGTAGATACCCTCTCCGGATGCCGGCGCCACCACGCCGGCGGCGTCGCCCGCCAGCACCACGTCGAGACCATTGTCCCATCGTTTCAGAGGCCGCATGGGAATGGGCGCTCCCTCGCGACGGACGGTCCGTACCCGGTCCAGGCCGCTGAGACTCCGAAGCTCCTGAACGGAACGCCGAATCCCGAAGCCCTTGCGGGCGCTGCCGGTCCCCACGCTCACCTTGGAACCGTGCGGAAAGACCCATCCGTAGAAGTCGGGGGATGTGGCGCCGCGATAGATCACGTCGCATCGAGAGCCGTCGAAGTCATTGTCCGGCGTCTCCACCACTTCGTGGTACGCGTACACGCAGGGTACGTTGGCTCCCCCAGGGACTTCCTGTTTGGCCACCTGAGAGCGGGCGCCATCAGCCCCCACCACCATCCGGGCGCGGACCGTTCGGGCCCTCCCCTCGGTACGGCCCTGGGCTCCGCCTTCGACGTAGTGCACCGTGGCCACGCCGGGCTCGTCCCGTGTGATCCCCTCGTAGCGCCCCGTTCTCCGCTCGGCGCCTTGGGCTTCGGCCCGACGCCGCAGGAACTCGTCGAAGACCTCCCGGTCCACCATGCCCACGAACCCGTTCTCGATGGGCATGTCCACCGTGCGAGCGGAGGGCGCCACGATACGGGCAGACCTCGCGCGGGCGCAGAGCAGTGAGGTGGGGATGGCGAAATCCTTGATCAAGCGCGGAGGAATGGCGCCACCGCACGGCTTGATCCGCCCGGCGCGGTCCAGCAGGACCACCGAGTGACCGTCCTCTGCAAGTCTGGTTGCAGCAGTCGCACCGGCGGGACCTCCGCCCACCACGACTGCGTCGTAAACGCTCGATTCATTCATGACACCATCTCCCCCGTGCGGACACGAAGCTCTCGCGGGTTCAGGACGGGCACGGCGGGAACCGGCTCTGGCACCGGCTCCTTCGCCTTTTCCATCCGGGCCGCCAAACCCGCCGACAACAAAAACAACGACCCTTCGAAAACGAAAACCGACGCGTAACTCACCACCTCCGAGCCGTGCAGGAAGCGGACGAGGTCGACGCCGAGGGTTCCCAAGAACCCACCGAGGGCGAATGCGACCGCCTGCGCACCGCCCCAGAGACCCATTCGGGTGCCTTCCCGAGAGGCTCGGCCCTCCCCCGCGAGGCGCATCATCCAGCCGATGGCCGCCACCGCGAACGCTCCGTTGGCCAAGCCCAATGCGAACACCGTTGGCCGAAGCGGCCAGGTAGGACCGGCGAGGCCCCCGAACGCGAGGGTCATCAAGACCAGCCCCGAAGCCACGCACCCTCCTGTCGTCCAGGTCTTGGTGGACCCGAACCGAGGCCCCCGCCGACCGCTGGCCAAGAAGCCGGCCATCACCATCCCGATGAAGGCACCGCTGTGCTGAACGCTGGTGAGCTTGGTGCTCTCCCCCGGCGTGAAGCCGAAGACGGCACCCGCGAAGGGCTCGAGGATCAGGTCCTGGGTGTTGTAGGCCAGCATGGAAACGAAGACGAAGACCGTGAATGCCCGCGCCTTCGAGTCGGCCCACACTTGGAGGAATGCCTCTCGAAACGGAATTCTGGGCTCACGGTCGACGGCCTCTTCCCGTCCCATGAAGCGAGACTCGATGCCCCAGAGCGCGAAAACAGTGAGTCCGAATGCGGAGAGCGCAACCACCGTCGTCACGGCCACCAACCGGGGCAAGGAGAAGGGATCCAGGTTGATGCCAGCCAGGATGGTGGTGACGACGAAGCCGGCGATCATCATCAACCAGACGATGGAGGCGGCCGCGGCGCGACGAGGCGGGGCCGTCCGAGCGGCCAGCATGGCCAAGAGCGAGGTTCCGCCGACTCCGACCCCAGCTCCGACCAAGAGGAACGCAAAGACCGCCAACGTGAGCCCGAAGACCGGCTCAGTCGCCATCCACGCCACCGATACCGAAGCCAGCACGCCGCCGCAGGCCAACACGCCGATGCCACCCACGATCCAGGGAGAGCGTCGACCGCCCATATCCGAGTCGTATCCCCAGCGGGGTCGAAGGATCTGAACCGCGGAGTGAAGGCCCACCAAGATTCCCGGGACCATCGCGGGAAAGGCGAGTTCCACCACCATCACCCGGTTCATGGTGGATGTCGTGAGGACGACGATGGCCCCCAAAGCCGTTTGCACCAGACCGAGCCGAACGATCTGAATCCAGGTCAGGTAGGATTGCATCGCGTCAGAGTCCTTTCATCAACACCCCGCGGATCGCGAAGGCGCTGACCAACATGCCGAGGACGTAGAGTGTCGTTCCCGTGGCGTTGTACCAGGCGGCCCGGTCCCGAGGGTTTTGAGCGAGTTGGGTCATCAAGATGAGCTGAAGCCCCAAGAGGGCAGCCACGATGCCACCGTGCACCGGCTGGCCCCACGCGAAGAGGAGCGCCGTCACCACCAGCTGCGGGAGCGCCATGACCGAGCAGGCCAGACGGACCGCGCCCGGCACGCCCAGCTGGACCGGAATCGACCGAACCCCGGTCTTCTGGTCCCCTTCCAGCGCCTTGAAGTCGTTGAGCACCATGATGCCGTGTGCACCGAGGCTGTACAGGAGCGCCAGCGCGACGATGCGTCCGTCGGGCTCGACCGTGCTCAGGGCCGCGGCGCCCGTAAACCACGGAAGGCCCTCGTAACAGAGTCCGACGGCCGCATTCCCCCACCAACCGTTTCGTTTCAAACGAAACGGGGGAGCACTGTACATCCAGGCGAGGGCCAGTCCGAACACCGCCGCTCCGAACACCCACACTCCCAAGAAGCCGGCGACGACCAGGGCCACACCGGTCCAGACGAGGGCGACGTACAACCCCCACCGGCCCGGGACCCGTCCCGAAGGAATCGGTCGATTCGGCTCATTGATGGCGTCTACGTGACGATCGAACCAGTCGTTCACTGCTTGGCTGGTTCCACACACCAAGGGACCCGCGAGAAGGACGGTGGCCAAGATGACGCCTGCGTTTTCCCACAACGGAACAGCAGCCGACACCACGCCACAGCCTAGGGCCCACATCGGCGCGAACCACGTGATGGGCTTCAGGAGCTCCACCAGCGCCGAGGGCTGCGGGAAACGACGAGACAGCGGGGCATCGGTCGCCCTCGCGGATCCTCGGTCGCCCATCGCTTCGATCGTCGCCATCAGCTCACACCCCCGGAATCCAGGTCTCCGATGCCGTGCCGGCGAAGCTTGGAATAGAGACTCTGTCGGCTGAGACCGAGCATCTGGGCGGCCGAGGCGCGGTTGTCACCACTCACTTCCAGGGCCGCTTCGATGCACAGCCGTTCGATCACATCGGTGGTTTCGCGAATGATCTCCTTGAGAGACACCCGCCCGACCAGCTCCGTGAGCTGCTCGACCGAATGGGGCAACTCCCGCGCCACCGTGGACTCGGTGGTCCCTCTCGGTCCGATCCGCCGGATCACGAAGCCAAAGCAGGGCTCCTGCCCATTCACCGCCGCAACTCCCGAAACTTCCACCGGTTCGACGGTGCCGTACTGGCCCCGCACGATGCTGTTGAAGTTGCGAACCGTGCCGTGCTCCCGAAGATTGGCCATCAGGATGTTGAGGTCCACGCCCGGTCGACCGAGCCATCTTTCCAAGCTCTCGCGCTGGACCTGGGCTTCGGTCGCGAGCTGAATGATGTCGAGAAAGGCGGCATTGGCGGTGAGAACGCGACGATCGTCATCGACCACCACGAAGCCGTCGGGGAGTTTGGCCACCACCTCCATCAGCGGCGCGTGACGGGGCGCTTCCGGCGAGAGATCGGTGATGTGGGTGCCGAGTCGAACCAAAAAAAGCGCCGCGTACTCCTGACGAAACAGGCTCGCCGAAGCGAAGACTTCTTGGCCCGACTCGAGCAATTTGGTGCGGACATCGTCCGCCCAACCCACGACCCGTGCCGACGCCAGCATCGATTGCACCGAACCCCAGGCGTTGGGCTCGAAGAGTCCCTGGAGGCGCTGTCCGAGAAGCTCTTTGGACGAAAGCTTGAGCAGCCGCTGTGCGGCCGGGTTCGCTTCGGTGACCTTGAAATCGGAAGCGTCGGCGATCAAGACCGCCTCGGAGGCGATCTGAAACAGGAGCCGATATCGGGTCTCGGCATGTCGGAGGCGTGCGTATTCCCGCTCCATCGCCTGCTGGGCCTGAACCAGCTGTTTTTGAAGATCCGAGAGGGCTCGAAGGTCCCGTCCCACCGCCAATACCCGAGACGTGTCGCCGAGACCCACCGCCGAGTACCGAACCGGCATGCTGGCCCCATCCTCGGCCCGATGATTGATTTCCCGTGACCGAACTCGGTCGGCGGACCGGGCCTCGGTCAAGAGGTCTTGCACTTTTCCGCGACTGTCCGCGGTGACCACGTCGATGAAGGACTGACCCGACCACGCCTCGTATCCGTGCCGCCAAGCCGCCACGTCCTGACACGAGAGGTCCTGAATCACGCCCCGCTCATCCACCACCAGGGCGATATCGGCCGCTGCGCCGATCACCCGGGCGGCGAGGTACGCGTCGAAACTGCCCAGCGAAGACTTGGGCTGGCGAAACGAGCCCTCCGCCAGCGGCCCGTTGTCATTCGAACCGGCTGGATGCGCGCCTCCCACCGGACGGTCCGTCACGGAGCAAGCTTCCCGGAGTGAAGCTCAGCCAAGGCCATGGCCTCCTGAACATCTTGAACGCAAAAATCTGCGCCAGCCTCGGAGACCACCTCCGGCCGGACACCTACCAAGGAACCTCCGAGAACCACCAGCATGTGGGGGTGAACCGTGACACCTCGAGCCTCTTCCACCAGGTGCGCCAGGTCGGAGAGCAGGTCTTGAGTGCTGAGCGAAAAGCCCAAGAGAGCGATCGGCTCCACCCGGAGAACCGAGAGGAGTTCCGTTCGAGTGGCGTTGGGAACGCAAAGCACGTCCCAGCCTTCTTTACGAAAGACTTCTTCGGCCACATGTAGGCCGAAGGTGTGCTGCTCGCCGGGTGCAGCGGCCAACAGGGTGCGGCGACCGCGACCCACCACCTCAGCCGTCCCGTTTTGGCTGAACTCGGGTCCCAGCTCCCGCACCACCTGCTGAAGCCGAGACAGCGCAAGGGTGACGGTTGCAAAGCTGCATTCGTCCTCCTCCCACATGACGCCCAGCTTGCGCGCGACCTCCGGAAGCAGATCCAGGAAGATCAGGTCGAGCTGGACGCCTTGCGCCCGAAGCGTGTCCACCCCACCCCGACACGTCTCGAGATTCCCGTTGATGAAGAGGTGCGCGAAATGGCCCACGTCCTCTTCCGTGAATCGACGCACATCAGCCCCCGAAGATGGGGCCGACGCCTTGACGGGCCGGTGCGACAGCATCAGGCGCGGAATGATCTCCGCCTCGATGGTTCGTGTCAGGCGAGCTTGCTGACCGTCGCGAAATTGTTCGTGGTCGGTTCCGCTTCCGTGATCGCGGACAGGAACGCGGGCGACCCATCTCAATTGATCTCCGATGTGTTCATCCGTTGACATCGACTTACCCCTCGAAGCGCGGCTCCAGGCGTTTTCCGCCGCCGCGACCGCACCCGAGCACGAACCGAGATGAACCATCAATCGAGCCCCCCGCGAAAATTGGCATATCCGCTCGAACACCATCTGTAAAGCCCGCCTTACGTCCAGCCGCCTTGACACCCTTCTTCTGGATAAGCTAGCGTGATGACCCTAACGGCGGCGGGTCCGCTCGAGGCGCATCATGGGGATGAAACGCAGGGCTCAGGCAGACACGCAGAAAATTTCCCTGCCGTTGTACACGCCGGAACAACGCGCGCGACGCGATTCCACGGCCTGGACCTGGGTCCAGGGGGTGCTGGCTCCGGTCCAGTTCCTGGTTTTCGTGGTCAGCCTGATTCTGGTCCTCACTTATCTCGCCACCGGTGTCGGCTACGGGGTCGCCACCGGATCCGTGGTCTTCAAGACCTTGATTCTCTACACCATCATGATCACCGGATCGGTTTGGGAGAAGGAAGTCTTCGGGGTCTACCTCTTCGCGAAGCCTTTCTTTTGGGAAGACGTGTTCAGCATGGCGGTGCTCGCGCTGCACACCGCGTACCTGTACGGCGTCTTCCTGGGTGATTGGGCCCCCGAGCTCGAGATGGCGGTGGCGCTGGCCGCGTATGCCGCCTACGTCGTGAACGCAACTCAGTTTGTCCTGAAGCTCAGGGCGGCGAGGCTCGACAGCCGAGAACGCTGCGGCGCCTCCGCGGACGTCGTCGTTGCAGAAGGGGATCCGGCGTGAGCGCCTCCGGTCTGCCCATCCTCCGGGAGCGTGGCCAGCGGGAGGTGTTCTGCGGGCTCACCGGCATCGTGTGGCTTCATCGGAAGATCCAGGACGCCTTCTTCTTGATCGTCGGCTCACGGACCTGCGCCCACCTCATGCAATCGGCGGCTGGCGTCATGATCTTTGCGGAGCCTCGCTTCGGGACCGCAATCATCGAGGACAAAGACCTGGCGGGACTGGCGGATGCCAACGACGAACTGGACGCGGTCATCGATCGTCTGCTGAAGCGAAGGCCCGACATCCGAGTCCTATTCCTGGTCGGTTCCTGTCCTTCCGAGGTGATAAAGCTCGACCTGGCTCGAGCCGCAAGCCGGATTTCGGCCAAGACCGCACCCGATGTGCAGGTCCTCAATTACTCGGGCAGTGGGATCGAAACCACGTTTACCCAGGGCGAAGATGCATGCCTCGCCTGTTTGGTTCCCGAGATGCAGACCACCGACGAGCGAACCCTCTTGGTCGCCGGCACCCTTCCCGACGTGGTGGAGGATCAGTTCTCTCGGATCTTCGATGCCTTGGGCATTCCGGTCCGATTCCTTCCTCCGCGCCGCTTCGCCGCGCTGCCAGCCCTGGGTTCGAACACGCGCTTTCTACTGGCCCAACCCTTCCTCGCCGACACCGCCCGAGCCTTGGAGGAACGCGGCGCCCATCACGTGGTCGCGCCGTTCCCATTCGGAGTGGAAGGGAGCACGGCGTGGTTTCAGGCTGCGGCCCGCGCCTTCGACATCGCTCCATCCCACGTGGAGGACGTGCTCGGCCCTGCTCGGGCCCGAGCCCAACGCAGCCTCGAACACCAACGTTCTCGATTGGCCGGACGCCGTGTTTTCTTCTTTCCCGACAGTCAGCTGGAGGTACCGCTGGCCAGGTTTCTTCACCGGGAAATGGGGATGGAGCTCACCGAGGTGGGTACCCCGTTCCTTCATCAGGCGCATCTGGCCGAAGAGCTGGCCCGTCTTCCCGATAACGTCGTGCTCTCGGAAGGGCAGGATGTGGAGCGCCAACTGGATCGCTGCCGCGAAGTCCGGCCCGACATCGCGGTGTGCGGCCTCGGGCTCGCCAATCCGCTGGAGGTGGAAGGCATCACCACCAAGTGGTCGATCGAGTTGGTGTTCACGCCGGTGCACGGATTCGAACAAGCTGGGGACTTGGCCGAGCTCTTCGCTCGGCCCATCGCACGCAGAGAGCGGTTGAAGGTGTGACCGCATGAAGCTCACGGTCTGGACGTACGAAGGCCCACCGCACGTGGGCGCCATGCGGGTCGCCGCGTCCATGAAGGACGTGCACTACGTCCTGCACGCCCCTCAAGGCGACACCTACGCCGACCTGCTGTTCACCATGATCGAGCGGCGGAAGACGCGGCCTCCCGTCACCTACACGACGTTTCAAGCCCGGGATCTGGGCGCCGACACCGCCGATCTCTTCAAGAGCGCGGCCCGGGATGCCTACGCACGTTTTCAGCCCAACGCCGTCTTGATGGGCGCCTCGTGTACCGCCGAGCTCTTGCAGGATGACCCTGGCGGGCTCGGTAAAGCGGTGGGTCTTCCGGTCCCGGTGATCCCGTTGGAGCTCCCCGCTTACCAGAAGAAGGAGAACTGGGGCGCTTCGGAGACCTTCTACCGCCTGGTTCGCACGTTTTGTGAGGGTCTCGGCGAGCGGCGTGAAGGTGCTTCTGCGCCCTCCGAGGGACCTGCGGCTGCGCAACGTCCGACATGCAACCTGCTCGGCCCCACATCTTTGGGCTTTCGGCATCGGGACGACACGGCCGAGGTGAGATCTTTGCTCAGCCGGATCGGCGTCGAAGTCTCGGTGATGGCGCCCCTCTCTGCGAGCTGCGCAGACCTCGTGCGGATTCCTCAGGCAGACTTCAATGTGGTCTTGTATCCGGAGATCGCAGAAACCTCTGCTCGCTGGCTCGAAAAGCGCTTCGGTCAGCCGTACACGCGAAACGTGCCCATCGGTGTGGGCGCGACCCGCGCCTTCATCGATGAGATCGCCCAGCTCGCGGGCCTCGATTCCGATGTCGTCGCTCGAGTGGAAGACGAGGCCTCTCGACTTCCGTGGTACGCGCGGTCCATCGATTCGACCTACCTGACCGGCAAGCGGGTGTTCATCTTCGGGGACGGCACCCATGTCCGCGCCGCCGCGCGAATCTGCTCCGAGGAGCTCGGGTTTCAGGTGGTGGGCCTCGGGACCTACAGCCGGGAGATGGCTCGGGAGATTCGAGGGCTGGCGCAAGGCCTCGGACTGGAGGCGTTGATCACCGACGATCACCTGGAAGTGGAGGAGCGGATCTCCGAGGCGGAGCCGGAGATCGTGCTGGGAACCCAGATGGAGCGACACATCGCCAAGCGCTTCGGGATCCCATGCGCCGTCATCTCGGCCCCCGTTCACGTTCAAGACCATCCGGCTCGCACCTCCCCTCAGATGGGGTTCGAGGGGGCCAACGTCATCTTCGATACGTGGGTCCATCCGTTGATGATGGGCCTGGAAGAACACCTGCTGGGGATGTTTCGGGACGATTTCGAGTTCTCGGATGGCGCTGGGCCTTCGCACCTCGGTCACGGGACCGCGGCCCCCGAGGCGGCAAACGTGGCCGCGGACGCCCTGCCGCCTGCTCCCCCCGATGCTTCGAATCCCGGCGCCCCGTCGCAAGCGACGCCGGAGCTGGTGTGGGCCGAAGACGCCCAGCGCGAGCTGCGCAAGATACCTTTCTTCGTGCGGGGAAAAGCCCGCCGGAACACCGAACGCTTCGCCGCAGACCGCGGCGTTCACGTCATCACTGTGGAGACCCTTTACGATGCGAAGGCACACTACGGGAAGTGAGCAGCTCCGAACTCCGGAGTCTGACCGGCCGCAGGACAGGGTCCTTGGGCCCATCCGCGCGCCCTTGAACTTCGTCATCATCACCCTCGACCGTCACATCGCGGGCGCCGTCGATGCGGCCCGGGTGGAGCTGCAGGACGACCTGCCAGACGTCGTACTCAAACTTCACGCAGCCTCGGAATGGGACGATGACCCGGAGCGACTTCGAGCCTGTCAGCATGACATCGAGACCGGCGACGTCATCTTCGTGAACATGTTGTTCATGGAACCGCACATCAAACCGGTCCTGCCTCACCTTTTGGCCCGCAGAGAGGCCTGCGATGCCATGGTCGCCTGCATGTCGGCCGGTGAGGTCATCAAGCTCACCCGCATGGGCGGTTTTCGCATGGATGGGCCCCAGAAGGGCCCCATGGCCCTGTTGAAGCGCCTTCGAGGAAGCAAATCCAAGAACGGAAGCGCGGTGTCGGGTGCCAAGCAGATGGCCATGCTTCGACGCCTTCCAAAGATCCTACGGTTCATCCCGGGCACCGCCCAAGATGTCCGAGCCTACTTCCTCACGCTGCAATACTGGCTGGCCGGCTCCACCGGAAACATCGCCAACATGGTTCGGTTTCTCGTGAACCGATACGCGGACGGAGATCGTCGCCCCATCCGTGGACACGTCAAGGCTCAGGCTCCCTTGGAGTACCCGGAGCTCGGCGTCTACCACCCGCGAATCCCCAGGCGCATCACCACCGACGTCGAGGACGTGCCGGTCCCGGAGACCTGCCCGACGCGACTCCACCCCCGGACGGTCGGGCTTCTCGTCATGCGCTCGTACATCCTGTCCGGAGACACCGCTCACTACGACGCAGTCATCGAGGCGCTCGAAGGCAAAGGGATCCGCGTCATCGCCGCCTTTGCCAGCGGTCTCGACGCGCGCCCCGCGGTGGAGGCGTTCTTTCAGAAGGACGGCAAGCCTACCATCGACGCATTGGTCTCCCTGACGGGATTCTCTTTGGTCGGCGGACCCGCCTTCAACGACAGCCGAGCCGCCGAAGAGATGCTGGCTACCTTAGACGTCCCTTATCTTTCGGCCCAGGCCATCGAGTTCCAGAGCATCGACCAATGGCAAGACTCGGCACGAGGTCTTCTTCCCGTCGAATCCACCATCATGCTCGCCATCCCCGAGCTTGACGGCGCCACGGGTCCCATCGTCTTTGCCGGTCGCCCCGCCACCGATGCGGACGGGCCTCGACGCATGACGCCGATTCTCGACCGGGTCGCCATGCTGGCGTCGCGGGTGGACCGATGGATGGAGCTTCGGCAGACCGACCGCCGAAACCGAAAAGTCGCGGTGGTGGTTTTCAACTTTCCCCCCAACGGGGGTGCAGTGGGTACCGCGGCGTTCCTTTCGGTATTCGAATCGCTCTTTGAGACCCTCAAACGCCTCAAAGAAGAGGGATACGCGGTGGAACTTCCCGACTCCGTCGAACATCTCCGCCGCATCCTGCTGGAGGGCAACGCCACTCGCTACGGGACTGACGCCCACGTCTGCGGATTGGTCGGGGTGGACGACTATGTCCGCTCCGAGCCGTATCTCTCCGAGATCGAAGCCCAGTGGGGTCCGGCTCCGGGAAAGAGCCTGACCGACGGTCAACATCTTTTTGTCCTGGGTGCGCACTTCGGCAACGTGATGGTCGGCCTGCAGCCACCCTTCGGATACGAAGGCGACCCGATGCGGCTCCTGTTCGAATCGGGTTTCACACCGACCCACGCCTTCTCCGCGTTCTATCGGTATCTCAGACAGGACTTCGGCGCGAACGCGATCCTCCACTTCGGAACCCACGGCGCGCTGGAGTTCATGCCTGGAAAGCAAGCCGGCTTGTCCGGGGAATGCTGGCCGGACCGCCTGATCTCGGAGCTCCCCAATCTCTACCTATACGCCGCGAACAATCCGTCCGAAGGGACCATCGCGAAGCGCCGATCCGCCGCGACCTTGGTGAGCTACATGACCCCGCCGGTCGCAGAGGCGGGCCTGTACACCGACCTGCTCACCCTCCGGGAGTCAGTGGATCGATGGCGGCAGTTGCCACCCGACGACCACGCTGAGCGGAGCCGCCTCGAAAGCCTGATCCAGGCGCAGGCGGCCCAGGTCGAAATGGCTCCGCTCGAACCGAGCTGGAGCAACCCGGCAGAAGACATCCGGGTGCTTCGAGAAAAGCTGGACGAGGTCGAGCGCACCCTCATCCCGGACGGGCTCCATGTGGTCGGCCAACCGGCCCCCGCCGAAGCGCGCACCCGGCTCCTGGCCGCCATCGCCGAGAACACCCTCGACGTTCCGATGGAACCCGAGATCTTGGAGGCGATCGGCGCCGGCGAGAGCCTGCAAGTCGTCCTTCAACGGCTCGGCGACGACCCGAAGAAGGCGGAAGCAGTCACGCGTCTCGTCGAGATCCACGGATATCTCTGCGCGGACCATGAACTCGATGCCTTGGTCCGGGCACTGGACGGTCGCTTCATCCGGCCCGCGCCAGGGGGGGACATCCTGCGGACCCCCACCGTACTTCCCACCGGTCGAAACCTGCACGGTTTCGACCCGTTCCGGATTCCGAGCGCATTCGCCGTCAAGGACGGTGCTCTTCAGGCTCGGCGTCTCCTGGAACGCCACCTGGAGGACGGAAACGGTCTTCCAGAGTCGGTGGCGCTGGTTCTTTGGGGGACCGACAACCTGAAAACGGGTGGGGTTCCCATCGGACAGGTCCTTGCCCTCTTCGGCGCTCGACCCCGATTCGATGCCTACGGACGGCTTGCGGGGGCCGAGCTCATCCCCCTGGAGGAACTCGGACGGCCGCGCGTGGATGTCGTGGTCACGCTTTCCGGTATCTTTCGGGACCTCCTCCCGCTTCAGACTCGCCTCTTGGCGGAGGCTGCCCACCTGGCAGCCAGCGCCGACGAGCCTTTGGAGATGAACTTCGTCCGTCGGAATGCACTTCGCTATCAGGAAATGCACGGCGTCGACCTGGAGACCGCAGCCCTCAGAGTCTTCAGCAACGCAGATGGCACATACGGTTCCAACGTCAACATGTTGGTCGATAGCGGCGCGTGGAACGACGAAGACGAGCTGGCCGAAGCGTTCACGCGTCGCAAGTGCTTTGCGTACGGCCTGTCCGGTCGACCTCAGGCACAAGCGGGACTGATGGCAAGTGCGCTTGCTGACGTTCAGCTCACTTACCAGAACCTGGAATCGGTCGAGCTTGGAGTGACCACGATCGACCACTACTTTGATACTCTGGGCGGCATCGGCCGCGCCATTCAGCGGGTCAGAGGAAGCTCGGTTCCGGTGTACATCGGGGACCAGACTCGGGGGGAAGGTTTGGTTCGGACCCTGAGCGAACAGGTCATCCTCGAGAGCCGAACTCGAACCCTGAACCCGACCTGGTACGAGGGCATGCTGAGGCACGGCTCGGAAGGCGTTCGCCAGATCGAAGCGCACATCACGAACACCATGGGATGGTCCGCCACCACCGGACAGGTGGCCCCTTGGGTGTACAATCAACTGTCCCAAACCTACGTCCTGGATCCGGAGATGCGGAAACGGATGGCCGAGCTGAATCCCAAAGCCTCGGCCAAACTCGCCTTGCGGCTCCTGGAGGCCCACGAACGGGACTACTGGACGCCTGACAGCGAGACCCTGGAGGCGCTGCGACGGGCCGGAGAAGAGCTGGAAGACCGGCTGGAAGGTCTCGACGACAGCGTCGCGGCCTGAGGAGCGAGCTATGCAAGGACTCATCAGCATTCAAAAGAATGGTTTTCATCAACCCCGTATGGACGGGGAAGGCAGCGTTCAGGTTCATCAAGACCCGAAGCTCGCCATCAATGAAGCCAAGGTCTTCGCGGTCTATGGCAAGGGTGGAATCGGAAAGAGCACGACGTCCTCGAATCTGTCCGTCGCATTCTCAAAACTGGGGAAGCGGGTGCTCCAGATCGGTTGCGACCCGAAGCACGATTCGACCTTCACCTTGACCAAGCGACTGATGCCGACGGTGATCGATGTACTCCACTCAGTGGATTTCCACTCGGAGGAGCTTCGACCCGAAGATTTCATGTTCGAAGGCTACAACGGCGTGCTGTGCATCGAAGCCGGAGGCCCTCCAGCCGGAACCGGCTGCGGCGGATATGTGGTCGGACAAACGGTGAAGCTTCTCAAGGAGCACCACCTCCTCGAAGACACCGATGTGGTCATCTTCGACGTTCTCGGTGACGTGGTGTGCGGCGGGTTTGCAGCGCCACTCCAACATGCCGAACGGGCATTGATCGTCACCGCGAACGATTTCGACTCGATCTTCGCGATGAACCGCATCATCAGTGCGATCCAGGCGAAAGCAAAGAACTACCAGGTTCGTCTTGGAGGGGTCATCGCCAATCGGAGTCGGAACACCGACGAGATCGACCGATTCAACCGGGAAACCGGACTCCAGCGACTCGCCCATTTCCCCGATCTCGACATCATCCGTCGGAGTCGGCTGAAGAAGTCGACCCTCTTCGAAATGGAGCCATGCCCGGAACTGGAAGCGGTCCAGCAAGAATACTTGCGCCTGGCCGCCCATCTTTGGAACGGAGCGGAGCCATTGCGCGCAACGCCGATGAAGGACCGAGACCTCTTCGACTTTTTGGGATTCGACTGATGAGTGACGGCTCGTACATCCAACGTCGAGGGCAGCTGGAGGCCTACTTCGACCGCACCGCAGCGGACGCATGGGCCAAGCTGACCTCCGACGGTCCGGTCAGCCGGATCCGGGAGACAGTTCGGGCCGGTCGGAACCGGATGCGCGCCGCCTTGCTCGACGCGCTGCCGGCGGACCTCTCCGGCGCCCGAATTCTGGACGCAGGATGTGGAACCGGAGCCTTTTCTCTGGAAGCGGCTCGGCGCGGAGCGGACGTGGTGGCCATCGACCTTTCGGAGACGCTGGTTGCCTTGGCCCAGAACCGAACGACACGGCAGCTCACGGCCGGATCGGGCGAGCACCGCGGAAGCCTGGAGTTCAGGGTCGGGGACATGCTGGACGAGAGCCTGGGCCGGTTCGACTACGTCGTCGCCATGGACTCCCTCATTCACTATCGGGTCTCGGACATGGTGGACATGGTGAGCAAGCTCTGCGGGCGAGCTTCATCGGGTATGGTCTTCACCTTCGCTCCGCGGACTCCGCTCCTTACCCTGATGCTTTGGCTCGGACGACTCTTCCCTCGCAGGGACCGAGCCCCGGCCATCATGCCGGTCAGTGAGCGCACGCTCCGACGGCGACTCCGCCGAGAGACGCGCCTTCACGGATGGACGGCCGGTGAGACCACGCTCATCAAGAGCGGCTTCTACACGTCGCAAGCGCTGAGAATGGTGCGGTCATGAGTCGCCCTCGCTTCAGCCAGATATGGCAAGAACTCGGGACCCGGTACCTGCCTTTCGCCGATGCAGCCAGTCCGGAGCTGCCTTTGCGACAGCTCTTGCGGCTGTCCTTGTTTCAGGTTTCCGTGGGCATGGCCCTCGTTCTTTTGAACGGAACCTTAAACCGAGTCATGATCATCGAGCTGGGGATACCCACTTGGGTCGTGGCCACCATGATCTCGCTCCCCCTGCTGTTCGCGCCATTTCGCGCTCTGGTCGGGCATCGATCCGACAACCATCGCTCGGCCATCGGGTGGCGACGGGCCCCTTACATCTTGCTCGGCACCATGATCCAGTTCGGGGGCCTGGCCATCATGCCGTTTTCGCTGCTCCTGCTGTCCGGCGATGGATTGTGGGCCCCGCCTCTTGCCGGAGAGATCTCTGCCGCCCTCGCCTTTTTCGTCGTGGGGGTTGGCCTGCACACCACCCAGACCGCCGGCCTCGCGCTGGCCACGGATCTGGCGCCAGAGGCATCGAGACCACGAGTCGTGGCGCTGCTTTACGTCACGCTGCTTCTCGGGATGGTGGCCAGTGCTCTCATCTTCGGGCTGCTTCTGCAGGACTTCACGCCCAAGCGACTCATTCAGGTGATTCAGGGAGCCGCTGTCGTGACGTTCGGGCTGAACGTGTTCGCGGTGTGGAAACAAGAGGCGCGAAGGCCGGAAGTCACCTCGGCCGACCGTCCCCGAGAAAGCTTTCAAACTTCCTGGAGTCGCTTCGTTCAAGGCGGTCAGGCGAGCCGACTCTTGGTCGTGGTGGGCCTCGGTACCGCGGGATTCAACATGCAGGACGTCCTGCTCGAACCCTACGGGGGTGAGGTCCTGGCGCTCAGCGTTTCGGCCACCACATCCCTCACCGCGCTGTTGGCCCTGGGGACTCTGCTCGGTTTCGCCTTGGCGGCCCGGTCATTGACCCGTGGAAACGACCCCCATCGACTGGCGGCCCTCGGCGCTCTGGTCGGCGTCTCCGCCTTCTCGGCCGTGATATTCTCCGGCGCCTTCGAGACCACTCTATTGTTCGCTACCGGGACCTTCTTCATCGGCATGGGTGGAGGATTGTTCTCGGTCGGTACCCTCACCGCGGCGATGGGCCTTTCGGAAGAAGGAACCAGCGGTCTCGCCCTCGGCGCCTGGGGCGCCGTCCAGGCCACCGCAGCCGGACTGGGCATCGCGGTCGGTGGGGCGCTCCGGGATGTGGTGTCCGATCTCGCGGGTCGCGGCCTGCTGGGCCCTGGCCTTTCGGAACCATCGGCCGGCTACATTGCTGTTTATCACCTGGAAATTGGGCTCCTGTTCGCCACCCTGGTGGCGGTCGGGCCCTTGGTTCGTAACGTTGCAAGAGATCCTAAGGGATCGAAGAAACAGTTCGGCTTGGCCGAACTACCGGGCTGAGGCCCGAGAGGAGACGGAAATGCCCACCGGCGCATTCACAGAGTACGCAGACGTCGCGCAGATCGCGCTCTACGTTTTTTGGATCTTCTTCTTCGGATTGGTCTTCTACCTTCGCCGCGAGGACCGCCGAGAGGGCTACCCCCTCGAGTTCGAGAATGGTCGCTTGGAGCGAACCGGACCAATCCTGACCCCGGGACCCAAGACCTACGTGAAGCCCCACGGCCACGGCACCTACACGGCACCGTCCTTCAAACGGGACGAGCGACCGGTTTTGGCCAATCCAACCCATCCATGGCCCGGTGCCCCCCTCGAGCCCACCGGTGATCCGATGGAGGACGGCGTCGGTGCCGCTTCGTGGGTCGAGCGGGATGACGTTCCTGAGCTCACCCGGGAGGGCGCTCCCATGATCGTGCCGATGCGAGCCGCCGAGGGATACAGCATCGCCGACGGAAGCCGGGACCCGCGCGGGATGCCGGTGATCGCCGCCGATGGCCAGACGGTGGGGCAAGTGAAGGACGTCTGGGTGGACCGAGCCGATCAGATGGCCCGATACCTCGAAGTCGACCTGGAGGGAGGCGGAGGACCTCGCCTCGTGCCCATCGTCGCGGCCAGGATGTCCCTCGACCACGATGAGTGGAAGGTCGCATCCATCATGTCGAAGCACTTCCCGCGGGTGCCCACCACCAAGGACGACAAACAGATCACCCTCCTCGAAGAGGAGCGGATCATGGCCTACTTCGCGGGCGGACGTCGCTACGCCGACCCGTCGCGACTGGAACCTCTGGTATGAGCGACGTTCAGATCGAACCGGTTCCCGGCCTGCCGGCCTATCTTCCACCGGGGGAAAACATCCTTTGGCAGGGCCGGCCACAATGGCGCTCGATGGCCCGACGCACCTTCCACGTTCGGGCGGTCGGACTGTACCTGGCTCTGGCCGTAGTGGCCCGCGGGTTCTCGCTTGCCTGGAACGGTGCGGATCTCACGGCTTCGCTCTGGGCTTCGCTTACCGTTACCCCCGTCGCGGCCACGGGCGTCGGAGTCCTTCTCCTACTGGCGTGGGCCCATTCTCGGACCACCTTGTACACGTTGACGGACCGGAGGATCGTGTTGCGCTACGGGGTCGCCTTTCCGATGGCCGTCAATGTTCCTTTCAAAATCGTAGGCTCCGCATCGCTGAAGCTCTATCAGGATGGGACCGGTGAGATCCCATTGAACCTAACCGGAACCGACAAGATGTCGTACCTCCACCTCTGGCCCCATGCTCGACCTTGGCGCTTCTCTCGAGCGGAGCCGATGCTTCGGGCCGTGCCGCACGCGTCGGACGTGGCCGCGCTGGTGGCCGAAGCGCTCCAGGCGGACCAAGGCCGCTCACCCCGAACCCGAAGAAGCCCAGAGCGGGCGCCCGTTCACGCGGGCGGTCTGGCCTGGGCTGAATAGACCGGAGGCCAGGTGTCGGATCCATTCAAAGGCCAGGCTTTCCCGAAAGGGGTTCTCTACGGCTCCGCGGCCCTGATCGCGGTCGTCGCGGCCTTGGTCTGGTTCGGCCGAGCCACGGACATCGGGACTGTACACATGCCAGAAGCATCGGCTGTACAGTCCCGAGACGTCCTTTTCACCGACGAACAGGATGGAGCGGTCATCGCCCGGGATGCCGGAACCGGTGCTCGGCTGGTCCGGTTCGAACCGGGTACGGCTGGCTTTGTCCGAGGGGTGCTGAGGGGACTGGTGAGAGAGAGGAAGCTGGAGGGCATGGGCCAGAACGTTCCCTTTCGTCTCACGCGATGGTCGGACGGAAGGATGTCCATCCGAGACACCGCCACCGGCCGGGTCGTCGAACTGGACGCGTTCGGTCCCACCAACGCGAAGAGCTTCGCTGGGATCCTGATGGCCGCTCAGGACGCCGGGGCGAATGTCGCACCGTCGGAATTTGGACCCGGCTCGGATCCATCCAAAGAGGAGGAGTAGACGTGTTCACGAGAGCTCAATTCGACCTCGGTTGTACGGTCGAAGTATCCCACCGATTCGAAAGCCTGCATGCCCACGTCCACTTCGACCGAGAGATCGATGTTCGGCCTGGCGACCGCGTTCTGGTTCATGGTGCTCCGATTCATGCCGCCTACGGGCAAGTCGTGGTCGAGCAGAGGACGGCGACGGTCACGCGGGCCTATTGGGTCGAACGTGTCTGGACTCGACTGGTTGGCAACCTCGATTGCGCGGAGCTCCTCGACGTGAGCTTCAGCGACAGGAGAAGACTATGACAGTACTCGAAGAGCTTCAGTCGGAAGCTCGCGTCAACGATACGACGCGAATGGCCCAACAAACGACCACCCTGAGTCCTCGTTTCTATACCACGAACTTCGATGAGCTCGACCGCGTGGACGTCGACTCCGTTCGTGTCGAGTGGGACGAGCTCATCGCAGAAATGCAGAGCGACCCCAATCGCAACCACTTCAAGCGACGCGACAAGTGGGACCTCGACCTGGACCGGATTCAAGAACCCTTGCGGACCGAGTTCATCGACTTCTTGGTGAGCTCGCTCACGGCCGAGTTCTCCGGCTGCATCCTGTACGCAGAGATGAAAAAGCGCGGCAGCAATCCGGACATCTGCGAACTGTTTCGATGCATGAGCCGCGATGAGGCCCGCCACGCCGGCTTCATCAACGACGCACTCAAGGACTTCAATGTCGGCGTCGACCTCGGCTTCCTGACCCGTTCAAAGAAATACACCTACTTCAGCCCGAAGTTCATCTTCTACGCGACGTACCTTTCAGAGAAGATCGGTTACGCGCGTTACATTACGATCTTCAGGCATTTACAAAAGAATCCGCAGTATCGATTCCACCCCATCTTCAAATGGTTCGAAGAATGGTGCAACGACGAATTCCGTCACGGCGAAGCATTCGCCCTCTTGATGCGGGCGAACCCAAAACTGCTCTCGGGGTTGAATCGCTGGTGGATCCGTTTCTTCCAGCTGGCGGTCTTCGCCACGATGTACGTCCGGGACCACCATCGGGTCGCGTTTCACAAGGCGCTGGGAATCGACCCAGCGTGGTACGGAATGGAAGTCTTCCGAAAAACACTGGCCATCAGCCAGCAGGTGTTTCCGGTTCTTTTGGACATCGAACACCCCGCCTTCAAGGCCGGCCTCGACCGACTGGTCGATCTGGCGACGCGGATCGAAGACGCAAACCGACACGGAATCTTCGGGAAACTTCGCGCCGCGGGTCTCAAGGTCCGCGCCGGTCTGACCTTCGCACGCCTCTTCTTCCTGCGGCCTCGAGAGAACCCCATTCCCAGAAAGAGCCGGCTGCAGCCGGCCTACTGAGCTCGCCGCCATGTTCGCCTCGCTGGTTCCGGCCGCCCTCTTCGCCCTGTTTACGTGGTGGTTCAGCACGGGCGTGATTCTGCTGATGGTAGACCGGCTTCCGCGTCGGTGGCATCGCCTGAGCGTGGTGGCGGTGGGGTTGCTCGCGCTCGCCGCCTTGGGTCTCGTATACGCCTTGTCCGAGGTCCGGTCGGTGTGGAGTGCCTACGTCGGTTACGGAGCCGCCCTCATGATCTGGGCCTTTCACGAGCTGAGTTTCCTCACCGGCGTCATCACGGGGCCACGACGGAGCCCGTGCCCTCCCAAGCTGGAAGGTACGCGCCGCTTCTGGTGCGCAACCGAAGTCGTGATCTTTCACGAACTCGCGCTGTTCGTGACCTGGCTCCTGTTGGCGGCTTCCACCTGGGGATCGCCCAACCAGATCGGCGTGTTGACCTTCACTGTCCTGTGGATCATGCGGCTCAGCGCGAAGTTCAACCTGTTCCTCGGGGTTCAAAACATCACTGTAGAGTTCATTCCCAGCCATCTCAGCTACATGCAGACGTATTTCCGTCGGTCCGGCACCAATCTCCTCATGCCGTTCTCGGTGGCGGGATGCGTGCTCGGAGTCTTTTGGCTCGCCACCCAGGCAGCCACCGCGGAGCCCATGCAAGCAGCCGGGCTCAGTCTGGCGGCCACGCTTCTCGCGTTGGCGGGGCTCGAGCACATCTTCTTGGCCTTCAAGCTCCCCGACGCCGTCCTGTGGCGTTGGGCGCTCCGCCGGTGAATCGCCTCTGAGACCCGTCGGCGGCCGAAGATCAGAACATCACGTGCGCCGCAACGGTCTGAGCTTTGAAGCCGAACGGCATTCGAGAAATCGGGACCCGGGGAAGGTCGATGGGAATGAGCTCGACGTCCACTGGACGCTCCGCCCAAGTCGGCAACAAGGAAGCGAGGCGTCTCGGGCTCACCCCCCAGGGCATCACCGGCATACGGAAGCGAAGCGTCAAGGGAGGTCTGAGTCGTGACCCCCACGCGACCCACGGCGGCACCACGTCGAACATCAGGGTGCCGGATACTCGATGGACGATGGTCTCGAGCAGCGACCGGACCCGATGCGGCTCGAGATACATGAAGAGACCTTGGGCCTCGATGAAACACTTCGGGCTCTCCAGTTCGTCCAACCAGTCCACATCGAGAGCACTCATGGCTCGGTGAACGAAGGCCGGGCCCGACGGGAGAAAGAACTCGCGCACTCGGATGGCCTCTGGAAGATCCACCGAGATCCATCGATTGTAACCGGAGACCCGATATCGTTGAGTCTCGAGGCCTTCACCGAGGCTGACCACGTCGGATCCCGGGTTCTTCTCCAGAAAGATTCGAAGCCGGCGATCGAAGGCCTGGGCTCTCTTCGCAAAGCAAGGGTCGGGACGACCGAACTCCTTGGCCAGGTCGAGGTCCATCGCTTCACAGATCCGAATGGCGTGGGGATCATGAAGTTGCCCCGCGCGGGCCATCTCGGCTCGACAGTAGGCCGTCCAGAGGAGGGTTCGCGGCACGCCACTCAGCTCGGAAAGGAGCGGGCGCGGGCTCACGAATCCGCCTTGAGCACCTGCCCGAAATCGGGCCGGCGTCCCAGCTCCGGGCAAGGTTGTCCGTTTTCCACTGCACGTCGGCCCCGGATCAATACCGCTCGGACCGCACGATCGTTGCGTCGAACGAGCCGTCGAAGACCATCGAAACCTTCCATTTCTGCTTCGTGGATCTCGTCGACCCGCTCGTCGATGAAGCGAGGATCCAAGACCACGATATCCGCCCTTCGCCCTGGGGCGATCACGCCGGCATCGATCCCGAGCCAATCTGCGATCTCTTGAGTACAGCGATGGACGGCCCGCTCAACGGACATGAAGGGAGGATCCGTCTCCTTCACCAAGCGGAGCAAGCGCAGGGGAAAGTTGTAGTGGGCCATGTTCCGGAGGTGCGCCCCAGCGTCCGAAAACCCAACCTGCACCGCCGGATGACGGACAATCCACCGGAGCCACGCCGGACGGTCGTTGCCCAAAACGGTGTACCAACGAAGGCGACGACCGAAAGTCGCCACCAGGTCCAAGAGTGCATCCACCGCGTGCTGCCCGCGCCTTCGAGCGACCTCGGCGAAAGATGAACCGATCAAGGAGGGGTCCGGACAATCGACGATGCGGGCTTCCGAAAGATCGCGGTGGTAGGCTCGCCCCCAAAATCTGCTTGCCCATTGACGTCGAAACCGCCGCCGGTAGTCCGGGTCTTCGAGGAGTCGAGCCCTTTCGTCCGGGGCCTGGATGTGGAGGGCTTCGGTCCCGGCGGGAAACTCTTCGAAGACCGGAACCTCGATTCCGTCCACCCAGAAGTCGAACACATTGGGCAAGGACTGAAACCGGAGGTTGGCGTTCAGGAATCGATTCGCAAACCACGCCATGGGCCCCACCAAGCGTAGTGCGTGACGGCTCGCTTTCGCGTCGACCATGGAGATGATGGCGGTCTTGAGGCTGGGCCGAAACACGCCCATGCTCTCCAGAACGAACAGCAACACGTTCACCTTGGTCGAGATGTTCGGCACCCCTTGAAGGACCCGACCCCGGGCCCGCAGAATGCGATTCAGGAGCCTGTACTCCGACCAACCGGCGAACGTACTCGGCGTGGGTCGGCTCCGATACGTCTGTCCGTCCATCTTGTCCCACTTCAACGTGTTGATGGACAGTCCCAGGAAACCGGCATCGAGGGCTTCCTCGAGAAGGCCCGCCATCGCGGTCAGCTCGCGTCGAGAGGCCCGGGTCGCCGGATCCAAGCTGCGGCCGAGACCCATCACATGGGCTCGGATCGTCGAGTGCCCCAGCAGGACTGCGACATTCGGACCGAGGGGGCGATGTTCGAGGTGCCGAATGTAGCTCGACGGACCATCCCAGTCTTTGACCCGCTCGAAGAGCGGTTTCACCACCGACCGCGGGACCCCTTCGACGCGGCAGAACATGTCGGCCAAATCCACGGCGGACCCCACCGACATGCCGAGCCCGCAGCTCCCCATGGTGACGGTCGTGACCCCGTGTCGCACGGATTCGCTGAGGCTCGGCGCAACCTCGAGCTCCGCATCGTAGTGGGTGTGGTTGTCGATGAAGCCCGGCGTCACCCAACATCCGTGAGCGTCGATGACCGTGTCTTCCGGCCGAGCTGACTCTTCGGAGACGGTCCCTTTCCGGACCACCAGGTCCTGTTTTCGACCCGGTGCTCCGGTCCCGTCGAAGACCGTACCGCCCCGGATGACCACGCCGTCACTCATCGCAGACGCCTGCGCTCCCCTGCGACCGAGCCGACGGCAGCGGCTCGGGGAGCGACGCCCCGGAAAGTGAGGAAGCGGCCGCGAGGGCCGGCGAAGTCACGGGCTCTGGTCCGGCGCAGGAGCTCGGCAGCGCAGTCAAGCTTGCGGCCAACGGATCTCGACCCTGAAAGGTACCTACCGAATCCAGGACTTCGAACCGGGCAAAGAGATCTTCCGCAAACCAGCCTCGTCGACGGGCAGCGAGCATGCCGTCTCGGTGGGGCCCATTCTCGTACGCAAAACAACGCATCACGCGCTGACTGTCCCAAATCGAAAAGGTGGTCAGATGAAAGACTGGAGACTCACCCATGCCGATCTTGAAGCGAAGTCCGGGCCGATCCGCGACCGATGCGCTGATCCGAGGGACGCTCCGCCAAAACGCCAGCACGTGACGCCAACCGATGGAAGCCCGGGTCAAGATCCCGAGGGGACGCCGAATCGCCCCATCGATGGGCCGACCGATCGGAAACGGCTTCTCCCGGTCCCAAGATCCCGTCGCCCGGACCGCGCTCAGGTAGACGTGCCAACCTTCAGAGGCATGACGTTCATATGACTGATGCAACGCCCCGTGTTCGAGACCCTGTCGTGCCGCCTCCCATGATTCCCATGTGGCCAGGACTGCATAGACCGAGAAATTGGGCCATGGATGAAAGCCTTCTCCGGTTCCGGTACCCATGATCTTGCCAAAGACGACCCCGGGCTGCCGGCGCAACCGACCCTTGGAAAGCTGAACCTGAACGAAGGCCCAAAACCGATTCCAGAGACCCTCGAATCTGAAGAAGGAGATGGTCGTAACCTTCACCGTTCTCGGATCCTTTCTGACTCCGCATCTGAGGGAACATGCGAGGTATGTGAAGGTCCGAAGCCTGACTCGGCAGACCCCGTGAGACCATAAGCCGACGCCAATCGCCAAACGTGGCGCGGTATCATGCGCTTCATCCGTCTCGGCCGCTCTCGAGCCAGGTGATGGATGGTTTCCAGCGCCTTCATCTCCACCCGAGCCCGGGCGAACTCGAGACCTCGCGGACCGATCCGAGGCATCAACCAGGCCATGAGCGGCCGGATCCACTTCGGGGCTCGTCGAAGCGGCAGCCCTCCCCCAGCCCGCCGGAGGTTTTGAAGAAAGCCACGAACGTGGGCGGTTCGGCGTCCTCCACTGCCGGGAGAGGTCGCCACCAGTTCATCCCCGAGGAGGGACAACAGATGCTCGCCTCGCGGGTTTCGAACGATGAGCCATTGCTCGCCCTCGCCACCCATGTAGCCGACCGTCAAATCCGCGAGCGCGTTGGTGTAGTCGACGCACGTGCGACACGTCAGTGGAAAAAAGTCAGGCCTGAGGCCGGACAACGGCAGCTTCAAGAATGGAATCTCTTCGCGGCGGCCATCGTCGAATCGCAGCTCGACGTGGTAGTCGGCTCGAAATTCCAGGTACGCGATGGAGCTCGGGTGGTCCGAGAGAAGAGCCAAAAATTCGTGGAAGTTCTCGGTGGTCGTGTTGTCGGAGCACGGCGTGCCCACCACGTAGAGTCTCTCCAGTCCGAGCTCGCCCTCCAGGGCCCGAAGCGCATGCACTTGACACGGGATCCCGATCACCGCCAGGCGGCGATGCCCGGCCCGCACCGCGTGCTCGATCAGCGCGAGCACCGGGGCGTACCCCATTCGCATCCCGCGGCATCGCTCCATGTCTTCGGCGCGCGTCACGATCACGGGTCGAGGGCGCCAACGGTCTTCCGGGTCTGGCGCTACGGTCAAGACCGCTTGCACGGTTTCGGTCCGAAGGAGTCTGGCGCCGATCTCGGTGGTGATCCCGGTCCATTGCGCGCCGGCTCGAGCGGGAGCCAAGCGCGCCCGCAGCATCCGGAGGAACGGCCCGAAATGGAGCTCGTCCGGGCGGTCCGGGTCTCGGCGCCGCCCGTGCACCCGGCGCTCCAAAGCGTCGTAGTCCGGCGCGATGAACTGGCAGGCTCGCCCACAACGCCCCGGGCGGGAGGACCGTGAGATCCCGCAATCGGTACACAGATCCCGCGGGCGTCCGGCGGGGAGCGTCGGCGCCCAAGGCACCTCTTCGACGATGGGCAGCATCGCACCCTTCGGTGTCCCATAGGCGCGTCCTGCTGACCAGGTCGGGGTCGAGTCGAACCCAGTGGCCATGGCTCTCCTACCGAGACCCTGGTCCCGCCGACCGCGCCTCGAGATGAACCAGGTAGTCCACGATCCGCTCCGCAATCTGGTCCCGATTCGGAAGGCTGTCGGGCAAGCCGGGCATCGGCGTCCCCCGTCTCATAGACTGGGGCTCAAGCAGCCATCGGCGCAGCCATTTTGGCTCCACCCACGCGGCGACCGGCACCGGCTCGTGAAGCTCCGGTCCCACCCGACCTCCATGGCCGGCGAGGGCGTGGCAGCTGATGCAATGCCGCCGAAAGAGCGTCGCACCCTCCACCACCGCTGGCGGTTGGCTGGGATACAGCCAAGGCGGAGCCTCGGCACTGCCGATCACCTCGACGCCGACGACCTGGTAGGCATAGGCGGAGTTCGGGACCTCGGCGTCCATCGGCCAGACCACGTAAAACGGCCCGAGGGTGGTTCCATCGTCGGCCTCGAACGGCGCGTCGTCGGCGAAGCCAAACGCAAACAGCGCATCGTATCGGGTGAACAGCCGCCCTGGAAGGCGTGGCGCGTAGCCGTCTCGACAGCGAAGAACGACCTCCTTGTCGGCCCACCCGGCCGGAAGCAGCCGATTCATCACGGCCCGAGCCGGATAGCCGCGAAGCTTCTTCCGCTGACCGGACAAGACGTCGCCGAACGTTCCCGTGCGAACCGGAAGCTCGTCCAACGACACCACCTCGCCGTGGCGCTGGAGGGTTCGATTCGGTTCGGCAGGCGTAGCCGAAGCTTCGAAGCCCCCGGCCAGGGACACGACCCCGAAGACCACGACGACGGTCGACGGGACAGCACGATCAGGCATTCACCACTTCGGTCTGGAGATGGATTTCGCAAGAGAGCGAATTGGTGATGAGGCAGCTCTTTTCCGCCTTCTCCAAGACCCGCGTGGCGCGAGCTTCATCCACCCCTGACGGCACCGCCAGCTTAGCGGTCAAATCGAATCGCGTGAACTTCAGAGTTCCGTCGGACCGGTCCAGGGTCCCGACAGCGCGACATTCGAGGTGTTTCCACTCGACCTTGGACGCACGGGCGATGGCCCGAAAACCCAGGACA
This sequence comes from Myxococcota bacterium, assembly GCA_050331295.1. GTDB lineage: Bacteria > Myxococcota > Kuafuiibacteriia > Kuafuiibacteriales > Kuafuiibacteriaceae > Kuafuiihalomonas. The sequence goes on along the minus strand of JBHJGZ010000001.1, from coordinate 234,635 downwards.
AAGCAGTCCGCCACCGCCGCCGACAACAGGGTCTCCGGAGACCAGTGGTCACCTGGACCGCCGAATTCGGCTGGGGGCATGGTCGACAGGTCGGGCAAGCGCGGCGACGTGACGGTCACGGCGCCTTCGGCATCGGCCGCGGCCGCGGTTTCGTAGTGATGAGGGAACGCATCGCTCATGCTTCGGTTTCAACACGTCGGGCGGTGCACGTCATCGAGGAACCGGCAGCCCTCACGGCCGAACTTGCAACGTCACGGTCCCCACCACGTGGAAGGGAGGTGCCGGCTCGAAGAAGCGCTCACCGAACGCATTGATCCGCACATTGTCCGCATAACGAGCGTCAAACAGGTTCCGGAGCCCAACGGTGAGGTCCAAGGAGAGCTTGGAGAGGATGGAGGCTTCAGCCCCGAGCCTCACCTCGGCCAGCGCATAATCGTCGGCAAGAACATCATTTTCATCCGTGGCCGGCACATCATCCACCCACTCCACTTCGAACGCCGCGTGGAGTTGCCTGAAGCGTCCCCGGACCCGCCCAAAGAATCGGTGAGCTGGAAGCCCCGGGACCCGATTTCCACTGGATGGACCGTCACGAAACTCCGAACGAAGGTAGGAGTAGCCGGACAAGAGCTCGAGGCCCGGAATGGGCGCCATCCGAAGGTAGGCCTCGGCCCCCAGACGGCGGGACCGACCCGCATTGGTAAAGACGGTGCGATTGAGCTCATCCTCTTCTGGAATGAGCTCGTCGGTCAGGCGGATCCAGAAAAGCGATGCCTCCGCGAAAAGCCACGACCAGCGGCCCCGCGCACCGGTCTCCACCTGGAGCGCGCGTTCCGGCTGGAGCGTTTGACTCAAGGTGCCCTCAGCCGAGTTCACGAGCTCGGTCAAGGTGGGGGTCTGAAACGACTGGGACACGTTGGCGAACACGCTCACGTGACCTCCGGGCCGGAACAGCAGGCCACCCTGACCAGTCACCTGGTCCAAGCTTCGGCGATCTTCCACGAGCCCCAGGTCTCGCTGAGGCTCCACCCGGAAAGACACCCGGTCGTATCGGACGCTTCCCAGGACCTCCCAACGCTCGATGCTCAGCTTCTCTTGGCCAAAGACACCCAGGCTCTGTTCCACTTCCCGTTGGTCCAAGCTGAAGACGCCGGTCGGAAAACCGTCCTCGTTGTCTTCGTTGGTCCGGTCGTCGCGCTGAGATTGAAACTCGACCCCCGTCGCAAAGCTACTCTCCAAGCCCTTCCAGCGGGCGGTCCATCGATAGAGACCGAAGACACCCCCGAAGAGCCGGTCGAACGAGATGACCGTGAAGGGGATGTTGCCGTCGAAAGACCGCGTGCCGAGGTGAACCGAAAGGTCGAACGCGTGACCTTTGGCCCACTCGGTTTCCAGGCGACCGCCGACTTGGAGCTGATGGAGTCGTTCTCCGGTTTGGAACCGGAGATTGGTGGCCGCAGCCTGGGTCGGATCGGTGCGAAAGTCGGCCTCGGTGAGGCCGCCTGGATCTTCGGCAACCGGGGCGGAGACGAAGCTCAAGACCGTGGAGAGGGTGGCGGCCTCCGAGAGTTCGAGGGACGCGTTGGTCTGAAGGTTGAATTGCTCGGCGCTCGACTGGTCCCGGAAGCCACCGATCCGGGTGCGACTCGCGGTTCCGCTGGCCTGAAACGACTCGTCCGCGAAGCTTCCGTGGGCCAAGGTCTTCCAGAGCCCGAACGAACCCACCACGTTGGTCCAGCGTGCTTGGGTTTCGGCGCGCGGGTCCCGGGACTCCAGCAGGATCACCCCACCGGCGGCGTTTCCGTACAACGAACCCACCGGACCGCGCAGAACCTGAATGCGCCCGAGGGCTGCGAGCTCGATGGTGTCGAGCTGCGTCTGCCCTCCTGGCGACGTCAACGGCACACCATCCAGAAACACCCGGAGGCCCCGCACCCCGAACGCCGACCGCGCGCCGAAGCCACGGATGGCGATTCGGGTGTCTTGGGTAAAGTTGCTTCGGCTGAACGCAAAGACCCCCGGCACCTGGGCCAGCGACTCACCGAGGCTGAGGGTGGGACGGCCATTCTGAATATCCGAAGCGTCCAGGTCGGTGACGACATACGGGCCTTTCTCCTGACCTGGGACGCGAGAGCCCACGATGGTCATGACCTCGGCGTCTTCGACCTCGGTTTCGGCAGCACCGTCCACCTTTGTCTCGGGGCCCGCCGCCACCCAGAGGAACAAAAGGACGGTATTCAATGGAGGGGAAAACGGCGATCAGAGCGGCCGAGAGTCTGTCGGGCCCGTGCCCATCGGTCAGCCGCCTTTGGGTTCGGGTCGCGAGTCGTGGGCTCGCTTGATGATGTACTGACGAATCGCTTCAACATCCTTCTCGGTGAAAAGCTCCTTGAACGAAGGCATGCCTTTGGCCGAATAGATGCCTTCCAGAACCACCTCTGTAAAGAGCTCGTGCTGTTTCTTGTCCAGCTTGCGAAGGTCGGGAAGGACCCCAGCGGACATGGCCGCGTCACCGTGGCACCAAACGCAGCGGGTCAGGTACAGCTCCTTTCCGTGCGCCACCTGCGCGGGTGTGCCCTCGAACGCGGGCATTTCTTCTTGCGCCGGCCAGACGTAGTTGTCGGCAGTGACCGTCCGAGGCTCGAGCCTCTCTCGGCCCCCAACCCTGAACGTGAGCACCCGACTGACCGCGCGCTGCTCACCGGGGACGATGAGGCCGAACACGGTTCCCCATCCCACGGAGACCGTCAGGTATTGTTCTCCGTCGACTTCATAGGTGATCGGGCCGGCGACCACGCCGGTTTGGGCGTTGAACGACCAGAGTTTCTGGCCGGTATCGTCGCGGTACGCGGCAAACTCGCCCCCCGGCGTCCCTTGGAAGATGAGGCCTCCCGCCGTGGCCAAGATCCCTCCGTTCCACGGCCCAGGGTGTTCCACCGCAAAAGCCTTCTCGTTCTTCACCGGATCCCAGGCGAGCAGTCGCCCCTTCAGAAGAGGGAGGAGCTTGGCCAGCTCGTTGGGATCCTCGGGTAGCGCCGCGGCGGAGTAGCGGGCACCCAGGTTCCATTGTCCCTGCCGAAACTCGAAACCTTCGTCCTTGCCGTAGACGAATGGAAGCTCCTGAGCCGAAAGGTACACATACCCCGTGTTGGGGCTGAACGCCATCGGATGCCAGTTGTGCGCACCGAAGGGACCAGGAAACTGCAAGTTAGGTTTCTCGGGGTCTGGATAGCGCGCGTTCTTGGTCTCCACCGGCCGACCGGTGTCGGGGTCGATGTGAGAAGCCCACGTGACCGGAACATAGTTGTTGGCACTGATGAGCTGACCGTTGGTTCTGTCCAATACGTAGAAGAAGCCGTTCTTCGGGGCCTGAACCAGAGTCTTGCGCTCCTTCCCGTCGATCTCCAGGTCTAGCAGCATGATGTGCTGGGTGGCGGTGAAGTCCCAGCTGTCCCCCGGCGTGGTCTGGTAATGCCAGAGGTATTCACCGGTGTCGGGATTCAAAGAAATGATCGAAGAGATGAAGAGGTTGTCGCCACCGCCGGGGCTTCGAACGTCTCGATTCCACGGTGAACCGTTCCCGACCCCGACGTAGAGCTGATTGAGCTCGGGGTCGTACGCCATCGAATCCCATACGGTTCCGCCACCTCCCATCTTCCACCATTCCCCTGTCCACGTTTCCGCCGCCGTCTTCATGGCCTCGTTCTCGAAGCCATCGGCTGGATTTCCGGGCACGGTGTGGAAGCGCCAAACCAGTTCACCCGACCCCGCGTCGTACGCCGAGACATAGCCGCGGACCCCGAGCTCCGCGCCGCCGTTGCCGATGATGATCTTTCCTTTCACCGCTCGGGGCGCACCGGTGATGGTGTACGGCCAGTTTCGGTCGATGGTGTTCTTCTCCCAGACCACCTTGCCGGTCTCGGCGTCCAGGGCGACCAACCGCCCATCGATGGTGCCCACATAGACATTGCCGCCCCACGCGGCAACCCCTCGGTTTACGACGTCGCAACATGCCTTGCGACCCCAGTTCCTCGGTACCTCCGGATCGTACCGCCAGAGCTCCTCGCCGGTCTTCGCGTCGAGAGCAAACACCAATGACCAGCCCGACGTCGTGTACATCCGACCATCGATCACCAGCGGCGTCGCTTCCATGCCTCGCTCGATCTCGATGTCGTAGTACCAGCCGAGACCGAGTTCCTGGACCGTCTCACGGTTGATGGCTTTCAACGGACTGTAGCGACGCTCCGCGTAGTCGCCCCCGTGCGTCAGCCAGTTTTCCGGCTCCGAAGCCGCCTTTCGAAGGCGTTCGGCGTCGACCTCGGCCGATGAACTCGAAGCACCCGAAGCCGCCGGTTCCTGCTTCTTGGCCTTCGCCCCTGAGTCCTCGGTGGAAGGCGACCTGCACGCGCCCAAGCCCCAAAGGAGCGCCCACAAACCCACCATCATCGTCCACGACGTCATGTTTCGGAGAATTAGCACACGCGGCTCCGGTAGACGCGCACTCCATGTGGTCCTCGACGGCTGGTGCGCGTTGCGCACCGCGCAGGTCCATCTTACGCAACGCGCAAGACGGTCTTACGCAGTTACGCAGCGCGCAAGATGACCTCACGCAGCGCCCAGGATGACGAATGGGCGTTTCCGGTACCCTATCGTCGAACCGAACAACCATCCCGCTGGACAGCGCTACCGGCGCGGAGCGCTTACGGCGGAAAAGCCTTCCGGCGGCTACACCGGAACGCGGGTGAGCCAGCCGTGGGGATCCAGGGTTCGACCGCGATGGAGGTCGCCCAGCTTTCGGTACAGCGCTCGAGCCGTCGGTCCGACGTCGCCGTCCCCGATGGTCAGGTCTCCGTCTTCGAAGCCCAAAACCCCCACCGGCGACACCGCGGCGGCGGTGCCGGAGCCGAACACTTCCAGCAGGCGACCGGTTCGGGCGCCGTCCTGGACCTCGTCCACGGTAATCGGTCGCTCCCGGACGTCCACGCCGTCGTCTTTGATGATCTGGATGAGAGAATCGCGGGTGATTCCTGAAAGGATGGTACCCGAAAGGGAGGGCGTCGCGATCTCGTCCTTGAATCGAAAGAACACGTTCATGGTGCCGACTTCCTCAACGAGCCGATGTTCTCGAGCGTCGGTCCACAAAACCTGATCATAGCCGCGGCTCGCTGCGGCCATCTGCCCGGCCAGGCTCGCCGCATAGTTGCCGCCGGTCTTGGCTTCGCCGATGCCTCCCGGCGCGGCCCGGACCGCTTCGCGTTCCACCCAGATTCGGCTCGGTGCAAAGCCTTTGCTGGCGTACGTCCCCACCGGGCAGGTCATGATGATGACTTCATACCGCTTCGAAGGGCGAACTCCCAAGAACGGCTCGGTGGCCACCATCAAGGGCCGAATGTAGAGCGCCCCGTCCGGAATCGCGCCGACCCATCGCGCGTCCTCTGCCACCAGACGCAGGATAGCCTGCACGAACACCTCAGCCGGAAACTCGGGCATACACATGCGCTTGGCGCTCCTCGCAAAGCGCTCGGCGTGGGCCCTGGCGCGAAAGACACGGACCTGGTGGTCGTCGCCCACGTAGGCTTTCAAGCCTTCGAACACGCTCTGGGCGTAGTGCAGCACCGAAGCACCGAGGGACAGGCCCGCCGAGCCGTACGGGACGATGCGTGGATGGACCCACGCGTTTCCGTCGTAGTTCATCCGGAACACGTGGTCGCTGAACACACTCCCAAAGGCCACCGGGACCTTCGCGTCAGGAAGAGGTGACGGAGAGGGCGTTCGTTCCACTTCGATGTTGGAGAGCACTACTGAAGGTCGCCGAGAGGGCATGATAGGTCAAGCGAAGGTGGCTCGGCCGTTACGCGTTGACGCTCGGCTCCACATCTCATTACGGCACCGGCGTGCAGCGAATCTTGGCTTTGGTGCTGTCGGCGTGGGCTTGTGCGGGCCCTCCCGCATCCCCCGCGTCTCAACCGTCTTCGCCCGTGGTGCCCGATTCCCTCAATCGACCGTGGGTGGAATCCAGCTTCGACCGTGCACAAGAGCGCCTCGAACGCGACGGTCGCGACGTCTTCGAATCCCGCCACGAAGTGATCAAAGCCCTTGACTTGAAGCCCGGACAGACAGTGGCCGACATCGGGAGCGGCAGTGGGTTCATGGTGGATCTGATGGCTGACGCAGTGGGCCCACGAGGCAAAGTCTACGCCGTCGACATCGCGAAAAACCTTCTGGCTGGGGTCAAGGCGCGGGCGGAGGAGGCGGGAAAGACACAAATCGAAACGGTTCTTTCCACCGAACGCGACACCAATCTTCCGGAAGACGAGCTGGACTTGGTGTTCAGTTCCGACACATACCATCATTTCGCTTATCCGCAGGACACCTTGCAATCGATTCGTCGAGCACTTCGTCCGGGAGGCCGATGGGTGGTGATCGACTTCATTCGAGACCCGAAGCGTTCCGCCGACTGGGTGCTCGAACACGTTCGGGCCGACAAACGGACCGTCATCCGTGAGATCCAGGCGGCTGGATTTCAGTTCGTTCGGGAGCGCGATATTCCGGGTCTCACGGATAGCTACTTCATCGAGTTCGAGAGCCCATCATAGGCCCAACGTGGCAGACGATCCGGAGATTCGAATGCTCCCCAACATTGGGCTCGCGGTTGCGTCTCAGCTTCGACGCCTCGGGATCCGGAAGAGGTCGGATCTTGCGACTCTCGGCCCTGTGGAGGTGTATCGACGGCTACGAGCCGAACATGAAGCCGGACGGGGACCCGCACCGTCGCTTCGATTTCACCTCTTCGGCCTCGAAGCCGCGCTTTCAGGTATCCGCATCTCGGACCTTCCGCGCTCCCGACGCACCGCTCTCGTTCGAGCCGCCCTCGGTCTGCCCGAAGATGGGCCCCTCGATTGTGCCCGACCCAAGCACGTGATCCGCCGCCGACCCCGAGGTCAAGCCGGCCGAAGACCGTAACCGACATCTCCGAGCCACCAGGTCCCGAATCGGCGCAAAGACCGGCACCACCTCGACTTCTTCTGGTGAATAGAACGCAGCGCGCACGATCTCCCGGTGGTCGATTTGGATGAGTGGATCTCGCTCGAGTTCCATCGAAAAGATCTGGACCCGTTCTCGCTTTCCCTCCCAGCCATGCGTGAGGTCCATGGAAAGGAGCAAGTCATCCATCGCAACGTCGATTCCGAGCTCCTCTCGAAGCTCCCGCACGGCGGCGGTTCGTCCGTCCTCACCCCTCTTGAGGTAACCACCCGGCAAGCTGAGATAGGGGGCGTAGCTCGACTGAACCAGAAGGATGCGGTCGCCTCGCCACAAGGCCACCAGCGCCCCAAAGGTGTGGGGGCGGGCCACGGCCCAGTAGATGCGGGCGCCGCGATACAGAAGCCAGTATACGCGCTGCATGACGCGGTCGAACGTGGTTGCAGCGATGTCGAACTCCTCAGCTCTCGCAACCGCCGGGGCCACAGGTCGGAGGGAAGCCGGCTCCGGGCGTCGGCTCCCGTTCAGGCCGGGAACCGGATTCGAGCGCAGGGCCGGGCGACGCGGCCGACGCGCTCGATTCCCCCCGCGCAGCGCCGGTGGAGCGGTTCATCTCTTCCTGCGCCCGCTTCAGGATCTCGCTCAGAACGACGGGCGGCTGGGCTCCGGACACGCCGTATCGCTGGGCAAAGACAAAGAAAGGCACGCCTTGGATGCCGAGCTGGTGGGCCATCGCTTCGTCTTGGCGCACGTCGTCCGCGAAAGCCTGTCGTTCGAGAATGTCGGCGGCCGTCTGGGACTCGAGGCCTACATCCGAGGCCAAGCGGGTCAACACCTCCGACGAGCCCAGGTCCTCTCCTTCCGTCAGATACGCGGAGAACAGGCGCTCCTTGAGGGCATTCTGAGCGCCTTTGCCCGCGCGAGATGCCCACGCCAGGAGGCGATGGGCATCGAAGGTATTCGTGACACGGATCCGGTCGAAACGCATCTCGAGGCCCGCCTGGGCCCCGGCGTCGGTCATTCGGTCGACCATCGCCCGGGCGCCCGCCTCGTCCGTCCCGTATTTCCGGGCCAGACGCTGGATGTACGGGACTTCCGGGGGGCGTTGGGGTGCGGTGGGGTCCAGTTCGAAGGCGTGCCACACAACCTCCGCGCCCTGCGGCTTCAAGGCCCGCTCCAGGTGGCGCTTGCCCACCCAGCACCATGGACACGCGATGTCCGACCAAACGTCGACCCGGATCGTCATCGGAATCCGGTATAGGCGCGGCTCACCAATGAGCGAAGCCGAAAGGGGTCTCGGTCCCCGGGACGATCCGGGTTTGACGGCGGGGCCCGCGGGTTTAGGGTCCGCGGCGGAGCCTGATGGCTTTGATGAATCGACATGAATGACGTGGAACACGAACACAAAGAGGTCCATGAAGCCGCTGAGGCACCGACCGAAACTCCCGATGCGGCGGAACCCGAAGAGGTGTCGGAAGCAGAATTGCTGGCCGACGCCGATCCACGGCTCGTGAGTGCCCTCGAAGATGCGCGAAAGAAGGCTCGCGAGGCGGAGGACAAGATGCTTCGGGCCATTGCCGAAACGGAGAATCAGCGGAAGCGCCTGGCAAGAGAACAGGAGGACCGGATCCGATTCGGCAACGAGAATCTGATCCGAGACATGCTCTCGGTCTTCGACAGCCTCGAGCTCTGTCTTCGCCACGCCGGGCCCAACTCGGATGTTCAGGACGTGCGCAAAGGCGTGGAGCTCACGTTCTCGCAGTTCAAACAGTCCCTGCAGAACGCGGGAGCCGAAGCGATCTCGGCCGAGATCGGCTCCGAATTCGACCCCAAGCTGCACGAGGCCATCTCGCGGGACGAGCAGGCCGACTTGCCAGAGGGGCACATCGCCCACGTGGTCCAAACCGGATTCACGTACCGGCAGCGTCTTCTCCGGGCCGTGAAGGTGGTGGTGGCCGGTGGAGCAGGTCGGAAGCCAGACGCCTGAGAACGCACCTGGTCCGCGGCGGAGTCAGGAGTCGGCCGGAGCGGGAAGACCAAAAAACTCCGCCACGAAGTCGGTTCGTGGATCCTCGAACAGCGTTCGTGCGGATCCGGTCTGAACGATCCGACCCGCCTCCAGCACGAACACCGGCCCGTCGAACGCCCAGACGTCGCGGGGGTCATGGGTGACCCACAACGCCGGGACCGCCTGTCGACGAAGCTCCTGAGAGAGATAGGTCCTGAACCGACGACGAGCCGCTGCGTCCATGGCCGATAGCGGCTCATCCATCAACAAGAGCCGGGGTCGGGTCATCAGGGCCCGAGCGAGGGCGACGCGCTGCTGCTCCCCGCCCGACAGCCGCTCCGGCTTCCGGTGGCTGAGATGGACCGAATCCAGCTGTTCGAGCATTTCCGTTGCGACCTGCTCTCGCTGAGCGCGAGGCATCTTCGAGCCGCCCCGAACCCGATGTGCGTACCGAAGACCGAAGGCCACGTTGTCGAGAACCGAGGCGTGGGGAAAGAGCCCGAACCCTTGGGGGACGTAGCCCACCGCCCGATGCTCGGGGAGCACGTCGATGCCTCGAGCCTCGTCGAACACCGTCACGCCACCGATTTGAATCGAGCCTTCATCCGGTCGTTGGGCCCCGACCATCATGCGGAGGAGGGTGGTCTTGCCTGACCCGTTGGGTCCAACCACCAATGCGCGCTCATCGCCTTGAAGCGCCACGTCGAGATCGAACGACGCGAGCTGAGCCCGAATCGCGACCTGCCATTTCATCCCCAATGGCTCCTGAGACTCACCAGTACGACGACGGAGGTGGCGCTCAAGATCAGGGATAGGGCCACCGCGACCTCCAGGTCGGATTCGAGGGCGGTGTAGATTGCAAGAGGCAACGTCTGGGTGGTGCCGGTCAGGTTGCCCGCGAAGAGCAGCGTGGCGCCGAACTCACCGGCAGAACGGGCCCACGCCAACGCGCATCCACTCACGAGACCGGGAGCGGCGGCCGGAAGCGCGACCTGGAAGAACGCATCATGAGCCGAAGCGCCCAACGTCCGAGCTACCACCAGCGCATCGAAGTCGACGGTGCGAAAGGCGGACACGGCGCTTTGCACGAAGAACGGAGCCGAGACCACCACCTGCGCCAACACCACCGCGGCCGTCGTGAACGGGATGTGCAGGCCCGCAGCCTCGAGGACTGGGCCCAACAGGCCGCGCCGACCGAACGCCTGAAGAAGCGCGACGCCCATCACGGCCGGAGGCAGCACGATGGGGATGTCCACCAACACCCTGACCATTCTGGACGCCGGATCCGGACGGGATGCGAGCCACCACGCCAAAGGCGTTCCGGTGAGGGCCACCAGCCCGAGGCTGACTCCAGTTGTGATCAGCGTGAGACGGAAAGCAGGGAGGAATAGCGGATTCTGCAGGCCGGCCCAGATCTGAACCGGTGACGAAGACAACACCAGCGCCACGACCGGAAGGGCCATGAAGAAGAGCAACACGCCCGACAGGGTGACCGAGGTGGCTTGGACCCAAGCCTCTGGTGACCGGGGAGACGCCCCCGACTCCTTCATGACGGGGCTCCAAAACCATGCGTCCGGAGTGCGTCATGTGCTTCCGGAGAACGCACGAATTCGATGAACCGCGAGGCCGTCGGGCCGGCTCCCGAAACCGCGGCGATCTCGTAGCGAGCTCGGACCTGGACTGCCTCCGGGAGCTCGATCATCTCGAGCTCCGGCACGCCCAAAGCGTCGCTTCGATAGACCAGCGCTGCATCTGCTTCTCCGAGGACGACCTTGGAACGGACCAGTCGTACATTTGCTTCTCGGGACACGATGTGTCGTTGAACACCTCTCACCCACGAACGACCAAACACCGTTTCCGCTTTCACGAACATCGCTTCGGTATAACGCCCCACCGGAACCGCGCGGGATCCCACCACCAATCTCTCGGCCCTCAACAGATCGTCGAACGTTGCAAGGCTCGATGGATTCGCGGACGGAACCACCATCACCAAGTCGTTGGTGCACAGCGTTTCCGGCTTCGAGACCAGGCCCTGTTGCACCAGGGCCTGCATGTGCTCCACGTGGGCAGAAGCATACACATCCGCCATTCCTCCTTGCTCCAGCTGAAGTCGGAGAACCTGAGATCCCGCGAATTGAAGCCGAACTTCGACATCGGGATGAGCTGCCTCATAGCGCTCGGCCAGGTTTTGAAATACACCCGTGAGCGACGAAGCGGCCCACACGTTCAAGGTCTGAATGCCTGCGCTCTCTGTTCCCCGGCAGCCGAAGTTTGCAACTTCGCATGCACCGATGAAAGGAATCCATAGGAGCGCACGAACACCACGAGCCGGGCGTCGCGACAGAACGGACGACATGGCGCGAAGTATCGCATTTTTTCAAAACCCCCAGACTTTTTCTGACCCCTTCATCCGGCACCAAGGAACGAGGACATGATGGATCCTGTGAAGCGCAAGGCGCTCTTCGGTCTGGTGTGGTGCTGGACCGGCTGTACCGGGATCGTCGGCACACCTACCGCCGACGAATCCGCATCCCCAAACGGCTCGGGTTCGGATCCCATTGCGGGAGACGACGGAACGGGCGCCGGAGTAGACTCCCCGTTCGGGCCGGGCGGGGGAGGCGGGGGGGGCTCTCCCACCCCGGATGCGGCGGCGTGCGAGGCGGTCGCTTTCCAAACCGCTACCGCGCCCATTCGGCGACTGACACCCAGCGAGTACCAGCGGACCGTCGAAGACCTGTTTCCGGAGGCTGAACTCCCAACCGTGAATCTTCTTTCGGACGAGACGGTGGGAGGCTTCTCCAACAACGAGCGCGGGCAAGCCATCACGGACCTCGGGGTAGAACGATTCGTGGAAGCTTCGGAAGCCATCGGCGATTCCTTGGCATCGCAGTTCGACGCATGGGCTCCGTGTGCGCCCGACGCCAACGATGAGACCTGCGCCCGGACTCTGGTGGAGTCCCTCGGATTTCACGCCTATCGACGCCCACTCACTCCCGAGGAGCAAGGCACGCTCCAGGGCTTCGTCGACCAAGCACGCACCGCCTACGGACTGGAAACCGCCGGCGGGATGCTGGCCACGGCGCTCCTTCAATCGCCGTCGTTTCTCTATCGTCCCGAGTTCGGTCAGTCGGGTGCGGAGCTCAGCGGATACGAAGTTGCAAGTCGACTTTCGTATTTCCTGTGGGGAACCATGCCGGACGATCAGTTGTTCGCCGCCGCAGAGCGCGGAGACCTTGCCTCCGAGGAAGGCGTCCGAGCCGAGGCTCGTCGCATGCTGTCGGATCCTCGTGCCGAGGCGCAGATGGCTCGTTTCTTTTCCGAATGGCTCGATTTTGAAGACATCGATGAACTCGACCTCGACGAGGGCCTCTTCCCGGAGAACACACCTGCGCTTCGGGCAGACCTCAAGGCCTCGCTGTACGAGTACGTGAATCACGCCTTTTGGGTAGACGATTCCTTTGAAAGTCTCCTTGCCGGCCGCTACGGCTTTGTGAACGACCGCCTGGCGCCCATCTTCGGGGTTCCGGCCCCGGGGACCGACGCTTTGACGTACGTGGAGCTCGACCCGAGCCAACGACGAGGCGTCCTGACCCAGCCGGGCCTCCTGGCCTCGACATCCCACGGTATCGCCCACTCTCCCATCTTCCGCGGCGTGACGCTTCTGAACAGCGTGATGTGTACCGGCGTTCCTGCCCCGCCGCCCGGAGTTTTGGACCAAAGCCAGAATCCGAACGCGCCTGGCGTTTGCACGACCCGAGACCGAGTAGAACGGGCCCACAGCGGATCTGCCGAATGTCAGGCGTGTCATGAAGCCATCGACGGTGCGGGCTTCGCGCTGGAGAACTACGATGCCTTGGGTCGCTACCGCACCGTAGAGAACGGGTGTCCCGTGGACGCGAGCGGTTCCCTCCCGAACGCCCTCGGCGGAACCGAGATCGACGGTGGCGTCGAACTGGCCACCGCTCTGGCCGAAAGTGAGCAGGCCGCCTACTGCATGACCACCCATTGGTTCCGGTACGCACTAGGTCGGCTCGAGGCCTCTCAAGACCAGTGTGAGATCTGGGCGCTGACGCAGATCGCACGAGACCCTGAGCAGGGCCTGCAGAGTCTCGTAGTGGCCTTGGTCGGAACGCACTCGTTTCGGACGCTCCCCCCACCCCAGTGAGACCGAGAGGATACATGTCATGACGACTTTCGACCGACGACGCGCCCTGAAGCTTCTGGCCGCCACGACCGTGGGCTCAAGCATTCCCTGGTTCAAATCCTCCAGCGCCTTCGCGCAGGGCGCGATTCCGCTGCGTTTGCTGCACGTCGACCTGGCCACCGGCTTTCGACGGGGAACCTGGGAGCCATCGGCTCGAGGCTCCGGTCCGGTGTTCAGCGGCGACGATTGGCAATTCGGTGGCGCCTACGCGCCTCTGGAGCGCTACAAGTCCATGATCAACCTATTCGAGAACTTGGACATGGTGAGCACTCGACGGGACCCCACCTCCCCCAGCAATGCCCACATCAACGGAACCTCGCACCAGCTGACCGCCAACAACCGCTTGAACGGGGATGGCTCGCTGGCTGGAAGCATCTCCATCGACCAACTGGTGGCTGACTCCATCAATCGAACACCGGTTACGCGGCTCCGTTCATTCGAGATCGCCGGCCGGGAACACGGAAACTCCGGCTACGCTTCATTCTCGGGGCCCGGGCAGCGACTGTCCTACGAAACGAACCCCGACGGGGCCTACCGGCGTTTGTTTCCCGAACCGGTCGCAGGCACCGACGAACGGTCAGCCCGGAACGCCGCCATTTTTGATCTGGTTCGAAGCGACTTCGACCGCCTGATGGGCCGGCTGGGGACGGAAGACCGGGAAAAGATCCAGCAGTTACGGGACCTCCGGAGCGACCTCGAATCCCGTCGGTCCCTCGGCGCCGGACGAGACACCTTTAGGCCTCCGGAATCGGTTCTGGATCCGTACCGCAACCTCAATGACCGATATCAAGCCGGAAACCTGAACAACCGGCGCTGGAGCGTGAAGGTGGACGCCATGGTGCGACTGGCCGCGGCAGCCATCCACACCGACACGACCCGGGTGGTCTCACTGGTCATCGACAATCCTCCCGACTACGAGTTCGGCTACACCAACGGCCAGTGGGGCACCCAAGGCTGGCACGACCTGGACCACGCGGTGAGTGGGGACAGCCCGTCCCTCACCCATCCGGATGCCCAGGCAGCCATCGGGCGGATGCAGCGCATGAGGCTCGACAAGTTCATCGAGCTTCTCGACCTCCTGGCCGAGCTGAGAGAGCCCGACGGTTCCAGCCTCCTCGACCACACCCTGGTCCTGGTCACGTCCCATATCGCGGAAGGCAGTCACGACGTCACCCGGCTCCCCTGGTTCGTGGTCGGGAACGCCCACGGCCAGTTCCGGACTGGCCAGTTGATCCGATTTCCACTCATCGGAGATGGGGACCCGAACAACGCCAGTCACCGGATCTACCGACTGCACGGACGTCACCATGGGGACCTGCTGGCCACGGTGGCTCGCGCGATGGGTGTCGACGTGGACCGCTTCGGCAATCCCGACGTGGCACAGGGCACAATCGACGCCATGTGGGCTTGACGACAAGGCGCTGGACATCTCGCGCTTCTTTGTCGGGCTGAGAAACCGACGAAAAAGCTTCTTCGTTTCCCGGAGTTTCAGCGGTTTCGCCGGGGGCCCGTGGTAGCCGTGAGAGCATGTGCGGCTTTGCGGGCGCGTTCTCCTGGAATCACGAAACTCCCGGCTTGGCCCCCTTGGAGCGGTCCCTGGACGTCTTGGCCCCGAGAGGGCCCGACGGAAACGGGGTCTGGACCCGGGGTCCGGTGGCGTTCGGGCACCGAAGGCTCGAGATCATCGACCTTTCGGTTCAAGCCAGCCAGCCCATGGTGGATGCCGAATCCGGTCTGAGCCTGGTCTACAACGGGGCCATCTACAACTATCCGGAGCTCCGAAAGGAACTCATCCAGGCTGGGGACCGCTTCTTTTCCACCGGCGATACCGAGGTCATTCTGAAAGGGCTTCGCCGATTCGGGCCAAGCTTCGTGGAGCGTCTCAACGGCATGTTCGCGTTCGTCGCGTACGACTGGAGGGACGGCTCACTCCTCCTCGCGCGGGACCGCCTCGGCATCAAACCCCTTTACGTGCAGCACCTCCCGAGGGGCGTCCACTTCGCTTCCTCGCTGCCGGCCCTCCTCGCACGCGGCGATGTCGACACGCAGCTCGACCCGGTCGCGCTCCACCACTATTTCACCTTTCATAGCGTGGTCCCACCACCCCGAACCCTTCTTCGGGGCATTCAAAAGCTTCCTCCTGCAACCATCCGTCACATCTCGGCCGATGGCCGCGTCAGCGATAGACGCTATTGGACGCTGACCTATCCGGACAAGGACGATGAAGGAGCGGAAGAGGACTGGAGGGATCGATTGACCGAAGAGCTGGACCGGGCGGTCGAACGGCGTCTGGTGGCGGACGTTCCGGTGGGTGTGCTTCTATCTGGAGGCCTGGACTCCAGCCTCATCGTGGGACTTCTGGCTCGACACGGGCAAGCTGGCCTTTCCACTTTCTCCATCGGTTTCGAGGATGCCGGAGGCGAGCGAGGAAACGAGTTCGAGTACTCGGATATCGTGGCCAAGCACTTCGGCACCGACCATCACCAGATCCGGGTGCCGACTCGGGACGTGCTCCCGAATCTTCGTTCGTGTGTCCGTGCGATGTCCGAGCCGATGGTCAGCCACGACAACATCGGTTTCTTCCTTCTTTCCCGCGAAGTCTCCCGCCACGTGAAGGTGGTGCAAAGTGGCCAGGGGGCAGACGAGGTCTTTGCCGGATACCACTGGTACCCACCGATGTTGACGGCGAACGATGCGTTCGAAACGTACCGATCGCACTTCTTCGACCGAGACCATGCGGAGTTTGAGCGCCTGATCCATCCCGACTACCTGGGCGCCGACGAAAGCACACGTTTCGTCAGCGACCACTTCGCGGCTGCGGGTGCTCCCTTTCCAGCCCAGAAAGCATTGCGCCTCGACACCACCGTGATGCTGGTGGACGACCCGGTGAAACGTGTCGACAACATGACCATGGCCTGGGGCCTCGAGGCCCGGGTTCCGTTCCTCGACCACGAACTGGTGGAGTTCGCGGCGCACATTCCTTCCTCTCTCAAGGTAAAGGGCGACGGGAAGTACATTCTGAAAGAAGCGGCTCGGGACATCATTCCGGCGGCGGTCATCGACCGCCCCAAAGGCTACTTTCCCGTGCCCGCGCTGAAGTATATTTCAGGCCCCTATCTCGACTTCGTGAAAGATGCGTTGCATGCTCCGGACGCGAAGAAGAGGCGACTCTTTCGGCCCGAGTACATCGACCAACTACTATCCGAACCCTCCGCCCACATCACGCCCCTCCGAGGATCCAAGCTTTGGCAGGTCGCGTTACTCGAGATCTGGCTGCAGGAGAACGGATTATGACGAGCGATGACCCGAGCCTGGACCTGAGGACACCCTCACTCCGGAACTGGGGAGAACTCCCCGACAGCGTGAAACGCGAGCTCCCAGAAGAGGTGGTCATCGACAGCGGTTGGGGGCGCCTCATATTTGGGCACACGTTCCACGACGCCCAGCACCTGGCGGACACCCTGTCTCGAGAGCGCACCGGAGAAAGAGACATTGCACTCTACATCCGAGACCCTCACGTCTTGTTGTCCCTCGCCCCCCATCATCTATTCCTCGACCCCAGCCACACCTATCGACTGTATTTTTCAGACTATCAGCCAACTGGTCCGAAGGTGCAGCCGTTCGAAGTGGAACCGGTCGAGTCCGAAGCGGACGTGGAGGCGATGCACAGAATCTACCTGCAGCGTCGAATGGTGCCCACGCGAGTGGGCTTCGTCTTCGACCACCGAGAGGACCCACGCTTTCGCTATCTGGTAGCGCGCTCCCGGACGAACCGAGAGGTGCTGGGGAGCGTCATCGGCATCGACCATGTGGAAGCGTTTCAAGACCCCGAGAACGGCTCCAGCCTATGGTGTCTGGCCGTCGACCCCAATTGCTCGATTCCGGGCTTGGGGGAGGCGCTGGTTCGCCGATTGGTCGAGGATTTCATCGGGGTCGGTCGTCGGTACCTGGACCTTTCGGTCCTGCACGACAATCGTCCGGCCATCGGGCTCTACGAGCGCTTGGGCTTCCGGCGGGTTCCGGTCTTCTGCGTCAAGAACAAGAATGCCATCAACGAGCCTCTCTATGCAGCGCAGGATGTTGAAGAAAACCTCAATCCCTACGCTCGGATCATTACCGACGAAGCGCGGCGGAGGGGGATCGGCGTGCACGTGATCGATGCCGAAATGAACTACTTTCGCCTCACCCACGGAGGACGTTCCATTCTCTGTCGAGAATCTCTGTCCGAACTCACCTCGGCAGTCGCCATGTCCGCGTGCGCCGACAAGCGGGTTACAGGCCGGATCCTAAAGAGGGAGAACCTCGAAGTGCCCGAGCAACAGATGGCGGGCACCGACCCGGAGAACGCCAGTTTTCTCCACCGGCATGGACGAGTCGTCGTCAAGCCGGTGGATGGGGAGCAAGGACGAGACGTGTTCGTCGACATTGCCACCGAAGCCGAACTGGAGCGCGCGATTCGAACGGCATCCGCCTCCGGTCCCGTCATGCTGGAATCGTTCATCGAGGGGTCCGACCTTCGGTTGGTGGTGATCGGCGATCAGGTGGTGGCGTCGGCCTTGAGACTCCCCCCCCGGGTTACGGGAACCGGGAGTCACACCATCCAACACCTGATCGAGCGTCTCAGCCGGCGTCGAAAAGCCCAAACCGACGGCGAATCCTCCATACCCATCGACGATGAGACCATCCGGGTCGTTCGGACCATGGGTTACGAGCTGGATGACGTGTTGCCGACGGGAGTGGAATTGCCGGTTCGTCGCACCGCAAACCTCCATACCGGCGGAACCATCGAAGACGTCAGCGACCGGGTCCATCCCAGGCTCTGCGAAGCGGCTCTTCGTGCGGCCCGCGCCCTACATCTCCCGGTCGCAGGGGTGGACATGATCGTTCCCGACATCACAAAAGACGAGTATTGCATCATCGAAGTGAACGAACGCCCTGGTCTAGCCAACCACGAGCCCCGCCCGACCGCCGAACGATTCATCGATCTCTTGTTTCCCCAGACGGCGCACCCCAAAGGACACCCGCCCCATGAAACAACCAAAAATTGATAAAGCGTATCTGCAAACCATTCTCCTGGAGCTACTGAATATCCCGAGTCCGAGCGGATATACCGACGCCATCGTTCATTACACCTGCGAGCGGCTTCACGATCTCGGCATCCGTTTCGAACTCACTCGAAGAGGCGCCATCCGAGCCGATCTAACAGGACGACTGTCCAGCCCCGACCGCGCCATCGTCTCTCATGTCGACACCATCGGCGGCATGGTGAAGAACCTGAAGGACAACGGTCGCTTGGCCATGGTTCCAGTCGGATACTGGTCGTCGCGATTCGCCGAAGGTGGACGCGTCACCGTGTTCGCCGAATCGGGTCCGATACGAGGAACCGTCTTGCCCCTCAAGGCGTCCGGTCACACCTTCAACCAAGAGATCGACACCCAGCCGGTCAGTTGGTCGAACGTGGAGATCCGTGTCGACCGGGCGGTGGAGACGCGGGATGACTTGATTCGAGAAGGCATCGCCATCGGCGATTTCGTCGCCTTCGACCCGAATCCCGAGGTGGACGACAGCTGCGGGTTCATCAATTCGCGGCATCTGGACTGTAAGGCGGGCGTCGCGTCGATGCTTGCAGCGGCCAAGGCGGTCCTGGATATCGATTGTGACCTCCCTTTGGACTGTCACCTTCTGTTCACGATCTCCGAAGAGGTCGGGTCGGGCGCCTCATCCGTCCTTCATGGCGACGTGGCCGAGATGTTGGCCATCGACAACGCGACGCCAGCACCGGGCCAGGCGTCCCGTGAATTCGGCGTCACCATCGCGATGGCGGACTCCACCGGGCCCTTCGACTATCACTTCGTTCGCCGCCTCGTGGCATTGTGCCGAGAGTACGACCTTCCGTATCAGCGCGACGTCTTCAGGTACTATCGAACCGACGCGGCCTCCGCCATCGAAGCCGGCAACGACATCCGGACCGCGCTGGTCTGCTTCGGCGCCGACGCATCCCACGGTTACGAGCGGACCCATATGGACGCCCTCGAAACCCTGGCTCGATTGATCACCCTGTATGTTCAAACCCCTCTGGTGGTCGAGCGAGACCGGGAACGAATGGGGCCCATCGAAGGCTTTCCAACCCAGCCGACCAATCCTCCGCCGGGAAGTGCCATCCACTGGCCCCCCAAGAAGAAGTGAAGGGGGTAGGCGTTGGGGGCGGCGTCTAGGCCAAGACGGGCAGCGTGCCCCGTTTCGCCTTGCTCCCGGCCGGGTCCTGGGCCGCATAAGACAACGTGTCCATCGGGCACACGCTGACACAGATACCGCACCCGATGCAGGATGACGTGCCGTTGTCCAAGGTCTCTTGTTTCAACGCGTATTGCATCACATCAATGCCGACCTGGCAGTTTCGAGAACACTCATAGCAGCCGATACACTTGTCGTTGGCGACGATATGGAAGCGCGACACGCCCAATTTCGTGAAGAGCTTCGATTCGAATTGCATCATCTTCGCGAGCGGACACCAATATCGACACCAAACCTTGCCGCCCATGAACGGATACACCGTGACCGGCAGAATTCCCACCAGCCAGACGTCAACGATGAGCCGGTAGCCATAGATGCTCCAGTTCGCGGTGCTGACCAGACCGGTCACATCCCGGAACAGCATGGCCAGAGTCACCACCACAGCCAGACCGAGGACCCAGGTTCCCATCTTCTCCAGCTGAATCGAACGCTTTCCCTTCGGCGCAAAATGCCGCCATCGATCTCCAAAGGTCTCAGCCAGACCTCCGCAGCCACAGATCCAGGAGCAATACCGCTTTCCGTGAAAGAGGACGAAAATTGGAATGAACAGAAAGCTCAGAAGGACGCCCCACACCACCCAGATCTGATGGGGATCATAAAAGAAGGTGTAGAAAAACAACGGCCACGCATACACGATGCCGTATGACCGCCAGGCTTGCTGGTTGAATTGTGGGTCTCCTGAGAGTTCTGAACCCACCCATTGATATTCGATCGCCCATTGGAACAAGAATTCCGGGATGATGAAGAAGAAGATCCACTGGAAGCCGATCAGGCTCGTGAACCGCCAGATCTGAAGCTTGTCACGTCGATCGAGTCCCCATCGTTTGAGGGCTTGGAGGCCGAAGACCGTCATCAGGGCGGTATAGAGAACGGTATACCAGAAGGACCACGGACGATTCAGAAACGACAGCGTCGCATATCCCCATCCTTGATACGGCCAGAACTCCTCCCCCTTCCCTACCTTGACTCCATAAATCGAGTACCACACGAAGAAGGAAAGCCCGAGCCAGGCCCATCGGTCTCCTCGGCTCCCCCGGAAGATCAGCGTGGCCACAGCGGCCAAGCTGACCGCTCCGCCGAGCCAACCCAGTACGCCGGAGATCTGTAGCCCGAATGGCGCTGGACCACCGAACTGCGGTCCCAACCACCAAAGCCCGAGGAAGGCAGCCACGGTTGCGGCGATACTCATGGCCGGCGAGCCCGTCCACTCGTTCTCCAACCGGAGACCGAGACTCTTCAAGAACTTGATCGGGAGCTCGGCCCCGACCAACACGAAGGCATGGTCAGCGCCGACCACGCGCTCTTCCTCACCGGCGTCGGACTGTACCGAAAGAACGGCCTCCCTTTTTCGGAACTCTTTCACGTTCGAATTGAAGATCACTTCGATCCGCTGTTCCTTGATCGCCTGATCGAGCTTCTGGCGGTTGTCCTTGAATATCCGGGAGAACTCGCCCTGGCGATAGCTCATCACCACCTTGTTTTGTTCCGAAAGTACGAGCGCAGCCTCCACTGCGCTGTTGCCGCCGCCGACAACCACGATCTCTTCGTTCTTGTAGGCTCGGGGGGAGTAGAGAAGATGATAGACGTGCTCTTGGTCTTCCCCTTTGACCTTGAGCTTCCGAGGATTTCCGCGCTGACCCGTGGCCAACACGATTCTTTTGACGTGAAGCTCGCGTGCGCTCGTTTTTGCGGTGAACGTTCCATCGGAGTGCCTTTGAATCGATTGGAGCGATTCCTCGGACGAAACGGTCAGGTTGTTTTCGGTGACGATGTCATTCCATCGTTGAACCAATTCTTCCTTCCGGGTTCCGTCGAGCCAGAGCTTGCCCTTGGGAGGCGTCGAGTCTGGCTCTGCGTAGACCCACTTGCCCTCCGGAAAGTTCTCGATGGTATTGGCGATCTTTCCCTTCTCGATCACCACGTAGCTCAAACCTTTGTCCTGCGCGGCCAACGCTGCGTTCAATCCAGAGGCGCCAGCACCGACAACCAGCACGTCCACCGGGTCAGTGCCGCCTCGCTCCCGCATGTCGGGCTGCGAAGCGATGTGTTCCATCACGTCGAATCCTTGGGCCATGGCGAGCTTGATCACCGGCGCCCCTGCAAGGTCGCCGATGATATGAAGACCCTTGACGTTGGACTCGTTGCCTTTGCCCACCAGTGGCCGGCGATTGTCAGCGCTGCCGCTGGTCAGAATTGCTTCGGTGCGCTGTCTCATTGCTGCAAACACATCAAGTCTCCTTGTCTCTTCCTGATTCGGACCGGACGGTTGGCGTCATCGATGCTCCACATGCAATGCACACACGCGCCGCGGGATGATTCGGGGTGCCGCACCGGTCGCACGCCACCGGTTGATGGGTGCTCGGAATCTTACCGAATCCTCGCGGTACGCCACTCGGATAGTCCACTTGTCCAGGTCTCGCGAACGCGAGCGCACTGAACGCAAATACGTTCCCGAAAAGGCCGGCCAAAAACCAATTAAAAGGCTTTCGTGCCTTTTGGAGCGCAAGATAGCCTGACATCGCTCCGAAGATGAGCCCGACGAGAACGTACAAACCAAAAGCGAGCCATCCCAACCCGAATTCCTCATCATAAGTCTGCTCGTCGAACAGCGCGGAACGAGCCTGAAGCTCCCCAAAATATCGGTCCGGATCAGATGCAAATCGATCCACGAGACTGGCAGTCACGTGGAAGGTTCGTCCCTTGTAACGGATCTCCGCGATATCCGGGCCATGAACGGAAACGTCACCGACCACACACCACTCTCCCTGCCCGGGTCGACGGTCCAGCATCTCCCAGGCGTGATCCCCGGTCTGGGTTGCCGGTCCCGCTTCCTCGGTCTGGGCCCTCGCAACCTCCAACCAAAACCATTGCACTCCGTATAGGCCACCAAGGACCATCATTGCCGCTCCGAGCCGTCGAAAACCCAACAAACCCCCTCCTCGCGCGCGAATCAGATCCCCAAAAGACACCCCAATACAAGTCACGGTTCAAACGAAGGCCTGCTTGCGACGAAGGAGCAAAATTCCCAGTGCGGCGCCAGCGACGATCAGGGCCAAGACGAACAGCGTCCCGCCGTCGTCCTCGACCACGATACCAAGGGGTCCGAGATGACTGGCGACGGCTCCCATCATCAAGACGAGTGCAAGAGCCGCGCCGATCTTCACGTACCGAGGGCTCAACAGCATGGCCACGGCGATCAGCTCCAATCCACCGGTTGCATAGCGCCCCCATGGTTCGACCCCCAACGTTTCGAAGATGAATCGGGATTCATCCGCGCCGGTGAACTTGAAGAAGAGGGTCTGGCCGAGGAGGACGGCCACGAGCGACTGGAGGAGCCACGTGCCGATCCGCGCATTTCGGCCCAGAACCGAACCTGTATGGAGGGCCTCTGAACTGGCGGAGGTCATGAGGCTGTGTGACAAGAAGCGAGTTCACTTGTCAGGTATCGGGCTGCCTTTCATCCCACTTGATGGGGCTTCTGCACGGAAAACGACATCGAGCGGAGCTGTTCCACCAACGAATCGTCTCCGATTGCTTTCGCAGCGAGGGCATCCGCCAGCGCCGCAGGAAGGTCCAAGCTCGGCGCGGATTCCTTCGAGGGGACTCGGAGCGACCAGTTCTCGGGAGCGACCACTCCTGGCCGGTTATACGGTTCCCGGATACCGAACAGATCACCGAAGAACACTACTACGTTTCGAGCCGGACTGAGGAAGAGGTCGGTCAATTTTGCCTGCGCGAGATGAAAATCCGAGCTGAGCAGCTCTCGGATCGTGAGATCCGGCTCGAGCCGGTGTAGGCGTCGGCCCAAATACAGCGCTTCCCGCTCTCGCTGGCCACTCCGACTCCACTCTCGGATGCGTCCCCAAATCGTGGGGGTATCGTGATTTCCCATCATGACCCAATCCCGAACCGATGCTCGTTCGCTTCGATAGACATCCTCCGGGTCGTCGGGATCGGCCTTCTGGGTCACCATGAAGCGGCCGAGCCTCAGTCTCTCTCGGACCCGCTTGAGGGGATAGGGCTCGGTGCTCAGGACCTCGCAGGCAAGGCGACCATCCAGCGCCGAGACGACGAGGGACATCAGCTCAGCGTAGATCTCGACCGTGGCGTCATCGAGGTGGACCACCCAGTCATCCGCGTATCGCGGACAGGACGAGGACGGATTCAGATCGTTGCGTGTGACCCGCGCAAAGCCTTGCAGGATCGGATGGTCTTCTAGGTCCGGCGATTCGAAGAGCCGCGCCCCGCGCTGCACTGCAACCTGATCCGTCTCAGAGGTGTCGGTCCGGTATACCCAAGGGCACACGAGACCATGCGGATGGTCGACCCGCAGACCGTCGTATTCACCGGCCAGCTTGTGGAGCCGCTCTACGAAGACGCGGCGAGCTCCGCCGTTCGGCCCCCAATGTTTGGGATGATAGACCGGAAACCCCCAGGGCTGGCCCCGTGGGTTGGTACGGCTCGGCGGCGCGCCCATCCGGTAGTTCGGAAGAAACCAATGCCGAAGCCTTTCCTGGTCCGCGGGTCCCATCCCTACCTGGAGATCTCCCCAGAGCTCGAGGTTCAGGTTGCCGAGTCGTCGTCGAAAGCGTTCATGCTGTCGATGCACCAGGAACTGGTCGAGGTCGTAGCGTGGAATCGCTTCTCCCCGGGCCAGGCTCGGCTGATATCTCGCAGCAAACGCTCGATCCCACGGAAGCCAACTCGCATGGGTGCTTTGGAAGCGACTCAGCTCCGCCTTCAGAGCCGGCGCCAAACCCCGAGTCAGGGCCGAATCGACTTCGCGGTGTACAGACTCGAGGAAGACATTGGACCGACCATGAACGTCGGAATGATTCACCACGCGATGGTCGGTTGGACCGTAGATCTGCTCCATACGCTCCAAGGCCGCGTCGAGCCTCGTGGACGAAAGATGGCTCCGGAGGAGCTCATCGTCCAACAGGTCGTAGGCCCGGACCGTCAGCTCGTTGCGGCTGAAGAAGCTTCCATCGTACGGTGAAGGATTGACGGGGCTGGTGCGTCCGGGCGGCGTCACTTGGATTCCCGTGAAGCCGAGAGCCACCATTCGTTTCAAGAATGCTTCCGTCGCCGCCGCATAAAGGCTACCGCGTCCCAGATCTTCTCCCGCGGACCAGGGACACGCGGCGTCCGGAATGGAGAGAATCAGTCGGTCGATGCCGAGGAGTGCTTTTGCGGCGGCCGCGGCCGAATTCACGACTCAGACCACTGAAAGAACAGCCCGGCCAAGGGCGGCAAGGTCGTGGTCAGGCTCTGGTAGTGGCCATGAGCCTGTACGGGAACGGTCTCGAGTCCCCCCATGTTGCCCTGACCACTTCCGCCGTAGAGCGGCGCATCGCTGTTGAACACCTCCGCCCACCGGCCGGCTTTCGGAACGCCCAAACGATAGTTGTGTCGCGGTACCGGCGTGAAGTTGTAGGCGGCAAGCACGGACCGGTCGTGCGACTTTCGAAGGAACGCGATGACCGACTGGTCCGTATCCGAGCAATCGACCCATTCGAACCCCCGAGGGTCGAAGTCGAAGGTATGAAGGGGTTCGACCTCGCGATGCAGACGATTCAGGTCGCCCAAGCAGTGCATGATACCTGGGGCCCACGGGCCGTCCAGCAGATGCCAATCCAGGCTGCGGTCGTGATTCCATTCCGCGTCTTGCCCGATCTCACTCCCCATGAATAAGAGCTTCTTTCCGGGCATACCGTACAGATAGGCGAACAGGAGTCTGAGCTGGGCCGCCTTCTGCCAGTCGTCGCCGGGTATCTTCCGCCACAAGGACCCTTTTCCATGAACGACCTCGTCGTGGGACAAGGACAGTACGAAGTTCTCTGTGAACGCATACATCGCCCGGAAGGTGAGTTCGTTTTGATGGAACCTGCGATAGACCGGCTCGCGGGACATGAAGTGCAAGGTGTCATGCATCCAGCCCATGTCCCATTTCATGCTGAAGCCGAGGCCGCCAATCTCGGTGGGCCGAGACACCATCGGCCAAGCCGTCGACTCCTCGGCGATGGTGACCGCTCCCGGGAAATCGGCATGCACCGCCCGGTTCAGGTCCCGAAGGAAAGCCATCGCCTCCAAGTTTTCGCGGCCGCCGTGCTGATTTGGAATCCAACCGCCGTCTGGTCGGGAGTAGTCCAAATAGAGCATCGAAGCCACGGCATCGACCCTCAGCCCGTCGGCGTGGAACTCATCCAGCCAGTACGACGCCGAGCTCAGCAGAAAAGAGCGAATCTCGTTTCGCCCGTAGTCGAACACCGCGGTGTTCCAATCCGGTTGATGGCCTCGCCTCGGGTCCGGGTGCTCGTAGAGGTGGGTTCCATCGAAATAGATCAACCCGTGTTCATCGGTGGGAAAGTGTGATGGTACCCAGTCGAGGATCACGCCGATCCCTTCTCGATGGAAGGCGTCGATCAGACGCTTCAGATCATTGGGTGAGCCGTGCCGCCGAGTCGGCGCGAAGTAGCTGGAGCACTGATAGCCCCAGGATCCGTAAAACGGATGTTCCATCACCGGGAGCAACTCCACGTGCGTGAATCCGAGGCGCTTCACGTGAGGCACCAGTCGCGTGGCCAGCTCCTCGTAGGTCAGCATCCGGTTTCCATCCTCCGGCACCCGAGCCCACGAACCGAGGTGGACTTCGTAGGTGCTCATGGGGGAACGCAAAAAATCTCGGGACGCCCTCGACGCCATCCAATCGCCGTCGTTCCAGGTGTAGTCGCCGCCGCTCACCACGGACCCGGTCGCTGGGGGCGCCTCGGTGGCAAAGGCGAACGGGTCGGCTTTGTTCACCACGTATCCACCGTGATGAGACCAAATCCGGTATTTGTACGCGTGGCCAGGTTCGAGGTTCGGCACCACGCCCGACCAGATCCCCGATGACTGTACCGAAGACAGGTCCACCCCTTCCGTCGACCAGCCTTCGAAATCGCCTACGACGCTGACACGACGCGCGTTAGGAGCCCACACTGAACACCGAACTCCTTCGTCGGTCAGGTGAGCGCCCATCTTCTGATAGAGCCGCCGGTGGGTACCTTCGTTGAACAAGTGGATGTCTTCGTTGAGAAACCAATTCATGGGTCACACCTCATCTAGCACACGCTGAATGCCCATGATTGGGGTCATGATCAGATGAGGACGATTATTGAGCTCGTAGTTCAACTCGTATACCGCCTTATCGAGGCGATACGCGTTGAGGAGACGACGCTGACCGTCTTCATCCGAGGGCAGCAAAGCGGTACCTGTCATCGCCTCGATATACGAGCCGAGATACACGTCGGAAACGATGCTCACCCACAGTCGCAGCGCGCTGGACACATGCGCTTCGGTGGGCGACCCCACCGCGAAGGCGCCGGTCTCCCGCTGGTGTCGCAGTCCTTCGTGATACACGTAGTCGAACGACCTCAGCATTCCAGCCACATCTCGAAGAGGAGACTGCTTCAGGCGTCGCTCGTTGAGCGGCCGCGAAGGCTCTCCTTCGAAGTCGATGATGCACCAATCTCGACCGGTGGCCAGTACCTGGCCCAGATGATAATCACCGTGGCAGCGAATCTTCGCGCCATCGAGCGTACTCCCTTTCAGACAGCGGTCGAAGGAAGCGAACACGAGTGAACGGTTCTTCAGGGTCAATTCCGCGAGATCCAGGACCTCCGGAGGCAGGTTACTTTTCACTCGACGTAGTGCTTCCAAGACACGAGACGCGTGCGAACGCATCGACTGAAGAAGTCCTCGTTGATAGTAAGCGGTGAAAGCCTCGGGCTCGAAGTGCTCGGCCCCGCGGGCCAGAGCCTTGTGCATGTCGGCGGTGCGCTCTCCCAGCTGCTCGACCAACGGCAAGAAGCCTCCCACCAGGTCCTGCTCTTCCTGGGACAAGGCCGATGGAAGCTTCGGGTTGATGGCGGCCACCCGGTCGCCGTCCGGGAGAGTGAGCTCCGGCTGGCCGAGGATCAATTCGCAGAAGCGGGCCACCTCGCCGGAGAAGACTCGCCACGCATCTCCCTGATTTGGAACATAGCGCTGGAGGACGGCCAGAACCCTGGGCTCCTCGTCGGCGCTTGTGCGATGGGACAGATCTCCGAGGACTCCCGGAAAACCAGTGAACCGCGATGACTCCGTGAGGTGTCGACCGACTTCGACGTCCGGATTGAGACCACGGTCCAACTTCCGAAAGAGCTTCAGGATCGCCTGGTTGCCATAAACGATGGAGCTGTTGCTCTGTTCGGCCCCCAGGGGCGTCGAGTCCTCGGCGCTGATGGCGCCGACCTCGTCCCGCAAGCGCGTTCGCGTGTACGAGAGCTGGTCTCGATTGAATGAGCCGTCCAGCATGTCCAGAAGGCGTTGACGAAATCCCGGAAGGTCGACCGCATCGATCAGCAGTCCGTCTTGCCCATCCGGACCGCTGTCTTCGGTGGTCCGCTGCGTCCGCACTCGGAGGAACGCCGCCCACGACTTCTCGCGGACCCTTCGATACGCAGAATCCCCGGTCACGTAGGCTACGGGGAGCAGGTATGTTTCACCCGGATCCTTTTCGTAGCTCACATCTACCAGCAGCAGGGCAGCGCCCACGCCTTCGTCTTCCTCGTCCAGAGGCACCGGAATCACTTCGGCGAGGTCCACGCGGTCGATGGTCTTGCCCTTTCCTGCGAACCAGCGCCTCTGCAACAGAACCTCCGGTAGAGCCCGGGTCAGCTTCTTTCTGTCCGGTCCTTCCAGGAAGGCTGGCCATGCTGCGGTCAAATCCACTCTTGGTACCACGTCACTCACCTCGTCGAATTCCACCGCCGATTGGGGCACCGAAAGGTCCAACCAGTAGAAGCCGTACGGCGAGAGGGTGAGAAAATAAGGCAGCCGCCCTATCCGCGGAAATCTCGTCCGTCCGAAGATCTCCACCGGCACACGACCTTCGTAGTCTGCGAGGTCGAGTTCGACGAACTGGACGGAGCGTGCCAGGTTCGCCACCACCAGAATCTGTTCCGTCTCCGTCTTCCGCAGGAACACCAGAACGCGAGAGTTTTCGGGAAGAAGGAACTCTATCTCGCCCGAGCCGAACGCCTCATGCTGTTTGCGAATCGCGATGATCCTCCGCATCCACCAGTACAAGGAGTGTGGATTGTGCTGCTGAGCCTCTACGTTGACCGCTTCGTAGTGGTATTCGGGGTCGATGATCACCGGGAGGTAGAGTCGCTGAGGGTTTGAATTGCTGAACCCGGCGTTCCGATCCGCACTCCACTGCATGGGTGTCCGTACGCCATCTCGGTCACCGAGATAGATGTTGTCTCCCATGCCGATCTCGTCGCCGTAGTACAGGACCGGCGTTCCATTCAGCGAGAAGAGGAGACCATTCAAGAGCTGTATCTTGCGGAGGTCATTGCCCAAGAGTGGAGCCAAACGCCGACGAATGCCGAGATTGAGCCGGGCTCGCGAGTCCGCCGCAAAGGCCCGATACATGTAGTCCCGCTCCTCGTCCGAAACCATCTCCAGGGTGAGCTCATCGTGGTTTCGCAAGAAGATGACCCACTGACATTCGGATGGAATGTCCGGAGTCTGCTGGACGATATCGATCAGCGGAAAGCGGTCTTCACGCTCCGTCGACATGTAGAGGCGAGGCATGATGGGAAAGTGAAATGCCATGTGGCATTCGTCTCCCCCGCCGAAATACTCCACCGCGTCTTCTGGCCATTGATTGGCCTCGGCGAGCAGCGCGCGGCCCGGAAATTTCGCATCCAAATGGGACCGGACCCGTTTGAGCGCCGCATGGGTCTCCGGCAGGTTCTCGCAGGTGGTCCCCTCTCGTTCGTACAAATAGGGAATCGCGTCCAGCCTGAGGCCATCCACGCCGAGCTCCAGCCAGAAGTCCAAGACCTCCAGCATCTTGGCTTCGACCTCCGGATTGTCCCAATTCAGGTCGGGCTGGTGGGAATAGAATCGATGCCAGAAGTACCGTTTGGCGACCGGGTCCCACGTCCAATTGGAGGTTTCGAAATCTTTGAAGATGATGCGAGTTCCTCTGTATACATCGGGCCTGTCGCTCCAGACGTAAAACTCTCGCCACGGCGAGCCCGGGGGCGCGCTCCGTGACTGCTGAAACCAAGGATGCCGGTCCGAAGTATGGTTCAGCACCAGCTCCGTCATGACGCGAAGACCGCGCTCATGGGCTGCCTTCACGAATCCTTCGAAGTCCGTCAGCGAACCGTACTCTGGGTTGATCGACGTGAAATCCGCGATGTCGTATCCGCCGTCCCGCAGGGGCGACGGGTAGAACGGAAGCAGCCAGACGATGTCTGCTCCGAGCTCGGCAATGTAGTCGAGCTTTCGCGTCAACCCTCGAAAGTCGCCCACGCCGTCACCGTTGCTGTCTACGAAGGCTCGGACGTGGGTCTGGTAGATGACGCCGTTCTTGTACCAACGCTGGGCCGCGTCGGCCCCTGTTTTTGCTCTTGGTTTCATTGAAAATAATCGAAATCCGATTCAGTCCGGGCGTATGCACGCATCCGCAAGATCTTGGCTGGCATCGATGCAGGGTCGAGCCGAAGACGATGTCGAGGACCGGTCCAAACGAACCGCTCATCGCTCAGGAGATCATGCACTTGAAACGGTCGGGTCGAGAGCGGGTCGACCGGAAACTCCACTTCAGACTCCAAGGGCTGATGGGGGTCGACGTTCACCACCACCGCAATGGTGGAGGCCGCATCTCGCTTCACGAAGGCCACGATGCCCGGGTGCGTGGACGGCAAGAACTCCAGCCCGCGGTCGGTTTGTAGCGCGGAATTCGACCGACGAATCGCGTTGAGTTGGCGCAGCAGCGGCGCGAGGGAGTGGGACGCATCCAAGTCCCAGTGTCGAACCTGGTATTTCTCGGAGTCGCGGTACTCCTCAGAACCCGGCTCGCGCGGCTCACTCACCCCCAACTCGAAGACCGGACCGTACACGCCGTAGCTGGCGGACAACGTGGCGGCCAGGACTGCGCGCACCGTTGCGCCGGCACGCCCGCCAGCTTGGAGATACTCGTTCAAGATGTCGGGCGTATTCACCCAGCACGAGGGACGGAAGTAATCCAGTGACTCCGGTGACGCGAGCTCCTTGAAGTAGGTTTCGATCTCGTATCGCCCGTTTTTCCACGGAAAGTAGCTGTAGGACTGTGTGAAGCCCACTTTCGCCAATCTTCGGGCGATGTTGGGTCGAGCGAACGCCTCGGAGAGAAGCACCAGCTCCGGAGCATGCTTCTTCAGCTCCGGGACCACCCACGTCCAAAACGAAAACGCCTTGGTGTGGGGGTTATCGACTCTGAACGTGTGAACCCCCCGCTCCATCCAGAACAGAAAGACGTCCCGAAGACCGTGCCACAGACCCTCCCAATCGTCGGTCTCGAAGTCCAAAGGATAGATGTCCTCGTATTTCTTGGGCGGATTCTCGGCGTACTGGATGGAGCCGTCGGCGCGCTGCCGAAACCAGTTGGGATGCTCACGTACCCAGGGATGGTCGGGTGCGCACTGGAAGGCGATGTCCAGCGCCACCTCCAGCCCGAGGTCACGAGCTCTTCGAACCAGCGCGTCGAAGTCCTCGAACGTGCCGAGGTCTGGATGGATCGCGGTGTGGCCACCCTCTTCCGCACCGATGGCCCATGGACTTCCGGTGTCCCCGTCTTCCGCCGTTCGGGCGTTGTTCTTGCCCTTGCGGTGGATGCGCCCGATCGGATGGATGGGCGGAAAATAAACCGTATCGAACCCCATCTGCGCCACGTACTCGAGCCGATGCAGGGCATCTTGCAGGGTACCAGGACGACTGGGGTCCGGCGATGCGCTGCGGGGAAAAAACTCGTACCATGCGGTAAATCGTGCCCTGAGCGGCTCGACCCACACCGTGAGGCTCGCGCTTCGGGTGACCTCGGCCCGTGGTGCGTATCGTCGCATGGCGCGTGAAAGGTCTTCACTCAGGATCTCATCCAGCACACGCGGTGCATCGGGTGCGGCCAAACGCAACTCGGCCTGCTCGAGGAGCATCCGGGCCGGAGCATCGGCCCCTGATTTTGCGGCGGCGAGCAAGGCCCGTCCGTCTCGGAGCTCCAGGCCGATGTCGAGCCCGGCGTGCGCCTTCTTCAAAGTGCCACTGCGCCAGGTTTCCCAGTGGTCGACCCAGCCTTCGACCCACAGGGTCAAGGAACCCAGCTGCTCGGACCGATGGGATGCCTGAAAGACGTCCTTCTGATCCTCGATCATCGGCTGTCGAACCGATTCCGACGCTCCAGCCGGGGTCACCACCAGGTCGACGGCGATCTTGTCGTGACCATCGGTGAATGCCACGACCGAGACGTCGAGCGATTCGCCCTGCACGCGCTTGACCGGGAAGAGGCCGGACTCGACGACAGGGCGGAGACGCTCCAGCACGACGCGCGCTCGGGGACCACCTGAGCTCATGACTTTGCAATAGCGAAACCTGTGAGGCTGACAACCGGAAGTTGGGTCTGCAAACGGTGCGCCAAATCCTCTACACCCGCATCT
This sequence comes from Myxococcota bacterium, assembly GCA_050331295.1. Classification (GTDB taxonomy): domain Bacteria; phylum Myxococcota; class Kuafuiibacteriia; order Kuafuiibacteriales; family Kuafuiibacteriaceae; genus Kuafuiihalomonas. Next base: position 202,642 of record JBHJGZ010000001.1, on the reverse strand, counting down.
CCGGATTTTCTGTCATGCGTCCCTGCGATGTTTTCAGCAGATGCAGGACGGATTGACGCATGGCGCCGAACATCCTGGACCGACGTCCGATCAGCTTTCCTCCATCGGCGCGATGGGAAGCGATGCTTCGGGGTTCAGCACGTGCTGATCCTCGTCGAAGTGGTAATGAAATCCGAACAGATCGGGTCGCCGGTCCAATCGAGGTGTGACGCTGCCGGCGGATCGCGACCGATACAGGTCGTTGATGTCCAGATCGGCCACTAGCATCGTTTCCACGTTGCTGTCGGCTTGGGCATGAATCCCGTCCCGCGCGAACTCGAAGTCGCTGGGTGAGAAGATAGCGGCCTGTCCGTAGTGGATGTCCATCGCCGGTACGCTCGGAAGATTCCCCACGATTCCGGCCGTCACCACGAACATCTGATTTTCGATCGCCCGAGCCTGGCAACAATAGCGGACGCGAGCATGTCCCTGGCGGTCGTCGGTGCAATACGGAACAAAGAGTATCTCCGCTCCGTTGTCGCTCAGGTAGCGAGCCGCCTCCGGAAACTCCGAATCATAGCACACCAAGACGCCGACCCGTGCCTTGGCGGTCGGAATCACCGAAAGCTCACTTCCACCATCGATACCCCAGAACCTCTTCTCGGACGGCGTGATGTGGATCTTCGGCTGATAGATGACGCGACCGTCCGGGAAGACGATCGGACACACGTTGTACATGGTGCCTTCTCTCACCATCGGATGGGAGCCCGCGATGATGTGAAGGCCGTATCGATGGGCGAGATCCTTGATGAGCCCGACAAAGCTCTCTTCCAGGTCGCAAAGTCGCGCGATACCTTCCCGTGGGGGGAGCTTCTTGAGCTTGTCTTGCGAAAGGAGCTGCATGCTGGTGAACTCGGGAAACACGACGAAGTCGGCGCGATACTCCGACGCGCTCTCCACGAAGTATTCGATCTGAGATGCGAACTCTTCGAAGCTCGCCACGCCGCGGACCTGATACTGGACGGCGGCCACCCGGACCTTCCGGCGGGAAGGGTCGTCCATCGGCTTGTAGTCCGGATTCAACCACTCCAGAAAGCTGGCGTGATTCTTACTCTGTGGATCGGTGATGTAGTTTCGAAGAATCCCTCGAATCACGAAACCTTCCCTGAGCTGAAAGCTCAGCACCATATCCTTGACGTCGCCCCGTTCGACCGCACGCACATAAACCTCCGGGGTCATCCGGGCGGCGTGTTCGCCGAAGTTGTGCAGCCGGCCTCCGCACACGATGCGGCGGAGATTGAGGTTTCTGCAAAGTCGGCGACGTGCCTCGTACAGGGCGTGACCCACCCCGAGGCCCCGGGCCTCGGGGTGGACGTAAACATCGGCGCCATAGAGCGTGTCGCCCTGGGGGTCGTGGTTATAGAAAGTGCCTCCATCCGTGATGCCGCTGTAGGTGTGCGGACGGTAGTCGTCGGTGCCCAGACTGACGATCAGGGTCGCGACGGCGCCCATGATTTCACCATGGATCTCCACCACGATCTGTCCCTCGGGAAACAAACGTTGATGGCTCAGAAGGTGGCCCTTTTGCCAGACGACGCTCTTCTCCGCCATGCTCGGAAAGCAGAGCTTGTTCAGCTCAATCAGCCGGGGAACATCATCGCGCGTCGCGATCCGAAGGCGGGCCATGCCCCGGGGGGTCTCGAAAGTCTCGAGCGTCATCCGATGATTCCTGCAAGATGCGCGGACCTTCGCAAGTGCCGACCCACGCACCGAGGTCAGCGGGGATTCTCCACGGCCGGCATGGGGGACAGGGGGTGGCCCACTCCCGTCCACCGTGCTGTGGTTTTCACATGACCACCTTTTCCCACGGAACGTTCAACTGGGTGGACTTGTCGGCCAAGAGCATCGAGCGCGTTCGACCCTTCTATGAAGCCCTGTTCGGATGGACCTACGAACCCTCCCAAGGTGACCAAGGCTACGGCATTTTCATGAAGGATCAGAAGTCGGCCGCCGGCATCGGCCAGATGTCCCCCGCGATGCTGGAAGCCAACGTTCCTTCGACTTGGAACACTTACGTCAGCGTGGACGACATTCAGGCGACCGAAGCCAAGGCGAAGGCGCTGGGCGGTACGTTGATGTTCGACACCGTCGACGTTCTCGACGTCGGAAGGATGAATTTCGTCACGGATCCGGAGGGTGCCTTGTTCGCCATGTGGCAGCCGCTTAAGACTGCGGGCGCCGAGACCTTCAACGTCCCCAACACGTTCTGTTGGAACGAACGGGCGACTCGCGACATGGCCGGCTTCAAGGCATTTTACGGTGAGCTCTTCGGATGGTCGTTTCGAGATGGCTCATCCGGAACCACCGAACTCGCGATGATTCACAATGCAGCCGGCGCGGAAATCGGACACGCTCTGCTCATGACGGAGGCCTGGGGCGACGCGCCGCCCGCCTGGATGGTCTACTTCGCAGTGGCGCAATGCGAGGATACGTGTCGGGAGGCTGAGGCCTTGGGCGGAGAGGTATGCGTTCCGCCCACCGATATCGACGTGGGGCGCTTTGCGGTGTTGGGGGATCCGGACAGGGCGTACTTCTACGTCATCCAGCTCAAGGCATGACCGCAACGCTTTCGGCCCGACTCGGCTCGGAAATCTGCGTTGCGATCTCAGCAGATTCCGAATTTCTGATGTCTGGGCGCTTCCCCCGCAGGTCAGTGACCTGGCACAACGCTCGCAAAGACGACATCCCATGAAACGTTCCCCTCCGCCGTCACGGCTTCGATACCGCCGCCCTCTCTCCTGCTGGTTGCCTTGCGTTCTGACGCTCAGCGCTCTGACCGTCGTCTCCTCCTGCACCGACGAAGCCGGCGAAACCGAGCCCGACCGGACCCCGATTTCCACCGCCAAGCTGGCTCTGACCCGCATGGATTCATGTGACGCGGTCGAGCAGTACATCGAGGATCGCCTGATCGACGAGGTTCGGCGGCAGTTCGATGCGATGCAGAACCGCGGGGGCCCCGTGCCACCCGGCGTGGGAGACGACTTCGCGGGGGCCCCCGGCGCTCCCGAGACCGCATCGGGGGGCAGTACGAACGACCGCGATGCACCGACCGATTTCACCGACACCAACGTTCAAGAAGCCGGTGTCGACGAAGCAGACTTCGTCAAGACCGATGGCGTTCGGACCTATGTGCTCAGCGGCCAACGCCTCTACGTGGCCCAAACATGGCCCCCCGAAGCGCTCCAGGTGGAGGACGCCCTCGAGATCTCCGGCTCGCCCATCGAGATGTTTCTGACCGAAAATGACCAGCTGGTGGTCTTCTCCCGCGACTGGACTACAAGCGATGGCCCGGGAGGGCCGACCGTGGAGCCGGGCCTGCCCGAACCCGCCATCGACTGCCTGGGGTTCGGATGCTTCTACGGACAGAGCTTCCTCCGGGTCACCCTCATCGACGCCAGTGGCGAAAGGCTCGCCGTCACCTCTGAGATATTGCTCAACGGGGACTATCGGTCCTCTCGGCGCACGGGCGAAGCCGTTCGCATCATCTCCGCCGAATCGATCCAGTTTCCTCCGGAGTTGCAATTCTGGCCCGGAGACCACGCCGGCTTGAACGATGAAGACACCTGGGAGGACGCACTCGACGAGCTCCTGGCCGAAAACATCGACCGGATCCGGGCGGCCACCCTCACCGACTTCCTGCCGAGCGTTTCGGTCGAGGATTCCGAAGGCGTCATCATCCCCGAGCGGGACTGCACCCAATTCCACGAGCCCAATGCCCCTGTCCCGCTGGGCTTCGCCACCCTCACCACACTGGATCTCCGAGACGGCTCCATCCAACAAACCTCAGTGTTCGGCGCCGCGGAGCAAGTCTACGCGTCGACCGAGACCCTGTACCTGGCCAGCATCCATTGGTGGTTCACGCCGGAGATCGAGTCGCCCCACACCTACGTGCACGCGTTCGACCTGGAAGCGAGCGGCTCGACCTACCGAGGTTCGTTCGGCGTGCCCGGAACACTCCTGAACCAGTTTTCGATGGACGAGCACGCCGGGCACGTCCGTCTCGCGACCCACGTGCGCACGTTCTCGAACCGAGACATCGACGACGTAGAGCTCGGGTCGTTCCCCAGCCTCACGAACCGCGTCACGGTCTTCCGCAAGGACGATTTCGGATTCACCGAGGTCGGACGGACCGGCGACCTGGCCCCCAACGAACAGATCTTCAGCGCTAGGATGGAAGGCGACCGAGGCTTTCTGGTCACTTTCGAGCGGATCGACCCGCTGTTCACGTTGGACCTGTCGGACCCCACGAACCCGCGGATGGTGGGCGAGCTGAAGGTTCCTGGCTTTTCGACCTATATCCACTTCCTGGATGACGACCACCTTCTGACCATCGGTGAGCACGTGCCGGACCCCAGCTTTCCGGACGCCGACTTCCCGCGGGGTCTCAAGCTGAGCGTGTTCGATGTATCCGACTTCGCCAACCCCACCGAGAAGTTCGTGGCGTATCTCGGAGATGCGTTTTCGGAGGCCACCTACGACCACAAGGCGTTCAACTACTTTCCGGCCCGGAGTACCCTGGCCATTCCCGCCGCCGACTACCGGTTCGACGGCGCGTTCTCGAGTGAGCTTCGGCTGTTCGAGGTGAACGCCGAGACGGGGATCCAGCCCCTGGGCGCCATCGCCATGGGCGACATGTTCACCGAGCCTGACGCCTGGGGGTACAGCTACAGCCCGTACGTCCGTCGAAGCGTCTTGGCCGACGACTATGCCTACGCCATTTCCGACGCGGGCATCCGGGTGGCGCCCATCGACGCCCCCACCGAAGTGGTGGCAACCGCCCTCTTCGCCGCGCCTTAGCCATCTTCGCCAGATTCCGTCCGAAGACGCTGAACGAAGGCTCGAACCGCCTGCCCGATCTCATCCGGACTGTCTTCCTGAACGAAATGGATCCCTTTGACCGTCACCTCTTCGAGGTGGGTCATGGTTCGGGCGAACGCACGAAGCTTCCCCGTCAGGATCGCGCCCGGCTCGGCGTTCACGAACAACTTGGGGGGCGACTCGGGTGCGGTGAGCCACTGGCTGTACGCGGAGACGATCTCGTGCACGTCCGCGGGCACACCATCGATGGGAATCTCTCGGGGCCAGGTCAGCGTGGGCCGTCGGTCCTCACCCGGCTTCGCGAACGGCCTTCGGTAGGCACGCATCTCTTCATCGGTCAGGGTGCGGAGAATGGAGCCGGGAAGCACCTTCTCGACGAAGACATTCTTTTCCAGCACCATCTTCTCCCCGGCCGGAGACCGGAACCCCTCGAATACGCTCCGAGAGGCCTCGGGCCATTCGTCCCAAGCGAGGGGTCGGACAATGGCTTCCATGAACGCGATGCCCTGGACGGCATCCGGATGGCGGCGAGCCCAATCGAACCCGAGGGCTGAACCCCAGTCGTGAATGACCAAGACGACGCGGTCCCTCACTTCGAGGCGCGCAAGAAGTTCGTCCAGGTAGCGCCGATGTTCGATGAAGCGATAGCTGTCAGGCCCAGACACCGGGAGCTTGTCGCTGTCCCCGTGACCCAAGAGGTCGGGCGCGAGCAAACGGCCGAACCCCTCCAGGTGCGGCATCACCTTGCGCCAGAGCAAAGACGACGTCGGGTTCCCGTGCAGAAATACGATCGGGTCCCCCGAGCCTTCCTCGACATACGCCATGCTCCGGTCCAGGACCGTGCAGCGCTTCTTGGGAGACATCTCGAGCGGCGTGTCGGGAGCGAACTATCGGGTCAAGCCGCGTCGCATCAAGCCCGGCTCAGAACTGGTCGCCGCGTAGCACTTCCACCTCGCTCAAAACGATGATGGCTCGATAATCGAACAGAAAGGTCCGGGCCTGCTCGACGAAGCGGCGCGCAAGTATTTCGTCCGCCACGACCATGAACAGCCGAGAGCTCATGACGCTGGAGAGCTCCATCTCGCCGATGCGGCCGCTGGTCCCTTCCCCGGCCAGGACGGGCAGAATGGTATAGCCGCGAACGCCCAGGGATCGAGCCAGCTGTTCGAGCTTCGTAATGACGGTGGCCTCGGTGACGATTTCGACTTTGGTTTTCGCGAACGTTTCCATGCTTCACAGTCCGTACACCATGCGGGCGGCCGCAAAGTATAATGGGATTCCCACTACGATATTGAACGGAAACGTCACGGCGAGGGAAAGGGTCAGAGAAAGGGCCGGGTTGGCCTGCGGGAGCGCGAGCCGCATGGCCGCGGGAACCGCAATATAGGATGCACTGGCCGCCAACACCGAAAGGAGGGTCGCACCTCCGAGGCTGAGACCAGCCCCCACACCGAGGGCCAGACCCAAACTCGCGCCGACCAGAGGCATGTAGATTCCGAAGGCCAGAATCGATGGTCGGAGGACCCTGGCTTCGCGGATTCGACGCGAAGCCAAAAGCCCCATATCGAGCAGGAAAAGGCAGAGGACCCCGGTGAACGGGTCCTTGAAGAAAGGCGCCACCTTGTCCAGTCCAGCCGGTCCGGAAACCCAACCGATCAGAAAGCCGCCCACCAGAAGGACCACGCTGGCATTCAGGAAGATCTCTCGGACAACGTCTTCGGAGAACACCGTCCGACCCCCGAGGTCTCCGCGTCGAGCCAGCCAAACCCCTGAAATGATCGCCGGCGTCTCCATCAGGGCCAGGACCGCCACCAGGTAGCCTTCGTAGGTGACCTCCAGAGCTCCGAGGAACAGGGTAGCCGCCACGAACGTGACCACCGAGATCGAACCATAGTGCGCCGCCACCGCCGCCGACTCCACCTGGCTGAGTCCGGCCGTAAAGCGCAACAACAGGTACGCGAGCAGAGGCATCAAGAACGACAGGGCCAACCCGGCCAAAATGGTCAAAACCAGGGTGAGATCGAGGGGACTTTCGGCCACGGCCACCCCTCCCTTCAAACCGATGGCGAACATGAGGTAGATCGCCACGCCCCGGCCCACGGCTTCGGGTATCGAGAGCTGCGCCCGCACCAGGCCCGCCGCCATCCCGAGCACGAAGGACAACACGACCGGCGAGAGCAAGTTGCCCAGCACTGCATTCTGCGCGCTGTCCACGACCTGACCTCTTTGCCGCTGTAGGGAACGGACCTCAAGAAGGTTTTTTCAATTCTATGGGTCTCACAAGGCCGAGGGAAGGTGTACGCTCCCATCCCCGTGTCTCGGATCAGGACCGCGACCGAGGAGGACAGGAGACCAAGGAGGCTGACATGACGACATTCGACGAACGCGTTCAGCGGGCTCGAGAGTGGATTGGGCGAGATCGATTTCGAGGTATAACCAGACTATTTTCCGCAAGAGAAGTTGCAGAACAACAAGGATCCATCGAGTCCGACTATCCGGTGGCGCGCTCGGCGGCCGAAGCGTTTTACAGTCGCCTTCGAACGCTCTTCGAGGAGCGGAAGGCCATCACCACATTCGGGCCTTACTCCCCGAGTCAAGCCGTCACCATGAAGCGCATGGGGATCGAAGGCATCTACCTCGGTGGCTGGGCCACTTCGGCCAAGGGTTCCATCACCGAGGATCCTGGCGCCGACCTCGCATCTTATCCCCTCAGCCAAGTTCCAGACGAGGCGGCACCGATCGTTCGAGCGTTGCTGACCGCGGACCGAAACCAGGCCTTTCAACGGGCGCGAATGAGTCGTGCCCAGCTGGCCGCGACGGCCGAGGTGGATTATCGGCCGTTCATCATCGCCGATGCCGATACCGGGCATGGCGGCGACGCCCACGTGAGGAACCTGATCCGCCGCTTCGTCGAGGTCGGTGTTCCCGGCTATCATATCGAAGACCAAAAGCCCGGGGTGAAGAAGTGCGGTCACCAGGGAGGAAAGGTGTTGGTCGCCGAAGACGAGCAGATCAAGCGACTCAACGCGGCCCGGTTTCAGCTCGACGTCCTCCGGGTCCCGGGCATCATCGTGGCCCGAACCGACGCGGAAGCCGCAACCTTCATCGATGCGCGGGGCGACGAACGCGACCAGCCGTTCATCATGGGGGCGACCCATCTCAACCTGCCCAGCTACAAGAGCGCCTACGTTGCGATGCTCCGTAGGCTGCACGAGTTCGGGGCGGAAGACGTGCTCGGTCATCTTCTGTTCAAGATCTCCGATGCGGAGTACGCCCGAGCCGTCGCGTGGTTGGAGAGTACCGGCATCACTCAGACCCTCCAGGAGCAGGCCAAGCTTCATCTCGAGGCGGGAAGCCGAAGCGTGGACCCGTTGATCGACGTGACGTCCACCAAGCTCCTGGACGCGTGGCAGGCCGCAGCCGGCCTCATGACCTATGGAGATGCGGTCGCAGCGGAGCTGCGCTTTCAAGACGCTGAAGGCTCGAAGCCTCCGATATCCGTCGAAGAGTGGAAGGAATTTGCGAAGACCGCCTCCCACTGGGAGGCCCGAGAGAAAGCGGAGGCGATGGGTCTCAAGGTAAAATGGGACTGTGAGCTCTCGAAGACCCCGGACGGCTATTATCAGCTCAAGAACGGGATCGAATACGCCATCGCCAAGTCCCTGGGTGTCGCTCCTTTCGCAGACATTCTGTGGATGGAGACGAAGACGGCGGACATGGAGGACGCGAAAGCCTACGCCGACGCCATCCACGCGCAGTATCCAGACAAGATGTTGGCGTACAATCTGTCGCCGTCCTTCAACTGGGATACCACCGGTATGACCGACGAAGAGATGACCAAGGTGCCACAGATCCTGGGCAGCATGGGCTTCGTCTTCAACTTCATCACTTACGGAGGACACCAGATCGACGGCTTGGCGGCCGAGGAATTCGCAACCGCCCTCCGGCATGACGGCATGCTCGCGCTGGCTCGGCTGCAGAGAAAGCTGCGTTTGCTGGAGTCCCCGTACCGGACCCCCCAAACCCACGTCGGCGGTCCACGTCTCGACGCGGCGCTGATGGCGTCCTCCGGCCGAACCGCGACCACCAAGGCCATGGGCCAGGGCTCGACCCAGTTCCAACACCTGGTGCAGACGGAGGTGCCCAAGAAGGTCCTGGGCGAGTGGTTGGAGATCTGGAAGCGGCGGTTCGACATCCGCGACGAGTTTCAAGTCAGCTTGCGTCCGAGCACCGCCGGTTTCGAGCTCTTGGAGCTGGCCGTGCTCCGAGGCGATACCGACAAGGTGGCCAACATCGTGTTCGCCCACATTCAAGACCGTCGCGGCCGCACCATCTTGTCGGTCCGAGACCAGAACACCTTCGACGAGGCCCTGCGAAAGAAGCGGCTCATGACCCTTCTGCACTTGTTCTTGATCCACCGATACCGATCGTCGGCGGTGCACTACGTGACGCCCACCGAGGACAACCATGCCCAAACCCAAGGGATGATGAGCCTCGGCATCTTCTCGGATGTGCACGACGAGGTCGGACAGATCATCGTGGCCCAGGTCAACGAGTCGGTGGTGCAGGAGCTGCTGAAGCCGGACCGCAAACGATTGACCACCTTGATCGAGGGCGGTTCGTCGAGCTGACTCCGGGTCAGCGGGCGTCCAATCGAAGTCGAACGGCCGGCTTCTTTCCGGCGGACGGCTCCAGCAGAAAGACCCGCTCCGAGCCGAGGCGGTCGCGAGACATCAAGACGTCTTGCACCGCCTGGGCCCGGGTGGCGGCCAGGTCCCGGAGCCGAATCGGCGGCACCTCGATCCGGCGCCAGAGCTCTCGTTCGAGCCGAGGCGCCGGCTCGGAGAGATAGTACGGCTTCGGAGGCCCGTTCTGCGCGTCCGCGTTCTTCTCCTTCTTTTCCGGCGGCGGCGACCACGGGCGAAGCACTCGATTCTCGAACGCGGCCAACGACATGGTTCGAGTGCTGGTGGGTGCCGCCCCTCCGAACGCCCTTCGATGGGCCTCGATGACCAACATCTCATCGGGAGCCAGTTCGAGCTCTGGAAGGTCCCGAGCCGGGAAATCCTCCCGGACCGAAAGCTGGTTCAACACGCGGATGAGGTCGCTTTGCGCCAGAGCGGAGCGGTCCGCCTCCGGGTCCCACTGACCTTCGATCTCCACCACCAGGGCCGGTCGATCGAAGAGCTGCTCCTCCAGGCGGAGCATGTCCTCGGCGGCATCGGGCGAGGTGGTCGAGGTTCCGACGACGAACGGAACGGCCGCCTTCTCGCCGCTGGATGAGAAAAGCCCACCGATGGCGGCAAAAGGCGCAAGCACCGCCTTCTTGAGGGTGTTGACCACCGCTTTCCAGACGATCTTGCCCACGCTGAATTTCGGGTCATCGAGGCTTCCGGAAACCGGAAGGTCCAGGTCGATGACACCATTGCGATCCTTGAGCAGCGCGATACCCAGCCGCAGCGGCAGCTTGACCGCGTCTGGACTCTCGACGCGGTCACCCAACGTGAGCTGGTCGACCCGAACCGTGTTGTCGCCGTCGATCCGGAGTCCCTCCAGGGTGTACTCGAGGTCCACGTTCAGCTTGCCCTTCCGGATGGTGTATCCCGCGAACTTCGCGGCGTAGGGGGTGAAGGACGCGAGGGGCACGTTTCGGAACCGAAGGCGAATGGATGAGGGCTGACTCAGATCGAAGGGCTGCACTTCGCCTTCCACGTTCACGCTGGCGTAGCGGTCGACCTTGCCGTCCAGGGCCACGCGGCCGCGTCCGGCACGGGCCGTGGTCAGCCCGTCGACCCGCCCCGACAGCTGCCCCATGGTCGTCCGAAACCGAGGTGTCACGCTTTGGTCGGAAAGACCCAAGGTTGCATCGCGGACCGTGACCCGCCCGATGCGGACGTCCATGCCCCCGGCCCGGGGCGGCGTCGGGCCGGCAGACCTGGCCGGGCCGGCGCCCGAATCCACCGCCGCAGCCCGCTCGGGCCTTTTCACCCCAGAGTCGGGTGGCTGAAAGACCTCCACCAAGTTGATCCGACCATCGGGGTCGATCTCGACCCGGGCTCTCGGCGACAGAAGATCGACGCGCTCGACCCGAAACAGCTCCGGGTTCACCTGAACGGCCGAGGCCTGGAGCTTCGACCAAGCCACGAGGGGCGGGCCTCGCGAGGTGGCCTCCATCAGGGTGAGGTCGCTGACCTCGACGTCTCCCTCGAATCGAAACGTTCCGTCATAGGTAGCGCGGCCTTCGACGGACAGGGCGCCTCTGGAAAGCTCCGCCCGAGCACGCTGGGCCACGTACGGCTGAAACGGGGTGAGGCCCAAGGACTGGATGTCGAGGTCTGCGGTTCCGCTGATGTTGGCTGGATCCAGGCCACCTCGAATCTCCACCCGGCCGTCGGGCGGCATGTCCCATCCGGCCGCCACCGCCACCGTGCTCCCGGCCGTGAACGGAAACGTCACGCGCCCGAGCTGGAGCCGAAGGTTCCGGAGCAAAACCTCCACCGCACCGGTCGCCACCTGGTGCGCGAACCGAACGTCGAAGTCCCGAACGTCGACCCGTCCCACAGTCATCGGAATCGACGAGCCGCCGCCGGCAGGGGCCGCCGCGTTCGACGGCGCCGATCGAGTCGACGTCCGGGTCGACGGCAGCGACCGGGTCGACGTCGACGTCCAGCCTTTCCGAAACCCCAAGGGCCGCAGCTGAGCATCCAACTGGACGTCCACCCAACCACCTCGGACCGCCAAGGTGGAAAGGGAGGCTGCCGCCTCGAGGTTCGAACCTTCCAAGACTGCCTCGGCATCGAGGCCGTCGAGTCGGAAGTCCTCCACGTGAAGAAGCTCATGGGATTCGACCGCGACCGTGACCGAAGATGTTCGGACCGAGCCGTCGCGAAGCGCAACGCGAATCAGACTCGGGGTGACGTCCAGCTCATAGCCCACGAGCGCGTCGGCGGTGCCTTGGGGAAACTCGAGGGCCCCCAAGCCACCTACATAAGGATGATACTTGGACAGTTTCAGAGACGTGACAGAGACCGAGCCCGTCGCCACCAACGGGTCCAAGGAGAGGCGCCCGGTCCATTGCACCGCTTCGTCGACCTCGCTGCTCGCGTCCAATCGGTGAGCGCCTGCCGCTTGCTCGGGCACATTGGTCAAGCCGCTCATTCGAAAACCCAGATCCGCCAAGAGAGTCTCGAAGTCCGGCTCCGGAACCTCGTCCCGGAGGAGAAGGCTTCCTCCAGAGACATCCAACTCCTCCACTACGAAACGATAGGGCTGGGTGTCTTCCCCCTCTCCTTCCTCATCCGATTCGTCCTCCAAGAGAGGACCGAGTCGGTCCAAGAGCACGACCCGACCCTCGGGCCCTCGCACTACATTCACTGACGGCGCTTGCAAGACAACCTTCGATACGACGAACATCAAGCGCCACACCGAGGAAACATCCAGGTCCACCAGCAGTCGATCGAAGGATAACGACGGCTCGTCACCATCACATATCAGCTGGAAGCCCTCGATAGCTCCACTCAATGTAAAAGGATTGGCGTTGGTCTCTTCCACGACGGTGGTGCACCCGGTCGCCGCGAAGGTGTCGACGAGCTGGCTTTCCATCAGCCAGGGCACCACCAAAAAACCGAAGAGAGTGTAAGCGATGACGATGCCCGAGATCACCGCCGCCCACTTGCCCCGTCGGCTCTTCAACCAGTCGAGGCGGCGCAGGCTCGAGGACCCGGTGGCCACGAGCTTTCCAGAGCACGAGGCACCGGACAAGTCCATGACGGCCGGAAGGCGAGTAGTCCTTGACGATGGCCCACGCGAAAGAAATCTCGCTTCATGCATCTGTTGACCGAGGCGGCGGTCTTCTTCGGCGCAGCGGTGGTGGCAGTGCCGCTCGCCAAGCGCCTTGGCCTGGGGGCAGTCCTCGGGTTTCTCGCGGCCGGTGCCCTGATCGGGCCCCACGGCTTGGGACTGATCGCCGAAGTCGAGTCGGTCCTCCACTTTTCGGAGCTCGGCGTCGTCTTCCTTCTGTTCGTCATCGGGCTGGAACTCGAACCCTCCCGGCTCTGGGAACTTCGATGGAGGGTCTTCGGACTCGGCGGCATGCAGTTCGGGCTGACCACCTTGGTCCTGTTCGGCCTGTGGCGAGCCGCGGGCTTTGGATGGCAGAGCGCCTTGGTTCTCTCGTTGGGTCTGAGCCTTTCTTCCACCGCCTTCGCGCTTCAAATCCTGGCCGAACGCTCCGAGCTCACCGCGCCCCACGGGCGAGCCGGCTTTGGCGTTCTGCTGTTTCAGGACCTGGTCGTGATCCCCATCCTCGCCTTGATGCCCCTCCTGGCCATGGGCTCCGAGAGCGGCATGGCTTCCCTGACGTCACGGTCCAATCTGGTTCAGGTGGCCATCGCAGTGGTGCTGCTGGTGGGGCTGGTCTTCGCCGGTCGGTTTCTGGTGCGCCCCCTCTTGGCCTTCACCGCCACCGCGCAGATGCCCGAGGTCTCCACCGCGGCCGCGCTCTTGGTGGTGGTGGGCACGGCCTTGGCCGTGAGCGCGGCCGGGCTGTCCATGGCCCTCGGGGCCTTCATGGCCGGAGTCCTCCTCGCCGAGTCGGAGTACCGACACGAGCTGGAAGCGAACATCGAGCCGTTCAAGGGACTGCTGCTCGGCCTGTTCTTCATCTCGGTCGGCATGTCGGCCAACCTGAGCCTGGTCGTCACCCAACCATGGGTGTTGATGGCCTCGGTGGCCGCCTTGGTGACGGTAAAGGCCATCATCTTGTGGTTCATCTGCGGAACCGGGCAATGGACTCGGTCCGGCTCGCTCGGACCGCGCTCCCGCCTGGCCTTCGCCATCATTCTCAGCCAGGGCGGGGAATTCGGATTCGTAATCTTCGAGCAGGCTCATGGGCTGGGGATCCTGAGCGAAGCCACCCAGGACTTGTTCGTGCTCACGGTCACCCTGTCGATGCTCTCCACTCCTCTTCTGGTCCGCCTGGTGGACATGAACCGGAAGGAACAGGAGGTCCACCGCCCCTTCGACCCCCTCGAAGGACGCCCGGGCCGAGTGATCATCGCGGGGTTCGGCCGATACGGGCAGATCGTGGCTCGGGTTCTGCGCATGAAACGCATCCCCTTCACCGCTCTGGAAGCCAACGCTTCGCAGGTGGATTTCGTGCGGCGGTATGGAAACAAGATCTTCTACGGGGACGCATCTCGGGTGGAGCTCCTCCGAGCTGCCGGCGCCCAGGATGCGCAATTCTTCGTACTCGCGGTGTCACCGGTGGAGGCCTCCATGGCGGTGGCCACGACGGTTCGCCGCCATTTTCCGGACCTCCCGATTTTCGCCCGGGCCGAGGACCGGCAACACGCGCTTCGCCTGATGGCGGTGGGAGCCAAGGTCATCCACCGCGAGACCTATCATTCGAGTCTGGCCACCGCGGAAGAGCTTCTCCAGGCCTTGGGTCTGTCGGGTCCCGACGCGGAGCGGGCGGTGGAAACGTTCCGCAAGCATGATGCACGGGTCTTGAAGGAGCAGTTCCTGCTTCGGGACGACGAGAAGGCCATGATGAGCTTGGCGCGGCGGGCCAATGTCGAGCTCGAGCACCTGTTCGACCAAGACGAGGCGGAGGTCGGATAGCCGACCGCGGAGGGGCTGGCCGGCTCGGGATCCGCGGGCTAGCCTGCCGGCCGTGCGCTGGAATCGCGACCACGAAAGTCCGGACATCATCGATCGGCGAGGCCAGCGCTCGGGCGGCCTCGGCGGCCGAAGCAACGTCCTTCGCCTCTTGATTCCGCTGGTAACTTCCAAGTTCGGCATTCCCGGCCTCCTGGTTCTTCTCGTGGGGTACGGGGTCGTGCAATTCGTCGGTGGCGGCTTCACCAGTCAGCTCTCCGCCCCCACCAGCGCCCCTCCGCCCGGACAAGCCGACGAGGCCTCCGCCTTCGTCGGCTTCGTGCTCGACGACGTGCAAGACACCTTTCAACGCGCCTTCGCCCAAAAAGGAGAGCGCTACCAGCGAGCCAAGCTGGTCCTCTTCACCGGTCGCACTTCCACCGGCGGCTGCGGGATGGGCAACGCGGCGACCGGTCCGTTCTATTGCCCGGCCGATCGTCGCGTCTACATCGACCTCGGTTTCTTTCGCGAGCTGTCGTCCCGGCTCGGCGCTCCGGGGGACTTCGCTCAGGCCTACGTCATCGCCCACGAAGTAGGCCACCACGTGCAGAACCTCACCGGGATCAGCGACCACGTCGCGCGGCTTTCGGAGCGGGAAAGGCTCGGTCCGACCGGCGCCAGCGTGCGCTTGGAGCTGATGGCGGATTGTTTGGCCGGCACCTGGGCCCACAGCACGAGGCAGCGCGACCTGCTGGAGTCCGGAGACCTCGAGGAGAGCCTCCGGGCGGCGGCGTCCATCGGCGACGACCGGCTTCAGCGCGCCTCGACCGGCGTGGTTCGGCCGGAAACGTTTTCCCACGGCACCTCGGAACAACGCGCCCGCTGGTTTCGCGTCGGTCTCGACGGGGGAGACGTCGACGCCTGTGACACCTTCCGGACCGCAAGGCTCTAGCCGAGGCCGCGCCGCCGCTCCGGCGTCAGGCCGGCGGCCGGGACTTCAAGCCGGCGGCCGGGGCTTCAAGCGTACGGGTAGGTCCCGCGAATCGGATAGTGGTTGTCTGGATTCTTGATCCACTCCAGCCCGGACACGAGCTTTTCCAACTCGGGTCGCACGAAGGGGTTGTTGGAGATGTCGACCACCTGCACCCGACCGTCGGCGTTGATGACGAAGACACCGGGCTCCGCGAACGGGTGGTCGGTTTCTCGTTCGGAACGCGGGTGGGAGATGTAGAGGCCCAGCGTCATCATCTGGTCCAGCCCGAGGCCAAAGTAGAGGGGAAACCGGACGGCGAGCACTTCTTTGTGGGCCTCGAGCTGCTCTCGACTGTCCGCCGAGACCGCACAGATATCGATCCCCAGGTCCTGCAGCCTGTCTTTCAAGGATTCGAGCTGGTTCAGGTATCGGGTGCACAGCGGGCAATGCTTCCCGCGGTACACCACCACCATCTTCCACCGGTCTGGGGCCTCGGTCTCGCGCAGGTCGACCCGTGGACCCTCCACACGGTCCACGAAGACCTCGGGAAACAGGGACCCGGCTTCGATCTTGTTCGTCGGCACATCATGCGGATATCGAACTCGAGGGCCAACGCCCAGCCGAAGCCCATGTCTCGCCGGCCATTTTGTGATCTCCCTCATCCGACCGCGTCACCTTTGGGGGGAGTCAAAGGGCACCGATGGACGCGACGGGTCACCGTGCCGATCCCAAATTTTCGCGAAATCGCCATTCCCTGCGCGACAAAAGCAAGGTTAGGGTGCTTGTCGGAAGGGATCGTTCTCTGCCCTCCTCCCGATGCTCGCCGCGAGTCGCCAGGATTGGACCTGCCCAGGGTGCCGAAAGGTGTGGGCTGAGGCACGCCCAGGTACGACATGCCCCTCCTGCGACTACGTGCTGGTACCGGCCGACGTCCTGCGCGCCCATCCGCAAGACGACGTCCTGGGCAAGCGGATCGGCGGCAAGTACGCGGTGATGGGCATCTTGGGCTCCGGCGGATTCGGCACCGTCTATCGGGCCATCCAAGAACCCGTGGGGCGGATCGTCGCGGTCAAGATCGTCCACAAACAGCACGCCAGGAACCCCGACCTTCGCGCCCGCTTCTTCCGAGAGGCCCGGGTGGTGGCCCAACTCAGCGATCCGACGGTGGTGACGCTCTACGACTACGGCGACGCGCCGGATGTGGGCCTCTACACCGTATTCGAGTTCGTCGATGGCGAGACCCTCCTGTGTCGGATCGAGCAAGGGCCTCAGGATCCATTTTGGGTGTCCTTCGTCCTGATGCAGCTGCTCAAGGCGCTGGCCGAAGCCCACGCCCTCGGGATGGTGCATCGGGACATCAAGCCGGAAAACATCATGATCGTGCGCCGGTCGGATGGCGAGGAGACGGTCCGACTCTTGGATTTCGGCATTGCGAAGGTGGTGGCCAGCGACGACCGCGGCCAAACCGTCGAAACCAAGGCCGGCATGCTGGTGGGGACGCCCAAATACATGTCGCCCGAGCAGGCCCGAGCCAAGGGTGAGCTGGACGCTCGGAGTGACCTTTATTCACTGGGGGTCGTGGCTTACACGCTGCTCTCGGGCGCGAACCCGTTCGCCCGAGATTCGTTCATCGACACCATCATGGCCCAATGCACCGTCATGCCCCCGGCATTCTCGGACGATCTGATGATTCCGCCCGGAATCGAGGAGGCGGTATTCAAGGCCATCGACAAAGACCCGGACCGTCGATTTCAGTCGGCGAACGAGATGAGCGAGGCCTTTCGAAGGGTCTTTCCGGCCTCATCGGTCCCGTCCGGTCTCACGCCGGCGCCGAGCTACGCGGGATTCCGGGCGCAATCGGAGAGCAATCTCCGAAGCCCATCGCGGTCCCTTTCCCGGGAGGCCGCACTGCGCGCTGCCTCCGGGGAGGCGGCGGCCCCCAGCGGATTGCGGGAGGGCGAAGGGCGGGAGCGCTCCCGCGAGGCGGCCCTGCAGGGCGGCTTCACCGTCAACGAAGAGGTTTCGAAGGGGCATTCCGACGTCCGGCCCAGATCGAGCTCTTCACGAATCCTCGTGCCTCTCCTCTTCCTCTTGCTGTTGATCGGGGCCGGGGCTTTCGTCCTGTTGAGCCGCTCCGAAAGCCAAGTGGAAATCGAACCTCTGGTCCGCCCGGTGCCGGGCGGCGACCGCCCGCGCTCGTCCCCGAAGCCGAAAGAGCCGCCCGCGGACCCGGTGGACTCGAACCGGGCCGAGGCACGAACCGGGGTCGCGCCCGAACCCGAACCGTCGGACTCCCTCGACGAATCGATGGTCGGCTCCGCCTCCGAGGCGCCGAAGGCGATCGAGACCGAGCCCGAACCGACCCCAAAGGATCGAACTTCGCAGCGCAGCGCCGCTGCGGCTCCGCGCCGCCGCGCCTCACCCGAGAAACGAGCGGTCGAGCCCAAGAAGCCAACCCGGACCGAACCGAAGGCAAAGTCCGTTTCGCCGGCGGCTGAAGCCGAACCTGCTGCCCCCCCAGAGGATCCGCCCAAGCCTGCAGCCATCGAAGCCAAACCCGAGCCTCGGCCCTCGGAAGTCGAAAAGTTAGAGGTGCCGGAGTTTTGAACCGGCACGAAAGGAGGAGGGATGAATCGCATCGTCGCGGTGGTGGCCATGTGCAGCTGTCTGTCTACGACCGCCTGGAGTCAGGAATCGAACGCCGACGCGGGTCGACGGGCCCAACGTCTGGTGAATGAGGCATCGGCGCTCTTTTCGGACGGAGAGTACGAGGCCTCCTTGAAGGCCCTCAGGGAAGCGGAAGCGCTGGCCAGCGAAGTGGACCGAAGCGCGCTGCCGCTCATCCGATTCAACATCGCACGGTGTCTCCAAGAGCTCGGTCGCTACGAAGAGGCCATCGAAGCGTACCAGGCGTACAACAAGCTTCCTGACGCCTCGTACCGCAAGCAACGAGCCTTCAAGGCCCTGCAAGAGCTGGAGCGCGAGGTGTATGGGACCCTGTCGGTCGCCTGCGACCCCGTGGGCGCCACCATCGAGATCCGGGGCGTCACCGAAGGCACCCCGAGCTGTCCGTGGAAGGGCGAAAGGGTGCCCCCCGGAAGCTACGCGCTCAAGGTCACGCATCCCGGCTACCTGGAAGAAGTACGTCTGATCGAAGTCGTTTCGGGAAAGGCGGAGTCGGTGGAGATCGCCCTCGAACGAGACCCCGAAGCCCTCGCCCTTCTCGCCCCCGCCCCGGGATTCCGCCTGCGGCCGCTGCCGACGAGCATCATCGCGTCGGGCGTGGGGCTGGTGGGGCTCGGCATCGGCTTCAACATCTTGGCCGCGAACAACCGAGACGATGTGGAGAGCTTCCCTCCGGGCTCTCCGGAGAGTGAGGATGCGTTGGATTCGTTCGACCGAAACCGGGCCATCGCCATCGCCGGGTACGCAGCCGGAGGTTCGGCCATCATTGCCGGCACCATCTTGTACATCCTGAAGGAGCGGAAGGACGACAAGCTGTCCTGGATTGAGCCTAGCCCTCAAGGGTTCGCGATTCGTTATTAATCATGAAGAAATTGTATTTCAAAGCTGCGGGTACGCTTCTGACTGCCGGCCTGACCTCGTCGCTGGGGGTCGGCTGTCTATCCGACCCCGACATCCCATCGTGTGTCGATTTTCAGCTGGGCGAGGCGGGGGAAGAGTGTGGATCGCCCTGCAACGTCTATTGTCAGGAAATGGTGGCCCGGTGCCCGGGCACCTTCGAATCCTTTGCCGTCTGTTTCGACCAATGCGAAGTCGAAGAGGTCGACCCCAACATCCGGGTCGGCATGTTGGGGGATACGACGGGCAACTCACTCTCCTGTCGCATCAGCCAGCTCGAAGCCGACGAACCCTCTTGTCCGGACGCCGCCCTACTCGGCACCACCACCTGCATCGACAGCGCGTGCGAGGAGTATTGCACAGCCTTTCTCGACGAGAACAGCCCCTGCACACCGGGGTACGACGACGAAAACGACTGTCTCAACACCTGCGCCTTGATTCCGGTCGGTGAGGACGACAGCGATGCCAACACGGTTCTGTGTCGGCAGAAGTTTCTCCAGATGGCGATCGACAACGACGACGCCTCTTTCTGTCCTGCCGCATCACGCTCCGGTGGAGGCGTGTGTGGAGGCTACTGCGAGACGTACTGTGGCTTCCTTCAGACAAACTGCACCGACGAGAACGCGATCTACGGGAGTCTCGACGAGTGTCTCTCGGTGTGCAGCTTCATGAATCTGGAGGGCAACATCGACGACCGACTCACCCCCAACAACATCGAGTGCCGCATCTACCACGGAAGCTCACCCTCCGCCGCTACGCCCGAATTCCACTGTCGCCACACTCGAGTGTACAACAGTGAGTTTTGCACCGGCGGCGGCACCAACGAGGATTCGGAGGTCTGGATCTGCCGGCCGTTCTGCGACGCCGTGTTGGCGAACTGCCCCGAAACCGTTGTGGGTCCGGCACAGTGCCTCGCCTCGTGCGCGGTGGATCCGGACGTCCAGAGCGCCGTCGCCGCCGCGAGCATGGACCGGACCACGACCATCGATCTGTTTCCGCAGTCCACTCAAGTGTGTCCAACCCCTTAGGTCGTCCCCTCTCCAGCACCCCGAGGATGCTGGAGGCCCAGCGAAACGTCCCGGAGCGGCCCGCCCCCGGCCCGATAGAGCATTTCATGGGAGCCGAGGAGACGCGCCCGTTGCGGCGGCTGGACCACCAGTCCGCGCTTCAGCATCCAAAAGCCTTTGGCCCCGATGGCGACCGGATGCTCCACTGGACGGTGAACCTCCAGCTGTTCGGCGTGGTACTCGAGGCCCACGTGGCGACAGATCCGCTCCAGCTCTTCCCGCGGATTCGACACCAGGTCGCAGAACCGAAGCCGCATGAATCGCTCGGGCGTCATCCGCCGTCGGAACATCTCGGACCGTAGCCAATCGAGCTGAACGCCCCGCAACATGAACGCGAAGCTGAAGCCTCGCTTCAGGCCCGAAGCACAAACGCTCCGACCGTCCCGGACGATGTGCACGACCCTTGGCGCGTAGCCGGATTGCATCAGACGTTCGAGGCGCCGAGCACTCTTGCTGGAGTCCAGGAAGACGGACGCGTTCGATACATGGCCCAGGGCGCGGAAGAGGTTTCGGTGTTCGCGGGCCCAGCGCGCGCGGGCGCGACGTCCTCCAAGCGCCGCATGCTTCCATCCCCACTCCAATCGGAGTTGGTCGAAGCGCCCCCCCATGGCTTCGAAGGCCTCCTTGACCTCGCACCAGAAGGGCTGACGCAAAGGGTGACGACGGTTCCCATCCCAAGGGGCCCGGAGTTCGCGTCCCAGGTTCACCAACTCGTTGAGCGCGAGCACATCGGGATGACGCGCCATCAGTGCATTCAAGATGGATGAGCCGCTGAAGCTGGTACCCAGAACATAGAGGAGGCGCATCGCGAGCCCGCGTTACCCTGAACCAAAACCTGGGTCCCGAGCAATGCGGGGGCTCCATGGATGAGACCTCGCGGAACACGCGGACCGTTCGAACATCGGTGGTAAAGTAGGGGGCGTGGGGGTCGAAGTCGGTCAGATCCTCGGGGAGCGATACCGCGTCGTTCGGGTCCTCGGGCAAGGCGCCATGGGTACCGTCTATCGGGTGCAACATACCGAGATGGACACCCCATTGGCCCTGAAGCTCCTCCGCAAGGAAACCTTACACATCCCGGGCATCGAAGAACGTTTCCAGCGCGAGGCTCGGTCCATGATCCAGCTCGACGACCCCCACATCGTCCGGGTGACCGACTTCGGTCGCACCGACGAAGGCGAGTTGTTCATGGTGATGGAGCTCTTGGAAGGCACATCACTCTCCGTCGCGTCGCAAGACATGAGCCCTGGTCTCCTCTTGGAGCTCATCGATCAGGTGCTCTCTGCCCTCGAGCACGCCCACGACCGAGGCATGGTCCACCGAGATCTCAAGCCCGACAACATCATGGTGGTGGAGCGGCGCGGTCGACCCACCGCCAAGATTCTGGACTTCGGATTGGTCAAGGTCCTGGCGGCCAGCCCCGAAGAGGCTCCGAACCTGACCCAGTCCGGTTTCGTGTTCGGAACGCCCCGGTACATGTCCCCCGAGCAGGCGCTCGGCGACGCCATCGATGGCCGAACCGATCTGTACGCGGTCGGCGTGATCTTGTACCAGGCTCTGACTGGCCGCGTCCTCTTTCCCGCCACCGACATGGCGGGGATATTGCGCAAACACGTCACCGAGACCCCGCCGCCCCTGAACCTGTCCCGGCTCGAAGGACTGGATGTCCAGCGCCTGGAGCAGGTTGTCATGACAGCCCTGGAAAAGGAGCCGGCCCATCGCTTCCAGAACGCAACGGAGTTTCGAGAGGCCCTCGCATCGTCTCTACGAACGAGAGATCCGACCCGAGTACCGTCGCTCACGGACCTTTCCACCCGAATCTTCCGGGAAGAGGCCACACCCTCTCGGCCTCTCTTCAAGCGGATGGTCTTGCGCCTCGGGCTCGTGATGGCAGGGCTCCTGATGGCGGGAAGCTTCGTCTACTCGGTCAGCGACCTACGCCGTTCCCGCCTCGACCAAGCGATGACGGAGATGGACTGGCCGAAAGCTCGGCGCTTGGTGACGGAGTTGGTGCAGGAGCGTCCGAGAGACGGTGAGCTCCACATGATCGGTGGCCATCTTTCCTTTCGCGAAGGAGACGTGAACGCCGCACTCGCCGCGTACCTGAAGGCCCTAGAGACCACGCCTGAAACCGCCCGAGACGAGACCTTTGGCCGAAACGTTCGGGCCCTGGTGGAGTCTGACGACCCGTCGCTGTCGCGACTCATCGAAACGCTGGGCAAGACCCTGTCCCCGGCGTCGGCTCCGATCCTCGCTTTCCTTGCGAGAGAGGCTCGGTCGTTCTCCGATCGGCGCCAGGCTTACGAAGGACTGGAGCTTCTGGACGAGACCCACCGCCTGGATCGGCTGGACTATCTTTCCAATCAGCTTCGGATCAATGGGACCAAGAACTGCAACATCCGAAAGTGGTACGTCAGTCGGCTGATCGCCCTCCACGATCCTCGAACGGCGCCGATCCTTCGCCGAGAGTTGGAGAGAAAGAGTGGCCTGTTCAACAATCGATCCGTGGCCGTGTGCATGGAAGAGGACATTCGAAACGCCCTCGACATACTCGGAGAATGAGCCCCGTCGCAGGTCGACCTCAGTCGGCCGAAGCGGCCGTATCAGCCAACCGGTTCGGGAGGACGAGCCGAAAGGTGGACCCGACGGCCGGTTCGGACTCCACTTCGACCCGGCCGCCGTGGTCCTGCACGGTGCGGTAGACGATGGCGAGCCCCAAGCCGGTACCCACCTTGACTCCCTTGGTCGTAAATCCCGGATCGAAGACCCGGGCCCGAACATCTTCGGTCATACCAGGTCCGTTGTCCCGGATCTCGACTCGCACCTCAGCATCCGCATGCATCGTCGAGATCCACACATCTCCGTCCCGTCCGATGGCCTGGACCGCGTTTCGAAGCAACTCGTGAAAAACTTGGTTGAGATTGCGCACGTGGCACAGAAGCTTCGGCAGCGCCTGAAGGTCGAAATGAAAGCGAATCGCGGTGCCTTGTCTGGCCAGCTCTGCAGACTGTCGAAGACTCTGGTTGATATCCACCCACGCCTGGTCCGCCTCGTCCAGCCGCGAGAAGGCCTTCAGTTGGGTCACCAACGACGCCACTCGGGTGGACGCGTTTTCGATGTTTTGTCCCAAGGGTGAGAGCTTCTCGGTCAGGGTCTGGAGTCGAGTGCGGTCGCCCTCTTCCATCGCCTGTCGAAGACGCGGCCCAAACTTTTGGACAGCCTGGGCGCCGGAGCGCAGAGTACCCACCGGCGTGTTGAGCTCGTGGGCCAGACCCGCCACGAGGTCGCCCAGAGCCCGCATCTTTTCGGATTGCACCAGCTGAAGCTGCGCCTCCAGCAGCGCTGCGTGGCTTGCCTCCAGTTCTCGAGCGTACCGAGCCGTAGCGAGGTTCTGCTCGGCCAGACTGCGCCGAAGCCTCATCAGCACCAGCGACGCACCGGTGGTCGCCAGCACGATGAAGATGACGCCCGGAGCAAACGGGACGGCGACCGCCCCAAACGCCCCCCGTGCGAAAGAGAGCGCCAGGACCACGCCGATGGCGAATGTCCACACCGGTCCCAACGGCACGACCGATGTCGCCGCGACATAGAAGAACACCACCACCGGTCCCATATTTCCGACGATCGTCACCACCTCTTCGCGACTCAATAGGAGAAGAACGAGGGCAATGAACGCAGTCGTCAAAATCCGAAGCACCAAGATCGACTCCAGCCGCTTCGAGCCCGCCCAAAGCAACAAGCTGGAACCCAGGACCGCAGCCTCGTTCTGGAGGGCGATGGGAATCAGTGACGGCGTGATCACGGGGTTCGACGCGAACTGGGAAAGCAGCAGGTTCGAGAGTCCAACCGCGGCGGACAAGCATCCAAAAAAGGACAGGACCTTGACGCCAACGCGCCCCTGCTTCAACAGCTCGGACCCCATCGTGGGTTCATCGAGCCGCGAATGAGAGAGTTCGACCGACGCGTCCATCGCAGCTAGCCCTAACCGGTCACCCCGGCTCCTTCCAAGGCCATTGAATTCGAGAGCAAGAACCGGATCGCACCGTCGTGGGTCCATGCCCCATGCTGCGGACCGAAACCATGGGCCACACCCGAGACCGAAGCCGGAGCCCGCCGAAGAAAGCCGAGAACCCCGGGAGATCGCGTATGCTGAGCACCACCCCCATGACCCCGACGAAGAACCCTCGCTATGAAGCGGTCCTACGACGAGACCGCAGCCAGGATGGGCAGTTCTTCTACGCCGTCAAGACCACCGGCATCTTCTGTCGACCTTCATGCGCAGCGCGAACCCCTCGCCAGGAGAATGTCGAATTCTTCGAAGATGCCGCGAAAGCCCGGGCGGCCGGATACCGACCCTGTAAACGGTGTCAGCCGGAGTCCTCGTTTCGCCAGGAACAAAACGTCCTCATGGTGACCAAGATCTGTCGAATCATCGAGGAGGCCGAACATGAGCCGACGCTTTCCGAGATCGCGGAAGCGGTGGGACTGAGCCCCCACCACCTCCACCGAGTCTTCAAGGCAGCGACCGGATTGACGCCCAAGGCCTACGCCCGAGCCCTCCGCGCCACCGCCGCGCGCCGCGGACTCGAAGGGACCAGGACCGTTACCCAGGCCATCTTCGACGCTGGTTTCAATTCGTCGAGCCGGTTCTATGAACATGCCAAGCAACGGCTCGGGATGACGCCCCATCAGTTTCGAACCGGAGGACAGGGAGAGATCATTCGCTTCGCGGTGGGTGAATGCACCCTCGGCTCGTTCCTGGTGGCAGCCACGGAACGGGGCGTCTGCGCCATCCTTTTGGGCGATGACCCTGAAGCCCTGGTGCAGGACCTTCAACACCGATTCGCCCGAGCCACCCTGGTCGGGGCTGACGAGGCGTTCGAAGGGACGGTCGCCCAGGTGGTTGGGCTCCTCGAAGATCCCACCCTCGAATCCCACCTTCCCCTCGATATTCGGGGCACCGCTTTTCAGGAAAGAGTGTGGCAGGCGCTTCGTGAGATTCCTGCGGGGGAGAGACGAACCTACGCCGACATCGCGGAGGCGATCGGGTCGCCCCGCGCGACCAGGGCCGTGGCCCGGGCGTGTGGCGCGAATCCCCTCGCGGTTGCGGTTCCATGTCACCGAGTGGTGGCCAAAGACGGCTCCCTTTCCGGATATCGCTGGGGCATCGAACGGAAGCATCGATTGCTCCAGCGTGAGGGGGGCCCGAAACGATCCTGAATCTTCCTGCCTTCAGCGAAGGAGTGAAGACCTGCGAAGCAGATACGCAGCGATGCCGACACCGAACGTCATCGCCGCGGCGACCAGTTCGGTCGGATTTCGAGCCGCCGACAGCCCGGCGAAGGTCAGGGTACAAGCCAAGAACATGGCCGGCGCGACGGGATACAACCATGTTTGAGGACGCTCCCCCCGCCGAAGATGCCGAACGAAGAGCGTGCTCACCGCCAGCGCGAGACATAGAGAAAGCGTGAGTCCGAGGTAGGACAGAAGTTCCCGAAGGCCGCTGACCAGCGTCAGCAGCACGGCCAATCCAACTTGCAGATAGATGGCGAAGCGCGGAAACGGCTTCGATTCCGACCGAAAAATGGCGGGGAGCACCCCGTCATCGGCCATCTTGGCGTACACACGGGGCCCCGCGAGCACCATGGCCGTCACCGAAGTCAGCAGTGAGAAGGCGATAAGGACCTCGACCATCCGCCGAAGCATCCGGCCTCCGAGGGCCTCTGCCGCCAGCGCCGCAACCTCGGGTTGACCGGCGATGACGTCGGATCTTGGCACGTACAGAAAGACGGTGTTGACGGCCACGTAGAGAATCATGGTGGCCGCGGTGCCGAGCCACATGGCGCGCGGGATGCTCCGGTGCGGGTCGCGAGCCTCGTCGGCGACGTAGACCGCTGCGTTGAACCCGGAATAGCTGAGCGAGACCCACACCAGCGTCATGGCAAAGACATCGAGTCGAAATGTCGGTGGTCGATGAAGCGGTGGCGGTGGCGTCCACGATCCGAGGCCCCAGAGAAAGGCCGCCCAAATGCAAAGGGTGACCAGACCTCCGAGCATGACGATCACGATGCCGTTGTGAAGTCGCGCCCCGATGTGGCCGCGCCGGGTATGCATCCAGCCGGCGGCCAGAATCGAAGAGACGGCGATGGTATGGTGCGGAAGCGGCGCCAACGCCGGAATCGCTGCGCGGGCGTAAGCCTCCAAGGCCTGGGCGGAGAAGGCGATGGCCCCGGAAAAGCCAGCCAAGAGGGATATCCAGCCGGCCACCGAGCCCGCAACCGGATGGAGAGATCGGGACAGATACACGTACTCTCCGCCCGATTCAGTGACCTGCCGGGCGAGCATTCCGTAGCTGGCGGCTCCCAAAAGGGCGACGAAGCCTCCTACCACCCAAGCCCACAGAACCCATTCTCGACTTCCGAGGTCCGCGAGGGCGAAGCCGGATGTCGTGTACACGCCGGCCCCTATCGCGTTCCCGACCACCAAAGCGGTCAGAGTTCCGACCCCGAAGCGCCGTCGGTCTTCATTCCGTGAGGACATGAGAGACCTGGTTAACGCTCCGGATCACCGGCGGTCACGGGTCAAGATGGAGAAAGTCCCTTGAACACCCGCTCGACCTGCCAGTCGGGCCGTGCCTGATGATGGAGGGTCCAGAACTCCTCCGCGATGAATGCGGGATCGAAGGGCGTACCCACTTCGACAGCGCCAGCGATGGTTACGGTGGCCACATGAACGCCATCCGCTTCGGACTCCTTGGCCATCGCGAAGGCCAGGTTGCGAAGGGCAGCCTTGCTCGCCGACAATGACGACACGCCCTTTCCGTATTCCGGAAACAGGGCGAGACCACCGCCGGTGAAGATGATCGTTCCCGAACCTCGCTCCCGCATCCCGGGGTACACGGTTTGAGCCGAGACCAAAGCCCCCACCACCGACAAAGAGAGGTCGGCGATGAAGGTCTCCGGGTCGATGTCCATCACCGGTACCTCCCGCCAAACTGCCGCGTTATAGACCAACAGGTCCACGCTTCCGAGTCGGCCCTCCGCCGACTGCATCGCAGACCGGACCGCGCTCGGTTCCGATAGGTCGACCGGAATCGTGATGGCTTGCACGCCCTTCCGACCCAACTCCGCCCCCAGGTGGTCCAGTCGCTGCTCGTTTCGCGCGAGAAGGGCGACGGTGAAACCTTCGCGGCCAAACCGCTCCGCCACCGCAATGCCGACCCCTGGACCGACGCCAGCGATGATCGCGTTCCTCATGCGAGGTCACTATCAGCGAGTCCGCCCACGAAGTCATCGAGGAATCGCTTCCGGTTTGGGCCGAAAGGGTGTTTGACACCGATCGGACTCGGATTTAGCGGCGCATGGTGGAGTTCTCGACCGCTGACCTCTCGGATGCGCACGAGGACGCTGAAGTGCTGTTGCCCGGGCTTCAGTCGTTCGGCGGCCGACGCCAGTTCAATGGCCGCGTGACCACCCTCCTCGCGTACGAAGACAACACGAAGATGCGGGAAGCGCTCAGTGAGGGTGGAGAAGGTCGGGTCCTGGTCGTCGACGCGGGGGGGTCGGTCCGACGAGCGATGCTCGGCGACCGGCTGGCTCAACTCGGAGTCGACCATGGCTGGGAAGGCGTCGTCATCTTCGGGGCGATCCGAGACCGCGCCGCGGTTGAACAGATGGATATCGGGGTCTTGGCCCTGGCGTCCTGTCCTCGCAAAACCGAAAAGCGCGGCCTTGGCGAAAGGGATGTAGACCTGCTCTTCCTCGGTGCCGTGATTCGCCCCGGCATGCACATCTACGCAGATCCGGACGGTGTGCTCCTCGCCCACCGTCCGTTACTGTGACCGCCGCGTTGCTTCGAACTCATTCAAAGCGCGCGAGATGCGCTTCGAGGAACCAGAGGTCCTTGTCGACCTCTCGAGAAACCTCGGTAAACACATCCGCGGTATCCGCATCGTCCGCTGCCTCGGCGGTGCGTATCGCTTCGCGCAGTTGAGCTGCGTGCTTCGCGAAGGCGTCGGTCAAACGATCCACCAGCGGATTCTGTGCCTGAAGGTCCACCGGCAATGGAGGAATGGAGGTGCGCTCGGACACCACCTGCAAGGTGCCTTCCGCGATGCCTCCGAGAGCGACGGCGCGCTCGGCCATGGTGTCGCCTTGCTCGCGAAGGCGGTCGGCGATCTCGTCCAGAAGCTCGTGCAGTGCGATGAAGCTGGGGCCCTTGAGGTTCCAGTGGGCTTGCTTGCTCTGCAGCACGAGGTCCAGAGTGTCCGAAAGTCGTGCGTTCAGCGCCTCGATGACGCGGGTTCGGTTCGACTCTGGAAGGTCTCGATTCTTGGTTTGATTGAGCTTGGTCATGATGTTTTTCCTTAGAACGGTTCTAACTCTAGAACCTATTTCGATCAGGTCAAGACTTTCCGTGGAGTGCCCCATCCGGTCTTGCCCTTCCCCTTCCGCCGGTGCGCTCGGTCGAGCAAGCCGAAACGATGACTGTGGGTTCGGGTCGGGTACAGAGGTGCCGGATCTTCCGCATCGGCTTTCTGCTTCTTCGACCACATGGGTCGGATGCGCCCTGGCGGCGAAGCTTCTGCTGGCTATCGGATGCAAGACCATCGATGACCCGGACCCGAGACCGGCCCAGACACCCGTGGCCCGCGCCTACGTGGACGTGACCGATACTCATCTTCCCGACACCCTGACTGGATTCAGCATGGATGCGGCGCTCGGCGACGTGGACGGTGACGGCGATCTGGACATCGTGGTCGCCCACGAGTTTCGGCCCAACATTCTCCTGCTCAATGACGGTGCAGGCGGTTTTCAGGACGTGAGCGCCTCGCGGCTCCCGCGTACGGAACGCGACAGCGAAGACGTGGTGCTGTTTGACTTCGACGGCAACGGCCAAGTGGACTTGTTATTTGCATCGGAAGACGACCAGGTGAACGAGCTCTTTCTCCAAAGCGGTACACGGTTCACGGACGCCTCTGAACTGATTCCGGTGAAGGGCACCAGCAACGCCGCGATCTTGGATCCATCCACGGACCCACCGACGGTGCTGATTGGCAACGCGGGGCAGAATCGAGCGCTGCAGTGGCGCGAGGGACGATTCGTCGATGTAACCTTGGATGTTCTTCCGGTCCGGCACGACCGCACCCAGGACCTCGAACTCGGAGACGTAGATGGAGATGGAGACCTGGACCTTGCTGTGGGCAACGAAGACGTCTCCGTCATCTTGATTCGGCAAGGATCGCGTTTCGAGACCGTGATCGATTTGCCGGTCGAAGCCGAGACCCGCGAAATCGATCTGTTCGATGCGGACCGAGACGGCGACCTCGACGTGGTCATGGCCAACATTCGCTTCTTGAGACCGGAGGTTTCGAGACAGAACCGCATCCTGATGCAAATCAGCCCTGGAATCTTCGAAGACCAGACTGCAAGCCGTCTTCCGGAAGACGATGACGACTCCTTCGATGTCGACGCGCTAGACCTCGACGGGGACGGCGACGACGACCTCTTGACCTCGAATCTCGACAGCCTCCGGGGGACGCCAGCTCGCCGACCGTTTCGAGCATACCTCAATGACGGCAGCGGTCGATTCTCGGAGTCCGTCGGCATCCTGCCGGAGACCGCGGTCGGTAACGGCTTCGACTCGGAGTTCGCCGATGTGAATGGCGACCGCGTGCCGGACCTCTTTCTTGCCAGTCGCGGTGGTCCTGACCGGCTCCTGCTCGCTCGCTAGGCAAGTCGTCGGTTTCCGGTCAGGAGGAATGCTCCGCCGCATGCCGCGGAAGCAGGGCCAGGGCCCGCTCCACCACCGCGTCTGCCGCCTCGGGCCGACCGAGACCATACGAAGCGGCACGAAGCGTACTCCATCGTCGGAGGTCACCGAACAGCTCGTCCATTTTTGGCCCGAGCAGGCTGCTTCGAAAGATCCGGGTGGCAGCCTGGCGTTCCAGCAGAAAGTCCGCGTTTTGCGCCTCCTGATCCGGGCGCGGCGACAGCAGACCCATCGGTGTCCCGACCGCCAGCGCCTCCGAACAGGTGAGTCCACCGGCCTTTCCGATACACAGATCGGAATCTTCCAGCAGGCGAGGCATGTCATCGCGGCGTCCCGAGATGAAGACCCGGTGACGGTCCACAGCGGGCACCGCGTGGAGGGCACTCAGGCGTTCCTCGTTGTCACCCGCCAACACCGTCACATCGAGGGGGCTCTGGGCTTCGAGAAGGTGCATCAGGTTCTGGGCCGATATCTCGGCCGCGGTCCCCGTCGTCATGAGGAGAATGCGCGGCCGCCGACCTCCCGTTCGGAGTCCTTCAGTCCGCAGCTCCGTCTCTCGGCGATAATCCTCTGGCGTCCGTCGGGCTTCCCGAAATCCGGGGTCCACGGGGATCCCGCTTTCCATGATGAGCTCCGGCTCGACCCCGAGTGCAGTCAGGTACAAAGCCGCGTCGCGAGAAGCGACCGCGAACAACTCGCACGGCGTGCGCGCCCACAGCGCATGACTGAAAAAGTCGGTCGTGACCGTCACGTGTGGAAAGCTCACCGCCTTCTTGCGTCGCAGATGCGCCGCCATCTCCGCAGCAAAGAAGTGCGTGTGGATTGCGAGGTCGCAGTGCTCTCGGGTCATGAACCGCAACAGAGAGTGAAGACTGGATTTCTCCAGTTCGAGCATCGCGCGGTCGAACAAGGACTCCACTTCGGGGTGCGGACGATCGGCCCACTTGTACAGCTGCCCGAACACATGCGGCGCGTCTTCCATCAGCCACACCCGGAGCTTCTGATAGGCGTGGTGCAAGGTTTCGTTCATGTGGTCGGCGAGGTTGATGAGCTGTATGTCCAACGTCGGATCAGTCCTCCGAAGCACCGCCTCCAGGGCCTGGGCGGCGCGACGATGCCCCGCCCCCGTGGACTCCATGTGGAAGAGATGAATCCGTGTCGGCTTGTGGGAAGACCCGTTGTGTTGAGACCCGCTCATGGATTCAGTTGGTACAAAGATCGTGCCAGCTCGACCTCGGTCGGCGGGGATCGGGGCGGGGATCGGGTCAACCGGCATGGTCCTTGCGGAACTTGTGCAGCGTGGACGTGATACCTGAATCCCGAACCTTTCCCGAAGACTTTCTCTGGGGAGCATCGACCTCCAGCCATCAGGTGGAAGGTGACAACACGGCGAACGACTGGTGGGCTTGGGAACACCAACGTCCGGAACTCATCCGAGGCGGTCGGTTGTCCGGCGCCGCCGCGGAGTGGTGGTCACACCGAGCCGAGCATGACCTCGACCTCGCGGTAGACCTCGGACACAACGCGCATCGCCTGAGCCTCGAGTGGAGTCGACTCGAGCCCGAACCCGGAGTGGTGAGTTCTCGCGCTCTGGATCGCTACCGCCAGATCTTGGACCACGCATCACGTCGAGGCCTCAAGGTGTTCGTCAACATCAATCATTTCACCCTCCCCGGTTGGTTTGCTGAACGAGGCGGTTGGTTGAGTCCCGAAGCCATCCCTCGGTTCAGGGCGTACGCCCGCATGTGCGCCTTGGAACTGGGCGATCTCGTTTCCGCCTTTCTCACCATCAACGAACCGTCGGTCCTGGCCTACAAAGGCTATCTTCAAGGGATGTGGCCACCCGGAGCCCGGAATCTCCGGCTGGCTGGACGTTGCCTGGCCCGACAGCTCGACGGTCACGGCGCAGCCTACGTCGAGATCAAGCGCAACCGCCCCGACGTTCCGGTGGGTATCGCCATCAATGTGCCGTCTTTCGACCCCAGTCGCCCGGGTCGGATTCGCGATCGTCTTTCCTCGGGGATGCTGGACTGGCTGATCAACGGGGCGCTGCTCTACGAGCTCCGGAACGGCCGGCGTGCGCCACCCTTCGGGCTCGGCCTTTCGAGCGCACGCCGCATGCTGGATTTCGTGGGCCTTAACTTCTACGGCATGTACGAGGTCCGCCACGAATGGGGCGGGCGCCCCCGCCTGGTGCAACGGCCCACCATCGCGACCGAGACGGCAGATTGGGGTCGTCCTTCTGCAGAACGATTCGAACGGGTTCTGTTGCGACTCGCCCAGCTGAAGATTCCCATCCTGGTGACGGAAAACGGACTCTTTGACCCGGATGACGCACAGCGGCCGCAGTACATCGTCGACCACGTCGCGGCCGTTCATCGTGTGCTTCAAAAGGGTGTCGACGTTCTCGGGTATTGTCACTGGTCATTGATCGACAACTTCGAATGGGCGCAAGGATGGACCGCACCTTTCGGTTTGATCGGGCTGGATCCGCGCGACCAGAGCCGGACCATCAAGCGAAGCGCTCAGGTCCTCCAGAGCATTGCCCGAAGCAATGCGCTGCCCGAACCCGGCTGGGACCCCCGTTGACCGTCGGCGGGTCGATCGACCGGTATGGACCGCTCGGTGAAATCGATGTGATGCGAACGACCTCAAGCCGGCGCTTCTTCGTGGAGATACAGCCAGCGAAGAATGTCTTTCCGCCGAATGAAACCTAGAATTGAGCCGTGGCGGTCGCGCACCGGCAGCTGGTCGAATCCGTGCTCGGTCATCGACCGAAGCGCTTCCTCCGCGTTGGCGTCGACGGAGATGACGGTCATGGACTCCATGGGCGTCATCACCTCGGAGACCCGACGTTCGTCCCAAGTATCGCGCGGAACCTGACGAATGTCGTCGACCCGGATAATGCCCGCCCAGCGACCTTCTCGTTCCACCGCAAAACTGGCTTGTTCGGTCCGCAATCCCGGGCCCTCCACCAGCTCGGCGATGGTCATGGAACTCGGCACCGCCATGACCTGCCGGTCGTAGACCCGGGACACCGAGGTTTCGGAGAGGATCCGACTCCTGACGACCTGCTCGTAACTCGACCGCGCTGCACTCTTCAAAAACCAGCCGATCAAGACCAACCAAAGACCGCTGACCAAGCCGCCCCCCAAACCGGGGATGATGACGCCGAGAGCCATGGACACGCCCAACGCGATGAGCAGGGTGGCAAATCCTTGCCCGATTCGGGAGGCCCACCGGGTGGCCCGAAGACGGTCACCGGTCGCCCACCACAGGATGGCCCGGAGAACTCGGCCTCCATCCAACGGGAAGCCTGGAACCAGATTGAAGATGGCCAACATGACGTTGATGGGGCCCAGCCAAGCCAGTATCGACGCGACGGGTCCCAGCTGTTTGACGAATGCTTCCGGCTCGACGCTCGCGTCGACGCCCGGTCCCAGGGCCGCCGCCCCGGCGATGCCCAAGAAGCCGATCAACAAGCTCACCAGGGGTCCGACGATGGTCATCAAGAATTCGTCGCGCGGAGAGGACGACTCGCCCCCCATCGACGCCACGCCTCCGAACATGAAGAGCGTAATGCCTCGAACCTCGACCCCCAGGGCGCGGCCGACCACTGCATGAGCCAGCTCGTGCGCCAAAATCGACAGGAGGAACGCGACGGCTGCCACCAGAGCCACACCCCACGACAGCGCGAGGCTCCAGTCCGGATG
This sequence comes from Myxococcota bacterium, assembly GCA_050331295.1. Taxonomy (GTDB): domain Bacteria; phylum Myxococcota; class Kuafuiibacteriia; order Kuafuiibacteriales; family Kuafuiibacteriaceae; genus Kuafuiihalomonas. The sequence goes on along the minus strand of JBHJGZ010000001.1, from coordinate 169,085 downwards.
CCACGCAGGGAAGGTGCCGAGCGCCAAGGTGGACCCGATGAGCAAAACGATGACGATGAGACTCGGGTCGAGATGCACGTCGACCCCGAAGACGCGTCCGATGCGGAGTCCGGGAAGGCCCGAGGTCGACCGCTTCGATGGGTTATGGGCCGCCTTTCCGGCCGAGCTGGCCGCGGGAGAACGGTGCGAAATGGGTTCGGCGCTCATGGAGTGTCGGGAGGCATGGATCGTGCCGAAGGCAGCCCCCGCCCGTTCGACCGCTAAATGGGTCGTCACGGGACCATCAATCTTCCGGTTCGCAGTCCCTCGTAGCGTTCTGTCCCCATGAGACAAAGTGGCTCGAAAAGTCGGCGCCGGGTCCCCTGAGCCACGTGGTTCTGAGCGCAACCAAACCTGCAGTCGCCATCGAGGGTAATCAGCGGGGAGGATGCCGCACTTCGTGCCGTCGGGGTGGACAGGGGCAGACGGCGTCGTAGGCTGCCGCATGCGCTTTGCCCAGCCACCGGTGGGAACCGTCGATGGTCGACCACGGCAGGTGGGTGTCGAAATCGAATATCAGGGACTGGATGCCAGCTCACTCGCGGAGTGCATCCGAAAGCGATGGGGCGGAACCATCGAGCGCCAGCACGCCTTCGCGCTTCGCGTGCAGGACAGCGAGTTCGGCACGTTTCGCGTGGAGCTCGACTCGAGGTGGTTCAAGGAACAAGTCTACCTCGACTACCTGCATCGAGTCGGGGTTCGGATCGAGGATACCGACTGGCAGTCGTCCTTGGAACGTGCGCTGGAGCGGGTCAGTTCGTTGATGGTCCCCCAGGAGCTGGTGACTCCGCCCCTTCCCATCCCGGCCCTCACATCCTTGGACGAGATTCGCCGTGAGATGCACGAACTCGGCGCCCGGGGAACCCGAGACGGTGTTGCATTTGCGTTCGGCGTTCACTTCAACCCGGAGGCTTTCTCTCGGCGCAGCGAAGACGCCCTACACGTCCTTCAGTCCTTTCTTCTCCTCTACGATGGTTTGGTAGAATCCATGGATCTCGCTCGAAGATTGGGGCCCTTCGTGAGCGATTTTGGTGAAGACTATCGTGAGCAGGTCCTGGACAACGACTACACGCCCAATTGGGATACCTTGATTCTGGACTATATCCGCCACAACCCGACGAGAAACCGAGCCCTCGACCTGCTCCCGCTCTTCCGTACGGTGAGGCCCGACGGGCCATGGAACCGGGTACAAAACGTATCGGCGGTCAAGGCGCGACCCACCTTCCATTATCGGCTTCCCGATTGCCGGATCGATGAGCCGGATTGGTCGTTGGCGGACGCCTGGAACCCATGGGTCAAGATCGAGGAAGTCGCTTGTTCGGGCGAGCTTCGGGAGCAACTGGTCGCCGAGTACCGGGCGACTCGCGACGCCCACGCATTCGGGCATCGCAGCATCTGGAAGGATCGCGCGGTGGAGGTTCTGAGCTCTTGAGTCGGAGTCGCCCGACCATTGGTGTCACCGGGCCCGATGTGGGGGGCACGGCAGCTTGGTGGTTCACCGCGTGGGCCGTATGGCGCGCCGGCGGCTGGCCGGTCCGCATTCGACCCGGTCGGCCCCGGGACACAGAGAAACTGGATGGTCTCATTCTGGGCGGCGGAGCCGACATTGGTGATCCCACGAGTATCGACTTCGGGCACATGGCGCCACGCCTGACCACGTGGCGTCGTTGGACGGCGGCCGGCATCTGGGCCTTGAAGCTTCTTCTCCGTCGCCGCAAACGTCCGGCGCGTGATGAAGCCCGAGATGCGCTGGAGTTTCGGCTCGTGCAGGACGCATTGGACCGGAAGCTCCCCATTCTGGGAATCTGCCGCGGGGCCCAACTCTTGAACCTGCACTTCGGTGGGACGCTCCATGAAGAGATCGAAGGATTCTACGGAGAACGCCCGACACCTCGGTCAGTCTTTCCCACCAAAGTCGTGCAGCTTCGGCCGGGCAGTCGGCTCGCGAGCATCCTGGGTCGAACCGAATGCCGGGTGAATGCGCTTCATCACCAGGCCGTGAATCGCGTGGCTCGCGGTTTTTCGGTCGTGGCTCAGGAATCGAATGGCCTTCATCAGGCCATCGAGAGGGATGGGGATGAATGGATCATCGGGGTTCAGTGGCACCCGGAATTCTTGCCCCAGATCAAGCGGCACCAGGCCCTGTTCCGTGCCCTGATCCACGAAGCTGAATGCCGTCACCCACGAACATTGACGACCGCCGCTTGAGTGAAACGCCCGGCTTGCCCGGGCGCTCATGGTCCCCTAACCAGCCCCTGTGAAGACATTATCCGAAGTCGCAGTGCTGTTCCTCGACCATCAAGACAACCTCGTGGATCTCTCGAAAACCTGCCCTCCAGACCAGATTCGGCGGGTGGCCGGCGTGGTCGCTCAGACCGCGAAGATCTGCAAGCTTCCTTGCTTCGCGTCGGTCGTTCCGTTCGGTGTGTCGGACCCGAAGCCGATCGCCAGTATCACGGAACATCTCCCAAGCATGGGTTTCAAGGCCCGCCATGGCGCGAGCGCCATGGCCCACGAGCCTTCGCTCGAAGCGATCCGTGCGCTCAACCGACCTCACCTGGTGGTCTCGGGCGTGTTCAGCGAGATCGTCGTCTTTCATACGGTCCAGGATGCTCTATCCATGGGCTACCGAATCACCATCTTGGCCGACGCGTGCGCTGGATTCGATCCCCGCAGTGAAGACGCCGCTCTTCACGAACTTCGCGCCTTGGGGGCCAGCGTTCGGACGACCCCCACCTTCGCTTCGAGCTACGTCACGACATGGGAGAGCACGGACGGGCAGGCGCTCGGCGGTGCCATCGCATCACTCTTGAACTGATCACGCCGTTCCCTCCACCCGGCGGCCGGGTCTGGGCGAGAAATTTCGAGCGCGACGCATCGTCATCCACATCCAGTTGGCAGAGTGTGTTCATTTGTTGTTCAAACTGTGGACATGGATACACCTGCACACCTAATCATCGGAGGCGGCGGAGATATTGCCCGGGCCCTTACGGAACGCCTTGCGAAGCGGGGAGCCCACGTCCTGCTGGCTAGCCGTCCATCGGAACGGTTTGCGGAGGTCCGACAAAGCTTGGACGTACCCGCTCTCGAGATCGACGCCCGGGACCCCGAGGAGGTGGCGAGGGCGGCCGACGAGGCGCAACAGCGGTTCGGCCGTCTGGACTCCATCACGAACCTGGTGGGCTCCGTTCTTCTCAAACCAGCCCATCAGCTTTCGGTCGAAGAACTGGACGAGACCCTCAAGCTCAATCTCCATACCGCGTTCGGTGCGGTGCGTGCCGCGGGCATGAAGATGAGAAAGACCGGCGGCTCAGTGGTTCTTCTGAGCTCCGCAGCGGCCCGGATCGGCCTCCCCAATCACGAGGCCATCGCGGCGGCGAAGGGCGCGGTGTTGAGCATGGGCCTCAGCGCTGCCGCTACCTACAGCCGCTACAATGTGCGGGTGAACGTGGTCGCTCCCGGTCTCGTGCAGACCAAGTTGACCGAGCACATCACCCAGAACGACGTCAGCGCAAAGGCCTCCGAGAATCTCCATCCCCTCGGCCGTCTCGGCAATCCGGCCGATATCGCGTCCATGATCGCGTGGCTCATCGATCCGGAACAATCCTGGGTCACCGGCCAGGTCTTCGGCGTGGATGGAGGCCTCGCTACCCTGAAGACCAACCGATGATCGAGTGAGCCGGAGATCGAACCGGGGTTCCGCGTCCTGAAACCCAACCATGCCCGGCAAACATGTACTTCCTAGAAGTACTGAAGAAAGCCAGCCGAGATCCGTCCCGGAAACGAGGCTGCGGTTCCTTCGTTGGCGAACGCCCAGTCGATGCGCCACGCACCCGTACCCGTCTGCGGAATCACGAAACGGATCCCTGCGCCAAAGTCGTGACGAAACCGCGGCGAGGTCTCTCTGATCGCGTCAGGCGTGATGCCGAGGTTCACGTCCCATGCATGACCGCTGTCGTAAAATACCACGCCCCCGAGACGGAGGAACCAGAGCTTCACCGGCAGCGTGCGAATCTCGGCATTGAGCACGACGCGGCGGTCTCCGGTAAACGCACCGATTTCGAAGCCCCGCAGGCCGTTGTCCCCCCCCAACACCAAGAACCGGTTCAACGTCTCATCCTCCAACCAGTCCAAGTCGGCGTTGAGCACCAGTCGCGCGAATCGAAACGCGGCTGGAGTCGCCAAGAAGAAGTCCGCGGCATAGAGAATGTCGATGAAATCGGCATCTTGAAGCCGCGAGGTTGCGCTGGAAGAAATCTGCATGTAGCTATCTGAACCCAATCCGACCGTCCATCCGACCGACGCGAAGAGATTAATCGAATCGAAATCCGAACCCAAAGCCTGCGGATTGAACGCTGCGGTGAGCCGAACCTCAGGCCCCAGCTGCACGTCCTCCGGAAAATCGAAGGTGTTGATGTTTCGGTAGATTCGAAACTCTCGTTTGAAGAGATCATAGCGAATGAACGGACCGGTCCTGGTCTCCACTCGCCCGAGCACATCTCGAGTGAATGCTTCCGAATTTTCGGGAGATGTGTCGGGTGGAAGGATGGTTTCGGGACGGTCCCATACGATCCGGTAGCCCCATCGAAAGCGATGAGTGTAGAGGCCCGGGAGGGAACGAATGCCGGTTGCCTCCGCCGTCACCTGGCGATCTCGGAACACCCGAGGGATCATTTCTTCTTCCGGCGTGTCCGGATTGTCGTAGGTGCGAAGTTCGGTGCCGACAAAGGAACGCACAACGCGGTCGGAGTGGGCCACGAGCAGGTCGAAGCCCCACTTGCGGTCCAGTGCGAAGAGCGGAAGACCGAAGCGAGTGCTGCTGAACGAACCCTCGAGTTCCGTATCCATACGAGAGAAGATCAACCCGGACGAATGGATCAAGGTAAGACGGGAGCCCGCGATGTTCAGATCTTGATACTCCGGGCCGATGGAGAAGCTACCCTGGTCGAGGTCGAAGGTGACCGCCACCCTCTTTCGACGACCGAACAGGTTGTTCTCGGCCACCGAGAGCAAGAATTCCGTGAACGTTCCCTGCTGAAACTCGAATCGAGTGCTGAGCCGAAGGCTCCAGATGTCGCGGGTCACCACCAAGAGGTCCACCAGAGCTGGATCTTGGTTCTTTACCGGGACCGCCACGACGAGGGTCGTAAACGTCGGGTCCCGAAGGTTTCGCTTGGTCTCGAACACCTTGGCTTCGTCCCACAGCATGCCAGGCTGAACGAGGACCTCGCGGCGAATGATGAACTCCTTGGTGGTGACGTGAAAGGCGTTTCCGAGGGTGAGAAATCCGTCCTGCTCTTCACTGAACACCGGAAGGTTCACCACGTGGATGACACCGATCCGCTTTTCTTCTGGACTCGGGTCGATGGAAAGCTCGCGGTTCTCCAATGCTTTGTCCAATGCAAGCCGCTCGTAGGAGCCAAGGTCTTCGGTGAGGGACTGCGTCATCATCACTGATGACAACAAGAAAAGGCTCCCGATCACCTATCGCACCATGAGGCCCGAATCACTCAGCTCACGCCACTGAAGCGACGGCGTAGACTGCGAAAGAGTATAGCCGCAGGCGACCGTTCGAGTGTAGTTAGAAGGGTCGTGAAGTCTCGCTCGTGCTTTCACCGGGGCTTTGGGCGCTCGGACAAACCCAACTCGTCCGAGCTGTACCGAATCCCACGACAAGGGAACCAGTGTGAGGTCTTTCTGGCATCGCCCGTCCCATGTGGACGGCCTAGGAAGCACACGAAGGGGCCGCTATCGACACGGCGGTTCCGGATCCCGGGTCTTGATGCATCGCTGGTTACGAGTTCGGGCGTTCGACCGGACCAGAAGATGGACTCCATTCAAAACAGCAGGACGCACGCAGCCATACCCACCGTTCGATTACCCCAGAGCTCGGTCGAGCTCAGCGGCGCTCCGCAGCATGAGGAACTCGAAACAGCGTCGCGTAGAGCACTGGAACCAAAAACATGGTGAGGAGGGTCGCAAAGAGCAGACCCGCCATCACCGTCACCGCCATCGAAACGAAGAATGCGTCGAGCAGGAGTGGAATCATCCCGAGGGCGGTGGTCAGCGCCGCCATCGCGACGGGGCGTAAGCGACTGGCGCCCGAATCCAGGATCGCATCGAACGGCGGCTTGCCCTCCCTGATCTCCAAGTCGATCTGATCGATGAGCACGATGGCATTCTTGATCAGCATTCCGGAGAGGCTGAGAAAACCCAAGATGGCCATGAAGCCGAACGGCTGCTTGGTGGCGAGGAGTCCTCCAGTGACGCCGATGAGAGCCAACGGCACGCAGAGCAAGATGATCAGCGGCTGACGAACGGCGTTGAAAAGAGCGACCACGGTCAAGACCATCAGCAAGAAAAAGATTGGGAGTGGCTTCACGAGGGAGGTAATGGCTCGGCTGCTGTCCCGATATTCACCCCACCATTCCAAGCGATAGCCAGGCGGCCGAGGAATCGCTTCGATCTGAGGTCGGACGCGATTCAAGACCACGCTGGCCGGTACACCCAACTCTGGGTCGCACTGGGCGGACAGTGTTCGACGCCTCTCCTGCCGGTAGATGATGTCGTCCTGAGGAATGGTTTGAATCTCCGGAACCACCTGTCGCAGGGGAATGCGCTTTCCGGCGGCCGGACTCCAGATCTGAAGACTCGCCAAGTTGCGAACATCCTCGCGTTGGTCTTCCGGGGCGCGAAACATGATTGGGATCAGGTCATCTTGCTCTCGATAGATTCCAACCGGCACACCAGAGAATCCCCCTCGAATGGTGTTCGAGATATCTCGAAGCGAGATCCCGTTGAGATTGGCGCGTTCGTCCGAAACCGTGGGCTGGATGACCTTCACACGCGAACGCCAGTCGAGCTTTTGACCCTTGGCATCCGGGTCGGCTTCCATGATGGCCAACGCTTCACCAGCCAGTTCGCGCAGGACCTTTGCGTCGGGTCCCATGAACCGCGCCTTGACCTTGCCCGGCTTGCCGGGTCCGAGCGCGAAGCGGAGTCCGTACCCCTGGGCCAGCGGAAATCGCTCCGCGGCGAATGCCTCCGCCCGCTCGATGAGTTCGTCGACGATGCGATAGTCTTCGACCTCCACCACGAACTGCGCAAAGGCGGTGTTCGGTTTCTCGGGTGTATAGGTCAGCAAGAAGCGGAGCGAACCGCCACCGAGGGTCGTCGACACGTGTTTGACCTCCGGTTGCTGGAGCCACCATTCCTCGAAGACTTCGACGTCGGCCTGCACGTCGCGAATGTGGGTCCCTTGCGGCATCCAGTAGTCGAAAAGGAGCTGAGGTCGGGTGGAATCCGGAAAGAAGGACTTGTCGATCTGGCCAAAGCCAACCAGCGCGAGGGCGAACAGGCCCGACACCACAACGATGGTCAGCCAGCGGAACCGGATGCAGAGCGACACCAAAGCTTTGTAGCTTCGATAGAAGCCGCTATCGTATGCGCCCTCGCTCGCGCCTTCTTTCCGCTTCGATGGTCGAAGAAACATCACCCCCATCAAAGGGGTGATGGTCACGGCCGTGACCCAGCTGAGACCGAGAGAAGCTGCCACCACCTGAAACAGGGACCGACAATACTCGCCGGTATTGTCCTGCGATGTTCCGATGGCCGCGAACGCCAATATCGCTACGAACGTCGCACCCAAGAGCGGCACCGCGGTTTGATTCACGACGTCGGAGGCGGCGGCCTTGGGGTCTTGACCCTCATCGATCCGGACGATCATGCCGTCCACGACTACGATGGCGTTATCCACCAGCATGCCGAGGGCGATGATGAGAGCTCCCAACGAGATCCGCTCTAGCGCCACGTTCATGGGCGACATCAAGATGAAGGTGCCGCAGATCGTGACCACCAGGATGAAGCCGATGATGAGGGCGCTCCGAATCCCCATGAAGAGGCCGAGGACCGCGATCACGATGACGACGGCCTGCCACAGGCTGTTGGTGAAACCGGAGATGGCAGCAGTGACTGCGTCCGACTGCATCGCGATGACGCCGAGCTCCATCCCCAGAGGAATCTCGCTCTCGAGCTCTTTGAGCCGTTTCGCCAAGGCCTCACCCATCGTGACCACGTTGCCTCCGGACACGGTCGAGATGCCGATGCCGATGGCTTGGTGCCCATCGAAGCGGAGCAGCTTGCTGGGCGGATCCACATATCCGCGCTGCACCTTCGCCACATCCCGCAAATAGATCTGCCCCCGCGACAAGGCACCGCGGAGCAAGATGTCCCCCAACTGGTCGGCGGACGGCACCACACCGGTTGGAATCACCGGCAAGTACTCCTGCCCTACGCGGATCTTCCCGGCCGGAGCGACGGTGTTCCGGTCACGAAGCTCCCGTACGATGACGTCGTCCTGGATCCCCAATGCGGCAAGGCGTTCTCTTTGCGGCTCCACGTAGATCACGTCTTCTAGGGACGCGAAGACCTCGACCCGAGCTACATCCTGAACCAGGAGCAGCTCTCGCTGGAGCATTTCTACCGTGTCTCGAAGATCGGCGTAGTCATACTCGGGCCCGTACAGGGCGAAGTAGACTCCGTACACGTCACCGAAATCGTCGTTGACAATGGACGGCCCTGCCCCCGGCGGAAGGTCGCCTTGCGCGTCATTCACCTTGCGTCGCAGCACGTCCCAAACCTGGGGGAGCTTGGTCTTGTCGTACTTGTCCTTGATGGTCACCTCGATGACCGACAACCCCCGGGTCGACTGCGACTCGATCTCTCGAAGCTGGCCCATTTGCTGGATGGCCTTTTCCAGCGTATCGGCCACCTCCTCCTCCACCTCTTCGGCGGTCGCGCCCGGATACGGCGTGTAGACCTGTGCCGACTTGATGGTGAATTCGGGGTCTTCCAGTCGACTCAGGTTTTGATACGTCAACAGGCCTCCCCCCAAGAGAACCAGGGTGAAGACGATGGTGATGACGCGTTTCTCGATGGCGAAGCGAGCGAGGTCCATGGCGGTTCAGCTCTGTCGCTCGCGCTTTGGAACGTAGCGCCGAACTTCCTGCCCTTCTCGGAGGAGTTTCACCCCAGAGATGGCCAAGAGGTCGCCACGATCGAGACCAGCCGTGACCTGGACGGTGTCTCCGCTGTAGGGTCCGAGAGTCACGGCCCTCTTTGAAACCTGCATGGTCTCCCGGTCCACGACCCACACGAAGGCGGATGTTTCATCATCCCCCGCCATGACCGCGTGGGACGGAAGCGCAAAGCTCGACTTCGCACCCTCGTCCGAAAGGGCATTCAGGGCACCCAGGTCGAGGGCCACCTCGGCCGTCATCCCCGGGAGGATTTGCTCCCCGGCTTCCTGCAATGAGAGGGTGACCCGGAAGGTTCGGGTCACGGGATCGGCCGAGCTCGCGGCTTCCTTGACCGAAGCTTCGAAGATCCGGTCGGGAAGCGAGGCCACCGTCACCCGCGGCGCGACGAGCCGGGTGACCTCATCCCGGTTCATTCGTGTGCGGCCCGAGGCGATGTCTCCTTCGGGAATATCGATCTCCACCTCCAAGCGACCGCGATTGACGAGCAGGATCACCGCCTCCTTCGGCTGAACCGTCTCGAAGTTCTCCTTGTATCGGCGACCGATGGTTCCGGTGAAGGGGGCCCGGATCACGGTATCCTGCAGCGCCTTTCGGGCTGCCCGCACCTCGGCCTGACTCACTTCATAGTTTCGGCGAGCCAGATCGAGGTCCTGTTTCGAGGCCGCGTCACTGGCGAACAACGCAAGTTGCCGGTCGTACTCCGCCTTGGCGGCCCTCTGTCGAGCGAGTGCCGACTCCAGCTGGGATTGCTGGGTCTGAGCATCCAGTTTTGCCAGGACCGCGCCCTCCCGGACCGTCGCCCCCTCCGCCGCGGACAGGGCCGAAAGCCGGCCCCCGATGGGGAAGGAGAGGGCCGCTTCATCGGCGGATTTGATGCGACCGGGGTACGCCACGACTCCGGTCGCCCCCCCACCTCCGACCTCGATCATCTTGACCAGGCGGGGCGCGTCGGGTGGCGGCTCCGGGGGATCCTCACACGCAAAAGCGCACGCGAGCAGCACCCCGAGCCCCATCGCTCTGACCCCCGGCGGGGGGAAACGGCAGGAGTCCATGTTATTTCGATTCTGCATCGAGCACCTCGGATTCAAAAGCCTCGAGAAAGTCCTTCCGCACATCACCGTCGAGGAAGACATCGAGGTCCCCGGCCGCGCGCTGCACCCGGACGAAGTCTTGAAGAAACACGTAGACGGCTCGGGCCGCCTCGATCTCGGCGGCAAAGGATGCGGTTTGCGCATCCAGGAGCCGGACCAACGGCAAGGTACCGCTGGCATAGGCCTCGGTCGTGATGCGAAGGGATTCGCGGGCGGCAGCCGCCGCTTTTCGGGCCAGCGCGATGGAAGGATAGGATGCCCCCGACCGATAGAGTTCGGTGCGGACCCGCGTCTCGATCCGTTGGGCCTGCTCCGCCCGCTCCAGCCGGAGCCGCGTCAACTCGGCTCGGTCGACGTTCCGAGCATAGACCCGGTCCAATCCCGCAAAGAGAGGGTAGGAAAGGAAGGCGCCCACGGTGAAGAACAGCTCGTCTGGCGCTTCCGGGAGCCCTTCTTGGAACTCCGGAGGGAGAACGGTGAAGTCGATGCCGCCGACGCCATCGCCGGCCTCGGCGAATCGATAGTCGAGATTGAAGAACGCCCCGAAGCTCGGCAGCCAAAACGCCCGGTCTCGGGCGACCAGCAGCCGATCCTGGGCCGTGATCTGCGCATCGAGTCCATCGATCTCCGGTGCGTTACGCAACGCTTCCTTCACCAGGAAAGCGTTGAGGGCCTCCTGCCCCACTGGCCGATCCAGGAGATCGAAGAGCCGGGAGAAGTCGGACATCATCTCGTCGCCGAGGGAGGCTTCTTCCGCCTGAACCCCCTGGTCCAGCGGCAGATTCAAGACGCGATTCAAGGCGACTTCGAATTGCCGCACCACCGCCACGCCCTGCACCAGGCCCTGTTGATCCACCGCCAGCTGATTCTCCCATCGTGGTACCTCCGCCGGCTCCCCGACGCCCACGCGATTTCGAAGCGAAGCAAGGTCCAAGTTGCTCCGGGTGAGACCGAGGTTTCGGCGCTGAACTTCGAGTTCGGCCTGCGTCCGCAAGACATCCAAGAACGTGAGAGCCGCCAGCTCTCCGATGTCGAGTTCCACCTCGCGGCGCGCAGCCTCCACACCGGACTGAAGCCGCTTCTGAATCGAGCGGTTCGCCCACAACGGCTCGTCATAGATGCTTTGCCGGACGTCCACGCTCACGATGCCTGCAACCTCGGGGTTCGCGCCGAAACCGACCCGTGCGCGATCCGCATCGATGACGGTGCCGGAGAGCCCGACGTCGACTTGCGGGAGCAGCGGGGATGCGGTGCGCTGGACCTCGGCTTCACCGACCGCGACCGCTTGACGGGCCGTGGCGAGGAGCAGGTTGCTGTCGATGGCCCGCTTCATGGCCGAGCCCAGAGTCTCGGTCCTCCGCGGTCTCATCCGATCCACACCCACCAGCTCTGCTTCCACAATCAGTTCCCAACGCGGTCGAAAGTTCACTTTCTTGGCGGTGGCCATGTTCAAGACGGGCTCCACGATTCGACTGGGCAGACTGATGGGCAACGCATCGGCCTGGGCACCTTCCGCGATCAAAGCGATGTGGAGCGCGGTCTGGCGAGCCAGTCGCCGGGGGTTGAGGTCCTGCTCGTACCCCGCGGTGACGCCGGCCTCGATGTAGCTTCGGCCGTACGGCGAAAAGCTCGGAAGACCGCGGTCGTTCAACCCCGACACCAGCTTCTCGACCTCGGCGTCCGCGTAGCTGGGCAGGGCAGACAAAAGGACCCCTTCGACGCCCGTCGGGATCTCGGACAGCGTGATCTCGGGCGTGCCCGCCACGACGCGAATCGTCGGCTTCAGGCCCAAGTCTTCGGCCGCGGCTCGAAGCGCCGCTTCTCCTCGACCGTCCGGCGCCGCGGCGGCCGCACTGCGGGGATCCAAGAGAATCAGGACCCGGGGCAAGCCGATCACCCGGGCGTATCCGGCCAGACCAGACTGGAGGGTCGTCGGGGTTTGAATGAAGTTGAAGTTCACGAGTCCGCTCCGGCCCTCCTGCGCCGGCAGCCCCTGAAACTCTGCATCGAGCACGATGGGTGCGACCACTGGTTTGGGCACCGCGGTTCGCTGGCCCACCCGGGTGGCGGCCACCGGTCCCAATGCGAGGACCACGTCCACCGACCGATCTCGAAACAGAGCCTGCAACCTGGCTTCGATACCGTCGACGGAAAAGGGAGGAATGGTGTCGACATCGCCCACGACACGAACGGTGATATCGTCGGCCATGGTCTCCCCCTCTTGGCGGAGGAGCGAAATGAATGAGTCCAGTCGTCGATTCGGGCCGTCTCGAACCACGCCGATGGTGGTCGGAGCGGCCCAAGCCAGGCTCGTGCTCCACAAAGACAGCATCACCAACAACGCGCTCGAATGGACCTCGCTCATGGGTTCCGCGAGGACCTACCCCGAATCACACCGGCCCGGCCAACCCCGAATCGCCCACATCCTGCATTTTCGAGGCGAACAACCGGCCCGAATGGACACCATCTCGCCGAGGTGGCTCGATCGTCGGGTGGACGCGCTCTACCCGCTTGCTCTGGCCGTTCTTTCGGTCGGCGTCGCCCTCCTGGAATGGAGGTGGCCGTGGCGACAGGACCAGCCCCAGATGCGACGACGCCTGTGGTCGGACCTCGTCCACTTGGTGTTCAACGGGCACTACCTGGGAGTGTGGGTCTACGCGATCTACGCCCGCTGGCTTCATCAACCGGTGACCCAAGCGGTCGAGGCGCTGGGTCTGTCGGGTGTGCTCTTCGCCAACGCAGCAGCCACGTGGCCAACGGCCCTTCAGATCGTCGTCGCGTTGTTCGTGATCGACTTCCTCCAGTGGGGTGTCCACAACCTTCTCCACCGGGTCCCGGCGCTCTGGACCTTCCACAAGATTCATCACTCGGTGGTGGACGGCGAAATGGATTGGATCGTGTCTTTTCGATTCCATTGGATGGAAGTCGTTATTTACAAGTCGTGCCTGTACATACCTTTGGCCTTCTTCGGGTTCGGCCCGGCCGCCATCATGACCCACGCCATCCTCGGGACCCTGATCGGACACCTTAACCACGCCAACTTGAATTGGGACTACGGACCGCTGAAGGTACTCTTGAACAATCCCAGAATGCATCTTTGGCATCACGACCGAAACCTGGAGCTGGGCCGGACCGTGAACTTCGGCATCATCTTCTCCTGCTGGGACTACCTGTTCGGGACGGCCCAAGTCCCGGACCGGCCCCCGAAAAGCATCGGCTTCGAAGGGGACCATGTCGTTCCCCAGACTTTCTTCGGCCACGCGTTCTGGCCGTTCGCCGCGCGACGTTCCCCGCCCGACATGCTTTCGCCCCCCGACGTGTTTTCGCCGCCTGGACCTTCCAGGCCCGGCCTTCATCGAGGAGAGTGACCGAAGAGTCCAGCTTTGGTCCTTGCAAGGCGCCCGGGGCCTGTTCATCAATGGCCCGTGGCAGACGCGCCCCTCTCGGAGCTGGAAGCCAGGCTGGCGGACGTCCACCACGATCCCATCCAGCGCGTGGACCGGATGACCGACCTGGCATGGGCCCTGCGGATTCAGGACACGGTCCGGGCCAACCGGCTGGCCAAGGAGGCGCGGGCTTTGGCCATCGAACACGGCTATACGCTCGGACAGGCATGGGCCGCCCGCATCCTGGCCATGGCGATGGTGGATGAAGAAGGGCTCCGCACCGTCTACCCTTTGGCTCAAGAGGCGCGAAAACTCTTCGACCAGGTCGGTGACCTGGCCGGGCGCGCGGCGTCTCGCGATTTCCTCGCGTCGCTGCACGAGCACGTGGGTGACCTGGCCGGGGGCATGGAGCATGCGATGGACGCGCTGGGCCTGGCTCGTGACCTGGGCGACCCCATCCGACAGGGGTATGCGCTGAGCAGCGTGGGTGGAATCCTCGCTGCTTCGGGAGAAGTCGAAGCCGGCGTCGCCCGCTTGCAGGAAGCACTCGAACTCTTCCAGGAAGCCGGGGATGAACAGGGGATCGGGACCATTTGCTCCCGACTGTCGAAGGTTCTGAAGAAGGCAAACCACCGGGCGCAAGCTCGCTTCTACGCCGACCGCTGCATCGAGGTCGCTGATACCACCCAGGATGCGTCGCTGCGGTGGGCCGGATTGATGGTGATCGCTGAACTCCGAGAGGAGGACGGCCAAGCCCAAGAGGCGGAACGCCTTTACCGTAGCGCGCTGGACTGTCTCCCCCGGGAGCCGGTGCGCAGTGTGGTCGGAACCGAAACGCAGGTTGCGTTGGGCCGACTGCTGATGAAGCAAGAGAGGCTGACTGAGGCGGAGTTCGAGCTGAAGGATGCCCTCCGGCGCATCGAGGGCAACACCGTATCCATGGTGGTCGAGACCACGGTCCACGAGGGTTTGGCCGAGCTTTATGAGGCGGCTGGAGAGCTCTCCGCGACCGTGCATCATCTCCGACGCGCGAAGACGCTCCGGGCGGAGGTGTCGGAGCGGGATGCACGCAATAAACTCGCGCAGGTCGAAGCACGAGCCGCCATGGAAGCCGCCCAGAAAGACGCGGAGATCCACAAGCTCCGATTCGTCGAGCTGTATGGCATGCAAGCCAAACTGGTGGAGGCCGAGAAGATGGCCTTGCTCGGTAAGCTGGCGGCGGGGACCGCCCATGAGCTTCATTCTCCCCTTGGTGTGCTGAGAACCAACACCGACCTCTATGCGACGGCGACCGACCGGCTCCTGGCTTTGGTCCGGGAGGACGGCCGGGCCGAAGCGCAAAGTCTGGCCCCCGTTCTCGAGTCGTGCCGAAAGACGTGCGAAGAAGCCATCCAGCGTATCGCGTCCATTGCCCAAAGCTTTCGACGGTTCACGCAGTTGGACCAAGCCGAGCGGCGTATCTTCGACGTTCGAGAAGGTTTGGATGCGGCTCTGGCCCTCCTGGAGCCGACCGTGCCTTCTTCCATTCGGCTGCAACGGTCGTTCGAAGACGTCCCCCGGGTGGATGGATGGCCACGGGAGGTCAATCACGCCTTCATGACCGTCCTACAGAACGCGACGCAAGCCATCGATGGCGCCGGGGTGGTTCGCGTGGAAAGTCGGGCTGAAGCCGAGACGGTGGTGGTGCGGGTCGAGGACAGCGGGCGAGGCATGACCCGCGAACAAGTCGACCACCTGTTCGACGTGGCGTGGTCACACGGTGGCGGCCGTACGGGCATGCGTCTCGGTCTGCTCGCGGCCTTCAACACCATGCAAAAGCACCGCGGGACCATTCATGTAGAGAGCGCGCTCGGGCAAGGAACCGCGGTGACCTTCCGCTTTCCGGCGTGGAAGCCCGTCACCAGCAGCCGGACACACGAGAAGTCCTGAAACCGGGTTACTCGCTCTGGGCACGCCCGGTCATCGGCACGAACCGGACCGGGATGGATTCGGTTCGTTTCAGGCCCTTCGGGGTCCGCTCCAAGACGATCAACTCTTGAATCCCCTCACCCACCGGCGCCACCAAACGCCCTCCCATCGCCAACTGTTCCTCGAGCGGAGCCGGAATGCGAGGCGGCGCCGCAGTGAGAATGATCCCGTCGAAGGGTGCCTCCTCCGGCCACCCCTCGTATCCATCGCCGAGCCGGACCGTGATCCGGTCGCCGTAGCCGAGTCGGTCGAGGGTCGCCGTCGCTCGCTTGGCCAGAGGCTCGACGATCTCCATGCTGTAGACCCGCGCACCGACCTCGGCCAGCACCGCCGCTTGGTATCCGGAGCCGGTCCCGATCTCCAGGACCTTGTCCCCGGGCTCGACGCGGAGAAGCTCCGTCATCAAGGCCACGACGTACGGCTGGCTGATGGTCTGGCCATGGCCAATGGGAAGAGGCCGGTCTTCGTACGCGAGGGGCTCCTGAAGACCCTCCACCATTTCATGTCGAGGCACCGCTGCCATGGCGGCCAGAACCCGGGGGTCCTTGATGCCTTCTCGCTCGAGTTCGTTCATCAGTGCCTCGCGTGCCGCCGCCCACCGGTCCGGCCGTTCCAGCGACGAAGCCCTCGCTTCACGGTCCGCTTCATCGGTCTGAGGTCCGCTGGCCTGGCGTTCGTGCGTGCATCCGAACAACGGGCCGAGCAGAAACAGTCCGACCCCGAGGCCGAAAAGGGTCCGCCGAGGTCGCGGGCGCTCTGGTGGGGTGGGCCGGCTCCGCTTCATCTTGGCGAAGGCTATCCCGAAGCGCCGGACGTGTTGACGCGAAAGTAGGGAAGATTCGCCGGCGATGCCGGCTATCCCGCACTCAACTATCCAGGATCGTACAGTCATGGCATGCGTTCGGGGTGATTCATCGAAGGGGCTGGCGCACCCGGTTCGAGGGCGGATGTGGCGTCGTGGTGGCGGGTTTGGTCTGGGCAGGGTGCGCAATGCGCGCGGAAGAAAAACCGGCGCCCCCTGCCAAAGCCGTGACGTCGCGCGATAGGGTCGAGTCGTTGAACCCCCGAGACGAGGACCTGGCGGATCTCGCGGTGGACGTCTTGACCAAGGAACTCGACGTCCCTCGTGAACGCATTCGGGTGGAGGCCATCCGGCCCGTGGAATGGCCGGATACCAGCCTCGGCTGTCCGGAACCGGGTCAGATCTATGGTCAAGTCATCACACCCGGGCACGAGATCTCTTTGAAGGTCGGCGAGGCACGCTACGTCGTGCACGAAGCCGGCGGTCGGGCCATCCTCTGCACACCCACACAGAAGGACCGGAGAACCTCGCCAGAGCCGACGTCTTTGGCTTGGTCGAAGCAGGCCCTGGAGGCCCGAGCCGACCTCGCGTCCCGATTGGGTGTGGAGGAAGAAGCCATCAAGGTCGCGTCGGCCAGACCGCGAACATGGCCCGATCGGTCGCTCGGGTGTCCCGGAGCCGAACCGAACGGTCCCGCGGAGGAGGTCTCGGGATACGAGCTCGTCCTCAAGCATCGTGGACGTGTGTTCATCTATCACACGGATCTCGAGCGCGTGATCCCGTGCCCGGGTACGGCCGAAGACTGAGCGTCACGCTCGAGACGAGGAACCTTCAAGACACGGTGCCTTCGGAGCGGAGTCGATGGATCTCGTCTTCCGAAAAATCGAATGCGCCGAGCACGGATGCCGTGTGTTCGCCCGCGCGGGAAGGTGGAGGCGAAGGCGTCGCGGGTTCGGTACGAGAAAAACGAGGCGCTGGTTGAGCGTGGAACGCCCCGTCGACCTCATAGAACGCCTTCCTAGCTCGAGCGTGGGGGTGCTCGGGAGCTTCGGACAGCGAAAGGACCGGCGCAACACACGCGTCTGTCCCGCAAAAAAGCGCCTCCCATTCGTCACGGTCTTTCGTGGCGAAGGCATCGGCCAAAGCAGCCTTTCGTTCGGGCCACCGGCTCGACTCGAACGGCGATTCCAAAATCGATTCGTCGAGTCCTGCTTTCTCCACCACCAGCCGGAAGAAATTCGGCTCGATGGCGCCAACCGCCACGTACCGTCCGTCTGCACAGCGGTAGACCTCGTAGAAATGGGCGCCACTATCGATGAAGTTGGCCCCCGTCTCGTCCCTCCAAAGGCCCAAGTGACGCAGGCTGCGAAACATCGTGGTCATCAAGGCAGCACCATCCACGATGGCCGCATCCACCACCTGGCCCTGCCCGTTCGCTCGGGCGCTCAAGAGCGCGCAGACCATGCCAAAGGCCAACATCATTCCCCCCCCTCCGAAGTCGCCGAGCATCGCGGGCGGAGCCACCGGAGGTGACCCGGCGCGTCCACTCATGTGGAGCGCACCACTCAAGGCGAGGTAGTTGAGGTCGTGGCCCGCCGTCGTCGCGAGAGGACCGTGTTGTCCCCAGCCCGTCATCCGTCCGTAGACGATCCGTCGATTGCGAGAAAGCACCACATCCGGGCCCAGACCGAGCTTCTCCATCACGCCGGGGCGATAGCCCTCCACCAGCGCGTCCGCCTTCTCCAGGAGACGAAGCACGACATCTCGGCCGCCTGATCGCTTCACGTCGACGGCCACCGATGCCTTTCCTCGGCCGAGGATGTCGTGGGGCCCTGGCTGCAGAAGCGCATCGAACTCGGGCGAGCCCGAACTCGAAGGCGGCCGGTCGATGCGGATCACCCGCGCGCCCATGTCCGCCAAGAGCATCCCGCAGAAGGGAGCGGGTCCCATACCGGCAAACTCCACTACGGTCTGACCGGACAGTGGACCGGGTGGGAGCGCTTCGCGCTGGCTCATGGCATGTACGACACTCCACCGGCGTCGCCCCATCTGTCCAGGGACCTCCCATCGGGAGCCCCTGCGCCGACCAGGCCGGGTCACAAACCAGTCTGAGCACTCGGGCGCGACAAGGCTCGCGCTTCATGGCCCCCCATTGCGGTTGGTAAAAATATGATTCAATCCATTGCCGTACATTATAGCTTTCAGGCACTTAATGGGAGAGGCTCATCGAAGTGTGGGAATCATGAGTCATTTGGAACTTAAAGACCGTGATCTCGATCTTCGCACTGATTTTGAGTCTTTGACTTCGCTTTTTCAGAGGCAAGTCGATCGACAGCCCGAGCGTCCAGCGCTCGTCCTTCCCACACATCACCTCACGTATCGAGCGCTGGCAGCGTCTACCGGTCGGCTGGTGTCGGGCATCCACGCACGGTTCGGACGTCTGACGGAGGAAGACACCCGACCCATTGCGCTGCTTTTCCCGCACGATGCCGACCTATTGGTGGCGATCCTCGCCACTTGCCGATCTGGCCGCATCTACACCCCCCTCGACCCCGATGCACCGGATGCACGCTTGCGCCGCCAGGTCGCTCACGCCGAACCGGCAGCGGTGCTCACCCATGCGTCGTATCGAGGTCGAGCCGAGCACATCACGAACGGGTCAATCCCGGTCCTCACCCTCGAAGACATCGCAGTGGACCCGGAAGCGATGCATCCCGACGGCGTCGTGCCCCCAGATGAGGAACTCGGAGATGATGGAGCGTATCTGTTGTACACTTCCGGGACCACCGGAGAGCCGAAAGGGATCGTCCATTCTAGACGCAGTTTACTTCGGTCCGTGCGGCACTATTGTTCCGATCTCGATGTACGGTCTTCTGACCGAATCGGTCTCATTCTTCCCGCGAGTTATACACCTTCTGTATTCTGTATATTTGGGTCTTTTCTTTCAGGGGCAGCTCTATGTCCTTTCGACCTGAAGCAGAATTCGGTCGACGCAATGCTGGACTGGATCGAAAATCAAAAGGTCACGCTGCTCTATGCGACCCCCACCATTTTTCGCCGGATGACGTCGCGCTGCCGCTCCGGTGAGCAGCTGAAGAGTCTTCGATCCATCCAGTTGGCGGGCGAGCCTCTCTACGCTTCCGACGTCTCATCTTTTCAAAGGATCGCCGGCGACCACGTAGAGCTGTACAACGGAATGGGGACCACCGAAACGAGCTGTGTAACCCGGTTCTTCATCCCGCCGTCGGCGAAGCTTCCCGAGACCCCGACCGTACCCATCGGGATCCCGTATGACGACATGGCCGTCGAGCTGGTCGACCGGTCCGGGTCGGTGATTTCCGGCGCCGGTGAAGGAGAGCTCGTCCTGCGGTCGGAGTTTTTCGCTCGAGGTTACTGGAAGCGCCCGGACCTGACTCGGGACCGATTCCGGCCGGCACCGAACCAGACCGAGAGAACCTATCGTACAGGGGACTGGGTACGGCGACTCGATAGCGGCGACCTCGTGCACCTCGGGCGCATGGACACGCAGGTCAAGCTTCGGGGGATTCGGATCGAGCTCGAGGAGATCGAATCAGTGCTTCTTCGCGTGCAAGGCGTGGAGGAAGCGGCGGCCGTGCTGGTCGAGACGGGCCCTGGTAGCCCGTTTATCGCCGGATTCTTCGCTCCGCAGCTGCCGCTGGAGCCGGTTCGGAACTACCTGTCGAATCAACTTCCCCCCCACATGATCCCGACCCGACTGGTTGCGCTGGATGGTCTTCCGCTCACGGCGTCGGGGAAGGTGGCGCGCACGAAGCTGGAGCAGCATCGCTTCAGAACCGCATCGCACCCGGACACGTCGCCCACGAGCGTCTTCGAAGAAGCCACCCTCCGGGTGTTCCGGGAGGTGATGCAGGACTCGGATATGGGCCTCGACGACGATTTCTTCGAATCGGGTGGGGACTCCATCACGGCGGTCGAGCTATCCATCGCGCTCGAGCGTCAGCTGGCCGTCCCGCTCAACATCAGCGCCCTCATCGAGGCCCCCACCCCGCGCGGGCTCGCCGCCATGGTGGAGCGCTCAGCGTACGCACCCTCGTCCCGGCGGATCGTCCGCTTTTCTGGCGATGGATCAAAGGCTACGGACACCACCCTTTTTTGCCTGCCGGGGATCGGCGGCAACGCGCTCACGTTTCGCGCGGTGGGAAAGGAGCTGAAGGACGCCATCCAAACCTACGCCTTCGACTACCCGGGGAGCGCCGAAGGAGAGCAGGCGACCTCGAGTATTCCCAGGCTCGCACACGTCTGCGCGCACGAGGTGGCCAGAATGGCCCCTTCCGGGCCGATCGCTCTGTTGTGTTTCTCGGTCGGCGGCGTGGTGGGGCTGGAGCTCGCCCATCGCCTCAAACGCATGGGCCGCCGGGTCGAGCTCGTGGTGCTGGTGGATTGCTTCACGCCGGAAGTGATTCGGGCTCGCTACCTCATCGATCAGGTTCGGGCGTTTGCCGAGGTCGGGCGAGCCTGGCTGACCGGGCGTGGGAATGCCGAGGATGAAGACATCCCTCTTCACCAACGCCGGAGCGACGCCGTGAGCCGCGGTCTTCGTCGAGCGGTGGCGACGTATCGCCCTAGAACACTCTCGGTGGAACGCGCCGTCCTGTTCGTCGCGGAAGACGAGCCCCGGCACGTATTCGGATTGGATAATCACGCTCAATGGACTCGGCTATTCGGTCCGTCCATCGAGTCCATTCGCGTCCCCGGCGACCATCGGTTTCTGATCCAGCCCGCTCAGGCACCGGCCTTCGCCAACTTCGTCCGGGAGGCTTTGGGCCTCTCCGAACCCCGCATACCGATGGGCTGGAACTTTCATCGATTCGAAAGCATTTGGGCCTTCAAGGGTGCATCGCAGCCCGAGTTGCGGCCGGCGAACCACGAAGAAATCCCTCCGACCCTGCGACGCCTCCTGGACCGCGATGAACAGCTGACCCGCGCACTGTCTCAGCACACTCGCCAGACCATCCATCCCGAGATCCTCACCAGTCGTCAGGAGGGCCGATATTATACCCGAAAGACCGTTCTTCGACGCGGCGTCTCCGGGCGACCAGCGGCCATAGCAGCCATCATCGTTGCGATGGACATCCTTCCCGCCGAAGCAAAGATCGCGATCCTTCGAGGTGAGAAACCGTTGGGCACGGTCTTCTCAGAGCTACAAATTCCGCATCAATGTCGGTTGATGGGATTGCTGAAGGCCTCTCCTACGGAGGACGTGCAGAAAGCTCTCGAAATCGAATCCGCCCCCACCGTTCTCTTCGGCCGTCAGACTCGATTCTCGACGCCGACCGGACAGCCTCTGGTCGACGTCCTCGAAATCCTTGCCCCCGACCTGTGAGACCAATCGGTCCGGCTGCTCTTGCTCGAACGCCACCATGGCAGGTACCAAACCATATGCTGAAGGGCGTGCTGTGCGTGCTTTGCGCGGTCTGGTGGACGTCCTGCGCCTCGCCACCCGAGGAAGCCCAGTCCCATCGCAAGCCGAAGAAACACAACCCATCTCGACCGTTGGTCGCGGGAACCTCCGCGATACCCGACTCCGACGTCCACAAACGGAGCAGCCAGCTTCTGTACGTGCCGGTATATTCCAGCCTTCTGCATTTCGACCAACGTGTGATCGCTCAATATAGCGCCAATGTCAGTATTCGAAACACGGACCTGACAAGGTCTCTGACCATTCGATTTGCAGACTACTACGATAATGACGGAGAATTGATTTATACCTTCTTGACTGAGCCCAAGACGCTGGGTCCCCTGGGTTCCTTGGTCTTCTTCATTCCGGAAGGAGACCGGAAGGGCGGACCGGGCGCCAATCTGCTGGTCGAGTGGACATCCGACACGCCAATTTCCGTCCCGCTGGTGGAATCGGTGATGATGAGCAACACCGGCGCCCGAGGCTTCGCCTTCACGAGTCCCGCCAAGGTGCTCCGCGAAGCGCGAAACGTGACGGATTCCGCGTCGAAATCAGCCCCTTAAGCGGAGTAAGGTACCCATTCGCCGAACGCGTGGCGGTGCGTCATTCGCACTGTCTGCGGGCCGCATTTCCTGTTTCCTCCAGGGTGCTCGGCGTGGGAAACACCGGCCATGGTCAGCCTGTCTGAGTCTGCTCCCCCGGCCGCCGATAGAGTCGACGTCCGGACCGGTTTCACGGTCGAAGCCATCAAACAAGCCGTCAGAGACAACCTTTTCTACGTTCTTGCTCGATTCCCCGAGGTCGCGACACAGAACGACAAGTATATGGCCCTCGCGTACACGATTCGGGATAGAATGCTGGAGCGCTGGGTCAAAACCGGCCATACGTACTACGAAAAACAGTCGAGGACTGTGTGTTATCTGTCAGCGGAGTTTTTGCTCGGGCCGCACCTTGGAAACAACCTCCTCAACCTGGGCCTCACCCAAAACACCCGGCAGGCGGTCGCAGAACTGGGGGTCGACCTCGACGCCCTCGTCGAGCAGGAAGCGGAACCGGGTCTCGGAAACGGAGGGCTGGGTCGGCTGGCCGCCTGCTACCTCGAATCTCTGGCCACGCTGCAGATTCCTTGTATCGGATATGGCATTCGCTACGAGTTCGGGATTTTCGACCAGACCATTCGGGACGGGTGGCAGGTCGAGCAGAGTGACACCTGGCTCCACCTCGGGAATCCATGGGAGGTACCGCGTCCCGAGATCACCTTCACCGTAAAGCTCGGCGGTCGCACGGAACACTGGGTCGACCCCAACGGACGGTATCGGGTCCGCTGGATACCGAAGCGAGAGGTCCTCGGAGTCGCGTACGATACGCCGATCCTGGGCTACAGAGTGGGCAACTGCAACCTGCTCCGTCTTTGGAAGGCCGAAGCCCATCAGCGCTTCGATTTTCAGGCCTTCAACGTGGGAGACTACTACGGGGCCGTGGACGACATGGTCGTCTCCGAAAATATCTCCAAGGTCCTCTACCCCAATGACGAGCCGTTGGAAGGTAAGCGCTTGAGGCTCGAGCAGCAGTACTTCTTCGTCACGTGCTCGCTCCAAGACATGATTCGCCTTCAGTTTCAGCTCAACGACGAGCTCGACGGCTTCCATCGGAAGTTCGCGGTCCAGCTCAACGACACCCATCCGGCCATTGCGGTCGCCGAGCTGATGCGCCTTCTCGTCGATGAACATTTCTTCGAATGGGATCACGCCTGGGACATCACGACCCGAACGATGGCCTATACCAACCACACGCTGCTTCCGGAGGCGTTGGAGAAATGGCCTCTGGGCCTCTTCCAAAGCGTGCTTCCTCGCCATCTCGAGATCATCTACGAGATCAATCAGCGCTTCATCGACGAGGTTCGCGGGCGTTTTCCGGGCGACGACGACCGCATCCGCCGCATGTCCATCATCGATGAGGAGGGAAGTCGTTCGGTGCGAATGGCCCACTTGGCGTGCGTCGGGTCCCATGCCATCAACGGGGTTGCAGCCCTTCACACGGAGCTCTTGAAGAACAGCGTTCTGCGAGACTTCTTCGAATTGTGGCCCGAGAAGTTCAGCAACAAGACGAACGGCGTGACGCCCCGTCGGTTCGTAGCGCTGAGCAACCCAGACCTCACCGAATTGGTGTCGAAGCGCATCGGGGACGGCTTCATTCGAGACTACAGCGAGATCCGTAAGCTGGAGGCGTTCGCCGACGACCCGGCCTTTCAACACGAATGGCGGGCGGTCAAGATCGCCGACAAAGAACATCTCGCCAAGATCATCCAGGAACGGACCGGATTCGTGACCGACCCGACCAGTATCTTCGACATTCTGGTGAAGCGAATCCACGAGTACAAGCGCCAGCATCTATGCGTGCTTCACGCCATCGCGCTCTACAACCGCATGAAGTCGGATCCAAACTACGACCCGCCCGCCCGGACGGTGATCTTCGGGGGCAAAGCGGCGCCGAGCTACTTCATGGCGAAGTTGATCATCAAGTTGGTCAATGCCGTCGGCGAGGTGGTGAATCGAGACCCCGACGTCCGGGACCGACTCAAGGTCATCTTCGTCCCGGGCTACAGCGTGAAGCTCGCTCAGCACATCTATCCGGCCGCCGACCTGTCCGAGCAAATCTCCATGGCGGGAAAGGAAGCCTCGGGTACTGGCAACATGAAGTTTGCCATGAACGGCGCTTTGACCATCGGAACGCTGGATGGCGCGAACCTGGAGATCCGCCAAGAGGTGGGAGCCGAGAACTTCTTTCTATTCGGCCTCACCACGGACGAGGTGCAGCAACGAAAGGCGGAGGGCTATCGGCCGCACGACGTCTACGAGGGCAATCCAGAGCTCAAGGCGGTCATCGACCGAATCAGCTTCGGTGACTTCTCGGGTGGAGACCGAGAGCTCTTCAAGCCGCTGGTTCAAAACCTTCTGCACCACGACCCCTATCTGGTGCTGGCGGATTTTCAGTCCTATCTCGACTGCCAGGAGGAAGTCGCCAAGGCGTGGCGCGACCCGGTGCGATGGACCCGCATGTCCATCTTGAACTCCGCCCGGATGGGGAAGTTTTCTTCGGACCGGAGCATCCAGGATTACTGCCGGGATATCTGGAAAGTCGAACCCATGCCGGTTCCGATTCCAGACTGACTGGGTAAGGCCCACATCCGAGGATCTACGGCCGCAGATCGGCCGTCCCTGGCTTGAGATCGACGATGTCGAAGTGACTCGAGTAGCCGTCTTCGATTCCGGCCGCCGTTCGCACCAGCACCGCGATATCACCGTTGATCCCGAGCTCCGTGAGGAGCGTACGCACATACGCCACCCACCCCGCGGGAGGCTTGGTGCCGACGACGCCATGAACCCCATATGAAAACTCGAGCTTTCGACACATCTCCTCGTCCGATGCGACCGCCAAGACCCAGACTTGGGGACGAAACCGGGACATGCGGCGGGGAGTGCGGCCATCTTTGGTCGGAACCACCAAGGCACACGCGTCCAGTTCGCGGGCCAGCCAAAAGGCGGTGAATGGCGTCAGGTCCTCTTTGCTCAGCCATCCCATGGTCTTCGCGCGTTCCAAGATATTGACGAGCTCGGAGCTGCTGGCCAGAGGTTCGGTGCGTTCGGCGATCCGCCGCATGGTCGCGACCGCTTCCGTCGGGTACCGACCGGTGGCCGTCTCCCCCGACAGCATCACGCAGTCGGTACCGTCGAAGATGGCATTGGCCACGTCGGTGGCCTCGGCCCGGGTAGGTCGACTGTTCTGGGTCATCGATTCGAGCATCTGGGTCGCCGTGATCACCGGCTTCCCCACCAGGTTGGCGGCTCGGATCAGGCGTTTTTGAATCGGCGCCACATCTTCGATGGGGATCTCGACCCCGAGATCGCCCCGAGCCACCATGATGCCGTCGGCCTCGTCCAGGATGTCTTCGATGTGGTCGATCGCTTCCGCTCGCTCGATCTTGGCGATGAGAAGCGGGTCGAAATCCAAATCCTGCGCCGCTCGCCTGACCGTGCGAATGTCGTCGGCGCTCCGCACGAACGACTGACTCACCGCGTCCAGGTCCATCTCTTTGGCGAAGCGAAGGTGCTCGTGGTCTTGTTCGGTGAATGCGCTCACGCCGAGATCGATGCCTGGAAAATTCACACCCTTGTTCGAGCGAAGCTCTCCTCCCACCGCGACCACGGTGTGCACGTCGGTTCCCTCGATGCGTTCGACGTTCAGCTGGATGAAGCCGTCGTTCAAAAAGATCTTATCGCCGGGCGAAACCACGTTCGGAAGCGCGTCGAAGCTGAGCGAAGCATGGCTTTCGTCTCCCACGACCATTCGGGTCGTCAGGCAAAAAGGAGCGCCGTCGATGAGGCAGACCGGGTCCGGGTCCAGCTTCCCGATCCGCATCTTGGGCCCCGGAAGGTCTCCCAAGATGGCCACCCGCCGATCCCTCCCGGCCGCCGCCATACGGACCCTCTTCACGACCTCGGCGTGGGAAGCGTGGTCACCGTGCGCGAAGTTGAGTCGCACGATGTTCAGTCCCGCATCGATGAGGCGCTCCAGCATCTCTTGGGAATCCGAAGCAGGGCCGACGGTCCCGACGATTTTTGTTTTTTGATGTCGAAGCGCGGTCATCCTCTATGAACCCTCTTCGACCCCCGAGTCCGCGGCAACGAGAACATGCGTACCACGCACGGAACCGCGAATCGTGCAGTTCGGAGCCTTGACACCATCCACCCAGCCACCTCTGCGAGATTCGTCGCGCCGCAATGCCATGCTGAGCCCAAGATCGCGCGGCCGGCCCTCATCCAGGCCCGGCGCCCGGCGTCTCGGCACAGTCATCGAGCACGAACCTTCGACGACGGGAGGCGGCTACTTCCCTTCCTGCGAAAGGAATCTCTCGACCGTCTCTCGGGCATGCCGCTCCACCTCCGCCGAGGGGAGGTCCTCGTCCTGCAGGCGAGCCGCGAACTCGAAGTGGTGCTCGAACAGCTTCTTGTCCTCGACCTTCGCTCGAAGCGACAATACCTCATCGCGGCTGTGGTCGGACCATGCCCGTCGGACCGCCTTCCAGTAGGCACCGGTCTCGTCCCAGTAAGAGCGCGCCGGTCCTGCCACATCGGGAGAAAGTATCCGCTCATAGCGATTCACGCCGATCTCCCGCGCCAGGACCCGCTCGCCCGCCGCGACCTTCAGGCTCGTCGTTTCGTGCACCCAGCCCGTCGGGGTGAGCGTGATGCGGAACTGGCTCCGGAGGGTGTCATAGTCGCCTCGGACCGAGAATTCTCGCCGCGGCAGCGGCCTGGGAGCCGAGCTCGTTTCAAAATATGCACCGCCTTGGTGATGAACCCACCGCCCCCGAACCTCGTAGCGGGGGGAGTCATCCACCTGATACACTGCTTGCGTCCAAGAACCCGACTCCGGTGGACTCACGACGGAGCGCCAGGTCCGAGGCGACTCGAACACCAGCATTCGATCGTCTTCGTACGTCCAATCCTGACGCCAGTGCTTGATCACGATGGGTCCCTCGATGCCCCCATCGTCCTTTTGAAGGTACACGACCAGGGTATGTTGGAGACTCACGAAGTCGTCGCGGTCTTCGAGAACGTGAACGTGCTCCGTTCCCCATGAAAAATAGGGCTGCGGAGGCTCGTAATCCGCCCCGAACCCCGCGATTTCGGTGAACTGGAAACTCACTCGATAGTCTCCAGCCATGGCAAGGATGGCTCTTCGGTCCCGAACCTTCGGAGCCGTAGCGCTCGATTCCAGGTACGCGGCGAACTCCGGGGCGGTCGATGAGGCGAGGGTGACCGGGGTGCCGCGCGTGGTCCCCCCTCGCGGCTGCATGCGCTTTGGCGGTTCGAACGGCCATGCGAAGGGAACCAGGCCCCGACCCGATACCGTGCGTCCATAATCCTGTGCCTCGACGGCCTCAGGGGCGCCGGAGGGCCGGGTCGATGCCGAGGCTGCGGGCACCGGGGGTGAATCCGCCGGCGAAGAACCAGCCTGGGTGGTTGCGCAAGCGCTTGCGCCCAACGACGCGAGGAGAGCGATTCTCCAGGTCTGGGCCATGATGGAGTCGATGAAGCCAGCAGTCATGCGGTCCGAGGCTATCATCGATGCCTCCGGGCGCCGGCCCGCTTTCCCACATCGGAACCCGGCTGGCCGCGCCGCCTTATGGTCGGCGCGTGGCGGTCAAAGCCGCGCGAGGCCGGTCGTTCCGAAAATTCGGTCGGCGCGAGGGAGGAGTTCCGCGCAGGTTGCCCGCCGCGGCACGCGGGCCATGCGGAAGAAGCTTCGGCCGTCCTGAGGGTGCGGTCGGGCTTTCGGTGCGCGGGTGAGAAGCCGCGACGTCGCGTCCAAGACCCGCTGCTCGGAGGCCCATGCAACCTGGCCTTCGATCTGACGACCAGAGCGGACGATCCCGGAGAGCTCCGACCAACCGCGCTGCACCAGATAAACCTCTCCCTCCACCCATCCCCTCACCAAAACCGTGAGGCCCGGCTTTCCGTCGTGGTCGGCATCGAGCACCCGCGGATCCTCGGGCTCTTCCGGCAAGCGTTCTCCCGGCGGGTCCCGCAGTCGGGCTCCGTTGGTGCGGTAGCTCTTGGGCTCGGTGTAGCGCCATGCCCCTCCGTCGTACGTCAAGACAGCGCTCCGTTCGTGGCCAGACAACGCATCTCGAAAACGGGGCGGATAGGCGGTCTGGATGATGGGCGTGGGTCCCTGGGACTGAAGGCTACAAATCGTCTCTCGGATTGAGAGTTCTCGATGGTCTTGCTGAACCTCCAGCAGGGCCAGGCTTCGGAGCTCGGTTTCGGCACGCCCCTTGAACGGGACATCCACGACCGAAGTGGTGACCTGGAGCTGCGCCCATACACCCGCCAAATCAGGCACCGGTCTCTTTCCCGAGGCCCACGTTGGGGTTGCCCAGAGGCTCCAAGACATGACGAGGCACCCGAGGGTCAGGGTCGAGCGGATCCGATCCAACATGAACGAACTGTCATTCGAACCACGAACCCCCGACGGATGCACCGAACCGGCACCGGGCACCGATCACGCGCGGCGCAGCGTCACCAGCCTCCAAAATCGTTCGACCGTCGGCTTCGCGACCGATAGGCAACCGGAGGAGCTGCGGCGCGGCGCCGGAGGGAAACAATGTCGGTGAAATTCATGTTCTTTGCCAAGAAGGCGGAAGGGATGACGCTGGAGGCCTTGAAGGCCGAGCAGGAGAAGCACGTCGAGATGGTCAAGGCATTCGGTGAGGGTGTCGTCACGTCATATACGTACAACATCGCCGTGCAAGACCCGCTGACCGGAGGCGAGCCCGCGTTCGACGTCGTGGCTGAACTCACCGCCACCAGCGCCGAAGCCTACGCCCAAGCCCTCGAGACCCCTGGTGGCCTCGCGGCCCGGGAGCACGCCGGGACTTACCTCACCGGGCTCCAGGGCCTGGTGGTCGAAGAGCATCCGAAGTGGTGAAGCGCCTGCCTTGAACCACCGGACCGGTGGGCACCTCGTGAATGGGCGAGGTTTTGTTCAAGCCCGAATACAGCCAGAAACGGAGGAGCTCCGACACTTTCGGCATGATGACGAAGGTCATGAGCGGCACCAGTGCGCCGGTGATGATCAGGGTTCGAGCGGGCAGCGGAATCTGCGACAGCTGAGGACCGAACGCCAGAAGCAGCAGCGTGATGGTGGGATAGATGGCCAGCCACGTGGCCACCGCCATCTTCCACTTCGGGGGTGGAGAGACCACTCCGAGGCCCGGAAGCGAAAACCAGGTTTCGAGCCCGCACAGCGTCTTCTCGTGGGCTTCCTCCGTAAAGGGTGCCACCAGACGGTTCCATGCCGCCATTTCCGATGAACTCTGCCAAGCCCGCAGATGCGCCTCGTGGTCGAACTTGAAGATGAAGCTCCAGACGCGGCTCCCTGGTCCGGGGCGAAAGACGTTCATCCCCAGATGACCCCTCGCCCGCTGCACCTCCTCGAGGTGGGGCGCGAGCACCTGCTCGTACTCCGCTTCTTTCCCCGCGCGGATGGTCCGGGTCAAAAACACGGTGACCGGCCCGTCGCAATTCATGGCGCCACCAAGGCATAGTGCCGGGCGGAGGCAATTTCTATCGTCGGAATGCGCGTCCGGGCCGAACAAGCCCGCCCGGGGCCGGGTTGTTCGGTGGAAGGAATCTGCTCGCCTATTCCCCGGGCACCGTCACCGAGCCTGCGAGAATTCCCCCGTCGATCTGGATTTCCGCACCCGTCATATAGGCGGACTCTTCGGACGCGAGGAGAACCGCAACCGCCGCCACCTCTTCGGGTCGCCCGAACCTGCGAAGGGGCGTGTCTCGGACGAGCGCTTTCAGCGCGGCGTCACGATCTGGAAAAGCGGCCAGCATCGGCTCCCACATCGGCGTCAGGATCGCGGCCGGGTGTATGGAATTGCATCGGATCTCGAAGCCTTCGGCCGCACAGTATAGCGCTACGGTCTTGGTGTGGTTTCGAACCGCGGCCTTCGACGACGCGTAGGCGGCGGCCGCAGGAACCCCGACCATTCCAGAGCGTGACGACACGTTGATGATGGATCCTCGGCCGGTACGGCGCATTGTCCGGATCGCGTACTTGCAGCCAAGAAAGGTCCCATCCAGATTGGTCGCGTGCACGGACCGCCAGGCTTCCAGGGACGCGTGCTCGGGGTCGTGCGGGAGCGCACCGTGCTCGAAGCCGGTGATGCCAGCATTGTTGACCAGCACGTCCAGCCGCTCGAACTGAGTTTCGATGTCCGAGATCACGCGTCGCCACGCCTGCTCGTCGCGAACGTCGAGTTCACGGAACGTGGCCCGTTCCCCCAACTGAGCCGCCAAGGCCTCGCCTCCCTCGACGTCGATGTCGGCCACCACGCACGACGCGCCCTCGGCCACGAACGCTCGCGCGATGGCCTCACCGATTCCCCGGGCTCCGCCCGTGACCAATGAGATCTTTTGATCGAGCCGTCCCATCGCGGTGGCTCTTTCATGTGCTTGTACCTCTTGCCACCTAAATTCTCTCCGCCTGGTTCCCCGCAGGTCCAAGACCGCCCTTCTTTTGGCTGGATGAGAGCTCGAGCATGAGTCGATAGTGGGGTGGAACATGAGCAGCGCAGCGCCCAATCCTTGGCCCAAACTCCCAACCCCCGAATGGACCGACACCCTCGAAACGCTTCACCTGTGGACTCAGATCGTCGGGAAGATTCGGATGGTTCAGTCCCCATGGCTGAACCATTCGTGGAGCGTTCCCTTCTACGTTTCGTCCACCGGGCTCACCACGTCCTTGGTGCCCTACCAGCACGAAGGCTTCGAATTCACCTTCGACTTCATCGGTCACGTCCTTCGTTTGACCACCACCACCGGAACGACCCAGGACATCAGGCTCGAACCGAAGTCGGTCGCCACGTTTTATGGTGAAGTCATGGAGGCGATGAGGTCGGCGAAAATGCCGGTCGAGATTCACCCGATCCCGAACGAAATCCCCGACGCAACGCCGTTTCCCGAGGATGAGCAGCACGCCAGCTACGAGCGGGCGCACGCGCACGTGCTCTGGCGGACCCTCCTGCAATCGCATCGCGTGTTCTCGCGTTTCCGGGCCGGTTTTCTCGGAAAGGCGAGTCCGGTCCATTTCTTTTGGGGCAGCTTCGACCTGGCTGTGACCCGCTTCTCCGGTCGCGTTGCCCCGCCCCACGGCGGTGGTGTCCCAAATTTTCCGGACGACGTCGCGCAGGAAGCCTATTCCCACGAGGTCACCAGCTGCGGTCTGTGGCTCGGCAATCGCGCCTCCCCTACACCCTTGTTCTATGGATACGCATACCCCACTCCAGAGGGATACAGCCAGGCGAAGGTCCAGCCCGATTCCGCGGCATGGCAGGCCCAACTCGGCGAATTCGTCTTGCCGTACGAGGCGGTCCAGGCGGCAGCGGAGCCCGATGCGACGCTGATGACCTTCCTGAAGAGTACGCACGGTGCTGCCGCCGACCTGCTGGAATGGGATCGCGCCCACCTGGAGTGTACGGCGCCCCGCGGGCCCGATTGGTGGCACACGCGTCCCCACGTGTAGAGCATCCCTTCCTCGGTACGGGGTTGGCTTCATCATCGGGGCACGTCAGGCTCGAGGAATGCGTCATCGATGGCCCTTACTCTTCGGCCTCTGGATCCTCGTTCCGTCCGTATCCCCCGCGCAACCTGTCTTTCATCGCCCAGCCGGCGCGGCAGACCTCGAGGAGGTTGCGGCGGGGTATCAGGCCCTCTTCACCTGTTCTGCCCACTTCTTTGCAGGTCGACCCGTTCAAGACATCCTGGAAGTCGAACTCGTGGACCTCGCTCCGCTGGACCTTCCTCCGCCCGAAATCGACGAGCGCCGTCGCCTGGTCCGTTCGACGGACCACCGAGGCCAGACGATGGTGGCCGCTTTCCGGGAAGACGTAGGCTGCACGCTGCTGCCTCCACACTGGACCGAGGCCGACGTCGGTCACCTCCCGTACATCGAGAGGGCCCCCCCGCCCGATGTCGAAGGCCTTCCTTTCCCGACCGGCGACCGCGCTCGACCCCGTCCCAACCGAGCCCAACGTCGATTGCTGGAGGAGGCCTTCGATGGAGCGACGTTCGGCGACGGCACGGTCACGGTAGGCGTGGTCATCGTGCGTGAAGGACAGATTGCGGCCGAGCGCTACCGAGAGGGCTTCGGCATTCACACCGGATACCGCACCTGGTCCACCGCCAAGAGCATCTCTGCCGCGCTGATCGGCATCGCGGTCGACAAGGGTCTCCTGTCGGTGGATGAACCCGCGCCTATCCCGGAATGGTCACACTTTCAGGACCCGCGACAGCGTATCACTCTCGCGAACTTGCTCCATATGTCGTCCGGCCTGATGAGTCAGGGCTCTGATACCAACGCCATCTACTTCGGAGGTCAGGACGTCATCAGCGCCGCCACCACCACCCCTCTCGTTGCGGAGCCCAATACCCGATGGAAGTATGCCAACAACGATACCCTTTTGGCACTCCGGGCCCTTCGTGCCGTGCTCGGCGATGACCTGACCTACATGCGCTTTCCGTATGACGAGCTCTTCTCGAAGATCGGAATGCACCACACCCGAATGGAGATGGACCACCGAGGAAACTTTGTCGGCTCGAGCCAGGTCTATACGACGGCCCGGGACCTGGCCAGATTCGGGCTGCTCCATCTGCAACAGGGCGTCTGGCAAGGCGAGAGAGTCTTGCCCGAAGGCTGGACCGAGTTCGTAGCCGCTCCGGCACCGGCGCGGTCGGCGGAACCCGAAACCCGCGGCTACGGTGCGCAATTTTGGTTGCTCGATACATTCGAAGGAGTCCCTCCGGGAACCTACACCACCGCCGGAAACAAGGGCCAGTATGTCACCATCGTTCCCGAGAAGGACCTCGTCATCGTGCGGACTGGCGTGGATCCCAACGGAAGACGCTGGATTCCCGAAGCTTTCGTGAAAGAGGTCGTAAAGTTCTTCAGGCCCGGGCCAAACGCCGGTTGAATCGGAGGCGCTGCAAGAACCACATGCGGTCGACCAGAAGCTTTCCAGCGAAGTGATCCATCTCGTGCTGAAGACATACGGCGTGTAGACCATCGAGCTCCCGCTCGAAGGGCGCGCCCGTCGGGTCTTGCGCCTGGACGAGAACTCTCGTGGCACGCCACACGTTGACCAAGACGCCAGGTACCGAAAGACAGCTTTCCTCCGCGAACGTAAATCGAGCCCGGGACTGGATGACCGGGTTGATATAGACCTGGGGTTCGCAGCGGCGAGAAGACAGATCCATCACCAGCACGCGACGAGGATCGGCCACCTGAGGCGCACACAGACCGATGGCGGTGCCGCTGTGGTGGAGCGTGTCGATCAGGTCAGCGACCAGCGTCTTCAAGGACTCATCGAAATCCTCGACCGGCGTGGCAGGAAGACGAAGTCGCGGATCCGGAACTTCGAGAATGGTTCGCTGCGGCATGCCTTCTTCTCCTCGTCAGGTGGGAGCGCTACCTTGCCGGGCGGCGCTTTCCAGGGGCACGGGAAGATCCTCCGGCGTGGAGGTCGCTCGACGCGCCCCGCGGCCGACCAGCGGCAGGATCACCGAGATGGTGACCACCAAGAGAAGGATCTCGAGTGCGTACACCGTGTTGTATCCGACCGCATCGCCGGCGGACCGACCAGCTGTCGCATTGACTACATCGCGGATCGCGCCACTGAGGGCCATGCCGATCCCGGCCGCTGTGGCCTGCACCGCACCCCAAGCCCCCAGGGCGAGCCCAGCTTGGGATTTGGGAGCCCGATTCATGGTGACGGTGAGGGTACCGTGCCCAAAGAGCGCGCCTCCGAAGCCGATCAAGAAGTTCCCGAACAGAAACGGCCACAACAGCCCCAGTGGGGATGCTGCCAGGATCATCAAGAAGCCGGGAAGACCGAGGAACGCGCCGGCGAGACTGACGCGATAGGCATCGCCGCCGCGGTTCAGCTCGTACGAGGCGTAGCCGAACCCGAAGAGGCCCCCAAGGGCGAACAGGGCGGTGAGCTTGGTCGTGTCGGACACATGTAGATGCAGCACCTGCCCGCCGAAAGGCTCCAGGAGCACGTCGGCCAGCCCGAACGCCAACGTCCCGATGCCGATGATGATCAGACGCCGCATGGTGTGGTCGCCCTCGCAAAAGGTGGCCCACGACTCGACGAACGTAGGGTCGCGCATGGCTGGGGCCTTACCTCGGGGCGGCCTCCGCACCTCCTGCTTCCACATGGCGAGACCGTTGAGGGCCATGGTGGCCACCGCCGCCCCTTGAATCACCTGCACCAGCCGGCCATGGGAAAAATCGGAGAGGAGCGCCCCGAACACCATCGCGCTCATCATCATGCCGACCAACAACATCACGTACATCAGGCCCACCACCTTGGGATGGGACTCCGGCGGCGTGAGGTCGGTTGCCAACGCAAGACCGGTGGTCTGGACGGTGTGAACACCCGCCCCCACCAAAACGAAGGCGAGGGCGGCCGAACCCTGTCCGACCCAGGCTGGCCACACGTCGGCCTGGCCTTTCCCGGCCAGCACGAGAAGAGCCAGGGGCATGATGGCGAAACCAGAAAACGTTGCGAGGGTACCTTTCCAGATGAACGGCACCCTCCGCCAGCCCAGCTGAGAGCGATGGGTATCCGAATTGAAGCCGATCAGCGCGCGGAAAGGTGCCGCGACCAAGGGCAGCGCGATCATGAAGCCGACCAAGGTTGCCGGGACGCCCAGCTCCACGATCATGACGCGATTCAGCGTCCCGACCAGGAGGACCATGGCCATCCCGACCGATACCTGGAACAGAGAAAGGCGCAGGAGTCGGGTCAGGGGCAGATCCGGCGTCGCGACGTCCGCAAAAGGAAGAAAGCGGGGTCCGAGCTTCATCCAGGCCCGGAACAATGTCTGGCTGAGTCCGTTCATGTTCGGCGATTTCGGCCGTGGCAGGTTCGGCCGGTCAGCGGCGCCGCTTCCGGGCCTTGGTCCGGATGACCAACGGGATGAACGACATCATGTGGGTCCGGTCCTTCGTGAGGAGCGGGAATCCGATGCGGGAACGACTCCGACGGCCCTTGGTGAGGAGCGGAATGCCGAAGCTCGCCCGTCGCTGGCCGCGGGGTGTGGCGAGAAGGGGCATCCTGAACAGAGAGGAGAATGGATGCGGATCCGACAGTTCTCCTTTCATGCGCCGCGAGCTCAAGAGCGGAAGACCAAACGCCTGCGAAAAGAACTTCACGTCGCGTTCTCCGCCGCTCACGATCTTTTCGGCTCCACTGCTTTCCAAGATGTCGACCGCGAGCTGTCCATTGCCCAAGGGTGCATTGACCGCCACGACATGGTGGCCTGCTTCGAGGCTCGTACGTACCCGGCTCGCCACGCCGTTCAACACCTCGTGGTGATGGGCCTGCTTCAACTCGTCGTTGAGGGTCGGACCGCGTGCCGGTTCGAGATGAACCACCTGGCCATCGTTGAAACCACTGTCCATCAAGTCTTGAACG
The DNA here is from genome assembly GCA_050331295.1 of Myxococcota bacterium. Lineage (GTDB taxonomy): Bacteria > Myxococcota > Kuafuiibacteriia > Kuafuiibacteriales > Kuafuiibacteriaceae > Kuafuiihalomonas. Next base: position 133,268 of record JBHJGZ010000001.1, on the reverse strand, counting down.
GCCGTCTTTGCTTTCTCTTCGTCTTGAAACATCCCTGCGTACGCGATCATCGGACCTCTCCTCTTCTTTGGTGCCTCGCCGTGACTGGTAAGCCCAGGGTCCGCTCCGATTGGGCGGACCCTAGGCGGTCAATGAGTTCAATCGCTGTCCACCTGGACGGCTACATCTCCGCTGGAACCCGCCCAGAACTCACCAAACCAGGTCGTGGTGGTGAGCACCTGAAAGTGGATGAAGAGCGAAGTGACCATGACACCGATGAAGAAGATCGGCACGCCCACGCTTGGATTCACGATTGTCCAGATCCTTGCATTGTTCATGGAGTGCTCCTCATCCCAGCCACGGCGTATAGGCCGCCGTCAGAATATGCGCGATCACCGACACCACGAAGAACACGCGCGTGCCGTCGATGAGATACTTGTGCAGTTCCTCGGCCTCTCTAAGCGTCAAACCGGTTGGCCACACCCGGTCCGGATCATCGAAATCAGCCATCATTTTCCTCCAAGTTCCATGGGACCCGTATGGCTCCCCGTCTTAGTTCCACCCCGTCACGCTCCGGAAGAGCCGGTCGCCCGAGGTCCCTCGGGCGACCCGTCCGAGAGCTCCGCGCTTATCTCGTATGTCCTATGTTCGGTCAACCGATACTGACAGCCAACAGTGTCTGCTTTGCCTGACATTAGTCGCTGTTTTTGCGCGAACGCAACGTGTGCGTAGAGTCTGCAACTGGAACGCCTCCCCCTTTCGGTCCGAGGAGAGAGTCGTTGCCTTTCGGTTCTTCGGCAGGTCGTCTTCATCGACGTGCGGTCCTTGATTTCTCTGCTTTCAGTGTTCTCGTGCACCAGCTGCGCAGCCGTGGCGGTGGCCGGCGCCGGTGCGGCCGGAGGCGCCGCTGGCTATGCTTGGTACAAAGGGGAGTTGAAGGCCCAGCTCGAAGCGCCACTTCAGGCTAGTTTCGAGGCCACCGAAGCCGCCCTCGACCGTCTGGAATTCAATATCAGCTCCCGAAAAAAGGATGGCGTGTATGCGAAGCTCCAGGCCTCCACCGCCCAGGACAAGGACATCTCCATCACCTTGGAGTCGGAGACCAAAGATGCGACGAGCGTGAAGATTCGAGTCGGCACGTTCGGTGACGAGGACCTCTCCCGGCGTATCCTGGCCGAGATCCGCAGCGGACTTCCGGCGTCCGGGACCGCCGTCGGCCCTCGTGTGCCCGCGGGGCACCGGTGAGCATCCGTTTGTGCATCGGTCGGCGCGTCTATCATCGCCGACGTGACGGCGGACCGAGACGCACTTGCCTCCAGCCCGCCTCGACCTGACGGTCCGACCATGGGGTCGCCGTGTCCTTCACGCAGAAAATCCTGACCGGACTGGTCCTCGGGGTCGGGGCCGGCGTCTTCCTCGGAGACTGGGCCTCGCAAGGCCAAGGACGGAACCATGCATGCTCTGTATGAACACTGGATCTCGGGCGCGGGTTCCGAATCGGATCAGCCCCGTTGGTCCGTGATTCGTGATGTGCTCCATTGGATAGACTAGTCCCGCTGCATCACGGCGCTTCGGAGTCCGACGTCGGTCCGAGTACTTCCACGATCATTTCGAACTCGTGTTTGTTCGCGGCGTCGTTCGTCCGGTGGAGGGATAAGACGACGTCCCCTGCGTCCAGCGCCTTTCTCCACGTCGTGGACTCGGATCGCTGCCAGCCTGGTTCGTTGTCCATTGCCCGGATGATGAGGTCCTGAACGGAGTCAGCGGAAGCTGGACTTCGCACCTCGAAGCGCAGCGTCCAACGGTCTGCAGTCCCGTAAGAGACCGTGCGCCGGATCGAGGTGCCCTTGGGCCAGTCCACGTCGGGCTGCGGCAAGTGCCGATCGGCGAGGCGAGTTCGGACAAAGCCGCCGGACGGTGACCAGTCGTATTCGAGGTGGAGTGCCACCGTCCTGGCCCGCTCCTCGCCCTGGACTACAGCCACCAGGTGAAGCGATGCGTCGACACCCGAAGAAAGTCCGGCCGAGGTGATGATCTTTCCGTTATCGACCCAGCGTACGTCCCGGATCACCTGAACCTTCGGAAATCGCTCTTCGAAGCCGTTCAGGGCTCGATGAAAAGTGGTGGCCCTCTTCCCATCCAAGAGCCCAGCCGCAGCCACTATCGTGGCGCCCGTGCACACCGAAAGGATGTGCCGCACAGCTCCCGCCCGGTCCCGAAGAAACGCCCGGGTCCGACGGTCCGCCGCGGCATTCTCCACGTTCCCACCGGGCACCAGGAGAACGTCCATCGGAGGCGCATCCTCGAAGCTGTGGTCCGGCGAGACTTCCAGACCCATCGCAGTGGTGACGGCTTCGCCCTTTCTGCTGATGGTCACGACACCAAATCCGGCTTGACCAAACACCTCGTACGGCGCGGCAAAATCGATGATCTGAACGCCATCGAAGAGAAGGACCCCGACCTGGGTCGGCGGCTCGGTGTGGGCCTCGTGAGCAGCGGCCGCAGAGGAGACGATGCGCGTCGTGAGCAAGAGCGTCAACGAGATGGCGTTCCGCATGGCCCGGCCTAGCACCGGGCTGGTGACCAGGTCCAGGGGACGGGAGATGGTCGCCTATGACCGCGAATCGACGACCAGTCTCCAAAGAGGTCACAGCGCTGAACTCAATCGAGGAGGTACACACGCCGCGGCGGAAGCGGACCGTCGGTGAAAGTGATGGTCTCGAGGGGGGTGAACGGTCCATCGGCCCCGAGGGTGAAGCGTCGGAGGCCTCCATCGGAGGCGGAAGCATCGGGGAGGATCAGGAGCCCGGTTTCGGGATCGAACGCCGGAATGCCCACGGAGAACGCTTCGTCCGCCTCGAACAGCAGGGCTTGGGTGTCCGCCTCGATATCCACCACGAAGATCTCGTCGCCGCTGACGCCGAAAGCCCCGAACTCATTCCCCACGAACGTGAATTCGTCGATGGGCAGGACGTTTTGCACCGAGAGGGCGAGGCTCTCATCGGCGTTGGGTCTCCAAGTACTGACGATCTCCCCGGCGCCGTCTTCCGACACCCGTACGACGACGACCCCGGAGGAGGCCCGAACCTGGGGCGGATCGCCGAAAGGCTGTGCAAATCCCTGGCATCCGATCATGACCAAGTCGCTGGTTTCCGGCACCACCCGAGCATCTCCGCAGTTCTGCAGGCCTTCTGGGAGCTCGAGTCCCACCACGTTCGACGTTTCCACATCCACCAAGGCGACAAAGCCCTGAGAAGCTGCATCAAAGCCGAATGACAGCAGCGTGAGGCCGACAACGAGCGTATCGCCCCGAAGTGCCACCAGTCCCGGGCGCGCGAAGACGTCCACTTCCGCCGGCCCGTCATCGGTCTGAGCGGTTCCGGTCGAATCGAACGACGACAGGTCGACGCGTTCTCCCGTCAGCTCGAAGGTGGTGGGATCGAACTCCACGATGTCATTGCCCTGGTCCAGTGGATCTGCAGTCTCATCCAGGTTCACGTTGAAACGACTGATCCAGCCCGAATCGTCCGCGACCAGCGCGAAGTCCTGGGGATTCGAGGCAAAGCTCTCGGAAGGCTGAGCCGATACCTGACCCAATACGGTCTCGGTGGAGATTTCGAAGCGGGTGACGGCGTCGGTCATCAACCGGTCGACGATGTTCAAGACACCGTCGGCGGGCCGAACGTTGGCGAGCACCACATCCCCGGACAAGGCGGTGGTGAGGCCGGGGGGCGTGCTCCCCGAGTCCAAGATGGCCGGATCCAAGATGGAACCGTCCGGTGCCAGGACCGCTATGGACGTGGTGGAAAAGTCACCTCGCACCACCCCGAAAGTGGGAGCGTCCGGTCCGGGTTCGCCCCCCGCGTCCGGCATCCCGGCATCGACCATCCCAGAATCCATCATGCCCAAGTCGGGGGCCGCCATGTCCGTTGTAGCCATGTCCCCGGGATCTTCGTCGGGCCCCTCGTCATCCGCGCAGGCCATGAAGCAGGCCGCGCTGGCAATCCATGCAGCAGACAAGCGAAGCAGAAGGCGTGGGTGTTTCGGAGAGGTTTTCGAGTTCGGGGCGATCATGAAGAGATTCCTTTGTCTAGAAGTCGGTTCTCCAACGAAGAGTGGCTTCGATGAAGCGACTCATCAGCGGAAAACCGAGAAGATCGATGCCGCGGGCGTCGGTCAGGTTCGAGCCGACCACCGCGAAGGTGAACCGGTCGGCCCAGAAGCTGGCTTGGGCCCCGGCGTTGATGGATGTGAAACTCGGCTGGTCCACGAGATTCGCCGAGTCCGGAAAGAAGCCGCTTCGATGGGCGACCTCTCCCAGGAAGCTGAGTTCGTTCAGGAAGGTGGATATCGGGAACCGAACCCGTGTCTGATGGAACACCCGAACCGGGATCCTCAAAGGCTGCTGACGGTCGAAGCCTCGATTGTCGAAGGGCGCGTCGAGCCACGTCACATTCGTGGTGAACGTGAGCTGGTCGAAGAGGTCGAAGCGGGTCAGCGCCTCCAGACCCAACGTTTCACCTTCTCGCGCATTCTCGAACGTGATCTGAAACTGAGATGTCCGGCGAGCCAGAATCAGGTCCCGGACCCGACGCCAAAAGACCGATGCGTCCACCACCACATCGAGCGGCCCGAAGGTTGTCGCGAGCCGAACCCCGGCGTCGGCAGCCAGGGACCGCTCCGGTTCGAGATCGAAGGCGCCTCGGATGGTGTTGCGGTTGCCGAACAGCTCGAGGCTAGTGGGGAGACGGATGCCGGAGCTGACTTTCGACGTCAGCTCGAGCCACGGGAACGGCTCGAGCCTTCCTTCGATCCGAAAGAAAGGAACCGAATCACTGATCTCCGAAACTTGCGTTTCCTGAAGTCGACTGGTGGAGATGCGAGCTTCGGTGAAGGTGCCCGACACCGACGTCCGAAGAGACATCGGAATCGGAGCCCCCACCGCCGTGAGGAGCACCTCGCCGGCGACGGTCAAGGTATCCCTCGATGAAGGTTGATCCCCGGGAACCGCGAACTCGTCATTCGGACGCAGATCGTCCATTCGATAGAACACGGTGCTCCCTACGTTGAGCCATGGAGCCACCCGCAAGAACGCTCCGCCTCGGGCGTCCACGCTCAGAAACACATCCCGGCTGTCCTCTTGACCCAGCCCGATCCTTCCGAGGGGATCACGAAAGCGCAGCCGGTCACGACCGACCGCCGCGGTGGCGAATGCATCCAGCTCCATCCCCGCCACCGCCGTCCGCAACCGATAACCGAGCGAGCCGAACGCCTGGGTTCTCACTTCGTCCGATTCGGTACTGACATTCAGGGCCGCCCCGGGAGCGCCCGCTTCTTGATGAAATACGAGTCCAAGCAACGCGAGCCGATGGGGTCCAGATTCCCAGGTCCCGTATCCGAACCCATTGGTCCGCTGCACTTGCGCGTTTTCTCGCCGCTCAACCGTATCGTCGTTTTCCGCTTCGGGTCCGAGAAGGGTTCCTCCGTCGTCCAGGAAGAAGAAGTCGTTGTCGGATCGAAGATATCCTCCCGACAGGACGCCACTGAATGATGGGGACGCCGCCTCGATCTGTCCTCGGGTCCGGTAGGTGTCGAAGGATCCGGCGCCGGCTTCAGCGATGGCCTGTCCCTGCTCAATGCGCTTCGGGATGAGTCGAATCACCCCACCTATGGTGCCGCCGCCGTATCGGATGGGCGCGCTGTCGTAGAAGACTTCGACCCCTTGGAATCCATCCAGCGGAAAGATGCCGAAATCGAACTGTCCTCGATCGGGGCCAACGAGCGGCACGTCATCGACGAGAACCGTGACCTGGTCGAATTCGGAGCCGCGCACCGAAACGGACTGGGTAGCCGCAATCCCTCCTGCATTGAAGACGTGTATGCCCGGTGCCTCGAGCAGTACGTCGCCCAATGTCTCGAACCGAAGCGGTCGGTTCTGCAACTCGATGAGCGCATCGCCCCGGGGAGAAAGCGGTGCGTCCCGGGCGTCACGCCCCTGGACGGTGATGACGTCGAGACCACCCTCCACCGCCTCGAGCGTCCCCGATGCCGTCTCGTCAGAGCCTCCGAGCCCCTCTGGATCGGCCATCGCCCAACCATTGACGGCCGGTACGGCGAGCAGGCACAGCGTTGGACCGAGCCACCGTCTGGTGACTCGATTTCGGGAGCATCCCCATCTGTACCCTCGCCCGGACATGCGCGCTCCCTTCGGCCCGGCGCCTCGATACGGACGCAGACGGGACGACTAGGACGCCGACGACGAAGGAGCAGGTGACGCGGAAAGGTCGGTTTTGACCGCCACACGTGCGGGCCACCACCGGCGCAGAACGCTTCGACCCGGTCCGCCATCCCCGAGGCGTCCGTTCTTTTCGATCCGGGTGGGTATCCGGGCTCACGTCGTGCTCCAGCTTTCCTGGAGCTGGTCTCGTCGCCTTCCCAAAGGGTCACCCGCTTTGCGAGCGATGCCTTCAGTGGCTTCCTGACGAGACCACGACGTTCACCGTGGCGGGTCCGCGCTGGATTCTCACCAGCTTCCCCTTCAGGTCCTTCGACCTGACCCCGAACCGAGGAGCTGAGTGCAGCCTCCGGTCTCCGGAGTCAACCTGCTTTCCCGAGTCCTGGGGCTCTTTTAAAGCGAATTATCCGGTGTTCTCCTCGATCCTTCGGCAAACCGAAAGACCGAACAGTTCATATCGACATTCCTGCCGAACCTTCATCATTCGACCATGCTGGAGAAGATCCCGGAATGAAGCCGCAGAGCCTGCTCCCCAGCGATTCGATTCTTGGTTATTTGTATAATCAATAGATTATTTTCGTTGCAAGCATGTTGTGGCCTTCGACCGACTCAGACGATGCCGCGCTCGGACAGCAGGATCGCCAAAGGCTTGGTGGTTTCGAATTTGGAGAGCACGATCATGGAAGCCACCATCAGCGGCACGCTCAAAAACATCCCGGGCACACCCCAAAGCGCACCCCAAGTCGCCAGGGACAACAGGATCACCAAGGGGCTCAGGTTGAGCTGATGCCCCATCAGGCGAGGCTCGAAGATGTTGCCCACCAGGAATTGGGCGGAGACCAGAAGCACCAGGAGAGCCAGGGTCGCCGCAAAGGTCTCGAACTGAAGCAGCGAGAGCAGCACGGGCATGAGCACCGCCAGGAACGATCCAACGTACGGCACGAAGTTGAAGACGAACGTGGTCACTCCCCAAAATGCCGCGAATTGAACATCGAAGGCCCACAGCAGAATGAACGAGATACTGCCGATCAATCCGCTGGTGAGACTCTTCAACGCCACGTAGAAGCGCAGCTGCCCCCCGATCCGACGCGCCGCCAGGATCAACGCGGCCTCTCGCTCGGGGCTCAATCCCAACGAATGGGCCTTGTGTTCAAAGGTGTGGGCCTCGGCCAGAAGGAATCCCGTGTACAAGAGGACCGCGCCCAACTGGCTCAGGGTAAAGGTCACGCCGGAGAGCGCTCGGGTGAGGATGCTGGTCAAATTCTGGGGCAAGAACTCTTCCCGGAGTGCTCGCGCCGGCAGCCCCAAGGCGGCCAAGAGATCTTGCAGGAGTGTCCCGAGCTCCGCCTGGTACTCCGGCACTTTCTGCGCCAGTGACCGCACACTCTCCGCCACGATGCTCGAAAGGAATGCGATGACGCCGACCACCACCGCGACCGCCAGGACCAGCCGAATCCAGTACGGGAGCCGGACCGGGAGCCGCGCCATCAGATCGACGAGGGCCGAAAGGAGGTACCAAAGGAAGAGGGCGGAGACCAAGGGCAGGATGATGCTGCGGCCCACCACCAACACGTGGCCCACGCAGACCACGGCAATGATGGCCACCAACCCCCGCATCTGTTCCATGCGCACCATGACGGTCGATGATCTCGAAGATCACCCATCGTCGTAAAGCACTGGGCCGAAATCCGCGAGCTTCCCGCCGGGGACCCCATTCGGACCAGATGGGTATCCATTGGGTTTGGCCCGGGACCACACCATCGGTGCCAAGGGGGCTCGAGCGCAAATGGCTCATCGGATGCCGCGAGACGGGGGTTCCGGTGGCGCTGCAGGATGGAACGAGGAGGGCTCTCGCTGGCGATTTCGCGAAACACGATTGACGATATCCTTTTCGCGTAATAGGCATCTCCTGTCACAGGAGAGATTGCATGCCCATTACGTCTTGGTCCGCTTTGGTCGCCGCCTTCGTACCCGTCCTTCTCGGCTTTGTCGTATCTCGCTGGGCTCATCTTCCGGCGTACATCGCTCGCTCGGTCACGGTATGGTCGATGGGTCTGGCGCTCGTCGCCGCAACCCTCGCTCTGGTGGGTGTACTGGCCACCGGCCCGAGCGACCAAGTCGTCGGCATCTTGGTGCTAGGTCCTGCGGAACTGACATTCGGCGCCTACGTGGACCGACTCTCGGTCCTGCTCCTCGTAATGGTGTGTCTCATCGGTCTCGTGGTCAGTCGATATTCGGTCCGATACCTGGACGGAGACCCCGGGCAAGCGCGCTTTTCACAGTGGCTCGCGTTCACGGTTTCCATGGTGTTGTTTTTGCTCATCGCTCGAAACCTCGTTCTCTTGTGGACTGCATGGGTGCTTTCGAGTCTCGGCCTTCACAAGCTGTTGACGTTCTACGGAGAGCGGCCAGCGGCCCAATTCTCCGCTCGCAAGAAGTTCATCATCAGCCGTCTCGGTGACCTCTTCTTGTTGGTCGGCTTCGTGCTCACGTACATCGAACTCCAGACCTTGGAAATCCTGGAGATCTTCGAGCAAGCCGACGGCTTGGCCACGTCGGAGACCGCCCCGACCATCGCTTTTCTCTTCGTCCTGGGAGCGATGACCAAGTCGGCCCAATTCCCGATGCACACCTGGCTCCCGGATACGATGGAGACCCCCACGCCCGTCTCAGCGCTGATGCATGCAGGCATCATCAACGCCGGCGGATTCCTTCTGATTCGATTATCGCCGGTCCTCATCCAGGTGCCGGCCGCGTTGTGGTTCATTGCGGCGGTCGGGGCGTTCACGGCCATCTTCGCTTCGACGGTGATGCTGACCCAGACCGACATCAAGAGAAAGCTCGCCTACTCCACGGTCGGCCAAATGGGCTTCATGATGCTTCAGATCGGCCTCGGTGCATTCGCGGTGGCCACCATGCACATCGTTGGACACTCCTTTTACAAGGCGCACGCATTCTTGAGTTCGTCTTCCACCGTGAAGTCGACCCAAAGCCAGCCACACGATGCGAGACCTCCGTCATTTGGATTTCAGCTTCTCCTCATGCTGTTCGGCTTGGTCGTGGGCACTGGCCTCGTCCTCACCGGTGCCACGGCTTCGAATGTGGGCATCGGGCACAAGCCCGGCATTCTGGTGCTGGGTACCGTATTGGCGATGGCGATCGCCCAGATGGTGGTCACGGCCCAGAGCCTATCGCCCCGTAAAGCGCGGTCTACCTTGATGGCGCTTCGCAATGGCGCGGGACTCGTGATCCTCTACTTCATTCTGGCCGCCGGCTTTCAATGGTTCCTCGGACCGAGCCTTCCCGACGCGCGTCCCACACCCATGGGTCTGGCCGTCGCCATCCTCGTCGGCTTCGGGCTGGTCCTGTTGCTCCAGACGATGCTTCCGGTTCTGGCTCAGACCCGCTTTGGACGGCACTTCTACGTCCGGGCGTTCTACGGGTTCTACATCGGCACCCGCTTCAATCGGCTCGTCGAACGGGTTTGGCCGCTCGCGCCCTCTCGCTAACACCGCAGGGCAAAGGAAACAGCAACATGACGACTGAATCGGTACTCCAATCTTCTGAAACGAGCGAAACTCGAGATCTGCAGAGCGCGATCAAGGATGCGTGCGGTCGGCTGGCGCCTTTGTGGACCCTTCGTAACTTCGTTGCGGTCAACGCGTTCATGGGTTTCTCGGAACTGCCATTTCCCGCCGCGGCTCGAGAGCTCAAACGGCTGTTTCACGCTCGATGCATCATGCCCGACGACTATTTCGAAGCCCACCGCAAGGAAGGTCGAATCGGCGAACTCGACCTCTCCGCAGCGGTAAAGGAGGTGGAAGAATTGACCGGGCGAAAGGTCGAGCCCGCGCAGTTGAGCTTCGAGCCCGACGTGGAGCCCTTCTTACTCTACTCCGAGTCCATGGACCAGAAGCTCAAGACTCGATGGTCAGCTCGGATTCATCTCGACCTCGCCAAATTCTGCTCTGCAATGTTCGACCATGGCCAAGCTGCATGGACCCTACCCTGGAAGAATGAGCCGCTTTGGCAGGCGTGGCGCGAGTTCGGATCTCTGGACCAATACCTCGAGCTCCAGGGTCTGAAGGGCTTTAGGAGCTACGTGAAGGCCCTTCCAAACGAGCCTCATGCCGCGATTCGCCACGTGATGCAGCAACTCGAGGTGCCGCCCGCTCGTTGGACCGACTTTCTGACCCGGGCCTTGGCCTCGGCGCCCGGCTGGGCGGGACACGTTCAATACCTGGCCCGAGAGGCGGGTATGGCGGGTCGGACAGACGACCGACTCGAGCACTTCCTGGCCATACGCGTCGCCTACGAAGGCGCCCTGCACGCCCACTTGCGCACTCAAGTCGACGAGGGTCACGACTGGATCTCCCCCGAGACGAGCCCGAACACGCCTCCAGGGCCCAGCGACGGCGTCACGGCTGGTCTCGTGTGGCAGTACGCCTTCGAGCACGCATTTCGGTCCCGACTGATTCAGAATCTCAATCGCGTTACTCCGATCTCGGCCCGGGAAAGCTCAGCGGCTCGCAAGCGCACGCTGCAGGCGGTGTTCTGCATCGACGTTCGCTCCGAGGTCTTCCGCCGCCATTTGGAGAGCCTTTCCCCCGAGGTTCAGACCATTGGCTTTGCCGGCTTCTTCGGATTTCCCATCGAAGTCGTCGAGATCGGGGACGTACTGGGCGGAACGCGCTGTCCGGTTCTGTTGAATCCCGCAGCATCCATTCAAAAGACCGGTGAACCCTCCTCGACCGCCGCGGCGAACGCCCGCGACGGGGAACGAACCAACCACCGCGCGCTCAGCACCATGCGGTTGTCATCCGTCACCGCCTATCCCCTGGCGGAAACGCTCGGACCCTACTTCGGTCTTCGATTGTTGACCGACTCGGTCCGGGCCACGCGGATGTATCCAGACGGAGCGCTTTTTCCCTCGAAGGTGGACCGGGCTGCGTCACCCTCGCTGGATGTGAGCGAGCTCGCCGGGCGGCGGGTCGGCCTGACCGACGAGGAGCGTCTGACCATGGCGGAAGGCGCACTCCGCAACATGGGACTGATACGGGACTTCGCGGACGTCGTGCTCCTGTGCGGACACGGGAGCGATACGACCAACAACCCGTACGGCTCCGGCCTCGACTGTGGAGCGTGCGGAGGTCACGCCGGGGACACGAATGCTCGGGTGGCGGCCATGGTGTTCAACGACCCCAAGGTCCGACAAGGGCTTGCGGCTCGAGGCATCCAGATCCCCGAACATACCCGGTTCGTCGCGGGACTTCACAACACCACGACCGATCAGGTGACGCTGTTCGACTTCGACGGACAGGCCGACGAGACGATCCGGAAGATCTGGACGTGGCTGCAGGAGGCCGGACACCGTACGCGAACCGAACGGCTTCCCGGGCTCACGCGGGGTGAAACCGAACGCGTCGACGCCCACCAAGAAGTCCTCAAGCGCAGCCGAGACTGGTCCGAGGTCCGTCCCGAGTGGGGGCTTGCGCGAAATGCGGCATTCATTGCGGCCCGGCGGAGCCGGACGTCAGGCTTGAACCTCGAGGGTCGTGTGTTCCTTCACGACTACGACCATCGCCGAGATCCAGAGCGCAAAACCTTGGAGCTCATCATGATTGCGCCCATGGTGGTCGCACACTGGATCAACATGCAGTACTACGCCTCCACGGTGGACAATCAGACCCTCGGGAGCGGAAACAAGGTCCTCCACAACGTCGTGGGCCGTCATGGGGTCATGCAAGGCAACCGAAGTGATCTACAGGTCGGACTTCCGTTTCAGTCCGTGCACGATGGCGAACGATTTTACCACGAGCCCATGCGGCTTCAGGTCTTTCTGGAGGCCCCCACTGCGGATATCGATACGGTGTTGCACAACCATCCGAACGTCCGCATTCTTGTGGATAACGGATGGCTCCACCTGATGGCGATCGATCCTGACGGCCAAACGATAAGACGCCGGACGGTCCATGGCAGCTGGGAGGTCGTGGAGGCCGCTCCGGACACGACATGAACATCGCCACATCCACGCGGTGGACCTTCTTCACCAACCACGCCCACGTGCTGTTCGTGCTGGCCAACGACCCCGAAGCCCGGCTTCGTGACGTGGCGGAGCAGGTTCAAATCACGGAACGAGCAGCCCAAAGAATCGTTCGCGAGTTGGAAGAGGATGGGTATCTCGAGGTCGTGAAGAGCGGCCGCCGCAACACCTACCGAATCAACCCTCGTCTTGCTCTTCGCCACCCCGTTGAAGAGCACTGCTCGGTGGCGGACCTGCTCGGTGTCATCGGCGCGCCGCTGGACGGTCGAAGAGGCCGAAAGCGGACCTGAGCCAATCAGGCCGGGTGACCGCTTCTACCGGCTGGACCGCGCCTAGGGGCCTCGGATGACGGTCAGCGCGTCCGGCGCGAACGTGAGGCCGGTGACGTATTCCTCACCGAAATCGACCTCCACCCTCGGATCCAAGCTCGGCACGTTGTTGCTGTTCTGAATCCGCCCGGTGCCGTCCGCGTTCAGCTCGAGGAGCGCCGGGTGGAATCGGCCATTGCCGACCTCGCGGCCGTCGAACGTGAACACCGGGTCTGCTCCAGACAGCTCCGACACCTGAATGCCGTCGTCGACATCGGCATCCGGCGAGAGCGCGAACCGGAGCCCGCTGCCCTGCACATAGAACTCTGCGCCTTCGATGGTCCGCTCCAGCGCAAAGGCTGGAAAGCCGGAAGGTGTCTCCACCGATAGGTCTCCTGACACCGCATAATCGACCTGAACCAACTGCGGATTGTCCGCGATCATCCCCGCTTCGAGCGCAACGGCGAGCTCGATCGTAAAGGAGAAATGACGCACATCGTTGAAGGTCGGTGTGGTCACGAATTCGACGCTTGTGAACGTGGGGGGTGAAAGGCCGCTTTCGGTTTCCCCGCACCCGACAGCGCTGACGAGCGCAACCATGAAGATCGATCTCATCTTGCTCCGGGACCTGATAGTCCGGACCCCAGTGGCTTTCGAGAAGCCAATCGCCGGCCCTCGTGAACCACCGTAGCCACCAGCATGCGCGTCACTTGGGTCAAGAACTCATAGTCCAGTGTGTCAGGCGTATCGGACGACAGATGATAGTGCGGATTTCTGAATTCCGCGGTGTCGGTCCACATGCAGGCGCCGATGCCTGCACTCCAGAACGGCGCGTGGTCGCTTCGCCGAACGACGTCCAGCGTCAGTTCCAGGCCAGAGGGCAAGCAGAGCCCGAGCGCTGGCACCTCCGCATGGCTCCGGGCGGCCGAAAGCGCCACGTCGATGCTTTCTGCCGCACGGTGGTCCCCTACAATCCCGATGAAGTTTCCTTCGCTGGGAAGCACGATGGGTAAATCACCCGGAACCGCTTGGCTTCCGGGCGCCGAGCTCGCGTATCCGAGCATCTCCAGCACGTGCGCTCGCTCGATGGCGTACGACTCGCGTCTGAGGTTTGCGACGAAGTCCGTACTCCCCATCAGACTGTCTTCCTCTCGGTTGAATCCGACGAAAACGACTCCAAGCGGTTCGATATGCTGCATGAGCGCCTCGGAGACCTCCAGCAGTGCGGCCACCGCACTCGCGTTGTCATCCGCACCAGGCGTTCCGGGCACGCTGTCGAAGTGGGCCCCCACCAGCAAGAACGGTGGTGCTTCCGTGCGCCGCGCCACGACGTTCGAAAACAATCCCTGCCGTTCCACCGAATAGCCCTGAGCTTCAAACTCGGAGGCCAGCCAGTCACCAGCCACACGATTCGCCTCCGACTCGTTTACGTAGTGCCTCGGAAACGCGAGGCTACGCACCCGAGATTCGAGCCGAGCGCGCAGGACATGTTCGACCGCGGCATGGAGACGCTCATCCCGGGGGAGGGGGGAAGCGTCGAGGGATGTCCTCGCCTTCATGCGATGACAATCTACCCCACGTTCCCATCCGGCGACAGAGCTGTCCCATGATCCGCAGGGCTCGAGTCATGAACATGACGCTCGATGCGGTCGGGGCTTGCCAGAACGTCGAAACGATTGAATCGTCCGCGGCGTAACCCAGTCCAACCCAAGGGCATTATGAGGGCAAGGAGACGAGATGAAGACGACTGACTTTTCCAAAGACCTCGCCATGCTTTTCGAGCGAACCGGGCATGCTCATCACGAAGCCTACATCCAAGTGGACGGGGCTGATGAAGACTGGGCGGTGTGGTACGCGGGCTACCTGCAACAGCCCCTCAGTCACCGTCTCGGACGCGCATTCACGAGAACGGAAATCATTCTTTTCCTCACCGAACTCGACCACGAAATTCGGGCGCGAAGGCCCGATGTCGACTGGAGGGACGCCTACGCGGAAGCCCTGATCGAGCGGTACCGAGCTCGCGAACAAGAATCGCTAAGCCTGTACCACTTCGCCGCGTGCCCGTACTGCGCACGGGTTCGGAACGTGATCGACGAGCTCGACGCGCCGGTGGAGCTGCGGGACATCTTCGAGAATGCCGTTTATCGAGACGAGTTGGTGGCCGCCCGGGGCCGCCCCACGGTTCCGGTGCTTCGCTGTGACGCAGACGGTCAGTCCCGTTGGATGCCGGAGTCGGCCGACATCATTGCTCATCTTCGAGAGCGCTTCGGTTGAGCCGAATGGCCCGCTCACTGAGCAGACGAACTCTTCGATGAGGGCTTCATCAGCTTCTGCACAAAATAGGTGTACTCCAGCGCTGTCCGCATCGCCAGCTGGTCTTGGTTGGCGGTTCCACCGTGACCTCCTTCTATATTTTCGTAATAATATACTGGGTACCCGAGTTTCAGTAGCTGCGCCACCGCTTTCCGCGCGTGGCCCGGATGGACGCGATCGTCTTTCGTTGAAGTATAGAAGAAGACTTGCGGGTATGGTTTCCCAGGCTGAAGCTTTTGATAAGGGGAGTAGCGAGAGATGTATGCCCATTGCTGGGGATCGCTCGGGTCGCCATATTCTCCCACCCAGCTCGCGCCGGCCAGCAGTTGGCTGTAACGCTTCATGTCGAACAACGGAACGCCGCAGTCGATGGCGGCGTAAAGGTCCGGGCGCTGAGTCAACGCCACACCCATCAGAAGCCCACCGTTGGATCTTCCCATCGCACCCAGCTGGTCGGGGGTGGTCACTCCACGCCGAATCAGGTCCTCCGCGACGGCGAAGAAGTCATCGTAGGCCCGTTGCCGATTCTCCTTGAGCGCCGCCTGGTGCCATGCGGGTCCGTATTCCCCGCCCCCTCGAATGTTGGAAAGCACCAAGACCCCTCCTCGCTGGACCCACATCTTGCCGGCCAGGGCGCCGTGCTGAGGCCGAGCGGGCTCGCTGTAGTAAACCGGCAATATCGGGATCAGGAAGCCCCCGTATCCGTATTGAATCGTTGGGGCCGGCCCATTGTCCAAGATGTCGGCACGACCCATCACGAAATACGGAACCTTGGTGCCGTCAGCACTCTCTGCGAAGTGTTGCTCAACCCGTACTGTCGAGGCGTCGTAGAAGGCAGGAAGAGACTGAATCTTCGTGGGCACATCGTTCGCCGTGACGTGAAGCAGGGACTGGGGTCGAGTCAGGCTTTCGTACACGGCGAAGAAGTCGTCTCGAGCCGAACTGCTGCCGGCAAATCTGATCACGCCCTGGTCCGGAAGAGGCACATCTCGAGCACTCCATCCGCTCTCCGTCCGCTGGATCCGCTTCACCTTCCCGACCACGTCCTCCATCAGCGACACCAGCACGGATGAACGGGTGACGCGCACTTGATTGATGGCTTGCTTGTCGCTTGGCTCGAAGACGAGAGAAGGCTTTCCGGTCTCAAGGTCCAGCGCGACCACCGAGCCAGCCGGAAA
Source organism: Myxococcota bacterium (assembly GCA_050331295.1). GTDB lineage: Bacteria > Myxococcota > Kuafuiibacteriia > Kuafuiibacteriales > Kuafuiibacteriaceae > Kuafuiihalomonas. The sequence goes on along the minus strand of JBHJGZ010000001.1, from coordinate 117,212 downwards.
CGTCTCAGAACCGTGCCGCCACGATTCCTGCGGATTGTACAGCAGATGGCCCGCAAAGAGCCCGAGAGGTTCACCGCGCTTCGGGAGGGAAAGACTCTCGAGGCTGCCGTCCGAATCCAGTCGGAAGAACTCGTACTCGAAGAAGCTGAAGGCACGCCATACCAGTGGAAGAACGTCGCCTCTGTATCGATACACCACGGGAAACGTCCAGATGTTTTCCGGGTCGCCCTCGAAGATGAGCTTCGCGTCCGCGAATGGGGTGTCCCGCTTCCATCGGCGCACCTGACGCGGATAGCCGGACTTGGTGCGTCCAGAGCCCCAATCGGAGGCCACGATGAGGGTCTGGTCATCGAGCCAATCGATGGCATTCTTCCCTTCCGGCACCACGAAGCCATTCGCCACGAAGCTCTCTGCCTGGACGGAATACTCGCGATACACGGAAGCGTCGGTTCCCCCGCGCGACAGGTTCACCATGCAGCGGTCGTAGTCGGGAGGGAGGCAGCTCGTGCCCTGATACACCCAATTCTCATCCTCGGACTCGGCCAGCGCATCGATATCGAGAATCGTCCGCCATTCTGGAGTTCCAGCTCGATAGGCCTCTACCGATGTCCTCCGCCACACTCCGCGAACGTGGGTCTCGTCTTGCCAGAAGTTGTCGACATATTCTCCTCGCAGCTCACCGAGAGGGAGACGCTCCTCCGAGGTCAAGATGCGGGAAGCTTCTTCATGAAGCTCGTCGTACACCGGCTCCGACTGCAGCGCCGCAAGCGTACGCTCATTGTGAAGCCGCGCCCAGGATAGCGCCTTTGGAGCCTCGATCTCTTCGAGCCACAGAAATTCATCGGTGGCGGACGCCGAAGCCTGCACCGCGGGCGATGCGGATCGGGTCGATGAAGTGGACGAGGAATCCTGGGCGTTCTGCGTGGTCGCAGAGGTTTGGGACGAGTTCGCCACGGAGGCGCATGCAGCAGGCGCGAGCAGGAGGGCAATCCACCTCGCGGCGCAAAGCGCACGGGCAAGCAACGGCAGGCGGACGTATCGTACAGTTCCGTGACGCATGATCGTCGATCAATGTACCGATGCCGGAACGGCAGCGCAGCCCCCTTTTCAGCAGATTCGAGGCCGACTTGACCATCCGTGTCTTCTGAGGAGGAGCCCATGTCCATGTCCGATCTGGAATCCATCCCCTTCTTTTCCGCCTCGCGCCTCGTGGAGCTGATGCGAACGGGCGAACTGACATCGAGCACCGTCGTCGACGCGATGCTCCATCGACTGGACCGGGTCAATCCGCGGATTCGGGCGGTGGTTGCCTTGGACGCTGCGCTCGCTCGGAGCCAAGCACGCGCATCGGACGAAGAGCGAGCCCAGGGTACGGTCCGCGGACCCCTCCACGGGCTGCCTTTTACCGCCAAGGATACCTTTGCGACCCGCGACTTTCCGACGACCATAGGACTGCCGCTCTACGGAGCGCGCGCACCTCGAAATGCGGCTGCCGTGCAGGCGCTCCTCGACGCGGGAGGGATCCTGCTCGGAAAGACCAACGTACCCTTCGCGGCCTACGACTGGCAGTCGAACCATCCCCGATTCGGCCGCACCCACAATCCGTACGATCAGAATCGAACCGCAGGCGGAAGCTCTGGAGGTGCGGCGGCGGCCCTCGCCGCGTCGCTCTCCCCCCTCGAGTTGGGAAGCGACGTCGCCGGGTCCATCCGCGTGCCCTGCCACTTCTGCGGAGTGTGGGGTCTCCGACCGACCGACGGCGTCGTGCCCATCGAGGGCCACGCCGAGGTGCCGTTCTCTTCTCACCGGGTCCGGCACATGGTTCGTGCCGGTCCCATGACCCGGACCGGAGCAGACCTCTCTCTCGCCTTCTCGGTCTTCTCACCGACCGAACGAACTCCATCCCTTCCCTCGCCCACCACCATACGCCTCCGCGCCAGTTTCGGTGTCGAACCATTCGCACCGACCCCAACTGTTCGAGCCACGCTGACCGCATTCGAGGAACGCCTCTCCGCGGCCGGGGTAACGCTCTTGCGCGACCCTCCGAGCTTCGATCCGGAGGCACTGACCCGGCTTTGGGGTTTCATTCAGGGTTGTGACATGAGTGCAACTCTCCCTGCCCTAGCTCGCCTGCCGGGCTTTTCATGGCTCAATGCCCTCGCTTTCTTCCGAGGTCGACTCGGGCACGGCATCGTGACGACAGCGCTTCGACGAGGCGCACAGAGCTCGTCGAAAGATCTCGAAGGATGGCTTTCCGAAGCAGAAGAGGAAGCCAAAGCCCTCGAAGCGAATCTCGAAGGGACCGACGGTTGGTTGTTGCCGGTAGCGCCCTTCCCCGCGTTCCTTCACCAGCGTACCGGCTCGCCGATTCACGTCGAGGGCCGACGGTTTCCCTACGCGGATGCTCATGCCTACTACAACTGTCCGGTCGCGGTTCTGGGGCTTCCGGCTGTCGCCTTTCCGGCTGGGGTCACGACAGACAACTTGCCGGTCGGCGTACAGCTGGTAGGTCGTCGAGGAGGCGACATGCGCCTGGTTCAGGTTGCCAGGACGTTGGCTGAGGCGGCCGGCACCGAAGGTCGCCTCGTCGCGGATGACGACTGACTTTCGCAGGCACCGGACCCTCTCCGCTTCGCTACTCGACCGGGGGCGCTCCGACCGGGATCACCAAGACCGGAATGGGGGCCTCAGCGGCCAGACGGTCGGCCGTGGAGCCCAGCGCGAACCGCTCCCAAGTATTGTGCCCGCTGGTCCCCAGCACCAGGAGCGAAGCCGGATAGGAGGTCACATCCTTCAGAAGCGTGTCCGTCGGAGCGCCTCCCTCCAGCACCGCTTGCTCCGAGACGGCTCCGCCGTGGGCTTCGCACAACTTGGCCAGCTCCCCCTCCAAGGCTTCACGCAAGGCTTGGCGAACATTCTCGTCCGCACGGAGCGGACCACTCGCCTCATCGTAGTCCAGGATCGGGTCCGCCGCCACCGTGACGACGCGGGTCTTTGCACCATGGGTTTGCGCAAAACGAACCGCCGACGCCAACACCGCTTGCGACGACAACGAGAGGTCGATCGCGGCGGTCACACGCTTCAATGGAAAGCGAAGGTCTCGATATGGCCCCAAGACCAGAACCGGGATCTCTGCCGTCCGGAGGATCGAGCTGGTGACGCTGCCAAAGACGGCGCGTCGAATCCAACCATAGCGGTGGCTGGACAGAACGATGAAGTCGGCCCGCGCCTGCTCCGCGACTTCGACCACCACTTGGGCGGGGGGACCCGAACGGACCACTCGATGGATCTCGATGCCTTCGAGTTCGGATAGGTCGAGGCGCGCCATCTGATCCTCGGCCGCGGCGAGCAGCTTGGCGTGGGACCCCGTAACCGTGTCGGCAAACCCGGGCGTCCCGGCACCATGCACGATGTACAGGCGTTGGACGTCCAAACGCTGACAGAGGTCCGTGGTGGCTCGAAGACCGAGAAGGGAGGCTTCGCCGAAGTCGAGGCCCAGGACCAGGGTCTGATGCGGCTTCATGCGAAGGAGCCTATGCCCAATGTATGAAGCGTGACAGCCCTCTTCGGGGGTCGAAAGGCTTCCGTCCGATCGACCGCATCGACTGCGCCAAAGCGGAGTCTCAAGACCGTCCCAAGACGGGGCCGGCGAACTTTTCGGAGGCGGGTCGGGTCGCGGAATGGATCCCGAGGCCTATGCGCACCGAACCCCGGTGCCACGCATCCAAGACCTCATGAGCGGGAGTCTCGGGAGCGCCTGGCCTTGAAGACCCGCGCCGTGAACGCGCCGGCGACGGCAGATGATCTGGAGTGCGCCGCCATGGCTTCCAGCAAATGCAGCTCAGTGGCGGTGAAGCCGGCCGAGCCCTCCTGCGACGAGCCGAGCAGTCCGTCCTCCCGAAGCGAAGAGGCATCGAGGCGGTGATACACTTCGAGAGCTTCCCGAAGACTCATCTTGAACCCGTCCCACGATCCCGAAGCCTTGGGGAGGAGTTGCGCATCCACCGTCCCAAACCGCCGCGAATCCGAGTTCTGCATGCGGAGATCCTGCACTCCTTCTCGGGCGTGCGTCACCCACAAATGTTCGGCATCCGGCACAAAACGAAGCGATCCATCTCTCCCGCGACCGAGCGCCGAAGACGGATTGCGAAAGAGGACGCGTCGTTCCGTACGAGCGTTCCGAGAGTGCGCGCTTTCTCGCAGAGAAAGCGAAGCGACGAGGCCCCGAGACGCGAACCCACCCAAAGCCTTTACACGCTGACAGAAGCCTTTTGAGCCACATGAGTCATCACCTCGAACTTCGCGAATCCGTCGTCCGCGGAGGACCTGAATCCGAAGATCGATGGACTGGAGCAGCCGTCTCGGTGAATCCAGCCACCCGGGCCCACGACGGCCGGCGCGCGTTCTGCGCCGGCCGGTGGGTTCACGCCCCGTCCGCCGCAGATAAAGTCGCCGGCTGACCGGAGCCGTTGACGCCGAACAGGGCCTTGGACCCCTCGAGAGGACCCACACTTTCGAGGTAAAGGCTCCTGCTCGGAAAGGCGAAGTCGACCTCCATGGCCTTGAAGCGGGCGATGACGCCGAAGAGGACCTGCTGAAGGGCATCCATGTGGACGTTATAATCACGGGATTCGACGTAGTAGACCGTCTCGAAGTCGTACGAAGACGGGCCGAAAGCCTTGATGTGTGAACGATCGAATCGCGTGTTGTCTGCCTCTTCCACCGCCTCGCGGATGGCGGTCGGAATCTTCTGCAATTTCTCCAGCGGCGTGGAGTAGACGACGCCCACGTCGAAGACGACCCGGCGCTCTTTCATGCGGGTATAGTTGTTGATTCTGGAGGTCGCGAGGTCCGAATTGGGAACCGTCAACTCCTGTCCTCCGAGCGACGCCAGGCGCGTGGTCCGCCAGCCGATATGGGTCACGGTACCCAGATCATCGCCGATGATGATGAAGTCTCCCACGTCGAATGGCCGGTCGGTGTACAGCGAGACGGCAGCGAACAGGTCGCCCAGGAGATTCTGAACCGCGAGGGCTGCGGCCACACCGCCGATACCGAGACCAGCCAGGAGCGCGCTGATCTCGATGCCAAACGTCGACATGGCCACGAACAAGAGAAGAGACCAAATGACGAGGTTGCCGAGGAAACGGGCCGCGCTGACCATCGTGCGAGACGGGGCTTTGGGCCCGCTCGACCAGAACAGGAGAGTCTCCGCCAACGCGCGGCGAAAGTAGAGGCCAGCCTGCAGCACCAAAATGAGGAAGATGATGCTACCGATGGTGTCGCGACTGTCTTTCGGTAGGGCGAGGAGCAAGGCCCCCACCAAGAAGGACGCCAGGAACACCAAGAACGAGCTCGTCGCGTCCAGAATGTTGGCGAGCCGGTCGTCCCACTGCGTTTGGGTGCCTCGGCTCAGTTTCCGTATCCTCGACTGAACCAGCCGGACAATCAACACGCTCCCGAATGCCAGAAGAACGGCGAACACGGCGGCGGCCGAGATCCGCAAGAGCGAGTTGCCCCAGACTTCCTGCAGGAGTACCTCGGGAACGTTCGACTGAACGCGATCCAGCAGGGACTCGAAGGTTTCAACGACATCCATCTTGCTTTCCTCGAAACCTGCTATGCCAAAGCCCCGCGACAACTGCACTCCCAAAGTCATCGAAGCATTCTCAATGCCCAATGATACGCGGAAGCATCTCCAAGAGCCGTTGCCTGCCATCGCAGAGCGCGAAGATTCGAGCACTCCGTCGAGCGAACTCTTCCAACTCGCTCCGCACTCACTTCCCGACGGCACACCGACGTTGACCCCTCGATGAGCTATTTCTTGGAATCTGGACCGTCGATCTCGGAGACGGACGACGAGAACGTCGTCAGATGTTCAACGACGAGTCGGCCCACTCGGGCGTGAACTTCTGGACGATGGACTCCGGTCCGGTCTCGGCAGACCGGGATGAACCATCGTCCCCACCGGTTGCACGGATTCAGGAACGTGTAGTGGCCGACATCGGAAAAAACGATCAGGCGCGCCAAAGGGATGGAGTCGCCGAGCCGCCGGGCGTTTGTCGGAATCGGGACCGATGCGTCGGCGTCCCCCGCGATGATGAGGAAGGGGCTTCGGATCGATGCAAGGCTCTCGTCCGTGAACATCTGAGCCAGCGCTGGCGCCAGCGCCACGAAACGCGTGATGCGAGGATCACGAAAGCTGTCCCGATGCTCCGAACGCCTCTCCCCGAGGGCTGGATTTGCCTCGAGCATCGCTTCCAGGTCCGCCGCGGCCTCCGGATACTCCGGCTGGGGCTCACACACCGCATCGCGCTCCGGACCGGCACAAAAGGCCTGAAATCGGTCGAGGTCAGTGATGCCTCCGGCCAGCGCGGTGACGGTGTGCCCGCCCAGCGAGAAACCTACTGCCGATACCCGCCGACGGTCGATCCGATGGCCCCAAACGTCGTCTTCCAGCAACTGGTCGAGCACCCGACTGATGTCGCGGGCTCGCTCCCAGACCATTCGAAAGCCCCGGGCATCGAAGCGAGGCTCCGCCGCCGTGTTCCCATGGTGGTCGACGGCCACCGCGACGAAGCCGCGTTCGGCCAGTCGCCGCCCCAGCCACATCATCTGCAAACCGGAGCCACCGGTTCCGTGGGACATCATGACCAGCGGAAAGGGACCTTCCGAAGCCAGCGCCGCGTCACGAGCCGCGGGGCCTCCCGAGAAGATGGGCTCATCGGGAGGTATCTCCACCATTTCCATGGAGGCATCTGCAGCCGCGGGATACCAAATCGACGTCACCATGGGACGATGGCCGTCTCCAAAGTACGCGGCACGCCCTGGGTCCCTCAACTCGAGGCGCTGCATGCCCACGGGAGGCCCCCGCTCAGCGTGGTCTCGTTCGAGACACCCGAAGAGGAGTACGAGTGCCCCTGACATGCCCAGACCGCAACCCCTCATGGCCCGGATCTCAAACGCGCCAGCTGGGTCGAAGGCAATGCCCGAAGCGGGCAGTGCGGGCGGCGACAGGCCGCGAGATCCGTCAACCCGTCCAGGTCCTCGATCCTTCAATCGAGGGATGAAAGGTCGGGCCCGTCTTCCACGAGTTCGAGATAGAACTCCGCGCTGTCCGGATTCTGCCGACCTCGATCGAGGATCAGGGCCCGTGAAGGCGCGTCCACTCGGAACTTCACCGTCGCTCGGGACGGTCCCGCGCCCAGGTCTTCGAGGTTTGAAGGGTTGGGTTCCAGCAGCCGGACCAGGGTACCTTCGGCGATGCGTCGGTCGACTCGGTTGGGTGGCGGCGCGATGCGCTCAATGACGAACCTGTGGGCGGCTCGGACCGTGTCCACGAGGGTCACGACGGAACTTTGGTTCGATGCCGCGGCGGGTTCGTTCTGCCCAATGGACCAAAAACGACCCGAAGCCTCCGCCCGGAGAAAGACCATGTCTCCATCGGCGAGTTGCGGAGGCACGCGACGGAGCTCGGGGAGTACTCGGATGATGAGCATCCTCTCCTCGGAACCGCACGAAGCGCCCTTCACCTGAATGATGGGTTGACCGGAATCGGAGACATAATTCGGCGGGGGCGTGCTCGAAAGCCGAAGGCACGCTCGCGTGTTTCGGTCGAACCCCTTTGGAACCAAGGGTGCAGGTGGTTCCGGCGGGTCCGGGGCCGCACAGCTGGCGGCTGCCAGCAGGACGAGCCAGGGCGCGACCACGAGCCACCGTCTGACACCGAAGCGACGGGCGCGCCACGAACACAAGTCAACGGCCATCGTCATCGGTTTCGCTTACCATGGCGCGACGTGCCGCTTCGTCCGCACGGCCTGACTTCGGAAGAGGCAGTCCGATGCCGTCCCTCTCACATGCGAACCTTCTGCGGCTTGTGATCTGGACCGCTTCGGGTCTGCACACCATCATGTCGCTGGGTCGGCCAACGCCCGCCGTTTCTTTTGAGATGACCAGCTGTCCATCTCGGGCAATGTGGGCGGGCCCACGAGTTCCGATGACTTCATTTCTTCGGGTGACTCCGATTGAGCTGAAGCTCACTCATCTCTCGCTGCCACCTCAACGAAAGGAGCCCCTTGACGATAGATCTGAAAGCGTCCCGCAGCAGATGCACCCAATTCGCCCGAGATGAAACTCCTGACGTTGATTCCAGTCGTTCTTTCCGGCCCACGACTGTGCCGAGCAACACCATTCGGTCGGCTCCAAACGCTCGAGAGGAGACCCGAATCGGCCCTATCGATCTGCGCCGTGATGGCCGGTCGCGCTTCCATTCGTCGGTCATTGCGCTCCGAAAGCAAGAATTCGCCGAAGTGTTCAATCGGGTACCGACCACTTCCGATCCCTCGGCCCGAACACGACAGCGAAAGGCAATCCGTGAAGCGGGCAGCCGTCGCCCCGAGCTCGCCGTGCGCCAGAACACCATCGGAGATAGTCATACATTCAATATTTTCTTGTCGTGGAGGTTGAACAATGCGTCGCGTACTCTTCGTTGATGATGACCCTCGTGTCCTCGAGATGATTCGGGATCGGATGCGGCCACACATACATGAATGGGAAACCGCGGTAGCATCCTCCGGAATCCAGGCCTTGTCGATTTTGGCTGAAAGGAGCTGTGACGTCGTGGTGACCGACATGCGGCTCCCGAAGATGACGGGTGACGAGCTGCTTCGCCACGTCAAGGCTCGGTACCCGGCGACGATCAGGATGATTTTGGCAGAACGCTCCGAGCTGGAGCAGGCCCTGAGCATGATGTCCGTCGCGCACCAGTTCCTCAGTAAGCCATTCGAGGCAAGTGTGGTGCGAGACGTCTTGTACAGGTCCTGCGCGTTGAACGAGATTGTCGGCGGCAAGCGATGGAGAAAGGCCTTCGGGGGACTGGATGACCTCCCGGCTCGTCCTCAGCTCTATTTTCAGCTGATGGAGCTGCTTGCCCTACCGAAGTTCACGCTCCAGGACGTCGCTTCCATCGTGAGTCGAGACCGGAGGATCGCCGAGCGAGTGGTCGAGGCGGCGCGGCATTCGTCTCATGAGACTGAGCTTCGGAGTCTCCAGCAAGCCGTGGCACAACTCGGAACCACCAAGGTGCGAGACTGGGTCCTGGCCTTCGAGGTCCAAGACAGTTTTCGAGAGTTCGGCATCGATACGAGCTCGCTCGATCATCATGCGGTAGTGGTGGCGCAGATGGCTCAGGCCGTCGCACCCGCGGACCTGGAAGCGGATGCCTTCCTGGCTGGACTGATGCACGATGTGGGGCACTTCGTCCTCGCGGTGGCGGCCCCCTCCATCTTGCCCCGATGCTACGAGCGGGCGATCACCGATGACATCCCGATCCAAACCGCCGAATCCAGTGTATTGGGTCTCACCCACGCCGAGGCCGGCGCCTACCTCCTCGGACTGTGGGGCCTGCCTCAGTCGATGATCGACGCTTTGGTTCATCACCACGATCCGAGCGCTCTCTCGCACGAACAGGCGTGTTTGACGACCTACGTTCACGTGGCCGACTGCTTATCGAAGCGCAACGCTCGAGGGCTGGATCTGGACTATCTCAATCGCATCAACGCACTGGACAGGCTCCGGGATTGGCAGGTGCGAACGGCTTGGATTCGAAGCCATCATCGGGCGACCCGGTCGTTGGGGTCGAAAGCACAAAGTGCGACGACTCGACGGCACCGCGCATCCGCCGGTCCGCACCGAACCATGGAAAGGTCGACCGGTGGGCCCGGTCCAGCTCTCCATCGTCCCGACCCAGATCTGAGCTGGGAGAAAGGCCGGGCCCGTTAGAACGTGTCGCCAATGTCGATGTAGACGCCCGTGGCGTCCAAGGTTGGCGTATAACCGAAGTCGACGCGAATCACGAAAGTCTCGCCCCACTTGAGCCGCAACCCCGCGCCGACTCCGACTTCGAAATCGCCGAGTCCTCCATCCAAAGAGCGAAACTGGAGGCTCCCGTCGGGCTGAAGCACCTCGATGGTGCGGTTTCGATAGTCTCCCCACACTCTTCCAGCGTCGGCAAAGATCAAGCCACCCAACACGAAGCGCTGACTTCCCAAGGTGAATCGAGCGATACGACCTCGCAACTCCAGGGTCTGAATCAGCTTCAGTTTTCCGTAGAATCGCTGGAGCGGAACGCCGCGAAGGCTGGAACCTCCTCCTGGCCCTTGCACCGCAGTCTGTCCGCCAAAGCTGCTGAGCTCGTAAATGGGCACGTCTCCGAACAGGGCATCGACCACGGTCCTCGACGCGAATGTCACCCTACCCCTCGCGAACGTCGTGAACCAGCGAGTGATGAGTGAAGCGCCCAGATACTCGAGCGACTGATCGACGCCGGGCGAAAAGCGAAGTGAGAGTTCATGAAAACCACCCTGACGGCTATCGAATTCTCGGTCTCGAGTGTCGAACAGGATGCCTGCAACGACGGTCCACAGAAAGTGGTCGTCGAAGCCTCGAAAGAGGTCGGAGATGGTACCCCCTTCGCGGGCCTGTGCTTCGTCGAGCGCAAACCGACTGCCGTCGAAGGTTTCGAACGAGGTATATCGGAGACGGGTGCCGAGTAGAAGCTCCAGGCGACGCTTCCCCACCGGCACCGGCTTCGACCACAACCGAATCCGAGCATTCATGCTGGCTTCTGGAAAGACTCGGCGGACCTGAGTCGCTTCGGCTTCCGCAGCGTTTGGAGCTCCGGGTGCTCGAGAACCAAGACCGAAGTAACCGTTGTTCCCCTGTTCGAAGTATCCGAGGCCCATCTCTAGTCGGAGAGCACCACTGAAAAGGCCGGGCTTGTCCAACCGGATGGAGTGGCTCTGTTGAGAGACCTCGATGCCGTCTCCTTGATCGCGAAGACTGAGGAAGACGAGAAGGCTCAGCCGCCAGTCGAAAGGATTGAGCCCCTCGCTGAAACGCGCGACCGTGACCACGGCGCCAACACCCACGCCCAGGTCGCTGTTGAAATTGATGGCGGGGAGCAGACCGAATTCGACTCGATTCGGGTTGGGTCCTTCGATCTCCTCTTTCGCGTCGACGACCCCGGGAGGTGAGGGCTCGGATTCCTCGGCTCGAGCCGCGGTTGCGAGGGCCGCGAGGCCCAGCAACACGCCTGCACGCGTCCACCTCACGCTGGCCCGGGGTACCCTCCACGCCAACCGGTGCTCAAGGCCCCTTTCAGCGACCCGAGTCCATGGGGCGCGCGCTCATACCCCGCGCGTGTCATCTCACACCTCGGCACCCCGCGAAGGGACATCAGCAATGTATGAGGTCCCGTGGAATCGCCTTCCTGGCGCGGATCAAAGCCTTCAGGCCGACGCCGGAAAGCTCGATGAGCACCTACACCACAGAGCAGGCCTTCGGCGATGAGCGTCGGAAACTTCCTTCAAGACTGAGCTCTCCGGCGCCGGCCGCCACGCTCAGCCTTCCATCCGGCTGAGGCAGGGCCTTCGATTCATGCCACGGCCCACCATCCATCCAGGTCAAGGCGGCCACCATCACACCAGAGAGCCCAAGAAAGACGATCACCCTACTCAGCATCATCGGCGGGAGGCACTCGAACTGAACCGAGACACCCACGGCTTACATCCATGGTGGTTCCGTGACGTGAAGCGTGGATCACGAAAGGTTACTCGCGTCGCCTCGTGTTGTAAGCGCAGTCGACGCTCATGCTTCGAGGACGTCGTACCCATCTGGAGCGCGGGATGAATCCGGGGGCGCGACGCCACGACCTGGACTGGCTGAGGGTCTTCGCGTTCGCGCTCCTGATCTTTTATCACATCGGAATGTTCTTTGTGAGCTGGGACTGGCACGTCAAAAGTGCGCACGCCGGGCCCGCCATCGAACCGCTCATGACCCTCGTGAATCCTTGGCGATTGGCCCTCCTCTTCATCATCTCGGGCGTCGCGATTCGATTCGCGAGCGACAAGCTCGGAACCGGTCGATTCGTTTGGAACCGCTTGGTTCGCCTGGCCCTTCCGCTCGTCTTCGGCGTCGTCTTCATCGTCGCGCCGCAGTCCTACTTCGAGCTCCGTCAGGACGGCGTGATCGAATCGGGTTTCTGGGCGTTCTGGCTCGATTACCTCGATCTGGAGCAGCGCTTCTCCATCATCACGCCGACCTGGAACCATCTTTGGTACGTGGCGTATCTGCTCTGCTACTGCCTCGTCCTCGCTCCTTTCCTTCCCTGGCTCGGTGGTACGCGCCTCATCCGAGGGCTCCAAATGGCCGTCAGCGGATGGGGGACCGGATGGATCTTCGTGATTCCGACAGTACCCTTCGTCGTCTACGGCCTCGTCTTGGACCCATTGTTTCCCACCACCCACGCGCTCGTCGACGATTGGGCGAACCATGCCCACCGTTTCACGGCTTTGATGCTGGGCTACGTCGTGGCCAAAGCGCCGCTGTTTTGGAGAACGGTCGACCGCTTTCGCTGGATGGCGTGGATCGGAACCGCGGTCTTGGCGATTGGGCTGACCTCGCTCCGCCTGTCGCCGATGACCCGTGAATGGATCGATGACCATCCTTTCTGGTTGGGTGCGCTCCATGTTTCGATGGTGGGCTATGCTTGGCTTTCCATCATCTCTCTTTTTGCCGTCGCTCAGCGGTACTTCTTCCGCCCGAGCTCCGCCCTGACCTATTTGAATGAGGCGGTGTACCCGTACTACATCCTGCATCAGACGTTGATCGTCTCCGCGGCGTACTGGCTGTCGCGCATGAACCTCTCGGTATGGGGCGAGTTGGCGGGCATTCTGCTCGCAACCCTCGGAGGGTGCATGCTCCTGTACGAGTGGGTGATTCGGCGATCGCGCTGGCTCCGTCCCCTCTTCGGCCTGCGCCCGCGGCCTCCCGCATTCAACGGGTGAAACGGGCTCGATGTGCCGAGAGAGAGAGAGAGAGAGAAGACGGTGGCAGCGAGCCGGCACTTCTTCAGCTTTTCGTCCGGGATCTTTGGACCTCAGCCTTCTTCCGTCTCCACTGCATCTTTGCGCTGCTCTGAGACGCGCTAGATAGAAGGCATCTTGGAGATGGATGTGCTTGCCGAAGTGGGTCGGGCGGTGTTTTCGATCCTTTGGCTTTGAGATTTCCGAGCTACGAGTGCCGATGGTTTTCAGAGGGAGTGGTTCCGACGCCCGTCTCGTCTGCGTTTCGCCACTCATTGGTGTGGCCACGAGACTTGGCCGCGAGCGAGCCTCCCGAGTACGACGCGTGGCGAACCGACCTCTATCTTCAGATTTCGGGAAGCGCCGAAGTGGGAATCAAGGTTCGAAACAGCGATGCCAAAGATGAGATGCAACGTTTCGAGGTGAAGGCTTTGGTCGGCGCTATGGGGCCCGTTTGGTTTACACCTCGAGCGGTGGGACGCGTCGAACGCTGGACCAAATGGTCGTTCCCTCGATCTGAACTCCCGAATTCATGCTGGAGCGGTATCGCATCGGGTGCGTCGGGTTGGACGACCGTGCAAAAGCGGCGCATGCGACGCCTCGTTCAACTCAGCACCGCGGATGGCGACGTCGAGGTCTCGCCAGACACTCGGATCGAGCGCGGGATCGGGTGCGAGATCGCGGAAGTCCGAACAGAAGACCGAGTCGCCTGGTCTCTCGGTTTTGAAGCATTTCCGGACGACTCCAGCCTGCCCGAAGCCTTCCACCGGAACGTGTGCGCCCTCGTGAACACACTCCCCATCGCGCTGGAGCTGACAGACTCGCAATCCTATCCCTCCTGGCTCACGTCAACCGTCTGACGCCCCTGTCCGTCGGAAGAAGCGGAAACGAAGGTGCACGCAACCAGGCCAAACCTATCTGAGAGCGACGGAGAGACGCCCTCTTCCTCTCGAATGAGAACGGCATTCAATCCGCGACGCTTAGCGACTGAAGGCAGCACGAACTGGGCGCGCGTCGGGGTGCGGTCGTCCACGATCAACGCTCCCAAATCAAAGGCCTCCATTTCGAGGGGCTGTTGTTGCAACCCCGAACGGCGATCGGGCGCGACTCTGCCAGTGCGGACATCGCTCGGCTTCTCCTCCCTTGGACAGCGCACCGCGACACCGATTCGGTAGGCGCCAGGGACAGCGTTTCGAATTTCGACTTCGAGATGGGTCGCATCCCGTCGAACCCAACCAGTGACGTTGCTTGCGCCACGGCCATTGAAAGTCGACTTGCTGGCTCCACGATCGGAAGCGAGGCCCACGCCCGAAACCAACCCAAACGCCCCGCAAAGGACCAATCCGACAATTGATTGCATCAGCGCGACAGCGATAGAACGCCAGTCTCGTACCGAGCTGACATCGTCATCAAAACCCACTTTGACCCCGTGCATGTTACGCAATCACCTTGCTTTCGTGCCGACCTCTCGTCGGTTGAGGGACCGGGGTGGCACGTCTTTCGAACATGGTCTTGTAATGGTGGCGATACGACCAACCTAGAAACCCAGCAAGCACCACGAGAACCCCGGGAATGATCAGGCCTTCCGGCGCCAGGAAAAGGTGGAACAGGGTGATGTTCAGAATGACCGGAGCGATGACTACGAGGGCAAATGGCGCGAACAGGTTCGCGACGAGAGCCACACCGCAAATGAGTTCGACCGACTTCAGAAACGGGAGAAAATACTCAGACTCTGCCAAGGCCATCATGAATGCGGACGCGGGTTCCGGCATCGGCGGCATCGACATGAACCCCAAGAATCCATTGAGTCCGAATATGGTGAAGATCAAGCCGAGAAACATTCGGGCCGCTGCAGGAAGATGAATGCTGATTTGATTCATATCGAATGTGCCTTTTTCTTTTCAGGATTTGGGACTCGCGAAATGTTCACTGACAGAACCGCTCTATAGCCTCAGGTTCCAGCCCCAGCGCTCGCCTCCGTGGTCTCGAAACGTCGAGGCCATTCGATCCAAGTCGCGTTCATGATTCCGACCGCCAAGCCGTACACAAGGTGTAGAATCAGGGTAGCGACGCTATAGCCAAGTGGGTCGCCCAGCGCCAACTGCGGTAGCGTTGGATTCTCGGAGGCTCCGAAACCGAAGAATCCCCATCCGATCAACGGCCCGATCACGAGCATCATGAGGAGCCAAAGTCCCAACCCGAGCGTGAGGCCCTGGTACATCTTCACGCGATCCTCGACCGAAGCGACAAGAACAACCGACCAGAAGACTCCATAAACGAGATGAATAAGGATCGCCGCCGGTTGAACATCCAACCCAATACGGATGACGAACGCGGCAGATGGGCTAACCTCGAAAGGGACGAGATGGAAAAGCAACGCAAGCTGCGTCAGCACAAACATGACGAGCGAACCGACTGCACCGGCGGTTACCGCCTTGATGACCTTGGTCATGAACCAAAGATACAGCAAACCTCGATCCAGGTATCGCGACTGACTCTGCCGCTCTCTTTCGTCTAAAGCAGAGGTTTGCCAGGATACGTGCTCGGTTCTATCGGCAATTCGAACGGACCAATACGGGGAACGGGGAATTCTGAGACAGTGGCGTGATCTGCCCCATTCCATTCAGCGTTTCGTCTAGTGCGAATCCACCATGAGGCGCGCGCTCAGATCCCTATGTTCCATTCAATCCATCCGAACGCATCGGTCCGAGCCGGACCCGACTGGCTTGCAGCTTCACCGCGGAAAGACACCTCATCCGCGGCAACTCGCATAGACCACGGGGTCCCACGCTTCGCCTTCTCGGAGGAGCATACCCGCTACGGTCGCGGCTTTGTGACCACGAGGGTCTGACGACTGGCGGCCGAACCCACCCGACAGAGGAGGGCATCGGCCTCATCCGCCTCGTCCTTGGTTTCGGTATCGACCGCCACCGCAACGCCGCCTTCACGCAGGCGTCGTTCATAGAGCATGGCCTTCTCGCGAGGCACGCCGAGCCCAACCAGGCTGCCAATGAGGCCGCCCCCGAGCGCTCCGGTCGCGGTGGCCGTCAGAATCGCCCCGAGAGGCCCCGACACGAAGATACCTCCCGGAATCGGAAGCAAGCTGATCATCACTCCACTCCCGATCAGCGCGCCGAAGAGAGCGCCCCATCCCGTTCCCTTTTCGACCTCCTGACGATCCCCGGGAAACAAGGTCTCCTTCGTGTCGGAATCGGTGAGAAGACTGATGGCTTCGGGTGGGTGGCCAGCCTGGAGGAGCGCTTCCACTGCTCGGTTTGCGGTTTCGGCATCTCCGTAAACGGTGCTGACGGTACGCGTCGTCATGTGTTTTCATTCCTCCTTCGGGCATGTTGCTCGGGCTCTGGCGCAACGCGGTCAAACCGCCACATTGGGCCGTTTTGTCTCAACGAAGACCTTCGTTTCCAACGCTCTCGGGTGATGTCGACCTCTTTCTCAGAAACCACCCGGAAGTTCGCGGACCTGGAGCCTTCGTCGTGAGCGTTGGATCAACGGGTTCGCGCGTCGGTCGCGCGCATGACCCCCGCGACCCAAGTACGAGAGCGCAAGGCCTGGACCAAAGGTGTTTGTCCCCCCTCTTTAGGTTCCTTTGGGGAACGCGGCGGTCTCGACCGCGCCCGTTTGCGACAGGATGTCGCGAGCCCGTTGCGCCCGCTCGGGATCTTCGGTGGCGACGCCGAGAATCAACCCGGAGTCTCGAACCGTCCCTTCGAACCTCCGCGCAGTGTCGGACGACACTCCTGCGTTCTCGAATGACGCGCGAAGGCCACCAACGGCCGCTGAAGCGCCCGGCTCCAAAAGGCCGGGAAGTGCACCCGCACTTGCTACGTCTCGGCCGCTCACCGCCAACGAGGGTGCGTGCACCATCCTGGACAGCAATTCGCCAAGCAAACCCTTCGTATCCCCGCGGTCTCCGCGTTCGGTCTGCGGACCGATCGCACTGAAGCCCGCGGCTTTGAAGCCGTCTCGCTCCAGCTGTTCCAGCGCGCCGCTCGCTTTGTGCAGTTCGGGAAAAGCGCCAAAAACCATCTGAGCTGAACGTCCATTTCGCATGAGGACATGACGTGCAGACTTCGTACCGAAAACGCGCGGAGTTCGATGGCATCCTGGGCACCTCGTACGACGCTTCCATTGACCCGCATCCTCTGGCGGGTCCGAACGTCGAGTCCCATGGTGCCGACGGCGGCCCCCACTTCGCGAAGACCTGCCACCGCCCCGGACGCGGTTCCGATCCGAAGTGTCCGGGCATTCGGCACGCTGACGAAGGCCGGCGCCCCGCAGGACGGATGCCCATGGCCGGCATCGGTGGTCGGAGACGCCGTCCACCAGGCCGGAGAGCACCTCGAGCAAGTGGCGATGGCCCTCCAATAGGTGTGACTGGATCATCGCCGACCGAGCTTTTCGGCCTGCGCCTCAACGCCCCGTCGCGTCTGGATCGCCTTCTCGCCCCAATGGAATGGGGATTTGGACTCGACCATCAGGATTTTCGGTGTGCCACCGGGTCGAAGACGCCGAGTGTCAAGGACGTGACCCAGATTTTGGAATCCGCTGGGGACCGCGAGAAATGGACCGAGGAACGGAAGAGAAGTTCCGAACCGTCCATTGCGAGAGGACCGGCTCAGCGCGGCAAGCCGCCTCGAGGCCCATCCCAACCGTATGGAAGCGCGGCGGTCCTACACCCGTGTCACGCACGGCCGCAAGATTGACACTCAAGGCTCGCGAAACTTTCACCCGGGTGGAACATCGGTCGACCACCCTCCCCGGCTACATGAGCAAATTCAGTTTCCCGGTTTCGCGCCGGCGACTCCTGCAGGGGGCAGCGGCGGTGGCCACCGGCGCGCCCGCCATCATCACGGCACGAAGGGTGGACGCTTCGGTCGGCTCGTTGTTCCCGCTCGGAGTCGCCTCGGGCGATCCTACCAGTCGTTCGGTGGTCCTGTGGACTCGCCTGGCGCCGGATCCGCTGAACGGCGGAGGCCTCGCCAAGCGGGTGGTTCCTGTGACGTGGGAGGTCGCCCGCGACCCCCACATGCGTCACATCGTGCGGCGCGGTCGGGATCTGGCCCGGGCCGATCAGGGGCATGTCGTGCAGCCCACCGTCTTTGGTTTGCGGCCAAATCAAACTTACTACTATCGCTTCCATGCCTTGGGTCAGGGGTCTCGGATCGGCCGCACTCGGACCTTCCCGAGCCGATTCCAAAACCCCGGCAACATGCGTTTCGCTTTGGTGTCGTGCAACAACTACGAACAGGGCTTCTATCCAGCTTTTGCAGACATCGCAGATCAGGATATCGACTTTGTTCTTCATGTTGGCGACTACATGTACGAAGGAGCGGCCGGGACCCCGGACGAAGGCTTTCCCGTCCGCCTCCACAATGGTCCCGAGAGCGTGACCGTCGAAGACTACCGAAACCGATACGCACTCTATCGCTTGGACCAAGACCTTCAGGATGCCCACGCCAAGCACCCGTTCATCGTCACCTGGGACGATCATGAGGTGGACAACAATTACGCGGGTGAGGTGCCCGAGGACGGCCAGCTTCCGTCAGACTTCATCGAACGTCGGACCAACGCCTACCAGGTCTACGCGGAAACGATGCCACTTCGTCGTTTCAATCGAATCGGGTTTCGCCGCGGTGGCCTGAACCTGGCTCGCAAGCTGTCGTTCGGAGACCTTGCTGACATCCACGTCCTCGACACTCGGCAGTTCCGGACCGATCAGCCGGCAGGGGACGGTTTCGGTTCGACGGACGTCTTGGCCCCAGCCGACGCGGGTCTTCTCGAGGCGGTACTCGGAGAACAACTGTTCGACGAGGCCGGCATCAACGACCCGGCTTCGACGATGCTGGGCATTCGGCAAGAGCTGTGGCTGGCCAACAACCTTCGCCGGTCTCGAGCCCGCTGGAACGTTCTCGCGCAGCAGGTGATGCAGATGCGCTGGAACCTCCGGGCGACGGTGGAGGCGACCCTCGCTTTTGACCCACAAACCCCTCCCGAGGCGCTGGCGGCGTTTCAGCAGGTCAACGAGACCTTGAACGTAGATGCATGGGACGGCTATCCGGAGGCCCGACAGCGGCTCTACAGCATCCTCGATGCACTTCGTCCGAACAACCCGGTGGTTCTGACCGGCGACATCCATTCGTCTTGGGGTGCCAACCTGTTGAAGGATTTCGCGAACCCGGAAAGCGACGTCTTGGCGGCGGAGTTCGTGTGCTCGGGTGTCTCGTCCACGTTCCTGAGCCCAGACCCTCGTCCGACCGCAGCCATCGTCGCCGCGAGCATCCCGGAGAATCCGCACATCGCGTTCTTCGATGGACTCTTCCGTGGGTATGTTCTCTGCGACGTGAACCATGCCCGGTGGCGCACCGAGTACCGGGGCGTGGGCACACCGGCCGATATCACCAACCCGGATCCCTTAGCGTTCGTTCCGATGGAGGGCGACCCGGTCACGACCATCGCGACCGCCGAGGTCCGCGCAGGCTTCAACCGTCCCGGCAGCAACGAACGGGTCCGCCTGGTCTCCAGCATCTTTCCATAGAGGGACACGCAACCTATCTTCAGCTCTCGCCACCGTGGAGCTCGGCCCCGTCCGCAGAACCTGCCGGTTCGGGGTCGAGCATCATGAACCGAGAACCTTCGATGAGCAGATACGCGCCGGCCCAGATGGCCGCTGCACGTTGTGCTTCGGTCATCGTCTCGGCGGAGCAAAACGCCTCTGGATCGTCGACGATGAGCCCGCCACCAAACCGAAAGGCGTCCACGAGCGGGAGAATGCGTTCGGGCCGGCCGCGGCTATCGGCGACATGGACGTTCTTGTCTTCGTCCATCCACACTCGGAAAGGCCCAATCTCGGCCTGAATGCGGTCCTTCGTCCAACCCGGTTGCTCGGTAATGCGGATGGAGTCCAGCCGCATGGACGAAAAGTGAATGATGCGGGGTGCCTCTTCGCTCATGTCGCAGAACGTAGACGAGCCGTCTGGGGCCCTCAAGCCAGACCGCAACGTCTGCGAATCATCCCGTTCGTCTTGTCGCCCATGTCGGCTCGAACGATAGTGAGGCCATGACCCGCTCCGAACGTTTCTATGACCCCATCGAGGCCCTCGCAGACATGAAGCACGAATTCGGGGAACACGGCGGCGTCAACATGTCCATCGAGGCGAGCACCACCTTCACGGTGATGCACGCGGAAACAATGCCGGAGATCTTTCAAGGTCGTACCGGACCTTCTGCGGGCTGCTATCTCTACGGGCGCCATTTCAATCCGACGGTGTACGTCCTGGGTCGTGAGCTCGCCGCGCTCGAGGGCACCGAGGCCGCGTACGCGACCGCGAGCGGGATGGCCGCCATTTCGTCGACTGTTCTACAGCTCTGCCGCCCTGGTGACCACGTGGTGTGCAGCGATACGGTCTATGGTGGCACCTACGCCCTCTTCAAAGACTTCTTGCCCCAGAAGACCGGGCTTCGGGTCAGCTTCGTGAACACCAGCGACCTCAACGCGGTGAGGAATGCATTCCATGACACCACCCGATTTCTGTACACCGAGACCTTGGCCAATCCGACTCTCCGAGTTGCTCCGATCGATCAGCTCGCCCAGATCGCGCACGAGCGTGGAGCAAAGCTCGTGATAGACAATACATTCTCTCCGATGATCGTGAGTCCCGCGGCCTTGGGCGCTGATGTCGTGCTGCACAGTCTGACCAAGTACATCAATGGCGCATCCGACATCGTGGCCGGCGCCATCTGCGGAAAGACCGAATTCATACAAAGCCTCATGGATCTTCACGAGGGCGCCCTGATGCTTCTCGGTCCCACGATGGACCCGAAAGTCGCATTCAGCATCAGTCTTCGCGTTCCGCACCTAGGCCTTCGCATGAAAGAACACAGCCGTCGCGGCCTCGAATTCGCGCGGCGCCTCACTACGGCGGGTTATCGGGTCCTCTACCCGGGCCTCGAGGAACACGAGGGGTATGCGACGCTTCGCCGAATCGGTCGCCCCGAATACGGCGCTGGGGGTATCTTGGCCCTCGACATGGGGACCACCCACCGCGCAGCTCGATTGATGGAGGAGCTTCAGAACCGGAGCTTCGGATACATGGCGGTGAGCCTCGGATACTTCGATACCTTGATGTCGACATCTGCCAGCACCACCAGCAGCGAGATGAATGATGACGCCAAGGTGCAGGCTGGACTGACGGGAGGCCTGGTTCGACTGTCCATTGGTTACACCGGAAGTATCGAACAACGCTGGCGCCAGATGGAAGAAGCCCTCGCTGTCGTGGAGCAGGAGCTGTAACGCCGGTGACTCAGAATCCGGAAACCAGCACGCCTTTCGGGCGCCACACCGAGAAAGCGGTGACGATGACGGAAGCGACGAGGGCAACCCAGAGCACCGTTCCCGTGCGTTCTCCAGCTCCAGACCGAACCCACGGAAACGTGGCGATCGCCGCGTAGCTGGGCGGCACGGTTAGGAAGATCTTCATCCAGATCCAACCTTTCGAAAAGAATGAAGGACGCAGGAACATCGCCCAGAGGCCGCTTGCCAGCACCACGAGTAGAGAAGGCATCACGAGCCACAACCCGATGATCTCGACCTGTTCCCGGGTCGACGAAGGATCGACCCCACCATGGGCCAGAACGATGAGCTGGACCGCAAACCCGCCTGCGAGGCCATACGAGCCGACCTCGTGGATGAACTTCATAAAGAGCTTCATGGAGCCAAAACCATCCCAGCCGTCCCGCCCCCGTGCATTGGCCGCAAGTGGATCCATAATCGGAGGCTCGAGTCCACATCGCGCAAGCCTGATGGCTCTGCCACGGGTCAGTCCAGAGCGACAGTTGGAACCTCTGCCACTGCACCAAAGTAGCGGGCCGGTGTCGTACCCAGCTCCGCCTTGAACGCAGCAATGAACGCACTGGGCGTCGAGTAGCCCACGTCGAAAGCCACTCGAGTCACCGCTCGGTCCTGTGCCAGACCGCGAAGAGCTTCGATCAAACGAGAACGTCGATGAAACCGGCCCAGTGTCAATCCGGTCTCCCTCACGAACAACCGCTCGAGGTTCCTCCTCGACGCCCGTGCCGCACGTATGGCCTTCATCATGGCATCGCGACAACCTGGGTTTTGCATCAGGACTTCGGCTGTGCGCCTCGCCCGCGGTTCGCGCGGCAGAGGAAGCTGGAGCGGGACCATCGGCCAAGGCTCAAACTGATCGAGGAGCACCCGGGCCAGTCGTGCCTCGCTCGCCTGTTCCTTCCACAACAGACCCAGGCGGCAAACGTGCAGCACCAGCTCCCGCAGAAGCGGAGACACGCTCACGGCGAGACAGCTACGCGGAAGCCGTCGCCGCGTGAAACTGGCGCGAAAGAACACGGAGCGCAGCACCACGCGTCCCGTCATGCGTACCTCATGGCTGACCCCGGCAGGAATCCAGACCGCGCGATGAGGTGGAACCACCCAGGTGCCCTCGGCCGTATTGACGTTCATGACGCCCGATGCCGCGAACACCAACTGATCCCACCCCTGGAATGACCGCTCGGGAAGGTGAAGGTTCGGTGGGTGGGCCACCGCGTAGGACCTTACCAGGGGTTGATGTCGTAAATTCGACATTATCTGTCATTCTAGCGAAAGCGAGCCATTGTAGACCAGCAGTATGGTGACGGGGACATGAATCGAATCAGCCACTTTGCCGTGAATGCCGACGATATCGATCGGGCCAAGCAGTTCTACGAGGCCGTCTTGGGGTGGAGCATCACTCCGTGGGGACCGCCAGGATTCTTTCAGATCGACACCGGCGAGGGCGGGCTTCGAGGCGCTCTTCAACAGCGTCGGGAGATCCGGCCCGGAAAACCGATGTTCGGATTCGAGTGCACGGTCGCGGTCTCGGACATCGCGAAGCTGGAAGCGGAAGTCGTCGCGAACGGCGGTCGGATCGTGATGGAAAAGGCGACCATCGCCGGAGTCGGGCACTTGGTCTTCTTCGAGGATCCCGAAGGCAACATCGTTGGAGCGATGGAGTACGAAGGCAGTACTGCTTGACGCCGCACCCGTACCAAGGCGATGCACAACAACAGCTTCACCGCCCGACAGCTCCGGGTGAGTCTCATGACGCGAGACCATGGGTGGTGCGTCTCGAAGAGCGTCTGAACTCCCTCGCCGGAGGCGTCTTCGGGGCGGGTCGCTGCTCGCCGCACACAGCTGAAGCGCTCAAGGACCGCCTGGTTGCGATGATTTCGTCGCTCTAGGGAACCCAACAGCGGCCGGCACGGGCGCTGCCTCGATTCCGAAGGCTTCCAAGCGAGCTGGCACCTTTTCCCTGATAGCACACGGATCTAAGGTCCATCTCGACACCGCTGCGGGAGGCAAAGATGGCACGGAGATCCAGGACGAAACGCGAGGACCCGAACAAGACCGGTCTCGTCAATCGCAAGGTTGCACCCAAGCTTCGGCTGTTCGCCAACGGAGATGAAGAGGTATGTCTGGCCCGGGCCGAGCACGACCCGGCGCTGGCGGTCACTTCGGATGCGCCCGTGGCGACGACGCCCCGTCTTCGGTCTCCCTTCGGCGCGACCCCGCCAACGAAACGTCAGAAGTACGGGAAGGGCACCCTCGACCAGGTCGTCCATTCGGCGAAAGCCAGTCTGTTCATTCACTTCAACGAGGATGCACCGGACACGCAGCGCACCCAGGGTGTCAGCCGTCGCCGCGGCACCATCGCGACGGCTGAAGTCCCCTTGAGCGAAGTGGCCAGCATGGCCCAGCGTTCCGATGTCACGCATATCGAGGTCGGCGACATCATCCGTGTCCCTCCGGTCGTGCTGAGCTCTCATCTGGGAGGCACCGCCGCTCCACCCCTTTCGGAACGCAAGATTCGCAGCCAAAGCCGACGACACGACTACGGCGCCGGCGTACTCATCGGCATCATTGACGTTGGCGGAATCGCGTTCGCTCATCCTGATTTCTTGGTAGACGGCGAGACCCGGGTGGCTCGCCTATGGGACATGGGCGGAAGCACCCGAAGTTCTCCCCGAGGTTTCGACTACGGTTCGGAGTTTCGCGCCGAGCACTTCAACGCTGCCATTGCCGCGGCTTCGAGCATCGGGGTCTCGCCCTACGCCATCGAACCGCAAGCGCACCAGCAGCGAAGTTCCCACGCAACCCACGTGGCCAGCATCGCCGCCGGCAACCGTGGCATCTGCCGGAAGGCCGAGCTCGCGTGCGTGATGCTGGATCTGGCGCCGCAGGATGCAGACCGTCGCCGCTCCTTCTACGATTCGGCTCGGATCGCACACGCCGTAGACTACCTCATCAGCGTCGCCGAAGAGCTGGGTCAAGAACGGCAGCTCGACGGGCCAATGCCGTTGTCCATCAACATCAGCCTCGGCACCAACGGACACGCCCACGACGGCTCGAGTGCCGTCAGTCGGTGGATCGACCATGCACTCGTGCTCCCGGGCCGTGTCGTCTCGGTCGCAGCGGGAAATGCAGGTCAAGATAGCCCTTCCTTCCCTGGGGACCTCGGATACGTGACGGGTCGAATCCACTCGAGCGGCCGCATCGGGGCCCGGGGCCTCACCAACTCCATGGATTGGATCGTGGTCGGCGATGGGTCGGCCGATATCTCCGAAAACGAGATGGAAATTTGGTACGAACCGCAAGACCGATTTTCGGTCGTTGTGACTTCGCCCGGCCCGGAGCCGGAACAGATCGGACCGGTTCACCCTGGTCAATACATCGAGAACCGACAGCTCTCGGACGGTACGTTCATCAGTATCTATAACGAGCTGTATCGACCAGCCAACGGAGCCAACACGATCTCGATCTATCTGACGCCTCGACTCAAGAGCCCGCTCATCGGAGTTCAACCAGGGGAATGGAGGGTGAGCCTGAGAGGGGAGGACGTTCGGGACGGCAGGTATCACGTTTGGATCGAGCGCGACGACCCCGGGCCTCACATCCGCCGAAATGGGATGGCCTATTCCGCCCTTCCTTCCTTCTTCAGCCAGAGGAGCCACGTCGACGCATACACCGTGAGCTCGTTGGCGTGCGGAGAGAGGATTCTTGCGGTCGGGAACTTCGATGGCACCAAGCGCCGGGTCAACGTGTCCAGCAGCCAAGGTCCCACGCGGACCAACGGCATGAAGCCAGAGGTCCTGGCCCCCGGTACCGATGTCATCGCCGCGAATGGATTCGCTTCCGCGCCTTGGATAGGAATGACCGGAACCAGCATGGCCAGTCCCTACGCGGCTGGCGTGGCGGGTTTGATGCTCGCGGTCGCGCCGACGCTCACCGCCGCGCAGATCATCGGCATCATGCGACGGACCGCTGAGCCGATGGAGGATTCCGACTTCGGCTGGAAGAGCGACAATGGATTTGGTTTGTTGGACCCCGCCGCCTGCCTCGAAGAAGCGGCCCGGGTCAACGAACGCAGCGACATCACCTGAGGCCACGGCGTGCGACTTCGAGTGTTTCAGGCGAACGACGGCGACTGCCTTCTTCTTTCTAGTAGCGACGGGCACCACATGTTGATCGATGGCGGTCGCTCCGGCTCCTTCTCCGACCACGCGGTCCGATCGGTGTCGGAGTGCAAGGTCTTGGATGTGGTTTGCGTTTCCCATATCGATGCGGACCACATCTCCGGTATCTTGAAACTGCTCGAGATCGAGGTCGACTGGCGAATTCATCTCTTCGAGAAGGAGCATCCCCCGCAAGGCCGAGCCCGGAAGCGGAAGCCTCGTCTACCTCGCCCTCCGCAGATCAAGGAAATCTGGCACAACGGTTTTGCTGACCAACTCGGGGACGCAGAGGAAGACGTCAGGAACATGCTGGGCCTTGCCGCCTCGGCTCAGCTCGCTTTGCAAGAGCCCGACCTGATTCCTCGAGAGTTTTATCTGCCCGATCTCGCGCTCGGTGAAGAACAGGCCATCGAGTTGGCCTATCGAATCGACGAGGACCAGCTCAATATTCCACTCAATACCCATTTTGGGGGCCGGTTGGTGAGAGCCGGAGGAAACACCGAACCCTTCCCGATGGGCGATACGTTGGTCACCATCGTCGGACCATTTCAATCGGATCTGATGAACCTTCGAGAACAGTGGCGGAGGTGGGTGCAGACTCACGAAGAACGGATCGATGCCCTTCGGAAGGAGATGGATGAAGAAGCGGACCGCCTCGGCCTAGGCGAAGCGGACCGATTCCTCGCGACCAAGCGCGCTTTGACGACCTCTGCCTCCGAGTTCGGCAACCGAAGCGACGTCACAACCCCGAATCTGGCCTCGATCATGATGCTGGCAGAGGAGAATGGCGCACGGGTGCTCCTGACCGGCGACGGCGCAGGGCAGGATATCCTCAAGGGCCTCGAGAAGGCCGACCGTCTGAATGAAGACGGTCAGATCCACGTCGATGTTCTGAAGATTCAACATCATGGGGCAACCGCCAACATCAACCTGGAGTTTCTGCAGCGGGTGGTCGCGGACCACTACGTATTCTGTGGAAACGGAAGCCACCACAATCCCGAACTCGGAGTTGTGGAGCTCGTTGCGGACAGCCGCTTCGGCTCTGCGTCGCGGCGGAGCGAACACGAGCACGCGGGTGAGCGGTTCATGGTCCACTTCAACTCTTCCAAGAGCGTCGCTTCGACCTCCGCTCGAAAGAAGCACATGACGGCGCTCGAGAAGCACGCCAGGAAGCTCGCGAAGTCGTCCCAGCAGCAGATGAAGGTCCACTTCAACGCAGAGGACTTCTTCGACATTGGGCTGGATTGAGGGGCCGCGCTCCCGACGCGCCATGGGACGCACCGGGAGCGCGGATGTCCTACAAGCAAGGGTTCGGATCTGCGTTCAGATCGAGCGGAAAGCAGTCGACCTCGATGGCCGGCGTACGCGGGAACTCGGTGTCATGGGCGTAGGAACGCACCGTCCCATCGCCAGAATCGAGAATCGAGAACACCGTCACGCGGTTGGAACTGATGAAAGGCAGTCCCTCTGGGCCTCCTTCGACGTCCCGCATGAAGTCGACCTCAGGTACGCGGCTGGGGACCACATCCGGGCGTCCCTGCGGATCACCGAGGCGGAGATAGTCTTCCGGAATCCAGAATGTATTGTCCCGAGTGTCGTTGGTCGTCGGGTCCGGATAGAACTGGGTCGCCCAAGGCACTCGAGGATTGAAATCCACTGTCGGTCCGAAGGTGTTCCCCACGTTCGACGTCTCGAGATAGTTCAAGCGCTGGTTCCCATCTTCAGTCTCTACGTAGGTGCGACTCCACACGTGAGAATGGCCTGCGTGCACCAACTGCACGCCGGCTTGCAGTAGCTCCTCTTCGACGCCCAGCCAGAGATCCGCCTCGCGCGGATAGCGGTAGTTGACCGCCTCGATGAGGCCCTGGTCGGCAGCCTCGACGATCTCGTTCCAGGTGCCGTCGTCGGTTGGGAACGTCGTGAAGATCGGCTCCCGTCCATCCAAGAACGTAACTCGGGCCTCTGGATCAGCCATCACCGGCACGGCATTGTCGCCGTGACCGAACATCGTCTGGTGCGTCAAGACGACGGAATAGTCGGCGGTGAGAAAGTCGTCAGAAGCCAGCTCTTCCGCCAACCACTGACGCTGAGCAGAGCCCGGGCTGTAGTCCCCGAAGAACATATCCCCGAATCCCCACGTATCCAGATCGTTCACGGTACCCGCCGGCTCGGAAAACTTTCCTCGGCCATCATTGGTGAAGCCGTTGTTCCAGTTCCGCCAGACTCGAGAGACATTCATGGAGATGAGGTCAACATTGCCGTAACGAATGCTATAGAAGTTTTCCGGATCTTCGCTTTCGACATCGTTCTCGGGGAGGTTCCACATTTCGTAGTAGGTTACATGATCGAAAGAACGTGCGCGGATGAACGCGTCGCGGTCGAGACCGGTTTCCTGCTGCATGATGGGGTCCATCGAATCCCATTGCCAAGCCGCGAACCAGCGAGGCCGCGGCTCGCTGTCCATCGCTCCAAGGGTCTGCGAACGATCGAAACGGCCCGGACTCTCATGATTGCCGATGGTGGCAAAAACCGGGGCGTTCTGCAGAATCTCCCCCCCTCGATAGGGATGTCCGACGAACATCTGCTGAAACCGACCTTGCAGAGACGGAAAGAACGCGGGCCGGCTTTGGTTATCACGGTCAAACCATTCAGACGCCCGGTTCGGGGTATCGACGAGATCTCCAGCGAAGAACACGGCATCGACCATGCCCACGGTTTCCACAACCTTCTCGAAGTTCGCCGGCGCCATGGCTCGATTCTGTTGGTCGCTGGTCAGGAGCACCTTCACCGGTTGATCGGCCGAAGGGAGCGGTTGGAGTGTGAAGACGCGACTCTTGAACTCCACGCCATCGACAATGCTGACGGCGAAGTACGGAACCCGAACGTCCGGCGTTAGGCCGGTAACCCGTGCTTCGTGGCGATAGACCTCTCGGTCGACGACCGCCTCTCCTTCAGCCGGCACCGGTGTCGGTCGACCGAAGATCTGAGAACTTTCGTCTTCAAAGAGCTGGGTCATCGTTTGCGTGTCGGCTTGCACCCGCTGGTTGAGTCCGGCCCCGTACACGACCTCGTGACGGTCTCCTGGGAACTCGGTGAACCACGCCACGACGACGCTATCGTCCTCGGGTCCCGTCAAGAACGGGTCGGTCAAGATCTGGTCGTTCTCCAAGAAGAAAGGTCCGACGAGGGCGTTGGCCGACGCGTCTGCGCCCGGCTCACCTGGCTCACCTGGCTCACCTGGCTCACCCGGCTGTCCTGGCTCTCCCGGCGCACCCGGCTCACCGGGCTCACCTTGAGGGCCTGCCGTCCCCTGAGGCCCCTGGGGGCCGGCCGGACCTTGGACCCCTTGCGGCCCCGCCTCCCCAGGCTCGCCGGGTGGGCCTTGAACCCCGTCCTCGCCACAACCGGCGACGAATGAGGAAGTGACCAAGCAACACGCAACTAGCTGATTTAATTTGAACATTGCCATCTCCTACGGAGCCGACGCAGCCCACGCGCCGCAATCGGGCCCCGAAAACGCGTGCGTTCAATCAAATCAACCGTCGGGTTCCCAGCTCAAAACCTGACGCGCAGGAGAAGTTTCTGAGGCGCCACAGAATCTTCAACTCCGGCGAAGAACGTGAAGGAAACGTTAACCGCTGCCTAACTCTGGAGTGGAACATCTCCCGGTCCGTTTGGCGCCAGATTATGCAGGATGGATTGCAGTGAGCATGCATTGGCCCAACTTTCATCACCTCCTCTACTTCTGGTCCGTCGCCCGCAACGGAACGATCGCCTTGGCGAGTGAGGAGCTCGGAGTCAGCCAGCCTACCATCAGCACCCAGATCCGTCTGCTCGAGAAGGAACTGGGCGAAGCGCTCTTCTCTCGGTCCGGACGGCGTCTCGTGTTGACCGACGCAGGCCGAATTGTTTTCGAGTACAGTGAAGAGATCTTCAGTCTCGGTCGCGAGATGGTGGACACCCTGGCAGGTCGACCCAGTGGGAAGCCCACTCGGCTTCGAGTTGGTATCTCGGACGCACTTCCGAAGATGCTCGTGCACCACTTGCTGGAGCCGTTACTGGTTCAGCCCATTCCCACCATCTTGGTATGCCGAGAAGGTCCGACCGATTCCCTGTTGGCCGAGCTATCAGTCCAAAACTTCGACCTCGTCCTGGCTGACGAGCCCATCGCCAGCTCCGTGCGCGTGAAAGCCTTCAATCATCTTTTGGGAACTTGTGAAGCTCTCGTCGTGGGAACAGCAAACCTTGCCTCCGAGTACCGTTCCAACTTCCCACGATCGCTCAGCGGCGCACCCTTCTTGATGCCGGCCGAGAATACGGTCTTGCGCCGCTCCCTGGACCGTTGGCTGTCGGATCTCTCCATCCGTGTGAACATCATCGCGGAGTTCGACGACAGCGCGCTCATGAAGCAGTTCGGCCGAGGAGGCACCGGTTTGTTCGTGATTCCGTCGATCCTCGAGGCGGACATCGTGAGAGAATACGACGTGGCGGCAGTCGGGATCGCCGCCAATGTCCAAGAGCGATTCTTCGCCATCACGGTGGACCGCCGCATCAAGCATCCGGGGGTGCAGGTCATCGTCCATTCAGCGAGGGCCGAGATGTTTGCCCGTCGCGCGTGACGCGTCGGCATCGAATCCTGCAGGGTACGAGGCCAGGCCGTCGACCAAACTGTAAAGACGGGCCGGTGCCGGGCCTTCGATATGTTCAATGTTCGAGTCGAAGCCGTGACAGCTACGCAAACTCTCTGACCGACGAAACGACCTTCGTGCGCCGGCTGCGCGGAGATCCTCGCCGTCGGTAAAAAGCGCAGACGCCGCATCCGAGACCTCGGGTGGAGCGAAGGCGGAGGCAGGAGCGGTTCGTCCAACCGGCGGTGCCGCTGATTTTGAAGAAGGAGGATATCAAATGAAAACGATGACACATGCTTATGTACTCACACTGGTGATCTTCACTCTCGCCTCGCATGCCGAGGCTTCGTTTTTCCGACGCGCCACCATCGCGGATCGCGTCGTGCAAGACGGCCGTCTCTCGATCCTGGCGGATGCGCTGGAACGGGCGAACCTGGTCGCCACCTTGGACGGCAGCGGACCGTTCACCGTCTTCGCTCCCAACGATCATGCATTCCTGAATCTGCTCGACCAGCTGGGCCTCTCTAGCCTGGACGAAGTTCCGGTGGACGTGCTCACCGACATTTTGCTCGACCATGTGGTGCAGGCTCGACTGAGCGCTCGCACCCTCATCCGGTCCGACCGCCGAGACCAGGACGAGTTCGCACTCGGGGAGCTTCGGCTCGAGTTCGACCGGCATCCCCTTCAAGTGAACGACATCGACGTCGTGGATGCAGACATCCGAGCTTCGAACGGGATCATACACATCATCGATGAAGTGTTGATCGATCCGGATCCACGCCCGAGCATCACGGAGCTCGCGCTTTCTACCCCAGAGCTTTCGATCCTGGTGGAAGCGGTCAGCCGAACCGGACTCGATCTCGTGCTGTCCAATGGCGGCCCCTTCACCGTATTCGCCCCGACCAATCAGGCCTTTCTGGACCTTCTGATGTCTCTCGGTCTCTCGGGTCTGGACGAGGTCGATGACCGGACACTGACGAACATCCTGCTCGACCACGTGGTCGCGCTCGAACTCGACGCGATCGACGTGGTCGAGCGCGCGAAGACGGGCCGTCGAGTGCGAGCGTTGGGCCGGCTCCGCCTGGACTTCGAGCGCCATCCGCTGACCGTTAACGGGATCGACATCATCGTCACCGATGTCGAGGCGGAAAACGGCACGGTCCACGTGATCGACGAGGTCCTGCTCGACCCGCGGAACTAGGGTCCAGAGCCATCATTTTGGCTGCCCTCCGCCAAACTGAGACATGGCTCTGCCTGTGCCTGTCGAAAGGCTTCTGATACCAGTCCTCCCAGCGGTGCTGTAGCTCTAGACCGGCGATCCGCGCCATGAGATCAAGTTCGCTCGGCCAGGCATAGCGAAGAGGAAACGAGAAGCGGCTTGGGCCGTCCTCGTCCACCCATAGACGATGTTCCCGCCGCGTGATGTCTGGGATCGTTCGTGTTTTCATATCCGAGCGCCTTCTGCAGGCTCGAACACTTCCGGTGCATCAGCACCCCCATCCGATCGGATGGGCGACGTTTGTCTTGAGTTGTCTGCCTCGCCGCGACCGGCAGCTACCGGTCATGGGTCCAGAGCCTACTTTCCGCACCCATGTTCCGTTTTCGCCGGCGCCGGCGCCTCTCGAGCGCCGCGGGCAAAGATGTTGACACCAAGCACTGTTACAGTTATTACCGTTTTCGAGAGTGCCTCTCCCGACTCCGCGGGCGACGTTTCTCGGGAGGGGGAATGACATGCCCAGTGCAGCCATCACGGCGAAAGCCGAAACTCGGGGCCCAGCGACGCGAATCCAAGGACGAGAAGGTGCGGACCCGGCAGAGGGTTCAAGTCGAGAACGATACGCTTCGTTTCAGAAAGCGATCGACGATATCCGTGCCCGGGCCGAAGCCGAGCTCGGCCCGGAAGACGTCGACTACATGCGGCGCGTGCAGGCCTTCTCCAAGGCCATGGAAGCGGGTGGTCGGCTTCTCATCCACTTCAGCCCCGAACCCCTGAGCTTCTGTACGGGCGTAGGCGCCTTGTGGATCCACAAGCAACTCGAAGCGACCGAGATTGGTCACACCGTACTACACGGAACCTACGATCGGATGAAGGACGCGGACACTCTCAACTCGAAAACCTTCGTTTGGGACACGCCGATCGACGAAACCTGCTGGCGCCACGGCCACAACGTTCGACACCACCAGTATACCAATGTAGCGGGCAAGGACCCGGACATTCACTTCGGTCATGTCCGCTTGACCGAGCAGACTCCACATACGTTTCACAACTACCATCAGCTGCCGTTTGCGCTGACGTTGATTTGGCCCAACTTCCTCTTCGTCATGAACGCACACTTCACCGGGCTCATTGACGTCTATTTTGGCAATGGACGAGAAGACGATCTCGATTTCCTCCCGGACCGCTCCATGGCCAGCCTTTGGAACGCTCATCGGAGAGCGTTTCGAAAGTACATTCCGTACTATGCCAAAGAATACATCTTCTACCCGATGCTGGCCGGCCCAGCCTTTCCAAAGGTCTTGTTCGGGAACTTTTTGGCCGAGACCATTCGCAACGTATACTCCGCCGCAACCATCTTCTGTGGGCATGTTGGGGGCGACGTGCAGTCCTTCGACGAAGGTACGAAGGCTCGCGGTCGCGGACAGTGGTATGCCATGCAGGTCGAGGCCAGCAACGACTTTTCGGTGAGCTGGCCGCTCTCGGTCCTCTGCGGGGGCCTTGACCTACAGATCGAGCACCACCTCTTCCCCAAGCTTCCCCCCAACCGACTCCGCGAAGTCGCTCCCCAGGTCGAAGCAGCGTGCCGAGCGCATGGCATTCCGTACCGAAAAGAGAGCTGGCCAAAGACCCTCGGCAAAGCCCTCGCCCATATCGGCCGGCTGAGCATGCCGCGAGCGAAGCAGTGCCGCGCCAAGGGTCACTCGCCGGAAACCGCAGTCGCTGGAGCTGTATGAGGTACTCGGGTATGGTTTGAGACCCACCGGATGCCGGATCACGCCAAAGAAGCCGAGGAATACACGATCGACGAGTTGGCCACTGCCAGCCGAGTCCCCAGCCGCACGATCCGGTTTTATCAATCGACGGGCGCCTTGCCGAAACCCACCGTTCGTGGACGCGTCGCGTACTACAACGCGCGGCACCTTCAGCGACTCGAGCTCGTAGCTTCGCTCCAAGACCGAGGTCTGAGGATGAAGGCGATCTGCGAGCTCCTTCACAAGATCGACGCAGGTCAGCTCAACCTCCACGAATGGCTCGGGCTCGAGGAACAGATCGGTGCCCCATGGTCAGAAGATCGCCCTCTCTTGATGACGCGGGAGGAACTTCATCGATTGATC
This sequence comes from Myxococcota bacterium, assembly GCA_050331295.1. Lineage (GTDB taxonomy): Bacteria > Myxococcota > Kuafuiibacteriia > Kuafuiibacteriales > Kuafuiibacteriaceae > Kuafuiihalomonas. The sequence continues at coordinate 83,860 of JBHJGZ010000001.1, read as the reverse complement.
GAGGAAGACCGCCCTGGCCTCATCAGCGACCTGGCACGCCTCCGGTTGGTCGAACGTCAAGGAGAGCAGTTCAAGGTGCGGAGTCCGGGCTTACTCCGGATTACACTTCAACTGGAGGCCTCGGGTGTAGATCTCGATACGGCGTACGAGGCAGCGGCCATCATGCGGAAGCATGTAACCAGAGCCTCCAAGGAGCTCGCCAAGTATTTTGTCAAACGGGCCTCGGTCGGATTTGGCCATGACGCCAATGCGGATGAGCTGATGGAGGCTTTTCGAGCCGTCCGCCCGCTCGGTCAAGAAGCATTGCGCCTCATCTTCAGTCAGGAGATGGAAAAGGCGATGCGGGAACTGCTGAGTACGGGCCCGACTCGAATCCTTCCGAAAGGACGGAATCAGAAGGTTTGACACCCACGCGCCCCAAGCGATTTCGCAGGTGGCTCGAAATCCCTCTGGAGTCGCGCCGACGCCACGACTGCAGAATACGGCCCCCATGCTCGCAATCGCCTTGACTTCACCATGCGGGCTGTCGACTGTCCCTACACGTTCCGAGCGCGCTCCCGATTTCTTCTCTCGTTTTCCTCTCCGAAATCAGACAGGACATCTCAGCCGACGAGAACGCGGCAGCATTTTCGCTGCGGCTGCTTGTGGGGTAGGACTCTGAGCCTCCAAGAAGCCTCAAGACGCGCAAGACGCGTTTCAGAGCCCGTGAATCGACATGAAGAACGCAAAATTGTATGTAGGAAACCTCTCTTGGGATTCGGACGAAAACTCGGTTCGAGAAGCTTTTGTCCAGTACGGCGACGTCGTGGAAGTGAAACTGATCACGGACCGCGAGACCGGTCGACCTCGAGGTTTTGGATTCGTGACCATGGCGACCGCCGACGCCGCTCAGGCTGCGATCGCCGGTCTAGATGGGTCGCAGTTGCAGGGTCGTTCCATCCGCGTGAACATCGCGGAGGACCGACAGCGTCGGCCTGGAGCTCGATTTTAGCGTCGGGCCCTCGACCTACTCCCACCAAGACCGCGTGACGTCATCGGGTCCGGCTCCCGGGTCGCCGATCGAGGCTACGCCTTGCCCATGATCTCGTAGACGCGAATACTTTCAATATAAGGGTTCTGTTCCGCAATCCTCATCGCCTCATCGAGGTTCTCGGCGTGGATCACGACGTAACCGGTGACGGCACTGCGGTCCATGGGGAGTTCCTGGACGCCCGCCCTCGAAATCTCTCGCCCGTTCATCAATGCGCCGCGGTCCAACTGCCTCTCGGCGATGGATTCGAACCATCGGCGCCATGCGGTCATGATGGCTGAAGTGGGCGTTTCAAATCCAACCATGAGCATCATGAACTTCTTCATCGTCGGCTCCTTGGAATCGATGCGAGATACGGGACAGCGATCTCCATCCACCGTTGCAGATCGGCCAATGCATGCAAAGAGGCTCATCCAGCATAATCTACGCATGCGGATGCTTTTGGATGAGCTGTCGTTCGGCGTCGCGGACATTGCGAGCCCGATGGTCGCCCTTCCCCGCCGGTTATCGCCCACTTGTACATCGTAATCCTGACGAGCTCCGGCTCGGACTTGGCCGACATGCTCGAGAAGACTCGGAGAGCGGTCGTGTGTGCACCCACGTCCGCGAGATATCCAACGGAGTCGTGTGCGCATCTGATGCCACTTGGGAGGTCCAGAGCTTTGGTGCAGAGCAAACTGATGGCATACGCATCCCAAGACTTTGGCCAATCCGCTCCGCCCGACAGCGGCGGGCATCTGGGCTCTCAAACCCGACCCCAGGACCTCGTTGCCTCGACTCGACCGCCACGTCCACGCCCGCCATTCAGTGCGGGCCCCCGAAGCGGCCAAGCGTGGCCGAGAGGTACCCGCAATTTTGCCATCGCATTCATGGCATCGCTCGTGTTCACGGGGATTCTCATGTTTCTAGCCTGAGGTGACCCTCCTCCGGACCTTTTTGGCGCCGTGCCCAGTCAAGTCATCCCTCGCGACCGCGTTCAGGCCTTGAACGACCGAGAGCCCGCACGTCGGGGCCGATACGTCCTCTATTTGATGGAACAAAGCCATCGAGCCGAGCGAAATCACGCCCTGGAATTTGCGGTGATGCGCGCCAATCAAATGAAGATACCGGCGGTCGTCGTCAGCCCGATCTGGACGTCGGCCCCCGACATGAACGCTCGTCACATGCGCTTTCTTCTCGAAGGCCTGCGGGACGTAGAGGTGGCTCTTCGGCGGCGCAAGATCCCCTTCCGCGCGGTGCTGGGCGAACCGCCAGAGGTAGCAGCGGAATGGGCGAAAGGCGCGCGCTCCGTTGTCGTGGACCGAGGCTATCTGCGACACCAGCGTCAGATACGGACTCAGATCGCTGAATCGCTGACCCGACCGGTCGAGCAAGTCGAGTCGGACGCGATCGTGCCAGCCGACGTGGCCTCGGATCATCTCGAGTATGCAGCTCGGACGATTCGGCCCAAGTTGATCGCGCTTCAAGAAAGCCATTGCGTGGATCTCAAGACCCGCCCGCTGCGGGCCGACACCGAGGGCTTGCGACTCGCGAAGGGCGTCGACCTCACAAAGCTCGATCAAATGATGCGGGACATGAAACTCGACTGGAGTGTGTCCCCGGTAGATTGGTGGACGCAGGGGGGAACGAACGCGGCGCGTCGAATTCTGGACGCCTTCATCGAACAAGACCTTCAACGGTACTCGAAACTCCGGAAGCAGCCGGAGCACGATGCGGTGTCCCATATGGGAAGGTATCTTCACTCCGGACACATTTCGCCGATCTATGTTGCGCTTCAGATCCAAGCTTCCGGGGTCGAAGATGAAATCGGACCGTACCTTGAAGAACTCCTCGTCCGACGAGAGTTGGCCATTAACTTCGTGCTGAATGAACCCAAGTATGACCGGTTCGATGGGCTTCCGAACTGGGCCGTTGAAACGCTCGAGGCACACAAGAGGGATGAACGAGCGCCTTCCTACACGATGAAGCAGCTGGAGGCCGCTCAAACCGAAGATCCCTATTGGAATGCGGCCATGAACGAAATGAAGGTGACCGGTTACATGCACAATTACATGCGCATGTATTGGGGAAAAAAGATTATCGAGTGGACTCCTACGCCGCGGCAGGCGTTCAGACGGGCGCTCCAGCTCAACAACAAGTACTTCTTGGACGGTCGGGATCCGAACAGTTTCGCCAACGTGGCTTGGCTCTTTGGCCGGCACGATCGTCCACACGCCGAGCGACCGATATATGGGAAGCTGCGCTTCATGTCTCGCAGCGGACTGGAGCGGAAGGCTGACGGTAACGCATATCTGAAGAAAGTCCGCCGACTCATGGAGCAAGCTCGACAAGCAACGGACGAATCGGGAGACGACTAAACCGCTTCAGTCAGGACATCTCGACAATCCTGGGATATCACGACGACTCGTTCATGCGCTTTGGTATAAGGGCGCCACTTTCTTGGGTCGTCGGCTCGATGCTCGTCTCGTCTCTGGCGTCGGAAGATTCACTTGGTGCCGAGGGGTTCGTTCATCGAAGCAACCTATCGGGGGATTGGGGGGGACTTCGGTCCTCACTGGAGGAGCGCGGCGTGAGCCTGGAGTTCTTCTACACCGCAGATGCTGTCTTCAACATGGTGGGTGGACTGGAAACTGGACTCGATGCCCTTGGAAATCTCGACCTCGTGCTGGAGTTGGATTTAGACCAGCTGCTCGGGTGGCCCGGTGGTCGCTTATCTTTGTACGGTCTCGGGACCCACGGAGGCCGACCGAGTGAACGGGTCGGTGACGTTCAGGGGTTCAACAACATCGAAGCGCCTTACGGATGGCGGTTGTTCGAAGCCTATGTCGCCCAAAGTCTCTTCCAAGGAAAGCTAGATGTTCTGGCTGGCCTCTATGATGTCACCTCCGAATTCGACGTGGCGCCGACAGCCGCCGTGTTCGTTCAAAGCTCGTTTGGTACCGGTGGCGAGTTCGGAAACTCCGGGATCAATGGCCCATCCACATTTCCTCAGACTTCGTTGGGACTTCGGTTCGAAATCCGTCCTACACCGGCGCTCTTCGGGCGTTTGGTAGTGGCCGACGGTGTCCCCGGAAATCCAGATCGGCCTGGACGCACCAGCATCCGACTTGGCGACGGAGATGGGATCTTGGTGGTGGGAGAGATCGGTTGGATCAACATCCCGGGCGAAGCAGCAACTCGACGCGTGGAACGACGCTTCAATGGGACGCCCGCGATCGATTCGTTTGGGTATTACGGAAAGTTTGCCGTCGGCGCCTATGGGTATACCACCCGGTTTGAAGACGCGACTTCGTCGCGACGCGGCGCATATGGAGGATATGGCCTCGCGCAACAGGCCATCTACCGAGAAGCCGACCGACCGTCGGAGGGTTTGAATGTGTTCTTTAGGTTCGGCGCAGGCAGTCGACGTGGTCATCTCGTCAACGGATATGTCGGGGGCGGCTTGGTCTACCGAGGAGTCTCTGACTGGAGGCCAAAAGATGCGCTCGGTCTCGCCGTTGCGGCCGCCCATCCGGTGGATGCGTCCGACTGGGAGACCGCCGTCGAACTGACCTATCGTCTTCCCATCTTTGGCTGGTGGAGCCTTCAACCGGACATTCAGTGGGTCATCGTTCCGGCCGGCGACCCGAGCATCGACCACGCCGTGGCCTTCACCCTCCGAAGCCAGCTGCGCATTTGACCCAGGAGTCGCGGCAAGATTCTCCTCCTCGTTCCACCCAGTATATCAGCACCGCCCCGCGATATGGAAGACTTCGAGAGAGTGGATCACGACGGCCGAAATACGCATTGAAAGCCTGTCCCTACGAAGGGGCATCTCAAAAACTGTCGGGTTGGCGTCGACGACTGGTCAGACTGCGCTCCTAGATGCCGTCGCCAAACGCTGAACTCAGGCGTTCGATCGCAGCATCAAGCTCTTCATCTCGGCGGTTCCAATCGTCTCTCCCAGCCTCCTCCGCCTGTGGCTCGGCCGGCGGATCTAGGAACGCGATAGCTTCGTCTTGAGCTTTGAGGAGATACATGAATGCCCATGCCTCCTCTGGCTGCTCGCCAGGAAACGAGCCAAACCACTCTTCGATCGGATCCACGAAGGGGTTCACGTCATCCACAAACTTCCGAAGCACTTCAGCATGTGTGCTGCGCAGTTTCTGCTCGCGCTGAGTGTCCCATTCGAACGCAAAGGCCCGAAGGTGGTCCGCTAGAGCATCGAGCCCCCGAGGTACGATCTCCGAGTTGAGCACTCCTCCGTCCGGGGTGATGAGCGGCGCGTCCGAACTGACCGCTACGCAGGGCCTATCGCGCCCGACGAAATGCGGACCCCGATCCGAAATCCGAACGCGTGCAGCGGCCAGGGTCCAAATCATTCGACCTGAGCACATGGCATGGCGCTGTCAGTCCTCTGGGGCTTGGTCGCCGCTCCGTACTTGCCTCGCGATCCTCGCGCATCGGTGGCCAGGCAGACGGTGGCCCGGGCGGGCTCTGCGTTCATCGCGGAGATGGGCTCACGCCAGGTCGAGCTTCCCGGCTCGGTCAAGCGGGCCATGGACCGGTTCACCGGATGTGGCGACCTTCGCCGGGGCTTCATCCGAGTGCGGTGCACCGACTGCCGCTCGGAGCGGTTGGTTCCATTCTCCTGCAAGGTCCGGGGTATTTGTGCGTCATGCGGGGCCAAACGCATGGCGCAGCAGTCGGCCCACCTGGTGGACCGGGTCTTACCGGACGTCCCGCTCTGCCAGTGGGTGCTGTCGGTACCGTTCCCGCTGCGACCCATGCTCAGCCTGGACCGGGAGCTGTAGAGTCGAAGTCTTGGAATCTTCGTCGAGGAGATATTGGATGTATACTGCGTAGATCGGTCCGACGAGGTAGGCGCGGTCGGCGTGATCCAGCGCTTCCGCAACGCCCTCAATCTCCACGCTCACTTTCACGTTCTGGCCATGGACGGTCGGTGGAGAGAAGACCCCGACGGAGCCCTTCGGTTTCAGGCCGTCCCTCCGAGGCGAGTCGACATCGAGCACGTGGGTCGCAGGGTCGCGGACCGGATGATCGCATTGCTTCGGCGCTGGGGGCGTCTGGAAGACGAGGAACTCGAGTGGATGGATGCGCCGACGTGGCCCTCACCAGCGACCGAAGGCGACGCGGGCTGGCTGGTGGGTGACGACCGGCCACTGGTTGCGCCACACGATCCGTCGACCGCCTGTGCTGGTGGCTCCGATTCCCCGTGGATCGCCGAGACCCACGGCTTCTCGGTCCATGCGGGAATCTGGATCGATGCCTTCGACGTGCGAGGCAGGGAGCGACTCTGCCGATACGTGACCCGCCCTCCCTATGCCGATGCCCAGCTCACCGAGACGAATGACGGCCGGATTGCGTACAAGCTGGCCAACCCGAAGAGGACCGGCGAGACCCACGTGTTCTTCTCGCCGAACCAGCTCGTGCGGCGGCTGACCTCCCAGATCCCGCCGCCCGGCCAGAACCTGCTGCGCTACCACGGCGTACTCGGGCCCGCCGCACGACGCCGGAAGGAGGTGGTCCGCTCCGTTCCGCCTCCCCGAGCGCACCGCGACGAGGGCGACTCGGAAGAGCTGCAGGTCCAGGCCAGCTCCTGGGCCACTCTGCTCCACCGCGTGTATGAGATCGACGTCCTCGACTGCCCGGACTGCGGCGGCCGCCTACGAATCGTAGCCGCCATCGAGGACCCCTGGATCATCAGCAAGATCCTTACTCATCTCGGGGTCCGAGCCGTCGAGCCGTCCGAGCCGAGCTCCGAGGTGGTCATCGTCTACGAGGCCGGCGCCGGCTGACCTCAAGACGCCTCGTCCCGAAATTCCAGCCCGTCCCCATGCGCACGCGCGGCGCACACTGCATCCGTGCATCCACGGAAGCCGTTATCCGAGGCCCGGGATCCCAGCTCTCGGATGAAACCTGCCCCTCGTCGGGGAGAAGAGGTTCGAGAACGTGGATTATGACAAGGACTCCGGCGGTGACGCTGACGCAGCAGTCGCATCGTGGGTCCCTTTATCCCTCCTATCCCGCATCACCGATGCTCGAGGCTCAGTCCGCGCTGTCGTGAACGCCTCCACCGGACAGGTAGCGCAAAGCATTGTCTACGGTGTCTTCGGAGAAGTCCTTTCGGACTCTCAACCCGGCTTTCAGCCCTTCGGTTTCGCCGGAGGTCTATACGATCATGCCACGGGCTTGGTCCGGTTCGGCGCTCGGGACTATGACCCCATCTCGAAACGGTGGACGGCCAAGGATCCGCTGGGATTCGCCGCCGGAGATACGTCTCTGTACCGCTACGCCATGAACGACCCCGTCAACCTCATCGACCCAGGAGGCGAAGCAGTTGTAACGATTACAATCCTATACGTCGGATTTAACGGAGCGCTTTTGGCTGTTGATATATACAACAACGTCAAAGATCTGCTTGACCCGTGCCTCTCGGCCGAAGGCAGGGTCCGGGTGGTGACGCGTATCGTGGCAGATGTGCTGATTGGTATGGCGCTGGGCAAGGTCAGCGGTTCGATTCTGAAGCGCGTACCGAAGGCAGCCGAATGGCTGCGCACGGCCTTCAGAAAGGGATGCTTCGTAGCCGGAACGCTCGTCGCAACGTCCGATGGTTTGGCGGTTCCGATCGAAGAAGTGGAGGTTGGTGACCGAGTAGAGACAGAGCGGGGAGGGGACACCATTCTCACGCTCGAGGAACCCTGGTACCGCGCAGAATTCGTGCTCGTGGACGAATCGGATTCCGAGCAAGTCTACGACATCGAGATTCTTCGTCCCGAAGGATGGTTTGAAGCGAATGAGGTCTTCGAGCCTGGCGATGAAGCCTGGCTCGAGTTCGATGAGATCGGCGCGCGCGGATTCGCTCGTGCTACAGGTTTGTCGTCATTCAACCTCAGTCCCACAACCAAGGAGCCGGGAAGGTTGGTTCTGTCCACCATCAGCAATGCGAACAACGACGTTTACGAGGTTTCGTTCGTCGAGGGTGGGGAGGCGCTTCGCGGCACCGGAGCGCATCCGCTGTACTCACTGGACCGGGATGATTGGGTTCGGGTTCGGGACCTTCAGGTTGGTGAGCGGCTACAGACGGCTGAGGGCGCGGTCACTGTTGAGGCGCTGGAGAAGGTTCGTGGTGTTCATCGCGTCTACAACCTGGAGGTCGAGGGGGACCATGAGTATCTCGTTGGTGAGGCGGGAGTACGGGCGCATAATACGTGTCCGGACCTTCCCTCTCTGGATGCGACTGGAAAGGTCCACGGAGCACTTCCTGACGCGAAGGATTTGTCAAGGTATTCCCGAGAGGAGCTGGCGGGGTTTCGAGATGACCTCCAGAAGAGTGTTCAGGAACGAATCCGTAAGACCGTTGAGCTTGGCAGAGACAAAGCCCACGGTCAGAGACAAGGCGCGGAGCAGGAGCTGATTCGAAGAATTGACAAGCTTTTTGAGGATTAGGTTCGCGACATGACGAAGACTGGAGAGAGGCTTATAAGCCAGTTGCTGGAGGACCCGTCGTACTTCAAGGAGAAGGGTTTGGCGTACCAGCTACTCTCGGAAGTATTCGCCGGGCACCCGTTGGACGATATTCGGCGGCTGCTTCTCAGTAGCGTCCCGCTTGTGCAGCATGCTGGGGCCTTTGTCGCTTCTGAACTCGGTGCTGAGTCAGTCAGGTTGTTGGATGAGTTGATTCCATTAGCGCGCTCGGCTGATATCTATGTTCGATACAATGCTTTGGAGGCAATCGCAGTAGCCACTGCCACGGACAAGCAGGAAGAATTTGTTCATGTTCTACTCGCGCTGAATGATGATGACGAACGGGTTCGGCGGATGGCTATGAGAGTTGCTTCTCGAGTCTCTTCGGTTCAGCTTCTTGCAGCAGAACGAGGCTTTCTGCACATTGCTATGGATGCAGGCGAACGAGGCGAGCATCTCGAAGGACTGCATATGCTCAATGGGGATGGGTGGTACGAGCATGCACAAACATACCTCCTGGCGGGTACCAGTGACCTGCTACGGCAATATGCGGCTATCGCCTTCAAGCGAAGCGGGGGTTTCGACGAACTGGTCTCATCTGTGGAGGATGATGACGTGCTGGACCTGTGGAGGTCGGACTAATTTAGAGAGGTCCGGTTGGGATACTTCGCCGTCTGGGAGGAACCCAGCTCCCTCTGATAGTCTCTATGTCACTGCGCATATTCGAGCAACCGTTCGAGCCTGGAAGCGACGCTCACCTTTCTGAGTGCCCAGAGCCATCCAGGGCTATGCTGGGCACCGCATGGCCCTCGAGGTTCCCGAGGACGTCGTCGAGTTCGTCGAGAAGCGGCTCGGCTCTTCCTCAGGCCACCAATAATCCCCTTGCACCGGCAAGTCCCGTCATGCACCGTCGACAGTGCTCGGCTCCAAGGCCGAGCTGAACCTGGCCGCTAGATGCGCACAGGGGAGCTCATCCCCGCTCGGCACGAACAGGCCTCCAGACGCGACACGGCGATGCCGTGCGCCCGGGATCCCAGCTCTCGGATGAAACCTGCCCCTCGTCGGGGAGAAGAGGTTCGAGAACGTGGATTATGACAAGGACTCCGGCGGTGACGCTGACGCAGCAGTCGCATCGTGGGTCCCTTTATCCCTCCTATCCCGCGTTCCCCTGAGCGGCCTCGCTCGCGACGTCATGACGAACGAAGGGCACGGTGAGCCCTCGGGCCCCGGCCCTCGCAACGCGTCACTCCTGGTTTTTGGTGAGCCGATACTGCCACCAGACGCCCGAACCGGTGCCCGTCTCGATGATCGACGTGACGTTGTTCGCGTCCACCGGATCCACCGTATAGACGATGGAATCAGGTGCGTCGTTCGGGGTGGAGAGCTCCGCGACGTTGGTGCGGTTTGACAGCCCGATGTTCGCGCCGCTGCCCGTGATGGTGAGCGTGCCCGCGTCTTTGTCGTAGGCCCAGGAAGCGTTCATCCTCCAAGAGTACGGCGTGGCAGCACTCTCTCTGCAATCTCACTATCGAAATGCTCGCTTTTGGCTCAGAGACTCGCTTCACGCAGCATCGGTGGTCGACAACGATCCGGACCAGATGCTCGAGGCGCTATCGGTCCTTCAAGCGTCGCTCAAGAGCCACGGGGAGTCGGACCCTGGCTCTGAGTCTCTCTTATCTTGGGCCCAACGAAAAGTGCGGTCCGAGCACGAGGTTCGTGCACGGGTTAAAGCAATCGAAGCGGCAGACAAGGCGAAGCGGTCCGTCTATGTGCATTTCGACCGCGCCCATCTGTGGGACGTTGTGGAAGCCTTACATGGCCCCGAAGAAGAGGACCAATACACATTGCGGCCCTATTCAGAGCCTATGATCCAGGCTCGACAGCTGAGGGAAGCAGGCGCCTACAACTCGTTTCGATTCGTGCGCTCTCTGCAAGAAGCCCAGCGGCCGGCCTCGGAGCCTCCTGAACTTTTGGTTCTGGGAGACGGACCGCTGGCGGAGGCGGTGGTCATCGAGACCCTTCGCCTGCAGCACACACTGTCCGAATTGCCGCCCTGGGTCCGCATCTTCGAGCCTCAGGCCGACCGATGGGCAGCTCAGTTTCGCAGCCTCTGCTACCGGCCCTGGCCAACCTGATCTCTCGGGCCGCCGATGGCAGCCAGGTGTTGGTCACGACCCATTCCCAGGTCTCGGCCGAACATCTGGGCCGCCGCACCCGCCGAGACCCTATCGTCTTGAAGCTGATTGAGCGTTCGACGCGCGTGCGAGGCGGTAAACTGAAGGCCGCCGTCGGCGCAGCTGACGATTTCAGGGCCCAGATTTTTGAACCGGAGCGGTCAGTTGAAGTGATTTTGAACAGGTGGTGCAGACCCTTGTCTAAGAGCCTGCACCACCGGACCGTAAGAGTGAATCAGGCCGCCTGCGGCTCACGTCCGACGTTCGCGCCGACGGTGCGGCTCGAGGTCTGACGGGCCCGAATGGCATCCTTTGCCTCCTTACGGAGAAACAGAGCGACCAGGGACAAGCCACCCAGCTGGGTGAACGCCATCAAGAAGGTGAAGTAGTACTGATTGAGTTCGATCATGAGTTTTCCTTTCCAAGAACCAAGGCGACCGACGCTCGTCGGTCTGACCATGTTTTGAATGGTTCATAAGTTGTTCAGGACAGTCCGTCCAGGACCAGCGTGTTTTTGAAGACCGAGCGCCGCGCCGAAGCTCTGGATCGCGAAATCTTTCCGGCACTGTGACCGGAGTCGCATCCATCTCCTGCCACCGCCCCAAACACACGCCCCGAGCCCCCGCGGCCTTCCGCAAACGCCGGGCAGGCCCAGCTGCCACTCGATGCCGTGAAAGTCCCTGAACCACGAAGACGCCAGCGTTCCGAAAATGCTGCGCGCTCGAAGGATACCCACCCATGGCGCCGGCCTGACGGCATGCGTCGTCGAAGCTGACGGGATTGCGGCCAGCGGAATGCCGTGCTCTTGCGGTTGTGATCGGTCCGAGTCGGCGATCGCGCGGAGGTTCTCGGACGAGCCATCGCTGCCGGTGGCGGAGGACCCGACCGCGCCTCGAGGTGAGTTGATTCTGTGAGGACCCTCCGCGTCGTCTATTTCAGTCCGCAGGCTCACGCGCTCGAAGCCATGGCCGGTGAACTCACCGACGTCGGAGTTCAGGCACGGCTCGACGGCGACCAATTGTCGGTCCAGCTGGACGATGACACCACCCTGCACCTCGCCCACGAGCTGAACCCCGCCGGCGTACGCCGACGACTCAGTCGAGAATACGTGAGCTTCGTGCTGGTCGAGATCCGGCCGGGCCGTGGAGGCCCGTCGTTCGAGGCGCGTTGCCATGGGGTCGAAAGCCTGATTGCGGAACTCGATCATGCCTCGGATGTGGAGCTACGCTATGGGTTCCATCGTATCGGTCTCTTGGTTTCAGACGAGGCCAACGAATCACTGGAATCATTTCTCCTGAACCTCGGCGCCTATGGCATTCGCTTGGCGTGGCGCGCCCGCGCCGGGGAGCAAGGCTTTGCGCGCCGCGCTCTAGAAGCGGTTTCAGTCGCCATCCGCCACCGTCGCGTAGGGAAGAAGGCGTTATGCTTGGCCGCCGGCGGAACGACGGGAATCTTTTTCGAGCTCGGCGTTCTGAAGTGTCTGCAGGATTGTTTGCCACCGGGCGCCATCAACGACATGGACATGTACTTTGGGATCAGCGCCGGAGCGGTGGTGGGCAGCCTCCTGGCCGTAGGATACTCCGTGGATGAGTTCATGGCGGCGGTGGCCGGCCAGACGCACACGCGAATGAACCCAATCGATTTCAGACTCATTCGCCGACCCAACTACAACTTTGGCGTTGCCAGTCGTCGCGTCCTGCAGGCCGTGTTCAGCGGCGCCCGGACGATGCAGCGCGTGCTCCGGGGCAAGACGTCCGGGAGCTCCGACTCTCTCGCCACCGAGTACCGAAGCCTTTGGGCTCCACCATTCACGGCGGAAGTTCTGGAACGCTATTTGCGGGAGACCTTCGAGCGACCCGGTGCGAGCAACCGCTTCGAAGACCTGGACCGGGAGCTCTACGTCGGAGCGACCGATCTCGACACCCGTCGCCACACTCTGTTCGGGACGAAGGATGCACCTCCCGCCACGATCAGTAAGGCCGTGCAGGCCTCCGTGAGCTTCAATCCGGTCTTCAGCCCGGTGAGGATCGGCGAATCTTTCTTCGAGGACGGTGCCGTCACTCGAACGTCCAACATGTCCGAGGCGATCGAGCGTGACGCGACGTTGGTCCTGATCATCGACCCCTTCCTTCCGCACGTCTCCCGTCAACCTGGACTTCATATCGGCCGCAGTCTTTTCTACCACGTGGACCAAAACATACGGACCATGTCGTACACACGGTTTGCCAACGCACGAAAATGGGTGCTCCGTCGTCACCCCGAGGTGAGCACATACACGTTCTTCCCGTCGAACCGTCAACGTCGCCTGCTGGCCGACAATCCGATGGACAGCCGGCACTTCACCCAGATTTGGCGGGGTGCCTACCTCGGCACGCTGGCCCATCTCGAGCGATGCGGCCCAAAGCTGGCCGGCGATCTGGCCGCGCACGGTCTCGACCTCAGCCTCGACCGCGCTCGAATCGTCGCAGCGCAGCTGGAAGAGACCGACAATCCGGAACTCCCGGACTTCTATCCCCAGCGTCTGCTCGACCGACACCAGCCGACCCTCACGCTGAAGCGACAGAAGGCCCCAGAGTCACGCGTGTTGTCCGCGCCAACGGACGGACGCTGAACCTTCTTGGTGACGCACCCTCGGACGACGACCCACCTCTACATCCCGATACGAGAAACGAAGGGTACGGAAAGGAGATGTCTCGTCCTCGATGTCATCTCGAGACGGCGTGTTCCTTTCCAATTTCACAGACGACGGGTGGCGCATTTCCTCCATGATGCCCTCCGCAAGCGGATGTTTTGGCCGGTTTGGTGGTCGATCGATCATCGTCGAGAACGATTCGATTCGAGTCGGCGCAGAGCCTCGCGGATTGTTCGCTTCTCTGAAAAATTTGGCGACCGCTTACCCGGAAACGAACCTGCCGCGTGCGGCAAGTTCGGCTGCGAACCAGCCGTGCAAGAACCTTCATTTTGTCCCTTCACTCAGATTGTCAGACTCTCGACGGAGTGCCTAGGCGTCAAACATGACGCTGCGCGCTTCGATCATGCACCTATGGCAAGACCGTAACTCCGACTGGAGCGGACGCGTTGCAGCTACGAAGCGATTCAAGCGAAATCTCCGTTACTCAGCATTTTGCGCGTTCACCCTCGCGTTCGCCGCCGCGTGCTCGGAAGCGACGGTCGAGCCGCCGGCCTGTCAGCAAGATAGCGACTGCGACGACAACAACCCTTGCACGGAAGAATCTTGCAACGGCGACCGATGCGTCGTGTCCCTCGTTCCAGCCGGAGCGGCCTGTGGAAACTCGAGCTCTGGCCTCTGCGACGAACCCGATACGTGCAATGGGTTCGGCAGCTGTCAGGCCAACAACCGCCCCAATACCGAGGAATGTCGACCGTCCGAGGGCACGTGCGACATCGCCGAGTTCTGTGATGGCATGGGCAGCTGTCCCGAAGACGGTTTCGCTGAAGCCGGCACCAGCTGTGGCGATCCCACCGATACCACGTGCAACGCAGCGGACACGTGCGACGGTTCTGGCGCATGCCTCGCCAATCTGGAGCCTGTCACCACGGTGTGCCGTGCCTCCCAAGGTGAATGCGACGAAGAGGAGTTCTGCGATGGCGCGGGAGTTTGTCCGGAGGATGCGCTCGCTGCCGAGGGCACCGCCTGCGGCAGTCAAGACTCGGGGCCCTGCGATGAACCCGACAGCTGCGATGGAGCTGGAACATGCCTGACCAACAACGAACCCGACACCATGGTGTGCCGCGCTTCGACCGGAGAATGCGACGCGGCGGAGTTTTGCTCCGCCGGCGTCTGTCCGGCCGATACAGTTGCCGACGCCGGTACGCCATGCGGTGATGCGACGGATACCGTATGTAACGCCGCTGATACCTGTGACGGCGGCGGAGTCTGCCAGCCCAATCTCCTGACGACCATGACCCTTTGTAGAGCGTCGGCTGGCGACTGCGACGTCGCCGAGTTCTGTGACGGCGCCGGGAGCTGCCCAGCCGATGCGGTCGCTGCGGCCGGAACCACATGCGGTGATGCGTCTTCGGGACCTTGCGATGCAGCCGACACCTGCGACGCCACCGGAACATGCCAAGCCAACAATGCACCCTCCACCGAAGAATGTCGGGCCTCGACCGGTGAGTGCGACATCGCCGAATTCTGTGATGGCCTCGGCAGCTGTCCCGCTGACGTCTTCGCCGCCGAGGGCGCGACCTGCGGAGATGGTACCGACACCGTCTGCGATGCCGCCGACACTTGTGACGGCTCGGGCACCTGTGCAGCCAACGTGCTCCCCACCACCACCGAGTGTCGTGCTGCGGCAGGAGAATGCGATGCGGCCGAATTCTGCGACGGACAAGGCAGCTGTCCAGCCGACGAAGCCGCGAGTGAAGGTACGGCGTGTGGCGATCCCAGCCGCGACACCTGCACCGATCCCGACACCTGCGATGGTGCCGGGACGTGTCAACCCAACCATCAAGCCGTCACCACCGAGTGCCGCGGGGCGGCCGGCGAATGCGATGTGCCGGAGTTCTGTGACGGCCAGGGAAGCTGCCCGAACGACACGTTCGTCGAGGCCGGGACGTCGTGCGGGGACGGAACCGACACCGTGTGCAATGAGGCAGATACGTGTGACGGCTCCGGCACTTGCCAAGTCAACGTCGCACCCACGACCACGGAATGCCGCAGCGCCACGGGAGAATGCGACGCCGCAGAGTTCTGTGATGGATCGGGGAACTGTCCCGCCGATGTCCTTGCAGCCCTTGGGACACCGTGTGGAGACCCGACCAGCGACACCTGTACCGAGCCCGATAGTTGCGATGGGCAGGGGTCATGTGCACCCAACGACCAACCCTCAACCACCGAGTGCCGGGCATCTTCCGGGCAATGCGATGTCGCCGAATTCTGCGACGGCGCGGGGAGCTGTCCGGAGGACGCGGTAGCGGCCGCCGGGACCGCATGCGGTGACCCCTCTTCGGGTGCTTGCGACAACGCCGACACCTGCAATGACTCCGGGACGTGCCAGGCCAACAACGCACCGCCCAGCACCGAATGCCGCCCCTCGGCCGGTGACTGCGACGCAGCAGAGTTCTGCGACGGAATGGGCGACTGCCCTCCCGACCTCTTTGCGGCGGAGGGAACCACATGCGGCGACGGTTCCGACACGGTTTGCGACGGTGCAGACAGCTGCGACGGATCGGGCAGCTGCTTGACGAACGTGTCGCCCCCGACCACCGAGTGTCGCGCATCGGCCAGCGAGTGCGATACTGCAGAATTCTGTGATGGTGCGGGCGGTTGTCCGGCCGATGCAGCAGCAGCCGAGGGCACGCCGTGCGGCGACCCCACTGACGGCGTCTGCACCGAGCCTGACACATGCGACGGAACAGGCGTCTGTCAGCCCAACCATCAATCCTCGACGACCGAGTGCCGAGGCGCAGCCGGGGAGTGCGATGTAGCGGAACTCTGCGATGGCTCTGGGACCTGTCCCAGCGATACCTTTGCCGCGGCAGGCACGTCGTGCGGCGATGAGACCAGCACCGAATGTAACGCCGCCGATACGTGCGACGGCTCGGGCGTTTGTCTGATCAATCTGGAACCCGCGACCACTGAATGTCGCGCAGCCGCGGGAGAATGCGACGCTGCAGAATTCTGCGATGGAGCCGGCAACTGTCCGAATGACAGCTTTGCCTCGGAGGGTACTCCATGCGGTGACGGCACCGATTCAATCTGCAACGCGGCCGATACCTGTGATGGCTCCGGAACATGTCTGACCAACGTCGAGCCTGCGACAACCGAATGCCGGGAAACCAGGGGCGAATGTGATCGAGCTGAGTTCTGCGATGGCGCGGGCAACTGTCCCAATGATGCTTTCGCTCCGGAGGGCACGTCCTGCGGGGACCCGACCGACACCCTCTGCGACCGCTCCGATTCTTGCGACGGCTCAGGCGATTGCTCGGACAACGTCGAGCCCATCACGACCGAATGCCGGGCCTCGACCGACGACTGCGATGCAGCCGAATTCTGTGACGGGTCGGGAAGCTGCCCCGCAAACGCCTTCGCGCCCGAAGGTACCGCGTGCGGCGACCAATCTGACGACGTATGCAATGGTGCGGACACATGTAACAGCTCAGGAGCATGTCTCGGAAACGAGGAGCCATCGACCACCGAATGCCGAGCGGCTGCGAACGAGTGCGATGCCGTTGAGTTCTGTGATGGCTCCGGAAACTGTCCCGTTGATGTGGCCGCGGACGCCGGTACTCCTTGTGGAGATTCTGACGACACGGAGTGTACCGCACCCGACTCGTGCGACGGCTCCGGCACATGCGCTCCCAACGACGAACCCATCACCACTCTCTGTCGGTCGGCCCAGACTGAATGCGACGCGGAAGAATTCTGCGACGGCGCGGGAAACTGTCCGAGCGATGCGTTTGCCGTCGAAGGCACCATATGCGGAGACCAAAACGATGACGTATGTGACCGCGCGGACACCTGTGACGGCGTGGGCAGTTGCGACAGAAACCTCGCATCGACCACGACGCCGTGCCGGGAGGCCGACGCCGAGTGCGACGTGGTTGAATTCTGCGATGGCGCTGGGACCTGCCCCGTCGATGAGTTTGCGCCGGCCGGCTCCGCTTGCGGCGACAGCAGCGACACGGATTGCGATGACCCCGATACCTGCGATGGCCAGGGCGGATGCGAGCCAAATTTCGTCTCCAGCAGCATCGTGTGTCGCCAAGCAGTCAACGAATGCGATGTGGCCGATTTCTGCGATGGGCTCGGTGCTTGTGAACTCGACGCATTTGCCCTTGAAGGGACCAGCTGCGGAGATCCGACACGAGGGGATTGCGACGACCCGGACACGTGCGACGACTCCGGAAACTGCGACACCAACAACCTCCCCACCAACGTGTTGTGTCGAGAAGCCGTCACCGAATGCGATGAGGACGAGTTCTGCGATGGTCGAGGCAGCTGTCCTTCCGATACGTTCCTGTCCGCCGGTTCTCCGTGCGGCGATGGTTCGAGCGACGACTGCGACGCGCCCGACACCTGTGACGGAAATGGAGACTGTCAGAGCAATCTCTCGCCTCCGACACAGGTATGTCGCCCCGCCCTGGACGAGTGCGATGAAGCGGAGTTTTGTGACGGATCACGGACGAGCTGTCCGGCCGACTTCTTCGCGTTTCCAGGCACGCCGTGCAATGACCAATCGAGCTCCGAGTGTGATGCGCCGGATACATGTGATGGCGAAGGCGTCTGTGAAGAGAACTCGTTGGTCCAACCCATCTTCTTCGACGGTTTCGTTTTCCAGGGCAGCACGAGGAGCGAGTCGGACTGTGAAGGCGTGGCGGATTGCCCGAACATCACCTTGGACGGTACCGGCTCGGGAGACCTTCGCCTCACCTGGTTTCCGCCTGACCCGAGGACCTGGGCCGTCTTCATCTCGCAGGCGTCATCATTCGATCCGTTTCTCGCGGTGTTCTCGGACAGTGGTTTCGCACCGGACGATCAGCCCTGTGGAGACGACTCTGGAAGCAGTCTCTTGCCCTTCGTATGGTTCACGCCGACCTGCACCCAGATCGCTGATGGGTCCTTCCTCTGCGAAAGTGTGGATATCGTAGTAGATAGTGCCTTCGAGTCGGAAGGTTTCTTCGTCTTGGAAATCCGTGAGTTCGACCCCCGGATTTCCTTCGGAGCGCCCGGAGCGGTGTCCGATGTCGCCGACTCGACTGGAAACTGACCCATGCCGCCGGACCTTACTAGGCGCTTTGGGCCTAAGTGGGCGCATGACGGTTTTCTGATTCTTCGGACCAGCGTCGATTCGGATCGAGCTCTCCCCGAGAGCATGCGATGGATCTCGAATGCTGCTGTTCGACGCTTCGAGAGCCGACGGACGGACCACCGAGCTCCAAAACCAATTCCGCCTGGTGACGGATGGGGTCATGGGCGGCATGTCCAGGGGAACATTGACCGTTGAGACGGTCTCGGGACGAAGAGGCTTGAGGCTCACCGGTCACGTTCGACTCGAAAACAACGGTGGCTTCATTCAGATGGCCACCGACCTCACAATGGACGCTTCGTCGCAATCGGTTCTGCGCCTCACGGTCTTGGGCAACAACGAAACCTATGGATGTCATCTACGCACCATGGACGTGAGGCGACCTTGGCAGTCGTATCGCCAGGAATTCTTCGCAACGGAAACATGGTCCGAGGTCGACCTCTCGCTGGAGCGCTTCTTGCCCCACCGTCTCGACTCGCCGTTCGACCCGGCGAAGCTTCGGCGGCTTGGACTCGTCGCCATAGGGCGCGCGTTCGAGGCGGACCTCACCGTCAGCAAGATCGAAATGGTCTGACGAACCAGAGTGATCGACCGTCGTCGATTCAAACATCAGCCCTCGATTCCGTAGGGCGTCCCGCTGCCCGCACGGTACGGACGGCAGAGGCTGCTGAAGCCGTAGGGTGCGATTCACGGCTCACCCCCCCAAGCCAACGCATAGATCAGGTCCCCCTCGCGCCAGATGTGGACCTGCCCTCGGTCGAGCTCGACGACCGCGTCGCTCACCTCTGCGAACCGACGGGTGTACGCAGTGACATACAGCGTATGGGGTCGGCCTTCGCCATCTCGCAGGGCGACCTGGGCTGCCAATTGCCCCTCGAGCGAACAATAGCGAGCCCCCAACGTTTCCAGGTCATCGATTCGGGCCGAAGACCTGAGCCGAAAGTCGAGCCGGGGCATGCGGCCGCCCAGCGCCTCGAGAGACTGCTCCATGACATCGACCGGCTTGGCAGCGACATGATGCGTCCAGACCTCCGCCGCGAGCTGCCGCAAATGACTTGGCCGTTCTCGAACGACCGCCGAAATCAGGAACGCCGACGACACCATCAGCAGCACTGCCGCTGCGGAGGTCCATATGACTCGCAACCTGAACGGACGGTGCGAAGCTTGGTCCAGGCAGCGCTGAAGCGCCTCGGAGTCGAACGCCACCTCGCGGTAGTACTCTCTGACGGCTTCATCAAGGTTGTTGGTGGGCATGCTCTCCTCCCTTCGTCAGCGTCTCCGCCAACTTGGCCTTCGCTCGATGGACCAGGCTCAAGACGGTCCCCCGGGGAGAGGACCAAAGGTCCGCGACGTCTCGAGCTGTCCAGCCTTCCACGACGAGGAGATACAGCGCTTCCCGTTCGCGGGGTTTGAGGCTTCCCAAAGCGGCTTCGAGATCGATGCGGTCGATGGGGATCTCGACGTCTGTCACCGTGGAAGGCTCCGGCTCGAGGGCGTCGAACAACACCTCTCGGGACAGCCGGCGCATCCGGTCGATCCACCGATGCCGAATCGCGGCATACAGGTAGCGACGGGTCGGCTTACTCCACCGGGTCTGGGCCGAGATCCACGCATCGTGCACCAGGTCCTCCGCGTCTCGGTGGTGATGGGTGAGGGCCATGGCGTACCGATAGCCACCTCGAAGGAGAGCGACATCACTCGCCATGGCTCACCCACTCGGCCTCCAGCGCCTCACGTTGTGGATGATCGAGGAGCTCGGGTCGCCGACGCATCCATGGTCCGAAAGCGGAGATCCACGTCAAGCCGTGGACATCTCGCGCACAATGTTGGCGGACCATCTCCCGAACGAGCCATCGGAAATTGTCGCCGAGCGTCGACCGGGTCACCGGATAGGCCTCAGTCAAAACAGACAGCGCTCCAAACACCTGGTCCGCGTGAAGCACGTCGAATCCTGGCTTCGTCGGTCGCATGAGCTCGGCCATGAACCCCCGACACCAGGACGCCAGGCCCTGAAAGTCCCCCTGCCAACTCTTCGACCGAGCGGCTGCAGTCTCTGGTCCCTCTCCGTCCACAGGCTCCGACAGCAAGGGGCGTGGTTCAGACAGCGCGGTCCGGACCCCCGCCAAGCACTTTCGGAGCGCTTCGGCGCCGGGAAGATCGCGGTCCCACTCGAGGACTACGGGCACACCCGGCAAGGCGGCGAGCCGAAGCGTCTCCGGCTCCGGCGCCGCTCCATGGTCATCGATCCAGGCGGAGGGTCCCCTCGAGAACCCAGCGACGTGCACATACCGAGTAATGGGCGCCAGACGTGTCGCAATGTCGTGCGCGTTCGCACCGATATTGTGGCCGCCAACGCGGAGGTTGCAGGTATCGAGAAGAACTTCCGAGCCGCACGCCTCGTGGAGGGCCAACAAGCCATCCGCGGCATCAACCCCTGGGGGCTGAACGTTCACGTACTCTGCGGCGGTCTCCAGAACCAGAATCCGACGCAGCCTATCCTGCACTGCATGAACTCGAGACGCGAAATGGGCCATCGCCTCTGGGACCAGCGGTACGGGAAGAAAAGTCGACGACCAATGACCGTCGATGCTTCTCCATCCGAAGTGGTCCGACACCGCCTCGACATCGAGTCGCTCGGCCAGAGCCCGGAGTCGGTCGACATACTCCGGATCGAGTCCGTCGACCGACCCCAGATTGAGGCCCAGCGCATGAAGATAAACCGGCACGTCTCGCCGCAGTCGCTCCAGTGGACGCAGATCGTCGTCGGACGCCCAAAGCCAGGCGTCGGCGATGACCTCGACGCAGTCCACGGCAAACGATCGCCAGTCAGCCTGCCACGGCGCCCGCACGCTGAGGCCGATAGGCGGCGAAACAGACGTCATCACTTCTTGGGCACCACCTTCGTCTTGTAGATGCGGCCCCCGGTGATCCTCTCGCACACGCCCCTGGGAACGTAGATCCACTCATTCGGGTCGTTATCCACTTTGGCTTTGCCGGAGCAATCGTGACCGTTGGCGCCGCAGTCGTTCATGCCCTTCTTCGCAATGCCCGCACACTTCACGATGGTCGAACCTGGGGCCGCCCAATGTGGCGCCGCCAAAGCGGCGCCGGCCGTCGCCAACCCTCCTGCCGCGAGAGACACCGTGAGCCGGGGATTCAACTTGAACTTCTTCATGATGTGATTCCTTTCGAGACCACCCTTCAGACGCCCGAAGCCCGGCGGTGATTGCACCACCGCCCCATTTCTCGGCCGCTGCATCCTCGGGCCGGCGACAGAGGACCGAGGCCCGCTCACCCGAGGTCACGAGGAAACGGCGAGATGGTCCGAGCTCAGTCTCATTTTTGCTTCAGTTCTCGATTCCTTCGCCGACGACTGGTAGTGACCTCGAAATGACGCGGGTGACGCTGATTCGCGGGGATGGCATCGGACCAGAGATCATGGAGGCGGCCGTCCGTATGGTGGAGGCCACCCGGGTGCCCATCGAGTGGGACGAACATCCGGCCGGAGAGAGTGCAATTTCCACTCATTCCGTCCCTCTTCCCGAGAGCACTTTGGAATCGATCCGGCGCAACCGGGTCGCACTGAAGGCTCCCCTGATGACCCCGGTGGGCACCGGCTTCAAGAGCGTGAACGTAGCGACCCGACAGGAGCTCGACCTCTACGCCAACGTACGACCCGTGAAAGCTTTCGCCGGCCTGCCATCCAAGTATCCGAACTGCGATCTGGTGGTGGTTCGTGAGAATACCCAAGGCCTCTACTCCGGAGTCGAGCACTACATCGATACCAAGAAGAACGCCGCCCAGGCCGTTTCGTACATCTCCCGCGACGCATCCGAGCGCGTGATTCGTTTCGCGTTCGAGTTCGCGCGGAAGAAGGGCCGGAAGAAGGTCACCCTGGTCCACAAGGCCAATATTCTGAAGCTGACCACCGGCCTCTTTCTTCAGGTAGGTCGGCAGGTTTCACAGGCCTTTCCGGACATCGAATTTGATGACCGAATCATCGACGCAACGGCGATGCAGCTGGTCCTCTTTCCCGAGCGCTTCGACGTCATCGTGACCACCAATCTGTTCGGAGACATCCTCTCCGACCTGACCGCGGGTCTGATCGGTGGCTTGGGTCTGGCGCCATCGGCAAACTACGGCGAGGATGCCGCCATCTTCGAGGCCATCCACGGAACCGCGCCGGATATCGCGGGAAAGGGAATCGCCAATCCCACCGCCCTCGCCCTATCGGCCGCGATGATGCTCCGACACCTCGGTCACCGGGAGGCCGGCGACCGCCTCGAAGAGGCGATCCGGGGCGTGATCGCCGACGGAGAGGCTCGAACGAGCGATCTGGGAGGCAGCGCGAGCACGCTCGGCTTCGCGGATGCGGTAGTGGGCCGGTTGGCCTGAACAACCAGACCGCGCTCCGTTTGTCTTCACGTGGGCTGGGTGCCGTCTACGATTCCGACGGCGCGGGTCCAGCCCGCCGACGCGCCGCGGATTTTCACTGGAAAGCAGCTGATCATGAAACCGTCCGACGGCAGCGCCTCCAGGTTGTGGAGCTTTTCGAGGTGGCAGTATCCGATGTCCCTTCCGGCTTTGTGGCCTTCCCATATCAGCGTCGCATCACCGCTTTCGGCATACTTTTGTTTGGTGTGCACGAAGGGGGCGTCCCAGCTCCACGCATCGGTTCCCGTCAACCGAATGCCCTGCTCGAGCAAGAACAAGGTTGCGTCGCGACCCATCCCGCAACCCGCCGCAATGTAGTCGTCGTGCCCGTACCGACCTCCTGCCCGCGTGTTGACGACGACAATCTCCAGGGGCTGGAGTTCGTGTTCGATGCGGTCGAGCTCCGCTGTGACGTCTTCCGGCTTCACGACATATCCGTCATCGAAATTCCGGAAGTCGAGTTTGACGCCTGGCTGTAGGCACCAATCGAGGGGCACCTCGTCGATGGTGATGGCCCGCTGTCCGCCGTTCATGGTTGAGTGAAAATGATAGGGCGCATCGAGATGAGTGCCGTTATGGGTCATGAGCCGGATCCACTCGATGGCCCATGCTTCACCATCCGGCAGGTCTTGGGGCTGCAAGCCGGGGAAAAACTGAACGATGTCTTCCACGGTCTGGTCGTGTGTCAGGTACTCGATGCGGGGCTCATAGCCCGGCGGATCCGACCGCACGTCGTTTTCAATCGGCATCGATAAGTCGATGATGCGCCGTACCATGAACCTTCGGACCTCACCGCTACTAGAGCGGGCGAGGCAGGCGGACTGTCAATGCGGGTGGAAGGCTCGGCCAGGCGGAGCCCATCATCGGGAGTTCAAATTGACGGCGGCTCAGGGGAGGTTCGCCTAGAACCTCCGGGGCACGACGTTCTGCTCATCGTACGGGGGGCGAATGTACGTGTTGCGGTCGGGGCGAGGTTCGAGCTCGATCTTGGGACGAATGTGGCTCTTGTAGTCGAACTGGCCCAAGAAGTGGGAGATGCAATTGAGGCGCGCTCGCCGTTTATCGTCTCCTTCGACCACGTACCATGGTGCATGAATCAGATCGGTGTGGGCGAACATGTCGTCCTTGGCGCGGGAGAAGTCGTCCCACCGCATCCTGGACTCGAGGTCCATTTCGCTGACCTTCCAACGCTTGGTCGGATGCTCGATACGGTCCTTGAAGCGCCTCTCTTGCTCGTCTTTGCTGACCGAGAACCAGTACTTGAGGAGCGAGATGCCGGACCGAACCAGCATGCGCTCGAAGACGGGGACGGCATGCAAGAAGTCGCGGACGTCGTCTTCAGACGCAAAGCCCATCACCCGCTCGACGCCGGCTCGGTTGTACCAGCTGCGATCGAAGATCACGATCTCCCCCGCCGCCGGAAGATGGGCGACGTAGCGCTGAAAGTACCATTGCGTCTTCTCCCGCTCGGTTGGCTTGCCCAGGGCCACGATCCGAGCGACCCGTGGATTGAGAGGCTCCGTGAGGCGCTTGATGGTGCCTCCTTTTCCCGCCGCATCGCGTCCTTCGAAGATCACGACGACCTTCTTGCCCTCCGCGACGACCCAGGACTGCAGTTTGACCAGTTCGACGTGGAGCTTTTTGAGCTCGCTCTCGTATTTCTTGGACGAGAGCCTGTCCTGTTTCTTGGGGTCCGGGGGGGCTTGATAGCGCGCGGCGGCGCCGTTCGTTTCGGCTTTCGCCATCTTTTCACTATGAAGCAATCCTTGCAGATTCGCCAAGGCCGGCCGCCGGACCTTTGACGCCAATCCAGGTGATTTCTCTCTGGTTGGCCCCGATTTCCCGGTGGTTTTCGGCCGGTTACCGTTTCTGAGAAGTGACACGGCACATCGGGGCATCGCTGAACGATGACCGGCGACTGGCTTGATGGACGAGTTCTTCACCAACCATTTCGTCCCACGTACTGCGCAGGACCCTCTTGACCACACGGTCCGCTCGACGTTCGAGGCGGTCATGCGAAACCCAGCACCGACGACTTCGATCTGCTTTGCTCTCTTTTCATGGGTCTTTCTCTCATCCCTGACCA
Organism: Myxococcota bacterium; assembly: GCA_050331295.1. Lineage (GTDB taxonomy): Bacteria > Myxococcota > Kuafuiibacteriia > Kuafuiibacteriales > Kuafuiibacteriaceae > Kuafuiihalomonas. The sequence continues at coordinate 58,897 of JBHJGZ010000001.1, read as the reverse complement.
CCGGCCACGCTGCCGTACCTCCGGTTCTGCCCGAAGCCGATACCCCAGCCGCACTCGACGTCATTCCGTCACGGGATGAGGACGCCCTTCGCGAGGCCCATCAGACAGCGAAAGCAAGAGAAGAAGAGGCTTCTCGTCGTCTGCAGTCGGCGGCCGAGATGGAGGCTTCCGCCATCTCGGCGCTGGCTTCGGTCAAGGCAGAAATCGAGAGTCTCGAAGCTCAAATCAAAGTGGCCAAGACAAAGGACGACGAGGTGACCAAGGAGTCTCACGAGCGCAAGCTGGTGCTCATGAAGAAGCGAAAGGAGGTCATCGAAAAGATTGTCGAGATGCGCAAAGCAGAATTGAAATGGGCCGAAAGAGAAGTCGAGGCTCACGCTCTGGAGCTCGAAGTCCTGAGTCGGGAAGCCAAGATAAGGGAACAGCGGGAACGCTTGAACGACTACGCCGTCGAGCCCAACGACACGAAGGGCGCGAAGCAGCTCTTGAAGCTTCAGGAAGAATTCCGAAAGGAAGAGGATCAGTTTCTCAGCACGGCCAGAAAGCACGCGGAAGCCATGCAGTCCGCAGCTCAGGCCCGAAAGAGCCTGATCGACGCGCGCTCACGCATCCTCGAAAAACAGCGGGCACTCTTGGAGGCGAAGGAGGAATAGATCCACATCCAACGCCAGCGCTGCCCTACATCAGGTGGACGTCTTCGGCGATGCGACCCGTTCCCAGAAGCCCTCGAGTACCGTGGCGAGGGCAGCGGGCTCCTCGTCCATCGGGTAATGACCCGAGGCTTGCATCTCGACCCACTCGGTGTGGGTGAAGGACTCCGGAATCGTCTTCTTCTGGGCCTGCTCCCGCATGTTCTCCATGTCGAAGCGGCCATTAACCATCAGCAATGGCGTGTTGACTGACCCCTTCTGCAGAGACCGTCCCGGTTCGGGATCGAAGATCAAATGAGCCAGATACGCCTCCATGACATCCGAGTTTGATGTTCGTCGGTTTTGGTCCACCTTGAACGCGACGAAGCTCGGGCCGTGCCGCCCGCTGGTTAACCCAGAGATGGCCTGAGTTAGCGCGTCGTCACTGCGGATGGTCTCCCGGAAGAAATCACGGCTCTGCGCGTCGATATGCAGGCCGGACGCCGGTACGGGCGTAATGGCTGCGCCCGACATGATCCTCTGGGGGCCGCAGGCATCGGCGTTGAGAGCTATCGCTACCGTCCGACCATTCATCGAGTGACCGACAAGGTGGAATCGATCGAAGTTCAAAGCATCCACGAGGGTATTGACCTCAAGGTGAATGCGTTCGGCTTCGAAGGGGCCCTCCAGCCGTCGGGAACCACCGTAACCGGGCACATCAGCGAACACGTGGGTCCGGCGCCTCCTATCGAGGTACCGCCGAATCGGGTCCCATGTCCTCAACGAGCCGAAGAACTCGTGCAAGTAGACGACCAGCTCGGGTCCGTTTCCAAAGACTTCGTGATTGAGCAGTGTGTTTGTCATCTCGTTTCTCCAGAGGCTTCACGGCCTCGGGGGGAGACTGCGCCTTCTTCGATTCTTCCGAAATGATTCAAATCAGATAGGATCTATCCTCGTGAGGATGAATCCATGAGTCTGGTGGAATGGACGTCCATCTTTGTCCGTGTGGCCGAAGGATCGACCATTTCGGCCGCCGCCAAAGAACACAGGGTGTCTCAAGCCCACGCCAGCCGCTCCCTACAATCGTTGGAGGAGCATCTCGGCTGTTCGCTGCTCCGTCGGACGACTCGGCGTTCCACTCTGACGCCGGAAGGCGAGCGTTATCTCGTGGCTGGTCGTCGGCTCTTGGCGGCGGTGGACGAGGCCACGGATTCCGTCCGTGAGACTCTGACCGGTACCGTTCGGGTGACGGCGCCGGTGGGTTTCGGTCAGGTGGTGATCGCCCCTCTTCTGGACGACTTTGCGAATGCGCATCCCAACGTACGTCTCGAATTCCAGCTGACGGATAGCTTCGTCGATCTCGTGAGTGCGGGGATGGATGTCGCCTTCCGGCTCGGCCAGCTCCATGCCTCGTCACTGCGGGCCCGAAAGTTGGGGGAGATGAGGAGACACCTCGTGGCCAGCCCTGCGTACCTCGATGCCCACCCTGCCGTTCGGCATCCGCGGGATGTGGCGCGGCACGAACTCCTATCCTTTACCGGCCAGCAGACGTCCCGGCTGCGTCTGGACCGTCGGGGTCAGGTGGCCTGGGTGGACTTGCGCGGTCGTCGAGCCAGCAACCATCTCCCGACGCTACGGGATTGGACCTTGGCCGGCCGGGGGATCACGGTGCTCCCGGGTTGGCTCGTCGCGCAGGATCTGACGAAGAATCGCCTCAGGATCGTGCTCCCGAGCTGGACGCCCAGCTCGCTCCCCGTACACGTGCTCTTGCACTCGGAAACGCACCGAAGCGCCCGCACTACGACCTTCGTCGAAACCGTCGCCGAAGGCCTTCGTCAGGCTCTGACCTGAGGCGAGCCTGACGAAGGCTCAGGTTTCGCGCTGACACCCTGCGCCAGCGCGAAACGTGTCGGGGGATCGGTAAGCCCCGGTGCGAACCCTGCTCCGAAGCGCCGGACTCGGCTCACTCAATCATCGTCATCGTCATCGTCATCATCGTCATCGTCATCGTCGTCATCATCATCGTCGTCGTCATCGTCATCGTCGTCATCGTCGTCGTCATCGTCGTCGTCATCGTCATCGTCATCGTCAGACGGCACGAACTGCGCAATCTTGGTACCCCAACCGAAACGCTCCGGATTGATGGGAGGAGCGAGGAGTTGGTTCGGCTCCGCGATCTCCTGCGTGTACCAAAACGATTGATCGATCGGGTCGACCGCCATCGCGCTATAGTCTCCCCAGCGAGAGGTTTGGCGCTGCACGTTCATCGGACCATTGCCGTCGAAAACCACCAGTTCTCGAACGTCGATGCCTTCATCATCGTCATCGTCGTCATCATCGACTACGCAGGCGACGCCGATGCTCGGAAACGTCGTCTGACTCGAAATGCTGTACCCCAAGCAAATCTTCCGACGGCGATTCATCGCAACGCTGCCCATCCAACGATTGTCGTCGTCGGGCGCGAACGTGTTCTCCTTCTGAAGGCGCCAGCGACGGTTCTTTCTGTTGTTCCGGAATTGATACCAACGAACGCCTGCGGTCCCCTGGCCGTCGGCGTCCACGGTATGACTCACCATCGCATACTTCACGCCTCCGAAGTCGCGCATCTGCACGCGATGCATCAGACGGTCGCTGATCGCTTCGAGGAAGGTCACGTTGTTCGGAAAGTCTCCGGTTCCGGATCCTGGCTGCGGGATACACTGCTCGCGAAACGCGGGACACAGGTCGGCATCGAACGGCGTGACCGGAATCTCTGCCACCTCTTCGACCGTCGTTTTCTCCGGCACCTCGAAGTCGGGATCGATCTCCCAGACGTCGATGGTGTCGCCAGATCCTCCGTTGTTCGTAAAGAACGTCGGGCGAGTGTTTCCGAATCGCGGACCGTCGTTGTCTCCTGGCAGGAAACCGAACTCTTGAGCTCCAGGCGCGAAGAAGATCATGGTGGCTGGGTTCGGCGAGAATGCCTCCGCTTTGTCGATGACACCAATGCCCGACCCCTGGAATGGACTGAATAGATTCGCCATGACATTGATGGCATCCGTCGCAAAGCCATACTTTGGATAATCCGGGAACCCGATGCTGTCGAAGATGAATTCGTGAACGTAGTATGCACCCGTTGGATCTCCGGTCACCGAGATCGCGATGCACAAGGACCACGGCGGAAATCCGGTCGAAAGAAGTGCAAACTGGCTGACCAACCATCGGTCGGTTTCCTCATCGTAGATCACGATGGGGTCGCCGTTGTTCGTGTCTTGGCAGAGCCCACCGGATCCAGCCCAAAAGACATTGTTGGCGAACGGTCCCAATATGCTGTTGCCATTCTTGTCGAAGATCTCGGTAACCAGGTTGCTCATCTGGACATAGTGGTCAGGACCGACATCCCCTACGGTATCCGGCGGCGCGATGAACCCTCCGAGCACCGCGCCGTTGTCGTCATTCTCGATTCCGTCAAACACCAGGTCGACGCCGATCCGGGGGTTCGAGCTGCCCGACGTACCTCCTGCAATGGGGTCCGGCCCTTGGAATGGACTCGGCGGGACCGTTCGTGTCCCACCCGAAGCGATAGCCAGACTTTCGAGGGAGAGACCCGAGTCCGGCATCATCAAGGGATTCTCTCGAAACGATACAGTCGGGATCGCCGCCAGCGCCGAAGACGCTGCAGCCGAAGCGACTGCGGGCATGCCGACCAGATCTCGGATCGGAGGGGAGGTGCCGTTCGAAACGGACTCCAAGATGAACTGAGCCGGCGGAGGTGGAGGCTCCACCGTAACCTCGAGCGTACCGCCACCGACGCCATCCAAGAACTCGCCGAACTTGATGTAGTAGGTCTCTCCGGCCTCCGCATCGAAGAAGAGATCGTCGGTCAGACCGACGTCGACGCACGCGACCTCGGTGAGCGAACCACAAGTTCCGGTGTACACTCCGTGCGCGGTGTCGAGCACGCCAGAGTCCGTCGTGCTGCCTCGGGTGGTGATATTGACGGTCACATCGGTGGCCGGGGTCCAGACGTACCAGACCGTGTTGCCATCGGTCTGAGCGCCGTTACCATTGCAGCTCAACGACGGATCCGCCGGATTGCTGGTGGCGGTTCGCGTATCTACTGAATCGGTAAATGGCGGCTCGGGGGTGTTCGAGGGAATGACAGTTGCATTGACGCACTCGTCGTTGATCGGCTGAGCGATTGCCGGAGTCGCCGAAAGAATGATTGCAGAAAAGGAAACAACGCAGAACTTCGAAATCATTGTCGAAGATTTGGGCAGTCTAACTGTATCGTGCTTCACGAGACCCTCCTCATGATGGTCGAGACGGAATGGAACAGAAGCCAAGGACCGATTCGAATCGGTCGTATCAAACGACGAACACGCGAACCCGGTCCTGAGATGGACGCTAAGCGACCTTCTTCTCGAGGGTCAACGCGAGCGAAGTGCCGGTAGCGATCGCATCTTCTGCAGTCACGCGCAGATCCGTAAGCCAGTACTCTTCATGCGGCGGGTGAATAGATCAGTAACCGACGTGAAGGGTGTGGCTTCGCGTTTTCGAAACAACGCAACCTGCACTGACCGTTCGCGCATGGCGTGCATCGATGCGTACGCACTCGAGCTCGTCACCGTCTGTCAGGTCCGGCCGACGCGTAGCCCTTCACCGCCCTCGAGGGCTAGCGTTCCGGACGATCGGAAGCGTACAAGACCCTATGACGTGTCGAGTCAGACTTAGCATTGCGTCAGTCTGCTTCGGGGTGGCGACGGGATGTGTGAACGGAAGCCCTTCCGAAGATTCCAAGGTTGTAGAAAATGCAGGCGCCATTGACGCGTCGAGTTCCGGCGACGCGAGCGTAACCGTGGTCCTAGAGTCCGAGGCGAGCGAAGGCGGTCCGATGCCCGATTTGAAGCCCCGACCGCTTCCAGATTTGGGCCCAGCGCAGGACCCGGGCGACGAAGGCGCGCCCATGGACGAAAGCGAGACATGCGACGTGGTTCCGGTCGCGGTCATCCCGGCCGAAGAGTTGGCCGATCGCGCAGCCGCCTTGGACGGCGAGATCATCCAGGTCGTCGGCGCCGCCACCACCGGCACGGTTCGCTGTACGCTGCGGCCCTGCACGATGGACGACCCATGCTGCAATCAGTGTGAAGCGCCTCTCCTAGTGGGAGGCGCCGAAATGATCGAAAGCGGGTGCTTCCCCGCACCCGGCTGCGTCGGAACCGAATGCGGACTCGAATGTTCCCCGCCGAGAGATGTTGAAACCCGATTCGTGGGCGTGCTTCACGTCGGCCCCCCGCTGACGCTCAAGCTGCTCGATGCCGAGTAGGCCCTGGACCAGCCTCCGACGGGCGCCCAACCAAGGTCGATTCCCGAATGGAACCTCGTCCGAGGCGACGGTCGCCTCGGCTCGATTCACTTCGTCGGGCCTCGCCCGCGCTGCGCGCTCCCCGCGCCCTGGTCAGGTCAACCGCACGACATCAGAGCTGGCGAACAGGGTCGCCGGAACGGAAAGTCCCAGGGCGGGCGCGGCGTACAAGCTCGGAGGCACGCTGATATCGGCGAGGTAGAGCTCACCGACATGCGTGTTGATCCCTGGTCCCCGCAACCCTTCTTTCGGGAGAGCCAAGGTCATCGTGGCCGTTGCCTCGATGGCCGGGGTGTAGACGTGACCCGTTGTCGTATCCACACCGGAAGGGGCATCGAGAGACAGGACGGGCGAGGTCTGCGAGTTGGTCCATTCGATCAACGTCTTGGCGGGACCACGAGGCGCTCCCTTGAGCGAATAGCCGATGATCCCATCCAGGATCAGGTCCAGGTCGACATCTTCCGGACGGTCCTCGGTCGCCTTCCGCACCGGGAGCGTCATTCGCCGGAGGATATCGAGCTGGTGCTGCGGTACGGGCGTGATGCGGTTCTCGTCTGCGGACAGAAACACCTCGACCTCGGCGCCCCAGGCCGCCAGTCGGCGAGCGGAAACCATGGCACCCCCGCCGTTGCCGCCCGGCCCGGCCAAGACCCGGACCCTTCGGCCTTCGGGAGAGCCTCCGAGGAAGCGGGCTCGAGCGACCTGCGCCAGCGCACGGCCGGCGTTCTCCATCATCTGGATGAGTTCGATCCGATAGTCCTCGATCATCGCCCGGTCGACTTCCACCATCTGCTCGGTCGTCAGCCATGGAATCGCCCCTGCGAACCGGGGGATGGTTTCCACACCAGCCATTGTCGACAGACTCTGAACATGCCGCCATGTCCGCGTCGACCCAGGGACAAAAAGGAGGGCTTCGATTTGCACGAAATGTTGAGGCCCTGTGCCGTTGCAGAAACAATCGGATGTAGGGCCTGGTCTTGGGCGTGCTGCTCGAACGCGACAGACTTCCAAGATCCGTTACGACACGCTCCTCTCGGAATCGAACCACCTGGCGAGTGTCTTGCAGACTCTGTTTTGAGCGCCTCCTCCGAGACGGGCGATTCTTGTTACGCACTCGTCATCGCTGATCGGCAGAGTGTTCACGCCCTTGCGGGCTCTCGAACAATGAGCACGACAATCTATACGACTGTACTTTCTTTGATCTTTCTCTCCCTCCCGAACCTCGGCGAGGCAGCATCGGGTGACAACCGGCTGATCGGCTTCTCGTCGCTCCCTTCGGACAGCTTCGCGCCCGGACCATTGTCGGGTCAGGACAATGGCAGTGGCGAGTTCATCTCGGCAAACGGGCGTGAAGGTCCGTTTCCGGGTCAACCGATCCAAGGCTTCAGCGGCGTCCAGTTCGCGCCCGGAGCCAGCGATGTTTTCTGGTTTCTTTCCGACAACGGATTCGGCGGCCAAAGCAACAGCGCAGACTACCTTCTGCGCATCTACCAGGCGCGGCCCGGTTTCACGCGCAATCGGATCCGCCGGAATGTCTCGGCCTTTCTCGACCTGTTCCCAACCGATATCCAACGGGACTCGGGCGGCGTCGCGATCGACACGTTCATTTCACTTCGGGACCCGCTCCGACTGATTTCTTTTCCCATCCAGCGCGAGCGCTCGCCCAGGCGGCTTCTGACCGGAGCGGACTTCGACATCGAGTCTTTTGTCATCGGCGCCTACGAAGACATCTGGGTAGGTGACGAATTCGGTCCCTTCCTCCTTCACTTCGGACCAAACGGAAGATTGATCGAGGCGCCGATCGAGACGCCCAACGTCGTGAATGGCGAGCTCGACTTCTCGTCCACGGTTCAATCGCCTCAGAACCCCTTCCTGACGAATCCGGATGAAGCCAACCTTTCGGGGTCACGCGGCTTCGAAGGCATGGCGTTCAGTCCGGACCGAAGTATTCTCTATCCGGTACTCGAAGGTACGGTGGACGGCGATCCGGAGGGCGCGGTTCGCATCTACGAATTCGACGCCAACGCGAGCGAGTACACGGGCTTCGTTGGCTTCTATCAGCTGGACCAACCCAACCATGCGATAGGAGACATCACACCGGTGAACGAGAACGAGTTCTTGATCATCGAGCGAGATGGCGGTCAGGCCGAATCGGCTGAATTCAAGAAGATCTTCCTGATCGACTTCTCGGAAGTCGATGAAGACGGCTTCGTCGCCAAACGAGAATTGGTGGATCTTCTCCTCATTCTGGACCCGCGAGACCTGAATCGGGATGGCAGCCGGATCTACTCCATGCCGTTCGTGACCATCGAGGATGTTCTGGTGATCGACCGTCGCACGATTCTGGTCGCGAACGACAACAACTATCCCTTCTCGGTCGGACGGCCACCTGAGATCGACAACAACGAAGTCGTCCTGATTCGTCTGGCTGAACGCCTCGACCTCGACCCCGCACTCGGCGTCCAGCACTGAACCGAGCCCTCTCTGCTCGCCAAACTACGATGATGGCAGAACGACGTTCGTGAGGTCTCGACCTCGTTTTCCGGAGACCCATTCTCGAATGTTGTCGACCGTGGTCGAAGCGATGTTTCCGAGTGCTTCACTGGTCAAGAATGCTTGATGGCTGGTGATCAGCACGTTGTTGAAGGTCATCAAGCGGGCCAAGAGGTCATCGGTAATCACTCGATCCGACCGGTCTTCGAAGAAATACTCCGATTCTTCTTCATAGACGTCGAGTCCCGCTCCACCAATGCGGCCTGACTTCAAGCCTTCGATCAACGCCTTCGCATCAACGAGCCCCCCGCGGCTCGTATTGATCAACATGACGCCGGGCTTCATGGCCGTTACCCGGTCTTCGTCGATCATATGGTAGGTCTCCGGCGTGAGGGGCGCATGCAGGCTGACAACGTCGGATTGCTCGAGGACTTCATCGAGGGTCCCGTAGCGGACTCCAGACCGTTCAGCGTACTCCGAGTCCGGAAACGCGTCATAGGCCAAGACTTTCATCCCGAATCCGAGCAAGATCTCGGCCAGACAACGTCCGATCTTGCCGAGCCCGACGATTCCGGCCACGCGTCCATGCAGATCCATGCCCACCAGCCCGGCAAGACTGAAGTTACCTTCACGCACTCGGTTGTAGGCCCGATGCGTCTTTCGATTCAGCGTCATGATGAGCGCCACCGCGTGCTCGGCCACCGCATGCGGCGAGTACGCCGGGACGCGCACCACGCTGATTCCAAGACCATGCGCGGTCCGAACGTCGACGTTGTTGAATCCTGCACATCGGAGGGCTACCAGGCCCACGCCGTTGTCGGCGAGGGCGCGGAGAACATCGCCGCCGAGATCGTCGTTGACGAACGCACAGACCACCGAATGACCCGCGGAGAGTGCCGCCGTCCGAGGAGAGAGCCGTGGTTCGAGGTACTCGAATCTCAAGTCGCGCGCTTCCAGCCCAGAAAACGACCGCTCGTCGTAGCGTTTCGCGTCGAAGAACGCGATTGGCGTGCCGCCCTCCGACGCACCCGACATCAAGGTGGCGAGACGCGAGGTCTTTCCTCGAACCTTGGCCGCCAGGAAACGAATCAGCGCATCAGAGAGGTCGGGATGATCGCGCAGGAGTCGCTTGAAGTCGGCCTTGGGCACCGTGACAATCCGGCTTTCACCGAGAGCGACGAGGGTCGCGGAGCGAGGTTTGTCCGTCGTCGTGCTGGTCAAGCCTCCGACATCTCCAGCCGCCATGACTCGGAGCTGAACTTCGTCACCGCCTTCGGATCGCTTGCGGACCGAGAGCCGCCCCGATTCCACCGCGAACATGAAGTTGCTGGCATCACCCTCGGAGAAGAACGTCTCGCCTGCCTGGAGAATCCGTCGTTCCGCGGCACGGGCGATTTCGCTCAGCGTTTCCGGAAGACACTCTCGGAACAGGAGGATGTCTCTCAAGACCGGCAGATCCACGATGCCCACGGATCAGGGCCTTGCGACTGCGTCAAGCGTGTTGCGCCAATCGAGTCCATGGATTGTGGGCGCGTGGACTACCGAGCCATCGTCACCTGTGAAATGATTTCGGCCGGCGGCGCCGACCGAGGACAGAGCATGAGTGCAGAGACGATCGGTTTGATGGTCACAGCGATTTTGGTGGTGACGGGATGGGCCGTCAGCCACCGGTCGGCGCTGCGCCAGAACATCGCCGAGAAACGGCGAGAAACGCGAGTCACGCATCTGCGGACCGCTTACCTGACCCTTTGTGAGGCCGCCGATCATGGGCTGTCCAATGAGAACGAAGCCCGCTTCCAGCGGGCGCTGAACGACATCCAGCTCGTGGCCGACGCGGGGCATTATCACCTTCTCGATCGCTTCGTGGAGGAGCTCGAGGCGCGTCAGGGAGCGGACATCGATGAGTTGCTCGCCCAGCTTCGGGATGGGATCCGCCGAGAGCTCGATCTCCCGCCCATGCCCGGTCCCCGCCTTTGGGTCCGACTGAAGCCCCGCGCGACGGACTCGTCCCCCGAACCGAGCTCGGGCTCTACCGCGAAGAGCACACCCGAAATCATCGATCCGAGCACAGTGCCGCCGGCTTGATGAAGGAAGGAAGCAATCCGTGAGTGCCTTTTACCATCGAGACGGCCAGATGCTGATTCCGTCTGAATTCACCATCGGTCCGTGGGATGTTCGACATCAACATGGGGGACCGCCGTCCGCGCTCCTGGCGGGCGCCCTGGAGCGCTACCCCGGGGCAGATGACTTCTTTCTGACCCGCGTGACTTTGGAACTCCTCAAGCCGGTCCCGTTGACGCCGCTCCGGGTCGACGTCGAGCCCATCAAGATGGGCCGAGCGGTTCAACGTCTTCGTGCCCATGTTCAGGCAGAGGAACAGATCGTGATGGAAGCAACCGCGGTCCGGATCGCGCGGGGAGCGGGTCCGGTCACCGAACCGCTGCCGCTGGAGCCGTGGCCCGAGCCGCAGGCTTGCCCGCTTCATGAGTTCACGTTCTTTGAAACGGAACCGGCCTACCACCGAGCAGTCGAGGTCCGGATCGCCCACGGCATCTGGGGCAAGACACCCATCGGCACGTGGGCTCGAAGCACGATGCCCTTGATCGAGGGAGAAACGACATCGTCGGTGGAAGGGTTGTTCATCATGGCTGACGCGCAAAGCGGGATGGGTGTACCCGTCGATCCGCATCGCGCGAGCTACCTGAATCCCGACCTCACGGTGTACCTTCAGCGACAACCCGAACCGCACCAGGGCTGGTTCGGCTTCGACATTCGCTCTTACGCCGGACCTCAAGGATCTGGCGTGGCTCAGAGCGCGATTCGAGACGCCAGGGGTGAGGTGGCCCGCAGTGCCCAAAGCTTGCTGGTCAGGCCGCGAACCTGACGTACGCGGGCCCCGAAACCGACGATTGAGCGTTCAAGGCACCCACGATGTGTTAGCACGGGGTACCAATTCGAAGGGATCCATGCACGTCGCTGTCTCATCGCTGTTCTGTGTGTTGCTGGCCGCACCCGCAACTTCGCTGGCCCAGACCGGCGTTCATGATTTTCGGTTGGGCGGCAGCGCCTTCATCGTCAGCCAGGAATGCATACGGCTGACCCCCGACCGGCCGTACGTGAGCGGTTCGGCGTGGTTCAAACAGCCAGTCGACTTGCGGGAGCCCTTCGAGATCAGGATGAGCTTGGTCCTCGGTCGAAAGGATCAAGATGGTGCGGACGGAGTCGTCTTCGTGTTGCACCCTTTCGCGCAGACCGGCCTTCGAGGTGAAGGGATGGGCTTCGCCGGCCTCATCCCCTCCATGGGGATCGAGTTCGACACCTATCAAAATCTTCACCTGGGCGATCCAAGGCGTGATCACCTCGCCATGATGACCCACGGGCGAAGAGCCCACCGCGAGGCTGCGGTTTCACCCCTCGAGCTCGAAAACCTGGAAGACGGCGCCCGCCATCCTCTTCGGATCGCCTGGGCTCCTCGGGATGGCCGCCTGGAGGTGGTCTTCGACGACGGGGTGAAAGCGACCTATCGATCCGATATCGTCCAGCGTGTTTTCAACGGACAGTCCGTCGTCTATTGGGGTCTGACCGCCGGCACCGGACGGTTGAGCAACGAACAAGACGTGTGCTTCGACACGATGGTGGTCGCCGCCCAGCAATGACCGGCGGCTCGTGGTCTTGCCGCCGAACCAGCCGGTGCCCGACGATGAACCCGTGCCCGAGATCCGTCCCGCCAACCCTTCCGACCTTGATGGCCTCGTCGATCTGCTGGGTCATTTGTTCGCCCAAGAGGCCGACTTCGCGCCCGACCCAGACAAACAGCGTTGGGGCTTGGAGGCGATTCTGGCTCAGCCGAACATCGGGCAAATCTTCGTGGCGGAGGATCATGGGGCATTGGTGGCAATGGTGAGCCTGCTCTTCGCGGTGAGTACCGCTGAAGGCGGCCGGGTCGCTTGGCTCGAAGACATGGTCGTGACACCTACCCATCGAAGCTCTGGGATAGGCTCACAGCTCTTGCGTCACGCCCTGGAGTTTGCCCGCGCATCGGACAGTCGTCGGGTTACGCTCCTAACCGACTCTGTCAATGCGGCCGCCCAGCGTTTCTACGCGCGTCATGGATTTGCGAAGTCTCAAATGGTGGCGATGCGCTGGAGACCTTCCTGACGTCCGAGCCATCGTCCCTCAAGCGCCATCTGGGCCGCCTCGTAGTAAGAGGGAACCATGATTGGGCTGCTCGCCGAGCTCAAGCGCCGCAACGTCTTCCGCGTGGCCGGCGTCTACCTCGTCGTCGGATGGCTCCTGATGCAGGTCGCGAGCACCCTCGAAAGCGCGGTGAACCTCCCCGAATGGTTCGACGGCGTGGTCACCGCGCTGGTCATCTTGGGTTTTCCGCTCGAAGTCCCGTTGCCATCGGTCTGGATGCGTCAGGCTGGATTGCGAGTGCGTCGACGCGACCCGAACGGTCGGTGGGCCCCTGTGGGCAAATGACTCCGGAAGGGCGATCGGACCGAGGTCGGGCCCAGGAGCTTCAAACCATCGAGGATGCTGCTGAGTACGACAATGGCGGAGATGAAGATGACAATGCTTTCGACGAGATTCATGATTGGTGTTCCTTTCGATGGAACCACTATTCAATCGATGTGCCAGGCCTCGAAGCGGCTGGCGGGTGAGCTCCGTCATCGGATCCGGCATAGAACCACCCGCGCAGAGGCCTCGAGCGGCCCATTTGGGTGCAACAAGGGTGCAACGTGTAGCGGTTACGGCTGCCGGCTAGGGGACCGTCCGAGACCCATCTCATGGCCGCGCTCGCGTCGGGTGTGGCTCAAAGGGAGAGTCGGCTCCCGGGGGCTCAGGCCTCCGCATCAACTGCAGGTCTATCTCCTGTCACGTCCCTGCCCGCGCTTCGCCGTCGCGGAGCCGGCATGCTCGGCGATCGCGTCCATGAAGGCACGAATCCGAGCGGAGGCCCTAAGGTCGCTGTGCGTCAGGCACCAGATTGGAACGCCGAGCCCCTCGATGATCGGGCCCAGCTGCACGAGTTGGTTGTCTCGGCTCATCGAGACCGGGAGGAGCGCGGCCGCCACGCCGGCTCGCACCAGCGCCAGCAGCGGAGCCGCGTCGGTCACCCGAACCCGAGGCGGACGCTTCGCCCAGCTTTCATACCAGTTTTCCGTGAGGACCGCGCCGGACTCAGCGACAAACAGCGCCCATGGCAGATCTTCGAGTCGGCGGCCGGCGCGCTCGACCAAACTGCGGGAAGCGAAGGGTGCGAAGTCGAAACGCCCCACCTTGCGACCAAACAAAACCTCGGAGGGATGCCCACTGGCCCGAATCGCCACATCCGCCTCGCGGCGAGCGAGGTCCAGGTAGCGATTGCTGGTGACCAGCTCGACGTTCACGTCGGGATGCTTGCGGCAGAACATCCCCACCGCCGGGGCTGCCCACTCCGCCAGTACGTCGATGGTGGTCACGCGGATCGTTCCACTCAGTGACTCCGAATGACCTGAAATCTGTCTTGCCAACTCGGTCGCCGCGAGCTCCATGGCCTCTGCCCTACCCACGGCTTCTCGTGCAACGTCGGTGGGCATGAGACCTTCCGATGACGCGACGAAGAGCTGGACACCCAAAGACCGTTCCAGGCCCGCCAAGCGTCGTCGGACCGTCGAATGACTGCAGTGGAGCCGCCGCGAAGCGGCCGACAGAGATCCCGACCGAAGCACGGCCAAGAAGAAGCGCGCGTCATCCCAATCCATGGGCGGTCGCTTCCCAATGCGCCTCGGCTGACCACTTTTAGACATTTGATGTCCATTTTAGCCAGTTGATGGCCAAATCGGAAAGGCTCAAGCTGGCTTCGATGACTCGACCGTCGACCGAGCGGCTGACCCGGATCCGAATCGCGCGGATCCTTTCACTCGATGGGCCTCAGGGCATCCACATCGAAGAACAGAACGCGCCGAAGCCCAAGCCTGGCGAGGTACTCCTGGATATGGAGGCTCTCGGCTTGAATCGGGCGGAAGCGATGTTCGCACGTGGCCAATACTTGGTAGAGCCAAGGCTCCCCAATCCCATCGGCGTGGAAGGCGTGGGACGGATTCGTGCCCTCGGCCCGGGCGTCTCGGGATTCGAGCCGGGCCAGCGCGTGGGCGTTTTCGCAGCGTCCGACATGCACAGATACGGCGTCGCGGCGGAACAGATCGCCGTGCCGACCGAGATGCTGCTTCCCGACGTCCCCGGCCATTCCGACGAATCGATGGCTGCGTTCTGGATGGCCTACCTCACCGCCCACTGCGGGATGGTTCAAAGCGGCCGTCTCTCCCGAGGAGAGACCGTCCTGATCACCGCAGCCAGTTCCAGCGTGGGCCTCGCCGCCATTCAGGTCGCGCGTCGCGCGGGGGCACGGGCCGTCGCCGCAACCCGGAGCAAGCGCAAGGAGAAGGCCCTCCTCGACGCCGGTGCGGACCGGGTCGTGGTGATGGACGATACCCCGCTTTCGGAATGCGGTGAGAACTTCGACTTGGCCTTCGACGCAGTGGGAGCTCCGATTCTGGCTCAGCTCGGAGACCTGATGCGCCCCAAGGGCCGGATCATCGTCTATGGAATCCTGTCGGGTACGCAGGAGGCTCCATTCCCGTTGTTTGCTGCCCTGTTCAAGGACATCAGCATGCGCGCGTTTCACCTCGTTCATCATGCGCTGTCGGACCAGACGCGGCGGGACGAAGCGTTCCAGTCGCTGCTGAATGGCGTTCGAGAAGGCGCCTTTCATCCTGCGCTGGACCGCATCTTCCCGTTCTCCGAAATCACCAGCGCATATGCGCGTCTCGAAAGCAGCGACCAGGTCGGCAAGATCGTGGTTCGAATGAAGGGCACATGATGAACGGTTCCGCGGATCGGGATTGGACCTTTGGAGGCACCTGGCCCCATAGCCCGAAGTGGTTCGACAGCGCCGACGGACGCATGCACTACGTGGATGAAGGTCGGGGTCGACCGATTGTGATGGTTCACGGCAACCCCACGTGGGCCTACGTGTATCGCCGATTCATCGACGCCGTGACCCATGCCGGTTATCGAGCCATCGCGCTGGACCATCTGGGGTTCGGGCGCTCCGACAAACCCGATGCGCCCGAGCTCTACCGCATCTTTCGTCATGCGGAACGGTGCGAGGCTTTGTTGGAGTCCCTGGACCTCCACGATGCGACCCTCCTGGTCCAGGACTGGGGTGGACCGATCGGGCTCGCGTGGGCGGCCCGGCACCCGGCGCGGGTCCAGAGTCTGGCCGTGCTGAACACCATCGCGCATCGACCTCCCGGCAAGGTCTCATTGCCGCTTCCACTTCGGCTCTTCCGCACCCCGTTCGTCGGAGAGGTCATGGTCAAAGGCATGCATGCGTTCGTTCGGAAGTTCCTGTTCCAGGCGGGCGTCGTCCATCCGGAGCGCCTCGGTCCCCACGAACGCGAGGCCTATCTGGCGCCCCATCCAAACTGGTCATCGCGCACCTCGATTCTCGTCTTTCCCCGGGAGATCCCAGCCACATCCACCGGCCCCGTGAGCGACTTCATGGGCGAGGTCCACGACCAGCTCGTCCCGGCGTTTCGAAACAAGCCCGTCTTCATTGCATGGCCCATGAAAGACATCGCGTTCACCCCGGACATGCTGAGGGATCTGTGGCTTGTCGACTTTCCGCATGCCGAGATCCATCGAGTCGAAGACGCGGGTCATTACATTCAAGAGGATGCCCACGCGGAGGTCATTCCAAAGCTGCTCCCCTTCTTGAAAAAGGCCTCGCCCGAGGTTCAGCCCCTGCGCACCTAGCCCCAATCGCCGATAGCGGGCGGAACGGCCACGGTGTCCTGGTGTGGTTCGAGCTCGGCGATTTGGACGCAGCCGTCCTGCGGGCTCGAGCCATGGGGGCAGCGGTGGTCGAAGACGTCCACGTGAACGCGGCACCCTGCCACCGTGAAAGGTGGCTGCGGGACCCGGACGGCTACCTGTTGTTGATCTGTAGCCCCGACGGCGAGGCGGCCGCGCCTAAATCCGGCGGGTAACGGGGACCCAAAGAACCCCGAACCGAACCACCTGGATGTCCGACTCTTCGAGGCCGACCTCCGCCTGTTCGGTCTCGTCGAGGAGGGCCTCCCGTTCCGCGCGAATGGCGTCGATCTTAGACTCCAATTCGCTCACCAGCTCTGCCGCGTCTTCCTCGAGCCGACCGATCTCTTCCTCGAGGGCATCGGCCCGGTTCGATGCCCGAGCCGCCTGCCGCCGCCGGGTAAGGGCGCTGCCGAAGGAGCGCTTGCGACCGACACCGAACAAGCCCAGGATTGTGGCTCCGACGCCGACCACCTCTTCGAGCTGGCGTGCCTGCGCCACACCCTCGAGCTCGGCCAGGCGAGCGGTCTTGGCTTCGATGCGGTCATCCAAGCGATCGGCGCGCTTTTGGTACGATTCACGCAACTTGGCGACTTCGGATTCGATCCCCGCTTCGACGACGGCTCGGCATCGGGCGCCGAAGTCTTCGCGCGACTCGGCGGGTCGGCCGTAGAGCTTCAATCCCCGGTTCACGAACTGTCCCCGAGTTTCGGTACGGTCGATCTCGTCGACCGCGAGTCGCTCGACCCGACGGAGCTCCTTGGCATCGTCTGCCCAGGCGGGAAGCGACCGATAGCGCGCGTTGTCGGGCACCGCGGTCGTCCAGTCGCCGGGCTCGAGCCCGAGGTTGGTTCCGCTGTCGCCCGGCGCCTCGCCGAGCGGGTACCAAACTCTTCGAATTCGATCGTCGAGCACGAAGTCGCCACGCCGCTCGTCGAATCGGAGCGAGACCTCGGCGAACAACGCTGGCGCGTACACCGCTCGTCCGTCGGGGCGCGGAGGCTCCGCATGCCGGGCGAAGAAGTCCTCGAAGCGGGCCGAGAACGCGACGCGTGGGTCGAGAAAGAGACGCGGCCGGCCTTCGACGCCCGGAGGTGCCGGCCACAGATCCACGTCGTCGCTGGCGTCGGGCGATACCGCCGGGGATTGGACGACCGGTTTCGCCGTCGTCACGAAGTCCACGGCGGAGACGCCATACATGGCGTTGAGTGCCCCCACCTCGACCCGGGTGAGGGGGCCGCGGAGAAAACACATCGCATGACGGGAGCCCACCGTGGCCGGCGCACCCCGACCGACTTGATGCAAGACGAATTGTCGCTTCTGGAGCCCGGCGATGGTGGCGTCGAGGTCCGCCGCGTCGAGACCGTCGAGCAGACGGTCGCGATCCTGCTTGGTATTCAGCCGACCGATCGCCCACAGCCCAGCATTGCTGAGGGCCTTGTAGTCGAGATCCACGGGATTCTGGGTCGCGAGCACGACCCCGAGCCCCACCGCGCGGGTCTGCTTCATCATCGTCAGCAAGGGGCGCTTGCTGGGCGGGCGATGCGGATGCGGTGGGAGGTATCCGGCAACTTCGTCGAAGAAGACGAGGCCGCGGAGATCCTCACTGCCGGGCTGACTTCGCGACCAAGCCAACATCCGCGACAAGAGAAGCGACACGAAGAACTGCCGCTCGCTATCGTCGAGGTGCGAAAGCGAGAAGATGGTCACGGGCGTCGCTTCATCGGATCGGGAGAGCAGCCGCTCGGGGTCGAGGGTCGGGCCCTGGCTCCATACGGCGAAGGAGGGCGACGCCAAGAGACCGTTGAAGGCCATGGCGAGCTCCATCCGGTCATCGGGCGGCAAGAACTGGTCGACGGTGAAGATGCCCACCTTTCGGACTGGCGGATCGACGAGTCTCAGGGCCAGGCCCTCGAGATCGAGGTCTTCACCCGCGCGCCAGGCGAGCTCGAGCAGGTGGGAGAGGACGACATGCGACGGATCTCGAACGGGCTCGGCGGAGCGCCCGACGAGGCCCAGGAGGCCAGAGATCGTATCGGCCACGAGATCCCGCAGCGCCTCTTCGTCTTCGAGAATGGCGGGCGCCGGTCGGGCGAGGGAAGCAAGCACGTTCACGGGCACGCCGGAGGTGCTGCCGGGCGTGTGCACGCGCAGGCGCATCCCCTCGCGGAGGTGGTGGACATCGTCGGAGCTCAGCCCCGCGCGCTCGATCCCGGAGCGCCAACGGGACGCGAGGGCTCGGGGATCGTCCGTGCCGCACCACGGGGCGAAATCCTCGGGCCGAAAGTCGGGAAAGAGCAGCCCGAGGTTTCCGAGATCGCCCTTGGGATCAATGGCCACGATGGGGACCCGCCGCCGAACCAGTTCTTCGAGCAGAACGAGCGACAGCCCGGTCTTGCCGCTGCCGGTCATGCCCACGACCACTCCATGCGTCCGGAGCCGGCTGGGATCGATGTGGACCTGGTCCGATCCGTTGGGGCTCACGCCCAGGTAGAGTCCACCCACGCCTCCTGGTCTCGTTGGCCGACGACGGCGGGTCAAACCCCTCGGGCGCGGAACCGGCACATCGCCGCGGCGGTCAGCGCTCCGAGACGCGGGAAACGGGCCGGCTGCGTGTACCGACGACCATGTAGTGGCGAGGCAAGGCCTCGTCGATGACCTCGGCCGAGAAACCAGCGGCTTCGAGCTCGCGCACCACCGCCTCCGGCGCGAGCCGCATTTGGATGGGCGGTCCCCTCCCTTCCGTAGGTTCGGGGATGAAATCGACGATCACCAAGCGGCCGCCTTCTCTGAGCGCGGAATGGAGCTTCTTTCCAAAGGAACTGCGAGCCGCAATGTGGTGCCACGTGTTGAGCGTCACGATCGCATCGACGCTCCGGGGCGCGAGCTTCGGGTCGTCGTGGGCGCTTCGTCGGACTTCGACATTGCGCCACCCGGCCGAAGATCGGCGCTTCTCGAGGAAGGCGACCATCGCCGGCTCGACGTCCAAGGCGAGCACCCGACCCTTCGGCCCGACTTCCCCCCGGAGGCGCTCGGTCAGGTAACCGGTGCCGGCGCCGAGATCGACCACCGTCGCACCAGGCTCGAGCGCGAGGGCGGCCACGATGGCCTCAGGCTTTTGCCAAACGTCGCGGTCGGGACTGTTCCATTCTTCCGCGAACGTCTCCGGCGACGAGAAGCGATGATCCATCGCCCGCCGGTCGACGCCCTCGTCGCCGTGGCCATCCGAGCCACCGGCGGGTCGCGTCTGGGCGCAGCCAAAGAGGCACGGGAAGATGACCGAAAGAGTGAGACGATGCAGGGATCGTGTCGGCACGCGGTGAGGGGTCATGGATGGTCCGGACGGCGAAGCGACGGAAGGCGCCACCAAGGCGCGGACGGGTGTTCGTGATGCTCCCGGTGAAAGCTGCCGAAGTGAAAGCAGGTCACGAGACTGGTGACCGGCCCGAACGGCGTGCTGTACGCATGATGGCGGTTCGTGTGTCCACCCGCTGGCTCCCGGTGGGGCAGGTAGGTGCCGAAGTAGAAGAGCTGGAGGACGCTCAGCACGGATGGCAGGGCCCAGAACAGCAGAAAATTCGGGGTGTCGACCACGAGCTGCACCGCCCAGAAGAGAACCAGCAGCCGCACCACCTGGCCCATCCTCAGGTAGCGCATCACGAAGGCCCTGAACCAGGCCAACAGCCCCGGACGACGGCCGTCGTGCCAGTCGGGGTCCCCGGGTCGCGCAGGTCGGGCGTGGTGGTCGAAGTGAGCGCGCCGCAGCAGTCGGTAATCGAACATGGCATAGGCGGCCACCGCGACCGCGCCGAGTGCGTGGTTGAGCCGGGGATGGGTGCGGGTGATGGCGCCATGCATCGCGTCGTGTCCGGTGATGAACAAGCCGGTGAACAGCCAGCTCATCCAGGCGACCGCCACCGGCACCCCCACGAAGACCCACGGACCGACCAGTGGAACCTGAAGGAGCACCACCAGCGAGAGCGACCAGCCGCCGATGATCAGGAGGGCCATGAAGACGCCGAGCGCCTGCGAACGGCGATGGGCGGACGCGCCATTCCCCATGGGCTCACGGGTAGCGGCACCGTGGAGGGATCCTCAAGGAAGTACGAACCTTGCTGACGGCGACCCTCGGGTCCCCTAAGGCCCGAGGCATGTCGCCGGAAGAGCTCGGCGCAACGGCGGGCATCGCGTTCGCGGTGGCC
Organism: Myxococcota bacterium; assembly: GCA_050331295.1. Classification (GTDB taxonomy): domain Bacteria; phylum Myxococcota; class Kuafuiibacteriia; order Kuafuiibacteriales; family Kuafuiibacteriaceae; genus Kuafuiihalomonas. Next base: position 38,369 of record JBHJGZ010000001.1, on the reverse strand, counting down.
TGCGCCATGGAGCCGTGGTCACGTTTCGTGCACGCGCACCTCTGGCATGGGCCTCTGTACGGGCTTCATCGCACGCATCACCGACACCCTTCCGCCGGCTCCGGTGGTCTCGAGGGCAACGACCTGTTCTCGGCGGCGCATGCCGGGGTGGCCGCACTCGCCCTCTACCTGGGGCTGGAGTCCCTCGACCACTCGGGCGCCGTGGTGGCGACGGGACTCGGGGGCGGCCTGTGCGGGTACGGTCTGGCGTACATCATGGTCCACGACGGGTTCGTCCACGGCCGGCTCCCGGTGGGCTTTCTGGGGCGCTGGCGCTTCTTCCGGCGCGTGCGCGCCGCCCATGAGATCCACCACCGGCACGGCGGGCTCCCCTTCGGCCTTTTCCTCGGTCCGTGGGAGCTCCGCCGGTCGAAGACGGAACGGCGATGCCGACAGCCCGACCCGCGGTCCTGATCTCTTCAAGCAAGGCCCCCGCGAGAGCGCCTCCACCAGGTGGCCCGTCCCGACGGCGCCCAGGCCTCGGGGTATTCAACCGCGTTCCAGTGCTTGATTCTCAGGCAGTGCGATCCCGAGCGACTGTGTTGGCCGAGGCGTTCGACGACGACCCCGGTTTCACCCACATCTTCCCGTCTCCGACCGCTCGCCTTCGCGTCCTCCCTTGGTTCATGGGGTGCGCAGTGCGCTACGTGGCGCGGTTGCCCTCTGGCGTTGTGATGGAGGAGCGACACCAGACCGAGCTCGTGGCGCTATCCTTGGCGATCGAAGCGCCGGGCCGCTTTCGATACGGCGTCGGGCGCATGCTGGCTGCGGGCTTCGGCACCGCACCCCTGCGCATGTCTGCTCGCTCACTGTCCCGGTTCCTCACCGCCTCGACCGAGAACGAGCGCCAACATGATGAGGCACAGCTCGACCGACATCTCTACCTCGCGTTCCTGGGCACGGTGCCCGAACGACAGGGTCGCGGTCACGGCAGCCGACTTCTTCAACGGTTCGTAGAGCTGGCCGACGAACGCGGCCTACCCGCATATCTGGAGAATTCGAATCCCGCAAACACCGGCCTGTACGAACGCTACGGCTTCACCACGACCCGAGAGTGGAACCTCCCAGACCACGGTCCGCGCATGCTCGGCATGATCCGACGGGTCGCGAAGGGCTCCTCTTTTCGCTGAGCCAGCCGGAACGATCGCGTCCTCCGAGATTCGTGAAGCGCTCTGCAATCAGAGAAGCGCTCGGTGCGTCTACACCTCGATGCTACGCATAAATGACGAAGCCCCAAACTTCACCGCCATGACCACCGCTGGTCAGATCACATTCCACGATTGGATCGGCGATGGGTGGGCGGTGCTCTTTTCACATCCGAAAGACTTCACGCCGGTATGCACCACCGAGCTCGGTTACTTGGCGGGCCTCGCTGACGAATTCGCCAAACGGCGCACCAAGATCATGGGCCTCTCGGTGGATCCGGTCGAAAGTCATCAACGGTGGAAAGACGACATTCGAGAAGTCACCGGCCATACTGTCGAATACCCGTTGGTCGGCGATCCGGATCTCAGCGTGGCGAAGCTGTACAACATGCTCCCCGCGGACGCCGGAGATACGTCGGACGGGCGGAGCCCCGCCGAAAATGCCACCGTCCGCTCCGTCTTCGTCATCGGCCCGGACAAGAGGATCAAGCTGATCCTGACCTATCCCATGACGACGGGCCGAAACTTCGACGAGATCCTGCGCGTGATCGATTCCATGCAGCTCACGGTGAAGCACAAGGTGGCGACGCCTGCACAGTGGCGACCCGGCGAAGAGGTGATCGTCACGCCCAGCGTATCGGACGAGGATGCCCGCGCGGCCTTCGGTGAGTTCAAAGCCCTCAAGCCGTATCTGAGAATCGTCTCCCAGCCCCGATGAGCAGCAAGGGGCGGCGCCCCGAGACCGCTTCCGCACAACTTGACCCGCGAGGTCATCGACGACGAACCACGCTCGGTCGAAGACTCCGTTCATGTCGCGAACGATGAGCGTGTGGCTGATGGGCGTCGGGCTCGCCGGCATCGCCGGCTCTTCGAGCTGCAATCTCACCAAAACGTTCACCCGCCAGGCCATCGGCCAACAGATCGACTACATCAATGCGCCGGGGGTTGCGGAGTCGCGTCTGGAAAAGGTGGCGCCTTCGGTGTGGACCTTCAACTGGTATTTCGACCGAACCCTGATCGTCGAGACCGAAGACGGTCTCGTGGTGGTGGACCCCTTTTCGAGGGAGCTGACGGAGGAGCTCGTGAAGGCCATGGCGAACGCAGGGCTGGAGCGGCCGGTCCACACGCTGGTCTATACCCATTTCCACCTCGACCATACCCGCGGCGGGGAGCACCTTTCGCCGAGGCACGTCGTCTGCCATGCGCGGTGCGACGGCTGGTGGGCTCGGTTCCCTCCGGACGAAACGAAGGATGTCTTGCCCTGCACCCAGACCGTGCAGGGCGACCACACGTTGCGGGTCGGAGAGACCGAGATCGTCCTCGTGGACCTCGGCCGTTCCCACACCGACACGATGTATGCGGTCTTCTTGCCGAAACAAGGCGTCCTGTATGCCGCGGACACCGTCGCAGTCCGCGCTCTGCTCCCGGCGGGAGGCGTATCGGTGTTCATGCCGGACTATCTGGCTGCTCTGGATCGCATCGAGGGCCTCGATTTCGAGGTCTTCGTGCCGAGCCACTTCGGATGGGGCAGGAAGGATGATTTCGTGGAGGCGGCGGAGATGCAGAGACAGTCGTGGGCTTGGATCCATCAAGCCATCCACCGCTCCCCGCCGACCGGAGACTTGCCCCTCGTCAACGATCAGGAACGCGTCGTGGCGGCCTACTCCTGGTATTTCGATCGAATGAAAGAACGTTATGGCGACTGGTACGGGTTCGACGCCCAGATTCTGCCGACCTTCCTCAACGGCTTCATCGCCATCTACGTGGGAAGCTGACCCGAGATGGGCGTAAGCGGCGCCGTCTGGCTCGACGGCCCGACTACTCCGAATCGCTTTGAAGGCGGTCGAGGAGCGCCGGCGCTTGCACCAGCCCGTACCCGACTCCGTCGTCGTGGGGCTCGGTCTGATCGGGCAGGGAGGCGGCACTTTCGGAGAGGGCTTGCTTCATCTCGAGGATGTTGTCGCCAGGGTCAGCAGCCGAAGACTGGTCGGCCTGGAGTTCAGGTACTGCTTCGAGAATCAGCGCGAGCGCGGCCGTGACGAAGGGCGTCGCCTGGGAGGTTCCGTCGAGCGCGCAGTACAGCTGGCCGTCGCACCGGTCGATGCCGATCGTCGAGTCCGGGGCCATCGCCGAAGTGATGCTCACGCCGGGAGCTGAAGTTTCGGGCTTCTTATCGGGATCCTCGCGTGCCTCGACGACCAGACCGTCATTCAGTCCACTCTGACTGAAGGGTGCCTTCGTCGCCAGGTCTTCGTTGAGCGCCCCCACCGCGATCACCCCCGGCACGTTGGATGGGGTCGCAACATCTCGAGTCACTTCGGTGTTTCCAGCCGCCGCCACCACGTAAATGCCGTCGTCCAGCGCCCGCTGGACGGCGGCCTCGCTGACGCTTGCATCTTGGGCCAATAGGGCCTCGATCGCCGGTAGCGTCAATCCTCCGAGCGACATCGAAATGACGTCAGCGTCCTGACCACGACACCAGTCGACCGCATCGGCGATGGTCCCGTTGTCTGTCCCTCCGTCGGCCGTGAAGACTCTGGCGATCAAGAGAGTGACCAGCGGGGCGCCGCCGGTCAGAACATCGTTCATGGCGATGATCCCGGCCACGTGCGTCCCGTGGCCATTCGTGTCGATGGGGTCCGACGAGTCTTCGTCCGTGAAGTCGGCCCACCTCAAGCGGCCGCGTTCCACCACGTGCGCAAAGGCGGGATGCGTGTCGTCGATCCCGGAATCGACCACACAAACGGAAACGCCGGAGCCGGTCAGGCCTGAATCCAGCAAAGTGTCGAAGCCGATGCCCTCATAGGCGAACGCGTTCACCCCGAACATCGGCGTGATGGGATCTTCCGGTTCCGAGGGCATCGCGTCGTCGTCACCACATGCCGAAAGCGCAAGCGCGCCGAGGGTGACGGCGATGGTCCGTCGAAGAAATCCGGTTTGGTATCTCGTCATCGGCTTCTCCCCAACACGCAGGCTCGGAATGCGCCACTCGAGAATGGTTTCGGTGGGTTCCCGCCCCAGACGTAACCGCTTCCTCGGCTGGCCGGTGCCGACATGCACGTCACTTCACCCGCCGCGGGTCCGCGTGGCGCTCCAATTGCCTCGAGCCCCCTAGAACAGCCCGCCTACCGAGAAGTTTCGGGTGTTTCCAGTCACATCTTTCGGCGAGGTCCTGACCAGCAGAAAGCCGACGCTCGAAAAAAGGGGCTGGTCGCGATTTTCGGAAGCGTGGGGTCGATGAGGGCACGCCATGGTGATGGTCGAGGGCCACGATGCGCGTTCTCATCGGCGACCTCCTGCCCGCGCCGCCGTGCGCCGAGGAGCAGCCGCGACCGACGCCGAATCGAGCATCGACGCGACGAGGATGGGCAATTGACGCCGCACCCGTCGGTGGGACGCGGTCCGATTCGAAGACTCGGAGACGAAGAGCACCAAATCATTGAGGGCGCCTGAAATGGTATGGGCCACGACGTCGACGTCGACCGGACCATGGTCCGACGCGTACGCCTGAAGGCCCTCCTTCAAGGAACCAAGCCCGAACTCCGAATCGATGCGGCGCCAGTGGCCATAGCCGAGCACCGCGGGGCCGTCGACCAGCACCACCTGCCTGAGCTCTTCATCCATCACCACGTCCAGAAACGCCAAGCACCCATCGACGATGGCTTGACGAGGCTCCGGTGACGACGTCGCTCGGGCTTCGATCCGCGTGACGATGTCCCTCTGGCAGTCCCGGAGCACCGCCTCGAAGAAGCCCTTCTTGTTCTTGAAGTGATAGTAGACCGCGCCCTTGGTGAGACCGACCTCGCCCGCGATGTGCTCGACCGACGCCTCGGCGTAGCCCTTCAGTCCGAACTCCTGCCGCGCGCGCTTCACGAGTGAATCCATGGTGGCGTCGCTCATCTCGGCGTTCGTGCGAGGCTTGCCTCGGGTCTTCATCCGTCGAGCCCGGCTTTGTCCCGAAGGCGGGCCTTCTCCTCAGGGCTGAGCGAGCGCCAGTCGACGCCCCGCAGCGCGCCTTCGAGCGCATACAGATAAAAGCAAACGGGGAGTCGAGCCCCCGCTTCCGCGCAGAGGACCCTGTAGGCGGACGCGGGGCCCACCCGCGCCAAGGTCTCTCGATCGCGGATGCCGACCGCCTCGAGGCGACGTATTGTGGTGGGACCGAGATTCGTGAGGCCGTTCAACACGGGCGGGCGTCTTCCACGTAGCTCGCCGCGAACTGCTCCGACGGGGGAATGGGCTTGATGATGTCCACCAAGACGCCGTCGGGCCCCCGCAAGATGAAGTGCCGCTGCCCCCAGGGCTCGTCACGAAGCGACAAGACCATCTCGGCTCCGGCGTCCGTCAACCGGGCGTACTCGGCGTCGACATCCTCCACCTCGAGGTTGACCAGCACGCCTCTCGCCGGCGTGCGCTGCTCCGGCGGAACCGTTTCGTGATGGGCGTCGAGAAGAGCCAGGTTCACCTCCGGGTGCTCGGCATGCTGCAGGTGGATGTACCAATCCGAGGTGAACAAGGCTCGGAATCCGAGATGTTGCTGGTAGAACTGGGCTGCCGAGCCGACATCCGCGGAGACCAATACGGGGTAGAAACTGCTGATGGGCGTCATGAGAACCTCCTGACCAAGCCAGATACATACCTTCGGTATGGATGTCAAACCGGCGCCGGTTCACGAGAAGTGAGCCCTGCCGGCTCATTTGCTTGGACATGACCTCTGCGAGCTCCGGCTCTCGAAGGCCCCGCGCCACCGCCTATCTCGGAGGTGAGCCCAACCGCACGTCGGCAAATGCGCCTGCGACCCTCATTCGAAGCGAAAATGGCGCTGGGCGAGCCACCCCAGCAGCAACGCGCCGAGCGCGAGGGAGAAAAGGTGCGGCAGCACGCTCACCGGGCCGGTCTGGAAGCTTATCAGCCGATGGAGAGCATCCATCGTCCAGCCTGACGGCAGCATCTTCTGTATCGTCTGCATGGCGGACGGCGTGATCTCGATGGGCCACCAACAGCCGCCCAGCGCGCCCAGCAGCATGGTCGTCGCCAAACCCAGGCCCATCACCTGGCCCTCGGTGCGACCGACGCTACCCAGCAGCAGCGCCAGCGACGCACAGAGCGCAGCCCAGCCCGCCAACACCGCGACGACCGTGAACAGGTCGGGGCCCCAACGCATCCCGAACAGCAGCGTTCCGACCAGCATCGCAAATCCGATCTGGGTCAGCGCCAGCGACATCTTGCCGGCCCACTTGCCAGCCACGATCCACCCGCGGGTGACCGGCGCGGCCGCGAGCCGGCGCAGCACCCCTCGCTTGCGGTCCAAGAACAGGTCGATGGCGCCGCTCGTCAGCAGCACCAGCATGGTGAACATCACCATCATGCCGGGCACCGCCTGCTCGAAGCCGCTCGGGATCTCGACGCGCCGCCCCGCGGTCATCACCTTCAGCTTCAGCGGTCGAGGTTTCGCGTCGAGGGCCGCCAGCGCGGCGGCGCCGTCGCCGCGGTCGCCCGCCCCGCTGGTCACGACGTCCGCCAACAGGGTGTACGCCGCCCGTCGAATGCGAAGCGCGTCATACGTGGCACTGAGCTCGCCCAGCTGGTGCTCGTGCTCGAGCGTCACACCATCCCCGGACAGCACCCGCGACGTGAAGCGTGCCGGGACCCGCAATCGCTGGGAGACGGGCGCATCGGGTCCCACGGCGACGTCGAAGCCGCGCTGCTCGAGCAGTCGTATCAGGTGGTCGCTGAGGTAGCCCCCATCGTCGCCGCGCTCGATGGCCAGCCCCACCGGACCGCCGACGGTCGCGACACGTTTCGTGGTCGTGCCGATGAAGAACATGAACACGATCGGCATGATGAACAGCCACAGCACGGTGATCCGCGCGCGCAATGCATAGGCGACGTCCTTGCGGCCGATGAACAGCGCCATCTTCCATCCAGAAGCGCCGCCCGTCGGGTGCTCAGCCACGTAGCGCGCCCCGTTGACGCATGGTCACCGCCACCCACAGAACCGATACGCTGGCCGACATGACGAGGAGGGTCACGGTCATGGACCCGGTTGTGTGCTGACCGAGCAAGTAACGTTTGAGCTGCTCCAGCATGGCGCCATTGGGCGACACCCGGCCGATGGTCGCGAGCCACCGAGGCATGCTCTCGAAAGGAAAAAAGCTACCTCCCACCATCATCAGCGGCAAAACGAGGACGCCGCTGATCAGCGAAGCCGCCTTGCGTGTAGGCGCGAACAGCTGGATCAGCGAGAGCAGGCCGAACAAAACCAAGCCCGCCAGGATCATCATCAGGAGCGCGAGCGGCAAGCGCGTGAGGGCGATGCCGTGATAGATGAAGCCCAGGACGAGCATCGGGACCGCGATGGCGCCCACCATGGCCGCCGCCATCCCGAACTTGGCGACCACATAGGCTGCGGTCGTCTGCGGCGAAACGAGCAGTCGTTCCAGTGTACCGCCGTCGCGTTCATGCCAAAAGTCTCCGCTCAGACCCTGGGCAGTGAGGAGCAGCGCCATCACGAGGATGCCGGGGTAGAACAACAACGCAACGCGCACCGGCGAAGAAGTGTCGGTCGCAATCGAGTCCACGCTGATCGCCGGCGGCAGCAGCAGCGGCGCCGCCCGCTTCACCGTGTCGTCGACCGACAAGGCGATGGCAGAAATCTGTTCCCTCTCTGGAGCCGCCCCATCGTCTGCTGCGTCGAGGATCGTGGCGAATTCCTCGCCGAACAGCTGCTGGGCGTAAAACGTCGCATCGACGAGGATGCTGAGCGTCTCCTCGACCACTGCGGGCAGAATCGTTTGGGCCGGATTGGTCAGCAGCTCGAGCTCGGTCGATTGCTTCCTCAACACCGCCTCACCGAACCCCTTTGGCACGATCAGCAGCGCGCTGGCCTCACCTCGTTGCATGCGCGCCTCACCCTCAGTTCGGTCCACCATCTCGACATGGATGAGCTGCGCCGCATCACCATCACCCGCACCCCCGGAAAGCGCCGTGGCCAGCAGTCCGCTTATCAGGCTGTCGTCTTCGTCCACCAGCAACAACTCGGCGGTGGGGGTACGCTCGATGTCGGTCCCCAGGGTGATCAACGCGCCGACCATCAGCGGGACCCCCAGCCACCACAGCAGCGACCACGGGTCCCGCGCCCGGCGGCCCAGATCTTTGCGCATGGCATGAGCGACGAAAGACAGATTCACTCGCGGAGCTCCTTGCCGGTGAGCTTGATGAACAGACTCTCCAAGCTCGCCCGCGTCAGCAGCGTCTCATGAATGTCACAACCCGCTCCGCCCAGCGCGGCCACTACCGCGGAGAGCTGTCGCGGTGCGTCGGGCAGCGACAGCTGAAGTCCGCCTTCGTCGATGTGCAGCAGCTCGATACCCGAGAGACCGTCCTGCAGGGCCGAGCGCGTCCGAGCTTCGTCGAAGCGGCCACTGAAGCGCAGCACGTCCCGACCGCCGACCATGGCGCGCAGCTCGTCCAGCGTCCCGCCAGCAATGATGTGTCCGTGATCCATGATCGCCAGCCGGTCGCACAGAGCTTCGGCTTCCTCCATGTAATGCGTCGTGTAGAGCACACACGTGCCACCTGCAACCTGCGCGCGCACCATGGCCAGCAGGTGCTCCCGCGACTGCGGATCGACGCCCACGGTCGGCTCGTCGAGAAGGAGCACCGCCGGCTCGTGGACGAGGCCACAGCCGAAGTTGAGGCGGCGCTTCATGCCGCCGCTGAAGTTCTCGACCGGCTCGCGGTCGCGATCCAGAAGCTCGACGGCCTCGAGCACCGCCTGCACCCGATGCTCGAGCGTGGCGCCGCGCAGACCGTAGGCACTGCCCCAGTAGCGAAGGTTCTCGCGCGCGGACAGCTCTTCGTACAGGGCCAGCTCTTGCGGGACGAAACCCAGGCTGCGGCGCGCTACCGGCCCAGCGGTGGCCACGTCATGACCCATGAGACGCACACGGCCCGTACTGGGTTTCAGCAGGCCACTGATACAACCGATGGTGGTGGACTTGCCGGCACCGTTGGGTCCGAGCAGGCCGAAGATCTCGCCGCCTCGGGCGGTGAAGCTGATCTTGTCGACCGCGACGAGCTCGCCGAAGCGTTTGCTGAGTTGCTCCACCTCGATCACGCCCTTGCCCCGCCGACCTTCCTCACCCTCTGCCGCACGGACCGCCCGACAGATGGCCGAGCCGGAAGCTCCTTTATCCTCAGGTCGAATGTCCAGAACGCGGCGAGTTTCGAGACGATGGGGGCTCAAGAACACGGCCGCGCTGAATGATTCGGGGCATGATCCGCGCCCACCAGAGCAGGCGTCGGCTCCGTAGGCTGAGGTGAACGACCGACTCCTCGCCCATCGAATCACATTCTGTCTATGCTGCACCCATGAAGGGCAGAAGAGCGCTGGTGACCGGGGCGTCGCGCGGTATCGGCCCGTACATCGCGCGTGCCCTCGCCGACGAAGGTGTCCACGTCGCCCTCACCGCCCGAAGCCCTGAGCCGCTCGAGGCACTGGCCTCGGAGATCCGTGAACGCGGCGTCGACGTCCACGTGATCACGGCCGACCTCTCCGAGCGGGACGAACGCGCTCGACTGGTCGAGGAAGCCGAGAGCGCCCTGGGCGCCGTCGACATCCTGGTCAACAATGCTGGGCTCGAATCCGAAGGGGCGTTTGCCTGCCTCGACGCGGAGACCATCGAACGGACCGTGACGACGAACCTCGTGGCGCCGATGCACCTGACTCGGCTCGTGCTTCCCGCCATGGGCAAACTCGGACGTGGCCACATCGTCAACATGGCCTCGATCGGCGGCAAGAAGGGCGCGCCCTACGATGCGCTCTATTCCGGTACCAAGGCCGGCCTCGTGGAGTGGAGTAACGCTCTGCGAATCGAGCTCGAGGGCACGGGCGTCAGCGTCTCGGTCATCTGCCCGGGTTTCGTCACCGAGGTGGGCATGTTCGCAAAGTTCGGCGTCACGCCACCCGCGAGCCTCGGCTCGTGCACGGCACCGCAGGTGGCGCGGGCGGTCGTGCATGTCGTGCAGACGAACCGAGCGGAAATCATCGTCAATTCGACGCCGATTCGGCCGCTGCTGATGCTCTACGCGCTGTTTCCAGGCGTGGCCGGATGGCTCTTCCGCCTGCTCGGGGTCACCGAGTTCCAACGCAGGAAGGTCGGCGCAGAGGGACCCTTGATCGCGTCCCGGTCCGGATGAACGCGACCCCGGCTCGAGCCTCCAGGCGCGTGGGTCCTGACGGAAGAGGCCCGACGCCTCCGGAGGGGAGTCCACCACGCCAGAGGCCGGAGGATTTGCGCAGGATGAAACCCGACGGCGAGGGCGCACGCGAGCCGTCTGCGACATGGGGGCGGCCTCGGGCTGCAGAGCCGCTCTCTGGGTACGTCGTCTTCGAACCAACGTGGTACACTGAGCGCCAATCGCGGAGGACGATCCGGCATGAAGACGAACCCCAAGAACATCGAGAGCATGGTCGAGCGCCAGGTTGGCCGTTATCTGGTCGAAAAGAAGCGAATCGAGGGCGCTGCGCATTGGCGACCGCTCGTGGTCATCTCGCGACAGTACGGAGCGCTTGGCGCAGCCCTGGCGACCCGTGTCGGCGAACTCCTGGGATTTACCGTGTGGGATCGAGAGATCCTTCAGGAGATGGCACGGAACAGCCGAACATCGGAGCGCTTGCTCGAGGCCTTGGACGAACGCCGCCGGAACACCATCGCCGAGATGATGAGCGTCTTCTATCAGGGGCCTCACGTGACGGCTGACCAGTTCTTCCTCCGCTTGGTTCGAGTCCTGCACACCATCGGCCAGCACGGAAACGTGGTCATCGTGGGTCGCGGATCGCAGTTCGTGTTCAACTCCGATGTTGCGCTACGTGTTCGCGTGGTCGCTTCGCTGGATGACCGGATCAAGGGAATCGCGAATCGAAAGGGATTAGATCTCGACGCGGCTCGCGAGGAGGTGCGTCGGGTCGACAGCGACCGTCGGGCCTTTCTTTTGGACCACTACAAGAAGGATCCGGACGATACGACGCATTACGAACTCGTGGTCAACACGACGACCCTGGGCATGGAAACAGCGGCCACCGTGGTCGTGACCGCCTACCGGTCGCGATTCGGCTTGGACGCGTCCTAGGCCTGCTGCGCGGCCCGCAAGATGGCCGCACTGAACCCATCTCGGCTGGACTGCAAACTCTTCCTTCGCCTCTCGTGAACCGGACGTGCGGGTCTGGAAGACCTTTCGCACCCGAACAACACGAAGGACCGTTGGCGTTGCCTTCGACGGTCACCAAGAACGACGATGACGGCATGGCTCCAATCCGAAGAATCCTCGTTGGCTACGACGGCTTCGATCGCGGCGAAGGCGTCTCCGCCGCCGCCATCGAGCTGGCGCGAAAACATGGCGCAGAGGTGCACGTCTTGAACGTCGCCCCCGCCGAGCCCCGTCGCCCATGGCGGACATCGAAGGTCTCCTCGGCCGAGCTCCACGCCTCCCTCGTGGAGTCCCGACTGCATCGAATCGAACGGATGCTGCAGGAGATGGAGGAACCCGAAGTCTCCATGCAAGCCCACGTGCGCAGCGGTGTTCCTCACATCGAGATCATTCGGCAGGCGTCCTCTATCGACGCTGACCTGATCGTCGTGACCGATGAACCGCAGCGTCGGGACGGCCGTCGAGGATTTGGCACGGTGACGGCCAAGCTGCTCCGGAAGTCTCCAGTGCCGGTCTTGGCCCATCGAAACCATCGCGAATGGAATCCGGGGCGGATCGTCGCTGCGTTGGACGTCGAGCCCACCAGCGAGGATGATGGCGAACTCAACCTGAAGATCCTCGACATGGCCGCGATGCTCGCCAGAGCGTCGGCCGCCAAGTTGGTCGTCTTCCACGCGTGGTCGCTCTGGGGTGAGGATCTCTTGCGTGGCCGCATGGACGAAGAGGAACTCGGCAATCTCCTGAAGACGACAGAGGACCTTCGAATGCGCGAAGTCGATCGGCTGATGGCCAACACCGACCTATCCGGGCTCGAAGTTCACGTGGACGTGCGCAAAGGAGAGCCCCGGCTTCTCCTGCCCGAAATGTCGGCCGTAGGCCTCATGGACATCCTGGTCATGGGTACCTTGTGCCGAACGGGGCTGCCGGGATTCATCATCGGCAATACCGCTGAACGCGTGCTGAACAAGCTGACCTGCGCCGTCGTCGCCGTGAAACGTCCGGACTTCGTGACGCCGGTCGACCTATCGAATGCCGGAGCTCAATCGGCCTCGCCAAAGGCGAGCTCTTCGAGCTGACTCCGAAAGCGCTCGAAGTCCGGATGATCCAGAGCGCTGTAGTTCATGTTCTTGTACAAACCAGTGAGTTCGGTGAAGAACGTCCTCGCTTCGTCTTTGCTGTCGAAGTGATAGTCCCATCGAAGCATCTTGAGGAGGAGGACAAAACTATCCTTTTGCCGTTCGAGAGGCGTCGACACATCGACGGGATCGAACGCATCCTGCTGAAGATAGACCATGTCCACAAGGAGCGCCTTTTGATGGATCACGAAATCGTCGAGCGTCACGCCCTCTTCGCCCGTCACTTGCATCATCTGACCCACCGATTCTCCGGCCCGCATCAGCTCCATGACGAAACGGACGTCCTCGACCCATGTCGGGTAGAGATTCGCCTCGTACCAGCCATGGAGCTGTTCGTGATAGCGAGACCACGACAACAGAGGATCGACGGCGGGATAGAAGCGCCGGTACGCGCGTTCGGCCGATAGACCGAGGAAAGTCTTCACCGTGGCCAACGTCGACTGCGTCACCGGTTCTTCGAAGTTGCCGCCGGCGGGAGAAACCGTACCGATGAGGGTGAGGCTACCCGTGACCCCATCCGCCCTCTTGATCACGCCGGCCCGCTCGTACACCGACTTGATCGCACTATCGAGATAGGCCGGAAACGCTTCCTCGCCCGGGATCTCTTCCATCCTCCCGGAAGTCTCTCTCATGGCTTGCGCCCAGCGGGACGTGGAATCGGCGAGCACGAGGACATCCAAACCCATTTGACGATAGTACTCCCCCAAAGTGATCCCGGTGTAGATCGAACTCTCTCGAGCTGCGACGGGCATGGAGGAGGTGTTGCAGATGATGATGGTTCGATCCATCAACGAGCCTCCGGTCCGAGGATCGGTCATGGCGGGGAACTCGGTGATCGTCTCCACCACCTCCCCCGCTCGCTCTCCGCAGGCCACGATGATCACGACATCGACCGCGGAGTATCGAGAGATGAGTCCTTGAAGCACGGTCTTGCCGGCTCCGAACGGACCTGGGATGCATGCGGTTCCACCGCGAGCGATCGGGAACATGCTGTCGATGATCCGAATCGTCGTCATCAGGGGCTCGGAGGGATAGAGTCGTTCGACCCATCGATCCTCGAGCATGCGACTGACCAGCGGGATTCGGACAGGCCAGCTCTGTACCATCGTGATCTCTCGCTCTTTACCGGAGGAAGTTCGGATTTTGGCGACCGGAGTATCGATCGTGAACTGTCCTTGCTGGATCCAGGTGACTTCCACCGGCTCCCGTTCGTCGAACGGAACGGGGATCTGATGCTCAATGTGGCCTTCCGAGACCCAACCTAAGGATTCGCCCGGCCGCAAGACCTCCCGAATTCGGGCGGTGGGAACGAAGTGCCACCGGCGCGACCCATCCAGGGCATCGGCGCTGACACCTCTCGGAAGAAAGAACCCGTGGCGCTCGGCAATCGTGTGGAGGGGATTCTGAAGTCCGTCGTACACTTGGCCGAGAAGGCCCGGGCCCAAACGGACAGACAGCAGCTCGCGACTGAGTTCAACGGGGTCACCAACCGCAACGCCCGTCGTGTCCTCATAGACTTGAAGATCGGCTCTCCGCCCCTGTACGCGAAGAACCTCAGCTGCGAGACGTACCTGTCCCTCCATCCGAGACGGGAAGATGTACGCCACTTCGTTCTTGGTGATGGCCGAGTCATGTACCTCGATGGAGACGAGGCTCTCCTGGACTGCGACGACCCAGGCTTCAGGACGCCGCGAGTCCATCCCAGGCTTCCTCGACCAACGAGTCGAATCGCTCCTGAGCCGTGGCGGGGTCGTAGGAGACCCAGCGGCTCAGAATATCCCACTGGAAGAGATAGATGAGGACCGAATCGAAGGAAAACTTCGGACGCTCGCGCGCCATGAGACGGTCGAGGGATCGCCAGGAGTTCTCCATCAACAGGCGCTCGAGCGCGATCGCGTTTTCCGTCTTCAGGTGTTCAACCATCGGCAATATCCAAGGATGGACGGCGTTCAGCCCGAAGTCAGGACGACTCCAGTTTCGACGAATCGTAAAGAGCAGCCCGGGAGGGCCCCATCCGTCCTTCGGCTCGGGCGGCTGTGCTCCGACGTGGCGCCTACGCAACTCGACCTGCATCGTTCGGCGCCGCAGTCGATCCGTGACCATCTTGCGCAGGGTGACACTTCGAGCTCCACGAAGGACCCGGTCGTAGGCTTCCATGACCTCTGTGTCGGTCCGATGTTCCGGTTGTCGTTGCCAGGTCAAAAAGTCCTCCGCCCGACGCGCCTCTTCGAGATCCGATGGGTTCAGCATGCCCAGCCGCTCGTCGAGACGCTCCCGGTTTATCGGCACGCGCTTCGCTTGGGCGAAGTACGGCAGGGCCGGAAGACTGGCCACCAGCGTGAAGTAATGCGCCATCAGCGGAACACTCCTTCGAGCAAGCCTCGGAATCGGGGCAACAGATGGCGTTGAAGAAGCTCCGTCACCGCTTCGGTGGTCACGTCGATCTCGATCTGCCCATCCTCCAGGCGGATTCGGATGCCCTGCTGAGCGTCCGGCGCCGCCTCGAAGGTGACCCCCTCCCTGAGTCCGGATTGGGCGAGGGCCAGGACGAATGCGTCCACCGGGTCTCGGCCGAGCTCCGGGTTCGATTTCCGCAGCTCCTGGATCTCCAGGACTTTGCGCGGAAGAAGCACCTGAGCTGGACCGTCCAGCTCAGGCCGCTCGGCTCCCACCAACTCGAGGATGAGTCGCTCCAGGAAGGACGTGTCTTCGAGCCGATGCTCCACGAGCCGGTGGAGCTGGCGGCCAAAGTGACGGGTGAGCTCTTCCTCGAGTCGAAGAATCGTGTCTCGGGCCGACTGCTCGAGCGCGGCCCGACCAGCCTCCCTTTCGAGCTGTTCGCGCTTCCGAGCCTCGGCCAAACGACGTTCGGCCTCGGTGCGGGCGTCATCGAGGATCCGGGCCGCCTTTTGCCTTGCATCGTCCACGATTCTCTTCGCCTCGGTCTCTCCTTCCTCGACGCCTTCTCGGCGGACACGCTCGATGAGGTTTCGAACGCCTGAGGATGGCTCCTCGTGCTCGACCATGAGTGCACCTCCATTCAGTCCGGAATATCGCCCGCGAGGATCAGGGCGAAGACGAAAGCGAAGACCGCAAAGCCTTCAACGATGGCAGCCGGTGCGATCGACACGCCGAACACATCGGGCTTGTCTTTGCCGACGTCGATGGCGGAGGCACACGCGAATCCTTGGTAGACGGCGGAGAAGAGCAAAGCGACGCCGGCCAGAGCACCGATCCCGAACAATCCGGGCGAGCTCGTCACGGTCACCGGTTGCACCAGACTGAATGTCACGACGATGCCGTAGATGACCTGGGACGACGGAAGCGCCGACACCCCGATGAACCGCCCATACCCTCCGTCCACTTGAAGCAGTGCTCCGGCGGCCGCCTGACCGGCTCGTCCGCACCCGATGATGCTTCCTATGGCTCCCAGAGCCAGTGGCGCATAGATACCAAGCCAGCCCAACGTCAACACGAGCGGTTCCATCTACTCCCCCGAAATCATTCGACGCCAGCCCGCCGCCGCAGCCCGAAAGCACAGAACGGTCGCCCCTCTGTCGTCGTTCCCCACCTGAAAAACTCGATGAAGTTCAGCCTCAAACCGTGAACGAATCCACTCATGATGGCGAGTCCGATGTTGATGGAATGGCCACCGATGAGAACCAGGGCCGCAAGCAGCGTTCCCATGCCTTCGATCTGGGATGCGCTCTTCGCGAGGCCGTTGAAGGCGAGTGCCAAGGACGTGCTCGCCAAACCCAAGGCGAAAAGCCGAAGATAGCTCAAAACGTCCCCGAACATCGTCGTCACTTTCGTCAGCGAACGTGCGCCGTCGATCAAGCGTCGAGGCCACATCGACGTCGAAGACGAGAAT
The DNA here is from genome assembly GCA_050331295.1 of Myxococcota bacterium. Lineage (GTDB taxonomy): Bacteria > Myxococcota > Kuafuiibacteriia > Kuafuiibacteriales > Kuafuiibacteriaceae > Kuafuiihalomonas. Next base: position 21,966 of record JBHJGZ010000001.1, on the reverse strand, counting down.
GCGAGGATGAGCAACGCCGAGCCACCGAGCATCCAGGGTGCGGCCACCATCGCCTTGGGCCCAAGCTCCGGGTCATCTTGCGTGAGCCACAGACCGAGACCGGTCCCGACCGCGATGCACCATCCGACAGCGCCCAAGACCCCGCTTCGGGGTATGAACGCCGCACGAAGCAGATTGGCCATCACGACGTGGAACGCGCCGACCGATACCGAGATCCGCATCATCGTGTCGTAGTCGTCCAGACTCAAGACCTGAAGCCTCGCGAGGAACGCCGCCTCGTCGGGCGTGATTCCGAAATAGCTGCCCACGGCCACACCCCAGGCGACCGAGAGCACCAAGATGACGATGGCGAGTCCGCGCAGCGGGGCGCCGAGCGAGCGCCCGAGGCGCCCCCAGAAGACGGTCAGCACGGCCAGCAAGAGGAGCGCGTAGCCCGCGTCCGACATGATCATCGCGAAGAACATCGTGAACGAAGCCAGGACGACCCACGATGGATCCCATTCGAAATATCCGGGTGTGGAATAGAACGTCACCAAGCTTTGTCCAGCCCGGGCCAAGCCTCGATTCTCGAGGAGCGTCGGGGGCTGGTCGGTGGAAGCCGGAGCCCGTTCCGTGAACGCGAGCTGATGCACCTCGCAGAATCGACGGAGGTCGTCGAGTCGCTCGGCAGCCATCCATCCACCCAGGACGAAGACGGAGCCGTCTTCCAGGGTCTTGTTGGCGACATTTTCCCGCTCGAAGCCGTCCAGGATGTCGTCGATATGCGACTCGAACATCACCCGGTATTTGGTCAGGTGGGCCCGCTCGAACACGATCTCTTCCATCTGCTCCCTGACTTCGACCAGCCTTCGGCGTACCGCCGAAAGGGGCGCCGCCCCGGCTTGAGTCCGCTCTACGGGCAGGCCTCGAGGCTCCGTATCGGACAGCACGACCACATAGGCCATCCCGGGTTCGCGGGCGACGACCTCCCAGGCTAGGTCCAGGGACTCGAGCCTGGAAAGGCGGTACGAGGGTACTTCGTAGAACCAAAGGCGCACGGGGCCGGCCGGCCCGCGCCCGAGCGCCCCCAGTTCGGGGAACGCGAAGTCGCCCCAGGAAGCGAGAGCGCGGGCCTTTGCCACGAGGTAGTCGCGTTCGTCGGAGAGGTCCGCCTCCCGCGCCATGAGCTCGAGCGCCTTGCGCTCGACGTCGAGCAGGTCGATGGCCTCCCGTCGGCTCGGCGCCCTCTGGATGGGGGCGGTCTGAAGGTAGCGTAGCGCCTTCGTGGCTTCCGCCCGAAGGCCCGGTCCCTGCCGGTCCTTCGGCGGAGCCAAGGAGATGACGTGAAGAAGCCCCATGGCCTGAAGGCCCTCCAGCACCACGTCTTTGGATGACAGGGGTCCGATGATGGAGACGTGGCGCAACGGTACGATGCTCACGCTCCGACTCGTTTCTCGTACTTCGATTTCGCCATCTTGGCGCGAATGACGGCGTTCCGTTGCGCGTCACCCAAGAAGATTCCGATCCTTCGCAGGTTCTCGCGAGCTTCGGGAATCAGGACTTCCTTGAAGAGATTCACGCGCTGAGTCGTTCGCCGCACGGCTTCCTCGAGAAGGGCGAAGCGACGTTCGGTCACGGCCACCTGAACTCGGAGCCGAACCGTACGCTCGAGAGCCCGGAGCGCCACATCGACCCAGTGTGGTTCGGCCAGCAGGGAGTAAGGCTGAATGCGGCATCGTACCTCGTTCAAGACCGGGAGCTGAACCCCCACCGCATTCTCGTATCCCAGGCTCACTTCTTCGACGACCACCATTCCTCGAAGATCGAACTGCGAACTCGCCAGCATCGGGAATCGCTGCGAAAGACGCCTACGCTCCGTGTCGAAGGTTTCGCGAAGACGAACCATGAGCTCTCGTTCGCTCTGCCTCAGAGACATCAGCTGCTTTTGCTTGAGCTCCAGCGACGGCAAGAATCGCTGATAGACGTCGAGCTTCTTCTTCTCTCGATTCAGCGAACTCTTGTTGAGGGCGAGCTTTGTCATGTCGATTCCGATTCCGATCGCGCCTCCGGGAGAAACTCGTCCAAGAGGCTCTTGCGGATGAGGAGTTCGCTTCGATCGAAGCAGTTGGCCATGATCTGCCAAGAGCGGTCGAGGGCTGCCTCCAGCGACATGGACGCATTCACGTCCATGAACTCGCGGCGGAAGATGTCTCCGAATCGCAGAAGCTTGTGGTCGAGAGCAGAAAGCTCGAAAGCCATCGACTTCTTCTGTCTGGCTTCGCGAGCTCCGGAGTACAGGCGGATCATCGTATTCATCACCTGGGAATGATCCTTCCGGGTCACCTTGCCCATCACACGTTGCTTCAGCCGAGACAGAGATCCGAAGGGGTCCAGGACACCATCGTGAAGATAGAACTGCCCCTCCGTGATGTACCCCGTGTTGTCAGGCACCGGATGCGTCACGTCGTCCCCGGGCATCGTCGTGACCGCGAGGATCGTCACGGAGCCGGCACCCTTGAAGTCGCAGGCCTTTTCATAGCGTCGAGCGAGCTGGGTATAAAGATCTCCCATATAGCCGCGATTGGATGGGATGTGCTCCATCGAGATCCCGATCTCCTTCAAGGCATCGGCGAAGGCGGTCATGTCGGTGAGCAAAACCAGCACCCGCTGATCCTGCTCGACCGCAAAACGCTCCGCCACTGCGAGGGCGAGGTCCGGAACGAGAACGCGTTCGACGATCGGGTCGGAGGCGAGATTCACGAACATCACCGTCCGATGGAAGACGCCATGGTCGATGAACGCCTGACGAAAGAAGTGATAGTCGTCGAAGATCAGCCCCAAACCTCCGAACACGACGATGTCGGCATCTGCCTGAAAACCGATCCGAGCGAGCAACTGATTGTACGGCTCCCCCGGCACCGAGAAGATCGGGATCTTCTGACTCTCGACCAATGCGTTGAACACATCGATCATCGGAACATCGGTCCGAATCATCTTGGCCGGAAGCGCCCTCCGCACCGGATTGACGATGGGACCGCCGATGTCGATTCGGGGCTCGGTTTCGAGGGTGGGGCCGCCATCCGTCGGCAAACCGTTCCCTCGGAAAACGCGACCGAGGATGTGGTTGGAATACGTGACCCGGAGAGGCTCCCCCAAGAAGCGTACCCGAGACGAAGTCGACAACCCCTTCGCGCCCGCAAAGACTTGGCAGGCCACCTGATCTTCATGGATCTCGATGACGCGGGCCAGCGATGGACGACCATCCGGGTGGTCGATCTGGGCCACGTCGCCCACGGCCACACCTCGGGCGTGGACCCAGACCACATCCCCCACGATCGCCGCCAGCCTCCGGTACCGTCGAAGGCCCACCATGCCGGATGGCCTCACCTCGCGGCGCACCACGGTCAACCGCCAAGCGGCGCGTCGTTGCCTTGGAAGGGACCTCGAAGGGAAGCTTTGCGTGGGTAGACCAGTCAGCTGGCGCAGAGGGTGCGTGCTCGTTCGAAGAGCCTGGAGGATATCGCCGAAGCGATTCGACGCCCAGCGCATGTTCTTCCGCTGGACGTGAAGCTTGGATAGAGGAGACGAAATGACGACCTTGGTGGTGGGCGCAACCGGCGCCACCGGTCGCTGCCTTGTTCAGCACTTGCTCGGTCGAGGCCAAAGGGTGCGGGCGATCGTTCGGTCGAAGGAACGCATGCCGGACGCGATCCGTCGACACCCCGAGCTGTCGCTCATCGAAGCCAGTCTGCTGGAATTGAAGGAGGATGAGCTGAGGGATGCCGTCGCGGGATCCGGCGCCATCGCCTCGTGTCTGGGGCACAACCTGAGCCTCAGGGGTGTCTTCGGTCCGCCCCACCGACTGGTGTCCGACGCCACTCAACGCCTCTGTCAAGCCGCAAGACACGTTGTCTCCACCTCGCCAATCCGTTTCGTCCTCATGAACAGCGCGGGTGTTCAAAATCGAAGCCTGAACGAATCTGCCTCACGGCGTGAGCGGGTCGTCCTCGGACTCCTCCGCCTCTTTCTGCCGCCCCATGCCGACAACGAAGCGGCGGCAGAATACCTGCGAACAAAGATAGGACCCGATGATGCCGCCATCGAATGGGTGGTCGTGCGGCCCGATTCGCTCTTCGATGCAGACGAGGTGAGTCCGTATACCTTGCATGCCTCCCCTGAGCGGAGTGCACTCTTCGATCCCGGGAAGACCAGCCGCATCAACGTCGGACACTTCATGGCGGAGCTCATCACCCAAGATGAGGTCTGGAGCCGATGGAAAGGCCAAATGCCCGTGCTTTATGACGCATGAGCCTTACAACGCATGAGCCGGACCGAGTCGCCCGGTTGCCGATGGGGGAAGAACGCACCCGCCGGCCCAAGCTACCTCGACTTCGGGTGGACATGGACCATCGACGTGGTGCCCCATCCGACGACTTCGCATCGCTCAGGCTGGAAGCACCAATCCTCTCCCAGCGTTGGCGCCACAGAAGGGCGCCGAGTGGCGAAAGGGGCGACCTTGATTGACCGCCGCGACCTGAAGACCTCTGGCTAAAACCCGTGAGCGGGGCCGAATCTCTACCTGGTGGCCTGGGTCGCGCCCGTGACGAACCCTCCGACTCCGCCGCCCGCGCCGTGCCCACGAACCGTGCCGTCCCGCTTCGAGGCGTCAACCGCGTGCTCTTCGAAACGACCTGGCGAACCGAGAGGATTCTGAACTGGGCGCGCGTAGGGATCTGGGTCATCGTGGGCCTCACGCTCAATCTGGCCTGGGCTCTCGAGTCATGGTCGGTGCCCGGAACGCCGATGAGATCGGCCATACAAGGACTCGTCTTCCTGGCCTGGGGCGGCCTGCTCGCCGGATTCAGCCAGTTCGTTCTGCGCCGACGGTTCCGGCCATGGTTTCCTGCGGCCATCACGATTACCGACTTGACGGTGCTCGGGACCGTCTCGGTCGCCATCGGGCTTCAGAGGACGAGCCCTCCCCCTGATGTCGACGGGATGATGGACGGTGTTTCGATGGGTATGATGTGCATTTTGGCCTTCAATGCCCTTCGATTCGATTGGCCCGTATCCCTCATCACCGGAATCGTCGGAACGCTGACCTATATCGCCATTCACGCGATCCTCTTGGGCATCGACCCCTTCATCCTCATCGACATCACAATCTTTCTGTCCATTACTGCTGTTCTCACGGTAGCGAACTTCCGGACGCGACGCCTGATCAGGGACCTCTTCTCCGAAATGAAAGGCCTTCAGGAGCAGCGCGTGCAACTGATGGGGCGGCTCGTCGCCGGTGTCCTGCACGAACTCAACACGCCCCTTGGGACGCTGCGTTCGAGCTTCCAAACAGTGTGTCGCGCCGGAGACAAGCTGACCGAAGAGGGTACCGAACCCGCGCAGAGAGCGCGGGCTGCAAAGGTGCTGGCCGAGGCGAACGGAGCGGCAGTGGGCTCGCTCCAGCGGCTGGACCAAGTACTCGAGGCGTTCAAGAGCTTCTCTCGACCCGACCAGGCCGAGGTACAGACGGTCGATATCCACGAAGGGCTGGACAGTGGCTTCATGCTGGCCAGCGGCGAGTTCGACCACCCGACCGGGATCGAACGCCGCTACGGACAGCTCCCCAAGGTTCGGTGCCGCCCCATGGCGATCAACCAGGTCTTCCTGAACCTGCTGAAGAATGCAATCGAGGCTTCGCCCCGCGACCAGGACATCGTGGTCGAAACCCAAGAGAAGGAGGACTACGTCGAGGTACGGATCCGAGACCACGGTCCGGGCCTGTCTCCCGAACTCTTGGCGCGAGCCTTCGAACCCACCTTCGTTCGCGGCCGCGGTCGCGTGAAGCTGGGTTTGGGCCTCGCGGCGAGCCGAAGCATCGTGCAAGACCACGGCGGCGACCTGTTTCTCGAGTCCCGGCCGGGCGACGGTACAGTCGCCATCGTGCGATTGCCCGTTGACATGGTCACGACCCAATCCTGACCCGTCGACGTGTGCGAGACCGCCCTCGCGGCCATTACGTCTCGGGTCGCATGGCGGAACATGCGAAGAACCGACCGCGCGAAAGGCGCAGCGTGCTGGGCACGAGAACGTCGAGGGCCGCCTCGGCATCGAGAAATGGGTTGTGTGTCCCTCCATTTAAAGCAATGGCTTGAGTCGCAAGATGGACAACAATCAAGTCATCATCACCGCAGCTCTGTCATGGACGCTCGCCTGCGCGCAGAAGACCCCTGCCCCAGAGCCTCTGACCAAGGCCGCGCCGAAACCGGAGGCCAACATGACCGACAACCCATTCTTTGAAGAACGCTGGGACACGCCCTACGGCGTCCCACCCTTCGATCGGATCGAAGAAAGGCACTTCGCCCCCGCCTTCGACGAAGCGATGAAGCGCCACTTGGCCGAGATCGACGCCATCGTCGCCAATCCCGAGCCTCCCACCTTCGCCAACACCATCGAAGCGATGGAGCGCTCCGGTCGAATGCTGAATCGTTCCACGCAAACCTTCTTCAACCTCGCCGCCACCGACCTCACCGATGGCCTGCAGGCCCTCCGGGTCGAGTACGCGCCCCGGTTCGCGAAGCACAATGACGCGATCGTACTGAACGAGAAGCTCTTTGCGCGGGTGGCCGCGCTCCATGCCAAGCGCGGGAGCCTCGGCCTCAACGCTGAGCAAACGAAGCTCATCGAGGACTACCATCGGGACTTCGTGCGCGCCGGCGCGACCGTGCAAGGTGAGGCCAAAGACAGGCTCAAAGCGATCAACTCGGAGCTCGCTTCGCTCTTCACCGAGTACGCGGCGCGGCTGCTCAAAGAGAATGCCTATCTACTCCTCGTCGACGACGAAACAAGACTCGATGGTCTTCCGGATGAGGTGAAAGCCGCAGGCGCGTCTCTGGCGAAGGAGCGGGGCCATGACGGCCAGTGGGCGTATACGATGGTGCGTGCGTCCTATGAGCCCTTCATGAAGTACGCAAAGGATCGCGACCTTCGAAGAGAGCTCTGGAAAGCCTTCCATGAGCGCGGCAGTCACGAGGGCGAGCAAGACACCCGCGAGCTCGCCCTCAAAGTAGCCGCCCTCCGGGCCGAACGCGCGCCCCTACTCGGGTATGAGAACCACGCCCTCTACACCCTCGAAGGCAACATGGCCGGCACGCCGGAAGCAGCGCTGGAACTGATGAACAAGTTGTTCGCCGGGGCGTTGAAGCGGATGAAGGAGGAGAGAGCCGAGCTCACCAAGCTCCTGAAGCGCGACCTGGGTGATGGGGCCGAGCTCGAACCGTGGGATTGGCGGTACTACGCCGAGAAGCTTCGCAAAGAGAAGTATGATCTCAGCGAAGAAGAGCTCAAACCTTACTTTGAAGTCGACGCGGTCCGCCAAGGCGCCTTCGCCACCGCCGAGCGACTCTTCGGGATCACCTTTGAGGAAGTCACCGAGTCCGTGCCCACGTATCACCCGCAGGTGAAGGCGTTCGACGTGAAGAACAACGATGGTACCCATGTAGGGCTGCTCTACGTCGATTACTTCCCACGCCAGAGCAAGCGCAGCGGAGCCTGGATGACGAGCTTTCGAGGTCAGCGCAAGCTCGGCGGCGAGACGCGTCCCGTCATCCAAAACGTGGGCAACTTTCCGGCCCCCGCCGGCGACAAGCCGGCCCTGCTCGGTTGGAGTGAGGTCGTGACGCTTTTCCACGAGTTCGGGCATGCTCTTCATGGACTCCTTTCCGACGTCACCTACCCGCGTCTCGCCGGCACCTCCGTGAAGATCGACTATGTCGAGTTCCCGTCTCAGCTGCTCGAGAATTGGGCCAGCGAGCCCTCGGTCATCAAGAGCTATGCCAAGCACTACGAGACTTCCCAGCCGATCCCCGACGCGCTCGTCGCGAAGATCAACGAGAGCTCGAAGTTCAATCAGGGTTTCGAGACCGGCGAGTATGTGGCGGCGGCGCTCCTCGACCTCGAGTGGCACACCAAGAACTTGGAAGAAACGAAAGCGATCACGGACGTGAACGCTTTCGATGCCGCGACCATGGAGAAGATCGGTATGATCCCGGAAATCGCGCCGCGCTACTATTCGCCCTACTTTCAGCACATCTTTTCGAACGACTTTTACTCGGCCGGCTACTACGTCTACGGTTGGGCCCAGGTTCTCGAGGCCGACGCCTTCGCAGCGTTTGAAGAGAAGGGAGACGTTTTCGACCCCGAGCTTTCGAAGAAACTCCGCGACTTCATCTTCTCAGCCGGATCATCGCGGGACGAGATGGAGCTCTACACGAGCTTCCGCGGTCGAAAGCCCTCCGTCGAGCCCCTGCTCGAGAAACGTGGCTTCGTGAGCGACTAGAACGAAGCTGCGCCGTCAGACGAGGGCGGAGGGGGGCCGGAGCCTCGATGGGACCGACAAAGAAGTCTTCGGGGCACCGATGCAGGATGGGATGGGCTCCGAGCTCGAGCCGGCGATGGCTTCGCTCTAGGGGTCGACCCAGTAGTTGAGCACTTCGAAGGTCTGGCCGGTGCTGGGGTCTTCGTAGACGTAGGTGAACAGGCCCCACCCGTAGTCCAGGCCAGCGTCGAAGGATGTAGCATCGATGTTGCCCACCGCGCCCTGGTAGATGGATTCCGTACCGCGGCTGATCTCGATGGCGCTGTCCGAGCCGGTGCCCACCGATACCTCGGCCACCGTGATGCCGCCCGTCACCCGAACGTCGATCGATCGATTGTATTCGTAGCTCGTGCCCGTGGTGGTCTCTTCGAACGATGAGATGGTGGAGATCGACTGACCCGTGCCTTCACCCACCGACGCCGGCGTACCTTCGATCGCCAACCGACCCGCGATGAGCTGGTTCTTTTCGGCTTGGGTCAGGTAACTGTCCGGCTGGCCTTCGACGTGCCGGAAGATCCGGTCGTCGATGGGCACGCCGTCCTCGAGGATGTTCTGATTGTAGAACCCGCGGGTGGTCATCAGGGTGATCGGCTCGCGCGGCAGGCGGACCTCCACCGTTTCACCGATCAGCTGCGGGTCCGGGTGGGAGAGGATCTCGTACGAGTAGAGATCCAGAGGGACGGTGGTGAACACGACCGAGTCCTCGATGGGCCCGGTCTCGAACAAGAGCTCCCGACGCAAGGTATAGGAGGTCTCGGTGAAGTTTCGGACGCGGGCCTCGATGCTTCCCAGGACTTCGATGCCGTTGTTGGTCAGGGGTTCGCTGATGTTGATGCCGGCACTGGCCCGGGCGACGAGGCTCTGACCGTCGGTTCGCGCCATGCGGTCGGAGACCGCGTTGCCGTAAGCGGTGCGGCAAGACGAGCTGAGATCCTGGCCGCGGTCGGTGGCGCACGGGGCAGCAGCCAGGGCAGCGATGATGATCGGCTCGGTGAACACGAGCCGATGGCTGCCGGCGGAGTAACGAAGTGCCGCAGTGGTGTCCTCGATCTCCAGGTCCGGCAGGAGAAGTTGCGGATACCGTGGTCGGACGTGGCTGGCGGCGGGCTCGACTTCGAACGAAGCCCGGAGGCTCCACCCCTCGATCTGGTCCACGCCCCATACCTCCAGACGTGACCCGGTCGGGACCTGCGAGAAGATGACCAGGTTGTCGCGTCCATCCTTGGTCACGTCGGCAGCCGCGAAGGAGAAGGTGGCCCAGTTGAAGTTGTAGTCCTGGCCGGACGAGCCTTCGCGGGTATAGAGGTTGCCGCTTGGGATCACCGCTGGCCCATCCCCAGCATCGTAGGGAGTGATGGCGCCGGGACTGGTTCGCATGGACTGGAACAGCCGCTGGTTGACGAGGAACTCGCTCGCCCCATCTCCGTCGACGTCGGCCGCGACGACGGCGGCGAAGTTCAGTCGCTGTGAGGCACCCGAGGACTGCGGCTGGAAGTTCTCACCCTCGAGCACCACCTCGGCTTGAGCCTCGGCGAGCTGGACGAAATCGCGTCGCCCATCGTCGAGGACCTCGATGAAGTACCTGAAGTCCCCGTAGTTCGAGACGCCACCGGCCCGGTTCAGGCCGGCCAGCACCACCTCGTCGAGACCGTCTCCATCGAGGTCACCGAGGTCCACATCGGCGATCACGGCGAACTGGGTCCCGGTGTCGGTCGCGATCTCGAGCTTGGTTTCGCGCAACGAAGCAAACCGGGTGGTGGCGTCGTCGAGGATCACCAGGTCGTGGGAGACATCGGCTTCGCCATTTTGGCCGAACATCGTGGCACCGGAATTCAGGACCAGGGCCAGCTCCTCCGCCGGGTCGAAGTCCAGGTTGCCCGCCGCCATCCGTAGGTTGCTGATCGAGCGGTCGCCCCGCGGAAACTCGACCTCGGGCGACACGAAGGTGAACTCGCCCTCGCCGTTCGCCAGCAGCTTCAGGGTGGCGTCCCCCGCAGGATCGATGAGCCCCAGCAAGACGTCGTCGTCACCGTCCCCGTCGAAGTCTCCGGCTTCGACGAAGATCCGGTCCCAGGTCGCGGTGTCGACGATGGACGGCTCGCCGATGGCGTAGCCGTCGCCGGAGTCCTGGATGACGACCAGCTCGACGTCGCCCTCGTCTTGATAGACCACGACCACTTCGTCCACGCCATCGGCGTCGACATCGAGGGTGGCCGAGCCTCGCCGGGCGCCGAGCTCGGCCCACGGCGTGGTCGCGAGGGCGGGATCCGTGAGCACCTCCCACGTGAGGCTGTTGTTGGCGCCGGGCACTAAATTGGTGACGGTGCTCTGGTGACCGGAGGTCGCCACGTTGTCGTCGTCGATGGGAACGCCGAGGAGGAGCAGCTCGGAGAAGACGTTGATCTTGGCCCGGCTCCCCAGCGGGGCGTAGTCCTCGGGCAGCGGGCTCCCATCCGGGTCCACCCGTCCCACACCGGTCTGCACGTTGACTCCGAGGGCAGTCAGGACTCGTTCCACGGAGCCGGTCACGTCCGGGCTGCCGGTTCCGGTCCCATCGTCCATATCGTCGGTGGAACCCGTGCTCGAGCCGGAATCGGCGTCGCCGCAGGCACCGAGAACCGCGACGCACAAAGTGAGGACCACAAGACGACAGGTTGGCATGGTCTTCCCTCACACCACGGGCTGGAGCTTTCCGCAAGGTTCGCGCGAGAAACATGCATGCAAGGAGTGCCCCGCGGTCCGATGGACAAGAGGCCCAGAGCGTAACCCCAGGGTGAGGAGGTGATCATCGCCGCTACCCCGTGACGGTGACTTGGTAGCGTCCTGAACTCCGGCCCGCGCAGGGGCAGGTGGTCTCGCTGGATCATCGAACGACACGCCGATCGTGGCCTTCCTGATCGCGACCAAGCCCCCCGCGCAAACGACGAGCGGGCTCGTGGGCACCCATGCTCGATTCAAATCCCCCGTCGCCGCTGTTTGGCGCCATCCCCACGCGCCCCACCAACCGAGAATGTATACGGGACAGTCTTACGGAACGGAGTTTTTCCTGACCTCAACAGCATTGCGGAAGAGGATGGATTCCAGATGATGATTGTCTCAGACCGTACTTCGATAAACATCGAATCATATGTTCGGTGATGCCGACAAAAGACGATTTGAGACTGAAGCAGCTTATCCGTTGCTTTCGCTGAAGAAGGATCGTCCGAAGCAGATCTTCCTCCCGGATCGCGGAAAGGCCTACGGCGAACAAATGGGTACCACAGCGGGCGCCGTCGATGCCGCAGTTGAAAGCTTGGTCGCCCAGATCTACGCCACGATGAAGCGAAGGTGATGTTCAACATCCTTGGATACCAGCCGGAGCGAGAGAGGTTCTACCAAGTATGGGTTACAACCCCTGCGAACTTCCGCAGCGCGCCGATGACCGTGCTGCGGGGCACGGAAGACCCGGTTGCGGTGGGCGATGAGGGACCGAATCAAGGCGTGGCGACCCGAGACCGATCTGTACAAGCTTGAGGACGTTGGCTGCTGGCCGTCCATTGAAGCGTCCGACGCCATCGCAGATGCGATCGGTCACACGCTGCCGAGCGAGCAAGATCCATCTTGGTGGTACGGCCGGCATATTCGAACCCGAACCTCGGGAAGGTGTTCCTTGGGTGTCGTCGACTCCGCGAGAAAATTGGAGCGAGCTCGAAACGTCGTCGAGAGATTCATCCAGACGTTCACCTAAGCGGGCCCTCGTGTCGCGCTTCGCACACTCGATGCCCAACCACCTTCCGCTCTTCGCTGGCCTGGTCGCATTCCGGTTAAAGTCCGTACCCTTCTTCATCCTGTCACACGAGTACGGCTTGAGCCTTCCGGTTTTATGTGTTTGCGTCGCGCCAGTCCTGTTCCGACGGAGAAATCTTCAAATGCAACTAAAAGTCCCTGTGAACTTCGTACTGCCGGAGCAAGACATCTGGCCGGAAATGGCGAATGGCCAATGGCGAGAGATCGATGACGATTGTCTGAGTCAACGATGCACGACACCCGTCACATATTGGATTAACCATGCGTATATTCAGTTCAAGAGGGCCGGATTCCCCGTAACTTATTCGTCCACCCTGAAGGAAGATGTCGTAAACATTGCCGAAGGAACCCATATCGGCCTGAAGACTCGACCCTTCCGTGCGTTCCTCGTCTCGACTCGTGGTGATGGGCATCGGCCCTGCCTCGGCAACTTCGCGATCGAACAGAATGGTCTTCGTGGTTCCCGGCCCAACATGGCCGTGATCACCGGCTTCCCCCAGCCGGGAATTCTACCTCGAGACCCGAGCCGGGGGTCGCGGCTTGAAGTCTTGGCGTTCAAGGGAAGCTCAATCAATCTCGCGTCCGTCTACAAGAGCGAAGACTTCATCCGCTCCTTATCCGCACTCGGAGTTCGATTGCGACTGGACACTCTCGATGCGCGAAAAGGGGCGGACCGGGAGGACTCCGGAGCGCATCCAAGAATCAAGATGCACGACTATCAGGACGTCGACGCCGTGCTCGCCGTCCGAGACCTGACCCAACTCGACTACATGACCAAGCCGCCGAACAAGGTCTTCAATTCTTGGATTGCTGGCGTTCCCGCCCTCGTAGGACCAGAACCGGCCTACGCCGAGATTCGACGATCGGACTTGGACTTCCTGGTTGTTCGTTCGCCGAAAGACGTCCTGCGGGTGCTGAAGATGCTCAAGAGCAATCCCGACTTGTACGCCAAGATCATCGAACAAGGACATCGTCGAGCACCGGAGTACTCCGTGCCCGCGATTCTGAGGCGGTGGGTTGATGTGCTAAACGGTCCGATTCGGGAGCAATTTGAGACATGGAGCTCAACGCCGACAGCAGCGAAGCGCGGTCGATGGGTCTACTCGGCGGTCATGGAAAAAGTCGCCAAGAAGTCGGCTGCGTATTGGCGACGGCGAGGCGAACGCGGACCCGGTACAGCCGCCATACCTTCTTGTTGAGTGTCGTCAGCCGCTCCCCGCACGCTCGGGGGCCCGAGGCGTATCGAACGGCTCGGAGCTACTGGGGCAGCAACGGCCCCTGACGTAGACACCATTTGCAGCCTATTGGCTGCCAAATAGGGACCGGCTTTCGGCCCCGAAACCAACGTGTGAGCGCTAAGTCAGGCAGCTTTCAGAGTTGCTTTCGCCGCCAACCATGGGTGCTCCGTGTCAATGGAGCTTCCCCATTGATCGTAGCCTGCGGACGGCACTGAGCGATGTAGCGGGGATGGTACGGCGGTTTGGGGCCGTTAACCTCCGCTATGTCAGACTTCGCCCGTCACAAAGGGTCAGCGCCGACGCTTGCTGCCGCCTATGCACGCCGGGCGGCGGGAATCAGGGCTCGGTACACACCGGCTCTGGCCGGGTGTTGCCGTCGGTGCATACGAGTCGCCCGCCCTTCATCACGAACGTCACCTTCTGTAACGCTGCGATATCGGTCAGAGGATTCGCACGAACCGCGACCATATCGGCGAGCATGCCCGGCCGAATCCTCCCGACCCGCGAATTAGCCCCGATCAGGTCAGCCGCCACCGAGGTTCCGGCTTGGATGGCCTGCATCTGCGTCAGGCCACCGTGCACGACCACGGCCTCAAACTCCCGAGCGGGATGGCGCGACCATGGGCTCGAGCCCGCGTCGAAACCCAACGCAACCTTCACTCCGAGCGCACGACCGCGGCGCAAGTTCTCGTGTCGCAGCGCGACTCTTCGCGTGAGGTACGTTCGGCGCGGTTTATCGGCCGGCATCGTCTCGGCCCAATCGGCAACCACCTTCACCGTTGGACCCCAGTAAGTCCCGCGCTTGAGCGCCCGACGCAGGACTTTCTCGGCAAATCCGTCGCCGTGCTCGATGCTGTCGACTCCAGCATCGAGAGCCGCTTCGATGCCGGGTTCGCTGACCGCGTTAGCCGCGACGCGCACTTGGAGCCGATGGGCTTCGTCGACCAACGCGCGAAGCTCGGGGTGGGTGAAGTTGAGCGACCCCACCAGGCAGACCGCCTGTTCATCGCCCAGTAGAGCCGGTCGTTCAAGGATCCACGGTCCCGACAACCTCACGTGGTATCGCACGTCCGACAAGGTGCGACGCGATTCCTGCTGCACCTCCGGCTGCGTGCTGTTCTTCGACCCGGTCCGTAGAGCCTGGCTCGGCATCACGATGGGAACGTTCGAATCGCCGACCGACACGCAAATCGGCCTGCACGTCTTCGTCACCGAAAAAGGTGACGACTGCGACATCACGGACGGGCCCCAAAGAACCAGCACTGACCGGCGTCGTCCGCGTGCCGCCCCGATGGGCCTCAGGCCTCGAGTTACGAGGGGACGCGGGCGATCATCTCGACCTCGATCTCGAGATCGGGGCCGGCCAAGGCCTGAACGCCGATGCCGGTCATGCTCGGATGAACATCGCCCAAGAACGCCCTCAAGTGGGGGAACACTTCGGCCGTTCGGTCGGGCGTCAGGTTCACGACGTAGATGCGCATCATCACGATGTCGCTTGGGACGGAGCCGATCGCCTCGAGGCCGGCCCTCAGGTGCCCCATGATCACCTTCGTCTGGTCGGAGAGCGACCTCGGCGCGCGCGTGCCTTCGGGCGTCCACGCGACCTGCCCCGAAAAAAAGGCCAGTCTTCCGGCCTCGACCGTCGTCACTTGGGAGTGATTGCTCTCCGATGCATCGAAGAGGCTAGGAGGATTAAACCGCTCGATGGTGTAAGTCATCTCGATCTCCTTTTGCAGGGTCACCGACCTGCGCGGCCTACGCTCCACCTCGGGCCCCGCGAGCTTCGGGTCTAGACCAGCTTGGGCCCGAATAGAGTTCATGCTAAGCGTGAACAGAATTCGCGGCTGCTCAAGGCCCGATGATCGCGATGAAATCCGGCCTGAACTTCTCGGACGTCCTGTTGTTCATTGCGGTCGCCGATGGCGGCAGCTTCGTCGCGGGCGGGCGCGCGCACGGGCTGACGGGGTCGGCGGCCAGCAAAGCGATCGGCCGACTCGAAGCGCGTTTGGACGCCCGCCTGTTTCAACGCACTAGCCACTCCATCAGCCTGACCGACGAAGGCCGGACCTTCTACGAGCACGCCCAGCGCGTGCACGAAGCGTTGCAGCAGGCGGAGTCGAGCCTGAGCCGAGGGGCGGGCGCGCCCCGCGGCCTCTTGCGCCTGAGCCTACCCGACGCGTTCGGGCGTCGCGTCGCCCTGCCCATCGTCGCGCGTTACCTCGAGCTTTGGCCGAAGGTGCGCGTCGAGCTGAGCTTCACCGATCGTCCCGTCAACCTCGTCGAGGAAGGCTTCGACCTCGTCGTCCGGTTGGGTGCGACGAGCGCGCCGCGCGGCATAATCTCGCGCGTCGTCTCGAGGTTTCGCGCCTACCTGTGCGCGGCTCCCGACTACCTGGAACGACGCGGTCACCCACCCCACCTCGAGGCGCTCACGACCCATGACTGCATCGTTTTCCGAACGAGCTCCCGATCCCAGGTCTGGCGGTTTCCTGGCGCGGACGGCTCGCGCCATCGTGTTCCGGTGACCGGTCGGGTTCGCGCCGACAGCGGTGAAGCCATCCGTGAGGCCGCCCTTCGAGGGCTCGGCATCGCCTATCTGCCCGACTTCCTGATCGACGAAGACATCCGGTCAGGTCGGCTCGTCGAAGTCCTGCCCGAAGTCGCCCACGCCGAATCAAGGACCGTCGCGCTCTATCCCAGCAAGAGACATCTCGAACCTCGCGTCCGCCGGTTCATCGATCTACTGATCGACGAGCTGCCTCACCCGAACGCATAGATCGACCTTCAATGGTCTCGCTTCGGTATACCCGCAGCGCTCCGGAGACGATGTCGGAGACCTTCAACCGATTCCGAGCAACGTCTTCGACATCGGCCTGAGTTACCGAGTGGTCGACCTACACCGGCTCGGGATCGCACGAGAACGAGAGCCCGGTCGAGGCGCACCATCGCCTCAACGTCTCGACTGATACCTTCAAGCGGCTGGCCAACTCCGGGGATCCATGAACTCGTCGTCTTTCGAACCGACACCAATGCCCTGTGGGTAGTCGCATTCTGACCACTACTCGGACGCCCGCCGACGCCCCAATTGATCGTCGGGCATGGAGGCCGACTGGGTGCGGGACATCCGCGACCCGTGTCACGACGCGAGCGTGCCGTTCTTCTTCAAGCAGTGGGGCGGCGCGCGCAAGAAGGAGGCGGCGCGCGCAAGAAGGAGGCGGGGCGGGTCCTCGACGGTCGCACGTACGACGAGATGCCCCAGCGTTCG
This sequence comes from Myxococcota bacterium, assembly GCA_050331295.1. Taxonomy (GTDB): domain Bacteria; phylum Myxococcota; class Kuafuiibacteriia; order Kuafuiibacteriales; family Kuafuiibacteriaceae; genus Kuafuiihalomonas. Next base: position 5,327 of record JBHJGZ010000001.1, on the reverse strand, counting down.
CCACCACCGACCGTGACCCGTGAGCGTCGCCGTAGGATCCAGGGGGCGGCGCTCGCGTTGGCGCGGCCGTTCGTCCCGAAGACCGACGTCGAAATCGCGCTCGAAAAGATCAGGAGGAAGCGTCTTGAGCGGCGTGACGGACGGCGATGAGCGAGCTCTGGGAGTCTCGGATGTGGCCAATTGGAAGGACGGCGACGTTGCGTCCAACGCCAACACGCCGGCGACGGCTTCAAACACCGTTGGGCTTCCCAGGCGTCAACCGATTGTGAAGGAGGTGCTGTACAGCGCACGCGACGTCGAGGATATCCTCGACGCCAGTGAGAGGACGGTTCGCGACCTAGACCTCCGCTGGGTTCGGTTCGGCCGGAGCAGGATGGTGCTCGGCGAGGACCTGTTCGCGTTCATTCGTAAGCAGCGATAGTGCGCGCCGATTGTTACTGAGCCGTGGCGGCTCTCCATCCCGATGCCGCCCTCGCCAACCAGCGACGGTGTCCTGCGTTGATTCAGTCCGTGGCCCTACGCTTCACGTAGCGTCGGGGCCGCGGGCTGCAACCCCACTGGTCGCCATCATCGGCCAGCACTCTTCCATCAGTTGCTCGGGTGTCATGGCCCAATCCGAAGAGCTCGAGCGCACGCTCGACGGCGTCGAGCTCGCCGGGGGTCACGAGTCCGCGGCCGAGCGCATCGATCGCGGCACCGCGCAGTAGGTCGGGGGGCAGGTGCGCAGCGACGCACTCCTCGAGGGTTCGGCGCGGAGCGGTTGCAGGCACGGGTCCGAACCCCCGCCGCTCGTTCTGCGAGACGTCGCCTTAGTGCCGGACGACGCCATCAGGCACCCGCAGCGACGCAGCCGCCACGCTTCCGGGCAGGGTGATATGAACCTGCGCAGGCAGCGCGTCCGAGCGGAGAACGGGCCGATGCCGCCCTCACAGCGGCCTACACCTTTGTTTCTCTTACCGATCTGGGGGTCACCGCAGGAACTCGACCACAATCCACTCCGCGGTACTGTCTCCGGTGTTTTCGACCGCATGTTCACCGGGCGCATGCCAATGGGCTTGACCCCTCGACCAAGCCTTCTCGGAGACCTCGCCGTCGGCGTTCCACGACACCGTGTAGTCGGTGAGCGAGTAGACCGCACGATGCGTGCCGGAGTGAGCGTTGATCGCAGCCTTCGGTTCGAGGATTACTTTGCGAACGCGGAAGTACGAATCGGCGTAGGAGACTACCGGGCCGTCGATATCTCGGTTGACCGATGGCGAATCGGGAAGCGTGGAGTCGAGGCGCTCGAACACGAGATAGTCGACGAGGGTCGACCCAATATTCCGGACCCGGTGCGCCAGTGACTCGTGGACGTGCACGTCTCCCGTCGTCCATTTCTTCGTCTCGACGGGCCCGTCGCCTTCGCGCCATTCGATGGTGTAGTCGCTTAGGGAATAGATCAGGCGTCGCCTCCCTTCATGCGCTGGGAGGTCAGCACCCGGTGGCAGAGAAACACGTAGCACACGCGCATGCTCGCCGGAGTAGACTACTCTCACGAGGCTCGGCTTGGCCCGTACAATCTCTTCGACCGTCACATCTTTGCCCGACGACGAATCGGTCGTCGCGCACCCCGCTACGAAAGCCATCAATCCAAAAGCCGTCAGTTGTACCCTCATCGTCTGCCTCATTCCTCCATCCGCTTCAGTAGTCGATGACCTTGCCGGCGGACGAGAAGAGCTCGGCCACTTGGTCCTCAGAAGCGATCTTCGCCCCATGCGCCAGCTGCTTGGCGTTGATGCCCGCAGCCTTGGCGCAATGCGGACAGACGAGAATCTGTCCGCCAGCCTTCCTGAACGCGTCCAACAGGTCAGAAAAGCTGATATCCATGGTTCCCCATCGCAGCTTGCTGGGTTGAGAGGTCACAAAGAGACGTACGGCCTCGAGATTGACGAACAGCGTCGTCGGGTGGCCTCGTTTGGCGGTTGCCGTCGCAAGCTTGAGTGCCATAAAGACGCTGTGCAGATCATTGGCTGACTGTGAAACCTTGACCACCACCGGATCGTCTTTGGGAGCCGCGACGGCTTCACCCGCCGCAGAAAGCGTTAGCGTAAGACTAACGGCGATAAGATAACTACCAACCTTCAATGACATTCTCGTCTCCTTTGCGCCCTTGGAGGGAGCGTTCAAACATCGGCGTCGACTCTAGTTACGACTTCTGTGATTGAGCGATATCGGCCTCCTCACAGCTCAGCTTTCTCGCTGATGACCGAAATCGGTCGTGCCAGGGGGCCGCTCAGCCCCATGATCTTGGCTGCCGTGTCCGGCAGAAGGCGGTACTGCAGCGCGGCGCGGACGGCTACGACCTTCTTCGGCACCTCGAATTCCATGGAACGCACCTCGTCGGGCTTGAGGCGGGTGTCGGGTCCGACCTGCTTTGCGAACGGAGGCATCGTAGGCTTGCCCTCGGCATCTAGGAACGCTCGGCGTAGCACCGTATCCGGCGCGCCGGCATTGCTCCAAACCTCTTGGCCGTCGGCGTCGAAGCCCTGCACGCGCAGGGTCACGACACGACCGGGAAAGCCGCTCGGAAACGAATGGCCACTGCGGTTCTCGAGGCGGAGCCGCACCCGACCGGGCTCGAGCTCGACTTGAAGGCGGGCGCCGCTCGCCAAAATGCTCGGATCGTCTTGTAGGTAGGCCCGGTGAGGCCCGACGAACTGGTGGCTGCGATGGGTCTTGCTCGAGTTGACCGCGCCGGACGGACCCGGCACCTCGGGCATGTGGCAGGAAACGCAGGTTTCTTTGCCCACGTGGGCGTCGAGTTCGGAGCCAGTGGTGCAAACCGATAGGCCCGCCGGGTTGGAGTGGTTACCGTGGCACGCGAGGCAGAGCGTCTTGCCATCGGCCATCGCAGGCAGGGCCGGACCGTTGCCGTGAACCGGGGAGCGCCCGTTCTCGATGTCTCGCGCGGACCGCATGACGTCGTCTTTCGCGGCCACGATCAGCTTAGCGCCCTCGGACTCGTCCGCTTCGTGGACGGCCTCGATGTTGTGGCACGCCGAGCACGAGACGCCGGCGAGGGCTGCGGCAGAGTCGGTCCGCCCGTTGGCGCGTGGCGCATGACAGTTCTCACACTTGCCCTGAATCTCGTGGCCCTTGCTCAGGCGAAAGTCACGCATCGCCGCGTAGATCGGGTCGTGAGCGTGATGCGCTTTCGAGTGCATGCTCTCCGTCCACTCGGCGTACACGACGCCGTGGCACGTTGCGCAAGTCGAAGGGTCATTGATGTCGATGGGCTGCTTGGTCTGGGTCGCGAGGCGTTCGGCGATCGCCTTCGGGTCGAAGGGCTCGGACTCGTCCAAGCTCGCAGAGCTCGGGGCGCGCGAGGTGCATCCGATTCCCTGAAGAAGCAGGAGCAATGCGGTCCGCCCAGCGACGCTACTCGTGATGGTCACGGCATGCCCCATTTCGCCGCTGTCCGTGGCCCCGGTGTACTTCGTCGCATTGGTCTCGAGGGTTAGACAGCGGAAGCTCGCCCGACTTCATCAGCGCCGCGACCCGTCCGACAGATGCGTTCATGGGCACCTCGAAGACGTCGATGCCTGAAGCGTTGAGGCTCGCCAACGCCCGGCGTCCCATCCGCCGGCACACAACCGCTTGCACATCGTGGGCCGCCAGCACGGGAATGTGATGGCATTCGTGGGCTCGCGAGTGGCAGCCAGGATTGTGCAAAGCGCGCACCTTCCCATTGGATACGTCGACCATGGTCAAGAAAGGCGCCCGACCGAAGTGCTCCGCCAATATCCCCTCGAACCCGGCGTCATCGATGGTCGGTATACAGATCTTCATGATGCTCTCCTTCTTCGATGATGAGCGCGTCCGACCGCAGAATGGCACCCACGGTTTTCGCGCGACCCCGCTTGAGGAGCCGCTGCACCGTTCCTCGAGACACCCCCATTCGCTGGGCCGCAGTTCCCTGATCCAGCCCGTCCACATCGCATAGGCGCATCGCCTCGAGCTCACTGAGCGCCAACGATACTGTTCGCAGCGTACGCAGAGGAATGCTGGCTGGTTTGAAGACCCGGTCGCCTTCATGAACTCGACACCGCCGTTGCTTCTGTGGTCTTGGCACCGTGCTCCTCAATTATGTGCATATGCCCAAAATCGGATCTGCGCAAGAGAGCAGGTCATTGCCGTCCAGGACGTCTGTCGGCAAGGCAGCGGATCGGGATCTCCTCGACCGACCCGAGCGGTAAGACTTGCACGAGATTGTTCGAGTTCTTGGCCGTCAGCGCCTCCAGATAGGGGCGCATGACGTGCTCCACCCTACAAACACGCGCCGCATCGAGCAGGCGTTCGACGCTCGAGCCTCGCCGCGCACGCCACGTCTTGAGCGCCTCCAGAGCGACCTCGAGGCCGAGCTTGTTGCGGTACTTGAAGATGTCCGCGATCGACTTCTCGGGTTTGTAGATGCGCACCTTGTGGCCATCCATCGTCTTCGTCTCGATGCCCTCACTGAAGGCCTGGCCCGAGAACCAGTAGATGTTGACCGGGGGGTAGTCGATCCTCGGCCGCTCCGCGCCGCGGAGGATGGCTATGTCGACGGCGTGGGGGACCTGTGTGGTGAGCTGGTGAACGGCGAGCGCGGACAGCAGGCAGATGACGCCGTCGGGGACCCGTCTGGACACGGTCACGAGGTCGGGCGCCTCGAGGCCCGGTAGCGCTGCCAGGCGGTAGACGCCGCGACCCAGCTGTTCGATCGTGCCCGCGTCGCGCATGGCGTACAGCGTGTGGCGGCTGATCCCAGCGCGAACGGCCTCGATCATGCGGAGCACACCGCCCGCGTCGCGGAAGATCTTCTCCGCCTCCTCGGTTCGGCTCTGCTTTCGTACATAATACCTTCACTTGTTGATGAATGCAGGGGTTATGTTCGCGCCTGTCCCGGCTTCGTGGCGAGCCACGAAACCGACAGCCAAGTTTTAGTTTCGTGCAGCGCTTCATGGCCGAATCCCAGGCCGGTGTCCTCGATACGCGGTCTGCGGTTCGAGCCCTCGAGGCTTGGTATCACCACGCGGTACGCTCGTCGTTTGCCGAACTTCGTCGGATCAGTTTCCGCACGCGTACGGCTGCTTGGGCACCAAGTTGCGTTTGGGTCGATTTATGGTTGCGTTTGGGTCGAATGATCGGGCCAACTCCAGAGGACGAGGTGCCTATGCCTGCTGAAGCGATGAAGCCGTCTCTCGAAGAGCAGATCCGCCGGATGACGCCGGTGGCGGCCCCGCCCGACCAACGCGCCGACGTTGCGGCGCTGTTCCGGCTTTTGGATCGAGCGGCTCATGGCCGTGTGC